>NZ_PZOX01000019.1 GCF_003044305.1 Vitiosangium sp. GDMCC 1.1324 | reverse complement strand
GCTCCACTCTCGCCGCGCCGCCAGCGGGTACCTGCACGGCGCTCAACAACTTCCTGGCCACCTCGTGGAGGGCGAGGAAGGTGTTGGCCGGGGTACCTTGTGCGCGCACCGGGAGTGTCCTGGCCTCGCGAGGGCGGGCTCCCTGGTGCGTGGCGTCGTAGTCCACCGCCCAGCGCGTCTCCTCGCGCCGCAGCCTCAGCACCACCTCCCCCGTCCGCTGGCCCACGTACTCGGTGAAGACGTGGCGCAGCACTCGCGCCAGCCCCTCCGATTCCACCGGCCGCCCCGCGCGCCCGCCGCCGCGCTCTTCCCGGTAGCCCACCTGCGTCAGCGCGCCCCCCTCCGCCCAGAAGGAGAAGACCAGCGCCGCCCCCACTTCCTCCACCCCGCTGCACAGGCCCACCACCCGCGCCACAGCCCTGTCCGTCTCGGACTTGCGTGCCGCTTCGTCCGCCTCCGGCCCACGCCCCTCCCGCCGCGCCGCCAGCACCAGCGCCCGCGCTCTCGCCTCCTCCACCTGCCTCGCCCGCTCCCTGGCTTCCTCGTCGTGGGTGCCACCTTCCGGCCCCCACGCCCCCGCCGGTGCTTCCGCCGGGACGGGACGCTCTCCAGCATCCGCTCCGTTGTCAGATACGGGGACGACCCTTGCGAAGGCGGTGCGCCCTTCGCGCCATGGGTCATCATCTGCTGATAGGAGTAGCGCCTCCTGGTTGCTCCCCGATGACGCGCTCGTGGCGCAGCCCACCTGGAACAGCACCACGGCCAGGCACACCACGATCAACCAGAGAGGCCGCCGCGCACCGTCACGCCGTCTAACAAGTCGTCTCGCGCGCTCGCCACGAAGTCCTCGCCAGACGGCCCCTCCCGCTTGTTGCATGCGCGCTACCTCCCGGGTCAGGCAGCGTAGCATGACACCTGCCGTCACCGGATGCGCGCGCCCTGGCCCCCCACCAGTGCCACAGCGAGCACTTCTCCGAGCTCCTGGTTGCCGAGGGGATGCGCGTCCATACCGGATGGGGCTACTTCGCGAGCGGCCGCGTGTTGGTGACCTGGAGCCCCGCGTCGGTGGCGTAGACGAACACTTCGCTGGCGGGAGGGACTTCCACGGAGCCGCGTCGAGTTCCGCCCAGCACGAAGTCCACCTCGACACGGTAGGTGCCCGGCTTCAAGCCGTGGACGATGGCTGTCCTGGAATCGCCCGAGGGCCTGCGGACATGCTCCACCGTCACGGTGCAGGGCTTCTGGCAGCGGACGTGGAGGATGGAGGCGTCTTCCTTCGTCTGCGCCTCAGAAGGTGCCGGCCGGATGCCCGCGTCGGCTGCCGCTGAGGACGCCGACGGGGAGACCGTCAGGCGCCCCTTCGAGTCGACATAGAGGCTCGCCTCGGGCACATCCGGAATGTCGAGGTAGCTGGCGGCCAGAGGGCGGCCGAGAATGCCCTTCACCTCGACACGCCGCTTGCCGGGAGGGACGTCCTTGAACTCCCAGTTCCACGGGGAGTCGTGCAGGCGGCGGCCGGGCCTGCCCTCGATCAGGACGGTGCAGGTCTCGACGCAGCGGACCTTGAGGGTGGTGCCCCCGGCGGCGAGCACGGCCGGCGAGAGCAACAGGAGGACGAGGCAGAGAGCACGCATGGCGGACCCAGGAGGTCTACCACGTCATGCCCGGACTCAAGGGGGAGGCGCGCCTACCCCCAGTCCTCCGCCTTGGGCAGGGAGGAACCCGACTGGCCGACGGCCCCGAAGATGGACTGGACGGTCCCCATCACGAAGGCGCGCGACATCTCCTGGAGGGCCTGCCGCTGCTGGGTCTGCTCATCCGTCGCCGCAGCGTTGGACGCGGAACCCTTGGCGGTCTCGATGGCCTTCGAGATGATGTCGCGGCCGGAGACGGCGGGGGCATTCGCCTGCTTCGGCAGGGTCGACACGCCGCTGGCGGCCGCCTGCACGCGCGAGAGGAAGCTCGTGCTCGGGGTCGCCTGCGCCGAGGACGGGGTCGCGGTGGGCACGCGGGGACCGGTCAGACCGTTGATGCTGGACATGGAGCCTCCAAGGGGACACCTCCCCCACGGGTGGGAGGTCCGAAATCCATTATCGCAAAAGCCGCTCCGGAGTTGCGTGGGGATTTCCGCCGGGCTCAACCCAGGAGCCGGTACAGCACCGAGGCGAGCATCCTGAGGAGGGGCGGGCCGAAGCGGGTTGGCATCCGCGCCGGGGGGCGTATGTTGAACCTCTACACGGAAGGACAGGACGAAGATGGAGTACAGGAAGGTAGCGACCGCGCTCACGATCGCGGGCTCGGACAGTGGGGGAGGCGCGGGCATCCAGGCGGACCTGCGCACCTTCGCGTTCCACCGCGTGCACGGGACCAGTGCGCTGACGGCGATCACGGCCCAGAACACCCTCGGCGTCACCCGGGTGGACGTCCTGCCCCCCGAGTCGGTGGCGGCCCAGATCGACGCGGTGGCCACGGACATCGGCATCGGCGCCGCGAAGACGGGCATGCTCGTCAACCGGGAGATCATCTCCGCGGTGGCCGAACGGGTGAAGGCGCTCGGCATCACCCCGCTCGTCGTGGATCCGGTCATGGTGTCGCGAGCGGGCGCGCGGCTCATCGACGACGAGGCCGTGGCGGCGCTGCGGGAGCACCTCCTGCCGCTGGCCACGATCGTCACCCCCAACCGGCACGAGGCCCAGCTGCTCGCGGGCCTGGAGCTCCGGACGCTGGAGGACATGCAGGAGGCCGCGCGCCGCATCCACCAGCAGGGACCCAAGGTGGTGCTCGTGAAGGGTGGCGCCATGCCCGGAGGCCTGCGCGGCACCGATGTCTGGTTCGACGGCGAGCGCCTGGAGACCCTGCACCTGGCCTCGGTGGAGACGCGCAATACGCACGGCACCGGGTGCACCCTGTCCGCGGCCATCGCCGCCAACCTGGCCCTGGGGCACTCGCTGCTCGAGGCCACCCGGATGGGCAAGGAGTACGTCACCCGGGCGCTCGAGCACCCGCTCGCCGTGGGCCGGGGCAATGGCCCCATCGGGCACTTCTTCCCGTTGCTCGGCGCCTGACCGCGCTCCGTCACATCCACATCCAGCGGCCTCCCCCTCCTGGTAGGAGGGTCACCGCATGCCGCTGAAGAAATATGGGGTCTTGAAGGGCTCGGCCGTCGCACGCCGGCTGGGCTCGGGCCCCAGCCCCCACTATCAGGTGCGCCTCGTCGATAAGTCGGCGGACTACCGGATCGCCATCAACGTCAGCTCGAAGCTGCCCCCGTCGGATCTGGAGTTCCTCGTCGATGAGCACTTCATGCATCCCATCCTCGAGGGACTGAGTGAGCTACCGCTCGGATTCACTCCGCTCCCGAGCCGCCCCGGCGGGCTCGCGCTCGACTTCATCCGCGGCAACCTCTTCGACCGCGAGGGCATGACGAAGCTGCCCCCCAATGTGCCCGGACCGGACAACGACCTGAACGAGAAGCTGGACCACTACCTCCAGCGCGCCATGTCGGACGAGGAGGCCCTCGTCTACGCCTTTGGCGAACCCTGGGGTCCGGAGAAGGCGAAGGACAAGTACTTCGGCTTCACCCCCGGCCAGGGCATCCATGACATCCACATGAACCAGGGCAACGATCGGTCCTTCGCGGACCAGGACGGGACCTGGCAGGACGGAGGGGTGCTCATCCACTTCGCCTCGACGAATCAGTGGGTGGGCATCTTCCTCAAGTTCCAGTCCCAGACCTGGCACACGGACGATCGGACAGGACGCGCCCTTCCGGCGGTTCCCACCCCACCCGCTCCCCAGCCCCCCGCTCCCGGCCCGCGGATGCCCATGCCCACGCCGGGCCCCACCCATCCCGATGGCGTCGTGCGCATCGTCGCCGCGCTCGTCAACGACACGCACACGCCCGAGCAGGAGACCGTCACCCTGCTCAACACCTCGCCCGAGTCCGTGACCCTGGACGGCTGGGCGCTGGCGGATCGGCAGAAGCACAAGCAGCCGCTCACCGGGGAGATCGCCCCGGGAGCCACCCGGCTCGTGCAGGTCGAGAAACCCCTGGAGCTGTCCAACCAGGGGGGACTCATCACCCTGCTGGACGACCACGGATTGAAGATCCACGGTGTGGCGTACGCGCGAGCGCAGGTCCGCAATCCTGGGTGGACGCTCGTCTTCTGACCCGGGTATGTGGGGCCCATGAACGCACCCGACGGTCCGGCCCCGAGCCTCTGGGCATCCCTCAAGGAGGCCCTCCGAGGCTCGGAGCAGGACTTCACCGAGGCTCCAGTGGGACGAGCCATCCTGCTGCTGGCCGTCCCCATGGTCCTCGAGATGGTGATGGAGTCCATCTTCGCCGTCGTGGACGTGTTCTTCGTGTCCCGGCTGGGCGCCGAGGCCATCGCCACCGTGGGGCTCACCGAGTCCCTGCTGTCCTTGCTGTACGCGCTGGCGATGGGGCTGAGCATCGGGGCGATGGCGCTGATCGCCCGGCGCACGGGGGAGAAGGCTCCGGACGCGGCGGCGCGCGTGGCGGTGCAGGCCCTTGGCTTGGGCGTGCTCGTCTCGCTGCCCATCGCGGTAGGCGGTGTGCTGCTCGCCAGGCCCCTGCTCTCCCTGCTGGGCGGCTCGTCCTGGGTCGTCGAGCATGGGTACCGCTACACGCAGATCCTCCTCGGCGGCAACGTCATCATCCTGTTGCTCTTCCTCATCAATGCCATCTTCCGCGGCGCGGGAGACGCCGCCGTGGCGATGCGCGTGCTGTGGATCGCCAACTCGCTCAACATCCTCCTGTGTCCGTGCCTGGTGCTGGGCCTCGGGCCCTTTCCGGAGCTCGGCGTGGTGGGCGCGGCCGTGGCGACCACGATCGGACGTGGGGTGGGCGTCGGCTACCAGCTCTTCCGGCTCTTCCGAGGCACCAGCCGGGTGACCGTCCGCCGCGAACACCTGCGGTTCGAGCCGGCCACCATGCTCGTCATGCTGCGGCTGTCGGGCAGCGCCATCTTCCAGACGCTCATCGGCACCGCGAGCTGGACGGTGCTGGTGCGCATCGTGGCGGCGGCCGGCAGCGCCGCGGTGGCGGGCTACACCATCGGCATGCGCATCATCCTGTTCGCCCTGCTGCCCTCGTGGGGGATGAGCAACGCCGCGGCCACGCTGGTGGGGCAGAACCTGGGCGCCCGCAAGCCCGAGCGGGCCGAGCAGGCCGTCTGGCGCGCTGGCTTCTACAACATGGTGTTCCTCGGCGCAGTGGGGCTGGTCTTCATCCTCTTCGCGCAGCCGCTCATCACCACCTTCACGCAGGAGCCGGACGTGGTCTCCAACGCGGTGCGCTGTCTGCGCATCGTGAGCGCCGGCTTCATCTTCTACGCCTACGGCATGGTGCTCACCCAGGCACTCAACGGAGCGGGTGATACCTACACTCCGACGCTGCTCAACCTGGCCTGCTTCTGGGGATTGGAGCTCCCGCTGGCCTGGCTTCTCACTGGGCCGCTCGGACTGGGGCCTGGCGGCGCCTTCACGGCCATTGCCATCGCCTTCTCGGTGTTGGCGGTGATGGGAGCGTGGGTGTTCCGCCGTGGACGGTGGAAAGCACGCCAGGTGTAGGATCGGCCGCCCAGGTTCCGAGCATGCGAGCTTGGACATCCCGCAGGGTGGACCGATGATGAGCCCAAGATGCCCTCCGGGGCGGGTTAGCATGGGGAGACGATGAGTAAAGCCGCCTCGGGTCGCCGATCCGACACCGCCCAGGGTCGAACCCGCTCGCGAGCACTCGCGGCGGAGCGGGCGTTGGAGATCAGCAACCGCCTGCTCCAGGCACTCACCGAGGCCCAGCTCGACTTCTTCCGGGGCAGCGACGCGCACCACCTGTTCGACAAGCTGCTCACCGCGCTGCTCGAGCTGACGGAGAGCGAGTACGGCTTCATCGGCGAGGTGCACCGCGAACCGGGCGGCAAGCCCTCCCTGAGCACCCACGTCATCACCCACGCAGCCTGGACGGACGAGCTGCGGGAGCTCTGCGGCACCGTGCTCTCCACGGGCGAGCCCCTGCTCCTCAACGAGCCTACGCCCCGGGGACATCCGCCCCTGCGGGCATTCCTCGGCCTCCCCTTCAAGTCCGAGGGCCAGCTGTTGGGCATGGTGGGCATCGCCAACCGCCCCGACGGCTACGGCCCCGAGCTCGCCGGGTTCCTGCAGCCCTTCCTCACCACCTGCACCAGCATCATCCTGGGATGGCACCGCCAGCAGAAGCAGCGAATCACCGAGGAGCTGCTGCGCCAACAGGAGGAGGAGCTCCAGCGCAACCGCGACCACCTGGAGAAGCTGGTGCACAGCGGCACCGCGGAGCTGCTCCAGACCACCGTGGCCCTCGAGGAGCGCCAGGCCCAGCTGCTCCACTCCGAGCGGATGGCCTCGCTGGGACAGCTCGTGGCCGGTATCGCCCATGAGATCAACAACCCGCTGGGCTACATCACCAGCAACCTGGCCACGCTCACCCAGTACACCTCCGTCTTCAGCGAGCTGCTGAAGCTCTATCGCGAGCTCGCGGAGCGCGTGGGCCCGGGGCTCCAGGGGCCCGAGGCCGAGCTGCTCGCGCGCATCCAGGCCCTCCAGGAGCAGGAGGACCTCGATTACCTGCTCGGCGATGTGAACGAGCTGCTCCACGACTCGCGCGAGGGCGCCCACCGCGTGGCGGACATCGTGCGAAGCCTGAAGGCCTTCGTGCGCGAGGACTCCGGACTGCCGGAGCTGGTCGACGTGAACAAGGAGCTGGCCACCACCCTGAAGGTGGTGTGGAACCAGCTCAAGTACAGGACCGAGGTGAAGTGCGACTACGGGCCGGTGCCGCCCATCCTCGGCCGTCCCGCCCAGCTCAACCAGGTCTTCACCCACCTGCTGCTCAACGCCGTGCAGGCCATTCCGGAGCGAGGGACCATCCAGGTCGCCACGCAGCACGAGGGCAACGAGGTGCTGGTGCGGATCTCCGACTCGGGACATGGGATGACGAAGGAAGTCCTCGCCCGGATCTTCACGCCGTTCTTCACCACCAAGCCTCCAGGCAAGGGCACGGGGCTGGGCCTGTCCATCAGCTACGGCATCATGTCGCGCCACAACGGCCGCATCGAGGTGCAGAGCCAGTTCGGCCAGGGCAGCACCTTCACGCTCCGCTTCCCCGTCGCCCAGGACATCTGACGGGTGCCCGCCCGCCCGGGTGCCCGGCGGCCAGCGCTCCTCGAGGCTCCGGTCCCCTGCGGTACAACCCCGGGAGCACGACATCTATGGGGTGAAGGAGGAGCCCCATGCCACAGCATCGACAAGCGACTCATTGGTGGAAGGTCCTGCTCGTGACCAGCACCCTCGCGCTCCCCGCGTGGGCGGCGGACGGACCGGAGGTGGGCAAGCCCCTCCCCTCCTTCACGGCGCAGGATCTCCTGGGGCACGAGCACTCGAGCCAGGAGTTCACGGGAAAGCGCACGCTGCTCGTCGCCATCACCGACAAGAACTCGGGTGACGAGATGCGGGCCTGGTTCGACGCCGCCGACACCCACGCCCCCGCGAGCGCTCAGCGCGAGTCCATCATCTCCCTCCACCTGCCGTTCTTCGTGAGCGCCGCCACGGCGCGCAACCACGCGAAGCCCCAGGTGCCGCAGCAGTACTGGGACGACACCCTGCTCGACCGCAACGGCGACATGGCCGAGACACTGGACTTCAGTTCCGGCAAGGACCCCTACGCCATCGCGCTCGACGAGCACGGCCGCGTCCTGGCCGTCGTGCATGGAAAGGCCGACTCACCGGAGGCCGGACGCATCTGGTCTTCACTCAACAATCCGAAGGAACCAGGTAACCCAACCCAACCCACGCGGGACACATCCTCACAGGCCGTCCCACACGTCCGCAGTGGAAAATAATGAAATGACGCAACCCGAAACGTGTCACTTGCGATAATCTAATGAGCGTTTTTTCTCGGCTCTCGAGACCGGAGGCTCCCCCATGTGGATTGAGACCATCGTGATGCCCCGGGAAGAGCCTGCCGCCCACTATCGAGCCGCGCCCCAGCGAGATCGGTCGGTTGCGTACGCGGCGGCATGCGCCGAGGGAGAACACTTCCACGACACCGTGCTGAGCTACCTCCGGTCCCACCAACTGATGGAGGCGGTGAGGTGGGTGAGCGCGCCAGGCAGCATCCCCATGGTAACGCTCCACTGCACCTTCGGGGTTTTGGAGCAGTTACAGAAAGAGCCCCGCTTCGAGGCGGGCCGCTCCCTGACGCTCACGGGATTCTGAAGGGCCCGGGCCCCCGCCCCCCTGGCCGGGAGGAATCCCATGAACTCAGGCTGGACGGTCGTGGTGGTGCTGCTCCTCGCCGGGTGCGGCTCCATCAATGAAGCGGGTGGAGCCCTTGGAACGAAACCCACTCCAGTTCCCGGGGCCAGACCTGCGACAAAGAAGGAACTGCCCTGGTTGAACGTGCCGGGCGGACGGATGAGGACGACCCTCTTCTATGGCCCCTGGCAGTGCAGACAGGACTTCATGCGGATGTGCCAGCTGGAGTGCGCCCAGGAGGGCCATCGGCTCATGGGCTGCATGTGGCTGGCCGACATCAAGTTCGATTGGGAGGGACGCCTCGTCGTTCTGCCCGTCTCCGTCGAGGCTGGTAGTCGCTACGGCATCTGGCACTGCTGCTGCGACTACCCGACGCTATCGGCTGCCGAGAATGAAGCCGCGCGTAGGAAGTGGAATGGATTCCGGGACGGTTTCCGCCTGGACTGGAGTGGGCGGTTCGGAGAATGGCCATCCGAGACGGGTAGATCGTGGCCGGGGCACCATATCCGGGACCTCAAACATGGAGGCGCCCCGGTAGATCCCAACAACGTCTTTCCAGCAGAGCCTCTCGCTCATGATGAATTTGGCCGCCAATACCCCGCCTGCTACGCCGGGCAATCGCCCTGGAATGCGGTGGGGCCTGACCTGCCCTACACGGACAACTGACAATGGCCACGCCCATGAGCGCGCTGCTCGAAGATGTCTCGCGCGAGCACTTCCCAAAACCTCCCGCCACTCTCCAGGATGTCGAGGAATTCGAGCGGCGAGTGGGCTGGCGGCTGGACTCGGATCTGCGTGCCTTCTATCTGCACTGCAATGGGGCTGCTCTGCTTCAATGGCCGGATTCGCCCTATGAGATCCTGCCCCTGGCAGAGATCGTGAGAGCGCGGGTCGCCATTCGCCGTGAGGATAGCGACGAATGGGGTCCTGCCTCGATGTATGCCCTCTGCTATGTGCGCGACGGCAACTATGTCGTCCTGGACGTGAGCCGCCAGGTAGACGGTCGGTATCCGCTGATTGACGGGATCCATGAGACCTGGCCGGACCCGTACTACTGCAAGCAGATCGCCAGCTCCTTCTCAGAATTCCTGGAACAGGTGCTGCGCACCCGACGCAGCCTCTACTGGCTGGGGGTTTGAACAGGCACCGGACCGATAGCCCCCACCAGCCGCCTGCTCGAAGAGGTCTCCCGCGACCACCTCCCCCGTCACCCCGGGTGAGGACCTACCTCCGCCCACAGGGCTCCGGTGGCTTGGCTCGAGAGGGAACGCAAGCGGGCCATCAGCCCCCAAGCAAGCAGCCGGGCGAGACGGGAGAGGTTCTGTTATTCAAGCGGACCATGACGGACACGCTCCGATATGTCCCGGATGCCCCCCTCGATTCCACCCTGATCTCGCCGGCCTCGCGGCCCGAGAACCCTCCCGCGCCGCTCTCGCCGCAACAGAGCGCCCCGGCGGCCGCCTTCGCGCGGCGCAGCACGGTGCTCCCCCGCGTCCAGTGGAACGGGGACCGTCCCAACGTGGTGCCCTTCGAGCGGGAACGCTTCGAGGAGCTCCGCCAACTGGGTCAGGGCGGCATGGGCGAAGTGGTCCTGCTCAAGGACCATGACATCGAGCGGATGGTGGCCCTCAAGCGCCTGCCAGAGGCGTCCGACCTGGATCGCGTGCTCCGGTTCGTGGAGGAGATCCGCACCGTCGGGCAGCTGGATCATCCGAACATCGTCCCGGTGCACGACGTGGGCATCGACCACCTCGGCCGGTACTACTTCGTGATGAAGCACCTCCAGGGCGACACGCTCGAGTCCATCATCGACAAGCTCCGCCAGGGAGACGCCGCCACGCACGCGCGCTTCACCTTCCCCGTCCGGGTACAGGTCTTCGTGGGCGTGCTCAACGCGCTGGCGTACGCGCACCGCAAGGGCTTCATCCACCGCGACCTCAAGCCCGCCAACATCATGGTGGGGCCCTACGGCGAGGTCACCGTGATGGACTGGGGCCTGGCCCGTCGCCCCCGTCAGCCGGACCCCGTGGCTCTCACCGCGACGCCGGCGAGCACCGCGACGAGCATGCGCGAGGCGGTGTCGCTTCAGACGCAAATGGGCGCGGTGGTGGGCACCCCCCTCTACATGTCGCCCGAGCAGGCCCGCGGCCAGCACGACGCCGTGGACGTCCGCAGCGACACCTACAGCCTGAGCGTGCTCTTCCACGAATTCCTCTACCTGCGGCACTACCTGGAGGGTCGTGAGTCGCTGGCCGACGTGCTCTCGGGCGTGGAGAAGGTGATGCCAGAGGTGTTCGCCCTCACGTCGAACCCGCACCAGTCGCCCGTGCCCGCTGAGCTCGCATGGTTCCTCCACAAGGGCTTCGCGAAGGACCCGGCGCAGCGCTACCAGTCCGTCGACGAGATGATGCAGGTGCTGCAGGGCGTCATGGAGGGCCGCATCCATGTGCAATGCCAGCGGACCCTCATCAAGCGCGGGCTCCATGAGGCGCTTCGCAGCGTGGACAAGCACCCCGTCTTCATCATCACCGCGAGCACGGCGGCCGCGGCGTTGGTGCTCGCCGCCATCGGCCATCTGCTGATGGTGCTGCTGGGCTGACACGGAGCGTCACGGCGCCGGACGGATGTAACTCCAGGAGATTTCAGCTAGATTTCCGCGCCCGGGACCTGCTTCCGCATCCACCAAGGTTCAGTTCCATGCCTCCCCTCCCTCAAGGCTCAGCACCCGTCTCCCGGGACAGGTCAGGTGCGCTCACCGGTGGCCAGGCGTCCGCCGAGGAGACGCTGCGGGCCAGCCACCAGTTGCTGAGGGTGCTCACCGAGGTGCAGGCGGACGTCCTTCGTGGCGGTGAGCCACGGGCGGCCTTCGAGCGAATGCTCGCGGTGGTGCTGGAGCTGACGGGCAGTGCGTCCGGAGTCATCGGCGAGGTGCTCCCCTCCCCTGGCGGCACGCCCTCGTTCCGGCCCGTCGCCAGCCTCCCGCCAGATGAGACGAGCGCCTCGTGGGAGCTCCCCGTGCCGCATGAGCCGCCGGGCCCGGAGCCCCGGGATCTGCGCGCGCTCGTGGGTGCCGTCTCCACCACGGGCAGACCCGTCCTGTCTGGAGGCCCCGGCGCCGAGCGGACCTTCCTGGGGCTGCCCCTGGAGTCCGGAGGCGAATGCCTGGGCGTGGTGGGCCTGGCCCAACGCCCCGGCGGCTACGAGGCCGAGCTCATCGACTTCCTCCAGCCCTTCCTCCTCGTCTGCGGCAGCCTGCTGATCGGCTGGCGCAACGAGCAGCGCCGGCGCCAGACCGAGCAGGAGCTACGCCACGCCCACGAAACGAGCGAGGAGCGTCTGCGGCTGCTGATGGACAACATGCAGGATGGCGTGTGGGACATGGACATGCCCACCGGACGGCTCGTCACGAACCGCCGCTGGTGGGAAATGCTGGGCTACGCCGAGAGCGAGCTGGAGACCTCCTACGCCACGTGGGCACACCTGAGCCATCCCGGGGACGCGACCCACGCCGAGCGGCTCGTCACCGAGCACCTGAAGGGCAACCTCGCGCGCGTCGAGCACGAGCAGCGCCTGCGGCACAAGAATGGCGAGTGGGTGTGGGTGCTGACCCGGGCCAAGGTGGTGACGCGCGATGAGCAGGGCTACCCGGTGCGCATGGTGGGCACCAACGTGGACATCACCGCCCGGAAGCTCGGGGAAGAGCGCCTGCAGGCCCTGGTGAGCGCCATCCCGGACATCGTCTTCCGCATCGGCGCCGACGGCACCTACCGCGACTTCCACGGCAACAAGAACGTGGAGATGCTCATCCCCGCCGAGAAGATCATCGGGACCAACCTGCGGGATCTGCCGCTCTCCAAGCCCGTGCTCGACAAGTCGCTCATGCACCTGGCACGCGCCGTGCGCGAGGGCACCCTCGAGGTCTTCGAGTACGTGCTGGACATGCCACAGTCGGGGCGCAGGCACTACGAGATGCGCCTGACACGGTGCGGGCCGGACGAGGTCATCTCCATCATCCGCGACATCACCGAGCGCAAGCTGAGCGAGGAGCGGCTCCTCCAGCAGGACGAGGAGCTGCGGCGCCACCGCGACAGCCTGGAGGCGCTGGTGCGCACGCGCAGCGAGAAGCTCCTGCAGGCCACGCTCGAGCTGGAAGAGCAGCAGGCCCAGCTCATCCAGACCGAGAAGCTGGCCTCGCTCGGGCAGATGGCCGCCGGCGTCGCGCATGAGATCAACAATCCCATCAGCTACGTGATGAGCAACCTGGGGTCGCTGGACCAGTACGTCTCCTCCCTCACGCCGCTGCTCCAGCTCCAGCGCGAGCTGCTGACCCCTCGGGAGGAGGAGTCCGGCGGCGCTCCCGCAGAGCTGCTCGAGCGCATGCGCGAGCTGTGGCAGCGCGAGGACGTGGAGTACATCCTCGGGGACATGCCGGAGATCATCGAGGAGTCCCTGGTGGGCACCCGGCGCATCAAGGAGATCGCCCAGAGCCTGCGCTCGTTCGCGCGCGAGGACTCGGGGGAGCCGCAGCTCGTGGACGTGAACACGGAGATGGCCTCCACGCTGAAGATCGTCTGGAACGAGCTCAAGTACAAATGTGAGGTGAAGCGTGACTTCGGTCCGCTGCCTCCGGTGAGCTGCCACCCCACGCAGATCTCCCAGGTGTTCACCAACCTGCTCGTCAACGCGGCCCAGGCGATCGAAACACGCGGGGAGATCCGCATCCGCACGCGGCACGAGGGCAACGAGGTGGTGGTCGAGGTTGCCGACACGGGCAAGGGAATGACGCAGGAGACGATCTCCAAGCTCTTCACGCCCTTCTTCACCACCAAGCCGCGGGGCCAGGGCACGGGCCTGGGGCTGTCCGTCAGCTACGGCATCATCTCCAAGCACCAGGGCCGCATCGAGGTGCAGAGCGAGCCCGGCAAGGGCAGCACCTTCACCATCCGCCTGCCCGCCGCGCAGCGCTGAGCTTCAACCGGGCCGACGTGCAGCCCGAAGCTCGGAAGGCCTCGCGCGTCCTCTAGCCGGGTGCCCGTGATGAAACCATGATGAAGAGCGGAGCCTCGCATGCGGCAGGATTCAGGCCGCATCTGGATGATGGCGCTCATCCCGATGCGCGAGGTAGCCCCAACGATGAAGCACGTCCTCCCCAGTGTCCTCAGTTGTGTCCTCCTGCTGCTCGCCACGCCGGCCCTGGCCGACAGCGTCATCATCGGCATGGTCATCAGCGCCGAAACCAAAAAGCCCCTCCGGGACGTGGTGGTCACCGCGACCTCTCCCAGTCTCCAGGGCGAGCAGGTCGTGGTCACGGACGCCCAGGGCAACTTCCGCTTCCCCCAGCTTCCACCGGGCGTCTACACCTTGCGGTTCGACAGGGAGAGTTTCCGGCCATTTTCGCGCTCGGACATCCAGTTGCGCCCGGACAGCACCATCCGTGTGAAGGTGGAGCTGCTGCCCGATGCCATGAACGAGGAGATAGTGGTGACAGGCGCCCCGCCGCTCATCGACCTCGGTGCCATCGGCAGGGGTGTCAGCGACTTCTTCGGAAGCATCGGGCGCTCGAAGGACAAGGGCAAGGGCGGCCAGGTCACCGCGTCCGGCACCTCCTCCTCCAGTGCGCCCCCGGCGCCCCCGCCTCCCGAGCGCACCGCGATGCTTCCCCAGCAGCCCTTCGCGGACATGTACTTCAAGAGCTACGGGGTGAACCCCACCATCGACACCGAGGAGGAGCGCTTCTCCACCTTCTCCGTGGACGTGGACAGCGCGTCCTACACGCTGGCGCGCGGCTACCTGGAGCGGGGAGCACTGCCCGACGAGCAGGGCGTGCGCGTCGAGGAGTTCGTCAACAGCTTCGACTACGGCTACCGGAGCGACCCCGAGTCCCCCTTCAGCGTGCACGTGGAGGGCTTCCCCTCGCCCAGCCGCAAGGGCTACCACGTGGTGCACATCGGGCTGAAGGCGCGCGAGGTGAGCCGTGCCGCACGCAAGCCCGCCCACCTCGTCTTCGTCATCGACGTGTCCGGCTCCATGAACATCGAGAACCGGCTCGGGCTGGTGAAGCGCGCGCTGCGGCTGCTGGTGGATGAGCTCGACGAACGGGACCAGGTCTCCATCGCCGTCTATGGCTCGACCGCGCACCCGGTGCTCGGGCCCACGAGCGCCGCCGACAAGCACAAGCTCATGGCCGCCATCGACTCGCTCTACTCCGAGGGCTCCACCAACGCCCAGGCTGGCATCGAGCTGGGCTATGCGATGGCCTCGGAGCACCTGCTCGAGGGCGGCATCAACCGCGTCATCCTGTGCTCGGACGGCGTCGCCAACAACGGCATCACCTCCGCGGACGGAATCTTTGAGCGGGTGCGCGCACAGGCCGCCAAGGGCATCACCCTCACCACCGTCGGCTTCGGCATGGGCAACTACAATGACGTGCTGATGGAGCGGCTGGCCCAGATAGGAGAGGGCAACTACGCGTACGTGGACCAGTTGGACGAGGCGCGCCGCATCTTCGTGCAGAACCTCACCGGCACCCTCCAGGTGGTGGCCAAGGACGTGAAGCTGCAAGTCGAGTTCGACCGCAAGGCCGTGGCCCGTTACCGGCTGGTGGGCTACGAGAACCGGATGCTCGCCAAGGAGCAGTTCGCCGATGACCGCGTGGATGCCGGAGAGGTGGGCGCGGGCCATGCCGTCACCGCCATCTACGAGGTGAAGCTGCGCGAGCCCGCCAGCTCCTTCGCCACCCTGCGCATCCGTTACAAGGCACCCGAGGGGGGCGACTCGAAGCTGGTGGAGAAGGCGCTCCCTTCGAGCATCTTGCGGCCCGCGTACGGCCAGGCGGCTCCCCCCTCGCGCCTGTCCTATGTGGCCGCCGCCTTCGCCGAGAAGCTGCGGGGCTCCTACTGGGTCCGCCCGCTCACCTGGTCCCAGCTCCATGCGCTGTGGGAGGAGATCGGCGAGCCCCTGCGCGACCGGCAGGACGTGAAGGAGCTCGGAGCCCTCATCCGCCAGGCCCAGGCACTCGACAAGCGCACGGACCGCTTCGAGCAGCTCGCTCCGGTGAGCACCATGGACTTCGATCGCGTCCCGACCATCAAGTAGATCTCCCGCATGTTCCGCAGGCTGCTGCCCACCCTCTCCGCCCTCGTGCTCGGCCTCGCCGGGCTCGGGTGGGGCCTGTGGCAGCTGCAGCGCATCTTCGCCACCGAGCGCGAAGATGCCCGGGCCTCGCTCCGCTCCCGGCGCGAAGCCCTCGAGCAGTACGCCCTGGTCGCCCTGGGCCAGGCCATGCGGGAGAAGCTGGAGGAGGCCCGGCCCGCGCTGGAGCTCGCCACCACCGACCCACTCGCTCCCGCCGAGGGCCTCTACCTGCGCGAGCATGGGGAGCAGATCCTGCCACGGCTGGCCTTGTATGACTCGGGGAAGGACACGCCCGCCCGCGACCGGTACACGCGGCTGCTCGCGGGCAGGGAGCTCCCCGACGAGGACGAGGGCCCCTGGAAGGAGCGGCTCGCCCTGATGCGCACGCTGGAGCGGGCGATCGAGCGCGGAGATGGGCGGCGCGCCACCGAGGCGCTCGTGGCCCTCCTCCAGCACCGCACCCGGTACGTGCTCGCCGCGACGCGCGATGTGCCCGCGTTCCTGGTGGTGCTGGAGACACTCGCGGAGCGGGCGAACTCGGTGCCGCCCCTCATGCAGTCGCTGGTGCGAGACGGGATGGAGGACGGCCAGGGCCACCAGCTGGACGGGATGCAACGGCTGCTGCTCCTCAAGCGCTCGCGCTTCACCCGCGCCGACTTCGACTTCCTGCGCGAGCGCGTGGTGGCGCTGTCTACGAAGACGGGAACGCCGGTGATCGACTTCGAGGCGCGCACCGCGGAGCTGGCTACCGCGCCCCTGCCCCTGTCCCTGCCCGGCTCGCTCTCCGGGCCCGTGCTGGTGCGCTCCGGCGGGTGGTACTTGGAGCCCCACGGCGAGGGCCATGCGCGGGGCGTCGCGGTGGCCACCGAGGCGCTGTTGGAGACACTCACCCGGGAGATGCGCGAGCGGGGGCAGCTCGGGCCCGAGGGCCACGTGCGCCTGCGTGGAACCGAGGAGGTGATGGCGCTGGCGGCCCTTCCCGTGGAGGTGGAGACGCCCCTGTGGGCGCGGGAGGAGGAGGCCCTGGAGCAGCGCTACCGGTTGAAGACGGGCATGGTGGTGCTGTGCGCGGGGCTGGCCCTCACCATCGCGGCGCTCGCCTTCCTGGGCCAGCACCGGAAGTACCGCTTCCTTGAGCTCAAGAGCGACTTCGTGGCCACCGTGTCCCACGAGCTGCGCACGCCTCTTGCCTCCATCCGGCTGCTGGCGGAGACGCTCGAGTGGCGGCTCGCGCAGGGCAACGAGGCACGAGACTACCCCACGCGCATCATCCACGAGGCGGACGGGCTGGGGTTCCTCGTGGAGAACCTCCTGTCCTTCAACCGGATCGACAAGGGCCGGTGGGTGCCCCACCGCTCCCTGGTGCGCCTGGACGAGCTGGTGGCCACGCTGCGGCGCGACCTGGAGGCGTGGGCCCGGGTGCCGGTGGAGCTGACCGCCGACGTGGGCGAGCGCGAGTTCCTCGCGGACCCCCAGTTGATGCGGCTGCTGCTGGCCAACCTGGCGCGCAATGCCTGCGCCTACAACACTCGCAATCCGGTGCGCCTGCGTGTGGAGTCGCTCGCGGACGGACGGGTGCGCTTCACGGACAACGGCGTGGGAATCCCCCAGGCCGAGTGGGAGCGCATCTTCGGCGAGTTCTACCGGCTGCGCGGGCAGGGGCGCGAAGTGCCGGGCAGCGGACTCGGCCTCGCGCTGTGCCGGCGCATCATGCGGCTGCACGGGGGAGACCTCCGCGTGGCAGCCTCCAGTCCCGAGGGGACCACCTTCGAGCTCACCTTTCCGGAGCGGCGCTGAATGACCTCATCATCTCCCGCCATCCTCCTCGTGGAGGACGATCTCAACCTGCGGCTCGCGCTGCGCGACAACCTGGAGAACCAGGGGGGCTACACCGTGGAGGAGGCCACCACCGTGGCCGAGGCCCGCGCGCACCTGGCCCGGCGCGCCTTCCAGCTCATCCTGCTGGACGTGATGCTTCCGGACGGGGACGGCTACACGCTGTGCCGGACGCTGCGCCAGGAGGGGCTGACGACCCCGGTGCTGATGCTGACCGCGCGCACGCTCGAGGACGACGTGGTGCGGGGCTTCGAGGCGGGCGCACAGGACTACCTGGGCAAGCCCTACCGCCTGCGGGAGCTGCTCGCTCGAGTGGGAGCCCTGGTGCGGCGGGCTGGCGGCGTCCCGGTGCAGGTGCTGCGCTTCGCGGGCTACCGGATGGACCTGGACCGGCGCAAGGTGGACACGCCCGAGGGGAAGCCGGTGGAGCTGACCCGCACCGAGTTCGACCTGCTCGCCTTCTTCGTGCGCGAGCGCGAGCGCGTGCTGCGCCGGGATGAGATCCTCGACGCGGTGTGGGGCCGCGACGTGGTGGTGGATCCGCACACGGTGGACAACTTCGTCTCCAGCCTCAAGCGCAAGCTGGGGTGGAACAGCGCCTCGCGCTTCGCCCTCCAGACGGTGCGGGGCGTGGGCTACCGCATGGAGATCGAAGGCGTCTGAGCGGGTAGCATGCGCGGCCATGAGCACGGCCGGCGCCCTCCTCTACCTGCTCCTGGTGGGCCTCCTCGTGGCGGGGATGCTGTCCATCGTCTTCCACACACTGCGCACGGGCATCTCCCCCATGCCCACCTCGGCCAAGGTGCGCCGCCAGCTCCTCACCCTGCTCCCTCCGGAGCTCGAGGGCACCCTCCTGGAGCTGGGCTCCGGCTGGGGCACGCTGGCCTTCGCGCTGGCGGACCACTGCCCTCGTGCCCGGGTCGTGGCCTTCGAGCTGTCCCCGCTTCCCCTTGCCTTCTCGCGGCTGCGCCAGCGCCTCGCCCCGCGCCCCAACCTCCAGCTCGTGCGCGAGGACTTCTTCCGAGCCTCCTTCTCGGGGGCCTCGGCCGTCGTCTGCTACCTCTTCCCGGGCGCGATGCTCCGGCTGGCGCCCAAGCTGTCCGAAGAGCTCGCGCCCGGCACGCGCATCCTCAGTCACACCTTCGCCCTCCGCGGGTGGAAGCCCCTGCGGACCCTCGTGGTCGACGACCTCTACCGCACCCCCATCTACCTCTACGAAGTGCCGCCCCGGCACGAAAGCACCGGGCCCGCGGACAAGGAACCTGGACGGTAGGCCCCACCCCTTCCTTTCCTCGGAAGTCGGGCCCCCGAACCTTCCTGACAGGTCCTCCGCTCATGTCAGACCCAGCGGATACGATTCCCTTCGTCGCCGGGTGGAAGACGCGGCGCGTAATCGGAGGGACTCGTGGCAGACATCGCGGACGGCGCCCAGGTCGAGATGCAGGGCTCTGGCTCCAAGCCGTACATCCTGAAGAACACCGGGGGCGTGTACTCGTGCTCGTGCCCGGCCTGGCGCAACCAGTCCGTGGCCATCGAGCGGCGTACCTGCAAGCACCTGCGCAAGCTCCGAGGGGATGCGGCGGAGGATGCGCGAGTGGGCTCCGGGGACGCCAGCGCTCCGGCCCGACCGGTGGCCCGCAACGTCCGTCCCCAGTCCGCCGCGAGCACGGACGCGGAGCCGGAAACCGCCACCGCCCCGCCAGTGCTGCTGGCCCACTCCTGGGAGAACGATGTCGACCTGACGGGCTGGTGGATGAGCGAGAAGCTCGACGGCGTGCGCGCGTATTGGACGGGCAAGGAGTTCCTCTCCCGCCAGGGCAATCCCTTCTTCGCACCGGACTGGTTCACCGCGAAGCTGCCGGACTACCCGCTGGACGGAGAGCTGTTCGGCGGACGCAAGAAGTTCCAGCGCACGGTGAGCATCGTGCGCCGGCAGGACCGGGGCGAGGGCTGGAAGGAGCTGGCCTTCGTGATCTTCGACGCGCCGGGGCTGAGCGCCCCCTTCGAGGAGCGGCTCGCGCACTGCCAGCGGTTCGTGGAGGACGTGGCACCGCCGTACGCCGAGTGGCTGCAACACGAGCCCTGCCGGGGCGTGGATCACCTGCGCCAGGAGCTGGCACGGGTGGAGGGCCTCGGAGGCGAGGGGTTGATGCTGCGCAAGCCGGGCTCGCGCTACGAGGCGGGCCGTTCGCACACGCTGCTGAAGGTGAAGAGCTTCAAGGACGACGAGGCGCGCGTGGTGGGGCATGTGGCGGGCGCTGGCAGGCACAAGGGCCGGCTGGGTGCGCTGGAGGTAGAGCTGCGAGACGGTACCCGCTTCTCCGTGGGCACCGGCCTCTCGGACCAGGAGCGGGAGAACCCGCCCACCGTGGGCACCATCATCACCTTCCGCTACCAGGAGCTGTCCAACGACGGCGTGCCACGCTTCCCCTCGTACGTGGGGGTCCGCATCGACGCCGCACCCTTCGAGCCGACGGCCCGGCGCAAGCGCGCCTGAGTTGGGATTTAACCTTCCGCTGGCTCCGGGGTCTCCAAGGCATACCCGCAAGGAGACCCTGTCATGCGCCTGAAGCTCGCCCTGTCCGCCGCCGTTGCCTCGCTGCTGTTCGCCGCTCCCGTGCTCGCCCAGGAGCCCGCCGCCAACGGACAGGCGGCTCCCGCTCCCGCTGGCCAGAAAGACCCCAGCCGCCGGGAGGCGAGGATGGCCCGCAAGCTCGAGCGCATGGAGCACCGGTTGAACCGCGCCGTCGAGCGCGGCCGTCTCACCCGTGCGCAGGCCGATCAGTTCCTCGCCGAGGCCCGGCAGCTCCGCGACGACATGAGCGGGCAGCTCCGGGCCAGCGGGGGCCAGCTCACCGAGGAGCAGAAGCAGCAGTTCCATCAGCGCAAGCAGGCCCTGCACGAGAAGGTGCACGCGGCCATCAAGGCCACCTCGCCCCGGAGCCTGTGAGCCGAGGCACGGCGCCACCACCACCGGGTGGACGCGAGCAGCCGCAGCGGGAGGTGAAGGGCTCGCCCCTCACCTCCCAACCCACCAGGAACCGAGCTACTTCGAGTCCTGGACGGTGCGGTTCCTGAGCGAGGGATCGCCAAGGAAGCCGGAGAACATCAACCGGTTGGGCGAGCACGCCCCCGGGTTGGCCACCTTGCCAGGCGTGGCGTTGTCCACCAGCGCGGTGCTCACATTGGCGGGAGCGGCACTGGGGTTGCGCTCCAGGTAGAGCGCGGCGAGCCCGACGACGTGCGGCGTGGCCATCGACGTCCCACTGATGGTGTGGGTGGCGTTGTCATCGGTGATCCACGCCGAGGTGATCTGCTGGCCCGGAGCGAAGACATCCACGCAGCGGCCCCAGTTGGAGAAGGAGGCGCGCTGGTCGCCGCCATCGGTGGCGCCCACGGTGATGGCGTTGGGAGTCCGGGCGGGCGAGTACGAGCAGGCGTCCAGGTTGTCGTTGCCCGCCGCGACCGCGAAGGTGACTCCCGAGGCGATGGCCTTGGTGACCGCGTCATCGAGCGCCTGGCTCTTGCCGCCACCCAGGCTCATGTTGGCCACGGCGGGGAGCTGCCGGTTGTTGGTCACCCAATCCACTCCGGAGATCACCCCGGCGGTCGAGCCGGAGCCACTGCAGTTGAGCACGCGCACCGCGTGGAGGCTGACGCTCTTGGCGACGCCGTAGATGCGGCCACCCACGGTGGCGGCCACATGCGTGCCATGGCCATTGCAGTCGATGCCCTTGCGGCCATCCGTCATGGCATCGAAGTCCGCCTGCGCGCGCCCGCCGAACTCCGAGTGCGTGACGCGGATGCCGGTGTCGATGATGTAGGCGTGCACGCCCTTGCCGCTGGCGCTGTAGAGGTAGGTGTTGTCCAGGGGCAGATCCCGCTGATCGACGCGGTCGATGCCCCAGGTGGCGTCGGGCTGACGCTCGGAGATGGCCCGCATCACCCCGTTCTCTTCCACGTACGCCACCTCGGGATCGGCGGCCATCGCCCGAGCCTGCTCCGGAGTCATCCGGGTGGCGAACCCGCGCAACGCATGCTCGTACGTGAGGAAGGAGCGGCCGCCGTACTGCGCCGACAGGCTCTCGGCGGCCATGGAGGGCGCGAGCGTCTTCTCACCCGGACGCGGCGTCTTGAGGACGACGATGTACTCACCCGGCACCGCCTCGGCCGCGGCGACGAACTTCTCGCGGACCTCGGACTGGATGGCGGCCTTCACACAGGGGTCGGGAGTGGGTACGGGCTCGGGAACGGTCTTGGAGGGACAACCCACCAGGAAGGAGACGGACACAGCAGATACAGCCAGCCACGACACGGTACGGAGACGCATCGATTCCCCCTGTTGCTTGGAAATACCAGTCTGCCTGGTTCAGTTTATAGGGACGTCCGACGCGCCCGTTTCCGGTCCATGATGTCGCCCGCATGTCCAAAACAAGACATGCGGGCGAGGCCGGACCCATGTCATCCCCAGCGACCTACGACTTCTTCGCACCCGGAGTGGTGGAGGATCCGCACACCCTCCTGCATCGTTTGCGCACCGAGAACCCCGTGTACTGGAGCCCCCAGTTCAACGGCTGGGTGCTGACGCGCTACGCGGACGTGCTCGCGGCCGCCAGGGAGCGCCGGCTGCTCTCTCCCCCGGGGACGGGCTGGTTGGATCGCCTGCCCGAGGCACTGCGGCGGCAATTCCAGCCGGCGCGTGACTCCCTGCGGCTGTGGGCGGGACTCTGCGGCGAACAGGACCACCTCGACTTCCAGCGTGCCCTCAAGAAGTACTTCACCCCCGCCACGGTGGAAGGACTGCGCCCGCGCGTGCAGCAACTCACCGATGAGTTGCTCGACGCAGTGCGGGATCGCGGGGAGCTCGAAGTGGTCGAGGAGCTGGCCCGTCCCCTGCCCGCCCGCGTCATCGGCGAGCTCCTGGGAATCCCCGCCGGGGACCGGGGGCACCTGTTGCGCTGGTCGGCCGACATCCTCTGCTTCTTCCAACATGTGGGAGTCGAGGCGCTGCGCCGCGGCCAGCGCAGCCTGTTGGAGATGCAGGACTTCATGCGTCCCCTCATCGCCGAGCGCCGCCGGGCACCGGGCGATGACCTCGTCAGCGTCCTGGTCTCCCAGGACCAGGGCTTCTTCGCCCGCGAGCCGGAGGCGATCGTCGCCAACTGCGTGACGCTGCTCTTCACCGGGCACGAGACCACGAGCCACCTCATCTCCCGCGGCCTCCAGTTGTTGCTGCGGCATCCCGAGCAACTGGCCCTGCTGCGCGACAGGCCCGAGCTGCTGCCGTCGGCCATCGAGGAGATGCTGCGTTACGACGGGGCCGTGGACGCGATGGTCCGGGTCAGCGGGGAATCCCTGGAGCTGGGTGGCCGGCGGTTCTCCTCCGGGGAGTCCTTCGTCCTCGTCTACAAGGCCGCCAACCACGATCCCGAGGTGTTTCCCGACCCGGATCGGTTCGACATCACCCGTTCACCCAACCGTCACCTGGCCTTTGGGATGGGCGCCTCCTACTGCCTGGGAGCGGCGCTCGCCCGCCTGGAGGCGGAAGTCTGCTTCCGGACGCTCCTGGAGCGGATGCCCGGGCTCCGTCTGGCATCCGAGACGCCTGTGTGGAAACCCATGCCACCCCTGGGCCGGCGCCTGCAATTTCTGAGCGTGGCATTCTGAACCCCCTCCCCTTGAGGTAGAATCAGGGGGTTCTGCCCCGCCGGAGAGGGCTCATGCCGACACTGACCGATATCTTCCAGGCCTACGTCCCCATGCAGGTGCAGCGTGCCATCCGCACGCGCACCGCACCGCTGGCCGAGCCGCTGCGCGAAGTCAGACCAGGCGCGGTGCTCTTCTTCGACGTGTCAGGGTTCACGCCGCTCTGCGAGCGCTTCGCGCGCCGAGGCCCCGCCGGCATCGATGAGCTCACGACGATCCTCAACGCCTACTTCGGCATGCTGATGGGCACGGTGCTCGAGCACGGTGGCGACGTGCTCAGCTCCGCTGGCGACGCCATGCTCTGCGTCTGGTACGGCGACGACCTCGGCGAGGTGGTGCAGCGTGCCGCCCAGTGCGGACTGGCCTTGCAGAGCCGCATGGCCGCCACCGCCGCCGCCTCGCCCGAGAAGCTCGAGCTCAAGGTGGCCATCGACGTGGGCGAGGTGGCGCTCGTCTACGCGGGCGGCGTGCGCAACCGCTGGGAGTGCTACGTGACCGGCAGCGCGCTCGAGCGCATCTGCGGCCGGGCGCTTCCCCTGGCGCCGGGGCTGGTGATGCTCTCGCCCGACGCCGTCAAGCACCTGGGAGAACGCGCCTCGGGCCAGGCCCGGCCGAGCGGGTGGATGCAGCTCTCGGCGCTGCGCAACCCGCTGGCGCCACGCCGCGAGCCCCGCTCGGAGCTGCCCGCCCAGTGCGAGAGCGCGCTCAGGGAGTTCCTGCCCGCCGCCATCCGCACCCGCATCGAGGCGGGTCACCGCGACTGGCTGGCGGAGCTGCGTCAGGTGACCACGCTCTTCATCAACCTGCCGGATCTCAGCGAGCGCACGCCGGTGGCGGAGGCCCACGCGGTGATGACGGCGATCCAGCGCGCCGTCTACCGCTTCGAGGGCAGCATCTACCAGTTCGGCGTCGACGACAAAGGCATCACCGTCATCGCCGCCTTTGGCCTGCCTCCGCTCTCCCACGAGGACGACGCGCAGCGCGGAGCGCTCGCCGGCCTCGCGGTGCGCGATGCGGTCAAGCAGCAGGGGCTGCGCTGCTCCGTGGGCATCACCACCGGGCGCGTGTTCTCCGGCACCGTGGGCAATGACGAGCGCCGCATCTACACGCTCATTGGCGACGTGATGAACCTCGCCGCGCGCATCATGGCCGAGGGGGTCGACGACATCCTGTGCGACGAGGCCACCCGGGCGGGCGCCACGGCGCGGCTCGAGTTCGACGCCCTGGCACCACGCAAGGTCCGCGGCAGGACGGAGCCCGTGCCCATGTTCCGGCCGCGCCAGCGCCAGGCCCCGGCCGCTCCCCTCCCGGAGCTGAGCAGCCTCATCGGCCGGACCGAGGAGCGCCGGCAGTTGACGCAGGCGCTGAACCGGCTCGTCGGGCAGCACGCCTCGCGGCTCGTGCTCATCGAGGGAGAGGCGGGCATCGGCAAGTCGCGGCTGCTCATCGACCTCCTGGCACAGACCGAGCGCCTCGGCGCCACGGTCCTGGGCGGAGCGGCGGATGCCTTCGAGAAGGGCACCGCGTGGTTCGCGTGGAGGCCCATCGTCACCGAGCTGCTGGGGCCGGCGGCGAACGAGCCGGCGCGGCGCGAGGAGGCGCTCCGCCAGCTCGGCGTGAAGCCTGGCACGGAGCGCTTCGCGCCGCTGCTCAACGCGTTCCTCCCCTCCGACCTGCCCGAGACGGACGTCACCACGCAGATGA
This sequence comes from Vitiosangium sp. GDMCC 1.1324, assembly GCF_003044305.1. Taxonomy (GTDB): domain Bacteria; phylum Myxococcota; class Myxococcia; order Myxococcales; family Myxococcaceae; genus Archangium. Next base: position 236,880 of record NZ_PZOX01000019.1, on the reverse strand, counting down.
CGGGCGAGATGCGGAGCGAGTCCACCCTCGAGCTGGTGCTCGATCTGCTGCGGACTCGCGCGAGCGCGGGCCCCCTCGTGGTGGTGCTCGAAGACGCGCACTGGCTCGACTCGGCCTCCTGGAGGCTCATCCACCGCGTGGTGCGCGACGTGGAGCCCCTCCTGCTGGTGCTGACGATGCGGCCGGAGATCGACCTGCCGACGACGGACTGCAACGCCGTGCGGAACCACCCCGACGCGCTCCACCTGAAGCTGGAGGGCCTGGAGCAGAGCGAGAGCCTGGAACTGGCGCGGCGCCGACTCGGTGTCGAGTCGCTGCCAGAGGAGCTGGCCGCGCTGCTGCGCGACAGTGCCGCGGGCAACCCGTTCTTCTGCGAGGAGCTCGTTCGCGAGCTGCTCGAGCGGCGCGCCATCGCCGTGGAGGACGGACGGTGCCGCCTGCTCGTGCCGGACCTGACGTCCATCTCCGTGCCTGGCACGCTCCAGGGAATCATCACCAGCCGCATCGATCGCGCGCCGCCACACCTCCAGCTCCCGCTGAAGGTCGCCAGCGTCATCGGCCGTGTGTTCGACCCCGAGACGCTGCGCGCCATCTACCCGGTCGCCGATGAACGGCCCCACCTGGAGTCCTACCTGAAGGCGCTCGACGCGATGGGCTTCACGCCGCTCGAGTCGCCGCTGCCCCACCTCCAGTACATCTTCAAGCACATCATCACGCGCGACGTTGCCTACAACCTGATGCTGTTCACCCAGCGGCGCGATCTGCACCGTGCGCTCGCCGAGCTCATCGAGAAGAAGCGCGCCGACGATCTCCACCATTTCCTGCCGCTGCTCGCCCACCACTGGACGCTGGCGGACGACAAGCCTCGGGCCATCTCCTATCTGGTGCGGGCGGCGAAGCAGGCGCTCGATGCGTACGCGAACCCCGAGGTGTTCACCTTCCTCTCCGAGGCGGAGCGGCTCGAGGCGGAGGCGAAGCGCTTCCCCACGCGCGAAGACGCGGCCATGCGCACGCAGATGCGGGCGGAGGCCCTGATGCGCATGGGGCGTCACGAGGAGGCGATCCGCGAGTACGGCCAGGCGCTGCGCCACCTCGACTGCCCGCTGCCCGAGGGCAATGGCCCCACCGCCCTGGGCATGCTGCGCGAATTGGGCGTCCACCTGTGGCGCCGCCTCGCGCAACCGCCCGAGCCGCGCTCCACCGGGCGGGAACGGCTGCTGCAGGCGGCGAACATCCGCCGCCACCACCTCAAGCTCTACTTCTTCGCTGGGCAGCCGCTGCCGGGCCTGTACTCCCTGCTGCGACAGCTCAACGAGGCCGAGGATGCCGGCCCCTCCAACGAGCACGTCAACGCACTCGTCCAGGCGAGCGCGTTCTTCAGCACGCTGGGCCTGCGGCGAATCGCACAGACCTACTACGACCGCGCGGTCCGCGCCCTGGAGGGCATCGAGGACCTCGTCACCATCAGCTACGTCAACCACATCTTCTGCCTCTTCCATCTGTTCAACGCCGAGTGGGAGCCCGCCTCGTCGACGATCGAGAAGTCGGTGGCGCTCAACGAGCGGCTCGGCGCGCAGCAGACGGAGGTGGGGCTGCACCCGCTGACCGATCGGGCCATCCTGTGGCTCTACATGGGGCGGCACGAACAGAGCGCGGCGGCCTTCGAGGAGGTGGCCGCCAACGCCAGGCGCGGCGGCTACGCGGTGTCGGAGATCCAGGCGCACGCGTTCCTCTCCGAGGTGGAGCGCCGCCGCGGACGGGTGGGTGCGGCGCGCGAGCACGCGGAGCGGGCACTGGGGCTCATCGGTGAGCAGCAGTTCCCAGCGGAGAAGCTGATCGCCCTCAGCGTGCTGGCGCTCACCCAACAGGGAACGAGCCAGGACGCCGCGCGCCAGGCGATGCCCCTGCTCAAGTTCGCGCCCGGACTGCACTACTCGCTCTATCTCGGCCTGGCCAACATGGTGGAGTACCACCTGCAACTGCTGACCGGCGGCGGAGCGAGCGCGCAGGAGCGCCAGGAGTCCGAGCAGGCCATCGCACTCGCCATCAAGGCGCTCCATGGCTTCACGAAGGTGTTCCGCTTCGGCGGTCCCGCGGCGTGGCGCTGCGAAGCCCAGCGCGCGAGGATGCAGGGGCGCCTCGAAGCGGCCCTGGAGGCGGCACGGAGAAGCGTGGAGCTCGCCCGCGAGCTGAAGATGCCCTTCGAGGAGGGGCTGGCGTTGCACGAGCGCGCGGCGTGCCAGCGCGATCCGCGGGAGCGCGACAACGATCTGGCCGAGGCGCAGCGCGTACTGGCTTCGACTGGAATCTCGCCCCAGCCGGACGCCGAGCCCACCGAGCTGCGTCGCGCCTCCTGAGGCGCCGGCCCGGGCCCCCTGTTCGTGGAGTCACCGTCCCACGAACAGGGGTGGGAACGCGGCGAAACGCTCAGCCCATCGCACCGGACCCGGAGCCGGACTCATCATCGGAGTCCGAGCTGGTGGTCTGGCCACCGGGGAAGCGGGTCTCGTACTCGCTCGCGAGCGCATCCAGATCCGTGGAGCTGGCCGCCTTGATGGCCGCCAGGAACGTTGGCGAGACGGAATACCCCGCGTCCTGCAGGGCCTTCTCGGGATTGGATTTCAGGTCCCTGCGGAAATCGGCATCCGCCACGGCACGGCCAATGATTTCATCGATGAGCTTCTTGTCCATGGTGCACCCCTCCACTGATGAAACGGTTGTTTGAGAGCTTCACCGGCTCGCGACGGTCACGCGCGATGAGGGCGGCCATCGGCACGCCCGGTGTGTCCGGATAAGGCCTGATCTCCACGCTCTCGAAGGCAGGCTCGAACATCGCGCGCATCACCTCGATGGGCGGTGCGAGCACGTCCTCATGCAGCTTCCCGTCGGGCTCGAGATACGACCAACGTGTGCCATCGGGCGCACGCAACGTCACACCCGCCATCAACCGCCCCTCGGACTGAAGGACGACGAAGCGCGCCGGATCGAAGACAGGCAGGAAGACGGTGCCACCGGGACGCGTCCACCGGGTCAGGTTCTCGGCCAGACGCTCGACGTGCGCGACGGACTCCTGCAACCCGTAGGCGCCCCACATGCAGGAGGTGAGAGCGAAGCGTCCCTCGAAGTCCGGATGCGGCGCGAGGAAGTCACCTTCGACGAACAGCCCCTCCGGGTTCGCCCCGCGGGCGAGCGCGAGCATGGCCGGTGAGAGGTCGAGCCCCACGCACGAGATGCGCGGATTGCCACGCCCATGGCGGAGGAAGAATCCGGTGCCGCACGCCACATCGAGCCACGAGTCCGCCTGCAGCGAGAGCATCCGGAGGAGGAACAGCTCGAGGAGCATCTTCTCGCGGAAGCCATACTCAGACGTGAACAGGAAGGAGGCCTCGTAACGGCGCGCGTACGCTTCGTCGTACGTGGCACGGACCTGTGCGGGCGTCATGGACGGGAAGCCTCGCTGGCACCTGGAGCGACGGCACCGCCGGCGAGCACCCAGCGGAGCCGGAACATGCGAGCCTCCTGCAGCAGCTCGTCCAGGAACGTGAGCCGCTCGCGCGTGTAGTCCGCGAACTCCACGAGACCAAGTCCCTCCGCGCTCCTGGCGGCGCGTTGTTGCCACTCGGCCGAGGCCTCCAGGGTCGCGGCGAGGAGGCCACGCCCATAGAGGGCCTCACGTACCTTGCGGCGCGCACCTTCCAGGGGCTCCCCACGCGTGAAGCCGGCACGCGCGAGTAGGAAGGTGCGATGGCCATTGGCGAGGTCCCGCTGCCACCCCACCACGTCATTGGTCAACCCGTATGCGACGCCGAGGTGATCGACCAGCGTGTCGACAGCGGGCTCGAGTTCGGCGCGGCCGGCGAGGACACACAGGGCGAGCGCGGGCACGCGGGCGAACGCCACCTTGCGAGCGTGCTGCTCGAAGAGCGCGTCAGGGTACGGGGCATTGGACAGGAGCTGCTCGTGCTCCGAGAGCGTCCACCGGGTGAAGTCGATCCACGCGCGCTCGAAAGCCGAGCGGAAGGCCGCCGAGTCACCCACGAGCGCCTCCAGCAGCCGGGCCATCTCCCATCCACAGACATTGCCGAGCAAAGTCCGCGAGCGCTCCGGGTGCGCCTCATCGAGGAGGTCATCCTGGATGCGAATATAGAGGTAGCCCCACATGGCGGCGGCCACGAGGCGCACCGTGGCTTCGCCCGAGGGTGCCGAGGCGGGCTGCTCGCGCCGGAAGCGCTCGCGCAACCACAGCGGGAGGAAGACGAGCGGCGGGGCGAGCTGGCTGGAGAAATAACCCCGGTGGCCGAGCTTCCCGTGGGAGATACGCGCGAGGAAGCGGTGCGCCAGCGCATCGAGCGGAGGCGGCAACGCGGCGAGCCGCGCCTCGAGGATCTCCCAGGCGGCATCAAGGGTGGACTGGAAGAGCTCGTAGCTCCGCATGAATGCTCGGGCAGCCAGGCGAGGGGGGCCCCCGCTGCTCGGGGCCGGAGCATATGGAGCTGAACACTTCCAGTGCAATGCCCATGGAAGCGTATGCTGTCACAACACCATGAATGCCGAACTCGAAGCGACGCCGGAGGCGGTGGCGCGCCACTACGACCACATCACGCGATTCTACGAGATCGTAGGAAGTCGGAGCCTGCATTTCGGCTATTGGCCCCGGGGAGACGAGGGCAGCTCGCTCGGCGAGGCCCAGCAGCGCTTCACGGACTTCCTGATCGGGCAGCTCGGAGTCCGGAAGGGGCAACGGGTGCTGGATGCCGGGTGCGGCATCGGAGAGCCCGCAATCCAGCTCGCCCGGAGCACCGGATGCGAGGTGGAGGGAATCACCATCAGTCCGCGACAGGCCGCACAAGCCGAGCGATGGGCACGCCTCCTCGGGACGAGCGGACAGACGGCCTTTCGCTGCGCCGACGCCATGGCGCTGCCCTTCCCCGCCGAGTCCTTCGATGCCGCGTGGGCCATCGAGTCCATCTTCCACATGCCCGATCGCGCCACGGTGCTGAGAGAGGCCGCGCGAGTCCTCCGCCCCGGCGGCCGGCTGGTCATTGCCGACATCGTCGTCACGGAAACCGCGACCCCGGAGGAGCGGGCCTTCCTGCATCGCGCACTGCTCGCCCGGAGCCTGATCACCGCCGAGACCTACCCGGCGATCGTCCGCGGCGCGGGCTTCGACGTCGAGCAGGTGCTGGACGTGAGCGGGAATGTCATGGCGACACTTGGCGCCGTGGCCGTCGGCATCGAGGAAAAGGGAGAGGAAGTGCGGCGGGCCTACGGTGAGGCCTTCCTCGCCGGCATGAAGAGCGAATGGGCACGCGTCACCAACGTGGCATCGCGCGGCATGGGCTACGTCGTCCTGACCGCACACCGCCGATGAGCCCTAGGGACCGCTGGTAGACAGGAGGCGACTTACCGGCCTGGTCGCGGAGTCATGTATTCGTCAAAACGAGACGGCCTCCTCGACGGAGCCAGGGGCCTCCATGCGGCGCTCGTGCAACGCTGGGAGCTCGCATGGACAATCCCTCTCAGCCTTCGACCGACAATTCGTTCCAACTCACGCTCGACAACACCCACATGTCGGCGACGCGGACCCTGCTCTCGCTGGTGAGGACAGGAGCGGCGATCGCGGGCGGTGGCGCGCTCGTCACCGATCTGCTCGTCAAGGGGTGGCCTCGCTGGGTGGTGGTCATGCTCGCCTCCGCCTTCGTCATCCTGGGTTACTCGCTGATGTGGTCGGCATTGAAGACGGGCCGAAAGCTGCGCATGCGGCTCGAGCGTCAGCAGGCCAGCGAGGCGTTTCTCATCCCGCTCCGAGGGGTCACGGTCTGGACGGTGACCCTGCAGCTTCTGATTGTGACGGTGCTGGTGCTCTACCTCATCGGCTGACCAGGCCATCCCGCGCCCTTCGAGGGCTCGGTCCTTCGGTCTCCGCCTCTCACCCCAGGGTGGCCATCGGCACGGGCGCTATCTACCTTCAGTGACGTCCCGGCTCGTCATCGAGAACACGGACGTCAGCGTGGTCCTCGAACGCCGCCCAGCTGGCAAGACATGGCGGGGTGCAGGCTGTCGGGCGCCGGCTTGAATGGAGGCATGAAGATGCTCACCGCCGTCTATGACACAAAGTCTTACGACCGGGAGCAACTGCTCGCAGCGGCTCCTCGGGAAACGCTCCAGTGGCAGTTCTGGGACTTCCGGCTCAGCGCCGAGACCGCGCGGACCGCGAGCGGGGCACAGGCCGTCTGCGTCTTCGTGAATGACGTGGTGGACCGGCCGTGCCTGCAAACGCTCGGCGAGCAGGGCGTGAAGCTGCTGACCCTCCGTTGCACGGGGTACAACAACGTGGATCTCCGCGCTGCGCAGGAGGCGGGCATCACCGTCACGCGCGTGCCCGTGTACTCCCCCTACGCCGTGGCTGAGCACGCCGTGGCCCTGCTGCTGACGCTCAATCGAAAGATCCACCGCGCATTCAACCGCGTACGCGAACAGAACTTCTCGCTGAACGGACTGGTCGGCACCGACCTGCACGGCAAGACCGCCGGGATCTTCGGCACCGGAAAGATCGGCCGCATCACCGCCCAGATCCTGCACGGCTTCGGCATGCGCATCCTGGCTTTCGACGCGTTCCCCGCGACCGAGTGGGCGCGACAGCTCGGCGTGGAGTACGTCGACGCCAAGACCCTCGCTCGAGAGAGCGACGTCATCTCGCTTCACATTCCGCTGACGCCTGAAACCAAACACATCATCCGAGGCGAAACCCTGGAGCTGATGAAGCCGGGGGTCATCCTGGTCAACGTGAGCCGTGGCCGCCTGATCGACACCACCGCGCTGATCGCCGCCTTGAAGGCCGACAAGCTGGGTGGCGTGGCACTGGACGTCTACGAGGAGGAGGAAGGCGTCTTCTTCGAGGACCTGTCCGGCCAGGTGCTCCACGACGATGAGTTGGCGCGGCTGCTGACGTTCCCCAAGGTGCTGATCACCGCCCATCAGGCGTTCCTGACCCGGGAGGCTCTGGGGGACATCGCCCGGACGACGGTGGCGAACCTGGAGGCGCTCGCCGAGGGCCGTCCCTTCGTCGAAGGCTCCGTGCTGACCGAGGGCCGTCCCGTCACCAAGGGTTCCGTGCCAGCCGAAAGCCCCGCCGTCCATTAGCGGAGCGAAGTTTCGGGAAGCCCTGCCCGACTCAACCCGGAGGCTCCATGCCACTCCCTGACCAGAAGACCAAAATCGTTGCGACCATCGGGCCGGCTTCCGACTCGCCCGAGGTGCTCCAGCGGCTGATCGCCGCCGGGTTGAACATCGCACGGCTCAACTTCTCGCACGGCGATTTCACGGCGCACGCCGCGACGATTGCCCGCCTCCGGGCGGCCGAGAAAGCCGTGGGGCGCCCGGTCACCATCATGGCCGACCTGCCCGGACCCAAGATGCGGCTCGGCAAGATCGACCCGGAGCCGATCAACCTCGTGGCGAACGACCGCTTCACCTTGACCACGGAGCAGATCACCGGCAACTCGAAACGCGTCTCGATGAGCTTCGAGGCGCTGCCCAAGGTGGTCAAACCCGGTGACCGCCTGTTCCTGAACGACGGGCTGGTCCAACTCGTCGTCGAGCGCGTGAAGGGCAACGACGTGGAGTGCGTGGTGGCGGTGGGCGGCGAGCTTCGCTCCCGCAAGGGATTGAACCTCCCGGGGATCAACCTGGGAATCAGCGCCTTCACCGCTCGGGACCTCGCCTGCCTCAACTTCGCCCTGGAGCACGGCGTAGACGCCGTCAGCCAATCCTTCGTGGAGACGGCGGCGGACATCCAGGTGGTGCGCGAGGCGGCCGCCTCGCGCGGGAAGCAGCCCTTCATCATCGCCAAGATCGAGCGCGCCGGCGCCATCCAGCACATCGAGCAGATCCTGGCCGCCGCTGACGGAATCATGGTGGCGCGTGGGGACCTGGGCGTCGAGGTGCCCATCCAGGAGATTGCCTTGCTCCAGAAGAGGTTGATCGCCATGGCGAACCTCGCGGGCAAGCCGGTCATCACCGCCACACAGATGCTCGAGTCCATGGTGTCCAGCCGCCTCCCGACGCGCGCGGAGGCCACGGATGTGGCCAACGCGATCCTCGACGGGACCGACTGCGTCATGCTGTCCGCCGAGTCGGCAATGGGCCGCTATCCGGTGGAGTCCGTCGCGATGCTGGCGAGCATCGCGGCCACGACCGAAGCGAAGCGCCCGGACGGCCGGCTCGCCAACCTGCGAGCGCTCTACCCCGATCGCAAGGCGACGACGGCGACGGAGGCCGTTGCGTCGGTCGTGGAACACGCGCTGGAGACCACCCCGTGCGCGGCGGTGGTGGTGCCAACACAGAGCGGGACGACCGCCCGGATGATCTCCCGGTTCAAGCCATCGGTATGGGTTGTCGCGGCGAGCAAAGACCCGAAGGTCTGCCGTGGCCTGGCCTTCTCGTATGGGGTGCTGGCCGTCCAGCTGCCGGACGAGCCGGCGGACTGGCGAAGGTTCTCGGTGGACTGGGTCCGCCGGCATCAGGTCGCCGGGCCGCTGGTCATGCTCGTCTCGGGTCCCTCGAAGAGCGACCCGCAGGCGAACTACCGCCTCGAGTTCATCAATACCGGCGAGCGAGCCCCCGGTCCCGCAGTGGAAGCTCCGCGATGACAGGTCCGGCCCGCCCGAGCTCGCCCCACTCGTCAACGCGGTGGGCAGACCTTAGTTTCGTTGCAAACTCTTCGGGGGACATGAGTCATGGCGCCAGCAGTTGCCAAACAACAAGACGAGATGATGCGGGGCGTGATCCTGCCAGGCAACAGGACGGTGGAGTTCAGGGAACTCCCCATCCCCAAGCCACAGCACGGGCAGGTGTTGGTGAAAATGAAGGCCTCGGCCATCTGCGGCAGTGACATCCGCGCTATCTATCGGGCTCACATCGGCGAAGGGGCCGAGCGCTACATCGCCGGCATGATCGCCGGACACGAGCCGTGCGGGCAGGTCACGGCGGTCGGACCGGGTTGTCAGACGCTGCGGGTCGGCGACCGCGTGTCCGTCTATCACATCAGCGGCTGTGGGGTCTGCGACGACTGCCGCGAAGGCTACCAGATCAGTTGCTCCAGCCCGGTGCGGGCGGCGTATGGCTGGCAAAGGCACGGAGGCCATGCACCGTTCATGCTGGCGGACGAGCGCGACTGCATCCGGATGCCCGAGAGTCTGTCATACATTGATGGCGCGATGTGCGCTTGCGGTGTCGGTACCGCATGGGAGTCCCTGACGCGGATAGGCGTCAACGGCGGCGACGCCCTGCTGGTGACGGGTCTGGGTCCGGTCGGCATGGGCGTGGCGATGCTGGGCAAGGCGCTGGGAGCCAACAAGGTCATCGGAACGGAAATGTCGGCGGGGCGGCGAAAACTGGCCTTGGAGCTCGGCCTGGTCGACGAGGCCCTGGAAGTGGATGGCAAGACACTGGCCCGGATCAAGGATCTCACGCGCGGCCGGGGATGCGAGGCCAGCATCGATTGCTCGGGGTCGGCAGCGGGGAGAGTGCTGGCCCTGCAAGGCACGCGGCAGTGGGGGCGATGCGCGTTCGTCGGTGAAGGCGGCAAGATCGAATTCGACGTCTCTCCCGTGCTGATTCATCCGCAGATCACGCTGTTCGGGTCCTGGGTGACCTCGCTCAAGCATATGAGCGATCTCCTGGACCGCCTCGACCGATGGGGGCTGCACCCGGAGAAGATCTGCACGACCCGCTTGCCCCTGAGCGAGGCGGCGAAGGGCTACAAAATGGCCGACCAGGGCGAGGCCGCCAAGGTGTGCTTCGTTTTCGACGGCTGAGCTCGAGAGGAGTGACGCGGCATGATGGTGCTTGCCGGAGATGTGGGCGGAACGAAGACCGCGCTCGCCTTGGTACAAGGCGGAACCATCATGGAGCGGCGGGTCTATCCGAGCGCGGCTTTCGCGAGCCTCGAAGCCCTGGTGGGCGAGTTCCTGGGTCAACGGGGCAAGGAAATCTCGCGGGTGTGCTTTGGCATCGCTGGCCCGGTGATCGAAGACAGCTGCCGGACCACCAACCTGCGCTGGGTCGTCGATGCGAGGAGCCTCGAACGCTCCCTCGGGGTGCCACGCGTCTCCCTGATCAATGACTTTCATGCCATGGCCATTGGGATCTCCGTTCTGCCCGCGTCCGACTTCGCCGTCCTGAACGACGCGCCGTCGGATCCCAAAGGGCCGTGGGTGTTGATCGGCGCAGGGACCGGGCTCGGAGAGGCCGTGGTGGTCCACACGGGAAGCGGCTACGAGGTGGTCGCCTCCGAAGGTGGCCATACGGACTTCGCGCCTCGAAACGAGCTGGAGATGGACCTGCTGAGGTTCCTGTTGAAAAAGCACGCGCGCGTCTCCTACGAGCGGATCGTCTCCGGGCGCGGGCTGGTAGCGCTCTATGAGTTCGTGCGCAGCCGCTCGCCCGAGGCCGATTCTTCCGTGGTGAGCGAGGAGATTGCCGACTCGTCCGGCGATGCCGCCCCGATCATCTCGAGCCACGGGCTCGCAGGCGACGACCCGCTCTGCGTTCAGGCGCTGTCGCTGTTCGTCTCCATCTACGGCGCGGAAGCGGGGAATCTCGCGCTCAAGGTCGTGGCGCGCGGCGGGGTCTTCGTCTCGGGAGGAATCGCCCCGAAGATCCTCCCCAAGCTTCTCGACGGAACCTTCCGCGCCTCCTTCGTCGCCAAGGGTCGGCTCAGCCCCCTGCTCGAGACGACACCGGTGAAGGTCGTGGTCAACAGCGACGCCGGACTGCTCGGCGCCGCGGAGCAGGCGACCCGCCTCGCCCTTTAGCCAGAAGGCGAGGGCAATGGCCAACATGGAAGAGGAGGCACGGACATGCTCGACCCCAAGAAGATCAAGCGAATTGCGATCAATACCGGAGGCGGCGACGCGCCTGGTCTCAACGCCGTCATCCGAGCGGCCACCCTGGCCGCGATTGAACGCGGCTGGGAGGTCTACGGCGTCCGCCACGCCTACCTCGGCCTCCTCGATACCAGCGAGCTCACCCCACTGACCCGCGAGTCCGTGCGCGGTATCACGCACCTGGGCGGCAGCATCCTGGGTACCGCCAGCAAGGGCAACCCCTTCGAGTACCCCATCCAGACACCGGAGGGCGTCCGGATCACCGATGTCTCCGATAAGGTGGTCGAGAACTTCCGCGCCAGGCAATTCGACGCACTCATCTGCATCGGCGGAGACGGCTCGATGCGCCTCGCGCAGAAGCTCATCCAGAAGGGCATCCCCATCGTGGGAGTGCCGAAGACGATCGACAACGACATCTCGGGCACGGTGGCAACGTTCGGCTTCGACACCGCGGTGAGCACGGCAACCGACGCCATTGACAAGCTGCACTCCACCGCCGAGTCGCACGAGCGCGTGATGGTCGTCGAAGTGATGGGCCGGTACGCGGGCTGGATTGCGCTGGCCTCGGGCGTCGCCGGGACCGCCGATGTCATCCTGATGCCGGAGATCCCCTTCGACCTCGACAAGGTCTGCGAGAAGGTCATGCAGCGCGAGCGTGCCGGCCGCCACTTCTCCATCGTGGTGGTGGCCGAGGGCGCCAAACCCAAGGGTGGAGAGTTGATGGTTCGCGGCCCCAAGATGGCCGGCCGTGATGTCCTGCTCGGCGGTGTCGGCCAGTACGTCGCCGACGAAATCGCGCACAGGACGGGCAAGCAGACGCGGAGCCTGGTGCTCGGGCACCTGCAGCGCGGCGGCGGCCCCACGACCTTCGATCGCCTCATCGCCTTGCGCTTCGGCGCCGCGGCGGTGCGCACCCTCGCGGAGGGTCAGGTCAACGTGATGGTCGTGCTCGACCCTCCGACGGTGAGGACCATCCCCCTCGCCTCGGCCATCGAACGGATGAGGGCCGTGCCGCTCGACAGCGACACCGTGCTCACCGCGCGCGCGTTGGGAATCAACCTGGGCGACTGAGCTCTTGTACGACGGACGATATCCCTCTCGTCCGTCAGACGGAGATCCCTATACCGGAGCAAACACCGTGGGCCGGATTGTGGCGTGATTCGGCGAGTCGCACTTCCTCTCCCGCTCCGACACACCCAGATTACCGCCCTACATTGAGGTGGTTCGAATGCGGGAGACAAACAGCACCAGGCAAGGGATGCGTCCAGGGCTTCCGCCCCTGGTCGGCGCATTGCCGCTGCTCGGCGTCCTATCGGCGCTCTCCGGGTGCACGGTAGGTCCCAATTTCACGAAACCCACGGCGACGGCGCCTCAAGAGTGGCGCACCCACAATGACCCGCAGCTCTCGACGCAGGCCGCGGTCAACAGCGAGTGGTGGAAGACGTTCGACGATCCAGTACTCGACCGCCTGGTCGAGCTCTCCTACCGGCAGAACCTGCCGCTGCAGATCGCAGGTCTGAGGATTGTGGAGGCCCGCGCCCAGTTGGGCATCGTCACCGGTCAGCAGTTTCCCCAATTGCAGGTGGCCACCGGCAGCGCAACCGCGGTGGGGCTCAGCGAGCACGCCGCCAATACCTCCGGCATCGATCGTCGCTATCTGGATTATCAGCTGGGTTTCGACGCGATATGGGAACTGGACTTCTGGGGCAAGTACCGGCGAGGAGTAGAGGCGGGAACCGCCAACCTGCTCGCATCGGTGGCGGATTACCAGTCCGCCCTCGTCTCGCTCACGGCGGAAGTCGCGCGAGTCTACGTCGTGGTCCGGACGTACGAAGTACTCATCGAGCAAGCCCAGCAGAACGTCAGACTTCAGGAGGAGGGACTCCAGATCGCCGAGTCGCGTTTCCGCAATGGTGCCACTTCGGAGCTCGATGCGACCCAGGCCGCGACTCTGTTGGAGAGCACCCGGGCCTCCATTCCCAAGCTGCAGATCGGGCTGGACCAGGCCCGCAACGCCTTGAGCACGCTCCTGGGCCAGCCACCGGGCGCCGTCGAGGCATTGTTGGCGGGACCCAAGCAGATTCCGCTGGCGCCCGCGCAGGTGGCCGTCGGCATGCCGGCCGAGCTGCTGCGGCGGCGTCCGGATGTCCGCAGCGCCGAACTGTTTGCCGCCGCCCAGTGTGCCCGCATTGGTATCGCCGAAGCGGAGCTCTATCCGAGCTTCACGCTCACGGGCACCATCGGGCTCGAGGCGAGCACCAGCGGCTCTCCCTCCGCCAATCTCTTTTCTCTCGGCAGCCTGGTCTATTCCGCTGGCGCTCGGATCATCTGGCCCTTCCTGAACTACGGCCGCCTGAAGAACGGTGTGCGTGTCGAGGACGCGCGGTTCCAGCAATTGCTCGTCAACTACCGCAACACGGTACTCAGGGCGGCCCAGGATGTGGAGGACGCACTGACGGGCTTCGTCAATTCCCAGAAGGCCGGGGCGTTCGAGCAAGCCTCCGTCAAGGCCGCCCAGCGGTCGGTGGAGATTGCCCTGGTGCAGTACAGAGAAGGCGCCGTGGATTACCAACGCGTGCTGGATGCGCAACGTTCGCTCCTGCAAGAGCAGACCAACCTGACCCAGACGAACTCATCCATCGCCACGAACCTGGTCGCCCTATACAAGGCCCTGGGCGGGGGCTGGGAGGTGAGCCAGGGCCAGCCGATCGTCCCGGAACAGATGCAACACGAGATGGACGATCGGACCGACTGGGGCGACATGCTGTCCAAGCCGCGGAAACCAGAAACAACGAAGAGCCCCACACCGGAGAATCACTAGGGAGCCCGCCATGCCCAAGAAGATCCCAAAGAAGACGTTCAAGTGGATCATTGGGTTGATCGCCCTCGCGGTCATCGCGTTCGTCGGCTTCCGGATTTGGAAGACGAAGCAATCCGCGCTGCCGGAGGGGATCGTCTCGGGCAACGGCCGCATCGAGGCGAAGCTCGTCGACATCGCCGCCAAGGAGCCCCTGCGCGTGAAGGAAGTCCGCGTGAACGAAGGCGACCTCGTCAAGCCAGACCAGGTGCTGGTGCGGTTGGACACCACCACGCTGGAGGCCAACCTGAAAGAAGCCAACGAGAGCGTCGCGGCCGCGCAGGAACGCATGGCGGCGGCCAACGCGACGATCGCCAAGCAGCAGGCCGACATTGCGCTCGCCACCACCGAGCTCGAACGCTCCCGAAAGTTGGTCAAGGAAGGTGCCGGCTCGCAGCGAGAGTTGGACGTTCGAACGAGGACGCTGGCGACAACCAAGGCCAGCCTGGACGAAGCGGAGGCAGCGCTGAAGACCGCCTTCCAGGAGGTCGAAGTCGCGCGAGCCAACGCGGCGACGATCAAGACGCGCATCGCCGATGCGACGCTCAAGTCTCCCGTGGTTGGCAGAGTGCTCTACCGTCTCGCCGAGCCCGGCGAGGTTCTCGCGCCCGGCGGCAAGGCGCTGACGCTCGTGAACCTGGAAGACGTCTACATGGAGATATTTGTCGCGGCCAACGAGGCCGCCAGCATGAAGATCGGCTCCGAAGCGCGAATCACCGTCGACTACGAGCCCAACCGCGCGCTCCCCGCGTTTGTCAGCTTCGTGTCCCCGGAAGCGCAATTCACTCCCAAGCAGGTCGAGACGAAGAGCGAGCGAGAAAAGCTGATGTTCCGGGTGAAGATCCAGATCCCCAAGGAGCTGGCCAGCCGCTACGTCGAGCAAATCAAAACGGGCATCCGCGGCGTCGGTTATGTCAAGGTGGACCCATCCGCCGCCTGGCCGGCCAAACTGCAGAATCTCGTCTCGCCCCCACCCCAATCCGAGTCTGGACCCCAGTCTGGCTCCCGGTAGTTCGTGACCAGGGAGAGCTCATCCATGGTCGCATCTGCGTCTCCAGAATCGTCGGACAGGTTCGGCGGCAAGCCAGTCGTTTCCATCAAGGCCGTGACGCACCGCTATGGGAGCGTCGTCGCGCTCGACAGCATCTCGCTCGATATTCCCAGCGGCATCATGGTGGGCGTCGTGGGTCCTGATGGCGTCGGCAAGTCGACGCTCCTGGCCCTGGTCGCTGGCTCCAAGAAGATGCAGCAGGGAACGGTGACCGTCCTGGATGGGGACATCGCCGACGTCCGGCACCGGCGCGCGGTGGGCCCTCGGATCGCGTACATGCCCCAGGGACTGGGCAAGAACCTCTACCTGGAGCTCAGCGTCCACGACAATGTCGATTTCATGGCCCGGCTCTTCGGGCTGTCAGCCGAGGAACGGGAGGTCCGCATCAAGGAGCTGCTCCAGGCCACGGGACTGAGCAGATTCGCGGATCGCCCCGCTGGCAAGCTCTCGGGCGGAATGAAGCAGAAGGTGGGGCTCTGCGGCGCGTTGGTCCACGACCCGGATCTTCTCATTCTCGACGAGCCCACCACGGGCGTCGATCCGCTCTCCAGGCGGCAATTCTGGACCCTCATTGACGAGATTCGCGCGGGCCGCCCCGGAATGAGCGTCGTCATCTCCACGGCCTACATGGACGAGGCGCAGCAGTGGGACTGGATCGTGGCAATGGACGCGGGACGCGTGCTGTCGACCGGGACCCCCGCGGAGCTGATGGAGCGGACGGGGACGAAGGATCTGGAGAAATGCTTCATCGCGCTGCTACCCGAGGAGAAGCGCAAGGGCCATAAGGAGCTCACCATCCCGCCCCGTCCACCGAGCAGGGGGGACCTGGCCATCGAAGCGCACGGTCTGACCCGCCGCTTCGGCACCTTCACGGCCGTCGACCACGTCACCCTGTCGATCGAGCGCGGAGAGATCTTCGGCTTCCTGGGCTCCAACGGATGCGGCAAGTCCACGACCATGAAGATGCTGACCGGGCTTCTGCCTCCCACGGAAGGGACGGCGAAACTCTTCGGCAGCTCCGTCGAGGCCGGAAGCATGGAGGTGCGCAAGAACCTCGGATACATGACGCAGGCGTTCTCGCTCTACGGCGAGCTGAGCGTCCAACAGAACCTGGTCCTGCATGCCCGGCTCTACCATCTCCCTCCCGAGAAGGCGAAGGCGCGCATCGAGGAGTTGGTAGAAAGATTCGGACTGGGCGCGCATGTGGACGCGTTGGCCGAGGATCTGCCAATGGGTTTGCGCCAGCGGCTTTCGCTGGCCGTCGCGGTCCTCCACGAGCCGCAGATCCTGATCCTGGACGAACCCACGTCGGGAGTCGATCCGGTGGCCCGGGACAGCTTCTGGGAGCTGCTCATCGACCTGTCGCGCAAGCAGGGCGTCACCATCTTCGTGACGACGCACTTCATGAACGAAGGCATGCGCTGCGACCGCATCTCCCTCATGAACGCGGGAAAGGTGTTGGCGTGTGATACACCCCAGAAGCTGATCGAGGCACGGAATGCCGACAGCCTGGAGACCGCCTTCATCGCCTACATGGAAGACGCTGCTGCCGCCGACGCCGCGCCAAGCGCCGAAAGCAAGGAGCAGACTCCCGCCCAGGCGCCCGCGGCCGGAAAGCCCGCGCCCCCGCCAGCGCACCCGGACCGGGCCTCACTCCGGCTGCGTATCGGCCGGATGCTCGCATACACCCACAATGAGACCATGCAGATCCTTCGCGACCCGATCCGACTGGCCTTTGCCTTCATCGGGTCGGCGCTCCTGATGCTCGTTTTTGGCTTCGGAATCACGACCGACGTCGAACACATTCGCTATACCACGCTCGACCTCGACCAGTCGCCCGAGAGCCGCGCGTATCTCGAGCAGTTCGCCGCGGCGAACCGCTATTTTGCTCAGACTCCGCCAGCCCTATCCGCCGACGAGGCGCTCAAGCGGCTCCAGTCAGATGAGTCCTCGGTGGTGCTGGAGATTCCGCCTCGTTTCGGTCTGGATTTCCGCCGGGGCTCCGGGCCCGAGGTGCTGGCACAGGTGGATGGCGCCATGACCTTCCGTGGCGATACCGTCGAGCAATATGTCCAGGGAGTGCACAACGAGTTGCTGCAGGATCCCGCCAGCGGTCTTCAGACGGCCAATCCTCAAAAGTATACGGCCAATCTCCAAGAACGCTTCATGTACAATCCGACGTTCGAAAGTGTCTACTCCATCGTGCCGAGTGTCCCGGCACTGCTGCTGCTGCTGATACCGGCGATTCTCATGACGGTCAGCATCGTGCGCGAAAAGGAACTGGGCTCGATCATCAACTTCTATGTCACGCCCACGGGGAAGCTGGAGTACCTGATCGGAAAACAGCTGCCCTACATCGCCATCGGCATGGCCAACTTCATCATCCTGACCGCCCTGGCGCTGATCGTCTTCCGTGTTCCAATCAAGGGCAACTTCTTGATGTTGCTGATCTGCACGCTGTTCTACGTCGCGGCGACGACCGGTATTGGAATGGTGACCTCGACGTTTACCGGCAGCCAGGTCGCGGCCGTTTTCGTCACGGCGATTCTCACCATTGTGCCGACCATTCAGTTCTCTGGTTTGTTGCAGCCCGTCTCCACACTGCAGGGTGGCGCCGCTGTCGTCGGTTCGATCTGGCCGGCCTCCTACTATATGCACTCCAGTCTGGGCGCATTTACGAAGGGGCTTGGGGCTGGCCTCATGCTGAGGGATATCGCCTTCCTGGCCGCTTGTGTCCCCATTCTCCTGGGGATCAGTATCATCGGCTTGAGAAAGCAGGAGAAATAGGGGTGAAATCGCTGCTGAACATCCTGTGGCTTGGGCTCAAGGAGCTTCGCAGCCTTCTGAGCGACATCGTGATGGTCGTGTTCGTCATCTATGCGTTCACCCTGGCCATCTATGTGCAGGCGACAGGGACCTCGAGCGAAGTGAACAACGCGTCGATCGCTTTCGTGGACGAGGACGGGTCCGCGTTGTCCAAGGAACTGTTCAACGCCTTCTATCCGCCCCGTTTCAAGCTGCCCGAGTTGATCTCCGCCGGGGACGTCCAAGGCGACATGGATAGAGGCCGGTTCATGTTCGTCGTCGTGATTCCGCCCCGCTTCGAGCACGACCTTCGCGCGGGGCGCAACCCGGATCTCCAGGTGAACATCGACGCGACCGCCATGCAGCAGGCGGGCATTGGTGCCGGCTACATCCGGAACATCATCACCGACCGGGTCAGCTCCTTCCTCAAGCGCACGGAGGAGTCGGGGCCAAAGCCAATCAATCTGGTCATCCGCAAGATGTTCAACCCCAATGGCATCTCCTCCTGGTTCAAGAGCGTCGTCGCCATCATCAATCAGATCACCCTGCTGACGGTGGTTCTGACGGGCGCCGCGGTCATCCGCGAACGCGAACACGGAACGTTGGAGCACCTGCTCGTGATGCCGCTGACCTCCTTCGAGATCGCGATGGCGAAGGTATGGGCCAACGGCCTCGTGATTCTCGTCGCGACCGCGGCTTCGCTGCTCCTGGTCGTGGACATGGTGCTGAAGGTGCCGTTCGCCGGCTCGGTGGTGCTGTGGTTCGTCGGTGTCGTGCTCTATCTGTTCTTCGCCACGGCACTCGGGATCTTCCTGGGGACGATTTCACGGTCGATGGCGCAGTTCGCGCTGTTGATCATCCTCGTGGTCCTCGTGCTGATGCTTCTTTCGGGGGGGAGCACGCCCGTCGAGAGTCAGCCGAAATGGCTGCAGTACCTCACATATCTCTTGCCTGCCCGGCAGTTCGTCAGCTTTTCGCAGGTCATCATCTATCGCGGAGGGGGGCTGAGTGCGGTCTGGCGTCAGTTCCTGATGGTGAGCGCGGTGGGTGTTGGGTTCTTCGTCTACAGTCTGGCGCTCTTCCGGAAGTCCATCGCGGTGACCAAATAGGCCGCTCGGCCTGGCCCTCCGCCCTCCCCGCGGCGAGGCCCTGCCGCGCCTCCTGGTGGGAATCCCCGTTGGGGTGATAGCGTCCGGCTCCCGCGTGGATGTTTGAAAATGGGAGAGGCGCGAAGTTCCACGCAGTGCGCCCCCGGGGAAATCCGAATGGTCGCCGAGAAGAGGCCCTCACGCGTGCGCACGGGCACGACGAATGCCGTGAGGCGTGTGCCCAAGGCCGCAGCCAACACGCTCGTCCAGGAGTCGTCCCCCATCAATGTCACGCTGGTGTTGCGCCGACGCGCACCACTGCCGTCCGTCGAGTCACTGGGCAAGCGGCTCCCGGCGAAGCGGCGCCACCTGTCCGCCCAGGAGGTTGCCTCCCGGTTCGGTGCCCTGCCCGAGGACCTGGACCGATTGCGGACGTTGGTGGCCACCGAGCCCGACGTGCAGCTGAGCCACGTCAACCTGCCCGGTAGCGCCGTGCAGCTGGTGGGGCCGGCCCCCGCCCTCGGCCGCATCCGCAAGAAGCTCGGGAACCGGGTGCGGGGAGGCTTCGGGCTCGATGCGCTCTCCTCGGACTCCCCCTCCTCCCCTCCGACGAGCGAGGGCTCCCCACCCCGCCCGCGCTCGGTCCGTCCCATCATGCTGTTCGACCTGCAGCACGGCCGTAGGTTCACCGCCCCCGAGGTCGCCAGGCTGTACGAGTTCCCGCCCTACGACGGGGAAGGCCAATGCATCGGGCTGATCGAGCTCGGAGGCGGCTTCCTGAGCCAAGACATGGTGGTGTACTTCAAGGATCTCGGCATCCCCCTTCCCCGTATCACCTGCGTGGGCGACAACCACCGCAGCCTCATCCCCTTCGCCAACGTGGAAGTCACCATGGACGTGCAGATCGTCGGAGCGATCTGCCCCAAGGCGAACATCGTCGTCTACAACTCCCAGGACGTCTCCATCCAGGGCTACTTCAACGCCCTCTCCATGGCCCTGACGGACGAGGAGAACCGGCCCTCGGTCCTCTCGGTGAGCTGGTCGTTCCCGGAGATCGAGGGGCTGGGACCCACGCCCGAGGAGGCCCACCTCGTCGAGGAGCTGCTCACCATCGCGGCCCTCATGGGCATCACCGTCTGCTCGTCCAATGGCGATCAGGGCGGCAGCATTCCCCTCGTCCCGCCGTATGCGATGCCCGACCCGAACGGCTACACCACGGGCTTTCTCTCACCGGCCGCCAGCTTCGCGGCGAGCAGCCCGCTCGTGCTGGCGTGTGGCGGCACCTCCCTGGAGAACGTGAAGGGCCGCCGCATCCTGAACGAGATCGTCTGGAACCGGCTCTCCGAGCGCCTGAACTTCACGGCGGGCTTCATGAACGGGCCCTACTCCATGGCCACCGGCGGCGGCATCAGCCATCTGTTCGGGATCCCCAGGTACCAGCGGCTGGCAGACGTCCCTCCCGCCGTCAGCCGCTCCTGGGACAATTTCAAGCTCAGTCCTCCCCGGCTCTTCCCGGGGCGCGGCACTCCCGACGTCGCCGCCAACTCGGACCTGAACACGGGCTACAGGTTCTACTACCAGGGCCAATGGAACGTGGGAGGTGGCACCAGCGCCGCCGCGCCCATGTGGGCCGCGTTGATCCTCCTCATCAACCAGGGCCTGTCCCAGCGCAACGGCCGAGAGATCCGCACGGGGTGGCTCAACCCGCTGCTCTACCACCTCCGGCTCGCCAGGAAGCAGGACGTCGTGCGCACCATCACCCAGGGGAACAACGGGGCCTACTCGGCCCACCCGGACGCCGCCTGGAACGCCTGCACCGGGTTGGGCTCTCCGCGCGGCATGAACCTGGCCCGCGCGCTGGGAGCGCTCTGAGTCGTGGCTCACCCGTCGATGCCGTAGAAGCGACAGCCGTTGTCCCAGAGGACACGCCGCGCCACCCGGGGGGACAGCCGCCGCGCGAGGAGGGTGGCGTCGCTGTCCACCTGGGACGCATGATCCAGGTGGGGGAAGTCCGAGCCGTAGATGACGCACCCCTCACCGTAGGTGTCGATGATCTGCTCGATGGCCGGCTCCGTCGGCTCGCAGGCGATGAAGCACTGCCGGCGGAAGTAGTCCGACGGGCGCATCCGCACGTGCTCCCGCACGTCCCAGCCGTTGTGCTCGTACTCGTTGTCGAGGTGCCACAACCAGAAAGGCAGCCAGCCACTGCCCCCTTCCAGGAAGGCCACGCGCAGCCGGGGGTGACGCTCCAACACGCCCCCCTCGATGAGCGACAGCAGGGCGAACATCTGCTCCACCGGGTGGGCGGTGGCATGGAGCGCGAAGTGCGATCGGAAGCGGTCATCCCCCGCGGTGGGCAGCCGCGAGTGGGGGCCGCCATGCAGGCCCACCGCGATCCCCAACTCCTCGCACCGCGTCCAGAAGCGCTCGTGTACGGGATCGCCGAGCAGGCGCCCTCCCTGCGGATTCGGACGCAGCGTCACCGCCTTCCAGCCCCAGCTGGCGACGCGCTCCAGCTCGGCCACCATCGCCTCCGGATCATGCCGGCAGAGCGCCCCCACCGGGACGAGCACTCCCTCGCCCCGGACGCAGTAGTCGCGCAGCCAGTCGTTGTAGGCGCGCATCAGCGCCACCGCGAGCCGGGGCTCCATTCCGTCCACCGCCAGCACCAGCAACCCGATGGACGGGTAGAGGAAAGCCCGCTCCACTCCCATCCCGCGCAGCGTCTCGACATAGGCCGGGGCGCTGAACCCCTCCGCCAGCAGCGGTAGCTGACGGATGAAGGACTCGAGCGAGGCCTGTTGCCAGGCCCGCCGCATCACCGGAGTCATGAGCAGTTCCCCGCCCAACTCCAGTTGCGTCAACTCGGGGCCAGCGTTCGCCAGCGCCCGGTCCACCACGTCCGGGGCGATCCCCTCCCGCTGACAGGCCAGATACAAACGGGCCCGCCGGCTCGTCGTGGTCGCCCAGTCTTCCTTCGGCTCCTCCCGCTGCCGGTACGTGGGAGCCAGGGACCGGAGCGCGGGCTCGAGGTATCTCGCCCAAAGGTCATGCGGCTCGTTGACATGAACATCCACGTCCACAATACGAAATCGCCTGGTCATTGCTCGAACACCGCCCTGGCGAGTCGCTCGCCCAAGTCAATTTACTCATCCGGATGATGCTGGTAGAAACCCCAAAAAGTTGCGGGAGGGGTGTCAGATCATGGCGGCCAAGTCCAAGCGACCAGCGAAGAAGTCGGCCAAGAAGCAGCGGACCGCTGCACCGGCCAGGAACACCCGGAAGCCAGCAGCCCGGAAGAAGCAGCCGGCCGCCCCCCGTCGGCAGACCGCGCTGGCGCAAGCCGAGCACTCCGTGGATCAGTGGGTGGAGATGTGGCCCAAGCTGGTGGCACGGGCGTGGTCGGATGAGCAGTTCATGACACGGCTGGTACGCGAGCCCGACCAGGTCGCCCGCGAGCTCAACCTGCCCGTCTTCAGGAACTTTCATATCGATGTCTCCGTGGGCACCCAGCCGCCCACCCTCGTGCTCAACATCCCGCCCAAACCCAGCGACCTGACGGACCCGGAGAACGTGGCCAAGGACGCGGTCGAGCGGAAGACCTGCAGCAACACCTGCACCTATTGAGTCACGTCGCCGGGCCGGGAGGTCAGCATCCTGCGTGTCCCCATCCTCAAGGCGCACCTGAGGGTCGAGCACGTCGAGCCCCAGGGCGTGTTCCTCGTCAGCGAGGACGAGCTGTTATGGCTGGGCGGGGCCATCTATAGCGACCTGCTCCCCCTGCTGCGGCAGGAGCGCCGACGCACGGCGGAGGAGCTCGTCGCGGCGCTGGCCCCTCGGCACGAGGCGGCCCGGGTGTACTACGCACTGGATCGGCTCGAGCAGAGCGGCTGTCTGGCGGAGCTGGAGCCCGGCGAGCCACCGGCCCGCGCCGCCCTCTGGCATTCGCTGGGGACGGACCCTCGCCGGGCCGAGGCCCTGCTGGCGGAGGCAGAGGTAGAGGTGCTCGGACTGGGGGATGTGCCCCTCGAGCCGGTGCGCGAGGCGCTGCGCGCGGAGGGCCTCCGGGTGAATGGGCGCGGAGGTTCCCTTCGGGTGGTGGTGGTGGACGACTACCTGCGCGAACCGCTGGCCGCGCTCAACGCGGAGGCGCTGCGCTCCTCACGCCCCTGGGTGCTGCTGCGGCCCATCGGCCGGGTCGTCTGGTTGGGGCCCCGCTTCGTCCCCGGCCACTCCGCATGCTGGGGGTGTCTGGCCCAGCGGCTGCGCCACAACCGCCCGCTCGAGGCGCTCCTGCGGCAGCGGCGCTCCGGCGCGGAGGTGCTCTCCGTTCCCCAGGTTGCCTCCGAGGGCTCGGTGCGCGCGGCGGCCCACCTGCTGGCCTCCGCGGTGGCCCGGGGGCTGGCCACGGGCGAGGACGGGCTCCGTGACACCCTGGTGACCGTGGACGCCTTCGGCTTCCAGATGGAGCGCCACGCGGTGGTACGCCGCCCTCAGTGTCCCGTCTGCGGAGAGCCGGGGATGGTGGCCACGCACCAGGAGCGCCCGCCACGCCTGGAGTCCCGCCGGAAGGTGTTCCTCGCCGATGGGGGCCACCGCCTCGTTCCCCCAGAGGAGACGGTGCGGCGCTACCAGCACCACGTCAGTCCGCTCACCGGCGTCGTCCAACGGCTGGAGCAGCTCCCCGGCCACGGCGAGCCCACCCCCGTGGTGGACAGCGGGCCCAACCTGTCGCGCTCCGGGGGAAGTCTCCAGTTCTTCCGGCGGATGCTCCGGGGCCGCAGCGCCGGCAAGGGGATGACGCTCGTCCAGGCGCGCGCCAGCGGCCTGGGTGAGGCCCTCGAGCGCTACTGCGGTCTCTTCCAGGGTGACGAGGCCCGGCGCCCCGGCACGTACCGCGGCCTGGGCGACGAGGCGATCCACCCGCATGGACTGATGGGCTTCAGCGAGCGGCAGTACCGACAGCGAGAGCACTCCAACCCCACCTGCGCCCCACGCGCGTGGGTGCCCCACCCATTCGATGAGAAGCGGCAGGTGGAATGGTCCCCCGCATGGTCCCTCACCCATGGCGTCCGGCGGTGGGTGCCCACGGCGTTCTGCTACTACGGCTACGTCCAGGAGGGGCCCGTCTTCTGTGTGGCGGACTCCAACGGGTGCGCCGCCGGCAACGGGCTCGAGGAGGCCATCCTGCAAGGCTTCCTCGAGCTGGCCGAGCGCGATGCGGTGGCCCTCTGGTGGTACAACCGAGCGCGCCGGCCCCAGGTGGACCTCGAGCGCTTCGACGAGCCCTACTTCCGCCAGCTCTCGCGCCACTATCGGGCGCTCGGGCGGGAGCTGTGGGTCCTGGAGCTCACCACGGATCTCGACATCCCCACCTTCGCGGCCGTCTCCCGGGAACTGGCGGGACCGCGCGAACGCCTCATCTTCGGCTTCGGCGCCCACCTGGAGCCCCGGCTGGGCATCGCGCGGGCGCTCTCGGAGATGAACCAGTTCCTGCCGCACCTCGCCCCCGAGGCCGCGAACGCCCCCGTGGACCCCGAGCTCACCCGATGGCTCGAGACCTCCACCCTGGCCGCTCACCCCTACCTCGCCCCGGACGGGAGCCCGCCCCGGGTCATCGGCGCGCACCACGCCCGGTGGAGCGAGGATCTGCGAGAGGACGTGGAGTCCTGCGTCGAGAAGGCACGGCGGCTCGGCCTGGAGACCCTGGTGGTGGACCAGACGCGGCCCGACGTGGGGTTGTCGGTCGTCAAGGTCATCGTCCCCGGGCTGCGCCACATGTGGCCGCGCTTCGGCCCTGGCCGGCTGTATGACGTACCCGTGCGGCTGGGTTGGATCGCTCGGCCTACCCCGGAGGAAGAGCTCAACCCCCTGGACGTCTTCTTCTGAGGGTGGAGGGCCCCATGTCACCGCGTGCTCCCAAAACCCGACTCCTGCTCACCCTCGCGCCCGGCGCCAGCACCCACGAGCCCTCCCTGGGGCGACTCCCCAAGGCGGTGTCCCGGGCGTTGAAGCGGCTGGCCTCCGGTGGTGTTACCGAGGAGACCCTGGAGCGGATTGCGCTGGAGGGGGGTGTGGAAGCGGCGGCGCGGCTACACGTGGTGCTCGCGCGGCTGTCCCAACGGGGTCTCCTCCACTTCGTGGTGCGGGGCAAGACGGGAGAGCTGGCTCGGCTCACTCCCACCCGTCCCCTCCTCGCATTCGCTCCGTGCGCGCCCTCCCCCAAACGCCTGCTGCGCCTGTCCCGCTTCGCCCTCCTGCGCAGGGACGGGGACGGACTCGTGCTGGAGAGCCCGCGAGCCCACGCCCGGGTCGCCCTCGCCGGTCCGGCACTCCCCCTGGTGGCCGCGCTGGCAGCGCCCCTCACCTCCCGCGAGGCCGCGGCCCGTCTTCCCTCGCCAGAGCGCCCGGCCGCCAGGAGCCTGGTGGACATCCTCTTCCGCGCCGGGCTGCTCGTGGAGACGGAAGAGGATGGATCCACCATCGAGGAGCGCGACCCCGGGCTCGCCCTCTGGGAGTTCCATGATCTGCTGTTCCACACCCGGACCCGCCGCCCGTCGCCCGGCCAACCCCACGGGGCCACCTACCGCCTCGCGGACACGGTGGCCCCACTCCCGGTGGTGGCCCCTGTCACCGGCCCGTTGGTGGCACTGCGCCGGCCGGACCTGGAGCGACTGCGCCGGGAGGATCCACCCCTGGCCGAGGTGATGGAGCGCCGCCGCTCCATCCGTGAGTCAGGGGACGATCCGCTCACGCTGGACCAGCTCTCCGAGCTGCTCTACCGCTGCGCCCGTCTGCGCGAGGTGCTCCCCGGAGAGCGCGACCCCGTCTCCCGCCGCCCCCATCCGTCCGGCGGCGCCCGCTACCCGCTGGAGCTCTACCTCACCGTGAGCGCCTGCCACGGCCTGGAGCCAGGCCTGTATCGCTATGAGCCGGCCAGCCACCAGTTGGAGCGACGCAGCGGGATGACGCGCGCAGTGGAAGAGTTGCTCGACGCCCACCGACCCGGCGCCAACACGCCCCAGGTGCTCCTCACCCTGGCGGCCCGCTTCCCGCGGGTCTCCTGGAAGTACCAATCGATCGCCTACGCCCTGGTGCTCAAGGAGGCCGGGGTGCTGCTCCAGTCCCTGTCGTTGGCGGCCACGGCCCTGGGGCTCGCCGCCTGCGTGCTGGGCCACGGAGATGTCGAGGCCTTCGAACGGGCCGCGGGCACCGACGGCCACGTGGAGTCCTCTGTAGCGGAGCTGGCGTTGGGCAGCCTCCCCACGAGAGGTCCGCTGGGAAACCCGGGGGCGCACACGTAGTATCCGGCTCCATCGAAGCAGCAGCGGAGGGAACGATGGATTCCAGCAAGCACAAGACCAGTTCCATCTCCGGACAGGGCCTCGCCCCGGAGGAGACCATCCCCCCGGGGACCCTGCTCGGGCGCTACGAGGTGCTCCGGCACGTGGGCGCTGGCGGCATGGGAGTCGTCTACCAGGCGCGCGACACCGAGCGCGGCAACGTCGTGGCCCTCAAGACACTGCATCGCATCGAGCCCGGTGCCCTGCTGCGGTTGAAGAACGAGTTCCGCCACATCGCCAACGTCTCCCACCGCAACCTCGTCTCCCTGCACGAGCTGTTCTCCGTGGATGACCAGTGGTTCTTCACCATGGAGTACGTCGAGGGAGAAAACCTCTGGAGCGTGCTGCAGCGGGGCGGGCCGGTGTTGGACGCCGCTCGCGCCCAGGAGGCCTCCTCCGGTGCCACGGTCACCGTGGGCTCGCACGGCACGTCCGGCAGGCCCAGTACCACCGACGCCACCGTCACCTCGGCCCTCCAGGACACGCCGCCGCCGGTGCAGGCCACCTCGGTGAGCGCCCCCTCCCGTGAGCTGTGGATTCCCCAGCCGCGGCTGCCCATCGACGAGCTCCGGCGCATCTTCCAGGAGCTGGCGCTGGGCATCCAGGCGCTCCATTCCGCCCGGAAGCTCCACTGCGACATCAAACCGCGCAACGTGATGGTGGCCCAGGACGGGCGGGTGGTGCTGCTGGACTTCGGGCTCTCGAGCGACCGGGCGCAGCCCTCCGCGGCCGAGCTGGCCGGCACACCGGCGTACATCTCGCCCGAGCAGGTGCTGGGACAGCCCGCCTCCGAGTCCAGCGACTGGTACGCCTTCGGGGTGATGCTCTATGAGGCTCTCACGGGCCGGCGGGCCTTCGTCAGCGCCCGCTCCCTGCTGGACAAGTCTCACCTGGAGCGGCCCGCGTTCCCCACCTCGCCCAACGTGCCCGAGCCACTGCGCGAGCTCTGCCTGGAACTGCTCGTGCGCGACCCGGAGGCACGCCCCGACGGCGCCACGGTGCTGGCACGCCTGGGAGTCGCCGCCACGGCCCCGGAGGCGCGCTGGGAGCGGAGCGAGGCGTTGGTCGGCCGCGAGCCCCACCTCGCCGTCCTGCACGAGTCCTGGCGGTCCATGCGCGAGGGACGCATGGTGGTGGTCCACGTCCATGGCCTCTCGGGCATGGGAAAGACAGCGCTGGTGCACCGCTTCGTCGAGGAGCTGGGGCAACGCGAGCGCGCCGTGGTGCTGAGCGGCCGCTGCTACGAGCGCGAGGCGGTGCCCTACAAGGCCTTCGACACCCTGGTGGATTCGCTCACGCACCACCTGCGCTCCCTGCCCTGGCAGGACGTGAAGGCGCTGCTGCCCGCGGATGCCTCGGAGCTCGTGCGCATCTTCCCGGTGCTCCACCGGGTGGAGGCCTTTGCCCAGCTCGAGCCCAGCCGGCTCGAGTCGGTGCGGGACCGGACCGAGCTGCGGCGGCGCGCGTTCCGGGCCTTCAAGCTGCTGCTGGCCCGGCTCGCGCAGCGCGCGCCGCTCGCCCTGTATATCGACGACCTGCAGTGGGGCGACGACGACAGCATCGCGGCCCTGGGCGAGCTGCTGGAGCCCCAGGACGCGCCGGCGCTGCTGCTGGTGTGCGGCTACCGCACCGGTGAAGGGGCGGCGGTGCGCCTGCTGGCCGACCACCAGCGCCAGAGCGCCCTCACGGGCAGCTCCGTGAGCGTCCGCGAGGTGGAGGTGGGGCCGCTGTCCGAGGCCGATGCGCGCCGGCTGGCGGCCCTCCTGAGCGGCCTGGAGGAGACGGCACCGCGGGTGGAGCGCATCGCCCGGGAGGCCCAGGGCAGCCCTTTCTTCGTCGAGCAGTTGGTGCGCTACACGGGCGCCACGGGCAACACGCCAGAGGACCCGACCGACGTCACCCTGGAGCGGCTGGTGCGAGCCCGCGTGAAACAGCTCCCCGAGGGCGCCCAGCGCCTGCTGGAGATGGTGGCCGTGGCAGGCCAGCCGGTGGCCCAGGGCCTCGCCTCGCGCGCCGCGGCGCTCCAGGGCGATCCCCATGCCCCCTGGACGATGCTGCGCGCGGCCCACCTGATCCGCACCCGGGGCGGGCGCCAGGGCGACGAGGTGGAGTGCTACCACGATCGCATCCGCGAGGCCGTCCATGGGGACCTGACGGCCGGGTCGCTTCAGGAACACCACCTGCAGTGGGCCACCCTGATGGAGTCCTCGGAACAGGCGGATCCGGAGCGGCTGGCCCGTCACTTCCGGGGCGCCGGGGTGCGAGACAAGGCCGGACGCTACGCGGCCCGGGCGGCGGAACGCGCCGCGAGCGCCCTGGCCTTCGGACGCGCCGCGGAGCTCTATGGCGAGGCCCTGGAATGCCTGCCCGGTGACTCCACCTTGAAGGAGAAGCGAGCGGACGCGCTGGTGAACGCGGGGCGGGGCGCCGAGGCCGCGCCGCTCTACCTGGAGGTGGCCGCGAGCGCCGCGCCCGAGTCGGTGCACGGCCTGCGGCAACGCGCCGCCTTCCAGTACCTGGCGGCGGGCATCATCCCGGAGGGTGTCCAGGTGCTCAAGCCGCTCCTGGCCGAGCTGGGGCTCTCCTACCCCGAGACACCGCGCAAGGCGCTCGCGGGACTCATCGCGCGCATGCTCCGGCTGCGGCTGGGCGGCATGCGCTTCAAGGAGCGCCCGCTGGAGCAGATTCCCCCCCAGCACCTGGTGAAGCTGGACACGGTCTGGGCCGCAGGCAGGGGCCTGGCCTCGTCGGACGTGATGCGCGGTGCCTACTTCTCGGTGCACGCCATGCAGCTGGCGCTCGAGGCGGGCGACCCCCGGCGCATCGCACGCAGCCTGCTGGGCATGGGCGTGACCACCCTGGCCCGCGGCAGCGACCGCGAGGTCGAGCGCGGCGCCCGGCTGATCTCCCAGGCGGAGCGGATGTGCCAGGGACTGGGTGACCCGCACATGCTCGGGCTGATCGGCGTGGTGCGCGGCACGGCGGAGATGGCGCTCGGGCGGTGGCGCGGCGCGCACGGCCTGCTGGTGGAGGCGGCCCGCGTCCTGGAAGAGAACTGCAACGGCGTGGCCTGGGAGCTCAGCCAGGCCTACTCCACCGACGTGAACTGCCTGGTGATGCTGGGTGAGCTGAACGAGGCGGCCCTGCGCGGCAACCGCTGGCTGCGCGTCTCGCGGCAGAACGGCGATCGCTTCGGCGCGGTGTGGCTCGGGCTGAACCTCGCCACGGTGCGACTGGCCATGGAGGGCCCTGCGGTGGCGCTGGAGCAACTGCGCGAGGCGATGAGCGGCTGGCACTCGGAGGGAATCACCGCGCAGCACGTGTACAACATGCTGGCGACCGCCCGGTGCGAGCTGTTCCAGGGAGAGGTGGCAGCGGCCTGGAAGACCTTCGAGGACACCTGGAAGCGGGCCGAGCGCGCCCAGGCGCTGAGCTGGCAGTTCATCCGCGTCATGGCCACGCAACTGCGCGCCGGAACGGCGGTGGCGCTGGCCCGGACGCGACCCGCCGAGCGCAAGCGGCTGCTCGAGGTGGCCCGGGGTGACGCCCGGTGGATGGAGAAGACGGGCCGCCCTCCCGCGCGAGCCGCGGCACAGCTCGTCACGGCCGCGGTAGACGCCACCGAGGGCCGCCAGGAGCAGGCGGTGCGGGCGCTGGATGCGGCCATCTCCCTCTTCAACGAGGCGGAGATGGCGCTGCACGTCGCCTGCGCCCGGCGCCGCAAGGGCGAGCTGCTCGGTGGGAGCGAGGGACAGGCGCTGGTGGCTTCCTCCGATGAGGCGATGCGGGCCCGCGGCGTGCGAGATCCCCTCCGCTGGACGGCCAGCCTCACCCCCGGCTTCTCCGATGCATGAGGACCGCCTCGCTCGCTTCCCGGCTGCGGCGTCTGGCCTCCCGAGCGGCCCCGCTCGGCGCGGACCCGGGCTGGGTGCACGAGCTGACCCAGCTGCTGGAGGGAGCGGAGCGCGTCACGAGCGCGGCCTCCGGCACCTGGAATGCCTCCCCCGCCGAGGCGGCGCTCGCTCCGCTGCTGGCGGCCGCTGAGGCGGCGCTGAACGGAGAGCTGGCCCGTGCTGGCGCCGCCGTCCTTCCCTCCGCGCGCCGGGACCTGGTGGGACTGCTCTCCCGCCGGCTGGTGGCCGCCTGCGTCCGGGTGTTGGCACTGGAGCATCAGGCGCGGGAAGAGACCTCGGCCCTGTGGAGTAACGCCGTCCCATCGCCCGGCGCCCACCCGGAAGAGTGGGTGGAGCGCCTCGAGCACTTCCCCGTCCTGGCCTGGCTCATGGGACGCATCCTCCTGGGCTGGCGCGCGCACGTGCGGGAACTGCTCCAGCGCTGGAAGGAGGATCGCGCGCTGCTCACCCGTGCGCTCTTCGGGGGCACGCCTCCTGGGGCACTGGCCGGGGTGCTCGGGGATGCAGGCGACGTGCACGCCGGTGGCCGCGCGGTGACGCTGCTGCGCTTCGAGAACGGCCGCATCGCCGTCTACAAGCCCAGGGATCTGCGCATCACCCGCGCGGTGCTGGAGCTGTGCGGCTTCCTCAACACCTCCGGGTTGCCGCTGCCACTGCATGTGCGCGCGGTGGTCGCTCGCGAGCACCACTGTTGGGAGGAGTTCATCCCGGCGGCACCCTGCCACACGCCCGCCGAGGTGGAGCGCTTCTACTTCCGCGTGGGGATGCTCGCCCGCCTGATGCAGCTGCTGGAGGCAACGGACCTGTGGGCCGACAACCTGGTGGCCGCGGGCGAGCACCCGGTGCTCGTGGACCTGGAGACGGTGCTGCAACCGAGGTTGCCACCGCGGCCCGGGCCCCTGGCGGAACGCGAGGCGGAGGACTGGCTGCGCGAGTCGGTGGCGCCCCTCGGGCTGTTCTCGGCGCCGACGCCCATCGCCCCCGGAGTACCGGCACAGGATCTGGGGGCCATGGCCTCCGCGCGCACCTTCGTGACCCCCCGCCGGAGCGCGCCCCGCCTCGAGGCACTCTCGGGCGGGGTCCAGCCCAGCCACGAGGGCTACCTGCTCTGGAACCACCCGGAGCACGTGCCCACGCTGGCGGGCGAGCCCGTCCCCATCGAGTCCCAGCTGGAGCCGCTCCTGGAGGGCTACCGCGCCATGCACACGGCGCTGCGCCGACAGCGCGAGACGCTCCTCGAGGCAGGGAGCCCGCTCATGCGCATGGCGGGGCTGCCGGTCCGCTACATCCACCGCACGACGTGGACGTGCCATCGGTTGCTGCAAGCCGGGTTGGCGCCCTCGCTGCTGGTGGACCGGACGAAGCGCGAGGCCCTGCTGGCGGACGCGCCGCGGGCGGCCGAGGCCCACCCGAAGCCCGCGTCGGAGCGAGCGGTGACCCTGGCGGAGGTGGACGCCGTGAGGGCGCTGGACATCCCCTATCTGCGCTGTCGTACCGACGCACGCGCACTGCTGGACGCGGACGGGCGGGTGCTGGACGAGGGCTTCTTCCACGGCAGCGCACTGGAGCGCGCCCGCCAGCGGCTGCTCGAGCTGGACACCTTCGCACTCGCGCGGCACGAGGCAATGCTGTGCTCCACCCTGGCCTGTGGCCACCCCGCCGCCAGGCCGATCGGACGAACCGCGAAGGTGGTGCACGAAGGGTCACCGGACTGGCTGGCCGAGGCGGTGGCGGTGGGAGACCTCCTGCTGGAGGAGGGCCTCGGCGCGGGAGGGAGCCTGCGCTGGGTAGGGCGTGAGTACGAGCCCCTCCACGCGCTCTGGAGGATGGCGGTGCTCCCACCGGACCTGCTCACCGGCACGGCGGGAATCGCGGTGGTGCTGGCGGAGCTGCACGCGGCGAGTGGCCAGGTCCGGTTCCGCGAGGCGGCGCTGGGAGCGCTGGAAGCCACCCGGCTGGCGGTGACGCAATCGGAGCACGCCCCCTGGGAGGACAAGCCCCGAGAGGTAGGCGGGTTTCGTGGAACAGGAGCGCACCTGTATGCGCTGCACCGCTGCGCCGTCACCCTGGGGATGCCGGAGTTGATGGAGAAGGCCCGGAGCCTCGCCGCCGCCCTGCCCCTGGAGCGCATCGGAGCCCGGGCCCCGCTCGACCTGATCACGGGCGCACCGGGGCTGTTGCTCGTGCTCACCGCCTCCGGGCTCGTACCGGCCGCGAGGGTGCTGGCGGCGGCCCTGGCACCGCGACCGAGCGAGACTCCGCCCTCCTCGATCCCCATAGACTCCCCCTTGCAGTGCCTCCCGCCTCCCGCGAGTGGCTGGGCCCTGTGCGCGGCACGACTGCAAGCGGCCGGCGCACCCGTCCCCTGGTCTCCATTCGCCCCGCCCCCGCCCACCACCTCTGGCGCACTCCTCGCCCTGATTGCCCTGGGACAGGGCGACGGGCTCCGAGCGCGGGTGCTCCACGCACTGGAGGGGGCTGCGTCTGGCTCCACCTCCGCGCGCCTGGACGGACTGGAGCTGGCCCTGGTGGCCGACTCGAGCACCGGTGAGCCCATCTGGCGGGAGCACGCGGAACGACTCGGACGGAGCCTGCTCGCCGAGCACCGCGCCGAGGGGCGCTGGTTTCCGGATCGGCTGGTGGCGGATGCGCAGGAACCGTCCGCCCTGTGGGGACTGGGCGCGGTGGCTCATGCACTCCTGCGGCTGCACACGCCCGGGAGGTGGCCCTCCCTGCGGCTGCTCGAAGCGGGCGGGTCATTCATGGATGCCGGGACGAGATGATATAGCCCTGCGGCGATGTGGACGTTCCAGCCCAGCCCGAAGATCGGACCGCTCTCGTCCCGCGTCGTTCCCGCCGAGGAAACGGAGCGTCGTGTCCTCGCCGTTCGCTCCCGCGTCCCCATCACACGGCTCTCGGATCTGACACCGCTCGATCCGATTCGCCTGCCCGTGTTCACGGCCGTCACGCCGCTGGCCCGAGATCTGACGACCCACCTGGGCAAGGGCAGCGATGCGGTGAGCGCCCGCGTGAGCGCCCTGATGGAGGCGGTGGAACGGGTCTCCGCCGAGAGCGCGCCCCGGGGCTCCACGCGGCGCGCCCGCTTCACCCGGCTCTCGCGAGAGAAGTCCGCACGGCCCATCGATCCCACGACGCTCCAGCTTCCCACCGACAGCTGCTACGCGCCCGATGGCGTATTCACCTGGATCCAGAGCCACGAGCTGCTCTCCGATGCCCGCGTGCTCATGGCGGCGGATCTCGTGCTGAACCCTCCCTCGGAGGGCGTGCTGCGGGAGGTGGACACGAACGGCCTCGCCTCGGGAAACACGCTGCTCGAGGCAGTCGTGCACGGGCTGTGCGAGGTCATCGAGCGCGACATCCAGAGCCAGCTCGACTTCACGGCTGCTTTCGGCGATGCGGAGACCCCGTTGCCGCCCCTGGTGACGGTCGAGCCCACGAGCCTTCCCGCCTCGGCACGTGCGTGGCTGGAGCGGCTCACGCGGGCGGGACTCGAGGTGCTCGTCCAGGACGTGACCCACGAGCTCGGGGTGGCCAGCTTCCGGACGGTCATCCTCGATGACGACTACCCATCGACGGATGGCCCCCTTCCGATGCTGTTCAACGGATGGGGGAGTGCGCCACACGCGGAGCTCGCGCTCCTGCGCTCCATCACGGAGGCGGTGCAGTCACGACTCGGGTTCATCCAGGGGGCGAGGGACTCGTTCAACGTCCGTCTCGAAGGCTCCCATGCCGCGAGCCGGGCCCACCGGCGCCGCGAACTCGCACCAGGGCGCACGGCCTCCTTCTCGAGCACGCCGTCGTTCGAGTCCTCGGACCTGCTCGCGGATCTGGAGTTCCTCCTGCGGCGGCTCCAGACCTCGGGGTTCGAGCAGGTAATCGTGACGGACCTGACGCGCGAGGACCTCGGGATTCCCGTCGTGCGCGTGCGCGTGCCGGGACTGTCGTGCTTCACCGTGAACCGGCGCCGGGTGGACTGGCGGTGCCTGCGCCATCTGCTGTGACGCTCTGCCCTCGCACGAGTCCCTGGACGCCATGCCCCCCCTCCCGGTGACACCCGCCCCCATCATCCATCTCGGGCCGAGCCTGCCGCGCCGCGAGGCGGAGACGTTGCTGCCGGGCGGCGACTTTCGCCCTCCGGTCCGGCGTGGAGACCTCTATCGCGAGCGCGCGCAGGGCGGCTCGGTCTTCGTGATCATCGATGGCGTCTTCTACCAGGAGCACGCGATCTCCCCCCGGGAGCTCATCGACGTGCTGCGGGATGGTGCGTGGGTGGTGGGGGCCTCCAGCATGGGGGCACTGCGCGCGGCCGAATGCTGGCCGGCGGGGATGGTGGGTGTCGGCGCTATCTACCGGCTCTTCCGCCGGGGGCGGCTGACCTCGGACGACGAGGTGGCCGTGGTGTTCGACCCGGACGGTGAGCGCCCCGCCTCGCTCGCGCTGGTGAACGTGCGCCATGCGGTGGCCCGAGCGCTGCGCCGGGGGCACCTCACGCGCCCCAAGGCGGAAGCGCTCGTGCGCGCGGCGGAGGAGACGTTCTACGCGGAGCGGACATGGCGGACGCTGCTGACACGCGCGGGACTCGGCAGGGAGAAGCGGCTCGAGCAACTGCTCGCGGGATGGGACCTCAAGGGCGATGATGCGCGGCGCGTGCTGCGGTATGTCGCGCGCCAGTTGGCGGCCCACCCTGCCCTCGCCCACCGTCCCCGGCGCGGCGACACGGACTTCGCTACCTCGGAGTACACGCGCGAGCGGAGCCATGACGCGCTCGCCGGACTGGACCCCTCCGAAGCCCGACGAACCCTCGCTCGCTGGCACCTGGTGAGCGGACGCTACACCCGCCATGCGCTGGCGATCGCCTCGACCAGTCCCGAGGTGGGGCTCCTGGAGCGAATCCAGAAGAAGGACCCCGCCGCCAGGCTCCTCTCCGTCTCGCTGTTGCAACAGGAGCCGGGGGCACCGATGCGCTTCGTTCCTTCGGAAGCGGAGCAACAGGGATTGACGTCCCTGCTCTCGTTGCGACTCGCGCAGCGTGAGCTGTGGGCCGTGTTCATGGCCCACGAGACACTGTTCGCGGACTGGTTGTGGCAACAGCTCCACCTCTCGGGAGAGCTCGACGCGGAGCTCTTCCGCTGGCGGGCGATTCACGAAGCGGCCTCGCGGGCACGGGCGTTGGGACTCGCGGCGAGACCTCGCGACCGGTATCTGGCGCGAGAGGAGATGGCCCATGCGCACGGCTTCGACACCTGGGGACGGATGGAGCGCTCTGCTTGGATGAAACCCTGGTGGTCCTTCTTCCTCGACTACGCCGAGACGCGCGCGCTCTCCAGGCGGATGCGCGACGCCTTGTAGCCTCACCGCCGCCTGCTCGCGGCGCGCCTCCGGGGCTCAGGGCGTGCCGCGGGCAAGGGCTCGCTGAGCTCCTTCAGGGTATGCAGTCCGCCCAGGCCTGAAATGAGGTGGATGAAGTCCTGCCGAGCGGACATCTGACGGAGGGGATCGACCAATTCCTGCGCGTGCGCCCAGTAGACTTCCTTGTCCTTGCTGGCGTCGTAGAAGTAGTGGACGAACGAGAAGACCACGTCGAGGAATTGGCGGTAGATGGCCTCGTAGCGCTGACGCATGCGCTCCTCATCCTTCGGGTGCCTCAGGAGGTGATCGAGAACGGTGGCCGCCAGACTGCCCCCGTTCATGGCGAGGAAGACGCCGGTGGAGAACAACGGATCCACGAAGCCGGCGGCATCTCCGACGAGCAGGAAGCCGGGGCCGTGGAAGCGCCGGCATCGGTAGGACCAGTCGCGCATGGAGTGGAAGGCGGCCACGCGCTGAGCCGGTGCGAGCATGCGCCGAGCCTCCACCGACTGCTCGATCCTGTCGAGCAGGAGCTGGCCGAGCCGGCCCTCGTGGGCGCGCGCGTTCTCGTGCGGGGTGACCCAGCCCACGCTCTGCGTGCCATCGTGCAGGGGAATAAGCCACAGCCACCCATCGGGCAGGTTCTCCACGAGGATGTTGCCGGCATCCCTGCCTTCGTAGAGGCGCGCGCCGGAGAAGTAGGTCCACACGGCCAGGTTCTTGAGGTCCTCGTCCCACTCAATGAGGTCGAGCGCGCGACCGAGCAGGTGCGACTGCCCGCTCGCGTCGATCACGAAGCGGGCGCGCGCCTCGCGCGGGGGCTCGCCACCCGAGGCAGCGTAGCGGACGCCCACACAGCGCCCGTCCTCGAAGAGGAACTCACTCACCTTCGTCTCCTCGAGCACGGTGGCCCCCAGGGCCCGCGCGTGCTTGAGGAGCATGCTGTCGAACTCGGAGCGGCAGACCTGGAACGTGTAGGCGAAGGGACCGGCCTCGCCGAAGTAGACGGACCACGGCTCGCGGTGGCGGCCCCAGAGCAGCGTCACGCCGTACTTCCTGGTGAAGCCCTGCTGGAGCGCTTTCTCGTACAGCCCGAGTTCCTTGAGGACCGGCATGATGCCCGGAACGAGCGATTCACCGATGTGGTAGCGGGGAAACTTCTCGCGCTCGATGAGCAGCACCCGATAGCCGCGCCTGGCGAGCAGCCCCCCCACCGTCGAACCACCGGGGCCACCGCCGACGACGACGACATCCCAGGACATAGAATCCATCTCCACCCCTCCCGTGAGACACACGGCTCCGTTGGACTCAGCGCCCTCACCACTCCACGCAGAGCGGCGCCTCCATCCAAGGCAGCTTCACCCAGCCCATCCCCCAGGGAAAGCGGTCGAGCACCACGTCATAGGGCGCACGCGCCACCCGCAGGAGCCATGTACCATCGCGGGTGCTCAACACCCCCTTCCGAAGCAGGAACGAGCCCCGAAACCCGGCGATCGACATCTCCTTCAGGATCGGGGCGTTCGCGATCACCGCCGCGAGCAGGTTCGCACACTCCTCTGCCTCGACCTCCGTGACGGGAGGACCGAATTCGAAGACCTCGGCCAGCCGCAGCCCACAGAGCACCTTGGCCAGCGGGAGCTGGAACTCCGGCGGCGAGCCATCTTCCGTGACCAGGTACTGCAACAGGCCGACGGCACGGTGTTGAGCGCTCCGGTCCTTGAACTGCTTGTCCGCCGTCAACTCCAGGCGCTCGAACGCGTGGCCGAGGAAGGGCCAGAGAATGACCAGCCCGGCGTTCTCCACATATATCTCGTCGGATTCACTGTAGGTCAGGTCGAGGGACGGCGCCTTGTTCGCCACCTTCAGCATCGCCTCGGACGTCACGCTCTGGACCAGCCTTCGCGCCTCGCCGAGGGCCTCCGCTGGCAGGCTCGCTGCTGCCGCGTGCTCCAGTTCCTCGAGGATGCGCCGAAGCGCACGTTGGGACGGCCTCTGCGAGGCGAGGGCCCGGCGCAGCAATCGCAGAAACCCGGCCCCCGTCTCGGCGGCACTCGGGCCGTGCTCGCGGGCTAGTTGGTCCAGGTCCCTCCACGCCTTGAAGATGGAGTCGCCATGTGCTGTCCCACCAGGGACCGCCGCCCGGAGCTCCTCGAAAAGCGCCACGATGGGGATTCCCCACCGCTCGAGCCGCTCCTGAATGGCTTCGGTTTCCTCCGCGAGGAGTGCCTCGCCCTCTCCCGTACGCTCGCCCCGCTCAGCGCCGCTGCCCTCTCCTTCCACCTCCGCGAGTTGCTCCTGGACCAGCCTTCGCCCCGTACGCTCGCCCTGCTCTGCGCCGCTGCCCTGTCCTTCCACCTCCGCGAGTTGCTCCTGGACCAGCCTTCGCGCCTCGCCGAGAGTCTCCGCTGGCAGGCTCGCTGCTGCCGCGTGCTCCAGTTCCCCGAGGATGCGCCAGAGCGCGCGTTGGGACAGCCTCTGCGAGGCGAGGACCTGGCGCAGCAATCGCAGAAACCCGGCCCCCGTCTCGGCGGCACTCGGGCCGTGCTCGCGGGCTTGCTGGTCCAGGTCCCTCCATACCTTGAAGACGGAGTCGCCATGTGCTGTCCCACCAGGAGGGACCGCCGCCCGGAGCTCCTCGAAAAGCGCCACGATGGGGATTCCCCACCGCTCGAGCCGCTCCTGAATGGCTTCGGTTTCTTCCGCGCGGAGTGCCTCGCCCGCTCCCGTACGCTCGCCCCGCTCAGCGCCGCTGCCCTGTCCTTCCACCTCCGCGAGTTGCTCCTGGACCAGCCTTCGCCCCGTACGCTCGACCTGCTCAGCACCGCTGCCCTGCCCTTCCACCTCCGCGAGTTGCTCCTGGACCAGCCTTCGTCCCGTACGCTCGACCTGCTCAGCACCGCTGCCCTGTCCTTCCACCTCCGCGAGTTGCTCCTGGACCAGCCTTCGCGCCTCGCCGAGGGCCTCCGCTGGCAGGCCTATCGCCGTCTCCGCTCCATCGCGATGAAAGACCGAGTCGCTCGCGGGAACCTCTCCCCGGAGCTCCCGATAGAGACTCTGCACGACCATCCCGAGCGGATCGGGCCGGCCATCCAGATTCACGCCTCGGTTCGCGTGCAGCCCCGTGAGCAGAGACCTGTAGGTCACGCCCAACTCGAGCGCGAGGTGCGCCAGCGCTCCCCGCCAGAAACTCACAGGCCCGCCGCTCCAGCTCTCCTCAATGCAGGCCGCCCGCAGCGCGGCCAGCCAGACAGCGTTCCTGAAACGAGCCGGTTCGATCCCAGCAACCGCCCGGCCCGCCTGTAGCAAGGCATCGAGTTCCACCGATCGCTCCGAGGGGCTGATCGATGAAGACGCGGCGAGAGCGGCGAAAAGCGCCGACAGCCGTTCACCCTCGCAGTGAAGGATGATTCGTGAAAGGTCGGCTCGCTCACGAGCCAGCGTCCGCACCACCGCTACCAGTGGGCGCGTGGCACGCCGGAGCAGGAGTCCCAGGGTCTCGTCCACCAGTTTCGGCTTCGATGCGTCCGCCCACCACGGGAGGCTGCCTGTATGGGCAAAGAATGCCACCAACTCCAGCTGAGAAAGTGTCTCGGGGTCGTCGCCCGACAGGGCAGTCGCCTCGTCTTCCTTCTGGATCTGCACTGCCAGCGCTTTGCGCAGGAGCGGCTCCAGCTTCTCGATCAGCTCGCGTTCCAGGTTCTCGTGGCTGACTTCTCCGACGTCCACCACCAACGACTCGATACGATGGAGGCGATCCTGAGCACCAATCTCCGTACAACAACGGTCGATGAGGCCCTCGATGCTCTGGCTCTGGATACGGCTGAGCTCCGATTGCAGGGGCCACGCCAAGCGCTCGTCCCGGAGGGTTACCTCCAGGACCAGCCGACGAATCCGATGGCGGGGAGCGCTCACGGCTGCGTGGCCGGAATCACTCGACTCGCCTGCCACGCGACCCCGGTGCGGGCCTTGATGGCCATGACGTGCAGGGTGCCATCAACCGGCAGCGGAGTGATTTCGACGAGGGGCTCGAGCGGGGGCAGGGTCGCGAGGTCCGTATCCGGAGGCACCAGGGGCGGATCACGCGTGAGGACGAAGTCCATTCCGATTCGGAGCTGCGCGAGGCCCCGGTTCTGCTGCGGCGCCACCTCGTCCATTCGGTGGAAATAAGCCGGCAGGCCGAGCAGGGTTGGCTCGCCGGTCCGGCGGAAGGTGTAGAAGACGCCGGCTTGGCCGCCCGACACAAGAAGCGTGCCGCGCGTACCGTCTACCGGCGAAAGCGTCAGTCCAAGCCCGAGCGCCGGATCCGGTCGCGACAGGGCCACCACCGCCTGCGCGAGCTGCAACGCGGACTGGAGGGGCATCTTGGAGGGATGGCTCTTGCGCGCCTGGATCACCACGACGCTGTCCTCGTGGAGCTGCCCGACCATGAGCGTCAGTTTGCCACCGTTGCCCTGCTTCGAATCGCCCTGCTGCGCATAGCCGCTCTGGACCTGCCAGGGCACGGGCCGCGGAGGCCTGCGCACCCGGACATCGTGCTCCGGGACGTCCAACGAGGCGGGAACGTGGAGAGTGATCGCATCATCCGCTCCGAGCAGATTGTCGATATCGAAGTCTGCGTCGCCGAGCGTCCGGACATAGGCGCTGTACACGACACTCTGCTGGCTGCCCTCGATCGAGATGCCAACGGGGCCCACGGGGTCGACGAGCGGCGAGCCATCAATCGACACCGCGAGCACCGGATTGGCACGAACCGAGAGCGGCAGCGTCACCTCGAGATACTCGCTCAGGTTGGGTCGATTTTCGGAGGGCTCGAACGTCTTCGTGACGTGGATCCGGATTTGGGTGTCCTCCTGGATGGCATTCGTTTCGAGGGTGATGTTGCCGCCGACCTCCACATGCAGCGGCTCCGTGAAGACCAGGGCTCCTGCCGCATTGGTATAAACGAGCTGATAGTCCGCCTCGGCCTGGGCGCCCTCGATGGTGACCTGGGCCGTGCTCCCGTAATCGATGATGGGAGGAAACAAGGGCTGTGAGGTGTTCGGGTCACGAATCCAGGCATTGAGCTTCGTGTTGAGTCCGACCTTCACCTCTACTTGCTGATGAAGGAAGGCTTGACGCCCCGGCCGCTCCTTCCCCGATGCATCGATCTTGGAGCCGCGGAACCGGAAGATCCTGTTCACGGTGATGAGCGGGCCGTTGAGGACGCTCTCCCCGCCATTCCCTACCACGAAGTAAGGAGCCCCCACCGGGACATTGCCTTCGAACAGCTCGTACCGGACGTCCACCTGGCCGGGGTTGATGTCGAACACGGAGGGATGGTTGAAGAGCACGGTGAGTTGCTCACCCTGCACCACCACGTCCTGGACAGGATAGGTCTCGCCGAGCCCCAGCATGTCGATGAGCCGGTCCCGGGCGCTTCGTACACGGATGTGTCGCTCGATGGGTATCATGGTGTTACGAGCCGAGCTCCTCCAAACCCACGTTGAACCTCTCGGCCGAGTACGCTCTCAGCTCCTCCAGCCAGCCCAGGTAGGCCGCCTGGAAGAGCTCGAACTCGGCGTTCGCCATCCAGCGAATGTACGGTGTCAGGTGAGCCGGCGTCTCCATGCGGACGGCCTGCTCGACGAGCCTCTTGGCTTCTTCATTGGACTCTGCGTCCTTCTTGAAGCGCCCCCTCTCCGCGAAGACGAAGCTCAGCTGGAGGGAGTAGGGATCCCTGCTCGCCGCGGCCGCGAGCAGCGGCACGGTCTGCTGGTTGTCGCCTTCCATAGGACGCAGCAGGATATGTTCGATGATGAAGAAGCTCTCGCCGTTCTCCTCGACGAGCCCGAGCTTGAGTCGAAGCCGCTCCTCCAGCCCTGCTCGGTTGTTCTCGCCTGGAGGCACGAAGTAGTTGAACGATGTGCCTCGCGCGCCGCTGAGCCGCGGGTATCGCCGCAGGAACGCCTGCTTTCTCTGGGTGAGCCCCTCGACCGACGAAGTCCCCGGGTCGTCGATTTCCTCGGCGAACCGGGCAAGCAGGTGGTTCAGGAAACGATTCTTCCGCTCCACGTCCCTGTCAGCACCAGTTCCCCCGCTCGCCTCGAGACTCTTGGAGAGAACGTTGCTCTCGTTCTGGGGAGGGAGGATCGCCCCGAAATCCAGGCCGGACTGGGAGAGCGACTGGGTGAAATAGGTTCGCGTCTCGGGGCTGTCGTAGGAGAACAGCTCCTTCACGTGGGCGAGCTGCGCGAGGTAGTTGGCCATGAGCTGATCGAAGAACATCAGATAGGCCTCGAGCTGTCTGGCCTGGGCCTTGCGCTCCGGCGGCGCGGAGGCTGGCAGGCCCAGCTCTCCAACGCCGTAGAGCGCCGGGAGATGGTGCCGGACGGACCAGTACCTGCCGACGTTCCGGTCACGCCCCACTGGCAAGGCCAGGCTGTTCCCACCACCGCTCGATGCGCTCGATGGAGCCAACACAGCCGTCGGCTCTTCGGCGCGAGGGGGAATGACCTTTCCCTCCCGCATCAAGGTGATCGTCGAGCGCTTGATATCCAGCTTGGCGACTTTTCTGGAAGCGACCCGGAAGGAAGACAATACCTTACTCCCATCCTCTCTCACGATCTGGATCTGGTTGACCGCCCTTACCCCCTTGACGTCCATGATCGCATGGATGAGGTCCGAGGTATTGATCGCAATCCGTCGCGTCGCGTTCTCCAGGACTTCATCCGGGATGAAGCCGTGCTCGAGCCGGGGCCCGTCGAAGATCTCATCGAACGATTTCCCGGACTCCAGCATCTTCTCCAGGCTCGAGAAGGGAACGGGCGGTGAGATCTCGTCAGCGAGCTTCCGGATGATCTCGAACCGGATCTGGACGGCATCGTCCATCGGCCCGATCTCCATCGTGGCATCCACCTGGACGAGCTGCGGCTCCAGCACCTCGATCTCCGCGAAGTCCTCGCACAACCCCCGGTTCGCGTGCAGGCGGCGGGCAACGCTCGCCCGGAGCTGGGTGCCATTGTCACCGGCCTCGTCCGTGGCCTCGATGAGGACGTGATAGAGGCCCTTCAGCATCACCGGCTCGGATGGGGACGGCTCGGCCGACAGGCTGAGCTCGTCCCGCTCAGGGTGGTGATAGAGCGTCTCCTCCTCGAGAAGCTCGACCCAGGCGTTCTTGACGCCGTTCACATCGAGGGCCAGCCGGCGGAGATCGGCGGGTGTCACGGGCCGGGAGGTGAGGATCTCCGCTGGAGGATGAAGGCTCTCGTAGGGATCGCCGCCCCCATTGGCGAGGAGGTCGGGGAGCTCGTAGTCGGTTCGATAGCCGAGGTCCGTGAGGGCGTAGCAGAGTTGCTCGAGGAGGGTGATTCCCGGGTCGTGGGCGTTGAAGTCCGTCCACTGTTTGCCGGTCATCCGCTCGAGCTGGCGAATCCCCTCCCTGCGCAGGAATGCGTAGTCCATCGGTCGGCTCCATTGACTAGAGAGGCGGCAGGCTCTTGGAGTCGATCGGCTGCGCCTCCTGGATCAACGCCATGAACTGTGCCTTCGTCGCGCCGGCCTGCACCCACTCGGAGAGATCCTTCACGCCGGCGGGCAGCTTCGCCAACCGGATCGAGGCCACCTTGCCCTCCAGGTCGAACACGATGCGCCGCAGATGCCGCTGTCCGGAGATGTCGGTGTCGGGGCAGATCACGACATGCTTGTTTCGCAGGGTCTCCGAATACGCCGAGTTCCAGTCGACCGCGCCCGGGCTCGTGGTGGCCGCCCAGGTTTTGTCCGGAAGCCCCAGTTTGACGGCCGTATTGGTGTCCTTCTCTCCCTCCACGATCAGCACCCTCTCGGCTTCGACGACCTCGGGCAGGCGGTAGAGCACCGCACGCACGCCCTTGACATTGCCAGTCCAGCCCCCCTTCCCGTCGGGCTGCCGGAAGTGGAATGCCTTGGGCTCGTAGCGAATGACCTGGAAGAGCAGGCTCTTCTTCTCATCCGTATAGTCGTAGGTCTCGACGACCTTGCGTTCAACGGAGCCCCGGCGCTTCGGCTTTTCCTCCATGTCCTTCGGTGGCACGAAAGCTCGCGGCAGCTTCTCCGGCGGCTCGCCGCGCAGCGCCCGGAGCTCCGACCTGAGCTCCCGCAGCGCCTCGACCACCAATGCCTCGAAGCCCCGGATCGTGATTCCCTTGTATCCATTCGGGTCATCACTGACCCAATCCGGGAAGACGGTCTCCACCTCCTGCGCGATCATGCCAATCTGCGTACCGGTCTGATTCCCCTGGGTCTCGGGCGCCTTCCATTTGAAGGTCACACCACGAAGCTTGAGCAGCCTGTCGAGCGCGCCAGTCAACCCGCGAATCTCGTCTTTCAGTCTGTAATCGGAGGAATTACTCCAGGCTCCACCACCAGGCTTCCAGGCGTTCGCCCCCGTGATAGACAATTCACCATTGCCGGTGTTGAACAAAAACCTCCTCG
The DNA here is from genome assembly GCF_003044305.1 of Vitiosangium sp. GDMCC 1.1324. Classification (GTDB taxonomy): domain Bacteria; phylum Myxococcota; class Myxococcia; order Myxococcales; family Myxococcaceae; genus Archangium. The sequence continues at coordinate 193,115 of NZ_PZOX01000019.1, read as the reverse complement.
CCGAGCTACCGTCCAGGATCCCCACGTAATTGGTTGCGATAAGCCCGATGAACGCGGAGCTGGGTACAGCGGGCTGAGTCGATGAGTAGTACTGCAAATGTTTCAGCCAGATGCCGGCATTTTCGTCCGCGAAGGTGCCGCGGACTCTCATCTGGCCAGCGACTTCGAAGGTGCACAGGTTCTCGTAACTGGGAGAGCCGACATACACATGACCGGTCGGAGCGACCGTGAGCGCATCGCCCACCCCCGAGATGTTGAGCTGCGCGCGATCATTGAGTTGAAGCCAGGTGAACTTGCCGAGGTTCAATCCATTGGGCGATGGGACCGAGATGCCACCATTGGCCGAGATGGCACCGCTGGCCGTGAGCGCGGCGACGCTGGTGCTCCCCGCTACCGTGAGCGTCTTGGCTGCTGGGACCGTGATGCCACCATTGGCCGTGATGGCGCCCGCGACCGTGACGGCGCCACCCGCCGTGAGGTTCTGCCCCGCCGGAATCGTGAGCCCCCCGTTGGCCGAGATGGCACCCGTGGCCGAGATGGTGCCCCCTACGGTGAGGTTCTGCCCCACCGGAATCGTGAGCCCCCCGTTAGCCGAGATGGCGCCGCTGGCCGTGAACGCGGCGACGCTGGTGCTCCCCGCAACCGAGAGCGTCTTGGTGGATGGGACCGTGAGGCCTCCATCGGCCGAGATGGCGCCCGTGGCCGAGATGGTGCCCCCTACCGCGAGGCTCTGCCCCGCCGGAATCGTGAGTCCCCCGTTGGCCGAGATGGCGCCGCTGGCCGTGAGCGCGGCGACGCTGGTGCTCCCCGCCACCGAGAGCGTCTTGGCTGCTGGGACCGTGATGCCACCATTGGCCGTGATGGCGCCCGTGACCGTGACGGCGCCACTGACCGTGACGGCACCACCCGCCGTGAGGCTCTGCCCCGCCGGAATCGTGAGCCCCCCATTGGCCGAGATGGCACCCGTGGCCGAGATGGTGCCCCCCACCGAGAGGTTCTGCCCCGCCGGAATCGTGACCCCTCCGTTGGCCGAGATGGTGCCGCTGGCCGTGAGCGCGGCGACGCTGGTGCTCCCCGCCACCGAGAGCGTCCTGGCTGCTGGGACCGTGATGCCACCATTGGCCGTGATGGCGCCACTGGCCGTGATCGCGCCACCCGCCGAGAGGTCCTTCCCCACTGGAATCGAGATGCCCTCAGCAGCGATGAGATTGCCGCCTGTCGTGACCGAGCCCGTCGTGCCATCGATGACCAGGCGAGGGACTCCAGTGTCGCCGCCAATGGAGAATCCCTTTCCGCCCAGCGCATTGGTCAGGCTCATCACCCAGGCCGCGCTGGGATCCGAGAGGGACTCGTAGAATTTGATCGCTGATTTGCTGCCGCTCGCCGACGCCTCGATGCTCAGCGGCTCGCCCGACGGCTTGGTGATGCCATCGTCTTTCTGGTTCAGCATCCCGTCGATGAGGTCGGCGAAGTTGCCCTCTGTCGGAATGGCATTCTTGACGAAGTACTTCTTGAGGTCGATCCGGCCCTTCTTGTTGATCATGATGATCTCGTGTCCCTGAAAAGGGCAGTCATCCCACGATGAAATCCAGTTCCACCTTCATGAAGCCGATGCCTGTCATCAGCCTCTCGTCGTATACCGCGTCATGAAGCACGTCGATCACGTGCGTTCGGGCCGCCACGAGGATCTCGTCCGGCTGATCGGTCTCCACGAAATCACTGTTCCAATCGCCCACCCACCCCTCCGGGCGGGGTGCCGGATGAAACGTCTCGCCATCGCTGCTGCGGAAGAGCCTGACCCCGGCGACGTAATCCACATAGGGACGGCGATCGACGAAATCCACGATGCTGTTCGCGTAGATCCTCCCGCCGATCACGATGTCGGCGCCCTCCTCGTAGGCCCACGGCGAGAGGAAGCGGTTGAGTTCGTCGTTGAGTTTCCGCGCGTAATAGTTCTCGTTACCCTCGTCCCTGAAACGGACGCGCAGGCGCACGCGAACGGCCATGTAGCGGGCGTTCCGGACCTTGATCGAGGCAAAGGCAGGGCTCCGCGTCGCGAGGTAGGCCTCGACGTCCGTCAGCAGCTTCGACGGCGCCCTGGGCGCGAAGGGGTCGGAGGGAAGCAGGTTGCGGATGTCGGGGATGACGATGATATCGACTCGACCAGGCTGGTCCGAGCCAGCGGGGATGCACTTGGCCTTATAGACTTCCGGAAAGTGCTCCAGGACCAGCCGCTCGTAATCCCACATCGTGACAGCGCGCTGCTTGTGACGAAGGCGCTCGCCGACGCGCGTGGCCCACATGGCGTCCCCCTCCGCGGTCCGTCCCCCATGGGAGGTGTAGGGCTGGCGCACGCCTGAGATTCCCCGGACCTCCGACGCGAGCCGGGTAATGGTCTCTGGAGGCAGGGGCTCGCGGAAATGGTCCGGCGCGTTGTTGCGATCAACGAAGGTGGCGGAGACCGCCTGGGTGTGCAAGGCAATGGCATCGCAGACGCCCGAAGTGCCTCGCGCCACGGATGCACGTATCCAGTAGAGCTCGCTGGGGAGGCGCGTGTTGGGTTCCGCCTGCACAAGAGCGAATTCGATGATCCCAGAATTGGCGAGGCCACGCGTGGTGTCCAGAAGAACCCGGTCATCCAGGGAGAGCCAGCGGTTTCCGCTCAGATAACTCCAGCGGATGGGCTCCGACTCCAGCTCGGGATTGGCGCTGCCCTCGGCCATCTGGAAGAGAATGGAGACGGTCTGGGGAGCGGCCGTGCCTCGCAGGCCGATATAGAATTCGCCGTCGTTCTCGTAGCGGGGAAGGAAGGGCAGGCCTGCCGACGAGCGCTCGGCCTCGATATCGCTGTGCCCGAACGGGTGGACGTGGAAGATTCGAGCGCCGGGCGCATCCACGGGAGCAGCGTCGAGACGAACCTCCACCGAGGAGGAGTAACCGAGCGTCAGAGTCTTGATCTTCGGCGTGTAGGGCGGGTTGACCTTGTAATCATTGACGTTCTTCACCTGCTGCTTGCTGATGTCGATGGCGAGCTCAAGCGCCTTTCTCGACGCCACGGCGGGATAGGTTCCATGCTGGAAGTCAGGGGCGTTCAGCTCCCATTGCAGATAGCGCCGCCAGCCCGTCAGCTCCTCACCAAACGCCACTGCCGGTTCCATCCCCAGGTCACCCGGCGCGGGGATGACGACGCTGCCGTTACCGCCAATGACGATTTGGGGCGTGCCCGCGGGGAAGAGCGCCGCAGCCGCGGCAAGCTCCGTGACCCTCCCTCGGTCAATCAAGCCGACCTTGGCGGTGAATTTCACGGGCGTGTCCAGCCCATAGTTGGCGTAGTGCGCCTCCAGATCGGCCGGAGCCCCCATCCACTCGAAGTCGAAGGTCAGGCTATCGAGCCGCTTGGTGACGACCTCGGGGTGTCCTATCAACAGGCGTGACCCGACGGAGGGCGTGATGCCGAACGGCTCGAAGGGCTTCTTCGCGCTCAGCACGGCCTCTTCGTTCTGCAGTTGGATGGACTTGAGCCCGCTCACGCCCACCTTGATATGGGCGGCGCTCACGATGAGGCCGCCGAGCTCCCGATAGCGGACCACATACTGCTTGTCCTCGTCGCTCCATATCGGCCGGAGCATCAACCTCAAGGCAGGCCATGTTCTATCGATGGGCTCGAGCTCCGCCGGCAGCGCGCAGATCGGGTCGACACTCGGCCCGATCTCGAGCTTGAACTGAACCCCCAGAGGATCCTCCTCGGGCGCTTCCTCTACGTCCCCGCCGAGCAGCACACTGTACGGGCCGAACGTCACCGCCTTGGCCTGGCATTCGACCCACCCCTTCTGGGTGCTGACCTCCAAGCGCAGGGCGGCCTGCGTCTTCAGAAGCTCCTCGAGCGCGTCCGGGTGGGCCCCCGCCCCGAAGCCCAGGGTGAGCGTGATGGTGCGCGTGCCCTCGCTCAACGAGAGGACGGGGGAGCTGATGGCCCAGCCCAAGACCGCCGCGGGCCGGACATTCTTGTCCATGGGCGGCAGCAGCCCGAAGGGGGCCCACCGCGGAGAGCGCTGCTGCCCTTCGAGCACCGGGCGGGCCCCCGCGAGGGTGACATCCTCGGCCGGAAACAGGTTCAGCCACTTCTCCGTCTCCGCCGACGGCTCACCGATCCGGTTGCGCAGCACCACCTCCAGAATGCTGTAGACGCGCTCCCAGTCCCCGCTCCCGGCAGCCGCACGAAGTTGATCGATGGTCGCCGATTGACCCAGGAAGGGCTGCAGATCCTCGTCGGTGGCCGAGGGGTCTTCCATCACATGCTGGATCAGGGACTCGAGGTTCGTGCCGAGCTTCCTGAGCTGACCTCTGCGAACGTCGCGAACCTTCTCCCTGTGCGCGGCCTCCAGGAGCGCGTCCACACGGTCCCAGCCTGGCCCGGTCATCGGGTCGACCAGTTGCTGAATGACCCGGTGGAAACTCTCCAGGGCCATGAAGAAGTACTCCTCGATCTCCTGGAGCACGTTCCAATATGCCTCGAGACCGAGGTCCTGGCCCCCAACGGATATCTGGCCGACGGCGGACTGGGCGTTCGCGGTGAAGGCCCTCGGGTCATGACCAGCCGGAAGCTGGTACGTGGGATCCCCCCGCTTCCGCTGGCCCGCGAGCTCGAGGACAGCATTGATCTTGTTCCACTGCTGTGTGAGCTGCGCCTCCAGGAATTCCGTTTCCCTGCCCTGCGCGACCGCTTCCTCCAGGGAGACCTCGAGCTCGTCGGCGATCTTCTTCAGGCGCATCAGGTCGCGCAGCTCGCTCAACTCCAGATAGAAACCACTGCTCTCCTTCGTGAGCTGCGTCAGACTATCGAGCTCTATCAGCTTCGCGAAGTCGAGCTCTGTTCCCCCGGGACCTGGGTACGGAGGCAAGGGGTCACCAGGCAACGGATCGCCGAGCGCCATCCGGAGCATCGCGAGCCCCACGACTTCTTTCGGAGAACCCGACGGGAGGTTCTCCCTCGCCTCACGGATCCCCGTCCACTGTCGCTGGACGAGGAGAGCACTCAGCTTCGCGATCTGGGCCCGATTGACGACGAGATCGCGATCCGTCGTATAGATCCGCTCACGTCCGAGGCTGTCTTTCCCCGCGTCGACGGGGCTGCCTTGAGGGACGAGCGCTGCGGTGGAGCCTCGGGCGAGGTCGAGGATCAGGTTCACCCGATCCGGGATGGGCCCCTTCCTGGCCATCTGGAGGACCTGGCGAAAGTAGAACTCGAGGTGCCGCCCGGTCAGGTTGTTGAGTCCAGTCTGGACATTCTGGAAGAGCTTCAGGAACGCGAGGAAAAGGACGAAGTGCGGGCGGAACAGCGCGGGCGAAGCCTCCGGACGGAACAGCGATGGATCATTCAGGAAGGCCGCGACGTCCTTGGGCTCGAGAGAGCCGACGAATCCGCTCCAGTCACCGGCCGGGAGGTTGTCCAGACCGAAATACGTGAGCCCCTTGCCATACTCGCGCGCGAAGGCCACGAGATCCGCGACCGTGCGCTCGTCCACGGCGACATAGCCGGGCTCCAGCGCGGCGATGGCGCGTCCCTTCTGGCTCGTGCCATCACGCGGGGTGAATTCGGGCTCTTCTAGCTTGCTTGCCATGGCGTGCGAGGACCGCTCGACCCCTCAAGTTCCCTTGAAGAGCATGTTGGTCGTGATGAACATCCCATTTCCAGAGTACTGCGTCGTCGGGTCCGGGATGGGCGACCCGGGCCCTGGCGGAGGCTGCTGCGCCGGGCTCTGGACTTCGAACTTCGCGGTGAACTGCTGCCCCTTGAGCAGCACGACTTTGCCGCCGGTCTTCGTCTTCTTGGCCTTCTGATCGCTGGCGAGCGAGTCGATCTTCAACGTCCCGCTGCCCGGGATGCTGTACTGCGGCGTCATGTAGGTGCAGCCCGAAACCGAGACCTTGCCCTCGTCGCCCTCCACACAGATCTTCTTTCCCTTGAACATCGCGGGGCCACTTCCCTCGAGCGTCCCGGGCATGGGCACGACAATCGCCGCCCCGAAGTTGGGCAGGAAATTCACCTTGTCGCCGTCGACGAGAATGAAATCGCTCAAGGGCTCTCTCACACTCCCGGAAGGGAGGCCTCCGTGAGATAGAAGGGAAAGACGATGTTGAAGCGCGAGTTCGTCCCCCGGATGCTGTAGTGGATGCTGATCATGGCGCAGCCCGCCTCGGTGGGGCTCCGGGTGACTACGACCCGCTCCAGATCGATTCGCGCCTCATATTCGATGATGGCGTTCTTGATGAGTCGCTCGACGCCATTGATGAACCGTTGATCCAGCTCCTCGAACAGGTACCTCGACAGGTCGCAGCCGAATGACTCCTCCATCACGCGTTCGCCCGGTGTGGTCCTGAGCAGGATCTGCAGAGCCTGGTGGATGTCCTCGGCACCGGAGACCATCTCCACGCTGCTGCCACCCGCGGCGAACGTCGGCGGAAAGGCCCAGCCCCGGCCCAGGAAGGGAGCCTCAGCGGACATCTGGCCCCCCCTCGGACCTGGCACTGAGCTGCTGCTGTGCCTGCTGCTGCAGCTTCGCCACGAGCGCATAGACCTTGACGAACGGAAGCAGCGTCACGCCCTCCATCACCAGGTTGACCTCGTCCAGCGTCAGGGTGAGGTTGAGTTCCTTCGTGGTTCCTTTTGGCTCGTTCATTTGACCTCTACCTTGCTGCCCTTGATTTCAACGTTCCCTTGCGCGTCGATCTTCAGGTCCTTGGTGCTCTTCAGCACGATACCGTCCTTGTTCAGGATGATGGAGTTGCCGTGCTGGTCGGAGATGGAGATCGCTTCTTCGTCGTCGTCGATGAGGAGTTTGTTCTTCCCGGCCGTCTCGATGAACACGGATGCCTTGTCGCTGTCGACGAAGCCGAGCGTCGTCCCCTTCCTGGTGACGATTCCCTTCAGCTCATTCTCGGCGCTGGGCTCTCCCATGGAGGAGGCGGGAGCGTTCTTCGAGCTGAAGAGCGCGCCGAGGATCACCGGATGCCGCGGATCGTTGTTGAGGAAGCCCACGACGACCTCGTCGGAGGGCTCCGGCCGGAAGAGGAATCCCCGCCCCGCGCCCGCGTCGGGTGAGGCGAGCCGAGCCCAGACGGTCCCCTTCTCCGGGTCAACGGCCGGCAGGATGACCTTGACGCGAAGCTCCTGTGTGTCGTCTTCCTCGAAGTCCGTGATGACGCCGATCTGCAAGCCGCTCACCGCTGGCAGGAGGCCAGCAGCCGGCGCGTCGATAATGTTCTCGGTCTGGCTGAACGTCTCGGGGAGCAGCCCGAATTGCACGTCCGTCCGCCACACGTTCAGATCGACGCGCTGGCGCAGGCCCGTCACCAACGCCTTGCCACTGAAGCGCTTGCCCACCCCCGCGATCTCCATCACATCCAGGGGCTTGATATCGGCGAAGCCCTGCACCCCGACCCTTCCGCGGCAGAGCGCCAGCCGGCTCCTCGCCATCCTCCCGTCCGCCCAGGCCTTGAGCTCCTCGGGAGCCGCGGGCACCGGGTGGGAGAGCGTGTAGGTGCCGTTGCCAATCGCCTTGCCAAGCGTGCTCCCATCGAAGCTCCCGGGGGAGAGCGCGGCGCTCGCTGCCTTGCTGGCCGTGGTGGGCTTCAGTTCCTTGATGTCCCAGGCCACGCTCTCCACATCCTCGTATTGGCTGCCAGCGTCGGCTTCGATCTCGAAGTCGAGGATGTCGGTGATTCCGTACTCGAAGTGGTGCTTGGCCTTGCCAGAGACCTCCATCTTCGCGAGCGAGAGCTTCCCGTCATCGACGACCACGAGCATGCCTTGCGCGTCGGCCCGTGAGAGAATGAAATCCCACGGCGTGGAGTAATATTGCACCATCTCCACGTGCTTCGGCTCGGTGGCGGCGAGGGTTCCAGTCTCGAGGCCCGCATCGCCGACGATCTGCTTGATGATCTCGTCGTCGGACTTCTCGCGAAAGACGGCGCTCTTCCGAGCTCCAGCCAGCTTGATGGCCGCATCCTTCAACCCGACCACCAGGATGGAGCCGCCGTCCCGGCCCACTTCCACGCCCTGCCGTACCACCAGGCCCTTGAAGACGGTCTTGTCCTCCTCCCCTTCATGCCGAAGCTTGATCTCTATCTTCGCCCCTGGCTCGAAGAAGCCGCTGTCGCTGACGCTGAACTGCTGCTTCGCGGCGCTGCCGTCGAACAGGCGCAACTCCGCTCGCGGAATCCGGTTGACCTCCCTGCGAATGTCAATGGATATGACCTCATAGGCCGGATCCATCGCCTTGCCGTCTTTGAGGATGGTGGGGGTCGCTACAGACATGGCGGCTATCCTCGCCCCGAGGCGCCGTCCTCGAAGGTATCGAGTGGCGGGAAGAGGAGTTGCTGTCCAGGAGTCAAGCGCCTGAAGTCATCCAGGCCGTTGAACCGGGCGACATCCAGGTATCTGGCAGACGAACCGTAGATTTCCTTCGTGAGGACAGGCAGCGTGTCCCCGCTACGGACGATACGGGCGTGCGTCAGATCAGGCGACGTGTTGTTGGCCGACTTCGAAAGCCTGACCGCCTCCTCATCCGTGAGGAATTTGACCGCGAGCTCGGCCCGGAGCGGCTTGCCGTCGCGATCGAACACGGTGTACTTGATATCGACCTTCGTGAGCCGGCACGAAAACTTCAGCGAGCCCCATTCCACGATGAGATAATTGGCCTCGTGAATGGACCCATTGTGCGCGTAGGCGACGGTGAGGAACCGCTCCACACGCTCCTCGACGGTCTCCTGGCTGAACACGAAGAGCCCCATCTCGTGTACGCCCGTGCCATCCAGTACGAGCGTCAGCGAGAGCTCGCCTGGATCGCTGCGGGAGAACTGCAACTCCTTCCCCTGCTGTGTCAGTTTGTTGGAGTAGGTCCTTGAATAGGAGGTGGGGTTGAACATCGCCTCGAATTCGAGGTGCGCATTGCGGCGAGCCGCGTCCTTGAAGGCGCTGATCTTGAGCTTCTCGAGCTTGAACAGGTCTAGGGGCACGACTATCTTTCCTTCGAAGCTTTCAGGATCCGGAGGACCTCTCTGACCGCAGCCTCGATGATGGCCTCTTGATCCGCGGCGGAAGGCAGGGCGTCGGCGGTTGGCACGTCCCCGCGCGCTCCTTCCTGCTGTACAACCGCACGGATCACGAGTTCCTTGATCTCGACCGGCATGGTCATATCCTCATGATCTGCATCTGAGAGTAAGCGAGCTCGAGCGTGTCGATTAGCACGCTCTTCTCCGAGGCGTCCAGGTCGGAGGTCGACCATTTGACTGGAAAGGCCTTGATGAAAAGCCATGCCGACACAGGGAGCGCCGACTCGTCGAAAAGGGTAACGAGGACGTTGGAAGGCGCGAACTTGAACAGCGACATGGCCGCATTGAACTCGATGTTCAGGGGCGAGCCGACGACCATGCCACGCTCGAGGATGAGGTTCCCGTACTCGACGCCGACGGGGAGGTGTTGGGTATAGAGGTTCTGCCCACCCTCTGGGAGTGGCGTCGTCTTCACCGTTGCGGTGAGCCCCCTCACCTTCTTGAAGCGGATGTCGATGGGGTTGGGCACCGCGCCCAGGGCGAAGAAGAACACACCGAAGCGGAAGCCGAGGTGAAGCTCGGACTGGGAGGTGAGCGCTGGGATGGGTAACACGGGTTCCTGCCTCCGATCACGCGTCCGTGGGGACGCGCGGGTTGATCATGTGCGGCCCTGAGCTCGTCTGGAGCCAGCGCCGTGAAGTCTCTCAGATCGTGACAACGGAGACTCCCCTCACCTGCAATTCGACCGTATCGATGGCGACCTCGTTGGTGCCGGCGGTGAACGCCGGAGCCTTGAGGTTCACGGGAACAGCCGAGGCAATCCTCCACGAGAGCACCGGCTCCCCTGTCTCGCCGCAGAGGCTGATCTCCATGCTCCTCAAATCCCGCTTCTTCAGCCACTCGTGCAGGAACAGCGGCTGATTGCCCAGGATGGTCCCACGCTTGCATGTGATGGGCTTGAATTTGTCGAAGGAGAAAGTCTGAATCGATTCCCCCTCGAGGAAGCTCAATCCATGCCGGTAGGTCACATGATCATACTCGAGCGTGATGCCCGAGACCTCGGTGAAGTTCATCAAGACCCCATCCACGCTCACGCGGAAGTTGTATACCGCGAGCGGATAGGCCTTCCGTTGAGCTTCCTTGGATAGAGCCATTGAGTGACGCCCTAGGTCTCTTCGATCGTGATGGAGTCCGCCATCAACTCCATGGTCTCGATGGCGGCGTCATTGGAGTTCGCGGTGAAACTCGGCGCGTCGAGCTTGGTCGGGAAGGCGTTGAGGACCTTCCAGCTCACGACGGCTTCACCGTTCTCATCGCAGAGGCGGACGTAGACGTCCTTCTTCTCTACCTGGTTGATCTGGGTCGTGCTGAGCCAGCGATAGAGAGTGGCGATGCTCTGAGTCCTGACGATGCCCTTCTTCAGGCTGATGGTCACGTGGGAGAGCTGCGCCGGCATGTGCATCACCACCGGGCCGGGGGCGCCCCCGGCAGTGGGGCTCTCCTTGTAGGTCGTGGTCTCGCGCTTGATGCTGAGCCCGGTGACCTCGGAAAAGCCAACGGCGACGCCCGCGATCTCGACCCGGTAGTTGTACGCCGGGAGGGGATAGGCGGCTTTGATTTCACTCTTCGAAAGTGCCATGGATTCTGCTCCTTCTGATGGGAGGGGTCACGAGTCGTAGATGGGGCTACGCCTCTTGCAGCTTGTGGCTGAAGCGGATGACGATGAACTCGGCCGGCCTGGATGCGGCAATGCCGATCTCGACATTCATCCGACCCTCGAGGATGTCCTGAGCCGTCATCGTCTTGCCCAGACCGACATTGACGTAATAGGCCGCGTCCGGGGCGGACCCCGCCAGCGCGCCGCGCTCCCAGAGACCATAGAGGAAGCTCTCGATCATCCCCTTGACCTTGAGCCACGTCGTCATGTCGTTGGGCTCGAAGACGGCGAAGCTCGTGGCCTTCTGCGTCGACTCCTCGATCAAGATGAACAGGCGCCGGACCGGGATGTAGCGCCATTCGTTGTCGTTACCCGCCAACGTCCTGGAGCCCCAGACGAGTGTCCCCTTACCGGTGAACGCGCGAATGGCATTGATGGACTTTCCAGCCGTCGGATCGACGTTGAGGTTGTCCTGGTCATCGTTGGTGATCTTGGTGACGGGCCCGATCGCCGAAGCGATGCTGACGTTGGCGGGAGCCTTCCAGACGCCGCGAGTCCGGTCGACGCTGGCGTAGATGCCGGCGACCGCGGCGCTTGGCGGGAGGATGATGCGCTCGGCGGCCAGCCTGGCCTTGATCTGGTTGTAAAGAGCCGTGTTCGTGGACTTGATGGCGGCGAGCGTGTTTCCGGGAATCAGGTCGACATTCCCCGCGACGAGATTGGCGGTGCCGCTGCCAGCCACGGTCAGGCTGAACCCCTTGGGATCATGGGTGTTGTCCGCCTTCCACGTGTTCCAGGCCTCGACGACCGCAGCGCCCGTGGTGGCCCCCTCCTTGACGGTGATGGTGATGCTACGATTGGCAATGGCGAAGGTAGGCGTCGTCGCATCCGCGGTCGCCACGATCTGAGCGGTGGGCGTCGAGCCGATGGAGCCGGAGAAGGTCACCTTGATCGTGTTCGCGGCGAGCTCCTTGCTCCAGGGGGGCGGGGGCAGAAGCGTGACGCCCGTCTCCTCGTAGTCGTAACTCAGGGAGGTCTGGAGGTACGGGTAGTAGGCGGCCCCGTACATCAGGTTGCTCGTGCCAATGGCCTGTCGGAAGGCAGCGACGTCTGTACTCAGGGAGTCCTCGGATTCGCCTTCAGCCATCTGGACATCGAAGATGGCGAAGCGGTCCCCCAGCTTGCGGGACTGGGCCAGGGCGTCCTGGCAAAGCGAGTGATAATCCGCGGCATCGAGGTTGACGGCGTCGGTCAGCACGAGGAGCGTCGGCTCGTCCTCCTTCTCGATGGCGTCGAGCCCGGCCTCGAAGTCATCCTTCGCGGGGGTGTCTCCATAGTTGCCGACCGAGACGATGTAGCAAGCACCGCCGCCATTCTTGAAATAATGGCTCACGGCGTAGTACAGCAGGAACTGGAAACCTTCATCATCGCGCGCCACCTCCCCCACCGTGTCACCACTCGTGGTGATGGTGAAGGTCGCGGGATTGGGGCCTCCGAAAGTCTCCTCATAATCGAGGAGCGTGCTCACCCGGGCGACATGGGGGCCTTTTTCAGTGTACCCGAAGAAGGCCGGGATTGCGGTGGAGACCTCCGCCACCGACGGAGGGAGGGTGGAAATCTCCTCTACATACACGCCAGGGGTCTTGTAGGCAGGCATCGTTCTTCGACCTCAGGGGTTGTGAAACGGGTTCAACCGGTACTTGACGATATAAAACAGCACATCCTGCTGCGGAGCCGTCATCCTCGAGATACACCGCACAGAGGGATTGGGCAGGGAACTCGCCAGACTCTCATCCCCTCGCCGGAGTTCGAGGTTCTTTCTTGGCGCCTCCCGGCAGGTGACGGGCTGATCGGAGAGCATCCGGATGCGGCGCATCCCCGGGTAACGAGCGGCGAGCTGTACGGCAATCGGGTCCGAAGGATCCGGGTTCGTGTCCAGATGCGTGCGGTTCGCGTCGCTGAAAAGCACCACGTCGGACGCCCCGCTGGGCGCGGCATCGATGATGCCGATATCGTCTCCATTCGGCGCCAGATCGGTGATGCAATAGTACGCCCACCGCAGCTGCTTCGCCTGGAAGGAGATGTGGAACGACGCGACCCCGGACCCAGCTCCCTCGAGCTGGAGCTCGACGTTGGCGAACACCCCGGGCTCAAGGGCCGTGCCACCCGAAACGAGCTGCAGCTCGGAAGCCCCCGCGCCCAGACCGGCGTTGGTGAAGAGTGGCGAGCAGTGGGCGTTGATGCCGGTGAGGTCGGAGAAGAAAGGGAAGTCGTCGTTCCGCAGCACGAGGTGAAAACCCAAGGCCGTGTTCGACGGGAGAGGAAGGAAGGGCAGCCCGGTCGATTCGTCGACCGCCGTCAGAACGCGGACGCCATCCGGACTCGGGCGCACGAGACAGCGGTGATTGCGAAGGATGCGTGCCGTCTCGACGCTCGGCTCCAGGGTGAAATCCGAGCATCGAGCATCCGAGTAGAAGGAATGCCTGAGGAAGAGCTCGAGAAGCACGCCGTGCTTCATCGGGAGCTCCGTACCGAAGTCTCGGTCACCGGCGGCACGACCACGCCACTGTCGTCCTGGAAGACGACCATCCGGACCTTGTAGAGGAGCGACGGATGATAGGCAGAACCTAGAATACTCCAGAGGTGGTTCTGCTCCGAAAAGGGCAGGGTCAAGAGCTCCATGGTGAGCTTCTCAATCCTGTCGCTCAATGCCGGCGTGTTCTCGTGGTCCAGCACCCTGTGAGTCAGGAAGAACTGCAGGATGAGGGAGATGTAACGCAAACTTTGCGTGTAGTCCTTGAAGCGGGCGACGAACAGGACATACGCATTCAGATGGATGGAAGGCTGAACCTTCAGTACCGTGCCGTCCGGCAGTGTCCGTCTGTACGGCTCCCCCGACCGTAATGTGTGGTCTTCCTCGACGTTGGCGAGGAGGAGCGAAATGGCGCCCAGCTTGAAGTCGAGCGCATCCACCCGCTCGCTCTCGAGAAAGACGACCTGCCCCTGATCGGAGTCGGCAATACTCGAGCCGGAGACCGTGCTCAGGTAGGTACTGACCGTCTCCTTGAGGACCACCAGCATCTCGCTGAGCATCGGCCCCCCCGGGGTCAATGAACGGCTGTTGAGCACGCGGCGCGTGCTCCCAGGAGCGAGCGCCCAATGGCGGGGAGTAATAATCCCCACCCCACTTCAGACTGTCAAGAAGTATGCGTTTGCCCACTCAGGATGCAATGCCGAGAGCGCCGGCTTCGCGCAAGGGTCTTCCGGGACATGCCGCCATCCTCTTCTCCGCATGCACCTTGGCCTGATGCAGCAATTCCCACCCACCGCGTCACCCGCACAGGACTACTGGATTAGAACCGTGCCACCGAGGCGGCCTGTGGGCGCCCTCACGTCTGGCCACTCCGCAATCCCTTCAATTCGCCAATGTCGCCTGAACCAGTGTGAACAGTTTATTTCTGTTTGGATGGACGGGGCTTTGGCCTGGACGCCCACGTCGGGATGGTGCGACCATGGCAGCGCACTCGCGGACACTGATGATTGCCGCGCTATCGGAATGATCCAGGAATGACGAGCAAGCTCATTGAGAACGCCCGTGACCTCGAGCAAGAGCTGACCTGGTTTCGTCGGATCCTGGAGGCGCGGCTCAAGAATTACTTCAGCGCGGAGCCCAGCAGCGGGAGCCTGCTGGAGATCGAGCCACCCGACCTCAGCAAGTCGACCTCGGAGTATGCCGGGTTCGTGAGGCACTATCATTTTTCCTTCGCCGAGCGTCTCGCCTTCGTGCTCGGCCTGGTCCCCCACATCCGGCCCCAGCTCCTCGACGAGCTCTTTACCCTCAACACGACCACGAATCGGAGGTTTACCGAGTTCGGCGGGGCTCAGCCGAGAGCCGAAGGCGAGTTCTGGCCCACGGGCGAAACGCTGGCCTTCATCCTCGGTGGCAAGGATCTCTCGTTGCGCTTCCTGGCGCAGCTCCTGTTCGAGCCCACGCATTTCTTCTCCAAACACAACATCCTCAAGCTCGCGCCCGCCGCGGGTGACGACGCGCCACAGATGAAGGCTCCCCTCCGGCTCTCGGAGGACGTCTTGAGCATCGTCACCACCGGTCAGCATCGGCAGCCCAGCTTCGGGTCCGGATTTCCCGCTCAGCGCATCGAGACCCGCTTCAATTGGGACGACGTGGTACTGCACCCGGGCACCCGCAAGAGCATCGAGGAAATCCAGACCTGGATCACGCACGGAGAAACGCTGATGGAAGACTGGGGTATGGGCGCCAAGCTCCGCCCCGGCTACCGCAGCCTCTTCTACGGCCCGCCGGGCACGGGAAAGACCCTGATCGCCTGTTTGTTGGGCAAGACCACCGGCCGAGATGTCTACAAAGTGGATATCTCCCTGGTCATGTCGAAGTACATCGGCGAGACGGAGAAGAACCTGGGGAGGGTTTTCGATCAGGCCGAGCACAAGGGCTGGATCCTGTTCTTCGACGAGGCCGACGCGCTCTTCGGCAAGCGGAGTGAAACAAAAGACTCGCACGACCGCTACGCCAACCAGGAGGTCTCGTTCCTGCTGCAGCGGATAGAGACCTTCGATGGGATCGCCATCCTGGCCTCCAACCTGCGCGACAATCTGGACGACGCCTTCACGCGGCGGTTCGAGTCGATCATCTACTTCCCCATTCCACGTCCGGAAGAGCGCATGAAACTGTGGCGACAGGGATTCTCGCCCAAGGCCAGGTTCGCAAACTCCGTGGATCTGGAGAGAATCGCGCGGGAGCACGCGCTCTCTGGGGGGATGATCATGAACGTGATCCGCTATGTCTCGCTTCAGGCCCTGAAGGAGGGCGGCCGTCCCCTCACCCAGGAAGACCTCCTGCTGGGGATCCGGAGAGAGTTCGCGAAGGAGGGAAAGACAGGTTAAAGTCAGCCACGACGAGGAGAGTTCTCCATGGTCATGATGAGCCGGAAAACGCGTCCGTCGGCAGCACAGTCGCCTGCTCCCCAGCCCGTGGTGCAGCATCCGACGCAGGCGCCGCTGGTAGCTCCGCCCTGGCTTCGGATGGACACGTCGCGTCAGACCCGAGCGGCTGTCTCGCCCGAGGTCACCGAGGACAGGTACCGCTACTTCGAACCGCGCTCGCCACCTGGCAGCGCTCTCACGCCGCAGGGGGTTCAGCGCAAGGCGACCGTCAGCTCGCCGGGCGACCCGCATGAGCGCGAGGCAGACGAGATGGCCGCCAGGGTGATGCGGATGGCCGAACCAACGTCCATCCACTCCGCACCTGTCGAGCTCCAGCGCAAGTGCGCGGCATGCGAGGAAGAGGAGAAAACGATCCACACCAAGCGTGCGCCAGCTTCGAATGCCGAAGCGGCGCTGGATACAGGGGCTGCCTTGCGCGCGATCGAGCACGGAGGAGAGCCGCTGCCAGCCTCGCTCCGTTCCTACTTCGAACCTCGATTCGGGCACGACTTCAGCCGGGTGCGCGTCCACATCGATGACGATGCTGCCCAGGCGGTGCAGGCGCGAGCCTATACGGTCGGGCAGGACATCGTGTTCGGCCAGGGTGAGTATGCGCCCGACACCACGGAAGGTAAGCATCTGCTCGCGCATGAGCTGACACACGTCGTGCAGCAGAGTCAGAGTGGTGGGGCCGTACAGCCGGGGCTCGTACAGCGGCAACCAGCCGAAGAACAGTCCCGAGGAGAAGCCAAACCGGGCCCAGCGGCGTGTCCCCCGGACGCGACGGTCGATGCCATCCTGAAAAAATATCAGGACATGGTCGCTGCGGCTCGAAAGGATGGATACAACGTCGCCGCGGACAACCTGGAGCATTTTCTCGTCGGCAGCGGTACGAAACGTGTGCTCTCGGTCGCCTGGTTGCGTAGCTTCAGCTCACTGATTGACGCCGAGAGAAAGAACCAGGAGCGGTTCGAGGACAGCCTTTATGCCATCGCCAAGACCCTGAAGCACGGCGACACGAAGACGTTCACCGACCACTGGGACAAGATGTTCACGGCAAGCCAATTCGAGGAACTCTACTACGCCAGTGGCACCAGCACCATCCGGTCAAAGGGGACGTTCACCCTCAGCTGCATCGAGAACACCATTCGAATCCAGGGGACGGTCAATCATCACTGGTTCGACCCGTATGACTGGCATGCCGGCCTGGGCGCTTACATTCCTGGATTCGGAAACATCTCGGATGAAGACGCACTCATCATTCAGCAGTGCCGCGGCGCGAAGCCTTTCGACATGGAAGCGGATTGGCAGCAGTCCCTGAGCGGCACTGTCGTCATCAACACGTTCTTCAACGATAAAACCTACACATGGACGGGTCCATGACACGAATGCTCGTCACGACGATGCTCGCAGCCGGGCTCCTCTCGAGCTGCAATGACCCCTCCGTCGCCTTCCAGCCGGTATACAGGAGTGGTGATCGACTCGTCGCATCTGCTGCGCCGATGGACCCGCAGATGCATGGGAACGTCATTCACGTGCTACGCTACTACCAGGTGAATTTCCGTGAGGAGGCGAACGGCGCCATCCTCATACCGCGAAGCCTCGCGAACGACCTCGACACCCTGTGGAACTACACGACCAAGGCCCAGGATGAGGAGTGGTTGCGCGAGCATCCTGTCGGAGGAGTACCTTGAGTCAGGTGTCACCTTCTTCGTCGGTGGGCGGAGGGTAGCCGGTGGGCTCCACGCCGTCCTCGTATTCGGCCAGCGGGCCGAAATGAGCTCGCAACCTATCGAGCAGCTCACTGAGGATGGACCGGTTCTTCCAGTAGAGCTCGCGGTTGTCGACCCCTTGGCGAGATGATTCCTGAAACAGCGTGTGCTCCATGCTCAGGCACACCTGCGGTTGCAGCCCCGCTTTGTCGTCGTTCGCCCAGAGCGCGACCTCCGTCGGCTCCCGAACCCACATTCGCTTCGGCTCGCCGTTCTTTTCGGTGCGAACATAGGCGAACAGATCGATCAAGACAGAGACAAGGGAGATCTCCCCTCCGAACCCTTCGACAAACGCGCGCACGTCGTCGAGGGCCAGCGAGCCCGCCGACGGCGCCTCCAGGCGCTGGAGTCGAGGCGTTGGATCGGGCGACACGATCTCGACCCGGGCGATCCTGCCAATGCCCTCCAAGGCCTTGGCGAGCGTGGAAAGGCCGGCCAGGTACCTACCCGGCGATTGCAGCACCTGCGCCTCGAAGCACCAGGTGCCGCCGTACTTCTTGAACCCCCATGTGTCGTGGAGATAGGGGGGCACGCTCGTCTCAGTCATTTCGCTTCTCCCACGGTCGTCCCGGTCACCGGGAACAGCATCCTCGCCGGCCTACCCGCGGCGTCGTTGTAGAGGATCTCCACAAAACCCACGTTGGACTCCGATGTCTGGCCCGTGGCCGGGTCGGGCACAACCGCATTCCGTACACTCCTTGCCACCATTGCACGCACTTCCGGCTCGTTGAGCGCGGTCGGGCCGGCCGCGCGACCGTCCAACCGCACCATCCCGGGAGCATCTCCCGGTCGGCTCTCCTCTCTCAGTTGACCGAGCGCGGACTGCAAGTTCCTCCTCATCTGCTCTTCCTTCAGCGGAGCCCCCGGAGCCCCCTGCAACCGCTTGACCTCCGCGAGCCGCCTGGGTTTTCCGTCTGCAGTCACCGCGTATTCCGGCCGCCGGGTTGTGCCTTCCTCCAGGCCGTGCAGCCTCTGCTCCGTGCCGAAAGACGTACGGCCTTCCAGGATGTCAATGGCCAGGGCCAGCTCGGCCTGCGCCTGGGGCGCATCCGCAGCACCCGCCGCGCGGACACACCGCTCGAGGATCTCTCCCGAGATGCGCTCTCCGTACTTCACCTTCAGTTCGGAGGCCTGCTTGTAACCGGCCTCCAACATGGGGGGCGAATACTTGTTGTTCGAGACCGTGGCCATCAGTCCATGCATCGCCTCGGTGTCCAACGTACCGTAGCTGTCGGCGACCCTCCGGAATTCCCGGAGCACCGCCTCGGGCCGGTTCGCGAATCGCCTCAGCGCCTGCGCGTCCTTGAGCCCGCCCGGACCGACCAGCGAGCGGATCGTGTTGATGTCCAGGAACGTGAGGAGCCTGCGCGTCTGCGCCTCCGTCAACACGTCCCCGGCGCCAATCATCTCCATGCCGCTGCTGACCGCCGACGCGGTGAGCTCCTTCGCCAGATCCGGAGCGATGAAGTCGCGCATCCGCACGTCCAGCGCGGCGATGGCGTCGTTCACCTCCTTCGTGTTCTGCCCCGCTCTCGTGCTGTCCTCCAGGAGCTTGAGCTCCGCGTCCAGGGACTTCGCCAGGGCCTTTCTCGCGTCGTCGCTCTGGTTCTGGAGGAACGAGTCGTACCAGGTGCGCATTTCCGCGCAGCTCGAGGAGCAACGGAAGATCCGCCCGTCCTCCAGCACGAAGATCTCGTGCAGACCGTCCGGCGTCGGGAACCGTGCTCGCACCCGATCCTTGGCTGGCCTCGCGCTCGGATCATTCTCCGCCACCCTTCCCTTCAGCTCCGATTCCGGGATCCGCTCTCCCTCCCGGGCCTTCTCCTTCGGAGCAGCGCCCTCATCGGCCGCCCGCCTGCCCTCGGCCGCCTCGGCGGCCTTCCCCTCCGACTCGCGGATCGCTTTTCGCGCGCGCGCGATCCCGACGAACATGATCGAGTTGTCCCGCAGTGCGCCCAGCAGGATCTCGGCCCGCCGCCGCCTCGCCTCGGAGTGGCTCATTCCCGCCAGCTCCTGATCGGACAGCTCCGCGAGCTGCTGCAGGGCCATGAGATTGCCCCACATGAGCCCGCCCATGTTCACCAGCGTGGACAGTGAGTTGAGCGTCTCCCCGGTCTTGCGCGCGGCCTCGAAGGCCTCGGCCGCCTTCACGAGCCCGGCCAGATCCGCCTCCTTCGCCGCGGCCACGAACGCGTTCCCGCTCCTCATGACCCTCAGCTTGCCAATGTACTGCGCTCCCTGCGCGGCGGCACCGAGGACGGCGAGCGCGTCGCTGACGAACTCGGCATCCACCCGGAGCGTGCCATTGAGGGCCCTCTCGATGATCTTCTCCGCCGCGAGCGCCGCCGCGATGACGGCCGACACCTCCCCGAGACCCGGCACGAACAACCCCAGGACGAGCAGCGCCGAAGCGAGTTCCTGCAGCCGACGCTTGACGACCGCCGTGTTCTCGTCCGCCGTGTTGAGGACGTACTCGGGCAGGTTCCCCGGGAAGTTCGCCGGCATCCGGATGGCGAGCGTTCCCCTTCCAAGCCCACCGTGACTGCCAAGCTCCCTGAAGGCGTTCCTGACGGCGTCTTCGAGCGTCGCTCCGTTCCTGTCGATCGGCGCGCTGTCCGGCCGCGTGAGATCCATGAGCCGCACGCGCTTGCCCTGGGCGACCGGCAGCTCCGACAGGTCGAGGAGCAGCGGATACGTCTCGCCGGTCACCTGGCTCACGAACACCGTTCGCGGCCGATAGTGGAGGCCCACCGTGCCCGTGCGCTTCTCCCGGGCCTGATCGTATCGGAGCTGGAGCTGCTCGACCTCCTTCTCGAGTCGCGCCTTGCGGTACCCCGTCGCCGCGTTCCATTCCGCTTTCTTGGCCTCGAGGCGCTTCCCCAGGAGCTCCACGACGTCGCCCGTCGCCTCCAACCGCGCATCCTGGATCTTCTCCTCGATCCGGGCCTTTTCATCCTCCGTGCGAGCCAGCTCCTTCTGGAGCTGAAGCTCCGCGATCGCGGCCTCGGGCTCACCCAGGACGTCCCTGGCCATGATATCCGCCTTGCGCACCTGAACGATGCGCGTGGCGACGCTCGCCGCCCTCCGCTCCGAGCCCTCAGGCCCACGCGGCGCGGGCTGGGCAATGCAGCGGATCATGAAGTACCCCTCCCGGTTCGGGAACGGGACCTCCTGCTCCGACGAGGGACCTGCCAGCAGATCGGACAGGGCTCCCAGGGAGATTCCCCCAGCAGCAACGAGCGCCGAAACGTCGAGCAGGCTCAGGTTCAGCTCATTGGCGATGTACCGGGTCACCACGTCGACAGCGCTCCCCCCCTCCGCGGCCGAGGCCGGATCCCGGAGCTGCGCTCTCGCCGTCTGCTCCTCCTGGGCGAGCTGCTCCGATAGGTTCTCGGCCCGCCGCTCCGCCGCGCCCAGCGTCCCGACATGCGCGTTCGGGTCCATGGGAGTAGAGCGCGCCTTCTTCTCCTCCTCCCGCAGCACGTCCACCGCTTTCACGAGCCGCGCCGCCGTCACACTCGTCCTCGCCGCCTCCTGCTCCCCCGCCTTCCCCAGGCTGTTCTTCACGAGCTGGGTGATGTCGAACAGCTCCCAGTGATACTGGACGTAGTTCATGTGATAGGCGATCTGCATGAGCGGATCCGCCGTCGTCGCCGCGTAGTCCAGGACCATCCGGTACGTGCCGATCCCGCGTACGACCTCCTGCTGAGGACCCTCGAGCCGCGCTGGAAACGGAGGGTGGGTCGCGCCCTCCCTGCCTTGCTGGTACACGCTGCTCGGATCCAGCGCCCTGTCGGCTGCCGTCTTCCGTTGTTCCTCCGGAGCTTGCGTCTCCTGTGCGCTGCGCCCGCCGTCCGACCCGCCCCCGGGCGCCACCTCCTCGTCACCCGGAGAGATGTCCACCGTCGGCAGATCCGGCATACCGGCCTGCTTCTCCCGCTCCTCGGCCTTGACTCCCCCGACATCCCGAGACGCGAGCGCAACGAGACGCTCCATCATGGCCATCGGCATATCCAGGTAGTACTGGCAGCCGTCCGCGGCCTTCGACGCGTCCGCCCTCCACTCCCATTGCTGCGCCAGGAACTCCGCTTGAATCCGAGACGCCACCGCCGACGACAGGCTCTTGAACCGCCAGCGGATCCAGTTGTCCGCCGTCTCCCGCGCCGAGCTCTCGATATCTCTTATCCCGTCGTGGAACGTCCCCCAGATGACGTATCTCCCGCTGGGATAGCGGGAAGTGTCCTGGGGATAGGCCTTCGCGGAGCCGTCCTGGTACTTCTTCGCGCACGGCAGGGGAGCCCCGGACTTGGACTCCCGCGCGATCCCCGGAGCCGCCTGTACGACATGCGCCAGTTCGTGGGCGATGAGCCGCTGCCCCTCCGTCGTGTCCGGAGCATACTCGCCGCGACCAAACACGATGTTCCGCCCCACCGTGTACGCCCGGGCCTGGACGGCGTCCGCCGCCTCACCATCCACGCGCACGCGCACCCCGTCGAGGTTCCGCCCGAACCGCGGCTCGAAGAACGCCCGCACCTCTTGCGAAAGCGGCTCGCCTCCACGCGCAGCCGCTCGCAATGCGGTCCGCGCGTCCAGCCCGGTCCGCGCCCCCCCGCCATCGTGCGCCTCGGGCGCTCGCCGGATCTCCTTCTCGTCGCTTGTCGCCGACGTGCCCGGAACCACGGGGAACACCGAGTCCCCAGCCCTCGGCTCCGCCATCCGCATCACCTGATCGGCCAGCTCGTCCGCCTGACGCTCCTGCGGGTCCCCGGGCGCGCTCACTGCCATGGTGTGCGAGCCCACCTCTGCCCGCTCGTTTTCCTCTTCTTCTTCTTCGCAAGCCGCGCATTTGCGCTGGATAGAAGAGCCCGCCTCCACGTCGGCCCCTGAAGCCACGTGCCCGATGCGTGACCAGGACGCACCCGAAAAGGACGGCGTGAGCGGCTCGAAGTAGCGCAACCTCTCTTTTTCGGTCAGCTCGGGCGAATCCGTGGATGCGGCGTCATTCGACGTGGCCGGCCGAGACCAGAGCGGGTTCACCGACGGCGCGTTCGCCGGACGCTGCGCCGCAGACTTCGAGGCAGCAGAAGGTGCCACGGACGGCTTGCGATCGTTCGTGAACATGGCGGGGCCCTCCCCGGAGTGGTCGACCCGAGCCTACACACATTCTCGACAAAGCTGGCTCTCATCAAAGCAGATGGATCGCCTCCGACCATCTCCACTAATAATTCAGTGCCACGCGATCGGGAGGGGTATCGTGCTGGCTTCGACTCTCATTGAGAAAGGGCCTCCGCATGACGTTCATGAAGGCGCCCATGCAACGCACGCCCGAGGCTCAACCCAACAAGGGAGGAGCCCCGGTCGCAAAGGGACCCACGCGCTCCGCCTACGGCCCTGCCTCGGAAGGAGCGCACGACGGCCAGGGGGCCCCGGAGCAGCGGATACCGCTGGTTCAGCGCAAGCCCGCCATCAGCTCCCCGGGCGACGCCTCCGAACGTGAAGCGGACGAGATCGCGGAGAAGGTGATGCGAATGAGCGCGCCGAGCTTCTTCGGAGCGGCGTCCACCACCATCGTTCAGCGCCAGGGTGGGGAGCCGCCTCCGCACAGGCCATCTCCGGGCCGCGAGGCAGGGCTCGATTCCGGGACGGCCGTTCGTGAGGCGTCGCGCGGGGGCGAGCCCCTGCCAGAAGAGTTGCGCGCATTCTTCGAGCCACGCTTCGGCCACGACTTCAGCCAGGTGCGCGTGCAAGTCAATGACCAGGCCGCGCAGGCGGTGCAGGCGCGAGCCTATACCGTTGGGCAGAACATCGTGTTCGGCCGAGGGGAGTATGCGCCCGACACGACGGAGGGCAGGGGCCTGCTCGCGCACGAGCTGGCGCACGTGGTGCAACAGCAAGCCGGCCGGGTCGGAGCGACGACGCAGGGGAAGGAAGGCGGGCTCCATGACGAGCCGGCACCGGAGCACGGGGCGGATGTGAAGAGGGCGCGCGCGGCGCGGGGAGACGCCGCCGGTTCGCAGCCGGCTGACGGTCCACTCGTACAGCGTCAGGCTGATCACGGCCGCGAGCCCGCCCAGGCTCATCCCGACGAAGAGTCGCAGCTCGAGCAGGAAGAGCCAAAAGGAGACGAGGCCTCCAACCTCATCGCCGCCATTGAAGCCCTGGGCGCCGAAGAAGGTGGCATGGACGCGCTCCTCGCCGAAGCGGACAAGGCCATGCGCGACACGGGCGCGCCAGGGACGGTCATCCAGCGGAAGACGGGCGACGCGCCCGACGGCGCGCAGACCGCGGCCAACGATTACGATCCCGCCGCCATCGCCAACATGTCGGAAGCCGACTGCAAGCGTCGGCTGCTCGAGATCGTGAATGATCCACGCAGCGTGGCCGACTACCAGAGCGGGAGGCTTACGGGCGATTTCCTCCTGCGCCTCTGCAACAAGTCGAGCGCATTCCTCTGGGCCGACGAACTCAATACGCTCTGCCTCGAGGGGGCGAGTCACCAGCGGGCGATGGCCGCCACGGCCATGACCGAAGGCGGATTCCTCACCCTCCCGATGCTCGAGGGCATCAAGTTCGCCGTCGCCCATCCGAACGATGCGCTCGCCTCGCTCGGCAATACCGCGCTCGCCAAGGTCATCGAAAAGCGCGGGCTCGATCTGCCCGCGGTCCAGCGAACCGTTGATGCGGCGCTCGACAGCATGACCCGGGCTCAGCTCGAGGCCTACCTGGTGCGATTTCCGGACCTCAAGCCCTCCATCGACGCGCGGCTCCGGCTCTATTCCCCACCCTCCGCCAACAAGGACGCGAAGGAAGCGGAAGCGCGCTTCCAGGTCAGCGACACCGCCTTCAAGACCTTCGTGCGAAGCCTGCTGCGAGCGAAGGACACCACCCAGCTCGACGCGCTGCTCGACGGTCCACAGCAACACCGCATGTCGCTCGCGCTCTTCGAGGTCACCGAGACCCCGGAGGAGTATCCCGAGGTCGTCGCGGCCGCACACCGCTGGCTGCGCACCCTCGCGCTCTCGGAGTCGCTGCCGTCACGGCCGGTGGCCGAGCTCGAGGAGCTCGCTGAAGGCCTTGGCAAGGACGGGGTGCGGCGCGTCGATGCGTACCTCAAGCGCACGGCCTCGGAACGATCCTCGGCGCGTTACGGCGAACTCCACGCCTTCGCGGTACGGCTCGCCGCCAGGTTCGGCGGGAGCGTTCTCGCGCCGCCGCCCAAGGTCGAGGCGGGGATCGAGTACTCGCGGGGGACGGGCACCGAAAGCCTCGAGCGCAAGATCGACGTCCTCGTGCTCAAGATGCGGGAGGAGCTGCCGTCTCTCGCGGGCGCCCATGTCACGCACCTCGAGCAGCGCAAAGTGGAGCTGCGCAAGACTCCCGCGGCCGAGATTCCGAACGTGGCCAAACGCCTCGACAGCTCGCTCCTCACGCTCGAGCTGGCGATCAAGCTCCAGGGCATGCTCCCCGAGGAGGATCCGAAGAGTCCCGAGGAAATGGTGACCGCCGTCACCCAGGGCCGAGCCGCGATCGAGCGCGTTCTCTCGCGGCTGGCCACACCGGGCGAGGACGAGGCCCTGGGCCAGTTGCAGAAGGCCCACACGGGCTTCATCCTGGCCTACACCCGGCAGTTCATCCTGAATGCCCAGACCGGCAAGGGCATGCTCCCGGATCTCAAGCAGCCTCCACCGTACCTGGACGAGCTCCTCCAGGGATATGCCCGCGGAGGCAGGATCCACATTGGCGACAGGTCGGCCAAATGGGCCATCTTCCAGACCGAGGTGGACCGGCTCCAGGCCGAGATGAACAAGCTGGGCGAACTCAAGGCCAGGGCCGAGGCGCCGCTCGTCGAGCGTCTCAAGTTCCTGGGCGCCGAGGGCGCGGACATCAGCGCCCAGCTCCAACGCCTCCAGGCGCTCACCACCCTCAGCAATGCCTTCCGCATCGGCGCGGCGCTCATGCACGGGGTGCTCGAGCAGGACGATATCCTCTGGACCGACGTGGCCCACGTCCAGAGGTTGATCAGTCAGGTGATCGACCCGCTCTCCGCCCAGCTCGACGCGGGCGGAATGCCGAAGCAGGACACCCTCCAGAAGGCCGCGGTCGTCGTCGAGGATCTCTTCGACAGCACGGAGAAGCGCCTCAAGAACCTGGCCGAGGCCCACCAGCGCCAGGAGTGGTTCTTCGACATCGCGGCCACGCTGGTGGGCATGGGCGCGATGAGCAAGGCCATGAAGGCCATGAAGGCCGTGCAGTGGTTCTACAGGGGCGGCCGCGCCGCACTGCTCGGCAAACAGGCGCTCAAGTTCGCCATCGGCTCGCTCATCTTCACCACCGCGAGCTCCGCCACCCGGGCGGTGTTCAAGGGCGAGCTGCCAACGGCGGCCGAGTTCGCCAAGCAGGCTGGCGTGGACCTCGCCACCCTCGGCATCCTCCATGGAGTGAGCTTCCTGGTCGGCCTCCGGTTCGGTCGCATCAGCGCAACCCTCTCCGAGGCCGAGCAGCAGGCGGCGCTGCAGAAACTGGGGGTGATGCAGACCGGCGCCACCTTCGCCACGCTCTGGGCCTGGGCGTCCGGCGAGACGATCTGGAACATGAAGCCCGAGGAGCGCACGCTCGAGAACGTCCTCGGCGCGATCGCCAAGACCGGGGCACGCACCGCCCTGGACCTGGCGGCCCTCCACTTCGGCCAGAGGCTCGGGTCCCTCCCCAGGATCGGCGACCCCCAGAAGGTCGAGGCCGCGAAGGCGAAGCTGAACGCCGAGTACGAGCAAGCGCAGCGCGCGGGCCAGCAGGTGGAGACCGAGATCAACAAGTGGAGCAAGGAGGGCAGCGATCCGGCCAAACTCGATCCCCTCCTGAAGAAGGCCGACCGCGTTTTCGCCCAGCTCCGCTCGATCTACGACCGCATGGTCGATGTCGGCATGCTCAAAGCGGAACAGCAGAAGCTGCTCTCCGACGCCACGCTCGCGGAACGGACCCTGCTCCAGAACCTGCGCGAGGCCGCCCGCCTCCAGCTCCAGGAAAAGAGCGAGACGGTGCAGAGCTACCGGGGCGAGGCGCGCAACATCGACCTCTATCTGAAGCGGCTCAAGCAGCAGGGCATCATCACGGACGTCCGGCCCAGGAGCGAGGGCGTCTTCGAGGTCGCCTACACCGACGGCGTCACCCGCTGGTTCTACCCCGAGGGCCAGCAGCCACCGAACGCGGACAAGGTCCTCTACAACAACGAGGTCCCCCCCGCCGAGGTCCAGCAGTTCCCGAGTCTCTCCGAGGGCCTGCGCGGGTTCGTCGCAAGCGGCGAGGTCCGCTTCGTCCAGGGAACGGCGGCACGGGGCGCGGAGCTGCGCTTCAAGGACGGCCGTGCCGTAGTCGTGCTCGGCAAGGAATACACTCCCGCCGAGCTGAACAGAGCCGTCGCGGAGGCACAGCGCCTCTGGGTCGATCCCAAGGCCAGGAAGAACGTCAAGGTCGAGGTCGAGGCCCTCAAGGAGCCCTGGGAGCAGGCCAGGGAGACCTCGGAGAACCTCGGGAAGCTCGAGGCCGAGCAGCCTGGAACATCGGACGCGACGGCACGCGAGTCACTGGCCAGGGAGATCGAGCGGCAAGTGCCCGATCTCACGTTGCTCGAGCAGGTCCAGGCCGGAAAGGCGAAGATCGTCATCACGTTGGTCGTGCCCGGTGGCGGGCCCACGGGCGTCAAGACGATGAACGACAAGCTCATCGGCTACCAGCTCAACTCCACGCTCGTGATCCCCGCGCGCAATTCCGTCCTCGTCGAGGCGTTCGAGGGCCTGCCCTACAACGAGAAGGCCAGCGAGAGCATCCGCATCGTCGAGCAGTCGTACAAAAGCCTCACCATGACCACTACGATTGGTGACGTGGCGCGCCTGCAGCGCCTCATGGCCGAGGGCATGCGCCGGGTCGACCTGGGCATGTTCAGGGTGCTCAAGGACGCCTTCAAGGAGGGCAAGCGAAACTGGACCGCGGAGCTCGAGAAGAACGCGGCCAACAAGGACAGCGAGCAGTACAAGGACGCCAAGAAGCGTGTCGAGAACATCGACAGGGTGCTCGCCGATCTGGAGCGGGCCGGGCCCGAGGGATTCCGCTTCGACATGCAATTCGGCCTCGCCGAGGTCAGGGGCGGCGGTGCGGCCATGGCCTCCGAGCAGACCGCCTATCAAGCCGCGCTCGAGGCCAAGATGAACGCCTCCAAGGCGGCCAGCATGGCGCGCAGTGGGGGGACCGATGGCCAGGCGGCCCAGGAGGCGGCGGGGGGCGACACGCGCGGTCGGGTCTTCGATGAGAAGGCCTTCCTCGGCTTCGCCGCCAGCGCCGCCGCGCTGCGCACCCAGATCATCGCTCGTGGCAACATCCTCACCATCGCGGGCCGGCCCCAGCGGATCTTCGTCGAACAAGCCGGACAGCTGCTGCCCAACGAGCACATCCTGCGCGACGTCCGGAAGGACAAGATCACCAAGGATGAGCTGCCGTCGAACGAGCACGCGCAACTCGAACTCATCAAGAAGTACATGAATCACATCAACGCCTTCGACTTCTTCAAGGGCTTCACCAGCAAGGAGAGCGTTGACGTCCTCCCGGGGAGGATGAAGCAGGCGCAAGCGCTGGCCGACGCCCTGCGCGAGAACAGGCCCGTGGATCCCGCCCAGGTCCAGGCGATGCTGGAGCAGGACGTCACGGGGCAGATCGTGCCGCAGATGGGCACCGCCTCCGAGGCCGCCTTCTACAACCGCGCGCGCACCTCCTCCGAGCGGATCCTCATCAACGCCGACATCATCGATCTCGGCCTCGATGCATTGATGACATACACCCGGCAGATGGAAGCGGTCAGCGCGAAGAACCTCAAGGGAGAGGAACTCTTCCGCGCGTCGAAGGAAGCCACGGATGCGCTGATCGAGTTCAAGCGCCGCGCGTCCGATGAGGTCCAGAAGATCCACGAGCAGTTCCGCCAGCGGGCCATCGCCGACCTCGAGAAGAAGCCGAACAGGACGCCAGAGGAAGACGCCGTGCTCAAGCAACTGCGCCAGGAAACGAACGCGCTCATGTTGCTCGGCGGCGATGAGATCACGCTCTCACTCCATCCAGCGCTGCAGTCCTACATTCCCGAGCTGGTGCAGGCCGTGGCCCGGGCCTGCCGGGGTCGCGTCGCCGTCACCCAGGCACGCACGGCCCCCGAAAAGGCGGGGGACGAGGCCGCCCGTGTCGAAGCACACCAGAAGGCGATGAAGGCGGCCGATCCGGCGGCCAACGTACTCAAGGGCTTCGAGGTCGAGCTGCGCAAGCTCAACCAGATGGTCGGACAGGTCGAGGATGTCGCCCGGAGGCGTTCCGCTCAGGAGATGGTGGACACGCTGGCACTCGACCAGTTCTTCGCCGACGTCGATCCCAAGACGGGAGAGGTCAAGCTGCGTCGCCTCGGCTCCGGCGTGGAGGTTTTGGAGAGCGACCTCAAGGCGCAGATCCAGGAAACCAAGAAGCAGATTCACGACCTCTATGGTGCCCCCCTACCCGCGCTGGCACCACCGAGCCACGGCCATAAGGCCAAGGACGACGAGGACGTGCCGCGCATCAAACCCGTGCCCCGACCTCGGCTCCCGACCTCGACCGGCTCCGTGGACTTCGCCGCCGAGGCTCTCGAGCGGGCGGCGCCCGGGCTCAGCCACGACACCCGCGCGAAGGCGCTCGCCAACCTGCGCCGGCTCCCCACCGATCACGCCAATCGGGTGATCGTCGCCCTCCCTGAGGGCCAGTCGACCGAGCTCGCCACCTGGCTCGCGCGCCCGGGGGTAGGCGAGATGCTCGGAGCCATGAGCCCCGAGTTCGCCGCCGAGCTCCTGCTCACGGACCGCGCCTTCCTCGTCGGCCTCTCGCCCAGGCCCCTGCTCTTCTGGTACCAGAGCGGCTTCCAGAAGGCCGCCGGGGGCGGCAAGGTCTCCGATTTCCTCCGCTTCCTGCGCGACCTGGAGAAATACAGCGGCAACCTGGAGGTCTCCAGTCTCGAGCAGGCGAAGCAGCGCGTCGAATCGTTCTCGCGAACCGGCCCCGCGTTCCCCTACGCTCCACGACAGAGCCTCCAGCCGACGATCTCTTCGCCTGACGCACCTCGCAGCCCCTATCGCATCTCCGGCGAATACCTCATCCAGAAGGGGATTTCCCAGGGCCCGTTCTTCTCCGTGGACCTCGACGGGGGTCTCTGGGTTCTCCAGCAGAGCGACGCTCAGGTCACCCGCGGCTGGTTCTTCGACGGCGCTGGCGAGGCGCCGAAGAAGGACGTCGACATCCGGGGCTCGCTCCAGAAGTTGCGAGAGGCCATCGCCAGTGCGCAGGGCAAGCCCAGGAGCGAGGCGCAGGCGCTCCTGAATCCGCTCGAGCCGCTGTTCAACGAGCTGCTCTTCTTGCGGCGCGTCCGGGATGTGGACCTCAAGGAGGTATATAAGGTTCTCGAGCAGTTCGAGGCGCTGCGGAGGTGAGGCCGTCCATGAGCCTGGAGGTGAGCGACGAGGCATTCGAGGAGAACCTCCACCGGTATTTCGAGGCCGAGGGGCTGCCGCGTGGAGAGGTGCGGCGCCTGCATGACGAGTGGCAACGATTCGCCGCCGACGAGCGTCGCGTCGCGGAGCAGGAGGCGCTCTTTCGCGTCGGCGCGAGCAAGGTCTCCTGGAGGTTCAAGCGAGAGCCCATGCCGCCCGCCTTCGGCCTGGCCTGGTGGGAGGAGCGCTGGGACGCATGCCCCGGGCGTCTCGTTCACGGTGTCCCCATCACCGCGCTCGATCGCGTCAACATGCTCCTCTCGACCGATTCGGGGCTCCAACCCTGTCCGGCGCCCAGACCCTATCGGCCCGACTGGCTGCCCGGGACCTGGCGCTGCAGCGCGCTCTACCTCGATGGACGGACTCCGACGCAGCCCGAATCCGAGCATGAATGGACCCTCCATCCCGACGGCCGGGTGGAGGTGGTGGGCTCCGACCCCTATCGCATCGCGGGCTCCACCTGGCGCGTCCATCTCTCCTTTCCCGGGAATGAGCTGTGGTTCGAGTGGCCGGCGGCCCTCGCCCGCGCGCGCACGCGGGTGATCGTCCTCGAGCACCAGGATGACGAACTCGACCTCCTCCTGCCCGACCAGGGCATCCATCAATCCAGCCGGTGGCGCCGCGTCTGACGCCACGCCGCTTCGAGTCGAGTCTCGTCGAAGGAGGATGTAGTAGTGTAGTTCCCGCTCACGACTCATCTCGGGGGCCCTCGCCCCCTGTCGTCCCTCCAACCGGCTCGACGACACGGCCCCTACCTACCCGCCCGCGCTCGTCCCCGGTGGCAGCGTGCTCGCCAGCCATCCCCCGCCGAGCGCTTTGTAGAGGTTGACGAGGTTGAACATGCGGGAGAGCTGCGCGTCGATGAGCGTCTGCTGGGCGTTGTAGAGGTCCCGCTGAGCCGACAACAGCGTGATGTAACTGTCCACGCCCGCCCGGTAGCGCTGTTCGGACAAGCGGAAGCGCTGCTCCTCCGCCGTCACCCGATCCGTCTGCGCCTTGAGCTGTTCCTCGAAGGAGGCGCGGGCGACGAGGGCATCCGCCACCTCGCGGAATGCCGTCTGGATGGTGGCCTCATAGCGGGCAATCTCGATGGACTTGGAGACCTCCGCCACCTCGAGGTTCGCCCGGAGCCGGCCACCCGTGAAGATGGGCACACGAATCTGGGGCACGAAGCTCCAGACGCCCGCACCGCCGGAGAAGAGCCCGACGAGCTCCGTGCTGGAGAAGCCACCGGAACCCGTCAGGGTGATGGACGGGAAGAACGCGGCACGCGCCGCCCCGATGTTCGCGTTGGCCGCCTTGAGCTGGTGCTCGGCCTGGAGGATGTCGGGCCTGCGCTGCAGCAGGTCCGACGGCAGTCCCGCGGGCAGGTCCGCGAGGAGCTGCTGGTTGGACAGGGGCCGCGGCGCGGGAAGCTCGGCGGGCAGGGGGCGGCCGATGAGGAGCACCAGGGCGTTCTCCGCCTGCGCGTACTGGCGCTTATAGAATTCCAGGGTGAAACGGCTGGCGTGGACCTGGGTCTCCGCCGTGCGCAGATCCAGTTCGGAAGCCCGGCCGAGCTCGTAGCTGCGCCGGGTGATGTCGAAGGAAGCCTGCACCGTCTCGAGTGTCTGGCGGGCGAGGGCCAGCTGTTCGTCGAGCGCACGTTGGGTGAGATAAGCCCGGGCGACCTCCGCCACGAGAGACAGGTGCGCGCTGCGCTGCGCCTCGCCCAGTGCGAGGTACTGCTCCAGTGCCTGGTTGTTGAGACTGCGCACCCGGCCGAAGAAGTCGAGCTCGTAGGCCGTCACGCCCACGCCCACGCTGTAGGCACTGAGCTCCAGGGGCTCGCGCGTCGGGCTCTGGGAGGCGGACATCCGCTGGAGGGTGTCGCTGGCGGTGGCGTTGACCGTGGGGAAGAGGTCCGCGCGCTGGATGTGGTACTGCGCCCGGGCGCGCTCCACGTTCAGCGCGGCGATGCGCAGGCCGCGGTTGTTCTCGAGGGCCAGGGAGATGAGCTCCCGCAGGCGCTCATCCCCGAAGACGTCCCGCCAGCCAATGTCGGCCGCGTGGACGCCCGTCTGCCCCTCGCCGCCCTCCCCTCCTGGAAACGCGGAGGCGACGGGAGCCTCGGGACGCTGGTACTTCGGCGCGAGCGTGCAGCTCGCCAGCAGGACCGCGCTCGCGGTGGCCAGCAGAAAATGCCTAACCATGGACCGTACCTCCGGCGGTGGCAGGTACCTGCGGCGCCGCGGTGGGCGCCCTCGAGAACCTGCGGAGAATGACGACGAAGAACACGGGGACGAGGAAGACGGCCAGCACCGTGCCGGAGACCATTCCGCCGATGACGCCAATGCCGATGGCGTTCTGGCTGCCCGAGCCCGCTCCGCTTGCGAGCGCCAGCGGCAGCACGCCGAGGATGAACGCGAGCGACGTCATGATGATGGGGCGCAAGCGCATACGCACCGCGTCCAGCGCCGCGTCCTTGAGGCTCCGGCCCTGCTCGTACAAATCCTTGGCGAACTCGATGATGAGGATCGCGTTCTTGGCGGACAGGCCAATCGTGGTGAGCAGGCCAACCTGGAAGTACACGTCGTTGCTGAGCCCCCCCATCAGCGCCGCCACCAGCGCGCCGAGGACGCCGAGCGGCACCACCAGCATGACGGACGCGGGGATGGACCAGCTCTCGTAGAGCGCCGCCAGGCAGAGGAACACGACGAGCAGCGAGATGGCGTAGAGCGCCGGCGCCTGGGAGCCCGACAGCCGCTCCTCGTAGGACATGCCCGTCCACTCGTAGCCGATGCCTGGCGGGAGTTGCTGGACGAGCTCCTCCATGGCCCTCATCGCCTCACCGGAGCTGTAGCCCGGCGCGGCCTCGCCGAGAATCTCGACCGAGGGTAGGCCGTTGAAGCGCTCGAGCTTCGGCGAGCCGTAGGTCCACTCGCCCGAGGCGAAGGCCGAGAACGGCACCATCTCTCCGAGCGCGTTGCGCACGTACCAGCGATTGACGTCCTCCGGCTGCATCCGGTAGGGCGCGTCCGCCTGCATAAAGACCTTCTTCACGCGGCCACGGTCGATGAAGTCGTTCACGTACGTGCCGCCCCATGCCGAGGACAGGGTGCTGTTGATGTCGGCCAGCGACAGGCGCAGCGCCGCCGCCTTCTCCTGGTCGATGTCAACGCGGTACTGGGGCGCGTCGTCGAGGCCGTTGGGGCGCACCTTCGCCAGCGCCGGGTGCCGCGCGGCGAGCCCGAGGAGCTGGTTGCGCGCCGCGATGAGCTTGTCGTGGCCAAGTTCGCCCCGGTCCTGCAACTGCAGGTCGAAGCCCGTCGCGTTGCCGAGCTCCTGGACGGCCGGGGGAACGAAGGCGAAGACCATGCCCTCCTTGATCTGGGAGAAGACGCCCATCGCTCGGCCCACCAGCGCCTTGGCCTTCAGCGCGGGCGACTCGCGCTCGCTCCAGTCCTTGAGCTTCACGAAGGCCAGGCCGGCGTTCTGCCCGCGGCCGCCGAAGCTGAAGCCGCCGATGGCCATCACCGACTCGACGGCGTCCTTCTCCTGGGTGAGGTAGTGGTCCGACACCTTCTGGAGGACCTCGGTGGTCTTCTCCAGCGTGGCATTGGGCGGCAGCTGGACCATCGTGAAGACGAAGCCCAGGTCCTCGTCCGGAAGGAAGGCAGTGGGCAGGCGAACGAGCAGCAGGCTCATGACGCCGACAATCGCCACATAGACGAGCATGGAGCGACCCGCGCGTCCCAGCAGCACGCCCACGAGCCCCTGGTACTTGTGGCTGCCGCGCTCGTAGGCACGGTTGAACCAACCGAAGAAGCCGCGCCGCTCGTGGCCATGACCGGCGGCCACCGGCGCGAGGAGCGTGGCGCAGAGGGCCGGCGTGAGCGTCATCGCTACGAGGACCGAGAGCACCATGGAGGAGACGATGGTGATGGAGAACTGCCGGTAGATGACGCCCACCGAGCCGCCGAAGAAGGCCATGGGCACGAACACGGCCGACAGCACCGAGGTGACGCCGACGAGAGCGCCGGTGATCTGCCCCATGGACTTGCGGGCGGCCTCCTTCGGGGACAGGCCCTCCTCACTCATGACGCGCTCGACGTTCTCCACCACCACGATGGCGTCGTCCACGAGCAGGCCGATGGCCAGCACCATGCCGAACATCGTCAGCGTGTTGATGCTGTAGCCGGCCACCGCGAGCACGCCGAACGTGCCGAGCAACACCACCGGCGCCGCGATGGCGGGAATCAGCGTGGCGCGGAAGTTCTGCAGGAAGAGGTACATCACGATGAACACGAGGATGATGGCCTCGATGAGCGTCTTGATGACCTCCTTGATGGACAGCCGCACGAAGGGCGTGGTGTCCATGGGGTACACCACCTGCATTCCGGACGGGAAGAACTTCGCGAGTTCGTCGACGCGAGCGCGAACCGCCGTGGCCACGTCCAGCGCGTTGGCGCCCGTGGCCAGCTTGATGGCCATCGCCGTGGCGGGCTTGCCGTTGTAGTTGCTGGTGGCCGCGAACGACTCACCCGACAGCTCCACGCGCGCCACGTCGCGCAGCCGCACCTGCGAACCGTCCGGGTTGACGCGCAGGAGGATGTCGCGAAACTGCTCCGGCGTCTGCAGACGGCTCTGCGCCGTCACGGTGGCGTTGAGCTGCTGACCCTCGATGGAGGGCGCGCCCCCGAGCTGGCCCGCGGAAACCTGCGCGTTCTGCACCTGGATGGCGGCGCTCACGTCGGCGGGGGTGAGCTTGTAGCTGGTGAGCCGGTCCGGGTTGAGCCAGATGCGCATGGCGTACTGGCCACCAAAGAGCTGCACCTCACCCACGCCGGACACGCGGGCGAGCTGGTCCTGCACGTTGGACGCCACGTAGTCGGCCAGGTCGTAGCGGTTCATGCTGCCGTCGGCCGAGGTGAAGCCGATGATCATCAGGAAGTTGTTGACGGCCTTGTTGACGCGCAGGCCCTGCTTCTGGACCTCCATCGGCAGCAAGGCCATGGCCGTCTGCAGCTTGTTCTGCACCTGGACCTGGGCGATGTCCGGGTCCGTGCCGGCATCGAAGGTCAGGCTGATGGTCACGTTGCCCGCCGAGTCGCTCGACGAGGCCATGTAGCGCAGGTGGTCGAGCCCGTTCATCTTCTGCTCGATGACCTGCGTGACGGTGTCCTCGAGCGTCTTGGCCGAGGCACCGGGGTAGAAGGCGCTGATGCTCACGATGGGCGGAGCAATGGCCGGGTACTGGGCGACGGGCAGGCCCAGAATCGCCAGCGCGCCCCCCAGCATGATGATGATGGCAATGACCCACGCGAAGATGGGTCGGTCAATGAAGAATCTGGCCACGGAAGTTCTCGCGGATGCGGTGAGCTGGGCTCAGCGCGTGGATTGAATGACGGGAGCACTCCCGGCGGCGGGCACGGCGCGTACCTCGCTGCCCGGCCGCACCTTCTGCAGGCCCTCGACGATGACGCGGTCCCCCGCCGCCAGCCCCTCGGTGACGAGCCACTTGTCACCCACGCTCCGCTCCGCCACGAGCGTGCGCGGCTCGACCTTGTTCTCCGCGCCGACGACGAGCGCCGTCGCCTGGCCCTTGGGGTCGCGCGTGATGGCCGCCTGGGGCACGAGCAGCGCGTCCGGGTCCACGCCCTCCTCCAGCCGCGCGCGGACGAACATGCCCGGCAGCAGCCGCTGCTGGGGGTTGGGCACGAGCGCCCGCAGGGTGATGGAGCCCGTGGACGGGTCCACCGTCACGTCGGAGAACTGCAGCATGCCCGGCTCCGGGTACTCGGTGCCGTCCTCCAGGAAGAGCTTCACCTTCGCCTGCGTGGCGTCCGCGCGCTGAAGCCGCCCGCTCTCCAGTTCCCGTCGGAGCCGCAGCACCTCGGCGCTCGACTCGGAGACGTCCATGTAGAGCGGATCGAGCTGCTGCACGGTGGCCATGAGGGTGGCCTGGCCCTGTTGGACGTAGGCGCCCTCGGTCACCTCCGCGCGACCGATGCGGCCCGACACGGGGGCAGTGACGCGGGTGTAGCCCAGATTGATTTGCGCCGTCTGGACGGCGGCCTTCGCCGCGGCGACGTCCGCGAGGGACACCTTCTGCGCTGCGATGGCGTTCTCATACTCCTGCTTGCTGATGGCGCGCGCGGCCAGCAGCTCCGTAGAGCGCTCCGCCAGCAGACGGTTCTGCTCCAAGTTCGCCTCGGCCCGCGCGAGCGTGGCCTTGGCGCTGTCGAGCGCCGCCTGGTAGGGCTGGGGATCGATCTGGAAGAGCACCTGCCCCTCCTTGACGTCGCTGCCCTCGGTGAAGAGCCGCTTGAGCACGATGCCGTTGACGCGGGCGCGCACCTCGGCCACCCGGTACGCGGAGGTCCGGCCCGGCAGTTCCTTGGCGAGCGCCACGGGCGCCGCGGCCAGCTGCACCACTCCCACCTCCACGGGACCGGAAGGACCCGGGCCAGCTGGAGCGCCCGGCTTGTCGCCACATGCCCCAAGAAGCAGGGCTCCGAGAGCGGCCACGCCCAAGCCCCTGACCCGCGGAGTGGGAAAGGGCCAGCGGGCACATTCCCGCTCGGCTGCTCTCATCAAGACCGATTCTGTTTTCACCATCTCTCCCTCGGCCTCGGTCGGAGGGCCCGGCAGGGGGCATCCACGAGGCAACCGACAACAAACTGAACCGTTCAGTTCAGTTGGACGGGAAATAAGTCCGAAGATGGTTCTCGTCAAGACTAAACCGTTCAGTTTACTCTATTCAGAGGAGAGACAGGCGGGCCATGGCGAGTGAGAAAGGCGGAACATGAGGAAGACACCAGCGGAACTCTCGCCGACCAAGCGTGCGCAGATTCTCAGTGGCGCGTCCGCGGTCTTCAGTGACCTGGGGTACGAGCGGGCGAGCGTCGATGCGATTGCCGCCCGTGCCGGAGTCTCCAAGGCGACGATCTACAACCACTTCGAGGACAAGAAGGCGCTGTTCCTCGCATGCCTCTCCGAAGAGGGGCGAGCGCTGGAGGAGCGTCTGCGCGAGGTGCTGGACACGCCGTCGGGCGACCTGGAGCGTGACCTCCAGCTGATTGGAGAGGCCGTGCTGCGCCTGCTCCTCTCACCTGCCACCCTCAAGCGGTACCGCATCTTCGCGGCGCAGGTGGACCGCTTTCCGGAGCTCGGGGTGGCGCTGTTCGAGCATGGCCTGAGGCCCACACAACTGAGGATGACCCGCTACCTGGAGCGGGCCAGCGCGACGGGGGCCTTGAGACTGGAGGACCCCGCGCAGGCCGCCCTGGATTTCCTGGCCCTCTGCCAGGGCGACATCCCCCTCCGGGCACAGCTCGGGGTCCTCGAGAGCCTCACGGACGAGCAGATTCGCGCCAGGGTCGCTCACGCCGCGCGCGTCTTCCTCTGTAGCTACCGCCCGTGAGGGGCGAGGGCGGACGGAGTGTCAGTCGCGCACCACCCGCGCGCCGCGACTGATGATGTCGCAGCCGTGGTATGAGCCTGCCCCGGTTTTGTGGACACACCCAATAAGTCGGCTACACGGGAGGTAGTGTCCATGGAGCGAAGGAAGAGGCGGAGTTTCACCCCGGAGTTCAGGTCCGATGCGGTCCGGCTGGTGCGTGAGGGCGGCAAGAGCCTGCCCCAGGTGGCCAAGGACCTGGACCTGACGGAGTCGGCGCTGCGCAACTGGGTACGCGAGGCAGACGGCGACAAGGGCAAGGAGCCGGCAGGCGCGCTCTCCACGGCCGAGCGGGAGGAACTGGTCAGGCTGCGCAAGGAAGTGCGCCATCTGGAGATGGAGCGTGACTTCCTAAAAAAAGCAGCAGCCTTCTTCGCGAAGGAGACCTCGAAGTGAAATTCGAGTTCATCGAGGCGCAGAAGGCCCATTTTCCCGTGGATTTCATGTGCCAGCAGTTGGGCGTCTCGCGCTCGGGCTACTACGCCTGGAAGCAGCGCCCGGAGTCCGAGCGGCACAAGGCGGACCGGACCCTGGCCGAGGTAGTGACGGCGGTGCACAAGGAGAGCCGCGGCACGTACGGTAGCCCGCGCGTGCATGCCGAGCTGCGTGCCCGTGGGCAGCTGGTGAGCCGCAAGCGCGTGGCCCGCCTCATGCGCCAGCAAGAGCTGGCTGCCCGCCAGAAGCGCCGCTTCGTGCGGACGACGGACTCACGCCACAACCAGCCCGTGGCGCCCAACATCCTTGAGCGCAACTTCTCCCCCGGCCAGCCCGATTGCACCTGGGCCACGGACATTACCTACGTGGGGACGAGGTAGGGCTGGCTCTACCTGGCCGTCGTCATGGACCTCTTCTCACGCAAGGTGGTGGGCTGGTCGATGAGCCAGAACATCGACCGGCACCTGGTGCTCAACGCGCTGGACATGGCGCTCAAGGGACGCCAGCCGCCGCGCGGGCTGCTGCATCACTCGGACCGGGGCAGCCAGTACGCCAGCACCGACTACCAGCAGGCGCTGGCCGCTCGCGGGATTCAATGCAGCATGTCACGCAAGGGCAACTGCTGGGACAACGCCGTGGTGGAGAGCTATTTCAGCACCTTGAAGCAGGAGCTCGTCTACACCGCCGACTTCGCCACGCACGAGCAGGCTCGGCTGGCCCTCTTCGAGTACATCGAGGTCTTCTACAATCGGCAGAGGCGGCACTCGACGCTGGGCTACGTCAGCCCCGTGGATTTTGAGCTTGCGGCCTTACCGCAGAAGTTGGCACCATAACCCTACTGTCCACGTAACCGGGTCAAGCCCAGCCGGGCACTGGCCCACCAGCGCGGGCAACGTGCAACGGCAGGTCGCGCAACAGCTCTCGTCCGGGCGAGCGCGCTCAAGCCCGGTCGATGACCCTAACGTCGATGAGCGCTTGCAGATGATCGCGCAGCGTCTTCGGGACCGGGCCACCGTTGATGAGAACGCCGGCCTCCATGTTCTTCTCGAGGGCGTGACCGGTGAGGTTCGCGCTCGTGATGAAGGTGCGCGCACCGTCGACCACCGCGACCTTCGCGTGGACCTTGCCGTCGACGAAGGGCTCGGGCCTCTCGCGCCACGTGAAGACCTCGGCCGTCGGAATGCTGGCGCGCATCTTCGGGACGAGATCCTTGTCGAGCGTGCCGCCGTGCTCCTTGGACGCCTCAATGAGCACGCGCAGGCGAACGCCACGGCTCGCGGCTTCGTTCATCGCCGTGACGACGCTGTGGACGTCGTAGGCGACGAAGCTCACGAGGAACAGGTCGGTGGTCGCGCTGGCGATCAGGTCGAGCAGCACCTGCTCCGTCCGGCGCGTCGGCACGAAGCGCGTCGTCGGACCGGTCCACACCAGCTCGACGCTCAGCTCGCGCTCGACGCGAAGCCGCGCTTCGGACGCGCCGAGGAGCATGCCCGCGACCTCGTCCCCGCTCGCCTGTTCCTGGCCCCACGCCGCCACAACGCGCGCGACGGCTGCGCGGGCTGCGGGCGTGTCCGCGAGCGTGTTGGCGTTGGGAGCCGCCTTGGGAGCCGCGAGTCCGCGCAGCGCCGACGCGACGGTGCGCACCTTCGATGGAGAGACGAGAGCTACGAGGTCTACGACCGCGTCGAGGAGCGTCTGCATCAGATCCCCGCGAAGAAGGCCGCGTCGGTGACTTGCAGCGTCGGGATGACGAGAGCGCGATCGAGATAGCGGTTGCCGCACTCGCACGACGTCTCGGAGACGAACGAGCAGGCGTGGCACGAGGCGGCGTGCAGCGACGAGTCTGTCCTCGGGCTGTGCTCGGCGCACAGCGGGTCGGAGGCGCAGACCTTCGCGCGGTCGAGCGCCTGCCGCAGCAAGCGCCCGAGGTTTTCGGGCTTGCCAAGGTCGACGAGGCCGCC
The DNA here is from genome assembly GCF_003044305.1 of Vitiosangium sp. GDMCC 1.1324. Classification (GTDB taxonomy): domain Bacteria; phylum Myxococcota; class Myxococcia; order Myxococcales; family Myxococcaceae; genus Archangium. The sequence goes on along the minus strand of NZ_PZOX01000019.1, from coordinate 153,288 downwards.
GAGCGTGCCGTCGGAATCGGCCGCCGCCGTGTAGATCAAGATGCCCGCCTGCGACTTGCCGTCTTCGGTGTCAGCGTAGACGCGCTCGCGGATGCTCGCCGCGTTGTAGCCGCAGTCGAGCGCGAGCTCGCGGATCAGCAGATGCGCGATGGTGTGCAGGAGCGGGAAGCGCATGCCGGGGAACTCGGGATCGGGCTCGAGCCCACGTCGAGCGCGCCAGCCACGGTGTCCCCTGCGCAGCTCGGCTTCCTGCCTCCAGACGCCGGGCCACTTCGCCCAGTCGACGAGCGCTTCCTCCGAGAACTGCAGGAAGATGCCCTCTCCGTGGACCTGCGTGGCCGGGACCCAGTTGGGCGCGGTGCGTCCGATGGGCGCGCGGGGCGCACGCTGCGCTCCACCGCCCTCGTTGGGCGACTCGACGCGGGTGAAGCCGAGCAGCGCGTTCACCTCGCGCAGCCGCTCGAGGAGCAGCACGCGCGAGAGGTGCTTCTCGAAGCCCTTGGGGACGTCCGCCTTCTTGCTCATGAAGTGCGGGTAGTCGGTCGGCGGCGTCGGCGACGTGAGCACGTCCCACTCGGGGCCCTTCAGGTCGAGCTCCTCGTTGCCCACCGTGCCACCGCGATGCGCCTGGATCGCTTCCCACACCTGGTCGCCCGTGAAGGCGTCGATGCCCGGCAACTGCGCCGACTTCTTCAGCGTCTTCACGACGGCCGCCGCTTCGACTGCGCTCTCGACATCCTCGAAGAACGTCCAGCCGTCGGCGACGAGCTGCGCGAGCGGGCTGCCCGTCTGCGGGATGGCGAGCACCGAGAGCGTCACCGGGAACCAGCCGTTCGTCGCGCCGAGCAGGATGGCGCGTGGCACTTCCGCGCAGCCGTCCTCGAAGCGATTGAGGTGCGGGTGCCGCCCACGGCAACCCGGCAGGTTGTCCTTGCCGACCTGCCCGAAGGCCTGCGCCATGCTCTTGGCCGCGCTGCACGTGTCGCAGCGCACCCACAGGTTCTCGGTCTGGAGCGAGGCGCCGCTTTCGAAGAAGCGCAGCGTGCCCTTGCAGGCGATCTGCCCACTGTGAACGAACCAGTGCCACGGGAAGTCGTCGAGGTGGCCCTCGCGGCACGCGAGGAGGAAGCGTGCGGGCACCGCGTCGGCATCGCGCGGCTTCTGGTCACCGCGCGAACCGGTGCATCCTTTGTGGACGAAGCACGTCCTCTCGGGTCGATAGCGGTTCGCCTTCAGCTCGAAGAGGCCCGCGTCGAACGGCGAGAGCAGCCCGCACTTCACACAGCGCATCCAGCGCGGGAACGGCTTCACGGGCACGCCGACGAGCGCCTCGGCCGAGAACGGATCGACGACGTCGCTGTCGTTCAGCGGCGGCATGCGCAGCGACTCGACCTGATCGCCGAGCACGCGGCGCACGTTGGTGAGCAGCCGCGCTTCCTGTATCGGCTGGCAGCGCCCCAGCTCCCAGCGGTCGATGCCCATTGTGACGACGGAAAGGTTCGGGAGATCGATCAGCGCGCCGGGCCCGTAGGTCCACAGGAGCTGGCTCGGGCGGACTTCGCCCACCGGTGTCTTGCTCATGGCGATTCCTCCCCGACCTCTTCAGCCGTCGCCGCGTCGTCGTCGGGTGTGGGGCGAGAGCGCCAGACCGGGTCTTGGTTCGAGCGATCGTCCTCCATCACGAGGTTCAGGCCAGGCTCGACCTCGCGCATCGACATGGGGACGGTCCACGTTGACCACGGCTTGATGCCCGGCGCCTCAAGGAGCGCGTACGCCGTCGGGCCCGCGCCGTACTTCTGGTACACGAGCACGCGCCCGGGCACCGCCGCCTCCTTTGCCCACTCGTCGGCACGGCTCTTCATCTCGGCGGTCGCGAGGTTCTTCTTCGTCGAGTCCTCCGTGACCTCCCACGTCCGCTCCGTGACGGAGTCGACGGTCGAGACCATCTCGGGGCGGCTCGGGCTGTTGAGCGCACCCGCGCCGGGGTTCGGAGCGAACGACTCGAAGCGGTTCCGCATCACGGCGAGCATCGCGCCGGTGAGCCCACGGTCCATCGCGCGCGGCGAGAACGGCGTGACCGACTGCGCCTCGACGTGCTGGTAGAAGGTCGCGTGGTAGTGCTCGAAGGTCTCGTAGTGCGAGAGGTCGCGAGGCCTCGCCCACGTAAGCACCGCCGCGACGAGGCCCGGGAACGCGCGGCCCACGCGGCTCGTCGCCTGGATGTACTCAGCCGTCCCCTTCGGCTGGCCGTTCACGACCATGACACCGAGGCGGTTCACGTCGACGCCGACGGAGAGCATGTTGGTCGCGAGCACCACGTCGATGGGCCGTGGCGCGTCGGGCGCGCGCTGGCTGACGAACTTGTCCTTGGTCGGGTCGAACGCGCCGTCGAAGGGGATCTCGAGCTGGTCGAGGTACTTCGGGATGTCGGCGTTGCTCACGCGCGACGTCAGCTCGGCGATGGTCGAGACGCTCCGTTGCTCGAGCCCGGGTCTCTGCACGAGGCTCATCTTCACGCGGTACGAACGGGTCTGGACGTCGTCTTCCGCGAGGCGCTTCATGCCGCCGAGCTCGCGCAGCGAGTTGAAGTAGCCGACCATCGTCATGTACGGATCGGCGACCGGGCCGAACGCATCGAAGAGCCCCTGCGCCGCCGTGAGGAACGCGGTGTACGTGCGAATGAGCACGGCCGGCCTCGAGCTGCCCGGCGAGCAGATGCCGAGGTACCGCCGCCCCGGCTTGCTCTCGACGGAGCGCTGCACTGAGAAGAAGTCGTCTTCGACGTCGAGCGCCTTCGGCGGGAAGATCGCGAGGCGCCGCATGAAGACGTTGCGCACTTGATCGCCCGCGCGCCGGACCGTCGCCGTCGACGCGACGACCTTCGGGCGCACCTTGGTCTTCCCGATCTGCCACGAGCAGAGGTCGTCGACGGCGGTCTCGTAGAGTCCGACCATCGTTCCGAGCGGACCGCTGATGAGGTGGAACTCATCCTGGATGATGAGGTCGGGCGGGCGCACGCCGCGCACCGGCTTCACCTTCGCAGCGGAATGGGGCTTCTTCGCCTTGTGCCCGGTGCCGCAATCGTGGCCCGGCCAGAGCAGCCCGTGGCGCTCGCACTCCTCGCGCACCTTGCCGAAGAGCGTCCGCACCTCCGCGCGCCACGCCATCATCGCGAACTTGTCGACGGTGGCGATCATCATGGTCGGAGGCCGGTGGTAGATTTCCTCGTCGACGAGCTTCACCGGCAGACCGGGATGCGCGTTGGTGTTCGATTTCGCCTTGCTGAACTCGCAGAGCGAGAGCTTGTCGCCGCAGTAGATGGCCGTGCGCCCCGCGGTCTTGTCGACCTCGATGTCGCGCCCGGGTTGAATCTCCGAGCCACACCACGGGCAGCTCGTGAGCTGCGCGGGCGACGCGATGCCGGCGCGGTTGCGGTCCTTGTCGCGGATGGCCTCAATGGCTTGGTGCGACGCCTCGGTGGTTCCCGGCGTCACCTTGTTGCCCACCCACAGGCCCAGCGTGAACGGCTCCGCGCCCCACTTCGAGACGTCGGCGGCGCGGATGACCTCCATCGCGCAGAGCAGCGTCGCGGCACGCTGGAACTGCTGCAACGTCAACAGGCGCAGCGTGTACCGCATGATGACGGTGAGCCCGCGGCCGCCATCGAGGTTCTCGACGACGCCTTGCAGGCGGCGGATGCCCATCGCGAAGGCGGCGACGCCGAGGTACGCCTCGGTCTTGCCACCGCCCGTGGGGAACCAGAGCAGGTCGGCGAAGGCCTCGGCGGGGCTCGTGCGGTCGGGATGCTTCGGGTCGGCGAGCGACGGGATCGACAGCAGGAGGAACGCGAGCTGGAACGGACGCCACGAGCGGTTCTTCCGCACGTCGACGTCGGCGAAGGTCAGCTCCTCGCCGCGACGACGATTGAGCGCGTAGATGCCTCGCACACGCTGACGGGCCATTGCGCGGTTGGCGAAGCGGAACGCCTCCAGCGCCTTCGGGTCGGCGAGCAGCACCTTCAAGCCCGCGCGCAGGCGTTCGAGCGTAGTCTTGCAGCGGTCCAGCGCCTCGTTGGCCGGGGCGTCGTAGCCCGTGATCTCCGTGCCGACGCGCGCGCGCTGGTCGTCGATCCACGCGGCGTAGTCGTCGACGAGCGTCTTCAGCGCCACTTCGAGTTCGGCTTTGTTGAGGTCGGCGAGCGAGAGCATGTCGAGCCAACCTCGCTCGACCATCTCCTTCATCGCGGGCCGGTCGTCGGGATCGAGGCCGGGCGTCTCAGTAACGGGCACCTCGAAACGCGGGATGACCTCGGTGCGCACGAGCGTGGCGCGCGTCGGATCGTTCGCAGGCGTCTCGGCGTGAACAGCCACGCCGTGCCCCACCGCGAACTCCACGCGACGCCGGTAGATGAGCCCGAGGTGATCGCGCTCCGCGTCGTCCACGACCACGTCGTTGCTCGGGCGCCGCAGGAACACGGGCGTCCCTGCCGCTTCGCCCGAGCCGGTCACGCCGAGCTCGGGCTGGAAGAGCCACGCGCTGTCGCGGTTGGTCTCGGGCTCGAGCTGGCCGTTCACGAGGAACAGCGTGACGAGGCGTTCGCCCTTGGCGTTGGTGCGCACGGCGCCCTGAATGCGGACCTCGTCCTGCTCGGCATCGGGCACCAGCGACTGGATGGGGCCGTCGTTCAGCGTGAGGGTCACGCGGCCGCCTCGCGGGAAACGGCGCCAGACCTTCACCTTGGTCTCTTCGACCTCGCCGGTTTCGCGGTTCTTCCTCGGCCGCGTGTACTCGTGCTCGTCCTTCGGAACACGGGCGTAGCTGCCCCAGCGCGCGGTGACGTCGAGCGTCTTCACGTCGGGCCCGACGCAGAACGTGAGGCCCATGCTCAAGGGCACGAGGGACTGGTTGCTGGTCGTGTCGATCTCGTCTAGCGCGTCGTCCTCGGGCTCGACGCGCCCGCTTGCGCGGTTGAACTCGGCGCCGGGCTCGTGGAGCGGGGCGTCGTTCTCCTGCGCGGAGTCGTCCTCTTCGTCGGCCGCCGCTGCGGGCTCGACCTCGGTGCCCGTCGTCGCGTCGCCCGGCGTGCGCGGAGCGAGCTTGCCGACGAGGTAGCGGTCGCGAACGCTCATGTCGACGACCAGCTCCTCGGGGCCGTTGGCCGGCCCGAGCAGGTCGTCGCGCGTCGCAAGCTCGAGCAGCTTGCGCACGTATGCGGCGTCCTGGAGGAGCGGCACGTCGGCCGACGACGAGACGCCGTCACGCGCGAGCACCGCGGCGAGGTCTTCGGGACGCAGGCGCGAGACCTGTCCCATGGGTAACGTGAGCCCGACGTCGGCGAGCGAGCCCGCCGTCTTCACCACGTGTAGCTTGTCGAAGTAGAGCGTGGTCGACTCTAGGTCGGCCCGGATGCGCAGGATGCGCCCGACGCGCTTCAGGGCTCCCGTCGTGTCCACGACGACGACCCAGTGGCCCCGCGCCAGCGCGCTGAAGCCGGTGCGTTCACCGCCGAGCCGAACGACGAACGGGCCGAGCGACGTCGCCTCCTTGGCGAGCCATGCCTGTGCGTTCGGTGTGGCGGCCGTCGTCATGCGTCGCTCCTCATCTCGCTACAGCTCCACTCGCGAGAAATGCGGGTAGATCCGGTAGAACTTCTTGAACACCTCGAAAGGATCTTCTCCGAGCCCCGACTCGGGCAGGTCGAAGCCAAGTTTCTCGCGGGCATCGCCGTTCGCCTCCATCGTCAGGCGCTCCAACGTGGAGAGCGCGGGGAGATCGATTCGGAGCGGCTGGTCGGGCGGCGAGTAGAACGTCCAGCCCTTCACCAGGGGCTCGACGATCGTGTCGTTCGCTCCGCACACGACGAGCGTCGCCGTGACCATCGGCTGGCCGTCCGCGTAGTGCGTGCTCAGCGCCCACACGACCTTGCGGTCCGCGTGGCTGAGCACCTCCTTCTCGACGGCGAGGAACAGGGCGCGCAGGATGCTCGGGCCGTAGGTGCGCTTCTCCATGCCTGCGGCGGTCAGGTCACTCGGGCAGAGAGCCCCAAGCCGATCCTTGAACTTCTCGAGGCGCCACGCCCACAGCGCCTCGCCGGAGAGCTTCGGGTTCGGTTCTCCCAGCGCGCTCGGTTGGGCGTTCAGGGTGATGCGGAGGATGCTGTTGAGCTTCACCTCGCCGACCGTCCTCGCGAAGCGCCCGATCTGCTCGACGGGCTTCGGCGCCGTGTAGTCGAACCAGATGATCGCGGGTCGGTCGAAGTCATGGGCATCGAGGTAGTCTTCCAGGCTCGAATGCACGCACTCGACCGACGCGGTGGGTCGGTTGAAGAGCTGTCGCTTGTGGACCGCCTCCTCGGCCTCGACGCTCGTCATGCGGTCGATTCCGAGACGCGCATGCACCAGCCGGAAGTCTTCGAGGAACGAGCCTCCGAGGCCGATGTAGTGATGCCCCTCGAGCGCCAAGGCAGGCGCCAAGCGCGTCAACAGCGACAGGAACAGCTCGCGGTCCACGGCCTTGTTCGGCCGCAGCTTGTACGGCACTGAAGAACCGGTGCTCACGTTCAGCTCCTCCGCTTCTTGGAGGGCTTGGCCAGGTCGAGCTGGATCTTGAAGCACTCATCACCGACGGTGCCGGGCTTCACGTCTGGATCGTCGAAGAGCATCTTCGAGACGAGCCGGACCTCCTCGGCGGGCCGCGAGAAGACGATCTTCCTCGACGATGGCTTCTTCTCCTCGGGCTTCGGCAGCACGTTGTTCTTCCGAGGGTTGAACTCGACGACCTCGCTGGCTTCACCTGCCTCGTCGTTGGTGCTCGACTTCTTGGCCGTCTTGCGCGACGCGACAGCCTCGATCGCCTTGCTGAGGGGAAGCGGCTGCGCGTCCTGCCAGTAGCTCTGCTGATCGGAGCGAGGGTGGTTCTTCCAGTCGTTCGTGTACGAGATCCAGACCCTCATCCCCTCCTTCATCTTCACGAGGGACTCAAGCCAGAGCTCCGACGACGCGTCGAGAGCGCGCTTGGTGGTCGTGACCGGCAGCTTCTTCGCGTCCTTCGCGCGGAACTCGATGATGCCGGTGATGACCGAGAACTGTGGGTGGTAGAGCGGGACGAGCGGAAGATCGCCCCAGCCCGTGAGGCGGCTCTTGTCGCCGACGATGACCGCGCGGTCATTGCAGAGGACCGTCCACCCTGCCGTGGCCGACGCGCGCTGCCCCGAGAAGTCCGCGTCGTCGTCATCGTCGTCTCCCTCGGAACGGCGGCTGGTGTTGAGGCCCACGGTGATCGACACGGTCACGTCGCCGGTCGTCTTGCGGAAGACGTAGGGAGCCGGACCGTCCTCGCGCGGCGAAACGAGCACCTCGACGTGAACCGGCGTCACGCTCTGCCCGTTGATTTCGATCTTGAACCCCCACTGGAGGAACATCGTGAAGTGCTGCGAGATCGCCGTGGTCACCTCATTGACGAAGGCGGGGTTCACGAAGTGCCTGGCGATGCCCTCATTCAGCTCGCTGACGTAGATGGTCGTGCCATGCTCCTTGAGGTTTTCGCTCGCCTTGGTCGGTTCCTTGATGGGCAGCGGATCCCAGTTCGTCGCGTCGAGCCACTCGGACGTGATCGGGACTTCGTAGGTGTCGTCGCCGTGGCGAGTCTTCACCAGCGCGTTGCGACCCATCTTGAAGATCGCGCGCTTCATGCCGACGCCGTACATGCCGATCGTCTCGGTGTCGGAATCGCGGTTGTCGTCGGGCTCGCGCCCCATCTTGAACGCGTAGTTCTTCGCGACCTCGCGCGGGATGCCGCCGCAGTTGTCCTCGATGGAGAAATGGTCCTTCGCCAGCGTGATCTTGACCCAGTACTTGCCGTAGTCCGGCTTGCCACCGTTCCCAAGGCGAAGCGCGCCGTCGAGGCAGTTGTCGATGAGGTCGAGGATGGCGTCCTCGAGCTTGATGTCGCGCGTCAGCATCGACACGAAGAACTGCTTCGTCGGGACCGCCTTGGCGGTATCTGTGCTCAGCTTCATCGGCTGGTCCTCCGTGTACTGGCCTTCTTCGCCGGAGCGGCGGCCTTGGTCTTCGAAGTCGTCGCGGGCGCGGGCGCCTCTGCGAGCGCGAGTGCCCCTTGTCCGGCGGGCGCAGTCGTCGCGCGACCCTTCGTCGAGCGAGGCTTCGTCGCAGGTGCCGCCGCCTGCTCTTCCTCGTACCGCTGGCGGTTCAGCTCGCCCAGACGCTGCAGCACCTCGACACGCGCTGCCTCCGACATCGTGAACCGATGCCGGTCATTTTCGGGGAGGTAAGCGACATCGTAAAACCCATGCATCAGATGCAGATCATTCCAGCCGTACGCAGCCACAAGAGTCTCGTCGATGCGACGATGGAGGTCTCGGAGTCGAAGGATTCGTTCGTCGGATTCTTCGACGGTGTGGAAACGCCGATACAGCTTCGTGAGGCCAATCCCATCGGCCCGCATGATGTCGCCGCGCAGCCGCTGATACTCCTCGCCAAGGGTGAACAAGGGCGAGTCGTCGGCCATATGACCAGCCTCGGGCAGAGGATAGGTCTCGAAGGCGTCCGTAGGGCTGTACCGTAGGTCGCTCTTCAGCCTCGACGAGTGCTGCCACGCAAACGCGACGTGGATGCTCGACTGGAGCACCGCGAGGTGCGCAGAACTGTCGAGGGCGAAGACCACGGTTGCGTCGGAGAACACCGAGGAGGTCGGGACGAAGGTGAATGCGACCGTCTTCGTGTGCCGCGTGATCGCGATTACACGGCTTAGCGTCCGCTTCGCAGCCGGAGCTGCAGCCTTACTCTGCTCAAAGAACGAGCGCGCACCGGAGACCCTGTAGAACTCGGGACGGTGGCGCCAGTAGAGCCACCACATCGACATGATGTTGCTGTAAGACTTCTCTTTGCTCTTCTCGAGACGTTCCGGGTACACATGCGTCTTGAGCCACACGTAGGGCTCGCGGTAGGAGGAGGCGCGCTTTTCGGGCCAGTCCCAGAAGTTGATGACCCAGCGACTCGCGTTCTGCTGTGGGTCGGAGTTCAGATCGTCGCCGTTCAGGTAGGGGAAGATGACTTCCGCGTTCCGCGGGTCCGCGGCGAGCATTCGTTGGGCCTCGTCAGGGGGAAGAACAAAGCCCATTCCCAGCACGATCGAGCCCTGAAACGAGATGCCTGCGTTTGCGCGGAGCGGTTTCGGACTCCAGTCCTCATTGCCGGAAAGGAACGCCGACACCGTGGGGACCGTCCTGCCGCAGAGATGTCGACGCCCCAGCCACTCGCCCTTGCAGACGTGGATGCAGCTCGTCACCACGGCAGCTTTCCCCGGCCACGGTTCGTTAGGATACGCGGCGATGATGACCGCCCCGTTTGTCGTCATCCACTCCAAGCCGCCTTGGCGGGTGTCTCCCTCTGCGATGGTCTTGGTGGCCAGGAGTCCGAAGATTCCGCCTCCCCGTAGAAGGCCAAAGGCGCGCCTGAAGAAGTGTGCGACGAGGTCGGTGTTCCCGCTTGCCGGAGGATGGAGCTTCGCAAGGAACGTGTTGTATGCGCCGCCCATCACAGTGCTGATCCGTCGGCCCCCGAGGAAGGGCGGGTTGCCGACGATGGCGTCGAAGCCGGGCGAGTCGCGGTGGAAGACATCCGGGAACTCGAGCGGCCAGTGGAACGGGCGTCGAGGCACGCCGCCCAGGGCGTCCTTCGCGAGGTCCGCATGCGTCCGCTTGGTCAGGGACTCGGTGGCGCGCTCCTCGCCCTTCACGACACGGTCGGCCTCCGACGCTAGGGCCGAGAGCCGCCTTTCGAGCACCTCGCTGCCCTCGGCCGCAAAGACCACGCCGATAAACGCATCGGCGAGCAGCTCGGCGGCCTTGAGCTTCTTCCGCGCATCGGCGTCGAGCGTGGCCATCGCCTCGACGTCGCGGATGTCGCGAATAGGGATCTCGTGCAGCTTGCGCCGTAACTCGACGGCCTCGGCGACCGCGCGCTCGATGGCCTTGCCGAACAGGCGCGCCTGCCGCGTGGCCGAAGGATCGAGCGTCAGCTCCGTGAGCTGCTCAAGGCGGCTGATGCCGAGCAGGCTGTCGCCTCGACGGAGGTTGTGGTCGAGGAAGCCGAAGGGCCGTCCCTTCGAGAGCGTGACCAGCCAGAGCGAGAGCTTCGCCAGCTCGACGGCGAGCGGGTTCAGGTCGACGCCGTAGAGGCAGCGCTCGGCCACGATGCGCCGCGCGTTCTCGGCGCGCACCTCGACGCCGGGCGGCATGCTCTCGACGCTGGTGCGCGGCTCGTGGACCTGCCCAGTGAGGTCGACGACGCGGCCCGCCCCCTCTTCGATGGCCCACGCCTCGACGAGGCGCGCGCTCAGGAAGCGGCACGCCTGCACGAGGAACGCGCCGGAGCCCATCGCCGGGTCGCAGACCTTGAGGTCGAGGAGCTGTTCGGGCGTCTTCAGCTTCCACTCGGCGCGCGGCGCGCCCTTCGCGGGGCCGTCGTAGACGAGCGGCGTGAGCGTCTCTTCGACGATGCGCTCGGTGAGGCTCTTGGGCGTGTAGTGCGTGCCCGTCTCGCGCCGGTCGGCGCCGAGCACCACGACGAACGCGCCCTTCGGGTGGACCAGCGGGTAGCCCCACGGATCGGTGCGGAGCAGCCGCACATAGGGCTGGAGCCGGTCGCGGAGCTTCACGTCGCCGCGACACGCCGACAGCAGGCGCGCACTCTGCTGCGGCTCGACCTTGGCGGCCAGCTCCTTCTCGATGGCCGACTGCGAGCGCTTCGAGCGTTCGACGAGCAGGCTCGTGACGGCTGCCTTGCCGTCGAGGCGCTTGGACTCCAGCTCGCCGAGCGTGACGCGGGCGTCCTTGGCCTGTGCGCCCGCTTCGAGTTCCAACGTCACGTCCTCGACGCGCGCGACGGTGCGTTCGAGCAGACCCTCGTAGACGTGGCCGATCTGCTCGACGTCGAGCGCGCGGTACGAGAGCGTGCGCCCCTCGAAGGTCTGGATGGCTTCGAGCAGCAGCAGCACCGTGCGGTCGTCGATGGGCAGCGGCTCGGCGCGATGCTGGCGCCACGAGGTGCCCTTCAGCCTTCCTTCGAGGAAGGGGAAGCGGTCGGGATCGAAGAGCGAGCCGCCCATCGTGGGCAGGCGCAACGTCGGGTGGTCGATGCCACCGAACACAGCACGGAACACGGCCAGGAGCCGCGACCACGCCGCACGCCGCCGCTCAAGGATCTCGTCGTTCTCGGTGCGAAGCTGCATGCGCAGCGTCGAGACCGCGTAGAACGAGTCGTACCGGGGCTCGCCCAAGAGCAGGAGCCTGCGCTCCTCGGCCGCGAGGAGGAAGACGAGCCGCATCATCACGGTGAGTCCGGCCTCGTAAAGCTCCTGCGGCTTCACGTCGCGGAGCAGTTCGCGGTTGCGGTCCTGATCGGCGCGGTCCAGCGCCTGCACCAGCACCTCGATGGCGCGCCGGACCTGGTCGCCGAGGGCGTCGGTGACCTCATCCTGGTGCTTTAGCGAGCGCTCGAAGAGCGCCGGGAGCCGGTCCTGCTCGGGTGCGAAGAAGCGGCGCACGCCGAGCAGCGACGCGAACGCGCGCAGCGTCGCGGGCTCCTGGCCCCAGATGCGCGCGTACCAGCTCACGAAGGTCGCCACCTGGCCCGTGGGCGCGTGGACCAGCATCCAGCGCTCGCCGTTCGTGACGAGGCCGAAGGGCTTGTTCAGCGCGCGCAGGTGCAGCGCCATGCGGTCGCCCGGCGAGCACGAGAGGCCGCCGAACTTCATCGACGCCGAGATGTCGGTGTCGGGCGGGAACACATGGACGGGCGCGAGGGGCGCGCCGCCTTGAGTCGGGTCGACGAAGACGAGCTCGGGCGTGATGGTCGTGTCGTGTTCCGGCAGGTTGACGACCGACGCGGGCACGGCCTTCCCGGCCTTCAGCAACTGGTCGTCGGCCTCGAGCGCGGTGCGCAGCACCTCGTCGATCCACGCGGCGTGCAGCTTCTCGAGATCGGCGTCGTCGGCGTCGACCGCGTCGCGCCACTCCTCGTAGGCGCTGCGCAGACGCTTAGCGCGCGAGGTGTCCAGTTCCTCAAGCCCCTGGGGGAACACCTCGCGGAGCACCGGCACCGCGAGGAACGGGCCCGAGACCTCAAGCAGGTTCAGCCACTCGTGCTTGGCGCTCACGACTTCCTCCGGCTGGCGAGCGACTCGGGCACCAGGAGGATCACCGAGACGGGGAACGTGTGGTCGACGAGCCCGGTGTGGCGCTCCTCGATGGCGAGGCGCTCGCGTTCGCGCTCCTCGGGGATGCGCCGCAGACGCGCCTCAAGAGCGAGCCGGTCGCGCCGGAGCTGGGTGCGCTCGTCCTCGGAGAAGAGCGAGAGCTGCTTCGGCTCCTCCTTGTTCAGCTCTGCCTCGAGGTTCTTCGCGAGGTCGTCGAGGAGCTGGGTCATGTCCTCGATCTCGCGGCGCTTGCGTGACTCCAGCGTGCCGCCGAGCACCTTGAGGCGGTCCTTCGAACGCGTGCCGACGGCGCTCAGGACGGCCTCCGTGTGCTTCTGGAATCGCGTGCGCAGGGCGTCGAAGAGCGAATCGTCGATGGTGCCCGGCGCCGACGAGTCGAGCCAGTCGCGCAGCTTGGTGATGCCGTCCTCGCGCTTGAAGCCCGCGTCGCGCAGGTAGCCGCCCGTCTCGGTCAACTCCTCGTGGAGGCGATGGTGGTTACCGCCCGTGATGACCAGGCGCGAGACCACGGCGACAGCGGGGCCATTGAGCTTCGCGTCGGGCAGCGTGCGCACAGTGACGCGGTTCAGCTTCTTCACGTCGTCGCGAGCCCACACCTCGGCGCGCAGGAGCCGCAGGCTCATCTGCACGAGCGGGTGGTTCAGGTGGACGAGCACGACGTCGTCGCGCCCCTTAGCGACCTCGTGGTCGAAGGTGATGGGGCGGATGCGCTTCGTGTACGGGTGCTCAAGCCCGTCGAGGCACCGTGACCACGAACCCGCGAGGGCGGGCATCTGGAACACGCGCGCGTCGGGAAGCTCGGGCAGCTTCGCGGGCGTGAGGTCCGGCTTGTCGGTGAGCGCGAGGGCGACGCGCACCACGCGCTCGATGCGGTCGGGCGTGAGGTGCTGCTCGCTGCGCGTCGTCGTGAGCCGCTCGTGGAGCTTGGCGATGCGCTCGCGCAGCTCGCGCTCGGCCTTCACGTACCGGCGGGCGCGTTCGATGCGCTTCTCGGCGAGGCCGGTGTCGAGCTCGCGGCGGCGGCCTTCGAGGAGCGCCGGCAACTGCGGGGCGATGACCGGGTTCACGCTGCCCATGTCGGCGCGCATGGCGTCGAGCTTGCGAAGTGCGCGGAGGATGTCGTCGCCGTGGCCACCGCTCGCGTCGACGGGGTGCCAGATGACGACCTCGCTCTGCTTCTGCCCGTGACGGTCGACGCGGCCGTTCCGCTGCTCCATCACATTCGGGTTGTAGGGGATCTCGACGTGAACCAGCAGGTTGCAGTGGTTCTGCAGGTCGATGCCTTCCGAGGCAGCGTCGGTCGCGAGCAGGATGCGCACAGGCGACTCGCGCGGGTCGGCCTGGAACGCCGCCTTGATGCTCTCTCGCTCCTTCGGGTCCATGCCGCCGAAGAGCAGCGCGAGACGGTCGCCGCCGAAGTCATGGCTGGCGAGGATCTCGTGCAGCCACTTCTGCGTGGCGCGGTACTCGGTGAAGAGGATGACGCGCGCGTCCGACCACGCACCCTTGGGGCGCAGGTTCGCGTCGAGCCAACGAATGAGCGCTTCTGCCTTGGAGTCGGGCCGATGATTCGCTTGCTCGGCCCACGAGCGCAGGCGCCCCAGGAGCCTCTTCTCATCGGCCGAGAGTGGGCGTAAGCGGCGGCTCGCCTCTTCGATGGCCTCGGCCTCGGCGGACTCGCGTGTGTCGTCGTCGGCGTAGTCCTCTTCGGTCTTCGCGATCGCGCGACGGAGGATGCGCTCGTCGAGCCCCGAGCTGCGGCGCGCTTCGCCCTTGCCCTCGATGGTCGCGGAGTGGCGAGCGAGGGTCGACGCGAACGCGGCGGGCGATGACGCGAGCCGCTTGCGCAGGAGCTGGTGGACGAAGTGTGAGGCGGCACCCTCGCGCTCGTCCTGCTTCTCGCGGCTGGCGATGTACTCTTCGAGGAGCTGTCGCGCCTCGCGCTCCTCGGCGGTGTACTCGACGTTCAGCACTTCGAGGCGCCGCACCGGGTAGAGCTTCTTGCCCTTGGTGTCGACGAGGTCGCTCTTGAGGCGACGCACCATCACGCGCGCGAGCTGGTCTTCGGGCGGCAGGATGTTGCGCGAGAAGCGCTGGTCGTCGAGCAGCTCAAGGAGCGCAGTGAACGATTCGGTGTAGCCATCGTGCGGCGTCGCGGTGAGGAAGAGCTTGTGCTGGAAGTGCGGCGCGAGCAGGCGCACGAGGCGCGTGCGCAGGCTCTCGACAGCGTACTTGCCGACGGTGGGCGCGACGTTGTGGGCTTCGTCGACGACGAGCATGTCGAAGCGGCGCGGGAATGTCGGCTGCGGCGGGAGCACGTCGCGCAGAAGCCGGATGCCTTCGCCTTGCTTCGCCCAGTCGATGGAGGCAATGAGCCTCGGGAACGAGGTCCACGGGTTGGCATGCAGGCCGCGCTCGCGGCGTGAGCTCTTCACCGAGTCGGTGTCGACGATGCGGAACTCGAGGCCGAACTTCTCGGCCATCTCGCTGCGCCACTTCTCCTGCAGCGACGACGGGCAGAGCACGAGGATGGTCCGCGCGCGATGGCGCAGGAGCATCTCCTGGATGACGAGGCCTGCCTCGATGGTCTTGCCGAGGCCGACGTCGTCGGCGATCAGCAGATTCGTCCGCGCCATGTCGATCGCGCGAACGAGCGGGTCGAGCTGGTAGTCCTCGATGCTAACGCCGCTGCGAAACGGCGCCTGGAGGTAGCCGCGATCTGCATTCGTCGCCGCCCCCCAGCGCACGGCGTCTAGGAAAGCTTCGAGCTTCGAGGGATCGTCGAGCGCCGAGAGCGTCGGCAAGCCCGCGCGCTCAATGACGTGTGCGCCCGGCTCGAGCTCCCACAGGACCTCGATTTCCTCGCCGAGTGCGTCCTCATCGATCGACGCGAGCTTCACGAGGTTGCGCCTCGGCAGCTCGGGCGAGACCGACGACGCATCGACATCCGAGACGATCCACTGGCGACGCCGCACTTCGACGAGCTGGCCGGGTTCAGGCGCGGTCGAGGACAGCACGGAGGTGTCCGTCGCGAGGTGTGTCGTCATGCTCGGCTCCGCGCTTTGCGCTTCTCGATGATCTTCGCGATCCGCCTCGCGGCCTGCTCGGGCGGCTCGTGGGCCCACACGCGCACAACCTTCCACCCCTCGGTGCGCAGACGCTCGTCGGTGTCACGGTCACGCTCTTGGTTCGCGACGATCTTCGCACGCCAGAACTCGGCGTTCTCCTTCGGCCAGGTCGCGTGCAGCGGGCAGCCGTGCCAGAAGCAGCCATCTACGAAAACGGCGACGCGAAGGCCGCCGAAGACGACGTCGGCGACCCGGCGGGGCTTGGTCAGGACGGGAACATGGATGCGGTAGCGGAGGCCGCGTGCGTGCAGCTCGCGGCGCAGCACCGATTCGGCAGACGTGTTCTTCTGCCGGACGCGCTGCATGCGTCGGCGCACTTCAGGCGTCGACGCTTCTACCCGTACGCTCGCGGCCATTCCGCCCCCCCGCGGTGGTTCGTCGACGGCGAGAGCTGGCCGACGTGTTGATGGTTGGCGCGCGCGACGAAGCTCTCACCGTGCTGCTTCACGTGCTCGATGATGCTCTGCCCAATCACGCGGCCGAGGTCGACGGGCACCGCGTTGCCTATCATGCGGCCGAGCGCCTTGAACTGGATCGGCTGGTCGTCAGGGATGAACGAGTAATCCTTCGGGAACCCCTGGAGCAAGGCGCCCTCGCGCAGCGAGAGGCCTCGAGCCTGAGTGGGGTGTCCGAAGCGACCGTTGCCGAACCCATAGAACTGGGTGGTCAGCGTCGGCGCGGGCTCGTCGTACTTCATGCGGCCGTAGACGGCGGGGTACTTCTTGCCCGTGCTCTTCGTGTGGCACTTGGCGACGAGGTGCTTCGGCCAATCGCGCCAAGTGCCCCCCGGCTTCGAGTGGCGAATGCGCTCGTAGTTCAGATCGGAGAGGCGGGAAGCGGTGTGCAAGCGGTCGTCCTTGTCCGTGCCGCCATGCCTCAGGACCGGCAGATCCTTGATGACGTCTTCGACGGTTCGAGCCTCTGAGACGACGGGCTCACGCAGCTCGATCTCTCCGTGGAGCGACGCGAGGAGGACGGTTCGGTTGCGGCGCTGCGGCAGGCCATACTGCGCGCAGTCGATGACGTCGACCCAAACCTTGTAGCCGAGGCTCTCGAGCGTGCTCTTGAAGTTCTTGAACACCGAGTGCCTCGTCACGGTGGGGACGTTCTCCATCGTGACGATGTCGGGGAGCAACTCCCTGACCAACCGTCCAAAGTGGTTGAGGAGGCTCCATCGCTGATCGTCCTCGACCTTCTCCTCCTTCTGGTAACGGAGGGCGTACGTCGAGAAGGGCTGGCACGGCGCGCAACCCGCGAGAACACGTACCTTGGCATCGCCGAACCACTGGGCGACCGTCGACGCATCGAGCTCGGCGACGTCGGCCTGGTGAAACTCGATTCCTTCGTGGTTGGCCTCGTAGGGGTGCCTGCACGCCTCCTCGAAGTCGACCCCTGCGCGGACCTTCACGCCCGCGCTGATGAGACCGTGGGTGAGTCCGCCCGCTCCGCAGAAGAGATCGACGCACACGACATCGCCATCGGGCCGCTCTGCCCGTCCTCTCGTCGTCGTGGGTGCCTTCTTCGCCATGCCTTCGGTTACCTCACTCGTCGTCTCGCTGCGCGTCAGCGGCCTTTCCGTTGTGGACCCAGTCGTCGACCTCGGACCGCTTGAACTTCCAGAGGCGTCCGATGCGATGTCCTGGCAGTCCTTTCCTCTCGATCCATGCGTACACGGTGTCCTTGCTGATCCCGAGGTACTCGGCGATCTCGCCGACTGAGAGCCATCGATCGTCCATCTTGGGTCTCCCTCTCGGGGCTTCTTGACCGTCGTGTCGGCTTCGGCGCGGCCCGATGATAGCGCCTCTGGGTCCATGAAATCAACGGACTTTGCAGGATCTTGGCCGGTTTCATCGGGTTTCGTGGGATCAGAGCGGGACGAGGCCCCCTCCGAGTCTGCCGCGCGCGCAGGGGCGGCGATCCCGGGGGGGGGCGGAAGGGCCGGCGGCACGCGCGTGTCGTGGGGAGTTATCGCCAGACACGCGACTGGTCGTGGTCTGGGACAGCGACTGAGCGCGCCACGCCGCCCGCTGCTCGGCCCACGTGCCGGCGTGGGCGACCGCGCGGAGGGTCCGCTCGGCCATCGGCTCGGCGCCGTCGACGGCTTCGAGCTCGAGGACGCGGGCTTGGAGGTCGGGCGCGAGCAGGAGCAGGTCGAGCAGCCGGGTCACCTTCGCGGGCGGTCGGAGTAGAGATGCCGCAGCTCGTCGGCCACGTTCTTCTCGAACCTACCGTCCAGCGTGCCGCTAACGTCCATCCGCGTGACGAAGTCCCGGAAGTCGAGCCGCGGGGAGACGTGCCCGAGTAACACCGCGGCAAGGTGGTCGTGGAAGAGCGACGCCAGCTGCCGCTCCGCGCCCCTCACCCGCTCAACGAGCGTTTCACCGTGAGCTAGTAGCCAGGTCCCTTCCTCCATCATCCGTGCACGCTCGGAACGATTGACCGGCGCCCCTACCCCGTCACAGGCTGTGAGGTAACGACGATGGTGTGCACGGTGCTCGCGTACCTCTTCGAGCCGCTCCCGTGTGAGCCTGCCCCGGTTTTGTGGACACACCCAATAAGTCGGCTACACGGGAGGTAGTGTCCATGGAGCGAAGGAAGAGGCGGAGTTTCACCCCGGAGTTCAGGTCCGATGCGGTCCGGCTGGTGCGTGAGGGCGGCAAGAGCCTGCCCCAGGTGGCCAAGGACCTGGACCTGACGGAGTCGGCGCTGCGCAACTGGGTACGCGAGGCAGACGGCGACAAGGGCAAGGAGCCGGCAGGCGCGCTCTCCACGGCCGAGCGGGAGGAACTGGTCAGGCTGCGCAAGGAAGTGCGCCATCTGGAGATGGAGCGTGACTTCCTAAAAAAAGCAGCAGCCTTCTTCGCGAAGGAGACCTCGAAGTGAAATTCGAGTTCATCGAGGCGCAGAAGGCCCATTTTCCCGTGGATTTCATGTGCCAGCAGTTGGGCGTCTCGCGCTCGGGCTACTACGCCTGGAAGCAGCGCCCGGAGTCCGAGCGGCACAAGGCGGACCGGACCCTGGCCGAGGTAGTGACGGCGGTGCACAAGGAGAGCCGCGGCACGTACGGTAGCCCGCGCGTGCATGCCGAGCTGCGTGCCCGTGGGCAGCTGGTGAGCCGCAAGCGCGTGGCCCGCCTCATGCGCCAGCAAGAGCTGGCTGCCCGCCAGAAGCGCCGCTTCGTGCGGACGACGGACTCACGCCACAACCAGCCCGTGGCGCCCAACATCCTTGAGCGCAACTTCTCCCCCGGCCAGCCCGATTGCACCTGGGCCACGGACATTACCTACGTGGGGACGAGGTAGGGCTGGCTCTACCTGGCCGTCGTCATGGACCTCTTCTCACGCAAGGTGGTGGGCTGGTCGATGAGCCAGAACATCGACCGGCACCTGGTGCTCAACGCGCTGGACATGGCGCTCAAGGGACGCCAGCCGCCGCGCGGGCTGCTGCATCACTCGGACCGGGGCAGCCAGTACGCCAGCACCGACTACCAGCAGGCGCTGGCCGCTCGCGGGATTCAATGCAGCATGTCACGCAAGGGCAACTGCTGGGACAACGCCGTGGTGGAGAGCTATTTCAGCACCTTGAAGCAGGAGCTCGTCTACACCGCCGACTTCGCCACGCACGAGCAGGCTCGGCTGGCCCTCTTCGAGTACATCGAGGTCTTCTACAATCGGCAGAGGCGGCACTCGACGCTGGGCTACGTCAGCCCCGTGGATTTTGAGCTTGCGGCCTTACCGCAGAAGTTGGCACCATAACCCTACTGTCCACGTAACCGGGTCAAGCCCAGCCGGGCACTGGCCCACCAGCGCGGGCATACGCCCGGCATGAAGGCCACGCTCTCTTGAGCGAGGAGAGGCCACCTTCCGGAAGGAAGGACTCCTCGCCCATCTGTCCGCCGGTCCCGGCTGCGCAACGCAGCCGCCTTGAGGGACCGACAGTCCGTCAGCAAGGCACCGGTCGTGCCCCGGTGACCACGGGTCTGTCGTGTCGCAACTCGAAGAAGTCGTTCGCTTCATCATCCGTGACGAAGTCCGCCGGGCAGTGCGCGAGGAGGTGCGCGCCGCTCTCGCGGAGGCGCGCGGTGCTGTCCAGCCGGATACCGAATTCCTCACCGTCAAGGACGCGGCCTCCCTCGCCCAGGTGAGCGCCGCCACGGTGCGAGCATGGGTCCAGAGCGGGCACCTCCCCTGCCTCCGAACTGGACGGCTGTGGCGCATCCGCAAGGACCAGCTCCTCAGCTTCCTGGAGCGTGGCCCTTCCCCGGCCGACGCCGCGCTTTCCCTCGAGGAGCGGGCCACCCGCATCCTCGCGCGGCGCGCCGCTGACGCCTCCACCCAAACACCACCCGAAAGAAAGGAGTGTCCCTGATGGGGACCGTGTACCTGCGTGGCAAGACGTACTGGATGGCCTACCGGGACAGCAGCGGCAAGCGCGTCCAGGAGTCGACCGGCCTCACCCGAGAGGATGAGGCGCGCGAGCTGCTCCGCATCGTCGAGCGGAAGGTGGCCGCGAGCCTCACCCACGAGGCGCCGCAGCTCGAGGGTCTCACCGTCCGCCGCTACTTCGAGCGCTGGGTCCGCGAGCGGGAAGAGCGGGGCCTGAGCAGCGCCCGGGACGACCGCACCCGCCTCGAGCGCCACGCCATACCGGACCTCGGCCATCTCCCGCTGACCGAGGTGCGCACGCGCCATGTCCGAGACCTCATCCGCAAGCTCCGCACGCGCATTGGACCGACGAAGAAGCAGCTTGCTCCCCGCACGGTGCGGCACGTGTACGGCTTGCTGCACCGGATGTTCGAGGACGCCCTCGCCGACGAGCTCATCGAGAGCAACCCATGCGTCCTCAAGAAGGGGGACCTCCCCCCGAAGGTGGACAAAAATCCGGAGTGGCGCTCCACCGCGGTCTTCACCCGCGAGGAGGTGGAGACCCTGCTCTCGGATACGCGCCTTCCGGAGGATCGGCGTGTCCTCTACGCACTCCTTTTCCTCACCGGCATGCGCATCGGCGAGGCGGTAGCCCTGCGGTGGAACGCCTGGGACGCCTCGGCCCAGCCGCTGGGACGCCTCCGGGTATCCAGGGCCTTCCACCGCAAGCAGCGGCGGGAGAAGGGCGTGAAGACGGAGCGCCCCCGCGAGGTGCCGGTCCACCCCGTACTCGCCCGCGTCCTCGATGCGTGGCGCCAGGAGGGATGGGAGCGCAAGCAGGGGCGACCGCCCACGGCTGACGACCTCGTCGTGCCCTCCCGGCGTGGAGAGCACCGGCGCGACCCCGTCGTCCACGCGCAGCTCCTGGAGGACCTTGAGCTGCTCGGCCTACGAGGCCGGCGGGTCCACGACACCCGTCGCACCTTCATCAGCCTGGCACTGGCGGACGGGGCGGACCGGGACAAGCTCGCCTGGGTCACGCACGGGCCGAAGGGCGACATCGTGAGCCTCTACACGACGCTGCCCTGGGAGTCGCTCTGCTCGGAGGTGGCGAAGCTGAAGGTGGAGCTCCGGCCTCCGTCGACGCCGCCGGCCGGAGGCGCGCCGCCCTCGGACGAGGCCCCGTAGCTACAATCGAGCTACAATCCGGAGCGGAAAAGAAAAAAGCCCCCAAGTCTCAAGGACTTGGAGGCTCATTTCGGAGTGCCCAGGGCGGGATTCGAACCCGCACACCTTTCGGCGCCACCCCCTCAAGATGGTGTGTCTACCAGTTCCACCACCTGGGCAATTGCGACGCGGCCTCTAGTACCACGAACCGCGCCGACTGCAACCAACTTTTAACGACATCGCCACCCGATTCCTTTCCGGGTGGCAGCCCGCCTACTGAGCGGGAGCCGGAGCCGGAGTCGGCGCCGGAGTCTCGGCCGGACGCGGCTGCTCCATGGTGCTCGGAGCGCCCGGAGCCTGCTGCTGCTGCGCGGGAGCCGCGCCCGTCGAAGGCGCCGCCTCCTGCGGATTCGTCGCGGGAGCCTGCCCAGCCGGAGGCGCCCCAGTGGTGCCCGGCTGCGCCGGAGCCTGCTTCTGCGCCGCCGGCTTCGCCAGCGCGCCCGCCACCGAGGTGCGCATCCCCACGAAGGAGAGGCCCAGCGACGTCAGGAAGAACAGCGCCGCGCAGATGCCCGTCACCTTGCTAAGGAAGGTCGTCGCACCACGTCCACCGAAGGCGCTCGTCGCGGCACCACCACCCAGGGCCGCGCCCATTCCCGCGTCTTTCCCGGGCTGCAAAAGGATGACGAAGATCATGAACACGCACAGCAGGACGTGCACGATCGTCACGAAGGTCAACATGCTCTAACTCTTCTTTCCGGTCCTGGATGAAAGGCCGCGCAGACTAACCGAACGGCCCGGGCGGTGACAATCTTCCTGCGATCACACCCCGCCCTTCACAATCGCCGCGAAATCGCCCGCTTTCAGGCTCGCCCCGCCCACCAGCGCTCCGTCCACATCCGGCTGGCCCAGCAACTCCACCGCGTTGTCCGGCTTCACGCTCCCGCCGTACTGGATGCGCACCTGCTCCGCCGTCCCCTTGTCGTACAGCCGGCCCAGCTGCTCGCGGATGGCCCGATGCACCTCCTGGGCCTGCGCGCTGGTGGCCGTCCGCCCCGTCCCAATCGCCCACACCGGCTCGTACGCCAGGACGAAGCCCGCCACCTCGGCCGCCGGGAAGCCCTTCAGCGCCCCCGCCACCTGCCGCTCCACCACCTCCAGGGTGCGGTTGGCCTCGCGCTCGGCGAGCGTCTCGCCCACGCAGATGATGGGCGTCATCCCCGCGCCCCGCACTGCCCGGGTGCGCTTGTTCACTGTCTCGTCCGTCTCGCCGAAGTACTGCCGGCGCTCGGAGTGGCCCACGATGACGTAGGCGCACCCCACGTCCTTCAGCATCGACGCGGACACCTCGCCGGTGAACGCTCCGCTGGCCTCCCAGTGGCAATTCTGGGCGGCCAGCTTCAGGGAGGAGCCCTCTAGCTCCTTGGCGATCGCATGCAGCGCCACGAAGGATGGCGCCACGGCCACCTCCACCCGGTCTCCCGGGATGGACGCCACCAGGCCCTTGAGCTCCCGCACCAGGGCGAGCCCCTCGGGGATGGTCTTGTTCATCTTCCAGTTGCCGGCGATGAGCTTGCGTCGCGCCTGTGCCGCCATTGAGGACTCCTCCCGTGGTGTTGCGTGCGAAGGACTACTTGGTCTCCAGCGCCTTGACGCCCGGCAGATCGCGGCCCTCGAGGAACTCCAGCGAGGCCCCGCCACCGGTGGACACGTGGCTGAGCTTGTCGGCCAGCCCCATCTCGTTCACCGCCGCGGCGCTGTCTCCGCCGCCCACCACCGTCACCGCGCCCTTGTTGATGGCCATGGACTCGGCCACCGTGCGCGTGCCCGCGGCGTACTTCGGCACCTCGAACATGCCCATGGGGCCGTTCCACACCACCGTCTTCGCGTTGCGGATGTGCTCGGAGAACATGGCCCGCGTCTTCGGGCCGATGTCCAGGCCCATCAGGTTCGCGGGAATGGCCCGATCCGGCACCTCGGTCACCACGCCCTTGTCCGTGGGCTCGGTGCTCGCCACGTGGTCGATGGGCAGCACCAGCGACGTCTTCAGCCGCTGCGCCGCCTCCAGCATGCGCGTGGCCAGCGACAGCTTGTCCTCCTCCACGCGGCTCTTGCCCACTTCAATCCCCTGCGCCTTGAGGAAGGTGTACGCCATGGCGCCACCCACCAGCAGCGCGTCCACCTTGGGCAGCAGGCTCTCGATGACCTTGATCTTGTCGCTCACCTTGGCGCCGCCCAGGATGGCCACGAAGGGCTTGGCCGGGTTCTTCATCACCCCGCCCAGGTACTCCAGCTCCTTGCGCATCAGCAGGCCCGCGCCCTTCTCCTTGACGAAGGGCACCATGCCCGCGGTGGAGGCATGGGCGCGGTGCGCGGTGCCGAAGGCGTCGTTGATGTAGACGTCGGCGAAGGAGGCGAGCTCTCGCGCGAAGGCATCGTCGTTGGCCTCCTCCTCCTTGTGGAAGCGCAGGTTCTCGAGCATGAGCACCTGCCCTTCCTTCAGGTCCTTCACCAGCTTGCGCACGCCGTCACCCACGCAATCGTCGGCGAGGAGGACCTCGTGCTTGGGGCCGAGCAGCTCGCTGAGCCGAGCGGCCACCGGCTCCAGCGAGAGCTTCGGGTCCGGCCCCTTGGGGCGCCCGAGGTGGGAGGCCAGAATCACCTTCCCGCCCATCTCCAGCGCGCGCTTGATGGTCGGCAGCGCCTCGCGGATGCGGGTGTCGTCGGTGATGCGCTTGCCCTCCAGGGGAACGTTGAAGTCCACCCGGATGAAGACGCGCTTGCCGGTGAGCTGCATGTCGTCGATGTAGCGGATCATCTCGGTCCTCCCAATCGGAACGCCCGTTGGTGTTGCCTGATTAGAAGCCCTTGGCCGCGAGGAACTTCGCCGTGTCCACCATGCGGTTGGAGAAGCCCCACTCGTTGTCGTACCAGGCCATCACCTTGAGCAGGTTCCCATCCACGACCATGGTGTTGGTGGAGTCGAAGATGGAGGAGTGCGGGTTGCCGTTGTAGTCGACGGAGACGGTCTGCTCGTCGTTGTACTGGAGGATGCCCTTGAGCGCGCCCTCGGAGGCGGCCTTGAAGGCGGCGTTGACGGCGTCGATGGTGGTGGGCTTGCTGGTCACCACGCTCAGGTCCACCAGGGACACGTTCGGGGTGGGCACGCGCACCGCCAGGCCGTGCATCTTGCCCTTGAGGGCCGGCAGCACCTCACCGATGGCCTTCGCGGCGCCGGTGGAGGAGGGAATCATGTTCAGGGCGGCGGCGCGGGCGCGGCGCAGATCCTTGTGCGTGAGATCCAGGATGCGCTGGTCGTTGGTGTAGCTGTGGATGGTGGTCATCACGCCCTTCTCGATGCCGAAGTTCTCCAGCAGCACCTTGCTCACCGGCGCCAGGCAGTTGGTGGTGCACGAGGCGTTGGAGAGGATGTGGTGCTTCTTCGGATCGTACTGGTCGTGGTTGATGCCGAAGGCGATGGTGAGGTCCGGGCCCTTGGCCGGGGCGGAGATGATGACCTTCTTGGCGCCCGCGCCCAGGTGCTTCTCGGCGCCCTCGCGCTCGGTGAAGCGGCCGGTGCACTCGAGGACGATGTCCGCGCCCAGGGACTTCCAGGGCAGCGCGGTGGGATCCTTCTGGGCGGTGACGGCGATCTCCTTGCCGTCGATGATGATGGCCTTGTCCGTGGCCTTCACGGTGCCCGGCCAGGTGCCGTGCACGGAGTCGTACTTGAAGAGGTGCGCCAGCGCGGCCGGCTCATCGAGGTCGTTGATGGCGACGAAGTCCAGGTTCTCCTTGCGGCTCAGGGCTGCACGAAGAACACAGCGGCCGATGCGACCGAACCCGTTGATGGCAATCTTGGTGGCCATGTTTCAGTCTCCTTGGGAGGTTGGAAAGCTCACAGGCACACGATGGGCCGTAATCCTGCCCACCGTGGGAAAGGGCGGCCGACCGTAGGCATGTGGCGCACGCGAGTCAACGCTCTGTGAACACAGATCGACGGCGCGTGCGCCATAGCTGAACAGTCCACAGCAGCAACAAACACGTAACCGACACGGTTCCGCCGCCTGACCGGCAGCCACAACCCGTCTCGGCCTTGTCGTAGGACTCGGGAATGCGGTCCACCACGTAGGGAGCGGGAGGGGGTGGAGGAGGAGGGGGATCGGCCTTCGTCTGCGCCTCCCACTGATTCGGGCTGCCGGCATCCGGAGGCGGGGGGTCCTCCGTGGGGGGAACGGGAGCCGTGGCCAGCACGCCCGCCCGGGCCAGGAAGGACCCCATGAGCCAGGCCCGCCGGGAGGGACTGACGATGCCCTCGAAGGGCATGCCCAGGAAGAGCACCTGGCCTCCTGGAGTCGAGGCCACGCCCGCGGACTGACTCGTCCCCGAGTAGCCCAGCACCGAGGTGCCGCCCGGCAGCGGGGTCAGCGCGTCCAGCGTGCCCACTGGAAAGGCGCCGAGCGTCCCATTGTCGAGCACCGCCCCAGAGAGTTCCTTCAGCCACCCGTCCGGCAGCCCCTCAACCAGGAGAGAGGAGGCTTCGCCGCTCAGCGAGGCGTGGAGGATGTCGGCCAGGAAGGCCTGGGACGTGGAGTCTCCCGCAGAGAGTGAAGAGGCCACGTGGCTACCGGACAACAGCAGGTGGCCGCCGCCAGTGACAAAGGTGCGCATCAGTTCCTGCTCGGCCGAGCCGGGCCCCGCCCCCCCTACCCCTCCCCGTCCGATGAACCAGTCCAGCACCCGGTAGCCCACGGGCGTGAGGAGGCCCGCGGCGAGCGCCTCGCTGGTGGCTCCGTCGAAAGCCACGGCGTGCCGGGCCACGGCGTCCCCGTGGCGGCGCAGGAAGGTGCCGTCATTCATGGACTCCAGCAGCTCGCGCATGGGAGCTCCCAGATCGTACGCCGAGAGGTCATCCGCGCGAGCCAGCGCCGCGTCGAGGCGCCGGAAGGCGTTGATCACCAGCACCTGGGGCACCCCGCCCTCATCCGGGACGTGCACGCCCACCACATCCGAAGGGAAGGACTCTCCGCCAGCGTTGATGGCTGCCACGCGGAAGTACCTCGTGGAGCCCGGAGCCAGGGCGATGGAGACGGTGGTGCTGTTCTCCTCGGTCCCCTCATCCCAGGCCAGCCCGTCCTCGCTCTGGTAGACGCGGTAGCTGGTGACGGGGGTCGTGGGAGGCACGTTCCCGTCCGGATCCGGCGGCTCGGCCCACTTCACCTCCACCTTGCCACTCCCGGCGTTGCGCGCCACCACCGCCGAGGGCGCCTCGGGAGGCAGCCGCACCGGCACGCCATCGCGTGTGGCGAAGTACTTGATGATGCCGTGCAGGAAGGCGCGCGCGGCAATCCGACGGAAGGCCGGATCCTTGAGTTGCGCGGCATCCTGCGCGTTGTCGTGGTAGGCCACCTCCACCAGCACGGAGGGCATCTCCGGGTTGTGGGTCGGGTTCACCTCTCCCAGGTTGGCCGAGCGCAGCTTGCGCACCCTCCAGGTGGGGTCCACCTCCCGCTGGAGGTCCGCCGTCAGCTCCTCCAACAGCTTCTGCGCGAGCACCTCGCTGCCGGGCACCCCGGTGAAGTTATAGGTGCCGTCCACGGGATTCGGGCCGTAGACATAGGCCTCGGTCCCCCGGACGCCGCCGGTGCTGGAGGCGTTGGTGTGCCAGGCGACATAGACGGCGTCCTCCCCCTCCTCGTGCAGCCAGGCGGCGAAGCGCGGGCGCGAGGAGACGTCGTCGTTGCGCTCATTGGAGAGCGCGTTGACGCCCGAGGGAGCGAACACCGAGGGAGGCGCACCGCTGAACTGGGTGTGGTAGCGCGCACACTCCTCGAAGCGGGGACGCGGCAGGGCCCCGAGCGTCGTGTCACCGATGGCGCCGCTGCCACCGCCGAAGCGCACCGCGTCCAGTGACACGTTGCCGGACTCCGCCGAATCGTTGAGCGCCACCACCGAGGCCGTCTCCGGGTGTTGGCCCGCCCGGAAATAGAAGCGGCCCAGCAGAAGCCACGTCCCGCCGTGGCGGCGCTGGTTCACCCGGAAATGGCTCTCCCCCCCTGCGTGCCGCACCACGTAGTGCGCGTCCGGCACCCGGGCCGAGTACGCGCTGTAGGAGACGTACACGTGGTAGTAGCCGTCGGCCGGAATCGAGGGCGTCCAGGTGGCTCGCGCGGTCGCCGTGGGCGCGGCCGTCATCAGCCGATTGCCCCCGAGCTCGAAGGGCCGCACCGCGTTTCCCATGGGCGCCGGCGGCGGACCCCAGCCCGCCAGAGAAGAGGCGGAGAAGAGCTCCGCGGGTCCCTCCTCCGAATAGCCCGCCCCGCCATTGTTGAGGATGACCATGCGCGGGTTGAGATCCGACTCCCGCACGGGAATCACCGTGGCGCCCGCTCCCATCAGCATGGGCATCAGGTACTGGTTGAGCGTCTCGATGGAGACCAGGTCCTCGACGACGTCGTTGGTGTTGCCACGTTGGGTGGCCCAACGGCCCAGCGGCGAGCTGCGGTAGAAGCCGTGCCCCGGGCTCAGGTAGAGCGTCTTTCCCGACAAGGCACCGGCGCGGATGCGCGTCTGCGGCAGCCCCGAGAGTCCGGAGACCCGACCCGTCCGGTCCTCGCGGCGCACCAGGGAAGGCTCCGAGGGCCGCCAGCGCGTCTCGTGGGGCCGGGGGCCGGGCAGCGGGACATAGACGGCGCCCGGGGGCTCCAGTCCGCAATCATTGGAGAAGTCACCCTCCTCCTGGGCCTGGCTCATGCCCGGCAGGCAGAGCAGCGAGAACAGCACCCAGGCGGTGGTTCGAACGTGAGCAGGAAGGGCCATGAGGGGCCGGACGTTAGGCCCCGGCGCGAGGGCATGCCAATCAAACCGTGAGTGCCTGCCTGCTCTCCCGCTAACCTGTCCGTGATGAGCTCTCCAGCCCTCTCCCCTCTGCCTCCTTCCGAGAAGAAGCAGCCACCGGCCTACTCGTCCCAGGGCGGCTCCGGGATGCTCGCCTCCTTCCGTCACGCGTGGAACGGGCTCATCCACACCGCCGTCCACCAGCGCAACATGCGCGTCCACCTGGTCGCCGCCCTCCTCGTGGGCCTGGTGGGCAGCGGCATTTCCCTCGGGCTCGCCGAGAAGGTGACGCTCATCTTCTGCGTCCTCCTCATCTTCTTCGCGGAGATCCTCAACAGCGCGCTCGAGCACCTGGTGGACCTCGCCACCCGCCACTTCGACGAGAAGGCCCGCCTCACCAAGGACGCGGCCGCCGCGGGCGTGCTGGTGCTCGCCATCGGCACCGTCGTCATCTTCTCCGCCATCCTCGTCCACAACTGGGAGACCGTGGCCAGCAGCGGGCCGCAGATCGCCCGTCAGGTGGCCCTGGGCCTGCCGCTCGCACTCTGCGTGACGGTGCTCGTGCTGCCGCAACCGCGCTCCGCCTGGGTGGACCGGACAGCCTTCATGGGGGGCGCCCTCCTGCTCGCCGTGCTCGCGCTGCGCACCGCCAGCTCCGTCTTCACCGCCATGAACGCCGGTCTGCTCGTCATCGCCGGGGCCGCCGCCCGCCAGCGCCGCCGCGAACGCCAGGGCCACCTGTAGACGGTCCGGCGAAGCGCGGACATAAAAAAACCGGCTCAAGGCCGGTTCCTTTTGCTTGCCACCTAGGGGAGCTCGAGCCCCGGGACCTGCCCGGAACCCGGCTGCCCGCTAGGGACAGCGCCATGGTATCGGGTCAGGCTCCCTGCCGAAAGTCCGGCCGGGCCTCCTGTGTTGGCTGACCAACGTTCTTGTCCACACCCTTGATGTCCTCCGTCACCAGGTCGAGCAGCTCGGTGGCCACGCCGATGATCTGCATGGGGGTGTAGCCGCTGGCGCGCAGCTGGTTGAAGAAGGTACGGGCGAGAAGCTTCGTGCCCTGCTTGTCTGTACTCAAGGACGTGTCCTCCGAAGAGCGGTGGGACCGCGTAATCACTGGCGGCACCATCTTCAACCGGCGTGCCAGCAGTCGCCTTCCAGACGCCTTCCCCATGATTCCCCATGCACATCGGGGTGTTGTGAGAATCAATGGGCTGGCGGGGTTGTCCGGAGATGCGAAGGGGCCTTCGCACCCCTCCCAACGCTCAGGGGGAAGGCATGCGAGGGGTGCATCGTCAAGTTCGCACCCAGTCGCGACTTATGTGTTCAACAGCTTGCATTCAGGGGCTCGGCCAGCGCAGATACGCGCCCCCCTTTCCCCGGCTTCAGGAGAAGAGCAGCGCATGGCGTATCGGGTGAACAACATCGGGCTGTGGTTGGACGAGCCGGAAGAGCTGCTCGGCCAGCGTGCGGCCGAGAAGCTCGGAGTGACTCGCGCGGACCTGGCGTCCGTGCGTGTCGTGCGCTCCGTGTTGGATGCGCGCAAGAAAGGCAGCCCCCGCTACATCTATACGCTGGAGGTGGAACTGGCTCCGGGACGCGCGCCCAAGAAGCTGCCGCCCGACGTCGGTGAGGCGCCGCCTCCTCCCGAGCCCCCGCAGCACGTGAAGCAGCCGGAGCGCATGCCGATCATCATCGGCACCGGACCCGCGGGTCTCTTCTGCGCGCTGGGCCTGCTGGAACGCGGCGTTCGCACCATCCTCATCGAGCGCGGCAAGGAAGTGGTGGCGCGGCGGAAAGATGTGGCGAAGCTGATGCGGGACGGCACGTTGGACCCCGAGAGCAACATGAACTTCGGGGAGGGTGGGGCTGGCGCTTATACGGACGGCAAACTGTCTACGCGCATCAACCATCCGCTGGTGCGCAAGGTGATTGAGACGTTCGCCCGCTGCGGCGCGCCGGACCACATCCTCGTCGAGGGCAAGCCGCACATCGGCTCGGACCTGCTGCCGGGCGCGGTGGCGCAGCTGCGCGACGAGCTCATCGCCGGGGGCTGCCAGGTGCTCTTCGAGCACAAGGTGGAGGACGTGCTCTACCGCGACGGCCGGGTGTCGGGGGTGAAGCTGGCGGACGGACGGACGCTGGAGAGCGATCGGGTGGTGCTGGCCCCGGGTAACTCGGCGCGCGAGCTCTACGAGCGCTTCGCCGCGGACGGACGCGTGGTCATCGAGCCAAAGCCCTTCGCGCTCGGCTTCCGGGCCGAGCACCCGCAGGGGCTCATCAACTCCATCCAGTACGGCAGCGCGGCGAAGAATCCGAAGCTGCCCCCGGCCGACTACAAGCTGGCGGAGAACCTGGACGTGGATGGGGAGGTGCGCGGCGTCTACTCATTCTGCATGTGCCCGGGAGGCATCGTGGTGCCCACGCCCACGCAGGACGGGCTGCAGTGCACCAACGGCATGAGCAACTCGCGGCGCAACGCGAAGTACGCCAACGCGGGCATCGTCGTGACGGTGTCCGTGCAGGACTTCGAGCGCGAGGGCTTCACGGGTCCGCTCGCGGGCCTGGAGTTCCAGCGCCACTGGGAGGGCAAGGCATACGAGCTGGGCGGAGGGAAGTTCTTCGCACCCGCGCAGACGATTCCGGACTACCTGGCCGGGCGCGTGAAGAAGGAGCCGGGCGGGACGAGCTACCGGCCGGGGCTGGCCCATACGGATCTCAACACGCTCTTCCCGGCGAGCCTCACGCAGTCGCTGAAGCAGGCGCTGAAGGCGTTCGACCGGAAGATGCGCGGCTTCATCAGCGACGAGGGCAAGCTCATCGGCATCGAGAGCCGCACCAGCTCGCCGGTGCGCATCACCCGCGGCGAGGACATGCAGTCCGTGTCGATGCGGGGGCTCTACCCCGCGGGCGAGGGCTGTGGTTACGCTGGCGGCATCGTCTCCTCGGCCATTGATGGGTTGCGGGTGGCTGAGCAGATTGCGGCCGAGCTGGCCTGAAACCCGGGAGGGAACCACCATGGGTTACCGCGTACGCACGCCGGAGGGAGAGCTGGGCTACCCCACCCTGTTGGACGTGGAGAAGGCGTACACCCAGGGCCTGGTGGCGCCCGATGACGAGGTGCTCGAGGACGGACACTCCACCTGGCGCAAGGCCTCGAGCATCCCGGCGCTGGCCCGGGCGAGGCCCCCGTCGACGGGTCTCATGGGACGTGCCCAGAAAGCGGGCGTCGTCGCCGCGTTGGTGCTGGGTGCCGCGGCGCTGAGGCTCATCCTGAGCGACTCCTGGAGCCGGCGGGGAGCGGGCATCGTCCTGGCGCTGGCGATGAGCTCGGTGCTCATGTGGCTCACCGTCAGTGCCGCCAGGCGGCCGGCCCCCCGGAAGGACTGAGCCTCCTTCCCCTCTCCCGCTCCCCTGCCCTCCAGGGGAGCACTCCCGCCCTCTCCGCACCCATTCCCCGTCCGCCGCATGTTTTCTCCCACCGGAGGCACATGGCGCGGCACGGGGCACGCGCCGAGGGGAGGACGGCCTTGTTCAATACCTACCTTTCCCGCGAGGCGGCGCGACGGCTCAAGCACGGGGCGCCCTGGGTACGCCGCGAGGACATCGTCTCGATGGAAGGCACCCCCTCCGTGGGAGAGGCCGTGCAGCTCCGGGACGAGGATGGGCACGTGCTGGGGCTCGCGGACGTGGACCTCGAGGCCTCCTACGCGGTGCGCCGGCTGGGGCTTCCGGACGAGTCCGCCGAGGGCCTCATCCCCCGCCATGTGCGCCAGGCCTTCGAGCGCCGCGCCCGCATGGTGGATGACCCGCGCTTCTGCCGCTCCATCAACGATGACGGCGACGCCCTCCCTGGCCTCATCGTGGACCGCTACGACATGCACCTCGTCGTCCAGACGCTCACCCGCGCGATGGACGCCCGGCTGCAGGAGCTCACCCGCGCCCTCGTGGAGGTGTGCGGAGCCGAGTCCGTCCTGCTGCGCAACGACACCTCGCGGCGCCAGCAGCTCGGCCTGCCCCTCCAGCGGCCCCACGCGCTCTACGGCAACCCGCCGCGCTGGAGCCGCGTGCTGGAGCTGGGGGCCCGCTTCACAGTGGACCTCACCTATGGCCCGGGCGTGGGCTACCCGTACGACCAGCGGGAGCTGCGCCGCTTCCTCGCCCGGGTCTCCCAGGGCGCTCGGGTGTTGGACCCGAGCTGCCACGTGGGCGGCCTCTTCGTGCACGCCGGACGCCACGGTGCCCGCGCCATCCTCGCCTTCGACAGCGACGCGGACACGGCGGACCTCGCCCGGGAGAATGGCGAGGCCAACGGGCTGCTGGGGCGCCTGAGGGTGGAGCGGGGGGACGCGCTCGACGTGCTCCGCAGCCTGCACGACACCTTCGACCTGGTGCTGCTGGACACCCCGGAGGCCACCTCCCCGGAGACCTTCATCGAGCAGGTGCGCCTGGGCCTGCGCGTCACCCGTCACGGCGGCAACCTGCTCGTCATGGGTTACCACCCGCCCCTGCCCATCGGACGCTTCGACGACCTGATCGCCGAGGCCTGCGAGCAGGAGGGGCGGATGGGCGTGCGCTTCGCCCGGCTCGGCCTGCCCCCGGACCACCCCACCCTGGTGGGTTTCCCCGGCACCGACTACCTGTCGGGCATCGTCATCGAGGCGAGCTGACGCCCTACTTCTTCGCCGCCGCCGCCTTGCGCACGGCCCGGAGGACATCCGGCACGGACGTCTTGTTCGCCCGGTCGGCGATCCACTTGGGCAGCGAGCCCCCCGGGTCCGTGTAGAGGTAGTAGGTGGCGAAGGTCTTCTTCCCCTCCTCCCGCGGCTCCAGCAGCCAGTAGCCCGTGTTGAGCTTCACCCGCACCACGCCCTCCCGCTCGGGGGGCACCCCCTCGGTGGCCGCGGTCCAGGCCGTCTTCAGGAAGCCCTTCCCGTCCTTCCAGTCCGACTCGTCGACGATGCGGATGACGAAGTCGCGCTTGTCCACCAGCGGGGCGTTCACCACGCAGTGGAAGACGATGACCTTCCCGTCCTGCTCCGAGGACACCACGCGGCTCTCGTCGGTGTAGGGCATGGTCTTCGTGTAGTTGTTGTAGTCACGAATGACCCGCCACACGTCGTGGGGAGGGGCATCCATGAGGCCGGTGGCCTTCACCTCGGACACGGAGCCCCCCTCGGGAGTCCGGGCCAGCACGGTGATGCCGTCGTCACGGGCCACCTGCTTCCAGGCCGGTTCATCGGCGCCAGCCAGCAGGAGAAGCAGGGAGAGTGTGGGAAGAAGGGACATGAACACATCCTAACCGCCTGGGTAGTGGTAGTGTCGCCAGCCGAGATGACGACCGACAATCAGGCCGACAAAGCCCCCCATTCCACCCCCACCGACCCCCAGGAAACGGTGCGCAAGGTGTACGCGAAGGACCTGCGCGAGAAGGACGCCGTCAACACCGTCTTCCGCGTCACGAAGAAGGACCGCATCACTGCCCGCAGCGGCAAGGTGTTCCTCTCCGTGGTCTTCGTCGACAAGAGCGGTGAGATCGACGCCCGCGTCTTCGACAAGGTCGAGGAGCTCGAGCCCACCTTCGCCCCCGGTGACTACGTGCTCGTCCGTGGCAACATCATCGGCTTCCACGGCAAGCCGCAGGTGGTCATCGAGGCCATCGAGAGACTGGACCCGGAGCCGCTCGACCCCAAGGAGTTCGAGCCCCCCGCTCGCGAGGAGCCGCCCGCGCGTGAGGAGCAGCCCGCGGCCAAGGCCGCCGCCCCCGCTCGCGAGGAACGCCGCGAGGGCCGCGAGGAGCGCCGGGAAGAGCAGGCCGCGCCGAAGACGGGCGGCGAGGGCCACGGAGGCGCCCGTGCCGTGGGGCAGATCCGCGAGCTCGTCACCGAGCGCGTGAACGACCCGAACGTGAAGGCGCTGCTGCTGGCCTTCCTGGATGATCCGCAGATCGCCGCGGGCCTGCCGCACGCGCCGGCCGCCAAGGGCATCCACCACGCCTACCGCGGCGGGCTGGCGGACCACCTGCTGTCGGTGATGCGGCTCACCCTCCGGGTGGCGGACCACTACCCCATGGCGGACCGCGACCTGCTGCTCGCCGGTGCCTTCCTCCACGACGTGATGAAGGTCGCGGAGATCTCCCCGGAGAAGGGCTTCGAGTACACCGACGAGGGCAAGCTGGTGGGCCACCTCGTGATGACGGCGCAGAAGATCCGCGAGAAGACGCTCGGCCTGCCCAACTTCCCGCCGCTGCTCGAGCAGCACCTCACCCACATCGTCCTCGCGCACCACGGACGGCTGGAGTACGGCTCGCCCAAGCTGCCGGTGACGCTCGAGGCGCACATCGTCCACGCCCTGGACTCGCTGGACTCGCGCATCGCCTCGTGGGTGGAGGCCATGCAGCGCGACCCCAACGACAAGTGGACGGAGAACCTCAAGCTCTACGACCGCTCGCTGTGGAAGGGCCCGGTGCCCACCGTCCGCGGCCGCGCGCCCGTGGAGGGGGGTGGCCGCAAGAAGTTCAAGGAGAAGAAGCCCAAGGAGCGGCCGGAGAAGAGCGCCGGCGCCCCCACGGGCGAGGCCGCCCCGTCGCAGCGGCCCGAGCGGCCCGAGCGGCAGGAGAAGCAGCGCGAGCCCAGGCCGCCCCGTGAGCCTCGGGAGCAGCGCGAGCCTCGGGAGCCGCGCGAGCCTCGCGAGGCCCGGGAGCCGCGCGAGCCCAAGCCGCCGCGCGAGCCCGTGAACGTTCCCAAGGAGCTCACGTTCAAACCGTTCAGCGTGCTGACGAAGACGGAGCCCGCCTCGAAGCCCGAGGAGGGCTCTGACTCGGAAGGCTGACATGGCGAAGAAACTCGGGGAGCGGCTCGTCGAGGCCGGTCTGGTCACGACGGAGTCCATCCAGAAGGCGCTGGAGCACCAGAAGATCACCGGCCACCGGCTGGGGGACTGTCTGGTGGAGATCGGGCTGATCCAGGAGGCGGCGCTGCTGCGCTTCCTGGCGGCCGAGTTCCAGACGCGCTTCGTCTCCGCGGAGAAGCTGGCCAAGGCCCGCATCCCCACGGAGGTGCTGGACAAGGTGCCGGTGCGGCTGGCGGAGGCGCAGAACGTGCTTCCGCTGGCGATCGATCCGGAGCGCAAGCTGCTGTCGGTGGTGGCGGCCGAACCGCAGAACAAGAAGCTGCTGGATGAGATCGCCCTGGTGACGGGCATGACCGAGGTCTACGCGTACGTGGGCCTGCGCAGCACCATCGCCGCCTCCATCCGCAAGCACTACTACGGGGACACCACGGCCTTCGCCGCGCTGGAGGTGGTGACCGCCCAGGTGCGCACGGACCTGACCACCATGGCCACCGCCTACGAGAGCACCTCGGGGCAGGCCCCCCGGAGCAGCCTCCAGCTCCGGCTCGACACGGACGTGCGCCTGCGGGTACCGCCCCGGCAGGGCACCCAGATACGGCCCAACACGTCGCGCAGCGAGGCCTTCCAGGGCTCGCGCGGGACGGTGACCGACAAGGACTACATCGAGACGCTGAACATCCTGGTGACGATGCAGGAGCGGGACCGCAAGCATCACCGGGGGCACTCGGCGCAGGTGTCGCGACAGGCCTCGGTGGTGGCGCGGCGCCTGGGGATGCCGCCCAAGGACGTGGCGGCGGTGGCCATCGCGGGCTACCTGCACGACCTGGGCAAGCCGGCCGAGCGCCACCTCTGCCTGGCGAACAACGCAATGAACCCGGAATGGCTGGCCGACGCCAAACGCTACGTCCGGGTGCCGGTGAAGCTCTTCGAGTCGGTGCACCTGCCGGTGCAGGTGAACACCATGCTCGCGCAGCTGTACGAGGCCTATGACGGCTCGGGAACGCCGCAGGGGGCCAAGGGCGATGACATCACCCTGGGCGCCCGCATCCTGGCGACGGTGGACAGCTACCTGGAGCTGACGAAGAACCCGGCCAACGCGTACGGCAAGGTGCTGACCAAGGAGCAGGCCATCGAACACCTGCGCGAGCACTCGGGAAAGCTGTACGACCCGCTGGTGGCGGACATCGTCATGCAGGTGCAGAACGGCGAGCTGCTGCGCCACCGCATCGCCAACGACGGGCGGCAGATCCTCGTGGTGGAGCCGGAGGAAGGCACGCGCACGGACCTGCTGGAGTCCGCCCAGAAGCAGGGACTGGTGGTGCACGCGCTGGCGCTGCTGGACGGGGCGTACGACGCGCTGGTGTACCAGGACTGCGACGTGCTGGTGGTGGGGCTGAAGTTCGGGCTTGACGAGGTGCTGGGGCTGCTGCAGGCGTTGCGGACCTCGGCGGAGCACGCGGGCCTGCCCGTGGTGGTGCTCGGAGACCCGGACCCGGGCACGCGCGAGCGGCTGATGATGGGAGGAGCCACGGCGGTGGTACCGCCCACGGAGCCCGACGCGGCGGCGAAGATGGTGCGCGCGCTGTACGACGATCGCATCCAGCACAACGGCCCGGCGCGGGTGGTGCGAGGAAGCCTGGACGAGATGCCGGCCCCGGAGCTGCTCAAGCTGCTGGGCACGGGCAAGAAATCGGGGCGCCTGCACCTGAAGCACCACGCCCACGAGGGATACCTGCACATGGAACAGGGGAAGCTCGTCTACGCCACCGTCGCGGGACAGAACGGCGAGCAGGCCATGCAGACGCTGCTGGGCTTCTCGCAGGCCGACTTCCGCTACGACCCGGACGCGCTGCTGCTGGACGTGCCGCAGATGAGCAAGGACCTGGAAGCCATCGCTCAACTGGCCGCGACACGCCGGCCGTCGATCTCCACGGCCGCCGTGTCGTAGGCCTCGTCACACGGTGAAGCCGAACAGCGCCGCCGCGTTGGCGGTCGTCACTTCGGCCACCTGCTCGAGGGACACGCCCTTGAGCTCGGCGACCTTCTTCGCCGTCTCGACGACGTACGAGGGCTCGTTCTTCTTGCCCCGGTAGGGCACCGGTGCCAGGTACGGGCTGTCCGTCTCCACCATCAGCCGATCCAACGGGGCGAAGCGCACCGCGTCCTGGAGCGCCTCGGTCTTCTTGTAGGTGACCACGCCCGACAGCGACAGCAGGAAGCCCAGGTCCAGGTAGCGCCGGGCCGCGTCGGTGTCCCCGGTGAAGCAGTGGATGACGCCCTGTCGCACGCCCTCCTCCTTCAGGATGGCCTCGCAGTCCCCATGCGCGTCCCGCACGTGCACCACGAGCGGCTTGCCGAGCCGCTTCGCCAGTGCGCACTGCCTGCGGAACACCTGGGCCTGTGCGTCTCGGGGCGAGTGGTCGTAGTAGTAGTCGAGCCCGGCCTCACCCACGGCATGGATCTCCGGGCGGGCACACGTGCGCTCCAGGTGCTCGAGGTCCGCCTCGGTGGCGCGGGCCGCCTCGTGCGGATGGATGCCGAGCGTGGGCGTGAGGAAGTCCGGATGCGCGGCGGCGACCTCGAGGGCGATGCCCCAGTCTCCGGGGCCGTGGAACTGGCCGACGATGACGGCATGCACCAGCCCGGCGGCGCGGGCGCGCTCCAGCGCGGCGGTCACCTGCGCGGAGTCGGCGCGATCGAAATGACAGTGTGAATCAACGAGCCTCATGACATCTCCTGGATGAGCTCGGTGAGCTCGGCACGGGCCTCCGCGGAGAACGCGGGCAACACCGCTCGGACACGGTCCCGGCCCTCGGGAACGCCGAGCACCCACAGGCCCTCGGCGGCATCGAGCCGGTAGTCCTCATGGGCCCCGGGCTCGTCGAGCAGCGCGAGCAGCCACGGCAAGGCCTTCGGATCCCCCAACCGGCCCAGGCCACGCGCCGCCGCTCCCCGGCAGTCGTCCTTGCGATCGGAGAGGATGGCGTACAACCGCTCGAGGGCGCCCGGGGCCTTCACCTCGCCACAGAGCTCCACGGCGAGGGCCCGGTCCTGGGCCCAGAGCCACCGCCGCCGCTCCGAGCGCTTGAGGAGCCAGGTGGCCCCCTCGGGGTCTCCCAGCTTCGCGAGCACTCCGGCCGCCTGGGTGCGGTCGAAGGCGGGCAGCAGCCAGCGGTGGAACAGGCGCTGGACGGCGGGCAAGGCACGCGCATCCCCCAGCTCGGCGAGCGCTCCGAGTGTCCGGAAGCGCAGCAGCTCCTCATCGAGCGCCTCAATGAGCACATCCAGGCCGGCGGGGTGCTTGAGGGTGGCCATGCCGCGAGCGGCCTCGAAGCGGACCTCGAAGACGGGGTCCTCGAGGGCTTGGGCGAGCGTCCCGCGACAGTCGGGCCGGGCGAGGTCGGCGAGACGGCCAGCGGCCTCCACGCGCACGACGCTCTCCTCATCGGCGAGCCGCGAGGCGAGGAAGCCCGGGAGCTCCTCGGCGGAGAGCACCACGGTGGCCATACCCACGGCGGTGCGGCGCACGGCCACCTGCTTGTCGGCGAGCAGCCGGGTGAGCGCCGCGGAGAACTCGGGCGCACGCGAGGTGTCCTCGGCGGCCAGGTGGAAGAGGAGCTCCGCCGCCTCGGAGCGAATCCCGGGGTCCCTCTCCCGCTCGAGGGCGAGGAGGGCCCGGTCCCGTTCGGCCCGCCAGTCCGTCACGTTCACTTCACCTCGGAGCCGGGAGGCATGTCCCCCGGATCCAGCAGGGACAGGTCCTTGCCACCGGGGCCGGCGGTCAAAATCATCCCGCGCGACTCGATGCCCCGCAGCATGCGCGGCTTGAGGTTGGCCACCACCACCACCTTGCGGCCCTGCACCTGCTCGGGCTGGAAGGCCTCGGCGATGCCGGAGCAGATGGTGCGCGGCTGCGCCTCACCCAGGTCCACCGTGAGCTTCAGCAGCTTGTCCGCCTTGGGCACGCGCTCGGCGGCGAGCACCTTGCCCACCTTGAGCACCACCTTGCCGAAGTCCGTGATGTCGATCTCCCCCGGCGCGGCCTCGGCGGGCTTCGCGTCGGCGGCCTTGGCCTCCGCGGGCTTGGGCTCGGCGGCCTTCTTCTCCGCCTTGCCACCCTTCCCTTCCTTCTTGCCCTCCTTGGCCGGCTCGGCGGCGGCGGCGGGCTGGTCGAGGATGGCGTTGACGCGGTCCTCCTCCAGACGCGGCAGGAGCGGCTCGGGGGTGCCCACGGGCCGGCTGCGGTCGAGCAGCGGGTAGCTCGCGGTGGCGAGCGCCTCGAAGGTGAGCGGCGGAGCGTTGAGCTGCGCGAAGAGCTTCTCCGTCACGAGGGGAATGACGGGCGTGAGCAGCGCGCCCAGCAGGTAGGCCACCTCGGCGGCATCGCTCAGGTCGGCGCGAGCGGCCTCGGGGTCGGTCTTCACCTTGGCCCAGGGCGCCGCGTTCTGGAGGAAGCCGTTCGCGGACTGGGAGATCTCCGTGATGATGCGGATGGCGTTGCGGTACTCGAGCTTCTCGAAGGCCTCGCGCACCTCGGGGACGCGGCCGAGCGCGGCCTCCACCAGGGACCTGCCATGGCCCTCCTTCGTCGCGGGAGCGAGCCGCTTCTCCAGCGCACCGCCCGCGAGCATGGACAGGCTGCGGTTGGCCAGGTTGCCGATGTTGTTCACCAGCTCGCCGTTCACGCGGAGACGGAAGTCCTTGAGGCTCAGGTCGAGGTCCTCGACCCCGGGGCCGAGCGAGGCGGCGTAGAAGTAGCGCAGGTAGCTCGGGTCCAGGTGATTCAGGTAGGAGCGCACGGGGATGAGCGTGCCGCGGCTCTTGGACATCTTCTCGCCATTGACGGTGAGGTGGCCGTGCACCTTCACGCTGTCGGGCCGCTTGAGGCCGGCCACCTTGAGCACGGCGGGCCAGAAGAGCGCGTGGAAGTAGACGATGTCCTTGCCGATGAAGTGGATGATGCGGGCGTCGCTGTTCTCGGCCCAGAAGTCCAGGGCGCTGTTGGCCTTGCCCGTCGTCTTCGCCCACTTCTCCGTGGTGGCGATGTACCCGATGGGCGCGTCCAGCCAGACGTAGAAGTACTTGTCCGTCTCGCCCGGGATGGAGAAGCCGAAGTAGGGGCCGTCGCGGCTGATGTCCCAGTCCGCCAGGCCCGACTCGAAGAAGCCCTGGAGCTGGGTGGCGAGGCCGGGGTGGATGAACCCGGGCTTGCGCAGCGTCTCCTGCAGGAAGCCCTCGTGGCGCGACAGCTTGAAGAAGAGATGCGAGGACTTACGGCGCACCGGCGGCGTGCCGCACAGGGCGCACCGGGGCTCGATGAGATCCGTGGGGGCGTAGGCCTTGCCGCACTTCTCGCAGGCGTCACCGTACTGATCGGGAGCCTTGCAGTTGGGACAGGTGCCCTTGATGAAGCGGTCCGGCAGGAAGCGCTTATCCACCTCGCAGTAGGCCTGCTCGATGTCGCGCTTCTCGATGTCGCCGTGCTCTTTCAGCTTGCCGTAGATGTACTCGGCGTAGTGCTTGTTCTCGGGCGAGTTGGTCGAGTGGAAGTAGTCGACACTGACGCCGAGGTCGCGGAAGTCCGCCTGGTGCGAGTCGTACCAGCGGGCGACGAACTCCTCGGGCTTGAGACCCTGCTTCGCGGCGTTGATCTCGATGGGAGTGCCGTGGGTGTCGTCGGCGCAGAAGTAGACGACGTCCTTGCCGCAGGAGCGCAGGAAGCGCACATAGATGTCGGTCTGGACGTACTCGACGGCGTGGCCGATGTGGATGGGGCCGTTGGCGTACGGCAGCGCGCTGGTGACGAGGATTCTCTCCGCCATGGGTTCTCCTGAAGGGGGGCGGACATTAGCCGCTCGGGGGGCTCCGGTCATCGGGAAGTATTGAAAGAGCGTGAGGGATGCACAGGGGCCCCGGAGCTGTTATCGACCCCACACGATGTGCACCATCGCCATCCTCCGCCACGTCCACCCGGACTACCCGCTCGTGCTGGCCGCCAACCGTGATGAGCTGTATGCCCGCCCGGCCGTCGGTCCGCAGGTCCTGTCCTCCTCGCCTCGGGTCGTCGGAGGACGCGACCTGGAGCGCCAGGGCACGTGGATGGGGGTGACGGACGGCGGTCTTTTCGTGGGACTGACGAACCAACGGGGTTCCGCCAACCTGACGCGGGCCCCTCGCTCCAGAGGTGAGGTGGTAATCCGCGCCCTGGAATCCGGCAGCGTGGAGGGGGTCGAGCGCTACCTCGCGGGGCTGGACCCCCGGGAGTACAACCCCTTCAACCTCCTCTACGGGGACGCTGGGAGCCTCCGAGTGGCCTATGCCCGCCCGGACTCGGAGCGGATGCACCAGGAGGACGTACCGCCGGGCGTCCACGTGCTGCCCAACGACGTACTCGACTCCCCGGCCCTGCCCAAGGTGGCGAGGGCCCGGAAGCTGGCGGAAAAGGCCGCCCGGAAGCCCTGGCCGGAGGCCGTGCAGACCCTCCAGGCGATGCTGGCGGACCACCAGCTGCCGGAGCGCGGGCCAGAACTCCTCCCCGAGGAGGAAGGCCTTCCGGAGATCCACGAGCGCATGCGCCAATACCAGGCGCTGTGCATTCACACACCGGGGTATGGGACGCGCTCGTCGGCCATCGTCGCACTGGCCCCCGGCCGGGTGGCGCACTACCTGGCGGCCGATGTCGCCCCGTGCCAGGGGCCCTACCGGGATGTCACGCCCCTACTCGATGAGGCCGCACTGCTTGGCCATGATTGAGTCGCTGGGGGCGAGGGCCCACCGTCCCGGAGTGCTTGGGCGATGCTGTCGATGTGCGGTTCGGCTCAGGAATCGAGCATGACGTCGAACCCGCCGATGATCATCCGCTTGCCGTCGAAAGGCATGCTTCCCATCGCCTTCATGCGCGGATCCTCCATCATCTTCTTGTTGCCCTCGTCACGGGCGGCCTTTGACGGCCATTCGATCCACGAGAAGACCACCGTCTCACCAGATTCTGCCTTCACCGCACCTTTGAAATCGGTGACCTTGCCAGCAGGCACATCGTCGCCCCAACACTCGACGACGCGGGTCGCGCCATATTCCTTGAACAGTGGCAAGGCCTTGGCGGCCATCGCCCGGTAGGCGTCCTTGTTGGCGACAGGCACCGGAGTAACGAATCCATCAATGTAGCTCATGGCGTCTCTCCTTCTTCGTTGGGTCCGCTTCTCGCCTTTTCGGCACCGTCTGCGAGCCCAGCGAGCCATGCCTTGCCCGCCAGCCCCTCCGACAGCGCCTCAAGCCTCACCAGCGCAGGGGCATCAGAGCGGAACCTTTCACCGACACCTTCAGTCTGGCGGCCCACGTCCGCAATGGGTCTGGAGCAGCCTTGACCTTCCGGCCAGGAAGCAGGCGCGCGTCACGCCAGACGTCCCCCAAGGGTGAGGTGCACCTTCTCTCACTCGAGGGCGCATCATCCCATCCGCGCCGGGCGGCGTGGATGCTGTGCGAAGTAGTCGAGCGCGGCCCGCGTCTTCGTCTCCTGGGTGCTCGTCGGGTGGATGCCGTGGCTGTCCAGGTATGACGAGAGAGCGCGCACGGCCTCCTTGGACTGCGAACTGGCGGCGCGGATGGAGACCTCCAATATCTGGCGGCCATCCGGCAGCGTCCACTCCTCGATGCTCAGCGGACCGGGGCCGTGCTTTGGCTCGGCCTTCCACTTGCGCGACTCGACCGGCCCCAGGATGGACAGCGCCTTGAAGTCGATGGGCCTGCCGCTCAGCTCCGCCACCAGCCGCTCCTGCTCGTCGGTGAAGAGCGAGCCCACCCCCTTCTTGCCCTTGTCCACCTCGTCGCTCTTCCCCTGCTTCAGAGGCAGGGTCAGCGAGGCCGAGGGCACGCCCTGCTCGCCCACCTGATCCGTCTCCACCTTGAAGCCTGCTCGGGTGAACCAGTGCGGATCGATGCGGCTGGCATCCACCGGTCGGAGCTTGAGCGTCACATCGTCCGGGCCGTCGTGCACCTGGCGCGTGCGCAACACCACGCCGCGCTGGAACAGGTCCAGTTGGGGTGTGTCGTAGAAGCGAACCCGCGTCCGCTCCGCCTTGCTGTGCGAGAGATGCAGCAGCTTGCGCACCGCGGCCGCCTGGCTCGGGTCGATGGTGACCTTGAACTCCACCCCGTTTCGCGAGGTGATGGCCTTCTCATCCACCCGGAAGCTCGCCGTGGTGGCACTCGGCTCGGGGGACTGCTTCGAGGCAGGGGCGGGCACGCCCCGGCGCGCGCTGGAGATGGAGCGGCTCATGAGACACATGCTCCCTTGGATGGACCCCGGCTTCTGGCGAACCGCTCCGGGGTCTCCCAGGTAGAGTCCGGGGCATGGGTTTGTGACCAACCGGCCGCGCTGTCACTTCACCGGCAGCGACAAGGCGTCCACCGGGGGTCACGCGAGCATCGCGTTGCCCACGGCAACGAAGTCGTCCAGGTCCAGGTCCTCGCGGCGCACCACAGCGCACAGCCGGGTGAACCAGACCTCGAAGCTGTCGAACCCGAATGTCCGTGGGGCGTTCGAGTCCAGCCACTCTCCGTCATCCACGTAGTGCCCCGTCAGCGCCTCGTAGTCGTTGTCCT
Organism: Vitiosangium sp. GDMCC 1.1324; assembly: GCF_003044305.1. Taxonomy (GTDB): domain Bacteria; phylum Myxococcota; class Myxococcia; order Myxococcales; family Myxococcaceae; genus Archangium. The sequence continues at coordinate 110,102 of NZ_PZOX01000019.1, read as the reverse complement.
CCAGCAGGACGGGAAGCTCACCGCCCTTCGGGCCCGTGCGCGTGTAGAAGCACCAGCGCGCCGCCTCCGCGCCCAGGTGCGCGTCCGCGAAGGAGATCAGGTCCGTGGTGGTGATTTCCCGGTCGTCCACCGTCGTGCCCGCGGGCGTCCACGAGGCCGTAAGCGATTCCATCGTGGGCGCCCAGACATGGAATGGGCGGTACGTCTCCCACCCCTCCCCGTCCGGCTGGTGCTCCAGCCGGACCTCGCGGTGCAGCAACAGGAACTCGCGGTAGCTCTCCGGGACGACGAAGGATTCCTCGCGATAGGGCGTCGGAAGCTCGTAAGGGTAAGCGGACAGCAGGCGCGGCAGTGCATCCACCTCCTCGCGCGTCAGCGGCGCCTCCCGCACCAGCCGCCAGCCCCGCTCCCGGGCCCAGGTGTCCATCGCATCCAGCAGGGCCTTCAAGTCCTCTCGCCACGTCGTACTCGCCATGGGCAGCACCTACCCCGGCTCGATGGTGAGCGAAAGGCCCTCTACTTGGGTTCCCGTCTGCGAGTGCCCTCACGACGAAGAGGAGACCCCTGACCTGGCGGACGAGCAGGGCGTTCACGGGAATTCGTCGGGACGAGGTGACCCGTGATAACCAGGGGTCCTCCTCGAGCACGTCCCCCATGAGAAAGTCCTCGTCCGCCCTGCCAGCGATCTTCCTCGGTCTGAGTTCGGCGATGTTCTTCACCATGACCTATGTGCTCAACCGACGCATGGCGGCGGCGGGAGGGTCCTGGGCGTGGAGCGCGTCGCTGCGCTACTTCATCATGGTGCCCCTGCTGTCCGTGATGGTGGCCATGCGGGGCGGCTGGCCGGCGCTGTGGGCCGAGTTGCGGCGCCACCCCCGCGAGTGGCTGCTCTGGGGCGGTGTGGGCTTCGGCATCTTCTATTCCTTCCTGACGCTGTCGGCGGAGTACGGGCCCTCGTGGCTGATCGCCGGCTCCTTCCAGATATCGGCGATTGCGGGTCCGCTGCTTTCGCCGTTCATCTACACGGATGCACGTCGGCGCATCCCCCTGAAGGCCATCGGCATGGGCTCGGTGATCATCGTGGGCGTGCTCATCATGCAGTTGGGGCACTTCCACCTGGCCATGCCGGCCCGAGCCTGGCTGGCGCTGCTCTTCGTGGTGCTCTCCGCCTTCGCGTACCCGCTGGGCAATCGCCGGCTGATGCTGCACCTGGAGCGCGAGGGCATCTCTCTGGACGCCAGCCAGCGCGTGCTGGGGATGACGCTGGGAAGCCTGCCGTTGTGGTTGGGTGTGGCGGCCTACGGCTACGCGCAAGCGGGGTGGCCCTCGCCGGAGCAGGCGCTGCAGTCCGCGGGCGTGGCGGTCTCCTCCGGAGTCATCGCCACGACGCTCTTCTTCCGCGCCACGAACATGACCGCGAACAACCCGGTCGGACTGGCCGCCGTGGAGGCCACACAGGCCACCGAGCTGCTCTTCGCGCTGCTGTTGGGAGTGCTCTTCCTGGGCGAGCCATGGCCCTCCGCGTTCAGCCTGGTGGGGGCGGTCATCATCGTGGTGGGGATGGTGCTCTACAGCCGCATCAGCATGAGCGCCGAGCTGGAGCCTTCCGCGGTGCAGACGTTCTGAGGCCGCCGAGCCCCCTATCGGGTCCAACTCCTGGCGCACCGTAGCGACCTCACGCTGGAAACATTCAGCCACGGAGCAAAAGTCGGGTCCTTCGCATGTCGGATGGAGATCTCTGGCCCTCGTGCGGGTCGGATGATGGCCATCTGTATGCAGCAAATGGAGACGGACGCGGTTTCACGACGTGGATCAGCCAGATCTGGCAGCCGGGTACGTACAACCGCAAGCCGATCCTGGACACAGGCCTGGCCCTAATGGACAGTGGATCCGCACCAGGTTCGAGCGCATTTCCGTGTGCGCTGGTGACTCGGCCAACCTGGCGGCCCATCCAGCGGCTCGTCTTCGAAATACCTCAGACGTTGCTCGCGGTCCCCAATGGACTGGGAGATGACCATGAATGCTCGTTGCTCCGTCAGCTGTATCGTTCCGCCTCACATTCTCCAAAAGCTGCTGGAGAGCACGGACCCTCAAATCCGCGGAGCGGCGCTCGGCAGCCTGCTGGCCACGACCCGATTCAGGGCCGAGCGGCGCATTCTGTCGGAGTTCGGTTTCACGCCGAACATTGCCGGCGGGATGCGGCGGACCATCTACGACTGCCAGCATGGTCGAGTGCTCAATAAATCCGTGCGGGTCTGCGGAGAAGGCGACGCATCGCCGAAGGACCCGACGGTCAAGCGCGCCTACGACGGGCTGGGCAAGACGTACGACTTCTACAAGACCGTCTTCTCGAGAAACTCGATCGACGGTCGTGGCATGCGTCTGGACGGCTACGTTCATTTCGCACGGGCGTACAACAACGCGTTCTGGAACGGCCGTCAGATGGTGTTCGGCGATGGCGACGGCCGCGTCTTCATCGACTTCACCAAGTCGCTCGACGTCATCGCGCACGAACTGACGCATGGCTTCACGGAGTTCACGGCGAATCTCGCCTACCACAATCAGTCCGGCGCGTTGAACGAATCCATTTCCGACGTCTTCGGCTCGCTCGTCAAGCAGTGGTCGCTCGGGCAACGGGCCGACGAGGCGGACTGGTTGATTGGAGCCGAGGTGTTCACCCCGGACATTCAGGGCGATGCGCTGCGGTCGATGAAGGAGCCAGGAACGGCCTACAACGATCCGACGATCGGCCGCGATCCGCAGCCCGGTCACATGGATGACTACAAGCAGTCGCCGGATACCGAAGAGGGCGACTGGGGCGGCGTCCACATCAATTCCGGAATTCCGAACCACGCGTTCTACATCCTCGCGGCGAACATCGGAGGGCATGCGTGGGAAGCGCCCGGCCACATCTGGTATGAAAGCGTCAAGGCATCCACGGAGACAACGGATTTTCAAGAGTTCGCGGATACGACGTTCCACATGGCGGGACGCCTGTACGGCGCGGGCAGCGTCGAGCAGAAGGCGGTTCGTGCGGCGTGGGGCGAGGTCGGAATTCGCGTCAATCTTGTCTCCGGTGTGGCAGCGCGTGCGGCGATGACAGCCGACGACGCCGACAGCGTGGCCGCGCTCGGCAGGAAACTGGAAGGGCTCGCCAAGCAGGTGAGCGCGCTGAAAACCGAAGTCGCTCAGCTGAAGGAGGGGCGGTATCCTGACATCGCGGAAACCTAGATGCGTTTCGGCCCACAGGTCGCCTATTGCGTATGCGCATCACGCTGAAGAAGCATGGCGGGCAGACTGCGGGCATGCGGATGCCGGAGCAGCGTGTCGACGTCGCCGCGCTCGACACGCGAACGGCTGAGAAGCTGACCGGGTTGGTACAATCAGCCGTTCGCGCCGGACCTGGAGAACGTTCCCCGCGCGCCGCGCCGGATGCGATGAATTACTCGATCACGATCGACGAGAACGGTCGCTCGACGACGTTGTGGGGCTCGGACACGAACATGACCGAGCCGTTCGCGGAGTTGTTGGACTATCTTGAGAACCTGGGCTTCGTGCCCGGTTAGAACCCGCCATTCGCTGCTGGGCCCAGGCGCGGCGTATAGCGGCACGCCGGACTCGCGCGAACGCACGGCGGGCGGCCCCCGAGGAGTGCCGCCCGCCGAGGATGAGTGTTGAGCGCCAGGGCTACAACAGATCAACTACCAGGGAGTACGTGCCTGCGGTGTAGCCTCTCACCATGATGTAGGCAGACTTTACGCCCAGTGGAACCGTCAGATCACACGTTTCGGAGGCTCCCGAGAGGTACGGACGGCAGTTGTATTGGCTGACGGTGGGCGCCGCGTCCCAGCGGACGTACAGGTCCGGGTCACCCGTGCCCGTCATCACCACCCTGAACCTCTTGCCGGCCGCGACACAGAAGGGGCCGTAGTGGACCTCCTGCCCCGTGAGTACGCTGCCAGTTATCGGTCCGGGAGTAGGGTTGGTGTAGTCAGCCCTCAGCGTGACGCCGGAGTAGGCAGTGACTGCATGCAGCATGACATACCACTTGCTACCAGGAGCCACGTTGTTGAAGACGCAAGTCTCGTCGTTGCCGTCCAGGTGTGGGCGGCAATCGTAGCTGGTGAACGTCGGCTGCGAGCCAGACTTCACATACAGGTCCGCGTTACCCGTGCCGCCGCTGATGCGGATCGTGAGGGAGCTCGGTGCGAGCTGCGCGATCTTTCCACAGGTTCCCCCGCCGACGGTGGGCACCTCGAAGACGAAGTTCTGCACAGAATCCGTGGCTCCCCCCAGGCCTGTCACTGGCACCCCATCCATCAGCGGGATCGCATCAGGGGGAGGCGCCAGGCCCACGGCCGCCCAGGCCTCGGTCACGGGTGCCACGCTATATCCAAGCGCGCTGGCGGCCTGCTCGGTGTACGTCCTCGCCTGGGCGAAGGTGGTGGAGGCCGTGAAGAAGTCCACGTTGGCCTTGTAGAAGATGGCGCCGGCCTTCTGCACGCCGATGCCCGTCACGTTCACGGTCGACTTGCCGCGCGGGTGCGTGCCGCCCTTGGAGAGCAGCGTGAAGGCCAGGTTGGCGATGCCGGAACTGTAGTGCACGTCCACGCTGCCGGCGCCGCTGGTCCAGTAGTCCAGCGAGGAGCCGTCCTTGGCGGGGTCGTACATGTAGCGGAGCGCGTCGCCCGGGATGGCCGGCGTCCAGATGTCGTCGCCCACCATGAACACCGCGTTGGTGGTGGCCCAGGTGCCCGAGGCGTAGCTCTCGCAGTAGGCGCCGAAGATGTCGCTCAGCGCCTCGTTGAGACCGCCGGACTCACCCGAGTAGGTGAGGTTGGACTCGTGCTCGGTGACAGCGTGGGTGAGCTCGTGCGTGGTCACGTCCGCGGACAGACCGAGCATGCCCGAGTTCACGCCATCGCCATCGCCGTACACCATCTGGGTGCCGTTCCAGTAGGCATTCACGTAGTTGCTGCTGTAGTGCACCGTGCTGATGAGCGGGGCGCCCGCGTTGTCGAACGAGTCGCGGCCGAAGTTGTTCTTGTAGCAGTCGTACGTGCCACCCAGCTTGAGGTAGTTCGTGTCGACGTGGGTGTCACCCGTGGCGGCGCTCCCCTCGCTGCGCCTGAGCGTGCCCGGAAGGCTGGTGCCGTTGTTGGCCGAGTACACCCTGCGGCTCAGCGCCGAATGCACTTGCGGATGCACCGCCAGGAGCGCGCCCGTCCCCGCGTCCACGTACACCAGGTCGTCCGCCGGCATATCGTCGCGCTCGCCCTTCACGCGCACCTCGTAGGCCAGCGCCGTCTGACGCTCCCCTTCCCCCAGCAGGTACACCAGAGGCGCGGTGCCCTCGGCCACCGCGCCCCTGACATCCGAGCCACGTACCGCGGCGACGACCGCCGCCTCTTCTGACACCTTCGGAGCCACCGCCGCATCCACCCCGTCACGCGCAGAGCCGTTCGCCGCGTAGATGAGACCCTCGGCGTCCGCGTGCAGGATCAGCTCACCGCCCACCACCTTCAGCCCGTTCTTGAGTTGCTGGAAGCGCAGGTGCTGGTGGCCCTGCTCGTCTCGGTGCACCCGAGACAACACCAGGTCCTCCCCGCGCAGGCGGAAGACGGGAGCGATGCCACGCAGAGACTCGTGCAACCGGGTGTCCCCCCGCATCAGCTGCGCGTTCATCCCCGTGCCGACCCGACCCAGTTGGCCACGGATGAAGTAGGGAATCTCTCCCTCCAGTCCCAATACCTTGGCGTTCTGGAGGGCACTCAGTGCCGCCTGGATGTCGCTCCCGTCCCTCTCCACCTGGGCGGTTGCCCTCTCCTCACCCACCACACCGCATGCCGAGAGCGCGAGGCCAGCCCAGACGACGCCGAGACTCCTCAATATCGGTGTCTTCAAACTTTTCTCCTTTAAATAGGAATCACTGTTTATATCATAATTCTGGGAGATGTATAAGACGGCCACAGCAGAGCATCGACCTGCTTCGCCACGTGTGCTGCCAGTCAAAACCTGGTGGAGCCGTGGAATCTCAGGCGAGCGGATTTTTTCCGAGAGTTTGAGCGCTGGCAGCCCTCTCGGGCTCCCTCTGTGCCCCATCCGGCGCACGGGACACACCGCTCACCGGCGAATCGGCGCCGTTCACCGACGTCCAGGGCGGCTTCGCAGATGAGGGCCGAGCGGGAGGCGTGGGTGTTCCTAGGCTCTTGCGCGTGCGCTGAGCCACCCAACCCCCTCAGCGCAGGGAGGTCCATCGTGTCTGCCTTCGCCCCTACTCGCAGAGCACTCCTCACCGGCGCTGCCGTGGCCACCGCGGGCCTGGCGCTCCGCCCGGCACTGACGGTGGCGGCCCCAGCGCCGTCCCGTCCCGCGCCTGGAACGGAGCTCATCCGGCTCTTCTCGAACGAGAACCGCTACGGCCCGTGTGAAGGCGCACAGCGCGCGATGCTCGAGGCGCTGCGCCTCAGCAGCCGCTATGCGTCGCTCGACGCCGTTCATGCGCTGCGGCGCCTCATCGCGGAGCAGGAGGGGGTGTCCCCGGAGCACGTCCTGCTCACCGCCGGCTCCCTCGAGGCGCTGACCAGCATCGCGGCGGAGTACGGCGCGGGAGGAGGCGGTGTCGTGTGCGCGGAGATTACCTTTCCCGCGCTCCCGAACTACGCCGCGCGCCTGGGCGCGAAGGTTCAGCGCGTGCCCATGGACGGGCACATGGCGCATGACCTCGAGGCGATGGAGGCCCGGGTGGGCTCGGGCACGAAGCTCGTCTCCGTGTGCAACCCGAACAACCCCACGGGCACCGTCGTCGACCCTGCCCGTCTGCGTGCCTTCTGCGAGGCCGTGTCCTCACGCGCCACGGTGCTGGTGGACGAGGTGTATCTCCACTACCTGGAGCCTGCTCCGGGACAGTCCATGGTGGATCTGGTCCGGGCTGGAAGGAATGTCATCATCGTCCGCTCCTTCTCCAAGATTTATGGCATGGCGGGCATGCGTGTGGGGTATGCCATTGCGCAGCCAGACGTCGTGAAGCGGCTGTCCGAGCTGAAGATGGCTTTGCCCAATCCCATCTCGCTCGCGGCGGCCCAGGCGAGCCTCCAGGACACGCAGTTCGTGGGACGCATGCGCAAGCTCAACACCGAGGCGCGGAAACTGACCTCGAAAGCCCTGGACGATGTGGGGATGAAGCACATCGCGGGACACGGAAACTTCCTGTGGATTCCGTTGAAGCCGGACCAGCTCGACCTGCCCTCTCGGTTCATTCCGCACGGCTTCGCCCTCACCACGATTCCGAAGGACCCCATCCCCGCGGACGTGGCCGCCCTCCGGCTGACGATTGGCACCGTGGAGGAGATGCGCGCCTTCGCCACGGCGCTGCGCTCCGTGCTGAAGGCTTGAGGCCATGCGGGGCTCGCTCCGCCGGGGTCTCCGGCCGCTCATCCGGGAGACATGCGTCGATGCTCCGGCGCCTCTGGTAGGTTGCGGCACATGAATCAGCGCTCGGCCTCCGCCCCCTCCTTCTGGACGCTGCAGTTGGGCGGCTGGGGGCTCTATGCCCTGCTCCTCATCATCACCTTCCTCCCCATCCTCTCGGCCGAGGGTGGGGCGCTGCATCTGGTGATCGTGAAGGCCGTTCGCGCCGCATTCGGGTTGGGGCTCACCAGCGTGATGCGGCTGGGGTATCGGCGCATCTTCCCCAGCACGTTCCGGCGTCAGGCAATCTGGGCCCTGGCCACGAGCGCCATCTTCGGCGGGGTGTGGATGGTCCTGGGTGAGGCCTGGGCCGCCTGGTTCTATGCGGGCCAGTACGACTGGGACGAGAACCGGGTGCGGCTGCCGAGGTACGCGTTCGACTACGCCATCACCCTGCTGGGCTGGAGCGGGCTCTACTTCGGAATCAAGCACGGCCTCGCGTGGCAGAGCGAGCGGGAGCGGGCGCTGCGCGCGGACACGTTGGCGCAAGAGGCTCGGGTCGCCTCCCTGCGGCACCAGATGCACCCGCACTTCTTGTTCAATGCGCTCACCTCCGTGCGGGCGTTGATTGGAGAGGATCCGGCGAGAGCGCGGCGGATGGTGACGGAGATGGCGGAGTTCCTCCGGTTCTCGCTGCAGAAGGGGGACCACCCGCACGTGCCGCTGGAGGAGGAGCTGGCCATGGTGCGCAGCTACCTGAGCATCGAGTCCGTGCGCTTCGAGGAGAAGCTGGAGGTGAGCCTGTCGGTGATGCCCGGCACGGAGCGGCTGGTGGTCCCCGCGTTCCTCATCCAGCCGATCGTGGACAACGCCGTGAAGCACGGGATGGCCTCCGGGGTGTTGCCGGTCCGCGTTCGCGTGGACGTGAGGGAGGAGCAGGGCGTGCTGCGCATCCAGGTGGACAACACGGGGGCGTGGGCGCCGCCCGCGCGCGAGCCCGGGGGCCAGGGCACAGGCACGGGACTGAGGAATGTGCGCGAGCGGTTGGCGCACCTGTTCGCGGAGCGTGCGAAGCTGGAGTCCTGGGAGGACGAGGGGTGGGTTCACGTCGTCGTCGAGCTCCCCGCCAGGGAATGGACCGCGGTCTTCGACAAGGAGTCTCATGACGTCCCCGTTGCGCGCCTTGCTGGTGGATGACGAGCGGCTGGCCCGGGTGGAGCTGAGAGAGCTGCTATCGGAGTACCCGCAGGTCAAGGTGGTGGGAGAGGCGGATGGGGTTGCGTCCGCGCTCGCGCAGATCGAAGCGCTCCAGCCGACGCTCCTCTTCCTCGACGTGCAGATGCCGGGAGAAGGGGGCTTCGAGCTGCTGGCGCGCCTGCCCGAGCGCCCGTTCGAGCTCGTCTTCGTGACAGCCTACGACGCTCATGCTCTGCGAGCGTTCGAGGTCAACGCGCTGGACTATCTGCTCAAGCCCGTACATCCGGAGCGGCTGGCCCGGACGGTGGCGCGGCTGGCGGCGCGGGAGCAGGGCAAGCGAGAACCCGTACCGGGGACCGCGCGCCCGAAGCTGGCGGAAGGCGACATGCTCTTCCTGGAGAACGGAGCGAAGTCGCGGTTCGTGCGCGTCGACCAGATTGTCTGTCTCTGTGGTGCGGGGGACTACGCGGAGGTCGTCATGGCGGACGGCAGCCGGACGCTCTCTTCCCGCCCGCTGAAGGAGTGGGAGTCGCGGTTGCCGGAGCGGCTCTTCGCGCGCATCCACCGCTCCTCGCTGGTCAACCTGTCCTTCGTCGAGCGCGTGGACCGGGGCTTGAGCGGGGGTGGTGAGGTGTACCTGCGAGGCCTCGCCGCGCCATTGCTGCTCAGCCGGAGCCATGCGGCGGTGTTACGAGAGCGATTCGGTTGATGTCAGGATTTTTCGGGCCCTTTCGTCCCTGATTGCAGCTGCCCGGCCTGAGAGGCCAAACAAGCCCTGGTAATTCGCCTGTAAAGCGAACGCGGTTCAACTCCGCCCCAGACCTGGATTGGTCAGCCAACCAAACCGGCTTCTCCACTCGGGCAGCGATTCTTCTTCTCTTCCTCGACAGCCGCCACATGGCGCGGGGGGATGGCGTCCAGGCCCGCAACGCGGTAGACGGCGCCCCGCCCCTATGTCGCGCGAGAAAATCCAGACCGTCCTGAAGCGAATCACGGCCGAGCCCCCGCTCGAGGCTCGCTGGCTGAACACGCTGTCCCTCCTGGAGTTCGTTGGAGCCAGGAAGATCAGCCGCACCGTGGCCGATCGTCATCCGACGCTGGAGGTGCTCGCGCACCTCGCGGACGAGACGCGTCACGCCATGGCCTTCAAGCGGCTGGCGTGCGAGGTTGCCGGAGGCGAAGTCTCCGAGTACCTCTGCCCCCAGGAAGCCGCCACGTACTTCCAGACGCTCGACCGCGAGCTGGCTGCCTGGGCCACGCAGGCGCTGGGTCACGAGGACGTGAAGCTCAATTACCTGCTGACCACCACCATCGTGGAGCAGCGGGCCATGCTGATGTACCCGCTCTACAAGGCCGCCACGCACCAGGCCTCGGTGCGCACCGAGCTCGGAAAGGTCGTCACCGAGGAGCAGTCGCACCGGCTCGACATCGAGGAGACGTGCAAGCTGCGGCTGGCGCAGGCCGGCGTCTCGGACCTGTCCGCGCCCCGCGCCATCGAGGAGCGGCTCTTCGGCGCGTTCCTTTCGGCCCTCGAGCGCGAGGTCTCGTCCCCCGCGCCCCAGCCCGACGCCCTACCCCGCCAGCCGCTCGAGCGACTGCAGCGCGTCTAGGGCGCGCTGGAGGTCCGCCCAGAGGTCCTCCGGGTTCTCCAGGCCCACGCTGACCCGGAGCATTCCCTCGGAGATGCCGCTGGCCTCGCGGGCCGTCGCGTCCACCACGCGGTGCGTGAGGCTCGCCGGGTGCTGGATGAGCGTGTCCACCGAGCCCAAGCTCACCGCCGGCGTGAGCAGCTCCACCCGCTCCATCACCCGGGCCGCCGCCTTCCCACCGCCCGCCAGCTCGAAGGAGAGCAGGCACCCAGGCCCCCGCATCTGCCGGCCCACGAGGCCCTCGGGATCACATCCCGCGAGTCCCGGGTACCAGATGCGAGACACGGCCGGGTGCGAGGCCAGGCGCTCCGCGAGGAACTGGGCTCCCCGCTGCGCCTCGCGGACGCGGACGGGCAGCGTCGCCAGACCGCGGTGCAGCATGTAACCCGCCTCGGGGTGGAGCACGCCGCCAGTGGCGATGCGCACCTGGCGCAACCGCGCCGCCCAGGCCGCGCTCGTGGCCACCACGCCGCCCATGACGTCGCCATGCCCGCCGAGGAACTTGGTCGCGCTGTGCAGCACCAGCGTGGCCCCGTGCGCGAGCGGGTTCTGGAGCACGGGCGTGGCGAAGGTGGAGTCCACCAGCACCGGGACGTTGCCCGCCTGGGCCACCACCCGCGCGATGTCGATGAGCGCCAGCGTGGGGTTGGCCGGGGTCTCGATGACGACGAGCGCCGTGTCCGGACGCAGGGCCTTGCTCACGTGCTGTGGCTGCGTCCAGGTGACCTCCAACCCCAACAGGCCACTGTCCAGCAGGTGGTCCGAGCCCCCGTAGACGGGACGGCACGCCACCACGTGCTTGCCGCCCTGGCGCGCCGCGAGGAGCACCGCCGTCAGCGCCGCCATGCCGGAACCGAAGGCCACCGCCTCCTCGGTGCCCTCCAGTGCGGCAAGTGCCTTCTCGAAGCGGACCACCGTGGGGTTGTGCAGCCGGGCGTAGACGGGATTGTCCCGCAGGGGACCCCCCTGGGCGAGCGCGTCGAAGCACTCGCCGATGCCCCCGAGACTGCCCACGGGATAGGTCGTGGAGAGATCGATGGGCGGCGCATGCACGCCGAGGGTGGCCAGCTCCTCGCGGCCGGAGTGGACCGCACGCGTTTCGAAACCAAGCTGTCTCATCCGAATTTCCTCCTGCCAACCGGGCACCTAAAGGAATACGCTTCCACGAATGAAAGGAACATCGAATAACCTGCGGAAGCCACCGGCGGCGCCTGAGCTGGACCGAATCGACTTCGCCATCCTGGAGGCCTTGCAGAACAATGCTCGGCTCTCGAACAAGGAGCTGGCCGCGGAGGTGGGGCTCGCACAGTCGAGCTGCCTCGCCCGGGTGGGCCGGCTGCGAGAGACGGGCGTGCTCAAGTCGTTCCACGCCGAGGTGGATGCGCGAGCGGTGGGCATCGGGCTCCAGGCGATGATCGCCGTGAGGCTCCGGCAGCACTCGCGGGAGATGGTGGAGGAGTTCCGCCGCCACGCGCTCTCCCTGCCCCAGGTGCTGGCCGTCTATCATGTGGCCGGAGCCAACGACTTCCTCGTGCACGTAGCGGTACGGGACGCCGACCACCTGAGGGACCTGGGCATGGACGCGTTCACCACCCGGCCCGAGGTGGCCCACCTGGAGACGTCCCTCATCTTCGAGTTCGTACGAAGTCCCGGGCTGCCGCTCTATCGGCCCACCGAGCCCGGGAAGGTCACTCCCGTGCCCTCCAGACGGCGTACTCGAAAACCGCCTCGCTGAGCGGCGGCTCCCGAGGGAGAGGGAGGACGCGGAATGGAAGCCCGGGGCCGGGGGTTCCAATCTCCAGCCGCCAGTCATGTGGCACTTTCCGGACATATTCGGAGAGGGCCCCTAGGCACGCGCCTCGAAACGTGACACACGGCAATGGTCGCCCCCCGTAAGGGAGCGGCCTCCGGCTCAACTCACTGAGGCCGGACAAGAAAGAAGACGAGTAAATGGCAACCGGTACCGTGAAGTGGTTCAACGACGCGAAGGGCTTTGGGTTCATCACGCAGGACGGCGGGGGCGAGGACCTCTTCTGCCACCACAGCGCGATCCAGACCCAGGGCTTCCGCTCGCTCCAGGAAGGGCAGAAGGTCGAGTTCGACGTCGCCCGCGGCCCCAAGGGCCTGCAGGCGCAGAACGTCCGCCCCGTCTAAGGCGCGCCGTCAGGATCGGCACCAGGCCCACTCTCCTCGCGAGGTTGGGCCTTTTTCATTTCTGGACACCCGGGTTCAATGGGGTGACATCTCCGGACCCGGTGATTACATCTGAAACCCACCGCGCTCCGCTCCGGGGCGCTACCGCAATGGGTTCCCATGACGGGAGGCAGCTCGGCTTCCTCGTCTGCCCAGCGGGCGCGATTCCACGCGCATCAGGACCGTTTCACGGGGCCTGTCTCAGGGAGGAGACGGGTCTTTCTAGAACTCACTCCCTTGGAGTCTCATGACAGTCACATTCATCAAGCGTCAGAAGGAGCGGGCTCGTCAGCAGCGCAATCAGGACAAGGATGCCAGACGAGAGGAGCGCAAGCGCCTCAAGGCCGAGCGCCCCAAGGGCGAGGTGGGCGGACTGGATCCGGACATCGCGCACATCATCCCGGGGCCCCAGCCGCCTCTGGAGGAGTGAGCCTCAGGCGCTCCCGCAGACGGTCCAGAGCAGGCGCTCGATGACGAGCTTGCTGCTCGCGGACGACTTGAGCGCCAGGTCCGCATCGGCGCACGCCACCAGCGCATCGAGCAGTTCACGCCGCTTGTAGCGTGCCGCCCCCTGCATCGCGAGGAACGCCGCGTACGGATGAGGGGCCTTGCCCTTCGCCGCCTTGGCCTCCTCCTCGATTCTGGGGAACACGCGCGCCTTGAAGTCCGGGTACGAGCGCGGCAGTGAACCTCCCGCGAACTTCTCCAGCCGCTCGTGGTTCTCCAGCATGCCCCGCGTGATGGAGGCCACCGCACCCAGCAACTGCAGCCCGTGCACGCCCTGCCCCATCGCGTCCATCGTGTAGTCCAACGCCGCCTTCAGGTTGCGGTTCTGCAGGGCCTCGGACAGCTCGAAGAACTCCTCCTCGCGCGTGTGCGCCACCAGCGCCGCCACGTCCGAGGCCTCGATCGTCGACCCCTCCGCGTACGTCGCCAGCTTCTCCAGCTCGGACTGCAACAGCCGCACGTTGCCGCCGATGCGCTCCTTGAGCTGCTCCGCCGCCCCCTTCCCCAGCTTCTTCTTGAAGGGCCGCAGGAACTCCTCGGCGAGCGGCTCCAGCTCCAGGTCCTTGTGGCGCGCCGCCACCTTGCGCTCGACCACCCGCCCCTTGTCCGCCGCGAGCTTCACCAGCGGGTTCTTCGCGTCCACCTCCGACGCCGCCAGCACCAGCGCGTGCCCCCGCGGCACTCCCTTCTGGAACAGCTCCAGCAGCGCGCTCGCGTCACCCTCGGGCGCGGTGATGCGCTCCTCGCGGCAGAACGCGGCCACCTCCTTGAGGAAGACCAGGTCCGCCTCGGCCAGCTCGACGTTCAGCTCGTCCTTCCACTGTTCCACCGACGGCGCACCCGAGGCCCCCGGATCAATCTGGTCCGCGCCCCACCCCGCCCGCGCCGCCAGCGCCAGCAGCCGCCGCGCGCCCTCCTTGCGCTTGCCCGCCTTCCACGCCTCGCGCGCCTTGCCCAGCGCGTCCCCCCGGCCCTTCTTCGGTGCGAGGAACTCCGGGTCCCTCACCAGCACCACCTTGCGCCCGGGGAAGAGCGGCAGCGTGGCCAGCTCCTGCGCCACCTCGCGCGGTGAGCCTGCGTCCAGCACCGCGAAGTTCAGCCCCGCCGACGCGTCCGGCAGCAGCGCCTTCACCAACTCGTCCGCGCCCCGGCGCACCAGGTACTCCTCGCCCCACAGCAGGTAGAGCGGTTGCACCTTCCCGGCCTTCACCTCGTCCAGCACGTCCTCGATGTCCGCGCTCATCGCCCCTCCAGCAGCTCGATGAGCATCCGCTCCAGCTGCAGCCTCGGCGCCGCGTTGCGCTCCACGATGGTCGCCCTCGTCTTCTCCAGCAGCGCGTGCCGGCGGTGCAGCACCGTCTCGTGCGTGCGTACCGCCACCTCCTGCGCGAGCTGCACCAGATCCCTGTTGGCCAGCCGCTCCACGCCCGCCTTCGCCAGCGACACGTCCCGCGTCCACAGCGAGAGGATGGTGAGTGCCTGCTCCGCCAGCTCGCGCGAGGCGCCGAACGTCTCGGCCCAGCGCAGCAGCGCGCCCACGTCCCCGGGCTTCAGCGCCTCGAAGCCGGTGATGACGTCCTTGCGCGCCGCGAGCGCGTCGAGATCCAACGCCATGGCCCGCCCCAGGCTCCCGCCCGCCATCACCGCCGCGAGCTCCGCCGTCTGGGCATCCAGCTTGCGCTCCTTCTGGAGGCGCTCGGCGACGAGCTCCACGGGCAGCGGATTGAAGTACACCTTGCTGCACCGGCTGCGAATGGTGGGCAGCAGCTTGTCCGGCGCCGAGGCGAGCAGGATGAGCGTGGTGTCCGCGGGCGGCTCCTCGAGCGTCTTGAGGAACGCGTTCTGTGCCTGCGCGTTCATCATGTGCATGTCCACCACGATGGCCACCTTGCGCTTGGACTCGAGCCCGCGCAGCGCGATGCGCTCCAGCAGCCCACGCACCTGCTCCACGCGGATCTCCCGGCTGGGCGTGCCGCTGAAGTCCGAGCGGCCCGCGAGCCCTCGCTCCACGCGCTCGGCATCCGGCATGAGCCAGGTGACGTCCGGGTGGGCGCCCTTGGCGATACGGGTGCAGCCCGAGCAGGTGCCACAGCCCTCGTTGGGCTTCTCCGGGCAGGTGAGCGCCTGGGCGAGCCCCACGGCGGCGAGCTCCTTGCCCACGCCCTCGGGTCCGGCGAAGAGATAGGCGTGATGAACCGCGCCGCTGCGAAGCGCCGCCTGGAGCGCGTCGATCGCACGCGGCTGTCCGACAACCGAGGCCAACGTCATGGCGCGTGTATCCCCGCTCGCGTGGCACCCGTCAACCACTCAGGGGGTAGTGACCCCGATGCCGCGCTAGCGGGTCCGCGCACGCCGAGCCCCTCTCGCTCCCGTGCGGACCTCCACCGTCTTGCGTCCCACGGAGCACGCCGGGAGCAGCTTGCACCGCGCACAATTCTCCGGGACGGGCTTCGTGGGACACACGCCGCTCATGCCGTAGTGACACAGCGCGAAGTCGTAGCGCACGGGGTCCTCGGCATCGAGCGCGCGCAACGAGGCCGTCACCTCCTCGGCGGTGCGCCAGGTCAGGTCATTGCGGCGGGTGAGGCCCAGGTGCTTCGAGATGCGGCCGATGTGTGTATCCAGGGGGATCAGCAGCGCCGAGGGACGCACCCGCTTCCAGATGCCGAGGTCCACGCCATCCGGCCCGCGCACCATCCACCGCAGGAAGAGGTTGAGCCGCTTGGCCGCTCCGGCCCCGAGGGGCGAGGGCAACAGATGGTGCAGGCCGCGCTCGGGCCCGAGCGCCTTGCGCAGCGGCTCCATGGGCACGTCGCGCAGGGCCGAGGTGAAGGCATCCAGCGCGCCGTGCCAGGAGCCCCGGACCTCGAGTCCCTGGACGAAGAGCGTCTCCAGGCTCCCGAGCTCGCGCAGCGTCCGGCCCATGCCTAGCAGGAGCACCGCCACATCCGTCCCCACGTTGAAGCGGTAGACGAACCCCGCGAGCAGCTCGCGTGCCCCGGCCACATCCAGCCCGCGCACGAAGGCCGCCGGTGACGGGCCCATGCGCTTGAGCAATGCGTCCACCTTGGGCCGGAAGAGGTCCGCGCGCCCGTAGGCCAGCGCCGCCGCGAGCAGCGCGCTGACCTCGATGTCCCTCGGGTCCCGGTAGCGGTGTGGGAACTCCAGGGGATCGAACGCGATGCGCGCCCGGCTGTCGGTGGATGCCAGGAAGGCGTCCAGGCACGGGCGCAGGCGCTCGGCTTCTCTCGGGCTCAGCCCCGTGTGTTCTTGTGTTCTCCGGCCCATGGCTCAGGGAACCCAGTAGCGTGAAGCAGCCCATTCCGCCACGGGGTTCATCGTTGCCAGGAGTCTCGGCACCACCGCTCGATCAGTAGAAGATGATGGGGAAGCGGTTGCGGCCGTGGGGCGCCTTCTCGAGGTCGTGCTTCTCGCGCTGGATGTCGAGACCGGCCTTCGCCTGGCGCGCGGTGGTGGCCAGCTTCTCGGCGGGACTCAGCGAACCATCGGCCTGCGCCTTGGCGATGTCGCCGGTGAGGTCGGCCTGCCCCCGGAGAAGCGTCGAGGACTCGCTGCTGGAGAGCTGCCCCGAGCGGATGCCCTGGGCGATGCTGCCGAGCTGCTCCGCCTGCGTCTGCACGACGCCGTGGTCCTGCAGGATCGAATCGAACTCGAAGCTGGTCCGGGCCTCACGGATGCTGGCGCTGGCCTTGGCCTGCTGGCGCTGGATGTCCGCCTGCTCCTTGGCCGAGATGAAGCCATCGGCCTGGGCGCGCTTGATGGCGTCGGAGACAGAGGCCTGCTGCTTCAGCAACTCGGCGGCTTCCGCCTCGGAGATGTAGCCACTCTCGAGGCCGTGCTGGATCCGCTCGAGCTGGTTGGCCTGGGTGTTGGAGACCGCGGAGGAACGAGCGCGGTTGATCAGGTCGCGCAGCCCACCGTGACCGGGCAGGGGAAAGGGCTGCGGATGCGGCAGCGGCTGGGGATGCGGCAGCGGCGAGGGGAAGCAGCCACCACCGGGCGGCGGCGGGGGACGGGGAATCCCAGGCGCGGGGAGGGTCTCGATGGGGCCGGGCTGCGGCCGGGTGGGAACGGGCGAGGGACGGTAGCAACCACCAGCACCAGGGGCGAACGAGTTCAGCTTGGACATGGCGGGAATCTCCGACAGTAGCGAGCTTTGAATGAATTATCGGAGCTGCTCGCACATGGTTTCCTGGAGACTCATCAACGCCGTCTGATTCGTCCTCACCATCCTGTTCTGTCTGGAATGTGACGCGAACCGGCCAGACCTCGCGGAGATTGAATGGGCGAGGCCTGGCCGGAAGCTCTCAACTCAGCGCGTCAGCTCACGCACCGCGTGACCCAGCTCGGGGAGGATGAGCCGCTGAAGCCCGAGCCGCACCGCCTGTGGCGAGCCCGGCAGCGCGAAGAGGATCATCCCCTGGTACGTGCCCGCCGTCGCCCGGGACATCATCGCGGCGCTGCCGATCTCCTTGAACGACAGCATCCGGAACAGCTCGCCGAAGCCGGGCAGTGTCTTCTCGAACAGCCCCTGCAACGTCTCCACCGTGCTGTCCCGCCGGCCGATCCCCGTGCCTCCGTTGAAGATCACCGCCCGCGCTCCCGACTCCTGCGCTTCCTTCAGCGTCGCGCGGATCGCCTCGGGCTCGTCCTTGATCACCTTGTAGCCGCTCACCGAGTGCCCCTCGGCCTCCAGCAGCTCGCGCAGGACCCGCCCGCTCTCGTCCTTCGACGCGTCCCGGCTGTCCGAGCACGTCACCACGAACGCACTCACGTGCACCGGCGCGTGCGACTTGTGCTCCGCCGCCGTCACCGAACCGTACGCGTGCCTGTGCTCATGGTCGTGATGGTGATCATGCCCGTGGTCCTGACCGTGCCCATGATCGTGGTGATGATCATGACCATGTCCGTGGTCATGGCCGTGCCCGTGACCATGCCCGTGGTCATGGTCGTGATCGTGTCCTTCGTGTGCCATACCGATCCTCCTCCCTACACGTCCTTGTCGGGCAGCTCGACCACCAGCTCCCCGTTGTCGACCTCGAGCTTCACCGTGGGCTGGTCGTCACACACGCCCGGCGAGGTCTCGTTCTTCCCCGAGTCCATGTCGAAGCCGACCTCGTGGCAGGGGCAGACGACCATGTTCCCCTCCAGGCGGCCACCGGACAGCAGACACCCCGCGTGGTTGCACCAGTCATCGAGCCCCTTGTAGCGCCCGTTGATCCGGGCAACGCACAGGCTGCGCTTGCCCACCTCGTAGCCCCGCATCTCCTTTTCGGCGAAGTCCGCCGGTCCGAGCTTGATCTTCATCGGCTCCGTCTCTCGTGGCTCTCTGGAGTCAACATCCGGTGTCCTTGTATCCCGACACGGCCGGGCCTGGGAGGTCTTGCGAGTGAACCTCGCGTTTCCGCTCGCCTGCACCCCCATTCCATGGGCATTACCTTCCCCCGTGATGCCTGCCGACAAAGCCACCGTGGTCCAGGTCCTCCGGGACATCTCGCTCCTCCTCCAGATGAAGGGGGAGAACCCCTTCCGCAGCCGGGCCTACGACACGGCCGCCGACCGCATCGCCGGCCTCTCCGAGGACCTCGGCGCCCTCGTCCGTGACGGCCGCCTGAAGGAGCTCCCGGGAATCGGCCAGGCGATCGCCGACAAGGTGTCCGAGCTGCTCACCACCGGAAAGCTCGCCTACTACGACGCGCTGCGCGGTGAGTTCCCCCCGGGAGTCCTGGAGCTCGTCCAGGTGCCCGACCTCGGCCCGAAGAAGGCCCTGGCCATTGCGCGCCAGCTCGGGGTGGATGGCGTGGATGCGCTCGAGAAGGCCTGCCGCGAGGGCCGCGTGCGCAAGCTGTCGGGTTTCGGCGAGAAGAGCGAGGCGAAGATCCTCGCCGGGGTCGAGATCTACCGGAGAACCCGTACGCCCCGGCGCCTGCTGGGGGACGTGCTGCCCGTGGCCGAGCGGCTGCTCGCATCCATCAAGGCCGCGCCCGGAGTCATCCGCGCGAGCGTCGGAGGCAGTCTGCGCCGGCGTGCGGAGACGATCGGAGACGTGGACCTCATCGCCTCGGCGCCCGATGCCGGCGCGGTGTTCGATACCTTCTCCCGAGCCCCCGAAGTGGCCCACATCATCGGCCGGGGCGAGAGCAAGTGCTCGGTGCGGCTGCACGAGAAGGATCTCCAGGTGGACCTGCGCGTCCTGCCCGACGAGGACTTCGCCACCGCCCTGCACCACTTCACCGGATCCAAGGCCCACCACGTGCGGCTGCGCGGAATCGCCCATGACCGGGGGCTGAAGATCTCCGAGTGGGGCGTCCACCGCGACGACGGCACCAAGCTGCACGTGCCCGACGAGGCCGCGCTCTACCGGCTGCTCGGCATGCAGTACGTCCCGCCCGAGCTGCGCGAGGACTCGGGAGAGATCGAAGCCGCGCTCGAGGGCCGGCTGCCCGAGGACCTGATCACACTGGAGGATCTCCAGGGCGCCGTGCACGCCCACAGCACCTGGTCGGACGGAAAGCACTCGCTGGAGGAGATGGCTCGCGCGGCCCAGGCACTGGGCCTGAAGTTCCTCACCGTCACCGAGCACAGCCAGGCGGCCATCTACGCCGGAGGCCTCAAGGAGGACGACCTGCGCCGGCAGTGGGAGGAGATCGACCGCGTCAACGACACCGTCAAGGGCGTGCGGCTCCTCAAGGGCATCGAGGTGGACATCCTGGAGAGTGGCGCGCTCGACTATTCGGACAGCGTCCTCGAGAAGCTCGAGGTGGTCATCGGCTCCATCCACGTGCGCCACGGCATGGACGAGGAGCAGATGACGCGCCGGCTGCTGACGGCCTTCGACAACCCGCACCTGCACATCCTCGGGCACCCCACCGGGCGCCTCATCCAGAACCGCGAGCCCTACCCCATGCGCATGGAGGCGGTGCTCGACAAGGCCGCCGAGCGAGGCGTGGCGGTGGAGGTGAATGGCAAGCCGGAGCGGTTGGACCTCAAGGCCGAGCACGTGCGCCTGGCGCTCCAGCGCGGGGTGAAGCTGGTGGCGAGCTGCGATGCGCACCGGGCCGAGGATCTGGGCAACCTGGCCTTCGCCGTGGCCACCGCGCGCCGGGGTTGGGCTCGGAAGGGTGACATCCTCAACACCCTCCCCGCGGAGCAGTTCGTCTCCACCCTGCGCAAGCTGCGAAGCGCCTGACGCGGCCCATCACCGGTGCTAGGCTCGCCGCGCCTTGCCGCACCGACTGATCCCGCTCGTCCTCTTCCTGCTCGCCACCCACGCCTCCGCCGTGGATCGCCCCACCATGGCCGATCTGCAGAAGGCGCTGGCCCTGCACGAGCGCTCCGTGGTGAAGGTGCGAGGCACCCGCAAGGCGGGCCTGGGCGTCATCGTGGGCACCGAGGGCCAGGTGCTCACCTCCGTGAGCCACATCAGCCTGGACACCGCCCAGGTGGAGTACGACGGGCGGACACTGCCGGCCAGGGTGGTGCTCGCCAATGCGTACTTGAAGGTGGCGGTCGTCGCCGCGCCCGCGGGTGAATACCCCGCTGCCCCCGTGCGGGTGGCCTCCGAGAGCCCCGTCGGGCAATGGCTCATTGGCGTCGTGCCCGGGCGAGGCCGGCAGCAGGACAGGCCACAGGCGGCCCTGGCTCGCAAGGCCCCCGCGCCCTTCTTCGACGTGAGCCTGGCGCTCCCTCCGGGCAGTCCCCTCTTCGACACCAACGGCCGGCTGGTGGCGGTGTCCGTCCAGCGCAAGGGACGCGGCTGCCGGGCCCTGTCCCTGGACGTCGTCCGGCAGCAGCTCGCCACGAAGGTGGCCACGCCGTGAGCACCTCCGCCGCCCCGGCCACGCCCTGGCGCCCGAGCGCCGTGCAGGAAGTCCTGGGCCTGTGGGGCCTGGGCTTCCTGGGCATCATCATCGCCTTCCTCCTCTTCGGAGGCTCCGGCATCCCCAAGCTGGTGGCCACGGTGGGCTTCCTCTACCTGCCGCTCATCCCCATGCGCTGGCGGGGCGAGGACTACCGCGACTACGGCCTCAGCCTGCGCACCTGGCGCGAGGACGTGCGCCTCTTCCTCATCATGAGCGCGGTGGTGTTCCCCCTCTTCTTCGGGGCCTTCGCCCTGTGGACGCAGGTGCTGCCCCAGCTCCCCCCAGACCTGGCACGCCTGCTGGCTCCCTTCCGGGGTGTCTCGCACTTCACCCCGCGGCTGCCGCCCCGCTTCGGTGAGTGGGTGGTGGATCAGCTCTTCGTGGTGGCACTGCCGGAGGAGTTCTTCTACCGGGGCTACATGCAGGCCCGCCTGCGCGATGCCTGGCCCCACGGGCGGCGTGTCCTGGGCGTGCGTCTGGGGGCCGCCTTCTGGCTGACGGCGCTGCTCTTCGCGCTCGGCCACCTCGCCATCTTCCAGGTGTGGCGCCTGTCCGTCTTCTTCCCCGCCCTGCTCTTCGGATGGATGCGCGAGCGCACCGGCAGCGTGGTGGGCTCCGCCCTCTTCCACGCCGCCTCCAACCTCTTCGTGCGCTTCCTCGAGGTGTCCTTCTTCGGCGTGTGACTACGCCGTCAGGTGACGCACCCGCAGGTCCGGCTCCACCGCCAGTGTGGTGCCCTCGGCCAGCTCCACCCAGCCCGCCGGACGCTTCACGTGCGTGGCCACCACCACCGAGCGCCTCCGCCGGTGCGCCACCACTCCCGGCTGCGACTCGGGCGAGGTGGGGGTGATGCCGCACACCTCGCAGCGATCCGTACCCTCCAGGCGCGTGTAGTACAGCGGCTGTCCGCCCAGGCGCGTGGCCACCAGGACGAAGCCATTGGTGGCCAGGAGGTTCACCGTGGAGGTGCGCGCGGCGCCCGCGGAAGCCGAGGCCTTCGACAGGTAGCGCGCGGTGTCCGCCAGCAACCGGCCCACCGCCTCCGCCTCCAGCCTCGGGTCATCCGCGTGCCCCGTCTCCCACAACCGCTTCAGGAAGAGCGCGAAGGCCACCTCGCTGTCCGTCTCCCCGCGGATCTGCCGCTTGAGGAAGTCCGGCACCTCGTCCAGCAGCCCGGCACGGATGCGGGCGAAGTCCTGGAGGCTCCCCTGGTGTGCGAACAGCCAGCGGCGCGAACGGAACGGCTGGGTGTTCTCCTCCAGCGACAACCCGACGGGCAGCCGCCGCCCGTGGAAGAGCAGCGCCTCTGTCTCGTGCGGCGGAGCGAGCGATTCCAGGGACAGGTCCGCGTCCCGGGGGAAGCGGCGCAGCAGGACGTCATCCTGCGCATAGGCTCCAATGCCCACGGCGTTGGATCGCCCCTCCTCTCCCTGGAGAGACACCTGCCCCTCCAGCCGATGCAGCTCGCACCGCACCAGGTTCGGATCGGACGTCAGGACGGCCAGCGCGACGGACATGCGACAAACCTCCTTGTTCTCCTCATAGATAATGCCGCCCCCCCCGCCCCCTCAACCCAACCCCCGGACGGCTGGATGCTGGGCCAAACCCTTGAAACGACTGGGGTTTACCCATACGGAACGTTTGACAGGCCGAGTGCGAGGTGCCTAACATCCCGGCGCCTTTCCGAGGGCCGGGATTCCAACGGCCCTCCCTGGCTACACCGGAGACGGAATGTCGAACGACATCGCGATCGGCATCGACCTGGGTACCTCCACCTCGTGTGTGTCCGTGGTGCAGGACGGTCAGCCGTTCGTCATCCCCAACGAGTGGGGTGAGACGACCCACGCCTCGTGCGTGTCCTTCCTCGAGGACGGCTCGGTCCTGGTGGGCAACGCGGCCAAGCGCAACATCATCACCAACGCCGAGTCCACGGTGTACTCGGCCAAGCGGCTCATCGGGCGCTACTACTTCTCCGACGAGGTGAAGAAGGCCCAGGCGGTGATGCCCTACCGCATCGTCGAGGGCGACAACAACTCGGTGCGCATCGCCGTGCGGGGGCACGACTACTCGCTGCCGGAGATTTCGGCGCTCGTCCTCAAGGAGATGAAGGCCATCGCGGAGACGTACCTGGGCCGCGAGGTGACCAAGGCCGCCATCACGGTGCCGGCCTACTTCAACGACAACCAGCGCCAGGCCACCAAGGACGCGGGGCGCATCGCCGGGCTGGAGGTGCTGCGCATCCTCAACGAGCCCACCGCGGCGGCGCTCGCCTACGGCTTCGGCCGGGAGGTGAGCCAGCGCGTGGTGGTGTACGACCTGGGCGGCGGTACCTTCGACGTCTCCATCCTGGAGATCGGCAAGGACGTCTTCGAGGTGCTGTCCACCGCGGGCGACACGTACCTGGGCGGCGACGACTTCGACGACCGCATCATGACGTGGCTGGCGGACGACTTCATGAAGCGCACGCGGCTGGATCTGCGGCAGAACAAGTACTGCCTGCAGATGCTCAAGGACGCGGCCGAGCGCGCGAAGATCGACGTGGGCAGCACCGGCGTGGCGGACGTGCTCTGCCAGGGCATCTGCCAGGACGCCAGCGGCAACGTGCTGGACCTGAGCAACCGGCTCACGCAGGACCAGTTCAACCGGATGGTGATGGACCTGGTGCAGCGCACCTTCAAGGTGTGTGACGAGGCGCTGCAGTCCGCGCGCATGACGGCGGCGGACATCGACGCGGTCATCCTGGTGGGTGGCCCCACGCGCCTGCCCATCATCCGCAACTCGGTGCGCCACTACTTCCAGAAGGAGCCCAAGGAGGGCGTCAATCCGGACCAGGTGGTGGCCATGGGCGCGGCGCTCCAGGCCAACGCGCTGCTGGACGCGGCCACCGAGACCTTCCTGGTGGACGTGACGCCGCTGTCGCTGCGCATCGGCACGGTGGGCGGCTACACCGAGAAGATCATCGATAAGAACACCCCGGTGCCCATCGACCGCTCGAAGACATTCACCACCAGCCGCGACGGCCAGGAGAAGGTGAAGATCCGCGTCTACCAGGGCGAGTCCAACCGCGCCGACGAGTGCGAGATGCTGGGCGAGTTCGAGTTCTCGGGCTTCCGCATCGGCTACCGCGGCGAGGTGAAGATCGACGTGACGTTCGAGATCAACACCGACGGCCTGGTGAACGTGTCGGCGACGGATCAGGAGACGGGGCAGAAGACGTCCACCACCCTCACCATGTCCTCGGGCATGTCGGAGGCGGACATCCAGCGCTCCATGCAGGCCAACAAGCAGCTCCAACTCGCGGGCCATGGGGGGGACCTGCCCGCCGTCGCCGCCAGACGAGGAAGATAGACCCGCGCGATGTCCCAGCCTCCCCAGAACGGCGCCGGGAAGCCCCCCGCCCCTCCGGTCCCGAGCCAGCCCGCCACACCGGGCTCCCGGGTGACTCCGGCGGCCGCCGCGCCCGCCGTGCCTCCGGCCCGTCCGCCCGCCTCGGGCACCGCGCCGGCCGTGGCCCCCGTGCGGCCTCCCGTGACCGCGGCCCCGGGTCAGCCCCCGTCGCGCCCGTCCTCGCCGGGAGTGCCCTCCGTGGCCCCCGCGGCCCGTCCATCCGTGCCCGGTGCGGCGGCCCGTCCGCCCCCACCTCCCGGTGCGCCTGCCCCGGCCTCCGCGGCCCGTCCGCCCCCGCCTCCCGGTGCGTCCGCCGCCCCTGGTGGGTCTCCGGCCACGCCCGCGCGCCCCATGGGGACACCCTCGGGGACTCGCCCCAGTGTCGCAGCGGTCCCGAGCGTGGCGCCCGCGCGTCCGTCCGCGCCCCCAGCACCTCCGGGCCCCGCGGTGCCCCCTCCTCCGCCGGCTGCGGCCACCGCGTCCCGCCCACAGCCGCCCACGCTGGCCCCGGGCGCGGCGCTTCCCCCGAGCCCCGCTCCCTCGGGCACACGTCCCGTCGTCCGGCCCACCACCTCGCTCCCGGCCGTGGCGCCCGCGGGATCCGCACCCGTGCGCCCTCCGTCCGGGAGCAGCCCGGTTCGTCCGCCGCCTCCTCCCACCGGCGCGGCCCAGCCTCCCCCCCCGCCTTCCGCCGCACTCCAGCCGCCGCCCCCTCCGGGTGCGCCACGCCCACCGGGAGTGCCCTCGGTGGCACCCGTGATGCCCTCCATCGCACCGCTCGTGCCCTCGGTGGCGCCCGTGGTGCCCTCCGTTGCACCCGCGGGAGCTCCAGCGCGCCCTCCGTCCGGCGTCAACCCCGCCGTCCCGCCTCCGCCTCCCACCGCCTCGGCCCAGCCTCCACCCCCGCCGCCCGCCGCGGCCGGGAAGAGCCTGGACCTGGATCCCGCCCAGATGGCCCAGCTCTGGGAACGCTGCGCCCAGCTCGACCAGATGGACTACTTCGAGATCCTCATGGTGGAGCGGACGGCGCCACCCGCGGACATCAAGAAGGCCTTCTACCGGGAGAGCCGCAGCTACCACCCGGACCGCTTCTTCCACCTGCAGAACAAGGACCTCAAGGACCGCGTCAACGAGCTCTACAAGCGCGTCACCGAGGCCTATTACGTGCTGAGGGACGACGCGAAACGCCGGCAGTACACGGCGAACGTCTCGGGGCCCGAGCGCGCCCAGAAGCTGCGCTTCACCGAGTCCTCCGAGGCCGAGACGCGCGCGGCCTCCAAGCGCCAGGTGGAGGAGCAGATCGGCGTGCACCCCAAGGGGCGCCAGTTCTACCAGACGGGCGCGGCGGACGCGGATGCGGGCCGCTGGGCCTCGGCCGAGCGCAACCTGAAGATGGCACTCACCTATGAGCCGGCGAACACCCGCTACAAGGAGAAGCTCGCCGAGGTCCAGAAAGTGCTACTGGAAGAGTCACGCAAGCAGGGCGACGCCTTCAAAATCCGCTGACGAACACCAGGCGGAAGGAGGAACCGCGTGACCATCGACCTGATCATCCTGGGGCTGGTGCTGCTCTTCGCCGTGGTGGGCGCCATCTCCGGAGGGGCCAAGCAGATCGCCAACATGGCGGCGCTCGCGGTGGCGTGGTTCGTCTCGCGCAAGCTGGGCACGTACGTGGGTCCGAAGATGGCGGAGGCGCTCGGTGGCGCGCCGCTCCTCATCGGCACGGTCGCCGGCTCCCTGCTCCTCTTCATCGGCGTGCTGGTGGCGGTGCGCTATGCCCTCACCACCCTGCTGCAGCGGCTCTTCGGGAGCACGAACCCGGAAAAACGGGGCCTGGACGGCGCCATCGGCTTCGTGCTCGGCGGGGCGAGGGTGGTGGCCATCACCTACGTGGTGCTCAGCGCGCTCGTCTTCGCCGAGCAGTACATCATCGTGGCGGGCAAGCGCATGGGCGTGTCCCCCAAGGACTCGCTGAGCTTCGCGCTGGCGCGCCGCTACAACCTCTTCGAGATGACCCAGTTCGCCGCGGTGAAGGACATGGTCGTGGTGGGCAAGGTGGCGTCGAACCCGGAGCGGGCCCGGCGCCTGGCGGAGAACCCGGCCTACAAGTCCCTGAAGCAGGACCCGCGCTTCCAGCGGGCAATGTCGGACAAGCAACTGCGCGAGGCGATGGAGCGCGGTGACACGCAGGCGGTGCTGCGCAGCAACCTCGTCCTCCAGCTCCTTCAGGATCCCGAGTTCGCGGCCCGGCTCGGAGCCGCGGCGCGGGCCTCCGAGCGCGAGTAGCCTCGGACTCAGGCCCCCCACCCGGCGTGCGCCTCCAGGCCCGCCAGCCGGGTGCGCACGAAGCCCTGGTCCACGGTGACCTGGTGACGGCGGTGCTCGGGGGCCTCGAACATCACGTCGGACATCACGTGCTCGAGGATGGAGCGCAGACCGCGCGCCCCCAGCCCCTTGTCGATGGAGAAGCGCACCACCTCGCGCAGGGCGTCGTCGGTGAGCTCCAGCTCGATGCCGTCCAGCCCCAGCAGCTCCCGGTACTCGCGGATGATGGAATCCGGAGACTCGGTGAGCACGCGCAACAGCTCCGGCTCGCCGAGCAGCTCCAACTGCACCACCACCGGCAGGCGGCCGAGGAACTCGGCGAGCATCCCGTACTCCACCAACTGCCGGGTGGTGACGTGCCGGCGCACCCGCTGGCCCTCCATGGCGCCAAACCCCATGGGCCGCGAGTCCACGGAGCCCCCGTACTCGTGCAGATCCGAGAACGTGCCCGCGCAGATGAACAGGATGTCCCGGGTGTCGATGGGCACGAAGTCACCGCGATTCCACGCCTGTGTGACATTCATGGGAACGAAGACCTCGCGGCCCTCTAGCAGCTTGAGGAGCGCCTGCTGAACGCCCTCGCCGCCGATGTCCCGGCTCCCCGCCCCGTTGCGCGCCCCCTGCGAGCGCCGGGCAATCTTGTCCACCTCGTCGATGAAGATGATGCCCCGCTGGGTGTCCTCGACCGAGTGGTTGGCCTTGAAGAGCAGGTCGGCCACCATCACCTCCACGTCCTTCCCGTAGTAACCGGCCTCCGTGTACTCGGTGGCGTCCACGGTGGTGAACGGGACGGAGAGGATCTCCGCCAGATTCCTGGCAATGTGGGTCTTTCCGCTTCCCGTGGGCCCGATGAGCAGGATGTTGGACTTCTTGAGCAGCGAGGTGCGCCGCATTCGGCGCGCCTGGACTCTCTTCAGGTGGTTGTGGGCGGCGATGGCCACGGCCCGCTTGGCTGTCTCCTGCCCGATGACGAACCTGTCCAAGCGCTCGTAAATCTCCCTCGGGGTCATCAACGGCGAGTCCCTGCGTGCGGACGACTCCATGTACCCTCCCCTTGGCTCCATACGGGCTCCCCAACCTCCTCTGGGGGAAGGGTAGGAATCCGCTGGAGGACAGCCCACCCATGACTTGGAGGGCCCTCTGGCGCCGTCTGGCCGCCCGCCCTTCAACCAGGGGTTGAATGACGGGGGGATTCCCGATAGTTCCCGCGCCGTCCGATGTTGGACAACCTCCACCCCTTGACCGGGAGAGCAGGAACGCCGATGCCTTCGATCACTCCTCAGCACCGTTGGACCCTCGCCGATGCCCAGGACACCTACGGCATCCGCAACTGGGGCTCGCCCTACTTCGGCGTCAACGACAAGGGCAATGTGTGTGTCCATCCGGACGGCCCCCAGGCCCCGAGCATGGACCTGAAGGAGTTGGTGGACGAGGTCCGGCGCCGAGGCATCGGCCTGCCGCTGCTGATCCGCTTCACGGACGTGCTGCGCCACCGGGTGATCCACCTGAACCAGGCGTTCCGCAAGGCGATCTCCGAGCACAACTACAAGGGCGTGTACCAGGGGGTGTACCCCATCAAGGTGAACCAGCACCGGTACGTGGCGGAAACGATCGTCGAGACG
The DNA here is from genome assembly GCF_003044305.1 of Vitiosangium sp. GDMCC 1.1324. Classification (GTDB taxonomy): domain Bacteria; phylum Myxococcota; class Myxococcia; order Myxococcales; family Myxococcaceae; genus Archangium. Next base: position 81,929 of record NZ_PZOX01000019.1, on the reverse strand, counting down.
GGCAAGCAGTTTGGCTACGGCCTGGAGGCCGGCAGCAAGCCGGAGCTGCTCGCGGTGATGGCGCTGCTGGACCAGGAGGACGCGCTCGTCATCTGTAACGGCTACAAGGACGAGGAGTACGTCGAGACGGCGCTGCGCTTCTCGCGCCTGGGCCGCAAGGTGATTCTCGTGGTGGAGAAGCCCTCGGAGCTGCCGCTGATTGCCGAGGTGGCACGCAAGACGGGCATCCAGCCGCGCATCGGCATGCGGGTGAAGCTGTCCTCGCGCGGAGCGGGCAAGTGGGAGGCCTCGGGCGGAGACCGCTCGAAGTTCGGCCTGTCATCCTCGGAGCTGATGAGCGCCATCGGCTTCATGAAGGAGACGGGACTGCTGCCGAGCTTCGAGCTGCTGCACTTCCACCTGGGCAGCCAGATCTCCAACATCCGCAACGTGAAGAACGCGCTGCGCGAAGTGGGCCGCTTCTTCGTGGAGGTGGCGCGCCTGGGGGCGCCGCTGAAGTACCTGGACGTGGGCGGCGGCCTGGGCGTGGACTACGACGGCTCGCAGACGAACTTCACGTCGTCCATGAACTACACGACGGAGGAGTACGCCAACGACGTGGTGTTCGCGGTGATGGAGGCGTGCGACGCCGCGGGCGTGACACACCCCACCCTGGTGTCCGAATCGGGCCGGGCCGTGGTGGCACACCACGCGGTGCTGGTGGTGGACGTGCTGGGCACCAGCGAGTTCGATCCGGTGAGCGTGCCAGACAAGGCGGACGAGAAGGCGCCCTCGGTGGTGCGCAACCTGCTGGCCACGTTCAAGGACGTGACGAACAAGAACCTGCTGGAGGCCTACCACGACGCCCAGGAGTACAAGGAGGAGAGCCTGACGCTCTTCTCGCTGGGACACCTGTCGCTGGAGCAGCGGGTGATGGCGGAGAACATCTTCTGGGCGCTCTGCCACAAGATCATGCGCATCGCGCGGGAGTCGGGCGAGGTTCCCGAGGAGCTTGAGGCGCTGGAGAAGCAGCTGTCGGACACGTACTTCTGCAACTTCTCGGTGTTCCAGTCACTGCCGGACTCGTGGGCGATCGATCAGCTCTTCCCCATCATGCCGATCCACCGGCTGAACGAGCGGCCGACGCGGCAGGCGGTGCTGGCGGACATCACGTGCGACTCGGATGGGAAGATCGACCACTTCATCGACAAGCGCGAGGTGAAGGACGCACTGGAGCTGCACCCGCTCAACAACGATGACTACTACCTGGGCATCTTCCTGGTGGGCGCATACCAGGAGATTCTGGGGGACTTGCACAACCTGTTCGGAGACACGCACGCGGTGCAGGTGTCACTGGCGCCGAACGGGGGTTACCTGATCGACCACGTGGTGGAGGGCGACACGGTGACCGAGGTGCTCAACTACGTGAGCTACAACAAGGACGACCTGGTGGCGAAGCTGCGCAAGTCCACCGAGGTGGCGCTGCGCAACGGCCGGCTGACGCTGGACGAGTCGCGTCAGCTGCTGCGCATGTACGAGGAAGGCCTGTCCGGCTACACGTACCTGGAGCGCGAGGTGGATGCGTCCTTCGTGGCGGCGCACGGGCAGCTGCGCCTGGTGACGCAGGATGCGGGCACGGGCGGCAAGGCGCCTGTCCCGCCCTCGGGCACGGGGACCTGAGCCCCACGGTAGAACCAGCGCAGTAACGAAGCCCCGCGCGCACAAACAGGTGCCGCGGGGCTTTGCTTTTGCCCGTGGCGATGACGACCGTCCGCGGAGGAGCCGGCTCGACGAACTGCCACGCCACCGCCACGACTGCCGCCGCACGCACCATCTCCAGACGCGACAATGCCCGAGGACCCACGTTTCGCGCTCCCTGCACGCCAGACCCTCCTTCGAGCCGGTATCGTAACCAGTGGGGAGTCCATCGCTCGCCTCCACCGCTCGCCCCGGCCACCCGACTGCTTCGGAGGCAACGTCTCGACTGTCGTGGGCTGTGCCTTTCAGCGTCCCGCCACGGAGAGCAATGCGAGCTTTCCCTCGATGGCGCGCCCCGGTTCGCCTCGGATCGAGATGCGGAGGTTCAGCGCGGGCACCTCGAACCTGGAGACTCCGGGCCATCCGAAGAGTCCGTCCTCTTGGGGACGAACGCAGTGGAGCTCGCTCCAGGGAATGCAGGGGATGCCTCGAAAGAACGGGGAACGGAAGAGCCCGTTGGGCGCCAGGTGAACCCCCGCGGTGCCGATCCCCACGTAGAGGGCGTTGTGGAAGCTCACCCCCCAGCGCATGTGGCCCGAGGCGAAATGGAAGGATTTCTCCACGAGCTCATCCACGGGCGGGTACCGAACCAGGAGTGCCCGGTGCCCGGTGACCCACGACATCACGGTGCAGGAGAGCACCCACATTCCCGCGAACAAAACGAGAGCGACCACCGGGCTGAATGGAGCATCGGACCTCGCGGTGACCAGCAGGGCCTCCGGAATGAACGGACTCATGTCGAAGGGAGTATAGACGGGTGGCGACTCGCGGGGTCAGCGTTCCGCGCGGAGCCCATTGGCCAGTGAGCGCTGGGCCGTGAGCAGCTCTTGCTTCCGGGGCTCGGGCAGGAAGCTGTGCTCGACGGCGGCCGAGGCCAGGGAGAGCACCGTCTCCGATGACCAGCCGAAGCTGGCCGCGCACCGCAGGTACTCGTCGGTGAGCGTGGTGGAGAAGAGTGGCGGATCATCGCTCGCGACACTCACGGCGAGCCCCGCCTCCATCAGCTTCGGAAGCGGATGCTGCTCCAGGTCAGGGCAGACGTGCAGCGCCACATTGCTGGACGGGCACACCTCCAGCGGGATGCGGTGCTCCGCCAGGTACTCGACCAGGGCGGGGTCCTCCAGGCAGCGCACGCCGTGCCCCAGACGCTCGGCGCCGAGCCAGCGCAGCGACTCCCAGATGCCCTCGGGGCCACGAAACTCCCCCGTGTGAGGCAGGCTGTGCAGACCTCCCTCGCGGGCTCGGGAGAAGATCGACGCGAAGAGCTCCAGCGGCCACCGGGCCTGCTCCTGCCCACTCAACCCGAGCCCGATGACGCCCTGCTCCCGCCCGCGCAGCGCCAATTCGAGCGTGGGCTCTGCGTGCTCCGTGCGGTCGCGCATGAAGTCGAACACCCAGGCGAGCTCCACCCCATGCTCTCGCTGAGCCCGTGCACGGCCCTCGGCCAGCCCCTCGAGCACAACCACCTCGGGCACGCCGCGGTCCACGTGGGTCATCGGGGTGACCGTGACCTCCGCGTACCGCACGTTCTGCGCCGCGAGCACACGCGCCAGATCGACGGTGATGGCGGTGAAATCCCCGGCATCCACGAGGCATTGGCTGATGGCCAGATACAGGGTGACGAACTGCTCGAAACTCGCGAAACGGTAGCGTCGCCGCAGCCCCTCGAGGCCCTCCGTGGCTCCAGGCAACGAGACGCCATGCTTCCGCGCCAGGGAGAGCGCCATCTCTGGCTGGATGCTGCCTTCGAGGTGGAGGTGAAGCTCGGCTTTGGGAAGCTGGCGGATGAGCGCATCGAGCCGGGGCGCGAGAGTCGTCATGGCACGCCCATCAGAACTCAAGCCCCTCACGCTGTCAGCACGCGCCTGACGATCTCCGGAGGGTTGCCCACGCGCCCAGACACTCGGGCGGGGGCCCGGCGCGCATCATGGCACCGGGCCCCGCCCCACGTCTGGGATTGTCTCAGAAGCTATCGCACTCGATGTCGTCGTAGACATTGAACGGCTTACCGGCTTGCACGGAGGTCTTCTCCGTGCCGCAGGTCCTCGAGAGCTCGGCATCGCCGGTGGAGACGTACCACGTGTCCACGTCGGCGAGGTCGCCATCGATTTCGCCAGTCGCGATCGCGCTGATATTGCAATCCGGGCAGGAGCCTCCGAGACCCGGGTCGATCGGGGCAGCCCCTGGACCCGTATGGGTGGCCTTGAATCTGGGCCAGACAGGCAGTTGGGCCCAATCCGGGCCGTGCACGTAGCGGTCCACAGTGATGCAGTCCACCGTCCCCGAGTCCGGCACCGTGGGAGTGGCGGTATCGCGCAGCTCGCAATTCAGCCACGAGCCGAAGAAGTAGGCATAACGGTTACCGCGTTCGATCGTGAAGCCGAGAGTCCGGATGTTCTCCTCATAGCGTGCCTCCTCCTGGTAGAAGGAGCGCTGGGCCTGGGACCACGCCTTGAGGTTTTGCCGGACCTCGGCCTGATGGGCGTGAGAACGGGCGGACAGGAATCTCGGGACGGCGATGACGGCCAGCAGGCCGAGCATCACCAGGACGATCGCCACCTCGATGAGAGTCGAACCTCGACTGTGACGTTGAGTTGGACGGCGCATGAATCCTCTCTTGTAGAGAAAGATGAAGCAGGTTTTGTCATGAGCCCCCCACAGGGCAGCAAGAGGATAGCACGGCCCATGCCTGCCCGGACGCTCTGGAAACCACTGGAATCCCGGAGAGGGCCCCTTCGCGCACTGACCATTTTTGTCTGAGGATTGACAAGATTCGTCAGTGCGATCCCGGCGTAGGATTCACGCTCCCATGCCCCGACTCCTGGCCCTCGCCCTGAGCCTGCTGTTCGCGCTGTCCCTCTCCGCACAGGCCGCGGAGGGAGGCGACGTCAAACCGGTCGTCGCGGTCCTCTACTTCGACAACAACACCGGGAAGCCCTCGTTCGATGTCCTGCGCAAGGGCTTCGCGGACATGATGGTGACGGACCTGGCCGCGGTGCGGCAGATCCAGGTCGTCGAGCGCGAGAAGCTCCAGAAGCTGCTCGACGAGCTGAAGCTGCAAAAGAACGAGTACTTCAATCCGAAGACGGCCCAGCGGATTGGCCAGGGCATCGGCGCGCAGTTCGCGGTGGCGGGCTCCCTCCAGGCCATCGACCCAGCGCTGCGCATCGACATCCGGCTCGTCGAGATCGCCACCGGCAAGGTGCTCCTCGCCGAGAAGGTGACGGGCAAGAAGAACCAGCTCTTCGACCTGCAGCAGCAGCTCGTGGGCAGGTTCGTGAAGGCGCTCCTTCCCAAGCTTGATCAGTTCCCGAAGCCCCGGAGCCGCGCGCCCGACGTGGACACGCTGCTGAGCTACTCCAAGGGCATCGACCTGGTGGACCAGGGCAAGCTCCAAGAGGCCAGTGTGCAGCTCGCCTCGGTGGTGAGTCAGGCCCCCACGTTCCTCCTCGCCCGCGAGCGCCACGAGGAGATCCTCTCCCGCCTGAAGCAGGCGCAAGAGCGCCGGGCCGAGACACTCACCGATCTGGACGAGCTCCTCGGACAGAAGGCGGAGCGGTTCCTCCAGGAGAAGACCCTGGCCGGGCTCGATGAGAAGGAGGGCTCCACGCTCCTCGCCTGGCGGATCATCCGGATGCAGTACCTGGCCCGCAAGCTCCGGCTGCACCTCTCTCCGAAGCACCCCCACATCGTGATGCCGGGCCACGAGCCCCAGGCCCTGGCGCTGATGCAGCGCTGGCACGAGCAGGCCCAGGCCTTCGTCCGGGAGAGCACCGAATACGTCCAGCGCTTCACCCGTGAGGCGAATGGCGTCCGCTTCCTGCCGAACACCTCGATGGAGCTCTCACCCGAGGACGAGGAGCACGTGCGCCAGGCGAAGTATGGCCCGCTGCGCTTCGACGACGAGGCGCGCATCACCGTCGCGGAGGCCCTGCTCATGGGCCAGTTCGAGGACGGAAACGAGAGATTCGTCGCGGGGCCCTCGCTCTCGGACCTGGAGCCTTCCGTGGAGGAGGAGGGCTTCCGCCTCCTCGAGGAAGCCGTCGAGGACACCTCCGCCCTCACGCCCCAACTGCGCGAGCACCGGGTGCGCCGGGCGCTCGATCTCCACGGCGATGCGCTCATGCGCAAGGGCCGCACGGAGGAGGCGATCGCCCGGTGGCAGCGGTTCCTCGACCTGTTCCCGACCTCGAGCCAGTTCAACTTCATCAGCAACAAGATCAAGACCGCGCTGGGAGTGGGCTCCAATGCCTACGACAACTCGGGCGCCACCTTCGCGCAGCAGCTCGAGACCTGTGACAAGAACGGCATCCTCCAGGGCTACAGCCATGAGATGAGCCGGCGCTTGCTGACGCGGGGCTACAAGGCGGCTCGCGAGCTGTTCGTCGAGGTGGACACCCGGTGTGGGGAGTCCAAGGAGCTGAAGTCGTTCCTCCGCTCGCTGCTCACCACCGCGGCCATGTCCGCCGCGAATGCCGGTGACTGCGCCACGTTCCACGAGCTGATGACGACCCGCTTCCTCGCCCTCCATGGCAGCCAGTCAGAGATCGCGGGCTACCTGAAGAACTACGTCCCCCAGTGCAAGAAGGAGGAGCCCGCGGCCCCCTGAGCCGCGAGCCCCTCAGCGTCGGCGCCAGTTCATCACCCGGGCGAAGAACACGGTCCCGAAGACGAGCACCGTGAAGGCCGCCGTGTAGCCGAGGAAGATGAGCCACCCGGTGGTGGTGCCCGGAATGCCCACCGTGGGGCTCATGTCCTGGAACTGCGCCCCGGAGAAGAACCCGCACGCGAGGCTCACCGGCAGGAAGACGAACACCAGGATGCCCACCATCCGGTCGAACTGATCCCTCTTGTACTGGTCCAGCTCCGCGGCCTGGTCCTTCATGGCCTCCACCGTCTCCTGCAGCCCGTGCAGCGAGTGCCAGGCGAGATAGCGCGCGTTGATGTCCGGGTCCTCGCTCACGCGCGTGTGCCACAGGGAGTTGGTGAAGAGCATCACGTCGGAGCGGACGCTGCGCGCGGGCCGCAGGCTCTGCCAGCGTGAGGTGCGGTAGCGCTGCTCCACCTCGGCCATGCGCCGGCTGGTCTCGAAGGCCGAATAGCGCTGGCCAATCGTGAGCAGGAAGAGCAGGACGTCCCGGTCACACCCGAGTGGCCCACGATCCTCCTCCTCGATGAGGAACTCGAGCCGGGCGCCGCCCGTCGACGTCAGCCAGTGCTCCGTCTCACCGGCGGCATCCCGGAGCACGCGCCGGCTCTCGGCCGCGGCCTCGGATGGCAGCCGCTCCAGAGTGGGCTCCGCTCCGGAGGCAAGCGCGTGGAAGAGCCCCTGCATGGAGCGCGAGTCATCGAGCATCGACGAGCGGCCTCGCGAGATGCGGTAGGCGCCATAGACGAGCCAGCGCTCGGGGCCCAGCGGCGCGAGCCAGGGAGGCAGTCCCCGCAAGGGCTCGAGCTCCCACAACTCCTTGCCCTCCACGAGCGCCGCCTGCTCATGGGCGAGCGTGTACAGCGAGGTCGGCGTCTTCCGGGGCCGTTCGATCCACACGACGACGAGCCGGTTCGGGTAGACGGAGACGCGGACGGTGTGGCCATCGGTGGGCTTCTCGTAGTGCGTGACGTCCGCCTCGTGGGTGGAGCCCAGGAAGGAGTTGACCACCGCGGGGTGGAAGGACATGCCCAGGGGAGAGAAGTCACACCGGCGGAAGCCTCGGGACATGAGCTCCGCGTCCGGCGCCGGTCCCCGCCACAGGAAGGGCCGGGCGAAGACGATGTGGGCGCGGAGGACGTGGACGTGGCGGCCCACGTTGAACCGGTCCCAGATGGCCTGCCACAGCTCGCGGCGCGACAGCCGGGTGCCCGAGTACGGGACGGCCACCATCGTCGAGCGGCCCACGGGGCTGGCATAGCCGTCCGAGTACCACGGGTCCGAGTAGTCATTGGGCTGGCGCTCGAAGCGCCGCGCGCCCTTCGCACGCGAAGTCCCATCCGGAAGCCGCTCTCCCTCGAGCTCGTCCAGGGCACCCGCGAGGTCCGCGAGCGACCCCGCGCGCTCGGGGGTGATCGAGAAGGCATGCCAGGGCCTGGATTGATCCGGCCGCGAGATGTGGACGGCCATGAAGTCGAAGCCCTGGCCGTAGTGGGTGTTCTCGGTGTCGGTGCGCGCGAGCAACCGCAGGACGGTGACGTCCTGGAAGGAGGACAGGAAGAGCGCATCCACGCGCCTCACGGAGCCGTCCTTCTTGCCGTCGATCGGGATGTCGAGCTGCACGCGTTGGGCACGCGACAGCTCGGCGCGGTACAGCAGCTCGTCCGCCTTGAGGCGCCGGGAGACGACCGGGGGGATGAGCGTCTCGGACAGCCTGGCCAGCTCCGAGGGAAGGCGGACGGCCGTGAGCACGGAGGCCATGAGCTCCAGCACCTCGCGAGTGGGGCAACCAGTCTCCGAGGGCCAGAGGTTCAGGGCGGCGTAGAACACCGTCCCCAGGGCGCTCTCGTAGTCGCCCACCGTCTCGGTGTGGCCCTGCTCCCACTCTCCCAGGTACTCGACGAGCGCCTCGGCCCCCTCGGGCCAGGAGCCGTGCAGGAGCCGGTACACGCTCAGCAGCGTGGCGCAGACGACGTCGAGGGTGTGCTCGTGGACGCGCAGGACAAGGCGCCCGAGCGAGCCCTCGGGCTGTCCCTCCCTGAGTTGACGGGAGAAGGTGTCGAGCGCGTCTGCGGACAGGAGGACGGCGCCCGTGGTGGAGCGCACCGAGCGCCGCATCCACTGGGGCAGCTTCCACGCCAGCATGCGGGGATGGGGTGGCAGGGATTCGATGCGTGAGCCCACGCTGATGAACAGCTCGCGTGCTTCCGGCTCCACTCCCGGGGCGGGCTTGTCGATGCTCCACTCGACCTGCCCCTCCCCCATCAGGAACTCCACCACCTGTCGCAACTTCGAATCCATGGGGGGCACCTTATAGGCGCATCCCGTGCGAGAATCCCGCTCCGTGAAGACCCTGCGCTCCTCGCTCACGCGTCTCGCCGTCTTGCTGCTCGGATTGCTCACCCTGCCCGTGCTGGCCGCCGACAAGCCCACGGTGGCGGTGCTCTACTTCGACTACGAGGGCGACACCGCTGGGATGAAGCTCCTCAAGAAGGGCCTGGCCCAGATGCTCATCTCGGACCTGTCTGCCCACGAATCCGTGCGGCTCGTGGAGCGCGAGCGCCTCCAGCAGGTCCTCGACGAGCTGAAGCTGAACCAGTCCGACAAGTTCGACCCGGAGACCGCCAATCGCATCGGCAAGCTGCTCGGGGCGCGCTACCTGGTGATGGGCGGCTACTTCGACGTGATGAACACCCTGCGCGTGGACGCCCGCGTCGTCGAGACCGAGACGGGCCGCATCATCCGCTCCGTGGGAGCCGACAGCACGCCGGACAGGTTCCTCACGTTGGAGCAGACGCTCGCGCAGGACCTGCGTGCCGTCTTCGAGGAGCTCACCGCCACGGCCGAGCCCGGCAAGGCGCCCGCGAAGCCAAAGCCCGCCCGAGGCAAGCCGCGCAGGCTCACCCGGGACACGGCACTGCGCTATGCGCGTGCGTTGGACGCGAAGGACCGCAAGGACCTGGAGACGGCGAAGAAGGAGCTGACCGCCGTGGTCAAGGCCCAGCCGGACTTCCAGCTCGCCTCCACGGAACTGGCCCTGCTGATGAAGTAGGCGCTCAGGGCGAGCAGAGCGTGGCGGCCTCCGGGTGCCCCAGCTTCTTCGCCTGGCACCAGGCGGATTGGGCGCGCTGCAGATCCGCGGTGGCCTCCTGAGCGTGCCCGGAGTCCTGGGCCTCCCGGGCCCGCATCGCGTACGCCTCTCCCAATTTGAGGTGGATCTCCGCGACATTCGGAGCGCTCTCCACCGCGCGCTCCAGCCATGACACGGCCTGTTCGGTGCGTGGCAGCTTCAAATAGAGAAACCCCAGGTTGTAGCGAGGCTTCCAGAAGCGAGCGTCCAGCTCCGAGGCGCGGGTGAAGCGCTCCACCGCCTCCTTCAGATTCTGGTTGGCCACCGCCATCCGTCCCGCCAGGTTCTCCGCCGCCGCGAAGTTCGTGCACAGCAGGGCCTTGTTCATGGCCTCCGCATCGGGGTGCCTGGCCAGGAGGCTCGCCTTCGCGACGTGGAACCACCCTTCCGGGCCCCAGTTCGGACTCCGCATCCGCAGCGCGGGGAGCGCCGCCGAGGCCTCGCGCTCCCGGTCCTTCTCGGGAACGCGTTCCGACAACTTGGGTCCCATCTCGAGGAGCACCACGAGCGCCCGCGGGTCGGTCTCCTGGCAGTCCACGGGGGGCGGAGGCTCCGCGTTCTCCCCATAGAGCGCATCCACCTTGTCCCGGGCACTGGAGGCGCTCGCGGAAGAGGACGCATCGGTCATCGGACGGTAGGCGAGAACACCCAGGCCCGCGGCGAGCGCCACGAGGCCGGCGCCCCCCACCAGTGCCAATCGCCTGCTCATCGGACGCCTGCTCCCCGGAGGCCGGACCTCGGGAGCATGAACCGTGGGAGTCCCCGGAGTGGCCGGGACGATCGCAGCGGCGGCGGGCTCCTGGGCGTATCGCTCCTGGTACCAGGAGAGGATGGCCACTAGGGAGCTGAGGCTCGTCACCGCCTCCTGGAGCGCCACCTTCACCCCCGGGTCGTGAAGGTCTCCCGCGTGGTCGTGCGCGCTGAGGTTTCCCCAGGCCTGCACCGTGCTCATGTGCGCGAGGACATGCGTGGGAATCAGGCCCGCGTTGGCCTGCTGCCGGAACTTGTTGAGGAGCTCGTCGAGCGTGGCCTTGCCGGGGGTCTGCTTCAGCTCGGTGGTGATCAACGAGCGCAGGAGCATCTCGAGCACCAGCCGCGCGTTCTGCAGGACCCCCTTGTAGTCCCGGTTGCGTCCCCGGGTAGCCAGCGCCAACAGGTCATCCTGGGCCCTGCCAAAGTACGGCGTGAGCAACTCGATGCGCTTGAGCAGCGGCTCCAGCTCGGTCATCTCGAATCCCCTGGCGGCAACCCTACCACCGCGAGCGGACACGCCGGAGGCACTGGACGATCCGTCCCGCCTACCCCTTCCCGGAGGGAGAGGGAGTAAGCGGGAGCACGGCGCCTTCGCTGGGTTTGGAGAATGCCTCTTCCGAGGCCTCCAGCCGCAACCGCTCCAGGGTGCGCCGCTGCTGCTCCGTCCGGGTGACGAGCGCCGCGAAGTCGAAGCGGCTCAGGCGCTCGTCCTTGGGAGCCAGCCGCCGGAGCGTCTGCCACAGCCCCAGCCGCCCCTCGGTGCCCAGACACAGCCCCTCCAGCTCCACCACGCGGCTCAGCGGCGAGTAACCCACCCACTGGCCGTTGAGCTTCAATCGCCCCAGCTTCTCGCCCAGCCAGGCAACGCCCACCTTCACCGGATCGCGCGGTACCCCCAGCGCCACCATCACGCTCAGGAGCAGCTCACGGTCCTCCCGCAGTTCCCCGAGCAACACGTCCAGGTATTGACCCAGGGGGTTGCCCGCGTTCTCCGACCGCGTGCGGTTCGCCAGCTCCACGCCGACGGTGGAGCCCGCGAGATGATCATTCAGGTAGATCCGCAACAGCGCCACGTTCACGCCGGCCTCCTCGTGCTCGATCCGCCCCGAGGGAGGGTCGGCACACCCGGGCGGCGGCGCAGGATTCCGCGCCCGGGCGTTCGGAGAGCAGGCGGCAGAGCGAGGGCCCTGCCTACCGGGCCGCGTCGGGGTAGCGGAAGGACACCGGCAGCTTCACATCCGGGTGCAGGCTGCGCGCGACCGGGCAGCCGTGCGCCACCTCCTCCAGCCGGGCGCGGTGCGCGGCGGAGAGGCCCGAGGGCATGTCGATCTCCAGCACCAGCTCGGCGATGCGGCGCGGAGGAGGCGTCATCCGCTTCTCCACGCGGGCCTTCGCCTCACCGAAGGGAATCCCCTCGCGCGAGGCGACCAGGGCCATGGTGGTGAGCGCGCACGAGGCGAGCGCCGCGCCCACGAGGTCCGTGGGCGAGAAGGACATGCCGGTGCCGCCGTTGTCCTTGGGGGCCTCGGTGGTGATCTTCGTACCAGACGGACCGTGCTCCAACTTGCAGTGGAAGCCGGGTACGCTCGTCGCGTTCATCACGACGCCGGTGGCGGGAGTGGGCTGGCTCATGGACATGGCTCCTTGTGTGAAGCGGCGTCAGCGGACGTAGGCGGTGTGCTCGTCCGGGTTGGGCTTGGACTCCTCGGGGCTCCAGTCGATCGTCTTCAGCAGCGACTTGCGGCGCTTCTGCACGTCCTTGTCGAGGAAGGTGACCGCCTCCTGCATCACGTCCATCAGCCGGCGCGGCTTGCGCTTCATCTTCGAGTCACTCAGCAGCGCGTGGGTGAGCCACGGGAAGACGGCGGTGACGTCGGTGTGCACGTACATGGAGCCGACCTCCACAGCCTCCATGGACACCTTGCCCCAGGTGTGGCCCTCGCCGGCCGGGCAGCTGGAGAGCGCGCCGTTGTCCACCGGGTCCACGCAGAACTGCACGTCGATGTCGAAGCCATCGGTGGGCACGCCGAGGATCTGATCCAGCAGCGGCTCGCCCTGCAGCGTGTAGTTCTTGGGCACGCCGCCGCCGAGGATCCAGATGGCCATCTTGTTCGAGTAGTGGTGGCGGCAGTAGTGCTGGATCGCCGACATCCAATAGACGTCGTCGTTGATGTCGATCTCGAACTTGAACTCGTCGCCGAGCAGCCGCTTGAGCTTGACGGCGTTGAGGAAGATGGAGCCGTCCTGCACGGCGCCCACGAAGATGGGCACGCCGTGCTTGTAACAGGTGGACAGCAGCGAGGGCTGCTTCACGCCGAGCTTCTTCTCGATGGCGTGGATGTTCTTGCCGAGCAGGTAGTGGAACTCGGGGGTGGTCATCTTGCGCTGGAACTCGGGGCGGCGCAGGAGCGCGGAGAAGAGCCGGTCGGTGTCGAGCAGCGCCTCCTCCCAGAAGCCCAGATCATAGATGCGGATGATGCGGGCCAGGCGGTACTGGAGGTCGCCCGCGTTGGGGTTCACCTCGCGGATGGCGTGGCCGATGATGCGGTGGGCATCGTGGTAGAGGTTGGCGCCGGTGGTGGTGAGCGCCGAGATGACGCCCTTCTCGATGAGCGGGATGATGCAGCTCTGGTGCAGGCCCGCCGGAGTCATGGCGCCCGAGAGCGTGAGGAAGATGGAGGCATCGACCTCCATGGAGCGGCGCATCAGCTCGAACGCGGTGCGCTCCTGACGACCCACGTAGGCCGAGAAGGCGTGCTCGAGGAGCTCGGAGGGGGACTCCTTGCCGGTGATGGGTCGAGGGTCCGCCTTGCGCGCTCCGGCATAGTGGGAGCGCAGGTTCTTCTTGGTGTTCGCAGGGGTCTTGGCCATGGCGCGCGGATCTATCACCGCCCGCGCGCCGAGGGGAGCACGGGTTTACTTGCGCTTGCGGCTCTTGTCGCCCGCGTCACCTTCGGGCGGCTCCGACGCGAGCGCCCCCAGTACGCGCTGACGCACCTGCTCAGGCGGGAGGTGGCCGGTGTCCGCGACGACGCACGAGACGTACGCCAGGTCCGCCAGCGCGCGCATCGCCCGGGCGCGCACCTTCTCGTCCTCGGAGGACAGCAGCTCCGAGGCGGCGGAGACGTAGCTGCTCGCCAGCGAATCGAAGAGGTACACGCGGTTCTCGATGGTGTCGTCCTTGGCCATGGGCCCTCCTGCGCTCACTCCACTCGCCGCGATTCCGCGGCCAGACGTGCGGGAGGCTCGGGAGTTGGCTCGGGGACACGCAGGTCGCTCATCGCGAGCCGGTCGAGCGTGGCGTGGCGATAGACCTCCAGCATCCGCTGCTGGCCGAGCTTCCACACGCCGTACATGGTGCAACTGCCGGTGGCCTTGCAAGAGTCGTGGGCACTGCCGTCCTGGCAGACGTTGACCACCACCGGACCTTCGACGGCCTCGATGACGTCCAGGAAGGACATTTCCCGGGCGGGCCGGGCCAGGGCGTAGCCGCCGTGGGCGCCCCGGGTGGAGCGGACCATGTTGCGCTCGACGAGCGTCTTGAGGATCTTCGCCAGGAAGTCCTCCGGCACGTCCATGCGGCGGGCTATCTCCCGGAAGGGAACCATGCGATCCATGGGTTGCGATGCCAGGAAGATCATGGCCCGCATCCCGTATTCGATCTTCCGGGAAATCTGGAATGGGTGCTGCTGCATTGGTTATCCCACATCCTACGAAGTGTAAGCGGACCTTTCAACCCGAGCACCCCGGAGCGAGTCGTGATCGATCTGCATTCCCACACCACGGCGAGTGATGGCCAACACTCACCCACGGAGCTGTTGGCGCTGGCGGCGAGCGCGGGGGTGACGGCGCTGGCGGTGACGGACCACGACACGGTGGCGGGGCTGGGGGAAGCGGCGGAGGCGGCGAAGGCGCACGGGGTGGAGCTGGTGCCGGGGATCGAGCTGTCGGCGTTCGTGCTGAGGCGCGAGGTGCACATCCTGGGGCACTTCGTGAGGCCGGAGTTCGAGGAGCTGGCGAGCTACGACGCGCGGCTGCGGGTGGAGCGCGAGCAGCGGATGGTGCGGATGGTGGAGAGCATGCGGAAGATGGGCTTCCCGGTGAGGATGGAGCAGGTGCGGGCCATCGCGGGAGGAGCGCAGCTCGGGAGGCCGCATCTGGCGAGGCTGTTGGTGGATCAGGGCTGGTGCCTGGACGTGAAGGACGCGTTCGACCGGTTCCTGGGCGCGGGCAAGTCGGCGTGGGTGGAGCGATTCAAGCTGGACGGAGCGGAGGCCATCCGGCTCATCCACCGAGCGGGAGGCACGGCGACGCTGGCGCACCCGGGCAGCTCAAAGGTGGAGCGCTACGAGCTGCTGCAACTGGTGAAGGCGGGCCTGGACGGGCTGGAGGCGCTGCACTCGGACCACAACCCGAGCGTGCAGGAGCGGTACCTGAAGTTCGCGAGGGAATTCGACCTGGTGCCCACCGGGGGCAGCGACTTCCACGGCGAGCAGGTGACGCCGGGCAAGCGGCCCGGAGACTCCACGACGCCACCGGAGAACTTCGCGAAGCTGCGCGCCCGGGCCACGAGCCAGGGCGCATAGACCGTCAGCGGTCGCGCGCGACCTTGAACTTGCTGGTGAGCACCGTGAGGCTGTCGGCCACGTTCTGCAGATCCTGAGCAATCCGCGTGGTGCGGCCCGTGGCGTCCACGCCCTGCTTCACCAGCTCGGCCACGTTGCGCGCGCCCTGCACGGCCTGCTCGCTCGACTGACGCTGCTGCCGCGTGGCGATGGTGATCTGCCGCGCCGCCTCGCTCGTGCCGCGCGCCAGCTCGACGATCCGCTGGAACACCGCCGAGGCCTGCTCCGCCACTTCCACGCCGCGGTCGCTCGTCGCCATGCCCACGCGCGCCTTGGTGGCCGCCTCGTTCCCCGAGTCCTGCACCTTCTCCACGATGCGCGCGATGTCCCGCGCCGACGCCGACACGTTCTCCGCCAGCTTGCGCATCTCCGCCGCCACCAGCGAGAAACCCCGGCCCACCTCGCCCGCCTTCGTGCCCTCCAGCGCCGCGTTCAGCGCCAGCAGGTCCGAGCGTTCCGCCACCTGGTTGATCACCTGGGCGATCTTCGACACCTGCTGCAGATCCTGGTTGAGGCCCACGATGGCGTCCGCCACCCCCTTGGCCTCCATGCGGATGTCGTTGATGCCCGCCACCACCTGCGCCACCACCGCCATCGCCTCGGCCACCGCCTCGTGCGTGCGCCTCGCGCTGGACTCCACCACCTCGGTGGAGCTGGAGATCTGTTCCGCCGTGCGGCTCAGCTCCTCGAAGGTCGCGGCGATCTGCTGCGCGTACGCCGCCTGCTGGCTGATGACGTGCTCCTGGTCCGCCGACGCGCCTGTCAGGCCACGCGAGGCGCTCGAGAGCTGCTCGAGCCGCGCCAACAACTCCGACACCGTGCCGCGCAGCGTGCCCAGCATCTCGTTGAAGGAGTGCGCCATCATGCGCACCTCGCCCGCCGAGGCCACGTCCACCTCGCTCAGCGACACATCCCCCTGCGCCACCTCGCGGGCGGCCTGGGTCATGCGCGTCACCGGCTCGGCGATGGCCCGTCCGATGAAGAAGGCGATGAACAGGCCCACCACCATGGCGCCCAGGTACACGTAGAGGGTCGTCCGCAGCAGGACAGCCGCATCCTCCCTCACCCCCGCCGAGTCCATGCCCACCACGTAGGTGTGGCCTCCGGGCAGTTCGCAGAACGCCACCGGGTTGCCCTGCAGGTGGATCACCGAGCAGGACTCGCCCTCCTCCGGCGAACCCTTCACTCCCCTGGGCACGCTGCCGCGCTCCGCCAGGACCTTGCCGTCCGGCGCCAGCACGGCCTGGAACAACACGGCGCCGGACTGATCCACCCGCTCGAAGATGTGCGACAGCTGCTTCACCGCGCGCAGCCCGCCCTCGCGCGCATCCACGGGCTGGGGACCCGGAAGCGCCGGAGCGACCGCGCCCCCCTGTTCCAGCAGGATGGCGATCTCATCCGAGGCGAGCAGACCCACGGTCCGCGCCCGGTCCTCGAGTCGCTTCAGCCCGAAGGTCCGCTGTTGCTTCGGAACGTAGAAACCGCTGAACAGGGCCACCGCGAGGCTGGGGACCAGCACCGCCAATGCCACCTGCCAGCGCAAACTGAGCCGACCCCACATGCCTGGGCTCTCTCCTGTTGTCTGATCGGATGACGCGCCAGGGTGTGACCCTAGGCGCCCGGTGTGCGGAGCGTCAAACCCCCGGAGTCCCGACGCTCGGGACTGGAGGGGGACCGGCCAGGCACCCCGCCCGGCTTTCCGCTGTCATGTCCGGGGGTTGGCTTCCCGGGTTTCCCCATTGACACCGCCCCCTTGTGTCCCTAGGGTCCGCGACCGAATGAACACCACCCCTCTCGCCCCCTATCTGCCGCTGGCCGTCGTGCTGCTGCTGGCGGGCGGTCTGTCGCTCCTCATCGTGCAGCTGGCCGCCATGCTGGGCCCCAGGCGCCCGAGCGCCATCAAGTCCACGGCCTTCGAGGCCGGCTCCGAGAGCAGCGGTCCCGCGCGTCAGCGCTTCGCGGTGAAGTTCTACGTGGTCGCCCTCCTCTTCATCGTGTTCGACGTGGAAGCGGTCTTCCTATACCCCTGGGCGGTGAACTTCCAGGCGCTCGGCTGGTTCGGCTACGTGGAGATGCTGGTTTTCGCGGCGACCCTCGTCGTGGGCCTTATCTACATCTGGAAGAAGGGCGCCCTGGAGTGGGAGCACTGAGCACCCCCCCACCGAGGGCTCTGAGGAATCATGGCTGAGACTGATATCGCACCCGTACTGACCACCCGCCGCGACGAGGCCATGGGCTTCTTCGAGCGGATGGTGTCCAAGGGTCTGGGTTGGGCGCGCAAGTACTCGCTCTTCACCTACCCGTTCGCCACCGCGTGCTGCGGCATGGAGTTCATGTCCGTGTCGGCCGCGCGCCACGACATCGCTCGCTTCGGCGCCGAGTTCCCCCGCTTCTCGCCCCGTCAGGCGGACATGCTGATGGTGATCGGCACCATCAACCTGAAGCAGGCCCCCATCCTCAAGCGCGTGTACGAGCAGATGACCGAGCCCAAGTGGGTGGTCGCCTTCGGCGTGTGCGCCTCGTCGGGTGGCTTCTACGACAACTACGCGGTGCTGCAGGGCATCGACCGCATCATCCCGGTGGACGTGTACATCCCCGGCTGCCCGCCGCGCCCCGAGCAGGTGCTCGACGGTCTCAAGCTGCTGCAGGACAAGATCGGCAACCAGGTGCACCGCATCGGGCACAAGGGCTCGGCGCCGCACGATCTGCTGGCCGGTCAGTACCACCTGAACAAGTAGGCCCCGCGCACCGCTGGTGCCGGCCCAGGGCCCCGCGAGCCTCCTCGGAGGCGGCGGGGCCCTCGCCTTTTCACCACCGGTGGTAGGCGGGGTGCCCCGGCTTCACCGCCACGAAGGTGCCACGGCAGGTGGCGCATACCTTGCCCCCGGCGGTGAGCGTCCCCTCGACGATGACCTTGTCCCCCTCGATGGAGACGGGCTTCGCCTCCAGGTGCAGGGGTCCCAGCGGCGTGGGGCGCTTGAGCTGGATGGTGTACTCGGCGGTGACGGTGCAGGGCGGCGTGTCCAGGCCGCGCTCCTTCATCAGCGACCAGGCCGCCGTCCAGTTGCAGTGGCAATCCAGGAGTGAGCCGATGATTCCGCCGTTCACCACGCCGGGGAAGGCCTGGTGGTGCTCGGCCGGAGTCCAGTCGGCGACGACGACTTGCCCCTCCACGATGCTGCGGATGCGCAGGCCCTGGGAGTTGGCGGGGCCACAGCCGAAACAGGCGAGGTTGGGAGCGAAGCGTTCCTGGAGACTCTCGGGAGAAGTCGTGGACATGGCGGAACCATAGCGCTGGTGTTACCTCGCGGGACGTCCATCGAGCAGGCGGGCGTTCGAACCGTGCGCGCCCCTGACGTACATGCGAGGATGTACCTACTCTCCCCTATCAACCACCGAGGCTGAGTGGCCGAGTCCGAGCAGACACGAAACTCCCTCGCCGACTTCCTTCGGGAGCCGGTGGGGAGGGCCCTCGATGAGGAGCGCCGGTACAACACGGTGCGCCTGGCGCTGCTGCGCTTCATCGGCGTGTCCGCCATCCTGGCCATCACCGTGTACCTCGCCCGGGTGCAGGGGCTGGCGGACTGGGAGGTGTACCTTCCCCCCTTCTCCGCCTACTGGCTGTGTACCGGGGTGACACTGGCCGTCGTGCTGCGCTGGCCCCGGGCGGCGAGTTGGGCCGGGCTGTCGCTCGCGGTGGTGGATGTACCGGCCATCTACTGGCTGCAGCACCTCGCCATCCCCGTCTCGCCTTCACCGGGTGGGGTCGCGGGCTTCACCCTGGGTCTCTACAGCTGCGTCATCGTCCTATCGGCGCTGTCGCTGCGCCGTCAGGTGACGTTCACGGTGACGGCGGTGGCCGCGCTGGCCGAGGTGACCCTGCAGGCCGAGGCCAACATCGGCATGGGCGCTCGGGTGGTGGCGGTGGTGGTGCTGGCACTGACGGCGGGGGCCTCGCGCTACCTCTTCCACCGCATCCGCGTGCTCATCTCCGCGGTGACGAGCGAGGAGCTCAAGCGCGCCCAGCTCGGCCGCTACTTCTCCCCCGCGGTGGCCGACCGCCTGCAGGACCTGGCCTCGCCGGTGTCCTCCCCTGAGCTGCGCGAGGTGACCATCCTCTTCGCGGACCTGCGGGACTTCACCGCGCTCAGCGAGCGGCTGTCCCCCGAGGCCGTGGTGGCCATCCTCAACGAGTACTACGGCCGCATGGTGGAGGTGGTGTTCCGCCATGGCGGCACGCTCGACAAGTTCATCGGGGACTCACTGATGGTGTACTTCGGCGCCCCCCTGCCCGAGCCCCAGCACGCCCGGCGGGCCGTGGAGTGCGCCCTGGAGATGATGCTCGAGCTGGAGGCGGTGAACGCCGAGCGGGCCGCCCGGGGCGAGCCGGGCCTGCGCATGGGGGTGGGCCTGCACACCGGCCGCGTGGTGCTCGGCAATATCGGCTCCGTCACCCGCCGCCTGGAGTACACCGCCATTGGCGACACGGTGAACCTGGCCAACCGCATCGAGCGGCTCACCAAGCAGCACGGCACGCCCGTTCTCGTCTCTCGGGACACCCGGGAGCAGGCCGGCGACGGCTTCCTCTGGCAGGAGCTGCCCCCCACCCTCGTGGCCGGCAAGCGCGAGCCGGTGGCCACCTTCAGTCCCCAGCCGTCCCCTGCCCGCGTGGGCGCCAACGGGGCGGCCAGGAAACCCCGTTCCGGCGAACGCCGCCTTCTGCCTCGCGTAAGTAGTGAGGATGGCTGAGGGATTACGTTGACGCCCGCCGGGAGGCATCCTTATAACGCGCCGGATTCTACAGCCAGCATTGGGGCCCCCTTGAGCACTTTCGCACTGGACAGGGTCACCGCCCAGTTCCCGGAGGCGGTGGCGGAGCGCTACCTCGACCGCACTGGCGGCGCCTGGGCCGTCATCCACGCCGAGCACCTCCCGAAGGTCGCCGCGTTTCTGAAGAACGAGCTCGACTTCAAGCTCTTCACCTCCATTGACGCGGTGGACCGCCTGCACCTCGCGGAGAATGATCCGCGCTTCGAGGTCGTCTACTTCATCTATTCGCTGTCGCGTCACGAGCACGTGCGCCTCAAGGTGCGCGTGAGCGAGGACAAGCCGGAGTTGCCCTCCATCGTGCCCGTCTTCAAGGGCGCCAACTGGTGGGAGCGCTTCGTCTGGGACTTCTACGGCATCCGCTTCACGGGACACCCGGACCTGCGCCGCGTGTTGCTGTACGAGGAGTTCCAGGGCCACCCGCTCCGCAAGGACTACGCCCTGCGCGACCGGCAGCCGCTCATCCCCGAGCGCCCCATCAAGGACATCTTCCGCGGCCCCGGCACCAGCGGCGTTTCCTGAGCCACCCGCCCGCACGACCGGCAGCCTCCCGAGGACATCATGGCGGATCCCCACAAGCCCGTGTCACCCCCCAATCCCGAAGCGCCCAACCCGGACATCGACGCTTACGCCCACGAGGCGGAGCTGGAGGCCCACCTCCAGACCAAGCGGATGTACATCAACATGGGCCCCTCGCACCCCGCCACCCACGGCACGGTGCGCCTCAAGGTGGAGCTCGAGGGCGAGAACATCGCCTCGATGGATTGTGAGATCGGCTTCCTCCACCGCGGCTTCCAGAAGAGCTGCGAGAACGTCACCTGGACCCAGTGCCTGCCCTACACGGACCGGTTGAACTACGTGTCCGCGATGATGAACAACTTCGGCTTCCTCAATGCCGTAGAGAAGCTCATCGGCCTGGAGATCCCGGAGCGCGCCCAGTACATCCGCGTCATCGGCTCGGAGCTGCACCGCATCCATGATCACCTGACGTGTGTGGCCGCGACGGGCATGGAGCTCGGAGGCTTCGCCCCGTTCCTCTTCGGCGTCGAGGCGCGCGAGCTCATCATGGACCGCGTCGCCGAGCTGACGGGCGCCCGGCTGACCACCAACTTCGGGCGCATTGGCGGAATGAACCGCGACCTGCCCGAGGGCTGGAGCGAGAAGGTCATCAAGACGCTCGACAAGGTGATGAGCCTGGTCGACGAGATGGACGGCCTGCTCACGCGCAACCGCATCTTCGTGGACCGCACGAAGGAGACGGGCGTCATCTCCGCCGAGGACGCGATCGACTACGGCTGGACGGGCCCCTGCCTGCGCGCCTGCGGCATCAACTACGACGTGCGCAAGGCGAAGCCCTACTGGGTGTACGACCGGATGGACTTCGACGTCCCGGTGGGCGAGCACGGCGACAACTACGATCGCTACCTGATGCGCATCGAGGAGATGCGGCAGTCCAACCGCATCATCCGCCAGGCGCTCAAGGAGATCCCCGCCGGCCCCATCATCGTGGACGACTGGCGCATCGCCCTGCCGCCGAAGCCCGAGGTGTACGGCACCATCGAGGGCGTCATCTCCCACTTCAAGTTGGTGATGGAGGGCATCCAGGTGCCCGCCGGCGAGGTCTACGACAGCACCGAGGCCGCCAACGGCGAGCTGGGCTGGTACATGGTGAGCGACGGCAGCGGCCGGCCCTACAAGGTCCACGTTCGTGCGCCGGGCTTCCCCATCCTGGCCGCCGTGCCCCAGATCATCCAGGGCAAGCTGTTGGCGGACCTCATTCCCACCTTTGACACGATCAACATGATCGGCGGCGAGGTCGAGCAGTGAGCGAGAACGACACCAAGAAGCCCGCCGGAGGGACCCCTCCGTCCACTCCGCCCGCGGGCGCGAAGCTGGACACGCCTCCCGCGGCGCACAGCGCCCCCACGGCGCCGCCTCCTCCCCCGGCCGCCAAGCCCGCCGGACCGCCCCCGCCGAAGAACCCGGGGTTCGTCACCTGCACCATCGACGGCAAGGAAGTCGTCGTGAAGCCGGGGACGAACATGATCGAGGCGGCCCGCATGGTCGGCTCGGACATCCCCTACTTCTGCTACCACCCGCGCCTGTCCATCGCGGCCAACTGCCGCATGTGCATGGTGGAGGCCTCCAACGCCCCCAAGCTGGTGCCCGCCTGCCAGACGGCGCTCGCCGAGGGTCAGGTCATCAAGACCACCACCCCCAAGGTGAAGGAGCAGCAGCGCGCCGTCATGGAGTTCCTGCTCCTCAACCACCCGGTCGACTGCTCCATCTGCGACCAGGCCGGTGAGTGCAAGCTGCAGGACTACTACATGCGCTACGACTACCGCCCCTCGCGTCTGGAGGGCGGCAAGGTCATGAAGAACAAGCGCCATGTGCTCGGGCCCCGCGTGGTGCTGGACCAGGAGCGCTGCATCATCTGCAGCCGCTGCGTGCGCTTCATGAACGAGGTCCCGAAGGAGCCGCAGCTCGGCATCTTCGGCCGCGGCAGCCACGAGGTCATCGACACCTTCCCGGGCAGCGAGCTGAGCAGCAACTACTCGCTCAACACCGTGGACATCTGCCCGGTGGGCGCGCTGCTCAGCCGCGACTTCCGCTTCCGCGCTCGCTCGTGGTTCCTGTCCGCCGCTCCGTCCGTGTGCACCGGCTGCTCGCGCGGCTGCAACATCTACGCGGACTTCATGGGCCAGGACACCTACCGCTACCGCCCCCGCGAGAACGAGGCCGTCAACAAGAGCTGGATGTGCGACCAGGGCCGCGCCACGTACAAGGCGCTCGACCTGCACCGCGTGCTCAGCGCCGTGGTGGGCCGCCAGCAGGGCACCGGCACCGCCCGTCCCGAGGTGGCTCGCAAGGAGGCCGTCAAGGCCGCCGCCAAGGCGCTCGCCGATCTCAAGGGCAAGGTGGCGGTGCTCGCCTCCGCCGTGGCCTCCAACGAGGACCTGCTCGCCGCACTCTCCTTCGCCAAGGGGACGCTGGGCGCCAAGGAGATCTACGTGGGCGGCCGTCCCCAGGGTGAGGGCGACCACTTCCTCATGACGGCGGACAAGAACCCCAACCGCAAGGGCCTGGAGCTCATCGCCGCCGGCCTGGGGCTCGCGCTCAAGCCGTTCGACGAGCTGGTGAAGGGCATCGACAGCGGCAAGGTGAAGGCGCTCTACGCCGTGGGCACCGAGGTTCCCGTCAACGCGGAGAGCTTCGCCCAGACGGCCGCGAAGCTGGACGTCTTCGTGGCGCAGGCGATGAACGAGTCGCCGGTGACCGCGCAGGCCACCGTGCTGCTGCCGGCCTCCGCGCACGTGGAGTTCGACGGCTCCTTCGTGCAGGTGGACGGCATCATCCAGCGCTTCCGCAAGGCGTACCCGTCCAAGGGCGACGCCGTGCCGCACTCGACGCTGGCGGCCGAGCTGACGCGCGAGCTGGGTGGTACCGCCACCTGGACGAACTCGCGCGAGGCGTTCCGCGAGCTGAGCAAGCAGGTGCCCGAGTTCGCCCAGTTCGACTGGGACAAGGCCGCTCCGCCGGATCGCGAGAAGCCCGGCATCAATCCTCTGCCGACCGCCGCCGACGGCCGGCCTCCGGGGTATCGTGAGTTCGGCGCTCCCAGGGTCCGGGGTCTCTGACAATGAAGCGCGTACTCACCATCCTCTTCTGGTTCGGCCTGATGTTCGCCGTCATGGCCGTGCACATGTGCCTGGCCTACTTGCTGGGCGGCTGGGTCGAGGAGCACCTCTTCCCGGGCTCCAGCCGGCTGACGAACATGCTCATCCTGATGCTGGCCTTCGTGATGGGCACGGCGTCCCTGCTCACGGTGGCCGAGCGTAAGTGGAGCTCGCTGATGCAGAACCGCATCGGCCCCAATCGCGCGCGCATCGACCTGCCGGGTCTGCGCGACAACGCCCTGGTGGGCATCCCCCACTTCCTGGCCGACGGCGCGAAGATGCTCTTCAAGGAGGACTTCATCCCGGCGACGGCCAACAAGCTCCTCTACAACCTGGGGCCCATGCTGGCCTTCGCCCCGGTGTTCGCCCTGTTCGCGGTGGTGCCCGCCGGCCCCAGCGCGACGGTGTTCGGCCACTCCATCGACATGGTGGTGGCCACCCCGGACTTCGGTCTGCTCTACGTGTTCGCCATCGCCTCGCTGGCGGTGTACGGCACGTCGCTCGCCGGCTGGTCCTCCAACAACAAGTTCGCGCTGCTCGGTGGCGTTCGCGCCTCCTCGCAGATGATCTCCTACGAAGTGGCGCTCGGCCTGTCGCTGGTGGGCCTGATGATGGCCTTCTCCACGGTGCAGCTGCCCGCCTTCGTGGGCCACGTGGCCAACGAGCTGGGAATGGGCGTCGAGGCCAGCGGCCAGGCCAGGTACCTCTGGTCCATCCAGATCGGCAGCTTCGACCTCGGCATCCCCGCCTGGGGCTTCCTGCTGCAGCCGCTGGGCTTCTTCCTCTTCTTCGCCGCGGCCTTCGCGGAGACCAAGCGCGCCCCCTTCGACACCCCCGAGGGTGAGTCGGAGATCATCGGCTACTTCGTCGAGTACTCGGGCATGAAGTTCGGCCTGTTCATGATCTCCGAGTTCGTGGAGATCGTGGTCCTCTCCGGCCTGATCGTCGTGCTCTTCTTCGGCGGCTACCACCTGCCCTTCGGCGGCGAGTGGTTCTCCAACCTGGCGGTGATGAAGGAGTACAGCTGGCTGTACGGCGCCATCCTCGGCACCGTGTTCTGGGCGAAGGTGATGTTCTTCGTCTGGTTGCAGCTGACCATCCGCTGGACGTTCCTGCGCTTCCGCTACGATCAGATCCAGTCGCTGGGCTGGAAGATCCTCCTGCCCCTGGGCCTCATCAACGTGTTCGTCACCGGCGCGCTGGTGCTGTGGGATCCGTCGCTCCAGGCGCTGGCCCTCTTCGGCATCGTGCAGATCGGCTTCCTGCTGACCCTGACGCTGTCCAGCAAGGAGAAGGGCGCCGAGGGTCACGGCCACGGCGGCGCGCACGGAGCCCACGGACACGGCCACGACGATGCGCATGGCCACGGCGCGCCCGCCCACGCGCACGCCGCCCATGCGGATACCCATTCTGCCGGTGCGCACTCCGGTGCCGCAGCGGCCTCGCACTAGTCGAGCTGAGAGAGAGACACCATGGCTTACAAGGCAACCCAGGAGCCTCGGACCGACCTCCGCGAGCGCACCTTCCTGCCGAACCTGTTCCGCGGTCTGGCCATCACCACCCGGCACTTCCTGCGCAACCTCTTCGGCACGCGCGAGGTGGGCACCCCGTTCGAGGATCGCAACAGCTTCAGCCTGGTCACCACCGTGCAGTACCCGGAGGAGAAGGTCGCCTACCCTCCCGGCTACCGCGGTCTGCACCGGCTGGTTCCGCGCGAGGACGGCAAGCCCCGCTGCGTGGCGTGCTACATGTGCGCCACCATCTGCCCGGCCCAGTGCATCTACATCGAGGCCGGTGAGTACGAGACGGATTCGGCCGACGCGAGCTCGCGCGTCATCGAGAAGTACCCGACCCAGTTCGTCATCGACGAGCTGCGCTGCATCGTGTGCGGCCTGTGCGTGGACGCGTGCCCCAAGGACGCCATCCGCATGGACACGTACACGCACACTCCGTCGGAGTACAACCGGCAGGGCTTCGTCTACGACATCCCCAAGCTGCTCAAGGGGCCCGCCGTGTCCCACCCGTCCGATCCGTGGAACAAGCGCCCCAGCTCGGAGCGCCCGGCTCACACGCACAAGGAGGCCCACACCCGCATCGGCGAGGGCCACGAGGGACACCACCCGGCGCAGCTCGAGTCGGGTCATGGTCACGCCGAGCATGCCGCCCATGCCAGCCGCACCGTCGTCTCCCATGAGGGCCCGGTGCCCGTGACGAAGTTCCTCAAGTAGGACGTCCGGCGTCAGCCGCCGGCTCCCGGCCCGCCCTCCCCGCCTCGCGCGGCGGAACGGCGGGCCGGTTCCGTTTCCGGGAGCACGTGCAGCCGCGTTGCAGCCCTACAACCACGCTCCTGGCATGCGAGAGGACTGGCCCTCTTCAGCCGCGCGACCCTTTCCAGGATCTCCCAAACTCCGTAGGGTGGGTGCCGTATGAAGCGCTACCGCCTCTCCGTGTGCAAGGGCTCGAGCTGCAAGGCCGGTGGCTCCGACGCCGTGGCCGCGGCCGCCCGGGACGAGCTGTCCACACGCAAACTCCAGGTGCGCTGCGAGCTGTACCGCGGAGGCTGCTACGGCTTCTGCCACATGGGGCCGAACGTCGTCATCCGCGAGGAGACGGGGCGCAAGAGGGATCCGCTCTCCCCCGAGGACTACCAACTCATGGGCTGGGAGGGCGAGGTGTACTACTCGCACATGACGCCGGAGAAGATGCGGCGCGTGGTGGCCGAGCACATCGAGCAGGACAAGCCCATCGTCGAGCTCTTCGGCCACCCGGAAGAAGCGGAAGAGTAGCCCGCCGCGCGCCGCTCACGAGCCCTCGAGCCCGAACACGCCGTCCCAGTCTTCCGGTGGCGCCGCCGAGGAGAGCTTGCGGCAGCGCTCGGCGTACACCCCGGCCACCGCGTCCTGGAACTCCTCCACGCCCCGCGTGAAGAGCGCCAGCGCCTCGTCGAAGCGGCGCTGGTGGTACGCGGTGAGCGCCTGCTCGTAGAGCGCGAGCTGCCCCTGGACCTGGAGGGAGATCTCTCCCTTGCGGCCCACCAGCTCGTGCATGCGCAGGGGCTCAGCCCGGCCCTTGAGCCGCACCCGATCCACTTCGCGGAAGACATAGGCGTCCTGCGCCAGCTTCGCCGAGGCGTCCCCCACCAGCACGAAGGTGCCATAGCCCCGGTTGAGGCCCTCCAGGAACATGGAGAGCCTCACCGAATCGCCCATGACGGAGTACTTGGACTCGAAGTCACTGCCCATGCCGCCCACCAGCACCTCGCCGCTGTCGATGCCGATGCGGCACTGCAGGTGGTGGCCGTACGTCTTGTCCCAGTACGCCTGCCGCTCCAGCAGCACCGAGCGCACCTTCAGCGCAGCCTCGCAGGCCCGGTGCGCATGGCGATCCGTCCGCACCGGCGCGCCCCAGAAGGCCATCACCGCGTCGCCGATGTACTTGTCCACCTGGCCGTGCGTGGAGCGCACCACGTCCGTCATCTCCGTCAGGTAGTCGTTGAGGAGCTGGATGAGCCGCTCGGGCGGGAGCTCCCCGGACAGACGCGAGAAGCCGTCCAGGTCACAGAAGAAGACCGTCACCTCGCGGCGCTCCGGCCTCGTCAGCAGGCGCAGGTCCCTCGTGACGAGCCGCGCCACCTCGGGGCTGACGTAGCGGCCGAGCACGTCCGTGATGAAGTGGCGCAACTGCCGCTCGGCGCGCGAGGCCTGGACGATGGTGAAGATGAAGGTGAGGCCCATGGCCAGCAGCGGACCCACCATCGCCACCCAGAGCAGCTTCGTGATGAACACGTACCAGGCCACCCCCGCGTAGACGAGCCCCAGCGCACCCATGGCGGCCAGGTACACCAGCATGTCGCCGAAGGAGCGCAGGCCCCGGTTGAAGGTGAGCGCGAAGAAGGCGCCGATGAACGCCAGCCCCAGCGTGAGGAACAGGTCCGTCCTCGGCGTGGCGCGGGTGAGACCCTCGGACTGCAACAGGTTCACCAGCGACTGCGCCAGTACCGCGCCCGAGGGCGTGCGCTCGCCAATGGGCGTGTGCTGGAAGTCCATCGCCTGACGCGAGGTGTTGGTGAAGACGATGAGGCGCCCCTCGATGTCGTGCACCGCTCGAGGAGGTACGCCCTCGCGCACGGCGAAGAGGTTGAGCAGCACGTTCCACGCGGGGATGGCCCTCGACACCGAGCCGCGCGAGCCCCGCCCCACCTCCGCCGCGTCCCAGCGCACCAGGCTGTAGCCGGACTCGTCCATGGGAATGGAGAACCGGTCTCCCACGTACAGCCGGCCGTCCGCATAGCGAAGCTGGCGCGTGTTCGCCTGGCGCATCGCCGCCGCCAGCGGCATCGAGGGCAAGATGTGCCGGTTTCCCTCGCGCGAGCGGTAACTCACCAGGTGGGGCACCGCCCGCACCACGCCATCCGGATCCGCCGGCACGGTGATGGCGCCGTAGAGGCTCCCCGTACCCAACAGCGGCGCCACCGGGTGCTCCAGCTGCCGCACCTCCTCCAGCTGCGCCGCGTCCAACCCTTCCACCTCCACCTCGGCCAGCGACACGAAGAGCTCGAGCGGACCCACGCGGTACGTGTCGTCCGTGACGCTCCGCTCCTGCACCTTCAGGGGCTCGCGCACGCCCTGAGCCTGAGCCACCCGCTGGCCCTCCTGCTCGCTCGATACGCCCGCCCACACCTCCAGGGCGTTGCCCGCGGGGATGAGGAACGCCGGCTTCTGGTCGGCCAGCACCGACTGCACCCGCCCCCGGGCGTCCGCCGCGCTGGCGTAGGTCCCCAGCCGCACGCGGAACGGCCACAGCCGGCTGCCCGCTGGAATCCCCCGGTCCGGTGTCCACGAGAAGGCCAGCACCGACTTCTGCGGGTTGCGGTCCAGCAGCTTGCGAAAGGCTCCGTCGTCGTCCAGCCCCTCCAGGCCGGGCGTGCCCTGCGCGAGACAGGCGCGCGGGCTGCGCTCGGTGAAGGGGAAGTCGAGCAGCACCAGCTCCGCGCCCTCGTCGACGAGCCGGTTGGACAGGCCGCCGAGAATCTCGCGGGGCCACGGATTGGAGGCGATGCCGGGGTGCTCGTCCTGGCGGGCCTCGGCGAGCGTCTCGTCATCGAGCGCCACCACCACCACGCGATCCGAGCGCGAGGAGCGGGCCCCCAGCGCGCGCGCGCGCCAGTCGTAGGTGACGCGCTCCCACGACTGCACCCAGGCCGAGGGGCGGGCAAGCAGCGCGATGGGCGTGGCCTCCTCGGAGAGCTGCGCCCGCGGGACGCGGTAGTAGACGAGCAGGCCCAGGATGGCGCCGAAGAGCGTGGCCTGCAGGAGCGAATAGCCGAGCCGCTGCAGGAAGCGGAGACCGGCCGAGTAGATGGGAAGGCTTCGCACGGAGAGCGCCACCATAGCGCGTTCGGCCCCCAGCCCCAGCCCTCCCGACGCCCTGATATGCTCGGTCGCCGGGCCGACCTTCCGGAAAGACGCACATGAAACGCCTCCTGCTGTCCGCTGCCGCCACCGCTCTCCTGCTCACCCCCCTTGCCTGCGACCTGGGCGACCAGATCTTCGCCGAGAAGGTGATGGTGGGCACCCTGCTCTCCACGCCCGACGTGGACGTGTCACTGACGGCCATGGCCGGGCTCGACGCCGGCACGCTGCCCGACGGCGGCGTTCCCGAAGCGGATCGGCTCACCATCCCCGGCCAGACGGCCGCCTTCGTCTTCTTCGGCACGCGCAATGGCGAGCAGGGCAATCCGCAGCCGCTCGCCGACGCCACCGTCCGCCTCGAGATCAAGAACGGCAGCACGCTGAACCTCGAGAACAAGGGCTCGGGGACCTACAGCATGACGAGCGAACCCAGCGACGACGCGGGCGTGAA
Source organism: Vitiosangium sp. GDMCC 1.1324 (assembly GCF_003044305.1). Classification (GTDB taxonomy): domain Bacteria; phylum Myxococcota; class Myxococcia; order Myxococcales; family Myxococcaceae; genus Archangium. The sequence continues at coordinate 52,670 of NZ_PZOX01000019.1, read as the reverse complement.
GTACCAGACCGGCGCCACGTACCGCTTCGTCGCCGTGCAGGGCGGCAACTCACACGTGGGCCAGGTGGAGGACGCACCGGGCCAGGAGCGTATCGAGGCGCTCCACCCGGCGGGAGGCTACATCCGGCACACGGCCAACCAGGGCCTCACGCTGCAGCGTCCGTCGCTGCCCTCGGGCTCGGAGCGCACGATCGGCTTCGTCACCGTCGTCCCGGTGAGCTCGGAAGGCAAGCAGGGAGAGCCCACCTACAGCAACGTGCCGAAGGATCCGCTGGCCTTCATCCAGCTCGTGGCGGTGCCCGTCGAGTGGAAGACGGCGAGCCTCTCCATCCCCGGCAGCGCCTTCCCCCAGCCGAAGAGCAACTACCTCGTCATCTTCCAGACGGTGAGGACTGGCGGTGCCGAGTCCAACAACCTGTTCATCGGAAGCGCACTGCTGGTGGGCACCGCGGACATCGGCATGGTGCACACGCAGTAACCCGGAGCGCGTCCTCCGGTTTCACCCCGCCTCCACCTCGAGCTCGAGCCTGCCCTCGAGCTTGAGGCGCAGCAGGTGCCCCGCGAAGCGCTCGGACTCCTCGCGGGTGAGGATGCCGCGGAAGTCCGGGCCCTCGGCCACCTCCACCTCCATCACCGGGCCGCGCTGCAGGAGGCGGAAGAAGTCCTCACCGCCCTCGGGGCGCGGCACGAAGACGGGCAGGAAGCCCTTCACGGGCAGCACCTCGCCCGGCGCGCGCACCCGCGCCACCAGGGCCGGAGCCTCGGGACGGACCTCGCCCGGCGCGACACCTTCCTCCGGATAGAGCGGCGCGGGCGGCAGCGATACGTCCTCGGTGGTGTCGTCGAAGAGGAAGCCGTACCGCGACGGAATGCGCCCGGCGAAGAGATACAGCAGGAGCACGGGGACATCCCCACTCACGCGCTCCACATGCAGCACGGCGCGCGTCGCGCCCACCTTGCGCAGCAACAACCGCAGGCGTGGAGGCGATGCGGCCAGGTAGCGCCGCGCCCGGTCCTGAAGGGTGGTACGGATCTCCTCGAAGGCGGCCCGGTAATGGGCCTCGCTCTCGGACTCGTCCTTCGCGAGCGCTTCGCGTGCCCGCGCCAGCTTCTCCTCGGCCTGGCGCAGGAAGTCCCGCATGGGCCCGTCCGCGGAGGCGAGCGCCGACTCCGCCGCCGGTGCCGTCCCAGCCGAAGCCGCCCGCTCCTGACTCGCCGCCCGCACCGCGCCCACCAGGAAGGAGCCCTGCTGCTCCAGCCGCTCGTGTTCCTCCTGGAAGCGCAACCGCGCGGAGCCGTGCGCCAGCCTCAACTCGACCCAGGCCTCGTAAGCGGACTCCAGCGTCTCCAAGCTGCGCACCCGGACCAGGACTCCCCGAGTCACGGACTCGGCGGCGGCACCGGGACGGAGCGGCTCACGTGGCGCCTCCGGCCGTGCCGGCATGACGCCCTCCGAGCCCACTGCGGGCAGATCCTGGGGCGTGTGTCGGCGCAGCGCGGACCCGCGCAACTGGGAACCTTCGGTGGGGACATCGCGCGGAGCCTCCCGGCCTGGCCGCCGGGTCCGCACGGGCGCAGGGAGTGGACTCCCCTCCACCCACGCCTCATCGACGGCGGGAATCTCCACGGGCGTATCCCGCCGCCGCGGCGACCCCTGGTGCTTCGGCGTGGCACGTCCCTGGGCAGGACCCTTCCCCGCCCGGCCTTTGCCTCCAGCCGGCTTGCGCTCCTTCCTCGACGTCACGCCCCGAGCTCCCGCATGGATCGCGGAGTCTACCGCCTGGAAGGACAAAGGGGCGATCCGACATGAGCGGATCGCCCCTCGAGGGGTGCCCGGTTCGCGGGCGGTGCCCTGACTCCCGTGGCTCAGACGCCGCGGGACGAGGACTCGGAGCGCTGCCCGATGCCCTGGGCCAGGGAGTCCTGGGTGCCCTGCAGCCGGTTGCGCAGGTCGTCACGCAGCTCGGCCCCGGGCTTGGGGGCCATCAGCAGGCCGAGGCCCGCGCCCACCAGCAGGCCCACGGAGAACGCCCCCAGCGTGGGCAACAGCCAGTCCGTGGGGCCCTTCCGAGTCTCCAGGCCGAGCAGGTTGAGCAGATCGTCCTTGTCCATCTTCTTCAAGTCACTGGCGCTGAACATCGGGGCGCTCCATGTGCTGCGAGTGGGAAACCGAGTGAATCACACCTGGGAACCTTGGGGGCCCTGAGAACCTGGAGAGCGCTCCGGACCGCCCGCGCCGCCACCGCCGGCCATGTTGGAGACGCGGCCGGCGCCGACCTCGACGCCGTGCAGCGCCGCCTCGGCCATGCCGATGAGCTCGTCCTTGACCATGGGCAGTGCCGCCAGCCGCACGCCCAGCCGGATGATGCGTCCGGTGGTGCGCGTGAAGAGGCCACCGCCGAGCACGTAGCCCACGCCGAAGGCCGCGGCCAGCATCAGGTACGGGTTGCGCTCCACCCGGCCCTTGAGATCCAACGTCTCCTGCAGATCCGTCACCGCGCCGCGCGTGTCTTCCCACAGCTGCTGCGCATCCGAGCCGATCCGGTCCACTCGCTGGCCAAAGCCCTCCTGCCCCTGATTGCCTTGCGTCTGGCCAACGTTGGCCGACTGGCCGCCACTGCCCGGGTTGCTCTGGAAGGTCGTCATGTCGGTACTCCGAGTCTTCGAGGAAACGGCGGCGGGCTCAGCGGCGGGACGCGATGCGCCCGACGATGAAGCCCAGGGCCACGGCGCCCAGCAGGCACGTGCCGGGGTTGGCGCGGATGAAGCCCACCACGCGCTTGTTGATGTCCTCCAGGTTGCGCCGCGCGTCCTCCAGCTGCGGCATCACGTTCTCCTGGAGCTGACGGGCCTTCTCCTGCAGGTGCTGCGGATTGACGTCCATGGAAGCCATCCTCTCGGGTGGGTAGGGGTGGAACGGAAGATGGGGCGTCTCAGCGCCGTTGGCTATTGCCGATGAGGAATCCGACGAAGAAAGCCGCCCCCATACAGGTGAGGGGCCGATGGCGGACCCACTCGCGCCAGTCAGCGCGCCGCGCCACTTCCTCGCGCAGCTCGCCCACGGAGTGGATGAGCTCGGCGCGCGTGCGCTCGATGTCCGCGCGGATCTGCTCGGGCGTCAGGGGCGGGCTCCTCGCCTTGCCGTCAGCGGCCATGGCGGGCCTCCGGGGGAAGCACGGCGGGCCGCGGGGCCTGGGCGAGCACCGCCACGCTGCGGTTGAGCTCCGCGGCGGTCTCGTCCATGACCTGGCGGGACTTGAGCCGCGTGGCGGCCCGAGCGATGCCCAGGCCTCCGCCCACGAGGTTGACCGCGCCCACCAGCGCGAGCGCGCCGGCCCAACCCATCCACTGCGCCAGGACGACGGCCAGCGCCCCACAGAGGAAGGCGTAGCCCACCAGCACGAAGGGCACGAAGGCGGCGATGAGCGCCACGTCCAGGCCCATGTTCCGGGCGTCCTGCATCAACTCCGCGCGAGCCAGCAGCAGGTGCTGTGTCACCAGCTTGCTGAAACCGTCTGTCAAGCGCCCGACGAGCACGGCCAATCCGCGCTCCGTCTGTTCGGTGCCCAAGCCCATCTGCTCCCCGGCCGTCGCTCTCATTCGGAGGCCCCAACGTAGGCCCCCCCTGTTCTCCGCGACAACCCCGTCACGGAGCCATGTGTCCGGCGTTCGTCAGCGTCGGCCATCCGACGAGCCCGTGCCCCCAGGCTACCCGATGAGCTCCACCGGTGCCGAGCGGGGAACCTCGCCTTCCAGCGGGGCCTCGAAGCGCATGACCAGCGGCAGGTGGTCCGAGGCCACGGCGGAGAGCGGGGTCCGATGGGCGTGCAGGGCCAGCGGCCTCACCCCGGAATCCACGTAGATGCGATCCAACCGCAGGACCGGGAGGCGGGAGTGGTAGGTGCGCACCGGAGTGCCCAGCTCGAGGGCCACGTCGTGGATGGCTTGGCGGACGAGCCCGGGCACCGCGCCGGGTCCCCAATAGTTGAAGTCTCCACACACCACCACCGGATCGCTCCGCACGGCGTCGCGGAGGATGTCGGCGGACAGCAGCAGCGCCTCCTGGCGCCGGCGCTCGCGCATGCTCAGTCCCAGGTGCAGGCAGAAGAGGTGGAGCTGCCGGCTGTTCCCCAGGTCCAGGTCACAGCGCAAGGCGCCCCGAGGCTCGCGGCGGCCCACGCTCAAGTCGTAGTTCTTCGACTTGAGGATGGGCAGCCGGGAGAGGATGGCGTTGCCGTAGCGGCGGCCGTTGCGCACCACGTTGGGCCCGAAGGCCATGTGCAGCCCGAGCAGGTCCGCCAGGTGCTCGGGCTGGTCCTCCCGAGGCGTCTTGCCCCGGTAGTCCCCCACTTCCTGGAGGGCGATGATGTCCGCGTTGACCTCCCGCAACACCTCGCCCACCCGGTTCAGATCGAAGCGACCATCCGTCCCGATACCACTGTGGATGTTGTAGGAAACGAGCGTCAGCGCCACGTCCTACCCCATCCCCGGGCTAGCCCTGCACGAGACGCAGCCGCTGCGCGGCCAGACGCACCGCATCCATGGGCAGGGACAGCAGCCGTCCCGTGGCCCGGGTGGCGTCCTGGATGCCCGACTGCAAGGCGCGGAACTGACGCAGGGCCTCGTCGAGCACGTCGCGCAGGGCCCCGCGCGACAGCAAAGGCTCCTCGGCCACGGGCAGCGCGCCAATGGGCTGGCCCAGGTTGTTCGCGGTGGGCTTCACCGGGGCGTTGGGAGACAGACCCGCCAGCGCCTCGAGCTGCGCGTTCATGGCTCGCACCTGGAACATCTCCTCCGTCTCCGCGTGGCTCCGGCCATAGTTCAGACCCTTGGCGAGCCGGCGCTCCTCGGCGCGCTTCTCGGACAGCTGCTGCTTGTCCCGGCGGCGCAGGCTGCGGCTGCCGGTCGCTGTCTTGGGTACGGTGAAATGCTCGAAGCTGTAGGAACGAGGCATCCGGTTATCTCCCCCTCTGAAACGAATAGCCGGAAGCTAGGAAGCCATGCGTGCGGAGAGAACGCTGAGGCTCAGCGGGAGCCCGCTCGTCCGCTCGCTGCTCGGAGGACGGTGCAGGCGCCCCTTCTCCTCCCGAGGCCTGGCGCGGACAGCCTCGCGGCGGACACTCGGGGGGTTGCCGATGTCGGCATTCGTTGACGCTCCCCCTCCCCGCACGCATATCTCGCGGCCGTGAGCCCCTCCTCCCTCCGACGGCTTCCGTTCCTCCTGCTGGCCCTTGGCCTGTCCGCTTTCGCCGCCGAGGAGCGTCCCCTCCTCTCCCTCCAGCCCGCCACTGCCCGGCCGGGCGATCCGGTGCTCGTCACCGTGCGCGGTCTCACCGAGGTCCCCACCGGCACCCTCGGAGAGCGCCCCTTGCGCTTCTACCCGGTGCACGAGGGCTTCCAGGCCCTCACCGGCCTCCCGGTGGAGCAGAAGCTGGGAGCGGTGGTGGTGAAGGTGTCGGCGCCGGCCCCTGGCGCCGCCGCGCCCGTGGAGCTCTCGCGCACTCTGGACGTGGTGCCTCCGGGCTGGCCCGAGCGCACGCTGAAGGTGGCCAACAAGTTCGTGAAGACGAAGCCGGACCCGCAGGTGCAGGCGCGCATGGAGGCGGACAAGGCCGCCTTCGCCACCGCCTTCGCGCAGGCCTTCGCCGCGCCCCTGTTCGCGGAGAACTTCGCCTGGCCGCGCCAGGACAAGATCACCGCGCCCTATGGAGACCTGCGCACCTTCAACGGCAAGAAGCAGAGCCAACACTTCGGCACGGACCTGCGCGGGGCGGTGGGCGTGCCGGTGTACGCGGCCAACGCGGGCACGGTGGTGATGACGCGAGATGCCTACGCCTCGGGCAACACGGTGCTCGTGTACCACGGGGCCGGCCTCTACACGGCCTACTTCCACCTGTCGGCCATGGACGTGAAGGACGGCGAGCGCGTGGAGCGAGGCCAGCTCCTGGGCAAGGTGGGCAACACCGGCCGGGTCACCGGCCCCCACCTCCACTGGGGGGTGAAGGTGGAGGACCTGTGGGTGGACGGCGAGACGCTGCTCAAGCTCGACTTCGCCGGCGGCGCTCCGGCCGTCACCCAGCGCGACAAGCCGTAGGGCTCACCACGCCTTGCCGATGCCGAGCGCGACCCGGGCCTCGTCCGGGCTCATCGGCTCGCGGCCGATGTCCCGCGCGAGCCGCACCGCCTTCTCCACCAGGGGCCCGTTGCCCTTGGCCATCTCCTTGCCGGCCGGGTCCAGGTAGAAGTTGTCCTCGAGCCCCACGCGGATGTTGCCGCCCAGCACGAGCGCCGAGGCCACCAGCTTCCACTGCACCTTGGAGATGCCAATCACCTCCCAGGTGTCCTCGGGCCGCACCTGCCGCGCCATGGCGAGCAGGTTCTCCGCCGAGGGCGCCACCCCGCCCAGCACCCCGAGGATGAAGCTGTACTGCTGCGGGCCCTGGAGCGCGCCCATCTGCAGCAGCGGCTCCGCGTTGTGGATGTGGCCCAGGTCGAAGCACTCCAACTCCGGCTTCACCCCGCCCTCGCGCATGGCCTCGGTGGCCAGCAGGATGTCGGAGAAGGGGTTGGGGAACACGAAGTCGAAGACGAAGCCCTTCCGCTTCTCCGAGTACTTCGCGTAGTTCATCGACCCCATGTTGAGCGCGGCCATCTCCGGCTTCGTCTTCCACACGTAGGCCAGGCGCTCCTTCTTCTCCTCCTCGGACTCGACGCCCATGTTGAAGCCGCCGGTGGAGAAGTTGACGATGATGGGGCTGCGCTTGCGCACCTCGTCCTTGATCTGCCCGTAGATGTCCGCGCTCCACGTCTGATCGCCCGAGTCGGGCTCGCGGCCGTGGATGTGCACCACCGCCGCGCCGGCCTCGTAGGCGCGGCGGGCCTCCTCGGCGATCTCCACCGGTGAGTACGGCAGGTACGGGCACTGGTCTCTCTTGGCCAACACGCCCGTCAGCGCACAGGTGACGACAACCTTGTCCTTCGACAACGGCATGGGGCACCTCCTCCGGGATTCTGAAAACTCAGCGGTCCTTCCACTGGGGTGGACGCTTCTCGATGAAGGCGGTGACGCCCTCGGCGGCGTCGTCGGCCAGCACGTTGAGCGACAGCTGCGAGGACAGGTACTCAATCGCGGCCGGCAGGGGCAGATCCTCGGCGGTGAAGAAGGCGCGGCGGCCCAGGGCGAGCACTGCCTGACTCTTCCCCGCGAGCTTCCCCACGAGCCCCGCCACCGTCGCGTCCAGTTCCGCCGCGGGCACCACCCGGTTGAGCAGCCCCAGCGCGAGCGCCTCGCGCGCCGGCATCCGCTCGCCCGTCATCACCATCTCCAGGGCCCGCTTGCGGCCCACGTGCCGCTGCAGGAGCGCCATCATCATCATGGGGAAGAGCCCCACGTCGATCTCCGGGGTGCCCAGCTCGGCGTGCTCGGCGGCCACGGCCAGGTCGCACCCGAGCACCAGCCCCAGCCCGCCCGCGAGCGCGTGCCCGTTGACGCGCGCCACCGTGGGCTTGCGGAGGTCCTGCAGCCTCAGCAGCAGGCGGCCATAGGTGCGGCGCCCCTCGTGGGTGGAGAGGAAGCCGCCCTCCCCGGCCATCTGCCCGAGGTCTCCCCCGGCGCAGAACACCTTCTCCCCCGCGCCCGTGAGGACCACCACACGCACGGCGGGGTCCGCCTCCGCCCTGTCCAGCGCGGCGAACAGCCCCTGGAGCACGTCTGGCGAGAGCGCATTGCGCGCCCTCGGCCGATCAATGGTCAGGAGCGCTTGCCCACCTTCGACTTGGTACCGGACGACGACCTCTCCTGCTTCCATGATGCCTCCGCGGAAGGAGCGGCGCCGGGGATGACGCCGTGAAGGAAGGAATCGGCGATCTGCACCTTGGCGCGCTCCAGGGCCTCGGGGCTGCGGTCCTCCATGAGGCCGGACACGAAGGCGGTGAGCCCCATTTCAATGGCGCCGACGAGGAGCGAGGCGCACAGCATGGGGTCCGCGTCCGCGCGCAGCTCTCCGGTGGACTGGGCGCGAGCGAACATGTCCGCGGCCATGCGGATGGCGTCGAGGAAGGCCTGCTGCCGGCTGACGACCTGGGTGCCCGCCGGGCTGCGGGCCACCTCGAGGATGAGCACCTTCACCGCGCGGGGATCCACCCGGTAGGCCTCGAAGGCCACGTCCGCGATGGCGCGCACCTTCTGCTCGAGCGAGGTGCTCTCGTCCTCGGCCACCGTGCGCATGCGCGAGACGAAGCCGCTCCACCCCGTCTCCACGACGGTCTCGAGCAGCTCGTCCTTGTTCTTGAAGTAGTGGTAGACGAGCCCGTAGGCCACGCCCGCCTCGCGCGCAACGTCCGCGATGCGACACCCGTGGTAGCCCTTGCGCGCGAACACGTCGATCGCCGCGCGCAGGATGGTGCGGCGGCGCTCGTTCTCCCGGCTCCCTGCCTCCTCCGACTTGCTCTGGCGCTGACTCACAAGCTGTCTCTCCCCGGTTGATTCATCAATCAGCCGGGAAGGACGGTACGGATGGAGGGGCCCGGGGTCAATGCCCTTGCCAGGCCCTGGCTACGGGAAGATATCGCCGAAGACCCTGGGGGCGTTGACGATGACCTTGTGGCCGTCTTGCTGAGAGGCAGTGAAGACGCAGCCGGCCGTGACTTCCCAGTCGATGGCGGTGGGGTAGTTGGGGACGTCCGGGTTGGTGGGGTCGCGCACGTCCTTGATGACGTAGCGCATGTACGTGTAGGGCGGGTAGGTGAAGGCCATGCCCTTGGTGAGCTTGGCGACCTCCACGGGACCGACCGTGCCCGACTCGCAGCCGTCGTCGTTGCTGTTACGGGCGATGCTGTTGAACCAGGGGTCGGCGACCAGGAACTCCGCGAGCAGCTGGTCGAACTTGTCCAGGTGCTGCTTGACCGCGGGCGGGCTGAGCGAGGCAAGGACCGACCGGTAGTTCTCACCCGGGAGGGGCGTGCGCCGGTCCTGATCATGAGGCCAGCCCGTCCAGAGGATGCGCTCCTGGACCCAGATGAGCGTGACGGCGTCGTACTGGCCGTTCTTGCCGTCCCACTTGCCGTTGCCGTTGGCGTCGACGTAGCGCTCCTTCTCGTCCCACGTGCCGTTGTCGTTGTTGTCGACGAAGGGCTCGGTCAGGTCGACGAAGGGCTCGTTGGAGTCGTGGACGCCGTTGTTGTTGAGGTCGTCGAAGGCCTCCTCGCCCGTGGTGACGGCGATCATGCTCACCAGGTTGTCGCGAGGGTTGTTCTCCTTGCCCGGACGGATGGGATCCGGCCGGCGAGGCTCCTGGAGGTTGAAGGGCCCCTTGTAGGTGGTGATGGGGTCCTCGACCCATGTGAACGGGTGCATCCACAGCGGGGCGATGTACTCGCCGGTGTGGGTGGCGTCGTTGAGCGGAGTCCAGGAGAAGACGCCCGGGGGCACATCGTCGGGCAGCGGCAGCGAGGTCTTGTAGAGGACCTTGGCGTTGCCCACCACGTCGGTCACGCTGGTGGCGCTGGGGCCGATGGTGCCCGCCTCGGTGAGGAAGGAGACCTGCGCCCCGGCGATACCATCGCCGTTGCGATCCGCCACGTGGGCGATGCAGTCCACCTTCACACCGGCGATGAGATGACGCGTCTCGTCATAGGCGCCGATGGCATGCACACCGCCCGAGCCGTTGCCGGAGACGGAGCCGCACTGGAAGGTGAACTGGCGGGAGTTGGAGCTGGAGCCCGCGAAGGTGACGGCGGGGCTGACCGCCGACTTGTCCCCCACTCGGGCTGTCACCACCACGGAGGAGACACGGCCGCCCTTGGCCACCACCTGGGTGGAGGCCATGCCGTTGCTCACGTCGGTGGTGGCCTCCGTGGGATTGATTTCGATACCGGAGACGGGCGCCTGCACCTCGAAGGTGACATGCACGCCCGGCTGCGGCTGGCCACGAGAGTCAATGGCGCGAAAGCGCAACGTGGTGATCTCCCCCAGCCGAGGCTGGAGGGGAGACTGGTCCACGAACTCCAGCGTGGCTGGGAGCGGGGACTGGCAAGCCGCGAGCAACGCTCCGCTCGCGACCGCCACACACACGGCGAGACCCAGACGCATCTGAGAAAACTCCTTCGAAGAGGGAAATCGCCGCGCGCCATTGACGCACAGCCAACATTTCCCATCTTCCCGGTCTCAGATGCGTCCCGTCAAGGACGGCAACCGCTCAAGTTGCCGGGGTCAGGCCGCGGAGCCGCTGAACATGGCCCGAGCCACGCCCAGCAGGCGGTCCACGTCCCGGGCCGTCAGGCCCCTGGCGCGGGCGAAGTCCGACAACGGCCGCAGCAAGTCCTCCGTCTGCGCCGGCGTCTCCTCCGTTCCCGCGAAGAGCTCGCCAAGGCTCACGCCCAGGGCGTTGGCCAGGGCGGCTAGGGTTTCCACATGGGCGACACGCTCTCCCCGCTCGATCATCGAGAGGAAGGAGACGCTGATCTGCGCCCGCTCCGCGAGCTCCTCCTGTGTCCAGCGCTCAGGGCGCTGGGTGCGAAGTTCACGAATGCGCTGTCCGATACGTTTGCCGAGTTCCGACACGAAAGACCTCGTCCTCCTCAGGGGGGTAAGTCAGGGAGTGAAGAACCACACACACGCGTCCGGGATTCCTCACTCCCGGTACCGAACGTCCCGCTCCCTGTAACCGCGAGGTTGAAACCAGGAACCGGGCACGCTCGCCCCCTTTCGAGTCTTGCCACCCCTTCGAGCCGCCAACAATTGCACGCGGGTCCATGGGAGACCGCGAACCCTTGCCGCCGGACGAAAGGAGACTCTCTGCGAGCCAGTGGTTGCACGACGACCGACTCGTATCTCATCCCGAGTCCAAAGCCGAGCCCCTCTTGCATTTCGGCCGTGAGGAGCCATGCCCGCTGGGGATTCGTGCGAGCAAGACCTACCAGGGCCTCCAGGCGGTGACGCAAGCGCGCCGTGCGCACGCCTGCTGGTGTGGGGGCAGCGAGGAGTCCTACATCACCTACGAGGAACTCCTGATGCCGCGCCGAGCCGCTCCCTGGCCGGCGCATCGAGGACCGGGCCTCCTACACTCCCTCAACGAGGGGCGGGCCGCTGGAACTCGATCGACAGCTCGTTGCCCTCCTGATGGGTCTGGTAAGGCACCTGCTGCTTCAACTTGATGGCGACCCTCACCGTGCGGGAGGGGCCCGCGTTCGCATCCACCGAAGCCACGGCGGTGTCGAAGAAGGAGGTGTCCAGGGCCCGGGTGTTGTTCGACTCGGCGATGCGGGTGTTCTCCAGCTCCAGCACCACTTCCTTGTGGCCCTCGGAGACGGAGAAGCGCACGGGCTCGTTGGTGCGGATGAAGACGCGCGAGGCCGAGGGCTCCTGCTTGAAGCCCACCAGCGTCATCGTCTTGCGGTTCGAGGAGGCGCCGGCACCGTCCCCCTGCTCTGGAGCCACCCGGTGCGGCGTCTCGGCCTGGGCCACGCGCAGCTGGCGCGCCTCGGCCTGCTGGCGCTTCTTCTCCTCGGCCGCGGCGCGGGCCTCCTCGCGCTGGCGCTCTCGTTCCTCGGCCGCGGCGCGCTTCTTCTCCTCGACCGCGGCACGGGCCTCCTCCTGCTGGCGCTTCCTCGCATCAGCAGCGGACTGAGCCTCCGCCTCTCGGCGAGCCTTCTCCTCGGCCTGCTGGTGCTTCTTCTCCTCGGCCGCGGCACGGGCCTCCTCCTGGCGCTGCTTCTCGGCGGCCGCGGCGGCCTCCTTCTCGGCACGCTGCTGCTGCTGGCGCTGCTGTTCGGCCTGCTGGGCCGCCACCCGTGCGGACTCCTCCTGGGCCTTGCGCTCGGCCTCGGCTCGCGCCTGGGCCTGCCGCTGGGCCTCGGCCTCCGCCTGCGCCGCAGCGGCCGCCTGGGCCGCCGCCTTCTCCTGCTGCTGCCTGTCCGCCTGCGCCGCCGCGGCCGCATCGGCCGTGGCCTTCTCCTGCTGCTGCCTGTCCGTCTGCGCTGCCCCAGCCGCCTGGGCCGCCGCCTTCTCCTGCTGCTGCCTGTCCGCCTGCGCCGCCACGGCCGCCTGCTCCGGGGTGGAGCCAGGCGCCGGGCCCGTCGCCGCCGGAGCCGTTGCCGGGCCAGAGGGCATTGCCTGCGCCACACGCGCTCCGCCCGCCACGCTGATCACCAGCGAGTTCCCGGTGGCCTGGATGTCCGGGTCCACCTCGCGCGCGAAGCCGATGAGCACGCGGGCAATGGCCGAATCGTCGGAGCCGTAGCTGGCCGTGCGGATGGCGGTGATGGTGCCGTTGCCAACGGTGATGTCCTCCTTCACGCCGGAGAAGACGGCCTCGGAGATGTCGATGACCAGGCGCGGCGGATCCGTCATCGTGAAGGTGGTAAAGTTGGGCTTCTTCGTCCCCACGATCTCCACCGTCCCACCCTTCACGCTCACGCTCGTGATGGTGTTGAGATTGCCCTGGGCCGGGGCCTGCCCCTGCTGTGCCAGCGCCAGACCCGGCACCAGCAACCAAGCAAGCAACGCAACCACGATGGCCTTCATCGGCGACTTCCCTCTGGACGGACGCATTCCGCCCTCGAAGCTAGCACGCGGTGCTCGGGCTCCAACTTTCCAGCAATCCCGTCACGGGCGTGGCTGTTCCCATGCTGAAAATGGCCTCGCTCGCGGCCGGGCAACAGTGCCACCCGAAGTCCGGTGTCGACCACGAACGGGAGCCAGAGAAAACGAGTATATCGATAAAAACCAGATCATCACCGACAACGGTGGTGCGGGCTGGATGACCTCGAGCCGACCTGGTGTTCCCGACGGATGCCGCTCAAGACCCGACGTTGGTGTGTGCCCGCGGAGCCCGACGATGGGCTGCGCATCTTGATCTGCCGGTTTCGCCCGCGTGGGCTCCCCAAGGCCAAGGAGACGTGGGACGTGTGGATGAGGGACCTGGGACCCAGCCCGGAGCTCCTCGCCGCCTTCCAGGGCAAGGGCCAGACGCCTATTACCCTCGACGCGTACCGCGAGCGCTACCTGCGAGAGATGGAGGCCCAGCGCGGCACCATCGCCGAGCTCGCGGCCCGGGTGGACCGCGGAGAGACGGTGACGTTGCTGTGCTCGAAGGACTGCATCATCGCCGAGGCGTGTCACCGCACCCTGCTGGCCGAGCTCATCGAGGCAGCGCGGGCGAAGTGAGCCCGGGCGCTCACCGCAACCGAGGCAGCGCGGGCTTGTGGGTGCGGTGCGTGCGCGCGTACTCGATGAGGTTCTTGATGTCGTAGCAGATCTGCCGGATGTCGTGCCCCATCGTCAGCTCGATGTGGCTGTTGCCCTTCACCGGCCGCCACAGCAGGTACTCGCTCTGGGCCGCGTGGTACACGCTCCGAGTGGACTCCACCGATGCCAGCGGATCCATGTCCCCGAAGATGATGGCCATCGGAATCTGGATCTTGGAGAAGCCCCGCTTGAAGTCGAACCCCGTGCGGTAGCAGACCATCTCCCCACGGCGGATCCACCTCGCGAACTGCTCCACCACCTTGCGCGGCTCGCGCTCCCCGCCCTCGCGCAGCAGCCAGCGGACGTCCTTGGCGCTGACGCGCGCGGGGTTGCTCAACCGGTTGATCCGCGTGGTGATGCGGTTGAAGACCGGATGGTCCTCGGCGCGGGCGAGTTGCCGCTCGGCGAACTTCAGCCAGTCATCCACCGGGATGTAGTGGAACCGGTGCTGGCGGGGCGCGTCCTTGGGCTCCAGCCACCGAGCCAGGCTCTCGTTGAGGACGGAAACGCCTCGGGCGAGCAGCATCCGCCCCTTGTGCCCCACCTGCGCCTCCAGGTTCAGGCCCGCGAGCGCTGCATCGAGTGCCATGCCCGCCGCCGGAGTCCACAGGGCCAGCATCCGCAGCATCATGATGCCCCGGCCCAGGTCCGCCGGAGAGCCAATGGTGATGAGGCCCTCGAAGTCGTCGTGGATGCCGGCGTAGCCGTAGCCGAGCATCCCGCCCATGGAGTGGCCGCAGAAGAAGATGCGCTCGCGCCGGGTGATGCGCTTCACCCCCGACACGGCGGCCGGCAGGTCGTAGAGGAAGTAGCTGTCGATGTCCCAGCCGTAGTCCAGGTCCTGCGGCAGCGGACGGCGGAAGCGCGCGGCCCGCTCCTTCTGGAAGTCGATGGAGCTCTTGCCGTGCCCGCGCAGTTCCAGGATGTGGATGTCCACCCCGAAGAAGAGCAGGTTCTTGACGAACTGACCGCTCGTCCAGGCGTGGCGGTTCTGCGAGAAGCCGTGCACCAACAGCAGGGGCTCGCCGAACAGGGGCTGGGCGAAGGGCTGCTTGACGGGGCGGTAGCGGGTGATGACCAGGGACCAACCGTCCGCCGTCTCCACCACGTACTTCGTCTTCTGGTAAAGCGACCGGAAGTCGAGCTCATCGACCGTCGGCGTATGAGGACCCGTTGGAGTCGCTGCTCTCCAATCCGGCAGGCGCATGCCTTGAATCTACGGATTGTGATGCAATGCGCCAAGGTTTCCACCGAGCCTGGCCCGTACGGAACCCACCAGGAACAGTGAACCGGTGCACAGGATGATGTCGCCGGCAGCCGCCCTGCCGCGTGCTCCGGCCAGTGCAGTGTCCAGTGATGGATAGGCGCACACGTCCGCACAGAGGGTGCGAGCCTCGTCCAGGTAGCGCTCCGGGGGCAGCGAGCGAGGGGTGTCGAGGGGGGTGAGGTGCACAGAGGTGCATGCAGGTAGGAGCGCGCGGAGCATCGGCCCGCGGTCCTTGTCCGCCACCACGCCGAAGACACAGTGCACGCGCCGTCCCCGGTAGAGCGAGCGCAGGCCGGCGAGCAGCACCTGCACCCCGGCGGGGTTGTGAGCGCCGTCCAGCAGCACGGGGGGCGGGCCACCCAGTTCCTCCAGGCGTCCGGGCCAGCGAGCGCCGGCGAGTCCCGCCCGCAGGGCCTCCGGGGAGACAGCGACGCCGCGCGAGGAGAGCTGCTCCAAGGAGGCGAGCGCCACCGCCGCGTTCTGCCGCTGGTGCTCACCCCGCAAGCCCAGCAAGAGGCCTTCCAGGGAGAGACCCAGCCCCTCGTAGGCGAGGCGTCCATCCGGGCGGACGCTCACGGAGAAGTCACGGCCCTCGAGGAGCAGGGGTGCTCCCACCTCCCCTGCCCTGTGCTCGATCGCGGCGAGCGCCTCGGGCTCCTGACGACTCACCACCACGGGCACGCCCGGCTTGAGGATGCCGGCCTTCTCCCCGGCGATGGCCCCCAGCGTGTTGCCCAGGTACTCCATGTGGTCGAAGGACACCGGGGTGATGGCGGTGACGAGCGGCACGCACGCACTCGTCGCGTCCAGGCGCCCGCCGAGCCCCACCTCCATCACGGCCACGTCCACGGCCTCCTGGGCGAAGTGCCAGAAGGCCACCACGGTGCCGAACTCGAAGTACGTGAGCGAGGTGGCCGCGCCGGGGTGCCGCTCGAGCACCTCCAGGATGCGCTGGCCAAATACCTCGTCCGGAATCTCCACGCCATTCACGCGGATGCGCTCGTTGACGCGCACCAGGTGCGGCGAGGTGTAGAGCCCCACCCGGTGGCCCGCGGCATGGAGCGCGGCCGAGGAGAAGGCGCAGGTACTGCCCTTGCCATTGGTCCCCGCCACGTGGAGCGCGGGGTAGCGGCGCTCGGGGTGGCCGAGCGCCTCCAATGTCTCCCGCACCCGCTCCAGTCCGAGCTTGATGCTGGAAGGACTGAGCCGGGAGAAGAACTCCAGGGCCTCCGTCGGCGTCCGGGGCAGCGTCATGGCGCGGTGGGGACTAACCGAGCAGGCCGAGCACCTGGCCCAGCGTCGCGCGCAGCTCCTTGCGCGGGACGATGGAGTCGATCATCCCGTGCTCGACGAGGAACTCGGAGCGCTGGAAGCCCTCGGGGAGCTTCTGGCGGATGGTCTGCTCGATGACGCGCGGGCCGGCGAAGCCGATGAGAGCCTTGGGCTCGGCGAGGATGAAGTCACCCAGCCACGCGAAGGAGGCCGCCACGCCGCCGGTGGTCGGGTGCAGCAGCACCGAGACGTACGGCTTGCCCACGTTGCGGAAGCGGGCGATGGCCGCGCTCGTCTTGGCCATCTGCATGAGGGAGAAGATGCCCTCCTGCATGCGCGCGCCGCCCGAGGCCGAGAAGACGATGGCCGGGCACTTGAGCTCATAGGCGCGCTCGAAGACGCGGGTGACTTTCTCCCCCACCACCGAGCCCATGGAGCCGCCCATGAACTCGAAGACGAAGCAGCCGATGGACACCGGCTTGCCGTCGATGCGGCCCACGCCGGAGATGAAGGCGTCATTCTCCTCGAGCGACTTGCGCGTGGACCGGAGCCGGTCCTTGTACTTCTTGGTGTCCGTGAACCCGAGCGGATCCTGCGGCTCCAGCTCCTTGTCGAACTCCTCGAAGCTGTCCGGATCCAACAGGGAGGCCAGGCGGGCGCGCGCCGGCCAGGGCAGGTGGTGATCGCAGTGCGGGCAGACGTTGAGGTTCTTCTCCAACTCCTGCCGGTAGATGATCTCGTCGCAGTTCTCGCACTTGGCCCAGAGCCCCTGCATGCGGCTGGGGGCTTCGACGGGCTCGGGAGTGGTCGCGATACGGGGCTTCTTGGAGAACCAGGCCATGGGAGGGGCGTTAATCCCACTGCCCGGGGCCCGTCAACACCCATGCGCGTCCCCCGTTCCGGAAGCGACCCCCGAGGTCGTCCGTCCAGGGGACTGCCGGGCTAGAACTCGAAGGAGTCGCCGAGCTCCAGGATCTCCACCGGCAGCTCTCCCAGCTCCTTCTTCACCTGCGAGATGAAGGCGGGCTTGATGTGGTAGACGAGCACGGTGCAGCCGTCGCGCTCGAACCGGGACAGCTCGCTCTTGAGCGTACGCGGAGTGAGGTGACCGGACACGTCGGCCAGTTGCTGCAATGCGTTGGGGAAGCTCGTCTCCACCAGGAGCGCCTTGAGGGTGGGCGTCTGGTTGAGCACCTTCCACAGCTTGTCGGTGGGGCCGGTATCGCCGCTCATGGCCAGCGAGGTGCGGCCCCGCGTGATCACGAACCCGCAGGACTCCACCGGGTGGTGCACCGGAATGGACTGCACCGTATAGGGACCCACCTGGAAGGTGCTGCCGGCCCGGAAGGGCTTGATGCGCAGCACCGGCTCCTTGCGCGTGGGGATGCGCGTGAAGTCCGGCCAGAGCGCGTTGTTGAACATGTTCTCGCGCAGCGCACGGGCGCACTCCCGCGAGGCGTGGATGGTGACCGGCTTGTCGCGGCGGCCGATGATCAGGTCCGCCATCAGCGGCAGATCCTTCACATGATCGAAGTGGCTGTGGCCGACGATGATGTCGTCGATCTTGCAGAGCTGCTCCAGCGACAGCGTGCTCGTGAGCGCGCCCGCGTCGAGCGAGAGCACGTCATCCACCAGAAAGCACGTGGTACGGCACGAGGGCAGCTCACCGCCATGGCAGCCGAGGACCTGGAGCTTCACGCTAGAGATCTCCGAACTTCCACTTCATCTCCAGGTATTGGAGGAAGTCGTGGACGCGGGCCGTGTCATAGACGGTGAGTCTGTCACCCGCGCGCTCCACCAGGCCGGCCCGCTCCAGGCGGTCCAGCATGTTGCGGATGGCGGGCTCGCCCACGCCAATCTGCCGGGGCAGCTCGCGCACCGGCAGCTCGATCTCCACTCCCTCCTCCATGGCCCGCCCGCGCGTCTGGCACACCTGGAGGATGTGGTGCACCACCCGGCTGGCGGGATCCGCGTGCAGCAGGTTCTCGATCTGCGCGTCCGCTTCGGACAGCCGCTCGGCCAGCTTCTTGATCATCCGCACGGCGATCTCCGCGTTGCCGCGGATCATCCCCTCGAACGTCTTGGGGTCGATGACCAGCAGCTTGGCGTCCTCGCTGACCGTGGCGGAGGCGTTGCGCGGCTTGTTGGAGATGATGGCCATCTCGCCGAAGAACTCCCCCGGACCGAGCACGGCCAACACCTTCTCCACGTCGCGCACACGCTTGGAGATGGCTATCTTCCCCGATTGGAGAACGAACATCTCCTTGCCCGGCTCTCCCTCGCGGAAGAGGACCGTGCCCTTCGGGAACTCCTTGCCGAATCGCTGAAAGAGGGTTTCCTCGGCGCCCATCGCAGGGCGAGTTAAGCCGCCCCCATCGACAGGGTCAAATTCCGTCTCGGATCCGATGTTTTCCAGGCCGGGGGTGTCGGTCAGACGCCCACCCCGAGCCGCATCCTGCCTGGAGCCCCTCCTGCCAGGGCAGCGCGAGGATGACACTCCGAGTGCGACCCGGTCGTCCGGGGGCCGGGCCGCCTGGCGAGAGGAGGCCGTCGCTCTTCCCGCGCGGAGCACGGGGTTTCGGGGGTGGAAGAGGCAACACCCGGAGCGCCATCGGCCGAGACAACGGCCGGGAAAAGCCGGTAGAAGGCCCGCCGTGGGAACGACCTACAAGCAGTCCGGAGTAGACATCGAGGCGGGCGACGCGTTCGTCGAGCGTATCAAGCCCTATGCGGCGCGGACGGTGAGGCCGGAGGTGGTGGCCGGGGTGGGTGGATTCGGGGGCCTGTTCGCCCTGCCGCCCGGGAAGTACCGGGAGCCGGTGCTGGTGGCGGGCACGGATGGAGTGGGCACCAAGCTGAAGGTGGCCTTCCAGGCGGGCCGGCACGGCACGGTGGGCATCGACCTGGTGGCGATGTCGGTGAATGACATCCTCACCTGCGGGGCGGAGCCGCTCTTCTTCCTGGACTACTTCGCCACGGGGCGGCTGGAGGTGGACGCCGCGGCCGAGGTGGTGAAGGGCATCGCCCAGGGCTGTGAGCAGGCGGGGTGCACGCTGCTGGGCGGGGAGACGGCGGAGATGCCGGGCTTCTACGCGCGGGGCGAGTACGACCTGGCCGGCTTCTGCGTGGGCGTGGTGGAGCGCTCGGAGATCATCGATGGGAAGAGCGTGGCACCCGGGGACGCGCTCATCGGGCTGCCCTCCTCCGGCCTGCACTCCAACGGCTATTCGCTGGCGCGCAAGGTGCTGCTGGAGGACGCGAAGCTGAAGCTGGACGCGGTGCCCGAGGGCCTGGACCGTCCGCTGGCCGACGCGCTGCTGGAGCCCACGCGCATCTACGTGAAGGACGCGCTGGCGCTGATGAAGGCGGTGAAGGTGAAGGGCTTCGCGCACATCACCGGCAGCGGGATTCCGGGCAACCTGCCGCGGTGCCTGCCGGACGGGACGCGGGCGGTGCTGGACGAGAAGACGTGGAAGCGCCCGGCCATCTTCGAGCTCATCCAGAAGCTGGGCGGGGTGGCGCACGACGAGATGTACAGCACCTTCAACATGGGCCTGGGGCTCATCGCGGTGGTGGCGAAGGCGGACGTGCCGGCGGCGCTGGCGGTGCTGAAGGCGCGTGGGGTGGAGGCGGCGGAAGTGGGCCGCGTGGAGGCGGGCCAGGGCGAGGCCACGGCGGTCATCACGCCATGAGCGGCCGGACGAAGCTGGGCGTGCTGGTGTCGGGCAGTGGCAGCAACCTGCAGGCCCTGCTCGATGCGTGCGCCCGACCGGACTTCCCGGCCGAGGTGGCGGTGGTGGTGTCCAACGTGCCCACGGCCTTCGCGCTGGAGCGGGCGAGGAAGGCCAGAGTGCCGACGGTGGTACTGGACCACAAGGCCTTCGGCTCGCGGGCGGACTTCGAGAAGGCGCTGGTGGACGTGCTGGTGTCGGCGGACGTGGAGTGGGTGTGCCTGGCGGGCTTCATGCGGCTGCTGGGGGCGGACTTCCTGGGACGCTTCCCGGGGAAGGTGCTGAACATCCACCCGTCGCTGCTGCCGGCCTTCCCGGGACTGCATGCGCAGCGTCAGGCGCTGGAGCGCGGAGTGAAGGTGGCCGGGTGCACGGTGCACTTCGTGGACCCGGGCATGGACACGGGCCCCATCATCGCGCAGGCCGTGGTGCCGGTGCTGCCGGGGGACGACGAAGCGGCGCTGTCGGCGCGTATCCTGAAGGAAGAGCACCGGCTGTACCCGCTGGTGGTGAAGCTGGCCGCCATGGGGGCGGTGCGGCAGGAGGGCGGGCGCGCGGTAACGACGGCGGGGCCCGCGATGGGCGAGCAGAGCCTGCGCAACCCGGGAGAGCCAGGATGACGCGCGAGGAGCGGGTGGCGGCACTGCGCGAGGCCCGGGTGGTGCTCGTGAGCGCGTGCCTGCTCGGCGAGGCATGCCGGTACGACGGCAAGTCGAAGGGCTCGGACAAGGTGATGCGGGCGCTGGAGGGCAAGGAAGTGGTGCCCGTGTGCCCGGAAACAGGCGCGGGACTGGGCATTCCACGGCCCGCGGTGGAGCTGAAGGGCGGCGCGGGCGCCGAGGTACTGGCGGGCCGGGCGCGAGCGGCGGAAGTGGCGTCGGGAACGGATAGAACCGAGGCCTTCCGCCGGGGCGCGGAGCTGGCGCTGGCGGCGGCACGGCGCTTCGGGGTGGAGGTGGCGCTGTTGAAGGAGCGCAGCCCCTCGTGTGGCACCCAGGGCACACAAGTGGACGGTGTGGTGGTACGGGGCCAGGGCGTGACGGCGGCCCTGCTCGCCCAATCCGGGCTCACCGTGTTGAGCGACGAGGACTTGTGAGCGCCCCCGCTCCCCGAGGGCCCGGGCGGGGATGAGGCGCTTCCCTCCTCCGTCTGCTCGTTCTCCAGCCATCAACCCACCGGGCGCCACCCCTTGACGTGAGGGCCGCCATCGCCCAGGAACGAGGGGAGAAGCCATGGCCATCATCCTGGGACATAGCGTCGAACCGCCCGGCCCGTGCAACTACCTGCCGGATCAACGCTCCTCGCTGGAGCAGTTGGTGATGCAGGGCGTAACGCCCGAGGAGTACGAGCGGATGCTCGTGCGAGGGTGGCGCCGCTTCGGCCCGCTGTACTTCCGGCCCGCGTGCCAGGCGTGCACCGAGTGCGTCTCGCTGCGCATCCCCACGGACACCTTCCAGCCCAACCGGAGCCAGCGCCGGGCGCGCGCCGCGTGCGCCCACTTCCGCGTGGAGGTGGGCCCGCCCCGGGTGGACGAAACACGGCTGGAGCTCTACCGCGCCTGGCACGCCGAGCGCGAGCAGACGCGCGAGTGGGACGCCTCACCGCTCGGCATGCGCGAGTACTTCCTCCAGTTCGCCTTCCCCCACCCGGCGGCGCGCGAGGTGGCCTACTACGACGACACCGCCGAGGGCGGGCCCCGGCTGGTGGGCCTGGGCATCTGCGACGAGACGCCCCACGCCTGGAGCGCGGTGTACTTCTTCTATGATCCCGCGTACGCGCGCTGCTCGCCGGGCTCGGCCAACGTGGTGTTCCAGGTGGAGCTGGCGCGGGCGAGGGGAATTCCCCACGTGTACCTCGGCTACCGCGTCCAGGGCTGCGCGTCCCTGCGCTACAAGGGAACGTTCCGCCCTCACGAGTTGCTCGAGGGCCGTCCCGACCCGGACGAGGCACCGCACTGGCGTCCGGTGGAGCCATCCGGGGAGCCCCCGCCGTAGGGCCGCCCCTCCCGACCTTTTCGGGCACCTGGAGCGGGAAAGCGCTGCCGGGCCCACGGCAACGTGTGTAGTGTGCGCGGCGCAATGCCGACGCCAGCCGCCAGATCCAAGCCGCTCCCCTCCGCCACGGCCCCCTCCAGGCACGTCTATGACGTGATCATCCTGGGCAGCCAGCTCGGAGGAGCGCTGGCCGCGGCACTGCTCGCCAAGCGGGGCTACAGCGTGCTCCTGGTCGAGCACGATGGAACCGGACCGGGCTACGAGCACGACGGCTTCGTGCTGCCCTACGCGCCCTTCATCGCTCCGGCGCTCAAGACGATGCCCGCGTTGGAGGAGGCCTTCACGGAGCTGGGCATTACCACGACGCTCCAGCGCAACCAGCAGCCGCACCAGCCCGAGCTGCAACTGGTGATGCCGCGCCACCGGGTGGACCTACACGCCGACGCGGCCCGTCGGCGCGCCGAGTTCGTCCGCGAGTTCGGCCCCGAGGGCGAGCGCATCGCCGCGGACATCGCCGCCACGGCCCTCCAGCACGAGCCCTCCGACACCTTCTTCAAGGAAGGGCCGCCGCTGCCTCCGGACGGCATGCTGGAGTCCTGGAACCTCAAGAAGCGCGTGGGCCAGAACCCGGGGCTCCAGACGGAGCCGAGACTCGTGGGACAGGACGAGCCCTCGAAGCTGCTTCGAGGCCTGCTGCCCTTCGTCGTCCACCTGGATCAGCCAGCCTCGCCCCTGGCGCGCACGCGCCCGCTGTCACAGGCCCTGCAGACGCCCTGGCGCTATCCGGGCGGGCGGGATGGCCTGCGCAAGCTGCTCTTCGAGCGGTTCGTGGAGCTGGGCGGAGACCTCCTCACCCCCGAGAACACGGACACCTACGTGGTGGAGGAGCTGCACTTCGATGGAAGCCGCTTCTCCGCGGTGAAGCTGCTGCGCTCGGACACGCTGTACCGGGCCTCGTGCCTGGTGTCCGCCACGGATGCAGGAGCGCTGCGCCGGCTCATCACGGACCGCAAGAAGCACCGGGCCCTGAGCGAGCACCTGGACCTGTCCACCACCAAGTCCTTCCTCTTCGCGGTGAACTGGGTGCTGCCGGAGGCGGTGCTGCCGCGCGGCATGGGAGAGTTGCTGTTGGCGGACACCGAGGACACCGAGCTGGGCTCGCTGCTCATCCAGCAGCTCCCCGCCCGGACGCTCGAGGGCAAGGACGATCCATCGCTCCGAGTCATCTGCGCCGGAGTCTTCGTGCCCGCCAGCGTGCGAGACCTGGGTGAGGGCTACCTCCAGTCGCTGGCCATGCGCATCGACGCCCACCTGGACGCGCTGATGCCCTTCACGAAGGACAAGCGCCTGCTGCGCTCGGCCCCCTACCTGGACGCCGGCGCGGTGCGAGGCAGCCGGCTCATGCCCCACCCCCACTACGTCTTCGACTCGGAAGCGGTGCTGGGGGTGACGGGGTTGAAGCAACACACTCCCGCCAAGAACGTGCTACTCGCCGGCCGCGAGGTCCTTCCCGGGCTGGGGCTCGAGGGAGAGTTCCTGGCCGGCGCGCGAGCCACGCGACTGGTGCAGGAGATGCTCAAGAAGAAGGCGGTCCTCAAACGCTGAGGCCCGATCAGACTGGATTTTCCGGTAGCTTGTAGGGTAGGTTCCGCCCCTCTCTTAGGGCGGGCTCTCATTTCGTCCCTGATTTCAAGGAGTTGGCAGTCATGGCCTGGAAGTGTGACATCTGCGGGAAGCGGCCGCTCGTGGGCAATAACGTCAGCCACGCGAACAATAAGACGAAGAAGCGGACCCTCCCGAATCTGCAGAAGATCCGGGCGTCCGTTGAGGGCCGCACGGAGCGCGTGTTGGCCTGCACCCGCTGCATCAAGGCGGGCAAGGTGACCAAGGCGGCCTGAGGAAGCCCGTGAGCTCGCGGGTGGGAAGATCGCGCTCGAAACGGATCGCGCTCCCTCCCACCGAGCGACTGCATCCTCGGGCGGACGACCTGGACCTCGCCTCAGCGGAGGAGGTCGTCCGCCGTCTGCATCAAGAAGACGAAGCCGCCGTCCGTGCGGTCCGTCCCGCGTTGCGTGAAGTCGCGCGAGTGGCTCGGGCCGCAGCGGACGCATTGCGGGCGGGCGGCCGTCTGCTCTACGTGGGAGCGGGAACCAGCGGGCGCCTCGGGGTGCTCGACGCGAGCGAGTGTCCCCCCACGTTCGGAACCTCCCCCAGCCAGGTGCAAGCAGTGATCGCCGGTGGACGCCGGGCGATGACGCGTGCCGTGGAGGGCGCGGAGGACGACGCCGGGGCCGGTGCCGCGTCGATGAGCCGGCTGCGCGTGGGGCCGCGGGACGTAGTGTGTGGAGTCTCCGCGAGCGCGCGGACGCCCTTCGTTCTGGGAGCACTGGACGAGGCGAAGCGACGGGGAGCGCGCACGGTGCTGGTGTGCTGCAACCGGCCGGGCCCCCGGGTGGCGGACCACGTGCTGCTGGCCGACACGGGTCCGGAGCTGGTGGCGGGCAGCACGCGGCTGAAGGCGGGCACGGCGACGAAGCTGATCCTGAACGCGCTCACCACCACGGCCTTCGTGACGCTGGGGAAGGTGTACCGGGGGCGGATGGTGGACGTGCGGCCCACGAACGAGAAGCTGCGCGAGCGGGCGGCACGGATGGTGGCGGAGCTGACGGGCCTGTCCCCTGCCGCGGCGAAGCGGCTGTTGGAGCAGGCCGGCAACGAGGTGAAGGTGGCGCTGGCCATGCACTTCACGGGACTGCCCGCGAAAGAAGCCAGACGCCGCCTGAAGAACGCCACCCTGAGAACCCTGGCCGGCGCCTGAACCACCCACGGCCATCCATCCGCTCATCGTCTGGGCTTCGAGCGTGGATGACCCGCTTCTACTCGCGTGGAAGCTGGCGCACCTGGAACCCCTTACGCGCCATCAGGTCGAGCAGCCCGCCCTCCCCCACCAGGTGACCGGCGCCCACCACGGCGAAGTGCGTCTCCGGCTTGTCGAGCAACGCGGCCAGCTTGTCCGCCATCTGCCGGTTGCGCGTGAAGAAGAGGGCCTCGTAGTAGGGCTTGTAGGCGGGGTCGTCCTTCTGCGCGAAGATCACCTGGGCCAGGGCCTCGGGATTTCCGCCCTCCCAGGCCGTGGCCACCTGCGCCATGGTGACCGCCGTCAGCTCGGAGCCCTTGAGCTGCTCCCTCAGCATGAGGTCCTGCATCTCATCGGGGAAACCGGAGAGCATGTTCAGCTGGCCCTCGATCGTCTCCAGTTCCACGATGCTCTTGCTGCCTCGCGCCCTGGCCAGCAGCAACCGGTCGATGCCGCCCGCCTCCGAGTAACCGGCCTTCTGCATCTCCAGCACGGAGAGCGAGACGGACACCAACCACGGCCGCATGCGCTCCACGGCCTGAGCGGGAAGTCCCACCCGCTGGAGCGCCTGGGGCAGCAACGCCCGTGTCTCGGGGCTCAGGTGCGCACTCAGGCTGTCCGCCGGAGGAAGCAGGCCCAGGCTCATCACCAACCGCTGTGCCTGCGATGAGGCCTTGTCCGGATCCAGCTCCACCACGAGCGCCTGGGAGCGCACGAGGGCGGCCTCCATCGAGGGCGGAAAGACGAACTGGCCGGGCCGGCCCAGGTGCACCGAGCCGGTGAGATACAGCGGCTTGTCCGGAGTGCCCGGGCGCGTCACCTCCCAGAGGAAGGCCCGCTGCTCCGCCACGGCGGCGGGCTGCGAAGTGGAGGAGACATCCCTCGCCGGAGTGGTGGCACAGGCGGTGCCGAGAAGCGAGAGAAGAGCCAGCAACAGTCGGTTCAGACGCATGGGTGGAGGAAAGACTACCACGGTGCCCAACGCACCCGGCTCCGCGTGAGCCGAGGGAAACAGACCGCGGCGTGGTTCATTGGCGGGCCCGATCGTCCTATGTTGGCCCTGGCCCCTCGGCGACCCGGAGGAAGGGCACATGATTCGAGACGCGTATCCACGGCACCTGCGTCTGCAGGCACTCACCACCCTCATCGCGGTGCTGACGAGCGGGTGCCTCGGCCACTTCTACGAGATTCCACGAACCGAGCTGGAGCGCCTCGCGCAGACTCCGCCTCAGGAGCGCGGACAGAGCGTGTATGCCGTCCAGCAGTTCACGACGGCCTGGGAGCCGGAGGCGGCCCCCCCCTGGATCCCCACGGAGGAGCCGCCTCCGGGTTACTCCCTGCACCTGCACGGCTACTGGGTGCCTTCCTTCTACGGCGACTTCGGCGAGCCCTACTACGCGCCGCCCCCCTACAATCCACCCGAGCTCGTCCATGACGCCACACCCGTCTCCGGTTCCTCGTCCGGCGGCTCCGTGAGCACCGGAGGGGGCGGGTCCGTCGGCAACATCGGCGACATCAAGGACGTTGGAGTGCTCCTGGCGGTCGCGGTCGTCGTCGGCGTCGCGGTCGGCGTCGGGCTCGCCGCCACCGAGGGCGCCCGCTACGAAGGCCAGGTCGCCGTGCACCCGCACCACCCGCTGCACCTGCTGGACACCCACGGCGCCCAGCGCATCGTCGCGCTCGACGAGCTCACCCTCGCGGATCTCTCCAACATCGACAGCGCCACGCTGTCGGGCGAGGAAGGTGCCGGCATGTGGCTGCGCGGTGCCGCACCACTCAATCGCAAGGGCTTCTCGTACCAGTTCGGCGCTGGCTACGACAGCCTCGCACTGCCCGGCATGAACCAGCGCAGCCTCGGCTACCACTTCGCGTTCGGCTACTACCCCGCGAAGAAATTCGGTCTCCTCGCCCACACGCGCATGCAGTTCGACGACAGCTTCTACAACGTGCGGCTCGGCCTGGAGGCCCAGTGGTCTCCCATCGTCCTGTGGCGCCTGCACCTGGGCCCCTTCGTCGGCGGCGGACAGTCGTGGTCCGCCTCGGCCGGGTGGCTGCCCGACACGCACGAGCAGCGGCCCTATGTCTCCTTCGGCGCGCTCGCGGAGCTCGAGATCTCCACGCGCCTGGGGCTGACCTTCCGCTGGACCCAGGACTGGCTGCCGACCGCCACCCCGGACACGCGCAACTTCATCAGCTCGTGGTCGGTGGGGCTCGCGGTCTACTGACCTCCAGGCCGCGGCCCCGGCAGCTCAGGCCGAGAACAGGTAGAGCCGGGGCTCTGGCAGCTTCTTCACTCGCCAGATGTGGCGCTGCTCCAGAGCCACCCAGTCCATGTCCAGCGGACGGGCCACGTAGATGATTCCAGGGTTGTCCTCGCTGCTGAGCACGAACTTGCCGCTGTCGTCCTTGGTCGTGCAGCCCACGTCGATGAGCAGGTGGCTCTGGATCTTCTCGGGATCGGTCGTGCCCCAGTTGAACTTCGCGAGCGCGTCCGCCGTGAGCTCGTACGACTCGGCGATGCTCTCCAGCGTCTCGCCGTCGGAGACCTTGTGCGAGATGATTCGCGCCAGGAAGCTCCCCGAGACGCCCTTGCGGCGCTTGCGGGTCTTCTTCCCCGCGGGCTGCAGGGCCGGAAGGACACCGGCCTTCGCGAACGCCAGCGTCTCGTTCAGGGTCGCACCCTCGATGACCGTCGTCACCTTGACGCGCCCCTGGGTGAGATCCGAGAGCTCGATGCGGCCATCGTCGTCGGTCTTGACCTTCTTCTCGGAGCCGTCGGGCAGCTTGAGGTTCAGCTCGAGGTCGGAGATCGGATCCTCGGTGACGTCGTCGACCACCTGAATCATCAGCCGCACCTTCTCCTCGACAGGGGCGGCCTCCTCCGTGGCCTTCTTCTCGAGCGGTGGCACCGTCCCGGGCACCATCACCAGGGGCGCCCTCGCCAGCCGCACCTGCCCTCGGGAGAACAGCATCGCCGCCTGCCGCACGACCTGCTCCTCCGTGAAGGGCTCGAACGGCCGCGCGATGGCGTGGGTGTGGATCAGCTCGCGCAGCGTGCGCAGGTTGAAGTAGTCCTGCGCGAAGTCACGCAGCCGGCGCTCGGCCCGCCACGTGTCACCCAGCGCCACGGGCTCGTGCTCCGGTGGGAGCGGCTCATGGAACTCGAGCAGGATGTACTCGCGCTCTCCATCTCGCAGGGATGGACGGTTGGATCGAAAGAAGGCCACTCCCCCACTTTGTGCTTCCCTGGCCATGCGGACTCCGGCGGACGCTCGAGCGCGAACGATCGAGCGGCGTTCCCACGAGCATACCACACTCACCCGTCCAGCCAGGCCACCGCCCTCTCGAACACCGCCTCGAATCCGCGCTCGACCTCCGCCTCGACGGTGCCCTGGAGCGGGAACGGGTTCGCGTGCTCATAGGCGTACGGTGGATCGAGGATCTCCACCCGGGCCCCGCTGCCGGCCAGGGTCTCGGCCACGGCCATGGCCGGCATCACCCGATCCCCTCGCAGGGAGATCGCGCTCATCCGCGCGCCGATCCGCTGGAGGGCCGCCTCCCGCCCGGAACGGTGGCGATCCTCACGCACCATGAGCTCGAAGGCCCGGCCCGCGGCGTCCTCCGCGAGCAGCCGTCCCAGCTCGGGCCGGAGCTGTTTCTCGTTGTCGAGGTTCTCGAAGAGCCGGTGCAGCGCGCGGGCAGCCGCGCTGTCGAGGATCTCCCGGGACAGGGGCACGGTCTGCGACAGGAGGCATCCGCCGCAGAAGGTCACGAGCCGGGAGCCGGCGAACCGCGCGCCGTCATCGGCCATGAGGAGGATCTCCGCCAGGAACGCGCCGATGGAGTACGCGAAGAAGTCGAGCCGCGCCCCGGGAGCCAGGAGCGGCTCCTCGCCGCGCTGGATGCTCTCGGACAGGCGCGTGAGGTCCCTCAGGGTGCGCAGGCCGGACCAGACGAAGCGATCCGGCCGCGCGTGGAGGCGGGTGCTCAAGGCGGCATTCGCGAAGCTGGAGGCCTCGAGCTCCGGAATGCGGCGCATGCGCTCGCGGCTGAGCTGCCGCATGGTCCTCGGCTCGGCCCAGAGCGCGGGGGACCTGTCCATGTGGAACGCCACGGGGAAGAGAATGACGGGGACGCCGAGCCCCTCGACGAGCGCCTTGGCCCACGGCAGGTACTTCTCCCACCGCCGCTCATTGAGTCCATGGAGGACGAGCACGCCCCGGGAGCTCCGCCCGCCCCCGGACGGCGCGAGGATGCGGTACGGGAACTCGAGGTTCTCCGTGACGCCGTCATCCCTGTCGAGCAGCCCCTTCAGGGACTCCGGCTCGAGAGCGTCCGGCGATGGCGGGCGCGCCGCGAAGGAGTCTGTGCCGGCCTCCGCCTCCTCCGACACGGAGCGGAACCGGCGCTGGTGCAGAACGAGCCCGCTGTCCATGTAACCGGCGGCCCGCCCCTCCTGAAACGCCTCGGCGAGTTTGCGGAACGTGCCGACGTAGCTCATGCGACTTCTCCCAATGGATGGTCCCCATCTCGCGTCGGCGCATCATGGCGCGAGCCCGTCATGGCCGAGTCACAGTCCCCTGTCGAGGCCGGATTGTCACACGCTCCCGGTCAGGAGGCCTTCGGGTAGGGGAAGTCCGGGGTCGATGGGGTGGGCTCGGTGTCGTGGAACCTGCGCAGATCGAGCACCATGTCCCCCTCCTTGTCCTCGGAGAGGATGTCCACGAGCTTCGAGCCCCAAAGAATCTGCGCCGCGAAGTAGCGATGGCCAGCGTGGAGGGACTGCA
This sequence comes from Vitiosangium sp. GDMCC 1.1324, assembly GCF_003044305.1. Lineage (GTDB taxonomy): Bacteria > Myxococcota > Myxococcia > Myxococcales > Myxococcaceae > Archangium. Next base: position 23,516 of record NZ_PZOX01000019.1, on the reverse strand, counting down.
GGGTGATGTCGTCGATTCCCAGCACCATGACCTGGAGCTCCACCTCCTGGGCCCGGAGCGACTCGGGGGTCTGTCCGCACAGGGGACTGTCGCGGTCGATGATGTGCAGCGCGCTCCACGAGCGGGACAGCGAGAGCGCGCGATCCCTCACCAATCGGAGGTCATACGAGCGATAGAACGTGATGCCTTCGGAGGTCCGCTCGGTCCGGGTGAGCACGACGCGAATCTCCGCGTTCACGATCCGGTTTCCACGCTCGTTGCCGAGCCGGAACATCAACGTGGGGACACCGTTCATGAGGGTGATGACGGCGTTCCGGGTGAACTGGACCCGGGCGCGCGAGAGCGAGAACTTGGCGAACACGAGCCCGGTGGCCAGCGCGGTGATGGACAGCCCGACGATCGACTCCGCCACCACGAGGATGTGGGCCGGGACGGACTCCGGATACATGGCGCCATAGCCGATGGTGCCCATCGTCTGCACGCTGAAGAAGAACGCATCCGAGAACGAACCGGGGGCGGCGTGCGCGACTCCGCCTGTGAGGAGGAAGCCCAGCGCGAAGAGCATGTTCGCCAGCAGGTAGAGCCCGCTGATGACGGCGAACGTCCCCGCCCAGGGCATCCGGAGCAGCGCGTGATAGAAATCGCGAAGGGGCGTTGGGCGGTGGCCGATGACCTTGAGCTGATAGTCGGCACCCGGAAAGGTGCTGCGGAGTGGTCTGTTCCTCACCGGGCGAGTCTTGGCCCAGGACGCCGGAGACGGCAAGGCCGCCGCAGAAGCTGGAGCAGGCCCGGTATGACAGAGGCCAGGACAGGGCCACATACGCCCTCCCCTGACCTCGTCTCATTCCGCGAGGGCTCCGTTACGGCGCGGAGCAGAAGGGAGTGCGGATCTCCCCCAGGGCGAACGAGAGCGCATCCCTCAGCGCCGCCGGCTGGGTCGCACGGTAGAAGCGGCCCTTGCCCGCCAGCGCGATGCTCTGGAGCATGGCGCTATTCTCCCCGTAGTCGACGACGAACGTGCGCACTGTCTGGCTGCCCGGCATGTCGCCGCGCAGGTCCGTGTGGGACAGGAAGAACGCCACGTCATCCATGAAGTTCTTGTTCGTCCTCGCCAGACCGGTGGGCCAGTTGTAGTCGCTGTAGTCGCAGTCCTCCTGGCTGTTGCCGAACAGGTGGCAGTAATTCACTCCGCCCGGGTTCGGGTTCGTCGCGGGGTTGCTCGGATCAAACGTGAGCAGCGCACCGTTCGGGTGCCGGGCCCCATTGGCCACGAGGATGTCCATCATCTTGGTGATGGGCACCGTGTTGTCATAGCGGGGCTTCCCAGCGGTCACCACGACGACGGCATTGGTCTGGGAGTCGGAGCAGACGGACTTGTCGAACCCGGTGCCCTCCCAGGGCTGACCCGGCCGGACCTCTCCCGTCGAGGGATCCGTGTAGGGCTGCTTGAGCCACTCCTGGCTGTCCATGCCCCAGGTGGAGCCCTGCTGGCCCGTGTAGGGATTGTCGGAGGTACCACCGTTGTAGGCACCCGGCCAGCCCCAGCCCGGATTGAGCGGCTGGTTGAACCAGTTCGCCCACTTGTTGTCCACCACCTGCGAGGAGAAGTAGCCACCCAGGCCAAACAGGGCCTCACCGATGGAACGCTCGTTGTTGCGGAACAGCACCTGGTTGACGGCGCTCTTCAGCGCGGGCCGGTTGAGCGCCGCCTCATCGATGGTGGGAGAGGACTTGTCGCAGCTCGGGCGCATCGCCGAAAGCAACTGCGGCGGATCATACCAGCCGTGGTCCTTGCCGAAGGTGGCCACGCCCATGCGGACGTTGCTCGCGGTGGCAATGGCATCCTTGAGGGCCTTGCGCGCCACCACGAACTTGGGCGGGCGTACGTTGAGGACGCGGCCGCTGACGACCCACTTGCGATACGCCTCGGGAGGAAGCGGCGGCTCGCCAGGGACCTGCTGCGGCCCATTGAAACCCGGCTGGGTCTTGGCGGAGACCATCGGACCGCGCCACCAGCCCTTGGTCGCCAGACACGTTTGGCACTCATTCATCACGGCCGAGTTCCAATACGCGCCACTCCAGCCGACCTCCTGGAAGCAGGCCGTCAACGTATCCGTGGCGCCATCCAGCGCCGTGAAGGAGGCGCTGAGGGAGTACGGGTACTCACTCACCTGCCACGCGATGCGCCGGCCACGCGAGTGGTAGAACTTGTTGGGCTCGAAGAACGGCGTCGGACCGAAGTCGGGGTCATTGTCGTAGATGACGGAGCCGTTCTTCGCCGTGTCGGTGCTGTTCTTGTCGAACCAGCTCATCGCGCTGACCAGCGCCGGATCCGAGCAGCCCGTGTTGATGAAGTGCCCGTAATCCCCGTCGTAGCCCAACTCCCCGAGCGCGGGGCTCGCGGGGCTGGGGTAGTAGCCGGGAGTGAATGCCTCGGGCAGGTACTGGGGAAAGTCTTGCATGGACTCATGGTTGTCCAGCAAGAACATGACGCCAGGCGCAGGGTCGTCCGCACGGCTCACGGAGGGCAGCAGTCCCAGGGTTCCGGCCGCCATCAGCCCCACGGTCAATCCCAACCGCGAACCGAACGGCCGCCTCGAAGAACCTCCACCAGAATCACTGTGCATGTCATGGGCTCCGGGTTGGATGTCCCAACCCCAATCACGCTGACCTCCCCTCTTGGCCGCTCCTTGATACCGCAACGAGCACGCGTTTGTATATGACTTTATCAACCCCTCACATCGATTCTCCTCAACCCTGCAAGCCGTGCGATGCGCAAGCTTTGCGGTGTGCAAGTCTTGCGGTATGCAAGTCTTGCGATGTCTTGGAGCGTGTGAACCGAACCCACACCCAGGGTTGGACCATGCGGGCAGCCCCGCCGACCCGGCGCGTCACCGCGGGTGCACGCGGATTCCATTCCCCGAGGTGGGAAATCGTGCAAATTTCCAGCTGCCTACACCCAGGCACATAAGGAAGCCCACATCATGAAGCTCTACTTCGCTCCCGGAGCCTGTTCGCTGTCGCCGCACATCGTCCTGCGCGAGGCCGGCCTGGACTTCGAGCTCGAGAAGGTCGACCTGAAGTCCAAGAAGACCGAGTCCGGCCAGGACTTCACCACCATCAACCCCAAGGGCTACGTCCCCACCCTGCAGCTCGATGACGGCAGCGTCCTCACCGAGGGCCCCGCCATCGTTCAGTACATCGCCGACAAGGCGCCCCAGTCCAAGCTCGCGCCGGCCAACGGCACCATGGAGCGCTACCGCCTCCAGGAGCTGCTCAACTTCATCAGCACCGAGCTGCACAAGGGCTTCAGCCCCCTCTTCAACCCCGCCTACCCCGAGGAGGTGAAGAAGCTGGTGCGCGAGAACCTCGGCAAGCGCTTCGACGGCCTGCGCACCACGCTCGAGAAGGGCCCCTACCTCACGGGCGAGCAGTTCACCGTCGCCGACGCCTATCTCTTCACCGTGCTCAACTGGGGCCAGTGGACCGGCATCGATATCAACCAGTGGCCGGTGCTCAAGGCCTTCTACACCCGCGTGTCCGAGCGGCCGCACGTGCAGGCCGCCCTCCAGGCCGAGCGCATGGCGAAGAAGTAACGCATGAAGTTCCAGGTGCCCGGGCCGCCGGCGTTCACCCCCGGCCCGAGCACCCCGTACGGCCAGGCTCCCACCGGCAGGAGCCGCGAGGCACGCCGCGTCGAGCCCGGTGGGCACCTCTCCGCTCCCTCGAGCAGGCAGGAGCACACCGGTCGCGGAAGTGGGCAGCGGTGGCACGGCCGTGCTGTAGTCCGGCCCCTCGTTCCGGACCGGAGACACCACGGTGACATCGCTCCCACGCCTCGCACTCGTCCTCGCCGCGCTCGCCTGGCCCGCAGGGGCCGCTCAGGCCGCGAAGGCCCCCTCCCCCGCCCTCGCGGGACTCGACGCGCTCTACCCCGAGCTCGAGGCCCTCTACCGCGATCTGCACCAGAACCCCGAGCTCTCCCAGCAGGAGGAGAAGACCGCGGCGAAGCTCGCCGAGCGTCTGCGCAAGCTCGGCTTCGAGGTGACCCAGAACGTCGGCGGCCATGGCGTGGTGGCCCTCCTGCGCAATGGCAAGGGCCCCACGGTGATGCTGCGCACCGACCTGGATGCGCTCCCGGTGGAGGAGAAGACGGGGCTGCCCTACGCCAGCCACGTGACGGCCCAGGACGACACCGGCCAGAGCGTGCCCGTGATGCATGCCTGCGGACATGACGTCCACATGACGGCCTGGCTCGGCACCGCCACGCTCCTGGCCCGCTCGAAGGACCGCTGGCGCGGCACCCTCATGCTGGTGGGCCAGCCCGCCGAGGAGAAGGGCAGCGGCGCGCGGAAGATGCTCGAGGACGGCCTCTTCAAGCGCTTCCCCAAGCCCGACTTCGCCCTCGCCATCCACAACAGCGCCACCGCGGTGGCCGGCAGCATCGAGTACGTGTCCGGCTACGCCCTGGCGAACGTGGACTCCGTCGACATCACCCTCTATGGCAAGGGCGGACATGGCGCCTACCCGCACACCACGGTGGACCCCATCGTCCTCGCGGCCCGCACCGTCCTCTCGCTGCAGACCATCGTGAGCCGCGAGAAGTCCCCGCTCGAGCCCGCCGTGGTGACGGTGGGCTCCATCCACGGAGGCACCAAGCACAACATCATCCCCGACGAGGTGAAGCTCCAGCTCACCGTGCGCACCTACAAGCCCGAGGTCCGCAAGCAGATCCTCGCCGCCATCGAGCGCATGGTGAACGCCGAGGCCACCGCCGCCGGCGCGCCCCGCAAGCCCGACATGGTCATCTCCGAGGGCACTCCCGCCACCTACAACGATCCGGAGTTGACGAAGCGGCTGATCAGCGCCGTCACCCGGGTGCTCGGCGCGGAGAACGTCCGCGAGGCCCAGCCCGTCATGGGCGGCGAGGACTTCTCCGAGTACGGCCTCGCGGGAGTCCCCGCGGTGATGCTCTGGGTGGGCACCGTCGAGCCCAAGCGGCACGCGGAGGCCAGGGCGGTGGGCCAGACGCTCCCCTCCCTGCACTCCGCGCTGTTCGCCCCGGACACCGAGCGGACCCTGCGCACCGGCATCACCACGCTCACCACCTCCGCCCTGGAGCTGATGGGCAAGCCGTAGCCCCCGCCCTCAGGGCTGGATGCGGCCCATGCGGCCGCTCTGGTAGTCCTCGAACGCCTGGAGGATCTCCGTCTGGGTGTTCATCACGAAGGGCCCATAGCGCACCATGGGCTCGCGCAGAGGCACTCCCGACAGGAGCAGGACCTGGAGGGGCTCGCTTCCCGTGTTCGTCATCACCACCGACTCCGCGTCGTTGGCGAACAGCACCGCCTGCCCGTCCGCCGCGTGCCTGCCCTCCGGGTCGAACGTCCCCTCGCCTCCGAAGACATAGGCGAAGGCGTTGTGGTCCCGGGGCACCGGCTGCTCGATGTGGCCTCCCGGCTCGAGCGTGAAGTGCAGGTACTGGATGGGCGTGCGCGTGTCGATGACCGCGCGTGCCCCCAGTGACTCGCCCGCGATGACCTTCACCCGCACCTTGCCGTCCGGCGACGAGGCCACCGGGATGCGCGCGGCGGGGACCTCCTGGTAGCGCGGCGACATCATCTTGTCGCGCCGGGGCAGGTTGACCCACACCTGGAAGCCGTGCATGCGCCCCCCCTTGCGGGCGAACTCACGCGCCGGCATCTCCGAGTGCACCACGCCCGCCCCCGCCGTCATCCACTGCACGTCCCCCGGGCCGAGCTCGCCCGCGTTCCCCGCCGAGTCCCGGTGCTCGTGCCGGCCCTCCAGGATGTAGCTGACCGTCTCGAAGCCCCGATGCGGATGATCCGGCGCGCCCTTCCCCTCTCCCGGCGGCAGCTCCACCGGCCCCATCTCGTCCAGCAGCAGGAACGGATCGAACTGCATGAAGCCCGGAATGGGGAAGGGCCTGCGAACCAGGAAGCCCTCACCCTCGAGTGTCTGGACTGCATCCACCACCTTGACGACAGAACGCGTGCTCATACCCGTGCCCCCTGCTCGCTCCCACCGCGAGCGAAGAATCGATTGAATGGCGCCAGCGCCTCGTGCCGGCGCGCGAACCCGACCACCACCGCGAGCACCAGGAAGACCAGCGGAGCGCCCACGTGCGAGGCCTCCCCCGCCTTCAGGTGCGTCAGCACCGCCCCCACCATGGTGCCGACATACAGGCCCGCCCCCAGCGTCGCCGTGCGCGGCACGAGCAGCAGCAATGCCGCCACCACCTCGGTGGCTCCCGTCACGTACATGAACCACAGCGGGTAGCCCCACCGGGCGAAGCTCTCCGGGTGCGGCGCGGCCCCCGCCAGCTTGGAGCCACCCGCTCCCAGGAACGCGAACGCGAGCAGCACCGTGAGGACCCACAGACCGACCTTCTTCGCCTTGGACATGAACGCCTCCGATTTCTTCGAACCCTAATGGTTCGTACTGGAATTAAATGCGCGAGGGGAAATTTCGTTGCGGGGGGCAGCGGACGGCTCAGCTTCCGGACAGCGAGAGCCCCAGCTTCTTGCAGAGCGCGCCCAGTTGTTCCTGCTCCTCGGCGGACAGGGCCCCCAGCAGCGCCGCGACGTGGGCGGCATGGGCCGGGAACACCTTCTCGATGACACGCCGCCCCTCGGGGGTGAGGCTCACCACCACCACCCGGCGGTCCTCCGGGCTGCGCTCGCGCTGAATCCACTTCGAGCGCTCCAGGTTGTCGAGCACCGCCGTCATGTTGGGGTTGCTGCGCAGCAGCTTGCGACCCAGCTCGCTCTGGCTCATCGGGCCCAGGTGCAGCAGGGACTCCAGCACCCCGAGCTGGGGCGGGGTGATCTCCAGGCTGGCCAGGTGCCGCTGCAGATGGCTCCCCAACGTCTCCACCGCCCGGGTCAGCTTGATGAACGTGTCGAGCGCCCGCGTCTCCCGCGCGCTGCCCTTGTAGTGCGTCGGCATCCTTCAGCCCCGAAAGGTTCGGCCCGTGAAACTTCCAGCCCGAAAGGTTCAGAATGAAAATAAAGCGGCGGCAGCGCGGGCGCAAGGGGGGAGCGGCTGGAGGCCCGGGGAGCGAGCATCTTCCCGGCAATCACAGCTCAATCCCATATCAACCCGGCCGGAGCGGCAGGGGCGCCCCCTCCGGCGGTTCCGGCCGTGGCGCTCAGCCGCTGGCCCTCTGGCGCCCGCCCGCCCGGCTGGCCCGCGACCAAAGACTCACCCGCGTTGTCCGAGGGACATTTCCCCCCGCACCTCCTGGACGATGTCTGAGAATGCGAGGTAGCCTCCACTTCGCGATGCGTGCAGCGCTTCTCGCCTTGATGATTCTCCTCCCGGCCCTGGCCTCCGCCACGGACGTGCAGGGAACGCTTACCCACAACACCGTCTGGACGAGCAGTGGCAGCCCCTATGTCCTCAAGGGCGATGTCACCGTGGCCTGGGGCGTGAGGCTCACCCTCGAGCCCGGCGTCCAGGTCATCGCCTCCTCCACCGATGCGCTCAAGTCCGGCGTCGACGCCGAACGCGTGGAGCTGATCGTGGATGGGACGCTGGTGGTGCGCGGCACCCCGGAACAACCCGTCACGCTCTCCTCCCAAGGGGGTGACGGCTCCTGGTACGGCATCCGGGTCCGTGGCGGACGGGGCACCCTCATCGACCACGCCGTCATCACCCAGGCGCACCAGGGCATCGCCCTGGGCATGAGCGCGGCGGTGATGAACACCTCGGTGAGTGCCGCGGAGAAGGACTGCCTCCGCGTGAGCTGGGGCTCCGCCACCCTGGAGCGCAATGATCTGAGCGGGTGCGGAAGGCGCGAGCCGGAAGTCCGTGACGAGGCGGTCGCCCGTGACGAGTCTCGCGTCCGTAGCCCGTACAACTCCAAGCCGGCCGGACAGGGCATGGGTCAGGACACGGCTCCCGCCCCCACCCGTCCGTCCGAGCAGGCCGGGATGCCCATCGCCACCCTCCGCCCCGCAGGCGATGCCGTCGAGGTCCTCAAGCGAAAGCCCTCGAGCGGGGCTACCCCTCCCGGAGCGTCACGCGCGGAGGGAGCTCGCTCCGAGAGGCCCACGCCGGGCGTCCCGGCACCACCCCGCCCCCCCGGGTCGAAGACAGCGAACCCAGCCGGGGGAACTCCCTCCCACCTGGAGTGCACCCACGAGCCGCAGGTGCTCGAGCCCCCGGAGTGCCCCGGCATCCGGCGATGGCGCCAGAACCAGGAACAGCTCGGGGATGCCTCTGGGCGGGTCTGGGAACGCGGTCCCGAGCCACCCGTGCCACGACAACTGGAGCGAGTGCCTCGGACGGCCCCCGGCTGACCCTGGGCCTCGCCCACCGACATCCACAGCCCATCCCCTCGCCTGCCGGGTAACCGGCCTCGGGTGAACGCACGGGTACGTCCATCACATCCCGCCTGGACGGCCATCCCCCTGTTGCGTCTTCCACCCAGGCAACGAAGGGGCCGCGTATGTCGAAGAAGAACGTCCTTCCGCTCTCCCTCTCCGCGTTGGGCCTGGTCCTGTCCTCGGCGGCGCTCGCGGCCCCCGTTCGCGAGGGCCACGTCCGGGATGCCGCGTCCGGCCAGTTCCAGCAGGTGCGGTACATCGATGATCGAGGGCTGGCCATCCTCGAGGACGGCGAGGACGACATCTTCCTCGGTCCGACCCGGTTGATGGAGAAGGCCGAGGAACGGGTCCAGGCACGGACGACGCGCGCCCTGTCTTCCGAGGCCTCGAGCCTGGAGGGCATGGGCATCCTCACCATCCGCCAGCGATGGCCCGAGGGCGTCATCCCCTACAGCCTCTCGCCAGACCTTCCCCACCCGGAGCGCGTCACCGCCGCCCTCCAACAGTGGCAGCAGCGCACGAACATCCGCTTCGTCCAACGCACCGATGACAACGCCTCGCGCTACCCCCATTACGTGCTCTTCACGCGAGGGGAGACGCTCGGCTCCTACGTGGGGATGGCCGGTGGTGAGCAGCCCGTCACGTTGACCGATGACTGCGATGCCGGCGACGTGCTCCACCAGGTCGGTCACGTCATCGGCCTCGGGCACGAGCAGGAGCGCGTCGCGGACGGGGGACGCCTGAACGGTGGAGCCATCACGGCGGTCTCCATGCTCTACCCCCGCTCTTGAACACCCCCTGCCTCCGGGCACACGAGGGCTGCTCCCGCCCCCAGGTCCCCCGGGCCTCGCGCTTGCCTCACACGCCCACGCTGCGCATCCGTGAACAGGACACGGGAAGCATCCCCGTGCACCGAGAGCCCAGGAGGCGAACATGCGCATCGGCATCATCGGAGCAGGTCATATCGGCAGCACCGCCGCCCGGCTCTTCACCCGCGCGGGGCATGAGGTGGCCCTCAGCAACTCGCGCGGGCCGGACTCACTGGCCTCGCTCGTCCGGGAGCTCGGCCCCCGCGCCCGCGCCGCGACGGTGGACGACGCCGCGCGCTTCGGCGAGCTGGTGCTGCTGGCCATCCCCTGGCGCACACCCGAGGGGCTCCCCTCTCCCGAGCTCGTGACCGGGAAGATTGTCATCGACGCGATGAATCCCTACGGGGAGAACTTCGAGATCATCAACCTCGGGGACTCCACCTCCAGCGAGGAGGTGGCGAAGCGGCTCCCCCGGGCGCGGCTGGTGAAGGCGTTCAACACGATGTTGTGGACCCGCCTGCGTGACGAGGGCCGGCCGAACGCACCGTTGGAGGAACGGCTCGCCCTCCTCGTCGCTGGTGACGACGTGGACGCCAAGCGCGTGGTGTCGGGTCTCATCGAGCAGATCGGCTTCGCGCCCGTGGACACCGGCTCGCTGCGGGAAGGCGGACGGCGGCAACAACCCGGGTCGCCGGTGTACGGCCAGCCCCTCACCCGCGCTCAGGCCCTCGAGCTGACGAGCGCGTCCCGCTACGAGCCCGAGCCACCTGGAGCCACGGCGTAGGCAGCCCAGCGCCCCTCCAGGCGAGCCCATCCTCCACATGACGTCGCAAATGGGGGATTCTCGTCGTTCCATCCCGGGCGTCCCGGCATCCGTGGGACCCGGGCCTTACACTTGTGCTCATGGACCCGAGCACCCCTCCTCCGAATTCGCGCCTGTGTGTCGGGCTGCTGTCTGGCACCAGCGTGGACGCGGTGGAGGCGGTGCTCTGCCGCATCGAGGGCACCGGCCCCGAGGTCCGCATCACCCTGCTGGCCCACGTCTCCCAGCCCTTCACCCCCGAGTTCACCCGGCGGGTGCTCGCCGCCGACGACGCCCGCTCTCTCTGCGAGCTCAACTTCGCCCTGGGCGAGCGCTTCGCCGAGGCCGCGCTCGCGGTCATCTCCCGCGCGGGCCACCGCCCCGAGGACGTGGACATCATCGGCTCGCACGGCCAGACGGTGGCCCACCTCCCCTCGAGCCTGTCCGAGACCCCCTCCACGCTGCAGCTCGGCGAGGCCTCCGTCATCGCCGAGCGCACCGGCATCTCCGTGGTGAGTGATTTCCGCACCCGGGACGTGGCGGCCGGAGGCCAGGGGGCGCCCCTGGTGCCCTACCTGGACTGGGCCCTGTTCCGGAAGCCAGGAGTGGCCCGGGCACTGCAGAACATCGGCGGCATCGGCAACGTGAGCGTGGTGAGCGATCGGCTCGAGGACACGGTCGCCTTCGATACCGGGCCGGGCAACATGGTGCTGGACGGACTGGCCCGGCGCGTCACCGGCGGCCGGCTCCAGTGCGACCTGGACGGGAGCCTCTCGCGCCAGGGCCGGGTCATGCCGGACCTGCTGGAGGAATTGCTCGCCCACCCCTTCCTGGCCCTCCCCCCGCCGCGCAGCGCTGGCCGCGAGGGCTTCGGGGACGCGCTGGTGACGCGGCTGTGGGAGCGCCACGGGGCCTCGCGCCCCCATGACTTGCTGGCCACGGCGGTGGCCTTCACGGTGGAGGCCACGGCCCGGGCCTACGAGCGGTGGCTCCAGCCGCGCTTCGCCCTGGAGGCGGTGTATGTCTCCGGCGGCGGCATCCGGAACCCGGTGCTGATGGAGCGCCTGACGGAGCGGCTTTCCCCCCTGCCTGTCCGCCCCCTGGACGTGCTGGGACTGCCGGAAGGGGCCAAGGAAGCCGTGTGCTTCGCCCTCCTGGCCAACGAGTATCTCTCGGGGACCCCCGCGAATGTGCCATCTGCAACTGGCGCGAGGAGGCGAGTCGTTCTAGGTAAGCTGACACCGTGAGCAGCGTGAACCTGGTGGCCCGCGAAGTGGCGGTGAAGATCGTCTTCTACGGACCGGGCCTGTCCGGCAAGACGACGACCCTGAGGAAGGTCTACGAGACCGTGCGCCCGGCGCACCGGGGCGAGATGATGTCCATCGCCACCGAAGGAGACCGGACGCTCTTCTTCGACTTCCTGCCCGTGAAGGTCGAGCGGGTGAACGACTGCACCGTGCGGCTGGCGCTGTACACGGTGCCCGGACAGGTCTTCTACAACGCCACGCGCAAGCTGGTGCTCCAGGGCGCCGACGGCGTGGTGTTCGTGGCGGACTCGCAGCCGGAGATGATGGACGCCAACCGCGAGTCGCTGGCCAACCTGGAGGAGAACCTGCTCGAGCAGGGCGTCCGGCTGGAGCGCTTCCCGCTGGTGTTCCAGTGGAACAAGCGCGACATCCCCAAGGCCCTGCCCGTGACGGAGCTGCGCACGGCGCTCAACCCGCGCAACGTCCCCGACTTCGAGACCGAGGCCCTGAGCGGCCGCGGCGTGATGGACGCGCTCAAGGCCATCACCCGGCTGGTCATCCAGGACCTGCGTGCCAAGCGCATCGTCCCCCCGCCTCGCGCGGCCACCCCGGCCATGCCTTCGCTGGGCGCCGCCAAGGGCGCGGGAAGCGGATTGGAGGCCCAGCTCAGCCAGCTCGCGGGAAAGGCGCCCACGGCCACGGCTCCCGCCTCGGCCAGCGCCGGGTTGCAGCGCCCGGCGGGCCCCATCTCCCGGAGCATGCCGGCCGTCGTCCCCCAGCCGCAGGTCCAGGTGGCGCCGCCCATCGCGCCCCCTGCGCTCACCGGACAGCGGCCCCTGGGGCCCGCCAGCGCGCTGGCCCCCTCGGAACTGTTCGACCACGCACGGGCCGCGGAAGGCGCGTTCGCCGCCGGAGATTATGGGACGTGCATCCAGGCCTGCCTCGATGCCACCCGGCGCGGGCTCGCGTTCGCGGGCGAGGCGCCGCTGGGTGCCCAGGCCCACCTGCTCCACGTGGACGGAGGAGACGTGCTCAAGCTCCAGTCCCTCGCGGCCCGCTCCAGCAACCGCGTGGACGACGCGGCGTTCGCGCTCTACGTCCTGATGCAGATCTTCACCCGGCTCCACGCGGCCGGGCTGCCCACGACGGAGTAGCGCTGCTCGAAACCGAGGTCGGAGCAGATTGAGGAGGGCACATGAAGCGTCGTGCGTTCGCGGTCATGATGCTTCTCGGGCTCGGTTGCGCACCGCCCTTCCGGCATCCGGTGGCCGTGGAGGACGACCGGTCCATCGTCTTCCCCCAGTTCTTCGAGCGTGCCCCCGTCGAAGTCGGCGCACCCGGCCAGCCCTTCCAACTGGATGGAGTCACACTCAGGGCCATTGCCATCGCGGCCAATGACTTCCTGCCTCCTGGGAGAGCCGATGCACCGTGTGTCGACCGGCAGGAGGCGCATGTCTATCGGGTCATCCGGCAAGGCGAGATCCTCTTCGTTCGAATCGATGAAAACCCCGGCTACTGCGGCCAGAAGCACGCCGGGCTCGACTCGGGCGCGAAGTACGCGATCAGCACGGACGGTCGGATCCTGAGACGGGTGCTGGATGGGATGGAGGAATACACGGGCTCGCCGGATGGAAGCACACCGGTGCCGGGTGAGCCGGGCGTGTCGCCCTCGTTCGATCCCGAACACATCCAACCCCTGCCCTTCATGCATCCCAGCCCAGGGGACGGAGGGACAACCGGAGTTCCTCCCTCCCCGCAGCCCCAGGCCCCCACGACAGACGGTGGGACTCCGCCCTCGACGGAGTAGCACTCAGCGCATCTGCAACAGGCCCATGCGCACCAGCTTGGCCAGGGTCTTCAGCGTCTCCAGCTCGCGCGCCGAGCTGGCCAGGACGAGCGTCGACACGTCCCATGAGCCGTTGACGAGTCCCACCACCTGCCGCTCCTCGGGCTTGAGCAACGATTGGGCATCCGGATCCGGCCTCAGCACCGGCACCGCCAGCGGCGGCAGCTCTCCGTAGAGCGCCGCCATGTGCTCGCTGTGCACCATCCGCGCGAACTCGCGCACCCGCCGATCCGTCGGGTCGCTCGTCAGCAGGGACGAGCACACCAGCTCCGCCGCCTCATACTGCCCCTCGCGTACCAGCACCGCGCCCTTCTCCAGCATGTCCGTCACCGGATCCACCACCACCTCCGGCGCCCCCTCCACCTCCACCTGCTTCGCCCGCAGCAGCTCGAAGACCCGGCGCGTGATGGACGAGCGCGACAGCCCCAGCGACAGCCGCAACCGCCCCAGGTTCTGTCCACCCGCGCACAGCGCCAGCAGGATGCGGTGCATCAACGGCTGACGCGGGCTCGGCTGGACGCGCGCCCGCACCGTCAGCGCATCTCCCGGCAGCACCCGGTCCACGTCCGGCTGCTCATCCACCCACCGCAGCGACTCGAAGAGCAGCTCCCGCAGGCTCATCTCGCAGGGGGCCCACTCCTCACCCGAGCGGTCCAGATCCTCCGTCCAGTGGAAGGCGCCATGGCCTCCCCGCGTCTGGTCCACCATGGAGCCGAACATCTCCTCGCGCACCAGGTCGCGCACCAGCTTCTGCTCCACCTTGCGGTTCCGAAAGGCGGACTCCACGTCCTCGCCCCCCGGCGGCAGCTCCTTGAGGGCCGCCAGCACCGCCGCGCCATCCGCCAGCTTCGCCAGCGACAGCACCCGGGCCACGCGCCCCCAGAGCCCCTCGTTGGCGACCGCCAGCACCTGCCCCGAGAGCAGGAAGAGCTTGCGCTCACCTCCCTCCCAGGAAAGGAGCTGGAGCGTCCCCGTCTTGCGGGAGCTATCCAACCACTGGAGCAATTCGGGCAGCGGGAAGCTGGAAAAGTCGCCGTGGAGGGCCATGGGTCTCTCTTGCAACGAGGATACAGTCGACCGCCATGCGCGTCGCGGTCCTCTTCATCGATGGTGTTGGCATTGGACGAAACGACCCGGAGGCGAATCCACTCGCTGGCCGTGAATACCTCCTGTCCCACTTCCAGGACGCGCCCGCCCGCCCGCTCCCCGAGGGAGGCCGGTGCTTCCCGGTGGACCCCACCTTCGGCGTCGCCGGGCGCCCGCAATCCGCCTCCAACCAGACCGCCATCCTCACCGGCCAGCCCGCCCCCGCCCTCATCGGCCGGCACGTGCTCGGCTACCCGGACGCGCCCCTGCGGGAGCTCCTCGCGCGCCACTCCATCATCAAGCGCCTGGTGGGCGCCGGCCGCAGCGCCACCTTCGCCAACAGCTACCCCGTGGCCTACCTGGACGCGCTGAAGCTCCACCGCCGCCCCTCCGCCAGCGCCCCCGAGTTCACCCTGCCCCCGGCCGCCCTGCGGCGCCTGAAGCCCTCGGCCACCACGCTGGCGTTCGCCGCCGGCCACGTCCCCCTGCGCACACTGGACGACGCCCGGGCCGGCCAGGGCCTCACCCATGACATCACCGGGGAGAAGGCACGAGCCCGGAGCCTCTCCGCCCCCCAGCGCACCCCGGCCGAGGCCGCCCGGGTCTTCTGGCAGGTGGCCTCGGAGGCGGACTTCACCTTCTTCGAGCACTACCTGGCGGACGAGGCCGGACATGCCCAGGACTTCACCGCCGCCCGCGACGCCCTGGAGACCTTCGACGCCTTCGCCCGGGCCGTCATCGCCACCCGGCCGGCCGACGCCCGGGTCCTCGTCTGCAGCGACCATGGAAACGTGGAAGATCTGACTACACGTTCACACACCCTCAATCCCGTCCCCGTGCTCTACTTCGGTCCGCCAGCAGCCGGACTGGAGTCGCTGGCCACCGTGGCGGACGTGGGCCGCACGGTGCTGCACTGGTTGAACGTGGAATGAGGGTGGAGATGCGCAACGGCAGTGGGCTGGGAGGAGCGGGACTCGTGGCAGTGGGAGTGCTGGCGCTCCTGGCGGGGTGCGCCGCGCCCCGGCAGTCCGCCGCACCCGCGGCCGCGCTCGAGGCGTCCATGGAGAGTGCCTCCGGCCTGTTCCGCACCGAGTACGCCCCGGGCAATGCGCAGGACGCCGCCCTCGTCCAGAAGGCCGCGGACGAGGCCCTGCCCAAGCTGGAGCGCTGGGGCAAGCTGCAAGTGCCCGTCACCCTCAAGGTGGTGCCCGACCACGAGGCGCTCGAGGACGCCGTCCGGCAGCATGGGTTCGGCTGGCTGCGCGCCTGGAGCCGCTACGACGAGGTGTTCGTCCAGGCCCCCTCTTCGTGGGGGCCGGGCGGGGCCACCCAGCCGCAAATCAACGAGCTGCTGCTCCACGAGCTCACCCACAGCCTGATGTACCAACTGTCGTCGGATCGGCTCGGCTGGCAGCGCAAACAGATTCCCCTGTGGTTCCGCGAGGGCATGGCCTCGTTCACCGCGGACCAGTCCTACCGGTGGGTGTCCCTGGAGGAGATCGCCCGCCACCTGGAGCGCACCCCCGGGAGCGATCCGGTACAAAAACCGGATGGCCTGTACCGGGACGACTCGAACCTGGTGTACGGGGTGGCGCACTACGCCTTCACCTTCCTGGTGCGGCGCTACGGAGAGGACGCCGTGCGCGGCATCCTGCGCGAGATGAAGGGCGGAAAGGACTTCCCGGAGGCCTTCGAGAGCGCCATCGGGCTGAGCGCGGACGCCTTCTCGCGCGACTTCACGCGCTACGTGCGGTGGCGCGGGTTCCGCAGCGGGCGGGCACTGCCGCAGGCCAACGAGCCCCGGAACTGAGGGCACCCGGGCCTCCGTCCCCTCGGGAGCGGCCCCGGTTCGTTCAGAAATCTCCGAATGATATCCAGCCCAGATTGAATGTCATTCGATTCATCCCGAATATGATTCGATGATTCCCGAATGTGATTCAGCGGGAGCTGGACAATGAGCGTGCGCACCCTGCCCCAGGTGAGGGAGTCCCTGGGCGGGTTCATCCAGCAGCTCGGCGTGCCGCCCATCGCGGGGCGCATCGTGGCGTGGCTGGCGCTGTCGGAGTCCGGCTGTGACTCGCTGGACGCGATGGCCGAGGGGCTCGGTGCCAGCAAGGCCTCGGTGAGCAGCATGGCCCGGCTGCTCGCGGAGCGCGGTTTCGTGGAGCGGGTCCCCGTGTTGAATCGGCGCGACAGCTACCGGCTCCGGGCGGACGCCTGGGAGAATATTCTGCGCACCCGCCTGGCCGAGCTCGCCAGCGTGAAGGGACTGGTCGAGGAGGCCCTCTGGCTGCTCGGCGAGGACGAGCACCCCGCCCGCGCCCGACTACAATCCCTCCGAGAGCTCAGTGAGTCGTGCGCCGTGCTCGAGCGCGATCTGTCCTCGCTGCTCACCCGCCTGCGCAGGTCCGGGGCCGCCCCCCGTGCCCGCCCCAAACCCACGCCCCGGAGCTCGCCGCCCCGGGACTGAAGGGCGCCGGAATCAGAGCGAGATCTTGAACCCGACGATGACGGTCCGGGGAGCGTTCGGCCTGGCGCCATAGGGGCGGCGCGAAGCAATGCCCTGCTGGTCGAGCAGGTTGCGCGCACTCAGGTAGAGCTGGCCCCAGCTCGTGAGGTTCCAGTTCGCGTTCGCGTCGAATGTCAGCAGGGCATCCGTCCTCTCGCCCTCGGGAATCTCCCCCTGGCCCGCCTTCTCCCGCATGGTGTCGATGAAGGCGGCGTTCAGGTAGACGCCCCAACGAGAGCCCTCCACCCCCGCGGAAGCGAAGAGCTGATGCCGGGGCACATAGGGAAGCTCATCCCCGGCGCGCACCTGGCCGAACTGAGGGTCCGCCGAGCGGAAGTCCTCGAGCAGCAGCGTCTGGGTGAAGGTGTAGGCCAGGGAGAGCGGAAACGTCACGCCGCCCCCTGGACGGAAGGTCTTCTCCGCGAAGGCCTCCAGGCCGTAGATGTGGGCCGCACCGGCATCGACCTGTCGGTCCAGATTGTCGTTCAGACAGCCGTTGGAGAAGGTGCAGATGTCCGTGAGGTTCGAGTAGTCGTTGAAGAAGCCCACCACCTCGACGCGCTCGCCGCGGCGCGCCCACCGGGCACCGGCCTCGTAGTTGATGCTCTTCTCGGGGAGTACCGCCTCGGGCTGGCCCGGCGCGGGAGGCGAGAAGCCGCGATACACCCCACCGAAGAGACCCAGGTCCCGGGTCAGGGAGCCATGGACACCCACCCCAGGCATGAGCACCTCCACCGCACCGCGCTGGGTCTTCCCGGTCATCCGATCCACGGACTGGGAGCGGATGAGCTCCAGCCGGACTCCGGGCGTCACCACCAGGGGCCCCCAGGCGATCGCATCGGTCGCGTGCAGCGAGACGGCGTGCGTCGAGTCCTTGTTGTCGGCGGTGGTGACGGTCGGCTCGCCTTCCGGGACGAGCTCGCCCCCCACCATGCGGAAGCCGTCCTCCGTGTGGCGGCGATCGATGCTGTCGTAGTGGTAGCGCACCCCGACCTCGAGGCTGTGCGCCAGCGGGCCGGTGGTGGTGCTCCACCGCGCCACGCTCTGGAGGCCCTGCGAGACGAAGACGCGATGGTTGGGGCCGATCATGATCGTCTCCTCGCGCGTCGAGGAGTCGAGCTGCCCCGTCAGCACACCGTAATAGATGGAGTTGCGGGCGCTGGTCGGATCCGCGAGCACCTCGGAGATGGACGCTCCGCGGAAGCCATTCACCTTCCGCCAGGTCCGGTCCAGGTCGTGGCGATAGGCGGTCGTCGTCACCGCGAAGTCCTTGGACTCGAGCAGGTGGCTGAGAACAATCTGCGTGCGGTGCCACTGCATGTGGTCGAAACGGCTCGCGCCGTAGCGGCGCAGCGGGTTCGCGAGGAGATCCGCGTCACTCAGCCCCAGGTACGTCTCGTTCGAGGCCTCGTCGGAGTAGCCGAGCTTGAGCTGGAGGCTCTGGCGCACCGGGCCCTCGGGGACGAGCCGGTAGCGGGCCTTCGCCATCCACTCGTTGCGGTGGAAGCCCGTGCTGCCCCCACTGTCGAGCTGCTTGAAGCCGTCACTGCGCAGGTGGAGACCCTCCACCAGGAAGCCCGCGCGCTCGGTGCTCGCTCCGAAGAAGCCGTGG
Organism: Vitiosangium sp. GDMCC 1.1324; assembly: GCF_003044305.1. Lineage (GTDB taxonomy): Bacteria > Myxococcota > Myxococcia > Myxococcales > Myxococcaceae > Archangium. The sequence goes on along the minus strand of NZ_PZOX01000019.1, from coordinate 5,254 downwards.
GCCTTGCCATACAGGTACTGGCCACCCGCCACATCCAGGCCGAAGGTCTCGGCGGAGGGGATGTCCCGGGTGATGAGATCCACCGAGCCCCCCACGGTCTGGGGGCCGGTCTGGATGGCGGAGGGCCCCTTGAGGACGCGCACGGACTGCATGCGGGTCATCAACGGGAAATAGTAGGCCGCCGGCGCTGAGTAGGGCGCCGGGCCGAAGAGCACACCATCCTCCAGGAGGGTGACCTTCTTGCTGCGATCGGGATTGGCCCCTCGCAGCCCCAGGTTCGGCCTCAGCCCGAACCCGTCCTCCCCGCGCCCGTAGACACCGGGGACGCTCTGCAGGATGGCCTGCGGATCATCCAGTTCGAAACGCTGGAGCTTCTCCGGCTTGAGGACGTGGATGGAGCCACTCGTCCTCGCCTCCGAGGTCCCGACCACCACGCTCTCGAACTTCCGCTGCTCCTCTGGCGAGGGGACCGCCTCGTCCGCTGCCGGCGCGGGAGGAGTCTCGGGCAGCGTGAGGGTCTCTGGAGCCGTGGGCGGAGGAGCCTCCGTGACACCAGGGGCTTCGTTCGCCGGCTCCGCCTGCTGAGCCACCGCCCCTGGCGCGACGACGAAGCACAACACCGCGACCCACCATGTCCGTGCACACATAAAGAACCACGACTCCTGGATGAACGCGCTGGGTGCGAAGTGACCGGGACCGGTGAAGGACGCGTCTCCCCTCACCGGCCCCGAAGTGTGTCCACTACCGATTCCGACTACGGGGCCTCGGCGACGCCCGCCAGCACCACCTTGCCATCGGACTGCACGATGACGGCGCGAGCCGTCTCATCCGTCTTGCCCACGGCGACGTTCACCGTGACGACGCCCCCCGTACCAAACGAGGTGTCCCGCGAGCCGTTCGCGTTGAAGCGCACCACGGCCATGCGGTTGTCCCCGTCCTCGGTGATGAAGCCCGCCGCGTAGAGCTTCCCCGACGCATCGAACGTGACGGACCAGAAGCGATCATTGGCCGTCTCGGACAGGGGTACGGCCTGCGCGAACTCCGAGCCGCCCTCGCCCCACTCCTTGATGAGCAGGATGGCGTCGTCATCCTCATTCGCACCGGCCCGGTAGCCCGCCGCGGCGACCCGCTTGCCATCCGGCGAGACCGCAGTCTTGAAGAACGCCTCATCCGGACGGCCGAAGTCGTAGAGCTTGTAACCATCCGGACCCAGGCTCGTGCTCGGCTTGCCATCGGACTCGAGCAACACCGCCAGGGCGTCGATGCTCGACGCCGACGGGGTGCCGCTGCCCACCATGAACACGCGGTTGTCCGGCAGCACGGCCAGATCGCGGCCGCGCTCATTCTCACCCACCAGGTCCAGCTGGAAGACGCCCCCGTTGCCCCAGGAGGTGTCGAGCCTGCCATTGGCGTCGTAGCGGAAGGAGACGAGATCCGTCGCGCCCGAGGCTCCGGGGCGGCCATAGCCCGTGGTGACGTACTTGCCGGACTGGTTGCCCACGGCATAGGCCTCGGCGTAGCCCCACTCCATGGTGCTCGGGTCCGCGGGCTGGAAGGGCGCCGAGTTCACCACCCCCTTGCTGCCGAACGTCGTGTCCGCCTGGCCGTTCTCGTTCAGCCGCAACAGCACGATGCGGTTGGAGGCCTGCGTCCCCACGCCCGACGGCTGGGGCGTATAGCCCGAGGCGAGGATCTTCCCATCCGGCTGGACGATGCCGTGGCGCGCCTGATCATTCAGGTTGACGATGTCGAGGGTGTGGACCCCCTTGGTGCCGAACGTCTCATCCAGCGCTCCGTTCGCGGTGAGCCGCACGACGACCCGGTCGGCATCGGCACGATTCCCATCGGCCTTCTTGGAGCCGAACAGGACGAGACGGTTCGACGCGTCGCGCTCCATCCCCCACAGCGAGTCCCGCACAGTGCCGGCACCGGTCCCCAGGTTCACCCGCGCGATGCCGCTGGTCCCAAAGGTGGTGTCCAGGCTGCCGTCCGTGTTGAGCCGCACCAGCGCCAGATCCGTGTCCGTCTGGGCGGTCCCCGCATCCGGGATGCCCGTCCCCGAATCGGCCGTCGTGTCCGGCTCACCGGTGTCCGGCTCGTCTCCGCAGCCGCCCATGTAGGTCAGTGCAACCGCCAGGACCAGCACGCTCGACAGCGTGGCCCGGAAGCTCCGGTGGTTCGTATCGCTCCGCATGTAGTCAACCCCTCGATGGCTCGATGTGGAAATTGATAATGATTATCGATTTCACGATAGGCGGGCGCTTGGTAGGCCAACATTCGAGCGATGTCAAGGCACCCGCCCGGAATCCAAGAAAACGAGATGGACTTTGCTAATAGTTGTCATTTTCAAAATCAGTTGGTAGGTGCGGGGCGCATGAGCCTCTCGAGACTCCGCCCGAACGCTGCTCGTCTCATGGGGACGAGTGCACTCGTCCTCGCCGCCCTCACGTGCCTTCCGGCCTGCCGCGAGGGAACACGAAAGCCCGAGGCGCCCGGAAAGGCGGATACGGCCCGGACGCAGCTGCTGGGCGCGGCGGGGTCGTGTGTGCTGACGACGGCGCGTGACTTCCTCGCCACGGCGGTGGAGCTGAAGCAGGCGACGGCGGCCCTCGCGGCGGAGCCGGATGCCAGCAAGAGGGCGGCGGCGCGAGCGGCGTTCCACCGGGCCATGGACGTGTGGCAGGTGGCCGAGGTCATGCAAGTGGGTCCGGCGGCCCCGAGGAGCCTCCCCGGCGGCGCGGAGCTGCGCGACAACATCTACTCCTGGCCCCTGGTGAGCCGCTGCGTCATCGAGGAGCAGATCGTCTCCCGGGGTTACGAGGCCTCGGGCTTTCCCACCTCCCTCGTGAGCCGCCGAGGGCTGTTCGCCCTCGAGTACCTGCTGTTCTACGAAGGCGCGGACACCGCCTGCCCCGCGAGCTCCCCCGTGGTGTCGGGGGGGAGGTGGGCGGCCCTGTCGGCCGAGGAGCGGGAGGCGCGCAAGCGGGCCTATGCCGCGGTGGTGGCCGCCGACGTGCACCGCCTCGCGGCGCAGCTCGTCGAGGCGTGGGGGGCGGAGAAGGGAGGCTTCGTGCGCACGCTCGAGACGGCGGGTCCGGGCAACGCGGTGTACTCGACGGGGCAGAAGGGGTTGAACGCCTTGAGTGACGCGCTCTTCTACATCGAGCGGGACGTGAAGGACCTGAAGCTGGCGCGGCCGCTCGGCCTCCGGGACTGCTCGGCGGACACCTGTCCGGAGCTTCTCGAGTCGCCCTTCGCGGGCCGTTCGAAAGCGAACGTGCGCGCCAACCTGGTGGGCTTCCGGCGCCTCGCAGAAGGATGTGGCGCGAACTACGAGGGGACGGGGTTCGACGATGTGCTCGTGGCGGCGGGGGCCGAGCCCCTGGCGGTCAGGCTGCGCGAGCGGCTCTCCGAGGCCCAGGCGGCCCTCGAGGCGGTGGACGAAGCGGATCTCCGCGAGGCGCTTGCCCAGGACAAGCCGTCGGTGCGGGCGCTCTATGACGCGGTCAAGGGCGTGACCGATCTGCTCAAGACCGAGCTGGTCACGGTGTTGGACCTCGAGGCGCCGCAGAACCTCGAGGGAGACAATGACTGAGGTGGAGCGGGGCGAGCGGCCCTCGCGTCTGTGGAGCTGGCTGGGCGCGCCGCGGGACATCGCGGCGCTGGTGGTCTTCCGGGTGGCGCTCGGGTCGCTGATCACCGTGTCGGCGGCGCGCTTTCTCGCCTACGGCTGGGTCGATGAGTTGTTCGTGCGGCCCCGGTTCCATTTCACCTACTGGGGCTTCGGGTGGGTGCCCGCGCTGCCCGCGCCGTGGATGCACGCCGTCTTCGTGGCGCTCGGCGTCCTGGGCCTGTGCGTGGCGGTGGGGCTCTTCTACCGGCAGGCAGTCGCCCTGCTCTTCGTCACGTTCACCTACGTCCAGCTCGTGGACGTGACCAACTACCTCAACCACTACTACCTGGTGAGCCTGTTGCTCGGGCTGCTGTGTTTCGTGCCGGCACACCGGGCCTTTTCCGTGGACGCATGGAGGAACCCGGCGCTGCGCCGCGACTGGCTGCCGGCGTGGTGCACATACCTGCTGCGCTTCCAGGTGGCCGTGGTCTACGTGTTCGCCGGACTGGCGAAGCTCACCTCCGACTGGTTGCTCCACGCACAGCCCCTCAACATCTGGCTGTCGGCGCGGGCGAGCCTCCCGCTCGTGGGCCCGCTGCTGGAGGAGCGCTGGGTGGCGTATGCCGCGGCCTGGGGAGGCTTCCTCTTCGACACCACCATCGTGCTTTTCCTCCTCTCGCGGCGACTCCGCCCGTTCGCCTACGCGGTGGTGCTGGGGTTCCACGCGGCCACCTCGGCGCTGTTCCCCATCGGGATGTTCCCCGTCATCATGGTCACTGCGGCGCTGGTCTTCTTCGAGCCCTCCTGGCCCCGGTGGTTCGGCGAGCGTCTGGGAACGCGCTGTGCGGGCAGGGCCCCACGCGAGGAGCCCCCCGGGATGTCCGCCTCCTCCAGGGGCCTGACCGCGCCCGGATGGAAGGCCCGGGTGGGCCTGGGCGCGGCGGTGGTGTATGGGCTCGTCCAGCTCCTGCTCCCGCTCAGGAGCCACCTCTACGGCGGCAACGTCCTGTGGCATGAGCAGGGGATGCGCTTCTCGTGGCGGGTCATGGCGCGGGAGAAGAACGGCAGCGTGACCTTCATGGTCCGGGATGTGCGCACCGGAAGGGAGTGGCACGTGCCTCCCAGCCAATATCTCACCCGCCTGCAGGAGCGGGAGATGTCGGTGCAGCCGGACCTCATCCTGCAGCTCGCCCATCACATCGCTCGCGACTTCGAGGCACGGAGGAAGGAACCGGTCCAGGTCCGGGCCGATGCGCGTGTGTCATGGAACGGACGGCCCGCGGAGGTCTTCGTGGACCCCGAGGTAGACCTCGCACGTGAAGTGGAGGAGCTCGCACCGAAGCCGTGGATCCGCCCCGCTCCCGTCTCGCCGCCCGTGCACCTGCGTCCTACCCGGGCCACGGCGGGCGGCATCGGGTCATGGACACGAAAGTGGCGGGCCCCAGCCGTAGCTCTGGAGACCCGCCACCCCTCTTCTTCAGCTGCGCTCAGTCAGGCGCGTAGCGCCCCCTGAACTAAGTAGGTAGGCAAAAGTTCCTTTACATTAAGGAATGGAGCCAGAAGTGGAGGGAGAGGACTCCCGCCTTGCGCAGCGCCTGCTGCGCAGAGAGGCCCAGGACCCAGTCTTCGGCGTCCTGGGCC
>NZ_PZOX01000018.1 GCF_003044305.1 Vitiosangium sp. GDMCC 1.1324 | reverse complement strand
TGTCGATCTGGTCGTACGCGAGGAAGGTCGCGCCGCCGGTCTTCGCCAGCACCTTGGTGATGGCCGCCGTCAGGGACGTCTTGCCGTGGTCAACGTGGCCGATGGTGCCGATGTTGACGTGCGGCAAGCTTCTGTCGAACTTTTCCTTGGACATAACGCTCCTCGAAAAATGGAGCCCTGAACCAGGATTGAACTGGTGACCTCATCCTTACCAAGGATGCGCTCTGCCAACTGAGCTATCAGGGCTTGTATCTGCGACAACAACAACTGGAGCGGGAAATGGGACTCGAACCCACGACATTCAGCTTGGAAGGCTGACGCTCTACCAACTGAGCTATTCCCGCGATGGCGATGGAGGGGGTTGGATTCGAACCAACGAAGGCGTAGAGCCGGCAGATTTACAGTCTGCTCCCTTTGGCCGCTTGGGTACCCCTCCGCAACCGCTATCCTCAACTACCTTGAAACCGCTGTTTCTTCCTACTGCTTTTTCATCCCGGGCCCTCATCCGCGGCCCCGTGCTTGGCCGGCGGCGGGACTTGAACCCGCGACCTACTGATTACAAATCAGTTGCTCTACCGACTGAGCTACACCGGCATTCAACACTCCGGCTTCGTCCCCTACCCGCCCATCCCGTCGCCGGGAACCGCCAACCACCCGTCCCGTCGAGGCGCGCCCTTTTAGAAGTCCCCGCCGTCCAAGTCAAGGAGTTTGATCCGGACGAGTCAACTTCCGGCACCGGGACGCGACGTCCCCCGCTGCCGGGCGGCCTCGTATAGCAGAATCGCCGCCGAAACAGACGCATTCAGGGAACCCACCTGACCCAGCATCGGTATCCTGAGACGGAAGTCACAGTGCTCCAGGACGCCCTGGCGCACGCCTGCTCCCTCGGCCCCCACCACCACCGCCAACGGCCCGTCCAGCCGGGCGCTCCACAGGGACTCGTTCGAGTGGGGATCCGCCGCGGCGATCCACACCCCAGCCTCCTTCAGTTCCTCCAGGGCCCGCGAGAGGTTGGTCACCCGAGCGATGGGACAGTGCTCCACCGCCCCCGCCGAGGCCTTGGCCACCACCCCCGTCACCGGCACCGCCCGGTCCTTGGCGATGATCACCCCGTGCGCCCCCAGCGCGTGTGCCGAGCGGACGATGGCCCCGAAGTTGTGCGGATCCTGAATGCCGTCCAGCACCACCAACAGCGGCGGGCGCCCGCTCGACTCGGCCGCCTCCAACAGGTCCGGCAGATCCGCGTAGTCGAAGCCCCGCAGTTCGGCCACCACTCCCTGGTGCACGCCCCCGTCGGTCAGCGCCGCCAGGCGCTCCCGGGGCACCCGCTCCACCCGGATGCCCGCGTCCCTCGCACGGCTGAAGATCTCCGCCGCCGCCTTCGCCGCGAGCTGACCCTCGGTGATGAAGAGGCGCTCCACCCGCTCCGCATGCGCTCGGAGTGACTCGAGGACCGGGTTCACTCCATAGACGTAGCGCTGCTCGGAGCGTTCGCGGTCCCCTCCCCGCTCACGACCCCCGCGCTCTCCCCGCTCACTTCCCTTCGACGAACGCTGGCGCACCACGGACTAGAGAACCTCGACAGGAATGGAGAACGTCTTCTGCTGCCGGGCGCAGAGCTGCTCCGTGCAGATGAAGAAGGTCAGCTTCGCCTCCAGCGTGCCCTTGCCCGCCGCGGCGGCCTTGAACGGCACCTCGAAGCGCGGATCCGCGAACTGCTGCCCCGCCGCCTTCTTCGCCACCGAGTCCTTCAGCGCCAGCTTCTCCTGGGTCGGCGTCACCTGCGTCCCCTTGAGCTCCAGCTTCAGCGGCGCCTCGTCGGACACGTGCGCCCCCTGCTTGCTCTTGATGGACAGCACGAACACGCCCTGCTCTCCCGCCTTGACCTTGGTGGACGTCCCCTCCGTGCTCACCTCGTAGAGGGTCGTGGGGTCCACCTGGCCCTCGGCGTAGACCTGGGTGCAGACAAGAGCCACCACCGCGGCGGCCAGGGAGCTGATGCGTCGGAAGTGCAGCATGCGTCGTTCTCCTCACAAAGAGTCAGGGAGCGGGCCCCCTATATCACCGCCCCTCCAACGCCCGAGGACCTCTTTCTGTTCACACCCCGTTCGCCGAGGCCTTGGAGGCACGCTTCCGCCGGGGGGGAGCCATCAACTCCGGCTCCGACAACCCCACCCTCGGCCCTCCGGCCACCAGTTCCTCGGCGCGCTGGATGATGATGCTGGCCAGGTCCAGCCCCGTGGCCGTCTCCATCTCCGGAAGGGCCGGCGAGCTGTTGACCTCGAAGACCTTCGGCCGCCCCTCCTGCACGTCCAGCAGGTCCACCGCCGCCACTTCCAGCCCCACCAGCGAGGCCGTCTTCTCCGCCGCCACCCGCTGCGACTCCGTCAGCTCGATGCCCTCCAGCCTCGCGCCCCGGTTCAACGTGTAGGAGAGCCGCCCGACCCGCGGCCGGCGCCGCACCGCCGCCACCGCTCGCCCCCCCACCACCAGCACCCGCACGTCCTGTCCGGTGTTCTGCACGTACTGCTGGACGACCAGGTTGTGCCCCAACCCGAGAATGGCCTCGAGCGCCGCCTCCAACGACTGCAGGCTCTCGCACACCATCACCCCGTGCTTCTCCTGGCCCTGCAGCAGCTTCACCAGCACCGGCACGCCACCCACCAGGCCCACCATGGCCTTCAGGTCCGCCGCGTCACGCGCCATCACCGTCGCCGGGATGTTGATGCCGTGCGCCGACAACAACTGCAGCGAGCGCAGCTTGTTGCGCGACTCGGCGATCGCCCGCGCCGTGTTCACCAGCGGAACCCCGCACATGGCGAACTGGTTCACCACCGCCAATCCGTAGTTGCTGATGGACTGCGCGATGCGCGGGATGACCACGTCGCACAGGGACAGCTTGCGGCGCCGGTAGTAGAGGTGGGCGCGCTGTCCATCCAGGTGCATCTCCACCCGGATCGGGTTGAGCACACGCACCTGGTGCCCTCTCGCGCGCCCGGCCTCGACCAGTCGCTTGGTGGACGAAATGGAGGCGGAGCGCGAGAGGATGGTGATCTTCATGGGCGGCCCGGGCGGGGGCCGGAGACATAGCCCCGCCCCTTCACCGCGTAAAGCCGCCCCTGAGGACTACTGCCGCTGAACGGCTCGAACCTCGATGTTCACCGGGGACGCCGACGTGGAGGCCTCGATGCGCGCGCACGTGGAGCCCGTGAAGGTGAGCGTATTGCCGCTCAGGTTCCAGGTGTCCGGCCCCGAAGCGACGCGATCCCCGTTCAGGTAGACCACCACCAGTTCCTGCGAGCTCGGAGCCTCGTTGTCCTCGAACTTGATCACGCAGGGCTCCGCCACATTGATGGTCTCGCTGATCTTCCTCAGCGCCGTCACCAGCTCATCCTTGTTGGCCGCCTGAAAGTACGTATCCGAGAAGCCACCCGCCCGGGCCATGGCGTTGAGCACCTCCGGACCCGTGCCGGTGGCCGTCTCCGCGCCGAAGCCAATGACGATGGTCGAGATGTTCTTGGCCTTCAGCTCCTGGACCGCCACCACCGAGCCATCCTTGTCGAGGCAGCCCAGGTTGTCGTAGGGGGCCGACTTGCAGAACTCGGGATTGTCCAGCGTGCAGCGGCAATTCGCGCTCGGATAGGCGTTCACATTCTGCGGGTTGCAGTTGGGAAGACCGTCGGTCAGCAGCAGCACGAAGTTGGACCGGGCAGCCGACTGCAGCGCCGGGTTGTTGCCCACGAAGCGCAGGCTCAGGCTGGTGGGCGTGCCTCCCGCCGGGACCGTCACACTCGAAGAGGACGAGCTGTTCTTGATGGCCTGGAGCTTGTTGTTCACATTGGTGGCCTTGTTCGTGAGGGTGGCCACGTCATCCGCCTCCCCCTCGGGCAGGGCTTCCGTCAGCGCCGTCAGACCCGTGGCCCCTCCACACTGGTAGTCCTTGTCCGCGTTCAGGTCCGGGTAGGTGGCCAGTCCGAAGCGGGCAATGGAACCGCTGCGCGTGAGGAAGTCCTTCATCGCGTCCTGCAGCGAGGACCAGCGCGTAGCGCAGACGGAGGTGTCGCACGGGAGCGTCTTGGAGCCACACCGCGAGCCACCTGGATTGCAGGCCGGAAGTGCCGGGTTCACCGGCAGCGTCATCGAACCGGACGTGTCCACCAGCAGCATCAGGTTCGGCTTGGCCTGACGCGCCTGGAGGACTCGCGTCTTCGTCGTCTGCGAGATGGCGAGTGGCTCCACCGGTTCGAAGTCATAGGTCTGGCAGCCCGTGGCGATCACGGTGCCCAGAACCAGGGCGCTCAGCAGGGTCAATTTGGCGCGCATAGCGTAGAAGTCGCTCCTCGAAATACTGGCGCGGGTTCTCCCCGCGCTCACAGGGACCGGCCCCGAAAGTGTGCCGAGGATACCCCTTCCCACGCGCACACGGCCAGCATCAACTCCAGGCCTACCTAGAGGGCAAGGGTGCGTGCACCTGCCGTCAGCCTCCACAGCGACGCAAGCCCCATCACCTCGTCCAGCGTCCCCTTCAGGTCGTCCGGCGCGTAGCCACAGATTCTTACCGTGGTGTCGCACGCCACCAGCTTCGCCCCCAGCGCACGCGCCTCCTCGAGCATGCGCGCAGGTGAAGGCACACCGAGCCCCTCCGCTCGCGCACTCTCCGACAACTCCTTCTCGCTGTGAGGCAGACCGAAGCTGCCGCGCACCAGCGAGCGCAGCGCATCGAAGGCGAACACGAAGTACACCTCGTCCCCCATCGCCGCCGCCGTGATTCCCATCGACGCCGCCTGGAACGCGGGCTCGTACGTGGCGTGCTGCAGGAAGAAGAAGACGCGTCCGGCCATGGCGACGCGACAATACCGGCGCGCCCCATGACTTCAACCGGACGCCGCGATACTTCAACTATCCATTCTCAACGAAAGAAAACCGGGGTGGTTCGAATCTCTCGTGCCCTCCGGCCTATAACCAGGGTCCGCAGAAGCATCAAACGAGGGAGCTCCCCCCATGCCCATCTCCCGACCCCTTCCCTCCACGCCACGCCGGTGGCACACACACCTGTTGGGGGCTTGTTCCCTCAGCGCGCTGCTGCTGACGGGCCCCTCCCCCTGGGGTGTGTCCACCGCCGCCCTGTTGCCGCCCTCCGCCCCCAGCGCCCCGCAGCCCCTCGGCGCGTTGCACGAGGAGATCCTCCGGCTGCTCGACAGCCCCGACTCCACCCCCCGCGCCGCCGACTGGGCCCCGCTCGGCCCCGAGGCACTCACCGAGCTCACCGGGCTCGCCAACAACCCGAAGGCCCCCGAGCCCCAGCGCACCCGCGCCGTCGCCGCCATGGCCGTGGTGGCTCATCCCGAGGCCTCCCAGCGGCTCCAGGGCCTGCTGCGCAGCCCGGCCAGCCCCGACTCCGTCCGCGCCGCCGCCACGCTCGCCCTGAGCCGCCGCGAAGGGCTCGAGGTCATCCCCCTGCTGACCCCCCTCCTCTCCGATCACAGCGACCAGGTGCGCGCCACCGCGGCCCGGACGCTCGGACGCCTGGGTGGCCCCGAGGCCCGCAGGGTGCTCGAGGAGCGGCTGCCGTTCGAGGAGGACCTCGCCGTCCGAGAGGCCATCCAGCAGGGACTCAGCTACATCGAGCCATGAGGCTCGCATCGGGCCCAGGCTTCCGTTAGATGGGGGGCCATGCGCCCCACCGTGCTCCTCTTCGACATCGATGGCACCCTCGTCACCACCGGAGGCGCCGGCCGCCGCTCCATGGCGCGGGCCTTCGAGAGGCTCCACTCCCGCCGCGATGCCTGTGACTCCTTCAGCCTGTCCGGCATGACCGACCGGGCCATCGTCCGCAAGGCGCTCGACCTCATCGGCGTCCACCCCTCCCCCGACGCCATCTCCGCCGTCATCGACGCCTACCTCCAGCACCTCGCCGACGAGGTCCCCCGCGTCCATGAGCGCGACTACCGCCTCCACCCCGGCATGCGCGAGGCCGTCGAGGCCTCCCTCGCCCGCAAGGGCTTCGCCGTGGGGCTCGGCACCGGGAATGTGCGCGAGGGCGCCCGCATCAAGCTCGAGCGCGTCCGCATCCATGACCGCTTCTCCTTCGGCGGCTTCGGCTGCGACCACGAGGACCGCACCGAGCTCATCCGCCACGGCGCCCGGAGCGGCGCCTCCCAGCTCGGCGTTCCCCTCGAGGAGTGCCGCGTCGTCATCATCGGCGATACCCCCAAGGACGTCGCCGCCGCCAAGGGCATCGGCGCCACCTGCATCGGCGTGGGCACCGGCGGCTTCACCCCCGAGGCCCTGCTCTCCTCCGGCGCCGAATACGCCTTCCCCGACCTGACCGCCCCCGGAGCGCTCGCCGCCCTGCTCGACGGGCGCTGAGCCGGGTTCGCTCTTCCGGCATCCCTCCGCCCGGGGTGTGCTATCTCCGCCGTCCCGCCCAGGACCCGAGGAGTCCCCACCCCATGTCGCTGTCCACCCTCGAAGCCTACGATCTCGTCCGTTTCGCCGAGGCCTTCGACTCGCGCCTCGCCGCCGCCGATGAGCTGCTCGCGGGCCGTCCGGGTCTGGAGCGCGAGAAGGAGTGGCTGGCCACCGCCCTCCAGATCGTCCGCACCGAGCGCGCCCCCGCCGCCTCCATCCTCGAGAAGGTGCGCGACCTGCCCGAGCTCGAGGAGGTCCGCGAGGAGTTCTCCTTCACCCTGCAGAACCTCTGGGTCGACTCCCTCGAGAAGCTCCACGCCGGCATCACCTTCTGCGCCAGCAGCCGCTCGCCCGTCATCGAGGCCCTCTTCCCCCACCTCAAGTTCCCCCAGCTCCGCCGCGCCTCCCGCGACACCCTCCAGGAGTTCGTCGCCAGCTACGAGCGCCGCCTCAAGTCCTCCTACGTCTCCCGCATCCTCGCCCGCGACGACTTCTCCTTCGTCCGCCCCGTGCTGAGCCAGGTCGCCGCCGCCCACGCCCAGTGGCAGTCCTGCTTCGCCCCCGTGCAGCTCCCCCACGAGCAGGCCGCTCCCCTTCGCGCCGAGCTCATCTCCCTCGGCAAGCGGCTGGACGTCGCCCTGCGCCAGGCCCGCTGCCTCGCCGAGGCCGCCCTCGCCCCCATCCCCGATACCTTCGAGAACTCCGGCCTCGCCTCCAAGCCGCGCAAGCGCGCCGGCCGCGGGCTGCCGTTCCTGGACTCGACCGAGATGGCCCCTCCCGAGGCCGAGGCCCCCGAGACCGAGGCCCCCGACACGGCGCCCCTCGAGAGCAACTCCGTCGAGCCCAGTGCCGCCGAGCTGGCCGAGCTCGCGGCGCTCTCCGAGGCCGCTCCCCCCGAGCCGGGTACCCCCGAGGCACCTCCGGCTCCCGAGGCGGCTCCAGCTCCCGAGGCCGCCGCGGCTCCAGCTCCCGAAGCCCCGCCCGCTCCCGAGCCTCCTCCCGCTCCCCTGGCCGCCGAGCCTCCTCCCGCGGAGGCCTCGGCTCCGGAGCCCGCCGCCGAAGCGAAGTCCGCTCCGAAGGCGCCAGCCAAACGAGGACGCAAGAAGGCCGAAGCCTCGGGCCACCGTTAAGAGGAATCGGCCATGGCCGACGTCGCCCTTCCCATCGACCCGCTCCTGCCCGAGATCGTCTCCACCCTGCGTGGCGCGAAGTCTCTCGTGCTCGAGGCCCCTCCCGGCGCCGGTAAGACGACCCGCGTCCCCCGCGCCCTGCTCGAGGCCGGCCTCGGCCAGGGCAAGGAGATCGTCGTCCTCCAGCCCCGCCGCCTCCCCACCCGGCTCGCCGCCCAGCGCGTCTCCGAGGAGATCGGCGAGCGCGTGGGCGAGACCGTCGGCTACCAGGTCCGCTTCGAGGACGTCCGCGGCCCCAAGACCCGCCTCTCCTTCGTCACCGAGGGCGTGCTCGGCCGCCGCCTCCTCTCCGACCCCACCCTGCGCGACGTGGGCGTCGTCGTGCTCGACGAGTTCCACGAGCGCCACCTCTCCGCCGACATCTCGCTCGCCCTCCTGCGCCGCCTCCAGCAGGGCCCCCGGCCCGACCTGAAGATCGTGGTCATGTCCGCCACGCTCGAGGCCGCTCCCATCAGCGCCTACCTCGGCAACTGCCCCACCCTCCGCTCCGAGGGCCGCCGCTTCGACGTCAGCCTCGAGTACCTCCCCACCACCGATGACCGCTACCTCGATGCCCAGGTGCTCTCCGGCATCAAGCGGCTCCACGCCAATGGCCTCGACGGTGATGTGCTCGTGTTCCTCCCCGGCGCCGGTGAAATCCGCCGCGCCAAGGACACCTGCGCCGAGTTCGCCGAGCGCCACGGCATCGACCTGCTCCCCCTCCACGGAGACCTGCCTCCCGCCGAGCAGGACCGCGCCGTGCGCCGTAGCTCGCGCCGGAAGATCATCCTCTCCACCAACGTGGCGGAGACCTCCGTCACCATCGATGGCGTCGCCGCCGTCATCGACAGTGGCCTCGCCCGCGTGGCCTCGCACTCGCCCTGGTCCGGGCTGCCCATCCTCAAGCTCGCCAAGGTGAGCCGCGCATCCGCCACCCAGCGCGCCGGCCGCGCCGGCCGTACCCGCTCCGGCCACTGTCTCCGCCTCTACACCCAGCACGACTTCGACGGCCGCCCCGAGCAGGACGCCCCCGAAATCCGCCGCATGGACCTGGCGGAGACCATCCTCTCCCTGCGCGCCTCGGGCGTGAAGGACCTCGTCTCCTTCCCCTTCTTCGAGGCCCCTCCCGCCGCCTCGCTCGAGGCCGCCGAGACGCTCCTGCGCCGCCTGGGCGCCGTGGCCTCCAATGGGTCCGTCACGGACATCGGCCAGCGGCTCCTGCGCTTCCCCCTGCACCCCCGGCAGGCCCGCATCATCGTCGAAGGCGAGCGGCGGGGCGTCGGCGCGGACGCAGCCCTGCTCGCCGCCCTCGTGGGTGAGCGCGACATCCGCCGCGAGGCCCGCACCAACCTCTCCGGCCCCGGCCGCGCCGCCAACGTCGTCGCCGGGCCCTCGGATCTACTGGAGCTGCTCGAGCGATTCCGCGAGGCCGAGCGCTCCAATTTCTCCTCCGGCCGGGTGCAGTCGCTCTCCCTCGAGCAGGGCGCCGTGCAGGCAGTGGATCGCGTGCAGCGCCAGCTCCGGCGCGCCGTGCGCGAGCAAGGTCAGCGTCCCTCCCGCCCCGAGGACGTGGAACAGGCGCTGATGCTCAGCGCGCTGGCTGGCTACCCGGATCGTGTGGCCCGCCGCCGCAAGCCCCGCTCTCCCGAGCTCCTCCTCTTCGGCGGTGGCACCGCGCAGCTCTCGGAGGTCAGCGTCGTCCAGGAGCCCGAGCTGATGATCGCCGTCGACGCCGAGGAGCGCCCCGGCCGCGGCGTCATCATCCGCCTGGCCAGCTCCGTCGAGCCCGAGTGGCTCCTCGACCTGTACCCCGACGCCCTGGAGGAAGTGGACGCCCTCCAGTGGAACCCCACCTCCAAGCGCGTCGAGCGCATCACCCGCCTGTCCTACGGCAACCTCGTCCTCGAGGAGACCCGGACCCCCGCGCCTCCCTCCGAGGAGGCCGCGCGCGTGCTCGTCGAGCAGGCCCTCGCCGCCGGCCCCGGCCGCTTCGCCGACCCCGAGGCCCTCGAGCAGTGGCGCACCCGCGTCGCCCTGCTCGCCCAGGCGTTTCCCGAGGCCGGGTTCCCCACCGTGGATGAGGCGTTCATGCGCGACTCGCTCGCGTCCCTGTGCGCCGGCGCCCGGAGCTTCGCGGACCTCGAGGGCGTGTCACTCCTCGACGCGCTCTACTCCCGACTCACCGCCGAGCAGGCCCGGCTCCTCTCCAACCACGCCCCCGAGAAGGTCTCCCTCCCCGGCGGGCGCACCGCCAAGGTCCACTACGAGCCCGGAAAACCCCCTTGGGTCGAGTCCCGCCTCCAGGACTTCTTCGGGATGGCCCAGGGGCCCAGCGTGTGTGCCGGGAGGGTTCCGCTCGTGCTCCACCTGCTCGCGCCCAACATGCGCGCGGTCCAGGTCACCAAGGACCTCGCTGGCTTCTGGGAGCGGCACTACCCCGCCATCCGCAAGGAGCTGTGCCGCAAGTACCCGAAGCACAGCTGGCCCGAGGATCCGCGCCATGCGCAGACCCCGGCCGAGCGCGGACGGAGGATCTGACCGGACGCGCGGGAAGCCACGAGCTACAGCTTCTTGCGCATCTCCAGGTGGTCGATGCCCGCTTCCTTGAAGACCGGGCCCAGCGCCTCGTAGCCCTGCTTCTTGTAGAACTCGAGCGCGTACAACTGCGAGTGCAGCATGATGCCGTTCACGCCCCGGCGCCGCGCCTCGTCCTCCAGCGACGTCAGCAGCATCGCGCCTACCCGGGCCTTGCGGTGCGCCTGCAGCACCGCCATGCGGCCAATCTGCGCCCACGTCCCGGTCTCTCCGGGCGGCGGTTCGGGCAACATCACCAGGCGCCCCGTCCCAATGGCGTGCCCACCTTGGAACGCCAGCACGTGGTACGCCTTCGCATCCTCGGCGTCTCGCTCGATGCCCTCGGGGACGTGCTGCTCCTCGATGAACACCACCTCGCGGATGGCGAGCGCCTGCCACAACTCAGCCTCGGTCTTGATCTGAGCGATGGTGACCGGCTGGGGGTTCTCCGGGTTCGACATGGCACCGGCCAAGGTACACAAATCCGGGCGGGTCAAACAGACGAAAAGGCAGGCCAGTGCAGGAAGCACGCCCCCGTCGCAGCGCCCCCTGTCCAGGCCGCCGGACAGTCCTCACTCCGGCTCCGGCGCGTTTCACCCTCCGCATCACCCCGGCGAGCCAGGCCGCCCGGCGTGCTAACCTGCGGCGCGATGCGACCCGCGCTCCTCGCACTCGCCCTCAGCCTCGTCTCCCTCCCCGCAGCCGCCCAGCCCGAGGTGTTCTTCGGCTCCGGCAACGACGTTCCCAACATCCGGGAAGAAGACTTCGACCGCCGCTTCCTCAAGACCGGCTTCCAGCAGGCCCTCGTGCGAGGGACGAAGGATCCGAACTGCGCCCAGCTCCTGGCGGGGATGCTCACGCTGCTCGGAGAGACCGCGCCCCTGCTCCACAAGCGCGATGAGAACTTCTACCTGGACCCCCTGCTCGTCCAGGCGCTCGGCACGCAGCTCAGCACCCCGCGCTTCCAGGCCAACGTGTACCTGGTGGCCATGGTGCGGCGCGTGCTGATCGACCGCAAGATGCCCCCCGACTGGTTCCAGACCGCGGCCGCCCTCGGGCCCATGGCACTCACCATCGACGTGGGCAAGCTGCGCTTCATCTCCGAGGGGCTACAGCCCATCGACAGCTTCTTCCTCACCCTCCCCGCCCTGCGCGATCGCTACGAGATCGAGGTCCGCCGGGCCAACTCCACCGCCGCCAGCTCCGCCGAGAAGGTGTTCCGCGAGAACTATCTCGACCGGCAGGTGGCCTTCGGCGGCCTCGACTTGATCGACCTGCGCGTGGAGCAGCCCAAGAAGAAGAAGTCCAAGAAGCGCAAGAATGAACCCGTCGAGGAGGAGATCGAGGAGCCCACGGCCGTGGCCCGGCTGGTGTGGTACCCGCCCGATCCCAACGCCGAAGAGCTCAACATCTTCGGCACGCCGAAGAAGCGCGCCGTGGTCAACATCTCCGCGCGGCTCGCGCCCCAGCAGTACCTGGACCTGAGCCGGATCCCCAAGGGCACCCGGCTGATGGTGCGTGGGCGCTTCTGGGGCTTCAAGAAGGGGCTGGAGGAGCTGGAGCTGCGCGACGGGCTCATCTTCCAGGACCGCGACTGGTCCCAGGGCAACATGCTGGCGGATCCCAACGCCGTGGCCCGCTGCCCCCTCGCCGTCAACGATCTGATGGGCGCGGCGCCCGAGCAGTCGGGCGCCTTCGGACAGCCGAGCCGCCGCTAGACAGGCGCTAGGCGGCGAGGGCCGGGGAGGCGCGCTGGGCCTCTCGCGCCAGGGAAGTCCTCCACATCATGGGCGCCGTGACGAGCTGGAAGACGCCCAGCGAGCCATTCAGGTAGAGCCAGGCGACATGGAGGAACTTCGCCTGGAGCCACCACTGGGCCATCAGCTCCAGGTTCATCACGAACACCGTCGTGGTGATGCCCACCATGAGCGCGATGCCAACCCGCCGCCGGACCAGCAGCAGCACCAACGTCAGCGGGTTGAACAGCGTGAACGACTTGTTGATGGCGATCCACACCAGCGGGATCGAGGTGCCAGCCACGGGCCCCGCGGAGCTCATCGTCAGTCCGTTCTTCACCACGTCCATCACATGGACGACGCTGCCGAAGCTGAAGCAGATGCAGTAGATGACGAGAAAGATGATCTCGGTACGGCGCGAGAGGATCCGCGGGGTCTTGGCGCTGGAGTCGGTGGTCATGGAGACGCAGACAGTACCCGTATGCCCGTGCCCTCGTCACCCGGACGGGCGTCCCGCCGGTGAGCCCCCCATCCACGGCCGGAGAGCCCCTGCCGGTGTCCCTCCAGTGAGTCCCCCTGGCATGGGCCGTGCTCCCGCTCGGCAACCACCCAGCGCCGAGAGGGACCATGAAGGTCGACGGTCGTAACGAGGCAGCGCCGGCCCGGCCGGCGTCGAACCAGGAGCGTTTCCAGGAAGTGCTGAAGAAGGCTCACCCGGAGGCGGCGAAGGCCCCGGTTCGGCCGGGACAGGCCGCCCGTCCCTCCGTGGCCTCCACGCGGGGCGTCACCAGCACCCTGGCCATTGCCGGGCTGGCCCGGACGCCCCAACGAGGCGCCTTCGCCAGCGCCGAGCACCTCGGACAGGTGCGCCAGGGCCTGAATACCGAAGCCCTCCGCCTCCGGGACGTGCGCGGCGATGCGCACCAGACGAATCAGGAGCGGGTGCAGCAGCGCATGGACGAGTTCCTCGCCCGGGAGCTCGCTCACGAGCCACGCGCCGAACCGGTGACCCCACGCTCGGCGCCCACCCCGCCGGGCGCCGAGCCCACCCCCTCCACGTCTCCGGTGGAAGCCCTCCCCACCGCCGGAGGGGTGAGCCAGACAGGCGCGCAGGGAGCCAGCACCAAGGCCGTGGAGACCCCCAACCCCGAGGCCCGCGTCCAGGCGGCCCTGGAGCTCATCGAGAAGATCGAGGTGTTCGTGAAGTCGCAGCGTCCGGCGCTGGCGATGCGGCTGGGGGGAACGCTGGATGCCACCGTGGAGGTGGAGCGCACGGGCGAGCGCGAGGTGGCCCTGCGCATCCAGGGGCGCAGTGGTCGCTTCCCCCAGAAGGACCTGGCCCGCATCCGCGACGCCCTGGCCGAACGTGGGCTGAAGCTCAGCGCCTTCCTGGCCTCTTGAGGGGACCGCGGACATGCAAAAGGCCCTGCCGCCTCTCGGCGGAGGGCCTCGGAACAACCCGCTCCCCCATCCCCCAGGAGGGAGACAGGGAGCGGAGGGCGGGGCTTACTTGCCGCCGGGCTTGGCCTCGAGCAGGTTCCGCTTGCCCTTCTTGTCCTTGAACGCCTCGGCCTCGGGCAGCGAATCCTTCTTCTCCGCGATGTTCGGCCACTCGGTGGCGAACTTCGCGTTCAGATCCTTGTACTCCTTGTACTCGGAGGGCAGGTCCGACTCCGGGAAGATCGCCTTCGTCGGGCAGACCGGCTCACACGCACCACAGTCGATACACTCGTCCGGGTGGATGACCAGGAAGTTGGCACCCTCGTAGAAGCAGTTGACCGGGCAGACCTCGACACAGTCGGTGTACTTGCACTTGATGCAAGGCTCGGTGACCACGTAAGCCATTGAAATCTCCTCTTGGACTGAGTCCGTGCGCGCGCACACTAATGGGTTGCGGCGGGGGTGGCACTCCCAAAGTTAAGCACCCACCCCCTCCCACTCACCCCAGGAGACCTTGGGCACGCATCAGTTCCGCTACCAGGATCGCTCCCTTGGCTGCTCCCATCTTCGTGTTGTGCGAGACGAGCAGGAACTTGAAGCCATTCTCCAGCACGCTGTCCTCGCGCACCCGGCCCACCGTGGTGGCCATGCCCCCGTGGGTGTCCCGGTCCAGGCGAGGCTGCGGACGGAAGGGATCGTCCAGGACCTCGATCCACCGCGGCGGCGCGGACGGCAGGTTGCGCGACACCTCGGCGCCCCGCCACTCGCGCATCGCCGACACCACCTCCTGCACGGAGGCCTTGCGGGAGAGCGACACGAAGACGGACTCGGTGTGGCCCTCCATCACCGCCACGCGGGTACACGTGCAGGACACCCGGACGTCGTGCGGAGCGATGGCCCCACCCTCCAGCGAGCCGAGGATCTTCTTCGTCTCCACCTGGACCTTCTCCTCCTCCTTGGGGATGAAGGGGATGACGTTGTCCAGGATGTCCAGGCCGATGACGCCCGGCGAGCGGCCCGCGCCCGACATGGCCTGCAGCGACGTCATCAGCACCGACTTGATGCCGAAGCGCTCGGCCAGCGGGGCCAGGGTGATGGCCATGCCGGTGGTGGTGCAGTTGGGGATGGGGACGATGAAGCCCTTCCAACCGCGGCGCTTCTGCTGCTCGCGCACCAGCGGCGCGTGGGCGGCGTTCACCGGGGGGATGAGCAGCGGCACGTCCGCCTCGTAGCGAAAGGCGCTGGCCGCGGAGAACACGGGGATGTCCTTGGCGAGCCGGGGCTCCACCTCCTTGGCCACGTCCGACTCCACCGCCGAGAAGGCGATGTCGTAGTCCTTCGCCTGGACCTCCTCACCGCTCACCACCTTCATCTTCGCGATCGACTCCGGCAGCGCCTCGGGGACGAACCAGGCGGTCATCCCGTTGGAGGCGCGCAGTGCCTCCGCGTACGCTTTGCCCGCCGAGCGCGGCGAGGCCGCCAGCCCCGTGAGCTCGATGTGGGGATGATCCTTCAGCGCGGCGATGAACTGCTGGCCGGCGAGTCCGGTGGCGCCAATGAGGACAGCGCGAAGCTTGGCCATGACGTGTGTGACTCCCTTCAGGGGGTCGGGGGATTGGCGCGTGCTTTAACACCCTTTGGCGCCAGACTTCTACGCACCGCGGCGAGAAGGGGCCTTCCGGGCTCAATACAGCCCGCTCGCCGAGGTGCCCTGCAGATGGCTCTCGGTCGGCAGGCCGTGGGTGATCCACCCGTGGAGGCCCCCCTCCAGGCAGATCGCGTTGAACCCTCGCTGCAGGAGCAGGCGGCAGGCCCGGCGGGCATCGGAGTCGTCGGGGGAACACCCCACCACCACGATGAGCTCATCATCGGGCAGCACCTGGGACTCCTGGAGCAGCGCCTCGAAGGGCATCCACAGGGCACCAGGGATATGCAGGCTGTAGCGCTCCCAATCCTCGGGATCTCGGCAGTCGAGCACGAGCACTTCCTCGTCTCCGAGTCTCATGTAGAGCTCGGTACAAGGCATTCGGGGATCCACCACCCGGGGCCTCCTGCTGCGGGGTCTTTCCCGCAGAACGAGGAGCACCCCCCGCCCCTTCCCGGCAATCTGCCTGCCCGCCCCAGAGCGGACCCACCGGGGAGCGGGCGCGGGGAGCGGGCGCGTCTAGAGGCCGAGCTGCTTCGCGATGATCTCGTTCATGATCTCGCTGGTGCCCCCACCAATGGGGCCCAGGCGCGCGTCCCGCCAGTGGCGCTGGATGTCGTACTCCATCATGTAACCCGCGCCACCGTGGAGCTGGAGGCACGCGTCAGCGACCCGGCAGGCCGTCTCGGTGGCCACCTTCTTGGCCATGGACGTCTGGGCGATGGCGTACTCCCCTCCCACGTGCAGGCGCAGCGCGTGGTAGGTGAGCTGACGCGCGGCCTCGAACTCGGTGGCCAGCTCGGCGATCTTGTGCCGCACCACCTGGAACTCGCCGAGCGCGTGGCCAAAGGCCCGCCGATCCCTCACGTAGGCCATGACGACCTCCAGCATCTCCTCCATCGCCCCGAGCGCCCCCAGGGCGAGCGTCAGGCGCTCCCACTGGAAGTTGCCCATGATCTGATAGAAGCCCTGCCCCTCCACCCCACCAATCAGGTTGGCCGCGGGCACTCGACAGTCCTCGAAGAAGAGCTCCCCGGTGTCCGAGGCGCGCCACCCAAGCTTCTTGAGCTTGCGCCCCACCGAGAAGCCGGGAGTCCCCTTCTCCACCACCAGCAGGGACAGGCCCTTGTGCCTGGCGTCCGGGTCCGTCTTCACCGCCAGCACGACGAAGTCCGCGCGGACGCCATTGGTGATGTAGGTCTTCGAGCCGTTGACGACATAGTGCTCCCCGTCACGGCGGGCGGTGGTGCGCAGACCCGCCACGTCCGAGCCCCCATTCGGCTCGGTGATGCCGAGCGCGCCAATCTTCTCCCCCCGGATGGCCGGGACGAGGAAGCGCCGCTTCTGCTCCTCGGTGCCATACATGTGGAGGGGACCTGTGGCGATGGTGTGCTGGGCCCCCAGGCCGGCGGCGACCCCGCCCGAGCCGCAGCGCCCCAGCTCCTCGATCAGCACCGCCTCGTAGAGCTCCCCGGCGTTGGTGCCCCCGAACTCCTCCGGGTACTTCAGGCCGAAGAAGCCCAGCTCGCCAAAGCGGGTGAAGAGCTCCCGGGGGAACTCCTCCTTCTCCTCCCACTCGGAGGCGAAGGGCTTCAGCTCCTTCTCCACCACCGCCCGGACCGTGCGGCGGAAGGCCTCGTGCTCCTCCTGGTACAGCCCATATCCCTGCAGCATCGTGACGTCCCTCCGGTGGCTGGACCGCTCGCCCCCGATGCTACCGGACACGGAGTTGCACGCTCCCCCCTCTACTGTCTTGACCCGGCTGTTTCGGGTTCATATAAGGCCGTACACGGTTCTCGCGGCGCCATAGCCAAGTGGTAAGGCAAAGGTCTGCAAAACCTTCATTCCCCGGTTCGAATCCGGGTGGCGCCTCACAGCAAAGGCCCGATGTGGACTCCGGTTCACATCGGGCCTTCGTGTTTCCGGGGCTCGAGTCCGTGGCCGGGAGCAGCCTTGCCGTCCTCGAAGGGCTGAGGGGATGCTCGCCGCCCCACCCTCCCTGGAGCCCCTGCCTGAGCACCTCCTCCTCCCGTCGACTGCTCTCCTCCTTCCTGTCCCTGTCCCTGCTCGGCTCACCGGCCCTGGCGGCCGAGCCGTCCAAGCCCGCGGCCAAGACGAGCCCGGAGACCTCGCGGGCCGAGGCGGCACGGCTGACCGCCGCCTTCCTCGGGGACACGCCGCTGCTGAGCGACCTGCAGTCCCTCGTCGACGAGGTGGGTGGCAGGGCCACGGGCTCACCCGCCAACCTGCGCTCGGTGGACTGGGCGCTCGCGCGCTTCCGCGAGGCCGGTGTCGAGGCTCGCAAGGAGGCCTTCCAGATGCCGGGCCTGTGGCTGGAGCGCTCGGCGTCCGCCAGCGTGCGCGGTGCCGGGGTGGACTACTCGCCGCGCATCGCGGCCATGCCCTTCTCCACCGCCACTCCCACGGGGGGCATGACGGCGCCGCTGCTCGACGCGGGCAAGGGCGGCGAGAAGGACTTCCAGGCGCTCGGACAGAAGGCCAGGGGCGCGTTCCTGCTCGTGGAGCAGGCGGAACTGAAGGACGTGGACGGCCTGTTCCGCGAGTACGCCGAGTCCGCGGAGATCGAGCAGCGGGCCTTCGCGGCCGGCGCGGCGGGCGTGGTGTACATGGGCTCGCGACCCAACAACCTGCTGTACCGGCACAACGTGTCGGTGGGCCTGCGCAACACGCGGCCCATGATGGTGATGGAGCGTGACGGAGCCCTGCGCGCCCAGCGGCTGCTGCGCACGGGCAAGACGCTGACGCTCACGGCTCAGCTCGACATCCAGTCCGGGCCGGCCTACGAGAGCTACAACGTCATCGGGGAGATCCGCGGCAGCACGCGCCCGGACGAGGTGGTGGTGGTGGGCGCGCACCTGGACTCGTGGGACCTGGGCACGGGCGCGCTGGACAACGGCGCCAACGTGGTGGCGCTCATCGACGTGGCCCGGCAGATGAAGCGGTTGGGGATCAAACCCGCGCGCACCCTGCGCTTCGCGCTGTGGAATGGCGAGGAGCAGGGCATGTACGGCTCGGCGGGCTACGTGCAGGCGCACGAGGCCGAGCTGGACAAGCACGTGATGGCGTCCTCGTTCGACATCGGCTGCGGACGCATCAACGGCTTCTTCACGGGGGGCCGCCCCGAGCTGCCGCCCCTGGTAGACCGCGCGCTCGAGCCGGTGAAGGGATTGGGCCCCTTCACGCAGGTGGACGCGCCCATCGTGGGCACGGACAACTTCGACTTCATGCTGCACGGCGTGCCCAACCTGGTGGCCAACCAGGAGCCGGCGCTCTACGGCCCGAACTACCACGCGCGCTCGGACGAGCTGGACAAGTGCGATCCGCAGCAACTGCGGCTCAACACGGCGATCATGGGGGCGCTCGCGTACGGCTTCGCGCAGATGGACGCGAAGCTGCCGCGCCAGTCGCGCGCCCAGGTGGAGGAGCTGGTCCGCACCACGGACCTGGGACAGCAGATGAAGTCCTTCAACATGTGGGACGAGTGGACGTCCGGAAAGCGCGGGCGGAAGGGATCCACCGTCGCCGCGCCCCAGAGCCGCTGACACGCCTCGCGACCGTTCGGGCGGTGACTCCCCTCGACGGCGTCGGGATTGCACAGCGCGAGGGACATGATGAATCTTCCTCTCATGGCCCCGCGCCGCCCCTCTGATACCGAGTCCACAGAGCCGAACTCCCCGTCCGTCGAGGCAGCCTTCCAAGCAGCTCCACCGGAGATGGTGGCGGAGATCCTCAACGGCGAGTTGCACCTCAGCCCCCACCCTGCTCGCCCGACGCTCAACGCACTGACGAACCTCAGTGCTCTCATCGGGATGCCCTTCATGCTCGGCAAGGGGGGACCGGGCGGGTGGGTGATCCTCAATCAGCCGGAACTGCACCTCGGTCCCCGGCCCGACAAGCTCGTTCCGGACATCTGCGGATGAACGCGCGCGCGCCTGCCACTGGCTGTCGGAGGGGCCAATGCCCCGGCGCACTACGACCTCGCTCCGGATTGGGTGTGTGAGATCCTCGCGGATCGCACGCGGCGCATCGACAAGGTCGAGAAGATGCGCATCTACGCTCGGGAAGGCGTGCGGAACGTCTGGCACGTGGACCCGATCGCACAGACGCTCGACATCTTCCGGGTCGAGGGGCGCCACTGGCTGCTCGTCGACTCCTTCGCCGGAGACGAGCGGGTCCGCGCCGAGCCATTCGAAGCCCTCGAGCTCGAGCTGGCGCTCGTCTGGTCCGAGTGACTCAGCAGGCGCAGCCGGGCCCCTTGTGACAGACCTTGCTGCACGAAATACACGAGTCCCCGCAGGGGCAGCCTTTCTTGCATACCTTGCAGCAAGTCCGTGCGGGAGCGGAGCTGGGGGACTCGGACGAAGACGCCTCGTCGGATTCATCCACGCTCCAGTCCGTGTCTCGCGGGGCCTGTGTGGACGCCGGCACCACCGAGGGGTCCGCCGGGGATGGTTCGGGCTGGCTCTGAGCCTGAGCCTCCTGGGCGGGGGATTGTTTGAGAGCCTCGGTGGCGCAGCGCCGTAGATCCTCAGGACTCGGCGTCTCGTCTTTCACCTTCTGCTTGTGCCGTAGGCGCAAGGCATCGGCCGCGCACATACAGTAACGCAGGCGATTGTCCTCACTCAGGCTGGGATTGGACTTCTTGACCTTGTCGGCACAGGTGACGACGAAGGTCACCACATCCCCGCTCGACAACTCCTGCGGCTCGAAGAGGTTCGGAGTGTCGGCGGAGGCGGTGAGCGACAGGCATAGCACTGCGAGCAGGACGTGACGGGACATGAGCCCTCCACCGGGCAGGATCGGCGGGGCTCAGTCATTCCGTCAAGGCAGGCACCTGTCCTGACGTCGGGCCAAGACACATCGCTCAGCCCAGCGCCGCGCGCGCGTTGCGGAACATCCGCATCCACGGGCCATCCTCACCCCACTCCGGCGGGCACCACGAGTACTGCACGCTCCGGCTCACGCGCTCCGGATGCGGCATCAGGATGGTGACGCGCCCGTCCCTCGATGTCAGGCCCGCGATTCCGTGCGGCGAGCCGTTCGGGTTCGCCGGGTACGTCTCCGTCACCCGCCCGTGGTTGTCCACGAAGCGCACCGGCACCACCCCCAGCCCGTTCACCCGTGCCGCCTCCTCGGGGCTGGCGAACTCCGCTCGCCCCTCTCCGTGCGACGACGCGATGGGGATACGGCTGCCCGCCATGCCCTTGAAGAACAACGACGGGCTCTCCGCCACCTCCACCTGCACCAGCCGCGCCTCGAACTGCTCCGAGGCGTTGCGCACGAAGTGCGGGAAGTGCTCGGCTCCAGGGATGAGGTCACGCAGCTGCGCCATCATCTGGCAGCCGTTGCACACGCCCAGGGCGAAGGTGCCCGGACGCGCGAAGAACGCGGCGAACTCGTCTCGCGCACGCGCGCTGAACAGGATGGACCGGGCCCAGCCTCCGCCCGCTCCCAGCACGTCGCCGTACGAGAAGCCTCCGCAGGCCGCCACTCCCGTGAAGTCCTTCAGCGACACCCGCCCCGCGAGGATGTCGCTCATGTGCACGTCCACCGCGCTGAAGCCCGCGCGCATGAACGCTCGCGCCATCTCGTACTGGCTGTTCACCCCTTGCTCCCGCAGGATGAGCACCCGGGGCTTCGCTCCCTTCGCGATGTACGGCGCCGCCACGTCCTCCTTCGGATCGAACGTGAGCCGGGGCGACAGGCCCGGATCGGCCGGGTCGCACTTCGCGGTGTACTCCTCCTCGGCGCAGCGCGGGTTGTCGCGCAGCTTCTGCATCTCGTAGCTCACGCGCGACCACTGCTTGCGCAGCGCCATCGTGTCCTCCTCGAGGAGGACCTTCGCGCCATGGTGCACCTGCACCGTCAACCCCGCCCTCGGCCGGCCGAGCTCGTGGTACGTGGAGCCCAGCCCGTGTGCCGTCAGCACCTCGCGCACCCGCGAGAGGTCGGCGGCCTTCACCTGCAGCACCGCGCCCAGCTCCTCGTTGAAGAGCGCCGCGACGGCATCCGGGCCCAGCGAGGCCACGTCCACCTCGAAGCCGCAGTGCCCGGCAAAGGCCATCTCCACCAGCGTGGTGAGGAGACCGCCGTCGGAGCGGTCGTGGTAGGCCTGCACCAGGCCCGCCTCGTTGAGCGCCTGCATCGCGGCGAAGAAGCCCTTCAACGTCTCGGGGCTCTCCACGTCCGGGCACCGCGGGCCCACCTGCGCGTAGGTCTGCGCCAGGACGGACCCGCCCAGCCGCTGCCTGCCGCCCGCGAGGTCCACGAACACCAGCCGCGTATCCGCCTCCGGCTCGCGAAGCTGCGGCGTGAGCGACTTGCGGACATCGAGCACCGGCGCGAACGCCGACACGATGAGCGATAGCGGCGCCGTCACCGCCTTGCGAGCCCCCTTCTCCTCCCACACCGTGCGCATGGACATGGAGTCCTTGCCCACCGGAATGGTGAGGCCCAGCACCGGGCACAGTTCCATGCCCACCGCCTTCACCGCGGCGTAGAGGTTGGCGTCCTCGCCCGGGCTGCCCGCGGCGGCCATCCAGTTGGCGGACAGCTTCACGTCCCCCAGCTTCCCGATCCGCGCCGAGGCGATGTTCGTCACGGCCTCGGCCACCGCCATGCGCGCCGAGGCGGCTGCGTCGATGAGCGCCACCGGCGTGCGCTCGCCCATGGACATGGCCTCGCCCGTGTAGCCCGCGTGCGCCGACAGCGTCACCGCGCAGTCCGCCACCGGCACCTGCCACGGACCCACCATCTGGTCCCTCGCCGTCAGGCCCGACACCGTCCGGTCTCCAATGGTGATGAGGAACCCCTTGTCCGCCACCGTCGGGTGCCCGAGCACCCGCCCCAGCATCTCCTTCACTGGTGCGTCCAGCTTCAGCTCACCGTGCGCCAGCCGGCGCGACTTCACGTCCCGGTGCATCCGCGGCGGCTTGCCGAACAGCACGTCCATCGGAATGTCGATAGGGGCGTTGCCGAACTGCCGATCCGTCAGCTTCAGCGCCTGCTCCTGAGTGGCCTCGCCCAGCACCGAGAACGGCGCCCGCTCGCGCTCGCACAGCGCCGTGAAGCGCGGCAGGTCCTCCGGCGCGATCGCCAGCACGTAGCGCTCCTGCGCCTCGTTGCACCAGATCTCCACCGGCGCCATGCCGGGCTCGGCGTTCGGCACCTCGCGCAGCTCGAAGCGGCCACCCAGCTCGTTGTCGTGGATGAGCTCCGGCACCGCGTTGGACAGGCCTCCCGCCCCCACGTCGTGGATGGAGCGAATGGGGTTGGCCTCTCCCAGCGCCCAGCAGCTGTCGATGACCTCCTGGCAGCGCCGCTCCATCTCCGCGTTGTCTCGCTGCACCGAGGCGAAATCGAGGTCCGCCGCGCTCGAGCCCTGCGTCATCGACGACGCCGCGCCACCGCCCAGGCCGATCAGCATCGCCGGGCCACCCAGCACGACGATCTTGTCCCCCGGCTTCAGCGTCCCCTTCTGCACGTGCTGCGCCCGGATGTTGCCGAGGCCTCCCGCGATCATGATGGGCTTGTGGTAGCCACGCACCTCGACGCCCTCGGACGTGGGCACCTGCATCTCGAAGCTGCGGAAGTAGCCGCACAGGTTGGGCCGGCCGAACTCGTTGTTGAAGGCGGCGCCACCCAGCGGGCCTTCGATCATGATGTCGAGCGCGGACACGATGCGCTCCGGCTTGCCGTAGGGCAGCTCCCAGGGCTGCTCGTAGCCAGGAATGCGCAGGTTCGACACGGAGAACCCGGTCAGGCCCGCCTTGGGCTTCGCGCCCCGGCCCGTGGCTCCCTCGTCACGAATCTCTCCGCCCGCGCCAGTGGAGGCTCCCGGGTGCGGCGAGATCGCGGTGGGATGGTTGTGCGTCTCCACCTTCATCAGGATGTGCGTGGGCTCGCGGTGGAAGCGGTACTCGCCGCTGGCCACGTCCGGGAAGAGACGCTCGGCCTCGAAGCCCTCCATCACCGCCGCGTTGTCCTTGTACGCCGACAGCACGCCTTCCTTGTTCGCCGCGTAGGTGTTCTTGATGGACTGGAAGAGCGACCGCTCCTGCTTCTCCCCATCGATGCTCCACGAGGCGTTGAAGATCTTGTGCCGGCAGTGCTCGCTGTTCGCCTGCGCGAACATCATCAGCTCGACATCGGTGGGGTTGCGCTTCAGCTCGGTGAAGCGCGCCACCAGGTAGTCGATCTCATCCTCGGCCAGGGCCAGGCCCAGCTCCCGGTTCGCGGTGACGAGCGCCGCCCGGCCTCCGCCCATCACATCCACCGTGGTGAGCGGCCTGGGCGTGTGACCCGCGAAGAGGATGGCGGCGTCTTCCTCTCTCCCCACGACCGCCTGGGTCATCCGGTCATGCAGCACCGGCTGCACGCGGGCGAGCTGCGCGGGGCTCAGGGCCTTGCCGGTCCCGTCGGCGACCCAATAGGCAGTACCGCGCTCGATGCGCCGCACGCCGCGCAGGCCACAGTTCTGGAAGATGTCCGTGGCCTTCGACGACCAGGGCGAGATGGTGCCGGGGCGCGGGATGACGAGCTGCAGGCTTCCCCGCGGCTCCGTCCGGTTCAGCCGCGGGCCATACCGCAGCAGGTCGTCCATCAGGGCCCGCTCGGACTCCGAGAGGGCGGTCGCGACGTCGACGAAGTGCACGAACTCCGCGTAGACGGAGGCCACGGTCGGCTCCAGCTCGCGGCAGCGAGCGAGCAACTTGGCCAGACGGAACTCGGAGAGGGCGGGGGCGCCACGCAGCGTGAGCATGGGATCTCTGGGAGAGGGGTCCGGAAATGCGCGGCCGTCTTATAACCACCGCCTCCTCCCTGCATCCGATAAGAGATCGTGACAGGCCGCCCCCTCGGACGGCGGGGCCTGTCTCCCGGGAAAACGAGGGAGGCCCTCCCCCGCCCCCTGGAGAGCCGGGTGGGCGGGAAAAGGCCTCCTGGGTGACGAAGCAAGGTGCGCTTCTGGCTCAGTGGCGCCGGATGTTCCCGCTGCCGGTGAGTCGCACATCGTTCACCTGGGCCGAACCCCACAGGTCCACGTTGCCGGAGCCGTCGATGCTCACCGACACGCGCTCGTTGACCGTGGCCTCCACCCCGCCAGAGCCCGTCACGTCCAGAGCCGCCTGGGCGCTGGTGAGTCCCCGGGCCTCGACACTGCCACTGGAGCTCGTCCGGACCACCAGCTTCGGCGTCGAGCCCGAGAGGTTCACGTCACCGGAGCCACTGCTGGACACCAGCACCTGCTTCGCGGAGCCGTCGTAGGTGATCGAACCGGAGCCCGAGAGGTCCAGGCCCACCTCCTCCAGCGCCTGCTCCTGCGAGGTGCAGAGCGTCATGCTGCCAGAGCCCGAGAGCATCGCGAGGAGGCGGCTCGCCGGCCCGCAGTAGCGCAGGTCTCCCGAGCCATCGAGCTCGAGGAGGAGCGAATTCGCCTGGGAGATGCCCTCGACGAGGAAGTCGCCGGAGCCGCTGTTCTTCGCGCCGAGGAAGCGCGGCAGCGTCGCCACCACCCGGCCCTCGCCCGAGTACGACAGGTTCTCGGTGTCGTCGATGATGAGCGCATCCCCGTCCACGCGGGTGGTGACGTAGCGGTGCAGGTTCTCGTCGAGCGTCAGGCTGAAGGAAGGGGCGTCGGCCTCGCGCACCACCACATCCAGGGAGGAGTGATTCTCCACCCGGCTGAAACCGGAGACCTCACGCGACTGGGTGACCTTGTGGCCGTCACCCCGCACCATGAACAAACCGCAAGCGGGCAGGAACAACAGCACAGCAACACCCACACCCAGGCTCTTCCACATGCTCTGACTCCCGGAAAGGACGCCTGCCCTCCCAGGCGGCGTCGTGCATCACGCCACCTGGAACACCGCCTCCGCGCGAAACCGTCACCCCCGGAGTGCATTTTTCCGCCGCGCTCCCGGCGGGCCCGGATGTGGTTGAATGCCGTCGCATGGCCGGACGCGGAACCAGGTCCGGCGGGGGAGTCTCGAGGAACAGCATGGTAAGAGTGAACACGACCCTGGCGTCCTTGTGCGTCCTGGTGATGGGCGCGGCCTGCACGGCCCCCACTCGGGAGGAGCCAGTACGTGAGGCGCCGAAGGCCACCCGCCGGGCGCTGGGCGAGGGCCCCGCCTCCCTGATGGCGGACGTGGGTGCGACGTCCGAGGGCGCGCTGGTGCGCTACCCCGAGTTCCCCACGGCGGCGGGGGCGGCGCTCCTGTTCTCGGCCAACGAGGACAGCACCGGACCCGAGTTGTGGAGACTCACGCCCTCCGGCCCCGCCCTGGTGGCCGACATCGCCCCGGGCACCATCGGCTCCTCGCCTTCCAACCTCTTCCACATGCGGGGGCTCACCTACTTCAGCGCCACGGATGGCCAGCATGGCGTGGAGCTATGGCGGACGGACGGCACCACCGCCGGCACCTTCCAGCTCGCGGACATCAACCCGGGCGCGGCCAGTTCCCAGCCCACGGCGTTCGCCGAGCTCAACGGGTGGGTCTACTTCAGCGCCAACGACGGCGAGCACGGGGCCGAGTTGTGGCGCACCGACGGCACCACGGAGGGCACGGTGCTCGTCCGGGACATCGCGTTGGGCAAGAGCAACAGCGATCCCGGCTCGTTCACCGAGCTCGGCGGCAAGCTCTACTTCATCGCCACCGCCGGGGGCACGCAGCAGCTCTGGCGCACCGATGGCACCCCCGTGGGCACTGTCCGTGTCGGCGCGAGCCTGATCATCAAGGCCTCTCCCGCCACGCGAGGGCTCGTGCGCGCGGGCCGTACGCTCTTCTTCGCCGCTGATGACGGTTCCACGGGAAGCGAGCTGTGGAAGACCGACGGCACCGAGGCCGGTACAGTCCGCGTCAAGGACATCCTCCCGGGAGCCTCGGGCTCCGCACCCGCGCAGCTCACCGCCTTCGGAGGCGCGGTGTACTTCGTCGCCACCGATGGTGTGACGGGGCGCGAGCTGTGGAAGACCGACGGCACCGATGCGGGCACCGGGCTCGTCCTGGACCTCCTCCCCGGAAACAACACCGTGGAGACGCCCGACTCCCTCGTCGCCGCGAGCACCCGCCTCTTTTTCATGACGCGGGATGCCAGCAACACCGAGAGCGCCCTCTACGCGACGGATGGCTCGGCGGCGGGCACGCTGCTCCTCAAGGACTTCAAGGCCGCGGGAGGCAAGGGCCCCCTGCAGATGAAGGCCAACGGCGGCACGCTCTACTTCACCGCGTACGAGCCGGGCTTCGGCAACGAGCTGTGGACGAGCGACGGCGGCGCGGCGGGCACCCGGCGCATCGGCAACAACATCTTCTCGGGCGATCGCCCCACGGATCCGGCGCCCCGCTCGCTCACGGTGCTGGGCGACACGGTCTACTTCGTGGCGAACGCGCCGGGGACTGGCCTCTCCGACGAGAACCCGCCGCTCCCCACGCTGTGGAAGACCCAGGGTGACGCGGCCAGCACGGTCCCCGTCGGAGCCGATCTGAACGCGACCCGGGGCTCGAACCCCGTGCCCTTCGCCTCCTGGAATGGCGCGCTGTACTTCACCACCTTCGAGCAGGACGAGGCGGCGAAGCTGTGGCGCAGCGATGGAACGGCGGCGGGCACGAAGCCCCTCGTGGACATCATTCCCAAGGATGACACCCTCTTCATCCTGGAGTCGGGACTGAGCGCCCTGACGCCCCTGAATGGAGCCCTCTACTTCGCGGCCCTGCCCTCTTTCGCGGAGGGCTTCCAGCTCTGGAAGACGGATGGCACGCCCGCCCCCACGGGCACCACCGCGGTGACCACCAAGGTCAAGCTGACCACCGCTGCCGGCACCCCCATCGAGCTCGCCGCCTACGGAGGATTCCTCTACTTCGCCGGCCAGGACACCGCCAACGGCACCGAGCTGTGGAAGACCGATGGCACCGACGCGGGCACCACCCTCGTGAAGGACATCGTCGCGGGCAGTGGAGCGTCTTCGACTCCCTCCCGATTCACGCCCATGGGAGGCGCCCTCTACTTCATGGCCCGGGACGCCTCCGGCGGCCGCGAGCTGTGGAAGACCGACGGCACCGGCGCGGGCACGGTTCGCGTCGCGGACATCCGCGACACTGGGAACAGGGGCGCTGTCCTGAACATCGCCGGCGTCATGGACGGGTTCCTCTACTTCGTGGCCAACGAGGCCAGCACCGGCATCGAGCTGTGGAAGACAGACGGCACGAGCACCACCCTCGTGAAGGACATCACCGCGGGTGCCCTGGACTCCGGGCCCTCCGTCTTCGCGGTGCTCGGCAGTACCCTCTACTTCAGCGCCGATGACGGCGTCTCCGGCCGGGAGCTGTGGAAGACCGATGGCACCGGCGCGGGCACCGTCCGCGTCAAGGACCTCCTCCCCGGCAACGGAAGCTCCAGGCCCCTCGCCCTCACGGCGCTCGGCGGCACGCTCTACTTCACCGCCGATGATGGCACCTCCGGCCGGGAGCTGTGGAAGTCCGATGGCACCGAGTCGGGCACCGTGCGCGTCAAGGACCTCCTCCCGGGCAACGGAAGCGGAGTCCTCGCCGAATCGCTCTTCGTGCTCACCCCCGAGAACCTGCTCCTCTTCGCCGCCAATGACGGCGTGAGCGGCACCGAGCTGTGGCGCTCGGACGGCACCGAGGCGGGCACCTTCGTGCTGCACGACATCGCCCCCTGGCAGCAGGGCTCGGACCCCGCGGGCTTCACTCTCGCCGGGGACTCCATCGCCTTCAGCGCGAGCGATGGGCGGCACGGGCGCGAGCCGTGGTGGATGCCGCGAGCCCTGCTCACCAATGGCACGGCCCCGAGCATCACCTGCCCGGCCAACCAGCTCGTCGAGGCCCAGCAGACGCTGGGCGCCCATGTCGACTTCCCGGAGGCCGAGGCCACCGATGACACCACGCTCCCGCCCGCCCTCTCCTATAGCCGGGTGCCGGGAAGCTTCTTCCCGTTCGGGCCCACCGAGGTCACCGCCACCGCTCGCGACGCGGCGGGCCTGGTGGCCACGTGCACCTTCACCGTGACGGTGCGGGACACCACGCCTCCGGAGCCAGTCTGCCCCGCGAGCGCCACGGTGGAGGCCACCAGCGAGGGCGGCGCGATCGTCACCTACTCTGCGCTGGCCACCGACGCGGTCACCCGCTCCCCCGTGATCACCGCGAGCCACGAGTCCGGCAGCCTCTTCCCCCAGGGCAACACCCAGGTGACGGTGACGGCCACCGACGAGCGGGGCAACAGCAACCAGTGCACCTTCACCGTGCGCGTGCAGGACACGACGGCCGCGGTGCTGACGTGCCCCGCGGACCCGATTGTCGAGGCCGAGAACGCTGGCGGCGCGACCGCCACGTGGCCGCCCGCCGAGGTCTCGGATGCGGTCTCCGCCCACCCGACCCTCACCTACGATCAGACGAGCGGGAGCCGCTTCCCGCTCGGGAGCACCCCCGTCACGGCCACGGCGAAGGATGCAGCCGGGAACGTCTCGAGCTGCACCTTCCACGTCATCGTCCGTGACACGAAGGCTCCCACGCTCAGGTGCCCGGCCCCCATCCAGGTCGAGGCCGTGGGGCCCTCGGGCGCCCCGGCGGAGTTCAAGGTGATCAACTACGTGGACACCGTCTCCGCCGTCACCGTGAGCACCAGCCACGCCTCCGGGGACACCTTCCCCGTTGGAGAGACGTCCGTGAAGGTGAAGGCCGCGGATGCCTCGGGCAACGAGGCCGAGTGCAGCTTCCCCATCACGGTGCGCGACACCCTGCCGCCGCTGCTCACGTGCCCGCCCGACGTGAACGTCGCGGAGGGACCCGTGGCGGTGACGCTGCCCCAGGCCTCCGTCACGGACCGGGTGACGACCTCGCCGAGCATCAGCATGTCCCCGGCGAGCGGCAGCATCTTCCAGGTCGGTGACACCTCCGTGGAGGTGACGGCGACGGACGCCGCCGGCAACACGGCCCGGTGCAACTTCAACGTGCACATCGCCAAGCAGGCCAGTGGCTGCGGCTGCTCCGCCCAATCGGCGAGCGCTGGTGCGGCCGCATGGATGGGCCTGCTGTCGCTCCTGGCGCTCGCCACCCGCCGCCGGCCCCGTTCTTCCCCTCGCTGTCCCTGAGAGGCATCTCGATGACCAAGCCCTCGTCGCCGTCCGAGCTGCACTTCCGAACCTGCAATCTCTGCGAGGCCATGTGCGGCCTGCGCATCGAGACCTCCGGTGGCCGCGTCACCTCCATCCGCGGCGACGAGGAGGATCCCTTCAGCAAGGGCCACATCTGCCCCAAGGCCGTCGCGCTCCAAGATCTCCATGAGGATCCGGATCGGCTCCGCCAACCCGTCCGGCGCACCGCCAACGGCTGGCAGCCCATCTCCTGGGAGGAAGCACTCGACGAGACCGCACGGCGGCTGCACGCCATCCAGAAGGAGCACGGCAAGGAATCGGTGGGCGCGTACGTGGGCAACCCCACCGTCCACGACCACGGCGCGCTGATCTTCCTGCCCATGCTCCTGCGGGCCCTGCGCACGAAGAACAAGTTCTCGGCGTCGTCGGTGGATCAGCTCCCCCACCAGCTCGTCGCGTACCTGATGTTCGGGCACCAGTTCCTCATCCCCATCCCGGACATCGACCACACGCGCTACATGCTCATCCTCGGGGCCAACCCGCTCGCCTCCAACGGCAGCCTGATGAGCGCGCCGGGCGTCCGGGGCCGGCTCAAGGCCATCCAGCAGCGCGGCGGCAGGGTGGTGGTGGTGGACCCCCGGAAGACGGAGACCGCCCGCGCCGCGGACGAGCACGTCTTCATCCGCCCCGGCACCGACGCGCTGTGGCTGTTCTCGCTCCTGCACGTCCTGCTCGAGGAGACGGGCCCGAAGCTGGGGCGGCTCGCGGAGTTCTCCGACGGCCTGGCCACCGTCCGGGAGGTGGCGCGCGACTTCACCCCCGAGCGCGCCGCGCTCCACACCGGCGTTCCCGCGGACACCACCCGGAGGATCGCCCGCGAGCTGTCCGCCTCGGAATCCGCCGTCTGCTACGGCCGACTGGGCGTCTCCACCCAGGCCTTCGGTGCGATGTGCCAGTGGCTCATCAACCTCATCAACCTGGTGACGGGGAACTTCGACCGCGAGGGCGGTGCCCTCTTCACGAAGCCGGCCTTCGACGTCGTGCAGGGGCCGCGTGCACTGGCCATGGGCCGCGGCAGCTTCGGGCGCTGGAGGAGCCGCGTGCGCGGGCTGCCCGAGTTTTCCGGAGATCTGCCAGTGGCCGCGCTCGGCGAGGAGATCCTCACCGAGGGCCCCGGCCGTATCCGCGCGATGCTCACCTCCGCGGGCAACCCGGTGGTGTCCACGCCCAACGGACGGCAGCTCGACAAGGCGCTCGAGTCACTCGACTTCATGGTGTCGATCGACCCGTACATCAACGAGACGACCCGGCACGCACACATCATCCTGCCGCCCAGCACGCACCTGGAGCGGAGCCATTACGACCTCGCCTTCCACGTGCTGGCGGTGCGCAACACCGCGAAGTACTCGCCGCCGCTCTTCCCGAAGCGCCCGGACTCGAAGCACGACTGGGAGATCTTCCTGGAGCTGAAGCACCGCCTGGAGAAACTGCGGGGAGCGCCGCGCGTCCAGGGCGAGCTGGAGTACCGCACGCTCAAGGCGCTCGGTCCCGATCGCCTGCTGGACGTGGCGCTGCGCGCGGGCCCGTATGGCCTGAAGCTCCGCCCGTTCCGCAAGGGGCTGAGCCTGGCGAGCCTCGAGGCCCAACCCCATGGCGTGGACCTGGGGCCGCTCCAGCCGAGCCTGCCCGGACGGCTGGCCACGCGAGACCGCCGCATCCAGCTCGCTCCCGAGTTGCTGGTGGCCGACGTCCAGCGCCTGCGCCAGACCTACCCGGCGGACGCGCCAGCCCCCGAGGAAGGGACACTGCTGCTCATTGGCCGGCGCCACCTGCGCGACAACAACTCCTGGCTCCACAACGTGCCGCGGCTCGTCAGCGGCAAACCCCGGTGCACGTTGATGGTGCACCCGGATGACGCCCGCCGGCTCGGTCTGCGGGAGGGAGGGGAAGCATTCATCACTTCGCGTGTGGGCGAGGTGAAAGCGCCCGTGACAGTGACGGATGAAGTGATGCAGGGCGTCGTGAGCCTGCCTCACGGCTACGGCCACGGGCGGGAAGGCGTCCGGCTCCGCGTGGCGGGGGAGCATGCAGGCGTGAGCATCAACGACCTGACCGATGATCGTTCACTGGATGCTATCAGTGGCAACGCCGCGTTCAGCGGGGTCCAGGTACGCATCAAACCGGTAGAATCGATTCGTACGGAAGAACAACTGGAGCAGTCCGCGACTGGATGAGACACCACCCATGATCACCCTCTATCAAACCCCTCAGGCCTGGGGCACGCCCAACCTCAGCCCGTTCTGCTTCAAGCTCGAGTCGTATCTGCGCATGGCCGGCCTGTCCTACGATGTGAAGCTGGCCTCGCTGGCCAAGGCGCCCAAGGGCAAGGTGCCCTACGTCGAGATCGACGGGAAGGTGATGGGCGACTCCCAGTTCATCATCGAGTACCTCAAGAACAAGCATGGGGATACGCTCGACTCGAAGCTGACGCCGGAGCAGATGGCGATCGGCCACACCATCCGGCGCATGCTGGAGGAGTGCACCTACTGGTACATCGTGTACATGCGCTGGGTGGACGAGGCGGGTTGGCGGGCCTACCTGCCTGTCGCCGAGACGATGGTCCCGGAGGTGGTGGGTGGACCCGTGCCGGTGGCGGCGCTGCGCCAGAAGATGCTGCAGATCCTCCACGACCAGGGGACGGGCCGCCACAGCATGGAGGAGGTCCAGAAGCTGGCCAAGGAGGACATCTCCTCGATTGCGACGCTGATGGGCACCAAGCAATTCCTGCTCGCGGATTCGCCGTCCTCGTTCGACGCGGTGGTGTACTCGTTCCTGGTGAGCATCATCGCCAACCCGGTGGACACGGAGCTCAAGCAGCACACGCTGTCGCAGGAGAACCTCGTGCGCTACTGCGCCCGGTTCAAGTCGCGCTTCTTCGCCAACTGGAAGCCTCCCGAGTTCAAGGCCGCCTGAACCACTCTTCCCATGAGGCCAGACCCGATGAGCTCGGAGACTTCTGTCGGTAGATCGGGTCAGGCGGATGTGGCCCCGGAGGAGCTGCCCGCGGAGGAGAGAGAGGTCGTCGCCTACTACGACGCCCTCGCGCCGACGTACGACGCGGACAGGTTCAGCGGCTCGTACGGAGCCTATCTGGACGGGCTGGAGCGCCGCGCATTGCGCCGGTGGCTCCAGGGCCCGAGGGTGCTCGACCTCGCCTGTGGAACGGGCCGCTTCCTGGACCTGGCGAGCGAGGGATTGGATCTCAGCGGGAAGATGGTCGAGCGCGCCCGGACGAAGTGGCCGGACAAGCGCATCCACCACGCTCCGGCCTGGAGCATCCCCGCCGACGACGGCAGCTATGACACCGTCTTCGCCCTGCACTTCTTCATGCACCTGCACCTGGGAGCCATCCGCCGGGTGCTGGACGAGTGCCGGCGAGTGCTGCGCCGCGGCGGGGTGATGGTGTTCGACTTCCCCAACGCGCTGCGCCGCCGGCTCGTGGGTTACAAGGCCTCCGGCTGGCACGCGGGCACCGAGCTGATGGCGAGCGACCTCCGGATGCTGGGCGGGGGGCACTGGCGCCTCGTCGCGTCGCGAGGCGTCGCACTGGCCCCCATCCACCGCCTGCCTCACGCGGCACGCCCGGCCTTCATGGCCGCGGAGGTGCTGCTCGGACGGACACTGCTCAAGCACCTCGCCTCGTACCAACTGGTGAAGCTTGAGAAGGTGGATTGACGCCATCCGCCCGCTCGTCCCGGTGCCCGCCCGCGTCTGGGTGGCCAGCACCCGGAGCACGCTGAGGGATCTGCGTACGGGAGTGCGGTGGAGGCTCGTCACCCGCTCGGAGCAGGACCGGCCCGAGACGCAAGCGTGGCCAGCGTATGTGACCGTCTCACAGCCGCTCGGCCATTCGGCGCATCTGAAGGGCAAGAAACACAATCTCGCCCTGGCCCTCCGCGAGCTGCGGGACGTCCACGTGGGACCGGAGGAGATCTTCTCGTTCTGGCACCTGGTGGGTCAGCCCTCGAAGCGTCGGGGCTTCGTGTACGGAAGGAACCTCGTGGGCGGCCAGCTCGAGGTGAGCATCGGGGGCGGGCTGTGCCAGCTCTCGGGACTGCTGTACCTGCTGGCCCTGCGCAGCGGGCTGCGAGTGCTGGAGCGACATGCGCACTCGGTGGACCTCTACACGGAGCAGACGCGCTTCGCACCGCTGGGCTCGGATGCCACGGTGGCCTACGGCTACAAGGACCTGCGCTTCCGCAACAGCCTCCCCCACCCCATCGTCCTGCGGTTCGAACTGGGAGAGGACAGACTCACCGGCTCGGTGTGCGCTCCCGTGCCGATGGAGCCCTGCACCGTCGAGTTCGCCATCGAAGAGGAAGCGGACTCACGTCAGGTGACGACATGGCTGCACCGCTCTGGAGACACCGCCCCGGACCGCATCGGGGTCTCCCGGTACGCGAAGCCATAGCCCCGCATCCAGAGCGCGCAAGCACTGGGATGCTGAATCAGCCCGGTGGTGCTGATTGTCCGTACTTCTTCCGCTTGATTTGCAGAATGCCATACAGGTTGTCTTCAGGACTGATATGCCAATCCTTTATCAGCCTGCCTTGCTCATCCCACCTCTTCTCCGCGACCCCAATCCCGAGCTCACCGCGCTCCTCTGAGATGAGACGACCCTGTTCGTCCCACTCGTGCAGATACCCGTGGAGACCACCTTGCCAGAGGTTCGCTTCCTTCCTGAGCTGACCTGAGGGATGCCACGCGCGCACCAATCCGTGCCTGACCCCGTTGAGATGAGGCACCTCGCTGCACAGTGTGCCGTCCGGGAAGAATTCGACTGCCACCCCCGTGAAAGGCTGGCCCCTCCAAACGATCAATTGCTCATGACCTATGTCGAGCTCCTCGAAGTCAACGCGGGGCAGGTCTGTCATGGCAGGATCTTGATTCCCGGGGGAAGAATCGCATCGCAATTCGGGCTTCTCGCTCATACAAGGTTCGCAGAGGATTCGCCGACGCGCAGGCCACCATCAGGCCGCACAGCATCAGTCCCATGCACCGCATCGGGGCCCTCCCTGAACCGGGGAACCTCAGGACACTCAGGGTAGGCAGAACGACATCGGTTCCACGGCGTGGCGCCCACCACGTTGCTCAGTGCTCAACAAGCGGAAAACGGTGGCGGGCTCCCTGCCCACCTGGGCACCAAGCCCACCAGGAGGTGGCGAGCGGCACCGTCCACGGGTAGCTTCGGGGGGCTTTGCACAAGGCCGTTCCACCACTCTTCGCGCTCCTCCTCGTCACCTGCGCCGCTCCGCGCCGGCCCGTGCCCGCCACGTCCCCGGAGCCCCTCCGCTCTGAGTCCACCGCGAGCGCCGCGCCCAGGAGCCCACCTCCCGCCGAGGTCCGCCCTGCTCCGCCCCCCGATCTGGACCTGCGCCCCGAGGACCTGCCCGCGCCGGGCAACCTCAAGCGCCTGGACTTCCGGGGTGGTGAGCCCCAGGTGCCCATCGGCCTGATGCAGGGCCGGCGCGAGGTGCGATTCTCTCCGAAGGGGCGGATGCGGCTGCGCTTCGGCGGGAACGCCGAGAAGATGCTGGAGGCTCCCGCGGGCTCCATGTGGACGGTGCGGGTGACGGACGGCACGCCCGCGGAGCTGTCCGTGAATCTCCAGCTCGCGGAGCTCCCCTTCGCGGACAAGGCGGGACTGGCCGAGGCCCAGGCGCAATGGCAGGCCCGGGGCGTGGCGGTGCGTGTGCACGTACTGGGAGTCCTCTACGGCATCGCCGGGAAGGTCATCGACAACCGGCGCTACCTGCTGCTGTTGGACGAGTCCCTCTCCCCGAAACAGGTCCCCGAGCGCCAGGCGGACCTGCTGCGCCAGTTCGGCGTCCGCACCACCCTCTTCGAGGAGGTCCGCACTCCCTCCCGCGCCATCCTCGAGGTGCGCGACGAGGCGGGCGCCGTGGTGGGGCTCGCCCAGGACGCCGTTTACGCCGAGACGCTGGAGGGCGTCGGCTTCGACGTGAAGCAGGTGGAGCACGACGTCGGCTACGACAACCACGGCTTCGAGGACCGGAGCATCCGGGGCACGCTCCAGCTCGCGGTGGACCGCTTCGGCACGCTGGCGGTGGTGAACGTGGTGAAGCTGGAGGATCTCCTCAAGGGGCTGGTGCCCTCGGAGATCTACGCCCGGGCCCACCCGGAGGCGCTGAAGGCCCAGGCGGTGACGGCGCGCGGCGAGGTGCTCGCGAAGGTGGGCATCAAGCACCTGGCGGATCCCTTCCTGCTGTGCTCGGAGCAGCACTGCGCGGTGTACAAGGGGCGCTCGGGCGAGGCGGCCAGCACCACCGCGGCGGTGGAGGCCACGCGCGGCGAGGCGCTCTTCGCTCCGGACGGGCGGCTGGTGGACTCGGTGTACAGCGCGGTGTGCGGAGGCCACACGGAGGACAACGACGTCGTCTGGGGAGGCCCGCCCAACCCGAGCCTGCGCGGCAAACCGGACGTGCTCGGCCCCACGGAAGGGCTGCCCGGCCCCGAGTCGCTGGCCGAGTACCTGCGCGCGGAGCTGCCCACCGCCTGCCGGCTCTCCAGCTTCGCTCAGCCGAGCAAGTACCGCTGGGAGAAGCGCTTCAGCGTGGAGCAGGTGAACGCGCTCACCGCGCACCTGGGGGTGGGCCCGGTGCACGCGCTGAGCCTCGGGGAGCGGGGCGTGTCCGGCCGGGCGCGCACCCTCACCGTGGCGGGCGAGCGGGGAGTCACCCAGGTGCGGGGCGAGCTGAACATCCGCCGCCTCTTCGGGATGCTCAACAGCGCCATGGCCCTGGTGGAGGAGGAGCGGGATGCCGAGGGCCGCCTCACCGGCTGGCGCTTCCGCGGCGGCGGCTGGGGGCACGGGGTGGGCATGTGCCAGACGGGCGCCATCGGCCGGGCCGAGGCCGGCCAGCGCTACCAGGACATCCTTCGTTTCTACTTCAACGGTGCCGAGGTCGCTCCCATCTATTGAGTGACTAGACTCCGGAGGGGAGTACACTTTCCTCTCCCTCTGGAGAGGGCCGGAGGGCGGGTATCCAACCTCCGCGTTGTCGCCCAGGAAACGTCTCGGGAGTACGGGGCGGGCTCCGGGGTTATCATCAGCACGCGTGTCGACGGGTCCTTCGGTTCCAGAGCAGGCACACAAGCGCCGACGCAGGCGGGATCACCCCGCACGCTATCTCCTTGCCCTCGTGCTGGCCCTCGTGGCGCACGGAGTCTTCGTCGGCGTACTGGCCTTGATGGCCTTCATCCAGCTCAACCTGCCGCCCGAGCCCAAGCCTCCCAAGCCGGCGAGTGCCGTGGCCCTCCGGCCCCTGAGTGCCCAGGACTGGGCGAAGAACCGCGGGCAGGTGCCGCCCAACCCCAACGCCCCTCCGCTCAGCCAGCCGCTGAAGAAGAAGGAGGAGAAGAAGCCGGAGAAGCACCCGGACGGGCAGGTGGTGGACGTGGCCCCGGGCAACCAGAAGGAGGCCCCGGACGCGAAGTACCTCGCCGAGCACGACAACAAGGTCGACAAGGAGACGCGTGCGAAGGAGACGACGCCCTTCTACCGCAAAGCCATGCCCCAGACGACGGGACGCAAGTCGCGCGACGGCTCGGGGTCGAGCGAGGAAGAGGCCGGGCACATCGCGGGCAACAACGGCCGGGGCGCGGATGACCGGCCCCTGCAGGAGGGCGGCAAGAAGCCCGCCTTCGAGCTGCCCGACGCCCGGCACAAGCAGGAGATCGCCCTGAAGCAGGACCCCAACGCGTCGGGCCCTGGCATGGAAGTGGCCAACCGCAACGAGAGCGACGAGGTCATCGGCAACGCGAAGCGGCTGCGCATCCAGTCGGGCTCTGGCTCGGGCGAGGAGGGCTCCGAGGGCCGCCTGGGCTCGCCGGGCATGGCGAAGCTGATGCCCTCGCAGTCGGTGATGAATCAGATCATCGGCGCGGCGCCCAATGATCACCTCAAGGACGTGGAGGAGGGCGAGGGCACCTACCTCAACACCCGCGAGTGGAAGTACGCCAGCTTCTTCAACCGGGTGAAGCAGAGCGTGGGGACGCAGTGGAATCCGAACTCGGCGCTGATGCGCAGGGATCCCACGGGCAACATCTACTCGGGGAGGGACCGCTACACCCTGCTCAAGGTCACCCTGGATGAACAGGGGAAGGTGGCGGACATCGCCATCGAGAAGAGCTCCGGGCTGGACTTCCTGGACATGGAAGCCGTCGAGTCCTTCAAGCGGGCCCAGCCCTTCCCCAACCCGCCGGCGGGCCTGCTGGAGGACGACTCCAAGGTGCACTTCAGCTTCGGCTTCTTCATGGACATGGGCGGCGGCCCCCGGATGCACCTCTTCCGTCAGCCCAACTGAGGCCCTACGCGCGGGGTGCTCGCGAACCGGCCGCGCAGGCATTAGGGTGCGCCGCGTGGACGCCTCCCCGCTCGAGCGCAACCGGAAGGTACGCACCGTTCTCGCCGCCATCCTCGTGGCCAACTGGGCCGTGGCCCTGGCCAAGCTCGCCTTCGGGTGGATGAGCAACTCAGCCGCGGTGACGGCGGATGGCGCGCACTCCTTCATCGACGGGGGCTCCAACGTGCTCGGGCTGGTGGCCATGTCGGTGGCCTCCCGGCCCGCGGACGAGGACCACCCCTACGGCCACGGCAAGTTCGAGGCGCTGGCCTCGCTGGGCATCGGGGCGATGATCGGCATCGCCATGCTGGAGCTGGGGCGCATGGCGTTCGACTCGCTGCTGCACGACCGCCACCCCGACGTGACTCCGCTCATGTTCGGAGTGATGGTGGGCACGCTGCTCGTCAACCTGGCCGTCACTCGCTTCGAGCGCCTGCAGGGAGAGAAGCTCAAGAGCCCGCTGCTCCTGGCGGACGCGCGGCACACGCTGTCGGACGTGGGCGTCACGCTGGCGGTGCTGGTGTCGATCGGGCTGGTGCACCTGGGCTACCCGAAGGCGGACGGCATCGTCACGCTGGCGGTGATGGGAGTGGTGGCCCGGGTGGCATGGGGCATCGTCAAGCAGGCGGTGGGCATCCTCTCGGACACGGCGCGGTTGGATCCGCAGAGGGTGGCGCACCACACCCTCCAGGTGCCGGGCGTGCTCTCGTGCCGGGACGTGCGCAGCCGGGGCATGGAGGGCACGGTGTACGTGGACCTGAAGATCGAGGTGGATCCGCAGCTCACCACGGCACGGGCCCACGAGCTGGCCGATGCCGTGGAGACCCAGCTGCAGAAGGAGTTCCCCGAGGTGGTGGACGTGGTGGTGCACGTCGAGCCGGCGCGGAGCCCCTCCTCCCTGCCCGGCATATCCACCCGGTGAGCCCCGGACGGCCACGGCCCCGCCCGCCCGCTCGCTTCGCGGGCATCCGCATCCAGCCGGTCACAAAGCGCCGCTCCGGACCCTGTCCAGATGAATGCCAGGAATGGAAGGGGACATGACCACCGAACTCGCCATCTACGTCACGGCCTTCGCGATCATCACCGCGGGCCTGCTGCTCTCGGGCAAGAGGGAGCTGCGCAACGCCGCGGCACAAAAGCGCAAGAACGCCGCCGAGATCGACGCGCTCGTCCGCCCCGTGTTGCTCTTCACCACCACGACGCCCGTGGCGCACTGCT
The DNA here is from genome assembly GCF_003044305.1 of Vitiosangium sp. GDMCC 1.1324. Lineage (GTDB taxonomy): Bacteria > Myxococcota > Myxococcia > Myxococcales > Myxococcaceae > Archangium. The sequence continues at coordinate 270,962 of NZ_PZOX01000018.1, read as the reverse complement.
GAATCCCCTCCCCCGCGCGCTCACATCCCGGGGGATACGAACCACTCCCAGGCCTCCTCGTCCACCGGGAAGGGGCTCCACCTGCGCCAGGCGAGCACCTCGGCGCGCCAGGACTCGACGCCCCCTCGCACGGGCCAGGCACGCGTCACGGCGGCACGCCTGGACCCCGCGAACTCGCGCAGCAGCGTCCGGTTGGCGCCGTCGATTCCCTCGGGCGTCTTCCGGTTGCCCAGTTGCGCCTCCGCCGCGAGCCACATGCCCTCGCGCCGGAAGGGCTCCACCGGAACCTGCGTCTCGACGACGGGCCAGAGTCCCAACAAGGGCGGAGAGAGCCCCTCGAGCAGGGCCGCATGCAGACGGTCGTGCCCGTCCAGCACCAACCACTTCCCGATGAGCTCCACGTAGAGCAGCAGCGCCGGAGGCAGCGTCCCCTCGCGAGCCAGCTTGCGCCAGCGCTTCACGCGGCCATCGTCCTCGGGCGAGGGGGCACGCAGCGGCAGCACCGCCCCGCTGTGCACCTCCACTCCCGCGGGGACACCGCCCGAGGCCCAGTCCTCCGTCCCGAACCGCTCGATCCGCAGGATGCGCTCGAGCGAATGGGGAGGATCGGGAAGGCTGCCGAGCTGGGTGCTCGGAATGCAGGGATAGGGGGCGGACTCACGCAGGGACACCCGCCGGAGGGGCCGCAGGCACCAGCGTCCCGAGTGGAGCACCGGATGCGGGGAGTCCACGAGCACTCCCGCCACATGCCGTGTCCAGGTCTCCCACCAGCGGGGAGAGCCGGGGTCGTGCGGAACGCCGCGAACCTCGGCCGCCGAGAGCGGCGGGAGGCCCCAGGGAGCACTGACGGTGCCCCAGAGCATGCCGCACCCATCCCACCAGTCATCGATGCGCGCCCAGAGCAGCGGCTGTCCTCCACTGTTCACGCGCAGCCGGTAGCGCGGCGCGACCTCCACGTGCAGGGAGGGCCGCTGGAGCCACGGGCCCGCGCTCGGCACGTCGAGCAGCAGGCCCGGGCCCGCCGAAGGCAGACGCCAGTCCGTGTCATCGGGGGTGAAGACCACGCCAGGCCCCATGCCGTCCTCCATACAGGACATCACAGTCGGATTGTCAGCGCCTGTCGACCCCGCTGGCCCTCCAGGCAGGAGAGCGATGACAACCATGTCCGGAACTCCGGGGCGAGGCGAGGCCCGAATGTCGGGCCTCCCAGTGACGCTCTGCCCCGCCCACGGAATCCCGGGTTGTGGCGGGGGCACGGGTGGGCCAGTCTCCTGCCCCTCCCGGAGGTGCTGATTGCCCGCGTCATCCACCCGCGCGCCCGTCGCCGCGTTGCTCGTCCTGCTGTCCGCTTGTGCCACCTCTCGCCCCGCCGCGCAGGCGGACGTCGCCACGCTGTCTCCCGCGCAGCGCTCCCTGCGCCGCTTCGTCGATGCGCACTTCGAGGAGCAGTTCCGCCGCTTCCCCCTGGCCGCCACGTCCCGGGGGTTGCACACCTACGATGACCAGATGGCTGGCTTCACCGCCGAGGAGCAGCTGGCCTGGGCCGCCTTCCTGAAGCAGGAGCTCACCACCCTGCCCCAACAGGTGGACCGCTCGGCGCTGCCTCCGCTCGACCGGGCCGACTACGACATCCTCGAGTCCAACCTGAAGGCCCGCATCCTGGACATCGAGGAGGTGCGCGGCTGGGAGCGCAACCCCAACACGTACCTGAACCTCGCCTCCAGCTCCGTCTACCTGCTCATCAACCGCGACTTCGCGCCGCTCGAGCAGCGGATGCGCTCGGCGGTGGCGCGCATGGCCCGGCTGCCCGAGGTGTTCGCCACGGGCAAGGCCACACTGAAGAACACGCCTCGGCTGTGGACGGAGATCGCCCTGCAGCAGGCGGCCGGCACGCGCTCGCTCTTCGCGGACACCCTGCCCCAGGCCTTCGCGCCGGTGAAGGACGCGGCCCTGCGCGAGTCCTTCCAGAAGGAGCAGGCCCGGGTGCTCGCGGCCCTGGAGGACTACGTGCGCTTCCTGCGCGAGGACCTGCTGCCGCGCTCCAACGGGGACTTCGCCATTGGCGAGTCCATCTACCGCCGGAAGCTCCAGTACGAGGAGGGAGTCACCGAGGACATCGACAGCCTGCTGGCCTGGGGACGCACGGAGCTGAAGCGCACGCAGGACGAGTTCCGCGCGGTGGCGCGGCGGCTCGACGCCACGAAGGCGCCCATGGACGTGTACAGAGAGCTCGGGAAGGAGCACCCCACGCCGGCGGAGCTGGTCCCCACCGCGAGGGCGACGCTGGAGACCATTCGCCAGTACCTGGTGGACGAGCACATCATCACCCTCCCGAGCGAGGTGCGGGCCCAGGTGGCGGAGACGCCGAGCTTCAACCGGGCACTTTCCTTCGCGAGCATGAGCACGCCGGGCCCCTACGAGACGAGCGCCACGGAGGCCTACTACTACGTGACGCCGCCGGACCCGGCGTGGAACGCCGAGCAGACCGAGCAGCACATGAGCTTCTACAACCGCCACGCGCTGGAGCTCGTCTCCATCCACGAGGCCTACCCGGGCCACTACGTGCAGTTCCTGTGGACGAACCGGGTGGACTCGAAGGTGCGCAAGCTGATGGGCAGTGGCTCGTTCAGCGAGGGCTGGGGCCTGTACACCGAGCAGATGATGCTGGAGGCCGGCTACGGCGGCACGGGGCCGAAGGCGGACAAGCTGAAGCTGAACCAGCTGGCGCTCTACCTGCAGCGGCTGGCGCGCTACCAGGTGGGTCTGTCGCTGCACACGCGGGGCATGACGTACGAGCAGGCGGTGCGCTTCTTCGAGGAGGAAGCGTACATGACGCACACCAACGCCGAGCGCGAGGCGCGCCGCGGCACGAGCGATCCCACCTACCTGGTGTACGCGCTGGGCAAGAAGATGCTCCTGGAGCTGCGCGAGGAGGCGAAGGCGCGCTGGGGCAAGGACTTCACCCTGCAGCGCTTCCACGACGCCGTCGTGTCCTACGGCTACCCGCCCGTGCCCGTGGTGCGCCGGCTGATGTTCGGCGAGGACTGAGACGAGCGCCCTCGAAGGAGGGAGCGGCCGCGGGCATCAGGTGGAGTCGGGCGGGGAGAAGGCGAGCGGCTCGCTGCTGAGCGAGGTAATCCACGGGGAGTGCCGCCAGGTCCAGGCCTGGGAGGCGAGATCGACCTCCGGGTCCACCATGGGCTGACGCGGGCGGCCGTTCAACGACGCCCGCGCATCGGCGTAGATCTCGACTCCGGGGCGTCCCTCCTGCTCGTACCGGCGCGCGAGCTCGTGGGCGAACTGGAGGACCAGGTCCGGCCGGGTCGTCATCTTCTGGTACTGCCGTTCGGTGAGCAGCGGCCGGGGGTCGATCTTCCAGCGCTCGCCCGTGCGCGGATCCCGCCCGTAGAAGCGCACCATCCCGGACTTGTTGCGCAGCTTCATGTGCCAGGAGAAGTTGTGGCCCTCCTCGGTCCAATTCACCTCGCCCGGGTAGAGCCAGTGGCGCAGGGGCACGAGGACCTGGAACGCGAGCCAGAGCCCGAAGAACACGAGCCCGGCCCGAGCCCAGGCCGGGTTCACGGGGAGCTCCTTGGCCTTGGGGGGCTCGTTGACCTTGGGGGACGCCTTGGCCTTGGGGGACGCCTTGGCCTTGGGGGACGCCTTGGAGGCCTTGGCCTTGGCCACGGGCTCGCGCCAGGGCCACAACCACTCGAGCCACCGCCGCACCGTCCGGGGCTCGAAGAACACCGGCGTGACGGCGAGCATCAGCCACGGGAAGATGCCGATCTGGAAGAGCCGTGCGTTGGTGAGGTGGAAGCACACCGCGGCGGCGATCGCCCAGGGGCGTGAACGCCGCCAGAGCAGCCCGGGCACCACGAGCAGATCGAAGGCGGCACCACTGAGCGCGAACATCCGGGACGCCCACTCGAGCTGCGCGAGCGGCGCGGTGAATTCCCGCTGACTCAGGAACATGGCGCCCGGCACACCGCTGAGCCAGTCCGATTCGAGCTTGGCGATGCCGCCGAAGAAATAGACGAGCCCAATCTGCCCGCGGACGAGCCAGAGCATCCAGGCCGGCACGGTGCCACGCGGGCGAGCCCACCCCAGCCGCGTATCGAGCGCGAACGCCTCGCCCCCGGGGAGCCAGATGAGCAGGAAGGCCAGGAGGCAGACCAGATACATGTGGTTGAGGTAATGCGTCTGGTCCAGCAGGAAGACGTACGTCACCCCGAGCCAGAACAGCGGCGCGGCGGCCCGGTAGCAGAAGCCCACCGCGATCATCGCGCCCAGCACGCCGAGCGCCGCGAAGTGGACGTACATCCCATGGCCAGGCCAGGGATTGATCCAATCGAAGCCGTAGTAGCTGAAGAAGAAGGTCGGCTCGATGTAGTAGCCCTCGATCCATCCGCGGGAGAAATAACGGTAGACCTCGACCATCATCGTCACGCCGAAGACGAGTCGGAACCAGGCCAGTGGCGCGGCATCGGTAGGGGCAAGCAGCCGGTCTCGCAGCGAGCGCATGGGTGCAGAGCAAACCATGCCAGTACCCGTCCTGACAGCAGGAGACTCAGCGGGCAGGCAAGCGACGCACAGTTGTCGCGGCGCCCGACACGAAGCACCGTGGGAGGAGACAACGGCTCGTGCCAGAGGGGGTCACGTTGGCGGGCATCAACTCGTCCATGGGTCACCCCTCCCAGGTGACACTCAAGACGGCCTTCACCGTGTGCTTCGCCGTGCTCGCCGTGGCGACCCTGGCGGTGCTGCTCGTGAAGGCCGAGGTAGCACTCATCCTCACGGGCATCGCCGCGCTCCTCGCGGTCGCCCTGAATCACCTGGTGGCCCTGCTGGTCGAGGCCGGGCTCAAGCGAGGCGTGGCCATCGCGCTGGTGCTCAGCATGGTCGTGCTCGCCCTGACGATCGTGGGCAGCCTGGTGATTCCCGCCGCCGTCGCCCAGGCGCAGGAGCTGATCGCCCAGATTCCCAGCCTCATCGAGGAGTTTCGCGCCTCGAGGTTCTTCCAGCGACTCGAGGTGCACTTCCACATCATCGAGCAGTTGGAGCAGCAGGCCCAGGACACGACCAGCCTGGCCTCGGGCGCACTGCCTCCGCTGTTGCGAGCCGTCACCGGGGTGTTCAGCCTGCTCGGAGCGGGGGTCACGGTCGCATTCCTGGTGGTGTTCATGCTGGCCTTCGGCCCGGGGCTGGTGGAGCGGCTGCTCTCCCAGTCCCTCCCCGAGCACCGCACACGCTACGAGCGCGTGCTGAGCAAGGTGTACACCGCGACCGGGGGCTACCTGGCCGGGCTCACCCTCATCTGCTCGATCAACGCCACCCTCACCACCACCTTCCTGGCCATCATCGGGATGCCCTTCTTCCTGCCCCTGGGCATCGCGAGCGGATTCTCCAGCATGGTGCCGTACGCGGGGCCCATCGTGGCCGGATCCACCATCAGCCTGCTGACGCTCGCCACGGCCGGGCCATGGAAGGCACTGGCGGCGGTCATCTACTTCATCTTGTACGGACAGCTCGAGGGCAACGTGCTGGCACCCCTGGTCTTCCGGCGCACGGTGCACGTCAACCCGCTGCTCACCCTGTTCGCGGTGGTCTTCTTCGCGGAGCTGGCCGGGATCATCGGTGCGGTGCTGGCGGTACCGTTGATGGCGACCGGGCAGATCATCCTGCGCGAAGTGCTGCTCGTCCGCCGGGAGAAGCTCGGCGCCCGCGTGCCACCGCCCTGAGGAACGCACCAAAGCGAGGGGCCCGGAACCGCCTGGCGGCTCCGAGCCCCTCTTCACTCCCAACCCAACCGTGGGGTCACTTGCAGCTCTGGCTCCCCGCGGTGGTGCCGGCGGGGCACCCCTGACCGACGCAGTACTTCACACCGCTGTCCACCGCGTTGCGGCCGGACTGATCATGGGGCACGTGGATACGGCAGCTGCTCTCCGTGGAGACGCCCGCGTCGTTCTTGACGGCATAGTAGACCGTGTAGACGCGGCCGTTCCCGTTGCCCTCGCGCTCGGCGCGGACCTGTACGAACGACTTGCCCACGATGACGGACATGTCCTCGCAGGTGCGGCCGTCACCGTTGCCGTTGTCGTCCTCCACCTCGTCCGAGGTGACACGCAGGACGTGACCATAGACATCCAACGGAAGCGGATTGCCGCATGCGTCCTTCGCGGGAGCGGCGCACTCGGACAGCGAGATGGTGGCGTACTTGTGATTGGGCGGCCACAGCACCATGCCCTTGTCCGCACCAGGAATGGGCGCGGCTGCCTGGCACTGACCGTCACCGCCGTCATCGTCTTCGTCGTCGCAGTAACCGCCGCCGCCACCACCGCCGCCATGGCCGTGGCCATCGTCGTCGTCGTCATGGCCGCCACCGCAGCCACCGCCGCCATGGCCGTGACCATCGTCGTCGTCGTCGTGGCCGCCACCGCTGCCACCACCATGGCCGTGATCATCGTCATCGTCATGGCCGTTGCCGCCACCGCTACCGCCACCATGGCTGTGATCATGGTTGCAGCTACCGGTGTGGTTGTGGTCGTGACCGCAGCCACTGCCACTGGTGAAGCCGTTGCCGCCACCATGGCTGTGGTCGTGGTTGCAGCTACCGGTGTGGTTGTGGTTGTGACCGCACCCACCGCTGCTGCCGCCGCCGCTACCGCCACCATGGCTGTGGTCGTGGTTGCAGCTACCGCTGTGGTTGTGGTCGTGACCGCACCCACCGCCGCTGCCACCACCGCCGTGGTGATCATCGTCGTCGTCGTTGTCACCGCCGCCACCGCCACCGTGGTGGTCATCGTCGTCGTCGTTGTCACCACCACCACCGCCGCCGCCACCGTCGCCGCGACGGCCCTTCACGGTGACGAGGAACTCGCACAGGGTCGTGTTGCCAAAGGCGTCCGATGCCGAGCAGGTGACGACCGTGTCACCCTGCGGGAACTCGGAGCCGGAAGCGTGCGAGCACGTGACAGGCACCGGGCCGCAGTTGTCGGTGGCCGAGGTCTCGAACGTGGCCTTGTAGCTCCCCGAGGTGCACACATTCACCACGACCGGCGAGGTCGGGCAGTTGAGCACCGGCGGCGTCGTGTCGCCACGCACCGTGACGGTGAAGCCGCACGAGGCCGTGTTGCCAGAACCATCCGTGGCACGGCAGGAGACGGAGGTATCGCCCACCGGGAAGGTGGAACCGGAGGCGTACGTGCAGGTGAGGGGCGCCGGGCCGCAGTAATCGGTGGCTGTGGCCTCGAAGGTCGAGGGAGCACCGGACGGCGAGCACGTCTCGACCACCCGCGAGGCCGGGCAGTTCACGGCCGGCTTCGTCGTATCCACCACGGTGACATTGCCCACGCACGAATCGCTCGCGGCACCATCCGCGGCCGTCAGCGTGACAGGGTGGGTACCCAGACCGAACGGCGTGTTGGGCACCTGGGAGATGGACAGCGGAGACGGCCCGTTGTCCGGGTCGTAGCTGCCGTTGTTCACGTCGGCACTGCCCTGGCAGGCAGCATCGGCGTTCACCGTGACGTCGCGGCACAGGGCCACCGGCGGCTTGTTCGTCGGCGTCACCGAGCACGACAGGTTGGCCGTCGTAGACGCGCCGTTGTTGTCCTCGCGGCACTCGGTGATGGAGCCCGAGCCCGTACCGTCATCGTCCACCATGGCGAACACCTCGGCGGTACCAGTGGCCGAGGACGTGGTCACGAGGGTGGCGATGGCCGTGCCCCCCGCGGGCAGCGCGTCGGTGACCGTCGCCACGCCGAGCAGCGTGCCGCCCGAGGCCGGATTGCCCTTGTAGAAGGCCACCTTCACTCCAGCGGCCACCGCGGCCTCACCCTGGTTGCGCACGCGCGCACCGAGCACCAGCGAACCGTAACCGTCGCACGACACCGTCACGTCCGAGGCCACCAGGTCCGCCGCCGCATAGGGGCTGGGGCCCTCTCCAAAGTAGTTGGCCACGTTGGAGCGGAAGTTGTTGAGCTTCGGGTTGAGCCAGTTGGTCGCAGGGTGCGCCGGGATGGTGCCGTCGTTGTTCACGTTCGTGATGGCATACGCGTGCTGGTTCCAGATCTTCCGCGTCCCAGCCCAGCCCTCTTTCTTGTCGTGCCACACCCTCACTCCGTTGAAGCCCGGAGCCGAGTGATTGTTCTCCACGGTCACGATCTCCGCGGCACCGTCACCATCCACGTCCGCGACGATGGGGAACTCGTGCGCGGTGCCCGAGCTGTGCGCCGTCTCCCAGCGCAGCGCGCCGGTGACGCCGTCGAAGATGCGCAGCTTGAGCTCATCGGTGTAGATGACCTCGGGCCTGCCATCGTCCTCGAAGTCGAAGGTGGTGGAGGTCGTCTTGCCGGAGCTGTACTCCTGGATGGGGAAGCTCCACTTCACCGAGCCGTCGGCCCTGTAGACGGTGTAGTTCCAATCACCCGCCAGGCCGATCTCCAGCTGCCCATCACCATCGAAGTCCGCGATGTTGGGCGCGCCGCCGTGACCGGGCTTCGTGGGGAAGGGCTTCCCGGGGTCGGTGTAGTTCACGTCCCGGGTCCACAGCAGCTGGCAGTTGTCGTCGAGCAGGCTCACCTTGCCGGCGTTGTCATTGAGCCCCTGCCCCACCACCACGATCTCGCCCGCCGCGTCACCGTCGAAGTTGCCCACCGCCGCGAAGCCGTGGGGAATCTCCGTGTTGGCACACTTGAGCGTGCCATCGGCCTTGTACACCGAGCGGCCGTTGATGACCTCCAGCCTGCCGTCCTGATCGATGTCCGCCGCGAATGACACAGGGCCGGTGAACAGCGCTCCGCCCATTCCATCCGAGCCCACCCACTTCAGCGCGCCCGTGTTGCTGTAGACGCGGTTGCCGTCGAGGATCTCCACGGCTCCGTCGCCATCCAGGTCCGCGATCGTGGGGCCACCCCACTCGTTGTAGTCATACGCGTCCGGAGCCGAGCGGAACTTGAAGGCGCCATCGTTCTCGAAACAGATGATTCCGCGCCCGTTCTCGGGGATGGCACAGATCTCCACCGCGCCATCTCCGTCGATGTCACCGGCGGCGATGCTCGCGGCGGGCTTCACCCGGTAGGCCTCGTCTTCCACCGTCCACAACTCGTGCCCGTCATTGCCGCTGATGGCTCGCAGCACGCCGTTGCTGTTGCCGTCACCACCGTTCTGGTAGGTCGAGTTGTAGTAGTCGCCGTCGAAGGTGCTGAACACGATGTCCGGGATGCCGTCCCGGTTCACGTCCACCACCACCGGCTGCATCATCACCTGCTTGTGCGCGGGAAGAATCTCACTGCCCGTCCACTCCCACTGCAGTTCTGGCTCGAAATTGCCCTTGAAGGGCGGCTTCACCTCGCAACGCTCGGACAGATTGGCCGTGCCGCGAGTGCTATTGGATGGCGCCTTCGACTCCCCAGTGCTGCAAGCTCCCCCCGTAGCCAGCACCACCAGCGCAACGAAGAGTCGCCCACGCCCCTGGCCCCGCGACTGCATGAGCCCCTGCGTGCTGCGTTTGACCTTCATTACCCCTCTCCTTCCGCTTTCGGTCATGACCCCGGTTCACTGCTACTCAAACAGCACTTTGCAATGTACCGGTTGCGTTGGATCCCGGATATCCCAAATGTGCAGTGAAGGCAGATGTGTGCAATCTGATTGCTGACACTCGATGCTAGTGATTGAGGATTTATGCATCCCGGGTGTAGCGATTGAGCTGTCCTGTCTCCGTATGTGAGAGGGAATCCCAGAAAGGACGACGTATCCGGAGCGAATGTCTGGCCTGGGAGCAATGCCTTTCGAAATCCAAGCCGGGCGTAAAAAAGCGAAGGGCCCGGAACCGTCCATCGGTTCCGGGCCCCTGCCTTCTTCGGATTCAGCCTAGCGCGGGCTCACTGGCACAGCGGGCTGCCCTCGGTGGTGCCCGGGGGGCACCCCTGGCCGACGCAGTACTTCACACCACTGTCCACCGCGACACGACCGGACTGGTCGTGGGGCACGTGGACGCGGCAGCTGCTCTCGGTGGAGACCCCGGCGGCGTTCGTGACGGCGTAGTAGATGGTGTAGAGGCGGCCGTCGCCACCGCCCTCGCGCTCGGCGCGGACGTCCACGGACGAGCTGCCCACGGAGACGACCATGTCATCGCAGGTGCGGCCGTCACCGTTGCCGTTGTCGTCCTCCACCTCGTCCGAGGTGACGCGCAGCACGTGGCCGTAGGTCTCCAGGGGCAGCGGGTTGCCGCACGAGTCCTTCGCGGGCTCGGCGCAGTCGGCCAGCGAGATGGTGACGTACTTGTGGTTGGGCGGCCACAGCTCCATCCCCTTGTCCGCACCGGGCGTGGGGGGCGCGGAGGGATTGCCGCCGCTCACCTGCACGGTGAAGCTGCACGAGGCCTTATTGCCAAAGGCGTCCGCCGCCGAGCAGGTGACGGTCGTGTCACCCGCCGGGAAGGACGAGCCGGAGGCATGCGAGCAGGTGACGGGCACCGGGCCGCAGTTATCCGTGGCCGTGGCCGAGAAGGTGGCCGTGGAGTTCCCCGTGGTGCACGAGTTGACCACCACCGGGGCAGTCGGGCAGCTGAGCACGGGCGGCGTGGTGTCGCCGCGCACCGTGACGGTGAAGCCGCACGAGGCCGTGTTGCCAGAACCATCCGTGGCGGCACAGGCAACCGGCGTCTCGCCCACCGGGAAGGTGGAGCCGGAGGCACGCGAGCAGGTGACGGCCGCCGGGCCGCAGTTGTCGGTGGCCGTGGCCTCGAAGGTGGCCGTGGCACCGGACGGCGAGCACGTCTCGAAGACCTGCGAGGCCGGGCAGCTCACGGCCGGCTTCGAGTTGTCCACCACGGTGACGGTGCCCACGCACGAGTCGCTCGCCTCACCATCCGAGACCGTCAGCGTCGCGAGGTGGGTGCCCAGATTGAACGATGAGGGCGCCTGGGAGATGTACAGCGGAGACGGCCCATTGTCCGGGTCGTAGCTGCCGTTGTTCACGTCGGCACTGGCCAGGCAGTAGACGTCAGCGTTCACCGTGACGTCGCGGCACAGGGCCACCGGCGGCTGATTGGCCGGCGTCTCCGAGCACGACAGGTTGGCCGTCGTGGACGCGCCGTTGTTGTCCTCGCGGCACTCGGTGATGGAACCCGCGCCCGTGCCGCCATCATCCACCACGGCGAACACCTCGGCGGTGCCGGTGGCCGAAGACGTGGTCACGAGGGTGGCAATGGCCGAGCCCCCCGCAGGCAGCGCGTCGGTGACCGTCGCCACGCCGAGCAGCGTGCCGCCCGAGGCCGGGTTGCCCTTGTAGAAGGCCACCTTCACTCCAGCGGCCACCGCGGCCTCACCCTGATTGCGCACGCTCGCGCCGAGCACCAGCGAGCCGTAACCGTCACACGACACCGTCACGTCCGAGGCCACCAGGTCCGCCGCCGCATAGGGGCTGGGGCCCTCTCCAAAGTAGTTGGCCACGTTGGAGCGGAAGTTGTTGAGCTTCGGGTTGAGCCAGTTGGTCGCAGGGTGCGCCGGGATGGTGCCGTCGTTGTTCACGTTCGTGATGGCATACGCGTGCTGGTTCCAGATCTTCCGCGTTCCAGCCCACCCCTCCTTCTTGTCGTGCCACACCCTCACCCCGTTGAAGCCCGGAGCCGCGTGGTTGTTCTCCACCGTCACGATCTCCGCGGCACCGTCACCATCCACGTCCGCGACGATGGGGAACTCGTGCGTGGTACCCGAGCTGTGCTTCGTCTCCCAGCGCAGTGCACCGGTGACACCGTCGAAGATGCGCAACTTGAGCTCATCGGCGTAGATGACCTCGGGCCTGCCATCGCCATCGAGGTCGAAGGTGGTGGAGGTCGTCTTGCCGGAGCTGTACTCCTGGATGGGGAAGCTCCACTTCACCGAGCCGTCGGCTCCGTAGACGGTGTAGTTCCACTCGCCGGCCAGGCCGATCTCCAGCTGCCCGTCGCCATCGAAGTCCGCGATGTTGGGCGCGCCGCCGTGGCCCGGCTTGGTCGGGAAGGGCTGTCCAGGGTTGGTGTAGTAGACGTCGCGGCTCCACAGCAGCTGGCAGTTGTCGTCGAGCAGGCTCACCTTGCCGGCGTTCTCATTGAGCCCCTGCCCCACCACCACGATCTCTCCCGCCGCATCACCGTCGAAGTTGCCCACCGCCGCGAAGCCATGGGGAATCGTCGTGTTGGCGCACTTGAGCGTGCCATCGGCCCTGTACACCGAGCGGCCGTTGATGACCTCCAGCTTGCCGTCCTGGTCGATGTCCGCCGCGAACGACACCGGGCCGGTGAACAGCGCTCCGCCCATTCCATCCGAGCCCACCCACTTCAGCGCGCCCGTGTTGCTGTAGACCCGGTTGCCGTCGAGGATCTCCACGGTGCCGTCGCCGTCCAGGTCCGCCAACGAGGGACCGCCCCACTCGTTGTAGTCATACGCGTCCGGAGCCGAGCGGAACTTGAAGGCGCCATCGTTCTCGAAACAGATGATGCCCCGCCCGTTCTCGGGGATGGCACAGATCTCCACCGCGCCGTCTCCGTCGATGTCACCGGCGGCGATGCTCGCGGCGGGCTTCACCCGGTAGGATGGATTCTCCACCGTCCACAGCTCGTGTCCGTCATTGCCGCTGATGGCCCGCAGCACGCCGTTGCTGTTGCCGTCGTACCCGTTCTGGTAGGCCGTGTTGTAGAAGTCGCCGTCGAAGGAGCTGAACACGATGTCCGGGATACCGTCCCGGTTCACGTCCACCACCACCGGCTGCATCATCACCTGCTTGTGCGTGGGAAGAACCGGACTACCCGTCCACTCCCACTGCAGCTCTGGCTCGAAGTTGCCCGTAAACGGCGGCTTCACCTCACAGCGCTCGGAGAGGTTTCCCGTATCCCGAGCGCTGGAACGCTCCTGTGAGTCCGTGCTGTTGCAAGCCCCTCCCAAAGCCAGCGTCACCAGCGCAACGAAGAGCCGCCCGCGCCCCTGAGACCTCCACTCCGCGAGCCCTTGGATGTTGCGTTTGAGTTTCATGTCGCTCTCTCCTTGCATTGTCTGCAATGACCCACCCGGTGAAATTACGGCCACACCGTATGGTCCACTGTACCGTTTTCCGTGAATCCAAAGATACCCCAAAAAACAGCTTCAGCGGATGTATGCAGTGAAATTGCATTCGCGAATGTGGATTGGATCTCAGATGAGTCGCTTTTGGGGGTGGCGGCTCAGCCGAACTGTCATTAGATGTGTGAGGGAAACCCAGAAATAACGACCGCGAGCGCCAGGCATCGGCCAAAGCGCCCGGGGATTCCAACCGTTGCGCTGTGCCTGGAATCGCCGCGCCACGAGAAGAGCGGGTCCCAGAAAACAAAAGGCCCCGGGTTCCGGAGAACCCGAGGCCCTTGTCTGGGAAGAGGCTCGCGAGGATGCGAGGACTACGCCGCCTTCGACGGCTCCGGCGACATGTAGTCCTCGATCGGCGGGCACGAGCACACCAGCTTGCGATCACCCAGCACGTTGTTCAGCCGGCCCACGGACGGCCAGAACTTGTGCTCCGCCACCCACGCCGCCGGGAACGCGGCCTTCTCGCGAGAGTACGGCCGGTTCCACTCCGGCGCCGTCATCACCCGGGCCGTGTGCGGCGCGTTCTTCAGGACGTTGTTGTCCTTGGGCGCCTTGTCTTCCTCGATCTCGCGGATCTCCCCACGGATGGAGATCAGCGCGTCGCACAGCCGATCCAGCTCCGCCTTGGACTCGCTCTCCGTCGGCTCGATCATCAGCGTGCCCGCCACCGGGAACGACACCGTCGGCGCGTGGAAGCCGTAGTCCATCAACCGCTTGGCCACGTCCTCCACCTCGACACCCGCCGTCTTCTTCAGGTGCCGCAGGTCCACGATGCACTCGTGCGCCACCCGGCCCCGCTTGCCGCGGTAGAGCACCGGGTAGTGCGGCTGCAGCCGCTCGGCGATGTAGTTGGCGTTCAGGATGGCCGTCTTCGTGGCCTTCGTCAGGCCCTCCGCGCCCATCATCGCGATGTACATCCACGAGATGACCAGGATGCTGGCGCTGCCCCACGGGGCCGCGGAGATGGCTCCGATGCCCTCCTTGCCGCCGGTGGAGATGACCGGGTGGCCCGGCAGGAACTTCGCCAGGTGGCTGGCCACGCAGATGGGGCCCATGCCCGGGCCGCCACCACCGTGCGGGATGCAGAACGTCTTGTGCAGGTTGATGTGGCAGACGTCCGCGCCGATCTCCGCCGGCTTCGTCAGCCCCACCTGGGCGTTGAGGTTCGCCCCATCCATGTACACCTGCCCGCCGCGCTCGTGCACCACGGAGCAGATCTCCTTGATGTCCTCCTCGAACACGCCGTGCGTGGACGGGTAGGTCACCATCAGGGCGGCCAGCTTCTCCTTGTGCTGCTCCGCCCGGGCGCGCAGGTCGGCCACGTCGATGTTGCCGTTCTCGTCGCACTTGACGACGACCACCTTGTAGCCCGCCATCACCGCCGAGGCCGGGTTGGTGCCGTGCGCCGACGACGGAATGAGGCACACGTCGCGGTGACCCTGGCCACGGTGCTCCTGGTAGGCGCGGATGACGAGCAGGCCCGCCAGCTCGCCCTGGCTGCCCGCGTTGGGCTGCAGCGACACGCCCGCGAAGCCCGTCACGCTCGCCAGCATCTGCTCGAGCTGCTCGAAGAGCACGCGGTAGCCCGCCGCCTGGGAGCTGGGCGCGAACGGGTGCAGCTTGCCGAACTGCGGCCACGTCACGGGGATCATCTCCGCGGTGGCGTTGAGCTTCATGGTGCACGACCCGAGCGGAATCATCGAGTGCGTGAGCGACAAGTCACGCGACTCGAGGCGGCGGATGTACCGCAGCATCTCCGTCTCGGAGTGGTAGCTGTTGAAGACCGCGTGCGTGAGGTACGGGCTGGTGCGGCGCAGGCCCTCGGCGACGGTGCTCTTGAGGTCCTTGCCCAACTCCTCCAGCGTGAAGCCCAGGGGCTTGCTGCCGGCGAACACGGCGAGGATGGCCTCCACGTCGGAGGGACGCGTCGTCTCGTCGAGGCTCAGCCCGATGGCCCGCTCGTCGATGCGGCGGAAGTTCATCCCCTTGGCCTCGGCGGCCGAGAGAATTCCCCGGATGTGCGGCGGCGCGGTCTCCACGCGGAGCGTGTCGAACACGTTCTCGTAGTTGGCGCCGTAGCCCAGCTTCGTCAGGCCGCGCGCCAGCAGCACCGTCAGCCCGTGCACGCGCTCGGCGATGGCCTTCAGGCCGCGGGGCCCGTGGTACACCGCGTACATGCCGGCCATGATGGCCAGCAGCACCTGCGCGGTGCAGATGTTGCTCGTGGCCTTCTCGCGGCGGATGTGCTGCTCGCGCGTCTGCAGCGCCATGCGCAGGGCGCGGTGGCCCTGGGCATCCTCGGACACGCCGATGATGCGGCCCGGCATGACGCGCGTGTAGGCGTTCTTCGTGGCGAAGAAGGCCGCGTGCGGACCGCCGTAGCCCATGGGCACGCCGAAGCGCTGCGCACTGCCCACCGCCACGTCCGCGCCAAACTCGCCCGGCGGGGTGAGCATCGTCAGCGCCAGCAGATCCGTCGCCACGATGAAGAGGCCACCGGCCGCGTGCACCTTCTCGCCGAAGGCGCGGTAGTCGTGCACCAGGCCGTCGGTGGCGGGGTACTGCACCAGCGCGCCGAAGTACTTCTTCGCGCTCAGGTCCACCGTGCGGTGGTCGCCCACCACCACCTCCACGCCCATCGGCTGGGCGCGGGTGCGCACCACGTCGAGCGTCTGCGGGTGGCACGTCTCCGACACGAAGAAGGCGCCTCCGCTGCCGTCTCCCTTGGTGTGCAGCGCCAGGGCCATGGCCTCGGCCGCCGCCGTGCCCTCGTCGAGCAGGGAGGCGTTGGCCACCTCCAGGCCCGTGAGGTCCATCACCATCGTCTGGAAGTTGAGCAGCGCCTCCAGACGGCCCTGGGCGATCTCCGCCTGGTAGGGCGTGTACTGGGTGTACCAGCCCGGATTTTGAAGGATGTTGCGCAGGACGACGTGCGGGGTGTGGGTGTCGTAGTAGCCCATCCCGATGAAGGACCGGAACAGCTGGTTCTTCGCCGCGATCGCCTCCAGCGTCGTGAGCGCGTCGTGCTCGGACCAGGGGCCCGCCAGCTTCAGCGGCTCCTTCGAGCGGATGGCAGCGGGGACCGTCTGGTCGATGAGCTCGTCGACCGAGCCCAACCCCAGGGTCTTCAGCATCCCCTGCAGTTCCTTCTCATCCGGCCCGATGTGCCGGTCAGCGAACGACTCCTGATATTTCCAGTTCAAGGACATGGTTGTGAGCACTCGCAGTGCGGGTGTGACGAAAGGCGGTAAGTAACAATCGGGCCGCGCTCATTCAGCCCGGGTGCGAGTCACTCCGAGTCCTTCACGTAATCCTGGTACTGAGAGGCAGACAGGAGCTCGTTCAGCTCCTTGCTGTTCGAGAGCTCGATCTCGATGAGCCACCCGTCCCCGTAGGGGTCGGCGTTGATGTCCTCGGGGCTGGAGTTCAGCTCCTCATTCACCTTCACCACCTTGCCCGAGACCGGAGAGAAGGCTTCAGACACGGCCTTCACGGACTCGATGGAGCCGAAGGGCGCGGAGGCCTCGAATTTGTCTCCCACCTTGGGAAGCTCCACGTACACCACATCTCCGAGCGTCCTCTGGGCGTGGTCGGTGATGCCCACCACCGCGCGGTTGCCCTCCACGCGGACCCACTCGTGCTCCTTCGTGTACTTGAGATTCTCGGGAGTGTTGCTAGCCATGTCCGTACTCCTCGTGTTCGGGGGTACTTCGGAAAAGGGGAATGGGTCAGGACTTCTTCCAGAAAGGGGTCTTCACGACGACAGCGGGCACCGCGCGTCCACGGATCTCCACCTCGAAGGTCGAACCCTCGGCCGCCAGCTCGGCGGGCACGTAGCCGATGCCAATGGACTTCTTCAACGAGGGGCCCATCGTACCACTCGTCACCTCGCCCACCCGCTGACCGTCCTTGAGGATGGGGTAACCGTGGCGGGGGATACCGGGGCCGGTCAGCTCGAAGCCCACCAGCTTGCGCTTCACGCCCTCGGCCTTCTGCTTCGCCAGCGCCTCACGGCCGATGAAGCCCCCCGCCTTGTCCAGCTTGCAGATCCACGCCAGCCCCGCCTCCAGCGCGGTGTGCTGGTCGTCGATCTCGTTGCCATAGAGGGCGTACTTCATCTCCGTGCGCAGGCTGTCGCGAGCGCCCAGGCCGCAGGGCTTCACCCCGTCCTGCTGGCCCTCCTTCAGGAGCGCGTCCCAGAGCTTCTCCGCCTCGCCGGAGGCGCAGTACAGCTCGAAGCCGTCCTCACCCGTGTAGCCCGTGCGCGAGATGATGCACTGCACACCTGCGACCTGGCCCTCGGAGAAGCGGTAGGTGCCGATCTTCGACACGTCCACCGAAGTGAGCCGCTGCACCAGGCCCACCGCCTTGGGGCCCTGCACGGCGATCTGCGCGTAGTCGTCGCTGCGGTCCACGGGCTTCACGCCCTCGGCGCGCGACTTCATCCAGGCGAAGTCCTTGTCCTTGTTGGACGCGTTGACGACGATGAGGATCCGCTCGGACGAGAAGCGGTAGGCCACCACGTCATCCACGAAGCCGCCCTGGTCATTGAGCAGCCCGGCGTAGACGGCCTGGCCATCCGCGCTCTTGGAGAGATCATTGGTGATGAGCTTGTTGGCGGTCTCGAGGGCACCAGGACCGGTGAACTCGATCTCCCCCATGTGGGACACGTCGAACAGACCCACGGCATTGCGCACCGCCTCGTGCTCGGCGATGACGGAGCTGTACTGCACCGGCATGTCCCAGCCGGCGAAATCCACCATCCTGCCGCCAAGCCTGCGATGGGCCTCGTTGAGCGGCGTGCGCCGGGTCATGTTCTTCTCTCCTGTAGAGGGGTGAAAAAAACGGCGCGGACTATAGCCGTGCACCTTCTTCAATCAAGGTTCTCGGGGAACCTCTTGAGACGTTCTAGACTGAACGAACCATGAAGATTCGAAATCGCTTGAATCCGTCCAATCCGTGCTTCTCCTTCGAGTTCTTCCCGCCGAAGACCGAGGAGGGAACCGCCAACCTCTTGAAGACGCTGGAGGACCTGGCGCCGCTGGAGCCGGGCTTCGTGTCCGTCACCTACGGCGCGGGAGGGAGCACGCGGGACAAGACGCTGGAGCTCGTCACCCGCATCAAGCGCGAGACGGGCATCGAGGCCATGGCCCACCTCACCTGCGTGGGACACACGCGTGACGAGCTGCGCGAGGTGCTGCGGCGGCTGGCGGACGCGAAGCTCGACAACGTGCTGGTGCTGCGCGGCGACCCGCCCCAGGGGCAGAAGACCTATGAGCCCGTGGCCGGGGGTTTCCGTCATGCCTCCGAGTTGGTGCGCTTCATCCGGGACGAGGATTTCAACTTCTGCCTGGGCGGGGCGTGCTATCCGGAGGGCCACGTGGAGACGGCCTCCCGCGACGACGACCTGCGTCATCTGAAGGAGAAGGTGGACGCGGGCCTGGACTTCCTCATCACCCAGCTCTTCTTCGACAACGCCTTCTACTTCGACTTCGTGGAGCGGGCGCGCCGCGCCGGCATCAACATCCCCATCGTCCCGGGAATCATGCCCATCACCAACTACGAGCAGGTCCAGCGCTTCACCCGCCTGTGCGGAGCCACGGTGCCCATGCGCCTGGGGCTCCAACTGGAGCGTGTGAAGGATCAGCCCGAGGCCCTGGTGCAGCTGGGCGTGGCGCACGCCACGGTGCAGTGCATGGAGCTGCTGTCGCGCGGTGTCCCCGGCATCCATTTCTACACGCTCAACAAGTCCCCGGCGACGCGGATGATCGTGAGCGCCCTGAGAGCCCGTACGACATGAGTGGACCTGGACTGAATGTCCCGCGAAGCGATCCGCGCTGGCCAGCCCTGCGCCGGTTGCGCCCGCCGGCATTCATGCTGATGAACGTGGCCATCATCAACATCGCCTACGCCCTGGCGATGGCCGCCGTGCTGGGCGGCTATCTGCCCGTACCCCAAGAGTTCGCCAACGCCGTGCGAGGGGAGACGTCGTGGGCGGCCCCGCTGAAGATCGTCGGAGCGCTCGTCACCGCGTCGCTGACCCTTTGGGGGGCGTGGAGCGCCTTCAACCTGCGCAGATGGACACTGGTGGTGGTGGGAGCGGCCACCGCCGTCCTCACGCCGACCCCCGTCTGTTTCGTGGGCTTCCCCTTCGCCGTGTGGATGCTGTGGGTGCTCAGCATGCCCGAGGTGCGCCAGCACTTCTCCTGAACCCCGGCTCCGGCTCCCCGCCACCCTGGGTTTCACGGGAAAAGAGGCCAGGCCCGACCCAGTGAGATCCGTTCCGCCTGGAATCCCGGGGGAGGAGATCGGAGAGCCCACTCTTTCGCTCGCGGGCCCGCGGTCCTATTCTCCGCGCGTATTCGCACACAAGGGGAGCGGGCCTTGCAGCACCATTACGCCGACATCAACGGACTCCGCATGCACTACGTCACGCATGGTGCAGGCGATCCCATCGTCTTCCTCCACGGATTCCCCGAATACTGGGGCGCCTGGAAGAAGGAGCTCAACGACCTGGGGAAGGATCACCACGTCATTGCACCCGACCTGCGCGGCTACAACCTGACCTCGAAGCCGGAGAAGGTCGAGGACTACCACATCAAGCATCTGGTGGAGGATGTGCGCTCGCTGGTGGAGCACCTGGGCCTGAAGAAGACGGCCGTCGTCTGCCAGGACTGGGGCGCGCTGGTGGGCTGGAGCTTCCTGCTGCGCCACCCGGAGCTCGTCTCCCGGTTCGTCACCATCAACATCACCCACCCCGCCCTGTTCGACCGGGAGCTGCGAGAGAACCCCCGCCAGCAGCTCGCCGCCCAGTACATGCTCGTCTTCAACTCCCCGCAGGCCGAGCCGCAGCTCATGGGCGATGACTTCGCATGGGCGAAGCAGGCCGTCATCAACGACGCCCGGGCCCACGGCGCCATCCTGTCGGATGAGGATGTGGCCGAGTGGATCTCCGCGTGGAAGCAGCCGGGCTCCATCACCTCCGGACTCAACTACTACCGGGCGGCGAAGATGGCTCCTCCCGACGGAGAGGGACACCCGGGCGGCAGCAACCTGCTGGATGGCCTGAAGCCCGATCAGTACCTGGTGCGCGTGCCCGTGCTCTTCATCCATGGCGAGCAGGACACCTACCTGCTGGCGGATGGGCAACGAGGCCTGAAGGAGCTCGTGCCCCAACTCACCATCCGGCGCATCCCCGATGCGACCCATTGGGTGGCCCTCGAGAAGCCCCGCGAAGTCAGCCAGTTCATCCGCGAATTCATGCGCGGCTAGGAAGTACCCAGATGCAACCGAAGTGCCCTTGCAAAATCGGAGAGCCCGTGGCTTAGGGAGGCGGGCTTTCCGGCCCCGAAGAGGAGCACCCGGTTGTGTTGAGGCAGGAGGACCGTCGCGATCTGGGCTGGCTCGGCCTGTTGGTGGCCGTGTACGGTCTGGCGTGCGCGCCGGTGCTCCACGCGGTCTACGGCCACGGTGGAGCGGACCCGCTCTCCTCGGCGCCCTCGGCCCGGGGCTGGATCACCCACCAGCGGGCTGAGTCCCACGAGCCCCCTCCTCCCGAGCTCCCCACTCCTCACGACGAGAGCAAGCCGCACTCGCACGGGCCCGCGGGCAGATCCGGCCACGAGCACGGGACGACGCCGGCCGGCCACACGCACGGAGTTGGCAGCGTCGAGCACCTCCAGGCAGTGGCACTGCCCGCGCTCGCCCTGCCCCGCCTGCTGGTCCTCTGGTTCGAGGCAGGCACCCGGCACCTGGGACAGGCGCTCCCACGCAAGGGTGAGCCGCTCCGTCAGACCGCGATGCCGCAGGGCCCGTAGGAGACACCGACGTCCCAGTTCCGTCGGTCTCCTTCGTCTCCCTCTCGTCTCGAGGTCGTTCCCCCATGCTGTCTTCTCGCGCGGCCCCTCTGGCCGCGATCGCCGCATTTGTGTCCGCTGTTCCCGCCTTCGCGCAGTCCTCCGACGTCAGCGCCCCCACCCCACCCCCGAGCACCCCTTCCGCGGAGAACGTCCAGAGCACGCCCGCCGATCCGGGCCCGGCGTCCACGGACGCGCCCGTGCTCTCCGCCCCTCCCGAGCCCTCCGCCCCTCCCGAGCCCGAGGTCTCCGCTCCCCCGCCGCCAGCGGAGCCCCCCTCCATGCAGACGACGGTGACGGCGCGGCGCCCCTTCACCGCAGCCTCTTCGTCCACGGTGCGGGACCGGGACTTCATGTTGCGTCCCCACCCCCGCCCGGCGGACATCCTCCAGGTGGTGCCGGGCCTCTACACCGTGCAGCACGCGGGCGGCGGCAAGGCCAACCAGTACTTCCTGCGCGGCTTCGACGCGGACCACGGCACGGACGTGGCGCTCTTCGTGGACGGCGTGCCCGTCAACATGGTGAGCCACGCGCACGGCCAGGGCTACGCGGACCTCAACTGGGTCATCCCCGAGCTCATCGAGCGCGTGGAGGTTCGCAAGGGCCCGTACTTCGCCCAGGACGGTGACTTCGCCACCGCCGGCGCGGTGAACCTGGTGACGCGCCGCAACTTCGAGTCGAGTCAGCTCACGCTGGGAGGCGGCTCGTTCAGCACCTGGCGCGGCATGTTCATCGCCGCTCCGGACGTGGACGGCTGGAGCCCCGTGGTGGCCGGACAGGTGTACGGCACCAACGGCCCATTCCTCAACCCGGAGAAGCTGCAGCGCTACAGCCTCTTCACGAAGGTGACGCGCAACCTCTCGGAGCGCTCCACACTCTCGCTTGCGATCACCTCGTACGGCAGCGGCTGGAACGCGAGCGGACAGATTCCCCTGCGCGAGGTGAATGCCCACCGGCTGGACACCTTCGGCACCGTGGATGACGCCGAGGGCGGTAACTCGCAGCGCCACAGCGTCTACGCCACCTGGCGCACCCTCACCCGCAACGACGGCGAGGTGAACGTCATGGCGTACGCCCTGCAGTACCGGCTCAACCTCTACTCCGACTTCACCTTCTTCAGCCGGGATCCGGTGAACGGGGACATGATCGAGCAGAACGACAAGCGCACGGTGCTCGGCTTCAACGCCAGCTACCGCTTCCGGCACCAGTGGGGCGGCATCGGCTTCGAGACCACGCTCGGCACGCAGCTGCGCAGTGACAGCATCGACAACGGCCTGAGCTACGACAAGGCGCGCAAGCGGCTGCAGACCGTGGTGGACGCCAGCGTCCTCGAGAGCAGCATCGGGGTGTACGCCCAGGAGGACATCACCTTCACGCCCTGGCTGCGGGCGGTGCTCGGCCTGCGCGCGGACTCGTTCGGCTTCAACGTGGACGACCATCTGGAGGACATGGCCGCGCCCGACACGAAGACCTCCGGGGTGGAGCAGACCACGCGCATCTCCCCCAAGGCCAGCCTCGTCCTCAGCCCGCTCCCCGACACCGAGCTGTACGTGAACTTCGGCCATGGCTTCCACTCCAACGACGCGCGGGGCGTGGTGCGTCTGCCCGAGCCGGTGACGCCGCTCACGCGGGCCCGAGGCTATGAGGTCGGCGCCCGCACGCGGCTGTTCGACCGGCTGGACCTGGCGGGCTCGGTGTTCCGGCTCGACCTGGACAGCGAGCTCGTCTGGGTGGGCGACGAGGGCTCCACCGAGGCTCGTGGCCCCACCCGCCGTCAGGGCCTGGAGGCCGAGGCCCGGCTCAAGGTGCTCCCGTGGCTCTTCGCCGACGCGGACGTCACCGTCTCGCGCGCCACCTACGTGCAGAACGCCGGCAACGGAGACGCAGTGGCACTCGCCCCCACGCTCATCCTGGCCGGCGGCGTGTCCGCGCGTCACCCGAGCGGCCTCTACGGCCGGCTCGGCGTGCTGCACCTGGGAGACCGCCCGGCCACCGAGGACAGCTACTTCATCGCCCAGGGCTTCACCCGCGTGGACGCCACGCTGGGCTACCGGGGCTCCTTCTACGAGCTGAACGTGGGCGTGCAGAACGTGCTCAACACCTCGTGGCGCGAGGCCCAGTTCGCCAACGTCTCCCGGCTGCCGTCCGAGGCTGGCCCGGAGAGCTGCCCGGCGGGCACCCGGCCCGTGGGTGAGGCCGGCGCCTTCGAGGGCTGTGAGGACCTCCACT
Organism: Vitiosangium sp. GDMCC 1.1324; assembly: GCF_003044305.1. Taxonomy (GTDB): domain Bacteria; phylum Myxococcota; class Myxococcia; order Myxococcales; family Myxococcaceae; genus Archangium. The sequence continues at coordinate 247,777 of NZ_PZOX01000018.1, read as the reverse complement.
TCACCCCAGGAGCGCCCCTCAACGCCCAGGCCAGCGTGAGCTTCTTCTTCTAGAAGCCCCCCCATGGGGCTGGCGCTCAAGAGGCAGGCGGCCTCATGTCCGGAGCCGCCACCTTCCCTCCGCGGATCCATCTTCGCCTTGCGGCTGTTCACTCCCGTTGCCCAGCCGCCAAGGAGAACCATGTATCGCGATCGGATCCGTCTGAAGTCCCTCTGGGGGAAGGTGGTGAGCCCCGAGGAGGCCGCCCTTCACATCAAGGACGGGATGACCGTTGGTATGAGCGGCTTCACCCGTGCCGGCGACGCCAAGGCCGTCCCCCTGGCGCTGGCCGAGCGAGCCGCCCACGAGCGCCTGAAGATCACCCTGATGACCGGCGCGTCGCTGGGCAACGACGTGGACAAGATCCTCACCGAGGCCGGGGTGCTGGCGCGCCGCCTGCCATTCCAGTCGGACCCGGTGCTGCGCGCCGCCATCAACCGCGGCGAGGTGATGTTCGTCGACCAGCACCTGTCCGAGACGGTGGAGCTGCTGCGCTCGCGGCAGATGGGGCCCGTGGACATGGCCGTCATCGAGGCCGTGGCCATCACCGAGGACGGCGGCCTCATCCCCACCACCTCGGTGGGCAACTCGGCCACCTTCGCCATCCTCGCCGAGCGGGTCATCGTGGAGATCAACCTCACCCAGCCGCTCGAGCTGGAAGGCCTGCACGACATCTACATCCCCACCCGCCGGCCCTTCCGCGAGCCCATCCCCGTGGTGACGCCGGAGAGCCGTACGGGCCTGCCCTACATTCCCATCGACCCGGCGAAGATCGCCGCCATCGTCGTCACCCGCAAACAGGACAGCTCGTCCACCATCCTGCCGCCGGACGAGGAGACGCGCGCCATCGCGAGCCACCTCGCCGACTTCCTGCTCCGCGAGGTGAAGCTCGGCCGGATGGGCAACAGCCTCCAGCCCCTCCAGGCGGGCATCGGGACCATCGCCAACGCCGTGATGCACGGCTTCATCGACAGCCCCTTCCACCACCTGAAGATGTACAGCGAGGTGCTGCAGGACAGCACCTTCGACCTGTTCGACGCGGGCAAGATGGAGTTCGCCTCGGGCTCGTCCATCACCCTGAGCGCGAAGAAGTACGCCGAGGTGTTCCCGAAGCTCGCCCACTACAAGGGCCGCCTGGTGCTGCGTCCGCAGGAGATCAGCAACCACCCGGAGGTCATCCGCCGGCTGGGACTCATCGCCATCAACACCGCGCTGGAGTGCGACCTCTACGGCAACGTCAACTCCACGCACGTCAACGGCACGCAGATGATGAACGGCATTGGCGGCTCGGGTGACTTCGCGCGCAACGCGCACCTGGCCATCTTCGTGACCAAGTCGCTGGCCAAGGGCGGCAACATCTCCAGCGTGGTGCCCATGGTGACGCACGTGGACCACAACGAGCACGACGTGGACGTGCTGGTGACGGAGACGGGCCTCGCGGACCTGCGCGGGCTGGCTCCTCGCGAACGGGCGGAGACTATCATCCGCAACTGCGTGCACCCGAGCTACCGCGAACTGGCCCAGGAGTACTACCGCTCGGCCCTCAAGCGCGGCGGGCACACGCCCCACCTGCTGGAGGAGGCCTTCTCCTGGCACACGCGCTACCAGCAGACCGGAAGCATGTTGCCGCGCAAGCAATAGCTCCCCGTGGACCGGCGCGAGCTGCCCGGTGCTACGCCACCGTCCAGGACTTCGCGCCGGGCACACCGCGCTCCACACGCGAATCCAGCCAGCTCACGAAGCTCCCGGCCCGCCCCTGATCGTCCCAACTGGCCAGGATCTCCCGGCGGAGCTGTCCCTGGACGTCGTCAGCCCAACTGGAAGTGCCGCATGGCCGCAGCCTAGCCCGCATGGCTCGCGAGGAGCTCCTTCACCATCGGTTCCACCAGCTCACGGCCTCGCAGAGCGCGCCGCCAGCGCTCCGGAATGGACAGGAGGCCATCGCGAATCCCCGCGATGCCACCCGCCACCGCCGCCGTCGTGTCCGTGTCGTGCCCGAGCGCAATCGCCGCCTTCACCACGTGCTCGTAGGACCCCGCCGCGACGCAATCGCGCGCCGAGCGCAGGCAGTCCACCACGTACCCGCTCCCCCTCCCCTTGTCCGGCGAGTCAGGCCGCACCGCCCACTCGAGCTCCGTGCGCTGCTCCGTTCCCTCGGGGTACAGCGCACGGAAGGTGGCCACCGCATCCGCCCACGCCTCCGCCGAGCCCTCCAGCGTCCGTCGCGCCCAGAGGCAATACAGTGCGCAGCACACCTGCGCCCGCATGTGCCCGTGCGTCACCCTCGACTGCAGCATCGCGTCCCGAGCCAGCGCCGCGTCATCTCCCCGATGCCAGAGCGCCAGCGGCAACACCCGCATCAACGAGCCGTTTCCGTTGTCGTGCTCACCTCTCGGGCCCGCCTCGAGCGCCGGAGCCCCCGCCCGGAACTCCGCCAGCGCCGTCCGCGTCTGGACGCCCACGTCGAACACCTCGTAACCCACGGCCATGTACCCGAGCTCGTACCAGTTCACGAGCCGCCGCCCGAGGTCCTCGATGTCCAGGTGGTTCCGGTACTGCAACGAGGCCAGCAGGCACAGCGCGTGCGCTCCGTCGTCCGACCATGTGCCCGGAGGCACTCCGTCGTGCGCCCGGCTGAAGCCGGGAGGGGGCTCGAAGTCGATCAGCGCGGGTTCCGGAATCTGTTCCGGCGGGTGGAACTCGTAGGGGACTCCGAGTGCGTCTCCGATGAGCAAGCCATAGAGACCTCCCTCGATTCGTTCCTGGCGTGTCGGCATTCGTGGACCCTCCCCCCCAGACGTTACCCCGCATGCCCGGCCGGGATCCTGCGCCGCCTCGGGAGGCCTGTTATGCAGGAGCCCACGCCTCCCGCCCCAGGACATCCGTGAGCACCTTCCCTTCGACGAGCCCCCTCCCTTCGACTCCCCGCCGCATCCTCTTCCTGCTGGCCAGCGCCCGTGAGAACGGCAACGCGGAGCAACTCGCCCGCCGCACCGCCGAGGTGCTCTCGCCCGACACGCTGGTGGACTGGGTGCGGCTGGACGCGTATGCGCACGAGTCCTTCCGCGACCTGCGCCACACCCCCGAGGGCTACCCCGAGCCGAGTCCTGCGATGCGCGCCCTGGCCGAGCTCACGCTCGCCGCGGATGAGCTCGTCTTCGTGGCGCCCGTGTACTGGTACAGCATTCCCGCCAGCGCCAAGCTCTACCTGGACCACTGGTCGTGGTGGATGCGCCTCCCGAAGCTCCGCTTCAAGGAGCGCATGCGCGGCAAGGTGCTGTCCCTCATCACCAGCCACGCCAGCGACGACGCGGACGGTGTCGAGCAACCCAGCATCTCCACGCTGCGCATGAGCGCGGACTACCTCCACATGCACTGGCGTGGGGCGCTCGTCGGCCACGGCGACAAGCCCGGAGAGGTGCTCACGGACTCGCCCGTGCTCGAGTCCGCCCGCAGCTTCCTCCTGCGCCCGGTGGGCAAGCCCACCACGCAGGTGGCGTGACCCGAGCTCACTTCGAGCCGTGCTTCATCACCCAGTCGAGTGCCAGGCGCACCCGGGTGGAGAGCAGCCGGCGCGAGGGGTACACCGCGAACACGTCGCGTGGCTCGAGCGTGCGCCCCGTCACGGTGAGCCGCACCAGCGCCTTGCCCTGCTGCTCGATGGCCTCCTCGGAGGCGCGGACCACGCCCAACCCCTGCACCGCCGCGGCGATGGCCACCTGGGGGTCGTTCACACAGAGGCGCTCGAGTGGCCGCAGCTCCTCGATGGAACCGTCCCGCCGGAGGAAGCGCCAGGTTCCTCCGGGCTGATGGAGGATGGCGGGCACGGAGCCGAAAGAATCGCGCTCGAGCCGGGTGCGGCCCTTCAGCTCCTGTTTCACGAAGCCTGGTGACGCGGCGAGCGCGAAGGGAACCGACCACATCCGCCTCGCCACCAGCTCCCCGTCGTGAACGGGGCCCGCGCGGAAGGCCAGATCGAAGCCCTCCTCGACCAGGTCCACCACCGCGTTGGTGAGCTTCAGCTCCACGGTGAGGCGAGGATGGCGGGCGGCGAAGGAGAACAGCGCCGGCGCGATGCGCTGCGCGCCTGTCTGCACGGGCGCCGTCACCCGGAGTCTGCCCGAGGGCTCGTCCTCGCGGTCGACGGTCTTGTCGAGCACCGACGTCAGCTCGTCGAGCAGCGGCCCGGCGCGCTCGAGCAGCCGCGCGCCCTCATGGGTGAGGCCCACGCGCCGCGAGTTGCGCTGAAGCAGCCGAGTCCCCAGCGTCTCCTCCAACTGCGCCACCCTGCGGCTCACCGTGCTGGTGGGAACCCCCGTGCGCCGCGCCGCCTCCACGAAGCTCAGATGCTGTGCGACGGCCACGAAGATCCGCACGTCATCCACCGACATCATCCCATTCATGGGATGAAGCTTGCCACGGCATCCCATAGTCACCAACGCGAGGTCCGCGCTACCTATGGGCCATGAACCTTGAAAAACAGCATGTCGTCGTGATGGGTGGCTCATCCGGCATTGGGCTCGGGGTGGCCAGGGCCTGTCTGGAGAGTGGAGCCTCGCTGACCCTGGTGGGCCGTTCACCCCAGAAGCTCGCCGATGCCGCCGCCGGACTCGGGGCGGCGCACCGCGTGCGCACCTTCGCCGCCGATGTGACAGACGAAGCCCAGGTGCGACGGCTCTTCGAGGAGCATCCGCCCGCGCACCACGTGGTGCTCACGGCGGTGCACGGCCATTATCAACCCATCCGCCAGATGGAGCTCTCCGAGGCGCGCCTCACCATCGACTCCAAGCTGGTGGCGGCGCTCCACGTCGCCAAGCACGCGCGGCTCGAACCCAACGGCTCGCTCGTCTTCACCACGGGAATCGCGGCGGATCGTCCAGGGCCCGGCGGGTCGGTCATCGCCGCGGTGAACGGCGCCCTCGTGTCGCTCGTGCGGGCCCTGGCCCTCGAGCTCGCACCGGTGCGGGTGAACGCGGTGTCCCCGGGTTGGATCGACACTCCCATCTGGGACACCCTCGCCGGCAACGCCAAGCAGCAGCGCTTCGAGCAGCACGCGCGCCGGCTCCCGGTCGGGCGCGTGGGAGTCCCCGCCGACATCGCCCACGCCGTCCTCTTCCTGATGGGAAACGGCTACACCACCGGTGAGGTGCTGAACGTCGACGGCGGACACCGGCTCGTCTGACGCTCCGTGAGCGCGGGTGGGCTCAGGACCCGGGTCTCGTTCGTGGCCCGGGTGGCCCACCTCCGCGCGGGACGCCAGCTCAGGAGGTGGCCTTCGCCGCCTCGAGCGTGTTGCGCATCAACATGGCGATCGTCATCGGCCCCACGCCTCCCGGCACCGGCGTGATGAACGAGGCCCGCTCCTTCGCCGCCGCGAACTCCACGTCCCCCTTCAGCTTCCCGTCCGGCATCCGGTTCATGCCCACGTCAATCACCACCGCCCCGGGCTTGATCCACTCGCCCTTGATGAGCTCGGGCACGCCCACCGCCGCCACCACGATGTCCGCGTTGGCCACCTCGGCCGCCAGGTTGCTCTTGCGGTGGCACACCGTCACCGTCGCATCCGCCGCCAGCAGCATCAGCGCCATGGGCTTCCCCACGATGTTGCTGCGCCCCACCACCACCGCCCGCTTCCCCGACGGGTTGCACCCCACCTCTTCCAGCAGCCGCATCACCCCGAACGGCGTGCACGGCCTCGGTCCCGGCTTGCCCAGCGACAGCTTGCCCGCGTTCACCGGGTGGAAGCCGTCCACGTCCTTCTCCGGCTTCACCGCCGAGATGATCCGCTCCGCGTCGATGTGCTTCGGCAGCGGCAACTGCACCAGGATTCCGTGCACCGCTGGATCCTTGTTCAGCTTGTCCACCAGCGACAGCAACTCGTCCTGGGTAATCTTCTCGTCCGGGTGCACCTCCCAGGAGTTGAAGCCCACCTCCTCGGCCGCCTTCTTCTTGCCGGTGACGTAGATCTTCGAGGCGGGATCCTCTCCCACCCGGACCACCGTCAGTCCCGGCACCAGGCCGCGCTCGGCCTTGAGCTTCTCCGTTTCCGCCTTCACCTCCGCCCTCACCCGCGCCGCCACCGCTTTTCCGTCGATCAACTGGGCCATAGCGCGGCGGACTCTATGCGAAACTCCCTCCAGGCAAGGGAGTGAAGCGTCCGTGACACCTGGAAAAGTTCTCGGAGCGATGCTTGGACTGGCCGTCGGTCTACTGATCGGCGGTCCCCTGGCCATCGTCCTGCTCGTCATCGCCGGGCTCGCGGTCGGCCATCAGGTCGACGAGCTCCATGTTCTCCCCTCCGACACGGCCGGCAACGGCAAGGGAGAGCCCGCCCCCCGCTCCTCCGTGGAGCTCGCCGCCCAGGACCACTTCGCCCGCCACCTGTGCGCCCTCTTCATCGAGGTGGCCCGCGCCGATGGGGACGTGGTGCGCGACGAGGTGCGCGTGGTGCGCGAGTACTTCGCCGACCGGCTCAAGTACGGCCCCGAGGCGCTCGGGCTCGTGCGCCGCTACCTCAAGGAGCACCTCGCCCGCCCCCCGTCACTCGAGGACTCCGCCGCCGCCTGCCGCGACGAGCTCTCCACCTCCGAGCGTCTGCTGCTGCTCGAGGCGCTCTATGGCCTCGCGCTCGTCGACGGCCACCTCCACCGCGCCGAGCAGGAGACCCTGCGCCGCGTTGCCCAGGGGCTCGGCCTGTCCGAGGAGGACCTTCGCTCCGTCACCGCCCGCCACTTCGGCGATGGCGAGGTGCATTATGCCCGGCTCGGTCTCACCCCGGATGCCAGCGACGCGGACGTGAAGAGCGCCTTCCGCAAGCTCGCCGCCACGCATCACCCGGATCGCGTCGCCAACCTCGGCCCGGGAGCAGTCGAGCAGGCGTCCCGCCGCTTCCAGGAGATCCGGGAGTCGTACGAGGAGATCCGCCGCCTGCGAGGGCTGTGAAGCGCTAGGCTGTCTCCCGATGCCAGACCATTCCACCATCCAGGTGCGGTTCGTCGATGCGGCGACGGGCCAGTCCATCGGCGAGGCGCAGCTGCCCGTCGAGAACCTCCCCCAGAGCTTCGAGGCGGCGACCACGCTGCGCATCGGAGAGAAGTCCTACGAGGTCGTCTCCGCCAGCCCCATGACCGCCCGGGAGTTCCGCGCGACCGGAACCCTGCGGATCACCATGCGGGAGGTGAAGATCGAGACGATGGATACCCAGAAAATCCTCTACTCGTTGCCCACCATCGCCGAGGAGCTTCCCGCCATCGAGGAGGGCTCGACGAAGCTGGGCAAGGAGGTGCTCGAGCTGCACGAGGACGACTGGCGGCAGGTCGAGCTCGTGGCGCTCACACTCGAGTCCTCCATCGAGACGGACTTGAGGGCCATCGCGCAGATCCATCAGAAGCACCGCGAGGGTCCCGGCTTCAATGCGCTCCACATCCGCGAGGCGGTGCCCGCCCCGATGGAGGGCACCTGGCTCACCCTGCTCGAGCTGAGGAGCACCCTGGGTGAGAGTGCGTCGTGGTTCGAGGGACTCGCGTTCCGGGGCGTGGCGGGGCTGGTCGCGGGGGGCTTCGCCGTGAAGCTGCCCTCCGGGCTCACGCTGTACGGCACGCAGAAGGGAGGCCGGATCGACGTGCTGGCCCTCCAGCGCCCGGCGAGCGGCGCGAACCTCGAAGGGGATGCGCGCATGCTGGCGGCGCTCGCCTCCAGGACGCAGCTGTGCCTCATCGACTGGTGCCGCGTGGACCAGTTCCCGCCCACCGCCGAGCACTTCCGGGAGTGGCTGTCCGGCAAGTCCTGAGCGGCGGCGGAGGACGCCATGAGGCTCAGCCTCGCTGCTCCTCGCCCCAGAGGAAGGCGAGCTCCAGCGCGAATGCCTCAAAGGGCTCGGCGCACACGTGGGCCATGCCAGCGTGCGTGATGAGCAGCGTGTAACGCGCCCCCTCCAGCCGGAACACCTCCAGCGTGCGAGCCTCCGGATCGAGCAGCCACACGTGCCGCACGCCCTCTCGTGCGTACACCGGCAGCTTCGCGGCCCGGTCCAGCGCCGCCGTGGAGGACGAGAGCACCTCGCACACCCAGTCCGGTGCGAGCGAGAAGGCCACGGTGCGCGGAGGCCGCGGCATCCGCTCGCGGCGCCACCCGCCGAGATCCGGAACCAGCACATCCTCGCCCAGGTGCAGTTCCGGCTCGTCGAGAAGGATCCACCCTCCGGGGCCGCCCCGTCCCCGATCGAACGGCCCCATCAACTCGCCGCCCAGACGGGAAGCCGCGACCGTATGAGGCGCCGCCGGCCGAGGGCTGACATGCAGCTCTCCGGCGATGATCTCCCCCACCACGTTCTCGGGGAGCGCCTGCAGATCCGCGTAGCTGGCTGGTCTCCGTCCCATTGATTCCCCATGTTCCTCGACGCCCGTCACCATTTCCATGGGAGCGGGCATAACACCCGGGTCTGACGTCTCAGGGCAACTCCCAGGGCCTGTCCTCAAAGGTTGCATCCGCGGGGCACGGGACGCAACCGCGAAACCGGGTTGAACCCCGGCCCACTCTGTCGCATTACAACGTCATATGAGCGACCGCGGCTCCCCCAAGAAGAAGAGCGAGGCCTTCAACAATCCCTTCAAGGCGGCCATCACGGAGCTCAAGAAGAAGCAGGCCGAGCCCCCCAAGAAGCCCCAGGCCCCTCCCCCGCCCCCCAAGCCGTCCAAGTCCAAGCGCGGCCAGGAGGAGGACGACATGTCCCTCTTCCTCTCCGCCATGGACGGCGTCGAGCAGATCACCAACCGCGGCGAGCCGCCCCCGCCCAACCCCCGCCTGCCGGAGATCATCGACGAGAACGCCGAGGCCCTCGCCGAGCTCGCCGAGCTCGTGGCCGGCCAGGGCGAGTTCGACGTCTCCGATTCCACCGAGTACATCGAGGGCGCCGCCCCCGGCATCGATGCGCGGCTGCTGCGCTCGCTGCGCCGCGGTGATTTCTCCATCCAGGGCCGCCTCGACCTCCACGGCATGACCCAGGCCGAGGCCCGGGACGCCGTGGACCGCTTCATCACCGACAGCCGCCGCACCAGCAAACGCTGCGTGCTCATCATCCACGGGCGGGGGTTGAACTCGAAGGATCAGATCCCCGTCCTCAAGGAGAGCCTCCGGGGGTGGCTGAGCCAGAAGCGCGTCGGCAAGACGGTGCTCGCGTTCGCTACCGCACGTCCCCAGGACGGTGGTGCGGGCGCCGTCTACGTGCTGCTTCGCCGGTAGCTGGACGCACGGGCGGCTCTGTGCATACATACCGCCATGGCACGCGAACTCATCGATCTGCACATCCACGTGGGCGGCGCCGTCGCGCCCCACGTCCTCTGGTCCCTGGCCCACCAGCAGGGATTCAAGCTCCCCGTCAAGAACTACTTCGACTTCGTCGAGCTCATCACCTCGCGTCCCGGCAAGGTGGGTAGTCTCGAGGACTACCTGAAGATCCTCCACACCTGGACGGAGAAGATCCAGAGCTCGCCGATGGCCATCGAGCGCTCCGTCTACGAGATCATCGGCAAGGAGTACCGCAGCAGCCGCGTCACGCAGATCGAGCTGCGCTTCAACCCCATGAAGCGCAACCTCAACTCGGAGCTCGACCTGGACCACATCATCCACGCGGCGCTGCGCGGCATGGATCAGGCGGTGCTCGAATATGGCGTGAAGGCCGGCCTCATCTTCTGTCTGGCCCGCGAGTTCGACCACCGGCTCAACAGCATCATCGTGGACAAGGCCATCAAGTACCGCCACCGCGGCGTGTACGGCATCGACCTGGCCGGCACGGAGAAGAACGCGCTGGAGCTCGAGCCCACCATGGTGCCGCAGTACGAGGAGCTCTTCGCCCGCGCTCGCAAGGGCGGCCTCAAGTGCACCGTGCACACCGGTGAGACCCGGGGCACCGGCGCCGAGGGCGTCATGGCCGTGGTGGAGCGGCTCAAGCCCCACCGCATCGGCCACGGCATCCGCGCCGCCTACGACGAAGCCGCCATGAAGCTGCTGCGCGAGCGCGAGGTGGTGCTCGAGCTGTGCCCCACCTCCAACCTCCACACCCGCGCCGTGGAGGGGCTCGACGAGCTCAAGCACATCATGCAGACCTTCTGGGACCGCGGCGTGAAGTTCACCCTCAACACCGACGGCCCCTACCTGCTGGAGACGGACATGCGCCGCGAGGTGGAGCTCGTGGAGAAGAACGGCCTCCTCACTACCGAGCAGGTGGACCAGACGCTCGCCTGGGCGCGTCAGTCCTCCTTCATCCCCTCGTGAGCTCCATGTACCGGCTGGCCCGCGCCCTGCTCTTCCTCCTCTCCGCCGAGCGCGCCCACCGGCTGGGAATGACCCTGCTGCGCTGGTTCGGACACCTCTCCGGAGTCTGCCGGAGCCTGCGCGCGCGGGTGTTGTCGTCGGTGACTTATGACGCCTCGGTGAAGGTGGCGGGCCTGGAGCTCGCCCACCCGGTGGCGCTGGCCGCGGGACTCGACAAGGAGGCCGAGGCCGTGGATGGGCTGCTGGCGCTCGGCTTCGCCGCGGTGGAGGTGGGCACGCTCACCCCCAGGCCCCAGCCTGGCAACCCGCTGCCGCGTCTCTTCCGCATCCCCGAGCACCGCGCGCTCATCAACCGGATGGGCTTCAACAACCACGGCGCCGCCAACGCCGCCGGGCACCTCCGGGCGCGCACCTGGCACCCCGCGCCGGTGGGGGTGAACATCGGCAAGAACAAGGACACGCCGCTGGAGCAGGCGGTGGACGACTACGTGGCGTGTGTGGACACGCTGGCCTCGCTCGGGGACTACGTGGTGGTCAACGCGAGCTCTCCCAACACCCCGGGTCTGCGCAAGCTGCAGGAGCCCGAGGCCCTCACCGCGCTGCTCCGGGCGGTGAAGGCGCGGCTCGACCAGGTGGCGCTAGGCAAGCCGCTCTTCCTGAAGATCGCCCCGGATCTCACACCCGAGGCGGTGGACGAGGTGGTGGACGTGGCGCGCGCCTGCGGGCTGGCCGGGCTCATCGCCACCAACACGACCATTGCCCGTCCCTTCGAGCACCCGGTGGCGAAGGAGGCCGGTGGCCTGTCCGGAGCGCCCGTGCGCGAGCCGGCCAATGCCGTCATCCGCCGTGCCTATGCGCGCAGCGGAGGTACGCTGCCCATCATCGGCGTGGGGGGCGTCTTCACCGCGGAGGACGTGTACGAGAAGCTGCGTGCCGGGGCCTCGGTGGTGCAGGTCTACACCGGCTTCATCTACGAGGGGCCCGGCATGGTGCGCCGGCTGCTCGAGGGACTGGGCCCGCTGCTGGCCCGGGACGGCTTCCGCTCGGTGCGCGAGGCCATCGGCGCGGACCATCGCGGCGTCCCCGCGGCTCCGGTCACCGGGCCCGAGCGTGAGGCCCCTCGCCCCCAGGCGTGAGCGGCTCGCTCGAATAAAACAAGGCGCTCGCCGGCTCCTTGGAGTGCAACCGGCGAGCGCCTCTCATCCCATCGTGGAAGCACGGTGGGTGGAATGTATTCTACTTCACATCCTCATCAGCTTGGATACTGAGAGAACCGCTCACGGTGCTCACGTCCACGTCGTGCGCGCCGTTGCCGTACCTGCGCTGGGTGGAGCCCAGGCTCACGTCACGTCCGTTGAAGCTGCCCCCCACCGAGGAGAAGTCCACGTTGGCGCCCGCCCCGCGCGGCAGCTTCAGCTTCACGTCGCCGGACACGGTGCTCACCTCGGTGTCCTTGAGCGCCTCGGGCACCAGCTCCACGTCGCCGCTCACCGCGGACACCTCCAGGTCACCCCGCGAGCCCTTCACCGAGATGTCGCCGCTCACCACGGAGACTTCCTGATCTCCCGCCACGCCGGACACCTTCACCGGTGCATCCACCGAGGCCAGCTCGAGCGAGGAGTCGCGCGGCACCTTCACCACGAAGTGCGTGGGCGCCGGATCCTCGCAGTGGTTGTGTGACTTCCCGCAGGAGCCACAGCACATCTGCACCGTCACCTCGTCCCCGTCCTGCTCCACCTTGATGGAGGTGCGGGCACGCTCGGCCTCGCTGCCCTCCTGCGTCACCTCCACCGACACCGTCTTGCCTTCCGAGGCCTCGACCCGGATGGAGCCCTTGACGTTGGAGACGCTCACCTTGGGAGCACCATCCGTCTCGAACTTCCAGGACTGCGGGGAGGGCGTGGCGGCCAGGATCAGGAACAGGGCGAGATTCACGGAGGATTCCTCGTGGGAGAGAGAGCGTTGTCCCCCTCCCCTACGAGCCTCCGGAAAAACGATTTCACCCGCCTCGCGCCACGCGCCGGTACAGCACGTCATGCCGGCGCACCAGCCGCTCCAGGGACAGCTCGCGCTCCACGAAGGCGCGCGCCTCCGCCCCCATCCGCCGGCCCCGCTCGGGGTTCGCCAGGAGCTTGCGGAAGGCCTCGCACATGGTCTCGGGCCGCAGGGGTGGCACCACCAGGCCCCGCTCCCCGTCCGCCACCAGCTCCGGATTGCCGCCCACCGACGTCACCACCATGGGCAGTCCCGCGGCCATGCCTTCCATCACCGCGTTGGACATGCCCTCCGCGGTGGAGCACAGCACCCCGAGGTCCGCCCGCGCATAGACGGCGGGGACATCCGCCCGGTGCCCCAGGAAGTGGACGGTGTCCGTCAGCCCCAGTGCTCCCGCCAACCGCTCCAGCTCCGGCCTCCGCGGGCCATCCCCCACCAGGAAGGCGTGCAGCACATGCCCCTTGAGGCGCACCATCGCTAGCGCCCGCAGCAGATCCTCCTGCCGCTTCACCGGGTGGTTCATGTTCGCCACGTGCACCACCACCGGCGCGCCCCGCGTGTCCGGCAGCGGCGCCTTCAGTCCCTCGCGCACCCGCGCGTCGAAGCGCGCCAGGTCCAGGCCGTTGGGAATGACGGATACCCGCTCCGCTGGCAGGCCCTCCTCCCGGACCAGCATCCGGCGGATGGCCTCGGCGTTGCCCACCACGTGGTCCGCCATCCGGGTGAGGCTCCGGAGCACCGCGCGCTGCATCTTCCCGTGCCAGTGGGCCAGGTCCAGCCGCCCGACAATCACCTTCGTCCCCGCCAGCTTCGCCGCGGGCACCACCACCATCGTCGAATAGAAGTCGTGCGCGTGCACCAGCTCCACCCGCTCGCGCCGCAGCCAGTGCGCCAGCCGCACCACCTGCATCGCCGAGTTGGGCCGCGCCAGCGAGCCGTTCAGGGGGAACACCTCCGGCGAGAAGCCGAGCCTCAGCACCGAGCCCATCAGCGGCCCCGCGTCCTGGAGCACCGCCACCTGGACACGGTAGCTGGGCGGTAGCCCTCGGAGCAGCTCCACCACCTGCACCTCGGTGCCGCCGATGTGGAACGACTTGGTGAACTGCACCAGGCGGAGGGGCTCCTCCGCCATCCGCGACTCCTCACGCCGCATTGTTGGACCCCTCCAAGCCCGCCACCAGTCGCCCCTTCACCTCGGGAACGCTCGCCGATTCCCGCGCCTCGTGCGCCCGGGCGATGCGTTGTGCGCACGCCGCCAGGCCGAACAGCACGTACAGGTGCGCGGACAGGATGTAGCCGGAGAACAAGTCACAAATGAGGTAGCCCGTCATGGAGGCCGCCAGGCCTCGCGCCATCCACCCCAACCACGGGTCGCGCGAGGCCGCGAAGGCCCCGCCCGTCGCGCTCCCGGCGAACACCAGGAAGAAGAGCAGGCCCACCCAGCCCAGCTCCCCGATGACGTCCAGGAAGATGTTGTGCGCCACGTAGGCACGCGTGGCCTCGGGCGGCGCGTAGAGCGGCCAGGCGTGGCGGAAGGCCCCCGCGCCCACGCCCAGCAGTGGCTTGTCCAGGCTGATGCGCGACGTCACCTGCCACGCGTACACACGGCCCATGGCCGAGGCGTCCTCGTGGAAGGTGGCCACCGTCTCGTTGCGCTGCCAGAAGCTCTGGGGCGCGAACACCACCAGCCCCAGCGCGAGCGCCGTGCCCAGCAGCACCGAGCGCAGCTTGCGCTGCTCGCGCAGGGCCCACAGCGCCATGGCCACCGACAGGCCAATGAAGCCACCGCGCGAGTAGGTGAAGACGATGGCCACCACCGCCATCACCACCGCCACGGCGCAAGCCCCTCGCCACAGCCAGCCGCTCTCCTTGCGCGCCACGAAGGCCACCGCCAGCGGGACCACCAGCGCCAGGTTCATGGCCGAACGATTCGGGTCCGCGTACACCTCCACCCAGTGCGCCCGGTACCCCTCCACCAATGTCTCGGGGGTGCCAGTGAGGTACGTGTTGATGACGCCGTAGGACGTCACCAGCGAGGCCACCACCATGGCTCCGCACACCGCCGCCAGCCGCTTGGGCGTGGTGACCACGTTCACCAGCGTCAGGTAGATGGCCGTCAGCTTGAGCAGCTCGATGGCCGTGAAGCGCGACACCTCCGGGTTCACCGACCAGGTCATCGAGGCCAGGGACAGCCCCGAGAAGCACAGCAGCGCCACCCCTCTCACGCCATCGAAGTAGAGCGGCTCCGCGCGTCCCATGCGCCGCAGCACCATCAGCCCCGCGGCCAGGCCCGACGTCAGCAGCGCCAGCCGCAGGGGTGCCACCGCGGGTATCCACGCCTGCGGCACCATGTACATCAGCGCCGCGAAGGCGGTCAGCGCATAGAACGCCACCACATCACGGCGTTCCACCTTGTCGCCTACCCCCATCCAGACCCTCCTCCCCACTCCCCGGCTCCCCATGCGCGGACCGGGCCGCCCCTTTCTTTAGCAGGCGATATGCCACGCGCCCCGGAGGGCAAAGACCCGTGGATCCAGGAGCTTGGCGGGGGGGGACGTCGAATGGCGGGACGAGGGGCCGGAAAGAATTACGGTTCTGTGCCCTCCATGGGCAACAGGACGGAGGCGATGGGGTCCATCCTGCCCTCTTGGAGGAAGGAGGGAGCAAGCTCCTCCAGCAGGCGGGCGAGCGTCACCGACACCAGGCGGCGCAGCTCAGGCCGGGCCGGCTCGGGCACCCCCGGCTCCAGCACCGACGCCGCGCGCTCCACCACGTCCGGACGCAGGCGAGGGGCCTCCGGAGTGCCCTCGAAGAGCAGTGTCCCCAGCTCGTCCCTCCGCGCCGAGGGCACCGCTCGGGGATCCACCTTGCCCTCCAGCAGGGCCATGGCCACGAGGGCCGCGAAGAGGCGCTCCATGCCCAGCACGCGCGGCTCCACGCCGAAACGGGCCAACAGCTCGTGCGCCCGCTCGGGTGTGCCGCCGAGCAACGCGCCCAGCAGCGCCACCTGCGCCTCCGCCCGCGACAGCACCTGCTCGCTGGCGGCCAGCTCGCGCCGGGAGCGGAAGGGCACCGGCTCGGCTCCGGGCACCTTCAATGCGCGGCGCGGACGCTTGCGGCGCAGCGCCTCGACGGCGGCGGTCTCCTCCGGGAAGAGGAGCGGTGTGCCCTCCACCTGGGCCAGCGGCTGCTTCATCAGCCGCTCCGCGCGGAACTTGAGCGCCAGCGTCAGCGAGAAGCCCACCTGGAAGACGCGCCGCAGCTCCGTGTCCCGCACCACCTGCGCGGCTCGCGAGGGGTCTCCCCCCGTCAGGTGCTCCAGCCCCAGCAGCAGGTAGTCCCGGGTGATCTCTCCCACGCGCCGGATGGCGTCCAGGTCTCCCGGGTCCTCCACCTCCGCCACCAGCGTGGCGTTGGCCAGGTAGCGCAGCTCGGCCTCCAGGTTGTCCCTCTCCACCTCGTCCAGGTCGCGGAAGACGGCCTCCAGGTAGTTCGGCTGCTCCCGGGCGGCCGCGAGCGCCGCGCTCACGGCCGGTGCCGGCGCGGGTCCGGTGTCCACCCGGCTGAAGAGCCGCGCGGCCTCCTCCAGCGGCGGGAAGCCCAGGTCCTGCAACCGCGCCGTGCGGAAGCGGTACGCCGTCTCCTCCATCTCGCCGGGCACCTCCCAGCGCGTGGCCTCGAGGAAGCGCACCGCCTCGAAGGGGTTGTCGGCGATGAGATCATTGAGGATGGAGCGCAGGGCGGCCAGCTCCGGGCCCTCCACGCCCTTGAACTCCACCAGGTAGCGCCCCTCGGGCGTCTCCAGCGTCACGCCCTCCACGTGGACGTCCGGGTTCTCCTCCAGGTCGTGGATGAGGGTGAACTCGCGCAACAGGTACTCGAGCACCTCGGCGTCCATCTTGCGCAGCTTCAGCAGGAAGTCCTCGGACGCGTCCCCCCGAGCGGCGCGCAGCCAGGTGAGCACCTCATGCGGGGAGATCTGGTCCTTCTTCCATCCGCCCAGGTCCACGAAGATGCGGAACTGCTCGGGCGAGGCGAGCTGGACGAGCTCGGTCGCATCCGCCAGGCCCACCTCCATGACGGTGAAGTAGAGATCCTCCGCGGGGAGCGAGCGCACCAGGGCCCGCGCATCACGCGATTCGACGAGCGCATCCATCCGCTTCCGGGCGGGCAGCGACGCGAGCTGCCGGCGCACGGTGTTCAGCGCGTGCTGGGTGTCACTGCCATTGCCCCGGGTTCCGTTTCCTTTGCCGTTCGACACGGCCGGGTGCCTACCACAGCGCCTCCCGGGCAGGGAGGAGAACGCGGGCCCCCTACTTCACGGTGTTCAGAAGCGCGTTCCACACCTCGTCCACGCCCAGCTTGTCCGTGGCGGAGAACGCCAGGACGGCCTCGCGCGGCAGGGAGAGCTGCTCGGCCAGCTCGGTCAGGCGGGGCTTGCGGCGCGCCTTGGGCAGCCGGTCGATCTTCGTGGCCACCACCAGGATGGGCCTCTTGGCCTCCTGCAGGTAGTCGAGCGTCTGGAAGTCATCGGAGGTGGGTCCCACCTCGGCGTCGACGATGCTCACCACCACCTTCAAGTCCCGGCGCTTCTCCAGGTAGGTGGTGATCATCGTCTGCCACTCGGAGCGCTCGGTCTTGCTCACCTTGGCGAAGCCGTAGCCGGGCAGGTCCGCGAAGCGCACGGTGTGGCGCTTGCCCTCGCGCTCCACGTCCACGTCGAAGAAGTTGAGCGTGCGGGTACGACCCGGGGTGTTGGACACGCGCACCAGCTTCTTGCGGCCGGTCAGCGCGTTGATCATGGACGACTTGCCCACGTTGGAACGGCCCACGAAGGCCACCTCGGGGGCGAGGCTCGTGGGGTAGCCCTTGGGCTCCACCGCCGTGGTGATGAAGCGGGCGTCGAGAATCTTGATCACGCTATTTCTTCTTCGCGGGCTCGGGCGAGGAGCTCTCGGCGCGAGGCGACTTACCGGTGCGCTCGGCGGACCAGTGGTCGATGGCCTTGAGCGACTCGACGAAATTGAAGGGTTTGAGGGACGGGGACGAGGCGTCGTGGCAGTTGCGGCACTGCTTCTCCGAGGGGTCCACCAGGCCCACCAGCCGGGCCAGCTCGGCGTCCTTCATCACATAGGCGGGCGAGTAGTACTGGCCGCCGCCATGGCAGGTCTCGCACGTGACGTGGGAGACGCCCTGCGAGCCCTGGTCGGGCGAGTGGCAGGAGAGACACCGCGCGTCCTTCTGCTGCGCCTCGGAGAGCGAGTCCCCCGCCCGGGCATGCTTGGACTGCATCCAGGCCTCGTAGGCCGCCGGGTGGCAGCCCTTGCAGCTCTCCGGGCCGAGGAAGTCGGCGGCACCGGCTGCGCCGGAGAGGGCGAGGACGAGCACGAAGGAGGGGAGCCAGGAGCCGCGAGCGCGCATCGGGTGGGGTGACTAGCAGACGACCCCGGGGTGGGCAAGGCGGAGGTGCGCAACCTGGCGCGGTTGTGGCCTCCCGGACGAAGAGAGGGGGAGCTTGAGAGGGCGCGGGGGGATCCGTTACATCAGAGGGGATGAAGATCATCGCCATCGTCGCCGTGCTCCTCGCCGCCGCGCCCGCGGTGGCCAAACCGTGGCAGGGAATCGAGCCCGGGCAGTCCAAGCGTGAGCAGATCATCCAGAAGTTCGGAGAGCCCTCGCGCGTGGTCACCTCCGAGGGCAAGGAAGTCATCGCCTACTTCGGCCCGAAGGCCATCCAGGGGACCAAGCAGGTGCAGTTCACCGTGGACCCGGGCTCGCAGCATGTCGAGCGGATCGCCGTCTTCCCCGGGCCGGTCATCGACAAGGAGTCGGTGGAGAGCACCTACGGCCCCGCCTGCCCGTCCTCCGGCAAGGTGCCCGCCGCCCCCTGCTACCAGAAGAAGATCACCGACGACTTCCGCACCTACCTGCACTACTCCAAGCTGGGCCTGGCCATCTTCCTGAACGAGGACGGCAAGACGGTGCACTCGTTCATCTTCACCCCGCAGCCGGCCGGAAAGTAGGCCCCGGGTGAAGATCTACGGGCTGACCGGAGGAATCGCGTCCGGCAAGAGTACCGTGAGCCGGATGCTGCGCGAGCTGGGCGCCCAGGTGCTGGACGCGGACGTCATCGCTCGCGAGGTGGTGGAGCCGGGCACCCCGGGACTGCAGGCCGTGGCCGAGCGCTTCCCGGGTGTGGTGGGCCCGGACGGACGGCTGGATCGGGCCAAGCTGGGGGCGCGCGTCTTCGCGGACCCGGCGGAGCGGGCCGCCCTCAACGCACTGCTCCACCCACTCATCGGCCAGCAGTTCCTGCTGCGCACCCAGGCGCTCGCCGAGCAGGGGGTGGAGCGAATCATCTACGACGCCCCCCTCCTCATCGAGAACCGGCTGCACGAGGCGATGAACGACGGGGTGGTGCTGGTGTGGGTGCCCCGGGAGGTCCAGAAGGCCCGGCTGATGACGCGGGACGGCCTGGACGAGGCGGCGGCGGAGGCCCGGCTGGCCGCCCAGCTCCCGCTCGACGAGAAGCGCCCACATGCGACCTGGCTGGTGGACAACTCGGGGGATGTGGGGGCAACCCGGGCGCGGGTGGAAGAGGTGTGGCGCGCCATGCTCGCGCGCGGCTGAGGGCCGGGTATGCTCCGCCGCCCATGAGCGAGAAGCGCAAGGAAGCCCGAGGCAAGGCCGGGACATACTTCGTCACCGGCTTCCCGGGCTTCATCGGCAAACGGCTGGTCGAGCACATCCTCCGCGAGGAGCCCAAGGCCCACGTCTACGTCCTGGTGCAGCCCAAGCACCTGAAGGAGGCCCAGCAGGTGGCCTCCCGGATGCAGGGCCACGGTGCCCGGCTGGAGCTGCTCACCGGCGACATCGTGGACATGCACCTGGGCCTGTCCGGCGAGGAGTACCAGCGGCTGTGCGAGCGGGTGACGCACATCTACCACCTGGCGGCGGTCTTCTACCTGAGCGTGCCCAAGGAGACGGCCTGGCGCATCAACGTGGACGGCACGCGCAACGTGCTGGAGCTGGCGCGCGACTGCGAGCACCTGCAGCGCTTCAACCACTTCTCCTCCTGCCACGTCTCCGGGGACCGGGTGGGCGTCATCGCCGAGGACGAGCTGGACTGCGGCCAGGGCTTCCGCAACGTCTACGAGGAGACCAAGTTCCAGGCGGAGAAGCTCGTCCAGCGCGCCGGCGGCAGCCTCCCCGTCACCATCTTCCGCCCGTGCAGCGTGGTGGGCGACTCGCGCACGGGGGAGATCGACCGTTTCGAGGGCCCCTACTACCTGGGCATCCTCCTGGTGACGAGCCCGCTGGTGGTGCCGCTGCCGCTGCCCGGCAACGGGGTGGCCCCGCTCAACGTGGTGCCGGTGGACTACGTGGTGCAGGCGGTGTGGGCGCTGTCGCACGATCCGCGCGCCATAGGCCAGACCTTCCACCTGGTGGACCCCAACCCGATGAGCGCCCGCCGCGTCTACGAGCTCATCGCGGAGAAGGCCAACAAGAAGCTACCCCGCTTCAACCTCTCGGCCCGGGCCGCGGACGTGATGCTGCGCCTGCCCGTGCTGGAGAAGCTGGCCCGGCCCCAGCGCGCCGCGCTCAACTACGTGAACCACCTGGCCATCTACAACTGCCACAACACCCTGGAGCTCCTGGACGGCACCGGCATCCGCTGCCCTCCCCTCTCCTCCTATCTGGACCAGCTGGTGGCCTACGTGCGCGATCAGTACCGCCAGCGCCGCGAGCAGGCCTCCGAGGTGGAGGATCCCCTGGACCGCACCCCCTCCGTCCCGAATGAAGAAGCGGACGCGGACCTTCGTCGGAGCCGCTGACCATGAGACCCCTTCTCTCCCGCCTCTCCCTCCTGCCCCTCGCGGCGGTGCTCGGCACCGGCTGCCTGGTGAGCACGGGTCCCGACACCCCGAAGGATCCGTGCAGCCCCAATCCCTGCACCCAGGGCGACAAGACCCTGTGCGTCAACGAGGACGGCAACGCGCGCTGTCTCTGCAAGCAGGGCACCGTGCTGCGGCCCAGCGGTGTGTGCGAGCCCATCACCACCGCGAACTGTCCCGAGCACTCCGGCGACAGCTCCGAGCCGGATGACTGCCTGTCGCGCGCCAAAGTGTTGGCCACGGAAAACGCGTCGCGGCAGCAGAGCATCGAGCCCGTCGGTGACTACGACTTCTTCCGCATCGACGGCACCCTGAACACCGTCTACAGCGTCACCGTGGAGCCCGGGCAGGGCTCGCTCATGCCGCGCGTGGACATCTTCGACAAGGAGGGCCTCTGGATCACCTCCCAGGACGGCCGCCCCAAGGCCCAGGTGGGATTCAAGGCCCGCGCCACCGGCGCCTACTACGTGCGCGTGAGCCACTCGCCGATGGACGCCTCCGCCGCCACCGGCCTCTACTCGCTCGCCTACAGCTCGCTGGGCCAGGATGACCACGGAGACGCCTCCGACAAGGCCACCACCGTCGTCCCGGACGTGGGCGGCGCCACCTCGCCCGTCGACCACTATGGGCGCCTCGAGTACGGCCAGGACGTGGACTGGTTCTCCATCGCCGTCACCCAGGGCAGCACGTACCGCATCGAGTTCAGGACCGACCGCGCCGTGCCCTCGCTCGCGGCCTACACCGCGCAGGACGTGAAGACCCCGTTCCTCACCACGCGCAACTCGTACGTGGAGATCACGGCGGCCTCGACCACCACGCTCTATCTCGCGCTCTACTCGGCGCAGAGCGAGCCGGGCAGCTACGTCTTCCAGGCGTTCCGCTACTAGTCAGCGGACGGAGATGATGTCCTGGTCCAGCAACTGGACCAGGACGCGCATCGTGTCCAGCCGGGACATGCCGGACACGGCGAAGAGGGCCTCGAAGCTGAGCCGCCCGTCGATACGCGACAGCAGGAAACCCGCGCGAGAATCCAGGCTGAGCTTCATCAGGTCCGCCATGCGCAGCTTCAGCGCGGGCACCCGCTTCAGGTCCCCCAACCTCGCCTCCAGAGAGGCCTGCTGCTGACGCATGCAGCGCTCACGGGCCGCCGCCAGCCGCGCATCGCCCGGGGCGAGCTGCTCGGCCTTCTTCAGCAACTCGATCGCGCTCGACGCGTCTCCCAGCGAGAGCAGATCCGCCACGCCCTGCAGCAGCGTGGCCACCTCCTGGAGCGGCTCCACCCGGGGAACGAGCACGGGCAGCGGCGTGGCCGGCCGGGGCGCCTCGGGCACGGGCGCGACGGGCCTCCGGGCCTCGGGTACAGGCGTAACAGGCCGGGGAGCCTCTGGTGCGGGAGTGACCGGCCTCCGGGCCTCGGGCACAGGCGTGACCGGCCGGGGAGTCTCCGGTGCGGGCGAGACCGGCCTTCGAGCCTCGGGCGCAGGCGTGACTGGCCGAGGAGTCTCCATTGCGGGTGCGATGGGCCGCCGAGCCTCGGGGACAGGCGTGACTGGCCGCCGGGCCTCGGCGGGGGGCACTGGCCGAGACGCCTCGGGCGCAGGCGTGACCGGCCGCCGAGCCTCCGGCGCGGGGGGCACTGGCCGAGGCGCCTCGAACACGGGAGCGACTGGCCTCCGGGCCTCCGGCGCGGACTCGGCCGACTGGAGGGCCCCGGGGGCGAACTGGGGCTCGGAGAGGAAGCTCAACACGTCGGCGGTGATGAGCCGGCGCTCCTCGTCGGGAACCACCGCCTCCTCATCCAACAGGACGACGCTCACCTCCAGCGCGGGCTGGGGAGCCACGGACGCCAGGGGAGGCACGGTCATGGGCCGCACGGCGGGGGGTGGAACACCCTGGAGGGGAGCGGGCGCCACGGAGACAGAGGCCTCGCTCTTGGCGAGCCACTCCCGGGCCCGGCGGTTGGAGGGATCATGCACCAGGGCCTTCATGAAGAGGCTCCGCGCCCCCGCCCTGTCCCCCCCGAGGTGCAACCAGAGCCCCGCCTCGATGAGCTGATTGGCCCGGATGGCGTCGCGCTCCGAACCCGGATCGATATCAATGGCAGCTTGAGGCGCGATCATCGGGAACCTCCGGAACGGAGCCCTTTCGAGGGAACTCGGGAAACCGTCACAACCAACGGAAATCCTAAGCCCGGCCCTCTGTCGCGTCAAACACCATCGGCGGATTATTTCAGGCGGAGAAGACTGCTCCGTCGACCAAGAGACTTCCTGGTTTTCCGGAAATGCACTCCAGGTAACAGGGAGTGCACTCCCGGGAGCGGCGAGCGCTCAGGACTTCAGGGCGCGCTCGAGGATGCGGACGCCCTGATCCAGGTCGTCATTGGTGACGGTATAGGCCGGGGCGAAGCGGATGGTCTTGTCGCCGGCGGCGTTGACGAGCATGCCGAGCTCGCGGCACTTGGCGATGAAGGGCGCGGCGTCCTGGACGAGCTCCACGCCGATCAGCAGGCCCAGGCCGCGAGCCTCCTTGATGACGGTGGGCATGCGGCTCTGGAGCTCGCGCAGGCGGGTGAGGAAGTACTCGCCCTTCTGGGCCACGTCGCGCAGGAGCTGCGGCTCGGTCACCTTGCGGATGACGACATTGGCGGCGACCGCGGCGATGAGGTTGCCGCCGAAGGTGGAGCCGTGGGTGCCCGGAGCCAGGCTCTTGCCGGCCTCCTCGGTGCACAACATGGCGCCGATGGGCAGACCATTGCCGAGCGCCTTGGCCAGGCTGATGGCGTCCGGGAGGATGCCCTCGTGCTGGTAGGCGAAGACCTTGCCGGTGCGGCCCATGCCGGTCTGGATCTCATCCACGAGCAGCAGCAGGCCCTTCTCGTCGCACAGGGAGCGCAGGGCCTTGAGGAAGCCCGGGGGCGCCACCTTCACACCGCCCTCGCCCTGGATGGGCTCCACGAGGATGGCGGCGGTGTGAGGACCCACGGCCTTGCGCACGGCCTCCAGGTCCCCGTAGGGCACGTGGGTGAAGCCCGCCGGCAGGGGCTCGAAGCCCTTCTGGTACTTCGTCTGCCCGGTGGCGGTGACGGTGGCCAGCGTGCGCCCGTGGAACGAGTTGTCGAAGGTGATGACCTCGTAGCGCTCGGAGTTGCCGCGGTCCTTCTGGACCTTGCGGGCCAGCTTGAGCAGGGCCTCGTTGGCCTCCGCGCCCGAGTTGCAGAAGAAGGCGCGCTGCAGGCCCGAGGCGGCGGTGAGCCGGGCGGCCAGGTCGATCTGCGGCTCCGAGTAGAAGACGTTGGAGGTGTGCCAGAGCTTGTCCAGCTGGGCCCGCACCGCGGCCACGACCTCGGGGTGGCAGTGGCCGAGCCCACACGTGGCGATGCCTCCGAGCAGATCCAGATACTCCCGACCATCCGCGTCCCAGACGCGCGAGCCCAACCCGCGCTCGAGCACGATGGGCTGCTGCTTGTAGTTCTGCAGCAGGTGGGCCTTGGCCTTGTCGATCCACTGCTGGTTGTTGCCGGTGGTGGGAGTGGCCTGCGCGGCGTCGTTCTTGGCGGTTCTCATAGGGGTGGGTTGGGACACGATGGGCTCCCTCATTGGACTAGAGGATGTAGCGCGAGAGATCCTCGTCCTGGACCACGGAGGCGAGGCGCTCACGCACGTAGGTGGCGTCGATCTGCAGGTCCTTGGGGCCCTGCTCGCTGGCGGTGAAGGATACCTCGTCGAGCAGACGTTCCAGTACCGTGTGCAACCTCCGCGCCCCGATGTTCTCTGTCCGTTCGTTGACGGACTGCGCAATGCGGGCGATCTCCGCAATGGCATCATCGGAAAAGTTCAGGCGCACCCCTTCCGTGGCGAGCAGCGCGGTGTACTGGCGGATGAGCGAGTTGCGAGGCTCGCGGAGGATGCGGACCAGGTCCTCGCCGCTGAGGGGATCCAGCTCCACGCGGATGGGGAAGCGGCCCTGGAGCTCGGGGATGAGGTCGCTGGGCTTGGAGACGTGGAAGGCGCCGGCGGCGATGAAGAGCATGTGGTCCGTCTTCACCTGACCGTACTTGGTGTTGACAGTAGAGCCCTCAACGATGGGGAGGATGTCGCGCTGGACGCCCTCGCGGGACACGTCCGGGCCCGAGCCCTTCCCTGCCCCCTCGCGGCTGGCGATCTTGTCGATCTCATCGATGAAGACGATGCCGCTGGTCTCCGCGCGCACGAGCGCCTCGCGGGTGACGCGCTCATTGTCCACCAGCTTGGCGGCCTCCTCCTGCTCGAGCAGCCGCAGGGCCTCGGGGGCGCGCACCTTGCGCCGCCGCGAGCGGCTCATTCCGGGCATGTTCTTGAAGAGGTCCTGCAGGTTGACGCCGATCTCCTCCATGCCCTGGCCGGAGAAGTTGCGCAGGAAGGTGGGGCCACCGGTCTCGGCGGTTTCGATCTCCACCTCGTGGTCATCGAGCGTGCCAGCGCGCAGCTGCGCCCGGAGCTTCTCGCGCTCGGAGTCCCCGAGCCGGGGTGCGGAGGGAGGAGGCGGAGGAGGCATGAAGCCGATGCCGCCGGACGGACGCGAGGAGGGCCCATTGCCGGCGAGCAGCTGCGACAGCCGGTCCTCGGCGAGCTCGATGGCGCGCTCGCGCACCTTCTCCATCTCCTCGTCGCGCACGAGCGAGATGGCGGCCTCGACCAGGTCGCGCACCATGGACTCGACGTCGCGACCCACGTAGCCGACCTCGGTGAACTTGGAGGCCTCGACCTTGACGAAGGGGGCCTGAGCGAGCTTCGCCAAGCGGCGGGCGATCTCCGTCTTCCCCACGCCGGTGGGGCCGATCATGATGATGTTCTTGGGGTGGATCTCATCGCGCAGATCCTCGGGGACCTGCTGACGGCGCCAGCGGTTGCGCAGGGCGATGGCCACGGCGCGCTTGGCGGCGTTCTGCCCGACGATGTAGCGGTCGAGCTCGCCGACCACCTCGCGGGGAGTGAAAGCGGGGTTCTTGCGTCCGTTGCTCACGGTGGTGTCCCCTCAGAGCTCTTCGATGGTGACGTTGGAGTTGGTGTAGATGCAGATGTCCGCGGCGATCTGCATGGCGTGGGTGGCCACTTCGCGGGCAGACAGTTGGGTGTGCGTCATGAGGGCGCGGGCGGCGGAGAGGGCGTAGGGACCGCCGCTGCCGACGGAGGCGATGCCGAAGTCGGGCTCGATGACGTCGCCGGCGCCGGAGAGGATGAAGGTCTTCTCGCGGTCGGCGACGATGAGGAGGGCCTCCAGGCGGCGGAGGAAGCGGTCGGTGCGCCAGTCCTTGCCGAGCTCGACACAGGCGCGGGCGAGGTTCTTCTGGTGCTCCTTGAGACGGGCCTCGAAGCGCTCGAAGAGGGTGAAGGCGTCGGCGGTGCTGCCCGCGAAGCCGGCGAGGACGGAGCCGTCACCGATGCGGCGGACCTTCTTCGCGGTGTTCTTCATGATGGTCTTGTCGAGACTGACCTGACCGTCGCCCGCGATGACGACCTTGCCCTCTCGGCGGACGCACAGGATGGTGGTGCCATGGAACATGGAGGGGGGTTTAACAAGGGGAAGCGGGGGTTTCCATGATTCACCGACCGGCTGTTCGCCCCCTCACCCTCCTCGGCGGGAGCGCTGCGCGGTGCGTCGTCGAGAGCGTCTTGGACGGGGCGATGCGCGCCCCCCCAGAGGGAGAACGGCGGCTGCTTGACAGAGACCATGGCCCGAGGCATTCGCGGCCGACTGATGTCAGTACCTGAGGTGGACGATCTTCTCGGTGACTTCCTGCTCCAGCTGGTCGAGGCCACGGGCGAGACCACGCTGGCTCAGCTGCCCTCCCCTGCTCCAGCTCAGCGCTGCGGGTATCCGCGCCTCGGATCCGCCACCGCCTCCGGCGGGTGTTGGCCCAGACCTCTGCCGGGTCCCAGCTTCGGAAGCAACTCCGTGCCATGGCCAAGGCCGTGCTGAACCTGGGCCTGCCGCCACCGCCCCCATCCTTGCCGACGAGCCTGTACCGGGGCGACCGCCTCAGCGCCACGTTGGTGCGCGATGCCGTCACCTGGATCCTCGCCCACGAGGATGGACTGCCGCGTACCGTCCCGGCCATCTCGTCCAGACTCCAGTATCTGTACTTCGGCGATGATCAACATCGCGTGAGCACGCCCAGGCGTCATTCAAGGATGACCTCCTGCACGGTCTGAACGGCCCTCGGCCCGCTCTCGACCTCCACCGTAACCTGGCCGCCCTGCGGGCCCACGGCGCCGACCTGAAGGCCATCGCCGAGGACCAGCAGGTGGCGATCTCCACGGCTCACCAGCGAGTCGGCACGACCGTGCGGTGCATCCGTCATCAGGCCCGGAGGCACTGCATCGAGCTGGACTCACTCCGACCCATGCTCACTCGCCCTTGGCGAGTAGCCCTCGCCTACGACCGGGTCCGCATCGACCTGGCCCGCGTGAAAGCAACGGGCCACACCCGCTCGGACCAAGCTGCAGGCTGACCCAAGCGAGCTGTGGACGTTCAGGCTTTGCTCCGGCTGCGGACAGACTCAATCCGGCAAAATGGGAGGACCTTCGTACGCTCCCGAGCTTTCGAATTCCGCCACCAACTTCCGGAATTCCTCAAAGCGAGACCAATCGCAGAAGTGCCGCCGGTGGAAATGAAGATAGTTGAATTCGTAAAGCGGAGACTGCCTGTCATCCGTCAAGAATTCAGTGTTGTACCTATCCTCTTTGATCTCATCCCCGCAAACGACGCAGAGTGGGGAGGCGACCTTCACCCGATTAATCCGCTCTTCACTTCTACGCAGCGCAAGCTCACGTAACGGGTGCGCCGAGAAACACTCGCCATGGAACGAACGACCAGACAAGGGGTAGAGCGGGTCTCGACGATTCCGCACAAAATGCGGCAGCGCGGCACCAGGCGCCCCATCGATTGGCTTGCCACAAATACCACATGGTGTCCCACGAACAAAAACCATCGTTTCCACCTACTGAGCGAAGAACTTCGTTACATTTCCAGGTTCAGATCTCGGCGGCACACCAGCTATCGGGTATCGTCCGAAGAATCTCCATTTCCCCTGGCATGATCGAAAGCCAGAACTGCCGCACTAACCTCACGAGGCGGAACTGCGCCTGACATGAAGATGTCGGGAACCGGCTGAACTGCCCTAATACCAGCGCGCTCAACAACCGTGAATTGCACGGTTGTTTCCTCACCATCACGCATGAAGATGACTTCGTACACGTGCGGCTGAACGTAGGTGATCGAGTAGATCTTGAAGTCGCTCATTTCCAGACGCCTCCGGCTACGTACTTGTCGAGCCAGCTTCCAGTCACGTTGTAGGTGCTACCTGGGAGTGGATCTCTGACGAGGAATCCTTGTCCCGCTGGCTCAATGACAACCATGTGCCCAGAACGAGCCCCGGGGGACCAGAGAACTGCGCCCATGGGCCCTCGCTGCGCAGCTGCAATCGCGTCAGCCCCGCTTCCGAAGTAGCCGCCCTGCCAAGAAGCACCAAGGCTCTGCGATAGAGCCTCCGGGCTCGACCATTCCCCAAGCTCAGCGAGAAACTGCGCCTCGGTCTGCGCAGAGGGGCGGGGTGGAGACGCGGATTGAGCAGTTGCTGGGAGTAAGAGACCTGAAGGGGCGTGGCAGCCACATCGAGACCTGCGATGTGGAGAGGGAGATGAAGGCCGCCCCGGCGCAAAGCCCGCGCTGTGGCGTCCGTAGCCGCCCGCCGCCCCTGCCCGCTCTCCTGGGAAGGTCCCAAGTCGCCCCGGAAAAGGGGAATCACGCCCTCGGGTGCGCGGCGTCGTAGACGGCCTGAAGCTGCTCCCAGCTCACGTGCGTATACCGCTGCGTGGTGGAGAGGCTCGCGTGACCCAGCAGTTCCTGGATGCTGCGGATGTCCGCACCTCCCCCGAGCAGGTGCGTCGCGAACGAGTGGCGCATCGCGTGCGGGCTCACCTTGCGCTGCAGCGCGCACTGCACCACGTAGGTGTCCAGGTGCCTCGCGATGCTTCGCGGCGTCAGCCGGCCCCCCCGGTAGTTGAGGAACACCGCCTCCGCGTCCTGCCCCTCGCGCGGCACCGCGAGCAGCTCGCCCCGCCGCGCCAGGTACGCCTCCAGCGCTCGGATGGCCTGCGCGTTCACCGGGCACAGGCGCTCCTTGCTGCCCTTGCCCATCACCCGGATGATCCGCCCGCTCCGGTCCACGTCCAGCAGGTTCAGCCCGCACAGCTCGCTGATACGCAGGCCTCCGCCGTAGAGAATCTCGAGAATCGCCTTGTCCCGCAGGCCCAGCACCGTCTTCTGCGACGGCATGTCGAGGATGGCGAACACCTCGTCCACGGGCAGCACCTTGGGCAGGCTCTTGGGCAGCTTGGGGCTCTTCACCAGCTTCGCCGGGCTGCCCGGCAGCAGCTTCTGCCGCACCAGGTACTTGTAGAAGCTCTTGATGCTCGCGAGCCGCCTCGAGCGGCTGGACGCAGCATGGTCCACCGCCAGCGTCCCCATGTAGCCACGGATCGCCGCGTGCGAGGCCGACAACAGCGTCAACTTCATCCGCTCGACCAGGTAGCGCTCGAAGTCCACCAGGTCGATCAGGTAGTTGCGCACGGTGTGCGGGCTGGCGCCCTTCTCGTCCTCGAGGTGGGCGCGGAACTTCTCCAGCAGCGGCGACAGCTCGGCGGTGCTCATGGGCGGCTCCAGCGTAGACGCAACCGGGCCGCCCGCAAGCTTCTCACGGCTGAGCGGGTGCCACGTACACGCCGGGGTTCGTTCCCTTCAGCACGTACACCGCCAGCGAGTCGTTCGGGCCCGCGAAGTACGCCGGCAGTTGCGCGCCCTGGTCGAGCGTCTTCCGCGCCTGCGTCTTCACGTCATAGACGGCCACGTCATACGTGTCCGAGTCCATCCGCGCCGAGGTGGCGAGAATCCGGTTGCCGTCCTCGGACAGCTTGTAGCTGTAGATGCCCTGCAGCCACGTCGCGGGCTGGGCGTCGGCGGTGGGAGGCAGCGGCAGCGCCTTGAAGTCACAGGCTCGGCCCTCGCGGATGCACCCGGCGCGGAAGACGAGCGCCGAGTTCTCCTTGGTGAAGCCATAGCCGAAGACGCCCGGCTGGGCCTTCTGCGCCTTCTCCGCGCCCACCTGGTACAGCATCAGGTCCACCGAGTAGATGGGCTTGAGGAAGCGCGAGAGGAAGGCCACGTACTTGCCGTCCGAGCCCCACGTGAAATTGGGCACGCGGCTGCCCACCAGCTTCGGCTCGCCGTCCGGCAGCGCCACCACGCCCATCAGCCCCGCGCCCGCTGGCTGGTCGTACTTCGCCAGGAAGGCCAGCGCCTGTGAGTCCGGTGAGAAGGCCAGGTCCTTCACGCGCTCGCCCACCTTGCGCCCCGGCTCGCCCGAGGCCGGGCCCACGTACAGGTCGCCCATCACCTCCGGCTTGCCCCCGTCGTTGCGCGCCAGCCACTTCGAGTCCGGCGAGAAGCCGAACACCGTCGTGCCCGAGGCCACCTTGCGCCCCTTCAGCTCGGGCAGTTCCGCCAGGTACAGGTCATACGTGCCCGGCACCGAGGGGTTGCGCACCTGGTACGCCACGCGCTTGGAGTCCGGAGACAGCACGTAGTCGCCCACCTGGTCCGCCAGCTTGAGCGGCTCGCCCGCCTTGCCCTGGGGCGCCTCCACCGGCACCGCCAGCAGCCCGCCGGCCGCCGCCAGCTTCCGTTTGAAGAAGAGCGTCACGCCGTCCGGGGAGAAGCCCGCCGTGGACACCTCGCCCGCCACCTGGCGGAAGGGCCCCGCCGGCAGCGGCCCGAGCTTCAGCACCCCACCGTCCACGAAGGCCAGCTTCGAGCCGTCCGGGCTCGGCAGGAAGTATGTCACCGACTCCCCGAGCTTCTGGGGCTCGGCGGTGGGCTCGTGCAGCGCCAGCACGTGCAGCGCGCCGGACTGGTTCGCCACGTTGTAGCCCGTGAGGAACAGCACGTGCTTGGAGTCCGGGGTGGTGAGCAGCCCCCCGGGATAGTTGGTCACCCCGTCGCCCAGCTTGCGCGGCACGCCGCCCGTCACCGGCACCACGTACAGCTCACCCAGCCGCATCTGGGGCGGAATCCCCTCGACGATCGGCTTGTGCGTCTTGCGCAGGAACGTGGCGAACTGCCCATCCTCGGTGACGCGCAGGTCTTCCGCCGGGCCCTCGGCCAGCATCGTCCCCACTCCGCCCACGACCGCACCGGCCCGGGCGCTCCCCTTCCCGCCACTCCCCTTCTCGTCACCGCGCTTGCACCCCACCAGCGCGAGCGCCATCAGCGCGCCGGCCACCACGGTTCTTCGGCTCATGCAGTCCCCTGGAGCTCCTGTGCGGGAGGAACGCTCGGCAGCCACGCGGCCAGGTCCGCCCGCGCCCGCTCCGCGTACTTCGTCCGCTTGTCCGCCTTCTTCACCCGCCCCGGCAGCGGCGGGAACAACCCGAAGATGACGTTCGAGGGCTGGTAGTCATGGTCCGGCGGATGCGCCTCGCCCGTCACGTGACGGTAGAGCGAGCCCAGCGCCGTGGTCGCCGGAGGCGGGACGAACTCGCGCCCCGTCAGCCGCGCGTGCACCGCCAGCGCCGTCAGGTAGCCGCACGCCGCCGACTCCACGTACCCCTCCACGCCCGTAATCTGTCCCGCGAAGAACAGGCGCGGCTCCGCCTTCAGCGACAAGTCCCTGCCCAGCAGCCGCGGCGAGTCGATGAAGGTGTTGCGGTGGATCTGCCCCATCCGCAGGAACTCGGCGTTGGCCAGGCCCGGGACGCACGTGGAGAAGATGCGCTTCTGCTCGCCCCAGGTGAGGCGCGTCTGGAAGCCCACCATGTTCCACGCCGTGCCCGCCCGGTCCTCCATGCGCAGTTGCACCACCGCATAGGGCTCCTCGCCCGTGCGCGGATCCTTCAACCCCACCGGCTTCATCGGCCCGAAGGCCAGCGTCTCCACGCCTCGATCGACCATCACTTCGATGGGCAGACACCCTTCGAAGTATCTGGGTTCCTCGAAGCTGTGCGGCTGCAGCTTCTGGCCCGCCTTCACCTCGGCGATGAACCGGTAGTACTCCTCCTGGTTCATCGGCAGGTTGATGTAGTCGTCTCCCCCGCCCTTGCCGTAGCGGCTCGCGCGGAAGGCAATCCCCATGTCGATGGAGTCCCCCGCCACGATGGGGGCAATCGAGTCATAGAAATAGAGCTTCTCTCCCACGTAGCGCTCGAGCTCCTTCGTCAGCGCGTCCGAGGTGAGCGGCCCGGTGGCCACCACCACCGTACCCTGGGGGAGCGTCTCCACCTCGCCCGCCACCACCTCCACGCCCGGCGCCCCGTGCACCGAGCGCGTCACCGCCGCCGAGAACGCCTCCCGGTCCACCGCCAGGGCATCCCCCGCCGGCACCCGGTGCGTGTCCGCGCACCCCAGAATCACCGACGACAGCGCCCGCAGCTCCGCGTGCAGCAGTCCGATGGCGCTCTCCGGGTTGTCCGAGCGCAACGAGTTGGAGCACACCAGCTCCGCGAATTGGTCCGTCTTGTGCGCGGGCGAGCGCCGGTGCGGCTTCATCTCCCGCAGCGTCACGGGCACCCCGCGCCGCGCCAGTTGCCAGGCGCACTCGCTGCCCGCCAGTCCACCGCCAATCACCGTCACCCGCTGAAGCTTCACGTCCTGCATCACTCTCTCCACGGCCCGTCCCTGGCCCGTCTGGCAACTGTTAGCAGGACCCCTTCGCCCTGTCCCACCCTTCCGCTCCTGGATGTCCACCCCTCGGACGCCGAGCCCCTGCTCGCTCGTCCCCTCCTCGGCCCTGCGACAAGTAGGGCCGGCAGAAACAGTTTCCCTACCTGACCGAGGCTCCTAGCTTTTGCCCGTTCCTCGCGCGGTAAGTGGGTCCGGGCGACGCAGTGCACCATAGATGGAGCGACAGGCCATGAGCCGAGCCGATGACCTTCTGAAGATTCGCAATCTCCTGCAGCGGCGCCGCCGGGACATCCTCAGCGCCAGTCAGGGGGCCCAACGGGAGCTGTCCTCGCTGAAGGATCAGGATCGGGATCCCGAGTACGAGGAGAACGCCCAGGCGGAACTGGCGGACTACACCCTCTCCAGTCTGATGGAGGCACAGCGGCGCGAGGTGATGCTCATCGATGCCGCGCTGCGTCGGATGGACACGGGCGTGTTCGGCACGTGCGTGGACTGCGGCTATGACATCCCCATCGAGCGGCTGGAGGCGCTGCCCTTCGCCATCCGGTGCGAGGAAGACGCGACCCGTCACGAGCTGGACGTGCGCGGCGGCCCGCAGGCCACGCCGACCATCTAGCGCGAGGGACCCGAGGGGCGCCCGGCAAGCCGGTGGCCCTTACTGCGCCTTCTCCTCGCCGGCCTGGAGGACCACGAACCGGTAGTTCTCCAGCTCGTTCTGGCCCGCGGTGTAGAGCACCGTGAGGAGCATGTCGTACGGGATACTCTTGTCCGCGATGACGGAGAGCTCCCCGTTGAAGGGGGCCGCCGGGTTGCGCTCGGCGATGTACTTCAACTTCTCCACTTCCTTCTTGAGCTGCGCGTCCAGGGGGAGCACCAGCCGGCCCTGGAGCGCCTCGGGAGGCAGCTGCCCGTTCTTCAGCCGCAGCACTTCCTTCTCCCCCACGAGGATGTTCTTGGGGGTGACGGTGACGGCCACGGTGTCCTTGGGCGTGGCGCGCGTGGAGGACACGGGCGGCCGCACGTCCTCGCTGGCCGTCAGCGCCGCCGAGGACGAGGCGAAGGACTTGAGCAGGAACACCAGGAGGATGGTCATCATGTCCATCATCGCGGTGATGTTCAGCTCCTTGATCTCCCCGGCCGCCTCGCGCTCCTTGCGCTTCTTGCGCGCCATCGCCTTGCGATAGCGCATGCGCTGCAGCCGCTCGTTGTCCGCTGGCAGTGGCGGAGTGCTCTCGCCCGTCGACATCTAGATGGCTCCGAGGGTGACGTCGGGGAAGAGCAGGCGGTGGGAGCGGTCCTGCGTCTCGCGGATGGAATCCATGGTCTGGATGAGGGCGTCGTAGGGGATCTCCGGATCCGCGGCGACGATGACCTTGGTCTCGGTGGGGAAGGCGGCCTTGATCTTCACCATCTGCGCGTTGAGGGCGGCGTAGTCATACGAGCCGTCCGCCTTGAGCGGGATGGTGGGAGCGCCGTCCTTGCCGAGGATGGCGTTCTCGCTGTTGACGAAGTGCCCCTTCTTGCTGATGAGCACGCTGAGCGTCAGCTGCGGCTTGTCCGGGTTCTCCTGGGGGGCCACCGTGGTGCTGGGGCCGCCGTAGCTGGGCGCGCTGACGTTGAGGATGCCGAAGGCCGCCAGCCCGTTGATGGACAGCAGCATGAAGAGGATGAGGTTCATGAGGATGTCGAGGTACGGGACGATGTTGAGCTCGCCCGTCTCCTCCTCCTCACGAGGCTTCAGCTTGCGCCGGGAGTAATAGAACGCCATGGCCCCTCCGGGCGCGGCCTCAGGCGGCCCGGGCCTCGTCGATCGTGGTCTCGCCCGCGGCCTTGCGCGCCAGCAGGTTCTCCAGCTTGAGCGCGTTGAGCTCCATGGTCTCCACCATGTTCTTGGCGTACGAGGTGAGGATCAGGTGGAAGACGATGCACAACACCGCGATGGAGAGCGCGAACGCGGTGTTGTTCATGGCCTTGGAGATACCATCCGACAGCAGGGCCTGCTTCTGCTCGGCGGGCACGTTGCCGAGCGCCTGGAACGTGCCGATCAGACCGAAGATGGTGCCGACGAGTCCCACCAGGGTGGCGATGTTGGCCAGCGACCACAGCCACGGGATGCGCGCACCCACGTGAGGGCTGTTCTCGACGAGCGCCTCTTCCACCGCCTTGGCCACTTCGATCTCCCCGCGGTTGGCGCGGGTGAGGCCGGCGCGGATGATCTTCGCGAGCGGCGAGTTGGGAGCGGCGGCGCACAGCTTCACGGCGCGGTCCACGTTGCCGGTCATCACCAGCTTCGTCACCTGCTCCATGAAGGGCGGGGCGTTGAGGTTGTAGCGGAACATGAGCGTGACGATCCGCTCCAGGGCCACCGCGAGCGCGGAGGCCAGCCAGAACAGATTGACGAACATGAACGGGCCGCCGTCCTTGAAGAACTTGATGACGGAGTCCACGACGCCGAGCTTGGCTGGCGCCGCCTTCACGGCCTCCGCTGCCGCCGGAGCCTGGGTCAGCACCACATCCAGCAGCTCGCTCACCATGGGAATCATCGCGAAGAGGGTCCTTTCGACGCCCGGGCCCGCCGCACAGGCAGGCACGGAACTTCTAGAGGACCCTCCTCGGAGGTGTCAAGCCAGGGGCAGGCCATGCCCCTGAAATCCTTGAACTTTCAGTCTCTCAAGCAGCCGAGGAGGCATTGGTGCCGTTGGCGGCGGCGGCGGCCTCCGGCTCGACGATCTGCCGGCGGTAGTCGCACTCCTTGTTGGGGCAGGCCACGAAGGGGCCGTCCCGCTTGGAGTACTTCTGCAGCAGGTAGGGCGACTGGCACTGCGGGCACGCCTCGGGCAGGGGCCGGTCCCACGCGGCGAACTTGCAGTCCGGGTAGCGGTTGCAGCCGAAGAAGATCTTCCCGCGTCCGCTGCGACGCTCGGTGAGGTAGCCCTGTTTGCAGTCCGGGCAGGACACGCCGATGGAGATGGGCTTGGACGTCTTGCACTCGGGGTAGCCGGAACACGCCAGGAAGCGGCCGAAGCGGCCCCGCTTCACCACCATGGGCTTGCCGCAGTTCTCACACTTCTCGTCGGTCGTCTCCTCCTCGATGATGACGATCTTCCCCTCGGCGTCGCGCTTGAAGTCCTTGGTGTTCTTGCACTCGGGGTAGTTCGAGCACGCGAGGAAGTGGCCCATCTTCCCCCACTTGATCACCATGACGTTGCCGCACTTCTCGCACGCCACGTCGGTCTTGATCTCCTCGCGCTTGACGTCGCGCATCTCCGCTTCGGCCTTCTCGAGCGTCTCCTTGAAGGGCCCGTAGAAGTCCTTGAGGACGGCCTTCCAGTTGGCCTCGCCCTCGGAGATCTGATCCAGCTTCTCCTCCATGGTGGCGGTGAAGGCGGCGTCCAGCTCGTGGGGGAAGTGTTTGACGAGCAGCTCGTTGCAGATGACGCCGAGGTCCGTGGGCCGGAAGCGGCCCTCCAGCTTCTCCACGTACTTCTTCTCCTGGATGGTGGAGAGGATGGCGGCGTAGGTGGAGGGACGGCCGATGCCCCGCTCCTCGAGCTCCTTGACGAGGGTGGCTTCCGAGAAGCGCGGCGGGGGCTGGGTGAAGTGCTGCTCGTCGAGCAGCTTCTGCAGCTTCAACACGTCCCCGTCGTTGAGCACGGGCAGCTCGCCCACGCCGTCCTCGTCGGTCTCCTCGCCGGCGGCGCGCGCCTTCTCCTGAGCGGCCTCCTCCTCGGGGGTGAGGCCGGCGCCGTAGACGGCCAGGTAGCCGGGGAACTTCAGCGTGGAGCCCGAGGCCCGGAAGGTGGCCCGGCCCGCGGTGATGTCCGCGCTCGTCTGGTCATACACGGCCGGCTTCGTCTGGCACGCCACGAAGCGGTTCCAGATGAGCTCGTAGAGGCGGAACATGTCCGCGGCCATGTCGTCGTTCATCGCGTCGAAGTGGTGCTTCACCTTCGAGGGCGGGTACTCGAGCGAGGTGGGACGGATGGCCTCGTGCGCGTCCTGGGCGCCCTTCTTGGTGCGGTACACCACCGGGGCCTCCGGCAGGTAGTCCGCGCCGTACGTCTGGCCGATGAAGTCGCGCACCGCCGCCACCGCCTGGTCCGACAGACGGGTGGAGTCCGTACGCATGTACGTGATGAGCGCCGTCTGGCCCTCCTCACCGAGCGGCACGCCCTCGTAGAGCCGCTGGGCGAGCGCCATGGTCTTCTTGGCGGTGAAGTGGAGCCGGTTGGCGGCCTCCTGCTGCAGCTTGGAGGTGATGAACGGAGCGGGGGCGTTGCGGCGCCGCTCGCGCTTGTCCACCTTGGACACCGCGAAGGACGCGCTCTTCAGCTCCTCCACCAGCGCCTGGGTGGTGTCCTTGTCCTTCAGGTCCACCTTCTTGCCGTCCACCCGGGCCAGCTTGGCCTTGAAGGGTGGAGGCCCGGAGGGGCCCTCGAGGATCGAGTCCAGCGTCCAGTACTCCTGGGGGACGAAGGCCTTGATCTCATCCTCGCGCTCGCAGACGAGGCGCACGGCCACGGACTGCACGCGGCCCGCGGACAGGCCCCGGCGTACCTTCTTCCAGAGCAGCGGAGAGATCTGATAGCCCACCAACCGGTCCAGGATGCGCCGCGTCTGCTGGGAGTCGTAGTTCTCCTGGCTGAGCTGGCGCGGGTGCGCGATGGCCTCCTGGATGGCCGGCTTGGTGATCTCGTTGAACATCACCCGGAAGGCGTTCTGGTGGCCCAGCTGCTGGTTGATGTGCCAGGCAATGGCCTCTCCCTCGCGGTCGGGGTCCGTCGCCAGGAAGACCTTGTCCACGCCCTGGGCGGCCTTCTTCAGCTCGCTGAGCACCTTCTCCTTGCCCTTGATGACCTCGTACTGGGGCTCGAAGTCGTGCTCGAGGTCCACGCCCATCTTGCTCTTGGGCAGGTCCAGGATGTGGCCCACCGAGGCCTTCACCGTGTAGCCGGTGCCCAGGTACTTCTTGATGGTCTTCGCCTTGGCGGGCGACTCGACCACCACGAGGTAGTGCGGCCCCTTGCCCCGCCTGGGGGACTCGGTGACCTCGCCGTCCTCGGCGGAGGCCTCCACGGTGGCCAGGGCCCCGTCCCCACCCTTGCGGCGCGAGGAGGCCTTCTTGGCGGCCGTCTTCTTGGCGGTCTTCTTCGCGGCGGTCTTCTTGCGCGCCGCCGGCTTCTTGGCTGCCTTCTTGGGGGTCGCCGTCTCCTCGACCTCCATCTCGCCCGCCGTTGCCGTCTTCTTCGTGCGCGTCGCCATGATTCTCCTCAAACCCTCTCGTACAACCTTCCAGGATGCTGGATGACGAGCCCCGACAGTTCGAGCTCCACCAGGGCGCTCGAGAGCGCCGCGGGCGAGAGCCGGCTTCCGGCCAGCACCTCGTCGAATGACCTGGGAACCCTATCCAACACCTGGTAGGCCCCCCTCGCTTCCGCCGAGAGCTCATCCCACGACGAGCCCTCTCCTGGCGGAACCATCCGTTCGGGGTGGTGCCCCACGGCCCGCCAGACTTCATGAACGGAGAGGCAGGCCCGGGCGAGTCCGTCCCGGATGAGCGCGTTGCACCCGGCCGCCCCCTCGTTCATCACATCACCGGGCAGGGCCAGCACTGGCCGCCCCTGCGCACGTCCTGCTTCCGCCGTGTAGAGGCTGCCCGAAGCGGCCCCTGCCCGGAGGATCAACACCGCATCCGACGCGCCGGAGATGAGCCGGTTGCGCCGGGGAAAAGTCGTCGTGCTCGCCCGGACCCCGGGCGGCAGCTCACTGAAGAACACGCCTCCCCGGGTGAGGAAGTGCGGCAGCAGCTTCGCCTGGGCCGGGTCCAGTTCGTCCAGCGCCGAGCCGAGGAAGGCCCACGTCTCCCCCTCCGCGTCCAACGCCCCCCAGTGGCAGGCCCTGTCCACCCCGGCGGCGGCTCCGGACACCACGCCCACCCCACCCTCCGCCACCTGCCGGGCGAAGGCCCGCGCGAAGGGAAGGAAACCCTGGTCCGGGTGCCGGCTGCCCACCATGGCCACCCGGCGGCGCGGAGGTCCCACGTGCCCCCGGTAGAAGAGGAGCGGGGGCGCGTCATCCGCCTCGGCCAGGCGCGCGGGATAGGCCGGCTCGCCCTGGAAGGCGATCCCCATGGCCACCGCCGCACAGCGCTCCAGGACATGGTCGGCCAGAGGACCCAGCTCGGACACCTCCGCGAGCCGCCGGCGCACGGGCGTGGGCAGGGGGGCTTCCATCAGCCACTCCCGCACCGGGCAGGCAACCAGGCGAGCGAGGTCTCCCCTGGCGAAGGCGCGCAGGCTCCCCAGGGTCCTCGGGCCCAACCCGGGGACTGCCCAGAGCGCCAGCAGCGCCCGCTGCTCCGCCGTGTACCTGTTGTCCGTCGTGACGTCCACCATACCCGACCCCCTCCTGGGCCCACCTATATAGAAGATGGGTCCGACGGGATGGGGGGCGGGACACATAAACACCCGACCGGCAGTGGTCAAGCGGCACGTCCCCTGCAGTAGGGAGCAGGCGAGCCGATCCAGGGGGTTACGTACCCTCTCCAGGGGGGCAGCCGGCGGTGTGTGCCCGGGCTGCTCAGCGCTGCGCGGTGGGCGACTGGCTGACTCGCATCACCGCGGCGTCCCCGGGCGACACCTCCTCGATGGAGGTCGTGAGGACGCAGTTGGAGGTACGCTCCTTCACCTCGGTGACGAGGCACAGGGCGATGTTCTCCGCGGGCAGCGGCTCCTCCTTCTTCTTCTTGCCGAACGATGGCGGCTCCAGCTTGAGCACCTGCGCGCGGGCGGGGTCGCCCTGGCGGGTGATGGTGAAGGTGTTGCCCACCTGGACGCCATCGGCGCTGCCCTTGTCGACCACCAGGAAGTGGTGCTCGGCGGTCAGGGTCAGGTAGGGCACGAGCGCGGTGATGACGTAGCCCTTGAGCTCCTTCTCGTTGCGCCGGGGCACCACCTGCTCCACGAGCCGCTCGCCGTACGGGCCCACCAGGTCTCCGCGCTGCACGGCATCCCACGTCTCGGTGACCTGCGCCTTGACGAAGTTGTCACCCAGCGCGACCACGCGCAGGGTGCCAACGAACTCGGTGAGGTGGCCCACGGGCTTGTGCGAGACGGGATGCTTCACCTCCTGCGCGGTGTGGAACACCACGTACTTGTCCCCGACCTTCGCGTCCGCCTTGCGCTTGAAGCGCACGTAGGCCACATCCGGGAAGGACAGCATCTCCGCCCCGGTGGCGGCGCCCTCGATGCGGCCCGCCTCGTCCAGTTCGCGCGAGGTGACGAAGCCCTGCGTCATCACCGTGCGCGACGCCTTGGGCTCGTAGGTGAGCTTGCCACTCACCGTCACCAGATCCCCACCGTTGATGGGGATCTCGGTGGACTCAGCGATCTCCCCGGGCTCGGCCACCATCTCCGCGGGCGCCGGACCGATGCCCGCCTCCACTCGCGAGGGAACCTCCTCACCCGCGGGGAAGAAGCGCACGTTGTTGCCGGGGTAGATCCAGTGCGGGTTGGCGATCTCCGGGTTGTAGGACCAGACCTTGGGCCAGTACCAGGGGCTGCCCAGGTAGCGCTGCGACAAGTCCCACAGCGTGTCGCCCTTCTCCACGGTGTGGACCTCGCCGGGAGCGGACTCACGGCCGCTCTGGCCCGGAGGGAGGGTGAACTTGCCGGTCTGACCGGGCGGCTGCTGCTGCTCGTCGACGACCTCGGAGCCCTCGGTCTCGTTGCCCGACTCGGGCTCCTGCTGGTCGTCCGCGTTCTGCGCCCACACCGCGGGCGGCGCGAGCACGGTGGCGAGAAGGAGCGAGGAGAGGATCCGCGAGCGCATCGGAGGACTTCCTTTCGGACTGCTAGTGCGAGAGGGACGCGAGCCGCTGTTCCGCCTGGCTGGCGGCGGCCGTCCCCGGGAACTGGGTGAGGATGCGGGTGTAGAGCGCCCGCGCGTCGTCTTTCTGGTCGAGCCGCAGCCGGCACTCGGCCAGCCGCAGCATTCCATCCAGCACGGCGTCACCGGCCGGATAGTTGTCGATGAGGCGCTCGAAGGTCTTCGCCGCGGAGGTGAAGTCCTTGAGCCCCATCTGCCCGAGCCCGCTGAAGTAGAGCGCGTTGTCGGCCCGGGGGTGGCGGGGATTGTCCTCGGCGAAGCGCAGCAGGCGCGTCACCCCGCCCTCCACGTTGCCGGTGCGCAGCGCGGCCACCGCCTGCTCGAACATCGCGTCCAGCACCGTGGTGTCCATCTGCTCCTTCGGCTCACTGTCGGCCGAGGCGGGGGCGCTGTCGCTCTCCGAGGCAGAGCTGATGAACATCTCCATGTCGTCGGGCGAGGGCTCGACGACGGCCACCCGGGTGGGCAGCGAAGGGGCGGGCTCGTTGCGCGGCTTGAGCTTCACCACCGTCAGGTCGGGCGTGGTGAATGCGGGCGCGGGCGCGGCGGCGGGCGCGGCGGAGGCGTCCCGGGCCGGTGCGGAAGCGCCACGGGCCTGGCTCACGCTGGCGTGCAGCTCCAAGCGCTCGAGGCGCTTCTCCAGGCGGGACTGGGTCTCGCGCATGGCGCGCACCTCGGCCTTCAGCTCCGCCAGCTCCGACGTGTTGGCGGAGCCGGTGGTGGCACAGGCGGACAGCGCGCACGAGGACGCGATGGCAAGCAGTCGGCGAATGATGCGGCGCTCCGGCACGAGCTTCGGGGATTCTTCAAGAGGATAGGAAGCACTGTCGGAGACCGTCAAGAAATCGGCCCGGAGGGCGATCAGAACCGGTTCACCACGAAATTGAGGTGACGGCCCGTGCGACCCGCGTCACGCCGGTGCGAGAAGAATCGGCTCGCATCACACGCGGTGCAGTGGGGAAGTACCTCCACGTGGGCCGCCTTCAGCCCCGCGCCCCGCAGCGTGTCACGCACCGCCCGTGAGAGATCCAACCGCACGTCCCCTCGCTCGCGGACCACCACCTCCGGCCCGAAGCGCGTGGTGAAGCGCTCGCCCAGGTCCTCGGAGACGACGTAGCAGCAGCGCTGGATGCAGGGGCCCACCGCCGCCAGCAACCGCTCGGGCTGCGAGCCCTTCGCCACCAGCGCCTCCACCGCCCGCGCCACGATGTGCGCGTCCGTTCCCCGCCACCCCGAGTGAACCGCCGCCACCCGCCGGCCCTCGGGGTCCACCAGCAGCACCGGCACGCAGTCCGCGGTCCCCACCGCCACCCAGTGCTCCGGCCGCTCCGTCCACAGCGCGTCCGCCTCCCCCTCGGGCAAGCGCAGAGCGCCCGTCCCCTCGCCTGCCCCCGCCTCCACCACCCGGTCCCCATGCACCTGCTTCACCGTGTGCAGCGCGTCCAGCGCCGCGCCCGCCGCCGCCGCCAGGCGCCGATGGTTCTCCTCCACCCGCTCTCGCAGGTCACCCACCGAAAAGCCCAGGTTGAGCGAGGCATAGGCCCCCTCGGACACGCCGCCAGCACGCGTGGCGAAGCCGTGGGGCACGGGGAGCAGGGAGGAGAGCACGAAGGACGGGATCGGGTCGGACATGAGCGGGCTCGACATCGAAACACACCACGCGGCGCGTCACGCCACAGGAACCTCGCGGGTATCAAATAATTTCTCGCGAAGTCCGTTTGACAGTGTGCGTTAGCCGATCCGACAATCCAAAAACCGTACATCTACAGGGGAATGACGGCACCGGGCCGGGGGCCCCTGCCTCCACGCACATATGGCATTGGGTCTCGACACCGTAGGCAGGAAGCTCCTGTGGAGCATCGCACTGCCCGGGCTGTTCGCGGCCCTGCTGGGCGTGGGCTACTTCTGGCGTGAGGCGCAGCAAGCGGCCCGGGACGCCACGCACGATGAGGCGATGGTGCTCGCGGAGTTCGTCGGCACCACCTTCCGGCTCCCTACTCCCGAGGGCATGCCTCCCCACACTCCCGTCGCCGAGCTCCTGCGCTCGGACGTGCGGATGTTGCGCGCCACGGCGGAGCTCAATGTGCTGTCGCCGGACGGCCGCATCCGCTGGTCCCCGCGCCCGGAGGACGTGGGCCGGCGTCACCCCGAGGCGGACCGCCTGACGGCCTCCAGCACCCAGTGGGCCCGCTCGGATACGCACTCCACGGAGGTGCTCCGTCCACTCGGGGAGAAGGCCTGCGAGGGCTGTCATGCGGGCGCCCAGGAGCGGCCCGTGGGCCTGCTGCACCTGCGCGTGGCCGAGCCGGAGGTGCACCGGGAGCTCGCCGATGCCCTCGGCGGTGCGCTGGTGGCGGTGCTGGTGCTGGGCAGCATGCTGATCGTCGCCACAGGGACCTCGCTGCACTTCTTCCTCACCCGTCCGCTGCGCCGGTTGACGGCCGCCATGCGCGGCGCCGAGGAGGGCGACTTCCTGGTGCGCGCCGAGGTGCACGGCACGGATGAGATCTCCCGGCTCGCCGCGGCCTTCAACGCCATGCTGGCGCGCATCACCTCCATGAAGGCCGAGGAGATCGACACCCACCGCGATCTCCAGGTGACGAAGTGGAAGCTGTCCCTCAAGGAGGAGTTGGAGGAGCGCATCGCCGAGCTGGCCCTGCTCTTCGACGTGGCACGCTCGGTCAACTCCACCATCGAGCTGTCCGAGCTGCTCTCGCGCGTCACCCAGCTGGTGCCCGAGCGGCTCCACATCCCGGACTTCTCCATCATGCTCCTCAACTCGGACGGGCTTCTGGAGGTCAAGAGCTCCTTCCCGGCGGATCCTCAGCACGAGGGGATGACGTTCCAGCTCGGCGAGGGCGCGGCCGGACGCGCGGCGGAGATGCAGCGCGTGGTGTACGTGCCGGACATCAAGGATCCCTCGAGCAGCTTCGCCCGGCACGGGCTGCCGCCGGGCAACGACAGCGGGGCGCTGCTGAGCATCCCCATGGTGCACACGGACTCGGTGCTGGGAGTGCTCAACTTCCGGCGCCCCGAGGTGGCCAGCTTCGCGCCCGAGGAACTCGAGCTGCTCACCGCGGTGGCCGATCAGGCCGCCACGGCGGTGAAGAACGCCATGCTCCACGCCGAGGCCGTGAAGCTCACCATGACGGACCCGCTCACCGGGGTGCCCAACCGCCGCCACCTCTTCGCGCGGCTGGAGCTGGAGGTGGCGCGCTCGCAGCGCTTCGGCACGCCGCTGTCCATCCTCATGGTGGACATCGACCACTTCAAGCGGCTCAACGACACCGCGGGCCACCGCGCCGGTGACGAGTCCCTGCGCCGGGTGTGCGACGTGCTCCGGGCCCGCGTGCGCAAGGTGGACACGCTCGCGCGCTACGGCGGCGAGGAGTTCATGCTGGTGCTGTCCAACGTGTCCAAGGAGGACGCCTACGAGGTGGCCGAGAAGCTGCGGCGCGCCGTGGTGGACGCACCCCAGCTCGCCGCTCCCACCCAGCCCTTCGGCCACATCACCGTCTCCATCGGAGTGGCCACCTACCCCCTCGACGCCAACACCCAGGACACCCTGGTGGACTGCGCCGACTCCGCCCTCTACGCCAGCAAGCGTGCCGGGCGGAACCGCGTCACCTCCTACGAGCCCGGCATGGAGCAGCACCCGGGCCGCGAGCGCGGACTCTCCCGCCCCAACGATCCCGCCTCGCCCAGCGTGGCCAAGGCCTGAAGCGCCCACGGGCTCCGGGCCGGAGACACGAAGGCCCGTGCCCGCTGCATGGGAGCGCGGACACGGGCCGGGAAACTCGCTCAGCCGAGGGCTACGGGATTTGCAGGGCGCGCAGGAAGCGTCCGCCGCCCGGCACCTCCACGCGCAGCAGCAGCGTGCTGCCCGAGCGCGCCTGGCGGATGATCTTCGCCAGCTCATCCGCGGTGTTCACCGGCTTGCGATCCACCTCCACCACCACCATGCCCGCCTCCAACTGGGCGCGCTCCGCCGGCGAGCCCGGCAGCACGTCCGTCACCAGCGCCCCTTGAGACGACCGCAGCCCCGTGCGCTCGACGAGCCGCTGATCCAGGTTGCTCAGCGAAACGCCCACGCGCGCCTTGGAGGACTGCTCGGCCTCGTCGCCGTCACGGCGAGGACGCACGCTCCGGCCCTCCAGGTCCGGCCGCGTCCCGAGCTGCACCTTCAGCGTCTGCCGCTTGCCGTCGCGGAAGACCTCCAGCGCGGAGGTGCTGCCCGGCTTCTTCAGCGCCACCGTCCGGGTGAGCTCTCCGCCCGAGCCCACCTTCTGCCCGTCGATGGCCACGATGACGTCATCCGCCTTCACGCCGCCCTTGCCCGCCGGGGAGTTGTCGTTCACCTGGGACACGATGGCGCCCTCGGTGACGGGCAGTTGCATCGCCTTGGCCAGCTCCCTCGTCAGGTCCTGGATGCCGATGCCCAGCCACGCACGCGTCACCGCGCCGTCCTTCTCCAGCTGCGGCAGGAGCGCCTTCACCAGGTTGCTCGGCACCGCGAAGCCGATGCCCGTGCCTCCACCCACG
This sequence comes from Vitiosangium sp. GDMCC 1.1324, assembly GCF_003044305.1. Taxonomy (GTDB): domain Bacteria; phylum Myxococcota; class Myxococcia; order Myxococcales; family Myxococcaceae; genus Archangium. The sequence goes on along the minus strand of NZ_PZOX01000018.1, from coordinate 203,432 downwards.
ATGGCGGTATTGATGCCCACCACCTCGCCCTTCAGGTTGAAGAGCGGACCACCCGAGTTGCCCGGGTTGATGGCCGCATCCGTCTGGAGGAAGTCGTCGTAGGGGCCGGAGTGGATGTTGCGGGCACGCGCGGAGATGATGCCGCTGCTCACGCTGGAGGCCAGCCCGAACGGGTTTCCAATTGCCACCGCCCAGTCGCCCACGCGCAGCGCGTCCGAGTCTCCCAGCTTCACCGTGGGCAGGTTGTCCACCTTGCCCTTGATCCGGATGAGGGCCACGTCGGTGAGCGGATCCCTCCCGACGATCTCCGCGTCGAAGCTGCGCCCGTCATCCATCCGCACGAGGATGGACACCGCCCCCTCGACGACGTGGTTGTTGGTCAGCACCATGCCCTTGGGATCGATGATGAAGCCCGAGCCCGTGCCCTGACGGATGGGCTCGCGCCGTTGGCCTCGAGAGCCCATTCCGCCTCCGAAGAAGCGCTCCATGAGGGGGTTCTCCCCGTCCTCGGACATGGAGGACCGGGACTGCACGTCCACGTTGACGACGGCCCCCTTCACCGACTCCACCAGTGGGGCGAGCGAAGGCAACGCCTGCACTTCCCGGATGGCGGGCTGGAGGGGGGTCGCGGCTGGAGCCGCCGTCTGGGCGCGAGCCAGCATCGGCAGCGCGGCGAGAAGGGCACCAGCGAGGGCACTCCGCGGAGGGGTCAGTCGCTTGATCATGGTGTTTCCCAAATAAGACGGAAAGTCATCGAGGCAAGGCACACCCGCCCTGCCCGCTCGACTGGGAAACACTGTGCCAACCCTTCTCTTCCCGGGAACCGGAGCAAAGCAGAGGGTGTGGGAGCTACACCCTCAGGCTCAAGCCGGGCGGTAGACCCGGTAGTCGATCTCCGGGAAGAGGTTGTCCTTGCCCTCGACGTGGGTCAGCCAGCCCTCGTCGATGCTCCCGTCGCGGATCTGATCATGCAGACGCAGGAAGCGAAGGATGTGCTCCTTCGTGCGGCGCACGGCGTAATCCACCATGGTCCCCGTCTTCATGATGAAGGCCCAGTCCGAGGACTGTGCCAACAGGAGCTCCCGCGCGGCCTGATTGAGCGCCCGCCGCTGAAGCGTGGAGGCATCCGGGAAGTCCTTCACCAGGGCCACCATCTGGCGGGAGCAGTGGTGGAGGTGCCGGTAGATCCAATCATTGGAGCCGTCCAGCCACATGTTGGCGTAGCCGCCCGCGCCCCAGGAGCTCAGTGGCGGCGTGGCCACCTGGTTCTCCGGGTACTCGGCCAGGTCGTCCGAGGGTGCCACCAGCTGGAAGGTCTTCTGCTCGAAGGCCACCTTGCGGATGAGGGCGTCGAGGAACCACGGGCCCTCGAACCACCAGTGGCCATAGAGCTCGGCGTCGTAGGGCGCCACCACCACCGGCTTGCGGCCCCCCATCTTCCCCGAGAGCCACTCGAACTGCTTCTCGCGGTTGAAGAGGAAGTTGCCCGCGTGCGTCACCGCCCGCTCGCGCGCGACGTCCGGATCATAGGGCTGCTTCTCCTGTGTCTTGCCGGTGATCCGGTAGTACTTGAAGCCGGTGTTCTTGCGATCCCCCGTGGGCTGGATGAAGGGCCGGATGTAGTCCAGGTCCAGGTCCCAGCCGATGTCCCGGTAGAACTCGCGGTAGACGGGATCGCCCGGGTAGCCGTGCTCGGAGCTCCACACCTGCTGACTGCTCTCGGGATCTCTCGCGTACGCGGCCACGCCCGACTCCGTGAAGATGGGAGCGAACGGGCCGTGCAGCGGCCGGGGCGTGGCGTCCGTGAGGCCGTGGGTGTCCACGAAGAAGTAACGGATGCGCTCGGCCGCGAGGTACTTCTCCACCCCGGGGTAGTAGCCGCACTCGGCCAGCCAGATGCCCGGCGCGTCCCGGCCGAACGTGAGCCGATAGTGGTTGGCGGCCACGGTGATTTGAGCGCGCACCGCCTCGGGCGTCTGCTGCATCAGCGGCAGGAAGCCGTGCGTGGCGTTGCACGTGAGGATCTCCAGGTGCCCCGCGTCCTGGAGCCGACGGAAGGCGCCCACCAGGTCGCGCTTGTAGCGCTCGCGGAAGGCACCGCGCAGGGACTCGAAATGGTCCCGGTAGAAGTGCGCCAGCCGGTTGAAGACCGGATCGTTCCGGGTGCGGTGCACCTCGCGCGCTCCCAGCTCACAGAGCTGGTCCAGCTTGCGCGCGTAGCGGCCCATGAGCAGCTCGTCGCGCAGCATGCTGACGAGCGTGGGCGTGAGCGTCATCGTCACCCGGTAGGGCACGCCCTCCTCCGCCAGCCGATCGAAGACGAGCAGCAGCGGGAGGTACGTCTCGGAGATGGCCTCGTAGAGCCAGTCCTCCTCGAGGAAGTCCTCGTATTCGGGGTGACGGACGAACGGCAGGTGTGCGTGCAGGACGAGCGCGAGCGAGCCGATGCTCATGTCATCCCCCTAGCGGCCCTGCCCCGAGGACGAAGGACGCATCCACCAGGACTCCTGTTCGGAAGCCCCCGCCGGGCCATACGTCCAGACCCACTGCTCGGAGGACCCCGCGGGCCCTTGCGACCACGCCCACTGTTCCGAGGAGCCGGACGGACCCGCCGACCATGCCCACTGTTCCGAGGAGCCGGCTGGCCCCGCCGACCACGCCCACTGTTCCGAGGAGCCGCCGCCGCCAGGACCCCTCGCTCCCGCCCACTGCTCCGAGGATCCCTCGGCGCGACGGACATGCAGGTACTCCCGCGCGGGAGCACCCTCGCCTGGAGCCTCTCCGGGAACACCGGGCTCGATGCGCTCGCGCCGGCGCTCGGGGATGTCCTCGAAACCACCGCTGCCCGGCAGGGGCACGCGGCGCCAGGTGATGTACTCGCGCTCCTCGACGGGAGCGGTGCGGGTGGGCGCGGTGGACGCCACATTCTCCATGCTGGCGCCCTCGGTGGTGGCGACCGGCATGCGCAGGAAGCGCACCGAGGTGTCCGAGGACGGGCCCGTCGGCGGCAGGAAGACACGGTTGGAGGAGTGCCCGATACGGCGCGTGCGGCCGCTGGAGCCCACGAAGTGTGCCTCCACGCGGTACGGACGGCCGGGCGGCAGCCCGTGGATGTAGAAGCTGCGTGACTCGAGCGCCACGTCGATCACCCGTACCAGGACGTCGCTGTCGTCGTAGACGCGGAGCACGGCGCGCGGCGACTCCAGCCCATCCAGGGCGCGCTGCCGGACCTCGGCACCAAAGTCCCAGAGGAGGAAGAGCGTGTGCGGGTCGCGCGGCAGCAGCAGGACCGTGTCGTCCCCGTAGTCCTGCGGCAGATGGCCGAGCTGCTCGTCATAGTCCGGCGAGCCGAGCGTCTCGCGGGGCCGGCGGCGCTGCGACTCGGTGAGGTGGTGGCGCCAGGCCTCCTCCTCGCCCGCCATGCGCGCCACGAAGAACCCCTCCACCAGGGGCTCCGCGGCGTGCTGTGCCGTATGGGAGAGCTCCGCGGACTCGGGGGGCTCGGGCGGGTCCTTCCTCGGGCTCACGATGGGATTGCCCACGGTGGGCTCGTCGTCGCTCGACGGCCGGCCAGACTTGGGCTTGGGCGGAAAGTTGACCACCTCCGCGGGCTTCGGCGGGTGGTAGACCGGAGTCTTCTCGTCGTCCTCGTCTTCCTCGGGCTGGGAACTCTCGGGAACGAGGGGCTTCCTCGGACGCTCCTCGGGCTTCTCGGTGCGCGAGGCCGCGGAGACGGCGGCGGGGGCCTTGCGCGACCCCCTCCGGGCTGTCTCGTCGCCCTCCGCCTCCCGCGGCTGCTGGAGGCCCGCGAGCTTCGCGAGTCCCGGCACCCGCTTCACGAGAGCGGCGAGCAGGTCCTTCTTGGTCTTGAGCTTGCTATGCCCGCGCCCCAGATGCTTGCGCGCGAGCTCCCGTAGGTACTCCACCGTAACGCTCTTGAGGTCGGCCATAGGCGGGTATCGGCTTAGGTCCTCGGGGCCTTGGGGGTCAACGAGCGATTTCACTTCTGTTCGTGGCCATACCTCGCCAGCCGCCAGGGGCGGTGACAAGGCGGGAGCTGACTTTGTATCCTTCGGGCCGCCTTGAGCGACCTGCCCAGACTCCTGCTGTGCAGCTTCGATGTCATCCCCGGCCCGTCTGGCTCGTCGCGGCGGGTGACGGAGTATTTGAAGGCATTGCCCGATCGGTTCTCCGTGGTGGTGCTCTCCGTCAAGACGCCGGACCACTCGCACATCGAGAAGTACGAGGGGGCACGGCTGCTCCGGGTGCCGGTGGGCTCGGGCGACCTGGCCTCGCGCATCCAGGCCTTCGAGCGCGCCGTGCGCCGGCAGATGGAGAGCGAGGAGTACGCGCTCGTCCACTTCACCGACCCCTTCGGCGGCTACGCCCTGTGCGAGCTCAAGGGCGACTACGGCTACCGCCTCGTCTACGAGGCCCAGGGCTTCCCCTCCCAGGAGCTGCGCTACACGCACCCGCAGCTCGAGGGGGACAAGAAGTTCCTCTCCAAGGTCCGGCGCCAGGAGCTGTTCTGCCTGATGAACGCGGACCTGGTCGTCACCGGCTCGGACACGACGAAGACCTTCATCCAGTCGCTGGGCGTGGCCCAGGAGTCGGTGCGCGTGGTGCGCGCGCCGGTGGACCTGGGGCCCTACGTGCCCGATGCGCTCGGCGTCCCGGATGGCTCGCCCATGCGGCTGATGTACCTGGGCAGCCAGGTGGCGTGGCAGGGACTGACCGGGCTGCTGCGGGGACTCGCACTGGCCGTGAAGCAGGTGGATGTGCGGCTCACACTCGTGGGCGCACGCCACCCGGACTGGCAGCCCCACCTGGAGGACCTCGTCTCGGAGCTGGGCCTCAAGCAGCACGTCGAGTTCCAGCCCCCCGTGAGCCATGACGACCTGGTCAAGGTGCTCACGCTCGCGGACGTGGGCGTGCTGCCGCTCGATGACGTGGACCGCAACCGCGTCCAGGGCGGCGCGCTCGCCAAGGTGTCCGAGTACCTCGCCGCGGGCCGTCCGGTGCTCGCCTCCGACCTGCCCGTGGCCCGCGAGCTCGTCCCCGCCTCGGCCGGCGTCTTCTATCCGCCGGGTGACGCGCAGGCGCTCGCGGAGCGCATCATCGAGCTGGCGCGCGACGTGCCGCGGCGTGTCGCGCTGGGGAAGCAGGCCCGGGCGCTCGCGGAGCAATGGCTCGATGCCGGCCTCATCCGCGGGCAGTTGCTGGACATCTATGATGGCCTGCTCGGGAAGCGTTCGGTCCCGGCGTCCGGGAGCTCCTCCGAGAGCGAGCTCAACCCGACGATGATGACGGGCACGCCCACCAACCGCGTCCTCGCGTTCGAGGGCACGGTGAGCGCGGGCGAGCCGGAGTCCAACTCCCCGCCGCCCGGCGAGAAACCGCCCAAGGCCGCCGAAGCCGAGGCCGTCCCGGACACGGATCCAGGACAGGGCGGCCCCGTGAGCGAGGAGCCACCGCTCGTCGTCGGCCGCGCGCTGCGTGAGGAGGGCTTCGACAACCGGCTCATCAAGACCGAGCCGGACGTCGCTCGGCCCGACGGGCCCCCCGTGGTGATGGGGCTCCCCCTGCGTGATCCTCCGTCCTCGAGCTCGGACCACGCGCTGACCGAGCAGGAAGCGCGGCCCGGCGGGCCTCCCGTGGTGATGGGGCTCCCCCTGCGCTCCCCTCCCGCCGCGCCTCCTCCTATTCCGCCCCGCCCGAGCATGACCACCCGGGCGGTGTCCACCGAGAGCCGCCAGGCCCCGGCGCCCGAGCCCGCACCGGCACGGCCTCCCGCGCTTCCTTCCCGGCCCGTTTCCCGCCCGGCGGAGCCTCCCGTGCTCCAGCCCGTGGACGATCCGCCCCGTCCGTCGCGCCCATCCCTCTCCATTCCCCCGCTACCCCCGCGAGCCCGGCCCTCCAGCGGCACGCGTCCCGCCGCCCCACCGGTGCTCATGCCGGTGGAAGCCCCCGCCTCCCCTCCCCCGCCGGCGCGCGCTCCCGCCAAAACCGACGAGCCCGAGGAGATCTCCGAAGCCGAGGCCGAGGAGGTTCATGAGGTAGACTCTTCTCCGACACCTACCGATGCACACCCACTGGAGGAGCCGGAGGAGATCAGCAGCGAGGAGATCCACGAGGCCGAGACGCCGGAGACGCCGCCCCGGGAGCCGCCCGAGTCCCGGCTGAACCCGTGGTTCGCCCAGCTGGCCCACGGCTACTGCCCTCCCGAGGGGACACAGTTCGCCCGGCACACACCTCCCACCACCATGCCCGGCCGCGACGACGACCCGGTTCCGCCACCTGCCTCCAAGGCCCAGGACGCCTCCCGCGGCAAACCCTCATAACCCGAGAGTGTCCGGAACTCGTGGGGCTGGCGGCCGAGCTCGGCATGGAAACTTTCCAAGCCGCGTCACGCATGCCTAGGATGTGCCGGTTTTCATTGCACTTTTCCTGGGTCAAAGGACTGCATGGAGCGCCGGGTCCTCATCGTCGAAAGCCAGAACGACTTCGCCCTCAGCATGGCCACCGTGCTCAAGGGCGCGGGTTATCACACGGCCATGGCGGCCAACGCCGCTGACGCACAGCGTGAGATGGAGAAGCGTCGGCCGGATCTCATCGTGGTCCGGGCCGAGCTGCCGGATCAGTCCGGCTTCACCCTCTGCGGGCAGATCAAGAAGGGCAAGTGGGGGCAGAACCTCAAGGTTCTGCTGCTCTCCTCGGACACGGGTGTGGAGGGGCTCAACCAGCACCGCCAGACACCGGGTGCCGCGGACGGCTACCTCATCATCCCCTTCGAAATGGGCGAGCTCGCCTCCATGAGCGTCGGCATCCTGCCGCCCGGCGACGAGCCGGCGCAGGACACGGCGCCTCGTGACGGTGCGCCGGCCATGCCGCCTCCGTTGAAGGGCGCACCGGGCCCCGCGGGTGCACCTCCCCGACTGCCCAAGCGCGAGCGCCGCAGCGCCATCACCGAGGAGGATCGCTCCTTCCTCGAGCGCGCCTTCCAGTCCATCGCGGACCGCAAGGCCGAGCTGCTCGCCGAGTCCCGTCAGCTCAAGCGCCCGCCCCCGCGGCGCGACATGATGGGCACGCCGGAGGGCAAGGTCCAACTGCTTCGCGACGAGCTCAAGACGCGCGAGTCGCAGATCGCCCGCCTGTCGGAGATCTGGAACGTCCGCGAGCGCGAGCTGGTCTCCGTCGAGGACCGGCTCCACGAGAAGGACGTGGAGCTGCAGGGCCTGAAGATGCAGGTGGACGACCTGCTGCGGCGCTTCAACGAGGCCCAGCAGGCGACGCTGCAGAAGGAGCGCGAGCACGGCGCGACCGTGGACGACCTGCTCCTGCAGAAGTTCTCCGCCGAGAAGGATCTCATCGAGGTGGTGGCCTCCAAGGAGAAGGACATCAACGTCCTTCGCCGCGAGGTGTCCAACCGCGATGACGAGCTGTCACGCCGCGCCGGCGAGCTGGAGCACGCCCGCGACGAGTACGACAAGCTCGAGAAGCAGCTGAACATCCTGACGCTCGAGTTCGAGGTCAAGGAGCAGAAGCTCACCGAGACGGTGCAGGCCCACGAGGCCGAGCTGGGCCGCCGCGCGCAGCGCATCGAAGGCCTGGAGGGCGAGCTCGCCCGCACCATCAGCGAGCGCGACCAGCGCTACTCCGAGCTGACCGGGGAGATCCAGGCGCTCCAGGAGCGGCTGGCCCAGACCGAGCAGGAGCGCGACACCACCGTGCGCGCCCTGGAAGAGCGTGCCCTCGCGGCCGAGGACCATGGCGCCCGCGCGGACGCGGAGATCCTCCGCATCACCGAGGAGCGCAACGCGCTCGAGGCGCGGCTCAACGAGCAGATCGCCGGTCTGGAGTCGGACCTGGCCCGCATGACGGGCGAGCGCGACCAGCTCCAGCAGGACAAGGACGCGCTGGAGAGCGATCTCACCCAGCGGCTCGAGGAGCGCGACGCGAAGGTCGCCACGCTCGAGCGCGAGCTGCAAGAGACCATCGCCCGCAACGAGCACCACGAGGCGGAGCTCAACGCCAACATCCAGCAGCAGATGGAGCGCATCGGCGAGCTGGAGGGCGAGGTCGAGGCCGTCAAGGCTCACCTGGCCGAGCGCGAGACCGAGCTGACCGGCGAGGTCGAAGCGCTCACCCAGTCCCGCGACGAGCTGCAGGCGGCCAAGGACGCCATGGAGGCCGATCTCAACGGCCAGATCCAGGCGCTCCAGGAGGCCGTCGCCGACCGCGACACGAACATCGCGAACCTGCGCGGCGAGCTCGAGGCCACCTCCCAGACGCTCACCGAGACGCAGAGCACCCTCTCCCAGACCGAGGAGACGCTCGCCACCACCCGCGGCGAGCTGGACGCCACCTCCCAGACGCTCGCCGAGACGCAGAACGTCCTCTCCGAGACGCAGGCCGTCCTCGCCGACACCCAGGGCCGCCTCTCCGCCACCGAGGAGACGCTCGCCACCACCCGCGGCGAGCTCGAGGCCACCACCCAGACGCTCTCCGAGACGCAGGCCACCCTCGCCGACACCCAGGGCCGCCTCTCCGCCACCGAGGAGACGCTCGCCACCACCCGCGGCGAGCTGGACGCCACCTCCCAGACGCTGGCCCAGACCCAGAACCAGCTGGCCCAGACCGAGGAGACGCTCGCCACCACCCGTGGCGAGCTCGAGGCCACCACCCAGACGCTCGGCGAGACGCAGAACACCCTCGCCGACACCCAGGCCGTCCTCGCCGACACCCAAGGCCGCCTCTCGGCCACCGAGGAGTCCCTCTCCAGCACCCGCGGCGAGCTGGACGCCACCTCGCAGACGCTCTCCGAGACCCAGGCCGTCCTCGCCGACACCCAGGGCCGCCTCTCCGCCACCGAGGAGTCCCTCGCCAGCACCCGCGGCGAGCTGGATGCCACCTCGCAAACGCTCGCGGAGACCCAGGCCACCCTCGCCGACACCCAGGGCCGTCTGGCCGCGACCGAGGAGACCCTCGCCGCCACCGTCCAGGAGCGCACCGACCGCGAGAACGACCTGGCCGCCGCCAACGCGGAGATCACCCGCGTCAGCGGTGTCCTCCAGGAGACCGAGGCCCTCAAGACCGCCATGGAGGAGGAGCTCTCCGAGCAACTCGGCCAGGTGCGCAACGAGCTGGCCGAGACGCAGGGGAACCTCGCCGCCACGCGCGAGGCGCTCGCCGGCGAGCAGGCCTCCCACGCGCAGACGCAGCAGCAGTACGCCGCCATCCAGGCGGACCTGGAGGCCCAACTCTCCCAGGCGCGCGACCAGAGCCAGGAGCTCGAGGAGCAGCTCTTCCTCACCAAGCAGGAGCTGGGCAGCCGCGTCGCCGAGGTCACCCAGCTCGGCTCGCAGCTCGCGCACTCCGAGGAGGAGCACCACACCCTCGAGGAGCGCTTCAACACGCTCACCGCGGAGTCGCAGCGCCGCATCGAGTTCCTGGAGAAGGACGCCGCCAACAAGCAGCAGGAGCTGGCGGACACCCTCGGCAAGCTCACCGGCGTGACGCAGGAGAAGGAGCGTCAGCGCGAGACCCTCTCCCGCGAGGTGGCCGCCAGGAACGAGCAGCTCAAGCAGCTCGATGCCCGCCGCCAGCAGGAGGCGGAGCAGGCCAAGCGCAACATCGACGAGCTCAACCGGCAGGCCGCCGCCCTCAACGGCGAGCTGGACAACGCGCGCAAGCACATCGCCGCGCGTGACGAACAGCTCCGCGCCGCGGGCAACAGCCAGGCGAAGCTCCAGTCCGATCGCGACGGGCTCACCGCCCAGCTCGCCGAGTTCCAGGCCCAGATGCAGGCCTTCCAGCAGGCCCAGGCCCAGGAGCGCGCCGAGGCGAAGCGTGCCGCGGACGAGCTCGCCGCGAAGCTGTCCCGCGCCGAGGCCCGTGCCGCCCAGCTCACCCAGGAGGGTCAGACCCGCGCCGCCGAGGCCGATGCCAAGGTCAAGGAGGCCCAGACCCAGCTCACCGCCCGGGCGAAGAAGATCCAGGAACTGGAGCTCGCGGTGGAGAACGCCGCCGGCGCCAAGGCCCGCGTGGAGAAGGACTTCACCGCGAAGCTGACGGCCGCCGACGCCAAGGCCAACGAGGCCGCGACGAAGCTGGCCGCCGCCCTCAAGGAGCGCAAGGAGCTGGAGGCCCGTCAGCAGAAGGAGCTCGAGGAGCTGGCCTCCCGTCAGAAGGCGGAGCTGGAGCGCCGCGATGCCCTGAAGGCCCAGGAGATCACCCGCCTGCAGCAGTCGGTGCAGGAGAAGAGCAAGGCGCTCAAGGTCGCCGAGCTGGAGCTGGCCCGCTTCAAGACGAAGTCGCCCGCCTCCGGCTCGACTCCGGCCGCGAAGGCCGCCGCGAAGGCTCCGGTGGAGGAAGACGACAGCGTGCTCACCACGCAGGTCAACACCATCGCGCCCGCCGCTCCGACCCGCACCGCCCGTCCCGCCGCCAAGGGCAGCAGCGCGGCGAAGCGGCCCGCCGCTCCTCCTCCCGCCGAGGAGGTCTCCGATCGCACCGTGGTCATGCAGATCCCCGCCGCGGCGCCGGCCCCCGCCTCGGATGAGGCCGACTGGACCTCGCTCGTGGACGAGCTGGACAAGTAGTGTGGTTTCCCGGCCGCGCGTGGCCTCGATGCCGCGCGCGGCCGTGCCTCAAATTGGGCTCACGAACGCTTCGCTGGGGGCCAGGTGTCTCGCGGCCTACAGCGCGGCGCGTGCCTGACGGACCAGATCCTTGAGCTCGACGGAGGCGAGGACGTCCCAGAAGGACACCGGGGTGCCGCTCGTCCGGGCCTGCACCTGGGCCAGGCGCCAGCGCTCCCACATGGTCCGGGTGGAGATGTAGGCCAGCAGCAGCACGAAGGCCCCTGGAATCAGGGCCACCGCCACCACCAACATCATCCGCACCCACCAAGACATGACTGCCGCCTCCGAGAACCGAACGCGCGGCTTCATTGCATGTTGTGTGCCTACGAAGAGGAAAATATTTCCCAAGTCGTTCCGGCTACTTGGAGAGTAAGCAACCGGCGGTGCGTGTGGAAAAGGGCAGCAGGTCTGGCATTTTTGCCGCAGTGGCCTGAAAACCCTTCGGTTAAGTTGAGGAGCGTGAACACCCCCTCCCCTTCGACCCAAGCGCACATCCTGACCAGCGTGGAGGACGCGGAGACGCGCCTCGAGCAGGTGGGCTACCTGGTCTCGCCGGAGATCGCGACCGCGAGCTTCCTGGCGGACCGGTTGGAGAAACCCATCCTGGTGGAGGGCCCGGCGGGCGTGGGCAAGACGGAGCTGGCCAAGGCCCTGGCGCAGGCGCTGGGCCGGGAGTTCATCCGCCTGCAGTGCTACGAGGGCCTGGACGAGGCGAAGGCCCTCTACGAGTGGGAGTACGCCAAGCAGCTGCTCTACACCCAGCTGTTGAAGGACAAGATTGGCGAGACGGTGCAGGGAGCGGGGACGCTGAGCGAGGCGGCGGACCGGCTGGCGGCCAGCGACGCGGTGTTCTTCTCGGAGCGCTTCCTGCTGCCCAGGCCGGTGCTCAAGGCGCTGCTGTCGCCCCGGCCGGCGCTGCTGCTGGTGGATGAGATCGACAAGGCGGATCCGGAGTTCGAGGCCTTCCTGCTGGAGGTGCTGTCGGACAACGCGGTGACGATTCCGGAGCTGGGGACGTTCAAGGCGAAGCACGTGCCGCGGGTGGTGCTGACGTCGAACAACGCGCGGGAGCTGTCGGACGCGCTCAAGCGGCGGTGCCTGCACCTGCACATCGACTTCCCGGACCGCGAGCGGGAGCTGCGGATCATCCGCAAGCGGCTGCCGGACGTGTCGAGGACGTTGGCGGAGCAGGTGGTGGAGGCGGTGGCGGCGATCCGGAAGCTGGACCTGAAGAAGGCGCCCTCCATCAGCGAGACGCTGGACTGGGTGCAGAGCCTGGCGCTGCTGAACGCGGAGACGCTGTCGGCGGACCTGGTGGCCGCGACGTTGAACCTGGTGCTGAAGCACGAGGGAGACATCGAGAAGGCGAAGAGCAACCTCGCGCAGATCGCACAGGCATGACCTGAACCGGGGAGGCCAGGCATGACCTGGACCGAGGAGACGCTGAGAGCGCAGGGCTTCGAGAACCCGAAACGGGCGGCTCAGGAGCTCTCGGGGCTGTCGGCGGCACTCGGCGCCCCCGCCGCCGAGCGGATTCACGAGGCCGCCAGGCGGACCCCGGAGCCGGATGAGCTCATCGCGGCCTTCGATCGGAGCCGGGAAGGGCTCCAGGGACTGCCCGAGCCCACCCTCTCCCGGCTGCTGGACTGGCTCCCGGCGGTCTTCCTCGCGAGCACCTTCGCGCCGCGCCTGCTGGCCACTCGTCCCGGCCTGCCACGGTGGCTGGCGGGCTCGAGAACCCTGACCCGGGAGAAGTCCCGGGAGCACTACCGCCGCGAGGCCCTGGCGGCCACCCGCCACCTGGCTCCAACGGACACAGAGGGCCTGCAACGCCGTCTGCGCCGCTACAAGTACCGCGAGTTCCTGCGCCTCATGGTCCGCGACGCGACCCTGCGAGCGCCCATGGCGGAGCTGGGCCGCGAGCAGACCGCGCTGGCGGAAGCCCTCATCGGAGCCGCGCTCGCCTGGGCGGAGCGCTCGCTCCAGACGAAGTACGGCACGCCGGAGACGCCGGGCTTCTGCATCCTCGGCATGGGGAAGCTGGGCGGAGAGGACCTCAACTTCAGCTCGGACGTGGACCTCATCTACCTGTACCGGGCGGACGGGCACACCACGGGAGGCACGGCGGGAAGCCTCCCCACCGTGCAGTACTACACGCGGCTGGGCGAGGCGGTGACGCAGGCGCTCACGAAGGTGACGGCGGAGGGCTTCTGCTACCGGGTGGACCTGAACCTGCGCCCGCAGGGGCGCTCGGGGGCGATGGTCCTCTCACTGCCGGCGTCGCTGGCGTACTACGAGTCCTTCGGGCGCATGTGGGAGCGGGCGGCGCTCATCAAGGCGCGGGCGGTGGCGGGAGACGCGACGCTCGCGGACGAGCTGCTGAGCGAGCTGGGACCCTTCATCTGGCGGCGGAGCCTGGACCTGTCGGCGGTGGACGGTCTGCGCGACCTGAAGGCGCAGATCGACATGCGCGGCAAGGCGAGCACGGATGACGTGAAGCTGGGCCCCGGGGGAATCCGCGAGGTGGAGTTCTTCGTCAACGCGCTCCAGCTCCTGCAGGGAGGCAAGGATCCCACGCTGCGCGAGCCGAGGACGATGCGGGCGCTGCGCAAGCTGGAGCGGGCGGGCTTCGTCTCGGGGCCGGACGCGGACGCGCTGGAGGAGGCGTACGTCTTCCTGCGGCGGGTGGAGAACCGGCTGCAGATGCTGGAGGAGCGGCAGACCCAGGCGCTGCCCACGGGCGAGCGCGAGCGCCGCCGGCTGGCCTCGTCCCTGGGCTACCCCGGCTGGGACACCTTCCGCGCCGAGCTGGAGCGGCACCGGCGCTTCGTGCTGGAAGCCTTCAGCACGCTGCTGGGCCAGACGGCGCGGGGCGAAATCCCCGACGAGCCCCTGCTGGCGCTCGCGCTGGACCCGGACCTGCCGCTGGAGGCGCGCCGGGAGGCACTGGGCCAGAGAGGCTTCGAGGACTCGGAGCGGGCGCTGGCCGAGCTGGAGCGGCTGGCCCGGGTGCCCCACTCCCCGTTCATGGATGGGGGCTCGGGGGTGAAGGCGGTGCGGCTGCTCTCGGAGCTGGCGCAGACGCCGGATCCAACCCAGGCGCTGCTGCACTTCTCGGACTTCCTCGCGCGGCTGCACCAACCCGAGGGGTACCTGGGGCTGCTGACGAGCATGCCTCGGGCGAGCCGCCGCCTCTTCAACCTCTTCGGGCAGAGCGACTACCTGTCGCGCATCTTCCTGCGGCACCCGGAGCTGCTGGACGCACTGGTGCAGGCGCAGCTCGACGAGGCGATGAAGTCCCCCGAGCGCATCCGGCAGGAGCTGGGAGCGCGGTTGGGCCGGCACGCGGACGCGGAGGACAAGCACTCGGCGATGCCGCGCTTCAAGAACGAGGAGGTGCTGCGCATCGGGCTCAACGACATTGGAGGCGACCTCTCGGTGCAGGAGGTGGCGCGGCAGCTCACGGCGGTGGCGGACGCCGTCCTCGACGAGTGCCTCTTCCTGTCGCTGGAGGAGCAGCGCGAGCGCTACGGCCTGCCTCTGGGCTCGAGCGGACAGCGCGAGGGGCTCGTGGTCATCGCCATGGGCAAGCTGGGCGGGTACGAGCTGGGCTACCACTCGGACCTGGACCTCATCTTCGTCTACAGCGGCAACGGCCAGGCGGAGACGAGCGGAGGCAGCCGGGGCGTCATCACCCACCACGAGTACTTCGCCAAGACGGTGCAACGGTTGATGACGCTGCTCCAGGTGCAGCTGCGCGAGGGCCACCTCTACAAGATCGACGCGAGGCTGAGGCCCTCGGGGAACCAGGGAGCACTGGTGGTGAGCCAGGACGCCTTCCGCGAGCACCACCAGAAGCGCGCGCAGCTCTGGGAGCGCCAGGCGCTCATCAAGGCCCGGCCCGCGGCGGGGGACGCCTCGCGCTTCCGAGCCCTGCGAGACGAGGTGCTCACCCCGCTCGTCTACGAGCGCCCCCTTCCCCTGGACGCGGCGGCGGAGATCGACCGGTTGCGCACGCGCATGGAGCGCGAGCTGGCCCAGGAGAACGCACAACAGCTCAACCCGAAGCTGGGCCAGGGCGGGCTGGTGGACGTGGAGTTCACCGTGCAGTACCTGCAACTGCTGCACGGCCGGGACGCCCCCCGGGTGCGGAGCACCAACACGCTGATGGCGCTGGAGGGGCTCCAGACCGAGGGCCGCCTCTCCCCCGAGGACGCCGAGGTACTGCGCGAGGGCTACCTCTTCCTGCGGCGGGTGGAGAACCGGCTGCGGCTCATCCACGCCAGCTCCCTGGCGCACATGCCCACCAGTGGCCGGCCCCTGGCGCAGCTCGCGCGCCGCCTGGGAGTCCTGGGCCAAGACCCGGGAGAAACGTTCCTCGCCCGCTATCGAGCCTGCGCCGCGGGCGTACGGGACGTGTATGCTCGAATCCTTCGTGCCCCGCGCAGCGCCTGAGTCCTTCCGCCCGTGCTCCTGAAGCAACGCTTTCAAATCCTCCGGCCGCTCGAAGAGATGGAGATGGCCCTGGTGCGCGCGGCGCTCGACTCGCCCTCGCTGCTGGACACCCGCGAGGAGGCCGTGCTGCGCACCGCCCTGTCGCTGGCTCGCCTCTACAAGGTCCGCCACGAAGGCCATGACTACGCGGTGGATGCCTGGACCACCCCCTTCCGCGAGGACGTGTCGCGCAGGCTCGGCCCGGTGCTGCTCGGCAAGCGCCGCATCACCCGGGATCAGCTCGTGCCGCACGTGCGAGACCTGCGCGCTCCGGTGCTCAAGCTGCGCGACGAGCTCGTCCACCGCCTGCACGGGCTCGTCCCCGAGGAGGTGCTCCACCGCGAGCTGCAACACAAATCGCTGGTGGTGGTGGCCGGCGGAGGCGGCGGCACGGCCTACGTGTACATGGGCGTGATGAGCCTGCTGGACGAGCATGGCCTGAAGCCGTCCCTGCTCGCGGGCACGTCCATGGGCGCCATCCTGATGCTGATGCGCTCGAGGATGGCGCGCTTCGACGAGGGCGAGGTGGTGAACATCATCCGCACCCTCTCCTGGCGGAAGCTCTTCCGGTTCATCTCCACGGAGAACCGCTATGGGCTGCCCGCGGCGATGCGGCTCTTCCTGCGCTCGGGCCTGGGCCGCTACTTCAACGCGGGGCCGGGCTCGCAGCCGGAGGCGGGCCTCCAGCTCAAGGACCTGCCGGTGCCGATGATCATCGCGGTGGGCGGCATCCGCCGGGGCATGCTGCCCAGGCCGCTCGAGTATTACGAGCGCCTGCTGGGCACCAGCCCCGTGAGCCTGCTGAGCCCCACGGGCGTGGCGCGCCGCATCCAGGCGGTGATGGGCACGCTGGCCGAGTTCTTCACCCGTCCGGAAATCATGGTGAAGCTCCACCTGGGCCTGGACGACACGACGGCCCGCTTCGACGCGATCGACGCGGCGGGCTTCTCCTCGGCGCTGCCCGGCGTCATCCACTACGACGTGCTGCGCGACGACGCGCACATGCGCGGCCTGCTCGACGGGCTGATGGAGGAGAAGGGCATCTTCCGGCTGATGGACGGAGGGCTGGTGGACAACCTCCCCGTGAAGGCGGCCTGGAAGGCCGTGCACCACGGCAACATCGGCACGCGCAACGCCTTCGTCCTCGCGCTCGACGGCTTCGCGCCCCGGCTCAGCACCCCCTTCTGGCTGCCCCTGCAGCGGCTCGCGGCCATGACGGTGGCGCCCAACCTCACCTACGCCCATCTGGTGAAGCGCTTCGGCCCCACCCTCTCGCCCCTCGAGCTCGTCCCCTCCGTGCAACTGGCCACCAAGGCCATGCACTTCGGCCGCAAGCAACTCACCCCCGAAATGCCCTTCCTCACGCGGATGCTCTCCCCACTTCCGCACCTCGGGTGAACGGAACGCTTTGAATTCAAAAAACCTCCTGGGAGAATAGGGCTCGCGGTTTCACCCCTTCCTGACAGAGAGGCCCCATCCATGAGCTCGACCTCCTCCAACGTCGTGCGTTCCGACCAGATCTGGCTCGATGGCAGGTTGGTGAAATGGGAGGACGGCCACGTGCCCGTCATGACCCACGCCCTGCACTACGGGCTGGGGGTCTTCGAGGGCATCCGCGCCTACCGCACCCATGACGGCCGGCTGGCGGTTTTCCGCCTGCGTGAGCACATCGAACGACTGTTCGATTCGGCCCACATCTGCATGATGAAGCTCCCCTTCACGCCCGAGCAGCTCATCGACGCGTGCCTGGAGCTGCTCCGGGCGCAGCGGGAGCAGTTCGCCAACGGGGCCTACCTGCGCCCCATCGCCTTCATGGGAGACGGCGCCATGGGCCTGGGCGCCATCAACCCCACGCGCGTGGCCATCACCGCCTGGGACTGGGGCGCCTACCTCGGGGACAAGGGCATCCGCGAGGGCATCCGCGCCAAGGTGAGCTCCTTCACCCGCATGCACGTCAACGTGAACATGGTGCGCGGGAAGATCTCCGGCCAGTACGTCAACTCCATCCTCGCCAAGCGCGAGGCGGTGCTCGCCGGCTACGACGAGGCCATCCTCCTGGACATCAGCGGCTTCGTCGCCGAGGCCTCCGGCGAGAACATCTTCCTCGTCAACAAGAAGGGCGTCATCAAGACCCCGCCCC
This sequence comes from Vitiosangium sp. GDMCC 1.1324, assembly GCF_003044305.1. Lineage (GTDB taxonomy): Bacteria > Myxococcota > Myxococcia > Myxococcales > Myxococcaceae > Archangium. The sequence goes on along the minus strand of NZ_PZOX01000018.1, from coordinate 186,155 downwards.
TGTCCTCGCCCATCCTCGACGGCATCACCCGCGACACGGTGCTCCGGCTCCTGCGCGACTCCGGCCGCACGGTGGATGAGGTCACCGTCACCCGCGACGCCCTCTACATCGCCAACGAGGTCTTCTTCACCGGCACCGCCGCGGAGATCACCCCCGTGCGCGAGGTGGACAACCGCACCGTGGGCTCCGGCAAGCCCGGCCTCATCACCCAGTACGTGCAAGAGACATACTTCCGCACCGTCCGGGGCCAGGAGCCGCGTTACGCCGAGTGGCTCACCTACGTCTGACCCCCGGGCGGCCAGGGGCTCGGAGGACGTACCCGAAGTGGGGGCGGATCGGCTAGAAGTAGAGTCCGATGCGCCCCGAGTACGACGCCGTCCCGCCCAATCCCTTCAATCTCGAGAACCCCGCCATCCTGGACATCGCTCCGCCGGAGCCGAAGTCGCTGGAGGAGACGGGGCTCAAGATTGGCCTGCTGTCGGACATCGCCCTGCGCTACCTGTACTACCAGGGCACGGGCACGGGCATGGACATCGCCCAGGAGCTGCGGCTGCCCTGGCCCGGCGTCATGGAGCAGGTGGTGGACTTCCTCGCCGCCGAAAAGCTCGTGGACCTGCGGGGCGGCAAGGGCTTCGGACGCGCCTCGGTGGACTTCATCCTCACGGAGAAGGGCCGCGAGTACACGCGCGGCGCCATCGAGCGCAGCACCTATGTGGGCCCCGCCCCCGTGCCCATCGAGCAGTACAACGCCCTCATCACCGCGCAGACCGAGGAGAGCCCCGTCATCAGCCGCGAGGACCTGGTGATGGGCCTGGCGCACCTCACCGTCAACGCGGACCTGATGGACAAGCTGGGGCCGGCGGTGAACTCGGGCCGCTCGCTCTTCCTCTACGGGCCTCCCGGCAACGGCAAGACGAGCCTCGCCGAGGCCATCAGCCGCATGTTCGGCGGCGAGGTCTTCATCCCCCACTGTCTGGAGATCGACAACCAGATCATCAAGGTCTTCGACGCGCTCAACCACATCCCGGTCAAGCTCGAGTCCGAGCGCGACGCCGCGGGCCGGCGGGCCACCCTCGAGATGGACAACCGCTGGCAGCTGTGCCGGCGCCCGGCCGTGGTGGTGGGTGGCGAGCTGACGCTCGAGACGTTGGATCTCATCTACTCGCCCACCGCGCGCTTCTACGAGGCCCCGTTCCAGGTGAAGGCCAACGGCGGGATGCTCCTCATCGACGACTTCGGCCGCCAGAAGGTCCACCCGACGGATCTGCTCAACCGGTGGATCGTCCCCCTGGAGAAGCGCGTCGACTTCCTCACCCTGCACACGGGCAAGAAGTTCGAGATTCCCTTCGATCAGCTGCTCGTCTTCTCCACCAACCTGGACCCCAAGGAGCTGGTGGACGAGGCCTTCCTGCGGCGCATCAAGTACAAGATCGAGGTGAACAACCCCGACGAGGAGACCTACCGGGAGATCTTCTCCCGCGTGTGCGAGGCGGCGGGCATCCCCTACGTGGACCAGGCCGTCACCTACCTCATCGAGCACTACTACAAGCCGCGGAGCATGCAGATGCGTGCCTGCCACCCGCGTGACCTGGTGCAGCTCATCAAGGACGCGGCGCGCTACCGGCAGATTCCCCCGGCGCTCTCCAAGGATCTGCTCGACCAGGCGTGCGAGGTCTTCCTGGTCAGCCTATGACACAAGTAGCGTTTTAATTGTCCTAAACCCCTGGAATTTCTACAATCCAGTCCCTGTTGTCCCCGCTGGTCGGGCTCTTTCGGTCCGATCCACCGGTGCATGCCGGAGCCGGTGTGAAGGAGCGTCACGTCCGTGAAGGAACGCTACCAAGAGATTGACGAGAAGAACGAAGCGCTGCGCGACTACCTTGGCATCTACAAGGAGAAGGCCCGCGAGTTCCTCGAGCGGTTCGAGATGTCGTGGATCTACCACGACGCGGCGCTCGAGGGGACGGTGTACACCCAGCAGGAGCTGGTGGCGGCACTGTTCCCCGAACGGGCCAGCATGGACCCGGCGATGATCCCCGTGGTGCTGGAGATCCGCAACCACAAGGCGGCGTGCGACTACCTGCGCGAGGAGGCGTCAGCCACCGGCAAGAAGCAGACGCAGATCACGCTGACCACCATCAAGCGGATTCACGATCTGCTGTGCGGCAACACGCCGGAGGCACAGGCGACGCGGGCCAACATCGAGCGGCGCGAGCGCACGGAGAAGGAGCTGGCCAAGGAGCGTGAACGCAGCGGCTACCGCAAGGACATGCCCCTGCACCGCACGTACTTCCACGAGATCGCCCAGCCGGCGAAGATCCAGCCCTTGCTGGAGAAGCTGGTGGACTACACCGGCAGCGCCGAGTTCCGCGAGTTCCACCCCATCAAGCAGGCGGCGGTGGCCCAGCACAAGTTCATGCAGATCTTCCCCTTCACGGAGAACAGCGGGAAGGTCGGCCGGATGCTCACCAACCTCGTGTTGCTGCGCAACGGCTACATGCCGGCGATCATCCACTCCATCGATCGGCAGCGCTACTACGAGTCCCTGCGCGGCGCCGAGGGCGTGTTCCGCACGCTGCTGATGGACGCCATCGAGAACTCGCTGGACAACGGCGTGAAGTACTTCAAGGACATGGGCCGGCGCTACAAGGCCATCAACTAGGCCATGTGCGCCGGGGCTCACGAGTCCTCGCGGGAGGCGTGAGCCGGGCCCTCGGGTGATCCGGGGAGCATGGCGCGCGCAGCCTGCACAGGTCCTCACGAAGAGCGCGCGGGGCTGGAAGGCCCCGCCCCTCCTTCCTCCTCACATCCCAGCGGATACCCGGACGAGCGGCGTAGCCTGGAGCTGATTGCCCGGGCCCTGGCTGAGCTCCCAGACGGAGACCCGGAGCGGCTGGGCATCTGTCTGGATACCTGCCATCTGTTCGCTGCCGGATACGATTTATCGCCCGAGGCCGGTTACCATGAGGTGATGGCCGAGTGTGACCGGGTGGTAGAGCAGGTGCACGGCACCAGGAGGTGGGCAAGGGAGCGATCGGGCTCACGCCCTTCCGCTGCCTCATGAAGGATCCTCGCTTCGTCAACACCATAGGAATCCTGGAGACGCCCCTTGCGGAGCGTTACCCAGAAGCGATCCGGCATCTCGAATCGCTGAGCCGGAGGAAGTAAACACAGCACCCATGCCTGCTACACCGACAGCCAACAGCCGCAGGACGCTCGGAGGCGGAGAGGGCACCGAGCCCCCGCCACGCATCGCGAACCTGCCGGCGCGCGCCAAGCTGGAGCGGCTGCTCCGGGTGGCCAAGGGCCACAAGAAGGCCCTCGTGCTCACCCACGACAATCCGGATCCGGACTCCATCGCGTCGGCGGTGGCGCTGGCCCACCTGCTCGAGGAGCGGGCCGGCGTGGAGGTTGCGCGGGTCGGCTACGGAGGCATCATCGGCCGCGCGGAGAACATCGCCTTCGTGAAGGTGCTCCGCCTGCCCGTGGTGCCTATCGCGCAGCTCGACCTGGACGAGTATGGCTTGCTGGGGCTGGTGGACACCCAGCCGCCCACGGGCAACCACGCACTGCCGCCCCGCCTGCGCGGAGAGGTGGACATCGTCATCGACCACCACCCGCTGCGCAACGAGAGCCTCGAGTCACCCTTCGCGGACGTGGGAGGTGACTACGGCTCCACGTCGACGATGCTGGCGGAGTACCTGCGCGCCGCGCGGTTGGAGCCCTCGACGGAGGTGGCCACCGCGCTCTTCTACGGCCTGAAGGCGGACACGCGGGACCTGGGACGCGAGACGACGCAGACGGACATCGACACGTACCTGTGGCTGTTCCCGCGGATGGACAAGCAGCTGCTGGGGCAGATCGAGCACCCGGAGCTGCCCGCGCGCTACTTCCAGCTGTACCACACGGCCTTCGAGCGGGCGAAGGTGTACGGGGACACGGCGATCGTCACGGACCTGGAGGAGGTCTACTCGCCGGACATGGTGGCCGAGGTGGCCGAGCGGCTGATGTTCCTCGAGGGGATGAAGTGGTCGCTGGCGTACGCGACGTACCGCAACCAGCTCTTCATGTCGCTGAGGGTGAAGGACCGGAGGATGAACGCGGGCCGGCTGATCCGGGAGATCTGCGAGGACTACGGCGGTTCGTCGGGAGGCCACGGCAGCATGGCGGGCGCGCGGATTCCGCTGTCGGGGCGAGCCACCCAGCGCAAGGCGCTCAAGCGCGAGCTGGTGCGCCGCTTTCTCGAGGCCTTCGGAGTGGCGGACGAGCGGCCCACGGGACTGCTGTCCGCGCCATCGCCGTGATCTACTGGGACCACAACGCGGCCTCGCCGGTGCGGCCGGAGGTGGCGGCGCAGCTGGCTCGGGCCTTCTCCGAAGGCGGCTGGGGCAATGCCTCGAGCGTGCACCGGAGCGGGCGCGAGGCCCGAGGCCGGCTGGACGCGGCACGGGCCCGGGTGGCGCGCGTGCTGGGCTGCGAGCCGAAGGAGGTGTGCTTCACCGGCTCGGGCTCGGAGTCGGATGCACTGGCGCTGAAGGGCGCCTGGCTCGCGCGCAAGGAGACACGGCGGCGGCGCGTGGTGGCATCGGCCATCGAGCATCCGGCGATCCTGGCGGCACTGAAGCAACTGGAGGCGCAGGGCGCGGAGGTGGTGCGGGTGCGCCCGGAGAGGAACGGCCGGGTGGCGCTGGAGACGATGCTGGAGGCGCTGACGCCGGAGACGGTGCTCTGCTCGTTGATGTGGGCGAACAACGAGACGGGCGTGGTGCAGCCGGTGGCGGATCTGGCGAGGGCGTGCCGGCAGCGAGGCATCCTGTTCCACACGGACGCGGTGCAGGCGGCGGGAAAGCTGCCAACGCACCTGCGAGAGGTGGACGCGGACCTGCTGTCGCTGGCGGCGCACAAGTTCGGAGGGCCCGCGGGTGTGGGCGTGCTGGTGGTGCGCAGGGGCGTAGAGGTGCAGGCGCTGACACCCGGGCACCAGGAGGCCGGCGTGCGAGGCGGGACCCAGAACGTGCCCTACGCGGAGGCCCTGGCCCTGGCCCTGGAGCTGGCCCACGAGGAGCAGCCAACGCACGCGGCGCGGGTGCAGGCGCTGAGGGACACCTTCGAGCGGGAAGTGCGCTCGCGAATCGCGGACGTGACGGTGAATGGAGAAGGTGCGCCGCGGGTGCCGAACACGAGCAACCTGTGCTTCCACGGCACGGACGGTGAAGCGCTGCTGATCGCCCTGGACCTGGAGGGCATCTGCGTGTCCTCGGGAGCGGCGTGCGCCTCGGGAACTCTAACCCCCTCGCATGTGCTGCTGGCGATGGGCCTCACCCCGGCGCAGGCGAGCGCCTCGCTGCGCTTCTCCCTGGGACCCACGACGACGGAAGAGGACGTGGCGCGGGTCGTGGAAGCGCTGAGCAAGCACGTCCCGAGCGCCCGTGCGCTGAGCCTGGAGTAACGGCGAGCCACAACCCCCTCCCCTGCCCCGCAGCCCTCCAGCGCGAGCCGTGCCCCGGGCTCACCATTTCTGGTCGGGGAGCTGCTTCTCGCGAACGTCCTCGGGAGGCTGGCCATAGCCCGGGATGCCCTCACGGGCCTCGTTGGGACTCGGCGGCTTGCGCTCGAACTTGCGCTCCGTGTTGGCCTCGCGGGTCTCCTGCGGTTTCTTCTCCTTCTCGGTCGTCATGGCGAATCCTCCCGTATGCGCGAGCGCACACCTCCTGCAGAAGAGGGTCGGCATGAAGTGAACCCCCGGCATCCCGGGAGGAGCGGACGGAAGAGCGCAGCCCCGCCCCCTCACCCAGGAGCAGGAGGGCGGGACTACTTCGCGTCGGAGATGCCGAACAGCCCGCGCACGACGGCGGCGATGGCCAGCGGCGTGCCCACGCGCTCGTCGTAGTGGGGCGCCAGGGCCTCGGCGAAGGCCTCGGCGGTGGGGAACCGGTCCTCGGGATTGACCGCGAAACCGCGATGGATGACCTCATCCAGGGTCTCGGGGATCTCCGGGCGGATGAGGCTCGGCGGCAGGTAGTCCCGGTAGACGATCTTCGTGAAGACCTCTTCCGGGGTGGAGCCGGTGAAGGGGCGCTGCAGCGTCAGCAGCTCGTAGAGCACGACGGTGGCGGCCCACAGGTCCACCTGCGGGGAGATGGCGCCCTGCAGGGCCTCCGGCGAGAGGTAGTAGGGCTTGCCGAGCACCTCGCCGCCCTGGAGCACCCCATCCACGCGCAGGCGGGCCACGCCGAAGTCACCCAGCTTGATGTCCCCCAGCCGCGAGATGAACAGGTTGGAAGGCGAGATGTCGCAGTGGACGATGCCCAGCGACTCGCCCTGGGGGCCGGCGATGGAGTGCGCGTAGCTCAAGGCCTCGAGCAGCACCCGGCCCAGATAGATGGAGAAGTCCAGCGGCAGGTAGATGCCGCGCAGCTTGCAGCGGCGCAGGATGTGACCCAGGTCCCTGCCGTCCACCAGGTCCATGACGATGAAGTACTGGCCGTCGACCAGCCCCACGTCGAGCACCTGGACGATGTTGGGATGATCCAACTGCTTGGTGAGGCGGGCCTCGGCGGCGAACAGGGCGACGGAGGCCGGATCCTTGGTGAGCGCGGGCAGCAGCCGCTTGAGGGCCACAATCCACCCCTGGCGCGGGCCGGAGCGGATGCGAGCGCGGAAGACCTCGGCCATTCCCCCCTTGCCGAGCTGTGACAGGATTTCGTAGTTGCCGAGGATCCGGGGAATCCGCGGCGTGGGAGAGGTGCTCACGCGCTCACGGTCCCATCTGTTGCCGCCTTCCGGCAGAGGGCTTGGAGTAGTTGTTGAATGCCTGTTGGGCCAGCTGCACGTACTTCCCGAAGGACGCGGGATCCGACAGCAGCAGCTTCTCCAGCTCGGTGTCCTGGGCACCCTCGGCGATGGCGAAGCCCAGCCTCACCGCCTGCCCCAGGTTGCCCAGCGCCTGCGTCCTGTCGCCGAGCCGGCTATAGGCACAGGCCAGGTTGTAGTGGATGCTCGGCTCGCGCGGGTTGAGCGCCCGCGCCCGATTCAGCGCCTCGATGGCCTCGGGGGCCTGGCCACGCATCAACCACGCCGTGCCCAGGCCGAAAAAGGCCACCCAGTTGCGGTCGTCGTGGGTGATGCTCCGCTCGAATTCGGCGGCCGAGCCGCTCCAGTCCTTCAGCCCCAGCATCCGGTTGCCGCGCTCCAGCGCCTCCTTGGCGGCCTCGGGGCTGCGCTTCTCCGTGCGCAGGCGCGCCACGGACGAGGACCCACCGAGCACCGGCTCCGCCGGGGAGGCCCCCTCCGGCGCCAGCACCATCACGCCGCCTGACCCCACCACCGGCGCCTGGCAGCCCGCCGCCCGTGGCTTCACGTAGGCCGTCAGCGTGCGCTCCTCCGGGCTGTAGAGGGCGAGGATGGGCAGGGTCTCCACCGGCGGGCAGGACGCCCCCAGCAGGCACACGGTGAGCTGGCCCACCAGCACATTGCCCTGGAACTCGCCCTCCAGCACCGGGCGCCGGGACTCGAAACCGCAGGGGCCACCTCCCGAGGCGTACGCCACGAGCCGCTCCTTCTCGGTGCTCAACTCCACCCGGCCCAGCACGCCCGCCTGGTAGCTTCCCTGGAGGACGGTCTCCGCCCTGGCGGCTCCGGGGGCTGCGGCGACGAGGGCCGCGAGGCCGATTGTTCTGGATACGGACGCCATGGGTGGGAGCGCCCCCATCATAGGAGGGGGCCGGTTGCCTTGTAAACGCGCGCCAATGGCTTGACCCATCCCTCCTGCGTTCTTATCATTCCTCCAGGCATTCCTGGGTTTCCCCAGGAGTTTCAAGGATTTGCAGTCAGCGAAAGGGTTGTTGAAGGGCTGTCCCCTGCGGGGCGCGTGATGCCCAGCAGAAATTCGAACCGATACGTCCATCACGGGGTCCGTTTCGAGCTCCATGTGCAAGCCCTCCCCTCGCGGGATGAGGGAAGCCTACGGAACCACGATTTCGAACCCCACCTGGCTTTTTAGGGTTCAATGGACGCTAGGCACACGGCCATGCGGCGGGGGACTTTTTCTTACTCTTGTCGGGAGCGGGGCAGGTGGCGAGCGAGACGGTGGCACAAGAGGGGGCGGCTCGGAAGGTATCGCTGCGCGAGGAGCTGACAGCGCGGCGCAAGGCGATGACGCCGGACATCATCGACGAGCGCGGGCTGAAGGTGCAGGCCCGATTCCTGGCAGCGCCCTATTACCAAAAGGCGAGGACGGTGGCGCTCTACGCCCCCATTCGGGGTGAGGTGCCCACGCGGGACATCCTGATCGCGGCGCTGCAGGACGAGAAGATCGTCTGCTACCCGCTGTCCCACGTCCATGGACGTATCCTGTCCTTCCGGGCCATCAAGTCCGAGGCCGAGCTGGAGCCAGGGAGACTCGGAGTACGCGAGCCGACCAACTCCGCGGAGCTCATCCCGGTGGACCAGATCGATCTGTTCGTGGTGCCCGGGTTGGGCTTCACACGCGACGGCAAGCGGCTGGGCCGGGGTGGCGGGTACTATGACGCCACGCTGAAAGCGGCCTCGCCACGCAGCCGCAGGGTGGGGCTGGCCTTCAGCGATCAGATCGTCGACACCATGCCGACCACCAGTGAGGACGTGGACATGGACCTCGTCGTCACTGAGGCGGAGACACTACGCGGGCTCTACCGCGATTGGGATTTCCTCGACACGTGAAAGTCCTCTTCATGGGCGATGTGGTGGGCAAGCCAGGCGTCATGGCTGTGCGCACACTGCTGCCCAAGCTCATTGCACGCCACTCGGTGGACCTGGTCGTCGCCAACGCGGAGAACAGCGAAGGTGGCGCGGGCATCTCCCCCGAGTCGGCCGAGGCGTTGCTCGACTGTGAGGTCAACCTCCTCACGAGCGGCAACCATTTCTGGACCAAGAAGCAGATCCTCCCCTGGGTGGAGGAGCACCCCCACCTGCTGTTGCGCCCGGCCAACTATCCGAAGGGCGCGCCGGGCCGGGGGCACACGGTCATCCAGACACCGGACGGGCGCAAGCTCGGGGTGCTCAACCTCGAGGGGCGCGTGTTCATGAAGCCCCTGGACAACCCCTTCACGGTGGCGCTGGACCTGATTGCGGAGCTGCGCAAGCAGACGCCCTGCATCCTGGTGGACATGCACTGCGAGGCCACCAGCGAGAAGAACGCCATGGGCGCGCACCTGGACGGCAAGGTGTCCGCCGTGGTGGGTACGCACACGCACGTGCAGACAGCCGACGAGCGGATTCTTCCCGGCGGCACCGCCTTCATCACCGACGTGGGCATGTGCGGCCCGCTGGACTCCGTCATCGGGGTGAGGAAAGAGCTCTCCATCGAGCGCTTCATCACCTTGCGGCACACCCCCTACGAGGTGGCCAAGAACCTCGTCTACCTCCAGGGCGTGGTCATCGACCTGGATGACAAGACGGGCAAGGCGCGCGGCATCGAGCGCGTCCGCGAGCACCTGCCGGGCACCTGAGCCGGATTCCGCGCGTCCCTTCCGGGTTTTTCGGTTAGGTTTCGCGCGCCATGTCCGAAAACCCGCTGCGCAAGGCAACCCCCCAGGAGCAGTTCGAGGAAGTGACCCGAGGCACCGTGGACATCCAGGTGCCCGAGGAGCTGAAGAAGAAGCTCGAGCGCTCGTATGAGACGGGCAAGCCGCTCGTCATCAAGGCGGGCTTCGACCCGAGCCGGCCGGACCTGCACCTGGGACACTCGCTGCTGCTCACGCGCATGCGGCGCTTCCAGGAGTTCGGCCACCAGGTGGTGTTCCTCATCGGTGACTTCACCGCGCTCATCGGCGATCCCTCGGGAAAGAACGTCACGCGCCCCGCCCTCACCCGCGAGGAGGTGAAGGTCAACGCGAAGACGTACCAGGACCAGGTCTTCAAGGTGCTGGACGGGGCGAAGACCCAGGTGCGCTTCAACTCCGAGTGGTTGGACAAGCTAGGCACGGAGGGGATGATCCGCCTGGCGGCGCGCTACTCGGTGCAGCGCATGCTGGAGCGCGACGACTTCAAGACGCGCTTCCGGGAGAACCGCTCCATCTCCATCCACGAGTTCCTCTACCCGCTGCTGCAGGGCTACGACTCGGTCGCGCTGAAGGCGGATGTGGAGCTGGGCGCAACGGATCAGCTCTTCAACCTGCTGGTGGGCCGACAGCTCATGAAGGAAGAGGGCATGGAGCCGCAGGTCATCATGACCGGCCCCATCCTCGAGGGCCTGGACGCGAAGATGGTCGACGGGAAGATCGTCGGCGACAAGATGTCCAAGAGCCTGGACAACTACGTGGGCATCAGTGATCCGCCGGAGCAGATCTACGGCAAGCTGATGAGCATCACGGACGACCTGATGTGGCGCTACTACGAGCTGCTGTCGTCCCGCTCGCTCAAGGAACTGGCCGAGCTGAAGGACAAGGTGGCGCGCGGGGAGCTCCACCCGAAGGCGGCGAAGTCGGGGTTCGCGCAGGAGATCGCCGCGCGCTTCCACGACGAGGAGTCGGCGCGCAAGGCGATGCAGGCCTGGGAGGAGCGCTACTCGCAGAAGAAGATCGTCGCCGAGGATCAGCCGCTGGTGGAGGTGTCACTGGCGGGGGCGCCCAAGCTGCCACTGGCCAAGGCGCTGGCGGAGGCAAAGCTCGTGACGTCGGTGACCGAGGCCCGCAAGCTGATGGGCCAGGGCGGCGTGCGCGTCGCCGGAGAGAAGGTGTCGGACCCCAAGCACGAGCTGGAGGCGGGCGAGTACCTGGTGCAGGTGGGCAAGCACAAGTCCGCGCGCATCAAGCTGGCCTGACGCTCCCGGCAAGCCCCTCCCCTTCCCCAGGCGAGGGAGGGGCTTCCGCGCCCGAGGCCGACGCGCGTGTGGCCTCGCCGCAGGGAAGCACCACCGTGAACGTCGAGCCCTGGCCGGGTGTGCTCTCCACGTGCACCGAGCCTCCGAGCGCCTCCGTGATGCTCCGCACGATGTAGAGGCCCAGCCCGAATCCTCCGTAGTGCCGGGTCGGTACCGCGCGCTCGAAGCGCTCGAAGATGTGGGGGAGGCGCTCGGGCGAGATGCCAATCCCGTGGTCCACCACCGCGAGCTCGGCCGAACCACCCCTCCGCGCGATGGAGAGCTCAATGGGCTTGCCCTCTCCAAACTTGAGGGCGTTGCCGAGCAGGTTCGCGACCACCTGATCCAACCTGCTCCGGTCCCACAGCCCCACCACGGCCGCGTCCGCGCGGACGTCCACCTGGGAGCCGGACTGGACGATGCTCTCGTCGAAACGCTCCATGACATCGGCCACGACCGCCACGAGGTCGACCCGCTCGAGATACAGCTCGAGCCGCCCGGCGTGGAGCCGCGACACGTCCAGCACATCATCGACCAGGCGCATGAGCCTGCGCACCTGCTTGTCCGTCGCCTGGAGCACCCTCATGACCCGTTCCTCGGAGGGGCGCTCGCGTCTGCGGATCACCGCCTGGAGTCCGATGTTCATGGAGGTGATGGGCGTCTTCAGCTCGTGCGCCGCGACCCCCAGGAACTCCTCGCGGATGCGGATACCCTCCTGGGCCTCCTGATAGAGATGGGCGTTGTCGATGGCGATGGCGGCCCGGCGGGCCAGCTCCTCGGCGAGCGCCTGGTCCGCGGGTCCGAAGGGGCGCCTCGGGTCCGCGGTGCCGACGGAGATCGCCCCCAGCCTCCTGCCACGCGCCACGAGCGGCACCGTCATGACGCTCTGGGACCCGAGGCCCTGGATGAGCCGCAGGTGTTCCGCATCGCGACAGAAGGGTTGCAGCACGGCCTCCGTGAGCTCCGACAGCACGAGCGGCTTCCCGTTGGCCACGACCCGGGCCGAGGGATGCGGCGAGCCCCAGTCGGGCGGATACCGCTCCTCGAGCTCGCGGAGGATCCGCTCCTTCCTGGGATCCGCGTGCACCCCGGCCAAGCGGCGGAGCTTCCCTCCCGTCTCGACCACGTCGACGACGCACCAGTCCGCGAATGCCGGGGCCACGAAGCGCGCCAGACGCCTCAGGGTGGTCGCGTAATCCAGCGACTCGGCGAGCAGCGCGCTCACGTCAGACAGGAAGCGCACGGCCCTCTCCGCTCGCGTCCGCTCCTCCACCTCCACCTTGAGCTTCTCGAACAGGAGGCTGTTCTCCAGGGCGATGGCGATCTGCGAGGACAAGAGCTCCAGCACCCGGACGCGCTCCCGCGTGAAGGCACGCGGGGTCAGATCGTTCTCGAAGAAGAAGGTGCCGAGCAGCGTCTCCTGACGCTGGATGGGGAGCACCAGGACGGACCGCACATGGCCGCGGGCGAGATACGGGTCGGAAGCAAAGGCCTGGTCCCGGGAGGCATCGTCGAGCACGAGGACCCGCCGCGTCTCGCGCACGTGCTGGATGACCTCCCGCGGAAGCTCGCGCGACATGCCCAGCGGCGTCCGATCCGTGGAGACCGGAAGGGTGGCGCCTCCGACCGCCCGGACGAACGGTCCGTCCTCTTCCTCGACGACGAGCACCCCCCGCTCGGCACCCGCCGCCTGGATGCACACCTCCATCAGCTTTCCCAGCAGACGCTCGAGCACGATTTCACTCGAGATGGTCTCCGCCGTCTTGAGCAGGCTGAGTGCGTCGAGTGCCGTCCCGGGGGTGCGCTCCTCGACGGCTCCGAGCCCTTCGTCCCCTTCACTGAGGCCGAACTCGTCATCCAGCGCACGCGCCTTGTCCAGGGCTCCCCACCGGGCCCAGCCCCGCTGCGCCGCGCCCAGATACACGTGGGCCACACGGGTCCGGCCGAGCGCGGAGTAGAGCCGCCCGCAGAGCTCGTCGGCCAGCGCCCTGTCCTGGGGAAACCGGGCCTTCGTCGCCCCTTCGATGGCCTGGTCGTACAGCCCGGTGGCCTCGAGCACCCGACCCTCCACCCGGGCGAGCTCCGCGTCCACGAGCAGGCGCTTGTGGCGGAAGTTCTCCGCACAGCCTTCCTCCCACCGCCGCAGCTTCTCGCGGAGGGCGGCCACACGCGCGAGCCGCTCGCCACGCTCCTCGGGTGTGGCCCCGTCACAGAGCGCCAGAAGGGCCAGCGCCGCGAAGAACGTGTACTCGGCCGAGGGAATGTAGCCCCCCAGGAAGTCCAGGCCCCGAGCCGCCGCCTCGAGCCGCACACGGGCCTCGGCGAAGTCGCGGAAGAGATACGAGGTCTGGAGGCGCAGGATGTTGTACATGCACTCCGTCGTCGGCTCGTTGCGTGTGGCCACGAGGAATGCCGGCTCATCGAACTCGTCGTCGTCGAAGCGGTTCCGGCCCCGCGTGAGCCCCTTCAAGCAGCGGATCGCCTGCCGGTAGGCGAGGTGATTCAGGATCGCCCCCTCGCTCCGGACCTGCCGGCAGAAGCCCAGGCCGTCGTCCAGCTCGGCCAGGATGTGGTCGAGCTCCAGCCCCGCGGTGAATGAGTAGATGACGATCATCGTGCAACCGTAGACGGCATTCTGGAACTCGCCGTACTGCAACCCCATCTCGAAGACCTGATGGGCTCCCGACGCACAGACGGACAGCGGCTCCAACCACGCGCGGACGAAGTTGTTGTACAGCTGAAAGGCCCGAATCTCCTGCAGCCGGTCCTCGAACTTCCGCGCGAGGTCCACCGCGAGGCGGCTGAAGCCCTCGGCGGCCCGGAGCTCGCCCATGCCCAGCAACAACTGCGCATAGACGGCGTACGGCATGATCGAGTCGCTGCAGTTGCCATGCTCCAGCGTGAAGCGGACCCCCTGCGCCGTGAGCAGCAAGAGGAGCTGACGGTCCACGAACCACGCGGGGAACACCATGGCGGAGACGAGCTTCATGTAGACCCGCGCCTCTGGCCGGGTCATGAGGGGCTGGTCCACGAAGGATCCGGGCGAGCGCCCCGCCAGGAGCACGTCGATGGCCTCCCGCTGCGCGGCGATCTGCTCGGCGAACCCATCCCTCGGCCGCTCGGTCCCGAAGAAGGTGCGCATGGCCTCCCATCCCCACTGGAGCGCCGCTTCGTATTCGCCCGTCACCGTGGCGCTCGAGATCCGCAGGGCATGAAGATCCGCGGCATCGGTCATCGACCCCACATGGCGAAGGGCCTCCGCCACCAGCTTGCGGCACAGGTCGTGCTCGCCCGTCAGCGACGCGCACTCCGCCGCGTCCCGATGAAGCAGGAACGAGAGCTCGTCGTACGCGGGCCCCGAGTCCCCTGGTAGCAGCGCGAGGCCACTGCGGAAGTACGCCAGCGCCGGCCCGTACGCCGCGGAGCGCCGCGCCCTCACCCCGGCCCGGTAGTTCAGCCGCGCCAGCTCGTCCCGCTCTCGCGTCCCCGCGAGCAGCTCGCTGCCGAGGTTGAGCTGATCCACGACATCGAACAGCTTCTCGTCCAGCCGTTCGTCGCGGAAGAGCTCCAGGAAACGGCTGCCAATCCGCAGATGGTGCTGCTTGCGCTGCTCCTCGGACAACAGCGCATAGGCGGCCTGCTGGACGCGATCGTGGATGAACCGGAAGGCCGGCTCCGCCCGCTGCGCGCGCTCGTCCTCGGGCACCAGCAGCCCCTCCCGGAGCACCTCGCCAAACCGCGACGCCATCTCGTCCACGGTCCTGCCCCAGGCCGCCGCCAGCGGCTGGAGCTCCACGCGCTTGCCAATGCACGCCGCGAGCTGCAGGAGCCGCTGGGCCTCATCCGACAGCCTCCGGATCGCCGCCGTCATCAGCTCGACCACGTTCTCGGAGATCTCCACCTGCTCGATCTGGTGCAACTCCCAGAGCCAGGTCCCCCGCGTTTCATCGAAGACGAGCAGCCCTCCGCGCTGAAGCGAGCGCAGGAGCTGCCGGACGAAGAAGGGGTTGCCCGCTGTCTTGTCCTGCACGAGCTCCACGAGAGGCCTCGCCCGCTCCGGCTCGCAGCGCAGCACATCCGCGAGCAGCGCGACGAGGGCCTCCGTCTCCAGTGGGCCGACTTCCAGCCTCGTGACGGCCGTGCCCATGCTCCGGATCTCCTCGAGGGTCCGCAGCAGGGGGTGCTTGGGACCGACCTCCCGCGTCCGGAACGCACCGAGCAGCAGCACGTGTCTGCTCTCGGGATCCGCGGCCAGCGCGCGCAGGACCCGGAGCGACGCCGCGTCCGTCCATTGCAGATCATCCAGGAAGAACACGAGCGGCCGCTCCGCGGCGACCGCCCGGATGAAGGCCTGGAGCGTGACGTGGAAGCGGTTCTCCGTCTCCACCGGGCCGAGCGCGGGAATCTCGGACAGCTCACCGAACACGTCCCGAAGCTCGGGGATCAGGTCGATCAACACGCGGCCATTCGCCTGAACCGCCTCCTTCAGCCGCAGGGACTCCTCCGCCCGGCGCTCCATGGGCTCAGCGAGCAGGGCGCGTGCGAGCGCACGAAGCGCCTCCACCACCGACGCGTACGGCATGTTCGCCGCGCGCAGATCGAACTTTCCCGAGACGAACCGGGCCTCCCCCTGCGCGGCCGCGTCCCGCACGGCTCCGACCAGGGCCGTCTTGCCGGAACCCGCCTCGCCCGCCACGAGCACCAGCTCCGTCCTGTTCGCCCGGACGCGGTCAAGGGCCGCCCCCAGCACGGCGAGCTCGCGGTCGCGTCCGTACAGCCGCTCCGGAAACGGCAGCTCCCGGGCGAGATCCAACCGCCCCAGCTCGAAGGGCTCGATGGTCCCGGTGGCGAGCCATTGCCTCCGCGCCTCCCGGAGATCGGCGGCGAGGGCCTCGGCGCTCTGGTATCGCCGCTCCGGCATCTTGGTGAGCAGCCTCTGCACGATGTCGGAGAGCACCTGGGGGACGCGCGGATTCGCGACCGACGCGGCCACCGGCATCTTCGCCAGGTGCGCATGCACCAGCTCGAGCGGATCCGTGGAGCGGAAGGGCGGCGCTCCCGTGAGCATCGCGTAGAACGTGGCGCCCAGCGAATAGAGGTCCGCCCGCCAATCCACGAGCCAGTTCATCCGCCCCGTCTGCTCCGGCGACGCCCACGCCAACGCGGCCACCTGCTCGGGCTCGAGGATCCGAGCGACACTCGCGAGCTCGGCCGCGTCGATGAAGTGCACCAGGGTCACCTTCCCGTTGGTCCCGAGCACCACATGCGACGGCGCGATCGCGCGGTGGACGACCCCCTGCGCGTGGATGCGCGCGCACACGTCCGCGAGCTGGAGGGCGATGTCGAAGAAGCTCTCGACCGGGAGCGGCCCCTCGGACAGGCGTTGCTCGAGGTCCTCGCACCCGGCGTCCTCGAGGACGAGGGTCGGCGCATCCTCCGGGCCCTCGAGAGCGATCGGCCGCTCCACGCCAGGCACGTCGAGCTTGCTCAGCACGGCATACTCGTTGTGCATCAATCGCGCCCAGCGAGGCACCGGAATCTTTCCGGAGAGGGACTTGAGCACCACCGAGCCCGTCTCGGTTGCCAGCCTGCGGAGCACGAAGCGCCGGCAGCGATGAATCTCGGAAGAGTCCCCTGGAGTCACACCGCCCCTCCCTCGAACACGATGGTCCTCCATCAAGGCAGAGTTCCTTTCAAAGATGGAGGCACCCCCAATAAACAGGCGGACGCCCGGGATGAGTCTAGGGCCGCCCGCTCTGCCTGGGAGGAAGCGGGGGTGAGGGTATTCTCCACGGCATGCGGACCCTGACCCTGCTTCTGCTCGCCTTGTGTACCACCCTCTCCTCGCGCGCCCATGCCTCGGGGGCCTTCGTCTCCGGCACCCGGCTGGAGGCCGTGGCGGAACCCGACTCCACGAAGGTCGTCTTCACCGTCGAGCCGGACACGGCCTACCCCGTCATCAAGAAGGGAGGCCCCGGACGAGCATGGTGCAAGCTCAAGGGGGCCACGGGCGAGGGCTGGGTGAAGTGCGACGGCACGGCGGAGCTCCCCGAGAAGCCACGCCTCAGTGGGGAGTTCCTCGCCTCGAGGGACCGCGCCCCCGAGTCCACGCCCCTGCCCGCCAACGCCCCCCAGGCCAGCGGCTGTCCGACGCGCTGCGACAATCCGCCCCTCTTCCGCCAGGCGCCGGCGCTCACGTCCGTGGACCGCGAGGTGCTCGGGATGTGCCCGGCGCGGCCGGACGCCTCGGTGAGCCGCGGCGACGTGCAGCGCTTCGTATCCGCGCACTACGACGACCCGCGCCTCCAGCGGGCCCTGTCCGCCGCGGGGCGCCCGGGCTCGCGCCAGGCCAACATCGAGTGGCTCACCGGCCTCTGGGTGAGCACGGGGCCTCGCAACGCCTTCACCCACGTCTTCTGCGGCGATGACTGGACCACCCGGAGCATCGGCGGACTGCACTACCTGCCGCGCTACGCGCAGCTCGAGGCCGAGGGGAAGCTCTGCTTCGACGGCCCGGCAGTCGGTGGCAAGGCGCTGCGGGGCTCGCAGTACGTCCTCCGCTATCGGGGCGTGGCTCCCTGGTCCTGTGCCGAGAAGAAGCTCGGCGGCTTCATGCGGGACGCGGATCCGGTGAACATGCTCGCCATCGGCACCCGCGCCTTCGCCCGCTGCTGCACACGCGATGGGGCCAAGAAGGAGGGCGGCGTGTACTCGGCGCCGGACCTCGGCGGCACCTCCTGGCGCATCTGGTGCGGCACGCGCAATGGCACCTACGGCATCGCCTCCCTCTTCCCCACCGACGAACGGCCCTCCTGTGGCGAGTAGAGGTAGGTGGTCTCCTACATGACGCGCCAAGGAGCCACCCGAGCGACCTGCTCCACGGTGCTCCAGGGTGGGATGTATCTGGACGACTTCTTGCGTCAACCGAACGGGTCGCCCGTTGTGGAACGGAGTCTTGCAGGTAGAGAATAAGCGAGTCGAAGCGCCCCCCTCTCCCCTCTCGGCTCATGACAAAATCCGTTTGCGTTTTCTGCGGCTCCGCGCCCGGTGTGTATGAAGAGCACATGGGCGCTGCTGTGTCGCTGGGCACGACCCTGGCCTCCCGGGGAATCCAGCTCGTCTATGGAGGAGCCCGGGCGGGACTGATGGGGGCGGTCGCGGACGCGGCGCTCGCCAAGGGGGGGCGGGTCGTCGGAGTCATGCCCCAGGCGCTGGAGCGCTACGAGGTCGCGCACCGGGGCCTCACCGAGCTCATCTGGACGGCGGATCTGCACGAGCGCAAGCGGAAGATGGCGGAGCGCTCCGATGCCTTCGTCGTCCTGCCGGGTGGCTTCGGAACCCTGGAGGAGGCGCTCGAGGTCATCAGTTGGAGGCAGATGCGCATCCACGACAAGCCCATCGTGCTGGTCGACACGCGAGGCTTCTTCCAGCCGCTCGTGGCGCTCACCGAGTCGGTGGTGAAGCACGGCTTCTCGTATGCGCGCGCCGACGCACTCTTCACCGTGGTGTCCCAGGTGGAGCAGATCCTCCCCGCGTTGGGGTTCGAGCCCACGCCGCGGGCGGTGGCGGAGTGACGAACATGAAAGACCTTGTCCCCCTGAAGTACCCCCAGCTCTTCCAAGGGGTGTTCGCCCGCAAGCGCGAGAGCTTCACGCCGCTCGTCGAGGAGGCCCGGAGGGTGCTCCACTCGCTGCCGATCCCCGGAGCGCTGCGGCCCTTCTACGACACGGTGGTGCGCGACAACCCGCAGCCGTCCTTCATGCTGCTGCCGCTGATGTTCCTGACCACGGCCGAGGCCTCGGGGGGTATCCAGGCCTCGCACCGCGAGTTCCTGCCCATCTTCATGCTCAGCATGGAGGCCTGCGCCATCCTGGACGACACGGTGGATCGCACCCCCATGCGCTCGGGGCGGCCCACCTTCCCGATGCGCTTCGGCGAGGCCAGCACCACGCCCTTCGTGAGCACGCTCATCGCGCTGGTCGCCCGGGAGGCGGCGCGCGTGGATCCGCGCCTGCTCGATGCCACGATGCGCCTCTTCGTGGAGCTGCACTCGCTCCAGCTCTGGGAGCGGCACCACATCTACCCCACCGAGGACCTGTTCGAGCGGTGGCTGGAAAACCGCTACCGGGAGAACACCGTCGGTGTCGCCTTCGGGCTCGACACGGCGCTGCTGCTCAACGGACGCGAGCCCTCGCCCCTCGCGGTGCAGGAGCCCTTCGGGCGGATCTTCCAGGACGTCGATGACATCGTGAACATCCTCGAGGACCGGGGCTCCGAGGGCGAGAACGATGATGTGCTGATGGGCGCCGTGACGAGGCCGTTGCTCCTGGCGCTCGAGCGGTATCCGTCCCTGCGCGGCGACCTGTCGGCCCTGTGGGAGACCTGCCGGGCGAAGGCAGCCGGCACCTCCGTGAGGGAGCTGCACCGGGTGACGGTGCACTCGCACGCGACGCTCGAGAAGCTGCTGCGCCCCATCCGCCAGGCCATCCTCGAGGTGGGCGTCCGCGGCACCGTCGCGCAGGTGCTCTCGGACTACCGCACCTGTGTCACCGCCGCTCCGCCGGAGATCCGCCCGGCGATCCAGGAGATGACCTCCACCTGGGTGGATCGCCTCAGGCGATGTAAGGGCATCGAGCTCGTCACCGAGGAGCAGATCCGGCACGCGCTCGATGGCGTGGCCCTGGTGGCCGCATGACGGGGGCCGTCATCTTCGACCGGGACGGCGTGCTCGCCGAGTTCGACCTCGACCGGACGCGCCAGGAGCTCGGGCCGCTGCTGCCCTTCGGACTCGAGCAGCTCGGAGGCCACCTGCGGAGCTGGGCCGCACGGGGACAGGCCGTCACCGACGCCGCGAGCGAGCGGGCCTTCTGGGACGCCTTCTGGGTGAACCTATGCGGAGAGCTGGGGCTGGGCGAGGAGGTGCGCAGCCAGTTGCTGCGCTTCAATCCCCGCCAGACGCTGCGCGCCTTCCCGGACGCGCGCCCGGCACTGGAACAGGCGCGGCGCCGCGGCTACCGGGTGGGAGTGCTGTCCAACTTCACCCTGCTCGACCTGCCCGGCTCGCTGGAGGCGCTGGGCCTGGGAGAGCTGGTCGACGCCGCCCTCTCGGCGGCCATGATTGGCACCGCCAAACCCGCGCCCGAGGCCTATCAGGCCATCACGCGTGCGCTCGGCGTGGCGCCCGAGGCGTGCCTGTTCATCGATGACCGGCCGGAGTGTGTCGAGGGCGCGCGGCGGGTGGGCATGCGCGCGTGGTTGCTCGACCGGCGGGGGAAGAACACGGGAGAAGGCCTGCTGCGCGGGCTCGGCGAGCTGTTCGCGGCCTGACCTTCCCCCGTCCCGCCTGGCCGTGCGCTCAGGCGGCGGCCTTGGCGTCGAGGATGGCGCTGAGCTGCTGGGAGAGCTGGGTGAGCCGGTTGGCCGTCTGCAGCGTCTGCGTGGAGCTGACCTCGGACTGCTGGGCCGTCTGAGCCACCTCGAGGATGGCGATGTTCACCTGCTCCACCGCCGTCGTCTGCTGCTGGGTGCTCATCTCGATCTCCCGCGCCACGTCCAGGTTGGCGCGCACCAGCTCCGCGATGCGCCGGAAGTTGCCGGCCACATCGGAGAACTGCTTCGCGCTGCTCTGCACCGCCTTGGAGCCGTCCTCGGTGGCCATGATGGTGGTGTTGGAGGCGGCGCGGATTTCGTCGATGAGGACGCGGATGTCCTTGGTGGCACCGCCCACGCGGTCCGCCAGCTTGCGGATCTCCTCGGCGACCACGGCGAAGCGCTTGCCGTTCTCGCCCGCGCCGGCGCTCTCGATGGTGGCGTTGATGGCGAGGATGTTCGTCTGCTCGGCCAGCTCGTTGATGATGTCCAGGATGCCGCCGATCTCCTGCGAGCGCTTACCCAGCTCCAGCATGTGGTTGACGATGGCGTCCACCTGACGGTTCACCGTGTCGATGGCATCCTGGGCGCGCTGCACCGTCTCGTTGCCCGTGCGCGCGGCACCGGCCGTATCATCCGCCACGCGCGCCACCTGCTGCGCGCTCGAGGCGATCTGCCGCGAGGTGGACAGCAGCTCCTTGACGGTGGTGGAGATCTCCGTGGTGGCCGAGGCCTGCTCGCGAGCGCCGGTCACCTGCTGGGAGGCGGCCGAATGGAGCTCGGTCGAGGAGCCCTGCACCTGCGCGATGGCGGTCTGGAGCTTGCGCTCCAGGTTCTTGCCAATGAGCATGGCGGTCAGGAGCACGAAGACCAGGATGCCGAGCCCATCAATCCAGAAGAACTGATTGAAGGCGCGCACATCCTCCTCCTGCTGCCCGTCGCGCGTGGCGAGCAGCGTCGCCTCCTGCTGCTGCATCTCCGCGATGGACTTGCGGATGGCGTCCATCAACTGCTTGCCTTCACCGGAGTTGATGGAGGCCAGGGCCGGCTCGAAGCCCTGGGTGCGACGCACCTCGATGGTGGTCCGCAGGCTGACCATCTTCTGGTCGACGAGCTCCTTGAGCACCTCCAGGCGACGCACCTGCTCGGGGTTGTCCGCGATGAACTCGCGCAGGGCGGCGAACTCCTTGGCCAGGGCCCCGGTGGCCTGGCGGTAGGGCTCGAGATAGGCGTCGTTGCCGGTGAGGATGTAGTCGCGTTGCCCCGACTCCGCGTCCTTGACGATGGTGAGAAACCGCTCGATCTCGCTGAGGGTCTTGTGGCTCCGCGACACGAGGGTCGACGCCTCCGCGAAGGCCTGGGTGCGCTGGCGGGTCAGGAAGATAAAGATCCCGATCAACGACGTCACCAGCAGGAAGCCCACGAAGAACTGCCGCCCCACTGTCCATCTCGAAAGCATCGTCTCGTCTCCTCGGCCGGGAGGAGGAGGCGCCACGGCACCACCCCCCGGAGTCCTGGAGTCTATGTCACTCGCCGGGCTTTCGGCGCGCCTCCGGAGGGCTCCCCCTGGCCCTCCTGACGCCTGCCCGGCCGGTGTACCCCCTCCCGCCCGGAGTGAAAGGGGGGCTACCTGCCGCCCACCGTGAGCACCGCCCCCTGGGAGTACGCCGTGAACTCGGGCGCGTACAGGGATTGGACGGTGGCGGGGCCCACCCGGAACGTGCCCGCCATGTTCGCTCGCAAACGGTAGCGGAACGTGTACTCGCCGGCCGGCAGCCACTCGAAGAAGAAGTTCGTCCCCGAGTCCCTCGGCTCCTCGTACCAGACGATGCCCAGGTCATACCGGTGCTGGGACTCCGTGCGCTCCGGCTCCAGGCCCGCCGCGCGGGGATCCCTCAGGTGGACGTACTCCGCCGCGTGCTTCGTCCTCAGGGACAGCTGCACCTCCACCTCGTCCCCGGCAGCCACCCGAGTCCCCGCCTCCAGGGGCCGCAGCACCGCCTCCGTCCCCACCTGCTCGCGCAGGAAGTAGCGGCGGGACACCTGGAAGAAGTCTCCCCGCTCCTCCTCCGGCAACCGCTCCGTGGAGAAGTGCCAGGTGGCCGAGGCGAACGCGAGCCCCTTGCCCCCCTTCTCCACCACCACCGAGCTGCCCGTCTCCGGCTTCACCTCCGGCCCCGGCACCACCACCCGGTTCCCCTTCCCCGTGTACACCTCGGGCTTGAAGACGAAGGCCGTCGTCTGGCCGCCCACCGTCACCTTGGCGTCCTCACGCACTCCCAGTGCGCCCTCGCGCTCCAGGTACTGAACCAGGGCGTACACCGCCTCCGCCGTGGCCCTCGTGGACTTCCAGTGGCCCAGCTTCCGGTCCAGCAGCAGCCACTGCGCGAGCCCGTGCCGCCGAGCGTCCTTGGGGTTGAGCTCCAGCAGCGTGCGCAGCGCGAAGGCGTGCGTCTCCGTGGTGTCGTTGTACCAGAGCCAGCTCCGGTCCTCCGGCGCCCAGTACGTGCCCAGCTCCTCGCTCGTCTTCGCCGAGTCCATCACGCTGTCGAAGACGAGCCGCGCGTCCTTGTCGCGCCCCGCCCGCTTCAGCGCCAGCGCCAGGTAGCCCTTGAGGTAGGGCGAGTGCTCCTTCCAGTGCTGGAAGCCGGCGTCGCGGATGCGCGCACGCTCCTCGGCGGTGAGCGCGTCGCCCAGGTAGCTGGCGTCCGGGAAGCTCGAGGCCACGTACTCGAGGAACGTGAGGAACTCCCACGACAGGCCCTTCACCTCCCCCTTCTTCAACGGTTCCAGGTACGCCGCGCGGAAGTACCGGGAGAGGTACTCCCACGCGGACCTCGTCATGCCGCGATCCACCTCCACTCCATGGTCCGCGGCGCGCGAGAGCCCGTGCAGGATGTAGAGCGTCATGTACGGCGACGGCGGGCCGCCCGCCCACCAGGGGAAGCCTCCGTCCGACGTCTGCGCCTGGCGCAGCTTCGCCAACGCCGAGTCACGCTCGGCCTTTGCCACGTCTGGATCCAACACCTTCGCCAGCGGGTACCCCTTGTCGCTCCCGCCTCCCGCCTCCTCCAGCCAGGGCGACTCCTCCAGCGCCATCTTCCGGTTGGGGTCCGCCGCGTCCCACGGGTCGAGCCGCGTGGTGCGCGCGCTCAGCGACTTCGCCAGCTTCGCCACCTCGGGATACTTGCGGGACAGGCTGGTGACGATGCCCGTGGACACGAAGCGGTTGAGCGTCTGCTCCGTGCACTCGTACGGGTAGTCCACCAGGTACGGCATCGCCGCCAGCACCGCGTGGAAGAGCTGCGCGTCCACCGTCACCACGAGCTGCTCGTTGCGCAGGCTCGGGTCGTCCCCACGCCGCATGTCCGGGAACTCCATCACCTTGCGCTCCCCACCGCGCAGCGCCACGAAGCGCGACTGCGTCAGGTGCATGCGGCCGGGCAGCACGGGCAGCGGGCGCAGCTCCCCATCACTGAAGTCCCCGGCCCTCGCGGTGACGCGGAAGGCCACCGGCCCCAGCTCCGCCGGAGTCACCAGCGGGAAGCGCACCGTCGTCCCCTTCCCCGCCTCCACCCGGAAGGGCTGGCTCGCCGCCTTCACCCCGAAGCGCGACAGCAGGCTCGCGTTCTTCTCCGGCTCCACGATGTCCAGCGCCAGCGTGCCCTCCAGCGTGGCCTCGCCCGCGTTGTTCACCACCACCTCCAGCACCGCGCTGTCGCCCTCGCGCAGGAAGCGCGGCACGTACGGGCGCACCATCAGCTCCTTCACGCTCCGGGTCTGGCGCTGCACCGAGCCGCCCTTCAGGTCCTTCGTCAGCGCGTGCACCCAGACGTTCCACGCCGTCACCGAGTCCGGCACGGTGAACTCCAGCACCGCCGAGCCGTCCGGCCCCGTGAGCAGCTGCGGCACCCAGAAGGCCGTCTCCGCGAAGTTGCCGCGCACCGCTTCCGGTGGCACCTCGGGACTCAGCCCGGCCCGCGCCGCCTTGGCCGGCACCTCGCGGGAGTCCTCGCTCACGACCTCCTGGTTGTCGTCGTATTGCCGGGCGCTGGGAGCAGGAGCCCCGGGCACTGGAGCCCGGGAGACCGCCATCGTCATGCGCCTCATGGACTCGAACGACCTCACCGTCAGGCCCCAGGGCATGCCTCGCACTCCCGGACCACCGAGGCTGTCCCCGTCCTCGAACATGAGCTCGTCCTGCCTCGGGCGGCTCCATTCCGGCACCGTCTGGAGGCGCTGGCCATAGAGCCACCGGGAAGAGGTCTCCCTCGGGCTGGCCCCCAGCGCCACCTCCCGCGCGCGCTGCGGGTACCAGGCCGACACACTCGGGGGTGAGTGCGGCGCGAAGAGATCCAACGACTGGTCATACATGTACGCGAGCAGCTCGGCGGCCCCCGCCGCCACCCGATCTCCCCGAGGCCCCTTCACCGTCACCCGCCACGTCTCCTTCGCGCCCGGACGCAGCCGATCCCGGAAGGTGGCGAACTCCAGGTGCAGCTCCTTGTCGTCGAAGGGCACGAACACCTGCTGCACGAACCGCAGCACCTGGTAGTCCCGCACCGCCACCAGCGTCACGGTGAAGCCACCGCGCAGGGCCTCGGTGATGGGGAGCTCCAGCACCGACGGATCCTTCCCCCCAGCCAGCACGCGCCGCTGCACGAGCGTGTCTCCCTGGAGGATGTCCAGGAACAGCGGCTGCCCCTCGAAGCCGGAGAAGGCCAGCACGCGCGCCGTCTCGCCCACCTTCACCGAGGTCCGCTCGACGCGCAGCATCGCCGGCACCGCGATCGGCGCACGCTCGCCCGACACCAGCACCTCGCGCGACGTGGTGAAGCGCTCTCCGAAGGCATCCTCCGTCTCGTAGTGCACGCGGTAGATACCAGGGCGCAGCTCGGGCAGCTTCACCCGCGCGAGCCCCTGGGTGTCATGCGTCACCGAGCCCCGGGCCAACTCCTCGCCATCCGCCCAGTCCCGGAAGCTCTCCTCGGAGGGGAGGCCTTCCTCCTGCCACCGGGGCCGCAGCGAGTCCCCCGGAGTGGTGATGCGGGCCTCCGCGCCCACGCTCTCCACGGAAGCCTTCGGAACGGGCAGCTCGTCGGGCATCCGTGGCCGCGCGGGCTGCTTCACCGCCACCAGCCGCCACCGGCCCGCCCCGGACAGCGGCACGCCATCGAGGTTCGAACGCAGCAGCCGGACCTCCGACGCCACGCCCTCGCGCAGGAAGCCCTCGTCCATGTCCACGCGCCCCTCCACCGCCACCAGACCAAGACGGAAGGCACGGCTCGCCGAGCGCGTCTCCCCGCCCTCGTCCAGCACGTCCGCCTCCACCCGGTAGCGCCAGGAGACATCGCGCGAGGAGGCAGCCCGCTCGTCCGCGTCCGGCGTGAAGATGAGCTGGAAACCGCCATCCTCGCCCAGCACCGAGGAGCCGCTGGCCACCACGCGAGTCGCCAGGGGGAATCCCCCGATGCGCGACCACCAGATGGGGAAGAGGGGCTCGCGGTGGACGCGCCAGCGCACGGTGCCGCGCGTCACCGGGAGCCCGAAATAGTAGCGCGCCTCGCCCCGGAAGGTGGCCGGGCGGTTGAGGCGCAGCGCCGCATCCGGGTCCTTCAGTGTCACCTCGAACGTCGGCCGCTTGTACTCCTCCACTCGCACGCTCGCGCTGCCCACCTCCCGCTCGCCCACGCTGGCCCGCACGAGCCACGAGCCGAGCAGCCGCCCCGCGGGCACGGTGAACTCTCCCACCACCGAGCCGAAGTCATTGGTCGACACCTCGCGCTTCTCGATGACCTGTCCATTCGCGTCCACCAGCGACACCCTCAACCGCTGCCGGGACTGCGTCTGGTAGCGCGCCTGCTCTCCATTCCCGCGGAAGGCCACCACCTTCCACAGCACCTTCTGCAGCGGGCGGTACACGCTGCGATCCGTGAAGACGAGCGCCTGCGTCCCCTCCTGCCGCGGCTCACGCCCGTAGTTGTAGAACCCATCCCTGCCGAGCAAGGCCTGCCGGCCGCGGCCCACGACGACGAAGGAATTGTCCCAACCCGGCGCCTCCGGGAATACCACCTCGCCCCGAGCATCCGTCTTCAGGGTCCGCAACACGCGGTTCACGTCGCCCATCCTCAACAGGCGCACCTCCACGCCCGGCGAGGGCTGACCCGACTCGCCCTCCACCACCCGCACCGCCAGGCGCCCCCGCTCGTCCATCCGGGTGACGAAGACCCAGGGGGTCACCGTCATCAGCGTCGCGGTCACCTGGTTGTCCGCCTCCCCGAAGTCCTCGCGCGTCGAGGCGACGATGAGATAGCTGCCCGTCTCCGTCAGTGGCGGCACCACGAAGGTGCGGTGCGAGCGCAGGTCCGACGTCGCCGGCAGGGTCTCGCCCCAGGCCGCCACGGGCCGCTCGCTCTCGATGCGGCGCCTCAACTCCTTGGTGGAGGACGAGTCCCCGTCGATGCCCAGGAGCTCATCGTAGAGGGCGCCTTTGGCGAGCCTCGACTCCACGTCATACGCGTAGGCGCGGAAGTACAGCCGCGACACGTTGCGATGCGTCACCTCGATGGAGCGCTTGCGGGGACCATCGGAGTGCATGCTGGAGACCGAGAACTCCGGGGCATCGAGCTCCGCCACCAGTTGTGCGCACCGCTTGCCCCCGAGACTCTCCGGGAAGGCCGCCACACACCCCTGTGCCCTCGCGCGGGCACGCACCGGCCGATCCTCGGAGCGCTCGAGCTCCGCCAGCCACCCCTGCCCCATCGCCCACCACGGCACCTTCCGGTAGCCCTCGAGGTACGCGTCCATGTGACGGAGGATGCGGGCCTTGTCCGCCTTCTCGTTGAAGGCCTGGCTCAGCCGCTCGCCGCGCACCAGGTGCGCCTCCAGTGCCGCCTCGCGTTGGCCCGAGGCCTGGTGCCATGCCTCCAGGTCTCCCAGGATGGCGGCCAGCTTGCGCAGCGGATGCACCGACGGGTCCACCAGATCCACCCGGGGCGAGCCCTCCAGCAGCTCGCTCAGGTCCAGGCGGTGCAGCTCATCCGCCTGACCCGGCCGCCACTGGAGCTGGTCCACGAACATGCCCACCCAGAGGTACGTCACCGCGTCGCGCAGCGTGTCGCGGATGCCCGGTGGGTAGTCGTTCGGCACGAGCACGCTCGAGAGCGCCCCCACCTTCTCCTTGCCCAACCGCTCCCGCTCCGCCCACACCTCCGCGAGCGCGCGCCGGGCCTCCGTGTAGATCTGCTCGGCCGTCCACCGCTTCAGGTCCACCGGCCCGCCGGAGACCACCTGCTCGCGCTGGCTCACCTCGTGGCGATAGCGCCCCGCGTACTCGAGGAGCGCGCTGGCGTAGTAGAGGTTGAGCGCGGTGCGCGGCAACAGGCCCTTCGGCCACGGTTGCTCCCGGAGAAAGAGCACCGCCGTCTCGTACCCATGGAGCCCGGTGCGCAACTGCACCACACGGATGAGCGCCCGGGCCCACTCGTCGTCGTTGCCCTGGGTGCGGGCTTGCGCGAGGCGCGCCTCGGTGCCCTGAACGGCGGCCTCAAACTTCTGCTCCCCCACCAGCGCGTCGATGTCCTTCCACGAGGGCACGGCTTGTTGCGCCCGAGCGGAGGGGACGGCGGACAGGAAGGCGATGAGTGTCAGGAGGGTGAAGAGCGGCCGGAATCCCGGAAGTGGCGACATGCGGACACTCTAGAGAGGCCGCCAGGACTTTCGAGACAAATGCAGCAGGCGAATCCGGCTTCGAGGCCCGCGCTCCTCCTGGGATTGGAAAACGGGTGCAGTCTTTCTCACGTCCCGGGAGAAGCGCGGGGTGTTGCACGGCGGGATGGCTCAGGGCTGGAGGTTCACGCTCGCCGGGCCACGCACTCCATTCCCGGGCTCGTGCGAGGAACGGAGGGCGCCCTCGGTCTCGAACTGGAAGAGCCGGGGGGCGGGATAACCCTCGCTGTCGAGCACTCCCGGAGAGGGAGCGCTCGGCAACAGCTCGAGGGCGAAGTCCTCCGACCAGATCTGGATGGGACCGGACTCGATGAGTCCACTCGGGGTCGCGCGCAGGTTGAAGTAGACATACGAGTACCTCGAGATGGAAGCAGCGACGTGGGCCAGGAGATCGGAATGAGGCCCCCCGAACTGGACGGTGAGGGGGCCGATGGCCTGCACATTCAAGTCCCTGGAGGTCCCCCGGTTGAGCGCGGACGACTCGAAGCCGATGACGAAGGGCACGCTCTTGCCCACCAGCTCATCCAAGACGCTCGGTCCATTCCCCGGGCTCTCACGAGCGGTGAACTGCAGGGTCCCGGCAATCCACCCCCCTTGATCCACCTTGAAGCCCACGTCCGCAGCGCCACTCCCGGCGATCTTGAAGAGGAAGCGCACATCGGACAGCTGATCCTTGGTCACGTAGAACGACAGGGGATTGGGAGACAGCAATTGGGCCGGCACGACCGTCCCGGGCGCATCCGTGCGCTCCAGGTGCCAGGAGCCCGCGAGCTCGATGGTATAGGCGCCGGCCATGAGCGCCGCGTGCACCGTGTCCGGCGACGTGTCCGTGATGGTCACCGTCTGCGGTCCAGTGATGTTGAACGTCGCGCCCACCAGGCGGTAGTCCCCGTACGGCCCTGGCGAGACCAGCGGAAGCCGTAGCGTGCCCTCCGCCCCCTGCCCCTGCGTCACTGGCACGGACTCTCCACCGCAAGCCACCACCAGAAGCGCGAGCACATACGCGCCGAAATTCCAAAGTCTCATGAACATTCCTTTCAGGGAGGGGTTGGTACCCGACAAAGGCCCAGGAAAATGGGCAAACCCCAGACAGATTCTCCCCCGAGTGTCTGACATCCACACGCCACGTTGGAGGGATTGAATCGGTGTCCCGGATGCAGTTCTCGGGGCATACTGCGCGCCATGTGTGGCCGCGTCACCATCCAGACCCCCGCCCTGGCGATCGCGCGTGAGCTCTCCCTCACCGGCGTGCGCACCGCGCTCGATCGCCCCCGCTACAACCTCGCCCCCACCCAGCTGATGCCCGTGGTCATCAACGACGGCGCGCACATGCTGGACGCCTACCGCTGGGGCCTCATCCCCTCCTGGGCGAAGGAAGCCTCCATCGGCAGCAAGCTCATCAACGCCCGCGGCGAGACGGTGGCGGAGAAGCCCAGCTTCCGCTCCGCGCTCAAGCGCCGGCGCTGTCTGGTGATCGTGGATGGCTGGTTCGAGTGGAAGCAGAGCACGAAGCCCAAGACGCCCTACCTCTTCCGCCGCAAGGACGGCCGGCCCATGACCTTCGCCGGGCTGTGGGAGGAGTGGACAGCCCCGGACACCGGCGAGGTGCTGCGCACCTGCACCGTCATCACCACCGGCCCCAACGCACTGATGGCCCCCATCCACGACCGGATGCCCGTCATCCTCTCGCCCGAGACCCGGGAGCTGTGGCTGAGTCCGCAGCCGCAGGAGGCCACGGTGTTGCAGCCCCTGCTGGTGCCCAATGAGAACGAGCCCCTGGAGGCCTGGGAGGTGGCCCGCGTGGTGAACTCACCGACGAACGACGTGCCGGCCTGCATCGAGCGCGTGGCGAGCCAGTCCACGCTCCTGGCCTGACACTCGAATCACCAGAGGACGCGCCCGGGCGACGGCCGGCCCGGGCTTCCGCTAGTCGCCAAAAATCTTCCGCAGGAAGCGCACCACCGAGCTCGTCGCGCGGGTGTCGTCGGGCCGGCCCTGGGTGTCGTCCTTGAGGGAGACGGGGGGCTTGTAGGCATCGGGGTCCACCGAGAAGACGCTGAACTCGTCGTCGCCCTCGAGCGCGTTGAGGGCCTTGCGTGACGCATTGCCGCGCTTGGATTTCGGGTCTGCTGGCATGGACCTACCTCGGCTCGTGAAGGACCTGGGGAACACCCCGGCATTGCGCGGTGCGGCAGTCTAGGCGGGCACAGGCCCGGAAGCCACGGGACCCTTGCGGCGCAGCCCAATCACGTACACCTCCATGCTGGCGCCGCGAGTGGCCTCGGGACGCACCAGCTTCACGTCCTCGAAGCTGGCGCGCACCTCGTTGCGGAACTCCTCGAACTCGCCGCCCATGAAGAGCTTGGCGACGAAGCCCGAGCCAGGACGGCCCCGGGTGACGGACACCTCGAGCGCCTTGCGGGCCAGCCGCAGACTGCGCGCCTCGTCGGTGGTGCGGATGCCGCTCGTCTTGGGCGCCATGTCCGAGATGACGGCGTCGAAGGGCCCGTCGTACAGCTCGCGCAGCTTCGCGTCGAAGTCGTCGGCGAGCACGTCCAGCACCACCGTCTTCACGTTCTGCTGGCTGAAGGGCCGGATGGCCACGATGTCCACCCCGATGACCCGGCCGCTGGGGCCCACCGTGTCGGCCAATATCTGCAGGAAGCCGCCTGGCGCCGCTCCCAGGTCCAGCACCGTGCCTCCCTTCTTCAGGAACGGGAAGCGCTTGAGAATCTCGTCCACCTTGAAGGCGGAACGGGCTCTCAACCCTTCTTGCTTGGCTTTCTTGAAATAGTGGTCTTTCGGACGGTAGGGCTTGCCCATGGCGAGAGCGGTCCCTACCATCCGCTACTGTCTTCGGGAAGCCGGAGCAGTGGCGGGTGTCTTGCATCCGCGAAACGGCGGTCCGGAGGGGTCATGCGACTGTCCAGCGTGACGACGGCGGTGTGCGTGTCGCTGCTATCCGCGGCGTGTGCCGTGGGGTGCTGGTACCGCGCGGATCTGCTGCGCTCGGAGGCGAACTGGCTGATGGAGCGCGGCAAGGCGCAGGCGAGCGAGTACGCGCAGAGCTTCAACGACGCGCTGGCCACCCAGCAGCTGGAGACGTTCGCGAAGCGCCGGGCGGTGATGGAGCGGGCCCAACTGTGGCAGCGAGGCCAGGAGGTGGGAGTGCTGTTCGCGGTGGCGGCCGCGGCGTGCGCGTGGATGCTGAGCCTGCTGCGCCGGCTGAACGGGGAGCTGGACGACGCGAGCGAGGAACTGGAAACGGCGAAGGCCGCCGAGCCGGTGTCCGTGCGTGCGGCCGTCCGTCCCTCGCGCTCCTAGAGGGCTCGCGCTCCGGGTAGCCCGCTGGTATGCACCGCTTCACCCCTGAGCGGGAGGTGGAGCATGCCGGGCTGCGCGCACTGCGGAGGGAAACTCGACATCGTGGGCAACCAGGTGGGGAGGCGCGACACGTGCCCCCACTGCGACGAAGACGTGCACTCGTGCCGCAACTGCCGCCACTTCGATGTGACGGTGGCCAAGCAGTGCAAGGAGCCCTTCGCGGAGGTGCCCTCGGACAAGGATGAGGCCAACTTCTGCGAGCTCTTCCAGGTGGGCGAGGGCGGCCTGCACACGAAGCAGCCCAAGGACGACCTGCTGTCCGCCGCGGAGGCGCTCTTCAAGAAGAAGTGACGGACGAGCGCCCTGCCCCGAGCGTGGAGAGCGGCCAGGAGCACCTCCCCGGGGTGCCGCTCCATCCAGATGTTCAGAAGGGAGCGGGAGCGGCGAGGCCGTACTGCTGAGCCATCGCGGCGCCGGAATGGAACACGCGCCAGGGAGCTCCCGCCCGTGGGGGTCGCATGGTGCAGCAACCACCCGGCGAGGGCCATCCGTCTTCCGCCGCTCGAAGCGCCCAGGAGATCCACCGCGGACGCCGGTTCATCGTGTCTCGTGTGTGGAGGGAAGCCGGCGTCTCCCTGGTGCTCAAGCAGGCCCGGCAGGGCCCCCTCGCCTCCAGCAGCCTCGCGATGCTCCACCACGAGCTCGAGCTGCTGCGCGAACTGGAGGCGCTGGGCATCGCGGGCGTGGTGAGACCCCGGGCCCTGGAGGATGCGGCAGGAGTCCCAGCGCTCGTCCTCGAGGATGCCGGGCCCCATGACCTCCGGGAGTGGTTGAGACGCAACCCCGTCGAGCCCGACACCTTCCTGGAGCTGGCCCTTCAACTGGTGGAGATCCTCGGCCACCTCCACCGGCGCCACGTCCTCCACCGGGACCTCAATCCCACCAACATCATCGTGTCGGCCGGGACGCGGCGCCTGACCCTCATCGACTTCGACCTCGCCACCCGCGTCTCCGGCACCGCCCCCACCTCGAGCATCCACGGCGAGCTCGAATCGGCGCTGCCCTACATCGCTCCCGAGCTCACGGGGCGCATGGACCGGCTCGTGGACCACCGCGCGGACCTCTACTCCCTGGGCGCCACCTTCTACGAGCTGCTCACCGGCCAGCCTCCCTTCACCTCCACCGACCCCGTCGAGCTCGTCCATTCCCACCTGGCGCGGCCTCCCCTCCCTCCCGCCCTCTCCAACCCCAAGGTCCCCGCCCTCCTCTCCGACCTCGTCCTCAAGCTGCTCTCCAAGATGCCCGAGGAGCGCTACCAGAGCGCCGACTCCCTCCTGGCTGACCTTCAAGAAGCCCGGAGGCGCATGCACGCCACGGGCACGCTCGAGTCCTTCGAGCTCGGCAAGCTCGACCAGGCGCGACAGCTCCCCATCTCGGAGCACCTCTACGGGCGCGAGCGCGAGCAGGCGCAGCTCGAGGCCACCCTGGAGCGTGTCCAGGCGGGCCCGAGCGAGACGGTGGTCGTCACCGGCACCGCGGGCATCGGCAAGTCCTCGCTCGTCCAGGCTCTGAGACCACGCCTCGAGCAAGGGGGCTGGTTTCTCTCTGGCAAGTTCGACCAGCTCCGGGGCAGCGTCCCCTATGCCCCATGGGTCGACGCCTTCCAGGGCCTCATCCGCGGATTGCTCCATGAACCCGCTGACGTCCAGGATCTGTGGCGGCGCCGGTTCCAGGAGGCACTGGGCACCCGCGGCCGCGTCCTCCTCGGCATCGTCCCGGACCTGGAACAGCTCATCGGCCCGCAGCCTCCCCTGCTGGCGGAGCTCGGGCCGAAAGACGCCGAGCAGCGTTTCCACTTCACCTTCCAGACGTTCATCCGGGCCCTCGCCTCACCCGAACACCCGCTCGTGCTCTTCCTGGACGACCTTCAATGGGCCGACCCCGCCTCGCTCGCGCTCTTCCAGAGCCTCGCCTCCGACGCGGACTCCCACCATGTGCTGCTCGTGGGCTCCTACCGTCCCGAGGAAGTCGCCTCGGAGCACCCCGTCGCGCGAGCCCTCACGGACCTCCAGAAGGCGGGCGCGTCCATTCACTCCATCGAGCTACATCCCCTGGAGCTCGGTGCCCTCACGGACCTCTGCGTCGACACCCTGCACCGCGACCCCGGGCACCTCCAGACCCTGGCCCAGCTCGTGCTGCACAAGACCGCGGGCAACCCCTTCTTCGTCACCCGCTTCCTGCGCTACCTCCACCACTCCGGCCTGCTGCGCTTCGACGCCGAACGAGGCTCGTGGGAGTGGGACCTCGCCGGGACTGCCCAGGTGGATGTCACCGAGAACGTGGTCGAGCTCATGCTCGCCACCATCCGCCAGCTTCCCAGCCGTACCCAGGACGTCCTCAAGGTCGCCGCCTGCCTGGGCAACCGCATCGAGCTCCCTCTCCTCGCCGCGCTGATGAACCTGCCCGTGGGCGACACGACCGCGGCGATCTGGAGCGCCATCCAGCAGGGGCTCCTCGTCTCCGACAGCAGGGCTCCCCCGCTCTCAGTCTCCGGCGAGCAGGCCGCCGGAGAACTCCCGAGACATGAGGCCGTCTACCGTTTCGCCCACGACCGCGTACAGCAGGCCGCGTACTCCCTGCTCCCCGAGCCCCAGAAGAAACGGCTCCACCTCGAAGCAGGACGCCTGCTCGAGGGAAGCTCCCAGCGCGAACCCGACGAGCGGCTCTTCGATGTGGTCGACCAGCTCGACCTGGGCGCGGAGCTGGTGACCGATGAAGCCGAGCGGCTGGAGCTGGCCCGGCTCAACTTCCGGGCCGGAAGCAGGGCCAAGGCCTCGTCCGCTTTCCGTTCCGCCATGGAATACCTGACGCGCGGGCTCGGATTCCTCCCAGAGGAAGCGTGGCGGGAGACCTACGCGCTGACCTTCCGCCTCCACCGAGAGGCGGCCGAGTGCGCCTACCTCGCCAGTGAGCAACAACTCGCCGAGAAGCTCATCGCCTCCGCGTTGCTCCACGCCGCGTCCCGCATCGAGAAGGCGGAGCTCTACAGCTTCCGGGTGCTCGCCTGCATGGCCAGACAGGCCTACTCGGAGGCACTCCAGTGGGGACGCGAGGGGCTGCGGTTGTTCGACATCGAGGTGCCGCAGAAGCAGGACATCCCCCGGGCCCTCGCGGACGAGCTCGCCGCGGTGAAACAGAACCTGCGGGGCCGCACGCTCCAGCAAATCCTCGACGCCCCCCGGATGGAGGATCCGGAACAGCTCGCCTGCACACGGCTCACCTCGGACCTCAGCACGGCGGTCTACTTCATCACCCCGGTCCTGTTCGCCCTCCTCAACATCCGCATCGTCAACCTCACGTTGAGACATGGCAACACGATCTACGCCGCTCCGGCGTATGCCACGTATGCGATGCTGCTGGGCGTGCGCGAGGGTGATTACGCGTCGGGTTACGCCTTCGGCCACCTGGCCGTGGAGCTCTTCCAGCGTCATCCCGACACCCGGCAGGAGAGCCGAACGCTCACCACGATCGCACTGCTCGTGAATCACTGGAGGGCGCCACTCCGAACCGATCTGCTCCTCTACCACCGGTCCGTCGCCGCCGCGCTCACGAGCGGCGATCTCCAGTTCGCCGGCTACGTGGCCCCGGTGAAGATGAGCACCCTGTTCTCGATGGGCACCGAGCTCCCCCACGTCCTCTCCGAAATCGAGAGCAACCTCACCTTCCTCCGAAAGTCAGGCCTCCTGGGGATGGCCAATTCGATCCTCGGCCTGCGCCAGGCCATCCGGTGCCTGCAGGACCGGACCCGCAAGCACGCCCGCTTCGACGACGACGAGTTCCATGAGGACACCTTCCTCGCCTTGAACCGCAGTCTCCTCCCAGCGCTCTGCCGATACAGGATCCTGCGCCTCCAGGTGTCCTACCTCCTGGGCGACATCGAGGACGCTGCGGAGATGTCCCGGGAGGCAGGCCCGCACCTCGAGAACATCCGGGGGCAGTTCTTCACCGTGGATCACAACTTCTACACGTCGCTGACCCTGGCGGCGTGCTGCGACAGGAGCACTCCCGAGCAGAGGGCCGGGCTCCTGGAACAGCTCGAGGCCCACCAGCGCCAGCTCGGCATCTGGGCCGACAACTGCCCGGAGAACTTCCGCCACAAGCACCAGCTCGTCAGCGCCGAGCTCGCCCGCATCGCGGGACACCACGTGGAAGCCCTGCGGCTCTACGACCTGGCCATCGAGGGTGCCCATCGCGAGGAGTTCCTCCAGGACGAGGCCCTCGCCAACGAGCTGGCCGGCCGCTACTACCGAGCCCTCGGCGGCAAGCGATTGTCCCATGGTTACCTGCGCGCCGCGCTCGACGGCTATGCCCGCTGGGGAGCCCAGGCCAAGGTCTCCGCCCTCGAGGAGGAGTTCCCTGACCTCGTCCCCGTTGAACCTTCCCTCTGGAAGGCCCCCTCCACTGCCCCGGAGGGTGCCGGGGTGGGTGGCTCCGCGCTCGACCTCCTCACCCTCCTCAAGGCCTCCGAGACCCTCGTGAGCGAGGTCGTCCTGGAGCGTCTGCTCGAGAAGCTCATGACCGTGTGTCTGGAGGCGGCGGGTGCCCAATGCGGCGCGCTCGTGCTCGAAGAAGAAGACACCCTCATGCTTCGAGCCGTGGGCGTCCTCTCCGAGCCCGTCTCCCTGGTTCACAGTCCCTTGAAGGACTCGAGCCAGGTCCCCATCTCCGTCATCGCGCACGCCTACCAGACGGGAGAGCCCCTCGTCCTCGCCGATACCTCCCGCCAGGGCGCCTTCGTCTCCGACCCCTACGTCGCCCGGCACGCGGTGAAGTCCACCCTCACCGTCCCCATCCAACGGCCCTCCAGGACCGTGGGCGTGCTCTACCTGGAGAACAACCTCGCCACCCGCGCCTTCACCCCCGAGCGCGTCCGCGTTCTCCGGCTCCTCTCCTCCCAGATCGCCATCTCCCTGGAGAACAGCCTCCTCTTCGAACGGCTGCGCATCGAGGTGGACGAGCGCACACGTGCCGAGCAGGCCGTGCGCTTCCTGGCCGAGTGGAGCCTGATGCTGGCCGAGTCCCTGGACTTCGAGACCACCCTGGCCAAGGTCACCCGCTCCGTCGTCCCCTACCTGGCCGACTGGTGCATCGTCGATGTGGTCGAGAAGGACGGCACCATCCGCCCCGTGACGGTGGCCCATGTCGAGCCCACGAAAGAGCAGCTCCTGCGTGAGCTCATCGAGAAATATCCCCCCACCTGGGACACAGCCGAAGGGCTCATCCAGGTGCTGCGGACGGGACAGCCCCTCCTCATCCCGGAGGTCGACGAGGAGGCCCTGCGAAAGAGAAACCCCGGCCGCGATGAATCCTTCTTCGACATCCTCCGCACCATCTCCATGCGGACAGGAATGATCGTGCCGCTGGCTGCCCGGGGAAAGACGCTCGGGGCCATCATCTTCGCGTCTTCGACCGCGGGCCGCCGCTACGGACAGGCCGAGCTGCACCTGGCCCAGGAGCTGGCTCGCCGCGCCGCCGTCAGCATCGACAACGCCCGGCTCTATGGTGACTCCCAGGCCGCCATCCAACTGCGCGACGACTTCCTCTCCGTCGCCGCTCATGAGCTCTACACCCCCATCACCTCCCTGCGCCTCTCCGTCCAGGGCCTCTTGCGCCGCTCCGGCTCCGAGATTCCAGAGTCCCTCACTCGCGGCATCCGCACCGCCGAGGCACAGACCCGCAGGCTCGCGAAGCTGATTGAAGAGCTACTCGATGTCACCCGCATCCAGGCCGGGCGCCTCCACCTCCACCTGGAGCAGGTCGACCTCTCCTCCGTCGTCCGCGACGTCGTCGAGCGCCTTCACGAGCCCATCTCCCGAGCCAACAGCCCCCTCTCGCTCCGTCTTCAGGACGGCGTCACCGGCCGTTGGGATCACACCCGGCTGGAGCAGGTCGTCACCAACCTGCTCTCCAACGCCCTCAAGTTCGCCGCGGGCAAACCCATCTCCGTCTCCCTCGAGCGCCACGCGGACACCGCTCGGCTGCGCGTCAGCGACCAGGGCATCGGCATCCCTCCGGACCGTCTTCCCCATGTCTTCGAGCGCTTCGAACGTGCCGTCTCCATCGAGCACTACGGCGGCCTGGGCCTGGGCCTCCACATCGTGCGCGAGATCGTCTCCGCGCTCGGCGGCTCGGTGCGTGCCGAGAGCCAGCCCGGTGAGGGGACCACCCTGACAGTAGAGCTGCCCTGCGCCGGGCCCCCCTCTTCCGAGCCAGAAGGCCGTGAGACCGAGGCCCACCTCCCCGCTCCTGCTTCATGAGGAGTTTCCGCTGTGGGTTCTTTTGAGGGGTCGCATGCCACAACTGCCGATCAGCATGGGCTGTCAGGGCGCTCAGGAGCTCCACCGCGGACGCCGGTTCATCGTGTCTCGCGTGTGGACGAGAGAGGGCGTCTCCCTGGTGCTCAAGCAGGCCCGGCAGGGCCCCCTCGCCTCCAGCAGCCTCGCGATGCTCCACCACGAATTCAGCCTGCTGCGGGAATTGGAGGCGCTGGGCGTCGTGGGCGTAGTGAGGCCCCGGGCCCTGGAGGACGTGGCAGGAGTCCCAGCGCTCGTCCTCGAGGACGCCGGGCCCCATGACCTCCAGGAGTGGCTGAAACACAACCCCGTCGAGCCCGACACCTTCCTGGAGCTGGCCCTTCAACTGGCGGAGATCCTCTGTCACCTCCACCGGCTCCGCGTCCTCCACCGGGACCTCAACCCCACCAACATCCTCGTGGCGGCCGGGACGCGGCGCCTGACCCTCATCGACTTCGACCTCGCCACCCGGGTTGCAGCGGCCTCCCCGACCTCGAGCATCCACGGAGAGCTCGAATCGGCGCTGCCCTACATCGCTCCGGAGCTCACCGGCCGCATGGACCGCTCCGTCGACTCCCGCGCGGACCTCTACTCCCTGGGCGCCACCTTCTACGAGCTGCTCACCGGCCAGCCTCCCTTCACCTCCACCGACCCCGTCGAGCTCGTCCACTCCCACCTGGCACGGCCTCCCCTCCCTCCTGCCCTCGCCAATCCCAAGGTTCCCTCCCTCCTCTCCGACCTCGTCCTCAAGCTGCTCGCCAAGATGCCCGAGGAGCGCTACCAGAGCGCCGACTCCCTCCTGGCTGACCTCCAGGAAGCCCAGAAGCGCAAGCAGGCCTCCGGTGTCATTGAAGCGTTCGAGCTGGGCCAGCTCGATGCGGCGCGACAGCTCCCCATTCCAGAGCGGCTCTACGGGCGCGAGCGCGAACTGGCGCAGCTCGAGGCCGCGCTAGAGCGGGTCCGGGCGGGCCCGAGCGAGACGGTGTTCGTCTCCGGCCCCGCGGGCATCGGCAAGTCCTCGCTCGTCCAGGCTCTGAGACCACGCCTCGGACACGCAGGCTGGTTCCTCTCCGGCAAGTTCGACCAGCTCCAGGGCAACGTCCCCTATGCCCCATGGGTCGACGCCTTCCAGGGCTTCATCCGTGGGTTGTTGAACGAACCGGCCGACGTCCAGGCCCTGTGGCGGCACCGGCTCCTGGGGGCTCTGGGCTCCCAGGGCCGCGTCCTTCTGGGCATCGCCCCCGAGTTGGAGAAGCTCACCGGTCCGCTGCCTCCCGTGCCCGAGCTCCGGCCGCAGGATGCCGAGAACCGTCTGCGCTTCATCTTCCGGACGTTCATCCGGGCCCTCGCCTCACCCGAGCACCCGCTCGTGCTCTTCCTGGACGATCTCCAGTGGGCCGACCCCGCCTCGCTCGCGCGCTTCCAGACCCTCGCTTCCGACCCGGACTCCCACCACGTGCTGCTCGTGGGCTCCTACCGTCCCGAGGAGGTCGGGCCACAGCATCCGGTCGCACAAACTCTCACGGCCCTCCAGAAGGCGGGAGCAGCCGTCCACACCATCGAGCTCCCTCCCCTGGAGCTCGGTGCCCTCACGGCACTCTGCGCCAACACCCTGGGCCGTGAACCCGGGCACCTCCAGCCCCTGGCGGAACTCGTGCTGAAGAAGACCGCCGGCAACCCCTTCTTCGTCACCCGATTCCTGCGCTACCTCCATCAATCCGGCCTGCTGCGCTTCGACGCCGAGCACGGCTCGTGGGAGTGGGACCTCGCCGGGATTGCCCAGGTGGGCATCACCGAGAACGTGGTCGAGCTCATGCTCGCCACCATCCGCCAGCTTCCCGAGCGGGCCCAGAGCGTCCTCAAGGTCGCCGCCTGCCTGGGCAATCGCATCGAGCTCCCACTCCTCGCCTCGCTGATGAACATGTCCGAGGGCAACACGGCCGCGGCGCTCTGGAGTGCCATCCAGCAGGGGCTCCTCGTCTCCGACAGCAGGGCGCCGCCGCTCTCACGCTCCGGCGAGCAGTCCGCCGGAGAGCACCCGAGGCACGAGACCCTCTACCGGTTCGCGCACGACCGCGTACAGCAGGCCGCGTACTCCCTGCTCCCCGAGCCCGAGAAGAAACGGCTCCACCTCGAGGCGGGACGCCTGCTCAAGACAACCTCCGAGCGTGAATCCGATGAGCGGCTCTTCGACGTGGTCGACCAGCTCGACCTGGGCGCGGA
Organism: Vitiosangium sp. GDMCC 1.1324; assembly: GCF_003044305.1. GTDB lineage: Bacteria > Myxococcota > Myxococcia > Myxococcales > Myxococcaceae > Archangium. Next base: position 146,318 of record NZ_PZOX01000018.1, on the reverse strand, counting down.
GCTGGTGACCGATGAAGCCGAACGGCTGGAGCTGGCCCAGCTCAACTTCCGGGCTGGAGTCAGGGCCAAGGCCTCGTCCGCCTTCCACTCCGCGCTGAAATACCTGACGCTCGGGCTCGGCTTCCTCCCACCGCGGGCATGGCGAGAGGCCTACGCACTGACCTTCCGCCTCCATCGCGAAGCGGCCGAGTGTGCCTACCTCACGGGCGACCAGGTGTCCGCCGAGGGGCTCACCTCCTCCACCCTGGCCCATGCCGCGTCCCGCCTCGAGAAGGCGGACCTCTATACCCTCCGGGTGCTCGCCTGCATGGCCAGACAGGCCTACCCGGAGGCGCTCCCGTGGGGACGCGAGGGGTTGCGGTTGTTCGGAATGGAGCTGCCAGAGAAGCAGGACGTGCCTCGGGCTCTCGCGGACGAGCTCGCCACGGTGAAGCAGAGCCTGCAGGCTCGCACGACCCGGCAGCTCCTCGACGCACCCCGGATGGAGGATCCGGAACAGCTCGCCTGTGCACGGCTCCTCTCGGAGCTCAGCGCGGCGGTCTACTTCTTCGACCTGCGCCTGTACACCCTCCTCAACGTCCGCGCCATCAACCTCACGTTGAGACATGGCAACACGATCTACGCCGCTCCGATGTATGCCACGTATGGGATGTTGCTGGGAATGCGCGAGGGTGACTACGTGTCTGGCTATGCCTTCGGCCACCTGGGTATCGAGCTGTGCCAGCGCTACCCCGATCCACGGCAGGAGTGGAGAACGCGCACCACCGTCGCGGTGAGCGTGAACCATTGGAGAGCACCGCTGCGCACCAGTGTGCCGCTCTACCGCCGGTGTTTCGCGGCCGCGCTCGAGAGCGGAGATGTCCACTCCGCCGGCTACTCGGTCCCAGTGATGGTGCATACCCTGTTCTCGATGGGCACCGCACTGTCCCAAGTGCTCTCCGAGGCCGAAACCAGCTTCGTCTTCCTCCGCAAGTCCAGCCTCACCGAAATGCATGCCCTGCTCCTGGGCCTGCGCCAGGCCATCCGGTGCCTGCAGGGCCGGACTCGCAAGAACGCCCGCTTCGACGATGACGAGTTCGACGAGAGCGTCTTCCTCGCATCAAACCTGAAGCTCCCCCTATCGCTCGGCAGGTACAAGCTCCTGCGCCTCCAGGTGTCCTATCTCCTGGGTGACATCGAAGAAGCCCAGGAGATGTCCCGGGAAGCAGGCCTCCTGCTCGAGTCCATCCGGGGGTATTTCTTCGTCGCGGATCACAACTTCTACACGTCGCTGACCCTGGCGGCATGCTGCGACAGGAGTCCCCCCGAGCACAGGGCCGGGCTCCTGGAACAGCTCGCCACCAACCAGCGCCAGCTCGGCATCTGGGCCGACAACTGCCCGGAGAACTTCCGCCACAAGCACCAGCTCATCAGCGCCGAGCTCGCCCGTCTCGAGGAGCGTCATGTGGAAGCCCTGCGGCTCTACGAGCTGGCCATCGAGGGCGCCCACCGAGAGGAGTTCCGTCAGGACGAAGCGCTCGCCAACGAGCTGGCCGGCCGCTACTACCGCGCCCTCGGGGGCAAGCGGCTGGCCCATGGTTACCTGCGCGCTGCCCTCGACGGCTATACCCACTGGGGCGCTCGAGCCAAGGTCTCCGCTCTCGAAGAGGAGTTCCCAGACCTCGTCCCCATCGAGCCCTCCTTCGGGGTGGCCGCGAACGGCAACCCGGAGCGTGCTGAGCCGACGAGCTCCGCGCTCGATCTCCTCACCCTGCTCAAGGCCTCCGAGACGCTCGTGAGCGAAGTCGTCCTGGAGCGTCTGTTCGAGAAGCTCATGACGGTGTGTCTGGAGGCCGCCGGAGCCCAGCGCGGCGCCCTCATGCTCGAGGAGAAGGGCACCCTCATGCTTCGTGCGGTGGGCTCCGTCTCCGAGCCCATCTCACTGGTACAAGCCCCTTTGAAGGACTCGAGCCAGGTCCCCATCTCCATCATCGAGCAGGCCCGCCGGTCGGGAGAGCCCCTCGTCCTCGCCGATGCCTCCCACCAGGGCGCCTTCGTCTCCGAGCCCTACGTCGTCCGGCACGCCGTGAAGTCCGCCCTCGCCGTTCCCATCCAACGGCCCTCCAGGACCGTCGGCGTTCTCTATCTCGAGAACAACCTCGCCACCCGCGCCTTCACCCCCGAGCGCGTCCGCGTTCTGCGCCTCCTCTCCTCCCAGATCGCCATCTCCCTGGAGAACAGCCTCTTCTTCGAGCAGCTACGCATCGAGGTGGACGAACGCACGCGTGCCGAGCAGGCCGTGCGCTTCCTGGCCGAATGGAGCCTGATGCTGGCCGAGTCCCTGGACTTCGAGACCACCCTGGCCAAGGTCGCCCGCTCGGTCGTCCCCTTCCTGGCCGACTGGTGCATCGTCGACGTGGTCGAGAAAGACGGCACCATCCGCCCGGTGGCGATGGCCCACGCCGAGCCCGCCAAGGAGAAGCTCCTGCGCGAGGCCATGGAGAAATATCCTCCCTCCTGGGACTCACCCGCGACACTCGCCCGCGTGCTTCGAACGGGACAACCCGCTCTCCTCTCCGACATCGACGAGTCGGTCGTGCGGCAGCTCAACCGCAGCCGCCAGGAAGGCTTTTTCGACCTCATGCGTACCATCATGGTCCGTACGGGCATGATGGTTCCGCTGGTCGCCCGGGGAAAGACGCTCGGGGCCATCATCTTCGCGTCTTCGACCGCGGGACGCCGCTACGGACAGGCAGAGCTGCACCTGGCCCAGGAGTTGGCTCGCCGCGCCGCCGTCAGCATCGACAACGCCCGGCTCTACGGCGACTCCCAGGCCGCCATCCAACTGCGCGACGACTTCCTCTCCGTCGCCGCTCATGAGCTCTACACCCCCATCACCTCCCTGCGCCTCTCCGTCCAGGGCCTCCTGCGCCGCTCTGGTTCCGAGCTTCCCGAGTCCCTCACTCGCGGCATCCGCAGCGCCGAAGCCCAGACCCGCAGGCTCGCCAAGCTGATTGAAGAGCTGCTCGATGTCACCCGCATCCAGGCCGGCCGCCTTCACCTCCACCTGGAGCAGGTCGACCTCGCCTCCGTCGTCCGCGACGTCGTCGAGCGCCTGCACGAGCCCATCTCCCGGGCCAACAGCCCCCTCTCGCTCCAGCTCCAGGACGGCGTCACCGGCCGCTGGGATCGCACCCGGCTGGAGCAGGTCGTCACCAACCTGCTCTCCAACGCCCTCAAGTTCGCCGCCGGCAAACCCATCTCCGTCTCCCTCGAGCGCCACGCGGACACCGCTCGGCTGCGCATCAGCGACCAGGGCATCGGCATCCCTCCGGACCGCTTGCCTCATGTCTTCGAGCGCTTCGAGCGCGCCGTCTCCGTCGAGCACTATGGCGGCCTGGGCCTGGGCCTCCACATCGTGCGCGAGCTCGTCTCCGCGCTCGGCGGCTCGGTGCGCGCCGAGAGCCAGCCCGGTGAGGGGACCACCCTGACAGTGGAGCTGCCCTGCGCCGGGCCCCCCTCCTCCGAGCCAGAAAACCGTGAGGCCGAGACCCGCCTCCCCGCTCCTGCTTCGTAAGAAGCCCCCGTCATGGGTTGTCCTGGGGGGGTCGCATGCATCAACTGCCGACCAACATGGGCTATCAGGACGCTCAGGAGTTCTACCGTGGACGCCGCTATGTCGTGTCTCGCACGCGGACGGGAGAAGGCGTCTCCCTGGTGCTCAAGCAGGCCCGGCAGGGCCCCCTCGTCTCCAGCAGCCTCGCGATGCTCCACCACGAGTTCGAGCTGCTCCAGGAGTTGGAGAAGCTGGGAGCCGCGGGCGTGGTGAAGCCGCTTGCCCTGGAGGACGTGGCGGGTGTCCCAGCGCTCGTCCTCGAGGACGCCGGGCCCCATCACCTCCGGGAGTGGTTGAGACACAACCCCCTGGAGCTCGACACCTTCCTGGAGCTGGCCCTCCAGCTCGCGGAGATCCTCGGCCACCTCCACCGGTGCCATGTCATCCACCGGGACCTCAACCCCACCAACATCATCGTGGCGGCCGGGAATGGACACCTGACCGTCATCGACTTCGACCTCGCCACCCAGGTCTCCGGGACCTCGCGGGCCCCGAGCATTCTCGGGGAGCTCGAGTTGACGCTGCCCTACATCGCTCCGGAGCTCACCGGGCGCATGGACCGCCCCGTCGACTCCCGCGCGGACCTCTACTCCCTGGGCGTCACCTTCTACGAGCTGCTCACCGGCCAGCCTCCCTTCACCTCCACCGACCCCGTCGAGCTCGTCCACTCCCATCTGGCCAAGCCGCCCCTCCCTCCCGCCCTCTCCAACCCCAAGGTTCCCTCCCTCCTCTCCGAGCTCGTCCTCAAGCTGCTCGCCAAGATGCCCGAGGAGCGTTACCAGAGCGCCGACTCCCTCCTGGCCGACCTCCAGGAAGCCCAGAAGCGCAAGCGGGCCTCCGGTACGCTCGAAGCGTTCGAGCTGGGCCGGCTCGATGCGGCGCGACAGCTCCCCATCCCGGAGCACCTCTACGGGCGCGAGCGCGAGCTGGCGCAGCTCGAGGCCGCACTGGAGCGGGTCCAGGCGGGCCCGAGCGAAACAGTGGTCGTCTCCGGCCCGGCGGGCATCGGCAAGTCCGCGCTCGTCCAGGCGCTTCGCCCACACCTCGGACACGCGGGCTGGTTCCTCTCCGGCAAGTTCGACCAGCTCCAACGCAACGTGCCCTATGCCCCGTGGGTGGATGCCTTCCAGGGTCTCGTCCACGGGATGCAGAACGAGCCCGCCCATGTCCGGTACATGTGGCGGCGCCGGTTCCAGGAAGCACTGGGCACCAACGGCCGGGTCCTCCTGGGGGTCGTCCCGGAGTTGGAGCAGCTCACCGGCGAGCAACCTCCCGTGCCCGAGCTCCGGCCCGCGGAGGCCGAGAGCCGTCTCCACCTCACCTTCCTGTCCTTCGTCCGGGCCCTCGCCACACCCGAGCATCCGCTCGTGCTCTTCCTGGATGACCTCCAGTGGGCGGACCCCGCCTCGCTCAAGCTCTTCCAGGGCCTCGCGTCCGACCCGGACTCGAGGCACGTGCTGCTCCTGGGCACCTCCCGGACCGACGAGACGGGAGCGGCCTTCCAGAAGGAAGGGGCGGCCGTGCGGTCCATCGAGATGTCTCCCCTGGACCTCGACGCCCTCACGGCGCTCTGCCACGACACCCTGCGCCGCGAGCCCGGACACCTCCAACCCCTGGCGAAGCTCGTCCTGAAGAAGACCGCGGGCAACCCCTTCTTCGTCACCCGCTTCCTGCGCTACCTCCACCACTCCGGCCTGTTGCGCTTCGACGTCGAGCGCGGCACGTGGGACTGGGACCTCGCCGCACTCGAGCAGGTGGGCGTCACCGAGAACGTGGTCGAGCTGATGGTCGGGACCATCCGCCGCCTTCCCGAGCGCACCCAGGATGTCCTGAAGGTCGCCGCCTGTCTGGGCAACCGGGTGGAGCTCCCACTGCTCTCCGCGTTGATGGGCATGCCCGTGGGTGACACGGCCGCGGCGCTCTGGAGCGCCATCCACGAAGGGCTCCTCATTCCCGGGGAAACGGGCTACCGGTTCGCGCATGACCGCGTGCAGCAGGCCGCGTACTCGCTGCTGCCCGAGGAGCAGAAGAAGCGGCTCCACCTCGAGGCCGGACGTTGGCTGCGCGGGACCTCCGAGCGCGAGTTCGACGAGCGGCTCTTCGAGGCGGTTGATCAGCTCGACCTGGGCGCGGACCTGGTGACGGACGGGACGGAGAGGCTGGAGCTGGCCTGCCTCAACTTCCAGGCGGGCGGCAAGGCCCGGGCGTCCGCGGCCTTCGGCTCCGCGCTGCGCTACCTCACCCGCGGCATCTCGCTCCTCCCAGCGGACGCATGGCACTCGGTCTACGCACTGGCCTTCCGCTTCCACCAAGAAGCGGCGGAGTGCGCCTATTTCATAGGCGAGCAGCAGCTCGCCGAGGAGCTCACCGCCTCCGCGCTGACCCATGCCGTGTCGCGCCGCGAGAAGGCGGACCTCTACACCCTCCGGATGCTGGCCTGCGTGGCCCGAGGGGGTTTCTCGGAAGCACTCCAGCGGGGACTCGAGGGCCTGCGGTTGTTCGGCATGGCGCTGCCGGAGAAGCAGGAGCTCCCTCAGGCCATCGAGGCCGAGCTCGCCATGGCAAAGGAGTACCGGGGAGATCGCTCACTCGACGAGCTCCTCCACGCCCCCCCAACGGAGGACCCGGACCTGCTCGCTTGCATGCGGCTCCTGTCGGAGCTCAGCACGGTGGCCTTCTTCACCCAGCCGGCCCTGTTCAACCTCATCAACCTTCGGGTCACCAACCTCACCTTGAGGCATGGCAACTCGATCTACGCCTCCTTCTCCTATGTCGTGTACGGCGCGATTCTCGGAACACGCCTGGGCGACTACGCGTCGGGTCATGCCCTCGGCCACCTCGGTGTGGAGCTGTGCCAGCGCTATCCGGATCCCCGGCAGACGAGCAAGACGCTCGTCACGTTCACGGCGAACGTGAACCATTGGAAGGCACCGCTGCGCACCAGCGTGCCGCTCCTGCGTCAGGCCTTCGCCGCCGCGCTCGCCAGCGGCGATCTCAACCAGGCCGGCTTCACGGCCCCCTTGCTGGTCTTCACCCTGCTCTCGCTGGGCACCCCGTTCTCCCAGCTGCTCAGCGAGATCGAGAGCGACCTCGCCTGCATCCGGAAGACCAGCTTGCGCTGGAGGCTCCAGCCGATCCTGGGCGTTCGCCAGGCCATCCGGTGCCTGCAAAACCGGACCCACGAGCGGGCCCGCTTCGATGACGACGAGTTCAACGAGGCCGCCTTCCTCGAGGCGAGCCCGGGCCTGCTCACGACCCCGTGCTTATATCGGATCATGCGGCTCCAGGCGTCCTACCTCCTGGGCGACATCGAGGATGCCCAGGAGATGTCCCGGATCGCGGAACCACTCCTCGAATCCATCCGGGGTTGCTTCTTCATGGCGGAGCACAACGTCTACACCTCGTTGACGCTGGCGGCGGCCTGCGACAGGTGCACGCCCTCGGAGAGGACCGGGCTCCTGGAGCACATCGCCGCCAACCAGCGCCAGCTCGGCCTCTGGGCCGAGCACTCCTCGGAGAACCTGCGTCACAAATACCAGCTCGTCAGCGCCGAGCTCGCCCGCCTCGAGGAGCGCCACGCGGAGGCCATGAGGCTCTACGACCTGGCCATCGAGGGCGCCCATCGCGAACAGTTCCTCCAGGATGAAGCGCTCGCCAACGAGCTGGCGGGCCGCTTCTTCCGTACCCTCGGCAGCAAGCGGCTGGCCCTCGTCTATCTGCGTGCCGCCCTCGAGTGCTATGCCCGCTGGGGAGCCCAGGCCAAGGTCTCCTCTCTCGAGGAGGAGTTCGCCAACCTCCTTCCCTCCTCGCCCACGCGGTGGGACGCCTCGGCCCTCGCCTCGGATGGCGCGGAATCAGCGGGCTCCGCGCTCGATCTCCGCACCATCCTCAAGTCCGCCGAGACGCTCGTGAGCGAGGTCGTGCTGGAGCGCCTCCTCGAGAAGCTCATGGGCGTGTGTCTGGAGGCAGCGGGCGCCCAGCGCGGAGCGCTCGTGCTCGAGGAGAAGGAGACGCTCATGCTTCGGGCGGTGGGCGCCGTCTCCGAGCCCGTCTCCCTGGTCCGTACCCCGTTGAAGGACTCGAGCCAGGTTCCCATCTCCCTCATCGAGCACGCCTGCCGCACGGGAGAACCCCTCGTTCTGGCCCATGCCATCCACCAGGGAGCGTTCGCCTCCGATCCCTACGTGAGCCGGCATGCCACCAAGTCAGCCCTCGCCGTTCCCATTCAACGGCCCTCCAAGACGGTGGGCGTGCTCTACCTGGAGAACAACCTCGCCACCCGCGCCTTCACCCCCGAGCGCGTCCGCGTGCTGCGGCTGCTCTCCTCCCAGATCGCCATCTCCCTGGAGAACAGTCTTCTCTTCGAGCGGCTGCGCATCGAGGTGGACGAGCGCACGCGAGCGGAGCAGGCCGTGCGCTTCCTGGCCGAGTGGAGCCTGACGCTGTCCGAGTCGTTGGACTTCGAGACGACCCTGACGCGGGTCACCCGCACCGTCCTGCCGTACCTGGCCGACTGGTGCACGGTCACCGTCGTCGAGAAGGACGGCCGCATGCGCCAGATGGCGATCGCCCATGTGGATCCGGCCAAGGAGAGACTCCTCCGCGAGATCTGCGAGACCTATCCCCCCACCTGGGAATCATCGGAGTCGCTCGCCTGGACCCTGCGGACGGGGCAACCGATTCTCATCCCCGTGCTCGACGACGCGGCCCTGGCGGAGGACGGCCGCCGTTTCGGTGCTCGCTACGTCGAGCTCATTCTCGCGATCTCGGTCCAGACGCTCATGCTCGTTCCGCTCGTGACCCGCGGGAAGACCTTCGGGGTCATCACCTTCGCGTCGTCGACCGCGGGCCGCCGTTACGGAGAGGCCGAGCTGCACCTGGCCCAGGAGCTGGCGCGCCGCGCCGCCGTCAGCATCGACAACGCCCGGCTCTTTGGCGACTCCCAGGCCGCCATCCAGCTGCGTGACGACTTCCTCTCCGTCGCCGCCCATGAGCTCTACACTCCCATCACCTCACTCCGGCTCTCCGTTCAGGGCCTGCTGCACCGCTGCGGCTCCGAGCTTCCCGAACCCGTCTCCCGCGGCATCCGCAGCGCCGAGGCCCAGACCCGCAAGCTCGCGAAGCTGATTGAAGAGCTGCTCGACGTCTCCCGCCTCCAGGCCGGCCGCCTCCACCTCCATCTGGAGCAGGTCGACCTCTCCTCCGTCGTCCAGGACGTCGTCGAGCGCATGCATGAGCCCATCTCCCAGGCCAACAGCCCCCTCTCGCTCCAGCTCCAGGACGGCGCGGCCGGCCGCTGGGACCGTACCCGGCTGGAGCAGGTCGTCACCAACCTGCTCTCCAATGCCCTCAAGTTCGCCGCCGGCAAACCCATCTCCATCTCCCTCGAACGCCACGCGGACACCGCTCGGCTGCGTGTCAGCGACCAGGGCATTGGCATCCCTCCGGACCGCCTACCCCATGTCTTCGGGCGCTTCGAGCGCGCTGTCTCCGTCGAGCACTATGGCGGCCTGGGCCTGGGCCTCCATATCGTGCGCGAGCTCGTCTCCGCGCTCGGCGGCTCCGTGCGCGCCGAGAGCCAACCCGGCGTGGGGACCACGGTCACCGTGGAGCTGCCCTACGCCGGGCCTCCCGCCATCGAGCCAGGACACCAGGAGCTCGAGGCCAGACTCGTCGCCCCGTTCAAGTAAGCCAGCCCCCTCCCCCCGAGGGCCGATATGACGCAACTGACGACCGACCAGCGCTATCCAGCTTCACAAGAGCTCAACCGTGGGCGCCGGTATGTCGTGTCCCGCGTGTGGACGAGAGAGGGCATCTCCCGGGTGCGCAAACAGGTCCGGCGGGGTCCTCTCGCTTCCAGCAGCGCCGCCTTGCTCCGCCACGAGTTCGAGCTGCTCTGGGAGTTGAAAGAGCGGGGCGTGCCCGGGGTGGTGAGACCCATCACACTGGAGGATGACGCCGAAACGCCCGCGCTCCTTCTCGAGGACGCTGGCCCGCACGACCTCCGGGAATGGTTGAAACGCCATCCCGTCGAGCCCGGCACCTTCCTGGAGCTGGCCCTCCAGCTCACGAAGATCCTCGACGAGCTCCACCGGAGCCACGTCCTCCACCGGGACCTCAACCCCTGCAACATCGTCGTGGCGGCCGGAACACAGCGCCTGACCGTCATCGACTTCGACCTCGCCACCCGGCTCTCCGGGAGCGCCCCTCCCGCGAGCACCCTCGGGGAGCTCGAATTGACGCTGCCCTACATCGCTCCCGAGCTCACGGGGCGCATGGACCGGCCCGTCGATCACCGCGCGGACCTCTACTCCCTGGGCGCCACCTTCTACGAGCTGCTCACCGGCCAGCCTCCCTTCACCTCCACCGACCCCGTCGAGCTCGTCCACTCCCACCTGGCTCGGCCTCCCCTGCCTCCCGTCCACGCCAACCCCAAGGTCCCGCAGCTCCTCTCCGACCTCATCCTCAAGCTGCTCTCCAAGATGCCCGAGGAGCGCTACCAGAGCGCCGACTCCCTCCTGGCCGACCTCCAGGAAGCCCGGAGGCAGCTGCGGACCTCCGGCACGCTCGAGCCCTTCGAGCTCGGCAAACTCGACCTGGCGCGGCAACTCCCCATTCCGGAACAGCTCTACGGACGCGAGCGCGAGACAGCACAACTCGAGGCGGCGCTGGAGCGGGTCCGGGCGGGTCCGAGCGAGACGGTGATCGTTTCTGGCCCGGCGGGCATCGGCAAGTCCGCGCTCGTCCAGGCATTTCGCCCACGCCTCGGAAACGCGAGCGGCTTCCTCTCCGGCAAGGCCGACCAGCTCCAACGCAACGTGCCCTATGCCCCGTGGGTGGATGCCTTCCAGGGCCTCGTCCGCGGGTGGCTCGAGGAACCCGCCCACGTCCGGGACCTGTGGCGGTGCCGGCTTCTGGATGCACTGGGCACCCATGGCCGCGTCCTCCTGGGTGTCGTCCCGGAGCTGGAGAAACTCACCGGTCTGCTGCCTCCCGTGCCCGAGCTCCGCCCGGCGGAGACCGAGAGCCGGTTCCTCCTCACCTTCCAGAAGTTCATCCAGGTCCTCGCCACCTCCGAGCACCCACTCGTGCTCTTCCTGGACGACCTCCAGTGGGCGGACCCCGCCTCGCTCAAGCTCTTCCAGAGCCTCGCGTCGGACCCGGACTCACGGCACGTGCTGCTCGTGGGTTCCTACCGTCCCGAGGAAGCTGGGATGGAGGTGGGAGCGGCCGTCCATTCCATCGAGATGGCCCCATTGAACCTCGATGAGCTCACGAAGCTCTGCGGCGAGACCCTGCGAGGTGAGCCCGGGCACGTCCAACCCCTGGCCCGGCTCATCCTGAAGAAGACCGCGGGCAACCCCTTCTTCGTCACCCGCTTCCTGCGCTACCTCCACCACTCTGGCCTGCTGCGCTTCGACGCCGAGCGCGGCACCTGGGACTGGGACCTCGCCGCACTCGAGCAGGTGAGCGCCACGGAGAACGTGGTCGAGCTGATGCTCGCCACCATCCGCCGCCTCCCCGAGCGCACCCAGAACCTCCTGAAGGTCGCGGCCTGCCTGGGCAACCGGGTGGAGCTCCCGCTGCTCTCCGCACTGGTGGAGATGCCCGAGGGCGATACGGCCGCGGCGCTCCGGAGCGCCCTCCAGGAGGGGCTCCTCGTCCTCGAGGTGGAGCAGAAGGCCACCTATCGCTTCGCCCACGACCGCGTCCAGCAGGCCGCGTACTCGCTCCTTCCGGAGGAGCAGAAGAAGCGGCTCCACCTCGCGGCGGGACGCCTGCTGCGGAGCGTCTCCGGCCTCGAGTCCGATGAGCGGCTCTTCGATGGAGTCGATCAGCTCAACCTGGGCGCGGAGCTGGTGACGGACGAGGCGGAGAGGCTGGAACTGGCCCGGCTCAACTGCCAGGCGGGCAGCAAGGCCAAGGCATCGGCGGCCTTCGGCTCCGCGCTGCGCTACCTCACCCGCGGCATCTCGCTCCTCCCCGGGGATGCGTGGCGCTCGAGCTACACACTGACCTTCCGCCTTCACCGCGAGGCCGCGGAGTGTGCGTACCTCGCCGTCGATCAACGGCTCGCCGAGGAGCTCATCTCCTCCGCGCTGTCCCACTCCACCTCCCGCTTCGAGAAGGCGGATCTCTACATCCTCCGGATTCTCGCGTGCCTGATGAGAGAGGCCTTCCCGGAGGCACTCCAGTGGGGACGCGAGGGGCTGCGGCTGTTCGGTGTCGAGCTGCCCGAGAAGCAGGACATGGCCCAGGCCCTCGAGACCGAGCTCGCCGCGGTGAAGGAGAACATGCGGGGCCGCACCACCGAGCAACTCCTGGAGACTCCCCCGTCCGAGGATCCGGAGCTGCTCGCCTGTCTGCGGCTCCTGTCGGAGGTCGGCCTGGCGGTCCTGTACATCAATCCCTTCCTGCTCACCGTCATCAACACCCACATCGTGAATCTGTCGTTGAAGCACGGCAACACGATCTACTCCCTCCAGTCGTATGCCATGTACGGGTCACTGCTCGGACAACGCCAGGGGGACTACGCGTCCGGCCACGCCTTCGGACGTCTGGGCGTGGAGCTATGCCGGCGCCTTCCGGATCCCCGCCAGGTGAGCAGGACGCTCCTCACGTTCACAACGAACCTGAACCACTGGAGGGCGCCGCTGCGCACCAGTGTGCCGCTCCTGCGTCAGGCGCTCGCCTCCGCGCTCGAGCTCGGAGATGTCCTGCTGGCCAGCTACCCCATCTCCACCCTGACGAACACCCTGTTCGCACTGGGCACCGGGTTCCCCCAGCTGCTCTCGGAGCTCGAGACCGACATCGCCTTCGTCCGGAAGGCCGGCTTGCGCTGGAGGATCCAGTCACTCCTCGGACTGCGACAGGCCATCCGCCGCCTGCAGGATCGCACTCGCGAGCGGGCCCGCCTCGACGATGACACGTTCAACGAGGAAGCCTTCCTCTCCGCGAACCAGAAGCTGCCCACGGTGCGCTGCATGTACAGGATCCAGCACCTCCAGGTGTCCTATCTCCTCGGGGATCTCGAGGGCGCCTGGGAGATGTCCCGGCATGCCAGCGAGCTCCTCGAGTTCCTCCCAGGGTGGTTCCTCATCGCCGAGCACAACTTCTACACCTCGTTGACCCTGGCGGCCCGCTACGACAGAGCGGCTCCCGCGCAGAAGGCCGAGCTCCTGGAACGGATCGCCGCCAACCAGCACCAGCTCGGCATCTGGGCCGACAACTGTCCGGAGAACTTCCGCCACAAGCACCAGCTCGTCAGCGCCGAGCTCGCCCGCATCGAGGGGCGCCACCTGGAGGCCATGAAGCTCTACGAGCAGGCCATCGCGGGAGCCCATCGCGAGGAGTTCCTCCAGGACGAGGCGCTCGCCAACGAGCGGGCGGGCCGCTACTTCTGCACCGCCGGTAGCAAGCGGCTGGCCGACGTCTACCTGCGCGCCGCGCTCGATGGCTACACCCGCTGGGGCGCCCAGGCCAAGGTCTCCGCGCTCGAGGAAGAGTTCCCTGACCTCATCCCCACCCCACCTACGGTCTGGGAAGTCACGGCTCCCATTTCGGGAGGGGCCGGAGCCGCGGGCTCCGCGCTCGATCTCCTCAGCATCCTCAAGGCCGCCGAGACACTCGTGAGCGAGGTCGTCCTGGAGCGTCTGCTCGAGAAGCTCATGGGCATGTGTCTGGAGACGGCCGGAGCCCAGCGCGGCGCGCTCGTGCTCGAGCAGGGAGACTCCCTCATGCTCCGCGCCCTGGGCTCCGTCTCCGAGCCTGTCGCCCTCGTCCACCTCCCCTTGAAGGACTCGAGCCAGGTCCCCGCCTCGGTCATCCAGCACGCATTCCGGTCGGGAGAGCCCATCGTCCTCGCCGACGCCGCTCACCAGGGAGGATTTGCTTCCGACCCCTACGTGGCCCGGCATGCCGTGAAGTCCGCCCTCGCCATCCCCATCCAGCGGCCCTCCAGGACCGTGGGTGTCCTCTACCTGGAGAACAACCTCGCCACCCGCGCCTTCACCCCCGAGCGCGTCCGCGTTCTCCGGCTCCTCTCCTCCCAGATCGCCATCTCCCTGGAGAACAGCCTCCTCTTCGAACGGCTGCGCATCGAGGTGGAGGAGCGCAAGCGAGCCGAACAGGCCGTGCGCTTCCTGGCCGAGTGGAGCCTGATGCTGGCCGAGTCCCTCGACTACGAGACCACCCTGGCCAAGGTCACCCGCTCCGTCGTCCCCTTCCTGGCCGACTGGTGCATCGTCGACGTGGTCGAGAAGAACGGCACCATCCGCCCGGTGACCGTGGCCCATGTCGAGCCAGCCAAGGAGAAGCTGCTGCACGAGCTCATGGAGAAATATCCCCCCTCCTGGGAGTCACCCGAGCCGCTCGCCCACGTGCTTCGGACGGGACAACCGGTGCTTCTCGCGGAGCTCGACGAGTCGGTCGTGCGGCAGCTCAACCGCAGCCGCCAGGAAGGCTTTTTCGACCTCCTGCGTACCATCACGATCCGCACGGGCATGATCGTGCCGCTCGTCGCCCGAACCAAGACGTTGGGAGCCATCACCTTCGCGTCGTCGACCGCGGGCCGCCGCTATGGAGAGGCAGAGCTGAACCTGGCCCAGGAGCTGGCTCGCCGCGCCGCCGTCAGCATCGACAACGCCCGGCTCTATGGTGACTCCCAGGCCGCCATCCAGCTGCGCGACGACTTCCTCTCCGTCGCCGCCCATGAGCTCTACACCCCCATCACCTCCTTGCGCCTCTCCGTCCAGGGCCTCTTGCGCCGCTCCGGCTCCGAGCTTCCCGAACCCGTCTCCCGCGGCATCCGCAGCGCCGAGGCCCAGACCCGCAGGCTCGCGAAGCTGATTGAAGAGCTGCTCGACGTCTCTCGCATCCAGGCCGGCCGCCTCCACCTCCATCTGGAGCAGGTCGACCTCTCCTCCGTCGTCCAGGACGTCGTCGAGCGCATGCACGAGCCCATCTCCCGGGCCAACAGTCCCCTCTCGCTCCAGCTCCAGGACGGCACGGCCGGCCGCTGGGACCGTACCCGGCTGGAACAGGTCGTCACCAACCTGCTCTCCAACGCCCTCAAGTTCGCCGCCGGCAAACCCATCTCCATCTCCCTCGAGCGCCACGCGAACACCGCGCGGCTCATGGTTCGCGATCAGGGGATTGGCATCGCGCCGGAGCGCCTGCCCCACGTCTTCGAGCGCTTCGAGCGCGCCGTCTCCGTCGATCACTATGGCGGCCTGGGCCTGGGCCTCCACATCGTGCGGGAGATCGTCTCCGCGCTCGGCGGCTCGGTGCGCGCCGAGAGCCAGCCTGGCGAGGGAACCACGCTCACGGTGGAGTTGCCATGCGCCGGCCCTGCCTCCACGGGGTCCGAAGGGCGAGAGGCCGAGGCCGGGCTCGCTACCCCGGTTTCGTAGCCAGCCCCCTCCCCCGAGGGCCATTGCCGCATCCGAGCGCCCCTCTCGGAGAGAGGAGGGCATCCGGCAACACTTCCGCCTGAAGCACTCCAGCCAAATGTTCAGCGGGGAGCGGGAGAGCAGCCGGAGCCGGGTGGAAAGCGCGCGTCGTGGAGCCTCCCGCCATGAGAATCGCATGACGCGACAGCACGACGAGAGCCATCAGGGGCCACAGGAGATCTACCGTGGACGCCGGTATGTCGTGTCCCGCGTGTGGACCGGAGAGGGCGAGTCCCTGGTGCGCAAGCAGGCTCGTCGGGGCCCCCTCGCTTCCAGCAGCGCCGCCATGCTCCACCATGAGTTCCAACTGCTGCGGGAGCTCGCGGAATGGAACGTGCCGGGAGTGGTGAGGCCCCTCGCGTTGGAGAACGTGGAGGAGGCTCCCGCTCTCGTCCTTCAGGACGCGGGCCCACACGATCTCCGGGAATGGCTGAGGCGCAACCCCTTGGAGCTCGACACCTTCCTGGCGCTGGCCCCCCAACTGGCGGAGATCCTCTGCCACCTCCACCGGCGCCATGTCATCCACCGGGACATCAACCCCACCAACATCATCGTGGCGGCCGGGACACAGCACCTGACCCTCATCGACTTCGATCTCGCCACCCGGGCCGCCGCCGTCTCCCCCACCGCGAGCATTCTCGGCGAGCTCGAGTTGACGCTGCCCTACATCGCTCCCGAGCAGACGGGACGCATGGACCACCCCGTCGACTCCCGCGCGGACCTCTACTCCCTGGGCGCCACCTTCTACGAGCTGCTCACCGGCCAGCCTCCCTTCACCTCCACCGATCCCGTCGAGCTCGTCCACGCCCATCTGGCCAGGCATCCCCTCCCTCCTGTCCTCTCCAATCCCAAGGTTCCCACCCTCCTCTCCAACCTCGTCCTCAAGCTGCTCGCCAAGATGCCCGAGGAGCGCTACCAGAGCGCCGACTCCCTCCTGGCCGACCTCCAGGAAGCCCGGAGGCGCATGCGCTCCACGGGCACACTCGAGTCCTTCGAGCTCGGCAGACTCGACCAGGCGCGACAGCTCCCCATCCCGGAGCACCTCTACGGGCGCGAGCACGAGCTGGCACAGCTCCGGGACGCCCTGGAGCGGGTCCGGACGGGCCCGAGCGAGACGGTGCTCGTCATCGGCCCCGCGGGCATCGGCAAGTCCGCGCTCGTCCATGCGCTGCGGCCACACGCCGGACATGAGGGTGGGTTCCTCTCCGGCAAGGTCGACCAGCTCCAGCGCAACGAGCCCTATGCCCCGTGGGTGGATGCCTTTCAGGAGCTCGTCCATGGGTGGCTGAGTGAACCCGCCCAGGTCGATGTCCCATGGAGGAGCCGGCTCCTGGAGGCGCTGGGCACCAACGGCCGTGTCCTCCTGGGCATCGTCCCGAACCTGGAGCAGCTCCTCGGCCCCCTGCCTCCCATGCCCGAGCTCCAGCCGGCGGACGCCGAGAACCGTCTCCACCGCACATTCCAGGCGTTCATCCGGGCCCTCGCCTCACCCGAGCACCCGCTCGTGCTCTTCCTGGATGACCTCCACTGGGCCGACCCCGCCTCGCTCAAGCTCTTCCAGAACCTCGCCTCCGATCCGGACTCCCGCCATGTGCTGCTCGTGGGCTCCTACCGGGCCGAAGAGGTCGGGCCGCAGCATCCGGTCACACGGACTCTCCTGGCGCTCCAGGAAGCGGGAGCGGCCGTCAGCTCTCTCCAACTGGAGCCATTGGACCTCGGGGCCCTCACGGCCCTCCTCTGCGACACCCTGCGCTGCGAGCCCGAGCACGTCCAACCCCTGACCGCGCTCGTGCTGAAGAAGACAGCGGGCAATCCGCTCTTCGTCACCCGCTTCCTGCGAGACCTCCACCACTCCGGCCTGTTGCACTTCGACGCCGACCCCGGCACGTGGCAGTGGGAGCTCGCCCGCATCGACCAGGTGGAGGTGACCGAGAACGTCGCCGAGTTGATGATCGCCACCATTCGCCGCCTTCCCGAGCGAACCCAGCACGTCCTGAAAGTCGCCGCCTGCCTGGGCAACCGGGTGGAGCTCCCGCTGCTCTCCGCACTGGTGGAGATGACCCTGGGCGACACGGCCGGAGCCCTCTGGGATGCCCTCCAGGAAGGGCTCCTCATCGCCGAGGAGAAGAGCCCCCGGCACCTGCACGCCTACCGCTTCGCGCACGACCGCGTCCAGCAGGCCGCGTACTCCCTGCTCTCCGATCTCCAGAAGAAGCGGCTTCACCTCCAGGCGGGACGCCACCTGCGGGCCTCCACCTCCCGCGAGCCCGACGAGCGGCTCTTCGACGTGGTCGACCAGCTGAACCGCGGCACGGAGCTGGTCACCGACGATACGGAGCGGCTGGAGCTGGCCCGGCTCAACCTGGAGGCGGGGTGGAGGGCGAAGACCTCGTCGGCGTTCCGCTCCGCACTGGGATACCTCACCCACGGCCTCGAGCTCCTGTCCGGGGAAGCGTGGCATTCGAGCTACGAGCTGGCCTTCCGCCTCCACCGGGAGGCAGCGGAGTGTGCGTACCTCGCGGGAGAGCATCAGCTCGCCGAGGATCTCCTCGCGCCCGCGCTGGCCCACGCCTCCTCTCGTGCCGAGAAGGCGGACCTCTATGCCTTCCGGCTGCTCGCGAGCCAGGCCCGGCGCGCCTTTCCGGAGGCACTCCAATGGGGCCGCGAGGGGTTGCGGTTGTTCGGCGTCGAGCTGCCGGAGATACCGGATGCCTCGCGAGTCCTCGCGAACGAGCTCGCCGAGGTGAAGGAGAACCTGCGCGGGCGCTCCGTCGAGACGCTCCTCGAGGCGCCCACCACGGAGGATCCGGAGGTGCTCACCATCATGCGGCTCCTGGCGGAGCTCGGCACGGTCACCTTCTTCCTGGACCCGGCCCTGTTCGCCTTCGTCAATGCCCGTGCCGTCAACCTCACCTTGAAACATGGCAATTCGATCTACGCCCCGCGGGCGTATGTCTCGTACGGGTGGGAGCTCGGGGTGCGCCTGGGCGACTACACCTCGGGCCAAGCCTTCGGGCGACTGGGTGTGGAGCTGTGCCAACGGTATGCGGAGCCCCGGCTGAGCAGCAGAACGCTCGCGGCCTTCACGGCGTCCGTGAACCATTGGAAGGCACCGCTGCGCACCAGCATGCCGTTCCTCCGTCAGGCATTCGAGTCCGCGCGCGCCAGCGGCGATCTCCACCTGGCCGGCTACACGTTCCCGGTCACGGTGAACACGCTGTTCGCGATGGGCACCGTCTTTCCCCAGCTGCTCGCCGAGGTCGAGACCCATCTCGCCTTCCTCCGGAGGTCCGGGCTCCTCTGGATGTCCCCTCCGCTCCTCAGCATTCGCCAGGCCATCCGGTGCCTGCAGGACCGGACGCGCGAGCGGGCCCACTTCGACGACGACGAGTTCAATGAGGCCTCCTTTCTGGCCTCCATCCAGATACTTCCCTCGACCCTCTGCACCTACACACTCCTGCGCCTCGAGGTGTCCTATCTCCTGGGCAACCCCGAGAAGGCCCGGGAGCTATCGCGGGACAAGGCGCTCCGGTTCGGGGCCGTCCAGGGATGGTTCTTCGTCGCCGAGCACTCCTTCTATACCGCGCTGACCCTGGCGGCGTGCTGCGACAGGAGCTCCCCCGAGGAGAAGGTCCGCCTGCTGGAAGAGCTCGCGGCCCACCAGCGCCAGCTCGGCATCTGGGCCGACAACTGTCCGGAGAACTTCCGCCACAAGCACCAGCTCGTCAGCGCCGAGCTCGCCCGTATCGAGGGACGCCACCTCGACGCCGTGAAGCTCTACGACCTGGCCGTGGAGGGTGCCCATCGCGAACAGTTCCTCCAGGACGAGGCGCTCGCCAACGAGCTGGCCGGCCGCTACTTCCGCACCATCGGCGGGAGGCGGCTGGCCCACGGCTACCTGCGCGCCGCGCTCGACAGCTATGCCCGCTGGGGCGCTCAGGCCAAGGTGTCGGCACTGGAGGAGGAGTTCCCCGACCTCGTTCCCACCCAACCTACGCGCTGGGAAGCCCCGCACCTCTCCTCGGCGGAGAGCGAGCCTGCGGGCTCCGCGCTCGACCTCCTCACCCTCCTCAAGGCCACCGAGACGCTGGTGAGCGAGGTGGTATTGGAGCGGCTCCTCTCGAAACTCATGGAGGTGTGTCTCGAGGCGGCGGGAGCGCAGCGGGCCGTGCTCGTGCTCGAGGAGAAGGACACGCTCCTGGTGCGAGCGGTGGGTGACGTCTCCGAGCCCGTCTCCCTGGTTCGCACCCCCTTGAAGGAGTCGAACCAGGTTCCCGTCACCGTGGTCGAGCATGCCGCCCGGTCGGGAGACACCCTCGTCCTCGCCGATGCCTCCCGCCAGGGCGCCTTCGTCTCCGACCCCTACGTGAGCCGGCATGCCACCAGGTCCGCCCTCGCCGTCCCCATCCAACGGCCCTCCAGGACCGTGGGCGTGCTCTACCTGGAGAACAACCTCGCCACCCGCGCCTTCACCCCCGAGCGCGTTCGCGTTCTCCGGCTCCTCTCCTCCCAGATCGCCATCTCCCTGGAGAACAGCCTGCTCTTCGAGCAGCTGCGCATCGAGGTGGATGAGCGTACGCGCGCCGAGCAGGCCGTGCGCTTCCTGGCCGAGTGGAGCCTGATGTTGGCCGAGTCCCTGGACTACGAGACCACGCTGGCCAAGGTCGTCCGCTCGGTCGTGCCCTACCTGGCCGACTGGTGCATCGTCGATGTGGTCGAGAAGAACAACACCATCCGCCCGGTGGCGTTCGCCCATGAGGAGCCGGTGAAGGAGCAACTCCTGCGCGAGTTCCTCGAGAAATACCCTCCCACCTGGAATCCATCCGAGCCCGTTGCCCACGTGCTGCGGACGGAGCAACCGCTTCTCTTCACGGAGATTGATGATGCGACCATGCGGCGCTCCAGCCCGGGTCGAGAGGAACGCTATTTCGAGCTCCTCCACGCCATCAACGTCCGCACGGGCATGGTCGTGCCGCTCATCGCTCGAGGAAAGACGCTCGGGGCCATCTTCTTCGCATCCTCGGCCGCGGGACGTCATTACGGAAAGGCGGAGCTGAATCTGGCCCAGGAGCTGGCACGCCGCGCCGCCGTCAGCATCGACAACGCACGGCTTTATGGTGATTCCCAGGCCGCCATCCAGCTGCGCAATGACTTCCTGTCCGTCGCCGCGCATGAGCTCTACACCCCCATCACCACGCTCCGGATCTCCGTTCAGGGCCTGCTGCGCCGCGGCGGCGCCGAGCTTCCGGAGCCCCTCCTCCGCGGCATCCGCAGCGCCGAGGCGCAGACCCGCAAGCTCGCGAAGCTGGTGGAGCAGTTGCTCGACGTCACCCGCATCCAGGCCGGACGCATGCACCTGCACCTGGAGCAGATCGAGCTCTCCTCCGTCGTCCGGGACGTCGTCGAGCGCATGCACGAGCCGCTCTCCCGGGCCAACAGCCCGCTCACGCTCCGTCTCCAGGAGGGAGTGGTGGGCCACTGGGACCGCACCCGACTGGAGCAGGTCGTCACCAACCTGCTCTCCAATGCCCTCAAGTTCGCCGAGGACAAACCCATCGACATCGCCCTCGAGTCCCTCGCGAGCACCGCACGGCTCACGGTTCGCGATCAGGGCATTGGCATCGCGCCGGATCGCTTGCCCCATATCTTCGAGCGCTTCGAGCGGGCTGTCTCGATCGAGCACTATGGCGGCCTCGGGCTGGGTCTCCACATCGTGAGGGAGATCGTCTCCGCGCTCGGCGGCTCGGTGCGCGCAGAGAGCAAGCAAGGAGAAGGCACGACCGTGACGGTGGAGCTGCCATGCGCCCCAGCGCTTGGGCCCGGAAGCCACGAGGCCCAGGCCCACGGCACGACGGAGGACGGTTCAACGTGACGAGACGTCCGAGCACGCCGCTTCCGTGCCGAGCACGTCCATGTCGTAGTGCACGGACAGCCCGCCCGAGGCCGCCAACCGTTGGATGAAGAGCGAGCCGTAGAGCTCGACACGCTCACTCAAGGCCATGTAGGCGAGCGGGGCGTAGAAATTGCCCGCGAGCGTGCTCGCCGTGGGCACCTCGATGGGGTCCGTGCCACCCACGTAGACGCGCAGGCGCGCGGGGTAGCGGACCGAGCCCAGAGAGAGCCGCTCCACCGCGGACAGCTTGCCCGCGATGAAGAGATCCAGCTCCGCGCCCTCGAGCAGTTCCACATCGAAGCGCTGACCCACGGCCACGTCCCCGCCCACGAACAACGCGGCCCGTCCACTCACGACGAGCCGCACCGACCCTGGGCCGGAGATGCGGCTCAGATAGAAGCGCCCGCAGGGCAGCTCCAGCGTGCGGTCGCCGGAGAAACCGTCCAGTGCCGTGGGCTCGAGCCCGATGGAGGCATCGTGGTTGGCCGTGACGTGGTTCGCCACATAGGCACCAATGTCCACGCGCTCGGTGGCGGCGCACGGGCACGGCGGCACGGGCGGCTCCACCGGCTCGCGCCGCAGCTCGGACACCTGGAGCGAACCGGACACGGTGAGGTCTCGCTCCGCCGGGAGCGACAGGATGCCGCCCACCGTCAGCGCGTCGAGGGAGATATCGCCCGAGACCTGCGCATTGCCTCGGACTGAGACGGAGGCCCGGCCCATGAGCGGGCCACCGTTGCGAAGCGACTCGGCGATGGACAAGGTCGAGGTGAGCTGGATGCCCGTGCTCGCCACCCAGAGCGAGCCGCCCACCTCCATGGGGCTGTTGACGGAGAGGCCTCCATTCGTCGCGATGGACGCGCCCGGTGCACCAGGCGACCAGGAACCCTGCGAGCTCCGGAAGGCATCGGTACCGAAGGGAGCACTGGCCTCCAATCCCTCACAGGAACAGAGGGCATGGGGGAACGTCCGCGCGGCCAGGTGCCCACTGCAGGACTCCTGTCCCGTCGCGCCGTCCACCACCAGCCAGGGCGGCCCCGGCCTCGCGCAGTACGCACTCCGCTCGTCGGCGGGCGTCCCACCATCCGGCGTCCCGGCGTCCGCATCCGAGGCATTGACCTCCGGCTCGTGCAGGGAAGCCACCGGGTCGGAAACGGAACAGCCCCCGCCCCCTCCTGCGAGCAGCGCGAGAAGAAGTCCGAGGGTCCATCTCATGTCACGGCCTTTTCGAGTCACTGGGGTGTGGAGGAAAGCTGCCGCAGCCGGCGCCGGGCCTGTTCGGCGAGCAGGGAGTCCGGGTGCGCCTCGAGGAACTCCTCCAGGGCCCGGGCCTCCTTCGCCCCGTCTCCGAGCGCCCGCCAGGCCTCGACCACCCCACCGCGGGCCTCCTCGCTCAAGGAGCCCCGTGGCTGCACCCGCAGTGCCTCCTGGAACTGGCGCAGGGCCCCTTTCGCGTCTCCGAGATGCTCCAGCCGCAGGCCGCCGGACGCCACGCGCGCGACGTAGGCCGACGTCGTCCTCGGGTAGGACTGGATGACGCGCAGGTAGAGCGCCTCCGCCGCCTGCCATCTGCCCTCGGCCCGGCGCTCGTTGGCCAGGCGCAGCAGATCCTCCGGCTCGGCGGCGGGGGCTGGCCGGGTCCGGCTCACGGGCTCCGGCGGAGCGGGAACCTCCTCCACCGGGGGAGCCACCTCCATCGAGGGAGCCACCGGCGCGACGGGCGCCGCAGGGAGGGGGGTGGACTCAGCGGGCACTGTCACCACGACCACCCGCGTGGGCTCCGCCTCCGGCTCGCGCATCCACCGCCGTACACCCGGCCAGATGCCAGCGGCCGCGGCCCCCGCGAGGGCCACGCACACGCCCGTCACCCACACGCCCTTGCGCCAGCTCCAACGCCTCGGCCTCGGGGCGTCCGAGGTCTCGAGCGTGGCCAGCGCTCCCTGGACGAGCTCCGAGGCTCGCTGCCGGGAGATGCGCCGGGCCGGACCCGCGCTCTCGTCCAGTGGACCGAGCAACTCGAAAAGCTCGTCGTGCTCGTCAATCCGCTCACTCATCCCTGTCCCCCCATCCTGCTCGAATTCCGCTCGTAGTGCTCCCGGAGGTTCGCCCGTCCCAGGCGGAGCCGGCTGCGCACCGTCTCGAAGGGAATGCCCAATGTCTCGGCCATCTCCGGCACGCTCAACTCCAGCACATGGTGGAGCACCAGGGCATGCCGCTGCTCCTCGGAGAGCCGATCCAACAACTTCACCATGTCGCGCCGGAAGACATAGTCGTCCAGGGTCGCATCCTCCGAGGGCACCACCACCAGCTCCACCGGCTCCTCGGACGTCTGGTCCCGGTCGGCGCGGACCTTCTTCAGCGCGGCGAAGGTGACCCGCACCACCACACGATCCGACCAGGACTTGAACGAACCTTCCCCACGCCACGTTGGCAACCCGCGCAGGATGGCGATCAGCGCCTCCTGGGCGATGTCGTCCACGTCCTGATCCCCGCGGATCAGATAGCGCACGAGGTTGCGCACGCGAGGCAGCAGTTCCGTCAAGAGCGACTCGGCCGCGTCCCGCCGTCCTTCGATGACAGCCCGGATGCGCAGCTCCTCGGGGGAAGCCGCTGCCAGGCGTTCTCTGCTGGTCGCCGTCATTTCCCCGATGGAGGAAGACGGGGGTGATTTCGGGTCACGGGATTTCATCGGGAGCCCAGCACCACGGACAGACTGAAGCGCGGTTGAACGACCCAGAGCCGGTTGCGGACGATGAACGTCCCGTCCCGGTGGTAACCAAGGGTGGGCACCCCTGCGAGGACATCCGCCCCCACGGAGGCCTCCAGGGCCATCGGTCCTCCTCGCCAGCGAGCGGACAGTTCCGGGGCCACATAGAGGGCCGGAATGAGACGGGACGGGGAGGCCTCGACTTCGGGCTGCAAGGGCTCCGTGCTCCGCAGGAAGCCCGCGACGCCCGCGCCCAGACCGACGCCCAGCCGGAACCGCGCCGAGGACACCAGGGCCGCATCCCCCGCCACACCGGCTGCATGTCTCGACAGGGTGACCCGGGTGTACGCGTCGGAGAGACGGGCCGGCAGACTCGCCAGCAACAGCACGCGCGCTCGCAGCCCACGGCCCTCCCACCCCACGGCCACCTGTGGCCCCTGTTGACCCCGCGGGCTATGCCCATCCACAGCGGCCTGCCACCCTACGCCCAGCTGCCATCCTTCTGTAGGCGCGGGAGGCTCGGGGGGCGGCACCACTACGGGAGGAGGTGGTGGAGTCACGACCGGCTCGACCCGGGGCTCCGGCACCACCGGCTCGCCGAGCTGGCTCCCGGCCTCGAGCGCCTTCAGCGCCGAGCGCACCACGAGGGCCGCGGCCTCGGCCGACGCGGAGCGGCCCAACGTCTCACGGCGCTCGTCCGATTGGATTCGCCGGACGAACAGGCGGCGGGTGGCCGGCTCCGCGAGGTGGAGGACGATGGCTTCCGGTTCTCGGTCGAACCAGAGCACCACCCGGGCCTGGAGGCTTTCCGCCAGTTCCACGGCGGTTCGCCACTGCTCCCCGTCGTTCCCACCCAGCGAGGGCCCCGGGCTCACCCGCAGCACGACGGGGAGATCACTGACCTGCCCGAGGATGCGGCTCGCCAGGTCCTCGTCACCCGGGGAAGAGGTGCGCACCACGGCAGCCCATGGCTCGGCATGAGCCACGCCGGCGGACCCCCATGCCACGAGGGAGCAAACAAGGAGGAACCGGATCACACCAGCCAGTGCTCTGCTCAAGGCGGGCGGCACGCTAACACGCCCGTGGAAACCACCGGAACAGGGCCCCCCTTGGAAGCATGAATCCTGCTGCATGCCCGGCCCATCCTGGAGCGTCTGTAGAGCTGTTGACGCGACGAGCCGAAGGCCCGGTACGGGCGACTCGGCGCCCTGGTAACCTCCAACGAAAATGCAGGCCCACAAGGCAGCACAGCTCGAGGGGATCATGCAATGAAGTCAGGAGTCCTGACGAAATTGTTCGTCCTGCTGATGGCTTTGGCAGTGGCCAGCACCGGATGCGCCCACACGCAACAGCCAGAGTCTCGAATCTATGTCGTCGCCGAGGACACGGAGGGAGTCGGCTCCGCGCTCGGAAGTGGCGGCGCGGGTGGCCACGACTGCGACCAGGAATTCAAGCTGTGCATGAAAAGATGCTGGGACAAACGCTACCCGTGACCTCACAACAAACCGCAGAGTGGTTGGTATCACGAACGCTGTGAGCAGGACTGCAACAAGGAATACAACGAGTGCGAAGAGGAAAAGGAGAAGGAGGAAGCGGAGAGACAGAGGAAATTGAAGTTCTCACGCATGGATGAAGCCATTGACTGGCTCAGGAATCACAAGACGGAGGTGGCGCTTGGAACTGTGGTCATCGTTGCTGGCGTTGCCTTCGTTCTCACAACGGGCGGTTCTGGCGCACTGATTCTGGCTCCCCTTGCTCTCTAGTCCGGATCCAAAAATGATATACAATCCTAATTTTGACGTCGACTCCGTTCTCGATGTTCTGCGCACCGTGAACGAGAAGCACCAGGAAGGAACACCAGAAGACGAAGCACTCCGAGTCGCTGCGGTGGCGCTGCTCTACGTCCGTGAGATCCAGAAGCTCGATGATTATCGGGAGTTCTTTCGGAAGTTCTACACCCCCGCCGTTGATTACATCGTCCCCTCCCAAACGTTTGCGACAAGAAAGGAGGCGGACGAATGGCTCGCCAGTGGAAAGGCCAGAGAGGGAGAGATCGTCAAGATCGCCGACGAGGGCTTCCGCGTCATCCCTCAGCGAAACGCCAAAGGGCTGAGATTCCGCCCAACACCCCTTCCTGAAGAGCTGATGAAGATGAAGCCGCCTGATTCGGAGTAGGCGCCGTGGCACTTCGCCTCTTTTCCCGATGAGGAGCTGTCAGGAGCGCCCGCCGGTCAGCGTCATGTCGCGCGCCAACCCCTCCATGAAAGTGGGCTCCGTTGATTCCTGCCGCTTCGCTCCGCCTCCAGCTGGGTCTGTCCCTCCTTCTCTGCGCGGTGGGACCCGCCCTGCCCGCCTACGCCGGCCCCGACACGTCCGAGTCCCTCTTCGCCGGCTGTACGGCGGGCCCGCTCGGGACCGATGGGTGGAGCTACGAGTGCCGCGACTTCAATGCCATCATCTCCGACCACCCGGGTATCTCCGCCGAGATCGTGTGGAAACACAGCCGCCGCACGTTCGAGGAACAAGCCGCCGGCCGGATGAAGTTCGAGGAATCGTCGGCGACGCTCGCGGGCCGGAAGGCCCGCATCCTGCGCGCGAGCGCGAAGGGTGTTCAGGACCCGGAGAAGTCGACGTTCGCGGTCCTGACGGTGGAAGGAAAGGGAGGGCGGCGAGTCCTCTGCAAGACCCGGACGGCACCGGAACAACAGGCGCTCTGTGAGCGGGTGTTGGAGAAGCTCGCGGGCAACAGCTGGCAGGCCGATCCCGAGGCAGGAGCCACCGTGACAAAATCGGCAGCCATACTCGCGGGCCGGGAGCTCTCCACGCCCGCCGGGTGCAAGCTCCAGGCGGGAGACGGCGACGGCCGGATCGAGTGCAGTGACGGCTCACGGCTCGACTGGATCCATCTCCCCGAGACCTCCGGACTGGAGGCGTTCGTGCGCAATGGCGTGAAGACGATCAAGGACGTCGCCCTGGTTGCGTACACGGAGTCACGCATCCCGTGCGCCATCGACGGCGTCAGGACGGAGTGCACGCACCTGCGTCTGCTCGAGCCCTCCAGTCGGCGTGACGTGTATTTCGTAGGCACCGAGGTACGCGGCATGGCGGTCTACATCTCATGCATCGCGGGCAACTCCTCGCGGCAGTTGCCCCATGCCTGCCAGCAGGTGCTGAGCTTCCGCTGAGCCCCTGACGAACGCTGACGGGTCCCACTACACCTCAATGAACTTGGTGCCGGTGATGCCCTCGCTTTCTATGGCTACTTTGACGCGCTCGGAGACGATCAAGGCCACCGTCCAGCCCCACGGGCGGAAGATATTGGAGTCTCCCACTTTTGTTGGATCGATCTTCAGGCCGGCGACGTTCTGGTAGTGACCTACTCTATCGGGCTCTCCGTGTCTGGGTTCCCAGAATGTAACCTCTTCGCACCGGGCCTCATCGACGCACTTGATAAGGCGCAGCGTGTTGAGAATAAAGTACGGCTCAGCCCGGCCTTCCACGCGCGCCGGGATGAACTGCACCTCATCTTGGATACCCAAACGTTCACATAGGGACACCAGACGCTGGCTGACGAAGGTTATTCCAGCCTCCGTCAGAGTGAAATCGAGCGCACGGCCAGGGCGAGACACAGGCAGGAATGGCTCGCCGTCCAGACACACAGGCATTCCTTGGCGGAATTCCCAGGGTATGATTCGTTCCCCCTGTGCGTTCAAAGGACTTCTGACGTACCAGCGTCCCGGAACGTACATATCATCCATCATGCGGAAATACTTGATTTCTGCGCTCATTGCTCTTTTGTAACGAGTTTATTGAGTCTCGATCCGGGCTTGCAGATGTCGCTCGCGAATGCGTCAAGCGCCGCAGTGAGCTTTGCCTTACACTCCGCTTTTGTTTTGCATGTCCCGATCACATCCTGCAGTCGGTCATAGATCTCTCGGTGGTACTCTTCGGGGTGAGGGCCTTTATGACCAATGACGAAAATCCTGTTTGCTGGGTCATTGAGACTCATCCCCGCGAGCTTGAAAAGCTCCTCAAACTGTGGAGTCCAGGGTCCGCCTCTCACTTCGGCTTTGCCATTCTTGTCGGTGGCAATGTGATGTTCTGGAGCATCACCCTTGCTGTTGTCCTCCCGGCATCCTCCCGTCGTCCGGGCCGCCTTGATGGCTGCCGTGGCCGCGGACGCCTCCGTGCCCAGCAGCGCCCCCATGAGCAGGACCGTCCCATTCGCCACTGAGGTCTCCGCGGTCGCCGCCTCCCCCACAACCACCGTCACTTGCACACCGGCCCCCTGCACGACCGGTGCCCCTTGCAGCGTGACATTTCTCGTCAGGGCGTACCGGGGTGTGCCGAGCCAGCCCCACAGCCCACCTCCACCCGGAGCCTTGGGCACCTCTGGCAGTTTCCCCGCAAGCCGCCCGATGGCTATCGTCACCAGGACTCTCAGCGCCATCGCACCTACCTTCGGGCCAAAGTTCCGGGCGGCCCTGTCCAACTGCTCGAAACTCTGTGCCGCCTCGGCCTCCTCGTACAACTGTTTGACCGCCATCGCCACGTTCAGGAGCTCCGTCGCCCCATAGGTCCACATGAGCCAGAGCGTGAGGGTCGCCACGAACCCCTTGCTCAGGAAAGGCTCAGGCGCCGCGAGCGCCACGAGGTACAAAGTCATGGAAGCAGCCATGGAGACGATGAAGACGGGGGAATTGAACAGCTCCATGGCCGCCTCGCGTGCGCCCTCTCCCATGTACTGAGGGGAGAGCCTCAGCGCCTGGAAGAAGCGGCTGTTTTCCAGGTTGTCTGGCAACGCAAGATCGAACCTCCCAGTCCCGTAGAGCGCTTCATGGTCCTTGCGAATTTTCTCCTGCCACTCTGGAGCGGCAGTGCTGACAGGTTGCGTCCCCACACTCGCCACCCTCGTCCCGCTGGGGTAGCGCGGTGGAGGCAGTGGCTCCTGTTTGCCGTATTCCGCTTCGAAGGCCGCGACAATGGCCCGCCCGTCCTCCCGGGTAAGCGGCGCCTGCTCCCGATCGGGCGGCAGTCGCTTGAAGGTGAGTTGGACCCCCTTACGCCCCCAGCCGCCGTCGTACTCGCGCACGTCGACAGGCTCGAGTGCTCGGCCAGGTGGGGCACCTCGGCCAACATCGGTATCAGAACCAGACACAAGATGGGGGTGACGAGCTGACGCATGACCGGCTCCTCCTGCCCCTTGGAGCACCCATGGGGCGTGAGCCGATGATTGTCCACCCAGTCCACTCGGGCTGACTAGAAGTCAGACATCTTGGTGATGATCTCCTTCATCACCTCGGACGTGCCGCCGCCGATGGTGATGAGCCGGATGTCTCGCCAGGCCCGCGCGATGTGCGTCTCCTCGATGTAGCCCATGCCTCCGAAGAACTGCTGGACGTCGTAGGCCACCTTCTGCGCCAGGTCTCCCGCGAACAGCTTCGCCATGGAGATCTCCCGCACCGCGTTCTCCTTCCGGTCGAAGACATCCACCGCGTAGTACGTCAGCCGCTTCGCCGCCTCGATGGCCGCCATGTGCTCCACCAGCTTGTGGCGCCACACCTGGAAGCCCAGCAGCGGTCTGCCGAACGCTTGCCGCTCCTTGCCGTACTGGAGCGCGTCCTCGATCATCCGCTCCATCCCCGCCACCGCGGACAGGGCTCCCACCAGGCGCTCGCCCTGGAAGTTCGTCATGATGTGGTAGAAGCCCTCGTTCTCCTCGCCCAGCACGTAGCGGCGTGGAATGCGGCAATCCTCGAAGAAGAGGATCGCCGTGTCCGAGGACAGGTTGCCCACCTTGTCGAGCTTCTTCGACACCGAGAAGCCCTTCACATCCGTGGGAAATGTCACCAGCGACACGCCCCCATACCCCGGCCCGCCCGTGCGCACCGCCAGCGTGATGAAGTCCGCCCGCGTGCCGTTGGTAATCCACATCTTCGAGCCGTTGATGACGTAGTCATCCCCGTCCACGCGCGCCGTCGTCTGGAGGCTCGCCACGTCCGAGCCGATCGCGGGCTCGCTCACGCCCAGCGCGGCGATCTTCTCGCCCGCCAGCGCCGGCGCGAGGAACTCGCGCTTCTGCTCATCCGTGCCAATTTCATTGATGATGGGCGTGGCCATTTGGGCTTGCACCAGCAGCCCCAGGTTCACGCCGGCGTTGCGGCTGCGCGTCAGCTCCTCGGTGAAGGCCGTCACGTACCAGTAGTCCAGCCCGCTGCCGCCGTACTTCGGATCGTGGCTGATACCGAAGAAGCCCAGCTCGCCACACTTGCGGAAGAGCTCCCGGGGAAAGATGCCTGCCCGGTCCCACTCCAGGGCATGGGGCGTCAGCTCCTTCTCCACGAATGCGCGCACCGTCTTGCGGAAGGCCTCATGCTCCTCAGTGAATGGGTTCAGCATGGTCGCTGGGCTCCTCGGGTGATTGATTGGGAAGTCAATAGTACAAGGGTACTCATCGAGGACAAGGACGACCCATGGCTTCTGTCACCCTCGCGCTGTTCGCGCTGCTGACCGCCACACCTGCAACACCGGCAGCCCGTCCCTCGGCCGAGGAGGTGCTCCGCGTGCAGTGCCGGACCTGGGCCGCGGACCCCAAGAACCCCTGGGCCCTCGCTCACGGCATCGCGCTCGACGGGCGCGCCTTCAAGGCCCGCGATGGCCGCCCCGCCGCGAACGTCATCCTGTCGGACTTCCTGCGCCGCGAGGGCACCGGCCCAGACATGGACCTCCGCTTCGACACCTTTGCCCCGGATGGCACTCCGGTGGAGCCCCACCCCAACCTCCTGGTGAAGACGCTGCTGCTCGCGGGCTACGCGCCCTCGCAGTCCTTCCAGGCGAGCGGGGGGCCGGTCACCCTCGGCGCGCTCGTGGAGGATCTGAAGCGTGACTTCCGCCGCGAGTCCGCGCTCTCGCCCCATGGCGCCTGGACGCTCGATGCGCTCTCCCAGGCCCTGCCTCCCGGCGCCACCTTCACCAACGGGGCCGGAGAGACGATCCACCTCGACGCGGTGATGGACGAGGCACTCGCCCTGCTCGAGCACGAGCAGGCGGAGCTGCTGGCCGGGATGAAGGCCGGGCTGCCGCAGGTGCCCAAGCGCAAGCAGGGCATCTACGCGCACCCCTGTGGCGGGCTGCACCTCTTCCAGGCCGTCGCCAGCCACGCGCGCCATGCCGCGGTGCGCAAGGCCTGGGGCGCTCGGCTCGACGCCCAGGTGGACGTCCTCTTCTACCGGCTGGGCTCCGAGTCCCGTCAGTACGACGCCGCCCTCACCTCGGCGCCTCCCGCGTACCGGCTGCCCGTGCTCGTACAGATGGTGAAGTTCTACGGCCACTTCCTCGAGACGCTCGGCCGCTACCGTGAGGAGACGGGTTGGAAACCCACTCCCGAGCAACGTCAGTCGGTGGAGCAGGCCCGCGCGCTGCTGGATGGCGCGGTGCGTCGGCTCGAAGCCGCGGGCGCCTACCGTGACATGGAGTCTCTCAAGGCCACGCAGTACCAGCTCTACCTGGACCTCATCGGCGACTCGTGCCACGCCGCGCACGGCTGGAGCTACTGGAGGAAGTACCTCGGAGGTTGATACAAGGGTCAACCATGTCCTCCCCCCTCCGCCTCCTGGCCACGTGCGTGGCCCTGGCCGGCCTCATGCTCGCCGGCTGCAAGAAGGAGAGCTGCCTCGGCAACGAAGAAGGATGCCGGGTCGCCAGCCCCTGCGAGAAGCTGAGCTACGCCTGTGAAGCCGCCTCGGGCTCGAAGCTCGAGGTGCGCACCCTCACCGCCACAGACAAGCGCGTCGGCAGCCACTCCACCGCCTCCGGACCCGACACCGTGCCCGGTGGCATCAACGCGATCGCCTCCCAGGGCGACATCCTCCTGGGCAACGATCGGGCGGTGGCCGTCATCGCCGGCATCGGCAACACGCACCTGCTCGATCCCAGTGGCGGCGCGCTGCTCGACCTGAGCGCCCGCGACAAGAACAACGACGGCCTCAACCAGGTGCTCCAGGTGGTGGGCATCCTCCCCGGGGACGCGGCGCGCTACACGTCGCTGGAGATCATCGACGAGCGCCCCAAGCGCGTGGCGGTGCAGCTCAACGGCACGCTCGACGGCAAGCCCGAGTTCCCCATCCACACCATCTACGAGATGCGCCCGTGCGAGCCCGGCATCCGCGTGCGCACGGAGATCCTCAACACCGCGGTGGATCCGCAGCTCTGGGCGCTCTCGGACGGCTTCTACTGGAGCGGCCGCGAGGCACTGCCCTTCACGCCGTCGAAGGGGTCCGGCTACGAGCACCCGTCCTTCAGCCTCACCAGCATCGACAGCGCCTTCAAGCAGTTCCCCTACCTGACGGCGGCGCTCGCCTCGGATCCGGGCGCCAGCTACGCCCACGTGGCCTGCGGAGAGACGAACCTGCTCGAGGGATTCCAGAGCGATCAGATCTCCTCCTCGGGCCTTGGGCGCACCGTGGTGCAGCCGCGCGACTACCTCGTCTTCGAGCGCTTCCTCGCCGTGTCCGATCGCGGGGACGTGGGCTCGGCTGCGGATCTCGCGCTGGAGCTGCGGCAGAAGCTCCACGGAGAGAAGTACGTGACGCTCACCGGTCTGGTGAACCACCGGGCGCCGCTCGGCGCGGGCCGGGAGACGAGCGTGATCATCAGCGAGGGAGACCTCGCCGCCGACCCGAGCACCCGCATCCCGTGGACCCAGGTGACGCCGGACCAGGAGGGCCGCTTCCAGGCCCGCGTGCCCGCCGGCCGCAACTACGTGGTGGAGCTGCACGCCTTCGGCCGCAAGGTGGCCGACCGGCAGCTCGACAACGTGGACGCGGACACGGACGTGGGCACGCTCACCGTGCCCGCGAGCAGCCGCCTCACGGTGAAGGTGGAGGACGCGGACAACGGCCAGGGCCTCACCGCCGAGGTCTTCGTCGTCCCCGTGGACGCCGTCACCCAGAAGGACACCGAGGGCTCGCTGCACGGCCGCTTCGGCACCTGCGCGCCGTGGCTGGGTCCGCCTCCGGGCCCCTCGCCCGCGTGCAACCGATTCCTCGTCGTCAACGGCACCGCCACCGTGGACGCCCCCAAGGGCCGCTTCCACCTCTACGCCTTCAAGGGCCCCTTCTGGACGCTCGCCCGTGAGACGGTGACGCTCGACGCCGCGGACACCACGTTCACCTTCAAGCTGCGCAAGCTGCCGCTCCAGCCCTCCGGCACCGTGGGCGCGGATCTGCACGTGCACGGCGGCGCCAGCTTCGACAGCTCCATCCCCGACGAGGACCGCGTGCTGTCCTTCGCCGCCACGGACCTGGACGTCATCGTCTCCACCGACCACGACGTCATCTACAACTACGATCAGATCGTCCGCAGCCTCTACCTGCAGGACAAGATGAGCACCGTGGTGGGCCTGGAGACCACCGGCCACATCCTCTGGATGAAGCGGCCCGGCTACGACATCCCGCTCGTGGTGGGCCACTACAACTTCTGGCCGCTCGAGTACGATCCGACGAAGCCGCGCAACGGCGCCCCGTCCGATGAGCGCGTCGAGCCCGGTGAGCTCTTCGACCGCGTGAAGGCCAGCGCCCCGCCGGCCCTGCGCGACCAGCTCATCGTGCAGCTCAACCACCCGTGGGCGGACACCGAGTTCGGCCGCGACCTGGGCTACCCGCGTGCGCTCGCCCTCAACACGCTCAAGAACCTGCCCTCGAAGGACGACGGCACCAACGCTGGCATGTACGTGCGCTCGCCCAAGGGCGGCTACGCCAACAACGGTCAGAACACCCAGGAGGTGATGAACGGCACGCAGAACGACCTGCTGCTGGCCTACCGCGCCTTCTGGTTCTACACGCTCGGCCAGGGCCAGTTCGCGACGGGCACCGCCAACAGCGACTCGCACAGCCTCACCGACAACACCGTGGGCGTGCCGCGCAACATCGTCTACGCGGACACCAAGGCCGGCCCCGAGTTCAACACTGCCCGCTTCAACGCCGCCCTGAAGGCTGGCTCCTCCTTCGGCACCAACGGCCCCGTCATCGAGGCCACCATCGACACCGCGAGCGGCGGCCCCCAGCGCTACGGGCTCTCCCCGCTGGTGCCGAAGGCCGACGCGAAGCTGCACCTCAAGGTCTCCGCCGCCCCCTGGGTGCCCGTGGACGAGGTGCGCATCATCGTCAATGGCCGCGTCGTGAAGACGCTCGAGGGCTCGGCGCTCTCGCACCCCGCGGATCCGTTCAGCACCGACGGGTCCGGGCTCATGCGCTACGAGGGCGACCTCGCGCTCGCCGATCTGCTCGACCGCACGGGCGACGCGTGGCTCGTGGTGGAGGCCGGCACCCGCCTGCCTCCCGCCGCGGACTTCGGCGGCCCGGCAGGGAATGGGCCGGATGGCATCCCCGACACCGGCGACAACAACGGAGACGGTGTGGTGGACCGCAACGACATCGAGAAGGACTCCGACTACGGCCCCATGCGCACCCCCGCCCCACCCACCAGCGAGGCGGATCCGCTGTTCCACTTCTCCCAGGTGGTCACCGGCGGCTACCCGATGGCCTTCACCAACCCCTTCCTCCTCGACCGGAACGGCAACGGCCACTTCGATGCCCCCGGCGTGGTTCCGTGATTCGAGGCAGCACCGTGAACATGTCCCGACTGCTCGTCGCGCTCGTCGCCCTGCTGCTCCTGCCCGCCGCCGCTCGCGCGGAGGGCGTTTGTGAGCAGTGGATTGCCCCGGCGCTCGCCGAGGGCCCCGTCACCTTCGGCTTCCAGTCCGCCGATGTCTCCACCGGCCGCCGCGCCTGCCCCCGCACCGAGGTGGGCCTGGGCGTCCAGGGCGGCGCCATCATCGAGACGCAGAACTTCTACGGCGCCGTCACCGCCGCCGGTCTGCTCTCGGGCAGCGTCGCCGTACGCCCGGACCTGGAGGTCTTCGCCACCCTGGAGGCCCTGCGCTTCCAGTACGTCCAGAACGCAACACTCACCGGGACGAACATGTCCCTGGGGCAGCTCACCCTCGGCGGCACCTATGTGGCGCTGACGAGCGGCTCGTTCGTCCTGTCCCCGAGCGTGCGGCTGGAGCTGCCCACCTCCTTCGCCAGCCCGAGGACGCGCACCGTGGGCGGTGAGATTGGCGCCGCCGCGCTCTACCGCTCCTCCGAGCGCTTCGAAGTGCACGGGTACGCGGGTGTGGACGCGTCCCTGGGCCTGGGTGCCTCGGCCTCGCTGCCCCGGGCCGGCTTCCTGGTGAACGTGGGCGCCGAATACGCGCTCTTCAGCGGCTTCGCCGCCGTGCTCGATGCCAACGTGCACTTCGGCCGCCGCGACGTGCTCGACTACGTGGCGCCGGCCGTCGGGCTGCGCTTCCGCGCGGGCGAGCACTTCGGCGCGGAGCTGGGCGCCAGCCTGCCCCTGCTCGGCGCCGAGCGCGCCCTGGCCATCGGCGGGCTGAAGCTCACCTGGCGGATGTGACGCCGTCCGGAGGTCAGGCCTCCCCCGGGAACCGGCCTGACCTCCATTTTTGATGCGGCGGGGGGTTGGAATTTTCTCACTTTCGCATATTGTTGCGAATGAAACTTTCCACCTATGCTGTCCACCTCCCGCCCACGCGCTCCCCTGGCCCGCTCGACGCTCCTCCACATGGGCGTGCGGATCGCGGTGATCATCGCGCTGAGCACCTTCTTCAGCTACCTCCACATCCTGCACACCCTGCGGGACGAGGCGCTCGTGCGCCTGAAGCAGCACGTGTCGGAGCGCAGCCAGCGGGAAGAAGCCATCTTCGTGCTGGCCGAGGACAACCACCGCGTCCTCAAGAAGGCCCTGGAGGACAGGCTCCACACCCTGCGGCAGGAGGACGTGAGCGCCCGCTTCGACCGCCTGTTCGTCCAGTTGCCCGACGGCACGGTGCGCAACCGCGCCGAGGGGTTCGATGGCACGAGGATGCCGGGCCTCTTCGTCCCCAGGGGACTGGCGCTCGACGCGGAGCTGCGCCGGAGGATCCTCGCCTCCTACGACGTGCTGGAGCAGTACGGGCCCGCCTTCCATACGCGCTTCAAGGACACGTTCATCACGCTGCCGGAGGGGCCCCTCATCCTCTACTGGCCGGAGCGCCCCACCTGGTGCCTGGAAGCGGACCCGGGGTTCTCGCTCCTCGAGCTCGAGTTCTTCCCCGACAGCCTCCCCCAGAACAATCCGGAGAGGAAGACGGCCTGGAGCGAGACGTACCTCGATCCGGGCACGCATATCCCCATGACCACGGTCTCCACGCCGTTGGACCTGGAGGGCCGGCATGTCGCGACGCTCGCCCACGACGTGCTCCTCGAGGAGATGGTGGCCCGGACGCTCAGCGATCGCCTGCCCGGCGCCTACAACGTGATCTTCCGCGACAATGGAGACCTCATCGCCCACCCCGAGCTGGCGACGAAAGAGGCCACCGGCGTCTATAACATCCTGGGCACCCCGAAGCGGCCCGGCACGGTGCCCGTGCAGCTGGGCTCCGAGAAGCAGCGCGCCCACCTGCGCGACCTCTTCGAGCGCGTGATGAACCACCCGCCAGAAGAGACCGTGCTGGAGTTCCCGGAGCACCAAGAGTACCTCGCCATGGACCGGCTGCACGGCCCCGGCTGGAGCTTCGTCACCGTGCTCCCGGAGAGCATGGTGACGACGCCCGCCTTCCTCGCCGCCCGCTACGTCCTGCTGCTCGGCGTCGTCTCGCTCCTGGTCGAGTTGTGGATCATGGCCTGGGTGCTGAGGCATCAGATCACCCGCCCGCTGACAGCCTTCACCCAGGCCACGGACCGGGTGGCCTCCGGTGACTTCCACGTCGAGCTGAACACCTCACGCAACGACGAGCTGGGACAACTGGCCCGCTCCTTCCGGTTCATGGCCGACGAGGTGCAGCGCCGCGAGGAGGCCCTGCGTCAGGCCAACGAGAGCCTCGAGCAACGGGTCGAGGAGCGCACCCGCGAGCTGGGAGAAGTCCACACGCAACTGGTGCAGACGGCCCGCCGCGCCGGCATGGCGGAGATCGCCACCAACGTGCTGCACAACGTGGGCAACGTGCTCAACAGCGTCTACACTTCCGCTCAGCTCGCCAAGGAGCGCGTGAGCGAGATGCGCCTGGAACACGTCAGCCGTGTGGCCCACATGCTCGAGGAGCAGCGCGCTGACGTCGGCACCTTCCTCACCCAGGACGCGCGCGGCCGCAACGTGATGCCCTTCCTGAGCTCGCTGGGACAGAACCTGGTGGACGACCGTCAGGAAGTCGTCTCGCTGCTCAACGACGTGGGGCGCTACACCGAGCACATCGGCGACATCGTCAAGGTCCAGCAGAGCTATGCCCGCACTCCCCGGGTGCACGAGCAGACCCAGCTCTCCGACCTGGTGGAGGACGCCCTGCGCATCAACTCGGCCGGCCTCACCCGTCATCAGGTGAGCATCGAGCGGCGCTTGGAGCTCCTGCCTCCCGTGCTCACCGACAAGCACAAGCTGCTGATGATCCTCGTCAACCTGGTCAGCAACGCCAAGTACGCCATGGATGACGTTCCCCCGGCCGAGCGGCGCCTGTCCGTGACGATGAAGCGCTCCGGCACGGATCGCGTTCGCATCGAGGTCCGTGACAACGGAATGGGCATCGCGCCGGAGCTGCTCACCCGCATCTTCCAGTATGGCTTCACCACCCGGGAGGACGGGCATGGCTTCGGCCTGCACTCCAGCGCCCTGGCGGCGCAAGAGCTGGGTGGCGCGTTGAGTGTCCACAGCGACGGGCCAGGACTCGGAGCCTCCTTCACACTGGAGCTCCCCTACTTCCCGATCCAGGAGGAAACATGAGCAACCCCGCGGACAAGAGACGAATCCTCGTCATCGATGACTCCGAGGCCATCCATACGGACTTCCGCCGGATCCTCAGCCCGCAGCAGCGCCAGAACAAGAACGACCTGGATCAACTGGAAGAGGCCCTCTTCGGCCCGGCGCCGTCTCAAGGCAACAGCGCCACCGAGCCGGAGTTCGAAGTGGACTCGGCCTACCAGGGGCAGGAAGGGCTCGTCCGGATCCAGGAGGCCCTGACGGCTGGCCGTCCCTATGAACTGATATTCCTCGACTACCGGATGCCGCCGGGCTGGAACGGCGCCGAGACGCTCAGGCGCATGCGGGCAGTGACGCCCACCCTGCGTGTGGTGCTCTGCTCGGCCTACTCCGACTATTCGTGGGCGGAGCTGAGCCACGAGTTCGGCGAGCGCCACTCGTTGAGGGAGCTGAGAAAGCCCTTCAACGGACAGGAGGTGCGCAAGCTCGCCCTCACCCTCACCGAACAGCACAGCGCATCTCGAGGGCTGGCGTAGATTTGGCGGCAGGCATCCCCGGCGACGAGCCGAGGGCCTGAGTGCCCTCGCCGTTCCGAGAGGAATTCCCGTGACCGATTCCGCGTCAAAGGGTCACAGTCAGAGCCTGACCCGCCATTCGATGCCGCCTCCGTCCAAACCTCCAGCGCCCCTGGCCCGGTCGACGCTCATCCACATGGGTGTGCGCATCGCGGTCATCATCGCGCTGACGACCCTCTTCAGCTACCTCCACATGTTCCAGACGCTGCGCCAGGAGGCGCTCGCGCAGCTGGAGCAGCACGTCTCGGAGCGCGGTCAACGCGAGCAGGCCATCTTCCTGCTGGCCCAGGACAACCACGCCGTCCTCACGAAGGCGCTGGAGGAGAGAATCCTGGCCCTGCGGAAGGAAGACGTCAGCGAGCGCTTCGATCGCCTGTTCGTCCGGCTTCCCGACGGCACGACCCGCAACCGGCTCGAGGGCTTCGACGGCACACGGATGCCCGGGGTCCTCGTCCCTCCGGACGTGAAGCTCGACATGGAGATGCGCCGCCGGATCCTCGCCGCCTACGACGTGACCTCGTGGTACGGGCCCGCCTTCCACGCCCGCTTCACGGATACCTACGTCACGCTGGCGGAGGGGCCGCTCATCGTCTTCTGGCCCGAGCGCCCTGACTGGGCCCAGAAGGCCGAGCCCACCTACCCGGCCATCACCTCCGAGTACTACGTCATCAGCCTGCCCGAGAATGACCCGGAACGGCGAACCGTCTGGTCCAACATCTATCAGGAGGAGACCTCCAGGCGCTGGTTGGTGGCGGCCTCCACTCCGTTGGACATGGACGGGCGCCACATCGGGACGGTCCATCACGACGTCGCGCTCGAGGAGTTGATGAGCCGCACCATCAACGACCACCTGCCGGGCGCGTACAACGTCATCGTCCGCGACGATGGGCAGTTCATCGCCCACCCGGAGCTGAAGAAGGGTCCCGCCAACGGCAACCCCGGGCAGCCGGATGGCGGCTCCATGCAGGAGTCCAACGCGGAGGGGCAACAGGCCCACCTGCGCGACATTTTCGAGCGGATGAAGAATCAACCGCTCGGCAGGAGCGCGATGGAGCTCCCGAAGCACCACGAGTACCTCGCCCGGACCCAGCTCAAGGGCCCCGGCTGGAATTTCATCACCGTGCTCCCCGAGAGCAGGGTGACGACGCCCGCCTTCCTCGCCGCCCGCTACGTCCTGCTGCTCGGCATCGTCTCGCTCCTGGTCGAGCTGGGAATCATGGCCTGGGTGCTGCGCCACCAGATCACCCACCCGCTATCAGCCTTCACCCAGGCCACGAGCCGGGTGGCCGCCGGTGACTTCCACGTCGAGCTGGACACCTCACGCAACGACGAGCTGGGACAGCTCGCCCGCTCCTTCCGGCACATGGCCGACGAGGTGCAGCGCCGTGAGGAGGCCCTACGACAGGCCAATGAAGGCCTCGAGCAACGGGTCGAGGAGCGCACCCGCGAGCTGAAGGAAGTCCACACGCAATTGGTGCAAACGGCCCGCCGCGCCGGCATGGCGGAGATCGCCACCAATGTTCTTCACAACGTGGGCAACGTGCTCAACAGCGTCTACACCTCCGCCCAGCTCGCCAAGGAGCGCATCGCGGGTATGCGCCTGGAGCACGTGAGCCGCGTCGTCAGCATGCTCCAGGAGCACCAGAACGACATCAGCACCTTCCTCACCCAGGATGCGCGCGGACGCAACGTGATGCCCTTCCTGAGCTCGCTGGGACAGAACCTGATGGAAGATCGTCAGGAGGTCGTCTCGCTGCTCAACGACGTGGGGCGCTACACCGAGCACATCGGCGACATCGTCAAGGTCCAGCAGAACTACGCCCGCACGCCCCGGATGCGCGAGCAGACCCAGCTCGCCGACCTGGTGGAGGACGCCCTGCGCATCAACTCGGCCGGCCTCGTCCGCCACCAGGTGAGCATCGAGCGGCACCTGGAGCCCCTGCCGCCCGTGCTCGCCGACAAGCACAAGCTGCTGATGATCCTCGTCAACCTGGTGAGCAACGCCAAATACGCCATGGATAACATTCCCCCGGCCGAGCGGCGCCTGTCCGTGAAGCTCGAGCGCACCGACTCCAACCAGGTCCACATCCATGTGCATGACAATGGAATGGGCATCGCGCCGGAGATGCTCACCCGCATCTTCCAGTATGGCTTCACTACCCGGGAGGACGGGCATGGCTTCGGCCTGCACTCCAGCGCCCTGGCAGCGCAGGAGATGGGTGGCTCACTGACGGTCCACAGCAATGGACCCGGCAGCGGAGCCACCTTCACTTTGGAATTCCCCTATCTTCCGGTCCAGGAGGTGGCATGAGCAGCGATGTATGCAGGAGACGGATCCTCGTCATTGATGACTCCGAGGCCATTCACACCGACTTCCGCCGGATCCTCAGCCCGGAACAGCGCCGCAGCAGGGGAGAGATCGATCTGCTGGAAGAGGCCCTCTTCGGCACGGCGCCAGCTCGGAGCACCACCTCCACCGAACCAGAGTTCTTGGTGGACTCGGCCTTTCAGGGACAGGAGGGGGTCGCCAAGATTCGCGCATCCGTGGAGGCCCACCAGCCCTATGAGCTGGTATTCCTCGACTACCGGATGCCGCCGGGCTGGAACGGCGCCGAGACACTCAGGCGCCTGCGAGAGGTCGCTCCCTCGCTGCGCGTGGTCCTCTGCTCGGCCTACTCCGACTACTCGTGGGGGGAGCTGGTCCGGGAGTTCAGCGATCTCCAATTGCTGAAGGAATTGAGGAAACCCTTCAACGGCCAGGAAGTGCGCAAGCTGGCACTTGCTCTCACCGGGTGCGAAGCCGTCCCGACGTGAGCCCCCGCACGCCATCTCCATGCCTCACACTTCGAGCCCCCGCGCCCCCCTGGCCCGTACGACGCTGGTCAAGGCGGGCCTGCGCATCGCGGTGGTCATCGCGCTGGCCACCCTCTTCAGCTACCTCCACATGTTCCACACGCTGCGCACCGCCGCGCTCACGCAGCTGGAGCAATACGTCACCGAGCGCAGCCAGCGTGAGCAGTCCATCTTCGTGCTGGCCGGGGACAACCACGTCATCCTCAGGAAGGCCCTGGAGGAGCGGATCCGGGCCCTGAAGCCAGAGGACGTGAGCGCCCGCTTCGAGCAGCTCTTCGTCCAGCTCCCCGATGGCACCGTGCGCAGCCGCGCCGAGGGTTTCGATGGCACACGAATGACGGGCGTCTACGTGCCCCGAGGCGTGAAGGTCGACGCCGATCTGCGCCGGAGGATCCTCGCCTCGTACGACGTGCTCAACCAGTACGGGCCCGCCTTTCATGCCCGCTTCACGGATACCTACATCACGCTGCCCGAGGGGCCCATCCTCGTCTACTGGCCGGAGAGCCCCAACTGGGCCCTGGAGGTCAAGCCGGAGCAGTCGTTCATCGACATGGACTACTTCCGCGGCAGCCGCCCCGAGAACAACCCGGAGCGGAAGTCGGCCTGGAGCCCGGTCTTCGTCGATCCGGTTGCCAAGAACACGATGTCCTCGGTCTCCACCCCGCTGGACATGGACGGCCGCCACGTCGCGACGCTCAGCCACGACATCCTGCTCGAGGAGATGGTGGCCCGCGCCCGTGATGACAGCATGCCCGGCGCCTACAACGTGATCTTCCGCGACGACGGGCAGCTCATCGCCCATCCCGAGCTGACAGGCATCACCGACGTCTACAACATCCAGGACGACCGGAAGCAGCCGGAGGGCGCGTCCCCCCGGGCAGGCTCCGAGGAACAGTGGGCCCACCTGCGGGACATCTTCGAGCGGGTGCGCCACCGGGACTCCGGGCAGAACCTGATGAAGATCCCAGAGCATGACGAGTACCTGGCCGTGGCGCGGCTCAAGGGCCCCGGCTGGAACTTCGTCACCGTGCTCCCCGAGAACGTCGTGTCCCGGCCCGCCATCCAGGCCGCCCGCTACATCCTGCTGCTCGGCGTGGTGTCGCTGCTGCTGGAGCTGGCCATCATGGCCTGGGTGCTGCGCCGCCAGATCGCCCGCCCGTTGGAGGCCTTCACGCAGGCCACGAGCCGGGTGGCCGCCGGTGACTTCCACGTCGAGCTGGACACCTCACGCAACGACGAGCTGGGACAGCTCGCCCGCTCCTTCCGGCACATGGCCAATGAGGTGCAACGGCGCGAGGAGTCCTTGCGTCAGGCCAATGAGAGGCTGGAGCAACGGGTCGAGGAGCGTACCCGTGAGCTGAAGGACATCCACATGCAACTGGTGCAAACGGCCCGCCGCGCCGGCATGGCGGAGATCGCCACCAATGTTCTTCACAACGTGGGCAACGTGCTCAACAGCGTCTATACCTCCGCCCAGCTCGCCAAGGAGCGCATCGCGGGCATGCGCCTGGAGCACGTGAGCCGCGTCGTCGGCATGCTCCAGGAGCACCAGAACGACATCAGCACATTCCTCACCCAGGACGAGCGCGGACGCAACGTGATGCCCTT
Source organism: Vitiosangium sp. GDMCC 1.1324 (assembly GCF_003044305.1). Taxonomy (GTDB): domain Bacteria; phylum Myxococcota; class Myxococcia; order Myxococcales; family Myxococcaceae; genus Archangium. The sequence goes on along the minus strand of NZ_PZOX01000018.1, from coordinate 103,846 downwards.
CCTGAGCTCGCTGGGGCAGAACCTGGTGGACGAGCGCCAGGAGATCGTCTCACTGCTCAACGACGTGGGACGCTACACCGAGCACATCGGCGACATCGTCAAGGTCCAGCAGAACTACGCCCGCACGCCCCGGATGCGCGAGCAGACCCAGCTCGCCGACCTGGTGGAGGACGCCCTGCGCATCAACTCGGCCGGGCTCATCCGTCACCAGGTGCAGGTCGAGCGGAACCTGACTCCGCTGCCTCCCGTGCTCACCGACAAGCACAAGACGTTGATGATCCTCGTCAACCTGATCAGCAATGCCAAATACGCCATGGATGGCATTCCACCGGCCGAGCGGTGTTTGACCCTGAAGCTGGAGCGCTCCGGCACCGACCAGATTCGCATCGAAGTCCATGACAAGGGAATGGGCATCGCGCCGGAGATGCTCACCCGCATCTTCCAGTATGGCTTCACCACCCGGGAGGACGGGCATGGCTTCGGTCTGCACTCCAGCGCCCTGGCCGCCCAGGAGCTGGGTGGCTCGTTGAATGTCCACAGCGACGGACCTGGACTCGGGGCCACCTTCACACTGGAGGTTCCCTTCGTCCCGGCCCAGCAGCAGGCAGCGTCATGAGTCACCGGTGGGCCGGGTCCCGCTCACGTCCGCGTGAGAGCCAATAGCGCTCACGCTGGAAGGGATAGGTGGGCAGGGTGACCCGGCGCCGCGAGTACGGCGCGTCGAAGGCCGCCCAGTCCACCTCCACTCCCTTCACGTACAACGCTCCCAGCGTCCTCAGCAGCCGCTTCCACTCCGCCTCTCCTGGATGGAGGGTGATGCGCTCGGATCCGTCGGCCCTGGCCGTCTCCACTCGCACCAGCGGCACCTTGCCTACCGCCAGCCTCAGCCCCTCCTCCAGGCCGAGCACTCCCGACTCCACCGCCGCGACGTACTCGCCTACGCCCTGCCCCTGCACCGCTTGCGGCACCACTCCCCACGCCCTCCACATCCGCCCCAGCGCCCACTCCACCGCGAACACCGCCGCCCTTCCGTAGGCCTCTTCCTTCAACAGCGCGGACTCCGTGCCGTACAGCACCTGCACCAGCGGCTTCTCCAGCACTCCCTTCAGGGCTTCTCCGCACTTCTCCACTGCCTCTCGGAAGGCCGGCTGTGTTTCGTACAGCTCCCGGCCCGTGTCCGAGAACCGCTCCCCTTCCCCGCCAAAGACGAAGGCCACCGCTGGCACGGTGCCGCCCACGCTCCCCGCAACCCCTCCTTCCACCTCCCGTCCCGCCTCCATCGCCAGGAGCTTCTCGCGCACCTGTTGCGCATTGCCTCCCACCACCGCCAGCCGGTGCTCGAAGTGGGCGCGTCCCGCCGCCGCCGTGAAACACATATCTCCCAGCTCCAGATGGCTCGCCGCCAGGAACCGGGCATAGCGGCCCGCGTGGGCTCTCAACGCCTCCGCGCTCCGCGCCGACAGCACCAGCACGTGCTCCGGTCTCTCGAGCTCCCGCCTCACCTCCACTGGCGCTGGCGCCTCCTCCAACACCACGTGTGCCAGGGTTCCTGTTCGCCCGTACGAGGTCACCCCCGCGATGCGCCGCCCCTGTGTCGGCTCCCATGCCGTCAGCTCCACCGGCACCTTCACGCCCATCCCCTTCCAATCAATGTAGGGATTGGGCTTCTTCAAATGCAGATGCGCTGGCAACTGTTTGTTCCGCATCGCCAGCACCACCTTCATCATCCCCACGATTCCCGAGGCCGCCTCCGGGTAGCCGATGTTTGTCTTCACCGAGCCCATCCACAGCGACTCCCCACCCTTCCTCCCCTCCTTCAACACCGACCACATCGCCTCCACCTCGATGGGGTCCCCGATCGCCGTCCCCGTCCCGTGCGCCTCCAGGTAGCTCACCTCCGCGGGTGACACGCCCGCTCCCTGCATGGCCTGGCGGATGACGGTTTGCTGCGCCACCCCATTCGGCACCGTGAACGAGCTGCTCGGGCCATCGTGCCCCACCGCCGAGCCTCGGATGACCGCGAGGATGTTCGCCCCCCGCGCCCGCGCATCCGACAGCCGCTCGAGCACCAGCGCTCCACACGCCTCGGCGCGGCTATAGCCATCCGCGGAGGCATCGAAGGTCTTGCACCGTCCGTCCGGCGACAGCGCTCCGCTACAGGAGAGATAGATGCTCGCCTCCGGCGAGAGGAGCAGGTTCACCCCCGCCGCCAGGGCCATCGAGCACTCGCCATTGCGCAGACTCTGGCTGGCCAGATGCACCGCCACCAGGGATGACGAGCACGCCGTGTCCACCACCATGCTCGGACCCTGGAAGCCAAACAGATACGACAGCCTCCCGGAGATGGCGCAGTTCGCCCGCGCCCCGATGAAGTAGGGATCAATGCCTTGCGGGCCTCCCGCGTACAGCGCGAGCTGCCCGTAGTCATTGTTCATCACCCCCACGAAGACGCCTACCCGATCGCGCCTGGCACGCACCACCGCATGCCCCGCCCGCTCCAATGCCTCCCAGCCCACCTCCAGCACCAGCCGCTGCTGCGGATCCATGCTCTCCGCCTCCCGGGGCGAGATGCCGAAGAACCGCGCGTCGAACCGGTCCACGTCCTTCAGGAAGGCTCCCCGCCGCGTGAGGATCTTCCCCGGCGCCCGCGGATCCGGATCGTACAGGGACTCGGCGTCCCACCGGTCCGGAGGAACCTCGCTGGTGGCGTCCACCCCCTTCACCTGCAAGTCCCAGAAGTCCTCCGGGCTCTCCACGCCTCCAGGCAGACGGCACGCCATGCCAACAATGGCTATCGGCTCCCGGCGCGCCGCCTCCGCCTGCTCCAGCCGCGTCTCCAGCTTGCGGATCTTCACCAACTGCTGCTGGAGCAACTGGCGATAGTTGATCTCCTCGGACATCTCGGCCCCCTCACGAATCCTTGGCGAGATCCTCGGCCACCAGCCGCGCCAGCTCGGCGTCGGACAGGGTGTCGAGGTCCTTCTCCAGCGCTTCCTCGGGCTTTCGCTCCGGGACGGACGGCGCCGCCGGTGCCTCCCCGGCTTCGAGCTTCAGCACCTCGCCCAGCAGGTGTTGCACCAGGAAGTCGATGGTCGGGTGATCCAACGCCACCGTCGCGGGTACGGACACGCCGAGCCCCTTCTGCAACACATTGCGCAGCTCGATGGCCATCAGCGAATCCATCCCGAGCTCGGCGAAACCCTGACGCCAGTCGAGCCCCGTGACGTCCAGCCGGAGGATGCGCGCGACCTCCTCTTGGAGGCTCCGCGCCAGCACGCGAGGACGCTCGTGGGGCAGTGCCGCCCGGAGCTGCTCCGCGAGCAGGTGGCGCGGTTGCGAGGGAGCCGTGGACCCACGTGGGCCAGCGCTCGCGAGCGCCTCGAAGAAGGACGAGCGCCCGAGGGTCCCGAGCGTCTCCACGTATACCGGCCATTGCACGGACATGAGGGCCAGCTGCGGCCGGCCGCTCGCGAGCGCCTCGCCGAACAGCGCGAGCGCCTGCCGTGTCGGAAGCGGCCGGATGCCCCGGCGCTCCAGTGCACGCGCCACATGCCCATCCGGCGCGCCCACCATGCCCGTCTCCGCCCACGGTCCCCAGTCGAGCGACTGTGCCGCCAGTCCGCGAGCGCGCCGCTCGTGCGCGAGCGCGTCCAGGAAGGCATTCGCCGCGGCATAGTTGCCCTGGCCCGCCGAGCCGAGCGTCGCGGAGGCCGACGAGAAGAGGACGAAGAAGTCCAGCGGCCGGTCCAGGGTGAGCCGATGCAGGTTCCACGCCCCCGCCACCTTCGGAGCCATCACCCGCTCGAAGCGCTCGAGGTTCTGCTGCGGGAGCGCCCCGTCATCCAGCACACCCGCCGCGTGGACGAGGCCGCGCAACGGGGGCGAGCCCGTGTCGAGCCGCTGGAGGAGCCCGGCCACTTCCGCCTCGCGCGAGACGTCCACGGAGGCAACGGTGACGTGGGCTCCTGCCTTCTCGAGCGCCCGCACCGACTCGGACGCCGAGGCCGAAGGCGCACGGCGCCCCACCAGCACCAGGTGACGCGCGCCCTGCTCCACCATCCACCGCGCCACCTCCAGGCCCAGCCCTCCGAGCCCTCCCGTGATGAGATAGGTCGCATCCGCATGGAGCGGGATGGAGCTGCCTCGCGAGCCCGTGTCCTTGCGCAGCACCGGGTGCAGGCGCACGCCTCCGCGGAAGGCCACCTCCCGCTCGGGAGCGCTCGCGCCGCTTCCCAGCTCCGCGTACAGGAGCCGGATGCTGCCCTCGAGGTCCTCGGGGTCCAGGTCCACGCGGGTGGTGCGCAGCCCGGTGTGCTCCAGGTCGATCACCCGTCCGAGCCCCCACAGCGGCGCCTGCGCCAGCGCGAGCGCCGGGCGGGTCTCCTTCACGGCCTGGGCGCCCCGGGTGACGAGCCACACGGGGGGTGCGTCGCTCCGGCTCGCCAGTGCCTGCACGAGGTGCAGGGCACCTCCGCTCGCCTCCAGCGCGGCCCGCTGCACCGACTCCGCGGATGCGTCGTCCTCGGCCCGCTGGTCGAGTCCCCACAGGTAGACCACTCCCGCGCAGCCGCCCGGCCCGATGGACTCGCCCCACAGGCGCGTGAAGGCCTCCGGACGGCGGGCATCGAGGTCGTCCGGACGCACGCTGACCACGGAAGCCCCGTGCTCTTCCAGCATGCGCCCGAGCCGCTCGCCCACTCCCTGTGCGTCCATGAGCAGCACCCAGGGCTTCTTGTCCGCCACGGGTGTCGGGACGGGCCGTGCCTGGGTCTCGGGCCGCCAGGTGATCTCGTAGCGAGCCTCCTCCCGCCGCGCGTGCGTGCTGAGGCGCACGGCCTCGCGGCTCGCCATCCGCCCTCGGAAACCGAGCACCTCCGCCACCAGTCCCTGCTCGTCGTAGATGTGCAGGTCGCCCCCGATGGGCGCACCCACCTCGGCCCTCCCGCCTCCTTCGATGCGGCCATGGCACCACACCGTGCCTCGCGGCCTCCGGTGGACGGTGAACCGCGAGACGCTGAACGGAATGAGCAGTGCGTCGGCCTGCTTCGCCTGGAGATCCAGCGTCCAGCTCGCGAGCACCTGGAAGCACGAGTCCACGAAGCCGGGGTAGAGCGGGTAGTCCTCCAGCTTGTCCGGCAGCGGAGGCAGCCGCATCTCCCCGAGGAGCTCATCCCCGGCACGCGCGACCGAGTGGATCCACTGGTAACCCGAGCCCAGCGTGTAGCCCTGCTCGCGCATGGCCCGGTAGAGCTCGTCGCCCGAGCGGCGCTCGTGGCAGCGGGCCCGGAGCTCCTCGAGCGAGGCCCACGGCTTCGGCTGCTCCGTGGAACCTACGCGCACTCCGCCGCTGGCGTGCAGCACCCACGCCTCCGCGCCATCGGCATCGCCGAGCGACTTCACCTCGAATGCACTGCCCTGCTCCTGGGGCGAGAGGATGACCTGGAGCGTGCGCTCCTCGTCATCCGAGAGCACCAGCGCCTGGGGGAAGGCCAGGTCCTCCAGCGTGCACGCGGGTGAACCGTAGGCGTCCTCGATGACCGAGAGCACCAGCGACACGTGCGAGGACCCCGCCGCGACGAGCATGCCGAAGAGGCGATGGTCGTTGAGGTGCGCCGGCCGGGACGGGCCATAGGTCGTCTCGTACACGAGCGCATCGAGCGCCGGAGAGCGCAGCCGCCGGCCGAAGTGCGGCGTGATGCGCTGCTCATTCCGGGGCGCAAGGACCCCATGAGACGCCGTGCCACGCCACCAGTAGCGCTGCCGCTGGAAGGGATAGGTGGGCAGAGTGACCCGGCGCCGCGAGTACGGCGCGTCGAAGGCCGCCCAGTCCACCTCCACTCCCTTCACGTACAACGCTCCCAGCGTCCTCAGCAGCCGCTTCCACTCCGCCTCTCCTGGATGGAGGGTGATGCGCTCGGATCCGTCGGCCCTGGCCGTCTCCACTCGCACCAGCGGCACCTTGCCTACCGCCAGCCTCAGCCCCTCCTCCAGGCCGAGCACTCCCGACTCCACCGCCGCGACGTACTCGCCTACGCCCTGCCCCTGCACCGCTTGCGGCACCACTCCCCACGCCCTCCACATCCGCGCCAGTGCCCACTCCACCGCGAACACCGCCGCCCTTCCGTAGGCCTCTTCCTTCAACAACGCTGACCCGGTGCCGTACAGCACCTGCACCAACGGCTTCTCCAGCACTCCCTTCAGGGCTTCTCCGCACTTCTCCACTGCCTCTCGGAAGACGGGTTGTGTTTCGTACAGCTCCCGGCCCATGTCCGCGGAGCGCTCGGCATCATCGCCAAAGACGAAGGCCACCTTCAGCGCCTGGCCCGCGGCCCGCCCCGACACCACGCCCTCCACCTCACGGCCCGACTCCACCGCTGACAGAGCCTCCCGCACCTGCCGCGTGTTACCGCCCACCACCGCCAGCCGGTGCTCGAAGTGGGTGCGTCCCACCGCCGCCGTGAAGCACACGTCTCCCAGCTCCGCGCTCCCCTCCTCCAGGGCCCGCGCGTAGTGCTCCACCTGTGCGCGCAGGGCCTCCGCGCTCCGCGCCGACAGCACCAGCACGTGCTCCGGTCTGTCGGCTTCCCGCGTCCGCACGGGCGTCGGCGGCGCCTCCTCCAGCACCACGTGGGCGTTCGTCCCGCTGAATCCGAAGGAGCTCACCCCCGCGATGCGCCGCGCCTGCGTCGGCTCCCACGCCGTCAGCTCCACCGGCACCTTCACGCCCATCCCCTTCCAGTCGATGTGCGGATTGGGTTTCTTCAGGTGCAGGTGCGCCGGCAACTGCTTGTTCCGCATCGCCAGCACCACCTTCATGATCCCGGCCACGCCCGCCGCGGACTCCAGGTGGCCGATGTTCGTCTTCACCGAGCCCATCCACAGCGACTCCCCGCCCTTCCTCCCCTCCTTCAGCACCGACCACATCGCCTCCGCCTCGATGGGGTCTCCCAGCGACGTGCCCGTGCCGTGCGCCTCCAGGTAGCTCACCTCGGCGGGCGAAACTCCCGCGCGCTCGAGCGCCTGCTGGATGACGGCCTGCTGCGCCAGTCCGTTCGGCACCGTGAGCCCGCTGCTCGGCCCGTCCTGGTTCACCGCCGTGCCGCGAATGACCGCGAGGATGTCGTCCCCGTGCGCCTGGGCCTCCGACAGCCGCTTGAGCACCAGCACGCCGCAGCCCTCGGCTCGCGCGAAGCCATTCGCCGACGCATCGAAGGTCTTGCACCGCCCGTCCGGCGAGAGCATCCGCGCCTTGCTGACCGCCATCATCGGCTCGGGCGACAGGATGAGGTTCACCCCCGCCGCCAGCGCCATCGTGGACTCGCCCGATCGCAGGCTCTGGCAGGCCAGGTGCAACGCCGTCAGCGACGACGAGCACGCCGTGTCCACCGCCATGCTCGGGCCCTGCAGTCCGAGCGTGTACGAGAGACGTCCGGCCACCACGTTCAGCGAAGTGCCCGAGGCGAACCACGCATCCACGTCCTCCGGTCGTCCCTGGAGGATGACCCGCGCGTAGTCCGCCGTGGTGATGCCCACGAAGACGCCCGTGCGGGAGTTGCGCAGCGCCGTCACGTCCTGGCCGGCCCGCTCCAGCGCTTCCCAGGCCACCTCCAGCACCAGCCGCTGCTGCGGATCCATGCTCTCTGCCTCGCGCGGCGAGATGCCGAAGAACTGCGGCTCGAACCGGTCCACCTCCCGCAGGAAGCCTCCGGCGCGCGCGTACATCTTCCCCGGCGCCTCGGGGTCCGCGTCGTACCAGGCGTTCACGTCCCAGCGATCCGCCGGAATCTCCGAGATGGCGTCCGTCCCCTCGCGCAGCAGCTTCCAGAAGGCTTCCGGCGTGTCCGCTCCGCCCGGCAGCCGGCACGCCATGCCGACGATGGCGATGGGCTCGTCCGCCCGCACGTCGCTCCGGGTCTCGGGCGAGGCGGAGCGTGGAGCCTCCGCCTCGAGCAGCGAGGAGAGATGAGCCGTGAGGGCTCTCACGCTCGGGAAGTTGAACGCCAGGGTCGCGGGCAGAGACAGCCCCAGCGACTTCTCCAGGCGGACCTTCACCTCCACCGCCATGATGGAGTCGAGCCCCATCTCGTGGAAGCCACGCTCGGCCTCGAGCGCTTGACCGGATTGCAGGCCGAGGATGCCCGACACGGTCTCATGCACCAGGGTCTGGAGCGCCTCGCGCGAAACGGGAGCCCCCGGAGCCGGAGCCCGTGGGGGTTGCGATGCCGCCTCGGTGCGGAGCTGCTCCAGCAGGGGCCTCGAGCTTCGAGCCTCGAAGATGGGCCGGAAGCGTTCCCAGCGAACACTGGCCACCACGGACTGAGGTACGCGCGCTCCCACGAGCCGCTCCATCCAGTCCAGCGCGGCCGCCCGGTCGAGCGCATCCACCCCCACGCTCTCCAGCCAGCGCAGCTCCGCGTCGGAGGCCGCGCCCCGGCCACTCCAGAGTCCCCAGTCGATGCTCGACGCTGTCAGGCCCAGCGCATGCCGATGCGCCGCGAGCGCATCCAGGAAGGCATTGGCCGCGGCGTAGTGCCCCACTCCCGCCGAGCCCCACACCGCCGAGATGGACGAGAAGAGGACGAAGAAGTCCAGCAGGTCTTCCCGCGTCAGCTCGTGGAGGATCCAGGCGCCGTCCACCTTCGGAGCCAACACGCGGCCGAGCGTCTCCACGTCCAGCTCGCGCACCCGCGCACTCGAGGACACCACCGCCGCGTGGATGATGCCGCGCAGCGGGGGCATCGAGGCCCTCACCTGCTCGAGCAGCGCCGCCATCGCGTCGCGCTGGGCCACGTCCGCCTGGGCCAGCAACACCTGGGCGCCCGCCGCCTCGAGCTCTCGCACCACGGAGATCCGCTCGGCCTGCTCACCGCCCTGTGCAACCAGTGCGTCCCACTGCGAACGCGCAGGGAAGGCCCGGCGCGCGGTGAGCACGAGATGCCTCGCGCCCCGGCGCACCAACCAGCGCGCCACCTCGAGCCCGAGCGATCCCTGTCCGCCCGTAATGAGGTACGTGGCCCGAGCCTCCACCGGTACGGGCCGGAACTCTGGAGCCTCGCGCTCCACGAGACGCGCCACGTAGCGCTGGGCGCCACGCAGGGCCACCTGGTCCTCACCCTGTGCCGAGCACAGCTCGTCCCAGAGAGGCGCCGCACCGTCCTCGGAGCCCAGGTCGATCAACCCGCCCCAGTGGCCCGGGCTCTCCAGCGCCACGGTGCGCCCCAGGCCCCAGAGCGGAGCCTGGGCGGGCACGTTCTTCATCACGTCCGAGCCCACGGCCTGGGCACTCCGGGTGACCATCCACAGCCGTCCGCCCGAGTCCGCCGAGCCCTCCATGGCGCGCAGCACCGAGGCCACACCGATGCAGGCCTCGCGGATGGCCGCGCCTTCCACGCCGGTCACATCCAGGCCCCACAGGTACACCACGCCCGCGCAGCGCGTGCCCGCGGAGAAGCGCTCGCGCCACAGCCGCTCGAGGGCCGCGGCGTCTCCCGGCGACACCGCCAGTGCCTCCGGCCGGGGCGCGGTGCCCGCGTACACCTTCACGCAGGCCATTCCCCGCTCCTCGATGCGCGCGGCGAGCTGCTCGCCCACACCACCGCGATCGCACAGCAATAGCCACGTACCGCTGGCCGGTGCGGAGGAGGACGCCGTGCGCGCCGCGGGCTGCCACTCCAGCCCGTACAGCTCGCCCCGTGCACCATCGTTGGGAGAGAGCCCCGCCGGGGCGGACGGAACGGTCTTCGCGGCCGAGGGCGCTTCTGGGATGGCCCAGTAGCGCTGGCGCTGCCACGGGTAGCGCGGCAGCACCACCTTGCGGCGTGCCGGCTCGGGGTCCACCTTGCGCCAGTCCAGAGCGTGGCCTCGGACGAAGAGGCGGCCCAGGACCCCCAGCATCTGCTCGAGGTCGTCCTTGCCCTTGCGCAGCGAGGAGCTCCATTCGGGCCCCTGCCCCTCACCCAGGCACGCCTTGCCGAGCCCCAGCAGCGTGGTGTGCGGGCCCACCTCCACGAAGGTGTCGATGCCCAGCGCGCGCAGGGACTCCATGCCCTCCTGGAAGCGCACGGCCTCACGCGCGTGGCGGCGCCAGTAGCCGGGAGCGCCCAGCTCATTCGGCCCCACCGGCCGGCCCGTCACGTTGGAGATGAGCGGCACCTTCCCGGGTGCCCGCGCCATCCGCACCGCCTTCGCCTCCAGGGCGTCGAGCATCGGCTCCAACAGCGGCGAGTGGAAGGCATGCGAGACGTTGAGCTTGCGCGTCGCGATGCCCTGGGCCTCCAGCGCCGAGGTGATGCGCTCCACCGCCTCCGCCGCGCCGGACAGGGAGAGCTGACCCGGAGCGTTGTACGCGGCGATGGATGCGCGGTCCCGGAATGGCGAGAGCAGTGGCGCCACCTGAGCCTCACTGGCGAACACCGTGGCCATGACGCCTCCCGGAGGCAGCGCCTGCATGAGCCGCCCGCGCTCGGCGATGAGGTCCAGCGCGTCCTCCATCGAGAGGATGCCGGCCACGCACGCGGCGGCGAACTCGCCCACGCTGTGGCCCATCACCGCGTCCGGCACCACGCCCCACGAGCGCCACAACTCCGCCAGCGCATACTCCAGAGCGAACAACGCCGGCTGGCTGTATGCCGTCTGATCAATGGGCGAGGGCGTTCCGTCCTTCGGGTACAGCACCGCCAGCAGATCCATCCCCGGCTTCAGCCGAGCAGCGCACCGGTCCAGCGCGTCGCGGAAGACATCAGAGGTCTCGTACAGCCGCCGGCCCATGCCGGCGAACTGCGAGCCCTGCCCGGTGAAGAGGAAGGCCACCTTGGGTGGAGTGTGTCCCGCCTTCCCCTGGACCACCTGCTCCGGCTTCGCTCCCGAGGCGAACGCCGACAGGCTCGTGGCCAGGGCCTGCGTGGAGCCCCCGGCCACGGACAGCCGGTGCGGCATGCGCGTGCGGGAGGTGTTGGTGGTGAAGCACACGTCCGCCGCGTCCAGCTCCGGGTAGGCGGCGAGGTGCTCGGCCTGGCGGCGCGCCATGGCCACCAGGGCCTCCTCGCTCCGGGCCGAGAGCGTCAGCAGGTGCGCGGGGCGCGGAGCGGGTGTGCGCGCGGGCGCGGCCGGAAGCGGAGCCTCCTCCAGGATGACGTGCGCATTCGTTCCGCTCATGCCGAACGCGCTCACTCCCGCGATGCGCGGCACCGCCGAGCGCTTCCACGGCTGGAGCTCGGTGGGGATGAAGAACGGAGTGCCCTCCAGCCGGATGCGCGGGTTGAGCCGGCTGAAGTTCAGGTGCTTGGGAATGGCCTCGTGCTGGAGCGCCAGCACCACCTTCAGGAGGCCCGCGATGCCCGCCGCCGCCTCCAGGTGGCCCATGTTCGTCTTCACCGACCCGAGCGCGCACCGCGAGCCATCCGGCCGGGGCTTGCCCATCACCTCGACGAGCGCCTCGACCTCGATCGGATCTCCGAGCGGCGTGCCGGTGCCATGCGCCTCCACGTACCCGAGGGCCGAGGGCTCCACCTTCGCGCTCGCCAGCGCCTGCCGCAGCAGGGCCTGCTGCGCGAGCATGTTAGGTGCGGTGAGGCCCTGCGAGCGGCCATCCTGGTTGACGGCCGAGCCGCGGATGATCGCGAGGATCCGGTCCCCCTGCGCCTGCGCATCCGACAGCCGCTTGAGCACCACGAGGCCGCAGCCCTCACCCCGCACGAAGCCATTGGCCCGCGCGTCGAAGGCACTGCAGCGTCCGTTGGGGGAGAGCGCCTGCATGCGCACGAGCGTCTCCGTGACGGACGGATCCAGCACGAGGTTCACGCCACCCGCGAGCGCCACGTTGCACTCGCCATTGCGCAGGCTCTGGCTGGCCAGGTGCAGCGCCACCAGCGAGGACGAGCACGCCGTGTCCACCGCCAGGCTCGGCCCCTGCAACCCGAGCGTGTACGAGACGCGCCCGGGCGGGAAGCAGTGGCCGTTGCCGGTGCCGAAGTAGGCGTCGATGCGCTCGGGATCGGACGGCAGCAGCTTCGCGTAGTCGTCGCCGGTGAGCCCCACGAAGACGCCCGTGGGAGTGTCCACCAGACGCTCCGGGTCCTGCCCCGCGTGCTCCAGCGCCTCCCAGGCCACCTCCAGCAACAGGCGCTGGCGCGGATCCAGACTGGAGGCCTCGCGCGGGGAGATACCGAAGAACTCCGCGTCGAAGCCGCTCACGTCCTCCAGGTAGCCGGCCCAGCGCGGCGCGCCCGTGTCCGGCCCCACACGGCGAGAGGACGGCTCTCGGCGGACGGCATCCTTCCCAGCCGCCAGCAGCTCCCAGTACGCCTCCGGCGTGTCCGCGCCACCCGGGAAGCGGCACCCCATGCCGATGATGGCGATGGGTTCAGTGCGGGCCCGCTCGAGCGAGTCGATACGGGCCTGCATCTTCTGCATTGCCATCACCGCGCGTGCCAGGCGCTGCTTGAGCTCGTCCTTCACTTCATCGGTCACTTCGCGTCCTCCCAAGCCGCCAGCGCGTCATCCACCATTTCGAGCAGCTTCCCTTCAGGTAGATCCGCGAGCTGGTGAGGCTCGGACTCCGCGACAGGGGACTTGGCCACCACCAGGTGCGGTGGCTCCACGGGAGCGGGGGTCACCGCCTCGTGCTGCTTGGGCGCGAACCCGAGCTGATCCAACAGGTACGTCGCCAACGCCGTCAGGGAGGAGTGGGCCCACAGCAGCGTCACCGACAGCTTCAGGTCCAGCGTGGCCTCGATGCGGTTGCGCAGCTCCAGGCTCATCAGCGAGTCGAGCCCCAGGCCTCGGAACGGCTCATGCCGGCCCACGCGCGACGGATCGATCCGCAGCACCTGGGCGAGCCGCTCCCGCAGGTACCCCTCCAGCATGCCGAGCCGCTCGCCCGCCGAGGCCCGCCGCAGATCCAGCAGGACGTCGGACCGCCCTCGCTGCCCCTCGCTGCGCTCGGCGGCCAGCTCATCCCAGATGCGCAGCGAGGCCGCGCTCGGGAAGAACTCCAGCCACTGGCGGACATCGAGCGCCACCGCACCCACGTGCACCGCGCCCTCTCCCAGCAGGCGCTCGAGCAACGAGCTGCCCTGCTTCGGGGTGAAGCTCGCCATGCCCCGGTACGCCAGCCGCTCGCCGCGGTTGGAGTGGGCGGCGGCCAGGCCCACCTCGGAGAAGGGACCCCAGTTCACGCTCAGCGCCGGCAGGCCCTGCTGACGCCGGTAGTGTGCCAGCGCATCCATGGCCGCGTTCGCCGCCGCGTAGTTGCCCTGGCCCGGCAGCCCCAGCAGTCCGGACATGGACGAGTAGAGGACGAAGAAGTCCAGCGACTCGTCCCGGGTGAGCATGTGCAGGTTCCACGCGCCCTGGATCTTCGGCGCCATCACCGAGCGGAACCGCGCCGGCTCCTGCTGCTCCAGGATGCCGTCATCGAGCACGCCCGCGCAGTGCAGCACGCCCCGCAGCTGCGGCATGTCCCCCCCACGCGTGAGCGCGAGCACCTCGGACAGGCGCCGCGCATCCGCCACGTCCGCCCGCATCACCTCCACGCGAGCCCCCTCGGCCCGGAGCGACTCCAGCTCCGGCAACATGGCCGTGGGCACGGCGCTCCGGCCCAGCAGCAGCAGGTTGCGCGCGCCATGCCCCACCAGCCAGCGGGCCGCCTCGAGACCCAGGCCGCCGAGTCCACCCGTGATGAGGTACGTCGCGTCCGCACGCACCCGGAAGCCCGGCCGCGGCGGCGCGACGCGCAGCTCCGGATCCTCCAGGGTGACGACCAGCTTGCCCACGTGCTGTCCCTGCGCCATCTCGCGGAAGGCCTCGGACACCTGCGACACGGGGAAGGCGCGGTGACGCACGGGCTTGAGCGCGCCCGACGCCATCTGCTCCACCACCTCGCGCAGCAGCCGCGAGCACAACGCCGGCCGCTGCTCCCGCAGGCCCACCAGGTCGATGGCCGCGTAGATGAGGCGGCGGCGGAACTGGGACAGATCCAGCGCCCGGCCGTCGTGGATGTCGCGGTTGCCCACCTCCAGGAAGCGCCCGTCCGGAGCCAGCACTTCCATGCTCCGGGTGATCGCATCACCGGAGAGGGAGTTGAGCACCACGTCCACACCCTCGCCGCCCGTGACGCGCATCACCTCGTCCGCGAAGGCGAGCGTGCGCGAGTCCATCACGTGCTTGATGCCCAGCGAGCGCAGCAGCTCCCGCTTCTCCGGCGTGCCCGCGGTGGCGAGCACCTCTGCGCCCAGGAACTGAGCGATCTGCACCGCCGCGAGCCCGAGCCCACCCGCCGCGGAGTGGATGAGGATGCGCTCCCCCTTTTGCAGCCGAGCCAGGTGGCTCAGCGCGTACCAGGCCGTCATGAAGACGCTGGGGATGGAGCTGGCCTCCGCGGCGCTCAGGCGCTCGGGCCGGCGCACGGCGAAGCGGGCATCCGTGACGACGTGCGAGGCCATGGCGGACGGCGCGAAGGCCACCACCGCGTCTCCCACCGCGAGGTCCGTCACCCCCTCGCCCACGGCCACCACCCGGCCCGAGCAGTCCAGTCCGAGCGGCAGGCCCTCCAGCGGCACGCCAGGGGCACGGCCCGTGTTCTTCATCACGTAGAGGCCCATGGTCTTCATCACGTCGATGAAGTTGAGGGCCGAGGCCTCGACGGCGATCTCCACCTCGCCCGGGCCGGGCCGGCGCCGCTCGGCCATGCGCACCACCACGCCGCCGAAGGAGCCCGCGGGTGGCGTCTCCACCTGGAAGGCACGTCCCGCCGCGGGCAGGAGCGGCTCCATCACCATCTCCTTCGCGCCCGAGCGCCGGACGAGCCGTGCCGCGAAGCGAGCCCCCGCCCGCAGCGCCACCTGCTCGTCATCGGCTCGCGCGGCCAGCTCGCGGCCCAGCGCCTCCACGTCCACCAGGGGCGACGACGGATCGAGGTCCACGCACGTGCAACGCAGCTCCGGGTGCTCGTGCCCCACCGCGCGCCCGAGCCCCCAGAGCGACGCCTGGAGTGCTCCCGTCACGGGCGAGCCCAGCACCGGATAGGCGCCGCGCGTCACCAGCCACAGGCGCGGAGGATCCCTCCACCCCAGCCGCAGCACCTCCTGGACGATGCGCAGCGCGCCGCCACAGGCCCGCACCGCTTCATCGAGCGCCCGATCGCCGGGCACGTCTGGCGCCGGGAGATCCAACCCCCACAGGTACGCCACGCCCGCGCACGAGGCCGCCTCCGGGAAGCACTGCTGAAGCACCGTGTGCAGTTCCTCGCGCGAGCCGGGAGTCACCGCGTAATGGCGGGCGCCCAGCCGCCGCAGGCCCGTTCCCGCCTCCAGCCGGATGCACGAGCCGCCCCACGACTCCAGCATCTCCACGAGCGCGCTGCCCACGCCGGACGCATCCTGGAAGATGAGCCAGGGTGCCTCGGGCGAGCCGGGCTCGAACACCGCGGGGAGCCCCACCCGGCGCCAGGCGAGCTCGAAGAGAGAACGATCCTGCTCGTTGCGGGCGCGGCCATAGCGCGTCGGCAGCGCGGACAGCTCCAGGCCCTCCACCTCCGCGAGGGGCATGCCCTGAGCGTCGAGCAGGATGACATTCCCCTCGATCGGTGTGCCCTTGCGCCAGGACTCCTGGGGAGGCAGGCGCGCGTGAGCCCACCGGGGCGTACCCCGGCGCAGCACCTCGAAGCGGCGCACGCGGACGGGAACGAAGGTGGTGTCACCGGACGGCACCGCCTCCAGCAGCACTTGCAGCGCCGCGTCGAGCACCGCGGGATGGAACTCGCTCGAGGGCCCGAGCGACTCGGGCACTTCGAGATGGCCCACGGCCTCGCCGTCCCTGCGCCACACCTCCTTCAGCCCCCTGAAGGTGGAGCCGTACTGGAGTCCGCGCTGCTCCATGTCCTGGTAGTGCGCCTCGCCGATGCGAACCTCGGTGCACCGCCGTTGAACCTCGTCCACCAGGGAGAGGGGCAGCGAGCCGCGCCCGTTGGAGTCCGAGGCGCGCACGCGCCCGTTGGCGTGCACCGTCCACATCTCCGCGCTGCTGCCACCCGGCGTGGGGATGAAGCTGGACACCTTGAAGGAGATGGCGCCGGTGGAACCCACGTCCACCAGCAACTCGGCCATGCGCGTGCTGTCCCCGAGCAGCGCCAGCGCCTCGTCGATGCGCATGTCCTCGAGCGCCCACGGCCCGGGTCCGAGCGCGGACTGCACCGCCGTCATCACCCAGTCCAGGTACGCCGTGGTGGGGAGGAGGATGGTGCCCTGCACCCGGTGGTCCGCCAACCAGGGCAGGCTCTGCACGCCCACCTCCACGTCCCAGAAGAAGGCGCCGGGGCGCAGCGAGGAGCGGCGCACGGAGCCCAGCAGCGAGTGGCCGCGCTGCTCGCGAGTTACCTTGGGCTCGGGGCTTGTCGCGCCTGGCTGGAACCAGCAGACCTGACGCTGCCAGGGATAGTCCGGCAGACGCACCAATCGACCGCTCTCCGGGTGCAGCGCCTTCCATTCCACCTCACGGCCGGCGGCATAGAGGCCGCCGAGCGTCTCCAGCATCACCTCGCGCTCGGGCTGCTCGCGGCGCAGGGACGGCAGCACCGTGCCCTCCATGCGCAGGTGGGAGATGGTCTGCTCGATGGAGGGCAGCAGCACCGGGTGCGGGCTCACCTCCACGAAGAGCGAGTGCCCGTTGGTGGCCAGCCGCTCCACCACGGGGGCCAGCAGCACGGGCTCGCGCAGGTTGCGGACCCAGTAGGACGGCTCCAGGTCCGCGCCGTCCGTCACCTCGCCCGTCACGGTCGAGTACAGCGGCACCTCGCCGCGCCGGGGCGCGAGGCCCTCCAGCGCGCGGAGCAGATCCTCCCGCAGCGGCTCCATCTGCGGGCTGTGCGAGGCCACATCCACCTTCACCCGGCGGCAGAAGACCTGGCGCGCCTCCAGCTTCTCCAGCACCTGGGAGAGCGCGTGCGGCTCACCGGAGAGCACGGTGGAGCGGGGGCTGTTGCTGGCCGCCACGGACAGCCAGTCCTCCAGGCCGCGGATGGCGACGCGAGCCTCGTCCAGCGTCAGCTCCACCATCGCCATGCCACCCTGACCGCTCACGCGGCGCAGCAGCAGACTGCGGCGGCAGATGATGCGGGCCGCGTCCACCAGGTCCAACGCCCCGGCCACGTGCGCCGCCGCCACCTCGCCCATGCTGTGGCCCACCACCATGTCGGGGACCACGCCCCACGCGCGCCACAACCGCGCCAGCGCCACCTGGACGGAGAAGAGCGCGGGCTGCACCTGATCGATGCGCTCCATCCACCCCGGCTCGTCCGAGGTCAGCAGCTCCATCAGCGACCAGTCCACGAAGCGGCGCAGCGCCGCGTCACACTGCTCGAGCGCCGAGCGGAACACGGGCTCCTCGGCCATCAGCCGGCGCCCCATGCCAATCCACTGGGAGCCCTGGCCCGGGAAGACGAACACCACGGGCTGGTGCCGGCCATCGGCGTGGCGGGTGACGGACAGCCCCGAGCGGACCTCTCCGCGCAGGAAGGCCGTCAGACCATCACGGGCCTCGGCGGGAGTGCGGGCCAGCAGCGCCAGGCGGTAGTTCAGGTGGCTGCGGTGCACGGAGGCCGAGTAGCTGACGTCGTGCAGCGACAGCGGACGCGCCTCCAGACGCGCGAGCAGCGAACGCGCGGCCTCGGAGAGCGCCTCGGGCGTCTGGGCGGACAGGGGCAGCAGCTCCGCACGTCCCGGAGCGGGCACGGGCCGCTTCGAGGAGGGCAGCTCGACCACCGGAATTTCCGGCTGAGGCAGCGACTCCCAGCGCACCTGGACGCCCCGCGCGTGCAGGGCTCCGAGCGACTCCAGCAGGGCACCGCGGGCCTCGTCGCGCCGCAGCGAGCCCACCACCACGCCCGTCTTCCCGGCCTTGCGCAGTAGCTGCTCCACCGGACGGCACAGCACCGGGTGGGGGCTGAGCTCCACGAAACAGTCGGCGCCCTCGGACACCATCCGCTCCGCGGCCTGGGCGAAGCGCACCGGCTGGCGCAGGGTGCGGCAGCGCGCATCCCCCGTGCGCCCATCCGGCCCCAGCTCGCGCGCCACGGTGGACACCCAGCGCATGCCGCCCTCGCGCGCCCACAACCGCTCCTGGGCCGCCTCCAGCTCGTCGCGCAGCGGCTCCCACTGCCGCAGGCGGCTGGCGCGGTACACCTTCCAGACCGCGTCCGCGGCGTCCATCCCACCGGCGATGCACGCGGCGGCCACCTCGCCCACGCCGTGGCCCACCACCACCTCGGGCTCCACGCCCCAGGAGCGCCACAGCGCCGCGAGCCCCACCTGCACCGCGAGCGTCAGCGGCTCAGCGGCGTCCTCGTCCGACAGCACCCGCGAGTGCGGCTCCCGCATGGCCTCCACCAGGGACCAGCCGGCCAGCGGCATGAAGGTGGTGTCCAGCGCCTCCACCCGGGCGCGGAACACCGGCTCCGTGGCCAGCAGCTCGCGTCCCATGGCGGGCCACTGCGAGCCCTGGGGCGAGCACATGAAGGCCATGCGCGCCGGCTCACCGGGCTCTCCCGTGAAGAGACCGGAACGGCGCCGCCCCTGCCGGAAGGACTTCAGCAGCCCGGTCAGCTCCGCGCGAGTACGGAAGGTGAAGGCCGCGCGGTGGCCGCCCGTCCCCGCGTACGGGGCCCAGGTACGGCACAGGTCGCGCACGCACGCCGGAGACTCCTCGTGCAGCAGCAGTTCCTCGGCCTTCGCCGCCTGGGCGAGCAGCTCCTCCGCGGTGTCCGCCGCCAGAGGCAGCAGCTCCTCGCGCCCCACCGGCGACTCCTCCATCACCACGTGGGCGTTGGTGCCGCCCCAGCCGAACGCGCTCACGCCCGCCGTCGCGGGCTCGTCCTCGCTCGGCCACGGCGTCAGCCGCTGGGGCAGGTTCAGCCTCAGCTCGCCGAACGGAATACGGGGGCTGGCCTCGCCGTGCAGCATGTGCGGCGGCACCAGCCGGCGCGACAGGGAGAGCGCCACCTTGATGAGGCCGGCAATCCCCGCGGCGCCCTCCAGGTGCCCGATGTTGGCCTTCACCGAGCCGATCAGCAGCGGCCGATCAATGGCCCGTCCCTCGCCGAGCGCGGCGCCCAGCGCGCTCGCCTCGGTGGGGTCTCCCAGCGCGGTGCCCGTGCCGTGCGTCTCCACGTAGTGCACGCGGTTGGTGGGCACGCCGGCCCGCGCGTACGCCTCGCGCAGCAGCGCCGCCTGTCCGGGCACGCTGGGCGCGGTGAGCCCGTTGCCGGTGCCGTTGTTGTTCACCGCGCTGCCGCGAATGATGCAGTAGATGCGCGCGCCCGAGGCGAGCGCGGCCGACAGCGGCTGGAGCACCACCAGTCCCGCGCCCTCGCCACGGCCGAACCCATCCGCTCCCGCCGCGAACGCCTTGCTGCGGCCATCCGGCGACAGCCCGCCGAACTTCGACAGCAGCACGTTGGCCTCGGGCGAGAACATCAGGTTGACGCCCCCCACCAGCGCCAGCCGGGACTCCCCCGAGCGCAGGCTCTGGCAGGCCAGGTGCACCGCCACCAGCGACGAGGAGCACGCCGTGTCCACCGTGAGGCTCGGCCCCTTCAGTCCCAACACGTAGGACAAGCGGTTGGCCACGATGTTGAGGGATTGTCCCGTGGCGCTGTGCAGCGTCACCGCCGCGCGCTCGCTCAGGTGCCGGTCCGCGTAGTCATGCCAGATGGCGCCCATGAACACGCCCGTGCGCGAGCCCTTCAGGCCCGACGCCGGCACGCCCGCGTCCTCCAACGCCTCCCACATCACCTCCAGCATCAACCGCTGCTGCGGATCCATCTCCGCGGCCT
Source organism: Vitiosangium sp. GDMCC 1.1324 (assembly GCF_003044305.1). Classification (GTDB taxonomy): domain Bacteria; phylum Myxococcota; class Myxococcia; order Myxococcales; family Myxococcaceae; genus Archangium. The sequence continues at coordinate 84,021 of NZ_PZOX01000018.1, read as the reverse complement.
CGCGCGGCGAGATGCCGAAGAAGAGCGGATCAAACCCGCTCACCCCTTCCAGGAAATATCCGTGGCGGGTGTTCATCTTCCCCGGGGCCTGGGGATCCGCGTCGTACCAGGTGCCGTTGTCCCAGCGATCCTCCGGCACCTCCTGGAGCAGATCCTTCCGCTCGCACAACAACCGCCAGAAGGCTTCCGCGTCGGGCGCTCCCGGAAAGCGACACGCCAGCCCCACCACGGCGATGGGTTCCGTCTCCCGGCCCCCCTGTGTGGCTCCGGCCTCGACGCTCCCCAGCTCCTGCTCCGCCTTGGTGGCTGAACCGGCGCCAGGCCCCAGCTGGCTCTCGCTTTCCGTCATGTGATGCCTTCCCTGTGTCCGTCAAAGGTCCACTGCGCCGTCGGCGAGTGTCAACCGCCCGACTGTCAATGAATTACGTCCCTCACGGGGTTCACGTGTTTTGGCGTGCCCGGCACGTTGCTTCCTCTCACGGATGCCATTCCCCCCGGGTTGCGTCCGGACGTCACTGGCAGAGAAATGCCACGCCCCGGCTCGGCAGCTCCCAAAATCGCATGTCTCTATTTGCGTGGGGAGCGGGTAAAGACAGACCCCCATCTTTTACGGGAGATCCGGGATTCCTGACGCCCCAGATCTCTCATCCCCGCCTGCCCGCCAATTCCTGGCAGAACTCAGTTGACCAGTCTTTCAATTTCTTCAGGGCTGAAGCCTGCCTCTGAAAGAATTTTACGTGAGTGCTGTCCCAGAGTGGGCGGGGAGTTCAGGGGTGTCTCGCCCATCCGCAGCGGCGTGAGGAGGTGGGTCACCTTCCTCCCACGTAGGGTGTCCTCGGACTCCACGAAGAGGCCGCGAGCGCGAAGCTGGGCATCCGCGAGCACCTCATCACCTTCGAGTACTGGATCGACACACACATCCGTACCCGCGAAGCGCTCCATCCAATAGGCGAGCGGGTGCTCGGCGAAGAGGCGAGACAACTCAGCCTTCACACGCTCGCCCGCATCCCCCGTGTCATACGCATCCGCGAGCAGCTCCGGCCGGCCGAGGACCTCGCACACGCCGGCGAAGAACTTGGGCTCCAGCGCGCCCACGGCCAGGTAGCGCTCGTCGCGGGTGCGGTACAATCCGTAGCAGGCATAGCCGCCGTTGAGGGCTTCACGGCCGCGCCGCAGGGGCTGGCCGAGCTCGCCCATGGCCAGACGCGCCGCCAGGTGCATGTGAAGGAAGGCCAGGGCGCCATCCGTCATGGACACATCCACGAAGCGGCCCTGTCCGGTGCGCTCGCGCTCGTGGAGCGCCGCGAGCACGCCCACCAGCGCGAAGAGGCTGCCGCCGCCAATGTCACCCAGTTGCACGCCGGGGAAGGCCGGCGCTCCATCCGCCCGCCCGCCGTAGCCGAGCACGCCCGCGCGAGCCGCGTAGTTGATGTCATGTCCCGCCTTCAGCCGGTCCGGCCCCGTCTGCCCATAGCCGGAGATGGCGCAGTAGATGAGCCGCGGGTTCTGCTCGTGCAGCACGCTCCAGCCCACGCCCAGCTTGTCCATGACGCCGGGGCGGAAGCTCTCCACCAGCACGTCGTAGCCGCGCACCAGCCGCTTGAGGGCGTCGCGTCCCTCGGGAGACTTGAGGTTGAGCACCAGCGAGCGCTTGTTGCGGTTGAGCCCGTAGAAGAGCGCGCTCTCGTCCTCGCGCAGGGGCGGCATCTGACGGATGTAGTCGCCACCTCCGGGGTCCTCGACCTTGTCCACCGTGGCGCCCAGGTCTGCGAGCACCAGCGTGGCGTAGGGGCCCGGCAGCAGGCGGGAGAGATCCAGGACCTTGAGTCCAGTCAGGGGGAGCGTGTTCATGGGGGTGGGGGCGGGGGGTGGACAAAAAAGAAGCGGCGCGGCCCCGGAGAGGGGCACACGCCGCTCGAGGAGCCACGCGCCCGAGGGCGCGGCTCCAGCGATTCTAGCCGAGCAACTTCGCCAACTTCATGGCGAGGCCCATGTCCATCGGCTTGAACTTGAGCTTGCCCTGCATGGCGGCCATCTGGGCGTTGAGCTGCTTGGCGCGGATCTTCACGAAGTCGTCGTTGCTGACGGTGACGGTCATCTTCGGGGTGCCCTCGGCGCCCTTCGTCACCCAGTTGGCCGACTTCGTACAGTCCAGCGTCCAGGTGCCACCGTTGTCACCGGTGATGGTGAAGTGGATGACCGAGTTGATGTCCTTGGCCAGCTCCGGCTTCTGCTGCAGCACGGTCGGGATGTCCTGCTCGAGAATCTCCTGCGCGGTCGCCATGACTCTCTCCTTTGAGGGATTGATTGATGAATCAACGCCGGTTGCGACCGTAATGATGGCGCCCGGGCCGGTCAAGCCATCAGAAGCACCTCAGCGCCCCGCACTGGCCTGGGCCTGACCCAACGAGCGCCGGACCATGTCCAGCAGATCATTGAGCTCGAAGGGCTTGGCCAGGTGACCCACCGCGCCGATGTCCGTGGCCTTGCTGCCCACATTGCGGTCCGCGCTCAGGACGATGAGGGGGATGTTGGCCACGGCGGGCTTCTGCCGCATCCGCTGGGCGAACTCCCACCCGTCCATGACGGGCATCATCAGGTCCAGGAGGATGAGCTGGGGGGGATCCGGCTCGAGCCGGTCCAAGGCTTCCTTGCCATTGCGTGCGCGGCGGATCTCGAAGCCCTCGGCCTCGAGAATCTCGGAGAGGGCCTCGAGGATGTCGGGATCGTCGTCGACCACGAGCACGACGTTGGATCCCGGGTGCTGAAGGTTGGCGGAAGACAGGTTCTTCTCCTGAGGTTGCACGCGCACTCGATTTTCTCTCAAGGGGCGGGAAGGTGCGGAAGAAATCAACCAGCTCGTAGGGCAACGAGGCAGGCTCGTTGCAAAATCGACAATGCCTGCCCACCGTTCTCCTAACCCATGGACGAGGAGGCGGCAGGCGTGAGGCACGAGGGGGAACAGCGGGATGCGTCCGGGGAAGAGATGCCCGGGTTCGCCCTCCTCTCGCGGCGGGGCCACTTGAGAGAGGTGGATGGACGGCTGCGCACCCACCTGGGGGTGGAGCGGCTCCCCGAGACCGTGGACTCGGTGACGCAGCTGCTGGAGGGGGTGGGCTTCCGCCGGAGACCGGGCTCGAACCTCTGGGAGCGCGAGGGGCGGCTGCTGCAGGCGGACGAGAGTCCACTGGAGGACGGGGCGCGCCTGGTGTGGACGAGGCCCGTGGTGGGAGACGAGGAGCTCATCCGCCGCCGGGTCCGCTATCTGGGTCTGGCTTCTCATGACTTGCGGGGCTCCCTCGCCAATGTGCGCTCCTACGCGGCCCTGCTGCTCAATGGCCGCATCCCGCTCGAGCCGAAGGCGAAACGCGGGTTGGAGACCATTCTTCGGAACACGGACAAGGCCCTCGCCTTTGCCCAGGACTTCTTCGACGCGAGCCGAGCCGACCTGGGCATGTTGGCGTGCGAGCGGGAGCGGCTGGCGCTCGAGCCCCTGCTCGCCCACGCGGTGGAGCACAACCTGGAGGCCGCGGGCACGGCGAGCGTGGCGCTGAGCCTGGAGCTGCCCAATGGCCCCCTGCCCGAGGTGGACGTGGATGGAGGCCGCGTGCAGCACGCCGTGGAGGCCTTCATCCGTCACCACCTGCTGCGCGCCCAGGCGGGGGAGCAGTTGCGTGTGCGCGTGCGGCCGGAGGGTGACCACCTCCGGGTCGAGGTGCGGCGCGACGGCGTGCCCCTGACACAAGAGGAGGCCGCCCTGGCCTTCTCGCGCGAGGAGCGCGCCTTCCAGGAGAAGAAGCTGGAGGATCCGCTGCGCCTGATGCTCGCCCGTCAGGAGGTGGAGGCGCTGGGCGGTTCGGTTGGCATGACAACGGATGCGGGGGGAACCACCCTGTACCTTACGATTCCCATCGCGCTCGCTTCCTCGGCGGGCATCCAGCTCTGAGGCCCCCTCTCGTCGTGCTGGCGACCCGCGCGCTCCGGGGCTATCCTGCCCCAGTCTTTTCCAAGGAGTGCGCGATGGGTCTGAAGATGTCGGAGATTCTGCTGATCATGGGGGTGCTGCTGCTCCTCTTCGGAGGCTCGCGCCTGCCGCAGCTCGGCTCCGCGCTGGGAAGCGCCATCCGCAACTTCAAGCGGGGCTTTGGCGGCGAGGACGCGCCCGCGGACGACAAGAAGCAGCCGGGTGCGCTCGCCAGCAACGGCACCGTGGAGAAGGACGTCAACGCCCGTAGCACCAGCCACCAGGGCTGAGTCCACGTCTCGAAGGCTCCCCCGCACCGCGCCCGAGCGGCCCTCCCTCAGCGGGAGTGGTAGCTCGGGCATTGTCGTTTCTCAATTCGCCTGGCCGTCGTGCTCGTAGAGGCCGTCGAGCACCGCCTTGAACTTCTGGCTGACGTGCTTGCGCTTCACCTTGAGGCTCGGCGTCAGCTCGCCCGACTCCTGGCTGAAGTCGGCCTTCATCACCGCGAAGCGCTTGAGCGTGCTGTAGGACGGAAGCTCCGCGTTCACCTTGTCGACGATCTCCTGCACGGCGGCCTGGAGCTCCGGCCGGCGGCACAGCTCCTCGTAGGAGCCGGGCACCACGCCCTTGCCGGCGAGCAGCTTGCGCGCGGGCTCCTCGGCCACGGTGATGAGCGCCACCAGGTACTTGCGCTGGTCGCCGTGGACCACCGCCTGGCTGATGAGCGGGAACGTCTTGAGCGAGTTCTCGATGTTCTGCGGCGCGACGTTCTTGCCGCCGGAGGTGACGATGATGTCCTTCTTGCGGTCGGTGATGCGGAGGTAGCTGTCCGCGTCCACCTCGCCGATGTCCCCGCTGTGGAACCAGCCATCGGCCTCAAGCACCTCGGCGGTGGCCTCGGGGCTCTGGTAGTAGCCCTTCATCACCCCCGGACCACGAATGAGGATCTCCCCGTCCTGGGCGATCTTCACCTCGGTGCCGGGCAGCGGCGGGCCCACGGTGCCGATCTTCACCTTCTCCGGCGGGTTGACGAAGGTGGCGGCCGACGTCTCGGTGAGGCCGTAGCCCTCCACCACCGTGTAGCCGAGCAGATCGAAGAACCAGGCGATCTTCTTGGACAGGGGCGCGCCGCCGGAGATGAACAGGCGCATGTTGCCGCCCAGCTTCGTGTCGAGCTTCGCGCGCACCTTGCTGAACACCAGCTTGCGCGCCAGCGCCATGCCCACCTGGGGAGGCGCGCGGCCCTGGTTCCTCGCCTCCACGTACTCATCGAAGAGCGCGAAGGCCCAGCGCACCAGGCGGCCCTTCACCCCCGGCTCGGCGGAGCCATCGGCCACCACCTTGCTGAAGACCTTCTCGAAGACGCGCGGCACCGCCGGGAGGATGGAGGGGCGTGTCTCCATCAGGTTCTCCATCAGCTTGTCCGTGGACTCGGCGAACACCATCCGGAAGCCCATGGCCAGCCAGGCGGCCTTCACCACCTGCCCGAAGGAGTGCGCCAGCGGCAGGAACATCATCACCGCATCGCCAGGCAGCATCAGCGAGCGGCTCTTCACCCCGAGGGCCTCGTAGGACCAGTTGCCATGGGTGAGCAGCACACCCTTCGGATCGCCCGTGGTGCCAGAGGTGTAGAGGATGCTGCAGACGTCCTCCGGGCCCATGGCGCGCACGCGCTCGTCGAAGGACTCCGGCCGGGCCGCGTGGGCCTCGCGCCCCCGGGCCATCAGGTCCGCGAGCGTCAGCTCTGCGTCGCCCATGGCCGGGCCCTCGAAGAGGACCACCTGGCGCACGCCGGGACACGCGGCGAGCTTCTGGCGCAGGCGGGTGGCACGCCCGGGTTGCTTGGGCGTCTGCGCGTCATGGTCCACGAAGACGAGCGAGGCCCCGGAGTGGTTGAGGATGTAGCGGACCTCGTCCGGCGTGTTGGACGCGTAGATGGGGACGGTGATGGCCTGCGCGGCGGAAATGGCCAGATCGCACACCACATACTGGAGGCTGGTGTCCGCGAAGACAGCCACGCGCTCCCCTGGCTTCACGCCCTGGGCGATGAGCCCGGCGGACAACACCTGGACGTCCTCGAGGATCCGGCCCCAGGTGACGTCCTCCCAGCGGCCTCCCGTCTTCCAGCTCGCCGCCACCTTCGTGGGTGACTGGGCCCGTTCGAGCAGGAGCGCGACCAGGTTGCGTGCGGAAGCGGAGGGAGTGGCCAGCTGGGTTTCCGCCCTCATTTGAGCTCCTCTTCGATGGCGGCCTGGACCTTCTTCGACCAACCCTGGACGCGTTGGCCCTCGGCCGGGTCATACCCCACGCTCCCCTGGGTCACCTTGAGGATGGCCTCGTGCGCCTTCTTCTCCTCGCCATCGGCGAGCAGCGTTTCGGCCAGATACAGCCAGGCACGCAGCGCCTCGGGATGCTTCGCGATGGCCTTCTGGTAGTGCTCGGCGGACTTCTTCAGGCTCCTCTTGGGCCAAGGTAGTTCATAGTAGTAACGCCCCTTGGCCAGCAGCGGTCCGCCGCGCTCGTACATCGGGTCGAGCTTCAGCGCGGCATCCAGGCGCTCGTTGTACTTGCTCTCCAGACCCTCGCCGAGCGCCGTGAGGATGCCCACCGCCTGCGAGTAGGCGCCGATGCCCAGGGCCGCGAAGTACTGGCCCTCGACGCGATCCGGCGCCACCTTCCGCGCCCGATCCGCCAGCTCCCACGTCTGCTTACCCAGGGACTTCTTCACCTGGGCGTCCGTGGCCCCATCCGCCTGCCAGTTGCGGAGCTGCGCCGCGCGCCACAGCACCTCGTAGTCCTCGGGGGAGGCCTCGACCGCCTTCTTCAGCGCCTCGTCCAGCTGCTTCACCGCGGCGGGGTCCGCGCGCCGGGCATAGAGGGCATCCCAGGCGGCCAGCTCCTCGGGGGTCGCGGCCAGCGCTGGCAGGGTCATCAGCAGGAAAACAGCAAGTAAAATCGAGCGCATACACGGCGTGTTAGCACGCGATTTCCGCGCCCAGCAACCGGGCCCCCAGACGACGAAGGCGGTACCCGCGGTGCGCCGTGCACCTCAGGTACCGCCCCGTTTGGTAGCGGACATGAATCGTGTTCCCGCGGTTACGCGGCGTCCGCCGAGGACAGGTCCTGCTGCTCCTCGTCCTGGTTGAAGGCCGCCAGGTAGCGCTCGAGGAAGTTCTTCGTCTTGAGCTCCACCTGCCGCACGCGCTCGCGCGACACGCCCCAGCGCTGGCCCAGCTCCTCCAGCGTGCGCGGCTTGTCCTGCGTGAGCCGCTCCTGGAGGATGTCCCAGCCCAGGTCGCCAATGCGCTTGCGCACCTTGGCCAGCGCCTCCTGAACCTCCTCGGCCTGCTCGCGGCCCAGGAAGACCTCCTGCGGCGACGGGCCTCCGTCCTCCAGCCGATCCAGGAAGGTCGTCTCGCCTTCCTCGTCGATGCTCGCGTCGAGCGAGAAGTCCGTCATGCTGCCGCGCTCGGCCTCGCCGCCGCGCACCTGGCTGCGGTTGTCCTTGAGGTAGCGGGTGATGTAGGCGCGGATCCACCACACCGCGTAGGTGGCGAAGCGCACGTTCTTCTTGGGATCGAAGTGCTCGATCGCCTTCATCAGACCCACATTGCCTTCCTGGATGAGATCGTCCAGCCGGGCTCCGCGGTTGGAGAATTTCTTCGCCACCGCCACCACGAAAGCCAGGTTGGACGTGGCGAGCGTCTGCCGCGCCGATTCATCACCCTTGCGAGCGCGCCGGGCCAGCTCGTACTCCTGCTCTCGGGTCAGCTGCGAATGATCCCCGAGATGACGCAGGTAGTGCGACAGGCCCTCGGCTCCATACTTCATCGTCCTGTTCGCCATGATTCGCGTCTCCGTTCCTTTAGTCGGACGCGCTCGCCCCCCGGTTCCGCGTCCACATCTCTAGGACGCACAACGGACCGAAGGGTTTCTCATTTCCGTTCCGGGGTATTTCTCCTGCTTACCCTGTCAACAAGCGGGCCGGGGTGTGTCACATCCGTAGGTGACAAATCCGGAGCCGGATTGAGGAACGACCTTCCGTCTCGAAGAGCACGCGTATCCGCGTAGGTCTAAGAACAGCGGGGCGCTGGAAAGATTTTCTCGGGATTCAGGAGTCCTGAAGGATCAAAGAAGCCCTTCAAGCGACGCTGGAGCTCCAGGACGGGCTCGGATTGTTCGAGCGCCAGATATTCCCGCTTGGCGTGTCCCACTCCATGCTCGCCCGTGATGGTGCCACCCATGGAGACGGTGAGCTCGAGCATGCGCTGGATGGCGGTCTCCACCAGGGCGCGCTGATGGGGGCCCTCATAAAGGATGTTGGCGTGCAGGTTGCCGTCCCCCGCATGGCCGTACGTCGCCACGGGCAGGCCGAGCTCCGCACCCATCTTCTTGAGTGCGAGGATGATGTCGGGAATACGGGACCGGGGTACCGCGATGTCCTCTGAAATCTTGTGAGGACGAAGGGTGCGTAACGCCCTGGAAACTTCCCGGCGGGCCGCCCAGAGCTTCTCGCGCTGGGACTCGTCCTGCGCCACCAGCACTTCCTTGGCGCCGTGCTGTTCGCAGATTTCCCCGAGCTGTGTGAGCTCCGCGAACAAGCCGTCTTCCACGTTGCCATCCACTTCGGCGATGACGGCCGAGCCAGCGCCCGGTGGGAAGTTGAACCCCCGACCATCCACGGCCTGGAGGGCCACGTCGTCGATGAGCTCCAACGTGCGCGGGAGGATGCCCGCCGCCAGCACGGCGGTGATGGCGCGCGCGGCGGTGTGCACCGAGTCGAAGACCACGAGCGCCGTCTTCACATACCGAGGTTTGGGGATGAGCTGCACGGTGATCTCCGTGGCCACCCCGAGCGTGCCCTCGGAGCCCACGAAGAGGCCGACGAGGTCGTAGCCCGCAACGCCCTTGATGGTGCGGCGACCCACGCGGAGCACCTGCCCGCTCGGCAGCACCCACTCCAGGCCGATGACGTAGTCGCGGGTGACGCCGTACTTGAGTGCGCGCGGACCGCCCGCGTTCTCCGCCACGTTGCCGCCCAGGGTGCAGAACTCCCACGAGTTCGGGTCCGGCGGATAGAAGAGGCCCTGTTCCTCCACGGCCTTCATCAACTCGCCCGTGATGACGCCCGGCTGCGCCACCGCGACGAGGTCCTCTCCGGACACGGAGAGGAGGCGGTTCATCCGCTCCAGGCTCACCGCCACCCCCCCGCGCAAGGCGAGCGAGCCGCCGCTCTTGCCACTGCGCGCCCCGCAGGGCGTGAAGGGCACACCGAGCGACTGGCAGGTGCGGAAGACGGCGGAGACCTGCTCGGTGCTCTCGGGGAACACCACGAGGTCCGGCGGGTAGACCCCCGAATCGGACTCGTCCTTGGAATAGTTCTGGAGGGTGGACTCGTCGCGACGCACCTGGCCGGGCGAGAGCACATCCACCAGCGCGGCGTGCGCGCGCTCCACGAGCGAGGGGTCGACTCGGGGAAAGGTCCGCTCCGCCGGCAGGCTCATCGTCTCGTCGCTCCCAGCCGGGCCCACAGCTCGCGGCGCAGCGCTCCGTCCTTGCGCAGCCTTCCTTCGTAGGCCTCCGCATGCGTGCGGGCGTCGCGCTGCCGGTCTCCCCGGATGCGCAGGCACGCCTGCTCCGCCTCGATGATGCAGGCGGTGGCGGGGCTCTTCAGCACCCGCGCCAGCGACGAGGCCACCTCGCGCGCCAGGTCCTCCTGAAGGATGAGCCGGTGCGCGAAACAGTCCACCAGCGCGCTCAGTCGGCCGAAGCCCACCACCCGCTTCGCTGGAACGTAGGCCACGTGCGCCCGGCCCTCGAAGGGCAGCAGGTGGTGCGGGCACATGGACTGGAAGCGCAGGTCCGTCACCACCACCAGCTCCCCGGACGAGTTCGCCGGTGCCGGGAACGTCTCCCCCAGCGCCTCCTCCGGCGTGCACCCATAGCCGTCGAGGAACTCCTCCGCCCAGGCCTCGGCCACGCGCTCCGGCGTCTCCGCGAGATTGGGGTCGCTGTTCAACGGAAGACCTGCCGCGCGCAGGAAGTCCTGGATGGCCGCGGCCATGGCCTCCCGGTCGGGCTTCACGCGGTCACGCACCACTCGGGGGTTTCCCACAGACGAAACTCCTTGCGTCCTTCGAGCCGAGCTACCTTAGAGGGCGCGCAACCTACCCGAAGCCGCCACCTGAATCTCGTCCCCGATGACACGTACCGTGAAGATGCGCACCCGCTCGCCGGGATTCGTCGGGCTGGCACCCGTGCGGACGTCGAAGGCCCAGGCGTGGAGGGGGCAATAGAGGAGGCACCCGTCCTGGTCCCCCTCCGACAGAGGACCACCCCGGTGCGGGCAGGCCTGCTGGAGCGCATACAGCCGTCCCTCCGCACGGACCAGCGCCACCCACTCCTCCCCTACCCTCACCACCGCCCGTCCCCGCTCGTCCAGGTCCGCCAGGCGCGCCACGGGAATGAAGAGATTGTCCGCTTGTCCGTTCATCGGCCGTTATCCAACGCCTCCCCGTGGACCCCTTGTCCCAGTGTGAATACGTTGGGAGGCCCGTCGTCGCACCCTTGACACCCCTCCAGGGGGCCAGTAGAGCAGATAATTACCGTCTTCCCGACTGATGAGATTCCGAGCCCACATCGCCGGACAACTGCTCGCCACGTGGCTGGTGGTGCTCTGGGTTGCCCAGCCGGTGCTCGGTATCGCCCACGCGCAGGAGCACGTCCACCGCTACTGCCCGACGCACCGCGCGTTCGAGGAGGCCTCGGCCAATGGGGCCACGGCACTCGCGATGCGGCTCCGGGACGCGAAGGCCATCGAGAAGCTGCCGGCCACCACCACCGGGACGCTCCGTCATGAGGAGTGCGCCTTCGTCTCGGTCAGCACGCGGGATGACGGGGCGCCGCGCTCCGAGGTCCCGTCCGTCGTCCAGGCCTGCCTCGAGGTGAGCCGTCCGGCCACCGCGCCGCCCCGTCCCCTCTCCTCGCTGTCCGTCCTCGATACCGCCCCCAAGGCCTCGCCTCCGGCGCGCGTCTAGCGCCGTCGAAGCGAAGTCATGGGTCGACGTCCGCCCTCCGCGGGACGTCTGGTTTCGAGGAGTCCTCTGTGTCCCCCACATCGCGCCGGCTCGCCGGCCTCGTTGTCTGTCTGTCGTTCTGCTTCTCCCTGTCCGCGTTGGCTCAGTCCTCGCCAGATGCGGGTTCCCCCTCCACCCCTCCCGACGCCGGCACTCCTCCCGAGGAGGACGCGGGCGTCTCGGCCGAGGACCTGAAAGCCATCGAGGAGGCGCTCGGCAAGGACACGGCCGCAGCCGCCGCATCAGGCGCCGCCGCCGGCACGCCGTCCGAGCCCACGTCCAGTTCCAGCGGGGTGACGATCAGCCCCTCGAACATCAACATCAAGGGGCTGGACCTGTCCTTCATCCTCGACGTGGCGGCGGCCGCCTTCTCCTCGAAGGAGCCCCTGCAGACGGGCGGCCATGACCCCACCAACAACGGCTTCAACTTCCAGCAGTTGGAGATGTCGGTCAACACGGCGGTGGACCCGTACTTCCGCTTCAACAGCAACATCGTCTTCAGCCAGTTCGGCGTCGAGGTGGAGGAGGCCTACGCCACCACCACCGCCCTGCCCGCCAACCTCCAGGTGCGCGCCGGCCAGTTCCTCACCCGCTTCGGCCGGCTCAACCCCACGCACCCGCACACGTGGGACTTCGTGGACCAGCCCTTCGCCATCGGCCGCATCTTCGGCAGCGAGGGCAACCGCGGGCTGGGCGTGGAGGGCTCCTGGCTGTCGCCCCTGCCCTGGTATCTGGAGGTGGTGGGCTCGGTCACCGATGCCACCGGCGAGGGCACCGCGCGCAGCTTCCTCGGCTCCGCGGGAGGCGGAGTCACTTCACCCTTCGACTTCCAGTTCACCGGAGCGGTGAAGCAGTTCTTCCCCCTGTCGGATGACCTGTCGCTGCTGTGGGGCCTGTCGGCCGCCAACGGCCCCAACCCCACCGGCTACCACAACCGCACCGACGTGTTCGGCACGGACGTGTACCTCAAATACCGGCCCGTCAAGGGAGGCAGCACCACGCTGGTGACCCTCCAGGCCGAGCTCTTCTACCGGCGCCGGCAGGTGCCCCAGGACGTGCTGTCCGACTTCGACGGGTACGGCCAGATCCTCTGGCGCTTCTCCCAGCGCTGGGCCGCCGCCGGCCGCTACGAGTTCGGCACTCCCGCTCACAACCGCAACGGCGCCGTCGCGAATGATCCGCTCGACCCCGAGTGGACCGCCAACCGCCAGCGCCTCTCCGCCAACGTCACCTTCTGGCCCACCGAGTTCTCCCGCCTGCGCCTGCAGGGTGCAACCGACCTCGCCGGCTGGCGCGACCACCCGGACTATTCGGTCTTCCTCGCACTCGAAGTGGTGATGGGCGCTCACGGTGCCCATTCCTTCTGAACCCTTTCGCTCCGGAGTCTTCCATGAGCCCCTTTCGATTCCTCGCGGCCCTGAGCGCCGCCCTCTGTGTCCTCCTCGCCCTCCCCGCCCACGCCGACCTGAAGGTGGTCGCCTCCGTGCCGGACCTCGCCGCGATCGCCAAGGCCGTGGGCGGCGAGCATGTCCAGGTCACCTCGCTGTCCGTGCCCACGCAGGATCCCCACTTCGTGGACGCCAAGCCCAACCTGGCCCTCGACCTCAACCGCGCGGACCTGCTGCTCGCCATCGGCATGGAGCTGGAGATCGGCTGGCTGCCCACGCTCCAGAACGGCGCCCGCAACAACCGCATCCTCTCCGGCAGCCCCGGGTTCCTCGACGTGTCCCAGTTCGTGAACAAGCTGGAGGCCCCCACCACGCCGGTGGACCGCAGCCACGGCGATGTGCACCCGGGCGGCAACCCGCACTTCCTCTATGACCCGCGAGCGGGCCTGGCCGTGGCCAAGGGCATCGCCGACCGGATGATCTCCCTGGATGCGAAGAACGCGGACGCCTACCGCGCCAACCTGGCGAAGTTCACCGACGAGTTGCAGAAGGCCATGCCCGGCTGGCAGCAGCGTCTGGCCGGGATGAAGGGCACGCCCGTCGTCGCCTACCACAAGACGACCGCGTACCTGTCCGATTGGCTGGGCTTCGACACCATCGCCTACCTCGAGCCCAAGCCCGGCATCCCGCCCAACCCCGCCCACGTGGCCCAGGTGCTCGGGCTGGCGCGCCAGAAGAAGGCCCGGATGCTCCTCCAGGAGGACTACTACCCGTCCTCCACCGGCACCCAGTTGTCCAAACTCATCCCCGCCCCGCTCGTCATCCTCCCCGGTGGCACCGACTTCCGCGCCGGGCAGACCTACCCCCAGCACATCGAGGACATCGTGACGCGCCTCGAGAACGGCCTGAAGGGCAAGGGGACCTGAGCATGCGCAACTCCCTCCTCTTCATGTTGGGACTGACGCTCGGCGGTTGTGCGTGGGACGCCGGCCAGGGTTTCGCGGTGGTGGAGCCCACCGTGCGTGTCGCGTACGAGCCGCTCTCCGACCGCGCCGTGGATGACGGCTACCAGCGGCTGAGCTCGGACTATCAGGTGCACGTGGACTCGGCCTCGATGCGGCTGTCCGACATCGAGCTGCTCTCCAGTTCGGGCGGCACGGGCGGGACCTTCGACCCGGCCAATCCACCCGCGGGCTACTCGCTGTGCCACGGTGGCCACTGCCACCGCGACGACGGGGCGCTCATCCCCTACGAGCAGGTGGCCGCGGAGCTGGGCGGGGGTGGCGGCTCCAGCGCGGTGGTGACCTTCCCCGTGGGCGAGCCCCTGAACCTGCTCGCCCCGGAGACGCGCCCGGTGGCCTGCGAGCCCGACTGCGCACTGCCCGAGGCCCAGGTGTCCCAGGGTCGCTGGAGTGTCGGCTCGCTGCACATCGAGGGCACCGTGCGCGACGGCCGCGCCACGCCACGCCTCCCGGGCGAGCACCGCTTCAAGCTGGACCTCGCGGCCGCGGACAGCGATGCGCCGGTGGCGGTGCTCGACGGCGCGGTGAACCTGCCCTCGGATCGTTCGCACCCGCCCCAGACGAAGCTGGACCTGGATCTGGTGCTCACGGCCGCCCTCTTCGATCCCCTCGACTGGAGCACGCTGAAGCAGGACTCGGACGGAGTGGTGGACTTCAACGACGCGGCCAACGCCGAGGCCCGCAAGGTGCTGCTCGAGCGGCTGGCCCGTTTCACTCCCACCTCGGAGGTGACCCGTGGGAAGTAGTGAGCACGCCCCGACGCCCGAGGGCGCACCCGTCAACCATCCGCACCAGGAAGATCTGCTCCTGTGCTGCGAGAACCTGGTCATCGGCTACCAGGGCCAACCGCTGCTGCCCCCCATCAACCTCCAGGTGCGCCGCGGCACGTTCCTGGCCGTCATCGGCCGCAACGGCTCGGGCAAGAGCACCTGGTTCAAGACCCTGCTGGGCCTGCTGCCCCCGGTGTCCGGCCGCGTGTTCCGAACCGGCGAGCACGTGAAGAGCGCGTACGTGCCACAGACGTCCGGCATCGACGGGCTGCTCCCGGTGCGCGCGCGAGAGCTGGTGCGCTGGGGGCGGCTGTCCGGGTGGAACTTCCTGCGGCCCTTCTTCTCACGCGAGGACCGCCATGCCGTGGAGGCGGCGCTGGAGTCCGCGGGCGCCGTCCCCATCGCCCACCGGCCCTACCGCGAGCTGTCCGAGGGCCAGAAACAGCGAGCCCTGCTCGCGCGGGTGCTGGCCACCCAGGCGGACCTGGTGCTGCTGGACGAGCCCACCGCCGCCATGGACGCCGTGGCCGAGCGCGAGACCATGAAACGCCTGGCCGAGCTGGCACGCGCGAAGAGCCTCGCGGTGGTGGTGGTGAGCCACGACCTGCGCGTGGCCGCCGAGTTCGCCGACCAGCTCCTCTTCGTGGACAAGGAAACCCCGGCCGTGGTCATGGGGGACGCGAACACGGTTTTCTGCCATCCGGCCTTCCGTCACCAGTACGGTGACGACTACTGCCCCAGCCATTCCCCGTCAGGACATCCCCGTGGACCCGCAGCTGGTTGAGACCACCTCCTCCTGGGCACAATTCTGGGACGCCTTCGAGCTGTTCCGGGACCCCATCCTCTGCGCCCTCATCGCCGGAGGCGTGCTGGGATTCCTCAGCGTGTACGTGGTGCTGCGGCGCATGGTGTTCGTCAGCGCCGCGGTGACGCAATCGGCCGGCCTCGGCGTCGCGCTGGCCTTCTTCGCGGAGATCCACCTGGGCCTGCACGTGGCGCCCACCGTGGGCGCGGTGGGCATGGCGCTCCTGGCCACGCTGCTGTTGATGATGGACCCGTCCCGGCTGCGGCTCACCCGAGAGAGCATGCTCGGACTGGCCTATGCGCTCACCGGCGGCGCGGCCGTGCTGGTGGGTGACCGCATCTCCCAGGAGGCCCACGACGTCGAGGCCATCCTCTTCGGCACCGCGGTGCTGGTGGAGCGCTCCCAGCTCATCACCGTGGCCGCGGCGGGGGCCGTCATCCTCCTCATCCACTTGTGGTGGTTCCGCGGCCTCACCTTCGCCAGCTTCGACCGCACCGGGGCCCTGGTGCAGGGACTGCCGGTGCAGGTGCTCGACGCGGTGCTGATGATCTCCATCGGGTTGATGGTGGGCGTGTCGGCGCGGGCCCTCGGCGCACTGCCGGTGTTCGCCTTCTCCACTCTGTCCGCGATCGGCGCGCTGATGCTCGACCTGCGGCTGCCCTGGACTTTCCTGCTGGCCACCTTCCTGGGTGCCGTGGCTGGACTGGGTGGCTACCTCTTCGCCTATTTCTACAACTTTCCCGTGGGTGCCTCGCAGACGGTCCTCTCGGGGGCGTTGGTCCTGCTGGCGCTCGCCGCGCGTGGCGTGAAGCAGCTCGTCTCACGCGGCGCGGCGCGCTGATTCGGCGCTCGGGTTGCACCTCGCGCAGTACACTCCGGTGTCCCCACCACCGGAGTCCTGATGGTTGCTTCACGCTCGTGGCTGTCGTGTCGTGTTCCCCGTGTGTTGATGTCGTGCCTCGTCCTGGGAATGGTGGGCTGTGCTCGAGGAACACGCCCCACTTCGGAGGACGCCTCGGCATCCAGTGACGCCGACGGGAGCACGCCCCGGTACGAGCACGTCTATCTCTTCCCACTCGAGCACTCGATGGCCGCGGCGCAGCAGCTCCTGCAGGAGCGCGGCTTCACCTTCGAGCCCATGGAGAGCGAGAAGAATGAGACGCGCCTGCTGTCGTCGTGGGACACGCCATCGACGGGAGTGAGCCGAAACGGCAAGCTCACACGCTACTTGATGGTCGGGCTCCAGGTTGCGCCCAAGCAGTCCGTGGTCCGCATCTTCCGGCTGTCGCGCGCCATGGTCGGCAACGACGTCGAGATCGCCACCCTGAACGACAAGATGAAGCTGGAGGCCCAGGAGCAGAACGCCGATCCCATCCGCAACAAGGGCCTGAGCTTCCAGACGGAGCGCGTCGCCGAGACACGAGGGGTGATGAACGGCATCCGGGCCACGGACCTCGAGAATGAGCTCACCCTGCGCCTGGAGTCCGGGGCCTCCATCGAGCTGGTGGCCGGCAACATCAAGTCCGAGGACAAGAAGCCCGCGCGCCGGGGCGAGGACTTCTACCTCCAGCGCTGGAAGCAGCAGCCCGAGGGCAATGCCCCCGTGGCGAGCGCACGCTGCGGGACCGAGGTGCGCGGCCTGCGCAAGCTGCTCCGTCCCGGCCAGACGCTGCTCATTGGAGAGCAGCTCGGCTCCGAGCAGCTCCCGGCCATTGTGGGCGACATGGTGTGTCAGGCCGCCGAGTCGGGACACATCGTCACGCTCGGCCTCTCCATCCCCCGCCTGGAACAGGAGCGGCTCGACCGCTACCTCACGAGCGCTGGCGGCCCCGCCGATCAGGACGAGCTGCTCGATGGTGACTTCTGGCGCAGGCCCTACCAGGACGGCCGCAGCAGCCGCGCGGTGATGGACCTCATCGACCGGGTGCGGGCGCTCCGAGCCTCGGGGCTGATCATCCACCTGGTGGCCTACGACACGGACCTTCTCAAGGGCAACGAGCGCGATGCCGCCTTCGCCGACGTCTGGATGAAGCGCCGAGCGGCGAGACCCGAGGAGGTCTTCATCGTGGTCTCCGGCAACGCCCACGTGAACGTCAGCCGTGGCTCGCAGTGGGACTCCGGCTACGAGCCCATGGGCTGGCACATGCTGAAGGCCGATCCCACGCTCAAGGCCCTGGACATGAGCTTCGCCCAGGGCACGCGGTGGGCCTGTGACCTGAACGCCGAGAGCAACCTCGACTGCCGCGTCTACGGCTCCACCCCGAGCCAGCTGGTCGCCAAGGTCAAGGGGCTGAGCCCGCACATCGAGCTGTTCGAGGGAGGCGTCTCCCTCGAGGGCTACCACGGACTGCTCTACGTGGGCGAACTGAGCGCCTCGCCCCCGGCAACGGCCCCGAATGCGATTCCCGTCAGGTCCCAGGACACGACCCCGTCCTCGCCCACGGCGCCTCCGAGGCCGCCTGCCCGCCTCAACCGCTAACGGACCGCGGCGGAGACCTTCTTGAACTCGGGTGTGCCCGCGCACCCGAGCAGGTCGAACAGCGCGGCCTCCACCGTGACGATGTGGGCGCCCGCATCGCGGCACATCTCCAGGCCCACGCGCCGATCCTCCGCGTAGCGCGACATCACCGCGTCCGCGCAGAGGAGCGGCGTGAAGCCCTTCTCGGTCAGGTCGCGCACCGTCTGGAAGACACAGACGTGCGTCTCCATGCCCACGAGGAGCACCTGCTTGCGCTCGCCGAGCCTCGCGGCCACGTCCGGCACACAGGCGCTGAACTCCACCTTCTCCACGGCGGAGTAGCTGCCCAGCCGCATCTTCACCAGCGAGTGCGTGGGCCCCAGTCCCTTGGGGTACTGCTCGGTGACGATGATGGGCAGCTCGAGCGCCTTCGCGCCCTCGATGACCGCGTTGGTGCGGTTGATCATCCGGTCGAGCGCATCGCGCTCCATGGCGGCGCACAGGCGCTCCTGGATGTCGATGACGAGGAGCGCGGTCTGGTCTCTCTTGAGGCGGAAGGTGGGCATGGGGCGGATTGTCCGGAGCCGCGCTCTCGCGTCAAGCGCGCCGCGCGGGAGATTGACGCTCCCCCAACGCGTGCCCACCCTGGAAAGCATGAAAGGACACGCCCGCAACCTGATGACCGCACCGGTGAAGTCCATCTCCCCGGAGACTCCGCTCTCCGAGATCGCCCTGCTGCTCGCCGAGGAGCGCATCGGCGGCGTGCCGGTAACGGATGCCGAGGAGCGGGTACTGGGCATGCTCAGCGAGGCCGACCTCATGAACGCCCTGCTGGCGGGCCGCCCGCTGAGCACCCGAGCGGACGAGGTGATGACCTCGCCCGTTCACACGGTGGACGAGTTCGATCTCACCGACGAGGTGGTGGCGCTCTTCCGCAAGTACCGCATCCACCACCTGCCCGTGGTGCGCCGGGAGAAACTCCTGGGGATGATCACTCCCTTGGACGTCATCCGCTTCCTGGCTCGGGACATCGCCGAGCCCTCTCACGTGGGCTGAGAGGCAAGACAGCCGGGGGCTCCTGCGGTATGCGGAAGCACGATGAGCGACCCCCTGCGACTGGATGACTGGGGTGGCACCGGCCCGGTGCTGCACCTCGCGCACGCCAATGGATTCCCCCCGGGCACCTACCGCAAGCTCATCGAGCGCCTGAAGCAGCGCTACCACGTCTTCACCCTCCGCGGCCGCTGCCTGGTGCCGGGGACGGATCCGCTGTCGATGCGGGACTGGGACGACATGGCCGAGGACCTGGCCCGAGCCCTGCGTGCGCACGGGCTGGAAGGGGTGCTCGGCGTGGGCCACAGCATGGGCGGCGTGGCCACCCTGCTCGCTTCCGCGAAGGACCCGGGTCTCTTCCGGGCCGTGGTGGCGCTGGACCCGGTGCTGTTCTCGGGCTCGCGGGCCCTGTTGATCCAGGCGATGGACCTGTTCGGGCTGCGGCACCGGATTCCACCCGCGAACCTGGCCCGTCGCCGCCGCGACCACTGGGGCTCCCGCGAGGAGGCCGCCACGAGCTACCGCAAGAAGGCCCTCTTCCAGCACTTCGATCCCGAGTGCTTCCAGGACTACATCACCCACGGCCTCACCGAGGCCCCCAGCGGCGGTTTCCAGCTCACCATCCCCAAGGCCTGGGAGGCGCGCATCTTCGAGACGTCCCCCCACGGCGTCTGGCGCAAGCTGCGCACGGTCGCGGTGCCGGCGCTCGTGCTGCGCGGGAGCGACTCGGACACGCTCACCCCGGAGGCCCTGGAACGCGTCCGGCGAACCCTCCCCGGAGTCCGCGCCGAGGAGCAACCCGGTACCCACCTCTTCCCGCTGGAACACCCAGAGGAGTGCGCGCAGAGGCTCTTCTCCTTCCTCGACACGCCGGGCGAGCGGCCGTCGGCCTCCGAGCAAGCCCCGGCGCGCCATCGGGCCTGAGGCGGCACTCAGTAGGAGAGGCTCTCCACGGCCCGGAGCTCGATGACATTCGAGGGGCGCGGAGTCTCCACGCCGAGCCCTCCACGGCCCGCGAGGAAGAGCCGCGCACGCCGGAGCTCCGGCAGTTGTGGATCCGCGTCGAGCCAGCACTCCAGGAAGGAGACGAAGGCCGGAGCCGCCTCGGCGAAGGAGCCCCGGGCGATGTGCACCTCGGCCAGGAGGAACCAGGCATGGCCGCAACCGGGCCGCTCCCTCACGAGCGCCTCGGCCAGCTCCAGCGCCTTGTCCTCGCGGCCGGAGCGCAGCCGCACGCGGGCCAACGTCTCACGGGCCGGGCGCGAAAAGGCGGCGGGCCCCACCGAGCGCAGCCGGCGCTCCAGGCGCAGGGCCTTGATGAGCGTGGCCTCGGCGCGGGCGAAGTCACCGTGACGCGCCTCCAGTGCACCCCGCAGCTCGCAGGCCGCCAGCTCCACCACCCGGGCGACATCGCGAGGACAGAGCAGGCGGTTGTCCCCCTTGCGCTCCTCGGCCAGCGGCGGGTGCAGCGCGTCGAGCTCGTCACATACCCGCTCCGCCTCCACGAGCTTTCCCCCATCCAGGGCTCGCAACCCCCGCGCGTAGGTCTCGATCCCCGTGAGCAGCGCCCGCTCGGCCGCACGAGCCTTGGGCCCCAGCTCCACGCGCAGCTCCGACGCCGCGCGCCAGTAGCCGAAGCGCACGTGCAGGTGGGAGAGCGTAGCGGCCGCGAACACGAGCGCCTGGCCCACGTGCGGCACCACCGTCTCCACGCGAGCGCGCAGGCGGCGTGCCCAACCCTGGGCCTCGCCATACCGTCCCGCGTCGGCGCAGGCCTGGACGAGCAGGCGCAACGCGAGCCCCGCCACGGGCGCGGCGGACTCGGGCAGGGACTCCTGGGCGAGCCACAGGTCATCCGCGGCCACCGCCGCCTCGAGCACCTCGCGCGCCTCGCGAGCGTGGCCGGTGCGCAGCAGCAGCCGGCCGGAGCCGAGCAGCGCCGTCCCCGCCCGAGGCGCCAGCAACCGCAGGCGACGCGCACTCTCCAGCGCCGCTTCCGGACGCGCACTCTCCACCATCACCTGCACCCACGCATGGTGGACGCCCTCGTGGTGCGGGTGCGTGCGCAACAGCTCGCGCAGGAGCGCCTGCGCGTAGGGCTGACCCTGACCGGGGCGCCCATCCGGCTCGTAGCCATCCGCGAGGAAACCGGCGAGCAGCAGGCGCGCCTCGGCGTCCTCGGGGTGGCGGTCGATGAGGGCCTCCATCTCGCGCACGAAGCCGTGACGGCCATTGGCGGGACCCTTGTCGGCCAGGAAGGTGGCCGCGACGATGTAGCGCTGCTCGGCGTCCGTCACCCCCTCGCTGAGGGCGAGCGCCTTGTTGATGGCCTCCGCCCGGGCCGTCGCATGGCGAGCCCCGGCACCGCGTGTCACGGCCAGTCCCCAGTACGCCATGGCGAGCCCCGGATCCTGCCGCGCGGCCTCCGCGAAGGCCCGCCGCGCCTCGGCGCCCCAGCCGAGGTGCAACAGACGCAGGCCCTGGTCGAAATACGACTGGGCCAGCGGCACCCGGGTGCTCACCTTCAGGTGCGCGCGACCCAGGCCCTCGCGCAGCGGAGGCGTGGACAGCTCCAGGTCCGGGACTTCATCCCAGGGACCGATGGGGAAGACGGAAGGATCTTCGGCTCGAAGGTGTCGCGCCAGCATGGTGACCTCACTCACGCCCCGGCCAGCGGGGCAAACGATTCGTTGACGACCTGCCGCTCCAGCGCCTCGATGCGCCCGGCCAACTGCCTCCACGCCATCGCCAGCCGCTCCACGGGCACCGGCGAGGCCTTCCTGCTCCGGGCCGCGACGCACTCGTGGCGCCAACCCGCGCCCATGAGCGCCACTACCCACTCCTCGTACCCGGCCAGCCAGCCGGCCAGGCCCACCACCGCGGCGCGTGCGGCGGAGCACTCGCGCGGGGTGAGGGGATCGCGCCGGGCACCCAGACCCGCCGCCTCGAAGACGGGCCAGGCCACGCGCCCCTCCTCCACGAGAGATGGGGCGAAGCCATCGCGAGGCACGTACACGCACTCGCCACACACCCGGCACAGCGCCCCGAAGCCCCACAGCGTGAGGGCTCCTCCCCCGGGCAACGCACCCGAGTAGGCGCTGGTGCCCTTCCGCCCCGCCGGAATGCGCTCGCGGGTGAAACCACGGCGCATCAGCAGGTTGTCCGCATGGGACACATCGCGGCCGATGCACCACATGGAGATATCGAACAACCGTTCGCCCTCACGCCGCACGTCCGGAGGGAGCGCCTGGAGAAGGGAGGAGCCCATCACGTGCCTCCTCAGCTCGCCTTGGCCGCCGCGCCCTTGCGGGCCGGCACCTCGCCGAACAGCGCCTTGAAGTCCGCCGCCGGGCCACCCTTCTTGCCCAGCGCGGCGTTCACCGCGCGCACCAGCTTGCCGCGCACCTTCGGAGACAGCGGCTGGTCCTCCAGGGCGGCGTTCACCTGCTGCACGCTCACGCCCCGACCGCTCTTCGGCTTGCCAATGCCCAGCTCCGCATACGGCTTGCCCTGCTTCTCCTTGTCGCGCCGCTTGTCGGAGCGCTGCTTCGCCAGCTTGCGATCGTCCTCGGAGCGGGCCTCGAGCTGGCTGGACAGCCGCACCAGGGTCTCGGGATTCACCTGCTTGTCGTTCAGGAACTGCTTGAAGGTACCCATCGTCGTCTCGTGTGGAAGGGGTGGGAAGGAAGTGGAGCGGGTGGGCTCAGTGCTCGTGCCCGGCCCCCGACTCCTCGATGACGAGCGAGACCGTGCTCTGGCTGGTGGGCCCGAGCGTCAGCGAGTACGTGCCCACCTGGAGCGGAGCCACGTGGCGGCCCTTGATCTCCGCGCACTCCTTCGAGCTCGTCGCGGACGCCTCGAAAGCCACCTCCTGCCCGGAGGAGCTGGTGACCTTCAGGGGCACGTCGGCGCCGAGGAAGAAGACGTAGTCGGTGGCCTCGCTGACCGAGAACGACACCGAGCCCACGTTGCCCCCGCTGCCCGCCGGCAACGTGATGTCGTAGCGCTTGTGGTCATTGCTCACGGCGGATCCGCCGCTCGTCGAGGTGCTCGCCGTCACGGGAACGCTGGGGCCCTCCGTGAGGTGCTCACAACCCTCGACATCGGCCTCATTGGACTCGCCGCAACCCACGAGCAGCGCGCTCGACAGCAGACAGGCGGACAACAACTTCTTCATCATGGTGTGACTCCAGTGTGGACTGCGTTGAGGGTGCTGCGATGTCCCCACGCTCCCGCCCCGAGAACGGCGGGGACGCCCGGAACGTGAGGGAAGGCGAGCGCGCGGACGCACCGATGGCGTGCACCTCGACGCGCGCACGGATGCCAGGAATCAAGGCTCCGGATGCGTGCACGGACTGCGCGCTCCGGGCCTCAAGAGAGGCGCGGAAACGCGTCCGGACGCACGAAGGGAACCTCCTCCGTGGACAACGAGCGCTGTCGATGCGCGAAGCGCGCGGGATGAACGAACACGCACCTCTCCCGCGAGGAGAGGAATGACGTGCTCAGCTCAGACGCGCGGGGGTGAAGACTTGGGAGCCAGATGGAGCCATGCCACCGGCGGCTCCACGGCCACACTGTCCGTCTCCAGCACCCGCTCCAGCAGGACCGGCGCTTCCGATGGCAGCATCACTCCGGCCGGTGGCTGCACCACGCGGCGGAGGAAGACATGGGCACAGTGCGCATCCGCACCGTGCACGGAAACCCTGGCATCCGTGCGGGTGATGCGCTCGTCCGCGAAGGACTCACGCACCTGCGCGGAGGATTCCCCCTGCTCGACCCCGGCCTCGTGCACCAGGTCGCCGTGCTCGAGGCACGTGCTGTGCTGCACCAGGAAGAAGTGCGCGGCGCTCCCCAGGTACGCCAGCACGCACAGCAGCACCAGCGGCAGCGCCAGCAGGCGGGGCCGTCGGGACAGCGTGGGCTCTGAGCGGAGGGAGCGGCTCACGGGTGACAAGGTTTCGGGGGGAATACAGTTGCTTCCGCTTTTTGTACGCGAGGGCGCGCGCACATGCAAGCAGTTGCATGGCGGCGCCCCCTGGTGACGCGTTGAATCAGACAGCGTACCCCATGGCACCCGCCTTCACCGGAGCGTCCGGGTCGAGCATCACATTGACACACGCCACGGTGCCGCTGGCCAGGGCGCGCTCGAGCGCGGGGCGGATCTGCGCGGGCTCGGTGACGAACTCGCCATGGCCGCCGAAGGCCTCCACCACCTTGTCGTAACGGGTGGGAGCCAGGAGCGTGCCCGGCGACTTGTCCTCGCCGAACATCTGCACCTGCGGGAGGCGGATCTGCCCCCACGCGGCGTCGTTGCCCACCACGGCCACCATGGGCAGCTTGAAGCGCACGGCCGTCTCGAAGTCCATGCCATTCAAGCCGAACGAGCCATCGCCCTGGATGATCCAGTGCGTACGCTCCGGGTGCAGCACCTTGGAGGCGAGGGCGAACGGCGCACCCACCCCGAGACACCCGAGCGGGCCTGGATCCAACCACCGGCCCGGCTGGCGGAGCTCGATGACCTTGGCCGCCATGGCGACCCAGTTGCCACCGTCGGCGATGAACACCGGATCCTGCCCGGGCCCGTTGGCCACCTCCGACATCTCCCGGGCCAGGCGGTAGTGGTGGATGGGCACGCTGTCATCCTTCGTCCACTGCTCCAGGTCGCGCAGCTTCTTCTGCTCGCGCTCGCGCAGCCGCGAGATGAACGCCTCCCGCTTCCCCTTGGGCGCCGCGTCCGCGAAGGCGGTGAGCGCGCTGTAGCTATCCGCGATGATGCCCACGTCCACCGCACGATTGCGCCCCACCTCGACCGGATCGATGTCCACCTGGACAATCTTCGACTCGGCGCTGAAGGTGGGCTCGGCGCCGTAGTTGAGCCGGAAGTCGAAGGGCGTGCCGATGACGAACACCAGGTCCGCTCCGCTCAGCGCGTCCTTGCGCGTGTGCTGGAAGAAGAGCGGGTGGTTCGCCGGCAGACAGCCGCGGCCCGCGCCATTGAGGTACACGGGCACCTGCGCGGTCTCCGCGAAGCGCCGCAGCGCGTCCCACGCCCCGTCCCAGTACACCGACGAGCCGGCGATGATGGCGGGGCGCTCGGCAGTCTTCAGCAGCGCCATCGCCTCGTCCACCTTGCGGGGATCCGGCGCCTGCCGCGCATCCGTGCGGTAGCTCCGGGGCATCTGCAGCGAGTCCTCGTCCACGCCGTTGCAGAGCACGTCCCAGGCGAGCTCGAGGAACACCGGCCCCGGCCGCCCGGAGAGCGCCACCCGGAAGGCCTTGGCCAGATACGCCGGCACCAGGTCCGGCGTGGGGACGCGATCCGACCACTTGGAGATGCGGTGGAAGAGGTCCACCTGCTCCATCTCCTGGAGCGAGCCCCGGCTCTGGTTGAAGATGGGAGCCGCGCCCCCCAGCAGAATCATGGGCGAGCTGGCCGCGTAGGCGTTGGCCACGCCGGTGAGCGCGTCCGTCACGCCCGGGCCGGCCGTCACCACGGCCACCCCGACTCCACGGGTCACCCGGGCATAGGCATCCGCCGCGTGGGCGGCCGCCTGTTCGTGGCGGGTGTCGATGATCTGGATGCCCTCCTCCACGCAGCCCGCGTAGATGGGGGCCACATGCAGCCCCGAGAGGGTGAAGATGTGCCGGACGCCCTCCTTCTTCAGCATCCGTCCGACGAGCTGACCTCCGGTGAGCATGCCCATGCGGTGCTGCCTCCCTGTGTTCGGAACCTCGGAAGTCTGGCCATCATCTCCGAATCGAGCCTCCCTGGAAGCCCCTGGACGGCCGTCCGTCCACTGGAGCGGCGCGGGGGGGCCCGCCCCGTTATGTCGAAGGCACTCCCCGGACGCCCCTCGGGCGGAGTAGGAAGGGCGCCCGAGCAAAGAAGGATCCCCCCAGTGCAAGAACTCCTGGAAGTGCTGCGACGTCAGGCGGTCCATTTCGGACCCGAGCTGGCGCGCACCGCATACGCGCGAGGCCTGGCCGTCACCCAGAAGGACGGCTCCACCCGGCCCATCCCCGTCACCGCCACCCCCGTCATCCTCGACGCCGCGGAGATCCGCCGCCGCGCGGCCCTCTCCGCCCAACTGGCCTCGGCCACGGTGAAGATGACGCATGCGGTGCTCTCCGGAGAGAAGCGCGAGCTGTTGCTCGGCGGCCTCTCTCCGCTCGAGCGCGAGCTCACCGAACGTACGTTCGAAAACGTGACGAGGCTGGCCACCACACGGGTGGACTACTTCGTGGACTCGCGGCCGCGCGCCCTGGAGCTCAACGCCACCATTCCAGCCATGCAGGGCTACTCGGACATCGCCGCGCGCACCTTCATCGAGGTGGTAGCCCGGCACTTCCGCTACCCCGAGAAGGCGCTCTACGCGGTCATCGCCGCCAATGGCAGCAACGCGCTCGCCCTCTACCGGGCCCTGCTGGATGGCTACGCCGCCGAGCGCGACGGCAAGATGCCGGAGACGATCGCCCTGCTCTGCCGCCGCAACGACGCGCAGATCACCGAGCAGCGCTACCTGTGCGAGCGCTTCCGGGAGTTCGGCGCGGACGCGGACGTCGTCCACCCGGACGAGGTCTCCGGCGACGAGCACTTCGAGGTGCGAGGCAAGCGGTACGATCTGGTGTACCGGCACCTCTTCGTGCGGCGGCTGGAGGAGACGCCGGCGCCGTGGGTGGCGGACTTCTTCGGGACGGTGCCGGGCCGCAAGGCGGTGCTGCTCAATCCGCCGGCCTCGCCCGTGGAGGTGAAGACGACCTTCGCCCTGCTCTCCCAGTCGCTCGTGGAGCCCGAGCTCGCCAACCTGGCGGGCCTGACGCCCGAGGAACTGGAGGCGGTGCGCGTGTCGGTGCCCTGGACGAGGCCCTTCCGGCACGGCCCTGGCGTGGGCCCGGACGGCGAGCGGGTGGAGGACCTGGTGGCGCGCGTGGTGGCCGAGCCCAAGCGCTTCGTCCTCAAGCGGGCCTGGGACTATGGAGGCCGGGCCGTGTACCTCGGCCGCTCGGTGGGCACCCCGGCATTCGAGGAGCGGGCACGCGCCGCCTACGGCACGGTGCCCACGTGGGCGGAGCTGTGCGAGCGGGCGGCCACGGACCCGGTGGGCGGTGGCTTCGTGGTGCAGGAGGTGGTGGAGACCACGCCCGAGGAGCACCTGCTGTGCGAGGAGAGCGGCGTGACGTCCCTGCGGCTGCACGTGGACTACTCGGCCTATGCCTCGGTGGGGCTGGCGAAGCAGCCGGCCTGGGGAGGCGTGTGCCGGGGCTCCACCTCGGAGATCGTCAACATCGTGGGAGGGGGCGGGGTGCTGCCGCTCATCACCACCGAGGTGGCCCAGAAGCTGCTGACGGCCTGGAAGGCCCTCTAATCCCGGACAGCGAACACCCGGGAAGGGAAGCCCGGCACGCGGGTTGTAGGCGCGCTATAAAGCCCGCGCCGGGTGGGAAGGCTCCGCCCGATTCACGGAAAGGAAACGCAACTCATGGCTTGGGAAACTCCCGGTTGGCAGACGGCTCGCGCCGAGGTCAATGACGTCCTCGTGCAGGAGTCCCGGCGCGCCTTCATGTCGCGCGTGTACGGCTGGATGTTCGCCGGGCTCGGCATCTCCGGCCTGGTGGCGCTCTTCACCGTCTCCAGCGAGGCCGTCCTGATGCAGGTCATCCAGTGGCGGTGGGGGCTCGTCCTCGCGCAGTTCGGCCTGGTCTGGGCCCTGTCGGGGATGGCGCCCCGGCTCTCCGGCGCGGTGGCCTCGGTGCTCTTCCTCGTATACTCGGTGCTCACGGGGCTCACCCTGTCGGTGCTCTTCCTCATCTACACGTCGGCCTCCATCGGCAACGCCTTCCTGCTGGCCGCCGGCGCCTTCGGGGCAATGAGCATCTTCGGAACGGTCACCAGGAAGGACCTGAGCCCCTGGGCCACCTTCCTCTCCATGGGACTCATCGGCTGCGTCATCGCCAGCATCGTCCAGGCTATCTGGCCCAACCCGATGCTGAACTTCGTGCTGGGGTGCGCGGGCGTGCTTGTCTTCGCGGGCTATACCGCGTACGACACGCAGAAGCTGCGCGAGATGCATGCCGCGTCGGGCTACAGCTCGGCCGCCACGTTGAGCGTTGTCGGCGCGCTGGTGCTGTACCTGGACTTCATCAATCTCTTCATCTCGCTGCTGCGCCTGTTCGGCGATCGCCGCCGCTGAGCGCCGCGCTCGAATGGCT
The DNA here is from genome assembly GCF_003044305.1 of Vitiosangium sp. GDMCC 1.1324. Lineage (GTDB taxonomy): Bacteria > Myxococcota > Myxococcia > Myxococcales > Myxococcaceae > Archangium. Next base: position 56,275 of record NZ_PZOX01000018.1, on the reverse strand, counting down.
TCATGAATGAAGGCGGTGGGCTGGCTCGGGCCGGTCCACCGCCTTCGTGTTTCAGCGGGCCCTACTTCCGGTAGTGCAGCCCCTGGTAGCCCACGCCCATGCCGCCGCAGGTGCCCTCGCTGCCGACGTAGAGCGCGTTGTTGAGCAGACGCATCCGCACCACGCAGCCATCCTCCTTGTCCTCGTACACGAGGAGCGGGCCCGAGACGGTGAGCTTCGATTCGAACTCGCCCGTGTTGGCCCCATTGGTGGCATGGCCATTCACCTGGACCTCCTGGGGGCCCGCCGCGCGGAGGGTGACGGAGGAGCTCGAGGACTTGTTCTCCTGGTTCCAGGAGCCCAGCCACTCCTCCGGCGTCTTGCCGAGCGCCGTGCTCCCGACGGGGAGCTTGAGCGGCTCACTCTCCAGCGCGCTCTCGGGCAACCAACCCACGCTCTTCTTTCCCTTGGCGTTCCGGTACAGGGCACAGACGAAACCGTTCTTCTTGATCTCGCCCTCGGGCAGCTCCACGCCATCGTTCTCCACGAGGTAGGCCTTCTTGCGCGACTTGCACTCGCCGCTCGCGGGACAGGGCACCGGCTCGGAGAAGAAGTACACCCGGCCCTCCGGCGAGCCCCCCTTCACGGCCGCGGCCAGGAATGGGTGGAAACGGAGGCCCTCCTTGCACACGCTTCCGGACTCCATCTGGGCGAAGCGCTCCATCTCCGCCGCCAGCTTCTGCGCGCTACACCTCTGCGCGATCTCCTCCGGGCGCATCTTGCGTTTGGCCGACACCGCGGTGAGGGGCATGTCCTCGAAGCGCACCCGCCACGCCTCGATGGCGGCCGGCGGCTTCTGGAGCGAGCCGGGGTCATTCGTGAAGTACTCCGCCTCGTCACTCCCGATTGCAACCCAGACATGGCCTCCCGGCTCGAGCATCACGATGCCCCGATCGGCCAACCCGGTGACCTTCCCCTCGAAGGTGAAGACGCCCTTGGCATCGGGCCCTTCGCCGGACATCGAATCCATCGAGTGCAGCAGCACCTCATAGTCGTCCTTCGACAGGAGCTCGCGCAGGTAGCAGGAGATGCGCGGGTCATCGAAGATCTTCTCCGGATTGTCCTTGGCGTATTTCGCCAGCCGCTCCCGGTCGAAGACATCCGCTGGTGCCGCGAGCGCACTCCCCGCGGAGACCAGCAACCCGGCGCACACCACTCCCTGAGTCCAACGCTTCATGTGTGTTCCCCTCTCGGAGCTGGAGACATCCCAACTCTCCACGAGAGAGAATCCCCCTGAACGCGCCCGCTCCTCCAGCACGAACTCCCGAGCGGGATTTCCCTGGACCTGGCCCCATTCGTCAGGTGGGCCCTTCCGGCCAGGACCTCGCGCGAACTAGGGTTTCCGGCATGCGTGACGAGCATGGACGGCCGAAGCGCGACGACGAGCTGGAACTGGACTGGAAGGGGCGTACCGCACCGGAAGAGCGCGCCCAGGAGACAGCACTCGCCGAGACACGCGCCGGCCAGGGATCCCCGGGGGATCCGCGCTACATGAGCCTGGAGCTGCGCGACGCGCTCGGCCCGGTGATGGAAGGACCGGGTCTGCGCGTGCACCAGATGCGCGAGTGGGCGGAGATCCTCGTGGGCTGGGAGACGCGCAACCGCTACGAGGCCAGCGACCTGGAAGGGCGCTTCCTGCTGTACATCGGCGAGACGGGCGAGGGCTGGGGCCAGGCGCTGCTGCGCAACCTCTGGCCCTTCCGCCGGGTGGAGCTGGAGTTCATGACGAAGGGGGGCACGCGCGCCCTCAGCCTCGAGCAGCCCTGGACCTTCTTCTTCACGTACGTGGAGGTGAAGGCCTGGGACGGGCGCCTGATGGGCACCCTCCAGCAGCGCTTCGGGCTGCTGCGCCGCACCTTCGACATCTGCTCGCCGGGAGGCGCGGTGATGGCCACCCTGGAGGGACCGCTGTGGAAGCCATGGACCTTCCACGTCAAGCAGCGGGGCGAGGAGGTAGCCACCATCCGCAAGAAGTGGAGCGGGCTCGGCACGGAGATGTTCAGCGACTCCGACAACTTCGGGGTGGAGTTCCACCCGAGCCTCACCGATGCCCGCCTGCGGCAGCTGGTGCTCGCCGCCACGCTGATGGTGGACCTCTGCTACTTCGAGGAGCGCAGCGGCCACAGCGGCGCCGTGGGCGGCCTGCTCGACTTCTTCGACTGAGCCGGCGGCCCTACTCCTCGGCCTTCTTGCGCGAGAACGGCATCAGCAGCCGCTCCACCGGGCGGCCTCCCACGAGGTGCTCGTCGATGATGGCGGGCACATCCTCGGGCTTCACCGCGCCGTACCAAGTGCCCTCCGGGTAGACCACCACGGAGACCCCGAACGAGCAGGTATCTAGACACCCGGCCGCATTCGCCCTCATCTGGCCCTTCAGGCCCCGCTTGTCCAACTCCTCCTTGAAGCGGGCGCGGACTTCTTCACCCCCCTTGGTGGCGCAGCACCCCTTCGGGTGCCCATCGGGGCGACGGTTCGTACAGACGAATACGTGACGCTTGAATGGAGGCATGTCGGCCTCCTAACGCGCCTTCCGTCCGAAAGCGATTAACCCGCGCGTGACCTGCCTGCCCCTTTCTTGCCTCGGGCACTAGGCAGCCGGACGATCCGTGCACAGACTCTCAGCAAACATCCGCTAGTGATCATCGGCCTTTAACCGGAGAGTGACCCTACATGACTCGTCATCCCATGACGATCCACTGTTCAAGGGAGTTGATCGCCGGCCGGGCAGGCTTTAGATCGGCTCCCTCGCTGCGGTCCCAAGCCGCCGCGGTCGTTCCGGACGGAGACCGTCAGGTCGGTCACATTCCCCTATCGGTAGGTGGCGCAATGGTGGCGGGCACAAGATCTGGGGGTTGCAGAACCTTGACGAGCCCGGAACGAAGATCGTACCTTTACTTACCTGTCTGCCCCTCCAGCGAGCAGACAAACCCCCAACAAACCAGAGCCTGACCCGTCGGCACGCACCCTTCCTACCCAGGAGGGAGGCGTGACGAATCGAGTTCTCTCGATCCCGAGAGATCTCGCGGGCTTGGCATTTTGCAAATTTTGCAGTCATACGCTGAGTGAGAGCAGTGGGAGGGAGCATGGAGCACGACCTGGGCGCCACGGCAGCAGCACTGGACGGTAAGGAGACGGCGGCGGGGCTGAGGGCGAGAGCCCCCGCTGGCGGTGGCCTGACGGTGGAGCGTTTCTTCACGACGCCGGGAGTGGATCCCGCCGACGAGCTCGCGTGGGAGCTGCGCACGGCCTCCATCTCGGGCGAGGACGGCAAGTCCGTCTTCGAGCAGAGAAACGTAGAGGTGCCCAAGTCCTGGTCCATGCTGGCCACCAACGTGGTGGCGTCGAAGTACTTCCGGGGCACGCCGGGGACGCCGGAGCGCGAGACGAGCGTGCGCCGGCTGGTGGGCCGCGTGGTGGACACCCTCACCCGCTGGGGTGCCGAGGGCGGCTACTTCGCCACGGCCACGGACCGTGACACGTTCCACGCCGAGCTCACCCACCTGCTGCTGCGCCAGAAGGCGGCGTTCAACTCGCCCGTCTGGTTCAACGTGGGCGTGGAGGAGCATCCGCAGTGCTCGGCGTGCTTCATCAACTCGGTGGGGGACTCCATGGAGTCCATCCTCGGGCTGGCCAAGACAGAGGGCATGCTCTTCAAATACGGCTCGGGCACGGGCAGCAACCTGTCCACCATCCGCTCGAGCAAGGAGCTGCTGGCCGGCGGTGGCACCGCGTCCGGCCCGGTGTCCTTCATGAAGGGCTTCGACGCGTTCGCTGGCGTCATCAAGAGCGGCGGCAAGACGCGCCGCGCCGCGAAGATGGTCATCCTCAACGCGGACCACCCGGACGTGCTGGACTTCGTGCGCTGCAAGGCCAACGAGGAGAAGAAGGCCTGGGCGCTCATCGAGGCCGGGTATGACCCGAGCTTCAACGGCGAGGCGTACTCGTCCGTGTTCTTCCAGAACTCGAACAACTCGGTGCGCGTGACGGACGAGTTCATGCGCGCGGTGGTGAACGACGGCGCGTGGACGACGCACTCGGTGCGCGACAGGCGCCCCATGGACACCCACAAGGCGCGCGACATCTTCCGGGAGATCTCCGAGGCGGCGCACCTGTGTGGTGACCCGGGCCTCCAGTTCGACACCACCATCAACACCTGGCACACCTGCTCGAACACGGACCGCATCAACGCGTCCAACCCGTGCTCCGAGTACATGTTCCTCGACGACTCGGCCTGCAACCTGGCGTCGTTGAACCTGATGCACTTCCGCACCATCGACGGCGACTTCGACGTCACCGCCTTCAAGCACGCCGTGGACGTGGTGCTGCTGGCGATGGAGATCATCGTCGGCTTCTCCAAGTACCCCTCGGAGAAGATCGCGAAGAACAGCCACGACTTCCGGCCGCTGGGTCTGGGCTACGCCAACCTGGGCGCGCTGCTGATGGCCTCGGGACTGCCGTACGACTCGGAGGCGGGCCGCAACTACGCGGGGGCCATCACCTCGCTGATGTGCGGCGAGGCGTACGCGATGAGCGCGCGCATGGCCGGGAAGATGGGGCCCTTCTCCGGGTACGCGAAGAACGAGGAGCCCTTCCTCGGCGTCATCCGCAAGCACCGCAAGGCGTCCTACAACGTCCCGCAGGAGGGCGTGAGCGCCGAGCTGTTCGCCGCGCAGAAGAAGGCCTGGGACGACGCGCTCACGCTGGGCACCGAGTCCGGCTACCGCAACAGCCAGGTGACGGTGCTCGCCCCCACGGGGACCATCGGCTTCATGATGGACTGCGACACCACGGGGATTGAGCCGGACATCGCGCTCATCAAGTACAAGAAGCTGGTGGGCGGCGGCATGCTGAAGATCGTCAACCAGACGGTGCCGCTGGCGCTGGAGAAGCTGGGCTACCCGCAGACCCAGGCGCAGGACATCATCACCTACCTGGACAAGCACGAGACCATCGAGGGCGCCCCGCACCTCAAGCCCGATCACCTGCCGGTGTTCGACTGCGCGTTCAAGCCGGCCAAGGGCCAGCGCAGCATCCACTGGATGGGCCACCTGAAGATGATGGGCGCGACGCAGCCCTTTCTGTCGGGCGCCATCTCCAAGACGGTGAACATGCCGTCGGACGCGTCGGTGGAGGACATCGAGAAGGCGTACATCGAGGCGTGGAGGCTCGGGCTGAAGGCGGTAGCGGTGTACCGCGACGGCTGCAAGCGGACCCAGCCGCTGAACACCTCGAAGGAGAAGGTGAAGGACACGAAGGCGGCGGTGTCCGAGCCCGCGCTGGCGGCGATGCGGGATGCCAACGCGATGCGCCGGCGGCTGCCGGACGAGCGCCAGGCCATTACGCACAAGTTCTCCATCGGCGGCCACGAGGGCTACCTGACGGTGGGCATGTACGAGGACGGCACGCCGGGCGAGCTCTTCTGCGTGATGGCGAAGGAAGGCTCGGTGGTGAGCGGCCTGATGGACAGCTTCGCCACGGCGGTGTCGCTGGCGCTGCAGTACGGGGTGCCGCTGCAGGTGCTGGTGGACAAGTTCAGCCACTCGCGCTTCGAGCCGAGCGGCTTCACGGGCAACCCGGCGGTGCCGATCGCCAAATCGATCGTCGACTACATCTTCCGGTGGCTGGCGCTGAAGTTCCTGCCGAGCGAGCAGGCGGAGGGAATGGAGGAGGCGGTGGAGAAGCAGGTGGCGGTGGCCGAGCCGGTGAAGCAGGTGCAGGTGGCCTCGGTGGCGCTGCCGATGTCGACGCCGCGCAAGACGTACCTGAACCAGGCCGACGCGCCGCCGTGCCACACGTGCGGAGAGATCATGGTGCGCAACGGCGCCTGCTACAAGTGCAGCAACTGCGGCACCACGAGCGGCTGCAGCTGAGTCCCCCCTGCCCTCTCGTCACGGGTCGGCTCGCTCCGGCCCGTGACGCATCCAGGCTCCGGTACCTCGGTACCGGGGCCTTTTTCATTTCGTGGCCGGAGTCCTCAACCCTCGCTCTCGGGCAACGGGCGCAGCCACCGCGCGTCACTGAAGCGCGGCGAGAACAACAGGACGGGCCCGAGGGCCCTCCTGTCACATCAAGGACTCGGTCAACCGGCTGTAGGCCTCCGAGGCCGCCCCGACGAGCGACTCCAGGTCATCGAGCTCCTCGGCGCAGAGGACGGCAACCGCTGTCATAGAATTTCGACAGCAGGGAGGCCTTTCTTCGCAGCCTGAAGCCACAGTCTCCACTTGTACCGAGGGACGTCTTCGGCTCCATGGTTGTAAACACAGCAGCTCTTCAGCCAACTTGCGGTCAAGGCCTGTCCCAGGTGGAACGCGATGCTGACTGGAACAGCGGCGAAGACGTGAATCTGCTGAATAGAGCTGTTCTTGGCGATGTGTTGATCCAGCGCCAAGCAGAGCTGTCGTGCATATTCCTGCGCCTGATCCTCCCTACGCACAATTCCCCGCTGGGGCTCATCCAGCCGACAGTGGACATCAAGCCTCACCTCCTCCTCTGGAAGCACCGCTCTGCAATCGTCGAGGTCAACGGTGGCGGAGATGGAGAGTCGGAGCCGTGCAGCAGAGCCGCTGGAACCCTGCCGGGCCTCCACCCTGAGCGGCGGAAAGGGGCCTTCTGCCTCGCGCACCCAGGTGAAGCGCTTGAGCGTGCGGTCGTGCTCGAATAGGTGCACGTGGCGTGTCTGAGCGAGGAAGCCGACGAGCGCAGCCAGAGGGACGAAGGGAAAGCCGTAATACACTAGTTCGGTTCCATGCTCTTCCAGCGTCCGCAAAAGTTGCCCCTTGCGAGAAGTCAGGCGCTTCACCTCCTTCTCCAGATTCGCCCACTGACGCTCCTTGAGCTTCGCTGTCTGGTCGATGGAGACCTTTCGAATACGCGGGCGATGGGCGAAGAGTTCTGGCGCATCCACCGGTTCGGGAGCCCCATGAACCGCCCCGTATGCTGCATGGCAAATGAGGACCAGATCTCCTCGTGGTGAAGTGCCAGTATCAGGAGGCTCCGGGCGGCGAAACGGCTCAAGCGCAAGAGGCTCCAGTTCCCGAGCGTAGAGTTGGAGCGAGACCCAATCCTTGGACTTCAGCTCATGGAGCTTCCTCCGAGCAGCCGAGACAGCCTTCCGCAGGTTTCCGCTGCCGCCGATCAGCTCGTTGTAGAGCACCTCAGTCATTTGAACGGATCCTTCGGTGGAGAGCGGCATCCTGGAAGCGAGCACCGCTGGAACACCTTGCAGATGCAGGGTCTGCGCGACGCTGCCCAGGCGGTGCGCGGGCCTACCGACGTCGCCACTCAAGCAGACCGAGAGGACCACGAGCCGCGGCAGATTGGTACACCCAGCGATGATGCCGCGCAGCTCGGCAGCATGGAGTCGATCCGGCTTCCCATACTCGCTTGGCGGATGGAGTTCGAGCCCGTAGACGTTTTCGCTAATCAGCGTGCCGTGACAGAGGAGATGGAGCACAGTGATCGAGCGAGAGGCATCGCTCAGCGCCCGTGTCAGGGACTGCCGTGTCAGGTTGGCGAGCACCTCCAGCGCAGGTCTGCGAGAAGCAGGGACTCCCTGACAAGCCGCCATGATGGCGTTGCGATGCCTCTCGAAATCCACGTTGCCGGAGCCTGCGAGGAGGATCCGGCTGGGGGTCAGGCCCGGCTCCTGGCCCAGGATCCCCCGCAACTCGTACCGGATGAGACAGTCCGGCATCTGCCCGAGTTGTGTCCCGCTGGGTTTCAGCGGAAGCAACTCCCAGGGGAGGTAGTACATCTCGGGGGCGTTGGAGCGAATGGTGAGGTGGATGGGGCTTCGATTCATCCTGGCCTGATCGAGCTGGCCTTCGTCCCTAGCCCAGTTGGACGTCTCCAGAAAGTCTCGCAGGTAATGTCCAAGCCTTTCGAGCTTGAGCCCATCAGGATGAGACTTCTCAAGCTCTGCCAAGCCCTCCTGCAACATGGGAGCATCCCATGGAAAGCAGACTTTTTTGGCATCACCGAAGGTATGCAGAACCGTGTACTCCTGCCGCTCGTACGAGAAGTCCTCCTCTTCCCGTACGCGCACGAACTCAAGCGTGACCTCCTGGGGTTTCTTCGGGGGGCTCATGGGAGAGGGGCTCCTGAATGAGAACGTCACGGAAACACAGACATCAAGCGAAGGAGTTGTTACGTGTCAGCGGACTGAAGCAAGTCGATGGCCTGAGTACACCGGAAGCCTTCCCAGACCCGGACCTCGCGAATCCCGACGATGACGAAGAGCAGCGAGTCGCCATCGAACTGATCAGTGCACAGGCGCCGTCTCCAATCCGAGAGATCGGTGGATGAGGGCGTCGGAGAGAACTCTGGATGCGTATGCCACTCGCCAAGGTACTGGCACGTCCCACGAGATGCCGCCCACCGCGAGTCGATCACTTCTTGGTGTCGCTCTGAGCGCCTATGGAAAGCCAGGCGCATCCGCCGGTCACCCTGCATGGGAACAGTAACCTCATCGACCACCCGGTCCCGGCAACCCAAGATATAGCGGCCCAGCAAGACCCCACCAGCCTCGGTGTGACTTGAGCGGAGCTGCCGGAGCGCGAGCATCTGAGCGAGGGCCTCCGGGCCGACCTTCACACCCGATCCATCCGGGCGACGAAAAACGAGCCCCATGTCGATGCTCAACTCGCGCATACCGGACAGCTCTCGCGGACGTGGGCAACTTGCTCCTCACTGAACGGTCCAGAGATGGCATCGAAGCGAGGAGTGGCGCGGTAGCCAACCTTCTCGAACGCCAAGGCGTCCCCCTTCCATGACACCAAAGGAGCGCCCTCGAGCTGGCGGTGGAGAATCCGCAGCGCGAAACGTGCCGCCATCTCGGCTGTGCGCAAAGAGTCGAGATCCGCAAAAGGGAGATATGTGCTTCCGCACCCGAGCACGTCTCTCGTGTAGTTGATGCCCGGGGTCGCGAAGGCCGCCCGATTTTCCAGAGGACCCTCTTCCACGGGACGGTGGTACAGACATTCGAGGCAGCCGCGAGAGAAGCCCTCCGCTTTCGGAACATGGGTGGCGAGTACATGCCCTCCAATCCCGAGAGGCTCCAGCCAGGCGAAAATGGCGGGTGGGTGCTTGGTGGATGACCAGATCCGCTCGTTCAGATGCATCTCAACCGTAGGACTGCCCAGCGCGGAGATCACCAGATCGTGTTGGGCCAGCACTTCCGGCTGTCGCACGAGGAGGTTCTCGATCTCCTCCTCGTAGGGAACCACCTTCACGTAGGGAATGAGACGCTGAAGTTCCTGCCGAAGCCCTTGCACCTTCGTCAGGTCCACATGGGCCATTCCACAGACGTGCCGGTACGTGTTCTCCAGCTCGAAGCTGTCGGGGTCAACCAGTGAGATCTGACCGATCCCAGCTCTTGCCAGGATGAGCGCCACGTGGCCGCCGACCGCTCCGCAGCCAACAATGAGCACCTGCCTCTTCTGCAGCTCGGCGCCAGCCCCACCGCGTGGAGCCAAGAAGGCAAGGTCCCTCCGCCGGAGTGCCACCGGTATTGCCAAATCCTGCGCCAATTCGTCAGCAAGGGGGTGCTTCCCACGCACCCGCGGAAACCACACCCCGACCCGTGCGCGCTCGCCGCGTGGACGCTTCACTCCCAACACGACAAGCTCTTGGCGCTGGGTACAGTGTCCTAGCAGCCTCGCAACCTCGCGGCGGTCTGCTTCCGGAAGTGCGCGGATGTATTTCCGGATGCCCTCGGGCTTCATCAGTTCCCTGGGATCGAACTCCGGGTCAACCGCGACAGGATCAATAGGGATGTAGATCGCGTTCTGACGCGCCAGATCGTCGGCTCTCCGCTCCCGTCTCGACTGGCCGTAGGCGAAGGGGTCATCAGCGACGGCAATCGGGACTTGCTTGGAGAAGAGAATCTGGGTGAGGTGAGGCCTCTCGGTCGCGTCGACATCGCAATCCAAGCGAATCCGTGCTGGTGTGGCCCAGTAAGCGACGATCTCTTGCGCGAACTCTTCCGCGCGCCCGCCGGTAATCAGGCGATGGAGCATCTCTCGGGCTCGCGCTAGCGACTCTTGGACGATTCCCCAGGGGTCGCGGCGGTCGAGTAGAAGGTTAGTCTCCGACTCGAAGCAGAGCTGATGGTCGCCTACCAAATGCGGGAGTTCGAGCTGAGGCTCCACACTCAGCACGGTGAGCTCGGGCAGGCGCAGAGGAAACGCGAGGGGCAAGCCGACCCGAAGGTGGAACTTGTAGCTGCCGAGAGTCATGTACCCGGAGAGCGAAGCCTCTCCAGTAGGCCCCCCCGTCCGCCCAGCCGCTGGAGTTGGGAGTACCACCTGACACTCTGCGAGCAGTCCGCTGCGCTGGAGATGGCCGAGCGTCTCTACGTGGATGGGAGGAGGCTGAAGAGCGGGAGCGCGCGACATACAGGTCAGGCCGAGATTCCGCCGGAGGAGATGGCTCTGCTCATGCGCTGCCCCGTATCGGACTTGTCCGGGACAGGAAACTCACTGCAGAAGTCCTTCTGCATCATCTTGCAGGCTTCGACCGGGTCCGGCTCCTTGACAACGCGAGCGAGCAGATCACGGAGCTGGATCAGCCGCTCCCTGAAGGTCGTCATCTGGCCATCTGACATCTTCTTGAAGATGTCCTCCCGGGGAGCGACCGGCACAGGTACATTGAGGCGGTAGAGCGGTGAGCCATCCGGCTTCACTCCAACCTGCTGAAACTTGCCCACCAGAGCCAAGACGAAAGCCTGCATTGCCTCCAGGTCATTGAAGGTAGTGGTCTTGGCGAGCGCGTCACGCGTGACGCGGGGAACGAACCACTGGCCAGCGGCTACCGTGAGCCCGATGCCTGACGGAGCGTTGTTGCCGTCTGTCTTGAACTTCTCTGTCTTCCACCGCTTCAGCGCACGAATGACCCGGAGGAACTGGAGCTCTTCTTCACTGGTCGAGAACCGTTGCTCGACCCAGGCACTGAGGCCCATTGGATCCGACTCCTCCCACCACCGGTTCTGCGCATCCGCGTCGCGGAACCCCTTGGCCAGGAAGAGACGCGGCGTGGCGCTGTTGGGGTCATCATAAGTATAGACGGCGAGATCGACGTGATAGGCCTGCTCGCCATTGAGCTTGTAATAAACCGTGACACAGGAGCGGCGGACATCAGTTCCGAGCTCCGTATGTCCTTTCAGCGCATCGGCGACCAGGATTTTCAGATCGACCGGATTGGGGTATTTGCTCTTGGAACATTGGAAGCGCAGGCCCACGTCGATGTCGTAGTCACCATCCGCAGGCTGGATGCCAGTGCCCATCTGGTAGCTGCCCTGGTTGAAGGGATCGAACTTGGGGATGTCCTTTCCTTCTTTCCTCAGAGCTGAGAACTTGTCCCGGAGCTTGTCCAGGATGATGTCTCGTTTATCGCGAAGGAGCTGATTCTCATCGAAGCGCTTGAGGCGGATACGGTCATCGAACTGCACGAACTGCGTCTGGATGTTGGCCATGGTTCAGCTCTCCTCCTTGGGAAAGGGAATCGACAGGCGGGCCGCGGGATCTCCCAGCAGAACGAAGCCCATGAGGTCTTGGCGCTGCAGGAACAGAGATGCATGGACTGCTGGGCTCTGAAGCACTTTGCGCCCGGCCTCATGTTCCAGCGCCGCGTGCGCGTCTCGCACGGTCAGCGCCATGTTCAGGTCGTGGAACGAGCGCGCCAGCGACGTAAGGGCGTTGCCGACCCGGTGCCCCTCCGCGAGCGCTTGGAGAACCCCGAAGAATCGCGAGGGCGTGCGCTGGCCTTGCTGGCGGAAGCTGCTCGACCAGGCAAGGTCCACATGCCCCACCACTGCCAACGGGCCATCCGGGTTGGCCAGCGCAGCCTGAGGCAGCGCAGCAATGAAGGAGTGCTCTCCCTCCCATCCCGGCAGAGCGTCGAGCACCTGCGCCGCGCTCAAAGAAGTCTTGGCGAGTTCTCTCAACCACGGTGCATACGTGCTGCGCGCTGGCGTCCCCGCACTGAAGCATGCGAAGCATACCCACATGCCGCCCGGGAGGAATGCGCCTGACACAAGGTCCGCCCCGGAAAGCTGTCGCCCCGGGAGTTGCAGTGCGCCTTGAAGGTTGAACTGATCCGTCGGAGATCTCCAACCTCCATCGGGTCGGCCCAGGCCATGGCTCAGGGAGAGCAACAGGCTGGGTGTCGGCTCCGCCGCGCGCTCCAAGAGTTGCTTTCCCGGGGCTTTGTCGTCATCAAGGACATGGAGGATCTTTGCATCGGGCAGGTGCGTCCGGCACGCCTCAAGGCAGGGCTCAATGAGATCCTCGTGGCCAAGCCGGGTCGCTTCGCTACCGTCCTGCGCCGTGTAGAAGAGCATACGCGGCCCTGTCGCGTGCACGGTCGCACGCTCCCAGCGGACCACCTTGGAGGCATAGGCCGTGTATTGTTCGGGAGAGCGGAAGGCCAGCCGCCCCACGTACGCATCCGTGGCGAGAGCCTGCTGCAGCTCCAGCGACACCTGATGCAGGTCTCCCAACACGAGCAGATAGCGAGGGCGCTCCCGCTCGTCGACGTCCTCGTCTCGGAACACCTGCTGCTTCCATGCCATTGCGCGCGGGCCGTTCATCCCGGGAGCAACCCGGTAGACGCGAGCCTCTTTTCCGTCCTGGTCTGCCTCGCGTAGCTCCCGCAGAGGCTTGATGCGTTCCAGGAGTTCATTACCCTCGGGCCCCTCAGGCACCACGAGGCCCCAGCGCTGTTTCTTGAGGACGTCAAGATTGCCGTGATCACTCCATAGCCTCTCCGGAACTTCGGGAGGCTGAATGGGAACACCACGGAGCGTCTCCTCAGAGAGGCCGCCTTGAAGCATGGGACGGCCGTCGTTGGCGTGAGCCAGAAGCAATTCAAGGGTCATGTAGGGTTCCTCGGTTCCGGCGCGGTATCGAGCTAGCGGCGGGAGTTCTCAGCAGACGGCTCGGAGAGGTACTTGCGCAAGATCGGCTCTGGCAGCGGAGGCCTGGCGCGGAGTTCCACCTGGGCCTCCTCCTTCACCACTCGAGAGATGAACTCGCCCAGATACTTCTGCACCGAACCTGTCAGCGCGAAGATCACTTGGCCGCCCGAGCCAGACACGCCCAAAGCGAGGAACTCGGAGGGCGCGCGGTGGATGGGCATGATGAAGACGTGCCGCGCAGAGGAGGGACCCTCCGGCCAGAGGGGGGTGTGACGACGGTGCTCGTATGAAGTGGTGCTGCCGGCGACCAGCCCGTTGACGGGCGGAGGCGGAGGTGCCTCGAACTCATGGCCCTCGTGGTGCGGATCATCGGCGTACTTCTTCAGGAGCCACCCTGGCAGTGGAGGACGCGCGTAGAGATCCACGCGAGCATTGTCTCGCGTCATCCGCGTGATGAAGTCGTCCAGGTGAGCGTGTACCTTGCCCCTCGCCACGAAGCAGGGTTTGTGCTTCGAGCCAAGCACTCCAAATGCCACGAAATCCTCCGGAATTGGGACTGGCATGAGAAAGACGTGACGGTGGTCTGCGTCTTGCTCGTTCCAGAAAGTGGCATCGCCGGAGAACTCAAGTTCATAGAAAGGCAGCTTCGGCTTGCTCAAGACTGGCTCCTGTCCCGCAGGTGGAGGCGTTAGGAATGCCCACCCATAAAGACGAAGCCCGACCGATTTGTTACTGGCCTGCCGGCTGATTCACTCGAACAGCAGGACACTGCCGAGCCACCTCGATCCCTTGCCCGCCGCAAGCCATTGCATGCGCACGTCCCGGAGCGCGATGGCGGGGGGAACTTCCTCTCGCATGCGCGCGCGGACTTCGTTGAAGAAGTCTCCGGCCTCCGTGTCCCAGACCTGCGTGGTCGCCGCGAGAACTCCGCGCGCACCCGCATGGATGAAGGCTGCAGGCAGGCTAAGAGGCTCATGGAGCACATAGGCCGTGTGGGCGGCATGGCAAGCCGCGAGCACGACAAAAGGAGCCCCTTGGAGTGAGGCCTCTCGGACCTGCTGGACTCCCAGCTGCGAACCGTCCTCTCCTTGGGTCAGTTGCAAATAGGAGTCATCCGAGGAGTCATTGATGACACCGTGGGTCACCAAGTCGATCTCGGTCTTGTCCTTCATGGCTTCAATGACCCGCGAGGGCGTCGCCTCGGCACCGCTAAGCGTGGCAGGGACTTCCTGGGGACCAAAGTCGGGTACCCATCGGTTGAGGCTCTCGAAGGAAGAGTTGGGCGGCAGATTGATCCCAGAGACGACGAGGTGTCGTGCGGGGCCCGTGGGCGGAGTCCTGGGCGCGGAGGCGCGCGTCAGATAGCTCCAGGCGATCTCGGGAGGCAGTAGCCCAGCCCGACCATGGAGCGGAGGCCGGGCGAGTACCTGCACCTGGGAACATGAGCGCAGCGAAGCCAGGAGTTTTTCGGGAACGAGCCCATCCAGCCGGTCCCCCAGCGGCGCACCTCTCGTCTCGTCATCGTAGCCGAGCAGTTCTCCTTGGGAGCCACGCGCGATGAGCAAGGTCCGCTCGGAGTCCACCGCGACCGCCAGCAGGCATTGGACGGGCAGTTCCCCCTGGCCGCGCTCGCGCGCGAACAACTTCAATGCATCCTCGAAGGCACCACGCCGACCCGCATCGAGGATGAGCGAAGTGAAGCTGTAGGCACGCGCCCGTCGAGCCCCCGGATCCTCCAAGAGAGGCTGGGCCTCCGCCGCTTGGATGGCGCGCCACAGCAGGTCGCGGCCCCTCTGCGCGTCTCGCTCGATGTAGAAGCGCCCCTGGACATGGATGGCGATCACGCGCTCGCCAGGGGTCAGAGAGGGAGCGGCGGCATCCAGCGCTCGCTGCAGGTGTTTCTCGTCATCCTCTCCCCTCCGCATCCGCGAGAGATCCGCCAAGGCGAAGGCCCCGCTGAAAGACAGCGGGTTCTGGGTGGCCAACGCTGCGTCCATCTCTCGCCGTGCTTCGTCCACCTGGAGTTTGTGCAGGGCGATCTCCGCGAAGTTCTGGTGTGCACGACGAACCATGTCGGGTTCTCCCCACGCGCGCTCGAGGAGTTCCTCGTAGAGAACGCGAGCCAGGGGTGCATCGTTCGTGTAGCGAGCGACCTGCGCGCGGTTCCACAAGAGGTCCCGCGCCAACCACCACTCATTGTGTTCGAGCGCCTGCCGCCAGCCGGCCTCGGCATGCTGACTCGCCGCCTCGGTCTGCTCGCGCTGGAGGTAGAGGCTGGACAACTCGCGCTCGAGAAAGATGCAGCGGTATTCGAGCCCCCGCGAGGGGCAGCGCCGTAGCGCATCGAGCAATGTCTGGGTGGCAAGACCGAAGCGTCCGTCCACCCTATCGAGATCCGCGCTCTTCTCGGCCGCAAGTAGCTCGAACCAAGGATCGCCACGAGTGCGAGCCTTGTCCTCGAACAGTTTCCGGTAGCGTGCGGTGGTACGTGTCTGGACGATGGCGCCCAGGATCAGGTCGTCTTCTTTCGATGTGATCAACTCCGCGAGAACGTGCTCCTTCTGCTCTGCCGAGAGCCGTCCGAGGGCCAGGGCCGCATAGTCCCGTGATAGCGGTCCACGCCGCTTGAAATCCGCCGCTGCGACTTGGCGTACGTAGTCTTGAAGAACACGGCCTCCCGCTCGCTTGTCGAGTTCATTGGCCAGCGAGAGTAGCGCCAGGACCTGCTCACGACTGGATGCGGAGCGAACCGCATCATAGAAAAAGATCCGAGCGACCGGAGCCTGGGTGAAGTCCCCGGGGAGTTGGGCGGGGCCGAATTCGACCAGCGTGCGCCCCGCTTGGAAGACATGCTCCCATCGCGCGCGATGCTCGGAGGCTTCGCGCTGAAGACTCATGGCTCTCTGGGTCGCCTCATCGGCCCAGCCGGGCTCCTTCAATGATGCAACTTCTGTAAAGGTCCGTGCCGCCATCAGCGGCAGGTCCATCTTTTCCAGCGCCAGACCTCGGTTCCAGAGGGCTTGGGGGTGGCTCGGGTTCTTCTCCAGGGCCCGCGCGGTGTGGCGGAGAGCTTCCTCGGGTCTGTCCGGAAGCAGCATGGCCGCGCGCAGGCTCTCCGCGTCGGGGGAGTCGTCCAGCTTCTCCAGATACTTTTCGGCCTGCTTTGGAATGCCATGTACAAGGTAGGCTACGGCCAGCCCCTTGAAGTCGTGCTCCGCCTGGAGTCGGGCAAGTTCCTCGAGCGGGAGCTCCTCGGAGACTCCCCCCTGCCCCATGGGTTTCGCGGCCGGTCGACGGTGCCGGTCGGCTCCAGGCACGGCAAAACGTGCTTCCATAGGCCGCTCGGGAAGCTCTGCCAGGAACACGTCGTGGCGCTGCACGGGGTGCGAAAATCCACGCACAGCCAACACCGCCAGCAGGGTGACGGCGAAAAGGCCCGCCCCCAGGAATGCGGGGCGCATCCAGTTCATGGAGAACGCGGAATGTGCCGGATTCGTCGGAGCATGTGCCTTGCTGCGCTCAAGATGACGCTTTCCTAGGAACTTGAATTGCAGGAGGTTCGAGAACTGGTGTTGGCACTTGGCACAGTCCGGGAAGTGCTGACGAAATGCCTCTGCCTCCTCGGAAGAAAGCTCGCCGTCCATGAACAATTCGATCTTGTCGCAGGGGCTGGCCATCAGTTCTCCCCGGGAGTGAGATACTTCTGGAAGTGGGCGTACAGCTTCCTCCGAGCGTCATGCAGTCGCTTGCCAACAGTTCCCACTTTGAGGCCCTGCTCCTGCGCGATGTCCCGATAGGACATCCCGGCGGCGTGCAGTTCGAAGGTGGCGCGGGCCTCGGGTTTCAGATCTTCCAAGGCCTCCGTGAACTGCTCGTCCGTAATGGAGTCATACGCCGGAGGAACGAAAGGTTCGGGGGTCGCGACGGCCTCTCCGCGCAAGACGGGGTCCTTCGCGCCCTTCTCCTGGACCTGCAACTTCCGGCAGTAGTCGACGAAGAGGTGTTGGAGGGTATTGTTCAGCCAGTTCGCGCAACTGCGATCACTGGGGAGTGCCTTCACTGAAGCGGAGGCCTTGACGAACCGCTCGATCGTATCCTGTGTCAAGTCCTCAGCGTCGGTCGGATTACGGCAGATGAGCTTCGCCTGCTCCAGCAGCCACTCCCGATGCCGCATGGCGACTTCCCAGGCACGCTGTTGGCTGGTTGCCTGTCTCATCGAGAGCGAAGGCTCCTCAGGTCGTCCATCCGCACCAGGATACGAGAAGGCGGCCCGGTGGCATGGGATTCTTCGACCCGAAGGGCTTCCTCAGGAAGTTGGTCTTCCGTCAGGCCTGGGGCGTATAAGGGTGAAAAATAGGGAGGGGCCATGACGCACGTCGTCTCTTCTAAAGACGTGGAGCGCGCGATTTATTACCCCTCTTCAGGGGCCAAATTTCCATCGTCCGGCGCACGAATCGCCCGTGAGCTTTAGTCGGTGAGCGTTGTGCACCAGCCGGTCGAGGATGATGTCAGCCAGGGTGGCATCGCCGACCACCGCGTGCCAATCCTTCGGAAAGTAGACGCAGTCAGGCCCGCGACCCAATGTGGACGGGTACTTGTGTGACGCCTGGAGGCCATCCGTCGAGTCGCAAAGCTTGAATGGCACCGACGGGGCCCCCCTGATGCCCACCGACAAACTCGCCACGAACGGCGCGAGGCCTCCGTGGCGAGTGCGATTGAATCGGAACCGAAGCGCGGCGAGAGCAACAGGACGGGCACGAGGGCCCTCCTGTCACATCAAGGACTCGGTCAACCGGCCGTAGGCCTCAGAGGCCGCCCCGACGAGCGACTCCAGGTCATCGAGCTCCTCGGCGCCGAACGGCGAGGGCCCACCGTCGATGACGACGAAGCCCACCGTGCGCTGCTGCACCCGGATCGGCGCGGCCACCAAGTGCGAGAACGACTCGCCCAGCGCCGCGAAGAGCGTCTCATCCTCCGGGCTCTCCGGCACGCTGGAGACGACCGCCCGGCCACCTGCCGCCGCCATGGCGAGCAGCGAAGGCGCCTCGAGATCCACCTGCAACGCCGAAACCTCGGGCTTGTTGCTCCCGGGTCCGTATCCTCGCCCCACCTTCGCGATGCCGAACGTCTCGCCCAGCAGGAAGCCTCGCGGGAAACGCCCCTGCGCGTAGGACAGCAGCACCTTGCCCAGCTCGCCGCGCGTCGTCGCCTGCCGCAGTGCCTCGAGCGCATCCTGGAGCGGCACCTGTGGGGCGCTCGCGGCGTTCCCGTCTGGAGTGCCCTCGGGTCCGCCCACCGGGGAGTCATCCCATCCGGTGAAGGTCTCGGCGGGTGCCTCCGCTGATTCCGGCGCACTCGCGGCCGGCTCGGCGGAGGGATCCCACGTCGGGATGAACTCATGCACGGACGCCAGTTGGAGTTCCCCCTCGGGGAATGCACCTGGGTCGGTGGAGCTCACATCCTGCGACGAGAAGTCCACCTCGATGGCCCGCCGAGACCACGAGGACCCGGCACCCGAGCCAATGTGGTCCAGCGGAGAGGCCACCTCCAGCTCCCCAGCGGGCGCCGATGGCAGCTCGACTGGCTGCACGGGAGCGGCCCTGGACGGCTTTGGAGCGGCCGGAGTTGCCTGGACACTGGACACCGGTGCGGCGGGCTCCTTGGCGGGAGCAGCGGACGCACCGGCCTCGGCGACCGGCGAAGGAGCCCGCTTCTCCGGCTCCGGCGCGGCGGCCGGCGTCGGAGGCGCTTCCTTGGGAGCCTCAGGAGCAGGAGCAGCCTGCGCGGAAGCAGGAGCCGATGCCGCGGGCGGAGCAACGACCGCCTCACCCGATGCGGGAGTCACCTCGGGCTTGCGCGCGGGCTCCGAAGAGGCCGCCGCAGGCTTGACCTCCGGCATCGGAGCAGCAGGCGCGGTCTGGGCGGGAGACGTGCTCTGAGCGGGCCCCACCGTAGGAGCGGACTGCGCACCAACCGGTGCCGCGGCCTGGGGCGCGGAGGACGCGGCCTGCGGAGGAGCAGCGGTATCCGGAGCGGCTGGAGCCCGAGGAGCAGCAGCCGTGGCAGCAACAGGTGTGGCCTGGGGAGCGGGAGCGCCAGGCGGCACCGTCACTCGCGGAGCAGCACCGGGCGTGGGCTGCGGAGCCCCCGTCCCTGGAGGCGCCGCCTTCGGAGCTGGCACGGGCTGCGGCGACGGACTTGTCCCCGGAGCACTGGCCGGGGCGGCCGTCGCGGATGCGAAACCACCCGGAGGAGGAACCGTCCCGCTCTGCGCCGGTGCCGATGGAGGCGCCCCCGTGGGAGGCGCGGCCGCCGGCACGGGACGAACAGCAGCAGTCGAAGGATCCTGGCGCGGGGACATCCCCGGAGGCGGAGCACCACCAGGCGGACGCGCCGTCATGGGCGCAGCCGGAGCAGGAGCCTGGATACCAGGAGGCACGGGCGAGGCCCCTGGTGCCGGAGAACGCACCGCAGCCACTCCCGGCGGAGCCGCCGGAGTCTCAGGAGGACGCACCGTGCTCGCAGCGTGAGGCGGCACCTGTGCCGGGCTCGCACCAGGAGCTGGCGGAGTCCCACCAGGACCCGGAGGAACCGTGGCGGCCGAGGGCTGAGGAGCAGCTGTCCCCGGAGCACCCCGAGGCATCATTCCCGGAGGCAGGTTCTGCCCGGGTTGAGCGGGCCCACCCGCCGTGGGAGCAGCGCCAGCGGGCTTCGCGGCCACCGGTGCGCTCGGCGCAGCGGGCGTCGCGGGTGCGGAAGGTTGAGAGGGCGCGGCACCAACCGGTGCGCCAGCCGGAGCGGCCGGTGCGCCAGGTGCCCTCGGAGCCGCTGGCTGCTGCGGGACTCCAGCACCCACGGGAGCACCACTGGGAGCGCCCGCCACCCCAGGTGTCACGGGCGCGCCGGCTTGCGGAGGACGAGGAGGCGCGGCCACGTTGGGTGCGGGCTGTCGTGGAGGCACGGCTCCCGGCGCTGTCGAAGCTGCCGCCCCTGGAGGGGGCTGTGCGGGCGCGGCTCCAACCGGTGCGCTCCCCGGAGTTCCCGGCGCGGACGGTGGGCGCGGAGCCGCAGCTCCAGCCGGAGCACTCCCCGGAGCGCCCGGCACCGGCGCGCCTCCCGCTGGAGCCATGGGCCTCGGAGGCACAGCACCCGCAGGCACAGCACCGGGAGCACCAGAAGCACCCGGCGCGGAGGGAGCACTCGCACCGGCAGCGGGCTTCCCGACGGCACCCGTAGCGACCTGGGGCTGAGGAGCCCCCATCGGAGCGGGCCGCATCCCCGGAGGCTGGCCCGGCGCCGCCGACGGAGGCTGCGCCTGCGGAGGATTCTGCCCGACGCCGGCGCCAGGAGCCGAAGTGGGCGCAGGCCCAGGAGCTCCAGGCCGCACGGCGGCGCCTGGTGGCTGCGCGGGACTCGGAGCCACGGGAGCTCCCGCGGGCGGCGGCCTCGGCGGAGCCCCCGGAGCCGGCGGTGCCGAAGCGGGCGCCACCTGCGACGGCTGCGCGGGAGCCGCGGGCCGCTGCGCGACCGGAGCGCCCTGCCCCACCGCGGGCTTGGGCTGTCCCGGGCGGACGGGGCGCGTCGGCTTGGGGATGCCGTAGTGCTTCTCCAGCAGGTGGAAGAGCCGCAGTTCCATCACGAGTGAGGGAACGATGCGCATGCCCGTGGCGAAGCCGAGCGCCTCCACGTGCTTCGGATCCTGCGGATTCACCATGGCCACGCGCAGGCGCCGGCCCTCCAGCGCCAGCGGGAACGCCAGGTGATTGCGCACCTGCTCGGGCTTGAGCAGCGCCACGGTCTCGGGCGTCACCGCCTCGAGCTCCGCTTCCGTCGCCAGAGGGAAATGGAACACGTCCGCCAGCGCTTGTCCCAACGTGGCCATGTCGAGCACACCCAGCTCGACCAGGTTGGTACCCAGGCTGCCGCCGTAGATGAGTTGTGACTTCAGCGCCTCATCGAGTTGCGCCTGCGAGATGAGGCCCTTGCGGACCAGTTGCGCTCCGAGCTGTTCGCCCATGCCGGGCCGATACTAGACCGGTCCACGGCCCGGAGCGCACGGACCTCGTGCAGGTCGTGCGGCAGCCCACAGCCACGCTCGACTGCCCCGCCTCCGAGCTAGTAGGCGTTCTTCGACAGGAAGCCGCCGAGTGCAGTGCGGATGAGAATCTTCAAGTCCATCAGCAACGACCAGTTCTCGATGTAGTACAGGTCGTACTCAATCCGCTTCTGGATGGACGTCTGTCCGCGCAGGCCGTTGATCTGCGCCCAGCCGGTGATGCCGGCCTTCACCTTGTGGCGCAGGTGGTAGCGGGGAATCTGCTTCTTGAACTCCTCGATGAACACGGGCCGCTCGGGGCGCGGGCCCACGAGGCTCATGTCGCCCGTGAGCACGTTGAAGAACTGGGGCAGCTCGTCCAGCGAGTACTTGCGCAGGAAGGTGCCGATGGGCGTGCGGCGCGGGTCATCCTTGCTGGCCATCATGGCGCCCGTCACCTCGGCATCCACGCGCATGGTGCGGAACTTGAGGATGTGGAACGTCTCGCCGTCCATGCCCATGCGCTCCTGGGCGTAGAGCATGGGCCCGCGGCTGGTGAGCTTCACCGCGAGGGCCACGGCCAGCATGATGGGCCCGCTCACGGCGATGGCCACCAGCGCGAAGAGGATGTCGAAGACGCGCTTGGCGACCATGTTCCAGCCCGTCATCGGATCGCCCTGGAGGCTGATGATGGGCAACCCGCCGAACTCCTCGAGCCCTCCGTACAGGGTGACGTACTGGTAGAGATCCGGCACCACCTTCACGTCCACCGTGCGCAGCGCGAGCTGCTCCATGAGCGGCTTGACGGCGGCCTGGTCCTCGAGCGGCACGGCGATGATGACCTGATCCACCGGGCGAGCATCCAGCACGGCGTCCACGTCCTTCACCTGGCCCAACACCGGCACGCCGCGCACCTGCTGGCCCACCTTCTCGGGGCGCAGCGTGAGCATGCCCACCACGCGGAAGCCCAGCTCCTTGTGGCCCTCGACCGTCTCGACGACGCGCTGGCCCAGCTCGCCCGCGCCAATCACCAGGATGGACTTGAGGTTGAAGCCGCGCCGGCGCACCTCGTTGAGCACCGCGCGCAGCACCAGCCGCACCGCCGACACTCCCACGAACGCGTAGCCGGACACGAAGGCCAGCATCAGACGCGAGTAGCGCTCGCGCGTGAAGTACGTGAGCGCCACCACGATGAGCGTGGCCATGATGGTGGCCTTGAAGACCTCGAACACCTCGCCGATGTGCGTGCGCGCCCGGTTGGTGGCGTACAGCCGCGCCTGCCGGTAGGTGACGGGGAAGACGATGAGCACCGTCGCCAGCGACACCAGCGTCTCATCCAGGGGCGGCAGCCCGTAGGGAGCGGGAATGGGGCCCAGGAAGCGGGAGACGTACGCGAGCGCGAACGCCAACGTGAGCATCACCACGTCGGCTGCGACCTTGATGGACGTGTAGAAGCGCTGGAACCGGCTGAACACGCGGGCCTCCTGTGGCCTGCAGAACGCACGGCCGCGACCTGCAATCGTCGCACCCCGCACCCACGAGCCGTCCGTAACCGGACAGCCCCCGCGGCCGGTGGGCTCGTAACACGGAAAGCGCCCGGAATCCAAGGGGTTGCCCCGGCATGTACCCCACGGTGCGGCCCGGAGAGCAGGCAGGCCCGCCCTCGGAAAAGACATCCGCCAGGACAGCGGTGTCAGGGTACGGAGGCACGGACGGACACAGGGGAGGAAATCCCCAGGAGCGTGTCCGCCTCGGCCTTCACCGCGCGCTGGAAGGCGGCCCGGCTGAAGCGCTCGGCCTGGGCGCGGGCGTCCGCCGGACGGAAACCGGGCTCCCACTGCTCGAAGCGGCGCACGGCCTCCACCAGCGCCTCGGGCGTCTGCGCGTCGAAGAAGAGGCCCGTGCGAGGGCTGACCGTCTCCAGCGCCCCACCCCGCCCGTAGGCGATGACGGGACGGCCACAGGCCTGGGCCTCGAGCGGGACGATGCCGAAGTCCTCCTCGGGGGTGAAGATGAGGGCACGCGCATCACGGTACAGGCCGGCGAGCGCCTCGTCCGACACGGGGCCGAGGAAGCGGATGTTCTCGGGCAGCGGCCCCGAGGTGAGCCGGGCCGCCTCCTGCCCCGTGCCCACCACCCACAGCGGCGCGTCCAGGTGACGGAAGGCCTCGAGAGCGATGTCGAGCCGCTTGTAGGGAGCGAAGGCGCCGAGCCACAGGAAGTACCCGCCCTGGCCGAGCCCCTCGAGCGGGTGCTGACAGAAGCGCTCGAGCGCGACGGGCGGGTAGACCACGGTGGCGTCGCGACCCCAGAAGCGGCGCACCTTGCCGGCGATGTGCTGGCTGTTGACGAGGATGCGGTCCACCCCGTCGGTGCTCTCGCGGTCCCACTTCTGGAGCCAGGGCCGCACGGCGTGCGCGGCAGCCCGCACCGGCAACGAGGCCCGCCCCGGCCCGAAGTAGTCGTCGAACAGATCCCACATGTACCGCATGGGCGCGTGCACGTACGCGAGGTGCTTCGCCCCGAGAGGCTTGCGGATGCCCTTGGCCACGCAGTGACTCGAGGAGATGACGAGGTCATACCCCTCCAGACGCATGGACTCGATGACGAAGGGGAGCACCGGGAGGAAGTGCCGGTAGAGCTTGTGGATGCGGGGGATGCGCTGGAGGACGGAGGTGTGGATGGGCCGAGCCTCGATGCGCGGGTGCACGACACCGGGACGGTGGACGAGGGTGTGGATGTCGGCCTGCGGGAACAGTTCGCACAGTGCCTCGAGCACGTGCTCACCGCCGCGCTGGGTGACGAGCCAGTCGTGGACGAGGGCAACCTTCACGGGCGCGCCTTGTACCACCGCTCGGCCCGGATGCCGACAACCAGACGAGCGAGCCCCCCACTCTGCCCCGCGCGTGTGGTAGTGGCAGGGGTGTGGCGAGCGTCCTCATCGACCTGCGGATGGTCCGTGGCCGGCTGCACGGCATCGCGCGTTACGCGCTGGAGCTGGCGAGCCGGCTGCCGGCGCTGGCCCCGGACCTGAGCTTCAGCGGGCTCACGGGCCCCGAGGGGCTGCCCGCGGGGCTGGGCGCCCTCACGCCGCGCATCCCCCTGCACCGCTGCCCGGTGGGCTTCCTGTCGCCGCTGGAGCAACCGGCGCTCGCCGCCTCGCTCGTCCGGCTGGGGCCCGACCTGTTCCACGCGACGTCCTTCTCGGTACCAGCGCTGTGGCCCGGACGGCTGGTGGCCACGCTGCACGACGCCAACCACCTGGTGCTGGCGGAGGAGTACGGCCCGGGCCGCCGCGCCTACTACAAGCTGGTGGTCGGCCCGAGAGCGAAGACGGCGCGGGCGCTCATCACCGTCTCCGAGTTCTCCCGCGCGGAGCTGGCGAGGGAGCTCGGACTGTCGCCCTACCGCCTGCAGGTGATTCCGAATGGCGTGGACGCGCGCTACCAGCCGCAGACGGCCTCGGAGCTGAAGGACTTCCGCGAGCGCCGGGGGCTGCCGCAGCGCTACTTCCTCGCTGTGGGCAATACGAAGGCCTTCAAGAACCTCGGGCTGCTGGCGGAGATCGCGCCGTCGCTGCCTGTGCCCATCGTGCTGTTGGCGGGCAAGGGCGCAGTGTGGGAGCTCGGCTTCCCGGACTCGACGATCGAACTGTCCGAACTGCCCGAGGACGACATGCCGCGACTCTACGGAGCCGCGACCGCGCTCTTGATGCCTTCGCGCTACGAGGGATTCGGATTGCCTCCGCTGGAGGCCATGGCATGCGGCACTCCGGCGGTGGTGGCGCGCACCTCGTCACTGCCGGAGGTGGTGGGCGAGGCCGCACTGTTGCTCCCACCGGACGACGCGAACGCCTGGCGCGAAACAATGCTGAGGCTGCTGCGCGACGATGCCCTGCGCCGCGAACTGTCGGAGAAGGGCCGCGAGCGAGCCGCGCACTTCAACTGGGACGACTGCGCGCAGCGGACGCTGGCCACCTACCGCCGAGCGCTCGAGTCACGCTGAGCACGAGGATTCACAAGGCTCGTGCAAAAAAGACAAGTAGGTACCATCCGAAATGAGCACACACGCGATGAAAATATCCTTCGCACAGCGAAGAATCGGCTCCGCGCTCCTCTGTCTACTGCTTGTTTCCTGTAGTGCCACCCGCCACTCGATTCCCGATCCCACAAGCGCACAGGAGCTGGCCAGATACGTGCTCGTCATTGAAGAAACGCCGGATGGGCAGGTGAACCACACCTGGAAGCCCATCAAGGATTTCGACTTGACGAAATATCCCTACCACTCAAGCCACAGTGGGCTTGCTGGAAGGTTCGTGCGCGTCGCGACGTCGTCCCCCCATTGCGAGGCCAAGCGGCAGAGCTGCACTGACCTGTGCACGAGCAGCCCCAGACCCATCCCGATCGAAGGTGCCAGGTACCCGAGCTACCTGGGGTCATGGGCGAAGAATAGGGGCCGCTGGTGCGAAAGCACCTGCACGCATTTCTATCAAATGTGCCTCAACGGGCGGGGCCCCTGGGCCGAGCAGCAGGCTCGAGAGTTCACACAGGTGGATATCGCTGTTGAATGGATCAAGAGCCACCGAGCGGAAATCGTGACGGGCACCATTGTCGTCATCGCCGGGGTGGCTTTTGTCGCCGCGATTGCAGGTTCGGGAGGAGGCGTTCTTTTCTTCGCGCCGCTCCTGGCCGTGGCATCGGCAGATCCGGCGTCGGAATTGTCCGCTGACTCGCGAGTCGCCGAGGTACTGAATGCGAATCCATGACCTCCTCAACGAAGCCTCGCGCTTGATTGGAAACCAGCAGCGAGCGGCTGAATCCACCGGGAACGAGGAAGAGGTCGCCCTCTGGCGGTACCTGCGCGAGCACTGGGTCTTCGCGGTCATGACCGGCCAGGTGTACGTCTTCGAGGACTACCTCGCCGGCCTCGCTCCCGCGCGCACCTCCTACGTGAGTGGCGCCTTCAACGCGCACGCGGATGCGAGGTCCAAACAGGCGATGGCCATGCTGCTCCGGACCCTGGATGAAATGGAAGAGCCAGAACGGAAACGACAGCTCCTCATCCTCATCGACCTGCTCAACTTCATCACGGCCACCGATCGACAAGAGGCCCTCGCACGCTATCTTGAGGATTCTCGTTCCGATGCCCCTCCACCCGTCCTCGCCTTTTTCGATACTCGCGAGGAGGCAGATGCCTGGCTGAGTCAGCTCGCGGAACCACCCAGCTATGGCCATGTGATGATCGGCGACGAGTATTTCGAAATCTGGTATTCACGCGAGGATGGCGTTCGCGAGCTTTTCCGCGACCATGGGATGGATCTGTTCTTCGAGGATTTCGAATCGAAGCCCCTGCCGCCCCCCGCTGCGTCGTTCAACACTCGCGAGGAGGCCATAGAGTGGTTGGCGAGTCACCCCGTCTCTCCAACGGCCCTGGTGACCATCGCGGGTGAATACTATCACGCCGCGTATTACAAGAAGTTCAACCGCCACACCCTGCTTGCCCTTTCGCGTCTGAGAGAATGGAGGGCGAAGAGGAAAGCCGAAATGGAACAGGAGGAGAGTGCAGAACCAGAGCCCTCCGAAGTTTGAAAGAAGAGTGCCGCTCAGTGAGCCGCCTGTTGGCCGTCCGCGACGAAGGACGCAGCGGGCTCGGTCCGCTCCAACTCCTCCGGATTGAGCCGGAACCAGCGCGCGACGAGCAGCACCTCCTGTGCCTCATGGGCTCGCAGTCCGATGGTCTTCGGTTGCGGTCGCTTGAAGATCTCGCTCACCTTGTTCTCCAGGGCGCGGCGCTCCTGGACCGTGCGTGGAGGGGTGAGTTCCTCGCGTACGCTGCCCCGGCGCACGATGTAGACGCGATCCTCTCCCTCGTGACCCGGAACTGTGTAGACGAAGGACAGGCGCTCCACGAACTGGCCAATCTGTAGCAACTCGGCCTGTATGCGCTCCAGCGTCGCCGCCCGATCACGCAGTTCGGCGGCGTATTCGAATTGGAGGCGCCGGGCCGCGACGCTCATGCGCTCTCGCAACAGGGACAGCGGCTCATCCGTCAATCCGTTCAGGAAGTCACGCGCCTTGGCGACTCGCGCCAGGTATTCGGTGCTCGTGCATCCACCGGCACACGGGGCCACGCAGCGCCCGAGCTGGCCTCGCATGCAGCGCGGATCCTCTTGCTGGCGGAAGAGTTGGCTCTGATCCGCCAGCCTCATGGGCGTATCCGAGGAACAGTCGCGCAGCTCCAGCAAGTCACTCACCGCCCGCACCGCCTCGGTGGCGCCCTGCCGTCCTCGTAGTGGTCCGAAATACTCGGCTCCATCGTTGATGACGTGGCCCACCACCAGCAGCCGGGGCACGGCCTCGCGCGTCAGCTTGATGAAGCACAGAAGGTTGTCGCGCTTGTGCTCCACGTTGTAGAGCGGCCTCCAGCGCTTGATCAGCCGGAACTCCTCCAGCAGCGCGGCGAACTCGCTCGGGACGTAGTCCCACTCCACTCCGTGCGCGTGCCCGATGATTTCCGCTGCCTTCTCCCCTCGCTGCGCCCGGAAGTAGGACAGCAGCCGCGTACGCACCCGCACCGACTTGCCCACGTAGAGCACCTCTCCCGAAGGTCCCCGCATGCGGTAGACCCCGGGACGGTTCTCGGCGCGGGCTCGGACGTCCTCTCGGAGTTGTTCGAGACGCTGTGCGCTCATGTGGCGAAGGCCCGGCACGCAACACACCGGGGCCGCCCACGGTACAGCGCACGCACATCAACCACAGACAGCCAGCGAGGCGTGCGCCTCGTGCATGGCCGTGGAGCGAGTGGCGGAGCAGGCGGTCACCGGGCACCCGTCGAGGCTGCCCGGCCTCCGCTCCGGCTCAGCTCGGAAGCTCTACTGGCCCTGGCAGTCCGCCAGGTCGTACTTGAAGTCCCGGCGCGGCGTGTAGCCGGGGTTCTGGTTGACGGCCGCCACGTTCAGCTCCTGGTAGGTGTACTCGGGGCCGTTCGTGAGCGGGAGTTGCGTGTTGGCGATGCGCGTGCTCCACAGCGCCACCTTGCCGATGGTGCCGTTCGACTCGAGCTTGTAGCAGGTCACGATGCGCGAGTCGGTCGTCGACACGCGGCACGAGGTGTACGTGCCGAGCACCTCGCGCTTCTCGTACTCGCAGCGGCAGTCCCAGGGATCGTAATCCAGGGACACCAGCGCCGCCTCGTAGCCGGTGCTCGTCTGCACGAGCTCGAAGTGCGCGTACTCGTCCTGCGCCTGCTGGCAGTACAGGAGGGTGTTGCTGTTGAGCTTCGCGGCCTTCTTCGCGACCGCCACGGGCGCGGGCGCCTGCTGGGTCGTGGGCGGCTGGTTCTCGGTGGGCTGCGGGTCCGTCGCGGAGTTGCAGCCGACGTTCACGAGGGTACAGACCGCCGCCATTGCCATGGTGTTGAGCCAGGAGTTCTTCACAGGCATTCCTTTCCCGAAATCGGGGTTGGGGAATGGCATTGGGCACAGAATATCGCCCGGGCTCAACGCATATCTTCGTGACATCCGCAGTCCGGCGGAGCGCGATGGAAACGCTCCGCCGGGCGCGTGGATCGGCTCGGTTCTTCCTCACGCCCTCACTGATCGTCGCACGGCGTGCCCAGGCGGGCGCCGGTGTACACCCCCAGCTCGTTGTAGATGAGCGGCAGGTTCTCCGCGACGGGCACCGCGCGCAGCTCGAGCTTCTTCTTGTTCTCGATCCACGTCGGAGGCGCGTTCCGATCCACCACCAGCCGGAGCTCGCCCTTCTTCGTCGAGAAGATCTCCCCCTCCGAGTCGACGACGATGTCCTTCATCTTCTGCAGCTGCAGGTTGCCCTTGGGGCCGATGGAGACCCGGAAGTTGCGATCCTCCGTCGCCAGGAAGCCTCGCTCCACCAGGTAGTAGCGGCCCTGCTGATCTCGCAGCAGCGCATAGGGCACGTACTTCTGCGGGTTGGGCTCGAACGTGGCCTTCTGGACCATGTCCTGCGCCTTCTCGGACTCGACCAGCGAGAACGGGAGCGTCCGGGTGCCGCAGCGCACCGCGCAGGTCGTCTGCTCCTTGTCCAGCACCAGCTGCGAGTACACGCGCATGTCGAGCCCGCGGAACGAGGGGTTCATCGACATGTCGGGGAAGCGCGGCTCCAGGAAGTAGTAGCCGGAGAGGACCCAGGGCGCCGGCGCGACCTGGACGAAGCGCTTCCCGTCCCCGTAGGACAGCCGCACTTTGTCCTCCTCGTCCGGGATCGCCGCCACGTAGTGGCCCTTGCCATCCGTGCACACGCGGGCCTTCTCCAGGCGCAGCCGCGCGGCGAGCTTCTCGCCCTGGCCCCGCGAGGACTCGAGGTTCTCCGTGAAGTACTTCGTGACGAACTCGTCCTGGTTCGCCCCGTCCCAGGCCGTCGTCCAGCTCACCCGACCCGCCTGCACCTCCAGCTTCAGCGCATCCCCGACACGGCAGGCCACCTCCTTCACTTGCGCCTGGATGGCCTTCTTCGCCTCGGCCGACTCGCACAGCTTCCGGAGCGACTCGAACGGGGAGCCGCAGAACGAGGAGATGCTGTACTTCTTGAGCGCCTCGTCCGGGATGCTGTTCCAGTCGATCGCCACCGTCGCCGAGGTGCCACACGCCTCGTTCATGGACTTCACCGACTCGGCGAGCGACTGCTCGGCCTGGGCCGTCTCCGCCTTGCGGTCGAACGCCATCAGCTTCGTGAGCGTGCCGTCCGCCTTCTGCTTCTGGTGCAGCGCGTACACCTCGTCGGACTTGAGGGCCTTGGTGCGAGCTTCATCGAAGGACACCTTGATGCTGTCTCTGCGGCCGGGCACGTTGAGCGAGTAGCTCCTGCGGCCTCCACCACTCGAGCGCACCACGAGCGTCCAGTAGCGCCGCCCCCGCCGCTCGGTGACGTAGGTCACGTCGTCGCCCGACTCCTCCACGTCGTGGGGGAGCACCTTGCCGTCGAACTCGGTCCCCGACCCCTGGATGTAGAGCAGGGCCTTCTTGCTCTCCACGGGGCTGAGCGGAATGACCGCCACCTGCTCGCCCTCCGCGCCGGAATACACCTTCCCTGCTTCCACGGGAGCGGCCGCCCGGGCCGGAACGACTCCCAGCACCGCGACCGCGATGAACATCGCCACAACGGCTCTCACGTTTGCCTCCTGTAGGGGTGCGCCAGGGCCCATGCCGGGCCGGCCGCGCTCACTCAGAATTCGATCTCGTACTGCTTGCAGTACTGCCGCACCCGACCGCGATCCTTCGAAGACATCGTCTTCTGCCCCTCCCGCCATTTCCCCTTGGCGTTGCCGACATCCCCTTGGCGACAGTAGGCACGCGTCAGCACGGAGTAGGACGCGGAAGTGATCTGGACCTGCTGGCTGCTTCGGGCAAGGCGGAGCGCCGCCCCGATATCACCGGAGGCCAACGCGCGCTCCGCATCCGCCAGAAAACTTCGCGCCTCTTCCTTGATGTCCTCCTTGATGTCCTCGGTCGCGACCTGCCGCAAGGGCTTGCTCAAGGTACTCGGAGTGGGGGTCTTCTCGGGGACAGCAGGAGCCGTCGGCGTGGGGGGGGCCTCGACCACCGGAGCAGGCGCGACGGCGGGTGGGGGCGCGGGCGTGGGTGCGGACACGGCCGGAGCCTTCACTTCGACGGGCGCTACGGGAGGAGGTGTAACCGAGGGCGTGGGCGTGGGTACCGCCACGGGAGCTGGAGCGGACCGGGCTCCGAACCACCATCCAGCGGCCACGAGCCCGAGGACCAGCACTGCCGCGCCCACCCGCGCGCCGGTGCCCATACGAGCCGAAGCCGCCTGCTGCGGTGCAACCGGGGCCACTGCGGGCGTGGAGGGCACGGGCTGGGGTCGAGCCTCCGCCGAGAGCGGAGCAGGAGCCGGCTGCGCCTGGGAAATCGCCGTGGACGGGACAGGAGCCGGCTGCGCCTGGGAGATCGCCGTGGACACGGGCATGAGCGTCGCGGCGAATCCGACCTCATCCGTCGCGGCGGCGGCCGGGGCCGGAAAGCGTGCCATGGACGACGGCACATGGGTCGCACCAAGCGCCCCCTCATCCGCAGGGGCCGGGAAGCGCGCCGTGGACGAGGGCATGTGCGTCGCCGCGAATCCCTCCGCATCCGCCGGAGCCGCGAAGCGCGCCGTGGACGAGGGCACAGACGCCGCGCCGCCCCCACCCTCCTGCGCCGGAGCCGGGAAGCGCGCCGTGGACGAGGGCATGTGCGTCGCCGCGAATCCATCCGCGTCCGCTGCGGCGGCCGGTACGGAGGCAACTCGCGACGAGGAGAACGAGGGCACCGGTGCTCCGGAGAGCGACTGCAGCGGACGCCCGGTCAGCTCGGCGATGAAGGACGCGACATCCGGGTAACGATCCTGCGGGGTCTTCGCGAGCGCCCGCTCCACCGCCGAGACGATTGCCCCGGGGAGGTCCGGGCAGAGGCTCGCGAGGGGCTCGGGCTGCGTGTGGACGATGCGGAAGACCACCTGCACGATGCTGCCGCCCTCTCCGGCGAAGGGCGTCCTGCCGGACAGCATCTCGTAGACGATGCACCCGAGCGCGAAGAGATCCGTGCGGGCATCCACCTCGCTGTTCTTCCCCAGCGCCTGCTCGGGCGCCATGTACTGCGGCGTGCCGATCAGCACGGCGTCCTGGGTCTGCAGCGTCTGCGAGTCCAGCATCTTCGAGATGCCGAAATCGAGCAGCTTCACCCGCTCGCCCACCACGCCGCCGGAGTCGGTGGGCACGAGGAACACGTTGGCGGGCTTGAGGTCTCGGTGGACGACCCCGGCGCGGTGAGCTGCCTGGAGCGCCGAGCCGATCTGCCGGGTGAGGGAGAGCGCCGCGTCGAGCGGGAGCGGGCCCCGAGACAGCCGCTGCTCGAGGCTCTCGCCGCGCAGGTATTCCATCACCAGGAAGGGCGTGCCGTCCTGGAGCGTGTCGAAGTCGAGCACCTCGACGATGTTGGGGTGGCCAAGCTGGGAGGCGATCTCCGCCTCGCGGCGGAAACGCGCATACAGCTCCGGGTTGAGGCTCGCGCTGTTCAGGAGGACCTTGACGGCCACCTGCTTGCCCGGGAGCCGGCGGTGGCGGGCCAGGAAGACCGCGCCCATTCCCCCCTTCCCGAGCAACGAGGTGATCTCGTACGTGTCCCGCAGGACCGCGCCCACGCGAATGTCACTGGCAGCCGGTTGAGTCATGGGGAGCAACGGGCCGTGTCGGCGGCCCGGGAGACATGACTTAACCCGCTTCGACCTCACTCCGCCAGTCGCCCCGGTGGCCCGAAGCCGGCTCCTGCCCGGACCTGGAGGGGGATGCGGGCGGCCCTGCGAATCCCGCGCCCAGCAGCAGCACGAAGGCCTGCGAGGCCTGCACGTGGAAGAGCGGATCGTGCAGCAGTGACAGCAGGCAGAAGAACGCGAGCGCCCCGAGCGCGCCCAGGCCCTCGGGCCGGGTCCTCGGCAAACGCCAGGCGATCCAGCCCAGCAGCACTCCGAACAGGAGGGCCCCCGGGATACCCGTCTCGGCGGCCATGCTGAGGAACTGGTTGTGAGACTTGCCCGGGTGCTCGCGCGCCTGTTCGGGCATGTCCGGCGTGGCGTAGAGGCGTGCCTGGAAGCGGCCCGGGCCCACCCCCGTGAGGGGGCTCTGGCGCAGCGCGCACAGGCCCGTCTCCAGCAGCGCCGCCCGGCTCCCCGAGCCCTGCTCCGTGGTGCTGTTGAGGAAGCGCTCACGCAGGGGCTGATTGAGGGCCAGCGTCAGCATGGCCAGGCCCAGCACCGCGGCGCACGCGGGCAACGCCACGCGCCTCGGCAGACCGAGCAAAACCACCAGGCCCATCACCGCCACGAGCGCCACGCTGGCCGCTCGCGCGTACGGGAAGAGGCCCACGGAGACGAGCCCCACCGCCGCCACCGCCAGCGCCACCGTCCGCCGCCGTCCCTCCAGGCGCAGCCCCACGCCCAGCGCGAAGGCCACCGCCATGCCACCGATGTGCGAGAACTTCAGCCGGTGGAACAGCAGGCCCCCGGCCATGAAGCGGTTCTCCGTGCCGGGAACGATCTCGTAGACGCGGTCGAACGGGAGACGTGTCCACGCGAGCGGTGCCCACGCCTCGGGCGAGGGCCAGACGCCAAAGTGCTGCAACCCCGCCACCGCGCACGAGGCGAGGAACACCCCGCCCAGCACCCACGCCAGGCGAACCCGCCGCGCGTCCGACAAGTGGCCGAGCGCCACCGCCGCCACGGGGATGCCCACGAAGTCCAGCAGGCGAGCCACGCCCGTGCCGCTCGGAGGATGTCCGGACAGCAGCGGCGCCAGCAGGGCCCAGGCGAGGAAGGCCACCAGGGGCGCCCACGCGCGCAACGCTCCACGCACGGAGACCCCCTCCTGCCGCGCCGCCACCAGCGCTCCCAGCGCACAGCCCGCGAGCCCCACCGCGGCGATGGCCTCCAGGAACAGGCAGCCCACGCCCCACAGGGCCAGACACACCAGGAACCAGCGCTCGAGCACCTCGGAGCGAACGCTCACGCCCTGCTCCTTCGCAGCAAGCCCTCATCGCGCAGCCATACCCCGGCCGCGGCCACCACCAGCAGCGCGGCCGGGAGCCACGCGGCCACCGCCGGAGACATGCGCTCGGAGAGCGCCAACGTCCGGGCCACCACCATCAGGCTCCACATCGTCACGGAGATGAGCAGGCCCTCGACGATGGCCACCGTCATGTGCCCCTTGCGTCCCGGACGCAGCGCCAGCCCCACCGCCAGCAGCGCCGCGGGGAAGCCCGCCAGCGGGTAGGCGAAGCGGTTGTGCAGCGTGAGCGCGAACTGCCGGGTATCCAGCCCCACCTCCCCTCGAGCGATGATCTGCTCGCGCAACACCGGCACCCGCATCTGCTCGGGCCGGCCGGGGCGGATGCGGAAGGTCTGCGGGGTGGCACCCAGGTCGTACTCGGCCTCCGCCAGCTCACGCACCTCAGACTTGCCATCCTTCGTGAAGGAGCGCTCCACCACGCCCTCCAGCTTCCAGCGCGTGCCCTCCACCGGGTGCATGGTCTTCGCGTCCACTCGCCGCGCCAGCCGGAAGTCCGGAGTGACGGTGAGGATCGCCACGTGGTCGAACCCCTCCTGCGCGCTGCCTCCGCGCAGGTAGAAGATGTGCTCGCCCTTGCGGAACCACTGCTTGGGGGTGTGGTACAGGCCCCAGTCGCCCCAGCGGTTGAAGCGCTGGGTGGTGATCTCCTCCACGCGCTGGCCGGCCTTGACGACGACCCACTCGTCGAAGGCGACGAGCCCCACGCAGGCCACCGCCACGCACAGCGCAATCGGCAGGTAGAGGGCGTTCGGCCCGAAGGTGAGGGACTGCATGGCCGTCACCTCGCCCCGCTTGCGCAGGGAGGACACGGAAGTCCCCGCGGCCAGCAACAGTGCCGCCGGCCCGAGCTGCTGCGCGGTCACCAACGCCTTGTTGGCGTAGAGCAGCATCACGTTCCACACCCAGCCCTCGCCAGTGTAGTTGCGCGCCCGGTCCACGAAGTCCACCACCAGGAACACGGCGACCACGGCGGCGAGGATGCCCACCGCGAACACGAGGTACGTGCGGGCCACGTAGCGGAAGAGCGTCCCTTTCACCGCACCGTCCCCGAGCGGCTGACGCGGTACATGGCCACCAGGCCCACCGCGCAGAAGAGGATGTTGGCGAGCTGGCCCGCCAGCAGCACCGGCAGCTTGCCCTGCTGACCCATCTGCTCGAAGAGCCGCATCAGCACGTAGAAGAGCACGTAGGCGCCCAGCGTGAGGAGGTAGCCCCATGCGCGCCCGCCCTGCCTCCGCCCGATGGCCAGCGGCGTCGCCAGCAGCGCGAAGGACAGCGGCGCCAGGGCGTTGCCCATCCGGTTGTGCAGCGCCATCAGGAAGGACCTGGGATCTCCCCCGGTGCGCTCGGCCTCGGCGGCGGCCTGCAACAACTCGCTCGGGGTGAGCTCCTCCTTCGGCGAGCGGAAACGGTTGCCCCGCCCCAGAGTGTTCTCCACTCCCACGGCGATGTCGCCCTGCTGGAAGGTGACGACCGCGTAGGACGAAGTGCCCTGGTTGGCCCGATGTGCCTCGCCATCGCCGAGCTGCAACGTCAGCACCTGCCCGGCGGTGTTCGTGTTCACCTGGCCGTTGCGCGCGAGCATCAGCACGGGCGCGGAAGTATCCCGGTCGTCATGCAGCAGCACGTTGGTCCAGCGGTGATCCTCCTCGCTCACCGTCTCCGCGTAGAGGGTGAGGTTGGAGAGATCCTCGTAGAAGACGCCCGACTTCACGTCGCCCACGACATTCTTCTTGATGATCTCCGCGACGAAGGCCTTCACGCTGGTGAGGCCCCATGGCTCGGCGGTGGAGGTGAGCAGCACCATCAGCCCCGAGAGCACCACACCGATGGCCAGCGGCCCCGCGAGCAGTTTCGCCGGGCCGATGCCGAGCGCCTGCAACGCGGTGAGCTCGCGGTCTTCCGACAGCCGACCCAGGCCCAGGAGGATGGCCAGCAGGAAGGCGATGGGCAGCGCCATCATCAGGAAGTGCGGCGCCAGGTAGAAGATGAGCCGCCCGAGGTCCTCCAGTGTCACCGCCGATCCGAGGATGACGTCCGTCCCTCGGAGGAACTGCATGACGAAGAGGAGCAGGAAGAGGAACACCACCCACACCACCAGGGGGATGACCAGCTCCTTCAGGAGGTAGCGGGAGAGCAGCTTCACGGCGTCACGGCTGGCGCCCGCATACCCTTGGCGCCGATGTCCCGGCGGAAATGCATGCCCTCGAAACGGATGCGGGCCGTGGCGGCGTAGGCCTTCGAACGGGCCTCCGCCAGGTCCGCGCCTCGCGCGCACACGGTGAGCACCCGGCCCCCGGCCGTGAGCCACCCCGAGCCCTTGTCCTCCACGCCCGCGACGAACACCGGGCAGTCGGCCGCCACCGAGTCAACGCCCTCGATGCGATCGCCCCGCCTCGGAGCCTCCGGGTAGCCGTGGGCGGCGAGCACCACGCCCACCGAGGCCCCGGGGTGTACCGCGAGCGGACGCGGCTCCAACCGGCCGCGCGCACACGCATCCAGCAGCGGCAGCACGTCCTCCGCCAGCTGCATCATCAACACCTGCGTCTCGGGGTCTCCGAAACGCGCGTTGAACTCGAGCACCCTGGGCCCGTTGCGCGTGAGCATCAACCCCGCATACAGCGCGCCCCGGAAGGGGATTCCCCGCCGGCGCAGCGTCGCCAGCGTCGGGGCGATCACCTGCTCGCCCACCTCGGCGAGCTGCGCGGGGGACAGGAAGGGCGCCGGTGCGTACGCGCCCATGCCGCCGGTGTTGGGCCCGGTGTCTCCCTCCCCTACCCGCTTGTGGTCCTGCGCGGGAGGGAGCAGCGCGTAGCGCTCGCCGTCGCACAGGGCGATGACGGAGACCTCCTCGCCCTCCAGCAGTTCCTCCAACACCATCCGCTGGCTCGCGGTGCCCATGGCGCCCACCGCGCGCACCGCCTCGCGAGCGGCCTCGGCGTCGTGCGCCACGATGACGCCCTTGCCCGCGGCCAACCCGTCCGCCTTGACGACGATGCGGCCCTGCGCCACGGCGTAGGCCTCGGCCGAGGCCACGTCGGTGAACACCCGGAAGCCGGCGGTGGGCACACCCGCCTCGGCCATGATCTCCTTGGCGAAGGCCTTGGAACCCTCGATGCGCGCGGCCCCCGCCACCGGGCCGAAGCAGGCAATCCCCGCCGCGGCGAGCGCATCCGCCACGCCCGCCACCAGCGGCGCCTCGGGGCCCACCACCACCAGGTCCACCTGCTCCTTCCGGGCGAGCGCCACCACCGCCTCGGGCGACTCCGCGTTGAGCGGCACGTTGGTGCCCACGCGAGCGGTGCCCGGGTTGCCTGGGCCGACCAGCAGCTTCGTCAGCCGGGGGCTCTGGGACAGCTTCCACGCGAGAGCATGCTCCCGCGCGCCGGAACCGAGCAGAAGGACCTTCACCGTCAACCTCGTTTGTCGAGCAGGTAGAGGACGCGTTTGGCGGGCAGGTACGAAGGATCGAGCCCCAGGAGTCTGACCAGCCGTTCGCGAACCGAGTCGCGGCTGCTGGCTGCATCCAGCTCGTCCAGCTTCACCTCCGCCGCGTACAGCTTCGGGGC
Source organism: Vitiosangium sp. GDMCC 1.1324 (assembly GCF_003044305.1). Classification (GTDB taxonomy): domain Bacteria; phylum Myxococcota; class Myxococcia; order Myxococcales; family Myxococcaceae; genus Archangium. The sequence continues at coordinate 19,125 of NZ_PZOX01000018.1, read as the reverse complement.
GAGCGTCACCGCGTCGCGCAGGGCGCGTTTGGCTGGCTCCAGCTCCTTGGCCTCGGCCATCACGAGCCCCTGGGCGAGGTGGGCAATGGCCACCTGGCGACCACCGGCCACCGCACGAGCGGCATGACCCTTCGCCGACTTCAGATCCTTGCGGCCCAGGGCAATGAGGGTCCGGTAGGCAAACGCGGGAGCGTTGGAGGCGTCCACGTCGACCACCTTCTTGAACTCCTTCTCCGCCGCGGGGCCGTCGCCCTGGTGGAAGCGCAGGAGCCCCTCGTAGAGGTGGGCCAGGAGGTCGTCGTTACCGCGGGCGATCGCCACGATGGAGCCCTCGAGCCCCTCGAGCAGCTCGCCCTGGCGCATGTAGAAGGACGTGACGACCGGCCGGGGAGCGAGCCGCAGCGGATCTCCCTGGAGCGCCTGGGCGAGCACGCGGAAGGCCTCGTCCCGGCGCCCGTCCTGGGCCGCGGCCACTCCGGCCAGCAGCAGGGCATCCGTGTGACGCGGATCGATCCGCGCGGCCTCCAGGAAGAGCGCCATCGCCTCGGCGGGCTTGCGCTCGAGCAGCCGCAACCGGCCCTCGAGCATCTTCTCCAGCACCGGCTCCTCGAGGCGGCCCTTGAGGTTGGAGAGGCTCTCGGTCGCCGCCGCCGCGTCCTTGCGGGCCACGGCCACCAGGAAGAGCTGCAGGTGCGCCGCCGGATTGTTCTTCACCAGCTGCAGGGACTCGCGGGCCGCCTTGGCCGCCGGCTCCAGGTTGTTGGACACGCGCTCGGCGGCCGACAGGTGCAGCAGCAGCTCCGCCACCTCGCGCTCGTCGTACTTGTCGCGGTTGCGCAGCAGGCCCCTCAGGGCGCCCAGTCCACCGGACACACCCCCCTCCACCTGGTAGCGCATCACCGCGATGGCCAGGAGCGCCTGGAAGTCCCCCGGAGCGCTCTTGAGCCGGGCCTCGTAGAGCTGGCGTGCCTGCTCCACCTCGCCCACCTCCATGAGGATGCGGGCCAGGGTGGTGCGCGTCTCCCAGTGGTCGGGATCCTGCTCGAGCCGCTTGCGCAGCCGATCGAGCGCCAGCGAGTAGTCCCCGGCCGTCTCATCGGCCAGCGCGCGGTAGTAGTGCACGCGGTGCAGGTCCGAGGCGATCGCCAGCGCCGACTCGAAGTGCTGGTTGGCCAGCTCCCGGGACGACGTCAGGAAGACGCGGCCCAGCACCAGGTGGGCCTCGGCCTTCTGCGCAGGAGTGCCACTCTTGGTATTGGCCAGCACCTCCTCGGCGAGCTGGCGCGCCTGGTCCACGTTGTCCGAGACGCTGGCGCGGGCCAGCAAGAGGTTGGCGTGGGCCACCAACAGCTCCTGGCTTCGATGGGAACGGCCCTCGGCGGCCTCGATGAGGGAGCGAGCCTCCTGGAAGGTCGCGTCATCCATCCGCGAGCCGGAGCCGAGCGCGAGCGCCTGGACATAGCCACCGATGGCCACATCGCTCTTCGGATCCAGCAGCAGCGCTCGCTGGAAGGACTCCGCCGCCTGCGAGTAGGAGAGGCGCTGATCCTTGGCGAGCAGCGTCTGCCCCTGATCGAGCAGTTGCTTGCTGTCTCCGCTGCTGGCGTCGACGAACATGAGCTGCCAGCGCGGCAGCACGGCTTCCACCGCGGGAGGAAGCGCGACCGCCGCCGCGGGCTGGTTCGACGGAGTCGAGGACTTGCCACCACCGGACGAACCGCCCACCAACTCCTTCACCTGCGGGACGAAGAAGTACGCAGCCGCGCCGCCACCGACGAGCAGCACGACCACCAGGGCCGCCACCAGGACACCCCGGCCACCTCCGCTGGAGGCGGACACGGCCACCCCGTTGCGCTGGACCCCACCCGGACGGACGGCGCTGCGAGGCTCGGCCGCCAGTACGGGAGCGGCTGGGACGGATCTCGGCTCGGGCGGCAGCGCCGCGGCGGGAGCTGCCGCCGCGCCACCCGACATGGCCGAGTTCATCGGAGGCAGATCGATGATCTCCACGGACCGGGACTCGGGCGCGGGAGCGGGCGTGGGTTTCTGGGGGCGCTGCCGGCACTCCTCGCACGCACCGAGCGCCTGGTCGAACGGATCCACCAGCGGCTTGCCGCAGTCACGGCATGCCTTCGGCGTCGCGGTGGGCGCGGGAGCCGCAACAGGAGCCGGAGCCGCAACGGGCGCGGGAGCCCTGACGGGAGCGGGAGCAGGAGCCGGCGCGGGCATCGGCTGCGAGGTCGGTGCTCCGAAGAAGTCGAGGAGCGGATCGTTCTCCGCAGCCGGAGCAGGAGCGGGAGCCGCCACGGGAGGCGGCGAACTGAAGCCCGGCGGTGCGTTGAAGTCGAAGATCCCGTCGTCCGCGGGCTCCGGGAGGGCCGGAGCCGCCTGCCTCGGCTGCGGTGCGGGCGCGGCGGGCCTGGCCTGTACCGGTGCGGCCGGCCTGGGCTGGGCCGGAGCCGCTGCGGGAGGCGGCGAGCTGAAGCCCGGCGGTGCGTTGAAGTCGAAGATCCCGTCGTCCGCGGGCTCCGGGAACGCCGGAGCAGCCTGCTGCGGCTGCGGCGCGGCGGGGGGAGCGTTGAAGTCGAACAGCGCGTCGTCCGACGGCTCCGGGAACGCCGAGACAGCCGGCTTCGGTTGCGGCGCGGCGGGCCTGGCCTGCACCGGCGCGGCCGGCTTGGGCTGAGGCATGGCCGGCTTGGGCTGCGGCGTGGGCGGCTCGACGATCTCGTCGAACAGCAGATCTCCCGACGGAATCGAGTAGCTCGGGGTGCCCGGCTTGGACGAGCCGCCGAGGTCGATCGTCGGATTGGACGGAGACGACTGGGTGAGTTCCCCGATGTCACCGAACAGCGAGTCCTTCACCGAGGCCGGAGAAGACTGCGCGGGAGACTTGCCGATCGCCGCCAAGTCGTTCAGCAGCGCATCGGCCGGGTCCTCGTTGGGATCCGGCGCCGGCTCGAGGTCCCCGAGGTCTCCGAAGAGCTCATCGGACAGGGACGCGGACGGAGTCGCCGGTCTGGCGGCGGCGGGAGAGGGCTTCGCGGCGGCGGCGGGTTTCGGCGCGGCGGCGGGCTTGGGCGCGGGAGCGGGCTTCGCCGCGACAGCGGGCTTGGGCGCGGGAGCGCTCGGCGCGGCCGGCTGCGCGGGAGACTCCTCGCGCTTCACCAACTGGAGGTGACGGCAGCGCGGGCACTGCGCGCGCACGCCCTTGGGCGTGATGACCCGGTCATCGATGGCGTAGGCCGCCGCACATTTTTGGCAGGTAATCCGCATGGCTCAGTGGCGGAAGTGTCGCACTCCCGTGAGCACCATGGCCAATCCATGTTCATCGGCCGCGGCGATGATCTCTGAGTCGCGGAGCGAGCCGCCAGGCTGGATGACGCAGGTGGCCCCCGCCCGGGCGACCTCGTCGAGCCCATCCCTGAAGGGGAAGAAGGCATCCGAGGCCACGGCACTCCCCTTGAGGGCCTCGCCTCCCCGGGTGGCGGCGATCTTCGCGGAGTCCACCCGGCTCGTCTGGCCCCCTCCGGCGGCCAGCAGCTTGGAGCCGTTGGCGAACACGATGGCGTTGCTCTTCACGTGCTTGCACACCCGCCAGGCGAAGCGCAGGGCCCTCTCCTCCTCGGGCGAGGGAGCGCGCTTGGTGACGACCTTCCACTCGAGCGGGGGCTCGACCGCGTCCCGGTCCTGGAGCACCAGGCCGCCGGACACGCTCCGGGCATCCAGCTGGGCCCTCGGGCGGGCAGCCGGCGAGGCCAGCGCGGGGCCGGCCTCCAGCAGGCGCAGGTTCTTCTTGGCCGCCAGTACCTGCAGGGCCTCGGCCGAATAGGACGGGGCGATGACCGCCTCGAGGAACGTCTCCGCCAGGGCCTCGGCGACGGGGCGGTCCACCTCTCGGTTGAGCGCCACGATGCCGCCGAAGGCGGACACCTCGTCGATGGCTCGCGCGGTGCGGTAGGCCTTCACCAGCGACTCATCCAGCGCCACGCCACACGGGGTGTTGTGCTTGATGATGACGGCGCAGGGCTGCTCGGGGAACTCCAGCACCAGGCCCAGCGCCGCATCCAGGTCCAGGATGTTGTTGTAGGAGAGCTCCTTGCCCTGGAGCACGCGCGAGAAGGCCACGGAAGGCTCCGCGGGCGCGGCGTGCTCGCGGTAGAAGGCGCCGCGCTGGTGCGGGTTCTCGCCGTAGCGCAGGCCCTGCACCTTCTGGAACGGGAGCGTCAGTTCCTGGGGGAACGGCTCGCCGGCCTGGCCCGACAGCCAGCCCGCGATGGAGGCGTCATAGGCCGCGGTGTGCGCGAAGGCCTTGCGCATCAGCCGCCGGCGCGTCTCCTCGCTCGTGGCGCGAGACTTCTCCAGTTCGGCGAGCACGGCCTCGTAGTCGTCCGGGTCCACCACCACCGTCACATGGCGGAAGTTCTTGGCCGAGGCGCGCACCATGGCCGGCCCGCCGATGTCGATCTGCTCGATGACGTCGGACTCGGCGGCCCCCGAGGCCACCGTCTGGCGGAAGGGGTACAGGTTGACGGCTACCAGGGAAATGGGGGTGATGCTGTTGGCGGCCATCTCCGCCCGGTCACTCTCCAGGTCGGGCCGTCCGAGGAGGCCACCGTGGATGCGCGGGTGGAGCGTCTTGACGCGACCCCCGAGGATCTCCGGGCTCTGGGTGTGCTCGGAGACCTTCTTTGCGGGGACGCCCGCCGCCTGGAGCGCCGCGAGCGTGCCACCAGTGGAGAGCAGCTCGAAGCCGAGCCGGACGAGCCCCTGAGCGAAGGGGACCAGACCGCGTTTGTCGGAAACGCTGAGGAGAGCCAGCACGGGTTTGCGCGCCTCTGTCCGTAGGAGTGGCGGCCCGTCTAGCAACCACCCCCCTGGGTGTCAACGAAGCAGGCAACCCGTGTGCGCCAGCCGATTCCGGCCCGATTTTCAGGGCTTACGGGCGGAGGCAGGGGGTTCGGCCTCGGTGGCCTCGCGCAGCTTCATCAGGCCGCGCGTCTCCACCTGGCGGATGCGCTCGCGGGTGAGGTTCATGATGGCCCCCACCTCCTCGAGCGTGATGCCGCCCTTCTCCGCCACGTCCAGGGCGCAGGTGTGCTCCAGCTCCCAGATCTCCTTGTCCGGGAAGTTGAGCTTGATGGACCCGGTCTCCGGGTTCACATCGAGATAGAGGTTGTGCTTGCAGGACACGAAGAGGCACGGACGGGGACCGTTCACACAGTCCGCCCGCGTCTTCGGACGCTGCGAGTCGACGGTATTGAGGAGGTCGGCCTCGTCCGGGTCGATCTGACCCGTCAGGCGGCGGCGCCGCAGATCCCGCGCCATCTCCTTCCGCGACATCGTCTTCGAGCGACGGCGCTCCGCCCCACCGTCCGCCTCCGCGGGCGCCTCCTCCTCCGGCCGCTGCTGCTTCACTTCAGACATGTCCTGTCCCCTCCAACGAAGATTCCACTCTACCCGTTCCCCCGCCCTTCTTCATCCTATTGCGAATGGAGCTTGTCGTCTCGGTGCGCGGTGACCGCGCTGCCCAGCCGGTTCACATCCCGGACCAGTTCCCGAGCCCTCGACCTCAACGCTGCCAGCTCCTCCTCCAATGTCCGCCGGTGCTCCGCCCCCCAGGCGCGCTCGCCCAGCTGATCCTGAAACCCGTCGAACACCTCGGAGAGATCCCTCTCGAGCTGATCGATGTGGTTCTTGTGGAAGAGGAACGAGCGCTTGATGTCCTCCAGGGTGTGACCTTCCGCCATCATTTTTTTGATGGCGTTGATCCGCCGAACTGATTCCACCGGGTAGAGCCCCCGGCTGCCCTGGTGCTTCCCCTTGCGCCCCACCCGGCGGCTGCGGGGAAGCAGGCCCACCTGCACGTACTTGCGGAAGGTGGCCTCGGAGAGCTGAACACCCCGAGGCCGGAAGATCTCGAGGATCTCCCTCGCCGGCAGACCCCCAGCGAAGTCGCGTTCGATGCGCTCGAGTTCCTCGGGTTCCAGCAACCGCATCCCTTCCATTCAATATATGCTACTGAGTGGAAGGCATTGAATGCCAGAAACGCGCTGAAGCTGTCAAGAAAAGCCTGTAGCAGGCGGTAGCACCCGTCGGCGGACGCACGAAGGTCAGGGCATGCCGGGAGGGTTCCAGCACGCGGAGGCGCTACGAGAGTGGGGAGGGAACGGCTGGCGCCGGGGGCGCGCTCGAGGCGCACCCATCACCGGCGCAAGGAGTCACGGCGGACTACCGCCGGCGCGCGTTGAACTCCTGCTTCACGGACTCATTGGCCTTGATGGTGACGTCGTAGGTCCTGGGGGCGCTCGAGGGGTGCGCGAAGGTGACCTTGTAGCTGCCGGGCGGGAGCGAGAACCGCGCGACTCCCTGCACTTCACGCGGCTTCTGACCCGAGATGGTCACGGTCGCGAACGGGATGGCGCGGACAATGAGGGTGCCCCGGGCCTCAGCATTCGCGGGCTCCGAGGCCGTGGCCGTGCCAGCCGGGGAAGCTGTCGACCCCTGTGCGGCGGCGCCCGTCTGGGCCGGAGCGGGCTCGGTCCCGGGCGGCGGCGTCACGGCGGTCACGGCACCCGCGTCGGGTACGTCCTGGGCCGCGGACCCGGAGGCAGCCTGTCCCGTGGCGGCCTCGGGCTTCACTCCGGACTCGGCAGGCGGTGCCGCAGCGACCTCGGACTTCGCACCGGACACGGCAGGAGGAACGGAGGGTGGAGCCTCCGGAGTCTCCGGAGCCTTGGTGGAGGCCTGCTCCGAAGGCACCGGCTCCTTCGAGGGCAGCACCAGGGCAGCCGCCCCACCGATGAGCGTCAGGGCCGCCACGCCCACGCCCACCCAGAGGCCCTTGCCTCCACGCTTCGCGCCAGCGGGCGCCGGGTCGGGCTCGACGGGAGGCATCACCTGGGCCACCCGGGCGGGAACGGAAGTCGAGCTGGAGCTGACCGCGGGCATGGGACGCGAGTCCCTCGCGGCGGGAGTCACGGGCACGGGGCGCGAGTCCCTGCCCCCCTGCGCCGAGGGCAGTGGCAGGGTGGAGCGCGGGGGGAGCGGCTCGGACGGAGCGCCCTTCTTCTCCTCGTCCCCCGCCCTGTCGCGAGACAGCACCAGGGTGGACGCCGAGACCAGGGACTCCTCGGCCGCGTCAGTGCGAACCGGCTGGCTACGCCCCGAGGACGGACTGGAACCCGGCATCACCGCCGTGCCCTCACGAGCGGGCGCCACGGGCTGCGGGCTCGCGGGCACCTGAGCGTCGGGTCCCGCCACCGCCACCGAGGGCGCCTCTCCCGTGCGGCTCCGTGCACGGACACCCGAGCCCGTCCCCGCCACGGGCGTACTGCCCGAGCGGCTCCGGGAGCGATCCTGCAGCGCGGCCGGAGCCGGGATGAACTGCGTGAGGGGCACATCGAAGAGCCGCCGCACGAAGGTGCCCACGTCCGTGTCGTCCACGCTGGTGGCCCGGTGCAGCACGCACTGGGCGAGCGCGCGCTCCAGCTCACCGGCCGACTGGTAGCGGGCCTCCGGGTCGCGATCGAGCGCGATGGACACCACCTCGTCCAGGTCCTCCGGCACGTCCGGATTGAGGCGGGCCGGAGGCGCGATGACGCTCTCCTGCACCGCGCGGAGCACGGCGAGCTCCGAGTCCCCGTCAAACAACCGGCCCCCGGTGAGCATCTCCCAGAGCACCACGCCGAGCGCGAAGACGTCCGTGCGCGAATCCACCGCCTCGCCCCGCGACTGCTCCGGGGACATGTACGCGAACTTGCCCTTGAGCACGCCCGGCTGGGTCAGCTTGTTGCCCGCCTTGGCGATGCCGAAGTCGGTGAGCTTCACCGCGCCGTCGAAGGACAGCAGCACGTTGTGCGGAGTGACATCGCGATGCACCAGGCCCAGCGGCTCGCCGTCCGGGGACTTCGCCCGGTGCGCGTAGTGCAGCCCCGCCGCCACCTGCGCGCCAATGTGGGCCACCAGCAGCGGAGGCATGCCGATGCCCTTCTCCCGGCAGCGCTTTCGCAGATCCCACAGCGAGCAGCCGCGCACGTACTCCATCGCCAGGTAGTACGAGTCCTCGTGCTTGGCGAAGTCGAAGATCTGCACCACGTTGGCGTGGTTGAGCCGCGAGGCCAGCCGCGCCTCCGCGATGAACATCTGCACGAAGCCCTCGTCGTCCGACAGGAACGAGCGCACGCGCTTGATGACGACTTCCTTCTCGAAACCCTCAGGGCCCATGGCGGTGGCCAGATAGATTTCGGCCATGCCGCCCTCGGCGAGCTTCCGCTTGACGACGTACTTGCCGATGGGTGCGCCTGCTTCGAGTGTCACGGCGGAGATCCTGGAGTGCGCGCTAGAACTTCACGACCACTCGGGTGTGGCTGTTGGGCTTCACCTCGACCCGCTGGGTGCGTGTCATCCCCAGATCCGAGTTCGAGAACTTGCATTCATACACGCCGGCCACCAACGACACGTCCGGCAACGGGGTGGTCCCCAGGCTGCGCCCACCGCAGAAGACCTCGGCCCATGGCGTGACCGCGAAGCGCACCGTGCCCCGGCGCGTCTCCGTCTGGGCCGGGCGCTCCGTCTGGACCGGGCGCTCCACCGTGGCCGTGGCGGGCCGCACCGGCTCCGGCTTCTGCTCATCCTTCGGGGGTTCGGGCAGCGGCTCGAGCGCCAGGGACTCCTCCTGCGCCGGCCCCTGCCCCACCGTCACCTTCCGGGTGAGCGGATGGTAGCGCGAGGCCTCCGCCACCACGGTCAGCTCCTGCCCCGGCATCGCCGACACCACCACCGGCGTCTTCTCGTACGGCTTGCCGTCCACTGTCAGGGTGGCCTGCGCGGGCTTCGCCGTCAGGGTGACCTGGACCCGGGTGGGCTCCGCTCGCGCGGGAACGGGTGGGGCAGACTCTGGCGGCTTCGGCTCCGTCGCGGGCTTCACCTCCGCCGTCGTGGCCCTCGGAGCAGGCTCGGAGCGCAGGGCCCACCAGCCCCCCAGCAGGAGCCCCGCCAGGATGCTTCCCCCGATCGCCACCAGGGCCTTCCGGTTCGACTTCCTCGGAGTCGGAGGCGGCTCCGCCACGGCCTCGGCCACCACAGGCTGCCGCGACCGGCTCGGCCTCGGCTGGAGCTTCTCGGTGGACAGGGAACCCGCATCCACGGGCACGGGCGGGGAGTTCCGGCTCGGCCTCGGTACGGACTTCTCGGTGGTGGACGCCGAGTGTGATGCCTCCAAGGGCGCGGGCACGGGGGTCCGGCGTGGCCGCGACACGGGCCTCTCGGTGGTGGACGCCGAGTGCGCCTCCTCCGCGTGCTCGGGCGCGGGGGCGCGGCGGATGTCCACGGTACGCCGGGGCTCCGGCTCCCTGCGCTCGGAGACGGGGGTGATCCGCGGATCGCTACGCGAGGGCCGTGGGGGTGTGCGCGGCGCGTTGCGCTCCAGCCGGTCCGTCGAGTCCCTGCGCGGCGCCGGAGCATCCGCGTCCGCGTGGCGCGGTGCCGCCATCGTCTCGGCGGCGGACCTGTCGACCGCCTTGAAGCCACCGGACGGAGAGAAGACCTCGGCCTCCTCCACGAGCACGTCCCCCAGCTTGGCCTCCTCGGCCAGCCGCGCGGCGTAGAGGTCCTGCATGAAGGCCGCCACGTGCGCCGTGGACGAGGGCAACTGGTGGGCGATGAGCCAGTCCTCCAGCGCCAGCTGGAGCCCCAGTGCCTCCGCGTACCGGTCCTCCGGCGCACGCGCCAGCGCCTTCATGACGATGGGGTCCAGGTCCTTCGGCACGCGCGGGTTGAGCTGGGAGGGCGGCTTGATGTCGCACTCGGCCACCGCCTGGAGCGTGGCCATGTCATTGGTGCGCTTGAAGAGGCGCGCTCCGGTGAGCAGCTCGTACAGCACCACGCCCAGCGCGAAGATGTCGCTGCGGCAGTCCAGCTTCTTCTGCCCGGAGGCCTGCTCCGGCGACATGTACGAGTACTTGCCCTTGAGCACCCCCGAACGCGTCTCGGTGGCCTGGTCCGCCGCCTTGGCGATGCCGAAGTCCACCACCTTCGCCCGCCCCTCGAACGTCAGGAGGATGTTCTGCGGGGAGATGTCCCGATGGACGATGTTCAGCGGCTTGCCGTTGGCATCCACCTTCTTGTGCGCGTGGTCCAGGCCGGCACAGGCCTCGATCATCACCCGGCACACCAGCGGCACCGGAATCAGCTGGCCGCTGCGCTCGGCGCGCTTCCACACGCGCCGCAAGTCCTCGCCGTGGATGTACTCCATGGCGATGAAGAAGCTGTCGTCCTGCGCTCCCAGGTCGAAGATCTGGACGATGTTGGGATGGTCCAGCCGGGCGGCGATGCGTGCCTCGTCCAGGAACATCCGGACGAACTCATCGTTCTCCGCCAGGTGCGGGAGGATGCGCTTGACCACCACCAGCTTCTCGAAGCCCTCGGGCCCACGCTGGCGCGCGAGGTAGATCTGCGCCATGCCGCCCATGGCGAGCCGCTTGATGAGCTGGTATTTTCCGTAGTTCTCGATCGACACAGTGCGACATGCCCCCCGCTCCACGGCAGGGAAGCCATGGACGGAGACACCCAGGCGCGGAAGGCCCCGAGCGTAAGCGTCCCGGCCGGGAGGGTCAAACCTCCTGTCGCACGACTCCCGTCATTTCCCGCCACCCCACCCTACCCGCCGCGGCGGGCCGGGGCTCGGACCTGCCGGGTCTCCCTCATGAGGGCCTCCAGCTCGTCCAGGTGCCGCTGCAGCACCGGCATCAGCAGGGGCGCGGCGTCCACCCGATCGAACAGGTCCAGCACCCGATCGACCTTGCGCTCGATCTCCGCGGCCCGGAGCGGGGTGATGCGGCGCAGGAGCAGATCCACCCCCGCCTCCATCAGCACGCGGGCCACCGCGTCGCGGGAGACCAGGGGCTCGTCCTGCCGGCGCTGCCCCCCGCCCTGGATGACTCGCAGGCCTCCGGGCAGACGCTCGGACGCCGACGTACGGCGGGTGAGCGGGCGCTCGGAGGTGGAGTTGTCGTCGTGCTGTCGGGAGCTCACCGTCGCCTCCTGCTGCGGGGACGCCCTCAGGGTACTCAGCATGGGTTGCCCTCCAATTTTCCGGTCAACCGCACAGACCGGTGCAGAGCTGTAGCACCCGGGGCCGACATGTCCCGCCGCGCGGGCCCCGCGATCAATGGCAGGCGCGGCGGTAGTAGATCTCCACCTTCGCGCCCGGCGCGGGCGCCGAGGAGAAGACGACGCTGTTGGTGGCGCCGTCATAGGTCCAACCGCTCGTCACCGGAGCCCCGTTCACCTTCACGGCGATGCTGCCCGCGTCCGGCTGATCGCTGAGCGGGAAGCGATCCTGGGCGGAGAAGGCCTTGTTGGCCACCGCGCGCAGCAGGGGCGCATAGTCCGCCGAGCACACGGAGAGCACGTCGCCACCGGTGCGGGTGGCGGCCTCGGCGTAGCGCGTGCCGGCGCCGCCCGAGGTGGGGCAGCCCGAGGCCGTGGGCGCGATGGCGTAGATGGTCATGCGCTGCGGCTGGTTCTCGCCCTTGCGCGTCTGGAGGAAGCGCACGTAGGTGTCCACGCTGTCGGGCGAGTGGTCGTCCTCGTCGCCCATGAAGACGACCACGAGCGCGGCCTCGTCGCGCAGGAAGCCCGCGTTGCCGTCATTCTTCTGGGGCGTGCGCGGATCGTCCACGTTGTTCACCAGCGGGGGCGACAGGGCCCGGCGTACGGCCTCGAAGCCCTGCTCCACCGCGGCGCACTGGCCCACGTTCACGTTCTGCTGCAGCACCGACGCCAGGCCCGGCGTGGTGTGGGAGAGGATTCGCGGCCGGCTGCCATCCACCGGGAAGAAGCGGCCCGCCTCGCCGCCCTTCGCTCCGCCCGGGCAGGCGTCGGAGGCGGCGTCGATGCCCGTGGTGGTGACGGCCACGTGCAGGTCCACTCCCTTGGCCAGCGCCGCGTCGGCGAAGGCGGGCATGGCCGACACGATGCGCGGCTGCTCCTCCACCATGGACGCGGTGTTGTCCACCACGAAGAGGACGTCCACCTTGGAGCCATCCTGCTGGATGAACGTGTCCGTCTTGTCCGCGAGCCGGGAGGACTCGCCGATCAGCGGGACGAGCAGTGGTGCGGGCAGATCCGACGCGTCCACGAAGAGCGGCGACAGGTTCATCCCGAACACCTGGGCCTCGTAGCCCACCTCCACGGTGAAGGCGTCTCCCGGGTCGAGCGTGAAGGGCGTGTGTGGCGCATCCTTCAGCACGAACTCCCCATCCGTGGTGCCCGCGCCGATGCGCACGCCCGACACCGTCACCGGGGCCTGGCAGGCGTTGAGGTAGTTCACCTCGCGCGGAGCCGGTGGACAGTCCGGGCGGGCCACGCCGTAGTCCACGAAGCGCGGCGAGGCCACCAGGCATGCGGCCTGCGAGTGCGCCGTCAGCGGCACCAGCACCAGCGGGTTGGCCGGATCCGCGGGCTCGAACTGCACCGCACCCGTGAAGTCCCCGCCCGTCGAGGGGGCGATGAAGGCTACCATGAAGCTGAACCAGTTCCCCGGCCACATGATGAGGCCGTCCAGCTCGCCACCGGGCAGGCTGAACACCCCGCCCCCGTTGTCGCGCAGGCGGATGTTCTTCACCGCGCACAGGTCCGTCCCGGTGTTCATCACCTTCACGCCCAGCACCGCGCCGTACCCGGGCACCACCGTGCCGAAATCCACCGCCATCGGCGTGACGGCCACCTTGCAGGGCGCGTGCTTCTCCGCGAAGCCCGTGAAGTCCAGCTCCGTGAGCCCGCCCGAGTACACGTCCGTGGTCATCACCAACCGGCCCGCGGCGGCCCCCTCGCGCGAGGGCTCGTAGAAGACCTTGAGGTTCACCTCCTCGCCGGGCAACAGCCGGTAGGGCAGCAGCGGCCCCGCCACGTTGAATTGGACATCCGCGTCCGGGTGCCCGTCCATCGAATGGAACTCGAGCCCGTGGATGGTGAGCGGGCCGCCATTCGCGGCACCGCAGTTCTTCACGTTGACGACCACCGCCGTCTTCGAGCCGAGGGGCTGGCGCCCGAAGTCATGGCTGACCGGCGACACGCAGAGCTCCGCCGCGCCACCGTGACCCCGCAGCTGCACGTCCGTGGTGGGATGGCGCTTGCTCTCCACGTGGAAGAAGGCCTTGTCCTCGGCCGGCCCCATGTGTCCCGGGCTGTAGCGCAGCTCCCAGGAGTGCGTCTCTCCAGGCCCCAGCACCAGCGGCAGCCCCGAGGGCCCATGGCTGAAGGAGGCGTCCTTGCCCTCCAGGGTGAGCTCCGTCACCGTCATGGGCTCCGTGCTGATGTTGTGCAGGCGCGCCTGCCGCAAGCTGTCCTTGTCCACGGGGATGGCACCGAAGTCGAGCACGGGCGGCTCGGCCACCACCGCCTGCTCCAGCGCCTCGGCCGCCACCTGCACCGCCACGTCCGAGCACCCCCGGCACGGCGACACCGCCAGCGCCACCTGCTTGCGGCCCACTCGCCCCGGCGAGAAGGTGATGGGCACCTCGCGCTGCTCCCCCGGCCCCAGCGACAGCGGCTCCGCGGAGAACTCGTCCCGATCCGCCCCCACCAGCTTCGGCGTCACCTCCACCTGCATGTCCGTGGGGTTGGCGACGGTGACGCTGAGCGTCTTGGAGGACTCGGCCTCGATGCGCCCGAAGTCCAGCTTCCTCGGCGTCACGCGCGCCCACGCGTCCACGCCCGTGCCCTGCAGCCGGACCCGGATCAACGGCTCGCGCTTCGCGTCCGAGCGCACCACCAGCGTCGCCGGCAGCTGCCCCTCGCCCTGCGGGGTGAAGCGCACGCGCAGCGCACAATCACCGCCCGGAACGAGCGCATGAGGCCCCTCGTGGGTGAAGTCCACCTGCCAGGTGCCCGCGGGACCCTCGACCCAGGCCTCGTCCACGATGATGCGGGAGCGGCCCACGTTGCGCAGCACCACCTCCGCCTCGCGCCCGTCGAAGACCGCCACCCGCTGGAAATCCAATCCTCCCGGCGTCGCCGTCAACCGGCCATCGGCGATCACCGGCCGGTCACGGTCGGCACACCCCGTCAGCACTACCAGCACCGCGAGGACCCACAGCCCCCAGCGCCTGCTCATGGCTCCCATTCCCCTTCCCCACCCCCGACTCGCCCACCCATCCCAGAACCCACACGAGGAGCCCTGTGGGATCAGGTTGCGAAACTAGGCACCCAGGGTGGGGTGGGCAACGTCCACCCCAGGCCCTTCGTCCGGCACACGGACACACCCGCGTCTCCCACACCTGCGCGCTGTCCGCTTCCGGTCGGAACGCCGCCGCCAGGGCCTCCCCGGCTCGCGCCCACGCACCATGATGGGAGTCCCTATGAATGTGCAGCCCGCGGCGCTGCAATCCCTGCTGGGACGAGCCGGACGGCGGCTCGCCTCCACGCTGCTCGCCGAGCCCCTGGAGCACGTGCGCTCCATTCCCTTCCGGGACGCGGGCCACGGCCATGACGTCTTCGGGTACGAGCCCCTGCACGCGGCGTTCGGCCTGTCCCTGATGACGCCGCTGTACCGGTACTGGTTCCGCGTCGACTCGCACGGGGTGGAGCACCTTCCCGCCCGGGGCCCGGCGCTCGTCGTGGGCAACCACTCGGGCACCCTGCCCTTCGATGCGATGATGTTGTGGACGGACGTCATCCTCCGGCGCCAGCGGATGCCGCGTCCGGTGGCCGACTATTTCGTCCCCGCCCTGCCCTTCGTGAGCACCCTCTTCGCGCGCGCTGGCGTGGTGGGGGGCACGGCGGGCAACCTCCGCGTGCTGCTCGACGCGGGCGAGCTGCTGATGGTCTTCCCCGAGGGCGTCCCCGGCATCGCCAAGCCCTTCCGCGAGCGCTACCAGCTCCGGGAGTTCCGCGTGGGCTACGCAGAGCTGGCCATCCGCCATCAGGCGCCCGTGGTGCCGGTGGGCATCGTGGGTGCCGAGGAGCAGATGCCTCAAATCGCCCGCCTGCCCGTGCATGCCTTCGGCGCGCCCCACCTGCCCGTGCCGCTGACGCTCGTGCCCCTGCCGGTGCACTACCACCTCCACTATGGCGAGCCCCTCCTGCTCCACGAGGGCCTGCGCCCCGAGGACGCGGACGACCCGGAGGTGGTGCGCCGTGCCTCCGAACGGGTGCGGCACGCCGTCCAGGCGCTCGTGGACGAGGGACTGAGGCTGCGCAAGGGGGTGTTCCGATGAGCACGCCCCCGGAAGGGAGGGCACCCCGGGGCGTGCTGGTGCTGGGGGCGAGCACGCCCGTGGGAGAGCGGCTGTGCCGGACGCTCCTGGAGGACCACTCGCTGCGCACGGTGATGGCCGTGGGCCTGGAGCCTCGCGAACAGGTGCGCCTCCCGGAAGACGCCCGGCTGTCGTACCACCCGGTGGACCTCACCCATGCTCGGCCGGTGCATGATCTGCTCTTCGGCACGGCGAGAGATCTCGGCGTGGACGTGGTGGTGCACCTGGCCCTGCACCGGGCCAACGACTTCGGCGACCGGGTGCACGTGCAGAACGTGGAGTCGCTCCGGTGGCTGCTGTCGCTCGCGGATCGCCACCCCACCCTGCGAAGGCTGGTGTTCCGCTCGCACGCGGAGGTGTACCGCGTGGAGCGGGGCCTGCCCTCCGTCATCACCGAGGACCATCCCCTGGAGCTCTCTCCCGACGCGCCCCAGTGGGTGAGGGATCGCGTGGAGGCGGACCTGCTGGCGTGCGCGCAGATGGGGATGGCGGCCGGGCTGGAGATCGCCGTGCTGCGCTGCGCGGAGGTGCTGGCCCCCAACGAGGGCTCGCAGCTCCACGACTACCTCTCCGCGCCGGTGTGCCTGCGCTCGGCGGGCTTCAACCCCATGCTCAACGTGCTCGCGCTGGAGGACGCCACGGAGGCCCTGCGACGGGCAGTGTACGCCGGGGGAACCCAGGGCATCTTCAACATCCCCGGCGCGGACACCCTGCCGCTCTCCACCTGCATCCGCTTGTCGAGGCGGCTGGACGTGCCGGTACCAGGGCCGCTGCTCGCGCCCATCTACGAGTCCCGTCGCCGGCTGCGAGGCGCCCAGTTCTCCTACCGCATCAACCGGGGCCGCTTCCATTTCGCGGCCGTGCTGGACGGGAGCCACGCCCGCCGGGTACTGGGTTACACGCCCCGTCACCCCGTGGACTGGCCCGCCGGACGGTGAACGTCGGACCGCCGGGCCAACATCCCTCGAAAGAAAGCGGCGAAGTCCGCTAGATGCGCTAAGCCATGGGCTTCCACGCCCCCCAGGGCCGCGGAGGGATTGCATGACGCCGGAGTCGCAGCAGAAACGTGAGCCGCGCCACTTCTCGATGATTCGCACCTTCACGCCCGCGGATTTCGTCACGCTGGGCAATGCCTTCTCGGGCTCGGGAGCCATCCTGTCCCAGATGCAGTACCTGGCCACCGGGCTGCCTCACTGGCTGTGGCTCGCCTTCGGGCTCATGCCGCTGGCCTTCATCCTCGACGCCCTGGACGGACGCATCGCGCGCTGGCGATTCCAGTCCTCGCCGCTCGGGGCGGACCTGGACTCGCTGGCGGACGTCATCTCCTTCGGCATGGCGCCCGCGGCGCTGGCCTTCGCCATGGGCCTGCGCGGCTCGCTGGACGTGGCGGTGCTGCTCTACTTCGTGGGCTGCGGCATCAGCCGCCTGGCGCGCTTCAACGTCACCGCGGCCAGCCTCTCCGACAGCACGGGCAAGGTGAAGTACTTCGAGGGCACTCCCATCCCCACCAGCCTGGTCCTGGTGATGGTGCTCGCCTTCTTCTTCTGGCAGGGCCGCACCGGGGACGCGCTCCCCTTCGGCGTGTGGCACCTGGGCTCGCTCGACCTCCACCCGATCGTCCTGCTCTACCTCGCCAGCGGCAGCGCGATGATCAGCAAGACGCTGCGCATCCCCAAGTTCTGAGCGCGAGCCGGGCTGAAACAGGCGCGCCGCTCTCCATCGCTCATTCCTGGGTGCCCATCACCTTGGCGGCCCAGCGGCGCGACACGTTGTCCACGTTCTTCATCAACGCGTCGAAGCGCCCCGCGCGCATCAGTTCCACCAACCGCTCGTCCCGCGCGAGGATTTCGGTCGCGTCCCAAGGAAACCTGAGATCCAAGTCACCTGCCCCCTGGTAGTGCGGGTGTAAGACCTTGGCTTCTAGATAGCGCGCGCAGGTATCGAAGAACCGGTCCACGTTTGAGGCTATGGGCATGACCTTGGGCTCGAACTCATAGGTGTCCACCATCACCACGGGCTGCCTTCCCCGCACATCCGCGAGGCCAGGCACGGTGGCATAAGCGTAGACGTCACCACCGAAAACAATCACGGGCTCTCCCAGCTCTTTCCACCATTTCTCCCGCCACCGTTTGTTAGTCACCTCCAGCCTGTTCACCTGATCGTCGGAGCGGGTGAGCCCCCAACTCATCACCTTGGTGGCGAATGCCGCGTGTCCCAGGCAGGCGTAGACACTCGCCAGGACCGGATCGAAGGGAAAGCCCATAAACGAGCTCCCGGCCTTCAACGGCTCGCGGGCGGGCGGCGAGGTCTCCATCCCCAGGTTCAACCGCTGGCATACTTCCAATAGCCGCTCCAAGCCAGGCAGCGCCATAAGCTCCATCAATCCTCCTCTTCATAGAAACGGAGCAGGCACTCACAGCTGTGTGCCCATCACCTTGGCGGCCCAGTGGCGCGTCTCATCATCCACGTGCTTCATCAGCGAGTCGAAGCGCCCAGCGCGCATCAACTCCACCAACCGCTCGTCCTGCGCGAGAATTTTGGTTGTGTGCCAGGGAAAGAGGAGGTCCGTTTCTCCCGATTTCTGATAGCGCGGCTCCGCGACGAGGGCTTCCAGGTAGCGCGAGTAACTGTCGAAGAAGCGGTCCACGTTCGAGGCGATGGGCACGACCTTGGGCTGGTACTCGTAGGTGTTCACTTCCACTACGGGCTGCCGTCCCAACTCATCCGCGAGGCCAGGAACGGTAGCATAGGCATAGACATCACCACCGAAAACAATCACAGGTTCCCCTAGCTCTTTCCACCACTTCTCCCGCCACCATTTGGCTTTTTCCTCCAGCCTGTGCACATGGTCATCGGAGCGGGTGAGCCCCCAACCCATCACCTTGTCGGCAAAAGCAGCATGTCCCAGGCGGGCATAGACGCTCGCCAGGACCGGGTCGAAGGGAACACCCTCCAACAGGCTCCCTGCCTTCAATGGTTCACGAGCGGGTGGTGAGGTCTCCAACCCCAGGCTCAATCGCTGACATACGTCCAGCAGCCGCTCCAATCCGGGTAGCTCCGTGAAACTCATCGCCTCTCCTCGTTTAGTCGAGGCCAGGGAATTGGCTTCGCAACTCGCGCAGTGCGGCCTCTCTGGCTTCTTCAGCAGTCTTCAACAGTCTTGGCGGATCCTTGACACGGTGGTACCAGGGTTCAAACTGTCTATCAATGATTTCAGCTGCTCGTCTTACTTCATCCGGTGTGGGGCCGGGTCGGGACTTTCGAAATCTTTCCCACAAAACATTGATTTCCTTGTGGATTCGCTGTTGTGTCATTGCCAGATTTTTACCGGAATTGACGTTTTCATCCGGGAATAGATGCGCGTATTGGAGCGGTCTCCGGTGGTGGATGGGAAGCTCCTCCCGCAATTCATCCAGACTCTTGGCGAACTGCGGATACAACTCCGCATAATGTTTGCGAGCCTCTTTTCGAAGAGCAATTTTCTGGGTGTCACTCAGTGGCTGCTGGATGGCTTGTTCGAGGCGAACGAAGAGGCCCCGCAGCATCTTGCGCTCGCCCCGACTCAGGGCTTGCTCGCCTTCTAGCGCCACCTTGCTCCAGAGTTGCTCGAAGGCTGCCCGCTCCTCTCCGGACAGGCGTTTGAGAGCGGTGCGCAACCACCCGGCCGCAGCCTCGGGCTCACGCCCAAGCGCTCTCGTTACCCACTCCAGCCCCTCCGTCGCGAAGAAGCCCAGGCCCTTCGCGATGATGCCTGCCGCCATCCACAGGGCCAACTCCTCCACGCCCCGCTGCGCCAGCCACGCCGAGCCCTCCACCACCCCTTCCCGCCAGCGCAGCAGGGTGGCCTCGTGCATGGACAGGTACC
>NZ_PZOX01000017.1 GCF_003044305.1 Vitiosangium sp. GDMCC 1.1324 | reverse complement strand
GGGGTCCCACCCGTTCCCATCCCGAACACGGAAGTTAAGCCCTCCAGAGCCGATGGTACTCCGCGGGAAACCGCGCGGGAGAGTAGGTCGCTGCCGGATTTTTTTTGAAGGCCCCGAGTCCTCACACACATGTGTGGACTCGGGGCCTTCGCCTTTTGCGGCGCGACACGGAGCGGTTGGCAGACTCGATGGCCTGGCGTGAGGGTCAACGCGTTCCTGCTGCGAGCACGGGCGAGAGGGGCATGGCCTCCTCCCAGGCCGCCGGGCTGGGGCGGCTTGTTGGCAGGGCCTCGTCCATCCATCGCACCATCCGCTCGACGAAGCGCGGAGCATCCTCCATCTGGGGCACGTGCCCGACGTCCTCCAGGGGCTCGAAGCGCCAGTCCGGGCGCAGCGCCGCCATGGCCTCCGAGGAGGCGACGGGCACCAGCCGGTCCTGCCTGCCATGCACCAGCAGGGTCGGGGCGCGCACGCCGCGCACCCAGGACTCGAAGAGGCCCCGGCGCGCGAGCGTGAAGAGCATCGAGCGTGTGGCCTGGAGGTAGCTGGAGGCGTGCCCGAGGGCCATGCGCTCCATGCGCTCGGCGATGAGGGCCGTGTTCTCCCGCACGACCTCCTGGGGAACGCGCCGCACGTCCGCGCACCCCAGGGTGAGCACGTCCATGAAGAGCCCGTGCGCACCGGTGCGCTGGCCGTCGCGCCACATGACGTATTCGCCCACGCCGGGCATCGTGTGGCTGACGAGACGCCAGACCTGGGCGGGGTCCAACCGGGTGCCGCGAGGGGGTGGCTGCGCGGGGCTGACGAGCGCCAGTCCGGCCACCGTCTCCTCGGCGAGCGCCGCCTGGGCGAGCGTCACCAGCCCGCCCCAGGAGTTGCCCACCAGCACCGCGGGCTCCTGCACCACCTCCGTGAGGAAGCGGTGGAGCATCTCGCGCTGGCTCTGGACTCCCACGGAGCGTCCGGACATCGGCGTCCGCCCGAAGCCGACGAGGTCCAGCGCGAGCACCCGTGCGTGCTTCGCCAGCAGGGGCGCCGCCGGGAGCCAGTTGAGATAGCTGCCCCCCAGTCCGTGCAACATCACCAGGGTGCGTCCGCTCCCGCCGTAGTCGGCGTAGTGGACGGGGCCTCCGAGGTCCACCATCCGCAGCCGTACCGGGTACGCCGTCCGTGCGGCCGCGGTCCCCGGCACGGGCCCGGAGGACGGGGTTGGTTCCGCCGCCTGGGTGTCCCGCACGAGCTCGAGCCCCTTCGGGGACGGGAGGGGACGCTCGGGCAGGGCGTAACGGGTGCGCCAGAGCGTGAGGTAGGTGCGGGCCTCGGACTCCCAGCGCGCGTCATCCCAACCCAGCTCGTGCTGGCAGAGGGCGCGGATGGCGGGCAGGTGTGCCTCGCCACCGTTGGGCAGCAGCAGCCCCAGCCGCACGCGCCGCAGTAGCAGGTCATCCAGGTGGACGACGCTCTCGTGGCGGGCCGCGTGGCGCAGCTCCGCCCAGAGGGTGGAGGTGCCGGGCACGGAGTCGAGCTCTCCCGGCCGGGCCTCGGCGACCAGCGTGGGCGCATCCGCTCCATACCGTCCCCTCAGGCGCGCGCGGGCCTCGGGGGACAGGGGCGTTTCATCGAGGGCGGGCGGCGTGTCGAGGAAGGGTCCTTCCGGCTTCAGCGCGGCCAGCTCGGGCAGCTGGCGCCGCAGGGCGCGCAGGGCATCGTGCGCGATGGCGCGGCAGGTGGTCAGCTTGCCGCCGGTCACGGTGAGCAGTCCCTCTTCCTCGAGCACGAGGTGTTCGCGGGATTCCTTGGAGGGATCGCTCGCGCCGGTGGAGACGACCGGGCGCACGCCGGCGTAGCTCGACACGACGTCGTCGAGGGTGAGCCGCAGGGAGGGGAACTGCGCCTCCACCGCCTCCATGAGGTAGTCCACCTCCTCGGGAGAGATGGAGGGCTCCTCGTCCAGCGGGGGGCGGTGGTCCAGGTCCGTGGTTCCCACGAGCGTCGAGTCCTCCCAGGGCATGACGCACACGAAGCGGTCACCCCGCGGGTGCCGGAAGCTGATGCCGTGCGCGAGCGGGAAGCGCCTGGAGGAGAAGACGAGGTGGCTGCCGCGCAGCGGACGCAGCCTGGGCGCGGCGGACAGGTGGGCGCGGATCTGGTCGGCCCACACCCCGGTGGCGTTGACGACGGCCCGGGCCCGGACGGTGGCGGAGCGCTGCCCCACGGTGTCGTGCAGCTCGACGCCCGCCACGCGGCCCTGCTCGCGCAGCAGCCCGGTGACGCGCACGTGGTTGAGCGCCGAGCCTCCCGCGGCCACGGCCTCGCGCAGGATGCGCAGCACCAGCCGCGCGTCATCGACCCAGGCCTCGTCGTAGGGCACGCCGATGAGCCCCTCGTATTGCACGAGCGAGGGCACCAGCTCGCGGAGCCGGACGGGGCTGTGGTTGCCGCGAGGCCACCTGCCGGTGAGGAGCTCGTACAGGAAGATTCCCGCGCGGCCCTGCCAGTGCTTGCCGCCCTCCTTCGGGTGGCTGGTGAGCATGAAGTCGAGTGGCACCACCAGTCCGTTGCCCTCGGCCATCAGCCGCTGGCGCTCGCGGATGGACTGGCGCACCAGGGGAATGTCGCCGTTGGCCAGGTAGCGCAGTCCTCCGTGGACCAGCTTGCTGGAGCGGCTCGAGGTGCCCCAGGCGAAGTCTCGCTGCTCGACGAGCAGGGCCTTCAGTCCCGCGCGGGTGGCCTCCCGCAACACCGAGGCGCCGGTGATGCCGCCTCCGATGACGATCAAATCCCAGGGTGCGGTCAGCGCTTCCCAGAGCGCCTCTCGTTGAGTGGATGCGGACATGGTGGTGGCGACTTCCCCCGACTGCTTGTCAGACGAGCTTGCCCGGATTGAGCAGCCCCGTTGGATCGAAGGCTCCAAACATCTGGCGGATGGCGGAGATGCCGAGCTGCCCCTTCTCCGCCTCGAGCCAGGGCCGGTGGTCCGTGCCCACGCCATGCTGGTGGCTGATGGTTCCTCCGTGGGCGACCATGGCGCGGCTGGCGGCCGTCTTGAGAGCAAGCCAGCGTGCGTGGGTGTCATCGGCATCATGGCCCAGGCGGAAGACGAACGTCGTGTACAGGTTGGAGCCCGTTGGGTAGACGTGTGACAGGTGGGTGAAGGCGAGGACGCGCTCGCCCCGGTCCGCGAGGGCTTCGCGCAAGGCACTCTCGACGGCGGCGAGCAGCCGGGGCAGGTTGCTCCAGGAAGTGGCGGTCTCCACGGTGTCCAAGCCCCAGCCGCGCTCCCAGGCGGCGTTGCGCAGGTAGGGCGCGCGGAAGCGGCCCTTGCGCCACTTCTGTCCCAGCGTGGGCATGCGCACTCCACCGTGCCGGCCCGCGATGCCCAGGGCCGTGCGCCGCGAGTGCTCCACGGCGCGCTCGCTCCCGGACACCCCGAGCATCAGCATGCAGCCCTCCGCGCCCACGCCCCGCAACGCGAGCGCTCCGGACAACAGCCCCACCATGCGCGGGTGGCCGGACAGCGCGAGGTGGATGGCTGTCTCCTGGGCGGTGCTCAGGCGCAGCATGGACAGCGCCGCGCCGCTCTGCACCAGCTCGCGCACGGCGGTGCGGGCGCGTTCCCAGTCGGGGAAGAAGAGGGCGTGGAAGTCCTCGCGCTCGGGAGTCGGGGTGATGCGCACCGTGGCCTCGGTGAGGATGCCCAGGCGCCCCTCCGAGCCGAGCACGAACTCGCGCAGGTCCGGCCCGGTGGCCGAGGCGGGGAAGGAGGGGAGCATCATGGTGCCGGCGGGGGACTCGAGCCGCCCTCCGGCGAACAGGTTCTCGATGCGGCCATAGCCGAGCGACTGCTGCCCGCGCGAGCGGGTGACGATCCAACCGCCGAGCGTGGACAGCTCGAAGGACTGTGGGAAGTGCCCGAGCGTGTAGCCACGGACATTCAGTGTCTGCTCGAGTCGGGGGCCGCTGATGCCGGCGCCGAAGGTGGCGAGCCGGTCCTCCTCGGAGAGCGAGTGGAGTTGCTGGAGACGCTCCAGGGACACGGTGAGGACGGGGGCGTCACCGGGCTCCACGTTGACGTGGCCGACGACGCTGGTGCCTCCTCCGTAGGGAATGAGGCGGGCACCCACCTCGCGTGCGTAGGAGAGCAGGGCACGCACGTCCTCGGCGCTGCGAGGAAACGCCACGCCATCGGGGAAGGCGGGGACGCGGCCGCTGCGCAGGACGATGAGGTCGGGGAAGCTCTGCCCGCGCGCATGGCGGATGCGGAGCTCGGGCTCGGTGGAGACGAGCGGGTGAGGGGGCAGGCGGGAGGGAGGGACCGAGGCCGCTACCTCGGCGAGCAAGGCATCACGGGGAGCGGAGCCCGGCCCGACGCGCTCGGCGAGGACGGCCGCGGTGGTGTCGGGCAGCGGGTAGCTGACATCGGTGTGTCCCCAACCATTCCAGCGCCTCACGGTATCCCCCAGTCGGGCGCGCCCGGCCCTGGCGCTCGCACCGAATCCCGTGCCTCTCGTGGGCTTGCATCGTCGGGAGCCGGACGATACCACTGGGGGCGATTGGCCGCGAAGGGCCGAGCAGGAGTAACTCAATGCGCACGAAGTGGATGGGACTGGTGCTGTCGATGGGCGTGGTGGGTTCGGCTTTCGGGGCCGAGCCGCCGAAGGTCACACCGGCCCTGCTCGAGAAGGGCAAGACGGCCTACGCCTCCTACTGCCAGTCCTGTCACGGAGAGAAGGGCGATGGCGGTTCGATGGCGGCGTTCCTGGTTCCAAAGCCGCGCAACTTCCTGACCGAGCCCTTCAAGAAGGGCAACAAGCCGGAGGAGATCTTCCAGACGATCACCAACGGCATTCCGGGAAGCACGATGGTCGCCTTCGTGAACGTCCCCGAGGAGGATCGCTGGGCGCTCGCGCACTACGTCCTCGAGCTCCAGAAGCAGGGCAAGCCGGCGGACGCGAAGGGCGGGACGAAGAAGGCCGAGCCGAAGAAGAAGTAGCCGGTCTCCTTCCCGCGTCAGCCGTGAATCATTCCGAGCTCTCGCTGCCACGCGCGGCCAGGTCGATGAAGCCGCGGATCCAGATGAGGTTGATGGCGTGGCAGGCTTCTAGCGGAGTCCGCGTGGTGGTCTCCAATGTCGCGGTGTAGGGCACGCCGATGCGCAGGAAGTAGTCGGTGACGCTCCCATCGTTGTACTCGATGAGGCCGTCCGAGTCGGTGCGGTTGTGCTCGTCCACCTTGTCGTTGCGGATGACGTGGGCGTGCGCCGACGCGTCCTGCATGAGCTGCCGGTAGGGGCTCTTGTCCCCGAAGGTATAGGCGTAGGTGGCGGCACCCGGCAGGTAGTTGTCCTGGTGGATGTCGAGCGCCGCGGCGGGAGCGGGGTAGCGCGCGATGTCCGAGCGCACGGCGCGCGTCTCCTTGGGGCCGCCCTCGTAGAGCGCCCAGCGCAGGAAGGACTCGCCGCGGGTGAGCTCGCCCTTCCACTCGCCGGGTGCAGTCTCGTAGCGCAGGAAGTCGTTGTTGGGTTTCTCACCACTGCGGTTGTAGCGGGTGCCGTCCTCGAAGCCCGAGGGGTTGATGCAGGGGTACACGCGCAGGCCCACGTGGCGTTCCCGGGCATACTCGGCGATGGCTTCGAAGGCGTGGCACAGCGTGAGCGGACCGGCGGGCTCCTCGCCGTGGAAGCCCGAGGTGATGACCAGCCAACGCTCTCCGGGCAGGGTGAGCCGGAAGAGCGGGTATTCGACACCGCCCTCGACGACACGGGCGTACTCGTTCACCTCGGCGATACCGGCGTAGCCGCGGATGCGGCGGGCGTACTCTTGGTAGTTCTGGGGCACCTCCCCAGGGTACTCACTGGGGAGGTGGACGGGGGACGGATGGGACCGCGGTCCACCCGGGATGTGTGCTTCCGCGTGCAATCGGCCATCAGTGGGCGTTCATGTGCTCACGGACGTCGGCCGTCAGTTGCTGGCGCTGCTCGGGGGTGAGGATGCGGTGGGCCTCCAGGGCGGCGTCGGCCACCCGGTGGGCGAAGGCGCGGAAGGCGTCCACGCGGGCATCCACCAGGGCGTGCACGGCCTTGCTGTCCGGGTTGGGCGACTCCCACTGCTTCATCATCTGCTCCTTCGCGTCCTTCTGCTGCTCGAAGAGGCTCTTGCCGTCCTCGAAGAGCGAGTCCTTCAGCCCGTGGAGGGCCTGCTTCTGGGCGTCGGTGGCGTTCAGCTCCTCCAGCTGGTCATCCATCCGCCAGGTGATCATCTGCTTCATGCGCTCGGGGTCGTGCCGGCCCCAGCCGAAGTGTCCGCCGCGGAAGCCCGAGAGGAGGACGAAGGCGAGGACGGCGGAACCGGCGAGGAGGATCTTGTTCTTCGTGGTCATGGCGTATGCTCCCGGGGGCCTTCAAGCCCCACGTTCTGTGCGTGGACGCCGTCGAGCGGCGATGGTGTACAGATTGCGCGGGGCCCGTTGCGGGGGCTTTTTCGTGGGGTAAAGAAGTGTGAAGGCCGCGCTCGCCTGCCCGGCGGCCCGGCGGGAGGGCGCTCGGGTGGAATCCCAGGTGGCAGGCCATGTGTGCCATGCCCGACCTGAGGGCTCCTTCACGGCCCGTGTAGGGCGTGGCACAAGACGCCGAAGCCGATTTTCCGGCTCCGGATTCATCCGGAGGCTAGGAACTGGCGGCCAACCCGGCCCTGAACAATCGTCTGGTGTAGCCCCTCCCTCCTGACTACCTTCCTGCCATGTCTTTTACCCATCTCCACCTGCACTCCCTGTACTCGCTCCTCGATGGGGCGATCCGGATGAAGGACCTCATCAAGACGGTGAAGGAGAAGGGGATGACGAGCGTGGCCGTGACCGATCACGGCAACATGTTCGCCACCATCGACTTCTACAAAAAGGCCAAGGACGCGGGCATCAAGCCGATCGTCGGCATGGAGACCTACGTCGCTGGCCCCAAGGGCCGCAAGGACCGCACGGAGAAGGTGGGCCACCACCTCATCCTGCTGGCCAAGAACAAGGAGGGGTACGACAACCTCAAGTACCTCTCGTCCATGGCCTACCGCGAGGGCTTCTACTACCACCCGCGCATCGATAAGGAGCTCTTGAAGGACCACAGCAAGGGGCTCTTCGCGCTCACCGCGTGCCTGGGTGGCGAGGTGACGGGAGCGGCCTTCCGCGGGGACATGGACCACGCCCGCAAGGCGGCGCTCGAGTACAAGGGCATCTTCGAGCCCGAGCACTTCTTCCTCGAGGTGCAGTCCAACGGGATGCCCGAGCAGGAGAAGGCCAACGAGAACCTCAAGCAGCTCAGCCGGGACCTGAGCATCCCGCTGTGCGCCACCGCAGACGCGCACTACATCAAGCGCGAGGACGCGCGGGCGCACGAACTCCTCATGTGCATCGCCAGCGGCAAGACGCTCGCCGACGGCAAGCGCATGAAGCACTCCACGGACAAGCTCTACGTCACCAGTCCCCAGGAGATGCTGGAGTACTTCAAGGACACGCCCGAGGCCGTCCACAACACCCAGCGGATCGTGGAGCAGATCAACCTGGAGCTGAAGCTGGGCAAGCCCATGTTGCCCACCTTCCAGGTGCCCGACAGCCACACGCCGGACAGCTTCATGGCGGAGCTGGCGCGGGCCAACCTCGAGGAGCGCTTCAAGGAGATCGACCTGGCGCGCTTCCGCGCCGGCCAGTCGCCGGTGGACCGCGAGCCCTACAAGGCCCGGCTGGAGTTGGAGATTGGCGTCATCCAGAAGATGGGGTTCAGCGGCTACTTCCTCATCGTTCAGGACTTCATCAACTGGGCCAAGCAGAACAACATCCCGGTGGGACCGGGCCGTGGCTCGGGCGCGGGCTCGCTCGTGGCCTACTGCTTGCGGATCACCGACCTGGATCCGCTCCCGTACAACCTGCTCTTCGAGCGCTTCCTCAACCCCGAGCGCGTGTCGATGCCCGACTTCGACGTCGACTTCTGCCAGGACCGGCGCGACGAGGTCATCAAGTACGTGGGCCGCAAGTACGGCGAGAACAACGTCGGGCAGATCATCACCTTCGGCTCGCTCAAGGCCAAGAGCGTGCTGCGTGACGTGTGCCGCGTGTTCGCGCTGCCCTTCAGCGAGGGAGACCGCATCGCCAAGCTGGTGCCCGAGGTGCTCGGCATCACCCTGAAGGAGGCCATCGAGCAGGAGCCGCGCCTCAAGGAGATGATGGAGAAGCCCAGCGCCATCGGGCAGGTGGATGGCAAGGACGTCACCACCAAGGACGTGCTGGAGATCGCGCTCGCGCTGGAGGGCCTGCACCGCCAGCCCGGCATGCACGCGGCGGGCGTGGTCATCGCGGACAAGCCGCTGTGGGAGTTCGTGCCCACCTACCAGCCTCCGGGTGAAGACACCCTCATCACCCAGTTCGCCAAGGACGAGGTGGAGGCCGCGGGCCTGGTGAAGTTCGACTTCCTCGGCCTCAAGACGCTCACCGTCATCCAGAACGCGCTCAACCTCATCAACCGCACCCCGCCCGATGGCAAGCCCATCATGCGCGAGGACATCCCGCTGCAGGGGGACGCGGAGGTCTGGAAGCTGATGGCCGAGGGCGACACGGCCGGCGTCTTCCAGATGGAGTCCAGCGGCTTCACCGAAATGGTGATGAAGCTCAAGCCGTCCTGCTTCGAGGACGTCGTCGCCGCCGGCGCGCTCTACCGCCCGGGTCCGCTCGACTCGGGCATGGTGGACGTCTTCATCAACCGCAAGCACGGCCGCGAGCCGGTGGTCTACCCGCACCCCGCCCTGGAGCCCGTCCTCAAGGACACCTACGGCGTCATCGTCTACCAGGAACAGGTGATGCAGATCTCCCAGGTGCTGGGAGGCTACACCCTGGGCCGCGCGGACCTGCTGCGCCGCGCCATGGGCAAGAAGAAGGCCGAGGTCATGCAGGCCGAGCGGGCCGGCTTCCTCGAGGGCTGCAAGAACAACAACGTCGACCTGAAGGTCGCCGGGGAAATCTTCGACCTGATGGAGAAGTTCGCCGAGTACGGCTTCAACAAGAGCCACTCGGCGGCCTACGGCCTCGTCACCATCCACACGGCGTGGCTCAAGGCGCACTACCGCGTGGAGTTCATGGCGGCCCTTCTCACGAGCGAGAAGGAAAACACCGACAAGGTGGTGCTGCACATCGGCGAGGCCCGGCAGTCGGGCGTGCAGGTGCTGCCGCCGGACGTGAACCAGTCGGACCTGGCCTTCGGCGCGGTGGAGGGGAAGATCCGGTTCGGTCTGGGCGCCATCAAGGGCGTGGGCGAAGGCGCCATCGAGTCCATCGTCGAGGCGCGCAAGGAAGGGCCCTTCAAGAGCCTGTTCGACTTCTGCGAGCGCGTGGACTCGCGCAAGGTGAACCGGAAGGTGCTGGAAGCGCTGGTGAAGGCGGGGTCCTTCGACTTCGAGAAGCGCCCGCGGCGGCAGCTCTTCGAGAGCATCGAGCGCGCCATGAGCCGCGGCTCCAGCAGCCAGAAGGACAAGGCGGCGGGGCAGAGCTCGCTCTTCGGGATGCTGGGCGGCGGCTCCTCGGGTGGCGGCGGCGGGATGAAGGACGACTACGTCCAGGCGGAGGAGTGGTCGGAGAAGGAGCGCCTGTCGCTGGAGAAGGAGGCCATCGGCTTCTACGTGTCGGGCCACCCGCTGCACCAGTACGACAAGGAGCTCAAGCGCTACGCGCGGCCCATCACCGCGGTGCAGCGTGCGCGCAAGGACGAGAAGCTCACCATCGCCGGCATCGTGGCGGCGCTGCGCGAGCGGCCCACGAAGACGGGCAAGCGCATGGCGTGGGTGACGCTGGAGGACCTGTCCGGCTCCATCGAGTTGGTGTGCTTTCCGGGCAAGGACGGCACTCGCAACGTGATGGGCAAGGACGGCAAGTGGACGAAGCAGGGGCCCAAGCCCGGCTTCGAGCACTGGGAGCCGCTGCTCAAGAATGATGATCCCATCCTCGTGACGGGCACGGTGCAGATCAACCAGCGCGACGAGGACACGCCGGTGGCGGAGCTCATCGTCGAGGACATCCAGAGCCTCAAGGCCGTGCGTGAGAAGCGCACCAAGCGGCTGGAGCTGCGGCTGCCGGCGGACCTGGCCACGGATGATCGGCTGGCGAAGCTGGCGGAGATCGCCAAGCAGTACGCGGGGGCCACGCCGGTGGCGGTGAGCCTGTTGTTCACCAACGAGGCCGAGGCGCTCATCGGCAACACCGCGCTCAAGGTGCAGGTGAGCGACGAGCTCATCCAATCCGTGGAGCGGCTCTTCGGCATGAAGGTGGTCGAGTTCGGCTGAGCGCGGGCGTGGACGCTGCCCGGGCGTTCTGCTCAAGTGGCCCTTCCCTACGAGGGAGGGCCTTGAATGACCGCGGCATACCAGTCTCTTCGCATCGAGCAGGCGGACGGCATCGCCGAGGTGGTGCTCACCGGCCCCGGCAAGGGCAACGCACTCGGGCCGGACTTCTGGCGCGAGATGCCCGAAGCGCTCCGGGCGCTCGACGCGGATGACTCGGTGCGCGTCGTCCTCCTGCGCGGTGATGGTGCCCACTTCACCTACGGCCTGGACCTGATGGCGATGATGGAGTCGCTCGGGCCGCTGCTGACGGGCGAGGGCAACCTCGCGCTCGAGCGCACGAAGTTGCTCCAGCTCATCGAGAAGATGCAGGCCTCCACCGAGGGACTCGCCCGCTGCCGCAAGCCGGTGTTGGCGGCGGTGCACGGGTGGTGCATCGGCGGCGGAATCGATCTCATCGCCGCGTGCGACTTCCGCTACTGCTCGCGCGAGGCGAAGTTCTCCCTGCGTGAGGTGCGCGTGGGCATCACCGCGGACCTCGGCGCGCTGCAGCGGCTGCCTCGCATCATCGGCGAGGGGAACACGCGCGAGCTCGCCTACACGGGCGGCGACATCGACGCGGAGCGTGCCCTCCAGATGGGACTGGTGAACCAGGTGTTCGCCACCCCCGAGGAACTGCTGGCCGCCGCTCGCGCCACCGCGCGGAAGATCGCCGACAACCCGCCCCTGGTGGTCCAAGGCGCCAAGCAGGTGATGGAGTACTGCGCGGACAAGTCCGTGGCGGACGGTCTGCGCTACGTGGCGGTGTGGAACTCCGCCTTCCTTCAGTCGAATGATCTCGCCGAGGCCTTCACGGCATACGCCGAGCGGCGGCCTCCGCGCTTCCAGGGGAGATGAGGCACATGGCAGAGGGTGTTTTCCGGGACGGTCTGCTGGCGGGCAAGGTTGCGTTCGTCACCGGCGGTAGCAGTGGCATCAACCTCGGCATCGCCGAGGCGTTCGTGAAGGCGGGCGCCAAGGTGGTCATCAACGGCCGCAACGTGGAGAAGCTGGAGGCGGCCGTGAAGGGCCTCCAGGCGCACGGTACGGCCATGGGCGTGCCCGCGGACGTGCGCCACTATGACACCGTGGAGAAGGCCTTCCAGACGGCGCGCGATGCGTACGGGGAACTCGACATCCTCGTGTGCGGCGCGGCGGGCAACTTCCCCGCTCCGGCGGTGGGCATGTCCTCCAACGGCTTCAAGTCGGTGCTGGAGATCGACGTGCTCGGCACCTTCAACGCCTGCCGTGCCGCCTTCGAGCACCTGCGCAAGCCGGGCGCCTGTGTGCTCAACATCTCCGCGCCCCAGGCCTACCTGCCCATGGCCATGCAGGCCCACGTCTGTGCCGCCAAGGCCGGTGTGGACATGCTCACCCGCACCCTCGCCATCGAGTGGGGGGGGCTGGGCGTGCGCATCAACTCCATCACCCCGGGCCCCATCGACGACACCGAGGGCATGCGCCGGCTGGCTCCCGTCGAGGGCTCCCGCGAGAAGCTCACCCAGGCCCTGCCCCTGAAGCGCTTCGGTACGAAGCAGGACATCGCGCAACTCGCGCTTTTCCTGGCTTCCGACGCGGCTTCGTACATCACCGGCTCCATCATGGTGTGCGATGGAGGCCAGTCACTGCTCGGCTCGGGGCTCATGCTCCAGGCCATGGGTATGTGAGCTTCTCGTAGCCTCCAGGTGACGAAATCGTCTTCTGGTACTGAGTTTTTCCAGGGACACAGTGTCTGGTAGAAAGCACTGGTGCCCCCCCGCGCTTTTGCGGGGGGGTGCTGTTCTTCCTCTACTAGGAGCTGTCCATGAAGCATGGTCCCCCCACGCTCGCGCGCTTGGTCGCGTGGAGCGTGCTGTTGCTCGGTCTGTCCGTGGGGTGCGGGTCGGGTTGTGGTGATCCCAATACGAATCCGCCAGCGCGGGAGATGCCAGATGCCGACCGCTCGTCGGTGGAGGTGAGCAAGGCGCAGGGGGTTCGTGCCAATGGCAAGGACGCCGTCGACATCAAGGTGACGGTGCGCAAGGACGACGGCACGCCGCTGTCCGGCCGCACCGTGAAGGTGACGGTCTCCGGCGAGGGCAACTCGCTGACGCAGCCCGAGGGCTCCACGGATGACCAGGGTGTGGCGACCGCGAAGCTGACGTCCACCGCCGCGGGAACGAAGACGGTGACGGTGTCGGTGGAGGCCGAGGGCGGTCCGGTGGCGTTGTCGTCCCGGCCCACCATCGAGTTCGTCCTCCTGCCGGCCTCCAAGCTGGCCTTCACCTCGGCGCCCTCGTCCGGCACGGCCGGCGCGGCGCTGGGGGTCTTCGAGGTGGCGATCCAGAACGCCGATGGCGAGACGATCACGAGCGCCAGCAACACCGTGACGGTGGAGATTGGCTCCGGTCCCACGGCGGCCACCCTGAAGGGGACGGCGTCGGCGACGGCGGTCAATGGCGTGGCGCGCTTCTCCGAGCTGGTGATCGAGAAGGCCGCGCAGGGCTACACGCTGCGGGCGAGCGCGGAGGGGCTGACGGGCGCGACGAGCGCGTCCTTCGACGTGGCTCCCGGCGCGGCCACCGCGCTGGCGCTGAGCGCCCCGGTGACGCCCGTGACGGCGGGCAGCGCGGCGAACGTCACCATTTCCGTGCGCGACGCCTTTGGCAACGATGCGGCCGGCTACACCGGCACCGTGAGCTTCTCCTCGGATGACGCGTCGGCCACGTTGCCGGCGGACTACACGTTCACCTCGACGGACCTGGGCAGCCACGGCTTCTCCCTCACGCTGAACAAGGCGGGCTCCCGCTCGGTGACGGTGAAGGACACGACGAACGCGGCCCTCTCGGCCTCGGCGGAGATCGCCGTGGTGCCGGGCGCCGTCGCGAAGCTCGTCTTCACCCAGCAGCCGGGCAACCACCGGGTCCGCGCGTCGTTCGGTGCGCAGGTGGCGCTGGCGGATGCCTTCGGCAACCTGGTGCCCGCGGGGGCCCCCGCGGTGACGCTCTCCCTCAACAAGGGCTCGCTGGCGGGCATTGCCACCGCGTCGCCCGTGGATGGCGTGGCCTCCTTCTCGGGCCTGTCCATCGCCGAGGAGGACTCGGGCTACGTGCTGTCGGCGCAGGCCACCGGGGTGTCCGCCGCGCCCAGCGAGGCCTTCACCATCACGGACGACATGGCGCCCGCCCTGGCGGTGCTCACCCTGGAGTCCGCCACCGCCACCACCGCCACCATCGGGTGGACGGCCGTGGGCGATGACCTGGAGCTCGGTACCGCGAGCAGCTACGAGCTCCGCTACTCCACGTCGGACATCGTCTCCGAGGCGACCTTCGCGCTCGCCACCCCTGTGACCGTGGGGACTCCCAAGCCGGCGGGTAGCGCGGAGTCGGCGGTGATTCCGGGCCTCGTTCCGGGCACGGCCTACTACGCGGCCCTGAAGGTGAAGGACAACCAGGGCAATTCCTCTCTCTCTCCCTCGCTCCATTTCTCCACGCCGTTCGCGTCGGCCTCCAAGCTCGCCTTCACCGTGCAGCCGAACAACGGCACGGCCGGAGCCGCGCTGGCCGCCATCAAGGTGGAGATCCAGGATGCGAGCGGGGCCGTGGTCGGCAATGCGACCTCGGTGGTGACGCTCACGGTGCAGGGCGCCACGGGCACGGGGACCCTCTCCGTCGCTGCGGACAAGGGCGTAGCCACCTTCAGCGACGTGCGCGTCGAAAAGGCGGGCACGGGCTACACCTTGGTGGCCTCCTCGGGTGGGCTCACCTCCGCCACCAGCACGGCCTTTGACATCGCTCCCGCGGCGGCCAAGAGCCTGGAGCTCTCGGGCCTGGCCGCGAACGTGACGGCCGGCGCCGAGAACACTGTGCACGTGACGGTGCGTGACGCCTTCGACAACGTCGCCGTGGGCTACACCGGCACGGTGTCGTTCAGCTCCAGCGACGCGGCCGCCAGCAAGCCGGCGGACTACACCTTCACCGCCGCCGACAAGGGCCAGCACACCTTCACCAAGGTGATTCTGAAGACCGTGGGGACCCAGACCCTCCAGGTGAGCGCCTCGGGCCTGACGAGCAGCACGCTCACGACCGAGGTTGCCGCTCCGCCCCCGGGCAAGCTGGTGCTGACGGGCCTGCCGGCCGAGGTGACCGCGGGAGCCGTGGTCAACGTCACGGTCGAGGCCCTCGACGGCTCCAACGCGCGTGACACCGGCTACACCGGCACGGTGCGCTTCACCTCCTCGGATGCGAAGGCCGAGCTGCCCGCGCAGTACACCTTCACGGCGGCCGACCAGGGCCTCAAGACGTTCCCCGTGAAGCTGCTCACCGCGAGCGCTCCGTCCTCCACCACGTCCCTCACGGTGCAGGACACGGCGAGCCCGACGTTCACCGCCACGGCCAGCACCACGGTGAAGTGGGGCCCGGTGGCGAGCCTCGTGCTGGCCGCTCCGGACACCGCGAACGCCGGCAACCCGCTGCGCGTGACGGTCACCGCGCTCGATGCGTATGGCAACACCGTGAAGGACTACACCGGTACGGTGGGCTTCTCCGCGGATGACGCGTCGGCCACGCTGCCGGCGGACTACACCTTCACCGCCGGGGACGAGGGCAGCCGCCAGTTCGATGTCACGCTGAAGAAGGCCGTCACCACGAAGCTCACGGTGACGGACGCGGCCCGGAGCCTGAGCGCCTTCGACACGGTGTCGGTCTCCCATGCCTCTGCCTCGGAGCTCGTGCTGGTGGTGCCCTCGGTGCCCGTCACTGCGGGCACCGCGGTCACCTTCGACGTGACGCTGAAGGATGCCTTCGGGAACGTGGCCACCGGCTACACGGGCACCGTTGGCTTCACCTCGAGCGACGCGCAGGCGGCCCTCCCCGCCAATTACACGTTCGCCGCCGGGGACGCGGGTCACAAGGCCTTCTCCGTGACGCTGAAGACCGCGGCCTCCTCGCAGTCGGTGTCCGTGAAGGACCTGGTCAGCACCTTCCTGACCGGCACGGCCAGCCTCCAGGTCGATGCCAGCACGCCCGCGAAGCTCGCGTTCCGCGCCCAGCCTTCGAACGGCACGGTGCGCACGACGCTGCCGGCGGTCACCGTGGCCGTCACCGACGCGTACGGCAATACGCTCAATGTGGGCACCCCGGAGATCACAGTGGCCCTGGCGGGTGGTAACGCCTCGGCCGTGCTCGGCGGTACGGTGAAGGCGATGCCCGTGGCGGGTGTCGCGACCTTCAGCACCCTCACCGTGGACCAGCAGGGCTCGGGCTTCCGGCTCGACGCCATGGGGGGGACGCTGGACGGCGCCAGCAGCACCGCGTTCTCCATCGTGGACAACATCGCGCCGGGCGTCGTGACGCTCTCCGTGGCGCACAAGACGAGCGTCCAGGTGGCGCTGAACTGGACCGCCGTGGGTGATGACGACCTGCTCGGTACCGCCAGCAGCTACGACCTGCGCTACTCGACGAGCCCCATCACTGACACGAACTTCGGCTCCGCCACGTCGGTGTCCGTGGGTTCGCCCCAGGCTCCGGGGACGCTCGAGTCGGCCATCGTCATCAGCCTGAACCCCGACACCCTCTACTACTTCGGGCTGAAGGTGACGGACGACGCCAACAACTCGCGCCTGGCCACCGTGAGCACGAAGACCAACGTGAACCCGTGCGCCGGCTACACCTGCACGCCGCCCTCGCCCACCTGTGCCGCGGATGGCGTGTCGCGGACCACCTACACGTCGACCTGCGTCGACGTGGACAACACCGCCACCTGCCAGGAGTCGCAGACGACCACCGCCTGCACGGGCACCAACGCCGTGTGCTTCAAGGGCCTGTGCGACACGGCGGCGAAGCCCGCGGCCAACCAGCTGAGCATCACCGAGGCGATGCACTCGCCCTCGGCCGGGACCACCGAGTACTTCGAGGTGCTCAACAACACCGGCAACCTGCTCAACCTCAATGGCCTCCTGGTGACCTACAAGAACGGCTCGGGCACCACGAACACCTTCACGGTGGGCTCCGGCAGCGCTCCGGTGGTCATCGACCGCAAGGGCACCTTCGTCCTGGCGCAGAACAAGGACCTGGCCACCAACGGTGGAGTCTCCGCGAACTACCAGTACGGCAGCGCCATCACCCTGGATGGCTCGGGGCAGTTCATGCTCTCCAACGGCGCCGTCTCGGTGGAGGACTTCTCGTACACGGCGGCGTTCCCGCAGACGTCGGGCAAGGCGATGAGCCTCTCGTCGGTGGTGGTGGGGACCAAGGCGAATGCGAACCCGTGGTACTGGTGTGACGCGGATGTGCTGCTCGCGGGTGGTGACTACGGCACGCCCAACGCAGCCAACTCCACGTGCGGCGTGGCGGCTGCTCCGCCCGTGGACTGGTGCATCATCCAGTCTCCGAAGACGCTCCCGTCCACCGTCGCCGGTACGTCGACGGCGATCTACAGCCAGTTCTACGAGCCGAGCGTGACCGACCGGAACAAGGCCGGGAACGACGGCTACCCGTACGTGTTCGCCGAGCTGGGTTATGGCCCGACCACCGGCTCCGCGGCGGCCTGGACCTGGTCTCCGATCTCGTTCAACGGGGGCTACTCCACCAGTGGAGACAACGACGAGATGGTGGGCATGCTGAACATCGCCACCGCGGGCTCGTACCGTTACGGCTTCCGGTACTACTTCAAGGACCCGGTCACCGGGACGGCCTCGCCCTACGTGTACTGCGATCAGAACGGCGTCGCGGATCCGGTCAGCGGCGTCTTCGGCACCGTGACGATCACTGCTGCTCCGCCGACGGGAGCCAACCACGTGGTCATCAGCGAGTTCTCGGGGGGCCTTACTGGCGCCGCCACGAATGAGTTCATCGAGCTGTACAACCCGACCGATACGGCGGTGGACATCAGTAACTGGGTGGTGCAGTACAGGTCGGCCACGGGCTCGACCTACACCCAGTCGTCCACGCTCCCCGCGGGCTCCGTCATCCAGCCCAAGAAGTACTTCCTGATCGGTGGTGCCGGCTACAGTGGTGGTCCAGCCAAGGATGCCTCCTACACCTTCGATTCGTCGGCATCGACCACGGGCGGAGGTCACGTACGCATCGGTAAGCCGGGCCTCACTGCCTCGCCGACGGATGCACTGGCAGTGGACACGCTGGGCTACGGCACCGCAACCCAGCCCGAGGGCACCGCGGCTCCGTCCCACCCGGCCTCGGGTGGCAGCCTCGAGCGCAAGGCGGTCAGCACCTCCACCTCCGCCAGCATGGGGGTTGGTGGCGCTGATGCCGCCCGTGGCAATGGTTACGACTCGGACAACAACTCGCAGGACTTCGTGACGCGCGCCACGCGCGATCCGCAGAACTCCGCGAGCGCCGCCGAGTCGCCGTAGTCGCTCGAGTGGTTGAGCTGTGAAGGAGGCCGCTCCGGCAACCGGGGCGGCCTCTTCCTTTTGGGGGCTCGCGGGAGGCAGGGTCCGCCGCGAGTGGACGTACAGTCGTTGTCTGGTGGACACCGGAGCGTGACAGGCCTCACGGGGGCGCTGTCCGCGAGGGGAGGGGGGGTCGTGCTGGCGGTGGGGACGATTGTAGGGTGGCGGAGCGCTCGGCCATGGCAGGCCGGGCCTGGCGGCACGTCACGGAGGCGTTGGCTTCAGGTGCTCCTCGAACAGTCGGTCACATCAGCCCAACCGGGAGTTGCCCGCGCAGGAGGGGACATGTGCGCGGGCATCACTTTCGACGATTCGCTCTGGCCGCTGCTCATCGTCTGCTTCAGGGGCGGAGCGTCGGACAAGCAGTACGCGGAGATGCTCACCCGCTCGAGCTCCTATGTGGAGCGAGGGGAGCGGTATGTCAGCATCTTGGATGTCTCCCAGGCCGGCATTCCCACGGCCGCGCAGCGCCAGATGCAGGTGGAGTGGTTGCGCAAACACGACACCCGGCTGCATGAGCGGGTGCTCGGCAATGCCACCATCGTCACCTCGGCGCCCATCCGTCTGTCATTGAGCATCATCTTCCACATCAAGCCCCTGCCCATTCCGAACGTCGCCGTCTCCGACCTGGATTCGGCCTTGAGGTTCGTGCTGGGCAAGCTGGAGGAGGGCGGGCTCTCCTCCGACGCCGAGCGCATCCGGCATCACTACGGTCTTTCGGGAGTCCACGCGGGTTGAGCCCTCGGCCCGCGGCGGCCTGCACCGCGGGCACCGGGGTCTCAGCGGCTCAGGTGCCCACGGGAGTCTGCTTCACCTGCCAGATCTCCTCGGCGTACTGCTTGATGGTGCGGTCCGAGGAGAAGATGCCCGCGTGGGCCACGTTGAGGATGGCCATGCGCATCCACTTGTCCGGGTCCTTGTAGGTCCGCGCCACCTCTTCCTGCTTCGCCGCGTACGAGGCGAAGTCCGCCAGCACGAGGTACCGGTCCTCCTCCAGCAGGCTGTCCACCAGCGGCTTGAAGAGGTTCTTGTCCTCGGGCGAGAAGAAGCCCGAGCCGATGAGATCAATGGCCTCGCGCAGCTCCACGTTGCGCTCGTACTCGTCGCGGGGCCGGTAGCCGGCGCGCTTGCGGGCGATGACCTCGTCCGCCGTGAGGCCGAAGAGGAAGAAGTTGTCGTCGCCCACGGCCTGGCGGATCTCCACGTTCGCGCCGTCCAGCGTGCCCAGCGTGAGCGCGCCGTTGAGCATGAACTTCATGTTGCCCGTGCCGGAGGCCTCCCAGCCCGCGGTGGAGATCTGCTCGGACACGTCCGCCGCCGGGATGATGCGCTCGGCCAGGCTCACCCGGTAGTTGGGCACGAAGAGCACCTGCAGGCCCGTGGTGCCCGCGTCGCTGTTCACCACCTCGGCGATGCCGTTGATGAGGCGGATGATGAGCTTGGCCAGGAGGTAGCCCGGTGCCGCCTTGGCGCCGAAGAGGAACACCCGCGGGGCGATGATGGTGCTGGGATCCCTCCGGGCCTTCATCCACAGCGACACGATGTGCACCGCGTCGAGCAGTTGGCGCTTGTACTCATGCAGGCGCTTGATCTGCACGTCGAAGATGGCGTTCGGGTCCAGGTTCACCCAGCACAGGTCGCGCAGGTAGCGCACCAGGTCTTCCTTGTTCTGCTTCTTCACCTCGGCGAAGGCCTTGCGGAACTCCGGGTCCTCCGCGTGCGGCACCAGCTTCTTCAGCTGGTCCAGGTCCGTGGCCCAGCCCTCCCCGATGCGGCTGGTAATCAGCTTGGACAGCCGCGGGTTGCTCCACGACAGCCAGCGCCGCGGCGTCACCCCGTTGGTCTTGTTGTTGAACCGCTCGGGGAACATCTCCGCGAAGTCCGGGAGCACGTCGCGCCGCAGCAGGTTGGTGTGCAGCTCCGCCACGCCGTTCACGCTGTGGCTGCCCACCACCGCCAGGTGCGCCATGCGGATCTTCTTCTCCGCGCCCTCCTCCACCAGGCTCAGCCGCCGCAGCCGGTCGGTGTCGAACGGGTAGCGGATCTGCACCTGGCGCAGGAAGCGCTGGTTGATTTCGTAGATGAGCTCGAGGTGGCGGGGCAGCAGCCGCTCGAAGAGGGTGGCGGGCCACTTCTCCATGGCCTCGGCCAGCAGCGTGTGGTTGGTGTAGCCGAACGTGGCCTGGGTGATGGCCCACGCCTCCTCCCACGGCAGGCGCTTCTCGTCCACGAGCACGCGCATCAGCTCGGCCACGGCGATGGCCGGGTGGGTGTCGTTGAGCTGGATGGCGACCTTGTTGGGGAAGTCGCGGAAGTCTGTGTGTGTCTTGAGGTAGCGCCGGACGATGTCCGCGATGGAGCAGGCCACGAAGAAGTACTGCTGCTTGAGGCGCAGCTCCTTGCCGGCCTGGAAGGCGTCGTTGGGATAGAGGACCTTGGAGATGACCTCCGAGTCGTTCTTCTCCACCACCGAGCGCTCGTAGTCGCCGGCGTTGAAGAGCAGCAGGTCGAACTCCTCGCTGGCGCGCGCCTGCCACAGCCGCAGGGTGTTGACGGTGTTGTTGCCATAGCCGGCGATGGGCGTGTCATAGGGCACGCCGATGACCGTCTTGCCGCCCACCCAGCGCGCCACGGGCCGGCCGTCCGCTCCCTGGTGGTGCTCCACGCGGCCGAAGAAGCGCACGGGCACCGCCTTCTCCGGGCGGACGATCTCCCAGGGGTTGCCGAACTTCAGCCACTCGTCGGCGCGCTCCACCTGGTAGCCGTCGACGATGTCCTGGGTGAAGATGCCGAACTCGTAGCGGATGCCGTACCCCATGCCGGGGTAGCCGAGCGTCGCCAGCGAGTCGAGGAAGCACGCCGCGAGCCGCCCCAGGCCGCCGTTGCCCAGGCCCGCGTCCGGCTCCATCTCCACGAGCGTGGACAGGTCCACGCCCATCTCGCGCATGGCCTGCTCGGCGGCCTCGTACATGCCGATGTTGATGAGGTTGTTGCCCAGGGCCCGCCCCAGCAGGTACTCGGCGGACAGGTAATAGGCGCGCTTGACGTCCTGCTCGTAGTAGGTGCGCGCGGTGCGGACCCAGCGGTCGGTGAGCCTGTCCCTCACGGCGAGCGCCAGGGCCATGAAGCGATCATGGGCGGTGGCTGTCTCGGGGTTCTTCCCGCGCGAGTAGCGAACGTGCTCGAGGACGCCTCGGCGCACGTTCTGCGGGTCCAGCCCGGTGCGGCTCGGCTCGCGTCCGGTGTCGTGCGTGTCGGACGCGGAGGCGGGCGGCAGGTCGGCGACGGGAGCAAGTTTGGACATGTGTGTGGAGCTCTTCCGTTCGTGGAAATCAGTTTGGCCCGCTAGGGTAGAACGGGCCGGGGGCCCCTCGCACCGAAAGAAAAAATGCGTGCTTCCAGGGCGAGCGGGCACTCCTGAGGGGGGCGGGGTGATCCGGGATTCCGGGCCGGGTTTCCGGGGAACGGTTCTGGCGCCCCGCCCGCTCTGGAATCCAGCGAGCGAAGCCCCTCTGGCCGCGGTTATGGCTAGGGGAGAAGGGCACGCGTTCCGAGGGGGGGAGGCGAGGGTGTAGAGACCTCACCGATCGGACGGGGAGTCTGGTAGGAAGCGGGGGGCATCCAGGTCCTGCCCCCGACCTGGAACCCGGAAGGTTCTTTCATGCCTAGTGACAAGAACGACCTCGCCCAGCGGATTGCGATCTGCAAGCCCGAGGACACCGTACGAGGCTTCATCTTCAAGGCCGTGTACGGCCTGGTGGAGCAGCGCGTGGGCAGCGCGGGGACGGATCGCATGCTGCAGCATCTCCGGGTGAACAAGATGCCCGTGGACTTCTTCTCGTACCCGGCGGCGGACTTCCTGCGGATGCTGTACACGGCGGTGGACGTGCTCGAGCCGTACTACCCCACGATGGAGGATGCCTTCCGGGCGTGCGGGGCTTCGACGGTGACGGGGTTCTTCAAGTCCTACGTGGGCAACACGCTGATGAAGCTGGTGGGGATTGGGGACCCCAAGCGCGTCTTCTCCTCGGTGGACACCATCTATTCCACGCTGGTGAGCTACGGGAGGCGCTCCTTCGAGGACCTCGGCGAGGGCCGCATCCTCCTGCACTACCGCGGAGACATGCAGCCCATCTACTTCCACGAGGGCGCCCTCACGGAGGCGCTGCGCGTGCTGCGTGGCAACGGCAAGGTCTCGGGGACGGCCGTGGGCCTGGACTACGGGCAGTATCTGCTCGAGTGGTCCTGAGCAGGCACACGGCGCCGCTCAGCGCTTCTGTCCGGCCCAGAAGATGTTGGTGTCCGAGGAGTCCGTGGACAGCTCGAGGGTGCGCATCCCCCGCTCGGCCGGCCCCTCGCAGATGGCCTGGAAGTGCTCGCGGCTGCGGTGCAGCACGTACCAGTCGCACACGTACTCCATGAGCGAGCGCCACGGGTTGTTGTTGTGCAGGTTTGTCAGCAGCAACACCCCGCCGGGCGCGAGCAGCGAGGACATCATGTCCAGGAAGCGGGAGATGACGTTCTCCTTGAGGTAGTCCAGGATGCCCGCGGCGACCACCACGTCCATGGGGCCGTCCGGGTGCCGGAGCTTGTCCAGCGTGTCCCGGTGGCGCATCAGCTGGTAGGTGGAGACCTGGGTGAAGCGCAGCTGGGGCGCGGGGACGCCGCCTCGAGGCATGCGCGAGAGCTTGTCGAACTGCCGGCGGCAGTAGTCGAGCGGGGCGGGATCGAAGTCGCAGAGGGTGAAGCTGCCGGTGCCACCCATGGCGGTGTGCTCGCGCAGGGCGTGCTCGGGCCCGCAGGCGAAGGAGAGCACCCGCAGGGGGCGGCCCAGCTCCTGCTCCCGCTTGCGCACGTGGTCAAGCAACCAGGGGGGGCGCGCGCGGTGGGCTGCGGCGGGCCCGACGTTGAGCGCGTAGTGGGACAGGATGCGGGCCAGGGTGGAGACGCCCTGATCCTCGGTGCCGAAGAGCATCTCCACCGTCACGTAGTCGCCGGGGTACCCCAGGGGCTTGTCCACGCAGCGGCGGATGAGGGGACACTGGAGGAAGAAGGGCTGCACGGCGGAGCGGTGGTGCTCCATCGCGCGCTCGCGCTCCTCATCCGTCAGCTGGGCGTCCAGGGCGGTGAGCCGGGTGTAGTGTTTATTGAGCCACTCGGTCACCCCGGGAATGCGCCGCCGAAGCACCTCTTGCTGCTCCTGCTGCATGACGGCGCGCTGCTGGGGATCTCGGGGAAAACGCGCCAGGCGCTCCGGCAGTCCCTGCTGCAATTCTTCACTGAGCCTGGCGAGCCCGCGATGGAGCTCCTCGGCGGTCTGGATGAAGTCGGCGATCGCGGACATTCGGTCTGGGGGGTTGGGGGGGAACGTCCCATCCTATCAGACAGGTCGGCTATCGAGCAGGGGAATTCTCCCCTTTTTGAATGTTTCCGCCAGAGGGGGA
Source organism: Vitiosangium sp. GDMCC 1.1324 (assembly GCF_003044305.1). Classification (GTDB taxonomy): domain Bacteria; phylum Myxococcota; class Myxococcia; order Myxococcales; family Myxococcaceae; genus Archangium. The sequence goes on along the minus strand of NZ_PZOX01000017.1, from coordinate 302,995 downwards.
AGTAAGAATGAGCCCTACATCTCAGGTAGGGTGGACTCTGCGGGGTGCGGCTACTTGCGAGCGCCCACAGTGGCCGCGGCCATGGAGATGGAGTCGAGCTGCTGGGCCAGGGGGTCCACCTTCGAGCGGAAGTCGGCCAGCAGGTTCTTGGGCAGCGGCTCGGTGCGAGGGAAGTTCTGGTTGAGCGGGTTGACGTAGCCGCCGTTGCGCTTGAGGGCGTAGTGCAGGTGGGGGCCGGTGCTGCGGCCGGTGTTGCCGGAGTAGGCGATGACCTGCTTCTGGCCCACCCGAGCGCCCACGCGCACACCCGAGCCGTACTTCGACAGGTGGAGGTAGCACGTCTCGAAGCCGTTGGTGTGCCGCAGGCAGACGGTGTTGCCGCCGGCGCCGGTGTTGTTGGCCACGGTGACGGTGCCATCGGCCACGGCCCACACGGGAGTGCCGATGCTCGCCGAGTAGTCCACGCCGTTGTGGGCCTTCACGTACTGGAGCACCGGGTGGAAGCGGCTGCCGAAGCCGCTGGTGACGTGGGCGTACTTCAGCGGGCTCTTGAGGAAGGCCTTGCGAGCGCTCGCGCCGTCCTCCTGGAAGTAGCTGGCCTTGCCGTCCGGCAGCTCGTAGCGGAAGACGCGCTTCCTGCCCACCGACTCGCCCTCGTACGTGGCCGCCAGCACCTCGCCGTAGCGCAGGATCCGGCCCTTGGAGACGAACTTCTCCACCAGAGCCCGCGCCCGGTCTCCCTTGCGCACGTCCCGGTAGAAGTCGATGTCCCAGGCGAACACGTCCGCCAGCACCATGCCGATGACGGGGTCCTCTCCCGCCGCCAGCGCCGCCTCGTAGAGCGAGTTGTTGATCTCCAGCGACACCAGCCCCACCTGCTTCTCCACCTCGATGGTGCGCTTGCTGCCGACGAACTTGTTGCCGTCCCGGCGCACCTGCCACTCGTCCACCGAGCTCTGCCGGTAGTCGAAGAAGTCCAGCTCGCCGTCGCGGATGACGAGGCGGAACTGGTCTCCCACCCGCGACTTGCGGAAGTCGAACACGCCCTCCAGCGCGGAGATGAGCGCCCCCACCTGTTCCGGGGGCAGTCCCGCCTCCTGCAGGGCCGCCGCGAGCGGCTGGTTCGGCTCGATGCGGCGGTTCTTGACGGTGTAGGCGGTCGAGGCTTCAGCGAAGGGCGCGGCGAACAGCAGGCCCAGGCACAGGAAGGTGCTGGCGAGTCTCATGGGGGCTCGCGCAGTGTAGTGGAGCTACAGACCTGTGCCTAACTTCCGGCAGAAGATTTCCCCATGTCACCGGGGGCTCGGTTGGAGGGCCGGGCACTTCGTTGCATGAGTGCTGTGGTTTTGCGGTGGAGTGGAAAGGCGGAGTCCCTAGCCGCGGTCCAACTCACATCGCGCGGATGGAGAACTCCGACAGGGTCCGGTGCGTGCGGGGGCCCCACACGTCCTCGGGAAGCTCGAGGCCGTCGCGAGCCAGGATGAGGAGGTACTTGCCACCCTGGAGGTCCAGGGAGGTGACGAGGTGGTAGCCGCCGCGACGCTGGATGGACTGGAGCGCGCCTGTCTCCACCCAATGCACCCGGAGTTCACGGGTCTCGGGCCGGGAGAGATCACTGGTGCTGTCGACGATGAGGAGATCCGGCCGGCGCGAGAGGAAGTACGCCTCGTCCCACTCCTTGCGCATGTGGGAACCCGCCTGCCGGGCGATATGCGCGTCCGTGAGGCCCGCCAGGTCCAGGATGGAGCCTGAGTAGAAATAGCCGAACCGGCCGATGTCGGTGAGTGCCACCGTGCGCACGCCCGGGGTGGCATTGGCGGCGAACGCGAGCGACGCCAGGGCGCGCGTCGGGTACAGGCCGGCATCCTGGAGCATCAGGGACGCACCCAGGTGACCGGCGAGCACGGCCACGGCTCCGGCCACGGCGGGTATCCTCCACGCTCCGCGCGCCAGCGCCACGCCGGCTCCGGCGAGCACGGCCACCGCGGCCATGGTGAGGGTGAAGCGGCGGTAGCCCGGCATCCAGTCCCCTCCGGACCAGATGGTTCCCGCGGCGAGCACGAGCGCCACGAGTGCCATCCCTCGGGCGAAGGCGCCGCGGCGCAGCGCGGGCACGAGCGCCACGGGTCCCACCAGGCCCAGGCCGTAGAGGGCGTAGCTCTGGAAGTAGTTCCACCCATCCGTCGGGTCGGGGGGCTTGGCGTGGTAGGTGTTGGGCACGAGCGCCCCGTACGTCCGCCAGCGGTACAGCTCGAGCCCGCCGATGAGGAGCGCGAAGGGGAGGGCGGTGCGCCACAGGCCGCGGCGGGTCTCGGGCCACAGCGCCATCAGCCCCAGGAAGAGCAGTCCGGTGAGCACGCCCTCGGGCCGCGTCATCCCCAACAGCCCGAGCAGCACGCCACATGCGAGCGCGGGCCCGCCGCGTCCGGAGCGGGCCGCCAGCGCCCTCTCCATCGCGAGGACGAAGAGCAGCGTGTAGAGGCTCGTCTCCAGGCCGGAGAGCGCGTGGAAGGCCATGGAGCCGGAGGCGGCCAGCAGCACGCCGGTGACGAGTGCCGCGGTGCGCGCGCTGCCTCCCTGCGAGTGCGCCAGACGGGCGGCGAGCCACGCGGCCACGCCCACCGTGCCGAGGTGACACAACCCTCCCACCGCCCGGGCCGCGAAGATCGGATCCACCTCCGGCATCGGGGCGATCCACAGCGCCGACAGAAGGGTCCAGAGGAAGTTCGTCATTCCCTCGACGGGGGGCTGGGTGAGGTCGAAGGTGAGCTTCCCGGCCTCGAGCCAGTTGCGGGCGATGCGGAAGGAGATCCACGCATCGTCGATGGCGAAGTCCGGAGAGCTGAACTCGTACATCCGCAGCGTGGCGAGCAGCAGGGCCACGAGGAGGGCCCACCGGTACGGGCGTGGCTCAGGCGTCGCGAGTGGGGAGGGGGTCGCCGGTGGCGGAGGCCCAACGGACTCGGAGGGAGCGGGGGACGGGCGGGTGGGCATGGCGCGGCGCAGACTGTCATCTGCCTCCGGGCCCACGCAATGTTCGAGGGCTGAAGCCGGGGCCGCCCCGGGAGTCTCCCGCTCGAGCGCTCGTGGGCCGAGCGGAGAGACTCACACGGAGACGACCCTCCCGGGCCCTACAAGTCGATCTTCTTCTCGGTGTGGTTCTGGCCGTCGAAGCGCAGCAGCACACCCTTGTTGTCGTACCTGGTGATGATGCAGGTGGGCCGGCGCCAGAGGGACTGGAGGTTGCGCAGCGTCTCGCGGGCGTAGTCCGCCTTGAGGTCCTGCCCGTCGTGCTTGTGCGCGAGCAGCAACTCGCCGCGGTTCTCGTGGTTGCCGTCCACCACCTCGATGATGGGCTGGCCGAAGTTGGTGAGGCCCTGGAGCAGCTTGTTCTTCACCTTGCGGAACTCACGGTCGAGGATCTCCCACGAGTTGCGCTTCTCGTTGAAGCCGTAGACGAAGAGCTTCTGCTCGATGGCGAACTCGGGGGTGAGGAACGTGTCGATGAAGGTGATGTCGTTGTAGTGCTTGCGGACCTCGAAGATCTTCTCGCGGCCCATGCCCATCTTCTTGTCCCAGGAGCGGCGGGCGCGCAGGTCATCGCACTCGTCCCACTCCTTGCCGAAGCGGCCCTTGTTCCAGCGGTCCTCGATGTCCCGCCACAGCTCGATGCCGAGCTTGTACGGGTTGAGGGCGCCGGGCCGGGTGCCCATGGTGCCCGAGTGCCGATCTGCGTAGTCGATGACCTCGTCATCCTTGAGGGCGCGGCGGGTCATGATGGTGGAGTGCCAGTAGCTGGCCCAGCCCTCGTTCATGATCTTCGTCTGGCCCTGGGGAGCGAAGTAGTAGGCCTCGTCGCGGACGATGGAGAGCACGTCCGACTCCCACGGCTCGAGCGGGGCGTTCTCCAGGAGGAAGAGCAGCACGTCACGCTGGGGGCGCTCGGGGAACTTCTTGGCCCGGAGCTTCTCGTCCTCCACCTTCTTGCGCTGGCTGTCGAGGAACTCGGCGGGGTTGATGAAGCCGCGCATGTACTCGCGCTCCACCTTGAAGCCCTCCACGCGCTCGTTGGACTTCATCTCGTCCTCGGCCCGCTTGGGGTCGGGGTTGCGGCGGATGTGCGGGGCGTGCTGGTCGATGAGGTTCTCCAGCGACAGCGTCCGGTCGATGAAGTCCTCCACCTTCTCCACGCCAATCTTGTCGATCCACCGGCGCACGCGCGTGGCGTGGTTCGCCATGTCGTCGATCATCCGGCGGTTGGTGTGGCGGAAGGAGAAGTTGTTCTTGAAGAAGTCGCAGTGGCCGTACACGTGCGCCATCACGAGCTTCTGGTCCACGTCCGAGTTGCTCTCCAGCAGGTAGGCGTAGCAGGGGTCGTTGTTGATGACGAGCTCGTAGATTTTGCTGAGCCCGTACTCGTACCCCTTGGAGAGCTGCTCGTACTCCATGCCCCAGCGCCAGTGCGGGTAGCGCGTGGGGAAGCCTCCATAGGAGGCCACCATGTTGAGCTCGTCGTAGCTGACGACCTCGAAGATGGTCTCGAAGAAATCGAGACCGAAGGCGCGCGCGTAGCCCTCGATCTCGTCCTTCAACCGGCTCAACTGCGGGGTGAGGCTCTTGGGCATCGCGAGCTCCGAGAGGGCGTGGGCCGGGATTCAGCGGCCCTTGCCGAGGAAATCCTTGATGGAGGCGTAGATGGCGTCCTTGTCGGCGATCTCGCTCAAGGCGACATTGGTGGAGTCCCCGATGGCCTCGCGCAGATCCTTGATGAACTGGCCGCTGCCATAGGGGCTCTCCACCTGACCGTAGGCGAACTGGTTGACGCTGGGGAGGATGTCATCGCGGAGCATCTCGATGCACTGGCGCGTGTCATCCGCGCTCCAGTTGTCCCCATCCGAGAAGTGGAACGGGTAGATGTTCCACGCGCTCTTCGGATAGTCCGCCTTGATGATGTCGCGGCACAGCTTGTACGCGCTGGAGATCATCGTGCCGCCGGACTCGCGGGTGTGGAAGAAGGTGTCCCGGTCCACTTCGCGCGCCACGGCGTCGTGGATGATGTAGCGCGCCTCCAGTCCCTTGTACTGGTGGCGCAGCCACGTATCGAGCCAGAAGCTCTCGATGCGGACGATCTCCTTCTGCTCGTCACCCATCGAGCCCGACACGTCCATCATGTAGATGATGACCGCATTGGTCTCCGGCAGCTCCTGCAGCTTGTAGCTGCGGTAGCGACGGTCCTCGCGGGTGGGGACGATGATGGGCCGCGCCGGGTCATACGTGCCCATGGCGATCTGCCGCTTCAGCGCTTGCTTGTAGGTGCGCTTGAAGTGACGCAGCGACTCGGGCCCGGTGGTGTTGACGCCGGTGTATTTGATCTTCTGGGTGACGATCTTCTCGTTGTGCCGGCGCTCGATGTTGGGGAGCTGGAGCTCCTCGCCGAGGATTTGAGCCAGCTCGTCCAGGGTGACATCGACCTCCAGGGAGTGGTCGCCCTCTCCCTGGCCGGCCTGGTGCCCATCCCCGGGCTGTACGGCACCCGGGGAGAGCTGCTGACCCACCTCCCCATCTCCTTGTCCGACGCCTCCCTGCTCCTTGTGGCCGTACTTGAAGTGGGGAATGTCGATGAACGGGATGGGGATGGCGATGGTGTCCTTCCCCTTCTTGCCGATCATCTCCCCCTTCTGCACGTACTTGCGCAGGTTGGATTTGATCTTCCCGCGGACGATCTGTTTGAAGCGTGAGTGGTCTTGGTGGATCCGCAGTGACACGTCGTCCCCCTCGCCTTACTCCTTGGCGTCCCCGCGAGCGAAGATGCTGGCGACGAAGTTGAGCACATCTGTGGAGCAGATCTCGCAATAGCCGTAGTTCTTCATCAGCCGGTCCTTGACCAGGTCGATCTTCTCCTGGGTCTCCTTGTCCACCACCGTGGACACCAGGTTCTTGAGCTTGATGCTGTCCTTCTGGTCCTCGAACAGCTTGAGCTCGAGCGCCTTGTGGAGCCGCTCGTTGGTCCGGTAGTTGAAGGTCTTTCCCTCCACGGCCAGCGCGCCGATGTAGTTCATGATCTCCCGGCGGAAGTCGTCCTTGCGGCTCTCCGGGATGTCGATCTTCTCCTCAATCGACCGCATCAGGCGCTCATCCGGCTCCTCGTAGAGGCCGGTGTACTTGTTGCGGACCTTCTCCTTCTGCGTGTAGGCCTTGATGTTGTCGATGTAGTTGCCGCACAGCTTGCCGATGGCGTCCTCGTCGGCGCTGATGGCGCGCTGGACCTCGTTCTTGACGATGTCCTCGTACTCCTGCTTCACCGACGTGAGCATCTCGCGGAAGCGCTTGCGGGCGTCCTCGCTGTTGATGAGCGAGTGGCCCTTGAGACCGGCCTCCAGCTCGTTGAGCACCATGAAGGGGTTGATGCAGCCCTCTCCCTTGTCGCTCACCAGGGCGTTGGAAATCTTGTCCTGGATGTAGCGCGCGCTGATGCCCTCGAGTCCCTCGCGGCTGGCCTCCTTGCGCAGCTCCTTGATGTTGTCCTCGGTGAAGTTGGGGAGCGTCTTGCCGTTGTAGAGCTTGAGCTTCTGCAACAGCGAGAGGTTGTGCTTCTTGGGCTCCTCCAGGCGCGTGAGGACGGCCCACATGGCGGCCATCTCCAGCGTGTGCGGGGCGATGTGCTTGCCCTTGATGGCGCGGGAGTTGAAGTCCTTCTCGTAGATCTTCACCTCCTCGGTGAGCTTGGTGATGTACGGGATGTCGATCTTCACCGTACGGTCACGCAACGCCTCCATGAACTCGTTGGTTTCGAGCTTCTTGTACTCGGGCTCGTTGGTGTGCCCGATGATGACCTCGTCGATGTCCGTCTGGGGGAACTTCTTGGGCTTGATCTTGTGCTCTTGCGAGGCACCCAGGAGGTCGTAGAGGAAGGCCACGTCGAGCTTGAGCACCTCGACGAACTCGATGAGGCCGCGGTTGGCGATGTTGAACTCGCCGTCGAAGTTGAAGGCGCGCGGGTCCGAGTCCGAGCCGTACTCGGCGATCTTCCGGTAGTTGATGTCACCGGTGAGCTCGGTGGAGTCCTGGTTCTTCTCGTCCTTGGGCTGGAAGGTGCCGATGCCCACGCGGTCCTTCTCGCTGAAGACGAGGCGGTTGACCCGGATGTGCTCCATCACCTGGCCGAAGTCGCCCTTGTACTGCGTCATCAGGTCCTTGAAGACGAAGCGGCAGGCGGGGCACAGCTCGCTGCCATCCGGGATGATGTAGCCGCCCTCGGGAGGGCACAGCTCGGTGAAGACCTTGGAGCGCCACTCCTTGGGGATGAGGTTGAGCGGCTCCTCGTTCATCGGGCACTTCATCTTCTCGCGGACGGTGCCGTTGCCGTCCGGGCTCTTCTTGTCGGTGAGCCAGCTGAAGGTGTACGAGGCGCCCTCGGGCGTCTTGGAGTACTCCTCCAGTCCCTTCTTGAGCAGGCGGGCGATGGTGGACTTGGAGGAGCCCACCGGTCCGTGCAGGAGGATGACGCGCTTCTCGGTGCCGTAGCCCTGCGCGGCGGATTTGAAGACGTTCACCAGCTTCATCAACGGCACGTCCAGGCCGAAGATGGCGTCACGGCCGCCGAACTTCTCGTCACTGAAGAAGTGGTAGCGGATGAGCTTCTTCTTGTTGTCGATGTACTCCGTCTTCCCGTGCGAGAGGATCATGTCGTAGATCCTCTGGAAGGCGGTGCGGGTCACCTTGGGGTTCTTTCGGACGATCTCGAGGTAGTCCTCGAAGGAGCCCTCCCAGTTGAGCTCCGCGTAGGTCTTCGCGTCTTGCAACGCGGCGATCTTCGCGACCCACGAACCTTTGTTCTCAACTTCCTTCATGTCTCTCCCTCGGGCCGACCGAAAGCGCGGAATTCGCGCCTTTGAAGGGCCAAAAAGTGAACCTGGAGAGGGAATGGGCCATTCCAAATCCCACCCACGCCGGGTCCCCGAACGACACAGCCGTCCGACTGCCCTTTTCGGGACCCCGCCGCGGGGTGGGACCGCGTGGCCAGCTCGTGTCGGAAGGGCTCGTCGCTGATGCGGCGGGCCCCGCCTCCACGGGGTGAAAAGGCACACTCCATTATAAGGGTGGAGTTTTCCGCTGGGAGGGCCCCCCCCCCAACTCGGTCATCAGTGAACGGCAGTACGAGGGGATGGGTGGAAATTGGACGGTCAACTGTGGGGCAGCGTCCCCGCCTGCTCTACATGTCGGCGCGCGGCGGACAAGGCCCAGGCGGCCAGGGGCCAGAGGACGAGGCAGAACAGGAGCAGAATCGTCCAGGTGGGGAGGAGTTCCGAGGGGCCGGCGCCGCGCAGGGCGGCCTCGCGCAGGGCGTGCAGGGCGTGGGTGGCGGGGAGCAGGCGGGCCGCCGCGCGCAGCAGGGGAGGGAGCACGTCCGTGGGGTAGAGGACACCCGCGAAGAGGTAGCTGAGCGCGTCCAGGGCGTAGGTGAGCGGGTCGCCCCGCTTGAAGACGAGCACGAAGGCGGCCGACAGCAGGCCGAGCGCACAGAAGGTGAGGGCGCTCAGCAGCAGGGTGAGGAGGAAGGACGCCGGGTGGATGTGCAGCCGGGCGCCGAAGAGGAGCGCTCCGAAAGCGAGCAGCCCCACCGCGCGCAGCAGGGCGTTGACTACCGGCCAGGCGCCCATGAGGGTGATGACATGGACGGTGGAGAGGGGCGCGCCCAGCAGGGGCTCCAGCGAGCCGTCGTTCTGCGCCGCGCGCACCGCGCCCCCGAAGCCTGTTTGCAGGGCCCGGAGCAGGGAGGCGGTGGCAAGCCCGACCAGTGCGAAGGAGAAGTAGTCCGTTCCGTAGCGGCTCCGCACCAGCGGCGCCTCGCCCACCGTGCGGGCGAGGAAATAGAAGAGGGTGAGGGTGAAGAGGCCCCCGGAGAAGAGCAGCAGCGCGTTGAGACGATAGGCCGTGGCGATCTGCAGGTCGCGCCGCAGGAAGGCGAGCAGCAGGCGCATCACTCCTCCTCCCGAGGCACGGCGGCGAAGACGGACTCGGCCACGGGGCGCACCTCAGCGAAGGTGCCCGCGGCGGCGATGCGGCCCGCGTCCAGCAGCAGCACCCGGTGGGCCACCGCCTCCACCTCGGCCAGGTCATGGCTGGCGAAGAGCACGGCCGTCCCCCGCGCGGCCACCTCCGACAGCAGGCGCGTGCGCAGCCGGCGGGCAGCCCCCGGGTCGAGCGAGCGCGTTACTTCGTCCAGCAGCAGCACCCGCGGCCGATGCAGCAGGGCACGCATCATCACCACCCGGGCCTTCTCTCCGCTGGAGAGGGTGCGCACCTCGCGGTCCAGCAGGCGCCGGGCCTCGAGCGTTCCGGCCAGTTCCTGGATGCGCGCGTCCACCTCGTGCGTGGGGACGCCGTAGAGCGCGGCGTAGAAGCTCAGGTTCTGGCGCGCGGTGAGGCGCGGCGAGAGGCCCCGGTCATCGGCGAGCGCGGCCCCCACCTCTCGGCGGCACTCGGGGCGCTCGCGGACCACGTCACGCGAGGCCACCCGCGCCGTGCCCGCGCCCGGCAGCAGCAGTCCGGAGAGGATGCGCAGCAGGGTGCTCTTCCCCGCGCCGTTGGGGCCGATGAGCGCCACCACCTCGCCGGCCCGAACCTCGAAGGAGACGCCGCGCAGCGCCGCTCGGGGGGCCTCCTTCCGGCCTCGCAGACGGGCCCACGGCCAGAGCGGCCGCGGGTACGTCTTCTCCAGGGCGACGACCTCGACCTCCGGCGGTGGCGGCATCCCCTCCATCTCATCCGAAAACGCCGCCCAGGTGAATGCGAAGCGTCTCTCAGGGGGCTCCCGGTGAGAGCATCACCAGGTTGGAGAGGATGGTCAGCAACTCGGCCGGCTCCACGGGCTTGGCCACGTGCATGTTGAAGCCGGCCGTCAGGGCTCGCGTCCGATCCTCCACCCGGGCATAGGCCGTGAGGGCCACCGCTGGCACCCCGCCGCCCTCCTCGGCTGGCAGTGCGCGCACCTGGGCGATGAGCTGGTAGCCATCCTCCCCCGGCATGCCGATGTCCGAGATGAGCAGCTCCGGCCGCTTCTCTCGCACGGCTTGTAGGGCCTCGGCGGCGGTCGCGGCGGTGATGACGTTCGCCCCGTACTCCTCCAACATCACCTTCAGCACCTCGCGGTTGTCCTCCTCGTCGTCCACCACGAGGATGCGCCGCTCGACGAGCCCGGGGTGCCGGAGCGCACCGGGGACTGGCAGGCTCAGCGACCTGCGGACGCTGGTGGCCTCCGGTGTGGCCGGGCGGGGCACCGCGGGCGGCAGGAGGACCTTGAAGGTGGCTCCCCGGCCCTGTCCCTCGCTCGTGGCGTGCACCGTCCCGCCGTGCAGCTCCACCAGGTGGCGCACGATGGCGAGCCCCAGGCCCAGGCCTCCGTGCCGTCGCGTGGTGCCTCCCTCGAGTTGCCGGAAGCGCTCGAAGAGGTGCGGCAGGAAGTCCGCTGGAATCCCCGGCCCCTCGTCCTCCACCATCACCGCCACCGAGCCCTGCTCGCGCCTCAGCCGCACCCATACCCGGCTCTCCCCGGGTGAGAACTTCACTGCGTTGGACAGCAGGTTCCACACCACCTGCTGCAGCCGCGTCGCGTCCCCCAGCACCAGGTCCGTCTCGGCGTCGAGCTCCGCCATCAGACGGATGCCCTTGGCGTCCGCCGCCGGGCGCACCGATTCCTGCGCCGCCTGGATGATATCCCCCAGGCGCACCGGCCTCGTCTCCAGCCGCAGCTTTCCGGAGATGATGCGGCTCACATCCAACAGGTCCTCGATGAGCTGCGCCTGGGCCTGGGCGTTGCGGTCCACCGTCTCCAGCGCCTTGGCGTGCTTGTCGGCCGCGAGCCTCCCGCTTCGCAGCATCTTCACCCAGCCGAGCATCGCCGTGAGGGGCGTGCGCAGCTCGTGGCTGACGGTGGCCAGGAAGTCGTCCTTGAGGCGGTTGGCCTCCTCGGCGCGCTGGCGCTCCGCCTGGGCCAGCGAGAAGAGCCGCGCGTTGTCCAGGGCCATCGCCGCCCGGCGGACCAGTTCCTCGATGCGCAGCACGTCACTGTCTTCGTAGCGGCGGCCGGAGTCTTCCGTCATGGCGAACGTCAGCACCCCGAGCGTCCGCCCTCGCGCCAGCAGCGGCACGGCCACCATGGAGCGCACCTTCAGCTCCTGGATGGCCCGCAGGTGCTCGGTGCTCTGGGCCGAGCGTGCCTCGAACTCGCCACTCACCTCCGCCATGAAGATGGTCTTGTCCGAGCGTATCGCCCGGGCGGAGGGGTGCTCGCGGTTCTCCACGGGGGGATGGTGGCGCAGCTGTTCCGCCAGCGCGCCATGGGCGGGGTTGGCGTGGGCCACCTCGACGCGCTCGACGCGGCCGTCTTCCTCCACCAGGTCCACCACACACCAGTCCGCCAGCACCGGTACGGCCAGCCGGGCCACCTGCTGAAGCGTCGTCGCCTGGTCCAGCGAGGCCGCCAGGGCCACGCTCGCCTCGGACAGGAAGCGCAGCGAGTCCTCTCCGCGCTTCTGGTCATCGATGTCCGTGCAGGTGCCGAACCAGTGGGTGACGCGCCCCACCGCATCCCGCAGCGGCAGGCCCCGCGTGATGAACCAGCGGTACGCCCCATCCGTGCCCCGCCGCAGGCGGAACTCGGTGACGTAGGGCTCTCCCGTGGCGACCGAGTGCCGCCACGCCTCGAGCGTGCGCCCGAGGTCGTCTGGATGCAGGGCGTGGCTCCAGCCGTCCCTCATCGCCTGCTCCGGGGTCTGCCCCGTGTACTCGTACCAGCGCGTGTTGAAGTACTCGGAGTGCCCGTCCGCCCGGGCGCTCCAGATGAGCTGGGGGAGCATCTCCGCGAGCAGCCGGAAGCGCTCCTCGGACTCGCGCTGGAGTTGCTCGGCGCGCTTGCGCGGGGTGATGTCCAGCACCACCCCCGCCAGCTTCGCCGGTTTTCCGTTCTCATCGAGCAGCAGCCGCCCGCGGCTCTCCTGCCAGCGCAGGCCCCCGTCGTTGCGGAGGATGCGGTACTCCATCCGGAACTCGCCCCGCTCCCGCGCCGTCTGCTCCAGCGTTCGCGCCACCGTGTCGCGATCCTCCGGGTGGATGAGCACCATGCTGGCCTCGTAGGTGCCAGCGAAGGTGCCGGGCGCCATGCCGAACATGGGCTCGACGTTGGGCGACCACATCACACGCCGCGAGCGCAGATCCGCCTCCCAGGAGCCCACCTCCGCGGCCTTCAACGTCCGGCGCAGGTGGGCCTCGCTCTCGCGCAGCGCGGCCTCCGCTCGCTGGCGGTGCGCCAGGGCCTCCTCCGCCGCCTGCCGCGCACGCACCTGCTCCGTCACCTCCACCGCGAAGAGCAGCACGGCCTCCACCTGTCCCCCCGTGTTCACCAGGGGCTGGTAGGTGAAGTTGAAATAGCCCTCGACGCGCTGGCCGTCGTTGTTGCGGTCCAGCAGCAGCCGGCGCCCGGTGGCCGCGAAGGGCAGCCCCGTCCGGAAGACGTTGTCGAAGACATCGAAGAGGCCGGAGCCCGCGTGCTCGGGGTGGGCCTCCCGGACCGTGCGGCCGAGCAGGACCCTGCCTCCATGGAGCCGCTGGAGGGCCGGGTTGGCCAGCTCGCACAGCTGGTCCGGTGCCCGGTAGACGCCCACCGCGGCGGGCACCATCGAGAGGATGTTCTGCAGACGCTGACGTTGGCTCTCGGCCAGCAGCGCCTCGCGCTTGGTCTCCTCCCGCTCCCGGGAGCGGAACTCGCGCAGAAAGGCGACGGCGGCGAACCCGATGAAGGCCAGCAGGAATCCACTGCCCGCCAGCACGAGGTTGTCGGCGCGTCCGGAGGTCTTCTCCAGCAGCGCGTTCTGCTCTTCCAGGTGATGCTGCTCCTCTTCGCGCACCTCCCGCTCGAGCGCGCGCAGTTCGTCCATCATCCGTTGGCTCTCGCCGGAGCGCATGTTGTCGAGTGCGGCGGTGGTCTGTCCCGCTCGAGCCAGCGAGAGGGAGTGCTCGATGTGCTGGAGCTTCTTCTGGAGGAGGGCCTGCATCCGGTCCAGCCGCTCCTGCTGGCGGGCGTCCTCCGCGGTGAGGGTGCGCAGGTGCTCCAGCGCGGGGCCGATGTGCAGCCGCGCTTCCTCGTAGGGGGCCAGGTAGCGCTCCTCGCCCATGAGCAGGTAGCCCCGCTGGCTTGTCTCCACGTCCTTCACCAGGGACAGCAACTGGTCCGCTTCATGGATGACGTCGAGGGTGTGGGCCACGCGGCCCGAGGTCTCCGAGAGCTGATGGGTCGAGCGGAGGAAGAGGACGGCGATGAGGACCACGGCGATGGACGCCGCGACGTGCCCGGCGAGCACCGGCAGCGGCAGCCCGCGGGCGCGCCGGGTGGCGGGCGGGCCGGCGCTCGTGGCAGGGCCTGGAGTGATGGGGCTCGGCGGGTTCTTGTCCATGCCTTCTTCCGGAGCGCTGCCTCACAGCCCACCGCAACCGGGCGCTCGATGCGGGTGGGTCGCGGCGGATACGTCGGGTCCGTAACACATCACCTGAGCAAAAGACTTCGACGCGCCCCGGCCGTGCTCCCAGAAGACAACCGGGCCGCCACCTGGGGTCCTCGCCCCGGCGACGGCCCGGTGGGTGAAGCCGGTCCGGCGGTGGATTAGCGCTCCAGCGCCTGCTGGTCGGCCAGGCGCTTGGAGCACTCGGCCTTCCTGTCCACGTAGTAGTCCTTGGCGGACAGGGTGATGGCCTGGGTGTACAGCTCCAGGGCCTCGGGGTACCTGCCAGAGGCGTCCAGCAGCGCCGCCAGGTGGTAGAGCGCCGCGGGGTTGCCGGGGTTGGCCTTCACGTAGGACTCCAGCTCGGTGATGGCGCGCGGCACATCGCCGTGGCGCGCCACCTCGAGGATGGGCTTCTGGGCCTGATCCCCGTCGTCCAGGCGGATGGTCGTCGCCGCGTACCTGGGAGTGATGTCGTGGAGGAGCCGGCGCACCAGTGCTCGAGCCGCCTCACCGATGGCCCGCTCCTTGTCCTCGCCGCGACGGGTGGTCTCGTACTCCTCCTCGGCGATCAGCGCCTTGCCCGCGGAGGTGAAGGCCGTGACGCTCGCCACCGCCCTGGCCTCGTAGAACGTCTCCTTCTCCGTCTTCTGCTCCGCGTCCCAGTCATTGATGTCGACGCGGACGCCGAGCTCGTCCGGCTCCAGCATGGTGCCGCTGCCCGAGTCGAGGAACTTCACGGTGCGGCCGGCCACCTTCACGACGATGCCCTCGTCGGAGCGGTTCATCACCTGGTAGTAACCCTCGTCGCTGGCCTGACGGGTCAGCTCGGCGACGAGCAGGTCGCGTGCGCTCTTGCGGCCCGCGGTCTGCACCACCGTCAGACGCCTGGCGGAGCCCAGGTCCACCCGGACCGGTTGCAGGACGTTGACCCGCAGAGTCGGCGCGCACCCCACCGCGAGCATGGCGGCGAGCACCATCACGACGTGACGTACGGAACGAGAAGACATCATGATGTGGTGATTCCCCTTGAGTTGGGATTACCCAGACATCCGGGTGTACTGGACGCTAACATGGGGGTCCGTTCCCCAGCCAACCGGGGAGGGTGGGAAAAGACTCGCCCCTGGGGTTGCTTGCTTGGCTTTGGGCCGCGCCTGCGTATTCTCCGCCGCCGCATGTCGTCTGCTTCGTCCTCCCCCGCCACCCCTCCGCGCCCGTCCGGTGCGACTCCCGTCCTCTCCGCGGTGCCCGACGTGGGCTCGGAGCCCCACTCCCGGTTGCTGCTGGGCCTGCTGCTCGCCGCGGCGCTGCTGCCGCGCCTGCTGCTGATGCCCTTCAATGAGAACTTCTACGGGGACGCGGTGGCGCGCACGGAGCTGGCCGAGCGCTGGGTCCGCGCCCCGCACGTCATCACCTCCTATGGGGATGGGGCCTACCAGTTCGGGCCGCTGCACCTGTACCTGGTGGGGCTCGCGCTGCAGGTGGTGCCGGACAAGGCGCTCGCGGGCCGGCTGGTGAGCCTGCTCTTCGGGGTGCTGTCGGTGGTGCCGCTCTTCGCGCTCACCCGGCGCCTCTTCGACTGGCGCGCCGGGGTGTGGGCCTCGCTGGCCTTCAGCGTCTGGGGCATGCACCTGCAGATGTCCACGACGGCCGCCAGCGAGTCGCTCTCGCTCTTCCTCATGCTGTGGATGTTCGCGCTCGTGGCCAAGGGGCTGGACGAGAACCGCCTGGGGCCGCTCTTCGGCGCCGCGCTTGTGCTCAACCTGGCGTGCGCCACGCGCTACGACGCGTGGATGTTCATCCCGCTGCTGTGCGTGGCGCTGCTCTTCTGGGGCCAGGATCGCGTGGCCGGCCTCACCCGCGCCATGAGCTTCGGCCTGCTGTGCCTGCCCTTCCCGCTGCTGTGGATGCAGGGCAACGAGATGGCGCACGGAGACCCGTTCTACCCCATCCACGCGGTGGATCAGTTCCACGCGGAGTGGGTGAAGGAGGGCATCGCCCGGGTGGGCGCGTGGCGCTACCGGCTGGAGAGTCTGGGCTTCTGGCCGGGCGTGGCGCTGCTCACGCTGTCTCCGGGCGTGGCGCTGCTGGGCATGGTGGGCATGTGGCGCTCGTGGCGCTCGCGGCCGGACGTGCGCTGGTTGGTGCTCGCGGCCGTGGTGCCCACCGCGTACTTCACCTTCCGCGCCGCGGTGCTGCTGGACTTCCAGCCGCTGGGGCGCTTCACGGTGACGGAGCTGGCGCTGCTGCTGCCCTTCGTGGTGCCGGGCCTCGAGGCGCTGCGCGGCGCCGGAGCCCGCAAGGCCGTGGCCGGGTTGTGCTCGGTGCTCGCGGTGGCCGTGCCCGTGGCCACCGGCCTCTATACGTTCCGCGCCGACGGCGGCCTGCGCGACAGTCTCCGGCCGGTGAGCCCCACCTCCACCAACCCGGTGCCGTTGATGCAGGTGGCCCGCTTCCTGAAGGACGAGGTCGCCCCCCAGGGCGGCGCGGCCGTGTTGGACATGGACCCGAACTACATGGACCTGCAGCTCGCCTTCTTCTCCGGGCTGCCGGATGAGCGGCTCGCCCGCGTGCGCTGGGAGACCTTCCGCAAGCACCTGCGCGAGGCCCGGCCGGAGTACCTCGTGCGTTTCGACGGCGGCTCGCTGGTGAAGGACCCGGGCGCGAAGTTGGAGGGCCGCACGCTGACGCTCGATGGTGTGGCGTACGAGGAGCTGGACGGTTTCTCCGCGCCGCTGCACGTCTACCGGCGCCACTGATCCATTCCCACACTCGCAGGAGTGGGCAGGTGACAGACGCCCGGACTTTCCCGACGGGGGTCCGGGTGTCCGTGCGACAACAGGCGCCGCCGCGTTCCAGAATCCTCCAACACGCTCCCTCTCCCCGAACGCCCAGGCCCTTGATGTCCGCCGCCCTGCTTCCCGGGCCCCTGTCTTCCTTCGAGCAGTGGTGTCCAACGCGCGTCTGATCGTTCGATCAGACGCCTCGCGGTAGCGCGCCGGGGAGCGCTCACCCTCCTCCTGCGTGTCTTGTCTGGCTCATTTCGTCCGCCAGAAGTGAGCGATTACAGCCCGCCGCGAAGCTTTGAGGCGGATTCCCGTCTCTCGAGACAATCCAGGCAGGGTCTGAATCAATGGATTGTCCCCTCTGATAAACTGAGACCCAGCCGTTCCAATCGACCACCGCATGCGGAGGGTCCATGACGCTTCAGCGCAAGCTGTACCTGCTCGCGGGAACGGTGGTGCTGGCCATGCTCGTGCTGGCGGCGAGCCTCCATGCGGGGATGTCCCAAGGCAGCCGCATCCGCGTCAGCGCGCTGCAATCCACGGAGCGCAGGCATGCGCTGCTGTGGCTCGACGCCGCGCACGAGCACTACCTGAAGGAGAAGGCCCTCGCCGCCTCCGCGCGGACGGAGCGTGGCCCGGCCGAGCGTGAAGCGCTCCGGAGCTTCGAGGAGGCCCGGGTCCAGCTGGCGGACGTTCTGCGGGCCCAGGCGCGCGAGCCCGCCTCTCCGGAGGCGGTGCTGGATACGGGCCTCGTGGCGCGCATTCTCGAGGTCTCCCCGGAGCTGCGGGGGGAAGAGCTCGCGTCCCTGATCCAGGCTGCGCTCGAGCAGGAGGAGGGGCGGTATCAGGCGCTGGGTGCCGAGGGCGAGCGCTCGGTGCGCATCGGCCGCATCATCGCCGTCTCGGTGCCGCTGGTGTTCATGGGGGTGCTGCTGGCCGCGATGGGCGCCATCTTCGTGCCCCTTCAGCGCCAGCTGAACGCCCTGCTCTCGGGCATCGAGCGACTCGGGCGTGGCGAGCTCGATGCGCCCCTGCCCACGTCCGCCTCTGGCGAGCTCGGACGGTTCGCCGCCGCGGTGGACACGATGGTGAAGAACCTGCGTCAGACGCAGGCGCAGCTCGTCGCCGCCAGCCGGCTGGCCTCGGTGGGGGAGCTGGCCGCCAGCGTGGCCCACGAGGTCAACAACCCGCTCGCCTTCGTGCTCTCCAACCTGCGCTTCGTGCGCGAGGAGCTGGCCCGCCCCGAGCCGCTCCTACCCGAGGCCCGCCGGGAGCTGCTGGAGGCGGTGGATGACTCGGTGAGGGGCGCCGAGCGCATCTCGGCCGTCGCGCAGGATCTCAAGGCCTTCTCGCGTCCGGATGCGGAGCCGGAGGCCCGGGCGCCGGTGGACGTGTTGGAGGTGCTGCGCAACACGTTGCGGATGGCGGAGCCCCAGCTTCGTGGCCGGGCACGGGTGGTGGAGGAGTACGCGCTGGTGCCGAGGGTCCACGCCCACGCCGCGCGGCTGGGCCAGGTCTTCCTCAACCTGTTGCTCAACGCGGCCCAGGCCATCGCTCCGGGCAGGTCAGCGGAGAACAGGGTCACCCTGCGCACGCGCCTGGTGTCCGGTGGGCGCGTCGCCATCGAAGTGGAGGACACCGGTTGCGGCATCTGCCCCAGCGTGCTGCCCCGCATCTTCGAGCCCTTCTTCACCACCAAGGGCAAGGAGGGCACCGGGCTCGGCCTGTCCGTGTGCCAGGGCATCATCCAGTCCCTGAATGGCGAGCTCACCGCGGAGAGCACCCTGGGCAAGGGGACACTCATGCGGGTCGTGCTGCCGGTGTCGCCCGAGCAGGAGGTTCCCGCGTCCACCGCCTGGTCCTCCCTGGTGCTTTCCGATGAGGAGTCCTCGCTCTCCCGGCATGTGCTCGTCATCGACGACGAGCCGGACATGGGTCCCGCCATCCGCCGTGCGCTCGGGCCGGGTTGCCACGTCACCAGCATCACCGAGCCCCAGCGGGCCCTGGACGCGCTGTGCGGTACCGCCAGCTACGACGCCATCCTCTGCGACATGCTGATGCCGGGGATGACGGGCATGGAGCTGTACGCCGAGACGGCGCGCCGCGCTCCGGGCCGCGAGAAGCGCATCGTCTTCATCACCGGCGGCTGCTTCTCGGAGGAGACACTGGAGCTGCTGCGCGGCGTCTCCATCCCCGTCATCCCCAAGCCCTTCGATGCCGCCGGCCTGCGCGATGCGCTCCACCGCTCCGAGCTCAGTGCCGGTGGCGAGGCAGCCGCACCGTGAAGGTGGTGCCGTCCATCTCCGTGGAGCGCACCTCGAGCGTGCCCCGGTGGCCGAGGACGATCTGCCGGGTGATGTAGAGGCCCAGGCCCAGGCTGCCCCGGCCCTCGCCGGCCTCGGGTCCCCGCCGGTAGGGCTCGAAGAGCCGGGGGAGCAGCTCGGCGTGGATGGGGGGCCCCTCGTTGTGCACCTCGAGGCAGACGTCGGAGTCCTCGCTCCAGGTGGACACCCGCACGGGCGTACCCGCGGGGCTGTGCTGGAGGGCATTGCCCACCAGGTTGGTGACTACCTGCGCCAGCCGGCCCTCGTCCCACTCGCCCCGGCCATCGCCGCGGGCGTCGAAGTCGATGCGCCGCCCGGGCCAGGCGAGCCGGACCTCGTCCACCACGCGTTGGACGTGCTCGTGGAAGTCCAGGGGCCCGGGATGGACGGGGATGCCGCTCACGCGCGCCTGGGTGAAGTCGAGCAGGTCGCGGATCATCCCGCTGGCCCGGTCCGCCGCCGAGGCGATGCGGCCCACGGCCCTGGTGGTGCGCTCGTCCACGCCGTCGTGCTTGAGCAGGGTGGTGGCGGACAGGGAGATGGCGTTGAGGGGGTTGCGCAGATCATGGCTGACGATGGCCACCACGTCCTCGCGGTCGCGGATGGCATCCTGGGCCTCCTGGTAGAGGCGCGCGTTGTCGATGGCCACGGCCGCGCGGTCCGCCAGGCCCTTGGCGACCTCCAGGTCCGTCGCGAGCTGGGCGCCATGAGGCCGGGTCCAGACCAGGTTGAAGATGCCGAGCTTGCGGCCGCGGGCCACCAGGGGGACGAGCGCCACGGACCTGGGGCCGAGCGCCTCCAGGTTGGCCCGGTGCTCCGCGTTCCGGGCGGCGGCATCCAGCCAGGCGGGGGTGACTTCCGGCACGGCCACGGCCTGTCCCTTCTCCAGGGTGCGGGCCACGGGGCTGTCGCTTCCCATCTGGGGAGGGTAGGCCCTCGACTGCTCGAGGAGTGCCTGTCTCTCCGGCTCGCGGGACGCCAGCTCCAGCCGGTGCAGCAGACCGTCGTCCCCGAGCAGGTCCACCATGCAGTAGTCGCACAGGTGCGTCACGGCCAGCGAGGCGAGCTTCCTCAGGGTGGAGGACACGTCGAGCGACTGGGACAGCAACGTCCCCGCCTCGATGAAGAAGGACTGGGTCCGCTCGGCGCGCTTGCGCTCGGAGATGTCGCGCACCAGGCCCGTGAAGAGCCGGGTCTGGGAGGTGCGCGTCTCGTTGATGGAGATCTCCAGGGGGAAGACGCTCCCGTCCTTGCGCTGGCCCCGCACCTCGCGCCGGATGCCGATGAACCCACGCGCGCTCAGGAGCAGGGGGTCGTGCCCGCTGCCGCCGTACCCATTCCGGTGGGCGTCGGGCATCAACAGGCTGATGTCGCGGCCAATGAGCTCCTCGGGCGAATAGCCGAAGATGCGGGTGATGGCGGGGTTGACGTCGTGGATGACGCCCCGCTCGTCGATGGTGATGACACCGTCCACCGCCGTCTCCAGGATGGCCTGGAGCCGCTGGGTCGTCTCGAGCAGGTCCTGCTCGGCGCGCTTGCGCTTGGAGATGTCCCGGGTGATGTCGGAGAAGCCGCGCAGCACGCCGTGCTCGTCGCGCAGGGCGGTGATGACGGCGTCCGCCCAGAAGCGGTGGCCGTCCTTGTGCACGCGCAGTCCCTCCATCCGGCAGTGGCCCTGGCTGGCCGCGGTCTGGAGGCACTTGCCGGGCACTCCGGCCGCCACGTCCTCGGGCGTGTAGAAGCGGGAGAAGGGCTGGCCGAGCACCTCGTGCGCCGCGTAGCCCTTGATGCGCTCGGCGCCCGCGTTCCAGCTCTGCACGCGGCCCTGCGCGTCGATCATGTAGATGGCGTAGTCCTCCACGCGCTCCACCAGCATGCGGAAGCGCTCCTCGCTCTCGCGCAGGGCCTGCTCGGCCTGCTTGCGCTCGGTGATGTCGGTGGAGATGCCCCCCAGCGCCGCGCGGAAGCCCTCGGCTCCAGGCAGGGGGAACTTCACCGACAGGTACGTGCGCGGGCCCGAGGGCGTGTGCAGCACTTCCTCGAACGCGTAGGTGTGGCCCTCCAGCACCTGGGCGTCGTTGGCCCGCACGGCGTCGGCGAGCTCCTTGGGAAAGAGCGAGTGATCATCCCGGCCGAGGATCTCCTCGCGCGGGCGTCCCAGGAGCGCCTGCTGGTAGCGGTTGCTGAAGAGGTAACGCCCCTCGGCGTCCTTGGCGAAGATGGCGGCGGGAGCCTGGTCCAGCAGGGCGAACAGCCGCGCCTCGCTCACCCGCCGGGCGGCGTCGCGCTGGCGGGTGTACTCGGCCACGCCCTCGGCGATGCTGGTGGTGATGAAGGCCGTGAGCGCGCGCACCTCCCCGAGCGTGACGTGCACGTCCGTCTCCTCCACCAGGTCGAGGATGGACTCGCGCAGCACGTGGTACTCGCGCACCAGGGCCTGCACGTCGAAACCGGCGCGCAGCCGCTGACCTCCGTGCTCGCGCGCCACGGGGCTCCACTCCGGCACCGGGCTGTCCCCGGAGGCTTCGTGCCGGCGCAGCACCGCGGTCATCTCCCAGAGGTAGTCGCCGATGTGGTCCTCCAGCTCGCACTGGGTGAGGTGCTCCGGCGCGAGCCCCTCGCGCAGCCGCGCGGTCCAGCGCTGGATGATGTCCTCGTGCCGCTGCTCCAGCAGGTCCGCCAGGGAGGGGGACGAGGACTCCGGGGCTCGCGTGTCGAAGTTCACGGCCGTGGTTCCTCTCCGAGGGGCCGCAGCGGTAGCTCCACGGTGTCGAGCTGTTCGAGCATCCGGGGGCTGGGCGGAGCGCTGGCACAGCCCCGGGCCTCGCGCTCGAGGGAGCGCAGCCGGAACCCGAGGGGGGTGAGGGACTCGAGCTGTGTGGATGCGAGCGCATCCCCCGTCCCCTCCCAGGGAGGGGAGCGGAGGGCTTCGGGGCGGGGCGTGTCCGGGTTCATGGAGGATGTCCCCTCTTGCCTGGCCATGACGAGGTCACCCAAGGGACATATGCAGACGGCTGCCGGCCTGCACCGGGGGCCGCCTCCCACCAGCGAAGAGCAGGCTGGAAGGCGAGCATGTCTCCGCCCGTCCACTGACGGAGTTCGAGCATGCGACAGCCCGTAAATGTTTCCGATTCCCGACTGTAGAAACACCAGTCGTTTCGAGGGCTCCCCCCGTAAGTGTTGAATCCGACAGATGGTCGGACTGGCCTGGAGCGTGCATCGGTCCCGGCCCGAAATGCGGCGCCCCGAGAGCCTCAATATCTACAGCGTGGAAGTCAGCCCCTCTGCCTGGAAGCAACTGGCGCACCTGCCGTTGGAGACGTACCAGCGCGTCCGGCAGGAGTTGGATGGCATCGCGGCCCAGTTGAGAACGCCGACCCCGGCGCCGCTGCCGAGGACGGGGGCCGAGCCCATCATCCTCCGCTCTATCTCGCTGGAGGACTATGTCGCGCTCTACGAGGTGGATACGGTGCGCCGGCGCCTCACGCTGAGGGAGATCGTCCGCGGCCATCCTTGAGCCCACCCGAGCGGGCGTCCCTGGGGATGGCCTGGGCGGGCGGGTTGCCGGGGCCTCCAGCGAGCCCCCACCTTCAGCAAGGGGGAGTCCAGGTCATGTACGCGATGACGAACGCGGCGGGCGGCAATGAGATCCTCGTCTATGAGCACTCCGGGGACGGCATTCCCCGGCTCGTCGCGAGGGTTGCTACGGGAGGGCGGGGGAGCGGAGGGACGGCCACCAGCCCGGTGGACGCATTGGGTTCACAGGGCTCGCTCCTGCTCAGTGCGGATGGCCACTGGCTCTTCGCCGTCAACGCGGGCAGCGATGAGATCTCATGTCTGGAAGTGGTGATGCCGGGCAGGGTGGTGCTCCGGGACAAGGTTCTGTCTGGAGGCATGTTCCCGGTGAGCCTGGCGCTCCACGGCCCGTTGCTCTACGTCCTCAACTCCGGAGGCGAGGGCAACATCACCGGCTTCACCGTTGGCGAGTCGGGACGGCTGACGCAGCTCATCGGCTCGACGCGCTCGCTCCAGGCGGGCGGCAGCAACCCACCGTCCTTCCTTCTTTCGCCCGCGCAGGTGGGGTTCAGCCCGGCTGGCGACAAGCTGCTCGTCACGGTGAAGGGCTCCAATGACATCCACGTCTTCTCGCTCGACGCGAACGGTGTGCCGGGCGAGCGGCCGGTGACGACGAAGTCCGCGGGCAACCGGCCGTTCAGCTTCGCCTTCGACACGCGGGGGCACCTGCTCGTCGCCGAGCCCTTCGGCAGTCACAGTGTGGGCACACCCAACGCGGGCGCCGTCACGTCGTACCAGCTCCGGCCGGATGGGCGGTTGAAGGTGATAGACGCCTCGGTGGACAACGAGCAGACGGCGACGTGCTGGGTCGCAGTGGACGGCCAGGGCCGGTACGCGTACGCGACGAACAACGCCAGTGCCACCATCACCGGCTACCGCATCCGGAAGAACGGGCACCTGCGCCTGCTCGATGGCGACGGCATCAGCGCCCGCCTGCCGTCCGGCTCGGCCCCGGTGGACATCTCCGTCAGCCGCGACGGGCGCTTCCTGTACACGGTGAACGCCGGTACGGGGACGCTGGATGCGTTCCGGATAGATCCTGCCACTGGCCACCTGACACTGCTCGGGGAGATCGGTGGCTTGCCCGCCGCGGATGGTGCGGTGGGCCTGGTCGCGGATTGAACGTCCAGGAGGGAAGGCCCCTTCGCCGCCGTGGGGCTAGTTCGGGCCGCTGGTGCGCTGCCGACGCTGGTTGCGGAAGAACTCCACCTGCCACTTCTCCACCGCCGCGTTGTGGCACTCGAGGGTGGGGCAGAAGATGTGGGTGCCGTCGTTGCGCGACACGAAGAAGAGGTCGTCGCAGTCCAGCGGGTGGAGGGCGGCCTGGAGGGCGGCGGCGCCCGGGTTGGCGATGGGCCCTGGCGGCAACCCGGCGGTGGTGTACGTGTTGTACGGGTGAGGCGTCTCCAGGTCCTGGCGGGTGATGTTCTTCGAGTACACCCCGCGCAGTAGCCTCATGGCGTAGATGACGGTGGGATCCGTCTGCAGCTTGATGCCCTGGCGCAGCCGGTTGTGGAAGACGCAGGAGATGCGGGGCCGCTCCTGGGGCTGGCCCGTCTCCTTCTCCACGATGGAGGCCAGGGTGAAGGCCTGCAGCAGCGAGAGCTTCACCCCGTCCTTCCGCTGTGCGTCCGCCTTCCGGTACTCCTCGAGCGAGCGCTCCACCATCTTCGTGAGCACCTGCTCCTCGGTGGCGTTGCGGGTGAAGGTGTACGTGTCCGGGAAGAGGAAGCCCTCGATGGAGGATGCGGGCACGCCGGTCTCGCGCAGGAAGCGGGGGTCCGCGGCGAGCTGCTCCAGCTTCCTCAGGTCCAGCTTCAGCTCCGAGCCGGCGAGGATGGGGAGGATCTCCTCGGCGCGAAGGCCCTCGGGGACGGTGAAGTGGTAGACCTTCACCTTGCCGGAGGCGAGCAGCTCCACCACCTGCGCGGGAGTGAGGGTGCCCTCGAAGAGGTACTCACCGGCCTTCAGCTTGGGGCCGGCCTGCTCGCGGCGGATGAAGAGATAGAGCAGCTCCGGGTCGGTGACGACGCCCGCGTCCGCCAGGAGCTTCGCGAGCGTCTTCGGGCCGGTGCCATTGGGCACGATCACGGTGATGCCGGCCTGGGGAAGGGTGACGGGGGTGGCGGCGAAGGCGGAGATCTGCCGTTCGCGGCGCAGGTACCAGCCACCCGCGGCGGCGGCCGCGAGCACTCCGAGGACGAGCAGGGCGAGGAGGACTTTCTTCACTCAAGGCTCCGGATCGTAGTCGTCGGCATCGAACGCCTCCGAAGGCGGGTGCCGGGCGTCGAGCCAGCCCTGGAGGATGAACTGGGCGGCCATCTGGTCGATGACCTCGCGGCGCTTGGCGCGGGACAGGTCCGCCTCGAGCAGGGTGCGCTGAGCGGCCACGGTGGACAGGCGCTCGTCCCACAGCTCCACGGGCAGACCGAGGGCCTGGGTGAGGGCGTCCACGAACTTGCGGGTGGACTCGGCGCGAGGGCCCTCGGAGCCATCCATGTTGAGGGGCAGTCCGACGACGAAGCGCTCGGCCTCGTATTCGCGCACCAGCTCGGAGAGGGCGGCGAGGTCTGCCTTGAGGCTGGTGCGGCGGATGGTGGTGACGGTCTGGGCGGTGAGGCCCAGGGCGTCCGAGGCGGCGACGCCGATTGTCTTGGTGCCAAAGTCGAGGCCCAGGGTGCGCATGCGCGGCGGAATCTAACCGCAATCCTCCGGTGTGGACCGCCCCGTCCGCGGGGCAGGACCGTGCTCGCTCGGTGCACGGGCTAACTCGCTGAATTCGTTGGAGTCAGGCTCGGGCCGGAGTCGGCACTCCCGCTGCAATCCGTCGGGCGCGCAACACGAAGCGGCGTTTGGAGGCACGGAGCCTCGGAGCCGCGGGGGAGGAGCCATGGATTTTCTGAAGGGATTGGGCGGTGCGCTGGGTGGAGTGACGAACCTGCTGTCGGGCGGAGGGCTCATCGACGCTGCGGGCAGCATGCTGGGACTTCCGCCGGCCATCACCAACGCGGCCAAGGTGGCGGCGGGGGCGATGACGGGCAACGTGCTGCTGGCGGCCGATGGCGCGATGGGGCTCGTGGGTGAGCTGTCCAAGAATCCGCCGGCCGCCACCGAGTACAGCGCTCCGAAGGACGCGCAGAAGGCCTGCGCGGGCTACGCGAAGCCGGAGCACGGGGCCTCGGCGGTGCCGGGTGGCGGGCAGGCGTGGCCGGGCGGCTCGCCGGTGTGGCCGGGGGGCTCGCCGGTGTCGAGTGGCTCGCAGGTGTGGCAGGGCGGCTCGTCGGCGGGGACGGGTGGCTCGCAGCAGGCCGGTGGCATCACCGGGGGCAGCCACCTGGACCCCAAGATGAACGACTACTTCCACTCGCTGCAGACGCTCGAGCAGAACTTCCGCTACCTCGACGCGACGGACGGGAAGCTGGACGGGTCGCTGTCGAAGGGGGACCTGCACCGCATCTCCGGGGACGGGCGCGTGTCACCCGAGCTGCGCCAGGCGGCGCGCTTCATGGTGGACAACCCGGGCTACTTCGAGCGGCTCGACACCTCGGTGGGCGCCTTCAACGGCTCCCTCACGGGCGTGTTCAAGGACCACAAGAACGACGACCGCATCACCCTGGGCAACGTGCGCAGCGAGATCCTCAAGGTGAAGGCGGACTTCGCGCAGTACGGGCGGCCCGGGAACGTGGGGTCCTCGGCGCCTCCTCCGCCCGGTGGCTCCGTGGGGAGCCAGCCTCCGACGAGCGGGACGCCGTCCTCGGGCAGCTCGAGCGGTTCGGCCAGCTCGGGCGTGCGGGGCATCGTCAACGACCCGAGCATGAGCATGGAGGAGAAGATCGAGGCCATCCTCTCGGGGCTCACGGAGAAGCTGGACGACGAGATCCTCAAGACGATGGATGACCTGGCGGCGGCGCAGGATCAGAAGGCCGGCATCTCGAACGAGAAGGGCAACGAGAAGAAGGCCGCGGACGCGGACCGGAACATCGAGAAGCTCAACCTGCGGCTGCAGAAGCTCATCGAGCGGCGCAAGAACATGTTCGAGATGGCGAGCACGCTGTCCATGAAGTTCAACGAGATGGCGAAGACGGCCCTCTCCAACATGCGGAGCGCGTAGGCGGGAATGGGACGGGTCATCAAATACGAGGGAGGAGCCATGGACACGGCAACGACGGAGAAGCTGAAGGCGTACGTGCGCGGAGAGGTGACGTGGGCGGAGGTGGATGGGATGACCTTCGAGGAAGCGAAGGCGATCGCGCAGGTGGGGTGTGACCTGGCGGCCGCGGGGCGCTACGAGGAGGCGCGCATCCTCTTCGAGGGGCTGGTGGAGGGAAACCCGAAGGATTCAGCGAGCCGGGCGGCGCTGGGCACGGTGTACCAGAAGCTGGGGCGGCTGGAGGAGGCCATCACCGAGTACAGCGCGGCGCTGGAGCGTGACCCGGGCAACCCGGTGGCGCTGGTGAACCGCGGGGAGCTGTACCTGCGGCAGGGCAACCGGCAGGGCTTCACGGACATCGCCAACGCGTCGGAGGCGGATCCGAACGGGGTGACGTCGGCGGGCCGGAGGGCGAAGGCGTTGGTGAAGGCCATCGCGCTGGTGGCCGTGGAGAAGATGAAGGGGGAGCAGGCCCAGGCGAGGGCGTAGCCCGCTGGGACGAGAGAATCCGCCGGGCCGCGGGGGGGTCATGGGGAAAGGGCGGTCCGGCGGGAGGGCGTCAGTGGGAGGGCTCCGAGAGGGGCTCTCCCGCTGGCGCCCTTTTTTCTGGAGCGGGAGGAACGGCGGCGAGCCGTTCGGTGATGGGCGGGTGGCTGTGGCCCTTGAGGACGACCCAGCGAGGCGGCTCCGGGTCCATCTTGTTCACCCGGGCGGCCTTCACCAGCATGCGGCGGAAGGCGGCGGGGTCCTGGGTGAGCTGGAGGGCGTAGCGGTCGGCCTCGCGCTCGCGCTCGCGGGAGAAGGCCGCGGAGATGGGGCTGCTCAGGAAGAAGACGAGGAAGGAGAGCAGCCACAGCAGGGGCAGGGTGCGGATGTCCGCGAAGCGCGTGGTGCCGAACCACCCTCGAGCCGCGGAGAGCCGCAGGAGCCGGTCGATGACGAAGAGGAGTGCGAGCAGCGCCAGCGAGGAGGCGATGCGCCCCGGCCACTTCGGCTCATGGACGTGGCCCGCCTCGTGCGCGATGGCGGCGAGGAGCTCATCGGGCTCGAGCTCGCGGAGGATGACGTCGTTGAGCACGATGGTGCGAGTGGGGCCCTGGCCCGCGAAGTAGGCCTGGAGACGCTTGCTGGCCACGGACGTCTTCTCCACACGCACGTCCTGGAAGGGGATGTTGGCATGGGCCATCAGCGCGGTGATGCGCTCGCGCACGGGGCCCTGCTCCAGGGGTGTCTGCTCGAAATAGACCTGGCTGCGGTACGGGTCGATGGCCGAGGACACCAGCAGCAGCAGGGCCGAGGGGATGCCCAGCACCAGCCACCAGCGCTTCACCCGCCGGGCCAGCCCGTAGAGCCCGAGCACCAGCGCCGAGGTGGCGAACCCCTCCAGGGCGATGCCCTTGAGCTCGTCCAGCATGAAGCGCAGCGGCGTGTACTCGGACATGCCATAGCGGTGCTCCAGCACGTAGCCGAAGTAGATGGTCGCTGGGACGTAGACGAGCTCGATGAAGAGGTCCACGAGCAGGGCGAAGAGGATGGCGGCGCCCCAGCCGGGCTCGCCCCAGAGCCGGTCCATCGCCTGGACGAAGACGCGGCTGACCGGGGCCGTCCGCAGGAAGGCGAGCCGCTGGGAGAGCCAGGCCGCGCAGGACTCGCACCACCGGTAGAAGGGCCGCACCAGCACGCCCAGGAGGAGGGCCAGCACTCCCAGGTAGACGAAGGGGCTCACCGCGCTCTTGATGTAGAGCGGCAGGTGGTAGGCCTTGATCTCGGCCAACTGCTCGGGCGTGAAGAGGGGCTCCATGGGCCGGGGAATCGTAGACGCTCACCCCGGCCCCCGCCCAGCGAGGAGGGTGTTTCGCTCAGGAGTGCGGCTTGGATGGGGCGGGCTCGGCCGACGTGGGTGCCGAGTCCGTGTCCGCCAGCAACAGCGCCTTCATCCTCTCCAGGCTCTTGCGCGTCTTGTCCACGAACGCGTTCTGCGAGCCGATGCGCTCGGCCGCCTCCAGCGTCCGCTCGTAGATGTTGATGGACTTGGTGAGCAGCACCCGCACCTTCTTGCGCAGCTCCTCGCGGTACACCTGAGCCTCCTCCGCGTCCAGCTCCGCCGGCGCCGGCGAGTTCACCAGGTGCTCGTAGAGGTTCTCGTACATCGCGCCAATCTGGGAGCCGGCCGCCGTCGCCCAGTGGCCGTTGCCCACCCGGATGGCGCGCAGGTAGTGCCCCTGTGCCGACAGCAGCAGCTCGGCCTTGTAGTTCAGATCGTTGGAGAGCGCGTCGCTGCCCTTCGAGGGGTCCAGTTTCACCTCTTCGTAGTGCAGCCGGTAGATCTCCCCGATGAAGAAGTGCGCCTGCGCGGGGAAGTAGTCCTCGACCTCATCCTTGTCCGCGAGCCCCTCGTACGTGGTGACCACCTTGCGCAGCGTGGTCTCGGCCTTCTCCGGCTGCCCGGACTCCAGCTCGCACACGCCCTGCTGTACCTGCGCCTCCAGGCGCTTGCCCACCGGCAGGTCCTCTCGACCGGCGATGGTTCCGAGCACCTTCGCGGCGTCAGCGAACCGCTCCAGGTGGTACTGCGTCTCGGCCATGCGGAAGGCCGCGTCCAGCGTGTCTCCCGTGCCCTTCTCCACGTCCGCCAGCTCGGAGAAGCGCAGGTAGGCCTCCTCCCACTGCTCCAGCCGCTCGTGCGCCAGACCCGCGTTGTAGAGCGCCTCGTGCCGGTGCGAGCTGTTGGCGTGGAAGTCCGCCAGCCGTCCGAAGTAGCGCGCGGCCTTGGCGAAGTCGTTGGCCGCGAAGGCTGACGTGCCGCCCGCGAACAGCTCCTCGTCGTTGAGCTCCGACAGCTCCAGGTCCCCCGTCACCGTGACCGGATCGAACTGGACTTCCTGCTTCGGCTGCTCCGGCGTCTCGCGCACCGCCGAGCCCGTCGTCCGGCACCCCACCAGGCCCAGGACTCCCACCAACACCCACTTGCGCCAGGTGGCCGACATGTATGTCCTCCGCTCGAAGTCTCGTCAGGGGCCCAAGGAGGGGCCGTCCGCGTTTCCTGGTTCCAGGACAGCGGTGGCTGTTCCGGGGTTCCCAGGCGGGTCGCAGTTTAACCTTCGCTCGGGCTTCCCGCCCGCATGGTGCGCCGCCCGGCGGCCAGGCCGACACACCCCGAGTGGAAGTGCGGAGGAGGACGATGCTGGCCTGTATGGACGTGGACTATCGGCCCGAGGTCACCGTGGCCGCCTGTGTGCTCTTCCGGGACTGGGCCGATGCCGCCGAGGCCGCGCACGTGGTGGAGCGAGGTCCCCCCGCGGCGCCCTACGAGCCGGGTCAGTTCTACCGCCGCGAGCTGCCCCACCTGCTGAAGGTGCTCGCCGCCGTGCGGGAGCCGTTGGAGGCGGTGGTCATCGACGGGTACGTGTGGCTCGGCGAGGAGCGGCCCGGGCTCGGCGCGCACCTGTACGAGGCGCTGGAGCGACGGGTGCCGGTCATCGGCGTGGCCAAGACGGCGTTCCACGCCAGTGTGGCGGTGCCGGTGCTGCGCGGGCAGAGCCAGCGTCCGCTGTTCGTCACCGCGGTGGGGGTGGAGGCCAGCATCGCCGCGGAGCACGTGCGGAGGATGCATGGGGCCTCGCGCATCCCCACGCTGCTCAACCGGGTGGACCGGCTGTGCCGTGAGTCCTGAGGGCCGGGGTCCCGCCAGGCCGTGGACTACCGCACCCAGTCGATCCGGTATTTGCGCCCCTTGATGCGGCCGTCGCGCAGCCGCTGGAGCGCCACGCGTACGAGGCCCTTGGTGATGGCGACATAGGCGTGATGATCGTGGAGTTCGATCTTCCCGATGTCGGAGGCATTCAGCCCGCCGGCCTCTCCCGTCAGGGCACCGAGGATGTCACCCGGCCGCATCTTGTCCTTGCGTCCGGCGGAGATGGAGAGCGTCTCCCAGTCCGCTGCCAGTGACACCCCGCTCGTCGCGTCCGCCGGGGGCAGCGTCTCCACGCTCGCGCGCTCCAGCTTCACTCCGGTGGCGAGCTCGATGCCCTCGACTTTGCGCTCGTCGTTCGGGGTGACGAGGGCGATGGCGAGCCCCCTTCTTCCCGCGCGCCCCGTGCGGCCGATGCGATGCACGTAGGGCTCGGGCTGCGAGGGCACGTCGAAGTTGACGACGGCATCGAGGGCTTCCACGTCGATGCCTCGGCCCGCCACGTCCGTCGCGATGAGCACCCGGGTGCTGCGATTGCGGAACCTCGCCATGACGCGGTCGCGCTCGCTCTGCTCCAGGTCTCCCTGGAGCCCGTCCGCGCTCACTCCGGCCTCGGCCAGCGCCCTCGTCAGCTCGACGACCGTCGCCTTGAGGTTGCAGAACACGATGGCGGAGGCCGGCTGGTATTGCCGCAGGACTCGCAGCAGGAGCGCCGTCTTCTCCTCGGGCGCGCACGCGTAACAGAGCTGCTGGATGTCGGGAGCCGCATCGGCCTCCACGACCGTCACGCGGACGGGTTCCTTCTGGAAGGTCCGGCTCAGCGCCTCGATGTCCGGGGGGAACGTCGCCGAGAAGAGCACGGTCTGGCGCGTCGGAGGGGTCACTCCGAGGATGCGCTCCATGTCCTCGCGGAAGCCCATGTCGAGCATCCGATCGGCTTCATCGAGCACCACGGTGGTGAGCTGCCGCGTGTCGAGTGCCTTCCGCTGGAGGAGGTCGAGGATGCGGCCGGGAGTGCCGACCGCGACGTGGGCGCCTTTCTCGAGCGCGTTCACCTGGGGCCAAACAGGCTGGCCACCCGCGAGCGCGAGGACCTGGAGTCCGGGCAGCCTCCGGCCCAGCCGGCGGATCTCCCCAGCCACCTGGGCACAGAGCTCCCGCGTCGGACAGAGCACGAGCGCCTGGAGCCGTCGTTGCTGGAGCTGAATCTTCTGCAGCAGGGGAAGCGCGAAGGCCGCGGTCTTCCCGCTTCCCGTCCGTGCCTGCCCGACGAGGTCGCGGCCCTGCAACAGCACCGGGATGCTCTGGGCCTGGATGGGCGTGACGGTCTGGAAGTCCAGCTCCTGGAGGACCTGCTGTAGCGGCGGTGAGAGAGCGAGCGCGGAGAAGTCCATCACAAGGCCTCGATTGACCCGAGGCTCACGCCAGGTTGTGGAAGACCCGCTGTACGTCGTCGTCCTGCTCGAGCTCGTCCACCAGTTCCAGGACCTCGTTGGCCTTGTCCTCGGGCAGCTCGATGGGCGTCTGCGCGACGTACTCGGACTCGGCGGACAGGAGCGTGAGGCCGCGCGCTTCGATGGCCGACTGCAATTGCCCGAAGTCGTTGAACGCGCAGCGGATGACGACCTGCTTCTCCCCCTTCTCGCCCTGTCCCTCGCCCATCTCCTGCAGCCCGTGGTCGATGAGGTCCAGTTCGAGCGCCTCGAGATCCAGTCCCTCGGGCGACAGCCGGAAGACGCCCATGCGCTGGAAGAGGAAGCCGACGCTGCCCGTGGTACCGAGGTTTCCTCCTCCGTCCTTGAAGTGCATCCGGACGTTGGCCACGGTGCGCACCACGTTGTCCGTCGCCGTCTCCACGAGGATCGCGATGCCGTGCGGCGCATACCCCTCGTAGAGGACGACCTCGTAGTTGTGCTCGTCCTGGCCGGAGGCACGCTTGATGGCGGCCTCGACCTTGTCCTTCGGCATGTTCCCGGCGCGCGCGTTCTGGAGGGCGCGGCGCAGGGCCGGGTTGCTGTCGGGGCTCGCTCCGCCCGCCTTCACGGCGATGGCAATGTCCTTGCTGATCCGGGTGAAGAGCTTCGCCATCCGGTTCCAGCGGGCGAACATCGTGGTCTTGCGGGTCTCGAAGATTCTTCCCATGGCTCTAGCAACGGCTATACCAACATGGACCCTACCGTCCATACGGCTGTTGAAGATGAAGCCTCGGCAGAGAGGGTAGGGGGCCAGCCGGGCGGTCAGGTGCTCGTCGCACCCCGTCCCTCTCCCGATGGAAGAGAGGGCGTGGGGAGGGCCTCGTCACCCATCAGGAATCGGCCCGTGCGCCACAGTGCCCCGATGTCATGCACGTCCAGCTCGAAGCGCGGCACCTGGATGAGCGGAGTCCCCTGGCACGCGGCCTGGAGCTCGACAATGCCCTGGGCGTCCTGCTCCGCCAGCACCT
Organism: Vitiosangium sp. GDMCC 1.1324; assembly: GCF_003044305.1. GTDB lineage: Bacteria > Myxococcota > Myxococcia > Myxococcales > Myxococcaceae > Archangium. The sequence continues at coordinate 270,529 of NZ_PZOX01000017.1, read as the reverse complement.
TCAGCTCCCGCAGCGTCTCCTCCACCTTCGCGCGCCGGGCGGGCGTCAGGCTCTGGGCCTCCTCCCACAGCGCGGGTCCCGGCATCGGGTGCACGCGGTTCACCACCACCGCCACCACTTCCATCTCGTTCTGTTTCAGCAGCCGGTGGAAGTGCATCACCTCGTCCAGCCGCTCCCGCCCCGGGCTCGTCACCAGCACGAAGCCCGTCTGCTCCGCCTCCAGCAGCTCGCGCACCCCGCGCGCCCGCTCCCGGAAGCTCTCGTTCATCGGGGCGATGGCCATCATGAAGTTGGCCAGCTCCTGCAGCGTCTCCGTGCCGGTGAACTTGGAGATCGTCTTCGCCGCGTAGCTGCTGCCCAGGCTGAAGAGCGACAGGCCAATCTTCCCCGCCGCCAGCGCCGGCGTGAGCAGCCACTTCGCCGCCTCGTTGTCGAGGAAGTCCAGCACCCGGTTGGGCGCCTCGAGGAAGTCCAGTGCGTGGGCCGTGGGCGGCGTGTCGAGCACGATGAGCTCGTAGTCGCGCTTGTTGCGCAGCTCCCACAGCTTCTCCATCGCGATGTATTCCTGGCTGCCCGCGAGCGCGCTGGAGAGCGACTGGTAGAAGCGGTTGGCGAGGATCTTCTCGCGCTTGTCCGGTGGGGCGTACTTGAGGATGAGGTCGTCCCACGTCTGCTTCATGTCCAGCATCATCGCGTGGAGGCGGCCCCGGGCCTTGAGCCCGAGCGGCTCCAGCGCGGAGGCGGGGACCTCGGCCTCCACGTTGCCCAGCGCGTGCAGGCCCAGCGAGTTGGCCAGCCGCTTGGCCGGGTCGATGGTGCACACCAGACTGTTGCGCCCGTCCACCGCCGCGCGCAGCGCCAGCGTCGCGGAGATGGTCGTCTTGCCCACGCCGCCCGAGCCGACGCACACCAGCACGCGCTTCTTCGACAGGGCCTCGGACAGCGCGTTCATGTGTCCGCCTTCCCCGTCACCAGCGGCTCCAGGTGACGCACCACCTGCTCGATGGCCGAGCGGTCGAAGCCCGGCGTGAAGATGCGCGGCACCTGGTGCACCGGCACATGCAGGTTGCGCTCCAGCTTCATCTCCGCCAGCACCGTCTGCGCCACCCGGTCATGGTGCGCCCGCGCCACCGCGAGCAGCTCCGGCTGGCCCGAGAGCGCCTCCAGGTCGTCCTCGGTGAAGCGCTCGGGGAAGGCCGCGTTGAGCACCGCCGCGTGCGTGCGCACCCGCACCTGGTCGCGCAGAGCCGCGTGCAGCTCCAACGTCTCGTTCACCGGCAGCTCCTCCGGCAGCGACACCAGCACCGCCGCCGTCACCGACGGGTCCTCGAGGATGTCGCGCATCTTCATGGCCTCGCGGGACATGGGCCCGGGCGGCACCGTCTGCAGCAGCACCTGGGGCACTCGCAGGAAGGTGATGGCGTGGCCCGTGGCCGGCGCGTCCATCACGATGGTGTCCCACAGCGGCTTGCCGTCCGGCCGCTTCTCCTGCGCGTGGAACAGAATCTTCCCCAGCAGCACCAGCTCCTGCAGCGAGGGGATGAAGCGCAGGAAGTAGCGCACCACCTTGTTCTCGAAGACCGTCTTGTAGAGGGTCTCGAAGCGCAGGACCATGATCGCGTACTCGCGCATGGCCTCCTGGGGGCGCACGTCCACCGCCCACAAGTTGTCTTCCAACTTCGTCACCTGGGGGCCCACGGGCGAGTGCCCGAGCAGCCGGCTGATGCGCTCCTGGGTGTTCACCTCGCACACCAGGGTGCGTCTGCCAGCGCGCGCCGAGCGCAACGCCAGCGCCGCGGCGATGGTGCTCTTGCCCACGCCGCCCTTGCCGGAAACGATCCACAACCTCTTGTCGAGCAGGCCGGCCATTGAGAGGCGCGAACCGTAGGGATGCCCCTCCCCCCTGTCAACGCGCTCTGTCTACTGGCGGCCATGTCTTGACACGCCGCGTCGTGTGCTTCCAGAGTTCGCGCGTTTCTACTGGATTTCCCGCGGATCCTCCTTACCCCCACCCCCACGCGGATGCATGGAGACGTTCATGATGCTCAGAGACAACCCGATGGTGAAGAAGCTCGTCGAGACCGGCGAGGAGCGCGTGGGCAAGCTGGCGCAGCAGCTCATGTCCAACGAGAAGTTCGTGGCGGCGGTGCAGGGGCTGGTCGCGCGCTCGCTGGCGGCCAAGGGCACTCTGGATGGGGCGCTGCGCTCGGCGCTGTCGGCGATGAACCTGCCCTCCACCGCGGACCTGGAGCAGCTGCGCAACAAGGTGGATGACCTGGAGCGGCTGCTGTCCTCGGTGGAGTCCAAGGTGGACACGCTGGTGGCGGCCAAGAAGAAGTAGGGGCAACCCACATGCGGCGCATCGCCTTCATCAACGAGAAGGGTGGCACCTGCAAGACGACGCTGGCGGTCAACACCGCCGCGTGGCTCGCGCGGGACAGGGGCCTCAAGGTCCTGCTGGTGGACCTGGACACGCAGGGGCACTCGGGCAAGTCGCTCGGGCTGGACGTGCGCACCCTGCCACGCAACGTGTTCCACCTGCTCACTGAGCCGGCCGTGCGCCTGGAGGACGTGGTGCGGCCCTCGGCCATCGAGGGCCTCTCCGTCCTGCCCGCTTACAAGGAGATGGCGGACTTTCCGCTCGTGGTGGCCCAGGACGAGCGGCGTGCCCACCGGCTCGCCGAGCGGCTCGCGCCGGCCGAGGCCGCCGGCTACGACGTCGTCGTCTTCGATGCCCCGCCGTCCATGGGCATCACCACGCGCAACATCCTCGTGGCCGCCACCGAGGTGGTGGTGCCCGTGGCCCTCACGTACTTCGCGCTCGATGGCTGTGCCGAGGTGGCTGACACCGTCCGCCAGGTGGCCGAGTCCGAGGGCCGTCCCGAGCTGCGCATCACCAAGGTGGTGCCCACGCTCTACCGGCGCACCGCGCTCGCTACCGCCATCCTCGAGCGCCTCAAGGCCTACTTCCCAGATTCCCTCGCCGCCACGCCCCTGGGCTACAACGTCAAGGTGGACGAGGCCCAGAGCCACGGGAAGACCATCTGGGAGTACGCCCCGAGCAGCACGGGGGCCCGGATGCTCGGCGCCATCGCCGCGGAGATCTTCGACGGCGCGCCCGCCAAGGCGGCGAAGCGCAGCCGGAAGGCGTCCCGCGTGGCGTAGGGCCGCCCCCTCCGGCGCGGCTCAGGCCACCCGCTCCACCGCGAAGCGCCGGGTGGGGGCCACCAGCTCCTCCTGGGCGGCGATGAGCTGGAGCTCGCGCGCTCCCGCCGCGTGGGTGGCGGAGAAGATGCCGAAGATGGAGGCCGCCGTCTCCCCGAGCGCCTCTCCCGCGTCTCGGCCGCGCAGCAGGTGCGAGAGGAAGAGCGCCGCCACGGCGTCGCCCGCGCCGTTGGGCGGAGGCTGGATGGGCAGCAGCGGGGTGAGCACCAGCCAGGCACCCGACTGGGTGGCCGCCAGCATCTCGATGGTTCCGGGAGCCGTGCCTTCCCTCTGCAGGCTCGTTACCAGCACCACCTTCGGGCCCAGCTCGCGCACCGCCGAGGCCGCCGCCAGCGCGTCCTCCAGGGTGCGGATGGTGCGCCCGGTGAGGTACTCCAGCTCGAACTGGTTGGGGGTGATGATGTCGGCGGCGGGCACGGCCCGCTCGCGCATGAACTCGGGGATGCCCGGCCGCACGAAGATGCCCCGGCCCACGTCTCCCATCACCGGATCGCAGCAGTACAGCGCCCGGGGATTGGCCGCTCGCACCTGCGCCACCGTGTCGAGGATGACCGCGCCGGTCGCCGCATCGCCCATGTAACCGGACAGCACGGCCTGGCACTGCGCCAGCACGCCCCTCTCGACGATGCCGCCCACCACGTCCGCCACATGGGAGGGCTCGAAGACCTGCCCGCGCCAGCGTCCGTAGCCGGAGTGGTTGCTGAACTGCACCGTGTTCACCGGCCACACGTCATGGCCGAGGCGCTGCAGGGGAAAGGTCGCTGACCGGTTGCCGACGTACCCGTAGGCGACATGGGATTGGATGGAGAGGATGGCCATGGTGTTTCCCTACTCAGGGTAGGTCTCCCATCGCTCAATCGGTGAAGTCGATGAGCAACGGGCGCCTCACCCCGGCCCCCTCCGAGGCGGAAGGGGCGGGCAGGGGAGGGCAGGGCAGGCGGGGTTACGGTTGCTGCTTCTTCTCGAGCTCGTCCAGCTTCTTCTCGAGCTCACCCAGGCGCTGCGTGAGCACCGCCATGTCGCGGCCGAGCGCCGGCAGGTTGCCCGCCAGGTTCTCCACGACGTGCTTCACCCGCTCGTCGATGCGCCGCTGCCAGTCCTCCAGCGCGCGCTGGCTGGCCTTGAGCAGCTCCGCCGCGCCACCCGCACCTCCGGCGGTGTTGGCGGCCTCTTCCGGCTTGGGCTCGGCCGGCTGCTCGGCGGGCGTGGGCTCGGCCGCCTCCTCGGGGCCCCCCTCGCGCTTGTCCTCACGCCGCAGCAGCTTGTCCAGCCGCGACTCGGCCTCCTCTCGGATGGAGACCACTCGCGGGGTGACTTCCTTCTGGATGAAGTCCGTCAGCGACTCGCTCGGATGGCGGATGATCTGCCGGAGCACCGTCAGGGGCATCCGGTTCCGCTTCTTCTCCTCCTCGAAGATGATCTGCGCGAGGGTGACCGAGGTGAGATCCTCTTTCGTCCGGTTGTCGACGATCTGGACCTCCACGCCGTCCTTGATCATCGCGGCGATCTCATCGAGCGTCACATATCGGCTCTCGACAGTGTCGTAGAGCTTGCGGTTGGTATACCGCTTGATGACCTTGGGCTCTTTGCCCGGCACGCCTGCCTGCTCTGGCTCGCTCATAATCTGGTTCTCCGCCTGCGTCCGGCGCTCGCGCACACGGTGGGGGGAGTGAAGCCTGTAGCAGAGGGGGTGGGGGCGGGCAAGCCGGGTGGAGGCCTGCTCGCGGTGGTTGCCTCTCTGCGCCTATACTCACGGACCGGCCGAGCCCTGAATGATCGTCAAGTGTGAGCGGTGTCAGACGCGTTTCAAGATCCCCGACGAGAAGGTCTCCGAGAAGGGGGTCAAGGTTCGCTGCACCAAGTGTCAGCATACCTTCCGGGTCGCACGTGAGGACGCTCCGTCCGCCGCGTCCGCCCCGGCCTTCCCTCCCGCCGAGGCGGCTCCGTCCGCGAAGCCCCCGGCCACCCCCCGTTCGGGCACGCCCCTCGAGGTGCCTCGGACCTCCGCGCCTGGCGGCGCGCCGCAGGCCAAGGCCCCGGGTGTCGCCGCGCCTCGAGGCGGCGTCCCGGCCGGTGTGCCGCGCGTCCCCTCGATGGAGCCGCCGAAGACCCCGGCCACCATCGACCTGGACCCGCTGATGGAGTTCATCGGCGAGAACACCCCCACTCCCGCCGAGGCCCTCAAGCTCGTTGCGAAGGCCACCCTTCCCAACAAGCCCGCGGGGGCGCCCGCGGTGGGACCGGCCGCCCAGGCTCCGGCGCCCAAGCCCGCCCCGGCCCCCAAGCCGGCCCAGGGGGCCGCGCCCGTGCCGCTCCAGGTTCCGGCGAAGAGCCCCGTGCCCGTGCCCGTTCCGGCGAAGAGCCCCGCGCCTGCTCCCGTTCCGGCGAAGAGCCCCGCGCTCGCTCCCGTGAGCAGCGCGCCCTTCTCCTTCGACGAGGACAACCCGTTCGGCTCGGATGATGTCGATTCGACGATCGCCGGCTCGATGCCCACGTTGGCCCCGGCCCCGGCCCCCAAGCCGGCTCCGGTGCCCGTGCAGGTGCCGGCTCGGAGCGCACCGCCGGCCCCGAAGCCAGCCCATGCCGCGCCCGTGCCGGTCCAGGTCCCGACGAGGAGCCCCGCGCCCGCGCCCGTCCCCGCTCCCGCGCCGCGAGCCAGTGCGCCGATGGCGTTCGAGGAGAACGATCCGTTCTCGCTGCCCCCGGAGGATGCGCCGACGGTTCCGGCCACGCCCACACTGCAGCCCCGGGGCGTCGCGCCCGCGCCGATGGCGTTCGAGGAGAACGATCCGTTCTCGCTGCCCCCGGAGGATGCGCCGACGATCTCGGCCATGCCCACGCTGCCGCCCGCTCCGGCGCCCAAGCCGGCCAGGGCCCCCGCGCCCATTCCGATCCCAGCCGTGGATCCGAACGAGATGGAGGGGCTCGAGGGGAACAACCCGTTCGTCTCGTTCGACCCCGTGGCGGCACTGCCTCCGGCTTCCGCGAAGGCGCCGCCCGCGCCCATTCCGATCCCGGCCGCGGACCCGAACGAGATGGAGGGGCTCGAGGGGAACAACCCGTTCGTCTCGTTCGACCCCGTGGCGGCACTGCCTCCGGCCTCCGCGAAGGCTCCCGCACCCGTGTCGAGCCCCGCTCCTGCCGCGCCGAGCCCCGCTCCTGCCGCGTCTGGCATTCCAGACTGGGGTGCGCCCCAGCAGCCGCCACCGAGTGGCATTCCGGACTGGGGTGCGCCCCAGCAGCCGCCGCCGAGTGGCATTCCAGATTGGGGTGCGCCTCAGCAGCCGCCGCCGAGTGGCATTCCAGATTGGGGAGCCACGCAGACGGTCGCGGCGACGCCCATCGCCAAGGCGAACGCGCCGACGGAGCGCAACCCGTTCCCGGACTTCCCCGGGGCCGGCGCTCCGAGCACGGAGATCCTCCCCGACCTGCCCTTGGCGACACCGACGCCCGCGCCGCCGGTGATCGCCGCGCCGCCCACGCAGAAGCAGGAAGTGCCCAAGGAGCGCACGGGCCCGCGTCTGGTGCAGCGTCTGGCCGCGGTGGCCGCACAGCTCGTGGTGGCGGCGGTGCTCGTGGTCGGCCTGGCCGCCGTGGGCAGTGCCTGGCTCAACGGAGGCAGGGTGGAGCTGTCAGCCCTGTCGCCCTCGCGCCTCCGGGAGACGGTGTCGCCCACGCGGCCCCTGGTGGCCAAGGAGCTCTCCAACGGTCTCTACGAGACCCGTGATGGGCACGCGCTCTTCTTCGTCCGGGGCGAGGTGGAGAACCGGGGCACTGCTCCCGTCCGCGTGAAGGCGGGCGTCGTGCTGTATGACGGGGACCAGAAGGTGAAGTCCGCGGAAGGCATCGCGGGCGCCGTGCCCTCGCCCGAGGAGCTCTACTCGCTGCAGACCGCCAGCGAGACCGACGCGCTTCGGGCCCGTCTGGACGCCGCCGCGAAGGAGGTGGCTCCCGGCACCCGGGCTCCCTTCGTCGTCCTCTTCTACGAGTACCCGTCGGACCTGGCCAGCTTCCGGCTCGAGGTGACGCTCGAGCCGCAGGCCGCGATGGCGGCCAAGGAGGTCAGGGAGGGAACCGCCGACAATGCCCAGCCGTGAGGAGGCCAAGGCCGTCGTCCGGCGGCTTCACGCCCTGAGTGGGAGCGCGGAGATCGTCCGCAAGGCCGCCGCACGTGAGCTCGCGCGGAGGGATCCGCTCGACGCCAACGAGCTGCTCCACCACGTCATCTTCCTGGCGCGCGACGCCTGGGAGCCGGCCACCTGTGTCCTCTCCGCCTTCGTGGCGGCGCTGGGCCAGGAGGCCGCGAGCATTCCGTATGCGGACTCACTGCGGCGCATGGCCGAGGTGCAGTCCCTGGAGTCGGTGGCGGACCTCTTCGAGACGGCACCGGCCCGCAAGGAGTTCGACGAGGACGCGGCGGCCAAGGCGGACGCCAAGGTCCTCACCCAGTCCCTGGGGCACCTCAAGCAGCAGGCCCGGCTCACCCGGGATCCCGATGTGCTCTCGAGGCTGGCCACGGTGAGCAACCCCTCGGTGGTGCGCAACGCGCTGCTCAACCCCCGGCTCACCGAGCCCCTGGTGGTGCGCATGGCGGCGCGCCGTCCCGCCCGGCCGGAGCCGCTGGTGGAGATCTGGAAGTCCTCGCGCTGGTCGTCGCGCCACGCGGTGCGCCGGGCGCTCGTCTTCAACCCGTACCTGCCGCCGGAAGTGGGGGTGAAGATCGTCCCCCTGCTCAACGCGAGCGACCTGGCCGAGCTGGCCGCGGACGCGTCGGTGCACCCCTCCCTGCGTGAGCAGGCCTCGAGGCTACTGGCGGGCGAGTCCCGCTAACCGCGCTTGGGGCCGGAGTCGGTGTACTCGGCGTCGGAGACGTCCTGGCCGCGCTTGGTTCGGGACAGGGTCTTCGCGTCGACGAGATCCTCGCCCTTGGAGGCCTTCTTGAACGAGTAGACGAACTTGCCCACCGCGTTGCCGAGTTGGCCCATCCGGGCGGCGGAGAACACCACCACCAGGATGAAGGCGATGAACAGGATCTCCCCGGTGCGCAGTCCCAGCATGCCGTGCACAGTGCAGCAACGACCGGAGGGAGGCAAGGGTCCGTCATGTCCAGGGTGGGGTGGGTGCCGGGACGCTCGCCCTCGGGGCCGGGCTGTTGCACATTGGGGACATGCTCCTGCTCGCCCACCGAGGTGCCAGCGCCGATGCCCCCGAGAACACCCTCGCCGCCTTCCAGGAGGCCGTGGCCCAGGGGGCCGACGGCGTGGAACTGGACGCCATGGTGTGTGGCTCCGGCGAGGTGGTGGTGTGTCATGACGAGAAGCTGGACCGGCTCGCCGGCGTGCCCTGGGAGGTGCGCACCACGTCCTGGTGGAAGTTGCAACAGGCGGATGTGGGCAGCCGGCTCGGCTTCGCGCCCGCGCGCATTCCCCTCTTGGAGGAGGTGCTGGACGCGCTGCCCGCGCACTTCCTCATCAACATCGAGCTCAAGTGCGATCAGTCCGACGACGGGGGGCTCTCGCGAAAGGTGGCGGAGATCGTCACCCGCCGGGGGCTGGGCGAGCGCGTGGTCATCTCCAGCTTCAACCCGCTGTGCCTCTTCCGGACGGCGGCCGCCGCGCCCTCGCTGCGCCGCGGCTTCCTCATCGACCCGGACAAGCGCTGGGGCCCGCAGGCGTACGTGGTGACGCCGCTCGTGTCGTCCCACTCGGTGCACCCGTACCATGGGCAGTGCACACCGGAGCGGGTGGAGGAGTGGCTCCGCCGGGGTCTGCGCGTGGCGGTGTGGACGGTGGATGACCCGGAGCGGGCCCGGGCGCTGGAGGAGATGGGCGTCTCCTACCTCATCACCAACAAGCCCCGCGTCATCCGCGAGGCCCTGCGTGGCAAGGCGGCCTAGAAGTCCAGGCCCATCGTGACGTTGAAGGCGGCCACCGTGGGCAGGGCGCGATCCTTCGTCGTGGTCGTGACCGTCTTGTCTGAGTTCTGCTCGGTGTGGGTCACCGCGATCTTGCCCTGGCTGCTGAGGGAGAACTCGGCGCCGAGCTGCAGCGCGCCACCGATGAAGCGCACGCCGCCGTAGAGGCGGGTGTTGATGTTCTTCCCGAGCGTCACCGGCTCGTAGACGCTGGTGTTGTCCAGGCCCGCGTATTGGTTGGTCGGGTTGAGCGTGCTGTTCAGCGTCCGGCTCTGATCGAAGTCGATCGTTTCCGAGCTGGCCATCACGCCCACCAGGTCGAGGCCGCCGTAGGGGGTGAGGGTGATCATGCCGCCGAGCGGGAACTGCTTGCCCACGCCCACATCGAGGCCGGCCGCCGTCAGGTCGAAGTCCCGGTTGCCCATCAGGCGCGTCACGTGGGCACGCACCCCCACGTCCGGCAGCCAGGTGAAGCCCTCGTTGACGGCCCACTTCAGCTCGCCGGTGGCGGCGTACATGCTGCTGCGGTCGATCCACCCCACGCGAGCGCCCAGCTCCAGCGAGAAGGGCAGGCCCTTGCGTATGTGCACCGAGGGCAGCAGCAGCGAGTCCGTCTGCGGGCGCTCCGTGGGAAGGATCACCGAGGAGGGCAGGCCGATGACGCTCAGCTCCGCGTTGACGGAGAAGCCCGCGTGCCCCAGCGTCTCCGGGGGCATCAGGTTGACCGAGGTCATCACCGCGGCGAAGGTGCGGGCGAAGGCGCGGAAGTTCCCGTTGGCCTCCTCGTTGAAGCCTTTCGAGAACTCGGTCTGGTTCGAGTTCGAGTACGCACTGGGGTTGCCCAGCTTCGTGATCTGGGTGAAGTCGTTGCGATCCGCGTACGCGGCGGGGCCGCACACCAGCACCGCGAGGGCCATCCAACGGCTGAACGTCCGCATCCTCAGTACCGCCTCCCGAGGCGCGCGTCCGGCGACGGCGCCAGTAGGGGGCGACGCTAGCGTGCGTCTAAGGAAAGCGTCAATAAAACGGGCGGCTTCCGAGGGGGCAGGGGAGCCCCGACGAAAGCCGCCCGGAAGGCAGCCGAACAGCCGAGCTACTTCGTTACGGCGTGGCTGACTTGGCCGGCTTGGTGACCGTGGCCGGAGCCGTCAGCTTCTGGGCCACCTCGGCCGGACGGCGGCGGATGACCAGGGTGCGGCGGCTGGCGAAGTCGGTGCTCTCGCGGGCCACCACCAGGACGCTGTTGTTGCCCTCCTTGAGGGAGAACTCGGTGGAGAACTTGAGCTTGTGCGGCTCGCCCCCCTTGGCGTTGGCGTCCACGGCCTGGAAGTAGACCTTCTGGTCGTTCACCAGGACGTACATGTCCAGCAGACCCTGGACGTCATCCACCTCGCCGGAGAGGGTGTACTTGTCGCCGTTGGCCACCACGCCGCCCTGGCTGGAGTCCAGGTCGAGCTTGATCTCCGGAGGCGAGCGGCGGGCCACATACGTCAGCCCCTGGAGAGGCGTGGCCTTGCCGCGAGCGTCGCGGACGTCCTGGGCGCGCACGAAGGCGAACCGGTCCTTCTCCAGCTCCACTCGGTAGTAGCCCTTGGTGACGGCATCGGTGTTGAGCACCGCCGGCTTGGACAGCTTGGCCAGCACGGTGGCGTCCTGCTGCGGCGAGGCCAGCAGCTCCGCCTTCTCCGCCACCTTCACCAGGCCCTTCTTCGGCTCGAGCTTGGCCACCGGGGCGTCCGTCACCGGCAGCTGGAGCTTCTCCATGGAGAACTCCTCCAGAGGCTCGTCGAGGATGGCCAGCTTCAGCGGGAAGGAGTCCTCCTTGAAGCCCTTCTTCACCTCGAGCTGGAAGCGCGCCGTCTTCGTCTCGCCCGGAGCGAGCTCGCCCAGCTTGAAGCGGCCCTTCTCGATGAAGATGTTCGGGTCGCCGACATTCTTGATTTGAGCGAACGAGTCGAGCGCCTTGCCCTTGCCGGTGTTCGTCACGTCCAGCACCAGGGTGACGTCCTCGCCGCGCTGGGCGACGCCGTCGCGGTTGCACGTCTCGCACTCGTCGACCACCTGCCAGTTGAAGGCGAAGGCGGGCCGCGGCAGCTCCGTGAAGTTCAGCTCGCTCACCAGCGTGGTGGGCAGCGGGCCGTTGTCGTCGAGGAACTTCACCGTCACGTCGTCGCGGCGCGAGGTCATGTCCTTGGGCAGGCGCACCTTCACCTTCCAGGTCTTCTTCTCACCCGGGGCGAGGCTGCCGATGACGAACTCGCGGCGGTCCAGGTAGTAGTTGTCGCTCTCGGTCCAGGCGCGCACGCGCTTGAGGGGCTCGCTGCCCTTGTTCTCCGCGGTGAGGGCCAGGTCGAACGTCTCGCCCGCGGTGATGTGCTGGTCCGCGGTGGGGGTGAAGGAGGCCACGAGCTTCACGTCCTTGGGCGTGGGGCCCGGGCTCCAGTCCACGTTGAGCGCGCTGATGGCGGAGTTGATGCGCTGCTCCTCCTCGCGGCGCTTCTTCTCCACGAAGTCCTTGCCCTTCTGCAGCATCGTCTGCCGGTTGTTGTAGGGCACCTGGAGGACGTACTCGCGGGCGAACTGCACCTCGAAGTCCTCCTTCACCTCGTCCTGGCTCTCCGCGTCGAGCTGATCATCCAGCTCCTCGCTCGCGCCCACCGAGTCCACGTCCAGCAGCGGGTGGCCAGCCTGCGTCTTGGGGGCCTCCTTGGCGGCCGTCTCGGGATCCTTCTTGGCGGCCTCCTCCTGCTGCTTCTTGGCGGCCGCCAGCTGCTTCTCGTCCAGCTTGAGGTACTTCACCGACTCCAGCGGCTTCTGGCGGCCGAGCACGTCCTCGCGCTTCTTGGCCACCGAGTCCGAGTTCGGGTTGCCGAAGTGCTGATCCAGGTCCGCCTCGCCAATCGTCTTGCGCGGGGCGAACACCACCACGCGCTCGTCGGTGACGGCCGAGGGCACCAGCTCGATGTCCGGGACGATACCGACCTCCTGGATGGAGACGTCGCCCGGGGTGAGGTACTTGGCGATGGTCAGCTTGAGCGCGCTGTCGTCCGGGAAGTCATAGAGCACCTGCACGCTGCCCTTGCCGAACGTCTGGCGGCCGATGATGACGGCGCGGTCCAGGTTCTTGAGCGCTCCGGCGACGATCTCCGACGCCGAGGCGCTGCCCGCGTTCACCAGCACCGCCACCGGGAAGGACTCCTCACCCTCGTCCGGACGGGCGCGCTTCTCCTCGCGCAGCTTGTCCGACAGGCCCACCGTCGACACGATGGTGCCGTTGGAGACGAACGTGTCCGACACCTGGATGGCCTGCTCCAGCAGACCGCCCGGGTTGCCGCGCAGATCCAACACCACGCCCTTCAGCCCACCCTTGGACTCCGTCTGCCGGCGCATGTCCGCGAGCGCCGCCTGCAAGTCACGCGTGGTGTTGCCCTGGAAGTTCTTCAGCCGGACGTAGCCCACGTTGCCCGCCAGCAGCTTGGACTGCACGCTCTCGATGGAGATCATCGCGCGGCTGAGCGTCATCGGGTGCGGCTTGTCCCAGGCCTTGCGCTCCACGGTGATGCTCACGCGGCTGTCCACCGGGCCGCGCAGCTTGGACACGGCCTCGTTGAGGTCCATGTTGACCGTGGACTCCTCGCCAATCTTCTTGATCTGGTCATCCTTCTGGATGCCCGCGCGGGCCGCCGGCGTCTTGGGCAGCACCTTGACGACGGTGAGGTTGCCCTCGCGCATCTGGATGACGAAGCCCAGGCCACCGAACTCACCCTTGGTGGACAGCTTCATCTCCCGGTACACCTCGGGGCGCAGCAGCACCGAGTGGGGGTCCAGGGTGGAGAGCATCCCGTTGACGGCCGCGTACTCGATGTCGCGGGTGTCCTCCATGGGACGCATGTTCTTGCTCACGAAGTCGAAGACGTCCTTGAGGGTGAAGGACATCTTCCAGAGCGAGTCCACGTGGCTGATGTCGAACTCGCGCGTCTTGCCGTTGACGTTGACGTTGAGCTTGCCCGTCTCGGCGTTGCCGTCCACGAGCACGTCCGGGACGCTCTTCTCCACGTACTCCAGCGCGGCGATCATCATCTCCTTGGGCCGCACGCGCTTGGGGTCGACGTAGTTGTCCTTCACATAGAGGATGACCTTCGTGAAGACGCGCAGCGAGGAGAGGTCGTGCTGCGCGCCTCCCTTCTCGCCCGAGACGCGGGTGGAGTCGGAGGCGCTACCCTGGCCGGCCTCCGCCGCGCCGAGTGTCAGGGGCAAGGGCGCCCGGTCGTTGCCCACGAGGGCCCAGGCGCCAAGGAGAACGGCGACGGCGGTGATCCGGCGAAAGAGTCGCGGCATGGTTCATCCAGGTTGGGGCTCGTGAGCCCCGGGGGTGATGCGTGAAAAGCCCAGCGAATTCGAGCGGTTGGCGGTGAAGAACGGGTGCCGGGAGCGACCGGGCAAGCCTAATCATGGACCCCTGGTGCTTCAAGCGGACGCCTACAAGCAACGTTGGAGAACGCCACGAGCGCGCGTTGCGTTCCCGCGCCGGGGCCAACAAACGAGACAGTCGGGCGGGGGGATTATTTCCCGGAGGGCGTGGGCGGTGGGGGCACGTTCCCCGTGGCGACCAGCCCCCGGTAGAGGAGCGTGCCGCCAACCACCGCCACGGGAAGAAAGAAGCTGTTGAGGATTGGAATCCAGAGCAGGACGTAGACCCCCGCCCCGAAGCCCAGGCAGAGCAGCCAGCGCTCGCGCAGTGCCCGGCGCACCTCGGAGAAGGGGTACAGGTGGCGCGTCATGGGCGCGGCCAGATGTTCACCCGCCAGCCAGAGCATCGTCCACAGGGTCCCCAGCACCGTCCACGTCACGTTGCCCACCACGGGCACCAGGTTGAGGGGGAAGAGCACGGCCAGCCCCAGCACCAGCAGGAGGACGCGCATCAGGGTGTGTCCCACGCTGGTCACCAGTCCCTGAAGGAAGGCGCCGAGCCGGAAGGGCGGCGGGCTGTAGCCCCCACACTGCTCCTCGGTGAGCTCCGACAGCGGATCCTGCAGCGGGGCCAGCACCAGGGGCAGCACCACGTTGGCCCCCACCACCAGCAGCACGAGGAACATCAGCACCAGGAGGAGGTACCAGAGGACCCGGCCGTACCAGGCCTCGGGGCGCGTCCACAGCCAGCCCAACAACTCCGGCGAGTACACCCAGAGTGCGGCGAAGAGGCCCCCCAGTGCGACCAGGGTGACGACCGCGCAGAGCGCCGACAGGAGCAGCAGCCGCGGCGTCCGGAAGATGAGACTCCAGGCCCGGCCCAGCAGGCCGAGTCCTTGGAAGAAGTCCGTTGGACCCGAGCGAGCGGAGAGGGTTGGCACCGGCGATGGGTGGGTCATTTCCTGGACGATGCGCAAATGACGGCGGCAGGGTCAACGACCGTTATATAGGGCCGCCATGTCTCTCGACCTCCAGCGTGCAGCCTCCGAGCCGATCACCTCCATCGACCAGTTGCTGGCCGGTTTCCGGTCCGCCGAGAAGCCCCGCTCCAAACACCTGCTGGGGCTCGAACACGAGAAGTTCGTCTATCCGCTCCACGGCGCGAACCCCGTGCCCTACGACGGCCCCTCGGGAATCGGCGCGCTGCTCGAACGGCTGGCGCCCGCTGGCTACACGCCCTTCCGGGAGACGCCCTCCTCGCCCATCATCGCCCTGCAGAAGGGCATGCTCACCATCTCCCTGGAGCCCGGGGGTCAGTTCGAGCTGTCCGGCTCGCCCTGGCGCACCGCTCGCGAGGCCCACGCCGAGAACCTGGCCCACCTGGCCGAGGTGAAGGCCGCCGCCTCCCAACTCGGGCTGCGTCTGGTGGCCCTGGGCTACCGGCCCTTCGGCACTCCCGAGGCCATGTCGTGGATGCCCAAGTCGCGCTACGGCGCCATGCGTCAGAGCCTCCCCGAGCGCGGCCGCCTGGCGCACAACATGATGTTGATGACCTCCACCGGGCAGGTGTCGCTCGATTGGGAGGACGAGGCCGACTGTGTCCGCAAGACGGTGCTCGTGGCGCGCCTGGCCCCGCTGATGGTGGGCCTCTATGCCAACAGCCCGCTGGTGGACGGCAAGCCCTCGGGCTACCTGTCCTTCCGCTGTCGGGTCTGGGACGAAGTGGACCCCACGCGCTGTGGTTACCTCCGCTCCTTCTTCGACGGCTCCTTCTCCTACCGCGCCTATGTGGACTGGGCCCTGGACGCCCCCATCCTCTTCCTGCGCCGGCGCGGGGAGTACCTCCGTCCGAAGATGACCTTCCGCCAGTTCATCCAGCAGGGCTTCGAGGGCAGCCCCGCCGATATGTCCGACTGGACGGATCACCTCTCCACGCTCTTCCCCGAGGTGCGTCTCAAGAAGGTCGTCGAGGTACGCGGCGCGGACTGCGTGTCGGCGCCGATGACGGGGGCGCTCGCGGCGCTGTGGCGCGGGCTGCTCTACGACCGCGGGGCCCTGGAGGAGGCCGAGCGGCTGCTGCCGCGGCTGTCCTACGAGGAGCACGTGGCCTTCCACGACACCGCGCGCCGGCAGGGACTCGCCGGGCGGCTCGGCAACCAGGAACTGCACCGGCTCGCCGGGGAGATGGTGGCCATCGCCCGCAGGGGCCTGGAGCGGCTGGATGCCGCGGATGCGCCCTTGCTCGCTCCGCTCGCCGAGGTGGCTGCCTCGGGGCGCTCGCCCGCGGAGGCCGTGCTGGACGCCTGGGAGAAGGATCCCCGCTCCGAGTCCCTTCTCGGGCGTTTCACGCTTTGATAACTAGTCGACAAATACCGTCCTGCTGGATAATTCCGCTATGACTTGAGTGGTCGTCTGGGGTATTGGCCGCGCGGGTTTCGGGCCCAGGCAGCAGGGCGGTTCGCGGCGGCGTGTGGTGTGCCCGGAGTTCCCTTCCGAGAGGCCATCACGATGACGGTGCGCGGCAAGATCCTGTTGTTCGCGGTGGTGGCGGTGGGGCTCGTCGCGGTGGTGGGGGGCGCGCTGTTCCACCTGGCCAGCCAGGGGGTGACGAGCACGCGGGAGGTGTTCTCCATGCAGGAGCAGAACACCCTCTACGGCAAGCTGACGGGAGACGGCATCTGGGTGCCGCACGCCTTGCTCGAGGCGCATGAGCATGGGCAGGACACCCGGGGCGTGTTCGACGGGCAGCTGCGGCGCGCCAAGGAGGACTTCGAGCAACTCCAGGAGTTGGTGCGGCAGGAGGTCGAACCCGAGGCCCTGCTGGAGGAACTCACCCGGCTCGGCCAGGTGCGCGAGGCACACCTGGCCTGGATGCGACGCACGCAGGCGCGGGTGCGCGAGGTCCACGCGGGCCAGGAGGATCGCTTCCTGCACGAGGCGCTCGACGCCTTCCACGGGGAGGTGATGCCGTACCTCGACGCGGCCTGGCAGGTGAAACGCACCCGCCTGGCGGAGCACAAGCGCCAGCGCCTCGAGGACCTCCGGGTGGGTCTGGTGCTCAGCGTGGTGGTTCCCCTGGTGGCGTTGCTGCTCGTGCTCGGGATGGGGGGCACCCTGTTCATCACCATGCGGCGCTCGTCGCTGGAGCTGCTGCGGGGAGCGGAGCGCATTGGCCGGGGCGACTTCGCCACCGAGCTGCCGGCGCGGAGCGCTGACGAGTACGGCTCCATGGCGCGGGCCTTCAACCGGATGGCCGCCGAGCTGCGCGACACCGTGCGGGAGAAGGAGCGGCTGGCCAAGGCCGAAGCCGAGGCCTCGGAGCGGGAGATGCGTCGCTACAACTCCCTGCTGGAGGAGACCGTGCGCCGGCGCACCGCCGAGCTGGAGGAGGCCAATGCCCAGCTCCTCTTCGCTGACCGGCTGGCGACGGTGGGCCAGCTCGCGGCGGGCGTGGGCCATGAGATCAACAACCCGCTCGCGTTCATCCTCGCCAACCTGCGCTTCGCGCGGGAGGAGCTGGAGAGGATGCAGGGCGCTCCCTCCTCCGAGGATCGCGACGAGCTGCTGGCGGCGCTCACCGAGGCGCACGAGGGGGCCGAGCGGGTGCGCCTGCTGGTGCAGGACCTGAAGATGCTCGCCCGGGCGGACGACGCGCAGAGCGGCCCGGTGGACGTGGGGGCCGTGCTGCGGAGTGCCTCGAAGATGGCGGCCCATGAAATCCGTCACCGGGCGCGGCTCGTGATGCAGGCGGATGGAGTTCCCCTGGTGCGGGGCAGCGCGGCCCGGCTGTGTCAGGTGTTCCTCAACCTGCTCATCAACGCGGCGCACGCCATCCTGCCGGGACAGGTGGAGCGCCATGAAATCAAGCTGACGGCCCGGGTCGCTGTGGATGCCCGCGTCCTCGTGGAGGTGAG
This sequence comes from Vitiosangium sp. GDMCC 1.1324, assembly GCF_003044305.1. GTDB lineage: Bacteria > Myxococcota > Myxococcia > Myxococcales > Myxococcaceae > Archangium. Next base: position 253,066 of record NZ_PZOX01000017.1, on the reverse strand, counting down.
CGACTCCGGCTGCGGCATCCCGGCGGAGAACCTGGAGCGCATCTTTCGTCCGTTCTTCACCACCAAGCCCGCGGGTGTCGGGAGCGGGCTGGGGCTCTCGGTGTGCCAGCGCATCATCGCGGCGCACGGCGGGGACATCTCCGTCGAGAGCGTGGTGGGCCGGGGCACCACCTTCCGGATCCTCCTGCCGGTCCACACCGCCGCGGAGGCCCCGGCCGCCACCGAGATGGCCGTCTGAGCCGTTCGGAGTCAGGACCCGACAGCCTCGAGCGCCGCCGCACCTGCTCTCGCGAGGTACGGTGGGGCTCGAGGCCGTGACGACAGGTGACGAGCCGCTAGAACTGGCCGCCGACCGACAGGTTGTAGTTGATCAGGCCGCCCGAGGTCTGACCCGTCCCGGTGGCCTGGTCCGCGAAGGACGTACCGAAGAGGGGCCGGTACGTGAAGCGTGCACCCGCGAAGACGTGACGGGTGAAGTGGTAGTCCGCGCCGGCCGCGAGCGGCACTTCCTCGATGAAGTCGTTCTTGTAGAGGAACTCGGCGCCTTCGCTGGCGTTGAGGTAGCTCAGGCCGAGGCCCGCTCCCAGGTACGGGAAGAGCTTGTCCTTGAGCAGAAGCGGGCCCCCCTTGGCCATGAGGCTGAGGTTGTGGCGCCACATGGCCTCGCCATTGCCGACACGCGAGTCGTCGATGGGCAGGCGCTGTCCCTCGTAGCTCGCCTCGATACCGAGGAAGCGCCAGGGCTGTGCATCGGCGGCGACGCCGAGCAGCCCGCCCGTGCCCGTGCGGCTTCCCGCGTTCCCGGTGAAGTTTCCAAAGCCTCCGCGCAAGTCGGCGCCCACTGGCGTCTTGCCCTCCTCGAACTTGAAGCCTGGGGCGACCCGTGTGGCGTCGATGGCCGCGAACGCCGAGCCCGCGGTGCAGAAGGCCACCAACGCGATACCTCCCATCCACGAACGAACCCTCATCTCGTCCTCCCGTCACTGGGGTGTCTGCTGGGCGAAATCTGGGCATTCGTCCGGAATGAGAAGCACTGGACCCCGCACCTTCCGGGATGCCCGTGCACGACTCGGGCATGACGTGGAGCGCATGCATGGCCCCTCGCCCCGTCCGGAGGGATGAGGCGGCTCAGCGGCGGCCGAAGAGCTTGCGCAGTCCGGAGAGGAGCCCACCCGGACGCGCCTCGGGCTCGCCCTCCAGCGGCGAGCGGGCGATGACGGCCTCCAGCTCCGCGTCCTCGGGCATGTCCGCGGCGAGGGTGACCGCGTGGCGCTTCACGCCGGGCAGGGTGGCCGCGAGCGAGAGGGTGCCGTCCTGCGAGAGGCTGAAGTGCACCTCGGCCTCGCCCGGGCGCTCGAGGGTGAAGGCGAGCGTGCCGAGGTACTCGTTCTCCGCGGCCACCGGCGAGGGCCCCTGGAAGAGGGCAAGCGTGAGCGGCCCGGGCGTGACGGGAATGACGAGCGTCTTCTCCGCGGGCAGGCGGGTGTTGCGCTCGAGGACACGGCGCAGCGTGCCTCCGCGCTCGGCCACGCCGATGGGGACGGAGAGCACCTCGGAGACGGTGGCGCCGGGCTTGCCCGCCGCGGCATCCAACAGTCCCTGGCCGAGCAGCGCCGCGCCGAGCGCCGCGGAGTGGGTGGCCTCCACGTCCGCGCGCACGGGCACGCCCAGGCTCTCTTCCAGCCGGCGGCGCACCAGGGGCGAGCGGCCCTGGCCTCCCAACAACAGCACTTCGTCGAGCCCCTGGGGCGTGAGCGCGCTGGACTCGAGCACCTGACGGACCACGAGGGTGATGCGCTGCACGAGCTCCGTGGTGAGGGACTCCAGACGCTCGCGGTTGAGCGAGAACGGCGCCGGGCCACCGGGGAGCGGGAGGGAGACCTCCTCGCGCTCACTGAGGGCTACCTTGGCGGCCTCGGCGGCGGTGAGCAGGGGGAGCCAGTCGGAGGGGTGCTCGGGGCGGGGGATGCCCTGGGCCTCGCGCTCACTGGCGAGCGCCTCGGCGATGCGCGCGTCGAAGTCCATGCCGCCCACGGTGGGATCTCCCCCGGTGGTGATGACCTCGAGGTCGTCGCCGGTGAGCTGGACGACGGAGACGTCGAGACCGCCGCCCCCGAGCTCCACCACGAGGATGCGCTTGCGTGCGAGCACCCGCCCGTGGCCGAAGGCGAGCGCCGCGGCCGAGGGAGCATTGAGGATGCGCAGCACGTCGAGCCCGGCGAGCGTGCCGGCCTCGCGCATGGCGGCGCGCTGGCGGTCATCGAAGTGGGCGGGGACGCAGAGGACGGCGCGCGAGGCCTCGTGGCGGAGGAAGGCGCTGGCGGCGGACTTGAGCTCACGCAGGAGCCGGGCGGCGAGCTCGGGGAGGAGGAGGCTGCGGCCGTGGAGCTCGAGGCTGGCGTCCCCGCGAGGGCCGGCGACGATGGAGAAGGGCAGGGGACCGCCGAGAGTGCGCACCAGGGGCGAGCGGGCGCGCAGCCCGAGGAACCGTCGGAGCCCGTGGACGGCGTGGCGCGGGGAGCGCTCGGCCTCGGTCCTGGCGGCCGCGCCCACGAGGAGCTGGCCTGCCTCGTCGGCGGCGACGAGCGAGGAGAGGGCCTGGGACTCGCCGATGGGGATGAGCTGGAGCGAGCCCTGGTGGTGGACGGCGACGCGCGCCTGCGAGGTGCCGAGGTCGATGCCGAGCACCACTTCGGGATGCGCGGCGGTCACGGGAGGAGCGGCGGCCACGTCGAGGATGGCGCGACGGCGGCGCGTGGGAGCCTCCCGGGGCTCGGAGGGAGCGGGCGCGTCGAGAGCGGCGGGAGTCGAGGAGGGCTCCACGGGGGTGGAGGGGACGGCCGGTGCCGGAGTCTCGGAGACGGGTGGCTCCATGCTCACGGGGACGGACGGCCCCACGGAGACAGAGACGGGCGGCTCCGGGCGCGCGGAAACGGATATCTCCACGGGAGCCGGAGTCATCGGTCCTGGTGCCGCGGGAGCGGGCGGCTCCGGGCGTGCGGAGACGGGTGGCTCCACGGGGGGCGGAGCCATCGCTCCGGGTGCCACGGGAGCGGGCGGCTCCGGGCGTGCGGAGACGGGTGGCTCCACGGGGAGCGGAGCCATCGCTCCGGGTGCCACGGGAGCGGGCGGCTCGGGCTCCGAGGCGATGCTTGTGGAGGGCTCCAGTTCCTCGGGAGCGAGGTGCTCCAGGACGGCGTTGGCGATGAGGTCCTGGGTCGTGGGCCGAGCGGGAACCGGGGTCATGGTGCGCCTGAGGGGCGCGGGTTCGATGCGCTCGGGTGCGGAGGGCTCCGCCTGGGTGGTCGCACTTACGGGTTCAGGTGCGGAGGTGCTGGGCCAGGTGGGCTGTTCCGGCTTCTCGGTCACGGAGACCGGGACACTGATCGGTGCGGGAGCCTCGGATGGCCGAGGCGTGGCCGAGACTTGAGGTCCGGCGCTGGTGGTGGGCTCCTCCGCTACCACTCGGGCGGGTTCAGCTGGTTTCGGAGCGGGCGGGACGCCCCGCTGAGCGGATGGAGTAGCGGGAGGCATCTCCGCCGCTGGCGGAGTGGGTGCGGCCGGTTTCGGAGCGGGCGGGACGGTCTGCGGGGCGGTGACCGACGTCGCGGGCTTCGCGATGGCGGTGCCTGTCCGGGGTGGTGCCGAGGAGTCCGCTGGCTTCGCGGAGACGGTGGGAGCCACCTGCGTGGTCGTCGCGGGTGTGCGGGGCTGGGCCTGCCGGGGTGCGGCCGGGGCTGCCTGTTTCGCCGCGACCGGAGCCATGGGCTTCGGAGCGTTGGCCGTGCTGGAGGCGGCCGGTTTCGGAGTGGCTGCGAGTGGTCGCGCCGCTGCGTTGGGAGATGCTGCCGATGAATCTGCGGCCGGTGGAGCCGTGGGCGCAGCCGGCGTGTGTGGGGCCGGAGCGTCGGGTGCTCCTGCTCCAGTGGCGGCCGGCTTCGGGGTGAGGGGACGTGGCGCGGCCTGCTGGCGAAGCGCTTCCGCGGAGATGACGGGCCGCCCACGCTTCGCCCCTTCCGGACGAGGCGCTGGCTGTCCCGTCCGTGGCTCCTGGCTCTCGGTGGGCGCCTCCGCGCGGGTTTCCGGAGGCTGCTCGAGGACCTGCTCGGGACCGGGAGCGGGGGCACTGGTGGCCGTGTGACCGGACTCGGCGGTGCTCGCGTGATTCGAGCCCCTGCGCGCCACGATGCGGTCGATGAGCGCCTTGCTGTGCGCATCGAGGCGGACGAAGCGCACGGTCATTCCGGCTCGAGGGCCCTCGGCCTGGGACTTCACCACCAGGCCCTCGCCGCGCAGCAGACGCCCTCCATCGGCCAGCACCAGCTCGAAGGCGAGCCCGGTGCCCTCGGGCTTGGGCGAGCGCGTGGCGATGAAGAGGCCCCCACGCGCGACGTTGGGGCCGTACTTCTCGACGAAGTCCTCCTCCGTGGCGTACGGGAGGCGGATGCGCAGCGGGAGGAGCTTGGGCTCGACCGTCACCGTCACCGCCTCCCGGAGGGCCTCATCGCAGCGGAAGACGGGCGTCCTGGCCGCCGCGAGTGGGAATCAGGAGGGCCAGTCCGGGCGCCATGGCGGCCGGAGGCACCTCGAAGACGAGGGCCACGGACTCGCTCTGTTGCTGCTGCCAGGTGTGGTCCAGGATGCGGGTGCCGCCGACGGTCTGGGCATCTCGGGCGATGGGGTACTCCTTGCCTTCCGCGTCCACGAGCCGGGCCGCGGACAAGGTCACATCCACGGGCTCCGGGCCGGTGTTCTCGACCTGGAGCTTCACGAGGACGAAGAGATCCGTGGTGGTGAGGGCCACCTTGCCCGTGCCGCTCAGGGAGTGCAGCGACTCCATGCGGGCGGGCCGCAGGGAGAGCGTGTCCACCTTCACGGGCTGCTTCGAGGGCAGGGTGTACGTCCTGGCCTCGTCCTCCTCTTGGCCCGCGGCGAGCCCGGCGAGCCGGGCGTTGGGGTCCTCGGGCACGTTGGGCGCGGCGGTGGGCATCCCGCCCTGGTTCACGCGGTCCACCTCCTGGCGGAGCTTCGCCAGGGTGCGGTCCTCGAGGGGGGCGGGCTCGTCCTTCGTGCAGCCCCCTGCGAGGGCCGCCGCGCACAGGAGCGCCGTGAGGCCACGGGCGGAGGGGCTCATGCGAGGTGGGTCCCCTTCACCAGCTCGTAGAGCTTGTCGAAGGCGGCGGGGATTCGCGAGGGGTCCTCGCCACCGCCCTGGGCCAGGTCCGGCTTGCCACCGCCGCGGCCGTTGACCTCCTTGGCCAGCTCCTTGAGCAGGTTGCCCGCGTGGATGCCGCGCGCCACCACGTCCTTGGTGGCCGCCACGAGCAGGACGACCTTGCCGTCCTTCTCGCCGCCGATGAGCACCACGCCGGACTTGATGCGGTCGCGCAGCTGGTCCGCCAGCCCGCGGTACACGTTCGGGTCCGCCGGATCCATCCGCGTGGCGAGCACCTTGATGCCGTTGATGTCGCGCGCCTGCTCAAGCAGGTCCTTGCTGGAGCCGGCCTGGGCCTTGACGGCCACCTCCTCGACCTTCTTCTCCAGCTCCTTCACGCGCTTCTGCGTGGCCTCCACGCGCTTGACCAGATCCTTGGGCGAGGTCTTCAAGAGCTCGGCGACCTTCTTCAGCTCGCGCTCCGTCTCGCGCACGTACTGGAGGGCGCCGGTGCCGGTGACGGCGGTGATGCGCCGCACGCCCGAGGCCACGCCGCTCTCGGTGACGATCTTGAACAGCCCGATGTCACCGCTGCGCCGCACGTGGGTGCCGCCGCACAGCTCGGTGGACTGAGGGTGCACGGTGACGACGCGCACCGTCTCACCGTACTTCTCGCCGAACATGGCGACGGCGCCGGACTTCTTGGCGTCCTCCAGGTTCATCACGCGCGTCTGGGCCTCGGAGTTCTCGCGCACCCAGCCGTTGACCAGGTCCTCCACCTGCTCCTGCTGCTCGTGCGTCATGGGCGAGAAGTGCGAGAAGTCGAAGCGCAGGTAGTCCGGCGCCACCACGGAGCCGGCCTGCTTGACGTGCTCGCCGAGCACCATCTTGAGCGCCTTGTGCAGCAGGTGCGTGGCCGAGTGGTTGGCGCGGATGGACGAGCGCCGCTCGCCGTCGACGCCGGCCTGCACCATGTCACCAGCCTTGATGGAGCCCTGGGTCACCTTCACCTGGTGGACGATGAGGCCCTGCACCGGGCGCTGCGCATCCCGCACCTCGGCCACCGCCTTGCCGCCGTGGCCCACGATGCGGCCGGTGTCGCCCACCTGGCCGCCGGACTCGCCGTAGAAGGGCGTGCGGTCCAGCACGAGCTCCACTTCATCGCCCGCGCTGGCCGAGGCCAGCTCGATGCCGTTCTTGATGATGGCGCGCACGGAGCCCTCGCCCTCGTGGCCCACGCCCTCGTAGCCGAGGAACTCGCTGGGGCCCAGGCGCTCCAGGAGCTGGTGGTACACCGCGCCGATGGCCTTGTCCTTGGTGCTGAACTCGTCGCCCTTCTCGGCCTCTTCCTTCTTCTTCTGGTTGAAGCCCTCGATGTCGGCGCCGAGCCCGCGCTCCTTGAGGATGATCTCCGTGAGATCCCACGGGAAGCCGTAGGTGCTGTGCAGGTCCCACACCTTGTCGCCCGAGAGGACCTTCTCCCCGGACTGCTTCATCCGGGCCACTTCCTCGTCGATGAGCTTCAGGCCGCGGTTGAGCGTCTTGCGGAAGCTCTCCTCCTCGTGCTTGGAGACCTCGAGCAGGAAGGTGCGGTTGTCACGCAGCTCGGGGTAGGCATCGCCCATGAGCTCGATGACGCGGTCCACGACCTTGAAGAAGAACAGCTCGTCGAGCCCCAGCAGCGAGCCGTGGCGGATGGCGCGGCGCATGATGCGGCGCAGGACGTAGCCGCGGCCCTCGTTGGAGGGCTGCACACCATCGGCGATGAGGAACGCGGCCGCGCGGCTGTGGTCCGCCACCACGCGCATGGAGGCTCCGCCCTCCTGGGTGTAGGGCTTGCCCACCAGCTCGCTCACCTTGGAGATGATGCTCTGGAAGAGGTCCGTGTCGTAGTTGGAGCGCTTGCCCTGCACGACGGAGGCGATGCGCTCCAGGCCCGCGCCCGTGTCGATGGACGGCTTGGGCAGCGGAATCAGCGCCGCGTCCTTCTCCTTGCGCTCGAACTGCATGAACACGAGGTTCCAGATTTCGAGCCACCGGTCGCAGTCGCACGCCACGCCCTGACACTTGCGGCCCGCGGCCACCTCGGCACAGGGGATGTCGTCACCCTGGTGGAAGTGGATTTCGGAGCAGGGGCCGCACGGGCCGGTGTCGCCCATGGCCCAGAAGTTGTCCTTGAGGCCGAGCTTGAGGATGCGGTCGCGGGACACGCCCTGCTTCGCCCACAGCTCGAAGGCCTCCTCGTCCCAGGGGATGCCGCCCTCGCCGTTGAACACGGTGACGGCGAGCCGCTCCTTGGACAGCCCGAGCGTCTTCGTCACGAACTCCCAGCCGTACGCGATGGCGTCGGCCTTGAAGTAGTCGCCGAAGGAGAAGTTGCCGAGCATCTCGAAGAACGTGTGGTGCCGGGCGGTGTAGCCCACGTTGTCGAGGTCGTTGTGCTTGCCGCCGGCGCGCACGCACTTCTGCGAAGTGGTGGCTCGCGAATAGTCGCGCTTCTCACGGCCGGTGAAGACGTCCTTGAACTGGACCATGCCCGCGTTGGTGAACAGCAGGGTGGGGTCGTTCTGGGGGACGAGGGCAGACGACGCGACGCGGCGGTGGCCGCGCTCTTCGAAGAACTTGAGGAACGCCTCTCGAATCTGGGAAGCGGACAGGACAGAGGACATGGTGAGGGTATATGCCACAAGTGGGGGGTGCGCTGCGTTTCTTAAGGACCGGGCTAGGATCCAGCCTCTGACATGCGCTCTCCATCCCACCTTATCTCCCTCCTCCTGGTTGTCCTCCCGGCGACCGTCCTGGCTCAAACGGACGCCCAGACCGCCTCGCTCGCCCGGAGGTTGAAGCAGGGGGCCGAGCCCGAGCACCGCATCCAGGCGGCGCGCCTGCTGGGAGAATCGGATGACCCCGAGGCGCTCCAGCCCCTGTGCTCCGGACTGGAGGACGCGAGCGCCGAGGTACGGGCGGCGGCGGCCGGGGGGTTGGAGAAGCTGGGGGAGTTGGGCGGGCTGGAGTGTCTGGAGGCCCACAAGGACGAGCCGGATGCGGCGGCCCGGGCGGCCCAGGAGTCGGCCCTGCGCTCCCTGCGCGCATTGAAGGCGAAGCCGCCGCGGCTGTACGTGATGCTCGCGGAGGTGAAGGACACGACGGGGACGCTGCCGCCGGAGCTGGTGAAGCTCACCGAGGCCCGGCTGCGGCGCAAGCTGGTGCAGTCCGGGGCGTGGCTGGCGCCGGAGAAGGAGAGCGAGGCGGCGGCGAAGGGAGTGCTGCGCAAGCAGAAGATTCAGGGCTACCGGCTGGTGACGGAGATCCGCCCCGGGCCCTCGGAGGGGTTGAAGCTGTCGGTGATGTGCCTGCGCTATCCGGGCAAGCAGCTGCTGGGGAACGTGGAAGTCCAGGCATCCGGGGGAGAGCCCGGGGATCTGCTCGCGGCGCTGGCTCCGCGCGCCATCGAGGAGGCCGCCGGCTCGTTCGGGTGGAAATAGTTCTCACCGCGGGTGAGCTGCGTTTCTCGGGTTCCGAGCGCTAGGATTTCTCTTCCGAATGCGGCGCCCGCTCTCGCTCATCACCCTGTTGCTGTTCACCGTGCCAGGAGTCGCCCTGGCCCAGGTGGATTCCCGAACCGCTTCCTTGAGCAAACAGCTCGGACAGGGCCAGGAGCCCCGGCTTCGCTCCCAGGCCGCGCAGGGTTTGGGGTCCTCGGATGATCCGGAGGCGCTCAAGCCGCTGTGTAACGGGCTGAAGGACTCGAGTGAGCAGGTGCGCGCGGCATCGGCCCAGGCCCTGGGGAAGCTGAAGGAACTGGCCGGGCTGGAGTGCCTGAAGGCGCGCAAGAGCGAGACGGACGCGGCGACACAGGCGGCCATCCAGACATCCATCCAGGTGCTGCAGGGGCTGAAAGAGCAGGCGCCGCGGCTGTACGTGATGTTCGCTGGGGTGAAGGACAAGACGGGAGGCCTGCGGCCGGAGGTGGTGAAGTTCGCCGAGGCGCGGATGCGGCGGAAGCTGACGCAGGTGGGGGCGCTGCTGGCGCCGGCGAAGGAGAGCAAGTCGGCGGCACAGGGGGTGCTGCGCAAGCACGGCATCCACGGCTTCAAGGTGCAGGCGGAGATCCACGACACGGAGTCGGGAGGCCTGAAGGTGCGGATGGTGTGCATCGGCTACCCGGACCAGGCGCTGCTGGGGGACGTGGAGGTGCAGGCGTCGGGAGCGAAGCCCGAGGATCTGCTCAAGGTGCTCGCGCCCCGCATCATCGAGGAGGCCGCGGACACGTTCGAGTGGGACACGTGAGGTCCTGAGAAGAAGCACGTGTTCGCGAGCCTGTTGTTGGGAGCACCCAGGGACTGCGCTAGACATCCAGGCCATGACCCAGGAGAACCCTGCACGGGAAGAGCTGGAGCACTGGTCCACGGTCGATCTCGACTCGGCGGAGGTCGCGCGCCGGGCGAGCAGGCTCATTCTCGACTTCGAGGCTCACCCCGAGAAGTACGCAGCCTCCGAGGACCTCACGTCGCCCTTCCATGACATCGTGGGGCTCTTTCAGCAGCCCACGGTCAAGGAAGCGGCGATCACCCTACGTGCCGAGGCCCTCCCCGCCCTGCTCCGCCTCTATGACGCGCGGCTGCGGGAGTGGCGGAAGGCCGGTCCTCGAAAGGACTACGATTCCGCCGCCAGCGATCTGCTCTTCGCACTGAAGATCTTCGCGATGTACCGGGGTGAGGAGGCGCTCCAGCGCATCATCGACGCGGCGCGAATTCCACTCGATGCGGATGGCTACATGTGGTCGGCCATCCTGTCCGCGCTCGTCAAGTCAGAGCCGGAGGCCGCCACTCGCGTCGCCGCCGCGCTCCGGGAGCCGCTCCCTCCAGGGTTCATCGCCGTGGCGCTGCTCGACATGGCCAATACGCTTGCGCGCGAGCACGGCGTCACCTCCCACCCCTTCGACACAGACCCGGGTCGTGAGCTGCTCCGGGCCTTTCTCACCGACAAGGACCCGGACCAGTTCTCGTACGCCCACAGCGCGGCGGCCAGCCTGCCCTTCCTGACGGGCTCGCGGGAGTTGTTCGCCCTTGCCCTGGAGCACCCCGACGTGGCGGTCCGCATGGAGGCAGCCTGGGCCGCCGCCCGGGGGGGTGATGCCCTGGCATTGGCGCGGCTCCAGGACTGGTCGAAGGACCCGAAGACCCGGAAACGCGCCATGACCTACCTCGAGGAGCTCGGTAGCCAGCCGGCGCCTGTCTCGGAGCAAGAGCGTCCCCAGCTCGACGCGATGGCCGAGATGAGCCAGTGGCTCGAGCACCCCGCGGAATTCGGCCGGGTGCCTGACCACCTCGAGGTCTACGACCACCGTCGGCTCTTCTGGCCGCCCACGAACGATGAGCGCGACGTATGGCTTTTCCGTTACCGCTACGAGGACGAAGAGGGCACACCGGAGGACGGCGTGGGCATGGTGGGCTCTGTCACCTTCGCTCTCTTCGGCGAGACGACGGCCGAGCTGCCTCCCGAAGACATCTACGCCCTGCACTGCGTCTGGGAGCTCCAGCAAAGCGGCGACGAGCGCGCACCGAAGGAGCGCACGGCCCAGGCAGGCCGGAAGCTCCTCGGATTTCCGGCGCGCTGATGGCTCTTTCAGGGCTCGGCGGCGGTCCCGAACGGCCGCGTGCGCTGGCCCGAAATGTCCGCTCTTTGTCCGGGTAGCGTCTGGGAAGCAGGCCCTGGGACTCTCCTGGGACTCTCCAGAGTACCCGGCATGTCGTCACTCCCGAGGGAAGGAAGGTGGGGGACGTGGAGACGCGCACGAGTGCACGGGCGGAGCCGAGCGATGGGCGACCTCAGTCGAGGAAACGCCTCCACCAGCGCCGCAGCTCTTCCTTGACGGAGGAGTCTTTGAAGGGCCAGTGACGCCAGGGGAAGGGTTCCTGCCAGGGCTCCAGCACCCGAGCGAGCTCGCGGTAGGCGGGGAGCGGCTGACCCTGTGCCAGGTCTCCCGCTTCGGGCTCCGGACCCAGGCTCACGAGGACGCGCTCGCCGTTCAACTCCTGCACCGTGGTGGTGGGGCACTGAAGCCGGGCACGCAGGCCCGAGGCGCCTCCCAGCTCACCCAGCACCGGCTGCCCGAGGAAGTTCAGCCAATGGACACCACCCACCCGGGTGCCCGGATTGTCGCGAATGTTGACGTCACGGAGGTCGAAGCCGGGATGGTTGAAGACGACCGGGCGGAGCCGGTCCCATTCGTCGGAGACTGACTTCCAGAGAGCCAGGGCAAGGCCCGCATGACCGGAGGCGAAGGGCAGGCGCGAGGACATCTCCAGGGCGAGCTCCCTCACCCGCTCAGGCCCATGTTGGTCAAGAAACTCCGTCGGCAGGATCGCGGAGAGGACGCTGACGTAGTTGGGCTCCTGCTCACGGGACGGAATGCGAGCGTAGTAACTGAAGCCGAAGGCCTCACCCGGTTCCGGGCGCAGGTCGAAGTAGGGGTCGGCGCCATCCTTCTCGGGGTAGAAGGCTTCTTCACGCGTGTAGTCTTCGATGTACTTGTGTTCTTGCGGCGCCAACGCGTCGCGGATGAGTTGCCATGTCCGCTCAGTCAGCCGGGAGAACTCCCACCAGCACACCCTGCCGTGAGCCAGTGCGTTCGGGTAACCCTTGACGGCTTGAAGATAGCTGTCGAGCGCATGAGATACGCCCGCGGCTATCTGGAAGTTGTCGTAGGGGATGAAGAAGACGATGCGCACCACATCCCTGATGAAGAGGTGATCGGCGGAATGCTCGACCACACCCTTTTCGCGAGAGAATGATTTGTATTTGATGACGCCTGGAACACGCACTCGGGGCGAGAAAGCCATCAGTAAGCCTGCTTTCTGAGGAAGGCGGTGGATGCGGGCCTCAAGGGCACCAGTGTCCTTTCGGAGCCGGACCTGGAGAACGTGCGCAAGGACGCGCGCTTCCAGAAGCTCGCCGCGCGCTTGCGGTGAGGGGCCCGGGGCTCACGCCCTGCGGATGAGCCCCATCTCCTCGATGGCGGAGTAGAGGCGCACGCGGGCCTCGGACCAGGGGAGCAACTCCACGCGGTAGCCGGCGAGCGCGTCCAGGATGAGCTGCCGGTAGCTTGGGTGGCCGGGGTCCGCGATGACGACCACGCCCCGGTCCCCATGCGAGCGGATGAGGCGGCCCACTCCCTGGCGCAGTTGCAGCAGCGCTCGGGGCAGCCGGTAGTACAGGAAGCCCAGGTGCGCGTTGCCACCGCGGGCGATGTTCTCCTCGCGCGAGGCCACCAGCGGGCGGCTGGCGGGCTCCAATGGCAGCTTGTCGATGAAGACGCACCCCACGCCCCGGCCGGGGATGTCCACGCCCTGCCAGAAGCTCTTCGTCCCCAGCAGCACCGTGCCGGTGTCCTTCTCCTGCCGTGCCGCCAGCGAGCGTCCGTGCCCTCGAGACTGCCGCATCACTTCGATGCCCTGGGGCTCCAGCTTCGCCTTCACGAGGTCTCCCACGCGCTCCATCCGCCGCGTGGAGGCGAACAGCCCCAGCACCCGTCCGCCCATCACCTGGGCCAGTCCGGATACGCGCGTCGCGGCCCAGTCGATGAAGGGCTCCTCGTGTGCGCGCGGCGCGTCCATCACCAGGATGACCAGTGCCTGCTTGCGCAGATCGAACGGCGTGGGCGCGCGCAGCAGCCGGGGCGCGGGAATCCCCTCGTTGCGCCCGTCCAGCCCCAGCCGCGCGAGCACGTACGGCGTCTTCTCGGTGCCCGTGCTCAGCGTGGCCGAGGTCAGCACCAGTGCCCGCTTGTGCTGCGCGAAGTCCCGCGACACGTAGGCCGCCACGTTCACCGGCTGCGCGCTCAGGCTCCAGCGCTGCTTGCGAGGCACCGCCGTGGCCGCGTAGCACCGGCCCTCGGCGGGCTCGTCGGACAGTTCCGAGGCGAGCGTGGTCAGCTCCATCACCTCGGACACGCCCCCCGCCAGCTCGCGCTCCAGCGGCGGCATCTTCACCGCCAGGTCCGGGAGGATCTCCTGCAGCCCCACCGTGAGCAGCTTGTGCAGGGACTGGAGGCACTCGCGCACCTCCAGCAGGCCCTCGCGCACCGGCTCCCACGTGGGCGCGGCCCGGACCTCGGGGGTGATGCGCAGTTCCGGCGCGTAGGCGGACTCGTCCGCGTCCTCGGAGGCGCTCGCCGCGGCCGGTTCGCACAGCGCCATCACCCGCTCGCCCAGGCTCCGCGCGGCCGAGCCCACCGAGAGCAGGGCGCTATCAATCTCGCTCATCAACACGCGGGCCTCCGCGCGCCGCGAGGCGAAGAGGGCCCGCCGCAGCTCGGCGAAGAGACCGCGCCGTCCATCTCGCCCGTGGAGCCGCTCGGCGAGCCGGCTGAAGGCCAGGTCCGACAGCTCCGAGGAGAGCGCGGTGGTGGCGACGTCCTCCACCTCGTGCGCCTCGTCGAGCACCAGGTGCTCCAGCTTCGGGTAGCGCGCGGGCCAGGCGAAGGCGAGCGACTGGTTGATGACGAGCACATCCGCGTCGCGCGCCTGGGCCACAGCCGAGTGGTAGTAGCAACGGTGGAAGTGGGGGCAGCGCTCGCCGAGCGTGGTAGCTGCCTCGGAGCGCACCGCCGGGGCGAGCGCGAGCAGCACGGGGAATCGCTCGCGGAACCAATGGCTGAGCCGGTCGATGTCGCCATCCGGGCTGCGGCGCAGCAGGGCACGCAGGTAGGCGCGAGGGGCGCGGGCGGCGTGGCTCATGCCGGGTTCCACGCGGGTGATGTCGAGCGCGCGGCGGCGGCAGAGGTAGTTCGTCTGCCCCTTGAGGAGGGCGTAGGAGAAGGCCCCGCTGGTGGCGCGGTGCAGGCGGGGCAGGTCCTTCTCGATGAGCTGGTCCTGAAGCGTCTTGGTATGCGGAGCCACGCCCACCTTGCGCCCGTTGCGAGCAGCGAAGAGGGCCGAGGGAGCCAGGTACGCGAGCGACTTGCCCGTGCCCGTGCCGGCCTCCACCGCGAGCTGCCCGCCGTCGGACAGGGTGCGCGCCACGGCGTGGGCCATGTCGAGCTGCGCGGGACGAGACGCGAAACCCTCCTGAGCGCGCTCCAGGGCGCCTCCGGGGCCGAGCAGCGACGTCACTTCCTCGGAGCGCACGGGCAGCACGGGGGTGCTCTCGTCGGGCTGCTCGGAAGGAGGCTTCGTGCCGTTGGTGCGCTGGCGCTCGGGGCGTCCGGGGAGGAAACCCGTGGCCTCCAGCTTGAGAGGAGCGGAGCGGTTCCGGCACAGGTTCCACAGCCCGGTGAGCAGCGACACGAGGGGCGCCGCGTCCCGGTCGAGCTCTCCCTCCAGCTCCAGCCCGGACTCACCGGCCTCGATTTGAGCCAGCCGCAGGGCGGCGCGCGGGTCGAGCGTCTCCAACAGGTCGGCGAGGTCCTCGGCGCGCCCGTCGCGGATGCAGCCCTCCATGGCGTGCAGGAGCACGGAGTGGGTGGCCTCGCAGTCCGTCATGGCGCGGTGGCGCGAGCGAGGGCCCTTGCCGGCCCAGCGCAGCATGGACTCCAGCGAGTGGCTGGGCAGCTCCGGGTGCAGGTAGTGCAGGAGCTCGCACGAGTCGAGCACCGGGGCGCGGATGGGGCCCAGGATGTCTGGGAGGAAGCCCTTCTCGAAGGAGGCGTTATGGGCCACCACGGTCCAGCCGGCGAGCTTCTGGCGCAGCTCGGGCACCTTGTCCGCGAGCCGGGGCTGGCCGGCGAGCATGGAGTCGTCGATACCGGTGAGCCGGCGGATGGTGAGGGGGAGGGGGCGCGAGGCGGAGAAGAAGTGGACGTAGCGGTCCACCACCTGGCCGTTCTCGATGAAGAGGGCGCCGAACTCGATGACCTCGTCGGCGCGCGGATCCAACCCCGTCGTCTCGAGGTCGAGGAATACGTGCCGGGTGAAGAGCTCCGCCGCGCTGCCCATGGAGAAGAGGAGCCAGCCTAGCCGTCTTCGGGCGTCGTGCCGAGAAACCGGGCGTCCGGGGTCCTGTCGTCAGGAAACAGTCCTTCTAGCTGGCTGCGTGTGGACTTCACGCGGGGAGGGAGTGTGGTTCACCGGCCGCAGCCGCGGCGGCGCGGACACGGGCGGGTGAACAGAGCGGCGGGGGAGTCCATGGGCGGAGCCGGGATGCGACCGCTCGGCGCGGCGAACCGACCGTTCGCCGTGGAGGCCCTCGCCGTCACCGCGGATGGGCCCAACCTTGCACACCACCGCGAGACGAACCCGCGATCCCGGAGTCCCGTATGACGACCGCCGCCACTGGCTTCTCCACCCCTGGTGCCGAGGCTTCCTCCGCACCTGCTGTTCCCCGCCTCCGCCGGCCTCGTGCGACGTTGCTGGCGGCGCTCGGGCTGGGAGTCTGCGCGGAGGTGCTCTTCGATGGGCCCGCGCTCGGCATCTCGTTCCCGCTGTTCGTCGTGCTCTTCCTGTCGGCCCTGCTCGGGCTCGGAGGCCGCGAGGGCTGGCAGCGGGCGAGTCCCAATGCGTGGCTGCTCGTTCCGTTGCTGTTCTTCTCGGGGATGGTGTTCGTGCGCGCGAGCCCGTTCCTCACGACGCTCAACGTCCTGGCCTCGGGCTTCCTGCTGCTCCTGGTGACGCACTTCTGGGCGGCCGGGCGCGTGGAGCGGCTCGGGCTGTGGAGCTACCCGCTCACCGCGCTCGGGACCTTCTTCCGCACCGTGCTGCTCCCGGTGGGAGTGGTGCGCTCGGAGGTGGATCTGTCCTCGGCCCGCACCCAGGTGCCGAAGCTGATGCCGGTGCTGCGCGGAGCGCTGCTGGCCGTGCCCGTGCTGCTCGTCTTCACCGGGCTGCTCGTCTCGGCGGACGCGGTCTTCGCGAAGGCCGTGGCGCGGGTGCTGTCCTTCAACCCGGGCCTGACGTTCTGGGATGCCCTGGGGCGGGGGATGTTCATCGGCGGCAGCGCGTTCGGGGCGCTCGGGCTGCTGGCCCACGCGCAGCGGCGGCGCCGCAACGGGGTCGAGGCCGGAGAGGCGGAGGTGGCTCCCGCCGTGGCCCGTCTGGGCTTCATCGAGAGCCTCACGCTGGTGGGGCTGGTGGATCTGCTCTTCCTGGGCTTCGCCGCCATCCAGCTCGCCTTCCTGTTCGGCGCGGCGCATCTGCCCTCGGAGCTCACCTATGCCGAGTACGCCCGGCGCGGCTTCTTCGAGCTGCTCACGGTGTCGATGATGACGCTGGGGCTCAGCCTGGCGCTGGCGCGCTGGACGCGGCTGCACGGGCAGGGGCAGGCCAACGTCTTCCGGACGGCGTGCACGGTGATGGTGGGGCTGGTGCTGGTCATCCTCGCCTCGGCGATGAAGCGCATGGCGCTCTACGAGTCCGTCTACGGCTACACGGAGCTGCGCGTGTACACGCACGTCTTCATGGTGGCGCTGGCCGGGGTGCTCGCGTGGCGCGCGGTGACGCTGTGGTGGCGCCCGGAGCGCTTCGCCATCGGCGCCTTCGTGGGCGCGCTCGGCTACCTCACTGCGCTGAACGTGCTCAACCCCGACGCCTTCATCGCGCGTGGAAACCTCGAACGCTCCTCGGAGGGCGTCATCCTGGATGTGAGGTACATGGCGCGCAACCTCTCCGAGGACGCCGCGCCGGAGATGGCCGCGTACCTGGCCCTGCATCCCGAGGGGGCGCAGGGCGAGGACTCCTATGTCGCGATGCAGGCCCGCGAGAAGCTCTGCGGCTATGGCAAGGAGCCGATGCCGGGCGGCTGGCCGGCCTTCCACCTCGCGCGTCACCGGGCCGCGAAGCTGACGCAGTGGCTCTCGTGTCCGGCTCCCTCTCAGGCCCCCCTGTCCGAGGCGCTGCCCTACGCCGTGGAGTCGCGGGATTGATACACGAAGGGGGCCACCCCACCGCGCGGATGGAGTCGGCCCCCTCGGGAAGACGGAGTCGGTGGAGTCACTCCACCATGAACACGCCGTTGAGCATCTTCCCCATGGCGCAGCCATAGACGAGCTTGCCCGTCTTGGTGGGGGTGAAGGTCACCTCCACCGGCTTGTTGAGGGGCAGCGGGGTGTTGATGTTGTACTCGTCGAGGACGATCTCCGTCGCGCAGGTCTGGTCCGTGGTCCGGGTCAGCACCAGCTTCACGGGCTCGCCCTTCTTGAGGGTGACGGGGCTCGGCTCGTAGCCCTTGTCGGTGACGGTGAGCGCGAGGGTGCTCGGCTCACCGGGCTTCCCGGGCTGGGGGGTGATGGAGGGCTCCGCCGGCTTCGCGTCCTTGGAGCAGCCCTGACCGGCGCTCAGCACCGCGGCCGCCAGGGTGAGGGCCAGCAGCGGCTTGATGATCTTGGAGAAGAAGGGCATCGGTGTTCCTCGGGGCTATTCGTTCTCCCCGGCCTCGTCACCGGGCTCGGAGTCTTCCGAGGCATCCGCCGCCGAGAAGCGCACCAGGGCGTGCAGCGGGATGAACACCTCGTGTCCGTCCTCACCGACGATGAGGTCGAAGCGTCCCACCACGCGCAGCCGCGCGGTGAGCTGGATGCCATTGCGCAACGTCAGCCGCACGCTCTCGCCCTGGTGGGCGAGGAAGGGGCGGGGGTCGGAGAAGGGGCGCTTGTCCGGCTGGCGTGCGACGTTGGCGGGCTTCTGGGCCAGCTTCTGGTCGCGCTCGAGCTGGGGCGTGAGCTGCTCCCAGTCCGTGCGGCGGGTGAGCATGACGACCTGGAGCTTCTCCATCCGGCCGCTGCGGCCGAGCACGAAGGAGATGGGCTCCACGGTCGCGAGGGTATCGAGCACGGTGCGCTCGCCCAGCACGACGGCCAGCTCCGTCTTCGACTCCAGCAGCCCGTTGATGAAGGTGGCCACCGCGGAGTCATCCACCTCGCCGCGCGCCTGCTTCACGGCGGCCTTGCGCTGGGTGCGCTCCTTGCGTGCGAGGAACTCGGCCACGGTCAGGCCGCTTTGCAGCACTCCGAAGCCGTCGGGGAGCGACAGGCCCGGGTTCTGGCTCATCAGCTCGTACACCTGGTCGAAGCGCTTGGCCTCCTCGGCGTGCAGCTTGCGCCACACGCGGCACTTCATCTTGCCCTCGAGCTCGCCCTTGGCGATGCGCGCCGGCACGTGCTCCTTGGTGGCGAGCGCGAGGATTTGCTCGGGCGTGGGAGGCGGCCGGGGAGTCCTGGGGCGCCCGAAGCCTCCGCCGGGGCGCGAGCCTCCCGGTCCCGCTCCGGGCCCACGGCCACCCGAGGGGCCGGGCCGTAGCGAGCTGGGGGAGGGGATGGGCCGCGGCGCGGTGGGAGCCACGGCCGCTGGAGCCCCCGGCGTTGCCGGAGTGGTCGGCGTGGCCGGCGTGGCCGGAGTGGCCGGAGCCGTCGGGGTCGGTGTGGGCCTGGGGATGGGCCGGGGTGCCACGCTGACCGTGGGGCCCGGCGCGGACGTCGAGGGAGTCGGCGTCGGTGTGGGCCTTGGGGTGGGGCGGGGTGTGACAGAGGTCGTGGGGGTCGGCGTTGGCGCCGGGGTGGGCGCAACGGTGCCGGGAGTGGCGGCCGGGCGCCGGATGACCTCGACTGCGGGGGAGATCCGCCGTGTCTTCCGATCGTTCACGTTCGTAGGCTACCTGATGCGCGAGCGGCCTGGGGGAGGCCTGTTCTCACGGCTGCTGGAGGGACTGCGTAAGGTCTATCTTCCATCCGGTCGGTTCGCGAACCATCCGGACCTGACTCTTGCCATTCGAGAAAACCACGCTCACCTTCGCCACATCCCCTTCCTGGCTCGACAGCGTGACCTCGGTAACATCGGCAGGGGGGGGAACATTCGCGAAGAAGAAGGCTACCGGATCCGCTTTCACCGCGCCCGCGGAGGCGTCGGCGGCCGCCTGGGCCCGTGCCTTGAGGGCCTCCTGGGTGGGTTGGGAGAGGACGGCATAGGCGGCCTTCTCATCGCCGCGCTGCACGGCCTGGAGGAAGGACTTGTAGGCCTTCTCGGGCGTGTCGTAGCTGGTTCGGTTGCAACCACCGAGGGCCAGCAGGGCCAGCAGGAGAAGCGGCATCGCGGGCAGCAGGCGCATGGTCTTGCCATCTAGGCCAAAGTGCCCCGCTCGCCAAGGGCTGTATCACTCGGGGAGCTCGTCCTGGTACTGGCGGACGCAGTTACGGCCCGCCCCCTTGGCCTCATAGAGACAGGTGTCCGCCACGCGCAGCAGCTCTTCCGTGGCCAGGATGCTCTTGGCGGGCATGCTGGCCACCCCCAGCGAGGCCGAGCACCGCACTTCCTGGCGCGAGCCGTCCTGGGCGCGGTGCTCCAACCGGAGCGAGGCGATGGCCTCTCGCACGCGCTCGCACGCCCCGAGTGCCTCCTTGGGGCCCGTCTCCGGCAGCAGGGCGATCATCTCCTCGCCGCCATAGCGCGCCACGAAGTCCACCTCGCGCAGCTTGCCCTTCACCGTGCGGGCCACCATGCGCAGCACCTCGTCTCCGAAGGGGTGGCCGTAGGTGTCGTTGAGCCGCTTGAAGTGGTCGATGTCCAGCATCACCAGCGACAGGGGCGAGCGGTAGCGGGCGGAGCGGGCGAACTCCTCGGCCAGCCGCTCCTCGAAGTAGCGGCGGTTGTAGAGGCCGGTGAGCGCGTCGATGCGGGTGAGGGCCAGCAGCTCCTCGCGCTTCTGGGCCAGCTCCTTGTTGGCCCGGTCCAGCTCGCGGTTCTTGTGGTCCAGCTCTCGGTTCTTCTCCATCAGCGTGTCCTGCAGGGCCTTGAGGCGCAGCATGGACTTCACGCGAGCGGAGAGCTCCAGCATGTCGAAGGGCTTGACCAGGTAGTCATCCGCGCCCAGCTCCAGGCCTTCCACCTTGCCCGCCGCCTGCCGGGCCGTCACCAGGATGACGGGGATGAAGCCGAAGCCGCCCTCGCCGCCGTTGGCCTTGATGATGCGGCACACCTCCACGCCGCCCAGCCGTGGCATCTCCACGTCCATGATGATGAGGTCCGGCCGCACCTCCCGGAGCGAGCGCAGCGCCTCGGTGCCGTCGTGGGCCTCGCGGAAGCGGTAGCCGTGGGAGGCCAGTCCCTCGCGCACGTGCTGGATGTTGGCCGGGTCGTCGTCGACGAGCAGGATGGTGCGGTCGGCGAGCGTCGCCGTGGACGTGGTGCGGCGAGGCACCTCTCCCGTCTTTCTGATCGAACCGTCCGCCATGTCGCTGCCGTCCACCCCGTTGAACCCTGGGACTTACGGGGTCGGCCGATTCTTCCCCGAATGCGGCGTTTCTGCCAAGTCACCCGCCTGTCCGGGTGCTGCTCAGGCCGGTTTGCGCAGGCGGGCGCGGTAGACGGGCTCTCCGCTGGCCAGGTAGCGCCGCTCGCGCGTGGAGGGGACCTCCTCGGGGTCATAAGGGTGGAACACCCCCTTGCCGAGCGGGTTGACGAAACCGGCGTCTTCGAGGATGGCCAGCATGGAGACACCCCGGTCCTGCACGTCCGTGCGCATGTCGAACAGGCCGCCGGGCTTGAGCCGGTCCAGCAGCAGCTGGGCGAAGGCGGGCTGGATGACGGCGCGCTTGAAGTGGGAGCGCTTCCACCAGGGGTCGGGGAACTGGAGGTGGACGACGTCCAGGGAGCCGGGCGCGAAGATGCGCGGCACCACGAAGCGCGCGTCGGCCTCGAGGACGCGCAGGTTGCGCAGCCCCATCTTGTGGCCGCGGTCCAGGGTGTCGCGCGCGTACTTCTTGCGCCACTCGAAGGCGACGAAGCGCACCTCGGGGTGGCGGCGGCAGTACTCCAGGGCGTGGCCGCCGGCGCCGGAGCCGATCTCCAGCTCCAGGGGGCCGGAGAAACCGAACTCCGCGTCCCAGTCAGGGGGTGATTCGAGAGCGGCCAGATGCAGGCCGACGGGTTCAGGGAGCAGACGGGGACGGGCCATGACGGATGCGTGACGCTGGGGGGCCTCTTCGCACGGGCCGGGGCGCTCTGGCCAGGGCAAAGCGACGGCTTTGGCGCTATACCGCCGCCCCATGAAGGTCTTCCACGGTGTGTCGGAGGCGCGGGAGCTGGCGGGTTGTGCGCTCGCGCTGGGCAACTTCGATGGTGTGCACCTGGGCCACCAGGCCCTCTTCGCCGAGGCCCGGCGCCATGGGGCGTCCGCGGTCGCGCTCACCTTCCAGCCCCATCCGGGCAAGGTGCTCCAGCCGGACCTGGCGCCCAAGTTGATCACGTTGTTGCCGCGCAAGCTGGAGCTCTTCGAGGCCTGTGGGCTGGACGCGGCGGTGGTGCAGCCCTTCACGCGCGAGTACGCCCGGCACTCGCCGCACGACTTCGAGGCGTCGCTGTTGGACGAGGTGGGCGCGCGCCACCTCGTGGTGGGTCACGACTTCACCTATGGGGCCGCCCGTGCGGGCGACGTGGACACCCTGCGCGAGGCCGCCGCGGCCCGGGGGGCCCAGGTGTACGTGGTTCCCGCCGTCACCGTGGATGGGGTGGTGGCCTCCTCCTCCAAGGTGCGCGAGTACATCCTCGAGGGCCGGGTGAGCGCGGCGCAGCGGCTGCTGGGGCGGCCCTTCGATCTGGACGGCACCGTCGTCACCGGCCATGGGCGCGGCCGGGGCATCGGCTTCCCCACCGCCAACGTGGACACCCAGAACGAGCTGAGGCCCGCTGCCGGTGTGTACGCCATCCGGGTCCGCCTCCTCGGGACTCCGGACTCCCCCTGGCTGCCCGGTGTGGCCAATATCGGTGTCAAGCCCACCTTCGGGGTCAACGAGGTCACGATCGAGGCGCACCTGCTGGATTTCAGCGGGGACCTGTACGGGCGGGAACTGCGGGTGCAGTTCCTGGAGCGGCTGCGTGCCGAGCGCCGTTTCGGCTCGGTGGCGGAGCTCGTGGGGCAGATCAAGCGGGACGTCGAGGCTGCCCGAGCGGTGATCGCCCGGGCATCCGACTGAACTTTTTCCGAATAGATTCAACGGGTTGCCAGGAGAGCGGGCCTCGGGTGGCGCCTTGACAGGTCCGCGCGTCCCTTCCTTTAATCCGGAAGTCTTATGCGCTCGTCTGTTCGCGCATCTCTTGGTGTCCTCGCGTGCCGTCACGCGGCGGGCACCATTCGTCATCCCAACGCTCGAGGCTTTTGAATGTCCGGTCGACTTGGTGAACTGCTGGTTCGCGAGAACCTCATTTCCGTCCAGCAGCTGCGCAAGGCCCAGGAAGAACAGCAGAAGACGGGTACGCGCATCGGCACTGCCCTCATCAAGACGGGAGCCATCGAGGAGTCCAAGCTCACCGACTTCCTCTCCAAGCAGTACGGCGTCCCGGCCATCAACCTGAAGGACTTCGACATCGACGCGGAGATCATCAAGCTCGTGCCGAAGGAAGTGGCCGAGAAGCACCTGGTGATCCCCGTCAACCGCGCGGGACCCTCGCTCATCGTGGCGATGTGTGATCCCTCCAACATCTACGCGGTGGACGATCTGAAGTTCCTCACCGGCTACAACGTGGAGCCGGTGGTCGCCTCTGAAATCTCCATCCGCGAGGCCATCGAGCGCTACTACGCCGAGAAGGGCCCGGACATGAATGCCCTCGTGGAGGAGATGGCCGACGACATCGAGGTGGCCAAGGAGGAGGAGGAGGGCAACGTCGAGGAGATGGCCCGCGCCGCGGACGACGCGCCCGTGGTCAAGCTGGTGAACCTCATCCTCCAGGACTCCATCAAGAAGCGCGCCTCGGACATCCACGTCGAGCCCTACGAGAAGGACTTCCGCGTCCGCTTCCGCATCGACGGCTCCCTCTACGAGGTGATGCGTCCGCCGATGAAGCTCAAGAACGCCATCACCAGCCGCCTGAAGATCATGGCGAACCTGGACATCTCCGAGCGCCGCCTGCCGCAGGACGGCCGTATCAAGATCAAGCTCGGCGGTGGCAAGGAGATGGACTTCCGCGTCAGCGTGTGCCCCACGCTCTTCGGCGAGAAGGTGGTGCTCCGCCTCCTGGACAAGTCCAACCTCCAGCTGGACATGACGAAGCTGGGCTTCGATCCGCAGCCGCTGGCCTGGTTCAAGGAGGCCATCGAGCGTCCCTACGGCATGGTGCTGGTGACGGGTCCCACGGGCTCCGGCAAGACGACGACGCTGTACTCGGCGCTCTCGATGCTCAACCAGATCGACACCAACGTCGCCACCGCCGAGGACCCGGTCGAGTTCAACTTCGCCGGCATCAACCAGGTGCAGATGCATGAAGACATCGGCCTGAACTTCGCCGCGGCGCTGCGCTCCTTCCTCCGTCAGGACCCCGACATCATCATGATCGGTGAGATCCGTGACTTCGAAACGGGCGAAATCGCGGTGAAGGCGGCGCTCACGGGCCACCTGGTGCTCTCCACTCTGCACACCAACGACGCCCCTGGCACGGTGAGCCGTCTGCTCAACATGGGTATCGAGCCCTTCCTCGTGACGGCCTCGCTCAACCTGATTCTGGCCCAGCGTCTGTGCCGCCGCCTGTGCGCCGCCTGCAAGAAGCCGGCGGAGACCGTGGACGAGCAGGCCCTCATCAACGCGGGCGTGCCTCCGGAGAAGCTCGGTGCCTTCACCATGTACGAGAAGGTTGGCTGCCGCGAGTGCAACGACCGTGGCTACCGCGGCCGCGTGGCCGTGTACGAGGTCATGCCCTTCTGGGACGGCCTGAAGGAGCTGGTCATCAACGGCGCCTCCGCCGCCGAGCTCAAGCAGGAGGCCATCCGCCTGGGTATGAGCTCGCTGCGCATGTCGGCCCTGGCGAAGATGATGGACGGCGTCACCACGCTGGATGAAGTGGTGGCCAATACCGCGCCCGACACCTTCTGACCCGCTCCACCACCCGCCAACACCCCCTACCCGAAGGACGGTTTTCGTGAATCTGCACCAGCTGCTCAAGGCGATGGTCGAGAAGGGCGCCTCCGACCTCCACATCACCACCGGCTCCCCGCCCCAGCTCCGCGTGGACGGCGAGCTGGTGCCGCTCAAGACGGCCCAGCTCTCCCCGGTGGAGACCAAGCAGCTCTGCTACTCCATCCTCACGGACGCCCAGAAGCACAAGTTCGAGGAGGAGAACGAGCTCGACCTGTCCTTCGGCGTGAAGGGCCTGTCCCGCTTCCGCGCCAACATCTACATGCAGCGCGGCGCGGTGGCCGGTGCCTTCCGCACCATTCCCTTCAAGATCCTCACCTTCCAGGAGCTCGGTCTGCCCCCGGTGGTGGCCGAGCTGGTGAAGAGGCCGCGCGGCCTCATCCTCGTGACGGGCCCCACGGGCTCGGGCAAGTCCACGACGCTGGCCTCGATGGTCGACAAGATCAACACCGACCGTCATGAGCACATCATGACGATCGAGGATCCCATCGAGTACCTGCACCCGCACAAGAACTGCCTGGTGAACCAGCGCGAGGTGGGGGCCGACACACGCAACTTCAAGACGGCGCTCAAGTACATCCTCCGCCAGGACCCGGACGTGGTGCTGGTGGGCGAGTTGCGCGACCTGGAGACGATCGAAGCGGCGCTCGTCATCGCCGAGACGGGCCACACCTGCTACGCCACGCTGCACACCAACAGCGCGGTGCAGACCATCAACCGCGTGCTGGACGTGTTTCCCCCGTACCAGCAGCCGCAGGTGCGTGCCCAGCTGTCGTTCGTGCTCGAGGGCGTGATGAGCCAGTCGCTCATCGCCAAGGCGGGCTCCCCGGGCCGCGTGCTGGCCCTGGAGGTCATGGTTCCCAACCCCGCCATCCGCAACCTCATCCGCGAGGACAAGGTCCATCAGGTCTACTCGGCGATGCAGGTGGGCCAGGCCAAGTTCGGCATGCAGACCTTCAACCAGGCCCTGGCGGCGCTGCTGCTGCGCCGGATCATCAGCCAGGAAGAGGCCTTCGGGCGCTCGAGCGACCCGGACGAACTGCGCAACATCCTGGCCAGCGGCGGTGGGCCTGGCGGCGTGCCTGGTGCTCGGCCGGCCGGTCCGGGCGGACGCTAATTCGCGAATTCCAACCGCGGGGATAGACTCTCGTCCCCCTCGGAGGCCTGTATGGCTGCAACGGCAACCCAGAAGTCGACACCCCAAAAGTCGAAGAACACGGCCCAGTTCCTCTGGGAGGCCAAGACCAAGTCTGGCGAGACCAAGAAGGGCGAGATGGAGGCCTCGGACATCGAGGCCGTCAACGCCCGTCTCAAGTCGCTCGGTCTCAACCCGGTCAAGGTCCGCCGCAAGGGTCTCCTCGACTCCGACCTCAACATCGCCATTGGTTCGGGTGTCACGGGCAAGGACATCCTCATCTTCACCCGTCAGTTCGCCACGATGATCGACGCAGGCCTGCCGCTGGTGCAGTGCCTCGACATCCTCGGCAGCCAGATGGACAACCCGGCCTTCCGCAAGGTCGTGTTCGCCATCAAGAACAAGGTGGAGCAGGGCTCCACCTTCGCCGACGCGCTGGCGGACCACCCCAAGGTGTTCGACGAGCTCTTCGTCCAGCTGTGCGCCGCGGGCGAGGTGGGCGGTATCCTCGACAACATCCTCAACCGGCTCGCGGCCTACCGCGAGAAGAACGAGAAGCTCAAGCGCAAGGTCAAGAGCGCCATGACCTACCCGGCCATCGTGCTCCTGGTGGCCTTCGGCGTGACGGCGCTGCTGCTCCTCAAGGTGACGCCGGTGTTCGCGAAGATGTTCGCGGACTTCGGCCAGGCGCTGCCCGCCCCCACCCAGTTCGTGGTGGACCTGTCCGCGTGGGCCCAGGCGTACATCTTCCACGCCCTCGGCATCATCATCGTCCTCGTGGTGGGCTTCACGTACACGTACCGTCATCCCCAGGGACGGCGTTTCCTGGACAAGGTGTTCCTGATGGCGCCCATCTTCGGGCCCGTCATCCGCAAGGTGGCGGTGGCGCGCTTCACCCGCACGCTCGGCACGATGATCTCCTCGGGCGTGCCCATCCTGGACGCGCTGGACGTCACCGCCAAGACGGCCGGTAACCGCTCCGTGGAAGAGGCCATCTACTTCGTGCGCGGGAAGATCGCCGAGGGCAAGAACATCGCCGGTCCGCTGCTGGAGACGAAGGTGTTCCCGCCCATGGTGGTGCAGATGATCGGCGTGGGCGAGGCCACGGGCGCCATGGACACGATGCTCAACAAGATCGCCGACTTCTACGACGACGAGGTGGACACGGCGGTCGCGGGCCTCACGGCGATGATCGAACCGCTGATGATGGTCTTCCTGGGCGGCGTGGTCGGTGGCTTCCTCATCGCGATGTACCTGCCCATCTTCTCCATCGCCGGTGCCATCAAGTAGCGTCGGCAGCCTCGTGCTCGCCGCTCCGCCGGAGCCCGACGCGCTGCGCACCCGGCTGGTCTGGCTCACCGTGTTCCGCACGGTGGCCGTCA
Organism: Vitiosangium sp. GDMCC 1.1324; assembly: GCF_003044305.1. GTDB lineage: Bacteria > Myxococcota > Myxococcia > Myxococcales > Myxococcaceae > Archangium. Next base: position 226,562 of record NZ_PZOX01000017.1, on the reverse strand, counting down.
GTCTGTCGCTCGTGGCGGTCGCGGCCCGGTTGCTCCTCCAGCCCCTGGAGGAGCCCAGCCGCGTGGACACGTTGTCCTTCGCGGTCATCGGGCTCATCTACCTCTCCACGCTCGTCTATGGCCTCATGCTGCGCGGAGGCCGGGCGGATCGCGTGGCGGCGGTGGTGCAGGTGGTGGGCGATCTGCTCATCGCCTCGGTGCTCGTCTTCCTCACGGGCGTGGGGGACAGCCCCTTCACCTTCCTGTACCTGCTGGCCGTCATTGGCGCGAGCATCCTGCTGGACGGCATGGGAGCGCTGCTCGCCGCCGGAGCCAGCGCGCTCGCCTATGCGTCGTTGCTGGTGGCGGTGAAGCTGCGGTGGTTGGAGCCACCCCTGGCGGTGGGCGATGTCAGCCGGCAGCGCCTCGCCTTCCTGCTGGGCAGCAACCTGCTGGCCCTGTTCCTCATCGCCGTGCTGGCGGGCTACCTGACGCGCCAGCTGTCCGCGGCGGGTGGGCGGCTGTCCGAGCGCGAGGCGGACCTCAAGAAGCTGGACAACCTGCAGCGGCAGATTCTGGCCTGCATGCCCTCGGGGCTCATCACGTGCGACGAGGTTGGGCGCGTCACCTTCGTCAACGGAGCCGCCAGCGCCATCCTCGACCTGGAAGCGCGGGTGCCACCGGGGACCCACGTGGAGACGTTGCTGCCGGGCGCGCTGGGAACGGATGTCCGCCTGCGCCGCCGGGAGCTGTCGGTGCAGACTCCGGCCGGCATGCGCACGCTCGGGCTGACGGTGACGGGGCTGGAGGGAGGGGGTGGCGGTGGCACGCTCATCGTCTTCCAGGACCTCACCGAGCTGCGTCGCGCCGAGGAGGATTTGAAGCGCGCGGACAAGCTGGCCGCCCTGGGGACGCTGGCCGCCCAGCTCGCCCATGAGATACGCAATCCCCTGGCGGCCATGCGGGGCTCGGCGCAATTGCTCGTGCAGGAACCCGGCGCGGACCCGAGCTCGGCCAAGCTGGTGGGGATTCTCCTGCGCGAGTCGGATCGGCTCTCCAAGTTGGTGGAGGACTTCCTGCGCTTCGCCCGCCCGCCTCCTCCCGTGAAGCGGGAGTTGGCGCTGGAGGTGCTGGTGGCGGAGACGGTGGACATGCTGCGGGTGGATCCCATCGCCCAGAAGGTGGAGGTGGAGATGGCCCTGGCTCCCTTGCGTGTGCCGGTGGACGCGGATCAGCTCCGGCAGGTGCTCATCAACATCCTGCGCAATGCCTTTCAGGCGGCCGGCCCGGGAGGCCGGGTGCGCGTGACGCTGGATGGAGATGGGGAGACAGCCGGGCTGCGCGTCTGGGACTCCGCGGGCAGCATTCCCGAGGCGGACCTGTCGCGTATCTTCGCGCCCTTCTTCAGCACCCGGGATGGTGGCACCGGGCTGGGGCTGTCCACGGCGTACTCCATCGTGCGTGCACATGGTGGCAACATCCGGGTGTCCTCCTCGCTTGAGGAGGGCACCGAGTTCCTCATCCAGCTGCCAGTGCAGGGTTGAGGGGAAAGGGAGAGCGTGGCCGTGCACATCCTGGTGGTGGACGATGAGCTGTCGATGCGCGAATTCCTGGAGGTGCTGCTCACGCGGGCGGGCTACCAGGTGACGTGCGTGGATGGTGTGCGGGCGGCCAGGGAGGTGCTGGGCTCGGCGCAGGTGGACTTGATCGTCACCGACATGAAGCTGGGCACCTCGCAGAGCGGCATGGACGTGCTGCGTGCCGTGCGGGCGCTGCCCGAGCCGCCCGAGGTCATCGTCATCACCGCCTTTGGCACGGCGGCCTCGGCGGTGGAAGCCATGCGCGAGGGGGCGTACGACTACATCGGCAAGCCCTTCGACAACGAGGAGCTGAAGCTGTTGGTGCAGAAGGCGCTGGAGAAGCGCTCGCTGCGCCGAGAGAACGTTTCGCTGCGCGAGCACCTGGTGCCTGGCGCGGGGGTGATGGGGGTAGGGCGTAGCGAGCGGATGCGTGCGGTGTGGAGCCTGGTGGAGAAGGTGGCGCCCACGCGCTCCACCGTCCTCATCCACGGGGAGAGCGGTACGGGCAAGGAGCTCATCGCCAAGGCCATCCACCTCAAGAGCCAGCGTGCTGGCCTGCCCTTCCTGCCCGTCAACTGCGCGGCCCTCAACGAGGGCGTGCTGGAGAGCGAGCTCTTCGGCCATGTGAAGGGCGCCTTCACCGGAGCCACGCAGGAGCGGCCGGGCCTGCTCGTGCACGCGGGGGAGGGGACGGTGTTCCTCGACGAGATTGGCGAGGTGCCCCTGGCCACGCAGGTGAAGCTGTTGCGTGTGCTGCAGGAGCGGAAGGTGAAGCCGGTGGGCAGCGCGGCGGAGATTCCCTTCCATGCACGCGTGGTGGCGGCCACCAACCGGCGCCTGGAGGCCGAGGTGAAGGCGGGGCGCTTCCGGGAGGATCTCTTCTACCGCCTCAACGTCATCACCCTGGAGCTGCCGCCGCTGCGCGAGCGGGCGGGCGACATTCCGCTGCTGGCCGAGCACTTCCTCGAGCGGCAGCGCCAGGAGCTGGGGCGGCTGGGGTTGCGCTTCTCACCGGAGGCGCTGGCGGTGCTGTCCGCCTACGCCTTTCCCGGCAACGTGCGCCAGCTGGAGAACATCGTCGAGCGCGCGGCCACGCTGGCGGACGGAGACGTGCTGACACTGGCCTCGCTTCCTCCCACCCTGCGGGGCGAGCCGGCGCCGTCCGCGGCTGCTCCCACGGAAGAGCCCTCGTTGGGCTCAGGTTTTTCGTTGGAGCACTACCTGGATGATGCCGAGAGGCGCTACTTGCTGGCCGCCCTGTCTCAGGCGGGTGGCGTGAAGACGCGGGCGGCGGATCTGCTCGGCCTGACGTTCCGGTCCTTCCGCTACCGCCTGGCCAAGCACGGGCTGTCGGACCGGGACGACGAGGCCTGAGCCCCGCCGTCCCGTCCCGGGCGTCTCAGCGGAAGTCGCGCCGGTTGAAGAGGAGGATGGCCAGCGCCACCAGCACACCGGTGTAGGCGATGCCGTAGCCGGCGGCCGACAGCAGCTCGGAGGAGGAGATGGCGGCGTAGTACGTCGCGTGCGGCCGGAAGTTGAAGCGCGACAGGTCCGGCAGCAGGTAGTACACGGCCTTGCCCAGCGACTGCACCGCCGCGCTCTGGGACTTGCCGGCCAGCGAGTAGATGTCCGACGCCAGGTTTCCGGCGACGTAGATGCTGACGGTGACGAAGGCCGACACCATCTGGCTGGAGAAGCTGGACATCAGGAAGCCCACGCCGCTGAGCACCCACAGCTCGAACCACAGCATGCCCACCGCCGCCAGGTGCGCCGGGCTGATGGGGGTGCCGTAGAAGCGCATCAGCAGGAAGAAGAGCGCGGCCATGGCCAGCTGCAGCACCGTCACGGTGAGCATGTTGCCCAGCAGGCGCCCCACCAGGAACGCGCCACGTGAGATGGGCTTGGACACCATGAGGAAGATGGTGCGCCGTTCGATCTCCCGCGAGATGAGCCCGCTGGAGAGGAAGATGGTGAGCAGCACCAGCATCAGGCTCATGGCCCCCAGCCCCATGTCGGTGAGGACGCGGTCGAACGTGCCGATGGTGACCTCCATCACGAGCGAGGTGGACAGGAGCATGGTCAGCGCGAAGATGGCCACCAGCAGGGTGACCCGGTTGCGCCGGGCCTCCCGGAAGCCATTGAGCGCCAGGGCGACGAACGGACCCATCACGAAATCTCTCCTCCGACGGGACCCTGCCGCGCCTCCTCGAGCGCGCGCAGGAACAGTTCTTCCAATGAGAAGCGGGCGGGCTGGAGCTGGGTGACCCGTCCACCTTGCTCCAACACCAACTTGAGCAGCCGTTGCGCATCCGCGTCGCGCGAGCGCAGCAGCACGCGATTCTCCAGGGTCCGAGTCTGCTCCAGCTCGATTCCCAGGGCCTGGATGCGCTCCAGCGGCAACCCCTCCACCGTCATCTCCATGTGCGTCGCCTGCGAGCTCACCAGCTCGGCCACGCTGCCCTCGCGTACGCGCCGGCCGCCCACCAGCACGGCCACCCGGTCACAGAGCGCCTCCACATCCGGGATGATGTGCGTGCAGAAGAGCACCGTGGTGCCGCGGTGACGCTCCTCGAGGATGAGGTCGCGGATCTGCCGGCGGCCCACGGGATCCAATCCCGAGGTGGGCTCGTCCAGGATGAGCAGCGCGGGCTTGGACACCAGGGCCTGCGCCAGCGCCACGCGCTGCACCATTCCCTTGCTGTAGCGGCGGATCTGCAGGTTGGCGGCGCGGGTCATCTGCACCATGCCCAGGACCTCGGAGACGCGGTCGTCCAGCTCCTTGCCGCTCATGCCCGCCAGCCGCCCCGACAGCGTGACGAACTCGCGGCCGGTGAGGTACTCGTAGGGCGCTGGATTCTCCGGCACGTAGCCCACGCGGCGGCGCGCCTCGCGCTCGGTCGGTGGCAGGCCAAAGAGCCGCGCCTCGCCACTGGAGGGCTGCACCAGATTCAAGAGGATCTTGATGGTGGTGGACTTGCCGGCGCCGTTGGGCCCGAGCAGTCCATAGACCTGGCCGGGCATCAAGGTGAGGTCCAAGGATTGGAGCGCGCGCACCTGCCGGTTCATGAGGAAGCCCAGCCGGTACGTCTTGGAGAGGTTTCGGATCTCGATAGGGGCGGGAGAGTCCATGGGCGTTACTTCTCCACGTCTGTGGACCACTGATAGCCACGGTTGTCGGGGGTATAGATTTCGAGGCGCCGCTGCTGCGTCTCCGAGTAGGCGCGCTCGTCGTAACCGATGAAGAAGCCGCCGCCCTTGGGATCGTGCGGAGGCTCCTTCAGGAAGCCCAGCCACAGCAGCGTGTCGATATCCGGCGGAGCCACGCCGAACGCACCCCGGAAGTCCGCGATGGCGCTGTCCACGCGTCGCAACTCACCCTCCATCTCCAGGTCGCGCACGCGCTGGGTGAAGATCTCCCGCGTCTCCGGGTCCTCCGCGGAATCAGCCAGAGAGCGCGCCAGCGCCAGTCCCGCGTCCACGCTTCCCGACTGCGCGTAGAGGCGGGTCGCCAGCGCGGGCAGATAGGAAGGAGCGCCGGGCAGTCTCGAGGCCTGCTCCAGCACCTCGGCGGCCTCCCGGTACTGCTTGTGGAAGGCGCTCAGGTTGTAGGCGAGCAGGACGTTCATCTTGAGATCGTTGGGGAACTGCTTCAAGCCCTTGCGCAGCAGCCGGGTGGACTCCTCGGTATTGACCCAGGTCTCGCGCCCGACATTGGTGGGCAGAGCCCCGGCGGCGAAGGGGTAGACGAAGCCGAACCTGGGATCCAGGTCGGTGGTGAGGTCCGCGTAGGGATAGATGTCCCGGTACTCCTCGGCACCAACGGCCCGGCCGGTGGCCTGGACGAGCTGGAGCCAGAAGTAGTCCGCGATCACCTCGATGTAGCCGCGGCCCGCCAGGCGCAGCACCTCCTGCCGGGGCATGAGGGGCTCCTGGTGGGGGCCACGGGGCAGTTTACGAGGAGGTGCCGCGAGCAGGACGAGAGCGAGCAGACTGAAGAAGCCAGCCACGAGAGCGGGCAGGGAGGTTCGCGACATCATGGGGCGGCCTATAAACAGAAAGGACACCCGGATTATGTCCGGGTGTCCTTTGAACTGAACCTGGCCGCTGGCAGCCCGAGGGCCCACTCAGCGGCCAGACATCATCAGGTGTCGCAGTCGACGTCGTTGTAGCTCAGCCACGGCGTACCGGCGACCGCGGTCGTCTCGGAGGCGTTGCCGCACTTGTGGACGACCGTGGCGTCACCGGTCGAGATGTACCAGGTGTCGTTGCCCACCGGGTCGTTGTCGACGTTGCCAGCCGCGACCGCGTCGATGTTGCAGCCCGGGCAGGTGCCGGAGATGCCCGGCTTCTTCGGCGCGGCACCCGTGCCCACGTGGGTGATGGTGCCCAGGCCGGCGGTGCCCGGCGACGCGGGGGTGCCCGTGCCGAACTTGCCCTGGTCCACCGTGATGCAGAAGGCGGCAGCGATGGCGGGGATGGCACCGGCGCCACGGGTCTCGCAGGTGGTCGTGTCGGTGCCGAAGTAGTAGGCATAGCGGTTGCCGCGCTCGGGGGCGTAACCGATGATCTTGATGTCCTCCTCGTAGCGGTCCTTCTCCTGGAGGAAGGCGCGCTGCGTGGTGAACCAGGCCTTCAGGTTGGCCTTGGCCTCACCCTGCTTGGAGCGAGCCTGGAACTTGATGAAGTTCGGGATGGCGATCGCGGCGAGGATGCCGATGATGGCCACCACGATCATGAGCTCGATGAGCGTGAAGCCACGGTTCTTCCGGGCGAACAGACGGGTCATGGGGTTCCCTTCGATGGGTTGCGGCCGAAGCCATTGTGAGGAATAGCACGAACGGTGCCACGGCCCAAAAGCACGACCCGCTACCAGGATCCAAGGACTTGCGCAGGATCACGGGCCGCGGTGACGAAGAACGGGTGCCAATTTTTGTCACTGGGGTGACAGGAATCGTCTGCCCGCGGGTTTCGCCCGCGCCTTATGCTGCGCGGCGCGGAGCGTCTCGAGGAAGAAGGGACGGAGAAAGTGACTCTTCAGGCAGTGGAAGGTGTGGCCGTGGCGCTGGTTTTCGTCATGGGCCTGATCTTCGGTAGTTTCTTGAATGTCGTGATCGCTCGCCTGCCCGCGGGCGAGAGCATCGTGCATCCCCGGTCGCGTTGCCCCAGGTGCGGGCATCAACTCGCTTGGTACGAGAACATTCCGGTCTTCTCCTGGCTCGCCCTGCGCGGGCGTTGCAGCTCGTGCGGCCAGCCCATCTCCTGGCGCTACCCGCTCATCGAGCTGCTCACCGGCGTGCTCTTCTTCGCCTGCCAGCGCCGGTTTGGTTGGAGCCCCGAGCTCGTGTCCGCCCTGGTGCTGGTGCTGCTGCTGGTGCCCCTCTCCTTCATCGACCTGGAGCATTGGATCCTCCCGCACGAGCTGACGTGGCCGGGCATCGCTGCGGGCGTGGTGCTGTCCGCGCCGATCGGACTGGAGCGGCTGCGTGATTCCGTCATCGGCGCGGTGGCTGGCTTCCTCATCTTCTGGGGGATGGAGTGGGTGGGGGAGAAGATCTTCAAGAAGGAGGCACTGGGCGCGGGGGACAAGGATCTGCTCGCGCTCCTCGGCGCCTTCCTCACGTGGAAGGCGCTGCTCGGCATCATCTTCCTCTCCTCATTGCAGGGGGCGGTGGTGGGGGGTTTGATGTTGCTGATCCACGGGCGGGCGGGACCGGCGCCAGAGCCCGAGGTGCCTGGCGAGCCACCACCCGCCGCCACGGCCGCTCCGGAGCCGCCTCCGGTGGGCGAGCCCGGAGCGGCGCCAGAGCAGGCGGGCGCGGAGCGTGCGGAAGGGGAGGAGGACGGCCACGAAGAGGAGGACGACTGGGTGCCGGGCCCCACCAACATCCCCTTTGGCCCCTGGCTGTCGCTCGCGGCGCTCGAGATGATGCTGCTCGGTCCATGGCTGCGCGAGGTGTTGCCGGTACCGTTGGATCTGCTGTTGTCGGGAGTGCGGTGAAGAGGGGCGGACGCTGATGAAGTGGCGGATCGCCAGCGTCGCCTTCCTGTTCAGCGCGGTGGGCACGGGCCTGACCTGGCTCACCCTTCAGAGGCCCCTGCTGGCGCTGATGGACGTGGTGCGCCAGTGCACGGCGCACGGCTCCCTGGAGCCCACCGTGCTGGCGCGGACGATCGGCTCGCTGCCCTTCCTCCTGGCGCTGGATCTGATGTTGCTCACCCTCGTGTCGTATGCGGTGCTGGACTTCATGGTGGGCCGGCCCCTGCGGCGCACCGAGGACGTGGTGGAGCAACTCGGCCGGTTGGAGCTGGACGTGTCGTTGCCGGAGAGCCCGGGGCCGCTGCTCTCGCGCATCCAACGGGCGCTCTCTCGTATGACGCTGGCGCTTCAGCAAGAGCAGGCCCGTCTGGCCCAGGCCCAGACCGAGCTCGTCTCCGCGGAGCGGCTGGCCACCGTGGGACGGCTCGCCGCGGGCGTCGCCCATGAAGTGGGCAATCCGCTGGCGGGCATCCTCGGCTACCTCTCGCTGGCGGGTGCCCGCACGAAGGACCCCGAGGTCCAGGAGTACCTGGCGCGCATCGACCACGAGGTGCAGCGCATCGACGGCATCGTGCGGGGCCTGCTGGAGATCGGCCGTCCGGGAGGCAAGCAGCTGGGGCCGGTGGACGTGAGGCACGTGGTGGAGACCTGCGTGCAACTGGTGAAGGCCGGAAGGGACTTCTCGCACGTCCGGATGGACTTGGCGCTCGCGCCCGGACTGCTCGCGAAGGCGGACTCCGGCCCGCTGTCACAGATCGTCATCAACCTGTTGCTCAACGCGGTCCAGGCCATGGATGGCAGGGGTGTCGTCAGGCTCTCCACGCGGGGTGAGGGGAGTGACGTGCTGCTGGTGGTGGAGGACTCGGGGCCGGGCATCGCGGCGGAGGTGATGCCGCGCCTCTTCGAGCCCTTCTTCACCACCAAGGAGCCCGGTCAGGGCACGGGGCTGGGGCTGGCCGTGTCGCTGCACTTGGCGGAGGGGATGGGCGGGAAGCTGACGGCGGAGAACAGGCCGGGGGGGGGCGCTCGCTTCTCCGTGCTCCTGCCGGGCGTCTGAGGTGGAATCTGGCCGTACACCCCGGAGTGGGCTACTTCTTGGGGGGTTACCATGGCCCTCTTCCGTAGCATCCTCGTCGCCGACGACGAGCCCTCCGTCCGCCACGTGCTCACCCTGGTGCTGTCAGGACTGGGCTACGAGGTCCGGGCCGTGGCCGATGGCGAGGAGGCGCTGCGGGAGCTGTCCGCTCGCGGCTACGACGTGCTCCTGTGCGACGTGCGCATGCCCCGGCTCGATGGCCTGTCCCTGCTGCGCCAGGCACTCGCCGAGCACCCCGGCCTGACGGTGGTGGTGATGAGTGCGTACGGCTCCCAGGAGCAGGCGCTCGAGGCGGTGGGGGCTGGCGCATACGACTACGTCCGCAAGCCCTTCAAGCCCGAGGAGATCGTCTTCGTCCTGCGCAAGGCGGAGGAGCGCGAGCGGCTGCTGCGGGAGAACCGGCGCCTGCAGGGGGCCGGCGGGGCCACGCCTGGGGAAGGCATCCTCGGTGAGAGCGAGCCCATGCGCGTGGTGATGCGGCAGGTGGAGCGGCTCGCCCCGGTGGGCACCACCGTCCTCATCACGGGGGAGAGCGGGACGGGCAAGGAGCTCGTCGCGCGGGCCCTGCACGCGCGCTCGCCCAGAGCCGCCATGCCTTTCGTCGCCGTCAACTGTGGCGCCATCCCCGCGGGCCTCATCGAGAGCGAACTCTTCGGCCATGCCAAGGGGGCCTTCACCGACGCGCGCACCGCCCGGCGAGGCCTCTTCAGCGAGGCGGACGGCGGCACGCTCTTCCTCGACGAGGTGGGGGAGCTGCCCGCGCCCGCCCAGGTGAAGCTGCTGCGCGTGCTCCAGGAGGGGGAGATCCGCCCCGTGGGGGAGAACCGCGCGGAGAAGGTGGACGTGCGCGTCCTCGCCGCCACGCTGCGCGACCTGGGCCGGCTGGTGGAGCGGGGGGAGTTCCGGGAGGACCTCTACTACCGGCTCAACGTGGTGAACGTGCGGGTCCCCCCGCTGCGCGAGCGCTCCGGGGACATCCTGTTGCTGGCCAGGGCCTTCCTCGCGCGCTTCAACCGTGAGCTCAACCGCGAGCCGCCCGTGCGCGGCTTCAGCCCCGAGGCCGAGGCGCTGCTGGCCTCCTACACGTGGCCCGGAAACGTGCGGGAGCTGGAGAACGCGATGGAGCGCGCGGTCCTGCTGGCCGAGGGAGAGCTGATCCTCCCGCAGAACCTGCCAGAGCGGCTCTGGTCCGCGCCTCCCCCCGCCATCGCACCCACCCCCGCCCCCACGAGCCCCACTCCCGAGGCCAACCTGTCTCTCAAACAGGCCATCCGGGACCTGGAGGAGTCCTACATCCGCGCCGCCCTGCGCAGGACCCGCGGCAACCGCACCCGGGCCGCCGAGGTGCTGGAGATCAGCCATCGGGCGCTGCTGTACAAAATCAAGGAGTACGGAATCGACGCGGACGCCGAGGGGGAGCGGGGCTGACTGCCCGTCCACCAGGGGACGGAGCCCGGGGTGGGGCGATTTGACGGAATGCGTCCGAGGCCGGAAAATCGGCCTTCACAGAGCGGCGTGGGTGCACCGCCGTGGGAATCCGGGGGACAGATTGGCCGCCTGCTTCGCGGGCAGACGCGGGGCACTTTTTAGGAGGGCTCGCGAGCCGGTGCTACGCTGGCGGCCCCTCCACGGAGCAACGACTGTATGGCGAAGGGAAAGCTGGCTCTCGGTCTCGATATCGGATCGACCTCGGTGAAGATGATCATGCTCAAGGAGCAGCGCAAGCGCGGCCAGGTGAGCTACGCGCTGCAGAGCTTCGGCATGAAGCCGCTGCCTCCCGAGGCCATTGTCGATGGCGCGCTGATGAACTCCACCGCCATCGTCCAGGCGCTGCAGGAGCTCATGTCCGAGCTGAAGGTGAAGAACAAGGAGGTCGCCATCGGCGTCTCCGGCCACTCGGTCATCATCAAGAAGATCCAGATGCCCCGCATGAGCCAGGAGGAGCTCGAGGAGAGCATCCAGTGGGAGGCGGAGCAGTACATCCCCTTCGACGTCAAGGACGTGAACATCGACACGCAGATCCTGGACGCGGGGGGCAATGACGCCACCGGCCAGATGGACGTGCTCCTGGTGGCGGCCAAGAAGGACATGATCAACGACTACACCACCGTGGTCTCCGAGTCGGGGCTGCAGCCGGTGGTGGTGGACGTGGATGCCTTCGCCGTCCAGAACATGTTCGCCTCCAACTACGACGTCCCCGACAAGGAGACGGTGGTGCTCATCAACGCGGGCGCCTCGGTGGTGAACATCAACATCATCTCCAACGGCATCACGGTGTTCACCCGTGACGTGACCATCGGTGGCAACCAGTTCACCGAGGAGATCCAGAAGCAGCTCAACGTCTCCTACGAGGAGGCGGAGGCGTTGAAGATTGGCGGCACGCGCGGCGACTCGGACGCCGTCGTTCCCCAGGAAGTGGAGCGGGTGCTGCTGAGCGTGGCCGAGCAGGTGGCCGGAGAAATCCAGCGCTCGCTGGACTTCTACGCGGGCACCGCGGTGGACGCCAACTTCACCAAGGTCTACCTCTCGGGTGGAACCGCCAAGATTCCGGCGCTGTTCAAGACCATCGAGACTCGCGTGGGCGTGCCGGTGGAGATCCTCAACCCCTTCCGGAAGATCGACGTGGACAACCGCAAGTTCGACCCCGCCTTCATCATGGAGGTGGCGCCGATGGCCGCGGTGGCCGTGGGTCTGGCGTTGCGCCGCCCGGGTGACAAGCTCGGCTGATCTCCCACCCCGTTTTCGAAGGACCGACTCACATGATGATCCGCATCAACCTGTTGCCAGTCCGCAAGAAGGTGCAGCGGGAGATGGGCCGGCAGATCCTGGCCTTCTTCGCGTTCGTGCTCGTGGGCGCTGGCGTGGGCAACTTCTTCTGGTACTCGGACCGGGATGGGGTGGTGCAGCGGCAGGCCGCTGCCCTGGACACCACCCGCCGCCGCATCGCCGACCTGGAGAAGACCATCGGCGAAGTGAACAACATCAACATCCGCAAGGCCGAGGTGGACAAGAAGCTGGCGGTGCTGGACGGACTGCGCAAGGGCCGCTCCGGTCCCGTCCGCATGCTGGACGCCCTGGCCACCTCGCTGCCGAAGAAGGCCTGGCTCAAGGCCTTCAACGAGGAGCGCGGCAGCGTGAAGCTGACCGGTTCGGCCGTCAGCCACGACGATGTGGCCGAGCTGATGCGCAACCTCAACGGCATCGTGTGGACGCCCAAGGGCATTGGCCGCCTGGTGGAGCAGCGCCGCGACGCCAAGACGTCCCGGGTGGAGCTGGTGGCGGCCGAGGCCGCTGTCGAGGAGTTCCCGGTGGGTGACATCAAGGCCTTCTTCACCAACGTGGACCTCAAGAGCACCCAGCAGCAGGCGGCCAAGGCGGCGAGTGACGTGTCCACGGTCGACTTCGAAATCACCCTCACCGCCAACTACTCCATCTGAGAGGAACCGGCACGATGGACAAGTACCTCGATAGGATCGTGAAGGCGCCTCCCGCGGTGAAGTTCGGCGGTCTGGCGGCCCTGGTGGTGTTGATGACCGCCGCCAACTTCTTCTTCCTCATCCAGCCGCTGGAAGAGGAGATGGAGCGTCAGGTCGCCGAGCAGCGCCGGCTGGACCTGGACCTGGCGGAGAAGAGCGAGATCGCCCAGAACCTCAACGAGCGTCGGCGCGAGATGGACGTGCTGGAGCAGAAGCTCGCCGAGGCCCTCACCGAGCTGCCGGAGAACAAGGACGTCGAGGAGCTGCTCGCGCAGCTCAACGACATCGGCAAGAAGTCGGGGCTGGAGATCTCCCGCGTGGAGCCGGGCCCGGAGACGGTGGGCGGCGGTGACTTCTTCGCGCGCATCCCCATCAAGATGGTGGTGAGCGGCAACTACCACGAGATCGCCATGTTCCTCGCCGAGGTGTCGAACATGCGGCGCATCGTGAACGTCAACAACATCAAGCTCGATGGCGCCAAGGTGAAGAACGAGAAGGTGATGCTCAACAGCTCGTTCCTCGCCACCACGTTCCGCTTCGTCAACACGAAGCCGGCTGAAACCAAGAAGTAGTAGCAGAAACTTGATCGGTCCATGAATTGGGGCGACAAGGGGACCAGAGGATGAAGACGTTCCACTCCATGTTCATCTCGGGGGCACTGGCCCTCGCGCTCGTGGGTTGCGGTGAGGAACCGCCGCCGCCGCCTCCGGTCGTGCCCAAGCGCGCCCAGGAGACCCCCAAAGAGAAGCCCGCGGAAACCGCCGTGGCCGCGCCCACCTACGTCTACAACTACAACCCGGTGGGCAAGCGGGATCCGTTCCGCAGTCCCATCGAGGACATGGTCCGCGAGACGCCGCAGCCCGGCCAGCAGGTGACGGCCTGCAGCGAGCCGCTGTGTCAGTGGGACATCGACCAGCTCAAGCTGGTGGCGGTGGTCACGGGTGACGCCAACCCGCTGGCCATGGTGGAGGACCCGATGGGCCGTGGCCACATCGTGCGTCGCAACACCCGGATGGGTCGCCAGGGTGGCAAGGTGACGCAGATCCTCCGTGAAGAGATCATCATCACCGAGACCATCACCACGCCGGAGCGGGTCGTCTACAACCCGGTGAAGCTGGAACTGAAGCAGGACGGCGGCCGGGTGGACCCCGCCTACGACTTGATGACGGGCAAGAACTGGGAGCCGTAGGCCCCCGGTGACCTGGGCGCCAGCAGTGCTGGCGTCCGTGGCCCATTGCAACTTGTTGAGGGGAAGCATGCTCGAGGTGAGCGCTGTGACGAGGGACAAGTTGATGAGCGTGGTGGCCGCGTGTGTGGTCGCCATCGTGGGTGTCGGCGCTCAAGCCGCTGAGCTCAATACGCTGCGGGACCTGAAGGTCGTGCAGACGGGAGCGGGCGCCCAGGTGGTGGTGACAGGCACGCGGGCTCCCACCTTCACCGTCTTCCGGTTGAGTGGTCCGGAGCGGTTGGTGGTGGATCTCTCGTCGGCGGACGCCACGGGTATCAAGGGTCACCACACCGGGCAGGGCCCGGTGGCTGGAGTGGTGGCCTCCCAGTTCTCGGACGAGCGCGCCAGCGTCGGCCGGGTCCTGGTGGCGCTGCACCAGGCCGCGCAGTACGACGTGCGCGCGGAGGGTGACCGGGTCATCATCTCCGTGGATGGCGCGGCGGCTGCCTCGCCGGTGGCCGAGGCGAAGCCCGCCGAGGCGAAGGTGGAACCCGTGCCCGAGGCGAAGCCCGCGGCCGAGGTGAAGCCCGCGCAGGCCGCGCCGCTCGTGGCCAAGGCCGAGCCCACTCCGGCGGTGGCTCCCGCCCCGCAGCCGGCCGCGGTCGAGCCGCGCGAGAAGAAGCCCGCCGCCGCGCTGCCCGAGAACGTGGTGGCGGCCGAGGCCGACGAGCGCGACGTGGCGCACCCGGCCCGCCGCATCACCGGGCTGTCCTTCGCTCGTGACACGCTGAGCATCCGCACGGATGGCGAGGTTTCCCGCTACGAGGTGCTGGAGCTGGCGGATCCTCCGCGGCTCGCCGTGGACGTGTACGGCGTGGGGGTGTCCGCCCGTGCGCCTCGCGTGCACTCGGGCCCCCTGAAGGATGTGCGCGTGGGCGCGCACTCGGACAAGGTGCGTCTGGTGCTCGACGTGCGCGACGAGATGCCGGCGTACCGGGTGGAGCGCAAGGGCCGTGGTCTGGAGGTCGTGCTGGGTGGCAAGGTGGCGCGCAAGCCCGCCGCGTCCGCCGACACGCCCGAGAAGGTGGTGGCCGAGAACGAGCCCCTGCGCGCCAAGCCCGTGGACGCCCAGCCTGCGCCGGTGGAGGTCAAGGATCTGACCTTCGACGAGAGCGACTCCGGTGGCCGGGTGAACCTGAAGCTGTCGGGCGCGGTGGTGTGGAAGGTGGAGCGGCCGGATCCTCGCAGCGCGGTGCTGTCGCTGGAGAACGCGAAGCTGCCGCGGCGGCTGGAGCGCAGCCTGGACACCAGCGCGCTGGAGACGCCGGTGAAGATGATCAGCGCCTTCTCGGTGCCCGGCGAGGGCAACCGGGTGCGCGTGGTGGTGGCCGCCGACGGCGCCATCGAGGAGAACGTGAGCCAGGTGGCCGGTGGCCTGTCCTGGCGGCTGAGCGTCAAGGGCGTGAAGACGGAGGAGGTGGCCGTCACCCAGCGCACCGCCGGTTTCACCGCCGAGGCTCCCACCTACGCCTCCGAGGGCGCGCCGCAGCAGGCCCGCTACCGCGGCAAGAAGGTGTCCTTCGAGTTCAAGGACATCGACATCCAGAACCTGCTGCGCGTCATCGCGGAGATTTCGAAGAAGAACATCGTGGTCGCCGATGACGTCAGCGGCAAGGTGACCATCCGCCTGCGCAACGTGCCCTGGGATCAGGCGTTGGACCTCATTCTGCGCACCAAGTCGCTGGGCAAGGAGGAGATCGGCAACATCGTCCGCGTGGCCCCGCTGAAGACGCTGGAGGAGGAGGCCAAGCTGCGCCAGGAGCGCAAGAAGTCGCTCGTCGCGCAGGAGGAGCTGCTGGTGAACCTCGTGCCGGTCAACTACGCGGTCGCCAGCGACATGGCCACTCGCGTGAAGGACGTGCTGAGCGAGCGCGGCACGGTGACGGTGGACACGCGCACCAACGTGCTCATCGTCAAGGACGTGCGCGCCAACATCGAGAAGGCGCGGGCCCTGGTGCGCAACCTGGACACGCAGACGCCCCAGGTGCTCATCGAGAGCCGCATCGTGGAGGCCAACACGTCGTTCAGCCGCGAACTGGGTGTTCAGTGGGGTGGTCGGGCCTCTGCCTCGCCGACCACGGGCAACCCCACGGGTCTCATCTTCCCCAACTCCATCAACGTGGCGGGTGGTGTGGAAGGTACCGCGAACGGCGTCGAGACCAATCCCGCCTTCGCCGTCAACCTGCCGGTGGGCGCGGGCATCGGCTCCGGTGGCGCGCTGGGCTTCACCTTCGGCTCGGCCGGTGGAGCGCTGACCCTCAACCTGCGGCTGTCGGCGGCGGAGACCGAGGGTGTCGTGAAGACCATCTCCGCACCCAAGGTGACCACGCTGGACAACAACACCGCCCGCATCAGCCAGGGTGTGTCCATCCCGTTCAGCCAGGTGTCCGCGTCCGGTGCCAACACCACCTTCGTCGAAGCGCGTCTGTCGCTCGAGGTGACGCCCCACATCACCCAGGATGGCAGCATCCTGATGACCATCAACGCTCAGAACAACCAGCCGGATCCGGCCAATACCGGTGCCAACGGCCAGCCCGCCATCCAGCGTAAGGAGGCCAACACCCAGGTGCTGGTGAAGGATGGCGACACCACGGTCATCGGTGGCATCTACGTCCGCCGCGGCAGCACCCAGAGCAACTCGGTGCCCTTCCTGTCCAAGATTCCGGTGCTGGGCCTGCTGTTCAAGAACCACCGCGAGCGTGATGAGCGCCAGGAGTTGCTCATCTTCATCACGCCGCGCATCCTCAACCGGCAGACGATTGCTCAGTCCCTGTAGCCGGTACTTGTCGAGCCATCGAAGGAGTTGATGTTCATGAAGCGATTGATGGTGATTGGGGCCCTGATGGTCATGCCGCTGGGTTGTGTGGCCAACCAGGGAGATGCGGCCTTGCGGTTCCTCAACGTCCGGGCGCTGAAGATCGAGGAGGGGTGCACGGCCGCCTCCGATAAGTTCATTACCAGTGGGAGCCTCGACCTCGCCGGCGGGCAGAACTACTTGATGGCCCCGAGTGTCGAGACCAATACCAGCAGCACGAACAACGCCTCGTCGCAGGGGTTGGACGTCACGCTGACTGAGCTGATCTACTCGTATTCGGTGTCGCAGGCGGGCATCAAGATGCCTGCGGACGAGGTGGATCGCGTCCCCCTCTACGCCGTCTACCGTGCGGACACCACGCCCGATGCGAGCTACCTCTTCATGCATGCCTTCGGCCCGAAGGGGTTCAAGGTCCTGGTGGACGCGGCAAATGCGGGTGCCATCGGGACCGAACCGGTGACTGTGCTCGCCACCATCAAAGGCCGGGGCTATCTGAGCAGCGGTCAGACGGTGGAGAGCAACGAGTTCACCTTCCCCGTTTTCGTGTACAAAAGCACCGACACACCCCCCACTTCGTGCCCGGAGGGGTTCGTCCTCAACGGGGCCTGTGGGATCTCCGGTCAGGATGGGACCGTCGGCTGTGTGAAGGCTGGACCTTGACCCGCTTCCCCGAGCCTCCTACAAGCCAACGACCATGTCCTTCCGCACGCACCTCGAGTCGGTGGTCAACCAGGTAGACGGGGCCCTGGCCTGCAGTGTGATGGGTTTCGACGGCATCTCCGTGGAGACCCATCAGAAGGAGGAGGCAGGCGAGCTGGAGCTGACCGGGGCCTGGGTGGAGTACGCCAACCTGCTTGGTCAGCTCCGCCAGGCCGCCGAGTCCCTCAAGACGGGTGAGGTGCAGGAGGTCAGCGTCAACAGCGAGCGCGTGTTGACGCTGATGCGCCTAGTCTCCCCGGAATACTTCCTGGTGCTTGCACTCCGGGCGGACGGTAACTACGGAAAGGGTCGGTACGTCCTGAGGGTGACCGCCCCGAAGATCCGCGCCGAGTTGTAGCCTGCCGGGCTGACGGCGCACCGCGCTGCGCCTTTCCACTTTGCAAGGCGCGGCCCCATCGGCTAGACACCCCGGACTTTTCAAGCTGTCCGAAGGAGCCTGTCCATGGCCGGTGTGATTGATACGTCCGAGTTCCGTAATGGCTTGAAGATCGAGATCGACGGTACGCCGTACGTGATCGAGTACTTCCAGCACGTCAAGCCCGGCAAGGGCTCGTCGTTCACGCGCACCAAGATCCGCAGCTTGCTGGATGGCCGCGTGCTGGAGCCCACGCTGAAGTCCGGCGACAAGGTGGGCGTGCCCGACATCGAGGAGAAGGACATGGAGTTCCTCTACGCCCAGGGCGACGAGTACCACTTCATGGACAAGCGCAACTACGAGCAGACCTTCCTCACGGAGAAGGTGCTCGGGGAGGCGAAGAACTTCCTCAAGGAGAACGTCACCGTCGCCATCATGTTCTACAACGGCAAGGCCATCGGCGTGACCCTGCCGAACTCGGTGGACCTGAAGGTGACGAAGTGCGATCCGGGCGTGCGTGGCGACACCGTGTCCGGCGCGCTGAAGCCGGCCACGATGGAGACGGGCTACTCCGTCAACGTGCCGCTCTTCATCAACGAGGGTGACATCCTCAAGATCGACACGCGCGACGGCAAGTACCTCACGCGCGTGGCCACCGCGGGCTAGTCGGCCCATCGCGGCTCAGGGAGGGGACGGAATTGGCAACCAAGCGTAAGGCAATCCGAACGGAGTCCGCGCCCAGCGCGCCGACCGGTAACGTTCGCGTGGAGGGCAACACCACGTCCCTGGACGTGGAGGCGCTCCAGAAGATCGTGGACATCCTCGAGGCCTCCGAGGTGACGCGGCTGGTGTGGCAGCGCGGTGAGGAGCGGCTCTTCATCCGCCGCGGCCCCGTGCCCGTGCCGACCATCGTGCACGCGGCTCCGGTCTCGCCCTCGGTGAGCCCCGCGCCGGTGGTGGCCGCCGCCCCGGTGCTGGCCGCCGCGCCTGCCGTGGTCGCTCCGGCTCCCGCCGCGGCCCCGGCTCCGGCCGCTGCTGCTCCGGCGGCGGAGAAGCCCGGCCACCAGGTCACCAGCCCGTTCGTGGGGACGTTCTACCGGACGCCCGCCCCGGACCAGCCCGCTTTCGTGGATGTGGGCTCGGTGGTGAAGAAGGGCCAGGTCCTCTGCATCATCGAGGCCATGAAGCTGATGAACGAGATCGAAGCCGACGTGGCGGGCCGCGTGGTGGAGATCCTCGTGGAGAATGGGCAGCCGGTCGAGTTTGGCCAGGCGCTGTTCCGCATCGAGCCGGTCTGACATACGCGGGCGCACTGGCGCCCCGCGGAGGCACATCATCGTGTTCAAGAAGGTGCTGATCGCCAACCGCGGGGAGATCGCCCTGCGGGTCATCCGTGCCTGCCGCGAGCTGGGCATCGCCACCGTGGCGGTGCACTCCACGGCGGACGCCAATGCTCTCCACGTGCGGTTCGCCGATGAGTCGGTATGCATCGGTCCACCGCCCTCCAAGGAGAGCTATCTCAACATCCCCCAACTGCTGTCCGCGGCGGAGATCACCCGCGCGGACGCCATCCACCCGGGCTACGGCTTCCTCTCGGAGAACTCCGAGTTCGCCAAGGTGTGCCGGGACTGCAAGATTCATTTCATCGGCCCGCGGCCGGAGATGATCTCGCTGATGGGCAACAAGGTGCGAGCGCGCAACGCGGCGCGCGAGGCGGGCCTGCCCCTGCTGCCCGGCAGCCTCGGGACAGTGAAGAATCCGCAGGAGGCCGAGGCCTTCGCCAAGGAGATCGGCTTCCCGGTCATCCTCAAGGCGGCGGCTGGTGGTGGCGGCAAGGGCATGAAGATCGTCCGCGAGCCGGGCGCCCTGGCGCAGGCCTTCGCCACGGCGGCGGCCGAGGCGGTGGCGTCCTTCGGCAATGGCGATCTCTACATCGAGCGGTACGTGGAGAAGCCGCGCCACATCGAGTTCCAGATCGTGGCCGACGAGCACGGGCGCATAATCCACCTGGGTGAGCGCGAGTGCTCGGTGCAGCGCCGCCACCAAAAGCTCATCGAAGAGAGCCCCTCGGCGGCCCTCACCCCCGAGCTGCGCCAGCAGATGGGCGAGGTCTCCATCCGCGCGATGGAGAAGCTCGGCTACAACAACGTGGGCACCATCGAATACCTGCTCGACGAGAACGGCCGCTTCTACTTCATGGAGATGAATACCCGCATCCAGGTGGAGCACCCGGTGACCGAGCTCGTCACCGGCATCGACCTGGTGCGCGAGCAGATCAAGCTCTCCGCGGGCGAGCCGCTCAAGCGCAAGCAGGAAGACATCCAGATGCGCGGCCACGCCATCGAGTGCCGCGTCAACGCCGAGGACCCCGTCACCTTCGCTCCCTGGCCGGGGAAGATCACCGCCTACAGCGCTCCCGGCGGCTATGGCGTGCGTGTGGATTCCAGTGCGTACGAGAACTACACCGTGCTGCCGTACTACGACAGCCTGTTGGCCAAGCTGATCGTCTACGCGGAGGATCGGCCCACGGCGATCCGCCGCATGCAGCGGGCGCTGGGCGAGTACGTGGTGCAGGGTATCCGCACCAACATCCCGTTCCACCGGGCGGCGCTGGCGGAGGATGCCTTCATCGAGGGCAACTACGACACGCGCTTCGTGGAGCGGTTGCTGGCGTCCGAGACGGGCACCCACCGGCTCAAGAAGGCCATCGAAGAGACGCCCTGACGGCTGCTCGGCTACTCATCGCGCAACCCCCTGATCCTCCAGGGGGTTCCGCCCGGTGGATTCCTTGACCCGCGAGGGAGGATTCCGTTAGCCTCGGGCCTCCCTCGTAGTCTCCTTGAAGGAAGCAGAAACCCCAGACTTTCCGGGGGTTTCGCTCGGCAGGAAGCCCACGCTCGATGGACAAGAACAAGATCATCGAAGCCGCCGCCAAGCTCGTTGCGAAGGGCGCCTACGACAAGGCCATCAAGGAGTACCAGAAGGTCCTGGAGGTAGACCCCAAGGACGGCCGCGTCCTCCAGAAGATGGGGGAGCTGTACCAGAAGAAGAACGACAACGTTCAGGCGGCCCACTACTTCACCAAGGTCGCCGAGGGCTACTCGGCCGATGGCTTCTTCCTCAAGGCCGTCGCCCTCTACAAGCAGGTCCTCAAGCTCAACCCCAACCTGCTGGACGTCAACCTCAAGCTGGCGGAGCTCCATCAGCAGCTCGGACTGATGTCCGAGGCCATGGCGTATTTCCAGATCGTCGCCAACCACTACGAGAAGGCCGGCGACGTCAAGAACTCCCTGGATACGCTCAAGAAGATGGTGGATCTCGACCCCGAGAACGTGGCGTCGAAGATCAAGCTCGCCGAGCTGTATGCGCGCGAGAACCTGACGCGCGAGGCCACCCAGGAGTTCAAGAAGGCCGCCGAGTACCTCAAGCGCAACAACCGGATGGATGACTGGTTCCGCGTCGCGGAGCGCCTGTCCACCCTGGATCCGGACAACGTCGCGCTGGCCAGGGACCTGGCCCAGCAGTACCTGTCGCGCGGAGATCAGAAGCGCGCGCTGGCCCGGCTCCAGGTGTGCTTCAAGGCGGATGGGCGCGACATCGAGACGCTCAACATGCTGGCCCAGGCCTTCCACGGGCTCGGCCAGACGGCGAAGACGATCTCCGTCTACAAGGAGCTGGCCAAGGTCTACCAGGAGCGCGGCCGCAACCAGGACGCCAACAACATCTGGAACCGCGTCGCCGAGCTGGATCCGGCTGATGTGGACCTGGCGGCGTACAAGGCGGAGGGCGCTCACGCCGCTCCGGTCTCGGCTCCAGCCCCCGTCCAGGCTCCGGCTCCCACGCCTGCCCCGGCTCCAGCTCCTACGCCTGCCCCGGCTCCCCAACCGGCCCCCGTTGCCCGGGCCCCGGTGGCGGCGGCTCCCGCGGCTCCTCCCGCTCCCGCCGCTCCTCCGAGCAGCAGTGCGCCCGCGCCCGCCCAGGCGGCGGCCCCGGCCCAGCCCGGCAAGGAGCAGTTCTCCAAGCTGCTGACGGAGACGGACGTCTACGTCAAATACGGCCTGCACGACAAAGCGCTCGAGCACCTGCGGAAGATCTTCGCGGTGGACCCGGAGAACCTCGACGCGCACGAGAAGGCGTTCCACATCTACGTCGCCTCCGGGAACGCGGCCCAGGCCAGCGAGCAGTTGCTGAACGTGCTGCGCCTGTGCACGCGCCGCGCCGAGGTGCAGCGCGCCCAGCCGTACCTGGTCACCATCCTCCAGCAGAACCCCGGCCACCCCGAGGTGCCGGCCTTCCTCGCCGTGCTGCAGTCGGATGTGACGGCGCCGGCCGCGGGCCCGCAGGTGGAGACGGTGGGCGAGGATGCCATCCTCGTGGACTCCAACGACGACGAGGTCGTCGTCGCCGATGCCCCCGCCGATGCCCTGGAGCACCCGCCCGGAGACGAGCTGGCCCTCGTGTCCGCGAGCAACTCGGGTGAGGAGGAGGACGAGCAGATCCTCTCCGGCGAGTTCGGCATCCCCTCGGACTCCGACGACGGCGTGGTGCTCTCGGACGAGCCGGGCGCGGTGGTGTCCGGCGACGAGCCCCTCTTCGGCGCCGGTGACGAGCCCGAGGAGGCCACGACGGTCTACATGGAGCCGGTCGGCTCCGACGACGACGCGCTGGCGGTTGCTTCCGCTGAAGATGACGAGCCGCTGCTGGCGGATGCCGGTACCCCGCTGGCGCTCGGCGATGACGAGCCGTCGCCGACCCAGGTGTCGGAGCACTCGGCGGCGTTCCTCCAGACTTCCTTCTCGGACGATTCCGTCCTCCCCGAGCCGGACGACGACGACATGCCCACGCGGGTTACGTCGCTCCCGCTGGAGCTGGAATCGCCCGACTCCGAGCCGACGACCTCGCACGGCTCCCCCGTGTTGGTCGAGGACGAGGGCACTCCGGTGGACTCGCCGGCGCTCGAGTCCTACGAGCTCGAGGCGCCTGAGCCAGAGCCCGAGCCAGAGCCCGTCCCCGTGGTGGTGCCCAAGGCGGCTCCCAGGCCTCAGCCCCAGGCCGCCGCGCCCAAGGCTCCTCCTCAGGCCGCCGCTCCCGCCGCCAAGGCGCAACCGGCGCCCGCCAAGGCCCAGCCCGCCCCCGCCGCCAAGCCCGCGCCCAAGCCCCAGCCCGCGCCCGTGGTCGAGGAGCCCCAGGAGGAGCCGGCCGGCGAGGAGTGCGACGAGGCCAGCTTCTTCCTCGATCAGGGCCTCTTTGAGGAGGCTCGGGAGATCCTCGAGACGGTGATGATCGCCTTCCCGGGCCATGCCCGCGCGGAAGAGCTGATGGCCCGGCTCGAGACGCTCGAGTCCGGTGGGACCCCGGCGGCCGAGGAGCCCGAGGAATCGTCCGAGGTGTCCGTGCCCGCGGTGCCCGCGCTGGGCGAGTCCCCCGCCGAGCGCGACGCGTTCGACCTGGCGGCGGAGCTGGCCGGCGAGTTCGGCGACCTGGGGGGTGAGGCGCCCGCGGCGTCCGCCGTCGAGGAGGACTTCCAGTACTCGGTGGAGGAGGTGTTCGCCGAGTTCAAGAAGGGCCTCGCCAAGGTGGTCAAGCCCGAGGACGTGGACACCCACTACGATCTGGGCATCGCCTACCGCGAGATGGGCCTCATCGACGACGCCTTGAACGAGTTCGCCGTGGCGCGCGAGGGCTGCATGGGCAAGAAGCGTGAGGTGGACTGCCTCACGATGATTGGCCTGCTGCAGGCCCAGAAGGGCGATGCCGCCGCGTCTGTCATCACCTTCAAGCAGGCGCTCGCCAGCGAGCACGCCACCGGCGAGGTGGCCAAGGCCATTGGTTTCGAGCTGGCCATGGCCCACGAGGCCGTGGGCGACAAGGGCAAGGCCCTCTATCACTACCAGCGCGTGGCCGCGCTCGATCCGAAGTTCCGCGAGGTCTCCGGCCACGTGGAAAGATTGGCCGCCACCACGTCCCCGGTGGCGGACCCCCTGCCCACCAGCGGTGGGGCTCCGTCTCCCGGTGGTTCCCGGAGCGCCAATGGGGCTCCGGCCCCCGCGGGTTCCCGAGTGCCTGTCCCCGCGGCTCCCGCAGCACCGGCCGCTGCCGCCGGTGCCGCCAAGCCGCGCAAGGTAGGCTACGTCTAGCGCAGTCCGAGGTTCGCCGAGCCCATGTCCACCTACCTCGACTACTTCGAGCTCACCCAGGAGCCCTTCTCCAACGCCCCGGTGAGCCGCTTCTATTACAACTCGGCCCAGCACTCGCAGGCGCTGACCCGGCTCATGCACTCGGTCAGCTACATGAAGGGCCTGTCCATCCTGATTGGTGACATCGGGGCGGGCAAGACGACGCTCGCGCGCCGCATGCTCGACTCGCTGCCCGAGGCCGAGTACGAGGCCGCGCTGCTCGTCATCATCCACTCGGGCATCACCGCCAACTGGCTGCTGCGGCGCATCGCCCTGCAACTGGGCGTGGAGAACCCGGCCCAGGAGAAGCTGGCCCTCCTGTCCCAGCTCTACCAGCGGCTGCTGCAAATCTACGAGTCCGGCAAGAAGGCCGTCGTCCTCATCGACGAGGCGCAGATGCTGGAGACGCGCGAGCTCATGGAGGAGTTCCGGGGTCTGCTCAACCTGGAAGTCCCCGAGCGCAAGCTCATCTCCTTCGTCTTTTTCGGCCTGCCAGACATCGAGAAGAACCTGAAGCTGGATCCGCCGCTCGCCCAGCGCGTGGCGCTCCGCTACAAGCTGGAGCCCTTCACCTCCGAGTCCACCGAGGCCTACATCAAGCACCGCCTCCGGCTGGCCGGCTCCCCGCGCATGCCCTTCACCGCCGAGGCCCTGCAGGCCGTGCACCAGCGCTCCGGCGGCACCCCGCGCGTCATCAACAGCATCTGCGACAACGCCCTCTTCGAGGCCTTCCTGGCCCGCGAGCAGACCATCACCGACAGGCTCGTCCATCGCATCGCCGACAACCTCGGACTGCAGGGCTCGTCTCAGCAGGAGGGTCAACAGAAGCCCGCGGCCGTGAGCACGAGCAGTCGGGCAGGCGGCACCACGAAGGTGGACCTCGCGGAGATCGACCGCTACCTCGAGGGACTGGGTAAGCTGTAGCGGTTTTGGCTCCGCGGAACAGGCAGCAGGGCGCTCGCAGGGCGCCGCTATGGTTCATCGTCCTCACGCTCGTGCTGGGGACGGTGCTGTTCCTGCGCACGCGCACCGCCTGGGACGGGCTGTGCACCCAGGCCCGGCGCCAGCTCCCCACGCTGCTCGGGTTGGAGGTGGGCATCGGGCAGTGTGAGGTGGATCCGCTCGGTCAGCGGCTCATCCTCCGCGGGGTGTCCGTCTTCGAGAAGGGCGCGGATACGCCCCTGCTCGCCGCGGACCTGGCCGAGGTACAGCTCGGTCTCCCCAATCCGTTCTCTGGCCAGCTCGCCATCGACATGGTGCGCGTGCACCGGCCGCGGCTCGCGTTGGACCTGTCACGTCCCAGGACTCCCTCGGGCGAGCCGGGGGTGTGCCCGCTCAAGCCCCTGCGGCGGCTGCGCCTGTCCCGGCTGGCCATCACCGGCGCGGAGGTGCGGCTGACGCTGCCCGAGGGCCGGCAGGTGGAAGTGTCCGAGCTGGACGTGGGCCTGCGCGAGCGCTGGGGCGAGGAGGAGTTCGAGGTGGAGGCCCGGCGCGGCCTGGTGCGGCTGGGCCCGGGCCAGGAGCTCGCCCTGGGGCGGTTGGCGCTGTCGGGTGCGCTGGACGTGGACGAGGAGTTGCTGGAGCTGGACCGCGCCGAGGTGGCGCTGGACGACGTGACGGTGAACATCTCCGGCCGGGTGGAGCAGCTGTGTGAGCCGGTGCTCGCGCTGGACGCCCAGGTGTTCCTGCCGCTGCGCACGCTGTCCCGGGCGGGGCTGCTGCCGGCGCCCGCACAGGGCCATCTCTGGACGCGCCTCACGGTGAATGGCCGTCCGGCCGCCCCCAGTGTGTCCGTGGAGCTGTCGGGCAGCGGGCTCACCTACGGGAAGTTCATCCCGGGCTCGTTCACCGCGCGGCTGGCCTACGCGGGCGACCGGGTGACGGTGGAGGAGCTCTCCCTCCCCATCGGCTCGGGAGACGCGCGCATCACCGGATCCTTCGCGCTCCGTCCCGGGCTGCCCGTGGAGGTGGACCTGGAGACGCATGATGCGCAGTTCGCGCGCATTCTGGAGAAGGCCGGCCTGGATGGCTCCTGGGTGGACTTCCCGGCTTCTGCCAAGGCCCACCTGTCCGGCACCCTGCTGCCCAGGCCCAACCTGTCGGGTGACGTGGACATGCGCCACGGCCGCTTCGTGCTGGCCACGCGCGCCTTCGATGCGCCTCCGGAAACAGGGCGCACCCTCCTCACCTATGAGCGCGGCCACGTGCGCACCCATGTGTCGCTCCTGGGAGACCGCGTCTCCTTCTCCGACATCCAGATCGACTCGGGCCGCTCACGCATCGGCGGCGACGTGACGCTCTTCTACGATGTGCAGAAGGGCCTCCTCGTGAATGCCCGGGGCGACGTGGACCTCTCCGACTTCGGCCACATCGCGGAGCTCCCGTGGTCGGGGCGTGGCTCGACGACCACCACCATCGCGGGGCCGTACTCGGACGTGAAGATCGGCGCGAGCGTGTCGCTGCGCGACTTCGAGTTCTGGAACTTCGACCTGGGCGTGGTGCAGGGCAAGGTGACGTACGAGCACAAGGTCCTGGGCTTCCCCACGCTCTCCGGACAGAAGGGGCGCACCCAGTACTTCGGCAACGCGGCGCTCACCTTCGGGCGCTCGCTGCACGCTCGGGCCGAGGTGGTGGTGCCCCGGGGTCGCACCGAGGATTTGATCGACATCATCGCCCCGCTGCACCCCAACATCTCCATCATGCAGGGGCCGGTGCAGGGCGAGGTCTCCGGCCGCATGGAGATCGACAGCCCGGTGGACCAGTTCGAGGGCCTGGTGGCGCTCGACTTCAAGGACACCACCTACTACGGGCGGCGCATGGGCGATGGCTCGGCCCGGCTGCGCTTCGACGATGGCAAGGCCATGGTGCTGGAGCGCACGGTGCTCGAGGGCCCTCTGGGCCGCACCTGGGTGGATGGCAGCTTCTTCTTCTCCGGGCCCAACAAGGGTGTGCTGGACTACCGCTTCGGCGGCGAGAAGCTGTCCCTGGCGGAGCTCCTCGGTCAGGAGTCGGCGAAGCGTTTGGGCGTGCAAGGCGAGCTGGCCCTGGAAGGCGCGGTGTCGGGTAACACGGACCTGCCGGTGACGACGGCCCGGGTGTGGGGCCCCCAGGTGACGTTCGCCGAGCGCAACCTGGGCAACATGGGCTTCGAGGCGCGTCTGGAGGGCCGAGAGCTCCAGGTGGCCGGCCGTCCCTCGCGCGACACGAGCGGCATCCTCTGGATGAAGGTGAAGGAGCCATACCCCTTCGACGCGGCGGTGACGCTGGAGCTGCCTGAAATCCGCCCGCTGCTGCCCGCCAATGCCTTCACCCAGGGCCTGTCCGGCTCCGTGAAGGCCGTGGTGCGGGCGCAGGGCGCGCTGAAGAACGCGCAGGCCATCCAGATGAACGCCACGGTGGAGCGGCTCACCCTGTCTCGCGGGGAGCTCTCCGGCGCCATCGAGGGCCCCGTCTCCTTGAGCTACGAGAACGGGCGGCTGAACGTGCCCTCCTTCACCTTCCGCGGGCCGGACACCGAGCTGTCCGCGGCGGGGTGGGTGGGGCTCGAGAAGATGGAGCTCCTGCTGCGCGGCGCCATGGACCTGCGCCTGCTCGAGTCCCTCTCGCCCATGGTGGTGCGCACCGGCGGCCGCGTGGAGCTCAGTGCCCAGGCAACCGGAAGCCCCCGCAACCCGTCCCTCGCGGGCTCGGTCCGCATCTCCGACGCCAAGCTGTCGCTGCGAGACCAGCCCCTGTCGGCGCGGGCGGTGAGCGGACGGGTGGAGTTCACCCAGCAGCACATCTTCCTGGAGACCCTGGAGGGGTTCCTCAACGAGGGCCGCATGCTGGCCAACGGCGAGGTCTCCCTGGCCGACCTCCGGCCCACGAACGTGCTGCTGAACGTCTCCCTCACCGACGTGGCCACGCGCTTCCACGAGGACCTGCCCTTCAGTACCACCGGGCAGTTGTGGCTCACCGGCAACCCGGACGCGCTGCGGCTCGGCGGCGCGCTGGACATCCGCAACCTGCGCTACCGCCGCGGCCTGGAGCTGGATGACATCCTCAAGCGGCTCGCCCGGCGCACCGTGCTGCCCACTCCCACGGAGAAGCCCCGCGAGTACCTCACCTTCGATGTCGGCATGCACCTGGGCGACGTGCGCGTGGACAACAACCTGGCCCGTGCCCGGCTGCTCGGGGCGCTGCGGCTCACCGGCACCAACGTGCGCCCGGGCGTCCTCGGCACCGTGGAGACCGCCGAGGGCAGTCAGGCCTTCTTCCGCAACAACCAGTTCACCATCAACCGCGGGCAGATCGAGTTCCAGGACCGCTACGGCATCGACCCGGTGTTCGACCTGCGCGCCCAGTCCCAGGTGCGCGAGTATCAGGTGAGGCTGCACGCGTTCGGCCGCCCGGCCGCTCCCCAGGTACTCCTCACCTCGGAGCCCGCCCTCCCCGAGGGCGACGTCATCTCGCTCCTCACCCTGGGGCTGACGAGCACGGACAAGGAGACGGCGGCCTCGGCCAGCGTGGGCCTGGCCGCCGAGGCCTTCTTCAACATCTCCGGGTTGGACCGGCAGGTCCAGCGCTTCCTACCCAACAACCCGGTCCTCAAGGACCTGTCCCTGCAGATCTCCAACACCTACAACGACGCCACCCAGCAAGCGGAGCCCACCGCCCACTTGGAGTCGAAGTTCCTCACGGAGCAGCTTAAGATTGGCCTGACGCAACCCGTCAGCGGGCGCGGAACACGCGCGCGTGCCGAGTACCATTTCGACAACCGCCTCTCCGCGCAGCTTCAGTGGGACAACGAGCACAGCGAGAACGCCTTAGGCAACCTGGGAAACCTTGGACTCGAGCTCAAACTGGGCTGGGAGTCCGAGTAGCGCTCGCGCTCGCCCTGTTGCTGGCGGGAACCGCCGTGGCCCAGCCGGAGACGGCGGTGGAGCCCGCGAAGGCCGTGGAGTCGGAGAAGATTCCGGTGCGGCCCGAAGTCCCCGCGCTACCCACCGGTCCCACGGTGGTGGCGGTGGAGCTGCACCTGCCCAAGGAGATGGACTCGGCGGGGCTGGCGGAGTTGGTGGCGGTGCGCAAGGGCCAGGCGCTGTCGGCCCGCGCCGTACGGCGCTCGGTGGAGCGGCTGTGGGCCAGCGGACGCTTCTCCGACATCGTGGTGCGCACCGTGGAAGCCGAGGGCGGCGTGCGCGTGGTGTTCGAGCTCACGCCCATGCAGCCCATCGTGCGCATCGACGTGGAGGGCAACGTCGTGCTGAGCGACGAGGCCCTGCTGGAGGTGCTGCGCTCGAGCGGCATCGCCGTGGGCCAGCGGCTCGACGAGGAGTCGTTGCAGACGGCCGTGCAGGGCCTGTCCCGGGCCTACGGACGCCAGGGCTACAACGACGCGCGCATCCAGCTCACGCGCGAGCCGGCGCCCCGAGGCGTGGCATTGGCCTTCACCGTCTTCGAGGGCAAGCCCACGCAGGTGGCGGCCGTGTCGGTGACGGGGAGCCCCGGGCTGCCGCTGTCCGAGCTGCTCGACACTCTGGGACTGAGGGTGGGCGGCGTGTTGGACCGCGGTGGCCTGGACTCCGGACTGGAGCGGCTGCGCACGCTGCTGCGCGAGCGCGGCTACTGGCGCGCCAACGTGGGGGCGCCCGTGCTCCAACAGGAGGGTGACGCGGCGACGGTGGTGGTGCCCATCTCCGCCGGGCCGCGCTTCACCGTCCACTTCCACGGCAACCACCACTTCCCGGACATGATGCTGTCGCGCGTGCTCTCCTATGACGGCTCGGAGCCGCTGGACGCCTCGACGTTGGGCCGGCTGGCACGGCAGCTCGAGTCCTTCTACCGCTACCGGGGCTTCAACGACGTGCACGTGGAGTCGCGCGAGGTGCACCGCCCCGACGGCGAGGCGGCGGTGCTCGCCTTCGACATCGAGGAGGGCCGTCCGCTGTTCGTGCGCCGGGTCATCTTCCGGGGCAACACGCTCCTGTCCAACGAGAAGCTGCGCGAGATGCTCACCGAGCGCATCCGCGCCAACGAGCCCCAGCCCGCCACGCCCCTGCGTCTGCGGGAGGTGCTGGAGATGGGGCCCGGCAAGCGCCTCCTGGGTCCGCCCGAGTGGGTGCACGAGCCGGCCACCGTCTTCGTCGAGGAGGCCTACCGGGACGCCGCGGACCTGATGACGGAGGCCTACCGCGAGCGGGGCTTCCTGGATGCCCAGGTGCGCTTCACCCGGCTGCGGACGAACGTGGCGCGGGGCACCGCGGTGGCCTGGTTCGACGTGACCGAGGGCACGCTCATGCGCGTGGCCGAGGTGCGCCTCGAGGGCGGTCCGAAGGGCTTCGATGGCCACAAGTTGGTGCCGGTGACGCCGGGCGAGCCGATGAGCCTCGAGGCGGTGGAGCGCGGGCGGCAGGCGCTCGTCACGGAGCTGGGCCGCAGGGGCTACCTCTTCGCCCGGGTGGAGGCGGAGCCGAAGCCGGCGGCCAAGGGCGTGAACGTCCTCTACCGGCTGGAGCCGGGGCAGCAGGTGACGGTGGGCCGCATCCTCATCCGCGGCACGTCTCGCACCAACGAGGACATGGTGCGGGCCACGGTGCGCCTCAAGGAAGACGAGGTGTTGGATCCGGAGAAGCTCTACGAGAGCCAGCGCCGGCTCGCGCTCCTCAACATCTTCCGGCAGGTGACGGTGCGGCTGGAGAAGCCGGACGTGCCGGAGGCCAGCAAGGACGTCGTGGTGGAGGTGCGCGAGCGCCCGCGCTGGGAGGGTGAGATCGCCGGTGGATACTTCCTGTCCGAAGGTCCGCGCCTGGTACTGGACGTGTCCCGGACGAATGTCGACGGACGGGGGCTCAACCTGTCGGGCCGGTTGAAGCTCAACTACGTGGGGTGGAGCACGCAGGGACTGGAGAAGGCCAACCTGGCCCGCGCCCGCTGTGAGGCCGTGCCGGAGGAGTGCACCCAGCCCGGCCCCTACGAGTGGGTGGAGAACTTTGGCGGGCGCGCCGTGCTGTCGGCGGTGCAGCCTCGGCTCCATGGCCTGCTGCCCCTGGAAGTGGGCGCGCGCCTGGACCTGATCGGCGAGCGTGTGCACCGGCCCTCGTACCTGTCCTCCCGAGTCGCGGCGGTGACGGGCCTGGACTGGTCGGCGACGCGCTGGTTGAGCCTCACGCTCCAGTACGAGCTGGAAGGCAACCTGCTGCAGTCGGGAGACCGGGTGCTCGCCACTCCGAGCCGCGCGGACCAGGAGCGGCTGCGCTTCCCGTTCGGCTTCTTCATCCTGCACACGGTGCGCTCGTCGGCGGCGATGGACCTGCGAGATGACCCGGCCAACCCGCACAAGGGCCTGCTGGTGTCCACCAGCGCCGAGTGGATGAAGGACCTGAGCTCGTACGAGACCACGAGCACGGGCGAGCCGATCGCGGCGCTGCCCATCAACGGGTTGAAGCTCTCCGGGAACGTGAGTGTGTACGCGCCGCTGACGTCGCGGGCGGTGCTGGCGCTGTCGCTGCGCGGAGGCACCATCGTGCCGCTGGAGAAGAACGCGCGAGTCATCGGCTCCAAGCGTTTCTTCCTCGGCGGCTCCAGCAGCCTGCGCGGCTTCCGCGAGGACGGCATCCTCGGCGAGGACCGGCGCACGGACTTGCGGCGGCAGGTGATCGACTGCCGCTCCCTCGTCCACCCGGCGGGTTGCACCTCGGAGCTGTTGACCATCCTCCAGGGCCAGGCCCCCGTCAGCGAGGGCGGCGAGTTGTTCACCCTGGCCAAGGCGGAGCTGCGCATCCCCGTGCAGTCCTCGTTCGACCTGGGCCTCTTCCTCGAGGCGGGCAACCTCTGGCTGGACCGGACGAACTACGTGTTCGGCGCGCTCCGCTACTCGGCGGGCGTGGGCTTCCGCTACGTGACGCCGGTGGGCCCGCTGGCCTTCGACGTGGGCGTCAACCTGGACCCCGATGAGACGCTCAACGAGCCCATCGGGCAGATCCACTTCAGCATCGGCACCTTCTGAGCCGGGGGGCCCTGCTGGCCCCGGGCGAGGGCAGGGCGAGGGTCTTCCCCGAGCCCCACCCGGTGTAGACTGCGCGCGTGTTCTACAGCTTCGTACGTGCGGTGGTGGCCCTGGCGCTTCGGCTCTTCTACCGGGTGAAGGTGAATGCGCCTCCGGCCGAGCCCGAGGGCCCGGTCATGTTCGTGGGCAATCACCCCAATGGGCTCATCGATCCCGCGCTCGTCTTCATCCTCACGCGCCGGCATGTGACGTTCCTGGCCAAGGAGCCGCTCTTCCGGATTCCCGTCATCGGCTGGCTGCTCAAGGGGCTGAAGGCTCTACCGGTGTACCGCAAGCAGGACGACCCCTCGCAGATGGGCAAGAACGAGGGCACCCTGGACGCGGCGCGCGGAGCGCTGGTCGCCGGCCGGGCCATCACCCTCTTCCCCGAGGGAAAGAGCCACTCGGAGCCCTCGCTGGCGGAGCTGAAGACGGGCGCGGCGCGCATCGCGCTCGGGGCGGCGAAGCAGGGGGCGGCGGTGCGCATCGTCCCGGTGGGCCTCACGTACGCGGACAAGCACCTGTTCCGCAGCGAGGTGCTCATCGAGATGGGCACCCCCATTGAGGTGAGGGACTTCCTCCCGGCGGACGCGGCGGGCGAGGTGGAGTCCGTGCGCAAGCTCACCGAGCGCATCGCCGAGGGGCTCCGCTCCGTCACCCTCAACCTGGACCAGTGGGAGGACCTGCCGCTCATCCAGATGGCCGAGCACCTCTACGCGTTCCGCCAGAAGGCGGCGATGGACCCCGAGCGGCTGCGGCACTGGGCGCGGGGGCTCCAGCTCTTCCGCACCGAGCAGCCCGAGCGCTATGAGCAGGTGCGCGGAGACCTGATGTCCTTCCGGCGCCGGCTGGAGCTGGTGCGGGCGGATGCCAAGGACCTGGCGTTGGAGTACCGGACCGGCCCGGTGACGCGCTTCGTGCTGAGGAACCTGGCGCTGCTCGTGTTCGGCCTGCCGCTGTTCGCCCTGGGGCTGGGGCTGTTCTACGTGCCGTACCTCTTCCCGAGGTGGATGAGCCGCAAGGCCGAGCTGGACGTGCAGGCGACGGTGAAGTTCCTCGCCGCTTTCGTGATAGCGCTGGTGTGGTGGGCCGTGCTGACAGTGGGCGCGTGGCTGTGGCGAGGGCCGGCGCTGGGCCTGCCCGTGCTGCTGGTCGTGCCGCCGCTGGCGCTCTTCACGCTGTACTTCTCCGAGCGGTGGCTGGTGGTGCTACGGGACGTGTCCGTGTTCTTCACGCTGGGCAACCGCGTGCGGCTCAAGGCCCTGTTGCTCACCGAGGGGGAGCGTCTGGCGGCCGAGGTGGACCAACTGGCCGGGGAGTACCGGCCGCGCCTGGATCAGCCCGTTGCGCCATTAGCTGTGGTAGCAGGGCGGTGAGCCCGAGCGCTCGAGCCCCCGGACACCGACCGCGACATGCTTCCCGGCAACGACAAGTGGCCTGAGTCCATCCAGGCGCTCTATGAGCAGGTGGCGGGCTCCTTGCCCGACGCCGTGCTGTCGTCGCGTCCGCAGTGGACGGAGCAACTCGCCGAGTGGGTGCGCAGCGCCACCCTGGATGAGCGAGAGATGGCGCAGGGGGCCGCCTGGGCCCGGCTGGACACCGGTGCCCGCTCTCCCGGCGAGCTGCTGTTCCTGCTGGTCCACTGCGGCGAGCTGCTGTGGCCCTACTCGGAGGCCCCGAAGGAGCTGCTGCTGCGGCTCATCTCCCGGCAGGAGCAGCTCGTCCAGGCGCTGAAGGGCGAGGGCCAGGGCGAGGCCGTGGAGCCGCTCGTGCGCCAGGTGGAGGCCGAGCTCTCCAAGGTCGTATCCCGCTACCTCAAGCGCCACCCCGAGGAGCTGGTGACCCTGGTGAGCGGCGTGCGCTGCACGTTCGACGGCAGGGTGCTGCGCTTCAACGAGACCGTGGAGGTGGACCTGAAGGTCCTCCTGGGCTCGGAGAAGCGGGTCATCGGACGGTTGGATCAGCTCCGGACGCTGCTGCCGTACCTGCGCGAGGGCCGCGACAAGCTGGTGGGCTTCATCCGGGAGCGGGCGGCGAAGATTCCCTGGCGCGAGTCCCGCGACATCCTCGAGGAGAAGCTCTTCCAGCTCGTGGCCGCCTCCGACAGCCGGAGCGAGCTGCGCGGCTTCCTGGGCAGCTACGTGCAGGGCAAGCGGGAGACGCGGTGGTGCAACCGGGCGAGCCTGCTGCTCGCCAGGAACCTCGAAGAGGGAGGAGCGTTGGCCGTCATCGAGAACCTCAGTGAGCTGCTGGCGTACTTCGAGGCGCCGGTGGAGGGCCTGCGAGGCGCCCTGCAAGCGCTGGTGGCCAGCATCCACGAGGACAAGGACCTCGAGCGGCACCGGCTCGTGGCGGACAAGTGCTGGGAGCACCTGAAGCCCGAGGTGGAGCCGGGCCTGGCGCTCGTGCTGCTGTGGTTGGAGGAGCGCATCTTCCGGGTGGCGCTGCGCCAGGGCTCGGAGGACTCCTTCGAGCGGCGGAACCGGGCGCGCGAGCGGGTGCGCGAGCTGCCCGTGGCCGAGGCGCTGTACTGGCTGTCCGAGGAGTGCGCGGATCTCTGGCCCCGCTTCGAGTCGGAGCACCGGCCCGGAGCGGACGACCTGGCGGCGTGGAGGCAGGAGGTGACGCGCCGCTTCGCGAAGAAGCCGGTGCTCCGCAAGGCGGGCATCGAGTTCTTCCTGTGGTGTGCGCCGGACGCGGCCGCCTCCGAGGCCGAGCTGGTGACGCTCTCGCTGGTGAAGACGTCCACGGACCGGCGGCTGCTGCGCCGCCTGGGCGAGCACCCGTCCACGCGCGTGCGCTTCCGCGTGCGGGCCATCAACGCGTGGCTCGCGGCGGGGCCCGAGTCCGCTCCCGAGCCGCAGACGCCCGCGACGCTGACGGGGGCCTTGCGCCACCTGAGGGCCTCGGGGGCGATGACGCTCGGCGGGGGCAGGACGTGGCTGCGAGACAGGGACCTGGAGGAGCTGCTGCTCGGCGCGTTCAGCCGCGTGGAGCGGGACTTCTCCGCGCGCTACCCGGAGCACTTCCGCGAGGACGAGGGCCGGCTCATCACTCGGCTGCTCGAGGACCTGAAGCACGAGTTCGAGAGCATCCGCTCGGACCTGTCGATCCTGCTCTCGCAGGGGCAGCCGGTGCCGCTGGAGTTGGAGCTCCAGTACCGGCGGACCCGCGAGCCGGTGGAAGGGGAGCCGGCCGCGGAGAACCCGAGGCCCGCGGGAGTGGAGCTGGCGTTCGTGCTGAAGGTCGAGGTCGACTCGTTCCTCACGACGAAGCGGGCGGTGCTGGTACAGGCGACGAAGCTGGAGCGGCGAGGGGAAGGGCAGTGGGCGCCGAACATCCGGCTCGGGCGGGAGCAGGTGGACGGGCTGCTCGGGCAGAGCGAGTCCTCCTTCTGCCTGTTCCTGGTGCCGCCCTCGCTGCGCGCCGAGTGCTGGATGGTGCCCGCGCGGCTGGTGCGGGGCCTGATGGATGCACAGGGCTCGCTCTCGACGGTGCCACGCGAGGGCGCGCAGCGGGTGGCGCGCTCGCTGGCGCAGTGGATGACCTACGACTTGCTGGGCCTGTGGGCCGGAGATGACCGGCCCGTGGTGCTGGAGCGTGCCGAGGCGGGCGCCGAGCGGGGTCCGGACTTCGTCGTCGAGATTTCAGTGCGCAAGACCGGGCGATGAAGCGCCACGGCCTGTCCTGAGCTCATTCGCGTTCAAGCTCCTACTGGCTAATCAATCTCCGGGAGTAAGCCGCCGGGGGTGAGTGCCGCGATGGCGAAGATGGCTACTACCA
Organism: Vitiosangium sp. GDMCC 1.1324; assembly: GCF_003044305.1. GTDB lineage: Bacteria > Myxococcota > Myxococcia > Myxococcales > Myxococcaceae > Archangium. The sequence continues at coordinate 191,291 of NZ_PZOX01000017.1, read as the reverse complement.
GCAGCATCATGGCGCCCAGGGAGATGATGACGGGCCAGAGCAGACTGGCGCGGGCGCCTCCCTCTTTCTTGTGCCGCTCGTACTCCTCATCCAGCGTCTGGGCCGCGATGCGGGTGCCGATGAGGTTGATGATGAATCCCGCACACGCAATGTTCGGCAGGTTGATGGCGATCAGGGTCCACACCACCCCGCACACGGCCACGATGACCGCGTTCCACATCCGGGTCCTGTTCCCCAGCCGCTTCCAGTTGATGGCGGCGAAGATGCCCGCGAAGGTGACGTTGATGAGGATGCCCCACACGTAGATATACCCGGTGGGGTAGAGCGCGATCTCGTCGCGCAGTAACCGGGCGCACGCCTTACAGACCCGTCGCGGGCCGATCTTCCTGGGTGCTCCCAGGAGGAAGGTGCCGCAGCGCTCGCATGGCACACGAGCTTCCTCGGAGAGCGATGGGACCTCCGGCTCATTGGGGGAGAGGCCGGATTGAGGCGTGGCGGACTCGTGCATGATCTCAGTCTATCCGTCTCATCTCGCCTATACTTCGCGCAGAACCTTCACGCCGGTTTCGGGGGAGCCATGGACGTCGGTCAGTACCTGCAGCGGATCGGTTACGAGGGGCCTCTCGAGCCCACGCTGGAGACCTTGCGCGCGCTGCACCTGCGGCACCTCGAGTCCGTTCCCTTCGAGAACCTCGATATCCATGCCCGGCGTCCCATCGTCCTCGACGAAGAGGCCTTCTTCGACAAGGTCGTCCGGCGGCGCCGCGGCGGGTTCTGCTACGAGCTGAACGGCCTGTTCGCCTTGCTCCTGCGCGCTCTGGGCTTCCAGGTGACATACCTCTCCGGGCGGGTCTCCCAGGATGGCATCCATGATAGAGGCCCCGAGTTCGATCACCTCCTCCTGGAGATCACGCTGGACGGGCCCTGGCTCGTCGACGTGGGCTTCGGGGATTCCTTCGCGGAGCCGCTTCCGCTCGCTCCGGGGCAGTGGGCCTCACAAGGGCAGATGTTCCGCCTGGAGCAGCGCGGGGACGATTGGCGGCTCACTCAAGAGCAACCGGACGGGACGTGGAAGCTCCACTACGTGTTCACGCGCGTGCCGAGGCAGTTGCAGGACTTCTCGGAGATGTGCCGCTTCCACCAGACCTCGCCCGAGTCGTTCTTCCTCAAGAACCAGATCTGCTCGCGCAAGACAGCCACCGGAAGGGTGACCCTGAGCGGGCAGCGGCTCATCATCACGGAGGCGGGGCAGCGCGAGGTGCGGGTGCTCGAGCGCGCGGAGGAGGCTGAACAGGCCCTGCTCGAGCTCTTCGGTGTCCCTCGTGGCTCCCTGGGCCTGTTCCCGTTTACTCCTGCGTGAGCCTTGTCGTGCGCGGCGGGTAGAGCCCCTCACCCGGGTCGCCAGGTCTCCCAGGTGGTCTCCAGGCCACCGTCCGGCAACCGGGTGTTGCCCACCACGAGGAAGGTGCCAGCTCCCACCTCCACGAGCTGGTGCCCCGAGCGTGACCTCGCGAACGAGGGGCCCGGGGACCACTGGCCTCGAGTGGGGTCCCAGAGCTCCACCGTCTCCGTCTCCGCGGAGCCGAGCGCGCTGTCCACGAGCCCTCCGGAGACCGCCGCGCGTCCATCGGAGAGCGCCGTCAGGGCGAAGCCGGAGCGTGGGAGCGCGAGCTCTCCGGCCGGGCTCCAGCTCTCGGTCCGGGGATTCCACACCTCCGCGGTGGCCAGGACCTGGCCCTTGTCCCAGCCACCCACGACGAGGACCCGCCCGTCCTTCAGCGTAACGCCCAGGGCGCCATCTCGTGACTGGGTCAGGGCGCCCGCCATCTTCCATGCGCGGGTGTCGCGGTCCCAGAGCTCGGTCATTTGATCGAGAGGCGGCGCATGGTGGACCCCATCGACGATGGCGAAGCCGAAGCCATTGTCCCGGCCTCCCGCGATGACCACTCGGTTGCCGCTCACGCACACGGGCCCCGGGTGGAAGATGCGCACGGTCTGCCCCGCGAGTTCCCAGGTGCTCGCTTCGGGCCGGAGCAGCTCCACCCGAGTCCCTCGCTCCAGGTCGTCATCGAAATCGGAGCCCAGCACCAGCACCGCGCCGTCCGCGAGTGCCACGGCGATAGGGTGTGACCGGGCCTTGAGGAGCGGAGGTCCCTCCCGGAAGCGCTGTGTTCCCGGCTCCCAGAGGAGCGTGCTTCCCAGCTCCGGGACCTGGAGGTCTCGTCCTCCGATGAGCATCACACGTCCGTCGGGCAGGGCCACCGCGGCATGGCTCTGCCTCGGATGGGGCAGGGGAGGGAGCTCGAGCCAGTCCTGTGTCGTGGAGTCCCAGAACGCCACGCCATCGGACACTTGAGGCACGGCGCCGAGGCCATCGCGCTGCCACGTCCCTCCGCCCGCGAGGAGCGCGCCGCCTGGAACCGGGACGAGGCTGAAGTCATCGAGCCAGAGGCCGGAGTAGGGGACTCTGCCGGCGGGCGCGGAGGATTCGGAGCGGGACATGCCCGCATCTTCGCTCGCCCACGAGCTGTCGGCCACAGCCGTGCTTGCTCAGTCTTGAGCGCGCTCGTACTGCGGCGGCCAGGGGACAATGGCGTGGAGATCGCGTGCGGCGTGCAGGGGCCAGTACGGGTCGCGCAGCAACTCGCGCGCGAGGATGACCAGGTCCGCCTGTTCTGTGCGCAGGAGGTGGTCCGCCTGGAACGAGGAGCGGATGAAGCCCACGGCGCCGGTGGGGATGCCGGCTTCGCGGCGGATGCGCTCGGCGAACGGCGTCTGGTAGCCCGGCCCCGCGGGAATCTTCACGCCAGGCACGATGGCTCCCGAGGAGCAGTCGATGAGGTCCGCGCCGTCCTGCTTCAGCAGCTTCGCGAGGGCGACGGAGTCCTCGAGGGTCCAACCTCCTTCGATCCAGTCGGTGCAGGAGAAGCGGACGAAGAGGGGCAGCTCCTCGGGCCACCGCTTGCGCACGGCCTGCACCACCTCGCGGGTGAGCCGCACGCGGTTCTCGAACGAGCCTCCGTAGCGGTCGGTGCGCTTGTTGGTCAGAGGCGAGAGGAACTCATGCAGCAGGTAGCCGTGCGCGGCGTGGAGCTCCACCTGGCGGAACCCCGCTTTCAGCGCGCGCTCGGCGGCGGCCACGAAGGCCCGCGTCACGCGCTGGATGCCCGCCTCATCGAGCGCTTCCGGCACCGTGTAGCCCTCATCGAAGGGGATGGGGCTCGGCCCGGCGGGCTTCCATCCGTCCTTCGCGGTGGGCGCGATGGGCCCGCCACCTTCCCAGGGCCGCACCGTGGAGGCCTTGCGCCCGGCGTGCGCGAGCTGGATGCCGGCCACGGCTCCGTGGTCATGGATGAAGCGCACGATGCGCTCGAGCGGCGCGATGTGCTCGTCCTTCCAGAGGCCGAGGTCCTGCGGCGAGATGCGCCCGATGGCCTCGACGGCGGTGGCCTCGGTCATCACGAGCCCCGCGCCTCCGACAGCCCGGCTGCCCAGGTGGACGAAGTGCCAGTCATTGGCGAAGCCATCCTCGCTCGAGTACTGGCACATGGGTGAGACGGCGATGCGGTTCCTGAATGTCACTCCACGCAGGCGCAGGGGAGTGAACAGCAGGCTGGCCATGGGTCCTCCAGCATGTCGACGTCGAGCCGGAAGGAGCCCGGCTCAGGCGTAGGCATACTGGGACGCCTTGCGCGCGATGTCCCAGATTCTCTCGCGCTCTGCATCTCCGTCGACACCTCGGCCGTCGAGGACGAGCTGCATCCGGCCGATCTGTTCGGGGCGAACGTGGACCTCGACGTGGGGGATGCCGTAGTGCGCGGTGAGCAACTGCCGCAGGCTGGCGGCATAGCCATTCGTGAACGACACCACGTGCAGCGCGTGGGGCTGCGTGCCGAGGTGGGGGAAGAGCTGGGCCAGGGCTCCCTTGCAGAGGGTGAGACGGATTCGGGTCGGTTGTGTCACTGCGTTCTCCAAACCAGCCCCCTGTACGGAATTGCGCATGATACCCGAGGCAGAGTGTCCTCGTGGGCTCGGTGATTCCCCGCGAGTGGCCCTCACGCGGGGACGCCCGGCCACCCGACAGCCGGGCGTGCGAAGCCGCGATGGCTCAAGCCGTGACGTGCTTGAACAGCTTGCCGGCGATCAGCAGCGCGATGCCACCCAGGAGCACCGGCAGGGCATTGAGCTCGATGGCGAGGCCCAGACTGGCGACGTCGGCCAGCTTGCCGATGGCGGCCGGCGAGATGGCATCTCCGAGCAGGTGGATGCACAGCACGTTGAGCCCCATGGCGAAGGCGCGGAATGCCGGGGGCACGCCGTTGACGATGGCCGCGTTGATGGGGCCGCTGTTGAGGAAGATGAGGAACTGCGCCAGGAAGATGACGGCGAACATCGGCACGAGCGAGTGGACCTGCACCGACAGGTACATGAGCGGCGCCGCGAGCAGCAGCCCCACGCCCGACATGCGCAGACCGCCACCCGGCATCCGCTGGTCCATCTTGTCGCCCAGCCAGCCTCCCGCCACGGTGCCCAGCAGTCCGGCCAGGGCGGTGACGGCTCCCGAGAGGAAGCCCGCCTTGTCCGACGTCATCGCGCGCTCGCGCACGAGGAAGGTGGGCAGCCAGAAGGCCAGCCCGCCGATGGCGAACGTCATCAGCGTGTAGCCCGACGTGGTCCACCAGAAGGCCGTGTTGCGCGCCAGTCCCTTGAGGCCCACCAGGAAGGGCAGCTTCGCTTGCGCCTCGGGCCCGTCCATGGCGCCGCGCTGGGGCTCGGGCATGAAGAAGGCCAGCACGCCCAGCACCAGGCCCGGCGCGCCGCCGGCGAAGAAGGCCACGTGCCAGGAGTAGGCCTCGCTCAGCCACCCACCCAGCCCGTAGCCCGCCGCCGCTCCCACGGGGATGGCGATGTAGAAGAAGGACAGCACCCGCGTGCGCTGCTCGCGCGGGAAGAGGTCGGAGATGATGGACGGGGCCACCGCACCGTAGCCCGCCTCGCCGATGCCCACGGCGGCCCGCGCCACCATCAGCACGGCGAAGCTGGTGGCCAGTCCCGAGGCGCCCGTCGCCAGGCTCCACAGCAGCACACCGGCGGCCACCAGGTAGCGCCGGGGGACGCGGTCCCCGAGGAACCCGCCCAGCGGCGAGGCCAGCATGAACACGATGATGAAGAAGCTGCCCAGCAGTCCCGACTGGGTGTCGTCGAGCTGGAAGTCGCGCTGGATGTGGGGCAGCGCGACCGTGACGATGTACCGGTCGAGGTAGTTGACCAGGTTGATGAGTGTGAGGATGAGCAGCGCGTAATAGCCGGTGCGCGCGGCGGAGGAGGCGGGGAGGGAGGGCTCGGCCACGGCGGCGGGGGTACTCATGGTTGGGGGGCTCCGAAACGGTGCGCGAGCAGACCCCAACGCAGGCCCCGGTCGCTCACGAGGCAGCGCTCGAGCCCGAGTGCCCGCAGGCCCTCGACGAGGATGAGGGCTCCGGAGGGAATCACATCCGCGCGCTTGGGCTGGAGGCCGGGGAGTTTCTGGCGCTCGGCGAGGGGCAGCCGGCACAGCTTGTCCGCGAGCGCCTCCAGTTGGACGAGCGTGAGGGTGCCACCGTGCACGAGCTCGGAGTCATACGGGTCGATGGCGTGCTGCACGGCGTAGAGCGTCGTCACCGTGCCGGCGATGCCCACGAGCCGTGCGCCTGGAGGGCAGGGGGGCAGCGCGGAGAACGTCTGGCTCAGGTGGGACTCCACGCGGGCGCGGTCTTCGGCGGTGGGCGGGTCCGAGTGCACGTAGCGCTCGGTCATGCGCACCGAGCCCACGTCGAAGCTGTGCCGGAAGGACACGCGGCCCTGGGTGTCGCCGTAGATGAACTCGGTGGAGCCGCCGCCGATGTCCACCACCACCAGCGGCCCGGAGGCCTCGCGCCCGAAGTCGGTATAGGCCGAGGTGAAGGAGAGCTGTGCCTCCAGCTCGCCGGAGATGATGTCCACCGTCACACCGGCGCGGGCCTTGGCGGCGGAGAGGAACTCGGCACCGTTCTCCGCGTCGCGTGCGGCGCTGGTGGCGGACACGGCGATGGCCTCCGCGCCCAGGCGCCGCGCCTCGTTGGCGAAGTCGGACAGGACCTGGAGGGTGGCCTCCATGCCCTCGGGCGAGAGGCGGCGGCTCTTGTCCACGCCGCGGCCCAGGCGGGTGATTTCGGCGCGCTCCTGCACGGCGTGGAAGCGGCCGTCGGGCTGGCGGTCGGCGACGAGCAGGAGGACCGAGTTGGTCCCCACGTCGATGGTGGCGTAACGAGGCATCCGCCGGAGCTTACTCAGCGCAGCAGCGCCTCCAAAGCCTCGGCCAGCCTTTGGTACTCCCCGTGCGAGTTGTAGAGCTGGGCGGACACGCGGACGTGACGGTGCGGCGGCCGGGGCCAGGGGACGATGGGCACTTCGATGTGGTGCTCGAAGAGGAGCCGGTCCTGGAGCGGGTCCAACCCGAGCGCCGAGGGCCGTGCCGGGAAGCCATCCGGGAGGGGGACGGTGGCCATGGAGCCCATCATGTCCTCGGGGCAGTGGGGGGCCACGCCGAACCGCTGACACAGGAAGGCGCGCGCCGCCAGCGCCTTGGAGCGGTTGGAGGCCATGACCTCGGGCCAGCCGCCGGGAAGCATGCCACCCACCACCTCGAGGGCCTTCGGAACACAGAGGAACGGAGTGGGGTCGTCCGTGCCGATCCAATCGAAGTCCAGGCGGAACCGGGAGCGGTCCTCGCGCCGCGAGTTGTACCCGTGGCTGATGACGACGGGGCGGATGCCCGGCTGCAAGTCCCGGCGGACGTAGAGGAAGGCAGCGCCCTTGGGAGCGCACAGCCACTTGTGGCAGTTGCCCGTGTAGTACGCGACGCCGAGCTGGCGCAGGGACAGGGGCACCTGTCCGGGCCCGTGAGCGCCGTCCACGAGCGTCTCCACGCCCCGCTCACGTAGCGCCCGGATGAGGGAGGCGATGGGGAGCACGAGCGCGGTCTGGCTCGAGACGTGGTCGATGAGCAGGAGACGGGTGCGCTCGGTGACGTGGGCGAGCACCGCGTCCACCACGGACTGAGAGGAGGAGACGGGCCAGGGCAGCTTCGCCACGACGACCTTCACGCCCCAGCGGCTGGCCACGAAGTCGAGCGCGTTCTTGGAGGCGTTGTACTCGTGGTCGGTGGTGAGCAGCTCGTCGCCGGGGGCGAAGCGCAGCGACTGCAACACGGTGTTGACGCCCGTGGTGGCGTTGTTGACGAAGGCGAGGTCATCCGGGTCCGCGTCCAGGAAGCTTCCGAGCGCCGCGCGGGCCGAGTCGGCCAGGGCTTCGAGCTCGCGGTGGAGGAAGCGGACGGGCTCGGCCTCCATGCGGGCGCGAAGCCGGGACTGCTCCTCGAGCACCCGAGTGGGGCAGGCGCCGTAGGAGCCGTGGTTGAGGAAGGTCACCTCGGGGTCGAGCGACCAGTGGGAGCGGAAGGGGGAGACGTCCATGGCACGGGGCACAATGCCGGGCCCCGGGGCCATGTCAACGCGTGCCTGGAATCACCGGCCCCAGTCGGGCGTGGTGAGCGGGGCCTTGTCCTGCGATGGCAGCGGCACCTGGTTGTTGCCATCCGCCGTCATCACGAAGAGCTGGGCGGGGCCATTGCGCGTGGAGCTGAAGAGGATGAGGCGGCCGTTGGGCGAGAAGGTGGGCTCCTCGTTGTTCGCCTGGTCCTGGGTGAGGCGGGTCACCTTGCCGTTCTCCACGTTGACGGTGAAGAGGTCGAACGCGTTGCGCTCGTCGCGGGCGGTGAAGGCGATGAGGTCCCCACGGGGAGACCAGTCGGGCGTCTGGTTGTAGTTGCCCTGGAAGGTGAGCCGGCGCACGCCCGAGCCATCCGCGTTCATCACGTACACCTGCGGCGAGCCGCCCCGGTTGGACACGAAGGCGATGCGCTTGCCATCCGGCGACCACGCGGGGCTGGTGTTGATGCCGAAGCGCGTGTCGGTGAGCGGCTTGGCGTTGTCTCCATCCACCTCGGCCACCCAGATCTGAGCGCTCTCACCATCGGCCAGCGCGTAGGCGATGCGCTTGCCATCCGGCGAGAAGGCGATGCCGGTGGCCATCTGCCCCTCGGACGTCTTGAGGTGCACGGTGTCGCCGCCCGGCTTCTGGATGTACAGGTCCGGCTTGCCCTGCTGGTACGAGGTGTAGCCCACCAGACCGTTCGGCCCGAGCGCCGGCAGCAGGTTGATGCCGCCGCGGGTCAACTGCTTCGCGTTGCTACCGTCCCAGTCCGCCACCCAGACGTCCTTGTTGCTGCCCGTCTTGCGCACGTAGGTGATGCGCGAGAGGAAGGGGCTCGGCTCGCGGGTGTAGAAGCGGTAGATGGCGTCGGCGACCTTGTGGGCCAGCACGCGAGGCTCCGCGGCGCTCTGGGTCGTCTTGAAGTCCTCGCGGCCGGAGCCCACGTTGAACAAGCGGGCCTCGGCCTTCAGCGCGCCGTTGTCGCGGGCCAGCGTGTACTTCACCAGCGACTCGGCGCCCACGTCGGCCCAGCGCGAGAAGTTGATGCTGCCCGCCGCCATGCCCTCCTTCGGGTCCGCGAGGAAGCTGCCCCGGTCCAGCACCTGGAAGAGGCCGGAGGCACGCAGGTCATACATCAGCGTGTCGTCCACCTCCTGGGTGGAGGCCTTGGCTTCCTCGCCCTGCACCAGCGGGGTGGGGACGGCCAGGGGCAGCGGCCGGAAGTTGGCGCCGGAGATCTGGATGACGGGGGCTTGTGCGAGGGCCGCGAGCGGCAGGAGGACGAGCGAGAGGAGAAGGGCTTTCGCGTTCACGGGCTGAACTCCAGGACGATGCCGCTCTTTTGCAGCGTGTCCCGTAGATGGTCGGGGGGAGGAGAGAAGGGAGAGGCCTTCTTCACCGCGGCCAGCACGGCCGAGTCGAAGAGGGTATTGCCGCTGGCCTTGGCCAGCTTCGCCTCGATGACCTCTCCGGTGCGGTTGAGGCGCATGGCCACCTGGGCCTTGAGGTACAGGCGCTCGCTGTCGGGGATGGTGTCCGCGACGTTGTAGTGGCGGCGCACCTGCGAGGAGAGCAGACCGAAGTAGCGCTCGCCCTCGGCGGTGGCCGAGTCGCCGTTCGGGTCGCCGTCCTCGGCGCCCTCCAGCTCCTCCTCTGGCTTCGAGGACTTGGAGAGCTTGTCGAAGGCGCCGAAGAGCCGGTTGCGCCGGTCCTCGCCCTTGGATTCGCCCTTCTGGGGAGCGGGAGTGGGAGCGGGGGCGGGCTTCACCCCGGGCACGGGCACGGCCACCTTGGGCGGCTCGGGCGGAGCGGGGGTGGGGGAGGGCGGGGCATCCACCTTCTTGGGTGGAGGCGGAGGCGGCTGCTCCTTGCGAGGCAGCAGCTTCTCGTCACGGGGCTTGCCCAGGCGCACCAGCGTGGCGCGGATGGGCTTCTGATCCAACTGGACCCGGGGGCCCTCGAAGAAGGTGGAGTACAGCCCCACGGCGAGCAACACCAGGGCATGCCCCGCCAGGGACACTCCGAGGAATCGCCCCAGGCGCGAGCGCCTCGGGGCGAGCAGGCTCTGGTTGTTGTAGGCCGGGTTCATGGGCTAGCGCCGAGCCTCCTTCTTGCCCTTGTTGGACGCCCGGCCCCCGCCCGTGGGGTCCGTGATCATCCCCACGTTGGTGATGCCGGCGCGCTGCGCGGCGGCCATCACGTCCACCACCACGCCATAGGGCACGTCCCGGTCCGCGTGCAGATAGACTTCCTTGTCCGCCTGCGCCTTGGCGTTGCTGGCCAGCTTCTTCTCCAGCTCGTCCACGGGCACCTCGGCCTCGCCGATGTAGATGCGCCGCTGCGCGTCGATGGACAGCACCAGCTTCTTCTCGGCGGCCTCCACCGGGGCGGCCTTGGCCTCCGGGAGGTTCACCTTCACGCCCTGCTGGATGAGGGGTGCGGTCACCATGAAGATGATGAGCAGTACCAGCATCACGTCCACCATGGGCGTGACGTTGATTTCACTCATGGTGACGCGGCCGCCGCCGCGATTGGAGCCCATGCCCATGGCGCGTGTCCCCTAGCGGAAGAAGTGCCGCTTGATGATGTTGAGGAAGTCCGCGGAGAAGTTGGCCATCTCCGTGTCGAACACCTTGATGCGGCTGACGAACGAGTTGTAGGCGACCACCGCGGGGATGGCGGCGAACAGGCCGGCCGCCGTGGCGAACAGCGCGTTGCCCACCGGGGCCGCCACCGTGGCCAGGGTGGCGTTGCCCTGCTCGGCGATGGAGTTGAAGGCGTTGAGGATGCCGATGACCGTGCCGAACAGGCCCACGAAGGGCGAGGCCGCGCCCACGGTGCCCAGGAAGCTCACCCGCGACTCCAGGTCCATGAGCTGGGCCGTGGAGGCCCGGTTGAGCGCCCGCTCCACGTTCTCGATGCCGCCGAGCCGCTCGCTCATGGCGCCCTCCGAGCCCTCCTTGGTCTGGGCCAGCTTGGAGAGCTCCTCGTAGCCGGCGGAGAACACCTTGGACAGCGGCGAGGCCTCCAGCTTCTGGGCATCCTGGTAGATGGTCTCCAGCCGGGACGCCTTCCAGAAGGAGTCGAGGAAGGCCAGGGACTGCGTCCGGGCGCGGGACAGCTGGGTGTGCTTGAGGACGATGAGCGCCCAGGACGCCACCGAAACGACCATGAGCAGGCCCAGGACGCCCAGCTCCAGGAAGGAGGCGTCACGGAGGATCTGCAGGTAGTTCATGGCGCCGAGCGCCAGGGGAAATCGGGGCATCAACATGGGGGTCTGGCCGTAGCACCTGGGTAGAGGGTGGTCAAACAAACCTGGGGGGTGGGGGGGTCGGCTGGCTGCTGATCCCGGACATTGAATAAATTCCCGGAGCGGGCGTCCGAGGGGTTGTGTGTAGGGCCGGATGCCCGCTCCCTTTCCCCGATGGGCCACAATCGAGGACGCCCCATGAACGCCAGATTGCTCGCCGCATTCCTCTGTCTCGCCTCCCTCAGCACGGGCTGCATCATCGTCGACCACGGTGATGATGGTCCCTGCTGCAACACGCCTCCCCCCGCCCAGCCGGGTGACGTGACGTTCCTGTGGACGTTCGCGCCCAACGGCCGGTGCGCGGACGAGCCGAACGTGAAGAACATCCAGATCTCCATCCCCGGAGAGACCCTGTACAACGGCGGCGTCTACGCCTGTAACACCGCGGGAGTGGACGGCATCGTCCTGCACGACTTCGCGCCCGGTACCTACAACTTCACCATCAAGGCCTACGGCTACAGCAACGAGCTGCTCTTCATGGGCAGTGACAGGTTCACGGTGAACGGGAACGTGCGGGTGAACATCGACCTCACGCCCAACGGCCAGTCCTACGCGTATGTCTCCTGGTACTTCCCGCCCAACACCTCCAGCTCCAACCCGTCCTGCTCGCAGGCCAACGTGACCTCGATCAAGGCCAGCATCGACGGGGGTGCCTGGGTCGACCTGAATTGCGCGGAGGGCATGGGCAGCAGTGGAGTGCCGTCGCCCTACCTGAGCCCGGGCAACCACACCATCGAGCTCGTCGCCTATGGCCGGGATCGGGCGGGCCGGGACGGGATGCCGCTCTACAACAGCAAGGGCACCTTCACCACGATCTCGGGCAACCCCATCTCCGCGTCGTTCGCGTTCTACGAGGTGGGTGGCATCTCGCTGCGCTGGGAGCTGTGGGATGGTTATCAGCTGCGCAGCTGCTCCGAGGCGGGTCTCACGGGGATGACCATCAACCTGCGTGACAGCAGCGGCAAGCTCGTCTACGGCGATTCCGGTGACCCGCAGCCCTGCACGGGCGCTCCCATCCTCTACCAGTTCCTCAAGCCGGGCAGCTACCAGGTGTACATCCGCGGCATGAGGGGCTCGACCGTCGCCTACACCAACGAGGACGCCCCGACCCTCATGACGGTGAGGGCCTTCGAGCAGAAGAACAAGTCGGACACCGCCACCACCATCACCCTCACCCCGTACTAGTCGGCAGCTCGCCTGCCTGCTGTCTGGAGGGCCGGGGCACAAGCCTCGGCCCTCCTTGCTTTGCGGGCGGGCGCATGGGGTTGGCATCAAACGTGATAGGAGCCCCGGGTATGCGGCAAGGCAGCCACAGTCCCATTGGGGTTTTTGATTCAGGCGTCGGAGGGCTCACGGTCCTCAAGGCGCTGATGTCCCACCTCCCGCACGAGAGCACCGTCTACCTGGGTGACACCGCGCGAGTGCCCTACGGCACCAAGTCCGGCGAGGTGGTGACGCGCTACTCGCTGAAGAACGCGGGTTTCCTGTTGGAGCGCGGCATCAAGCTGCTGGTGGTGGCGTGCAACACGGCCTCCTCGGTGGCGCTGCCGGCGCTGTCGGCGGCGCTGCCGGTGCCGGTGGTGGGGGTGATCGCCCCGGGAGCGCGGGCGGCCCTGCGGCGGACGCGGGGCGGCGGCGTGGGGGTCATCGGGACGCCGGGCACCATCCGCTCGGGGGCCTACCAGCGCGAGCTGGAGGCGGCGGCCGGAGCTGACGGCGTGAAGGTGAAGGCGAGGGCCTGTCCGCTCTTCGTTCCGCTGGCGGAGGAGGGGTGGCTGGCGGGAGACGTGCCCCGGCTGGTGGCGCGCGACTACCTGGCGGACTTCGCCCGGAGCGGGGTGGACACGCTGGTGCTGGGCTGCACCCACTACCCGCTGCTCAAGGACGTCATCGCCGAGGCCGTAGGGCCACAGGTGGAGCTGGTGGACTCGGCCGAGGCCACCGCCGAGGTGGTGGCGGCGCTGCTGGAGGAGCAGGGGCTGCTGGCGCACGCGGGCGGAGAGCCCACACACCAGTACTTCGTGACGGACGTGCCGGAGCGCTTCGTGGAGGTGGGGGCGCGGTTCCTCGGGCGCCCCATCCACTCCGCGGAGCAGGTGGACCTGTCCTTCTGAGCGTGGCGGGGGGGCGAGGCTTTTCGATGCCCAGCCCCCTGGTGCTCCCTGCTACTGCTTCTGCCACACCCTCACGTAGTCGACGTACATGTACAGCGGGAAGTCGGCCTGGTTGGGCTGGGCATTCCCGGTGAACTGGCCGCTCAGGGCCAGGTTCAGGATGACGTAGAACGGCTTCTGGAACTCCTCCTTGTTGGCGGCCGTGATGTCCACCGTGTGGACCGGCGAGGGGTTCGTGTCACGGTCGACGTACCAGCGGATCTGGGTCGGCTCCCACTCAATCGTGTACAGGTGGAACTGGGTGACGTTCCCCACGTAGATGTTGCTGGGCTGCTGGTTGTTCAGACCGTCCCCCCACGGGAAGAGACCGGTCCGAGAGTCCCAGAACAGGTTCTGGTACGTGTTGGTGTCGCTGTTCTTGTGCTCCATGATGTCGATCTCGCCGCAGCTGGACCAGTTGGTCGCCATCACGTCGTAATAGGACTGCGGCGCGGCGTAGTTGCTGGTGTAGCCGTCATCGCACGCGGTGCCCATCATCCAGAACGCGGGCCAGGTGCCGATGGCGTTGGGCATCGCGATCCGGGCCTCGATGCGTCCGAACGTCCACGACTTCTTGCCCTTCGTCGTGATGCGCGCGGAGCGCTGGTACCAGTTGCGGCCGCCCACGACCAGGGGCGACGTCGTGTAATCCGCGCGGATGACGAGGTTGCCGTTCTGCTGGTAGGCGTTCTCGGGCCGGTACCACTCCCACTCCCCATTGCCCCAGCCGACGAAGCTCCCCTGATTGAAGCCGTTGCCCACGTGGTAGTTCCAGTTGGCGGCATTGGGCTGGCCGGTGCCACTGAAGGTGTCTTCCCACACCACCGCCCAGGTGCCAGTCCCTCCTCCGCCCCCGCTCCCGGTCATGGTGAACTGCGCCCACGCCGTGTCCGTGGCGCCGCCGGAGGAGTTGCCGATCGTGAAGAAATAGCGAACCGTCGCGCCGCTCGGCACTCCCGTCACGTCGTACGTGTTGTTGGTGCCGCTGACCGCCATCCGGTAGTTGAGCTGCGTTCCACCGTTGATCTGGTAGTGCAGGTCGGCCCAGGGCGCGTCATTCACGTAGAACCGGATGCTGGAGGCCGACGTGATCGTGTAGCCCGACGTCGCTGCCCTGGCGTCCATCGTGAACAGCAGCGCGAGCGCTACCACCATACACTGCGCCGCGAGCGCTCCTCTCACTCCGACTGACTGACTTCCACGCATCGTGCTCTCCTCATGTGCTGCGGGCTTCTGGTTTCCGTCCGGGATGATTCGACGCACTGCTCGAGATGAAGGGGTGAAGACGAAGGCTCAGAGTGACTGCAGGAACTTGAGCAGCGCCGCCCGGTTGGCGCTGGACTGGGTGCGGAAGCTCTCCTTGGAGGTGTTGGCCTCGCCGCCGTGCCACAAGATGGCCTCGGTCAGGCTGCGCGCGCGGCCGTCATGCAGGTAGGCCTCGCCGCCGCTGACACTGGCCGTCAGGCCGATGCCCCACAGCGGCGGGGTGCGCCACTCCGCTCCCGAAGCGCCAGCCTCGGGGAGGTTGTCCGCCAGCCCCGTGCCCATGTCGTGCAGCAGCAGGTCCGTGTACGGGCGGATCGTCTGGCTACGCAGCTCGGCCTTGGGGTGATACGCGCTGGTCGTCAGCGTCGGCGCGTGGCATTTGGCGCAGCCGAGGCTGGTGAACAAGCTCTCGCCCTGCTGCGCCTGCGCGTCGCCGAGGTTTCGGCGTGCCGGAACCGCGAGCAGGGAGACGTAGCGCACCAGCTTGTCCAGCTCCGCATCGCTCAGCTCGGTGCCCGCCGCGGAGCAGGTCTGTGACGAGCCGCAATCCGGCGTCGGGTAGATGGATGTGGTGACGCCCATGTCCTGGTTGAGCGCGATCGCGATCTGCTGGCTCAGGCGCGCCTTGCCGGCCTTCCAACCAAAGCGCCCCAGGCGCTGCTGGCCCGTCTGAGGATCGGTCACGACCTGCATGCGCCCGGAGATGCCGTCGCCATTGCTGTCGTTGGGATCCTCCAGGCTGGCCACGGAGCTCTCCGGGATCGCCTCGAGCAGCCCCATGCCCACCAGGGGCGGCGTGAGGCGGGCCGAGTAGTTCGCAGGAACGGTCCCCGTGAAGGTGTAGTTCGGACGCCGCAGCTCGTACGCCGTCCCATCGCCGAACGTGCCGCTCGTCGTCGTCCAGCTCGAGATGCTCACGTTGCCCTCGGGGCTGCCGCTGGTGCTCTGCGATTGCAGCGCGGCTCCCAGCAGCGGATGGTCAGTCACCGTGGTGCCGCTCACCTGGCCGACCTTGATGACGTAGCTCAGGGGCGGCGAGAGGACGGAGTAGCCGTAGCTGCTGGTGCCACCCGAGCCGCCGCCGCTCACCGTGAACTGCGCCGCGGCCGTGTCCACCGCTCCACCCGAGGCGTTGGCGATCGTGAAGTGGTACTGCACGGTCGCGCCACCCGGGATGTCCCTCACGGTGTACGTGTTGTTGTTGGAGGCGTCGTGCGCCATCCGGAAGCTCTGCTGCCCACCGCCGTTGATGCTGTAGTGGAGATCGGCCCAGGCCGCGTTGTTGGCGAAGAACTGCACGTTGACCGCGGCCGTGGACGCGCCCGGCGGCAGCGCGCGGCCGTTGTTGGTGTGGCAGCCGACGCAGCTGCGCGCCGCGAACCGGGGCCCGAGCTTGTTCTGCTGCGACGTGAACACCGGGTTGCCGACCTCTGAGTGCGAGCCGTCTCCGAAGTCGGTGTGGTGCAACCGCCGGCCCTCGACGAACGGCTGCGCGTTCACCGGCGCCAGGTTCGTCGCCATCTGCTTGAACAGGTGCTGCGGCTCGTTGGAGTAGCTGTAGCTGAGCGTTGTGCGGCCCCCCAGCCAGGCCGTCTGCGCCAGCGGGGACGAGTCCAGGTTGGCGCCAATGCCTTCCCACGGAACCATGCCTCCCTGGCCGACGACGTAGAGGAACGCCGTCCCATAGTAGTTGGCGCGGCCCGACACCGTGGGCTGCAGGAACTGGCTGATCTCGATCTCCATCCGATCGCCGACCTGCAGCGGCCGGTTGGCCTTCTGGTTGTAGTTGATCGTGGCCGTGTAGTGGAGCGAGTCCACCTGCGTCATGTCGACGTTGAAGTAGTAGTTCGTGAGCACGCCCTGGCCCAGGTAGAACGCGCGAAAGTCCGGCGTATCCAGCGGCCACAGCGAGGTGATGTTGACCGTGATGTCACTGCCTCCCTTGGCGACACGGTCGAGCACCTCGATGGAGATCGTGCGGTTCTCGAAATACAGCGGCAGGTAGTGCTCGTAGCTCTGAAACTGGGATTCACGCGCGTGACGATCGCGCGCCCGATCCGCCAGCCGGGTGATGAGGGCCGTGGGCGTGTCCACCACGAGCGCGGGCTCGAGCGACGTACTGCTGTCGAAGAGCGGCACGACCGCGGTGGCCGGCTGTGCCGTGCTCTCCAGCACATCCTCATGGCTGACGTCCGTGCCCGGCCCGCAGGCCAGACTCGTGGCGAGCAGCAATCCCACGGCGCTCGCGATCCACGCCCTCCTTCCCGCCAGCCACTCTCGTTCTCCACTCCACGATTTCGAAGTCGACATGGTTGGTGTTCCTGATCTGTTGATGACGGCTGGCAGTGGAAGCGTTTCGCACTGCGTCAAGAGAGCGCCTCGGCGATTCCTGGCCGTTCGACGCTTTCACGGACCCACCGTAAATCCACTTTTCCTAGGAGTAAAGGATTTGGTGAAAGCGCATTCACGATTTGTGAGCACGAATTCCGCTTCAATCGCAAACAAGACATTTGAACCAGAGGCGCACGGCCCGTGTTCATGGTGCTGTGCGTCAAACTGGCTCGAGCGGCTGGTAGCGTTTGCTTCTCTTGCCCTGCGACCTGGCCCCGCTCACTGGCCTGAATTCATGGCACCTTGCGTCAAATGGCTCCAATCCATGACAGCGCTTGCGTCATGAAGGCAGGAATGGGCCGAGCGGGCAGCGCCCCTTGGCCGGACAGACCCTCCGTTCCCTTGGACCTGGACGCGGCGAGGCCCTCCTCGCGTGGCGCAGACGCGCACACCCGGGAGGGCCTCGACGTGAGACGCGCCTTACGTGCCGCGCCGCCGCATGGTCGATTCGCGCACGATCACCTGCAACGGGATGGTGGGAATCGAGACCTTCTGGCCGTGGATCAGCCGCAGGATCGCATCGCCGGCCATCTTCCCGAGATCGTACGCCGGCTGGCGTACGGTGGTGAGGGGCGGCGTGGAGTAGAGCGAGGCCGGTAGATCGTCGAAGCCGATGATCGACACGTCCTCGGGTACGCGAATGCCTTTGCGGTACAGCACGAGGCGGGCGCCGTAGGCCATCTGATCATTGGCGACGAACAGCGCGGTGAAGTTGAGGCGGGTCTCCAGCAGCTGGTTCACCGCCAGCAGGCCTCCGGTTTCATGGAAGTCGCCGGTGGCGATCAGCCGCTCCTCCACCGGCAGATTGGCTTCCTTCAGCGCCCGGCGGTAGCCGGCCAGCCGTGCCTGTGCATCCAGGTTGCCCTCCGGCCCGGAAATATGGGCGATGCGGGTGTGACCCAGTTCGATCAGGTGCTGGGTGGCATCGAAGCCGGCCTGCTCGTTGTCGGCATGGATGCTGACGACATTGGGCCCTTGCAGGTTGCGGCCGGTGATGACGAGCGGCATTCGAGTCGCGTGATCCAGCAGCGTGGCGTCGTCGACCACGCCCGTCAGCACGACCAACCCGTCCACGCGGCGCGCCGCCAGCAAGGACAGGCACTCCGCCTCTTTCTCCTTCTTCCAGTGGCCACTCACGAACAAGGGCGCGTAGCCGGAGCCAGCGCCGGCCAGGCTGTCCTCAATGCCCTTGAGGGACTCATTGTAGAAGGGGCTGGCGATGTCCTGGGTGATCACGCCCACCGACATCGAGCTGCCGCGGGCCAGGCCCTGGGCCATCACATTGGGACGGTAATCAAGGTCGGCAATGGCCTGCTCCACTGCCTGACGCTTGCTCTCTCTCACACGCGCGGTGCCGTTGAGGATGCGCGACACCGTACTCGGCGAAACTCCGGCACGGCGAGCGACTTCCTCCAGCGTCACTGCGTTGGGACCACGACCATCCATAGGAGGATCCCATAACATATCGACAGTTTGATAGCGCTGTCAAAGCAGGCTCGCCTGGAGCGTACACCCAGGTCTCCACGCCACGCCCGGAAATGCTCGTTCGCGCGTCAGGACGGACGCACCGGGGACGCGGGCTTGGTGTCCTCGGAGGGGGCGGTGACCTCGAGCAGCTCCTTGGCGGCCTGGACCACGGGAGGCTCGGCGGTGGAGGTGGCCGCGAAGAGCTCCAGCGCGGCCTCGGTGCCGATGTCGTCCTTGCGGGGAATGGCGCCGGTCGCCCAGGTGATGAGGCGCTCCATCGTGGGGAAGAAGCCGATCATCATCAGCGGCTTGTTCATCCAGCCCACGGTGATGCAGTAGTACTTGTTGTAGGGCGCCGTGTGATGGATGCGGTGGTGGGCTGGCGGCAGGATGAGGTGCACGCGCTGCAGGAAGCCGATGAGCGCGGGGGGCTCGTCCATGTGCGACCACTTGTGGAACTGGTTGGTCGCCATCACCCAGAAGATCATCGCCCCGAGGAAGGCGGAGAGGAACACCTGGCCCGGGCTTGCGTGGGGGAGCACCACCGCGAGGATGGCCACGGGGATGGAGACGAGGCAGTTGTTGCCGTTGGTCTCCACGAAGTCGTGGCGGGTGATGGCCTTCTCATCCACGTGGTGCTCGCGGAAGGGCCGGATGAAGGCCTTGCCGAGCACCGGCATGTCGGTGGAGCCCCAGGTGTCGCCCATCCAGTGGACGAAGCCGGAGACGAAGTCGGCCGCCAGGTAGCCCAGCAGCAGGGCGCTGAGCAGCAACCAGGGGCCCGTATGGGGGTTGCCCCACAGCCGCCAGACGAGGGCCGACTCGAGGCCCACGAAGGTGACGATGCTGGCGATCTCCATGACGCGGATGGCGGGCGAGTAGCCCTGGGCCAACGCCGAGGCGTCCTGCTGGCGCAGCTGATTCTTGAGCTCGTTCTTCATCGTCATGTCCGTTCCGTGATGGCTCCGGCGGTCGCCTTCCCCCCGGTGGCGGGCGCAGTCTACTCGCAGTGGGATTTTGAACGAAGGCATCCGATGAACGGTGCAGGTGCCCGGTGAACGGTGCAGGTGCCCGGCCTTCCAGCCGGGAAGCCAGCAGGCATTCAACCAGGCCGGGCCGACGCGTTCCTTGTCACCCCCATGCCCCGCTGGTACGTTCCGCAGCCTCGGGCATGGCGAAAACCTTCGAAAAAGCCGTCACCGGCTTCAACCACAACATCAAGTACAAGGGGAAGGTCTACCACGTCCAGACCGAGGACTCGGGCGTCAACAATCCCCACATCATCACCCACCTGTTCGTGGGGGGGAACATCCTCGCGTCGAAGAAGACGTCGTACGCCGACATCCTCAACGCGGAGAACCTCGCCGAGGTCGTGCGCGAGTTGATGGAGGAGCAGCACAAGGAGATGCTGCGCAACCTCATCAACGGCGTGTACGACGGGTACGAGACGGGAGTGCGTCACTACCAGCCCGGTCAGCTGGGCTCGGCCGAGGACGCCGCCCACGCGCGGATGCAGCCGGGCCAGGCGCAGCAGGCCACCCGGGCCCCGCAGCCCGCCGCGCCATCGGCCACCTTCGTTCCCCCGGAGATCGCCGCCGCTCGCGCCCTGCAGGTGGCGCCGAAGATCAACGAGGTGGGTGTGGAGACGCTCTTCGGCGAGGACCTCATCTCCGAGAAGAGCCTGGACGAGGTCATCCTCAGCTACTTGGCGGGCGAGGACAACCAGTAGCCGGTCCTCGGTGGCCGTGCGTTTGCCCTCCGTGCATTCGGAGGCGATGATCGCCGCGCCGATGATCCAGATGTTCCACGTCTACATGGCGTATCCGGGAGATCCGCCCGTCCTCTCGGACATCAACCTCCACGTGGAGAAGGGCGAGTTCGTCTTCCTCACCGGGCCCTCGGGCGCGGGGAAGACGACGCTCATGAAGCTCATCTTCTGCGGGGAGAAGGCCACCAAGGGGCAGGTGCTCGTGGGCGGGCGCAACATCGCGCGCATCCGCGAATCGGCCGTGCCCTACCTGCGGCGCAACATCGGGGTGGTGTTCCAGGACTTCAAGCTGCTGCCGCACCGCACGGTGGAGGAGAACGTGGCCTTCGCCCTGGACGTGCTCGGCGTGCCCCGCGCCCAGGCCCGCGAGCGCGTGCAGCGGATGCTCAAGATGGTGGGCCTGCAGCACAAGGCGGGCTCGCTGCCGCTGAAGCTCTCCGGAGGTGAGCAGCAGCGCGTGGTGATTGCCCGGGCGCTCGTCAATGACCCCACCATCCTCCTGGCGGACGAGCCCACCGGCAACCTGGACCCGGCGCTCACGCTGGAGATCATGGACCTGTTGATGGACGTGAACGCGCGGGGCACCACGGTGCTGGTGGCCACCCACGACACCAGCCTCATCACCCGCTACCAGAAGCGCACGCTGCGGCTGGAGCGCGGGATGATCGTCTCGGACGAGGACGGCGTGAAGGCCGCCCGGCGGATGGCGGCGGGATGAGCGCGCTCGCGAAGGCGGCATACTTCTGGCGCACGGCGGCCTCGGGGCTGCGGCACGCGCCCTTCGTGCACTTCATCGCGGTGACGACGATCGCCATCGCCCTCTTCTCCGCGGGGCTGGCCCAGGCCATGGGGCGGATGGTGGACGCGCTCGTCGGCTCGCTGGGCGGTGAGGTACAGGTGACGGTGTACCTGTCCCCCGAACTCGATGAGGAGGGAGCCGCGGTGCTGCGGGACCGGATGGTGGCCACCAGTGGCGGCCGGGCCTCGCTGGTTCCCCCACAGGCCGCGCTGGATCGTCTGGCCCGGGAGCTGGGCGACCTGGGCGAGGCGCTGGCGCACCTGCCCGAGAATCCGCTGCCGCCCTCGCTGGAGCTGGAGGTGCCCCAGGAGCGGCGCACCCCGGGCGCGCTGAAGGCCCTGGCCCAGGAACTGCGCGCCATGCCCGGCGTCACCGGCGTGGACTATGGCGAGGAGGCGGTGGAGCGGCTCTCGGCCATCTCGAAGGCACTGCGCTATGGCGGGTGGGTGGCCTTCGCGGTGGTGCTGCTGGCCACGGTGGTCATCGTGTCCGCGACGCTCCAGCTCGCCATCTACGCGCGGCGCGAGGAGATTGAGATCCAGAAGCTGGTGGGCGCGACGGATCGCTTCGTCAAGGCGCCCTTCCTCATCGAGGGCTTGTTGCAGGGGCTGCTCGGGGCCGGGGTGGCGCTGGCGGGACTGGTGGCCTTCGATCGGCTGGTGGGACCGGGAATGGCCTCGCTCTTCTCCTTCCTGGTGGGTCCTGGAGGCCGGGTGCCGCTCTTGGAGCCGGGCCTCGCGCTGGAGCTGCTGGCGGCGGGCTGCGCGCTGGGACTGGGCGGGAGCTTCATCGCGGTGGGGCGCTTCCTGCGGGTATGAGCCGGCTCGTCCTCCTCTCGCTGCTGCTGTGGGGTGGCGTAGCCCTGTCCCAGGACGGCGCCGCGCCACAGCCGCCCGTGCAGGACGAGGCGGCCGAGCGGGAGGCCGTGCGCGAGAAGTTGACCACGCAGCGGGCGGCGCTCGCGCTCATCGAATCGCGCAAGGTGTCCGCGCTGGAAGTGCTGGAGATGGTGGAGCAGCGGGCGGCCACCAGCTCTCAGCGGGTGAGGGCCCTGGAACGGGACCTGGCCGTCTTCCGCAAACGGCTGGCCGTGGCCGAGCACGAGGACGCGGTGACGCAGGAGATGCTGCGCGAGCAGCTGCGCCGGCTGTCCCCGCGGTTGTGGGGCATGTACCGGCTGATGCGGCGCCGGCCGCTGGAGGTGCTGCTGAGCGCCAGGGACTTCTCCGCCATGGTGTGGCGTTCGCGTGCACTGCGGGCGACGCTGGAGGAGGACTTGAGGATGCTGCGCACGGTGCAGCGGGTGGCGCGGTTGCGGCGCCAGGCGGCGGCCGAGCTGCGCCGATTGCAGGGCTCGCTGGACGTGCGGCTGGGCTTCCTGCGCGAGCAGGCGGCCTTGGCGAAGGCACAGCAGGAGGCGCTCGAGGAGGTGGTGGGTGCCATCAAGGGCGAGGCGGAGCTGGCGCGACGCATGGTGCGCGAGCTGGAGCAGGCGGACTCGGACCTCACGCGCGTCATCCAGGAGATGAACGAGGGCCCGGCCGCGTCCGGCTTCGGGGCGCTCAAGGGAAAGCTGCCGTTCCCCTCGCCGGGCACCATCGAGGTGGGCTTCGGACGGGTGGTGAACCCGCGCTTCAACACCGTCACCGTGCAGAAGGGCGTGGACATCCGCGCGGCCGCGGGCACGCCGGTGAAGGCGGTGGCGGAGGGCACGGTGGCCTACGCGGGATGGATGCGCGGCTACGGCAACCTGCTCATCCTCGACCATGGGGGTGGCTACCACACGCTGGTGGCGCACCTGTCCTCGGTGGCCCAGCAGGTGGGCGCTCGGGTGGTCGCGGGCGATGTGGTGGGCGAGGTGGGCGACACGGGCTCGCTCAAGGGCGCCTACCTGTACTTCGAGATCCGCCGGGCCGGGCAGGCCGTGGACCCGGCCCCCTGGCTGTCATCCACACGCTAACGCTATGAGACCCTCCACTTCCTCTCGCTCTCCCATCCGCACGGGGCTGCTGGGCTACGGTCTGTCCGGGGCCCGCTTCCATGCACCGCTGCTCGCCTCGGAGCCCGCCTTCACCCTCTCCGCGGTCGCCACAAGCCGGGCCGAGGAGGTAGCGCGCGACTGGCCGGGCGTGCGCGTGCTCTCCCAGGAAGCGCTGCTGGCGGATCCCTCGCTGGAGTTGATCATCATCGCCACGCCCAACGACACGCACGCGGCTCTGGCGGAGCGGGCCCTCCTGGCGGGCAAGCACGTGGTCGTGGAGAAGCCCTTCACCCTGGACCCGGCCGAGGCCCTGCGGTTGGCCGCGCTGGCTCGCGAGCGGGGCCGGTGTCTGACCGTCTTCCACAACCGGCGCTGGGATGGTGATTTCCTCACCGTGCGTCAGTTGCTGGAGCAGGGACGCCTCGGCCGGTTGTACAGCTTCGAGAGCCATTTCGATCGCTTCCGGCCCCAGGTGAAGGTGCGCTGGAAGGAGGACGATGTCCCCGGTGGCGGCACGCTGTGGGATCTCGGTGCCCACCTGGTCGATCAGGCCCTGCAGTTGTTCGGCCTGCCCGAATCCATCAGCGCCGATCTCGGCAAGCAGCGGCAGGGGGCGCGGGCAACGGACTGGTTCCACCTGCTGCTGCGCTATGGCGAGCTGCGCGTCATCCTGCACTCCGGCTCGGTGGTGCATGAGCCCTGGCCCCGCTTCGTGCTGCAGGGCGAGGCGGAGGCCTGGAGCAAGTACGGGCTCGATCCGCAGGAGGAGCAGCTCGGCAAGGGGCTTCGGCCGGGCCAGGAGGGCTGGGGCGTCGAGCCCGTGGAGCATCATGGCCGGCTGAGCCGCGGCGGCGGCGTGCCGACCCTCCCAGGCCGCTATGAGGAGTTCTACCGCCAACTGGCCGCGGCCATCGCTGGCGAGGGGCCCGTGCCGGTGACGGCGGAGAGCGCGGCCCAGGTCATCCGGGTGCTCGATGCGGCGGTGCGCAGTGCCGGGGAGGGCCGGCGCATCACCCTCGAGCACTCGCCCGGGTGAGCCACCGCGGGAGGTTTCATCCCCACCTGGCGGAGGGCTGGCTCCCGGGCTGACGTTCGCTCGTGGATAGAACGCCGCGCGGAAATGATGCGGTGCGGCATGAGGACGGTTAGGCTTCCCATCGTGGATCTCATCTCAGGACTACAGGAAGTCACCCGGCGCATGCTGGTGGCGCGCGGGGTTCGGTCGGAAGTGGTGAACATCGCGGGTCAGCCGCTGCACCACTACGAGCTGAAGGGGAGTGGCAAGGGGCCGACGGTGCTGCTGGTGCACGGCCTGGGTGGGACGGCCAACGGCTTCGCGCGCATCTTCTTCGGACTGGCGAAGCGCTTCGAGCGGGTGCTCGCGGTGGACCTGCCAGGGCATGGCTTCTCGCCGGAGTACTGCCTCGGGCCCACGTGCGTGCGCGGCCAGTACGACCTGTTGGTGGAGTACTGCCGGAAGGTGGTGGGCGGCGCGTCCTTCGTGGTGGGCAACTCGCTGGGCGGCGCCCTGTCGGCGCAGCTGGCGACGGAGCACCCCGAGCTGGTGCGCGCGCTGGGGCTGGTGGCTCCGGCGGGCGCGGACGTGGGGCACGAGCTCATCCGCGAGGTGCTGGAGGCCATGGACGTGCGCACCCCCGAGCAGTCGAGGGCGCTCACCAAACGTCTCTTCCACCGGCCGCCCTGGCTGATGATGCTGTTCGCCGACACGGTGCGCGGCATCTACTCCACTCCCGCGGTGCGCGCGCTGAGCGCGGACGCGCTGGCCAGGGGCGAGTACCTCAAGGCCGAGGCGCTCCAGGCGCTCGCCATGCCCGTCCTGTTCGTGTGGGGTGGGAGTGAGAAATTGCTGCCCCACGAGAGCCTGGGCTTCTTTCGCTCGAATCTGCCGGCGCATGCGCGGGTGCGAGTGGTGGAGGGGTTCGGGCACATCCCGCACGTGGAGCGGCCAGACGAGCTCGTGTCGGAACTGGTGCAGTTCGCGGACGGCACCGGGCTGTAGGAGGGCCGCGGCGCAGGCCGGGTGCTAGAGTCGGGCACCATGCGCTCCCTGCACTCCTGGCGCGCGGCGCTCGCCGCGGGCCTGTTGCTCCTGGCCCCCACGGCGCGGGCCGACGGACGCGAGCCGTCCTCCACCAACACGCCCACGTACGAGCAGCTCGAGGTGTTCGCCCGGGTGCTCTCCTACGTGGAGAACAACTACGTGGAGCCGGTGGACGACAAGAAGCTGATGCAGGGCGCCATCAAGGGGATGCTGGAGACGTTGGATCCGCACACCGTCTTCATGCCGCCCGAGGTCTTCAAGGAGATGAAGATCGACACCTCCGGCGAGTTCGGAGGGCTGGGCATCGAAGTGTTGCGCAAGGGCGACAGCATCGTGGTGGTGGCGCCCATCGATGACACGCCGGCGGCGCGAGCGGGCATCCGGGCCGGAGACGAGCTCGTCGCCATCGACGGCGAGAGCACGCAGGGGATGGACCTGGGGGACGTGCTGCAGCGCATGCGGGGCCCGGCGGGCAAGCGGGTGCTGCTGACCATCATGCGCGAGGGCTTCAACGCGCCGCGCGAGCTGGCCATCATCCGGGACCACATCCGCATCGTCTCGGTGGAAGGCGCGCTGTACGGAGGCATCGCCCACCTGAAGGTGAAGAACTTCCAGGACCGCACGGCGGTGTACCTGCGCAAGGAGCTGGACCGACTGCGCGAGCAGAACGGAGGCAAGCCGCTGCGCGGGGTGGTGTTGGATCTGCGCAACAACCCGGGCGGGCTGCTGGACCAGGCGGTGGCGGTGAGCGACCTGTGGCTGCCGGGGAACCTGCCCATCGTGAGCACGCGAGGGCGCAAGGGGAACAACACCACCGAGGAGCGGAGCAAGGACCGGGACACGGAGCCGGGCTACCCGCTGGTGGTGCTGGTGAACGCGGGAAGCGCATCGGCGTCGGAGATCGTCGCGGGAGCGCTGCAGGACTACGGGCGCGCGACCATCCTGGGGACGCAGACCTTTGGAAAGGGGAGCGTGCAGACGGTCATCGAGCTGGAGGATGGCTCGGGGCTGAAGCTGACCATCGCGCGCTACTACACGCCGAAGGGACGCAGCATCCAGGAGAAGGGCATCACGCCGGACTACTGGGTGCCGGAGTCTCCGAGTGCGAAGGGCGCGAAGGACCAGCCTCGGGAGAAGGACCTGGAGCGGCACTTCAAGGCGGAGCCGTCGGTGGCGACCGAGACCGAGACGGTGGCGAAGCCCAAGGGTCTGCCCGAGAGCGTGCGCGACTGGGACGTGACGGCGAAGCTGACCGACCACCAGTTGAAGATGTCGCTGAACTACCTGAACAGCGTGTCGAACACCGGCACGAAGACGCCCGTGAAGGCCAGCAACGAGAGTCACTGAGCCCCACGCCCCCTCCTGCTCCGGGCCGTAACGCTCATGACGATATGCGTCATGAGTTCCCGGCTATACCGATTTTCTCCACTTGAGGGTTGATTCAGGTTTCAGCCCGTCGGTACCGTCCCCAGCTCACCCAGAGGAGAGCCGTGGACATGAGCAAAGAGCGAGTCCTGCGTGTTGGTGTGATGATGCTGCTGGTGGGGTGCGGAGGTGCCGTCGGTGAGGGTGTTCCCGTCGAGGAGGAGGCCCTTGCTTCCTCTCGGGAGGCACTCACTCCGTGTCCGACGGTGTCGGGCTCCTTCACCGCCTCGGGGAACAGTCTCAATGACCTCGATGCCAACTGGGCGAGCAAGAATCCCATCGTCCGGGTCATCGGGTCCGGCAATACGCTCACCTTCATTGCCCGGAACGGGGAGTCCGGCACCTTGACGCTCTCAGGAGCAACGGTCTCTGGCGCGTTCAACGATCCGGATATCGCCCAGAGCGGATTGCAGGGCGTCTATGCCCCCGGCACGTCATGGGTTCGGATGGATGGCGGCCGCACGACGTACAGCTACTACCTGACGTTCACCGGTGCGACAGCTCAGGCCTCGTTCATGTTCCTGCAGCCCATCCTGAACTTCTCCTCGTATGCCATCTCCGTCACGGGCTCGGGGCGAGTCATCACCTTCAAGGATGTCTGGGGGGCGACCGCCACCCTGACCCTCTCCGGCCCCGCCGGTTGCACACCCTGAGGAGGGCCTCCGGACAGAGGGCCTACCGGGGCACGACGCGGATCTGGAACAGCTTCGGCCATTTCTTCCCGGTGACCAGCAGCCGGTCGTGGGCCGCGTCGTAGGCAATCCCGTTCAGCACGTCCTCGTTCCCGCTCCGGTCCTCCGGCGCGAGGAGCCCCGTGAGGTCGATCCACCCGTTCACCCGTCCCGTGGCCGGGTCGATCCGCGCGATGCGGTCGGTCATCCAGACGTTCGCGTAGATCTCACCTTTGACGTACTCCAGCTCGTTGAGCCGTGAGACTTCACGGCCCTCGTCGGTCACCTTGAGGGTTTGCTGCACCGCGAGCGTCCGCGGGTCGAGGAAGCGCAGCGTGCTGGTGCCATCGCTCATGATGAGCGACGTGCCATCCTCGGTGAGCCCCCACCCCTCGGTGTCGAAGTTGAACTGCCCCACCTGCTGGAACGTCGCGGCGTCGTAGATGAAGCCCACGTGCGAGCGCCAGGTGAGCTGGTAGAGCCTGCCCCCGAGGAACGCGAGCCCTTCTCCGAAGTACTGCCGGGCGAGATCCTGCTTGCGCAGGACTGCACCCGTTTCGAGCTCCACCTGACGGAGGCTCGACTGCCCATTGAGGCCCGTGCCCTCGTACAGCTTGCCGTCTCGATAGAGGAGTCCCTGCGTGAAGGCGTTGGGGTCATGGGGCCAGCTCTGGACGACCTCGAACCCGGACACCGGTGTGCTTCCCGTGGTGTGGAGCTCGTTGTTGCGGCACCCGAGCACGGTCAGGAGCAGGAAGGGCGAGAGCCGCGCGAGAGAGGCACTTCGAGAGTTCACGATGAGGGGCTCCAGGAGGACGTGAGGGCCAGCCGGGGAACAGGGGCGCGGGATGGATCTTCCCCGACATGATGCACCCTCGCCGGTTTCTTTTCTGACTTATGCTCGCGGCCCCATGCGCTACCTCCTCATCGCCTCATGTCTCACCTTGGTAGGCTGTGCCCATATGACGCCGCCTGAGTCCTCTCCTTCCGCCCTCGCGAGCCCCTCTCCGGCTGCGCGGGCCATCGTCGATGCACCGGATCGGCTCGAGGCCGATCGGGCCCTCGACGAGGGACGCCACCCCGCCGCCCTGCTCGACTTCGTGGGCGTCCAGCCCGGCATGAAGGTCGCCGAGCTGATGGCCGGTCGGGGGTACACCACCGAGTTGCTCGCCCGCGCCGTGGGCCCCTCGGGCGTCGTCTATGGCAACAACA
This sequence comes from Vitiosangium sp. GDMCC 1.1324, assembly GCF_003044305.1. GTDB lineage: Bacteria > Myxococcota > Myxococcia > Myxococcales > Myxococcaceae > Archangium. The sequence continues at coordinate 163,274 of NZ_PZOX01000017.1, read as the reverse complement.
CCCCGCTCATCCTCGAGCGCTTCGTCGAGAAGCCCTGGACCGAGCGGCTCGCCCGTCCCGTCAACCAGAACGTGGTGCGGGCCGACCGCGAGCTCGATGATCCCCTGCCGCCCGAGGCCACCGGCCTGGATGCCGTGGTGAGCAACGCCATCTACCACGATGCCGTGTGGCTCGGGACCGACCGCGCGAAGATGAACGCGGCCGTCTTCCGGGCGCTCAAGCCCGGTGGTGTCTACGTCGTCATCGACTCGAGCTCGCGTCCCGGCGCGGGCGTGAGCGAGGCCAAGACGCTGCACCGCATCGACGAGGAGACCGTTCGCTCCGAGGTGCTCGCCGCAGGCTTCCAGCTCGGGGCGGAGAGCGACGTCTGGCGCAACCCGCAGGATGCGCGGGACTGGGACGCCAGCCCGGGGGCCGCGGGTGCACGCCGTGGCACCAGCGACCGGTTCGCACTGAAGTTCGTCAAGCCGCGCTGAGCGTCAGCGCGTGTAGAGCCGCTCAAGCAGGTCAAAAGCCCAGGGTGCGGATGGCCTGACGGATGGTGTCAGCACTACGCCGCAGGCCGTCACGCTCCGCATCGTTCATGGGCAACTCCAGCAACGACTCCACGCCTCCACGGTTGACGATGCTCGGAATGCTCAGACACACATCGTGGATGCCGAGGTAGCCCTCCATCCGCGAGCTCACGGGCAGCACCCGCTGCTCGTCGTGCAGCACCGCCTCGAGAATCTGTGTCGTGGCCAGGCCGATGGCGTAGTTGGTGGCGCCCTTGCCGCGGATGATCTGGTAGGCGGCGGTGCGCACGTTGTCGAAGATGCGGGTGCGGTCCTCCTCCGTCAGCCGCGCGTGTCCGGGCACCGCCCATTGCATGAGCGGGATGCCGCCCACCGACGCGGAGCTCCACAGGGGAAGCTCCGAGTCCCCGTGCTCGCCCGCGATGAATGCGTGCACGTTCTGCACCGCCACTTTCAGGTGGCATGCCAGCAGGAAGCGCAGGCGCGAGGAGTCGAGCACCGTGCCGCTGCCGAACACCCGCCGCGCGGGCAGCCCGCTCAGCTTCTGCACCACGTACGTCAGCACGTCCACCGGGTTGGTCACCACCAGCAGCAGCGCGTTGGGCGCCACCTTCAGCAGTTGGGGGACGAGCGTGCGGCACAGCGCCACGTTCGCTCCCGCGAGATCCATCCGCGTCTGCCCCGGTTTCTGCTTGGCCCCCGCGGTGATGACCACCACGTCCGCTCCCGCGCACACACCGATGTCGTCCGAGCCCTCGAGCGTGGCCATGGGGACGAACTGGAGCCCGTGGTTCAAGTCCAGCACTTCCGCGTCCACCTTGGCCCGGTTGACGTCGTAGAGGGCGAGCTGCTTGGCCACTCCCCGGATCATGGAGGCATAGGCGATGGTGGCTCCCACGGATCCGGCCCCGACGATGGCGACTTTGTTCACTCTCTCGGTCATAGGCGGCGCAGCCAATCACAGCCCATCAGGCGGCTCCACACTCGTGTGTGCCAGCCGTCGAGGGACGAACGTGTCACGGTGGACCGGGGGGAACGGGCTGCGAGCCCGAGCCACCGATGCCCTGACCCTGCTTGGGCTGGGAGAAGGCACGCTGGAGCGCCTGGCCCGCATCCGTCTGGGCCTGCTTCGCCTTGTCGAGCACGGGTGCCAGCCCGAAGAAGTCGTGAATCACGCCATCGTAGTTGCGCACATCCACGGGGACGCCGGCGTCCTGGAGCTTGCTCGCGTACTGCTGGCCCGCGTCGTGTAGCGGGTCGAGCCCGGCGGTGATGACGAAGGCTGGGGGCAGACCTCGCAGCTGCTCCGGCCTTGCCTGGAGGGGGACAGCCTCGGGGTTGCGGTTGTCGCGCCAGTTGTTGCCCAGGTATTGCTGCCAGAACCAGCCGAGGTCGTCATTGCTCAGGAGGTACTGCCCGCCGCCGAACTGCTGGTTCGAGGGCGTGGACAGGTCATTGCTGACGAACGGGTAGATGAGGAGCTGGTAGACCGGCAGCACGCTGCCGTTCTTCTTCTGGCGCAACGCCACCGCCGTGGCGAGGTTGGCGCCCGCACTCTCACCGCCCACCGCCACGCGCTTGGGGTCTCCGTTGAACTGCGCCGCGTTCTTCTGGATGTAGCGGAAGGCCGCCGCCGCGTCGTCGAGCGCCGCGGGGAATTGGTGCTCGGGAGCCTGGCGGTATTGGACGCTCACCACCACCGCCTTGCCCTGGTTGGCGAGCGCGCGGGCACTGGCGTCAAACGTATCGAGGTTGCCGAGCACGAAGCCGCCGCCATGGAAGTACACCAGCACCGGGAAGGGCCCGGAGCCCTCGGGCGTGTAGACGCGCACCGGAAGGTTTCCCTGTGGGCCGGGGATGGTGCGGTCCTCCACCTTCGCCACCTTCTCGGGCTCGGTGGGCTTGCCCTGCTTCTGGAGCAGTGATGACACCGCGTCCTTCAGCCCGGGCTGTTGGCGGGCCTGGGCGGGTTTCAGCGTGTGGATCGGCTGGGGGTTGAGTGCCTTGAGGGCATCCAGCACCTGTTGCGTCTGCGGATCCACCTGGGCCTGTGCTCCCGGGGCGGGCGGGGCAGGTGGCGGAGTGGCCTGGGGCGGCGAGGCGGGCGCCGGCGGTGCTCCGGGCTGCGGAGTGCCCTGCGCGAGCGCGGTGCCCGCGAGCCCCGCAAGACCGAGGATGACAATCCACCTCCTCAAGGATCTGGGATTCGGCATGTGCTTCCCCCTATCCAGGGAAAGTGCAACCCCACCGCCCTCTTGAGAATGGATGCGGAGAGGGCTTGCGGCTCGCCCGCTCATGCACCGGTGGACCCGGAGAGGGCCCGCTCCTTTGGGAAATGCGCCGAGCCGGAGTGGGAGGCGGTGGCCTTCCCGCGCCACCGCCTCCTCATTCACACGGCGGCCGCGGGCCGGCACTCGGAGACGAGCGCCGCCACCGCCTCGTCCCAGGACAGGTCCCGCTGCTCTCCGTCCCGTCGCCGCAACCGGACGGCGTTCTTCTCCACCTCGCGATTGCCCACCACGACGAGCCACGGCACGCCGGCCTGGTGCGCGTCGACAATCTTCCGCGAGAGTGACTCGGCTCGCGCATCCACGCTCGCGCGGCAGCCCGCCTCGCGCAGCTTCGCGGCGAAGCGCTCGGCGTAACCGGCGGGGGCCTCGCCCACCGAGGCCACCACCACCTGCTCCGGCGCCAGCCACGCGGGCAGCGCGCCCCCGTGGTGCTCCAGCAGGATTCCGATGAAGCGCTCCAGACTCCCGAGGATTGCCCGGTGGAGCATCATCGGCTGGCGTTTCTGTCCCGAGGCATCCACGTAATGGATGTCGAACCGTCCTGGCAGGACCAGGTCGAGCTGGATCGTCCCGCACTGCCAGGCGCGGCCCAACCGGTCCTTCAGCACGAACTCCAGCTTGGGCGCGTAGAACGCCCCCTGGCCGGGCTGCATGACGCACTCGAGCCCCGCCTGTTTCGCGGCCTCGAGCAGGAGCGACTCGGCAAGGTCCCACATCTCGTCGCTTCCGGCGCGCTGGGCGGGACGGCTAGAGAAGGCCACCTCCACGTCCTCGAAGCCGAAGTCGGCATAGAAGGCGTGAAGCGAGCGGCAGAAGCGGGCGACCTCCTCCCGCATCTGCTCCGCGGCACAGAAGACGTGGCCATCGTCCTGCGTGAACTGGCGCAGCCGGAACAGGCCGTGGAGCGCTCCACCCGGCTCGTTGCGGTGCACGAGCCCGAACTCACCCACCTTCAAGGGCAGGTCGCGGTAGCTCGGGGCCATGCGCTGCACGAGCTGGATGTGGCCGGGGCAGTTCACCGGCTTCAGCGCCTGGTGCCGCTCGCCCTCGTCGGCGAGCAGGAACATGTTCTCGCGGAAGTTCTCCCAGTGGCCGCTGCGCTCCCAGATGGGCTGGGCGAGGACTTGAGGCGTCTTCACTTCGAGGAAGCCATCGCGTTGCATCTGCTGGCGGACGCGGCCCTCGATGAGCCGGTACAGCAGGTAGCCACGCGGGTGCCAGAAGACCATGCCGGGGGCCTCCTCCTGCATGTGGAAGAGGTCCAGGCGCTGGCCAAGGGAACGGTGATCGTGTTCGTCGAGCATTTCAGTCTCCAAGTCGGGAAAAGAAGCCTTCCGGTCGGAGCACTGAGCGCTTGCACGGACGCCCCGGCCGGTGAAGGCGGGGCAGGGAACCGTGCGTTCGTCAGCTCACTGCACGCACGAATCCGCTCCCGCCAGTTCGAGTGGCGGTGGTGGTCGTGGTGGTGGTGGCGAAATCGAAGCTCACGGTGGGCAAGGTGCGTGCGGATGCATTTTTTGTCAAGCCGGGTTTCGATGACTGTCCGGCCGCCGTGCAACGCGTACGGCGGCGGATGGGCGACGTGTCAGGCTCGTTGCGGCGCGCTCGTCCCTTGCAGCCCCGCGAGCTTCTCCGCCGTGCGTCGGGCACCCATGGCGCGGGCGTAGTCGAGCGCCGTGCGCTTCTCGGCGTCCACGAACTCCGGCGCCGCGCCACGAGCGAGCAGCAGCTCGAGCACCTCCACCCGGTCGAACATCGCCGCGAACATGAGGGCCGTCTTGCCATCCGGTCCCGCGCCATCGACGCGGGCGCCATGGTCCAGCAGGAGCCTCGCGATGGTGACGTCTCCCTTGAAGGCCGCCCCGGCGAGTGGCGTCTGCCCGCGGTCGTTGGTTCGCTCCGGGTCGGCTCCGTGCAGCAGGAGAGCGCGGGTGGCGTCCACATGCCCGTGGTAGCTCGCGAGCATCAACAGCGTGTCCCCCTTCTCGTTGGCGAGGTTGGCCGGCAACCCCGCCGTGACGAGCCAGGCCAGGCTCATCGCCTCTCCGGCCCTCGCGTGTTGGAACGCCGTCCGCGCCACGTTCATCACATCCGCGTCCGTCACCTTCGCCTGCGATTCCTGGGTATTCGTCTTCATGGAGAGGTCCTCGTGTCAGGAGAGAAAAGGGAAGTGAGGCTCAGCGCGACTGGCGCAGCTTGTGGACGGCCGCCGCGATGCGCGCTCCGTACTCCTCGTCGGCGTTGCGGAAGTGGGCGATACTGCGCGTGATGATGTCCTCGCGGCTCACCTGCGACAGGCTGCCCGCGATGTTCGCCACGAGCCGCTCACGTTCGTCCTCGCTCAGCAGCCGGTACAGGTTTCCGGCCTGCACGAAGTCGTTGTCCTCGGCGTGGCGCACCGGGACGTAGGTGCCCGTGGCGCCGTTGACGGAGACCCCGAGTCCGGTGGGCTCGTTCGTCTGCGCGGGGCCGTCGAAGCTGTTCGGCTCGTAGTTCTTGCTCCGCCCGCCGTTGCCGTCGAAGCGCATGCCGCCGTCACGCCCGTAGTTGCGCGCGCCACCCGTGACGCCCTTGGGCGAGTTCACCGGCAGCCGGGTGTGGTTGATTCCCAACCGGTAGCGGGCCGCGTCGCCGTAGGCGAAGAGGCGCGCCTGCAGCATGCGGTCTGGCGAGGGGCCGATGCCCGGTACGAAGTTGGCGGGGTCGAGCGCCGCCTGCTCCACGTCCGCGAAGTAGTTGTCCGGCGCCCGGTCGAGCACCATCTTGCCCACCTCGATGAGCGGGTAGTCCTTGTACGGCCACACCTTGGTGAGGTCGAACGGGTTGAAGCGGTAGGTGGCCGCGTCGGCCTCGGGCATCACCTGCACCTTGAGCGTCCACGAGGGGTAGTCGCCGCGCTGGATGGCCGCGTAGAGGTCTCGCTGGTGGTGCTGCGGATCCTTCCCGCCAATGGCCGCGGCCTCCTCGCTGGTGAGCGTCTGGATGCCCTGGTCGGTCTTGAAGTGGAACTTCACCCAGAAGCGCTCGCCCTTCGCGTTCACCCACTGGAAGGTGTGCGAGCCGAAGCCATCCATGTGCCGCAGCGTCGCGGGGATGCCCCGGTCACCGAAGAGCCAGGTGAACTGGTGCGTGGCCTCGGGCGAGTACGAGAAGAAGTCCCACTGGTTGTCGGGCTCCTGGAGGTTGGTGAACGGGTCGTACTTCTGCGAGTGGATGAAGTCCGGGAACTTGATGCCGTCGCGCAGGAAGAAGATGGGCGTGTTGTTGCCCACCACGTCCCAGTTGCCGTCCTCGGTGTAGAAGCGGACCGCGAAGCCGCGCGGGTCTCTCGCCGTGTCGGGGGCGCCCTTGGAGCCGGCCACGGTGGAGAAGCGCACGAAGACCTCGGTGCGCTTGCCCTTGGCGCCGAAGAGCTTCATGAGCGTGTAGCGCGACACGTCGGGGTTGGTGACCTCGAAGGAGCCGTAGGCGCCCGAGCCCACCGCGTGCACCACGCGCTCCGGGATGCGCTCGCGGTTGAAGCGGGCGAGCTTCTCGAGGAGATGGTGGTCCTGCAGCAGCACCGGGCCCGTGGCGCCGGCCGTCTGCGAGTGCTGGTTGTCGGCGACGGGTGCGCCGGCCTCGGTGGTCAGATGGGTTTGGTTGGACACGCGGGTTCTCTCCTGGTGGGACGCGGGTGCGTTCGTGATGGGAGAGAAAGTAGAGAGTTGGCCCTGAGTTTCCCAAGACATCGTTTCGATGGGATTGATAGGCTGTCCCTATCAGTTCTTCCCAAGCCCATGCCCTCCCTGAACGACATCTCCCTGCGGCAGTTGGAGTACCTGGTGGCCGTCGCCGATCTGCTCGGCTTCCGCCGGGCAGCCGAGCGATGCCACGTCTCCCAGCCCGCCTTGAGCGCCCAGATTCAACAGTTGGAGGAGGTGCTCGGGGTGAAGGTCTTCGAGCGGGACAAGCGCCGGGTGATGCTGACGCAGGCCGGAGAGGAGCTGGTGGCGCGAGCACGCCGGGTGCTCACCGAGGCCGGGGACATCCTGTCCGCGGCGTCCCGCCTGTCCGATCCCTTCGCGGGAAACCTGCAACTGGGTGTCATCCCCACCATCGCGCCCTACGTGTTGCCCGAGGTGATCCCAGCCCTGGTGAAGCAGTTCCCCCGGCTGCGGCTCCGGCTGCGCGAGGACAAGACCGGGGTCCTCGTGAGCGGCCTGGAGGAGGGACGGTTGGATGCGGCGCTGCTGGCGCTCGTCCCGGAGCTGGGGGACGTGGAGCACGCCGTCATCGCGGAGGATCCCTTCGTCGTCGCGGCGCCGCCGGGCCACCCGCTGGCGAAGAAGAAGCAGGTGCAGCTCGGGGACCTGGACGAGGAGAACGTGCTCCTGCTGGAGGATGGGCACTGCTTCCGGGGGCAGGCGCTCGCCCTGTGCACGCGCATCGGGGCGCGCGAGGTGGACTTCCGCGCGACGAGTCTCACCACCCTGGCGCAGATGGTGATGTCGGGCGAGGGCGCCATCACGCTGCTGCCCGCGCTCTCGGTGCCCATCGAGAACCGGCTGGGCCAGCTCGTGGTGCGTCCCTTCGCGGGCCCGGCGCCGAGCCGCACGCTCGCCCTGGTGTGGCGTCCGGGCTACCCGCGCGCCGATGCGCTCCGCGAGCTCGCCGGCACGCTGCGCTCCGTGTGGCCCGGGCTCAAGGCTCCCGCGAAGCGCTGACGAATCGCGGGGGCGGGGACTCTCCGGGCGCGTTCTCCCGCAACTGGTCCGATGGTCCTACCAGTCGGTGAAGAACTCGCCCGGGAGGGGCGGGGGTTCAGCGCACCGAATACGTCAGGCGCACCGGCTGCCCGTTGCGCTCCACATCCAGCTCCAGGCGCGGGGACTCGCGCATCTTCTGGTAGGCCTCGAGTCCTCGCTCCACGCTGTCGAGCGAGAGCCCGTTGATGCGCTGAAGGACATCCCCGTTCTGGAGGCCGATCTGGCTGTAGAGCGAGCCGGACCGGATGGAGAACATCTTGAATCCCTGGGCCACGCCGTCGCGGATGGCGGGGATGACGCGCGCCTGCATCATGAGCTCGTTGGGGTTGGCGATCGCGATGTCCAGGTCCTTGCGCGAGATCTCATAGCTCTGCGGCCCGACCTGGCGGACGTCGATGGAGGGCTTCGAGCCCGGTGCGGCCGGAGGCGTGGGAGGTTTCGGGTCCATGCCCTGGGGTGCCGCGTCCGTCGCCGTGGGGCCGATGTATTCCACCCGTCCTGAGTTCAAGACCAGCACCCGGGTGCGCTCGATGGCGATCACCTGCGCTCCCTGGATGTCGCCGCCCATCCACACCGAGCGTGTGCGGCGCGTGGCACCTTCGTACACGGAGGCGAAGGTGGCGGAGGGGCGGACGCTGATCATCGTGCCCAGCAGCTTCAGGCCCAGCGTGTTTGGCGTTGGCTCGTCCCCGGGTGTCGTCGGGGAGGGGATGACCTCCTGGCGCAGCTTGTCCGGCAGCCCGAGGTAGCGGGCGAGCGGTGCCAGGGACAGCGGGGTCTGCATCTCATCCAGGGGCGAGCGCTGTTTTCTGGGTGCTTCTTCCTTGAGGGAGGGAAGGGGCTGGAGCCAGGCATCCACCACCGAGTTCACGGCGTGTGCGGCGACCAGGCATGTGCATGCGGCGCAGAGCAGGGTGAGCGCGTGGAATGCCGGGCGGATAAAGGTGGACATCGGCAGCCTCCAGGACGGGGAGCGTGGATGCCCACCTCCCAGAGCAAGGCCGGGACCAACGGCCGCGTCCACGGCCTCTTCAGAGAGAAGAGGGGCGCTCCTTCCCGGGTACCGAGCTCTTCGCGCGCGACAAGCTGTCAAAGGGGTCTCGAGAGGTGTGACAGCCCGTCCCCATCCGCTAGCCTCCCCGGAATGCTCACCGAGGTCAGCGCGGGTCCCTACACGGTTCGAGGTATTTCAGTCGGTGGCGTGTACACGTCGCTGCAGGTGCCGGAGCTCGGCGTGGTGCTCGATGCCGGTGTGCCCATCCGCTCCTTCGCCGGGACGGATCGCATCTTCCTGAGCCATGGCCATTCCGACCACGCGAGCGCGCTCGGGTCGCTGCTCGGTATCCGCACCCTCATCGGCAAGGGGCCACCCCAGGTGTTCCTGCCCGCGGAGATCGAAGCACCCGTGCGCGAGGCGCTCGCGGTGCAGGGCCGGTTGCACCGGATGTCGACGGACATCGAGGCCGTCCCGATGCGTCCGGGGGACACGCAGCACCTCGGGCACGGCCTGTGGGTGCGCGCCTTCCGCACGCACCACACGGTGCCCTCGCTCTGCTACCAGTTCTTCCGCCGCGTCTCGAAGCTCAAGCCCGAGTTCCAGGCGCTGCCCCCCGAGGAGATCGGCCGGCGGCGCAGGGCGGGCGAGCCCCTCTTCGACGAGGTGGATCGGCTCGAGCTGGCCTATGCCACCGATACGCTCTCGCACGTACTGGAGACGGCCCCCTCGCTGCTCGACAGCCGGGTGCTGATACTCGAGTGCACGTTCATCGACGCGAAGCGCACGGTGCAGGATGCGCAGGAGCGCTCGCACATCCACCTGGATGAAATCCTCGCGCGGGCCGAGCGCTTCCAGAACGAGGCCCTGGTGTTGATGCACTTCAGTCAGGCCTACAGCCCTGATGAGGTGCACGCCACCCTCCAGGCCCGCGCCCCCGAGAGCCTGCGCGAGCGGTTGCGGATCTTCGCCCCCACCTCCGGCCGCTGGTTTGGATGAACAGGAGGAGGACAGGGGAGCGGCGGATGCGTGGTCCGGGGGACACGGCGTGGTCCTCGGGACACGCTCGCTCCGTGTGTGTCCCCGTGCTCCGTGTCTGCAAAGTACTGGAAAGACGAGGCCGTCTGTCGAGCGAGCGAGCACGGTTCCACGCGAAGCCCGTCTGCTCGAAGCTGGCATCCCGCGTGCTCTAGTCCCCTGACAAGGAGGAATCCAAAGTCATGGGCAAGCGCGTCGGTGTTCTGATGGGTGGTTGGGGCGAGGAGCGGGAGATTTCCTTGAAGACCGGTGAGGCCGTGGTGGCGGCCCTTGAGGCTCGCGGCCATTCGGTGAGCCGCATCTTCGCCGGCCCCGGTCTGGACCGCGCCCTGCGCTCGGCCGAGCTCGACGTGGCCTTCATCGCCCTCCACGGTCGCATGGGCGAGGACGGCAAGGTGCAGGGTCTGCTGGAGTTGATGGGGCTGCCCTATACGGGCTCGGGCGTGCTGGCCTCCGCGCTGGCCATGAACAAGCCCATGGCCAAGAAGCTCTTCCGGCTCCACAACCTCCCCACGCCCCAGGGTTACCGCGTGGGCCGCTCCGACGTCTCCCGCGCCCTGGAGCTCCACGGCGACCTGGGCTTCCCCTGCGTGGTGAAGCCCGCGTGCGGTGGCTCCTCGGTGGGCCTCTCCGTGGTGCGCGAGCCCGAGGCGCTCGCTCCCGCCGTGGCCCTGGCGTGCCGCTTCGGCGGTGAGGCGCTCGTGGAGCGCATGGCGCACGGTCGCGAGGTGACGGTGGGCATCCTCGGCGAGGAGGTGCTCGGCACCTGTGAGATCGCCACCCCGCGCGAGGGCTTCGACTACGACGCCAAGTACAAGGGCGGCTCGCGCTACTTCCTCCCCGCGCGTCTGTCCCCCACGCGCGTGGCCAACGTGCAGTCCCTGGCGCTCGCCGCCTACCGCGCCCTGGGCTGCCGCGGCTACGGCCGCGTGGATCTCATCTGCTCGGAGGACGAGAACGACGTCATCCTCGAGGTCAACACCCTCCCGGGCATGACTCCCGTCAGCCTGCTGCCGAAGATCGCCGCCCAGAAGGGGCTCGACTTCCCCGTGCTGGTGGAGCGGATTCTGGCGCTCGCCACCCGCGATGAGGCGGACGTGGCCGAGGCGCCCCTGGCCGCCGTGGTTCCCGCCCCGGTGCCCGCCGTGGTGGCTCAGCGCGCGGTGGGCTGAGGCATGGAAGACCTCGGAGGTCGCGGGTTTGCGCGCGCTCCGAGGGCCCCACCCCTGGTGCAAGTCCCGACAACCATTTGACAGCCACCTGACGCATCCCTATTGTCCGGCGCTCGTTACTCCCCAGGTATGACAAACCCTTGTCATTCCGGGCACATACGAGGCGGGGGGCTCCGCTGAACCGGGTGCGGCGGTCGGCGTGGGTCGGACTTTCATCTCCGCCGAGCAGGGTAAGGACCGCGGCGACTTCACCCGCGGTAGGGGCCAGGTCAGATGACCACCGTCGAGATCATCTTCTTGGGCGTGTACTTCGGCGTCCTGTGCGTGCTGGCGGTCTATGGATCGCACCGCTATCGGATGGCTTATCTGTACTATCGCCACAAGTTCAAGCTGCCCACGCCCAAGGGGGTGCTGCCGGCGCTGCCCCGGGTCACCATCCAGCTGCCCATCTTCAATGAGATGTACGTGGTCGAGCGGCTGGTGGAGTCGGTGTGCCGCATCGACTACCCGCGCGAGCTGTTGGAGATCCAGGTCCTGGACGACTCCACGGACGAGACGTGCGGCATCGCCCGCGCGTGCGTGGAGCGCCACAAGCAGAAGGGGCACGACATCGTCTACATCCACCGCGTCAACCGCCAGGGCTTCAAGGCGGGCGCGCTGGAGAACGGCCTGCTGACGGCCAAGGGCGAGTACGTGGCGGTGTTCGACGCGGACTTCGTGCCCGCGCCGGACTTCCTGATGCGCACGGTGCCCTTCTTCGCCGACCCCAAGGTGGGCATGGTGCAGGTGCGCTGGGGCCACCTCAACCGCGAGTTCTCCATCCTCACCCAGGCCCAGAGCATCTTCCTCGACGGCCACTTCATCATCGAGCACACCGCGCGCAACCGCTCGGGCTGCTTCTTCAACTTCAACGGCACGGCGGGCATCTGGCGCCGGGTCACCATCTCGGACGCCGGTGGCTGGCAGCACGACACGCTCACCGAGGACCTGGACCTGAGCTACCGCGCCCAGGTGAAGGGCTGGCAGTTCATCTTCCTGCCCGAGGTCATCTCCCCGGCTGAAGTGCCCGTGGAGATGAACGCCTTCAAGAGCCAGCAGCACCGCTGGGCCAAGGGCTCCATCCAGACGGCGCGCAAGCTGCTCCCCATGATTCTCAAGAGCGACCTGCCCTTCGCCGTGAAGCGCGAGGCCTTCTTCCACCTCACCAACAACATGGCCTACCTGTTGATGGTGGTGCTCAGCGCGCTCATGCCGCTGTCCATGGTGGTGCGCTTCCAGCACGGCCTGTACGGCACGCTCTTCCTGGACCTGCCCTTCTTCCTGAGCGCCACCGCCAGCGTCTGCGCCTTCTATGTGGCCGCCCAGCGTGAGCAGGGCGCCAAGGGGTGGGATCGCTTCAAGTACCTGCCGTTCCTGATGAGCCTGGGCATCGGCATGGCCATCAACAACGCCAGGGCGGTGCTCGAGGCGCTCCTGGGCCAGCAGTCCGGGTTCACCCGCACGCCGAAGACGGGCGCCGAGGGCAAGAAGGTCGTCGCTGTGAAGAAGGCCTACCGCGGCGACAAGACGCTGATGCCCGTCATCGAGCTGTCCTTCGCGCTCTACTTCACCGGCGCGCTGTGGTTCGCGATCGACAAGCACATCTACAGCTCGGTGCCCTTCATCCTCCTGTTCCAGCTGGGCTTCCTGTACGTCGGTGTGTCCAGCCTGCTGCAGGGCCGCCTGAAGTTCAGCGAGTCCGCTCCCGCTCCCGTCAAGGTGCCCGAGGAGCAGACCCGCCGCGCGGCCTGAGCGGTGGTGTGGTGCACCAGGGCGAGGGGAGAGCCCCCACCCCGGTGGTGCGAGGGGCTCAGCGCCCCGCGGGTGTTCCGGCGTCTCCGCTCGTGGGCGGTGGGGCCGTCCCCGCATCCGGTGCTCCGGCGTCGGGTGTTCCGGCGTTGGGTGCCCCCCTCAGCAGCCGTTGCTCCTTCCAGACAGGCTTCGAGCCGTTCGTGGCCGGGCGGCACTGCTCGTCGATCGCCGCCGAGGCCACCGAGCGCAGCGTGAGGCCCTTGTCATCACAGGTCGTCGCCTGCGTCGGGAAGCCCACCGGGCACTCGGTGCCCGTGGGGGTGAACATCGTCGCGCGGGTCTCGCCCACGAAGCCGTCCGGCGTCCGGTTCAGCACGATGCGCACCGCCGTGCCCCCATCCGTCTGGAACTCCGCACCCTCCCGAGCACGGGCCAGCGTCAGTGTCAATGTTCCGCCGTCATCTTCGCCGAGGTAGCGGAACGCGGGGTTCTGCGCGTGGTGGTACTCACCCGCCTGGCTCTTTTCGCACCCCGGTGGCACCCGGATGGGGAGGGGCGCCGGGGGCTGGGATGGGGTCCGGGTCGGACAGGCCGTGAGGGCGGCGGCAAGGCCCCCCGCTACAATCCAGGGAATCGGTCGTGACATGGGGTGGAGATCTTCCCCCAACCCGCCTTCGGGGTGGACTCCTGTTTGACCCCTCTGGCGCGACTCTCTAACCTCTGGTCCGTCATGCTCCTGCGTCGCGCCTTCCTGATCGCGTTGGTCCTCTGCTTCGCCGCGCCTTCTGCCTTCGCGCAGGGGATGGATGATCTGCTCGCCCCGTTGACTCCGTCCGCGAAGGGCAAGGGAAAGGGGAAGGGGAAGGGCACCACTCCCCGGGCCCCCAAGACGCCGAAGGGCGCGAAGGCCTCAAAGACCTCGAAGGGTGCGAAGTCCGGCAAGGGCTCCAAGCAGGCCGCGCCCGAGCCGGAGGCACCCGCGCAGTCCCAGGAGTTGGATCTCCTCGCGCCCCTCATCAAGAAGACCGAGCTGCTCGTGAAGGTCAATGGTGTCCGGGGCGCGCGCCTCTTTGTCGATGACAAGGAGGTGGGTCTGGTTTCCAAGGGCGCCATCGAGGTGACTCCCGGCGAGCACACCGTCGCCGTTCGCAGGGCGGGCTATCGCGACTTCTCCCGGCGCATCACCGCTCCGGAGGGCGAGCTCACCGAGGTGGGCGTGATGCTCGAGGCCACCGCGGGCTTCGTCTCCGTGAAGGCGGATGTGGCGGGCGCTCGCGTCCTCATCAACGGCGAGGACAAGGGCGTGGTCCCGCTCGACAGCGTGATGCTCCCGGCCGGCTCGTACGAGATCGTCGTCCAGCGCGAGGGCTTCCGCCGCGAGTCGCAACGCATCGCCGTGCGCGCCGGCAAGGAGTACACGGTCGACGTCAACCTGCGTCCGGAGACGCTCGCGCAGGCCGATCAGCCGCGGGCGCCGAACCTCACCCCGAGCAGCACCAGCACACCCTCTCCGCTCACCCAGGAGACGCCGGCCGTCGCCTCCAGTACCCCGCTCACCAAGCGCTGGTACTTCTGGGCCGGCGTGGGCGCCGTGGTCGCTGGCACCGCTGTCGGCGTCGCGCTCGCCTCGCAGCCGCTCAACCCGGACAAGGTCTGCTCCGGTGTCTGTGATGGTGTCATCAACCGTCCTTCGGGAGGGTTGTTCAACTTCTGAGAGGCGCCCATGCGCTCCTACCTGCGTCGCTGGCCGTTGCTGGCACTGCTGCTCGTGCCAGGGATTGCTCCCGCTGGGGACTTCGTCCCGCCCGAGGTGCAGTTCGCTCTGCAGCACCTCAAGTCCGAGGAGCGGGCCCGCGCCGCGCAGGCGCTCGGGCCCCTGGAGGACCTGCCCCGCTATCTGGTGCAGCTCGAGGTGGATCCCAAGGCGCGCAAGGTGACGGGCCACCTGCGGGTGGAGCTGTCCGTGCGCAACCGCCCGCTGGACGCCGTCCACCTGCGGGTCACTCCCAATGCCTTCGATCCGAGGGTGGCGCTCTCGGACGTGAAGGTGAACGGGCAGCCCGCGAAGTTGCAGCATCCCGAGGACAGCCTCTACCGCGTGCAGCTGGACAGCCCCATTGCCCCGGGGGGCTCGGCGGTGGTGGAGCTCGAGCTGGAGGCGCGGGTGCCTCGCGCGCAGCCCGGCTCGACGACGTTGATGGGTTCGCTCGGCAACCCGGGTGGGGCGGGAGGGGATTACGGGGCCTTCGCCGCGATGGACGACTTCGTGAGCCTGGTGGGCGTGGTGCCCCTGGTGCCTCCACTCGACGCGAGCGGCAACCCCTGGGCCGGTCCCACCGGCGTGGGTGACCTGGCGCTGTACGAGCCCTCCAACGTGCTCGCCAACATCATCGTCCCGTCGGGGTGGAAGGTGCACGCCACGGGCGTTCCCATGGGCGAGCTGCCGCAGAAGAATGGCCGCATCCGCTACACCTTCGCCGCGGGCGCGGTGCGCGACTTCCCCGTGTTCGCCTCGCGCGGCTACCAGAGCGCCACGGCGACGGTGAATGGCGTCACCGTGGAGAGCTTCTTCGCCTCCCGTGACGTCGAGGTGGGCAGGCGCGTGCTGAAGTACGCCAGCGACGCGCTCTCCGAGTTCGAGCGGCGCCTGGGCCCCCTGCCGTTCAAGTTCTTCCGCGTGGTGGAGGCCCCGCTGTCGGGCGGCGCCGGAGGCATGGAGTTCCCGGGCCTCGTCACGGTGGGCACGGCGCTCTACCGCGGGGCGGGGGACCCTGGCAGCGCGCTCGAGGGTATGCAGGGGATGGGGCAGATGCAGCAGCTCCTCCAGGCCATGGGCGGGGACGCGGCGCCGTTCGCGCAGCTCGGCAAGACGCTGGAGCGCACGCTCGAGTTCACCGTGGCCCACGAGGTGGCGCACCAGTACTTCGCGGGGCTGGTGGGCTCGGATCCCATCAACGCGCCGGTGGTGGACGAGTCGCTGGCCCAGTACGCGGCGCTGCTCTACATGGAGTGGAAGCACGGGCGCGCGGCGGCCGAGCAGATGCGTCAGGAGGCGCTCGTCTCGTCCTACCACCTGTTCCGGCTCTCGGGCGGCAAGGACGCCGCGGCGGATCGGCCCACCTCCGAGTTCGATGACCCCCTTCAGTACGGCGCGCTGGTGTACGGCAAGGCGCCGCTGCTGCACCACGCTTCACGCAAGCTCATCGGGGACGAGGCCTTCTTCAAGGGCCTGCGCTCCTACGTGGACACGTACCGCTTCAAGTGGACCTGCGGGGACTGCCTCACCCGGGAGCTGGCCAAGGCGAGCCCCTCGAATGCGAAGGAGCTCGAGCGTCTGCGCGTGCACTGGTGGAAGGAGACCCATGGTGACGAGGACCTCGGTCAGGCGAACATGGGGGCCCTGCTGGGCGTGGGCGCGGATGGGCAGGAGCTCGATCCGGAGACGAAGAAGCTCATCGAGGAGCTCCTGCCTGGCCTGCTGAAGGAGTAGTCACCGGCTGTCCTCGGGCCGTGTCCCACGCCATGCCCCAGCTCGGCCTGACCCACGCCCGTGCCGTGCCGCGGCCCGCCTAATCGAACAGCGCCTGGACGAACTCGCGCGCATCGAAGCGGCGCAGGTCGGCGACCTTCTCGCCAACGCCCGCCCACACCACGGGAATCTTCAGCTCGTCGCTGATGCCGATGATGACGCCGCCCTTGGCGGTGCCGTCCAGCTTCGTCAGCGCGATGGCGGTGACGCCCACCGCCTCGTGGAACTGCCGGGCCTGCTGGATGGCGTTTTGTCCGTTGGTGGAGTCCAGCACCAGCAGCACCTCGTGCGGAGCCCCGGGAAGCGCCTTGTCTATCACGCGCTTCACCTTCTTCAGCTCCTCCATCAGGCTCACCTTGGTGTGCAGCCGGCCCGCCGTGTCCGCGATGACCACGTTGGCGCCCCCGGCCTGCGCCTTCTTGATGGCCTCGAAGATGACCGAGCTGGGGTCCGCGCCCTCGGGCCCCTTCACCAGCTCCGCCTTCGCGCGGTCCGCCCATACGTCGAGCTGCTCGGTGGCGGCGGCGCGGAACGTGTCGCCCGCGGCCAGCACCACCTTCTTGCCCTGGCCCGTCAGCTTCGCCGCCAGCTTGCCAATGGTGGTCGTCTTCCCCGCGCCGTTGACGCCCACCACCATCACCACGTGCGGCGGGCCTCCTCCCTCCATCGTGCGCGGCACCGGCAGGTCCACGATGCGCGTCACTTCCTCGCGGATGAGATCCTTGATGCGGTTGGCGTCGCTCAGTTCGTTGCGCTTGAGCTTCTCGCGCGCCACCTCCACCAGGTTGGACGCCGTGCGCACGCCGATGTCCGCGGTGAAGAGGATCTCCTCCATCTCCGCCAGCACGGACTCGTCCACCTTGCGGCTCGAGCCGAAGAGGCCGTTGAGCCGCGCCATGAAGCCCTGGCTGCGCGTCTTGTCCAGGCCCTGCGCCAGTGTCCGGCCGGCCTCGGCTTCAATCTTGGCGCGGGCCGCCGCCTCCTCCGCGCGCCGGGCCTCCTCGGCCGCCGCCGCCTCGCGGGCCTTCTGCTCCGCCAGCTGCCGCTCCGCCTCCTCGCGCTCGCGCTTGCGCCGCTCCTTCGCCTCGTCCTCCGCCGCCTTCTTCGCGCGGTACTCGGCGCGCTTCTCCTCCTCCTCGCGCTCCTTGAGGGTCCGGGCCTCGGCCTCCAGGCGCGCCCGCTCGGCGGCATCCGTGGTGGCCTTCGCGGCGCGGGTGGCTTCCTCTCGCTGGCGGGTGAGGGCCTCGGCGCGGGCATGGAGCTCCTCCGCCTCGCGGCGCCTGGCGAGCTCCGCCTCGGTGGGCGGCAGTTCCACGCGCAGCTCCGGACGCTCCGCCGGCAGCTCGGGCTTCTCCTTCGTGGGAGGCACCGTCGGCGCCTTGCCGGGCACCTCGGGGCGGCGCTTGAAGAACAGCTTGCGCGCCGCCGCCACCATCAACGCCACGAGCAGCACCGTGACGCCGACCCCCACCACCGTGCCCACGGGGCTGCCCTCGGGCGGCGGCGGCGTACCTGTCTCCGGCACCCCGGGCTGCGTCTGGGGGGGCTCCTGGGGCAGCGGGGAGGGCTGCGGCGACGGCGCCTGCGCGAGGACGAAGGGGAGGGCGGTGGGCGTCTTCATGGCGCGCACCGCATACCTCAAGATGCACCGCGAGTCCCACCCATCTTCGGTCCACGCCACCCGGCGAACACGTCTCGGGACGAGGGCTGGGGCCCGTTCGTCCCCTGGAGAGGTGGCGGGCAGAGAGGGCGGGGCCCCGAGGAGCCACGGGCTGGTGGATGCCGTGCCGGGAAGCCGCTAGAAACGAGGCGCCATGCGTCGCCCTACGCTCCTCGCCCTCCTCGTCCCTGCCTCCCTGCTCAGCGCCTGCATCGTCGAGGCGCCCGGGGGCTCCAGTCCCAACGAGCGGCGCCAGGCCGTGGTGGCCCAGGTGCCGCCGCTCACGGTGCGCAACGGCGCCAACTTCGAGGACAAGGTGGAACTGGTGGGCGCCACCGTGAACCCCGGCCGCATCACTCCCGGCGACGCCGCGCGGGTCACCGCCTACTTCAAGGTGCTCAAGCCGTTGGAGGAGGACTACATGGTCTTCGTCCACGTGGAGGACGCCGACGGCCGCATGGAGCGCGTCAACGCCGACCACAAGCCGGCCGGTGGCCTCTACCCCACCACCCAGTGGAAGGCCGGCGAGACGGTGAAGGACGAGTTCAACATCGCGCTTCCGCCCGGTGCCTCCGCCCGCCAGCTCAGCCTGTGGGTGGGGTTCTGGGATCCGAAGACGGACGCGCGCCTGCAGCTCAAGAACCCGGAGGCGGTGCGCAACGACGGGCGCAGCCGCATCCTGCTCGTGCAGGTGCCGGTGGAGCAGCAGTAGGCCCAGGGAAAAAAACCGGAGTGGCCCTGTAAGCCGAGTTTTGTCACCACCTCTTTCGAGGTGGGCAGCGAACATTCATCTAGGGCCCTGGTTGCCCAGGGACCTCGTCAGCGAGCAACCCGAACGCATGGGGCGGGCAACCCCTGTCCCCTTTCGGGGACGCGCTCCTATTGGCTCTTGCTCCAGGTGGGGTTTTCCGTGCCGCCCGAGTCACCCCGGGCGCGGTGCGCTCTTACCGCACCGTTTCACCCTTACCGGCCCCTCGCGGAACCGGCGGTTTGTTTTCTGTGGCACTGTCCTGCGAGTCGCCTCGACTGGTCGTTAACCAGCACCCTGCCCTGTGGAGCTCGGACTTTCCTCCCGTCACCCATTCCTGCAGTGACCAGCGTTCACCCGGACCACTCCGGCCCGTGCCTCATACAACAGAGGCGGGCCCCAGGTCACTCCGGACGAGGGGGTAGGTTCACATCCTCTCGTCGATGGCGCGGTTGCTCATCTCGTCGGCCGCCTTGTTCTCCTCGCGGGGCACGTGGGCGAGCTTCACGCGGAGGAACTGCTTGAGCAGGCCGACGGCCTCCTCGTAGAGCGGGCGGAGGGTCGGGCTCTTCACCTGGTAGCGGCCCTGGAGCTGGCGGATGAGCAGCTCGCTGTCGGCGAGCACCTCGAGCTCCTTCACGCCCAGGCTCCGGGCGTGCTTCAGGCCCAGCAGCAGGCCCATGTACTCGGCGTAGTTGTTCGTCTGGACGCCGAGGAACCTGCCGAGCCGGGCCACCACCCGTCCCTCGGGGTCCATCAGCACCGCGCCGGCGCCCGCGGGACCCGGGTTGCCGCGAGCGGCTCCGTCCGAGAAGAGCCGCAGGCTCGGGGGCGCTGCCGGGGTGGGGCCTTCCGGCTTCTTCACCGGGGCACGTGGCTCCGGGAGGGGCTCGGGGGGGAGGGCCGCGAGCCGCCCGGCCGCGCTCTCCAGGAGGCGGCCCAGGTCCTCGCGGGTAAGCCCCGGAAAGGCGCGCACCGTTCCCGTGAGCGGCTCCTCGCGCCCGATGTAACGGAGGATGTCGACGAGACTCGGCGGGGCCATGGCGCGGGACTACTTCGCCGCCGGAGTCTCGAGTGCCTCGATGGCGTAGATGATGCGGTTGCAGGACGGGCAGATGTCCGTGCCCAGCGACACGCGCAGGTTGTTGTAGAGCTGCGGCGGCACGTTCATGTTGCAGCCCTGGCAGGTGCCATTGACCACGCCCACCATGGCCGGCAGCTTCTTCTTGCGCACCGTTTCGTAGCGGCGCAGCAGCGTGGCGTCCACGCTCGCGGCCACCTCGGCCCGCTTGCTCTCGAGCGCCTTCACCTGGCCCTCGGACTGGCTCTGCTTGCCGCGCAGCTCCGTCATCCGGGAGGAGAGACTCGCCTGACGTGTGGCGAACTCGGCCTCCTTGCCCTTCACCGCCTCGCGTGCCGCGCCGAGCGTCTTGCTCAGCTCCACCAGCTCGTCGGCCATCGTCTGGTTGGCCTTCTTGGCGATGTCGATTTCACGGGCGAGGGCGGAGTACTCGCGGGTGGAGCGCTGCTCGGCGAGCCGCGCCTCCCACTTCTTCACCTTGTCCTTCTCGTCCGTGATGTTCTGCTCGAGCGTCGTCTTCTGCCGCTCGATGTCCGCGACCCGGTTGCGCTCGGCCTCGATGGCGCTGCGCGCAGCGCCCAGCTCGCGCTCCAGTTCCGCCAACTGCCGGGGATGCACGTCCGCGGCCTTTCGGAGCGAGGCGACCTCGAGGTCCACCTTCTGCAGCTCCGCCAGCGCCTTCAGTTTCTCCCGCAAATTTGCTGCCTCCCAATGGGGGCCCTACCCCGGGGCCCGCGCTCTTCTATCAACAAGGATTTCCAGGGTCCAACGCCCAAATCGACTCAGTGTCATCCCTGCACAACCCAAGCAGCCGGGTGGGGTTTGAAATGCCTTCACGCACCAGTTAGACCGGCGCCGGTGCGCCGTCCCCCGTTCCCACTGCTCGCCCTCTCCTCCCTGGTTCCCCTCATTCCGGGTTGCCAGGAGCCCGCCGGGACGCTCCCTTCTCCCTCCTCGCTGGCCTCCTCCCCGCGGAGCCCGGTGGCTGACTCCCGCCCTGGCGTCATCGAGGGGGATGTCCGCCTGAGGGGCACTCCGCCCGACCTGCCCCCCCTGCCCACCAGCCCCTCGGTGGCCTCCGTCTGTGGGTCCACACTGCCTGATCGCTCCCTCGTCGTGGGCCCTGGCGGCGCGCTGGCCTTCGTGGTGGTGGCGCTCGCCGATGGCACCGAGGCGCCCGCCCCGGACCCCGACGCTCCCACGGCCTTCCTGGACCAGAAGCGGTGTGCCTTCGAGCCTCCAGTGCTCGCCGCCCGCGCGGGGACCTCCCTGGAGGTCCGCAACTCGGACGCGCTCCTCCACAATGTGAACGCCCTGGCCGGCTCGCAGCGCTCCGTCCTCAACGTGGCCCTGCCCATCGAGGGCTCCCGGGTGCGCCGGCCCCTGCCCGCGGCGCCGGGTGTCCTTCATGTCCGCTGTGATCTGCACCCCTGGATGAGCGCCGCCGTGCGGACCTTCGAGCACCCCTGGTTCACCACCTCGGACGCCTCCGGCCACTTCCGCCTGGAGGTGCCCCCGGGCTCGTACTCCGTCGTCCTCTGGCACCCTCGGCTGCCGGGCGTCTCCCGCTTCCTCTCCGTGCGGGGCGGGGAGACGGTCCGCCTCGACCAGACCTGGGCGGTGGAGCAGGTCCGTGACCTCCCCCTGGGCCTGCCCCCGGCCGCGACCTCGCTGTCGGTGCCGTGAACGGCGCCCCGTCAGGCCCGCGAAAAAGAGGGTGGGAATGAAATGTTTCCGTCTGGGCGGAAATGTGCTACATGTCGTGACCGATGCAACCAGGGGGACGAGTCATGCAGCCGAAGAAGCAGCCACGCCCGAAGGGGACACCCGTTCCCGTGATGGCGGGCAAGGGACCGCGCCGCCCGGTGGGCATCCAGGCGCTGGGGCCCATCCGCTACGAGCAGCTCCGCCGTGCGCTCCACCAGCTGGGTGGGGCGGCGGAGCGCTGAGTCCGTGAAAAGGCCAGGGGGCTACCGCCGGGTGGCGGAGCCCCCTTGGCCGGGCTCAGATTTCTTCGTCCTCCTCGGCCGCGGCCTCGCCTTCCTCATCTTCGAACTCGGCCAGCTCCTCCTCCTCGCTCTCCGCGGCGGGCTCCTCGGGCTCGATGGGCTCGATGACCTTGGGAATGGAGGACAGGCGACCCCGCCGGCCTTCGGAGGGCGGCTTGAGCGCGGGACTCTCGCGCTGATCCGCGCCGCACTTCGGGCACAGTGGGTCCGGCTTCTTCATATCGTAGAACTTCGTGGAGCACTTGAAGCAGACGTACTTGTTCCCGAGGTCCTTCGCGGGCATGCGCCACCTTCTGTGTCAAGAGGGTAGGGGGAGGCGGCTCATAGTTGGGCCGCTTGGCGGAGTCAACCCGATGGTTTGCACTCCACCGCCCAGGCGCTAGCATTCCGGACGCTCGCCCCTGTGTGCGTGCGCGGGACACCCCCCTTGAACTTCTCCTGCAACAAGTGTCAGCGGCGGTACTCCATTGCGGACGACAAGGTCCGTGGAAAGACCGTCAAGGTGCGTTGTAAGAACTGCCAGAACGTCATCTCGGTGGAGGGTCCCCCCATCGAGGAGCAGGAGAGCACGCGCGTCGTGTCCCTGGCGGACGTGGAGCGGCTGCGCGAACAGGACCGCTCGCTGGCCGAGGAAGAGGCGGCCGCCGTCGTCCAGCCCGCGCCCGCGGCGCAATCCTGGGAGGACGAGCCCACGAGGACCATGCCGCTGCGCGACTCGCGCTCGCCGTGGTTCGTGATGGTGAAGAGCAAGCAGGAGGGGCCGCTGGACGAGGGCGCCCTGGCGGAGCTCGTGGCCTCGGGCGCCGTGACGGCGCGCAGCTACTTCTGGCAGCAGGGCATGCCGGACTGGAAGCGGGGACAGGACATCGCCGAGCTGGCGGGTTTCTTCGCGCCCGCGGCCCCGGCACCCGCTCCGCCGCCGCCCGCCATGCGTGCCGCGCCGCCTCCGGTCATGGAGCCGGAGCCCGAGCCGGCTCCCGTGGAGCAGTCGGCCACCTCGTGGCAGCCCGAGCCGCCCCCACCCTCGCAGACATCGTGGCAGGCCGAGCCCACGCAGCGCCGCCCGGCCCCGCTCGCGAAGGACGCCACCCCGTGGGAGCAGGAGCCCGAGCCGGCCGCTGAGTTCGGGGGCAATGGCGCGTTCGAGGGCAACAGCGCGTTCGAGGGCAACAGCGCGTTCGAGGGCAACGGCGCGTCCGAGGGCAATGGCGCGTTCGAGGGCAACGGCGCGTCCGAGGGCAATGGCGCCCCGCTGGGTGAGCTGTTCTCCGACCTGGACCTTCCCCAGCCCGAGGCGCAGGGGGAGCTGGGCCCGGACGCGCTCGCGGGCTCCTCTCAGGAGGATCCGCTCGCCTCGCTGGGCAAGGAGCCGGCGCCCAAGCGCGCTCAGGCGGAGAACACCCAGTACTTTGTGAAGAAGGCGGGGGTGGACCGGCGCAACCCGCCCTGGAAGATCGCCCTCTTCGTGGTCCTGCTGCTGGGCCTGCCGGTGGGCCTGCTGTACGCGCTCACGGAGCTGCAGGTGGTCCCGCTGCGCGTCACCCGCGTGGACGCGGCGGGCAATGCGGTGCAGCAGCCCGTGTCCGTCTTCTCGGCGGAGGGCATGGGCGAGCTGCGGGACTTGATGCTCGGCCGCACCAAGCCGCCGCCTCCGCCGCCCGCTCCCGCTCCGAAGCCCGAGCCCAAGGCGCGCCCCGCCGAGCCCGTGAAGGAGGAGCCCCCGCCGCAGGAGGCCGCCAAGCCCGAGGGTGAGGCGCAGACGGGCGAGGCGCAGAAGGACGCGGCCGCGCTCTACGCCGAGGCCGAGAAGAAGGACGTGGGCCCCGAGGTGCGCGAGAACACCGAGGTGGCCGCCACGGACTCGACCGAGCAGGCTGGCCCGCCGCAGGAGGAGATCGCCCGGGTGGTGTCGCAGTCGCAGTCCGCCTTCAAGTCCTGCATCGAGGCGGCGCTGCGCAAGAACCCGCGGATGCGCGACGGCAAGCTGTTGCTCACCGCCACCGTGGGTAGCTCCGGCACCGTGAAGAAGGTGGCGTTCGACCGGACGGACGTCGACGGCTCGATCATGGGCAACTGCATCAAGGCCCGGGCCCGGCGCATGGTGTTCCCCTCTTTCTCGGGGGATGACGTCGAGGTCGAGATTCCGCTCGTCCTCACGAAGTCCATGTAGTCCGCGCGAGGAGTCCGGCCTTGGATGCCGCCGCTCCTCGCACGAGCCGCCTGCCACGCACCGTGGTGCTGCTCGGCGTGGTGAGCCTGCTGACGGACGTCAGCAGCGACATGATCTTCCCGCTGCTGCCGGCCTTCCTCGCCGCGAGGCTGCCGGCGGCGCCCCTGTTGCTCGGGACCATGGAGGGCGTGGCGGACCTGGTCTCCTCCGTCCTCAAGTACCAGTCCGGTGTCTGGGCGGACCGGGCGCGCCGCCTCAAGCCGATGGTGCTGCTGGGCTATGGCCTGTCCAGCCTGATGCGCCCGTTGATGGCCTTCGTCACCCTGCCGTGGCAGCCCATCGTCATCCGCTCGCTGGACCGGGTGGGCAAGGGCCTGCGCTCCAGCCCTCGCGACGCGCTCATCGCCCACTCGGTTCCCGCGGACTCCCGCGGCCGGGCCTTTGGCTTCCATCGGGGCATGGACCACGCGGGCGCCGCGGTGGGCTCGCTCGCCGCGATGGTGCTGGTGGCCGTGGGCTTGCGCGTGGAGCAGGTGTTCTTCGTCGCGGCCGTGCCGGGCCTGCTCGCGGTGGTGGCCCTGCTGCTCGTCCGCGAGCCCCCACGGCTCGAGTCCGTTCCCGCCACGGGTGTCACCCGCGCGCTCGCGCCCGTGCCCCGGCGCGTCGCGTACTACCTCGTGCCCGTCGCCCTCTTCGGCGTGGCCAACTCCACCGATGCCTTCCTCCTCCTGAAGCTCACCGAGGAGGGCGCGCAGCCCGAGTTCCTTCCCCTGGCGTGGCTGCTGCTCCAGGCGGTGAAGTCGGCCGTCTCGTTCCCGGCGGGCCGGCTCGCGGACCGGCTGGGCGCCTCGCGGCTCGTGCTGGCGGGCTGGTCCCTCTATGCGCTGAGCTACCTGGCGCTCGCGTGGGCCCGAGGGGTGACCCTCACGATGGTCGTCATCGGCGTCTACGGGCTGTACCACGCGCTCGCGGAGGGCGCGGAGAAGTCGCTGCTCACCGCACTGGTGCCGGCGGAGGCCCGGGGGCGTGCCTTTGGGCTCTACAACGGCCTCACCGGAGTCTCCTCGCTCACCGCGGGCCTGCTCTTCGGCGCCCTGTGGACGACCCGGGGCAGCACCACCGCCTTCGTCACCGCCGGGGTGCTCGCCGGGGTGAGCGCGCTGCTGCTCGTGCTGCTGCTGCCGCGTGCGCGCCCTCCGGACGAGGGCTGAGCCGCTCCGCGCTACAGGTCGAAGTCCCCGGGCGGCGGCGTCTTCTTCATGGCCCGCTTGCGTGCCTGGCCCACCTCGTCGCGCAGGCGTTCGGTGGCGGCCCTGTCCACCGTCAGCGTCTCCAGGTCCAGCACGTCGCCTTCGCGGGCCTCGGGCGGCAGGTCCTTGCGCGGACGCGTCACCTGGCGCCCATCCACGATGAGCACGGCGAGCTCTTCCTCGAATCGGTCCAGGGTGACCTTGGGCATGGTGCGCGGGCTCCTTTTTCGAGACTTGGGTCTGCTCACGGGGCGCTTCATGGGTCGCAGTCCTCGGCGGGACGGCGCTCTCGCACGGCGGAGGCTCGGTCGTTGTACATCTTCCGATCCTGCGTCTTCGCCCGCTTGAGCGTGCCGCAGTCCTCGCGGTGGAACACCTTGCTGCCCTTGAGGCTCACGTAGCGCGTCCCCGAGGTGCTGGCGGCTGGTGGTGGGGTGGTGCGCTCGGCGGGGAGGGTCCCCTTCGCGGGCACTACCTTCGAGCCACCCGCGGAGCTCGATGCGCCCGTGGGCATGGGACCCTTCGCGACGGGGCCGGTCACCTGTCCGGTGACGACGGTGGGCGCGCTCCTGCCCTTCTTCGGCGTGAGCGTGACGGTCGTGCCGTTGCTCACCGCGAGCACCTCGCCCTGGAGGTCGGTGCGGAAGATGCGCGCGCCCACGGCACCGAGCCGCTCGAGGGCCTCGTCGGTGGGGTGTCCGTAGTCATTGCCCGCGCCGCAGGAGATGACGGCCGCCTGGGGCTTCACCGCCGCGAGGAAGGGCGCGGTGGAGGAGTAGCGGCCCCCGTGGTGCGCCACCTTCAGCACCGTGGAGGTGAAGTCGATGGGCTTCTTCAGCAGGGACTCCTCGGTCTCCGGCTCGGCGTCTCCCACGAAGAGGAAGGCTGTCTTCCCATAAGTCAGCTTGGCGACGATGGAGTTGGCGTTGACGTCCGAGCGCGTGTGGGTGAGGAAGGGGTCCCGCGGGGCGCGCGGCGAGAGGACGGTGAGCGTCACGCCCTCGCCCAGGCCGATGGTGAGCAGCGTCTCGGGTGCGCTCGGGTTGGGCGTGGGCGTCATCACCTGGCCCACCTTCTGGCCCACCACGTCCAGCAGCTTGCGGTAGGACTCGCTCGGGTGGTCGTAGCCCGGGTCCATGAAGCGCCGGGCGCCCACCGCCTGGATGACCTTGGCGAGTCCTCCGAGGTGGTCCAGGTGCGGGTGGGTGAGGATGACCAGGTCGAGCGGTCCCTGGACGAGCTGGCGCACGCGGGGCACCAGTGTGTCGTCGGCCTCGGGAGGGCCACCGTCGATGAGGACCGTCTTGCCGGTGGGCGAGACGATGAGCGCCGCGTCTCCCTGGCCCACGTCGAAGAAGTAGACGGTGAGCGGTTTGAGCGTGGGCGTCTGCGGGGCGGGGGACGAGGCGGCCCGGCCGGGCAGGGCGGCGAGCAGGACGAAGAGGGGGAGGAGGAGCCGCACGAAGTCCATGGCGGAGGGAACTCTATCCCAGAGAACGGATGCCCCACGTGCGACTGTACGAGGCCGTCTCGGTGCTTCCCGAGCGGCCCGGAGTGGGTTACACCGCGCCCCATGGCCGAGGCCCAAGACATCGAGCGGGTCGTCGAGGAGATCGCCGACCGCGTCCGCCACAGCATGCTCGGTTCCCGGGTGGGCAGCGAACCCCCCGCGTCCCCCGTCAGCACCGAGCCCCCGCGCCCCGTGAAGACCGCGCGCATCGACCCCGAGTCCATCCGGGACAACGCGGACCTGGCGCCCTACATCGACCACACGCTGCTCAAGCCCGAGGCCACCCGCGAGGACATCGTCCGGGTGGCTCGCGAGGCGGTGGAGCACGGCTTCTCCACGGTGTGCGTGAACTCGAGCCATGTGGCCACGGTTGCGGGCATCCTGGCCGGTTCGAAGTCGGTCCCCATCGCCGTGGTGGGCTTTCCGCTGGGCGCGGCGCTCACGAGCGCCAAGGCCTTCGAGGCCCGCATGGCCCTGCACGCCGGGGCGCGGGAGATCGACATGGTCCTCAACATCGGCGCGCTCAAGGAGAAGGACTACGCGCTCGTGCTCGAGGACATCGCCCGCGTGGTGGAGGCCAGCCGGCCCCATCCGGTGAAGGTCATCCTCGAGACGAGCCTGCTCTCCCAGGACGAGAAGATCGCCGCCTGTGTGCTGTCCAAGGCAGCGGGCGCGGCGTTCGTGAAGACCTCTACGGGCTTCAGCACCGGAGGCGCTACCGTGGAGGACGTGGCCCTCATGCGCCGGCTCGTGGGCGAGGACGTGGGTGTGAAGGCCTCGGGTGGCATCCGCTCGGCGGAGGACGCCCTGAAGATGATTCGGGCAGGGGCCAACCGGCTGGGCGCCTCGGCGTCCGTGGCCATCGTCACCGGCCAGAGGTCTACCGCGAAGTACTAGCCACCGCGTGGAGAAGGGCCGTGACCCAGGCACAGCGCGAGAAGTTGAAGCAGAAGTTGCTGGAGCTCCATGCGGAGCTGACGGGCAAGACGCCAGCGAAGATCGAACCCAACCGCACGGACGAGTCGCGTGTGGGCGGGGACGAGGACGAGCAGCCGCTCAACGAAATGTTGCAGACCATTGCCTCCAGCCGGAACCGGAACTCGGACATCGTGCTCCAGCGCGTGGTGAAGGCCCTGGGCAAGCTGCGCGATGACCCGGACTCCTTCGGCGAGTGCGAGGAGTGTGGCGACGAGATTCCATTCGGCCGGATGGAAGCCATGCCCTATGTGGAATTCTGCGTGAACTGCCAGAGCAAGAGGGATGCGCCCAAGAGCGGTCGCAGGCGCCACCTCACGGATTACAAGTAGGGCCCGGGCCGGGCGGGCATCGGTAGAACAGACGGGGAGGGCTGGACGCGGTCGCATCGCGTCGCGGGCCTCGAGGAGGGGAGAACATGGACGCAGCAGGACTGAAGCAGAAGGCCGAGGCGTGGCTGCGGGCGGACCCGGATCCGGTCACCGTGGCGGAGCTGCAGGACGTGCTCGCTCGCGGTGACGTGGCGGACCTGGCGGACCGCTTCGCGGGCGACCTGGAGTTCGGCACCGCGGGCCTGCGCGGCGTGCTGGGCGCCGGGCCCAACCGGATGAACCGCGCGGTGGTGCGGCGGACCACCGCGGGCCTGGCGCGCTACCTCAAGGCCACCATCCCGGACGTCACCACCCGGGGCGTGGTGGTGGGCCGCGATGGCCGGCGGATGAGCTCCGAGCTCGCCGAGGACACCGCCTGCGTGCTCGCCGCCGAGGGGATTCCCGCGCACGTCTTCCCCTCCATGGTTCCCACGCCGCTCGTCGCCTTCGCCACCCTGCACCTCAACGCCGCGGCGGGCATCATGGTGACGGCCAGCCACAACCCGCCCGAGTACAACGGCTACAAGGTCTACTGGGAGAACGGCGCGCAGATCATCCCGCCCCACGACAAGGGCATCGCCTCGTTCATCTCGAAGGTGGAGCCCGCCAACGAGGTGGAGCTGCTCTCGCCCGTGGAGGCGCATGCGCGCGCCCTGTGGCGGGATGTGCCGGACTCGCTCGGCGAAGCCTACCTGGACGCCATCCTCAAGCTGCGCGTGCACGGGCGTGGCTCGGACTCGCTCTCCATCGTCTACACCGCCATGCACGGCCTGGGCGGTGCGTGGATGGAGCAGGCCATGGAGCGCGCGGGCTTCAGCAACTTCCACGTGGTGTCCGAGCAGCACCAGCCGGATGGCGCCTTCCCCACCGTGCGCTTCCCCAACCCCGAGGAGCCGGGGGCCATGGACCTGTCGATCGCCACCGCCGAGCGGGTGAAGGCGGACCTGGTGCTCGCCAATGATCCGGACGCGGACCGGCTCGCGGTGATGGTGCGTGACGGCGCGGGCAAGCTGCGCATGCTCACCGGCAACGAGGTGGGCGTGCTGCTGGGCCACTACGTGCTCGTGCAGGGTCCCACGCGGCGCGCGAAGCCGCACGTCGTCACCACCATCGTGTCCTCCACGCAGCTCGGCGACATCGCCACGCAGCTGGGCGCCGCGTACGACGAGGTGCTCACCGGCTTCAAGTGGATCGCCAACCGCGCCCTCGAGCGCGAGAAGGCCGAGGGCACCCAGTTCGTCTTCGGCTACGAGGAGGCGCTCGGCTACGTGGTGGGCGGCGTGACGCGGGACAAGGACGGCATCGGCCCGGGGCTGGTGTTCGCGGACCTCGCCGCCTGGTGCGAGTCGCGCGGGAAGACGGTGCTCGGCTACCTGGAGGAGATTCAGCGCCGGTTCGGCCTGTACGTGAGCGGTCAGCGCAACTTCACCTTCCCGGGTGCCGAGGGCGCGCAGGTCATCGCGCGCATCATGGAGGGCTTCCGCCGCTCGCCGCCCACGCGCGTGGGAGAGCTGCCGGTGAAGACGGTGAAGGACTACAAGAAGGGCGAGAAGCTCCCGCCCTCCAACGTCTTCGGCTTCGAGCTGGACGGCGGAGGCCGGGTGACGGCGCGGCCGTCCGGGACGGAGCCGAAGATCAAATACTACTTCGAGCTGAAGGAGACGCTGGGTTCCGGCGAGCCGGTGGAAGCCGCGCGCGCCCGGGCCGAGGCCCGGCTCCTCAAGCTCATCGACGCCTTCATCGCGCTGGCGCGCGAGCGAGGGCAGCCGGAGGTGGGTGCGTGAAGCGCAATGTCTCGATGGGGTTGCTGGTGGGTGTGCTCCTCGTCTCGGGTGCCGCGATGGCGCAGGGCGAGGGCGTGTCGTATGGCCGGGGTCAGGGGTGGTCCGTGCTGTCGGGCCAGACGGTGGGGCAGGGAAGCACCGTGCTCGAGGGTCAGGTGGGCTGGCCGGGCCTGTCGCTGGGCGTGCTGCACGGGGCCACGTCGCGGTTCGACATCGGCGGCAAGTTCACCTTCAACTACGGCCGCGAGGGCATCGTCACCGCCGTGGTGCCGGGGCTGAAGCTGCAGGCCTGGGTGCGGGTGATGCTGCTGGAGAACTCGAAGCTGAACCTGGGGCTGAGCTTCGCCCCCGGGCCCCTCTTTTATTTCTACGACAACTTCACCGACGTGGGTCTGGCGCTGCCCATTTCGCTCACGGTGGGCATCCCCGTGGGCAGTGCGCTCATGCTCAACGCGGGCCTGGACATCCCCTTCTACGTCATCTTCGGCTCGGGCGGCGGCCCCGTCTTCCCGCTGCTCCTGGGGGGCGGCGCGGAGTACTTCATCGACCGCAACCTCGCCGTCACCTTCAACCTGCGGATGGGGCCGACCATCGGCGCCTATGGGGACTTCCGGGGCCGTGGCTCGGCCCGCTTCACCCTCGAGGCGCTGTTCGGCGTCGCCTACAAGCTGTAATCGCGAAGGCCGGGCCCGCGAGCGCTACCAGCTCGCGGTGCCCTGGTCCGGCAACTCCACGGAGACGGTGACCGTGGTGCCCTTCAACCCGTGGTCCTTCACCGTGAAGCTCCCGCCCAGCGTCTCCACCAGCTCTCGCGCCGCCGTCAGGCCTTCCGACAAGAGGCTCTCGGACGCGGACGCGTAGCGCAGCTGGAAGGTGGGGCCGTAGTCCCCGAAGTCGTCCTGGGGCTCCACCCTCAGCCGCACCGCCCGGGCGGTGGCTCCCTCGCTCCGGCACGCGCTCACGGCGTCGGCGAGCAGGTGCAGCATCACCTGCTCCATCCTCCGCCTGCTCACCCGCGCGAACACCGGCTCGTCCGGCAGCTCCAGCTGTACCTCGGTGGCCTCCACATGGCCGGTGGCCTGGAGCAGCGCCACCGCGTGCCGCGCCAGCGCGCCCAGGTCGAGGTACTGCACGTCGGTACCGTCCAGCGAGCCCACGGCGGTCAGATGCCGGCCCTCGCTCGTTACCTGTGCCTGCTTCGGCTTGCAGGCCGTCGCCACCGCGCTCATCGCGTCACCTCGTGCTCCACGTGCTCTGTCTGGTTTCACGTCGGGTCCCCCCCCAACTGGTTCCGGACGCCGACCTCCCTCCTCCCGCCGCCCCCTCGCACGTCCAGCGCCTGCCGCCGCGCCGAGGGCCCCTCAGGCCCTCCTGTCCTGCCGCGAACGAACCCCTGGCGTGCGACACATTCGATGCGATGCGCGTGCCGTTTGCCTGCCGTCCATGGCCCGACTGTACGTCAGTCGACGCTCCATCATTTCTTCCTTGAAATACATGGATTTGATGTGTTGCCGAGATGAAGGGACACTTATTCCTGCCTGCGCATACATGAGCGCAGGTGGGTCACGTCTGAATCCAAGTCAGGAATGACCCGGGTGGAGAGGGACCCGGACGGTAAAAATCCACGTGCCCGGCTCAAGAGGGAGCCGGGGGGGAGGCCAGCGGGGAGGAGGTGACCCGGAAGGGCGTGCCGGAGAGCACACCCGGGTCAGCGAGACTCCTGCTCGTAGGGAGTGCCGAGGGCGGCGGGGGCGTGGGTGCGCTGGCCCTGGAAGGCGAGCAGCGCGAGCGTCAGGAGGTAGGGCAGGGCGAGGAGGAAGCCCTGGGGCACCACTTCCAGCAGGCCGGGGGCGCTGGAGGCCAGGCCGATGCGCAGGGCGTTGCCGGCGGAGAAGAAGAGGGCGGCGAGGAAGGCGCCCAGGGGCGTCCAGCGGCCGAACACCATGGCGGCCAGGGCCATGAAGCCGAGGCCGGCCGGGGTGTGCTGCTCGAAGCGGTCCAGCACGGCGGTGGAGAGGGTGGCCCCGCCCAGTCCCGCCAGCATTCCGCCCCCCACCACGGCCAGCCAGCGCAGCCCCATCACGGACAGGCCCAGGGTGGCCACGGCGTGGGGCTTCTCGCCCACGGCGCGCAGGCGCAGGCCCAGGGGCGTGCGGTACAGCAGCCAGTGGAAGGCGAAGGGCAGCGCCAGGGCGATCCACGTGAGGGCCGAGTGCCCGGAGAAGACGCGCAGCAGGGGCACCTGGGACAGGCCGGGCAGGTGCCAGCGGGTGAGCTGGTGGATGGGGGGCGTGCCGTTGGGGCCGTAGAGGGACTCGAGGAGGTAGGTGCCACCGGCGAGCGCCACCAGGTTGATGGCCATGCCGGACACCACCTGGTCCGAGCGCCAGCGGATGCACAGGTAGCCGTGCACTGCGGCCATGCCGGCGCCGGCGAGCATGCCCATCAGCACCCCCACGGGGGTGGGGAAGGTGAGCGCCGCCACGGCCGCGCAGAAGGCGCCCGCGCGCATCATCCCCTCGATGCCCACGTTCACCACGCCGGAGCGCTCGCAGAGGGTGGCCCCGAGCGTGGCGAAGAGGAGCGCCGGGAAGTACTCCAGGGTGGAGGACAGGAGGGCTTCCAGAATCTCAAGCACGAGGCACCTCCGGGCTCGTCTCCGGCTGCTTGCTGGAGGCTAATGGCGCGGCCAGCTTTCGCCGGCGCAGCAGGGCGAGCCACACCAGCCTGCCCGCCACGAAGAGCAGGGCCAGGCCCTGGATGAGCTCGGGGTAGCTCTTGTGCACGCCGAGCAGCTGCATGCGCGTGCCCCCCGCGCGCAGCACCCCGAAGAAGAGCGCGGACAGCGTCACGCCCAGCGGGTGGTTGGCGCCGATGAGCGAGATGGCGATGCCGTCGAAGCCGTAGGGAGCGCCCAGCGAGCCCGGGTACTTGAACTCGGTGCCCAGCACGAGCACCGCGCCGGCCAGCCCCGCGAGCGCTCCGGCCAGCCCCATGGCCTCGGCGGTGCGCCGCACCACGGGAATGCCCGCGGCCCGGGCCGCCTCGGAGCCCAGCCCCACCGCGCGCGTCTCGAAGCCCGTGCGCAGCCGCGTGAGCCACACCCAGAGGGCCAGCGCCACGGCCAGCGCCAGCGGGAAGCCGAGGTTCAGGCGGGACATCTCCCCGAGCAGCCGGGGCAGCTGAGCGCTGGGGGCGATCTCCGCGGTGCCCGTGGTGGACAGGCCGGTGCCGGCTCCGGCCCGGAGCGGACCCACCGCCAACCAGTTGTCCACCAGGCTCACCGCCACCCAGTTGAGCATGATGGTGGAGATGACCTCGTGGACGCCCCGGGCGAGCTTGAGGCCCGCGGCGATGAGCGCCCACACCGCTCCCGCGAGGCCGGCCGCCAGCAGCGCCGCCGGGATGTGCAGCACGGCGGGCAGCTCGAGCTGGGCGCCGACCACCGCCGCCGTGAGCGCGCCCACCAACATCTGCCCCTGGGCGCCGATGTTGAAGAGGCCCACCTTGAAGGCCACCGTCACCGACAGGCCGGTGAGCAGGAGCAGCGACGCCTTGATGGCGGCCTCGCCGAGGGGACGGGTGAGCAGCGTGATGCGGCCCCCGTCGAGGAACATGGGCCAGTCACCCAGGCCGCCTCGGAGCATCTGCAGGTAGGACTCTGTGGCGGTCGCCGCATCGCGCGTGATGGCGATGAACACCCAGCACACCGCCAGCGCCAGGAGCACGGAGAGGATGGAGGGGAGCACCCCGCGCAGCCGCTCACCCATGGGCCACCTCCTCCATGCCGGTGCCGAGCATCCGGCAGCCAATCTTCCGCTCGTCGAACTCCGGCCGCGAGAAGGTGCCGGTGATGCGTCCCTCGAAGAAGACGTAGATGCGATCGGACAGGGCCAGGACCTCCTCCAGGTCCAACGAGACGAGCAGCACGCCAGCACCCCGGTCGCGCGCCTCGCGCAGCTTCGCCTGCACCTGCGCCACTGCGCCGATGTCCAGGCCTCGCGTGGGTTGCACCACCACCAGCAGCTTGGGCGCCGCGTCCAGCTCGCGCGCCACCACCACCTTCTGCTGGTTGCCGCCGGAGAGGGCCTGCAGTGGCACCTGCGGATCCGGAGGCCGCACTTCATATGCCGTCAGCAGCGCCTGGGTGCGCTCGCGCCGGCCCGCGAAGTCCACCTGGAGTCCCCGGGCGAAGGGCGGCCGCGCCTGCCGTCCCAGGGCCACGTTCTCCTCCACCGTCATGGCCTTCACCACCGCGCGCCACAGCCGGTCCTCGGGCACGTGCCCCACGCCCCGGCTCCGCGCCTCGGCGGGCGTCAGTCCCGCGAGCGGCCCGCCCAGCAGTGAGCCTCCGCCTTCGTCCAGCGGCCGCAGTCCCGTGAGCACCTCGGCGAGTTCGCGCTGGCCGTTGCCGTCCACCCCGGCGATGCCGACGATCTCCCCTGCGCGCACCTCAAGCGACACCCCGCGCAGCGCCGGCCGTCCGTCGGCTCCCCGGGCCCGCAGCTCCCGGGCCTCCAGTAGCTTCTCGCCCTCGGGCGGGTGGTACGTCTGGGCCTCGGCGTGGGGGACGCGCGACTCGCCCACCATCAGCGCGGCCAGCTCCTCGGGCCGGGTGTTGGCGGCGCGGACCTCGGCCACCAGCTTGCCGCGCCGCATCACCGCCACCCGCTCGGCCACGCTGAGCACCTCGCGCAGCTTGTGGCTGATGAAGACCACCGTGCGCCCGCCGGCCGCCAGCTCCCGAGCCACCCGGAACAGGTCGTCCGCCTCCTGGGGCGTGAGCACGGCGGTGGGCTCGTCGAGGATGAGCACCTGGGCACCCCGGTGGAGCGCCTTCACGATCTCCACCTTCTGCTGCGAGCCCACGGTGAGGGTGTCCACCCGGGCGCGGGGGTCCAGCTTGAAGCCGAAGCGCTCGCAGGTGGCGGCCACCTCCTCGCAGGCCCGGTCCGGGTCGAACCGGCCCCAGCGCGAGGGCTCCCGGCCCAGCACCACGTTCTCCGCCACTGTCAGGGTGGGGACGAGCATGAAGTGCTGGTGCACCATGCCGATGCCCCGGGCGATGGCGTCCTTGGGGCTGCGCAGGCGCACCGGCTTGCCGTCGATCACGACGTCGCCGGAGTCGGCCTGGTAGAGCCCGTAGAGGACGTTCATCAGGGTGGATTTTCCGGCGCCGTTCTCGCCCACCAGAGCGAGGACTTCCCCGGTGCCGATGTCCAGCGACACGTCGTCCAGGGCGGTCACGGCGCCGAAGCGCTTGTGGATGTGCCGGAGGGAGATCAAGACCCCCCACCTTTATCAGATGGATGGCGGATGACGGGTATCCGGATGGACGATGGGCGGTGGGAGGCCCTTTCTCCCGGTGCATGCCTGCCCGCCTTCCTGGTATGGGCTGTCCGCGTGAGACCCTACGAGCTCATCAAGGCCAAGCGGGACGGAAAGCAGCTGGCGCCCGAGGACATCCGGGCATTCATCGAGGCGTACACCTCGGGAGCGGTGCCGGACTACCAGATGTCCGCGCTGTGCATGGCGGTCTTCTTCCGGGGACTGAACGCGGTGGAACTGGGCGCCTGGACGCAGGCGATGCTCAGGTCCGGCGAGGTGGTGGACCTGTCGGACGTACCCGGCGTGAAGGTGGACAAGCACTCCACGGGAGGGGTGGGGGACAAGGTGTCGGTGAGCCTGGCGCCGCTGGCGGCGGCCTGCGGGGTGCCGGTGCCGATGATCTCCGGCCGGGGCCTGGGGCACACCGGAGGGACGGTGGACAAGCTGCTGTCCATCCCCGGCTTCAAGATGGACGTGCCGGTGTCCGAGTACCGTCGGCTGGTGCGCGAGGTGGGGTGCTGCCTCATCAGCCAGACGAGCGCCATCGCCCCCGCGGACAAGAAGCTCTACGCGCTGAGGGACGTGACGGCCACGGTGGACTGCATCCCCCTCATCGCCAGCTCCATCATGAGCAAGAAGCTGGCGGAGGGCATCGACGCGCTGGTGCTGGACGTGAAGGTAGGCAGCGGTGCCTTCATGAAGCGGGCGGAGGACGCGCGCACGCTGGCCCGGACGATGATTGGCATCGGCGCGGAGATGGGCCGCAAGGTGACGGCGCTCCTCACGGACATGGAGCAGCCGCTGGGCCGCGCGGTGGGCAACGCGCTGGAAATCATCGAGGCGGTGGAGATGCTGCGCGGCCGGGCCCCGGCGGACTACACCGAGGTGACGCTGGCCCTCACGGCGGAGATGCTGGTGCTGGGTGGCAAGGCCTCCAGTCAGGCCGAGGCGCGCCAGAAGATGCATGCGGCGGTGAAGGACGGGAGCGCGGTGCGCAAGCTGAAGGAGATCGTCCAGGCGCAGGGCGGAGACCCGCGCGCCATCGATGACTACTCGCTGCTGCCGCAGGCGCGCTCCACGGTGGACGTGGTGGCGGCCCAGCCCGGCTTCATCACCGGCATCGACACGGAGGCGGTGGGCCTGGCGGCGGTGGCGCTGGGAGCCGGACGCCAGCGGGTGGACAGCATCATCGACCCGGCCGTGGGCTTCACCCTGCTGCGCAAGGAGGGCGAGCCCGTGGTGGCGGGCGAGCCCATCGTGCGCATCCACTACAACGAGCCGGGGCCGCTGGAGGAAGTGAAGGAGCGGTTGCTCGGAGCGTACCGCTTCGGGCCCCAGCCGCCGGCGTCCCGGCCGCTGGTGCTCGAGCGGCTCGAGTAGCTGGGTGGGGAAGGGGGGGCGGTGTCAGGGGGCCCGGCTCCTGCCGTCTCTGCGCCACCCTCCCATGAGCCATCAAGAGCGCCTGTTTCCCCGGCTGGACGTATTCGGAGACCCCATCCCCGAGGCGGCACTCAGCCGCTGCGGGACCCATCGCCTCTGGCATCCTCCGGAGAAGGACGGCATCCCCTTCGGGTTGAAGGCGGTGTCCTTCTCACCTGACTCCCGAAGGGTCGTCTCGGCGAGCGGGAGCACGGCACGCGTCTGGGACCTGGAGGACGGCCGCGAGGTCCTCGTGCTCTCCGGGCACCGCGACGCCGTGTGTGCGGTGCACTACGTCTCCCACACGCGGATCGTCACGGGGAGTGCCGACGGGACGATTCGGCTGTGGGACGCGGAACAGGGTGCCGAACTGCGGCAGTGGTCGCCTCCCGGGGGCGCCATCTCCTGCATGGCGCTCTCGTCGAACGGTCGTACGATTCTGGCCGGGACCCGGGCCTCGAGTGGCTCCCCGTCCTCGAATGGCTTCGCGGTGCTCGACCTCGCGGCGGACGAGCCCCTCCGGTGGGTGTGTCCGGAGGGCGCGGTGGGCAACACGGAGTTCCTCGCCTTCTCGCCGGACGGCTCCCGGGCCGCCGTTGTCGAGCGGACCTTCGATCTCTCTCGCCTGTGCGTTTTCGACACGGCGGCCTGGTCACTGCTCTGGTCGGCCCGGGATGGGGGGGAGTACACGCCCG
Organism: Vitiosangium sp. GDMCC 1.1324; assembly: GCF_003044305.1. Taxonomy (GTDB): domain Bacteria; phylum Myxococcota; class Myxococcia; order Myxococcales; family Myxococcaceae; genus Archangium. The sequence continues at coordinate 126,196 of NZ_PZOX01000017.1, read as the reverse complement.
CGTGGGCCGCGTTCTCGGATCATGGCCGGAGCGTGATTCGAGACGTCGCCGGGGAGGGGTGGAGGACGCTCCGGCGCACCTTTGACACGGACACGGGGGTCCTGCTGGCGGAGGCCGAGACTTCCTTCAACCCTCCGCTTCCGCTGCCCGACGGGACTTCCATCCAGGTGTCCTCGCGCAAGCTCGAGTTCCTCCGCGACGGCGAGGTATTTCAGGAGGTGGACTCCCGGGCTCACCTCCGTTGGGACGTGGACCTGGTGCGCTCGCCCGATGAGCGGTGGGCCACCTTCTCGAAGGGCTCGTCAACGGTCGTTCTGATCGAGCTGGCAACCGGGAGGGTACTGCCGGCGCGTGCCCATCGGGATCGGGTGACGCGGCTCACCTTCTCCCGGGATGGGACGATCCTGGTGTCGTCTTCCGCGGATGGCTCGGTGCGCTCCTGGGACTGCGCCTCTGGCAGGCAGGAGGCGTGTGTCGACCTGGGGCAGGACGAGGACGACCGGTACCTCCACCTGTCCCAGGGCCGTGCGCTCGTCGCTGGGCACTGGATCAGGGATGCCCTTGCGGGGACCGAGGTGGAGCTCGAGGACGGGTGCACTCCGTACCAGACCGTCTGGTCCGCGGACGGTGCGCTGATCTCGGAGCTTCACTCCTGGCGCGGCGAACAGTTCGCCCGCGTGCACGACACCCGTACGGGCAAGCTGCTCCGGAAGGTCCCCCTCTCCCTCGAGAACGACGATGCGCTCGCCCTGTCCGGGAGCGGCCGATTCCTCGTCACGGGGGTGCTGTTCGAGGGACGGAAGCACTGGCAGGGCTCCCGCATCTGGGACCTGGAGAGCGGCACGTCGTGCCTCATCGAGCACGGCATGAGGAGCGACTTCACGAAGTTCGCGTTCTCCCCGGACGATGCATGGCTCGCCTTCGAGGATGGGCTCCAGACGCTCGCCCTGGTGGACCCCCTGCGTCCGGAGCGCCGCCTCCGGTGGGAGCTGCCGGCCCGTCTCTCGGCGTTCGCCTTCTCCGAGGACGGGCGCATCCTGGCCACGGGAGACCATGAGGGGCGGGTCCGGGTGTGGCGTGTGGGTGGCGAGCTGCTCGGGGTGGTGGAGGGGCATCGCGCTCTCGTCACGGCCCTGGCCTTCTCCGCGGACGGCTCCCTCCTGGCCTCGGGCAGCGCCGACACGACCGTGCTCCTCTGGCCCGAGCGCGCATGGAACCCGGGAGGGCATTGACGCGGGATGTCGCCAGCCGTGTTGCCCGGAGAGCAACAGGGAAGTGTCCGGTGGTCACCGAATCCGCACCCGCCCTCGTGAGTCCGTGCGGTGCGCCCGGAGGTGGGTATGATGTGTGGACGATGGGGCTCCACGAACAGGTGCAGGGCACGGCATGAGCGAGCAGTCCAAGGATGGTAACCCGCGGAAGGTGGACGACCGGCGTGAGTCCCCCCGTGTGTCGATGCGCATCCACGTGAGGCGGGCGGGCTCGTCGGACGCGTTCGAACCCCGGGAGGGCAACATCTCGCTCGGGGGTTTCGCCTGGTACAGCTGGGCCATGCCGGTGGGCACGAAGGTGGAGGCGCGCTTCACGCTGCCGGGCTCCGACGAGGAGCTCCAGGTGCTCGGGCAGGTGCTCCACGTGGGGCACGGTCCGCGAGGCTCGTCCGCGCACGTGCGCTTCATGGACCTGCCGGAGGACGTGGAGCTGCGCATCGCCCGCTATATTGACGAAATCGAGCTGGCCGAGTCCAAGGCACGAGGAGGCGCATGAGCGCGGACATTCCCTGGGAGCAGCTGTTCGAGGCGGCGAAGAAGGTGCGGGAGCGCGCGTATGCGCCCTACTCACGCTTTCCGGTGGGCGCGGCGGTGCTGTACGCGGACGGAAGTGTGGTGTCGGGCTGCAACGTGGAGAACTCCTCCTACGGCCTGTCCGTGTGCGCCGAGCGTGGCGCGCTGGCGGCCGGGGTGGCCCAGGGGCGCGACCGGCCGGTGGCGGTGGCCATCGTGGTGGACACGCCCACTCCGTGTCCGCCGTGCGGCATGTGCCGCCAGGTGATGCTGGAGTTCGCCCCGAAGGAGCTGCCCGTGCGCAGCCGCAACCTCAAGGGGGACGAGGCGCGCTACACCCTCGGTGAGCTGCTCCCGCACGCCTTCACCCGCGATTTCCTCTGACACTCCGTGTATGGCCCCCAAGTGGGGCCTCAAACCGTGGTAATACCCGTTGGACCGTGGATCTCCTCCTCACCAACGGCACCGTCGTGACCATGAACCGCGAGCGCGAGGTGCTCGCGGAAGCCGATGTCCTCATCCAGGATGGGCGAATTGCCCGGGTGGGGCGGAACATCCGCACCCGGGGCGCGGGCCTGCGCGTGCTGGACGTCAGCGGCAAGGTGGTGCTGCCCGGCCTCATCCATGGCCACCTGCACGCCTGCCAGACGCTCTTCCGCAACCGGGCGGACGGGCTGGAGCTGCTGGACTGGCTGCGCGAGCGCATCTGGCCCTTCGAGGCCGCGCACGACGCGGACTCCATGCGGGCCTCGGCGGATCTCACCTTCGCGGAGCTCATCCGCTCGGGGGCCACGGCCGCGCTCGACATGGGCACGGTGCGCCACTACGACGCCGTCTTCGAGTCCGCTCGGGACAGTGGCTTCCGGCTCACCGGCGGCAAGGCGATGATGGACGCGGCCGACGTGCCCACGGGCCTGCACGAGTCCACGGAGGCCTCGCTGGCGGAGAGCCTCGCGCTGCTCGGGCGCTGGCATGGCACCCACGGGGGCCGGCTGCGCTACGCCTTCGCGCCGCGCTTCGTCCTCTCGTGCACGGAGAAGCTGCTGCGCGAGGTGGGGCGCCTGGCCCGGGAGAAGGGCGTGCGCATCCACACCCACGCCAGCGAGAACCGCACCGAGTGCGACGTGGTGCGCGAGCTCACCGGCAAGGACAACGTGGCCTTCTTCCATGAGGTGGGCCTCACCGGCCCGCACGTGACGCTGGCCCACTGCGTGTGGCTCTCCGAGGAGGAGCGGCGGCTGCTGCGGGACACGCGCACGGTGGTGTGCCACTGCCCCGGCTCCAACCTCAAGCTGGCCTCGGGCATTGCCCCGGTGCCCGAGCTGCTCGACGCGGGCGTGTCCATGTGCCTCGGCGCGGACGGCGCGCCCTGCAACAACAACCTGGACATGTTCCTGGAGATGCGGCTGGCGGCGCTGCTGCACAAGCCCAGGGTGGGCCCCCGGGGCATGCCGCCCGAGCGCGTCCTGGAGATGGCCACGCTCGGCGGTGCCCGGGCGCTGGGCCTGGAGGCGGAGCTGGGTTCGCTGGAGGAGGGCAAGCGCGCGGACATCACCGTGGTGGAGCTCTCCGGCCTCCACTCCTCCCCGGCCGATCCCCGGGATGTGCTCTCGCCGCTCGTCTACTCGGCGCGCTCCACCGACGTGGTGCACGTCCTCATCGACGGCAGGCCCGTCCTCAAGGACCGCAACCTGCTCACCCTGGACGCGGCCTCCGTGGTGTCGAGCGCCCGCCAGCACGCCGCGCGCATCGCCGCCTGGGCCCGTTAAGGCCTCGGAGAGGGGCGGCGAGGGGGTGCTCCGGGTAGGGGCTGCTCGCACTCCGAGCGGACCAGCGTCACTCGGGGAGTCGGCTGGCAATCACCGCCGTTCGGTGAGCGTAGACCTGAGGCATTCGCCATACGTGGAATACGGTGGGTTGGTGTAAGGTCCCCCACCAACGGCACGAATTCGAGGAGGTAGACACCCGCCATGTGGCAACGGTTCACAAGGGCAATGCGCAGTTTCTTTGGCTTCTTCGTCTCCTCCATTGAGGACCCCGAGCTCATTCTCGAGCAGAACATCCGTGACCTGAACGATCAGGTCCCGAAGATGAACGAGTCCATCGCCATGGTGCGGGCGAACCTGACGCTCCTGGAGAAGGAGAACGCCAAGTACCAGCAGGACATCCGGGAGCTGACAGCCAAGGTGAAGGCGGCCATCCAGGCGGGACGTGACGACCTGGCGGCGCAGTACGCCACCAAGCTGCAGACGGAGAAGGCGGCGCTCGAGCGCAACCAGATGCAGCTGGATACGGCCAAGCAGGCGTACGAGAAGTCGCTGAACCTGAAGAAGGCCTTCATGCGCGAGAAGGACCGCAAGACGCAGGAGGCGATGAACGCCATCCGCGACGCGCGGCGCGCCCAGTGGCAGTCCAAGGTGGCCGACGCCATGGAGTCCTTCCAGGTGGCCGGCATCGACGCCACCCACGACGAGATGCTGCGCAAGGTCCAGGAGAAGTCCGCCATCAACGAGGCGCGCATGCAGATGGCGCTCGAGTCGGTGGACCACCAGGCCGTGCAGATCGAGGAGGACGCCGAGCGCATCCAGGCGATGGACCTCGTCAAGCAGATGAAGATGGAGATGGGTCTGGAGAGCCCCGCGCCGGTGTCCGAGGTGGGTGGCGGTCCGGAGAAGACCATCGGCAAGAAGGTGGAGATCAAGTAGTCCCGTGGGACGGAGGAGGCCGCCCGGATGGCAGTGAGACGCGGACCCGGCCTCTATCCGTTCCTGGCGCTGTGTTGTCTGGGGGCGGTGTACCTGGTGGCCTCGAGGCAGGGGTACCTGGACCGCCTCCAGGCGCGCTTCTTCCCGGCGGCCAAGGAGGCCATCCGCCTGTCGCCGGGAGACTTCCCCGCCGGAGTGGCGGCGCCGGTGGCGGACCTGGCCTCGGTGCCGCTGCGGCCCACGCTCATTGGCTTCACCGCGCGAGGCTCGGCGGCGGCGCTGTTGCTGGCCACCGGTGGGGCCTCGACGCTGGACAACCCCGGGGCACCTCCCGGCGCGGCGCAGGGCGTGCTGAAGACGGCGTACGCCATGGACGCGCGCGCGGTCGTCTTCGCCAGCGAGGAGGAATTGCGGCAGGCGCTGGCGGTGGGCGCGGAGCACGGCGGGGTGGACATGGCCGCCATCTCGGTGGACCGGCTGGCGTCCTGGCTGCCGTCGCTGAGGGACGCAGCGCCGCGCACGGTGATGCTGGTGGGGCGCAGCCGCGGGCAGGAGGCGCTGGCGGCGGTGGGCGTGCCGGACCTGGCCTCGCTGCGCGGCAAGCGGCTGGGGGTGTACCCCTCGGGCTCCTCGTACTACTTCGCGCTGTGGGCGCTGTCTCGCGCGGGCCTGCGGATGACGGACGTGCGGTGGGTGGACCTGCCCTCCACGCTGGACGCGGGCCGAGCGCTGCGCGAGGGCCGGGCGGACGCGGTCTCCGGGCTATGGGGCGACGTGGAACTGGCGGCTCGGGACCGGGGCGGCGCGGTGCTGGCCACCACGGCGGACGCGCCTCACCTGGTGGCTACGGTGCTGGTGGCCCGGGGCGATTATGCCGCGCGCTACCCGGACGCGGTCCGCCGCGTCATCCGGGGACTGCTGGATGCGGGAGGCAGCGTCCAGAAGGATCCAGGGCCCGGGGCGCGGCTGTTGGGCGAGGTGGCGCCGTACCTGGGAGACCCCACCGAGGCCATCCGGAGCGCGCCCCCGGCGACGCTGGCGGACAATCGGGCCTTCTTCGGACTTTCCGGCGAGGCGCCCGTCACCTATGACGAGCTCTTCCAGAGCGCCTCGGCGCTCTACCAGAAGATCAAGCGCACGGCGGTGGCTCCGCCAGCCGAGGACACTCGCGACCTCGGCGCGCTGAAATACGTGTCGGAGGCGCGAGGGCCCTGAGCCCTCTGGACGCGAGGCGCCTCCCTGGCGAGGACTTCCGTGGCGCGCACACCCAACTTCCTGAAGGCCGCCTTCCTGATGCCCGCCAACCTGGTGGGGCTGCTGACCGCGGGGGCGTCCTCGGCGCTCACGGGACATCTGTTGCCGACGCTGGTGGCGCTCGGAGTGGAGGGGCTGTACCTGGGGGTGGTGCCCTTCTCGAAGCGCTTCCAGCGGGCGGTGCGTGCGGGCATGCCCGAGGAGAAGGACGCGGAGGCCGCGCGGCAGCAGGTGGACACGTTGCTGGCGGAACTGGCCACCTCGCAGCGCGAGCACTACCAGCAGCTGGTGGGGCTGAAGGAGAAGATCCTCGCCAACTACGCGAAGCTGCCTGGAGGGCGGGTACTGGCGGCGAGCAGCGAGCAGCGGCTGGATGCGTTGCTCACCTCGTTCCTGCGGCTCATCTCCACGCTGAACCAGTACCGCACGTACCTCAACTCGGCGGAGCGGCAGTCGCTGGAGAAAGAGGTGCGGTTGATGGACGCGGAGGTGGCGCAGGAGACGAATCCGCGGCTCAAGGACGTGAAGGAGAAGCGGTTGGAGATTTTGAAGCGGCGGCTGGCGCGCTTCGAGCAGGCGGGGGAGAGCCGCGAGGTGGTGAGCCACCAGTTGGCGAGCATCGAGGACCTGATGCGGTTGACGCACGAGCAGTCGATCGCGATCCGGGATCCCGAGACCGTCAACCGGCAGCTCGATGCGCTCAGCGCCGAGGCGCACGCCACGGACGAGACGGTGCGCGAGATGGAGCGCTTCCTCGACTTCACGGAGGAGACCTCGGGCCCGCTGCCGCACGGGACGCGGGTGCGCTGAGGGATTCCAGACAGCGCGCGGCGTGAGCCGTTTCGTGTCCGAAGTGTTCCCTGTTTCATGACTCCCGAGGGCCCATGGCTCGGGGGAGGACCATGAAGCGAGGACTCTGGGTACGCCTGCTCCTGTTGGGCGCGATGGTGTTGTTGCTGGATGGATGCGCCACCGTTTCGGGTGGGCACATCCCGCCGTCGGCGTTCGAGTTCCACGATGTCGTGGACAAGACGGGACCGGAGCCGGGGGGATGGAAGATTGCGCAGGTGAACATCTTGTTGACTCGAGTGTCCCAACTCAGGCCGTTGCAGGCGTGGTGCGATGTGGAAGTCGGAGTGCCCGTCACCAACTGGAAACGCGCGATTTCGAACGTGACCGCGCAGAGACGGTCGGCGGAAGCCGCTGATGCGGCAGCTCAGATGGTGCTGAGTGGACCCGAGACCGTTTCTGCACTTGCCTGCGATCAGTTCAGGGTCGAAATGTTGAGGTTGTTGAGGGAGCCTCTCAAGGGCGTCAGGGTGACGAAGTTCCTCACGGCAGGGATCGAGCCGAAAACTTTCCCCGAGGATTGAGGGCCAACAGCATGGAAGAGCGTTTCTCTGCGGAGTCCCTCATCAAGCTCGTGCATCGCTACTACCCTTCGGGGCTTCATGAAGATGATCCGCGCCATAGGCAGAGCGAGGAATACAAGCGGTTGGTGGCCGCGAAGCAGGCTGCAATGAAGGATGACGCGGCTTGGAAGGGCTTCCTGCAGCGTGTTCGCGAGCAACTCCCCGATTGCCTCCAATGGGACTTGCGGGCCCTTCGTTATGATCCGAGCCGCCATGTCCGGGTCTATCTGCCTGGCACGAAGGGGGAGCAACGCGAGAAGAAGTGCGTCGTGGTGTACGTGAGCATCCTGGCTCCGGTGCATTTCCTTCATGCGTCTCAAGAGGTGGAACTGGACGAGGAACGATCGCACTCCGAGGCGTGGTTTCCTCCATTTCCTCCCGAACTCCAGCCTCTCGAGGCGAAGCTGGACGCGCTCGCTCGTGAGTCGTTCAGCTCCGTTCGGTTGCCCAATGACGTGCTCTTCACCCCTGTGCCGGACCTCCAGGTGTGCAACACCGGCTTCGGCAAGGTGAATCTCCTCCACTGCCTCTTCTCCGACAGCATCTGGTGAGAGGTCCCGCTGGGTCTCGGGTCCAGCGCCCGCGCTCCCAGTGCGGTTCGGGGGATGTCAAGGTCGGCCCCCGGACGGCCGGACAGGGGGCTCCTGAAGGAAGAATTTGACTCCGGGCCCGGGGCCGTCTGCACTCCCGGCTCCATGTCCCGCCGCGCCCCTTCCTGGCTCCTGCTCGTCCTGCTCGTGTTCGCCGGCTGCTCCCGTTGTGGGGAGAAGCAGGTCGGCGCGACGGCGGCCAACCCCGCCCGCTTCCTGCCTCGCGGCGCCCAGGCCTCCGTCGTCGTCCCCGACCTCGGGGCCCTCGGTGAGAAGCTCGCGCGCTTCCAGAAGCTCAAGCTGGCCAACTTCGTCGCCCAGCTCCAGAACGCCTCGTCCGCCGAGTCCTACGTCTCCAGCATCATGCGGCAGGTGGGCGTGGACCTGCGCAGCCGTCAGGCCATGGAGGCCGCTGGCATCGACCCGGCCCGGGGCGCGGGTGCCTCCCTGCTCGGTGGAGACCAGGCCTTCTCCGTGCTCGGGGTGAAGGACGAGAAGACCCTGACGGCCACCTTCGCGAAGCTCGCCCGCGAGCGCCTCGGCGCCTCCCAGTCCGCCGAGAGCAAGGTCCCCGGCGGCACGCTCGTCACCTTCAGCCGCCCCAACGCGCAGCAGCCCTCGCTCGGGCTCCTCTTCACCGAGGGCTATGCCCTGCTGGGCGCGGGCGCCATGGTGTCCCAGCTCTCCGGCTACGCCACCATGCCCGCCGAGAAGTCGCTCCTCCAGGAGCCGCTCCTCACCGCCTCGCTCAACCGGCTGCCCGCCGAGCGCGACTTCTACGCCTTCCTCCCCGGTGGCATCGGCTTCCTCATCCCGGCAGGCACCACCCAGTCCGTCACCGTGGCGGGCTCCCTCGGTGAGCGCGCGGTGACGCTGCGCCTGGATACGCCCTGGCCCGACACGCAGGCCTCGCTCGCCGCGCTCACTCCCCAGCAGGCCCCGGAGCTGCTCGGCTACCTCCCGGAGGACAGCTTCTTCGTGGCGCGCTACCGGGGAGACCCCTCGCAGCTCAGCGGCATCTGGCCCTACCTCGTCGGCTCCTCCGTCACCCAGGCCGTGCAGCAGAGCGGCTTCGACCTGAAGGGCGAGGTGCTCGACAAGCTCAAGCCCGGCCTCGTCGCGGGCGTGTCCCTGGCGCCCACCGCGCAACTCGGTGGCGGCATGCCGTCGTTGGACCCACGGCGCACCAACCCCTTCCGCTTCATTCACCTGGTGGTGGTGGGCGAGTCCAAGGACGCGGCCGCCTTCGCCTCCACGCTGGAGAAGGTGCCCCCCGTCGCCCAGCGCTTCGGCGCCGAGGTGAAGCCCACGGACATCAACGGCCAGCGCGTCTACTTCACCTCGTACCGGCAGGGCGAGGGCGCGCACTTCGCCGAGGTGGGCGACAAGGTGGTGCTCGCCGCGCCTCAATCCCGCCTCGAGGCGGCGCTCACCCGGCTCAAGGGCCCCGCTGGCAAGAGCCCCGTGGCCGAGGACGTGCGCAGCGCGCTCCAGGGTCCGGTGTTGGGCGCGGTGTTGGACCTGAATCGCCTGTCCGACTCCGTGAGGGCGCTCCCCTCCGAGGCCTGGGGCATCGGCGGCTTCGCCATCAAGGCGACCACGGTGCGCTGGCTGGACGCCACGGATGATCTCCGCGCGGTCACGCTGGGCCTCTCCGAGAAGGAGAAGGCCCTGCAGGCCGAGCTCACCCTCTGGTTGGCACCCCATTGATACGCGCACGCGACATCGTCAAACAGTACCGGGACGGGGACGGCACCGAGGTGCGGGTCCTCGATGGACTCTCGCTCGACGTGGCGGACGGTGAGTTCGTCGCGGTGGTGGGCCCCTCCGGCAGTGGCAAGTCCACGTTGCTGCACCTGCTCGGCGGCCTGGATGTGCACTACCAGGGCGACGTGGAGGTGGCCGGCGTGAAGCTGGCCGGGCTCTCCGACAAGGAGCTCGCGCGCTTCCGCAACCAGCACGTGGGCTTCGTCTTCCAGTCCTTCCACCTCATCCCCAACCTGTCCGCGGTGGAGAACGTGCTGATGCCCTCGCACTTCGGCCCCGCCTCTCCCGAGGCCCGCAAACGCGCCGAGTCCCTGCTCGACCGGGTGGGTCTGCTGGCCAAGAAGGACCGCGCCCCGGTGCGGCTCTCCGGCGGCGAGCGCCAGCGCGTGGCCATCGCCCGGGCCCTCTTCACCGGCCCCCGGCTGCTCTTGTGTGACGAGCCCACCGGCAACCTCGATGCCGCCACGGGCGCCGGGGTCATCTCGCTCTTCCAGGAACTGCACCACGAGGGCCTCACCCTGCTCGCCGTCACCCACGAGGATCGGATGAGCTCGGCGGCGCGGCGCGTGCTGCGCCTCAAGGAGGGCCGGCTCGTCGAGGAGCCTCGTCCCGCGCTGGCGGGAGGTCTGTCATGAGGCTGGCGGCGCTGTCCCAACTGGTGCGGTTGAGCCTCGCCCGCGAGCGGCGCGGCGCGTTCTTCTCCGCCTTCGGCGTGGCCATGGGTGTGGGGGCGCTCGTCTTCTTCCTGGGCCTGGGCCTGGGGGTGGGCCGAGTCATCCGCGAGAAGATCTTCCCCAACGACGCGCGGCTGGTGGACGTGGTGCCTCCGGCGGTGTCGCTCGGATCGTTCCTCGGCGGAGGCAAGCTGGACGCGGCCATGGTGGAGCGGCTCCAGGCGCTGCCGGATGTGGAGAAGCTCTACCGGAAGATGAACGTGCGCGCCCCCGCGGCGAGCCTCTACAACGGGGACTTCTTCGGCCGGAAGATCCGCATGGGCATGGACGTCCTCACGGTGGGGGTGGACCCCGGCCTCGTCGAGGGCGACGTGCAGATGGGGAAGTTCGTGGACCCGGGGCCGGGCCAGCCGCTGCCGGCCCTCATCTCCACGCGCCTCCTGGAGATCTACAACAACACCTTCGCCCCGGCCCGCAAGCTGCCGACGCTCGCCCCGAGCATGCTCGTGGGCTTCACCCTGCCCGTGGACTTCAACCGCTCCTATGTGACGGCCCCGCTGCCCAACGTTCCGACCCTCTCCACCCAGGTGCAGGTGGTGGGCGCGTCCGACCGGGCGCTGCTCGCGGGCGTCACCGTCCCGCTGGACACGGCCATCCGCCTCAACCGTGAGCTGGGCCAGGACTCGGAGACGTACACCGGCATCACCCTGGTGGCCACCAGTCCCGGCGCGGTGCCGGGCCTCGTGGCGGCGGTGAAGGAGATGGGCCTGGAGATCGACGACCAGGAGCGGCGGCTCGCGGAGAACGTGGGCGCGGCGGTGACGCTCACCACGTCCGCGCTGGCCCTCCTGTCCATCCTCATCTGCGTGCTCGCGGCGGTGAACATCGCCCACGCGCTGAGCGCCTCGGTGCGTGCGCGGGCCAAGGAGATCGGCGTCATGCAGGCGGTGGGTGCCTCGCGCGCGGACGTGCGCAACATCGTCCTGGCCGAGGCGGGCGTGGTGGGCCTGGTCGGTGGGTTCCTCGGCACCCTCGCCGCCATCCTCCTGGCGCTGCTCATGGACCGGCTCGCGGTCTCCTATCTGCCGCAGTTCCCCTTCAAGCCCGACAGCTTCTTCTCCTTCCCCTGGCCCGTGGTGGTGGGGGGAGTGGTGCTCGGGCTGCTCGCCGCGGTGGCCGGAGCCTGGTTCCCCAGTCACCGCGCTGCCGCCACCGACCCTGCCCGGACGCTCGCTGGATGAAGCTGCCCACGTACAAGACGCTCCTCGCCAACGCCGCCTGTCTGCTCACCCTCGGGTGGCTCTACGGGGGGGACCTGCGCGACGCCCTGCGCGCCCGAAGCGCCGAGGTCTCCGCCTTCCTGGCCCCGCCCCCGGTGGTGTGGCCCTCCCTCGTGCTGGCCGCCACGGCGGTGGCGCTCGGGACCGTCCTCTGGGGTGTGTCCCGGGACCGCGCCGAGGGCTTCAAGGGCTACCGGCTGCTGCCCATCCTCCTGGTGAGCGCGCTCTTCTTCGACCTGGTGCTCGCCGAGAGCCAGATGCCCCTGCGCTCCGAGGACCTGGCCGCCCTGGCGCTGAGCCAGTTCCAGGAGAAGGCCTCGGCGCTGGCCCGTGGGCAGACGGTCCCCTCGGACCCGGCGGTGTTGGAGCCCCTGCTGAAGGAGCTGGGGGCGCCGCCGTACCTGGTGCGAGGCGTGCCCGCGCGGGCCTGGTCGCTCCAGGTGCGTCAGGAGTGCCAGGGCCCCGTCCAGGAGGCGCCGGGCCTGGCGGTGGGGACGCTCATCTACTGCGTGGCCCCCGGGCGCGGCTCGGCCTGGGTCTCCCTGGTGGGCCTCCCAGCAGGCGAGCGCTTCGGCCTCCCCTCGGTGCTCTCCGTGGAGGGGCAGCCGCACGTGGCGATCGTGCGACCCGCACTCCCCGAGGAGCGCGAGGCACCCGAGGCGGGCGAGGAGGAGGAGTCCATCGAGGTGCCCTTCCAGGTGGCGCCCGGGGCTCCGACCCCCGATGTTGCCCTGGAGGCCACGGACGCTGGGGCTGTGGCCCCGGCTCCTACTCCCTGAGGGGGGCGGGGGATGGAGGGGTGGAGTCACTTCGCGCGGTTGACCCTGTGGAGGGGCGGTCGATAGGCTCGGTCATCTACCACCGAGCCACGTAACCCCCCGTGACGACCACTCAACCGAAGCGGCAACCCATCCCGTTTGGGAAATATCTCCTCCTCGACCGCATCAACATCGGCGGCATGGCGGAGGTGTGGCGCGGAAAGATGTTCGGCGCGGGAGGATTCGAGCGCCTCGTCGCCATCAAGCGGATTCTTCCGAACATCGCCGAGGACGATGAATTCATCACGATGTTCATCGACGAGGCGAAGATCAGCGTCCAGCTGAACCACGCCAACATCGCGCAGATCTACGAGCTGGGGCAGATCTCCAACAGCTACTTCATCGCGATGGAGTACATCCCCGGCAAGGACATGCGGGCCATCTTCGACCGGTGCCGGAAGAAGGGTGAGCCCGCGCCCGTGCCGCTGGTGGCCTTCGTGGTCTCCAAGATGTGCGAGGGCCTGGACTACGCCCACCGCAAGAAGACCAACCAGGGCCAGGACCTCAACATCGTCCACCGCGACATCTCGCCGCAGAACGTCCTCATCTCCTTCGAGGGCGAGGTCAAGGTCATCGACTTCGGCATCGCCAAGGCGGCGGGCAAGGCCACCAAGACGCAGGCCGGCATCCTCAAGGGCAAGTTCGGCTACATGAGCCCGGAGCAGATCCGCGGCCTGCCGCTGGACCGGCGCAGCGACATCTTCGCCATCGGCGTGTGCCTCTACGAGATGCTCACCGGCGAGCGGCTCTTCGTGGGCGACAGCGACTTCAGCGTGCTGGAGAAGGTGCGCAAGGCCGAGGTGGCTCCGCCCTCCACGTACAACCGCCGCATCCCCGAGGCGCTGGAGAAGATCGTCCTCAAGGCGCTCGCGCGGGACGTGGACGAGCGCTACCAGTACGCCAACGAGCTGGGCGACGACCTGCAGCGCTTCCTCCTCACCTCGGAGTCCATCTTCGGGCGCAAGGACCTCATGCAGTACATGAAGTCCACCTTCGCCGAGGACGTGGAGCGCGAGAAGCAGCGGCTGCAGGAGTACGCGGACATCAAGACGCCCGAGGGCATGCTGGCCGCCATCGAGATGGGCTTCAGCGGCGCCTCGTCGGCTCCGCCGGCGCCCACTCCCGCGCCGGTGCCGAGCCTGCCGCCCGTGTCGCCGCCGATGCCCGCCACCCCGTCCCTGGGGGGTGTTCGCCGCTCGCCCACGCTGGGCGCGCTGCCCAAGCTGACGGCCGCCGCGCCCGCCCAGCCCAAGCCGGAGGAGGAGTCCGGGGCGACCATGGTGGTCAACAGCCCCGATTTCGAGGATCCGACGACCCAGCCCGGGCTCGTGGGCCCCGGGCGCACCGTGACGCCCGTGGAGGTGCCGCGCGCGCCCATCATCGACGAGCAGCCGCCGCAGCGTGTCCCCAGCTTGCGGATGCCGCCGGTGATGTCGCCCCCACCGAGGCCTCCGGCGCCTCCGCCCGCCTTGGAGAGCACCACCGTGGGCCGTCAGGGCCGTCACACGATGGATGGGCTGCGCACCGTCCGGCCGTCGGAGCCTCCCGTCTCCGAGCCGCCCGTGGGCATGCCGCCGCGGCCCTCGCAGTCCCTCCCCGTGGCGGCCCCTCGGCTCCAGCCCACGATGTCGGCTCCGCCCCTCCTGGACGAGGACACGGGGCCGGTGGATGAGCAGGAGGAGGAGTTCCCGACGCCTCTCGCCACGCCGATGCGCTCGGCCACGGGCGTGACGCGGGCTCCCGTTCCGCCTTCCTCGCAGGCCCAGGCGAGCGCGGCGCCCAACCGCCTGCCGCTCATCCTGGGGCTCGCCGCCGCGGTGCTGCTGGTGTTCGCGGGCGTGCTGGGCTTCATCATGACGCGGCCGGAGCCCACCGGTTTCATCTTCGTGAATCTGCCCTCCGGGGTGCGGCGGGTGAACATCAACGGTCAGGATCTGAAGGACGTGTCCCAGACCGGGCCCATCCTGCAATCCGTGAAGGCCGGCCCCGCCGTGGTGATGCTGAGTGTCGAGGGCTACAAGCCGGTGACCCAGACGGTGGTGGTCAACGAGGGAATGACGCCCACCCCCTTGCCTGATGTGAAGTTCGAGCGCGAGGTGCAGCTGGCTCGCGTGGTGGTGGTCACCCAGCCGCCGGACGCGGAGCTGAAGGTGGATGGCAAGGTGGTGCGCGAGAAGGGCAGCAGCGCGACCTACATCGGCGAGGTGCAGGCGGGCACCGAGGTGGTGGTGTCGGCCAGCGCGCCGGGCTTCAAGCCCGCCCAGCAACGCATCAACCCGTCGGGCGGCGACAAGCCCATGGACGTGCAGCTCAAGCTCGAGCCGGATGGCTTCGAGGTGCAGGTGCTGTCCACGCCTGCCGGGGCCACGATCGTCGCGGGAGGCAAGGAGTATGGCGTCACCCCCCAGACGGTGCGCCTGCCCCTGTCCGTGAAGCAGGTGGGGCTGCGCCTGCGTTGTCATGATGACGTGGACGTGGATGTGAATCCCGCCGGGGGCGTGGCCGCCCCGGTGAGGGAGCGGCTGAAGAAGCAGCGCGGCTGCCGGTAATCTGACAACCAGACAGGCGCCCACCCGGCTGGGGTGGGCGCGAGTGCCCCGTGAAGGGGCTGGAGGGGTGTGTCCGTGACCAAGTCACGAAAGGTGGATGCAGCGGATCCGCTCGCGGGTCTGCCGGGGTGGGCCCGGAAGCTGGCCCAGAAGTACTACACGAAGACGGTCAGCACCTTCCTGCTCTATGGGGCGGTGAGGGACCTGCAGCCCACCACGCAGGAGGACGGCAGCCGGAGCTTCGGGCCCCTGCGCACCTTCCTCTCCGAGGAGCTCTTCGGCGGGCGGGACCACGTCATCTTCTACGACCGCTCGTCTGGCGTCCGGGCCTCGTCTCCGGAGACGCAGAAGGAGCTGCAGCGGACGATGGCCGGCTATGACGCGGTCTACGGCACGGACTACGCCAAGAGCCTGCCGAGAGACCCGGCCCGGGCGCTGCAGATTCTGGAGAACTTCCTGCGGATGCGCGTGAGCGAGGGCAAGTCGCTGGCGCTCATCATCGACTTCGCCGAGACGCTGGTGCCGGGCGGGGAGATGAGTCACCTGTCCGCCGAGGACCGCTTCGTGCTGGCCACGCTGGAGAAGTGGGCGCACGACCCGCAGTTCCTCGCGGGAGACATGTCCGTGGTGCTGCTGGCGGAGAACCTGGCGGACATGTCGCAGCGCCTGTCGCGCAACCCGTACGTGGCCACCATCGAGCTGCCCCTGCCCACGGAGGAGGAGCGGCTGGAGTACGTGCGCTACAAGCTGGAGGGCAAGAAGCTGGCGGCGGTGTCGGACGTGCCGCTGGCGGGCCTGGCGAAGATGACGGCGGGCCTGTCGCGCATCAACCTGGACCGCGTCCTCACCGAGGCGCTCGAGCAGGGCGTGCGGATTACCTCCGATCTCCTCAAGGAGAAGAAGAAGGAGCTCATCCAGGCGGAGTGCCACGGACTGCTCGAGTTCATCGAGCCGGTGCACACGCTGGACGCGGTGGCGGGCCACGGCAAGGCGAAGGAGATGCTGCGCAACGCGGCCAACGCGCTGAAGAAGGGACGCATCGAGGTGATGCCGATGGGCTACCTCGTGAGCGGCCCGGTGGGCACGGGCAAGACGTTCCTGGTGTCCTGCTTCGCCGGAGAGATTGGGATTCCCGTGGTGAAGTTCCTCAACTTCCGCAGCCAGTGGCAGGGAGTCACCGAGGCCAACCTGGAGAAGATCTTCAACCTGCTCAAGGCGCTCTGGCCGGTGGCGGTGATGGTGGACGAGGCGGACACCTTCTTGGGCAACCGGGACTCGGGAGGGGACTCGGGGACGAGCAGCCGGGTGTTCGGCTCCATCGCCTCGTTCATGGGCAACACGGTGTACCGCGGGAAGATCGTCTGGTTCCTGATGACGGCGCGGCCGGACCTGCTGCCCATCGACCTCAAGCGGCAGGGCCGAGCGGAGGAGCACCTGGCGCTGTTCTATCCGGAGACGGATGCGGAGCGAGAAGAGCTCTTCAAGGTGATGCAGAAGAAGACGGGCCTGAAGCTGGAGGTGGCGTCCATCGGGGAGCTGATTCCGACGGGGACGCGGCAGCTGAGCGGAGCGGACATGGAGGCGGTGCTGGTGCGCACGCGCTTCCGGGCGCTGGCCCAGGGGCGGGAGCAGGCGACGGTGGAGGACCTGAAGGCCGTCTTCGAGGACTTCGTGCCGCCGAGCTACCCGCTGGAGATTGAGTTGCAGAACCTGGTGGCGGTGCAGGAGTGCACCAGCCGGGAGCTGCTGCCGGAGAGCTTCCGGCGATTGGACCGGGACCACATCACCCGGCGCGTGCGCGAGCTGAAGCTGCTGCTCGAGCAGGGCTGAGGCCGCTCCCCGAGGCGCCGGGCCGCGCGGGCTACGGCGCCCTCACCACCAGCCGCAGGCCGGTGGGCAGCCGGGTGGTGTCCTTGATGTTGTTCCAGCGCTTGATGTCCTCCACGGACACGCCGTAGCGCTGGGCAACGCTCCACAGGGACTCGCCGGCGGCCAGCTCGTGGATGGTGCCCGGGCGGCCCGCGTTGCCCGCAGGGGCCCGCTGGGCGATGACCGTGCCCGCGCGCTCCTCCACCTGCTTGGGCGCGTTGTCCGGCCACACGTACAGCACCGAGCCCACCTTCAGGGCCTTCTTGCTGGCGCGCACCGTCAGGTTGTTCCACTTGCGCATGTCGTCCACGTTCACCTGGAAGCGCTGGGCGATGGCCCACAGGCTGTCTCCCGACTGCACGCCGTAGGTGATGCGCTTGCGGCCGCTGATGCTCTCCGTCTTGATGGGGCCGGTGGCCACCGGGCCTCGCGGCGTCCCCGCGGGCACCTCGTCCTCGGGGCGCAGCACCGTCACGCCACTGCGCCGCGCCTGCGCCACCTTGCGCGCCAGCGCGCTGTCCGTACCGGCCGCGTCCTTGCCGCCACCACCGCGTCCGGCCGGCACGGGAACCACCAGCTCCGCGCCCAGCTTCAGCGTCCGCACGCTCTTGAGCCGGTTCATCTGCAGGATGGCCTCGGGCGCCGTACCGTAGGAGAGGGCGATCTGCGACAGTGTGTCGCCCCGCTTCACCTTGTGCACCCGGAAGGTGAGCCGCTCCTTGGGCGAGATGCGGGCGAAGTTCTCCGCGAACGGGTGGGCCGTGCCCTTGGGCAGCCGCAGGACGTAGGGGTTCCTCGCGCTCGCCGGCGGCGTGCACCAGCGCCTCAGCTCGGGGTTGAGGTCCTGGAGCTGAGTGACCGTCACTCCGGCCGCCCGGGCAATCACGTCCAGGTCGGTGGCGTCGTTGATCTTCACCTCGTCGAAATCGAGGGGCTGCTCGTAGACGAACTCGCCCTCGGAGAAGCCGAAGGCCGCCGGGTGTTTGGCGATGAGCGCCGCGGCGATGAGCTTGGGCACGTAGTGCCGCGTCTCCAGTGCCAGTCCCTTCTCGTCCGGAGAGGAGATCGCCCAGAAGTCGTTCGTGCCCAGCCGGTCCATCAGCCGCTTCACCCGGCCGCTGCCCGTGTTGTAGCCCGCCCACGCCAGGTACCAGTGGCCCAGCTCCGAGTAGAGGTCCTTCAGGTAGCGCGCTGCCGCATAGGTGGCCTTGATGGGATCCTTGCGCTCGTCCACCCAGAAGTCCTGCTGCAGCCCGTACTGGCGGCCGGTGCTGGAGATGAACTGCCACGGCCCGGCGGCGTGCGCCCACGAGTAGGCGCTGGGGGAGAAGCCGCTCTCAATCATCGCCAGGTACACCGTGTCGCGCGGCAGCCCCTGGGCTTCGAGGATGGGCTGCATCACCGGCAGGTAGCGCGTGGAGCGGCCCACCCACTTGGTGAACCACTTGCGGCCCGGCCCCTGGAAGAACTGGATGTACTGGGCCACCAGCGGCTGCATCTCCACCGGGATGTCGTAGCGGGCCTGCACTCGCGCGATGTCGAAGTTGGACAGGTCCGTGATGAGCGGCAGCTCTCCGGTCTCCTCGTCCTCGCGGAAGGTGGGCTCCTCCAGCGCGTCCAGCATGCGCAGGCGCAGCGGGTTGGCCACGCCCAGGCGGCGCAGCGACTGGAGCACCTCGGCGTTGGGCTTGGCGCCGGGGTCCAACGTGGCGCCCTCCAGGGCCCGCATCTCCTCGAGCTCGGTGGACTCCGTGGCCTCCGGGTTCTCCCCCGGGTCGTTCTCCAGGTCCTGGAGGACTTCTTCGGCGGACTGGAGGGGCACCTCGGGCTCCTGGGCGGAGGCGAGCACGCGCATTCCAGGAGGCGGCGGAGGCCTCGGCACCGCGTCCTTGGACGGGGACGGCGGAACCGAGGCGAGGACCAGGAGGATCAGGCTGAAGGACGGCATGGTCACCTGGGAGCCGGCTGCCGGGTGGGCCGGGCTGGTTGGAGTCACAAGTGTTCGATGCTTTTCGCGCCACTCAAACAAGCATCCAGACGGGCCATCTTCCCTCCGGATGCTGCGAACGGGAAGAAACGTACCGCCTGGATGTGTGTCACGGTCCGCGCTTCACTGCCGGTGGCTGGCCATGACCGGGGCCGAGGATCTTCGGGACGTAGGCCGCGAAGTCGAAGTGGGGCGAGTTCTCCCGGTTGTGGCAGGTGACGCACACGGAGGCCCCCGGTTTGGCGGTGATGTTGTCGGGGGAGGGGTCCGCGACGTGGAGGGAGCCCGGGCCGTGGCAGCTCTCACAGCCGACGCTCTCGCGGCCGGCCACCTTGTCCAGGCGGCACACCCCGCCGGGCTTCTCCCAGCCGGTGACGTGGCAGCCGGTGCAGTTGAGGTGGAACTGCTTGCCCACCGTCTCCAGCGTCTTCCAGGCCTCGTGGTGCTTGGAGGCCTCCCACACCGGGAAGGACTCCGCATGACACTCGGCGCAGGCGGCGCTGCCCACGAAGGCGGCCTGGCCCTTCTCGGGGGCCGGACAGTCCTGCCCGTGCGCCTTGGCCCACTCGAGGTTCATCTTCCCCACATCCGCGTCGTAGGCATTCACCACCGCCTGGGCGTCGGGGTCCGAGGGGAGGGTGGACTCCAACGGGACGAAGCGCAGGCTGAAGCTGTCGGTGTCCCCGGTCGCGGCCACGGGCGCGGTGAGCAGGGCCTGCCGGCGCGCCACCAGCTCCTCGCGCTTCTGCTGCTTGAGGCTCTTGAGCTGGGGATCAACGCCCGGGAGGTTGATCTCCTTGTCCAGCAGCTCCAGGCGCCGGTCGATGGAGGCGGCCTCCTTCTCGCTGTCCTCGGCGGTCTTCTGGAGGGTGAAGCGGCCCGGCTTCGAGCCGTAGGCCAGGTCCACGCGCAGCAGCGAGCGGCCCTTGCTCTGCAGCGCGACCACGGGCACCGCGTCGCGCGTCAGCTTGTTCTGCTCGCCGTCGAACTCGGAGGCGGTATGGGTGGCCAGCACCAGGTCCACGCCGAGCTCCGGCGTGGCGGCGGCCCGCTGCGCGTCCTCCACGGTGCCGTGGAAGAGGCCCACCACGAAGGAGGCGCCCCCGGCACGGGCCTTGGCGGCGGCCTGCTTCAACCCGGCCGCGTCCGAGGCGCTCACCACGCCCACCTTGCGCGCCCCCGCGTTCAGCACCTTCTCGCCGCCGGCCTCCAGCTCGGGCAGTCCCAGCCCCCGGCGGAAGTCGGCGCCCCGCGTGTCGTCCAGCTCGCCCACCGCGCGCACCGCGAGGCCCATGCGCTTCATGGCCTCGGCGAGCGCCCGGGCCTTGCGCTCCTCCTGGGGCACCTGGTCCGGCTTCAGGGTGGGGCTGCCGAAGAGTCCGTCGCCGCCATCCACGTAGAGGACGGGCAGGGCGCCCTTGCGTGCTTCCTGGAGCTGCGCGGCCGCGCGAGCGATGCCCCCGCGCATGTTCTCGCTGCAGCCGCAGGGGCCCAGGTAGCCGCGCAGGTCGGCGGACAGGAAGAGGATGGCGCCTGGAGCATCCGCCTTCGTGGAGGCGCTCACGCTCGAGGAGGACTCCGCCTCGGCGGGCCGCTCCTGCTTGCGCGAGCATCCCGACAGCGCCGCCCACAGCACCAGGCCGGTGACGAGCGCTCTCACGGCGTCACCAGATGATGCTCTGCACCAGCTCGTCGATCTTCTCACCCATGGCCTCCAGGCCGTTCACCTTGGACAGGCTGCCGTCGGCACCGACCTGCTCGGCCAGCTTGCTCAGCTCGTCGTCCGGGAGGCTGGAGAAGAGGATGATGGGGATGTCCTGCGTGCCGTACTCGTTCTTGAGCGTGCGGCAGATGTCCGTGCCCTTGGCCTCGGGCATGTGGATGTCCGTGAGGATGAGGTCCGGCTTCCACGCCTGCAGGGTCTTCTCGAACTCCATCAGCGTGGACGTGGCGACGACCTCGTAGCCGCGCGCCTCCAGCACGGCCTTCTCCATGGCGAGGGTGATCTCGCTGTCGTCGATGAGGAGGATTTTGCGCTTCTCTTGCACGGCGACCTCTTACCTTGGCGGCCTTTTCTAGCCTATCGCTGTTGATGGCTCCAAGGCTTTCCCGCCCGGCTGGAATCCAGGGGGAAGGAAGCCGTCAGCCCCCCTGGAGGCCGAGCAACCTTCCAGCACATTGGTCTTGCGGGGCGGGGCGGGGGTGGGCAGTAAGAAGCGGCCATGAGCCGCGCCCTGATTGGACTGTGCCTCCTGCTGTCCATCGTCCTCCCTCCGAGGGCCTGGGCCCTCAACGCCGGCCTGGGCGAGCCCCCGTCCGTGGTGGACCGGCAGACGCCCTACGCCGCGGCCAAGGGCTTCTCCGACGCCGTCCACCGGGGGGACTACGGCCTGGCCGCGCACTACCTGGACCTGGACTTCCTCCCCCTGGCCAAGCAGAAGGAGGAGGGCGCCCGGCTGGCCCGGCGGCTCAAGTACGTCCTGGACCACAAGCTGCCCCTGGGGGCCATCGCCAACCTGAGCAGGGAGCCCGAGGGAGACCCGGAGAATCCCCGCTTCGACCAGGTGGACGCCCTCGTGGTGGGCGACACGCTCTTCCCCATCCGGCTCGCCCGCGTGCACGCCGGAGGTGAGCAGGTGTGGGTGTTCAGTGAGGCGACGGCGAGGGCGATTGATCCGCTCTACGCGGAGTACGGCCCGGTGGTGGGCGAGCTGCTGCCGCCGGTGTTCTTCGAGAAGCCGGTGCTGGGGTTGGAGCTGTGGCAGTGGCTGGGCCTGCTGGTGACGCTGGTGGGGGCGGGCGTGCTGTGCGTGGTGCTCGAGCGGCTGTCGCTGGCGCTGCTGGGGCGGCTGGCGAGCTGGACGCGGGTGACGTGGGACGACGCGCTGGTGCCCGCGGGCCAGGGGCCGCTGCGGCTGCTGTACTTCGCGGTGTTCGGAGCGCTGGGGACGACGCTGCTGCTGCTGCCGCCCACGGCCCGCTTCCTGTCCACCCACCTCTTCACCACGCTCACCATCGTCTCGGTGGCGTGGTTCATCCTGCGCTTCCTCCGGTTGACGTCGCAGTTCGTCCAGCAGTCGGTGACGAAGCAGTCGAAGGACGCCGCGCGCGCCCGGGGACTGCACACCCAGCTGGCGGTGCTGCGCTCGGTGTTCGAGGCGACCACCTATATCGTCGCCACCGCCCTGCTGCTCATGCAGTTCGAGACGGTGCGCAACGTGGGCGTGTCGCTGCTGGCCTCGGCCGGTATCGCCGGCCTCGTCATCGGTCTGGCCGCGCAGAAGTCCATCTCCTCGCTGCTGGCCGGCATCCAGCTGTCCATCACCCAGCCCATCCGCATTGGGGACCAGGTGGTGGTGGAGAACGAGTTCGGCACGGTGGAGGAGATCACCCTCACGTACGTGGTGGTGCGGGTGTGGGACGAGCGGCGGTTGGTCATCCCCATTGCCCAGTTCCTCGACAAGCCCTTCCAGAACTGGAGCAAGGGCGGGCAGAGCATGCTGGGCCCGGTGCGATTGCTGGTGGACTTCTCCACGGACATGGATGCGCTGCGGATGGAGCTGCGGCGCATCCTGGACAACGAGGGCAAGGATCTGTGGGACGGGCGGGTGGCCACCGTGGTGGTGGAGGATGTCCTGGACCGGACGATGCAGGTGCGTGTGCTGGTGAGCACCATGCCGGGGACCCTCTTCGACCTGCGCTGCCTGGTGCGCGAGAAGATGATGGAGTACCTGCGTTCGCGGCCCCTGTGGCTGCCCACCACGCGCACCGAGTCGCGCGCGGCGCTCCAGCCCCCAGCGGGCGAGCAGGCATCGCCTCCACCACCCGGTCCTCCTCGCGCTTGAGCGTGTTCGCCACCATGAAGACCCGCCTCATCGTGTCCCTCTCGCTCGCCGGACTCCTCGCCGCTTGCGGCGGGCGTATCTTCCCCCGTGGCTCCGGTGAGGACCCGGACACCGTCGAGAAGGTGTCGGGTCCATTCAACGAGAACGACCTGCAACACATCTCCAAGAAGATGGTGCTCGCGCTGGCCAACGCGCGGCGCTTCGCCCAGCCCGGCCAGCAGCTCCCGGTGGTGCGGGTGGGCCCGCTGAAGAACAAGACGCCCGAGCCCATCGACATGGTCTCGCTCGGAGACACGATCCAGACGGGGCTGGCCCAGACGGGCCGGTTCGCCCCGCTGGACACGGCTCCGGGCGAGCAGGCCAGCGCCGACTACGTGCTCACGGGGGAGCTCTCCTCCTTCGTCCACCGGGCCGGCAACGACCAGCTCGTCTATTACAAGCTGACCGCGAAGCTGAACAACGTGCGCACGGGCACCGTGGAGTGGACGGTCGAGCGGGAGATCCGCAAGAAGTTCGAGCAGATGCCCGTCACCTGGTAGTCCCGCGTTGCCCGGGAGGTGGAGGAGAGGCCGGGCGCACGTCCGCGGAGGGCGCAGCTATGACGGAGAGTCCGCCTCGCTCTCCACTGCCGGGAGAGGATGCCACCCGATTGCACCAATCTGTGCTAGGTGTCGCCACCCCAGCCGGACACCCCATGCCTGTCGCAGTAGCCCTCTCCTCCTATTCGCTGATCATCCTGTTGGGCGCCGTCGTGGGGGCGCTGGTGGTGGTGTTCACCCAGACGCCGACGAAGCTGGTGACGTTCCTGGCCTTCGCGGCGGGGGTGATGTTTGGCGCGGCGTTCTTCCACATGCTTCCCGAGGCGTACCACGGGGGAGGCTTCTGGGCGTTCGCGCTGGTGCCGGCGGGGTTCGTCTTCCTGATGGTGTTGGAGCGCTATGTCCTCACGCACGCCTGCGAGGAGCCGCCCGAGTGCACGGAGCATGTGCACGGGCACGCGCTGGGGCTGACGGCGTTCCTGGGGCTGTCGGCGCACACGCTGTTCGACGGCATCGCGCTGGGCTCGGCGGTGAAGGAGGGCGTGGGGCTGATGGCGCTGCTGGCCATCACCTCGCACAAGATTCCCTCGTCGCTGTCCCTGGCCTCCATCCTCAAGGCCGAGGGGAAGAGTTCGGCGCGCATCCTGGGCTTCTCGATGCTGTACGGGCTGATGGTGCCGGTGGGGGCGGTGATGTACTTCGCCTTCGACGCGGTGCTGCGCTTCGAGTCGCTGGCCTCGAAGGCGCTGGCCTTCTCGGCGGGCACCTTCCTGTACGTGGCGGTGTCGGACCTGCTGCCGCACGTGAACCGGCATGGGAAGGACAACCGGGGGCGCAACCTGGTGGCGCTCGCGGCGGGCCTGCTGCTGATGCTCGCGCTGGCGCAGGTGATGGATCTCCCGGGGCACCACTGAACTGCGCAGCTCCCGGCTTCTCACCAGCGCTCGAGCGTGGTGCGGCCTCACTGGCGAGCGGGTAGGCGGCCGCATCGTGAGCGGACGGCGGGAGCAACCCCGGGCTGGCCGGGCGCTCTCCGGCTGCAGGGCGCACCCCGAAGCCCCACCCTGAGTCCTGGAGCGTGGTGCGAACGGGAGGAGAGCATGCTCACCGTCGAGGAACTGATGACCCGGGATCTGGTCACCCTGGATGAGGACGACGACCTCGTCCGGGGAGATGACCTGCTGGCCGAATACGACATCCGCCACCTGCCCGTGGTGAAGGACGGAAGGCTGGTGGGACTGGTGAGCCACCGGGATCTGATCCGGGCCCTGGCTCGTCACGAGCGGACTCCGGGCGCGCCGCCGGCCCAGGTGCGCGACGTCATGACGCGCTCGCTGGAGACGTTGAAGCCGACGAGCTCGGTGCACGAGGCCATCCACAAGATGCTCGACCGCAAGTTCGGCTGTGTGCCGGTGGTGGAGGACGGCGGCCGCCTGGTGGGGCTCCTCACGGAGACGGACCTCATCCGGCTCGCCGATCGGCTGCTGAGCCAGGAGGAACGGCACTGAGCGCTCATCCCAGGGCAAGGGACCTGGCGGCCGCGGCTGTCTCCGGGTCCCGATGACCGCGCTTGATTTTCATGCCGCAGCGCCGAGGATGCGCGCCGCCGCGAGCGCGGCATCCCAGCCCATGCAACGACTCTCCGACTGGTACGACCATCCCGAGTATTACGAGGCCATCTTCGGCACGGACACCGAGCGGGAGCTGGACTTCCTGCTGGAGGTGGGCCGCCGCTATGGCACGGGCGGCAAGCTGCTGCTCGAGCCCGCGTGTGGAGCGGGCCGGTTCGTGGCCGAGGCCGCGCGCCGGGGCTACCAAATGGTGGGTTACGACATCTCCGAGAAGATGCTGGCCCACGCGCGGCGGCGCCTCACTCCGGCACAGCGCCGGCGGGTGCGCCTCTATCCGTCACGCATGGAGACGTTCTACCAGCCCGAGCTGGAGGGGAAGGTGGACCTGGCGTTCAACCTGGTGTCCACGTTCCGCTACCTCGACAGCGAGAAGGCGGCGCTCGCGCACCTGGAGGGGACGCGGCGGTTGCTGAAGCCCGAGGGCCTGTACGTGCTCGGCTTCCACCTGACGGACTACGAGCGGAGCAAGGCGGAGCACGAGCGCTGGGTCGAGCGGCTCGGGAAGGACACGGTGGTGTGCAACACCCACGAGGGGTTGCCGGAGCGCCGTCTGAGGCGCTCGGCCATGCGCAACCGGCTGCGGATTACAGGGCCCGGGAAGGACCTGTTCATCGAGACGCACTGGTATTTCCGCACGTACGACCTGACGCAGACCCGGAGTCTGTTCCGCAAGGCGGGGCTCCAGGTGCTGGCGGTCTACGACTTCGACTACCAGGTGGATACGCCCCGGAAGCGAGGCGAGATCCGACTCGACAGCATCTTCGTCTTGAGGCGGGCATCGGCGGGAGCTGACGATTAGCCTGGGTGCGTCATGAATGCAGAGCCCAACGCCCGTCCATCCCTGACCGTGCCTCCCATCCCCGCGGTGCTGCTCTCCATCGTGAGCGTGCAGGGTGGCGCGGCCGTGGCGAAGATCCTGTTCCCGGCGCTCGGCCCGGCGGGCATGTCGGGCATGCGCATCACGCTCAGCGCCGCCGTGTTGTTCGCGGTGCTTCGTCCGTCGCTCGCGCGCCTCACCCGCGCACAGTGGGTGGCGGTCATCCCCTATGGGCTGACGCTCGGTGCCATGAACCTCAGCTTCTACCTGGCGCTCGAACGCATCCCGCTGGGCCTGGGCGTCACGCTGGAGTTCATGGGGCCGCTCGCGCTCGCGGTGTTCGGGTCTCGGTGGGCGCTGGACTTCCTGTGGGCGCTGCTCGCTGGCGCGGGCATCGTGCTCCTGGCTCCGTGGCGCGGGGGCGCGGAGTCGCTGGACCTGCTCGGCGTGGTGCTGGCGCTGGGGGCGGGCGCGTTCTGGGCGGGGTACATCGTGCTGGGCGGGCGCGTGTCGCGGGTGTTCGACGGCGGGCAGGGCGTCGCGGTGGGAATGCTGTTCGCCACGTTGGTGGTGTTGCCCGTGGCGCTCGCGGGTGGAGTCGTGTCGCGCCTGACGCCCCCGCTGTTCGCGGCGGGGTTCGCGGTCGCGCTGCTGTCGAGCGCGCTGCCGTTCACCCTGGAGATGATGGCACTGCGCGTCCTCCCGAGCCGCACCTTCGGCATCTTGATGAGCCTGGAGCCCGCGGCGGCGGCCATCGCGGGGCTGCTGTTCCTGCGCGAGCAGCTCTCCGCTTTGCAGTGGCTCGCGGTGCTGTTCGTGAGCGCCGCGTCCGCGGGCTCCGCCCTCACCGCGAGCCGTGTCCCTCGGCCTGTCGAGACCTGAGCGCTCGCCCAGGCCCAGTGGCCTCAGTGGGACGCTTCCTCCCGAGGCTCCTCCTCGCGGGTGGCCGAGAGGCTGGAGCCGGTGAGCTTCCGTCCCTGGACGCGGGTGTTCATCACGTCCTCTTTCGTCACGAACTCCGTGTAGAACACCGCCGCACGCCCGGCCCCGTTGGAGACGACGATGGGGTTGTACTCGGGCTCGTCGTGCCGGGCGATGGGCCTCCCACCGGGGTCGCGCACCGAGCCGTCGGGCCGGATGCGCGCTCCGTGCACGTCCACGGGCTCGTTCTCGGGAATGAACGAGCCGTTCTCCTCCCAGACCAACCAATGGTCCGAGCCATCGAAGGTGGCGGTGGGCCGCATCCGGAAGGCCTCACCCGCTGAGACGGTGATGGGCGTGGCGTCCAGGAGGGCGCCACTCGCGCTCACGCGGGCCGCGGAGATCCTCCAGCCGGCCTCGAACGAGCCTTCCGCCCACGCCACCAGCACGTTCGTCCCGTCGAAGGACAGCGCGGGTGCCTCGCTGAGGGCCGGACCCGGACCGATGAGGAGCCCCGGTGAGTCGAGCACCGTGCCGCTCTCCGACACGCGAGCGCCGCGGATGCTCGTCTCCGTGTCGAACTTCGTGAAGTCGAAGTGCACCCAACTGACGAAGGAGTGGTCACCGGCCTGGATGACCGAGGGCGTCTCCTCGGTAACGAGGGTGCCCGCGATGAGGAAGCCGCCGGGGTCCAACACTCCGCCGGTGGCGCTGACGCGGGTCCCGAAGATGTCGGTGACGTTGCCGAACTCGCCGCTGGTCCGCCCGTCCTCCCAGACCACCAGGAATCCGGCTCCGGAGGCGGCCACCGCGGGGTTGGACTGGATGTCGTCCAGCGCGGCGATGGGCAGACTGGAGGCGTCCAGCAGCACGCCCGCGCTGCTCACCCGGGCCCCGCGGATGTCCCGGTCGAAGGTATCCGGCGAGACGTCCTCATCCCAGACCACCAGGAAGGTGGAGCCGTTGAAGGCCACGGAGACGGTTCCCGGATTGAGCCCGGTGGGCAACTGGAAGGGAGGGCCGAGGACGCGGCCATCCGTGCGCACGCGGGTGGCCAGCAGTCGTTCCTTCTCGCCGGCGCGTGTCTCTCGCCAGACGACGAGGTACTGGCCATCGCCATAGGCGGAGGCAGCCAGCGTCTGCGCGGTGGCCGAGCGGGTGAACAGCAGGGGCGGCGAGTCCTGGACCGTCGTGTCGTGCTTCACCCGGGTGCCGAGGATGTGGCTCACCGTGCTGAAGGGATCGGCGCCCGCGGCCTCGTCGCTGAACGTGACGAAGTAGTGGTTGCCATTCGAAGCCACCGCGGGGGCGCTCACTTTGGGGAAATCCCCGGAGGAAGGCAGGGAGAAGCCCGAGGGATCCAACACCTCGCCGTCATCCGACACGCGGGCGCCACGAATGAGGAAGTCCTCCTTGCGGGTGTCGCTCCAGACGACGAGCGATTCGCAGTCGTCGTGAGCCAGCCGCGGGGCGGACTGTGCTCCAGGATGGGCGGCGATGGGGAAACCCGTGGGCTCCTCCACGCTCAGGTCGCGGCGCACCCGGGCACCGAAGATGTCCGGCTCCCCGCCACGGCTGTCCTCCCAGACGACGAGGAAGCGCTCCCCGGTCCAGGTCACGTCGGGGTTGACCTGGCCAGCGGGCGCCGTGATGAGGGGCACGCCTCTTCCATCCAGCACCGTGCCGTCCTTCCTGACGCGATTCCCGAAGATGTCTCCCCCATCCCCACCGCGCTCATCGCTCCAGACGACCAGGAACTGTTTGCCGTCCCACGCCACCGCGGGATCAAACGCGTTGTTGAACCCAGGGGAGAGGGACTGCCGCTCGAGCACCTTGCCCCGCGAGTCCACGCGCGCGGCGACGACGACGTTCTCGTCATCACCGGAGACGGTGTAGGCCACCAGGCACAGCTTCTTCGTACAGGCGATACCGGGTGGACCGCCTATCTCGTCGCTGAAGCCGAGCGTGAGATGGCGGCGCACGTCTCCATCGCCCTCCACGTGGGCGCCGAGGATGCCATCCGAGCTCACCCAGACGACCACGAACTGGGTGCCGTCATACGCCACGCGGGGCTGGCCGCCACTCAGGCCGGTGGTGAGGTTGAGCGGGATGCCCGCCGGGTCGAGGATGCGGCCATCGGGCTTCACGCGCGCACCGAAGACGCGGCCGGTGCGTGAGTCCTCCCAGACGACCAGGTACACCTCGCCGTCGAATGCCACGGAGGGTCCGGTGAACCCCGTGCGTTGTGCCTCCAGGACGGGTTTGCTCACGTCGAAGGGGCCGGAGATGCCGGAGAGCTGTGCCTCCGGGGCTCGCGACTCCATACCGTCCGCCTGGGCCTCCAGTGGCAGGCCCTCGGCGTCGGGCTCGTCCTCTGGCAGCGGCCCACACGCGAGGGCCAGCGTTCCAAGCCAGACAGCACCCCACCGCGCCAGCCGCGCGGCTCTCTTGCCAATCGGTCCCATGTTCCCCCCCTCTGGTCGGGATATGGGGCGCAACGTCATGTCCGCCCGGCGATGGGGCAATCCACCCGGAGGGGCGAGCCCTCATACAACCGCACACTGTTGGTGACAGGCGGGTCTGGCTTCGGACAGCGTGGCCCCCTGAGGGGCCGAGCAGGCTACGACATCCGTTCGTCGTGAACCGGGAGCTGTGATGGGTGCCGCGGCAGCCGCACGGTGAAGCGGGTGCCCTCCTCCACGGTGGAGCGCACGTCGAGGGTGCCACCGTGGCCGAGGACGATCTGCCGGGTGATGAAGAGGCCCAGCCCAAGGCTCCCCTGGCCCGCCCCGGCCTCCGGCCCCCGCCGGTAGGGTTCGAAGAGGCGTGGCAGCGCCTCGGGAGGAATGGGGCGCCCCTCATTGTGCACCTCGAGCAGGAAGCTCGAGTCATCGCTCCGGGCAGACACCTGCACGGGCGTGCCCTTCGGGCTGTGTTGCAACGCATTGCCCACCAGGTTGGTGACGACCTGGGCCAGCCGGTCCCCATCCCATTCGCCCCGGCCATCTCCGTGGGCCTGGAACGTGATGAGCCGATCGGGCCAGGCAAGCCGCACCTCCGTCACCACCCGCCGGACATGCTCGTGGAGATCCAGGGGCTCGCGGTGGACGGGGAGGCCCCGCATGCGCGCCTGGGTGAAGTCGAGCAGATCTCGAATCATCCGGCTGGCCCGGTCCGCCGAGGTGTGGATGCGGCTGGCCGTCTTCGTGGTGCGTTCGTCCACGTCCTCTCGCTTGAGCAGGGTGGTGGCGGACAGGGCGATGGCGTTGAGGGGCGTGCGCAGGTCGTGACTGACGATGGCCACCACGTCCTCGCGCTCCCGGATGGCTTCCTGGGCCTCCTGGTAGAGCCGCGCGTTATCGAGGGCCACGGCCGCGCGATCGGCCACGCCCCGGGCCACCTCCAGGTCCGTCGAGGTACAGGTGGGGCGCGGCTGGCTCCAGCCGAAGCTGATGATGCCCAGCTTCCGGTCCCGGGCCACCAGGGGCGCGAGGATCAGGGACTTCAGGGAGAGCGCCTCCAGGAGGGCCTGGTGCTCCGCGCTGGAGGCGACGGCCGCCAGCCACTCGGGGCTGACCTCCGGCACCGCCACGGGGACGCCCCCCTCGAGGGCACGGGCCATGGGGTTGAGACCGTCCATTCGAGGCGGGTGGGGTGTCAGTTGGTGGAGGAGCGCTTGCGTCCCGGGCGCGTGGGCAGCCACCTCCACCCGGTGCAGCTGTCCGTCCTCGCCCAGCAGGTACACCAGGCAGCAGTCGCTCAGGTGGGCCACCACGAGTGAGGCGAGGCTCTTCAGGGTGGTGTGGACGTCGAGCGACTGGGACAACAGCGTGCCCACCTCGACGAACAGGGCCTGCGCGTCCTCGGCGTGCTTGCGCGCGGTGATGTCACGAACGATGCAGGTGAAGAAGCGCCCCTGGGGCAGGAGCGTCTCGCTGACGGAGAGCTCCAACGGGAAGATGCTCCCGTCCTTGTGCCGGCCCCACACCTCGCGCCCGCTCCCGTTGAGCTTGCGCACGCCCGCACCGGTGTTCCTTCTCTGGGAGGACTCGGGCACCAGATGGCGAATGTCCCGCCCGAGGAGCTCCTCGGTCGAGTAGCCGAAGATGCGCACCGTGGCCGGGTTGATGCTCTGGATGCCCCCTTGTTCGTCGATGGTGATGATGCCATCCACCGCCGTCTCCAGGATGGCCTGGAGCCGTTGGGTCGTCGCGCGCAGCACCTCCTCGGCCTGCCGCCGCGGCGAGATGTCCCGGGTGATGCTGGCGAAACCCCGCAGGCTCCCCCGGTCATTACGCAAGGCGGTGAGGAGGACGTCCGCCCAGAACCGGCTGCCGTCCTTGCGCACGAGCAGCGCCTCCGCCCGGTATTGCCCCTCGGCGGCGGCGGTACGCAGGGTCTCCTCGGCCACTCCGGCCATGATGTCGCCAGGCAGATAGAAGAGGGACATGGAGCGGCCGAGCACCTCCTCTGCCTTCCAGCCTCCGATGCGCTCCGCCCCGGGATTCCAACTGGTCACCCGGCCCTCGGGGTCGAGCATGAAGATGGCGTAGTCCTCCACGCCTTCCACCAGCAGGCGGAAGCGTTCCTCGGTCGCGCTCTCGGCGCGCTTGCGCTCCGTGATGTCCAGCACCGCAGTGGCCACGAGGAAGACCTCGCCGGCCCGGTTGCGCACCGGGGCCTGATTGACGAGCCAGTAGCGGACTTCGTCCTCCTTCCCGGGCAGGGTGCCCTTCAACTCCTGGCCGAGGAGTGGCTGCCCTGTCTCCAGCACCTTGCGGCGCATGGGCTCGAGCTGGGGGGCCACGGTGGGAACGATCTCTCCGATGGTGTGGCCCACGATCTCGTCGATGGGGCGCTGGCAGTGGTCGGCCATCATCTGGTTGACGCGCACGTAGCGCAGCTCGCGGTCGAGGAAGGCCAGGCCCACCGGGGCGGTGGTGAGCAGGGTGTCCAGCAGTGCCAGCGCCTCCTCCGTCTTCTGGCGCTCGCGCACCAACTCCGTCACATCCACCGCGTGCACGAAGACTCCATCCACCCGGCCATCCGGCGCCCGGGTGGGCGCGTAGACGAAGCTGAAGAAGCACTCCTCCGGCTCCTCCTGCCCTTGCCGGTTCACCCATACCCGCACTTCGTGGCCCGCCGCGGGCTTGCCCGTGCGGTAGACATTGTCGAGCAGCACGCGAAAGCCCTGCTCCTCGAGCTCCGGTAATGCCTCCCGGATGGGCTTGCCCACCACGTCCCGCGCTCCGGTGAGTTGGAAGAGGCGGGGATTGGCATGGGTCATGATGTGCTCGGGTCCCTTCAGCAGGACGACGATCGCGGTTGCCTCCTGGAAGAGCGAACCCAGGTACTCGCGCTGGGCTTCGACCTCGCGCAGCGGCTCCGGCACCTCGTCCCGGTGCCGTGCCTCGTCGCGCTCGCGGGTGTAGGCCTCCACCGCGTCGGCAATGCCCGTCACGAGGAAGGAGACCAGGCGCCGGACATCGGCGAGGGAGATGCGCACGTCGGGCTCCCCCACCTGGTCGAGGATGCACTCGTGCAGCACGCCATACTCACGGACCACCGCCGACAGGTCGAAGCCGGTGCGCAGGCTCGGCCCCCCGTGCGCGCGAGCCTCGGCACTCCGCTCCGGTAGCTCGGCGGCTTCCTCGTCCCCGGCCCGGTGTAGCTCCGAGGCCAGCTCCTGGAGGTAGCCCTCGATGTGGTCCTCCAGCTCGACCCGCGTCCGAGAGCCGGGTGCCAGGCCTCCGTGCAACCGCTCGAACCACTGGTGGGTGATGCCGTCTCGCCGGGACTCCAACAGGTCCGCCAGGGAGGCAGGGGCGCTCGTGGGTCGATGGGTCTCGAGGTTCACGGCGAGGCTCCTCCCCCAGAGTGGAGACAAACGCTCCGCTCTACTGAGACATCAGCAGAAGAGGAATTTAGTCCCGCTCGACAGGGATGCCCGGAGGGGCCGCACGTCCGACTCCAACCGCGGGGCGGATGCCGTGCAACGCTCGCTCTGGACGGATCCGGCGCGCTGGGGCCCGCCTGCCTGGCCGCGTGGGCCGCGCCAGGTGCACTACGAGTTCCAGTGGTGGAACTCCTGCTTCAGGTAGACATTGCGGCAGAAGCGTCCCGTGCGGACCACCGACTTGCCCCACTCCTCGAGGCTCGAGGGCAGCATCGCCGTGAGGGACTCCAGCTTGCGCAGGTGCCGGCTCGAGCGATTCACGGCCTCGCGCTCGGCCTCGGCTTCGCTCATGCCCCGCCGCATCAGCAGGGTGAGTCCGTTGAACTTCCCCTCGCGGTACTCCCGGTCGAAGCTGCGGATGTCATTCGTCCAGCGCACCAGCAGACCCAGCTCGCGCAGGATGTCCTCGATGAGCGGATCCTCCGAGAGGTCGTGCTCGACCTGGGGGTTGATCACCATGAGGACGGCCGCGGCCCACATGGGCAGGGAGATGGTCCACTGGCCCGCCTGGAGGTACTCCTCGAAGGCCGGCAGCGTCCGATGCGTCTGGTACAGGCGCTTGGTGCGCAGCTCCACCTGGTGGCCGCTGATCATCCGCTGGAAGTGCTCCCGCCAGAGCCAGCCGAAGCGGACCGCTCCCTCGGCGGCCATCAGCTCGCGGGTCAGCTCCTGCAGCGCGGCCCCGATGCACTCCGCCTCGCCGCGCGCCGCGTCCCAGCTCTCGCTGTCGGGGGACTCCACCGTCAGCAGGTAGCGGTCCACCATCCCCAGGCTCTCGTCATCCGTGAGCTCGCCGATCTCCCCATCCGCGATGTCGTCGATGGCGAACGTGATGAGGCCCACCTTGGTGAGCAGCACGTTCTGCTCGAACGTCGAACCGGGGATGGCGGCGACGGCTCCCACCAGCGCGGTGGACTGCAACCGCGAGGGCGCGATTGCGGGGTAGCGCTCACACCACTCCGCCAGCGCCGGCTCCAGCTTGCCGCACAGCTCGAGCACCCGCGCATGTGAGCCCCGGGGAAAGAGCTCGAACTCCTCGGCGGAGTACTCATTCTTCAGCGTCCGCGTGACCTCGAAGTGCTTGCCGCGCGTCTCCGCATCCTGCGTGGACAGGGTGGGATTGAGCATCCATGCGCTCCCCATCTCGTCCGAGTGGAGGCGAGAGCGGGAGCGGGGGGCGTAGGAAGAGGTCATGGCGAAGGCGTCTTTCACACACACTTCCCTTCGTCACAAGAAGATTTATACGGGCTGGCGAGAATTGAGATCCTCTTATGGGTTCCCTCGTTTCCCTGGGAAACGAGAAAGATTGGAGCCGCGAGAACCCTGGCTCGTCCGCTGTCCTTGAGGCGTTGACCCCCAGGTGTTGACTCCACACGTCACTCCGTGACAGTCCCGGCGCACTCGAGAGGCAAGGTATTCCCGAAGCGCCACGGGGCAACCCGGGTTGGGGCGCATCGAAGAGGTCGCAGGTGACTCGTCAGATGAACACGGTGGACATGGCGGACGCGCGGCAGCAGGGGGCGCTCGTGCGCCGCATCCTGTTGTTGCTGATCGGCTCGAACATTCCCATCACGCCCTTCTCCACCTATACGGCGAGCCTGTTCGTGGGACTCGAGCGGCCGCAGGACGTGCGCGCCGTGCTCGCCATGCTGGCCGTGGTGGTGGTGATCAACGCCAGCCTGGTGCTCTTCCTGATGCTGCGCTTCCTGGTGCGGCACACGTTCGAGGTCCTGCCCTCGGATGGTGACGGCAGCCGGCTGGTGCGCATCCTCAAGATGCCCTCGCGCATCGCCTTCTTCTGCGTGCAGTTCACGTGGTTCCACGCCGGTGCCACCTTCATGCTCGGCGTCTGTCTGATGACGGGACAGAGCCTGGATGCGGTCCTTCCCGTCACCGCCATTGCCACCGCGTTCGGCGTCCTGCTGTCCATCCCCATGGTGCCCATCATCGAGCACTGGACGATGAAGCACGCCCTGGCGGAGCAGGAGCGTCTGGGGGGCTCGCGCGTCACCGCGAGCGGCTACTTCTGGCCGCGCCAGTCCTGGTACCTGCCCTATGCCGTGGCCAGCGCGCTGATCTCCACGCTCTTCCTGGCCGGGGTGGTGGTGGTCATCAAGGTCAACCGGGTCCAGGAGCAGTTCGCCCGGACGCTCGAGGCGGAGGGCTCCTCGCTCCTGGCCCAGCAGATGCGTCACACCTCGGGGGAGCTCGTGAAGGAGCTGGGCCTGCCGT
Source organism: Vitiosangium sp. GDMCC 1.1324 (assembly GCF_003044305.1). Lineage (GTDB taxonomy): Bacteria > Myxococcota > Myxococcia > Myxococcales > Myxococcaceae > Archangium. Next base: position 91,566 of record NZ_PZOX01000017.1, on the reverse strand, counting down.
TCCTGGGCCTCCTCGCGCTCGTCTTCATCTGCCCCACGCTGGTGGCGTGGCTGCAGGTGTGGCGGCAGTCGCGGGCGATGAACACGGTGCACGAGGCCATCGAGGCGCTGGCCACCGGGGCTCCCGAGGCGCCCGCGTGGGTCTCCACCGACGAGGCCGGAGACCTGGCGGACGGCATGAAGACCGTGCTCGTCAAGCTGCGCGAGATTCCCCGCACGCTGCAATCCTCGGCCAGCCGCCTGTCCGAGGCGGGCTCCAGCCTGAGCAGCGCGACCGAGCAGCAGCGCCAGAGCATCACCCAGCAGGCCTCCGCCCTCCAGGAGGCCCATGTGACGTCCGAGGAGATCAAGCAGACCTCGGAGACGGCCGCCCAGAAGGCCGAGGCCGTGCTGCAGGTGGCCGCGCGGGTGGAGGAGCTGGGCCGCATTGGCGAGAAGGCCCTGCAACAGAGCCTCGAGGGGTTGGCCACCATCCGCCAGTTCGTGGATGGGATGCTCGACAAGGTGTCCCGCCTGAGTGGCAGCGCGCAGCAGATCGGCCTCATCACCTCGACGGTGAAGGGGATCGCGGATAGGTCCAACATGCTGGCGCTCAACGCCTCCATCGAGGCCGTCCGCTCGGGAGAGCACGGCAAGGGCTTCGCCGTGGTCGCCCGGGAGATCCGTGGCATGGCCGACCAATCGATCAACGCGACGGGCCGCATCCGGGACATCCTCGAGGAGATCCGCATCGCCATCGAGGACGCGGTGGACATGGGCGAGAAGGGGACGCAGCAGCTCGAGGACGGAATGCAGATGGTCAGGCGCTCCGGCGACAACTTCCGCGAGGTGTCCGACATCATCCAGCAGAGCACCTCCAGCGTCCGGCAGATCTCCGTCACCGTGCGCCAGCAGAACGAGGGCATCTCGCAGATCTTCACCGCCATCCAGCAGCTCTCCTTCATCATGGAAGAGACGGTCGGCCGCATCGACTCGACCCAGCAGGCGTCCCTGATGCTGAAGTCGGTGTCGGACGAGGTGACCCAGCTCGCGCGTGCCTACGAGCATCGGCAGCGGATGGAGCCTGCCCCAGGCCGCCTGGGACCCAGGGCTCACCGGGCTGTTCCCTCTCCAAGCCGATGAGCCATCGCCAGCGCAATGCCCCAGGCTGGGCTTGAGGTAGGGTTTCGTTTCATGAATGGCCGCCGCGTTCTCTCTCCAGTCCTCCTTCTCGGCGCCGGAACCGGCGAGGCCACCTGCGGGATCCTCTACCTCGCGGGCTACCTGAGACGCGGCGGAATCGAGGCCTTCGTCCGGCTCTACGACGGGGACGAATCCGAGGACGAGGTGATGCGCTCGCTCGAGGCCCTGGTGGCCCGTGTGCGCCCCCGGCTCGTGGGGATCAGCCTCAAATGGTTCCACCACGTCCACCGCGCGCTGCTCCTGGCCCGGATGCTGCGTGAAATCGACCCCGACATCCGAATCGTCGTGGGCGGCAACACCGCGTCGTACTGGTGGCGGGAGCTGCACGCGTTCGACTGCATCGATCACATCGTCCTGGGCGATGGCGAGCGGCCATTGCTGGCGCTCTGCCAGGGTGAGCCCTCCCCGCCCAACTGCGTCACCCGGAGGCCAGACGGCACTCCAACGCGGCTGCCCCTGGAGTACGTGCAAGGCGCCACGAACAGCGACGACGTCTACTACTCGCATTTCGAAGACATCTTCCTGAGCCACCAGGATCGCCATGCCTTCTCGGGGTGGGTCGCGCCCGGCAAGGGGTGCGGCGAGAACTGCCTCTATTGCGGTGGGGCCCGCGGCAACCAGAAGGCGGCCTTCGGACGCGCGAAGCCGTTTCTCCGGGCCGAGGAGAGTGTGCGCCGCGACCACCAGGAGATCGCCCACCGGACGTGGCAGTTCCGCTACGACTTCTCGGGAAGCTCGGCGGAATTCCTGCAGAGCACCTGGGCGGGGGTCGATCTCTCACGCCACTCCTGCATGTATTTCCTGTGGGGAGTGCCCCGGATGGAGCTCATCGACGCCCTGGCCCAGAGCTTCGAGCACGTCCATATGGTGCTCGACATCGGCTGCTTCTCGGAACAGCAGCGGCACGAGCAGATGCGTCGCGGTCTGCTCAAGCCGTGCTCATCGGACTCCCAGCTCCTCGAGACCATCGATCACTGCCGTCGCCACAAGAACCTGGACGTCGAGGTCTCTGGCATCGCGGGCCTCCCCTTCGCTAGTGCCGCCACGCTCGAAGAGGAAGTCCGCCTGGTGAAGCGCGTGATCGGCCTCGACTGTCTGGTGGGCTATCAGCGGCTCGAAGCGCAGCCCGGAGCGCTCGCCACCGAGCACCCCGCGCGGTTCGACATGGTGTCCGAAGCGCGAACGTTCTCGGAGTTCCTCGAGTACTTCGAGCAACGCGAGCCAGGCGATGTGTCGGTGCCGATGCTGCGCTTCCGCGACGCGGCGCTCGAGAAGGCGGTGCAGCGCACGTCGGAGCACGTGGATGCCCTCGCGCGGAAGCACGAAGCGGCGAAGCAAAGGGTCGAGCTCAACGGACGCACGCGCCTGTTGAACACGGCCCCCTCGACACTGCAGTTCAAGCTCGGGGATTGGTTGGGACATCACCGGGTCCCCGCGAAGGTGGCGCAGGAACCGGTGACCGTGGTGCGGTCGGTGAACGGAACGGGCCTGGCCTGTGCCCCGTCGGTCAGCCCGCGAAAGTTCACCGAGCCAACGTTGGATCAAGGCGAGGACGGGAGGGTCCTCCTGAGCACCCTGGCCGCCTTCGAGCGCCCGACGACGGTCGCCACCGCGGTGGCACAGCTGGGGGCGAAGGTGAAGCTCGACCCGCACTCGGCACGCGAGGTGATCGAGCACCTCGTCGGCGGACGCTTCCTGCAGCCGGCGTGAGGTTCTTCGACCCCCGGCCGGACGCTAGAAGAGTTTTTTCATGGGCCGATCCGGCTCGGATGGGATGAGGTAGGTCACGCCCACGGAGAACCAGTTCCCGACTGCATCGTAAACGCCTATCTTCTCCGCCTCGCCCTTGGCGAGGATCTGCCGGTACTCGAGAGTGAGCCCCCATGTCTCGCCGAGGCTCAGGGTCGCCCCCACCGTACCTCCGAGCGCCCCGGCGGCGGTCTCCACCGAGCGCCCTCCATCGAAGTACGAGGCGGCGAACAGGTTCCCGAGGATGACTCCCACCCAGGGAACCAGCCCCGCGGGTCCTATCTCCAGCCGCTTCTGTAAGCGCAGGCCCGCGAGTGCTCCAAGCGTCATGGCGTTCAGCCCTGGCTTGCCGGTGAGCTGCATTCGTTCGTAGGTGGCGGACAGATCGATTCCCAGCTCCAGCCACTCCAGCGGCGAATACGCGAAGGTGGCCGCCAGCAGTGGCCCTCCGATCGCCCCCTCCGAGCGCTCCAGGTGCAAGTTCCCCGTCTGCGAATAGTACTCATCATAGAACCGGGTGTTGGGGGTGTACCGCCAGCCGGTCTGGAACGAGATGCGGCCCGAGCCCTCGAGTATCGGCGGGGCCTCTTCCTCGTCGTACCCGTCGTCCTCGTCGTCCTGGGCGGAAGCGGCCGATGCGGTGAGGAGCACCAGGAGGAGCAGCAGCGGGTTGCGGCACATGTCGAGCCCTTTCGGCGCGGTGAGCCTGCCCGGTGATGCACCGGGTAGGCCAGCACCGTGCGCCCCTCCTCCCACTCTCGGTGACGGGGCCGCGGACAGCGGACAGCGGACATTTTGCGTCACTGCCTGGGCGAAAATTGTCACCCGCGCTACGGCACGAAGCGCCAGATGTCGCCCGCCACGGAGCTCACCGGCTGGTTCGCGAGCACCTGGCCGGTGCGCGGGTCCTCCACCTTCAGCTGGCAGAAGCTGCCGTTGCCGAAGGTGAGCTGCTGGGCCTGATCGAAGTAGCGGCCCACCGTGTAGATGTGCCAGGTGCTCGGACAGGACAGCACGTTCAGCCGGTACTGCGTGTACGCGAAGCCGATGTCGTGGTCCGTCAGGCCGGAGTTGTCCGTCATGCCAAAGCCCACGCCCTTCACCACGCGCTCCACGTTGTCGTAGACGAGCCCGGGGTTGCTCACGTACTTGCGGCCGAACGTGGGCGAGGCGGCGGACAGGAACGTGCCCACCTCGGTGAAGGTGCGGCCGTCCGTGCTCTCCAGCTTGTGCAGCGTGGCGAAGTTGCGCTGCACCACCGCCACGTAGCGCCCGTTCACCAGCTCCACGTCCGGCTCCATGAAGCCCGGGAAGCCGCCCACGTCCGCGTAGCTCTGCACCAGCGTGAAGTTGCGCGGAATGTCCTCGGATGACTCGGCCAGGTACGAGTGCATCGCGCCGTTGTCCACGCGTCCGTCGAACCACAGCTTCCACCCGCTGCCCGTCCACAGCAGCGCCGGCCGGGCGATGTCCGAGAAGCTCGCGTTGGTGATGCGAATCTCCGTGCTGGACGTGGCCACGGACGGGCTCCACGCCGCGCCATCCGTGCTCGTGGAGACGGCAATCCAGTCCCGGTAGTCCGAGCCCACCTGGTTCGCCACCGTGTACGCCATCACCCAACGCCCATCCGGACGCTTTTGCGCGGACGGGTCATTCACGTGGATGTACGCGCCGTGATCGATGATGACGGACTGGCCGGACCAGGGGCCCTCGAAGAGCAGGTCGTCCGAGACGGCGAAGTAGATGCGGTCGTTGCCATCCGAGCTGTTCTTCCAGCCGCCGTAGTACAGGTTCCACACGCCGCCGTTGCGCACCAGGTCCGGCGCGTAGAGGTTATGGCCCTGGATGATGGGGTTCTCCGCCGAGGGGTGCGCCTCGATGCCATCGGGCTGTGCCATGCCGAGCACGGTGACACCCGTGCCACCAGAGTTGCCCGCGTACACGAAACTTCCGGCCAGGGCCGGGGCGCCGAACAGGACACTCGCGGCCAGCAGCGCACCGCGAGAAGGGAGGTGGGAAGAGAGGAGGGAGGTCAGGTTCATGCCCCTCATCCTGCAGTGGTGGCAGGAGCCCCTCCAATATTTCAGGGGAGGGGAGGGGGACACGAGGCGCACCTGGAATTGAAGCGCGGCGCGAATGCGCTCCGGAAATCGTCCCGGTAGGATGGCGCCCGTCTTGGCATTCCGGGATGTGAAGACCCCAGGCCAGAGGCAGGCCGCCTGACGTGGGAGACCTATGCGGCACGCGGGTACCGAGAGGGTAGAGGCCACGGGAGACAGCTCGCGGGGCTCACTGGTAGGCCGCCGCTACCAGCTCCAGGAGATCGTCGGCCGTGGAGGCATGGGCACCGTCTACCGCGCCTTGGATCGGCTGGGCGGGGCCATTGCACTCAAACGGCTGCACCGCTCGGTGATGGACCTGGAGTTAGAGGCCTCTCCCGACTCCACCACGGCGACCCTCTCGCGTGAGACGGCCCTGGATCTGGCCGCCGAGTTCAAGGCGCTCACCTCGCTGCGCCACCCTCACGTCATCCACGTGCTGGACTACGGGTTTGACGAGGAGCTGCGGCCCTACCTCACCATGGAGCTGCTGGCGGGGGCGAAGACGCTGGTGGAGGCGGGGCGAGGCCAACCGCCCATGGTGCAGATCGATCTGCTGGTGCAACTGCTGCAGGCGCTCGCGTACATGCACCGCAGGGGCTTCATCCACCGGGACCTGAAGCCGGGCAACGTGCTGGTGGTGGATGGGCAGGTGAAGGTGCTGGACTTCGGCCTGGCCCTGGCACGCGAGCGAGGCGAGGCGCGCGGGGTCTCGGGCACGCGGGGGTACATCGCGCCCGAGCTCTTCCAGGGCGAGCCGGCCTCGGAGTCCTCGGACCTGTACAGCGTGGGGGTGATGGCGCAGCGCATGGTGGTGGGGGCTCGGGCGCCGGAGCCGCGTCTGGTGGAGATCCTCCGACGGTTGATGGCGGAGGCCCGGCACGAGCGCTACCAGCGCGCCGAGGAGGTGCTGAAGGGCCTGCGGGAGCTGGCCGGCCAGCGGGTACAGCTCGAGACCACGGCCACGCGCGAGAGCTACCTGCGGGCGGCGCGCTTCGTGGGCAGGGAGCGCGAGCGCGAACAGCTGGAGCAGGCGCTGGAGCGGGCCCTGGCCGGCCGGGGTGAGGCGTGGCTGGTGGGCGGAGAGAGCGGGGTGGGCAAGTCGCGGCTGGTGGAGGAGTTGCGCACGCTGGCGATGGTACGTGGGGCGGTGGTGCTGCGTGGCCAGGCCGTCAGCAGCGGAGGCAGCCCGTATGAGGACTTCCGGCCGGTGCTGCCCTGGCTGGCGCTGTTGACCGAGCCAGACGACTTCGAGGCCAGCGTGCTCAAGTCCCTGGTGCCGAACCTGGAGACGCTGCTGCAGCGGCGGGTGCCGGAAGCGCTGGAGATCTCAGGTGACATCGCCCAGGAGCGCCTGATGAGCGTGGTGGAGGCGCTCTTCGAGCGGATCGGCCAGCCGACCCTGTTGCTCCTCGAGGACCAGCAGTGGGGCCGGCCGGAGTCCACGCGGCTGCTGGCGCGGCTGTCCGCGCGTGCGGCGACGCTGCCGCTGCTGGTGGTGGCCACGTACCGCGATGACGAGCGGCCCGGACTGCCCCAGGAGCTGCCGGCCATGCGGGTGCTGGGCGTGCCGCGGCTCGAGGCGGAGGAGATGGCGCGCCTGAGCGAGTCGATGATCGGCGAGGCCGGCCGCGCGCCGCAGGTACTGGAGCTGCTGTTGCGGGAGACGGAGGGCAATCCCTTCTTCCTGGTGGAGGTGGTGCGCGCGCTGGCGGAGGAGGCGGGGCAACTGGAGCGGATTGGGGCGGTGCCACTGCCGGAGCGGGTCTTCGCCGGAGGCGTGCGGCAGATCATCCAGCGGCGGCTGGACAAGGTGCCGGCTTCCGCGCGCGAGTTGCTGCGGCTGGCGGCGGTGGTGGGTCGCCACCTGGACCTGGCGGTGCTGAGGGCCAGCGCGCCCGAGGAGGACCTGGAGCGGTGGCTGGAGGACTGCGCGGGCGCCGCGGTGCTGGACTTCGCGGATGGGCGGTGGCGGTTCGCCCACGACAAGCTGCGCGAGGGCACACTGGCGAGCCTGCCACGGGACGAGGCGCGAGCGCTGCACCACCGGGCCGCGCTCTCCATCGAGGCAGCACATCCCCACGCGTCCGAGTGGCTGGCGGCGCTCGCCTACCACTGGGGCCAGGCGGGTGACACGGAGCGGGAGGCCCATTACGCGGAGCGGGCGGGAGCGCAGGCCATGTCTGTCTATGCCTGCCATGCGGCCATCCCCTATTTCCAGCGGGCCCTGGAGATTGCCCGGGCGAGGGCCGCGCAGGCGCACCACATCGGCCATCTGCAGGAGCGGCTGGCGGAGACCTTCTACCTCATCGGCGACACGGTCTCCTGCGTCACGCATGCCGGGCAGGCCCTGGAGAACCTGGGCTGGCCGCTGCCCAGGAGCCCCAGGGGCTGGCGCCTGGGCCTCGCCCGCGAGCTGCTCGTGCGGCTCGTGCAGGCGACCCTGCCCGAGTCCTTCGAGGAGCAGTCGCCCGAGCGCCGCAAGCTGCGCATCGAGGTCGGGCACCTGACGACGAGACTCAGTGAGATCTACTTCTTCCAGCAGAATCCCCTGCGCGCCATCTGGTCGACGTTCCGGCTGGTCAACCTGCTGGAGCCCGCGGGCCCTTCGCCTGACCTGGCGCGGGCCTACGCCATCATGGCAACGGTGCTCAACTCCATCCCTCCCTTGCGGCCGAGGGTGGATGCCTGGTGCGAGCGAGCTCTGAATATGGCCAGGCGGGTGGGGGGCGCGGACAGCGTGATCTACGTCCTGGTGCGCTGTTGCATCTGTGGCATCGGTCAAGCCCGTTGGAAGGAGGTGGGGGCATGGGTGGAGGAAGCCCGAGAGCTTGCCAGCACCGCCAGGGACTTCCGCCAGTTCGAGCAGGTCTGCAGCATGCTGTCGAACTCGCTCTACTACCAGGGCAGCTTCCGCCGAGGTGTCGAGATTTCGCATGAGCTCGAGCGCTCCGCACGAAGGCGCAATGCCGTGCAGAGCTTGTACTGGGGACCGATGCAGAGGGCGCGCTGCCTCGTTCGTCTGGGCCACACCGCGGAAGCCATCCGCGAGCTGGAGCAGGTGCTGCCCGGGTACGAGCCACATGCGAACGCCGCGGAGAAGATCCTGCTCTACGGCTCGCTGGCCCTGGCGCTGTCGCGCGGCGGGCAGCGGGAGCGCGCGCTCGAGATGGCAGCCAAGGGGTTCGCGCTGATGAGGGGCATGAGGCCGGTGGTCAGCCTCCTGGTCAGCGGAATACGCATGGTCACCGAGGTGTACCTGGCGGAATGGGAACGAGCGCCGGGCGGCCCATCCGCCGAGGCGAGGGAGTTGGCGCGGGCCGCGAAGGAATCCTGCAAGTTGCTGCGGGCCTTCGCCCGGGCCTTCCCGCTCGGAGAGCCGGTCTCCCTGCTCTGCAACGGGCAGGAGGCCTGGCTTTCGGGGCGGACCGAGGTGGCGCTGCGGACCTGGCGGCGCTGCGCCGAGCGCGCCGTGGAATTGGCGATGCCCTACGAGGAAGGCAGGGCCCTGCTCGAGCTGGGCCGGCACCTGGTCCCAGAGGCTCCCGAGCGCAAGGCCCATCTCTTGCGCGCCAGGGAGCTCTTCCAACGGCTCGAGGCTGCCGTTGATCTGGCGCGCACCGAGGCCGAACTGGCCCGGGCCTGCAACCCATGAGCCCCTGAGAAGTTGAGGAAGCTCCGCGGCGATCCAGACGCTCGCGCATTTGCAGGATTGCCCCGCCAGCGTGGCTGAAACGCGCAAGAAATCGCGAGCCGCAATCCGTACGGTGCCGCCATGGTGTCCAAGACCCAGGGCGGCATGCGGCGCATTCGTGTCATTGACAGTCATACCGGTGGCGAGCCCACCCGTGTGGTGACGGAAGGGGGCCCGGAGCTGGGGGCCGGCGACATGGAGACCCTGCGCGAGCGCTTTCGCGAGCGGTTCGACTCCTTTCGCAGGGCCATTGTCTGTGAGCCACGTGGTTCCGATGTGATGGTGGGCGCGCTGCTGTGCACCCCCTCGGTTCCCCGGTGCGTGGCCGGCGTCATCTTCTTCAACAACGTCGGCTATCTCGGCATGTGTGGCCACGGCACCATCGGCGTGGTGAAGACGCTGGAGTTCCTGGGCCGCATCGGCCCCGGCGTGCACGCGCTGGAGACTCCGGTGGGCGTGGTCCAGGCCACCCTGCATGCGGATGGGCGGGTCAGCATCGCCAACGTGCCGAGCTACCGCCTCGCTCACGATGTCGCCCTCGCGGTGCCCGGCTACGGCGAGGTGCGGGGTGACATCGCCTGGGGCGGCAACTGGTTCTTCCTCTCGCGGGCTCCCCGGCATGTCCCGCTCGAGCTGGGGAACATCCCGGCCCTGACGGACTACGCGTCCGCCATCAAGCACGCGCTCGCCACGAATGGCATCACCGGCTCGGGCGGTGCGGAGATCGACCACGTCGAGCTGTTCGCTCCCTCGCCCGCGCCCGGTGCCGATGCGCGCAACTTCGTCCTCTGTCCGGGCCTCGCCTACGACCGCTCCCCGTGCGGCACCGGAACGAGTGCCAAGCTCGCCTGCCTCGCCGCGGAAGGCTTGCTCGCGGAGGGCGCCACCTGGGTGCAGGAGAGCATCATCGGTAGCCGGTTCGAGGCTCGCTACGTCCGCGACGGCGAGCGCGTCCTGCCCACCATTACCGGCACGGCCTCGGTGAACGCGGAGGCGACGCTGCTCGTGCATCCCGAGGACCCCTTCGCCTGGGGCATCGGATGAGCGCCTTCGACTGTGTCATCGTCGGCGGCGGCATCGTCGGCGCGGCGCTCGCGGACTCGCTCTCGCGTGAGGGGATGTCCGTCGCGCTGGTGGAGGCCTGCTCCATCGGCGGGGGCACCACGGCCTGTGGCATGGGCCATCTGGTCGCCATGGACGACAACCCGGCGGAACTCGCGCTGACGGGCTACTCCGTGGCGCTCTGGCGCGAGCTGGCCGGGCACCTGCCTCCCGAGGTGGAATACGACGCCTGCGGCACGCTCTGGCTCGCCGCGGATGCGGAGGAGTTGGCTGCCGTCGCCACCAAGGCCGCGAACTACCGTGCGGCCGGACTGCGCGCCGAGGTGCTGGACGCCTCCGCGCTGTACGAGGCCGAGCCGGCCCTGGCACCGGGGCTCGTGGGCGCGTTGCGTGTGCCCGGGGATGCCGTGCTCTACCCTCCGCTCGCCGCGCGCACCTTCGCTCTTCGAGCCCAGTCCCGGGGCGCCCTGCTGCTTTCGGGCTCCCCGGTGCGGACCCTCCGCGAGGGCTCCGTCCTGCTCGCCAACGGTGATGTCCTGGCCTCCGGGTGCATCGTGCTCGCCGCGGGTGTCGCGAGCCCCTCGCTCTGCCCGGAGTTGCCCATCTCGCCCCGCAAGGGACACCTGCTCATCACCCGCCGCGGCGCGCCGGTGGTGCACCACCAGCTCGTGGAGCTCGGCTATCTCAAGAGCGCCCACGGGACGGAAGGGGCCTCGGTCGCGTTCAATGCCCAGCCGCGCACCACGGGCCAGTTGCTGCTGGGTTCCTCGCGCCAGCCGGGCGTGGCGAGCCGTGAGGTGGAAGCCTCCATTCTGGAGCGGATGCTCCAGCGCGCGGAGCTCTTCCTGCCGGGATTGAAGGACCTTCAGGCCCTGCGCATCTGGACCGGCCTGCGCCCGGCCACTCCGGATGGTCTGCCCCTGCTCGGACCGCATCCGGCGAAGCCCTGGCTCTGGCTCGCGTGCGGCCACGAGGGGCTCGGCATCACCACCGCGACCGGCAGTGCCCGGCTCCTGACCGACCGGATGCTCGGCCGCGCCAGCGCGATTCCCGTCCAGCCCTATGAGCCGGCGCGTTTCCTGGAGCGGGCGCGCACGGCGGAGGCCCTCCATGCCTGACGCGAAGCAGAGCGCTGTTGGGTCCGTCACCCTGCGTATCGACGGACGGACCGTCACCGTTCCCGCCGGCACCACCGTCGCGGCGGCCCTCGCCCATGCGGAGGGATTCATCAGCCGCCGCGACTTGAAGGGCCGCCCCCGTGCGCCCCTGTGTGGCATGGGAGTGTGCTTCGAGTGCCGCGCCACCATCGACGGCGAGCCCGAGGTGCTCACCTGCCTCACGCCCTGCCGTGATGACCTGGAGGTGGTGACCGATGCGTGAGGCGTGTGACGTCCTCGTCGTCGGCGCTGGACCCGGTGGGCTCGCGGCGGCGTGCCGGGCCGCCGAGGCTGGCCTCGACGTGCTCGTCGTGGAGCAGCAGCCCCTTCCTGGAGGGCAGGTCTGGCGCGGGGAGACGCGGCATGGCGGCAACCCGGTGGCCCGGAAATGGCTGAGCCGCTTCGCCGCTTCGGGGGCACGGTTCCGGCCGGGGACGCGCGTCGTCGCCGCACCCGAGCCGGGGCTGTTGCTCACAGAGGAAGGGAAGACTCCGCTCGCCGTGCGTTACGGGCGGCTCGTGCTCGCCACGGGCGCGCGTGAGCGCTTCCTGCCCTTTCCTGGCTGGACGCTGCCTGGCGTCATGGGGGCCAGTGGCCTTCAGGTCCTCGTCAAGGATGGCCTGCCCATCCAGGGCAAGCGCGTGGTGTTGGCTGGCACCGGGCCCTTGCTGCTCGCTGCCGCCGCGACGGTGCACGCGCGAGGCGGCGAGGTCCTGTTCATGGCCGAGCAGGCACCGGCCTCGAGTCACTGGGGCTTCGCCCTCCAGCTCTGGCGCCATCCGGGAAAGCTCCTCCAGGGGGCCGGGCTGGCGGCCGGGCTGGCGGGCGTGCCCACGTCCACGGATGCGTGGGTGGTGGCCGCGGAGGGGGACGGGCGGCTCGAGCACGTGCGCCTGTCGGTGCGGGGCCGGGAGGAGCGGATGGGCTGCGATTACCTGGGCGCGGCCTTCGGTCTGGTGCCCAACCTGGAGCTGGCGCGGCTGGTGGGCTGCGCGGTGTCGGCCGGGGCGGTCGCCGTCGATGAGCGCATGGAAACGAGCGTCCCCCACGTCCACGCGGTGGGTGAGTTGCTCGGCATCGGCGGAGTGGACCAGGCCCTTGTCACCGGGGAGATCGCCGGCCTCGCGGCGGCGGACCGAGCCATTCCCGATGGCCTGTGGACAGCATGGGACCGGGCCCGGACCTTCGCCCGGCTGCTGGACCGGTATTACTCGCCTCGTGCGGAGCTGAAGCGGCTCGCCACGCCCGAGACCCTGCTCTGCCGCTGCGAGGACGTCCCGCTCGCGGCGCTGGACGGTTGCCGCGACCTGCGCGAGGCCCGGCTGTATGCGCGGCTCGGCATGGGCGCCTGTCAGGGTCGCACCTGTGGGCCCGCCGCCGAGGCCCTGTTCGGCTGGGCCGGCGACGACGTGCGCCCCCCCTGTCTTCCCGCACGAGTCGGCAGCCTTCGCCTGCCGGCAGAGATCCCCTCAACCCAGGAGAGAAGATCATGAGCCTCTGGACCGGCGTCCTTCCCGCCATCACCACCCCATTCAACACGGACCTCTCCATCGACCACGGAGCGGTCCGCGCGCACGTGCGCTGGCTTGTCTCGCAAGGCTGTACCGGCATCATCCCCTGTGGCTCCCTGGGAGAGGGCGCGACCCTGGGCCTGGAGGAGAAGGCCGCGCTGATGCGCACCTGCGTCGAGGCCGTGAAGGCGCCGGTGATTCCGGGCATTGCCGCGCTCGGTACGGCGGAGGCGGTGCGCCTCGCGAAGGCCGCCGAGGAGGCGGGTTGCTCCGGGCTGATGGTGTTGCCGCCGTATGTCTATTCCAGCGACTGGCGAGAGATGAAGGCGCACCTGTCGGCGGTGATTCGCGCCACCCGGCTGCCGTGCCTCCTCTACAACAACCCGGTGGCCTACCGGACCGACTTCAGTCCCGCGCAGATCGCCGAGCTGGCCGCCGACTTCGACAACGTGGCGGCGGTCAAGGAGTCCTCCACCGACGCGCGCCGCGTCACGGGCATCCGGGCCTTGCTGGGGGACCGGCTGGCGCTGGGCGTGGGCGTGGATGACTGTCTGGTCGAGGGCGTGAGCGCGGGGGCGAGCTTCTGGGTCGCGGGGCTGGTGAACGCCTTCCCGGCCGAGTCGGTGCGCCTGTATGAATTGGCTCGCGCCGGCAAGCACGACGGAGCCTTCGCGCTCTATCGCTGGTTCCTGCCGCTGCTGCGGCTCGACACCGTCACGAAGTTCGTCCAGCTCATCAAGCTGGTGCAGCAGGAGATGGGCTGGGGCCACGAGCGCGTGCGTCCGCCGCGTCTGGAGTTGGCCGGCGCCGAGCGCGAGGAGTGCCTGCGCGTGCTGCGCGAGGCCCTGGCCCACCGGCCCACGTTGTAGCCACGCCCACACGAGGACACGCGGCATGAAATGGATGGGATTGTCTCTGATTGGTGCCGGGCGAGGCGAGCCGGGTGGCGAGACCTTCAACGGTTGGGATCCGGCGGAAGGCGCCGCGCTGGAGCCCCGCTACCATGGTGCTCTGCCTCACGAAGTCGAACGGGCCTGCCGGCTCGCGCAGGAGGCCGCGCCGCTCTTCGCCGCCCTGTCATCCCGGCAACGGGCCGTGTTCCTGGAGCGCACGGCCGAGGCGCTGCTCGCGGCCGAGGCCGACTTCCTGGCCGTCACGCCTCGGGAGACGGGCCTTCCGCCCGCGCGCATCCAGAGTGAGCTCGGACGCGCCGCGAACCAGTTCCGGCAGTTCGCCCGGCTGCTCGAGGAGGGCAGCTGGGTGGATGCCCGCATCGACCACGCGTTGCCGGAGCGGCGTCCCGTGCCCAGACCGGACCTGCGCTCCGTCCTCCGCCCGCTGGGGCCGGTGGCGGTGTTCGGCGCGAGCAATTTCCCGCTCGCCTTCTCCGTAGCGGGGGGCGACACCGCGTCGGCGCTCGCCGCGGGCTGCCCGGTCATCGCCAAGGCCCATCCCGCCCATCCGGCGACCTCGGAGCGTGCGGGCCTGGCCCTGCGCGAGGCCGTGGAGGCCTGCGGTCTTCCGGAAGGGGTGTTCTCGCTCTTGTTCGATGCCGGCATCGATGTGGGCCGAGCTCTGGTGGGGCACCCCTCCATCCGAGCGGTGGGCTTCACGGGCTCTCGGGCCGGTGGCCGCGCGCTGATGGAGCTCGCCGCCGCCCGTCCGGTTCCCATCCCCGTCTTCGCCGAGATGGGCTCCATCAATCCCGTGTTCATCCTGCCCGGCGCCCTGGCAGCGCGCTCCGAGGCGCTGGCCGAGCAGCTCGCCGCCTCCGTGTTGCTGGGCGCGGGCCAGTTCTGCACTTCGCCGGGGCTCATCGTGACGGCGGGAGGCGAGGGTCATGAAGCCTTCCGTGCGCGGTTGGCCGAGCGGCTCGGGGCCGCACCGGCGGTGCCCATGCTGACCCCGGGCATCGCCGAGCGCTTCCGTGAGGGAGTGGCCCGGCTCGCCGCGCGCCCGGACACACGGCAGAAGGTGGGGGGCGAGTCCCGGGCCGCCTATGCGGTGCCCGCCCTGTTCGAGGTGGAGCTGGACGCCCTGCTGTCGGAGTCGGCGCTGACCGAGGAGGTGTTCGGAAGCTGCGCCATCGTGGCCCACGCGAGAGCCGTCGGGGACCTGGCCCGGGTGGCCGGGCACCTGGAGGGACAGCTCACCGCGACGCTGATGGTGGAGGCGGGAGACCATGTGCTGGCTGCGGAGCTGCTGCCCGTGCTGTCGGATCGGGCCGGGCGAGTGCTGGTGAACGGAGTGCCCACGGGCGTTGAGGTCTGTGCGGCCATGGTGCATGGGGGGCCCTATCCTGCGAGTTCGGATGGCCGCTTCACCGCGGTTGGCACCGGAGCCATCCGCCGCTTCGCCCGGCCGGTGTGCTTCCAGGATGTGCCGGACGCGCTGCTGCTCCCGGAGCTGCGGGAGTCCAACCCCCTGAACCTCTGGCGCACGGTGGATGGCGTGCTGAAGCGGGGGTGAACGTCCCAGGTGGCTCGGAAGTCCACCTGGGACGGGGCCCAGGGTCACCCGTCGAAGCGGGCCTCGAGCCTCACACCCGAGAACGGAGCACGGGCGCGGAGCATCACATGGAACCAGTTACCGGCCGCGGGGTTGGGGATGTCCACCGTCTCCTCGTTGTTAGGGAGGTACGGCCGATAGTCATACGTGGTGGTGGTCGGCCATTGGACGGCGCGGATGTACATATCGGCGTTGCCCGTGCCCCCGCTCATCTGGAAGCGCAGGTTGCGGGCGCCGGAGGGGACCCACAGATAGAAGTACAGCACGTCATTCGAGGCCAGGTTGCCCCGGTAGCAGCCATTGC
Organism: Vitiosangium sp. GDMCC 1.1324; assembly: GCF_003044305.1. GTDB lineage: Bacteria > Myxococcota > Myxococcia > Myxococcales > Myxococcaceae > Archangium. Next base: position 76,301 of record NZ_PZOX01000017.1, on the reverse strand, counting down.
CCAGCACCATGGAGTTGGGATCCGTGCAGGGGACGCCGGGGCTCGGCGTCGGGTTCGCGCACGTGCGGGGGTCGGTGGCGGTCGCGACGCAGTCAATCCACTCGTGGAACTCCACATCATGCGAGGTGCCGAGCCCATCCAGGTACTGCCGGTAGCCCGTGTAGTCGCCGCCGCGGAACTGGGCGAGCATCGTGTCCACCTGGTCGGCGTGGCGCTCGAACATGAAGCGCACGCTCAGGTAGCCCCAGTAATAGACGCGCTCCACACCGCTGTTGTAGTCGTTCCGGAAGAGCTGGCTGAGCTGCAAGGTCTTGCTGGAGCCGAGAGAGACGGCATCGGCGTTGTCGTCCTTCTTCGAGATGTACTCGGCCAGGCCTTCAATCCACCAGATGGTCGGCTGGCTGGTGCTGACCCCGAAGTCCCCCTTCATGTCGAAGCGGCCATCCAGGTAGTGGATGTATTCGTGCTCCAGGTTCCAGATCTGGAACCGGGGACGAACCCACTCGGCCTCGTAGGCGATGAACCGGGCCTGGTTCCCCGGAGTGGCGGGGTCCCCTTCCAGGTACATGCCGCCGTTGTTGGTGTCGATGCCGAACAGCACCCCGGCGTAGGTCTGGTAATCCTGGCTGCTGTTGAAGATGACCATCTCCAGCGCCGTGTTGTTGTCATTGGCGACGGGCACGCGGCGGCTCTTCAGCTTGTCGTGGAAGTACGTCTCCTCGGTGGCGAGCTGCGCGCAGCTCTGGCTCAGCTCCGTGGAGCTCATGTCCTGGGCACGCATGCGCAGGGTGGAGCTGCAGGGGTAACTCACCGTCAGCACGGCCTGCTCCAGCGCGGGCCGGAAGTTGCAGATGCCGTAATAGGCGCAGTTGCCTCCGTCGTAGTAATCCGCCATCTCGGCGGCACCCACCCACACTCCCGCGCCCGAGCCAGTCATCGCATGGCCATCAAGGATCGCCTTGACCTTCGGGCGCACCTTGTCCTGGAGCACGCCAGTGTATTGCAGGAAGCGGGACAGCTCGCGTACGGCGTTGACCTGGAGGTATTGGAAATCGGTCCCCAGCAGGTGCTCGTTGCGCGAGATGAAGCCGCTCAAGGTGTCGGTGATGGACGGATCCTTCTGCACCAGGGCCACGAAGTCGCTGTTGTAGTGGCCGCGGAACAGGCCGACGAAGACACTGTTGGTGGCGGCGCGCATTCCCCAGTAGGACAGGAACCCATCGTTGAACTGGTCCAGGAGCGACTGGAAGGTGCCCAGGTGGAGCGCGTTCTCCGAGGCGCTGTCGATGAGGATGATGAACTCGCTGAGCACGTCCCCATGCGCGTCGTTGACGTCGTGGAAGTGGCTGTTGGCGACGAAGGCGGCCAGGGCCGGCCGGATGGCCCCTCTCAGCGCCGAGCCATAACTGCCCACATCGCCCGAGTGGTAGTACTGCACGTAGTATCCGGCGCGCAGGAACAGGATGAGCTGCAACGTGCTGCCACTGTTGTTCCCGGGGTACTGCTGCGCGCTCGCGGTGAGTGCGTTGGCGATGGTCACCATCTTGCTCTCGCCGAACACCTGCCCGGCGCGCGTTCCGGTCAGCCCGAACAACTCGTTGACGCAGTCCACCGCCGAGCCCTTCACCAGGGTGACGAGCGAGGTGCCGCTGGCGGATGCGAAGGCGCTGGTATCACACGCCGCGAGCAGCGCGCTCCTGCGCGACGAGGGCGTATGGGCCTCGCGCATCTGCTCAGGGGACACGTCCGGCTGGCGCTGTTCCGGAAGGATGCGCTCGTGGGCGGGAGGCCGCGCGTGGGCCTGGAGGGCCGGAGCTGGGGATGGGGGTGGGGCCGCGCCGAAGGCCTCGAGTCCCACAAGGGCCAGACAGAACGTCCATGCGGTACAACACCGTCTCCAAGCGGTGAAAACACTGCCCATGGTTCCTGCTCCTCGGTGGTAGGTGAACGTGCATCTCGATGTCAGCCCTCCCCGTGGCCCCCCAACTCCTTCCACACGCACGTGCCGGGTGACACCGGCGTGACTTCACGCCGAGTCACAGAGTAGAGATACGGCCGCCGGCCATCTTGTGACTTCCCACCGAGAAGATGATGGAAATCACCGAACGCACCGCACAGAGAGACTTCACGCCGCGCGAGGAACTGGAGACCTGGAGGGCCGGCTTCATGGAGCGGGTGGCGAACCCGTTCTTCGCGGAGGCGCTGTTCGACCGAGTCCCGGACATCGTCTTCTCGGTGAAGGACATCCACGGGCGCTACGTGTGCATTAGCGAGGCGTGTGCCGAACGCTGCGGGTTGAAGAGCAAGGCGGAGGGCGTGGGGCGCACCGCGCACGAACTCTTCCCCCGGCACATGGCGGACCGCTATGTGCGGCAGGACAAGCAGGTCTTCCGCACGGGCCGCCCGCTCGTGGACAACCTGGACCTGACGCTCTTCAACAACCGCAAGCCGGGCTGGTGCCTGACGAACAAGGTGCCGCTGTTCGATGCGTCGGGAGCGGTGATGGGGCTGGCGTGTCTCTCGAGGGACGTGCACGAGCCCGGCCGGGCGGGAATGGTGGACGAGCGGTTCGCCGCCACCATCGACCATATCCAGGCGAACTATGGCGAGCGGTTGCGCATCGACTCACTGGCCCGGCGGGCGGGCATGTCCGCGGCGCAGTTCGAGCGGCGCATGCAGCGCATCTTCCAGCTCTCGGCGGGGCAGTTCATCATGAAGACGCGCATCGATGTGGCCTCGGAGATGCTGTCCGGCTCCGAGCAGCCCATCGCGGCCATCGCCCTGGCGGTGGGGTTCTGCGACCAGAGCGCGCTGTCGCGCCAGTTCAAGCAGATTACGGGCCTGAGCCCGCGCCAGTACCGGCAGCTCCTACGGCAGGGAGGCTAGGACGGCGCATCCAACCCCAGACGCCGCACCGTGGCCTCGTCCCCGGGCTGGAATACCGTCTCACGCGGGGTGATGAGCTCCCCGAGACGATGATTGACGATGTGCTCGCGCTGCTCGCGAACGAAGGGAGTGATGTCCTCGATGTCGAGGATCCACTCCTTCGCGTAGCGCCGGAGGGTCTCTCCCTGGAGGCCGAGCTGGATGGCGCGGCGTTGCTGGGGAGCACCGGTGGGGGAGTGGTCGGGGTCCCACTGTAGCCGCACATCCGAGCGGGCGCCCTGCTCCCGCCAGGCCTCGTGCGAGCCATACACCTCGGGGACGTGTTTGGAATGAACCGCCTGCGCGAGCACGGACTCGAAGGCCTCGCGGCGGAGCCACACCGCGAGCACCGTCTCCTGGTCCGTCTTCGTTGCCCAGCCGCAGCGGTACATCATCCAGAGGAAGTTGGGTTTGATCCAACTCATGCGGGTCAGCTTGAAGTCACCGCCGAAGAAGCGGTGCTCCGCGGCGAAGCGGCCGATGCGCGGCGCATAGGCCTGATAGACGACGACGGACCGCTCATCGTGCTGGGCGAGGATGTGCCGGCCCGTGGCGGGCCAGCGTGCATGCTGGGCGGCGTATGACTCGGTAATGAGGGGCATGTTTGGGTTGCACGAGCCTACAGCTTCGGCGGTTCGAACCCCATCAGGTATCCCGTCGAAATGACGTCTTCCCCGCGCAGCCGGGCGTCCACAACATGTATTCCACGTCCTATCCCGCTTGTTACAGCGGCCAGTCACCCTGGAATACAGTGGGACCCGACCTGCCCTACACGGACAATTGACGATGGCCACGCCCATGAGTCGCCTGCTCGAAGAGGTCTCGCACGACCACTTCCCGTATCCGCCCGCCACACCCAAGGAGATCGAGGAGTTCGAGCGGAGGGTAGGCTGGAAGCTGGACCCGGACCTGCGGGCCTTCTACCTGCATTGCAACGGGGCGGAGTTGATTGAACGGTTGCCGGACACTCCCTATCGCATCCTCCCGCTGTCCAAGATCGTTCGAGCGCGAGTGGCCATCTATGGTGAGGATGATGACAAGTGGGGCCCCGCCTCGATGTTCACCCTCTGCGACGTACAGGACGGGGATTACGTCCTTGTGGACGTGAGCCGACAGGAGAATGGCCGCTACCCCCTGATGGACGGCTACCATGAGGCGTGGCCGAACCCGGAGTACTGAGGGCCAGTCGCTAGCTCCTTTTCGGAGTTCTTGGAGTCGGCAATGCGATCTCAACGTCCCGTGTACTGGCTGGGGAAGAAGTGAGCTCGTTGGCCCTCCTAGAAGGAAAATGCCTCCGGCGGAGAACGAGAGAACGAGAGTGCCACCCGTAGCGTAGGACTCTCCAGCGCCACCATGCACCTCCTGGCGCAGGGGCACGGCTCGGTGCGAACGAAGGTGTTACAGTGTAGCTGGGATGAGCTGAGCAGGCGGGGCGTGTTGAGCCCGTAGGAGGGCAGAAGGACATGTCCTACGGGCACTCGCACGACCTGCGTGAGCGCGTCATTGCGGCTTGGCAGGCCGGGGAGAGCAAGGCGGAGCTCGCCCCCTGGCCCTGGCCATGGGAGGGGAGCACCGGAAGCACCGGATGACGAGACCGGAGCCAACTCAACGCACAGAGTTCTGAGGTGGCGACCAACGCAGCAGTGCGATGCCTTTCAAGCGGATGACGGCTCCGAACGTGTAATTTTTTGCCGTTGATGACATGGGTGGTCGATCACTGCGTTTTCATGGGTGATGTTTGATGTTGCACACTGCGGCCTGCCAGCTCAGAGGTGGGCGCTGATTTGGATTATATAAAGAATCTCACTTTTCGCCCCAGGGCAGCGGGGTGATATGAATCACGGAGGTGTCGATTGATGCGTCCTGTGAGTGATTCTGCCCGTATCTCCCGTCGCCGATTCCTCATCGGAACCGGTTCCACTCTTGGTGCTCTCGCGTTTCCCTCGCTGGCGACCAGGGCAGCGGTCGCCGCCGGGACGGCCCTCGCCAACGGGGCTCACGTACCGGTGCTCGTCATCGGCAGCGGGTACGGCGGGGCGGTGGCCGCGCTCCGACTGACACAGGCGGGCATCAACACGCATATCGTCGAGATGGGGCAGAGTTGGACCACCCCCGGCTCCGACGGCAAGATCTTCTGCGACATGCTCAACCCCGACGGCCGGTCCTACTGGCTGCGGACCAGGACCGACCAGCCGGTTGGCTACTTCATGGGCATCGACGTCAACAAGAACATTCCCAGGCACACCGGTGTGTTGGACTCGGAGGCGTTTGGCGGGATCCGGGTCTACCAGGGCCGCGGCATCGGGGGCGGCTCACTGGTCAACGGCGGCATGGCGGTCACACCGAGGCGGAGCTACTTCGAAGAGGTACTGCCGTCGGTCGACTCGGACGAGATGTATGACATCTATTTCCCACGCGCCAACGCCACCCTCGGGGTGAACCACATCGACTCCGCCTGGTTCGAGACCTCCGACTGCTACCAGTACGCGCGGGTGAGCCGCATGCGGGCGCAGAACGCCGGGTTCGCGACCACCTTCGTGCCCAACGTCTACGACTTCGACTACATGAAACGCGAGGCGGCCAACGAGGTGACCCGTTCGGCGCTGGCCTCCGAGGTGATCTACGGGAACAATTACGGGAAGAAGTCGCTGGACAAGACATATCTCGCCGCGGCGGCCGCCACTGGCAGGCTCACCATCTCGGCGCTGCACATCGTGACCGCCGTCGCTCCTGCCTTTGGTGGAGGCTACACGGTCGACATCACCCAGATCGACACCTCAGGTAACACTGTCACCACCAAGACCGTCACCGCGGACCGGGTATTCTTCGCGGCCGGCAGCATTGGCACCAGCAAGCTGCTGGTGTCGATGCGGGCCCAGGGCAAGCTGCCCAACCTGCCCTCGGCGGTTGGTGAGGAATGGGGCAACAACGGCAACGTGATGGTCGGGCGGGCCGGGCTGGACCTCACCGGCTCGCTCCAGTCGGGCATGCCCACCATGGGGATCGACAACTGGGCCGACACGGCCGGTCCCGTGTTCGCCGAGATCGCCCCGTTCCCGGCCGGCACGGAACTCTGGATCAACCTCTACCTGGCGATCACCAAGAACCCGAACCGGGCCAGGTTCACCTTCAACTCCTCGACGGGCAAGGTCGACCTCTCCTGGCAGACGTCCTACGCCCAGCCATCGATTGACGCGGCCAGGCGGGTGTTCGATGCGATCAACAAGAAGGCTGGCACCGTCTACCGCACCGACCTGTTCGGTGCCTACAAGACCTGGGGTGACGACTTCGTCTACCACCCGCTCGGCGGCTGCGTGCTGAACAAGGCCACCGACAACTACGGTCGGCTGCCCGGGTATCCCGGCCTGTACGTCATGGACGGTTCTCTGGTACCCGGCAGCATCGGCGTGAACCCGTTCGTCACCATCACCGCACTCGCCGAACGCAACATGGCGAAGATCATCGCCACCGACCTGGCGTAGCCCGGACACCGTCTTCCTCGCCGAGCTTCGACGGGGACAGTGCGCCTCGATCATCCATGGACTCCTGGACGCACCCCGCCGGGGCCTGTGACTACGAGCCCGCGCTCCGCACGAGCGCGGCGAGCACCTCGCGGGCTTCCGCCACCATCGACGTGACGAGGGTGGCCGCCGGGCGCAACTCGTGCACGTTGCCGCACGCCTCGCCCACCGTCAGGCTCATCTCCTCGAAGTCCCCCTCGGTCTGGACGGTGGGCAGGAGTGCGGAGAACCGGGGCATGGGCACGCGCTGACCTCCCATCTCGGTATGGCCGATGGGCTCGGTCGCCTGCAGCGCCAGGGCCTCGGCCTCCCGCCCGGCCCACTCGCGCACCACGCGGTTGCGCAGCACGCGCATGGACTGACCGGGCCACTCGGGGCCGAACAGCGTCGTGCGCACCGTGTCGCCCACTCCCGCGGCCAGCACCCGGCGCTTGTACTCGTCATGGGCCTGCGCCTCCTGGCTGGCCAGGAAGCGGGTGCCACACCACACCGCTTCCGCGCCGAGCGCCAGCGCCGCCACCAGACCCCGGCCATCCACGATTCCCCCGGCGGCGATCACCGGCACGGGCTCCACCGCCGCCCGCACCGCCGGCAGCAGCGCGAAGGTGCTCGCCTCCGCCCGGTTGTGGCCGCCGGCCTCCTCCCCCTGCGCGATGATCGCGTCGACTCCCAGTGCCGCCGCCTCGCGCGCCTCCGCCACCGAGCCCACCTGGATCCACACCCGCGTGCCCGCGCTCCGTAGCCGCTCCACGTGCGCGCGCAGGGGCAATGTCCAGAAGAACACCACCACTGCCACCCGCTCCTCGGCCAGCACCTCGATGTGGGCGTCCTCCACGAAGTTGCCAATGAGATCCACGCCAAAGGGGCGCGCGGTCAGCGCCCGGGTCGCCCGAACCATGGCGCCCAGGGCTGGGGGCGGGAGCATCGCCCCACCCAGCGTGCCCATTCCTCCGGCGTTGCTCACCGCAGCCGCGAGCGGAGGCCCTGCCACGAAGGCCATACCGGCGCTGATGATGGGAACGTCCAATCCGTACTGTTGGGTGATCCGGGTCTTCATCACGGGGTCCTCCTCCACTCCTCGCCCAGGAAGGCGAAACGCTCTCGAGCTGCGCTCAGGAAAAGTACTCAGCCGTTGCCCCAGTCGCTCGGGCAGTGAGCGGCGCGGGGCGCGTGTCTGTCATTCCTCACCACTCCACTCGTTGGCGCGGGACTCCAGGGGGCCGCGCTGGGGCCGGACGACACAGAAGCGCTGACCCGTCGGTGCCTCCATCACCCACCAGCGTTTGACGAACTCCACCCGCTTCGCACCGAGCGCTTCGAGCCGTTTCACTTCGGCCTCGATGTCGTCGGTCTCGATGTCCAGATGGATACGGCCGGGATGGTCCACCTTCTGGAGGAGGAGCATCGGTTCATCGTCTCCCGCCGAAAGTTCGCGGTAGTTGTCAACCTCGGGAGTATGGGGCACGACGGGCCTGCCGAGGGCCTTGCTCCAGAAGGTCGTTGCTACGTTGATGTCGTCGGTCTTGCAGTCAATGACAAAGGCACAGAGCCGGCTGCGATGCATGAATCCTCCTGGGGTGAATCGAAAGGCCCACATCTTTTCTGTTGAGGGGCTGTCCGTCAGATTTCGCCCGCGCAGATTCTCCAGTGGCTCGCTTCGAGCAACTCTTGGCGCACGTTCAGGACAGGCTCAACCCGCGGGAGGACTCAACCAGAACGCTCGTCCTTGATGACGCAGTATCTGCTCAAGGAACTGAGAGAAGGAGCCTGTAATGCGCTTGCACTCCTCCGGATTCAACATGGCCTCATGGAAGCCGTCAATGATGGGATAGCGGCCGTTGAGCGGTGTGCTCACGTCAATGATGATGCGATCGTTATCGGGGAGATCTGCGATGACATACCAGGAGGCCGGGCCCCACTCATCTGTGTCTGAGCCGCGCATATCGACGCGGGCTCGGCGAATCTGGGACAACGCGCGGACTCGGCAAGGCGAGTCTGGTCTTTCGAAGAGCGTTGCCCCATTGCAGTGGAGGTAGAATGCGCGCAGATCTGGATCCAGGCGCCACCCGTGCTGCCTCTCAAATGCTTCAATCTGCTCAGGGGAAGCGGGAGGACTGGGGAAGTGATGACGGGAAAGCTCTTCGAGCAGATTTTCCATAGGGGCTCACGGAACCGCACGGCCGAGCGGCTGGCGCTCGGCGTCCCGCAGACCCACGAGCACGCTGGAGCCGTCACCGGCCACGCGCAGCTCCCCGTACTTCGCTCCGTCGTAGCGATCCGCATGGCCCTCCTGGAAGAAGAAGGACTCCGCGCCCAGGCGGACGCGTCCCTTGCGCACTTTGTAGCGCAGTAACAGCTCTCCCGGGGCGAGCGGCGTGCCTGGTGTGTTTCGGCGAACGAAGCGTCCCACGCCGTTCTCGTCGAGGCGGAGCACGAGGCGACCTTCCTCCGGGCGCGTGTCGAACGTGTCCTCGGACTTCCGCACCTCGCGGCTGATGGCGTAGTCGAGCACCATGTAATCGCCCTGCATGAGCGAGCGGGGGTCCACCGGGGCAAGCTCCAGCAGCAGGGGCGTGCCTTGGGCCAGGACCTGCTCCTTGCGGACGACGAGCACCACCAGGGCCACCACCACCAGGGCGAGCCCACCGAAGATGACGCGGGCGCGCATCAGCGCACCTCCTCGGCCGCGGGGAAGCGGCGCAGGATGAAGAGTCGCAGGCCGAGCAGCACCAGTCCGCCGCCCAGCAGCGCGAGCGACTTGGCCAGCAGCGTGAGCTGAAGGTCGTAGTAGTAGCCGACGCCGAACACGAGGATGAAGACCACGGCCATGCCCAGCAGCACCACACTGCGCCGGTGGAAGCCGAGCAAGAGCACGCCGGTGGCGGCGATGACACCGGGCGTCTGGAACGTGAGGATGGCCAGGAGCCCCAGCGCGGCGAAGGCCGTCACTCCCGCGATGCCACCGGGCTCGGCGCCCGTCTCCTCCAGCACGCGCCAGGCCGAGTACAGCGTCACCACGGCGAGCCCCATCGTCAGCACGCCAGAGGGCAGCTCCGCCGCGCCGTGGCGGAAGATCTCCCCGTAGAAGTCATGGAACCAGGAGCGCATCACCAAGGTCGACAGGAGCGTGGTGACGAGCCCGAAGGCCGCGGGTGTCACGAGTGCACCCCACGTCTCACTCTGGAGCCGGCCCTGGTGGAGGAACAGGAGGTGCGCGGCCACGGTGAGGCCCACCAGGGCCACGTCCACCAGCACACCGGAGGTGGTGAGGCGCAGCAGCACCAGCAGTGCGAGGCCTCCGAACAGGGCGGACAGGAAGCGCTGGATGGCATCCGGATAGACGAAGAGCAGCACCGCCTGGATGCCGAAGGTCGCGAGTGCCGCTGCCTCCGCGCTCTCCGTGAGGGCCCCTACGCCGCCGATGAAGAGGCCCTGTCCCGCCAGTCCGGTGGACAAGGTGAGCTGGGTGAGGAACACGTTGTTCCCCGTGCGGCGCAGGGCCGCGGCAGCTCCGGTGAGGAGCAGGCCCAGGACGACGGCACCCATCTCCTTGCCCACCACCACGCCGAGGGAGAGGAACGCCAGCAGGAACAGGGAGGCCAGCCATGCGCCGAATCCGGTGAGGACGCGCACGAACCAGGGCATGCCGGTGGTGGCATCCTTGCGGGATGCGAGGGCGGCGAGCGCCCTGTCCTGCAGCTCGGCGGGAAGCACATCCCGGAGCGAGGGTTTGAGCGCCATGGCTACACCTCCTCCTGGCCACGCGACTCGGCGCGAAGCCACCAGACCGCGAGCCCCACCTCGCCGATGATGAGCAGCGCCATCACCAGGAAGATGCCCACCTCGTCGTGGCTCGAGCGGAACAGGACTCGGCCGATGAAGGTGGTGATGAGCGTCATCGCGCTCACCGCGTCCAGGGTGAGGAGGAATAGCTCGGAGCGCACCTGACGGTGGAAGAAGTACACGGCGGCCATCACCGCCAGGAGCAGGCCGAGCGCCACGCGGCTCGCGGTATCCGCCTCGCGGGGCGCGGCCACCATGTAGGTCGCCAACGAGACCAGCGGTGCCAGGGTCATCACCGCCAGCACCCGGGGCAGCCAACGGCCGTGCAACCAGGGGATGTCGCGCTGCGCGAGGAGCTCGTGAGCCAGCCAGGCCCCGCCGTTCACCAGCGAGAGCACCAACAGCAGCGTGGTGCCCTCGCCGTCGGCGACCTGCACCCAGAAGAGGCACAGGCCCGTGTCCACGAGGAGGAGCAGCAGCAACCAGAGCGGCTCGAACCGGGCGAGCACCACCCAGGGCAGGACGAGCAGGCTCCACCCGAGGAACAGCTCATAGGGGTCGGCGCCCGTCTGGTACGCCTGCCCGTAGACGGCGAGCAGCGGGCCCACGAGCACCGCCGCGAAGAGGAGGGCGAACTGTCCGGCGAGTCCCTCGCCCAGGCGCCAGGCCGCGACGGACGCCGCGATGATGGCCGCCAGCAGCAGCCCCATCTTTCCGAAGCGATGGAGGGCCGCCCAGTTGTAGGCGAAGAAGTAGATGACGCCGGAGAGCACCAGCAGCGAGCCGAAGCCCAGCAGCACGGTGGACAGGAAGCGCCGCCAGGCGGGGCGCTCCGGAGTGGCCACGGCGAGCCGCAGGGCGCGCTCCAGGTCCGGGGGCGTCAGGACACCGGCATCGGCGAGTGCGCGGAGGCGCTCGGGCGTGGCGGCGAGGTCGAGGAGATCGGAGGACACGGCAGAGGAAGCTAGCCTCTCGGGCCCTGTCCCGGCCAGACTCCCGCGCGTGAGTACCGCCTCAGCCAAAAGCATCCAGGACGAGTTGGCACGCGTGGCCGACCCCGAGAAGGCCGCCTTCTATCCGAAGTTCTTCAAGACGGGCCCCGGGGAGTACGCGGAGGGGGACGTGTTCATCGGCGTGACCGTACCGGAGCAGCGAAGGATCGCCCGGCGCCACAAGACCCTTCCCCAGGCGCAGGTGGGCGAGCTGTTGCGGAGCAAGGTCCACGAGCACCGGCTCACCGGCTTCCTCATCCTCGTGGAGCAGTTCGATCGGGCAGACGAGGCCGGACGCGAGCGCCTCTTCCTGTTCTGCCGCGAGCACCTGGCGGGGCTGAACAACTGGGACCTGGTGGATACGGTGGCGCCCCGGGTGATCGGCGCGTATCTGCTCGAGCATCCCGAGCTCAAGCCACTGCTCTACGAGTTCGCGCGCTCGCCGGTGCTGTGGGAGCGGCGCATCGCCATCCTGGCGACCCAGGCGTTCATCCGGGCAGGAGCGTTCACGGACACGCTGAAGCTGGCGGAGGTCCTGCTCCACGACAAGCACGACCTCATGCACAAGGCGGTGGGCTGGATGCTGCGCGAGGTGGGCAACAGGGACATGGCGACCGAGGAGTCCTTCCTCGACCGCCATGCCGGAAAGATGCCGAGGACCATGCTGCGCTACGCCATCGAGAAGTTCCCCAAGGAGAAGCGCGAGCACTACATGAAGCGTCCCTGACTCAGAACCGCGAGCGCCGCAGCTCGAGCAGCCATGCCTCCAGGTCCTCGGCGCCCGCGGGGTCCTCCGGGAGCACGGAGCGCTCACAGGCCGAGTCGAGCCGCTCGAAGGCCCGTCCCACCTGTCCACGCCAGTGCTCGGAGAGGGCCTCGGGCAGATCGCTGCGCTCACCTCGGCGCTTCCAGGCGACGAGCTCACCCGCCTCGCCGAAGCCGTAGCGGTCCATCAGCGCGGTGAGGTCCATCACCACCTCGCTGGTGAGCAATGCATGGGTGCCGGTGAGCGTCGTGCGCAGCACGTAGAGGAGCTTCTTGGTGGAGCGGAAGCCCGTCTTCTCCCACTCGCGCAGCTGGCCGTGGGCGAAGCCGCGGTAGTGCCTGTGCAGACGCCGCGACAACACCCGGCGCACCAGGGGACGCAGGGACTCCAGCTCGGCCGAGCCGCGCAGGGTCTGGCTTCCGAGCAGCCGCTCCACGTAGTTGCCATTGCCCTGGAGGACGCCGTGCAGCACGGAGCCGAGCTCGTTGGACGAGTAGTCCACCTCGACGCCGTCCACCACCTCCAGACGCTCGGCGGACACGGGGCCGCGCTGCTCCAGGCGGAGCAGGTGGGCGGTGGGGGTGACGTGGACGCACTTGAGGTCCACATCGCTGTCGGGCGAGGGGAAGCCGTACGCGTGCGCGCCCGAGAGGGACACGACGAGGTGGTTCCGGCGCGCGGACTCCTCGTCGAGCACGCGGTCGACCACCCGGGTCTGGTGCTCCGTCATCAGGTTGTCCGTCATGACTCTTCTTCCTTCCATTCGACGGCCGGAGGCGCGGGGGCATCGCGGCCGAGCGGCCCGGGCTCCTTGAGCACCCAGCGCCGCGCCAGTTCCTCGCCCACGCGCCGCAGCAGACGGTCCGCGCGCCCGTAGTCCGGGAGCTGCGGCAGCTTGCTGGTGCGGTGGGCCTCTTCCAGTTCCGGTGCGAGGGCCTCGGCATCCCGCAGCACCTCCTCCAGCGGGACGCGTCCGGCCTTGATGTCCAACATGCGCGCCTTGTAGGTGCCGGTGACTTCGAAGGTGGGCACCCCCTCCCGCAGCCACCCGGTGGCGAGCACCACCAGGCGCAGCAGGTTGTAGGCGTTCTTCGGCCGCAGCTCACGAGCGCTGGGAGGCCGCTGGCCGCCGCCCCGCGCATAGCGGGTGAGGGCGGCGAAGTCGTTGGCCTCGATGAGGCCCTGGTCCCACAGCGAGCGGTAGAGCTGCTTGAGGTACGTCTTGGCCGCTAGCAGCGCGTCCTCGGGCGTGGGGTGGGCGCGCGGGGAGATGGCCGCGAGCCGCCGGGCCACCTCGTCCAGGCTCGGCGCGGGCTCCTCGCACAACCACTCGATGACCAGGTCCCGGTGCTCGGCGAGCCGCTGGCTGCGCGTGAGCTTGTCGAGCTGACTCATGGCATACCGGCCGAAGCTGCCGAAGATGGCCTTGGACACGAAGGCCTCGCGCTCGGCGAGCAGCCATTCACCCAGCTCGTCCGAGGCGCGAGCGCTGGGGACGAAGAGCATCTCCAGGGTGTTGGGGTCGGCCCGGAGAGCCTGTTCCACCGCCTTGGACAGCTCCCAGTAGGTGTGGCTGCCGTCGGCGCTGACGAGGTCTCGCGCCTTGTCCGCGAGGCCGAAGTGCCAGGGGAGGGGGAGGCCGAAGACGCCGCGCAGGTCGACGTCGGAGGACTCGTTGGCGAGGCCCCAGGCCTGCGAGCCCACCACGGTCTCCAGCACCACGCAGGGGCGCAGGGCATCCCAGGTGGCGGCGCGCCGGAGCGCGAACTGGAGCTGGCCGGGCTTGCGAGGCACCAGCTCGTCACGGGCGTACCAGAGCTCGCCCACGCCGACCACCTGCACGTCGAAGCCGCCGCCGCGAGCGCGCACCACGCGGCCCACCACGCCCTGCGGGATGCGCCGGTCTCCGGCCACGCGCTCCACGCGCGTCGTCACCTCGGTGCCGTGGGGCAGGGGAACGGAGAGCCGGTCCACCTGCTCATAGCCACGGAGACGGGCCGAGCCCTCGGCCGTGTCCTGTTCGGGAGTCTTGGATCCGCGGGTCATGGGCGCCTCCGGGAGGGGAGTACAAGGTGCCCATGGACGTTACTGGTGTGGACTCCTGACGGCCATGCGTCAGAACGTGGCGAGCGACAGCACCGGGCTGCGGTGTGCCACTGCCTGCCGCGCGAAGTCCGCCATGTCCGAGAGGATTTCGCGCAGTTCTTCCGGCTCGTGGTGCTCCTGGTCTGTCCGCTCCGCCCAGGCATCGGCGAGGTCGGGCACGTTCCCCTCCGTGATCCGCGCGAGCGCCTGGATGAAGGAATCCACCACGCGCGCGACGATCAGACCGTCCTCCTCCCGGAAGACGAGCGGCTTCTCCAGGGTACGTTCGCTCGTGATGTCTTCAGTTCCCCGGAGTGCGGCGGAGAGCGCCATCAACTCCATCTCGATGAGCGGGAGCTCGATGTATGTCCAATCTTCCGGGGAGTGCTCCTCGGTCGTGACGATCGACTCGATTGCCTCCGCCTCGTCTTCTTTCGCGATGAACCAGGTTGTGACTTGCACGAAAGTGCTCCAATGCGTTGTGCGACTGCGGCCGCCATGTTGTGGAGATATGGCGGCCACTTGTTTTTGGGGGGGCGACAGGGGAGATGTTTTTACGTCATCCCGGTGAGGATGCGCTCTGGTTGCTCCAGGTGCGCGCTGTGCCCGGCCGGCACTCGCACGAGCCTCGCGTGAGGCAGTGCCTTCTCAGCGGCCTCGGCAAGTGACACGGGCAACACCGTGTCGTGCTCGCCCCAGAAGAGCAGGGTGGGTTGTTTCACCTCGCCCAGGCGTTCGAAGCGGTGGAACACGCCACCCGTGAGTGGCACCAGCGTGTTGAAGGCCCGCGTGGCCTCGGGTCTTCCTCCGGGCACCGTCAGCAGTTCGTAACCCAGTGCCTCCAGCCGCCGGTTCTCCGGCGTATCCGGCAGCGGCGCGAGGCGCCTGAAGAGCCTCGGTCCCAGCACTCGCGCCACGCGCTCCGGGCCCACGCGGAAGAACAGGCGCGCATCCCACGCCATCTCCGGGCCCAGTCCCATCGCGTCCACCAGCACTAGGCGCTCCACCGGCACGTGGCCCCGCAGCGCCAGCTCCAGTGACACCAGCCCGCCCAGCGAGTGCCCCACCAGGGTCATCGGCCCCGGCGCCAGCTCGGCCAGCACCTGCTCCACCGGCTCGACGAAGTAGCGCAGCCCGTCCTCGGCCGTCCGGCACGGTCCTTGGGGCACCGAGGAACACCCGAAGCCCGGCAGGTCCACCGCCAGCACCCGGTGCTCCCGAGCCAGTTCCGGGAGCAGGGGGAGCCACATGCTCGCCGCGTTCCCCCGCCCATGGAGGAGGACCAGCGGCGCGCCCTCTCCCCCCTCGAGCAGCCGCAGCGTCCCTCCTTCCGGCACCGGGCACATCCGGGCGGCCATCCCCGGGGCGAACCGCCCCAGCAGCTCCGTCTCCACCGGCCCCGGGGCGCGGGGGCTCACAGGGCCGCTTCCTGCCCGGCGGGGCTGCCCGCCCGCTCCGAAAGATTGGCGTCCGCCGCCGCGATGTGCTTCAGGATGCCCCTTCCGGTCATTCCGGGTCCCTCCCTGGGTGGACTCCAGACTCCCGAAATTACCGGAATGCGCGGCGTACTGCGTTGTTGAGCCGCGTACCTACATCACCCTAGGCTGCCCGCCTCCTCCAGGGACAGTCGAGACGGTACATATGAACACGGACATCCGGGCGCTCACCGAGCGCGTCCAGCAGGAGAGCAGCTTCGTCGAGCTCCTCAACCAGGAGGTCGGCAAGGTCATCGTCGGCCAGCGCTACATGCTGGAGCGCATCCTCATCGGCCTCTTGTGCAATGGCCACGTCCTGCTCGAGGGCGTGCCGGGACTCGCCAAGACGCTCACGGTTCGCACCATCGCCGACAGCATCAGCGCGTCCTTCATGCGCATCCAGTTCACCCCGGATCTGCTGCCCGCGGACGTGGTGGGCACGATGATCTACAACCAGCAGGCGGCGAACTTCACCGTCCGCAAGGGCCCCGTCTTCGCCAACGTGGTGCTCGCGGACGAAATCAACCGCGCCCCCGCCAAGGTGCAGTCGGCCCTGCTCGAGGCCATGCAGGAGCGTCAGGTCACCATCGGTGACCAGTCCTTCCCGCTGCCCTCGCCCTTCCTCGTGCTGGCCACCCAGAACCCCATCGAGCAGGAGGGTACCTACCCGCTGCCCGAGGCCCAGGTGGACCGCTTCATGCTCAAGGTGCGGGTCGGCTACCCCACGCGCGAGGAGGAGAAGGTCATCATGGACCGCATGAGCGGCGGGAAGCCCCCGCAGGCTCAGAAGGTCATCGCGCTGGAGCATCTGGTGCGCGCCCGCGAGCTCGTCACGCAGATCTACATGGACGAGAAGGTGAAGGACTACATCCTCAACGTGGTCTTCGCCACGCGCGAGCCGGGGCGCTACGGCCTCAAGGACCAGGCGGACTACATCCAGTTCGGCGCCAGCCCTCGAGCCACCATCGCGCTGAGCCAGGCCTCCCGCGCCCACGCCTTCCTGCGCCACCGCGGCTTCGTCACGCCCGAGGACGTCAAGGCCGTGGCCTTCGATGTGCTCCGCCACCGCATCGCCCTCACCTACGAGGCCGAGGCCGAGGAGCTCACCACCGAGAAGCTCATCCAGCGCGTCTTCGACCGCGTCGAGGTCCCGTAAACCGGCTCACGCAGGGGAGAGGCCAGGGAGCGCGTCGTGCTCGCCAAGGACATCATCCGCCGCATCCGCAAGTTGGAGATCCGCACCCGCAAGGTGGTGTCGGACATGCTCGCGGGCCAGTACCACTCGGTCTTCAAGGGCCGGGGCATGGCCTTCTCCGAGGTGCGGCAGTACCAGCCCGGTGACGAAATCCGCATCATCGACTGGAACGTCACCGCCCGCATGAACGAGGCCTACGTCAAGGTCTTCACCGAGGAGCGCGAGCTCACGGTGATGCTCCTCGTCGACGTGTCCGCCTCCAAGGAGTTCGGCTCCCGCGAGCGCTCGAAGTCGGAGGTGGCCGCCGAGGTGGCCGCTCAAATCGCCTTCAGCGCCATCGCGAACAACGACCGGGTGGGGCTCATCCTCTTCTCGGATCGGGTGGAGAAGGTGGTGCCGCCGCGCAAGGGCCGCACGCACGTGATGCGGCTGGTGAGCGACATCCTCACCTTCCAGCCGAAGGGGAAGGGGACGGACCTGGCCGCGGGCCTCACCTATCTGAACCGGGTCGCCCGCCGGAAGACGGTGACGTTCCTCATCTCGGACTTCCTCGCCATGGGCTTCGAGCAGCCGCTGCGCCTGGTGGGCCGCAAGCATGACCTGGTGCCCGTGGTCATCGAGGATCCGCTGGAGCAGGAGTTCCCCCGGCTGGGGCTCGTGGAGATGGAGGACCCGGAGACGGGCGAGCGCTTCGTGGTGGACACGAGCGACCCGCTCGTCCGGGGCCGCTTCGCCCGCGCCATGCAGGCCGGACGCGAGGAGCGGCGCAGGCTCTTCAAGAAGCTGGAGCTGGACCACGTGGAGCTGAGCACCGGCGATGACCATGCCATGGCCCTGGTGCGCTTCTTCCGCGCCCGGTCCCGGAGGATGGCGGCATGAGGTGGTTGGCTCTTTGCGCATTCCTCCTCGTCTCGCCGGCCCTGGCCCAGGCTCCGGCACCCGCCGCGGCCCCGGCTGTCGCTCCGGCCCTCGCGAAGCTGCCGGAGGTGGAGCCCTCGGGTTTCCAGGCCAGCGTGCAGCCCGAGCGCGTCACCGTCGGTGAGCCCTTCATCTACGAGCTCGTCATCACCCACCCGTCGGAGCAGCGCTACGAGCTGGCGCTGCCTTCGGATCTGGGGGACTTCGAGCTGCTGTCCCAGTCGCGCCTGCCGCCGCAGGTGGGCAAGGAGCCGGCGGTCACCACGTTCCGGTTGAAGATGTCCGCCTTCAACCTGGGCATGCTCACGCTGCCCGACGTGCCCTTCCTCGTGTCCACGCCGGAGGGCCCCAAGCGCTTCGTGGCCCCGGGCCGCACCCTCGAGGTGGGCTCCACCCTGCCCGATGACGCCCAGGCCAAGGGCGAGGACTTGCGCGACATCCAGCCTCCCACCGAGGTGGCCATCCGCTCCTGGATGCTCCTGTGGGGGCTGCTCGGGTTGCTGGCCGCCGTGCTGGTGGGCGTGGTGGCGTACCGGCTCATCCAGAAGTACCGCAACCGCCCCAAGGCGGTGGTCGAGCCGCTGAAGCCCCTGGATGTGCGCACCCGTCAGGCGCTGGACGTCCTCATGTCCGAGAACCTTCCCTCCCAGGGCAAGGTGAAGGACTTCTACTTCCGGCTGTCGGAGATCGTCCGCGGCTACCTGGGCGAGCGTTACGACTTCGATGCCCTCGAGTGCACCAGCTCGGAGCTGATGACGAAGCTGCGGCGCAAGAACCCTCCCGGCCTGCCCGAGGACAAGCTCATGCGCTTCATCTCCGAGTCGGACCTGGTGAAGTACGCCCGGGCCGAGTCCTCGCCGGAGATGTGCAGCGAGTCGCTCACGTTCGGTTACGAGCTGCTGGAGAAGACCTGGCCCCCTCCACCGCCTCCCGAGGCGGCCCCCGTGTCCCATGCTTCCGGACCTCGCGTTTCATAGCCCTGAATTCCTGTGGGGATTGCTGCTCGTGCCGGTCCTCCTCGCGTGGGCCTGGCGGGAGCGGCGCTCCCGTGCCGCGTTGCGCTTCTCCGCGGCGCACGTGCTCGCCCAGCAGGGGCGCGGCCTGCGCACGTACATGCTGCCGATGCTGCCCTTCATGCGCGCCTTCGCGGTCACCGCCGCCATCGTCGCGCTCGCCCGGCCCCAGTCCCGCGACTCGCGCGTGAGGGACTTGAGCGTGGAAGGCATCGACATCGTCGTGGCGCTCGACCTGTCCACCTCCATGGAGGCCGGCGACTTCCGCCCGCAGAACCGCCTCCACGTGGCCAAGGAGGTGCTCGCCGAGTTCATCACCAACCGCGTCAACGACCGCATCGGCCTGGTGGTGTTCGCCGGCGCGGCTTACACGCAGGCACCCCTGACGCTCGACTACGGCGTGCTCAAGGAGGTGCTGCGGCAGTTGCGCACCCGCGTGCTCGAGGACGGCACCGCCATTGGCGACGCGCTCGCCACCGCGCTCAACCGCCTGCGTGACTCGGACGCCAAGAGCCGCGTGGTGGTGCTCATCACCGACGGTGACAACAACGCCGGGAAGATTTCCCCGCTGGACGCCGCCAGCATGGCGAAGTCGCTGCACATCCCCGTCTACACCATCCTCGTGGGCAAGGGCGGCAAGGTGCCCTTCCCCCAGGGCACGGACCTGTTCGGCAACACCGTCTGGCGCGAGACGGAGATTCCCATCAACCCCGAGCTGCTCCAGGACATCGCCAGCTCCACTGGCGGCGAGTACTACCGCGCCACCGACCCCGAGGGCCTCAAGCAGGGCCTCCAGAAGGTGCTGGACTCGCTGGAGCGCTCCAAGCTGATGGAGGGTGGGGCCTCGGCCAACTACCGCGAGGACTACCACGACTACCTGCTGGTGGCTTTCGGACTGGCCGCGCTGGAGCTGCTGCTGCGCGCCACCTTCCTGAGGGTGTTCCCGTGACGCTGCCGGACCTCTTGAAGCCGCTGTCGGAGCCCTGGCGCTTCACCTTCCTCGGCTACCAGATGGGGTTGGCGAAGCCCCTCTTCCTCTCGCTGTGCATCGTGGGCGGGCTGGTGGGGACCCTGGCCCTGGTGTCGGCGCTGCGTCGGCGCTCCCGCGTGCGCGCGCTGCTCAACGAGCGGCTCGTGGACAAGCTGGCCCCCGGTACCTCGCGCTGGCGCCCGGCGGTGCAGGGCGGTTTCTACGGACTGGGGTTGCTGCTCTTCGGGCTCGCCCTGGCCCAGCCCCAGTGCGGCACCAAGAGCGAGCTGACGAAGCGCCGCGGTATCGACGTGGTGGTGGTGCTGGATGCCTCCAAGTCCATGCTCGCGCGGGACGTGCAGCCCAGCCGCCTGGAGCGCGCCAAGCTGGAGCTCACCACGCTCCTGGACGAGCTGAAGGGGGACCGGGTGGGCCTGGTCGCCTTCGCCGGTGACGCCTTCGTGCAGTCGCCCCTCACCTCGGACTACTCGGCGGTGAAGCTCTTCCTGCGCGCGGTGGATCCGGAGCAGATGCCCCAGGGTGGCAGCAACATCGGCGAGGCGCTCATCCTCGCCAAGCAGGTGCTGGAGAACGCGGACCGCGGCGCCAAGGAGCGCGTGGTGGTGCTGCTGTCCGACGGTGAGGATCTGGTGGGCGAGGTGAGCGAGGCCGTGTCCGCGCTCAAGGCGGCCAACGTGCAGGTGCTCACCGTGGGCGTGGGCTCCGAGCAGGGCGAGCCCATCCCCGTCTACAACCGTCGCGGCGAGTTCGTGGACTACAAGAAGGACAGCAGCGGCGAGACGGTCATTACCCGCCTGGACCGCGGAGGCCTCACCGCCATCGCCGAGGCCACGGGCGGAGCCTTCTATTACCAG
Organism: Vitiosangium sp. GDMCC 1.1324; assembly: GCF_003044305.1. Lineage (GTDB taxonomy): Bacteria > Myxococcota > Myxococcia > Myxococcales > Myxococcaceae > Archangium. The sequence continues at coordinate 55,783 of NZ_PZOX01000017.1, read as the reverse complement.
CCGCGCGGCGTGGCCATGGCCCAGGTGCTGGAGCGCATCGAGCAGATGCAGAAGAGCGAGCTGGAGAGCCGCGTCACCGTCCGCTACGACGAGCGCTTCCAGATGTTCGCCCTGCCGGGGCTCGCGCTGCTGGTGATGGGCATGTTGCTGCTGCCGTCCGCGCGCCGGAGGTCGTCATGAGCAGGGGACTCCTGGGCATGCGCGTGGGGGTATGGGTGCTCCTCGCCGTGGGGCTGGCGCTGCCGTCCGGGGCGCGGGCCGCGGGTCTGCTGGAGAAGGACCACCCGCTGATCCAGCAGGGCCGCGAGGCGTACATCGCGGGCCGCTACGAGGACGCGCTCTCGGCCTTCGAGCAGGCGAAGAAGGAGCGGCCGAACGACCCGGCGGTGGAGTTCAACCGCGGCGACGCGCTGATGAAGCTGGGCCGCTACGACGAGGCGCGGCAGTCCTTCCAGAGCGTGGCGGAGTCCACCCGGCAGGACCTGCGCCAGAAGGCCACCTACAACCTGGGCAACGTCCACGCGATGACGGGCAACACGCGCGAGGCACTCAAGGCCTACCGCCGCGCGCTCACCATGGACCCGTCCGACGAGCAGGCCCGGCACAACTACGAGGTGCTGCTGCGCAACCTGCCTCCTCCCCAGAAGGGCGGGCCGGACGGAGGTACGGATGGTGGCCAGGACGGGGGCCAGGATGGCGGCCGCCCGGACGCGGGCCAGGATGCAGGCCAGGACGCGGGTCAGCAGGATGGTGGTAGGCCAGCGGACGCAGGCACCGACGGTGGCACTGACGGAGGCACCGATGGGGGCTCGGATGGCGGCATGGACGGTGGGATGGATGGGGGCCAGCAGGACGGAGGTCAGGGCGACGCGGGCCAGCCGGATGGCGGGAAGGGCGATGGCGGCCAGGGCGACGGAGGCCCGCAGGATGGTGGCGCCGACGCGGGCCCTGAGGGCGGCCAGGGGGACGGAGGCGAGGGCGACGCCGGTCACGCGGATGGTGGCGAGGGCGAGGAAGAGGGCCACGAGTCAGACGGAGGCACCCTGGGCGAGGCCGACGAGGTGGATGCCGGTGTCAACCCCGCGGACATTGATCGCCAGGAGGCCGAGCGCCTGCTGGATGCGATGAAGCAGAACGAGAAGAATCTCCAGTTGTGGCGTTTCCAGCAGAAGAAGCGGCCGAGGAATCCCAATGAGAAGGACTGGTAGCGGTCACGCGACGCTGGCCGCGATCGCCCTGTTGCTGGCGGCGATGCCCGCGTGGGCAGGAGTCGAGTTCTACCAGACGGTGGATCGCACCGAAGTGGGCACGGAGGACGTCTTCCAACTCACCGTGGTGGTGGTGGATCCGCCGGACAACGCCCAGGTGCAGTTCCCCGCGCCCGAGGACTTCGAGGTGCTGTCGAGCTCGCAGAGCACCCAGCGCTCCATCGAGATGGGCGGGAGCGGGCCTCCCGTCATCCAGACGGTGCGCAAGCACGTGCTGATGATGCGGGCCAACCGCCCGGGCTCCCTCACCATCCCCCCCGCCGCGCTCTCCACCGGCGGCCGCACCTTGCGCACCGAGTCCATCAAGATGACGGTGCGCAAGGGCCACGTCGGCGGTGCCGCACAGGCGCAGCGCCAGGGCCCGCCGGATCCGTTCCGCAACTTCCCGGGCTTCGGCGGGAACATGCCGGACCCGTTCGCGGACGAAGAGGACGAGGAGCAGGGTGGGCGCACCCAGGAGGACATCCGGATTCCTCGCGCGGACTCGGACCTGTTCCTGCGCGCCACGCTCGACAAGAAGGATGTGTACGTGGGCGAGCAGGTGACGCTCTCGCTCTACATCTACTCGCGCGTGGACCTGTCCAGCGTGGACGCGGTGACCATGCCCAAGCTGGAGGGCTTCTGGAGCGAGGACGTGGAGAGCCCCACGCAGCTCTCCGGCGAGCAGCGCATCGTCAACGGCATTCCCTACCGCACCTACCTGTTGCGGCGGCGCGCGCTCTTCCCCATGAAGAGCGGCAGCCTGTCCATCACCGCCGCCGAGGCGGACATCACCACCGGCTTCCTCTTCGCCGGCCACCGGGTGCACCGCACCTCCAACGCGCTGGACGTGGAGGTGAAGCCGCTGCCCGCGGGCGGGCCCAAGGGCCTGTCGAGCGCCAACGTGGGTGACTGGAAGCTGTCCGTGGAGGTGTCCCAGACGCGCGTGGAGCTGGGCCAGCCCGTGACGGTGCGGGTCATCCTCGAGGGCTCGGGCAACGTGAAGAACGTCACCCCGCCCCGGCTGGAGGCCCCCTCCGTGTTCAAGGTGTACGACCCGACCACCTCCGACAAGGTGACGCCCAACAAGTGGCGGATTCAGGGCCGCCGGGTGCAGGAGTACCTGGTGATGCCGCAGCGCACGGGCACCTTCACGCTGCCCTCGCTCGAGTTCCCCTACTTCGACCCGAAGACGGGCCGCCACGCGGTGTCCCGCACCGACCCAGTGGAGATTGTCGTGGAGCCCGGAGCGGGTGGGGTGGCTTCCTCCGCCGGGCCAGTGGCCTCGCCCTCGCACGTGGCGGACGCCGCGTCCGAGCAGAAGAACGTCCTCACCGCGAGCGGCCTGCGCCCCCTGCGCTACCAGGCCCGCTTCGAGGAGCCCGTGGCGGCCGTGTGGCAGCGGCCCTTCTTCGTGCCGGCGGTGCTGACGCCCGTGGGGTTGGTGCTGGCGCTGGGCCTGGTGGGGCTGGTGCGCGGACGGCTGTCGGGTCAGGACGAGGGAAGCCGCAACCGGCAGCGGGCCAAGGCGGCGCGCAAGCGGCTGGCCGAGGCGGAGAAGCTGCGCGCGGGCAGCTCCAGCGCCTTCTACGGCGAGGTGGAGAAGGCCGTGTTGAACTTCCTGGAGGCCCGGCTGCACGCGCCGGTGGGAGGACTCACCCGCGACGCGCTGGACGCGAAGCTGGCCGAGGCCGGAGTGGACGCGGAGCGGCGCCAGCGCGTGCGCTTCGTGCTGGAAGCGTGTGACGCCGGCCGCTTCGCCCCGGGTGCCGAGCCGGCCGCCCGCGAGCGCATCCTGGATGACGCCGCGGCCGTCATGGAGGGTTGGGACAAGTGAGCGCCATCACCGCCATCCTCGTGGCCACGCTGCTGGGGCAGGGCTACTACTCGCCCGAGGAGGCCCAGACCCTCTTCCAGCAGGCCAACGAGGCCTTCCTCAAGCAGGACTACCCCGCGGCGCGCGACGGCTACGAGAAGCTGCTCTCGCACGGCTTCGGTGGCCCCGACATCCACTACAACCTGGGCACCACCTACCTGGCACAGGGAGACCTGGGGCACGCGGTGCTCGCTTTCGAGCGCTCGCGTCGGGCCGGGGGTGAAGGCCCGGACCTGGAGGCGAACTTCGCGCTCGCCAAGGCACAGCAGCTCGACAAGGTGGTGGGCAACGCGCCCGAGGAGCCCTTCCTGCATCGCGTGGTGGCGGCCACGAGCGGCAACCTGGTGTCGTGGCTCTTCCTGGGCACCTGGGGGGCGGCGTTCGCCTTCCTGCTTCTCTTCCGCGTGCTGCGCCCGGGCCGGCGCACCTGGGCGGCGGTGGTGGCGGGCGTGCTGCTGGTCGCGTCGTTGCCGTCCGGCGCGCTGCTGGCCGCACACGTCTGGGTGCACGAGACGTTGCACGAGGCGGTGGTCATCGCGCCAACGCTGCGCGCCCGCGAGTTCCCCAAGGAGGAGGCCAAGGTGTCCTTCGAGGTGCACCCCGGCCTGAAGGTGCGGGTCATGGAGGAGACGGGGCGCTACGTGCGCATCCGCCTGCCCAATGGTCTGGAGGGCTGGGCCGAGCGCGAGGGCATCGCGGAGATATGATCGAAGCCGCCGAGGTCGTGAAGGTGTACCGGCGTGGGCGCTCGGAGGTGCGGGCGCTGGCGGGCGTGTCTCTGACGGTGCCGAAGGGGGAGTTCCTCTCGGTGATGGGGCCGTCGGGCTCGGGGAAGAGCACGCTGCTGAACCTGCTGGGCGCGCTGGATGTGCCGGGCTCGGGGTCGCTGCGGATTGATGGACGTGAGCTGTCGCGGATGAAGGATGACGACCTGTCCGCCTTCCGGCGCGAGCGGCTGGGCTTCGTGTTCCAGTTCTTCAACCTGATGCCCACGCTGACGGCGCTGGAGAACGTGATGCTGCCGGGCCTGCTGTCGGGCCGGGCGCAGGCGGAGCTGCGGCGGCGGGCCGAGGTGCTGCTGGAGTCGGTGGGGTTGGGGGGCCGGGCGCACCATCGGCCGGACGAGCTGAGCGGTGGAGAGATGCAGCGTGTGGCGGTGGCTCGGGCGCTGTTGATGGAGCCGGCGGTGCTGCTGGCGGACGAGCCCACGGGAAACCTGGACTCGCGCACGGGCGCCGAGGTGCTGCGGATGCTGCGCGATGCGACGCGGCAGCACGGGCTGACGGTGGTGATGGTGACGCACGATTCGAAGGCCGCGGCGGTGGGAGACCGCATCGTGCGCCTGGCGGACGGGCGCATCGTCGGCGACGAGCGGGTGCAAGAGCAGGCCGCGTGAGCGAGCACATGCCAGGGCCGATGCGGGAGTACAGCTTCTCTTTCTCCTCCGACCTTCGAGCGTCACCCGAAGAGGTCTGGTCCCATGCGACCCACATGCCGGGCGTCAATCGGGAGTTCTTCCCGCTGGCGCGCATGACGTGGCCCGGGCCGGACGGACGGCTGCCCTCGCCACCTCCACTGGGCCAGCGGTTGTTCCGGAGCTGGATCCTGCTCTTCGGGCTGCTGCCCATCGACTACGATGACCTCACCCTCGTCGAGTTCGAGCCCGGCCGCCGCTTCCTCGAGTCCTCAGTGATGTTCACGCAGAAGCAGTGGGTGCACGAGCGGATCGTCATTCCCACCGCGACGGGGTGCCGGCTCACGGACTCGGTCCGGTTCATCCCGAGGCTGCGCCCGCTCGGGGCCCTGCAACTCGTCATCTTCCGGATGAGCTTCCACTGGAGGCATCGCAACCTGCGACGGCTGTTCAAGGGGCAGGCGGCCTGAGCCGGTTGTCAGTCCCGGTGCGGGCATGGCGTCTGGCTCGTCGCGCGAGGACTCCCCCGCGTGCGCTCGGTCTCTCCCGGCCCTGACATCGAGGGTCCTCCGAGGCTTCAATCCGTTTCGCGAGGGCCACTCCCATGTCTCAGGACAGATTCCAGACCAGCCGTGAGGTCTACCACCGCATCCGCTGGGACCCACGGCTCGACGCGCACGAGTTCGTCATCGGCTATGACGCACGTGGCGAGCGCATGGAGGAGGTTCCCTTCTCTGCGTTCGTCCCCGACGGGGAGATTCCCTGGCACCGCGTCTGGTACTTCCGGCGCGGCCATCAGGTGGTGTGGGACCGTCGTGAGCGGATCGATCTGACGTCCACGCTCGCGGTCGAATCCTCGGAGGCGCCCGCGCAGCCGCCTCCGCCGCCACCTCCTCCCCCAACCGAGACCGCTCCTCGGTTCACCCCCCTGCCTCTCTACCGCTACGACGCGCGGGCCAGGGACTGGGTCGAGGTGGCACAGCCGGCCAGCGATACGGAGGCGCTCCCTTCTCCCGCGGAGCTCACGGTCGCTACGTTCAACGTCCTGTTCGACCTGTACGACCCGGAGTTGCTCGACACCCGGCGGCGGACCGCTGCGACGATCTCCCTGCTGCGCTCGGTCGATGCCGACATCATCGCCCTGCAGGAAGTCACCGAGCCCTTCCTCCGCGCATTGCTCGAGACGCGGTGGGTACGTGAGCACTTCTTCGTCTCGGAGGGACCGGCAGCCTCCACCGTTACGCCCTATGGTCAGGTCCTCCTCTCCCGTTTTCCGTTCGCCTCGCTGAGCCAGTGCGTCTTCTCACGTGACAAGCGCATCATCGCGGGCGAGCTCGCGCTTCCAGGCGGCGCGCTGTGGGTGGCCACACTCCACCTGACGAGCAACCGCGATCCCTCGGGTGGCGGGGCGCGGGCCTTCCAGGTTCAGGCCCTCATCGACTGGGCACGGTCACTCGGAGAAGGGCGTGAGTCGCCCGATGTCGCGCTGGTGGGTGACTTCAACTTCGGCGACGACGCCCCCGAGCTCCAGCACTTCGAGCGGGCCGGCTTCATCGATGCCTGGGCCGCGCTGAGGCCCGGTGACGCGGGGTATACGTATGACCCGGAGCGCAATGCGCTCGCCGCGCTCACGACCACCTCGGGCCGGCGCCAGCGGCTCGACCGGGTTCTCGTCCGCTCGACGTCGGGCCGGCTCGTTCCTCACCAGGTGGGCCTCTTCGCCGAGGCGCCTCTCTCGGGTCCTCCTGCTCCCGGAGGGGATGCGCTCTTCGCCTCGGACCACTTCGGGCTGAGCTGTGTGCTGCGCCGGGGCGCCGAGGCTCGTCCTGCTCCGGCGCCTGTGCCCACCAGGGCCGCGCCCCGGGTGTACACCGCCCCGCTCGTCCGCCAATCGGTCCTGGTGCTCATTCCTCCCGAGGAGCTCTGGGCTCCCATCCAAGCCCTGCGTGCGGTGCACGACTCGAAGTACGAGCGCTGGATGCCGCACATGACGCTGCTCTTCCCCTTCGTGCCAGAGGCGCACTTCGGCGAGGCGGAGGCGCTCATCGCGGAAGCCGTCCGGGACATCGAGCCCTTCGAGGTGACACTGTCGGGCTTCGGGTACTTCGAGCAGAGCTCCAGCGTGACGGCCTGGCTTCGTCCGGAGGATCGCCCGCATGGTGCGCTGAAGGCGCTGCACGCCGCGCTCGAGGCGGTGTTCCCTCGGGGCGAGGTGCGGGACGGCGAGACCGTGCACGACTTCAGACCGCACCTGACCGTCGGGCAGCTCCCGCGTGCGGCGGCCGCCAACACCCGGCGCACCCTGGCCGGATGGGAGCGGGATTGGCGCCCGCTCCGCTTCGAAGTGCGTGACGTATGCCTCACCAGCAAGCGAGGCGATGGCCCCTTCGAGGTACGCCGACGCGTGCCGCTCGGCGGAGATCCTCGCCGCTCCATTCCGGAGAAGAAGGACGCGCTCCGGGACGTGCTGTCGGCTCGTGGCGAGTGTCAGTCCGATGAGACGCGGCAGGTGCGCCAGACCGTGGTGGGCAAGCTCGAATCCCTGTGTGCCCGGCTCGGCGCGGAGCTTCATCCGTATGGCTCGTACCTGCTCGGCACGGACAGCGCGAGGAGCGATGTGGACGCGGTGGCGGTCGGACCCGCGAGCTTGTCTCGCGAGGACTTCGCGCATGCGCTCACCCGGCTTCTGGCCGAGCAGGAGGGGAGTGCGAGTGCGCGCTTTGTGGCCGATGCCGCCCTTCCCATGGTGAAGCTGTCGCTCGACGGCGTTTCGTTCGATGTGTCGTACGCGCGCCGGCCCGAAGGGGTGGAGCCCTCCCCACCGGCGGAGCTGCTGGCCCGGTATGGCGAGCAGTTGGATGTCCCTAGCTTTCGCGCCCTCAACGGCTGGACCGACACGAGGGCGCTGCTCGACTGCGTGGAACGGGAGGGCGCCGGTCCCGAGCGCTTCCGCACGGTGTTGCGCGCCGTACGTGCCTGGGCGAAGGCTCGTGGCGTGTATTCACACGCGCAGGGCTACCTGGGCGGGTTGTCGTGGGCGGTGATGGTGGCCTGGGCGTGCACTCGCGCACCCCGCGAGGCCATGAGCTCGGATGGCGGGCTGCTCGCGCACTTCTTCGAGACGTTCGCCGCCTGGCCGTGGCCCAAGCCCGTGACGTTGACCGCTGACACCGCGAACTACCAGCTCGGCAATCGGAGGGATCTCATGCCGGTGGTGGCGCCTACGCTGCCGCTGCGCAACTCCGCTCGCAACGTGTCTCGCTCGACGCTCCAGGTGATGCGCGACGAGCTCTCCCGAGCCCGTGAGGTGGTGCGGCGGGCGCGTGCCGAGGGAACCGTGGCGGCCTGGGATTCGCTCTTCGAGCCGGCGGACCTCGAGAGCGAGCTGCCCGTGCGGCTGGTGGTCTCCGTCGAGGCGTCCTCGCCCGAGGCGCATGAGGCGGCCTCGGGCTGGGTGCTCGGGCATCTCACGGCGTTGGTGTACCGGATGGAGGCCGATCGCAGGCTCTTCGCCCGGCCCTTCCCGAGCGCGGAGACCGGAGGCCCCTTCGTCATCGGGCTCTCCACGCGAGGTCCTGACGGCGGTGACGCGCTATCGATACGTCCCGGCAGCGCGCTCGCTCGGACGGTGGATGAGTTCCGTGCGTCCTTCCAGGAGTGGAGCCATCGCCCGCCGGGTGCAGCGCTCTCCATCGAGCTCGTCCCGCGCTGACCTCCGGACTCTTCTCCCGGGTCAGAACGTCGCGAAGACGAGCACCTTGCCCAGCGTCTCCTCGCCGCGTCCCGTGCCAACGAGGCCCTCGGCGAGCGAGAGGAAGTCCGGCGCCTGCTCCACGTGCTTCGCCACGAGCTGGAAGGTCTCCACCGCCGCCCGGTCCAATTGCTCCCGGGCCTCGTGGGTGGGGGATGGCTCTCGGCAGAGTTCCTCAACCCGGGGATGGCCCGCGAGTGTCAGGCGGAGCAGCGCCACCCGGAACGCCAGTCGGAACACGTAGGCGAGCAGGCTCGGCGAGTCGCTGAAGGGGCTGCGCCAGAGCTGATGCACGGCGTAGTTGTGGAAGTAGCGGTGCACCCGCTCACCGTGCTGGGTTTCCAGGTGGTGCCATCGCTCCGCGTAGGTCTGCCAGGCCGCTCCCAGCGCGCTGTCGCCACCTTCCTCGAGCTGGAGGGATTGCAGCATGCCTCGGGCCCAGGTGGTGAATCGCTCGCCCCGGTTCGCCGCCATCCGCGCCTTCAGCACCGAGGTGAACAGGCCCACGCAGGGGCCTCCTGGGAGCGCGAGCTCGGCGAAGTCCCGGTGTATCGCGTCCAGGATGTCCGGGGCCTCGAAGCGCTGGAGCACCTCGCTCAATGGGGAGCCGGTCTCCTGCGGAGAGAAGCCGTCCAGTCCGTACGCCAGTTGCCCGAGCATGGCGAGCCGCGAGCCGAGCGGATATTCGCGTCGGTGCAGCAGTCGCAGCATGGCCGTGCGCACCGTTTCCGCGTGGAAGGTGTCGGCGTCCTCCGGGTCCTCGGGGATGTGCCTTGCGGTCTCCGGACGGGAGACATGCGGTGACGGGGTGGCCAGTGGCACCGGCTCCACCGCGTCCTCCTCCAGCAGGCACAGGCGCGCCACCTCCGGACAGGCCAGCGTCCCCGAGACCTCCAGTTGCTCGCCCCTCCGTGTGACGACGCGTGGGAAGGTGGCGCAGATGTCCGGCAGCACGGCATCGCCGTGACGGCGCTGGAGTGAGCAGAGCCGCTCCGTGTCCAGGAAGGGGCACAGCCCGTCCGGGCGCATCTGGACGAAGGCGTGCTCCGAGGAGGCACCACCGGGATTCAGAGTCACGCACTGGCGCAGGTGCTCGGACTCTTCCGGGCTGCCCACCACCGCCGCTCGCATCCGGTGCCAGTGTGACTCGCTCACCGGCACCTTCAGCCCCGAGCAGCAGGTGTCTTCACAGCGCTCGGCGATGCAGCGGAAGCGCGTCATGTAGCGCAGGACGGTGGACTCGGCGGGCATGGGTGGCCGCGAGACTACCTCAACGGCCTGGTCACTTCGCCGCGCGGCCCGAGGCCATCCTCCGCGCCCGGTCCGATTCCGCATGCCACTCGAGCGCGACCTCGCGGAGGGCACCCAGGGCGGAGCGCAGCCGTTGCAGGCGCTCCGTCGGGCCATACGTCACTTCGGGCGGAACCGTCTCCTCGGCGTGCCGGAAGACGAACCCCTCCGCTTCGAGCATCCGCAGCCGTTCCGTAAGCACCCGCGAGGAGATGCCGGTGATGCGCCGCTTCAGCTCGCCAAACCGGCACGGGCCCGAGTCGAGCAGGGTCCAGAGGATGAACATCGTCCAGGGACCGCCCAGGAGCGCGAGCAGGAGGTTGACGGGACACTCCTGATCCGGGGGCGTCAGGTTCTTGAACACCGCGGGCATGTGGTTACTTTATCGTGCCTACTTCACAGTCGCAGGCGCTTGCGAGACACCGGCGCCATGCATGCACGCTCGATACATTCGGGAACGGACTCGCTCGTCGCTGTCGTGACGGGGGGCAGTCGCGGGATTGGCAAGGGCGTCGCGGTCGCGCTGGGCTCGAAGGGCGCCACCGTGTACGTCACCGGCCGGACACGCGAGGCCGGCAAGGCCCCTCTCCCGGGCACCATCCACGAGACGGCGGAGGCGGTGACTGCCGCCGGTGGCCGGGGCATCGCGGTCGCCTGCGACCATGCCGACGATGCGCAGGTGAAGGCCCTGTTCGAACAGGTGGCGCGGGACAGCGGCCGGCTGGACATCCTGGTCAACAACGCCACGGCCCTGCCCGAGGCGCTGTTCACCTCCGCGCCCTTCTGGGAGAAGCCGCTCGGTGTCCTGGACATCCTGGACGTCGGCCTGCGGTCCCACTACGTGGCCAGCTACTTCGCGGCGCCACTCATGGTCCGCCACCGCAGGGGGCTCATCGTCCACATCTCGGCCTACGGCTCCATCAACTATCTCTACGGCCCCGCCTACGGAGCGGGAAAGGCGGGACTCGACAAGATGGCGGCGGACATGGCCGTCGAGCTGAGGCCGCATGATGTCGCCGCGGTGTCGCTCTGGCCCGGGCTCATCGCGACGGAGCGCTATTCGGTGCTCAAGCAGCACCAGCCGGAGCTCTTCCCTCCGGAGCTCCGTCCCGAGTCGCCCCTCTTCACCGGGTTGCTCATCGACGCGCTCTTCCAGGACCCGGAGCGGATGTCCCTGTCGGGCCGGACGCTGATTGGCGCGGAGCTCGCGCGGCGCTATTCGCTCCGCGACGTCAATGGGGAGATGCCTCCCTCATACCGGGAGCTTCTCGGTGCCCCATGGACGAAGCCCTCCCGGGCCACGGACTGAGCGGCTTCGTCACGGCATCTGCTGGAGCGCGTCGAGCGCCGCCTTCGCCTGCACCAGGCCGTGGCCGTATCGGGAGTCACCGTCCCCCGTGCCCAGTTTCTTCGCGGTGCTCTCCAACAGGGTGCGCACCTCGGAGGCCGTGAGCGAGGGACGCGCGCTCCACACGAGCGCCGCCGCGCCCGTCACGTGAGGGGTGGCCATCGAGGTGCCCGGGAACCAGGCGTAGTCCACTCCCCGCAGGTTCACGTGCACCCGCTTGCCCACGTTCTTGAGCACCGCCGCCCGCGACTCCCGGCCCACCGCCAGCGAGGGCACCCACTTGCGTCCCGGTCCATCCAGGCTCATGTACCAGGACTCGTTCTCCGAGCTGTCGATGCCGAAGACGATGGCCTTCGCGCCCTGCTTCATCACGTTCTGCTCGACGAGCGTGAGCGATGCGCCCTGGGACAACCGCACGTAGGCCACGAAGCCATCGCAGGTGCCGCCCTTGCACGCGCCGATTCCGCCCTGGCCGCAGTCGATCAGCTCGCCCGTGTATTCACCCACGGGGGAGAAGAGGATCGACCGGGCGGTGTACTGCTGCCCCTCCACGTCGAGCCGCGGATCCGTGGCTCCCTGCACGCTGATGGAGGAGAGCACGTCCACTCCGGGCGCCACCAGGCTCAGTCCGGTGCCCCCATTGGAGAAGTCGGCCACCTGCTCCTGCATGTCCACGGCCCCCACCGCCAGCACGTACTCATAATAGGCCGCCGGGTAGCTCAGGCGCGCCGCGCTGTCGTTGCCCGAGGCCGCGACGATGAGCATCCCCGCGTCGCTCGCGGCCTTGAAGGCATCGTGCGCCGTGCGTCCCATGTCCAGCGAGGACCCGAGTGACAGCGAGGCGATGTGTGCCCCCTGCGCCCTGCACCACTCGAGCCCCGAGAGCACGGTGCTGATGCTGGCGCTCTCGTGCACGTTGAGCACCCGGGCGATCAACAGCTCCACGCCGGGGGCCACGCCCACCATTCCGCCCCGGCTCATGGTCGGCCAGGTGGTGCCTCCCGAGGCGAGCTGTGCCGCGATGATGCCCGCCACGTGGGTGCCATGCCCGATGCCCCTCACGCCATTCGTCTCGTCGCTCGGATCGTCGTCGTCATCCACGAAGTCGTGGCCGGCCGCGTAGGGAATGAGCAGCTCGGGGTGCCGCCGGTCGATGCCGCTGTCGATGATGCACACCTTGATGCCCGCGCCGATGGGGGCTCCCGGATCGATCACTCCGTCCTCGTTGGCGTCCCACACCTTCGGGGCCTGCACGAGCCGCAGCGCGTCGGTGTACTCATCCACGGAGCCGGCCATCACGGGCAGGCCGAGCGCATGCACCTCCAGGTCCGGTTCGATGCTCTCCACGTCCGGGTGCGCAGCGAGCCGGGCACGTTCCTCGGGCGTCACCCGCGCGGCCACGGCAGGGACGAAGCGGTACTGGGCCGTCACCTGTCCGCCCATGCGCTGCACCATGGAGGCCGCGCTCACCCGGGTGCCGGAGCGGTAGCGCACGAGCACGGCTTCCCGGCCATCCGAGACCTGGACCTTGGGAGGGAGGGCTCCTGCTTCGACTCCCTCGCAGGCATCGTTCTCCTGCCCCGTGACCTCCTTCCCGTTCGAACATGCCACCAGGGCCAATAGCCCGAGATGTGCCCACCGCCGCATCGTCGCCCTCCTTGTCCGCCTGGGGAGGGAGGTGGGGAGGGGCCAGGGCCGGGACCAGGGGAGAGGGAAATTTCCATGGGGACGGACGTGGCCGGGTACACAGAGGCGCTGGATTTGTGTGGAGCACTTCCCAGCGGGAGCGTCCCTTTGAGGACGGAGCGCGGTGCATGCCTGCTTCCCTGGTTGCTGGACGGGCAGGGGGACACTTCGTGCTACACAGCCGGCGTGCCCGAGTTCTCCCTTCCGCCGGAGCTTCCGAGCGAGCCCGAAGTGCTGGTCGAGTCTCCCCGCTGGTCCCTGGTGAAGCGGCGCGCGGATGGGGGCGTGGACTTCATCTCCCCGCTGCCGTGTCCCTACAACTACGGCTGCATCCCCGGGCTGGGCTCGGGGGATGGGGATCCGCTGGACGTGGTGGTGCTCGGCCCGCGCCTGCGCCGGGGCGATCGCCTGCGGGTGCCGGTGGTGGGGGTGATTGGCTTCCTGGATGCGGGCTGCGCGGATCCCAAGGTCATCTGCAGCACCCGGCCCCTGAGCCCGATGGACCGGGCAGGCCTCGAGGCCTTCTTCCGCGTCTACGCCTTCTTCAAGCGGGGGCTGCACTTCGTGCGGGGCAAGAGAGGCGGAGACACCCGCTTCGTGGGCTGGCTCGCCGGCGTCACGGGGCGCCCAGCATGAAGCGCCGCAGGAGCGCGGGAGGCACCGGGCCGAACGAGAAGAGCTCGTCGTGGAAGCGGGCCTCGTCGAAGCGGTCGCCGCGCTCGCGCCGGCAGTCCTCTTCCAGCCGCTCGAACTCGAGCGCGCCGAGCAGGTAGGTGATGGCCTGCATGGGGATGCGCTTGTAGCGGAGGATCTCCCGCCGCGCGTTGGGCTCCGGCATGCAGGCGGAGTGCACGAGGTAGTGCACGGCCGTCTCATCATCCATGCGCCGGGTGTGAAGGCCGATGTCCACCACCACGCGGACGGCGCGCAGGGCCCGGGCCACCAGGGCCGTGAGGGCCTCGGGGTCGGAGTAGAATCCCGCGCGCCGCATGCGCTCCTCGGCGTAGGTGGCGTAGCCCTCGATGTTGAGCATGGGGCCGAAGTGGCCGCGCGCCATGGCCACGTGGTCCGTCACCAGCAGGAAGCGCACGGGAGCGGGGTGGCGGGAGAAGGCCCGTTGCCAGGCGATGCTCTGCAGGAAATGGCCGGGGATGCCCTCGTGCACGGCGAGCAGCGCGGCCCAGACGGTGGGGTGCGCGGCCGCCATGGGGGCCAGTACGAACCAGCCGGGCTTGCGCGGGTCCAGCAGCGGGGCGGGCCAGTTGGTGCCCCGCACGTCCACCATGCCCGGGGGAAGGGCCTTGAGGCCCAGGCGGTAGCCCTCGGGGACGTTGAACAGCTCCCGTTCGTGGACGAAGGCCTCGGCGCGCTCGATGAGCCCGCGGTAGAGGGGGATGATGTCCTCGTCCTGGGCGGGGTGCTCCGACTCGAGCCGCGAGAGCAGGGCGCGGGCCTCCGCCAGGTTGGCGAGCGGGGTGCCGAGTCTGCTCCCGAGCAGGACGATGTCGCCCTGGGCGCGGGCCAGCACGTGCTCGGCCTGGCGCACCAGCGCGTCGGGGGAGTCGGTGATGCCGAACAGGTGCCGCAGCCGCCACCGGTATTCGTCCTCGCCGAGCACCACGCCGGGGTGGGCGCGGGGCTGCACGCGCTCGCGCAGGAACCGGTGGTGGGCAGCGAAGGCCTCGCGGGCGTCCCGTGCGGCGTGCTGGAGCGCCCGGGTCCCGGCGCTGGAGAGTTCCACCTGATGGGCCTCGGGCAGGGCGGGGAGGTGTTCGAAGTAGCGGACGATGGCGGGGAGCTGGTCCTCGGCGAAGTCCTGGACGACGTGCCGGTCCGGCACCTCGCCCGTGGCGAGTCCCTCGGCGAGGAGCTGCTCCTGCTGCTGGAGGAAGGTGGGAATGCGCGCGGCGCGGCTGGCGATGGCGGACCAGTCCTCGGCCGTCTCTGCCTGGCCTATCTGGTACTGCAGCATGGTGTGCGGATAGGTCGATAGCTCCACGTTGCGCCGGTGGCCGCGCAGCTCCTCGTGGGAATGGACGTGGAAGCGGGTGATGCCGAGCATGGCCAGCCGGTCGAGCTGGGCCTCGGGGGGAAGCTCCTCGGGCGGGAGTTGCTCGAGCTGCGCGAGGGTGTCGCGGTGCAGGGCGTACTCGTCGCCCAGCGCGGACGGAGAGAGATCCTTGAGCCGGTCGTCCAGGTCATGGAGCCCGAGGGTGGTGGCCTCCTCGGGCTGGCTCTGGAGGTAGCGCTCGAAGAACGAGGCGCGCAGCCGGACGAAGGTGTCGAGGGCGGGCGAGAGGGCCTTGCTCATGACCCTTCAAGGTTAGTCATGGGCCCCGGGCGCGGCGGGGGCCTTCGAGAACAGAAATTCCATCGGGCGTATGTAAAGAATCTGCAAATTATGAAATGCCGGGCGGAGGCCCCGTTTCGCTGGAATGTCACGAATGTGTAAAGGGTTGCGGGAGCGGGGGAAAACTCTTTCATCGCGACGGTGGTTGTCTCGACAGGCTGTGCGGAAAGAGATATCCCAAAGCCCCATTTAACGACGAGGCAACGGATGCCCGGCCCTCGTGACATGATCATGAACAATCAGCAACTGGGCCGGTACGAGCTGCTCGGCGAGCTGGGTCACGGCGGAATGGCCAAGGTGTATCGGGCTCGTGTCGCGGGCCCGAAGGGATTCCAGAAGACCCTGGTGGTCAAGTGCATCCTTCCGCACCTGGCGGACGAGCCGCAGTTCGTCGAGATGTTCCTCTCGGAGGCCACGCTCGCCGCCCAGCTCAACCATCCGAACATCGTGCAGATCTTCGATTTCGGTGAGGCGGAAGGCACGTACTTCCTGGCCATGGAGTACATCGACGGCCCGAACCTGCGTGCGGTGATGAGGCGGACGCACGCGATGGGCAGGCCGCTGCCGTTGCCCCTGTGCGCGCGGCTGGTCTCCGCGGTGTGCGAGGGGCTGGCCTACGCCCATGAGTTCGTCGAGCCCTCCACCGGTGAGTGTCTGCAGCTCATCCACCGGGACGTCAGCCCCGACAACATCCTCCTGGCGCGTACGGGCGCGGTGAAGGTCGTGGACTTCGGCATCGCCAAGGCCACCAACCAGGTGCACCAGACGCGGGTCGGCACGCTCAAGGGGAAGGTCCCCTATATGGCGCCGGAGCAGCTCCGCAACGAGCCGCCGGACCTGCGGATCGACATCTACGCGCTGGGGGTGGTGCTCTACGAGCTGGTGGCGGGGCGCAAGCCCTTCGAGGCCAGCAGCGAGGTCGCGTTGATCAACGCGATCCTCCATGAGCCCATCACTCCGCTGTCCGCGCGCCGGCCCGAGGTCCCCGAGCCCCTGCAACGCATCGTGGAGCGGGCGCTGGCGAAGGATCGCGAGGTCCGGTACTCGAGCTGCCGGGAGTTGCAGGCGGACCTGGAGTCATACCTGCTGGGGTGCGGCCAGACGGTCGGCCCCATCCATCTGGCGGAGCTCGTCGCGCAGCTCTCTCCCACCTCCGGAGTTCAGCCGTCACCCGGTGGGTCGGCTCCCGGCAGCGGTGCGCGGCGGCTGTCCGTGAGCCCGACTTCCCGGCCCGTGCCGACGGTGCCCCCGCCTCCGCCTCCCTCCGAGGCGACGCAGGCCGAGCTGCTGCCGATCTCCCAGGTGATGGATGCGCCCTCCCAGGGTCCGGCGCGGACTGCCTCGGGGCGCCGATGGGTCGTGCCCGCGGTGGTGGCCGCGGCCCTGCTGGTGGCCGGGGGCGTGGGCGTGGTGGCCCTGTCCGGGCGGGGAGCGGCTCCTCCTCCTCCGTCCACGGCCCCCTCCTCGATGGCTCCGGTGGTGGCCGCCGTTCCGGCGCCTGCCGCCGCTCCGCCCGCGCCCGTGCCCGTGCCGCCACCAGTGGCCGCCGCACGGCCCGAGCAGCCGGCCCCTCAGCCCGAGGAGCGTGAGGTGGTGCCGGAGGAGATCGAGTTCTCGCTCCGGGTGGTTCCGAGTGGGGCGCGCGTGGAGCTGGATGGCAGGCCACTGACGGGCAATCCGTTCGCGGGCAGGTTCACCAAGGATGACCAGCAGCATGAGCTGCGCATCAGCGCCGCGGGCTTCGAGCCGCTGGTGAAGGAGCTGCGCTTCGAGAAGGACATGATGCTGGAGCTCAGCCTCCAGCGGCGAGGCGCGGACCTCCGCCGGACGCGCCCCTCGAAAAGCCGTGCCGCCGCTGCCACTGCCGCCGCACCGGCCCAGGCTCCCGCGGCAGCGGCCTCCGCCGATGGATTCACCGAGCTGCCCGCGAAGCCCGCGGCCAGCGGTACCAAGGGGAAGCGCAGCCTCGACGCGGACAGCCCTTGGGACGAGAAGAAGCGCAACCTCGATGCGGACGATCCGTGGAACTCGAGCAGGCGCAAGCTGGATTCGGCAAACCCATGGAAGGAATGACGATGTTTTTGTCCAGGTCGGTCATGCTCGCGCTCGTGGTGGGGCTGTGGGCCGGGAGCGCTGGTGCCGCGGGGCGAAAGACCCCCACCAAGGCGACCCTCGAGGAAGCCCAGAGCCGCTATCAGCGAGGGCGTGAGCTGTACGATGAGAATGACTTCCAGGCCGCGCTGGTGGAGTTCCAGCGTGCCTACGAGCTCGCGCCGAGCTACAGGCTCCTCTTCAACATCGCCCAGGTGCAGTACCAGCTGCAGGACTACGCGAACGCGCTCGGCAGCTTCCAGCAGTATCTCCAGGAGGGCGAGGCGGAGCTGTCGGGTCCGCGCCGCGAGGAGGTGCAGCGGGAGATCGACCGGCTCGAGGTACGGGTGGCCCGTGTGCGCATCACCGTCAACAAGCCGGGGGCGGAGATCTCGGTGGACGACGTGCCGGTGGGGACCGCACCCCTGCGCGAGCCGCTCCTGGTGAACGCGGGGCGGCGCAAGGTGTCGGTCTCGTTGACGGGACACGTGCCGGTGAGCCGGGTGGTGAACGTGGCGGGACGGGACTCCATCGAGGTCTCGCTGGAGCTGGTGTCCACCTCCGCGCCCGTCGCGGCCGCGCCTTCTCCCGCCGCTTCCTCCCTGCCGCCCATGCCGCCGCCTCCCCAGACGCGTGGCTCGGGCGCTACGGCCGAGGTGGCCGGCTCGGATGCTCCGCGGGGCGCCTCCTGGGTGCCGTGGGCCGCGACCGGTGGGCTGGCGGTGGCCTCGGGGGTCTCCGCGCTGCTCACCTTGAACGCGTCGAACGCGCTGCGGGAGAAGCGGGACACCTTTGGTGTGAGCCGGGGTGACCTGGACGCGGCCAGCAGCAGGACGCGCACGATGGCGCTCACCACCGATGTGCTCACCGGCGCCACGGTGGTCGCCGCCGGTATTTCCGCCTACCTGACGTTCTTGCGGCCGTCGCCCGCTCCCACCGCTCCCGAGCGGGTCCGCGTGGGTGTGGGTCCCGGCGGCGTCGACGTCTCTGGCTCCTTCTAGCGCCGGAGTGGCCCCACGGGTGTTTCTCCGGGGCTCTCCACGCTCCTTCCTCTTCGCGAGACATGTGTATGCATCTTCAAGGCCCTGACAGATCCTCCCGCCGCACGGACACCTCCGGCTCCCTCGTGGGATGGGGGAGGGGGCTGCTGGCGGCGCTGCTGCTGGCGAGCTCGGGGTGCTCCTTCATCGTCGACAGTGACGCCCAGCAGTGCGCGACGGACGAGGACTGCGTCCGGTTCGGTTCCTATCCCGTGTGCAAGGAGGGGCTGTGCGTGCCTTCCGGGCTGGGGCCGCCGGGATGCTTCAAGGGCGAGGTCAGCACCGAGGAGCAGTACCGGAACCAGTGCACGACGGCCCAGTGCATCCCCTTCGACAATTGCGCGAGGCTGGGGCTGTGCAATGGCGCCGCCCTGCCGCCGCTCGTTCCCAAGCCGTGATGCCGCTGGCTCCGGCCAAGGCCGGACGTGGCGCCTTCCTCACCTTCCCGACATCGGAGATTGCAGCATGAGATACGACTTTCGCCGCCTGGCTCGGGCGGCCTGTGGGAGCGTGCTCGCCCTGGCCCTCGTGGGTGGTGTGGCGCACGCGCAGACCAACACCCCTACCGTCCAGTGCGCCCGCCCCAACGTCATCTACGTGGCGGGTTCCTCCGCCATCCGTCCCTTCCTCGGCGTGGTGGCGCAGTTGCTCGCCAAGGAGGCGACTCCCTATTCCATCGTCTACCAGTCGCAGGGCTCGTGCACGGGCGTGAAGGCCATCTTCAGCACGGATGCGTCCCAGCGGGTCATCAAGGACATTCCCGCCAGCGGCTCCAAGGTGGCCAACTACGCCATCCTCTTCAACGCGGACGGTTCCGCGCAGGAGTGCTTCCTGGCGCAGGAAGGCAACGTGGTGGACGTGGGAGTGTCGGACGTGTTCGCCTCCACGTGTGATTACACGATACCCGCCAACGTGCAGATCTCCGACTACGAGGGCCCCATCCAGCCGATGACCTTCGTCGTCCCGGCGGCCTCCTCGCAGCGCAGCATCAGCGCCGAGGCGGCGTACATGGTGTTCGGGACGGGAGGCAATCAGGGGGCGGCGGCTCCGTGGACGGACCAGAACCTGTACTTCGTCCGCAACTCGAGCTCCGGCACGCAGCAGATGCTGGCGCGGGCCATCGGGGTGCCCGCGGACAAGTGGTGGGGCGTGGATCGCGGCGGCAGCGACGGCGTACGCCGCAACATGAAGGTGCTGCTGGATACGGAGACGGCGGAGAAGGCCCTGGGCATCATCTCCACGGACATCGCGGACGAGGAGCGCAGCAACCTGCGCATCCTGGCCTTCCAGGCCACCGGGCAGTCGTGCGGCTTCCTTCCGGACTCCACTCCATTCGCCAAGGACAAGGTGAACGTGCGTGATGGGCACTACCCCATCTGGGGGCCGGTCCACTTCTATACGCGCACCGAGGCCGGCCTGCCCAGCGCCGCCGCCGCCGCGCTGGTGAGCCGCTTCGCCGCCGCCCGGCTCGACAAGGAGCTGCTGGATGTCGTCATCCAGAAGCACCTGGTGCCCAAGTGCGCGATGCGCGTCAAGCGGACCTCGGAGATGGGGTCGCTGAGCCCCTATTCCACCGACTCCCGGTGCGGCTGCTACTTCGACCTGGTGGCCAACGGCGCCTCGTCGTGCAAGCCGTGCGCGGGCCCGGCGGACTGTCCGTCCTCCACGCCCGCCTGCAACTACGGCTACTGCGAGGCGCTCTGAGGCGCATCACCCAGGGCCGGTCACCGCGGAGGTGGAGCCGCGCGACTCCACCTTCGCCGAGCGCCCGCTGAGCCCGGGCGCGAAATGACTCCCTGCCTGCCCGGCATCCGAGCCCCCCAGGGCACTTCAGAGGGGGTAAGGTGCGTGGGTCATGCTCGCGCTGCTCCGGCTCGTCTCCCTGAGGCACATCCTGGGCGCACCGCTGCGCACCGCACTCACGGTGCTCGGCGTGGCCGTGGGGGTGGCCACCATGGTGGGGGTGCTGTCCATCAACGGCTCGGTGCTGGACGCGTTCCGCTCGACGGTGGACGCCATCGCCGGGAAGGCGGACCTCACGGTGGCGGGCGCGCAGACGGGCTTCGACGAGTCCGTGCTCGAGCGGGTACGGGCGGTGCCCGGGGTGGCGCATGCCTCGGGGGCGATGACGGTGATTGCGCCGGTGAAGGGTGCTCCGGGCGAGCGCCTCTATGTGATGGGCGTGGACCTGCTGGATGACGGCCACTTCCGCACCTACGAGGGCGTGGACCGGGACCTCGGGACGCTCTCGGACGACCTGGAGTTCCTCAACTCGACGGACCGGATGCTGGTGTCGGAGCGCTTCGCTCGCGAGCACGGGCTGAAGGTGGGGGACGGCTTCCAGCTCATCACCGCGAGCGGGCCGCAGGACTTCGTGGTGCACGCGCTGATCCGCGAGGCGGGGCCGGTGAAGGCCTTCGGCGGCTCGGTGGGGGTGATGGACGTGGCGTCGGCGCAGGCGGCCTTCGGGCGCGAGCGCATGCTGGACCGCATCGACGTGGCGGTGGACCCGGCGGCGGGCGTGGACGCGGTGCAGGCGAGGCTGCGAGCGGCCCTGGGCGGTGCCTTCGAGGTGGAGCGCCCATCGCGCCGGGGCGGCTCGGTGGCCACCATGGTGCGCAGCTTCCAGATGGGCCTGAACGTGGGCTCGGGAGTGGCGCTGCTGGTGGGGGTGTTCCTCGTCTACAACACCATCGCCATCAGCGTGGTGCAGCGGCGGAGGGAGATTGGAACGCTGCGAGCGCTGGGGGCCACGCGCCTGCGCCTCCGGGCGCTCTTCACGCTGGAGGCGATGGTGCTGGGCGGGGCGGGTACGGTGCTGGGGCTGCCGCTGGGAGTGCTCGTCGGCCGGGTCGCCATCGGCTGGGTGTCCCGTGCCATCTCCAGCCTCTACATCCAGGTGAACGCGCGGGACGTGACGGTGGGGCCGCTGGAGCTGGGGCTGGGCGTGGCGCTCGGGGTGCTGGGCAGTGGCTTCGCGGCCCTGCGTCCGGCGCTGCATGCGTCGAGCGTGCCCCCGGTGGAGGCGCTGCGCCGGGACGCGGCCCAGGGGGCGGAGGTGCGGGGCTCGCGCCTGGCCACCGTGCTCGGGGTGGGGTGCCTGCTGCTCGTCTACCCGGTCTCGTGGCTGCCCTCGCCCCTGGAGAACCTGCCGGTGGGGGGCTACCTCTCCATCTTCCTCGTGTTGATGGGGACCACGCTGCTGGCCCCGCTGGTGCTGCGCGTGCTGTGGCGCGTCTACCAGCGCCCGGGCGAGGCGGTGCTGGGCGTGAGCGGCCGGCTGGCGGCGGACAACTTCGCTCGAGCCCCGGGGCGCACGGCGGTGCCGGTGTCCGCGCTCGCCATTGGCGTGGCCATGTCGGTGTGCCTGGCCGGCTTCGTGGGCTCCTTCCAGGCCGCCACGCACCGGTGGCTGGACCAGTCGGTGCCGGCGGACCTCTTCCTCACCTCGGCGGCCCGGATCGCCGGCAGCCGCAACCAGCCCATGGCGCCGGAGCTGGCCGAGGAGCTCGCGGCGCTGCCCGGGGTGGCGCAGGTGGACCGGGTGCGAGTGCTGCCCCATGACGTGCTCGGCCTGCGCGCCTACGTGGTTTCGCTCATTCCCGAAATCTACGAACGCCATGGCCGACCCGAGCTCCTTGAGGGCCACCTGCCCACGCGCGAGGAGCGCCTGGCCGGGCGGGTCATCATCTCGGAGAACCTCTCACGCCGGAGGAATCTGCACGTGGGGAGCACCTTCGAGATGTCCACGCCCACCGGCGCGCGTACATATACGGTGGCCGCCGTGGCGGTGGATTACACCTCGGACCAGGGAGTCGTCTTCCTGGCGCGCGAGGTGTACCAGCAGCACTTCGAGGACGACCGGGTGGACACCTTCGAGCTGTACCTGACGGACCGCTCGCGCCTGGACGAGCTGCGCCGCACCATCACCGAGCGCTGGGGCGAGCGCCACCAGCTCTACGTGATGAGCAACGCCGACCTTCGCCAGGAGGCCACGGCGCTGATCGACGATGCCTTCGCCATCTCCTACGCCATGGAGGTGGTGGCGGTGCTGCTGGCGCTGCTGGGGGTGGTGAACACTCTCCTGGCGGCGGTGCTGGACCGGACGCGGGAGATTGGGCTGCTGCGAGCGGTGGGCGCGGCCCGGTCCCACATCGTCCGACTCTTCATGGGAGAGGCGGCCTTCATTGGGCTGTCAGGAGGGCTCATCGGGGCGCTGGCGGGCTTCTGGATGGGCATCCTCATCACCGACGTGGTAGGCGGTCAGGCCACGGGGTGGAGTTTCCCCTATATTTTTCCCGCCCGGTTGGCGGTGGTCATGGGAATTGCATCCACCCTGTGCGCCATCCTGGCTGGGCTGTATCCTGCGCGCCGTGCCGCCGCCTTGAACGTGGTGGAGGCGCTCGCCTACGAGTGAGTCCCATGGCTGCCAACCTGCAGAATCCCTTCCACATCCTCCTGGTCGAGGACGAGCCCGTCATCCGGGAGCTCGTGCGTTCCATGTTGAGCGACGGGGCCGTGGAGGTGGTGTGTGCCGCCAATGGCATCGAGGGCCTGAAGCTGGCCAAGAGCCGCCCCTTCCAGCTCGTGCTGATGGACGTGGTGCTGCCGCAGCTGGACGGCATCTCGGTGTGCCGGATGCTCAAGAGCGATCCGATGACGTCGAAGGTGCCCGTCTACATGCTCACGGCCAAGTCGAAGAAGTCGGACATGGAGAGCGCCACGCTGGCGGGGGCGGATGGCTACATCCAGAAGCCCTTCAAGGGCGCGGAGCTGATGGCCCTGGTGGAGCGGCTGCGCAAGGCGGCCTGAGGGAGCGGAGAGAGGCCGCTGGGTGTCGAGCCCGGCTCAGGGCAGGCGCGGATGGAGGTAGCGCGCCAGCAGCAGGAAGTGATCCCAATCCAGGTCCACGAACTCGAGCGCCACGCCGTGCGCTTCGCGGCGGACGATGGCGCACGTCGTGGTGATGTCCCCGATACCGGGCAGCGGGAGCGTGAGGGTGAGCTGCCGGGTGGTGTCGGCGGGGTGGCCGTGCAGGAACAGGCCGGCCATGGACAGGTCGCGCGCCTTGACGAGCACGGTGCGCTCGCCGATGTGCACCTTGACCATCCAATTGGCCTCCACGCGGGGGTGGTAGCGCCCTTGGGGACGGGTGGAGCCGGTGGACGGCGTCATGGAGACCTCCTTGGGGTGCGACAGGGAGCTACGAGTCTGGAGCAGCTTCCGGGGCTCGCAACTTTTCGTCCGCCTTCCGCCTGACCGTCCACGCGCGTGGATGCGCGCTCCACGGTGTGGAGACTCCCCCGGGTGGGGGTGCGTCCAGATGCCCGGGATGACTCCGCCCGCCGGTTGGCACGCCGGCTGAAGAGGCCCCGGCGCATCCCAAGCGGAGGAGGCTTCACATGGAGAACGGCAATCGGATTGGCACGCTGTCCATCACCCCGACGGTGCCGCGGCAGACGCCGCAGAACGACTTCGGCGCGGTGTTCGCGCGCTCGGCGCAGGAGGTGGTGCGGACGGGGGCGGGGGTGGTGGCGGCGCTGGTGCCGGGCTCGCCGGTCGTGAGCGCGGCGGTGGCGAGCGTCAGCTCGGTGGTGTCGACGGCGGGCGCATCGTCGGGGCGGGGTGCATCGGCAACGGCACTGTCCGGCGGGACGAGCGGCGCGGGGAGCTCGCTGGGGGTCACGGGGCAGGGAGACCAGTGGGACCTGCTCGCGGCCCAGAAGGAGATGCAGGCCGAGGGGGCGAAGATGAACCTGGCCTACATGAGCCTGCAGAACGACATGCAGAAGGAGAGCCGGGCGCACAACGCCATCTCCAACATCATGAAGGTCCGTCACGACTCGGCGAAGGCGGCCATCAACAACATCCGATAGGGGCGCGCCATGGCCATCGACAAGGTGGGGGCGATAGGCGGGGCGGCAGCGACGCCCGCGCTGGAGCCCTCGGGGAAGGCGGGTTTCGGCAAGGTACTGGAGGGGGTGAAGGGGCCAGCGAAGCATCTGGGGCCTCGGGTGGCGACGGAGGGGGCTCCGCAGCCGGTCTCCGCGGAACGGACGGATGCGGCCCGAGGCACGTGCAAGGCGGAGGGGGTGGGGAAGGCCACGGCGGGGACGGCGGAGGTTCAGGCCAGGGGACGGGTGGACTCGGTGCAGGCCGCGCGGTCTCAGCACGCGGTGCAGATGTTGGACCGCGTGAGCGAGGCGCAGAAGCGGATGGATCACATCCTGGCGCTGGCCGAGTCCGGCAGGTCGTTCTCCCCGAACGAGCTGCTCGCGCTTCAGGCCCAGGTGTACCGGTCGAGTCAGGAGCTCGATCTCGCCGGCAAGGTCGTTGAGAAGGCGACCGGCGGCGTCAAGCAGGTGCTGCAGACCCAGGTGTGAGGGAGTTCCCATGTTCTTCAGACGCTGTCTCTTCGTGCTGCTCCTGTGCGCCACTGGGTGCCAGGAGCGCATCCAACATGGCCTGGACGAGCGCCAGGCCAACGAGCTGCAGACGGTGCTCGTCGAGCGGGGGCTCGATGCGCGCAAGGTGCCCGAAACGGGCAAGAAGCCCACGTGGGCCATCGAGGTGACGGAGGAACAGGCCTCGGACGCGGTGCGGATCCTCGCCGAGCTGGGATTGCCGAGGCCCGCGGAGGAGGCGGGCTGTGCTGTCTTCGGAGGAGGCGGGCTGGTGAGGACGCCGGTGGAGGAGCAGCTCTGCCGGGTGAGGGTGATGGAGCAGGGATTGGAGAAGACGCTGCAGACGGTGGAGGGGGTCATCCTCGCGCGAGTTCACCTGGTGGTGCCGCCGCCTCCGAGACCCGGGCAGCAGCCGGCGCCGGCGAAGGCCTCGGCGATGCTGCGCGTGGCGCCCGGCTACGCGGACACCATCAAGGGCTCCCGGGAGTTGCTGCGCTCGCTCATCGCCGGAGGCGTGGAGGGGCTCTCCTCCGAGGCGGTGTCGCTCATGGTGGACGAGGTGTCCACGCGAGTGGTGGCACCGACGCCGGGGGCTTCTCCGCTGACACGGTTGCGAGTGCTGTTGGCGGTGTTGTCGCTGGCCGTCACGGGGCTGTCCGTGGGGTTGATCCTGATGACGCTGCGCCTGCGGCACTATCGCGCCAGGGCGGAAGCGAAGCCCGCTGTTCCTCCGGCACCCGCCCGACCCGTGGTGACGCCTGGGGCCGCGCGCAAGGTGGCGTGAGCTTCCATGGGAGCATGAGACATGGAAGCGACGCGCATCGAGCGTCCTGGTGCGAAGACACCGGGACCGGAGAAGACGGTGGTGGGCCGGGTTCCCAGGAAGCCAGCGCTCAACCCCACGACGAAGCCGCCGTGCCCGGAGCCGGTGAAGTCCCCACCTCCACGTTCGCTGCCCCTGGAGCGGCTCGCGCTGGTGGCGTTGGTCTTCGCGCGAGAGCGGGCGGAGGCGCTGCTCGACGGCTTGAGGGGACCTGAGGCGCGGCAGGCGAAGAATCACTTGGCCGGGTTCGCCGCGCTCTCGTCGGCGAGGCGACAGGCGAGGGTGGCGGTGGAGTTCGGGGTACGGCCGGATGCGGCGGCGCGGTTGCGTGCGGTGATGGAGGAGTCTCCAGAGGTGTTGAGGCGGGAGATCTTCCGGAGGCTGCCGCCCTATCACCGGAGCCTCTTTCCGGAGCGTCAGGTGGAGCCGCCCGACGCAGCGGCCACCCCGTCGGTGTGCGCGTTGGCCGAGCGGCTCATCCGCGAAGCCACGCGCTGAAACACCTCGTTTCGTTCAGCCCTGGCCGGCTGTGCTGTCGGCCAGGGAGCGCTGGATGACGGGGATGTGACGACAGCGTGCTCCATGCTGTCGGTGGTCTGGTCAGGAGTGGTGCCCCTGGGTGACGGCCGCGTACTCGCGCGCTTCCTCGGTGCGGGGTCCGCTCCCGGTCGCGCAGTCGGGGCAGTCGCTGGCCCACGTCACTGCCGACCCGTATGGAGGGGACGGGCGGATTCGAACGACCGTCTTTTTCCAGGTGCTCGTACCCAAGGAGCTCGGACACCGCGATGAAGCTGACATCGCGCGTGGGTGCGCCGGCCACGTACCGGGACACCCCATCCCGTTCGCGGATGCTCCCGTCTCTCAACCCGGCGATTTCGCGAGTACGGCCGTTGGCACCGGTCATGAAGAGGAACGGTTCATCCGCGGCACGGAGCGAACCATGCAGAGTCCTCTCGGAGATACCACCCAGTCCACGACGTTGAAGCCGATGCGGCTGCGCCGGCTTGGCACGCGCCGGTTGTCGCGAGCCCACGTGACGCTGAACGAACGGCCCCAGGCGGTGCGGCTTGCGCGGCAGGCACTCTCGGTGGTGTGCGATGCGCTCGGCCGGGAGCTGGGATGTTCCGTCCGTGCGGAGGCTCGGTTGCTGGAGGCGGTGGTGATGCCAGCGGCGGGGTTGGCGCATACGGCGGCCTTCGCGCTGGTGGACCTGTCGGCCATGGGGGGGACAGCGGTGCTGGAGCTGGAGCCGTCGGTGCTCTTCGCCGCGCTGGAACGCCTGGCGGGGGCGGGGACGAAGCCCGGTCCCATCACGGACCTGACTCGCCTGGAGGAAGCCTCCTTTGCCTTCTTGGGTCTGTCGGCGCTGTACGCGCTGCGTGACCAGGAGGAGCTGCGGCGGCGGTTCGGCCCGCGCCTGACCGGGGTGACGATGAATCGCACGGAGGCGCTGGCGCGCCTCGATGCCCGGCAGCGCCACCTGAGCGTGGAGTTGACCGTGACGGTGGGGCAGACGACGGCGGGCGGGCGGCTGCTGCTTCCCTCGGTGGTGCTCGAGGCGGCGCTGAAGGGCCTGCCGGCGGAGCGTGAAGTGGAGATTGCTCCCGAAGTGCTGGCGGCGCGGCTGAAGGCGCGTTGCTTCATGGGGTGCACGTCGTTGTCTCGGGAGGCGTTGGGAGGGCTGGGGCAGGGGGACGTCATCCTCTTCGATGGGTTGCGCTGGGGTGGACGGGAACTGTTCGGTGCCGGGCGACTGGTCCTGCGTGGCTTCGAGCTGACGGGTGACTTCACCCCCGAGGGTTTTTCGCTGAACCGCGCGCACAAGCGCGGACTTCTCCAGGAGTCGGACATGGTGACCGTGGTCGAGCGGAGCGAGGGAACTCCCCCGCTGCCAGTGGACGTGGAAATCGAGCTGACGCGGCTGATGCTGCCGCTCTCCGAGTTGGCGGGGCTCAAGCCGGGAGCGTTGCTGCCGTTGCGCATCAACGCGAGCGAACCGGTTCTGCTGCGCGTGGGCGATCGGGTGGTGGCGAGGGCGGAGCTCGTGGACATCGAGGGCGAGGTGGGAGCCCGCATCCTCACCCTGCTGCCGTGAGCCCTCCCATGAAGACCCTGTTCGATTCCGCGTCTCCGCGGACCAAGATGTTCCTGGCAATCGGCCTTGTCCTCGGGCTGGCCGCGCTGGCCCCGTTGGGAGGGGCCTCGGCGACCTCGGTGGCGCGAGGGTTGTTGGGGGCCTCGGCCCTGGGGGGCCTTGGCTGGTGGCTCGTGCGCCGTGGCCGGGCCGAGTCCCGTTTCTCGCTCGCCGAGCGCATGCACGTGGTGTCCAGGACGGGCCTGTCCCAGCGCTGCGGCCTGGCGCTGGTGGAGGTGGATGGGAGCCGTTACCTCGTGGCCTTTGGAGACTCCTTCGCGGAGATCCACCGGGCACATACGCCCGTGCGAGCGAAGTCCCGGTCGCGGCGGCGCGTGGTGTTGCACACACAGGACAAGGAGACCCTGTCATGAGCCGTGCGCTGCTCGTGCTGGGCCTCCTCGTTCCCGGACTGGCCCTGGCGGCGGAGACGTCGCTCTCGCAGATGTCCTTCGCGGGGAGCCCGCTGTCGATGATGGGGCTGCTGGCGGTGATGTCGCTGCTGCCCTTCGCGGTGCTGATGCTGACCAGCTTCTCGAAGATCGCCGTGGTGCTGTCACTGGCACGCTCGGCGATGGGCACGCAGCAGGCGCCGCCCACCATCGTCCTCACCGGGCTCGCGGCGGTGCTGACGGGACACATCATGGCTCCGACGATGGAGCGCATGTACGACGTGGGGCAGGCCGTCTACCAGGACGTCGGCTCCGGTGCGCAGATCATCAGCGCCGTGGGCAAGGTGACCGAGCCGTTGCGAGCCTTCCTGGTGAAGCATGGCAGCGCGGAGGAGCGGGCCCGCTTCGTGGACCTCGCACGAGAGCTCCGGCCGCCGGAGGAGGCCGGCCAGGTCCACGAGGACGACCTCTTCGTGGTCATCCCGGCCTTCGTCATCACTGAGCTGAAGGAAGCCTTCCAGATCGGCTTCCTCGTCTTCCTTCCGTTCCTGGTGCTGGACATGGTGGTCGCCAACGTCCTGCTCGCGCTCGGGATGCAGTCGTTGTCCCCGAGCCAGGTGAGCCTGCCCTTCAAGATCCTCCTCTTCGTCGCTGTGGATGGCTGGTCGCTGCTCGCACGCGGTCTGATCCTCGGCTACCGGTGATGCCATGACCCAGGACGTCCTGCTCGCACTTGGCCGCGAGGCGCTGCTCCTGATGGTCCTCGCGTCGCTGCCACCCATCGGGGCGAGCCTGGTGGTGGGTTTCCTGATGAGCCTCTTCCAGGCCACCACGCAGCTTCAGGAGAGCACGCTCACGGTGGTGCCCAAGCTGTGCGCGGCGGTGTTGGCGCTGGTGGTGGCCGGCCCGTGGATCGCCGGTCAGCTCACCCTCTTCGCGCATCAGGTCCTGATGGTCATCGCGGAGGTGGGTGGATGAACCTCGAGCTCCTTCGCGCCCAGATCGACCTTCTGAGCCCGAGCGTGGTGGCGGTGGCATTGTGCTTCGCACGCCTGCTGCCAGTGGCCTTCCTGTGCCCCTTGTTGGGGGGACAGGCGGCACCGACGACGGTGAAGCTCGCGCTGGTGCTGAGCCTCGCACTCTTCCTGCACCATGTGGCGGGCGTGTCCCTCCCGGCTCCGGTGGAAACGCCGATACAGCTGGCCGCGCTGGTGATGAAGGAGCTCTCCTACGGTACGTCCGTGGGGCTCGTGGCGGCGCTGCCCTTCGACGCGGCGCGGATGGGCGGGCGTTTCATCGACCTCTTCCGAGGCACCTCGGCGGAGGCGAGCCTGCCCGTAACGGGGACGCGCGAGTCGGCCACGGGGGATGCGCTCTATCAGTTGCTCGTCGGACTGGTGGTGACGGGAGGGCTCATGCCCGTCGTTCTCTCGGGGCTGGTGCGAGGCTTCGGATGGGTGCGGCTTGGCGCGTATGTGCCCGCGGAAGCGGCGGTGATGCACGTGGTGGGGCTCGCTGGGGGGGCGATGGCCACGGGGCTCGCGGTGGGGGCACCCGTCGCCGCGGCGGTCATGGCGGTGGACTGTCTGTTGGGAATGGTGTCTCGCGCCGCGCCCCAGGTGAACCTCCAGGAGATGGGTGCACCGCTGCGCATCCTCGCGGGAGGCGCCTTGCTGTGGCTCGCGGTGGGCATCCTCTGTGAGCGGCTGCTCGCGAGCTTCCTCTCGGTGGAGGGCGCGCTGTTTCGGCTCGGTGAGGTGGCGCGGTGAGCGAGAAGACGGAACAACCTTCGGCGAAGCGCCTGCGCGACGCCCGTCGCAAGGGACAGATTCCGCGCAGCCGCCTGCTATCCTCCAGCGCGGTGACACTCGGGGGGCTGCTGGGCCTCGGTACATCGGCGCCCGAGGGCTTCGCGAGGCTGAAGGACTGGACGGCCCGGTTGATGTT
The DNA here is from genome assembly GCF_003044305.1 of Vitiosangium sp. GDMCC 1.1324. GTDB lineage: Bacteria > Myxococcota > Myxococcia > Myxococcales > Myxococcaceae > Archangium. The sequence goes on along the minus strand of NZ_PZOX01000017.1, from coordinate 25,990 downwards.
GCACCAGGAGCCCACGGGTGCGTTGCAGGAGGCGGGTTGGGTGATGGCTCTCTTGGTGGGGCCCGCGCTCGGTGGCGCACTGCTGGCGTCCCTTGCTGTGTCCGTGGCCACGGTGGGCTTCGAACTGAACGCGGACCACGTGACGCCCAAACTCGAGCGTATCAACCCGGCGGCGGGCTTGAAGAAGCTCTTCAGCGTGAGGCCGCTCATCGAGTTGGGAAAGGCGCTGCTCGTGGCCGCGGTGGTGGTGTGGCTCGTCTGGAGCGCGGCCGTGGAGTCCGGGCCGGATGTGCTCCGCACGGCCTGGTTGGAGGGAACGCTGGGGCTGGAGCACATCCTGGGCCGGCTCGGGCCGCTCGCTGTCCGGCTCGCGTGCGTTCTCGTGGTGTTGGGCGTGGGGGACTACGCGCTCGCGCGCCGGAGGCACGTGAAGGACCTGATGATGTCGCGCGAGGACATGAAGCGCGAGCACAAGGAGAGCGAGGGCGACCCCCACCACAAGAGCCAGCGCAAGGCGTTGCATCGCCAGTTGGCTGCGGGAGGCTCGGCACGTGGAGTGCAGAAAGCGAGTGTCGTGGTCGTCAACCCCACGCACATTGCGGTCGCGCTCCGCTACGCCACGGAGGAGTGTGAGGCGCCCTACCTCGTCGCCAAGGGGCGCGAGGTGGACGCGCTCGCGCTGAGGCGCGAGGCCGAACGGCTCGGAGTTCCCGTGGTTCGGGACGTGCCGCTGGCTCGCAGCCTCATCCACTACGACGTAGGGGAGGAGATCCCCGAAGAGCTGTATCAGGCCGCCGCGGCGGTCCTCCGGGTGGCGCAGGAGTCGCAGGACGTGGACGGCCGTCCACGGAGGCAGACATCGTGAACAGACTGATGAAGATTCTCTTGAGGGCTCGCGAGTCCTCGGACGTGGTGCTGGCCGCGGCAATGGCCGCGGTGCTGGGGGCGCTCATCATCCCGTTGCCGCCCTGGCTGTTGGACTTGGGATTGGCCATCAACCTGGCGGCGGCGGTGGCTTTGCTGGTGGCGGCGCTCTACGCCCGGGATGCGCTGAAGGTGACGTCCTTTCCGACGTTGCTCCTGTTCACCACGCTCTTCCGGCTCGCGCTCAACGTGTCGTCCACGCGGTTGGCACTCGCGGAGGGACACGCGGGAGAGGTCATCCAGGCCTTCGGTGAGTTCGTGGTACGGGGCGACTATGTCGTGGGTGCGGTCGTCTTCGCGATCCTTACGCTGGTGCAGTTCCTCGTGGTGGCCAAGGGCGCGGAGCGCGTGGCCGAGGTCTCCGCGCGCTTCACCCTGGATGCGATGCCGGGCAAGCAGATGTCCATCGACGCGGACCTGCGCGCGGGAGCCATCGATCAGAAGCAGGCGCGCCGCCGGCGGCGCGACCTCGAGCGCGAGTCCCAGATGTTTGGTGCCATGGATGGCGCGATGAAGTTCGTGAAGGGAGATGTCATCGCCGGCCTGGTCATCGTCGCGGTGAACCTCCTGGGCGGCATCTGCATCGGCATCCTGCAGAATGGGATGACGCTGGCCGAGGCAGCCTCCACCTACGCCCTCATCGCCATCGGTGACGGGTTGGTGTCGCAGATTCCCTCGCTGTGCATCGCGGTGGCGGCGGGCCTCGTCGTCACGCGCGTGGCCTCGGAGAAGGAGGAGGATTCGCTCGGTTCGGAGATCGGCTCGCAACTCTTCGGCGAGGCCAAGGCGCTCTGGGTCGTGGCCGCGCTCTGCGTGGCGCTCGCGGCGATGCCCGGGATGCCGCATCTGACGTTTCTCGGGCTGGGAGCGGCTTTGGGAGGACTCGCACATTCCCTCAAGCGCCTGAAGGCCGCCGCGAAGGAGGAGCAAGCCGCCGAGGCCCAGGCCGAGGGCAAGCCCGATGCCGGAGCGACGGCGCAGGGGGCACCAGGTGCACCACCGGAGAGCGTGGCGGCACCGGTGGGAGTGGCTCCCCTGACAGTGGATCTCGCTCCGGATCTCACCCCGCTGGCACAGGAGCAGGGCGGTGCGTTCGTGCACCAGGTGCTCAATCGGATACGGGACGAGGTCTTCTACGAGCTCGGTGTGCGCGTGCCGGGTATCCGCGTGCGCACCGAGGCCGCGTACCTGCCAGCGGGGACCTACCGCATCCTGATTGACGAGGTTCCCGCGGGGATGGGCCAGGTCGTGCCCGGGGCGCTCTACGCGCTGGCGCAGCCGGAGGAGCTGGCCTTCCTGGAGCTGAAGGCGGAGTCCGTGGTGGACCCCGCCACCGGCAAGCCGATCAGCCGAGTGTCGGCGGAGGGGCGCGCCCGCCTGGAGATGGCGCAGGTTCCGCTTCGAAGTTCCGGGGAACTCATCGCCGAGCACCTGCGGAGCGTCATACGTGCTCGTTCTGCGGGGTTCCTGGGCATCCAGGAGGTGCAGGGGCTGCTGGACGGGCTCGAGGCCCAGGCCCCCACGTTGGTGAAGGAAGCGCTCCAGAAGGTCCCACTGCCGCTCCTCACCGAGGTGCTGCGCAAGCTCGTGGAGGAGCAGGTGAGCATCCGGAACATGCGGGCCATCCTCGAGGCGCTGGTGGCTCCCACCACCGAGGGAGATGCCACGGCCCTGGCCGAGCGCTGCCGTCAGGCCTTGTTCCGCTACCTCAGCCACAAGTTCGCCCCGTCCGGGCCGCTCTTCGCCTATCTGGTGGATCCGGACATCGAGGAGACGCTGCGCTCCGCGGGGCCTCGTGGGCCAGCGCCCGCTCCCGAGCGGGTGGCGGAGATCCTGGAAGGGGTGAAGCGCATCGCCACGGGAGGGCAGGCGGTGCTGCTCACGGCGCCCGACGTCCGGCGCACCCTGCGCAAGCTGTGCGAGGGCGCCTTTCCGGACGTCGCGGTGCTCACCTACGGCGAGCTGGACATGAACCTGCAGATTCGCCCGCTGGGACGGCTGTCACCCGTGGCCCTGGGGTCCTGAGCGGAGGCTAGTAGTTGGTGCCGTTGCCGCTCTTGGGGTCGAAGGAGATGTCGGACTGTGGAGTCTGGGGCGCTGGCCGGTTGACCCGGTCGCGCAGCTCCTTGCCCGTGCGGAAGAGCAGGCCCCGCTTGGGCTTCACGGGGATGATCTGCCCCGTCTTCGGGTTGCGCCCCTGGTAGCCCTGGTAGCTCTTCACGTGGAAGGCACCCAGCCCGCGGATCTCGATGTTCTCTCCGCGACAGAGCGCGTCCTTCATGGACTCGAAGATCGTCTCGACCGTGGCCTCGGCCTGTTTCTGCGTCATCCCCTTCTTGCCGACGAGGACGTTGATCAGATCGGACTTGAGCATCGCACGCTCCCGCAAACCGCGTAACCCCTCGGAAACAGGGCGCTTGGCCCGTGGTCGAATCCCGGAAAGATAACAGAACGAATCCCGCGTGCAAGCCACGAGGCCCGACAACCTCCTGGAAACGTTACGGATTTCCGCTTCCTGTCGCCGCCTCGACAGGGGGCGGGGGAGAGGCAGGCGGGGCCTCGGTGGGCTCTGGTTGCACCTGTGCGAGCCCCGGGCGCACGAGGATGGCGAGGTCCAGCCACCGCGTCTGACGCAGCACCTCGAGGCCCGCCCTGTCCGACTCCCGGAAGAAGGCGTCCAGGATTTCGAAACCGGGAGCGCGTGGGCTCCTGTGCGTGCCGGGCTCGACGGGGTTGTAGACGCCGTGGACGGCGAGCGTCAGGTCGGCCAGGGTCAGCTCGGCGGGGGGGCGGGCCGGTAGGACGCCTCCCCGGCGGTGGCGTTCGAGCAACCCCGCCCGCTCCAGGTCTTCCACCACCTCGTCGACGAGCGACTCGGTGACCCGGAGGCGCAGCGCCAGGTCCCGAGGCAGGGGCGGCGTCCCTCCGTCGAACCAGACCAGCGTGGTCTCCTGGGCCACCCGGGCAGCCACCAACTCCCGTGCCCGCGGATGGGCGCCAAAGGCCCAGAGCGAGTCCCGGAAGGTGGCGTGCTCCACCGCGTAGGAGAGGCGGGCTCCCACGAGGATGAGGAGCCAGTCCACGTAGAGCCACGCGAGGAACATGGGCAGGGCGCCCAGCGAGGCGTAGAGCGGGTTGTTGCGGAAGCTGTATGCGGCGGCTCCCGTGTACACGTGCCGCGCCACGCTCCAGGCCACACCCGCCACCAGCCCTCCCGCCAGTGCCGACCGGAGGCGCAGGTGGGTGTTGGGCGTGACGTAGTAGAGCAGGGTGAGCCCGGCCACCGCCGTGAGGGGCGATAGAGCGCCGAACAGCAGCTCGAAGAGGCCCAGGAAGTGCGGCGAGTGGGTTCCCTCCAGGAAGGAGTGCACCACGCTCGTCCCTGCGAACGAGAGGGCCAGCATCAGTGGCCCCAGCAGCAGCAGTCCCGCGTAGATGAGTGCGCGGACGAGCCAGGGGCGATGGTTCTTCACGCCCCAGATTTCGTTCAGCGAGACGTCGATGTTCTGTAGCAGGGAGCCCGCCGAGAAGAGCAGCCCGAGGAAGCCCGCGCTCCCGATGGCTGTCGCGTGGCCCGGCTTCAGGAAGCGCTCCAGGAAGGCCGCGGATTCCTCACGTACGCCGGGGGCCAGCACCGCGAAGATGATCTCCCGCAGGCGCTGCTGGAACGCTTGTTGGTGGTAGGCACCCAACAGGGCCAGCACCACCGTCAGCAGTGGAACCAGTGAGAAGACGCTGATGTAGGTGAGCGCCGCGGCCCTCAGGCGGATGTTCTCGCCCTGGAAGCCACGCGCCAGGCTGCGCAGCGCCAGCACCGTGTCCGCCGCGAAGCGGCCCGCCCGGGTCCGCTCCAGCGGAGCCCAGGTTCGCCTGGCCCATTCGAGCGCGCGGGCGCGCAGCCGCTGGAGGAAGAGGGGAGTGAAGGAGCTCATCCGGGGGCGCCAAGGCTAGCCAATGCCAGGGAGGCTCGGCCAGGGGGTGAGGGTGCTCGCGACCCGAAGGGTCTCCCGGAGTGGGTCTAGCACCCTCGCCCCGCTCCGCTCCTGGGAGGGAGCGGAGCGGTCGGGCTCAGGTATTTCCGCCGGACTCGTTGTTGCCACCACCGCCAGAGGACGTTGGAGGCGTGCCGCTCGCGGTGGGCTGCTCGCCAGCAGGTGCCTGCTGCTGCTGTGCCTGCTGCCCACCCTGTTGTCCGCGCCCCTCTCGCTGCTCGGGCCGGCGCTGCTCGCCCCGGTTGCGGTCACGGTCGCGGCCACCCCCTCGCTCGCGGTCACGGTCGCGGCCACCCCCTCGCTCGCGGTCGCGGTCGCGGCCACCCCCCCGCTCGCGGTCGCGGTCGCGGCCACCCCCCCGCTCACGGTCGCGGTCGCGGTCCCGGTCTCGGCCGCCTCCCTCGGAGCGGAAGCCCCGCTCGCCACCGCCGCTCTCGGGCCGGCGCTGCATCGACAGCTCGCCATCACCCGAGCCCGGCGATGAGGCCACCTTGTGGTCCCCGCCCTGAGCGCTGCGTCCGTAGATGTCGTACTGCTCGCGGTGGTAGTTCTGCTGCGCCTTCACCTGGATGGACTTGTTGTAGCGGTCCATCAGGTGGCGCAGCTCCTGCCGCTCCTCGCCCTGGAGCAGCCGCGCCACCTCGGCATTGCAGTTGATGACCAGCGTGGGGTCCTTGTAGCCCGGCGCCTCGCGGCGGATCTCCCCGAAGATCTCGTAGGCCACCGTGGTCGCCGTCTTCACGAAGCCCTTGCCGTCGCAGTACGGGCAGTCCTCGTGCAGCACGCGGCCGATGGACTCGCGCACGCGCTTGCGCGTCATCTCCACCAGGCCCAGCTCGGAGATCTTCAGCACGTTCGTCTTGGCCTTGTCCCGGCCCAGCGCCTCCTGCAGCGACTTGAAGACCTTGTCCCGGTTCTGCGGCTTCTCCATGTCGATGAAGTCGCAGATGATGATGCCGCCGATGTTGCGCAGCCTCAGCTGGTAGACGATCTCCTTGGCCGCCTCGACGTTGATCTTGGTGATCGTCTCCTCGAGGCTCTTCTTGCCGACGTAGCGGCCCGAGTTGACGTCGATGGCGGTGAGCGCCTCGGCCTGGTCGATGATGAGGTAGCCGCCGCTCTTGAGCCACACCTTGCGCTGGGTGGCGCGCTGCAGCTCGTGCTCAATCCCGTAGGCGTCGAAGATGGGCTCGTCCGACTCGTGCAGCACCACCCGGTCCTTGAGCGCCGGATCCTGCGCGTTCACGAAGCCGAGGATGCGCTCGTACTCCTCGCGGTCATCGACGACGAGCTTCTCCACGTCGTGGGCGAAGAGGTCGCGCGTGGCGCGCAGGATGAGGTCCAGGTCCGGGTGCAGCAGGCCAGGGCCACCGCGCTTCTCGTTGCGGCGCACCACCTGGTTCCACACCTCGATGAGGAAGCGGATGTCGCTCTCGAGCTTCTCCTGCGGCACGTTCTCCGCCACCGTGCGCACGATGAAGCCCGTCCCGGGGGGACGCAGCCGGTCGACGATGTCGCGCAGCCGCTTGCGCTCCTTCTCGTTGGAGATGCGGCGGCTGATGCCCACGTGGTCCACCGTGGGCATGAACACCAGGTGGCGGCCCGGGATGGAGATGTGCGAGGTGAGGCGCGCGCCCTTGGTGCCGATGGGATCCTTGGAGATCTGGACCACGACCTCCTGGCCCACCTTCAGCAACTCCTCGATCTTGGCCGTCTTGCGAGGCTTGGACTTCTCCTCGTCGCGCTTGCGCGGCTGCTCCTCGCGCTGCTTGCGGCCCTTGTCCTTCTCCCGATCCTTCTCGCGCTCGCGATCCTTCTGCTCGCGGCGGGCTTCACGGGCCTCGCGGGCGGCCTCACGGTTCTCACGCGGAGCGCGGCGCTCACCCGCGGTCGTCTCGGGACGCGGCTGCGGGGCTGCCTCGGCCTGGGCCGCGGGAGCCGCGACACCCGGCTCGCTCGGGGCGATGAGGGACGGCTCGGGGGGCAGCGCCAGGGCCACGGAGCCCTCGGTGGTGGCCACCGCTGCGGAGGATTCCAGTGCCGGAGCCGCCTGGGCCGCCACGCTCAAGGGCGCGGACTCCACCGGCGCCACCGGCACCGGGGCGGCACTCACCGGCTCGGACGGGGCGGACACGGACACCGGCTCGGCCGTGACGGGAGCGATGGAGACGGGCTCCTCGGCGCGGGGCGCGGGTGCCTCGGCATGGACCGTGGGTTCCTCGGCACAGTGCTCCGGCTCCTCGGCGCGGGGCTCCCCGGCGTGCAGCTCGGGCTTGCCCTCCACGGAAACGGGGGCCTCGCCACCCACGGCGGTGTGCTCGTGGACCTCGGCCTCCACCTCGGCGCCGGCTTCATGAGCGGCCTCGGCGGCCACGGCCTCGGACTCCTCGGGGACTTCCGGAGCGTCCTCGTCGTGCTCGCCCTCGGTCAGCTCGAACTGCGCTCGCGCGAAGTCCGGGTCGTAGACGACGTCGCTGACATAGAGGAAGGCCGCCTTCTCCAGCCCGATGTCCACAAAGGCCGCCTGCATGCCCGGAAGCACCCGGACGACACGGCCCTTGTAGATGTTTCCAACGATTCCCTTGTCCTTCTTACGCTCGAGGTAGAACTCCGCGATGTGCCCGCCTTCGACCAGGGCCACGCGGGTCTCCCGGCCCGCCGCGTTGATGACGAGGATGCTGCTCATTGACGAATCCTGGGCGCGCGCGCGGATGCGTGAGCTCCGGCGGACGGGAGGCGACGGCGTCTCCCGCTTCCGAGCGCGCTGCGAGGGGAGAGGCGGCCCCGGCTCCCCGACGCGCACGGACGGAGGCCGACCCATGTTTCTGGGGGCCGACTGTCTCCGCGCGGGTGGGGGTTGAGGGGACCACGACCTGCTCCTCCGAGTTCATGACGCCCCGCGTTGGCCGGCACCCTGCCGGGCGGGGACTTACTCCCAATCGAGCGTTCGAGGTCGCCCTGGCGCTCGTACCGCCCTGCCTCTTCCTTCCACACCCGGTCGGAGCCCATCCGCGGGCGCCTTGGGGGGGCGACAGAGGCCCGGTGCAGTCAGCGCGCCCTGGTGTCCTGGGAACGCACCCGTCTCAAAAATCAAGAATCCATGAACCCCGAACGCCCCACCCCTGGTGGAACGTCCCGGGCCCTGAAAACGGCAAAAGGTTTTCACGCCTGATACGACCTGTAAAGGCGAGACATGGAAAATGTCGGCCGTCTGGCAGCTCGGCGGGCTCTAGGCCTGGGCGGTCGGGGCGCGTTTCCGGTTCTCCGGCTTGTCGAGCCTGCCCCGAGGGCGGCGGACCAGGCGCAGGCCCGTCCAGGTGCTGTCGATGATGCAGATTTTGTTGTCCACCAGGCCGATGTCGAGCGCGGCCTGGCGGATGAAGTCCTCGGAGAGAGGCGTCTTGATGCCCTCGCCGCTGGGCCAGCACACCCAGATGCCGCCGGTGAGGGCCATGGCGCGCGAGAGGGCGGGCAGGCGCTGGACGAGCTCGTGGGCGTCCTGGGTGAAGAAGAGGATGACGTCCAGGCCCGTCTGGGCGGTGATGAGGAACTCCACGCCCTCGGGCAGGGGGTTGAGCCTCTGGACGAAGCCCCGGGGCGGGTTGATGACAGAGACCTTGCTGCCCGTCTTGATGCCCAGCATGGCCGGCAGGGACGCCAGCGCGTAGGGAGTCATGAGCTGCGCTCCACGGTGAAGGTGGTGAACTCCCCGCGCGCCTCTTCATCGGCGCGCTCCACGTCCGAGACCCGGGCCTGGGTGGGACCCCGGCGGCACCAGGTGATGAATGCCTCGATGGACTCCGGTGCGCCCTCCGCCACCGCCTCCACGGACCCATCCGACAGGTTGCGCACCCAACCCGTCAGTCCGAGCCGCAGGGCCTCGGTGCGGGCGCTCTCCCTGTAGAACACCCCTTGCACCTTGCCTCGAATCCGGAGGCTTGCTCGCCGCCTGTCCATGGTGCCGCCCCTTTACCCTCTCGCGTCCGTCTGCAGCAGCTGCAGGAACGCCTGCTCGTCCAGGATTCTTACCCCGAGTTCCTGGGCCTTCTTCAGCTTGCTACCCGCGTCCTCGCCCGCCACCACCATGTCAGTCTTGCGCGAGACACTTCCAGACACCTTGCCGCCCCGGCGCTCGATTTCCTCCTTGGCCTGGTCGCGGCTCATCCCGCTCATGCCGCCGGTGAGCACCACCGTCTTGCCGGCGAAGACGCCCGTCTTGACGACGCGGGGCGCGGCCGGCACCACCCCCGCGGCGAGCAGCGCGTCGATGGCGTCGCGGTTCTGCGGCTCGCGGAAGAAGGCGTAGATGACCTGGGCCATGGTGGGGCCCACGTCCTTGCAGCGGGTGATGTCCTCGAGGCTGGCTTCGTAGAGCTGGCGCACGTCGGGGAAGGCCTCGGCGATCGTCTTGGCGGTGGCCTCGCCCACGTGGCGGATGCCGAGCGCGTAGAGGAAGCGGGGCTGGGTGGTCTGCTTGGAGCGCTCGATGTTGGCCAGCAGGTTGTCGGCGCTCTTCTCGCCCATGCGCTCGAGCTCCAGCAGCCGGCCCTTGGTGAGGTGGTAGAGGTCCGCGAAGCTCTTCACCAGCCCCGTTTCCACGAACTGCGCGGCCAGCTTCTCGCCCAGGCCGTCGATGTCCATGGCCGTGCGCGAGGCGAAGTGGCGCACCTTCTCCACCAACTGCGCGGGGCAGGTGGCGCCGGTGCAGCGGATGATGGCGCCCTCGTCGTCCTTCACGGCGGCCGCGTGGCAGACGGGGCACTCGGTGGGGAACATGAAGGGCTGCGCATCCGCGGGCCGCTTGGACTCCACCACCTTGACGATTTCGGGGATGACGTCACCGGCGCGGCGGATGAAGACGGTGTCGCCCTTGCGCACGTCCTTGCGGCGCAATTCGTCCTCGTTGTGCAGGGTGGCGCGGCTCACGGTGACGCCGCCCACCTTCACCGGCTTGAGGTGCGCCACCGGCGTGAGAGCGCCCGTGCGGCCCACGTACACCTGGATGTCCTCCACCAGGGTCGCCTCCTCCTCGGGCGGGAACTTGTAGGCCACCGCCCAGCGCGGGCTCTTGGAAATCTGTCCCAGCCGCTGGCGCAGGTCCTCCTCGTCCACCTTCACCACCATGCCGTCCACCTCGAAGGGCAGGGCGTGGCGGCCCTCGATGGACTTGCGGTTCTGCTCGCGCACCCCCTCCACGCTCCCCTCCCGCACGTACCGGTTCACCGGCAGCCCGAGCGACTTGAGGTACTCGAGCTTCTCCGTGTGCGAGCGGAACGCGGGCACGCCCTCGCCGGGCACGCACTCGTACAGGAAGAGGGAGAGCGGGCGGGACGCGGTGATGCGCGGATCCAACTGCCGCAAGCTGCCGGCGGCGGCGTTGCGCGGGTTGGCGAAGAGCGGCTCGCCCTCCTCCTCGCGCTTGTCGTTGAGCTTCTTGAAGTCCTTCTTGGCGATGAAGACCTCGCCGCGCACCTCGAGGACGCCGGGCACCTTCACCCCGTCCTGGGGCAGCAGCTCCATGGGAATGCTGCGGATGGTGCGCAGGTTGGAAGTCACGTCCTCGCCCTCGGTGCCGTCGCCGCGGGTGGCGCCCCGGAGGAAGCGGCCCTGCTCGTAGTGCAGGGTGACGGCCAGTCCGTCGAGCTTGGGCTCGCAGACGTAGGCGACCTGCCCGAGGCCCGTCTGGCGGCGGATCCGCTCGTCGAAATCGGAAAGCTCTTCGTCGTTGAAGACGTTGGCCAACGAGAGCATCGGAACGCGGTGGACCACCTTCTCGAACTTCTCGGCCGGAGCGCCGCCCACCCGCTGGGTCGGCGAGTCCACCGTGACGAGCTCCGGGTGGCGGGCCTCCAGCTCCTGCAGCTCCCGCATCAACCGGTCGTATTCCGCGTCACTGACCTCCGGCGAGTCGAGCACGTAGTAGCGGTAGTTGTGGTGGGCCAGCTCCTTGCGGAGCTGCTCGATTCGGGTGGCGTCGGCGGTCTTCGAGGAGTTCACGGATGAGGACTCGGCTGGGCTGAAAGAATCGGGGTGTCAGTTGCCTGGCGGGTCAGGTAGCGAGGATGCCTTGACAGCTCCGGAGGTGGTCAATAACCTCTTGCAGCGGCTCATGAGGGCTGTTGTCGCACCCTCAGGACGCCATCTCTTCCCACCACAAGGTTCCACCACCCGCGAGGTCCCGGCAAGAAGGGATCCAGGGTGTCGCCCTGAGGGTGTTTCGCGTCCCGCGTACCCCACGGACATCTTTCACGACATTCCCGTGAGCGCCCCTCGGGCGCCCGTCAGCAACCCCCCAATCATGGCCAAAGCCCGTTCCCCCAAAGAAAAGATCCTGGACACCGTTGTCGAACTCGAAGAAGAGAAGCCCAAGCGTCGCACGACGCGGGCCAAGACGGCGGAGCGGGATGACACCGAGAAGCCGGCGCGCCGCCGGACAGCCGCCCGTCGGGAAGAGGACACCGGAGCCGAAGCCGAAGCCGAAGCTCCGGCCGTCGAGACTCCGCGCCCGGTGCTGACGCCCATTCCGTCCCACCCCGTGCGGGACGAGGAGTACCAGGAGGTCCGCGCCCACGCCGCTCACGAGGAGCCCGCCGTGCAGCCCGCGGCCCCCGAGCATGCCGAGGCCCCCGTCGTCACCGAGGTGACGCGCGATGGCGCCCCCATGCAGGTCATCAAGCTCAATGACCTGAAGCGGATGAAGATCACCGACCTGGCGAAGATGGCCCACGACTTCGGTGTCGAGGGTTATCAGGGTCTCAAGAAGCAAGACCTCATTTTCTCGCTGCTGTCGGGAATCGCGGACAAGAGGTTCGAGGTGCACGCCGAGGGCGTGATGGAGCTGCTCAGCGACGGCTTCGGCTTCCTGCGCAGCGCGGACAGCGACTACCAGCCGAGCCCGGACGACATCTACGTGTCGCCGTCGCAGGTGCGCCGCTTCAACCTGCGGCCGGGCGACACGGTGACGGGCCCCATCCGCCAGCCGCGCGAGGGCGAGCGCTTCTTCGCGCTGCAGAAGGTGGACAAGGTCAACTTCGCCGACCCCCTGTCCGAGGCCACGCGCGAGCGCATCCTCTTCGACAACCTCACGCCGCTCTACCCGACCCGCAAGCTCAAGCTGGAGCACGAGGGGTCGGAGATGACGACGCGCATCATCGACCTGTTCTGCCCCATCGGCCTGGGCCAGCGCTGCCTGATTGTCGCGCCGCCGAAGGCCGGTAAGACGGTGCTGCTGCAGAACATCGCGCACGCCATCTCTAAGAACCACCCGGACGTCTACCTCATCGTGCTGCTCGTGGACGAGCGCCCCGAGGAAGTGACGGACATGGAGCGCAACGTGCGCGGCGAGGTGGTGAGCTCCACCTTCGACGAGCCGGCCACGCGTCACGTGCAGGTGGCGGAGATGGTCATCGACAAGGCCAAGCGCCTGGTCGAGCAGAAGTACGACGTGTGCATCCTCCTGGACTCCATCACCCGTCTGGCGCGCGCCTACAACACGGTGGTGCCGGCCTCGGGCAAGATTCTCTCCGGCGGTGTGGACGCCAACGCGCTGCACAAGCCCAAGCGCTTCTTCGGCGCCGCGCGCAACATCGAGGAGGGCGGCAGCCTCACCATCATCGGCACCGCGCTCATCGACACCGGCAGCCGCATGGACGAGGTCATCTTCGAGGAGTTCAAGGGCACCGGTAACTCGGAAATCGTCCTGGACCGCAAGCTGATGGAGAAGCGCATCTTTCCGACGCTGGACATCAACAAGTCCGGTACTCGTAAGGAGGAGCTGCTGCTGGGGCCCGCGGACCTCATCCGCATCACCGCGCTTCGTCAGGTACTGCACCCGTTCACGCCGATCGACGCGATGGAATTCGTGCTCAAGCATATGCGTCCGACCGCGTCGAACGCCGAATTCCTCGGCTCGATGAACCGGTAGGACCGGTAGGGAGTCGACATATGTGCCGCACCCGCTCCGTTTCGCTCGCCCTCGCCCTGGGGGCGATGCTCACACTGGCCGCCGGGTGCGGCCCCGTCGACCCGAATTTTGGCAACATCCCAACACCGCTGTCCGACCGCACCTGCTACACGGACGCGGATTGCACGGGCAACGCCTGCTGCGGTGAGGGCACCAACCCCACCCATGTGCAGGACGGGCCCGACTGCAGCGGCGTCCGGTGCAACGGCAGTTGTCCGGTGAACGGGCTCGACTGCGGGCGCTGCTACGTCTACTGCCGGGACTCGCGCTGCGAGGCCGCCTGCCAGGGCTGAGCGCCGCGACTCCCCTCGGGGCCAGGAGCGCCGGTCTCCCTCCCTACTTCGACGTCTCGACGAGCTGCACCTCGCCCAGCTTGGGCTGTGCCTTGAGCCGGGCGTAGTCGAAGCAGGCCACCACGATGGAGGCCACCGGCACCGCGAAGAGCGCGCCCACCAGGCCGAACATCTTCTCCCCGGCAATCAGGCTGAAGGCCACGATGACCGGGTGGATGCGCGCCGCCGAGCCCATGATCTTCGGGTTGAGGAAGTACGCCTCCAGCGCGTGGATGCCCACAATCCACAGCAGGATGGCGAACCCCTTCTGGAAGCCGTCCGCCAGCGCGATGAGCACGATGGGCACCGAGCTGAGGATGGTCCCGAAGATGGGGATGAGGCTGAAGACCGTGGCCACCGTGGCCAGCAGGAACGCGAACTTCACCCCGAACAGCATCAGCCCCACGAAGGTGAGCGCACCATTGACGAGGCAGATCGTCACCTGCCCGCGCACCACTCCGGACAGCGAGCGGTCGATCCGCTCCAGCAACACCTGCGCGTCGGTGCCGTACTCCACCGGCACCAGGCTGGTGAAGTACCGGACGATGGGCTGCGCATCGATGGAGAAGAACGCCGCCACCATCAGGATGAAGAACATCATGAACACGCCGGCCAGCACCGACGTGATGATGTTGCGCGACACCGTCACGATGTCGCCCATGTGCTCGCGCGTGAGCGCCGTCAGGCTCATGGCGATGTCCCGGATGGTCTTCTCCAGGTCCAGCGAGAAGCCCGTGGTGGGCACGCCGTTGCGGATGTCCTCGGGCGTGGCGATGGCCACCGGGATGCCATTGGCGCGCAGCCAGTCCTCGGCGTGGTCCGCCAGCACGTGGATCCGCTCGGGCGTGAGCGAGTTGACGAACGCCACCCCATCCCGGCTGATGCGTGCCAGCTCCCGGTAGAGCTGCGGCACCATGGCGATGAAGAAGAGGTACACCGCCAGGAAGAAGAGGGCGTAGATGAGCAGGATGCCCACCCAGCGCGGGATGTTCCGCCCCCGCACCCGCAGGCGGGTGATGCGCGTCACCAGCGGGTGCACCAGGTAGGCGATCAACGCCGCGCTCGCGAAGGGCAGCAGCACCGAGTGGAACAGAGCCAGGACGACAGCGATGGTCAGCCACAGCCCCGCGAGGATGTAGAGGCGCTTGCGGCGCACGTCCGCCGGAATGGAGAGCTCTTGGGGCTGCAGCATGGCGCGGCTTATGGCAGAGGGACCGTCAGGTCTCAAGAGAGGGTCGTCTGGATCAGCCTCTGACGGGCCTCCAGGCGGTCGAGGCATTGCAACATGAGCCGGCGGTTGACCCGGCCTTCCGTGGCCTCGCCCAGGCCCAGCATCTGGTCGACGATCCACCGGTTCAGGAAGAGCAGGGCGAGCCGGTCCGTCGGCGCCAGCCCCCGCTCCAGGTAGCGCTTGTTGCGCATGTAGTCGTCGTAGGCGTCCAGCTCCCGGCTCAGCTCCCAGCGCGACAGCCGCAGCGCCTCGTCATAGACGGCGCGCACCGGGCGCGGGGGCGGCTCGGTGAAGAGCGTCGCGTACTGGCCTCCAACCTCCAGGTCCAGCTCCTGCACGGGCGGCGGCCACTGCTGGAGATCCTTCGCCAGCAGCTTCGCCACCTCCTCCAGCAGATGGTCGATGAGCGGGACGGGCTTCGTCTCGAAGAGGTAGTCCCAACGCGAGGCCATGGGACACTACCTACCCCAGCCCCGCTCTCAGGTGAACCGCTCCACGAAGTTGCGCAGGATGCGCTGCCCGCCGGGCGAGGGAGCAATCCCCGCCAGCAGCCTCTGCACCCGCTCTCCAGGAGTGTGGCCCCGGGCTATTGCTTCGACCTCCAACTTTTCGGCTCGGGCCAGAATCAGGGCGCGCATGGCGGCCGGGTGGAGCTCGGGGTGGAACTGCACGCCGCGGAGGAGGGGCCCGAAGGCGAGTGCCTGCACGGCGGTGCTCGCGTTGCCCGCGAGCACGGTGGCGTGGGCTGGGGTCTGCTCGACGATGTCCTCGTGGGTGGCCTGGACGGTGAAGCGCTCGGGCAGGCCGTGGAAGAGCGGGTCCGCGCGGCCCGCCTCGCTCAGGGCGACCTCCACGGTGCCGATCTCCCGCCCCCGCGTGTTGCGCACCACTCGCGCCCCATGGACATGCGCGAGCAATTGGTGCCCGAAGCACACCCCGAGCACCGGTATGCCCCGGGCCGCCGCGCCCACCATGAAGTCCGCGGCGCGCTCCATCCACGGCTCCAGCTGCGTCACGGACGCGGGTGAGCCCGTCATCATCACCGCGTCGTAGCCCGCCGCACGGTCTGGCAGCCGGGCGCCCCGGTGCACGTGGAGGATGTCGAACTGGCAGCCCCCGGGTCCGAGCGACTCGACGAACCAGTGCTCATAGTCACCGACGCTGAGCTTCACGGAGTGGGCCGCATCACCGGCTTTCAACAGCAGAACGTTCCTCATCGCGCCTCTCGGTGGGTCGGGTTGCCGCGTCGGATGTCGCTCCCTAGCTTCGGCTGCCGCTTCCTGTTGCCCCGAGGAGTTCCCATGACCGACGCTCGCTCGCTCTCCCTCCAGCTCCCGGTCCTCAAGCTGCTCATCGACGGCCAGCATGTGGACCCCGTGGAGGGCGGAACCCTCCCGGTGGTGAACCCGGCCACGGGTGCGAAGCTGTGCGATGTGCCCTCGGCCACGGCGGCGGACGTGGACAAGGCGGTGAAGGCGGCTCGGCGGGCCTTCGAGTCCGGTCCCTGGGGCCGGATGAACGCCAGCGAGCGCGGCCGCATCATCCGCCGCTTCTCCGAGCAGTTGTGGCAGCACCGCGAGGAGCTGGCGCTGCTCGAGTCGACGGAGAACGGGAAGACGTTCCGCGAGGCCATCCGCGGCGACGTGGGGCCCGGTGCGGCGACGCTGTCCTACTTCGCCGACTGGGCGAACAAGATCATCGGCGAGGTGCTGCCAGTGGACGGGCCCTTCCTCACCTACTGCCTGAAGGAGCCGGTGGGCGTGGTGGGGGCGATCGTCCCGTGGAACTACCCCACGTGCCTGGCGTGCTGGAAGCTGGGGCCGGCGCTGGCGGCGGGGTGCACGGTGGTGCTGAAGCCCTCGGAGCTCACGCCGCTCACGGCCATGCGGCTGGGGCAGCTCGCGCTGGAGGCGGGGCTGCCTCCTGGTGTGCTCAACGTGGTGACGGGCTACGGCGACCCCACGGGCGAGGCGCTCGCCCGGCACCCGGACGTGGACAAGATTTCCTTCACGGGCTCGGGGCGCACGGCGCGGCGGCTCCTGCAGGCCTCGGCGTCGAGCAACCTGAAGAAACTGACCCTGGAGCTGGGTGGCAAGAGCCCGCAGATCATCCTCCCGGACGCGGACTTCGAGCGGGCGGTGGATGCGTGCTTCTGGGGCATCTTCAGCAACAAGGGGGAGATCTGCAACGCGGGCAGCCGCGTGCTGGTGCACGAGCAGGCCTATGACGCCTTCGTGGCGCGGCTGACCGAGCGCGCCCGGAAGATGAAGGTGGGCGACCCGTTGGACCCCGCCACCGAGATGGGCGCACAGGTGAGCGCGAAGCAACTGGAGACGGTGCTCGGCTACATCGAGAGCGGCAAGCAGCAGGGCGCGAAGGTGCTGGCGGGCGGCGGGCGCGACACCGAGGGCGCCAAGGCGAAGGGCAACTTCGTGAAGCCCACCATCTTCGGAGACGTGCAGCCGCACATGCGCATCGCGCAGGAGGAGATCTTCGGTCCGGTGCTCAGCTGCCTGCGCTTCAAGGACGAGGCGCAGGCCATCGAGATCGCCAACGGCACGCCGTACGGGCTGGCGGCCTCCATCTGGACGCGGGACGTGGCGAAGGCCCACGCGATGGCGCGCCGGGTGAAGAGCGGCGTGGTGTGGGTCAACTGCTTCAACGAGTTCGACGATGCCGCGCCCTTCGGTGGCTACAAGGAGTCCGGCTGGGGCAGGGACCTGTCGCACCACGCCCTGGAGGGCTACCTCCAGACCAAGGCGGTGTGGACGAAGCTGCCCGCGGATATCTGAGAGAAAGGGCCGGGCACGGTCATGGGTGTCGGGCGAAGGAGGAGGCGGAGACCAATGGCGAACCGTTCCAAGGCGAAGGTCATCACCCTGCCAGCGCCGGCGGGCAGGCGTGTGCGAGCGAAGGAGAAGGAGCACGGCGCTGCCCGGCCGCTGGGCCAGCCCTCGGACTCGGACGTGCTGCACAAGTGGTTCGAGGACAAGGGCATCCGCCAGGTGAAGATGGGCGGCTTCGACGTGGACGGCGTCTGGCGCGGCAAGTACGTGTCGCTGGAGAAGTTCTTCTCCGCCTGCAAGAGCGGGCTCGGCTTCTGTGACGTGGTGTTCGGCTGGGACATCACGGATGAGCTGCTCGACAACACGCGCGTGACGGGCTGGCACACCGGCTATCCGGACGGGCTGTGCCGCGTGGACACCACCACCGGGCGCATCATCCCGTGGGAGCCGGACACGGCCGCCTTCCTCCTGGACTTCCTCAACCCGGATGGCTCGCCCTTCGAGCCGAGCCCGCGCCAGCTCCTGCAGAAGATCGGCCGGCGTGCCCGCGACATGGGCTTCCTGCCGAAGTTCGGCGCCGAGTACGAGTTCTTCATCTTCAAGGAGACGCCCCAGTCCCTGAAAGAGAAGGGCTACGAGCACCTCACGCCGCTGACGCCGGGGATGTTCGGGTACTCGTGGCTGCGCACGTCGCTCAACGCGCCGCTGGTGCACGCCATCATCGATGGGTGCCGCGACTTCGGGGTGGAGCTGGAGGGCTTCCACACCGAGACGGGCCCGGGCGTCTTCGAGGCGGCCATCCGCTACGACGACCTGGAGAAGGCCGCGGACAAGGCGGCGCTCTTCAAGACGGTGGCGAAGGAGATCTGCTCGCGGCACGGGCTGACGGCCTGCTTCATGGCCAAGGTGAACGAGAAGCTGCCGGGGTGCTCGGGGCACATCCACCAGTCGCTGTGGTCGCTCAAGAGCCACGAGAACGTCTTCCACGACCCCGAGTCCCGCGACGGCATGAGCACGACGATGCGGCACTACCTCGGCGGGGTGCTGGAGCTGATGCCGGAGCTCACGGCGCTCTACTGGCCCACGGTGAACAGCTACAAGCGCAGCGTGGAGAACACGTGGGCGCCGGTGACGGTCACGTGGGGCCGGGAGAACCGGACCACGGCGGTGCGAGTCATTGGAGACAGCCCCAAGTCGATGCGCATCGAATACCGCCAGACGGCCGCGGACATGAACGCGTACATTGGCATGGCGGTGAGCCTCGCGGCGGGCCTGTGGGGCATCGAGAACGAGGTGGAGCCTCCCGAGCCGGTCGCGGGCAACGGGTACTCGACCGAGGCGCCTCCGTTGCCGCGCTCGCTGAAGGAGGCGGTGAGACTCCTTCAGGGCTCGAAGCGGGCCCGGCAGATTCTGGGCGAGGAGTTCGTGGACCACTACGTGCGCACGCGCGACTGGGAGGCGCGGCGCTTCGAGCGGGCCGTCACGAACTGGGAGCTCGAGCGCTACATGGAGCTGATTTAGGGGGAGGCACCGATGAAACCGTTCGACATGCCGGGCGAGCCGCGCATCACCGAGATGTCCTGGCCCACGAAGATCGTCCTCGGGGCGGGTGCCCTGAATCGGCTCCCGGCCCAGGTGGCGAGGCTGAACATGAAGCGCCCGCTGGTGGTGACGGACGCGGGTGTGGTGAAGGCCGGACTGGCGCAGCGCCTGTACGTCGTGCTGAAGGCGGCCGGAGTGTCCTTCGCCACCTTCGAGGAAGTGAAGCCGGACCCGACCGAGCGCGATGCCTTCGCGGGATTGGCTGCCTACAGGACGAACAAGTGCGACGGCATCATCGCCCTGGGCGGTGGCAGTCCGCTGGACGCGGCCAAGCTGGTCCAGGTCCTCACCACGCACGAGCCGCCGCTCTCCCGCTATGACGACGCGACGGGCGGGGACCAGTACGTGCGCGACAACATGCCGCCGCTGATCGCCATTCCCACCACGGCGGGCACGGGCTCGGAGGTGAGCCGCTCGGGCGTGGCCACGCTCTCGGACACGGGGCGCAAGACGGTCATCTTCAGCCCGTTCCTCATGCCCAGGGCCGCCATCTGCGACCCCGAGCTGACGCTGGGGCTGCCTCCGGGGCCCACCGCCGCCACCGGCATGGATGCCTTCACGCACTGCCTGGAGGCCTACGTGTCCAATGGCTTCCACCCGCTCTCGGACGCGGTGGCCATCGACGGTATCGCCCGCGTGGCGCGCTCGCTGCCCACGGCCGTGCAGGATGGGAGCAACCTGGTGGCCCGCACCGACATGATGGTGGCGGCCATGGAGGGCGCCATGGCCTTCCAGAAGGGGCTCGGGGCCTGCCATGCGCTGGCGCACGCGCTCACGCCCATCTCCGGCGTGCACCACGGCCTGGCCAACGCCATCGTCCTGCCCGTGGTGATGGAGTTCAACCGCCCGGTCAGCACCGCGCGACTGGCCCGCGTGGCCGCGGCCATGGGAGACACCTCGAATGCGCGTGAGGACGTGCTCGCGGGCAACGCCGTCGAGCGGGTGCGCAAGCTGAACGCCGCCATCGGCATTCCCTCGCGTCTGCGCGACGCGGGCGTGCAGGAGAAGGACCTGGCGCGCATCTCCGAGAAGGCCTTCCAGGATGCCTCGCACCGGGGCAACCCGCGCCCGTGCACCCAGGAGGATCTGCTCGCGCTGCTGCGCGAGGCCTTCTGACTCCCTTCGAGGACGTTGCCGATGGGGAGCGGAGGTTACGCACAGACCTCCTATGCGCCTGGACCGAGCACACCGCTGGTTTCTCCTCGCCGGGTTGGTCCTCCTGGCGGGAGTGGCCCTCGTGCTCGGGAGCGGCATCCTCCAGAGACGCGCCCCGGATGCGCTCACTCCCGAGGAGCGGGAGTGGCTCAAGAGCCATGCCGACTCCCTCGTGTTCCAGTCCTATCCCGACTCTCCCCCCCTCTCCTTCATCAATGACCAGGGGACGTTCAGCGGAATCGCCGCGGACTATCTCCGATTGGTGGAGCGGAACCTCGGCTTCACGTTCCGCAGGGCTGCTCCCACCAGCGTCAGTGTGCTGCTCCAGAACATGCGCGAGGGGAAGGTGGATGTGGCCAGCGGGCTGGCCCCCACGCCCGAGCGCTCGGAGTACCTCCTCTTCACCGAGCCGTACGTCCGTATCCCGACCCTCATCATCGTGCGCCAGGGGACGTGGGAGCGGCTCACGCTCGAGGAGATGAAGGGGCTGCGGATCGCTGTCGGCAGGAGCTTCGGAGTCCATGACTACCTGACGAGACAGCATCCCGAGCTTCAGCTCGTCCCCGTGTCCACGGATCTCGAATCCCTGTTGCGCCTGGCGACCGGTGAGGTCGATGCGGTGATCGCCGATGTTGCGACCTCCTCCTATCTGATCGCCCAGGAGAACCTGACGAACCTCCATGTGGCGGGAACGACTCCCTACTTCTATGACATTGCGATGGCGATCCGGCGGGACGAGCCGATCCTGCACAGCATCCTCCAGAAAGGACTGAGCCAGGTCTCGGATGAGGAACGGGCGCGCATCTGGAGGAAATGGGTCTACACGTGGGAGTCGCCGTTCTACCTGGATCCCCTCTTCTGGCGGTTCGTGGCGATCGTGACGGTGGGCGTGGGCGTGGTGGTGGGGTCGGTCATCACCTGGAACAAGGCGCTGAAGCGGCAGGTGCAGGCGCGAACCGTTGACCTCGCGGAGGCGCATCGCAACGTCTCGTTTCTCGCGGAGGTGAGCGTCATCCTCTCCGAGACGCTCGATTACTCCGTGACCCTCTCCCGCCTGGGGAACCTGTGTGTGCGCTACCTCGCCGACTGGTGCGTCATCGACGTGGTGACGGAGGATCGGGTCCGCCGGATCGCCGGGGCCCATATCAGCCCCACGAAGCGGCCCCTGCTCGAGGCGCTCGCCGAACGCCATCCGGCCCGGATGGGAGGCCTCAGTCCGGCCAGCGAGGTGCTTCGGACCCGTCAGCCGCTTCTCTACCCCGAGCTGTCGGAGGCTGACGTCCGGGCCACGAGTGAGAGCGAGGAGCATGCGCAGCTCATCCTCGCGCTCGGAACCCGGAGCGCTCTCTCGGTGCCGCTCATCTCGCGAGGACACCTGATCGGAGTGCTCACCCTGGGCTCGGGGACACCGGGAAGGCGCTACGGGCCGAAGGAGCTCGAGCTGGCGCAGGAGGTGGCCAGGCGCGCCACCATCGCGTACGACAATGCCCGGCTGTATCAGCAAGCCCAGGAGGCCGTTCGCATCCGGGATGTCTTCCTGATGATCGCCGCCCATGAGCTTCGCACGCCCCTGACGTCCCTGAAGCTCCGCCTCGCGAAGCTTCGCCGCCTGGCCCATGAGGCGCCGGAGCAGGGGATTCGCACCGCCGCCCTGCTGCGAGAACTGCCCCGCATCGAAGCCCAGGCCGATCGGCTCCACCAGCTCATCGAGCAGCTGCTCGATGTCTCGCATATCGGCGCGGGGCGCATCGAGCTGAACCGTGAGGAGGTGGAGCTCTGCCAGGTGGTCCAGGACGTGGTGGAGGCCCTCCGCGAGCAACTGTCGCGCTGCGGTTCCCGGTTGGAGCTTCGGACCGGATGTCCTGCCATCGGGTGGTGGGATCGGCACCGGCTGGAGCAGGTGGTGAGCAACCTGCTCGGAAACGCCATCAAGTTCGGACAGGGAAATCCGCTGGAGGTCCGGGTCGAGCCCGAGACGGACACGGTGCGGCTCGTGGTGCGGGACCAGGGCATCGGTTTCCCGAGCGAGGCCAAGGCCCGCATCTTCGAGAAGTTCGAGCGGGCGGTCTCCGAGCGTCACTATGGCGGGCTCGGGCTCGGGCTCTTCATCACCCGGCAGATCATCGAGGCCCATGGGGGAACCATCACCGTCGAGAGCGCGCCCGGAGAGGGTTCGACCTTCACGGTGGTGCTTCCGCGCGGAGCGGAGCGGGCGTCCCCTCCGCCCTCCGCGTGAGCCCTGCCGTGCGAGGGCCGCTCTCGCGCCGCTCACTGCCCGAGCGACTGGGGTGGCGGCTGGGTCTGCCCGGATACTGTGTAGCACTTGCCGCAGGTGGGCGCCCCGTCCGCCAAGTGCTCCGCGTGCAGGTGCTCGTTCCCATCCTTGCCGAGCAGCGTCGCCGTGAGCGGGCGCTCGTCGTGCGTTGCCCGCGTCACGTCCACGATGATGGGATTCATCATCACGCGCCCCAGCACCGGGCAGGCTCAGAAGCCTTGTCGGATGGCCTCGGTGGAAAACGAGGTCGCATGCACGGCGAGGCTCAGGATTGCCCCTGGGGTGGGGAGCTCATGGCCCTGGAGCGGCGACGCCACCGGTACAAGGCGAACGTGGAGGCACCCACCGCGCCCAGCGCCAGCATCGTCATGATGCGAATCCCGAGCTGCTTTTTCGCGAGCTGTTCCGGGTTCCGACAAGAGTAGCAGTCAAACCACACCGGCTCGACATCCTCATCCGCGCCCATGGCGAAGAAATTTGAGGAGTCCATGCATCGACTCTCGACGCATATCCCTGGCTGGCTATCGCTGTAGCGGTCGTTGCACGCGTCACCAACCTTCTTACCCTCACAGCTATTTTTGAAGACGGTGCGGTACGCGCTCGCGGGAGCGGAGAACAGGCACAGAATCAGGGCACATATCCACATCACGCGCCCTCGCTTCCAGAAGCGCTTGGAGTGCGCGTGTTCGAGCGCTCCAGCGCCATCGGAGCCAGGAGAGGACAGCCACAGGAGGAGAGTGGACTGCACACGCGAGCGCATGACATGCCAGGGTAGCACGGCCTGCCAGCCTCCGCCGACCCCCGGGTGCACACCTGAAGTGAAAAAGACACATATTTAAATAACCACTAGAGTTGCTGGACTTACGTGAATAGCCGGGCTGCATGATTCCTCCCCACGCGACATCCCGCCGCTGACGGAGGAAGCGCCCGATGCGCACTCGATTGCTCGCAGCCTGTCTGTCGCTCTCGCTCGCGGCCTGTGGAGACACGGAGGCCACCGGCCCCGCCCAAGAAGTGGGCCCCCTCCATCTTCGAGATGGCCCCAGGGGTTAGGGGGGGCCTCGAATTTTTGGGGGACCATTGAGGCAGGGCCGTCAGGTATGCCAGCACTTGACGCCTGCCTCTACACCTCACGCAGGCGAACACATCCAGCGATTGGACGTGGAGCGCGAGCCGCTGCCTCCCGGACCCTTCGACGTCGTGCTCTGCTTGAACTACCTCTGGCTGCCTCTGTTCGTTGCGATTCCCCAGGTGCTCGCGCCGGGAGGACTGTTCGTCTTCGCGCAGCCCACTCGCAGTAACCTGCAACGCAACCCGCATCCCTCGGCCCGCTTCCTGTTGGAGGACGGCGAGCTGCCCCGGCTCCTCCATGGATTGGAGATCCTCTCGCTCACCGAGGGTTGGACGGACGAGGGCCGACACGAGGCGCGGCTGGTGGCGACGAGCCGAGCCTGAAGGCTTGCTGACCGCCGGGAGAAGAGCACTCAACCCCTGGGTGCCACGCGCGGCCTCTCTGCCTGGTCCGCCCAGCGGAACGTGCGGGCGATGTACATCCGCGACCAGACGTAGGAGCCAAGAAAGCCCATGGTGCCACAGTAGAGCACGATGGCCGTCGCCAGGCCCTGTGCTTGGGCGGGAGGCGCTCCTGCGTCCGTCGAGGCGGTCAGTCCGGTTGCCATGTACCAGGCAATGGCTTTTACAGTGCTCGGAAGCTCCTTGATCTGTATCAGCCCGACACCGAGCAGGATCTTGGTCAGCCAGTCGGAGATCTGCTCCAGGTTGGTATTGACTCTCTGGTCATAGAAGAGGGGCGCGCCGGATGCAGCAGCAGTCGGAGGGGGATCTTCAGCGGTCGGATCTCGCGGGGCATGGGGCGCTGGAAGCGTGCCCTGGACTACCCGGGGAATTCCAAAGAGGAACCCCAGCAGCGAGCCCATTCCAAACCAGGCCATGCTCCACAGCAGCGCGAGAGGGACCCTGCCCTTGTCGGCCTGCAGACCGATGAGCAATAGACCGAAGGTGTCGAACACCTGTATGCCCAGCAGCGGGAAGTAGCGCCACCACCAGTGGCTCAGCTTCCACAGCGTTTTCGGCCGATCGCTCCTATCGGACGGATTCCGCTGCTCTCTCGGGGTTGAGCCTTCCATGGCCTTCTTCCTGCTGCGAGTGGGGTTCGCGGATCATCATGAGCCAGGGATGATGTGCCTTTCACGAAGCTGACCAGGGCACTGTCGACAAGCAATCGATGGCGTGGTTCGAGGGGGGTCTGTCATAGGCGCGGTGCGAGGGGGCTGACAGAGGGAAAAGAGCCCTCCATTACGCCCTGTTCCCTCAAGCGGGGAGGGAGGCGGGCCCACAGAAGGAGAGCCTCTGCTAGGCCGCGACGGTGGAGGAGCCGAGGAAGCAGAGGACGGCGCGGGTGGAGTGGGCCGGGCTGCTGCGCAGGACGGAAAGCCCTGGACGGGCTTCGCCTGTCCGCGGTGTGGAGGCAGGCGAAAGGAGCTGGCGTAGGTGAAGGGGGCCCCCGGGGGGCGGGCGATTGTGGAGCACCTGGGCTTGCCCACGGCCTGTGCGAGGTTGGCCCCGGCACGGGGGCCACCCCAGGCCGCGAGGTGTTGAGGCGCAAGACAGCCACCAGGCCGGCGGCCCCAGCCACGCACCTGATGGGAGCGAGGCCTGGGCAGGCGTGTACCCCAAGGGGGTTCAAGCGGTCTGTCCACCGGCCGGGAGCATCGCTCGGGAGGCCCCGTCAGCGGCCCTCCTCGGCCCCTCCGCTCCAGCCCTCACCCTCAACAGGGCCTCTCTCCCGCCTATACGTCATCGAGATCCGGCAGCGCCGATTACCCGTTACCCTAAGCGCGGCCTTGAAGCAGGCACGCAAGCGGGCAGGCATGACTCAAGCAGAAGCAGCCGAGGGCATCGGCATCGCTCCCGAGGTGTACGGGCGCATGGAGCGGGGGGGCGTGCTGCCGAGCGTTCCAACGCTGTTGCGCATGTGCCTGATTCTCGGCAGCGGCCCCCATGAACTGATGGGGTTTGCCGAGGTGGAGCCGGGGCAGAGCGCCCCCGGGGCAAACACGGTGCCCCCCGGCCTGAGTGACACGCCCGAGAAGCGCCGCCTATTGCGCCGCCTCGCTCGCCTGGACAGTCCGAGGATCAAGGCACTGGCGCGGTTGGTCGCCTTACTTCTGCCGGGGCGCTGAATGCCAAGGGCTGCGGGGCCGCCATCCTGGCGGGCGTCTACCGAGCCAGCATGCGAGCCTGGACACGCGCTGGCTCTACAGATTCCAGGTTCTAAGACAGATAGGAGCTGTGCTGAGGGTGAGGGCTGGTGCAGAGGGGCCGAGGAGGGCCGAGGACGACCGCAGAGGGGGACATGTGGGCTGTGTGCCAAGCCGGTGGAGAGGCCGCGCAGCCACTTTGGGGTACACGCCTACCCCAGCCGCCTTCCCAGGAGGGGCGCGGCAGGTGCCTGGCTCTCTTGGCTGGCTGTGGCGGCTTGAGCTTCAACACCACGCGCTCTGGGGCGGCCCTCGCGCAGGGGCCAGGTGCGCACTCGCCGTGGGCAACCCCAGGTGCTCCACAATCGCTCTCACCCCTCCTGCTCCCTTCACGACGGCATCGACACACTGCCACAAGTCCTCCACCCTTAATTGAGCGCGTGACCGTCACGTTGCCGGTTCACCCTCTCAAGGGAGTGAAGCTGCCGGTCGCCCGGTTCATTCGCAGC
>NZ_PZOX01000016.1 GCF_003044305.1 Vitiosangium sp. GDMCC 1.1324 | reverse complement strand
TGACTCGCGCAATCGTGTTCCACCTCCCAAGTAGTACGCACGAGTTGACCTTTGACACCAAGCGACCGGACAGCCGCATCCTGGCTGCTCCGGTAGGGCTCCTCACGCTACTAACGCAGTAGTGCTAGGGCGGTGCGGTGCCAGCGGGCGCGCTCTCGCGGACAGTGAGGAGGCCCCCGCCAGTCGCGCGCCGGCCGGCTTGGGGAGGGCCGAAGCCGAAGCGCTGAGCATGTGCCCCCAGTGTGCTCCTCCAGCGGGGAAAGGGGCGGAACACGAGGGCACGGGGTGGGACGGGACGGGATGACGAACCCGAGGAGAATCAAGGCGATAGCGGGTAACAGCGCGTCCTGCTTAGGGTTGTCTATCGCCTTGTTCACGGGTTCGATTCCCGCCGCATCCACTCTGTATCTCCCGGAAAGGACTCCGCTCTCCGGGAGACTGTAGCAAGGGATGTAGCAACGCCCCGGGCGCCATCAGGCGAGCCGGGGTTTTCTTTTTCCCCTGAAGCCGCCAGCGCCAGCCGGGCGGGCTGGCCGCGCTCGTGGCGCCGGACCTTGAGCTTCGCCACCTCGGCGCAGAGGGCCTCCCACCGGAACGTGGTGTAGAGGTCGATGGTGTTGCCGCTCTTGCGCGGGGTGTGCGTGCAGAGCTCGAGGATGTCCTTGCGGGCGCCATCCGTGCGGGCGAGGGAGATCCTCGCCTTCGTCGTGCGCGCGCTCCGCTCCGAGCCCCAGGTCCGCACCTCGGGGAAGTACGGGCTCGTCGCGCACAGCTTCGGCGCGCGCTCGGCCCTGCTGCTGGCCATGAGGGACCCCGATGCCGCCGCGCTCGTCAGTCTCGATGGCGGAATCGGAGGCAAGGCCGGCAAGGGTTTTTTCCTCGAGCGCACGAGGAACTTCGATCCCACGAAGGCTACGCTTCCCCTCCTCTACCTGTATGAAGTGGGAGACCGGTTCATGGTCCCCGACCACGAGTTGATCCGCTCGCTCGACCGCGCCAATCGCTGGCTCGTCAAGGTGGATGGGATGCGCCGCGTGCACTTCACGAGCACGGGCATCGCCGTCCGGAGCCTCCCAGCCCTCGCCGAGAAGAGCTCGGCGAACAAGCGCACCACGGCCACCTGGGATGCCATGGCCGTGGCGACCACGAGCTTCCCGGACACCTTCCTCGGAGAGGGCGCCGAGACGACCACCTCGACCGGTCGCTGGACACCGCCCGCCTCGCCGATACTCCACCCGGAGAAACTGCCCGCCACCGGGGGGGTGAAGGTGGCATGTGGAGGTCTCACTCTGATTCTGGGGGATATTTCTTCACCAATTCTTCCGGCAGGGGGCTCCGAAGAAACCTCAATCCCGGCCCCTTGCGCACAGGAATGATTCGAAAGCCCTCGCCAGCGATCCTGACACGCTCGCCGTCACGGGCCTTGCCACTGACAAGCCACTGTTCCGCCTCTTCTCTCGTCGCAAACGTCTGAGAGACGACGACGTAATCAATGGCGGGCGTATAAAACGAGCGGAAGAACTCGCGGTAATCATCCAGCCGCTGTTTTTCACGAACGTAGAACAGAGCCACCGCGGCAACCCGGAGCGCTTCGTCCTCCGGTGAGCCTTCTGGGTATTTCTCGTTCACGGTGCGCAGGATTTCGAGCACGGAGTCGACGTCGAAGTTGGGATTGTATTTCATTGCCGTATCCAGCCTAAAGGGCAAGAGGAGCCAGAACCAGCGCACCAGCACCACCCGTCGCGAGGACGAAGGAAACACCGGCGACAATGACTATGGTTCCCATCGCCACCTCGGCCTTGTGGCTCCGGATCCATTCAACCGCCTCGGTTATGCTCGAGAACTCGAGCTTCTCTCCTCTTTGGCGCGCCGATTCTTCCTGTTCCTCTTCACATTTCTCGAACTCCACGCGGCAGTCGTGCTCGCAGCGTTCGAGGTACCATCCGCTTTGCTTTTTATTGTGAGGGTATGGCCAGTTCTTTTTGTTCCAGCACCTTCCCACACACTCCTCGTGCTCTTTTTGGCAATCATGACCACCAGCGCCGCCACTTGCGAGCAAGGTACCGACGCCCTCCGTACTCTCGGAAATGACATAGATTCTGGGCTCTGGCCGTTGCACGTGGGCACACCCGACACTAGCCATTGCCATGGCCATCGTCACGGCAATCCATCTCACCTCGCCACCTCCTCGCTCTCCAGAGTACCCAAGCCAGTAGCACATACCGGCCCCAGCTTACCAGTTAGGGGGGAACTCCAGTGAGTCCGGCACTCAGGAACGGCGAAAAGAAGACATCGGCCCCGGAAATGCGCTGACCGCGCTCAGGCGCATTCACATGCGCCTGTTTCGCGTAGCGTCGAGTCGCAGGTGAGCGCCGTCACGCCGCGGCGTCGTGGTCCAGCGAGCGCCACGTCCCCAGCGCCCAGTCCTGCTCGTTCGGGTCGTCGAAGCTCACGACACACAGCGCCCGGTGCGTGCCGGACTCGCACAACGCCGTGAGCCGACAATCCCCCGGCTCCACGTGCAGCGTCGCCCGTCCACTCACCCGCTCGCCCTGGTGCTGGAGCTCGTACGGCATCTCCTCCTTCGGTCCCGGGGCGACGCCCTCCACGTCCTCCAGCGGCACGAAGCGCACGCTGCGCCGGTGGTCCCTCGCCACCCAGCTCCCGTCCGCCAGCCGCGTCTCCGCCAGCGAGCGGGAATCCGAATCTACCGCGCGGACATCAATGCCACCTACGGCGCCACCGGGCTGCATGGCTTCCGGGTCACCATCCCCGCGGACTACCTGGATGGCACGCAGCACACCGTGTACGTCTACGGCATCGACCTGAACGGCAGGTACAACCCGAAGCTGGCGGGCCGCCACTCACGTTCATGCTCGGAGACGTGGAGGAAGGCGGGGACCTCTGCGACAAGAAACCGTGGCTGTGTGAGTGACACGCTCGACCAGCGGATGTTGATCCACCCGGGCGCCGCGGCGGGAAATGCCATCTCCCGCCGCGGCAGTGCGGTGCTGACCGGCACCTCCGCGCCGGGCTGGACGCTCAGTCAAGCTTCCTGGACGCACGGGATAACACCGGGGCCAACGCTCGGATATGTACGTGAAGGGGCCGGCGCGCGGCCCCTGAAGCCGACACCGTCAAGGCGGTCTGCATCGGCCATATCTGGAGAGCCGTCATGGAAGGCAATGTTCCCGTCAATCCCTATCTCACCCGCAATTTCGCGCCGGTGCGCTCCGAGGATGATTTCGAGCTGCAGGTGACTGGCGAGATCCCGGAGGGACTCCGCGGTACGCTCTACCGTATCGGACCCAATCCGCAATTCGACCCCATCGATCCCAACTATCACTGGTTCACTGGCGATGGGATGGTTCACGCCTTCCGTTTCGAAAATGGCAAGGTGACCTATCGAAACCGCTATGTGCGCACGCCGAAGTGGGAGCTGGAGCATGCCGAGGGGCGCTCGCTGTTCTCCGGCTTCAACTCGACGCTCAATGACCCTCTGGCGCAGGGTAAGGACGCGGGCGTCGCGAACACCCATATCGTCAGCCACGCAGGCCGGCTGCTGGCTCTGAATGAGAGCTACCCTCCCTTCGAGATGGCGCATGGCAGCCTGGACTCTCGCGGCTACGTGCCCGATTACCGCGGCCGTGTCACTGCGCACCCGAAGATCGATCCGAGGACTGGGGAGATGGTCTGGTTCGCGTATGGCGTAGGCGACCAGCCGATGAGCGCCAGGGTCAGCTATGGCGTGACAAGCGCGACGGGCAAGGTGATGCGTCGCGATGATTTTCAGGCGCCATACTGTTCAATGATGCATGACTTCCTGGTGACCGAGAACTACGTTCTGTTTCCCATCCTGCCACTGACCGGCAGCCATGAGCGGGCCATGCGAGGCTTGCCGCCCATCGCCTGGGAGCCGGAAAGAGCGACCTATGTCGGCGTCATGCGTCGCGACGCCGACGTCTCGACCCTCCGCTGGTTCAACACCGGAGCCTGTCACGTCTACCATCCCATGAACGCCTGGGAAGAGGGCGGCAAGATTGTCGCCGACGTGTTCCGGTATGACTCGGCACCTCTGTTCCCCAGGGCCGATGGCTCGCCCGGACAGCACTCGATGGCCCGTCTGTGGCGTTGGACCTTCGATGTGGAGGGCACTTCGGATGCCATCAAGGAGGCAGCGATCGACGATCTCGACGGGGAGTTCCCGCGCTTCGATGAGAGGCGAACAGGCCTGTCCTATCGCCATGGTTGGTACGGCGCCGACACCGCCGCGACCGTCGGCGAGCCGCTTCGGCTGAACACCATCGCCCATCTTGATAACAGGACGGGCCAACGCTCTGTCTTTGAACTGCCGGGTGGTGATCTCACTTCCGAGCCGGTCTTCACACCCCGCTCGGCTGACGCCGCCGAGGGCGATGGTTGGCTTACGGCGGTGATCTGGCGGGCCGGTGAGAACCGCAGCGACCTGCTGGTGTTCGACGCCTTGGACGTGGCGAAGGGCCCCATCGCGACGGCGGCCATGCCGCGGCGTGTGCCGTTCGGGTTCCACGGGAACTGGGTTCCGTGCGGCGTTCATGCCTCCAGGTGACTTGACCGGGTATCGGGCCAAGCTCGAAAGTGGGTTGACGACCCGATACCTTCAGGTTCCGCTTGACCCCACCGCTCCTGCCTGTTGCCCGCTTCTCTACCGATGCGCTTCCCAGGCGCGAGCGTTTTGGCGCATGGCACGACGCCATGACGCCCCTGTACGTGGTCGCACCGGTTCCAGGGGAGGAGCGGGACCAGTTCTCCGGCGCCGCCACGAGCATTCATCTCGGCCCTCTGCTCCTGGGCACCATGCGCGTGGATGCGTTGGCCTATGACCGCTCACCCGCCAAGATCCGCGCGGATTCGCTCGACCACTTCATTGTGGGGCTCGAGGACTCGAGCCCCGACTTGAATGCTGTCCCTCGGATCCTGGTGCAGGATCTGGGTCAGCCGCTGGCGCTGCCGAGCATCCCGCTCGTGGGCACGTGCATCATCCTGCCAAGGGACGTCATGACGCGGATGCTGCCCGGTGCCGATTCCTTGCACGGCGTCCGGATCGCCGGGGGGATGGCGCAGTTGCTCGCTGAGCACGTGCGCTCTCTCATTCGTGCCGCGCCGGCGCTGACGGTCAAGGATGCGCCGCACTTCGCCCGTGCGACACAGCAGATGGTCACGGCCTGCCTTGCTCCCTCACAAGACTCGCTGGCAGAAGCCAGGCCGCAGCTCCAGGCCACACTCGCAATGCAGGCGCGGCGGTACATCGAGCGGAACCTGATGGAGCCGGACCTCTCCTCGGAGCAGATCCGTGTCGCCCTTGGCCTGTCGCGGTCATCGCTGTACCAGCTGTTCGAGTCTTTTAACGGAGTGGCAAGATACATCCAGGGTCGCCGCCTCGAGCGCATCCACGCGGCCCTTGGCGATCCAGCGGAACACCGCCGCATCGCGGACATCGCTTACGACTACGGCTTCACAAACGAAGCTCACTTCAGTCGCGCCTTCCGACGAAGATTTGGCTACGCACCCAAGGAGGTGCGCGGCGCGGGGCTCGGAAGGCGCATGCAGGGGCTCGCTCCCAGCTCCGGCGCTGGGGCGGACACGGAGTGCCTGGAATTCCCGGGGTGGGTGAAACAGCTGCGAGGGTAGGGGCCGCTGCAGCCAGCGGCTGGCTGTGCAGCTCGTTGGGCAAGCGAACACGTCCAGCGCGAACGTCCTGCGTGGCAGCCCGGCCTGGTCCAATCGTCGTGAGCGCTCCTTCTTCGGCTCCTCCACCTTCGCGGCAAAGGACGGGCTCTCCTCCTCCGGCTCCGGCCTCGCCCCTGCTTGAGGGAGTGGAGGGCTATGCGGTGGAGGGGTTCTCCCATCCGCGGCGGTTGCTGGAGCGGGGACCCGGGCCGCGTCCGGGGTACGGGTGATGGATCTGCGCATGCCGGAGCTCAACGGGCTGGACCTGAACGGTTCCAGCCCGGTTCGGGCAAACACGTTATCTCCCGGCTGTCAATTCAACAAAGATCCAGGCAGCCGGCTCCAGAGGAGGTGCCCTATAGGGGAACCGCCATTCACGGCCCCAAATCATCGAAAGGAAGTTCAAGTATGAACAAGTCTCTCATCCCATTGCTCGCCTTGCCGGTGCTCTTCACGGCTGGCCGAGCCACCGCCGCGGAGCCCAGCTGCCAGGAGCTCAGTGATCAGTATGCGATTGTGGCGGGACAGGGCTTTGGCTTCGCCCCTGCGGACGTACAGGCCCAGTGGAAGCAGAAGGGGTGCAACACCCGGCCGCAGGCCAGCCTGGTCAGCGCGCTCTGCCAGGAGATGAGCGATCGCTTCGACATCGTCGCCGGCTCCAGCTTCGGCAGCGCGAGTGCCGACACCCAGGGCTCGTGGAAGGCGCTCTCCTGTAATGCCAAGCCGCGCTCCTGCCAGGAGCTCAGCGACCAGTATGCGATTGTGGCGAACCAGGGCCTCGGCTTCGCCCCGGACTACGTCAAGACCACCGTCTGGGCGAAGAAGTCGTGTGCCACCCGGCCGCAAACCGCGAAGGTCACTCCGCTCTGCCAGGAGATGAGCGATCGCTACGGCATCGTCGCGGGCGGCACCTTCGGCACCGCGGACACCGATGTCCAGAACTCCTGGAAGGCGCTCTCCTGCACCACCAAGCCCTCCGCCAGCTGCCAGGAGCTCAGTGATCAGTATGCGATTGTGGCGGGGAAGGGCTTTGGCTTCGCCCCTGCGGATGTGCAGGCCCAGTGGAAGCAGAAGGGGTGCAACACCCGGCCGCAGGCCAGCCTGGTCAGCGCGCTCTGCCAGGAGATGAGCGATCGCTTCGACATCGTCGCCGGCTCCAGCTTCGGCAGCGCGAATGCCGACACCCAGGGCTCGTGGAAGGCGCTCTCCTGTAATGCCAAGCCGCGCTCCTGCCAGGAGCTCAGCGACCAGTATGCGATTGTGGCGAACCAGGGCCTCGGCTTCGCCCCGGACTACGTCAAGACCACTGTCTGGGCGAAGAAGTCGTGTGCCACCCGGCCGCAAACCGCGAAGGTCACTCCGCTCTGCCAGGAGATGAGCGATCGCTACGGCATCGTCGCGGGCGGCACCTTCGGCACCGCGGACACCGATGTCCAGAACTCCTGGAAGGCGCTCTCCTGCACCACCAAGCCCTCCTCCAAGTAGGGCGGAGGCTCGGCGGGGCCCGTCTCACCGGAAGCCAGACGGATGACTCGGGCAGCTCCACTCTAGAGGAGGCGCGCGAGGCGGGCGGGCGCTGGTGGGGCTCGGGTTCGGCGCGGTGCTGGTGAAGGACGGGCCCCGGCGGCGGCTGCGCGCCGGGCGAAGACATACGTGGCGCGCTACCTGCGCACCAGCCGGGACTGAGCCCCTTTCCCCTGCCCTGCCCGCCGTCCGAGCGTGCCATGGTAGCGTGTGCCCTGCGGTACGAGCAGGGAGCCACACGTTGCACGGTCCTTCGAGCCAAGAGCGTTCCACGGTGTTCATCATGGATGACGATCCCTCAGTGCTGCGCAGCCTCTCGCGCATGTTCCAGCTGGAAGGGTACGAGGTCGAGCGCTTCGACCACCCGCGACAGATGCTGGAGCGAAAACCCGGGCCGCGTCCGGGGTGCGTGGTGATGGATCTGCGCATGCCGGAGCTGAACGGACTGGAGCTTCAGGCGGAACTGCGGCGAGCGGGGTGGATGCAACCCATCCTCTTCATCAGCGGACACGGGGATGTGCCGGCGGCGGTGAAGGCCATGAAGGCCGGTGCCGTGGACTTCCTCCCCAAGCCGGTCGGCACGGCGGAGTTGCTGGCCGCCGTGGAGCGGGCGTTGGCGCAGGACCGGGCGGCGATCGCCTCCGAGCAGGAGCTCGAGGCGCTCCGGGTCCGCTTCGCCTCGCTGACGCCCCGCGAACGGGAGGTCTGCCAGGGGGTGGCGCGGGGGCTGCTCAACAAGCAGATCGCCGCCGAGCTGGGCACCGCCGAGCAGACCGTGCGCCTGCAACGCGGCCGTGCCATGGAGAAGCTGGCGGTGGACTCGGTGGCGGAGCTCGTGCGGCTGATGGAGCGGCTGGGCTCACCGCCGTGAACCGGAGGAGAGAGGCTGGATGCGCTCTTCCTTCCCCCGGCGCGGCTCATCTTCGTGAAGCCAACCACTGGGACACTTCGGCCAGCCGGGGGGCATTGCCGCGGCGTTGCAAGTCCTTCTGGGCCCGGGTGGCCAGTTCGAGGGCGCGAGGGCGATCCTGCTTCGACTCCCAGAGGGCCTGGGCCAGCACGAACCGCGTTTCCGTGGCCGCCTCGTCCGGCGCGAACCGCAAGGCCCGCTCGAGCAACGGCACGGCGGCCGCGGGCCTGCCGCGCGCCAGCTGGAGCATCCCCAGCCCGGTGAGCGGCTCCATCAGCCCGGCGTGCTCTTCCAACTGTTGTTGCAGGGTGAGAGCGCGATCCAACTGGCGCTGCGCCTCCTCATACCGGCCCAGGCGCGTGAGGGCCCGGCCCAGCAGGGTGAGCGGGATGGAGAGTACCGGGTGCTGGGGACCCAGCACCTTCTCCAGTACCGCCAGCGCACGCTCCTGCCGGGCCCTGGCCTCTTCATACCGGCCCAGGTCCGCGAGCGCTCCCCCCACGTTGATGAGCACGCCCGCCACATCCGGGTGGTCGGGCCCGAAGATCTTCTCCTGAATGGCCAGCGCGCGCTCGAACCGCAGCCGCGCGTCTTCGTACCGGCCCAGGCCCGCCAGGGCGATGCCCAGACTGGTGAGCACCTTGGAGACGCTGGGGTGATCAGGGCCCAGCGCCTTCTCCAGGATGGCCAGGCTGCGCTCGTCCCGGGCCCGGGCCTCCTCGTACCTTCCCAGGTCCTGGAGCACGTTCCCCAGGTGGGCGAGCTGGGTCGCCGTCTGGAGATGATCGGGGCCCAGGGCCTTCTCCAGAATGTCCAGGGCGCGCTCGTGCCGGGCTCGGGCCTCCTCGAGCTGGCCCAGTTCCTTGAACACGATGCCCAGGGTGGCGAGCGAGTGGGCCACCGTCACGTGCGTGGGACCCACCGTGTCCTGCTGAATGGCCAGGGCGCGTTCGAGCCGCTCCTTCGCCTCCGCGTACCGGCCCATGCGCCGGAGCACGTTGCCCAGGTCCGTGAGCGCCAGGGCCACCTGGAGGTGGCTCTTTCCGTGGAGCCTCTCCCGAAGGGACAAGACGCGCTCGTAGTGCTCCCTGGCCTGCTCGAACTGGCCCACGTTCTCCAGCAGCCGGCCGCGCACCTGGAGCGAGTCCGCGCGAGTCGCCTCGTCGCCCGCCAGCTCCACCACCGTCTCCACCATCGGCGCCAGCACCTCGGCGTCCTTGGGACGGGCCTGGCGGATGCCCACCAGCAGCAGCCGAAGGTTCCACGCTTGCGCCGCCAGCACCGCGTCCCTGCCCCTGGCCGCCTCGGAGATGGCCCGCAGCACCGTGTTCTCGCTGCCCTTGTAGTCGCCCGCGCCCTCCTGCAGCCGGGCTCGGAGCAGCAGGGTCCGCGCATTCAGGGGCGCATGGCCCACCGGCTCCACCTGGGGCAGCAGCTGCTCGCTCAGCGCCAGCCCCTCTTCGTACTTTCCAGCGGAGAGCAGCACCGCCAGCGGCTCCACCCGCGCCTGCAGTGCTTCCACCCGCGCGCGCACCTGGGGATCCTCGGGAGGCGGCGCCGCCGCCAACAGCGCCTGCGCATCCGCGCAGTACTCCAGCGGCGGCAGTGCCTGCGCCACCGGCACCGCCTTGTCGACGAGCTCCGGATCCGGCCCTCGCCCCAGCAGTCCGGTGAAGGCCTGGAGCTGGCTGCGCCGCCGCTCCAGGCAGGCCTCCCGCAGCAGCGCGAGGCTCTGGGACCGCAGTGCCGCCGGGTTCGCTGCTGTCTCCTGGCACACCTCCACCCGCTGCTTCACCCAGGCCTGGGTGTACCCATCCAGCAGCCGCTCCACGCGCCGCGCGGTGTCCTTCGCATACGGCAGCCCCGTGGCCTCCATCGCCCGGGTGACGCGGGCCTTCACCGGCGCGTCCCACACGCCCTCCAGGCGGCGCTCCAGGCTCTCGCAGCCGGGGCCCTGCTGGCGCCCCCACGTCCACACCGCCAGCCCCGCGAGCAGCGCCACCGACACGGCCAGTCCGCCCATCCGCAGCCAGGTGCGGCGCCGCGCCTCGGGATCGTCCTCCAACCGCCGCAACACCTGCTCCAGGGAGCTGGGCCGCTGCATCGGATCGGGGTGCAGACCCTGCGAGATCGCGCGGGAGACCCAGGCCGGTACCTGCGAGTCCTCGGGAGGAACCGGCGGCTGGCCCTCCTTGAGGCGGAGGATCGAGGCCATCGAGTCCATGGGGAAGGGGACCCGCCCATGGAGTGCCTCATGGAGCGAGGCACAAAAGGCATACACGTCGCTGCACACGTTCGCTGTCTGGCCTTGGAGCAGCTCGGGGGCCATGTACGCGGGCGTCCCCAGCACGGAGCCCGGCAGGGTGAGCGGCGCCTGCAGCGCCGAGGAGGGAATGGCGGTGACGGGCCGCGCGGTGTCACCCGGGGCGGACCCGGCACGTGCCAGACCAAAGTCCGTGACGCGCACCCGGCCGTCCTCGCCGACCAGGACATTGTCTGGCTTGAAATCGCGGTGAACGAGGCCCGCCGCGTGCGCGGCCGCCAGCCCGCGCCCCGCGTCCAGATAGGCTCCAATCACCTCCCGCCAGTGCCGGGGCGGGGTGTGCTGGCACCAACTGCGCAAGGTCTGTCCCTGGACGTACTCCATGGCGATGAAGACGGAGCCATCCTCGAGCGTCCCCGCGTCATAGACGGACACCACGTGGGGGTGATTGAGACGGGCCATGCTCTGCGCCTCACGCACCATGCGGACCTGGGCCAACCCATCGCCGCCGCCGTCGGCCTCGCGCGAGCGCACCAGCTTCAGGGCCACGCGCCGATCCAGCCTCGCGTCATAGGCGGCCAACACCACGCCCATGCCGCCCTGGCCCAGGACGTCCAGCACGGTGTAGCGGCCCGCCAGGGCGTGTCCGGGAGCCATGTGGAAGCCACCGCTTCCTGAAGCAGGGGGTGTGGGCTCGGTAGGGCGCTCGCCTTCGGCGGGGGCGGGGGCTGACCGTGGGTTGCCGGCCGTGCGGGATTCCCAGAGATCCGCCGTGCGCTCTTCCTGCTTGGGCTCACTCATCCCCGCTGCTCCTCGTGTGATTCGCGAATGGGATACAGCCCATCCTTCACCTCCGCGCGCCTGTCAAATCGACCTGGAGCCCATGAGATGGAATGATGGGGGCGATGGCACGAGGCAGGTGTGCGGCCTGCACGGAGAACGCGGATGCGCGCCCTGGGCGTCTTGATGCTGTGGCTGATGGCCACCCCGCTCGCGGCCGCCGAGCCGGAGAACACCGTGCCGTCCTCCGAGGAGGGGAAACGCGGGGACATGGCCGCCAGCGCGCGCTGCTCGGACGGTGGGGAAGACCTTCGCGAGCTCGAGCTCTGGGGGCGCTACCGCTGGGCGGTGAGCGCGGTGGTGGGGGGGGGACTGCTCCAGGCGGTGCTCATCGTCGTGCTGTTGCTGGAGCGGCGGAGGCGCAGGGGTGCCCAGCGGCTGAACCTGGCCGTGCTGGATTCGCTCCCGGGCGCGGTGGCCATTCTGGACAAGCAGGGCGCGGTGCTTCGGGCCAGCGACCCCTCGGCCCAGCGCGAGGGGCTGGGCGCGTTGTCCACCCAGCGGCTCATCATCCCGGGCAGCTCCTATCTGCAGTCCCTCCAGAAGCTGGCGCACGCGGGAGAGCTCGAGACGGCGGGAGTGGCCACGCTGCTGGAGGACGTGTACTCGGGCCGGGTGGATGAGGGGATGGTGGAGTTCCGGGGCCACCGGGCGGACACCTGGTTCGAGCTGCGCGCCCGCCGGCTGGAGCTACCGGGCGGCGGCGCCGTGGTCACGGTGGTGGACGCGACTCCGCGCAGGCGTGCCGAGCTGGAGGCACGCCGGGCCCGGGACGAGCGGGCCCACATGGAGCGGGTCGCCGCGGTGGGCGAGCTGGGGGCCTCCATCGCCCATGAGCTGAACCAGCCCTTATCGGCCATTCTCACCAACGCCGAGACGGCGCAGCGGCTGCTTCGGCACACGCAGGCCGATCTCTCCCTGCTGCGAGAGCTGCTCGACGACATCATCGCCGACGACAAGCGGGCCGGAGAGATCATCCGCCGCACCCGGGCGCTGCTGAAGAAGGACCAGGGGCCCTTCGCCTCCCATGACTTCAATGCGCTGGTCCGCCAGGTGGCGCAGCTGGCCGGCAATGACGCGCAGCTTCGGGGCGCCACCCTCACGCTGCAGCTGGCGGACACCCCGCTGCCTGTGAGGGGAGACGGGGTTCAGCTCCAGCAGGTGGTGCTCAACCTGATCATCAACGCGCTGGATGCGGTGAGCCCGTGTCAGCCCGGGGAGCGGCAGGTCTGGGTGCGCACCCTGGGGATGGAGGGGCGCGTGGAGCTGGAGGTGGAGGACACGGGCGTGGGTTTGAGCCCCGAGGTGCGCAAGCGCCTCTTCGAGCCGTTCTTCACCACCAAGCCGACGGGACTGGGCATGGGCCTGTCCATCAGCCGCTCCATCCTCGAAGTGCACCAGGGCCGGCTTCAGGCGGAGCCCCGGCCGGGCCGTGGCACCCTGTTCCGGTGCTCCCTTCCGTCCGCCTAGGTGTTCGCGCCTCCACGTCAGACCGGTCTCAACAGCCGGTACACTTCGGCTTCGGTGACGTGGTGGTGGGGCCGGTGCAGGGCGTGCAGCAGGTGATGCGCGAGGGCTTCATCCCCGGCTTCGCGAGCGAGGGCATCTTCGAGGACTGGGAGAGATGGAAGAGCTCGACACCTGGAGCGAGTCCGGAGACACGCCCTCGCGCCCCCGCGTGAAGCGGACGTCACGCTCGAAACACTCGTCCTCGTCCGGCGGCTCCCACATGTTGCTCGCGAGCTCGAAGAAGTACGGGGGGACCTCCATCGAGAAGGTATTCCCCTTCTCCTCGTTGCGCCGCTGCACCCGCTCCCAGCGCAGCTCGCGAGGCGCGTCCAGCACGTACACGGTGAGCCCGTAGCCCATCTCGTCCACCTGGGCATAGAACCTCTCGCGCTCGCTCCGCTGGATGAGGCCAATCTCGAGCACGACGTTCGTGCCGACGTCGACCAGTTCCTTCGTCAGCTCCCAGATCTGCTCGAGGCACCGGTCGCGACGCTCCACGTACCACTCGAGTCGGCCAACCGCCGGACGCTCGTCCCGGCCGAACAGCCGTGCCATCCACGCGTCGAGCGTCAGGCGCACCGCGCGATGCTCCCGACTGAGCTGACGGGCGAAGGTCGACTTCCCCGCGCCTACGGGGCCGATGACGAGGTGGAGGTGGGGCATCCACGAACCCTGTGCCACCGGGAGGAGGACGTCAACGCCCTGGCTCCCATGCCGGCCGGAGAGACGGTGCATTCGCCCGCCTCCTCCTCACCTGCTTGGGGGACCAGAAATGGCCGCAGTTGAGAATAGGAGAAATTGGGGCGCTGTAGAGGGGGTGGGCTGGTGCAGAGGGGAGAGGAAGGGCGCAGACGGGTGCCGCCCGTGCTGTGCGCCGGGCCGGTGGAGAAGCCGTGCCAGCCCTCATGGGGCACACGCCGGCCCAGGCGGCCCCCCAGGAGGGGGGAGGCAGGGGCGTGGGCTTCTGAGGTACTGCTACGGCTTGGGGCTCAACACCCCGCGTACATGGTCCGTCCCCCTCCCTTTCTCTACGTCGAGGGTCGGACGGGGAGGTCCTCGGGGCCGATTCCGGTCTGAGGAACCTGACGCGGGTCCCGGTGTGCGTCGGTGGTTGACGGCCTGCAGTAACCCGCTTCGGCCATTTGCTTTCCCATGGCGCGATATATCTCGGAGTCTCTGGGCTGCCAGGTCCCCAGTCCATCCACATACCGGTTGTACATGCAGAAAGCCGCCGCGATCAGGATGGTGTCGTGGATCTCGATGTCATTCGCTCCATGTCGGCGCGCTTCATCGACGAGCTCCTTCGTGACGCGTTTGCCGTCGATCTGAACCTCTCCCGCGATGGCGAGCAGGGCCTTCAGTTTTTCAGGGATTGGCGCTGACTTGTAGTCGCGGCACACGGCATCGACCAATCCGGTGTCGCCGCTCAGGTGTGCTGCTGCCGCACCATGACTGGTCTGGCAAAAATAACAGGTGTTGCGTGACGACACGAATGTCGCAATCAGCTCACGATCCCGTGAGCTGAAAGAGTCGTTGCCCGAGGTGTGCAGTAGCACGTGAGCGAGTTCGCGCAATGGTTTCGCGGTCTCGGGGCGGAAGGCAAAGCCCCCGGTGATTCCGGGCAGCTCTTCGGGAAGGTTGATATGTGGCATGGTCAGTATTCCAACGGTACCTGGGTTGAGGGACTCACGTCTTTCAGCGTGCTGTGGGAGTGTGCAGGATGAGGCGGTAGAAGAAAGGTCCATTTGACCGTGCCCGCGTCACCTCCCTGTCAGAGGAGTGAACCACTCCAGCGTCCGGGGCGTCGTCTCTCGTGAGGTTTTCGCTCGAAGGGCGCCAACCGTGACGAGCAACGCGGACACGAGTCCCACGGCGAGCAGGGCGAACACGGGTCCACGTCCTCTCCACGCGAGGCGATCAGGGGAACTCATGGCAGCACTCTAGAGGAGGCGCACGCGCAGGCCCAGCCGCGATCCAAGCCCCCCCTGGGTCTGCGATCCCCAGCGGAGAAGCCGACGGGTTGGACGCCGTCCTCCTGTAGCTGCCGCGGCAGCGCCGGTCGCCAGCTGACGGCGAACAATCTGGCCGCCGCACCAACCAGGCTCGTGTTTACCTTCGGACTCGCGCTGATGAAGACATGCAGACCCGTTTCCTTTTCGAAAGCCGGACCGACGCTGCGCTCCATCAGGTTGACGAGCGAGCCCGCGTACAGCACGTTGACCGTGCCTTCATCGGCAGCGCAGACACTGGCGGTCACCCCGCCCGCC
Organism: Vitiosangium sp. GDMCC 1.1324; assembly: GCF_003044305.1. Taxonomy (GTDB): domain Bacteria; phylum Myxococcota; class Myxococcia; order Myxococcales; family Myxococcaceae; genus Archangium. The sequence continues at coordinate 323,314 of NZ_PZOX01000016.1, read as the reverse complement.
ACGTTGCCTGTACACTGGCCGCGCCCGTCAACCGGGATGTGCCCACGATCACGACGGTGGATCCCCTCTTCTGGAGACAACCATGAAAACCAGTGCCCGTAATCATTTTGTCGGTCAGGTCATCGACGTCAAAGGAGGTGCCGTGAACGACGAAATCACGCTGCGCACCCAGGACGGTCTCGACATCGTGTCGGTCATCACGCACGGCAGCGCGACGGCGCTCGGGCTCTCCGCTGGCAAGGCGGCGTTTGCGCTGGTGAAGGCGCCGTCGGTGCTCGTGATGGTCGACGTCGGTACAAGCAAGGTGTCGGCGCGTAACTGCATCGCCGGCAGCGTCGCGTCGGTGACCAAGGGCGCGGTCAACGCGGAAGTGATCATCGCCGCGCGAGGCGGCGCGCAGATCGCGGCGATCATTACCAACGACAGCGTCGACCGCCTCGGGCTCGCCGCTGGCAAGCCCGCCACAGCGCTCTTCAAGGCGTCGAGCGTGATCGTCGGGGTGGATTGAAGAGCAGAAGAGGACCGGTGAGCTTCGCGTGGACGGCGCCCTCGGGCGGTTTCTCCGCCTCCTCCCAGGCGAACACCACCTGGACGGCCCCCACCACCCTGGGCCCGGTGACCCTGTCGCTCACCGTGAGCGACTCGCGCGGCGTGAGCCTCACGGTGAATCTCGAGGTGACGGTCTCGGCGGGCAGCGGCGTGGCGGACGTGAAGGTGGGCTTCAATGCCGTCCCCTCGGTGGTGTCGCTCACCTCCTCCCAATCCTGGCCGGCTCGCGCTACCTGCATACGGCGACGCTGCTGTCCAATGGCAAGGTGCTCGTCTTGGGGGGGATTACAACAATATTCCCCTGGCGTCGGCGGAGGTGTACGACCCAGCCACGGGTACCTGGAGCCTCACCGCCGCCATGTCCGCACCGCGTGACCAGCAGACGGCGACGCTGCTCTCCAGTGGCAAGGTGCTCGTGACGGGAGGGTACAGCACCAGTGCCGCCCTGTCCTCGGCCGCGCTGTACAACTACCAGGCCCCTGGCACCTCCCCGGAGCGGAGAAGCCCAGCATCCCGAGAGGGTGCTGGGTTTTTTCATGCTCGGAAGCACATCTCATCCGACCGCGAGTCGAGAGAGGCTACTGCGCCAACTCACGCAAGAACGACGCGACCACCTCTCCCAGGCGCTCGGGTTGTTCAAACGGAAGGCCGTGGCCGGCGTCCTGTACCTGTGCGATTCGCACGCGTGGGTTGAGCCTCCGCAGCTCCGTTGCCATCTCGCTCGTGACGACAGGGCTGCTGTCCCCAATGACGAGCAGGCTCGGGACGTCCATCGCGCTCATCACGGCGCGATAGTCGGGGTTGGGGGGCGTGAGAACGTCGAAGGCGCCCAGAGAGGTCTTCAATCTCGCCTCGGCAAGAAGCTCGACGAGCTCAGGCGAGCGACGCGGGTGTCGGGCTCGGAGCTGCGCGACGAGGTCAGACTTCTGCATGCCGAGGGTCCGGCGGTGTTGCTCGGCGACGTCGCTGTCGCGCACCTCGCGCTGGCGCTCGGGGCTCAAGAACGTCGGATCGACCAGGATGAGGCCGCGGATGCCCCCCGCCCATCGACTCGCCACCACCGCGGCGGTCATGCCGCCCATCGAGTGGCCAAGCAGAACCGGACGAGGGAGCTCCAAGCCGCGGATGAGGCCCTCGACGTCGCTCGCGTGATCGTCGTACCGGTAGCCGTGGTGCGGCGCGCTCGAACCGCCGTGCCCTCTGGCGTCGGGCATGACGACGTCGAACTCACCCTCGAGCGCGCGAGCCAAGGGCGTCCAGCAGGCACCGTTCCCGGTCAATCCGTGGAGCAAAACGACGGGATGCCTGGCGCCTCCGGTTCGGAGGTAGTGGACGTTGATGCCGTTCGTTTCGCAGACTCCACTGCGCCAGGTCGTCATGGTGTCCTTGCCTGCCGTTGCTTAGCACGACTCGGGCGGGTCAGCGCCGATGATTGTCGACAAGGAGCCGCTGAAGGAGAGGACGCCGCGAGTGGACTCTCGCCGAGCTGCTCAGGAGGGGGAAGAGCATGCGCGTTCATGCTCCTCACGGTGCGTCCCCTACCCTCGGGAAACCAGACGGAAGACGGGATGAGCCATCAGTTTTTCGGATGGCTCGGAAGGCCCGCGGACTGGACGTGGAGCTCAGTCCGTCCAGGCACCGAAGAGCTTGAGCAGGGTCTCCGCCAGCCTGGTGTTCTGGTAGATTTCCCTCATGATCCGGATGGGCGCCGAGTAGAGCGAGTCGCTGGCGAAGATCGCGGACCAATCCAGGGCATCCGGATTGATGTCCGCGCCATCGACCTTCACACCGGCGTCTCGCATCACCTTCAAGAACTCCCAGGCCATGAGTCCATGACCGATCGCGCTCGGGTGGACTCCGTCGAGACCGATCAACCCGCCCTGACGGAGCCGGCCGGTCTCGTCCGCGTGGTAATACTTGGAATCGACCTTGGGGTAGATGAATTCGAAGTAGTCCGGGTAGCGATACGGCGGCTGGGCGTCGTTCCTCTTCCAGGCGATGTCGTGAAACGTCTTGCAGAGATCCACGATGAAGAATCTCGGCTTCCCCGCTCGCGCGTTCGCGGCCTTGACCAGGCTCTTGATGGTGTCGTTGTACCGGTGGATGCACCGATCGATGTGCAACGCATCCTGGAGGCTCAGCTGGAACTTCGAGGTGTGGGCGAACTCCTCCTCGAAGGGGAAGTACGTGTAGTACTTGTAATAGATGGAGCCGTCGATCTCGTAGGTCTCGCCCACTCCCTTGGCCAGGGGGGCGATGGTCACCTCCGGCACCGTCCCCACGAAGACGCGCCAGTCCTGCGCCTTGTTGGCGGCCATGATCCGAGTGACCTCGTTCATGAGGTTCTCGTACTCCGGGGCGAAGTCGTCGGGGTGCCAGAGGTTCCAGCCGAAAGCGGCACGCTCGAAATAGCCGAGCTGGTAGGGGCGATTCCGGGGATCGTTCGGGGTCTGCAGGATACGGAGCTGAATCACCGTGGCCAGTGCGTTGTTCGCGCCCAGCCAGAGCAGCAGGTTCTCCACGCCCTCGCCCCGGGCATGATGTTCCAGCCAGCCGAGCTGGCTGATGCCATCGAGCGCCGGATCCAGCTGCGGATTCAGCACCTTGAGCGCGGTCCGGTAGTACGAGGCATTCGGTACGCCCAGGAACTCGTCCCGGCTGCCCTTTGCGGCCCGGATGGCCTGCTTGCAGACGGCGGGCGTCACCTGCCAGGCATCGGCGACGGTTGCCCCCCAGAACGCCGCGTTGTGCCAGAAGCGGTCACCGCCGGGATAGGGCGTGTTCTCGCTGCCCTCGCCTCTTTCGTAGAAGGTCTCCGATTCGTCGAGCACACCATTGATGGTCTGGAGAACGGTCAGCCACTCGAAGCCGGCGATGTTGCTTCCATAGCGCCCCTCCAACCGGCGCATGACCCGCTCGAGATCGGCGGGCAGACCGCCAGCCGGCCAGAGCGGGTAGCGATAGGGGTCGGCCCGGAGCACCTGGGCAATCAACGTCGAGTAGCACTGATCCGTCCGGGCGCTCGCCAGGGAGCGGAACCCCTGCGCGAGGCTGTCTCCCATCGTGAAGAGCTTCATCCCCCCTCCTCGAGTGTCGCTCCACGTCCGGAGCCACCCACGAACATGCCCGAGCGGACTCGCGAGCGGAGCCGGGCCTGAAGTGCTAGAGGCTGTTCACCAGGCTACGTTTCGCGGCCCCCCCCAACTTCCAAGGCAGGGCCCATTGCCGCCACGCTGAAGGAAGCGGCGGGGACGGAGGGTCCGCCTCGCGCGACTCCATCCGACTCGGGGGGGCCCGGAATCGGAGTGCGGTCCTGGCTCCTGCGTCCCGGCGCCAAGTCCATGACCTGGTTCTACAACCTGAAGATTGCCTCGAAGCTCCTGACCGTCGTCCTGGGCCTCACCGTCATCACGCTCATCATCAATTCCTTCGCCGTGAAGGAGTTGGACAAGATGCACGCGAGCGCCCTGGAAATCACCGAGGACTGGCTGCCGAGCGTCGCGCTGCTCGCGGACATCAACTCCGACACCGCGGAGTTCCGGCTCTTCCAGCTCGAGCGGGTCCTGGCCTCCACGCCCGAGCAGATGGCCAAGGCCGAGCGGGACCTGGAGCGGGAGCTCCGGGAGGTCCAGGAGGGAATCGCCCAGTACGAGTCACGCCTGGGCTCCGAGAGCGAGCGGAAGACCTTCGGAAGCTTCAAGGAAGGGTGGGAGCTCTATGTGCGTGAGCACCAGCAGCTCATGCAGGGGATACGCGAGGGGCGGAACGAAGAGGCCCGGGCGCGGCTGTCCGGCCCGCTGAGCACGGCCTACAACACGCTCAAGGACGAGCTGGAGGAGGTTCTCGCCACCCACCGCGAGGGCTCGAACGCGGCGGCGGCGCACATGACCCGCACCTATGAGGCGGCACGCAAGGGGAGCATCGCCGTGCAGGTGGTGCGCGCCCTGTTGAGCGTGGTGGTGTGCCTGTTCCTCGCGCGCATCATCTCGCGGCCACTGGCGGGAGCGGTGACGGTGGCCGACCGCATCGCCACGGGCGACCTCACGGTGCGCATCGAGGCGCGCGATGAAGATGAGCCAGGGCAGATCCTCCGGGCGATGCAGCGCATGGTGCAGCGGCTCGACCAGGTGCTCGGCGAGCTACGCGAGGGGGCCGGCGCGCTCGCTTCGGCCTCGTCCCAGGTGTCCGCCTCCTCGCAGAGCCTGTCGCAGGGGACCAACGAGCAGGCGCTCCGCGTGGGGGAGATCTCCCTCGGCCTGGACAAGATGGCGCTCACCATCACCCAGAACCGGGAGCACGGTCGGGAGATCGCCCGGATGGCCGCGCAGCGCGTTCGGGACGCCGAGGAGAGCGGCCGGGCGGTGACGGAGACCGTGGAGGCGATGACCTTCATCGCGCAGAAGGTCTCCATCATCGAGGAGATCGCCTACCAGACGAACCTGCTGGCGCTCAACGCGGCCATCGAGGCGGCTCGCGCCGGCGAGCACGGGAGGGGCTTCGCTGTCGTTGCCACCGAGGTGCGCAAGCTGGCCGAGCGCAGCCGGCTCGCGGCGCAGGAGATCAGCGGGCTGGCCACCCACAGCGTGAAGGTGGCCACGCGCTCGGGACAGCTGCTGGCGGAGATGGTGCCCTCCATCCGCACGACGGCGGAGCTGGTGCAGGAGGTGGTGGCCGCCTCGGCCGAGCAGGCCACCGGTGTGGAGCAGATGAACAAGGCAATGGTGGACGTGGACCAGGTGACACAGCGCACCGCCTCGGCCGCGGAGGAGCTGGCCTCCACCGCGGAGGAGCTGGCCGCCCAGGCCGAAGCGCTCCAGCAGCTCGTCACCTACTTCCGCCTGGCCGGAGAGGAGCCCACGCCATCTCCGAGAGCCCCGCTCCCGAGGAGCGGGCACCCGCCCCTCGCGCCTGGAGGGATGCGCCGGGAAGGAAAGACAGCCCTCGGGACGTGAGCAGCGGCGGCCCTCGCGCGCTTCAGCCCTCGCGCACGCGCAGCACGACCTTGCCGGTGGCCTTGCGCGAGTCCAGCTCGCGCAGGGCCTGGGCCACCTGCTCCAGCGGGAACACCGGGCCCACCACCGGCTCGACGAAGCCCTTGTCCGCGAGCGTCGCCAACGCCTTGGCGATCTCCGCCGTGAGCTGGGGCTCCTGCATGACGAACGCGCCCCAGGCCACGCCCACCACGTCCACCTTCTTGAACAGCAGCCGGTTCACCTTCACCTCGGGGATGCGCCCACCACGTCCACGCCCTTGCCCCGCGTGGCGTCCTTCACCTGCGACACCCAGTCCTGCTCAACAGCTTCGCCCAGTCCCAGTCCCCTCTTGGTATCCGCGCCTTCTTCGGCTCTTTCCTGTCCGCTGCCTCTAGTGCCTCGCTCTCCCCCTCCTCTCCTGCTTGGGGGAGCCAGTGCCGCCCTGGGGCTCGAAGCGGGCGAGATTTCCTGTTCGCCATCGCGGCGCGCAGCAGGTTATTAAACGACTTCTCGCCTGCCGAGTGGTACGACGAAAACCGACCTTCAAAGCGCGGCCTGCGTAGGAGAATCGTATGAGTCTTCTGGTGATATGTGAGTTCAGAGCACGAACCGACGGGGAGGCAGAGTTCCTGCGGGTGGCGCGGGCATTGGCATCCGCTGCTGCGACCGAGCCGGGAACGTTGCGCTACCAGTGGTTCGTCACGAAGAGGCCCGGTCATTATTCGATAATTGAGGAGTACGTCGACGCTGACGCGGCCGAAACGCATAACAACCATGTGGATTCACTGCTCCGCGAACTCTTTGCGGTGGCTGATCTGGTGTCGGTGTCATTCTACGGGGCGCTCAACCAGTACTTGCGCGAGTGGATTTCCGGCCGCGAGGGAATTGCGGTCAATATGCCGTTGTGACGTCGCCCGAGCGGCCTCAACCTACCACTACTGCGCAGAAAAACGCCCTGCTTCCGGGGGCTTGGGAAGCAGGGCGAGTGGCCCCGGCTGGAATCGAACCAGCGGCCTGCGGTTTAGGAAACCTACGCCACTGGGTTCTCTGCACGCGGTGCAGCCCCATTGGGCACACGCCGGCTCAGGTGGCCCCCAGGGGGAGGCTGCAGGGGCGTGGGCTTCTGGGGCACCGTGACTGCTCGAGGTTCTTCGGCTCTTTCCTCACCGCTGCCTCTGGTGCCTCGCTTTCCCCCTCCGCTCCTGCTTGGGGGAGCCCCTGCAACGCCTCGAGTCCTTCTCAGTTCGAGGCGTTACCTCGTCAGACGCACCGCAGTCACGCGGATCGTTGGCCCGCGTTTCCGGGAGCTCACTTCCACTCTAGCAGCCGGTGTTGGTGCCGGCGCTCACGCCGAGCCTGCCCGTGAAGTTGAGGTAGTTGTTCACGCGGCTCTGTACCTGGCCGGGGTTCCTGCCGCCGCACTCCAGCGCACCGTTGATGGTGCGGATGGTCTCGCCAAAGCCCTGGTTGTTCACCATGGCGTTGTGCGCCGTCATGGTGCCCGCGCCCGTCTGAGTCATCCAGAACCACAGGCCCGTGCGCCAGGCGATGGTCGCATTGCGCGCCACGAGATCCGGGTCATCCTTGAGGTTGACGCCCAGCGCGTTGCCCGCCGCGCAGTAGTTGCCGTTCCACGATAGCTGGATGGGGCCACGGCCGTAGTACCACTTGCCCGCCGCGCAGCCACAGCCCGGGGGGCCCCAGCTCGTGTCGCACATGACGTTCTTGTTGATCTCCTCAATGTACACGAGCCCGCTTGTCTCGTGCGACACGTTGGCCAGGAAGGCCGCGACCTCGCGCTTGCGCGTGTCGGTGTTGCCCGTGGTGGCGAAGGCGGGGAAGGTATTGGCCGCGGCCACCAGCGCCGAGTAGCTATAGAAGCCGTTGCGGCCGGGGAACATGGAGTTGAAGGTGGCCTCGCTCAAGATGGCGGCCAGGCCCGTGCCCGTGGGAGGCGGCGTCGTGCCGCCCACCTTATCCAGGGTGAAGAGCTGGTTGGCGCGGCCCTCGTACGGGTACTGCACGTAGATGGTGCCGTTGTTGGCGGAACCCCAGTACAGGTCCATGGCCATGCCCGTGTGGCGCGGGTGGATGCTGAACTGGTTGTTACCGCGGGCGATGAACTGGAACTGCTGGTTGGCGCCGCCCACGTACGACCACTGGTGGAATTCGGCGTTCTGGGCGGTGCTCACCTCTTTGATGTCCAGCCCCTTGCCACTGTTGACGTTGATGATCTTCCAGAAGCCATCGGAGGTGGGGGAGATGTGGAACTTCTGGGCGTTGGTGCCATTGCAATCCCACTGCTGGACCTTGGCGCCATCGGCGGTGCTGGAGGAGGCGACGTCGACGCACTTGCCCGTCATGACGGAGCGAATGACGTAGTCGCCCTCGGAGAGGCTCGACACGATGGCGGCGCTCTCCAACTGGGAGAGTGGCTCCTGGGCCTCCCACTCGTCGGCGGCACATCCGCCCAGTCCAATCACACCCAACAACGACACACAGCGCAGCATGCTCATTCGGGACATCAGATCCTCCTTGGGGTCAGGGAAGTTGGCGTCCCCTAGAGCATTCCGCGTGCCAACCTGTTCATCTTTCAGAGAGACCAGATTTCAATGCTTTAGCTGTCTAGTGAGGCTCCGCCATGGTGACAACTGTTGCCACCATGGTGACGCCGCTCACCAGACGCCCATGCCCGTCGATGGGTTCGTGCTGTACGCAGGGAAGCAGCCCTCTTGCGGCTTCGGCTCTACCCCCGCTTGGGGGAACGCGCGAGCCCTCCGCGCCATAGGCCACGCCTCCGTGTTTCGTGGGAAGAGGTCTCGAAGGAAAGCCTATGCAGCCAGTGCTGGGTGCTGTTGCTTCGTGGACACCCCGGCGCGCACGCGTGTCGGCCGGTGGGCACCGCCCTGCCTTCGCGGTCGGTGGGGCCCTTGCCTTGCGGCAGCATCGATGAATCTGGAAGAGCAGTTTGAGCCACGAGCATCCGTTCCGAGCGCAGGAGTTCTATGCCGTCCGTGAGTTTCAAGTCCGTGTTCATCGCCGTGTTCCTGGGCACGGCCATCGTCGTCGCCGCGCTGCTGGTCAACGCCCGCCGCCCGGCGGTGGAGACGGCGCAGCCCAGCGCTGACCTCGTGCGCGCCTCGGGCAAATGCGCCGAGTGCCACGCGCGGGAGACGTCGGCGATCGTCCACCAGTTCGAGCGCAGCAAGCACGCGGTCAAGGGCGTCACCTGTCTGGACTGTCACAAGCCCGCCGAGGGCCAGCAGTCCATGGACCACCGCGGCTTCACGCTGGCCAAGGGGCTCACCTCGAAGAACTGCGCCCAGTGCCACAGCACCGAGTACGAGCAGTATGCGCGCAGCCGGCACGCGGGTCCCTCGTGGGCGGCGGTGCGCGGCACGGAGGGCTTCTCGCCGGAGCAGATAGAGCTGGGCGAGCGCTTCCATCCCGGGTGGATCAAACGCCCAGCCCACCCCGTGGGCGTGATGGAGGGCGAGGCGGCGATGATTGGCGGATGCGATGCATGCCACAACATCGGCAAGCCCAATGCGGACGGCTCGTTCGGCACCTGCACCCAGTGCCACGCGCGGCACTCGACGTCCGTGGAGCTCGCGCGCGAGCCGCGCACCTGCGGCCAGTGCCACATGGGACCGGACCACTCGCAGATCGAAATCTACGAGGAGTCCAAGCACGGCGTCATCTTCACGGCGCAGCATCAGAGCTTCAACCTGAGCGCGGACCCCAAGCGCCTGACGACGGGGGACATGCCCGCGCCCACCTGCTCCACCTGCCACATGAGCGGCCTCGAGGGACTGAAGGTGACGCACAACCCGGGCGAGCGCCTCTCCTGGTTCCTCTTCGCGCCCGTCTCCACGCGCCGCCCCGAGGGCAACGCGGGCGAGCAGCAGATGAAGGAGGTGTGCCTCAAGTGCCACGCGCACACCCAGGTGGAGAACTTCTACGCCAACGCCGAGCGCGTGCTGCAGGCCACCAACGAGAAGGTGCAGGCCGCGCAGGCCGTGACGGCCGCGCTGCGCAAGGAGGGGCTGCTCGATAACAAGCCCTTCGACCAACCCATCAAGTTCGTCGAATTCGACCTCTGGCACTACTTCGGCCGCACCACCAAGCACGCCGCCTTCATGGGCGGCGCCGACTTCGTGCAATGGCATGGCAACTACGAGCTGGCGCGGCTGCGCAACGAGCTGGACAGCATGGCCGGGGAGCTGCGCGCCAACGCGGGCAAGGGCGCTTCCGGGCCTTCGAAGGCGGGAGCCACGAAGCCATGACGCTCCGGGAGCGGCTCACCACCGTGACACCCTTCCTCGCGGCGCGCATGTTCGCCGTGGGCAACCTGGGCGCCCTCGGCGCGGACATCCTGCTCGCGCACTCGGCCAATGACTTCGCCCGGCGCGTGGAGTGGCTGCCCATCGTCTTCTCGCTGGTGGCGCCGCTGCTGCTCCTGCCCGGGCTCTTCTCCGAGCGGCTGCACGCGCGCACCCGCGCCGTGGAGGTGCTCGTGGCGCTGGGCTCCGTCGCCGTGGGCGTGGCCGGCATGGTGCTGCACCTGCACAGCGCCTTCTTCGAGCGCCAGACGATGCACGACCTCGTGTACACCGCACCCTTCGTCGCCCCGCTCTCGTACGTGGGGCTGGGGCTGCTCGTGCTGCTCAATCTCATGGAGGACCCGGCCGGTCCCGCGTGGGCGCCCTGGGTACTACTGCTCGCGCTGGCCGGCAACGTGGGCAACCTCGGACTGTCCCTGCTCGACCACGCGCAGAACGGCTTCTTCTCCGTGGCCGAGTGGATACCCGTGGTGACGGCCGCTTTCGGCACCAGCTTCCTCCTGGTGGCACTGCTGCGCCCGACGCGCGGCTTCCTGCGGCTCTCCCTCGTGGTGATGGCGGTGCAGGCGGCGGTGGGGGTGCTGGGCCTCGGGCTGCATCTGCGCGCGGACCTGCACCACCCCGGCGTGCTGCTGCGAGACCGGTTCGTCTACGGCGCGCCTGTGTTCGCCCCCATGCTCTTCGCGGACATCGCCCTGCTCGCGGCCATCGGCGTTTGGGGTCTGCTGCGCAGCTCCGTCCCCGACGTCCTCGACGCGGGGCAGGGCACGAGGCGCACCGCGAGCACCTGAGCACCGCAGCTCGTGCGCACGGATGGATGGCGTGCCCCGGCCCGTCCGGCCTCACTGCACCTGGACGTCATCGATGCGGTAGACCTCGGAGGCGGCGTGAGGGGCACGGTCTACTTCGCGGCCACGACCAGCGCCACCGGCACCGAGCCGTGGAAGAGCGACGGCACCGCCGCGGGCACCTCGCTCCTCCTGGACATCTCGCCGGAAACGACCAGCTCGGCCCCCACCTCGCTGCGGGACCTCAACGGGAGACTCCTCTTCGTCGCCGAGGGAACGACGGGCCGCGAGCCCTGGAAGAGCGATGGCACCGCCACGGGAACCGCCCTCATCGAGGACCTCCGGCTTCCCAGCTCGGACTCGACCCCCGGGCCCATCGTGACCCTCAACGGGAACGCATTCTTCTCGGCCGACGATGGCAACACCGGCGTCGAGCTCTGGAAGACGGACGGCACCACCGCTGGCACCGTGCTCGTCAAGGATCTGCGTCCGGGTCCCGACGGCTCGGCTCCCAGTCGACTCACCCTGCTCGAAAGCACCGTGTTCTTCACGGCCGACGATGGCAGCACCGGAGTCGAGCTGTGGAAGACGGATGGCACCTCCGCCGGCACCGTGCTCGTCAAGGATCTGCGTCCGGGTCCCGACGGCTCGGCTCCGACCGAGCTGGTCCTCTTCAAGGGCGCCATGTTCTTCGTGGCCAACGATGGCAGCACCGGCGTCGAACTGTGGAAGACGGATGGCACCGCCGCGGGCACCGTGCTCGTCAAGGACATCGGGCCGGGAAACTCGTCCCCGACGAGGCTCACGGTCGTCGGCGACACGCTCTTCTTCTCCGCCATTCAAAGCACCACGGGCCGCGAGCTCTGGAAGACGGATGGCACCACCGAGGGCACCGTGCTCGTCAAGGACATCCAGACCGGGGCTTCGTCCTCCTTCCTCGGAAGCTCGTTCATCGCGGTGGGCAACACGCTCTTCTTCTCCGCGCGGGATGGCATCTCCGGCTTCGAGCTGTGGAAGAGCGATGGCACCGCCGAAGGCACCGTGCTCATCAAGGACATCTGGCCGGGAAGCAAGGGTTCGAACTCGTGGAACTACACCGTGCTCGACGGGGTGCTGTACTTCGTGGCCACGGATGGAGTCGCGGGCTCTGAGCTGTGGAGGTCGGATGGCACGAGCGCCGGCACCACCCTCGTCAAGGACATCGCCCCGGGGCTCACCGGCTCGACGATTTCGCGCATGACCGTGGTCGGCCACCAGCTCTTGTTCTCGGCGGTCACCGCGACCGAGGGCCGAGAACTGTGGAAGAGCGACGGCACCGCCGAAGGCACCGTGCTCGTGAAGGACATCCGACCGGGAAGGGGCGCGACGTCCAGCCTGCTGCAGTCGCTCTTCCCCCTTCCCCAGGACAACGTGGTGGTGTTCGCCGCGACGGACGGCAACTCGGGCATGGAGTTGTGGCAGTCTGACGGCACCAGCGCGGGCACGGTGCGCATCCAGGACATCGCTCCCGGTGCCGCCTCCTCGTCCCCGAGTGGCTTCGCGCTGCTCGGTGATTCGCTCCTCTTCCGGGCCAACGATGGGACCACGGGCCAGGAGCTGTGGGTGGTACGCATCTCCAGTCTGGACACCACGCCACCGAGGCTCACCTGCCCCGACCCGGTGACGGTGATGGCCACCGACGACTCGGGCGCTCCCGCCACCTTCACCGCGACCGCCACGGATGATGGAACGAGCGTGACGCCCACCTACAGCCAGGCCCCGGGCAGCACCTTCCCCGTGGGCACTACCTCCGTCACCGCCACCGCCACCGACGCGGCCGGAAACACCGCCACCTGCACCTTCACGGTGACGGTGGAGGGCCCGGCCCCGAACACGGGCTGCGGTTGCACCTCGCTCTCGGGGGGAACCCTCGCGCTGTGGAGTCTGCTCCTCCTCGCCGGCCCCTTGCGTCGGCGCCGGGCGTGAGCACCTGAGCACCACGGCGAGCCCCCTCCCCGCGCGGGGAGGGGGTCCGTTCTACCGTCGCCTCAATCCGGAGTCCCGTGGCTGGCCGCGAGCGAGCGCCGGTCCACCTTGCCAGCACGGGTGCGCACCCATGCTATCGAGGAAGCGCACGGAGCGCGGCTGCTTGTAGCGGGCGAGCCGACCCTGGCAGAACTCGAGGGGCTTCGCCTCACAAGCCAGGATTCGAGCATGACCCCCCTACTCATTCTGTTTTGCTCTCGGGGAGGGCGTGAGCAGTCCGGCCAGTCCGCCCGCTGCCGCGGAACCCAGGGCGACCAATCCCTGCGGAATCTCTTTGCCCATGCCAGCAAGGATGGCCAGGCAGATGACGGCCAGGACCACAGTGATGCCGAGAAACCAGATCACCCATCGGTACAGCCAACGATCCGAAAGGGCCGGCGAATTCTTACGGACCTCGTCAACCAGGCTCTTCTTTTGCTCCGGGGTGAGGGCAGAGTCGGTGAGTATCGTCTTGAGCAAATCGGTCATCGATACCTCACGACCTTGATTGTCGTCAGCCATCCTCATTTCTCCCATTCCCGGATTGCAGGAGTATCCGCTCTCGGGCAACCGAAGCGTACCGCTCCGCGCGGCGTTCCGCCGAAACGGCTCTCCTGTATGGTGGAGGAAAATGGCGCAAGTACGGTGAATTGCCATTGGCTCAACGGTGGACGGATGCGTTCGTATGTCGACGCATCAGTGCCAGCTGCTCTACACTGGCGCGCACTGCGCCCGGTCCCGTGAGTCACTGATCGGAACCCGGGTCCTCCCCTACCCTCACCCCGTTCCTCTCCCGGCGGGCGAGGGATGATTGACGCAGTGAATCCCGAGCGGCTCGGGTCTCAGCCCCGCACCTGCGCGCTGCACGCCATGCAGTGACGCGCCTCGGGAATGGCCCGCAGCCGGTGCCGGCCGATCGCCCCTCCGCACCTCGCGCAGTGCCCGAACCGCCCCTGCTCGATGCGCACCAGCGCGTCGTCGATGTCCCTCAGCTCCCGCCGCTCCCGCTCCGACAGTTGCTCCAGCACCGCCTCCGCGCTCCCCTCCGACGCCTCGTCCACGGGGTCTGGCTCCCTCCCGCTCCCACGCCTCAACCCCTCGGCCTCGGTCACGTTGGCGCGCAGCACGCCTCGCAGGCTGCTCCGCCGCTGCAGCAACGCCTCCCGCGCTTCGTTCTCCCACGTGCCCATCATGATGCTTCCCCGCTTCCTCCACGGCGCGCCGCACGAACCCGCCGCTCATGGCGTGCCTCCCCATTTCAGGAACCGTGCCTCGTTCCTCCGCTCCTGAAATCCTGCATTCCGCACGCAAGCTTTGCGGGCCGCCCCGGGTCCCTGTGCACCCCTTGCGCTCCGGGCCTGCCTCCCCTCCCCCACTCGTACTGGAATGGCCCTTGCTCCGAGTCACGCCGGGCATCTCCACCGGTGCCCGCCCACCGTCGCTCGAGGTCCTGGCCCATGTCCTCTCTCTCCACCCACCCCGCGCCCAGCTCGCTCGCGCAGGGGCTCCTCCCCCGCGAGCACGGCACGTACTTCCAGCTCGGCCTGCCCCTGGCCACCGCCCTCTTCGCCGCCGGCGCTCCCGCCAGCGCGCTCTGGCTCTCCGGGGCCGCGATCGCCAGCCTGCTCGCCCACGAGCCGCTGCTCCTGCTGCTCGGTCACCGGGGCGCCCGCCGCGAGGAGCGCGATGGGGGCCGGGCCCGCGCGTGGGGACTGGGGGTGGGCGCACTGGGCGCGCTGTGCTTCGCCCTGGGAGCCGCCTCGCTGCCGTCCGAGGCCCGGCCCTTCCTCGCGCTGCCCCTCATCCTCGGGGGCGAGGTGCTGCTGCTCGCGTGGAACCGCCAGGAGCGCTCGCTCTCCGGGGAGGTGCTCGCTGTGCTCGCGCTCGGGGCGTGGGCGGTGCCCGTCGCCATGGCCGGGGGCCTGCCGGCGACCACCGCGCTGACGCTCTGGGGCACCTACGGGCTGTCCTTCGGGCTGGCCACGCTCGCCGTGCGCACCGTCATCGCCAGCCACCGGCCCCGCGCCAACCGCGAGCAACTGCGGTGCACGGGCGCCGTCCTCATCTCCGCCGTGCTCATCACCGCCGTCGTCTGGGCACTCGAGTCCGGCCTGCCCCCGCTGCGCGTGGCGGCGCTGCTGCCCGTGGGGCTCGTGGCGCTCGGGTTGTGCGTGGCCCTGCCCTCGCCCCGGAAACTGCACGCCATCGGCTGGACGCTGGGCCTGGCCGGCACGCTCACGCTGGTGCTGCTCGGGGTGGGGCTCTCCGCCTAGCGCGCCGAGGCCCGTTGCGAGGCGAGCCACTGCGCCCGGCGCTCCACCGCGCGGAGGGTGTCCATCACCGCGTCCTTCTGGCCGAGGCCCGCGAGGAAGCCTGGAATCGAGCCGCCGGGCTCCACGGTGAAGTGGTAGACGACGTGCACCTTGCCCTCGCCTCGCGGGGTGTGGTGTTGAGTGCCGGGCCGCAGTTGCCCACAGGCCCAAGCCCTCTGCCTCGCCCCGGCGGGGCGCGCAGCCTGAGCAGGCGTGTGCCCAATGGGAGCTGCACGGCCTGTCCACCGGCCTGGCGCACTGCTCGGCTCCACCCGTCAGCTGGATGGGAAACCTAAAAGTGCGGGCGAAGAAGACCGTCCCCAATTCTTTTTGACCGGGTGGCCACGTTTTGCCGAAGGCAAACCTCCGGTTTGACCAGCCGGCCGCGTTCACATGGACGGATGCACTCTCAAAGCCGGCGCTATTGCCAGGTCACCGTCACGTAACTGGTGCCCGTCAAAGCCGAATCTGAAGCCGTTAAACGCAAAGTAAAAGTTCCTTTTTGATTGGGTTTAACAGTCGTCACCGCTGTTGACGTATTTGAAAAACTGACAGCGGATTGATTGTAAGGGCTTGACCACTGCAGTGAGAGGTATCCAGCCCGCGGTCGGTTGTCATCGATAGCAACACCCTGCAGAGTGACTGTGTTCGGATACGTCGCAGTGATCGCAACCCCTGCGCTCACCGCTGGAGCTTTGTTCACGCTCAAGTCCGGATCATCGATCAGTATCGGATAATCTTTAATAACTTCGGTCATTCCATCTGAAACCTGAGCGCGTAAAACATAAGGACCTGGAGCAGAAAAACCGACCGGCGTCGTTGATGTTGAGCCTGTTGTTGCTGTCGTATCAAATGTTGCGGTGCCGGCTCCGGCAATTTTCAACCAACGAACATTTTTAGCCAACGGAGCATTATCTGGATCAGACGAAGTTAAATTCAAAGTCGGCTGAGTTGGATAGGTCACCGCACTTGGGCTATGTGATATAGCCGAGATGACAGGGCTTACGCTTGTCGCTTCTGGACGATCTGCAAATTGAATATGTGAATAGACGTAGTCATTCGTCACAATTAAAAACGGAAGCTGCTTGTGCGGGACATTCAATTCGATTATTGCACCTTGGGTCGTGTAAGCACTGTCGGAAGAAATAACCCATCCACCCGGCTTAACGGCATTTCGATCGACCACGAAATTTTTAATAAACGTATCGCGAATACGAATCGGCCAGCTTTCGCCAAGATCAAGTCCAGTTATACCTGATTGAATTTTAGCCATGATGTCCTCATACGCACGGCTTCCATCACGCTCTGACAAAACAATCAGATCGGCATTTAAATCGGAGGCTTTATTCAACATATCAACATCCGAGCGTTCATCACAGATAACTGGAAGCACAACGAAATCGGCACCTGATTGAGTCCTCAATGCAAAAGCGCGCACGGACTGCAAAGCTTTTTGTTTGATTGGCAAAACCCATGGATACATCGGCGAATACATGTAGTCTAGCGACGTATTCCATTCTGTTGCTTTACGCTTGAATCCAATGATGCGCCCTAGATTATCGATGATCAGCTGAGTGTTAAAAACAATATCTTTTGGCAAAGTTGGATCATCGGCCATGGTTACTTGATCGGCCACGGTGCCCAGTATAACGTTGATATTGTTTTCAAACGCCCACTGGGTTGTCTCGTGAACCGCAGCGACGATTTCGTCACTTTTCAAAGTGCCGATTGAAACGACTTTGTAAAATGAACCGTCGGCGATAATACGAATGGGATCTTTTACGTAACCCGAATAAAAAGTATATTCAGGAACGACCACCAGATCCACGTTTGTGGAACCAAGGTTGGCCGTGACCGCACTTAGCTTTTGTCGAAGAAGAGCTCTGCGATCAAGGCTTTGATTATCAGAAGCCATCTTGAGTGCAACCGCGCGAATGGGTGCAGTCGGTAGGCCTGCGCTTTTTGCTTCTGGTGAAAGTGCTATTAACAAAATAGTCAGCGAAAATATGAATTTCATTTCGATCTCCCAAAAACCAAGAAAACAGCCTCATCACTTATGAAGCAGGTTTTTAATTTAGCATTCGCGGGGACTGATTAAAAAAACTATTTATTCCACCTCAACTTGAGAAATTGGAAATTCATTTTTCTATGTGGCGGAACAGCTTCTGGTCGATGCTCCGCCCGGCCATCTTCACGCGAGAGGCCGCCAGGACATCGAACGGGGCGGGCTCGGACAGCATCTGCACCCAGGCGCCAGAACTCGCGGCCCGGCACGGCGCCATCCGCATCGAGGAACGCAAGCCAGTCCGTCCCCGCGGAGGTGTTGCTCCATGCGCGGCGGATGGCTGCCCCCTTCCCCTGGTTCCGGGGGGCTCGAACGCACCGGAGCCGGTGAGGAACGCCCGCCTCGGAGAAGCGCGCCAGACCTGCCTCCACCAGCTCCACGTAACGGCGTGCGTCCTCGTCGCGGCTGCCGTCATCCGAGATGATGAACTCGGCTGCCTCAGGCGCCACGCTCTCCTCTTGCGGCTTCGGCTCTGCCCCCGCTTGGGGGAGAGCTGTCGGCTGTTCGACGTTCGGGCGGCTTGTCGCCTACGCTCCGGGTCCTCATCCGCGACACCGAGATCCCCATGAGCACTGCGACTCCCCTCCCCTCCACGTCCGCCGGCAGGCACGCCATCGTCTACGGTGGCAGCACGGCCGGATTGAGCGCCGCGGGCGTGCTGTCCCGCCACTTCGAGCGCGTCACCCTGGTGGAGCGCGATCGCTTCGAGAACGCGCCCCATCCCCGCAAGGGCGCCCCCCAGGCCTCACACGTCCACGGCCTGCTCACGCGCGGCATGAACGTCCTGTGCGAGGTCTTCCCCGGCTTCCAGGAGGATTTGAAGGCCGCCGGCTCCATCTTCATGGACATGACCGGGGACTTTGCCTGGTGCATGGGCGGCCTCTGGCGCCCACGCATCCAGTCCGGCATCTACTTCTACTCGCAGAGCCGGCTGCTGCTCGAGTGGGTGCTCCGCCAGCGTCTCCATGCCCTCCCCAACGTGCGCGTCCTGGATGGCCGCGAGGTGACGGGCTTCCTGACGAGCGCGGACAAGGCCCGCGTCACGGGCGTCCAGCTCCAGGCTCCCGGGGGCGGCCAGGAGGAGTCACTCGAGGCGGAGCTGGTGGTGGACGCCAGTGGCCGCGGCTCGCGCACGCCCCAGTGGCTGGAGGCCCTGGGCTACCCCCGCGTGGAGGAGACGCACATCCACGTCGACGTGGTCTACGCCAGCCGGCTGTTCCGGGCGCCTCCGGGCTTCTCGGCCGACTGGAAGATGATGAACATCGCGCCCGAGTTCCCCAGGGAGCGACAGGGGGCGGTCATCCAGCAGATCGAGAACGGCCATCTGCTCGTGTCCATCGCTGGCTGGCTGGGCACGCAACCGCCCCTGGACGATGCCGGCTATGTCGAGTTCACCCGGAGCCTGAGCCAGCCTCATATCCACGAGGTCCTCGAGCACGCCGAGCCGCTCGGCCCCATCAACGTCTTCCGCTTCTCGCACAACCAGCGGCGCCACTACGAGCGCATGCCGCGCTTCCCAGAAGGGCTGGCACCCGTGGGGGATGCGTTCTGCTCCTTCAACCCCATCTACGGCCAGGGAATGACCACGGGCGCGCTGCAGGCCCAGGCGCTGGGTGGGTGCGTGCGCCAGGGGCTGGGCGGACTGTCCCAGCGCTACCGGCAGCAGGTGGGCCAGTTGCTGGCGGTGCCCTGGTCCATGGCGACGAGCGGAGACCTGCGCTTCCCCGAGGTGGAGGGCAAGCGGCCCCCCGCGTTCGGCCTGACGAGCTGGTACGGCGACCGGTTCCAGCAGCTCGCGAGCCACGACGAGGAGGCGCTGCGCACCTTCGTGCGGGTGATGCACATGCTCGAGTCGCCCGCGGCCCTCTTCTCCCCTCGGCTGATCCTGAAGACCCTCACCTCCAGGCCCACGGCCGCCGACCTGGAGCGCAAGCCGGAGCCGCCCTTCGCCCCCGCCGCCGCCCGGGAGCAGGCGGCCTGAGCGGGTGGCTCCCGTTGTGGCTCCCGCTGGACGGGCCCTCGCCTATAGCCCGGTGCGCGCGTGGTCCAGGCAGTCCATGCCGTCCGTCTCGCCCGGCTGCGTCATCAGGTTGGCCACCATCACCTTCCGCGCTCGCGTCTCGCACAGCGACTGGGCCACCCCGTCCACCAGCAGGTTGGGCATCACGCTCGAGTACAGCGAGCCCGGCCCGATGGCGATGAGATCCGCGGTGCAGATGGCGTCGATCAGCCCGTCCACCGGAGGCGGCGAGGGAGGAAAGTTTTTTCGGCCTGGCGCGTAGTGGGGGCATGAATTCTCCACGCCATGTGAGCCTCCTGCTTCTCTGCGCGGGCGCGGTCGCCTGCTATGGCAGCGCCGAGCAGCTCGGCGGCGGCGGCGGAAACAACTCCGCCGGCGAAGACGACCCCGCTCCTCGGCCCCTGGGCACCCTCCCTCCCCCTCAACAGGGCCCCCATTCCTCTTATGCTTTGGCGAAGGTCGCTGAGGGGATCGACGACAACTGGACTTTCTTGGCCGGGGAGCTGCCCGGCGGTGAGGAGGTGCTCGACTTCTTTCATGCCACCGAACACCTCAACCTTGCGCTCGCGGATGCCTATGCCCGTCGACACGGCAAGCGCGGCACCGCTTCGAGAAGCTCCGCGACTACCTGCGCGATGAGGAAGACGGCGTCACGCGCGTGATCCGTGCGCTCGAGTATTTGCGAAAGAAGTTTCCGCAACGCGCCGAGATTCGTAAATGCGCGGCGTACTTCCGCAAGCATCGCCACCGCATGAACGATGCGGCGCTCAAGAAGCGCGGGCCGCCGATCGGCTCGGGCGTCGTCGAGGCCGCCTGCAAGACGCTGGTGTCGCAGCGCCTCAAGCTGAGCGGCATGCGCTGGGGACGAGGCGCGCAGGCAATCCTGAACGCGCGCGGATGGGACCAGAATGAGCACCACGGACAGATCGATGACCACCGCTCAGATGTGATGACAATTCGCGGGATCGTTGTTATTTCTCCTCCGTCTTTGCGCTACTGATTGCCGCGAAGTTGTTTTGGCCGCATTCCAGCCGCGAAACTCACCCGCTGGCTGGGTTACTCGGAGTAGTTGCATGAACTCATGGACGTGTAATACCAATGGCGTTGGCATTTCTGAGCTGGGCTGTCGAGCCCGCCTTCCACGGATTGTCCTGCTCGGTGCCGTCTGCTCGGTGATAGCAGCCTGTTCGGCACAGGTCGAAGCCCAAGGCGACACCGTAGATCTCGGCACCACGAGCCAGACGATCATCGGTCCGACATTCACTTTCCCGCTGAAAGTCAGTGCCAACAAGCGTTACCTGGTCGACCAGAACAACGTTCCGTATCTAGTGAACGGGTTCAATCCACAATCCATCGTCACCGGAGTCGACCCAGCCGACTTCAATACCATCTTTGCCACCAAGGCCAACCAGGGCGTCAACGCCGCGGATGTTTGGTTGATCCAGGCCTACTCCACGCCGGACTCCTCCACCTGGGACGGCATCAAGCCCTTCACCGGGACGCTCGCTCAGAATTGTGGCTACGGCCCTTGCTGGGATCTGAGCACGCCGAACAATGCTTACTTTGCCCGGTTCGATGCCGTGGTGGCAGCGGCCAACCAGAACAACATCGTGCTCTTCACGACGCCGATCGACGGCGCAGTCGACTTCAACTCGACCCTCAAAGCGAACGGTACGACACGGGCGAACCAGTACGGCCAGTATCTCGGCAATCGCTACAAGAACAACCACAACATCGTCTGGTGGATGGGCGGCGACTATTTCGATGTCGACGTCAATGAGAAGGCGCTCATGGCCGCAGTGGCGAGCGGCATCAAGAGCGCAGACAACGTCAATCCGAAGCTCTTCGTGCTCCAGCTCGCACCCACCACCGGGACCAGTTCTCTGGATGGCGATTGGTCGGTGTGGGGCAGCCTTGTCACCCTCAGTGGTGTCTACAATTACAACGCAGCCTACTACAAACAGCACGTCGACTATGGGCGAACCCTGCCGGCGATCATGCCCAGCTTCCTGATGGAGCCCAAGTACGAGGACGAAGGCGTGACCGGGCGAGATACCCGGAAGGTGGCCTGGTGGTCGATCACGTCCGGCTCCGTCGGCACTCTCTACGGGGCGTCCCATGAGTGGCAGCTGGGGCCGCCGTTCCCCAACAAGGCCTTGATCAACAACCCGACGAACCCAGGCGCCATCTACATGCAGCACTTGCGGACCTTCTTCGATGGTCCCAGCGGGTTCAACTGGTGGGATCTGGTCCCCGACCGCGGGCCCAACGACCCGGCCAATGGAAGCACCATTATGACCCAGGGCATGTGCGCCAGCGGGAGCAGCAGCACCAGCTGCTATGGCAACAACGCCGTTCGAACCAATTACTACGCGACGAGTGCGCGTACCCCCAACGGGTCGGCGGTGGTCATCTACATCCCGTCGTCCCGCACCGTCCGCGTGGACATGACAAAGCTGTGCGGCACCTCCACGGTCAAGTGGTTCAACCCCACCAGCGGTGCGTACACGACCGTTGGCACCAGTTACGCCAACACCGGGACGCAGGACTTCACCACGCCCCCGTGGACCACTGGCCACCAGTCGAACTGCGACGACGCGGCTCCGCAGTCCACCAACTGCAACGACTGGGTGCTCACGATCAACACAAATGCCCCGTGCAGCGGTGCCGTGGCTCCGACCACGACCACCTCGGCGGCCAGCAATGTCGGCGCATCCGGCGCCTCGCTCAACGGCTCGGCCAACCCCAACGGCGCTCAGACCACGGGTTGGTTTCGGTACAGCACCACCAACCCCGGAAGCTGCAACGACACGTTCGGGACTCGCGCTCCGGCCACCGGTGGCGTGAGCCTGGGCAGCGGCGGCTCGGCGCTCCCGTACACTCAGTCTGTGCCTGGGCTTGCGGCGAGCACCACGTATTATTTCTGCGCCATCGCCAGCAATTCGGTGGGTGTGACCCCCGCGAGCGCGGTGCTGTCGTTGACCACTTCGGCTGCAGGAGCTGCTCCGACCGTCCTCACCTCGGACGCGACCAGCGTCACCTCGACAAGCGCCACGTTGAACGGGTCGGGTAACCCCAATGGCGTCGCTTCCACCGGTTGGTTCCGCTACAGCGCGACCAACCCCGGAAGCTGCAACGACACCTTCGGGACTCGCGCTCCGACCAGCGGAGGCACCAATCTTGGCAGCGGCAGCGCTGCCGTCAGCTTCAATCAGGCCATCACCGGGCTGACGTCCGGCACCACGTACTATTTCTGCGCCCTTGGCAGCAGCACCGACGGTACCGGCTCGGGTCAGGTGAATTCGTTCGTGGCCAGCTCGGGTTCGTCAATCACCCTTGGTGAGACGAACATCCTGTCGGGCACGGACTCAGGCCTCTCCGACCTGCTGATCGGCAACCAGGTTGCGCTGACTCAAACGGCCACGCTTCAGACCTTGAGCATCAACGTCAAGGCGCTGGGGACCTCGCCTGGCAACCTGACCATGGCCGTCTATGACAGCCTCGCCAGTGGTGCGCCAGGCAACCTCAAGGCGACGACCGCGTCGATCGTACCTGTGGTCGGGTGGAATACAGTCAACGTCGTCACGCCGGTCTCTCTCACTGCGGGCACCTACTGGCTCGTGGTGGGGTTGAACAGCGGCAGCACTGTACTTGCATATAGCAGCGCTTCGGGTACCGAGCGCTGGGTCAGCAGGACATACGGCACGATGCCTGCGACCTTCCCCACCACCGGCGCTACGCAGGGCACAGGCCACTACTCTTTCAACGCGGCACTCACCACCACCGGCGCCGCTGCGACCGCGACGATGATCGGTGCGAGCGGCGTCACACCACGTGTGGATGACGTTGGTAGCAATCGAGTTCCTCTACGACGGCCAGGCCTTCGTCCGGGGGCCGGTGCTGATCGAACACGGCAACCGCTACGACGACTGGAACATCGTGTCCCATGACGCGCTCCGGGCCGTGCGCTCGGCGCTCACCCGCCGCGAGTCCCCCCCGCCCATGCGCACGGTCGCCGGCAGCGAGCTGGTGGTGGGGGTGATGAACGACCTCAAGCGGCAGTACGCCTTCATCGACCTGCTCAAGCCCGAGAACGAGGCGGCGATCCCCCTGCTCGCGGTGCTCGACCCGGGAGTGCTGGGCCAGCGCAAGAAGCTCGCCCGGTTGGCGCGGCAGGCCTCGCGCACCCGCGTCCCCCGGGAGGACGGTGGCGCACCCGAGGAGCGAGATTTGATCTCCGGCGAGGCCGAGTCCCCGGAGAGCCACCTGCTACGGGAAGCCCAGGAGCTGCTCGGCACTTCCGATGACGAGATTGGAGCCCGCGAGCACCTGCGGAGCTGGTGGGAGGTCTACCGGGCCGGCCGTGCCGAGGATCGCCGGGAGCAGCTGCGGCGCCTGCGCAAGGCGCTCCAGTGCAATGTGCGTGCGCAGCACGAGACCTTCGCCGTGGACGAGGAGAGCCCTCGCTACCTGAGGCCCGCGGAGGCGCTGGCGGCGCGAGGCTTCCGAGTAGTGGTCTTCGGGCACACCCACCTGGCCAAGCGCGTGCCCCTGCTGGGGGGAGCGGCCCTGTACCTGAACACGGGGACGTGGGCGGAGCTGATGCGCATCCCCGACGCAGTGCTCTCCGACTCGGCCGCAGGCGACTCCATCCTCGCGGAGCTCGTCGAGGCCGTGAGCGACAACCAGCTCGATCCGTGGCGCACGCTGATACCGACCTTCGCGCGAATCGAGCTGGAGGGGGACACCCTCGTGTCCGCAGACGTGTTCCGCTTCGAGGAGGATGGCCGGGTGAATCCCGTCGGCCCACGTCTCTGACGTCGACGCGCAGAGGGGCTCAGGAGGGGTGCACCGTCTCCGGCTCCTGACCGCCGCTCCGGGCCTCCGGGCGCGAGTCCCGGGGCAGGTAGACGGAGAACGTCGTCCCCTCCTCCGTCGAGCGCACCGCCACGTGGCCTCCGTGCGCCTCGACGAGCTCGCGCACGATGAACAGCCCCAGCCCCAGTCCGCTGCCCCTCCCGCTCCGGCCCTTGCGCTGGCGGAACGGGTCGAAGAGCGTGGCCAATTGGTGGCTCGGAATGGGCGAGCCCGGGTTCGTTATCTCCAGCACCTGCCGCTCCGGCTCGGCCACGCACCGCACGTACACCGAGCCCTTGTGGTCCCCGTGCTCCAGCGCGTTGCCCACCAGGTTGCTCACCACCTGCGCCAGCCGCTCGGAGTCCCAGATGCCCTCGCCCTCGGTCTCACATATAGGCGGGATGGGGGCGGTGTTGAGGGAGAGAGCTGGAGCCGAGGGGTCGAGGAGGGCTGCTGACGGATGCCACGAGGGCTGTGCGCCGGGCCGGTGCAGACGCGGTGTAGCCCCATTGGGCACACGCCGGCCCAGGTGGCCCCCCCCAGGGGGAGGCAGCAGGGGCGTGGGCTTCTGGGGCACCGTGACTGCTCGAGGTTCAACACCACGATTGCTGGGCTGGCCCCTGCGCTGCAGCCAGCTGAGCAGGCCTCGTGGGCCGTGACAGGTGATCCACACTGGCGCGCAATGCGTTGGGTGCCCTCAGGTACGCCAACACACGGCGCCTGCCTCCACACCAGTCACTGGTGAAGACATCCAACTCGAACGCCCTGCTCAGCAGCTTCTCCCAGTCCCCTCGCGGCATCCGCTCCTTCTTCGCCTCTTTCCTGTCCGCTGCCTCTGGTGCCTCGCTCTCCCCCTCCTCTCCTGCTTGGGGGAGCCCCTCGCCGGGCGAGAGCAGAGAGCCCTCCAGCCCTGAATCCAAGAAGGAGCGGACACCGCGAGGGGACTGGGCTGGATTGCTGCGCGGGACCTTCGCGCCGGACGAATTCGTGTGCGCCGAAAGGTTAGGATGTACCCGGTTTTGGCTTGGGTATAAGCTTAACACTCTTAAGTGTGTATTCTTCTCCCTTGCTCCAATCAGAGGGATGATAGACTTCAGCGACTCGGGCATCCAACTGCTCCGATGTGATCAAACCTTGAATGATTTGACGCACTCTGGGCTTTAGCTTCGAGGTGCACGCGTTGATAATCAGCCCAGGGCGGTACGTGCAAGCCAACCGTGTACGAAAGTGCGTTTCCAGTGCAGGGATGTCAAGCAACTCATGCCAGACGCTATCGCGAACTTGTGGCCACGGCAAAGCACGCCGCACCCGATACAATCTCGCAAGCGAGGCTTGGTATGGCACGGGGTTGCAGAGCACTATGTCGCCCTGCGGAATGGTGGGTACCCCCAATTCCATTATCTTACGCAATACCTTTTCCAACATGCCTCTAAAACTCTCCCGGACCGATGGGTTATTAAGAGGCGCGATCGGCAGCATGGTCTCTGGGTCGTACTCGTCGACGTGAGGGGATTCCAAGATCACAACTGTACCTGCAGGGCCTAGCGCCTTGGCTTCACGCCAGTCCATGGCTTGGTCCGGACCTTTCCAGCTGGCTCGAATCTGGTCGAACATAACCTGATTCTCCGCGAACTGGTAATCTGGCAGCCTAATTTGAACCGGCCGTTCCGCCGAGTCCTCAGGGAACTGGGTAAGGTTCTGCCACTGCCACGAGCAAGAGTCGATCTTCCGGTTCTCGTAAGCCACTCCATTAAACACAACGTTAAATGTAATGCATACTGGTATTTGCTGCCGTTCTGGCCGTATTCGTTTTTTACGTCGCGTCATTTTCGTCGTGACTCCTTGGTTCGAGTTTCGCACTTTCTAAATCGGCAGTGGAGGCTGTCCGTATCAGGCGCATTCCCCGCCGCAGCGACTGCGCGCGCCCCCCTCAGCAGGACCCCTGTCTGTCACCCCGAGTATGCGCGGAGCTCACTCCCCCGCGTCAGAGCCATGTGCTACCGGGGATGCGCGCCTCGCCCCCGTGCGCAGGCCGGTTCTCACGGGACGAGTGCGCTCAACTCGAGAGGGACTCAACGGTATGCGGTTCAATGAAGGGCTTGGAGCTGTGGTGGCGGTAGCGGTGGGCGTAGCGGCGAGCGGGTGCGGTCCGGATGCGGCGCGGGCACGGCCGGAGACCCGGGAGGGCCAGGCGTCCACGGCGCTGACGTACAACCTCGGCGTCCACCTGTGGAGCAAGAGCTTCGGGGACGCGAGCCAGCAGTGGGTGGAGGACGTGGCGGCGGATGGCCCGGGTCACGCGGTGGTGGTGGGGCATTACGGCGGCGCCCTCTTCGACCTGGGCCAGGGTCCACTGCCAGCGACCGGGTACTACAACAACTTGTACGTGGCGCGGTTCAATGGCCTGGGCCAGTCCGTGTGGAGCCGGGCCATCCCGGGCATCAACGACGACGACTTCGGCTTCGTGAGCTACGAGCGGCAGGTGGTGACCGATGTGGCGAACAACATCGTCATCGCCGGCAACTACTACGGCGCGCCGGACTTCGGCTGCGGGCCGCTCACCCGGGGCTCGGGCGTCTTCGCGGTGAAGCTGGACAGCGCGGGACAGTGCGTGTGGAGCCGGGCCTTCCCGGGCGCGTTCGTGGAGCACCCGCGGCTCGCGGTGGAGGCGGGCGGCACGCTGGCGCTGGCGGGCGGCTTCTACGGCGGCACGCTGGACTTCGGCGGCGGGCCGCTCACCGCCAGCCAGCATGACCTCTTCCTGGCGCGGCTGGATGGCTCGGGCAACCACCTGTGGAGCAAGCGCTTCGAGGCCACCGGCGGCGGCGCCTTCGCCCCCGAGCTGGGCGTGGCGGTGGACGGCGCGGGCAACGTGCTGCTCACCGGCGGCTTCAGCGGCTACGCCAGCTTCGGCGCCAGCGCCATGCGCAGCCGCGGCGGGATGGACCTGTTCGTCTCGAAGTTCAACGCCACGGGCGGCCTGATGTGGGGCCGCCGCTTCGGTGACGCGGCGGATCAGGTCGGCGCCTCGGTCTCCGCGGACGCTGCGGGCAACATGGTCCTCACCGGCGGATTCGCCGGCCTCATGGGAATCGACGGGTACACGCTGACGGCGCAGACGCCGTCGGATGCGTTCCTGCTCAAGCTGGACGCCACGGGCCACCATGTCTGGAGCCAGGCGTTCACGGATGCCTATGGCATCGGCTCGCAGCAGGGCACCGAGGTGGTGGTGGATGGAAACGGCAACATCACCGCCAGCGGCAGCTACACCGGTTACATCGACCTGGGCGCGGGCCCGCTGGAAAACGAGGGCGACACCAAGCGCTACGTCGCCCAGTTCGAGAGCACGGGCCGCCTGGTGTGGCAGCTCGACTTCGTCAATGACGGCACCGCCTTCGATGCGCACGTGGCGGTGGACCCCGTGAGCGATGTCTTCGTGGCCGGCCAGTACACCGGCACTGCCCGCTTCTTCGGCCCCACCTTCCAGAGCCAGGGCGGCACCGACGTCTTCCTGGGCAAGTACACCGTGCACTGACTCCCAGCGGTGAGCCCGGGTCCCAGAAGGCGGGGGCCCGGGCTCACCGCGCCAGGAGCACCCGCAGGCCCGAACGGCCCTAGTCGAGCCAGCGGACATTGGGCACTCGCCGGCCCAGGTGGCCCCCACAGGGGGAGGCAGCAGGGGCGTGGGCTTCTGGGGCACCGACATCCAACTCGAACGTCCTGCGCACCAGCTTCGCCCAGTCCTCTCTTGGCATCCGCTCCTTCTTCGGCTCTTTCCTCACCGCTGCCTCTGGTGCAGCCCTCACCCCCTCCTCTCCTGCTTGGGGGAGCCTTCCAGGGCTGTATCCACTCCTTGAGGCCAACCTCGACGCTCGCGAATGTTCAGCACTCTTCCCTGGCGGACGGGGTGGCATGACGTCCCATCGCGACGAGAACTACCGTTCACGCGCAATGGTTCTCGAGGCCTTGCTCCTGCTCGTGCTCACCCAACAAGGTGCGCATTCGGATGCGCCAACCCAGGAGACGAGCGCCGAGAGCACGGAAGACACGCAAAAGGAGAAGGAAAAGAAGGGCTTCGATGCCGCGGTCATTCCACTTCCGAACTTCAACAGCGACCTGGGCGCCGGCTTGGGCGTCGTCGGTGGGGCCTACATCTACAAGCCCGGCTATAGTCCCTACCGGTTCGCGTTCGCGGCGGAAATCTTCCACACCACCCGAGGCGTCAGTGTGGACTGGATTCGCTTCGATGCGCCGGACCTGTTTCCCAGGGTCCGTGTGGAGCTCCGGTTCGATTTCTTCAAGCAACCGTTCGCGCCGTACTACGGCCCCGGAAACCTCACCGTGCCCGGGTTCGCCAGTGTCCCCGGGGGCAAGGAGCGTTTCTTCACCTATGACCGCCTGACGATGGGCGGTTGGGTGCGCGCACGGTTCTCCCCGTTCGGAAAGGAACACCCCCTGCATGCCTATGTCGCGTACAGCTACCGCTGGAATCGCGTCCGGCCCTTCCCCGACTCCCTGCTCGAGCAGCAGCAGCCCCTGGGTAGCCAGGGTGGGCGCGCGGGCGGCATTCTGGCGGGGCTCTACTGGGACACGCGCGACGTGGAGGGCCAGCCCACGAAAGGTGGCATCATCGACGTCTCGACGCAGACCTTCCTGGTTCCACTGGGGAGCTCCTTCAACTACGAGCAGTTGACCCTGTCGGCGAAGCATTATTGGACCGTGGCGCCCAAGCTGGTGCTCGCGAGCCGGCTTGCGATCGACGCGTTGTTGGGTGACGTCCCCTTCTACGCCTGGCCGACCTCGGGTGGGGTGTACTTCTTCGGAGGCGTGGGGGGCTCGAGCACGGTGCGCGGTGTGACCCTCAACCGCTACAGCGGCGAGTATCAAGTCTTGCTCAATGGCGAATTGCGGTGGCTCCCCATCGAGTTCAGGCTGCTGAAGGTGAACACCCATGTGGGGCTCGCCGGCTTCCTCGACCTGGGGCGTGTCTGGCAACCGGGCGTCGAGGATGGTTCGTTCTTCCACTTCCACGTGGGCACGGGCGGCGGGCTGCGACTCACCAGGCGCGAGGCCGTCATCCGCGTGGATTACGCCGAGTGGCTCGGTGCCAGACATCGCGCGCTGTACATCACCTTTGGAGAGGCGTTCTGAGCCGAGTCAAACCAGGGACACGCCTGGAGCCACTCCCATGCCACGGCCCCCTCTGGCACGGGCGGAGGGTGCACCATGGCCGAAGCGAGCTGGAGCGGGGAGCCATGACAGCGGTGTCGCGTCTCGCGCCTCCAGAGCTGGCAAGCGCGCGCGTCTCTCCTCGGTGGCCCTGCGTGGGCGCAGTGGCATGACGTGTGCTGAGGCTCCTCGTTCACTTCACATCGGGGGAGTCATGCACGAGGACGTACGGGTGGGCCGGGGCGCTGGACGGAAGAGGCCGCTGTCCCTGGCGATGGGGTTGATGCTGCTCGCCATGGGCTGCGGTCGCGCCGTCGAGGACTTCGAGCCGCCCTACTTCCGGATGCAGCGGGAAACCGGTCTGTGTGGAAGCGGCATCCTGGTGGACGCGCAGAAGACGGTGTGGACCGAGGGTGGCTGCGAGAACGGCGCCCTCGTGTATCACCCCAAGGGCCGCATCGACGATGCCGCCTTCACCCGCGTCGAGGAGGCCTTCCAGGCGCTGCCGGCCGAGCCAGTCCCCGACTGCGAAGCGGACGAGCAGGTGAACGGCTTCGACGTGGACGTCCGCCTCTCCTGGGCCGAGAAAGAGAGGATCCGGACCTGGAATCCCTGCACCACCAACGGAGAGCTCACCGCCCCCTTCAAGGCGGCTGGGGATGCACTCCAGGAGGCGAGCCAGCAGGCGCGGTGAGCGTCGGTGCGTTCTCGCGTCCAAGGGGAATGGATGCTGCATCCAGCTCGACATGGGCGAACGAATGCAGGCGCTGGCGGCGGATTCGCCGAAGGGCAGCACTGGTTCGAGTGCCGTTATGGCGGCGACGTCGGTCAGCGTGAGCAACGCTCTCGCTCATGCGGCCGCTGTGGCATCGCAGGACGCCGCGTGCACGCAGCAGCGAACCTGGTCCGTTCCTGAGCGACCACGTGGCGCGAGCTCCGCTGCAGCGCGGTTGACCGACGGCTCCGACGCTCGGTCAACCGCCCAGGTTCGCAAGCCAGCGCAACGCGGACAAGCTCGGCATGAACAGGTATTCGCCACCGCGGAGCACGTTGAACGTCTCGATGCCGTGAATGCGGCGCCTCACCGGGTGCTTGGGGATCGTGAAGACCGCGTCATTCTCCTGGAGCCCGACCGTCGGATCGCGTTCGCGACCGAGGGTCATGAAGTCGCCCTTGTTGATCCACTCTCTTTGCAGGAACTCGAACGTGTCCATCAGCTTGGCGCTCAGCGCGATGAAGTAGAGCCCGCGCGGGATCTCGTCATCGCGCTCGGAGAGTGCGTCTGGATCGTAGGGCGCCCCATAGGTTGTGCTGCGCCGGATGATGCGGTGGAGGTTCACGTCCGTGAGCTGTGCGAGCCTCGTATCGCGCGGATTCATCCGCCGCATGTGCGCGCCGAACGGCACTTGATAGCCGTGTGCATCGTTGGCGTAGTCGAAGTCGTTGTTCCGCCGTGGGTCTGCTCCGATTGCCGGGTCGTCTCGCTCGGGCGCGAGCGTTAGCGGCGCGCCGCTGCGCCAGCGGCCCATGAGCTTGGCGGCGAGCAACTCGCGCTCTTCGGCCGTGTTCGCGTTCTCGCGCAGGAAGCGATTGAACGCCCCGACGCGTGACTGGTACTTGCGAAGACCGACGTAGGTTCCATTCCGTCCCAGCAGGTCCGGCTGTGGCATGGTGAGGACCACGCCGGTCTCGCCGGGATAGCCGAGGACGAATTCGCCTGCTTTGATCGGTCGGCCCTGACCCGGCAAGGGCTCGACGCCGCTGCCTTCGATCGCGGGTTGGCCAATCGTGTCCTTGTAGCCGAGCGAGTTACGGTCGCCCGGCTGTGCACCGAAGTCTTGACTCATCAGCAGCGTGACGCCCCTGAGGTCGCGGAACTGAGCCCAGGCCGTTTCCACGGCCTGCCGCCACTTCAGTTGATCACCGCTGAAGATGCTGAGCGCGACGTGAACCTGGCTGCTACCGAACGGCGGCTCCCAGTTCTGGGGGCCGTTCAGCCCGACGTCGACCAGGTGCTCGGCGCGCGCCGCCATGCCCTCGCGAAATGAAGCGGGAAAGCTGCGCAGCGACTGCTCGGGCGTGCCGAGCGCCACCAATCCCGCGTAGCTGAGTGTCACGGCTATCCAGGCGTCGTCCCGCAGCCACCAGTCGGCCGCGGAGGCGACGTGCGGCACGAGTCTTCGCAAGAACTCGCGACCGCCGCGCGCATCGTCGATTCGCAGCAGGACGTGCGTGCCGTAATACGGCTCGGGACGGTAGCGCAGCACCGTCGCCTGGATATCCGCGAGGTCGAGGTTGGAGGTAGCCATGATGCCTCAGCTGATCTTGTCGAGGAACTCGTCGAGTGCCTTGTCGATCTTCTCCAGGCGTTTGGCCTGAGGCACCGACAGCCGCGGATTCGACACGTACCAGGCTTCTGCCGCGACCTGGAATCGGGCGATGTAGTCCTTGATGCCTGGGCTGTGGATGCCTGGCCAGCCCTCGAAGTTCCAGAAGATCACGTCGAGCTCGTTCGGAATCTTCGCCACGAAGTCGTCGAGGTAGTCGTCCCAGTCGCCGTCGTAGGCAGTCGCGAACAGCATCTTCGTATCGTTCTCGAGAAAGACGAAGCGCATGTCGTGGACGGAGCCGACCTTCTCGGTGGCGGAGAAGTTGCCGTGCGTCAGCGCGAGGAGCTTGCGCAGTCGCTCCGCGCCGCCTTTCGCGAATGGCGCGATCACGGTCAGCTCCGACACCACGCCTTGCCGGGCCCCGATCCGGCCAGCGCGCTCCATGAGCGTCTCCGGGATCGTCGCGATCCCGTCGCGCAGCTCCTCCAGAGCGTGCTTGATGTAGTCAGGCGCATCTTTGTAGAGCTCACGCAGCTCCTGCATCAGGGTGTCCACCTCCTGTTGTGGCAGCACCGCTGGTTGGGTCTGTACTTCTTGCTGTGGCTGCATGCGACTCTCCTTCTCGGATGACCTGATGCCTAGCTGATGGTGTCGAGGAACTTGTTGAGTGCCTTGTCGATCTTCTCCAGGCGTCTGGCCTGCGACACCGTCATGTGCGGATTCGAGACGTACCAGGCGTCTGCCGAGACCTGGTGCTTGACGAGGAAGTCCTTCAACTTGGGGCTACGAATCCCCGGGAAACCCTCGACCACCGACATAAGCACGTCCAACTGGTTCGGAATCTTCGACACGAAGTCGTCGATGTATGGGTCCCAGTCGCCGTCGTAGGCGGTCGCGAACAAGAGCTTCGTGTCGTTGTCGAGGAAGACGAAGCGCATGTCGTGAACGCTACCGACCTTGTCGGCACCTTGGAAATTGCTGCGCAGCATCTTGAAGAGTCCACGCAGCCGCTCTGCGCCGCCTTTCACCAGCGGCAAGATGAGGGTCAGCTCCGAGACCTCGCCTTGCCGTTGCCCGACGCGGCCGGCGCTCTCCACGCCCGTCTCCGGAAGCGTCGACAGCTCGTCGCGCAGCCCTTCGATCGCGCGCTTGGCGTAGTCGGGCGCATCCTTGAAGAGTGCACGCAGCTGCTGCATCATCGTGTCCACCTCGTGTGGCGGCAGCACCGCCGGCTGGGTCTGTGTTCCTTGCTGTGGTTGCATGACGATTCCCCTTGTCGACTCTTCTTGCCCCCATCGGGCAATCTGGAAGGCCACGGCCAGGCTAGCTGCCGAAAACCTCCGCCAGATTCTTGGGCTCCTTGCGAAGCTGCTTGTTCAACTTGTGGCGCAGGATCGACGACTGTCGGTAGGCCTCCTTTCGCACGCGCATGACGTTGCCCAGCGGGCGGTGGGCCTCGGTCACCCGCCAGGGGTTCATCGACGTCGCGTCCATCTTCGCGAAGTTGTCGTCGCCGCCGATGTCCTGCTTGGGTAGGCGGAGCTTCGCGACGGTGACGAACGGGGACAATTGCTCGGACCAGCGAACCGTCAATTCCTCCACGGGCATGTGCGCGAGATCGGTGCAAAGCTGGACCTGGATCTCGAACTCGTGCGCGCGCTCCTTGAGCTCGGACACCAGCGCCGGGCGGAAGACGCTCCGTCCACTCTTCAGATCGAGAGTCCGCCGCACGATACTCTCCGCGGACGCCGGCGTCGGCGCAATGCGCACCTTCGCGATGTAGTCGCCGTGTCGAACGGCGCCCATGGTCCAGTAGGTGGAGAGCAGCAGATTGATCGGCTTGACCTGCGCCACGCTCAAGAACCCACCAAGCTCGTCCCAGGCCCAGCGCTCGGGCGGGAGCGTTCCCATGCCCGTCACCCAGTCGTACAGGAACTTGTGGATGCGTGCTCGTTGCTTTTCGGGCGGCTCGTTCGAGACAGGGGCGACGCCGAGCCGCTCCAGGAACAGCTGCTGAATGAAGACATAGTGCTCGAGCGTATTCACGAAGAACACCGGGTGGTTGATCATCGCGTAGTCGAACGTGCGGCTATTCGCCTCGTCTTCGAGGAGCGTCGGACCATCGATGTCGAAGATCTTCAGGCCAATCCCGCAGACTGCTCCCAGCCAGGCGTCGGGTCCCATATGCCCATTGCCGTTCGAGAAGCGCACCATCGCCTCGTGGCGGCCGGGCCTGGCGTAGATGCCCTGTGCGTACGGAGCCGCTAGCCCGCCCAGGATTTCGACCTCGGCGCGAGCCAGGCCGTATCCCGTCGCGTGGGCGCTGCGCACGGCATGCCCCTCGGAGGTGACCGACTCGGTCGTGTAATGCGACGCACGGTCGAGGATCTTCTTCAGCAATTCGCCGAAGTTCGGATCAGCGGCCTCCACATCGGGCCTATAGTGAACGAATGCCAGTCCCATGAACGATCCTTTCTGCCACGGCGTTGCATGCGCTCAGCGCAGGCGCGTAAACAATCGGCGCAGTGCGCCTCCTGCAAGACCCGACTCGACTCGACTCGACTCGACTCGACTCGACTCGACCGACTCCGACTCCGACTCCGACTCCGACCATGCCTACGCATCTGCAAGGACGTTAGGCACCGCCGCCGGAGTGGACACACGGAACGAACCGTGAGACTCAATAGTCGGTGGCTCGACGCGTCCACCGGCATCGAACCGGTCGAACCGCTTGGCAGGCCGGAGTCTCCACCTCCGGCCTGTCGTCTTTTGGAGGTGCCGCCGGCTACCAGCGGCGTCAGGTGTTCGAGCCGTTGTCGGTCAGGTTGCCCAGCATTCGAGCCAGATCCATTTCCGCGTTTCGGGTCTGGAAGCCTCGATTCATTGCCGTGCGGATCCGCGCTTGCGCCTCGGGGTGGGCCATACCCGCGACGAATAGATCGGAATCGCGACGGAAGTCTTCGGCCGGCGCGAGCCCGATCGCATTGACCCGGTCCTTCACCGTGACATGGCCCGCGGCCGGAAACCTCGCGATTCGATGAGCCAGCGTTCTGACGAAGTCATCAAGCCTGTCAGCGGGCAACGCTCGATTGATCCAGCCGTACCGCTCGGCCAACTCCGCGTCATAATCCTCCGCGCTCAACAGGACCTCGAGCGCCCGCGCGCGACCCATTAGCCGCGCGAGGTGTTGAGCGCCGCCCGCCCCGGGAATCACACCGAACGCCTGTTCCAGTTGAGAGAAGATCGCTGACTGTCGCGCGGCAAAGCGCATGTCGCACGCCAGCACGAACTCGCTGCCCGCGCCACGTACGCGGCCCTCGATCTGCGCGATAGTGACGAGACGGCTTGCGCTCAGATGGCGAAATAGGAGGCCGATCGACGCTTCGCCGACCAACTTCGCTGCCGCCTCCCGTTGCTCTTTGATCCGGGTCAGGTCCACGTGGGAAATGAAATAGTCGGGGTCGGCGCTCTTGAATACGAGCACCTGCAGGGCGGCGTCGCTCTCGGCTTGCTGAATGAGGGAGACCAGATCACGGACCAGTTCGGGCCCCAGCAGATTCATGGGCGGGGCCGAGAGCTCCGCGAATAAAACAGCCTCTTCCCTGCGCACTTTGATCGTCTCTAAATTCACGGGATTTATTCCTCTCAAGGTGAGCTGACACGCGAATTCGTCTGCGACACGAAGTCGAACAGTTCATTGCGGATGGGAGTAGAGCACTGGCTTGAATGTGCGTCCATCGCACTTGGGTATCGGCCGATACCTTGGTATTCAAGGGTCTCCGCCGCGTTCGGGGGGAGATGAGTTTTCCACAAGGCCTTCGCCCTATCGGGCGATTGACCGACGGATCCATTCCGAGGAACTCTTCGCGGTCGAGTTCCGAGGAGGTGTTAGCTCATGGACCAGTTCTGGAACTCGACGGGGGCGCAATGCATTCAAACGAGAAGGGTCGCGACCGACGGCTCGTCACCATCATCGCTGTGATAGCCTTATGCGTGGCCGGGCTTGCCGACGCAAAACCCCGAAGGCAGAACCTGACCACTCCCGACCGCTCGTTCGGCCCAATCCAGCAGATTGATGCAGGGCTGCTGAACGTCGGCTATGTGGAAGCTGGTCCCGCCACCGGTACACCGGTCATCCTTCTACACGGGTGGCCTTACGACATCTACAGCTATGTCGAGGTCGCCCCCGTGCTAGCGAAGGCCGGCTACCATGTCATCGTGCCGTACCTGCGCGGCTATGGCACAACGCGCTTTCTCTCAACGGATACCGTCCGAAATGGCCAGCCATCCGTACTTGCTCTCGACATCATCCATTTGATGGATGCGCTCAAGATCGATAAGGCCATCATTGCCGGGTTCGATTGGGGTGCGCGAACCGCGGATATCATCGCGGCGCTCTGGCCGGACCGGTGCAAAGGGCTCGTTTCCGTGAGCGGCTATCTGATTGGAAGCCAGGAGTCCGGCAAGATGCCGCTGCCACCGGTAGCTGAGCATCAGTGGTGGTACCAATACTATTTCGCCACCGAACGCGGCCGAGCCGGTTATGAAAAATACCGGCACGATTTTGCGAAGCTCATCTGGCAGCTCGCCTCACCGAAATGGAAGTTCGACGAGGCCACCTTCGATCGCACCGCGAAATCCTTCGACAACCCCGATCATGTCGACATCGTCATCCACAACTACCGGTGGCGGCTCGATCTCGCTCAAGGCGAGCCGCAATATGACGATCTAGAAAAGCGGCTTGCCGAGGCCCCGGTCATCGCGGTGCCAACCATCACGCTCGAAGGAGATGCCAATGGTGCACCGCACCCAGACGCGAGTTCCTATTCGAACAAATTCTCGGGCAAATATTCGCACCGCGTGATCGGGCGTGGCGTCGGGCACAATCTGCCCCAGGAAGCTCCGGAAGAGTTCGCCAAAGCCATCATCGACGTGGACCACCTTTGAAGCATAGGGCGAGTGAGTGCGGAGCCGAAGGCGCACGAGGCGAGCCCGCCGCCCACACCTCGGTCTTGGTTGACACGGTCGTGTACGCCGCCCACCTTTCGCGTCGTCATGCGCCACTCGCGCAGCCGTAGCCTGAGCGCGCCCGGGAGCCGCCTGGACGCGCCGGCTACTCGAATCCGTGGAGGGGGACGATGAACGCTCAGCGCTTCACTGAACAGAACCTACGACGACTGGGCCTGCTCTGTGCCCTCGGGGCCATGCTGGCTGTCAGCGCCATTCCATCCACCGCCGTTGCATCCCAAAACACCGTTGCATCCCAAACCGAGTGGAAGACCGACTGTCCTGGCAAGCCCACGATCGTCCTCGTGCACGGAGCGTTCGCCGATGCATCCAGCTGGGCCGACGTGATCAAGCGGCTGCAGAAACAGGGCTACACGGTCTACGCGTTTGCAAACCCCATACGCAGTATTGCCGGTGATGCGGAGTACCTGCGGTACTTCCTGAGTACCCTCACCGGTCCCATCGTCCTGGTCGGCCACTCCTACGGCGGAGCCGTCATCACGAACGCGGCCACCGGGAACCCGAATGTGAAAGCGCTCGTGTACATCGCCGCGTACGCACTCGACGAGGGTGAGACTCCCACGGAGGCCAACGCTCTCGGCGGCGGCCATTCCGAGCTCGGCGAGCACCTCATCTTGCGCCCGTTCCCTGGGGGCGGGACCACGGACGCCGACACATACGTCGACCCCGCCTTCTTCCGTGAGCTCTTCGCCGCCGATCTCCCCGCGAAGGACGTGGCGGTGATAGCCGCCAGCCAGCGCCCGGCCGCCGCTTCCGTCTTCGTGGAGCCATCCGGCACGCCGGCATGGAAGGCCATTCCGTCCTGGTACCTGGTCGCCAAGGACGACCACGCCATCCCGCCCGAGGCCGAGCGCTTCATGGCCAGGCGCGCTGGCGCTCATACCGTCGAAATCTGCAGCTCACACGTTGCGATGGTCAGCCACCCAGGAACGGTCACGGAGCTGATCCTCGAAGCGACCGGCTGCCGTTGACGACCCGCGAGGCCGCGCCACTGAAAAGCGCCGTCCGTCCAGGCGCGATGGAGTGAGGAGTGGACCATGACGACGAAACAAGCACCCATCCATTCTGGCTTTGGCGAACGGACGACGGCGCGCGAGGTGCTCGGCAACCGCAGGCTCGATGGCACCATCGCCGTGGTGACGGGCGGGTACGCGGGCGTCGGGCTGGAAACCACGCGCGTGCTCTCGGCCGCCGGCGCGACGGTCATCGTTCCCGCGCGGACGCCCGACAAAGCACGCGCGGTGTTGGCGGGAATGGCGCGCGTGGAGCTCGAGCGCCTCGACTTGTTCGCGCCGGCATCCATTGATGCCTTCGCGGAGCGGTTCCTCGCGTCCGGCCGCCCCCTCCACATGCTCGTGAACAACGCGGGCATCATGGCCACTCCGCTCGTGAGGGATGCTCGCGGCTTCGAGTCCCAGCTCGCGACCAACCACCTCGGCCACTTCCAGCTCACGGCACGGCTCTGGCCCGCGCTGCGAAAGGCGAACGGTGCGCGCGTGGTCTGCCTGTCGTCACGAGGGCACCGCCGCGCCGCGATCGACTTCGAGGATCCGCA
The DNA here is from genome assembly GCF_003044305.1 of Vitiosangium sp. GDMCC 1.1324. Classification (GTDB taxonomy): domain Bacteria; phylum Myxococcota; class Myxococcia; order Myxococcales; family Myxococcaceae; genus Archangium. The sequence continues at coordinate 285,321 of NZ_PZOX01000016.1, read as the reverse complement.
CTTCGAGCGGCGCCCCTACGACAAATGGATCGCCTACGGTCAGTCCAAGACGGCCACCGCACTCTTCGCGCTCGGACTGGACGTCCGCGGCGAGCCGCATCACATCCGTGCGTTCTCGGTGCACCCCGGGGCCATCCTGACGGAGCTGGTGCGGTCGCTGTCGGGCGAGGAGCTGCGTGCCATTGGCTCCGCGAGCACAGGGGACTTCTACAAGACTCCGGAGCAGGGCGCGGCCACGAGCGTCTGGTGCGCGACGAGCCCCCAGCTCGACGGCATGGGCGGTGTGTATTGCGAGGACGTGGATATCGCCGAAGCGGTGCCCGCCGATTTTCCCGAGCCACGGGGCGTGAGGCCATGGGCGAGGGACCCGAAACTGGCCGAGCGCCTCTGGACGAAGAGCGAGGAGTGGGCCGGCGTGAAGCTCACCCCGTGAGCAGGGGGACGGGCACGAGGGTTTCTCCATGCCTCGCGCCCGCTCCTCGCGGCCGGTGCTCTTATCCAGGAGCGCCCGGCCGCTCGGCCTAGCGCAGGGACCTGAACGCCGCGCGGATCTCGGAGGCGAACAGGTCCGGCACTTCCCACGCTGCGAAGTGGCCGCCCTTGTCGACGCGGTTGTAATAAATGAGTTTGTGATAGGCCCGCTCGGTCCAGCTTCGGGGCGCCTGATAGATTTCGCCGGGAAAGACCGTCACGGCAGCAGGGATGGAGATGTTGACAGCGTTGAAGTTGTTGGCGTTGTTCTCCCAGTAGAGCCGCGCGGAAGACGTCCCGGTGTTCGTGAGCCAGTAGAGCGTGATGTCGTCGAGCATCTCGTCTCGCGTGAGGGCCCGCTCCGGCTCGCCGCCGGAAAACGTCCAGTCGGCGAACTTGTCGTAGAACCAGGCCGCGAGGCCGACGGGCGAATCCGCCAGGCTGTAGCCCAGGGTTTGCGGGCGGGTCACCATGATGCCGGAATAGCCAGAGCCCTTCGTGTACAAGGCATTGAGTTGTTCGTACGCAGTCTTCTCCTCAGCGGACAGCCCTGGCGGCGGCGGCTCGCCACACTGGAGGGCCCTCGCAATCTCCGGTGGCACGGTCGCGGGCATGTTGACATGGATTCCCAGCAGTCCCGGTGGCGCCTGACGCGCCATGACATCCGAGACGACCGACCCCCAATCGCCGCCTTGCGAAACGTAGCGCGTGTAGCCCAGGCGCTTCATCAGCACGTCCCAGGCGCGCGCGGTGCGGTCGGGACCCCAGCCCGTTCCCTGTGGCTTGCCCGAGAAGCCATAGCCGGGCAGTGAGGGCAGAACGAGATCGAAGGCGTCCTCCGCGCGTCCTCCATGGGCCGTGGGGTCGGTGAGCGGACCAATGACCTTCACGAGCTCGAGGAGCGAGCCGGGCCAGCCATGGGTCATGATCAGCGGCAGGGCGTTCGGATGACGCGAGCGGATGTGCACGAAATGAATGTCGAGTCCGTCTATCTTCGTCACGAACTGCGGCAGGGCATTCAGCTTCGCCTCCACCTTCCGCCAGTCGTAGTCTGTCGCCCAGTAACGTACGAGTTCCTGCATCTTCGCCAGCTGCACGCCCTGGGAACGGTCGGTGACCGTCTCCCGATCCGGCCACCGTGTCGCCTCCAGGCGTCGGCGGAGGTCGACGAGCGCCGCCTCCGGAATATGGATGCGGAAGGGGCGGATGGCGGTGTCTTCGGTCGCCGCGGACGTGCTCATACTCCCGCCTGAGCCATTCGCGGGTGCGGTGCCGGTGCCCGGGGCCTGGCCGCCGGAGGCCTGAGCATAGGCGGCGGCCGAACGGGTGTAGTGGCAGCCGAGGCCGGCGAGCAGGACGAGGACAATGGCGCCCGCGGCGGCCGGGCTGGTACCCAGGCTGCGCCGTGCGAGCGATGACGATGCTGTGGGCATGAGCATTCTCCTGGTGGAACGAGGCGCCTGGCCGGAGGCGAATGGGTTTCTCTCGGGGCGGAGCCGGAAGCGGGGGCGTGAGGGGAGCGCTGAAGCTGACAGGGCGTACATTCATCCAGGGGGGGCGGCCCCACCACTGGACGAGGGGGCTCAGTGGATGTCCGGTATCCGTCAGCGCGGCTCCTTCGCGGTGGCTGCGTCCGCGATGATTTTCGCGACCTCAGCGGGGCGAGAGACCGCGACGGCGTGCGACGCTCCCATGAACTACCGTCCGTTACAGCTTGTGCGCACCGCGCAGGATCTCGGCCGCTCGCTCGCCGATGATCACACAGGGCGCCATGGTGTTACCCGTGGTGATACGCGGCATGACAGACCCATCCGCGATCCGCAGGTGCTCGATTCCGTAGACCGCGAGGTTGCCGTCGACCACGGACATGGAATCCTGGCCCATCTTGGCCGTACAGCTCTCGTGCCAGTAGCTCGTGGCGGCGTTGCGGATGAAGTCTTCGAGGTCGGCCCCGGTCAGGTTTCCTGGCATGACTTCGCGCCTGGCAAATGGACGAAGTGCAGCCGAGTTGCCAACTTCGCGGCACAGCTCCACGCAGGCGAGCGCGGCCTTCAGATCGTCCGGGTGCTCGAACGTGTTGGCCTCGATCCGAACCGGGTCGAGCGGGCCGGGCCCCGTCAGGCGGACGGAACCGCAGCTCTTCGGCCGTAGGACGCCGCCGAACATGGTCCAGCCAGCCGCGGGCAGCTGGAATCGGGCCGCATTCTCCGCGCTCGACTTGGGAACTTCCGCGACGCAAACCTGCAAGTCTGGGCTGCTCAGGCCGGCACGACTCCTCCCGAAGAAGGTCGCCTCGCACATGGTGTTGCGCGGCGGCAGCGCGTCCCGATATTCCCAGACACAGTCGAACGCAACGTGGTCTTGAAAGTTCTGACCGACGCCCGGCAGGTGCTGCACGACGGGGATGCCGAGTCGCTGCAACTCGGCCCGATCGCCGATCCCGGATTGCATCAGCACCTTCGGCGTATTGATCGCGCCGAGCGATAGCACCACCTCGAGCCCGGCGCCCACGCGCTGGGTCTTGCCGTCACGCAAGAACTCGACGGCCGTGACTCGCTTCCCTTCGAAGAGCAAGCGCGTGACGAGTGCGTGCGTGAGCACGGTCAGGTTCGGCCGGTCCATGTACGGAAAGGCATACGAACGGAAGACGGATTGGCGCTTTCCAGCGCGCGCGCGCACGTCGACGATGGCGGCGCCGTCGGCGCTCTCCATCATGCGGCCATTCTGATTCTCGAACGTCGGAATCCCCACCGACCGCGCTCCCTCGAGCGTGGCTGGAGCGATCGGGTTGGGGTCAGGCGCGGGCTCGACGTAGACGGGGCCTCCCGTGCCGCGATACCGCGGATCCGGGACGCCATGCCAGTCTTCGAGGCGGTGATAGAGCTTCAATATCGATTCGTAGTTCCATGCCGGGTCTCCCGCCTCCGACGCGAAGAAATCCCAGTCCGTCCTGTGCCCACGCGCCCAGACCATGACGTTGATGCTCGAGCCGCCGCCCAGGACCTTGCCCATGGAGAAAGGGATTGAGCGCCCGTTGAGTCTCGGGTTCGGTTGGTCCTGGAAGCTCCAGTCACGCTCGCTCCCCACGTTGAAGGGCCACTGGAGCGCGTCGGTCACGGCCGGGACATCGTCGTCGCCCCCCGCCTCGAGCAGCAGAACGCTGACGTCAGGGCTCTCGGCGAGACGACGCGCGACGACCGACCCAGAAGAGCCTGAGCCGCAGACGATGAAGTCGTACCGCGGCTTCAGCGGAGTGCTGAGCCTGCGCTGATTGATGCGAACGCGCTCGGCGAAGTCGGGTGGAGCGGCGCCTGTTGCGTCCGTCGCGGAGTTCGTCGGCATCTCACGCCTCCCTTCAGGATGAGGATAGCGCCGAGCAAGCCCGCGGCCACGAGGCACAGGGGCCGCGGGATGCGAGACGTTACCTCACTGCGCTCACTTGACCGGCACGACGAGCGGCTTCCCTTTTTCGACGATATACGTGGCGAGCTCCGCCGCATTGCCGCTGCCGACGTTCTTCACCGCGTGGATCGTTCCGGCCGGGATGAACAAGACCTCGCCGGCCTTGAGCATCACCGGCGGTTTGCCCTCGAGCTGATACTCCAACGAGCCTTCGATGACATAGACGATCTCTTCGCCCGGATGGCTGTGCTTGGGGGCCACCACTGCGGGGGCAATATCGACGCGCACTTGAACCACCTCGCGTCCAGGGACGCTCAGATCGTGCCGCTGGAGCTCAGTGCGCTTGGTTCCCGGCTGCTGCGCCTGCGCCACGTGCAGCGCCAAAGCGCTTACGACGCTCAGCACCGCTACCGCCATGGAGCGAGTCGTCTTCATGTGGAACCTCCTCTTGTCCTCAAATTGAAACCTGCTCACTGTGCCGGGAAGTGCACTCAAGGCGGTAACGGAGTTCGGCCGCGAACAGCTCCGGGTGCTCCCACGCCCCGAAGTAGCCGCCCCTGTCGGCTTCGTGGAAGCGCGACATTCCTGGCGACCCTCCGCCGCTCAAGCGCTGAGCCGCGAGTAGTCGAGCCGGCCCCCCGAGGAGTTGGGCGGCGCGAAGGTCGTCCTCGCCACCGTCACCCACGGCCCGGCGATGAGCACGACGGTCAGCGGCCTCGCCCCGCACGGGCGACTGATGGTCCTCGGCGCCGCCGACACCCTTCATCTGCCCTACGCGCTCAGGTGCGGCGATGCCAGTTCATCCGTCCAGGAGCGGCAAACCGGGCAGCACCTTGTCGAGCGTGATGGGAAAATCGCGCACGCGAACCCCGGTGGCGTTGAACACCGCATTCGCAATCGCCGCTCCGGCTCCGCAGATACCCAACTCACCAAGGCCCTTCACGCCGAGCACGTTCGCCTTGTCGTCGAACCCGTCCAGCACGATTGCGTCGAGCTGGGGAATGTCGGCGTGCACCGGTACCAGGTATTCAGCGAGATCCCGATTCACGAAGGCACCGGAACGCGTGTCGACCACGGCTTGCTCGTGCAAGGCCGCGCTCACTCCCCAGCTCATCGCACCAATCAACTGTGAGCGCGCCGTCTTGGCGTTCAGGATGCGGCCTGCCGAGAACACGCCCAGCATTCGCCGCAGCCGGATCTCTCCCGTGTCGGCGTCGACGCCGACTTCGGCGAAGTGGGCGCCGTAGGTGTGTATCGAGTGCGCAAGGTAGTTCGGATCATCCCTCATCGAGCCGATCTCGCCTTCGGCCTCCAGCCCTTCAGGATGGTTCCGCGCGAGGAGTTCGGTCAGAGCCTCGGAGGCGCCGCCGATGGTCAGGCAGCCGCCCGAGAACACCGCCCCCGCGGGGTCCAGGCCGTGCAACGGGGAGCGAGGATCATTCCGCGCGGAGACTCGCAGCTGGTCGCGCAGGACTTCACAGGCCCGGTGGGTCGCGACGCTCGAGTTACCGGCGCCCCAGGAGCCTCCGGAGCCGCTGCTGACCGGAAACCCCGAACGCCCAAGCTCCACCTGCACGCGGTCGATCGGCAGACCGAGTCTCTCGGCGGCGACCTGCGTCAGGATCGTATAGGTGCCGGTCCCGATGTCGGTCATGTCCGTGCAGACGGCGGCGGTTCCGTTCGGAGCCAGCCGGACCTTCACCTTCGTCTGTCCCTGGAAGTGCATGCGGATGGCCGCCGCCATTCCGTAACCGACCAGCCACCGGCCGTCGCGCCGGCTCGCCGGTCGAGTTGGACGGTGCTCCCAACCAAATCTCCGAGCCCCTTCGCGCATGCACTCGACCAGCCGGCGATCGGAGAACGGAACGCCTCGCTCGGGATCGAGGGTGGGCTCGTTCCGGATCCGCAGCTCGATGGGATCCATGGCGAGAGCATCAGCGAGCTCATCCATTGCCGACTCGACCGCCAACAGACCCGGGGCTTCGCCAGGGGCGCGGACGTCCTCCGCGGGCTGAAAATCGACCGGCGTCAGCCGATGGCGGGTCACCCGGTGGGGCGCGGCGTACAGACTTCGAGTCGTGATGGCGGTCTGCTCCGTGTACTCCTCGACTGGACTGGTGCTCATGTTCACCTCGTGCGCGATCGCGACCAATCGGCCGTCCCGATCCGCGCCCAGACGAACCCGCTGACTCGACGTGGGGCGCATGCCAACGAGATGAAAGATCTGCTGCCGCGTCATCGCGACCTTGACCGGCTGTTTCAACTGCCGGGCCGCGAGTGCCGCCAGGATGGTTTCGGAATGGATGCCCAGCTTGGAACCGAACCCCCCGCCGATGAACGGACTGACGACGTGGACCCGTTGTGAGTCGATCTGGAGCGTGCTGGCGAGCGCGGTACGGGCCGCATCGACGACCTGGGTACAGACGTAGACCGTCAGCTCATCGCCACGCCATGCCGCCACGCAGGCGTGGGGTTCCAACGGTTGGGAGAAGACATACGGCGTCGTGTAGTGCTGATCGACTTTGACCGCGGCGGCATTGAACGCGGAGTCGAAGTCGCCCACCGCGGTGTCGGTTGGCCAGAGGCCCCTCACGTTCTTGGGGGCGTATGCCTGCTCCTGACGCGCGGCGAAGTCGTAGTGTCCCGGCTCGAGGGCGTAGTCGACTTTCACGAACTTCGCCGCCGCTCGGGCCTGCTCGAAGGTCTCGGCCACGACGAGAGCCACCGGCTCGCCGTAGTGATGGAGGTCGGGTCCGCTCAGCGTCGGACGGGCGCGCGCGTAGGACGAGAACAGGGTCGTATCGGGGCGGCCTTGTGGCGGCGCATTCCGATACGTCATCACCAAGCGTACCCCGGAGGAGCGCTCGGCGCGGGAGGTGTCGATTCGAGCAATGCGGCCCCGGCCGATCGTCGCACCGACGATGAATCCATACAACGGTTGGCCAACGTCCCATTGCTCGTAGGCGTAGGTGGCCCGGCCCGTCACCTTCAACGGGCCGTCGACGCGGTTGATGGGCTGTCCGATCATCGTCATCTGGGCTCCTCACCCCGCGGATACGGCGTGCTCCAGGGTGCGGCAGAGCGTCCGCCTGGCGAGATCGATCTTGAAATCGTTGTGCCCCCGGCCCACGGCGTGCGCCATGGCTGCGTCGGCGGCGGCCCGGAAGGTGGCCATGGTGGCCGGGCGGCCCGTCAGGGCGGCCTCTGCCTCCCCCGAGCGCCAGGGCTTATGCGCCACCCCACCGAACGCCACCCGGGCCGAGGTGATCGTCCCCCGGTCCGTCGCGACGATGGCCGCCACGGATACCAGCGCGAACGCGTACGAAGCGCGATCACGCACCTTGCGGTAGATCTGCCGGCCCGGCGGCGCGGGCGGCAGGCTCACTGCCGTGATCATCTCCCCCGGCCCGAGTACGGTCTCGATGTGCGGCGTGTCACCCGGCAGGCGGTGGAACTCGCCGAGCGCGACCCGGCGAACGGTCTGGTCCGTCCCGAGAATCTCGATCTGGGCCTCCAGCGCGACCAGTGCGACGGCCATGTCCGAGGGGTGGGTGGCGATGCAGCATTCGCTCGCGCCGAGGATGGCGTGCCCCCGGTTGAAACCGCCGATTGCCGCGCAGCCCGAGCCCGGAGCCCGCTTATTGCAGTCCGCGTCCGTGTCATAGAAATACGGGCAACGGGTGCGCTGCAGGAGGTTGCCGCCGATGGATGCCTTGTTGCGCAGTTGTCCTGTGGCGCCAGAGACCAGCGACTCGGTCACCGCCGGGTAACGGGTACGCACGCGGTGGTCGGCGGCCACGTCGGAGTTCGTCGCCTGGGCGCCGATCCGCAGTCCGCCGTCCGGCAGTTCTTCGATGTCCTTGAAGGGAAGCCGGCTGATGTCGACCAGATGGGTCGGCTGCTCGATCCCGAGCTTCATCAGATCGAGCAGATTGGTGCCGCCGCTGATGAACTTCGCGCCGGCCCGGGAGGCCGCGGCTACCGCAGTCCGTGGGTCCGTTGCTCGCTCGTAGGTGAAGGGCCTCATCCCTGGGTTCCTCCCGAAGCATCGCGAATGGCGGCGAGGATGTTGGGATAGGCGGCGCACCGGCAGAGGTTGCCGCTCATCCGCTCGCGTATCTCCGCGTCGGTCAACGCGATCCGCGGACTCGCCACGTCGGCGGTGACATGGCTGGGCCAACCCGCCCTCACCTCGGCGAGCATGCCGATGGCCGAACAGATCTGGCCGGGAGTGCAATAGCCGCATTGGAACCCGTCACGCTCGACGAAGGCGGCTTGCATGGGATGAAGGGCGCCCGGCGAGCCCAGCCCTTCGATCGTCACGATGGCGTCGTCCTCGTGCATGACAGCGAGGGTCAGGCACGAGTTGATGCGCCGGCCATTGATCATCACAGTGCAGGCACCGCACTGCCCGTGGTCGCAGCCTTTCTTGGTGCCCGTCAGGTGGAGATGTTCGCGCAGGGCGTCGAGCAGGGATGTACGAGGGTCGAGCCGGAGCGTCCGGCGACTTCCGTTGATGTCCAACTGCACCGGAATGCTCGCTGTCTCTTCGACGGCATCGGGGGCGTTTGACTGCTCGGAGGTCGGCGGCATCGGACCTCTCTACCGCCAGGCTCCGCAGTGCAGCCATGGTCCCGTGGGGCGATCGAGATGCATACGATGAACACGACCCGCTCCGAAGCTCAAAGGCCGAGGAGGAATGGACACTCCACCTCCAGCGCTCCACCTCAGTGCGCTTGATTCCCGGCTGCTGCGCCTGCGCCACGTGCAGCGCCAAAGCGCTTACGACGCTCGGCACCGCGACCGCCATGAATCAAGTCGTCTTCATGTGGAACCCCCGACGAGCCACCGCCGATGACGATGATGTCGTAGCCACTGCTCATGACGGCAGCGGATTGCCCGCCTGCTCGCGGGCGATGTACTCGGCGTACCAGTTGGGCCAGTCCGCATCTCGCTGGCCGGTCCGCTTCTCGTGCTCGCTGTGCGCGGCCTCCGCACGGCGGAGCGCGCTCGCGAGCTCCGTCGGCGAGGTGAATGTCGTGTCGTTCGCGTCCACGCGTCCCGGCAATCGCACGGTGACCTCCTGAAGCAGCCAGCCGTTGCCGTCGGGATCACTGAACGAGGCGAACGAGGCGTAACTTCGTCGCTGCGGATCCAGGCCGCCGAGACGACCTTCCCTGCCGGCGTGGTGGAACACACCGCCGGCGTCGTGGAACGTTTCGCTCACCCCGACTCCGCGATCGACGAGCTCGGCGCGCGCGGCCTCGATGTCGGACACGATGAGATGGAGTCCCTGTGCCGAGCCCGGCACGGCCGACGTGATTCCTTTGCCGAAGATGATCGAGCACGGCGAGCCTGGCGGCGTGAACTGGATGACCCGAAACCCGTCATCCCTGACGAAGTCGGCGTCGAGCCTCCAACCCAGGTTGCCATAGAAGCGCTTGGCGCGATCGACGTCCGAAACTGGGATGACGACGACCTCGAGCTTCAGGTCGGCCCTCTGCGCTCTCGGGGTCTCCATGACAGCTTCGCTGCGCACTTGAGGACTGCTCATGTCTGGCTCCTCGGCGTCTGGTGGCTCGAGCTTGGCGCCATGCGCCCAGGCGCGGAAAGACTCGTCCCTTGACTCCCCTCACGGAGAACTACCGCGACCGCGCACCCATTCCCTCGGTTTGGACAGAAGAGATCAAGTCGACGAGTTCATGGGTGGTCACAATGGCACTGGCGTAGTTCGGGATATTGACGTCGAGAGCGGCGTGCATCTCCTCGTCTGAGTAATCCGCCGTCGCGTCTCTTACCAGCGTGACCTCGTAGCCGAGCTCAGCGGCAAACCGCACGGTCGCTTCGATGCAGGTATGTGCGATGAGTCCAACGACGACGAGTTGATGGATGCCGTGCCTCTTGAGCTGCAAATCCAAATCTGTGTTGGCGAAGCCACTGGAACACCAATGCTCCGTGGCGACAATCTCGCCTGGCCTGGGCTCAAACCCGGGATGGAGCTCGCCACCCCACTTGCCGTATTCGAAGGTCTTTCGCACCCACGCTGCCTTCTGAATGGGCGCAATGTACTTCCAGGTCTCGTAGTCGCCCGGACGGTATCGACGATGCAGTACATAGAATACCCGCAACTTCGCATTCCGCGCGGCATTCAGAACCTGCAGCATATGAGGAACGCAGTCATTCGCTTCTGCAACAGCCCGAATGCGGTCCCATACCTTGCCTCCCTCGGAAATAAAGTCGTTATACGGATCGACCACCAGAAGCGCGGTGATCTCCTTGTCATATATGTGTCTTGCCATGATGCCCCCTCATTTGGGGCGAATTCAGTCGAAGTGCTGGTCTCGAAAGCACTCAGGGGCTGGTGGCCTCGCGCATCACGCTCCGTGCCGCCAGGGAGTCCGCCATGAGGGCGAGCCCTCGGCTGAGCAGGCTCACCCCCACGACGGTGCCCACGGCCCAGATGGTGGAGTTTGGCCACTGGGCCGTGATGAAGGAGCCCAGCACCATGCTGACGATGCCGTCGACGCAGTCCCAGCCCCAGCGAGGATAGCGGTCCATCAGCGAGGCGATGGTGCGGAACAGGCCGGTGGCGAAGAAGTAGCCGGCCAGCATGAGTGTCAGCGCCGCCAACCCCGCGTCGGGCCGGGTCAGCACCAGCACTCCAACGACGATGGAGAGCACTCCTCCCAGCAGGTAGAGGAGGAAGGGTCCGGTCTTCCGGACGCCAAAGGCGTGGACGATCTCCCCAATGCCCATGCAGACCAGCAGCGCCCCATAGAAGAAGGTCGTGGCCAGGCTGGCGATCCCCACGGAGATCAGCGCAAAGCAACCGAGCAGGCTGATCAGCAGGCCCACGATGAAGGGGCCTCCCCAGATACTCGAACCAAGCCGCGTCCCTCGCGGCGAACTCACGTTGGAACCCGGTGTGCCGATGGCCATGCCACTCCTCCCTGAGAGTGTACGCTCCTGCACTTCGAAGCTGGGGACTGTTCGCAGGGGCGACAAGATCGCAGACGTCATGCCCCCAGCCTGCGGCTACGGCGCGCGCGGCTCGACTCACATGCACGACGTGGGCTGCTCCTGCACGCTGCTGGAGCGGATGCGGTCCGCATGCTCATTCAGCTCCTTCCAGGTGTTTTCGTACTGCTGTCGCAGCTGCCCCCAGTCCTCGTCGCTGGCGCCCACCATGCGCTTGAGCACCTGGCCAGTGGTGTCGCCCTCGTGCCGGGGTCGGGCGCGCACCTGCCGTGGGAGGCCCAGGTGCTCCAGAATCGCGCGCCCCCTCACACTTCCTTCACGTACGCTTCCGCGCCGCGCACGCTGCGGAACCCGCTTCCTTCACATCGGCCTCTCGGAGCCTCAAAAAGCACGAAAGGCGACCTCCGTCAGGAGATCGCCCTCGGGCACAGCCACCGCGTGAGCGGCGCGCTGCTTCAGTCGGCCGAGTTCTCGCCGAAGGTCTTCAGCGACTTGCGCTGCAGCTGGCGGCTGGCGGTCTGGCCCGTGTTGGACACGTCCTCGTTACCCGCGAGGGCCTCGGCGGAGGCGCCGAACAGCTTGCGGATGTTGTTGCCGAACAGGGTGATGACGCCGATGGCCGCGATGGCGATCAGGGCCACGATGATGATGTACTCGGTCATACCCTGACCACGACGGCGGGCCAGCTTCTTCAGGTTCTTCTTGTTGGCGTTCATGTGATTGCTCCGGGGGGTGGTGGGTGACGGATGACTACCCGCGACGATGTGTAAGGTACCCGCCTCCCTGGTCGTCCTCCATCCGTCATCGGGAGGATGATCGCACTTCCCTGGGATTTCGCGGACCTGGCGCCTGGCGGGCCTCCGTGGGAGCCCCAAACGTCTCCTGGCGGACAAACGGGCGCCCGACAGGGCCGTTCCAGGGGTGGCCAGGGCGCCAAGTATCGGATTCTAAAGGGAAACCACATCCCATGTGGGGGGACATCCGGGATGGCGACCCGTTATCTTTCGCACCTGCCCATGAACCTCCACCTGCTGCAAGCCGTCCAGCTCTCATGGTCACCCCAGCTGCGAGTGACTCGCGCCGAAGGGGACTGTGAGAGCGTGCTGCACCGTCCGGCCTCGGAAGTGATGGATCGCCCGCTGCACGTGGTGCTGGGAACCACCGCCGACAAGGCCCGCGAGCTGGACGCCCTGGCGCGCCAGGACTCCCGGACGGCGGAGTTCTTCTATGCCGCGCTCGGCTCGGGAGATGCGGTGCCGTTGCGGCTGACGCTCGGGCTGGACGAAGGCGAGCCCAGCGCCGCGGTGGTGGACCTGCGTGCCCTGCTGGCCGGAGCACCTCCCCTGCAGCTCTCCGGGCTCGCCTCGCAGCTGAGCCATGAGCTGCGCAACCCGCTCAGCTCGGTGAAGATGGCGGTGCAGACGCTGGCGCGCAACACGGGCCTGTCGGAGAGGGATCAGCGCCGGCTGACCATCGCCAACCGGGAGATCCGCACCATGGAGCGGATGCTGTGGCTGCTGTCCGAGTACGGCCGGGACAGCTCGCCCAACCTGGAGCCGCATGCGCCTCGCACGCTGGTGCAGGAGGCCATGGCCATGGTGGCCCCGGAGCTGACCGAGCGCCGCGTGGAGGTGCGCGTGGACGAGGCACCGGACGTGCCGAGGGTGAAGGTGGACGCGGGCAGGCTGCGGCCGGTGCTCGCCCAGGCGCTGCTCAACGTGGCCATGGGGCTGGCGGAGGGGGGCAACGTGGAGGTGTCCATCCGCCAGGGCCCCCAGGGACGGGTGCTGATGCTGCTGAAGGATCCCTCCGGCGCCCTGCCCGACGAGGAACGCGACTCGCTCTTCGAGCCCTTCGAGTGCCGCCTGGCGCGGGGGGCGGGACTGACTCTGGCGGCCTTGCGCCGCGTACTGGTGCACCAGGGGGGCGATGTGTCCGCCGAGACAGGCCCTGAGACGGCCGCGGTGCTCACGCTCACCTTTGCCGCCTGAGGAACATGGAGACGCTTCTCATCGTCGACGACGATCTCTCGCTGCTCGAGTCCTTGAAGATGCACTTCGAGGACATCGAACACGACGGGGCTCCGCGCTACCAGGTGGTGACGGCCACCAGCGCCGCCGGGGCCCTGCGGATCGCCCAGGAGGTCATGCCCAGCGTCGTCATCCTCGACATGAAGCTGCCGGACCGCACGGGCCTGGACATCATCGAGGAGATGAAGAGCCTGTGCGGGGACGCGCGCATCATCCTCGTGACGGCCTTCCATGACATGGAGACCACCATCCGGGCCATGAAGGCCGGGGCTTTCGACTACATCCACAAGCCCTTCCCCGACCTGGCGGCCCTGGACATCGTGGTGGCGCGCGCCCTGGAGTACCGGCAGCTGTCGCGCCGCGCGGCCACCGTGAGCGTGGAGAGCGCGGCGGCGCGCCTGGGCGACATCGTCGGCACCAGCCCCCTCATCCAACAGCTCGTCAAGGAGATTGGAAAGGTGGCCGCCAGCCGCGCCACCGTCCTCATCAACGGCGAGAGCGGCACGGGCAAGGAGCTCATCGCCCGCGTCATCCACAACTACTCCTACGACGAGCCCAAGCCCTTCATCGGCATCAACTGCTCGGCCATCGTGGACACGCTGCTGGAGAGCGAGCTGTTCGGCCACGAGAAGGGGGCCTTCACCGGCGCCAACGCCGTCAAGCCCGGCAAGTTCGAGCTGGCCGAGGACGGCACCATCTTCCTGGATGAGATCGGCGACATGTCGCTGATGCTCCAGGCCAAGCTGCTGCGCGTGCTCCAGGAGCGCGAGTTCGAGCGCGTGGGCGGCGTCAAGCGCATCAAACTGCGCGCCCGCGTCATCGCCGCCACCCACCGCCACCTCTCCGACGAGGTGGCCGCCGGGCGCTTCCGCGAGGACCTCTACCAGCGCCTCAAGGTGATTACGCTCCAGCTGCCCGCCCTGCGCGAGCGGCGCGAGGACATCCCCCTGCTGGTGCAGCACCTGCTCGAGCGCATCAACGAGAAGGTGCACAAGCGCGTCACCCGGGTGCCCCCCGAGGTGCTCGACCACCTCACGCGCCTGCCCTGGCGGGGCAACGTGCGCGAGTTGGAGAACGTGCTGACGCGCGCGGTGGTGCTCGCCCCGGGCGAGGTGCTGCTGTCGGAGAACCTCCCCGCCCTGGAGCCCGCGTTTCCCGAGCCCGGCCAGCCCATCAACGGCCAGCCCACCAATGGCCACCACGTCAACGGCACCCACGGCCCCAGCGGCCCCCTCCTGCCCAACTTCCTGGTCGCCCCCATCGATGACCCCAGCCGCATCCCCACCCTCGAGGAAGCGGAACGGATGCTCATCGAGCTGACCATGAACGTGACCAAGGGCCACAAGGGGAAGACGTGCCAGATCCTCGGCATCAGTCGTCCCACCCTGGAGCGCAAGCTCCAGAAGTACGGCGTCCGACAAGATCAGCAGCAGTAGGCGCCGAAGGCCGCGTTTCGGACACTGTCACACGTCCGACAACTCCCCGCCCGGATTGAACGAATCGTTCAACTTGATCAGACTGTTTGAACGTTCTGTTTCAGGTTTCGGACACTCGGAAGGTGAGAAACAGGGGCTGTAGCGCCAAGTAGCCGTCATTCCAGGGTTTTTCATGACTCGGTAAAAGCGTTGGCGTTGGCACAAAGCTTGGAAAGGGACTGTTCCGTCCGCAGCACAGCAACCCAACTTCCAACCGCCTGCAGGAGTGCCCGCCATGCACGGTTTCAATCGCCCCCTCGGTCCCATCGGCTCCAACGTCGTCGCCCCCATCCAGACCACCAGCTCCGGCATGCTGGTCACGGCGAACAAGCTGATCCCCGGCCAGGAGGCCATCGACTTCAAGGGCTACTTCAAGGTCGAGTCCTTCCCGCACAACTCCGTCATCTACCGCCCTGGTGACACCACGGACCGCGTCTATCTGCTCAAGACGGGCCGCGTGCGGCTGATGCGGCTGGGCAAGAACAGCTCGCGCTCGGTGGTGAGCATCCTTCGCCCGGGCGACCTGTTCGGCGAGCTCTTCCGCCCCGAGGGCACGCCTGTGGAGGAGATGGCGATCGCCTCCGGTGAGGCCGAGGTGTGGAGCATCGAGGGCCGCGACTTCCGCGCGCAGCTCGAGGCCCGGCCGGCCCTGGCGGTGGACGTGGTGCGCGCCTACGCCGAGCGCGTGCGTGCCCTGCGCAAGCGGGTGCTGGGCCTGACCTTCAAGGAAGTGCCGGCCCGGCTGGCGGACACCCTGCTGACGCTGGCCGAGGCCCATGGCGAGCGCTGCCCGCACGGCGGCGAGACGGACCTGCGTGGCATCACCCAGCAGGACCTGGCGGACCTGGTGGGCGCCTCGCGCTCGTTCGTGTCCACGCTCATCAACGAGATGAAGCGCGACGGCGTGCTGGGCAACGTGGGCCGCATCCTCTGCATCCGCGACCAGAAGGCGCTGCGGAAGATCGCCTCCAAGGAGAAGTGACCCGGATGTGAGACGGGCGCCCTCCCTCTCCGACGGGAGAGGGACTGGGGGTGGGGGTGCTCGCTGCCGAGTCCATGAGGTGAGCACCCGAAGTGCCGCCCCCACGTGTCCCGGTTGACGGGCACGACACCCGAGAGCCCCGGCCGCCACCCATTCCACGGGTCTGGCGCCGGGGTTCGCCATTTTCGAGCACCGCGCGTGTCTCCGGGCTTGCCCTGCCCG
Source organism: Vitiosangium sp. GDMCC 1.1324 (assembly GCF_003044305.1). Lineage (GTDB taxonomy): Bacteria > Myxococcota > Myxococcia > Myxococcales > Myxococcaceae > Archangium. The sequence goes on along the minus strand of NZ_PZOX01000016.1, from coordinate 269,761 downwards.
CCCGGCGGAACCAGCATGCGCGCGCCGTGACGACTCCACCTCTCGAGCCCTCCTCTCCGAACCGCACGTACACCGAGCGCCGCGCCGCCGCCGAGGCGGAGCTGAAGCGGCTGGATGCGGTCAGTGCCCGTTACGCCAACCTGCGAGCCCTGGTGTTCATCGCGGGCGCCGCGGTGGCCCTGCTCGTTCTGTTCAGCCGGCTGCCGAGGACGTGGTGGTGGGCGGCCGGAGCGGCGTTGCTCGTGTACGGCGTGCTGGCGGTGTTGCACCACCAGGTGTTCCTGCGCGAGGAGCGGCAGCGGCTGTACGTGCAGCTCAACGAGCGGGGCCTGGCGAGGCTGACGCGGGGCTGGCACGACTTCACCGAGCGGGGGGAGCGATTCCTGACGGGCTCGCACCTGTACGCGGCGGACCTGGACGTCTTCGGCCAGGGCAGCGTCTTCCAGCTCATGAACGAGACGGCGACGCGGGCGGGCGAGGAGCGGCTCGCGGCATGGCTGTCCTGGCCGGCGCGGGCGGAGGAGGTGCGGGCGAGGCAGGGAGCGGCGCGCGAGCTGGTGCCGCGGTTGGACTTCCGCCAGGACATGTGCGTGGAGGCGCGCACGGTGGCGAAGGAGAAGGCGGACCCGGGCCTCTTCATCCACTGGGCGGAGAGCGGGCCGTCCCTCACGGGAATCCGATGGGCGAGGCCGCTGGCGATGGTGCTGCCGCTGGTGACGCTGACCCTCTTCGTGTTGGGACGCTTCGATGTGGTGCCCCGGCCGCTGTGGTACGGCGGGTTGCTGGCGCAGCTCGCGGTGGCGGTGGTGACGCGGCGTCCGCTGCGGGAGATGGAGGAGAAGATGAGCGCGGGCGAGCGAGGCTTCGTGCGCTATGCCCCCGTCTTCGAGCGGGTGGAGCGGGAGCGTTTCGAGCACCCGGAGCTGCGGCGGGTGCAGTCGGGCCTGCAGCGCGAGGGTGAGCCGCCGGTGTCGTCGCACCTCAAGCGCTTCAGCTGGCTCTACTCGTTCGTGGAATTCAAACGGCACCAGTTCCACCCCTTCGTGCACCTCTTCACGCTGTGGGACGTGCACGCGCTGTTCGCGCTGGAGCGGTGGAGGGAGCGGTACGGGGCGCAGGTGCGCGGCTGGTTCGACGCGCTGGCGGAGCTGGAGGCGCTCTCGTGCCTGGCGGGACTTTCGTACGACCGTCCGAATTTCACCTGGCCCACGCTGGAGGAGGACGGGCCGAAGGTGAAGGCGAAGGGGGTGGGCCACCCGCTGCTGGACACGCCGGTGCTGAACGACGCGGAGTTGCCGGGCCCGGGGACGGCCCTGTTGCTCACGGGCTCCAACATGTCGGGGAAGACGACGCTGCTGCGAGCGCTGGGACTCAACGCGGTGCTCGCGCTGGCGGGGGCACCGGTGTGCGCGCAGACCTTCTCGCTGACACCGCTGCAGGTGCTGACGAGCATGCGGGTGAAGGACTCGTTGGAGCGCGGGGTGTCGTACTTCTATGCGGAGGTACAGCGCATCAAGGCAGTGCTGGATGCGGCGGCGGCGGCGAAGGGACAGGCGCTGTTCCTGCTGGACGAAATCCTCCTCGGGACGAACACGCGGGAGCGGCAGATCGCCTCACGCGAGGTGCTGCGCCTGCTGCTGGCCACGGGGGCGTGCGGCGGGGTGACGACGCACGACCTGTCCCTGGCGAGCCTCGCGGAGGAGTACAGCGGGAGGGTGTTGAACATGCACTTCCGCGACCACCTGGAGAACGGGAAGATGGTGTTCGACTACCGGCTGCGCATGGGCGTGGTGGACACCACGAACGCGCTGCGCGTGCTGAAGATGGCCGGAGTCCCGGTGGAGGACCCGGACTCCGCGAGCGCCGAACAGCGGTAGGCGGGAAACGGGACCGTGGCTACACCCGGGCGACAGGCAGGGAGATACGAAAGGTGGAGCCCCGTCCCAGCTCGCTCTCCACCGAGATCTCTCCGCCCATACCCGTCACGATGCCGTGACAGATGGACAGGCCCAGCCCCGTCCCCATCCCCACCGGCTTGGTGGTGAAGAAGGGATCGAAGATCCGATCTCGAACCTCGGGGGCGATACCACTCCCGGAGTCCCGCACCTCGATGACGACCCGCTCGGCGACGGCACGCACGCGGACGCAGACCTCGTTCCGCTCGGGCTGCCCGACGGGAAGCGCCTGCGCCGCGTTGATGAGCAGGTTGAGCAGCACCTGTCCCAACCGTCCCTCACTCGCCCTCACCCGCGGCACCGGCTCCAGGTCCTTCACCAACCGTGCCTTGTAGCGCAGCTCGTTGCGCACCAGGCCCAGGCTCGATTCGACCACCCCGCACACATCCACGTCCGAGAGCTGCTCGCCTTCGTCACGCGAGAGCGTCCGCAGATCCCTCACGATGTGCCGCACCCGATCGGCCCCATGGCGGGTCTCGCGCAGCACGTCCTCCACCTCGCGCAGCCGCTCCCCCGGGAGCTCCTTCGCGAGCAACTGGCACTCCTCCTGGAGGAACCCGAGGTTGGAGAGAACGAAGGCGAGCGGGTTGTTGATCTCATGCGCCACGCCGGCCGCCAACGTGCCCAGGCTCGACAGCCGGTCGGCGAGCAACAGGCGCGCCTGCATCTGCTTGCGCTCGGTGATGTCCCGCGCGCTCACCACCGTGGCCGCCTCCCCATTGAAGAGCACCCGGATGGCGCTGAGCTCCGCCGTCCTCGCCTGCCCTCCCGCGCGCAGGAAGCGCACCTCCCGCATGCTGGTCCGGCTGCCCGCGAGCGAGCCCTCGAGCACGGGAGCGGCGGCACGGCGATCCTCCGGGTGGATGAGCTCGAGCAGCGAGGTGCCCGTGAGCCCCTCCGCCGAGCGCTGATCCAGGAAGTCGAGCCCCGCCGGATTGACGTAGAGCAGGCAGCCTTCCCGGTGCACGAAGACGGCCTCTGGCAGCCCCTCGATGAGGGCGCGGAAGCTCTCCTCGGAGCGGCGCAGGGACTCCTCGGCCTGCTTGCGCGCGGTGATGTCGAGGATCACTCCTCCGAGCAACTTGCGGCCAGCCGCATCGCGCAGGGTGAACTTGTGATTGAGCCAGTAGTACGTCGTCCCCTCCAGCGAGGGAACCATCTGCTCGGAATGGTAGGGCTTGCCGGAGGACAGTACGTGCAGGTCCTCTTTCCGCAGCCGCTCGGCCACCTCCGTGGGCAACAGCTCGGTGTCCGCGCGCCCCAGGATGGATTCCACATCGCGATGGAAGAAGCGGGCGTAGGGCTCGTTGACCCAGACCCGTCGGCCCTCCTCGTCCTTCATGAAGGCCAGCACCGGGCTGTGGTTCATGAACGAGTGGAACAGCTGCTGACTCTGCTGGAGCGCGGAGAGCGCCGAGGCGAACTCGGACACCAGGGCGTGCTTGGACTCGAAGTCGGCGGCGTTGCTCATCGCCGCGCCGAGCAGGCGGCCCATCAGCTCGAGCGTCCGGACGTCCAGATCATCGTAGGCGTTGGGATCATCGTAGCTGACGTTGATGGCCCCCACGGTGCTGCCGACCCGCTGCAACGGGACGATGATCATCGAGCGGATGTTCGTGGCGCGAGTGGCCGCCACGTTCACCCGGGGATCATTCTCCGTGTCCCGGGTGTGGAGCACCTCGCCGCGCAGGATGCTCATCCCCGTGAGGCTCTGGGAGAGCTTCAACCGGAAGCCACGGTGGGCAGCCGAGCTTCCGGTATTCGCCTGGTAGACCAGCTCATCACCCTCGGCCAGGGCCACCGACGCGCCGGACGCGCCGCACAGCTGACGGGCCCGCTCCGCGATGAGCCACATCATCTTGTCGAGCTCGAGCCCGGCGCTCGCGACCTCGTTCTGCGTCTGGATGATGGCCGACAGCCGCTCGAGCGCGCCACGCGAGGAAGGCCCCTCCTGGGTGGCCTGCATCCCGGCCGTCCTGCGGCGCGCGAGCCACTCCAGCCGCATCCGGAGCTGCGCCGGCTCGAAGGGCATCACCAGGAAGTCATCCACCGCCGCGGCCAGCAGCGCATCCAGGGGCATCTGTTCCACCGGAGCGGGCACGACCGCCAGGAGGAAGGGCCGGGGCCTCATCTCCGGCGTGCTCAGCCGGGCGATGTCCTCGACCGACGCAGCGCTCGCGCACGCCACCAGCACGCCTTCCACTCCGCGCAGCATGGCCCCCGCCTGCTCGATGCCCACGGCATGGCGCACCTCGTGCCCCCAGTCCGTGAGGAACGGAACCAGGAAGCAGGAGGCTTCTGGACTGACGAGGAGCAGTTTCATGACGAGCGCCGCGTCGGGGCGTTCCATTGTTCCAGCACGCGGCCTCCAGGAAAGACAAGCTGAGGGCCGAGCCCCTGCCAGGACCCGAGGCTACGTGGTGGCCCGATGCAGATCCGCCGTCGGGGCGAAACGGGGTGGGCGCCGGTGCTTCGAGGACTGCTCGTAGGCGAAGGCGAGGCGCAGGAGTGTCTGCTCGCTCCACGCGCGGCCGATGAAGGAGAGGCCCACCGGAAGACCGGCCACGTACCCCGCCGGGACGGTGATGCTGGGGTAGCCCGCGACGGCGGCCGGCGTGGAGCTGCTGCCCAGCCAGTGGTCGCCGTTCACCACGTCGATGAGACCCGGCGGGGCCTGTGTCGGAGCGACGAGCGCATCCAGCTTGTGCTTCGTCATCACCGCGTCGATGCCCTGCTCGCGCGACAGCTTGCGGCAGGCCTCGAGCGCCTTGCGGTACTTCTTGTCGGTGAGGGGCCCCTTCGCCTGCGCCTGGTGGAAGAGCTCCTGGCCGAACCAGGGCAGCTCGGTACCGCGGTTCTCCTCGTTGAACCGGATGAGGTCCGCGAGCGAGCGCAGGTGCGTGCGCTCTCCGAGCCCGGCGAGGTACGCCTCGACGTCCGCCTTGAACTCGAAGAGCAGCACCTCCAGCTCCGGCTCGTCCAGCTTCGCGGCCGTGGAGATGGGGGCCGGGTCGACGATGGTGGCGCCCTGTGCCTTCATGAGCTCGAGCGACTGCTCGATGAGCGCGTCGGTGGCCGGGTGGTAGCCGAAGAACCGCTCGCGCGGCACGCCGATGCGCGCCCCCTTCAACCCGTTGGGGTCCAGGAAGCGCGTGTAGTCCGCCTGGGCATGGCCCTGACTCGTGGCGGTGATGGCGTCACCCGGGTCGACGCCAGCCAGGATTCCGAGGAGCGCGGCGGCATCCGCCACCGTGCGCGCCATGGGGCCGGCCGTGTCCTGGGTGTGCGAGATGGGGATGATGCCCGAGCGGCTCACCAGCCCGACGGTCGGCTTGAGCCCGACGAGCGAGCTCGCCGCCGAGGGCGAGACGATGGAGCCATCGGTCTCGGTGCCCACCGACACCGCGCAGAAGTTCGCGGCGGTGGCCGCTCCGGAGCCCGAGCTCGAGCCCGACGGCGTCCGGTCGAGAGCATAGGGATTGCGGCACTGGCCACCGCGCCCGCTCCACCCACTGGCGGAGTGCGTCGAGCGGAAGTTGGCCCACTCGCTGAGGTTCGTCTTTCCGAGGATGACCGCGCCCGCGGCCCGCAGACGCTCCACCACGAACGCATCGCGCGAGGGCACGGAGCCGACGAGGGCGAGCGAGCCGGCGGTGGTCTGCATCTTGTCCGCGGTCGCGATGTTGTCCTTGATGAGGACGGGGATGCCGTGAAGCGGGCCCCGAGGCCCCTTGGCCTTGCGCTCCTCATCGAGCGCCGAGGCGATGGCGAGGGCGTCCGGGTTGAGCTCGATGACCGAGAGGAGGGGCGAGTCCCCGGAGCGATCCAGCTCCTGGATGCGCGCGAGGTAGAGCGCGGCGAGGCCCTGCGCGGTCGACTTCCCCGAGGTCATGGCGGCCTGCAGCTCGGAGATGGTGGCCTCCTCGAGCTCGAAGGGCTTGCCGCGCGGCTCGGGAGTAGGAGCACGGGGGACATTGCCGGAAGAGGGCTCGGCCTGGACCTCCAGGGCGACGAGCGTGCTGGCGGCAGCCGCGCCACCGAGGAACGTCCGGCGGCTCAGCTCCCGCGGATTCCCAGGAGGAGGAAGGGGCTTCTTCATGGATGGCTCCGACTACAGCAGTGTTGAGCCAAAGGCCGCAACCCGGCTTGCCTCTTGACTCCCAGGCCGGGCCTCACTCCGCCGGAGTCCTGGCGGGGGTGGCCGCGGAGAGCCGGCCGTACTTGCGCAGCGCCTGCACGAGCCGGTCCTGCGGCAAGGCGAAGACGCGGACACCATCCGCCCCCGTCTGGGTGTCGGCGGCGAGCATCGCGTTGAGGATGGACTCCTGGGTGGCCTGCACCGTCGCCTCGAAGAGCGGGTTGAGGTGCTCGTTGTCCAGCGAAGAGACCCGCGCCACCGGACTGTCGGCGGGAGGGCGGGTGGGCTGGGTGGAGAGGGCGAGGAAGATGTCGCCCGAGGAGTCCTCGCCCAACCCACCCATCTTGCCGATGGCGAGCGGGACCCGGCGGGCGATGCGCGCCAGTTGGTGCGGCAGCAGCGGCGCATCGGTGGCCACCAGCACGATGATGGAACCCATCCCCTCGGGGATGGTGGACGTGGTGAGGCTGGCGCTCTGGGCGCACGGGCGCATGGCGCGGAGGAACGGCGACGAGGGCGTCTCACTTCCCGTGTAGCAGGACTGGAGGTCGCGGATCTCCTCGCCCACCGGGACGCCCTCCACCGAGAAGAGCCGGCGGCTGCCGTAGTTGCACTGCACCAACACCCCGAGGGTGTAACCCCCCAACGCCTCGGGCAGCTTGCGCGAGGCCGTGCCGATGCCACCCTTGAAGCCGTGGCAGATCATCCCCGTCCCGCCACCCACGTTGCCCTCGGGCACCGGACCACCCCGAGCCTCCTCGAGTGCACGCGTGGCGTGCTCCTGCTTGACGTGGAAGCCATTGATGTCGTTGAGGATGCCGTCATAGGTCTCGGCCACCACGGGCAGGGCGAGCTCCCACGCGAGATTCCTCCGGGCCCCCCAGGCCACCACCGCGTCACGCACGACGCCCACACTGTTGGTGTTCGTCAGCATGACGGGTCCGGAGAGCAGACCGGACTCGTTCACCCACGTGGTGCCCGTCATCTCGCCATTGCCATTGAGGGCATAGGTGGCCGCGAAGACGGGCTCGGCCACCTGGTCGCGCCCGCGAGGAAACACCGCGGTGACGCCGGTACGCACCGGCCCCTTGCCCACCGAGAGCTTGCCCTCGCCCGAGACGAGCGTCGTGTGGCCCACCGCCACCCCGGGCACGTCCGTGATGGCGTTGAGCGGGCCGGACGTACCACCGAAGGTAATGCCCAGCTCGCGCGCACGCGGCTTCGCCGGGGCGGGCTTCGCCGTCCGGGTGACCTGAGCACTGCTCACGCCGGAGAGAAACAGGAGGAGCAACGCGACGAGGATGCGGGAGGAAGCGAAGGAGTCCATGGCCCGAAAGCTCCCCAGGCCGCGGGTTGGGAAGGACCTGGAGCCGGGCAGCCTACGCGCTTCGAGCCAGGAACACGACGGCCCCTCCCGGAGTACCGGAAGGGGCCGCGTGAAGACGTCACCCCGAGGGGGTGGAGACTACTTCGCCAGCTCGACGAGCGCCGCGGCGCCCATGCCGCCGCCGATGCACATCGTCACCACGCCGTAGCGGCCGTTGCGGCGCTTCAGCTCGCGCAGGATGGTGGCCACCAGACGCGCACCGGACACGCCCAGCGGGTGACCCAGGGCGATGGCGCCGCCGTTCGGGTTCACCTTGTCCTGGGGAATGCCCAGCTCGCGGATGCAGTACAGCGCCTGCGCCGCGAAGGCCTCGTTCAGCTCGAAGACGTCGATGTCCTCGATCTTGAGGTTGTTCTTCGCCAGCAGCTTCCTCACCGCGGGCACGGGGCCCACGCCCATGATGTCCGGCGGCACGCCGGCCACCTGGTAGTCCAGGAAGTAGCCGAGCGGCTTCACGCCGAGCGCCTGGGCCTTCTCCTCGCTCATCACCACCGCGGCCGCCGCGCCGTCCGTCAGGGGCGACGCGTTGCCCGCCGTCACGATGCCCTTCTGGTTGAAGGCCGGCTTGAGCTTCGCCAGACCCTCCAGCGTGGTCTCCGGACGCAGGATGGTGTCCACCGAGACCGTCACCTGCTGCGCCTTGCCGTCCTCATCATAGACGGTGGTCGTGACAGGGAAGATCTCCTCCTTGAACTTGCCCTGCTCACGCGCGGTGGCCGCCTTGCGCTGGCTCTCGTAGGCGAACTTGTCCGCGTCCTCGCGCGACACCTTGTGGCGCGAGGCGATGTTCTCCGCGGTGACGCCCATGGAGGTGTAGACCTCCGGGTGCTTCTCCATGATCTCCGGGTTGGCGCTCACCTTGTTGCCACCCATGGGGACCATGGTCATGGACTCGGTGCCACCGGCCACGGCGACCTGGATCATCCCCGCCTTGATGGCCTGCGCCGCCTGGGCAATGGACTGCGTGCCCGACGAGCAGAAGCGGTTGATGGTCATTCCCGGCACGGTGTCCGGCAGGCCCGCCAGCAGGGAGGCGTTGCGGGCGACGTTCATCCCCTGCTCCGCCTCCGGCATGGCACAGCCGAGGATGACGTCCTCCACTTCCTCGGGCTTGAGGCCGGGGACACGGGCGACGGCCTCCTTGATGGCGAGGGCCGCGAGGGTGTCGGGCCGGGTGTCCTTGAACTCTCCCTTGTGCGCGCGGGTGAACGGGGTGCGCACCGCGCTGGCAATCACGACTCGACCAGGCATCTGTCTGTCTCCTCGCCCGGGGAGCGACCCCGGGCTTTAGAATCTCGAATCACTGGATGACTTGGGAACAAACCGTAACGCCGCCGCCTCAGTTGCGCAGCGGCTTGCCCTTCTCGAGCATGAACATCAGCCGGTCCTGGGTCTTCTCCTCGCCGCACAGGCTGAGGAACGCCTCCAGCTCCAGCTCCAGCACCCGCTCCTCGGAGACGAGCGCGGCCGGGCTGGTGTCGCCACCGGTGAGCACCCGAGCCAGCTTCCGGGCGATCTTCCGGTCATGCGCGGAGACCTGCCCGTTGAGCTCCATGTCGTAGAGCATCATGTCGATGGTGGCGTAGCCGCTGGGCCCGGGCAGGCGAAAGCGCGTGGGCCGGGGCGCGCGGAAGCCCGCGTTGGCCATGCCCAGCACCCGCTGCTTGGCGTCCGACAGCAGGAAGTCGCGGTTGGCGCTGATGCCGTCCGCCTGCGACAGGAAGCCCATCTCCCGAGCCTCCTCGGCGCTGGTGGCCACCTTCGCCGTGCCAATCGACAGGAACACCTTCTTGATGAAGGGGAACGCGTCGAAGTCCTTGTCCGCCGCGTAGGTGCCGTACACGTTGCGCAGCAGCATCATCGTGCCGCCGCCACCGGGGATGAGGCCCACGCCCACCTCGACCAGGCCCATGTACAGCTCGGACGAGGCCTGGATGGCGTTACCACCCATGGTCACCTCGGCGCCGCCGCCGAGCGTCAGGTTGAAGGGCGCCGTCACCACCGGCACGGGGCTGTAGCGCATGCGCTGGTTGGCCGCCTGGAGCGCCCCCGCCATCTGGCGCAGGGTGTCGAACTCCCCATTCTTGGCCGCCCACAGCATCGCCATGATGTTGGCGCCCGCCGAGAAGTTGGCGCCATCGTTGCCGACGACCAGGCCGCGGAAGTTCTTCTCCGTCTCGTCGAGGGCCGTGTTCATCATGGAGATGATGCCGTCGTCGATGGAGTTCATCTTCGTGTGGAACTCCAGCAGCGTCACCCCATCGCCCATGTCCCAGAGCGTGGCGCTGTCGTTGCCGGTGATCTTCTTGTTGCCGCGCTTGAGGTACTCCACGCGCGAGGTGCGGGCGTTCTCCGGCACCACCTTCACGGACTTCGTGGGGATGTCCCAGTAGGTGTCCTTGCCGTTCTCCACGCCGTAGAAGGACGTGCGGCCCTTGGCCAGCATCTCCTCCACCCAGGCGGCGGGCTTGAGGCCCAGCTCCTTCATCCGCTCCAGGCCCTTCTTCACGCCGAAGGCATCCCAGGTCTCGAAGGGCCCCAGGTCCCAGGCGAAGCCCCAGCGCATGCCGCGGTCGATGTTGACCACGTCATCGGCGATCTCCGGAATCCGGCGGCTGGCGTAGGCGAGCACATCCAGGGTAATCCGCTCGGCGAACTTCGCGGCCTTGTCCTGGCCGTTCATCACCGAGGCCACGCGCTCGCGCACGTCGTCGATTTCCTTGGCGTTGCCCAGGGACTCGTAGCGCACCTTGGCCTGCGGCCGGTACTCCAGCGTCTTCAGGTCCAACGCGAGGATGTCCTTGCCGCCGGCGCTCTTGTCCTTCTTGTAGAAGCCGCCGCCACTCTTGTCGCCCAGCATCCCCTTGGCCACCATCTTCTGGAGGAACTCGGGGGCGGCGAAGACCTCACGCTCCTCGTCCTGGGTGAGCGTGTCGTAACAGTTCTTCGCCACGTGGGAGAAGGTGTCCAGGCCCACGATGTCCGCGGTGCGGAACACGGCAGACTTGGGGCGGCCCATGGCGGGGCCGAAGATCTTGTCCACCTCCTCGATGGACAGCTCCGCCTTCTGCATCTCCGAGATGGTCCGCATCATCCCGTAGGTGCCCACGCGGTTGGCGATGAAGTTGGTGGTGTCCTTGCCGTAGACGATGCCCTTGCCGAGCACCTCCTCGCCAAAGCGGTGGATGCTCTTCACCACCTCGGGGTCCGTCTCCGGGCCGGCCACCAGCTCCAAGAGCTTCATGTAGCGCACGGGGTTGAAGAAGTGCGTGACGAGGAAGTGCTTGCGGAAGTCGGCGCCGCGGCCCTCCAGCATGCCCTTGATGGACAGGCCCGAGGTGTTGGAGCTGATGATGGCGTCCTTGCGCGCGTGCTGCTCCACCTTGGCGAACAGGGCCTGCTTGACGGCCATGTCCTCCTTCACCACCTCGATGACCCAGTCGCACTCGGCGAGCCGGGGCAGGTCGTCCTCGAAGTTGCCCACCTCGATGGAGGTGAACACCTGCTCGGACACGATGGGGCTGGGCTTCTGCTTGCGCATGTTCGCCAGCGCCCCGAGGGCGAACTTGTTCTTGAAGGCCTTGGAGGCCGTGTCCTCACCGGGTGCAGCCTTGGGAGGCACGATGTCCAGGAGGAGCGCGCGCACGCCCGAATTGGCGAGGTGCGCGGCGATCCCGCTGCCCATCACGCCCGCGCCCAGAACTGCCACTTTGCGGATCCGCGTCGTCATCGAAAGAGGCTCCCGATCTGAAAAAGGGGTGGCACCAGACATTGCGCCGGTTGATTCAAAAGTCAACCGGCTCTTGAACCCCCTATGTCGACCGGTGGAGGGTAAGGTGCGTCCCTCCATATGGCCCGACTCGATCCTCACTCGTACAACGACGACACCCAACCCGAGACCGAGACCCTCACCTGGAAGGCCCGTGTGGACTTCCACACGCGCCGGCTGCACGCGGAGGCGACCCTCACGATGAAGGAGGCCTCGGCGGGGCCGCTGGATCTGGACACGAGAGATCTGGAAATCCGCTCGGTAATGGACGCGGAGGGCAAGCCCCTGCCCTTCCTGCTGTCGCCGCCCGAACCCATCCTCGGCAGCCGCCTGCGGGTGGAGCTGCGCCCGGGGACGAAGCAGCTGACCATCCGCTACCGGACGTCTCCCCAGGCGAGCGCCCTCCAGTGGCTGACGCCGGCCCAGACGGCGGGAGGCCAGTACCCGTACCTCTTCAGCCAATGCCAGGCCATCCACGCACGCTCCGTGGTGCCGCTCCAGGACACGCCGCGAATCCGCATTCGCTACCGGGCGGAGCTCACCGTGCCCAAGGAGCTCAAGGCGGTGATGGCCGCGGGCTTCGCCGGCCGCGAGGAACAGGGCGTGGAGGCGGTGGAGCGCTACGAGATGCCGCAGCCGATCCCCACGTACCTGCTGGCCTTCGCGGTGGGGAGACTGGCGGCCAAGGACCTGGGCCCTCGCTCGCGAGTGTGGGCCGAGCCCGAGGTGCTGGAGGCTGCCGCCGAGGAGTTCGAGGACGTGGACGCCATGCTGCGCGCGGCGGAGGCGCTCTTCGGCGCGTACGACTGGGAGCGGTTCGACTTGCTGACGATGCCGCCGTCGTTCCCCTACGGAGGCATGGAGAACCCGCGGCTCACCTTCCTCACGCCCAGCCTGCTGGCCGGGGACAAGAGCCTGGTGAGCGTGGTGGCGCATGAGCTGGCGCACTCGTGGACGGGCAACCTGGTGACGAACGCGTCGGCCGAGCACTTCTGGCTGAACGAGGGCTTCACCGTCTTCGCGGAGCGGCGCATCCTCGAGGTCCTCTACGGAGCGGAAGTGTCCGCGCTGCACTCGGCGCTGGGCCGGCGCGCGCTCGAGGACGCCGTGCACCACTTCAAGGCGCATCCACAGCTCACCGCGCTGCGCACGCACCTCGCGGGGGTGGATCCGGACGAGGCCTTCTCACAGATTCCGTACGAGAAGGGCTTCCTCTTCCTACGCGCGATCGAGGACGCGGTGGGCCGGCCCACCTTCGACGACTTCCTGAAGCGCTACATCGGGTCGCACCGCTTCCAGGCGCTCACCACGGAGCAGTTCACGACCTTCGTGGAGAAGCACCTGCCGGGGGCACTGGCGAAGGTGGGCGCGGACACGTACCTGAACAAGCCGGGCATTCCCCAGAGCGCGCCGGTACCGCGCTCGGCGAAGCTGGAGCGGATGGAGCGGCTGAAGGGCAAGGTGCCCTCGGCCGAGGACGTGAAGGATTGGACTCCGGCCGAGTGGCAGCTCTACATCGAGGGGCTGCGGCAGGGGACGCCGCGCGACGTGTTCCGTCAGTTGGACGAGCGCTTCGCACTGACGAAGAGCCACAACTCGGAGGTGCTGGTGTCGTGGCTGGCGGCGGCGCTACGAGCGGGCTGGGAGCCGGCGCTGGGCCGCACCGAGGCCTTCCTCGGAGAGGTGGGACGCATGAAGTACCTCAAACCGCTCTACGGGGCACTGGCGGCCACGCCCGAGGGCAAGGTGCTCGCGCGCAACCTGTTCAATCGCTACGCCGAGCGCTACCACCCCATCGCCCAGGCCGCGGTCGAGTCCATCCTCAACCGCGCATAGTCCTCCAATGCACTCAGGGGCGGCGGGTTCGATTCCCGCCCCTCCAAATCCATATCAACGAATCACCGCCGATTGTGCCAACGAGGCTTTGAGGGAGGTGATCGCCTCCCCCGTATCTCCACTTCCGGGCCTCGTCTGTAGGCAATTCCAACGTCGTTTTGAATCGCGCCGTGCTTGGCTCGAGAGTGACAACCTGGTGTGAAGAGGAAACAAAGCCCATCCAAGTTGACTTCTAAGCCCATGCCAATTTCAGCGGAAGAGTTGCTTGCTGTCGTTCGGAAATACTGGCGTTCGGACCATGAGTTTGCTGGCAAGCTGGAAAGGAGCCCCGAGCTAGAGAGGTTCCAGGCTTTGTGGAAACAAGAGCTCAAGAAGCTGGATCAATGGCGCGAGCTCATGCATGAGCTCAGGGCGGCGCTTCCGCAATTCGAGATCGGACATGCCACGGCCACCTCTACTTCCTGTTTCCGCTGTACCGTGTTTACGGATCGGCAGCCCGTGGAGGCGAGTCATGAGGAGGGGCCGCGGGAGCGCCGCTGGGGGGTTGTCGGCTGCCTCAGCATCCTGGCGCCTATCTATATGGTGTATGGCCTGCGGTACGATTACAAAGATAAAGACGTGATCGCCGCCAAGGTCTTTTTCGATCCGCTTCCGCCCGAGATGCAGGCGCTCGCGGAGGTCGTTGGCAGGAAGATCGAGGCGATGTTCGGGGCTGAGGCCCTCCCTCGCGAGATCGCCGAGACTCGAATCCCACTCATCGTGGATCTAATGGAGCCGCCTGCTACCACGCTTTTTCATGCGCTCTTCGCGACTGATCCTGAAAACGTGGCCGTGTAGGCAATGTCGACGAGTCGGGGCAGGCCCTGTCTGATGGGAGACGCGCACACCGGTTGTTGCCTGGGTGCAAGGGCCTCAAGGCGGTCTTCGCCAGTGCCGCACGCGCAAGTGGGCAACAAGGCCAGGAATCACCGGAGCCGAGTCTGCTCAGCGACAACTACACCTCCCCATCCTGAGTGACGGCAGCCGTCGGTAGAAACCCGGTGACTCCGGTGGTTCGGATGGGCGGGTGAGGACGACGGATGCCCAGGTGAGGACGCTGATGGAAGAGATTCAAGGAAGCGGTCAGCGGCTGTGCTGCGTTGTACGAATCCTCTGACACCTTCTGCGGACCTACTGCGCGAAAAACGCGCGGATGGCTGCGCCCTGCCGTGTATGCGCCGCCACTGCGGTCCGATGCACGAAGGACATGAGGCCCCAGGGGGCGGTGAGCGCGAGGCGCTGAGACGCGCGGCACCCCATGGGCGCCGACGAGAGTGTGTAGGTCGAGTCCACCGTCACCGCCGGGACGCTGAACGCGCGTGATCGCACTCGATTCGGGTGCGCTGGGTCGTCAAACGTCTCGCAGCGCAGCCGGTTCCGGAACTGCAGGCCCAGCATCGGCACGAGCTCGAGCGCTTCGAACTCGACGACTCGCACCTCGGCTTCGCGGCGTTCGCCGGTCACCGTGATGCGCGCGATCAGCGGGTGAATCTTCGGAAAGCAGTGCGGATCGGCAAGAAACGCACGTACCGCCTCCACAGGGGCGGTGACGTCGAAGGACTGTTCGAAGGTGAGGGTCGGCATGGTGGACAGACTTCAACACGCCCGGCATGGAAGCAATCGCGTCTCGCTCGATGACCCGCCAAGGCGCGCTCGGCGGGAACGGGGCCCAGCGGCTCGGCCCCGCGGAGCGAGGCGCATAGGAAAGATTGGGGAGCAGTTGGGAGGGGAATGGGCTGGAGAGGAGAAGCAGAGGAGGGCCGCTGACGGGTGCAGGAGGGCAGTGCGCTGTAGTTGTCGTTGATGGGGAGGTGTAGTTGTTGCTGAGCACCTCCATCGTGCTCACCACTGCGCACAGTGGCCTACGAAATCACTGAGAGCCGTCTCGTGACACACGCAGCCTGCACGGCCTGTCCTCGGCCAGGCGGATGTGTCCGCCATGCAAAAAACCTGACAGACCCGGATAACTTGACCAGGAATATTGATTTACGTCATATATTATCTACGACGCAAAGCCCTCCCCATGGCCCCGAACGACCTTCCGATCCGACATGCCGCGCAGTTGCTCCAGCTCCTCCCGCACCTGACGCGCTGGACCCGGGAGCTGGTGAGCCAGGTCAGCGCCGACCTGGACCTGAGCCTGCGCCAGTACGCGGCGCTGCGTGCCCTCCAGGAGGGCACCCGCTCGGCAACGGACCTGGCGCGGCGCTGGCAAGTCACGCCGGCCGTCGTCACCGGGGTCATCGACCGGCTGGAGCGGCGCGGGTTGGTGCGGCGAGCGGCGGATCCGAGAGACCGCCGACGGCTGTACCTGGCGCTCACCTCGAAGGGATTGGAGATGAGTCGCTCGGTCGGCGACAAACTGACCGGAGCGCTCGCGGCGCACCTGGCCGTGGCGACGTCCGCGGATCTCCTCGCGCTGGGCCGCACACTCGCCATGCTGGAGCGCGCGATCAGCCCGAGTGAGCCAGACGCCGTTGCGGCTCCGGCGCGGAACAAACGGCCCGGAGCCGACCTCGACAAGACAGGACGGCGGCGGCCCACCCGGCATGTGGAGGCGGGCGCGCGACCGCGCCGGCCTTCCCGACGAGTGATTCGATGAGTGAAGGAGGACGACATGGCAGCACGTGACGCCAACGCAGCAAAAGAGCAGACCTCTCCCGAGGGCCCGATGACCCTCACCCTGGATCCGAAGGTCTCTCCGGAGGACTACGCGAAGGTGAGGGAGAAGGACCGGGTCGCCCGGGTGTCCTTCACCTTCGGAGAGAACGCCGGCCAGGCCGGGGCGGACCCGGAGCTCCGCGAGTTCCTCGAGCGCGAGCACCTCTTCATCACCCGGTACGACGATGTGATCGCCGCCCTGCTGGATGATCGCATCTCGTCGGATCCCCGCACCGCGATGACCCCGGAGCAGCAGAAGAAGATACCCCAGGTTCCGGAGGAGTTGCGTCCCATCTCCAAGAGCCTGATCTCCGTGGATCCGCCGGACCATTCGCGGCTGCGCAAGCTCATCCAGCCGAGCTTCACCCCGCGCGCGATGGAGCCGCTGCGGGCGCGAATCCAGCGAATCGCGGAGGATCTCCTGGACGCCGCCGAGCGCGCGGCGGCCGAGCGCGGCGAGTCACGGCCGGACCGGCACATGGAGCTCATCGCGGAGTTCGCCTACCCGCTGCCGGTCACGGTCATCTCGGACATGCTCGGCATTCCGTGCGAGGACCGGAAGATGGTGCGGGCCTGGACGGAGGATCTGTTCGGGGGCAACCGGGGCCGCGGGCTGATGGACCCGGAGAGCCGGGCAAAACTGCGGGAGTTCACCGACTACCTGCGCAGGCTCTTCGTGGCCAAGCGAACGCAGCCGGCGGACGACATGATCAGCCAGCTGCTGCGCATCGAGGAGGACGGCGACAAGCTGAACGAGGAGGAGACGCTGTCAACGGTCTTCATCCTCTACCTCGCCGGGCACGTGACGACGGTGAACCTGATCGGCAACGGTGTCTATGCGCTGCTGAGCCACCCGGAGCAGCTCGCGAAGCTGAAGGCGAATCCCGGTCTGGTGAAGGGCATGGTCGAGGAGACCTTGCGGTACTGGGGCCCGGTCGACTTCATCTCGCGGCGAATCGCCAAGGAGGACCTCGACATGGCCGGGACGCACATTCCCAAGGGCGAGCCGATGATGGTCGGCCTGGCCTCGGCCAACCGGGATCCCGCGCGCTTCTCCCATCCGGACGTTTTCGACATCACCCGGCCGGACGCGGACAAGCACGTGGCATTCGGCAAGGGCATCCACATCTGCATCGGCGCTCCGCTGGCGCGGATGGAGGGGCAGATCGCCTTCGAGACGCTGTTCCGGCGCATGCCGGAGCTGCGGCTCGCGATCCCCAGCGAGGAGCTGCGTTGGAGCAACTCCTTCCTGCGTGGGTTCGCGAAGCTGCCTGTCCTGTTCTGAGACGGTGAACGGGTGCGGGCGTTCGCACCGCCAGGGCAATGGCGTCGGCCAGCTCGTCCTTGAGCGGCGAAGCCAGGCCCTCGCCCACCCAGCTCAGCGGGTTGCTTTTGGGGGAGATGATAAGCGCCGGGCCTCAGCGTGCGGTCAGGAGGAGGCGAGCGCGCTGGAAGTAGCAGCTCCCGGCACCACCCGTGGTGATGTTCTTCGCCTCGAGTGCCACCGTGTGTGAGCAGACAGGCAGGTCACTCTTCTGCTCCATGAAATTGAAGGTGATCTGGGCGCCGGGGGTGTTCGCACCGACACCGACCTGGAGCATAGTCCTCCAAAGCGCGCAGGGGCGGTGGGTTCGATTCCCGCCGCCTCCAAATCCATCTGGATAATGTGCCGGGCGCTTGGCCAACCCTTTTGATCCAAGGTGGTATTGTGGGCATTTCAAGGCAACTCGCGCGGATGCCCGCGATCCTGCGGTTCCTGGGAGTGTTTCTGCCAGTTCTCTCGGGATGCAGCATCAATCAGTACCAACCCAGCCACTTCCAATTCACCACCATCGTCGGCGAGATCGCCGAGACTCGAATCCCGCTCATCGTGGACCTACTGGATCCGCCTGCAACCACGCTCTTTCATGCGCTCTTCGCGACTGATCCTGAAAACGTGGCTGTGTAGGCAACATCGAGGAGCCTCTGGCGCTGCCCTCCTCCTGACGGTCGCCCACTCCATGGGCGGGCGTACATATTGACGCGAGCGTGGAGGCTGTACCTATCCCGTCTGTCTATGCGCCGCCCTGCTGACATCGGCGGAGGAACAGCAAACAGCAGGCCGGCCACCATCTTCCATCTGCTGGTGGACGATACAGCGCTGGTGGGACGGCTGCGCTACGTGCTGGCTCGAGAGTGGATGAGGGACTGGTGGACAGGAGCGCCGCCCGCGCTCCATGCGCCGCCCACACACCAGTCTCTGAGGGAGTTGCACGAGCAGTATCGTGCCTTCGTCGCGGTATTGCGAGGCTTGATCTCCTTGACCCTTTTGACGCCCCTGATACGGCGCCGCTGACGGTCGCGACCGTATGAGCTTTGCCTTCTGTTCACCCCCTGACAGATGGCGCATTGAGACATGCCCTCGAACCTCCATCAGAATTATGACGCGCAACGAAATGACGAATGCATTTCATGATCAGCACCGCGCGCATTTCAATTCAAGGAGATCATATGCAAACCATACCGAAGCGAAGTTCCATTGAAAAGTTCATCGTCGGAGCGTTGACATGCCTCATGACAGCGGCGGGCTCCGGATGTGCCTCGCAAACAAAAGAAGCCTCCGCTCCACCGCCCGCGCCGCAACAAACGACACTCCACCCCTCGAACGTCGAACAGCCTCCCGAGGCGGACCAGGGACCAGGGCAAGATCCACGGAGTGCCATTCCGTCACCGGACGAGAAGCCTATCACGCCCGATGAAATCGAACGGGCCGCGAACCCCACTTCCGAGGACCTCTCTCGGGCAGCCCAGCCGGGTCTCATTGCCGACACGAGCCGGCCCTTCAACGAATACGTATGGCTGACGAGCCACAATGCCTTCTCCTGGGGCCAGCATTCCGGCGGAATCGGTTCCAACCAGGAGGTGTCCCCGATCTACCAATTGATGTACGGCGTGCGCGGGCTGATGTTCGACATCCATGAATCCGGCGTCCTGCTGTGCCACGGAGTCTGCTACCCCGGTAGCCGGAGCCTCGCGGATGAATTCAAAATCAGCGTGATGCCGACCCTGGCAGCCAACCGGAACGCCGTCATCACCGTCTTCCTCGAGGACTACACGAACAGGAACGACCTGACCCGAGCCTTGAGCAGCATCCCCAACCTGGCGACCTACACCTTCAAGCCGACGACGTGGTCCTCGCGGAGACAATGGCCCACGCTCGGCGAGTTGATCAACTCCAACCAGCGCTTGTTCATCTTCACCAGCAGATCGGAGAATGCGGGCGACCATCAAACGAGCTCCGGCACTGTACACCTGATCTACGACCAGAATCTCAACGTCGAGAACACCTATAATCTGGGCGACCTTGTTACCAGCCACGATTACTCCTGCAACACACGCTGGAGCAGCATTCCGCTCAATACCGTGGCGGCGTCGTCCACCTATTATGGCTGGCCCCGACTGTTCGTGATGAACCACTTTCATAAAATCCCCTACCCACTGCATGGGGACGCGGACAATCGTTTCGACAAGTTGCTGGACCGTGACCAATCGTATTGCCGCCCCAATGCGAATCGGGAACCCAACTTCATCGCGCTGGATCAGACCAATCGCGGCGACGCCACCGAATACGTCGAGTGGCGAAACAACGGCGGCGTCATCTTTTACGAAGGCGGCAACGGCTCCCAGGATATCGTCTGCGGCTTTGCGACCACTATCGCCCGGACCATCGACCTCCAGTCGAGCGACTCCGCGCGGCTGGGGTGCGAGAACGACGAAGCGCGCTCACTCGTTCTGTCCGGCGCGAAGAAAGGCGTCCGCATCTCGCTGTATGACAGCCCGAGCGGCAACCGCGAGGACGACTGGTACTTCCTCGAGGTCAAGCGCGACATTGGAATGAACGAGCGGGTGGTCGTGCCGAGTTTCGAGACGAGCGCGGACAATTCCAACTATCGCGCGGTCTACCTGCGAAACAATGGCCTCGACGGAAAGGTTTCGCGAATCCGGGTGGAACCCCAGGCCGGGGACATGTTCGCGGACGCCTCGGTCGTCCTGTACGAGGGGAACAACGCGTCCCAGAACATCGTCTGCACGCTGCCCCTCACGACCAGCCAATTCGTCAATTTCAAGAACGACAGCTATGGCTGCGACAATGACGAGGCGCGGTCCGCGAAAATCGTGATCGCCAAGGCGGGAACGACGCTCACCGTCTACGACGACCCGAATGGAGGCACCGGCGACGATTACACGACCATCTACGTCAAGCAGGACATCCTGCAACCCAGGGTCATCGGAACCTTCCAGTCCTCATTCGAGGATTCGTTCCTCAAAGTCACCTTCAGGAACCATAACGGCCTCGACGGCAAAGTGTCGTCCGCTCGAATCCAACGCTGAAGGTCGTCAGGAGGGACATCGCTTCGGAAAGGTGTCAGGGGATTCGTGTCTGACACCTTCCGCGGCCCCTGGCCGTGGAAGCGCGTGGCCGTGGCCAGGGCCCGCGGGTCCGCCGCGTGCTACAGCCGCGCGGGTTTCAGTCGTGTGACGTCCTGGGCGGACGGCCTAGCACTCGGAGATGTACTGCCTGTAGGCCGACGTCTGGCCCCAGCTCTCCCACCAACCGCAGTGGCAACCCCGGCCACCGATCTGCACCGTATAGGTAGCGTCACTCCAGTAGGTTACCAGGGAGTCCGGGCTGCCGCTGCAGTCGGGGATCGGGGCCTCCTGCGTAGCCAGATCGGGTCCCGCTTCCTGCTCAACGGGCGCGCCACAGCCCACCGCCATCAGAGCCATCGCCAACAGACCACCGAAAACACTCGTTCGCATGCGTCCTCCATCGAGGTTGCGCCCCAAACCCTAACGAATTCCCGCTTGCTTTGGAATACCTGACTTTCGCGCACAAGGGGCTCTCTGCGACGGGCTTGGACCGGGAGACGCCCGCGCCGGGGGGCACGGAGACAGCCATGGACAGGCAGGTCACGGCACCGCACACTCCACCTCCGAGCGTCCCCCCCCCCATGAGCATGAACGAAACCCAGAGAGTCATCGAGCACCTGCGCCGCAACGGCGGGCGCGGCAAGGGTTGGTACTGGGAGCACCAGGATCCACGTCCGCTTGACGAGAAGACACTGGCCTCGCTCCCGCTGCCCGACGGCCGACCCCTTCCTCCCAGCCTGGAGGAGTGGCTCCGCTTCGACACAAGCTGGTTCAAGCTGACCACCGGCGAACCGCCCCGCCTCAACACCCGCCTCCTCCGCGACATGTTCCGCGAATGGGCCGAGCCCATGGCCAACTCCGGGGCCCCCGAGGAGTCCGGCACCGTGGAGCAGTGGGTCCAGGGCTGGACGGGCAATCTTCCCAACCCTGCCATGGCGGACGCACACGCCCTCAAGCTCCCGCCCTCTGGCAGCCAGGAGCACTTCTTGGTGTTCCACCGCACGGGCCGGAGCCTCGAGTGTCCCGTCCTCGGCTTCGCTTCCCAGTTCGAGTTCTGGGTGAAGTACAAAGACTTCGGCGAATACCTGTCCCACTACTTCGGCCTCTCGAAGAAGGACTGACGCCGCCGACAGGTGTCAGACGAATCGGAGGGTGCGCGCCGGAGAACGTGCGCACCCGGGCACCAGGAGCAAAGGCGCCCGTGCCACTCACTGTCCGAGCGACTGAGGTGGCGGCTTCGCGCTGAAGGCAGGCAAGTAGCATTCCCCTTGGTGCTCGTAGAGCACGTCCGGGCACGGGGCCTTGAGCTTGTGTGGCACCCAGCATGCGCCGACCAATTCGACCTCGGCGTAGCGGGTGCAGGGAGGACGCTTCTGCCCCTTGAAGGGCTCGCTCGGCAGCGGTCGGGCGAGCACGAATCCCCCAGCGTCTGCGGTATCCGCGAGCCCCCCATGGGTGGCCTGCTCCCAGGCCGCCGTGGTGACCTCGTCACTCATGGGCTCAGGCGAGGTGTTCGCCAGGGGATTCGAGCCGCCTGGCGGTGGGGACACGTGGGCCAGATGCACCAGCGAGAGGATCAGGACACCCACCACGGCGGCGCCCGCCACCGCCAGCCCCAGGCGCCACCGGTGACGAGACTCGTGGGGGTCGTCGAAGGCTCGGGACATGCGCCGCACACCCTCGCGAACACCCTCGAACAGCACCAACAGCGATTCCACCGAGATCCTCCCTCGGGAGTCCTCCACCTCCAGGGCGTAGTAGCTCGGCGCGACCGAGCAGATGAAGCGCACCCGGCAGTCCTTCAGCCCCGCCACGTCTTCCTCGGCGGAGGGTTTGAGCACCAGGGCCGTGGCCCCGCTCTTCTCGTGTGTTGCCCGGTAGAGTTCCCCCGGGCTGTCAGGCGACTGCGGCATCTGCTCCTCGAGTTGGTAGGGCCCCAACTGCGCCCGTTCCTCCCAGTTCTCCTGAGGCTTCTTCTTCTCGTCCACGCGTGCTCCTCGCTGGCCTCACCGCCCAGGGGAGGCCCGAGGCTCTTGTTCGCATGGAGCCGAGCCCCTACTCCAGGAGGTGCTTGGTGCATCCAGGGTGTCCTACCGCTCAGGTGCATTCTCTGCCCGCCCTCCCCCTTCGTTGGCAGGTACAACTCCCAGCACCGCCACAGCGCCATTCGTTTCGTCACCCAGGACGACAGACATTTCGGCCGCGAGGTGCAGCTGCTGGCTCCGCGCGACCCGCCCGCCTCCCACCCCTTGAGATGTCTTCGTTTCAGCCGCCTGCTCGAGTCCGCCTCTCACGGACAATTCCGTTGACACTCAATGTCAGCCTCCCTCCCCTCCCTCTCTGCGCCAGCACTCTATTCACCACTCACCACTGGCTCCCCCATCCGTCCTATCTTTGAAACTTCACGTCTCAATGAGGAGCCAGCAACCGATGATTCGTCCGACCCTCGTGTCGATCTGCGCGTGCCTTCTGCTCGCTGCTTGCAGCGACAAACCTGACGACAACCCTGGCAACCCCCCCGTCCCCCGCGGCGCCACCGTTCCCTGGGACGAGTACGAGGCCGAGGCGGGCGTTTCCTCCGGTGGCGCCACGCTCGAGCAGACCACCAGTGGCCCATGGCTGGAGGGCACGCTCTCCGGCGAGGCCTCGGGCCGCAAGGCGGTGACACTGCATGGCCCCACCGACGCTATCGCGTGGACGAGCCGCGTGAAGGCCAACTCCGTCCTGGTGCGCTACAGCGTGCCGGACGAGAGAGAGGCCCATCTGGATGTCTACGTGAATGACGCGAAGGTCGCCACGCTCACCGTGAACTCGGACTTCACCTGGCTCTACACCGGCCCGAACAACACCGAGTCGCACAACGCCTTTCCGCGCCAGCAGGTGGATGAGCTCCCCCAGAGCCCGAGCACCAACGACGAGAACTTTGGCCTGCGGCTGCCTTGGAGCGCCGCGCACCACATCTACGACGAGGCGCACGTGCTGCTGGCGACCTACGGCAGGGCAACCATCAACGCGGGCGATGTGGTGAAGATCATCTCGCCGGATGCCTCCGCGGAGCTCCCCGTCACCCTCGACTTCATGGACCTCGAGCTCGTGCCGGAGCCCCTCTCCGCCCCGGCGAACTACGTCGTCGTGAGTGAATTCACCGAAGCAGCGGTGGTGCGAGCCCTTCAAGACGCCGTGGCTGGCGGCAAACCTGGCATCTTCCTCCCGCCTGGCGATTACGTGATGTCGCACGCGAGCCCGGCGCTCCCCAAGGTCTACGTTCCCGCCGGCCTGACCGTCCAGGGCGCCGGCATGTGGTACACGCGATTCGTGCCCCCTCCCCCGGAGCTAGTTGGCTACAACTACGAGTTCGGGTTCCGTCTGAGCGGTGACAACATCACCTTCCAGGACTTCGCGATCTTTGGAACCTGGCGCAACCGGGCGGCTCGCTACAACACGGACGCGGCTGCTCTCGGCAACTGGCCGTGGGACAGCTATGACGGGATCGGGCGCGCCTTCGATCGCTACATGCACAACAACGCGGTCTTCAAGCGGCTCTGGATCGAGCGGATGATCGTGGGTGGCTGGGTCGAGGGCGGCAACAACCTGCTGTGGGAGGACTCTCGGTTCCGCAACACCATGGCGGACGGCATCAACTTCTGCAACGGAACCACCAACTCGCGGATCGTGAACTGCACCGCGCGAAACAACGGCGACGATGCCTTCGCCATGTGGTCTGCCATTACCTGGGACAAGACGCCCATTGGAAACACGCCGTGGGTTCACCAGCCCGAGGGCCCCAACCAGGGCAACGTCATCGAGCACTGCACCGCGGGTCTGATCTGGCGGGCAGCCGGCTTCGCGGTTTACGGCGGCCACGACAACGTGATCAAGGACTCGGTTGTCTACGACACCCTGCGCTACCCGGGCATTACCGTGGATAACGAATTCGCGCCCCAGCATGAGTTCTCCGGACTCACCACCCTTCAGAACATGACGGTCGAGCGCTGCGGAGGCCGCATGTGGTGGGACGACGACGGAGTGCAGGGAGACGAAACCACGCGGCGGAAGTATGGCGCGGTCTGGTTGTTTGCCGCCAACCCGTACTCTCCGGCCGAGCCGTACTCCTTCATCCGCTTCCAGGGCATCCGGTTGAAAGACATCGACATCATCGATCCCGTTCATTACGGGGTCCTGGTTCAGACCACGCAGGGGCAGCGGATCGACGACACCGAGTTCGACGGCGTCCATATCGTCATGGACCAATCAGGCGACTTTGGAATGGTGGCCAATGACTCGCACAAGGCACCGCCCAGCCCGTTCAGCGGGAAGATCGCCACCACGGGCTCGATCACCCTCAAGAACTCGAGCATCACCGGCCCCCGGGCCAACTCCGGAAACCTGTTCTCGAAAGACGAGGTCTCCACCGCGACGTTCTCGTTCAAGGACGGCGGCGGGAACACCTGGACGGGTGATCGGTAGCTTCGGGTTTCGCGCGCTTCAGGCGGCACCAGCAGCGGCTGCCTGAAGCGTATCTCCACTCTGTATCCCCTGGAAGCGACTCGGTTTTTCGGGAGGCAGCAGCAAAGTGGTCACACCGTATGCACCTCGCGTTGCCCATCCGTCGCCCTGGCGGGTCTAATGGATCGAACTGGGTTGGACCCGCTCTCCGAGGTGAACGATGGTCAAGTACATCCAGCAACTCGCCAACGACATGATGAAGAGCCTGGAGCTGAACGCGCTGGTGAACGGCGACATGTATGGCGATGCAACGGAGGCCGTGAAGAAGCAGAAAGCCGACCTGAAGGAAGTGAGAGACATGCTCAAACTCACGGGTACGCCCGACGAGCAGATCCGCGAAATGACGGGCTCGACTGACTTCAGGATTCTCAGCGTGTGCGGCACGGTGTCGACCGTGCTCTGCCAGATCTTCCTCGACACCCAGAAGTTCAACTACCGATTCGACTTCGAGAATCGAAGCAAGGATAAGGGCTACTACAAGGACCTGATGACGCTCGGCAATGCGCTCGGCAAGCGGGACGAAAAACAGTCGCACCTCCTGCGCGTTGACTGCGACTCGCACAGCTATGTGCTCTATCTTCCCCCCTCCAAGGACAGCGCCTATCTCATGCAGGGAAACATCGCCAAATGCATGACCCAGTTCACGCTCCAGGAATGGATGAATAGCAAGAAAGCGTTCCTCGAGCTGTCGATGGAGAAGCACTACAAGCTGCTCACCTCCATCTGGGACTCGAAAGCAGTCCAGGCTCCCTACAAGGACGTGCTCATCGAGGTGTTCTCCATCAACGACGGCGACAAGAAGAGGAAACTCGACCCCTTCAAGGCCACCAAGATGACCTTTGTCTTCCGGGAGTTCGACGAGGCGTCCGCCGTGGCGAATGTGAAAGACCTCTACAAGCGCGCCGGAGTGCATTGACGGCCCAGCCACGCCGCGAAGCCGCGGAGGCCCGGGATCTGGTAGCTCCAGAAACCCTCGATGGCCTCGCGCAACGCACGCTCGCTCTCGTGCTCCACGAGGATGGCGGCCAGCATGCGCCGGGTGTTCTCGAAGATGCGGGTGAGCACGAAGCGCGCGGCCGAGCTCACGCGCACGCCCGGGTGGGTGGTGCGGATCTGCTCGAGCGTGGCGGAGACCAGTTGCTCGACGAAGCGCTCGCCGTAGTGCGCATAGGCCGTGCCCTCGGCGCGGTCGAGCAGCACCACCACGGCAAGCCGGTTCTCCACCCAGAAGCGGAGCATCTCCTCGCCATGGTCCTCCTCGCGCCGTGGTGCGTCGCTCAGCGCCACCTGCGCGAGCGCGCGCACGCGGTGCTCGAGCAGCGACTCGAAGCGCTCCGCCAGGGTGGGCGTCACGACCGCGTCGAACAGCTCCCCCTTGCTCGCGTAGTAGCGGTACAGGCTCGCGGTCCCGAGCCCGGCGCCTTCCGCGATGGCCGTCATCGTCGCGCCGACGTAGCCGTGCGCCGCGAACACCTGGAGCGCGGAGGCGAGGATGCGCTCGCGTACATCGTCTTTGAGGACCTGGGGCATCAGGCGTCGAACAGCCGGGGATACGAGTAGGGTGCCCACCGATGATGCCACGGCCGCGCGGCCTCGAGCTGGTAGGCGAGCCCGAGCAGCAGGGTCTCCGCCCCCGGGGCCGCGGCGAAGTGGATGCCGATCGGAAGCCCCTCGTCTGACCAGTGGAGGGGGACCGACATGGCCGGGCAACCCGCGATGTTGTGGATGGGCGTGTACCCCACGGCGTGCGCCGTGCGGCGCAGCAGCTCCTCCCGCGGGAGGACAGGCGAGAGGTGCCCGAGCCGCCACGGAACGGTGGCGAGCGTGGGCGTGAGCACCACGTCGTAGCGGGCCACGGCCGCCAGGTAGCGCTCCGCGCTGGCCGCGAACTGCGCGCGCGCCCCTGCGAGAGCTCCGGGCCCGCGGCGCTGGAACTCCTCGGCGAGCGCCCAGCTGAACGGCTCGAGTTCGCGGCGCTCCACCGGCCGTCCGCGCAGCTGCCCCATCATCCCGACCGCCCCAGCGACCGCGGCGCCCGCCACCAGGAAGAACGCGTCCCCCAGCGCGGGTCCATCGAGCGCGGACGGTGCCACCGGCTCCACGTCGTGTCCGAGCGACACGCAGAGCGCCACCGCCTCGTCGTAGGCGCGGCGCACCGCGGGCTCGGGCTCCTCCCCCACCATCGTGCGGGTCCACGTCCCGATGCGCAGGCGCCGGGAGATCGGCTCCCGGACATAGCCGACGGGAGGAAGGCCGGCGTCTCGCGCCTCGGTGAGGGACAGGAGCAGCGCGCTGTCACGCACCGAGCGGCTGATGCAGTGCTCGCTGACGAGCGCGCCGAAATCCGAGGTGTCCAGGCTGGCCGGCACGCACCGCCCGCGGCTCGGCTTGAACCCGAACAGCCCGCACACCGAGGCGGGGATGCGCACGGATCCGCCCCCGTCGCTCGCGTGCGCGAGCGGCACCAGTCCGGCGGCCACGGCCGCGGCCGAGCCTCCAGACGAGCCCGAGGCCGAGACCGAGAGGTCCCACGGGTTGTGGGTGACGCCGTCCAGGAGCGTCTCGGTGCTGCCGAGCAGGCCGAACTCGGAGGTGGCGCTCTTGCCCACCGTGACCAGCCCCGCCTCGTCCAGCCGCGTGCTGTACGGCGTGCCCTGCGGGGCGACGTTGGCCGCGAACAGCCTCGAGCCGATCGACCAACGCAGGCCCGGGTAGGGCGTCACGTCCTTCACCAGGAATGGCACCCCCGAGAACGGGCCCGCCGCGGGCCTCACCGCGCGGGCGCGCTCGAGGTCCAGCGCGGGGATTGCATTCAGCAGCGGGTTCAGCGCGTCGATCCGCTCCGCGCACGCCTCGAGCAGCTCCGCCGCACTGAGCTCGCCGCGGGCCACCAACTCCGCCTGCGCCACGCCGTCGAGACGGGCGAGACCTCCCAACCTTGCCATGGGACGACCTCCTGTTCCTCGAACACGAAACGCGAACACCATGTTCCCGTTTCGCACCGGCGTCAAGAGCACGCAGAGGGCGGATGAGCGGGCTGTCGAGGGGGCGGCGGGCGATGTTGGACGGGTCGGTCTCCGCGGGCGTGGCGCGTGGACAGCGGGCAGTAGCCGTCACAGCCCGTGCGCTCCGCGCGTCCTCCGGACACCCCCTTTCACAGAGAGGACAACGAGCATGGCAATTACCTGGTTCTTTGGCGCAGACGAGACTTCCAAGAACACCACCTCCACGACCGTCACGGCGGCGATGAAGGCGCTCCAGGATGCGGACAATGCCCTGGCCAACCCGACGGCAGGGCCGGCGGCCGCGGCCCTGGCGACATGGTTCGGCGGAGGCATCGCCACCAAGAGCGACCGCATCGAGAAGCTGCGCAGCAACATCCGAACCATGCGCGCCTGCCTCAACTCGTGGAACGTGAGCATCACCTCGGGTGGCGCGGACCCGAACACGAACGCGGCGTGTTTCCAGCCGGTGTTCATCACGAAGTTGGGCCGGCAGGAGCAGAGCTGGGTCATCATCCAGGCGGTGGCGGCCAAGGGCGGCTCTCAGAAGGTGGACCTGCCGGGCGGAGACAGCCTCATGCCCCAGGACGCGCGCTTCGCCATCACCGTCTACAACAACTTCCTCAACATGCCGCTGGACGGCGCGCACCTCGCCGTGAGCGCGCACCAGCAGGACCGCATCGAGACGCTCATCCACGAGATGTCCCACGCCATCGCCGGGACGAAGGATCAGGTGCTGGCCAACCACACGGCGGCCTATGGCCGTGCGAATGCCATCGCGCTGGTGGCCGAGGACCCCGCCAAGGCGTTCGACAACGCGGAGAACTGGGGCCTGTTCTGCGCGTCGCTCCGCCAGTGAGGTGACGGGAGAGCTCACGCTATCACTCGTGAGCTGCCCGAAGGCGCCGGGCGGGGCGTGGAGTTGACGACCCGGGAACCAGATTCCTATCTTTGCCGATGAGCGCGCCGGCCCGCGCGCAACCCTCGTTCGCCAGCCCATGCCTGGCGCGCCAGGAGGGCAAAGGGGAGCCTTCTCCTCGGGCAGGTGTCCGCATCGCACTCGCTTCTCGAGCGGGCGACCAGCGCATGGGGCTTCTCGCACCGCCAGAGGTGGGCGATGACCGTCAAGAAGGATCTGAAGAAGCGTATCCGTGAGCGCCAGGAGAAGACGGGCGAGTCGTATACGACCGCGCGGATGCACGTGCTGAACCAAGGCCCGTCCGAGACACCGGAGGTGCGCCCGGTGGTGCTCCGGGAGGTGACGCCACTGGCCGAAGCCATGGGGCTCAAGGGCAAGGCATTCCTCTCGTCGCACTTCCCCGGGCAGCTCACCCGGCCGGCCCTGGAGCGACTGCGCGAGGTGCTGCTGGCCACCCAGGGCGAGCCCGCAACGCGGCGGATGCGCGCGGTGCTCCTGCGCGGCGAGCCGGACACGTTGGAGCTCGTCTCGCTCGCACTGGAGTTGTGGGGCGAAACGCGCGTGTTCACGCGAGACCTGCGGCTCGGCATGAGAGGCCCCAGCCGGAGCGGGCGCACCCTCTCGTTCGAGCTACAGGCGGACGGCAAGCACGTCACGGTGGTGGCGACGCTCGTGCCGTCGCTGAAGGGGACGCCGAGGTTGATGCTCAGCACGGGCGAGGACTACCTGCGCGCGGAGCAGGTCCTGGACGATCCGGCCGCACTGCTCGAGTCGTTCGCCCTCCTGGACATGCGGCAGTAGCTACAGCAGCCGCGCCAGCTCCATCACATGCGCGTCATGCTCGCCGGCCTGGGCCAGCGCCTCCGCCAGCCGCTGCACGTAGTCCCGGTTCGAACCGCTGGGACCGTGGGCGGAGCGCACCACCGCAGCGATCTCCTCCAGCGTCGAGGGCCCCACGTAGTGGGGATTGGAAGGACCGGCCACGTACACCAGCGCCTCCAGCGGCGGGGGCTCGCGCGTCTCCAGCATCACCTGGTGCCGCTCGTAACCGCCCTGCTCTCTCCAATCCAGGTGGGTCAACACCTCCTCCACCCGCTCGGAGGCAATCCGGTACGCCACGCCCCAGCAGCGCGCGCCGGGCTCGGGCACCAGCGTCACCACCCGCCCGGGCGCCTCCGGCACGCCCCGGTGGTCCGTCGAGCCCTGCCAGAAGCGCCGCCCCCAGTTCCTCAGCCACGCCTCACGGCGCTCCTCGTACGCGAAGGAGGGACGGAAGATGAGCGAGCCATAGCCGAATATCCACATGGGAACGTCCTCATTCTCCCTTGACGACAATACCGCTCGGCACCATACAAGCGCCCGGTCGGCATCACGAGACCGGCCGGTATCAGGAAAACATTCCTCCAGCGGAGTCGTTGTCGGCCGTTGCGTATGGGCCTCGGCGCCTCCGTGGACGTTCAAGCAACACCCCGCGAACGGGGTCCTCGCGAGGGGAATATTCCCCGGCGGGGCCGCGAGCCAGCCTCCCCATCCCACCCCACCTCCGGAGCATTCCGATGATGACGCTACGCACCTTCCTTTTGCGCGCCACACTCGCCGCGTCCTTCACGACCGCGACCGCGGCTGTGCTGGTGCCTCCCGCTGCCCAAGCCGCCGCGCCGCAGGTCAAGACCCAGGCCCCTGGCTTCTACCGCATGATGCTGGGCGACTTCGAAGTCACGGCCCTCTCCGACGGAACCGTGCCCCTGCCGATGGACCAGTTGCTGACCAACATCGCTCCCGGTCAGGCCAAGAAGGTGCTGGCCCAGTCGTACATCGATGTGCCGGTAGAGACCTCGATCAACGCCTTCCTCATCAACACCGGCTCCAAGCTGGTGCTGGTGGACTGTGGCGCCGGTGAGCTGTTCGGACCGAGCCTCAATAAGCTGGTCCCCAACCTGCGCGCGGCTGGCTACCAGCCAGAGCAGATCGACGCGGTGCTGATCACCCACCTCCATAGCGATCACGTGGGCGGGCTGACGGTGGGCGGCAAGCTGATCTTCCCGAACGCCACGGTTCACGTGGACAAGCGCGATGCCGACTACTGGCTGAGCACCGCCAACATGGACAAGGCTCCGGCCGACAAGAAGAGCCTGTTTCAGGGTGCGATGGCTTCGCTGAATCCCTATATCGCGGCGGACAAGCTCAAGACGTTCGAGGGCGACACCGAGCTGTTCCCTGGCATCCGCGCCATCCCGACCCCGGGCCACACTCCCGGACACAGCTTCTACGCCGTGGAGAGCAACGGCCAGAAGCTGGTGTTGTGGGGTGACGTGATGCACGTGGCCGCGGTGCAGTTCCCCCAGCCGTCGGTGACCATCCAGTTCGACTCCGACTCCAAGGAGGCTGCGGCCCAGCGCAAGAAGGCCTATGCCGACGCCGCGAAGCAGGGCTACTGGGTGGGCGTGGCACACGTCTCGTTCCCTGGCCTTGGCCACGTGCGCGCCGATGGCAAGGGTTACACCTGGCTGCCGCCCAACTACAGCACGACTGGTCATTGATACGGCAGCAGGGGAGTCGGCAGCAGTTCCGGCTCCCCTCGTTGTCTCGAGACGCCGCCCACGCTTCGTCGGCTACGGCGTCTGGAGTTCCCGCACCTCGAACGTCATGCCCGCGCGCCGCAGGCGCTCGACGAGCCGCAGCCCCATGCTCGAGGCGGGGGTGAGGACTCCACCCTGGGCGGGCACCTCGTCGAAGGCCAGGCACAGGGCCGACTCGGCGAGCATCCGCGACGTCGCCGCGTAGCCGGGGTCTCCGCTCGCTGCCACCTTCGCCTCCAGCCTCACGGGGCGTCCGCTCTTCCCGGAGGTGCCCTCGCCCACGAGCCGCACCTCGAAGTGACCGCGCTCGCGCTCCTCGGCGGAGGGGCCCTCGCCGGGAGCGGGCAGCACCTTCCGCTCGAGCAGGCGCCGTACCGCGGGCACGGTCGTGGCCACCATGAAGGCGCCGAGCCCCGCGGACAGACCGGCGGCATTGAGCATCCCCTTCACGCCGGGGGCGAAGCTGGACACCTCGGAGTAGACGAACTCCCGGCCCCAGGGGTAGCCCAGCAATGCATTGGAGCGCCGCACCACGCGCGTGTTGACGGCCGCCATCACGAAGGGCCCCGTCCACCGGCCGAGCTCCCGGCTGTAGCGCACGCCGAGCTGGTCGCGCTCCTCGGGGCTGCCGCGGCGCGGCTCGGGGTCGAGCGCGTGGGGGTTGCCCAGCACACGGCGCACGTCGCGGTTCGCCATGGACTCGTCCACGGACTGCAGGAGGCTCGCCACGGTGCCCCCGCTGAAGCCGCCCCGCATCTTCGTCACATGGAAGCGCACGCGCGAGCAGTGGCCTCCGTGGTGCTCACGCATGTGCTCCTGGAGCGTGAGCATGCCCAGGTCCGAGGGGATGGAGTCGAAGCCACAGGTGTGGACGATGCGCGCCCCCGTCTCGCGCGCCTGGGCGTGGTGGGCGTCGATCATCCGGCGCATCCACTGCACCTCGCCGGTCAGATCGCAGTAGTCCGTGCCGCCGCGAGCGCAGGCGGCCACCAGCTCGTTGCCGTAGCGCGCGTAGGGACCGACCGTGGAGATGATGACGCGCGTGCGAGCCACCAGGGCGTCCAGCGAGGCCGTGTCTCGCGCGTCCCCGAGCAGCACGGGAAGCCCGGCGCAGGCGGGGTTGAGCGCGGCCAGCCCCGAGCGGACCTGCTCGAGCCGAGCCCGGTCGCGGCCAGCGAGGGCCCAGCGTGCACGGTGGGTGTCCTGGTTCCGGGCGAGGTACTCAGCGACGAGGCGGCCGGTGAAACCGGTGGCGCCCCACAGGACGACGTCGAACTCGGCTTTCGAGGAATCGGGCATGGGCCAAGGGGGGGCGGACGTCAGAAATCCTCGGGCTTGGGGCCCTGGTAGGTGACGGCGAAGGGGTCGAACGTCTCCTCCTTGCGCTTCTTCTGCTCGCGCTGGACGGACACGTACGGCTCGATCTTCACCCGGAGCCCGAACACCTTCGGGTTCTTCTTCGTCTCTTCCGGCTTCTGTCCGAACTGGTCGCCCTTGGAGTCGCTCATGGCGCCCGCATTCTAGCGCAGAACGGCCGGGCGAGGGACCGAGCGTCCTGAATCCGATGATGGAACCTGGCATCCGGACAGACGCCCCCCTCCTCCGGGCCGGAGCGGGAAGCGTTTGGCGAGCCACTGGTTACGATGGCTCCGCCCCATGCCCACCCTGCGCTCCCTCCTGCTGCTCCTGGTCGCCCTCGCCCTGCCCCTGCGAGCGAGCGCCTTCTCGGTACCGGACCACGAGATGATGACCCGGGCGTCCATCGACGCGGTGCTCGCATCGGGCCACTACCCCGAGCTCGCGGCGCACGAAGCGGTCGTGGTGGAGGGCAGCCGGGCAGAGGACCTGAACCTCCCCGTCAAGTGGGCCGGCTATCACCACTTCTTCCACCCGGGCACCTCGCTCGACTCTTCCGTCCGCAAGGACTCCGGAGCGCGCGTCCGCGTCCTCTGGCAGGAGGCCGAGGAGGCCGCGAGCCATGGTGACCTGGCACAGGCCTTCGATCGCGTCGGCCACCTGGTGCACCACATCCAGGACATGGCCGTGCCCATGCACGTGGTGCCGGTGATGCACGGGCTCTCGGACCGCTTCGAGCAACACGCCGCGGGGCAGGCCTCCCTCGGGAGGGAGATCGCACCGCTCTCTGGCGAAGAGGCACAGCTCGCGCTGGCCCGGGAGACGCTGGAGGTGATTCGCACGAGCTCGCTGCCCGTGCAGGGAGGAGCCATTCCCTGGAGCGCGTTCTGGGCGGAGCCCACCACGAACAAGCCGGGGGCGTTTGGCAGCTACGGCGTGGTGGGCAACGCCTTCGATTCGACGGAAGTGCGCTGGCAGGGGCGGACGTGGAAGGTGGACCCCTCGGCGTATGACGACTTCGTGGATGCGCGTGTCGAATCGGCCGTGGCCTACTCCCGCGCATTCCTCGTCTGGGCCACGGCGCGGCTCGCCGAGCTGGCATCAGCTCGCAACCAGGCCATGCGGCCGAACTGGAAACCTTCTCCCGCGCTCGCCCTGGAATTGCTGGGAGGCGCCATCACCTCGATGCGCGGCGCCACACCGGTGGCGGGCTTGCGAGCCCTGTTCCCCCTGCCCTGGGCGATGGGGCTCTCCGCGGGCTACGCACGGGCCCTGGGCAATCCGCTCCAGGGAGCAAGTGGAGGCGCCTGGTCGCTGGCGCTGCACTCTCCCCCACTGCTGACGGCGCGGCTCGGCTACTCGGGAGGGCTCGACCTGCGAGCCACGGCTGGTGCGGGCCTGTGCTCCCTGAATGGAACGCACTACCCGGAGCTGCCGGTCGGACTGCGTGTCCACGCGCTGCTCAACCGGAGGATCTCCGTCAGTGCGGAGGCGCAGTACCGGGCGCTCACTCCCGCCACGTCCCCCTGGGCCCACGGCGTCGCCTTCACCGTGGGGACCGGCCTCACCTGGGGCGACAACTAGGCGGACGTGCCGGGGCCCTCCCCCTCGTCCAACACGGACAGCACCACCTTGCCCACCGTCTCGCGGCCTTCCAGCCGCCGGTGCGCCTCGGCGGCCTCGGCCAGCGGCAGCTTCAAGCCGATGAGGATCCGCAGCCTTCCCTCGGAGACGTCCCGGATCAACGACTCCAGGGCCTGGTAATTCAGCCCGGGAGGATGCGGGGTACGCAGCCAGTACGCGCTCACCTTCAGGGACTTCTCGAAGAGCGCCTCCACGTCCACCGGTGGCGGGGAACCGCTCGCGGAGCCATAGCTCACCAGGTGCCCGAAGGGCGCCAGGACCTGGAGACTCCCGGCCCACGTGCTCGCCCCCACCGCGTCCAGGACGAGGTCCACGCCCCGGCCTCCCGTGCGCCGGTGGACCTCCGCCACCACGTTCTCGTGGTCGTAGCGGATGACCTCGTCCGCGCCCAGCTCCCGGACGAGCCGGGCCTTCGATTCACTCGACACCGTGCCGAAGACGCGCGCTCCCGCCGCCTTCGCGAGCTGCACCGCCAGCACGCCCACGCCTCCCGCCGCGGCATGGACGAGCACCGACTGACCCTCGCGCACCTGCCCCACCGTGCGGACCAGGTGGTACGCCGTCAGCCCCTGCACCGGCACCGCGGCCGCGGCCTCGAAGGACACGCCATCGGGGAGGAGGACGAGCTCGCTCGCCGGAGCCTTCACGCACTCGGCGTAGCTGCCAGTGGTCAGCGCGACGGCCCGTCGCCCCATGAGGACCTTGCCCACGCCCGGACCCACCGCCGAGACGACGCCCGCGGCCTCGCTCCCCAGGATGCGCGGCAATGGCACCTGGGAGTCATAAAGCCCACGCCGCCGCTCCGTGTCCGCGAAGTTCACGCCTGCCGCGTGGACCTGGAGCAGGACTTCACCCGGTCCTGGCTCGGGTTCCGGCACCTCATCGAGACTCAACACCTCGGGCCCACCCGTCCGGTGGTAGCGGATCGCTCTCATGGCGCGCTCATATAGCGGGACACGTGTGGCTCCGCCCGGCCTTCTCCGCCCGCGTTCTCTAGCCCGCCATCTCCCTGGCGAAGCGGCGGACCAGGAAGTCGATCCACGCACGAATCTTCGGAGCCACGGTGCGCCCGGGCGCGTGGATGGCCCAGATGGTCATGTCGGGAAGCGCATACTCATCGAGCACCGTCACCAGCCGGCCGCTCCGCAGCTCCTCGGACACCACGAACAGGGGAAACTGCCCGAGCCCCATGTGCGCGAGCACCGCGGCCTTGAGGGCCAGACTGCTGTTGGCCTGCAGGGGACCCGTGACCTGGACGAGGAACTCCCCCTCGGCCCCGCGCAGCCGCCAGGTCGCCCCCGTGGACAGATACGAATACTGCACGCACCGGTGTTGGCGCAGCTCCTCGGGTCCACGGGGGGTGCCGTGCCGCTTCAGGTACTCGGGCGTCGCGCACACCACGCGCCGCACGGACGTGAGCTTCCTCGCGACGAGCGACGAGTCTGGGAGCTCCGCGATGCGGACGGAGACATCGAAGCCGTGCTCGACGAGATCCACGATGCGGTCATCGAACTGGAGATCGAGGGAGATCTCCGGATAGCGCTCGAGGAACTCCGGGACGGCGGGGACCACATGCAGGAGCCCGAAGGTCATGGGCACACTCACGCGCAGCCGGCCGCGTGGCTTGCCCCTCAGCCGCAGGACCTCCGCCTTGGCCGCCTCGAGCTCGTCGGCCATGCGCCGGCACCGCACGTACAGCGCTTCCCCCTCGGATGACAGGGACAGCTTGCGCGTCGTGCGGTGAAGGAGCCGCACGCCGAGGGTGTCTTCCAAATGCATGACCTGCTTGCTGACTGTCGCCTTGGATACACCCAGCGAGCGGGCCGCGGCGGTGAAGCTCCCGGTCCGCACCACCTCGGCGAAGGCGAAATAGAGACCGACGTCCTCCATTGGTACGCTCCTGGAAACAATCCTTTTCGATTCAGCGGATTGTGTCCACCAGGAGAAACACCCATAAAAACTCCGTGAAGGCGCACGAAGCGCCCCTCAAAGAAGACGACGCCCATGCCCTCCAGGAGCCCGACGTTCACGATGCTCACCGCGCTGCTACTCCAGGCGGTTGCCTGTACCCCGGCCCGGAGCGAGCCCCCTCACGGCGCCCAGGTGCCGGGCCTGGAGCCGGCCTTCCGCCTGTCCCGGAGGCAGGGATCCGCGCCGGGCGTCAGCGATGCACCTCCCGGGACGCAGCTCGCGCAGAGGCAACTGACCCAGCAGGCACCACCCACGCTCCAGGAGGAGCTCTTCACCCGGGCCTCGGCCCTGCCGGATGTGGAAGTGGCCCCCAGCCTCGTCTCCGTCCCGGGTGCTCGAGCCTTCGTCCTCCGGCCGGAGGCGGCCAGAGGACCCCGAGAGGCCTTCCAGGCCGGAACCGAGTTCGCCCACATCCACCCGGCGGACGATGGCAGCTTGCACATGAAGCTTCCTCCGGCACTGGCCGAGCAGGTGTACCAGGAAGGCTGGGGCGTCCCCCATCCCCGCTCCGGAACGCCCCTGGTCTATGGGCCGCGTGACCCGGCCGAGCTGGAAGTCGTGTGGCAACTGCTTCTGCGCTCCCATGCGTGGGCACGCGGCGCGCCCGGGGCACAGCTTTGATGGATGAATCACCCTGAACATGGAGAGAAGAAGGTCATCATGAAGATCCTTGTCACTGGAGCAACGGGGTACATCGGTTCGGCCGTAGCGGAGTCCCTGACTCGCGCCGGCCATCAGGTCCAGGGGCTGGCCCGCTCGGATGAGGCGGAGCAGAAGCTCCGGTCGCACGGCATCCAGCCCGTGCGCGGAGACCTCGCGAACACCACCACGATCGCGGCGCTCGTCCAGGGCGTCGACGCGGTCATCTGGACCGCGACCGCCAACAGAGAGGACGTGGACGCGCCCGCCGTCGCGGCGATGCTGGAGCGGATGGCGGGGTCGGGAAAGGCCTTCCTGTACACGAGCGGCGTCTGGGTGCACGGCGAGACGGGAGGAACCGTGGCGGACGAGACCCGCCCGCTGAACCCGGCGAAGCTCGTGGCCTGGCGTCCGGCGGTGGAGCAGCGGGTGCTCTCCACACCGGGCATCCGAGGCATCGTCCTCCGTCCCGGTATCGTCTACGGGCGCGCGAGTGGCATCCCGGCGATGCTGGTGTCCTCCGCCCGCGAGGGAGGTGCGGCTCGCTTCGTGGGCCCCGGAGAGAACCACTGGCCCGTGGTGTTCATCGAGGATCTGGCGGACCTGTACCTGCGCGCCATCGAGCGGGCGCCCGCGGGCACGGTCCTCCTCGCCGTGCAGGGATCCTCGGTGAAGCTGAAGGACATCGCCGCCGCGGCGAGCCAGGGAGCTGGCAAGGGAGGCAAGACTGCCTCCTGGCCCCTGGAGGAGGCCCGGAATCAGTTCGGTGGGTTCGCGGATGCGCTGGCGCTCGACCAGAAGTGCTCCGCCCGCCGGGCAGAGCAACTCCTGGGCTGGGTGCCCAAAGGGCCTGGCATTCTGGACGAGCTCAGCCGCGGGTCCTACGCGCAACGCTGAACCCAGACGCCCGTCATCCAGCGCTGGGCCGGCAGTTCACCTCGACCAGGAAGTCTCCGGGTGCTTTGCAATACACCATCACACCACGGTTGTTGCGAATCACCTCGGAGACTTCCAATCCATCACTGCTCGCGCGCTCGCGGAACCCGTGCACGAGGTCTTCCCTGTCGACGATGAAACCGACGTGGAACCCCTCGGGATAGGCGTCTGTCTTGTTCTTGAGCCGCTGGAGGACGAGGACCAGGCCCTGGCGATCCGAGAGGATGGCGATGGCCGGTGACGCACGATTCGATTGCAGCTCGAAGTCGAAGTAGCGCTCGAAGAACAGAACCGTGCGCTGAACGTCGGGAACCTGCAGATCGATATGATTGAGCTTCATGGTGAGCCTCCGGAGACACACGAGTGCCTCGAGATGGCCGTGGGTTCTCGCCCGTGAGGGTGGAACAAGGGCTCCCACACTGGGAGTGACCGGGGCTCACCGAACCGGTCTGCCGTTTTTCGACCGGGGCGCAAACTAGAGCAGACCACCCCGTATTGCAACTCGAAAGTGATTGGAGCGTGCGGAGCCGCTACGGAGACGTGAAGACGTTGATGAAGTAGTAGTCAGCGGTGTACGGCGACCGCTGTCGGCTCCCCACGTCCCCGGAACCATCGCAGCCCGTGGTTGGCGCAATACCACCCACTGTGTCGAGCCGGAGCACGTAGCCCGTCTGGGTGCCGTCAGACACGGTCCTCGAGAACACATCGGATGGGAGACCCTGGTCGATGCGCGCGGCCTGGGCCAGACGCAGCAGCGCGACGTTGTCCGAACCGTTGGGGACCGAGGCATCGAGCACTCCGACGAAGAGGGTCTGCCCGAGGGTGGGTGAGCCCTGGTTGAGCGCTGGAGCGGAGACACGCCACGAGGGGCCAGCCGGGGGCGTGCCCGCTGGTGGGCCGTAGTCGATGCCTCCCGGGTAGCGGAAGTGATCGAAGACGAGCGTCTCCAGTCCCGAGACGGGCTGGGTGGTGATGGGCTCGAGGCCCGCCTCGGGCTGGAGGAGGACCCAGGCGAAGCTGCCACCGTTCTGACGGCACTCGTAGACCTGGGCCGCTGGCGCCGAGCGCGTGTAGTCCGGTGAGACCGCCGTGGCGCTGGTGCCAAAGGGCGGCGGGTCCGACGGAGTCTCGACGGTGTGAAAGGCAGCGACGATGCGTGCGGAGGGCCGCGAGTCGGAGGGACGGCTGAGCAGCTCGCGAAGGTTGTACGACACGCCTCCGAGCGTCACCCGCAGCAACTCATCCGGCGCACTGGCTGGCAGGCTGGTGGGAGCGTACCGGACAATCTGCTCCAAGGCCTGGGTGGCACGCTCCGAGTCCGATGGCGTCTCCGGCGCATCGTCGCACCCTGTGAGTACAGACGCCGCGAGCACGACACCGACGTAAAAGGCTTTCATGGTCCACCTCCTCGAGGCGGGTTTGCTTCCACGCCGGGAGGGAAACAAGGACGAAACCGCTGACCGTTTGAAAGCGATGCGTCCATTGCCCTTCGGCCCGGTTCGCTCCTGCTCAGACGAATCGGGGCCGCTCCTGCATTCTCATTCGACAGGAAAGACCTCGAGCACCCCAGACCGTGGACTCGCGCCCCCACAATCTGTGGAGGAATGTCCACACCCGGACGGTGTCTCACGAGGCTCGCGCCCCGCGTCCCCGAGACAAGAGTCCCGAACCCGGCCCTGGCTCGGCGCTTGCCTTCCCGCGCGCCGCCAGACAGTTCCGCGGCTCGCTTTGTTTTCAAATCATTCTTTCGTGGAGGAAGTCCTTGTCATCCGGAAATCGATTGCAGGCATTGCTGCTCAGCGGAGTACTCGCCGCGAGCGGGACACCTGCCTGGGCCCAGTCATCCAACGAAGTGCATGCCACCGGCCTGAAACCCCCCACGCAAGAGGAGTTCGACCGGCTGCGGAAGCAGGGCCAGGAGGTTCGCCAGGTCCTGCCCAACCGCATCGCCCTGGAGCGGATGAACGAGCACCGGCGAGCCAGGGGACTGAGGACGCTGGACACGTCGGCCACCGTGGCGGTGGGCCAGGAGACTCTCGGGACGGGCGAGCGCGCGCCTGGAGGTGTCGCGACCTTCACCGCGAGCGCACTGCCCACCCACGTCGACAACAGCACCCTGGACTTCTTCCCCCCCATCCGCAGCCAGGGCTCGATTGGCTCCTGCGTCGCCTGGGCCACGACCTACTACCAGCTCAGCCACACCGTCGCCCTCCAGTATGGCTGGGACGCCAAACACAACACCGACAACAGCCGGCTGTTCTCCCCGAAGTGGACCTATAACTTCATCAACTCCGGCGTCGACCAGGGCAGCTACATCACCAGCGCATACGGCCTTCTGGGGAACCAGGGCGCGGCAACCTGGGCCAGCATTCCCTACGACTCCAACTACACCTCCTGGCCGCTCGACCCGGCCGTGTGGCGCGGCGCCCTCACGTTCCGGACGAAGCCAGTCCAATACATCTCCAGCGTGAGCTCGGCCGATGGCCTGCAACGCGTCCGGGAGCTGCTGGCCAATGGCTACGTCCTCGTCTATGGCACCTACGTCAATTCCTGGCAGGCCACCACGCTCAAGAACGATCCGGCCACGCCCAATGATGACGCGTACGCCGGCAAGTCCGTGTACTACTGGCTCAACGGCACGAACGGCTCGCACGCGATGACCATCGTCGGCTACGACGACGAGGTCTGGACCGACATCAACAAGAACAACGTGGTCGACCCGGGCGAGAAGGGAGCACTGCGCATCGCCAACTCCTGGGGAACCGGCTGGAACGAGGCCGGCTTCACGTGGCTGGCCTATGACGCGCTGCGGTCGGTGTCGGCCGTCGCCGGTGGCCCCAGCACGGGCCGCATCCCGGCCTTCCACGGCGACATGGTCTACCACGTCACCGTCCGGCCCTCCTACACACCGAAGCTCCTGGCGGAGGTGACGCTCAATCATGCGCGTCGCAATCAGATCAACCTCTCCCTCGGCCTCTCGGATGTGAGCACCAGTGTGCCAGCAGGCAGCGAGGGTGGTGGCACGGGGGGGAACGGTGGCACCCCGAAGCCGGTCTGGAACATCACGTCCCTCTGGCTTGCCGGAGGACCCCGTGCCTTCAATGGCTCCACCACCTCGGCGGTGGATGGCACGTTCGTGTTCGACTTCACGGACATCGCCCCTTCCACGCTCGAGGCGAAGCGCTTCCTCGTCAGGCTCGGCGACAACACCGTCGGCGACTCCGCCACGCTGAAGGCGTTCCGCCTCGTGGACCTCACGAATGGAGGCACGACTGTCTCCAGCATGGACGCCCCGCTCTCGGTCGACGCCACGACCGGGGAGGCCCACATCGACTA
Source organism: Vitiosangium sp. GDMCC 1.1324 (assembly GCF_003044305.1). Lineage (GTDB taxonomy): Bacteria > Myxococcota > Myxococcia > Myxococcales > Myxococcaceae > Archangium. Next base: position 228,678 of record NZ_PZOX01000016.1, on the reverse strand, counting down.
CTCCCTGACGAATCATCCTCCCGTCATCACCAGCGCCAGTCCCGCTGGACGCGTCAAACTCGGGCCGGGCGGCTCGGTGCCATTGCAGGTCGAGGCGACGGACGCGGATGGCCATCCGCTGTCGTTCTCGTGGACCGTGGATGGCGCCCCCGTGGAGGGCAACACGTCTTCGCTCCTCTACACGCCGGTGGCCGTGGGGCCTCACTCGGTGCGAGTTGCCGTCTCGGATGGGCTCGGCGGCGTCGTCTTCCAGCACTGGAACGTGGCCCTCAATGCCAGACCCCTCGCCAACAGCCAGAGCATCACGCTGACCGAGGACTCCTCCAAATCCATCCCTCTCACCGCCTTCGATGCCGACGGCGACGCGCTCTCGCTGAGGCTGGTGGATCCGCCGGCACATGGCTCGCTCACGGGCTCCCTGCCCAGCCCGCTCTACCTGCCGGAGGCGAACTACGCAGGGCCCGATAGCTTCACGTTCCAGGCGAACGATGGCATGGAGGACTCTCCCCTGGCTGCCATCACCCTCACCGTCACCCCGGTGAACGATGCCCCCTCGGTGCGCATCACCTCCCCGGCCCATGGCTCGAGCTTCGCCGCTCCGGCGAGGGTTGCGTTCGAGGTGGCCGCCTCGGACGTCGAGGGCCCGATTGCCCGCGTCGAGCTCTACCAGGGCAGCACGAAGGTGGGCGAGGTCACCAGTGCCCCCTTCTCGTTCGCCCTGGAGGGGCTCGCGGCTGGCAGCTATGGCTTCAGCGCGAAGGCCTATGACTCCGCCGGCCTCGTCTCCTCGTCCACGTCCATCACCGTCAATGTCCTGGCACCCACGCTCAGTGTCTCGGCCTCGGACAGCACGGCCGCGGAGCCGGGCTCCGACACCGGCCGATTCGTCATCAGCCGCTCGGGGGGCGTCTCCGGCCAGGTGCTCACGGTCCAGTACACCCTCTCCGGAACCGCGGCCAATGGCGTCGACTTCGTCTCCCTCCCGGGCTCGGTCACGCTGGGCGCGGGCGTCACGTCCGTGAACCTCGATGTGAGCCCCATCGATGATGCGGCCATCGAGGGCAAGGAGACGGTGGTGCTCACCCTCTCGCCGGACCCGACCTACAAGCTCGGCACCACGGTGAGTGGGACCGTGGCCCTGCTGGACAATGAGTTGCCAGTCGTCACCCTCTCCGCCTCCGACGGGCTGGCCTCCGAGCCAGGGGCCGCTGACACGGCGAAGCTCACCGTGACGCGCACGGGAGCCACCACCTCGGCGCTCACGGTCCGTTATGCCCTGGGCGGGACCGCGACGGCGGGCGCGGACTACGCCGACCTTCCCGGCTCCGTGACGATTCCGGCCGGAGCGGCCTCGGCGTCCATCGTCATCACCGCCCTGGATGATGCCCTCACCGAGGGGAAGGAGACGCTCGTCGTGACGTTGCAGGAAGACTCCACGTACCAGCTCCACACCTCCACGTCGGCCACCGTGTCGCTCCTGGACGACGAGCTTCCCGTGGTCACCGTGACGGCGAGCGACGCGGAAGCCGCCGAGCCGGCCAACCCCGGGGCATTCACCGTGACGCGCACCGGACCGACCACGGCACCGCTCACCGTCCTGCTGACGGTCGGCGGAACGGCGGCAGCCACGAGTGACTACCAGGCGCTCGCGACCTCGCTGGTCATTCCCGAGGGCGCGGCCTCGGCGCAGGTGAACGTGCAACCGGTGGATGATGAACTCGTGGAAGGCAAGGAGGCCGTCACCGTGACGCTGGCGGCGGACGCGGCCTATCAGCTCGCCACGAGCACCTCCGCGACAGTGAACCTCTTCGACGATGAGAAGCCGGAGTTGCGCATCACCGCGGTGGATGCCTCCGCGTCCGAGGCCGGCTCGAATGGGGGCCTGTACTCCGTGAAGGCCATCCCGGCCCCGAAGGTGGACCTCTCCATCGCCTTCACCGTGTCGGGGACCGCCAGCCAGGGCACCGACTATGCGGCGCTCGCCTCGCCGCTGCTCCTCCCCGCGGGGACAGCCTCGGTGGACCTGCCTCTCACCCCCATCGACGACACCGTGAAGGAAGGGAGCGAAACGGTCGTGGTGACCCTCCCGGCCACCACGAGCTACAGCGTCGGGACGGCAAGCGCTACCGTGACGATCGCGGACAACGATTGAGAGGCTTGGCGGGGCCCACCCAACGCGGGCCCCGCCACGGTTCTTCTCAGAGCGTCCGCATGAAGGCCACGAGATCCGCCTTCTCCTGCTTCGTCAACTTCAGCTCCAGCACGAGGTTGAAGAACTCCACCGTGTCCTCCAGCGTGAGGCACCGGCCGTCGTGCATGTAGGGCGGGCTCTCCTTGATACCGCGCAGGGTGAAGGTCTTCATGGACCCCAGCGGCGCCTCGTCGAGGAACCGCTCGACCTTCAGGTCGTGCATCTGGTGGTCCAGGTAGAACGGCGCCGGATGGCACGTGCCGCACTGGCCCTTCCCGAAGAAGACCTTCTCACCGCGCAGCTCGCTCTCGGTGGCCTTGGCTGGATCCAACCGGCCAAGCACGTTGAGCTTCGACGCGGGCGGGAAGTCGAGCATGTTCTGGAACTGCGCCATGTGTGAGACGTGCACGCGGTCGAGGATGATCATCCCCTTCTTCATGGCGTGGATGGGATCGCCGTTGAAGTAGGCGGTCCGCTGCTCGAACTCGGTGAAGTCTTCCACCGAGCGGAGGCTGCGCTTGGAGCTGTGGAGCTGTTGGTTGAAGACCCCGCGCAGGCTGGTGGTGTCCAGCCGGAGCCGGCGCTCCTGGGGACGATCATCCGGGTTGAGATGGAATTGGCCGGTCGTATGGCCGTTCACATGGCAGTCGAAGCACGTCACTCCGAGACTGGGATTGACGGACTTGCGATCGTCCGTGGCGTTGAACTCCTCCTGGGGCAGCGGCATGAGGAGGAAGCGCAGGCCATCGAGTTGGACCGGGGTGAGGATGTCCTTGAACAGCCGGTAGAAGTTGTTGATGGAGACCACCTCCCCTCGCGAGACGTCACCCAGCTCCGGGCGGTTCTGCAGGAACATCGCGGGCGGGAACTCGGGGAGGAACTCCTCGGGGAGATCGTATTCCACGTCGAAGCGTTCCAGCCGCGGGAACATGGCCGTCTGCATCTTCGGGAAGACCATGCCGCCGGTCGCGTGCTTCGGGTGCGGAAGTGCCGGGTATGGGAAGAGGTTGTCCTTGCGGATGGCCTCCGGACTCAGCTTCGCGAGCTTGTCCCAGTCCAGGCCCTTGGGCAGCCGCGCCGTGGGCCCCACCGCGAGCGGCTTGCCCCGGGTCATCCGGACGCTCGGATCCAGACGAGGGGTGAGCTCGTAACGGCTCTCGAGGAGCTTGCGCTGCGCCGCCATGACCTGGGCCTTGGCCGCCATGTCCGCCTGCATGAGCTCCTCGGGGCTCTGCATGGGCTTCTTGGCATCGAGCGGGTCCCGGTAGAACTCGAAGCCCAGCACCTTGCCCTGGTCGGGCTGGGTGCTCAGAGCCGACGAGGACGGCTGCGCCTTCGTCGCGCTGAACGCGTCCGACCTGTCGTGATCGTTCTTCTTCTGCTCCGGCCGGGCCTCCGGGACGGCGCGCGGCGTCTGGAAATCGGAGATCGCATCGTGTGGCGGCTGCGCGCCGTTCTTGGGCGGAGTCTGGGCCCACGAGACAATCGAGAGGGTGAGCAGGAGGGTACCGACGAGGACTCCCGCCCCCACCGGCACGGGTGATGGGCTGTTGCGCATGAGCGCTCCTTTGGCGGATGGGCCGGCGGAGCGTGCAGTCAGGGCACTCGAGCGACAACGCCACTCATGAGCCAACGAGCCCTGCTGCCGCGCACCTGACAGGGCACGCTGGTTTCGGGTTCAACCGAGGACACTGCCCTCAACGTCCCAGCAGCACGGCACGAAACCACCGCCACCACGTCCCCGGGCTGGGAGAGATACGCAACATCGTCTCTCGCACCCGTCGGAGCATCCCGCCCTGCAGCTCACCCACCATGGGCTCCAGGAGCGCCATCGCCTCGGCCCGCTGCCCCTGCTTCGCCAGCAACCGCGCCAGATCCAGCCTGGGCTCGAAGAGCGTGGGATCCAGCTCGAGCGCCTCCTTCAGCAAGGTGATGGCCTCGCGCCGCTCGTTCTTGTGCCGCAGGTAGATCCGGCCCCGCAGGAGCATCCGCACCGCGTCCGCGCGGTGCCCCCGCGCCAGGTACATCTGCACTACCTGCTGCCAGAGGTTCACCTGGGCCGGGAACGTCTCCGCCGCCTGCGTGTAGACGGCCAGCGCCTTGTCGGAGAAGCCCTTGTCCAGGTGGCCCTGCGCCGCGGCGCGGAAGCTCTGGAGCGAGGCCTCGGGCTCGTTCACCCGGGCCAGCAGCGGCGCCAGCTTCCCGTGGACGATCGGATCCTTCGGCTCCAACTCCAGCGCCTTGCGGTAACCCGCGATCGCCTTCTTGAGGTTGCCCTTGGAGCGGGCGCGATCGGCCTCGGCGATCAGCTCCGAGCGCGAGGGAGGCTCTTTCTTTCCGAAGAGCATGGTGCCCCCATGGTACCGCAACGAAGCGCCTCATGAGCGAGTTGCCACGCGGGCGGAAAATCTCACCGCCGGGGCGCGAGAGCAGGTGTCGAAGAGCTCGACTCCTTCCGCCGCCACCCGCTCATGCGGCCGCACGGTGAGGGACGAGCCTGCTCCGCAGCCAGCCGGCGGCGGCTGCCACCGGCCACAGTTGACTGGCCAGGTTCCGGGTCAGGATTCCGGACTGCGTCGCTGGAACGATGAGCGAGGCGGCGAGCCCAACGCTCCGCTGCCTCGGGTCCACCAACCTCCGGTGTTCGGCTTCGTACCTGCGGAAGGCCAGACGGTGGTCGCCAGGACTGGCCTCCAGCGCCTGTGCGAGGGTGAACGCCCCCGCCATGGCCAGAGTGGAGCCATCCCCGAACAGCGATACGCAGGACGCGGCGTCGCCCAGGAGCGCGACCCGGCCTCGCCACCACGGGTCCAGACGCACCTGGCTCACGGAGTCGAAGTAGAGGTCGGCGGCGTCACGCACGCGGCTCAGCAACTCGGGCACCCGCCAGGCATCGTCCGCGTACGTGGCCATCAGCAGGCGCTTGTGCTGCGCCGTATCGCGGTGGTCGAAGTCCGGCACCGCCGGGCTTCTGAAAATGAAAGCCGCCAGGGGGCTGCCTCGTGAAGGGTGGATGCTGACCGCCCTGCCGGGTGCGTTGTAGATGAGGACATCCCGCCCGCTTTCGACGTGCCCCTCGAGCGGCAGGGTCGCGACATAGAGGCCCGCGTGGCGGACGAAGTCGGACTCCGGCCCGAATGCCAGCCGGCGCACCGCTGAGTGCAGCCCGTCGGCTCCGATCACCAGATCGAAACGGCGGGGCTGGACGCGATCGAAGGTGACGTTCACGCCGTCCTCGTCCTGGCTCAGGCCCACGATGGAGTCGTGGAACAGGTACTCGGCGCTGTCCCGGCTCGCCTGGTAGAGGATCGAAGCGAGATCTCCACGTGGGAGCTCGACGTCCCGGGACGCGCTGGCCCGCTGGAGGGCCTGGAGGTCGATCCGGCCGGCGTGTCTACCCGTGGCGTTGACGAAGCGAATGCCCGTGACGTCCGTGGCGGCTTCGCGAAGCCGCGGCATCACGCCCATCTGCTCGGCCACCTCCACGGCACGGCCCCGGACGTCCACCGGGCTTCCACTGGAACGGAGCGCCGCCGATCGTTCGACAACAGTGGGACGGTATCCATGCCGCGCGAGCCAGTACGCGAGCGTCGGCCCCGCGATGCCCGCTCCTGAGATCAGCACTGTTCGATTGTTCATGACGCTCTCCTGGCGACCCTCGAGCCGAGACACTGACCAATGGTCAGCGGAGATTCAATAAGCCTTGTCCCCGGGTCAGTCAACCGATAGCGTCGGCTGGGTGAGTCAGGACGCACCGCCAGACACCCGGGCGCGGATTCTCCAGGTGGCGCTCGATGAGTTCGCCGTCCGCGGCTACCACGCGACGTCGATCCGGGAGATCGCCGAACGCGTGGGCGTGACGAAGACCGCGGTGCTCTATCACTTCCCCGGCAAGGCCGAGCTCCTCGGCGCGCTGGCGGAGCCGATGCTCGACGACCTGGACACCGTGCTGGCCGCGACCGGGGCCATGGAGCCCGTGCAGGCGCGGTGGGCCGTCATCGAGGGGGTGCTCGAGGTGTGGCTGACCCACCGGCGCCTGCTGCGGATGAACCTGCACGACATGGCGATGGCCGCCGCCGCCCCCGTCTTCGAGCGCTTCCGCGATGCCATGATGCGGGCGAACGCCTTGGTGGCAGGGCCAGCTCCCGACTTCACGGACAAGGTCACGGCAGCCCAGGTCATCGGGATGCTCGCGGATCCGGTCGTGCTGTTCGCGGACGCACCGACGGAAGCGCTGCGCGCCAGCGTGCTGCGGGGCGTGCGCCGGGTGTTGGGCGGCAAGGAGCCGCGAGTCGGCGCAGTGGACCGGACAGCCTCCCCAGCCGCCGGCCAGGCGAGGCGTCCGGCTCGTGCCCGCCGTGGCCGGCCGAGCACCATGAGTCCGGAGATGGCCGAGACGGCCCAGCGCATGTACGCCGAAGGAGCCACCGCCGAGGAAATCGCCGAGGAGATGGGCGTCTCACGCGCCACGGTCTATCGGCATCTCGGCTCGGAAATACTGAGACGATAGTGCGACGATTTATGAGACGACATCTGAGATCCTCTCCGTCGTAAATCCGGGAGCCGGGCCCTCCACCGCAACTGACGACAGCCGCGCGAGCAACTCACGGACCCGGAGCCCTCTCCCGCCCCTGCCTGTCCTGGGTGTGTCGCCGCATGCGGCTTCTCTCCGGCCCGGGCCGGCCGCTCGGCCTCCAGCCTGCGCTTCTCTCCCTCTGGAAACCGTCCAGGACGGTAGTATGTAGGGCTTAATGAGCAAGCCCCCAGCATCCCAGATCCCCGCGCCCGAAGCGCGCCGCGTGTCTCCGAACTTCATCACGGAGGTCATCGACGCGGACCTGCAATCGGGGCGGCACACGCGCATTGTCACGCGCTTCCCACCAGAGCCGAACGGCTACGCCCACCTCGGGCATGCGTTCGCCAGCTACCTGGACTTCATGACCGCGCAGGACTACGGCGGCGTCTGCCACCTGCGCATGGATGACACGAACCCCGAAGGGGAGACGCAGGAGTACGCGGACAGCATCATCCGCGACATGCAGTGGGTGGGGTGGGACGCCTCGCACCTGTTCTACGCCTCGGATTACTACGAGCAGTTGTACGGGTACGCCGAGCAGCTCATCCGCAAGGGCCTCGCGTATGTGGAGAGCGTCAGCGGCGAGGAGATGGCACGCCTGCGCGGCACCGTGGACCAGCCGGGCACGCCCAGCCCGTACCGCAACCGCAGCGTCGAGGAGAACCTGGACCTCTTCCGCCGCATGCGCGCCGGCGAGTTCAAGAACGGTGAGCACGCGCTCCGCGCCAAGATCGACCTGGCGAGCCCGAACTTCAAGCTGCGCGATCCGGTGCTCTACCGCATCCTGCACGCGCCGCACTACAGGACCGGGAACAAGTGGTGCATCTACCCGATGTACGACTTCGCCCATCCGATCAGCGATGCCATCGAGGGCATCACGCACAGCATGTGCAGCCTGGAGTTCGTGGACAACCGCGCCATCTACGAGTGGCTGATGGAGCACCTGTTCCCCGCTCGGGAGACGGGCCGGACGCCTCCGTACCAGTACGAGTTCGGGCGGCGCAGCATGGAGTACACGGTCGTCAGCAAGCGCAAGCTGCGCCGGCTGGTGCGCGAGGGAGTCGTGAAGGGCTGGGACGACCCGCGCATGCCGACCCTCAGCGCGATGCGCCGGCGCGGCGTGACGCCCGAGGCGGTCCGGACCTTCGCGGCGCAGATCGGCGTGAGCCGCACCAACCGCACCGTGGACATCGCGCTCTTCGAGAACGCCGTCCGCGATGACCTGAACACCCGCGCGCCCCGCGTGATGGCCGTGACGCGCCCGCTGAAGATCGTCATCCAGAACCTCGACGCGGAGCGCACGCTCAGCCTCCCCTACTGGCCGCAAGACGTGAGCAGCGCCGATGGGAAGGTGCCGCTGCCGACCGGAGAGCGCGTGCCGCCCGAGCAGGCGGTGCGGGATGTACCGTTCACGCGAGAGCTCGTCATCGAGCGCGACGACTTCAGCGCGGACCCGCCCAAGGGCTTCAAGCGGCTCACGCCGGGCGGAGCGGTGCGTCTGCGCGGCGCGGGCATCATCCGCTGCGACGAGGTCATCAAGGGGGCCGACGGTGAGCCGGTCGAGCTGCGTGTCACGCTGCTCGGCGAGGACGCGAAGGCCAGCGGCGTCATCCACTGGGTGAGCGCCACGCGCGGCGTGAGCGCCGAGTTCCGCCTGGTCGACCGCCTGTTCACCGTGCCGGAGCCCGACAGCGAGGCCCAGCAGTTCGACCCGGAGCAGCCCGGCCACGAGGACGACTCGAAGCCGCTCAACACGGACTTCATGCGTTTCGTGAACCCGAACAGCCTGGTGGTGACTCGCGGGCTGGTGGAGCCGAGCGTCATGAAGAATCCGGCCAACGCCCGCTACCAGTTCGAGCGCGCCGGGTACTTCTGGCGAGACCCGGTGGACAGCCGTGACGACGCGCCCGTGTTCAACCGTGTCATCACGCTGAAGGACACCTGGGGCAAGAAGGCGGAAGGCGTAGAGCCCAAGGCAGAGGCCCGGGCGAAGCCCGAGAAGAAGGCCGAAGCGGCGGCCCCCGTCCGCCCGGCGCTCACGGCCGAGCAGGAGTCCACCTTCACGCGCCTGCGCAAGCACGGCGTCACCGAGAACGAGGCACACCTGCTCGCCCGCGAACCGCAGCTCGCCGCGTACCTGGCGGGCGCGGGTGACTCGCGGCTCGCGGACCTCGCGACCTGGGTGGTGAACGACCTGGCCACGCCCATCCGCGAGGGCACCAACCGCGTGGGACTGGAGGCGCTCACGGCGCTCGTCGCGTTGGTCTCGGAGGGCAGCATCAGCACCCGCATCGCCAAGGATGTGCTCGCGGAGGCCCAGGCATCCGGCGAGGCGCCCAAGAGCATCGTGGAACGCAAGGGCTTGCGCGTCGTCAGCGACGAGGGTCAGTTGCGCGCCGCCATCCAGGGCGTGCTGGACGCGAACCCCGCGAAGGTCGCGGAGTACCGCGGCGGGAAGAAGGGCCTGACCGGCTTCTTCACCGGCCTGGTCATGCGCGCCACGAATGGTCAGGCGGACCCGAAGGCCGTCGCGCGGCTCCTGAGCGAGATGCTCGGCTGAACCCGCCCCGCACGCGAGTGCGTCAGGCAGGGGACGAAGTGGAGGCCCGTCCGGGCAGGACGGGCCTCATCGGGCGACAGACCCACGGCGCCGCACCCGTTGGGTGATATGCATGGCCCGATGAGACGCTGGAGTCTCGCCATCGGATGCATCCTGCTGGCGGCCTTCCTGCCCGGCCTCGCCGCGGGAGATGAGCCGCCGAACGTACCCGCCACCGCGCCTGCGGGCGCCCTGGCCCGCATCCGCGCCTCCGGGGTGCTTCGGGTGGCCATCGATGCCACCTACCCGCCCATGGAGTTCCTGGAGAACGGCCAGCCCGTAGGCTTCGACGTGGAGCTCGCCCGGGAGATCGCCCGCAGGCTCGGCGTCACCGCGCAGTTCATCGTCATGGACTGGGACGGCATCCTCGCCGGGCTCACCTCCGGCCGCTACGACATCATCCTCTCGTCGATGAACATCACCCCCGCACGCCAGCAGCAGGTGGACTTCGTCGAGTACGCGCGCCTGTCCCAGGTCTTCGTCACCACCCGGGGCCGGAACATCCGCACCGAGCAGGAGCTCGCCGGCCATAGCGTGGCGGTGCAGACGAACACCACCTCGCAGCGCTGGGTGGAGCAGCTCCAACAGCGAGGCATCGCCGTGCGGGAGATTCGAGCCTTCCCCGGTGCCACCGAGAGCTTCGCCGCGCTGAAGTCCGGACAGGCCGACGTCATCGTCGTCGACGAGCCCGTGGGCCTGTACTTCGCCCACGAGGACGACACCTTCGTCATCACCGGCCAGGCGCTCGAGCCGGAGCCCATCGGCATCGCCATCAACAAGCAGGACGCGGACCTGACCGCCGCCATCACCCAGGCGTTCGCGGACATCAAGGCCAGCGGAGAGCTGAAGCGGCTCTCCGAGCGTTGGTTCGGGGGAGAGCTGGGGCAGACCGCGAAGCCGCGAGGCTTCTGGGTGTTCTCCCGGGAGGTGGTGTTGCCCCGGGTGCTGCAAGGGTTGGGGGTGACGCTCCAGCTTACACTCGGCTCCGGGGTACTCGGCATTGCCCTGGGGCTGCTCGTGGCGCTGGCGCGCATCTCCCGCCGCTCGGGGCTTCGTGCCGTGGCCGTGGCCTACATCACCCTGTTCCGCGGGACGCCCCTGCTGCTGCAACTCCTCTTCATCTTCTTCGCGCTGCCGCTGTTCGCGGGGATCCGGATGGGACCCATGGCCGCGGGGCTCTCCGCGCTGTCGCTCAACGCCGCGGCCTACATCGCGGAGATCTTCCGGGCCGCCATCGAGTCCATCGACAAGGGACAGATGGAGGCAGCGCGGGCGCTGGGCATGAGCCACGAGCTGGCCATGCGCCGGGTCATCCTGCCGCAGACGTTCCGCCGCCTCATTCCCCCGCTCGTCAACGAGCTGGCGGCGCTCTCCAAGGACACCTCGCTGGTCATGGTGATCGCCCTGCCGGAGATGCTCTATGAGACGAAGCAGATCGCCGGGACGTACCTGCGCCCGGAGGTGTACGCGTGGGCGGCGATTGGATACCTGATCATCGTCGTGGCGCTGTCCACCCTGGCCCAGCGGCTGGAGCGGCGCATGGAGGCACGCGGCACATGAGCGGGCCGATCATCCGGGTGGAGGGGCTGCGCAAGTCCTTCGGCGACCGCGAGGTGCTCAGGGGCATCGACCTGGAGGTGGCCCCGGGTGAGGTCGTCGTCATCATCGGGCCGAGTGGCTGCGGCAAGTCCACGCTGCTGCGCTGTCTGAATTACCTGGAGGCACCCACGCAGGGGCGCATCTGGCTCCGGGGTGAATTGCTGGGGCGCAAGGAGAAGGAGGGACGGCTCGTCGCGCGTCCCGAGGCCGAGGTGGATCAGCAGCGCACGCACATCGGCATGGTGTTCCAGCGATTCAACCTGTTCCCCCACATGACGGCCCTGGGCAACATCATCGAAGCGCCCCAGAGGGTGAAGGGGCTGTCCCGAGCCCAGGCGGAGGCCATCGGCCTGCGGCTGCTGGAGCGCGTGGGGCTGCTCGACAGGAAGGACGAGTACCCGGCCCGCCTCTCCGGAGGGCAACAGCAGCGGGTAGCCATCGCCCGGGCCCTGGCCATGGAGCCGGAGGTGATGCTCTTCGACGAAGCCACCTCCGCGCTCGATCCGGAGCTGGCCGACGAGGTGCTCCAGGTGATGCAAGGCCTGGCCCGAGAGGGAATGACGATGCTGGTGGTCACCCACGAGATGGGGTTCGCACGCGAGGTGGCCCACCGCGTGGTCGTCCTGGACGCGGGCCTCGTCCTGGAGCAGGGTCCACCCTCGCTCATCTTCACCCAGCCCTCGCAGCCCCGCACCCGCGAGTTCCTGCGCAAGGTGCTCCACGTCCGCTCCGAGGCAGGAGATACGACATGATGCTCGATGAAATGGGCCACGAGGTGTCCTTCGAGGACATCGCGGCCCGCTACCGTGGCCACGACCTGCTGAGCTGGTTCCTCGAGACGCGCGACCTCAACGACGAAGAGCCACGCCCCCGCCTCATCGAGGGAGGCCTCCACGTCACCCACGACCTGGAGACCGGCGACGGCCCCTGGGCGTTCATCATCGACGGAGACCTCGTGACGACTGGGGACCTCATCTTCAAGACCGAGGGCGCCGGCACCTGCGCGCTCATCGTGACGGGCAACGTCCGCGCACGGAACATCATCTACGGGGGCAGCGCGCGTGTGGCGGTGGACGGCGATATCACGGCGTCCGGAGTCATCATTGGCAGTTGGGGAAGCGATGGCGCGGTGCTTGGAACCAGTGGAATCCTGACGGCGCGGGCGGTGCTGCTCGACTCGCACACCCCCATCTGGGCGAATGCGGGCGGACCGCGCTCCGTGCCCGAGGCCTTCCGCACCCTCATCGTCGGCGGCAGGGGCTGGCAGGAGTTCGAGCCCGACATCGACGCCAACGCGCTGGAGAACGACGAACAGACCTTCGTGCCCGAGGTGCTCAAGAACGGCGTGCACGACCTCCATCTGGCCAGGAAGCACGCGGAGCGGGGCGGCAGCCCGTTCCTCCCCGAGGTCGAACAATCGCTGCGCGCGAAGAAGGGACTTTGAACAGCCCCTGGACTGAAGCCATGCCCCCACCCTGTCACCTGAGTGGGGGTGTGCCTGAGTCGGCCGACGACGGGTCTATCGCGAGGGCTCGCCAGCCAGCGAGCCGCCAGCCTGGCGGGTCCGTGCGCCGTCCGCGGTGTGGAAGTTCGTCGGATGGTGGCGATCGCGCAGCCGCATGAACGGCGTCTCGACGAAGCGATACAGCAGCCAGCCGCCGAGCAGGCAGACGGCCGAGATGATCGCCACCCTGGTGCCCTCGCCCAGGCCCCAGGGCTCCAATTGCGTCCGCATGATATGGGCGAGCGGCTTGTGCGACAGGTAGATGGCATACGACCACGCCGCGAGGGAGGCGGCGCCCGGCACGCGCACGCGGTACAGCAGCGAGCCCGGGCTCAGCGCGGCCACGACCAGCAGCGCGAACGCACAGGCCATCAGCGAGTAGCCGAAGCCAGTCATGGCGAAGCCATAACCGTAGCCATCGATGTAGTAATAATTCGCGAGCAGGTAGAAGAGGACCGCGGTGGCGAGCACACCGGCGGCCAGCGTGGTACGGCCCCATCCGACCACCCGCTCCCAGAGGCGCGGATGGAAGTTCTTCAGCAGGGCGATGGCCACGCCCGGCAGGAACTCGTCAAATCGGCAGAACGAGGAGTAGTAGATGTTCGGGTAGTAGCCCTCGACGGCACCACCCGCCTCCTGTCCGTACTGGAACCACAGCACACAGCGGAGCGCGACGCCCGCGAGGATCAGGCCCGTCAACGCGAACCATGCGGCCCGCTTCGACATGGACCTGCCGAAGTGCAGCGCACCGACGATGACCAGCGGGAGCAACAGGTAGAACTGCTCCTCGATGCACAGCGACCAGGCATGTGAGAACGCCGTCCCCGGCTTCAACCACAGGTTCTGGGTGAAGGTGAGGAAGCGCCACAGGGGCGGCGGTTGCTTGCCGCCCATGACCGTGGGCAGCATGAAATACAGCGCGAGCACCACGTAGTAGTTGGGCAGCGTTCGCAGGATCCGCCGGATGTAGAACGCCCTCAGCGACAGCGCCTTCCCTTTCGCGATGCCGGCGAAGAGCTGGTTGCCGATGAGGTAGCCGCTCAGCACGAAGAACAGGTCCACCCCTGTCCAGCCCACGGTGCTGACCCAGCCGAAGGTCGGCGTGCCGCTGACGAAGACCATGTAGTGGTAGGCGAACACCAGCAGGATGGCCACCGCTCTCAGCGTGTCGAGCCCATCGAACCGTTTGAACGTGCTGCTGGCTTCCTGAGAGATCACGGTGCGTGCGTCCTCGTCCCGGGAGCGGTCGAGCTCCCGCGGTTGCGGCACCGGAGAATCGGCTGAAAACTCCGGCCCCGCCAGTATCTGCCACGCCCGTGTACACCCCGGGCTAGAGTGGCCGGAACATGGCCCGCAAGCCCAACGTTCGCGTCCAGCCGCTGCCGCTCATCGCCGTCAACGACGTCGAGGCCAGCAGCCGTTTCTACCGGAAGCTCCTCGGGTGCGAGAGCGGTCACGGAGGACGGACGTACGAGACGCTCGTCAATCAGGGCAACGTCGTTCTCCAACTGCATGCATGGGATGAAGAAGAGCATCCGAACCTGATGAACCGGGATGAGGCCCGGCCGGGCCATGGCGTGCTCCTGTGGTTCCAGATCAACGAGTTCGAGAGCGCTGTCGAACGCGCTCACTCCCTGCGGGCCAGGATCGTCGAAGAGGTCCACGTGAACCCCAACTCGGGTCAGCAAGAGCTCTGGCTCGCCGATCCCGATGGCTACCTCGTCGTGCTCGCCGACGGGGACTGATTCCGGACTCCATGGGCCACGGCCCACGAGGCCTACCGGGCTCACACCCGGAAGAGGCTGCCGAGCAGCACCCCGAACACCACGTGCGACACCAATGCGGTCAGCGGTGTTCGCATCCCATAGTGCAACCCCAGGACCCCCGGGGGCTCCAACTGCTTCACCTCTGTCGGGCTCTGGGATTCGCTCGCCATCCTCGGGTGCAGTGCAGGCAGTGCTGGCAGCACCACGAGCAGCAGGAAGCCCGCATGCAGCACGCCCATCAGCCCCCCCAGCCACCAGCTCGCCCGCCCCCACGCGGCGAATGCCGCCACGTACACCCCCGAGAACAACAACCCGTTGAGCAGGTGCAGCCCCAATCCATACAGCTTCGCCCTATCCCGGTCCGCCGTCAGCATCGTCCCCAACAGGAAGGGCAGGTTCATCCGCGTCAGCCTCAGCAGCTGGCTCCCCTCCAACAGCGCCGTCAGGACCAGGGTGCTCACAAAGCCCCACACCGCCCAATCCAGAACCCAGCTCATGCCCGCGCCTCCTCGCTGCCCTCCTCCCGTCCCGTCCGCCACACGGGCTCGCGCCAGGGCCTCACCTCCTCGAGCTCCAGCGCCGCCGAGATGAGTCCCACGTGCGTGAAGGCCTGCGGGAAGTTGCCCCGCGCCTCCCCCGTCTCCGCGTCCACTTCCTCCGCGAACAGCCCCACGTCGTTGGCCAACCCCAGCAGCTTCTCGAACGCCCGCTCCGCCTCCGCGAAGCTCCCCCCGCCCTTCGCCAGGAAACCGACCTTCCAGAAGGAGCAGATGCCGAAGGCGCCACTGCCCTCCTGGATGTCGTTCTCGTTGCGGTAGAGCAGCGCGTCCCCCGCCCCGAGCCGTTCCTCGATACGCCGGTACGTGCTCCGCATCCGCTCCGAGCGCGCGTCCTCGAAGCCGTACCAGGCCATCAGCAGCAGGTCCGCATCCACCTCGTCCCCGTCCAGCACCCGCACGTAGCTGTGCAGCCGCCGATTCCAGCCCCGCGTCTCAATCTCTTCCCGCAGCCGCTCCCTCGCCTGTTGGAAGCGCTCCATGGGAATCCGCACGTTCCGGAACACCCCTCGCCCATAGAGCTCCAGCAGCCGATCCAGCGCCGCCCAGCATGACAGCCTGGAGAAGGTGTGCTCGCGCTTGCCCGTGCGTGGCTCCCAGATGCCCTCGTCCGGCCGCTCCCACACCTTCGTGACGTACTCGCCGAACCGCTTCAGCATCTTCAGCTCCTCCCGGTCCAGGTGCCCGCCACGCCGGGCCAGTTGTGCCACCGCGTCGATGGCCTCGCCGTATGAGTCCAGCTGCAACTGTATCGCCGCCGCATTCCCCACCCGCACTGGCCGTGAGCCCTCGTACCCGCGCAGGTGCGGCAGCTCCTCCTCGCCGGTGCGCAGCCGGCCGTAGACGTCGTAGAAGACATGCATCCGCGGCTGCGTCAGCCATGTGGCTCGCAGCAGCCAGGACACGAAGGCCTCGGCCTCCGCCTCGTAGCCCAGCCCGTAGAGGGCCCGCGCGGTGAAGGCCGAGTCCCTCACCCAGCAGAAGCGGTAATCCCAGTTGTCCTGCCCGCCCATCACCTCCGGAAGCGACGTGGTAGGCGCCGCCACCAATCCGCCCGAAGGCCCGAAGGTCAGCAGTTTCAATACCAGCGCGCTGCGCACCACGGCCTCGCGGCAGGGGCCCGCGTAGCGGCACCTGCTCACCCAGCCGCGCCAGGCCTTCACCGTGCGCTCCACCTGCCCCCATGAGAAGCGCCCCACCGGCGGCAGCACGGCCGGCCCGTCGTTCGTCGCCGTGAGCGAGAAATGCACCCGCTGCCCCGCCCGGAGCGTGAGCCGCCCATGCAGCCCTCCCTCGGGCCTGGGCTGTAGTGGAACGTCCGTGCGCAGCGTGTACAGCCACCCGTCATGCTCCTGCCTCCAGCCCAGGTTCCCCCCGTCCTTCACCTGGGCCTTCGCCCGTCCGTAGTCCGGTCTCGGGTCGTAGAGCACCTCCAGCGTCACCTCCCCCCGCTCGCACGAGACGCAGCGCAACAGTTCGCGCTCGGGCTGTGTAAAGGCCAGGTGCTTCTCGTGGAGGGGCATCAGGTCCGTGACCACCAACGTGCCTCCATCCGTGTCGAAGCGCGTCTCGAGCACGTTGGTGTCCGGCACGTAGCGCCGCGTCACCCGCGAGGGTCCCACGGGGTGCAGGCGCCAGGTGCCGCCCACCTCCGGATCCAGAATCGCCGCGAAGAGAGAGGGGCTATCGAAGCGGGGCCAGCACAGCCAGTCGATAGCACCGGCGCGCGAGACGAGCGCGGTGCTGTGCCCATCCCCGATGAGGGCGTAGTCGTGAATGCGCGCGGGCCGCAAGCAGGCCTCCCTTCCGGGGAGGGTGGTCACCTCGGGCGGGAGCGGCAGCCTTGGGAGAGGGCCTGGCGCCCGCCCGTCTGGTGACTGAGTGAGCCGTTCCACCCCTCCTGGCCAGGGAGTCAAGCATTCCCCCTCGGGTTGATCGGACGGAATCCATCATAGACGGCGACCGCCAGGAGCAGCACCACCGGTGCCACGAGCGAAGGGAGCCCGAAGCGCCGCTGAAACAGCGTGCCCCAGGCCGCGCCGAGCAGGAACATGAGCCACAGGCCGCCCATGAAGAAGGTCTCCTGCACACTCTTCTCGCCCAGCCCGAGCCGAAAGAGTCCACGCCAGGTGATGCGCGGCATCCGCCCTCGGGTGTCGAGCACCCAGAAGACGAGCGATACGACCGACTCACCGAACTTGGTGAGTGTCCCGGTGATGTGAGTGGTGAACACCGAGAAGGGCCCCACGCGGCGGAGGCTCGCGTTCTGCATTCCCATGGCCAGGGCGCCAAGAGACACCTGCGCATGGAAGAACGGCCCCTGGAGCCCCGGCCCGAGCACCAGGAAAGCACCGAGCAGCGCCACCTCCAGCAGCACGGTGAAGCGGAAGGGCGGGGCCCGGAGGCGGACGCACAGCTCGTAGACCAGCCCCGACAGCATCAGCCCGCCAGTGAACATGACGATGGCCAGGAGCCCCACGGAGGCCGGGCCCCATTCACCCTCCACGCCGCGCATCGCGAGCCGCACGGTGTTGCCGCTCATGTTCGCCAGCAGGAGCTTGTCGAGCGTCAGGTAGCCCACCGCATCCACAAAGCCCGCCACCAGACACAGGCACAGCGCAATGACAACCTTGGAACGGAATGCCGGTGCGGGCTCGCTCATACGCCTCCCCTTCCCCTGGCTACCAGGAGTTGGGCACGTATGAAATGGCAAGGGGCGGGGCCCAGGGGGTGAATGCACACTCCGCCCGCCAGGGCCACGGTGGGCAGACCAAGGGCCCGTCTGCGCTGGCCGGGCCCGCCCCTTCACACCCGCACCAGCGGGAACAGGTTATCGGGAGCAAGGGCCAGGAGACGAAGGAGGAGTGCGTGATGCCAACCCCCGTGGGTCGCAAGCAGTGGGCCATCGCAGAGGGCTACATCCCCGGGAAGAGCACGAAGAGCGCGGAGCAGAGTCGAGCACTGGAGAGTCATGAGACAGCCTGCCTGCTCAACGCGTCCGACCAGGACGCCCATGTGGAAATCACCCTCTTCTTCAAGGACCGCGAGCCCGTGGGCCCCTACCGGGTGACAGTACCGGCACGACGCACGCAGCACGTGCGCTTCAACGACTTGAAGGACCCGGCTCCCGTTCCTCGCGACACCGACTACGCGAGCCTCATCCAGTCGGACGTTCCCATCGTGGTTCAGCACACGCGGCTCGACTCGAGGCAGTCCGAGCTCGCGCTCATCTCCACGATGGCCTTCCCCGTCGATTGACGGAATATGGCCGACGGGTGCGGCTGCCACCGGGCCTGGCTGGCCGCGCACCTGCCCGCTTGCTGCCGGTGCGGCACAGAGCGGACGTCGAAGGAAGCCAGCCAGGACAGAGAAGCCAGGTACGGAACGCCCCGCGAGGTGACATAGAGTCGGCGGGAGCGAGGAAGCCGTGAATGGAGAGTGACACCTGGAAGATCCTGCTGCTGCGCCTGCGCCACCACCTGCCGCAGATGCTGGGGGTGGCGGTACTGTCCACGGCTGTGGCGGCTGCGTGCTGGCTCCTCGGGTGGCTGGGGCTTCCGGCCCTGGAGCGCGCCCTCTACGACCGCGCGCTCACCACCTTCACCCGAAGCCGCGGCCTGTCACCCGACATCGTTGTGGTCGCCATTGATCAGACGAGCCTCAATGGTGTCCGCGACAACCCCACGTACGCGCGCGACTTCGGCACCTACCCGTGGAACCGCGGCCTGTGGGCACGGGTGATGGAGGAACTGGCGCATCACGGCGCCCGGGCCGTGCTGTTCGACGGGGTGATGGACGAGCGCTCCACCGGCGCGGAGCCCGACTTCGCCCGCGTGCTGCGGGACACCGGCCTGCCCGTGTACCTGGGAGTGGCCACCCATCCGAGAGCCGCTCCCCTCCCGAAGGTGGATCCCGTCCATCCTCCGCCCGCCCAGGACTTCGGGGAGGTGGCGGACCCCATGGCCGCGGCACAGGTGCTGGCCTTCCCGGTGCGGACGGACGGACGCGCGCTGCCGCTCCTGGAGTCCGAGCCCCTGCCGGAAGCACGTCAGCCCAACCACCTCATCCCGCCCGCCACACCGCTGCTCGCGGAGGCCAAGGGTTTCGGACTGGTGGAGGTGGAGCCGGATCCGGACGGGCTCATACGGCGAACCCGCTTCGCGTACACGGATGGAGTCAACGCGTATGTCACGCTTCCGGTGGTGGCGGCGGCGGACCTCTTCGGGGCCAGGGAGCTCGTGTTCTCCGGCCGCACGATGCGGCTGGGCTCGCGCGAGCTCGAGGTGAACCCGGACGGCAGCGCGGAGCTCGACTTCGGCGGCTCGCTGCATGAGCGATTCCCAATCGTCCCGGTCGTGACACTGCTGGACGCGTGGACGCTGCGCAAGGACAGAAAGCCAACAGGGCTCAAGCCAGACCTGTTCCGAGGCCGGGTCGTGGTGATCGGCCGCACGGCGGTGGAAGAGCTGGGAGGCGCCAGGGCCACGCCGTTCGGGGCGCCGGTGCCAGGGGTGAGCAAACAGCTCGCGGTGATGGAGAACCTCCTCTCCGGCCGCTTCATCACCGAGGCTCCTTTCTGGGTGAGTCTGCTGTTCGGGCTCGGGCTGGCAGTGGTGTCGGCGGTGCTCCTGATGACGGTTCGCATGCCCGAGCTAGAGCTGGCGTGGTTGCTGCTGGTGGTCGTTCCCATCGTCTTCCTGGTGATGGGCGCTTCATTGGCGCTGGGGCGGGTACACCTGCTCGCGGCAATGCCCGCGGCGGCGGGCCTGCTGGCGTGCCTGGGCGCGATGGCCTCCAACCACCTCTTCGCCAACCGCGAGGCCGCGTTCATCCGGCAGGCCTTCAGCCGTTACATGGAGCCCCGGCTCATCGAGCAGATGATCGAGGAGAACCGGCTCCCCCGGCTGGACGGTGAAGAGCGGGAGCTCACCGCCTTCTTCAGCGACATCCGTGGCTTCTCCAGCTTCTCCGAGACCTTCCAGGACCAGCCGCGTGAGCTGGTCCGCGTGCTCAACCAATACCTGACGCGGGTGAGCTCGGCGCTGCTGCATGAGGGGGGCTGCCTGGACAAGTACATCGGCGACGCGGTGGTGTGCCTCTTCGGAGCGCCCGTGAACCATCCGGATCACGCGGTGCGCGCCTGCCGGGGCGCCCTGGCGGCGCAGGCGGAGGTCAACCGTCTGCGCGCCGAGTTCCGGAAGCAGGGTCTTCCAGACGTGTACACGCGCATTGGCCTCAACAGCGCCCGGCTCTTCGTGGGCAACTTCGGCAGCGAGCAGCTCTTCGACTACACGGCCATGGGCGACGGCATGAACCTGGCCTCGCGGTTGGAGGGAGCGAACAAGGCCTATGGCTCGCTGATCATGATCGGCCCGCGCACCTATGAGCTGGCGCGCGACCACATCGAGGTGCGGGAGCTGGACCGGGTGCGGGTGGCGGGCAAGGAGGAGGCGGTGACGGTGTATGAGTTGCTGGCGCTCAAGGGCGAGCTGCCAGCGGAGAAGCTCGAGACGGTCGAGCGCTACCACGAAGCGCTCGCGCTGTACCGGCAGGCACGCTTCGCGGAGGCAGCAAAGGTGTTGGAGGCGCGGCTGGCCGAGGATCTGGAGGATGGCCCGACGGCCGCGCTGCTCTCGCGCTGCCGGAAGTACCAGCAGCACCCACCCCCGCTGCCCTTCGATGGAGTCGCCAACCTCGAGAAGTGAGAGGTCGATTCTGGTGACCCAGATTCAGCGGTAGGAGCCTCTATGTCTTGATGGCGAATCTCCCCCCTCGCCAGCTCAAGGCAGACTTCATGCTCCATTACAAAAATTCAACGCGATTCCTTCGTGCCGCGTGCGCGGCTCTGCTCTTCACGAGCGCGTGCAACCCGGCGAGCGGCTCGCCCGACGGGCAAGACGACATCACCCAGGCCGCCTCGGGTGCGTTGCTCACCTCTGGCGTGAGCTTCAAGACGGTGCTCGGCAGCCGGTATGTGGGCGCTCAAAACAACGGTGGCGGTGCGGTCATCGCGACGGCGACGGCCGCGCAAGCGTGGGAAAAGTTCACGATCGATGACATCAACGGCGGGGCCCTCGAGAGTGGGGACTCGATCTTCATCATCGCGGGCAACGGACAGTATTTCCAGGCGGCGAACGGCGGCGGCTCCACGCTGAACGCCGCCAGCTCGAATCGCCTCGGCTGGGAGACGTTCCGCATCGTCAAGCAGAACGGGAGCGGCGTCATCGCGAACGGCGACGTCGTCGGCCTGCAGACGGTGACGACGGGCCATTGGGTGTCCGCGGAGAACGGCGGCGGCAGCACGGTGTTCGCGTATGGCGCCGCGCTCGGCCCGTGGGAGCAGTTGACGATCTCCGGCCTGCCCACGGGCACGCCGCCGCCGCAGCAGACGCGCGTCGTGGGCTATCTGCCGAACTGGTACGGCTCCTATGCGAGCTGGGTCGGCAAGGTCGACTTCAGCAAGCTCACGCACGTGAACCTCGCGTTCGCCCTGGGCGACGCGAACGGACACCTCCAGCTGGCGTCGGACAGCGACCTCGCGACGTTCGTGAACGCCGCGCATGCCAAGGGCGTGAAGGTGTTCCCCTCGCTCTGTGGTGGCGGAGGAGACAGCCAGATCACGCCCTTCTACCAGCCCGCCAAGGTCGATGCCTTCGTGGATCACATCATCGACTACGTGGTCTCGCACAACATGGACGGGATCGACGTGGACGTGGAGGCGCCGGATCGCATGGGTGCCACGTACGACACGTTCATCGCGAAGTTGATCGCCAAGGCCCGGCCTCGCGGTCTTCCCGTGACGGCCGCCGTCTCGCAGTGGATGCAGTACGGCATGTCGGACACGACGCTGCGTTCCTTCGATTTCATCACCATCATGTCCTACGACAACACGGGCACCTGGACGGGCCCGGGCGAGCACTCGAGTTATTCGCAGGCGGTGGACGCGCTCTCCTACTATGCGAACAAGGGTGTGCCCGCGAACAAGATGGTGCTCGGGGTGCCCTTCTACGGGTACTGCTGGGGCAACTGCGGGGGAGGACAGAGCAGCACGTACGTGCTCTACAAAGACATCCTGGCGAAGTACCCCAACGCCTGGAACTCGGATTGGATCAACGCCGACGGGGCCCAGTATTCGTATAACGGGCTCGCGACGATGCGCGCGAAGGCGGCCCTGGCGAAGCAGTACGGCGGCATCATGATCTGGGAGCTGGCCGGAGACGTGGCCACTTCGAGCGATCAATCCCTGCTGCGCGCCATCGACGGCTCGGTGCACTGAAACCACCTGGAAGGCCATGGGTTCGGGATATATTTCCGGCCGTCTCCTCATCCTCGAGGTACACGGAGGAAGTCCCATGTCCTTTGGCCGGCTGTGCATGACAGGCCTTGCCCTGCTGGTGTGGGCGGGTTGTTCCCACACCCAGGGCGCGTCACAAGGTCCAGGCGCCAACCCCGCATCGGCTCCGCGAACCGAGCACGTCTACCTCCTCCCCCTCGAGGAGACGCTCCTCGAGGCCCAGAAGCTGCTGCAGGAGCGGCGCCTCGTCCTGGAGCCCTTCGAAGGGGACCCCCACCGGCTCATCAGCTCCTGGGTGCAGCATGCCCCGGACAGCCTGCTCAGGACCCGAGAGCGCTACCTGCTGGTCGGAATCCAGGTCGCGCCCAAGCAGTCCGTGGTGCGCGTCTTCCGGCTGACCGATGTCTCGATTCCAGGCGGCAC
This sequence comes from Vitiosangium sp. GDMCC 1.1324, assembly GCF_003044305.1. GTDB lineage: Bacteria > Myxococcota > Myxococcia > Myxococcales > Myxococcaceae > Archangium. Next base: position 206,169 of record NZ_PZOX01000016.1, on the reverse strand, counting down.
CGCCGAGGTAGCCTCCTACTCCGAGGTGAATATTCACCCCGATAAGATCGAGATGGATCCCTACATGCACGGCGTCGAGGAATCGCGCACCCTGATGCGTGGCATCCGGGATGAGGCCATCGAACAGGAACTGACGCAGCGGCTGGAGAGCAGGCCCTCCGTCGAGCTCGTGGGAGAGCGTGCCCCCGAGTCGCCCCTGAAGCCGCGCCGGAACGAGGATTTCTATCTCCAGGGATGGAAGGAGCCCGCTCGCGTCTCGCTGTGCGAGAACTGGCTCCGGGACGCGAAGGAGCTCCTGCGGCCCGGCCAGACCGTGCTGGTAGGCGAACAGCTCGGTACCCGTGAGGTCCCGGCCTTGGTGGGAGACCTCGCCTGCCAGGCCGCCGCGGCCGGGTTGGCTGTCACGCTCGGCATCGCCATGCCCAAGAACGAGCAGTCACGGCTCAACACCTATCTGGCCAGCCGCGGCACCCCCGCGGATCAGGACCTGTTGCTGGATGGAGACTTCTGGCGCAGGCCCTACCAGGACGGACGCAGCAGCCGGGCCATGTTGATGTTGGTGGATCAGGTGCGGGCACTGCGCGCCCTGGGACTGCTCATCAACCTGGTGGCCTATGACACGGACGATTCCTACGGCAGTCGACGCGACGACGTGCTGGCCCAATATTGGTTGAAGCGACGCGCGGAACACCCGGACGAGTTCATCCTCGTGCTGGCGGGCAACGCCCACGTCACCACCCTCAAGGGCGCCCCCTGGGACAAGGACTACACCCCCATGGGCTGGCACCTGGCACAGGCGGATCCGACGCTCAAGGCGCTCGACCTGAGCCACCTGCCGGGCTTCCGGTGGGGGTGTGATTTCACCGCGCAAGGCCAGCTCGACTGCCGCGTCTATCGGATCGCTCGCACCCAATGGCTCCCGTCGATCACTCTGGTGACCCCCTTCCTCTACCTCTTCCCGCACCTGAACAGTCAGGGGTACCACGGGGTCATCTACGCGACCCGGCTGACGCCCTCGCTACCCGCCACGGCCACGGTCCCGCCCCCCAAGCCGAAGTAGGGCGCGCCTCGCTCCGGCTGAGAGGAAGCCGGGGGGTGGCACTGCTCCCGGCCGGTGCCGGCTCGGCGCCCGGCGGCTTCGATTCCCGCCGCATCCAGCATGGCGACGCCTGCGCACGTTTGCTCGACCACGAAGGTCCCCGCACTGAGGTGCAAGTTTCGTTGTACGGGACTCGGGTCCGGCTTGAACGCGGGCGGGTCCTGGCTACATCTCCATCAAGTCAGCCTCGGCCCCGCGTCGCTCCACGAAATAAAACTCCCACTTCCCGATGGCCCATTGGGCCCTCGCATAGCGACACAGAAGGGCCTCCGTCAGGAACCGACCGATCGTACAGACCTGCGCTCCCTTCGTGTCCTTCTGGTTCCTGGCCTCCCAGCGGACCTAGTGGGCGACGGCAGGGGTTCTCAGGATCTCGAAGTTCTGATCCATGAGGTAGAAGTGCCGTCCCGAGCGGCAGAGGGCAATGGCGTGATTGCCTTCCTCCTTGGTGCTCAGATTGCTCAGCTTCATGCTGACGTAACACGCCCAATCGTCGACACGGGGAGCTCGGCTGGCGGCTGCGGTTCCCTGGTCAGCCTTTTCATCCTGAGCCCCACGAAAGATCTTGTCGATGTCCTCGATGAATGCCTTCTTCCGCTTCTCATCGCTGGCATCCTCAGGGCCGAACCACCTATCCAGCTCCACGGGAAAATTCAACCAAAGACCAGGATACAACCTCCTGAACACGCCAAGCCGCTCGAAGGTGGCTTTCCTATCCAGCTCCAGCTTGAGTATCCCCGGCTCTGGTTTTTTCGGTCGTTTGGAGTCGGTCTTCGCATCCTCCTCGGCGTGTTTCATCTTGGCCTCATCCTGGCCTCTCTTGAACACATCCATGGCCCGAGTGTACGTCTTGGAATACCAGAAGTGCTTCTGCCCGATCCTCGCAAAATCGGGGTTGTAGCTCTTTGCAGACGCGGTACTCCTCGTCATGTGATGCAACCAGTCGAGTGACAGGATCGAACAGAGCCCCTCGATCTTGCCAAACTCGACACTGGTCATGCGCACCGCTCTCAGGAGTTCCTGATGGGAGAACCTGCGGAGGCACTCCACACCGACGCCAGGCTCCCATCTCCCCCTGGCAGCCTTGGCTTCCTGTTGCTTCGGCTGCCGGCCCGCACTCCTTGCGGAGCCTGCCTCCTTGGCATCCCGTTCCTTCTCGTCGTACTCGACTCCATCCTCGTCTCCATCCTCGTCTTCGGAATCAGAGAGGTGTTCCCATCTGCGTCTGGCAGATGCCTTTTCCCTATCAAGCGCCGCCTCCAGGCTGTCCAGGAACTCCGCGTCGTCGGCCCCCTTGTTCACCTGCGCGATGATCTCTTCCATTCCCTCCTGGGTAATGGGGCAGTCGAAGGCAAACTCATTAATCAGCGAAAGCGCCTTCCTCTCCCACAGCAAGGCCCACGCGTCGGAGACAGCCGAGCCGGCCTGGCTGAGCTCCCCCGCGCCAGCCGCGCCAGCCGCGCCGGCCGCAGCAGCCGCGCCGGCCGCAGCAGCCGCGCCGGCCGCAGCAGCCGCGCCGGCCGCAGCAGCCGCGCCGGCCTTCTCGTCGCCAGCCGGGTTGGCCTTCCTGAGTGCCAGGCGAAGCTCATCGATCGAGAACTGGCGCTTCCGTTTCACCTTCAGACTGAGATGCTTCTCCAGGGCCCCCCTCACGGACTTCACCAGATCGTAGTACTCGTCTACTCCCATCGACTTGAAGTCGTACTTCCGCTTCGTTGCAAACTTCTCGATCGCGGCCAGGGCCCGCTCAATGATGACACTGCTCTGTGTGGGAGCGGACTCGACGTAGTCCATGAGAAGCGCGTCGAATGCTTTGCGGCCCGGGGCGAACCCGCTGGAGAACAGGCCGGGATACTTCATCTTGATGAACTGCTTGAGCTCGTCGCGCCTCTTCGCGAGCTCGATGCGGCGGCTCTTGTTGACCTCGCTGAGCTGCAGATCGGACGCTTTGATATCCTTCTCGTACTTCCCTGTGAATTCCTTGTACCAGCCCTCGCGCTCCTGCGCGACGAGACGCTTGCGTTCGGCTGCCTCCTTGAGTTCAGCCTCTGCAGCCTCCTTTGCTTCCTTCGCTTTCTCCTTTGCTTCCTTCTCTGCCTTGACCTTTCCCTCGGGATCGAACTTCATCCCGAGACCTACTTCCACGCCACGAACCACCGAAGCACTGCCAGGCCTCTCCTCGTCAGCGGCGATTGATTGGCGTCTCTCCTCACTCTCATTCGCCCAGTCGAGGATGGCCAGGGTGTCGTCGACCTCCGCCTTGAGCGCGTCCAGTACATTGTCTGGGCGTTTGGGCCATGGCCATGGATCCACCAAGCTGCGGATCTTCGTGCGGACCTCTACGCTGAAGTACTTGAGCGCCGGGATGTGCGCCCGGAGTTCTTCGTCTGTGATGGGCATGGATGTCTCCCGCCCCTCAAGGGGGGCTTGATTCCTTGTTCGGTCGAAACGCGTTCAGCGGAATGACATGGGCGTCGAGCTCCCGCGCGCGACGAAGCCGGGCCACAGCCTCGTCGAACCGCCCCAGCGCCAGGTGACACATGCCGACGTTCCACAGTGTCGCCGAGGCTGCCCCGCACAGCTCGAGCGAGGCGTTGAAGTAGAAGAGCGCCTCCTCGTGAAGCCCCGCCCGCACCATCAAGAGCCCGACCTCGAAGGCAAGATCGCGCTCCTCGCCGATGGGATAGTGATTGTCCCACGCTCGGCGGACGACCGTGGCGACTTCCTTCTTGAGCGAGGCGTCCGCTTCCTCGACCTTCTCCATGAGCGCCGGAAGGCAGTCACGGACCACGCGCGGGTCGTCGCGCGTCAGGCGGATGAGCGACAGGAGCTGGACGGTCGTCATCGACTCGTAGTGGGCCTCGGCTCCCCGCCGCACGGTGTAGGTGTCGTCGGGGCCAGCCCGCACGACATGTTCGTGAAACGCCAGCTCGCACTCCACGTACCCGCCGGGAGGCGCGCCATTCAGGAATGCGCAGATGTTGATGCTGGAGCGGGGATGGCCCCCGAAGAGCGCCCGCCCACCCGACGCCGCGACGTGCGCGCCGATGGCGTGGAAGTTCACCGCGAGCGAGAAGCTGCCATGCCCTTCGAGGTGAGGCTCGCCCAGACCTTGGAGCGACTCCTCGTCGACGTACCCCTTGTCGGCGGAGAGGACGAGCAGGCGATCACCCGTCAGCCGCCGCAGGCGGTCGAGGCACCGCAGCGCGGCGACCTCGAAGAGGAACGTGCTGTTGCCGAGCCGGCTCGCGTAGCTGGCCAGGAGCGCATTGAAGCCTGGCTCCGGGTAGTACGCCGGATCGATGGGACGACTGCGAAACTCGGGCAGCACCTCCTGGAACCACTCCGGGTTCTTCCCGTCGAGCGCCAGGCCCCCGTGAGAGAACAGGCACTCGTGGAGCTGACCGTCCTTCACCGCGAAGGCGTCGTGCGGGATGCTGTCGAAGACGTAGTTGGCGATGGCCACCAGCGGGCGCGCTAGGCGCGCGGGCTCGAGCGTCCGCCCGGCCCGGCGCAGCCGCACCTCGCCGTCCTTCTCCGCGTCGAAGAGCGCGAAGTCGAGGACGCCCTGCTCCACGAACGGCTGCAGGGAGCGGTGGGACTGCCAGAACTGGAGGTTGGACTCGGTGAAGTCGCTCAGGATGTAACAGAACGGGAGCGAGGCCAGCGGCGAGCGCTGGCGCAGCTCGAGGAGGGCTCTCAGGAACATGTAGCCGAAGCGGCCACTGCCCGCGCCCAGCTCGAGGATGTAGAAGGGCTCCTCCCCGCCCCCCATCGCGTCGCGCTGCCAGTCCCTCCAGTACCCGATGACGACCTGGGCATAGGCTCGAGCGAGGGCGGGGTTCGTGGTGATGTAGTGCGGAACCGTCCCCTTGCTCCAGGCGCCCACTCCCTGGTGGTGGAAGAAGCCACGCTGGGCCTGCCACACCTCGGACTCGGAGAGGCGCCGCCACTCGCCCTCCGCCGTGGAGGGAAGATCCTCCAGTTCCTCGGGCAGCTCGGGCCTCAGAAGATGCAGGTCTCCACGATGGGGCATGAGGGAGAGGATAGGAGCGATGAGCGACACACCGCAATTCGTTGAAACCAACCCCCATACCTGTTGCATCCCCTCTGAAGGACCACCTGGGGCGTCTCCCCTCCGCCCCGCCCTCAACGGTGGGGTTCTCCGACAAGCTCCTAGAGGCTCAACACCACGCCAGCTGACGAGAGGGGTTTGGCGCTCGGCAACTCCCGCTGCCAGGAGCCAGCCCACCGATGTCTTGAAAGCGGAAGGCGAACCAATCATTCGAGCACACCGTCCCACTGCTCGAGGCCCGCAGCACGGTCCGGATGGCGATGTTGCTCGCCCATGGCAGGGTGATTGTCCCGGTCTTCACCTGCGAGCCCACGGTGCTGATGTAGAAGGACAATCCGGTGTAGGTCCAGCTCGGGGACTCGGGAGTCGACGTGATGTAGAACTCCAGCCGGTCCGCCACGGTGGCCCGGACGGTGGCCTCGATCTGCACCGTCTTCCCATAGGTGATGGGCCCGCCGTCCAGGCCGGAGACCTTCACGCGCTCCACCGCCATCCCGGTGTCGTGAGAGTTCTCGATGCAGGCGTCGCCGAGCGTATTGGGCGCATTGGGCTCGACGCCGCTCCCCTTGCCGGTGAGGAGACGCCCTCGACGCCCCGCTCACGCGTAGACACCCAGCGTCTCCACGAATCACCGGGAGCCAGGATGGCGGCGGCCCAGCGCGAGGTGGGGACGTTCCGGGAGCAACGTCTTGTTGAGTCCATGCCCGGCGCTTGAACCGCGCGCGGATTGGAGGACTGAAGCTGATGCCTACCTGCCCCCTCGGCACGCGAGAACGAGCGTTGACCCCCGAATCCACCCGACGGGCCTGGGACCGTTACGTCTCGACGGGAAGCATCGACGGCTCGCAGCTTCGCGAGCCCGTGCTCCGGGCCTGGGAGCGGGCGCATGAGCTGGGGGTGAACCCCAAGGCGGCGAAGGCGGAGCGGCTCTCGGAGCGGGACTTCGAGCGGCTCCTCGAGCAGCAGCAGGCGCTCATCACTGCGGCCCGGCCCTACATGGAAGTCCTCTTCGCGGCCGCGGGGCTCGAGCGCCATGCCATCGTCGACCTCAGCGACGCCCAGGCGGTCAAGCTCTTCCAACTGGGGGACGAGGAGAGCGTGAACGGACCCGAGCGGGTGCCAGGTCCAGGGGCCCTCTTGTCGGAGGAGGAGAGTGGCACCACTGGCGTGGGGACCCCTCTGGCGACGAGCGGCTACTTCGAGGTGGTGGGGCCCGAGCACTTCATCGGTGTCTTCCATCTCTACACCGGTCAGGGCATCCCCATCCGGGACGCGGAGGGCAAGGTGGTCGGGGTCCTCGCCACCGCGGTCCGGCGGCCGGAGGCCTCGCGCCGGCTTCGCGACATGCTGCTGTGCGCGGCCCATGGCATCGAAGCGGAGCTGCTCTTGCGCCAGCTCGAGAAAGACATCCGTGAGGTGCTGGCGGCTCCCGGGGACGAGCAGGCGCTGCGGGTGTTGCGCGAGGATGTGGACCGGCTGAGGGAGTCCTCACGCAAGGGGTTTCGGATGGCCGCCCGTCAGGCCACGGTGAGCCGTTTCGAGTATGCCCTCCGCCTGCTGAGGCTCGCCGAGGAGGTCGTTCATGACATCCGCCACCGGGCGAACGTCTGGCATAGCCTGGCCTCGTTGGAGGAGGGGCAGCGCCGCCCGGTGGCGCTCACCGAGCTGGTGCGGGAACTGCTCGGGCTGCTCCGGGAAGAGGCGCTCCGCCAGCGGGTCGAGCTGGTCTTCGGCGAGTTGGAGCCAGTGCACGTCGAGGCCGACGCCCTGGTGCTCTCGCGCCAGTTGCTCCATGCGGCCCTGCAGGCCCTGGCGCTGGCGGAACCAGGAGGCGCGGTCCGGATCGACGTGCGCTTGGAGCGCCAGTTGTTGGCAGGAAAGGCCACATTTCTCCCCCTCCCAGCCCTTGAGCAGGCCCAGGTGGCCCCGTTACCGCAGAGCGTGACGAGCCCGGCCCTCAGGTTCGGAGAGGAGCGGGAGCCACTCCTCTGGCGCCTGCCCACCCTGGAGATGGCACCCGGTGAGGCGCGTCCGGCATCAGGTGTGTGAGCGCGTCCAGTGGAAAGGGACGCCTTGGGGCACACCCCTGCCCTGGCCGCCCTCGCTTGAGGAGAGAGGCAGGGAGTTGGGGCGTATTGACAGTGGCTGCGCCAGGTTCAGCACCACGCCTGCTGGGGTTGTCCCCGGGCCGGGGCCCGCTTCAGAGCCTGCATGGGAAGTCCCAGGTGCTCCCATATCGAGCGCACCCCTGCGGGGGCCGTCACCTTTCGCCAGCCTCCACACCGCGGACAGGCGAACACGTCCACGTGCCCCCAGAACGCGCGAGCACCCTCCCCTACGGCCTCCAGCACATCCGCCGCCGCTGCAATACCGGCTGTGTCCAATGGCAGACCCGCATGGACTTCGAACTGTGCCTGACCACCCAGCGAGCTGCCCGCTGGGCTTTCCCATCCCGTCACGGTCACCCGGAACGTATCATCGCCGTTGCGCAGGAGCGGAAATTCCCCGTCCTTCCTTTCCTGGGCGACGAATGGCTTCTATTGGGGCGGCCACTTCTCGCGGCTCGATGGCATGCACTTCGAGGTGGCCAAGCTGATGTGAGGCCGCGGGAAGCCGCTTGTCGTGTCCCCGTGGCTCATGAGGCCTCGAGCGTGAGCTTCGCCATGCGGACCAGGTTGAGGCTGCAAGTAATGGCCTATCTCGGCGGCAATCGCCGTGAGCATTAGTCTTCCTGCCCCACCCTACGTTGTTCCCCGTGGGCACTCCTCATGACAAGGTGCGCGGAAACCAAGCTGCCAGGCCGGTTCCCGGCACGGGCAACATCAATACCGACTTCTCGCAGGAGACTTCGTTGCATTCCACGCCTCCGTCTCCCCTGGTCACCGGAACAGAGTACGAACGACTGCTTTCCAGCCTCCGGCTGAAGAGCCCTTGGGCGCTCGGAGCTCACGCCATGACCACACCGCCGGATGGTGTGGACCGTGCGTGGATCGCCACACGCGCACAAGCCAGCAGGGTCGATCACGGACCCTGGCGGTCGGCGTTGGACGTGATCGATCAGCAGTCGCGACTGCACGCCGACCACGTCGCGATAGCGGACGCAACCGTCGAAGTGACCTATGCGCAACTGCGCAAGCGCATCCACGCCCTGGCCGGGAGCTTGCGAGCCAGAGGGATCGGGCGCGGTGAGGTGGTCGCGGTCGTGCTGGACCGCGGACCCGCCTTCATCGAGACCGCGCTCGCCATCTGGCGGGTCGGTGCGGCATATCTCCCGCTGGCTCCGGCGCACCCGGCGGCATGGCGCGAGGACGTCATCCGGAGGGCGGGTGCGACGCTGGTGGTGGGCCTGTCGCAGGACAGTGCCGTGCCGGGCGTGCCCCACCTCGTCCTCGGCAGTGAGCCCAGCGCCGTCGTGCCAGAGATCGAGGACACAGCAGGCGAGGTGGCGCTCGCCCCGGACGATCTGGCGTACATCATCTGCACGTCCGGCTCGACCGGTGAGCCCAAGCTGGTCATGATCGAGCATCGAGGCGTCGCCAATCTCATCCACGCCCAGCGGGACACCCTGGGAGCGCTGGGGCCGGACACCCGGGTGCTGCAGTTCTTCCATCCGGCCTTCGACGCGGCCTTGTTCGACATCCTGATGGCGCTGGCCAACGGCGGTCGTCTGGAGACCATCCAGGACTCGCAGATCTCCGGCGAGCCGCTGGCCAACGTGCTGCTGACACGCCGGATCACCCACGCGGTGCTGCCCGCGACTGTCCTGCGCACGTTGCCACCGGGCCAGTTCACCCACCTCGAGGTAGTGCTGAGCATCGGTGACGTGTGCCTCCCGGAAACCGCTCGGCAATGGGCGGCGTTCCACCGCTTCATCAACGGCTACGGCCCCACGGAGGTGACGGTGGCCAGCACACTGCACACGGCGGGAGCCCAGAACGGCGAGCGAGTGCCCATCGGCCGCCCCATCTCCAACTACCACGTCGTCGTCCTCGACGAGCACCTGCGACCGGTCCCCGACGGAACCCCGGGGGAAATCTGCATCGGAGGAGACGGTGTCGGACGCGGGTATCTGGGGAGGCCCAGCCTCACCGCCGAGCGGTTCGTTCCCGATCCGTTCAATCCACTGCCGGGAAGCCGCCTGTACCGCAGCGGCGACGTCGGCAGACAATTGCCGGACGGCACGATCGAGTTCCTCGGCCGGCGCGACGACCAGGTCAAGGTTCGCGGCGCGCGTATCGAGCTGGGGCAAGTCGAAGCGGCACTGGTCGCGCTGCCGAACGTGCGTGACGCGGTGGCCGTCATCGACGGCACGGGCGAGCGCCTCCTGGGCTACGTGATACCGAGTTCCGGAACGGTGTTGTCGGTCGACGAGGTACGCACCGAGCTCCGCCATCACCTGCCCGACTATCTGGTACCGGATGTGATCGTGCCGGTCGACGCGTGGCCGCTGACCACGAGCGGCAAGGTCGACCGCGCCAGGCTGCCCCGGCCACAACGGTCGGACAACACCCACTACCAGCCGCCGCACACGCCCGCGGAAGAGGCGCTGGCGAAAATCGCGGCGGAGCTGCTCGGGATGGAGCGGGTCGGGGTGAACGACAACCTGTTCGAACTGGGGGGGCACTCCCTGTTCGCCACCCAGCTCGTCGCGAGGGTGCGCAGCACGCTGGGTGCGCACCTCGAGCTGAGTACCGTTCTACAAACTCCCACGGTCGCCCAGATCGCGACGCGGATGGGTGATGAGCACGACGGTGCGGATCCGGGCCCGCGGGTGGCCGAGCCAGGCACCGCGCTCGCTCCGTCGTACGCCCAGCAGCGGGTGTGGCTGATGCACAAGCTCAACCCGGACGCGCGGGCCTACCACACGCAAGCGGTGCTCAGGCTGGCGGGCGACCTGGACATCACCGCGTTGAACGCCAGCCTCACCAACATCGTCCGGCGCCACGACGTGCTGCGCTCACGCTTCCCCGAGGTGGATGGGGAGCTGCGGTGTGAGCTGGAGCCGCCCTGGAAGGTGGAGGTCTCGCTGCGAGACTTCAGCGGCGCGGGCGAAGCCCAGCAGGAGCTCCTGGTCGGTGAGGCCGTTCGCGACATGGTCGAGGCTCCGTTCTCGCTCGCCGAAGGCAGGCCTTTCCGATGGCTGCTGCTCAAGCTCGGCGCGGACGAGCACGTCTTCGTGCACGTCGAACACCACATCGTGCATGACGGCTGGTCGTTCAACGTCTTCGTCCACGAATTGCTCGACGGCTACGCTGACTTCGTGCGCCACGGCCAGGTACGACGCCCGGACCTGCCCGTGCAGTATTACGACTACGCGCGATGGCAGCGAGAGTGGTGTGGCACCGGGGCCGCGGCGGCGCAGCGCCGCTTCTGGCGCCAGGAGCTGGAAGGCGCCGAGACCATGCTCCAGCTCCCCCGCCGCACGGTAGCGGGGTCGAGGAAGTTCCGCGGAGTGGCGCCCCGGATGGAGATCGACGGCGAGCTCGCACGCCGCCTGCAGGAGCTGGCCGACCGGAACAATACCTCGCTGTTCACCACGCTCCTCGCGTCGTTCTTCGTTCTGTTGCACAGATACACCGGTTCACGAGACATCCTCGTCGGCTCCGGGGTCGCCAACCGGCGTTGGCAGGACACCGAGAGCCTGTTGGGAATGTTCGTCAACAATGTCGTGCTGCGCGGCCGCTTGCACGGAGACCCCACGTTCGAGGAATTCCTCGCGCGGATGCGGCGGACCACCCTGGAGGTCTATGACAACCAGGAACTGCCGTACGAGATGATCTTCGCGGAGTCGCCCGCGAAGCACTACGGCGGGCTCAACCCGTTGATCCAGACCATGTTCAACTTCCACGACGCACCGCAGGGCACGCTCGGTGGGGCCCCGCTCGACGTCACCATCGTCGAAGGACTCAGCAACGGCTCGGCCAAGTTCGAGCTGGGCGTCGTGGCGGTTCCCCGCTACGCCAAGCCGGGGCATATCAGCAGGCTGACCGGGGACATCGTGCACATCCCCCAGTCCGACGGCCCCGTGCGTCCCAGTCCGCGCTCGTCCCTGAGCGGCATCCTGCTCGCCTGGGAGTTCGACTCCGACCTCTTCGAGGAGTTCTTCATCACCGGAATGCTGTCGGCGTACCAGCGGCTGCTGCACGCCATCACCGCCGCTCCGGACACCCCGGTGTCGAGACTGTCCCTGCTGGATGACGCGGAGCGAAGGGCGCTCGTCGCCACGGGGCCCAGGCGTGATGCACCGGGAGAATGGTTGCCCGACCTCGTCGAGCACTGGGCCGAACGCACACCGGACGCAACCGCTGTGGCGTCAGGCGACTCGCCCATGTCCTACCGCGAGCTCACGCGTCTGGCGGGACGGCTGGCACGTCATCTTCGCGGGATGGGGATCGGCCGTGGGGACGTCGTGGCGGTGTGCGCCCCCCGTTCGGCTGAGCTGGCCGTGGCACAACTGGGGGTGCTCAAGTCCGGTGCGGCCTACCTCCCGCTGGAGCCTGTCCATCCGCCGTCCCACCTGGAGAGGATCGTTCGGGACGCCGGGGCACGAGCCGTGGTCACGACGGCGGGGCTGGCCGAGCGGGTCCCGGGCCTTCCGATCGTGGTGCTGGACAACATCCCCGACACGCCGGGTCTCCCGCTGCCCTCGGGAGCGCCTACCGACCGCGCATACGTCATCTACACGTCCGGGTCGACCGGCGGGCCCAAGGGAGTCCAGGTCGAGCATCGCTCGGTCGTGGCCCGTCTGCATGGGGCGGAAGAGTTCAACCTGGTGCCGGGCAAGACGATACTGGCCATCACGTCGGCCGCCTTCGACATGTCGGTGCTGGAGATCTGGGGGGCGCTGATAAACGGTGCCGCGATCCACTTCCTGCGGTCCGGCTGGGATGTGCACGAACTGGCGCGGTGCATCACCGGCAATGAGATCACCCATGCCGTGTTCACGCCCGCGGTGTTCCACCCCCTGGTGGCGGAAGTCCCGGAGGTGTTCGACCACCTGGACCAGGTCATACTCGGGGGTGATGTCGTCTCCGCGGACGCGTTCCGTGCGCTGCGGCGCAGGAGCGTCGCGCGGGTGGTGAACGCCTACGGCCCGACCGAGACGACCCTCGTGGTCAGCGGTCAGTGGCTCGCCGACTGGCACGACATCGAGGGAGCCAGTGTGCCGATCGGTCGCGCACTGCCCAACTCCCAACTCGTCGTGCTCGACGAGCACCTGCAGGTGGTGCCGCCGGGCGTGGTCGGGGAGATCTGCATCGGCGGACCCGTCGTCGCGCGTGGATACCTTGGCATGCCGGAGCTCACGTCCGAGCGGTTCGTGGCGAACCCGTTCGGGTCGCTTCCAGGCGAACGGATGTACCGCAGCGGAGACCTGGGCCGGTGGCTCCCAGGCGGGGTGATTGAGTTCCTGGGCCGCCGCGATGATCAGGTGAAGATCCGCGGCTTCCGGGTGGAGCTGGCCGAGGTGCGGGCCGGACTGGCCGCCTATCCTGGAGTAACCGACGCCGCCGCCGTCATCACCCGGACGGGTGGCGACCCGCAGCTCGTCGGCTACGTCCTGGCCACACCGGGAGCAGCGGTGTCTGGCCAGGCCGTGCGAGAGGAGATGGCGCGCAGGTTGCCCGGACATCTCGTGCCCGGTGTCGTCATGGTCCTCGACGCGTGGCCGTTGACCACCAACGGCAAGCTCGACCGGACCCGCCTGCCAAAGCCGCAAGGGGACGTGAACGTGCCGTTCACGGCACCGAGGAACGAGGCCGAGGCCCGGATCGCCGAGATCGTCGCGGAGCTGCTGAGGGTGGACCGGGTTGGTGTCCATGACAGCCTGTTCGCGCTGGGCATGCATTCATTGCTGGCCATGAGAGTCGCCTCGCGGCTGAGCAAGATGACCGGCCGGGAGGTCGGTCTCGCCACGATCTTCTCGGGCCCGACCATCGCGCAGCTCGCCGACGTGCTCACCACGCTGCCGTCCGCACGGCCCACCATCGGCAGACTGCCCCGCACATGACGACCGTGTTCCCGATGTCCTTCGCCCAGCAGCGGCTGTGCTTCCTCCATTGGCTCGATCCCACGGGATTCGCCCACAGCTCGACCCGCTGCCTCCGGGTGACGGGACCGCTGGACACCACCGCTGTGCATGCAGCGGTGGACATGCTGGTGGCCCGGCACGAACCGCTGCGGACCGTCTTCCCGCTCGGTACACACCAGCACGTGTTGACGGACGGACGCGGACACGTTCGCGTGATCGACGTGGCGAGCGAAGCCGAGGCGCTGCGGCACGCGGAAGCCGTCTTGTCCCAGCCGTTCGACATCGAGCACGGGCCGCTGCTGCGGCTCACCTTGCTGCGGCTGGCTCCGGAGACGCACTTCCTTGTCTTCTCGGCGCATCTCCTGGCGGCCGATGGATGTTCGCTTCAGGTCTTCTTCGAGGAGCTGTCCACCGCCTACCGGGCAGCAGTCCTCGGTGCGCCCGCTAGGTTGCCTGAGCTCCCCGTGCAGTACGTGGACTGGGCGGCGTGGCAACGGGAGCAGCTCACCGACCCGCGGCGCGCGGAGCTGTCGCGCTGGTGGTGTCAGCGACTGTCCGGACTCCCTCTGTCGCTGGACCTTGTCCCGCCCCGCCGCGCACTGGGGCGGGGACGGCGCATGCATCGCGTTCTACCCGCCGAGGTCGCCGCGGCGGTGCACGCGTTCGCGAGCGCCGAGCATCAGACCGTGTTCACGGTTCTGGCCGCCGCATGCGGAGTCGTGCTCGGGCACCGCGCGAGCAGGCAACAGGTGCTGCTGGGTCTGGCCGTGGCCAACCGCGATCAACCCGAGATCGAGCGCGTGCTTGGGTTCTTCGTCAACACCGTCGTGCTGCGGGTCGATCTGAGCGGCGACCCCAACTTCCGTGAGCTGCTCGTGAGGGTGGCCGAGGCCACGGCCGCCGCCTACGCTCACAAGGATCTGCCCTTCGAGCAGCTCGTCGCCGAGCTCGCCCCACCAAGAGATCCCACCCGATCGCCCATCGTGCAGGTCAACTTCGCCTACCACCCGGCGCGCACGGCGGGTGTGCTGGAGCTGCACGGTTGCTCGGTGACCGAACACCTGCTGGACTTCGCCATCGCCAAGTTCGAGCTCACCCTTCGCGTCGAGGAGACCCCCGACGGCGCGAGCGTCGTCTGGGCCGAGTTCGATGAGAGCATGTTCGACATCGGATTCATCGACGGCCTGCTGTCGGCCTACGAGGAGGTCCTGCGCACCGCCGCGCCCGGTGTGCCGGTGTCTCGCTTGCTGCCCACGCGCTCCGCGACCGAAAAGGCCCTCGCCCGGATCTTCGCCGACGTGCTGGGTATCGAGGCCGTCGGTCCATACGACGACTTCTTCCGCCTCGGCGGCCATTCCCTACAGTTGGTCGACATCGCGGTCCGGATACGCGCCGAGCTCGGCCGTCACATCGGACTGCGCGACCTTTACGCCACCCCGACGGCGGCCGGAGCCGCCGCCCTACTCGAGCAATCAGGAGAGTCACGATGACCGATTCCTATCCAATGCCCAAGAACTGGCGGTGCCCGCTGGATCCTCCGGCTGAGTACAAGCGGCTCAGGCGGGAGGCCCCAGTGACTCGCGTTCAGGTGTGGGACGGCAGCACGCCATGGTTGATCACCCGCTACGACGACGCATTCGCGGCTCTCGGCGACCCGACGCTGAGCATGGACTTCGGGTTGCCGGGAATCCCTCACACGTCGCCCTCATCGGTTGCCCGGCGAGACCGGATCATGTCGTTCCCATTTCGCCCCGATCCGGAATACCGGGCCCAGCGGGCCATGCTCGTGCAGGAGTTCTCCGCGCGGCAGATGGAGGCCCTGCGACCGCAGATCCAGCGCATCGTCGACGAGACGCTCGACCCGATGCTGGCCGGGCCGCGGCCGACCGACCTGATGGCGGCCTTCGCTCTCCCCATGGCCATTCGCGTCATCTGCGACCTGCTTGGCGTACCCTCCGACGACTCCATGTATCTGCACGGCCTCAGCCGCACGATCGGCTCCCGCGCCTCGTCGAAGGAGACGGTCGGACAGACATTGGACGAGATGGAAGGCTACTTCCACCGCCTGGTGGAAGCGAACGTGCGCAACCCCCGCGACACGCTCGTCGGCCGCGTCGTGGCCAAGAACGTGTTGACGGGAGCGCTGAGCAAACAGGACGCAGCCGCCATGTTCCAGATGCTGTTCCACGCCGGGCATGGGCCCACCGCGTATATGATCTGCATGGGCGTGTTGGCGCTGTCGCTCAACCCAGACCAGATCAGCGAGCTCCGTGTGATAGCAGATGATCCCCGCCAGCTCTCCGCGGCCGTGCAGGAACTCCTGCGTTACGCCACCGTCTCACACAACGGTCGGCAGCGAGTCGCCACGGAGGACGTCACCATTGGCGGCCAGCTCATCCGCACCGGAGAAGGCGTCCTCATCCAGCCGGATTCGGCCAACCGCGATGAGACGGCATTCCCTGACCCGGACCGCCTGGACATCCACCGCACACCGCAACGCAACCTCGCCCTCGGCCACGGGATTCATACGTGCACGGGACGTTCGCTCGCACTCGTCGAGCTCGAGGTCGTGTTCCACACGCTGTACCAGCGTGTCCCCACCCTGCGGGTGGCCGTGCCCGTCGAGGACATCCCCTTCAGGCAGAATGACAACCTGCTCGGCGCGTACGAGCTGCCGGTCACCTGGTAGTCGCGGTGCCTACCGCGGTGGCCGTGGACCCGTGGCATACGGCGCCCAGGTACGGCGCACGTATACCCACGCGCTCCAAGGCTTCTCGGCCACCCTGACGCCGGAGAGAGGTTACCCACCGCCTTGCGCGACCCCTTCCCCATGGAAGGGGTTCATCAAGCAGTGCAACCGCCAGGGTCATGGGCCCACCCCCTCCAGACGTAGCACCTGGTCCAGGCGTTGGCGGGCCGACTGCGTCATTTCAGAAATGACTACCGGCCCCAGGGATTGGCCGTCTGATCATTGATGGCCACCCAGAGGCGCGTGCCCACGGGGATGGTGCCCCTGGCCCAGTAACTCCAACCACCGGACGAGGAGAGAGCCGCGCCATACCGGCCATCGTGGAACTCGGCCATTCGCCAGCCCGTCCCGAAGTTCGCGGCGCAGATGCTGTCAGCCGCGGCACGACTGACGAGCTCCGTTCCTCGAATGGGAGGAGTCGTCCGGACTTGGCCGCGCGCCCAGCCAGGATTGAAGCTGGGGGTGATTCCAGTGGGAACGGGGCTGTTGTCGACGAGCAGGCAAAGCATCGGCAGCGCCGTGGTCGCTGGCGTATCACCATTGTAAGCATTGGTCTGGCTGTCATTGCCCACCAAGACCACACCGTCCGTGCGCTGCTGACGAGATACCCAGGTCATCCCCGCATGGGTGGCGGGCATTACCGAGCTCACATACAGCAACCGGTTGGCGGAGCCCGAGCCTGCATTACCCACCACGTTGGGCGTGGCACCGTTCTGGAGCGAGTTGCGCACCTCCTGGGGGCTGGCGGTGGGATGGTCATGGAGGTAGACGGCAGTGGCCCCCGCCACCATTGGGGCGGCGTATGAAGTCCCACTTCCCGTAGTGGTCTGCGTGTCGCTGGCCAGCGACGCGATCTGGACGCTCACTCCAGGCGCGAAGAGATCAACCTTGCCGTAGTTGGCGAACGACGCACGCTGATCATTCAAGTCCGTTGCGCTGACGGAGATGACGGAGCCATCCCGGGCAGGGCTCGAGCGATCCGCGTTCCTCCCCTCATTTCCTGCCGCGGCGATGACCGTGACGCCCGCCCGCACCGCCGTACGCGCGGCGCGATCCATCGGAGTGGCCGAATTGAACCAGCGGCGCCAGAAACCGGGTGGAAAGCCGTAGCTGACGTTTGCGACGGCGGGTTTGGTATGAAACATCGCTACCCAGTTCAGGCCAGCCACGATGGTCGAACTGAACACGGAAATGGCCGGGTTATAGGCATTTCCCCCGCAGCCAGCGATCCGCACGGAGATGAGGTTCGCGCCAGGAGCCACGCCCAGGGTCGCTCCACCCGCCAAGCTGCCCACCGCAGTGCCATGGCCATTGCAATCATCCCGCTGGCCGAGGAATCGAATGAAATCCACCGCCTGCGAGGCGCGGCCGCCAAACTCCTGGTGCGTGCGGCGGAAGCCCGTGTCGAGGATGTAGATGTTGACCCCCGAGCCGTTGTTGCTTGGGGTGAATCGGCCATCCAGGGGCAGGTTGCGCTGATCCACGCGGTCCTGATTCCAGGATGTGTACTCCTGGCCGTAGGAATCCTGCTCCACGGACTCAACCCGCGAATCCTGGCTCATGGCCCGAGCCTGTGCATCCGACCCCGAGAAAGTGAACATCTGCGCCGCCGGAAGCACATCAATGATGCTTCCGCCATAGGCAGAAATGAGGTTGTTGGCCAGAGACGTGATCTGATCCGACGGGGTGCTTTCGCTGAACATCACGATGAACTGCCCGGGGACCGGAGCCTCCGAAGGAATGAACTTCACGGTGGTGGGCATGTCCCCTGCGGAGTTCCAGGGATTGGCTGGCTGATCCTTGATGGCGACCCAGAACCGCGTCCCGGCGGGCAGTTGGCCCGCGCCCCAGAAAGACCAGCCACCACCAGCCGAGAAGTCGCTGCGATAGCGGCCATCGTGAAACTCGGCCATGCGCCAGCCGGAACCGAAGTTGTCGGCGCACATGGTGTCCGCCTGTGCCTGGGACGAGAGCAGCATTCCCGGGACGGGAGGTGTCGCACGGACCTCTCCGCGCAGCCATCCATTATAAAAGTCGAACGCAATTCCCCCCGGAGCGGCTCGGTTGTCCACCTGCACACAGAGAATGGGCTGGAACTGAGTGACAGCGGTATCACCCGAATACGGGCCACTCTGCGAATCACCGCCCACGTGAACATATCCGTTTTGTTGACCCAGGACAGTCCACGTCATGCCCAAACGCACCGCCGTGGCCGCCTCCCTACTCGTGGCCAGAGTTTCCACAGCGGAGGGAGCTTCTGAACCCGAGCATCCCAGGAAAAGGGCAGTCAACAGGCTTGAGTAGAACTTCTTGCTGAGCCGACTCCGGGTGTCCTTCATTCTGTTCTCGGGAAATGGGTTGTCGCCAGGGCTTGACACACCTCGGCGGGGGCGAGCCTCATAACATGAGCTCAGCGCTCTCATGGGCAAGTTGCTGGGCAAGCGTTCGAGGGCCCGGAGGCCATCCATCCTCCCGATATACAACGGCTTGGCGGCCCCCTCGCTCCATTGCAAACCACTTCCAAAGGCAATCCTTCGAGAACTCGGGCACCGTGAGGCTCCGGCAGAGCCAGAACTGACCACCGCTCCGGCCGCGCCACCCAGACTGGCCAATTCGGTGTCGGGACGGGGGCCAGGACGTTCCCTTTTCAGACTTCCCCGACGGGAATTAGAAGCAGGAGCCACTGCAATAGACGCCGTCGCAGCAACTGCTGCCAGTAATACCGCACCCCGTGGTCGGATAACGGCTGAAGTCGCAGGCGGGGTAGCAAGCACCACTGCCATCGCCGCTGGTATCAGCACCCACGCAGATGTGATTGGGCGCACTGCACGGGATGTGTGCCGTGAATTTCCTGAAGTCGTCGCACACGTTGAATGTGGAGCATTCGGCAGCGTGACTCGCGTCATCCGCCGTCTGGCCATAACGGGTCTGGATGCGGAGACGCTGCACGTCAGCCGGTACGGGCCATTGACCTGTCCTGTCCGGCGATGGCGCCTTCGAGCCAGGAAACGGCGGCTCGAAGTGGGTCCCGGCTCCGGATGCTCTCCCCGATGGTCCTGGCCCGCTCCCGCATGGGCCCGTCGCTGGCGAGCGCACGGAGGCCCTCGGCGAGTCTCTCCACCGTCAGCGAGGTCTTCGAGATGGGCTTCGGGCCGAGGCCGCGCTGGTGGACGTGCCGGGAGAACATGAACTGATCGAACGCGTGAGGCACCAGAAGTTGGGGAATGCCGGCTCGCGCCGACGCCGCGGTGGTTCCGGCGCCTCCGTGGTGCACCGAACCCGCGAGGCGTGGGAAGAGCAGCCCATGCGACACGGGGCCCATCACGTGCACGGAGGAATCGAGGTCCTCGCCGCTCCCGAGGCCCGACCACCCCGAGGACAGGAGGAGCCGGACACCGGCCTTCCGCGCGGCCTCGCGGAGCCGCCGGGTGGTCCGCTGAGGGTCGTCGTCCGGCATGCTCCCGAAGCCCACGTAGATGGGCGGCGGCCCGGCACGCAGGAAGGCCTCGACGTCAGGCGGGAGAGGCCGGTCGTCACTCAGCGCGAAGGAGCCCACCTGGGGCACGTGGGCGAGGTCGGGCGGGGCGGGCACGAGCTCCGGATCGCAGGCGAGGAGTGTCTTCTCGTGGGGGAAGATGGCGCTGAAGCTGTCCTCGTCGCGCGGGAGGCCGAGCCGCGTCCGATGGGCGTTGTACTGCTTCTCGAGCAGGCGGTTGTAGAACCCCTTCGAGGTCCGCCAGAGGAACCGGTTCAGCCAGCGCGGTGGCCGGGTGAGCGGCACGAACATCATCGGGTGGTACGAGGAAGGGAGGATCTGGGGCGTGTACCCGATGTAGCGGTACGGCACTCGCGCCGCGTCCGCGAGCAGGTGCGCCGCCATCGTCGCGCCTCCGCCGACTACCAGGTCCACCTCCCGGACTCGCGGCTCGATGTAGGCCACCTGCAGCTCGAACTCGCTGGAGATGATCGAATTGAGCGTCTTGATGAAGCCGAGCGGGCTGCGCGTCTGCTTGCGGGTCTCGTCGAGGAGCGCCTGCACGTCACGGCCGCACGGCCCGAAGGGGATTCCGAAGGCCTCGGCCTCCCGCTGAAAGACGGGCGAGCCGAGCAGCGTCACCTCGTGGCCGGCCCGCCGCATCGCCACCGCGAGCGCGAGCATCGGCTGGAAGTCACCACGTGTGCCGGAGCCGATCAGGAGAGCACGCATTGGGCAGATGATACCCAGTTGCAGGGCGGAAATAGAAAGCCCCGCGGCACTGTGCGTGCGCGGGGCTTCATTACATCCCGGGTTTTACCGTGAGGCTCAGGCGCCCGTACCAGTGGGCGGAACGGGGGCCTTGCCCGCCGCCGTGCCGCCGTCCTGGGCTACCAGGCGCAGCTGCCCGTGGCCCGCCACGAACGAGGCGTCCACCTCGCGCGACCGGTTGACTCGAGCTGCTCCAGAGGGTGCGACCCTCAGCACCCAACCACCGACCCCTTCGCCGCGGAGCCTTCTCCGGTTCCCGGTGGACGACGACGAGCCGGTGCGTCTGCCCCCTCTCATCCAGCACGTCCACCCCGCACCAATCGGCGAGCACGGGCACGGCCAGCCGGGCCACCCGCTGCACGAAGCGCGCTTCGAGCTCCTCCCGGATTTCCCATGCGGTGCGCATTCGTGGAACGTGCTGAAGCGAAGCCCTCCAGGCTCAAGGTTCGGCAGAGGGTAGCTGGGACGCCAGTCCCGGTCCGCCGACCTGGAGTGCTCGCAGGAGCGCCCGCGGCAAGCGGCCCAGGTCCACCGTCGCGCGCAACTCGAAGAGCCTGGCCCCCTGGTGGCGGGCCACCGCGATGGCACGGAGGAAGTGAGGCATCGCCTCGCACTCCCTCTCGCCCGCCCGCAGCAGTTCCCCATACAGGCGGTGCAGCTCGGACTCGTAGGCGCACTCGCCCGTGGCCTTCAGCTCCGCCAGCGCCTTGCGCGTCGCGTCCAGCCCCTCCCCGAGGTAACCCAGCTTCAGATGGATCTCCGCGAGCATGCCGTAGTAGTGCGGCACCCCGACCAGGATGCCCCGCTCCCTGCGGCTCCAGATTTCCTGCTCCACGATGGCGAGGCCCTCGCGGGGATGGCCTAACTCCGACAGCGCCCAACCCCGGACCAGCGTGGACCACGAGCGCCAGAGCCAGTAGCTGTTCTCGCAAGCGAGCGCGAGCGCCTGGTCCGCCCACCGCAGGACCTCACCCGGCTCGCGGCGGAGCTGACAGGCAATGGCGGTGTATGTCAGCGCATAGGCCGTGGTGTCGACGTGATGGATACGCCCCGCCAACTTGAGAGCGCTCCGGCCGAAAGCCTGTGCTTCCTCGATACGGCCCGCCACCGTGTAGATGATGCTGGCGAGGCCCAGCGCCGTTGCCTCTGGATCGGTCCACTGCGGAGTGGCGAGCCGCCGGTGCGACCTCAGATGGAGCCGCGCGCACGTCATGGCGCGATCAATCCGCTCCATGGCCCCCTGGAGCCGCCCCGTGAGCAAAAGGACGTTGGCCATCTGCCGGTGCCCCACGGAGAGCAGTTCCTGATTGTGATGACGCGCTCCCTGATCCATGAGCCGCTCCACCAGGCTCAACGTCAAGGGAAAATCCAACCGCGCATAGGAGTAGGCGAAGATTCCCCAGCACCACAGGTCCGTTTGTGGCAATGCATCGCCCACTTCGAGGAAGAGCTCGCGGAGCCGGGAGAGCATTTGCGCCAACCGGGGCGAGCCGTAGCCATGCAGGTGGGCCATGGGCAGGCTCAGGGCACTCAATATCCGAAGCTCCGCATGGAGGCGCTGCCGTTCCCCGGACAGTCCAGGCAGCAGCTTCAGCGCCAGCGTGAGATGATTCACCGCCTCCTGAATGGCCCAGCGCTGGTTGGCGAGCAGCCCGGCCCGCAACCAGTTGTGGACGGCTGGCTCGACATCCCCCGCTTCCGTGTAGTGGTGCGCGAGCATCTCCGGCTTCATCGTCACCAGGTGGGCAAAGCGTTCCTCCAGGATTCGCGCGATGCGTTGGTGGTGCTGCCTCCGCGTGCTCCGGGACAGAGACTGATAGGCCGCGTCCTGGATGAGCGCGTGCCGGAACCGGAACCCGGGCTCCGCACCATCCGCTCCCGCCTCCTCCTGGAGCAGACCCGCCGCCACCAGCCCGGCCAACTCGCGCTCCAGCACGGCATCCTCCAGGTCCATCAGCGCGGCGATCAGCGCCCTCGGGAAGTTGCGCCCCACCACCGCGCAAAGCTGGGCCAGTGCCCGCTGGCGCAAGGGCAACAGGTCCAGCCTCGCCAGCAACAGCTCGTGCAGGGTGACCGGGATGGAGTCCTCCGCCCCGCCCTCCAGCACCATGCGCGTCATCTCCTCGATGAAGAGGGGAATACCGTCCGTCCTACTCACCAGCCGTTGGACTGTCTCCTCCGACAGCGCGTGGCCCCGGGCCGCCTCCTTCACCAGGGTCGCGGCAAGTCCAGCCCGCAGCCGCTCCAACGTGAGCGGGTGGAACCAGGGCCGCCGAGGCCAGTCCGGCCGCAGCTCCGGGCGGGTGCTCAAAATGACGAGGATCCGCCCCTGCTCGATGCACTCCAGGAAGAAGCCGAGGAACTCCAGTTGGTTGGAGTCGGCCCAGTGCAGGTCCTCCACGACCAGCAACACTGGCGCCTCACTACAGTTCCTTTGCAGGAGGATGCGCGCCAGCGCCTCGAAGATGCGCTGCTTGCGCCGCTCGGGCGTGAGCTGTTGCACCGGAGAATCCTCGGGCATGGGCAGGGACAGGAACTGGCCCATCAGATGCGTGTCCTCCGTGGACAACCCCATCTCCCGGAGCCGCGCCTCCAACTTCCGCAGGCGCTGGGGCGGAGACTCTTCCGGGCTGAAACGGACCACCTCCTGGAGGATCGCGCTGGCCGGGTGCAAGGCATGGGTGCTGAATCGGAACCAACACTGCACGCGCAGCAGCAGTGCCGACTCCGGAGCCACGCGCTCGCACAGCTCCTCGATGAGGCGCGACTTGCCGATCCCCGCCTCGCCGCTCACCAGGACGAAGGAACCCTGCCCGCGCCACGCCCGCTCCCAGAGATCCAGGAGCCGCGCCAGCTCGGGCTCCCGCCCCACCAGCGGCAAGAGGCGCCCCGTCACGAGGGACTGGTCGAACCGGGAGGTCATCCTCCGTTCGCCCCGCACGCGGTGGGCCTCCAGGCTCAGGCTCCCCGAGAGCCCCTCGAAAACGCGGAGCCCGAACGACTCGGTGAGGAAGGCCCCGCGCACGAGCTTCCACGTCGTCTCCCCGAGGAACACGTCCCCGGGCCCGGCCTGTCGCGCGAGCCACTCGGCCACCCTCGGGGCGTCGCCCTGGATGGCCAGCCTTCCGCCGCCTGGCGAGCCCATCTCCGGCACTCGCACGGTGACCCACTCGGTGTGGATACCCCCTCGCACGGAGAGGCCGGAGAGGGGCAGGTGCGGCAGCTTGCGTTGGAGGGTGTCCCGCAGCTCCCGGGTGAGCTGGAGCCCCGCACGTACCGCGCGCTCCGCGTCAGCCTCTCGCCTCTGGGGACAGCCGAAGCACGCGAGCACCTCACCTCCCATGGACAGAGCCACGAGGCCCCCATGCTGTCCGATGATCTCCGCGCTCTTCTCGTGGAAGGCCAGCGCCACCTCGTCCACGTCCTCCGCGTCGAGCGACGAGGCGCCCTCGGTGAGCCCCGTGAGCAGGAACACCATCAGCGTCAACTGGTGGCGCTGGGAGGTCCGGGGGGTTTCGCGTCCAGGCCGGAGCCGTGCCCTCAGCTCGTGCAGTTCCGCGCGCAGCTCCAGCGCCGTGCGGAAGCGCCGGACCGGGTCCCTGGCCAGCGCGGTGGACAGCAGCGCCTCCACCTCCTGGGGCACCTCGGGCCGGCGCGCGCGCACCGGGGGTACGGGCTCGTCGGAGGTGACCCATGCGCGCAGCTCCTCAAGGGTGGCGCTCGGATGGGGCAACCTGCCGGTGAGCATCTCGTGGAGCATGACTCCGACCGCCCAGATGTCGGTGCGCGCGTCCTGGGGCTCGCCCCGCCACTGCTCCGGCGCCATGTAGGCCGGCGTCCCCGCCATGGCCAGCTCCAGTCTCCGGGCCACGCAGGACGGGGTGAGGTGTGACAGGCCGAAGTCCAGCAGCTTCACCGTCCCCTGTCGGGTGAGGAAGACATTGGCGGGCTTGAGATCCCTGTGTACCAGGTGGCGCTCGTGCGCGTGCGACAGGCCCGCGGCGATGCCATCCAGAATCTCCAACGCGCGCTCGACCTGCAGTGACTCCCGCTTCAGCAACGCGGCGAGCGACTCACCCTCCAGGCACTCCATTACCAGGAAGGGGATGCCCCGCCCTCCGGGAGTGCCCCGCCACTCGGCCACGTCGAAGATGCGGACGATGTTCTCGTGGTTCAGCAGAGCCACCGCCCGCGCCTCGCTCAGGACGGCGCCTTCGAGTCCCTGACGGGCCACGAGGAACTTGAGCGCCACCTCGCGGCCCAGCACCTCGTCCCGCGCGCGGAAGACCTGCCCCATCCCGCCCCCGCCCATCCAGCCGAGCACGGTGTACCGGCGACCGTCCGAGCCTCCGAGCCGCTCCCCGGGGACGGGTAGCCGAGGGGCACGCTCCACCTGGAGCACCTCCTTCAGGAACGAGTCCTCCGACTCTCCTTCCCCGAAGAAGGACAGGCCCAGGCTCGTGGGTAACCCATCGTGCTCGTCCGCCCTGGAGACTTCCTTGCTCATCGCCGCGATCCCCTCTTCCGGCCGGGCCACGCCCCGAGCCGGTCTCCTCCTTGAAAGATAGAGCGCTCTCCCCTGGATGTGACGGGGTGGCCTGCCTGGAGGCCCTGTCAGAGGCCGGCCCCCTGCTCAAGGGCGACCTCGATGGCGTGGAGAAAGCAGGACTCCAGGACTGCTGTGCAGGACAAACGCGCTGGACGTGTTCGCGCGCGTGAGGTGTGGAGGCAGGTGCCAGGTGCTGGCGTACCTGATGGCTTTCGGTGGGGCCCACAGGGGCTGCACCGCCTCTTCACAGGCCCGGCTCGCCGCCTTGCCCTCCGCCGCTGCAATGCGAAAACCGCGCGCAGGAAGAGAGTGAGGACGTCCGAGAGCAGTCCCGCCTCCTTCAGCAGTACCCACCGCACCCGGTGGGGAAAGGACAGCGTCCACTGCCGGTAGGGCACGCGCGGCAGCACGCGCTCCACCAAGTGCACCGCCGTTACATGCGCCCGCTTCGCGTTGCAGGAGGGGCACACCACCACGCGGCCTTATGTGGCCCTCGCGCTGGGGCCAGCCGCCGCCCCCGAGCAGGCTCCCTGAGCGAAGAGCCCCTACCAGGGCATCTGCTCGTCGGAGCCGCCGAACGCGGCCGGGAACTCCTTAGTAGTGGGGAAGCTCGTCCTGGATGGGCAGCAGTGCGTACTGGCACTGCATGTGGAACGCGGGCTTGAACATGCCCTGAGGCAGCAGGAGCGCACTGACGCCCCGAATCCCCAGGCCCAGCGGCTCCGCGAAGAGGCGCGTGCCACAGTCCCGGCAGGTGAAGCGCGGCGTCGTCTTGCGCTTCCACTGGCCCGGCGAGCCCGAGACGATCCGGGTCTGAGGGATCCGGTACATCGCGAACGGCACGTAGGCGGCCACATGCGCTGCCTGGCAGTCGTCACAGTGACAGTAGCCCTGTGCCAGGGGCTCTCCCGTGAGCTCGATCCTGACAGCACCGCAGTGGCACTGAATGGTGGTTGCAGTCATGGCTCTCCCCCCGAATGGACTTCCCAGTCTCCCACGTTCATGAGTGAAAGGGTTGAGTATAGGCCGGATGGGAGTCCTGTTGCGGACGAGGGCCGGGGTAGGTGGTGGGCCAGGAGGGCCTTGCGACATGCCCTGGACGGTGAAGGAGGCCTCCCAAGGAGGCCTGCACGTCGCGCTCCAGGCGCACCACTGCCTTGCGCGGGCGACCGGTTGCCGCGAGCTGCTCGAGAGGGTGCGACCCTCAGCCGAGAGTTACTCCCAGAGCGCCTGCTGCGCTGGCCCCTGCGCCGCAGCCAGCCGCGGCGGCCGCTCGGGCAGCTGAAGGTGAGCTCGTGGGGTACGCCCCCCTCGACGACACCTACGTCACCGAGCTCAGTGCCCATCTCGTACGTGCGGCGGGCCAGCGCCGTTAGCCCTCCGCCTCGACAAGGTGCCGCTCGTGGGCCAAAGCGAGTACCCGGGCATTCTCGGGCAGCAGCTCCAGGAACCGCTGGTGGGGGGCTGAAATCACCCCCCCACGCGCGAGTCACAGAGGTACTGAGCTTCTTTGGGTCTGGGGTTAGCAGTCACAGGAGGTGCTGTCACCCCAGCAGCCGCTCAGGCACAAGCTGTCGGAGCAGGAATTGGCGCCCCCCGATGGTAGCAAGGGGCGCTCAAAAGCCGCTCAGTGACCATTATCAGGATCTGGGCACCGATGAACATCTCCATCACAGTTATAGTCGATATAACCGCACGACTCAGGGGCCCCTGGATGGATGGCAGCATAGGAATCGTTGCAATCGCCTCCACGCGTGGCATACCCAGTGGGTTTCGAGCACGCCAGCGTCGTCGTCCCAGTGACCCCGTAGGTATCCCCATCCGCATCCCGGTAGAACGTCTTCTTCACGCCTTCATCGACGTTACCGTCACAATCGTTGTCCTTCCCATCGCACACCTCGGTGGCTCCAGGATGGATGCTCGAATTGGAGTCGTTGCAGTCACCTCCGCGCGTGGTATAGCCAGCGGGCTTCGAGCAGGCCTGCGTCGTCGACGTCGTCACTCCGTAAGTATCCGCATCCGCATCCCGGTAGAACGTCGTCTTCACGCCCTCATCCACCTGGGCATCGCAATCGTTGTCCACGAGATCACACACCTCCACCGCCCCGGGCCTGATGGCCGCATTCCCGTCGTTGCAGTCCAGGGCGTTCGCGACGTAGCCCGCAGGTTGCCGACAGTTCTGTCTCGGGTCGCTCGGGTTTCCATAGCCATCGCCGTCCGCGTCGCGGTACCACGTCTGCGTGGGCAGGCCTTCGTCCACCTGACCGTTGCAATCGTTGTCCAGCCCGTCACAGACCTCACTGGAGGCGGCCACCGTCTGCACGCAGTGGAGGGTGCCGCTGGAGCAGTAGGTCACGCCAGCGTCGCAAACACCCGACTTCCCCATCGAGCAGGCCTGCAGGCCTCCCGGATTGTCTTCGTCGCTCTCCCCATCGCAGTCATTGTCCAACCCGTCGCACCGCTCGGGAGATGCCAGCTGGTTCTGAACACAGAGCACGTGGCCATTGGAGCAGGCGGTCGTGCCTGGGGCGCACACACCCTTCAAGCCTGTCGAGCAGGCCAGGTTGCCACCCGGGTTGCCGTCATCCACAACCCCGTCGCAGTTATCGTCCACGCCATTGCACACCTCCATCGCCCCAGGATGGGTATCCGGCGAGTAGTCATCGCAGTCCACCTGCGCCACGAAGCCAGTCGACGGGGTACATGCAAGCTCGGTCACGTACTCGTCACCGAAACCGTCTCCATCTCCATCGAAGTAGAAGGTATTGAAGACCAGGCTCTGCACCATCGTCCCGCTGCTGGAGGTGGTGCCATTGCCGAGTTGGCCCTGGCCATTGTTGCCCCAGGCCCACACCGGACAACCCGGGCGCATCACCAACACGTGCTGGGCACCGGAGGCAATCGCCTTCGCATCACCCAGACCCGCCACGTCCACGGACACGGCGCTGTTCTCCGTCGTGCCATTGCCGAGCTGACCGTAGGTGTTTTGTCCCCAGGCCTTCACGGAATTGTTCCCCAGGATGGCCATGGAGAAGTAATGGCCCGCGACGATGGAGGTGGCGGCGGACACACCACTCACCCGGGTAGGTACCAGCGTGGGCATCGTGCTGATGGTGCCACTGCCGGTCTGCCCGAAGTTATTCTGGCCCCACGCCCACACCTCGCCGAACTGCGCATCAATCACCAGCGAGTGACCCGCTCCCGCGGCGATGGCCTTGGCGCGAGGCAGACTCGCCACTCGCGTGGGAACCAACACGGCGGCGCTGGTCGCACCCGTCCCCGCCTGGCCGAAGGTGTTCTGCCCCCAGGCCCAGACCCCACCATCCGTGTCCAATGCCAGCACGTGGTTCAAACCAGCGGCGATAGCGCGGATGGTCGGAAGCCCAGCCACTCTCACGGGCGAGGGCACCAAAGCACTGGAGGCACCCGTTCCCACCTGTCCAGCGGTATTCTGACCCCAGGCCCATACCTGACCAGCCGCATCCAGAGCCAGGGAGTAGTTGCCACCGGCCGCGATGCTCTGAATGCCCGTGAGCCCCGCAACCTGCGTGGGAACCGTCACGGTGCCACCGGCGCTGCCCATGCCCATTTGTCCGGAGGCGTTCTGACCCCAGGCCCACACTTGGCCGTCCAGGTCCAGGGCGAGTGAGTGACCGATACCAGCAGCGACAGCCTTCACTGCGGGGAGCCCCGCCACCAGCGTGGGAGTGGCGACGACGGAGGCCCCACCACTTCCCAGCCCGAGCTGTCCGTACTGGTTCTGGCCCCATCCCATCACCTGCCCTGTCCTGCGCAACGCCAGGGAGTGGTAGGCCCCAGCGACCACTGTTTCCGGTACGTTCACGGCCACGAGCGCCTGCTGCTTCGCCGAGACCGTCATACCCGGGACAGCATCTTCGTCCAATTGCGACGAAGCACAGCCCGTAGCCACTACGGCAAGCATGGCCGCACACCACCGAAAGCAGGGCCAAGAGCCCCGCGTGTACTGCTTTTTCAAGACGTTTGCTCCTGAGAACCATCCATGCATTCGCCTCTCCCGGTGCATGAATGGCTGCGTGAATCCACACGAGACCCTGACCATCGACACACCCGCCCGCTCACCTTGAACTGCTCGGCGCTCGATTCGATCAGAGGTAGCGACAATGGATGATGGATGAGAGAGGCAACTCACCAGGAATGAGAGCGTGATTGCCGAACGGAACGCAATGGGCACTCCAAGTGCCTGCTGCGCATGCCTGCTTCAGGAACAAGGCGAGCAATCAGTTAAATGGGCAGGCCCCTGCACCTCAGGCAGTCAGGCTCGTGCCCCGACCCCCACAAAGAATGTTTGACTTCAACAGACTTTGACCGCTCTATGACGTCCCGCAGCCGTGCCTCAAACTCCAGTTGAGCGTCGAGCCAGGGCGGGCGGCTGTCCTGCTCCGGCCCGGCGGTGCTGGAGGGCCAGAGCAGGACGAGGGCCACGAGCACCGGGCCCACCCTGGAGAGCGCTGAAGTGGCCTCGCTTGCGCGTCCAACCCGGGCGAAGCCCTCGCCCCCCCCTCACCACCTCGGCGGCTTGCCCGCTCGTATTCGCGGCTCTGGAGAAGCGCTCGAAGGCCCGTTCCGCCGCGGCGAGCTTGCGATCCAACTGTTCCCACTGACGCGGCTCCAGGTCCTTGCGCGCCCGAGAGAGCAGTGCCCTCGCCTTGTCCAGATCCGCCTTTCCAATTTGCGACCGTTCCGGCGCAGGCTCCATCGGCGCGGAAACGAGCCGGATGCGCGGGCCCGAAGTGGGAGTCGATACGAAGGCGTAGGGCCTTGGCATCAACTCCGGGGCGGGCGCACTAGCACAGGCGGAGAGCAGCAACATGAGCGCGCAACATGTTCGCAAACGCATAGCCACTTCCTTTCATCAAGCAGGGGCTCTGCAGGTCAAGGCTGACCTGACCTCCGTTGGAGTATGCAGCACGCTCTGAGAGTCCCGCCCCCCGTACACCTCAGCCCTTGAGTACGGCGATGGGCGTGACCCGCAGGACCGGTGTCACCAGGTCCTCCTCGTCCTCCAGCACGTCCATGATGTCCCGGTAGGCCGCCGGGGCCTCCTCCACCAGGTCATGCACCCGGCCCCGGTCGAACACCACCCGGCGCATCGCCTGCTCCAGCGCCGCCGGGCGGATGCTCGCCCTCGCCTCTCCTCTCGTCAGCACCCTCCCCGCTCCGTGCGAGCACGAGCGGAAGGCCCTCGGCTCTCCCCTCCCCTCCACTACGTACGAGGCCGTCCCCATCGAGCCGGGGATGAGCCCCCGCTGTCCGGCCTCGAGCCCTACCGCGCCCTTCCGGTGCACGAGTAGCACCCGCCCCAGGTGCGTCTCCTCCGCCACGTGGTTGTGGTGCACGTCCACGCTCGCCCCGGGCTCCGGCTCGCAGCCGAGCGCCTCGGCCAGCACCTCCACCGCTCGCGCCGCGAGGGCCTCGCGGTTGGCTCGGGCGAAGTGGCAGGCCCAGGCGATGTCCGCCAGGCACGCGGCTCCCTCGGGTGTGTCGGTGCGCAGGCCCGGCAGTGAGCCCTCTCCCCGCGCGGCCGCCACTCGCAGGTGGTGCGCGGCGATGGCTCCTCCGACGCCCCGCGAGCCCGAGTGGATGAGCAGCCACAGGTCTCCCCCCGCGTCCCGGTCCAGCTCGAGGAAGTGGTTGCCTCCCCCGAGCGTGGCCAAGTGCCTCGGCGCGAGGCGCTCCCACTCCTTCTGGAGCCGGTGGGTCGACAGGCTCACGGCCTGGAGCGCGGGAGGCAGGGGCAGGCCCGCGCCCCGGTGCACCGCGTCTCCCACCGGCACCCGCCGCGCCACGGATGCCAGCAACCGCTCCAGGTCCGCACGCCCGAGTGACGCCGCCGGGAAGGCGAAGCGGTGCGCACTGACGCCGCATCCCAGATCTCCCCCCAGCGCGCCCGGGACAACGGTGTGCTCGGTGGCGAAGACTGTGCCCACGGCCACTCCGTGAGCAACGTGGACGTCCGGCATCGCCGCCACGTGCTCCACCACGTACGGCTGGCTGGCGATGTGCTGGAGTTGCTTCACCGCCCCCGGTGGCACCTCGCGCGCCCAGGCGAGGATGGGGACGGCTCCCGGCGGGCTCTCGAGGACACGAGGCATCATGGCTCGTCTCCTTCCCCGCCCGGGGCCAGGCGCGGCGCCACGCCCACGCAGACGAAGCGCAGGTGAGGGACACGCTTGAGGTTCAGGCCGAGCGCGAGCTGCGAGCGGATGTAGCCCATCGCGCGCTCGAGGGCCTCCTCCACCGGTGCCGGGCCTGACTCCTGGCGTTCGGGCGGGAGGGTGAAACCGATACGGGCATTGCGGCCATCCGGTGACAGCTCGAGCGACGTCACCGTGACGCCCTCGAGCAGCGGGTCGGACAGCTCGCCTCGGAACAGGAGGGATACCTCCTCGAAGAGGGTGGACTGGAGGCGCAGGTGGCGCGCCGGAACGGAGGCTTCTTCAGACGAAAAGGAATCAAAGCCCGTGCGCCGGTGGGACGCGCGGGTACGGCGATGTTTGGAGCTCATGGAGCGAACGGTTCCCGACACGCCGCACCCGGAGCCGGGCACGGCGCGATGAATCAGGAAGAGACGAGGCTCCACACCGGCGCGAGGACGCCGGAGTCAGCGGTCCGTTCTAGCGGGGAAACGGAACGCGCCCGGTCACACGAGCGGCAGCGTGGAGAGACCCGAGACACCGTTTTGCACACGTCCCATGGCACACCTCCCGCCGCGCGAGGTCCATCAGCGCGAGCCAGCCCTACAAAATGAACCCACGGCCCCCATGTGTCAACGCCTGGTCCGAAGGCCCTCGGAAACCGTTGCTCCCGAGGTGGCCGGAACGCAGGATGGCCGCATGGTCGACAAATTGGTCTTCAGCGACGAGGAATGGCGGAAGCGTCTGACACCCGAGGAGTACCAGGTGTTGCGCGTGCATGGCACGGAGCGGCCCTGGACGGGCTGTTTCCTTGGGACGAAGGAGCCCGGTACATACGTCTGCGCCGGCTGTGGCAACCCCCTCTTCAAGTCGGGCGAGAAGTTCGAGTCCGGCACCGGCTGGCCCTCCTTCACCCGGCCCGTCCAGCCGGACGCGGTGACGGAGTACCAGGATCGCTCGCACGGCATGCTCCGCACCGAGGTGCGCTGCGGCCGGTGTGATGGCCACCTGGGACACGTCTTCCCGGATGGCCCGCCTCCCACGGGGCTGCGCTACTGCATGAACTCGGTGGCGATGAAGCACCTGCCCGAAGGTCAGCCCCTCCAGCTCGTCACGAAGTGAGCGGTACCGCGCGCGCTGCACCGCCTCAGGTCCGCTCAAGAACCCAGGTGGGCAGCGCCGCGAGGAAGTCCTTGTCGGGCGAGTCGGGCAGGTCGGCGAAGGCGAGCGCGAACTCGTGGAGCGCCGCCCCCGCCAGCCCGTGCGCCACCTGCCGCGCGTAGTCGATCGCCCCATACCGGTCCATCTGCTCGCGGATCCACCCGACGTCCTCCCGGGTCCGCTCCACTCTCGGCACTCCGAGCACCCGGGAGAGCCGGGCCCGCTCATCGGGCTCCATCACGTTGAGCAGGTGGATGAGCATCAGCGTGCGCTTGCCCTCCCAGAGATCGCCATTGAGCTCCTTGCCGTAGCGCGCCGCGTCTCCCACGAGGTTCAGCAGATCGTCCTGGATCTGAAAGGCAGCGCCGACGAAGAAACCGAAGTGCAGATAGCGGTCCAGTTCCACGCCGTCCCGCGTGCCGATGAGGATCCCCACACGCATCGGGTAGATGGTGGTGTACCAGCAGGTCTTCTTCAGGACCATCCGCAGGTAGTCGGCCTCTGCCAGGTCGATGACGTGATGCTGGCGCCACCACAGCTCGAGCGCCTGCCCCTCGACGGACTCGCGCGCCATCCGCTCCGCCTCCTCGAGGATGCGCAGGGCGAGCCGTGAGCCCAGCGTGCCCACGTTGTCGATGAGCGGACGCAGGCTCATGACGGCCAGAGCGTCTCCGACGTTGATGGCCAGGGGCGCCCCGTGGCTCAAGTGCAGGGTCGGACGGCCCCGCCGCTCCTCGCTCTCGTCCTCCACGTCGTCGTGGACCAGGAAGGCATTGTGGAGCAGCTCGAGCGCCACGGCCGAGTTCAAGGCGTCCTCGGGCTGGGCCCCGAAGGCGCGCGCCGTGGCGAGGCAGAGGCTGGCGCGAAGCACCCGGCCTCCCCTCTCGGGATAGTCCGAGACCAGCTCATAGAACGCATGTTGGGACTGTCTGTCCCGCAGGTACTGCCGCATGCGCATCCGCGCCGCGGTGCCGTACTCCTCGAGCCGCTCCCGGACATGCTCCGATAGGGCCGTGGCGGACATGGGCCTCCCTGTCACGGCGAAGGAATCCGCACGCAGAGCGTGCCGCGCGGAAGGCTCGTCCGCTCATCGAGGATGAGGCCACTGTAGATGCCCGGAGGGTGGTCCTCGGGCACCCGGAGGCGGAGGACCATCCGCTCCTCGTCCGGCAGGACTTCGAGCTTCACCCCCGTGAGGCGCGGCTTGTCCGGCTCGGGAGCACGCAGGTCGTGAACCACCAACGACAGACCCGAGGAGCGCGGACGAAGCTCGACCGAGACCTCGACGCGCCGTGACGACTCGATGTCGAGCGTGAGCCCCAACGGGACAGCCACCTGGGCCTCAGGCGCCACGGGAGGCTCCACGGCCGCAGGGGCTCGCGGAGACACCGGCACAGGGGCCCCGGCATCACCCGGGCCGCTCACCGGGAAGGGATCCGCCCTCCCCGTCGCGGGCGCGACGCCCGCCCCCGGCACCGCGAATCCACCCCCGGCGCCCACCCTGCCCATCAGGTCCATCCACAGGCTGGCGAAGTCCGAGAAGCTCCGGAACATCGCCCCCATGCGGCTCTGGAGCCCATCATCGGCCGGAGCACCCCCTGAACCCCCGGGAAACGGGAGCCCCATCGCGCGAGCCACGTTCTGCCCCTGGCGCAGATACTCCTCGATGACCCGGTACCCCATCTCGACACCTTGAGAGACAGGGGTACCTGGGCGCGCCGTCCCTCGAGGAGAGGGTGTACCCGGCGGCGCCTGGGGCGGGACCGCACCCGGAGACCCGAACACCACGCCCCAGCTCCGGATGGGCTGCACGCGCTCCGGCTCCGGCTTCTTCACCCTCTCACGAGCATCCATGGAACTCACGGGTGGTCAAACCCCACGATCTCCTCGAGCCGCGGAGCGCCCGAGATGGCATGGGCCGCCAGCCGTCCCGACATCACGGCGGCCTCCACACAGCCCTGGTTGAAACCGCAATCCGTCCAATCACCCGCGACGGTGAGGTTGTCGTAGGTGTTGTCGAGCGGCGAGATGCGGAACTTCAGGCTCCCCGGCAGGGTGAGGGTGTACCGGTCCGTGGGATTGACGTTCGCGGTCCAATACTGCGAGGCGAAGCGCGCCTCCCCCTGCCCGCTCCCGTCCACGCCCGGCTGCTCGTGGGGATCCAGAAGCACGTCCCATCGGAAATCGCCGGATGCTCCCAGGGCCTGGGGCCACAGGTGGACGATGTCCTCGCGGAGGAAGTGGACGCAGTTGCGCCGGACCCGCTCGTGCTGCTCCTCGGGGAAGGCGGGGCGGACCCGCTCCTCCTCGGGGACATCCGGCAGCACGCTGCAGAAATAGGCGATCGACGCCGGTGGCCAGGGCCAGCTCTCCTCCGAGGCCAGATGGGACATGTCCGCCCAGGTGTCGAAGGGCTCGACGAAGCCCGAGATGTTGATCGGCGGCTCGTTCCAGCCGAGCTCGCTCATGCTCGCGCTCATCCAGATCTGAAGGGCCTGGGTCGGCACCGTCTTGACCTGCTGGACCATGGTGCGCCAGCGAGCGTCCCGCTCGAGCAATTCCTTGCAGACGTAGGGAATCGCCCCGCCGCCCACCGCGAGGATGGCGAGGTCGAAGTCCCGCCCCACCCGCAACGTCCGAGACCTCGCCTTGCGCCGGTCCCAGTGCGATTCGAACCGCCACCCCTCCCGCTCCAGCCGCTCGCCCTCCACGAGCTGCCGGTAGTCCGGAACCGCCGGCCAGCAGGGCAGCCCGCGCACGTCGATGAGCGGCTGGTACTCCCCTCCTCCCACGACCTCCGCCTGCACGTCGAACTCGAGTGCCTCCACGTAGGGGCGCTCGCCCTCCGCGAGCCGGGAGGAATCCGCCAGCCTCACGTTCTCCAGACGGTGGAAGAACTCGAAGCGGGCCCCCCGCCGCTTCAACACCTCGTAGAAGGGAGCGAACACCACGTCTCCCATCCCCGAGCGCATCTTCCAGAAGAAGGCCCCCCGGTAGGCGAAGAACGCGCGGAACGCACCCCGCAGGCCCTGCCCCGCGGCGACCCGGGGCCTCCTCACATCCCCGTCCTCATAGGCGAAGGTGAGATCGTAGAGCGCCCGAACGAAGGCACCGTTGATGGTTCCCTCGGAAGCCCCGTTGAGACGCAGCCACTCGCGGCAATCGTAATCGTCGATGGCGTCGAAACCTCTCGGGTCCGTCATCAGGCGGAAGCGGAGCCCCCCGCGGATGACCGCCAGCATCATGTCGATGATTTCCCAGAGGCGGCGGAGCCTGTCGTCCGTCTCGACCAGCTTCCCGAAGCGCTCGCGCAAAGCAGTCGCCACCGCATCATGGAAGCGCAGGAGCAGGTTCTCCGGGTAGCGGCGCAGCGTCCCGAGGGCGAGCTCCATCAACCGCAGGGCCTCGATGACCACGGCGAGCGTGGCGAACTGCCCGTATTTGAGCAGGCTCGACATCGACTCCAGTAGCGCTTCCGGAGTCCCCACTCCGGCCGGAGCCCGCTGAGCACCAGAAGCCGCCTCGCTTGCGGGCTCCTGCACCGTCATCACCAGCGCGCGCACCAGCTCCAGGCTCCTCGCCATGTATTGCGCGATGGTCCACCGGGGGACCTCGTTGCCAGGATCACCAGGCAGGCCCTCGAAGGGCGGCAGCCGTGCCGTCCAGGAAGACCAGACCTGGCCAGGCGACCAGTCCGCCAATCCATTGAAGGGGTCTGGCGTGAAGGCATCGCGCCAGTCCGCGATGCGGCAGGTCGCGGGATCTCGCTTCAGCTCCGCGTAGCACTCGCGCATCACCCGGAAGGCGTTCTCGTAGAATCCCATCCACAGGTGCAGGCCGTGCTCCTGGATACGGTCCGCCGATCCCCGCCCCGAGGCGCCCTTGCCTCCCAGCCTCCAGCCGAGCTGGTACACCGTGACGCGATAGCGGCCCTGGTGCTCGGGCCGCGTCAGCTCGAACGCGGCGGTGACGCCAGCGCAACCACCTCCAATGATGGCGACGTTGATGGGGCGCTCATTGCTCATCGACTCACATACATGAGGACCTTCGCAAAGCCTGTCAATCCAGCGGGGCCCCCGACAGTCCATGCGCGAACGGCCACCTGCACTCCAGGGCAATCAAAGTTCCTCCCGCCTCACACCCGGAAACGACAGCACGAAGTCCGGGCCATACACCCGCGCGGGCGTCTGCGCTCCCACCTCCACGTCTCCCGCGAGCACGCGCTCGACGATGGTCAGCCCGGTGGTACAGCTGAAC
Source organism: Vitiosangium sp. GDMCC 1.1324 (assembly GCF_003044305.1). Taxonomy (GTDB): domain Bacteria; phylum Myxococcota; class Myxococcia; order Myxococcales; family Myxococcaceae; genus Archangium. The sequence continues at coordinate 169,828 of NZ_PZOX01000016.1, read as the reverse complement.
CCATATGCCTCCGGGGTGCGCAAGCGCCCACGGAGACGGCGGCCCGCCGCGTCCTCCACCTCCGCGAAGATGACGCCCTGGCGCCCGGCGCGCTCCGCCTCCGAGGGTCCATCCGGCAGGGCCCGGGCCTGGAGCTCCAGCCACATGCGAGCCGGGGGCATCGCCAGCAGCCCTCCAAACCAGCGGTTCGCCATCACCATCACCCTCAGGGCGGGGATGGCGTCGCAATACACCTCGATGTCTGGAATGCCTGTCGAATAGTACGCGGAGCTGACGTCGCCCCAGCTCATGGCGAGGCTCGGGCGCGGCCCCGCTCCGAAGTCCAGCTCGCGCTGGAGCGATCCCGGGGTGATGCCGACGATCCGGCCCTTCCGGCGGATGCGAATGGACTCTCCCGCGCCCTCGGCGAGCGTCCGGAACGAGCCGCGAGAGATGATCTCGAGCCCGGAGATGCCCAGCACGAGCCGCCGCGCTCCGCGTACCTGGCGTGCCAGGTGGAGCGCGAGACAGTCCGACGGGACGACGTCGAAGCCAACCCCGGGCATGAGCATCACCCCGCGCCGTCGCGCCCGCGCGTCCCGCTGGAAGACGCCCTCGATGGCCAGGACCTCACCACTGAAGTCGAGATAGTGAGCCCCCGCGCGCAGGCAGGCCTCGCTCATGGGACCGAAGGTGGTGGAGAACGGTCCCGCGGTGTTCAGGACGACGTTGATTCCGCGCAGGGCCTCGTCCAGGTCCACGTCCTGGTCCAGTCGCGCCACCCGATACTCCAGCCCGAGCTCCGAGGCGATGGCCGCGAGCCGGGGCTCGTCCCTGCCACACAGGATGGGACGCAGCTCGCGCGCCTTCGCCGCCCGGGCCAGCAGCCGGCCCGAGTAGCCCGTGGCTCCATAGATGAGAAAGGGATGGGAGTTCGGCATCAGGTCGCCCCTCCTGGCAGCCTACGGCAGGGCACCCGACCCGCCGCACGGCCGCCAGTTGAGATCACACCGAGCTGACTCATTTTCTACCTGGGTGACTCGATCAGGCCTCGGCGGTGGAGTCCCGATGAGCGACAAGCAACAGTCCGACCCCTTTCTTCCCGAGCGGCCCCCGGGTGTCCATGAAGCGCGCGCGGCCCTGGCCAGCGTGTTCCTTCATACCGACCTGCGAGGCGTTCCCTCGTGTGCCCTCACTCCAGACATGCAGCCGATCCCACTCCCGAGCGCCATCAAGCTACTCCAGCAACTCCCCGACAGCCTCCTCAGGAGCCCGCGGTTAGGGGGGGCGAAGGCTGTCGCCGAGGCCAGGTTGGCCTCCGCCGTCATCGTCGAGCACCGGGCGGAGTTCATCCCCCAGCTCTCGGAGCTCAGCGGCCGGGAGGTGAAGGATCCCAAATCCTTCGTGAAGGAGTATACGGCAAGCGTGCTCGGCGGGTCGGACATCGCGGGCCGAACGCCGAGCAACGACGACATCCGGCGTTTCATCCGCCGCAGGGACGCCAGCTCCCAGCAGGCGCTTCAGCCACGGGAGGCTCTCCCTCCCTCCCCTCAGGGCATCGAGCCGAGCCCGACGCCCGCCGAGACCCCCAGCCTGGACGTCGAGACGTGCTTCGACACGGGGGCCGCTCAACCCCAGCCCCCCAGGCCCGAGAGCACCCTGGACCTGCTATCGCTGGTCACGACGGTGGACATTCCCTCGGAGGTCATCTGCGACTTCGGGATACTCGCTCGCATGCTGGATCCTCGGAGCTGGGGCCCCTCGCTGTTCTGGCCCGAGGTCTTCCAGGAGGAGCTGGCCCCAAATGGACAGGAGTTCACCCGCGATATCACCAACAGGACGGCCATCGGGACGAGTTGGGAGGGATTCCTCTTCGAGAACGTCGAATGGAACTGGAACACGAATCGCGCCGCCTCGTTCCAGAACCATCTGCGAATCAAATACGCCGTGGACACGCACGCCAGGGCAATCCGCTTGGACTTCGCTCTCTATGCCTGTGCAGGCAGTCAGATCTTCGTGATCGTGCAGAACGGAGGCCTCAACGTCGACAGCGGCTTCCAGTGCGTCCAGTCGCTCCCCAGCCCACCGGGGAGTCGGTTCAGGCTGCGCACGGTGAAGAACATCCGCTACTCGGACCTCCTGGATAGACGCATCCCCAACGAGGGTCCAGCCGGCAACGGACAGGCACTCTCCTACCTCGCACCAGCCATCGTGGGGCTCTGGATGAACCAGCTTCTCCAGAGCCTCGAATGCTAGACATGAAGGGAGGCCACGATGACGACGAGCACCAATGGCAGCAGCACGGGGCTTCAGACGGACCCCACCAGCTCCACGGAGTTCTGGAATGATGTGCTGATAGCCACCACCTCGTTTTTGCAGGACCAGGTCACCCGCTGGTCCGACATCCTCCAGAGGATGAGGGCGGGGCAGTATGACGCCACCCAATGGTTCAAGGACGCCGCCGGGACGTGGGACGCGTTGGCCCAGCTGGCGGCGACGCCGTGGCTCTTGGGAACCCAGAACGTGCGGCAGCTCCCCACCCTGTTCCTCGTCGTGGATGGCGACGCCGAGTTCCACGATCCCGTCGACGCACCGCTCAATGTCTTCCTTCCGCCCGAAGTCACAACGACGGCGACGGATCTCTTCCTGATAGGAGGAAATGGCACGGGAGCGACGACGGCCAGCCAGGCCGCGGGAGCTCGCACGATATCCGCCAGGGATCATGTCCGGGCCGGACTCTCACCAGGGGGTGATCGGGTGCAGGTCTCCCTCGTCGATCTCGGTCGAGGTGTGGCCGCGCGTACACTCAAGGGAGTCGCACCGGGCCTCTACGCGGGTGCCATCTTTGCCACGGAGGTGGCGGTCCCCCGTCCCGTGGCGCTGCTCTCCGTCCTCATCCAGGCGCCGACGGTGCCCTAGAGCGTGCGGCGGACAGGCCCTCCCGAGGCCAGGCAAGAGCCAGGAGCTGCTGGCCGAGCTCTCGTCCGAACCCGAGCCCCCACCGGGCTGAGGACCGCGTCCGCTCGGGAGGACTACCGGCCGAAATCACAATCACGAAGTCACAATCACAACGACGGACCTCTATCTGGGTCGGAGGAAATGGCACAGGGACGCATCGGGTGCCATCCATGCCACCGAGGTGGCGGTGCCTCGTCCTGTCGCCCTCCTTTCCGTCCTCGTTCTGGCGCCGTCGGTGCCGTAGAGCGCACGGCGGACAGGCCCTCCCGCGAGCAGTAGAAATTCAGAGAGGGAAACGCCATGGGCAACGCCGTCGATCTCGAGGGAGCGAACGAGGCACTCCTCACCGGAGAGTCCCTTCCACTCACGGGCTCCGAGTTCGATGACTCGTTCCTGCGAGAGGTCGCCGAGCAACCCACCCTGGTCCCCATGCCTGTCCTGGGAGAGCGGCTGGGCGGCCTGGAGGGGAGCCGGTATGAGATCCTCGGGCTGGTCGGCCGGGGCGGCATGGGTCAGGTCTTCCGGGCGCTCGACCACGAGCTGCAACGAACGGTCGCCCTGAAGTTCCTCCTCTCCTTCTTGCGGTTGGCCCCGGAGCAGATGGCGGAGCTCATCCGCGAGGAGGCCCAGGCGACCGCGCGGCTCGAGCACGACAACATCGTCCGCATCTACGACGTCTCCCTGTGGAACACCGGCATCCGCTCGAGCAGGGGCGTCCCCACCACGAGGATTCCCTTCCTGGTCATGGAATACCTTCCGGGGGAGTCCCTGCAGGTGCTCCTCCAGCGCGAGCGGCTGGACTTGCGGCGCATCCTGGAGATCGTCGTCGATGTGTCGGCGGGCCTGGCGCATGCGCACGAGCGCCAGCTCGTCCACCTGGACCTCAAACCGGGCAACGTCTTCGTCCTCGCCACCCACCGGGTGAAGCTGCTCGACTTCGGCCTCTCCCGGTTGCTGATCGGCACCCGTACCGAGGTCGATTCCAGCGGCTCGGGAACGCCGCCCTACATGTCCCCGCAGCGCTGGAGGCGAACGCCGCCCCAGGCCCACGACGACATCTGGTCCTGCGGCATCCTCCTCTACGAGCTGCTCACCGGCGAGCTCCCCTTCCCGCGGCTGAGCCCCCATGAGCTCCGGGCCCAGACCCTCTCCGCCGCGCCCATGCCCTCGGTGCGCAAGCGCCGGCCCGAGCTGCCCGAGGAGGTGGATCAGCTCGTGGCGGCCACCCTGGACAAGGAGCCGGACAAGCGGCCCGCCGATGGCTCCGAGCTGCTCAAGCAGCTGTGCGCGCTCCAGGAGCGGCTCGCCCTCCGTCCCCAGCGTCCACGGGTCAACGCCGAGCGGCGGCAGGTGACACTCGTGGCCTGCCGGCTCCAACTGGCTCCGGGCACCGGGGAGATCGATCCCGAGGACTTCAGCGAGCTGGAGGCGGCCTTCCACCGCGCCTGCACGCACATCATTCATCAGCAGGGAGGTGTCATCACCACCGCCGTGGGCATCGAGGTGCTCGCGTGTTTCGGCTACCCCCGTGTCCAGGAGGAGGACGCGGATCATGCGGTGCGCGCGGCGCTGCGGCAGTTCCAGGAGCTCCCCGGACAGCTGTTGTGCCTGTGGCGTCACGGGCTGTCCGTGAAGGTGGGCATCCACACGGACATGGTGGCCCTGGCCGACGTCATGCCCGAGTTCCACGGAGTGGCGCCCGCCATGCAGGGCGAGGGACCGAGAATCGCCTCCTGGTTGGCGACGCAGGCCGAGCGGGACACGGTGCTCCTGAGTGATCAGACCCATGCGCTCGTTCGAGGCCGCTTCCAGACCCGCCCCCTGGGACAGTGGATCTTCGAGGGCCTCCTGGGCTCGCGCTCCATCGGCGTCCACCAGGTACTCCACGAGCTCAGGAACGTGACGCGCTTCGACCGGGCGCTCGTGATGGGCCCGCTGACGCCCCTGGTGGGAAGGGAGCGCGAGCTGCGGCGGCTCACCCTGCTCCAGGACGAGGCCACGCACGAGCACGGCGCGGTCGTCCTGCTCCGAGGCGAGGCGGGCATCGGCAAGTCCCGGCTCGTCCAGGAGCTGCACGACCAGGAGCCCCCGGGAGCGAGCACCTGGGCCCGGTGTCAGTGCTGGTCCCAGTACAAGAACAGCGCCTTCTACCCGCTCATCGACTGGCTCCAGCGCATCCTGGAGCTCGCGCCCGTGGACACTCCCCGGCAGAAGCTGCGGACCCTGGAGGAGCGGCTGTCGGCGTATGGCATGGACCCGGAGTACGTCGCGCCCCTCGCCGCACTGCTCTCCCTGCCGCTCCCCGAGGGCTCCTCGTTCCCGCTGCTCCCACCGGAGCGTCAGCGGGAGCGCGGCGTGCAGGCCCTGTCGGAGCTCCTCCAACGGCTGAGCCAGAAGCGGCCCCTGGTCTTCGTGGTGGAGGACGTGCACTGGGCCGATCCCTCCACCCTCCAGTTCCTCGGGTTCCTCCTGGCGAACATCGAGCGCATCCGGATCTGCGTCCTGCTCACCACCCGGCCCGAGCTCACCCATGACTGGGCGGGCCATCCCGGCTTCCATGAGCTGCGGCTCCAGCCCCTGTCCCCCGAGGCCACCACGCGCCTGGTCCAGGAGACCGCCCAGGGCAGGACGCTGCCGGCCGGAACGGTGGAGCAGCTCGTGGCGAAGTCCGACGGCATCCCCTTCTTCATCGAGGAGATGACCCGGATGATGCTGGAACAGCAGGGCCCGGCCGGACCCGTTCGCGAGGGCGGCATTCCACCCATCCCCGCCACGCTGCAGGAGCTCCTCCTGGCCCGGCTCGACCAGCTCCAGCCCCGGGCGAAGGCGCTGGCGCAGCTCGCGGCCCTGCTGGGCCGGGAGTTCAACCACGACGTACTCCGCGCCGTCTCGTTCCTCGGAGAAGACGAGCTGAAACAGGACATCGAGCGGCTCGAGCAGGCCGGGCTCCTCTTCCAGCAGGGCTGGCCTCCCCAGCTCACGTATGCCTTCAAGCACGCGCTCGTCCAGGACACCGCCTATCAGTCACTGCCACGGAGCACGCGCCAGCACTTCCACACGCGCATCTTCCACGTCCTGAGCGAGCGCTTCCCCGCGATGATGGAAGAGCAGCCGGAGGTCCTGGCGCACCATGCTTCCCGGGCGGGGCTGGCAGCACAGGCGGCGGAGCTGTGGCAGCGGGCCGGTCAGCGCGCCGGAGCGAAGTCCGCCTGCTCCGAGGCCGTCACCCACTTCACCCGGGCCCTCGAGCAGCTCGCGTTGCTGCCCGCCTCGCGCGAGCGGGACGAGCGGGAGATCGCCCTGAGCGTCGAGCTGGGGCAGATCCTCATCTCGACGAAGGGCTATGCCGCCAGCGAGGTCGAGGAGGCCTACTCCCGGGCTCGCGCGCTGTGCGAGCGCTATGGCGACGTCCCCTCCTCGGTGCTCTGGGGCATCTGGGTCGTCGCGCTGGTCCGAGGCGAGCGCGAAGACACGGGCCGCATCGCCGCGCTCTACCAGGGCCTCATCGAGAGCAGTGACGATCCGACGACGGGAGTGGTGTCCCATGCGGCGCTCGCGGCCTGGAACTTCTGGCGGGGCGCCTACACCGAGGCCCTGCGGCACTGCGCCCAGGCCCGGGAGGTGCTCGACCGGGAGCGCGCCCTGGGGGACGTGGCCCACATCCGCGGCGGTGGCATCCAGAGCTATGTCTCCGAGCAGATCCTCTATGTGCAACTGACCGAGGCGTTCGGCGAGAGCATGCGGGGAAACATGGTCCGGGCCCGTGAGGCCTACCAGCGGGCGCTCGCGATGGCCGAGGCGCACCCCTATGCCGTCGCCGTCGTCCTCTCGTTCTGCGCATCCATCGAGTACGAGGCGGGTGAGCCCGAAGCGGCGAGAGATCTGTCCAACCGGCTGATCTCCATCTCCGCCGGAAACGGGTTCCTGTTCACGCTGGCGCTCGGCCACTGCGTCCACGGCTGGGCCACCGCCGAGCTGGGGGACGCGGCCGCGGGCATCGCCACCATCCGCCAGGGGCTCGGCCTGCTGCGAGCCATGGGCGCCATGGTCGTCTACCCCACCTGTCTGGGATGCCTCCTCAAGGCCCAGCTCCTCGCGGGGCAGCTCGCGGAAGGGCTGGCCGCAGTGGAGGAAGGGCTGGGGCTCCTCGAGACCCTCATGGCCCGCCGGTCCCGTACAGAGCTGCTGCGGCTGCGGGGTGAGTTCCTGCTGCGGCAGGGCGAGACGGAAGCGGCGCGGGCCTCCCTGGAGCAGGCACGCCAGGAGGCCCATGACTCCGGGGCGACACTCCACGAGTTGCGCGCGGTCTCGAGCCTGGCCCGGCTCATGCGACAGTCCGGTGAGACCCAGGAAGCCCGCGTCCTCCTCTCGGAGGTCTGCGACCGGTTCACCGAAGGCCTCGACCTTCGGGACCACAAGGCCGCCCGGGAGCTGCTGGCCGAGCTCTCGTCCGAGCCCGAGCACTCACCGGGAAGCCCACCACCGGCCTAGGGTTGTAGGCAGTTTTCCTGGCGATCCACATTGAAGGCCCGGGAACCAAGTCGTTAAGGTGCGCCTGTGATGTGGGCACGTGCCATCACCACTCTGCTGTTGATCGCCGTGACGGGCTGGGCCGCCACGCCCGCTCTGGCATTCGTCGAGTGTCGTGCGATGTCGGCACAGGTCCGAGCGGAGTGCCCGCCCTCCTGCCCGCATTGCAAGAAGGCTCCGACGAGTGGTGGGCCCGCGTTCAAGGCGGATTGCTGCACTGTCCGCGCGGCCCCCATTCCGCCACCCGCGGAGCCGCATGCCCGCTCGGTCCATCTGCCCGAGGTAGCGGTCGCGGTGCCCCCCGTCGTATTCGAGGCCATCTGGGCGGCCAGGCCAGCCCCACCGGCACTCCCCAGATTCGCCCCCTCACCACCTCCACTGCAGATCAACCGTCCCCTCCTGAGATGAGGAACCGGCCAGCAACCGGCCTTCCGCTGGTTGTCGCTGGGTGACGTGCACGCGCTCGTGCCACCGCGTGGTGGGTAGGCCCAAGCACGTCCTCATGCCGTGGCTCTCCTCGTGACGCGCTGATGACCTGGGATGGCCGCGCGGCTGCCCAGGGCGCTGTGCGCCACCTCATCCAAGCGGCGCCCCCAGGGCGCCGTCAGAGGGAAACATGTCCTTTTCCGCCGTCGTGGGCGGGCTGGTGCTGGTGGTTTCCGCACAGGCCGGGCCCGAAGTGATGAACCTACGCAGCGCCATCCACGAAGCGTTGCAACACAATCCGGAGCTGGCCCAGGCCCGGGCCGGAAGTGACGCGGAGCGCGCGGGTGTCGCGGGCGCACGGGCCTGGCCGGAGCCGAGCCTCTCCTATCAGGCATGGCAGCAGCCGCTGGCGAGGCCCTTCGACCCGAGCGCCACGAACATGCACATGCTGGGCATCCGTCAGATGGTGCCCTTCCCGGGCCAGCTCCAGCGAGCAGGCCGGGCCGCCGAGGCTGGGGCCGCCGCACGGGAAGCGGACTACCGTGCGGCACGCCTGCGGCTGGAAGCCCAGGTGGCGCATGCCCTCACCGAGTCCTGGCGGTTGCAACGCGAGCTGGAGTTCCACGAGCGTCATGCCGCGTTGGGCAACGAGGTTCTGGCCGCCGTCCGGGCACGCTACGTGGCGGGGCAGGCGCGGCAGGCGGACATCCTCCGAGCCGAGACGGAGCTCTACCGGCTGCACTCCAGCATCGGGGGACTCCAGGAAGAGCTGCGGGGCACCACGGCGCTGCTCAATGCTCTTCTGGGTCGGCCGCCGGATGTGCCGCTGCCACGCGCCGCCGAGCCCGAGGCCGAGCTGCCCTCGGGAAGTGCCGAGCGTCCCGAGGTGGGCGCGGCGAAGCTGCGCGCCAAACAGGCCCAGGAGAACGCGGCCCTGACGGCGCGCGCCCGCCTCGTTCCAGAGGTCATGGTGGGCTTCGACTACATGCTGATGCCCGGCATGCCAGACGCCTACTCCCTCATGGTCCAGGTGCCACTGCCGTGGGTGTCGGGCAAGCGGGCCTCGGAAGCCGAGCAGGCACGACACCGGGTGGAGGAAGCCCGTTTCGCGCAAGCCTCCACGGAGAATGCCGCCCGCTACGAGGTGGCGGAGACGCGGGCGCGTACCGCCGCCGCCAGGGCGAGGCTCCAGGTCATCGAGGAGCGCCTGCTGCCGAGCGCGGAGCGGACGCTCGAGGCCACCCGGGCGACCTATGTGGCGGGCCAGGCCGACCTCGTGGCCCTGCTGGATGCGGAGAACGCGCTCCTGGACGCGCGGCTCACACAGGTACGCCAGCGCGCGGCGCTGGGAGATGCCATCGCGGATCTGCGCCGGGCCCTGGGGCTCAGCCTCATCCAGGAGGAAAAGCCATGACCGACCATCCCCACAACCCCCTCCCCGAGGGGGAGGAGGCCCCGCCGCCAGGGACGCGGGCCATGGCCATCGTGCGCTGGGTCATTCTCGGGCTGGTAGCCCTCGCGGCGATCTACACCCTGGCGCTGGCGATCTTCGGAGCCTCGCATCCAGCCTCTCCGCACGAGGAGGGCCACGCTGCGCCCGGGCAGGAGAAGGCTGCCCGGCCAGCCACCCGGTACACCTGCCCGATGCACCCGCAGGTGGTCTCCGACAAACCGGGCAGTTGCCCCATCTGCAACATGCCCCTCGTGCCGGTGAAGCCAGAGGGAGAGAACGCGGCCGTGCAGGATGGGCACGCCCAGGAGGCCGGCCAGCGTGGGCCTGCACTACCGGGCCTCGTGCCCGTGGAGGTGGAGCCCGGGCGGGCCCAGGCCATTGGCGTGCGTGTCGAGGAGGTGCGCCGCCAGCCGCTCGCGGGCACCCTCTCCCTGTTCGGCCGGGTCACGGCGGACGAGTCCAAGCTGGCTCGCGTCTCCGTGCGCGTCACTGGCTACGTCGAGCAGCTGCTCGTCGCCGAGCAAGGCGCCCCCGTGAAGAAGGGACAGCCACTGGCCGCCATCTACAGTGATGACCTGCAGCTGCTCCAACGCGAGCTGCTCCAGGCCCTGCGCTGGGGAGGAGATACCGCCGGGCCGGTGCGCGAACGGCTGAGGCTGCTCGGCATCTCCCCGGCGGACATCGCGGCCATCGAGTCCTCTGGACAGGCGCAGCACGAGCTGCTCCTCCGCAGCCCGGTGAACGGCTTCGTGACGGCTCTCAACGTCGCACAGGGGGACCGGGTGGAACCGGATCGCGCTCTCTTCGAGGTGGCCGACCTCTCGCGCGTATGGGTGGTGGCGGAGGTGTACGAGCGCGACGTCGCCCGTGTCCGCAAGGGCCTCGCCGTGCAGCTCCACCTCGACGCCTACCCGGGAGAGACCTTCCAGGGGCGCATCGAGTACGTCTACCCCACGCTCAATGCGCAGACGCGCACCCTGCCAGTACGTATCGCCTTCACCAACCCGGAGGGGAAACTCAAGCCCGGCCTGTTCGGAAGCGTGGTGGTGGGCCTCCCCGCGACCGAGGGTCTCACCCTTCCCGCGGAAGCCCTCATCGACACCGGAGAGCACCGCTACGTCTTCGTGGAGGTGAAGGCGGGCCGCTTCGAGCCCCGGGCCGTGGTGGTGGGGACGCGAGCAGGGGACCGGGTGCAGGTGCTGTCTGGCCTCGCCGAGGGCGAGCGCATCGCGGCGAGCGGCAACTTCTTCATCGACTCGGAGAGCCGCCTGCGGGCCTCCGTGGCCTCCGCGCCCCAGGCCGCCCCATCCCGGGCGCCACCCCCACCCGGCTCGGGGCCGGACTGCGACACCGAGTTCGACGCCCGGGCCGCCCCCGACAAGTACGCCCAGTGCAAGCAGTGCGAGCGCGTCCATCGCGGCATGGGAACGATGGAGGCCGATTGCAAGAACGCCATTCCCAAGCTCTGGAGGTCGCCATGAGCCGCCTGCTGGCAGCCCTCATCGAATGGTGCGCCCGCCACAAGTCCATCGTCATCGCGGCCACGCTGGTGGCGGCAGCGGCGGGCTTCTTCTCCATGCGCGCGGTGCCGGTGGATGCCATCCCGGACCTGTCGGATCCGCAGGTGGTGGTGTTCACCGAGTGGATGGGCCGCAGTCCCCCGCTGGTGGAGGACCAGGTGACATACCCCATCACCTCGGCGCTGCTCGCCACCTCGAAGGTGACGGACGTTCGCGGCGTGTCCATGTTCGGCATGAGCTTCGTCTACGTCCTCTTCGAGGAGGGGACGGACGTCTACTGGGCGCGCAGCCGCGTCCTCGAGTACCTCCAGACGCTCCAGCGCCGGCTGCCCCCGGGCGTCACCCCCACCCTGGGTCCGGACGCCACGGGAGTGGGCTGGGTGTACCAGTACGCGCTCGTGGACAGGAGCGGCAGGCACGACCTCGCCGAGCTGCGCACCCTCCAGGACTTCCACCTGCGCTACGCGCTGGAGAGCGTCCCCGGCGTCGCCGAGGTGGCGAGCGTGGGCGGCTTCGAGAAGCAGTACCAGGTGACGGTGGACCCGCGCCGTCTCCAAGCGCTGGGACTCACTCTGGGTGACGTGGCCCAGGCCCTCCGGCGCTCCAACGCGGACGTGGGCGGGCGGGTACTGGAGATGAGCGGGCGCGAGTATTACATCCGCGGGCGCGGCTACCTTCAGGACCTGGGAGAGCTGGGCAAGGTGGTGGTGAAGGCGAGCCCCACCGGCACGCCGGTACGGCTGACCGACATCGCCACGCTCTCCCTGGGCGGCGACATCCGGCGCGGGGCAGCCGACCTGGACGGTGAGGGAGAGGTCGTCGGGGGCACGGTGGTGGCTCGTTACGGGGAGAACGCCCGCGCCCTCATCACCCGCATCGAGGAGAAGCTCCAGCAGATAAAGCCCTCCCTGCCCGAGGGAGTGGAGGTGCAACCCGTCTACGACCGCTCAGGGCTGATCGACCGGGCCGTGGGCACGTTGAACCGGACGCTCATCGAGGAGGCCCTCGTCGTCTCGCTCATCATCATCGCCTTCCTGCTGCATGTGCGCAGCGCGCTGGTGGCCATCCTGACGCTGCCCGTGGCGGTGTTGCTCGCCTTCATCCCCATGCACGCGCTCGGCATCTCCACCAACATCATGTCGTTGGGTGGCATCGCCATCGCCCTGGGCGCCATGGTGGACGCGGCCATCGTCCTGGTGGAGAACGCCCACAAGCACCTGGAGCACCTGCCCCCAGACGCGGGCGAGGGCGCGAGGCTGAAGGCCATCACCGAGGCAAGCCGCGAGGTGGGCCCACCCATCTTCTTCTCGCTGCTCATCATCACGGTGGCCTTCCTGCCCATCTTCGCGCTCAACGGGCAGGCAGGGCACCTCTTCAAGCCGCTGGCCTACACGAAGACGTTCAGCATGGGTTTCGCGGCGCTGCTGTCGGTGACGTTCGCGCCCGCGCTGATGGCGCTCTTCATCCGGGGGCGCATCGTCCCCGAGCACCGCCACCCGGTGAGTCGCTTCCTCGTCGCCCTCTACAAGCCCTTCGTCTATGTCGCGCTGCGCAAGCCGAAGACGACGCTCGCCATCGGCGTGCTGGCCGTCATCTCGGCTCTGCCCCTCATCCCCCGGCTGGGCAGCGAATTCATGCCCGCCCTGGACGAGGGCGATTTGCTCTTCATGCCGGTGACCATGCCCAACGTCTCCATCGAGGAGGCACGGCGCGCTCTTCAGGTTCAGGACCGCATCCTGCGTGGCTTTCCCGAGGTGGTGTCCGTCTTCGGCAAGGTAGGGCGCTCGGAGACCGCGACGGACCCAGCCCCCCTCTCCATGGTGGAAACGGTGGTACGGCTGAAGCCGCACGCGGAGTGGCGCAAGGTGGAGATCGAACGCTTCTACAGCCACTGGCCCACGTGGCTCCAAGCACCCTTCCGCCCGCTCTTCCCCGACGAGCGGCGGAAGACGACCGAGGAGCTCTTCTCGGAGATGAACGCGGCCCTACAACTGCCCGGCTGGACCAACGCCTTCACCATGCCCATCAAGAACCGGCTGGACATGCTGACGACCGGAATCCGCACGCCCGTGGGGGTGAAGGTCTTCGGCACGGACCTGGCCGAAATCGAGCGGGCCGGGGAGGAGCTGGAGCGGGTGCTGGCGGCGGTGCCCGGCACGCGCAGCGCCTTCTATGAGCGTTCCCAGGGAGGGCTCTACATCGACATCATCCCCGACCGTGACGCGCTCGCCCGCTACGGGATGACGGTGGGAGACCTCAACGACATCATCGAGGGCGCCATCGGTGGGGAGCCAGTGACGATGACGGTGGAGGGGCGCAACCGCTTCAGCGTCAATGTCCGCTACCCGCGCGACGTGCGCAGTGACGTGGAGAAGCTGCGCGAGGTGCTGGTGCCACTGCGCACCGGCGCCACGGGGATGGGCACCTCCGGCATGGGGACGATGGGCAAAACGGGACTGGACGTTCGCCGCCTGCTCTCCGGCCCCTACGCGCTGGCACAGGCGGACATGGCGGGCATGGGCCGCACGGGTGCCGCGGGAATGCCGAGCGGCACGGAGCTGCGGCTGCCCGAGCGCCCCGGCCGGACGGCCTCCGATAGCGGCATGGGAATGAGTCCGATGCCACCGGGCGGTGCCATGGTGCCGGCGAGTGGAGGCATGGGAGCCGCGGCGTCCACGCGCAAGGGGGGACCGGAGGCACCTCTACCCGGGCAGGCATTCGTGCCGCTTTCGGAACTGGCGGAGGTGAAGGTGGTGCAAGGGCCGCCCATGCTGAGGGACGAGGCGGGCCTGTTGGTCGGCTACGTCTACGTGGACGTGGACACGGGCGCGCGTGACGTGGGCGGGTACGTCCACGACGCAAAGGCCGCCGTCTCGAGCGCGGTGGTGGACGGGCGGCTGCACCTGCCGAAAGGGGGCTATCTCCAGTGGACCGGCCAGTACGAGCTTCTGGAGAAGATGATGGCCCGGATGCAGTGGGTGGTGCCCCTGACGCTGCTCCTGGTGGTGGTGCTGCTGGTCGCCAACTTCAAGCACCTGACCGAGGCGCTCATCGTCCTGCTGTCAGTGCCTTTCGCCTTGGTGGGCAGCATCTGGCTAATGTGGCTGCTGGACTACCGGCTCTCCACAGCCAGCTACGTGGGCCTCATCGCCATGGTAGGGCTGGCCGCCGAGACGGGCATCGTGATGATCGTCTACCTGGACGCAGCCTTCGAGCGCCGCCTGCGGGCAGGCAAGGTGCGCGACCTGAACGACATCATCTGGGCGCACATGGAGGGCACCGTCCAGCGCGTGCGGCCCAAGCTGATGACCGTCTCCACCATGCTCTTCGGCCTGGTGCCACTCCTGTGGAGCCAGGGCACCGGTGCGGATGTCATGAAGCGCATCGCGGCGCCAATGGTGGGGGGACTCCTCTCCTCAGCCTTCCTGACGCTGGAGATCATCCCCGTCGTCTACACCTACTGGAGGCTGTGGCAGCTCAAGCACGGACGGCTGCCGTAGGACCATGAGCGACGGACGTGCTTGGCAGGGCAACGTGAAGGCGCGCCCCACCGCTTCGCGAGTGGCCGGTACTCGACACTAGCGGCCCGCGTTGCGCTCGGCCTCGGCCAGGCGCTTCTGCGAGAGCTTCAGGTACTGCTCGTCCATGTCGATGCCCACGTAGCGCCGGCCCAGCTTCATCGCCGCCACGCCCGTGGTGCCACTGCCGTTGAAGGGATCCAACACCAGCGCGTCCTCGGGGGTGCTCGCCTCGATGACGCGCTCGAGCAGCGACACCGGCTTCTGCGTGGGGTGGCTGCCGTGCGCCTTCTCCTCGCGGCGCGGGGCGGTCATCGTCCACACGCGGCCGGACTCGTCGGCGGCCAGCTCCTCGTCGCCCGTGCGCGGCAGCGCCCACACGTCGCGCATCTGCTTGCCACCGTTCTCCGCCTTCATCTTGGCGTAGTTGAACGTGTGCTGGAGCTTCGAGGCCGGCTTCGGCGAGGCCCAGATGAGCAGCTCGGAGGAGTGGGTGAAGTAGCGGCACGCCAGGTTGGGGCTGGCGTTGGGCTTGTACCAGGTGACGGTGTTCAGCAGCTTGTAGCCGAGCTTCTGCATCGCGAAGCCGACCGAGAAGATGACGTGCTGCGTGCCGCTCACCCAGATGGTGCCGGTGGGCTTGAGCACCCGCTGGCAGGCCTTGAGCCAGGCGGTGGTGAAGGCGTGGTCCTCCTCCACCCCGCGCGACACGTCCCAGCCGCCCTTGTTCACCGCGGCGCGCTTGCCGTTCTTGCACGTGAAGCCCCCGTTGGACAGGAAGTAGGGGGGGTCGGCGAACACCATGTCGAAGGTACCCGGCTCGAACTGCTCGAGCAGCGCCAGGCTGTCGCCCTGGTACAGCCGGTACGCATCGCTCTTGGCGAAAAGGCTCTCGCGCAGCGAGGGCTGCTGAACAAGCTTCAGTGCAGGAGCTGCGGCTTCCGCGGACATCTCGCCTCCGTCAGGGGTCGTCGTGACGGGCGGGACTGTGCGGTCAACATGCTGCTACGTCCAATTTCTGGGCTGTAGCACCCAGAAACTTGACGAGAAACACGAGCGCCAGAAACGCCGCGAGCACGGCGGGAGTGCCTCGTGGAGAGGCATCCAGCGCCGTGCTCGGCGGGTGCTACGAAGCGGTGCGGAAGAGACTAGGCCTTGGCCTTCTTGGTGGTCTTCTTCTCGGCGGGCGCGGTGCCCTCGGCCGGAGCGGCGGCGGGCGCGGCACCCTCGGCGGGCTTCGCCGCGTACTTCTTGCGGAACTTCTCCACGCGGCCCGCGGTGTCGAGCAGCTTGTACTTGCCGGTGAAGAAGGGGTGGCAGTTCGAGCAGACTTCCACCGTGAACGAGCCACGCGTGGACTTGGTCTCGACGACGTTGCCGCAAGCGCAGGTGATGCGAGAGGGCGGGTAGACCGGATGCAGATCAGCCTTCATGTTCGACGACTCCCACGCCTTGCCCCCACCCCCAAGGTGGGAGGTCTGGCGTTCTAGAGGTAGGCCGGCGCTTATAACGGCGGACCGGCCCTGGCACAAGGCCCGTTACCGGGCCCCGTCCAGCTCTAGTGAGATGCGGAACCCGGGGGTTGGATTCGCTCCACCCGCTGCTTCAGCGCGGGATCATCCGTGAAGCCGGTCCCCAGCATGAGGTACGACAGGCGGAGGGTACGCCCGACCCCCTGCTTGCTCGCCTCCGTCTGGGTCACCAGCCCCTTGCGGCGGGTCTCGAAGCTGTCGATGGTCTCCTGCCACATCTTGCGGGTCCGCTCGTCCTTGGCGGCGGCCAGGCTCTGCTTCGCCTGCTGGAGGTTGGTGTCGAGGATGTTCAGGTTCTGCTGGGCGCGCGTCACCTCGTCGAGGTCCACGAAGGGCCCCGTCCCATCCACGGCGAGCTCCAGGCGGCCGAGCTGCCGGCCCCGCTCTCCCCCCGCGACCAGGACGGCGAAGTCCTCGCGCTGCGCGACCCCCAGGGTCCGGCTGTCGTTCGACTGGATGATGAAGTCCACGGCGTTGCCCGCCTCCGTGGAGAGCCTGACGGCCTCCAGGTAGGGCACCGCCGCGAGCACCACCACCACGTCGACCTTGTCCTTGGCGCGCAGGCGGCGGGACTCGGCGAGGGCGGCCGGCAGGGGGGGCTTGCCCATCAGACCCTTCTGCGTGGCTACCGGCCCCTCGGGGGAGAGCCCCACCAGGCCGAACTTCACCCCGCCCACCGTCACCACGGTGGAGGCCGGGAAGAGCAGCTTGCCTCCCGCATCCACCAGGTTGGCGGACAGCAGCTTCATCTTCCGGTCCTTCGTGCCCTTGACGAGGAAGTCCGTCCCGAGCGTCAGGTCGCGAGCGCCCACCGCCATGGCCGTGGTGCCCAGCGCGTCCATCTGCTCAAGCAATAGCCCGGCACGCTCCTTCTCCTTCGGGTCACCCCCCGGAGTGGGAAGCTTGAAGAGCGCGTTACCCGCATCCAGCACCAGCACCGGCATCCCCTTCGCGCGCTCTTGCGAGAGGGCCGTCTTTCGTCTGGCCAGACCGCCAGACGGGTTGTGGCTTCAACCACAGGGGGCGATCTCGCCCCCGTTGTCTCCGGTGAAGAGGAGCACCACCTGCTTGGGTGCCGCACCGGCCACCAGGGGCGTCAGCAGCAGGGCCAGCAGGGCGAGCAGCGCCGGACGCATCTTCATTTCTTGGTTCCCTTCTTCGGCTCGGGCTTCTTGGCCTTCTCCAGCTCCGAGAGCCGGGTCTTGGCCGTCTTCGCCGCCTCCGACTTCGGGTAGCCCTTCACGAGCTCCTCAAGCGCCAGCCGCGACTCCTCCGCCATCTTCAGCTTCTTGAAGCAGTCCGACGAGCGCAGGTACGCGTCCGGCGTGGCGTCCGCTTTGGGGTACTCCTGCAGCAGCTTGCCGTACTCGAAGAGGGCCTCCCGGCACTTGTCCTCGGCGTAGTACGTCTCGCCCAGGCCATAGTGGGCGTCGGCGGCCAGCGGATCCTTCGGCCACTTCTTGAGGAACTCCGCGTAGAGCTGCCGGGCCAGCGCCACGTCCCCGCCCTTGGCCTTCTCCTGCGCCAGCGCGAGGAACTCCTTCTTGTCCGTGGGACGCTTGAGCTCCTCGGCCTTCTTCCGGGCCTCGGCCTCCTTGAGGGCCTCGTCGCCCTTGAGCGCCGCCAGCTTCTTGTCCGTCTCGTCGCTCGTCTTGGCGAGCGCCGCCTCCAGCTCGCCAATCTTGTGGAGGTACGTCTCCACCTGGCCGCGCAGCTGCGCCAGGTCCTCCACCGTCTTCTGGAGCTGGATGCCGATGTCCGCGCCCGTGCGGCGCGAGGCGGTGTCCAGACCCTGCAGGGCCTTGGAGACCTCGGCGATCTTCTCGTCGATGCGCGGCAGCGTGGCGTCGAGCTGCTCGTGCGTCTGTTTCAGCTCCGCCTGGAGCTGTGCCTGGGTGGCGTCGATCTTATCGAGGCGCGCCTCCAGCGTGCGCCCGCGATCCGCTGGGTAGAAGCAGCCGGAGATCGCGAGCGGGAGGGCGATCAGAGCAAGCCTTCGCATAGGGCGCGCATCTTACGGGCAAACCCCTCGGCCCGCGTGGGCTTCTTCTCGTCCCCGCGCCCCGCCTGCCTGCCCATCAACGCGGCAACGTGGGTCCGGTGGGTCAGGAGGAGGCCCGCTCCAACCGCTCGATGGCGTGCGCACAGGCCACCTGGAGCCGGGCGTTGTTCAGGTAGAAGGGCGTGGCGCGGGCCCTCCCCTCCTCCAGCGAGCGCAGGGCCCGCCGGTATTCCTCGACGGCCTCGGCCGGGGAATCGCCCTGCTCGAGCAACATCCCCAGCAGGTAGCGCGCCGCAGCCAGGTCCGGATCCAGCTCGAGGCAGCGCCGCAGCTTCTCCGCCGTCTGGGGGCTCGCATCGCCTCCCGGGGCCCACTCCAGCACCTGGGCGAAGAGGGCGTCGGCCTCGTGCGCGCCAGCGCCCCCGGGCTGCGCTCCACCCGGGGCCTCCGCCTTCACGGGCGCCACGGGGAAGCTCCCGGACACCGAGGGAAAGCGCCCCGACACCGGGGACTCCGGCGCCTTCGCGGGAGCCACCACCGGGAAGCGTCCCGAGCTCCGAGGCTCCCGGCCCTTGTCCGTCCCCGCCGCCAGCGTGGAGCCCGGCTCCGAGGACGGCCGTGCACCCACCGCCGGCAGTCCACTGGAGCTCGGCGTCTTCCCCAGGGACGGCCGTGCACCCACCGCCGGCAGGCCGCTGGAGCTCGGCGTCCTCACGGCTCCGGGCAGCACCCCGTCGGAGGAAGGCGTGGCCTCCTGCGCACGGGCATAGAAGAAGGCCTGGTCGAAGCGCACGGTGCGCAGACACGGAGGCGCGCGCAACAGGGGCTCGGCGGCGGAGAGCACCAGCATGCCCTCGGGAGCGAGCCGCCCGGCCAGCAGCTCCACCACCCGGTCGAAGGACTCGGGGGTGAAGTAGATGAGCACGTTGCGGCAGAGGACGACGTCGAAGCCCTGCCCCTCCGCCGCCGTCGGGTACGGCGCGTCCATCAGGTTGTGGCACTGGAAGCTGGCCCGCTCCTTCAGGTGCCCCACCAGGGTGAAGCGGCCCGCGCCCACGGGCACGAACCAGCGGTCGCGCACCCCGGGCTGTACCCGCTGCAGCTGCTCCGAGGTGAAGCACAGCTCCCGCGCCCGGGCGATGGCCGACTCCGAGATGTCCGTGCCCAGCACCGTGCTGGAAGGATCCGCTCCCGCCTCGGCGAGCATCACCAGCAGCGTGGCCACCTCCTCACCGGTGGCGCAGCCGGCGCTCCACAGCCGCAGCGGCCGGTGCATCCTCGCCACCAGCGGCATCAGCACGTGCGAGCGCAGCGCCGCCAGCTGTGACTCATCCCGGAAGAGCTCCGTCTTCTGCACGGCGATGGCGTCGATGAGCTCGGCCAGGTCCGCGAGCCCCGCGGGGGACTGCAGGTACAGCAGGTACTGCATGCTCATCCCACCCGGCCGCGATGCCAGCTTCTCGTCCAGCCGCCGGCACTGCAGCTCGCTCAGGGCCATGCCCGTCCGCCGCGCCACGAGCGCGTGGACCTGACTGAAGACGGGCGGAGGGGTGGGGGCCACCGGGCCTCAACGTCCCAAGGAGAGGGACTCACCGCGAGCCAGCCGCACCAATGCCCCCGCGATGTCGTCGCCGTGGACGAGGTGGTCCACCGCCTTGCGGGCCACCGCCGCTCCTGGCATGCCAAACACCACGCAGGACTCCTCGTTCTGCGCCAGCGTCATTCCCCCCGCCTGCTTGATGGCGAGCATGCCTTCGGCTCCGTCCTCGCCCATACCGGTGAGGATGAGCCCCAGCGTGCGCCGCCCGTAGGCCTTGGCCGCGCTCTCCATCAGCACCGTCCCCGAGGGCATGTGCCCATCCCGCTCCACGCCCGGCCGCAGCGCCACCCGCCCCCGGAAGGGAATCATCATGTGCTGCCCCGGCGGGGCGATCAGCACATTGCCCGGCAGGAGCTGCTCGCCATCCTGCGCCAGCCGCACCTTCAGCTTCGAGGAGTTGGCCAGCCAGCCCGCCAGCGACTCGGAGAAGGCGGCGTTGATGTGCTGCACGATGGCGATGGGCGTGGAGAAGTCCGCCGGCAGCTCGGACAGCATCCGGAAGAGGACCTGCGGACCTCCCGTGGAGCAGGCCACCGCCAGCACTCCGTAGGGCATGCCCACCGGCGCGGGAGCCGGCGTCACGCCGCCGCTGCCCGGCAACGGGGGCCGGCGCTTGCTGTGGATGTGCCGGATGACCCGCACCGAGGACAGCAACTTCACCTCGCGCGACAGGTTCCACGCCTCCGCCCCCGCGTCGATGGAGGGCTTGATCTGCAGCGCCAGCGCGCCCAGCTCCAGCGCCCGGTACGTCAGCTCCGGCGCCTGATGCCGGGGATCCGCCGTGAGCATCAGGATGGGCGTGGGCACCTCGGCCATGATGTGCTCCACGGCCGTCAGCCCGTCCATCACCGGCATCTCCACGTCCATGGTGATGACTTGCGGACGGAGATCCCTCGCGGCCTCGAGGGCCTCCTTGCCGTTGGCGCAAGTCCCGACGACTTCCAGATCCGGATCCCGGCTCAGTGCTTCGCAGATCAGCTGTCGGCAGATGTGCGAGTCGTCAACGACCAGCACCGACACTTTCTTGCCCATGTGGCTTCCATACCCCGTGCGCGACCGGTCCGAGTATACCGAATGTGGCCGACTGTCCCCCAGGTGCTCGTCAGCCCAGGAGACGGCCCACCACGTCTACCAGGTCCTGACGCACCAGGTCCCCCTTGGTGATGTAGCCGTCCGCCCCGGCCGCCAACCCCCGCTGCCGGTCTTCCTCTCCTCCACGGGTGGTGAGGATGACCACGGGGAGGACCTTGTGGGTCGGGTGCGCCTTGAGCCGGCGAGTGAGCTCCAGCCCGTCCACCCGGGGCATCTCCAGGTCGCTGCAGACCAGGTCCACCTTGGTGACGTTGAGCAGATCCAAGGCTTCCATGCCGTCGGTGGCCATGACGATGTCATACCCCACGGCCTCCAGCAGCGAGCCGATGAGCTCCCGGGTGAGGGGCGAGTCGTCCACCACCAGGATGCGGCGGCGGGGAGCGGGAGGGGGGCGGGCGTGCGTGGGGGGACGCTGAGCGCGCAGGCCCATGGCCCCCTGGGCGCCGGCGATGAGGTGGGCCGCGGAGAGCACCATGGCGAGCCGGCCGTCCGCCAGGGTGGTGGCACCGGTGAGGTGGGGAAAGCGCGCCAGCAGACCCTTGAGCGGAAGGATGGCCTGGACGCTCTCCTCGAGCACCTGATCCACCGCCAGCGCGGCCGTGGCGCCCTGGCTGCGCACCACCAGGACGAGTGCCCCCGCGTCCGCCACCTGCTCCGGACCCAGCCCGAGCAGGGCGCCCAGGGCGGCGAAGGGCATGGGCTGGCCGTCCACCTCCAGCACCGAGCGCCCGGCGACCTCCTTCACCTGTGAGGCCTCCACCTTCACCGCCCGCGATACGTGGGCGGCGCTCAGGCACAGCGTCTCCTCCGCCACCTTCACGAAGAGCAAGGGAGCCACGGTGAGGGACACCGGCACCCGGAGCTCGAAGCGTGTGCCCCGGCCGGCCGTGGACTCCACCAGCACGTCCCCGCCCAGCGCCCGCAGGGAGCTGCGCACCGCGTCCAGCCCCACGCCGCGCCCGGAGATGTCCGTGGCCACCTCGCGCGAGGTGAAGCCGGAGAGGAAGATGAGCTCGCGCGCCGCCTGATCCGTCAGCGCCGCCGCCGTAGCCTCGTCCAGGAAGCCCTTGCGCACCGCCGCCCGGCGCAGCAGCGCGGGCTCGAGCCCCACGCCGTCGTCCTCCACCCGGAGCACCAGCCGGTTGCCGTCGCGCGCCGCGCCCAGCGTCAGCCGCCCACGCGGATGCTTGCCCGAGGCCACCCGGTCCACCCGCGACTCCAACCCATGGTCCAGCGCGTTGCGCACCAGGTGCAGCAAAGGGTCTCTCAGCGCCTCCACCACCGCCCGGTCCGCGCGGGTGTCCTCGCCGTCCACCACCAGCTCCACTTCCTTGCCCAGCTCGCGCCCCATGTCGCGCACCATGCGCGGGTAGGGCTCGAAGAGGACGGACAGCGGCAGCATGCGCAGGCGCTGCACCTCGTCGGCCACATAGCCCAGGTCGCGCAGCTCCTCGTTGGCCAGCAGCTTCGCCTCGCGGTGGAGCGAGGCGGCCAGCTCCTTCGCCCTACCGAGCCGCTCGGCCAGCATGCCCCCCGCGGGCCCCAGGTCCTCCGCGGCCCGCGCCAACAGGCTCAACTCCCGGGCCAGCTCCAGACGCCGGGCCGTGGCCAGCTCGAGGCGGCGGGACACCTGGGTGAGGTTGGTCACCGCGCTCGTCAGCCGGTCCAGGCTCGCCACGCCAATGCGCACCGAGCCATCCGCTCTGTCCCCGGTGCGCAGGCCCGACACGGAGCCCGTCCGGGCGGGAGGCGGCTCGGGTGTGGCCGGCGGCATCCGGCTGATGGTGACGGAGGCCGTGGACGCCGCCGAGCCCTGTGTCCGCGGAGGCTCCACCGCCACCGTCCGGCCCACCATGGGCGTCCGGGGTGCGGAGGAGGACGGCGGCACCGGAGGTTGCGTCGGAAGAGGTGCCTGACGGGATACCAACGAGGGGGCCAGGACGGCGCCCAGCGGGGCCGAGCCCCACGCGGGCGTGACATCCTCCCGGTCGTCCCGCTCCGGGAGCTCCTTGCGCGCGGGCGGGTCCACCTTCTGCGCCACGGAGGGAGCCGGGGCCGGCACGGGAGGCTCCGCCCTCTGCGCCACGCCCGGGGAAACCGGAGCGGACTCCGCCAGCCCGCTGACCTCGGTCCGGGTGCAGGACTGCAACCAGCGCACCAGCTTGCCCACCTCGGGAGGGGCCTGCTGCGGCTCGGACGAAGCCCCGGACAGCACCAGCACCGCGTCCGCGGCCTGGAGCAGCGCGTCGATGGAGCCGGCGGACAGGGCATGCTCGGCGCGCTCGGTGGAGCGCACCAGCTCCTCCATCTCGTGGACGACGACGTTGATGTCGTCGAAGCCCATCATCCGGGCCTCGCCCTTGAGCCCATGCAGCTCACGCAGCACGGTGCGGCCCGCCTCCAGGCTCGCCCCCGCCTCGAGCTCCACGATGCGGCGATTGATGCGCTCCAGGCGCACCCCCACCAGCTCGCGGAACTGCTTGAGCAGCTTCTCCCGCGCGCTCACCCGTTGCCCCCCGGCGGTGACGGGTCGATCTGGAAGCGCTCCACCACCCCCCGCAAGTCACGCGCCAGCGAGGACAGGTCTCCATTGGCGCTGATGACCTGCTTGGTGGCGTTGTGGCTCTGCTGGGTGATGCGCAGGATGTCCGCCATGGCTTCGGCCAGCAGATCCGTCCCACCCTGCTGCTGCTGGGTGGCCAGCGAGATGGCCCGCACCGCGTCCGAGGTGCGCCCGGCCAGCTCGACAATCTGCCGCAGCGACTCGGAGACCTGCTGCGCCAGCGTGGTGCCCGTCTCGGTGGCGCGCACGCCGCCCTCGGTGGCCATCACCGCCGCCCCCGAGGCGTCCTGCACCTCCTCGATGAGCCCTTCGATCTCCTTGGTGGACTCGATGACGTTCTCCGCCAGCCGGCGCATCTCCGCGGCCACCAGCGAGAACCCCTGCCCCACCTCGCCCGCCTTGGTGCCCTCCAGCTCGGCGTTGAGCGCCAACAGGTCCGACTTGTCGGCCACCCCGTTGATGAACTCGACGATCTTGCCGATCTGCTGCACGCGCTTGTTCAACCGGGCCACCGCCGCGGCGATGGCCTGGTTGTCGTGGCGCATGCGGTTCATCGTCTCGAGGAAGGACTCGGCGCTGGCCTGGCCACCCTTGGCCGCCGCGAGCGTCTTGTGGGCGATCTCCGCCACCGAGCCGGCGTTCTCGGCGATCTGCCGGGCCGAGCGCGCCAGCTCCTCCGTGGTGGCGCTCGTCTCGTCCAGCGAGCTGGCCTGCTCGGCGGCACCGGCCTCGTAGCGGGCGGAGGTGGCGATGATCTCCTCGGTGGTGGAGCCGATGCGGGTCCCCGCGCGCCGCAGTTGCGCCAGCACGTTGGCCAGGTGGGTGCGCATGGTGGAGAAGGCGGCGGAGACAGCCCACACCTCGTCCTCGGCGGGGATGATGCACGGACGGCTGAGATCTCCCTCGGCGATGCGGTGGGCCTCCTCGCCCAGCTGGCGCATGGGGCGGCCCAGGAGCGTGCCCCCCAGGTAGGCGGCGGCCAGCGCCACCCCGAAGACGAGCAGACACAGCGCGCTGCCGGACCACAGGGCCTCATCCTTCAACAGCTCGGCCAGCTCCGCCTGCCGCGCGGGGCTCGTCTCCGCCAGCACCTCATCGAAGGCCCGGTTCGCCAGCGACGAGGACACGTCCCAGATGAGCACCGCCGGTGTCACCACGACGATGGCGGTGAAGATGACCAGGCGCAGGCGGATCTCCGAGCGCCGGGGCGCCAGGGAGATGGCCAGCTCGTGCGACAGCCCCTGGGAGGACATCTCCAGCACCACGCGCCGGGCCCGCAGGGTGACGATGCAGTACGTCAGCAGCGCGGAGAGCGGACCAAAGAGCAACCCCGGCCAGCTGAGGCGCAGCGCCTGGAGGAAGCTCATGGGCGCGCCCCCCACCCACATCGCCAGGTTGACGAAGACGGAGGTGAGCAGCCACAGCGCGAGCGTGGAGTAGAAGGCGAAGTCCGCGAGGCGGTGGACCTCCAGCAGCGCCTGCCCGAGCCGCTCCGGCTCGACCGGCCCCGCCGAGGCCTCCACGCCGCGCAGCACGCGCAACCGGCGCATGCAGAGGACCACCGCCACCCCCACGGCGATGAGGGAGAAGACGCCCATCAGCCGGAGGAACAGCGGGAAGTTGCCGACCATCTGCTCCCCGAGGGTGAGCTGCGCATAGCGCCCCCCGAGGATGGCGGTGGTCAGGTTGGCGTAGACGATGGCCGTCAGCAGGCCCCGGCTGTAGGGGCGGCGAATCCGGAGGAAGCGCAGGCTCGCCATCACCCCTCCTTCTCCGCCACGCGGAAGCGCTGCACGGTGGCCTTCAAGTCCCTGGCCAGCGCGGACAGGTCCGTGTTGGCGGCCACCATCTGCTGGGTGGCCTCGGCGTTCTCCTCGGTGACGCGCAGGATGTCGCCCATGGCCGCGGCGAGCTGATCCGTGCCCGTCTGCTGCTGCTGGGTGGCCAGGGAGATGGAGCGCACCGCGTGGGACGTCTGGCGCGCCAGCTCGAGGATGAGGCCCAGGCTCTGATCCACCTGGGCCGCCAGCGAGGCGCCGCGCTCCGTCGTCTTCAGGCCCGCCTCGGTGGCCATCACCGCCGCCTGGGTGGCGTCACGGATTTCGTCGATGAGCCGCTCAATGGCCAGCGTGGAGGACAACACGTTCTCCGCCAGCCGGCGCATCTCCGCGGCCACCAGCGAGAAGCCCCGGCCGGGCTCGCCCGCCTTGGTACCCTCCAGCTCGGCGTTGAGTGCCAGCAGGTCCGACTTGTCGGCGATCTCGTTGATGAACTCCACCACCTTGCCGATCTGCTGCACGCGCTTGTTGAGCCGCACCACCGCATCGGCGATGGCCTGGTTGTCGCCCTTCATGCGGTGCATGGCGGCGAGGAAGGCCGCCGCGCTGCGCTGCCCGCTCTGGGCCGCGCCGAAGGTGGTCTCCGCCATGGCGGACACCGACTCGGCGTTGACGGCGATCTGCTGGGCCGAGCGCGCCAGCTCCTCGGTGGTGGCGCGAGTCTCGTTGAGCGAGATGGCCTGCTCCCCCGCGCCGGACTCCTGGTCCGCCGAGGTGGCCACCAGCTGCTCGGTGGTGGAGGAGATCTGCAGTCCCGCGCGCTGCAACTGGACGAGCGCCTGGGCCAGCTGCGCCTGCATCCGGGTGAAGGCCCCGGACACCGCCCACACCTCGTCCTCGGCGGGGATGAAGCGGGGGGTGCGGACCTCGCCCTGGGCGATGCGGGTGGCGTCCTCCGAGAGGGCGCGCAGGGGCTCGGCCAGCGCGGTGCCGGCCACATAGGCCGTGCCCACCACCAGCAGCACCACCATGCCCGCGAGCAGCCCCAGAGGCCAACCGGTGTCCTGGCGGGCCCGGTGCACCACCGCGCGCTGCACCAGGGGATCCTTCGTCTCCAATATCTGGTTGAAGGTGCTCACGGAGCGGCTCACCGACACGTCGAGGATGAAGACGGACGGGCTGAGCACCGCCACCGCGGTGAACATCACCAGCCGCCGCCGCAGCCGCAGCCGCTCGGAGGGAAGGGCGGCGATGATCTCCTGGGGAGACAGTCCCTGCGCGGCGATGCGCTCGGCGGCATGGCGGCCCCGGCGCACCACCAGCAGGTACACGAGCATGGCGGACAGCGGACCGATCGACAGGGCCACCAGCCCGATGCGCACCGCCATGGTCCAATGGGCATCCGCCAGAGGACAGTACGTCACCGCCAGCATCAACGCGCCGCCCAGCCACCCCTGGAGGGTGAACCAGAAGCAGCGCCCGGGGATGCGACGGACTTCCTGCAACGCCCGGCGCAGGTTGTCCGGGTTGGAAGGCAGCCGGCCCTCCGCCACCGCCCGCAGCACCCGCAGCGCGTGCCGCTCCTGGGCGCCGGACAGGACGGTGTTCATCGCCAGCACCGCCACCAACAACCCGAGGAAGAGCCAGCCCGTGTCCGGAGGCATCGGCCTGGTGAGCTGCCCATACAGCAGCGCCAGCCCCAGGCCCACCATGCCGCCCAGCCAGGACGGACGCGTGGTCCAGAGCGCCAGGCCCTTCAGTCCCTCGGGGCCATTCTGCCCCTCGGTCCCCTTCTGTCCCTCGGGTGTGCTCAAGCGGCCTCCCGGGCGGAGGGCGCCAGGAAACGCCCGAAACCGGCCAGCGACATCAACGGCCACAGCGCGCCGCGCACCTGGACGAAGCCGCTCAGGCTGCCACCCGCCACCTGGGCCAGCACGCCCGGAGCGGGCAACAGGGCCATCGGCTCGGGATCGATCTCGAGCGCGTCCACGCCCACCGCCTCGCCCGTGGCGGCCACGAGGATGCGCTCGGCGCCGCAAGCCCCCCCGAAGGCCTGGCTCGCACAGCCGGCCAGCCCGCCGAAGGTGCTGGGGGACTCGATGGTGGCCACCTCGTGCGCGGCGAACGCCACCCGATGGGCACCCGCCCGGCACAGGAGCAGACCCGTGATGCTTCGATGGCCCGTGACCATCCCTCAGCCTCCCTGGCTGAGGTGATCGAACAAGCCCTCGGGGTCGATGACCGCCACGTCGCGCTGGGCGCTGCGGGCGGGCCCTCTCAGGTGGAGGTGCACCCCGTTGACCCCCAGCGGCTCCAGGCGTCCATCCACCTGGGAGACACCGGCCACCCGGCTGGCGGTGAGGGCCAGGGTGCCACGAGGCAGCCGCACCAGCACCGCGCGGCGCGTGGGCTCGCTCTCGCCGGATACCAGCATGCTCATGTCCACCACGGGGATGACCTCCCCGCGGTGGGCGAAGACTCCCAGCAGGTGCGCGGGGGCACCGGGCACCCGCGTCAGCTCGGGAAAACTGACCACTTCCGCCGCGCACTCAGCTGGTACGGCGTACCAGCTGCTTCCGCAGGCGAATACGAGGTAGGACTGCCGCGTCTCGGTCTCGGTCGAGGCCATTGCGCGCGCAGCCTACCTCAAGACGGCTAGCGCACGAACTCGACGCGACGGTTGGCCGCCCAGGCTTCCTCGGTGGCACCCTGCTCGGCCGGCTTGTTCTCGCCGTACCCCACCGACTTGAGCTGGCTGGCCGGCACCCCCAGGTCCACCAAGTACTTCTTCACCGAGGCGGCGCGCTTCTGGGAGAGCTGGAGGTTGTACTCCTCGGTGCCACGCTCGTCCGCATGCCCGGCGAGCTCGATGCGGCCGGAGCCCGCGTTCTTGATGCACGTGGCCAGCTCGCCCAACCGGCTCTGGGCCTCGGGGGTGAGGGTGGACTCGTTGAAGCCGAAGCGCAGCGGCTCCCAGTTGCACTCGGCCTTGTGGGGAGCGGCCATGCACTTGTTCTGCTGGCACTCCTGGCCCTCGCCGCAGTCCGTGTTGGAGTTGCAGGCGCCCGGGGGCAGCGCGCAGCGGCCCTTCTGGCACTCCTGGGCCCCCTGGCACTGGGCCTTGGAGGTGCACTGCGGCTCGGCGCACTTGCCGGCCTCGCAGATCTTCCCGCCCGTGCACTGCTCATCGCGCGAGCACTCGGGGCCCTTGGGCGTGCACTTGTTGCCCTGGCAGGTGAAACCTTCCTTGCAGTTGGCGTCGGTAGAGCACTCCTGGCAGGTGCCGTTGACACACACCTCGCCCTTCTCCTTGCAGGTCTCGTCGCTCTTGCAGTTGGGGTAGGTCGGCGGACAACCAGCCAGAACCGCCACGGCGAGGGCGAGCCCCGCGACCATCGAGATCCGACGCATTTCTCCTCCAAAAAAGATGTTGTCCAGCGGACGTGACAAGCCGTCCGCGTCTAGCCCGCCCTGGAACGCTGAGTCAAAGCCTTTTGTCCCGATCGCAAGGTTGCACCCAGAGCCCCTGGAGCCCTACCGGGCGCGGCACTCCCCCGCTTCCAACCGCGGCCGGGGGATGCGCGTCAGGCCACAGTTGGACTTGATGTCCGCTTCGCCCTGCCACTCGCGCTCGGCGGCGTCGAGCGCCTCGAGCTTCGCCTGCAGGGCCTTCACATCCGTCGTGCGCGAGCAGTAGGCGATGTACTCGCGAGGCCCGCCGCAAGGCTTGTGGCCGAACCCCGCCACCTCGCACTCCTCCACCTTCTCGCACCCGCGCGGGTTCGCCAGCGCCCGGGCCTCGCTCGCGAGCTTGTCCGCCCGCTCCTTCAACTTCGAGCCGCCCGCGGCCGCCACTCCACCCACCGCCAGCATCACCGCCACCGTCCACGCCGCCTTCCGGACCGTCCGCAATGCCATGCAGCACCTCCTCGTCGCGCCCAAAAAAGGAGAACGCGCCGGCGGGGAGGAGCCCACACCAGCGCGTTCCGGTCAACCGGCTCGTCTACCTGGCAGCCGGGCGGAGCGAGCCCCTCCACCCGGCCAGGTCCGGACGCGCCGTCTCAGCGCGCGCCCGGGCCCCGTCACACCTCAGGCCGCCTTCTTCGTCTGACGGCGGCGCACCGTCACGTAGCGAGCCAGGGCGAACAGACCCATGTAGATGCTCGCGTCCGTGCCCGAGGTGGCGCCGCAGCCGCAGCTCCCCTCGTCGGCCTTCACGGTGATGGCCACCGGAGCGGAGGTCACCACGTTACCGGCGCCGTCGGTGATGACGGCGGTGATGATGTGGGCCGAGCCGGGGGCGGCGTTGGAGGCGTCCCAGGAGGCGGACAGCTTCGCGTCCGTACCCGAGCCGACGGACACACCGTCCACCAGGATGGAGAGCTGGCTCACCGTGGTACCGGTGGCCACCGCACCCGTGGCGCTGATGGTGACCTTGCCGGACACCACCGTGCCACCCGCGGGCTCGGTGATCGAGACCGTGGGCTGGGCGAACGGAGTGACGTTCGTCTGCGCGACGGCCGAGACGGACGACTCGCCGTTGCCCAGGGTGAGCGACTTCAGGCCGAGGGACTTGAAGGTCACCTTCAGACCGGAGGCGACACCCTCCTGGAAGACGGCCTCGGCGGGCAGCACCGCGGCGCTATCCGAGCTCGTCAGCTTGACGGCGCCCGAGAAGGCCGTGGCGAGGTTGCCGTAGGCGTCGTACGCGTTGGCGGAGACGGAGATCTCCTGGCCCGCCGTGACGCTCGCGGGGAGCGACAGCGTGTAGCTGGCCACCTCACCCGACGTCACCTGGAACGCCGAGCTCGTCGCGCCCGTGAAGCTCTGAGCGCTCGCCACCAGCGTGTAGCCGGAGCCGGCCTTGCGCAGGGAGAGGCCCTCGAACTTCGCCACACCACCCACCGCGGAAGCCGGGACGGAGCCCAGCAGGGTGCCCGCGGCCGGGTTGGCACCCAGGCTCAGGGTGACCTGGACCGTGCTGTCGGTGAGCAGGTTGCCCAGGGCGTCCTGCACCTCGACCTCGATCGGGGCCAGCGCGGCGCCCGCCGAGACGTTGCCCAGGGTGTTGCGGAAGACCAGACGGCCCTGTCCCGGGGCACCCGGAACGATGCTGAAGGCCGGCGAGGTCTCGGACGTCAGGCCCGCCGCGTCCGCCTGGAGCGCGTAGCCCGTGCCCACCTTGTCCACGGAGAGGCCGGAGAAGGTGGCCACGCCGTCGACGGCGGTGGCCGTCGTGGGACCGGTGAGGGTGGCGCCCGCCGCGTTGACGAGCGACAGGGTCACCTCGGGAGTCGAGCTGGAGAGGATGTTGCCAGCGTTGTCCTGCACCGCCACGCGCACCGTGAAGGCCGAGCCCACGGCCGTCTTGTCAGCCGGCGTGCTGATGAAGACGAGCCGCTTGGCCTCGCCCACGTGCACGTCGAAGCCGACGCTGGTGTCGAGGTAGATGCCGCTCGCGCCCGCCACCAGGGTGAAGTTGGTGCCAGGACGGTTCACCGTCAGCGAGTCGAAGGTGGCGACACCCGCCACCGCGTTCGCCGTGGTCACACCGCCCAGCGCAGCGCCGGTCGTGTTGTAGCCCAGGGACACCGTCACCGCGTTGGTGGCCTGCGTCGCCAGGTTGCCGAACTGGTCGTAGAGGGAGACCTGGACGGCCGGGGTGATGACTGCGCCCGCCTCGACGTTGGACGGCTGATGGGTGATGAGCGCGCGCTGCGGAGCGCTCGCCGTCACGGAGAACACGCTGCTGGTGGCGGCGGAGAGCGTCCCCGAGGTCGCCTTCAGCGAGTAGTCCGTGCTGGCCTTGTTGATCGACAGGTTGCCGAAGGTGGCGATACCGCCCACCGCCGCAGCCGTGACCGTGCCATTGAGCGTGGTGCCCGCCGAACCGCCGCTGAGCGCCAGGGTGATGCTGGCCGTGGACGTGACCTGGTTGCCGAACGCGTCCTGGACAGCCACCTGCACCGCCGGGGTGATGGACGTGCCCGCCACGGTCGTGGAAGGCTGGGTCACGAAGGCCAGCTTCGAGGCCGTGGCCGCCGTGATGTTGAAGGTCGAGCTCGTCGCCTCCGTCAGGCCGCTCGCAGTCGCCTTCAGCGTGTAGCCCGTACCCACCTTGTCGATGGACAGGCCGCTGAAGGTGGCCACACCAGCGCTCATCGCCACGGTCGTGGTGCCCGACAGCGTGCCCCCGCCCGCGTTGTTCGCGATGGCCAGCGTGACGTTGAACGAACCCGTCGTCACCGGCTTACCGTCCTTGTCCTGCAGGCCCACCTTCGGAGCGAAGGTCGCGCCCGCCGTCGAGTTGGTCGGCTGCGTGGTGAACACCAGCTTCGTCGCCGTGGTGACGAACGTGCTCCCCGTGCCCTTGATGCCCGGGGCCGCCGTGTCCGTCGCGGTGATGGACTGGTCGCCACCCGTGTTGAAGGTGACGGGCAGACCACTGGCCACGCCCGCGGTGAACGTCGCCGTGGCGGGCAGCACCGCCGCGCTGTCCGTGCTGGTGAACGAGGCAGTCCCGTTGTAGCCCGTGGCCACCACTCCCACCGCATCAAGCGCCGTGACGCTGAAGGAGGTCGGGATGGTCACCTGCGCCACCGAGGGCAGACCCGTCACCTTGTAGGCAACGGCCGGTCCCGGAGGAGGCACGTGGGTGGAGCAGGAGCCCGCCGCGTCCGCGTTGATGCGGACGTCGTCCACGTAGAAGCCCTCGTAGTTACTGGTCGTGTCGCTGTAGAACTTGAAGCCGAACCACACCTTCTGGCCCGCCAGCGCGCCCAGGTTGACGGTGACGGCCTTGAGAGCGCCGTTGGTGCCGGCGCTGCCCGCGGTCGTCGTCGTCCAGATGCGCGTGGTGGTGCTGCTGTTGAGCGTGTTGTCGTAACCACCCGCCGAGATGTACGGCGCCGTCGCCACGGCCGCATCACCCACGTTGATCCACGGACCGCTCGCCCCCGAGGTGCTGTAGACGAGCCAGGCACCGTCGTACCGGGACTCGAAGCTGTACCAGACGTTGAACGTCATCTGGGGGTTGAACGCGCCCGTCGGGACGGAGAAGCCGTTGATGGCGGACGACACCGAGCCGTCACCACCGAGCACCAGCGTGTGCTGCTGGCTGACCGGGTACGTGCCACCGCAAGCCGTGGAGGCCGCACCGAACCGGTAGGCGTTGGTGGCCGACTGGTAGCGGCAGCCAGACACGATGGCCATGGTGTCCGCGGTGCCAGTCCCCGCGGTGGGAATCCAGTACGCGGAAGCATTGGCCGGACGGCTGGAGTCGAAGTCGTCGAAGTAGCGCACGCCCGGGGTGATGACGCCCGTGGGAGCGGCCGCCTTCTCCACCGTGTTCGTGTCCTCGATGGTGGCCGAGCTCACCTCGGTGGCGCGCACCACGTAGTAGTACGGGGTGCCGTTGGACAGGTTCGCATCATCCGCGAACGAGGTGCCCGTCACGCCCGTGGCGATACGGTTGGCCGCCGAAGGAGCGAAGCCCGCGGTGCTGCCGCGGTACACCGAATAGCTGATGGAGCCACCGCAGATGGGCGTGGCCGCCGACCAGGTCAGCGTGTTGGAGCAGGTGCTCGCCGCGCCGTTGGCCGCGGAGGTCAGACCCGCGAACGTGGGAGGCAGCGCGCACACGCCCGTGGCCGTCACGGAGGACTCGTTGGACTTCGGGGACTCGGCACACGCCTTCGCGCGCACCACGTAGTAGTACGTCGTGCCGCCCGACAGGCCCGTGTCCGGGAACGGCGACGCAACAGACGTGCCCACGCGCGTGTACGGTCCACCCGCCGCCGTCGCACGGTAGATGTTGTAAGAGGCCGAGCCGTTTTCAGTCCAGGACACGTCGATGCGGTTGTCCCCGCTCACCGTCGCGGTGACGCCGGAGGGCGCATCCGTGGCGGTGGCGCAGGAGTTGTACGCAACGAGCGCGAAGTCCTGGTCCAGCGACGTGCTGTTGTTGGGCACGCCGTCCGAGTTGATGTTGGTGGCCGTCACCGTCACGGTGTAGGCACCCTCGATACCCGCCGGCAGGAAGACGCTCTCCACGTTGTTGGCGCTGTCCGCCGTGCCACCCGTCGTCGAGTTGGCTCCGGTGAAGACGTTGCCCTTGTACGTGGTGGTCCCCACCGTCACGCTCAGGTCCAGGTTGTTCTTCCACGCGCTGCCCGTCGTGGAGCCCGGCGCGTCCGTCCACGCCACCGTCACGCGGAAGGGCTTGGTGGAGTCCGCCACCACGCCGTTGAAGGTGCGCGTATCGCCCGTGGTCGTGAAGAGGTTGTCCCGGTTCTGGTCATCCAACAGGCGCGGCACGCCGTCGAACGCCATGCCCAGGTCCATCAGACCCATGCCCTGGTTGTTGGAGTACAGCGAGTCGTTGGCCCCCACACCCGTCATGTAGCGGGTGGAGTTCATCAGGTAGGCCTTCGTCATCGCCGGGCTCGGCGGATTCACGCCCTGGTTGATGAAGTACTGGCGCAGCAGCGCCGTGCCACCGGCCACCGCGGGGGTGGAGTGGCTGGTACCGGAGGACGCCGTGTACCACTGCTGCGACAGCGGGAAGTAGTTCGACGAGCTCGGACCCGCGCACACGCCCGTGGCGTCGAAGCACGAGAGCGCCTGGCCGGTGGCAACCGCCGGCGGGCTCGCGCGCTGCCCCGCCGCCTGCGCCACACCGCCCGACACGTGCGTGCCCGGCGCCATGATGTCCGGCTTCTTGCGGCCGTCCGAGGTCGGACCCCGGCTGGAGAAGGCCACGATGTCGTAGGCGCTGTTGGCCTCCGTGTCCGTGGTGCCGCAGGCATCCGCACCGCCGAAGGCCTGGACGTTCTCCGAGGCACCCACGGTGAAGACGTTCTTGCCCGTACTGGGGCTACCCACCGTGTTCGCGCCGGAGCCCTTGTTGCCCGCCGCGAAGACGATGATCATCTCCTGGTTGCCGGCAGCAGGCACCGCCGAGGTCGCGGGCTGAGCGTCACGAACCAGCGCGTCGTAGCGCTGAGCGTCCGCGGTGTACGTGTTGGCGCTCGAACCCCAGCTGTTGGTGCTGATGCGCATGCCGTCGCGGAAGGCGCGCGACTGCAGGTTCTCGTAGTTGGGCGAGGTGAAGGTACCCGGGTCGAACACCACCGAGGAGCCCACCTTCACGAAGGGCGCCACGCCCAGGCCGTAGTGGAACCCGGCCGCATCCGCGAACGGAGCCCCGCTCTGGTTGGAGAAGCCCGCCACGATGTGCGAGTTCAGAGTGCCGTGGCCGTCGCAGCCCTGGATGGTGCTGCCGGTGTTCGGCGTACCTTCCAGACGGTTGTACACCACGCGGCTGGTGCCGGTGACGTCTCCGTTGAGGTACAGGCCGAAGTGGTTGGGCAGCGTCGTACCGTTGTCGATACCGCTGTCGCTCACGTCCACACCGAAGCCCGACGCGGTGAACTGCGCCTGGGTGAAGCCCTTGGACGCCAGCCACGACAGCCAGGTCGGTCCGGTCGGCACGTTTCCGGTCAGCTGACCGGCGATGATCATGTTCTGCCGCTCGTCGAACTTCCTCGGCTCGAGGCGCGGCTGGATGGACAGCACGTCGGCGCGCTGGACAATCTCATTGAGCGCCTGGCGGTCCACGAAGGCCACCACGTTCACGTAGCCCAGGGCCTCCTGGACAATGGCCTCGTGAGACTGCAGCTTGCGGATGAGCTCCAGCGTCGCCCCGTTCGTCTCCTCATCCTTGATGAGCTGGATGGTGTAGGCGGGAGTTGCGACCGTCTGGACGGTGGGGTCCAGCTTGTAGTCATCCAGGTACTCGCCGTCCCAGCGGATGGCGGGCGCCACGGCGATGTGCTTCTGCAGGCTGCCCATGGCGGCCGCATCGCCGTACACCAGGTAGGCGTTGTTGGGGATGTACGTCACCACCCGTACGCCCGTGGCCTCCAGCTCCTTGAGCCACTCGGCCTTCACCGGGCCGTCGAAGTGCACGATGTGGAAGCTCTTGCCCGCGGCCTTCTTCGTCATCCCGCGCTGCGACTTGGCGTACTCGGAGGCGGTGTCGATGACTCCCGCGTTCAGCAGGATGTGATTGTAGTCATCGCGCAGCTCCGCGCCCTGCGCCGCGGTCAGCGAGTCCAGCGTGGCATCATCCACCTGGACCAGCTTGTAGGAGCCATAGTCCCCGAGGACCTTGGCTCCGTGCTTCTCCAGCTCAGCGGCCTGCTGCACGCTGAGCTGTACCTTGTGGAACGGCGCACTCGAGCGATATCCCTCGAGCCGCTTGATTCCAGGCTCACTCCCCGAGCCCCCGCACGCCAACGCCGTCGCGAGCCATGCCACCCCAAGCGCTCTCTTGGACAGACCACGAGAGCGCATACCGGTGGACCGGTACGCCGCTTCCTTCATTGTTATTGCCCCTTTGCTGAACGGAACCGGGCGAGCCCACTTCTCATGGACTCACCTGGGTGAAACCCGGCGGCTGCTCCGCGGGCGCGAGTACCCCCTGGGAATCCAGAAGCTGCTCCGACCGCCATCCACACCGCCGGAGCGGTACAAATAGCATGGAGCCTAAACTGTTGACAAGATGTCAACAGAACAGTTTTCAAGAGTTAACAAAATGTTTTCAGATTTCCCGAACTTGAGACGCACTGGGCTGGAAAAGCCGCCGGACGTGGACGGGCTCACGGCACGGGCCCGAAGGATGGGCACTCGGCGGAACACCGCTCGGGGAGGGAGGACGAGGGACTTCCAGCGGAGGCCCCTCGCCTGAAACAGGGTGCGGGTGGCGCTGCTCAACGCGCTCGAGCACCCGGCCAGGTCCCGGCGCGCCAGCTCAGCGCGCACCGGGACCCGTTAACACGTCAGGCCGCCTTCTTCGTCTGACGGCGGCGCACCGTCACGTAGCGAGCCAGGGCGAACAGACCCATGTAGATGCTCGCGTCCGTGCCCGAGGTGGCGCCGCAGCCGCAGCCCTCGTTCTTCACGGTGATGCCCACCGGAGCGGAGCCCACCACGTTGCCCGCGCTGTCGGAGATGACGGCCGTGATGGTGTGCGACGAGCCGCTCTCCACCTTGGAGCTGTCCCAGGTGGCCGTCAGCGTCGCGTCCTTGCCCGTGGCGATCACCACGCCATCCACCAGGATGGAGATCTGGCTCAGCGTGGTGCCAGCCGCCACCGCGCCCGTGGCGGAGATGCGGACCTCGCCGGACACCTCCGTACCACCCGCCGGCTCGGTCACGGACACCGTGGGCTGCGCGTACGGCGTGACGTTGGTCTGCGCGACGCCGGTCAGCGTGGCCTCCGCGGCATCCGTCAGGGTGAGCGTCTTCAGGCCCGAGGACTTGAAGGTGATCTTCAAGCCGCTGAGCACGCCCTCCACGAAGGTCGCGTTGGCGGACAGGGCCGCCGCCTCGTCGGAGCTCGTCACCTTGGCGGGACCCGCGTACGAGGTGGCCACGTTGCCGTAGGCGTCATACGCCGTGGCGGAGAGCGTGGCCTCCTGACCGGCGGTGACGCTCGCGGGGAAGACGAGCGCGAAGCTGGCCGCGGAACCCGGCGTCACATTGAACGCCGCGCTCTGCGCGCCCTCGAAGCCCTGGGCGCTCGCCACCAGCGTGTAGCCGGTGCCGGCCTTGCGCAGGGAGAGGCCCTCGAACTTCGCCACACCCGCCACCGCGGACACCGGAGCGGAACCGAGCAGCGTACCGGCCGCCGGGTTCGCACCCAGGCTCAGGGTCACCAGGGCCTTGCTGTCGGTGAGCACGTTGCCCTGGGCGTCCTGCAGCTCCACCTCGATCGGGGCCAGCGTGGCGCCCGCCGAGATGTTGCCCGGAGCGTTGCGGAAGACCAGCCGCGCCGGAGCACCGCCGGTGATGTCGAACGCCGCGCTCGTCGCCGTCAGCGAGGCCGTGCTCGCCTGGAGCGTGTAGCCCTTGGCGGCGCGGTTGAGCGACAGATCCGCGAAGGTGGCCACACCGTTGACCGAGGCGACCGTGGTGGTGCCCGTCAGGGTGGAGCTACCCGGGTTGGCGCTCAGCGCGAGCGTGATGGCGTCGGACGCCGAGGTGACGACGTTGCCGTACGCATCCAGGATGGACACGCGAACCGCCGGGCCCACCGTGGCGCCCGCCTGGGCGGTGCCGGGCTGGACCGAGAAGGCCAGCGCCGCGGCCGCGCCGGGCGAGACATCGAACGCCGAGCTGGAGACGTCCGCCATCCCCTCCGCATGCGCCGTCAGGCGGTAGCCCGCCGACGCCTGGGTGATGCTCAGGTCACCGAAGGACGCCACGCCAGCCACCGCGGACACCGCGGTGGTACCACCCAGCGAGGCACCCGAGCCACCCTCGAGCTTCAGGGTGATGACGTTCGTCGCCGGCACCACGTTGCCGTGGATGTCGAGGATCTGCACCTCGACCGTGCCCAGGACCGCGCCCGCCGTGGTGTGAGCCGGGCTCGTCTTGAACGCGAGCCGGGCCGACGTGCTGGGCAGGACCTCGAACGCGGAGCTGGTGGCGCCCGCGAGCGAGCCCGCGCTGGCGACCAGCGTGTAGCCAGCACCCACGCGGGTGATGGTCAGGCCGGTGAAGATGGCCACGCCGTTGATGGCCACCACCCTGTTGTTGCCCGTCAGCGTGGAACCCTCGACCGGGCTGGCGAGCGCCAGGGAGATCTCGTCCTGGGCACCCGTCACGACGTTACCGAACGCGTCCACGATGGAGACCTTCACCGAGGGGGCGAAGGACGCACCCGCCACCACGCTCCCAGGCTGGGCGGAGAAGGCCAGAGCCGCCGCCGCACCCGGAGTGATGGAGAAGGCGCCGCTGGTGGCACCGGTCAGGCCCGTGGCCTCGGCATGCAGCGTGTAGCCGCTGGCCGCCCGCTCGATCTTGAGATCGGAGAAGGTGGCCACGCCGTTGATGGCCGTCACCGTGGAGGTACCACCGAGCACGCCGCCCGAAGGACCACCCAGCGACAGCGTCACCTGCGCCGTCGCGGCGGTGTTGAGGTTGCCCTGACCATCCTGGAGCTCCACCGTCACGGGGGCGATCACCGAGCCCGCCACCGCGTTGGCCGGAGGCGCACGGAAGGCCAGCTTCGCCGACGGACCCTCGCTCACGTTGAAGCTGACGCTGGTGTCCTGGTAGAGGCCGCTCGCGCCCGCCACCAGGGTGTAGTTGGTGCCAGCGCGGCTCACCGACAGCGAGTCGAAGGTCGCCACGCCCGCCACCGCGTTGGCGGTGGTGACACCACCCAGCACAGCGCCGGTCGTGTTGTAGCCCAGGGACAGCGTCACCGGGTTGGAGGCCTGCGTCGCCAGGTTGCCGAGCTGGTCATAGAGGGAGACCTGAACGGACGGGCTCATGGAAGCACCGGCCACCACATTGGAGGGCTGGCGGGTGATGAGCACCCGGTACGGAGCGCCCGGCGTCACGGAGAACACGCTGCTGGTCGCGCTGGTGAGCGTCCCCGAGGTCGCGGTCAGCTTGTAGTCCGTGCCCACCTTGTTGATCGACAGGTTGCCGAAGGTGGCGATACCGCCCACCGCCGCGACCGTGGCCGTGCCGCTGAGCGTAGCGCCGGAACCGCCGCTGAGCGCCACGGTGATGCTGGCCGTGGACGTGACCTGGTTGCCGAACGCGTCCTGGACGGCCACCTGCACCGCCGGAGCGATCGACGAGCCCACCACGGTGGCGGAGGGCTGGGTCGCGAAGGCCAGCTTCGAGGCCGTGGCCGCCGTGATGTTGAAGGCCGAGCTGGTCGCATCCGTCAGGCCGCTCGCAGTCGCCTTCAGCGTGTAGCCCGTACCCACCTTGTCGATGGACAGACCGCTGAAGGTGGCCACTCCACCGCTCATCGCCACGGTCGTGGTGCCCGACAGCGAGCCCCCGCCCACGTTGTTCGCGATGGACAGCGTGACGCTGAACGAGCCCGTCGTCACCGCGTTGCCGTCCTTGTCCTGCAGACCCACCTTCGGAGCGAACGTCGCGCCCGCCGTCGAGTTGGTCGGCTGCGTGGTGAACACCAGCTTCGTCGCCGTGGTGACGAACGTGCTCCCCGTGCCCTTGATGGCCGGAGCCGCCACGTCGGTCGCGGTGATGGACTGGTCGCCACCCGTGTTGAAGGTGACGGGCAGACCGCTCGCCACGCCCGCGGTGAACGTCGCCGTGGCGGGCAGCACCGCCGCGCTGTCCGTGCTGGTGAACGAGGCGCTCCCGTTGTAGCCCGTGGCCACCACGCCCGCCGCGTCAACCGCCGTGACGCTGAAGGAGGTCGGGATGGTCACCTGCGCCACCGAGGGCAGACCCGTCACCTTGTAGGCAACGGCCGGTCCCGGAGGAGGCACATTGGTGGAGCACGAGCCCGCCGTGTCCGCGTTGATGCGGACGTCGTCCACGTAGAAGCCCTCTTGGTTAGTGGACGAGTCGCTGTAGAACTTGAAGCCGAACCACACCTTCTGGCCCGCCAGCGCGCCCAGGTTGACGGTGACGGCCTTGAGAGCGCCGTTGGTGCCGGAGCTGCCCGCGGTCGTCGTCGTCCAGATGCGCGTGGTGGTGCTGCTGTTGAGCGTGTTGTCGTAACCGCCCGCCGAGATGTACGGCGCCGTCGCCACGGCTGCGTCGCCCACGTTGATCCACGGACCGCTCGCCCCCGAGGTGCTGTAGACGAGCCAGGCACCGTCGTACCGGGACTCGAAGCTGTACCAGACGTTGAACGTCATCTGGGGGTTGAACGCGCCCGTCGGGACGGAGAAGCCATTGATGGTGGACGACACCGAGCCGTTACCACCCAGCACCAGCGTGTGCTGCTGGCTGACCGGATACGTGCCACCGCAAGTCGTGGTGGCCGCACCAAAGCGGTAGGCGTTGGTGGCCGACTGGTAGCGGCAGCCAGACACGATGGCCATGGTGGACGCGCTGCCGGTACCCGCGGTGGGAATCCAGTACGCCGAAGCGTTGGCCGGACGGCTGGAGTCGAAGTCGTCGAAGTAGCGCACGCCCGGGGTGATGACGCCCGTGGGAGTGGCTGCCTTCTCCACCGTGTTCGTGTCCTCGTTGGAGGCCGAGCTCACCTCGGTGGCGCGCACCACGTAGTAGTACGGGGTACCGTTGGACAGGTTCGCATCATCCGCGAACGAGGTGCCCGTCACGCCCGTGGCGACACGGTTGGCCGCCGAAGGAACGAAGCCAGGAGTGGCGCTGCGGAACACCGAGTAGCTGATGGCGCCACCGCAGATGGGCGTGGCCGCCGACCAGCTCAGCGTGTTGGAGCAGGTGCTCGCCGCGCCGTTGGCCGCGGAGGTCAGACCCGCGAACGTGGGCGGCAGCGTGCACACGCCCGTGGCCGTCACGGAGGACTCGTTGGACTTCGGAGACTCGGAGCACTGCATCGCGCGCACCACGTAGTAGTACGTCGTGCCGCCCGACAGGCCCGTGTCCGAGAACGGCGACGCAACAGACGTGCCCACGCGCGTGTACGGTCCACCCGCCGCCGTCGCACGGTAGATGTTGTACGAAGCCGAGCCGTTTTCAGTCCAGGACACGTCGATGCGGTTGTTCCCGTTCACCGTCGCCGTGGTGCCCGTGGGCGCCAGGGTGGCGGTGGCGCAGGAGTTGTACGCAACCAGCGCGAAGTCCTGGTCCAGCGACGAGGCGTTGTTGGGCACGCCGTCCGAGGTGACGTTGGTGGCCGCCACCGTCACGGTGTAGGCCCCCTCGATGCCCGCCGGCAGGAAGACACTCTCCACGTTGTTGGAGCTGTCCGCCGTGCCACCCGTCGTCGAGTTGGCTCCGGTGAACACGTTGCCCTTGTACGTGGTGGTCCCCACCGTCACGCTCAGGTCCAGGTTGTTCTTCCACGCGCTGCCCGTCGTGGAGCCCGGCGCGTCCGTCCACGCCACCGTCACGCGGAAGGGCTTGGTGGAATCCGCCACCACGCCGCTGAAGGTGCGCGACTGGCCCGTGGCCGTGAAGAGGTTGGCCGGGTTCTGGTCATCCAACAGGCGCGGCACGCCGTCGAACGCCATTCCCAGGTCCATCAATCCCATGCCCTGGTTGTTGGAGTACAGCGAGTCGTTGGCCCCCACACCCGTCATGTAGCGGGTGGAGTTCATCAAGTAGGCCTTCGTCATCGCCGGGCTCGGCGGGGTGACGCCCTGGTTGATGAAGTACTGGCGCAGCAGCGCCGTGGCACCGGCCACCGCGGGGGTGGAGTGGCTGGTACCGGAGGACGCCGTGTACCACTGCTGCGTCACCGGGAAGTAGTTCGAGCTCGGGCCCGCGCACACGCCCGTGGCGTCGAAGCACGAGAGCGCCTGGCCGGTGGCAATCGCCGGCGGGCTCGCACGCTGCCCCGCCGTCTGCGCCACACCGCCCGACACGTGCGTGCCCGGCGCCATGATGTCCGGCTTCTTGCGGCCGTCCGAGGCAGGGCCACGGCTGGAGAAGGCCACGATGTCGTAGGCGCTGTTGGCCTCCGTATCCGTGGTGCCGCAGCCATCCGCTCCACCGAAGGCCTGGACGTTCTCCGAGGCACCCACGGTGATGACGTTCTTGGCCGTACCGGGGCTGCCCACCGTGTTCGCGCCGGAGCCCTGGTTACCCGCCGCGAAGACGATGATCATCTCCTGGTTGCCGGCAGCAGGCACCGCCGCGCTCGCCGGCTGGGCATCACGCACCAGCGCGTCGTAGCGCTGAGCGTCCGAGTTGTACGTGTTGGCGTTCGAGCCCCAGCTGTTGGTGCTGATGCGCATGCCGTCGCGGAAGGCGCGCGACTGCAGGTTCTCGTAGTTGGGCGAGGTGAAGGTGCCCGGGTCGAACACCACCGACGAGCCCACCTTCACGAAGGGCGCCACGCCCAGGCCGTAGTGGAACCCGGCCGCGTCCGCGAACGGCGCTCCGCTCTGGTTGGAGAAGCCCGCCACGATGTGCGAGTTCAGGTTGCCGTGGCCGTCGCAGCCCTGGAGGGTGCTGCCGGAGTTCGCCGTACCTTCCAGACGGTTGTACACCACGCGGCTGGTGCCCGTGACGTCTCCGTTGAGGTACAGGCCGAAGTGGTTGGGCAGCGACGTACCGTTGTCGATGCCGCTGTCGCTCACGTCCACGCCGAAGCCCGACGCCGTGAACTGCGCCTGGGTGAAGCCCTTGGACGCCAGCCAGTTCAGGTAGGTCGCACCGCTCGGCACGTTTCCGGTCAGCTGACCGGCGATGATCATGTTCTGCCGCTCGTCGAACTTCCTCGGCTCGAGGCGCGGCTGGATGGACAGCACGTCGGCGCGCTGGACAATCTCGTTGAGCGCCTGGCGGTCCACGAAGGCCACCACGTTCACGTAGTCCAGGGCCTCCTGGACAATGGCCTCGCGCGTCTGCAGCTTGCGGATGAGCTCCAGCGTCGCCCCGTTCGTCTCCTCATCCTTGATGAGCTGGATGGAGTAGGCAGGCGTCGCGACCGTCTGGACGGTGGGGTCCAGCTTGTAATCATTCAGGTACTCGCCGTCCCAACGGATGGCGGGCGCCGCGGCGATGTGCTTCTGCAGGCTGCCCATGGCCGCCACATCGCCGTACACCAGGTAGGCGTTGTTGGGGATGTACGTCACCACCCGTACGCCCGTGGCCTTGAGCTCCTCGAGCCACTCGGCCTTCACCGGGCCGTCGAAGTGCACGATGTGGAAGCCCTTGCCCGCGGCCTTCTTCACCATCCCGCGCTGCGACTTGGCGTACTCGGAGGCGGTATCGATGACTCCCGCGTTCAGCAGGATGTGATCATAGTCATCGCGCAGCTCCGCGCCCTTGGCCGGCGAGAGCGAGTCCAGCGTGGCATCATCCACCTGAACCAGCTTGTAGGAGCCGTAGTCGCCGAGGACCTTCGCTCCGTGCTTCTCCAGCTCGGCAGCCTGCTGCGCGCTGAGCTGTACCTTGTGGAATGGCGCCTTCGAGCGATATCCCTCAAGCCGCTGGTTTCCAGGCTCACTCCCCGAGCCCCCGCACGCCAACGCCGTTGCGAGCCATGCCACCCCGAGCGCTCTCTTGGACACACCCCGAGAGCGCATACCGGTGGACCGGTACGCCGCTTCCTTCATTGTTGTTGCCCCTTTGCTGAACGGAACCGGGCGAGCCACTTCTTCATGGACCCACTCGGGTGAAACCCGGCGGCTGCTCCGCGGGCGCGAGTACTCCCCCTGGGAATCCGGAAGCCGCTCCGACCGCCATCCACACCACCGGAGCAGGCACAAATATCACGGCAGCGTAAAGGTTGACAAGCAGTGTACAGGCCGGCTTTCACTTGCTGAGCAAATGTTTCTTTTAATTTCGGACTTCGAGACGGGCCGGGCCCTGGCCGCCGCTCGAAGGGGATCAGGGGAACACCGTAGAGACATCCCCCTTGCGCCCCAAGCGCGCGTGACGCCTGTGGATTTCGGGTGGCGCGGCCCTTGAACGGTCGCGGGATTTCCGGAACGGTGTGGCCCGGCGGCCACACTGGCTCGCCCCAAGGTGCCTCGACATGC
Source organism: Vitiosangium sp. GDMCC 1.1324 (assembly GCF_003044305.1). Taxonomy (GTDB): domain Bacteria; phylum Myxococcota; class Myxococcia; order Myxococcales; family Myxococcaceae; genus Archangium. The sequence goes on along the minus strand of NZ_PZOX01000016.1, from coordinate 126,395 downwards.
CCGCGACCGTCCTCATCGTCGATGACGAGAAGAACATCCTCCTGACCCTCCAGACGTCGCTCCAACTGGCGGGATACCGCACGGAGCTGGCGGCCAGTGGCCAGGTGGCCCTCGACGTGGTGTCCGCTCGCCCGGTGGACGCGGTGTTGATGGACGTGAAGATGCCGGACATGGACGGGCTCACGGCCCTGGCCCGAATGATGGAGCACAAACCGGATCTGCCGGTCATCATGATGTCCGGGCACGGCACCATCGACACGGCGGTGAAGGCCACGCAGCTGGGAGCCCGGGACTTCCTGGAGAAGCCCATCGCCCGGGACCGGTTGCTGGTGGCGCTGCGCAACGCGCTCAAGCACCAGGCGGTGGTGGAGGAGCTGCAGGCGCTGCGCGCGGAGGTGGGCCGCTACGACATGGTGGGCGGTAGCCCGGCCATGCAGCGCATCTTCTCGCTCATCCAGCGCACGGCGCCCTCGGAGGGCCGGGTGCTGATCACCGGGGAGAACGGCACCGGCAAGGAGCTCATCGCCCGGGCGCTGCACCAGAACTCGAAGCGCAAGAACGGGCCCTTCGTGAAGCTCAACTGCGCGGCGGTGCCGCACGAGCTCATCGAGAGCGAGCTGTTCGGCCACGAGAAGGGCGCCTTCACCGGTGCCATGAGCGTGCGCCGGGGCAAGTTCGAGCTGGCCCACGAGGGCACGCTCTTCCTGGATGAGATCGGCGACATGCCCCAGGCCATGCAGGCCAAGCTGCTGCGCGTGCTGCAGGAGGGCGAGCTGGAGCGGGTGGGCGGCTCGGAGACCCTCAAGGTGGACGTGCGCGTCATCGCCGCGACGAACAAGAACCTGGAGAAGGAGATTGAAGCCGCACGGTTCCGCGAGGACCTCTACTACCGCATCAACGTGGTGCAGATTCACTCGCCGCCCCTGCGCGAGCGGCGCGAGGATCTGCCGGCGTTGATCGACGCCTTCCTGAAGGAAGCATGCGCGCGGAACGGGCGTCGGCCGCTGTCGCTGTCTCCCGAGGCGCTGGCGGTGATGGCCGCCTATGACTACCCGGGCAACGTGCGCGAGCTGCGCAACCTGGTGGAGCGGCTCGCCATCCTCTGCGAGGGCCCCGTCGTCTCCGGCCAGGAAGCCGCCGAGCTGCTCCCGCGCGGCAAGGGCATCCTGCCTCCGCCACCTCCGGCCGACGCGCCGGGGACTCCGGCCATCGCGACGCCATATCCCCCTCCCCTGCCCATCCCGGTGCCCGTGGCCCAGGCTCCGGTGGCTTCAGCACCCGCCAGCGGCTTCCGGCCCCGCGTGGACCGGACCTTCCGCGAGCAGGTGGAGGACGCCGAGCGGGAGATCATCCAGCACACGCTCGCGCATACGCAGGACAACGTCACCGAGGCCGCGCGGCTGCTCGATCTGGAGCGCGGACACTTCTACAAGAAGATGAAAGCGCTCGGACTCCGTCGCGGCGGGCCGGACTCTGGAACCCCTTGATTTCAGTGACCGTTTTGACTGCTCCTGATGGAGGGTGAAACGACGTGTGCTCGCCGTGTGCTCTCAGTGTGCTCGGGCACAGCGGCACGGTGGCTCTCCCAGCACTCACAGGCCGCGGTGCGTCACGGACGTGCCGCGAGGGGCTGCGCTAGGCTCTCCGTCCCTCTCAGCGGAGGCCCACGTGAGCCAGAAGTTCCACCGTCGAACCATCCTGAAGTGCATCGCCGCTGTCGCCGCCAGCACCGCCTTCGGTTGTTCTCCGGACGAAGACTCTCCCATCACTCCCGGCCAGGAGATCTTTTCCCAGTCCGTCGCATCGGGAGATCCGCGCTCCGACAGCGTGGTGCTCTGGACGCGCGCCGTGGATCCCGCAAACCAGGACTCGGCCACCCCGCTCTCGCTCCAGGTGGGCACGGATGCGGAGCTCACCACGCTCGTGCTCGAGCTGAATGACTTGCAGGCGCTGCCCGCGCACGACCACACCCTCAAGGTGAAGGTGACCAACCTCAAGCCGCGGACCACCTACTACTACCGCTTCCTCTACGAGAAGAATGGCAAGCGGTACGCCTCGGTGGTGGGCCGCACCCGCACCGCGCCCGAGCAGGGCCAGGACGTCCCCGTGCGCTTCGTCTTCGCCAGCTGCCAGGACTTCATCGGCCGCTACTACAACGCCTGGCAGTACCTGCTGCAGCGCGACGAGGACCTCGACTTCATCGTCTTCCTCGGCGACTACATCTACGAGACCACCGGCGATACCTCCTTCCAGACGCCCGATGAGGCCCGCACGGTGCGCTTCAGCGACACCGCCTCGGCGCTGTCCCAGAACTCGGGGCAATACTTCGCCGCGGCGGCGCTCTCCAACTACCGCGACATCTACAAGACGCTGCGCTCGGACACCCACCTGCGGCAACTGCACGAGCGCTATCCCTTCATCGTCGTCTGGGACGACCACGAGTTCTCCGACGACAGCTGGGGCTCGACCGGGACGTACTCGGACGGCCGCGCCGATGAGCGCTCCGATGAGCGCAAGCGCAACGCGGAGCAGGCCTTCTTCGAGTACATCCCCCTGGACACCACCGACTCGAGCGCGGGCGCCATCGACGTGGACAGCACGCCCCGCTACCCCGCCACGCGCATCTACCGGGACTTCGAGTACGGCAAGCACCTGCGGCTGATCCTCACCGACCTGCGCACCTACCGGCCCGACCACCTCATCCCCGAGGACGCCTACCCCGGCACCGTGGTGATGGATGACGTGGCGCTCAAGGAAGCGGGCGTGGACAAGCTCCTCACGGCCGATGACTACGCCTATGTGGACATCGACTCGGCGGAGTACGCCCAGCAGAAGGGAGCATTGCAACAGGCCTACGGCCAGCTCGCGCTCCAGGCGGGGATCGGCGCCGAGGCGGCCTCCAAGGCCGTGGAGCACGTGCGCGGCAAGCTCGCGCTGGCGTACGTGAACCAGGTGCTCGCGAAGCTCGGCGCTCCCCCCATCAGCCCGTCCGACAAGCCGCGCGGGCTCGCCTACGCGCACATGGGCAAGACGGAGCTGTTCAGCATGCTGGGCTCGCGCTACGTCGTGGTGAAGCAGACCTTCGACCTGTACTCCGGCTGGCGCTACCTGAAGTCGCAGGGCACCAGCGAGAACATCCTGGGCACCGTGCAGGAGTCCTGGCTGCGCCAGACGGTGCGCGCGGACAACACCTGGAAGGTGGTGGTGAGCTCCGTGTCGCTCACCTCCATGGTGTGGAACCTGAGCGACCTCACGGACATCCCCGCCCAGCTGCGCACCCGCTTCTACTTCAACGCGGACCAGTGGGACGGCTTCCCCAACAAGCGCGCCGAGCTGCTCAAGTTCCTGCGCGACAACAACGTGCACAACGCGCTCTTCATCTCCGGGGACATCCACTCCTCCCACGCCTCGGTGGAAGGCGGCGTGCCCACCCTCACCACCCCCGCCATCTCGTCCTCCTCCGTGAAGGAGCTCGCCAGCGGCTCCGTGGTCGCCGCGGGCTTCCCGCCCGGCAGCTCCGTCTACCGCCGCGTCATCACCGAGATGGAGTCCACCCTGCGCGCGAGCAACCCCGGCCTCGCCTTCACCAACGGCGACGCGCATGGCTTCGTGGTGCTCGAGGTCCGCGCCGATGAGGCGCTCGCCACCTTCCACCTCATCCCCAGCTCCGAGGTGAAGACCAACTACGCGAACCAGCCGCAGGCGCTCGGCGGGAAGTTCTCCCAGAAGGCCCTCCGCGTCCGCGACGGCGCCATCACCGACGCCTGACGCAACCCCCGGCGCGCTTCACCCCAGGAGGCTCCGGTGCACACCGGGGCCTCCTCTCCTTCCGCGTCCGGCCGCCCGCCCGCATGCCCAATTCGCGAGCGACCGGGCACCTTCCCGAAGGAGCCACACCTCGCACGCCTGCTGCATCACGACGGCAGCGGTCGCAAATCGACCCTGATCCGCCAAGAGGTGCATGCATGCTGTCCGCCCGCCACTTCCGCCCCGCCCGGCTGGCGCGGTCGCCGAAGTCCCGGCGCTTCTCCCTGGAGGCGCTGACGCCCGGTGATCGCGCGCTGTTCGAGACGTGGCTGGCGGAGGTGAGACGCCATCCCCTCCTGTCCCGGGAGGAGGAAGCGGCGCTCGCCCGGCAGCTCCGGGAATGTGGAGACCCAAAGGCCCGTGCCCGGCTGGTGGCCTCGAACCTGCGGCTGGTGGTGAAGCTGGCGCGCGAGCACCACCGCCCTCCCCTCCTCCTGATGGATCTCATCCAGGAGGGAAACCTCGGGCTGCTCCTCGCCGTGGAACGCTTCGAGCCCGAACGCGGCGTGCGGCTGTGCACCTACGCGGCCTGGTGGATCCGCGCCTACCTGCTGCGCTTCATCATCGAGAACTGGCGGGTGGTGAAGCTGGGAACCACGGACGTGCAGCGCAAGCTCTTCTTCCGGATGCGGGAGGAGGAGGGGCGCCTGCTCGCTTCGGGCCAGGAGGCGACACCCCGGCTGCTGGCCTCGCGCCTGGGCGTCCCCGAGGAGGAGGTCGTCGAGATGGACCAGCGTCTGCGCCAGGACGAGGTCCGGCTCGATGTTCCCCCCGACGACGAGCGGGGCCGCCCCTTCCAGGCTCGCGCCCTGCACTCGGGGACTCCGGCCGTGGACGAGGAGCTCGGACAGAGAGAGCTCACCCGCTGGTTCCTGGAGAAGGCCCACAAGTTCGCCCGCGGACTGCACGACGAGCGCGAGCGCTACATCCTGGAGCACCGGCTACTGGCCGAAGAGCCCGAGACGCTACAGACCATCGGCAAGCACTTCCAGGTGAGCCGCGAGCGGGCCCGCCAGGTGGAGGCCGGGCTGATCGCGAGCATGCGCGAGTACCTGCTCAAGCGGATGCCGGACTTCACGTGGTTGGACGAGGAGCCCGGACTGCATGCACCGGCCTGAGCCGGCGCGGCACGCATGGCGGAGGAGCCCGACGTGGGCAGGAAGCAATACACAGGGGCTCGGAGTGCCCCGAGGAGGCGCCAGATGAGGATCGGCGATCTGATGACGAAGGGGCTGGAGACGATCGAGGCGGATGCGCCCCTGCGCGCGGCGGCCGAGCGGATGCGCTCCTACGGCATCGGGGCGCTGCCCGTCATGGATGGGGAGCAGCTCGTGGGGATGCTGACGGACCGGGACATCACCGTGCGCGCGACGGCCGCGGGCAAGGATCCGAACCGAACGACCGTGCGCGAGGCGATGACCCACATCGTCATTACGTGCGACGCGGATGCCCCGATCTCCGAGGCCGAGCACCTGATGGAGGAGAAGGCGGTGCGGCGCCTGGTGGTGCTCGATGGATACAAGAGGCCGGTGGGCCTCATCAGCCTGGATGATCTGGCCACGGTGCCGGGCGAGGCGAGGCACGCCGGCGAGGTGCTCAAGGAGCTCAACACGCCTCAGTAGAAATGAAACGGCGCGGGGGCCTCATGCCTCCCCCGCGCCGCCGGGACTTCGAGCTCTGGGCTCAGTGACTACCGGGTGATGCTCACCGCGGCGTCATCGAGGAAGAAGCTCGTCTTCAGCGACGCGTCCTCCACGCCCTTGAAGTAGACGCGGATCGTCTGGCCCTTGTACGCGCTCAGGTCGAACGACTTCTGCACGTAGCCCGTGCTCGCGTCCAGGTTGCTGTACGTGGCCAGCGTCGCCAGCGCCGTGCCCGAGCTGTTCTGCACCTGCACCGTCAGCGTGTCGTAGGCAACGGCCTCCGTCTCCGACGTGGTGACCTTCACCCAGAAGCTGAAGCTGGCGCTGCACGCCGTGGAGGGGATCGTCACCTGCTGGTAGATCGTATCGGTGTGGCTCGAGCCGTAGCCATCCAGCCACGCCTTGTAGCTGCCCGTGCGCGCCGCGCTGCCCGACGTGGTGCCGTCAATCACGCTCGTGCTGGCCGTCCAGCTCACGTTGCCGCTCTCGAAGCCGGCGTTGGCCAGGAGCTGCTCGGTGGTGGAGCAGCTGCCCGTGGCGTTGTTCACGGTGACGGACACCGTGGACGACGTGCCCACGTTCCCCGCGGCGTCATACGCCTTGGTGGTCAGCGAGTAGCTGCCGTTGGCCACCGCCGTGGTGTTCCAGTCCACGCTGTACGGCGTCGTGGAGTCCGTGCCAATCAGGCTGCTGCCCGCGTAGAACTCCACCTTGCTCACGCCCACGTTGTCGGAGGCGTCCGCGCTCACGGTGGTGGTGCCGCTCAGCGTGGAGCCACCCGCCGGAGCGGTGATGCTGGTGCTGGGCGCCGTGGTGTCACCGCCGCCGCCACCGCCGGTGATGAATCCGGTGTAGAGCAGCTTGTTCGGCGAGCCCGTGCCCGGGCTCGTCACCTTGTTCGGGGTGGCGTTGGTGGTGAGCGCCGCCGTCACCTGGGCCGGCGTGGCGCTCGGGTTGGCGCTCAGGTAGAGGGCCGCCGCGCCCGCCACGTGCGGCGAGGCCATGGACGTGCCGCTCATGGAGGTGCTGGAGGTGTCGCTCGAGTACGAGGCCGAGGTGATGCTCGAGCCCGGCCCGAAGATGTCCAGACACGTGCCGTAGTTGGAGAACGACGAGCGGGCGTCGCTGCTCGTGGTGGAGCCCACGGTGATGGCGTTGGGCGTGCGGGCCGGCGAGTAGTTGCAGGCGCTCGAGCTGTCGTTGCCCGCGGCCACGGCGACCACCACACCCGCGGCGATGGTGCGCTCCACCGCGTCATCCAGCGCCTGCGACGCGTCACCGCCCAGGCTCATGTTGGCCACGGCCGGCTTGACGTGGTTGGCCGTCACCCAGTCCAGGCCGGCGATGACCTGCGCGTCCGAGCCGTAGCCCGTGCAGTCGAGCACGCGCACCGGGTGCAGCGTCACCTTCTTCGCCACGCCCCAGGTGGTGCCGCCCACCGTGCCCGCCACGTGCGTGCCGTGGCCGTGGCAGTCCGACGCCGTGCCTCCCGAGGTGATGGAGTCGAAGCCATTGCCCACGCGGCCGGTGAACTGCGAGTGCGTCAGCCGCATGCCCGTGTCGATGATGTACGCGTGCACCCCGGTGCCATCGACGTTGTAGTTGTAGGTGCTGTTGAGCGGCAGGCTCGCCTGGTCGATGCGATCGATGCCCCACGTCGCGCCCGTCTGGGTGCCCGACACCGACACGATGCCGTTCTCCTCGACGTACGCCACCCGGGGATCCGCCAGCAGCTCACGCACCTGGGAGATGGGCATCTTCACCCAGAAGCCCCTGAGCGCGCGCTCATACGTGTGCAGCACCTGGCCGCCACGCGCGGACACCATCTCCCGCGCCACGTCCGACGAGCCGCGCAGGGCCACGTCCTTCACGTCCTCGCGCAGCACGACGATGTACTCGTCCGGGACCGACCGCGGCTTGCGCAGGAGCTGAGCCATGTGGCCCACCTCCTTGGACGGAAGTACTCCCTGCTCCTCGGGCAGCGGGCCACCGCACGCGGACAGGCCCAGCACAGAGCACGTCAACAGCGTCTGCGTCAGCTTCAGCTTCATGAACGACCTCCGGGGGTATGGAGGACTGCGGGTGAAGAAAACGAGCGCGGCCCGTGCAATTAGTCTTTTGGGACCAAAGGGTCAAGACCGCTAATCTTGTTTTCTCTGACTTCGCAACCCGCGAAGGTCGTTCGTGCGTCCGCGCTTCACTGCGCGTGAGGCTCACGCCCCGAGCGCGGTGGAACGTGCAGCGGACTCCGTCCCCTTCGCCCCGGAGTCCACCTGCTGGCGGGCCGGGATGAAGGTCATGGCGCGCTCGGCGAGCGCGGTGATGGTGAGTGAGGGATTCACTCCCGGGTTGGCGGAGATGGCCGAGCCGTCGATGACGTACAGGCCCTCGTAGCCAAAGAGGCGGTGCAGGGGATCGATGACGCCCGTCTCGGGCGAATCCCCCATGCAGCAGCCTCCGAGGATATGAGCGGTGGTGGGGATGCCCATGACCGTTTCTGATGCCAGGGTCATGGATAAGCCGTCCAGCTTCTCCGCGACCCGGTGCGCCAGCTCGGTGGCCTCGGGGATGTGGGCCGTGGGCGCGGGGCCCTCCTGAAGGCCCGTGGTGAGCCCCTTGCGTCCGGCGGTGAAGAGCCCGCGCCCGCGCCGCATGCGCAGGTGCCCGTCCAGCGTGCGCATGTAGAGGAGGATCATCGACCGCCGCGCGAAGTCGCGGGTGAACCAGGTGGTGATCAGCTTGAAGGGGTGGCGCAGGAAGAGGCCCATCACCTTCGCCAGCCGGGAGAAGGCGGTGGCTCCACCCACGTGGGGCGCCATCATGGCGCGGAAGAAGTCGGAGCCCGCGGAGTAGCGCACCGGCTCCAGGTGCGAGTGCGCATCGGTGTGGAGGATGGAGCCGATGGCGATGCCCTTGGACAAGTCCCTGTCGTGGAAGCGCTTGCCGGCCACCACTCCAATGAGCGCCTCCGAGTTGGTGCGCACGCCGTCTCCGAGCCGCTCCGACAGCCGGGGCAGTCCGTCCGGGCTGGCCTTGAGCTTGAGCAGCAGATCCACCGAGCCCAGCACTCCGCCGGAGAAGATGACCTGGCGCGCGGTGAAGCGCCGCTTGCGGCGGGAGAAGAGCGAGGCCCCCTCGAGCGCCTCCACCTCATAGCCTCCACCGGGCAGCGGGCGCACCCAGGAGACCTCGGTGTCCGCGTGGATGGTGAGGCCGCGCTTCTCGGCGAAGTAGAGGTAGTTCTTGTCCAGCGTGTTCTTGGCGTTGAAGCGGCAACCGGTCATGCAGCCGCCGCAGGCGTTGCAGCCGGTGCGCTCGGGGCCCTCGCCGCCGAAGTACGGATCCGGCACCGTCACCCCGGGCTGGCCGAAGTAGACCGCCACCGTGGTGGGCTGGAAGTCCTCGCGGCCCATGTCCTTGCCCACCTGTTGGATGACCTCGTCCGGCAGCGTGCGCAGCGGGTTCACCGTCGCCCCGAGCATCTTGCGCGCGGTGACGTAGTGCGGCGCCAGCTCCGTCTTCCAATCCGCCAGTCCGCCCCACGAGCGAGCCTGGAAGAAGTCATCCTTCGGGATGGGCAGCGTGTTGGCGTACACCAGCGAGCCGCCTCCCACGCCCACGCCGGACAGCACCGTGACGTGGCGGAAGAAGGTCATCTTGAACAGGCCACGCCAGCCGAGCCGCGGCATCCACAGCCACCGCTTCAGGTTCCAGTTCGTCTTGGGGAAGTCCTTCGCCTGCAGGCGCCGGCCCTTCTCCAGCATCACTACCCGGTAGCCCTTCTCCGTCAGGCGCAGGGCGCTCACGCTGCCGCCGAAGCCCGAGCCGATGATGAGCCAGTCGCAGTCGAACTCCATCGTGTCCTCCCCCCACTGGGGATACTTCACAGACTCGAGGGCGCTCGCCGGATGTGCTCCCCCGTCCTGCTAGATGAGCAGGCGCGCGGACGTTACCAGCCTCTGGTACCCGCTCGGGAAGATTGAGTCCTGGCCGGACAGGGGAGCAGGCGAAATGAAGCGGGGGACCGACCGGAATGGGCTCCCGGCCAGTCCCCCGAAGGAAACCCTGCTCTGTACCCGTGCCGTTAGCGGCGCGCGGCGTGCAGCTGGTGGTACTCCTGCATCTGCTTGGGGCTGAGGTTGGACACGAACTGCAGGTACTGCCGCTTGCCCACGTTCTCGCCGACGTAGAACTCCTTGGAGACGTTGTTGACGTAGTAGCGCCCCTTGGAGGTCAGTACGTAGTCATCACCGTCGCGCTTGAGCATTCCGCTGTTGAGCAGCCGCTCCAGCACCGAACCGAAGATCTTCTCGGGCTCGACCCCGAACTCGCTGATGAAGCCGCTGCGCGGCACTCGCAGGAACTTCACCCCCAGCACGAAGTAGCGGGACATCATCTCCTGCATGTTGGCCTTCTTGGCGAAGGCGATCGGATCCTTGCCCTCGGCGATCGCCTTCTCGTAGGCCTCCTTCTGGGCGTAGTTCACGAAGACGTGCTGGTTGATGAACGAGTAGGCGCTATTGCCGAAGCCGATGTAGTCGGCCTGGGGCGCGGCGAAGGCGATGGCGTTGTGGACCGTCTCGTAGCCGGGCTTGGCGAAATCAAAGACGCCGTACTGGCGATAGCCATACCCGGCCAGCGCCTCGGCCACCACATGGTCCATCTCGTTGAGCACTTCCATCGGCGACTGCTCGGGAAGCTGGCCGGCCGCTTCGCGCAGCTTGAGCGCGGTATAGGGAACGACCTGCAACCGGAAACAGGAGATGTGGGTCGAGCCCGTATCCGCGGCCCGCTTCAGGTCCTCCCGCAGTTCCTCCATGGTCTGGCCGGGGACGCCATAGATGATGTCCAGGGAATAGTTGGTCCAGCCGACCTGGCGGATGATCTTGATGATCTCCTCGGAGTCGCTCACCCGGTGGGGACGGCCGAGCACCTTCAGGACCTTGTCGTTGAAGGACTGCAAGCCAAAGCTGATCCGGTTGATGCCGCCGTCGTAGTAGGCCTGGGCCTTCTCCAACGTGAAACTGATTGGGTTTACTTCCGCGGTGATCTCCGCATCCGGCGCGATGTTCAACGAGTCGTGCAGCAGCTTCTTGATGGACAGCAGTTGCGAGGCTTCCAGCACCGAAGGCGTCCCGCCACCGAAATGTCCACACTCGAAGCGATGGTTGGCCAACCGGCCATCCTTGATGTAGCGCTCGATCTCCCGACGCAATGAGTCGAGATAGCGTTCCGTGGGCGCTCCCTTGGCCTTCTCCACGCTGAAGCCGCAATAGTCACAGATCGCGGTACAGAACGGGATATGGACATAGTAGGCGGCCCGGCGCGGCTTCCAGACAGATGCCGAACCCTCGGGCGTCAGCGCATTGGGATACCAGGCGATGAACTCGTTATCTTTATTGGTAAAGATTTCGCTGTCGCTCACGGAAATGCCCCCTGAAGGAGTTCAATCCTGGCCAACCCGCCCTGCGCTCAGATGCGGCAGCAGCTACTGACCGGAGTTCCAGGTTTCAACGGGACTTCTTATACTTTTTATAATCCGGTCCTCTAAAAGTAAAGACCGGCTTCAATTTCGCGCCCACACGGTCTCACGAGGGAGCGGCCAGTTTCTGGCGGGCGACCTCGCGGCGCTTCGCGCGCACCTTGCCCGCCACGTTGAGCAGCATCCGGTCCCGTTCCCACCGCTCGCGCGTAGGTGCGTCCACCTGCGCCCAGAGAGGCTCCAGCCCGTCCACCCGCCGCCGGCACAGATCGATGGCCCCGGCCAGCGCCAGGTGCACCGCCGGAGAGGCCGGGTCCATCTGCGCCAGCCCCCGCATCGTCACCGCGAGCGCCAGCAACTCCTCGCGCACCTCGTCCGGCCAGCCCGAGCGCCGCGCCACCTGGAACAGCCAGCCGAGCACCGCCGCGAACACGTGACAGTCTTCCACCGTGCGGAACGGTTTGACATAGCGCTCGTAGCCATCGCCGGGCAGCACCTCCCCGGACGCCACCGTCACCTCGTGCAGGTGCAACTCGGCATGGGGCACCTCCGGTACGAAGGGGGTCGGGGGCAGCTCGGTGAGCGTCACCCCTGGACGGTGTGAATCGATCCGCACCAGCCGCAGCCGCTTGCGACCCTGCGCGTCCTCCCCCTCGCTGGCCACCACCAGCAGCTCGTCCGCCGCGGTGCCCAGGGTGACGAAGGCCTTGGAGCCCTCCAGGCGCAGCGAACCCTCGCCCGAGCCGGTGAGCCGCGTGTTCATGGCCGCGGGGTGTCCGCCCTCGGCCTCGGTGACGCACAGGGCGTAGCGGTGCTCGCGAGCCAGCGAGGGAAAGAGGGAGCGCAGCGCCGAGTGGTAGCCCGAGGCAAAGGCATAACCCAACCGGTCGGCCGCGAAGCCTCCGGCGAACGCCACGTCCACCGGGAGGGAGAAGCGCGAGGACAACCGCAGGTGCCGCGTCCACCAGTCCTCGACGGAGCCGAGGGGCTCCGGGACCGGGGACTCGGTGAGAAGGAAGCGCAGGAGCTCGTCCATGGCGGACCAGTCTACTCCGAGGCTATCGGGTGGCACGCTCGCCCCTCTCGAGGGCCTCGGCCCACGTCGAGCCCACCGACAGCTCGGCCGTCCGCGACACGAGATAGCCGAGCTTCACCCGCTCCAGCGGCACGAGCCCGGCCAGCATGAAGATGCCGTAGTGCCACCCCAACAGGCAGCGCATCGTCAGGAAGTCCGGCGTCGTCGACACCTCCTGGAAGGAGCGGCTGTGGAGGACTGTCTTGTGGAACTCGCTCGGGGTGATGGGGGCCGCCTTGTACTCCAGCGCTTCCCGGCGGGGCGCGAAGGACTCCTTCGTGGGCAGCGTGAGCTCGCCCGAAACCGCCAGCTCCGTCAGCGTCTTCTTCAGCCGCGCGCACAGGGCGATCCACTGGCGCAGGAGCGGATCCTCTCCGCCGCCTTCCACGTAGCGCCGCGCCACCTCCACCGTTTTCAGGAGCTGCTCCTGGTGGCCCTGCACGTAGGCCTCCAGCTTCTGCCGCAGCTCCCGCTTCGTGTCGAAGCGCTGGAGGAACACCTCGCAGTGTGAGCGCAAACTGAAGTGCGAGTAGCGCAGGTCTCCGTTGAGCAGGGTGAGCGACAGGAGGATCTGGAAGAGCACATCCTGCCAACGCGCCTGTCCCTCGCGCGCCCGCTGCAGGAGCTCCAGCAACAGCGGCGAGGCCTCGGCGTAGAACTCCTGCGCCATGCGCTCCGTGACCGGGCCCACCCCGGTATAGGGAGACTGGTAGGGCACTCGGAGGACCGAGTTGTCGGGGTGCAGCGGCTCCAGCGGCTCCGTCTCCAGCTCCAGCGCCGCGAGCTGACGGTGCTGCGCCAGCATCTGCTCGGGGGAGATCTCCACCTGTGAGGGATGGGCGGCCACCCAGGCGCGGATGCCCTCCTCGAAGTCCCGGGCCAACGCATCCTCGCGCTCGGGCCGCGCCCACAGGTCCACGATGACGCGAGGCCCCTGCCGCCACCGGGTGCGCAGCGAGAACCGCTCCAGAGTGCCCTCGGCGGTGAGCCTCTCCAACAGGGGCTTGAGACCGGACAGGAGCAGCGCGTCCTTGTCCGGGCGGTAGTAGACGACGTGCCAGGTGTGCCACATCAGCTTTCCACCCTCCGGTGCTCGAGCAGGTGCTGGATGAGGTAGGCGAGGACGGCCTCCATCCGGAGCGTCACCCCCAACCGGTTGTTGAGCATGTGCAGGTGCGACATGCCGATCGCCGACAGCGCGGGAGAGGACTCCTGCCCCTCCGGGCTCAACCCCGCCTCGCGGACCCGGGCCTGTTGCAGCCGCCCCTCGCGCTCCAGTGCCTCGAGCGCGGTGGCTGTCTCGCGCAGCGCCTCCGTCCAGCGGCGGTAGAGCCCCGTCAGGCGGCCCTCGCGGTACTCCTGGGCGAGCGACGACAGCCTCGCGCCGAGTTGCGCGCCGTGCTTGTCGAACATGGCGCGCGCCTCGCGCTGGATCTCCTCCGACTGTCCCCGCATCAGCCCGAGGAAGCGCGCGTAGTGCGCCAGGGACGAGCCCAGCGTCCGGGCCAGCGGGGCAATGGGCTGCGCGCCGAGGAACGTCAGCTCCAGCGCCAGGCCCATGCGCTTCTGCGGTGCTTGCAGCAGCGTGGGCAGCACGCCCAGCGCGCACGTGCTGCTCACGTGGAAGAGGTCCTCGCTGAGTCCCATTGCCTCGGGCCCACCGTAGCGCTCGTACTCGGGCTCGTAGGCGAGCTCCTGGAGGCTCTGGTTCTCGTACCACGTGCGCCCGGTCTCCCCTTCCGGCTTCGCGAAGGGCGCGCCGCGATAGAAGGACTCGGGCTCGAGCGTCACCGGGCTCGGGTGGGCCGCGATGAAGGTGGAGAAACCGTGGCGGACCTTCTCTCGCGCCACCTCCCTCCAGCCCTCGCGTACACCGCGCATCCGCAACCGCACGTGCGGCCCTCCCTGGCCGTAGCGCAGGAAGAAGTACCGGTCGATCCACCCCTCCCCTTGCAGCGCCTGCACCGCCGGGGCGACGGCCTCCACCAGCAGCCGGTCATGCGCCTCCACCTGGTGGTAGAAGAGGTGCAGGCTCAGCCACGCTCCCGCGTCATGCATGGCCGCCTCCTCGCCTCCACCGGGCCTCGTTCACCTCGAAGAGGAACTCGGAGGCGTGGCGGCCATCCGCCAGCTCCATCACCGGCGCGTCCGGTCCAGGCAGCGCCTCCTCGACCGTCAGCATCTGCTCCACGTGTTCGATCTGCCGATCGAGCAGCCGCAGCAGGAAGGCGTTCTCGAAGTCGATGAACTGGGGCTTGCGCTCCACGTCCCGCGTCCGTCCCCGGCCCCGCCCCGCACGGACGAAGACCTGCTTCGGCAGGCCGTGGCGCTCGCGCCAGCGATTGAGCTCCAGCAGCTCGCCAAACCCCGGGCTGCCCGGATTCGTGCGAGGCAGCAGCTCGCGAGGCATCAGCCAGCGGCGCCGTCCGAGCACCAACCGCCCCAGCATCATGCGCGGGTAGTGGCGGATGTGGCCCTCTTCCTGCGGGGGACGCCTCGCGTCGATGAGGTTCCAGAACGGGAGCGGGTACTTGCCCACCTCACCGAACTGCAAGAGGAACTGGTAGAGCGGCGGCGTCAAGCGCGGGACGAGGAGCCCCAGGTACACCGGGTGCAGCTCCGTGCCGTCCTTCGCGAGCAGCCGCAACCGCTCCGTCTCGGGGTCGTGGACGAGCCGGAGCTCCGGCAGCCGCAGCACGCCCTCCTCGCCGGGCTCGGGCCAGCTCCCCGGATAGGCGAGAAGCTGCGACGTCATCCGCGGGTGCAGGCAGGCGTTGAAGCCGAAGACGCCGAGCAGCTCGGCCAGCGAGTGCCCGGGAGGCAGCAGCCGCCGCTCCGTCTCCAGCATCCCCTGGCAGAGCGGGTTGTTTCGCGCATCCAGGCCACCGGTCAGCGCGGCGAAGCGCGCGAGGAACTGGCCATGACCGCTGTACGCCTCGTTGAGGACCAGCAAGGGCTGCTCCCCGGGGACGACCTGGGCCATGTACGAGAACGAGGCCCACGGTGCCGAGTAGCTCGCCGGCAGCCGCTCCACCAGGCTCTTCAGCCAGTCGCGCGGAATCTCCCAGACGGGCTGCTCGCGGGATAGCTCCTCACGAACGCGGAGGATGAACTCCTCCCGCAGCTCCTGCACGCGCAGCCGCTCCTCCCTGGGCAGCAGCGGCGTGTCCTTCGCGTCCTGGGGAAACCCCGGGCTGAAGCGCTCCACCGCGTCCAGGTCTCCGCCGAACACCCGGCGGCTGCGCTCGTAGAAGTCGAGCACGTTGTCGCAGGTGCCACCCCGCCCGTAGAGCTGCACGAACGCGGACGTCAGGATGCGGCGGCCCAGGGGACGGTTGGTGAACAGGGGCAGCAGCCGCTGGAGCAGCAGCAGATCGTCCCGGCTCTGCTCCCATAGTCCGCTGCCGATCCGTGCTTCCGTCGCCTCGAGGGTGGTGTCTTCGTAGACGATGCACTCCGACCACTCCGGCGCGAGCGTGCCCTGCACCAGCTCGAAGGCCTCGCGCAACACCTCCTCCATCCGCCGCAACAGCGCCAGCCGCTCCGAGGGCTGTGCAGACTCGAAACGCCGGTAGCACTCTCCGAGCGCGGTGAGCCGTGCGACCAGGGAGGGCGCGGGCTCGACCGGGATGCGCTCCAGTGCGCCGCGGAGCGCCTCGAGCAGATCCCACCGCTGCTCCGGCAGCGCGAACTGTCTCAGAACGAGGCCTGTCTCGAGGAGCTGGTTCAGGAGCTGGGACACCTTCTGCGAGGAGGCGGTGGGGCCCGTGAGCCGCTGGACGGCCTCGGTATACGTCTCCCCGGGACGGATCAGCGAGACCCAGGTCCCGAGCTGGGGCGTCTCGGCGACAGCCGTGAGCCGCTCCGTGGTGTGCGAGATGCGCGGGCGCGGGGGTCCGACCTCCAACCGCTGAAGGATGTTGCGGCGGCCCTCGCGCACCCACTGGTGCGGGTTGGGCCACAGGGGCACGTGCTCCTTGAGCACCGGGTGGCGCTGGATGGCCTCCTGGAGCTGGCGCAGCGGCAGGTGACCGATCTGAAGCTGCCCCTTCACCCCGGCCGTGGAAGGTTGGACGGAGATGCGCCCCGGTGCCTCGGCCGCGTCCCACCGGCCCAGCGTCACCTGGGTGAAGGTGCTGAACGGGCTCGTCTTCGTCACCATGCGCGACACGTACGCCAGCAGGCCGATCTCCACCTTGCGCAGGCGCGCGTCCTGCTCCTCCACCGGCGTCTCCGCGTACTTGTGGAGCTTCGAGATGAGGCTGTCGCTCGCCAGCGTGAGCCCCCGCAGGAGGATGGGATTGCGGGCCAGCTCCTGCATCAGCCGCCGCTGCGCCACCTGCTCCTCTCGGAACAGCGCCTCGCCGGAGACGAGCAGCTCCTGCCGCCGCGCGTGGCGCTGATGCCACTCCTCGAGCAGCTCGAGGTCCGCGGACGCGAGCCGGACCCGCGCCCGCTCGAGCACCTTCTGCGCCAGCGGCCGGTCATTGAAGACGTCCCGCTTCGCGCTCAGCAGAAGCTTGCGGTCCTCGGGAGCCTCATCGCCACAGGCCTTGCAAGCCCGGAAGAGCGCATCGCACAGGGCGTCGGCGTGCGAGGTGCGCCAGCGCTCGTCCTCCAGGAGGCGCGAGACGACGGCCGCACTGCGCCCGGCGCGCAGGCTCTCGAGTACCGAGAGCGGCAGCCCGGCGGAGCGGATGAGGACGAACGGCGTCGGGAAGGTCTCGCTCAGCTCCATGGGCGCAGGTCGAGGCGATAGCCCTGGCACCGGGTGGTGCCCACGAGCAGTTGGTACACCACGGTGCTGGTGGTCCCGGCCAGCCCGAGCATGCGCTCCACGGGCCGCTCGGCGTAGCTGAGGCTGGCACGCGCGAGCAGGTTCCGGGCGCTCATGGCGAGCGACAGCCACTGCATCACCAGGCCGGCCTCCATCAGGAGGATGCGGTAGCCGCGGGCGCCCCAGCGGGAGAACGCCGCGTTGACGTCGGTGGAGAGGAACCAGACGAGTCCGTGGGCGGCAACGTTGACGGTCTCCTGGACGAGGTACGTCTTCTGGAGCGCGAGCGAGTCGATGCCCCGCCGGAAGAGCTCCAGCTTGCCCGTCTCGGTCTGGTAACGGTGGATTCCGGGCTCCAGGCCCTCGACGCGCACGGCGACGGCGTGGATGTCCACGCAGGGGCGGACGTGGGGCAGAGGGCCCGAGTCGTGCCGGTACGGGCTCAGCGCCGCTGCCATGGCCTGCATGACGAGCGGCCCCGGCAACGGCACGGGGTCTGGCGCCAACCCATTGGGACCGACCCCCGCGTTGCGCTCATAGAGGGCATCCACCAACGGGCGCGCGTACAGACGATCCAGCCCGGACGCGGCGGGCGGGCTCACCATTCCGGCGGGACCCGCCGGACGGCGAAGCTCCCCGAGGCTCTCCAGGTTCGAGGCCCGAGCGGCCTCACGCAACCGGGCCGTCTGCGCGGTGAAGCGCGTGCCGCCAGAGGCGTGCCATTGGCCCTGGAGAGGCTCGGAGCGCTCTGGCCTGGAGCGGGCCTCTACCCGGTCGAGCGACGCGGGCAGCCTGCTTCCGAGGATGACGGCGCCGGCGCAGGCCTCTTCGCTCTCGGGCAACCCGAGCGCCTCGTGGAGCCACCCGTCTACGAACTGGTAGCGAACCTGCCCCTGCCAGCCGAGCGCACTGCCGACGAGCAGCAGGTTGCCAGCGAGGTGTCCCGCCTCGAGGTTGCACAGGCGGTAGCCGAAGTCGCCGTAGCGATAGCACACCCGCCAGAACTCGAGGCCCAGAAGGGCCACCACCTCCACGCCCTCGAGCGTCACGCCGAGGCTCGCCTCCAGCCACGCGCGGCCCCCCGGGCGCACCAGCTCCAGTGCATGCTCCGTCGGCAGGTAGTGGTAGAGGCCCTCGTCGAGGTCGGCGCCCCCGGGCATCCAGACATACAGCTCCGACGGATAGAGGCAGCGCGGCGAGGGAACGGCCCGGTGGTTGTTGTACCGGTGCATCACCTCGCGGCGCAGCAGCCCCAGGTCATAGCTCAGCAGGGCGGCCAGCTTCTCCAGCCTCGGCGCGTCCACCTGACGCACCGGACCCACGAGCCCCGCGAACGCCTCGCCCAGCGAACCCAGCTCCGGCATGCGCTCGGGCAATGGGATGAGGGGCGCGCCCACCAGCCGCTTGAAGGGCACCACCGGCGGCAGGTCCGAGGCATCCACGAAGATGCCCGACTCCTTCTTGGCGTAGAGGTTGTCGAAAGCGAAGCCCCGGACGAGTTCCTCGTTGCTCATGGTCGCGCCACCGTCACTCACGGGAAGGGATGGGGGAAGGAGTTGATGGGGAACAGCTCGCCCGGAGCGCGGTAGCCGAAGGAGACCGGCACCGTGGACAGGCGGGTGGCCCCGTGCAACCGCGTGAAGTCGTGCCCGAAGGTCATGGTGAGCGAGCCCGTCGCGAGCACCTTCACCGACCGGACGCCCACCTGCCTCAGCTCCGGAGGCGTCTGCTCCACGGCGATGACGTCGCATCCCGAGTCCAGGAAGTGCCGCACGCAGCCCTCCAGGTCTCGGGCCAGGTCCGTGGAAGGACCCTTCGCGTACCACTCCGGGAAGGCCTCGCGCGCCGTCTGGACGGGGCGGCCGCTGTCGAGCAGGAAGTCCAACCGCGAGCGCAGCTCCGGCAGCCCGAACAGCAGGGCATGGTCGCGCATCGTCCGGACCTTCTCGGGGTGCTCGGCCAGGGTGAGCAGGCGCTCACGCTCCTTCGGGTAGATGCGCACGAAGTCGAACACCCCCGCGGCCACCTCGGAGAGCCCGCCGTGCACGGCCTTGAGCGGATCCATGTGCGCCCCACCGGCCGAGTACGTCTGGAGGCCCTCGCCACGCTGGTTGACCGCCATCACCCAGAACGAGGGGATGCGCAGGTCATACGTGGTGTTGAAGGCATGCACCTGGAAGCCGCGCGACTCCAGCCGGTCGAGCATCAGCTCCAGCTCGGGATCTCCGAAGCTGTGCAGGTCCACGCGCGGAGCGGAGAGCCGCGCGTACCAGGTCATCAGGAAGCCATCGCGCTCGGCCACCTCGAAGAGCCCGTGGAGGATGGCCTCCTCCAAGCAACCGCCGAGCGCGCAGCCGTTGGAGATCTCGAAGGCGAAGAGGTTCTCCCGGTTGGGCTCGCGCGTGAGGTCCACCAGCCGGTAGTAGGCGCTCTGCTCCGGCACGAGCACGGGCTCGCGGCGCCGGAACGAGTAGCCCCAGACCCAGTTGAACTCCAGGTCCGGGCTATACGGCACGAAGGGGAAACCGGGCCGCGTGTACTGCTCCGGGGCGTGGAGGATCAGCTCCGCCGGATCAATGGCCTGGGGCGCGAGCTGGCGGTACGAGCCGCGGACCACCGTCCGCTTCCCCATGGGGCGCAGGCCCGCGTAACGCTCCAGGGCCTCCAGCAGGGCGGTGAACTCGCTCTGCGCGAACGAGTTGCAGCGGCCGATCCCGGGCTCGCGCTGGTCCCGGAAGTCCAGGGGCAGCTCGGAGACGGCCAGCGCCAGCACCTCGTTGTCCCGCTGGACGTACTCGTTGGCGATGAGCCCCGTGCGGTGGTCCACGAAGCGGCGCCGCAGCTCCCCCAGCTCGAGCGGCCGCTCCGGCACGCGCAGGGAGAGCCGATCCGGCTTGGGGATGGAGGCGCGCGGGGGCTGCACCGCCCCGGCGCTGTCCTCGGGCAGCTCGCCACAGACGGGACAGCGGGGGAACGGCAGGAAGGAGTGCTCGGAGACGTGGCTGGTGGACAGCTCGATGAACCAGACGCGGTTGCGCAGCTCGCCGCCCGTGCCCTGGCGCCAGCCGTCGAGCTCGACGCGGATCCGCTCCTCGGCGAGGCCTCGGGCAATCGGGTTGAGCCACGGGTGGCTCTTGCCGTGCTTGCGCGCCCACTGCGCGGCGGCCTCGTTCACCCGCCGGAAGGTCTTCAGCGGTTGGATGGCCTGACGCCGGTGCTCGAGACACGCCACACAGCCCGGCCCCGCCGGAGGAACCCACGGGCCCACCAGCAGCTCACTGCCATCCACGCGCACGGGCAACAGACTGGCTCCCGCCGCGCGGCACCGCCGCTGCCACTCGAGCTCCTCACCCGGCAGCGGGGTGTCGAGGACGAGCAGCACGCAGTCGCCCGAGGCCGCCTCGGTCCCCGGCTCCAGGGAGGCCAGCGGCAGGTCCGCCAGCGCGGCCTGGAGCCGTTCGCGCAGCTCTCCTTCGCCCGCGACGAGGAGCCGGCTCATCGGCCCGACTCCTCCAACCACACCCAGCCGCAGAGCAGCCCCGCCCGGGCCACGGCGGCATCCGAGGTGAAGGGCCGCAACACCACCCGCTGCCCACGCCCCTCGAGCGACGCGAGGGCCGCCGGCGTCCACTCGCGCCACGCGGGCGGCGCGCCCTGAACACCCGCGGTCACGGGCTCGGCCGTCCGCCACGTCACCTCGGGCCTGCGCGAGGCCCACTCCGAGGGAGACCCGCCCGCCGGGAGCTGCTGGATGGCATGCACGAGCGCCATCAGTCCCTTCTCCACCGCGGCGGACAGGTTCCGCTCGGCCACCACGCCGAGCAACCGCCGCCCCTGCAGGAGCACCAGGACCGAAGAGGGTCCCTCCTCCGCGCAGCGGTAGAGCTCCAACGGCACGCCGTAGCGGACGACGGCGGCCCGGTGCAGCAGGGGGTGCCAGCCCTCGACGAAGCCCTTCTCCAGGTCGATGGGCGCCAGCGGCACGCCGTCTCCGGAGAGCAGCCGCTCCTCCACCCGCCGCGCCGCGAAGGCGAGCAGTCCGCGGCCCATCCACTCATCCAGCGTGACACCACTGGCGAACGGCTTCGAGCGCGCCTCCGCGTCCGCCAGCGCCCCGCCCGAGTGGAGCACGGCGCCGCGCGTATCCCCAATCCGCTCCGCCGTCAGACGCGCATACGTCTCCAGCGCCAGCCGCAGCGTCTCGAGCCGGGCCTGGTCACCATTGCGGCCCGCGGCCACCACCGTGGGACGGCCGGGCAGCCGCAGCGTGGCCTCACACTGGTACAGGGGAATCTGCTGAAGGGCCTCGGGCGCCACCTGGGCGAGCAACCCCGTCGACGGATTGATGTAGCGCTCCGCGGTGCTCCAGACCTCGGCCGGCTCCAGCGGGCGGGCCTCTCGCCATGCGGCGAGCTGCTGCTCCAACCCACCCTCCGCCGGCTTGTGACACACGGGACACGCGGGCCAGGCGGGCAGCGCGCGCTGAAACACCTGGAGCTGGCGAGTCTCGATGTGCAGCACGTTGCCGGGGACCATCGACGGCAACACGGCCGTCACGGACTTGAGGACCTCGAGCGCGGCCATCTGCCCCAGCAGCATGTCGCCCATGGAAGGCCAGGCGGCCTGGACCGGTTCGGACGAGGCCCGCAAGCGAGCTCTGGCACACGACCAGCACCCCGGCGTTCCCGGAACCACGACGCTACCCACCCAGCCAGCGCCCTCCAGTCGCGCCGCCGCCACCAGCCGCTTCTGCCCTCGCAGACAGCGGGCCGACAGCTCCTCCAGCCACTCCTCCACGCCGGCCGCGACCACGATGTCGAACGGCTCTAACTCCTGCTCCCACGCGGGAGCCACGCCCGCCAGCCTCGCCTCCCAGGAGAAGTCGGGGTCGCTCTCCCCGTGATTCCGGGCCTCGGGGGCCACGCGCTGCTGCGCCTCGGCATCGTCCGTGAGCGTCACCAACCGCTTGAGGCCGGACTGCATCAGCCCTCGAGCCGCCGCCTGCAGCGGCCGGCCCCGCCCCACCACGAGCACCTTCGCCCGCCGGAAGTCCGCGAAGCGCCGCCCCGCCGAGTCCTGCAGGTCGTCGATGAACCGGATGACGTCCGCGTAGCGTGCCTGCTCGGCCTCGGTCAGGTCATGGGGCGCGTCCTTCGACACGTCCTTGATGAACCCGCGGCCCACCAGCTTCTCCACGAGCGTGCTGACCACGGCGCGGCGATCCGGCGCGAGCGACTGGAGCAGCTTCTCCAGCTCGACGTTGCCGCGCAGGTACGGAATCAGCCGCTCGAACCACGCGTAGAGGCCCGCGCCCTTGAGCTCCATGGCGCCGGAGGGACCCCGGAAGAAGATGCCGTCGTCCGTGGGAGCGAAGAAGACGTTGTCCTTGAGCTTGGGTCTCACCCGGGATTCCCCTCCGAAGACTGTTGAGGCCGCGCGGGCCACGGGACCTGCTCGCTGACGTAGTCCACGAGCGGTCCGCCGAGCTGCTCCAGCATCACCTCGATGGCGGCGATGGCCTGTTGGGGCTTCTGTCCCCCCATGTAGAAGTCATGCAGGAGCTTGCCCAACCGGGGATCCCGCTCCTCGATGAGCCGCAGCCGGGTGGCCAGGTTGTTCATCCAGATCCGGTGGTGTTGGTAGAACGAGAGGATGACGGTCTGAAGGGCGTCGGCGGCCACCAGCTTCGCCACGACCGAGTCATCCGAGAGCCGCGCGAGCTTGGCCATGTGGCGCGTGAGCACGGCCCGGTTCTTCGTGCGCAGCGAGGTGCGCATGGGCGCGGGGCCCTCGTCGAAGACCTTGCGGGCGAGCGCGCTCAGCGCGGGCACCGTCCCATCACGGTCCAGCAGCGTGCCCCCATGGGCGAAGGACTGCACGGCGAGCACGTCCCGCGAGAGGATGATCCGATCGAAGCCCTGCTGGGGGCCGATGATGGCCTCGGCCTGGACGTCGCCGTACACCTTGCAGGTGCGCCAGAAGGCGTTGCGTGACGAGAGGACATAGAGGTCGATGTCCGAGTGTGCGTGGGGCTGGCCGCGATGGACCGAGCCGAAGATCTGCACGACACGTATCTCGGGATCCGACTTCAGATCCTCGAGGGCCTGGGCAACGGCCACCTTGAAGCGCTCTTCCATGGACTCTCCCGGCAGCGGATTCAGGAGGCTCCCGCGGCTGGGGCCTGGAGCTGACAGGCCGGACAGCGAGGGAGCTTGAGGATGGGGTAGGTGAAGGCGGACAGGGACAGGAAGTCTACCGAGAGGATCTGACCCAGCGTGAGGGCAAGCCCCTGGGTGAGGATGTTGGGGAGATCCGCCGCCAGCAGTCCCGCCACGACATCGGCGAAGGCGGGGAGGCCGTAGAAGGACGCCTCGGCGGGGGGCTGCGCGCGCAGGTTGTCGACGGTGACGCGGAGCTGCTCGGGCTTGCGGCTGCGAGCGATCCACGAGGATTCGAGACACTGGTAGCAACCCGTCTGCCCCGGCACCATCAGCGGGCCGACGATGCCGGTGGTCCCATCCATCGCCGCCAGCAGCCAGGGCGTTCCGGTGCGGAGCGCGGACTGGTTGAGCGTGTGGAGCAGCGAGGGCTCCACCCGGTCCACGGCGGCAATCACCAGTGAGCGCGGCCCAGGCTCGGGCTGCTCGAGCTGCTGCACCGTCAGCGAAGGCTCCAGGCGGGACAAGTAACGGGCGAGCCCGAGGGCGCGCGGAGTGCCCTCCTCTCCATCCAGGTACGCGGGTGAGAGCGCGCGGTCATAGCCGGTCAGCGGTGCCGGGTCCCAGAGCGCCAGGTGCCGCACGCCCATGAGGACCAGGTTGCTCGCCACGCGGCTGCCCAGCACGCCCGCGCCCACCAGGGCCACATCCGCCGCCGCGAGCCGCTCCGGAGTCACACGCCCCTGAAGAGAAGCCAACCCCTGGCGGATCCACGAGGAGCGGTCCGCGTCCGCGGGCACGAGCACACCCCGCTCCACCAACTGGGCGAGCACCCGGAGCACAGCCGAGCGCGCCGGCTCGGGCCAGCTTTCGAGGAGCTGGGCCACGGAGCGCTGACCATCCATGAGGCCCAGCAACTCCGCGAGCATCCCGCGCCGGCTCGGATCCGGCAGCGCGAGGGCCTGGCCGGCCATCAGTCCCGAGCGCACCTGCACCTCGTTGGGCGTGGACGCGCCGAGGTAGAAGCCCCGGCACAAGGCCAGCTTCGACCCGAGCAGCGAGGCCTCATCCGCCATGGCCGCCCTCCTCGCTGGCGCCTGGAGCCGGAACTCCGACGGGGATCATGTAGAGGACGGTCTCGCTCACACCATCCAGCCGCAGCATGCGGTTGGCCTCATCATCGAAGAAGGCGCCCATCACCACGCCGCCCAACCCGAGCGCCGTGGTGGTCAGCAGGGCGTTCTGCGCCATGTGACCCGATTCCTGTAGGACGAAGCGGTAGCCGCGCCGAGCATACTTGGCGTTCTCCACCGCCAGCACCCCCACCAGGGCCAGGACGACCTGCGAGTGCTCGAGGTTCAAGACGGCCGGGTGCATGGGCGTGGTGCGCACCACCGCGGTGGCCGTGTCCTTGTCGGCATCAACAGGCACGAGGCAGTGGGCGATCGAATTGTAGCAGTAGACCCCTTGCGCGACATCCAGCCCATCGACGCTCCGGGGAATGACGAAGAGCTCCACCGAGTACAACGCTCCCCCGGAAGGATAGGTGCGCAGGGAGCGGCGCCACGTGTCCTGGCCGAGTTGGAACCGGGCCTCACCCGTGGAGCCCGCCGTGTAGAAGAGGAGGTCCGCGAGCACCTGGAGCGGCATCCGCGCGGGCTGGAAGTG
This sequence comes from Vitiosangium sp. GDMCC 1.1324, assembly GCF_003044305.1. Lineage (GTDB taxonomy): Bacteria > Myxococcota > Myxococcia > Myxococcales > Myxococcaceae > Archangium. Next base: position 101,785 of record NZ_PZOX01000016.1, on the reverse strand, counting down.
GCGGATGGAGCGGCGCTTGCGGAGCACCTGCCCCAACGACACGGGCAGATCCTCCGAGGGAGGCGGAAGCGGGACACCGGTGCGCTCCGAGCGCCGGGGAATGGCGAGCGCGGCCCGGACATCGAGCGGCTCGCGTACCATGAGCGCGCGGTGGTACTTGCTGGCCTCGTGGTACTGCTCCGCGAGCGAGTAGGTGACAGGCGGCTCGGACGGAGGCCCCCCCAGGGAGCGGATCCACGGTTTGCCTTCGAGCTCGCTCTGGGGAACGGGGGTTCGCGGGCGGCGGGACATCGCGTCAAGCTCCCTGCTTCCGGGTGGATGCGAGCCGTCCGAGCGCAATCCCCACGAGCAGCCGGGTGCCCACGGTGAGCGCCCGCTCATCAAGGTCGAAGCGCGGGTGGTGCAGGGGGAACTGCGTCGCCGCGTCCGCCCCGGCGGAGCCCACCATGAAGTAGCACCCGGGCCGCTGCTGGAGGAAACACGCGAAGTCGTCGCTGGCCAGCGAGGGCGGCATGGGCAGGACACAGTCCGCGCCGAGCGCCTGGCGGCACACACGGCCCACATACTCCGCCGAGGCCGCGTGGTTGACGACCGGAGGGTAGCCCTCCTCGTACTGGACCTCGGCCGTGAGCTGGAACATGGCCGCGATGCCATGGCTCATGGACGTGAGCCGCTCGCGGATGGTGTCGCGGATGGCGGGCGTCAGACACCGGACCGTGCCCCGCATCTCGGCCTGCTCGGCGATTGTATTGTGATTGTGACCGGCGGAGAGCTGCCCCACCGTGAGGACGGCCGGCCGGAGCGGATCCACCTGGCGGCTCACGATGGACTGGAGCGCCACGAGCAACTGGGCGGCGCCATGGGCCGCGTCCGCGCCCAGGTGCGGATAGGCCGCATGTCCTCCCACGCCACGCAACCGGATGGTGAAGGTATCCACCAGCCCCATCATCAGACCAGTCGGCACACACACCTTGCCCACGGGGAACGGCGCGTAATGCAGGCCGAACACCTCGGAGACCCCTTCCAGCGCGCCCTGCTCCACCATGGGCCGCGCACCGCCTGGAGGCGTCTCCTCGGCGGGCTGGAAGAGAAAGCGTATCGAGCCACCCAACGCCCCGCGCAGCTCCGAGAGCACGGCGGCAGCCGCCAGCAGGGTCGCGGTGTGGCCATCATGTCCACACGCGTGCGTGACACCTTCGACACGCGAGCGATACTCACACTCCTTCGAATCGGGAATGGGCAGTGCATCCATGTCCGCCCGGAGGGCAAGCACGGGTCCCTCCCCCTCTCCAACCAGCTCCGCCACCACCCCCAGGCCACCCACACCCGAACGCACCTCAAGTCCGAACGACGCCAGCTTCTCCTGCACGAAGGCGGCGGTCCGATGCTCCTGGAAGGAGCGCTCCGGGTGCATGTGCAGGTGACGGCGCCACCGGGTGGCTTCCGCTCCCCATTTACTGATGGGCTCGGCCAAGTTCATCGACGTCTCCCCAAACGCCGGTGTCCAGGCCTACGGGACGCCGGCCCGAGCCTTCATCTTGACATCACTGAAACATCCAGAGCGGCTCGAACCGCACACAAGCCGCTCTGGACGAAGCGTATCAGGCGCAGCAGCAGCAGCAGCTGCAGCAGTTGGAGTCGCCCACAGATGCGCCGGCCTCGGGCATCGCGAGCGAGTCAGAGATCTCCAGCTCCTGGATCTTCGGCAGCTCGAGAGAGTCCAGGTCGAGGTTCTCCATCTTGATCTCGTTGTTCATGGCAGTGCTCCCTGTTTTTGGGGTTTTACGGGTTGCTCGCAACGTGCAAGCAATACGGAACATTACATTAATCCTGCTTAAGGATCTAGTACCCCCCGTTCAAAACAAACAGGTCACACGTGCTCGGCGTTCAAACCGAATGAAGGGCACCCGGCCCCCTCCATCGCAAAGCCAGACATGACGCAGCGCGCCCGACGCGCCGCGCCCTTTTGCGTTGGTGAGGTGCGATGGTCTAAGAGTTCTTCCCTCATGACAGCCCCTGCTCCCGCCTCCGGCGGCGCCGCCCCCATCGTCTCCCTCACGGATGTGACCAAGACGTACATGATGGGCAAGCTGGAGGTGCCCGCGCTGCGCGGCGTCTCACTTGACATCCACCCCGGGGAGTTCATCTCCATCGCGGGTCCGTCCGGCAGTGGCAAGACGACGGCGCTCAACCTCATTGGCTGCGTGGACACGGCCAGCGGGGGCGTGGTGAGGGTGGACGGTCAGGACACGAAGACCCTCTCCGAGCGGCAGCTCACGGAGCTGCGGCTGCACACCATCGGGTTCATCTTCCAGAGCTTCAACCTCATCTCCGTGTTGGACGTGTTCCAGAACGTGGAGTTCCCCCTGCTGCTGCAGCGCAAGCTGAGCGCCTCCGAGCGCCGCCAGCGGGTGATGACGCTGCTGGAGCAGGTGGGCCTGGAGAAGCACGCGAAGCACCGGCCCAACGAGCTGTCCGGTGGCCAGCGCCAGCGCGTGGCGGTGGCTCGCGCGCTCGTCACCCGGCCCAAGCTGGTGCTGGCCGACGAGCCCACCGCCAACCTCGACTCCATCACCGGCCAGCACATCATCGACCTGATGAAGGAGCTCAACCGCAAGGAGGGCACCACCTTCATCTTCTCCACCCACGACGCCAAGGTGATGCGCCACGCCAACGCGGTGGTGAAACTGGCGGACGGGAAGATCCTCGAGCGGAACCAGCAGGGCGGAGAGGCGATGGTGGCAAAGATGGAGGCACACGGATGAACCCGCTGCTGCTGTTACAGGTGGCGTTCCGCAACCTGCTGGCCAGCTCCATCAACCGTGTCATCGGGGGAATCATCTTCGTGGGCACCCTGGTGGTGGTGGTGGGCGGCGCGGTGCTGGAGAGCGTGGATGACGGGATGAGCCGGAGCATCATCGGCAGCATCGCGGGCCACCTGCAGGTGCTGTCGTCGAAGTCCCGGGACAGGCTGGATCTCTTCGGGCGCTCGGGCAGCCAGATGGACCTGGGCGCGCTGGATGACTTCGCCGGCTTCAAGCGGCTGCTGGAGGAGCACCCCAACGTGAAGACGGTGGTGCCCATGGGGCTCAACAGCGCCCTCATCGGTTCGGGCAACACGGTGGACCTGACGCTGGCTCGCCTGCGCGGCATGTACCGTCAGCGCCAGGAGAAGGGCGCGAGCCCCGAGCTCGACGCGCAGCTCGACAGCCTCAAGACGCACGTGCGTCACATGGTGTCGGTGCTGGGCGAGGACATCACCCGGCGCGGGGAGATCATCGACGAGGCGAGGACGGATCCGGCCGACACGGAGGCCATTGCCCGGGCCGGCTCGGATGATTTCTGGGCGAAGTTCGATGCGGATCCGTTCACCTCGCTCGAGTTCCTGGAGAATCGCATCGCCCCGCAGGTGTCGGACGCGGACATGGTCTACATCCGCTACGTGGGGACGGACCTGGACTCCTTCCAGAAGAACTTCGATCGGATGCACGTCGTGGACGGCCAGCCGGTGCCCCAGGGCCAGCGGGGCATGCTGCTGTCCAGGTACTTCTACGAGCAGAACTTCAAGCTGAAGACGGCACGCAGGCTGGACATCATCAAGGCGGCGCGCGACAACGGGCAGACCCTCGCTCGCAGTGACAACCTGCGGCGCATGGTGAAGGACAACCAGACGCAGACGCGCGAGCTGCTCTTCCAGTTGGATCCCATCAAGGCGAAGCAGGCCACCGAGCGGCTCCAGCGCGTGCTCGGCTCGCAGGAGAAGGACCTGGAGAAGCTGCTGGTGGCGTTCCTCGACATGGACGATGCGAGCTTCGACACGCGCTATGCGCAGTTCTACTCGGAGCTGGCGCCGCTGCTGGAGCTGTACCGCGTGCGGCTGGGTGACGAGCTGACCATCACCGCCTACACCCGCACTGGCTACGTGCGGAGCATCAACGTCCGCGTCTACGGCACCTTCGAGTTCAAGGGCCTGGAGAAGTCCACGGTGGCGGGCTCCTTCAACCTCATGGACCTGATGACCTTCCGGGACCTGTACGGCTTCCTCACGCCGGATCGGAAGGCGGAGCTGGAGCAGCTCAAGCAGGCCAGCGGCGTGAAGCAGGTGGACCGGGCCGGGGCGGAGGAGGCCCTCTTCGGCGGAGAGGGCGCGCTGGTGACGGAGGCCAGACAGGACGCCATCAACGAGGACCAGGCCCTGCAGGGCGTGTCGGGCGCGCACGTGCGTGACGAGCTGATGCGCCGCATCTACACCCAGGAGGAGATCGAGAGCGGCGTGGTGCTCAACGCGGCGATCCTCCTCAAGGATCCGCGCCTGATGAAGCAGACCATGATGGAGCTGCGCAACAAGGCGAACGCGGCCAACCTCCCGCTGCGCATCATCTCGTGGCAGCAGGCATCCGGTCAGGTGGGCCAGTTCGTGCAGACGGCCAAGATGGTGCTCTACGGCGCCGTGATGATCATCTTCGTGGTGGCGCTGGTCATCATCAACAACGCGATGATGATGGCCACGCTGCAACGGGTGCGAGAGATCGGGACGATGCGGGCCATCGGCGCGCAGAAGTCCTTCGTCCGGGCCATGGTGATGGTGGAGACGCTGCTGCTGGGGCTGGTGTGCGGCGCGGCGGGAGCGCTCGTCGGCGCCGGTATCGTGTTCGTGCTGGGCCGCGTGGGCATCCCCGCCACCCAGGAGACGCTCTACTTCTTCTTCTCCGGGCCGGAGCTCCATCCCAGGCTGAGCTCGGGCAACCTGGTGGCGGCCTTCGTCATCGTGCTGGGGGTGTCCGCCCTCTCCACGCTGTACCCGGCCCTGCTCGCCACCCGTGTCTCGCCGCTCCAGGCGATGCAGATGGACGAGTGAACCCATGCTCCAGCTCCTGTTGATCGCCGTGCGCAACCTGGGCACCCACCGCCGCCGCACGCTGATGCTCGGTGGTGCCATCGCCGGAGTCACCGCGCTGCTCGTCACGTTGATGGGCGTGTCCAACGGCATGCGCGAGACGCTGCTCGAGTCCGCCACCACCCTCATGACGGGCCACGTCAACGTGGCCGGCTTCTACAAGGTGACGTCGGGCCGCTCCGCTCCCGTGGTCAGCGACTACCCCAAGCTGCTCGAGCAGCTGAAGCAGGAGGTGCCCGAGCTGGACTACTCCGTGCAGCGCGGGCGCGGCTGGGCCCGGCTCATCAGCGAGACCAGCTCGTTGCAGGCCAGCGTCGGCGGCATCGACGTGACGAAGGAGGAGGGCTTCCGCAAGGTGGTGCAGGTGCGCGAGGGCCATCTGGAGGATCTGGCCCAGCCCAACACCCTGCTGCTCTTCGAGGAGCAGGCGCGGCAGCTCGAGGTGAAGGTGGGCGACACGCTGACGCTGTCCGCCCCCACCATGCGCGGCACCAGCAACACGGTGGACGTCCGGCTGGTGGCCATCGCCGCCAACGTGGGCATGCTGAGCTCGTTCACCGTCTTCGTGTCGGACGCCACCCTGCGCAGCCTCTACCAGCTTCGCGCGGATGCCACCGGCGCCGTGCAGCTCTACCTCAAGGACCGCGACGCCGTGCCCGAGGTCCAGGCCCGTCTGCGCGAGCGGCTCGCCGCCCTGGGCTACCGGCTGATGGATTCCAATCCCCAGCCCTTCTTCATGAAGTTCGACACCGTCAACCGCGAGCCCTGGGTGGGGCAGAAGCTGGACATCACCACCTGGGAGGGCGAGGTCTCCTTCCTCAACTGGTCCCTGTCCACCATGGACACCCTCACCTGGGGGCTCACCTCCGTGCTGCTGCTCATCATCGCGGTGGGCACCATGAACACGGTGTGGATCTCCATCCGCGAGCGCACGCGCGAGGTGGGCACCCTGCGCGCCATCGGCATGCAGCGCGGCTGGGTGTCCCTGATGTTCCTGTTCGAGGTCTTCAGTCTGGCGCTGCTCGCGACGCTGGCCGGCGCCGCCGTGGGCCTGGGCATGTGTCTGGCCACCAACGCCGCCCACCCCGCGGTGCCGGCGTCGATGCAGTCCTTCCTCATGTCCGACACGCTGCACCTCGTGGTGCGGCCCGGCGCGGTGGCGGGGGCGATCGCCATCATCACCCTGTGCACCACCGCCGTGTCACTCATCCCCTCGCTGCGCGCCGCGAAGCTCGAGCCCATCACGGCCATGCAGCACGTGAGCTGATCAGTCCTTGAACTCGGCCCACACCGGCGCGTGATCCGAGGGCTGCTTGCCCTTGCGCGCCTCGCGGTCCACGTCCGCCGCCACCAGCCGCTCCACCAGCGGCGCCGTGGCGAAGATGTGGTCGATGCGCACGCCCCGGTTCTTCGGGAACGCCAGCATCCGGTAGTCCCACCAGCTGAACTTCTGCTCCTCCGGGTGCAGCTTGCGGAACGTGTCCGTCAGCCCGAACGCGCACAGCTCCTTGAGCGCCGCCCGCTCCTTCAGCGTGAAGAGCGTCTGCCCTTCCCACTCCGCCACGCTCCACACATCAATGTTGTCCGGCGCCACGTTCCAGTCACCGCACAGCACCATCGGCTCGCCCGGCTTGTGCCGCGTGTCCAGGTAGCGCCTCAGCCGCGCGTACCACTGCAGCTTGTACTCGTACGCCGGCGAGTCCACCTCCTGCCCGTTCGGCGCGTACGCGCTCACCACCCGCACCCCGTTCACCGTCGCGGCGATGAGCCTCGAGTGCGTGTCGTCCACCCCATCCGACAGGCCTCGCACCACGTCCGTGGGCTCCGTCTTCGCCAGGATGGCCACCCCGTTGTACGTCTTCTGGCCGTGCACCGCGGCGTGGTAGCCCAGCTCCCGCACGGCCTCCATCGGGAACTCGGCGTCCTGGCACTTCAGCTCCTGCAGGCACAGCACGTCCGGTTGAGCGCTCTTCAGCCAATCCACCAGCCGGTCCAACCGGGCGCGGATCGAGTTCACGTTCCAGGCAGCGATCTTCATCCCGCCCAACGTCGCACGTCACCTCCAGGCTCGCCACGATTTTTCCCCTCCCCCTCCGGGGTACACCCTTGTAGGTCCTGGCGGGGCCGGGCCACCGCGGGCCTCCGGGCTCCAGAAGTCCCCGGGTGTGGCCCTCGGGCCGCACCGGGCTGGCCTGGGGAGCGGGGAGGCGTCCTCGCAGGCACTCACTTCCGCTCTCTCCCAGAGGGAGAAGCGGGCTGGCACGGGCATCGCAATGGGCTCCTCCCGACAAGGAGCCGCACCATGAGGAACACCATCCTGTCCGCCTGCTTCGCCGCCCTCTCCCTCGCCGCCTGTGATGCCGGCCAGTCCCGGCGGCCCCAGGGGTTCCTCCCCTCCGAGCCCAATCGCCTCGAGAACCGGGCGCTCCCCCTCCCCAGCTCGCCGGAGCCGGCCACGGCGGCCGCGCTGCTCCCCGTGAGGACCGAGGCCCTCCCCGTGACAGCCGACCGCCTCCCCGAGACCATCGAGGACCTCTCCCCCTCTGAGTTCGCGGGCCCGCTCGCGCTCGCGCACGAGGAGCACCTCTACCCCGTGGACCATGTCGCCCGCGCCGATGCGCTGCGCGCGGAGGGTGACCTCTCGGGTGCCCTCACCGAGGCCCGCCGCGCCGTCCACGACGCCGGGGACGACTTCGACGCCGAGGAGAAGGCGCTCGACACGCTCATCCACCTGGCGCGCCTCTCCGGCCAGAAGCAGCTCGCCGCCAGAGCGTATGGCGAGCTCGCCCGCATCTTCCCCGATGGCCCCGAGCCCCTCGTCCAGCAGGCCCGCCTCCTGATCGAGCTCGGCGACACCGAGGCCGCCCTGCGCTCCGCCGAGGCGGCCATCGAGCTCGACCCCGAGTACCCGGAGACCTACCAGGTGCTCGGCCGCGCCCACCTCGCCGCCGGCCAGCTCGACGAGGCCATCGTCCGCTTCAAACAGGCCGTGCACCTCGACCCGTACCATGGGTATGCCCTCAACAACCTCGGGCTCGCCTACCTGCGCTCCGGCCAGGACGCGCTCGCCGCCGAGTCGCTCGCCCAGGCCGCCTACCTGCTTCCCCACGTGGGATTCGTCCACAACAACCTGGGGCTCGCCTATGAGCGACTGGGGCGTTACGAGGAGGCCCGCATGGCTTTCGACACCGCCACCCGCCTGTCTCCCAGGGACAGCAAGGCCCGCCTCAACCTCGAGCGCGTGAATCGCGAGGCCCGCGCCTCCGTCGACCTCCAGGCGCTCCTCGGGGGCCGGAAGGATCCAGGCTGCCCGGAATAGCCGGGCCCTGCCGTTCGTCTCGCCCATTCCGGTTCCCCGCCCGGCGGTTTAACGTCGTCCACCCTTCGTTGTCCCCGCGCCCCATGAACACGGCCCGCGAGATGAGCTCCCAGCCCCAATCCCCGACTCCCGCCCCTCCTCCGGCGCCTCCCGCCCGCTCCGGTCTGGGTGCCCGCCTGTGGCACTGGACGAAGCGGCTGCTCCTCGTGGCCGCCGTGGGCCTGGTGCTGCTCGTGCTCACCGTCCTGGGCGCATACCTCTACTTCAGCCGAGATCTGCCCTCGCCCGAGGCCCTGCGCACCTACGCCCTGCCCCAGGTCACCAAGGTGCGGTGCGCCGACGGCTCCGTGTGCGCCGAGTTCTTCATGCCCCAGGGGCGCCGCACCGTGGTGGACGTCAAGGACCTGCCGCCCCACGTGCGCAACTCGTTCCTCGGCGCCGAGGACGCGGACTTCTACAAGCACGAGGGCCTCGACTTCATCGGCATGACCCGCGCCGCCGTGAAGAACCTCATCCCCGGCAGCCGCAAGTCCGGCGCCTCCACCATCACGCAGCAGGTGGTGAAGAACATGCTGCTGTCTCCCGAGCGCAGCCTGTCGCGCAAGATTCGCGAGTGGATCCTCACCCCGCGTGTGGAGCAGACGCTCACCAAGGATCAGATCCTCGGCCTCTACATCAACCAGTCCTACTTCGGGCAGGGCCGCAGCGGCATCGAGGAGGCGGCGCTCTACTACTTCGGCAAGCACGCCAAGGACCTGAGCATCGGCGAGGCCGCGGTGCTCGGGGGCACGGTGCAGTCGCCCAACCGCATCAACCCGGAAAGGAACATCGTCAAGGCCAAGCAGCGCCAGCGCTACGTGCTGGGGCAGATGGCCGAGCACGGATTCCTCCCGAAGGACGTGGTGGCCAAGGAGCTGGACAAGCCCATCGTGCTCGCCCCGCGGCCGCCCCCCGAGGTGGGCCCCTATTACGCCGAGGAGATCCGCCGCACGCTCGTGGCCCGCTACGGCGAGGAGGCCGTGCTCACCGGGGGCCTGCGCGTGGACATCGCCATGGATCCGAAGCTCCAGGGCATCGCCGATGAGTCGGTGCGCAAGGGGCTGGAGGCCGTGGACCGGCGGCAGGGCTACCGCGGCGCCCTGGGCACGCTGGAGCCCGCGCGCTTCGACAAGCTCAAGCCCCTCATCGCCACGCACATCGAGGAGGCGGGCCGGCGCCAGAAGGAAGGCGCCTACGTGGCCGATCTCTCCTCGCTCGCGCAGACGGGCGAGCAGCCGCCCAAGTCGGCCGAGGAGCCGGTGGTGACCACCACCGCAGAGGAGGAAGAGGACGAGAAGCTCTCCGCCGAGGAGAAGCTCGCGCGCGACGTGCAGCTCGCGCCCCTCAAGGAGGGCCTGCGCGTGGCCGGCTACGTCACCCAGGTGGATGACTCGGGCAAGAAGGCCCGCGTGGACCTGGTGGGCCGCACCGCGGAGATTCCCTTCTCCTCCGTCACCTGGGCGCGCCTCAAGGGCAAGGGTGCTCCCACGAAGATGTCGGACGTGATGAAGGCCGGGGACATCGTGATCGTGCGCATCACGCGCGTCACCCCCGTTCCCGCGCTGCTCGAGGCCACGCTGGACCAGGTGCCGCTCGTGCAGGGCGGCCTCGTCGTCATCAACCCGAGCAACCGCCACGTGGTGGCCATGGTGGGCGGCTATGACTTCAAGCTCTCGCCCTTCAACCGCGCCACCCAGGCCCGGCGTCAGCCCGGTTCGTCCTTCAAGCCCTTCCTCTACGGCGCCGCGCTCGGCAGCGGGCGCTACACCACCATCAGCACGGTGAACGACGCCCCCGAGGCCATCCGCGATCCGTACACCGGCAAGACGTGGAAGCCGCAGAACTACGACCGCACCTTCGAGGGCCCCATGACGCTGCGCGAGGCCCTCACCAAGTCCAAGAACACCGTGTCCGTGCGCCTCATCGAGGCCATCACCCCCAACACCGCTATCGACTTCGCCCGCCGCGCTGGCATCCGCTCGCCGCTGCCGGAGAACCTCACCCTGGCGCTCGGCACCGGCGAGGTGTCCATCCTCGAGGCCGCCAACGCCTACGCCACGCTGCAGGCCAACGGCCGCTACGCCGAGCCGCTCCTGTTGCTCAAGGTGATGGACGCGCAGGGCAAGGTGCTCGAGGAGCACCAGCCGGCCTTCGAGGAGACGCTGCCCCCAGCGGTGGCCTTCCTCACCACCTCGCTGATGCGCAGCGTGGTGGAAGAGGGCACGGCCCGCGCGGTGACGGAGCTCAACCGCCCCGCCGCCGGCAAGACGGGTACCGCCAGCGAGAACCGCGACGCCTGGTTCTCCGGCTTCACCGCGGACTGGGTCGCCAGTGCGTGGGTGGGTTTTGACGACCACTCGCCCCTGGGCAGCTCCGAGACCGGTGGCCGCGCTCCCCTCCCCATCTGGCTGGAGTTCATGCGCGCCGCCCACCAGGGCCTGCCCGCGCGCGAGTTCGACGTGCCCCCGGGCGTGGTGCAGGTGCGCATCGATCCCGCCACCGGCCTGCTCGCGGGCAACTCCGTGCCCGGCCGGCTCGAGCCCTTCCTCGAGGGCACCCAGCCCACCGCCGAGGCGCCTCCTCCCGGCCACGTCAGCCCGAGCGACTTCTTCCTCCAGGAAGGTAGCCGGGGGGGTTTGTGAGCCGCGCCCTCACCGCCGCTCTGCTCCTGGCCGCGCTCCCCGCTCCGGCCGCGAAACCTCCCACGCCCCCTCCGGCCGCCCAGGCCGCTCCGTCCACCCCGGAGGCGTCCGCCCTCGAGCGGCTCGCCCAGGCCGTGGCCTCGGACGTGCGCGAAGTGAAGCCCGAGCCCCCCGTGGCCCTGTTCCTCTCAGGCGGTGCCCCCGAGCTGCGGCGCGCCTTCGGGACGCTGCTCGCCTCGCGGCTCGCCTCCGCCGGGCTCGCTCCCGTGGTGCTGGAGGCGCCCTCTCCCGAGGCCGCTGAAGCACGCGCCCGCGAGCAGGGAGCCCGCACCCTGGCGCGGATCACCCTCGGCGTGGAGGCCGGGGAACTGCGCGCGCACGGCGATGTGTTCGGCACCTGGGTGAACTTCTGGTCCGGCCGCGCCGCCACTCGCGCGCCCTCGCCCGCCGCCGCCATCGCCCGCTCCGTGGAGGCGGATGCCGCGGCACTCGCACTCGCCGCCGTGGAGCCTCCACGCACGCCCGCGCCCCCCGAGGAGCCACGCCCCCTGCGCCTGCTGGGCGCCGTGCTGACGCGCCTTCCCGCCCCTCCCGCCGCGCTCGCCGCCGGGGACCTCGATGGGGACGGCAAGGACGAGGTGGCCGTGCTCACCGAGCGCTCCGTCCTGGTCTTCGCCGCGGATGGGCGCCTCGTCGCCGAGCGCTCACTGGAGGTGCTGCCTCCCAGCCCCGCTCCCACGCGTGAGCCCTTCGGCTCGCTGGCCATCCTCTCCGGGCCGCCGCGCATCGCCGCCTTCTCCACCCGCTTCGCCCACGGCGAGGTGCTCTCCCTGGAGGGTGGCTCGCTGCGAGGCGTGTCCCGGCTCGAGGCCCCGATCCTGGGCCCGGAGGCTCGTGGCGCCTTCGTGCCCGGACAGACGGCCTTCGCTCCCGAGGTGCGGCTGGGCAACGGGGAGCAGCGTCTGGCGGGTGTGCCGACCCGATTCACCACCTTCAGCGCCGCCAACTCCCGCGTCCTCCTCGTCCACCCGGAGGGCTCGGCCACCTTCTTCCCCCGGCCCTCGGCGGCGCCCCTGCAGCTCTCCGGCCTCGGCGCCGGCAGCGCGCTCGGAGACCTGGACGGAGATGGGACGCCGGAGCTGATCACCACCTCGCCCGAGCTCCAACCGTCGCCGGACGTCCTGCGCGTCTTCAAGACGAATGGGGGCGATCCCACCATCCACGAGCCCCTCTGGCAGGGGCCCCTGCCCTCCGGCCGCGCCCTTCAGGTGGTGACGGCCAACCTGGACGGAGACAAGCGCCGCGAGGTGGTGGTGGGCCTCACCCTCCCGGACGGCACCGGCGTGCTCTTCCTCCTGCGCCAGGGTGCGCCATGACGCTCCACCACGCCCTCGTCAGCCTCCTCCTGCTCGGTGCTACGCCGTCGCTCGCCGCCGGCCGCGTCCCCTACGGAGGCGAGCTGCGCGTCGCCCACACCGGCCCCGCCGAGCCCGGAGACCCGGCCCTCGCCGATACACCCATCGAGGCCACCCTGCTCGGCCTCGTCTCCCGGCCTGCCTGCCACCTGGCCCCGGACGGACACCTGTCGCCCGGACTCGCCCGGGAGCCCTCGCGCCCCTCCGCTCAGGTGGTACGCCTGGGACTGCCCTCGCCCGCCCAGGCCCAGGCACTCGTCCGCGCCTGGGCTCGGCTCACGGGCGCCGAGGCCCCCTCGCCCTACCGCGCCCTCCTCTTCCCGCTGCGCGGCGAGGGCCGGCAGCTCTCCGCCACCAGCGACACCCTGGAGATGGCGCTCGCCTTCCCGTGGCCGGACCTGGAGCGCGCGCTGTGCCACCCCGCGCTCGCCCCGCCGCGCTCCGCCCCTGCGGCGCTCGGCCCGTTCTCCGCCGCTGGGAGCAACACCGTGGAGGCACGGCTCGCATGGACCGAGGGCCGGCCGTACGTGGACAGGGTGCGCCTGCTGCCCACGGATGAGCGCGGCCTCTCGCGGCTGTGGTCGACGCATGAGACCCAGGTGGCGCTCGGCGTCCTCTCCGATGGAGGCACCGTCTCCGGAGCGGCGCTGTACGCCACCTATCTGGCCTGGTCGCCGAGGCGCGTGCCGCCGGACTTCCGGCAGGCGGTGGAGAGCGCCGTCGACAGGGAGGATCTCACGCGCCTCTTCGTGCGAGGGCCCGCGGTGCCCATGCCGAACCTGCTGCCCCCCGCGCTGCTCCCGCCGACCCCCGGAGTGCGTCCCACGCCGCCCGAGCCCCAGGCCGGACGCAAGGTGACGCTCCTCTACGACGTGGGCAACGAGGACCAGCGCGCGGTGGCCGAGCGCCTCCAGGTGAAGCTGCACGACCGGGGCTACAACGTGGCGCTGGAGCCGCTGCCGCGCGCCGAGCTGCGCGCCCGCTGGGCGAAGGGTGACTACGAGCTGATGCTGCACTCGCTGCTGCTGCCACCCGTGCCCGGCCCGGCCCTGGCCGTGGTGCTGGACGCCGCGGGCCGGAAGGATCTGCTCGGAGTGGAGCTGCCACGTATCGGTGCCCTGACGGACCCGGAGGCGCGTGACGCGAAGGTGCGCGAGCGGGCCCTGGCGCTCGCCCCGTCCGTGCCACTGCTGCCCCTCTATGCACAGGGACTGGCACTGCGCGCGGCACCGGAGGTGGGAGGCCTCGTCTTCGACGCCCAGGGGCTGCCCGTGCTGGACGGTGTATGGCTCCAGCCGGCGCAGGCGGGAGTCCCGGGAGCACGGAGATGAGACTGAGGACGAGGCTGGCGCTCGCCTTCGCCCTGCTGGCACTGGTGCCACTGGCGGTGATGGTGCCCTTCACGCTGACGCGGCTGCGCGCCACGCTGTCGAAGGGGCTGGACGCGCGCATGGAGGGCGCCACCGACTCCGCGCAGGAGGCCCTCGAGCGAGCCGGAGCCACCGCGCGCCGGGCGGTGGAGGAGCTGGTGGAGAGCCCCGTCATGGAGGACCTGGCGAGAGACGCCCGCGAGTCCCCCGCCCGGGCCATCCGCGGAGACACCGCGCAAGCGCTGATGAAGAGCCGGGGCCTCACGGTGCTGTCGCTCTTCGATCGGAAGGGGACGACGCTGTCCTCGGGACACCTGCCCGCGCGCCGGGGAGACCCGGACCCGGTGCTCTTCGCCGTGACGCGGGAGAAGTCCGCGAGGCCGGTGCCGGTGAAGGTGTCGGTGCGAGGGGACCAGGGGCTGAGCGAGGTGCCCGCGCTCGTCATCGCGAGACCGGTGGACTACGGGGACTCGAGGCTGTGGGTGGTGGGCGGAGTGCTACTGGACCAGGGGCTGGCGGCACACCTGGCGCGGCTCACGGGGGCGGAGGTGTCGCTGCTGTCCGGGGACACGGTGGTGGCGAAGGCGGGCAGCGTCACACCGCCCACGGTGGCGCGGGTGCTGCCGATGGGAGAGGCCGCCACGGTACGGCTCGTCTTCAGCCGGGCTGCCGAGCGCGAGGCCTCGCTCGGAGTGCTGCGCGCCTTCCTGCTGCTGGCCGGACTGGGGCTGAGCTTCGCGGTGCTGCTGGGGCTGCTGATGGCCCGGCGGATTACGCAGCCGGTGGAAGCGCTCACCTCGGGAGCGAGGCGCGTAGGAGAGGGCGCGCTGGACGTGCAGGTGCAGGTGAAGGCCACGGGCGAGGTGGGCGAGCTGGTGAAGACGTTCAACCACATGACGACGGAGCTGCGCTCCACCACGGAGCGGCTGGTGGCCAGCGAGCGCGTGGCGGCATGGCAGGAGGTGGCGAGGCGGCTGGCGCACGAAATCAAGAACCCGCTGACGCCCATCCGCATGTCGCTGGAGACGCTGATGGCGGTGCAGGACGCGCAGGACGCGCGCTTCCCGGCACTGTTCCGGGACAGCGCGGGCGTCATCCTGGAAGAGGTGGACCGGCTGCGGCGGATCGTGGACGAGTTCAGCCGTTTCGCGCGCCTGCCCAAGCCCCAACTAGAGCCGGTGGACCTGGGAGAGCTCGCGCAGAACGTGCTGGCGCTGTACGCCTCGCCGCCGGAGGGCATCCACATCCACTCGGAGGTCCAGCCGGGGGTGGTGGCGAAGGCGGACCGGGACCAACTGACGCAGGTGCTGGTGAACCTGGTGAAGAACGCCGAGGAGGCGATGACCAAGGGAGGCGGGAACCTGCACGTGCGAGTGCGAGGCAACGAGCGGGAGGCGGTGGTCGAGGTCCAGGACAGCGGCCCGGGGATTCCACCCGAGCACCGCGCCCGCATCTTCGAGCCCTACTTCACGACGAAAGAGGGGGGCACGGGCCTGGGACTGGCGATTGCAGCGCGGATCCTCCAGGAGCACGGAGGCAAGCTGGACGTGGGAGGCGAACCCGGCCAGGGCGCCTGCTTCACCCTGTCCCTGCCCCGCGAGCGCTGACAGCTCATCTGCGGGAAGGCCGAGCCCTCGCGGGACTGAGCGTCACTCCTCCGTTCCACCGGAGCGAGGATCCTTCCCGTGCGACCGCGCGTGCCGCCCCGGGGCCTGTCCAGGGGCCCTCTTGGAGACGCCGTGGTCCTTCTGCGGCGGACCCGGGTTTCGCTGGGCGGCCTCCAGGCGCTCCACCTCCGCCTGGAAGACAGGGTCCTCGCGTGGCACCGTCGCTCGGGGAATTCCGGCCCGCATGATCTTCTCGATGCGCTCGACCATCAGCCGGTCCTTCGCCGTGACAAACGTCGAGGCCACTCCGCTCGCGGCAGCTCTCGCCGTGCGGCCGATGCGGTGCACGTAGTCCTCCGGAGCATGGGGCAGGTCGTAGTTGATGACGTGCCCCACGTCCTCCACGTCCAGCCCACGCGCCGCGATGTCCGTGGCCACCAGACACCTGTACGCCCCCTGCCGGAAGCCCTTCATCGCCTGGTTGCGCTGATCCTGCGTCCGATCCGCATGCAGCACCGCGCACCGGTACCCCGCCCGCTGCAACGCCAGGAGCACCTTGTCCGCCCGCTCCTTCGTCCGCGTGAAGATGAGCGCCGTCTCCTCGTCATGCGCCAACAACGTGAGCAGCAGCGCCGACTTCTCCTCGGGCTTCACCACGTACAGCCGTTGCTCGGCGCGCTCAGCGGGCGTCCCACTTCGCGTCACCTCCACGCGCACCGGCCGGTAGAGCTGCTCGCGGGCGAAGCGGCTCACATCCGGGCCCAGCGTCGCGGAGAACAGCAACGTCTGCCGTCGGCGGGGCAGCGCCGCGAGGATGCGCTCGATCTGCGGCAGGAAGCCCATGTCCAGCATCCGGTCCGCCTCGTCGAGCACCAGGGCCTCCAGGTGCGCGAACGACACGGCGCGCGCCTCCAGCAGGTCCACCAACCGCCCCGGTGTGGCGAGCACCAGCGAGGGCCGCCGCTTCAGCGCCTCGGCCTGCGCCGCCATGTCCTCGCCGCCGATGACCACGGAGTGCGAGACGCCACGCGACCCGCCGAAGAGTTCCACCGGCCCGGCGATCTGCTGCACCAGCTCGCGGGTGGGTGCCAGCACCAGTCCCAGCGTCCCCTTCCGGCCAGCGAACCGCTCCACCAGGGGCAGCACATACGCGGCCGTCTTGCCCGTGCCGGTCGCAGCACAGCCGATGACGTCCTTGCCGGCGAGCGCCGGAGGAATGGCCTGCGCCTGGATGGGAGTGGGCCGCGAGAAGCGAGCGCGGCGCACGGCGTCGAGGGACTCGGGAGACAGACCGAGTTGGGCAAAGGTGTCGCTCACGGGACGGGGGTACCACGCCGCCAGGGAGAGAACCACCCGGCGCGCGCTCGAGGTTTCAAAAGCACCCGGCCAGCACCAGTGCCCCATGGTCCGAGGAGAGGACAAGCGCCGGCTGCACCTGAAGTCCCTCCGCCTTCTTCCGGAGGCTGGAGGAGACCTCGTACCCCAGGAGGGCGCCCGCGGCGGGCAGGGGGACGGCCACGCCCTTGAGGATGCCCGAGAGCGGCGTGCTCGCCTGCTCCGACAGGACCCACAGCCCCGCCGTCAGGAGCCACCCCATGGCAGAACCTCCGAACGTCGCGAGCAGGCGCCCCTGGCCCATCATCAACTCGCCGCCCCACCAGACGCCCAGCGGGAAACCGACCGCCATGCCCGCGAGCGCGAAGGGAAGGAGCGGCAGGTGGGCAGAGGTATCGAAGAGTTGAAATCCGCTCCCCACCAGGAGCAGCTCAGCGCCAACGAGAGCCCCCACGAGGCCCGTGCCCACACCCGCCGCCCCCTCGACGAGCAATCGCTGCCACAAGGGGCGCACGGGGGGCGTCCCCTGTACGACATCCGGAATGAGCTTCGGCGAGTCCCCGGCCGGCTCCTGCACGAGCCTCAGCCCTCGCGGGATTCCGCCAGCCCCCAGGGTGGGGACATCCCAGCGCCTCCCCTCCCCGGCCCGAGCCACCGCCGGGAGCAAGAGGAGGAGCGCCAACATCCACCGCACCGCCACGCATGTCGACACGAGAAGCCTCCGCTCGGTGTCTTCACGCGTGGCCTTAGCACACGAGCTACTTCCCCGGCGCGGGCAGCCCCACGGCCGCGAGCGGTACTTCGTAGAAGTCACCATTGCCATTGTCTGGCGACTCCGCCCCTTCATAGGCCGCTGCCCGGAAAGCGTGACACCCGTCCCCACTTTCCCGGCCAGCAGATGCGGCCCGCGCTCGTCACCGCCACCTCCGGCCGAGGTCTCACATGAGCGCCTCCCTGGCCGTCTGGACTGTAAACAGGACTCCGAGCCCTACCCCGACCCACACCCCAGGTCTCGGTCCAGGGTCCGAGTTGACGCGCGGCTGGGACGGAGTTAATTCAGAACTCAGAAAATGAACCGAGATTCAGCGAAACGTGCACCGGCCCCGAGGCTTCGCGCCCGGCTCCGGGAAGCCACAGGAGACGCCATCCGCGCCGCGGCGGAGCAGGTCTTCTCCGAGCAGGGGTTCGGGGCTCGGATGGAGGACATCGCCGAGCGGGCGGGTGTGTCGGTGGGCACGCTCTACAACCACTTCGAGGATCGCAACGCGCTGCTGCTGGAGCTCATCCGGGTGAGGCGCGAGGCGCTGATGACGCGGGTGGACGCGGTGCTGACCAAGGTGGAGGGACGTGCCTTTCAGGAGCAGCTCCGGGCGCTGCTCGACACGACCTTCGCGCACTTCCGCGAGCACGCCCGGTTCTTCGCCATCGTGATGCAGTCGGAGCTCGTGCGCAGCGCCGGGTTCCCGCAGAAGGCGGGCACCCTGGCGGAGATCTCGACCCGGATGGAGCGGCTCATCCAGCGCGGAGTCGCCTCGGGCGAGCTGCGGCGCGAGGGCTCGGAATTCTACGCGTCGCTGCTGCTGGGCATGGTGCGAGGCCTGCTCATGAAGGCGGCGGATACGCAGCGGAGCGACGAGCTCCAACGAGGGGCGGATGTGCTGCTCCAGGTCTTCTTGAAAGGTATCGAGGTCTGACTCCATGTCATCTGCCGCAGTAGCGGCCCCGGCAGCGGCGGTTCCGCTCCGGGCTCCGCCCAACAAATGGCTCGTCACGCTGTCGGTGACGTTCGGCACCCTGATGGGGGCCATCGACTCGTCCATCGTCAACGTGGCGATGCCGCAGCTGCGCAGCGCGGTGAGCGCCACGGTGCAGGAGATCACCTGGACCACCACCGGCTTCGCCCTCGCCACGGTGATGGTGATGCCGCTCACCGCCTTCTTCGGCCGGCTCTTCGGCCAGAAGCGGGTGTACCTGGCCTGCCTCGCGCTCTTCGTGGTGGGCTCGTTCCTGTGTGGCCTGGCGTGGAACCTGCCCTCGCTGGTGTTCTTCCGCGCCATCCAGGGCTTCGGCGCCGGCGCGTTGCAACCCACCGAGCAGGCCATCCTCCGGCAGACGTTCCCGCCCAAGGAGCAGGGCATGGCCATGGCGCTCTTCTCCATGGCGGTGATGGTGGGGCCGGCCATCGGCCCCACGCTGGGTGGCTACATCGTCGACAACTTCCACTGGTCGTGGATCTTCTTCATCAACGTGCCGGTGGGAATCCTCGGCTTCTTCATGGTGGCGCGCTTCGTGGAGGAGCCGGCGGACCTGCTCGCCGCCAACCGGGCCGAGGGCGAGAAGCAGCGCAAGAACATGGACTGGGCGGGCATCGTGCTGCTGTGCGTGGGCCTGGCGGCGCTCCAGTACATGCTCGAGGAAGGCCAGAGCAACGACTGGTTCGACTCCGCGGAGATCGTCATCTGCGCGCTGCTGTCCGGCGTGTGCCTGGTGGCCTTCGTCATCCGCGAGCTCACCGCCGTGGCGCCCGTGGTCAACCTGCGCCTCTTCAAGGACGCCGTCTTCACCTCGGGCACGCTGCTCAGCGCGCTGATGTTCTCCATCCTCATGGCCAGCATGTTCCTGCTGCCCATGTTCATGCAGGAGCTGCTGGGCTTCACCGCCACGCAGTCCGGCCTGGCGCTGATGCCGCGCACGCTGATGATGCTGGCGCTCATGCCCATCATCGGGCGCATCTACACCCGCTTCCCGCCCCAGGTCTTCATCGCGTGTGGGCTGGCGCTCACGGGCCTGGGCGTCTTCAAGATGAGCCACTTCAACCTGGACACCGGCACGAGCAACATCATGGCCGCCATCATGCTGCAGGGCCTGGGCTTCTCCTTGATGCTCGTGCCCCTGTCCACCGTGGCGCTGTCGCGAATCCCCCGCCACCGGATGCCAGATGCCACGGGCCTCAGCTCGCTGCTGCGGCAGATTGGCGGCTCCATCGGACTGGCCGTGTTCGCCAGCCTGCTGTCGCGCTACGGCGCGCAAGGCAAGGCGGTCCTCGCCACGCACATCACGGCCGAGCGCCCCGAGGTGATGACCCGGCTGGCGCAGCTGCGCGGCGGCTTCATGGCGCGCGGCATGGACTACGCGCACGCCCAGGAGACCGCGCTCCGCATGCTCTCCGGCATCACCGCCCGCCAGGGCATGGTGCTGGCCTTCGACAAGCTCTTCGTTCTGGCGGCACTGCTCTTCCTGGTGGTGATGCCGCTCGTCCTCTTCCTCAAGGCCCCGAAGCTCAAAGACGGGCCTCAAGAACCCGCTCATATCGACGTGGAGATTTGAAACCCATGGCCTCGACCGCACCCCATATCGTTCAACCCGAAGAGCAGGCCCCATCGCCCGCTCAACTCCAGAAGAAGGGCCGCCGGGGTTTCCTCATCCTCGGCACCATCGTGAGCGTGCTGCTGCTCGGCATCGGTGGCTACCTGGTGGCCACACGCGGGCAGCAGACCACGGATGACGCACAGGTGGAGGCGGACGTGGTGCCGATCGCCTCGCGCGTGGGCGGGCCGGTGATGCGCGTGCTCGTGGCGGACAACGCCTTCGTGCACAAGGGCGACGCGCTGGTGGAGATCGACCCGCGCGACTACGCCGCCCGCGTGAAGCAGGCGGAGGCGGAGCTCGAGTCGGCCCAGGCCCAGGCCCAGGCCGCCGACGCCCAGGCCACCGTGGCCGAGGCGGGTGCCAAGGGCGGCTTCTCCAGCGCCCGCGCCATGGTGTCCACCAGCAGCGCGGCCGCCAGCAGCGCCGAGGCGCAGATCGCCGTGGCCAAGGCCTCGCTCGCCCGCGCCGAGGCGGATGCCCGCCGCACGAAGTTGGATCTCGAGCGCCAGGAGCAGCTCGTGGAGGCCAAGGCCGTCTCCCAGAAGAGCTATGACGACGCCAAGGCCTCCAACGACGCCGCGCAGGCCGCCCTCGAGGGTGCTCGCGCGCAGCTCGCCGCGGCCGAGGAAGGCCGGCGCGTGGCCCAGAGCAAGGTGGCCGAGGCCCAGGGCAACCTGGACCAGAGCGCGCCCATCGACGCGAAGATCGCCGCGGCCCGCGCCAGCGCGGCGCTCGCCCACGCCCGGGTGAAGTCGGCCGAGGCGGCGCTGGAGCAGGCCCGCCTGCAGCTGGACTACACGCACATCGTCGCGGCCTCGGACGGCCAGGTGTCCAAGCTGACCATCCACGAGGGCCAGCTGCTGTCGCCCGGCCAGGCGGTGGCGGAGCTCGTCCCGCCGGAGACGTACGTGGTGGCCAACTTCAAGGAGACGCAGGTCGGCGAGATGAAGCCGGGCCAGCGGGTGACGGTGAAGATCGACGCCTACGACGACGAGAAGCTCGAGGCCAAGGTGGAGAGCCTGTCGGGCGGCACCGGCGCGCGCTTCTCCCTGCTGCCGGCGGACAACGCCTCGGGCAACTTCGTGAAGGTGGTGCAGCGCGTCCCGGTGCGCATCACCTGGGTGAAGCCGCCCAAGGACCTGGTGCTGCGCGCCGGCCTCTCCGCCGAGGTCACCGTGCACACGGGCGGATAGGACTCCCCCCACGGGCTCCCCCGAGCCCACCCCCAGACGCGTCCCGGTGCCCCCGCGCCGGGGCGCGTCAGTTTTTGTAGCCCCCCGCGTCCGTGCTCCTGGATTTTCTCCTTCTTTTCGACGGCCATGACCCCCTTCGCGCCCACGTCATCACTCTCAGTCTCAGCGGCGAACCGCTCGTCGCGAGACCCGCGTGTGCGGCGCGAGGGAGCGCTCTGATCGGCTGAGTCCGACAGCGCCTTCCCCGTCCGACCCCTCGGGCCCGCGTGGTCCGAGGGGTTTTTCTTTTTCCAGCACTTCAACCGGGCCGGCCCGGCCCACAACCAGGAGCAACTCCCATGGGCACCAAGACGCACGTCAACGTTGGCACCATCGGCCACGTGGACCACGGCAAGACGACCCTCACCGCCGCCCTCACCCAGGTGATGGCCGCGCTGCATGGCGGCAAGGGGCTCGGCTACGACCAGATCGACAGCGCGCCCGAGGAGCGGGCCCGCGGCATCACCATCAACATCGCCCACGTCGAGTACGAGTCGGACACGCGTCACTACGCCCATATCGACTGCCCCGGTCACGCGGACTACGTGAAGAACATGATCACCGGTGCCTCCCAGATGGACGGCGCCATCCTGTTGGTGGACGGCTCGCAGGGGCCCCAGCCGCAGACGCGTGAGCACCTCCTCCTGGCCCGCCAGGTGGGCGTGGAGCACATGGTCGTGTTCATCAACAAGGTGGACGTGGCGGACCCGGAGCTGCTCGCGCTGGTGGAGCTCGAGACGCAGGAGCTGCTGGCGGCCCATGGCTACACGGACGTGCGGATGGTGAAGGGCTCGGCCCTCAAGGCGCTCGAGGCCGTCACCGCCGGGCGCGTGCAGGACGAGGCCACCCGCTGCATCCGTGAGCTGGTGGACGCGCTCGACAGACACATTCCGGATCCGGTGCGGGACTACACCTCGCCGTTCCTGATGCCCATCGAGGACGTCTTCACCATCTCGGGGCGCGGCACGGTGGTGACGGGCCGCATCCAGCGCGGGGTGCTCATGGCCGGGTCGGCGGTGGAGCTGGTGGGGGCGGGCGGGCCGGACACGCGAGAGGTGGTGGTCACCAGCATCGAGTCCTTCCACCGCCAGCGGCCGGAGGCTCGTGCGGGTGAGAACGTGGGGCTCCTGCTGCGCGGTCTCAAGCGGGAAGAGGTGGCTCGCGGCCAGGTGCTCTGCGCCCCGGGCTCCATCCACCCGCACGCGGTGGGTGAGGCCGAGCTGTACGTGCTCTCCGCCCACGAGGGCGGCCGCCACACGGCGTTCGGCACCGGGTACACGCCGCAGTTCTTCTTCGGGAGTACGGACGTGACGGGGACGATCGAGGTGCACGGCGAGGGGCTCGTCCAGCCGGGCGGGCGGGCGCAGGTGGGCTTCCGCCTGCTCCACCCCATCGGCGTGGAGCCGGGCATGCGCTTCGCCATCCGTGAGGGTGGGAAGACGATCGGCGCCGGGGTCGTCACCACGGTGAAGTGAGGTGAGGAGCGCCGCTTCCGGAGACGGGAGCGGCGCTTTTTTCATGCACATGTCAGGCATAGGGGCACACCGCGTCCCTGCCCCCTGGGAGGACCTCTCCAGCGCCCGCGGACATCGTCCGGGGGTGTTCTGGGATTGGGGCCTCTCCCTTTCCCTGGCAGCCTGAAAAGGCCGAGGTTCGACTCCTCAACGAAGGCTCCGGGAGCCAGCGCCTTCGGGCGCACCGTGCGGAACGGCCATGCGGGTGGAGAGCCCCCGCCGTACCGCCGGGGCTCCCGGAGCCGGCGTCTTCCGCCAGACGAGGTGTGCACGATGGACGCGCTCGCGCTGCGACTCTTCCCGCTGATGGTGATGGCACTCGCCCTGGGCGTGGTGGCCTACAAGGTGCTCGTGCTCAAGGTGATCGTCCCCGAGGGCTTCACTACCCTGGTCTACCGGCAGGGGCGCTTCGTGCGCGTGCTCGAGCCCGGGGCCCACCGGATGCGGCGCTCCGGCGTCACCACGCAGCAGGTGGACATGCGCCAGCGCTCGCTCACCGTGCCCGGCCAGGACGTGCTCAGCCAGGAGCAGGTGGGCCTCAAGGTGAGCACCGCGGTGCGCTTCACCGTGGCCGAGCCCGCGCAGGCCCTGCACCGTGTGCAGAACTTCCTGGAGGCGCTCTACCTGAGCGTGCAGCTCGCCCTGCGCGAGGAGGTGGCTCGCCATCCCTTGGAGGAGCTGGTGTCGGGGCGGCTCGACCTGGGCCAGCGCATGCGCGAGCGCGTGGCCGGAGAGGTGCGCGCGTTCGGGCTCTCGGTGGAGTCGGTGGAGGTGAAGGACGTGATGCTGCCGGCGGATCTGCGCCGCGCCTTCGCCGAGTCGCTCAAGGCGAAGAAGGAGGCACAGGCCATGCTGGAGAAGGCGCGCGGCGAGTCGGCGGCCCTGCGCAATCTGGCCAACGCGGCGAGGATGGTGGAGCAGAACCCGTCGTTGCTGAACCTGCGCATGCTGCAGACGCTCGACGGCGCGAGCACCACGCCCGGCAACACCTTCGTCCTGGGCGTGGGCCCGGAGCTGACTCCCTTCGGGCACAAGCGCCCGGCCAGGGGGAGCGCGCCGGTACCGCCCCCCGAGGGTGACGAGCCCGAGTCTACCTGAGCGAGCGCGGCCTCACTTCCCGTCGAGGCCCGCCCGCTCCGCCGCCAGCGCCCCGAGCGCCGACCAGTCGAGGTCTCCCTTCCCCTGGGCCATGCCACTGAGGAAGTGGTCGCGCACGAGGCTCGCCACCGGCATCGGCACCTCCGCCGCTCCGGCGGCCTCCAGCACCAGCCGCACGTCCTTGAGACCCAGCCGCAGCTTGAAGCCCGCGGGCTCGTACTGCTCCCGGGCGATCTGCACGGCGTAGTTCTCGAAGATGGGCGAGCGCGCGAACACCGACTGGAACACATCCAGGAAGACCTTCGGCTCGATGCCGGACTTGCGCGTCAGCGCGAACGCCTCCCCGAGCGTCTCAATCATCGAGGCGATCAGGAAGTTGCCCGACAGCTTCACCACGTTCGCGGCGGACGCCCGCTCCCCGAGCACCGAGAGCCCACGCCCGACGGCCTCCAGCAGGGGCCGGCACCGCTCCACATCGGCCTTCGCGCCCGCGGCCACCACCCAGAGCTGCTTCGCCTCCGCCGCCGCCGGCCGGCCGAACACCGGCGCCGCCACGTACCGCTGCCCCGCCTTCGCGTGCGCCTCGGCCAGGCGCTCCGAGAGCGCCACCGAGATGGTGCTCGACGAGACGTGAAGGGCCCCCTGCCCCAGCCCCGCCAGTAGGCCCGACCCGCCGAAGGCAACGCCCTCCACGGCGGCATCATCCGCGAGCATGGTGAAGACGACCTCCACCCCACGCGCCGCGTCCGCTGGCGAGTCCGCGACCCGGGCCCCCTGCTGGCGCAGGGACTCGGCCTTCTCGCGCGTGCGGTTGTAGACGCTGAGCTCGTGCCCCGCCGCGAGCAGGTTCCTCGCCATGGCGTGGCCCATGTTCCCCAGTCCGATGAAGCCCACCTTCATGTGCGTTCCCCCGAGAGCAAGGCTCCACAGCTACCAGGAAAAACACGAGGGCCCCAGGTCAAGAAGACCTGGAGCCCTCTGGACGACAGTCTCCGTGTCGCGCGTCAGTCCTTGACGGGCGTGGCCTTGAGGGCGGCCTTGCCCTCCTTCACGTACACCTGGAAACGCACCGTCTTGCAGGCGTACTTCTGGACGAGCTGCTCCTTGTTCTTGCGCAGCTTGGCCACGAACTTGTCGTAGGTCAGGCCGTCATTGGGCTCGCCGCACTGGTCTCGCGTGGCCACGAACTCGCGGAAGACATCCTGGAAGTGCTGCTCCTCGGACGGGGGCGGCGGCATGCCCAGGCTCTGCGTCGACGTGCCCATGACGGGCGTGGACGCGGCCGAGGGAGCGGCGACGCCAGGGTGGCCCGGTCGGTTCGGGAGGGGCACCTCGGCCGTGTTGGGCCGGGCCGAGCGCGCGAGCAACTCCTGCGGGATGGCGGCCACGCGGGTCGTCTCGGGAGCGGCCTCCGCACCGAAGTCCGCGGGCGGAAGCCCCGCCTGCGCAGCGGCGGCCGCGAACGGATCCGCCGCCTGCTTCAGGGAGTAGGCCGCCGTCGGCTGATCCTCGAAGGCGAACGCCCCACGCCGGGCCTCCGCCGTGGCAACGCCCATACCCGAGTCCCCGGTGGGGAACGGGAAGGCATCCCCGCCCAGGGCCTGCCCGGCGAACGGATCCTTCCCCGGCACCGTGGGCGACCCATACGGATCCGCGCCCGGAGCCGGGGGCGGCGGGAACGGGAAGGCATCCCCGCTCGGAGCCGGAGCCGGAGGGAACGGGAAGTCGGCGGGCTCGGCGGCCGCCGCGACCGGAGGGGCCGTGGGCGCCGGAGACGCCGGGAAGGGGAAGTCATCCGGGCCGGGCACGGGCGGCTCCTGCGCGGGCGCCACGGGCAGCGGGGCCGCGGCCTGGGGAGCGGGCGCGGGGGCCTCGGCCTCCTGGCCCTTCTTGCCCTTCTTCTTCTTCTCCTCCTTGGCGGCGGGCGCCTGGGCCGGAGCGCGGGCCGAGCCCATCACCAGCGTCCACACCAGGGAGAAGCCCAGCAGGCACATCAGCGCGAAGAGGGCGCTCTGCTGGTAGTCCGCCAGCGCGGTCATGAAGGGCCGTACGCTGGCCACGGCCACGACCTCGAGTCCCCCCTCGAGCGCCCGGCGCGAGCCCACCGCGAGCGGAGCCTGGCCGCCCTTGCTGTCCTCCAGGCTGGTGAACAGCGGCAGCTTCACCTGCGGCACCTGGGGGAGCCACCCCCGCACACTGCCGCGCTCCACCACGTGGCCGATCTGGCCCGCGCGCAGCGCCTTGAGCCCCGCCTCGGCGAGCTCCTTCTGCGAGCCCGCGGTGCCCAACACCTTGTCCCCCTTCACCAGCGCGATCGCGGCGACGCCGGACGCCAGGGCCGCGGACTCCACGGCCTTGTCCGCCACCAGCGGGGCGCCCACCACCAGGGTCGCCGCCACCTGCGCGTGGCCTCCCTCGGCGTTCCACAGCACGGGCACCGAGTAGAAGACGTGGGGCGCGTCGAACACGTCCACCACCACGCCCTCGCTGCCCGCCTTCGCCAGCGCCTGCACGTCCAGCTTGTCGTCCGAGACAGGCTCCTCCTCGGCGCGCGCGTACAGCGAGCCCTCGTTGGTGAGCAGCCCGAGCACGAGGCCGCCCTTGAGCGGCTCGGGCACCAGCTCCTTCGCGGCCGAGCGCAGGCCACTGAAGCGCTCACCCGTGGGCGGCTCCTCGATGCGGATGCCCTTGCCCTTGGGCAGCGCCACCACGTGGGGCTGGACCGCGATGGCCACGTTCGGGCTCGCCGCCAGCTTCAGCGCCACACCCTGCACCGCGAGCCGGCGCGACTCCAACGAACGGGCCATCTCGCTGATGGCCGTCCGGGTGGGCGCGGAAGCATCCTCCGTGACCCGGACGCTCAGCGGTCCCGACACCAGGGGAAGATGAGCCAACCCCAGTCCGAGGACCAGGAGCGCGAAGACGAAGAACTTGAAGCGGACCATCGCCGACCTTTAGCCCGGGGGTAAGGGTCCCGCTTATAGCGTCCACCGCTCGGGGCCAGCAAGAATCGGTCAGGGTCCGCCTGCAAGCCCGGACTCCTGCCGAGGGGTCCGGGCTCCACTGGTGCGCTAGGAGCGCACGTCCTCGGGGAGGCCCTGGCTGCTCGCCTCCCGCCGCTTCTGCACGGTGCGCTTGACCGTATTCTCCAGCCGATCCCTCGCCAGGTCGATGGCCTGGAACAACGTCTCCCCCGTCTCCGTGATGTGAATGCCCGCGAAGCCCGGCATGCGCACGTTCACCCGGCACTCCTGGTCCCGCCCCCCCTTCGGCCCGTTGACGTCCACCAGCGAGATCTCAATCTCGGTCGCCTCGTCGTCATCGATGAACTTGCTGATGGGCTCCACCAGATGCTGCGTGGCGTAATCCCGCAGCGAGTCCGACAGCTCCAGGTGGACTCCTCGCATCAACACCTTCATGGCGTCACCTCCCCTTGGTCTCTCAAAATGGACAGCCCGTGGACATTCGGTGAGCGGTGTTGGCCCAGGCTCCCTCGGCCGCTCTCCTGCCTGGGGACCGGGCACTCGAGCGGCGCGGACGATTCGCCGGAGCTCCGGGGTTGCTCAGTCGCATGGGAGAGCGAATCAAGGTGCTGCTGGTCGAGGATGACGGCGACAGCCGCGAGCTCCTCGCGGAGTTGCTCGAGATGGACTTCGACGTCATCACGGCGCCGGATGGAGTCGCGGGGCTGCGGGCCTTCGAGGACGATCACCCGGATGTGGTCGTCACGGACGAGTCGCTACCCGGCATGTGTGGCACCGCACTCGCACACGAAGTGAAGACGCGCCAGCCCAAGGCGGGTGTCATCCTCGTGTCCGGCTACACCGACGTGGACGCGGGCTGCTGTGACGTGGTGCTGCGCAAGCCCATTGATGTCGAGCGCTTGTCAGCCGCCGTCGGGAGCCTGGGGGAAGCAGCCAGGCACTGAGGCCGGGCGTGCTAACTTCGTGCCCGGTTGCCAGGGTGTTGTTCCTGGAGGGAGGCACGATGAAGTACTGCACGCAGTGTGGTTCCGAATACCAGGACGGCGTGAAGCAGTGCGCGGACTGTCCTGGCAGCGAGCTGGTGGACGCCGAGACCATGCGCCAGCGCCACATCCCCCTGCCCGGCGAGGGAGACACCCGCAAGTTCGTCCGGGCCACCACGGCGGATGATCCCTTCACCGCCGAGGACTACGCCCGCTTGCTCCAGGTGCAGCACATCCCCGTGTTCGTCCGGCCGCGCCGCGCCGGCACCGTGGACGTGCTCACCACCGGCACCCTCGAGCCCTGGTGGGAGATCATGGTCGGCGAGGAGTACCTGGAGCGCGCCACCCAGCTGCTGGCCCGGGAGAAGGCCGAGCTGGACGCCACCGCCGACGACGCAGCCCGCGCCGCCGAGGAAGAAGAGCGCGAGACCGAGGACACTCCCCCGCCCGCCGGAACCCTCTGAGCGGACGCTCGCTGTCTCTCGTCCCCGAGTCGACCCACCTGGGACTCGGGGTGTTTGTGCGTGCATGGCCTACCCCTCACCCACACCGCCTCGAGACGTCTCGAAGTGAGCGGAGGGGTCGTTCCACCATCGACGCGCCTTTCATCTCTTGGCAGGACGTCAGGCAGGGGAGAGTGGGCCATGTCCCGCTGCTCCCGCTGGAAGCCCTGGGGGAGGCTCAACGTTTGTGCTCATTACGTGAATGCATCTTCCAGAGTGTTCCGAGATCAACTGATGATGGGTCCGCACAACGAGTCGAATCCCCTTGAGCCAGCAGACGCGGACGTAGCAGGCGAGCGGTCCCACGCCAGCCCGAGAGAGAGGGGCGCACCGTCAGCGGGTGGGGCCCTTCTGGCCATCGAGCCCACGAAACAGGTCGAGCAGCACTTCCGGCTGCTGGTGGAGAGCGTCCGGGACTACGCCATCTTCATGCTGGATCCCAAGGGGTACGTCAGCTCCTGGAACGAGGGGGCCCAGCGCATCAAGCAGTACCGGGCCGAGGAGATCATCGGCCAGCACTTCTCGCGCTTCTACCCCGCCGAGGATCTGGAGCGGGGCAAGCCGGCGTGGGAGCTGACGGTGGCGACGGCCGAGGGCCGCTTCGAGGACGAGGGCTGGCGGGTGCGCAAGGATGGCAGCCGTTTCTGGGCCAACGTCATCATCACCGCGCTGCGGGACCCGAAGACGGGAGAGTTGCGCGGCTTCGCGAAGGTGACGCGCGACTTCACCGAGCGCATGAAGATGGAACAGGCGCTGCGCCAGAGCGAGGAGCGGTTCCGGCTGCTCGTCGAGGGGGTGCAGGACTACGCCATCTGCATGTTGGATCCCGACGGGAACGTGGCCACGTGGAACGCGGGCGCCCGAGGGGCCA
Source organism: Vitiosangium sp. GDMCC 1.1324 (assembly GCF_003044305.1). Lineage (GTDB taxonomy): Bacteria > Myxococcota > Myxococcia > Myxococcales > Myxococcaceae > Archangium. The sequence continues at coordinate 72,607 of NZ_PZOX01000016.1, read as the reverse complement.
CGGGCTATCAGGCCGGGGAGATCATCGGCCAGCCCGTCTCGCGCTTCTACACACCCGAGGAGCGAGGGAGCGGCGAGCCCGAGCGGCAGCTCGAGGTGGCCCGGGAGCAGGGGCGCTACGAGGAGGAGGGCTGGCGGGTACGTAAGGATGGCAGCCGCTTCTGGGCCAACGTCGTCATCACCGCGCTGCGGAACGAGACGGGGGAGCTGCGCGGCTTCTCCCATCTGGCCCGGGACATCACCGCGAAGAGACAATCGGAAGAACAGCGGCACCGCCTGGCCGCCGCCCTGGAGGCCGTGAGGACCCGCGAGGAGTTCCTGTCCATCGCGGGCCACGAGCTCAAGACGCCCATCACCTCCCTGCAGCTCCACATCCAGAGCCTCTCGGGAATCGTGGCGGAGAAGGGAATCGAGGCGCTCGGGCCGGCCAAGGTCCAACGGACGCTGGACGTCGTCAACCGGCAGGTCCAGCGGCTCACGAAGCTCATTTCCTCGCTGCTGGATGTGTCGCGTGTCACAGGAGGACGGCTGGAGCTGGATCCCCAGGAGGTCGAGCTGTCGGGGCTGGTGCGGGAGGTGTGTGCCCGGTTCTCGAGGGAGGCCGAGCAGGCGGATTGCAGCGTGTCGGTGGTAGCGCCGGAAGGGGTGATGGGCCGATGGGATCCGCTCCGCATCGACCAGGTCTTCACCAATCTGCTCTCGAATGCCTTGAAGTACGGGGCGGGCAAACCCATCGAGGTCCGGCTGGAGCGGGACTCGCGCGTAGCGCGGGTGAGGGTGAAGGATCACGGCATCGGCATCTCGCCCGAGAACAAGGAACGCCTGTTCGGGAGATTCGAGCGGCTGGTGTCGTCCCGCCAGTACGGAGGCTTCGGGCTGGGGCTGTGGATCTCCCGCCAGATGGTCGAGGCGCACGGGGGGACAATCAAGGTGGACAGCACGCCCGGAGAAGGATCGACCTTCACCGTCGAACTGCCCCTGGAGGGACCCCCGCCCGCGGCCAAGGCCCCGACGCCCTCCTGACAGGGGGAGCTCAAAATCCTGGCGAACCGGGCTCATGACCGGTTAGGTTCGGTGGCCGATGATGACCTCTGCCATCGGCCAGTCACAGAAGGCGGTCCTGGTTGCGCTTCTGATGGCGTCCACGATCGCGAGCGCCCACGGACAGCAATTCCCCCCGGAATCACCGCGGCCGAGGGCCCTGTTCGTCTCGAAGAACCCCGCCCATGAAGTGCCGGAGATCTTCGTCGCCGGTGGGGTGGTGAGCACGCTCCGGTTCGTGACCGAGTGCGATCCGAGTCGAACGAAGATGCTGGGATGGGAGGGTCGCTTCGAGCCCCTGCTCGTGGGTGGCAAGACCGTGGTCATTGTCCCGCTCAAGGACCTGGACCCACAGGACCGTTTCATGCTGCTGGTGACGTTGATGGACGGCACCTCGCTGCCGTTCACCATCACTTCCAGCAAGGAACGCACGGATGGACAGGTCAACCTCTTCCCCGATCAGGAGTCCTCCGAGGCGACCCGGTGGCAACTGCAGGCGGAGCGCGAGGAGAGCGCTGCCCTCCGAGAGGAGAACCTCCGCCATCGCGAGGAGGAGACCTCGGTGGATCATGCCCTCGCCGCGCTCCTGCTCAACGACCAGATCGAACTGACCCCGTTCCAGGAGGGCGACAAGTGGGTGTTGCGCAACGAGGGGCTCGAGATCGAAATCCTCGTCTTCATCCCCAAGAGGACCAGCAAGAAGGCGGCGAAAACGAAGGTCGGCGTCGTCTTCAATGTGCTGAACAAGGAGCCCACGAGACCGTGGGAGTTGCAGGAGGCACGGCTCTCGTCCCCCACCACTCGGGCACCAAGACCGTTCGCGCTTCGCGCAACCCCGTCCTCGATCGCTCCCGGCAAGACGGGCCGTATCGCCATCATCACCGACCTGGCCTCGTTCGAGCCCGACAGGGACGGCAACAAGCTCGTCTTGGAGCTCTTCAGGAATGGCGGGCAGCGGCAAGCCTACGTCGAACTGATTCCCTCCCATCTGCTGCGTTGACCTGAGAGCACGAATAGGTCCGCTTTGATAGGAGCCCCTTCCATGGTCCCGATGAAAGCACCGTTCCGTACAGCCCTTGTCCTCTCGTGCCTGGCCCTTGGCTGCACGACCTCGGGCGTTGCCCTGCGCCCTGACGGAGGCCCTGGGCCACAGAAGTGTCCGGAGAAGGCACTGGAGGCCATGCGGATCTTGAGACTCCGGCCCGGCGATAGCTCCACCGTGGTGATCGACGCGAACCAGAACAGCCAGAGCCCGATCATCGTCAACGATGGCCCTGTCGAGAGTCACTTGCGATACGAGCTCGGATTCCTGGATGCCGGAACCCGGATGTACGGGCAGATCTGGACCGGTGGTCCGAACGTGGTCATCCGCTACTACGAGGCGCGTCCTCCGGATGGAGAGCCGATCCCCATCTGCGCCGTGGCGCGCCTGGGGCACGGCCAGATGAAGAAGAGGCCCGGACCCGCCCCGGGAACCGCCGAGCTCGAATTCCCCATCGCGGGCGTCTACATCGTCGACGGCTTCCGCTGAGCGCTCGCCCCTTGCCTGATGGGTACCCGGTCACACCTCGGTGCCCATCACCCTGGCGGCCCAGCGGCGCGTCGAGTCGTCTGCGTTTTTCATCAATGCGTCGAAGCGCCCCGCATGCATCAACTCCACCAATCGCTCGTCCCGTGCGAGGATTTCAGTCGCATCCCAGGGAAAGAGGAGTTCTGTTTCCCCTGATTGCAGGTAGCGCGAATCCGAGACCAGGGCTTCCAGGTAGCGCGAGTAGCTGTCGAAAAACCGGTCCACGTTCGAGGCCACGGGCATCACGTGGGGCCCATCAAATTCATATGTGTTCACCTCCACCACGGGCTGCCTTCCCCACTGATCCGCGAGCCCAGGCACGGTGGCATGTATATAGATATCGCCACCGAAAACAGTCATTGGCTCACCCAGTTCTTCCCACCAACCCTTTCGCCAGGGTTTATTGTTCTCCTCCAACTCATGCACCTGGTCATCGGAGCGATCAAGAACCCACCCTATTCCAATCAACTCCGTAGCGAATGCCGCATACCCCAGACGAGCATAAACACTCGCCAATACCGGATCAAAGGGGACGCCCTCCAACAGGCTTCCTGCCTTCAATGGCTCACGTGCAGGAGGCGAGGTCTCCAGCCTCAGATTCAACCGCTGGCATACTTCCATCAGCCGGTCCAAACCAGGCAGCGCAATAGACCGCTCCATCGTTTTCCCTCCTATTCGAGGCCAGGGAATCGGCCCCGTAACTCGCGCAATGCAGCCTCCCTGGCTTGTTCGGTAGTCTTCAGCGCTCCTGGCGGATCGGTAGCGCGGTGGTACCAGGGCTCGAACTGCCTATCAATGATCTCGGCTGCGCGTCTCACTTCATCCGCGGTTGGGTTGGGACGAGCCTTTCGAAACCTTCCCCACAAGAAGTTGATTTGCTCGTGAACGTACTTCTGCAACATCGCCAGGTTGTCCGCTGCGTTGATGTCTTCAGACGGAAAGAGGTGCGCGTATTGAAGCGGACGCCGATGGTGGATGGGAAGCAACTTGGCCTGCATCTCCATGAGGTTGGCGAACTGAGGATACAGCTCCGCGTAATACGCGCGAGCCGCATCTCGAAGCGCTTTTTTCAGATTCTCATCCAGCGGCTGCTGGATGGCCTGCTCGATGCGGACGAAGAGGCCTCGCAGCGCATTGCGCTCGCTCCGGCTCAGGGCCTGCTCGCCTTCCAGCATCACCTTTTGCCAGAGCTGTTCGAAGGCCGCCCTTTCCTCCTTGGACAGGCGTTTGAGAGCGGTGCGCAACCACCCCGCCGCCACCTCGGGCTCGCGCCCCAACGCCCGCGTCACCCACTCCAAGCCCTCCGTCGCGAAGAAGCCCAGCCCCCTCGCGATGATGCCTCCCACCATCCAGAGAGCCAGTTCCTCCGCCCCCCGCTGCGACAGCCATGCCGAGCCCTCCACCACCCCCTCTCGCCAGCGCAGCAGGGTGGCCTCGTGCATGGACAGGTACCAGCTTGGCCCGGGCGTCTGCACCGCGCGCGCCACCCTCGCGGACTCCACGCGGCCCCGCGCCCACACATCACCCAGCCGGTGCTCGGCTCGCAGCACCACGTGCACCGTGCGCGCGCCCAGCCCCTCGGTGAAGGGCAGCAACACCTGCACCAGGTGTCCCGCCACCTCACCCGCGAGGGGATGAGAGCCTCCTCCCAGCCCCTCGCTCGTGCGCCGCACCTCGCGCAATCGCCACCCGGTGAGCCGGCCGTCCTCCAGTTGCACCTCTAGCTCCACCTGTGCCGCGCCCCCAGCCGACACCTGCACGGCGCTCGCCCACCTGCCGGAGGCCTCGTGGAGGGCGAGGAAGGTTGCGGCCGGGGTGCCTTGCGTGCGCACCGGGAATGTTCGCGCCTCGGCGGGTCGGGCGGATTGGCGCGTGGCGTCGTAGTCCACCGCCCAACGCGCCTCCTCGCGCCGCAGCCTCAGCACCACCTCTCCCGTCCGCCGGCCGACGTACTCGGTGAAGATGCGGCGCAGCACCCGAGCCGGTCCCGCAGGGTCCACTGACCGCCCCGCTCGTCCGCCCCCGCGCTCCTCCAGGAAGCCCACCGGCGTCAGCGCACCCCCTTCCGCCCAGAAGGTGAAGGTCAATACTGCACCCACCTCATCCACCTCGCTGTACAGGCCCACCATCCGCGCCACGGCCCTGTCCATTTCGGCCTCGCGCGCCGCCTCCAGCTCCCGCCCCTCTTGCTGCGCCGCCAGCACCAGCCTCGCCGCCCGGGCCCGCTCCACCCGCTGAGTCCGCGCCCGGATCTGTTCCTCGTGGCGGGTTCCGCCTTCCGGCCCCCACTCCCCCACCGGAGCCTCCTCCGGGATGGGACTCGCTCCGGCACTACCAACACTGCCTGAATCGGATGACTCCTCCACCCACGCAGGCGACGCTGTCATGGAGCCCTGATGCATGAGCGCCTTGTCATGCAAACGCCCCAGATGGCCACCCAACGCCGCTCTCGTGGCGCAGCCCAGCTGGAGAACGAGGAAGACGAGCGCGATGAGAACCCATCCGCCCAACGAGCCGCACAGCCGTGCGCCTACCCGGCGCGGCTCAACAAGACCGGTGGACATGCCGCACCTCTCCTCTAGAGCCCGTGGGCCGCGGATCGTAGCCGAGGCGCGGGAGCGTTACTTCATCGAAGGAACCACAACGGTGTGCTGGGGGTCTTCGCCGCCGGTGTGGCGGGGAGTTCGCTCCAACTCGAGATCGGCAGAGGGCCGAGCACTCGAAGCTGCTGGAGCGGAAGGCTCGTGAAGCCGCCTATGGAGAGCGCACGATCTCGCCCCCGCCCGCGTCGGGGTGGTGCGGCTCGTAGAGGCTCACGCCGGAGACCCTCCACTTGTCGTATTTCGCGTTGCGCGCGAGGAAGGTCTCCAGGTCCTCGTCCACCACCCGGCCGTTGCCGTCGGCGCCGCGCCGCGCGTGCCGCAGCCAGGTCCTCTTGCCCTTCTGCACCACGAAGCCCAGGTGCGTCACCCGCGTAGCCTTCAGCGGCAGATCCTCCCGCAGCACCACGAGAATGGTGCCCGAGGGAACCTTGCGCGCGCGCTCCAACACCCGGTCCAGCGGAATCATGTCCAGGCTGTACGTCCCCCGCGGCTGATGCGCCTTGGACAGCCCCAGCGACACCGAGGAGCGCGACGTCCACGTCAGCGCGGTGAGCGTCTTCTGCACGCGCACCGTGTCCTCACCTCCGTAGCGCCTCGTCACATCCACCACGAAGCCCTTGCGCTGGTTGTTGGGCAGCCACTGGGCCTCCATCAGGTGGTTGCGATCCTCGTAGCTGGGCGTGCTCGCGTAACGCAGTTGCTCGAGAATCCCCGGCACCTCGGACTCGGAGTGGGCCAGGCTCATGGCCAGCGCCTGCTCCACGAAGGTGAGGCAGTCCACCGCGTCCAGCCGGAAGGTCGGATCCGGATCCACCCCACTCCCCTCCCCCAGCGGCGAGTGGACATAGGGAGTCCCCAGGAAGCGCTCGCTCACCCGCAGCAGCCGCTCACTCAGCGGGAGGCTCGCGTCCTGGGTGATGACGGTGGCTCGCTCCTGAGGGCTGAGCGAGGCCCAGACCACCACCGGCTCCGTGGCCTTGTTGCGCGGCGCGCCGGGCATGGCCGGAGCCGGCGAGGCCCCCATGGCGGGCGTGTGGGCGAGCAGCGTGGAGATGAGCGCGAGTGCCTTCATTTCACCATTCCCGCCTTCCGGAGGATGGCCTTGCGCTCGTCGTCCGCGAGGTGAAGCGGCTCCAGTTCCTTCTCGTAGACGAGCTTCTCCTCGCCCTTGGCGTTCCACGAGGCGAGCACCAGCCACGACAGCATCGTCTTGTCGCCCCCCTGGTAGAGGATGCGCGCCGCGCCGGCCGCGAGCGTCCTGTCCTTGTCCTCCAGCAGCGGACGGAGCGCGGGCTCGGACTGCTTCACGGGCAGCCCCTCGAAGAGGGCCAGGCCCTGGCGGCGCACCAGCTTGTCCTCCGCGGAAAGCAGCTTGCGCGCGAAGGAGAACCCCTCGGGAGCCCCCAGCAGGCACAGCCCCCGTGCGGCGGCGAAGCGGGTGCTCTCCGAGCTGTCATCCAGGAAGGCCTTCAGGGCCGGCGCCTGCTTCTTGTCACCCGCGGCCCCCACCGCCTCCAGCAACATCACGCGCGTCTGCGGATCCGTCTCCGTCTGCGCCGAGGTGAGCAGCACCTTGCCCACCTTGGGGTTGTGGGTGGCCCCCAGGGCCCGCGCCACCTCCCGGCGCACCCCGAGCGACTTGTCCTCCAGCAACGGCAGCAACACGTCGACGCGCTGGCTGCGCAGCTTGCCCAGGCCCTGCACGGCGTACATGCGCACCGCCCCGTCCTCATGCTGGGCGAGCCTCAACAGGTTGGGCTCGGCCACGCGCGTCTCCAGCCCGGCCAGCACCGCCGTCACGTCCCTCAGCCGCCGGGGCTCCAGCACCCCAGGGAGGGCCGTGGCGATGAGACTCGCCGCATACTCCTCCTCCCGGAGGATGCGCAGGCGGGAGATGGCGGTGGGCACCGGCAGGCTCCCTCCCAGCACCTGCTCGACGAGCCCGCGCGTCTCCCCCCGGCGCTCCAGGCGCTTCTGGACGGACGGCGGGGCGGCCTGGACGGCCGGGGTGGTGAGTGCGAGGACGAGCAGCAGGCAGGCGGGCAAGGTGCGCACGGCCCACCACGATGACAAGCCCCGAGCGAGGCTGTCAAAATCCCGGATCGGGCCCGCTCCCTACCTCGGGTCCATCCTACTGCCCGATTCTTGACCCTCCCCGACGCGATTGATACGACCGGACCCAGTGTCTTCCAGCCCTTATCCCGAGGCTCCTCCCATGAAGCGACTCCTGGTATTGGTGGCTGCGGCGGGAGCCCTCGCCGGATGCGGCCCCCTGAAGTCCACCTCGCACCTGCTGGACGCCGAAGTGCAGATCCAGGCGGCCCGCACCGCCGGTGCCGAAAAACTGGCCCCCTACGAGTGGACGGCCGCCAACCTCTACATCCACAAGGCCCGGGAGGAGGTCAGCTACTCCGACTACCAGGCCGGCGTGGACTTCGCCGAGAAGGCCTCCCGCTACGCCAACGAGGCCCGTGAGAAGGCCATCGCCGTGGCCAACGCCAACGCCACCGGCGGCGACGACTCCTCCTCCAGCCCCAACCCCTGACGCGAGAGCACCCTACCGATGCGACGTCTCTTCGCCTCCTCGTTGCTCCTGCTCTGCGCCGCCTGTGTGAGCGGTAACAAGGTCCGTGCGGACTCCGAGGTCATCCAGGCCGACATCGAGCGCGCCCGCCGCAGCGGCGCCATGCGCTGTGCCCCGGTGGAGCTCGCCACCGCCGAGGCCAACCTCGACTTTGCTCGCGGCGAGCTCAGCCAGGGCACCAGCTACCGCGCCTCCGAGCACATCCGCACCGCCGAGTCCTCCATCAAGAAGGCGCTGGAGCTCTCCAAGAGCTGCGCGCCCCAGAAGGTGCTCGTCAAGGACAGGCAGGAGCCCACCGGCCCCCGCCAGCCGGATCAGCAGCAGACGCAGGTGGAGATCACTCCCACCAAGCCGCCCCCGCAGCAGGTGGTGGTGCAGATCGAGGAGAAGGACTCCGACGGCGACGGCATCCTCGACAAGGACGACCCCTGCCCGGACCGCCCCGAGGATCGCGACGGCTTCGAGGACGCGGACGGCTGCCCCGAGCCCGACAACGACAAGGACGGGGTGCTGGACGGCAACGACAAGTGCCCGCTGACCCCCGGCCCGCTCTCCAACCAGGGCTGCCCCGAGGAGGCGCCCGGGGACAGCGACGGCGACGGCATCCCCGACAACGTGGACAAGTGCCGCGACCAGCCCGAGGACAAGGACGGCTTCGAGGACTCGGACGGCTGCCCGGATCCGGACAATGATCAGGACGGCCTCATCGACACGGCGGACAAGTGCCCCAACGCCGCCGGCCCCATCCAGAACATGGGCTGCCCGCGCACCGACAAGGACGGCGACGGCGTCGAGGACTCGCTGGACAAGTGCCCGGACGAGCCCGAGGACAAGGACGGCTTCCAGGACGAGGACGGCTGCCCGGACCTGGACAACGATGCCGACGGCATCCCGGATGGTCTGGACCGCTGCCCGCTGAAGGCCGGCCCGCTGGAGAACGCCGGCTGCCCCGACGACGACAAGGACGGCGACGGCGTGGTGGACCGCCAGGATCTCTGCCCCGACCAGCCCGGCATCAAGGAGATGCGCGGCTGCCCGGATCCCGACAAGGACAATGACGGCCTGCCGGATCGGCTCGACATGTGCCCGGAGCAGGCCGGTCCCAAGGACACGCGCGGCTGCCCCGACGAGGACAAGGACGGCGATGGCCTGGTGGACCGTCTGGACGTGTGCCCGGATCAGGCCGGTCCCAAGGAGATGCGCGGCTGCCCGGATCCCGACCGCGACAACGACGGGATTCCCGACCGCGTGGACGTGTGCCCGGACGAGCCCGGCGTGAAGGACGAGCGCGGGTGCGCAAAGAAGTACAAGATGGTGGTCGTCAAGAAGGAGAAGATCGAGATCAAGAAGCAGATCAAGTTCGCGGCCGGCTCGGCGAAGATCATCGGCAAGGAGAGCTTCACCATCCTCGACGATGTGGCGCAGGTGCTCCGCGACATGCCCACCATCAAGAAGCTGCGCGTCGAGGGCCACACGGACTCGCTGGGCAAGGACCTGACCAACCTGAAGCTGTCACAGGCCCGCGCGGACTCGGTGATGGCGCAGCTCATCAAGCGCGGCGTGGACCCGGGCCGGCTGGAGGCCGTGGGCTACGGTGAGGAGAAGCCCATCGCCAACAACGGGACGGCGAAGGGCCGCGCGGAGAACCGCCGCACCGAGTTCAACATCGCCGACTAGTAACCCCCTCCCCCACCGGGAGGGCCGAAGAGAGGGTGCCGCGAGCCTCCGGGCCGCGAGCACCCTCTTCCTTTTGGGGAGGACCCACCCGCCGGAGGAGCCAGGGGCGCGCTCGCCACCAGGGCCCAGCAGTACTTCAGGGCCCAGGACCCGGTCTGGCAACGCCCGAGGTCCAGAAAACGACGAAAGCCGGACTCGCGGTGGCGGGGGCCACGCGAATCCGGCTCGGAGCACAGCGGCCAGAAGCCGCCAGCCACTAGCGCATGTTGTTGATGACGCTCATCGCGATCTCGTTCAGCTTCTTCAGCGTGTTCGAGACGAACGCGACGGTCTCCTGCTGCTGCTGGAGCTTGAGCTGAGCCTCCATGCGGGTGCGGTCCGCGCCCTCGAGGCCGGCCAGCAGGTCCTGGTTGATGCCCTGGTTGAAGGTGGCGGTGGAGGCGCTGCGGATGGCGTTCAGCGAGTCGTTGGTGATGCCCATGGCGGTCTCTCCGGAGGAGGAAGGTGGTTTGGAAGCGGGGTGCGAAGCTGCCTACACCTGGATTATCGGTGGGGGCCGCCGGGAGTTTCCTCCTCATTTTCCGGCCCATTTTTGGGGGCTCAGGGAGCCTTGCCACCCGCGGCCGGCGGAGGCTCGGGGGGCTTCGCCGCAGGTGCCAGCTTCCGCAACACCCGCTCGAGGTGCTGCTGGTAGGCGGGATGCACCTTCCCGGTCTTGATGCCCCGCTCGAGGGCGCGCTTGTAGCTGTTGAGCGCCGCATCCAGTTGGCCCGCGGCCTCCAGCGCCTCGCCCAGGCTGTCGGAGGCGTTGGCTGAATCGGGGTGCCACTCGAGGTTCCGCCGGAAGACGGCGATGGCGGCCTCCGCCTTCCCACTCCCCAGCAACTGGTACCCCATGACGTTGACCGGATCCTCGGCCGGCCGGAGCTCGTAGCCCAGTTGCTTCGCCAGCCTGGCGTACTGCGCCTCCACCTTCGCCAGATCGCCGGAACGCATCAGCGGCTCGGAGATCCGCCAGTCCACGAAGAGGGCCTCCAGTCCGTCGTAGAGCGTCCGGAGGGGCGTGCTGGCGTGGTGGTCGTCCTCGAGGAAGGAGTAGTGCCACCTGAGCCGCTCCGGCCTGGCCTGCTCGAACGTCCGCGCGAGCTGCTGGATGGGCTTCAGCATGTCGTCCCCCTCGTTCCCCATGCTCATGTAGAGGAAACGCTCCTGGGGAGGCAGTTGCTCGAGGGACTTCACCGCGCCACTCACGAGCTCGCCGTTGTTCCACCAGAGGCTCGGGCTGATGGCGATGTACGCATGGAAGCTCCGCGGGTGGTTCATCAGGGTGTGTACGGCGAACAGCCCGCCGAACGAGTGCCCCACGAGGACGCGGTACGGCCGCGTGCGGTAGCGCGCCTCGATGTGGGGAGCCAACTCCTCCTCCAGGAAGCGCAGGAACCGTTCCGCGCCTCCAGCATTGGGGATCGATTCCTCGACGCTCCTCGGGGAGCCGGGCACCTGGGTGTTCCCATGGACGGGTGGAGTGAGATCCCTCGCGCGGACGGTGTTCGGCACCCCCACCACGATCATCTGGGGGATGCGCATGCTCTCGGCGAGGAACTGCACGACGCCCGTGGCGGAATGGAAGTGCGCATCACCATCCAGGAGGTAGAGGACGGGGTAGCGCTCCGAGGAGGTCTCGTACCCCGGCGGCAGGTAAACGAAGAAGCCGCGCTCCTCTCCGAGGATGGAGGAGCGGAGGCTGTACTTCATCCCGAGGGTGATGGGCACGCCCTTCTGCGGAGAGGCAGCGTCCGCCCGAGAAGGCATGGACAGGACCGAGGCGAGGAGGAGCACGACACCAGGCAGGAAGAGTCGGCGCATGGGGAGTCACGCTACCACCGCCCGTGCCGCGCTCTCGCGGCACCACCACCCGGGAGACCTGTCACCCGCCGAGGTGTCAGGCCCAGAGCTCCCCAGAGAGCGAGTCCACCAGGGAGGCAGCGACCTCCGGTGCGGGCATTCCGGCCTCCGTGACGAGCGCGGCCTCCAGAGGCACGGCCACCTCCTCGCGCAATGTGGCCACGGCCGCTCTCTGCGCATCACGCAGGGCCTCGCACCCGGTGGCGGAGAGCTGCTCCCGCGCCCACCGGTCAATGGCCCAGGACAGATCGGCGTGCCGGGTCTCGTCCTCGGCGATGCGCGCCATGACGCGGCGCACTTCCGCGTCACGCGCGTTCAGCGCCTGGTGGTGAGCCACGAGGGCCCCGAACGTCTCCCGCACGCAGCCCTCGACAGCGTTGTCCAGCGCCACCTCGAAGAGGGAGCGCAGGGGCAGCGTCTCCACCTCGGGCCGCCGCGGCGTCGCCCCGAAGCGGTGGGCGAGCCGTGTGCTGACGTCCGTGTGCATCACCTCCTCCAGTGCGCTCAGCAGCGCCGCGTCCTGCAACGCGACGTCCGCCCCGAGCAAGGCCAGCTCCTCGCGCAGCCGCAGGAAGGCATGGATGGAGGCCGCCTCCAGGTGCGCGACCTCGGCGAAGTGACGGCCCAGCGCGTCCGCGCATGAGACCCCTTCCGAGGCACGCAACCCCGCGGGCCGCCGGCCGACGGCGCAGCCCGGCGAGCCCCGCTCGATGACGGCGCTACGCACCTCCTTCACCTCGCCGGAGGCGGACACCTCCAGGACGAACTGCGTCACCGCCGTGTTGGCACCGCAGGCGAAGCCGCGGGTGGCGATGACGTTGAAACCACCGTGGGTGTTCGCCTTCACCGCGCCGCGCTCCAGGCGGCCGCAGGTCAGGTCGTACCCTGAGGCGAAAGCGAGCAGCACGGCCTCCTGCGCCGTGTCGATGGTGCCCAGGAGGCCCTTGAGCGCCTCCAACGACGTGTGGGCCGACACCTCATCTCCCCGCGTCGTCGCGAGGTAGTACTCCGTGCAGATGTCGGTGCAGGAGAGACGGAAGCCGTGCTGCGAGGTGAGCGCGCGCAGGGCGGATTCGCAGGTGTCCTTGCTGGAAGCCGTCGCGCAGGCCGTGCCCGAGGAAGCCCCCACCGTCTCGGTCACCTGGCCCATGCCCGGCGACGAGAAGAGTGTCCGCAATTGAACGAAGTCCACCGGTGACGCGGGTGACAGCCCACTCACCGCGAGCAACCCATTCTCACAAGCTGGAGCGGAGTAGCCCGTCAGGTCCGCGCCGCCACAGCCGGCAAGCACCAACGGCGAAGCGAGTGAGGCACGCAGGGCGCGAGCGAAGAGGCGGCGCAGCAGGGGCGAGTCCATGGATGGCTCCGGTGGAAATGAGGAACAGGTCCGAGGAGCAACGCGAATGCCATGACCTTCGCGCCGCGAGCCCCGAGCGGCAGGCGCCGGGAGAGCGCGCTCACGACGCCCCATCGGGCTCAGAAACCTGAGGGTCGGCCTCGACAACCTGGCAGGCGGGCCGCCCCGCGAAGCGCGAAGAGTCTTCCGCACCGTTGAGAGGCGAGCCATGAAGGCGAGCGGGGCGGCGGCAATGCCAGACGCGCGTTGCTCTTCTACGCGTATGCCTGGGCGCTCCATGTCCATGGCCGCGACCGCAAGGCTCAATCACAAATCAACCAAGTGCTGAAGATGGGAGCCCGTCACCCCATCTTCCAGCCACACACCCGCGAGGACGTTGGCGGGAGGACACGGGCCATGCCGCGCCCCCGCCCATGAGAGAAGGTCAGTCTCCAGGCCATGCTCGGCCACATGGCGGAGATGCACCTGGACGCGGGCTCGAGGGGCAGCGAGCGTGCCTCCCCGAGGCCATCGTCATCCTGGCGGTGATGGGAGCCCCCCTGGTTCCGGGTCCCGAAGCGACCTCAGGGCTGGAGCTGCGCCGTCGCGCAGGCGCTCGAGTAGGCCCCCTCGCAGATCTGCGCGGTGGTCCAGAACCCATCCGCGATCACGGTGCTCTTCACATTGTCCTTCGTCACGCTCTGGGCGGGCAGGAGGATGGACGGCACGTCCTTGGTGCCATTGTTCACCTTGCCGTTCACCCGGCCCGCCGGCAGCTTGCCCTCGCGCAGGAGCGCCACCGCGACCTCGGCGGCGATCTCCCCCTCCTGCTTGATGGCCTTGTAGACGGTCATGTACTGCTCGCCGGAGAGGACGCGCTGGATGGCGGCCAGCTCGGCGTCCTGGCCCGTGACGGGCGGCAGCGGGCTGATACCGGCCGCCTTCATCGCCGCGATGGCCCCACTGGCCGTGCCGTCATTGGCCGCGTACACGCCGACGATCTTGTCCTTGCCGAGCGCGGTGATGGCCTGCTCCATCTGCTGTTGCGCCTTGTCCGGGCTCCAGTCGGGGGTGTCGTACTCGGCGCCCACCTTCAGGCCACTGCCATCGATCACGCTGTGCGATCCGGACTTGTAGAGCTTCGCGTTGTTGTCGGTGGGCGAGCCATGGATCATCACGATGGTGCCGGTGCCCTTGCCATCCGCCTTCAGCTTGTCGTGCAGGGCCTGGGCCTGGAGCCGGCCCACCTGCTCGTTGTCGAAGGAGATGTAGTAGTCCACGTCCGCGTTGAGGATGAGGCGCTCGTAGCTGATGACCGGTACCTTGGACTGCCGGGCGCGCACCACGATGGCGGCCGCCGAGGCCGAGTCCACCGGATCCAGCACGATGATCTGCGCGCCGTTGGCCAGTGCCGCCTCGGCCTGGTTCTGCTGTTTCGAAGCGTCCTGGTCGGCGTTGCTATAGAGGATCTGACAGTCCGCGCACAGTTCCTTCACCTTGCGCTCGAAGTGGGGGCGGTCATGGGTCTCATAGCGCGCGGTCTTCGACTCCGGCAGCAGCAGGGCGATCTTCCCGCCCGAGGCAGCTCCACCCGCCGCCGGAGCCGCATTGCTCTTCGCCTCGGTGTTGTCACGCTTGCAGGCCGGCGCCACGAGCATCAGCGCCGCGAGCATTCCCACGGTGCGAATACGAGACATCGATGAACGCATATCCACCCGTCCTTCTCCGATGAGAGGGTCCCCTCATGGGACCGGGGTGCATCCTGCGGTTCGTCTTGGAGATGCGACAACTTTTTCTTCACTCGTGGTGAACACCTGGAGATGGGCGAGAAAGATCTCGCCTGCCAGTAACCCAGAGGCATCGCGGCAGGAGCAATGACATCTCCGCGACCACCACTTGGGAATGAGCGGCCCGGGGTGACTGCGTCAGCCGTCCTTCAACAGCTCGTGGAGGACCTCGGTGGCGTAGGAGCCCTTGGGCAGCTCGAAGCTGAGCACCAGGTCCTCCCCATCCACCTCCAGCGAGGGGCTCCCGAGCCGCACCCGGTAGGGTCTGCGCCCTCCCTGGGTCTCGTCGCCACCGCGCCGGAAGTCGTCCAGCGTCACGCCCTCGTCGGCGAGCAGCTTCGCCTCGGCCTCGGCCACGGAGTGGGCGGCCGCGGTCATCTTCGGCCCGAAGAGAGGTCCAGCCGGGCTCACCTCGAAGGCGGCCGCGCGGGGCCCATCCACCTCGGGCGCCTCGCAGACGAAGAGGCCGCCCGAGTCCTCACGGCGCAGCACGTCCCCCAGGAGCACCGTGTCGAAGGTGCCCGCGCGCAGCCGGTCCACGAGGGCCCGGTTGAAGAGGCGGGACTGGAAGGCCGACAGGTACAGCTTGCGCTGGAACTTGTCGGGGCGGCGCGGCAGCCGCTGGCCCAGCACCAACAGGCGGCCGAAATCCGCGTTGTCGCCCTCGCGCCCGAAGCGCTGGTCGCCGAAGTAGTTGGGCACGCCCCGAGCGCCCAGCCGGGTGAAGCTCTCGCGCGCCGCGCCCACGTCCTTCACGCCCCGCAGGCGCAGCCGGAAGCGGTTCCCCTTGAGGTGCCCGGTGCGCAGCTTGTTGCCATGGCGCCGGGTCCACAGCACGCGCACGCCGTCCAGGGCGAAGTCCGCAACGCGCGCCTCGGCCTTCGCGGGCACGGAGAGGAGCTGGCGGGTGATGGCCTGCCGGTCCTTCATGCCCGCCACGCCCACGTCACCCTCGTCCACGCCCAGCGCGGTGGCCAGGGCCCGCACCACCTCGCGGGTGTCCCGGCCGCGCTTCTCCACCCAGAGGTAGAGGTGCTCCCCCTCCCCCGACGGCTGGTAGGCGGGCAGCTCCTCCACCTCGAAGTCCTCGGGGACGAGCTTGAAGGCGCCGCCGCATCCCGGCACGTCCTCGGTCAACCGGGGTCTGTCCGCGCTCATGTCAGGACCCGCCGAGCGTGGCGAGCATGTCCTTTACGCGCCTGGCGAGGTCCTCGTCCGCACGCGACTCGAGCAGCTCTCCCGCCTGGAAGAGGAGGAAGAACATCACGTCGCTGAGCGCCTGCCGGAAGGAGACCAGCGGCTCCGGACCCAGCGCGACCCGGTGCTGCTCGTAGGCCTCCACCAGCCGCATGTCCGGCAGGCTTCCATCCGGCGCGAAGGCCAGCCCCGCCAGCACCGGCGACGAGGACAGCGCCTGTCCCGACAGCGCGGCGTTGGCCGAGGCGATGAACTCGCGCGCCAGGCCCTGCTTGGACACCTCGGAGGCGATCTCCCGGAAGATGCGGTTGAAGACGCGCACCACCTCGCGCACGTCCACCACCGGGGGCGGAATCGGCGGCTGGGTGATGGCGCGCAGCCCCGACTGCGAGTGGCGCACCGTCGGGATGCCCGTGGAGGACGGGCGCACCACGGGAATCCCCATGAACGTCTTGGGACGCACCGCGGGGATGCCGGACAGGGACTGCGCCGTGCCTCCCAGGGGCTTGTCGGACAACTGCACGAAGCCGCCCTCCAGCAGGCCGTAGACGACCTTGGTGACGTCGAACTCGGACAGCCGGGAGGCCTGCCCCAGGTCCAGCAGCGTGCGCCGGCCATCCACCAGGGCCAGCACCTTGTCCTCGTCCGCCTCCAGCTTGGCGTTCGTCTGGCCCTTGCGCAGCACGTAGAGGCGGCTGTGGGGGATGCGCTTGCGGAAGTGCGCCAGCTCGTCGATCTTCCGGATGCTGTCCATCAGCAGGCTCTGCGTCGACAGCTGGATGTTGTGGCCGAGCTTGTCCTCCACCGGCTGGTCGATGAGGAAGAAGCTGCCCTCCCGGCACAGGACGATGGCGTGGAAGATCTCACTCACCTGGTGGGTGACGCACCGGAAGAGATCATGCGCCTGCAGCAGGCCCCGCTCCACCAGGGCGCGGCCAATCTTGGAGGGCGGGTGCTCGCGCAGCACGGTCTCCAGCTGGGGGCGGTCCAGGTAGCCCAACCGCACGAGCACCTCTCCGAGCCGGTCCGCCGCCACGTCCGAGGTCGCCCCGCGCACCTCGCCATCGCGCATGAGGACCGAGCGCTCGCCACCGGGCGCCTGCACGCGGACGACGCCGTTCCAGCGCGACTGGCTGAGGAAGGCGATGAGGTCCGACAACGGGAAGCCGGACGCATCCCCGGAGAGCACCACGCGCGGGGCGGAGAGCGAGCCGCCCTCGGCCGGGGAGCGGGAGAAGACGAGCAGATCCGGCGAGGTGGGCTGCAGCACGTACGAGCCCGTGCGGCCCGCGAGCACGGGGGGCTGCTGCTGCTGGGGGGCCCCCTGCCGTTCGTCGGGAACGAGCTGGACGCCGTCGATGCGGAAGCGCTGGCTCATGACACCGTCAGTCGGCAGCCCAGGCGTTGCCGTTGGAGCGCCACTCGATTTCGTCTTCCAGGGTGTGGCTGAGCGCGTCGTCGGTCAGGCCCATCTCGGCGGAGTAGGAGCGGCCGTTGAAGAAGAGGCTGGGCGTGCCGTGGATGTTCGCCGCGTTGCCCATGGACTTGTACTTCTCCACCTCCTGGGCGTAGGTGCCGGCCTGGAGCGTCTTCTGCAGCTCCGCGCCCTTGAGTCCGAGCTTGTTGGCGAGCTCCACGATCTTCGCGGGGGACAGGCTCTGGGCGTTCTCGAAGAGCGCGTCGTGCATCTCCCAGTACTTGCCCTGGTCGCGAGCCCACATGGCCGCCTGGCCGGCGGGAATGGCGTTGGGGTGCATGGGCAGCGGGAAGGGGACGGCGCAGAAGCGCAGCTTGCTGGGGTTCTTCTTGGCGAAGGCCTCGATGAGCGGGCGGGCCTTGCCGCAGTAGGGGCACTCGAAGTCGAAGAACTCCACCAGCGTCACCGGGGCCTTGGCGTCCCCCATGCACATGCGCGGGTCCACCTCGAACGTCTGCCGGTGCGCGCGGAAGGAGGAGTAGTACTCGGAGAGGGCGACGATGATGTCCGTGGCCGGCACTCCGGCGGAGGCATGCCGGGCGGCGAGCCGGGCCATGCGCTTCGCATGCGAGCAGGTGGTGTGGCCCTTGAGGCACTGGCCCAGGGTGTGGGGGCAGCCGCAGTAGCAGAACTCGTCGGTGAAGACGGTGGACAGCTCGCGCTGCGCGGCGGGCGGCAGCGCGGAGAAGTCCATGCCCGGGATGCCAGAGAGGACCTGGGCCCCGGAGGCCGGAGCGGCCGCCGGCTGTGGAGCCGGAGCGGGGGTGGAAGGCTTCGGCGCGGCGGGCGGAGCCGGCTCGGCCGCCTCGGAGTTCTTGGAACAGGCGGAGGCCGTCAGCGCCAGGGTGAGCGCCAGGAGGACACGGTTGCGGCGGTCGGGGAGCACGGCGGCGGTCTTAGCCATGCGCGCGGGGCTTGTAAAGCAACCCCGGCTCTGACAGGGAGGGACCCCTCCCTATGCCCAGAATCCTCCTGCTGCACACCGGCGGCACGCTGGGGATGGCCGGGGGCCGGCCGTCCGCGCTGCGCCCCGCGGCCTTCTTCAAGACGCTCAAGTCCCGCTGCCCTGAACTCTTCCAGCTCGCCGACATCGAGCTGGAGCTCTTCTGCAACGTGGACAGCTCGGAGATGCAACCCGAGCTGTGGAGCCGGCTGGCCAGCCGCCTGTACCACCGGCTGCCGGATTTCGACGGAGCCGTGGTGACCCACGGGACGGACACGCTCGCCTACACGGCGAGCGCCCTGTCCTTCATGCTGCCCGGGCTGCCCAAGCCCGTGGTGATGACGGGCTCGCAGCGGCCCCTGGGGGAGATCCGCTCGGATGCGCGGCTCAACCTCATCGACGCGGTGCTCTCCGCCCTCCAGGGGCCTCCCGAGGTGAGCATCTGCTTCGACTCCCACCTCTACCGCGGCAACCGCAGCCGCAAGGTGAAGGTGTCCGAGTACGACGCCTTCGAGAGCCCCAACTGCCCCCTGCTGGGCACCCTGGGAGTGGACGCCACCTTCGCTCCGGGCCTGCGCCAGAAGGGCCCCTTCCGCCTGCGCGAGAAGCTGGAGCCCCGCGTCTTCCTCCTCAAGGTGTTCCCGGGACTGGACCCCGCCCTGCCCCTGGCCCTGCTGCCGCAGGTGCGCGGCCTGGTGCTGGAGGCCTATGGCGCGGGGAACTACCCCAGCGACGCCACGCTCGGCCGCTCGCTGCTACCGCTCTTCCGGGAGGCCCGCGAGCGCGGCGTGCCGGTGGTCGTGGTGAGCCAGGCCCACCGCAACGGGGTGGACCTGTCGCTCTACGAATCCGGGGCGGCGGCGCTCCGGGAAGGGGCCCTGAGCGGTGGCGACATGACGCCCTCGGCGGCACTGGTGAAGCTGATGCAGGGGCTCGCCTACTACCGGGACAGGGAGGCGCTGGCCCGCTTCATCCAGACGCCAACTGTCGGGGAGATGACCGAGCGGACGCCTGCTGTTCAGGAGACGGCGGTCAAAAAGTCGAGGCGCGCGCGTTAAGAGCGACCATTCATGGGCATCCGGCCCGAGGCCTGCTTGCTGCGAACATTCGTCGACCCATAAGATGGGGGATAAGATGTCCGACGAGAAGACCGCCGTCCATTCGATTTCGGACCTGCTGGGGTCAGCCGCGCCCCAGCAGAGCGCGTACCTGATCGTCATCAGCGCGAAGTCCGCGTCCGGCATCGGCCGGATGTTCAAGCTGGACCGCTCCGAGACGGTGCTCGGACGCAGCGTGGAGGCGCAATTCCAGGTCGAGGACGATGGCATCTCGCGCAAGCACGCGAAGGTGGTGTCGCTCGGCGAGGGTCGTTTCCAACTGGTGGACCTGGGCAGCACCAACGGGACGTTCCGCAACGGCGTGAAGGTGGACTCGGCGCCGCTCGAGGACGGGGACAAGATCCAGATCGGCTCCAACACGGTGCTGAAGTTCTCCATCCAGGATCAGCTGGAGGAGGCCTACCAGCGCAGCATCTACGAGTCGGCCACGCGGGACGGCCTGACGCGGCTGTACAACAAGAAGTACTTCATGGAGACGCTGCGCAAGGAGTTCGCGTACTGCCTGCGCCACCGGGAGCCACTGTCCCTGGTGATGTTCGACGTGGACTACTTCAAGAAGATCAACGACGTGTACGGGCACCCGGCCGGCGACTACGTGCTGACCCGGATCGCGCAGCGGGTGGCGGACACCATCCGCACCGAGGATCTCTTCGCGCGCTACGGAGGCGAGGAGTTCGCCCTCATGCTGCGCGAGTCGGCCGAGGAGCAGGCGCTGTCGTGTGCCGAGCGCTGCCGCGCGGCAGTGGACCGCGCGGACTTCATCTTCAGCGGCACGCCCATCAAGGTGACCATCAGCCTGGGCGTGGCCACGCTGCACGACTCGGACTTCGCGCAGGCGGAGGATCTGATCGCCGCGGCGGACAAGTACCTCTACCGAGCCAAGCGCGCCGGCCGCAACCGCGTGGACGGCAAGGCCATTAGCGGTCCGTAGAGATCCTTAATCTAGGTCCCCTCTATCTCGAGCCCCGGCGTCTCCGCGAGCATCTCCACGCGGTTTCCGCCGGCCGCCTGGGCCTCTTCCAGGGAGCTCTGCGCCTGACGCACGAGGTTCGCGAAGGACGACTCCCGCCCCGGAGCGAGCGCGGCCAATCCCACGGACACGGTGGGGCGGAGGAGCTGATCGTCGAAGGTGAGGCTGGAGCGGGCCACGCGCTCGCAGACGCGGCGCGCCACGGTGTGGGCGCCAGCCAGGTCCGTATGGGGCAACAACAGCAGCACGCGCTCCGCCGAGTACTGCACCGGAAAGTCCGTATCGCGCAGCGAGCGCCGGATGGCGAGCGCCAGTCCGCCATAGAGCTGCTCGCGCAGCTCGCGGTCCACCCGGACCGGAAGCGGATCGAACGCCACCAGCGCGAGTGCCAGGGGCAGGCCGTAGCGCCGGGAGCGCTTCACCTCGACGAAGACGAAGTCCTTGAAGTGCGCGAAGACGTAGAACTGGGTGAGCGGATCCAACAGCCCGTCTCCCGAGGCCCGCACCGGCTCGGAAGCAGGCGCGGCCCTTCCCTTGCGCGCCGACGTGCCTCGCGGGAGCGAGCGCAGCTTCACCAACTCGGGCAGGCGCACCTTCAAATCCCTGGCGGAGATGGGGAGCGGAAGGATGCCATCCGCGAAGCCCGCCTTGCCGGGCGTGTGCTGCGCGGCCAGGACGAGCGCCTGCGGCAACCCCCTGCGCACCGCACGCACCACCTGTGCCGGCCGCTCCACGGACGGCCCCAGCACCACCACTTGGGCCCGGCCCGGCTCCGCCTCCCACTCCGCCACGGCGGACACCTCGAGTCCCGCCTTCTCCAGGCCCTCCTTCAGCTTGCGGCGCCCAGCAGCCCCCGGCTCGACAACGATGGCTCGCGTCACTTTCATGCACACCTCTCCAGACACCAGACCATACAGACGCACCTGGAGCACCTGCAAGGGCCCTCGGCGAGCCTTCAAGGAGGCCTGAAGCCGAGCCGCTCCAGACCCCGCCGCGCCACATGCTGGACGTGGGAGTCCGGGTCTCCGGCCAGGGCCTGACTGAGCGCGGAGGCGGCGAAGGGGCCTCCGAGGGAGCCTAGCGCTTCCGCGGCGGCCACCCGCACCGAGGCCACGCTGTCCTCCTGCAGCGTCTGGGCGAGGGGTTTCACGTGCTGGGCACGGCCGATCCGCTCCAGCGCGCGGGCGGCGGCCTCGCGCACCGCGGGGTGTGGAGAGCCGAGCAGGGCCACCGCGGTCTCCCCCTGCACCGTCTGGCGCTGCTGGCCCACCACCCCGAGGGCAGCGGCCACCACCTCCGGCGCGGAGTCGCCGAGCGCGGCGGTGACGGCGGCATCTCCCTCTGGCGAGCGCGGCAGCGCGAGTGCCCGCACCGCCCCGGCCCGCACCAGCGCCTGCGAGTCCTTCAGGAAGGGGGACAGCACCTGGAAACGGCGCTTGCCGGCGCCATCGCACTCGGACAACCCGGCCACCGCCTCGCCTCGCACGTCCGCGGGAAGCCGGGGGTCGTTCGCTACCTCCAGGAGGAACGGCTCACAGGCCTTGTCGGCCGCGGCCACCTCCAACCACACGCGCCGGGAAGCCAGGGAAGCCTCATCCATGCGGACCCGGCGGCTCGCGGCCTCCATCAGGGTCAGCCCCTCGGACTCGGCGAGCCCACGGGCCGCCACCTGGCGCACCACGGCCTCCGTGTCCCCCAGGGCCCGCTCCAGCTCACGCTGCGCCAGCGGGCCGTAGCTCCTCAACGACTGCACGGTGGCGCGCCGCTCCGCGGAGTCGAGCGAGGTGAGCCCCTTCTGCAGCTTCTCCAGGTCCCGGGAGTAGACGGCGAAGAGGCGGTTGATGAGGAGCTGATCCGGCGGCTTCGCCTCCAGCACCAGCATGCGTCCCACCGAGGAGCCCTGCTTCTCGGCGACCCGGAGGAGCGCGGAAGCGGCGGCCTCGTCACCGGACTCGGGACGCCTGGACATGGCCTCCAGCAGCACCCGGGCCGGGGACCTGCCGAGAAAGGTGGCGAGGTGGACGAGCGCCTCGCCCCGGAGCGTGGCCTCCTCCGCGTACACCTCCAACTCCAGGGCCTCCCGGATGGCGTCCCGGCGGGCCCAGACGCGGGCCGCGGCGGTTCCGCCCTTCGCCCCCGCGTCCTTCAGGAACGAGGCGGTGGAGCGGCCGGCCTCGGCGGCGGCCCGTGCGGCGGTGAGGCAGACGAGCCCCTCGTCCCGGGCCGGGGCCTCGGCCACCCAGTCGGCCAGGACGCGCGGCTCGATGAGCCCCCGGACCTTCGCCTGGGCCCGCAGCGCCCCCCACCGCACCCGCCAGTCCGGATCCGTCAGCGCCGAGCGGAGCGCCATCTGGGCCGGGAGGCCGGGAGTTCCCTTCCCGAGCTCCAGCACCCAGGCATCGGGGCGGCCGGTGGTGACGCACAGCTGGCACACCCGGGCTCGAAGGGCCAGGTCCTGCACATGTCTCTGGCAGGACATCCAGCAACCAGTGGCTCCCTGGCCGCTTTGCTGACCGGCCGATAACAGCAGGACGAGGAGGAGTGCGGGGCTCACGGAGGATCCATTTTACCCCACCCATCGCATCCTTTTCTGAGGGTGTCCTTGCGTTTTCACGCCCGCTGCGTCATATCGGCGCCCCCTACATTTCTAGCGCACGCGGAAGGAGGTGACAGGCATGCCCGGCATTCGAGTCAAGGACGGCGAGTCCATCGAGAGCGCCCTGAAGCGCTTCAAGAAGGCCACCGAGAAGGCTGGTATCCTCTCCGAGATCCGCAAACGCGAGCACTACGAGAAGCCTTCCGTGAAGAGGAAGAAGAAGGCTCTCGCGGCCAAGAAGCGCGCGGTGAAGAAGGCGCGTAAGACGTACTAAGACGCCCCGTCGGGAGCTGGGGTCGCGTCAGTCTGGCGCCCTGGCTCCCGTCCGTGTAGCACCCTTCCCACACATTCCTGGAGCCCTGTATGGCCACCGTGAGAGAGCGCATCGACGCCGACCTCAAGGACGCGATGCGGTCGAAGAACGAGCTGAACACCAGCGTCCTGCGGATGCTCAAGAGCGCCATCAAGTACAAGGAAGTGGAGCCTGGCGCCACCGGCCCTCTGGACGAGGCCGGCATCCTTCAGGTCATCGGCACCCTCATCAAGCAGCGCCGCGACTCGGTCGAGCAGTTCAAGACCGGCGGCCGCCCCGAGCTGGCCGAGAAGGAAGAGGCGGAAATCTCCGTCCTCCAGAACTACCTGCCCAAGCAGCTCACCCCGGACGAGCTGCGCGCCGAGGTCCAGGCCGCCATCACCCAGGCCGGTGCCAAGAGCGCCAAGGACATGGGCGCGGTGATGAAGGTCCTCACGCCCAAGCTGCAGGGCCGTGCCGAGGGCCGCGCCATTTCCGAGGAAGTGAAGAACCAGCTCTCCAAGCTGTCCTGAAGTCCAGGCCTCGAACGGCGCCGGGCGGGTCTTGAACTTGCCCGGCCGCTGATCGGCCATTAAGGGTATTTCCGCCCGTCTCCCCGTCCCTGCTCTGGACGGCCCGCGAAGCGCCGAAATGCCCCTCCTTCAGCACATCTCCGACCTGAGCCGGACCTACATCGGCCCTCCCCCACCCGGGAGCGCCTCACGTGTCAGGGGCGCGACCCATACTCGTCCGCCGGTGTCGGAGCGCGGACCATGGGGGTCTGCCCATTCCGGTCCGAGGGGGTGGCGGTCGTGATCCCCGAGCACAAAATCCAGGAAGTCCTCGAGCGGGTGGACCTGGTGGGGCTCGTCTCTCGCTACGTGGAGCTCAAGAAGGCCGGGCGTGAGTTCAAGGGCCGCTGCCCGTTCCACCAGGAGAAGACCCCCTCCTTCTACGTCGTCCCCGAGAAGCGCTTCTATTTCTGCCATGGATGCCGGGCCAGCGGCGACGCCGTGTCCTTCGTCCAGCGCTACCTGGGCAAGACGTTCATCGACGCGGTCCGGGACCTGGCCCGCGAGGTGGGGGTGGACCTGGAGGCGGCGCAGGACCCCGGCGCCCGGGAGCGGCAGCAGCTCAAGGAAGTGACCGACCAGGCGGCCGAGCACTTCCGCGCCCTGCTGTGGGAGGAGGAGGGACGCCGCGCCCGCGCCTACCTCGCCAGCCGCGGCATCTCCGAGGAGACCGCCAAGGCCTTCGGGCTGGGCTGGGCCCCCGCCGCGTGGACCTCGCTGGCGGACCGGCTCACCAAACTGGGGATGGTGGAGTGGGGCCTCAACGCGGGCCTCGTCTCCAAGCGCCAGAAGGGTGACGGCTACTTCGACTTCTTCCGCAGCCGCCTCATCATCCCCATCCGCGCCCCCGAGGGCCGCCCCATCGCCTTCGGCGCCCGGCTCGTGGACGCGGAAGAGGGCCCCAAGTACCTCAACTCGCGCGAGTCCCGGCTCTACAACAAGAGCGAGACGCTCTTCGGCATGGACCAGGCGCGCGATGAGATCCGCCGCCGCAAGTCCGCCGTCCTCGTCGAGGGCTACTTCGACTGCATCGCGCTGCACCAGGAGGGGGTGAAGCACGCGGTGGCGCTCTGCTCCACCGCCCTCACCCCGGGCCACCTCAAGGTGCTCGGCCGCGCCGAGGCCCGCGAGCTCTTCCTCCTGCTGGACGGAGACCAGGCGGGTCTCGCCGCCGTGGAGCGCCTGGCCGGCCCCCTGCTCGCTGCGGGAGCGGCCGCCAAGGTGGCCCTGCTGCCCCAGGGCGACGACCCGGACACCTTCATCCGCCGCGCCGGCGCCGCGGGCCTGGAGCAACTGCTCACCGAGGCCCGCCCCCTCACCAACCACGTCTTCTCCACCATCCTCCCCCAGGGGAAGGAGGCCAGCTTCGAGGAGAAGATGGCCGCGCTGGAGCGGCTCAAGCCCGTGTCGGCGCAGCTCCCCGTGGGACTGGTGCGCTCGGCCTTCTTCGCCGCCCTGAGCGCCTGGTGCGGCCTGCCCGCGGCTGAGCTGGAGGCCTCGCTGCGCAGCAAGGCACCCCCGCCCGTCAATCCCGTGCCCAAGCCGGGACAGGTCTCCCCTCAAGGCCGGCCCGGTCAGCCGCCCGGCCGGGGAGCGGCCCCCCAGGGAGCCCCCGCGCCCCGCCAGGGCCCGCCGGTGAAGCCTCCGGACGCCCTGGAGGCCCTGTACGTGGCCGCCGCCCTGCGCGAGCCCCGGCTGGTGGCCCGTGACTCCTTCCGCGTCTGTGACGAGCTGTCCCACCCCGGCCTGCGCCTGGCCCTGGCCCACGCCACCGCCGGCCATGGCGCCGAGGACGCCCTCTTCGAGGCCCACGACACCGTCAAACGCGCCATCGAGGCCGCCTGGCGCCAGCTTGCCGACCAGCAAGGCTCCGCTCTCGAGCACTACTTCCTGCAACTGTGCCGCGCGATCATGCTGCGCCGCATCAACCAGCAGCTAGACTACATCAAGCGGACCACCAGTCAGACGGCGGGGGCCATCGACCTTTCGGACGACACCCGGCGCCTGCTCGCACAGCGGATCGAATTGCTCGCATTGAAGAAACGCGTGGAGGAGGAGATACGCCCGCCTCCTCCGGGAACAAAGGCACCGATGCAACCGGTTTGAGTTCGCGTTTGTAAGAATCCTCATCTTTGCGATAGATCGGCCGGCTCGCTCCAGGCCAAGCCCCTGTTTTTCTAAGGAGAAGTACCCGAATGCCGACGCAGAAGCCCTCCTCGAAGGTGGCCGTCAAGCCCAAGAAGAAGGTGGCCCCGGAGATCCGGAAGAAGAAGAAGTCTCCGGAGGACGCCTCGGCCCAGGGTACGGACAGCGCCGAGGCCAGCGCCGCCGCTCCCGCGAAGAAGGCGGACAAGAGCGAGAAGGCCGCCGCCGCGGAGAAGGCCACCGAGACGCTCAAGAAGCGCAAGGCCGTCACGCAGGTGAATGACGGCGACGTCGATCCCGAGGAGGCCGCGGAAGAGGCGGCCGCCGCCGTCGAGGTCGATCCCGACGCCGTCGAGGACGAGGTGGACGAGGAGCCCATCGCAGACCGCAAGGAGGTCAAGGACCTCCTGGCCGCTGGTCGCGAGAAGGGCTTCCTCACCTACGACGAGGTCAATGACGCCCTGCCCGCGGACATCGTGTCGTCGGATCAGATCGACGACGTGATGAGCATGTTCGGCGACAACGACATCGAGATCGTCGACGCGCAGAAGGCCGCCCAGAGCACGGAGATCAAGCCCACGGTCGCGGTGGAGGAAGAGCGCGCCGAGGCCGACGAGGACGAGAAGGACGAGGACGACGAGCCGGGTGGCAAGTCCAACGACCCTGTCCGCCTGTACCTGCGCAAGATGGGCAGCGTGAGCCTCCTCACCCGCGAGGGCGAGGTGGAGATCGCCAAGCGCATCGAGGAAGGCGAGAAGGAAGTGCTGCGCGCGCTGCTGGCCTGCCGCGTGGCCATGGTCGAAATCCTCGACATCGGCAACAAGCTCAAGACGGGCAAGCTGCGCGTGCGCGACGTCATCAAGGACGCGCCCGAGGAGGCCCAGGGCGAGGGCGAGGAGGCCGAGGTCGAGGTCGCCGAAGAGGGCGCCGAGGGCGAGGCCCAGCCGCAGCAGCTCGCCCAGAGCGAGCTCAACAAGATTGAGCAGATCAACAAGCAGATCGAGCGCATCCGCAAGTTCGCCAAGGACTGCGAGGTCTTCGACTCGGAGCTCGGCGGCAAGAAGAAGCTCACCGAGGTGAAGAAGAAGGAGCTCAAGCAGGAGGTGAAGGATCTCCGGACCAAGATGATGGAGGTCCTGGAGGAGATGCGGCTCAACAAGAAGCAGGTGGACCGCATCGTCGCCAACCTCAAGGGGCTCATCGAGCGCGTGGAGAAGGCGGAGGCGGAGCTGCGCGAGATCGAGCGCCGCTACGGCGTCCCCATGGACTCGCTGCGCGAGCTGCTGCGCGAGGCCAAGGAGGACCCCGAGGCCCTCAAGAAGGCGCAGCGCAAGCTCAACATCACCTCCGAGCAGCTCGAGGTGCTGGAGCGCGACGTGCGCACCGCCACGCGCAACATCAAGCGCGTGGAGGAGGAGGCCAACCTCGAGGTGGACGAGCTGCGCCGCAACTACGAGGCCATCCGCCTGGGTGAGCGCCGCGCCGAGCGCGCCAAGACGGAGCTGGTCGAGGCCAACCTGCGCCTCGTGGTCTCCATCGCCAAGAAGTACACCAACCGCGGCCTGCAGTTCCTGGACCTCATCCAGGAGGGCAACATCGGCCTGATGAAGGCCGTGGACAAGTTCGAGTACAAGCGCGGCTACAAGTTCTCGACGTACGCCACGTGGTGGATCCGCCAGGCGATTACGCGCGCCATCGCGGACCAGGCCCGCACCATCCGCATCCCGGTGCACATGATCGAGACGATCAACAAGCTCATCCGCACCAGCCGCTACCTCGTGCAGGAGATCGGCCGCGAGCCGACGCCCGAGGAGATCGCGGAGAAGATGGAGCTGCCGCTCGACAAGGTGCGCAAGGTGCTGAAGATCGCCAAGGAGCCCATCTCCCTGGAGACGCCCATTGGCGAGGAAGAGGACAGCCACCTGGGCGACTTCATCGAGGACAAGAGCCTCGTGTCGCCTTCCGACGCGGTCATCAACATGAACCTGGCCGAGCAGACCCGGAAGGTGCTCGCCACGCTCACGCCGCGCGAGGAGAAGGTGCTGCGCATGCGCTTCGGCATCGGCGAGAAGAGCGACCACACCCTGGAAGAGGTGGGCCAGGACTTCGAGGTGACGCGCGAGCGCATCCGGCAGATCGAGGCCAAGGCGCTGCGCAAGCTGCGCCACCCGAGCCGCTCCAAGCGCCTGCGCTCCTTCGTGGAGAGCTGAGCGCCCCTGCCCTCCCCGTCCCTCCCCAAGAGGGTCGGGAAGCGGGTACCCGCCCCCATGCGTCGCTCCCCGAGCCTGGGCAGGTGACGTAAGAAGAAGCCCCCGCTCCCCTCGTGGACCGGGGGCTTTTTCATTTCCCAGGTGGAGCTCCCATGCCGGTGAAGCGGAAGACAGCGCGCAAGGCGGCAACGAAGCCGGGCCCGGACAAACCCCTCCCCTTCCCCGAGGCCGTGCGCCGCGCGGTGCGCGCCATCCCCCGGGGCGAGGTGCGCTCGTACGCGCAGGTGGCCCTCTACGCGGGGCGGCCAGGCGCGGCACGTGGCGTGGGGCGGGAGCTGAAGACGCTGCAGAACGTGCCCTGGTGGCGTGTCATCCGCTCGGACGGGACGCTCGCGCCGGGGATAGCGGTGGAGCAGGCCCGGCGGCTGAAGGCCGAAGGAGTCCCCTTGAAGGGCGATGGTACCTCCTGGCGCGTGAGGCTCTGAGCACCCTCGCGGAACACCCTCTTGCGCGAGCGCGGGGTGCGCGATACTTCCCCAGTCAGTACAGTGCCTCGGCGCCGTGCGTGCGTGGTTCGAGGGCCCTTAGCTCAGCGGTTAGAGCTGTCGGCTCATAACCGATTGGTCCCTGGTTCGAATCCAGGAGGGCCCACTTCCCTTCCCACGCCCCACGCCTCGGGATTCTTATCCGAGGCGTGGGAGCGAATTCCCGCCCCCTCCGAACTCCGCACCACCGGCGCACCATGCGGGCCGCCCACCGTCAGCGGGAGCACCTCGGCAAGGGAGCTCCTCGGTCGGTTGGAAACTGAGCTGCTCCAGGCCCGCGCGCATGTCGTCAACACCGAGGTGTGAGCCTGCCCCGATTTTGTGACTCCCCCGCACTTCGTGTGATTCAGCGGCGGCGAGCAGGTGAGCCTCATTCGTGCGGCCATCCGCATAGGCCCAGGATTCACACAAACTGCGGGAGAGCCACGTAACTGGGGCAAGCCCAAACCCAGCCTGGCTCCTCATTGGGCCCAACCGCTACAGTGTGCACGTGTTCGCACCATGGAAGCAGGGGGCGAGAATAGGGGCTTACTGAATGGTTGGGCTGTGTGTTCTTGCCACTCTCGCGCTTCTAACAGTGCTGGTGGTGTCCTCCCTGCGCCGGCCGTCCGGGAAAACGGCGCCGACCGCAACCGGGGACAGGGAGCCAACTGCAACCTCCCTCTCACCAATCACGAGGACCGTCCTGCTCCCCAGGGGTAGCACCGTCCATGTGGTGGGCGAGTCGCACTATCAGCCAGCCTTGGAGCGACTCGCTGGTGGGCGCTCTGACGAGAGTGTGCGAGTGGACGTGGTGGCCACGCTGAAGCGTGAGCCGGATAACCGGTACGACACGAATGCGGTGGTCGTTCTCATTGAGGGCCGACAGGTGGGCTACCTGTCGCGCGAGGACGCGCCGGTCTTCCAGCCCTTGTTGAAGGAGATGGAGGCGCGTGGTGAGGTGGCAACATGCTCGGCGGTTATCGTCGGTGGTTGGGATCGCGGCGCACGGGGGAAGGGCAGCTTTGGTGTCCGGCTGAGACTCGCCCGTCCGGGACAGGCGCCGGCCGCGTCACCGCCACCACCGTCTGATGCGGAGTTGGTTTCCAGCGCAGTGGAACGGATGTGGATGGCCAAGGGCCCCGCCGGACGCAGAGCCGCGCTCAAAGCCGTGCTCGATAAGCTCACAACAGAGGAGGCGCGGCAGGAACTGTTGGCCGAGGCCTCGCTTATCGAAGTGACTGCCGCACTGGAGAAGGCAGCATCCCTGAAGACGGCCACAGCCAAGCGGCGTCGACTGGAAGAGGCTCTTGCAACGCTACGCGCGGATTCAGTGCCGGACGAACTCCAACAGCAGCAGGTGGCTTGGTTGGAGGCCGCCTTACGCGAGTTGGATGCACCTCACGCCTCGGAAAATAACAACTTGGATGGTTCCGGGGGGGAACAGGGAACCACTGGCCAAACATCAGCGCCGCCCCCGGGCGAGGAGAGCCTCAAGTGAAGCGGCCGGGGTGCGGATGGAGCGCCCGACCCACACCCGTTCCAGTTCCCCACGTTCGAGGAGCGCGTAGACCCTGGCCCGGCAGACGGCCAGCTCTTCAGCCACCTCGCGCACCGTGAGCATCGGCGGGCCCACCGGCCGCACCATGCTCCGCACCACCGGCGCATCATCGCCAGTCGAAATTGGTCCCCGGGTCGAATCCAGGAGGGCCCACTCCCCATCCCCCGCACTCTCATGGCTACGGTGACACGCGTGGTAGCGTCGCCCCATGTGGCTCGCCCTCGCATTGAGCTCCGTCCTCGCCGCGACCGTCCCCGATGGGTGGATCCTCGTTCCCGAACCGTCTGAGGAGCAGGTGGGCTGTGCCAACCACTCGAGACTCGCGTGGCGGGTGTCCTCGGACAAGAACGGGGTCCGCGTCGAGCCGGAGCCCGATCCGGAGCACGACACGGGTGCACGGCTCCCCTTCGCGCTTCCCAAGGAGCTCCACGTCGGCGGGACGAGGCACGTGCTTGCGGTGCCGGACGGATTCCTCGTGGGATCCGACGCGGGCGAGTGGGGTGGTGGCCTCTTCTGGTTCTCGTCGGACGGCAAGACGTGGCGGCAGCTCGCGAATGAGAACGTGAACGGACTGGTGCAGCTCGGGCCCGGTGAGGTGCTCTCGCTCCATGGGTTGAATCACCTGGGCATGCGACGGGGCGCCGCTCGCTGGCTCGTGCAGGACGCACAACGGCAGTGGACCGTCTCCGAGACGAAGATGCTGGATGCGGGTCCCCAAGCGTTCGTGTCCACCCCGGAGGCGCTCTACGTGGTGACCGCCGACTCGCTCACGCGCATCGGCCGGGATCGTCAGGTGTCCGTCCTCCAGCCGCTGCCCACCGCAATCCTCTACCCCAACAGCATGACGGCGGACTCCCATGGCACGCTCTGGGTCGGCATGCGCCACTTCGTCCTCCGGCTCACCCCCTCCGGGAAGGGCTTCTCCCGCGAGTGGTTCGTCCCGAAGGACTGCGCCCGGATCAAGCAACAGGACTTCGAGTGCGTGTGCGTAAAGTGAGGCCCGGGCAGGGGCTCGGGAGTCGGCCCCGAGCACCCATGCCCCCGCGCCTGTGCTTCAGGCCTTCGCCTGCTCGCGGTTCTTCTCGTCCCGCCCGTGCACGGCCGCCGGCGGGCTGGTGGCCTCCACCGCGGTGAAGGGCTCGAGAATCTTGTACGTGTGGCTGGCGCCCCTCGGCACGAGCCAGGAGTCCCCCGCGTTGAGCACCAGCACCTGTCCTTCCAGGTGCAGCTCCGCGCGGCCCTTGATGACGTAGCCGACCGTCTCGTAGTCGCGCACGGTGGGGGGCAACGGCTCGGCCGGCTGCTCGTTCTCCCACAAGCGCATGGAGACCCGGATGCCTCCTGCCAGGTACTTCTGCCCCATCTCACCCTTGGGCGAGAAGTGGGAGTCGACCTTCTTCACGCTGGTGTCGCCCATCTCGTCTCCTCCGCGGACGCTGGCGTCGCGTTGTCCTTTGCCGGACAAGGTAAGGAGCGGCGGGAACAACAGGCCCCGCAATGACACGCCCGCTCCCCCCTCGAAGGGAAGAGCGGGCGCGAGAGCGCTACGGCCCTGAGGCCGCGGCTCCGGGGCTAGCTGGCTGGGCGCACGTTCTGCGCCTGCAGGCCCTTGGGGCCACGCGTCACCTCGTACTCCACCTTCTGGCCCTCGGCCAGGGAGCGGAAGCCATCCATGTTGATGGCGGAGTGGTGGCAGAAGACATCCTCGCCACCCGCATCCGGCGCGATGAAGCCAAAGCCCTTCGCGTCGTTGAACCACTTCACGGTACCAGTTGCCATGCACTTCCCTGCTTTCTGCGTTCTGCTGCTACGGACGACCAGACAGACACCCCGAACCTCGGGGTGCCTGGGAGAGGTAACGGTCCCTGCACCTCCCCCATTCCTCGGGTGGGACCTTCACACTTCTTCATATGTACTGGGCGCGCGCTTCACACCCCCCCCGTACCTTCTGCACCAACCGATGGATGCCGGGCTCCTGACTGCCCGGCCGCTCACGGAAGGAGCAGCACCATGTTTGGATTCGTCTTTGGTTCCGCCTGCCTCGCCGGCCTCATCTACAACCTGCGCCGCGGCCACTGGCACCACCACCGCCACGGCGGCCCCGGCGGCCGCTGGAGCTCGCGCGGCCGGATGCGCTGGCTGTTCGAGCGTCTGGACACCTCGCCCGGCCAGGAGAAGGTCATCATCCAGGCCGCGGATGAGCTCACCGAGGCCTTCGAGAAGATGCGCGACGAGCTGAGCGCCACCCGCGCCTCCATCGCCCGCTCGCTGCGCGGCGAGGCGTTCGACCCGGCCTCCCTCACCGAGTTGGATGCCCGGCACGACGAGCTCATCGCCAATCTGCGCCGCACGCTCCACGTCTCGCTGTCGAAGATCCACGAGGCGTTGGACCCCAAGCAGCGGCGCGAGCTGGCGGACCTGCTCGAGCACGGCTGGGGCCATGGCTTCCGGGAGGGCTACGGCTACCGCGGCTACGGCCACCACGGGGGCCGCTGCGGCGGCGGTTGGCGCGGCGCCCGGGCCTGCTGAGCCACCCTGAAGCCCTGGACAAGGAAAGGAACACACCATGATGCGCCGCCGCGCCCTCATCTTCCTGCTGGCCGTGGGTACCTTCGCGGGCTACGCCTCCGGCTTCGCCAGCCTCTACCGCTGGCACCATTACGGTCCTGGCGGGTTCTGCCGCCACGAGCAGTCCTACGGATACGGCAACCCGGGTCCCAGCACCGCTCCCTGGGCCCCGCCCCAGACCCCACAGGCCCCGCGCCCCGCCGAGGCGCCTCCCGCGCCCCCCGCCCAGCAGGCCCAGGCGCCCACCCCCGACACGCCAGCCACCCCCGGCCCGCGTTAGAGTCGATGTCCTCCCATGGCCACCCGCGTCCTCCTCATCGACGATGACACCCGGATGTACGAGCTGCTCGCGCAGTACCTCGGGCAGAACGGCATCACCGTCACCCATGCACCCGATGGAGGACGCGGCCTGGCCGCGCTGGAGGCCAGCGCCTATGACGCCGTCCTGCTGGACGTGATGATGCCGGGCATGGACGGGTTGGAAGTGTGCCGGCGCATCCGCTCCAAGAGCACCCTCCCCGTCATCATGCTCACCGCCCGAGGCGACGAGACCGACCGCGTCGTGGGGCTCGAGCTCGGCGCGGATGACTACCTGGCCAAGCCCTTCAGCCCTCGCGAGCTGCTCGCGCGCTTGAGGGCCGTACTGCGGCGCGCCCAGCCCACCGCCGTGGCCGAGAAGCTGGAGGCCAGCGGCGTCTCCATCGACGTGTCGGCCCGCGAGGTGCGCACCGGCGGCAAGCTGGTGGAGCTCACCGGGCTCGAGTTTGACTTGCTGGTGGCGCTGGTGCGGCGCGCCGGGCGCGTCATTCCCCGCGACGCGCTGCTCGGCGAGGCCGGCCGCAGTGACACTGTGGTGGGCGAGCGCACCGTGGACGTGCACATCTCCCACCTGCGGCAGAAGCTGGGCGATGAGGGCTCGCGCCTCATCAAGACGGTGCGCGGAGTGGGCTACCTCTTCTCCAAAGAGGGCCCATGAGACGACGGAATTGGCGAGGTCCTCCAGGCCACCGCCCCCCCTGGGGAGAGCACCACCAGCACCCCTGGGGCGAGCACCACCAACACCCCTGGGGCGAGCACCCCCACCCGTGGGGAAGGCACCGCGGCTGGCACCCGGGATGGCGCATGAGCCGGCTGGGGTGGTTCATCCGCGCGAAGCTGCACCGCAGGCTCTTCCTCTGGTTCGGCGTGTCCATCCTCATCACCGGAGTGGTGGTGGGCATGGTGATGAACCTCATGGGCGGCGCCCCCTGGCACCAGGAGGTGGAGCGCGTACGCACCTTCGCCGGCAACCGGCTCGCCGAGGTGTGGGACGACCCCGTGCGCAGGGAGGAGCTCGCACGCGCGGTGTCCAGGGACCTGAACATCGACGTGGAGCTGCAGGACGCTTCCGGGGTGCTGCTGCTGCGCACCGGCGAGCCCTGCCCTCCCCACGCGCAGCTCCCCGTGCCCGTGGAGCGCGAGGGGCGGAGGCTCGGCACGGCGCTGGCCTGCTACGGGCACACCCGGCCCCGGCAGCCCTGGCGCGTGCCGATCATGCTGATGCTGGCCGGAGCCTCCCTGTGGATGGCCGCGGGGTGGCTCGCCCGGCGGCTGTCACGTCCCCTGGACACGTTGATGCGGGCCGCGAAGGAGCTGGGCGAGGGCAAGCTGGAGACGCGCGTGCACCTGGGCCGGCATGCCACCGGAGAGATGTCCGTGGTGGCCGACGCCTTCAACGAGATGGCCGCGCGCATCGAACGGCAGATGGCGGACCAGCGCGAGCTGCTGGCCGCGGTGTCACACGAGCTGCGCACGCCGCTGGCGCACCTGCGCGTCCTCGTGGAGCTGATGCGCGACGCCGGAGGCTCGGAGCAGACGGCGGACCAGATGGAGCGCGAGGTGGTGGAGCTGGACGCCCTCGTGGGCGAGCTGCTGGCGAGCTCCCGGCTGGACTTCGGGCAGGTGACGCCCCGCGAGCTGGACGGGAAGGACCTGGCGGCGCGGGCGCTGGAGCGCACGGGGATTCCGGCGGAAGTCCTCTCGGTGGAGGTGCCCGAGGCGAAGCTGGTGGGAGACGCCACGCTGCTGGGGCGCGCGCTGGTCAACCTGCTGGACAACGCGCGCAAGCACGGCCAGGGGGTGGAGGCGCTGCGGCTGCTCGAGCGAGAGGGGCAGCTCGCCTTCTGCGTGGACGACCGGGGCCCGGGACTGCTCCCGGGAGAGGAGACACGCGTCTTCGAGCCCTTCTACCGGA
The DNA here is from genome assembly GCF_003044305.1 of Vitiosangium sp. GDMCC 1.1324. GTDB lineage: Bacteria > Myxococcota > Myxococcia > Myxococcales > Myxococcaceae > Archangium. Next base: position 37,699 of record NZ_PZOX01000016.1, on the reverse strand, counting down.
AGGACCGGGGCGGAGAGGCACGCGAGGCGGGCTCGCTGGGGCTGGGGCTCGCGCTGGTGCAGCGGATTGCCCGGGCCCACGACGGGGAGACCTTCGCGGAGAACCGTCCGGGAGGAGGCGCCCGGGTGGGCTTCACCCTGCGACGCGAGGGCCCCCTCCCGCTCAAGGCACCGCCCGCAGCTGACCGTTCTCGAGCGTGAGAGGCGGGCAGTACGGCCCCAGCTCCGTGCGCGTCCACCAGTGGCCCGTGGCACGCCACGTGTCCCAGTCCGTGAAGCGGTAGTCGAAGAGCCGCGTGCGCACGAAGCGGGGCGGCGCATCCGGGAAGGGGTCCTCCGTGAAGAGGCGCCGCACAGTGGGCTCGCCCCGCAGCAGCTCCTCCTGGAGGCGGAGGAGCCACGGGTTGTCCTCGCACGAGGAGAGCGCGGCGAACCACATCTGCCAGTCCAGCCGGGGCTGATGCGGAGCGACGAAGTGCGGGGCCTCGTCCACGCGGCCCGGGCGGTACGGCAAGAGGTACTCCTTCCACGTCTGACCGTCGGCACTGCCCTCGAGGACGATCTCCCGCCGCTCGGTGGTCATCACCGCGAACAGGCCATAGGTGTTGATGCTCCGGAAGCCAGCGATGACCTCCTCCACCTTTTCGAGCACTCCCGGCAGCGGGCGTCGGGAGAGGCGCTGGAAGTCCTGCGAGAACCCGAGAACGGCATAGGCCCCGCCGAAGAGCACGAGGGCCACCGCGCCCAACCGGGGCCGGCGGCGAGGCAGGACCGGGGCAACGGGAGGCGGGCCACCGATGCGCCAACGCGCGAGCACCCCATCATCGAGCGCGGAGAGGCAGAGCACGAGCGTGAGCAGGTTGAAGAAGCCGTAGTTGCCCGTGGCGAGGATGCCGAACTGCAACAGGGCGATCATGAACGCCGCTGCGAGCCGCGCACGCCGGGGTCCGAAGAGGAGGAAGGGAAACACCAGCTCGATGACGAACATCACCCCGACGCTGGTGCGCTGGAGGATCGGCGGCAGGAGGTGGGCGAACCAGGCGATGGGGTTGGGCAGGGGCTGCGACCCGTAGTGGTACTGGAGCGCGGTGAAGTCCCGCCACGTGGGGTCTCCGCTGGCGAGCTTCACCAGGCCGGACATGACCATCAGCCGGAAGAGCAGGAGGCGGGGCAGGAGGATGGCGCCCCGGGGAGGCGCAGGGGAGACACCCGGAGGCAGCAGGTGACCCGGGGTGAGCGGCAGCGAGACGAGCGCGGCCTCGAGCAGCAGCGCATCCCACTGGTAGCCGAGGAACACACCGCTCACGTTGGTGAGCGAGAGGTAGCAGGCCCAGGCACCGACGAGGGCGAACCGCGGAGCCACATTCGCGGCGAGCAGCACGCCACAGGCGAGGCCCGCGAACCCGACGCCGCGCAGGGCCCCCTCCCCCGCCCCCAACGCCCACAGCAGCGTGGGCAGGCGGAGGTAGCGCTCGGGACCCGGCAGCACCTGGCGCACGTAGTCGAGCAGCTCGACGGCGGGACTGAGACCCTGGGGCCCCAGCAGCGCGGAGAGCTGGGGCAGGAGGGAGGCGAAGGCGAGGACGAAGACAATCCCTAGGGCGCGCAGGTAGAACCAGCCCACCCGGGCAACGGAGTGCCGCGCATCGCTGGAGGGGACGAGTTCCACGCCCCTCGGGACTCTACTTCACGTTGCCCGCGGCGGAGCCCTTGGCGTCCTCGGCGGAGAACTCGAAGGAGGCGGAGGTGGTCTCCCCCTCCTTGACGGTCACCTCGGCCGTGCGCGTCCCGAGCCGCTCGTGCCACGCCTCGAGCGTGTACGTGCCAGCGGGCAGGTGCTCGATGGAGAAGGCCCCATCCGCGCCGGAGGTGGCGAAGAACGGGTTCGGGTTCACCACCACCCAGGCGGTCATCCACGGGTGGATGTCGCACTTGAGGCGGACCACCTCGGCATCACCGGGCAGGGAGCGCTGCACGGCCTTGCCATTGGGAGGCTGGGCCACGTTGAAGATGGACTTCGTCCCGGCGAGCGCACGCGCGTTGTGCAGCGTCCCATCGCTGTTCTTGATGAGGACGGGCTGGCCGGCGGCAACGCCCTGCACTCGCGGGGTGTACATGCACTTGCTCTGATCAATGACGGCGGGCTGGGCCGATTGCGCGCGGGGCATCAGGCCGCGCACACGCACGAGGACGTTCTCCACCTTGCCGTCCTTCACCTGGAGGGACGGGTCCGCCAGCGCCATGCCCTGGCAGGCGGGATCATCACTGGGCGCGATGGCGGCCGGCGTGGGCGCCACGCCCTTGAAGGTGACGGTGCCCCGGACGGTGCCTCCGCCCGTGAGGGGCTGGGGAGCAGGCGCCGCCGCGGGAGCCTCGGCCATCGGCGCGGCCTTGTCCTGCACGGGGGTCCGGGAAACAGGGGCCGGAGACGGAGAGGCCTCGTCCTTCTTGCAGGCCGGCAGGGCGGCGAGCCCCACGGCTCCGAGCACCGCGACGCTCAGCGTACGCAGCTTCATGGTGAATACTCCCTCGTACCGCCAGTGCTCGTTGGGTCGGGCGCGGGCGGCCAGATGTCACGCGTCCTCCAGTCGTACGAAGAGAGGACCCGGAGGTCAATGTAAGAACCGTCTTTCAGGTTATTCCCGGCGGCTGACACTGAAGGCGGCGAGCCCCAGGAAGACGGCGGCGAAGGCGATGAGCACCGGCACCTCGAGTCCCGCGCCCGAGGAGGAGGTCCCCACGGCGAGCGAGGCCTCGGCGCCATAGAGCGCGCGGCGGATGCCCTCCACGGAGAAGCGCATGGGGTTGAGGCGCATCACCCAGGCCAGCAGGGGCCCGGCGCCCTTGAGGGGGAACATGGCGCCGGAGAGCACCCACATGGGCAGCAGGACGATGCTCATCACCGCGTGGTAGCCGGCGGTGGAGCGCACCCACCATGCGAGGGCAATGCCCATCCCGGTGAGGGCCAGGGCGGACAGCAGCATCACCGACACCAGCAGGGGCACGTCCAGGGTGGCGGCCTTCACTCCGGCCAGCGGGGCGAACAGCAGGAAGAGCGAGGCCTGGAGCAGCGCGATGACCGAGGAACCCAGCGCCTTGCCCAACACGACGGACAGGCGCGAGCCCGGCCCGGCCAGCACCGACTGGAGGAAGCCCTCGCGCCGGTCCTCGATGACGGAGATGGTGGCGAAGATGGCGCTGAAGAGCACCACCATGGTGACGACGCCGGGGAAGGAGAAGCGCTGGTAGTCCATCCCCTGCGCACCCTCGACGCGGAAGGAGCCGGCGAAACCCGCGCCGATGACGAACCAGAAGAGAATGGGCTGGGCGAGCGCGCCGACAATCCGGCTGGGCTGACGGAAGAAGCGCACCACGTCACGCGCGAGCAACACGCGCACGGTGGCCCACTGAAGCGCGAGCGTGCCTGGCACCCGCTCCTTCTCCGGGGACGCACGGGTGTCCGCGGGCTCGAGAGAGGAGTCAGGAGCAACGGTGGCGGGGAGGTTCATCGACGGCGCCTCCTGGGGGCGGGCTCGGCGGTGGGCTGATCCGCGCCAAGAACGCGGCCGGTGAGCTGAAGAAACACATCCGCGAGCGTGGGACGGCGCAGGGACACCGAGGCGAACCGGCCGGCCGGGAAGGCCTCCACCAGACGGGGCACCAGCGCATGCCCCTGATCCACCTCCACCTGAACCCGGCCCTCCACCACGCGCGCCTCCAGACCCAGCCGCTCGCGCAGCTCGGCCGCGAGGGACTCGGGCTCACGGGCCTCCAGGGTGAGGATGTCCCCTCCCACTCGCGAGGCCAGGGCCACCGGCGTGTCGGTGGCCACCAACCGGCCCGAGTCCAGCACCGCGAGCCGATCGCACATCTCCGCCTCGTCGGCGCGGTGGGTGGTGAGCAGCACGGTGAGGCCCTCGGCGTCGCGCAGGGCCCGCAGGCGCCCCCAGAAGGAGCGGAAGGAGGCCTCGTCGAGCCCCTGCGTGGGCTCGTCCATGAGAACGATGCGCGGCTGGTGCACCAGGGCGCGCGCCAGCTCCAGCCGCCGGCGCATGCCGCCGGACCAGGTGGAGACGCGCTCATCGCCGCGCTCCTGGAGGCCGATGAGCTGGAGCATCCGCTCCACGCGCTCCTGGGCCCGCGTGCCCGTCAGTCCGTACAACCGGGCGCCGAGCCGCAGGTTCTCCCGCGCGCTCATCAGGTCATCCAGGCTGCTGCGCTGGAAGATGATGCCCAGGTGGCGGCGCAGGGCCGGATCGTGGAGCGACAGGGGCCGCCCCTCGAACAGCACGCGCCCGGCGTCCGGAGCGAGCAGGCCGGCGAGCAGCTGGAAGGTGGTGGACTTGCCCGCCCCGTTGGGGCCGAGCAGACCGACAATCTCACCACTGCCCACCGAGAGGCTCAGGCCATCGAGCGCCACGCGCTGCTTGAAGCGGCGGGTGAGCCCATCGAGCTGGAGCAGCGGAGCCGGAGCGCGGCGGGCCGCGGAAGGGAGGGCCGTCAGGGCCGTGGACATCCTTGAATCAACCGTGTCCCCCGCTGTCGAGCATCAGCGCGGCGAAGAGGCCGGCCAGGTACAGCAGGCTGAACAGGAACGTCTGGCGGGCCCAGACCCTTCCCAGCTGCCGGAAGAGCCCGACGGCTCCCAGCCCGAGGAAGGACAGGCCCAGCACCACGGCGGCCGCCAGGTACCAGCCCCCGGCGATGCGCAGCTGGAAGGGAAGCAGCGTCATGGGCACCAACGCCACCAGGTACAGGACGATCTGCAGGCGGCTGGAGTCATCCCCGCGCTCGATCGGCACGGACTTGAGGCCGGCCGCCGCGTACTCGTCCTTGCGGAACAGGGCGATGGCGATGAAGTGGGGGATCTGCCACAGGAAGAGGATGGCGAAGAGGACGTAGCCGCCCGCGTCGATCTGCCCGGTGACGGCCGTCCAGCCCATGAGCGGAGGCAGCGCGCCGGGCACCGCGCCCACCAGCATGGCGGCCGAGGTGCGCGCCTTGAGCGGGGTATACGCGAGCACGTAGCTGAGCAGCGCCACCAGGCCCAGCCCCGCGGTAAGCAGGTTGGAGCCCAGGGCGAGCACCGACAGGGACACGGCCGCCAGCACCAGCCCGAACACGAGCGCCACCACCGGCTCCATGCGCCTGGAGGGCAGCGGGCGGTTGCGGGTGCGCGCCATGAAGCGGTCGCTGTCCCGCTCCCAGTAGCAGTTGAGCGCGTTGGCGGCGCCCACCGTGCCCGTGGTGGCCAGCAGCGTCACCAGGATGCGGGTCACCGTCAGCTCACCGGGCGCCAGCCACATGCCTCCCGCGGTGGTGGCAATCACCAGCCCCGACAGCCTCGGCTTGGTGAGGGACAGCAGGTCCGAAGCGAAGCTCGACACACTCACGGCACGCGCGCTCACTCGAAACTCTCCAAGGCGCGACAGGCTCACTGCTGACGCGGATGGAGGCGGAGCAAACTCCGCCCGGGGTAGAAAACGCCCCTCCCCTTACACACAGGAGAGCCCCACTTCAAGCAAACGGGCGCGGGATTCGTGCCATCCCCGCGCCCGTCAACATCAGCACCGCTTGTCACAAGCGGCAGCCCGGCTCACAGCGCCTGGGCCTGGGCCACGAACTCGCCCTTGGGCTCGCGCTTGATGTACTCCTGCGCCAGCGCCTTGGCCTTGGCGGCCTGCTTCTTGTCCTTCGAGAGGAACGCCGCGTAGTGGTAGTAGGCCGGCGAGAAGTTCTCATCGGCGTTGAGCGCCTTCTGGTACGTCTCGTCGGCCTTGGCGGCGTCGCCCTTGCCCTCGTAGACGCGCGCCAGCTCGAGCAGCGCGGTGGCGGCCCGATCCGGCTGGCCAATGAACTCGGTGGCCGCCTTCTCCAGCGAGTCCTGCGCCTTCGCCCAGTCCGAGCGCTCGCGGTAGATGGTGCCGATGGCCAGACGGGCCTCGGGGTTCTTCGCGTTGGCGTCCTTCACCGAGCGCTGGTAGGTGGCCAGCGCGTCATCCAGCTTGTTCTGGCGGCGGTAGGCGTTGCCCAGCAGGGTGAGCAGCTTGGGGCTGTCGCCCATCGTCTTGATGGCGGTGACGAGCGCATCGGAGGCCTCCTTCTCACCGCCCGGCTTGCCCATGAGGGCCTTGGCCAGCTCCACGTAGAACTGGGCGCGCGTGCCGTCGATCTTGATGGCCTTGCGGATCTCCTCGGCGGCCTGATCGAACTGGTTCTCCGACAGCAGCCGGCGGCCCTTGATGAGCGACAGCTCGGGGCTCTGCTTGTCCAGCGTGAAGCCCGTGTCCTCGGCCTTGGCCATCTCCTGGCGGGCCTTGTCCTTGTCGGCGGGCACGCCGGTGGCCTCGACGATCTTCGGCTGATCCTCGGGCTTGAACGTGGCCATGGCCGCGGACACGCGCGAGATGAGCAGCGAGCGGGCCAGGTACGCCGCCGCGAGCTGGCGCGGAGACGGAGGCGGCTGGGCCTCCAGCAGCTTCTTGATCATCTGCGCGGCCAGCTCGTAGTTGGGCGAGTCCTGCTCCAGCATCAGCAGGGACTTGCCGAGCAGGGACTCGGGGTGGTCCTTCTCGTAGCGCAGCGCGAAGTCGTAGTTCTTCCAGGCCGTGCCATCCTGGCCGAGCCGGCGGTACACGGCGCCGAGCGCGGCGTAGATGCGCGGGTCGTCCGGAGACAGGCCCTGGGCCTTCTCCAGGTTGTCCTTGCCGCGCTCCAGGTCGCCCGCGTTCATCTGGATGAGGCCGAGCGTCAGGTACAGCAGCGAGCTGCGCTTGCCCTGCGCGTCGAAGTCCTTCACCCGCTGCTCGAGCTCGGTGAGCGCGTCCTTGCCCTTGCCGCCGTACGTCTTGATGAGGGCCTCGGCGGCGTACAGGTGAGAGCTGATCTCCTTGCCCTTCTTGGCGGCGGCCAGGTGCTCCTCGGCCTTGTGGCGCGCGTCGTCGCCGCCGCCGTGCTCACCCCAGCGGATGGCGTACGCGTAGGCCAGGTAGCCGTGCGCGGCGGTGGAGTCCGGATCCACGTTGAGCGCCTTGTCGGCCGCCTCGCACGCCTTCTTGTAGGAGTCGAAGGAGTCGTGCTTGAGCTGGTCGGTGGCGGCCTCGAGCTGCTTCTTGATTTCGCGGGTGCGCTGAGCGGCCATGCGCCCCTGGACGGCGTAGCCACCCAGGACGAGGGGAACCGCGATCAGCAGGCCGAGCGTGACGAACTTGCTGGCGCCCGAGCCGCTCTTGCGCTGCTTGCGAGGCGCGTCATCGTCGTCGACGTCCTCATCCTCCTGCACGGCCACCGGGGGACGGCGGGCCGCGGTGCGCACGGGCTGCTCGGTACGGGCCTTGGGACGAGGAGACTCCTCGTCCTCCTCGTCCTCCGCGGCCACCTGGGGCTTGCGGGTGGCCGGAGCCGGAGCGGCCACGGGAGCGGCGGGCTCGGGCGCGGCGGCCACGGGCTGAGCGACGGGCGCGGCGGCCACAGGAGCAGGAGCCGGAGCGGGCGCGGCGGCCTGGGGCGGCTGCACCTTGTACTGCTGCATCGCCGCGAGCGTCTCGGGGTCGGCGGGGTCCGCCGCATGGGCCTTGAGGAGGTTGGCCTTGCCGGTCTCAGCCTCACCGGTCTTGAGTTGCAGCACGCCGGCCATGCGCAGCGAGGCCTTGTCCGTGGGCTGCACCTGGAGGGCGCCGAGCACCTCTTCCAGGGCCTTCTTGTCCTTGCCCTGCTCCTGATACACGCGAGCGAGCAGGAGGCGAGGCTCCGCTCGATCAGGGTGAGCCTTCACCCCTTTCTTGCAGACCACCATCGCTTCCATGAAGCGGGCCGCAGCAAGGTAGGCCTCGGCCAGGGGCTTGTAAGCGTCGGAGGAAGGGTCGGAAGCGAACGCGTGCTCCAGCTTCGCAAGCTCGGCCGGGCTCAACGTCTTCGATGAGGGAGTAGACATTCCGAATGGAGGCGCCTGTAAGGAGGGGGTTCTTATGACACCCCGAGTTGCTGCGCGTCAATCGCACAAGAAGCCCGGAAGATTCCCGGCTTGACACCTGGAATAGGGTCCTGTAATTGCCCGTTCGTCTTTCGGCGGCGGGAAAAAAGCCCGGCCGTTGTTGGGACAAAAAGAGTGCGGGGGTGTAGCTCAGTTGGGAGAGCGTCGCGTTCGCAATGCGAAGGTCGTCGGTTCGATCCCGTCCACCTCCACCATGAAGTGAAAAGGGCCTCACTGGAAACAGTGAGGCCCTTTTCATTTGGCCCACGAGTGAATTGAAAAGCTCGCCCGGTCTGTTATCCGGGGCCGATGACCGACCAGCCTTCGCTCTCGTTCTTCGCCCGCTTCTGGCTCGCGTTCGTGTGCTTCTGGCGGATCCTGTTCGACGGGGCTTTCGCCCAGGCCGTACTGCCCGTACGGGAAGCCGACAAGGCCGGCAAGCTGCCGGCGGGAGCCCCGCCCTCCGAGCTGACGGCCGGGGAACAGAAGCCCCAGGCCGCGCCGCCGCCCGCTCCGCTGACCCCCGAACAGGAGCACGCCCCGGCTCTACAGCTGCTCTCCATGTTGCAGCGCGAGGGGCGGTTCATCGACTTCCTGCAGGAGGACGTGGCCGCCTTCCCGGATGCGGACGTGGGCGCCGCCGCCCGCATCGTCCATGAGGGATGCCGCAAGGTGGTGCGCCAGTACCTGGCCCTGGAGCCCGTGCTGCCCCAGGCCGAGGGCGACGCGGTGAACGTGCCACCAGGCTTCGACGCCCAGCGCATCCGTCTCACCGGCAACGTCGCCGGCCAGCCTCCTTATAGCGGTTCGCTGAAGCACCACGGCTGGGTCATCACCGCCGTGAAATTCCCGTCCACCAGTCCGGCACTGGACCCCCGGGTGGTCGCACCCGCTGAAGTCGAGCTGCCCTGACATCAGATTGAGCCCATATGGCCCGATACGCGATTGGAATCGATCTCGGCACCACGCACTCCGCGGTCTCCTACTTCAACCTGGAGGAGGGAAAGCCCCGCGGCCCCGCGCAGTCCATGCTGCCCATCCCGCAGTTGACGGCGCCAGGCACCGTGGAGGCCCGGACGCTGCTGCCTTCGTTCCTCTACCTGCCGGGAGCCCAGGAGTTCCCCCAGGGCAGCCTCGCGCTGCCGTGGAACCCGAACGCCACCAGCATCGCCGGTGAGTTCGCCCGCTCGCACGGCGCCAAGGTGCCCACCCGCCTGGTGTCCTCGGCGAAGAGCTGGTTGAGCCACCCCGGCGTGGACCGGCGCGCCGCGCTGCTCCCCTGGCAGGCCCCCGAGGAGGTGCAGCGCGTCTCCCCGGTGGAGGCCTCCACCCGCTACCTGCGCCACCTGCGCGAGGCGTGGGACCACACCTTCGCCCGGACGAAGGAAGACGCCGCCAACGCCATGGCCGCCCAGGACGTCATCGTCACCGTCCCGGCCTCGTTCGACGCCGCCGCGCGTGACTTGACGCTCGAGGCCGCGAAAGCCGCGGGCCTGGAGAACATCATCCTCCTGGAGGAGCCCCAGGCGGCGCTCTACGCCTGGCTGGAGGCCCAGGGCGAGTCGTTCCGCAAGCGGGTGAAGGTGGGCGAGGTCATCCTCGTGGTGGACGTGGGCGGCGGCACCGCCGACTTCTCGCTCATCACCGTAAGGGACAGGGCGGGAGAGCTGGAGCTCACCCGCGTGGCGGTGGGCGACCACATCCTCCTGGGCGGCGACAACATGGACCTGGCGCTGGCGCACACGCTCAACCAGCGCCTCGCCGCCGAGGGCAAGAAGCTGGACGCCTGGCAGTTCAACGCCCTCACCTACGGCAGCCGCATGGCCAAGGAGACCCTGTACGGAGACCCGAGCCTGGCCAAGGCCCCCATCGCGATTCCCGGCCGCGGCTCGTCGCTCATCGGCGGCACGCTGCGCACGGAGCTGGCCCGCGAGGAGCTCGACCGCCTCCTCACCGATGGCTTCTTCCCACCCTCCCCCGTCTCTGAGATGCCGCGCATGGCCCGGCGCACGGGTCTCGCGCAGATGGCGCTGCCGTACGCGCAGGATCCCGCGGTGACCAAGCACCTGGCCGCCTTCCTCACCCGGCAGGCGCAGGCGCTGGCCAACTCGCCGGACTCGCCCGTGGACGTGGGCGGCAAGTCCTTCATCCACCCCACCGCCGTGCTCTTCAACGGCGGCGTCTTCAAGGCGGGCCCCCTCAAGACCCGGGTGATGGAGGTCCTCAACTCGTGGCTCGCCGCCGACGGGGGCCAGCCGGCCCAGGAGCTCGAGGGCGCGGACCTGGACCTGTCCGTGGCACGCGGCGGGGCCTATTACGGATGGGTGCGCCAGGGCCACGGCCTGCGCATCCGCGGCGGCACGGCGCGCGCCTACTACGTGGGCGTGGAGACGGCGATGCCCGCGGTGCCCGGCATGGAGCCCCCGGTGAAGGCCCTGTGCGTGGCCCCCTTCGGCATGGAGGAGGGCACCCAGGCGGACGTGCCTCCCCAGGAGTTCGGCCTCGTCACGGGAGAGCCCACCCAGTTCCGCTTCTTCGCCTCGTCCGTGCGGCGCGACGACAAGGTCGGCACCATGGTGGAGGACGTGGAGGGCAACGATGAGCTCGAGGAGCTCGCCCCCATCGAGACGACCCTCCCGGGCAAACCCACCCCGTTCGGCGACCTGACCCCCGTCAACCTCCAGGCCGCCGTCACCGAGGTGGGCACCCTGGAGCTGCGCTGCCTGGAAAAGGCGGGCCCCGGCAAGTGGAAGCTGGAGCTCAACGTCCGCATGAAGGAGTAGAAGGAGCCCCCGCGGCCAGGTAGGGCCGCACCCACGCCTATGCACATCGTCGGCATCGACCTCGGAACCACCCACTGCGCCGTCGCCTCGGTGGACCCCTCGAAGGGCCCCACCGCTCCCGTGGAGGACTTCCCCGTCCCCCAACTGGTACGCCAGGGCGAGGTGAGTCCCCGGTCGCTGCTGCCCTCGTGCGTCTACGTGCCCGCCGGCCATGAGCTCGCCACCGGCTCGCTCCGACTCCCCTGGGGCGAGAGCGGCCAGCACGTGGTGGGCGAGCTCGCCCGGTGGCAGGGCGCCCGGGTGCCGGGCCGCGTGGTGACGTCCGCGAAGAGCTGGTTGTGCCACCCGGGTGTGGATCGCTCGGCCCCCATCCTCCCGTGGGGCGCTCCGGCGGACGTGGCGAAGCTGTCTCCGGTGGAGGCGAGCGCCCTGCTCCTCTCGCACATGGCTCGCGCGTGGAACCACGCCCACCCGGAGGCGCCGCTCAGCCAGCAAGAGGTGGTCATCACCGTGCCCGCCTCCTTCGACGAGGCGGCTCGCGCCCTCACGGTGAGCGCCGCGCGCAAGGCGGGCCTGGAGAAGTTCACCCTCCTGGAGGAACCCCAGGCCGCCTTCTACGACTACACCGCGCGCCACCGGAAGGACCTGGCGAAGTCGCTCGAGGGCGTGCGGCTGGTGCTGGTGGTGGACGTGGGCGGCGGCACCACGGACTTCACCCTGGTGCACGCGGGCGTGTCCCCCGAGGGACCCATGTTGCGGCGGCTCGCGGTGGGCGAGCACCTGATGCTCGGCGGCGACAACATGGACGCCGCGCTCGCCAAACGCGTGGAGGAGAAGCTCTTCCCGAACGGCAACCGGCGCCTGTCCGCCACGCAGTGGACCCAGGCCATCCAGGCGGCTCGCACCGCCAAGGAGGCGCTGCTGGGCACCCAGCCTCCCGAGCGCTACGGCGTGTCGCTCGTGGCCGAGGGCAGCCGGCTCCTCGGGGGCTCGCTGTCCACGGACCTGACACGCGAGGAGGCGGAGACACTCGTCATGGATGGCTTCTTCCCGCGCTCGGGCACGCAGGAGCGGCCTCGCCGTGTGTCACGCATGGCGCTCCAGGAACTGGGGCTCCCGTACGCCCAGGACGCGGCCATCACCCGGCACCTGGCGGCCTTCCTCGCGCAGCACGCGGCGGCGGGCTTCGCGGCGCTGGGAGAGACGGCGCCCTCGGAAGGAGCCCTCCCCCGCCCCGACGCCATCCTGCTCAACGGCGGTGTCTTCAACTCGCCGCGGCTCTCCGAGCGCCTGGTAGACGCGGTGAGCGCCTGGTGGCCTGGGGCTCCTCGAATCCGGCTGCTGAAGCATGAGTCGCTCGAGCTGGCGGTGGCGCGCGGCGCGGCCTATTACGGGCTGGTGCGGCGCGGGCACGGCCTGCGCATCGGTGGTGGCGCGGCGCGGGCGTACTACGTGGCCCTGCAGCGTCCGGCGGACAGCTCGGAGCAGCCAGTGCTGTGCCTCATTCCCCGGGGCTTCGAGGAGGGCAACCAGGTCGACATCGGCGAGCGCTCCTTCACGCTCACGCTGGGGCGGCCGGTGCAGTTCACGCTGTACTCCACCACGAGCGACCGCATCGACAAGCCGGGCGACGTGGTGACGCTGACGGAGGACCTGAAACCCCTGCCGCCCATCCACACGGTGCTCAAGGGCGCGGAGGGGAAGACGGCGGAGGTGCCCGTCCACCTGCAGGCGGGGCTCACGGAGATCGGCACGCTGGAGCTCTTCGCCGTGTCGAACGTGGCGGACGAGCGCTGGCGCCTGGAGTTCGAGCTGCGCGGCACGGGCGGCGAGCGCGAGTTGACCGTCACCGAGTCCATGCCGGCGCGCTTCGCCGAGGCGAAGGAGAACGTCGAACGAGTGTTCGGAAACAAGCCGCTGCCCATCGGCCCCAAGGACGTGAAGCAGCTGTCCCGCACGCTGGAGAAGGTGCTGGGCCCGCGCGAGACGTGGCGGGTGCCGGTACTGCGAGAGCTGTGGAGCTCGCTCTTCGCGGGGGCGTCCAAGCGGCGCCGCACGGCGGACCACGAGCGCGTCTTCTACAGCCTCGCGGGCTACACGCTGCGGCCGGGCTTCGGCTATCCGCTGGACCACTGGCGAGCGGAGCAGACGTTCTCGCTGTTCGAGCCGCTGGTGCAACACCACACCGAGAAGTCGGTATGGATTGAGTTCTGGGTGATGTGGCGGCGGATGGCCGGCGGGCTCAGCGAGGCGCAGCAGCGCAAGCTGTACGACTACCTGAAGCCACACCTGGCGCGGAAGGTGCCGCTCGAGGCGCCCCCACAGCACACGAAGCTCAAGGGCATCCAGCCCGAGGGCCTCGACGAGATGGTGCGCACGGCGGCATCGCTGGAGCACCTCGAGCCGGGAGACAAGGCGGAGCTGGGCCAGTGGGTGGCGGCGAGGCTGAAGGAGGAGAACAAGAGCGGCGGTCCGTGGGCCTGGGCGCTGGGACGACTGGGAGCACGGGTGCCGCTGTACGGCAGCAGCCACAAGGTGGTGGACGTGGAGGTGGCGGAGGCCTGGCTGTCACTGCTGCTGGAGCTGGACCTCAAGCGCATCGACGGAGCGCCGTTCGCGGCGGCGCAGCTCGCGCGGCTCACGGGAGACCGGATGCGGGACATCAGCCCCGAGCTGCGAGCCAAGACAGCAAATGCCCTGCGCGCAGCGAAGGCGGCCGACACGTGGGTGCGGATGGTGACGGAAGTCGTGGCGCTCGAGGCCGCGGATGAAGCGCGGGCACTCGGCGATACCCTCCCCGCGGGCCTGCGCCTGTAACCGAGAAGGTCCACCACGTCCCATCCGCGAGGGCCGCTCCAGCATCGCGGCCCTTCGACCCTGCGCCCGGTGCGTCAGCGCTTCACCTTGTAGCGCAGCCAGATCAGGTCACCTTTACGCTTCTCGAAGGAGACCAGCTTGAGGGGGCGAGCGGGCCCCTTTCCCTCTCTCGCATCGAAGAGTGACGGGGTGCCGATGGCACCGTCCGCGATGGGCGCCACCAGCACGCTCAGCTCGTCGATGAGGTCCGCGGCCAGGAAGGAGCCGTTGATCTTCCCGCCGCCCTCGAGGAGCAGCTTCTTGATGCCGAACTCCTTCCTGAGCTTCTCGAGCACCCTCTTCAGGTTCAGGTCCGTCTTGCCGCCAAACAGGTAGGAGACGCCCTTGGATTGAAGGAAAGCCAGGTAGTCGTCCGAGACCGCCTCGGTGAGGACCGTAATCACATGCTCCTCATCAATGGAGCTCGACTTCCAGGTGAGCTTGCCGGAAGGGTCCAGAGCGATGGCGTAGGACTCCGCATCGCGCCTCGCAATGAAGTCCGTCCTCGGAATCGGGTGCGGCACCTTGCGCACCGGAACCCTGGCCTTCCCGGCGTAGGGCTCCATGGAGATTCGGCCGATCATCCACGCATCGGCGTCGAAGGTCCGGGCCGTCTGCTCGTACTCGGCCAGGAGGCTGGGCGGGAGCTTCCAACTCGTGGTGACGATCCGCCCATCGACGGAGGGAACCATGTGGCAAATCACATACGGCCGCTTCGCTTCATTCATCTGCCAGCTCCTCGTGAGAAGTCGTCGTATCCCCATCCACGCAGAAATGCCACGGGCGGCTCGGCTTGCTGTTTGAGCGACTGCGACAGGACGGTGACCTCGGCCCCTCTTGTGTTTCTAGCGGCAGCTACATCGCTGCGGTGTCAGATGCGATCGACGGCACATTCAGGAGCCGCACTGCGATGACCGCGGCGCAGAGCACGACCAGCGTGCTGACGAGGAACACCGCGCCCAGGCCAACCCCGCTCGCGACCAGACCCAGCGCGGGGCTGGCGAGCCCCAGCGCCAGATCGAGAAAAGCCGTGTAGGCGCCCGTGGCGAGGCCACGACTTTCCGGCGGCGCGCGACGGACCGCTTCCACGCCAAAGCCAGGGTAGACGAGCGAGTAGCCAAGACCGGTGAGCGCCGCCCCGAACAATGCCAGCGTGGACCCGGGCGCCAGCCAGATCAGCACCTGGCCAGCCGCCTCAATCAACACACAGACCAACGCGACCCTGGCGCCGCCGATCCTGTCCGGCAGATGGCCGAAGACGACACGCCCAGCGGCGAAGGCGATGCTCAAGACGGTAAAGGCGAGCTAGGCCTGGCCCCACCCATGTTGTGCGAAAAGCAACACGATGAACGTCGTGATCGCGCCAAAGCCGACGCTGCTGAGCGCCAGGCCGAGACCTGGCACCCACACGGCACCGACCACTCGGGTGAATGAAGGGCGGGCATGGGGCGACGGCGCGACGGGGCGGAGCGGCACGACGAGCAGCAGGGTGACGAGCGGGATCAACGTCGTCGCGTACGCAATCGCCGCGAAACCCTGGCTGGCGTACAGCGCGGTGCCGACCGGCGCGCCGACCGCGAAGGCGACGTACATCGCCGTTCCGACCCACGCCATGACCTTGCCCGTGTTCCGCGGCCCCAGGAGCGCCAGTCCCCAGCCGAGCGCCCCTGTGACGATGAAGCTCTCCGCCCCGCCGAGCACTGCCCGGCCCAACAGCAGGATCGTGACGGAGGTCACCGGAGTGCCGACGAAACGGAGCGAGAGAAGGTAGAGGAGCCCCGCTGCTGCTGCGACCAGCAGGCCGGCGACGACTGCGCGCCTGGCGCCGCGGCTGTCAGCGTAGCGGCCCGACCAGAACCGTGAGAGCAGGGACGCGGAGAACTGCGCGCCGGAGACGAGGCCGACCACGAAGGTACCGAGGCCCAGGTCCTGGTGCACATGAAGCGGGAGCACCGGCATCGCGAGACCGATGACGAGGAAGGCAATCAAGACCACCGCCACGATGGGCAGCAGCGTCGCGAGGACGGGAGGAGCCGCCGCGGGCGACCGGGAGGAAGGACCAGACATGGATAACCTCTTGCTCAGTGCTTCAGCGTGCAGCGAAGCCAGAGCAGGCAACTGCGCGCGGCCCGAAGGAGACTCGCTTCAGGCGGCGCGCGAACATGAAACTCACGGCTGCTTCTTCTCGAGCAACTCCCTCGCACGCCCCACGGCCGACATGGCGTTGGGCCAGCCGACATAGAACGCCAGGTGGGTGATGAGCTCGACGAGCTCCTCCTGTGTCACACCGTTCTCAATGGCGCGCGGGAAGTGGAAGCTCATCTGCTCCGTCTTTCCAGTCGCCACCAGCGCGGCGCAGGTGATCAAGCTCCGGTCGCGCTTGGACAGCTGAGGACGTTCCCAGACATCTCCGAACAGCACCTCGTCAGTCAGCTCGGCCAACTTCGGCGCGACGTCGCCGATGGACTTCTGCGCGTTGCCGGGACTTCCTTTCTTCACCATGTGTGCTCCTCCTTGTGATTCCTCTCTCAATGCCCTGACATCTTCTCCACGCACTCAATCTCGCGGAGCTCGTCGGGCGTCAGCTCGACTTGCACGGCACCGTTCAAGGCTGCGCGCCGTACTGTGCGTCGGTGACCTTCTCCATCCACTCGACGACCTTGCCGTCGAGCCCCTCTTGGATGGCCAGGTGGGTCATCGCGGCGGTCGGGGATGCGCCGTGCCAGTGCTTCTGGCCGGGCGGAATCCACACCACATCGCCCGGACGAATCTCTTCGACGGCGCCGCCCCACAGTTGCACGCGGCCGACGCCAGACGTCACGATGAGCGTCTGCCCAAGCGGATGGGTGTGCCACGCCGTGCGGGCGCCAGGCTCGAATGTGACGGAGGCGCCCGAAGCGCGCGCGGGGGCGTTCGCCGGGAAGAGCGGGTCGATGCGCACGGCGCCTGTGAAGATCTCGGCAGGCCCCTTGGCGGAGGGCTGCGAGCCACTGCGCGTGATGCGCAGCACCGGAGCCCCTCCGCGTGAGGCGGCCGGGGAAGCGCCTGCGTCAGGGGGATCGCCCTTCGGGCTGGCCTGGGCAAAGGCCATACCGAGCAACGGGAGAGGGAAAAGCGTCGCAGCGAGAAGTCTCATGTCCATCCTTTGGATCGGTACGGGTGGTGACGGCGGGCGGTCAGAGCGCGCCGCCGATCGAGCGCAGCAGGTCCGCGCGGGCAGTTGCTCGCCGGTCAGACAGCGGTGTTACGCGGCGTGATCTTCACCGTCGCGGACCGTGCGCGACCGTTGATCATCGCCTCCAGATACGGGCTGCCGCGGTACTTCGTTCGGTACGCGGCGTCGATGGAGTCATTGAGCGGACCGTTGACCGGCTCGAACGAGACCTCCTTCTCGAGGCCGGCGGCGAGAATCCGTCCCGCCTTCTGCGTCTTCGCGGCCTGGTACCACCGGGAGTCCTGCCCGTTGTAGGCGCGGACGTACAGGGCGTCCCCGACCGCCA
This sequence comes from Vitiosangium sp. GDMCC 1.1324, assembly GCF_003044305.1. Classification (GTDB taxonomy): domain Bacteria; phylum Myxococcota; class Myxococcia; order Myxococcales; family Myxococcaceae; genus Archangium. The sequence goes on along the minus strand of NZ_PZOX01000016.1, from coordinate 20,589 downwards.
CGGACCAGATCCACGTCGGGGTGCCGGGAGTTCTTCCATCCTGCCGGAACGGGGCGATGTGGAGGTCATCTGCTCCGGCGATCCTGCGGAGTTCGTCGTTCGACCAGGTGGTCATTGCTTGGGTCCTCCTCGAGAGTTGATGGACGGGGCAGCAAGGGATGAGACGGCATGGCTGTGGCGGATAGACACATCGGCTATGGGCGCATGGTCGAACCATGACGACCCCCATAGAGGTACGCCCCGGTGCCGCCGAGCACTAGGCGCCCTGAAGCCAATGGGCTGTTAAGCTCTGCTCAACAATGGGGTGCGGCCTTCTCGAGGGCGTCGAGTGCCTTCGAGGGTGCGGCCGGGCAGCGCCTCCCCTCCTGGGCAAGGGGGGCTGCGCGCGGCCGAGGCGGAACCCACACAGAGACCCTCGAAGGCAGTGCTCGCGAATGAATACGGCTCCCTTCCCACAGCTCCAGGCATTCCTCGCCGTGGCGCGCCCGCGCAGCTTCAGCGGCGCGGCGCGCCCACCGAGGCGCTCTACGCCTGGGAGCTGGAACGGGGCCGCAGGACCTGGCACGTGCCGGTACGCGGAGGCGTGGTCACCAACGACAACCAACTGAGCGTGTCCCTGGCGGAGCAAGGCCTGGGGCTGGCGTGCGCCTTCGAGCCCAGGGGGCGGAACAACTGCGCACCGGGCGGCTGCAGCGGGTGCTCGAGCCCTACGCCGCCACGGTTCCAGGCTTCTTCCTGTACTACCCCAGCCGTGCGCAGCGCTCCCCGGCACTGTGCCTCTTCGTGGATGCCGCCAGGGAATTGGCCGTGCACGCGGTATAGGCAGGCGGGTGCTGGAGGCGTCAACCCGAGCGCCGCGCCCATCGAAACGAGCGCCCCTCAGCGATCGATTTGAGCCATCTGCTGCGGACTGTAGCGGGGGCCCGCCGTCGCGCCGGGCGGGACGGCCGTGTCGAGCTCCGCGGCCTCGGCGGCGGTGAGCACCAGCTCCGCCGCGGCCACGTTCTCCTCCAGGTACTTGCGGCGCTTGGTGCCCGGGATGGGCACGAGGTCCTCACCCCGGCCCAGCAGCCACGCCAGCGCCACCTGCCCCGGAGTCGCGCCCTTGCGCTGGGCCACGGCCTTCACCACGCTGGCGATGCGCTGGTTGGCGTCGAAGTTCGCGCCCTGCAGACGCGGGTCGTTCCTGCGAAAATCGCCCTCCGGGAACGACTCGGCGCGCTGGACGGTCCCGGTGAGGAAGCCGCGGCCGAGCGGAGCGAACGGCACCAGGCCGATGCCGAGTTCGCGCAGCACCGGGAGGATGCGCTCCTCGAGGTTGCGCTCCCAGAGCGAGTACTCGCTCTGCAGCGCCGAGATGGGGTGCACGGCGTGGGCGCGGCGGATGGTCTCCTCCCCTGCCTCGGACAACCCCAGGTAGCGGACCTTGCCCTCGCGGACCAACTGCGCCATCGCGCCCACCACGTCCTCGATGGGCACCCGCTTGTCGACGCGGTGCTGGTAGAACAGGTCGATGTGGTCGGTCCGCAACCGGCGCAGCGAGGCCTCCACCACCTCGCGCACGTGCTCCGGCCGGCTGTCCAGCCCCACGATCTTCCCGTCTTCGATGCGGAAGCCAAACTTGGTGGCGATGACCACCTGGTCGCGCCGGCCCTGCAGCGCGCGCCCCAGGAGCTCCTCGTTGTGGAAGGGGCCATAGACCTCGGCGGTGTCGAAGAACGTCACCCCGAGCTCGAGGGCTCGCTGGATGGTGGCGATGGACTCGTGCTCGTCGCGCTCCTCGGGGGTGCCGTAGGACTGGCTCATTCCCATACACCCCAGACCGAGGGCCGAAACCTCGAGTCCCTGCCGTCCGAGCTTGCGTTGGGTCAGCATGATGTCTCCCTTCTAGAAGTCATGGTGCAAAGGTAGGCACCCGCCCCGTACCCGGGTGGCACCAGGCGCGGAGCGGGCCGTGGCTATTTCAGCGTCGCGGCGTCGATCACGAACCGGTACCGGACGTCGGAGGCGAGCACGCGCTCGTAGGCCTCGTTGATCTTGCTGGCCGGGATGACCTCGATGTCGGCGCCAATGTGGTGCCTGGCGCAGAAGTTCAGCATCTCCTGGGTCTGGCGGATGCCGCCGATCAGCGAACCCGCGAACGACCGGCGGGTCATGATGAGGGAGAACACCTTGAGGGAGAGCGGCTCCGCGGGTGCGCCCACGTTGACCAGGGCGCCGTCCAGGGCCAGCAGGGACAGGTAGGCGTCGAGGTCGATCTTCGCGCTCACCGTGTTCACGATGAGGTCGAACGAGCCGGCGAGCTTCTTGAACGTCTCCGGCTCCTTCGTGGCGTAGTAGTGGTCCGCACCGAGGCGCAGGCCGTCCTCCTTCTTGTTGAGCGACTGCGACAGGACGGTGACCTCGGCCCCCATCGCGTGCGCGAGCTTCACGGCCATGTGCCCGAGCCCGCCCAGACCGACGACGGCCACCTTCTTGCCAGGGCCGGCGCCCCAATGGCGCAGCGGCGCGTACGTCGTGATGCCGGCGCACAGCAGCGGCGCGGCGGCGTCGAGCCCGATGCCCTCGGGAATCTTGAGGACGAAGTCCTCGGTCACGACGATGTGGGTGGAATAGCCGCCCTGGGTGAGCTGGCCGTCCTTCCCGATGCCGCCGTAGGTTCCGGTGAACCCCTTGAGGCAGTGCTGCTCCTCACTCTTGCGGCAGTTCGCGCACTCGCCACAGGAGTCGACCAGACAACCAACGCCGACGCGGTCGCCGACGGCGTGCCGGGTGACCTTGGAGCCAACCTGGGCGACGAGCCCGACGATCTCGTGGCCGGGGACAATGGGGTACGTCGCCGAGCCCCAATCGCCGCGAGTGTGGTGGATGTCCGAGTGGCAGATGCCGCAGAACTTGATCTCGATGAGGACGTCGTGCGGTCCGAGGTCACGACGCTGGATGGTCGTCGGACCGAGCGGCTTGGTGGCGGCCGTGGCCGCGTAGGCATTGACGGTGAGCATGTTTCTCCAGATTGGGTTCGGGGCCGTTGCGCCCCTTTCACCCCTAGAAGTACGCCCCGAGTTCTCGGATGACTACGCGACAGGGAACCAATAGGCTCTTAAGCGGTGCTTAACAGTGAAGCGTCCGCGCCTCGGTCGCGTCGTCGCATTCGACTCTCGCCATGAATACAGCTCCCCTCTCACAGCTCCAGGTCTTCCTCGCCGTGGCCCGCCTGAGCAGCTTCAGCGGCGCGGCACGCGAGCTCGGTGTCTCCACACCCGCGGTGAGCCAGGCGGTGCGGCAGCTCGAAGAGCAGCTGCGTGTGGTGCTTCTCACCCGTACGACGCGCAGCGTGTCGCTGACGGATGCGGGCAGGCGGCTCGTGGAGGGCGCGGGCCCAGCACTGGGACAGGCGCTCGCCACCCTCACCGAGGTCTCCGCTCGACCGGGAGAGACGGTGGGCCGGATCCGGCTGTCGGTGCCGCGGGCGGCGGTGCCCTACGTCATCACCCCGGTGGTCCCCACCTTCCGCGAGCGTCACCCGCGAATCGAGGTGGAGGTCGTCATCGAGGAGCGCTTCGTGGACATCGTGGCGGAGGGCTACGACGCGGGCGTGCGGCTGAGCGAGGCCATCGAGCGCGACATGGTGCAGGTGCGGCTCACCGACGCCTTCCGCTTCGTCGTGGTGGGCGCGCCCGGCTACCTCGCGCGCCACGGCACGCCCCAGCGACCCGAGGATCTGCTGCGCCACGACTGCATCACCTTCCGCATGCGGACCACCGGGGCGCTCTATGCCTGGGAGCTGGAGCGGGGCCGCAGGAACTGGCGCGTGCCGGTGCGCGGGGGCGTGGTCACCAACGAAAGCCAGCTGAGCGCGTCCCTGGCGGAGCAGGGCCTGGGGCTGGCGTACGTCTTGGAACCCATGGTGGCGGAGCAGTTGCGCACCGGGACGCTGCAACGGGTGCTCGAGCCCTACGCGCCCACGGTTCCGGGCTTCTTCCTCTACTTCCCCAGCCGTGCGCAGCGCTCCCCGGCACTGCGCCTCTTCGTGGACGCCGCCAGGGAGCTGGCCAGGCGCGCGCTGTGAATCACGAAGCTCCCTCGGAATCGGAGCTGGGGGCGAGCTGCTGCAAGTCCAACTCCTCCAGGTCGAGCTCCTGCTCCACCCGCTGGAAGGCCGCATCGCCGATGGTGCCGTCCGCCCGCAGCGCGAGGAGCCGCTGCCGCTCGGCCGAGGTGGCCTTGCGCACGATGGCCGCGTCGCAACTGAACGCGCGGCCGTCACTCGTGGCCGCCCCGTCAGGTGCATGGCCGACGCCGCCCTGCGCCGCTTCGGCGCGCCGGAGCATGATCTCGTAGCGGCGGCGCATCAACCCCGACATCTCGTCGCCGGGCAACCCGGCCGTGGCCGAGAGCGCGGCGCGCAACGTCTCGACACGGGCGAGCCGCACCTCCCGCTCCACCGAGCCGTCGTCCTTGAGCTTGAGCACGTTGATGAGAGGGCGCAGCGTCATGCCCTGGACGACGAGGGTCCCGAGCACGACGGAGAACGCGGTGAACAGGACGAGGTCGCGGTAGGGAAACGCGGGCCCGCCGTCCCCGCCGGTCGGAAGAGCGAGCGCCGCGGCGAGCGTCACGATCCCTCGCATGCCGCACCACCCCACGACCGCCGCGGAGCGCTTCGACAGCGCCACCGGATCTCTTGGCCCCGCCGCGCCGTCCGGCGCCGGACGGCACCGCCAGCGACTGAAGGCCGCGGCGCCCGACACCCAGGCGATCCGCGCGAGGATCGTCGCGACACACACCGCGGCCGCGACGCCGACGTACTCGAGGAGCGTGCGCGAGTCGATCCGGCCGAGGATCCCCTTCAGCTGGAAGCCAACGAGGATGAAGGCGAGCACGTTCAACACGAACACGGCGAACTCCCAGACCGCATACGAGGGAATCCGGACGCGTGCCGGGGTCACGTCCGCGGCACGGCGGGCGGCCGCCATCGCGAAGACGACCATGGTGAGAATGCCGGAGAGGTGGAGCCGCTCCGCGAGCATCCAGACCGCGAACGTCCCGCAGAACTGAGCGACGACCGCGATGGCGACATCGTGTATCCGCGCGGTCAGCAGGACCATCACCCGCGACAGCACCAACCCGAGCACCGCGCTGCCCACGGTGACGACGAAGAGCAGGGGAATGACGCCCGCTGGCGACAGCGCACCCGCGAGCGTCGCACCGACGGCGAGACGGTAGATGAGAAGCGCGCTCGCGTCATTGAAGAGACTCTCGCCCTCGAGGATGACGAGGAGCCGGTACGGCGGGCGGAGTTGCTTGAGGACGGCGGTCGCGGCCGCCGCGTCGGGAGGCGCGACGATGGCACCGAGCGCCACCGCGACGGCCCAGGGCATGCCGGGCACGAGCAGGCGGGCGACCACCGCGACGACGGCGATGGTGAGCACCACGGCACCGACGGCGAGGCCGGCAACCGTCCGCCAGTTCGCCCGGAGATCACGCAGGGAGGAATCGAACGCGGCGTCCAGGAGCACCGGCGCGACGAAGAGCGTGAGCGCGAGCTCGGGATCCAGGACCAGCGTCGGCGTGCCAGGAACGAGCGCCAGGCCCGCGCCAGCGAGCGCCACCAGCGCCGGGTAGGGAGTCCCGATGCGCCGGGACAGCGCGGTGAGGGCCGCCCCGGCGAGCAACAACGCGATGATGAGCTCGAAGACGTGCATGCGTCCTATTACCTCAACCGCTCGAACCGGTACGCCAGTTCCGGGCCTCCCTGTCCGCCGTACGCGAGCTGGGCGATGAGCATCGCGAACGGCTCGGAGTACCGGGCCATTCGCAAGGGGCCAGCGTCCACGGGATCGAATCCCACGTGGCGGATCAGCTCGGCGACAACCGCTTTGCTGCTCGACTCGTCGCCACAGTACACGAGGCTGGGTCTGGGAGCTTTTCGCCGGCCCTCGAAGACGCCCACAAGCACTTCGCTCGGCACCGTGTTGAAAGCCAGGACGACCCGGGCCGTGGGAACCTTCTTCGCGAGCTCCTCCGCACCCGAAGAGGTATGGGCAACGACGAGGTCGGTGTTGCTCGCGTTCAAGGGAAGTGAGCAGCTCACGAGCACCTTGCCCGACAGGTCGCCCGCCTGAGCCAGGACCTCGTCCACCTGGGACCAGTGCACGGCCAACAGGAGAGCGTCCGCGTTCCGCGCTGCCTCACCCGGTGTTCCCGCTCGCGCGTTCCCACCGGCATTCCGCGCGAGCTGTTTCAGCTTCTCCTGGCTGCGCGAGTAGCTGAACACGACGTCGTGGCCGGCACGTGCGAAGAGCGTCCCCAGCTTGCTACCCATCAATCCCGAACCCAGAATGCCCACTCGCATGCGACCTTCCCTTGCCTGAGTCTCCGCGGCGCACGTCTGTGCCGTTGTGCCCCGAGTTCATGAAGAGAAGTACGCCCCGCTCCCGCAGATGACTACGTGCCAGGGAACCAATAGGCTCTTAAGCAGCGCTTAACAGTAGTGGTGAGGCTGGGGGGCTCGAAGCCGAGCACGATTCAGAACACAGTCCATGCCCGGCCGGTCAGTGGCCACGAGCGAACACACGCCAAATCCTCCTGCTCGTCTTCCCACCCAGGAGAACTTCCGTGCGTCCACCGTCTGGTCACCAACCCCCGCCCTCCGCGGGCTCCCCCACGGCCACGCAGTCCGAATCCCGACTCGCTCCAGAGCCCCAGGGCCGGATCTCCACCGGCCATCATGGCGTGATTCGCGGCTCGGACCTGAGCCGCCGCTCTCCTCAGTTCGAGGGCCGTTTCGGGCGCATGTTCCGCACCCTGCCGGCCGCCCAGTTCGACCCCGACGAGCTCGCCGAGCTGGGCAAGAACATGGTGGCCGAATTCGAGCCCACCCCCACTCCCGAGGACCAGCGAGACGACGAGGAGAATCCCGGAATCTCCGCGGGCTTCACCTACCTCGGCCAGTTCATGGACCACGATCTGACGTTCGACCCGACCAGCAGTCTGGAGCGTCAGAACGATCCGGATGGGTTGGTGGACTTCCGCACACCCCGCTTCGATCTGGACTGTGTGTTTGGGCGCGGCCCCGATGACCAGCCCTACCTCTACCGGGATGACGGCCTGCACCTGTTGCTGGGCGCTCCGCTCTCGGGCAACCCCGCCGACCCCCATGCCCACGACCTTCCCCGCAACAGCCCCGACGGCCAGGACCCGGCTCGCGCGCTCCTCGGAGATCCGCGAAACGACGAGAACACGATCGTGGCGCAGCTGCAGGCCACGTTCATCCGCTTCCACAACAGCATCGTGGATTACCTGATCGACCGGGATGGGATGACCACCTTCCAGGAGGCGCAGCGCCTGGTCCGGTGGCACTACCAGTGGGTCATCCTCCACGACTTCCTGCCGACCATCATTGGCGAGCAGATGCTCCACACCCTCCTGCCCCACATCGCCAAGGGGACGGACATCCTCCAAGACCCGCCGCAGCTGCTGTTCTACAAACCCATCAAGGAGGGCTACATCCCCATCGAGTTCGCCGCCGCCGCGTACCGGTTCGGCCACTCCATGGTCCGGCCCATCTACCGCATCAACGAGTCCACTGACCGCCTGCCCATCTTCTCGTCGAGGAACGAGGACAGCCTCGTCGGCTTCGGCAGCATCCGGAAGGACCTCGCCATCGACTGGCGGCTGTTCTTCCACATGGGGGACGCGCCCCTGCTCGGCAAGATGCGCATTCAGCCGGCCTACAAGATCGACACGTCCATCGTGAACCCGCTCGGGTCGCTGCCCCACTCCGTCGCTGGCGCCCCGCCGCATTCGCTCGCCACGCGCAACCTGCTGCGAGGCCTGAGGATGGGCCTGCCCTCCGGGCAGGACGTCGCGCGGTTGATGGGCGTCGAGCCCATTCCGGATGAGCAGCTACGGGTGGGCAAGGCCACCGAGGCGGACTTCAAGTCGAATCCCTCCATCACGGAGTTCGGCGACTTCGCCGGCAACGCGCCGCTCTGGTTCTACGTGCTCGCCGAGGCGATGCAGTCGTTCAAGGACAACGACTCGGAGATCCGCCTCGGGCCCGTGGGCGGGCGCATCGTGGGCGAGGTCATCATCGGGTTGATGCTCGCCGACAACTACTCCTTCTTCCGGCAGGCGCCGCGCTGGCGTCCGCTCCAGGAGTTCCGCTCGCCCAGTGATGAGTTCAAGATGGCCGACCTCATCCGACAGGCCCAGAACCCGGTCGTCTGAGCGAGCCTCTGCTCTCCATGGAATGAACCGCGAGAAGGAACGCTGCTGCCTGGAGGCTACTTCTTCGCGGGAGGAGGCCGCAGGCTCAGCCCCGCCTTGGCGGAGCCCGAGCCCTCCTCCGGGCACACGTAGCGCGCCTTGCGCAGCGCCTGAACCAGGCACTCGCGCGTCTCCTCGAGCCCCGGCGGAAGGTTGAACGCAGCCTCGTTCACCGTGCCGTCGGGGGCCAGGGCGAGTGTGATGGGTGCCTCGAAACTCGCCGAGAGCGGCTTTCCCTTCACACAGGCCGCGGCCGCGGCGCTGACTTCCTGCGAGGATTCTTTTGGCAGCTCGTTCACCCAGACTGTGTTCTCGGTGGGAGGTGAGAACTGGGAGCCGCGTTCCGGACGCGGCTCGCCGCGCGGCGGGTAGTGATTGACGAGCGCCACGAAGAGCCGCCGACCCTTCGCACCGGGCGGAAACGTGGCCTGCGCGAATGCGTCGCAGAGACAGTGGTGATGAGCCGGGCGTGCCCGTTCGTCCGACGCGGAGACGCAGGCGGCGACCTTGCCCTCCCGATCGAGTTGCAGCCCTACGGAGGAGCGGCCGTAACTCTCCACGTGACAGGTCTGGACCCGCTCCTCGGCCGCGGCAAGCCCCTCGCGGAGCGCAACCGCCGCGGCCGATCCGCTCGGGGCGCGGGAAAAGAATGGACCGCCCTTGCGCCAGGGCCCCAGCAGAACAGAGTACTCGAGCTCGACGCCCTGCCCTTTGTCCAGGCCCAGGATGCTGTAGCCCATGGGTGACTGGGGCAACTTGCGGAGGTGACGAATGGCCTCGATCCAGCCCTGGCCGGTCTCGGGATGTGCCACCGTGGCGCGCCAATGCAGCCAGCGATCCTGCTGACCCTCTGCCCCAGGGATCCGTCCCCCGACTTCGAGCATGTGCATCCGCTCACATGATTTGTCTCGCTCGAGGCGGGCCATGGGATCGTCGGTGTCGACGGCGTCGGCAGACGTCGAGACGGGGGAAGGCTTGCAGGCGCTGGTGGCAGAGACGTACGCCCGTCCCGCTCCAGGATAGCGGCGGGAAATCAACTCCTCGAGGCTGGGCGGTCTCGCACAGACCGGGCCGTCATCGGCCGTGCGACCGGATGCGGCGAGCACCGCGAGCGCGCGTATCTCCGTGGGCGGAACGAGCTCGGCGCCGACCTTCTGCTGGGCGAGGAACGCGGCTGCCGCGTCATGAAGCTTCGCGGCCTCTTCGTCCAGGAGCACTGCGTCCCGCGCCTCGGGCGGAGTGACGACCAGGAGCGGCTTCTCCTGTTGCGAGGGCACAACGGAAACGAGCAGGCCGAGGGCGGCGGCGGGGGCAAGAGTCATGCAGCCACCCTACTACCTTCGAGGAGAGCGAAGCGCTCGCCCCCCTCGCTGGTCCCTCCGGTACGCGACTCCGCTGAGTCGTCAGCCACCTGGGCCTGTTTCGTCTCCAGCGGCTCGGCTCAGTTGCAGTAGTACGTCGGGGCGAGCTCGAGGACGCGCTGCTCGGCCATGGGCGACAGCGAGCGCAGGCGAGACAGGAAGAGCGGCGCCTTCATCCCCATGCCGATGAAGCTCCAGATGTACGAGCGCTCCTGGGCCTCGAAGATCTCCTTCCGCTCGGCCTCCGTGAAGGTGCGCTCCGCGGCCTTCTCGAAGGTCTGAAGATCCAGCTGGAGCTGCGCGTTCAACGTCGCCCGAAGCGCCTGGAGGAGCTCGGCGTACTCGGCCATCGCCGCATCCATCGTCTCGGGCGCCTGGGCGATGATCTTCTGGGCCTCCAGGAAATCGAGACGGGTGTGCTGAGCCTCCTCGAGCCAGTGGTGCTTGAGCATGTTGCAGAACAGCGGATCGAGCGCCTCGCGGTCATTGCCACGAACGGTCTCGATGTAGTGCTGCTGCGTCATGAGCTCCATGTGCAGGTTGAAGATCAGCACGCCCAGGTTCGACTTCGTCATGATGGCCTTGGCCACCTGGACCTGGTTGTCGAGCAGGCTCGGGACCACCTTGAATCCGCGGGCGAACGCGCTGGTGTAACGCGAAAAGAGCTGCTGGTGCTTGATCTCCTCCTCGCTGAAGCGCAGGAGCGCGCGCATGTGGGTCGAGTTCCCATGGAGCTCGAGGCCGGCGCGGTGCGACGCCAGGGCGACGGCATACTCCTCCAGGAACAAGAACATGTGGGCATAGCTGTTGGAGCGGATCTGATTGAGCATCAGCTTCTCCTCCGCGTTCAAGCAGCGGATGGATTCCGTCCCTGTCAGTTCATCCGAGAGGAACCGCCGGCTGAAGTCGAGCACGGTGTCCTTGGGCAGCAGATCGTCGATCCTCCACGACACACGCTCGGAACTCTGGATACAGGATTGATACTCGGGGTCTTGGTTGGGCATTCGTGAAGCAGACGACCTGCCACCGTGCTCCGTCAAGATAAACCTGCCCCAATTTATGACTCCCTCGCACTTCGTGTGATTCAGCGGCGGCGAGCTGGCCCAGGTGCAGCGCGGCGGCCGTCCCGGCGGGCCCCGCCCGTCAATGACACGTCAACGGGACCCGTGACACGTCAACTGACACGTCAAAGGCCCTCCGCCAGCACCCCCCTCGCAGCCGCCCTCCTCTGAAGTCCCGCTTGCCGGCCTTGGTATGAAACGTGCTCCATGGCCTTCCTACACCCTGGTGGGGAGGCACCTTCACGCCTCGCAGGAGATCCCTCATGGCAGGAACCCGGTTGTTTCATTCCCTCGCCCTGGTATTGCTGCTCATCACCCCCGCCCTGGAGGCCCATGCGCAGAAGTCGATGGGCAAGACCGTGCCCGTCACCCCGCAGCCCGAGAACGACACGGGAGCTCCACCCGCTACCGAGTCAAAGCCACTGGCGCCCTGGCAGTCGTTGAGCGGAGATGAGTCTCCCACGCTCCTTCAAGCCCTGCGCGCCGGGGCCTCCAAGCCTTCGCCCATGACCATCGTGAAGAGAGGAGACCTGGCCATCACCGAAGGAGACATGGTCGTTGGTTTGTACAACCAGGTCATGAGTGAGTACTCGACGAATAATGCCATCCGGAACCCGCAGCTGAAATGGCCCAAGGTCGATGGGAAGGTCGTCGTTCCGTACCGGGTACACCCCAGTCTGCCGCGCCAGGCGCAGGCTGCCCTCCAGCAAGCCATCGCCGAGTACGACGCGAAGACCTGTGTGCGCTTCATTCCTCAGACCCGGGAACGAAACTTCGTCACCGTGTTCTTGGGTCAGGGGTGCTACTCGTACGTTGGAGATATCCAACAAGGAGAGCAGCAGCTCAGCCTGGGGCAGGGTTGTGAGTTCAAGGGCACGGCCGTTCATGAACTCATGCATTCCCTTGGCTTCTATCATGAGCAGAGCCGGCCGGATCGAGATCAGTACATCACTGTCAACTTCCAGAACGTTGGGCAGGGGATGACGAGCCAGTTCGACATCTGTCAGGACTGCACGACCCAGGATATCCCCTATGAATATGCATCCATCATGCACTATGGCGCCCAGGCGTTCACGAGCAATGGGCGGGACACCATGGTGCCCAAGCAGAAGGGCGCGAAGATCGTCGAGCCCTACGACAAGCCGGGCCTCACGGCGCTCGACGTCAAAAAGATACACAAGCTGTATCAATGCCAGTAGCGATGCCTGAGCGCTCTCGCGGGGCCTCGCCTGGCTCCCGCCCCGGGAGGCAGATGCGGCGAGGCACTCGTCCTCGCTCGTGCCCCCCGGGCTATCTCTGACCCGCGGGGCGTTAGCGGCGGCGAACCACGGCGTGGGCCGGGGCCGCGGCTCCGAGCCGCTCGGACCCGGGCTGCTGCTGGGGCGCATCCGCCCGCTCGAGCGACCAGCCCGTCTTCAGCCCCACGATGAACCACGCGAGCAGCACCGCCCCCACCGCGAACAGCGTGTCCCCGGGCACCCGCAGCCACCGCAGCGTGTTCATCAGCGGCGTCTGCAGGAACTCCGCGCTGCGCGCCCACCACGTGCCCTGCTCGATGGCCGCCTTCGTCTGCAGCACCCCGATGGGCAGCATCGACAGCACCACCATCAGCGCCAGGCCCGCGTTGATGCACCAGAAGGCCCACGCCAGCGGCTTCGTCTTCCAGCGCGCCTCCGGCTGCATCATCCGCAGCGAGAAGAGCATCAGCGCGATGCCCAGCATGCCGTACACCCCGAAGAGCGCCGTGTGGCCGTGCACCGGCGTCAGGTTGAGGCCCTGCATGTAATAGAGCGCGATGGGCGGGTTGATGAGGAAGCCGAACAACCCCGCGCCCACCAGGTTCCAGAACGCCACCCCGATGAAGAACAGGATGGGCCAGCGATACTGCTCCATCCACCCCGGGAGCCGAGACAGACGGATGTGGCTCCACACCTCGCGACCCACCAGCACCAGTGGCACCACCTCGAGCGCGCTGAACGTCGCTCCCAGCGCGATGGCCGCCGACGGCGTCCCCGAGAAGTACAGGTGGTGGAACGTGCCGATGATGCCGCCGAACAGGAAGATGGTGGTGGTGAAGAGCACCGTCGGCACCGCCGTGCGCACCGACAGCACCCCCAGCCGCGTGAAGAGGAACGCCATCACCACCGTGGCGAACACCTCGAAGAACCCCTCCACCCACAGGTGCACCACCCACCAGCGCCAGTACTCCACCATGCCCATGTGGCTGCGCTGCCCATACATCAGGCCCGCCCCGTAGAAGGAGGCAATCGCTAGCGAGGAGATGACGAAGAGCACCAGCAGCGGCCGGCCCTCGGACGGCTTCTTCAGCGCCGGCCACACCGCGCGCGCCGTGAGGAACAGCCACACGAACAGGCCCACGAAGAGGAAGATCTGCCAGAAGCGGCCCAGGTCCACGTACTCCCAACCCTGGTGGCCGAACCAGTACCAGGCATCCCCGTTGCCCAGCCGCTGCTGCACCGACGCCCACTGCCCGAAGAGCGCCCCGGCCACGATGATGACCAGGCACACGAAGAGGAAGTCGACCCCGAGCCGCTGGTACTTCGGCTCCACCCCGCTCACCGCCGGGCCCACGAAGAGGCCCGTGGCCAGCCATGCCGTCGCAATCCAGAAGATGCCCAGCTGCGTGTGCCAGCTGCGCGTCACCGCGTAGGGCACGTACTTCGCCAGCGGCACGCCGTAGAAGCCTCCTCCCTCCACGCCGAAGTGCGCCGTCACGCCTCCCAGCCCCACCTGCACGAGGAAGAGCGCCACCACCACCAGGAAGTACTTGCCCGTGGCCTTCTGGCTCGGAGTGAGCTGGACGCCGAGGAACGGATCCTTCGCGGGCGGTGCCAGCTCCTCGTCCTCCTTCTTGCCGCCCAGGTACCAGAGGAGCCCTCCCACGCCGGCCAGCAGCAGCACCACGGACGCCATGCTCCACATCGTCATGCCGGCGGTGGGCTGGTTGCCCACGAGCGGCTCGTGCGGCCAGTTCTGCGTATAGGTGACGCTGTCGCCGGGCCGGTTCGTCGAGGCGACCCAGCTCGTCCACCAGAAGAAGGCCGTGAGCGCCTTCAGCTTCTCGGGATCGGTCAGGGCGGCCTCGGGGATGGCGTAGGCCGAGCGACCGTTGGCGAAGACGTCCACGTAGTGCGCCGCGTTGGCTCGCATCGCCTCGGCGCGCACCGGGGCCAGCGTCACCGTGCCCGTGCTCGCATCATAGGTGTTGGTGCGCATCAGCGCGGTGAGCCGCTCGCGCAGGGCCGCCTGCTTCTCGGCCGGGGCTTCGGCATAGGAGGCGGCCCCCTCGGCGCGCGCCCAGGTGTCCAGCACGAAGGAGGCCTCGCGGTGCAACCAGTCCGCGCTCCAGTCCGGCGCCACATACGCGCCGTGGCCCCACACCGAGCCCAATTGCTGGCCTCCAATGGACTGCCACACGTTCTGCCCGCGCATGATGGACTCGCCCGTGAGCAGCACCGTGCCGTCGGGGGTGGCCACCTTCTCGGGGATGGGCGGCAGCGAGCGCGAGATGCGGACTCCCTGGCCGCCCAGGACCAGGAAGGAGAGGAGAACGACGGCGCCAAGGCCGAGCCACAGCTTGCGGTGTTGCATGACCGGGGGCTCCTGAAAGGAGGGGATGCGTGGGTTCGCCCCCTCTCAGAGCAAGCCCCGTTCCATGCCGTTCCCCCTCGCGCCTACGCGCTCCGTGCGCGCAACCGGTGCATCCACGGGCTGGAACGCGAAAATTATGCATTCCCAATCCATGTTTTTCTGGATTTGTTTGTTGACTTCGGTCGGCGCACCGAGCGTCGCTTCCCGCAGGTCCTCATCCATCGTCGGTTCTTGTGCTCGGTTGCGTATGTTAGGAATGACGCTCCTGCGTCCATGCCCGTCACCCTGCCAGCCCATGCCGCCGCGGTGCTGCCCTTGTGCCGGGTGCGGTGGCTGCCGCCTGCGGCGCTTGTGGTAGGATCCAGTGTGCCCGACCTCGCGTACCTGTTCGGGATGAGCGCGTTCGCCTCGCACACTCCCGAGGGGCTGCTGCGCTTCAGCCTGCCCGTGGGCCTGCTCCTCTGGGTGTGGCTGGAGGTGCTGGTGCTCCCGGTGCTGCGCCGCACGCTTCCCGAAGTGGGCGGGGTGCAGTGGGGCCGATTCCTGCGCACCCGGGGTCTGCCCGTCGGCGCACGCGCGTGGGCCCAGGCAGCCCTCGCGGTGTGGCTCGGAGCGGCCACCCACGCGCTGTGGGATGGCTTCACCCACCGCTACCGCTGGCCCGCGAAGGAACTCTACCCCCATGCCTCGCTCGCGCTGGGCCCCTGGGAATTGCCGCTCGTCACCTGGCTCCAGCACGGCTCCTCGGTGGTGGGCTCGCTGCTGGTGCTGGGGCTCCTGGCCCGCCGCTACCCCCACCTGCCCGAGACTCCGGGTGGCTCCTGGCGCGGATTCCTTCCGGTGCTGCTGCCCACCGTGGTCCTCGGGGCGCTGGTGTTGGGCCTGAGGTTGGCGAGGGCGCCGCTCCACGCCCCGCTCGAGCTGCAACTGCAGTGGACCGTGTGGCACGTGCTCGATGGAGCGCTCGTCGGGCTCACCCTGGGCTGCGTGTGGGCCCGGAGGTGAGAACCGGCCCGAGGGCCGCATGTCCAGGTGCGGAAGGTGTAGTTGTCGCTGAGCAGACCAGAAATGGCTGCAGTTGCGCGCCTGGCCGGAGGAGAGGCGCTGCAGCCCTCTTCAGGCACACGCCGGCCCAAGCGCAGTGCCCCAGGGGAAGTGACCGGGTCGCACGGATGGCGCCGGGGCTGCTCCGTGCGTTGGTTAGTGGAGGGGATGCCTACTTCTTTCCCGGGTCGTTGGGTTTCTTCTTCGCTAACTCGTCCGGCAATGGGGTTTGGAGGAATCTAAAACCCTGCCCGCCTCGCTGGGGGATGACTTGGAAGCCCTGGCCAGCGATTCGGACAAGCTCGCCATCCCGGGGCGTGGCGCTGGCAAGCCATGCGTCCGCTTCTTCTCTCGTTGCGAACGTGTGGGAAACAGTCACGTACTCAGCGGCGGGCGTGTAGAATTTACGGAAGAACTCGCGGTAATCGTCCAGCTTCTGGTTTTCGCGGACGTAAAGCAGCGCCACGGCGGCGATCCGGATTGCCTCGTCTTCTGGTGTGCCCTCCGGGTATTTCTCATTTACGGTGCGCAGCGTGTTTAGGACGGAGTCAACGTCAAAGTTGGGATTGTATTTCATCGGCATATCCAGATCAGGAGGCGGCAACGGCAACAGGAACCAGAACCAACCAACCCAGGGGGTTTACCGCCAGGGCAAAGGTGACTCCCGCAACAACGACAATCGCACCGACAGTCATTTCGCCCTTATGCCCATTGATCCACTCAATCGCGCGATCCATACTGGAGAAATTCAACTTCTTTTCCTTTTCTCTCAGTGCTTGTTCCTGTTCCTTGTCGCATTCCGCAAACTGCTCTCGACAGGTCTTTATGCACCTTTCGTGATACCAACCGCTTTGCTCCTCGCTGTATGGCCACGGATAGCGGTTGTCCCAGCAGCGTTGCATGCACTCCACGTGCTCTTGTTGGCAATCATGGCCACCAGAGCCGCCAGTAGCGAGCGCGGCACCTAACCCCTCCGCGCTTTTGGAGACGACATAGATTCTGGATTCCGGGCGCTGCGCGTGAGCACATCCAACGCACGCCATGGCTACGGCCGTTATCAAGGCAATCAACTTCATCTGGTGTCCTCTTGATTCGTCCCCATGGTCTCGCGTGGCTGCTCCGGTCCGGCGGTTGAGCTTGTGCCTCCTACATGCAGGTAACTGGTTTTTATGTTTTTCCGCGTTTTACAAGGCTGGCAAATCAGGCCCATAAACTCAGTTTCATGCCGAGTGTACCGAAGGGGCGCTGCACACGTCGCAGCGCCCCCCTTGCCCGTCTGGTGGAGCACACTCCAGCGGCAGCCGATGCCCGGGTCTGGAGGGAAAGGACAGCGACGCGGCACCGAGCGCGCCGCCACCTCGGACACGGTGAGAGGGGCCAGGGCATCGCGTTAGACGCAACCAGCACCTAGGGCGGGCAACAGACGCTCGGGGGCCTGACTCATGCTCCAGTGGATGAGCGGGACACCATCAGAGCGCCGGACCGCGAGGCCGACGTGAAGGAAGCGGGGAACGAAGCCGCGGGGCGACGAACAGGAACCTGTTGTGAGGCGGCACCGAGCGGGGCAAGCGGGCAAGAAACCGCGAAGCGCTGGTGACCAAGGCGAGGTGACGTAAAGCCGACGCTCGTGAGGTGAAGGTCGATGTTCTTACCCGGGGAGCGCTCGCCTGGTCTGGGCACTGCCGGGACCCTGGACTCTCACAGGAAGGCATCGAGCCAGGTGAGCTGCGCGTCGATGGTCTCGGAGACGACGCGCGGCTGATCCGACGCGCTGGGCTCGGTGTAGGGGTTGCCGATCTCCTTGTGCTGCCACTTCACCCAGGTCTGCTTGTACCAGCCCCAGTCGAGGTTGCTTCCCGTCCCCGGCGGCGAGCCCGAGTACGCCGAGAAGGCGCGGATCCCCGAGGCCGGAGCGACCTCCTCCCCACCCGCGATGTGGTACATGTGCAGCCGCCCCTTCCGGGGGAACTGCGCGGAGAGATCCGTGGCCCAGCCGCCGTAGAACGTGCCCCAGGGGCGCACGGGGTTGTTGATCTTCTCCCCGAAGGTGCCCAACTCGCCCTGGGTGTATTTGCACACCCCGTCGAACGACGACACGTAGAGATCGATGCCGTCGTACGCCGGGTTGGCGCGCAGCGCCTGGGCCATGCGCATCACCAGGCAGCCTCCGCGCGAGCTTCCCGCCAGGTAGATGGACCGGGTCTCGGGGCGGATCTGCGCTTGGAGCCAGCCCACGAAGCCGTTCACGATTTGCTGCTTCTCGCCACTGTCGAACAGATGGTCGAAGTTGTTGTCGTTGGCCACGGCCAGGTAGGTGGAGCCCGAGGGAAACCAGCCCAGGGAGCGCAGCTTCATCGCCAGCGAGCGGCCATCCAACGTCACGTTCGGGCAGGAGACGGCATCACAGGTCGCGTCCCAGCTCGCCCCTTGCCCCGTAACCCCGCTGTTGTGCCCGCTGCTGGAGATCTTCTGGCCGGCCGACATCAGGACGATCGCCTCGCGCGTGAGGGGTGCATCCACCTCGGCGATCCGGATGTTGTGGAGGTCTCCGTCCGGTGCTCCGGCCGCGCGGAACTGCTCGAAGCCCGGCGCGGCCTGGTAGTTGCCCGAGCCATCCTTGTAAACCACCCGCTTCGACACCACGGTCCGGCTGCTCCCGTTGGGGTAGCTCAGGGCGGAGGTGCTCGTTCCCTGCTCCTCCCCGGGGGCTTCCAGGGACTCGGGCTCCGGCTGGCCACAGCCCGCCTGGGTTCCTCCCAGGATCAGCGTCACTGCCGCGAGCAACCCCACCGATAGCCGTTCGATGCGCACGTCTTCCTCCTTTGTTCCTTCCAGGCAGGTGCCGTGGCTGGATTGAACGCTCGGTGCGCATGCTCTCACTGGCGGGGAAATCCGTCAATCACTGCATTTCATGGAAGAATTGAGAAGCTGGCGCCGCGGGGCTCCTGCTTCGAAGCGGCGTCAGAACAATCTGAAGGAGAGCCGCCCACGTATAGAAGGATGGAAGGCCTGTTGAAGGCGAGGACGAGAGCGGAGGGGCCGAGGAGGGCCGAGGACAGAGGCCGGCCGAGCAGTGCGCCAAGCTGGTGGAGAGGCCGCGCAGCCCCTTTGAGTACACGCCAACCCAGGCCGCCCTCCCATGAGGTGCGCGGCAGGGGCCCTGGGTTTCTTGGGTGTCTTGAGCTTCAACACCACGCAGCCTGGGGTGGCCCTCGCGCACGGGCCAGGCGCGCACTCGCCGTGGGCAATCCCAGGTGCTCCACAATCGCTCTCACCCCTCGAGCTCCCTTCACGACGGCATCGACACACTGCCACAAGTCCTCCACCCTTAATTGAGCGCGTGACCGTCACGTTGCCGGTTCACCCTCTCAAGGGAGTGAAGCTGCCGGTCGCCCGGTTCATTCGCAGCCAGGACGGCCGGCGCTACGTCGACGTGGAGCATCCTCCCGGACAGTACATGCGACTGCCGCTCGAGTGGACGGACCGCTCCCCACCCCTCGTTCCGCCGAGCGTCGGTGGTCGCGCAGTCCGCCTCTCCGTCCCCGCGCTGCTCGAGCTTGCCAGTGCGGTGCAGGTGGCGCTCGGTCGCACCCAGGGCCCATCAGCCACGCCCCTGGCCCAGGGTGGACCTACGTTGACACATGCCAACGTGTCCTTCCCAGAAATCCAGCCCGCCGTGGGCGGCACTGCCCGTGGAGGCAAGACAGCAACTGCTCGGCACGTGGGCCGCCCTGCTGCACAAGGCGCTGCGCGCCGAAACCGTAGACGCGGAGGAAGGCGATGAACGACAAGGTTCGAGCCACGCATCTGGAGCGTCGCGCGGTGGTATACCTGCGCCAGTCCACGCTCAGGCAGGTCCACGAGCATCGTGAGTCCACGGCCCGTCAGTACGCCCTGCGCCAGCGCGCTCTGGAACTGGGCTGGCCGCCCGAGCGCATTGACATCATCGATGAAGACATGGGCCAGAGCGGTTCGAGCGCGGACAGGCGGGCGGGCTTCCAGCGCATGGCCGAGGATGTCGCGCACGGACGCGTCGGCGTCATCTTCTCGCTGGAAGTCTCTCGCCTGGCACGCTCCTCGGCGGACTGGCACCGACTGCTGGACCTGTGCGGCCTGGCCGACGTGCTCCTCGCCGACGAGCAGGCTGTCTACACCCCGCGCGACTACAACGACCGGCTGCTGCTGGGCCTCAAGGGCACCATGAGCGAAGCCGAGCTGTACTGGATGCGGTTGCGTTTGCAGGGCGGCAGGCTGTCCAAGGCCCGGCGTGGCGCCCTCCACCTCACGCCCCCCGTGGGCTACGAGTGGGAGGAGGCAACGAGCCGGTTTCGCTTCGACCCCGACGAAGGGGTACAGCGAGCCGTGCGCCTCGTTTTCGAGCGCTTTCGCCTGGAGGGCAGCGCGTACGCCGTGCTGCGCTACTTCATGAAGAACGGGTTGAGCCTGCCCATGCGAGAGCCGGGCACGCACCAGCTTCGCCAGGTGCCACCGCGCTACACCCTGCTGCTCTCCATGCTCCACAACCCCACCTACGCCGGTGCCTATGTCTTCGGGCGCAATGAAAGGCACATGGCGCTGGTGGACGGGCAGGTGCGGCGCCAGCGCAGTACGCGGCTGCCGCGGGAAGCATGGAAGGTGTGTTTGAAGAACCACCACCCGGCCTACATCAGCTGGGAGGAGTACATGGCCAACCAGAAGAAGCTCGCTACCAACCATCCCAGCTACCAGCAGCCGGACCAGCGCGGTGCTGCCCGCGAGGGGAGCGCTCTGTTGCAGGGGCTGGTGCTCTGTGGTCGGTGCGGTCACCGGATGCAGACCTCCTACCGGGAGCCCGCGCGTCCGTACTACGAGTGCCGCCGCTTCACCGACAAGGGCATCTGCTGGACGGTGTCGGCCAAGGGCGTTGACGAGGCAGTCGCCCGACTCTTTTTGGAGACGGTCCAGCCGCCGGAGATTGAGCTGGGCCTGGCCATCACCCGGGAGGTGGAGCGTCAGGCCCAAGAGGTGGAGCGCCAGTGGAGACTCCGGCTGGAGCGCGCGCGTTACGAGGCGCAACTGGCCGAGCGCCGTTACAAGGCGGTGGACCCGGACAACCGCGTGGTGGCCCGCACGCTGGAGCGTGAGTGGAACGAGAAGCTGGGCGAGATGGAGGCGCTCGAGCGCGAGCACCAGCAGGTACTGCGGCACGAGAAGGTAGAGCTCACGAGCCAGGACCGAGCACGCCTGCTCGAGCTGGCCAA
>NZ_PZOX01000015.1 GCF_003044305.1 Vitiosangium sp. GDMCC 1.1324 | reverse complement strand
TGCTGCTCTCGAAGAGGGGGCCCGGCACCTCGGCCAGGTCTCTGGTGCTGAAGGAGTGGTGGGTCTCCCGAGGCATGTCTTGAATGGGCAGTGTCAGGGCCCGTCCCTCGGCGTCCCACTGTGGCGGGTCCACGGTGAAACCGCGCTCGGAGAAGTGCCGAGCAACGGCCGCGCCGACCTTCTCGGTATCGACCGGGATGCGGAAGTCGATGTGCAAGGTGGCCGGGCCCGCGACGAAGACGGGCTCCCGCTCGGAAGACTCGCTGGTGGCCCTCACCGGCCCAAGGGCCGCACCGGCGGCCGCGTAGCCCTTTCCCTCGAGCACCATCACCGGCGGCCCCTCCCCGGGCACCACCAGCTCGAAACGGGCCTCCTGCGCCAAGAGCCGACCACTCCTGCCGCGAATCCCCGGCGAGAAGGTAATGACGATGGGGTCGCTCGAAATGGGGCGGACCAGCCAGAACTGGACCGCGGTGAACCGGGTGCCGGGCGGTTCACCCATCGGGCGCATGTCAGTCACCGACTGGCTCGGAACCCATTGCAGTCCCGCAATGGCTTTCTCGGGCACGACGGTCATCCGGCCTTCCAGGGAGCTCATGTCGAGCTCCTCGTCGAACTGGATGCTCGCGTCGAATCGACTGAGCCAGGGAATGGAGATGGGCGTGTTCGCCACGTCCTGCGCCGCGAACTGGAGCCTCGGCGGGGGCAGCTCCGTCAGCTCGCGCTTCCGGTTCCCTTCCGTCGAGCCGGCCCTGTCTCCACCGGAGTCCACCTCCCTGCTGGCGGAGGCCCGCCGTGGGCCTGACGGCACCTGTGGCTGACGAGCCGCACTCTCGGGGCGGAAGCCGAACCAGAGGCCAGCGGCCAGCAGCCCCCCGAAAGCCAGGGCCAGAAGAGCTCGTCGCGGGTGCGTCGTCCTCGTGGTGCGCGATGCGTTACCGGTCATGGGATTCGCCGTAGAGCAAGAACCCGACCAGCGCAAACACGCCCCTCAAGGCCACGGAAGGAGCTCCACGCGCAGCTCGGGGTGGTCCGTCTGCACGTCCACCAACCGCTGCACGCGGCCTTCATGGCGGCCCCCCTCGCCCCCGGACCCCGAGCCAATCACGAGCATGGGCGGCATGGGAGCCCTGTTGCGGGCGAGGGCCGGGGTAGGTGGTCGTCCAGGAGGGCCGCGCGACAACGCCCCGTTCCTGGAGGTGCCCGAAGCCTTCAACGCAGCTGCGGCGGCGCTCCTGGCGGGCCTGCCGGAGCATCCGTCCACCCCGTGACGGGATGGCGTGTGCCTTACGGCGCTCACTTCGAAACGACCAGCCAGGTGTTGGTCCGACCAGAAGCAGAATCCCAAGCAGGTCGAGCTGGTACCGGCCAACACGCCCCAATTGATTGTCAAACCAAATATCGCCCAATACCGTTATAGCGGGAATTACGGATATTCACGACAGGTATTCACGAATAATCTCACGCGGCAAACGACGCCGCTCCCCGGAGACCACCATGAGACAGCCCGGAAAACATCTCGCCCTCGCCGTCGCGCTCACCTCGCTCGCCGCGCTCGCGTCGGGCGGCTCGTCCGGCTCCCTTTCGACGTACAGCCTGCCGAACCCCTCCCTGCAGCCGAACGACATCACAGTCGCGCCCGACGGCAACGTGTGGTTCACGGAGTCGGCGGACGTCTGGGGGCGGATCGGCCGGCTCGACACCAAGGGGAAGGTCACCGAGTTCCCCACGCCGTCGAACCCGGACCAGCTCGTCGTGGGCCCGGACGGCAACATCTGGTTCACGATGGCCTCGACGATCGGGCGCCTCACGCCGGCGGGCGTGGTCACCGAGTTCACGCCCCCGAACGATGGGGGCTATCAGAGCTTTCCGGGTGACATCACGAGCGGCCCCGATGGGAACCTCTGGTTCACCATGGGGGGCAAGATCTTCAAGATGACGACGTCGGGCGTGTTCACCGAGTACGCGGTCACGAGCAGCATCTACCCGAACCTGCTGGGCATCACGGTCGGACCGGACGGCGCGCTCTGGTTCGCGGAACACCAAGGCAACAAGATCGGCCGCATCGACGTGAACGGGAACATCACGGAGTTCGGGCCGGTGGACCAGCCGCACACCATCGGCGCCGGCCCCGATGGCAACATCTGGTTCACCATGCCGGCCAGCAGCACGATCGGGCGCATCACGCCCACGGGGACCATCACGCTCTTTCCCCTCGCCGGCTCGCCGCAGCCGTGGAATCCCGTGGCCGGCCCGGACGGCAACATCTGGTTCACCGAGTACTACGGTAGCAAGCAGCTCGCGAAGATAACGCCGAACGGGGTGGTCACCGAGGTGCAGACAGTCCTCGGCGCCTGGGGGCTCGCCCGCGGCGTGGGAAACACCTTGTGGATCACGCAGCCGACCGAGGACAAGATCTCGAAGTTCACGCTGGCGCCGTAGCCTCCTCGCTGGAACACGGGGTAGGTGGTCGTCCAGGAGGGCCGCGCGACACGCATTGGACGGAGCAGGAGGGCCCCGAGCAGGCCCGCCCGTCACGCTCCAGGCTCACCCCTCCCCTGCGCTGGCGACCGCTCGCCTTGGGCTCCGCCAAAGAGTGCATCCCTCTGCCGTGCTTCACTCCCACAGCGCCTGCTGCCGTGGCCCCCTTGCTGGTGCCTGGGCTGGGGGCAGCTCGGGCAGGTGAAAGTCTCCTCGCGGCGTCTTCTCCTTCATCGGCTCCTTGCTGACCGCTGCCTGGGGCGCCACGCTCGCCTCCTCCACTCCTGCTTGGGGGAGCGCTCGCTCACGTACGGCGAGGCGCAGCCCATGCGTTGCGCCTCCGCATCCGAGGGCAAGGAGCTGGCAAACGCCTGAGCCGCGACGGGAGGCGCGCGGACGAAGGCATGTCAGAGGCTCTACTTAGGGTGCTGTCCTGGACGCGACACTCGTGCGCGTGCGGGATGGGCGATGGCACCACAAAGAATCTGGAGTGGGTTTGTTCTATGGATGGGGCTGCTGGCGTCCTACTCCGCGCTCGCGGGGAACGCCCGGCCCTCCGTTCCGCTCGCGCGCATCTACAAGCCCGAGCCCACTCAGACCCTCTGGCACATGGGCTTCTATTCCACCGGGGCGGCCCTGGTGGACCTCGACCGGGATGGCTGGCCGGAGCTGGTGCTCTCCAACGGCAACGACCTGAGCCCCCAGCCGCTCGTCGTCTACTACCACCGGAAGACCGCCACCCCTCCTGTCTTCACCCCGTCGCCCAACTGGTACTCGGGAGACATCGACTACCAGGGCGGGCTTTCCGTCGGGGACCTCAACGGTGATGGCTGGCTGGACGTCGCCGTCGCGGTGCTCTTCGACCGGTACCGCACTCCCGATACGGGGCACATCAAGGTCTACCTGAACCACGAGGGCCGCCTGGAGGACACGCCCTCCTACGTCACGGACAGTGGCTTCACTCCGGGAGGTTGTGCGTTCGCCGACCTCGACGCGGATGGAGATCTGGACCTCGCCGTCGCGGTCTTCAACGAGGCCGGCTCCGGCGCACCCGGAGCCGGGGCGGCGCAGCGCATCTACCTCAACCAGGGAGGCCGGCTGGCTTCCACGCCGGGCTGGAAGAGCCGCACGCCGCTGCTGTCCCCCGAGGTCGTCGCCGCTGACGTCAACCAGGACGGGTGGATGGACCTGGTCTTCGCCGCCGAGCGGGCCTCGGTCTTCTATGGCCATGCGCCGGAGGGGGGAGAGGTCCCCCTGCCACGTGAGCCCCAGTGGGTCGCCGAGCGGGCCGCCCATCTCGAGGGAAGCGTCGAGTATGGCGTGGACGTGGGCCGAGTGGGGGACGGCAAGGGGCTGGCGATCGCCACGGCCAGGAACTGTCACGGCAGCACCTCGTGCAGGACCGGAGTCTTCCTCTACCAGCCCGAGCAGGGCTCCCTGCCGGTCTGGCGCTACGAGCGGACGGAGAACAGCTCCAAGCTGCTGCTGGCCGACGTCAACGCGGATGGGTACCTGGATCTGCTGACGAGCCAGATGGGAGTCCAGTTCGCGGGAGCCCCGTTCCTGTTCTTCGAGGGCAGCGCGAGCGGTTTCGGCACCAAGCCCGCGTACCGCACCCGGGCGAGTCCCTCCATCGGCCAGTCGCTCGCCGTGGCCAACCTGCGACGGCTCCATTTGGAGACTCGGCACGTGCGCTTCGCACCCGAGTCCCGCCGCGCCGTGGTGACGCTGGAGGACCGGAGGCTCGACGCCATCACCGGGGTACGTCTGGATGGCGTGGCGCTCGAGCCGTCCGGGTACACCTGGGTGCCCGGCCAGAACTGGCTCGCCCTGGCCCGGCCGCTCGAGCCCGGACAGGTGCTGGAGGTGGACTACGTCCGCTCGCCCGTCCTCGACGTCTTCACCGCCTCGGCCAGCCCGCACCTGGGCAACTTCTTCCTCTTCAGCGGCTACGTCCCCCCGCTGCCCGCTGTCTCACCCCCGCCGTCCCCACACTAGGAGCCCACCATGCTGCTACACCTGCTTTCCGACTTCCTGCGCAACCCCGCGCTCCGCGAGCGCTTCGAGTCCGACCCCGACGGAGTGCTCGAGGAGTACGGCGTGTCCGAAGAGGGCATTGCCTCCCTCCAGCGGCACGATTTCGATGGGGTGCTGAAGCTCCTGGGCGAGGAGCTCCGGTCCGTGCCCTTCGAGGGCGAGCGGAACCAGCGCTTCTGGGGCCGCGCCGACCTCAAGCTGCAGTCGCTCGAGCGGCACGAGGCGGTGGTGAACGAGCCCACGCGCATCACCCTCACCGGAGAGGGCTTCCGCGAGGGAACGCAGCTCGTCCTCCAGACGCCCTCGTGCTCCGTCCAGGGCACGGGCATCCAGGTGCGGCGCGAGCCCACCGGCCGCTCCACCCTCACCGCGCTGGTCCAGGTGCCCGCGCCGGGGACCTATGACGTCGTCGTGCTCGGTGCCGGGGGCATGGGCACCCTGCCCGGTGCCTTCACCGTGCGCGCGGTCTGAGCTCTGGCTGAACCACTCCAGAAGAGACACCCGCTGACGAGCCCGGAGGACGCCGTGCCCAGGACCATCCACGAACAACTTCAAGCCCTGGAGCACCGGCTGCCTCCGGCGCTCGTTCCACCCGAGGCCCGGGCGCGCTTGCTGCGGCAGGCGGCGAGGATTCCCGGCCACTGGCGTGGCTCGTGTATCGAGTGCCGCTTGCAGCCCTCGCAGGAGCGGGTGGACCTGCTGGTGTGCGCCCTCCGTGGCCCCGGAGGCCAGGACACGCTCCGGCGGCTGCTGGCCTCGGGAGAGGCTGTGCCTGCGCTGGGCTCGGCCCGAGCCCTGTTGGAGGACTGGGTCCGGCCGGGCTCGCTCCTGGACCAGCAGGCGCAACTGGTGTGGTTGGAGTACGACCTGCACCCTGGCGCCGAGCCGGACCCGTTCGTCTTCGTCCCGTTGGACCCGTACTACCTCGAGCGCCAACAGCACCCGGGCTCCGGGCAGTGGCCCCGGCAGGAAGCGGCTGCGGTGCGCGGGCTCGCCCACCATGCGTTGGGCCTGTTGCCGGGGTACTCGCCGGACCCCGCCCGGCTCGATGCGCTGGAGCGCTGCGCGGCGCGGCTCCCCGAGGACGGGCAGTTGATGCACGCGGTGGTGATGCCGCAGCGGGGGAGCGAGAACCTGCGGCTCGGAGCGATCCTCCCCTCGGACGGGGTCGAGCCCTGGCTGCGCGCGGTGGGGTGGACAGGCAGTGAGCGGCAGCTCGCACTCCTGCGGGAGGCGCTCGGCCCGGGTTGGGGCTACCTCCACGTGCAGCTCGAGCTGGAGGAGGGAGGCCGGGTGCGGCCCACCGTGGCCTTCGACTACACCCTGCGCGGCACCTCGCGCGAGAGTCCGGACTGGGAGCGCTTCATCCAGCACCTGGCCCATGTGGGGGTCTGCACCCCGGAGCGGGGCCTCGCCGCGCTGGAGTGGATCGGCTCCGAGACCGTGAGGTTCCCCGGGGCGAAGTGGCCCATCCGCCTCAACCGGACGCTCTTCTTCAAGCTGGTGGCCCATCCGGATGAATCGCTCGAGGCCAAGGCGTACCTCTGCCTCGATGCCCGGGCCTCCCTCATCTGACGGCGTGCCCGCCGGACAGCTACCGCAGCGAGAAGGCCAAGAGCCGGGAGCCGGTCGACAAGGCCCCGCGTACGGCGCCCGAGGACGAGTAACAGCCACGGCACAGGAGATGACCGACCCAGAGGCTCCGACGGACGTAACGACCACTACAGCGACGATGAAGTGAACGCAGTCAGAACATCAACCCGATGGGGAAGTGTAATTGTCGCCAAGGGGAAAAGTAATTGACGCTGGGCACTGGAGCCCACAGCAAACCTCGCGCCAGGGTGCGAGCGTGGTGCCAGGTCGGTGAAGGGTCGCTCACCGGGACAACAGAGGAGGCCCGCCCGTCGCGCTCCAGGCCCCCCTCCCCTGCGCACGCCACCGCTCGCCTTGGGCTCCGAGAAGAGGTCCCCGAGTCCCTTCCGCATGAGCCGGGAGCACGGTGGGCCTCCGCTGCGCGCGCTCACTTCGCGGGCGGCGAGAGGGCCAGGGAGTGGAGGGCCTCGGCGACCATGCGGGTGGTGATGTCGAGGTTCTCGAGCGAGATGGATTCGTCCGGGGCATGGCCCGTGTAGAAGTCCCCAGGGAAGGCCGGCCCGAAATCGACGGGCCGCGGCCTCGTCGATTTCATACGAGGGGAGAGGCCCGGTCGGGTCGCTGGCCCCGGGCGCTCAGGAGGCCAGGGCTTCCGGAGGTGAGGCGCGGGCGTCCTCCTGCGGCACGTGGGCCTCCGCGTCCTTCGCCTTGGCGATGCGCTCGTCCAGCTCCGCGGAGAGGTGCTCGAAGACCTCCTTGTTGAGCGTGCCCTGCTGGTAGGCGTTGAGCAGGGCGTCCTTCTCCACGATGAGGACGCGGCGGATGGCCTCCTGCTGCTCCTCCTCGTGGAAGCGGGTGGACTGCTGCTTGAGCGTGGTGAGCTCCTGCTCCACCTCCTGCGCCTTCTGCTGGTAGTCGCGCTCCAGGGGCTCCAGCACGTCCACCGGAATCTCCCGCGCGCGGCGCATGGCCTCCAGCGCCCCGAGCGCCGCGTGGATGGCGCCCAGCCGGCCGCGGGCCAGCTCGTATTGCTCCTGGTAGACGTCCTTGAGGCCGGTGATGCCCAGCGCCTTGAGCACCGGCGCCATGGTGAGGCCCTGGAAGATGATGGACAGCACCACCACGCCGAACGTCATGTTCACCAGCAGCTCGCGGTGGGCGAAGTCGTCCGGAAGGCCCAGCACCAGCACCATGGACACCGCGCCGCGCAGGCCGCTCCAGGTGAGCACCGCGCTCCACTTCCACGGCAGCTTCTCCGACGTGAAGCGCAACAGGCCGGACATGCTGTAGACGACCAGCGCGCGGCCCAGCACCACCGCCCCGTACGCCAGCAGGATGGGCAGCCACGACTGGAGCAGCGACGTCAGCTGCACCTCCAGGCCGATGAGCAGGAACACCACCGAGTTGAGCGCGAACGCCAGGTACTCCCAGAAGCTCTCCACCGCGATGCGCGTGGTGGGGCCCATGCCCAGGCGCGCCGCCCAGTTGCCGCACAGGAGGCCCGCCACCACCACCGCGATGACGCCCGAATAGTGGAAGTGCTCCGCCACCACGAAGGACCCGTACGCGGCGATGACCGTGAGGGTGATCTCCACCATGGCGTCCTCCACGCGGAGGATGACCTTGGACACCGCCCATCCCACCGCCGCGCCGATGAGGGCGCCCATGCCCGCCACCTTGATGAAGTCCATCACCGCGCCGCCCACGGTGAAGGTCTGGCCTCCGGCCACGCCCACCACCAGCGTGAAGAGCACCACGGAGGTGCCGTCATTGAGCAGGCTTTCGCCCTCCACCAGGATGGCCAGCCGCTTGGGCGCGCCCAGCGCCTTGAACAGGCCCACCACCGCGATGGGGTCCGTGGACACGATGAGCGACGCGAACACCATCGCGTGGATGAGACCGAAGCCCTCCAGCGCGTTCATCCCCCGCATCGCCGGGGACAACAACAGCGCCGTGAGCGCCATGGACGCCACCACGCCCGGAATCGCCATGGAGGTGATGGCCAGCTTGTTCTTCCAGAACTTGCGGAAGTCGACGTGGAAGGCCGCCTCGAACAGCAGGCCCGGCAGGATGACCGCGAACAGCAGCTCCTTCGTCAGGTGCGGCGGTTCGAAGGCATGCACGATGCCCAGGCCCAGGCCCGCCAGCACCAACGCCACCGTGTACGGGAACTTGAAGTAACGCGCCGCGATCGCCACCGCCGTCGCGATGGAGAAGAGCAGCACGAAGGCCAACTCGAAGTGCATGAATCCCCAGCCTCATTTGTGCTCAAAGATGCCGAGGATGCCATGCGCGCGGGGAGGTGGGGCAACCCCCTTTCGGAGGGAATGAGAGGGGACAGGCGGGCGTGGCATTTTGCCAGACTGTTTTCTCAAGGCTGGAGATGGAGCCGCGACAGGCGCGGGCCCTGCGCGCGCTTCTGGGTGCACTGTGGGGCGGTGGACGGCCGGACGCCGAGCAGGTGGGGGCGAGGGGCCGGATGCGGCACCCCGCACTCCAGGTACCTGGCGAAGTCCCGCTCCCTCCAAAATGTCTCCAGGATTGGAGGGGACTTCGAATCCCGTCGGGGGCACGAAAGCCGTGGCGCGCGCCCGGTAGCCACCTTCCGACGCTGGATTGCAAGGATTGCGATCCCCAGCCGCGAACGGCCGTGCAACTTTTGCATCTCCTGGCAAGACGAGGTGTGCCGGACGAGTCCACCCACGGGCCGCTCGGCGCATTACCCGGCGTTTCGGGCCCCATCCCTCTCTGTACATGCCCTCGTCCGCCCGCCACGGCATGTCCGGCACGCCTCGTGCTCTGGGGTGGCTCGGCTACTTCGCCAGAACAGACATACGAGGACAACACATGAAGCTGAAGAGAGTGATGAGGGATTGGCTTCAGCGGAGCGCCTGGGCGGGCGCCTCGCTGACGGTGGCGCTGGGGGCCGGGAGCGCCTCGGCCGCCATCACGGCTCCGACGTGCACCGAGCCCGAGCCGACGCTCCAGCAGTGCCTGGCCGACGGCTACCTGCGGAGTGTCTGCGGACAGTATTACGCGCAGCGGTGCAATGATCTCATCGAGGCCGCCTTCAACGAGGCCTGGGCGGCACTGACGGAGGAGCGGGTAGCGAAGCTGCCCGACGCGCTGGGTGGGGGCGTGTCCACCGTGCGCGTCTCGCACCACCAGGACCCGAGCACGATTCGCGTGGAGGGCGGCACCGGCACGTACGTGGGCACGGTGTTGAAGAACCAGCTGCTGCACCGCAAGGGCTTCACGAACCTGAACGACTCGGACCTGGCGCAGAACGCGCTGCTCACCCAGTGGAATACCAACGGTGAGCAGCTCACCTCCTGCGAGGAGTATGTCTACGAGAAGTACTACGACTACAGCCGCTTCGAGGATCGGCTCGGCCGCTACGGCACGGACTACCGCGCCATCTTCAACGCCGCGTATGCCTCGGACGGCATCGCCAACCGGGACCTGAGGGATCGCTCGGGCAACGTGCTGGGCTCTGTCTTCGGCAGCCAGGCCATCCCCAAGAACCTGTACTTCCTGGCCGAGCAGGGGCCGTACCCCGACGGCAGCTCTCCGTACCACATCAACCCGGAGCTGCTGGCGCTCGTCCCGACGGCGGGGCGCCAGTTCTACACGCCCACGTGGAGCTGGAACCAGCAGATGAGCAGCTCGCTCCAGGGCTACAACGACGACGAGCTCAACTAGCTCTTCGAGAAGCAGCAGCAGTTCGCCGACGTGGTCGAGCGCCGCAATGCCATCTGGGCCAGATACGAGAGTGAGCGGCAGACCCTGGACAGCACGGCCCTGCGGCAGCTCAGCGCGAGCGTGGCCGCGCAACTGCGCGGACTCGACATGGAAATCGAGGCGGGCCTGCAGGACGCCCAGGCGCAGGGCTGCCTCGGGCTGACCAGCGGCATGCGCTGCGACTGGTCCCCCGAGCGCTTCAAGGTGCTGATCGACGCGGAGATGGTCCCCCGCCGCGAGACGAACTTCCAGCGCTGCCTGGAAATCACCGGCAACGACTTCGGCGCGCAGAGCTTCGTGCGCAACGCCGGCCAGCTGGGGATCAGCGGTCTGGAGGGCGACTACACCACCGGTGCCCGCAAGCTCGATTCCTATATCGCCTCGTACAAGCGCTGGCTGGACGGCCAGCCCACCATCATGACGGCGTGGACACAGAAGATCCGCCGCTCGTTCAAGAAGAGCGATTCGGGCGGGTTCGGCGACTCGGACGCGGGTGCCAGCTACGAGTACGGGGCGGGCTGGGAGTTCAACGCCACCGCGTCGCATCTCGGCGTCTGCGAGGCCTTCGACTCGCACGCCAACGCCTACCTGCGCGCCAGGGCCCAGCTCTTCGGCTCCGACAATGAGATCTTCTACGCCAGCGGCGATGCGACGGCCCAGGACAAGAGCACCAACACCGGAGACGAGAACGTCGGCTACGCGGTGGTTCTGCGCGTGGTGGGTTCCGACATCTACAAGAGCAGCGGCAACTACCCGGCGACCTTCTCGTTCGCCAACTCCAAGAGCGCCAAGCAGGAGTTCCTCAAGGTCTCCATCCCCATCCCCATCATGGGCATCCCCATCACCGTGTCCGGAAGCATCATCGGCTCCGTCGGCATCAATGCCGGAGTCCATGGTGGGGTTTCTCCGGGGTGCAGGTTCACGCTCGGTTCGAACGTGATGCCCTGGGCGAAGGTGGATGCCGCCGTCGCGGTCGCGGTGGATGTCTGGTTCGCCTCCGCGGGCATCAGCGGCTCGCTCACCCTGATCGGTGCGGAGGTGCCGGTCAACGTGGAGCTGGCCGTCTTTCTCGATTCGTTGACGTCCCAGGTGATGTTCAAGTCGGACGCGGAGCTGGCAGTGACCCTGAGGGCGCTCGATGGCTCCATCAAGCTCTTCCTCGACGTCATCCTGCTGGACCCCGCGGAGGTGGTGCTCTTCGAGTTCACCGGGTCGAAGAGCACGATGAAGCTCGAGGAGCACAAGAAGGTGCCGCTGGGTCTGCTGCTCTGAGCCCGCGCTATCTCCATCCGCTCCGGGGTCCGTAATGGGCCCCGGGGCCGCTGTACCGCCCCCGTCTCGTCTCGAAGGAGTTGATCATGTTGAAGAGTACTCGTCTCCGCCTGGCGGGCGTCGTGGCCACTGTCGCCGCGCTGGCGCTGGGTTTCCTCCTCCGCCCGGACGCCGAGCTGGCTCCGGCCCCTGCTGTCCCCTCGACCGCGGACGCGCCTCGGGCCGCCGCCAGCGCCGTGCGTTCCTTCACGGTGCGGCCCTCCTGGTCCGTGGGCACACGCTACGTCTACACCTTGGAGTGGCGCACCGAGCAGCGCCTGCTGCCACCGCTGCCCGGCCGGGAGCAGGGCAAGGTCACCCCCATGGATGGCGCGAGGCGGCTGTCCGGGGACCTGGTCCTGCGCGCGCTGGGCCGCGACGGGGAGTCCTTCCTGCTGGGGGCCTCGCTGGAGAACCTGCGCGAGCCCATGCTGCGCATCTCCTCGCAGCCGGAGCCGGATGCTGCCTCGTTGACCGCGGCGCTCACCGGCCACGAGGCGCTGCTCGAGGTGGATGGGGCGGGCAACCTGCGCTCGCTGCGCTTTGCCCCGCAGGACCCGAGCGTCTTCAAACACCTCCTGCAGGAACTGCTCACGCTGGTGGAGCCCACGCTGCCGGTGGAGGAGGCCCAGCGGAGCGCCGGACGGTGGGAGGTACTCGAGAGCACATCGCAGGGCCAGGTGCGCTCCACCTACGAGGTGGAGGCGGACGATTCCCACGCCGTGCACCGGGGACGCTCGGCGTACACGCGGCTGTACGTGGTGCCCTCGGAGATGGAGCGCGCATCGCAGCAGCTCGAGTCCCAGGCCCGCTTCGCCTTCGCCGAGGCCGGGCACCTGTCCGGGGTGAGCCACCAGGAGCGCCTCGTCGTCCGGAACCAGAGCGGGGTGCTGCTGCTGGATTCGAAGGAGTTGCTGCGGCTGTCGCTGCGCGAGCTGGGCACCTTCACCCCGCCAGCGGATATGGGGTTGGCGGCGCACACGGAGGTGCGTCAGCCGGGCGTCATCACCGCCAGCGCGCAGCTCGAGCGCAAACTGTTGCAGCAGCGCGCTGGGGAGCTGACGGTGGAGCAGCTGGTGGCGGACCTCCTGAAGTACGGCGCCAGCGGCAACATGCCGGACAAGAACCGCTGGGTGTGGCGGGCCAGCGGGCGGCTGATGCTGGAGCCGGAGCGTTGCCGCGAGCTGGTGCCGGTGTTCGCGCGGCCGGAGCTGGGGGACGAGGGCAGGGCGCTGCTGATGGACGTGCTGGCCTCGGCGGGGAACGCGCAGGCGCAGGGGGTGATGCGCGAGTTGTTGGAGATGGATGTGGCGCGAGGAGGCAACCCCCAGGCGTATGAGCTACTGCTCCAGCGGCTGGGAATGGTGGAGGAGCCGACGACGGAGACGCTGGAGTCCCTGATGCAGTACCACGCGCGTGCGCGGGCGGAGCAGCGGGAGAACGTGCGCAACGCGAGCGCCTATGCGTTGGGCGCGGCGGGGGGCAACCTGGCGGCGGACGATGCGCGGGCGGGGGGCTACACGCGCATGCTGGTGGACGAGCTGGGGACGGCGCGCTCGGCGGGGGATCGCGAGACGTACCTGCGGGCGCTGGGCAACGCGGGCCGCGAGGAAGGCATGGCGGCGGTGTTGGCGCATGCGGCGGATCCCGAGGAGCCGGTGCGTGCGACGACGGCCGCGGCGCTGCGCAAGACGGACACGCCGGAGGCCACGGCGACATTGCTGCGGCTCGCCCGGGATTCCTCCCGCTCAGTGCAGTCCGAGGCGATCGTGGCGCTCCGGACGCATCGGTTGGACGCGGGAGCCCTGGTGGCGCTGCGGGACACGGTGGTGTCCGGCGGACTGCACTCGGGCGTCGAACCACTCCTGGTGGGGTTGCTCGCGGAGCAGCTGGAGGGCGGCCCCGCGGTTGCTCAGACGTTGCGGTTCCTGGCGAACGCGGTGCAGGACGATCCCTCGCTGCACACCCGTATCCTGGAGCTCCTGGCCCGCGCGGAGTCGCCGGCCCGGACGCACTGAGTGAACAGGACCAGAAGTACAGGAGGATGGGGGCCCTGTTGAAGGCGTGGGCGAGAGCGGAGGACAAGACGTACCCCGCCTGCTACAGAGGCCAATCGCCCTGGAATTCAGCAGGTCCCGACCTTCCGTACACGGACAACTGAGAATGGCCACGTCCATGAGGCGCCTGCTCGAAGAGGTCTCCCGCGACCACTTTCCGTATCCCCCCGCCACGCCCGAGGAAATCAACGAGTTCGAACAGCGAGTGGGCTGGCGATTGGATCCGAACCTTCGGGCTTTTTATCTGCATTGCAACGGGGCCGAGCTGTTCAAGCAGCGACCAGGTTGTCCCTACCGCATCCTTCCCTTGTCCGAGATCATCCGGGCGAGGGTGGCCATCTACGACGAAGACGACGACCAGTGGGGTCCAGCCTCGGTGTATGCGCTCTGCTATCTACAGGATGGCGACTACGTCGTGGTGGACATGAGTCGCCAGGAAGACGGCGGTTATCCCCTCATCGACGGGTGGCATGAAGCGTGGCCGGATCCAAAGCAGTGCAAACAGATCGCCACGTCCTTCTCGGAGTTCTTGGAAGCAGCCCTACGAAGTAGGGGACGCAAGTTCTGGTTGAAGCATCCAGCCCCCTCCACATAGGGGATGCCTTTCCGTCAGAGCAGCCGTCCTTCCCAGCGCCCCTCTCCTCCCTTCCACTCGGCTCCGCACACCTTCATCGAGCCAGGCAGTTTGAGCGTTCCCGCGCAGCGACCCCTGGATGTCCTCGGCCTCCACCGTAAGCATGGCGAAGGCGCAGAACAGCCGCTGCTCGCTCTGCCATAGCCTCGTGAGCTCCCGAGCCCACGGGTGCTGCTCATAGAAGCGTTTGACGGGTGGCCCGGAGCTTCCTCGGTAGAAGCGTCACTGCGTAGCAGGGAGGGCCCCCATTCCCCCTATCCCTTGCGGTGATGCCGGCACGGTCGGAGTTCGCGGAGGTGTTGTGAGCGAGCGGCCGACTCGTCGCTGAACAAATAGCCGGTGTGCGTCTCGCTGAGAATTCTTCCCGCACGCCTACTCTTCGGCGGCGGCTTTGTCGGCGTCAGCCTGAGCCGCGCCAGCGGCCGCTGTTGCTACCTGCTTGCCCTCGGCGACGGTCTTCAGCTGGGCGAGCCCTTTCTCGATGTCGGCGCCGAGCATGTTGTCCATGTCCATGAACATGCCGAAGGCTTTGCCTATGAAATTGTGGTTCCCATCCATCGACCACGTCACGAACGAGCCGGTCGGCGTACCCTCAAGGGTGAGCACACACCTTGCCGTGGACTCCATCGGCTCCACAAACTCGAGCTTCATGCCCACCTTCTGGCCAGGGATGCTCTCTTCGATCGTCATCTTGCCCTTGCCGACTTCCTTGCCGCTCCACGAATACGACTGACCGACGCCCGCCGCGGGGCCTTCGAAGGTCTTCTGCATGTTGGGCTCGAGCTTCTCCCACTGCGACCCGAAAAGGACCAAGACACCGGCAAACTGATGGAGGTCGTTGAGAACACCGAACACGAGATCGGCTGGAGCAGCGACCGCGAGCTTGCGCTCGACGTGATAGGCGGACGGCCGTGTGGCCGCCACCGCCACGAAAAGGACCAAGACACCCGCAACACCGATGAGAATTGTCCCGAGCATTGAAGCCCTCCGAGCGGCGTAACCATCACATCGCAGGGCCGGCGGTCAAGCGCGGGTG
The DNA here is from genome assembly GCF_003044305.1 of Vitiosangium sp. GDMCC 1.1324. Lineage (GTDB taxonomy): Bacteria > Myxococcota > Myxococcia > Myxococcales > Myxococcaceae > Archangium. Next base: position 332,837 of record NZ_PZOX01000015.1, on the reverse strand, counting down.
GGCGGGTAGAGGTGCTGGAAAGTCCGCGCGTGACGAACGCCTATGCGACGCGCTCCAAGGCCGGGATGACGTGATCGAGTTCAAGCGCCGGGGCCGACAGCGTTTGCGACAAAAACACCTCTTCGGCCCGAATCGGAAGTGAGCGCTCGAGGCGATGTGCTCGCGCGTTTCGGCCACCATAGATGACAACGAGCTCGCCGCCGGATCACGTCTCGTTGCGGGAGCGCACGTTTCTGGCGCTCCGGTCGTTTCGCCACCATCCCCGACCGCCCAGGCGACGCCATCGCCCGCCGAGTTCCTGCGCATGTTCATCGATAAGCTTCGGGAGACGGGACCGATACCGCCTTTCAAGCTCGATCAACACCAGATGGCTGTTCGCTGGGCGTACGGCGAGATTCAGTTGCGCGCTTCGTGCAAACTTTTTTGCAGAGCGCCTCCTGGCGAGCGCGGCCGATTCATGGAACAGCTGATGGACGGAGCACGATCCGCTTTCGAAGATCCGGAGTAGGGCCCGTGCGGCGCCGAGCCTGAGCGTCCGCGCGCAGCGCTCCCCACGGTCTCAACGCTTCTCACTGTCCAGCACCTTCATCTGCTGCTCCGGGTAACGCGTGCCGGCGATGGCCTCCGGCGGGAGGATGGCCTCGGTTGCGAGCATAGTGGGATGGACCTCCCGCTCGACGAGGGGCGGAGAGGCGATGCCCGCCCTGGGGCTCGGTCCATTATCGGGCGGGGGCACGGCCGTGCCGTGGGCTCATTCCCAGCTCAGCATGTATTCGCCGACGAGCGGCTCCGGCTCGCGGGAGCGCATCTGGAAGTTCTGCACCTTCGCGTTCTCGAAGACTGCCTGCAGCGCCCCCTCGGTGTACATGAGCGGCATGAAGTCGCGCTTGAGGATGAAGGTGGCGCTGTTCGGCCCCGTCCATCGTACCTCTCCTTGAAGGGTGCTGACCGACACGGAGAAGGCAGCCGGCAGCGCGGTGAGCAGCCGCTTGGGGCTTCCCTGGGCCACCACCAACATCGTCTTGCCGACGGCGGAGGCGAAGAAGTTCTTCGTCCCCTTGTAGCCCATGTGCCACAGCGTCTTCTCGAAGCCGCCGTACTTGTCGTGCAGCAGCTTCGCCGCCGTGTAGACCAGCGCGAGGTGCGCCCTGGAGGAGTAGCTGAAGAAGTCCACGAACTTCTTCTCTCCCGCCGCTTCCAGGCATTGCCGCATCGCGGTTTCGCTGCCCAGCTCTCGCACCACCTCCAGCACTCCGTTGAGGTACAGCCCGCGCGCGGTGTCCGCCGGTGTCAGCAACGCCATCCGCCGCCGCTGCTCCTCCTCGAATTCCGTGAGCGTCGCCCCGCGTGGGACGTCCGGGTTCTTCATGGATGGTGTTCCCCCTGTGGTCGGGCCTTCCTGGCCGGGCTCCACCATCCTCCTCCAGGCGGGCAGACGCGGACAAGCAGCCGCGCCCCGCTCACTCGGGAGCATAGGCGGAATGGGAGCCCTGTAGCGGGCGAGGGCCAGGGTAGTCGGCGCGGGCACGACCTGCCGACCCCGCTCAGTGGTAATCCCGGTTCGGGCACGACCACGGCTCGCGGGTTCGGGGTACTCCTCCCCGACGGGTTCGAATCCCGTCGGGGACAACCTGGGAAGCCCACCAATCTCAAGGGGTTGCTGGGCTTTTCTTTTGCCCCCGGTTCCGGGCCGCCCTCTAGAAAGAGTTAGAAGCGCAGCTGTCTGCAATCCGAGCTGGCCCGGACGGTGCGGCGACTCCGCTCGCGAAGCTCGCCGCCTGGTTCCGCCACCACCTCGCCTGCCTTCAGCGCAACGGCTCTCCGCGTTAGACTGCCCTACGGCCGGAATGAAGGGCGTGGCGGCGGAAGGGACGAAGAGCGACATGGCTGGGCGCTTCATCGTGGGGCCGGACGACATGGCGTGGCGTGTGCCCGCTGGCCCGGGGCTGCGCATGGACGTGCCTCACGAAGGAATCTGGCGGCGGAGGCCCTCCCTGCACTTCGAAGCCTCTTCGGAGCAGCGCGTCCGGCTGATGAGCCAGGGCCAGCCGTTGTTTTGGATGCGCATGCACAGACGGTGGTCTTGCTGTGGCTTCCTGCGGGGGGCCGTCCGTCCCCCCTTTCCCTGGGTACTTCCCCCCATTCAGGCCTCACGGGCGCGGGGCACGACCCAGGAAGCCGGTTCCCCAGGATGGTGGGAATCCTGGACACGACACTTCGCGCGCGAACTCGAGGACGCGGCCTCCACCATTCTCCATTCCGGCCGCTGGGCCATTCATCCAGTCGGGGTTGTTTCCGAGGAGGATGCTCAGGGCATTTCCCCTCCGAATGTTGGCTTTGGCTACGACCCGCAACCGGCCCACACCCTGATGTCCGTGATGCGCTTCGACCGCTTCTGGGTCGAGCGATGGAGCTGGAGCGGCCCGAGTGCCCACATCTGGCCCGAGGCGAAGATGGGGGCTGTGCTGGCCCTGCGGGAGCCCTCACGTCCTGACGCCAGTCGCGTGAAGGCGTGGCGAAAACACGCCCGGGATGGAACACTCCCCCCGGTGCTGTTGCTCTACATGGAGCTGCCCCAGAAATGGCTGGTCTTGGATGGCCATGATCGGCTCCAGGCCGCCTTGCTCGAAGGCATCACGCCGCCCTTGTTGGGCCTCTGGCCTGTCTTCACCAGGTCGGGCACGTTCGAGCACGAGGGCCCTGGGCAGCGCATTCCGCCACTGACCGTTACGCGAGCCTGGCCCATCCGGAGGTCCGACTGGCTGGCCAGTGTCCTGCGGTTCCAGCCGCGGCGGCCCAAGGGCGTAACCGCCGAGGACTGGGAGGGATTCATCGGAGAGCAGCCCTGGGAACGCGGTGATTAAAGAGCATCCCCGAGTAGATGGTGAGCCGGTACACGCCTGTCCAGGCCGCCCTCCCACGAGGGGCGCGGCAGGGGCCTGGGCCTGTTGGCTATGGCTTGAGCCTCAACACCACGCGACCTGGGGTGGCCCTCGCGCCGGCCCGATCAATTTAGTTACAACCCAAACTGCTTAGCCCACGCCCCCGGAATGCACACACCACCACCGCAGTCCATAACACCAGGTGGGCAGCTGATTCTTGGGTCGTTGATGCAGTAATCGGTCCTGTTCAAGCAGCGATCGCCAAAGAAGTTGCCGCAGGGCTTTGGGTCCGCGAGGCAGACGCCGACGCCGTCCTTGATTTCCTTTTCGCCGACACAGATTTCTTTCTTAAGGCATTTCTTGCCGGAGGAGCCGCCGCAGCGTCTTGGGGTGGTGTCTACCGGCTTGCCTTGAGGAGCAGCAGCGGCGAAGGCGGCGAAGGCAACGAGGAAGAAGGTCGCTTTCATTTTTTATCGTTTTCCTCAAGCTGGGGGGGCAGGCTAGAGACCGCCGCTGTGTGGCGCACGGGGCCTTCCCCCCCGAACTCCCCGGCGTCGATCAGCTCCGCGCAGTGCGTCGCCACGACGAGCCGCCCGGAGTGATCGGCAAGCAGCAGTTGTGTCTTCTTCAACATGGGCGCAGATTAGCTCACCCTGGTGAGGACCCTCGTGGATTGCGGGAGGACGGCGAGGCGGGTGATGGTCGCGTGGCTTCACTCCCGGGAGGTCTTATGGCCGAGCGGTCCTTGCGGTGGCGCGCCTTCGTGGGCCTGGCGCGGTTGGCCGGCGTGATGGCGCTGCTCGTCTTCGTGCCCGCCGGGACGGCGCGGTATGGGCGTGGCTGGGTGTTGCTGGGGGTGTTTTTGGGCGCCGCGCTCGCCGTCACCCTGCGCCTGCTGCGCAGCGACCGCGCCCTGCTCGAGCGCCGGTTGAAGTCCGGGCCCGCGGCCGAGTCTCGTCCCCTCCAGAAGCTCCTCCAGAGCCTCGCGAGCCTCGGCTTCGTGGGCGTGCTGGTGCTGCCCGCGCTCGACGTGCGCTGGCATGGGCCGCGCCTGCCGTGGGCGGTGTCGCTCGGGGGCGATGGCCTCGTGGCGCTCGGCTATTGGATCATCGCCCGGGTGTTCCAGGAGAACTCCTTCACCGCGGCGACCGTCGAGGTGGGCGCCGGGCAGACCGTGACGACGACCGGGCCCTACGCCGTCGTCCGCCACCCCATGTATTCGGGAGCGCTGGTGCTGTTGCTGGGCATTCCGCTAGCGCTCGGCTCGATGTGGGGGTGGTGGGCGACTCTGCTGGTGGCGCTGACGCTCGTGGGGCGGATCCTGGACGAGGAGAAGCTGCTCGTGCGCGACCTGCCCGGCTACGACGCCTACCGCCGCCAGACGCGTTCCCGGCTCATTCCCTACGTCTGGTAGGCACGGGGCTTCCGGCGTGGCGCGAGGGTAGGCTGGAGCCATGTCTTCCTCCGAATACGCTCTCGTGGTGAATGCCCTGCGCGCCCGCGTCCAGGCTGGGCTCTCGATGGACGAGTCGATCGTCGTCCTCCAGGAGCAGGGCGTGCCCATCGTGCCCTCCATGAAGGCAGTCATGGACCTGTTCGGCGTGTCCCTGGACGAGGCCAAGCAGCGCGTGGCCGGGCATCCCGTGTGGGCGGGAATGAGCAAAGCGAGCGAGCCGCTCCACGATGCGCTGGAGCTGTTGGCGGACGCGATGAAGGGCCGACCGTTCCGAAAGGCCCACCTCTACCGCGCCGCGGTCACCGCGCTCTTCCCGCTGCTCGGGCTCGAGCCCATCGCCGAGGACTGGTCGGGACTGGACGCCGTCCTGCCGTTGATCGAGCGCATGCGTCAGGACGGGGCGGTGGTGATGGTGAAGTGGGATGGCGAGCGCAAGGCGCCGGGGGATGCGCCGCCCTATACGGTCCTCGCGTCGGTGCCGGGGCGCGCGAACATGTCCTTCAGGGCCGACCTGCCCGTGCTCGAGGACGCGCTCGCCCGGGTCATCGTCGAGTACGCCGTGAAGGCCTGGAACCCCTGACCTGGCAGGTGCCTGGGGGGCAGCTCGGGCAGGTGCAGGTGGCGCAGAATGCGCCGGATGACTCTGTCCTGGGTGAGCTACGCCTGCACCCGCCTCCTTCCTCCGCACCTCGCTCGGGCAGGAGAAGACGTCCACTGCGCACGTCTTGCGCTGCTACCCCGCCCGCCCCAGCCTCCGGGCGCGCTGACTCTTCCGCACCTGACGCTGGTGCCTCCTCCTCGCCCGGCGCCGCCGCTGCGGAGAACAGCTGATATAACGGGGCCTGTGTCGTTTTCTCAGATTGATGCGACAATGATACGGCCCCGTTTTTTGTTTATAAGGATTTTGTTGTGACAAACATCTATAACTTCTCCGCCGGCCCAGCCGTTTTGCCCAAAGAAGTGCTGGCCCAGGCCGCCGCTGAAATGCTGGACTGGCATGGCAGCGGGATGTCCGTCATGGAAATGAGCCACCGCGGCCCGGAATTCATTTCGATTTACCGCCAGGCTGAACGTGACCTGCGCGACTTGCTGGCCGTGCCGGACAACTACAAGATTTTGTTCATGCAAGGCGGCGGCCTGTCGCAAAACGCTGTCATTCCGATGAACCTCGTCGGCAAGGAAGGCGCCACCATCGACTTCATTCAGACCGGTTCGTGGTCGTCGAAATCCATCAAGGAAGCGGCGCGCTATGCCAACGTCAACGTGGCCGCATCGGCCAAGGACAATGGCTACACGTTCGTGCCGCCGCAATCGGAATGGAAGCTGACGCCGGGCGCGTCGTACCTGCACCTGTGCACCAACGAAACCATCGACGGCGTGGAAATCAGCTTCGTGCCGGAAGTGCAGGGCAGCACCGATATCGTGGCGTGGCCGACATGTCGTCGCACATTTTGTCCCGCCCCGTCGACGTATCGAAATACGGCGTGATCTTCGGCGGCGCGCAAAAGAATATCGGCCCGGCCGGCGTCACGGTGGTCATCGTGCGCGACGACTTGATCGGCAAGGCGCTGCCATACTGCCCGTCCGCGTTCGACTTCAAGAACGTGGCGGACAACGAATCGATGTACAACACGCCGCCCACGTACGGCATCTACATTGCCGGCCTGGTGTTCCAGTGGCTCAAGCGCCAGGGCGGCGTGGCCGAGATGGAACGCCGCAACATTGAAAAAGCCAAGCTGCTATACGCGGCGCTCGACGCGGACGATTTTTACCAGAATCGTGTGCAACCAGAATACCGCTCGCGCATGAACGTACCGTTCTACCTGCGCAACGAAAGCAAGAATGAAGCATTCCTGGCCGGCGCCAAAGCGCGCGGCCTGCTGCAACTGAAGGGCCACAAGTCCGTCGGCGGTATGCGCGCATCGATCTATAACGCGATGCCACTCGAGGGTGTCCAAGCACTGGTCGATTACCTGAACGAATTTGCGGGCCGCTGATACGCAAGCAACAGCGCCTGTTTTCCCTTCCAGCAGCTCATGAATGACAAATTAAAACCGCTGCGCGAAAAGATCGATGCGATCGACGCGCAGAGCCTGCACCTGCTCAATGAGCGAGCCAAGGTTGCGCAAGAGGTGGGCCATGTGAAGACAGAGACCAACGCGCCCGTGTTGAGCATAGGCGGAATGGGAGCCCTGTTGCGGGCGAGGGCCGGGGTAGGTGGTCGTCCAGGAGGGCCGCGCGACACGCATTGGACGGTGCAGGAGGGCCCCGAGCAGGCCCGCCCTTCGCGCTCCTGCCCCCCCTCCCCTGCGCTGGCGACCGCTCTCCTTGGGCTCCGCCATAGAGTGCATCCCTCAGCCGTGCGTCACTCCCACAGCGCCTGCTGTGCTGGCCCCTGGCAGGTGCCTGGGGTGGGGGCAGCTCGGTCAGGTGCAGGTGGCGCAGAATGCGCCGGATGACTCTGCCCTGGATGAGCTACGCCAGCACCCGCCGCCTTCCTCCGCACCTCGGGCAGGAGAACACGTCCACTGCGCACGTCTTGCGCAGCAACCCCTCCCAATCCTGCCTCCGGGCGCGCTGACTCTTCCGCCACATGGCCCGAGCTGCCGCACCTGAAGCTGCTGCCTCCTCCTCTCCCGGCGCCGCCGCCGCGGAGAGCAGAAATGGCCGGACTCTCGCCTCCGGAGCAAACATGCCATGGATGCGGGTGAGGTTCGTCCTCGGTGGAGGCACCAGGCTGGCCAGCCGGCGGAGCAGCTCCAGCCCGGTGAAGAGCAGGTGCCTCGTGCCTTCCGGCAGCGGGCGCTTCATGCGCCAGGCGATGCGGCCATCCTCCGCTCGTGACAACCGCTCCTGTGCCAGCGCACCGCTTGCCCCGTAGCGGCCTGGCCGCTCCAGTCCTTGCCTGTCGTTCGCATGCAGGTGCGTATTGGCGTGCAGGGAGAATCCCCATGAATCCAGGATGGAGGGCGGTGCTGATGGTGCTGCGCACCCCATGCACGGACAACTGATAATGGCCACGTCCATGAGTCGCCTGCTCGAAGAGGTCTCCCGCGACCACTTTCCGTATCCCCCCGCTTCACCCGAGGAGCTCAAGGCGTTCGAGCAACGGGTCGGCTGGAGACTGGACCCGGACCTGCGGGCCTTCTACCTGCATTGCAACGGAGCAGAGCTGATCAAACAGCGACCGGATTGCCCCTACCGTATCCTCCCGCTGTCGGAGATCGTCCGAGCGCGTGTGGCGATCCGTGGTGAGGATGAAGACAAGTGGGGCCCGGCTTCGATGTACGTCCTTTGTTATTTGCAGGATGGCGACTATGTGATTCTCGATGTGAGCCGACAAGACAACGACCGCTATCCCCTCACGGATGGTTGGCACGAAGCCTGGCCGGACCCGAAGTATTGCGAGCAGATCGCCAGTTCCTTTTCGGAGTTCTTGGAGGAGGCGCTGCGAAGCAAGGGGCGCCAATATTGGCTGGCACGTCAGGCGGAGCGTTGAACCAGTCAGGCCCGCAGGGGCCGGCGTGCGCGATAAGGCCTACTTCGAGCCGCCCTCGAACTCGGCCATGGGTGGCTTCTTCGGGTGGCTCTACTACGCCACCCCCATCGAGCTGTTCGCCTACGCCACGGGCAACCCCTGACGCTCAGGCGGCACGCTCGCCAGCGGCAGGCGAGGCAAGTGCCTGCATGGCCGTCTCGGGAGCCCGGAAGGCAAGCAGGAGCGTCGCCAGGAGGAGCCCCATCATGAGCACGACCGCGCGCTGAAAATCGTGCTCCTGCGCCTTCACCAGCGGCATGACCACAACGACCACGACTCCGCCCGCGTTGCCGGCCAGCATGAGCAGGCTCGTCGCGGCTCCGGCGGAGCGGGCCCCCGCGATCTGCGCCGACATCTCGAGCAGGAGCGCATACGCCGGCATGAAGGCGAAGCCGTGCAGTCCGCCGAGTAGGAGCAGAGTGTCGAAGCTCTCCTGGGTGCAGAGCGGATAGAGGGTCAACAGCGCCGCCGCCGTGCACAGAATCAGGAACGGCTTGCGCCGCTTCACCCAGTCCGACAGCGCGGGGACGACCACCGCCCCCACGATGCCCCCGATGATGAGCGCGCCGCCCACAAGTCCCGCCTGTTCGGCGCCGATGCCGCGCGGCGCGAGGATCTGCTCGAGCCACGTGGTCAGTCCATTGAAGACACCGAGCCCGAGGAAGGATAGCAGGAGGAGCACGCGCAATGGGGAACTGCGGAGCAGGCCCCTACCTGACTCCTGGACCGGTTCGTCCGCGCCGGTGGCTCGCACCGCGTCGTTGGGGAACACGACCAGGAGGAAGAGCACCGCCGACACGCCGGTCACCGCGGCGAACACCGCCATCGTCGCGCGCAGCCCGACGGCGGCCTCGAGCGCGGGGGTCGCGGCCATACCGACCGCCATGCCGAGAAACATCCCCACGGTGCCCAGACCCGTCGCGATGGCGCCCTGCTCCTCGCTGAACCAGTCCGCCACCAGCTTGGAGATGCCGTTCACCACGTACGGCTGCGCGATGGCGATGCCGACCTGCCCCGCGAACAGGAACCAGAAACTGTGGTCGAAGATCCGCAGGCTCGCGAACAGCGCCATTCCCAGGGCGCCCAGCCCCACGGTGAAGCGGTAGCCGCGCGTGTCGGTCAGCGTCCCCGCGGGTATCGAGAAAAAGACGTAGAGGAGCGGGAAGACGAAGATGAGCGAGCCCGCCAGGAACTCCCCCACCCCATAGCGAGTCTGCACGAGTGAGAGCAGCGGCCCGAAGTTGAGCCAGAGCATCTGGCTGACGCCTACCACCAACGTGTAGGCGCCGAGGACTGCCCATCGCTTCGGTCTCTCGTAAGCGGTCGATGTACCAGACATGTGGAAGCCCTCCGCGAACCTGCTCGATTCTCCTTCCGGAAAGCCACCATGTCGAATCCAGGGGCGGGCCCCCCTCACCCCGCCTCACCGTCGGCGGGGAGGCGGGGACACGAAGCCCCGCTGCCCACGCGTACCTCAGTCGAGGAAGAAGTCCGGCAGCGGCTCCGTGCCAGGCTTCACCAGGTACTTCGCGAAGTCCGTCACTCCGGCCTCGCGCAGCAGGTCCTCGTCGATGAAGAAGTTGCCGGTACACGCGCGGCTGTCGCGGGTGAGGATGGCGTGGGCCGCGTCCGCCATGATCTCCGGGGTGCGGCTAGCCTGCATCATCTCCTCGCCGCCGAGCATGTTGACGGCCGCGGTGGCGATGACGGTGCGCGGCCAGAGCGCGTTGAAGGCCACGCCCCGGTCCCGGAACTCCTCGGCCATCCCGAGCACGCACATGCTCATGCCGTACTTGGCCATGGTGTAGGCCACGTGGTTCTGGAACCACTTCGCCTTCATGTTGAGCGGCGGCGAGAGCGTGAGGACGTGCGGGTTCTTCGCCTTCAGCAGCTCCGGCAGACACGCCTGCGTGGTGGCGTAGGTGCCGCGCACGTTGACCCCGAACATCAGGTCGAACTTCTTCATCGGCGTCTCCAGCGTGCCCGTCAGGCTGATGGCGCTGGCGTTGTTCACGAGGATGTCGATGCCGCCAAAGCGCTCCACCGCCTGCTTTACCGCGGACTGGAGCTGGTCCTCGAAGCGGATGTCCACCATCAGGGGCAGCGCCTTGCCGCCCGCCTTCTCGATCTCCTCGGCCGCCGAGTAGATGGTGCCGGGCAGCTTCGGATGGGGCTCGGCCGTCTTCGCGGCGATGACGACGTTGGCGCCGTCTCGCGCCGCGCGCTTCGCGATGGCCAGGCCGATGCCGCGGCTCGCGCCGGTGATGAACAGGGTCTTCCCCTTCAGCGTGTTCACAATGGGTCCTTTCTCCCGGGGCCCTCTCGGAGCCGCGGCCGGTTCGCTTCCTCCCGCCTGTGTGGAGCGGGCCATGCCCTTGCGTACTTCGTCCCGGCGGAGAGCGCCAGTGTCACGGGCGGCTGTTCATCGCCGCGAGGCCGCCATCTGACGGCGGGCGAAGCTCATGGCCGTGTGGACGAGCGCCACGTGGCTCGAGGTGTGGGGGAAGGCGCCCATCCCCCGCCGGCGCTGGGGGCTGTACTCCTCGGGCAGCAGGCCCACGTCGTTGCGCACCAGCAACAGCCGCTCGAAGAGCGTCTGGGCCTCCTCGCGCCTGCCGATGAGCTGCAGGCAGTCCGCCAGCCAGAAGCTGCACGGCAGGGAGATGCCGCTGTCGCGCGCACTGTCCCGCCGCACGAAGTCTCCTTCGCCCAGCTCTCGCTCGATGACCTCCACGGTGCCTCGCACCCGTGCGTCCTCCGGGGGCAGGAAGCCCACCAGGGGGATGCGCAACAACTGCGCGTCCAGCCCCCTGCCTCCGTACTCCTGGACGAAGGTGTTGCGATTTCCGTCGAAGCCCTCGCGGCACACCTCGGCGTGGATGTCCGCACGCAGCGCCTTCCAGCGCTCCACCGGTGCGTCCAGGCCGAAGCGCGCGGCACTCGCCAGCGTCCGGTCCACCGCCACCCAGGCCATCACCCCGGAGAGCGTGGTGGGACGGCCCTCGGGCGGGCGCTTCCAGGCGCCTTCCAGGTGCTCCAACAGGGCCTTCTGCAGCGACCACAGGTCTCCGCTCGGCGGCAGGCCCAGGCGCTCGGCCTCGTGGAAGCAGTCCATCACCTCGCCATGCGTCTCGAAGTGCAGCTTGCGCTCGGCCCGCCGGCCAATGCGCACCGGGGCGTGGCCTTCGTAGCCGGGCAGCCAGGGCAAGTCCTGTTCGGGGAGGCGGCGCTCGCCCGCCACGCCATACACCGTCTGCAACTCCTCCGGCTCTCCGGCCACCGCCAGCACCAGCCAGTCGCGCCAGGCGCGGGCCTCGTCCAGATAGCCCGCGTCCAGGAGGGCCTGGAGTGCCAGCGTCGCATCGCGCAGCCAGCAGTAGCGGGCATCTCCCCCGGCGCCTCCGGGCAGCGACGTGGTGGGCGCCGCCACAATGCCACCCGTGGGCGAGTACGTGAGGGCCTTGAGGGTGATGAGCGAGCGCTGGACGTGCTCGGACCAGGGCGTGGCGGCGGGGAGGCGCGAGGACCACTCCTTCCACCAGGCCTCGGTGTCGTCCGCGGCGGTGAGCCCGTCGATGGCTCGCGGCACGGGCTGGTTCGAGGGGAACCAGGAGAGCACGAAGGGCACGCGCTCCTTCGGGTTGACGGGGAAGTCCGCGGTGAGAACGGCCGAGCCTCGGCGCAGGGGGACCGGGGTGTGCAGCGCCACTCCGTCCGGGCCGGCCTTGGCGGCGACGTGGTTGTCGCCGAAGCGCAGCCAGGGCGTCCGGTCGCCATAGCCAAAGCGGACGGACAACTCCATGCGCATGGGGACGGTGCCCGAGAGGCCTTGCACCATGCGGACGACGTCGGGCTCGGAGCCGCGCGGGGGCATGCAGTCCACCACGCGTACGGAGCCGTAGTCCGTCTCGAAGTCCGTCTCCAGCACGAGCGAGCCGGGGCGGTAGCGGCGCGTCACCTTGCGGATGTTCCCCACCGGCGCGAGCAGCCACCGGCCGTGCGATGCATCCCCGAGCAGCGCGGCGAAGCACGCATCCGAATCGAAACGCGGCCAGCACAGCCAATCGATGGATCCGTCCTTGCCCACCAGGGCGGCACTCTGGGTATCACCGATGAGGGCGTAGTCTTCGAGCGGCAGGGGCATGCGCGGGGCTCCGCGGGCTGGAGACGGGCCGGAAGTGTAGGGTCACGAGCAGTGCGTCGTCACGCGATGCGGCCCGGAGCCGGGCGTGGTTTGACACACGCGCGCCCGTGATTAGCCTGAGCCGGAATGCCCGGCCCCCTGCATCGCATCGCTCGCTGGCTGAGGCTGGTGCTGGCGTTCCTCACGGTCGCCGGGGCCAGCGTGCCAGCGCATGCGCTCGCAGCCACCGAGGCCGCGGTCCCGACCTGGGTCGAGCGGTACGAGCCCGCGAGACAGCGCCCGGCGGTCGAGGCGCCCGTGTCCATCGGATGCGAGACCCCGGCCCGGCCGCGCGTCCACCCGCGCCCGGCATTCACGAGCCGCATCCGCGAGGCGAGCACCGCACCACCACCGCGCCGCCTCTTCCTCCTGCACCGAGCACTCCTGCACTGAGCCTTTCCGGGGACCCGTACCTGGAGAGTCATTCACGTTCAGCAGCAGGAGTACGCCATGACCTTGCTTCCCAAGGCTGTGTGCACGTTCGCGCGCACCAGCCTGCGTTTCGCCTTTCGTCTCATCCGCTTCCTCTTCCTCCTCGCACTGGTGGTCCTCCCCGCTCCCCTGACGGCGTGGGTGGTGGTCATCCTGGAGCCGCTCCGGCGCAACGTGCCGGCCGAGGTCTTCCGGCAGGAGCATCTGCCCCCGAAGTGACAGGAGGGGTATACATGCGGGGTGCCGACCGAACCGCCGCTGGAGCAGAATCCCCCGAGCGTCGATGAGAACTGGAGCCCGCGCTTCCGGCTCCTCTTCCTGACGCTCGGGTTCATCTGTGTGGGGCTGGGCGTACTCGGCGCGTTCCTGCCGCTGCTGCCGACGACGCCCTTCCTGCTCGTGGCGCTGTGGGCGTTCTCGCGCAGCTCGCGCCGCTTCCATCACTGGCTGTACACGCACCCGCGCTTCGGGCCCCGGCTCCAGGAGTGGGAGCAGTACGGCACCGTGCCGGTGAAGGTGAAGCTGACGTCCCTCTCGGCGATGACGGTGAGCTTCCTGATCATGGCCTTCGTCATGCGAGTGAAGTGGCACGTGCTCGCCATGGCCGGCTCGGTGATGCTCATCGGCGCGGTGTACGTGCTCAGCCGACCCAGCCGTCCGCCCCAGTAGCCCCCCCGGTATCCCCGCCTTCCAGGGAGCGGGGCTCCGTGCGATTCCTGAGGTCGTCCGCCCCCCCGTGCCCATATATGTAGGAACATGCTCCACGTCATTCCACTCGGAGGTCTCGGTGAGATTGGCCTCAACGCCATGGTCATCGCCTGCCGGGGGGAGATGCTCCTCATCGACTGCGGGCTGATGTTCCCGCCCATTGGCACCCTGGGCGTGGACATCATCGTCCCGGACTTCACCTACCTCCGGCAGAACGCCTCGCTGCTCAAGGGAATCGTCCTCACACACGGCCACGAGGACCACGTCGGCGCCCTGCCCTTCCTGCTCAACGAGCTCCCCGTCCCCGTCTACGGGACGCGCTTCACGCTCGGCATGGTGCGCAACCGGCTCGAGGAGCTGGGCGTGGAGGCGAACCTGCGGGAGATAGAGCCGCGCCACCCCTTCCCCGTGGGCACCCAGTTCACCGTGGAGGCCTGCCGCGTCACGCACACGGTGCCGGACGCCGTGAGCTACATCATCCGCACGCCCGAGGGCCCCCTCGTCCACACGGGTGACTTCAAGCTGGATCCGAACCCCATCGACGGCCTGCGCACCGACCTGGAGCGCTGGGGCGAGCTGGGCGACGAGGGCGTGCTCTGCCTGCTGTCGGACTCCACCAACTCCGAGCGCACCCACGAGACGGGCAGCGAGAGCGAGGTGGCGCAGACCTTCGACCGGCTCTTCCGGGACGTGCCCGGCCGCATCGTGGTGAGCATGTTCGCGTCCAACACGCACCGCGTCCACCACGTGCTGGACCTGGCCCGGACGCTGGAGCGCAAGGTGGTGACGATGGGGCGCAGCATGGCGCGCAACATCGAGATGGCCCGCGAGCTGGGCTACCTCCCCAGCGTCACCGATGCCCTCTTCGTCCCGCTGGAGGACGCCGCCGCCCTCCCCCCCGAGCGCCTGATGGTGCTCGCCACCGGCTCCCAGGCCGAGCCCCGCGCCGGCCTCGCCCAGCTCGCCGCCGGTGAAGGCCCCCTGCGCCTGGGCCCCGGGGACCTGGTCGTCCTCAGCTCCCGGGCCATCCCCGGCAACGAGCGCGCGGTGTCGGGCCTCATCGACCAGCTGCTGTGGCGAGGGGCCCGCGTCGTCTACCCGGACGTGGAGCCCGGCGTGCACGTGTCCGGTCACGCCAGCCAGCCCCAGCAGCGGCGCGTGTTGGAGCTGGTGCGCCCGCGCAACTTCGTCCCCATCCACGGCGAGCTGCACCACCTGCACCGGCACCTCGACACCGCGAAGGAGTCCGGACTCACCCCCGAGCAACTGCTGCTCGCCCAGGACGGAGACCTGCTCGTCTTCGAGGAAGGCCGGGGCCGCTTCGGCGGCAGCGTCCCCACTGGCCGCCTCTACCGCGACCGCTTCGGCGACGGGATGGTGACGCCGGAGATCCTCCAGGAGCGTACCCGGCTGGCCGAGACGGGCCTGATCATGGCCGCCCTCGTCATCGACCGGGCGAGCCTGTCCCTCCTGTCGGGGCCACATCTCACCGGCCAGGGACTGAACCTGGACGAACAGGTGCTGCTGTCCCGGGTGGCCGATGACGCCCGGGCCTTCTTCCTGGAGATGTCCCCCCAGCTCCGAGGGGACGATGCCCGGGCCCGGGAGGAGCTGGCGAGAGCCGTGCGCCGGGCATTCAAGCTGTATACATCCAAGCGGCCCGTGGTGGTGCCGATGGTCATCAAGGTGTGATAAGGGCGCGAACTGCCATGCCTTCCTTCGATGTCGTCTCGAAAATCGACCTTGCCGAGCTGGACAACGCGGTCAACCAGACCAAGAAGGAGATCTCCACCCGCTACGACTTCCAGGGAGTCAACGGGGATGTCGTCCTGGCTCCGGACAAGACCTCCATCACGGTGAAGGCCAACAGTGAGGACAAGGTCCAGGCCGCCAAGGAAGTCCTTCTGAGCAAGCTGGCCAAGCGCGGCATCTCGCTGCTGGCGCTGGAGTACGAGCCCATCGAGAAGACGGGCCTGTCCAACGTGAAGCAGCTCATCAAGCTGCAGCAGGGCATCCCGGTGGAGAAGTCCAAGGAGCTCGTGAAGCTGCTCAAGGACTCGAAGATGAAGGTCCAGGGCTCCATCCAGGGCGACCAGCTCCGGGTGACGGGCAAGAACAAGGATGACCTCCAGGCCGCCATGGCCCTCTTCCGCAAGGAAGCGGACCGGCTGAGCCTCGACATGCAGTTCACCAACTTCCGGGACTAGCCGTGCGCTCACTCGTCGTCTCCGCCGCCCTCGCGGCGCTCATTTCGGGGGCCGCCTCCGCCCAGGAGCAGGAGAACCCCCCCGCCGCGAAACCCCGTCCGGTGAAGGTCATCCCGTCGCTCGCCCGCGCGCCGAAGCTCGACGGGAACCTCAAGGACTTTCCCGCCACGCTCACCATCAAGCCGCCGGCCTCGATGGACGCGAGCGCCTCGTTCACCGCCCGCGTCGGCTGGCGCAAGGACATCCTCTACGTGGGGGTGGAGACCACGGGAGATCAGCTCCAGGCGGGAGACCTGGTGACGCTCTCCCTCTTCTTCCCGGACGCCGGGCCCACCGCCACGGGCAACGTGTTCCGCTTCGCCTTCGACGGCAAGCGCGCCTCGCCGCCGGAGAGCGGCACCTCCGAGTTCGCCCAGAAGCAGTTGGAGGCGGGCGTGCAGCACAAGGACAACACCCTGGCGCTCGAGGTGGCCATCCCCGCCCGGGCCTTCCCGCGCTTCCCCGCCGAGGAGCCACTCGTCCTCGACCTGTGCGTCACCTACGACAACGTGTCCAACTGCAAGGGCGGCGGCATGGTGGGCGAGGCGCTCCGGCTGCCGGATGAGTTCCGCAAGGGCCTCAAGCTCAAGCCGACGGCGGGCGTGATGGGGCTCGAGGCGCAGCCGGACGGTTGGTTGGGCTATGGCGTGCTCCACTACCCGGACTGGGTGGAGGCGAACGAGCCCCTGACGCATGACCTGCTCAAGGGCCTGGTGGCGCCCAAGGCGGTGGAGGCGGAGGCGGCAGGGGTGAATGTCCCGGAGACGCTCTCGCTGCCCAACGGGAAGACCCTGCTGGTGGTGTTGTCGGGGGAGACCCCCTACACCAACCAGGGCACGTGCGATGCGGACAAGGAATTGCGCCTCGGCCTCTACCTGGTGAAGGGGAAGACGGCGCAGCGGGTGCTCGAGTGGCCGGCCGCCACGTGTGCGCTGGGACGAGCCACCTCGGTGGTGCTAGACGAAGAGGGCGCGTTGAGCATCGGTTACTCGAACGGCCCGACCATCAACTTTGCTTGGAGTGGAGACCACTTCGAGCGCACCGAACTCGGAAAGCGGTAAGAGCTGTGCAGACTCCCCCTGACACGAAGAACCTCTACATGATGACCCTCGGCTGCCCGAAGAACCGGGTGGACTCCGAGGTGATGCTCGGCACCCTGAAGCAGCGGGGTTATGCACTGGTGCAGGACCCCGCCGAGGCCCAGGTCATCGTCGTCAATACCTGTGCCTTCATCGGGCCCGCCAAGCAGGAGTCCGTGGACTCCATCCTGGAGATGGCCGAGTTCAAGAAATCGGGGGCGTGCAGCACGCTCGTCGTCACCGGCTGCCTGTCGCAGCGTTATGGCGCGGAGCTCTCCAAGGAGATGCCCGAGGTGGACCACTTCCTGGGCACGGGCGCCTACGCGCAGATCGGCGACCTGCTCGCCGCCGAGGCCAGCCCGCGCCAGGTGATTCCGGACCCGGACTACATCCACGACGCGAAGACGCCGCGCGAGAACTCGATGCCGTCGTACACGGCATACCTGAAGATCTCCGAGGGCTGTGACAACGCGTGTGCCTTCTGCATCATCCCCACGCTGCGCGGTGGCCAGCGCTCGCGCCCCATCGCGGACATCGTCGCCGAGGCCCAGCGCCTGGCCGAGCAGGGCGTGCAGGAGCTGAACCTGGTGGCGCAGGACCTGACGGCCTACGGGCATGATCTGCCGGGCAAGCCGAAGCTCCATGATCTGCTGCGCGAGCTGGTGAAGGTGGACGTGCGGTGGATCCGCCTGCACTACGCCTACCCGCGTGTGTTCACCGACGAGCTCATCGAGCTGATGGCGACGGAGAAGAAGATCGCCCGGTACCTGGACATGCCGCTGCAGCACGCGAGCGACAAGCTGCTGCTGTCGATGAAGCGGGGCCGGGACTCGAAGTTCCTCAAGGAGCTGCTGACGAAGCTGCGCGCCCGGGTGCCGGGGCTGGTGATGCGCACGTCGATGATCGTCGGCCTGCCGGGAGAGACGGAGGAGGACTTCGAGCAGCTCAAGGAGTTCGTGAAGGAGCAGCGCTTCGAGCGGCTCGGGGTGTTCCAGTACTCGGACGAGGAAGGCACGGCGGCGTACGACTACGAGAACAAGGTGCCGAAGCAGACCATCGAGCGGCGCTGGCGCGAGGTGATGGCCATCCAGAAGCGCATCAACCGCGAGCAGAACAAGAAGCTGGTGGGGCAGCGGATTGAGGTGCTGGTGGAGGGCCCGAGCGAGGAGTCCGAGCACCTGCTGGTGGGCCGCCACGAGGGCCAGGCGCCGGAGATCGACGGTCTGGTCTACATCAACGACGGCCTGGCGTACCCGGGCGAGTTCGTCACCGTGGAGGTGACGGAGGCGCACGACTACGACCTGGTGGCCAAGGTGGTCGAGCGCCCCAACCCGAAGGACCGCGTGCTCAAGCCGCGCGAGTCCATCCCGATGCCCGTGATTCCGTCGGCGCGCTGACGCCGTCGCGGCAGTGACTCAGCGCCGCTCCAGGCGGCGCCACGAGCCCGCGCGCCCGGTCTCCACGAAGGCCGAGAAGGTTCCGGGCAGCGGACCCTCCCCGTACACGAGCAGCGAGCTGAAGGGGGCGAGTTGCTCGGCGGAGCCACCGTCCAGGGTCTGAGGCAGCGCGTGACCCGGACGGAAGCGCACCGGCAGATGGTCCCCATCGGCGAAGAAGTGGTGCCCCACCCCGCCCTGGGTGGCCGTCCACCACTGGCCGAGGTGCTCCAGGTAGACGAGCCGGCTGCCAGGGGCCCGGTTCCCGATGAGTGAGACGTAGCCGTGCACTCCGGGCGGCGGAGGGCTCGCCACGAGCGTCCCGAGACCTTCTACCTGCTGCTTGAAGCGCCAGTGGAAGCGGGCCGTCTCGGCCAGCGAGGCAACCACCACGAGCAGCAGCAGGGCCCGCAGGGGCCGGGCGATGCGCGCCGGGTCCACCAACACGAGGGCGATGACACCCGCGAGGACGGGCAGGCGTACGTGGATGAGCCAGGCGCCAGAGAGCGCCTTGGGAGTCGCCAGGAACAGAACCCCCAGCGCCACGAAGAGCACCCAGGGAGCGCGCGGCTCCTCGCGCCGGTTGCGCACGTACGCGACCACGAAGACGAGCGTGACGAGCAGCGGGCCCACGACGGCGAGCAGTCCCTCGGGGCGGTAGTTGCGCAGGAGCCAGTTGAAGTGGGAGCCCCAGCCGTAGTCCGTGGGCGCGGCGTTGCCGGGAGTGAAGGCCCTCGACGCGAGCGACACGATGCGCGCCGCGCAGAGGCTCAGCGGGAGCGCGAGGCCCGCCGCCGCGAGTCCCACCGCCCGCCGCCGTGGAGCCGAGGTGAGCGCGAGCGCCGCCACGCCGACACAAAGGGCACCGAAGGCGACGAGGTGCGAGAGCATCGTCGCGGTGGACAGGAGCGCGAGGCCCACCATCGCGCCCACCGCGCGCCCGGAGGTGCGCAGCGCGTGCAGGTAGAGCGCCAGCGAGAACAGGGCGAGCGGCAGGGAGAAGAAGCTCGGGAGGAAGCCGTACCAGTAGGAGATGTTGAAGGCGAGCGGGAGCCCGAGCACCACCGTCCACGCGGGCCGCCGCAAGACGCGGGCGAGCGCCAGGTGGGACAGGGGAAAGAGCATCAGCCCCGTCCAGGCCGCCAGACGCGCGGCGAAGGCGCCATTCGTGAGCAACGTCACTGGCAGGAAGAACCAGATGGGCAGCCCGTAGCCGAGCGGGAGGTGCGCCTCGTAGTAGGCGGACACCGCCGGCTCTCCCCGGACGAGCCCCGCGAGTGTCTGCATCTGGGCCGCGTGGGCGGGCAGATCCACCGATGGAGGGATGCCGCTCACGCACCAGGCGGCGAAGCTCCCCCAGGCGACCAGGAGGACGACGAGCTTCCAGGGCTCTCGCGGGGAGACGGGTGCAGCCAACGGCTCTCGGGACATGTTCCGAGCCCCTTATACCGCCGTTCCGTTACTTCGGGTCCTCGGGCTCCTTCTCGCGCTCCTTCTTCGTCGGCGGCTGCGGCGTGTTGCTCCGCCGGGGCACGGCCACCTCCCCCAGCGGTGTCGGCTGGCACTCGCAGACCGTGCGCCGGGTGCTCGCCTGGTGCACGGAGATGCAGGCGTTGGGGCACTCCTGAAGCTGCCCTTCCTCGAACAGGGCCAGCGCGTACCCCCGCACCGATTTCAGGGCCTCACTGCACTCGGGCATCGCCTGCGCCAGCCTCGGCCACGGCACCAGGTGCTGGGTCGTCACTCCCCGGCTCGTGGGGGCGAACGAGAAGGATACCTGGCAATCCAACGTCAGCGGCTTGCCGTCCTCCCCGAGTGGCTCCAGGTGCACCCGCCCTCCCTCGGGCAAGTCCCGGAACACCGCTCCCGTGACGGCCGTGCGCCCATCCGCTCCCCGCCGCACGTGCAGCCCGAAGCAGGACTCCTCGCGCAGTTCCTCCGGATTCTGGGAGCCGGGACGCGCGCAGCGCTGGCGGCCCTCGATGACCTGCACGCGAGGCCGGCGCAGCACCAACGTGTCTCCCTGCACATCCACCGTGGTGCGGAAACGCCCCCAGACATCCGGCCCCAGCCGGCCCAGCGTGGTCGGGTTCCTCCACCCCACCCCGGCCTCCAGCACCAGCGGCTTCACCCCCACGTCCGAGGCCACCTCCACCGCGTCCACCAGGTAGGCCCTCGGAGGCAGGTTGGCGGTCACCTCCAAGGGCTGGAAGCCCTGCGCCTCCGCGGCACCCACGGCGATCCGCGAGAAGGGCTCGCGCGTCCCCAGTACGAAGGGTCCCGTGAGGGCCGACTCGCCCTGCGTCACCCGCGCCGCCAGCAGCGGCCAGTCGCCCACCGGATCCCTGGAGAGCTCGAGCCGGTGCACCTCCTCGGCCGCATCAGCCCCGGGAGCGGAGGCCTCGGCCAGGTACTCCGCGCGGGGACGGGACTTCTCGAAAGTGACTTCGCGGCGCAGCGGGTCCACCGTGAAGGCATAGGGGGCCAGCACATCCGCCCCCAGCGTCACCGCGCAGGTACGTTCATCGGTGAGCCCCATGCCCCGAGGCCCCAGCGGAACACTCCCCACGCGCAGTCCAGTCAGGCGCACCAGCGGCCAGTCCCGCAGACCTCCGGGCCCGGCGTAGACGTCCGGCACGCGCGCCGAGCCCACCACGGGCGGAGGGGGCTTCTTCTCATCCCAGCAGCCCGAGGACACCGCGGAGAGCGGCCGGGCAACGTCCAGCACCACCGGCACCGGACGACCATTGAAGCGGCCCTCCACCACGAGCCGCAGGTTGGGCGAGGGCAGCAGCGGCAGCGTCTGGCCCACGAGGCTGCCGGGAACCTCGGGCGCGGAGGGGCCAGGCCCCCGGTGACACCCGGCGAGCAGCAGCAACAGGGCCCCGAGACGCGCGCTCCGCACGGGCTACTTCCGCATCTTGGTGAAGTCGTCGATGCGGGTGCCCTCGGGCGGGTTGATCTTGAACCGGTCCGCGTCGATGCCCACGTTCGTCTTCAGGTTCAAGAAGGCGATGGCGTTCTCGCTGCCGTCCGGATCCACCACCGTGCTCTTCAGCACCTGCGCCGTCTTGGGGTCCACCTCGAGGCGCACCTGGCGGAAGCGCGGCTCGTTCTTCAGCGGATCCAACACCAGCAGCGTGCCCTTGCAGTCCTTGCACTCGCCCTTGGTGATGGAGAACTCGTCGGCCAGCTTCCCCTGTCCGAAGAGGAACGTCACCGAGGCCGACAGCTGGCTGGTGTCGATGCGGCCCACGCTGAGCGTCTGCGCCTCCGGGTCGTACGCGTACACCTTCTCGCCGGCGAGCACGAAGGTGCGCTTGGAGGGCTTCTCGTACTCCCAGCGCATCAGGCCCGGCTTCTTGTAGATGACCGTGCCCGTCGAGCTCTGCGTGCGCCGCAGGGCCTTGTACTTGTAGTCCTGCTTGAAGTCGGCGGTGAAGTCCTGGGTCTTCGCGTAGAAGGCCTGCATGCGGTCCACGAGGTCCTTCACCTCCGGGGCGATCTTCTTCTCGGGGGCCTTGGGAGCCTCAGCGGTCTTCGGCGCTTCCGCCTTGGGCGCAGCGGCGGGAGCAGGGGCCTGCTGGGCGGGCGCCTGGGCGACCACCTGGTGGGCAACGGTGGTGGGCACCGGAGCAATCACCGGCGCGGCGAGCAGGGTCACGAGCAGCTTCTCGAGGTACATGGCTTGCGCTCTCTCCAGGCGGGCGAGCGGCCCGCGGTTCCAACTGTACCTACAGACGAGCCCCCCTGGCCCGGCATTCAAGGCTTGGGAGAGGCCGGCTTCTTGAAGATACGCCGCCGTTGTTTCACAGCGAGCACATAGAAGCGGTCGCGCAGCTCCTGGGCCTCGGCCTCGGTGAGGTCACCCACACGTCCGAGGTGCTCCTCGCGCCAGGAGATCGCCCGGGTGATGCAGGCGGAAGCAGCGGCGGAGATGTTCAGACTCTGACTGAAGCCGCGCATGGGAATCCAGAAAGTGCCGTCCGAGCCCGCCAGCACCTCCTGACTGACGCCCTCGCGCTCGTTGCCGAAGATGAGAGCGATCTTCGAATCGAAGCGCAGCGAGTAGAGGCTGGTGGCGTCCTCGCGGATGGCCGAAGCGTACAGGGAGAAACCGCGCGACTTGAGGTGGGCGCGGCACGAGGCGAAGTCCTTGTAGAGCTTCACGTCGAGCCACTTGTCGCATCCCTGGGCCACCCGCGAGTTGGGCATGAAGGGCGCTTCCGGGTTGACGATGACGTGTACCTCCTGGAGGCCATTGGCCTCGCAGGTGCGGAGCACGGCGGCCATGTTGAAGCTGTCCTCCAGCCGATCGAGCACGATGGTGAAGGTGCGCGTGCGGTGGGAGATGACCTTGTCGATCTTCTCCTTGCGCACATCGAGCAGGAGGGACTCCGGGTCGATCGGAGCCTTCTCGAGCTTCTCGTAACGGGGACCGCCACCAGCCATCGCGTCAGAACCTCCGGGCCCGCTTCGGAGCGGCCTTCTTCGCGGCCGTTCCGCGCGTCGGGGCCTTCTTCGCGGGAGCCTTCTTCGTCACGGCCTTGCGCGCCGGGGCCTTCTTCGCGGGAGCCTTCTTCGCCGCCGTGCGCACGGGAGCCTTCTTCGCCGCCCCCTTCTTCACCGCGGCCTTCTTGGCGGGAGCCTTCTTCGCAGCGGCCTTCTTGGCGGGAGCCTTCTTCGCAACAGCCGCGGCCTTCTTGGCGGGAGCCTTCTTCGCAGCGGCCTTCTTGGCGGGAGCCTTCTTCGCGGGGGCCTTCTTCTCCTCCGCCTTCTTCGCCACCGGCTGCTTCACCGCGGCCTGCTTCTCGGGAGCCTCGCGAGCAGGGCGCTCGGCGGTGGCGGCCTTCTTCTCCGCCCGGGGCTTCGGCGGCGGCTCCACGTGCAGCTTGTCCGTCTTGCCGGTGAAGAGCACCTCGGCCACCGCGTCCAGCAGCGGCTGCATGCCCAGACCCGTGGCGCACGAAACAGGGAACACGGCGATGCCGCGCTTGCGCATCTCCTCCGTCACCTGCTCAAGCCGCTCCTGCGCGTGCGGCAGATCCAGCTTGTTGGCGGCCACCACCTGGGGCTTGCGCGACAGCTCCTCGCTGTACTTGCGCAGCTCCTCGTTGAGGACATCGAAGTCGTGCAGTGGATCACGCCCCTCGCCCTCGGCGCCCATGTCCAGCAGGTGGATGAGCACCTTGCAGCGCTCCACGTGCCGCAGGAACTGGAGCCCCAGTCCCACGCCCTCGCTGGCGCCCTCGATGAGGCCGGGGATGTCCGCCATCACAAAGGACAGGCCGTCCTTGTACTGGACCAGGCCCAGGTTGGGCACGAGCGTGGTGAACGGATAGTCCGCGATCTTCGGCCGCGCCCGGCTCACGATGGAGATGAGCGTGCTCTTGCCCGCGTTGGGGAAGCCCAGCAGCCCCACGTCCGCCAGCAGCTTCAACTCCAGCCGCAGGTTGCGCTCCTCGCCCTTGGTGCCGTCCTGGGCGAAGCGCGGCGTCTGCCGGGTGGAGGTGGCGAAGTTCATGTTGCCCAGGCCGCCCCGGCCGCCCTTGCACACCACCATGCGCTCGCCGGCCGTGTTCAGGTCCGCCAGCACCTCCTCGGTGTCGGCGTCGCGGATGAGTGTGCCCACAGGCACCTTGAGGAGCAGATCCTCCGACGAGCGGCCATTGCAGTCGCTGCCCAGGCCGCCCTCACCGTTCTTCGCCCGGTGGTGCTGCTGATAGCGGTAGTCCAGCAGCGTGGTGAGCTGTGGGTCGGCCTCGAAGATGACCGAGCCCCCGTCTCCCCCATCGCCACCGCTCGGACCGCCGCGATCGACGTACTTCTCCCGGCGGAAGGCCACGGCTCCGTTGCCCCCGTCTCCGGCCTTCACGTGGATGCGGACTTCATCGACGAATTTCATGCAGACCCCAGAAATGCGGAACGGGCCGCCTCCTCGTCCAGCGCCCGAAGGCGTGTGGACCGGGAGCGACCCGCTCGCGAAGCAAACAGGGACCCGCTACGGCCGGGCCCCTTTCAGACGACGCCCAGACTAGGCGCTCGCCTGGGCCGGATAGACGGAGACCTTCTTGCGGTCCCGTCCCTGCCGCTCGTACTTCACCACCCCGTCCACCGTGGAGTAGAGGGTGTAGTCACGACCGAGCTTCACGTTGGCGCCCGGGTGGATGACCGTGCCGAGCTGCCGCACGAGAATGCTCCCCGCGCTCACGGTCTCGCCCGCGAACACCTTCACGCCGCGGTACTGCGGATTGGAATCGCGACCGTTGCGCGAAGAACCCTGTCCCTTTTTATGAGCCATGACACCGATTCCTGATGCTGCCGGCGCGCCGCTCGGCGCTCCGGGAAGTTGTGACCCGGACTAGCCGGAGATGGAGGTCACCTTGACCTCGGTGTAGGGCTGACGGTGGCCACGGCGGCGCGTCCAGCCCTCCTTCTCCTTGCGGAAGTGCAGCACCTTGCGGTGCTTGTCCTGGGCGAGAATCTTGCCCACGACCTTGGCGCCCGACACGGTCGGCCGCCCCACCTTCGGGCTGTCGCTCCCACCGAGCATCAGGACATCATTGAAGGTCACCTCGGCGCCGACGTCGCCCGAGACCTTCTCGATCCGGAGCACGTCGCCCTCGGCCACGCGGTACTGCTTCCCGCCCGTGCGAATGACTGCGTACATCGTAGAACCCCTGAGTTTGTTCCGGGTTGATTCAACCCGTGAAAGGCCGGCGTGCATTTCGGACGGGAAACCCGTCCTACGATGCAAAGGGCGCTCGATCTACGGGAGAAGGCCAGGGGAGTCAAGGCGGATGGAGGGTCCGGCGCACATACTGCATTCCCCCGACACCCCTCCCCCTCTCCGGCTGCCCGCCTGTGGACAGGGAGAGCGCCTCGCCACGCCCGGCCGCCTGCCCGGCGGGTAGCATGGAGGCCTCCCTCATACACGGAGGACCCCCAATGCGGAAGTCCGGATGGATGCTCGCCCCCCTGGCGGCGGCGGTCGCGGTCCTCGGCGGGTGCCGGAGCACGGCCT
The DNA here is from genome assembly GCF_003044305.1 of Vitiosangium sp. GDMCC 1.1324. Classification (GTDB taxonomy): domain Bacteria; phylum Myxococcota; class Myxococcia; order Myxococcales; family Myxococcaceae; genus Archangium. The sequence continues at coordinate 307,853 of NZ_PZOX01000015.1, read as the reverse complement.
GCGAGGATCTGGCGAAGGCCTACGCCGAGGTGGCCCGCAAGTCCCAGCCCTGCCTGGAGCACGCCCCCCTCCCCCCCTTCGATCCCACCCGGTGCGAGCAGAACCTCCAGCAGTGCGGGGGGGAGGACCTGGATCAGATCGACGCGCAGATCGAGTGCTACCGGGCCCTCGGCACCTGCGATCCCGGGCAGAAAGCGTCGTTCCTCCAGGGCATCACCCACTGCGACAGCCACGTCCTCAGCAACACCTGTGAGGCGGCCATCTTCTAGGCCGGGGCGCTGCGACCGTGGCCATCAAAGCGAAACCCAGCCCCGGAAGGAGGCTGGGTTCCTGAACACCGGCTGCGAGAACTAGCGGGCGATGCTGTAGTTGACGGCCTGGCGCGGCATGCCGCTGGAGAAGACCGCGCCCCCGCAGGCATCACTCAGCTTGCCCGCCGCGGTGAAGAAGCAGCCCAGAAGGGCCCCGCTGTACGGATCCGGGTTGCTCGGGGTGCACTCCGGAAGGTCACGGAAACAGTCGGCGAGATCCCGAAGCGTGTCCTCGTCATCCTCCGTGCATTTCTCAATCGACTGCTTGCACTGGTTGATATCGGCCTCTTCCGGCGCCTCACCAGACGTATCGCAAGCCGCGCCCTTATCCGCGGCCACCTCGAGGCCATCCTTGAGATCTTCACACACCGAGCCCTTGCAGCCCGTCATCACGAAGGAAGCCACCGACACCACGCACAACACCCGCGTCCACTTCTTCATCTTGTTGAACCCCTCTTTTCGGTAGGGAACGACTTCACCTGCGACACGAATCCTAGGGACTGTCACCCCGGACGCCACGGAACTCTGTTGCAGCGCCAACCAGAGAGACTGACTGTTCGAGGTCTGACTGTTCAATTGAATTCGAGACACCATCGCGGGCATCCGTCCAGACCCTGAAGCGCACCGGCCATGTCACTCCCCGCCCTCTTCATCGTCCGGAGCCTGCTCCTGCCTGGAGGACTCATCGCGGCCTTTCGTGCGCTCGAGGCCAGCAACCCCTCGCCGCCAGCCCCACCCGAGCCCGCCACCGCGGTCACCAGACCTTCGTCGCTCCCGCGTCCGGGCAGCCTCGACCTCCGCATCGCGGGTGGAGCCGCGTTCCTCCCGCCCTCCGTCGAGGCGGGTGCCAGCGCGGAGCTCGGCGTGCTCCCGATCGGCTCCGGGACACTCTCCGCCGGCGCGGAGCTGAGCATCAATCAGTGCCTGCTCGCGTGCTCGGCGACGGACCTCTTCTCCCAGCGGGAGGTGTCGAACCGGGACCTCTACGTCCTCGGCCGCGTGGGCTACCACTTCGCCCTGCCGGTCCGGAACAAGCGCACGGTGGACCTCTCCGGATTCCTGCTCGCGGGCATGATGGAGGCGCACACCACCGTCACCGCCCCGGATGAGCGCTACGAGGGGCGTGGGCGTGGCCCGGCCTTCGGGCTGGGAATGGGCGGGAACTACTTCCTCTCGCCCCGCTTCTTCGTGGGTGGCGAGGCCCGGCTGCGCTTCGGTGCCGGCTCCTACACCTTCACCGTCAGCCGGGGGTCACCTGCCTTCACCCGCGAGGACCACCACTGGGTCCGCCCCGGGCTCGGCACCGTCATCTTCGCGGGGGTGCGGCTGTTCTGAAGCACCGCCTCCGAAAACCCGGGGGCCCTTCCCAGCCCCGCCCGCCCGTGAGTAGGGTGCCCGCCGCCGCACGCCACCGCGTGTCCGGCCGGTGCGGGATGAGCCGCACCGCGTCATCCGCGGGCCCCCGACCGTGACTCCGTACGAGCAGATCTTCCAGAACAACCGCCGCTGGGCCGAGGAGCAGCTCCGCACCGACCCCGAGTTCTTCACCCGGCTCGCGATCGAGCAGCGCCCGGACTTCCTCTACATCGGTTGTTCGGACAGCCGCGTACCGGCCAATCAGATCATGGGCCTGGCGCCCGGTGACGTGTTCGTGCACCGCAACGTCGCCAACCTGGTCAACAACGTCGACCTGAACGTGATGTCGTCCATCAACTACGGCGTCCGGCACCTCGACGTGAAGCACATCATCGTGTGTGGCCACTACGGGTGCGGCGGCGTGCGAGCGGCCATGCAGCCCAAGGACCTGGGCATCCTCAACCCCTGGCTGCGCAACATCCGCGACGTCTACCGCCTGCACAAGGCCGAGCTGGACGCCATCAAGGACGAGGCCCAGCGCTACGACCGGCTCGTGGAGCTCAACGTCACCGAGCAGTACATCAACGTCATCAAGACGGCCGCAGTGCAGCAGTCCTTCCTGGCTCGCGGATTCCCCACGGTGCACGCCATGGTGTTCGATCTGCGCACCGGGCTCCTCAAGGATCTGAAGCTCGACTTCCGCGAGACGCTGCGCAACATCCAGGAGGTGTATGACCTCACGGGCACCGTCTGGCGCTGAGACGGGCTCAGCGCCCCGGGTGACTACTCGCCCAGCTTCTTCTTGAGCAGCTCGTTCACCAGCGCCGGGTTGCCCTTGCCCTTCATCGCCTTCATCACCTGGCCCACGAAGAAGCCGTAGATCTGCTTCTTGCCCGCCCGGTACTTCTCCACCTCGCCGGCGTTCTTCGCGAGCACCTCGTCCACCACCGCCTCGATGGCGCCCGTGTCGCTCACCTGCGCCAGGCCCTTCTCCGCGATGATGGCCTCCGGGTCCTTCCCCGTGCGGAACATCTCCCCGAACACGTCCTTGCCCGCGTTCGCCGAGATGCTCCCCTTCTCCACCGCCGCCAGCAGGTTCGCGAACTGCACCGTGGAGAAGCGCAGCGTGGTGACGCTCCCGCCCTCGTCCTTCAGCAGCCGCAGCAGCTCCCCGAGGAACCAGTTCGACAGCCGCTTGTACTCCTTGAAGTGCTGCGCCACCGCCTCGAAGTAGTCCGCCAGCGGGCGCTCGGCGCACAGGATGCGCGCGTCGTACTCCGGCAGCCCGTACTGGCTCGTGAAGCGCGTCACCTTCGCCCGAGGCAGCTCCGGCAGCGTCTTGCCGACTTCGTCGATCCGCGCGTCCGTCACGTGCAGCGGCGGCAGATCCGGCTCCGGGAAGTAGCGGTAGTCGTGCGCCTCCTCCTTCGAGCGCATCGAGCGCGTCACGCCCTTGTTCGGGTCGTACAGCCGCGTCTCCTGGTCCACCTTCCCGCCCGACTCGATGACGTCCACCTGCCGGGAGATTTCATACTCGATGGCCTGCTTCACGAACCGGAACGAGTTGATGTTCTTCAGCTCCACCCGCTGGCCATACGCCGTAGCACCCTTGCGCATCACCGACACGTTGGCGTCACAGCGGAACGAGCCCTCCTCCATGTTCCCGTCGTTCACCCCGATGTACACCAGCACGTCCCGCAGCGCCTTGAGGTAGTCCACCGCCTCGTCCGCGCTGCGCAGGTCCGGCTCGCTGACGATCTCCAGCAGCGGCACGCCCGCCCGGTTCAGATCCACCAGGCTCTCCGTCGCCGAGGCGTCGTGCACGCTCTTGCCCGCGTCCTCCTCCATGTGGATGCGGCGGATGCGCACCACCTTCTCGCCCTCGGGCGTGTCGATGGAGAGCTGGCCCCACTCGCAGATGGGCTGGTCGAACTGGGTGATCTGATAGCCCTTGGGCAGGTCCGGATAGAAGTAGTTCTTCCGGCTCCACACGCTCGTCTTCTTGACGGTGCACCCGAGCGCCAGTCCCGTGCGGATGGCGAACTCCACCACGCGCTCGTTGAGCACCGGCAGCACCCCAGGCAGGCCCAGGCATACCGGACAGGTGTTGTGGTTGGGCTCCGCGCCGAACTCGGTGGAACAGCCGCAGAAGATCTTCGTGTGCGTCAGTTGCTGGGCATGGACCTCGAGCCCGATGACCGGCTGGAAATCGCTCAGGGACATGGCGTCTCCGGAAGTCTCTCTAGATGGGGGCTTGGCGGCGGATGTAGTCGTGCTCGCGCTCGAAGGCCCGGCCGATGCGCAACAGCTTTGCCTCGTCGAACGGACGGCCCATGAGCTGCAAGCCGATGGGCAGGCCCGACTTCGTGAAACCGCAGGGCAGCGACAGGCCGGGCAGTCCCGCCAGGTTGCACGGCAGCGTGCACACGTCCATGAGGTACATGGACAGCGGGTCGTTCACCTTCTCGCCCAGCTTGAAGGCCGGCACCGGCGAGGTCGGCGTCACCACCGCGTCCACCTGGGTGAAGGCCTTCGTGAAGTCCTCGCGGATGAGCGTCCGCACCTTCTGCGCCTTCAGGTAGTAGGCGTCGTAGTAGCCCGCCGATAGCGCGTAGGTGCCCAGCATGATGCGGCGCTTCACCTCGGGGCCGAAGCCCTGGTCTCGAGACAGGCCGTACATCTCCTTGAGCCCCTTGGCCTCGCGCGCCCGGAAGCCGTAGCGCACGCCGTCGTAGCGGGCCAGGTTGCTCGAGGCCTCCGCCGGGGCGATGAGGTAGTACGCCGCCAGCGCGTACTTCGTGTGCGGCAGCGAGATGTCCACCAACGTGGCGCCCAGCCGCTCGTATTCCTTCAGCGCCGTGCGCACCGCGGACTCCACCTCGGGGTCCATCCCCTCGACGAAGTACTCGCGCGGCACACCCAGCTTCAGCCCCGCCACCCCGTGCTCCAGGTCCGCCCGGTAGTCCGGCACGTCCGCCGGCGCCGAGGTGGAGTCCAGCGGATCATGCCGCGCCAGCACCTGCAGCAGCGCCGCCACGTCTCCCACCGTGCGCCCCATGGGGCCCGGTGCGTCCAGCGACGAGGCATAGGCGATGACGCCGTAGCGCGACACGCGCCCGTAGGTGGGCTTGAGGCCCACGGTGTTGGTGAGCGCCGCCGGCTGACGGATGGAACCACCCGTGTCCGTGCCCAGCGTACCGAACACCTCGCGCGCCGCCAGCGCCGCCGCCGAGCCTCCCGAGGAGCCTCCCGGCGTGCGCGTCAGGTCCCACGGGTTGTGGCAGGGGCCATAGGCGCTCGACTCGTTGGACGAGCCCATCGCGAACTCGTCCTGGTTGAGCTTGCCCACAATCGGCAGGCCCGCTTCCTTCAACAGCCGCACGGTGGTCGCGTCGTACGGCGGAATGAAGCCCTGGAGGATGCGCGAGGCGCACGTGGTCTCCACTCCCTCCGTGAGGAAGATGTCCTTCACGGCCACCGGCACGCCATCCAGCGGCCCGAGTGGGTTGCCGGCCTTGCGGCGTGCATCACTGGCCTCGGCGGCCGCCAGCGCTCCGTGCTCGTCCAGCCGCAGGAAGGCCTTCACCTTCCCGTCCACCTGGGCGATGCGCGCCAGACATGCCTGCGTCGCCTCCACGGAAGAGGTCTCCCGCGAGGCCAGCTTCGCCGCCAGCTCCAGCAGGGTGAGGTCGGTCAGCTGCATGGCGTCACTCCAGGATCTTCGGGACGGCGAAGCTGGTGCCCACCTTGGCCGGCGCGTTGGCCAGCGCCTTCTCCGGAGGCAGCGAGGGCCGCGTCACGTCCTCGCGCAACAGCGAGGACGCGAGCGTGGCGTGCGAGGTCGGCTCCACCCCGCTCACGTCGAGCTCCTGGAGCTGCGCCACCGCGTCGAGGATGGCGGACAGCTGCCCGGCGTAGCGCTCCTCCTCCTCGGACGAGAGCGACAAACGGGCCAGGGTGGCCACATGGCGGACCTGCTCGACGGTGAGCTTCATGGACCGGACCTCTCGCGGACTACTTGTTCTTGAAGAGGTTGAGGACGGCGCCCATCCACTTGCCGTCCTTCTCGTGCGCCATCTGCTTCTGGAGCCGATCCAGCTCGCCCGCGTCCAGGAAGATGCCGTGACAGTTGAAGCAGGTGTCGATCTCGACATCTCCCCGCTTCAGCGCCTGGAGGTCCATGCCGCACTTGGGGCACTTCATGTAGTGCAGCTTCTTGAGCTCCTCGCGCTGCTGGGCGGCCATCGACTGGGACTGCTGGATGGCGAGCTTGCGCTTCTTCTCGATCTCCTCCCGCGCGAAGTACTCCTCTTCGGTCGACGACGGCTTGTCCACGGTGGACATGATGTAGGTCTCCTTTCTTGCGACTCGGCGCCGGCAACATACATGCTCCGCCACCGGCTGGTGCTTCAAAGTAGTAGCGCCGTGTACCTCTGGACTGCCCGCCGGAAAATTGACCGCCCCCCCTCCCTCCCTACACTCCGCAATCGGCTGCTACAGCCCGCTACGGGGAGTGTGAGGAAGTCATGGCGGAACGGAACGCCAGAGCAGAGAAGACGGTCCTTTCGCGACAGGACATCGCCACGCGCCGCAAGGCGCTCGCGGAGAAGAAGGCCAGGAAGGGAGGAGGCGATGCGGGGCCCGGCCAACGGGCGCTCGTGGGCCTGTTCCTGATGGCAGCCTCGGTGCTGTCCCTCGTCTCGGTGGCTACCTTCAGTGCGAAGGACCGCAAGGGACCGGGCTTCGAGAACGCCGTGGGGCCCATGGGCCACCTCATCGCCGAGGGCCTGCGAGGAATGCTCGGGGTGTGGGCCTATCTGCTCCCGCTCTGTGGCGTCTACGCCGCCATGGTCGTCTTCGTGGGCAGCCGGGAGCGGCGCCGCTGGCCGCAGCTGGTGGCCTTCGTGCTGCTGACGCTCAGCGGCGCGGTGCTGGCCCAGCTCTTCATCGGCAACCAGCCCGGCCAGGCCCACCCGCCCGGGGGCTTCGTGGGCGCCACGCTCGGCGGCATGCTGGTGGGACTCTTCTCCACCGTCGGCACCATCATCCTGGTGACGACCGTGTGCGCCGCCGCGCTCATCGTCGGCACCCAGTACACCTTCCTCAAGCTGTGCTCGCTGGCGTGGGCCGGGGCGTGCGTGCTCGGCCGGCGCATCCAGGAGAACGCCCTCGCCTTCTGGGAGCAGCAGAAGGTGAACTACAAGGAGCGCCAGGAGCGCGTCGCGAAGGAGAAGGAGGAGGAGGACGCCTTCTTCGCGCAGATTGAAGAGGAGGAAGCGGAGCTGGAGGAGGCCGAGCGGCTGGCCGCTGATGCCGAGGCCGCCGAGGCGGAGGCCATGGCCGAGGAGGCCGTGCGCCTGGCCCGCCAGGAGGAGAAGGAGCGCGCCGTCGCGGCGAAGCAGGCCGCCAAGGATGCCCGCGAGGCCTCGAAGCAGGCAGCCCGCGAGGCCAAGGAGAAGAAGTCCGTCGAGGCTCCCGCCGCCGCCGCGCTCGCGCCCGGAGCGGATCCGGTGTGGGCGTCCTTCCTGGCGCCCTCGCCCGCCGCCAACGCGGTGCCCCAGCAGCCTCCCGCCGACGCCGCCAAGGGCAAGCGCGGCAAGACGCCGAACATCGTCACCGGTCCGGCTCCGTCCTCGGAGACGGCCGCCGCTCCGGCCCAGGAGCCCGTGGTGGCCCCTCCCGTGGCCGCCGCTCCAGCGCCAGCCGCTCAGGCTCCGGCCTCGCCCGCGGCCATCGTGCCCGCTCCGCCCTCCGCGCTGGCGGCCCGCATGCCGCTCATCGTGGAGCCCAAGGCCCCGCCCAAGCCCACCGCCGTCATCAAGAAGAAGGACCAGGAGCAGTTCCAGTTCGTGGGCGGCCGCACCAGCTTCTCGCTGCCCCCGCTGGACGTGCTGGAGATTGAAAAGAAGGAGCGCTCGGCGCTCGACAAGGAGGCCTTCCTCACCACGGCGGAGAAGCTGCGCGCCAAGCTGGCCGACTTCGGCATCTCCGGCGAGGTGGTGGAGATCCGCCCCGGCCCCGTGGTCACCATGTACGAGTTCCTCCCGGGACCCGGCATCAAGGTGAGCAAGATCGCCGCGCTCCAAGACGACCTGGCCATGGCCATGGAGGCCATGCGGGTGCGCATCGTGGCGCCCATCCCCGGCAAGGGCGTGGTGGGCATCGAGGTGCCCAACCGCGACCGTGAGACCGTCTACCTCAAGGAGATCGCCGAGCAGGACGTCTTCCAGAAGTCCGCCAGCAGGCTGACCATGTGCGTGGGCAAGGACATCGAGGGCATGCCGTATGTCTTCGACCTGGCCAAGGCGCCCCACCTGCTCATCGCGGGTACCACCGGCTCGGGCAAGTCCGTGGCGGTGAACTCGATGATCATGAGCATCCTCCTGAAGTCCACGCCGGAGGAGGTCCGCTTCATCATGGTGGACCCGAAGATGCTCGAGCTCTCCGTCTACGAGGGGATTCCGCACCTGCTGCTGCCCGTGGTGACCGACCCCAAGAAGGCGGCGCTCGCGCTGCGCTGGGCCGTGGAGGAGATGGAGCGGCGCTACCAGATGCTGTCCGAGGCGGGCGTGCGCAACATCGCCGGCTTCAACAAGTTCGTGGAGACGCAGGACGCGGAGAAGGCCAACGCGAAGCCCGCCGAGGAGTCCGCGAAGAAGGCCGCGCCGAAGAAGCCCAAGAAGGTGCTCGTGGTGGACGTGGCCACTCCGGAGGACGCCATCATCGAGGAGCCCGCCTCCGCCAGCGCCAGCACGGGCCCCGGAGTCGCCGCGCCCAGGGACGACGTGGAGGACCTGCGCGAGGCCCTGCCCGAGCCCGAGGAGGCTCCCGAGCCCGCCCAGGCCGCGGACGAGGACGACGACGGGATGTCCGATGCCGTGGATGCCGCGCTCGAGGCCGCCGCGGAGTCGGACTCGTCCCGGGAGGAGAAGAGGGAGTGGAAGAAGCTGCCCTACATCGTGGTCATCATCGATGAGCTGGCGGACCTGATGATGGTGGCCAGCCGCGAGGTGGAGACGTATGTGGCGCGCCTGGCGCAGATGGCTCGCGCGGCCGGCATCCACCTGATGGTGGCCACGCAGCGCCCGTCCACGGACGTCGTCACGGGCATCATCAAGGCCAACTTCCCCACGCGCATCAGCTTCATGCTGCGCTCGAAGCCGGACTCGATGACGATTCTGGGCACGGTGGGCGCCGAGGCCCTGCTGGGTATGGGCGACATGCTCATCATGCCGCCCACGAGCGCGCACCTGCAGCGCGTGCACGGCGCCTTCGTTTCGGAGAACGAAATCAAGAAGGCGGTGGACCACCTCAAGTCGCAGGGCAAGCCCGTCTACGACGAGTCCATCCTCAAGCCGCGCGACGAGGAGGGCGAGGGCGGCGGTGGCGAGGAGGACGAGCTGTCCGACGAGCTGTATGACCAGGCACTCGCGACGGTGAGCGAGATGCGGGCCGTGTCCATCTCGATGCTCCAGCGCAAGATGCGCATCGGCTACAACCGCGCGGCGCGAATGATCGAGCGCATGGAGCGCGACGGCGTGGTGGGCCCGGCGGACGGGGCCAAGCCGCGCGAGGTGCTCATCCGCGGCGTGGGAGAGATGCCTGGGGCCGGAGCCGCGTGAACCCCTGTCTCTCCCGGTGAGCGGAGAGGGTGCGGCGCCAGTGGTACAGGAGGGCCCTGAGATGACAGGGGCCCGCTGAGGCGCCCACCCGTGAGGCGGGAAACAAGCCCCGCCCGAGACCGTTGCTTCCCACGATGCTCGTCACCATCAATCGATTCCGGACCTCCGCCGAGAACGCCGAGCGCCTGGAGGCCTCCTTCCGGGAGCGCTCGCGCAAGGTGGACCAGTACGAGGGTTTTCTCGGGCTGGAGGTGATGCGCTCCTTCGAGCCCGAGCCCGAGTTCCTGCTGGTGACGCGCTGGAGGGATCGCGAGTACCTGAAGGCCTACTTCCAGTCGGAGGACTTCAAGGCGACCCGGGCGGCCAGCGCTCAACAGGACGCCATCTTCAGCATGTACGAGGTGGTGGCGCAGTGAGCCGCTGGCCCGGCGCGAGGCCATCCGCACGCGGTGAGCCGACTCAGGGCGTGGCGCTCCCGCTACCCGGTGACGGGACGTGGGTCCGCGCCTCCCTGTTCGGGGGCCGTCCAGGAGGCCAGAGCCACCAGCGCCTGGCGGGACCTCCTCTCCAGCATGTGCGCGGAGGTGGAGCAGTGGGCACCTTCTGAAGACCCGGTGGCTTTCCGGGTTCCCACCGGGCCTCCATCCGTATAAGGCGAGCCCTCCCATGGCTGAACGTCTCGCCCTTTTCGCCACCACCGCCCGCGGTACCGAGGACCTCCTGGCCGAGGAGCTCAAGGAGCTCGGCGCGCGCCGGATCCGCCAGGACCGGGGTGGAGTGCGCTTCATGGCCTCGCTCGACGAGGCGCTGAAGGTATGCCTCTGGTCGCGCATCGCCATGCGCGTGCTCTACCCGCTGGGTGAGTTCGAGGCCCGTGGCGCCGAGGGCCTGTACGAGGCCGTGGCCAGCGTCCCGTGGGAGGAGCACCTCACGCCGGAGACCACGTTCGCGGTGGAGGCCACGCTCAAGGACAGCGAGCACAGCCACACCGGCTTCGTGGCGCTGAAGGTGAAGGACGCGGTGGTGGACCGGATGCGCGACAAGCGGGGCGCCCGGCCGGACGTGGACACCCGGAATCCGGACGTGGGCGTGGTGGCCCACCTGGTACGCGAGCGGCTGTCGCTCTCGCTGGACCTGTGTGGCGAGCCCCTGCACCGCCGGGGCTACCGGGTGCGCCCCACGCCGGCCCCGTTGAAGGAGACACTGGCGGCGGCCCTGCTGCGCGCGGCGGGCTACACGGGCGAAGAGGCACTGGTGGACCCCATGTGCGGCTCGGGCACCCTCCTCATTGAGGGCGGCCTCATCGCCCGCAGACGCGCGCCTGGAATCGCCCGGAGCTTCGCGGTGGAGAAGTGGCCGCACCTGGGCGCGCGTGCACGGGAGTTGCTCGAGGACCTGCGCGCGGATGCCCGCCGCAACGAGCGCAAGGTGGACGTCCCGCTGCTTGGCTTCGACAAGGATCCGGAGGCGCTGGAGGCGGCGCGGCGCAACGTGAAGGCGGCGAAGCTGGCGGAGGAGATCCTCATCGAGGAAGGCGACGCGACGAAGCTCCCGCCCCTCCCAGCCTCCGGCGGCCTGCTCATCACCAATCCCCCCTACGGAGATCGGCTGGGCTCGGGCGGCCAGAAGGGAATGAAGAGCTTCTACTTCAAGCTGGGCGAGACCCTGCGTCAGCCGGGCTGGCGCGTATGGGTGCTCTCGGGCAACCCGGCCTTCGAGAGCGCCTTCCATGCGCGGCCCCGGAACAAGCGCGACCTGTGGAACGGCCCCATCGCCTGCACGCTGCTCGGCTACCCGGCGGTGCCGGTGCCCGGGGCGGCGGAGGGCTCAGAAGCGCCGCTCGGTGCGCCGCAGCAGCCGCTGGATGTTGCTGCGGTGCGTCCAGAGGATGAGCGCGAAGAGCAGGGCTGAGAGCCACGCGTACTCGGGAGCCTGAGCGGTGAGGGAGGCGATGACGACGGCCGTCACCCCACCCGCGAGGGAGCCGATGGAGCTGACGCGCCAGGCCGCCACGAGCCCGGCGTAGACGAGCGCCCCGGAGAGGGCGGCCAGCGGCGCGAGCACGACGAGCACCCCGAGCGCGGTGGCCACGCCCTTGCCGCCCTGCAGCTTGAGCCACACGGGGTAGACGTGGCCGAGGAAGGCGGCGAGCCCCACCGCCGCATGCACCCGGGGGGCATCGGGCATGAGCCACTGGGCGAGGACCACGGCCAGGGCGCCCTTGAGGGCATCCAGCAGCAGCACCACCGCGCCGAGCTTCTTGCCGGCCACGCGAGTGACGTTGGTGGCGCCAATGTTGCCGCTACCGCTCTGGCGGACATCCACGCCGCGCAGCCAGCGGGTGAGCAGCACACCGAAGGGCACGGAGCCGGCCAGGTAGCCGAGCAGGAGGAGGGCGGCGGCGTGCACGGAGGGCCCTAGGAGAGCAGATAGGGGAACTTCGCCTTCACCACCACCCAGGCGTAGTTGATGAGGACGAGGGCGGCGGCGGCGATGCGGACCCGGTGCCACTCGGTGGGGGTGAGCTCGAGCTGGGGGATGGGCATGGCGAAGACGAGGTGAAGCACCGTCACCACGACCATGAGGGCGAAGAAGAGGGCGGCCACCGTCCCGAGCGGATTGGCGTCCCAGGCTCCGGCGAGGTTGAAGTGGGCCACCCGGTCCGCCACCCGCGTCAGTCCGCAGCCGAGACAGGGCCAGCCCGTCGTTTGCCGCAGGGCACACCCCCAGAAGGGGATGAGCCTCGCCACGGGGATGTAGCGGGCGATGAGCAGCCCGACGAGGCCCACGAGACCGAGCGCGTCGGAGAGACCCAAGGTGCGATTGGGCTTGGGGAGGGTGACCTTCACGTTGGGTAGTGTAACCGGGATGGCGGGCTCCTTGCCCGGACAAAGGCTTCGGGCTATCGGTGGAAGGATGAAGACCTCCCGCACCGTCCTCCTGACGCTGTTTGCCCTTCCCTTCGTGGCGCTCGCCGAGGCCCCGACCACGCAGAAGCCCGCCGCGAAACCCGCCGCGGCTCCCGCCAAGGCCGGAGAGGTCCAGGCGGATTGCCCCCACCCGCCGCCGCCCGCGGATGCGAAGCCCGCCTCGGGCTGGACGCTGACGCGCGGCGAGCCGCTGAAGGGGGCTCCGGCGGTGACGCTCGCCGAGCTGCTGGCGAAGCCGCAGACCCACGACGGCAAGACGGTGCGCGTGGAGGGCCAGGTGCGCAAGGCCTGTCAGAAGAAGGGGTGCTGGATGGAGCTCGCCGAGGGCCAGAAGGGCGCCGGGGTGCGGGTGACGTTCAAGGACTACGGCTTCTTCGTGCCGCTGGACTCGGCGGGCTCGTCGGCGCGGGTAGAGGGGCTGGTAAAGGTATCGGAGCTGAGCGAGGACATGGCGAAGCACTACGAGGCCGAGGGCGCCATCGTCCCGCGCGGCAGTGACGGCAAGCCGCGCGAGGTGCAGCTGGTGGCGACGGGCGTGGAGCTGCGCCGCTGAGCGATGGCACGCGGCTTCAGCATGAGGGGCGTGATGGGCGCGGCCGACCGGGCCGTGCAATACGCCCGGAACTGGTTGCTGGCGACCGAGCCCGGCTCCCGCGTCCATGACGTGCAGGAGGACCCGCGCTTCCAACACCGCGGGGTGGACCTGCTGTGGGAGCTGCCCTCGGGAGAGGTGCGCGGCATCGAGGTGAAGGGCGACCGGCAGCCGCGCCGCCGGCGCTACTTCTTCGAGCTGGTGTCCAACCTGGAGCGGGACACCCCGGGCTGCTTCCTCTACAGCGGCGCGGACCTGCTGGTGTACGTGTTCCTGGCGCAGGGGGAGCTGCACGTGCTGCCGCTGAAGGCGGTGCGCGAGTGGTTCCTGCCGAGGGCGAAGTCCTACGAGCTGCGGCACACCTTCACGCAGACGGGAGCCATCCGCTACACGACAGTGGGAGCGGTGGTCCCGGTGAAGGACGTGCAGGAGGCGGTGCCCGAGGTGAAGTTCATCCCCCTGCCCCGTCGGGGGCAGACGGCCGGGGAGACCCCCTCCGCGGACGAGCTGCCTCCCGGGCCCCAGGAGGCCCGGGAGAAAGCCGAGGACGACGTCCCCTACTGAGCCCCTTCCCTCGCAAGAGGGGTCAGAGGCTCAGTGGTGGTGATGCTGACGACGGTGGCCCGGGTGGGCCTCGTCGTGGGCCTTCTCGACACGAGCGCGGTCCTGGGCGATGGCCGCGAGCGAGGTGCTATCGCCGAGCTGCTTGTAGGCGTGCTCCAGGCGGGCGACGATGTCCAGCGCGAGGTGCCAGTCCTGGGTGCGCTCGGCCTCCTCGAGGAGGGGGCGGCCCACGGCTGCGACCTTGTCGTTGGCCCCGAGGTGCAGCAGGCCGTCCACGGCGAGCACGCGGGAGATCGGCGCGCGCGCACCATCCGTGGCCACCTTCTGCAGATCCTCGAGCGCCGCATCCCGCTCACCGCGGGCGGCGCGGATGATGGGCTTGGAGACCCCCCGGCGATCGGGCAGGAGGAACTCCTCCACATCGGCGAAGGCCTCGGCGTGCTGGGGATGGCCGGCCTTGGCGAGCATCTCCGCGAGGTCGTCGAAGGCCCGGGCGGCGCGCTCGTCGAACACGCGCAGGGCCTCCTGCATGAAGCCCACCTCGGGCTCGCCCTTGTCATTGACGGGCACGCGCTTGCGCACCTCGCTCATGCGCTGGAAGGAGGAGTCCACGGGGGCCTGCTGCGAGCCCTGGAGCAGCTGCCCGAGGGCGCCCATGAGCTGGGCGAGGCTCTCGGAGAGCTCGTACGGGGCGAGCCGATCGGACAGCCAGCGCCGCCACAGTTCCCCGGCGGCAGCATAGGGGTAGGGAGCGAACTGACCGGTGCCCTTCCACTGGGGCATCCAGCCCTCGGCGATGCCGGAGGGGTACTTCTTCTCGGCGAGCTGGCGGAAGTCCGCCTCGCTCACCTGGACGCCGTAGTGCCCGAGCGTCCCGATGATGGCCTCCGTCGAGTAGTCCTTCAGCCCCTTGCGCTGCCACGCCTTGTCCACGCGATCCGTGCTCACTGCGGCTGCAAGCCTCCTGGCGCCAGGAAGCGGCGCGTGCGGCCTTCTAGCAGAGAGCAGGCGGCCTGGGGCAAGGACTGGCCGCGCCAGGTGTCAGACGTAGGGCTGAGCCACGTTCGCCACGGTGGGCCACTGGGTGGGCCGGCGGCGCCCGTCCTCCACGCGACGGGCCAGGTAGGGCTGACAGTCGCGCTCCTGGAAGGCGCGCTTGAAGGCCGCGAAGTTGCCTCCAGCCTTCCAGGCGTCCATGGCGGCCAGACCCGCCTCGGGGCCACACTGGGCCAGCATGTACTCCACCCAGGCCCAGCGGGCCGAGGTGGGCCGCACCTCGGCGCGTCCCTTGAGACCCCGCCGCAGCCGCTCCAGCCGGCCCTCCACCTCGCGGATGCCGGCGAAGGGGGCTCCGTCCAGGGGGGTGTTGCGCTTGGCCACGAAGGGCGCCACGCCCAGCGCCACGGGGAGGATCTTCGACAGCTCCACGGTGAAGCGCGCCAGCTCGTCGACGTCGGCGTCTTCCTCCAGGGGCAGGCCCACGACGTTGTACACCTTGAGCTGCCGCATCCCCGCCGTCCGGGCGAAGTGGGCCGCGCGGATGATCTGCTCCTCCGAGTGCTTGCGATCCACCAGGTCCCGCATGCGCTGCGAGGCCCCGTCCGCCGCCACGGTGAGGTTGGTGGCGCCCCCGCGCCGCAACTGGTCCACCAGTTCCTGGGTGAGCCGGTCGGCGCGCAGCGAGGACACGCCCACCTCCCGGCCGGAGTCCACGATTGTACGCAGCAGCTCGACGATGCGTGGATGGTCCGTCACGGCCGCGCCTACCAGTCCCACGCGCCGGGCGTGATCGGGGATGAGCGACAACACCCGCTCGGGCGGCACGGTGCGCATGCCCCCGTTGGTGGTGCGCCGCATGACGCAGTAGTGGCACCCACGCGAGCAGCCCCGCTCCGGCTCGATGAGGAACATCGAGCGCAGCTCCGTATGCGGGGTGACGATCGCCGAGCGCGCCGGCAGCCGTTCGTCCAGAGCCTTGGCGACGTGGTAGCGCTTGCCCCCTCGTCCGGCCACCCGGAAGCCGGGGATGGCCGCCAGGTGCGTGAGGAGCGCGTCCTTGTCCATGGACGCCGCGGCCTCCAGCAGCACGTGGATGAGATCCTCGGCCTCGCCCTGCACGAGCACGTCCACGAAGGGCTCGAGCGGATCCGGATTGGAGAAGGTGAGCGGCCCGCCGGCCACCACCAGGGGATGGCGCTCGTCCCGCTCCTCCTTGAGGAGGGGAATGCCGGCCAGGTCCAGCATGGAGAAGAGCCCGGTCAGCTCCAGCTCGTACGCCACCGAGAAGGCCAGCATGTGGAAGCTGGAAACGGGAGCCTGCGACTCGAAGGAGAAGAGGGGCGTGCGCGTGCGGCGGAACGCCTCCACGTCATCGGGCAGGAAGGCGCGCTCGGCGGTGGCCTCGGGGTGGGCGTGGATCTCCCGGTACATGGCCTGGTAGCCGAGCGAGCTCATCCCCACGTGGTAGGGGCTGGGATAGCAGAGGGCCACCCGGTAGGGCGCCTCCTTGCGGAGCGTGCCCTGCTCATCCGCCAACAAGGCCTGGACGCGTTCGACGAGTGAGTACCGACCCTCCATGCACCTTCCCGGGAAGCCTCAGAATGGGGTTCAACCGTGCATAAACACCGCGGCCCCGGGCTGCCACTCCCGCGTGGGGGAGAAGCAACCGGGGCCGCGATTCACTTCAGCTCAGCCTCGAAGAGGCCTGGCCCTTAATTGAAGGACGGGACGTCGCCGGCCGGCACGCAGCCGCCCTCGCCGTCCGGACCGATGTCGGCCACGCAGACCGCCTTGAAGTCCGGGTTGAGGCCCGAGCCCTCGCCGCAGCTCTCCGCCGGCTTGGTGGAGCCGGGGACGCACGGCACCTGAGGCCACAGAGCGAGCATGGTGTACTCGGCCGTGCAGCCAGTGCCGTCCGAGTAGGTGAACTCACCCTTCGCCTGGGTACCCGGCGCCTTCGCGGCCGAGAACACCTGCACCTTGGTGTACTTGTAGGTGATGGTCTCCGCGGGCACGAGCTCCTCACCCGTGTCCTGGTGGGTGACCGCCGAAGCGCTCACCGTGGCGTCCCGCCCGAAGCCCTCGGCCAGGCACAGGCCGCTGGCGTCCGGCTCCTCCGCCAGGGTCGCAGGCCCAGTGCTGGCAGCCTCCTTGGCGGTGATCTTCTTACCGGAGGCGTCCGTGCCCGTGACCAGATCCGGGTCCGCGCGCTCGACCGTCTTGTCCTTCATCACCGGCTCGCCCTTGTCATCCACCTTGGGCGTGCCGTCAGCGTTCTTGACCTGGACCTGGTACGTGTACTCGAACCGCGACGCAGTCCCAGTCGGCCGGATGACCAGCTGGTTGGTGGGGTTGGTGAGCGGATCCTTCACGTACTTCCAGAAGCCGATCGCCTCACCCTTCAGCTTGCCGCACGACTTGGCAGCATCGGCGGCGGTCTTCGGGGTGTACACGGCCTGCCAGGGGGTATCGGAGTCCTGGACCTGGCACCCGGGAGAGGGCTGATCGAAAGCGCACCCGGAAATGACGCCGGCAGCGCCGATGATGGCTACCGCAGTTGCAATACGCTTGCTCATTTCTTGAAATCCCAATCCGGCTGGAGGTCTTAGAACGTGTACTTCAGTCCGAGGCGGATCTGCCGCGGGGCCTGGTACTGGGTCGGGTTCTTGTAGTTCAGGTTGAGCTCGGCCTCGGTCAGCTTGGTCTTGCCATCCGACTTGGTGACCTGATCCGGCGTGAGCGCACCGTTCGCCTTGCCGCCATCGATCGGCAGCACGGCCTGGTTGGTGTAGATCTGATCAACCTGGGTGACACCCTGGAAGTTGAACAGGTTGAACACGTCCAGGCTGAGCGACACAACGTTCGACTTGGAGATCCGGTAGTTCACACCGATGTTGCTGTCGATGTTGTGGATCCACGGGGTCCGGCCCATGCTGCCGCGGTTGACGATGAACGCCTCGCTCGGACCGTAGGTCGGGTGGGCACCGATGGCGCTGATGGGCGTACCGGAGCTGCCGCGGTACGACAGACCGATGCTCGCGGTCAGGTCGTTGGTGAGGTTGAACTCCTTGGCGCCGAAGAGCTTGACGGCGTGGGTCTTGTCGTACGGCAGCAGACCCGAGCGGTTCTTCAGCAGGGAGATCAGGTCGAAGTCCGAGAGGATGTTCGGATCGAGCTGGGAGTTCTCCGGACGGAACAGACCGGGGTAGTTACCCTCGAGGCGGGACCAGGTGTAGCTCGCCTGGGCCAACCAGCCGTCGCTGAAGGTGCGGTTGAGGAACACCGACACCGCGTCGTAGTTACGCACCGGCTTGGGGAACTCCTTGGCGAAGCCCTCGCCCGGGTTACCCAGGAAGTACGTGTTGCCGTCGTCGCGGCTCATGTCCTCGATGACCGAGTTCATGCTCCGGTGGGTGTAGGACGCGCCCAGGCGGATGTTGGCCAGCAGTTCGTACTCAGCGCCGAAGAGGAGCTCGTCCGAGGACTGGGCCTTGATGTTGGGATCCACCGGCGACCGGTCCACCTTGCCACCCTCGTGGGTGAAGCTCGGGTTGAGCTCGGTGGGCGAGTGGGCCTGCAGGAGGTTGCCCTCCTGGTTGTTCGCATCCGGGTTGGACGAATCGACGAGGCACTGCGTCTGGCCCTCGGTCGTGTCGAGGGTGGCCGGATCGCACTTGCCAACGCCCGGCGCGCGGTAGGCGACGTAGCGGCGCTCACCCGGGAACTGGCGGTCCAGCAGGTTGAGAGGCACCTGCTCGTAGTACCGGGCGAAGTTGGCGTACACCTTCATGCGGCCGTTGGCCATCGGGTCAACGATCACACCCAGGCGCGGGGAGATCTGGTTGGCCAGCGCGAAGGCCAGGGTGCTGTCGGCGCCGTACAGCCACTGGGTGTCATACCGCACGCCCACGTTGAGCGTCACCCGGTTGGCGATCGTCCAGCTGTCCTGGACGAAGCCACCCGCCGTGGTGCTCGTGGTGGAGGACTTCTGCAGGAACTCCGACACTGCGCTGTCCGGACCATCCTGGTAGCCGTAGCGGCGGTAGTCCTGCCAGTACGAGCCGTCGGTCGCCTCACGCAGGTACACGCGGCCGGAGAGGGCCTTGGTCTGGTTGTAGCCCAGCAGCTCCACGTCCGCGCCCGCCTTGAGCACGTGGCTGCCCAGGGCGTTGAGCAGGTACGTGGCCTTGGCGTTCATCTGGAGACGATCCAGACTGCCCTCGCTGATGAAGCCCGGACCGCCCGAGAAGTAGTTCGTCGTCGGGCAGGCCACCGTACCGGCCGGGGTGTCCTTCGCACCCTCATTGCACACAGCCGACAGATCCACGTTCTGGAACGTCTCGTAGTACCCGATGGGGCGCCGCGCGCGGTACTGAACCAGAGCCAGACCCGCCAGACCGTCCTTGCTGCCCAGCGCGGAGCCGTCCGACGGCAGCGTGGAGACCACCTGGTGGAACCAGCCGACGTTCGCGTCGACCAGGACCTTCTTCTCCGCGAAGGCACCGGCGTACTTCAGGGCCACCGACGTGGAGCTCGCCACTTCCTGGGTATTGGCGAAGGCGCCGCTGTTGGGATCGCCGTTGACCGTAGCCGGCAGACCACCCGTCTGCGGATCGATCGAGAACACGCCCTTGCCACCGGACACGCTCGGGGTGCCCGCGATGGACACCGACACGTTGTGATCCGGGTTGAGCAGGTAGGTCAGCTTGCCCATGTACTGCAGGCTCTGGCCCTGGACCTCGAAGTTCCGCTGAGTGCCTTCGATGGTGCTGTACTTGGGGAAGCCGTTGGAGTCCAGGATCCTCCTGGCCAGGATCCTGTCGTCCGGGGTGCCCGTCACGCCGTCCGCACCCGGGCCGGCCGTGTAGGTCTCGGTCTCGAAGCGGTTGAGGCTGCGCGTGTGGGTGTAGTGGCTGTAGGACGGAGCCACACCGGCGAAGAACCAGAGCTTGTCCTTGATGATCGGACCGCCCAGGGTCGCGCCGACGTCACCCATGATGTCCAGCGAGTTGTTGCCGCTGACCACCGACTGGGCGCTGACCACCGCCTTGCGGGGACCCTCGAAGACGCCCGGAGTCACGGTGCCGTACACGGAGCCGTGGAACTCGTTGGAGCCGGACTTCGTCACCGCGTTGAGCACGCCGCCGGTGGAGCGGCCGTACTCCGGCATGTAACCGCCGGTGATGATGTTGACGTCCTGCACGAACTCCACGCTCAGCGGGCTGGCGTTGATACCGAAGGCGGGGTCGTTCGTGGACAGACCGTCCACCACGTAGCCGTTCTCAGGAGACGTGGTGCCGTTGATGGACACGCCGTACGTGTCGGCCTGCGCGCCAGGGGCGAGCTCGGCGAGGCTCTCGAAGGAGCGGGTCGCGCCGGACTTGCCACCAGGACGGTTCACCGCGATGCGCTTGATGAAGTCCTGATCGACGTTGACGCCCGTGCTGGTCGAGCCCACGTCGATGGTCGGAGGCGCGCCAACGATGGAGATCTCCTCCGACATGGCCTCCGGCAGCAGCTCCACGTTCACGCGGATGGTGCGGTCCAGACGCAGCTGCACGTCCGAGCGCGAGAACGGCCTGAACGCTTCCTTGTCGAACCGCAGGGTGTAGACACCCGGAGGCAGCTGCGGAATACGATATTGACCCTGGGCGTCCGTCACCACGACCTGCTCGCCCTGAAGGTTGGGCGAAGTAGCCGTGACGACCACGTCCGGAATGGGCTTCTTGGTTTCGGCGCTAACGATGGTACCGACGATGACGCTATCGGCGTACGCCGCGGTTCCGTACGACAGACCCGCGACCACGACCACTCCAGTTGCCCGGAGCATCCGTCTTACTTGCATGCTGGGAACCCCTCCAAGGTGGGCTTGCACTGCAACTAAAATGGTCCGGGAAAATACTTGAGGTCTACCAGTTGTCAATATGCCGTTGCTTTTTGGCAACTACTGGGGCATTGCGCGATCACGCAGGTGACCATCCAGGGTGGGGTCCCTTGCACCCTTCCCCGGTTTTTGTAATGTAGCGCGCCTTTTGCGATCCGGGCGGGACGTGGTGGGAGTCCACCGGAGTAGAGGAGCGTAGCGCATGTTCGACTCTGTCCTTGACCGCGGGCAAGGCCCCAAGTCACGCGTTGGCGTGGGGGCTTTCATTTCGGTCGCCCTTCACGTCGGCCTCTTCGCTGGTTCAATCTGGCTCTCCACGCGTCCTCCCAAGGAGAAGGAGAAGGATGTGGAGGTGACCTTCAAGCAGGCCATGGCGCCTCCGACGATGGCCGCCGCGCCGCCGCCGCCTCCGCCCCCTCCTCCAGCCAAGAAGAAGAGCAACCCCACCAAGAAGCCGGTGGTGAAGAAGCCGGACGTCATCGTCCAGCCCAAGGAGGTTCCCCAGGAGAAGCCGCCCGAGGTGGAGCCTGATCCGAACGCCGCGGAAGAGGAGGAGACGAGCGAGGAGGAGGTCGAGGGAGGTGTCGAGGGAGGAGTGGCCGGCGGTGTGATTGGCGGAGTGGTCGGCGGAGTGGTCGGCGGAGTGCTGGGTGGGCAGGTGGGCAGCACCGGAACGGACGTGCTCCCGTTCGGCGCGGGAATGACCCGCCCCGAGAAGCTTTCTGGTCCTGCGCCTCAGTACACCCGCGAGGCCCTCGAGGCGCGCGTCCAGGGACTGATGATCGTCAAGTGCGTCATCACCACCGAGGGAGCAGTCGAGCGGTGCCGCATCATCAAGCCGCTGCCTCACATGGAGCAGGCCGTGTTGGACTCGCTGTATGCTCAGCGCTACAAGCCCGTGACGTTCCAGGGCCGGCCCGTCCAGGTCGACTACACCTTCAACATCCGTCTGAGCCTGCCCCACTAGTCAGAAGGGCTCCGGCCCCTGTCGTAATCGCCGTACTCCACCCGCGCTCGAGGAGGAGCGCATTTCCTCATGGAAACTTCTGCTACTGACTTTTCGCTTATTGGTATCTGGCACCACACGGGCCCGTTCGCCCGCGGCATCATCTTCGCCCTGGCGATCATGTCCATCTCGTCTCTGGTCGTGATGGCCGAGCGCATCGTGGTCTTCCGTAAGACGCGCAAGGACTCGCGCAATTTCGCCGCCAAGATGGGCGCCATCCTGGCCAAGGGCGATCTGCAGCAGGCCGCCAACACGAACATGGGCAAGGAGATCGGCCACCTGGGCCGCGTCATCGGGTCGGGCCTGACGGCGTACCGCATCAGCCCGTCCGACAAGGACGTGGCGGTGGAGTCGGTGGCGCGCGCGCTGGAGCGTCAGGCGCAGCGCGAGGTGCAGAGCCTCAAGCGCGGTCTGGGTGTGCTGGCCACGGTGGGCTCCACGGCCCCGTTCGTGGGTCTGCTCGGCACCACGATGGGTATCGTCAACGCCTTCCAGCTCATGGCGCAGGCGGGCTCCGGCGGTCTGGGCACCATCTCCGCCGGTATCGCCGAGGCGCTCATCACCACGGCCTTCGGTCTGCTGGTGGCCATCCCCGCCGTTATGGCCTACAACTTCCTGAGCGGCTGGGTGGACTCGCGCTCGGTGGACATCTCCGAGTCGTCCAACGAGTTCCTCGACGTGGTCGCGCGCAACCTGGGTGGTGGCTCGCAGGCCCCACAGGGCTAGTCACACCACGAGAGCTCCCAGCCCGCCTCCTCGTGCGACGGGTCTCCTGGACATGGGAGACCCCACGTGGGGCGGGCGCTCTCATCTCTGGCAACAGGTGCGCGCATGGGAATGTCCGTAGGTGGCCCCCAGGGGGGCCCGAAGAGCGAGATCAACGTCACGCCGCTGGTGGACGTGGTGCTGGTGCTCCTCATCATCTTCATGGTCATCACGCCCATGCTCCAGCGTGGGAAGTCCGTCACCTTGCCCAAGGCGGCCAAGGTGGAGGGCCAAAAGGAAGGCGAGACGGATCCGGATCCGGTCATCCTCTCCGTCACCGCGGACAAGAAGATGTTCGTGGAGCAGGACGAGTACGACGCGGCGGCGCTGGAGGCCAAGCTGAAGGACACGCTTGCCTACCTGCCCAACAAGAAGATCCTCCTCAAGGGTGACAGCGCCCTCACCGTGGGCGACGTGCGCCAGGTGATGGAGGTCACCCGCAAGGCGAAGGCCAAGAAGATCTTCCTTGGCGTCGAGGAGCAGAAGAACTAGCCATGGCCACGTCACGCAAGTTCGTCAAGCCCACGACTCCTCCCAACTCGGATATCAACGTCACGCCGCTGGTGGACGTGGTGCTGGTGCTCCTCATCATCTTCATGGTCGTCACGCCGCTCCTCGAGAAGGACATCGAGGTGCGCATTCCGGAGACGGAAGACGTGCCGGCCGAGCAGATGCCCCAGGACAACAGCCAGCTGATCGTCAAGCTGGACGCGGACGGCACCTACTCCATCAACACGGAGCCGGTGCAGGCGACCGAGTACGTCAACAAGCTCAAGCGCATGCTGGCCGCCAAGTCGAAGGAGGACCGCATCGTCTTCTTCGTGGCGGACGACAAGGCCAACTACGCCAAGCTGGTGGCCGCCTTCGACGGCGCCAAGCAGGCCGGTGCCTTCGTGCTGGGCATGGCCACCGAGGACATCCCGAACGCCCCCGCCACTCCGGTGGGTGTCGACCCGGGAACTCCTCCGGCGCCCGCCCCGCCTCCGGCCCCAGCCCCGTAGTCTCAGTGCGATTCACAACCCGGAGCTCGTCGGCTAGAGTGTAAAAATCTCATGCCCGACGAGCTCCTGGTTTTTGAGCAGACCATCGAAGCAGTCTTCGTGCGCGCTCTGCACGGGCGCATCCCGCCCGGCTGCAAGGTGCGACTGCGTCAGGTGGGGCTGGACCTCGACCAGAAGCTCCGCCCGGCCTACCCCTTCGACGCGTGGATGCAGTTCCTTCGCATCACGGCGGAGGAGCTCTACCCCGGCGAGCCCCTGGAAACGGGCGCCTTCAAGATTGGCGAGGCCTGCATCGACGGCTTCCGCGAGACGATGCTGGGCCGCGCAGTGCTCTCGCTGCTGCGCGTGCTGGGGCCCAGGCGCGCCCTGATGCGGGCCACGCAGAACTTCCGCGCGGGCAACAACTACACCGAGTCACGCCTCAAGGAGCTGAGCCCGCGCCAGTTCGAGCTGTGGATGAACGAGGTTGGCTCGCTGCCCTCGTTCACGGCCGGCATCCTCCACGCCGGCCTGCGCACAGCCGGCGCGGACAACATCCGCATCGACATGACCGGCTACGACGGTCACGCCTGCACCTACTGCATCAGCTGGAGCGAGGCCTCCGTCTCCTCGGGCGTGGCCGGCAAGGGCGACTCCAGGGCCGCCACCAGGTCCGGATCCATCAGCTCCCTGTAGATGAACTCGGCGATCAGGCCCGTCACCATCCAGATGGGCAGGATGTAGAGCGACGTCATCTCCCACATGATGGCGCCGCTGTCCCCGTAGTACCAGATGCGGTAGCCCGTCAGCTTCTCCAGGAACAGCCCGCTGACACCCTCGAAGACGAGAATGGTGAAGCCATAGAGCACCGCGCGCAGCAGGGTGTTCTGGCGGAAGGTGCGACGGTAGATGGCCTCGATGAAGAAGAAGCAGGCCACCCCGTAGATGAGGAACATCCACAACGAGCACTGGCCATACGCCGTGGCGATCGGAGTGTCCCAGATGCCGTTGAGCCCCAGCCGGTCATCCACCCGCCACTGGAAGCGGAAGAGCATCTCGAGCACCGGCACATGCCGGGCGATGCGGACCAGGTTGTAGAAGAAGATCTCCGACGACAAGCCCACCATTCCGTAGAGGCAGAAGCGGAAGATGGCGAACGTCAGCTTCAGCCGTGCATTGCGCTTCAGGTCTGCGCGGCGGACGTGGAGAGCAGGCCGGGAAGAGCCTTCCGAGGGCGGGGCCGAGGCGTTGTGTTCCATGGCCCGTCAGATTAACCGAATTCCGCATGGGCTGTCCGCTTCCTGCCCTGCGGTACGAGCACGCCACTGAGCTCCAGGCGCTCCGTGAGTGGGACGCGCCATCCAAACCTGAGGACACGGCACAGAGGGGTGCTCCTCGGAGAGGGGCCGGGTACGCGCATTGCTCCCGCGTGGCGAGGACCATTCGGAGGACGGACATGCTGGCGCGGGTGCGGTCGGGCGCGTTGATGGGCATCGACGCGGTGGTGGTGGAGTGCGAGGTGGATATGGCCCTGGGATTGCCCTACTTCAACGTCGTGGGGCTTCCAGAGGGAGCGGTGCGCGAGTCCAAGGTGCGCGTCGTGTCCGCGCTGAAGAACTGCGGCTTCGAGCTGCCCTCGAAGCGGATCACCGTGAACCTGGCCCCCGCGGATATTCGTTCCGCAGGCGCACCGTTCTCTCGGCTCTTCGTATCACCTTGTAACCAGCGCATTTCCCTATCCTTTCTGTACCTCGTTGATGTTCGTA
The DNA here is from genome assembly GCF_003044305.1 of Vitiosangium sp. GDMCC 1.1324. Classification (GTDB taxonomy): domain Bacteria; phylum Myxococcota; class Myxococcia; order Myxococcales; family Myxococcaceae; genus Archangium. The sequence goes on along the minus strand of NZ_PZOX01000015.1, from coordinate 283,078 downwards.
GTGCTCGCGGCGAGTCGCGGTGTCCCGCTCTTGTCCCTCGTCAGTTGCAGCCCCTCAACGCCTCGCCGCAGGTACTCGACACGCGCCGCTGCATAGGCACGTTCGGTGATCTCAGGACGCACGTGACCCAGCAACCGCTGCACCAGCCGCAGGTCCCCCATCTCCGCCAGGTGAGTGGCGAAGGTGCTGCGCAGGTCCTTGAAGGTGAAGTTCAGGGGAAGGCCGCGCGGCCACAGCCGCATGCCACACTGCGGGCACACCGCCGGCTTCTTCTCTTGACGAACCTCGCGGTATCCGCAGCTCTTCCGCTTCCCGCGGGTGACGCACAGGTACTCATAGCCATCCACGAGTCCTGCTCGCACGAGAGCGGCTTTGAAGTTGGCAGCTGCGTCCCAGTCCTCTGTCCGCATGCCGCCGGATGGATTCGGGAAGACCCACGGCGAAGTAGCGGTGCGCTGCATCTCGCGGAGCACTGGCAGCAGTTCCGGGTGGATTGGGACAATCCGGTCCCTGCGTCCCTTCGTGCGGGGACGGTCGTAGCAGTAGCGCACAGTGATCAGGTGGCGCTCCATGTCTACGAGGTTCCACATGAGTCCAGCTACCTCGCCCTTCCGCATACCAGTGAGCGAGGCAAAGAGGTGGATGACACGGTCACTTCCGGCTGCGTCGAAAAGTCGCTCGAGTTGTTCCACGGTCAGGAAGCGTGGAAGCCGCTCTGGGACATCCACCTTCGTGGCTTCGTGCACAGGGTTGTCGCCCCGGTACAACTTCGCCTTCCGGATGGCCCAGCGATAGACCGCCCCTATGCGAGTCTGCAGGGCCTTGAGGGTGGCGGGCGCAAGCTCGTCGCGATAGCGGTTTATGCACGCATCTACGTCCGCCGGGGTGATCTCCGCGAGGAACTTCTTGCCGAGAATGGGCTCAAGGTAGAGCCGAAGCTGCGCGTCCACATCTGGATACGACTCCAGGTGCCTGATTCCGACGCGGTAGCGCTTGGCCGTCTCCGCGAAGGTCACCGGCGTTGGCCCCTCTACCTCCAAGCCCTTGCGCTGCCGGTAACCCTTCTCCGCCAGCTCCTGTGCAACGCGTTCAGCCTCGGCCTTGAGGCGCGCTGTGGTCCGCTCCTGCCGCCGCCGCCCGGCGCCGTCACGGTAGTCCACCCACCAGGTCCCGTTGACCGGTGCCTCCTTCTTTCCCGCCCGACCACGCTTGTAGCGGAAGTAGGCGCGAGTCAACTCGCCACCCCCTCGACGTGCTTCTCTCGCTTCGTCCTTGGTCTGCTACCAGCGACCACGACGCCAGAGCTCCACCACCGGCGTACCTCAACCGGGTCGAAGCGCAGGCGGGAACCCACTCTCTTTACGGGCAGTCCCCCAGGAAGATTGAGCGCGACTTGCTCATAGACCCAGGTCTTCCCCATTCCAGTGAAGCGGCACACGTCCTTAACGGTCCATGCCCGTTCAACAACACTCGAAGGCTCCGAACGCACCAATCGAGGGTGTCCTGCGTCGTAGCTGCAACTACTCATGATGCCCTCACTCGAAATGAGCAGACGCCTCCCGTTGCGCTCGGTGAGCGCGCTGCGCCGCTCGGTTAGGTCTCCACTTCCCCCCTCCTCGCCCCCTCTTCTTCTCGCCCTACCCGCCCGTGACTGGTGTCCTCCTGTTAACAATCTCCGTGCCACGCCGTTTGATGCGTAACGACAGGTGTGCTGGCGATTGGAACCCGTGGCCATCCACCGGTTGGCCCGCCCCGTCTCGGAATGCGGACTCTCGCGCCTCGGACGACTCGAGCGGTGGTGACGAAGGTTGTCGGGTACTCCGTGCGACAGGTCGCCGTAGACCCGGACGCACGTGAGTTCCAGCACTCGCGGCGCGTGCGCGAGCTGCGCAGCTTCTGAAGGGGAAACGGCGTCCCGACAGTGCTCTCGGGCACCAGTCGGGGCACCGCCGACGCGCGGCCGACACGAGCGGCAGACACGCCGGTAAAGACGGCTAAGTGAGGAGGCTGGACACCACCGACCTGCTCCACCGCGCACCCCAAAAACAAACGCCCCGTCCGGTGATTGCGGGCACCGGCGGGGCGCTGCCGACGAGCCCGTGGACGTACCAGTGGGCCGGTCTAGAGAAGGGGCGGCCACTAGGCGTGGAGCCCCCTTGGTTGGGTGGTCTGCCGATGGGATCGCTGCCGCAATTCAGCGATGGTCCAACAGCAGGTAAGTCGGAAACTGGGTCAAATCGTTACTACTACTCCGACTGGACCGCAAGAGGTTGGAGCGAGACGGCGGCGGGAGTGGCCTTCGGCTTCGCGGCCGGCAGGTAGCACTTCCCCTCACGCTCGTAGAGGTCGTCCGGGCACGGGGCACGGATCTCGTGCGGCACCCAGCACCCGCCGAAGGCCTCCACCTCTACGGGCTTCTTGCACGGCGGACGCTTCTGGTTGTCGAAGGGGCTTTTCGGCATCGGACGGGCCAGCACAATGGGCTCGGTGTCCGTCGCGCTGGTGAGCACCACATCATCGGCCACGTTTCCCGAACCGCCCCATCCCGTGCCCGCCCCCTCTGCATCAGCGTCTACGACCACCTGGACACCTGGACTCGCGCGGTGGGTGAACGCCAACAAGGCCGCGGCGACCAGAGCACCGATCCCAGCGGCCAGCGCGATGCGACGCCGGCTCTGGATTCGCGGGGCACTCTCGCGGGGCCGATGGGGCGGGGTGCTCAAGAACTCCAGCGTCCCTGGACGCATCATGGCCACCTGCAGCACGCGCTCTGCGTCCTCAACCATAAACCCGAGCTCCTCGGCAGCATCAACCGGGTGAGCCGACGTCGGCGGACGTTCCACCTCGAGCGCGAAGTACGCAGGCGCCACGGAAGAAGTGAGGCGCACCTGCCAGTCGGTCAGCGGCGCGTCCTCCGCCTGACGCGCGGTCGGCTGGAGAACCAGCGCTGGGGCTCCAGTTTCGGCACGGCGAGCCCGAAAAATGCGACCAAATTCTCCTGTGTGCTTGTACCTCGGCCCGAGCTGGTACGGCCCGAGCTGGACTACCCGTTGGTGCTGGTCCTTCGACAAGGCGCGGCCCTCCCGCGCCCGGTTGTACCTCACCCGCACCGACGCTGTCCCTCGGTGGGTATTCACCGTCCCCTGGGAGCTGGAGGCGCATCTCTCCCCGCGAGCATCCCGCGCGAACTCCGCCGGTCTCCCGCGCGGGAGAGTGGAGGGAGCAGCGCGGGGTCATGCGGAGGTGTGACGGCAGCCCCGGGCGGAAGCGCTGCCGGACGTGCGGCAGCGGCAAGGGAGAGCGCATCGACGCGGGCACATTCAACTGCAGGCCACCCGGCGACGCCTGCGGCGGTACTGGGATGGAGCTCCACTGCGGCCAGGTCGGCGCGCTGGCTTCCACCCTGGGCCCGGTGGAACACTCCTCCGCGATGAGCACGGACAACCCCGCCACCACCTACTGGAAGAGCATCAAGAAGTGGGAGGCCCTCCTCGACTACATGGACGCCATGGTGGACGAGATGTGTCCCGAGGCGGGCGCCACGCCCGAGCAGGTGGAGAAGCTGCGCGGCTACGTAGAGCGCATGGAGACATTGGCGGCCAACAACGCCGTCAAGTACGGCTTCCCTGTCACGTTCCGCGACTTCCAGCGCCGCGAGCGCCAAGCCCGGCCGCGTCCGCAACCCCCGCCGTCCCCACCCGTGCAGAGCACGAAACCCGCTAAGCAGCAGCGGGCCCCGGAAGTCGTCCGTCTCAACAAGGTCCCCGCCGGTGCGCAGCAGGAGCAGAGGGACGAGCAGCCCACCCAGAGCTGACCCGGCCCACAACCGCGAGCAGCACCTGGTTCACGCCGCGCGACTGGGCCCCACTCCTGCGGCGAGCTCCAGCCGGCGTGCGGCCGCCTCGCAGTAGCGCTCCTCGAGCTCAACACCCACGGCCCGGCGGCCGAGCTGCTGCGCCGCCACCAGCGTGGCCCCGGTGCCAGCGAAGGGATCCAACACCAGCCCGCCCGCCGGGCAGGACTTCCCAATCAGGTGGGCCAGCAGCGGCACCGGCTTCTCCGTGGGGTGCGTGCGCTGGCGCGGGGGCACCGGCGGGAAGTCCTTCAGGACAGCCCCGTGGCGCTTCCCGGCGAGCGGCCGGCGCTTCGGCCCGGACGCGTACAGCACCACCTCGTAGTCCGGCGCGTACCCGGCCGCGCAGTCGCCGGAGCCGCCACGCGCCTTCCACCATATGAGGGCCTGCTTCACCCGGGCGTGGCAGGAGACGGCGTCGAAGAAGTCGGGCCAGCTCTCCCAGTGGCAGAAGACGTAGGCATGCGCGTCCGGCGCGAGCACGCTGCCAACGACGGAGAGCGCCTGGCGCAGCACGCGCACCCCCTGGCGCGAGCCGTCCCCGCGGATGGGCGCTCCGCCCGCGCTGCTCCCCTCGTAGGCCATGCCGTAGGGCGGGTCGGTGAGCAGCAGGTCCACGGAGTGAGACAGGGGGTCCAGCGACAGGTCGCGGCAGTCGCCGTGGTACAGGGTGACGGAGTCGTTCGAGTAGTAGGGTCGCATCGTGTTCCTCGGCGCGACGCGGGAGGAAGGCGTCGCAGGCAGGGATGCGTGCACGAGTGGTGCCTGTCCGTCCATGTCCAGGGACGCCACGGCCCGCCCCTTCTCTCCGGCATGCCGATGTTCCTCACCCCGCGCCTCCGGAAGTTGATGGGCGTGCCAGAGCCCGAAGAGCCCAAGTCACCCTTCGGCCCCGGGAACCTCCGAAGCATCCGGCGGTGTTGCGACAAGGCCGTGGCCAAGCAATGCCGCTGCGACTGGTACAAGTGGCACTGCCCGGAGCACGGGGTGAAGGGCGAGTGCCACCCCACATGGTCCCACGAATAGAGGCCGACTAGCCCCGGCCTCCGCGACCCCCGGAAGGACATCCCCCCTCCTTCCGGGGCTCGTGTCTTTCCACCCCCCCCCTCCCCGGAGGAGCCCCATGCCCTGCCCGACCCCGTCGTCCGCCCCTACCCCGCCCACCCTGGCCCAGCTGCTGGCCGAACTCGCCGAGGTGGACCCCATCGGCGCCGAGCGTCTCCGGCCGGAGGCTGAGGGCCTCGAGGCGCGCCAGGCCGACGTCCGGGCCCGCCTCGCCACCGCGGAGGCCGAGCTGCAGAGGGTGACGCTCGATCAGGCCGCATACGAGGATTGGGCTCTCCGGCACCGGGACGCCACCAGCCTCCGCCACGAGGAGCGGCTACTCAGCGTGGACGCCGGGGGCATGCGCTCGCAGCTCGAGCGGGAGCTCTTCCTCGCCCACCGGGCCGCCGCCATGGGCGTGGGGCGCTGCCAGAGTTGCGGCGGCACCGGGGACGGCGAGCCGCTGGATGGGGGCACGTGCCTCGTCCCCACGTCCTGCGACACCTGCGCTGGCACCGGGAGCGCGGCCCCGCGCGGTTGACGGGCACCTCTTCTCTCCGTGGACCCCGGGCGCACTCCGCGCGCTGGGGGCGCACAGGAGACACCATGAAGAGAGCGTTACCCCTGCTGTTGAGCCTGTCCCTCCTCACCTCCACGGCGGCGGTCGCGGCCCTCGGCCCCGACACGCCCATGCCCGGGCTGAACAGTGAGGTATGGGGCCGCATCTGCTCGAGGTCGGACGCCATCACGAAGACCATCGCCCGGGTCAACCCCGGGCTCACGCCGCAGGACCTCTCCTGCATCACCGCTTGGCTCCAGCTCACGATGTTCCGCCGGGTGCAGGTGCTCGGGGCGCTGGGGGGCGCTGGCCCCCTCCTCGTCCACATGGCCGGGAAAGACGGCATGCACACCTTGGAGACGGCCGAGCCCGCCGCAAGGGAGCCAGAGCGGGCCCCCCTCGTCACCGACGAGGCGGAGGCACGAGGCGGGGCCATGGACAAGCTCCGCGACAACCACACCGAGCAATGCCGCGGCGGTGGAGGAAGTGGAGGCTCCGGGAGTGCCGGCGTGGACCATCTCGCCCTGGTCGAGAAGTGGAAGGCCAACCACGCGGACTGGGACACCTCCCCCGCCTACGGCCCGAGCCTCTTCCCTGATGCGAAGGTGCTCAGCCGGGCGCGCAGTGCCATCACCGCTCCCTCATTCCGCGCGAAGACTGCCGCCGCGTTCCCTGCCCTCAACCTGGGGGCCATCATCGAGAGACTCGCCTCCGGCCGACTCAGCGGCCAGGACGTGGAGCAACTCCGCCTTGCCCTGGGGCTCGCCGGTGCCAACCTGGTCCTGAACGCGAAGGGAGTGATCACCACCGCGCCCGCCCGCGCCATCCCCATCTGGTTCGTGCCGCCCGAGGTACTGCCTGACCCCATGCGGAAGACGAACCAGGAGCAGGGACTGTAGTAGCGCGGCGCTCGTGCCGTTGAACACCCCGAAAGCATGGAAGGGGCCCGGCTCCGAGGTGGAGGCCGGGCCCTTCGTGCATCAGGAGGGCGCAGAGGTGGAGCCGCGACAGGCGGCCTGCGAGTTGGATGGCAATCCCCAGGTCCGGACGAGGTACGCGATAGCATGGGCCGAGCATGCTACGTCGGAACAGCCGTAGCGGTTGGGATGACCATCCTCCTGACAACCAAGAAACCAACGCCCACGCAGTCCTGACACGGCCGGAGACACATGCCGACACCATCCACTGATGGTGAAGAAGGAGTAGGCCGCATGTAGTGACGGCCCAGCGTTAATTAGATGCCATTCACCCGCCTCGGCGGTGCTTGATTGCAGAGTATTCTCAGTGTCTCATGACTCTGTGGGCGGGCGCACGAGGGAGCCGACGGTGCTCGCCTTGCGTGAGCGCAACGCAGCCAAATTCACACGTCTCTTGTGAAGTTCCTCGACTGCCTTCTGCCCCTGGGCAAAGTTATCGAGCGCACGCACAATGAGATAAATCGCACCAATAATCGACACCTGTTTGGTTGTTTCGTTAAGTAGAGTCGAGTACCCCAGCGACGTCCACGCAGCCATGAGAGCAAAGCCGAGTTCGAGAGCGGCGTACAATCTTCGTGAGCGTTTTCTCAGCCAGTAAAGACCGACACCGGACGCCAGCGCAACGGAAACCCCCACGCATCTAGCCACCAATCCTCCGGAGGCGACGTAGATGATAAACCAAGGAACAATACCTGATTTCCTTATCGACGAGACAAGCGAAAGCGCAAGCATTGTCAGAAGGATGTTCCAATAAAACACGAGTCTCTTGTATTTACGGGTCGAGGATCGCTCGCCATCCTCAAGATCATCAAGCTCCCTCCTGAGTTGCTCGACGGATGCAACATGCGCCTCCTGCTCCGCGACCACGAGCGTAGTGTCGTTTAAGGCCTGACGAGCACGCTTTAGGCTGGCCAGCTCATCACCATGAAACTCGCCCGGATTTAGCTGCGCAAGCATCTCGGCGTTCCTGACGCTGTCTAGCGTCTCGCGGTATCTAGCCAACACCTCCTTTGATTTGCCTATGTCGATTTGGCTCAATCGAGCCTTCATGCCTGCCGCACTGACTTCACGCCTTCTGCGTCGAGCAAGCTGCCGACGAATGAAGCGTGGATGTCCCAGATTCATCGCGACAAGCAGCACCTCGCGTCGGAGCCTCTTGATGAAGGTTGGTATCATGTCCCATCTGCCATGGAGGCGCGACCGCATGGTCGTTAACGCTCCACAGGTTATGCTCCCTCAAAGCGCAGAATCACCAAGCCCCCCTCGCCGGCCGCATCAGGCGTTCAGTGCTAGCAGCAAAAGGGCCCGGCTCCAAGACGGAGACCGGGCCCTTCGTGCTTCATGAGGTGCGCCAGGTCAGCGCGTCGCGGGCCGGGCGACCACCTTCGAGGTCTTCGCCGCGGCGGTCAGCTTCTTCCCCCAACTGAACAGGCCCGAGGCGCCCGCCGCGGTGAGCAGGATGCCCAGCACCAGGGCGAGCGTCACGGGCGTGCCGGACGCCAACGCCGCGGACAGCTGGAGCGCGGCCGCAGCCACCACCGAGAGTGCGACACCGGCCGCGTCCGAGCTCAGCCAAGGCACCCGGGACGCACCGAAGCGACGCACCACGTAGACGGCGCCGAGAACCAGGGCGCACGCGAGCAGGCCCCAGTTCCGCGAGGCCACCGCCTGGGCAATCAGCTTGACGACCTCACCGAGCGTCACCTCGGTGGGCGGGGCCGTGTCGGGCATGGACGGTGGCTCCAGGGCCTTCAGCACCGCGGGAGGGGTGGCCTGGGCCTGCTGCACCAGGTGCGCGGTGACGGTGGCCGCGCCGGTGCTTGCGGGCGGGCTCGTGTCGGCCAGAGCGGGGCTGGACAGGGACAGCAGCGTGAGGACGGCGAGGGAAGACAGCGACAGGCGACTCATGGGCGCTCCGTGTTGTGAGGGGGCTGGTGTGCCCCGGTCACGAGAAGGAGCGGCAGCGTCCGGAGCCTGTGTCGCGCCTGAGCGGGCCCGATGATCCACAGGGCCGAAGCGACTGGGGTAGGCGACCAAAACACCAACAGTTCTACATGGTTATGCTTGCCGTCGGCCGATGATCCACCAGAGATGTCGAGCACCAAAAGTAAGGGCCCGGCTCCGAGGTGGAGTCCGGGCCCGAGACGATGCAGCGACTGGCTCAACTGCGCGGGGGCCAGAACCAGGTCCCCGGCTGGTCGGGCCCGCCGAAGGGCACGCTCCCGCGCCACAGGTTGGAGCCGTCGAGCCTGCTCCCCTGCGTGAAGGTGCCCGGCTGGTCGTTCGGGCCGTCGAGGAAGACCTGCAGGTTGGGCATCTCGGGATGGCGCATGGCGACCACGACGGCGGGCCGGACCTCTCCCTTGCGGCTACCGGCCTCCTCGCCGAGGACGTAGTGGACGACGCGCCCGATGGTGGGCTTCTGCTCGGACATGGACTGCTCCTGGGTTGTGGGCGGGCGGCATGCCCGGCCCGGGTGAATGGGTCAGCGGGCGCGCGAGGAGGCGGAGGCGGAAGGCGGCCAGAGCGTGGCGGCACCGGCGTTCATCAGCGCCTGCTTGATGGCGGCGACGTCCTCACGAGTCGCCTTGGTGTCGGCCTTCATCTCGGCGAGGGTGGCGCCCGTGGCTTCCTTCCAGGCCCGAAGCTCGGCCACCTGCCCGCGCAGGTCATCCACATCCCGCGAGTACCGCCCGAGAGCGAAGAGCCCCGGCGCAGCGCCGAGCGCGACGGACAGCGCGAAGGGGATCCACGGGGAGAGCCTGGGCTCGGAGGCGGGGGACGGCGTGCTCATGCCCAGGAAGAAGAGGCGGAGGCGCGGCAGCGCGGTTGTCCTACATGCCGGGACGTACAGTGGGATTGAAATGCCCCGCGTGTGGGACCCCCACCCCCAAAAACCGGCCTGCGGGCCAAATTTAGGATTGCTCGGCGCCCTGCAATTTCGCGCGGCGAAATTCCCCGAAAATCCCGGCGATCTGTAAGCCGACCCCCCCTGTTTTTTGGGGTCTCTGAATCCCCAGGCGGGCCGCTGGGCCGTGGGCGCCGCGAGGTGGTGCTTCGCGATGGAGCTGCGCGCGCGTGGCGTGGCGGGCCTCTGACGCCCCTTCTCGTCGGCGTCACCCCAACCGCCCAGGAGGGCACCCATGACGACCCCGACGAACAGCACCCCCGCCACCGCCGCCGAGCCGACGAGCTTCGGACAGGTGGGCTTCGACGCATACGGCAACCACCCGGGCCCCTTCGGCCGGTGGGCCACCTTCGATGGGCGGCCGATCCCGACCTGGAACGAGCTGAGCGACCATCCGGCCGGCAGCCGTGCCCTGACGCAGGAGCGCTGGGAGGTTGCGGCGCAGGCCATCATCGCGGAGCACGAGCGTCGCAAGGCAGTGGGCAGGAGCGGCAAGGGCCTGAAGGCGGGGGAGTTCACCATCACCGTCGAAGCCGCCGAGGCCGAGGCGACCATGTCCCGGCTGGAGGGCCGAGCCGATTCGCTCGTCGCCACCCTGGGGACGGCGGTCTCCCTGCTGGAGAAGCTCGACCCGCCCAGGGCCACCGTCGATACCCTCAACATCTCGCCCAACGACGAGGAGCTGGCCGAGGCGCCCGTCGACCTCACCTCTGCTGCGCGCACCCTGGCGGAGGCGCGTGCGCTCGTCCTGAACGTTGAGCCAAACGACCCCGTCCGGCAGCTCATCGATGCCGCGGCCAGAGCTCTGCTCGAGAGCCTCGCCGTCAAGCCTGCCCCGGCGGACGCCTGACGTAAGCCCCCGGGAGGGGCGAACCCGCCCCTTCTCCAGGGCATGGCGCGGCCGAGGAGAGACAGGCAGGAGGAAGAGGACGCGGCCGACGCCGAGGGCGTCGAGCTGACGGACCCTCTCGACGGCTACCGCCCCCTGCGGCTCCCCGGACCGCGCTCCACGCTGCAGCCGGAATGGATAGAGGTGCTCGCCCGGGCCGTGGCCGAGGGCGACACCTTGCGCGAGGCCGCCGCCCGGGTGGGTGCCACGGAGGGCGCGCTCGGGCAGTGGCTCCAGCGCGGAAAGACGCATGCGGACGAGGGGCGGACGGACGACTACACCCGGCTCTATGTCGAGGTGGAGTACGCGCGCACGAGCTTCCAGCGGTGGCTCCGGAAGACGGGCGACAAGCTGGCGGCCGGCACCAAGGCCAGCACCGCGTGGTGGAAGTGGCGCCTCACCGTCAGCGACCCGAAGAACTACAGTGTCCCGGCGGGCGGCCCCGGGGGGACGGGCGCCGCGGGCTTCATTGCCCTGACGCCGGACGACGCGGTGCGCATCGTCGAGGAGAAGCTCCAGCGCTTCCTCCGTGACCACGCCGAGCGCGAGGCCCTTGCCGCCCCACCTCCGGCACCGGACAGCGGGGGCGGCGATGCAGCTCCGTGATGATCTCGCGAAGCTCCCCATTCGCACGCCTGAGACGGTGGGCCGGTACTCCCTGCTCGAGAAGGTGGCGCTCGAGGCCCAGCGGGTCCACGGAGGGGTAACGGAGCTCGATAAGCTGCTCGGCCTGCACTTCGCCGAGGAGAAGCTGGCCCTGGCGCTCTGGCCCCGGTTCAGCCTCCGCCCGGTGCAGCAGCCCCCACCCGGCGTCTGGCGCACGTGGTTCTTCTGCGGGGGGCGTGGTGCCGGGAAGACGCACGCCGGCAGTTGCGCCACCATCCAGGAGGCCATGGAGGACCCCGAGGCCCGCATCCTCCTGGTGGGCCCCACCCTGCGCGACATCGTGCAGACGATGCTCGAGGGGCCCAGTGGCCTTCTCACCCTGTGTCCGCCCTGGTTTCAGCCCGCCGTGCTCTGGGCCGCGCACGAGCTCCACTTCCCGAACGGGGCCAAGGCGTTCTGGATACCCGCGCAGGACGCCAACCGCCTGCGCGGACCGGGCTACTCGTGGGAGTGGCTGGATGAGATGGTGGCCTGGCCTGGCGAGGAGAAGGCGCCGGCCGTGCTCGAGGAGTGCCGGAAGACGCGCCGCCACGTCACCCGGCGGATGCGCCAGCGGAACATTCCCGCGCGCCAGGTCGTCACCACCACCCCCGCCCCCACCCCTGTCTTCCGCAAGCTGCTGGAGGAGAAGAAGGGCCTGGTGCTCGCGCGCTCCAGCTCCTTCGACAACGCGGCCAATCTGGACGAGGACAGCGTTCGGCAGTGGCGGGCGATGGTCGCCGGCGGCGACGTCCTGGCCCTGCGCGAGCACATGGGCGCGCTGGTGTTCGGCGACCTGGACGCCAGCATCTTCGGGGCGGTCAACTGGGAGGGCTCGCGCGTGAAGCGCTGGGAGCTCATCCCGAAGCGCACCGACAGCGAGGGCAAGGAGCTCCCGCTCTTCGACATGCTGGTGGTGTCGGTGGACCCGGCGTCTGGCGATAAGGACACGTCAGACATGGTGGGCATCTGCGCCGTAGGCATCCGCCGAGAGGGGGATGGGCTCGATCACGCCTACATCCTCAAGGACGCCTCCATGCGCACGGCGAACCCAGCGGAGTGGGCCCGGGCGGCAGTGAAGCTTTTTCAGGCCTGGCGCGACATGGCGCCGCCGAACAAGTCGTTCATCTTCGCCGAGAGCAACACGGGCGGGACGATGGTCAAACACACCATCCGCACCGAGAACGCGAAGGTGCCCGTCATGCTGCGGCGAGCTGGCGGAAGGCGGAACATCAGCGAGTCCAAGGCGGACCGCGCGCGCCCCGTGGCGTCGCTCGCCCAGGCCGTCCCGCCCTGCGTGCACATGGTGGGCAAGCACCACGACCTCGAGGCTGAGTTGAGCAAGTTCACCGGCAAAGCCGGAGGGAAGGACAACCGCGTCGACGCCATGGTGTGGCCGCTCTACCTGTACCTCGTGAAGACGTGGCGCGGGCGGGGCACCGAGGAGCATGCCGAGACGCCCGACGATGACGAGGCCGAGCAGGGAGAGGAGTAGTCCGCGCGCCCCTTCTCCTGGGCATGGCTGGCCTCCTCTCTCGTGTGAAGCGTTTCTTCGGCGCCCTGTGGACCGGCTCCGGCAAGTCCTCTCGCGCGCTCCCCCGCGGCGTCCCGCTCCAGCCCTTCGGTGTCCGGCGCGGTAGCCGCGTCTGGTGCCGCTACTACAAGGACCACGCGGGGCTGCGCGTCCCCGTGGAGACGAAAGCCGCAGCTGCCGCCCGCGTCCGGTGGCGCGTCTACAAACCCGTCAATAAGGACGACGCCCACGCGCTCTCGTACTCGTGGAAGCACGCCACGCCCGAGGAGCGCGCGGCGCTGCGCCGCAAGGCGTTGGAGTCGAAACAGATCGTTGAGGTGGAAGGCCACCTGGTGCAGCGCCTCATCGAGGACCCGAGCCCGCGCCACCCGGGGCTCGAGGTACGCAAGCTCATGTGCATCTACCTCGACGGGCCGGGCGAGTGTTTCCTCTGGCTGCGCCGCGCCGAGGACGGGACGGTGGTGGGCTTCGAGGTGCTGCCGCCGCACGCGGTGCTCACCACGCCGACGGAGCAGCAGCCCTCCTACCAGGTGAGCTACAACCTCTTCAGCGGAGCCATCCCCGAGACGGACATCATCTGGCTGAAGCACCTCGACCCAGAGAACCCGGAGGGGCGCGGAGCAGGGCGAGGCTTGGCTCTCGGCGATGAGCTGGACACCTCCGAGGCGATCCAGACGTCCATGAAGGCGGGCTTCGAGCGGGGTCCGTTCCCCGACGTCATCGTGGGAATCAAACCCGACGAGGCGGCGACACTGCCCCCGGAGTCTCTGGTGGAGGACGCCACCAAGCGCTTCCAGACGGAGCACGGCTCGCCCGACAAGGCGGGCAAGCCCTTCTTCGTGGCGGGTGACACGACGGCCACCGTCATCCAGCCCAACAACCGCAACATGCAGACGTTGCAGATAGAGCAAGCCCTCCGGGACTTCATGCGCGAGAGCTACAACGTCAACCCGGAGATCATCGGCAAGCTGGCCAGCTCCACCCGGGCCACCTCCGAGGAGGCGAAGTACAACCTCGCCGAGCATGCCGTGCTGCCGGTGCTGGACTTCCTCCGAGCAGGCTTCCAGAAGTTCCTCGTCCCCAAGGTGGACCCAGACGCGCTGCTGGACTTCGACGACCCGCGCCCACAGGCCTTCGAGCGGGCCCTGGCGGCGATGACGGCCGCGCCCAACCCGGCCTTCACGATGAACGAGCTGCGCAAGCTCGCTGGCTACCCGGCCGACCCCGAGCTGGAGGGGAAGCGATTCCTCCCGCTGCCCGGTGCTCAGCCCGTCCAGGACGAGCACCCCACCGAACCGAAGAACCCGCCGCCGCCGCGCGGGCCCGCGGCTGACTGAGTCCGACCCTTCTCCGCCAACATGACGAAGCCCACCACGACCCCGAAGCAGCCACTTCGCGTGAAGGCCATCGGCCAGCTCGTTCGCAAGGCCGAGGGTGCCGGAGCGCAGGCCACGGGCAAGCCCGTCTTCCGGATCACCGCGGCGACGCTGGACCGGCACCTCGACAGGATGCTGCCCACCGCGCTCAAGGTGGAGGCCTACGCGAGCAACCCGGTGGTGCTCTGGAACCACAACGACCGCGAGCCCGCCATCGGCACCGCGCGCGTGTACCAGGAGGGCGAGGAGTGGCTGGCGGAAATCACCTTCTCCGAGGTGACGCAACTGGCGCGCGACGTGTCCGCCCTCGTGGCCGAGGGCACCCTGCGCACGTGCTCCATCGGCTTCATCATCGACGACTTCGAGAACAACGACGAGGGGGGGTGGGACTACCTCTCTGCGGAGCTCTGCGAGCTGAGCATCACCAACGTCCCCGCTGTGAGGGAGGCCCAACGCGTGAAGAACACGAACGGAAAGAACGAGGAGACCCAGACCGAGCCGCCGACGGAGGGTGAGCCCACGAAGGCGAAGGCGCTCGACCAGGAGACGCTCGACGCCATCAAGGCCGCCGTCACCGAGGCGATGAAGCCTTGCATGGAGGCGCTGGCCCAGCTGCAGGCGTCGCTGACGAAGTCCTCCGAGGAGACGCCGACGGAGGAGCAGCCGGCGGACACCGAGACGGAGCCCAAGGCGGCCGACACCGAACAGCCCGAGCCAAGGCCCGAGGAACAGAAGAGCGCCAGCGGGCGCACCCGATTCCTCTTCTGCACATGAGCCCCGCCCCTTCTCCCCTCCGTCTACCGCGTACCCCTCACCCGAGGACACCAGCATGAAGAACCTGTTCACCCCCGAGCAGCAGAAGGCGCTCGAGGCCATCGTTGCCAAGCGCGTGGAGGAGACGGTGGCCGCCATCAAGGCCGCACAACCCGCCATCCAGCCCACTGCCACCGCCAAGGGCATGAAGCCCGCCGAGCGGCGCAAGGCGCTGCGCGCCCTCATGGGGCTGGCCGCCAAGGCGAGCTACCTCCAGCTCGCCGCCGAGTCCGGCCTGGTACCCAAGGCGCTGTCGGACGCGTGCGTGAAGGCGGCGACCGAGGCGCAGTCCCTCTTCGTCGCCAAGAGCGGTAGCCCCACCGGCGCCCTGTTCTCTGCGGGCGGCTCGCTGCTCGGCGAGGACTACGCCACTGACGTCATCGGCATTCTGTACGACGCCACCGTGGTGCTGCAGGCAGGTGCCCGTCCGGAGGCGGTGCACGGAGCGCGCAAAAACCTGGGCCGCCTCAACTCGGGCGCCAAGGCCGAGTTCGTCGAGCCTGGCCAGGAGCCCACCGCCAGCGAGATCGACACGGGGATGGTGGTGCTCGCCCCCAAGAAGATCATGGGCATCATCGAGCCCACGCGGGACATGCTGCGCGATCCCACCTTCGCGGGCGGCGAGGAGACCTTCACCACCGACTTGCTCAATGCCATGGGCGTAAAGAGCGACCAGCAGTGCCTCATCGGTGACGGCAGCGGCCCCCGGCCCACGGGGCTCATCCGCCAGGTGAAGAAGGCGAACGTCTTCAACGCCTCCGCCGCATACACCCAGGCCAACCGAGAGGCGATCATCGGTGATTTGGACAAGGCCGAGCGCATCGTCCGCGAGAGCAAGCACCCCTTCCAGGGCGCGAAGCCCGGCTGGGTCTTCTCCTCCAAGACGCTCGAGCGTCTCAAGTCGCTGCGTGACGGCGCCGGGTGGATCTTCCGCCAGCAGCTCGACGCCGGCACGCTCAACGGCTACCCGTACTACGTCACCGACTCGATCAGCGGCGCGGGGACGGGCGGCAAGGACCTCATCATCTTCGGTCTGTGGGACACCACGAGCTACGGCATGGGCTTTGGCGGCGAGGCTCCCGAGTCCGGCATCCTCATCGAGATGGCGGAGCCGAAGTTCACGCGCGACCTCGTGACGTTCAAGGGCGTGGGCTACGTGGACCTCAAGCTCCGCTACGACAGCACGTTCTGCGTCATCGATTCCATCGTCTACGCCTGATGCTGGCGGGCCGGGTGCTGCACGGGCCCGGCCCTCCCTTCCCGCTGTACCCCAGAGGAACCATGGCCCTGCACCACTCTCTCAACAACATCGGCGCGACCCTCTCCACGGTCGGTCACGTCGCGGACACTGCCGGCCCGAAGGGCTACCCGCCATCGCTGCTGGCAGCAAACACGTACACGGACGGCGACCCCTTCAGCCTTCAGGGGGCGCGCAGCGCCGTCCTCACGGTGATGAGCGGCACCGCCAGCGGCGGCCCCACCGCCCAGAACCACGTGTTCACCCTCGAGACGGCCCCGGCTGGCACGGCCGCCGACGGCGCCGCCTGGAAGGAGTACCCCGGCGCCACCGTCAGCCTCACCGGCGACGAGAAGTCCGCCCGGAAGGACTTCTCCCTCGGCATGCTCCCCGAGGGCCACAGCATCGGCCGCGTGAAACTGGTGCTGGGCTTCACCGGCGGCAGTTCGCCCAGGCAGGCCGTGAGCGCCCACGTGACGCTCGGCGGCTACGAGGCGCTGCCGGTCGCGCAGTAGCCCACCCTTGCTGTCCCCGGCCGGGGAGGTGGCCCTTCCCGGCTGCCTCCCCGGTTCTCGTTTCCAGGTATCCCATGTCGCCTATCACCGAGCTGCGCACCCACGCGCGCGCTGGACGTGGGGTGTAGCCGTGCCCACGCCATTCGACTTCATGACACTGCAGCGCGCGGCCGACCGCCTGAAGGTACCGACGACGGATGGGGACCTCCCGGGCATCATTGCCGCGGCGAGCCTCGCCCTGGCCAACTGGCTGGGCTACGACGCCCACCTGCGCGAGAGCGTGGAGGAGACGGTGCCCAGCGAGGGTGGCGTCTACCTGTGGCTCGCCTCGGGTGCGGTGCGACGGGTTCTGAGCGTCACCGTGGGCGGCACGGAGTTGGACGCCAGCAACTACCACCTGGAGAGCCCGACACAGGGGCGCCTCGTCCGACGCACAGGAGGCTGGCCGTTCACCGGCACCTACTCCACGGGCATCTCGTCCACTGCGTTGATGTCGCACGACACGGGGCTGATCACCGTCCGCTT
Organism: Vitiosangium sp. GDMCC 1.1324; assembly: GCF_003044305.1. Taxonomy (GTDB): domain Bacteria; phylum Myxococcota; class Myxococcia; order Myxococcales; family Myxococcaceae; genus Archangium. Next base: position 266,203 of record NZ_PZOX01000015.1, on the reverse strand, counting down.
CGACGCCGGCTGGCGCACTCCAGGCCAGGTGGCGCCGGTGCTTGAGGCTGACCCCTCCAGCACGCTGAAGAGCGACCTCCCAGCCGAGCTGGAAGAGGCCGCGCTTATCACCCTGGCGGCGCTGTACCGGCCGGCCGGGAGGGACCCCAACGTCATCGCGCGCACCGCGGGCGCCGGCTCCGTAACGTGGCGCTCGGACCCCAGCGTCGTCCCGACGCTCGCGCGCCAGCTCGCCGGGCGCCACTACAAACACCACCGGAGGAAGGCGTGAGCAGCATCATCGCAGAGGACATGCGGCAGACGCTCTACATCGCCAAGAGTACCGGGCCGGACTTCCGAGGGACGGAGACGTACGGCCCCGCGGGCCCGGCCCCCTGCCGGTGCGAGCCATCGGGCCGCATGGTACGCGCAGCGGACGGCCGGCAGGTGGTGGCCGAGTTCTTCATCCTCACCACCGCCAAGGTGACGGTGGACGACATCGTGTGGCCACCCGGCGAGGACCACACGAAGGTCGGCGCGAGCCGAAAGCCATTGAAGGCCGCCCCGATCGTGGACCTGGAGACGGGACAGGTGGACCACTACGAGGTGTCGCTGTGAGGCTTCGCGACGTGGAGGTGGAAGTGGCGCTGCTGCTCGAGGCTGCGGGCCTGGGCAGCACCACCAGCACCCCGCCCACCATCTACGCTGGCCCGTTCCCGGCGAGTGCTCCGGACGCCATGATTTCCTGCCTCCATTCGGGGGCGGAGGAGCCGGAGCAGTACCTGGCCAATACAGGCCAGAGCTACCACCGGGAGTCGGTGTCGGTGCTGGTTCGAGGCACCAGGGAACCGAACAGCTACGTGGTCGACGGCGCCCGCGCACGCGCGGCCTGGTCGGCGCTGTACGACCTGCACCCGGATGGGTACGTGACGGTGGACCCGGAGGACGGGGCCCCCATCTACAACGGCCCGGACGAGCAGGACCGGCCGCGCTGGAGCTTCAGCGTCAGCCTGGAGTACCTCTCCGCCAGTTCCTCGGACTGAACGCCGCCCCTTCTCCGGAGCATGGCGAAGGCGCGCAACTACAGGGCCCGGGTGAAGGTGGAGTTCGACGACTCCAACCTCCAAAAGCTGCGCTCCCGGTACAAGGACGTGTTGCGCGATCTGGACCACGTCGTCATCGACGTGGCCCAGAACATCGCCGACCGCGCCAACTTCTCAGTCCCCCGCGGCGGAGCTCCGGATGACCCGCTCAACCTCGCGGACACGTCATTCGTTGCCTTGCCCCACCACAACCCCGAGCGCATGAGCACCACCGCGACCACAGGGTACGAGCACCCCCAGGCCGGACCCATTCACGCGGGCTGGCACTGGGGCGAGAAGACGAAACCCCCGCCCAACTGGCTCCGAAATGCCGCGAAGCGCGGGGCGCGCGCGCAACTGCGCAAGGGCGTGGCAGCGCAACTCCCGAAGTCCCTCGCGAAGTTCTTCCCCCAGAAGTGAGGCATGCATGTCCTTCGTTATCTCTCACAAGGTTCCAATCCACATCACCGCCACGGCCGACGAGGCGCTCTCCGACGCGAACAAGCTCGAGGCCGGCACCAAGTTCGGCGTGACGGACACGGACGAGTTCGAGGAGGAGAAGTTCCTCAACTCCCCCGGCTACAGCGAGAACGTGCCCGTCTGGTCCTCCCTGAGCGGCTCCATCGAGGGCAAGCGCAAGACGGGAAGCGCGACTCAGGAGGTGATGGCGAACGCCAAGAAGACGCGTACCCCCTTCTTCATCCACGTCATCTCCAACCCCACCGCTGCAGCCGGCAGCAAGGGGCTGCGCTACGAGGTGTACGCCGAGTCCGACGAGAAGAACTTCGAGGCCGGAACGGCGCAGTCCTTCAACTACCCCCTGAAGTTCAACGGGGCCCCGGTCCCCATCTGACCCACGTCCCCATCCATCTCCCCTACCACCGGAGACTCACCCCATGAGTATCGACCTGCAAAGCAAGCTCACTCCCCTGCCCCGTCTCTACAAGGAAATTACCCTCGACGTGGGTGGCGAGGCGGTTCACCTCATCATCCGGCGCCCGCCCAGGACCGTCATGGCCATGCTTCTCTCGGAGGCTCGCAAGGCCGGTGAACTGGACGAGCAGGACAAGCCCAAGGACGGGGGCTGCGCCATGAGGCTCATGGCACGCATGGCGGCCTCCGTTCTGTATGCCCCAGATGGCGTTCGCCCGCTCTACGACAGGAAGAATCCCGAGGTCATCGAGAACCTCGTCGAGAACGCCGAGTGGTTGCTGGACATCCAGGAGGATGTGGTGGGCGCCCTCGGGGCGAACGGCGCCGTCGTGGAGAGAATCCAGGGAAACTCCGAAGCGACCCAGACCTAGCACTGGAGGTCCGGGTCGCAAGAATGCAGGGCTGGACGCAACAGGAGGCGGCAGCTCAGCCGTACTGGTGGATTCTCGCCATCGCCGCCGACCACCTGCTCGAAGCGCAAGACGCGAAGGCAGAGGTCCACGACACCGGCGCGGCACCGCGCACCGGGTCGGAGGCGGGCCGTAGACGCGTCACGCGTACCACCAACTACTGCGCAACGTAGGGCTCTCGAGGAGTCGGCACCATGTCAGGAGGCAACGGCCCAGGCGGCCTCAAGGTCGGAGACCTCTACGTCTCCGTCACTGCGGCCATAGGCGATGCGGTGAAGAATCTCTCGCAGCTCGTCGAGGCTGTTGGCGAGGCAGCCGACGAGATTGAGGAGCTTGCCAGCAAGGGGGCTGCTGCCCTCGGCGACATGTCCGACGGGTTCCTCACGCTCGCAGCTGCGGCCACGGGTGCCTTCATCCTCGGCGCTCAGGGCAACAAGAAGATGGCCGACGCCATGGAGGAATTGGAGGGCGTCACCCGCACCCTGGCCATCGAGTTTGCGAAGGACCTTGTCCCGTTGGTGAAGGACCTGACACGCCTCCTCAAGGAGGCAGTGGCCTGGTACCGCAACCTCTCGGACGGTCAGCGGCAGGCCATCGTCTCGGCCGTGAAGTGGTCGTTCATCCTCGGTACCGGACTCAAGGCGCTCGAGCGCGGCATCGTCTTCGGCAAGTCCTTCGCGGAGGGGACAGTAGCCATCTCGAAGACATGGGCCGCCGCGGCGCCGCACGTAACGAAAGCCTTCGGCAGCATCTCCAAGGAAGCGGTGAAGGCCGCCGACGCCGTCGCCGCCATTGGGAAACGCGACACGGCGAAGATGTGGACGACGCTCCCCACTTCCCTCACCACTGCCGCGACCGCAATCAAGAACCTACCTACCACCCTGGCGAACATTGGACCGGCCCTTGCGGCGATGCGCGTAAACGCGGTCGCCACCATGGCTCCCTTCGCAGGTGTGGCCGCCACCGTGTTGGCCGTGGTGGCTGCCGTGGGTGCCCTCGTAGTGCTCACTGCGGTTCTCCGTGATGCATGGGAGCAATCTGGCAGCGGCATCACCCAGTGGCTCGACGAGGTCGCAAAGGACGCCATCGCGCTTGGCAAAACCATCGCCACCTTCGTCGGCGACATCTTCTCCAGCCTGACGAGCTTCCTCCGAAGGGGAGTGGAGGTCGCATTCGAGTTCATCGCCGCTCAGGTGCGGTGGATTTCCAAGATGGCCGCGCCGGTGGCGAAGTTCGTCGGCGCGAAGGACGTGGCCGCCATGTTCGAGGCCATGGCCAACACGTCCGGCAAGAAGATGTTGGAGTACCTCGAGAAGGGCTCAAAGGAGTTGTGGGACGCCGGCAAGGGCTTTGCTCAGGACGCGCTGAACCGCGTCAGTGAAATTGCCAGTCGCACCAGAGATGCACTCGCAGGCGGTGCGTCGGTCAGCGCGGACATCCTCAAGACAGCCATCGACTCTGCGAAGCGGGGCTTTGCTCTCCTCAACAAAGACCTCGGCCTCAGCGAGTTCATCGAGGACATCACCTCGAAGATGAAGGCCCTGTTGCCGCAAGCCCCGTCGGAGAACGACATCGAGAACGTCGGGGCCACCAACAACCTCTCCGACATCCAGACGTTCGCACGCGAAGCGCTGAAGTCCGTCCGCGACGTGACGCAGATGATGGTTGAGCACGCGCTCCAGGAGAAGCGCATCGCTGAGGCCCAGCAGAAGTGGCTTGGTGAGAGCGTCATGGGGCCGCAGTTCGACATCCTGTTTCGAGAGAGCATCGAGCCAGCGATGAAGAGGGCAAAGGAGTACCAGGACGCCCTCGTCAAGAACGCGAAGGACATGGCGGATCGGATGCAGCAGGCGCGTGATGCGCTGATTAACAAGTTCCTCTCGAGGCTCGGCGATGCCTACGCGATTGCTGAATCCGCCTACCAGGGATTCCAAATGGGCGGGATCTGGGGCGCCATCATCGCCGTCATCCTGGACCTGCTCTCGCGGTCGCAGGCGTTCGTCGACATCGTCGAGATGGGGAACGGCGCCATCAAGCAGATCGCCGACTCCATCGGACGACTGCTTGAGCCGATGAAACCGCTCGTCGCAGCGCTGCTGCAGCTCGACGTCATGGTGGGCCAGTTCCTGGGGCCCATCCTCGAGCAGATTGGGCGGGCTCTCGGCCAGCTCGCGCCGTTCCTCATCCTCATCGGGGAGATTCTCTCACCCATCCTCGCGGTGTTCGGCGGAGCCATCGAGGCAATCATCCAAGCGTTCGTCTGGATTGCAGAGAAGACGCTGCCGCCTCTGTTCGAGGTGTTGAAGATGGTGGGCCTCATCATCATGGGCATCATCTACGGCCTGGAGAGCGTCTGGAACGGCATCCTCAGCGTCATCCAGAAGGTCTTCCGCGCCATCGCGAATAAGGTTGTCATTTTCGGTGACAAGCCGTTCGACTTCTTGAACGACTGGGCGGACGGCCTGGAGGGAGCGAAGGCCGACACGGACGGCCTGATGGATGCAATGGTGAGCCTTGAGAGACTCACATGGGACGCTGCGAAGGCGAAGGCAAAGGAGATTGAGCAGACGTACAAAACGGTGGACGCGCTCAACAATGCGACTGAGGCCCTCACCAACGTTCCCACCTATTGGAAAGTGCCGCTCGGCCGCTTCAACGCACAGGACGCGAAGGGCACCACCACCACGCCCAGCACCCCGAGCAGTGGTGGCTCCTCCGCCGGCGGTGGCAACTCGGGCACCAGCGCCTCCCCCCCGGCGACGGTGAACGAAGCACCTGGCGTGGTGGTGGAGAGCGTAGTCATCAACGCCATCGACCCGAACGCGGCCGCAGACGCCTGGGAAGCCAGCCTCGACCGCGTCGCCATGCGCCAGCGCGGCACGCGCGGTCGCGGGCGCAACTACGACACCGTCGTCTACAACTGACCATGGCCCTCCTGACAATCAACGGCGTCGAGGTGAGGTGCACGGCATCCAGCTGGGAGCCCGTCCGCATGGGCGAGGTGACGCGCGCGCTCAACGGCCGGGCGCGAAACACCTCGACGGTGAGGAAGGCCAACTACATGTTCACCACCAGCGCCGTCCTCCCGTTGGACTACGCCACCGCGCTGCGCGGGCTCATCGAGGGAGAGGGGCACGTGCTCTCCTTTGAGGACACCACGTCGGCCACGAGTTGGCTCTACACCAGCAGAGGCGCCGCACCCGACGTCATCAGCGGCCACAGCCGGGTGTCCGGGCGTCACGGGTCGTACGCCCTCCGATTGAGTGACAGCGCCCCCACGGATACCTTCTGGCCGCTCTCGTTCCCTGCTTCATGGACAGTGCTCGCGTGGATTCGCAACCCTGACATAGGGACGTGGGTGCATCGCATCGGGCGCAGCGATGGGACAGAGTGGGAAAATGGCAACCTTGGCGCCCCCGGGGAATCCGTGTTTGAGTCCTGCCGCGTTGACGTCGGTAGGCTCGGGTTGACCGCCCATGTGCTCGGCACCCGGGACTTCGACGAGGTTGTGGCGCTGCCATTCGCCATCCCCGACGAATGGGCCCCCGCGCTTTACGCTTTCCACTCCACCCGAGCGTTCCCGTCCCTGCCGGAGGTGCTCACGGGTGGCACGAGAATGCCCACCGGCGGGCTCATCTGCATCGGCCTGTGCGGTGCCGGGCGCACCGGCCCGCGCCTCTTCAGCGTGGTCGAGCAGTTCGACTTCACCCTCTACGGGGTGTGAACTCGGCGCGCGCCTCTTCTCCGAGGCATGCGCCCGCTCTCTGAGCAACAGCAGTTCCTCCTGAAGTGCCGCACCGGGTACACGCGGCGAGGCCGCGTCCGCGTCCTGGTGGGCAGCACCTGGCACGACCTCACCAAGCTGTTCGGCCGGGACTTCCTCGAGGAATACTCCGTCGACGAATCCCTCGACCAGCCGGTGGCACAGGGCACCGTGCGCTTGCGCCGGGAGGTGCACGGCATCTCCCTCGCACCGCTGATGCAGGAGTCTCTTGCCAACAACCTCACCGGCTCCTACGCACCGCTGCTGGACCCGGGGCGGCTCTTCCGGGTGGAGGTGGGACTCGCCCCCTCGGATCGTGAGCCTGGGGCTTCCGACTGGTTGCCGCTCTTTCTCGGGCGCATCGACACCGTCGACCCCGGGCCGGAGGTGATCACCGTCTCGGGGCGGGACCTCTACCTCGGTGTGTGCCAGGACACGTTCCTCGAGGCTGAGCACGTCTACGGCAGCGACGCGGGCGTGGCGCTGGAGACGGTGTGCCAGCAGGTCCTCTTCGACGCGGGCCTCGGCTTCATCGGACTCTACGCACCCGTCCCCTCCACCCAGGCCCTGGGCAAGTACAAGGAGCCGGTTGGCCCCGTCTTCGAGGCGCTCTCCAAGCTCGCCACAGCGCGAGGCTGGGAGGTGCGGCAGAAGTGGCGCGCCGACACGGGCGACTGGGGCGTGTGGCTATACGGGCCCGACCGCACCGGCGCCTCGGTGGCGTGGACGTACGGGCCCGGGGACTACACGGAGCTGCCCAGTCTGCCCGTCTCCCTGGCCGACATCCGCACCGCGGTGGAGGTGGTGTACTCGGACACCGCCGACCTGGACGCCAAGGGCCAGCCGAAGAGGAAGACGGTGCGCAAGGAGAGCGCGGCGGCGCTGGCCCGCTACGGCTTCCTGACACCCTCGGGCACCCGCCTGCACCGCTTCTGTCGTTTCACCGAGGCGAGCACCTCCAATATCGACACCGAGGCCGAGGCGGGGCGCCTGGCGCAGAGCGCGCTCGATGATCTCTCGCAGGCCGACATGTCCGCCGAGCTCGAGGTGTGTCTCCACCCCGGCCTGGAGCTGGGGGACATGGTGCAGCTCTCGGCCAATGGGGTGCACTTCAGCGCGGGCCAGACGCTGGCCGTGCGCCAAGTGACTCACAGCGGGAGCTCGGGCGACGGCACCACACGCCTGTCGCTGCGCGGGAAACCGTCTCTCTCCCCGCGCACCTGGCTCGACATGGAGGCCCGGCCCGGCGTGGCCCCGGCCGCCCCCTTCACCGGCCCGGCCGCGCCGCACTCCCTCGTGGTGACCAACTCCGTGACGGGCGCAGTCCTCAGCTTCACCGACCCCAGCGGCGACAACGGCGTGCCCGCGGTGGAGTTCGAGTTGCACGTCGGCACCACCCCAGGCTTCACGCTCTCGCGTGACACCCTGAGATCGGTGGCCAGCACTACGTGCTTCGACCTGACGGGCCTGAAGGCCGGGGTGCCGCTCTACGCCCGCGTGCGCGCCCGGACGGAGAAGGGCAACGTGGGCCCGGCATCGGACGTGGTGACGCTTACGCCACGGCACGTCACCCCGGGGGACGTCTCCCAGAACGTCACATGGGCGGCGATGCCCCTCAACTCCGACTTCGAGGCCCATACAGATGTGAGCCTGCCTCCAGATGCGTGGTCGGTCGGCAGAGGCACATGGGGAACGGATATCACCGCGGAGACAGGCACGGTCTTCAGCGGCATTAGGTCGGTTCGACTCCTCGGAGGGAGCACCCCCTTCATTGAAAGCCAGCGGTTCACCGTGAGGCCGGGAGATCGGCTCATCGCGTCGGCAGTGGTCCTTATCCCCGCGCCTGAGAACACGACCCACACCGCATCTCTCCAGGTCAGGTGGCACAACTCAACCGGGGCACTCGTTAGCGAGGTGCTCGTTTCACAGACCTACTCTGCTGGCTCAGACGTATGGCAGACACTGGGCCTGCGATCTCGCCCTGTCACCGCTCCGGCGGCCGCGCGCTACGCCAGCATCGTGGTGTCTAAGTCAACCCCGACGGGATACTCGGTGTATGTCGACTCCACCCGCGTTGTGCTGACCCCGAACACCTTCCTCTATCGCTACCCCAACACCGAGAATGGGTGGAAATCGGCTGGCGGAGTCAAGGTACAACCGCGTTACAGAATGAACTCTCTTGGCGAGGTTCGCCTGAGCGGGGCAATCACGGGCGGGGCCCTCGGCGCGGCGGCGTTCTACCTGGACGACGGAGATCGGCCGGGCTTCACCTCAGACTATGCGTGTGCTGGCTCTTCTGGGCCGGCCACTATTCGAATCGATGCTGCCACCGGAGCCGTCATTCCGCTGACAGGAGCGTCACCCATTAATCTGGATGGGGTCACGTTCCTGGCAGAGTCGGTCGGCACCATGTGACTACGGATTCGGGACGTTGCTACTCCACCCGACCAGCACGCCGTCCTTCGCAAAAAATACCACCCCGCCGGTGCAGTCGTTGCCGCATGGACCACCTGCGGGGCAGAACGTCCATGTCTCCAGTCGTGTCCCTCCATTGATGTCAGTGGAGTGGAAACAGGAGGAGCCACACGTCGATAGGGCCGAAGAGGGCTGCCCCAAAACGGAGCGCGGAGCACAGCGGATGGCGCTGAGGTCTTGGCTCTGCTGAGCGCTCGGCGCCTGAGACTCGTTTGAGCCGCATGCCGCTGCGGATACAGCGAGGACGACGGTGAGGATCCTAACCATGACTTCCCCCTTCGCGTCGCGAACCTATCCGCCCTCCGACGGTGTCACAAGCTCGCGCACGTGTCACAGTCGACCGCCCAGCTCTTCTTACCCCCGGCGCCGCCGGCGTCCTCCACCAGCCGCAGCCGCCCCTGCCCGGCCTTCACCCACGTGCCGCACCTGCACGCCCCAGCTCGGAGGTTGGGCCGGTAGCGCGCGGGCACAGAGGAACACTGGGCCTCGGGATGGGCCGCGCCCTTCTCCGCGGTGAAGTCGGCGTACTCCCCCTTGCGGATGCGCCCGCCACAGGCCCGGCAGGGCCCCTCTCGCTTGGTGACGATGATCATTCCGACCTCCTGGCCATGCCCTTCCGAAGGGTCGCCAACCCCCGCTCGCGCGCCGAGTGCAGCTCAGCCAGGGTGCACCCCAGGTGCCGGGCGAGGCCGGCGTCGGAGAGCTGCAGCCGGGAGAGCCCGAGGGGGACGGCGACGGCCTCGCGCTCGAGCCGGGGGAGGCGCCGGAGCGCGGCCACTGCCGCGGACTCCAGGGCGAGCTCCTCCCGGTGCGCGTCGCTCTCGTCGGCGAGGGCTGCAGCCTCGCGCTCGTCGGCGCGGGTGGCCGTCAGGGTGAGCCCGAGGGTGGTCGCGTGGTCCGCGCCCTCCTTCCTCAGCGCGTCCTCATAGGAGAGTTCCTCCCGCTTCACCCGCCGCCGGGCGCGGGCGGCCAGCTTGCGCCCCCACTGGGTGGGGCCCACCAGCCGCGCCTCCTCGAGCACGTTGCCCAGCTGCTGGCGCACGGCCTTCACCGCGTAGGCGGGGTAGAGGGTGCGCCCGGGGCCAGCCCAGCCAGGGCGGAAACCCCGCCACAGCTTTTGGGCACGGAGCCGCGCCTCCTGCAGCAAGTCCTCCTTTTCCAGGTGGGTACGTGGGTGGGTGGCCCACGCGTGCGCCACCGCAGCTTGGAGGAAGGGCAGCAGCAGCTCCAGCAACTGGGCCTCCGCGGCGCGCTGCCGGCGGCCACCCTCGGCGCTCCCGCGGGCCTCGGCCAACGCCGTCTCCATGGCCTCGGCGAGCTCCGGCGTCAGGAGGCTGCCAGCGGCAGTGCGGCGGAAGGGCAGCACCCGCTGCCGGGTGTCTACACCCGGGGAGGTGCGGCCGCGCAGGTGCGGCCGGCGGGCGCGCTCGCCGCGCCGCACTTCGCGCGTGGGGACAGAGAAGAGGAAGGGGAACGCGGCCTGGCCCTGTGCATCCGGACTGGGCGTCAGGATCCGCTCACCCACAGAAGGCCTATTCGGAATCGCTGCGCACGGCATGCCGCCATTGGCACACGGGAGGCCGAAACGCGCACGGATTGCGCCGGGCTACGCCAGCGGGCTGCGCGTCGGGGCGGGCAGCCCCCAATCACGGGCCAGGGCCTCCACACGTGCCCGGAGGTGCGCCAGCTCGCAGCCGAGCCGCTTTCGCCCGTCCTTGAGCTCCTCGGCCCCTTCCAGTGCCCCGAGCTGCTCGACGAAGGGCCCCCCATCTTCCTTGTGGCGGCGCTGCCACGCCAGCTCCCGCGCCCTCTGCCGAGCCTCGGCGCAGGTGCTGCACATGACAGGGATGGGGCCGTGGGGCTTCACCGGCACGACGCAGCCACAGGTGCAAGTGATGGAGGTGGGACGGGCGGGGTTCGCGGCACAGGTCATGGCGTCCTCCTGAGCGCGGCGGGGTAGCTGGCTGGGGTGGCGAGCTCCGCGAGCGAGCGTTGGCGGTACTGCGCCGGAAGCAGGGCCGGGATGAACCCCGGTTGCCCCACTGGAGCGTCGGTGGAGGCATGCGTGACGGGCGGGATAGTGGCGCTGGCCTGGGCCAGATGCGGCAGCCACACCTCCACGCGCACCAGCGGCGTGGGGCCCCGCTCCTGGAGGTACTCCCAGCGCACCAGCGGGGAGGCGTCGTCCACGCGCAGCCAGGTGGCGATGGCATCCCGGACGGACTTCAGCGCCCCACGCAGGTTGTCATCGTCCAGCTTGCGCGGGGCCACCCGGGCGAGGCGCACCACCAGCAGGGGCCCGGCCGTCCACTCCGGACAGCGGCGCCGGGTGGCTGCCTTCTGCGCGTCCGTCCGTTTGTGGCGGGCGGCCCAGTGCTCGCGCAGGTTGCTGGTGCTCGCCGTCTTCACGGGCACTTCGATGCTGTAGGTCGGGACGGGGCACGTCATCGGTCGGTCTCCTCCTCGCCCCAGTCAGAAAAGGCGTCGGCGACGCGCGCCAGGTCACGCAGGCTGCGGAACTCGGATGCAGGCTCGGGCCGCCTACTCGGTTGCGGTGCCCGGCGGAGGGTGGGCAGGGGCTGGAATGCGTGGGTGGCCACGGTGGCGCGTTGCTGCTGCGCGTCCCACTTCGCGAGGGTGACGGCCAGGTGCAGGACGCACAGGGCCTGCGGGCGGGTAAGCCCGCCCGAGTCCTCCCAGGCCAAGTGCTTCTCCGCGCAGGCCCGGGCAAACCCGAGGTGGTCGCGGAGGTCGAGGGCGCACGGGGCGATGCCGGCCGCGAGCGGTGGCAGGGCGTCCGGCGTCGTGCCCCACAGGGCCCGAGCATGCTCGACTCGCGAGAGGCACTCGGCGAGCGTGCGCACCCAGGGCGGAGCGTCCACACCGGACTTCTGGGCAGCCTTCGCCGCGGCGAGCCGATCGGCAACGGTGGCCCCAGGGCCCGAGGCGAGCGCGCAGGGGATGGACGGCCACCCGTGGGCAACGCGCTCGCGGGCCTGCTGCAGCTTCGCCAGCACCTGGGTCACCAGCATCGAGGGAGGAATCGCCGCGCAGCTCATTGCGCCCCCCTCGCCGAGAGCGACTCGGCCACGGCATCCCACGGCTCAAGCACCACGGACCGCACACGAAGCGTCCCGCTCAGCGGGTCGCGCTCTTCCTGCTCGCGTTCGGGCGGCTCGGCGTTGGCTGCCCAGCACTCGCGGCGCGCGAGCTCCCGCAGCGTCACGGCCTTGCTGCTGCCTTTCGCGTACCGGTCCAGGCTGCGCACCAGGGCCCGGCCGAAGCGGCGCCCGACTTCCTCGGGCACCCGCGCCATGGGTAGTTTTTCGGCCATGCAGAGCGACAGCAGGGCTGTGGACGCCTTGTCGTCCTGCTTCGGGTCCCACGGGTACGGCCGCCCCTGCATTACCTCGCGGTGCACAGCGTCCACGACATCCGGCACCGTGAGTCCACCGGACGTGGAGGGCCCGGACTCGAAGGCGAGCATCCCGCCGGCATCGCGCGCCTCGGCCACGGCCGGCGAGGGCTCGGCTCTGGGCAGCTCGGCGGGCGGTGAGGTTGTCGGCGTCGTCCCGGCTGCTCGCAGCCGTCGAGGGGCAGGCACCAGGTCCAGCGCCGCCATCCGAGCCTCGCCGTCGACGGCAGCGGGAACGGGATGCGAGTGGTGTGGGTCTGTGGGTGTTTCTCCAACCCCCTTCGGGGGGAGGGGGGGATCTTCTGTTTCTCTCTCTACTCTCTTCTCTCTACTCTCCCCCCGAACATCCCTCGCCGGTTCCTCCATTCTCCCGCGCGGGATGTTGGGGGGAGCGGCGCGGGAGTCCTGCGGCGACATGGCGGGAGGCTGGCGGGAGGCCTTCTTGCCGTCCGGCTTCTTCCTGTCCCGCTCCACCTTGGCCACGTGCGCGCCCTGCACCTCCGCCCAGTGGTGTGCGACAAGGTTCTCCCCTTCCTGCTCCAGGAAGCCCACAGCCAGGGCAGCCTCGACGAAGCGCCCTGGCTGCCCCGTCCACCGGATCGCACGCTCCAGCACTACACCGGCGTGCCGGCCCGTGAGGCTACCGGTGGGGGCGGCCTTGGCCAGGTAGCACCACATGCGCAGCACGAAGGCGTCCGCCTCCGGGTGCTCGAGCTCGGCCTGCAGCGCCAGCGTCTTCGGGTGCTCGGAGAAGTCGCTGAACAGCTTGAACCACGGCAAACACGTCATGGCGCTTCCCTCTCGACGCGGACGGGCCCACTGCGGGCGTACCTGCGCGACACACCACTGCCAATGCCTACGCGACTCATCCAGTAGAGCATCACAAGACTACCTGTTTCGTAACGCACCTCCAGGACCCGCCAGTGCCTCGGTCCGGCGCCAGCCCTACTGGTGGGGCTCATGAGGGCCTCCGGAAGGCGATGAAGAGGGAAAGGCCGGCGACCACCGGCAAGGAGAGGACGTAGAGGACGCGGGCGGCCCACCACCCGAAGAGGGCGGGCAGCCACGCGAGGAGCAGGAGGGCGGTGGCGATGCGGAAGACCGCATCTACCGGGCGGAGCGGCTTCATGCGGGCACCCCCTGGCAGACGGACTCGACGAGGCGAGCCTGGGCCTCGGCACGGGCGGCTTCCTCCCACCTGGCGAGGCGCTGCCAAATCTTCTGGCAGGTCTGCTCGTCGCAGGTGTACCGGTGCGCGTCCCCATACTCCTTCCACTGCAGGCGAACGGGACGAAGCACCCAGCAGACAGCGCACCGGCTCTTGGGCTCGCGTCCGCGGAGTTCGGCGAGCCCAACCGCAGGCGTCGCCGCGTAGAGCCGGGCGCGCAGGAGGGGGAGCTCGTCCACGGGCGTGGTGCGCAGGAGGAGCGCGACCTGGCGCCGACGCGCCTCGGGGAGCGGGAGTGGGCAGGTCATGCAGCCCTCCTCTCAGACGAGAGCTCGCCCAGATTGGCGCGCACCACGGCCTCGGCCACCTCGGGGCAGACACTGTTTCCTATCAGCCGGACCTTCGACGCCTTGCTGGTGGCTGCGCTCAGGTCGTATCCCTGTGCGAAGCGGCCGAACTGGGCGCGGAGCAGTTCCTCCGGTTCCAGCATCCGCATGCCGATGTCCACGATCTGGTGCTCAATGCCCTCCACGAGAACCAGCCCCATCCGGGCCTTGGCGGTGATGGTCCGCAGCGGCCGGTCCACGCGCTGCCCCGAGGTCGCGTCGTCTCCGTAGTAGGTGGTGAGGAACGCGCGAACCTCGGCGATGCGGAAGTCCTGGGCGGGTCCGGAGGGCGCCAGCGTGGCGATGGTGAGCGCGTGGTGGTCCTGCGCGGTGACGGTGTCCATCGGCCGTCCGTCGAAGGGCACTCCCACCACACCGCCGTAGTGCTTCGTGAGGAAGGCGGACACGAGCGCGTGCTTCTGGCCCTCCGCCACCACCGTGCCCAGGGGGTCGTGCAGGTCCAATGTCCGGGCGCGCTGCCCAGGACGTTCCCCATACCCGGTCTGCACCAGGGTGGGGGCAACGAGCGCATGTCCCCGGCGCAGCGCGGTCACCGTGGACAGCGGCTCATTGATGGCCTCTCCACGAGCGGCCTCGCCTCCGTGGTTCACCTTCACGATGGATGGCACCACGATGGCCCGATCGTTCTTCGCGATGATGGTGCCGACCGGAGCGTTCACCGGTGTAGGTGGCGTCTGCCCGGCCCGGCCGCCACACCCGACGATGAAGGGCGTCGGGTTCTCCAAGACGAAGCGGCGAATGCCCTCCGCGATGCGCCAGAGCGTCTTCTCCGCGAGCGGCTTCTTCCGCCCGAAGATTGAGGGGCACGGCAGGCTCCAGTCGATGCACTCCGCTGCGGTGCGAAGTGGCAGCTTCCCGGGGCCGTGCGTCGGCTCCGGCCAGCGAATCGGCTCACCGTCGCACCGCGCCACGAGGAACAGCCGTCGGCGCTTCGTGGGGGCGCCATAGTGGCTGGCGTCCAAAACGCGGTAGTCCACCTGGTAGCCCAGGATCTGCAACGCCCCGAGCCACTGCTCGAAGGTTTCCCCCATCCTTGCCTTGTCCGGGCGCCCGTCCTCACCGAGCGGGCCCCAGGTGCGGAACTCGCCGACGTTCTCCAGGAAGATGACGCGCGGGCGCACCGCGCGTGCCCACTCCACGACAACCCACGCCAGCGAGCGGATGCCCTTCTCGCGAGGGACGCCACCCTTCGCGACAGAGAAGTGCGTGCAATCGGGCGACGCCCAGAGCACATCCATCGGCCGTCCGCGCGTCACCTCCTTTGGCTTCACCTCCCAGATGTCCGCCGTGAGGTGTTTCGTCCTGGGGTGGTTCTTCGCATGCACCGCCAGCGCGGTGGCGCTGTGGTTGATGGCCACGTCTACCGTCCTGCCCAGCGCGGCCTCAATTCCCGTGCTGGCCCCTCCACCGCCCGCGAAGAGGTCGATGACGAGCCCCGGCTTGCTGATCGTCCTCATGGAGTGGCGCCCGCCATCCGGCGAAACGCGACGACCCACACCCAGGGGTTGGCGTCCCAGGACGCGGTGCCGTGGATGGAGGCCCAGAGAGAGAAGAACGAATCAACGGCATCTGGGCCGGAGACTTCGCCGACGTAGTTCTTCCAACGGTCGGGATACTTCGCGTCGCGCTCGACGCCCTCCGCTCTTGCGTCCTCCTCGGAGATGTCCTGCAGCCGCTCGACGCGAACGCCCGTCACCTCGAGCGTGAGGCGCGAGGCCCACCGAGGCATGTGGATGGAGGGGCGCCAGCGCGGCTCGCTGCGGTCGAACCCCTCTTTGTAGAAGGCGGCTGAGCACCCGTCTGGACTCACCGAGTAGGGCAAACCGTGCCACGTCGGACATCGATCTCCCGCGCTGTTCCGAGCCAATGGGCCGATCCAGTGAGTCTCGCGCACCCACAGCCGGTCCCCGGGCTGGCCGTAGGGGCAGTCACCGGGGAGCGACCCTGGAGTCCTGCCGCCGGGCCAGAGGCCACGAACGTCAGGTTGCACCGGCGTGATGACACGCCTCGTCTGGTTCTTCCGGCCGTCGAGGATGGCTCGCACCATGCTGCCGCTGAACAGGATGGGGCGCTCGCAGTGCTCAGCCATGGCCCACCGCCTTGTGGGCCTGCATGGCGCACCGCCAGCCCTCGCCCAGACCCTCCGCCCCTCGGCAGTGGCCGGTGCAGGTGCAGTCGTTCCGACGGTCCGCCACTGCGGTGTCCGGGGGCGGCGTGCTGACGGGGCCGAGCACTCCCCGCAGGTTGGAGAGGGCCTCTCCCATCTCCTGCTGCCGCGCCGCCGCCTGCTCGAAGGTGGTGGGGGTGTCCGTCACGCGGAGGACGGCGCGCGCCGCCAGCTCCACAGCCCCGAGGCGCTCCAGCAGCGCCGCGTTGCCCGCCTCGGCGCGCTCGCGGGCGGCTCTCTCGGTGCTGACCTTCCTCAGCGCCTCGTCACGCTCCTGCTCCGATTTCGCCAACTCCCGCTCTGCCTGCTCGGCACGGACGCGCTGCTGCTCAGCGAGTGCTTTCGTCAGCCTCACTACGTCTGCCGAGAAGACCTCCGCCTCCAGCAGTTCGCGCACCTCGGCCACCTGCACCGCCGCGCCCCAGGATTCGACGTATAGGCGCTGCGCTTCCGCCTCCGCCTGCTCGCGGGCCGCGCGCTCTTCCACCAGCGCCTGGCGCATCTGCGCATGGGCGTAGGACTCCAGGTCCAGGGCGTCCGCCAGATCCTCGGAGTCGTCGGCGAGGACGCAATCCGGCGCATGCCTGTGGGGCACGCGCGGACTCACCACCTGTGTCGTGCGAGTCCGGCACCGTCTGCACCACGACTGGTCGCCGCTCCACTGGACGACCTCGGCATCTACCGCCCGCCCCAGCGCCCCCATACGGCACTCCAGCAGGGCGAGGGCATCGCGAACCTTGTTGCGCCCGATGGAGTTGACGCACAGCACTTCGCCCCATGTCTCTACGGCCTCGCGCACCGTGGCGAACGTCTCGGCGGTGGTGGGTGTGGTGCTCATGCCGCACCTCCCGCAAGGACGGACTCGAGGATGCAGGCGATGGTGAGCGGGTCGAGCGGCGTCGCCTCGATGATGCGGGCGCGTTCGCAGGCGAAGGAGAGCCCCGGCTCAGTGCTGCCCGGGTCGGCCTCGAGCTCCCCCTCCGGCTCAACCCGGTAGACCCAGCCGCCACCCGGGAAGAGGGCGGCGAACACCTCCGCCGCCTTGTGCTCCGGCGTCACGTACACGCGGGTGGGGAGGTACCCGGGCCGCGGCTCCACGCAGCCCCCGTATGCAGACAGGGTAACGGCGGTGCCGGTGACGGAGGGCGGGAGGATGTACTCGCCTACCATCAGGCCCGGCACGCCTCCGTGCCAGTAGGTGGCCCGCTCCAGGGGGAGGCCGACGCCGCCCAACGGCGCTGACCCCAGCAGGAGGCCGCCGGGTCCGCTGGACGTTGTCGGGCCTGGAAAGGGACTGAAAACAGCGTCCCGCCGCGTCCCACCCTTGTCCCGCGCCGGGACGCACTTGGCGGCATCTGCCACGACAACACGGAAAGAGCCCATGCCACCCGCCCTCTGGGCGGCACCGTCCGGCACCGCGCGGAATCCGGCGGAGCACCAAACCGCGGATATTCGTAAGGAGGGAGCAGCCTTCGAGCTGCCCATCGCGTTGGGAGTGCTGGCGGCGGCGAAACTGATGGAAGAGGAGCCCCTGTCGCACTACCTCTTCGGCGGGGAGCTGTCGCTGGACGGGTGGGTGAAGCCCATCAAGGGCGTCCTGCCACTCGCGGTGGCGGCGCGAGATGGTGGCTATGACGGCGTGATGGTGCCAGCGGCGAACGCGGCCGAGGCGGCGTTGGTGGAGGGCATCCACGTGCTGGCCGTCAGCAACCTGCGCGAGGCGGTGGACCATCTCACTGGCGAAAAGCCCCTGCCCCCCTTCACCCGCGAAAATAGTGCCCCTGCCCTCTCACGGACGCGCCAGACGCCGCTGGACATGTCCGATGTCCGGGGACAGGCGGACCTGAAGACAGCACTGGAGCTGGCCGCCGCTGGTGGCCACAACGTGCTGCTGTGCGGTCCGCCCGGCTCGGGCAAGACGATGCTCGCCCGCCGGCTGCCCGGCATCCTCCCCACCATGACGTTCGAGGAGGCCCTCGAGGTCACGAAGATCTACTCCGTGCTCGGCCTGCTGGGGGACGAGCAGGCGCTGATGCGCGAGCGGCCCTTCCGCTCGCCCCACCACACCATCTCCGACGCGGGGCTGGTGGGCGGCGGCCCGACCACTCGGCCCGGAGAACTCTCCCTGGCCCACCACGGCGTGCTCTTCCTCGATGAGTTCCCTGAGTTCCGTAAGAACGTCCTGGAAGTGCTGCGACAACCCCTGGAGGAAGGCTCCATCCACCTGGCTCGCGCCACCCAGCACGTGACCTATCCCTGCCGGGTGATGCTGGTCGCGGCGATGAACCCCTGCCCGTGCGGCTACTTCAACGTCCCCGGGCACAACTGCCACTGCAAGGAGTACCGCATCCACGACTACCACTCCCGGGTGAGCGGGCCCTTGCTGGACCGCATCGACATCACCCTGCAGACACGCCCGGTGGAGTACCACCACGTCACTCGCAACGACGCGGCGGAGCCGACCAACGCGTACTACCGCGAGCGCGTGGAAGCCGCACGCGAGCGCCAGCGCTTCCGCTTCCGCGACGAGCCAGGCGTGCACTGCAATGCCCAGATGCCGGTGCGGCTGATGCACCGCTACTGCAAGCCCTCTCCGCGCGCCGAAGAGTGTCTCGAGAAGGCCGTGCGCCAATTCAGCCTGTCTGCCCGCGCCCATGACCGCATCCTCAAGCTGGCACTGTCTCGGGCCGACCTGGAAGGGCACGACCGCATCGAGGAGGTGGACATGACTCTGGCCATCAGTTGCCGGCAGATCGACCGGAGGAACTGGCTGCACACCAATACCCACGGAGGTCCTCCGCTCTGGCAGGACTCCTCCCTCAGCCGACCGCGGCCTCCTGCGTGGAGCTCCCCGCCCCCGGACGAGCCTTGAACGAGCCCTCCCCTGCCCTCTCGGGCCGCACCAGCTCGGGTAGCGGCCCCGTGATGAGCCGGGCCGAACGCTTGAAGGCAATGAACGAGTACGCCCAGTCCAGGAGCACGGCCAGCTTGCTGCGGAATCCGATGAGGAACAGGATGTGGATGCCGAGCCACGCCATCCATGCACTGAAGCCCGAGGACTGGATGCGCTGGAAGGCCACTCCCACCGCCTTGCCTCGCCCGATGACCGCGTAGGTGCCCCGGTCCCAGTAGCGGAAGGGCTCCAGTGCCTTGCCTTCCACGTGGCGGCGGATGTTGCGCGCGGCATGCTTGCCCTGCTGGATGGCCGCGGGCGCTACCCCCGGAATGGGATTGCCGTCCTGGACGAAGTGCGCCAGGTCCCCAATGACGAAGACGTCCTGGCGGCCCGGTAGCGTGAGATCGGGCGAGACCCGCACGCGACCCGCCCGGTCCAGCTCAGCACCCAAAGAGCTCGCCACCGGAGACGCCGCCACTCCCGCGGCCCAGATGATGCTCCTCGTCCGGATGTGCTCCTCTCCGATGTACACGCCCGTCTCGTCAATGTGGGTGACCCGCGTGTTCGTGCGGACCTCCACTCCGAGCTTCTCCAACGCCTCCCGGGCCTTCTCCGACAGAGGCTCCGGGTAGATGGGCAACACGCGCGGCAGGCCCTCCAGCAGCAGGATCCGCGCCTGCGAAGGGTCGATGTTGTGGAAGTCCTTCGCCAGCGTGTGACGGGAGATCTCCGCGAGCGCTCCCGCCATCTCCACTCCCGTCGGTCCCGCGCCGATGATGACGAAGGTGAGCAGCTCGCGGCGACGCGCCGGATCGGGCTCGCGCTCGGCCCGCTCGAAGGCCAGCAGCACCCGCCGGCGGATCTCCAGCGCGTCGTCGATCGTCTTCAGTCCCAGCGCGTATTTCGCCCACTCGTCGTGGCCAAAGTAGGAGTGTGTCGCTCCCGTAGCGATGACGAGGTAGTCGTAGGACAACTCCCCGTCGGCCAGCAGCACGCGCTTGCCCGCTACGTCCACGCCCGTCACCTCTGCGAGCAGCACCGTCGCCTCCCTGCTCAGCAAGCAACGGATCGGCGAGGCGATCTCCCCCGGGCTCAGCGTGGCCGTGGCCACCTGGTACAGCAGCGGCTGGAAGAGATGATGGTTCTGCCGGTCCACCACGGTGACGCGCACCGGAGCGTTCCGCAGTGAACGCGCCGCGTACAGGCCGCCAAAACCACCACCGAGGATGACCACGTGGGGGAGCTTGTCGCGCTGGATCGCCATGGTCGGGAAGTTCCTCCCAGCGAGGAGAAATTCAACGGAATCGACGCGTTCGCATCGACCCCGTACCCGGCCGCGGTTGGTCGAGCTAGAAGGCCGGTTGATGAAGCTCCTGTCCCCCCTCATCGCACTCTTCCAGGCCGTCTTCCTCACCCTGTGGCTGGTGTTCTGGATTACCGCGTCCGGGCTGGCGGCCATCCTCTCGCTCAACGGGGAGGTGCCGCTGATGATGGCCCGGCGCTTCTGGGCCCCCATGCACTGGCGCATCACCGGCTCGCCACTGCTCGTGGAGCCCCTGCCCGATGTCGACTGGACCAGGCCCCACATCTTCCTGATGAATCACCAGTCCATCTTCGACATCCCCGTGGCCTTCGCCGTGATTCCGGCGAACATCCGCTTCATCGCCAAGCACGTGCTCAAGTGGGTTCCCTTCCTCGGCTGGTACATGACGGGCACGGGGATGATCTTCATCAACCGCTCCAACCGGCGCGCGGCCATGCGCAGCCTCAAGCTCGCCGGTGAGCGCATCCGCGCCGGCTCCAACATCCTCGTCTTCCCCGAGGGCACTCGCTCGAAGGACGGGCTCATCCTCCCCTTCAAGAAGGGCTCCTTCGTGCTGGCCGTGGAGGCAGGCGTGCCCATCATCCCCATGGCCGTCGAGGGCACGCGCGACATGCTTCCCTCCGGCAGCATCCTGCTGCGGCGCCACCCCATCCGGGTGAAGATGGGCCAGCCCATCGCCACCGCGGGCATCAGGGGGGCTGCCCGCGACGCGCTCGTCAACCAGGTGCGCGACGCCATCATCCAACTCCATCGAGACATCGGCGGCCCGGGCGGCGTGCCCCAGGATGAGCTCGCGACGGGGAGCGACAAGGACAGCAACGCCACCGACCCCTCCGAAACGCCAGCCTGAGTCACGCGCTCCCCGGGCGAGCAGGGCCGCGAGGCCTCCGCCCCATGTTCCTCTTCAGGAGGCACCTCCTCCACCGCGCGGGACACCTCGCGCGTCACGGGACTCCTCCGCCCCTCGCGCTCCGAGTGAGCCGTGCGCGGCACGCGCGTTGCTCATGCTCCTCGCGGCGCGCTCGGGCCATTCCGGCTCCAGGGCACGACCCCACTCATCAAGGGCGGCGAGGAGAGACGATGAACAAGCTGACGGAGAAGCTGAAGGCGGTGGCGGCGGCGGTGGCGGCGATCGAGAAGCAGTTCGGCAAGGGCGCGGTGATGCCCCTGGGCGGCGAAGTGCGCGAGCAGCGGGTGGCGATCATCCCCACGGGCTCGGTGGGGCTGGACCGGGCGCTCGGCGTGGGCGGCTACCCGCGCGGACGAGTGGTGGAGCTGTTCGGCAATGAGTCCTCGGGCAAGACCACGCTCACGCTGCACGCGATTGCCCAGGTGCAGGCACAGGGCGGCGTGGCGGCCTTCATCGACGCCGAGCACGCGCTGGACGTCAACTATGCGCGCAAGCTCGGCGTGCGCGTCGAGGAACTGCTGATCTCCCAGCCGGATACCGGCGAGCAGGCGCTGGAGATCACCGAGCAGCTCGTGCGCTCGGGGGCGGTGGACCTCATCGTGGTGGACTCGGTGGCGGCGCTGGTGCCTCGCGCCGAAATCGAAGGCGAGATGGGCGACGCGCACATGGGCGTCCAGGCCCGGCTGATGAGCCAGGCCCTGCGCAAGCTGACGGGCGCTGTGAGCCGCTCGGGGTGCTGCATCATCTTCATCAATCAGATTCGCATGAAGATCGGCGTGGTGTTCGGCAACCCGGAGACGACCACGGGCGGCAACGCGTTGAAGTTCTACTCCTCGGTGCGCATGGAGATCCGCCGCACGAGCAACCTCAAGGACGGCGAGAACGTGGTGGGCACGCGGGCCAAGGTGAAGGTGGTGAAGAACAAGGTGGCCCCGCCCTTCCAGGAGGCGGAGTTCGACCTGCTCTACGGCGTGGGCATCCACCGCCCGGGCGAGGTGCTGGACCTGGGGGTGCACGCGGGGCTGGTGGACAAGGCCGGCAGCCACTTCAGCCTGCGCGGGGAGCGCATCGGCCAGGGTCGCGAGCGGGCCGCCGAGTGGCTGCGTGAGCACCCGGATGCCATGGAGGCGCTCGCCCGTGAGCTGGTGGGCACCGCCCTCCCGGTTCCCGCTCCGAACGCGAGCGCCGAGATGGAGGCGCCCGCGGCGATGGCCTAGGCGCTAGGGACCTCGAGCGACACCGGAACCGCGAGGCGGCGCTGGCCCGCACGCAGATACAACTGGCCGCCCTCGTCCTGCTCCAGCAGCTCGCCGAGCTGGTATTGGGCGTCCCGGGAGAAGCGTGCCCCGGCCCGCCCTCCCTTCACCCGGCAGGTGAGGACGCCCTCGGAGTCCACGGCGAGCGTGGATGGGTCGAGCGCCTCGGCGGTGCGATCGCTCAGGCGCACGGAGATGCGCTCGTCCTCGGTCACGTCCACGGTGCGCACCTCGTAGGCCGCACCCTCCACCTGGACGTAGCACCAGTCCTGGCCAATCTGGAGCTGGTAGCGCCCTTGCTCGTCGAGGATGAGCGAGCTGTTGAAGAGCTCGATGATGCGCGGGTGCTCGATGGGCTCGTCGTCGTGCCACCAGCGCAGCCGGGCATCGAGCCGGATGCCGCTGTCCTCGCGCGTGTGCCAGCGCTTGCCGGGGGGCGGCGGTCCCGAGGGCGGAGTGGGTCCTGAGGGCGGTTGTGTCACGCCCCGTTATCTGCTCGCCCGGCAGCGGCCGGTCAAGACAACGTGCCCTGCCCTACCAGTTCCGGACAAGCTCGGTGTAGCCCCGGAAGGCCACCGCGCCCCAGAAGTTCACCAACACGCCGAAGGCCACCGTGGCCAGCACGGCCCGGTTGCGCAGAGACCAGCCACCGATGGCGAAGAGCAGCAGCAGGTAGGGCGTGTAGTCGATGCTGAACCGGAAGCCGAACTGCATGTAGCCATCGTTCTGGTAGAAGAGCCCGGGCAGCGCGGTCACCGCCAGCGTCAGCCACAGCGGCCAGTGCAGACGCGGCCTCAACTTCGGCACCACCAGGAAGACGACCAGCGGCAGCGTCAGCAGCAACGACAGGCCATGCGGGTCGTACGACAGCCGCAGCGGGTTCAGCGAGATGCCCGGCAGCTTGAGGAAAGCCGCCTGCAGGTTGCGCCACAGGTACACCGGGTGGAAGAGGCCCCAGCGGTCGATGTCCACGTTGACGCGGTTGTTGTAGAGGAACGCGTGGCCGAACTCGCCCGGGTTGCCGAAGCGGTAGACGTTGTACGCCGCCGCCAGCAGCGCCAGTGGCGCGGCCCCGAGCGCGAACAGGCCCAGCTTGCGCACCGCGGGCCTCCAGTTGGAGCCCAGTGCCTTCAGTTGCTCGAGCCGGTCCGGCCCGGGACACAGCGCCTCCAGCACGAAGAAGAGCCCGGCGAACAGCAGCGGCGTGCGGGTGAGCGTTGCCATGGAGAAGAAGAGGCCCGCGAGCACCGGACGGTGCGCCCGCACCGCGTTGCGCAGGTAGAGGCACGTGAAGGCCACACCCATGACTTCCGCGCTGAACCACACCTCGCCCCGAATGGACGCGTAGAAGAAGAGCGTGCCGAAGGCCAGCACCAGCGCCAGTCCCACGTTCTCCGTCCGGTCTCGCGCCGTCTCTCCCTCCTTCGCGAGGAAGCGCAGCAGTGAGTAGAAGAGCGCCACCGCCAGCGCCCCGACGATGACCCCGAACGAGGTGTCGTTGAACTGGTAGCCGTGCAGCGCCACGAAGGGCAGCATCACCACCGCCGGGAACGACGGGAAGCTCACGAACCAGCGGTCCCCCGGCCTCGTCCGGCCCTCGCACCGCACCTTCGCCCCCGCCACCTCGCGCACGCATGCCCAGTCCTCGAGGTTCGGCAGGACCTCGGGGTCCACGTCCAGCCGCCCCTCCAGCCACGCCTTCGCCTGGTACACGAAGTGCGGGGCCTCGCTCTGCCTCAGGAAGCGCTGCGAGCTGAAGCTGGCCAGCACCGCGAAGCTCACCAGGAAGAGCACCACCTCCACCCGGTACGCCGCCAGCCACATCCGCAGCGCCGCACCCGCCACCCCACCCCGCTCGTCCGTGGACACGCCGGGCGCCACGCGTTGCTCCGGAGCCGCGGGGCTCTCGGGCGCGGGGGAAGCCGCCTGAGAACCGATGGTCGATTCGGGCGCGGGCGCCACGGGCTCGCGGCTCTGGGCGGAGGACGGCTTGGAACGCTTGGACTTGGAGCGGCTCATGAGGCGGCGGTCAGCAGGCGCTCACGCAGAAGCTCGAGCGCGTTCGAGGTGGCGAGGAGACGCACGAAGTCCCGATCGCCTGGAATGGAGAAGCGCTCGCATCGGGTGGGGGCACCCTCCTGGGCGAGCGCACAATAGACGGTCCCGACCGGGTCCTCGGGCGTGCCCCCCGTCGGGCCCGCGAATCCCGTCACCGACAGGCCATAGGTCGTCTTGCAGGCGGCCCGGATGCCCTCCGCCATGGCCACCGCCACCGGAGCCGACACGGCGCCGTGCCGGGCCAGCAGCTCGGCGGGCACTCCCGCCCAGGCCGTCTTCATCTGCTCGGTGTAGACGACCGCGCCGCCCATCAGGAAGTTGCTCGCGCCCGGCACCGCGGTGAGCTGCGCCGCGATGAGGCCTCCCGTGCAGCTCTCGGCGAGCGCCAGCGTCGCCCGCGCCTCCGTCAGCAGCCTCGCCAACACGACGGGGTAGGTGTCCCCGTCCGCTCCGTACACCGCCAGGCCGAGCTCCCGGCGAGCCGCGGTCTCGGCGGCGGCCAGGGCGGCCTCGGCCTCGGCCTGGGAGGGCGCCTCCGCCATCAGCTTGAGCTGGTTCTCCGGCGCGTGCGTCCGGAAGCCGAACACCACCCGGGGGTGCGCCGAGGCCAGGGGGGCCACTCGCGCATCCAGGACGGCCTCGGGGAGGCCCACCGTGCGCAGCAGGCGGAATGCCCTGTACGTGCGATCCGGCCGCTTCTCCAGCTCCGCCCGCACGCGCGGCAGGACCTCGCCGTCCACGAGGGCGTGGTACTCGCGAGGCACTCCCGGAAGGAAGAAGAGCCGGCAGCCGCCCAGCCGCAGGATGAACAGGGGCGCGGCACCCACGGGGTTGGGCACCACCTCCGAGCCCTCGGGCACCAGCGCCATGCGGGCCACGTTGGGCGCCAGCTCCCGGCCCCGCTTCGCGGCGCGCTCGCGCAGGAACTGGAGCGTCCGCGCGTCCTCCACGAGCGGTACGCCCGCGGCCGCCGCGGCGCACTCGGCGGTGAAGTCGTCCGCCGTGGGGCCCAGCCCTCCCGAGACGATGACCACGTCCGACCGGCTGGCGGCCTCTCGCAGGGCCCGGGTGATGTCTTCGCGGACGTCCCCCACCAGCACCACCCGTTGCACCTTGATGCCCAGCTCGAAGAGCCGCGCCTCCAGGTACGGGCTGTTGGTGTCGGGGGTTAGTCCGGTGACGAGCTCGTCACCGGTGCACAGCAGCTCGACGCGCATGGGCGGCGCATCCTAGCCGCACCCGCCGCCTCCAGCACGCATCAGCTCGAGGGGACTACGCCACCTTGTGCTCGTCCCCCGGCTCGTCGTCGTCGAGCTCGTCCTCCTCCTCCTCCTCGAGGACGGCCGCGGCGCTCGCTCCGCTCCCCAGCTTCCGGGCCACGAGGCGCTTGCGCACCCCGAAGGCGGACTCGATGAGGCCGAAGGCGAGGTAGGCGAACATGTAGGCGATCAGCACGTAGGCCGGGTGGAAGCGGGTGCCGATGATGACGCCGCTGGCGAGCACCAACATGAGGACGAGCGCCGAGCGGGGGGACAGGCGCAGGTCCTTGAAGGTCCGGTAGCGGACGGTGGACACCATCAGCAGCGAGAGCGCGGTCGCCGCCACCGCCACGGGGCCCCGGGCCGAGGCCTCGAGCACCTCACCGCCCGTGGCGGCATGGTGGGCGATGATCATCGACACGAGCACGCCCGCGGCCAGGGGAATCGGCAGGCCGACGAAGAAGCTGCCGCCACCGCCGTGGGGGCTGCGCATGGCGAGCACGTTGAAGCGCGCGAGCCGCAGCGCGCCGCAGGCGGCGAAGGCGAAGGAGAGGAACAGGCCCAGGAAGCCCAGGGGCTCCAGCGCCCACTTGTAGACCAGGAGGCCCGGTGCGGCGCCGAACGAGACGACATCCGCCAGGCTGTCCAGCTGCATCCCGAAGTCGCTCTGGGTCTTCGTCAGGCGGGCCACACGGCCGTCGAACCCGTCGAAGAACATGGCGAAGAGGATGGCCAGGGCCGCCTGATAGAACTGCGTCGGGCCCGCCTCCACCGACGCGCACAGCGTCATCGCGTAGAAGCCGCAGAGAATGGAGGTGACGGTGAACAGATTCGGCAGGATGAACAACAACTTGCGGGATCTCATCTGTTCTCCTGCCTCCTGGTCGGCCTCGGGCCATCGCGGTGAGCGCCCGGGGAGAACGAACCATAGCAGGGTTTTATTTGTCCGTTCTCAGCGGAGGAGCGATGGACGCAGTGCGTTGGACCCTGGGGGTACTGCTCGCGGGACTCGCCCTGGTGGGTGCGAATGCCCTGTGGGTGCTCGGGGTGCGTTGGTGGTACCGGCTGCGCACGCCCCCTCCCGAGCGGCTGAAGGTCCGCTGCCAGGACGGGTGGGAACTGACCGTCCACGTGCGGCGCGCCTCGCACCGGCGCTTCGAGGAGCCCGTGCTGCTGTGCCATGGTCTGGCTGCCAACCGTTGCACCTTCGACTTCGAGCCGCCCTACTCCCTGGCCCACGCCCTGGCCGAGGCCGGTTTCGACTGCTACAGCGTGGAGTGGCGGGGCATCGGTCACTCGCGGCGCCCACCTCCGGGCCGCCGCTGGCCGCACGTCTCCGTGGATGACCTGGTCGCCCAGGACGCCCCCGCCCTCATCCAGGCGGCGCTCGCGCAGACGGGGGCCCGGCGCGCGTTCTGGGTCGGACACTCGCTGGGGGGACTCGTGGGCTATGCCGTGGCGCAGGGCCCCGAGGGGGCCAAGCTCGCGGGACTGCTCGCGCTGGGCTCGCCAGTCTTCTTCCCGCCGGATCCGCTCCTCCGCCGGCTCATCCATGTGGGCGCCCGGGCCGCGTGGCCTCGCGGCTTCCGCAACGAGTGGATCAGCCACACGCTGGCGCCCTTCCTCGGCTACGTCACCCTGCCCCTGTCCGACGTCATCATCAACCCGAAGCACATCCTCCCGCCCACCCAGCGCAAGGTGTACGCGAACATGATGGCGTCGATGAGCCGCAACGTGCTCCGCCAGCTCCAGGACTGGATCGACCATGACGCCTTCCGCTCCTTCGACGGGAGCGTGGACTGGCGCGCGGGGCTGGCGCGGCTCTCGGTGCCGGTGCTGGTGATGGGCGGGAGCGTGGATCGGCTGGCGCCACCGAAGAACCTGCGCGCTCAGTACGAGCTGGTCGGCTCCCAGGACAAGAAGCTGCACATCTTCGGCTGCGAGCGTGGCGACAAGATGGACTACGGCCATGGAGATCTGCTCTTCGGCACGGGCGCGCCCATCGAGATCCAACCCGAGGTGCGCGACTGGCTGACGGCTCGCGCCACACCCCTGCGCCAGGCCGGCCCCGAGCCACTCCCCGCGCCCTCTGGAAGCAGCTCAGGGTGACAGCCGTCCCACGCAGGCCGCCGCGGGCGCCGCCCCCTGCTCCAGGCCCTGCCCCGTCACCCGGCCCAGCTTCACCCCGGTGGCCCCCTGGCAATCGGCCATCACGAGCCCCGCGGCGTTGTCCCGCGCCACGAGCGCGTCCACCCGCAACTCGCCGTCCTCCAGGGCAACCAGCGCGGGCCCGCCGGAGCCGAGGACTTGAAGGCCCTCGGCCGTCACCCGAGCCAGCGTCTCGGCCCACACCCCGGCCTCCCGGCACAACTCCAGCGACGTGTCACGCAGCACCACCCGGGAGCCCTGCGCCGCCAGCACGCCCGCGCCCACCACGTCGCGCACCACGAGCCCCTCCGCCTCCACCTCGGCGTCGCGCAGGTGCAGCCCGTCACCGGAGTCCTTCTCTCTCGACGTCAGGCGGGTGATGACGGCCCGCTGGAGCAGCAGCCGCCCTCGCGTCGCCGTGATGCCATATGCATCCGCCCCATCCACCCGGACGCCGCGCAGCACTATGTCCGAGCCCACCAGTGACAGCGCGCCGAAGCTCCCGCTGCCCAGCACCACCGTGTCCTCCAGCTCCCCTCGCGAGCCGATGAGCGCCACGCCCGCCCGCACCGCTCGCACCGAGGTGAAGTCCCGCCCCTCCAGCGTGGCCTCCAGGCCCTGGAGGCCATACTCGTGTCCGGTGACGGTGACGTCCTCGAGCCGCAGCGTGCCCCGCTGGACGAAGAGGCCCACCTCGTTCCCGCCCTCCACCTTCGCGTGCCGCAGCAGCACCCGCCCCCGCACCTGGTAGAGCGCCGTCAGCGGCCCCTGGAAGCGCGCGGACTCCAGCTCCACCTCCGAGTCCCTCGCCTCCACGCCCCGCCGGAAGGCGCCCACGAACGCGCCCTCCCGCACCTCCGCCCGCGAGCCCGCCCCCAACATCACCCCCACCGACCCCGCGCCCCCCGCCTCGAACACGCCCCCCACCACCGTGAGGTGCCCCGCCTCCACCCGCACCGCCCCCGTGCCCTGGCCCCGGAAGCGCACCGCCTCCAGCAGCACCGGGCCGGACCCTTCCAGCCCCCAGCCCCCGCCCTGGATGTCCAGGCCCCGCAGGAAGGCCCCCTCCGGAGCCCGCACCACCGGCCCCGCCCCCTCTCCTCGCAGCACCGAGCCCTCCCCCGCTCCCACCAGTTCCAGCCCGGCGGGCAGGACGATGGGGCCCGCATACCGCCCTGGCGCCAGGTGCACCCGGAGGGGAGCACCCCCCTTCACCGCTCGCGCCAGCGCCTCCGCCAGCGAGGTGAAGGGTCGCGCCCGCGTGCCGTCTCCCGCCTCGTTCCGGGCCCCGTCCACCCAGACCTCGGCTCGCGCGGGGGACTCCGGAGGTGGGATCACCGCGGCAACGGCGCGGCAGGCCGGAAACGTCAGGCAGGCGATCATCAACAGGGAGCGGAACATTCGGTCGCTCACACTATTACCTGCCAGCCATCCGCGCCCGCCAGGATCACCGAACCCCTCGTAAATGATCGAAATGACAAAGGAAAACCCTCTCAATCGATCACATCCATACATCCCGGGGCCCGAAGCCACGGGGCACGGAGGCATGCGGACAGGCGTGCTCCTCCTCTCTAGAGGAGCCTGGCGCGCCGTCAAATTCCTCGCGGATCGCTCCGGGGCCGATCTTCCGGCCTCGCAACGCTTTGCCAGCATTGACAGACAAAAGAGCGATTTGTTACCAACCTCGGACTTTCGCAATTCAACGCGGCATGGAGGAGCGGATGACCAAGGCAGAGCTCGTGGAGGTGGTGGCGGCGCAGTCGCGGCTGACGAAGAAGTCCGCGGCGGAGATTCTCGACATCGTCTTCGCCAACATCGGCAAGGCGGTGAAGAAGGACCAGCGCTTCAGCTACCCCGGCTTCGGCACCTGGTCGGTCCGCTCTCGCAAGGCACGGAAGATCCGCAACCCGCAGACCAACGAGATGATGAAGCTCAAGGCCTCGAAGACGATCGGCTTCCGGCCCGCCAAGGAGCTGAAGAACTCGCTGTAGTCCGCGAACGCCCGCGAGCGCGCTCCGACCTCACCGGGGGCGTCGTCCGAGCATGGGACGGCGCCCCTTTCTCATTCCCGTGTCGTGCTGCTCGTGCTGCACGAACGCGGGCTCCTCGCCCGAGTCCGTGGGACCCATCTCGTCGAGGGGATCGCTCGGCTCGCCACCGTGCCAGATTTCGAAGTGCAGGTGCACCCCGGTGGCCAGGCCCGTCTTGCCGGCCGCCCCCACCACGTCGCCCTGTTCGACCACCTCGCCCGGAGTCACCAGCACGCGCGACAGGTGGCTGTAGCGGGTGGTGACGTCCCCGTCGTGCTGGATGACCACCTGGTTGCCATGGCCCCCGTTCCACCCGGCTCGCACCACCACGCCCCGGGCCGCGGCCGACACGAGCTGTCCGCGCTTCGCCGCGAGATCCAAGCCCTGGTGATCCTTCTCCTCGCCGGTGATGGGGTGCACCCGGACGCCGAAGACGCTGGTGATGACGACCGGGTCCACCGGCCAGGCGAACTGGATGGGCTTCTTCGAGGGCTTGAGCTGCAGGTGACGCAGCTCGGCCATGCGCACCGCGAGCAGCTCCATCCGCGCGAGCACCGCGTCCGCCAGGTCCGAGGGGATGTCCCCATAGGTGCGCGCGTCCTGCTCCAGCTCGGCCTCCAGCGTCACCCGGGCGCGCACCACGTCCAGCGAGGACGTCTTGCGCGCGGACTGCCGGAGGAACGCGTCCAGGGTGGCATTCATCTGCCGCCAGTTGTCCACCTGGGCGCGCGGCATGGCGCTGCCCTGTTTCACCTGCGTCCGAGCGGCGCGCGCCAGCGTGGCGAACTCCGCCAGCGCGGCCCGGAACTCCATCGAGGCCGGAGCGTCCATCAGCGGCTCGGCCTTCTTCGCCAGGAACTGGCCCCTGCCCGCCTCGTCCCGGGATACACCGGCCTCCACTCCGGCCGGAGGCGAGCCGGGCTCGGCATACAGCTCGGCGAAGCTCATCTTCTGGCGTGCGCGGGGAGCGGCGCACGCCGACAGGACGAGCAGCAGGAGGGCGGCGAGACGACGCAAGGCGCCGCCCACTTTATCACGTCCTGGGAATCAGCCAGCCAGTGCCCGGCGGATGCGCGTCAGCGCCTCATCGATGTCCGCGGCGGACACGTCCAGATGTGTCACCAGGCGGACGGAGGCATGGGGCCCGGCACCGGTGGAGCCGCAGAGGACGCCCTGGGCCGCCAGCTTCGGCAGCACCTGCCGCACCGGCAGTGGGAAGTCCGCGACGATCATGTTCGTCTCCACCCGGGCGGGCTCCACCTTCACGCCCGGTAGCTCCGCGAGGCCCGCCGCCAGCCGGCGCGCGTGGACATGGTCCTCGGCGAGCCGCTCCACGTGGTGCTCCAACGAGTACAGCGCCCCGGCGGCGATGATGCCCACCTGCCGCATGGCCCCACCCAGCCGCTTGCGCAGCCGGCGCGCCTCGTCGATGAGCGCCTTCGAGCCCAGGATGGCCGAGCCCACCGGAGCCCCCAGGCCCTTGGAGAAGCACACCGCCGTGGTGTCCGTGAGCGAGGCCCACGCGGAGGCCGGCGTGCCCGTGGCCACCGAGGCGTTGAAGAGGCGCGCCCCGTCCAGGTGCACCGCCAGTCCCGCCTCGCGGCCCGCCTGGACCACCGCGCGGAATCGCTCCAGCGGCCACACCGCGCCGCCGCTCCGGTTGTGCGTGTTCTCCAGCGACAGCAGCCGCGAGCGCGGGCCGATGAAGTCCGTGCGCACCGCCGCGGAGACCTGCTCGGGGGTGATGAGCCCCCGCTCGCCCGCCAGCGGAGCCGGCTGCACGCCCCACAGGCCCGACACCGCGCCGCTCTCGTAGTGGAAGATGTGGCTGCCCGCCTCGGCGAGGACCTCGTCCCCCGGGCGGCAGTGCAGGCCGATGGCAATCTGGTTGGCCTGCGTCCCCGTGGGCACGAAGAGCGCCGCCGGGAGCCCGAGCCGCTCGGCGATGCGCTCCTCGAGCCGGCGCACGGTGGGGTCCTCGCCATCGACGTCGTCCCCCACCTCGGCGTCGGCCATGGCGCGACGCATGGCGGGGGTGGGCTTCGTCACGGTGTCGGAGCGGAAGTCGATGGGCTTCATGGGTGTCCTGCCAGGTAGTGGAAACTTCTTTACGTCAGAGGTCGGTCTGTCATACAGCGGCCGTGTGGCGCGCGAGACACAAGAGTCGAAGCGGAAGCGGGTGGTGGAGGTGCTGGACCGGCTGGAACGGGCCATGCCGGACGTGCGCATCGAGCTGGACTATCGCACCCCGATGGAGCTGCTGGTGGCGGTCATCCTCTCCGCGCAGTGCACGGACAAGCGGGTGAACATGGTCACGCCCGCGCTCTTCCAGCGCTTCCCCGACGCGCGAGCGTACGCCCAGGCCCGCGTCGAGGAGGTGGAGCCCTTCATCCAGTCGTGCGGGCTGTACCGCTCCAAGGCGAAGAACATCATCGCGGCGGCGCAGGCGCTGGTGAAGGAGCACGGTGGCGAAGTGCCTCGCTCCCGTGCCGCGCTGGAGAAGCTGCCGGGCGTGGGCCGCAAGACGGCCGGCGTGGTGTGCATCCACCTGGGCGGAGACGACGCCTTCCCCGTGGACACGCACGTGAAGCGGCTGGCGTACCGGCTGGGGTTCTCCCGCCACGAGGATCCGGACAAGGTGGAGGAGGACATGCAGGCTCTGCTGCCGCCGGAGCGGTGGGCCAAGGGCCACCAGCTCCTGGTCTGGCACGGACGGAGGACCTGCTTCGCCCGAGCGCCCGAGTGCGAGCGCTGTGGCGTGGCGGACCTCTGCCCCAAGAAGGGAGTGACTCCCAGGCCGGCGGACGGCTAGGCCGAGGGCCGGTTCTCGCGCGACGCCTTGACGCGCTTCATCCGCTTGCGGATGAGCTCGCGCTTGAGCGTGGAGACGTGGTCCACGAACACGGTCCCGTTGAGGTGGTCCG
Source organism: Vitiosangium sp. GDMCC 1.1324 (assembly GCF_003044305.1). GTDB lineage: Bacteria > Myxococcota > Myxococcia > Myxococcales > Myxococcaceae > Archangium. The sequence continues at coordinate 233,599 of NZ_PZOX01000015.1, read as the reverse complement.
TCTCGTGCTGCACGGCGATGGACAGCAGCCCGTCACACGTCAGCGTCTGCTCACGGCCCTCGGTGTCGAGGAACTTCACCGTCACCATCGCGGCGCGATCCACGTCCTCGGCCTCGCCGGGGATGGACAGGCAGGCCTCGTTGTAGGTCATCTTCCCCTCCAGGGCGATGATCTCCGGGTTGATCATCGCGATGGGCTGGGACTCGGGCTGACGCGGCCGGGTGTCCAGGACGATGACGCGCTGCAGGACTCCCACCTGCGGCGCTGCGAGCCCCACGCCGTCGGCGGCGTACATGGTCTCGAACATGTCCTTGACCAGCGTGCGGATGGACTCGTCCACCTGCACCACCGGCCTGGCTTTCTGCTTCAGGATGGGATCGGGCCAGATGAGGATTTCGCGAACCATGGCGCCCGTCTTAACCCCGTAAGAATGGACAGGCAACCAACCCCGAACACCCTGACGCTCGCTCCTTCACAGGCCGAGGAGATGCCTCCCCGCCCCTCGGCCTGGCGCCCGGTGCGATGACAGGCCCTGTCCTCGGCTGGACACCCCATTCCTTCCTTTTCTCTTGCCCAGGCATTGATTTTCCTGAATTCCACGGTTTGGCGATGGGCTCAGGAGAAAAAATCAACTCCCGCGGCTTTTCACTGACCGTGAGAAGAGGCACACTGCCCGGAGTCCGTGATTCTCTGGTAGACCGGTTCAGGAGGATTTCACCGTGCTCCGGAAGACCGCGCTGCTCTGTACCCTGCTGCTGGGCGCTTGCGACGCCGCTCCGTCGTCCGCGCCCAACATCGTCTCCATCGAGCCCGAGGAGGTGATGAGCGGTGAGGCCTCGACGATCACCCTCGAGCTGGACGCGCCCCTCCCCATGAAGGTGGACTACGGCAAGCGGACGGCGACCGTGCTGATGCCGACCGTGCTGATCGGCGGGCAGAAGGTGACCGTCACCGCGCTGGAGCAGGATGGGAGACTGCAAGCCACCGTGCCCTCGGACCTGGCGGCCGGGCTCCAGGAGGTCCGGCTGGAACTGGAGGACGGCAACGAATCGGTTCGCGCCCAGGGCCTCACGGTGCTCCCGGTCCCTCCCGCGCTGGAGACCTTGAACGGGGACGGCGACCCGGGTGATGGCACCGCGAGCGAGCCCCCGTCGGATCCGACTCCAGGCTCGGGGTCGGAGTGCCCGCAGCAGCCAGGGGACGGAGGCAGACAGCTCCAGGTCACCGGACTCCGCATCGAGCCCATTCCGGACCAGGTCCGCGGTGTCCCGTTCATCGTCACCCTGCGAGCCGAGGGCCCGGATGCGGCCCGCTTCGCGGGTCGTGTGCAGCTCTCCTCCAGCAAGGGACACGTCAGCCCGAACCTGAGCGACCCCTTCAGCAAGGGCGTGCGGCAGGAGCGCGTCGTCCTCGACAAGCAGAGCGGCAACGTGGTGCTCACCGTGCGCGTCGGGAAGGACATCGTCGCGCAGTCCAATCCCTTCAAGGTCTGGGTGAAGTAGGGCTCAGTCCATCAGGCTGCGGGCGTACTCCTCGCGCAGCCGATCGTCCGTGAGCGCCCGGGCTGCCTCGGACAGGGCGTTGGAGATCTGCTGGGCCCGGTGCTGGAGCGCGGGATCCGGGTGCCCCGCGAAGCGCAGCGGGTGGAACTCGGCGGTGAGCAGCTCGAAGGCCCGCCTCACCTCCTCGCTGCCCGCGGCGCGCGAGAGCCCGAGCACGGTGAAGTAGTCCGCGTCCTGGATCTCCTCGAACTTGGACTCGAGCCGGCGCACATCCAGCTCGCCCGGAGCCTCTTGCTCGTCGGAGACCCCAGCTGCGGGCCGGAGGGTGACGAGGCCCAGGGCCCTCGCGACCGCGAGCACCTTGAGCGCGGTGTCCTGCGGCATGCCCGCGCCCAGCAGCAGTTGCTCGAGCGTCTGTTCGCCATCGATCTCCGCGAGCAGCCTCAGCTCACGCGAGGACAGCCCGAAGGCCTCGGGCGCGGGCTCGGGCTCGCCCCGGACGACCACGGCGCGCAGGCCCCCCGCGGCCTCGACGAAGGACTCCGGGGAGACACCGTTGCGCAGGGACTCGGCCAGCAGGTGCAGCAGCGGCCGGGTGGAGGCGGCGAGGGCCACCTCGTGCGGAGGCGGCTCCTCGGTGAGCCGGTACAGCGAGGAGCTCTCTCCGAGCGCGTCCAGGGCGACCTGCTCGGTGTAGCGCTGCACGAGCGGGACGACCTCGTTCTCACGCAGGTAGCCCCGGCCACGCATGGCGTCGATGAGCGCCCCCGTGGAGACACCGCGCACCAGACGCAGCTCGTTCTCCTGTCGAGCGTCGATGAGCCCATCGGCCCGCGCCCGGTCGACGAATGACTCGTCGGGCGCGGAGGAGACGGCGCCCACCAGCGCCCCGTCCTTCAACCAGAGGATGCGCAGGGCTCCGGCCACCTTGAGCTCGAGGCGGACCTGGGCCCGCGCCTCCTGGAGCCGGGTGACGAGCCGCGCGAGCCCCTCCTGGTTGACGCTCCCGCTGCGAGGGATGTCCACCTCGAACTTGCCAGGCACCTGGATGGAGACGATCGCCGCCCGGGCCCGGGCTGCCAGCTCCTCGGCCTCGGCGCGAGCCTTCGCGAGGGCCGCCGCCGTCTCCGCACGCACGCGGGTGACGGTCTCCTCGGCGAGGGCGATGCGCCCGGACAGCTCCGTCTCGGACTGGGATCGCGAGGCCTCGAGCCGCTCCACTTCCTGGGCGAGCCGCTCGCGCTCCTCTCGCTCCTGGGCCAGTTCCTGGCTCTGCTGCTCGGCGAGCTCGGTGCGCGCGGCCAGCTCGGCCTGGGCCACGGACAGCAACCCCCCGAGCCGCTCCACTTCCCGGGAGAGCCGCTCCCGCTCCTCGCGCTCCTCGGCCAGCGTCGCCTCGAGCCGCTCCGCCGCCGCTCGGGCCTGGCGGACCTCGGACGAGAGCCGCGCCTCCTGCTCCGAGCGCCTGCGGGTCAGCTCCTCGCGTGCCCCGGACTCCGCTTCCACCCGGGACTGGGCCTCGGCGTGCGCCTGCTCGGCGGCCTCGGCACGCGCCTCCGCCTCGGTTCGCGCATGCTTCTCCTCCGCGACCCGGGCCTGCAGGGCGGCGCGCGCCTTCTCCAAGCGCTCGGCCCGGGCCTCCAGCTCGACGAACTGCCGCTCCGCGTTCGCGGCCCTCGTCTCCGCGTCGACACGGGCCCGCTCCAGTTCCTCGGCGTGGCCGTCCGACGTGGCCCGCGCCTTCTCCAAGCGCTCGACCCGAGCCTCCACCTCGATACGCAACCGCTCCGAGGTCGCCGCACGCGTCTCCGCATCGACACGGGCCCGCTCCAGCTCCTCGGCCTGCCCGAGCGCCTCCGTGCGCTCCCGCTCCGCCTTGCTGGCGCGCTCGTCCGCCCGGGCACGCGCCTTCTCCGCGGCCTCGGCGTTCTGCTCCGCCCTGGCCCGGGCACGTGACTCCACCTCGGCCCGCGCTTCCGCTTCGGAACGAGCCGCGTCCGCCGCCTCGGCGCGAGACTCCGCCTCGGTGCGGGCCTTCATCTCCGACTGCACGCGCGCATCCGCGTTCGAGCGCGAGCGTGCTTCCACCTCGGCCCGCGCCTTCTTCTCGGCGGCGGCTCGAGCCTCCGCTTCCGCGCGCGCCTTCTCCACCGCGGCGATGCGTGCCTCCGCATCGACACGGGCTCGCGATTCGGCCTCGGCTCGGGCCTCGGCCTGTGCACGCGCCTGCCCCTCCGCCTCGGCCCGCTCTTGCGCCTCCGTCCGCCCGGCCTGCTCCGCCTCGGCTCGGGCCTCCGCCTTCGTCCGCCTTGCCTGCTCTGCTTCGGCCCGCGCTTCCGCTTCCGCCCGCCTGGTCTGCTCCGCCTCCGCCCGCGCTTCCGCTTCCGCCCGACTGGCCTGCTCCGCCTCCGCCCGCGCTTCCGCCTTCGCCCGACTGGCCTGCTCCGCCTCCGCCCGCGCTTCCGCCTTCGCCCGACTGGCCTGCTCCGCCTCCGCCCGCGCTTCCGCCTTCGCCCGACTGGCCTGCTCCGCCTCCGCCCGCGCTTCCGCCTTCGCCCGACTGGCCTGCTCCGCCTCCGCCCGCGCTTCCGCCTTCGCCCGACTGGCCTGCTCCGCCTCCGCCCGCGCTTCCGCCTTCGCCCGACTGGCCTGCTCCGCCTCCGCCCGCGCTTCCGCCTTCGCCCGCCGTGCCTCTTCTACCTCCGCCCGTGCTTCCGCCTCCGCCCGCCCGTCCTGCTCCGCCTCCGCCCGCGCTTCCGCCTTCGCCCGAGCCGCATCCTCGGACGCGGCGCGCCGCTCCGATTCCGTACGCCGCCGCTCCTGCTCCTCGGCCTTCGAGCGCCACTCCCCGAGCTGCCTCTGGAGCACCTCCAGCTGCTGGTCGCGCTCGCGCACCCTGGCCGCCTCGGTCTCCACTTCCTGGCGCCGCTGCGCCTCGGCCGTGCGCGCCTGCTCGAGCTCCACCTCCCGCGCCCGCGCCGCCTCCAGCTGCCGCTCCACCTCCAGCCGCAGCGAGGCCTCCAGGCCCCGCTCCTCCGCGAGCGTCGTGAGCCGCGTCCGCTGCGCCTCGGCCTCGCGCCTCAGCGACTCCTCCCGGGACCACGCCTCCTGCTTCAGGCGCTCCAGCTCGGAACGGAGGGAGGCCTCGCTCGCTCGCGCGGCCTCCAGCTCGCGCTGCATGCGGCCAAGCGATTCCTCGTAGGTGTTCGTCGCCTCCGCCCGCTTCTCCAGCGAGGCCTGGAGCTCCGCCACAAGCGTCTCGAGCTCCGTGATCCTGTGCTCCGACTCGCGCCGGCGCCCCACCGCGCCATCCCGCTCGGACAGCACCTGCGCGATCCGCCGCTCCGCCCGCATCAGGCGCACTTCCAGCACCGCGACCGCGTCATCCGCCGGGAGCGACCCCACGTCCGGCGCATCCACCGACCCGGCCACGGGCCTCAGCGGGAACTTCGCCGTGGTCTCCACCACTCCCTTCGACACGGGCCGAGCCTCGTCCTCCCCGTCCGCCTCCCGCGCCCCTTCCGGTGCCGCCCCGGTCTTCACCGGCGCGGCCTCGACCGGCTCGCTCCGCGGCACATCGGCGGTCTCGGAGCCAAACCAGTCCGAGCCCACGCTCTCCTGCTGCGGCTCCTCCCAACCTTCCGGTGCGTTGCCCTCGGCCGGCAGCGGCGCATCCGCCGGCACAGGCTCCAGCTCCGAGCCATCCAGGTGCCGCTGGGATGGGGGCTCCGACTCCTCCGGCGGGAGGGCCGGCGTGCGCCCTATCGGGGTCGGCTCCACATCGAAGAATCCCTCCTCCCCGAGCCGGGGCACGTCCTTCTTCCGCGGCTCCGCGGACGACAGTGCCTCCGCCGCCCCCCGCGCCTCCCGCTCGCGCGCCAATGCCGCTTCAATCTCCAGTTGAGCGAGCCGCTCGGCCTCCGCACGGGCCTCCGCCTCGATGTCGACGACCTTCACCGGAGGCAACGAGGGCAGAGGATGGAGCGGTTCCGCCACGGGCGCCGCTCCCGTCACGGGCCCCATCTCGACCGGAGTCACCGCCGTGATGGTGGGCAGCGCCGACCCCATCGCGGGGGTGCGCGCGAAGAGCCCCGCCGACGACGTGGGCAGCGAGGGCTCCTCCTGCCGCAGACGCCGCTGGGCGGAGGACTCCCGGCGCACCTCGACCTCCGCGCGCCGCAGCTCATCCTCGCCGGGCCTGGCGGGAACCTGGGCCGACCCGGCCACCGCCTGCTCCGTCTGCCCGAAGAGCGACTCCGCCTCGGCGCCAGGGTCCGGCTCGAACATCCCCGCGGCCGCCGGGCCCGGAGCCTCCCCCATTCCGATGGCGGGTGGCGTGGTGGGAACGGTGCCCACCGCCTGCTCCGTCTGTGAGAACAGATCCTCGGCGTCGAGGGAGGGCGCGGCGCCCCGGGGCTCGTCCGGCTTCGGCAGATCGTCGAAGAGCGCGTGCTCCAGCGCGGCGTTGCGGCCCGGCGCGGAGGACCGGGGCACGAGTCCCGGGGGCCCGGACCTCACGGGGACGGGCTCCGGAGCCGAGGGCGTCACGTCCTCCTTCACCGCGTACCAGGCCTCCGGGCCCGAGGGCGAGCGGATGACGGCGGCCACCTGCTCCATGAACCCGGGACCATCCAGGGGCAGGGGCGCCACCGGAGCGGCACTGCCGGGCACGGGCTCGCCGAGCAGCAGCACGCGCGCCAGCCGCATGTCCGGGTGCAGCCCGAGCTCCTCCAGGACGAGGTGGCCCCGCCCGCTCTCCACCCCGGGCGCCAGGATGATGAGCACGGGCAGGTGGTGGCCGAAGGCAATGAGGGCATCGGCCACGGAGGTGGCGAGAATGACCTCATAGCCCTCGCGTGCGAGCAGCCGGCGCACGGTGGCGATGGTGGCGATGTCGTCGTGTACGAGGAGGACCGATTCGGCCATTGGAAATCGGGGGCGAGTCTACAGCATGGCCGCCGGATCCACGTCGATCGTGACACGCACGGCGGACGGAAGGTCGACCAGCTTCGCCTCCAGGCGGGCGAGCAGTGGGGCGAGCGCCGCGTGGGTGGGGGCCTTGAGGAGCAACTGCCACCGGGTACGACCGCGGATGCGCGCGATGGGAGCCACGGCGGGCCCCAGCAGGCGCACCCCCCAGGAGGCCGGGGGCATGTTGCGGCCGATGAAGTCCCCGAGGAAGCGGGCCACGCTGGCGGTCTGCTCGGCGCTCTCGCCCTCGAGCCGCACCGCCGCCATGCGGGTGTAGGGCGGCCAGGCCAGCACCTTGCGCCGCTCCAGCTCCCGCTGGGCGAAACCGTCGAAGTCGTGAGCGAGCACGCGCTGCACCGGGTCGGCCTCGGGGTTGTAGGTCTGCACGAGCACCCGCCCCGGCTCCTTCCCCCGCCCGGCGCGGCCGGCCACCTGGGTGAGGAGATGGAAGGTGCGCTCGGAGGCGCGGAAGTCGGGGATGGCCAGAGAGGTGTCCGCCATCACCACGCACACCAGCGTCACCCCGGGGAAGTCATGCCCCTTGGCCACCATCTGCGTGCCCACCAGCACGTCGATCTCCCGGCGGGCGAACGAGGCGAGCATCTCCGTGAGGCGCTCGGCGCTGGTGGCCGAATCCCTATCCAACCGGGCCACGCGGGCCTGGGGAATGCGCTCGGCGACCTCGGCCTCCACGCGCTCGGTGCCAACGCCCAGCTTGAGCAACGGGCCGGTGCACTCGCGGCAGTGCTCGGGCACGGGGTGGGCGTCGCCACAGTAGTGACACACCACCCGGTTCTGCGAGCGGTGGTAGGTGAGGCACACGTCGCACTCGGAGCACTTCACCGAGGTGCCACACACCTCGCACAGGAGGAAGGTGCTGTGGCCGCGGCGGTTGAGGAAGAGGATGACCTGCTGGCCACGCTCGATGGTCTCCGCCATGGCGTCGAGCAGCGGCGGAGAGAGGATGGGCGCCTCCTCCTGCACGAGCGGCTCGCGGGGACGCTCCTGGCGCAGGTCCACCAGGGAGATGGTGGGCATGGGCCGGTCGTCGACGCGGTTCTTGAGCTCCAGCTTGCGGTAGCGGCCGCGGCGGGTGTTCTCCAGCGTCTCGAGCGAGGGCGTGGCCGAGCCGAGCACCACCACGGCCCCGGCCTGCTTGGCGCGCACCACGGCGAGGTCGCGCGCCTGGTAGCGCAGCTTGTCCTCCTGCTTGAAGGAGGGATCATGCTCCTCGTCCACCACGACGAGGCCGAGGTTCTCCACGGGAGCGAACACCGCCGAGCGCACGCCCACGGCGATGCGCACCGTGCCCTTGCGCAGGGCCTGCCAGTGGAAGAGGCGCTCACGGTCCTTGAGGGCCGAGTGCAGCACGGCCACATCCCCGCCGAAGCGGCTGCGGAAGCGGCCCACGAGCTGCGGCGTGAGCGCGATTTCGGGCACCAGCACGAGACTGCCCCGGCCCCGCTCGAGCGCACGCTCCACGGCGCGCAGGTACACCTCGGTCTTGCCGCTGCCGGTGACGCCGTGGAGCAGGAAGGGCTGGAAGCCGCCGGTGTCGACGGCCACCTGGAGCTCCTTCACCGCGGCGTCCTGCTCTGGGGTGAGCTTCTCGGGACGACCCTGAGCGAGCCCCTCCTTCACGCCGGGGGCGATGACCTCCTCGTCGATGCGGACGAAACCCCGCTCCACGAGCTTGCGCAGCGTCTCGCGCGCACCGGGAATGGCGTGGGCCACCTCCTCGATGGGAGCCCTGCCTCCCACGGCGAGCAGATAGGCCAACGCGGCGGACTGGGCGGGGGCGCGGCGCAACACGGCGGGGGCCTCGGCGACGAGCGCCACGGCGAACTCCTGCACGTCCGGCTTGGCCTGCTTCTCCTCCTCGGCCTTGGTGAGCCCGGGAGGCAGCGCGCTCTTGATGACCTCGCCGAGCGGGTAGCGGTAGTGCTCGGCGGCGAAGCGCAGCAGCGCGATGAGATCCGGCGGGAGGGAGGGCGAGTCCTCCAACACCTTCATGATGGGCTTGAGCTTGACGCTCTCGCCCTCGGGAGGAGGCGCGGCGGGCCCGAGGAAGAAGCCGAGCGACATGCTGCGCCCGAAGGGCACGAGGATGCGTTGACCCGGCGACAGACGCCCGGAGAGGCCGTCGGGGACGACATAGGTGAACTCGCCCCGGACGGGACGGCCGACGGCGACGGAGGCGAGGTTCGAGGGGCTCACGGCGACTGGGGACCACTGTAGCGGCGCCCCCTGACACCGGTAGTTTCTGGCCGGAGTGCCCCCGAGGGTACGAGCGCACCGTCCGGGAATGCACTGCGGGTGCTGGAGGCAGAAGAACGCCTTACGCGGAGCCCTACTTCGTGGTGGGCAACGGGAGAAGCCCCCGCGGGTCCCACACGTACTCCTCGCTGGGCGTCAGCCGCATGTTGGTGAATCCATGCCGCGCCACGAAGCGCTCGAAGCGCTCGGAGACGGTCAGGATGCCCTGCAAACCCCGGGGATAGAAGATGTCCTCCCCCCGCCAGGTGCCCGGCTCCAGGGTGAAGCCGTGGATGGCATCGATGCCCTCCGAGCGGCACTCCTCGCACGTGGGAGGTTTCGAGTAGCGGATGCGGCTGTGCGAAAGGTCCACTGCTGCGCGACCGAAGCAGGGCGTGACGGCCAGGTAGCGGGGAATTGCAGCGGGCCTGGGACCACGCCGTTTTCTGCGCACCCGCACGACATCTACGAGGTGAAAACCCTCCAATCCCGTGAGCCCCTCTTCGTGGAAGGCCCGGGCGAACCGCTCGGACACGAGCAGGTCATCCCCAGCAACGTCCATGAAGTCGCCGAGCTCTTCTCCATGCAGCACCAGTTCGACGCGATAGGGAGGCAGCCACATCATCATCCCAATGGGGTCACCACATCGTGGGCAGTGGGCACCCTCTGCGCGATTAATGGGCTCGGTCTTTTCAGCAGCGGCGTCGTACCGGGACCAGAGAACGCCCTTTTTCAGGACGTAGAAGCGCGGGGCAGCAGGGAACTCAGAACCCATGCGGGAACCTCTTGAGCATCTCGGGCCGACTGTAGATCTCCCGAAGGAAGGTCTCGAACTGCTCCGCTGTCGCCTTGCGGTGACTCTGGAGCCATTCGATGACCTCCTCGTCCACTTTCCGGTGCCAGTCCTGATAACCACAGTGGGCAGCCTCATCCACAGCCCGGGTGACGAAGCGGGGATCGCGCGGTTTATAGAGACCTCGAAGGGTCAGGTGTTCCCCCAACTCCTTGGCGATGGGCCGGGAGATAATGTGGTGCTCCTGGCCCTTGCATTCGGGAGGCTCTGGCGAGGCGGGAGATGACTCGCCCTCGGCTTTGACCTCTTTGGCCGCTTTGTGTGCGGCCTCCAGCGTCGCCGCCGCCTGCGCCGCTGCTTCCAACCGGTTGGCCAGTTCCACGTTGGTCTGCCGCAGCGCCTCGCAAGCAGTGGCGACTCCCTGCTTGCAGTAGCACACCACCGAAGACTCGATCCCCTCACACGGAATCTGCGCGAGCAGGACCAGCAAGACGGCGAGCATGAGACACCTCCCGGGCGACGGCTTGGAGCTTGGGAGGCTACCCTCTCAGGGGTTGTCCCAGAGCCCACAAACGGCTGCGCGGCGAGCCAGGCTCCGAAGAGCCCGACCCGCCGCGCCCGAGACGGCCCACGCAGGGGCCGCGCTTCTTCACTCCGTCATGCCCTCAGCGGCTTCACGTTCCGCGGGCACTCCCAGTAGGTGTACTCGCACGTGGCGGTCGCGGGATCGCACGGCACCCGCATCACGGTGACGAGCTCGCACGGGTGCTTCGGCTCGTCGCGCACCGGGCTCGCGGGCACAGGGGCCGGCGAGAGCGGTTCTCGGCTTCGTGGCCATCGAAAGGCTGGCCCACCTGCCGCGAGACGCCTCCCCGCGGCTGCTCCTCCTTCGTCTGCTGCGTCGCGACCTCCGACGGCAGGCACACCACTGGCATCACCGACGCCGACCCCAACACCGCCCCCAACACGCACAGCTTTGTTCGCATGGAACCCCCTTGCCGGCTGACACCATCCTTCACGCCCATGGCGTGTCGGTTCCGGTTCAGCGGCAAGGGCGCAAACTACTCGATGGGTCTGACATACCCCGAGGCATCCACTGCGCCCTCTCGAAAGCCTCTCGCCCTCCGGTGGCCCAGTGTTTTCAGGCACTTATGAATCCAACCCAGACGAGCGGGAACACATCAGCCCACTTCTCCGGTCATATCGTCCATCGGGTGGCGGACGATGCGAAGTCGAACAGAGCCCTCAGGCCCTGAGCATCGCCAGGGCGCGCTGGAAGTCCTCGGGCAGCGGTGCCTCGACGCCCACCACTCCTCCCGTGGCGGGACTCGGTAGCGATAACCGAAACGCGTGCAGCGCATGACGGCCGAGCGCCTTCGCCGCCGGATGCGCCCGGGTCTCCTCGGGTCCGTACAGCGAGTCCCCGAGCACCGGGTGCCCCGCCTCCGCCATCTGCACACGAATCTGGTGCGTGCGCCCTGTCTCCAGCTTCACCTCCACCAGCGTCGCGCCCTTCAGCCGCTCGCGCACCTCGTACGAGAGCGCCGCTCGCCTCGCCGAGCGCACCTTCGTCGTGAAGCGCCTCGGGTCCTGGGGATCTCTCCCGTACGGCGCCTCGAGCCGATCGCGCTCGGGCGTCTCACCCAGCACCAGGGCCCAATACCGCTTGTCCACGCGCTTCTCCTGGAACGCACGGTCGAGCGCCGCCACGGCCGCATCGGTGCGCGCGAGCGCGAGACAGCCGCTCGTCTCCCGATCCAACCGGTGCACCACCCCCGGCTGCTGGACGCCCTCCACGTCGAACGGTGGCATCCGCGCCGCCACCAGCTCCACCACCGAGGGCACACTTCCCCCCTGAGGCTCCACCACCAGGCCCGCGGGTTTGTTCACGATGATCAGCGAGGCGTCGTCGTGGAGCACGGGCAACTCGGGCCCCACGGTGACGCGCTTCGCCGGGGCGCGCGGCGCGGGGAGGTTGAGCTCGACCTCCTCGCCGCCCCAGAGCTTGCGCGTGATCTGGCACTTCTTCCCCCGGATGCGCACGAGGCCCTGCTCGATGAGCACGCGTGCCCGCACCAACGAGAGCCCGGGCACGTGCGCCGAGAGGAACTTGTCGAGCCGCTCACCGGCGGACTCGCGAGGGACGGAGATCTTCTGGAGCGACATGAGGCCCCCCTTCTACGGCGGGGCCCTCCGAGAAACCACCGCCACCTCGCCGCCGAGGCCTCGCTCCGGGTGCTACTTCACCACGAGGTCCGAGGGCTGCCGGGGCGCCACCTCGTAGGTGTTCTCGTACTGCGCGGAGAAGCCCGTCACCTGGATGTGCTGGCCCACCGTGAGGGAGTTCACCGTGTCCGGCGCGAAGCCCGCGGACCCGTGGACGTACACCTGTACCTCGCCCGAGCCGTCATCGATATACACCTCATAGCCATAGGGCAGCTCCGCATGGACGGGCCGGGACACATTGCCGGAGACGCGCACCAGCAGGCCCTCGGTGGACTCATCGATACCCACGGTGCGCACGTCCTTGGGACCCACCTGCTGGGTGCCCTCCAGCTTCTCGACGGAGGCGGGCTCGCTCTCGAGAATGCGCAGGTTGGCCTCCTCGTTCAGCGTGCCCTTCACGCGCACGTGGGTGCCCAGCCCGAAGTCGAGCTTCTGCGCCAGCTTCACGTAGATGCCGCCCGTGCTGTCCTGGAGGGCGAAGCCCTCGTTGCCCAAGGCCGAGGCGAAGGCCCCGGGCTGCACCGTGACGTACCCCTCCACGGTTACCTCGGTGCCGTTGTCGCGCTTGCGCGCGTCGGTGATGGGCGTGGACTTGGGCTGCTCGGAGCCGGAGTCACCGCAGGCCGCGAGCACCGAGAGCGTCAACAGCAGGAAGCGCGGCCCCATGGGCACGCGCGACGAAACCGCCGAGCAGGAGAGGGTCATGAACCCCCGGATAACGAGCGCTCGATTGCACCGTCAAGCAACGGACGCACGAGGCGTGGGAATCGTTCGAAACCCGGCGCTTCGCGAATCACCCACCACGCGGCTGCGCATCCGCGCGCACGTGCGGTGAGCCCGGCGTGGCGGACGCCTGCCGGCGCTCCCAGCGGTACAACGCGGCGACGAGGGCGAGCGTCCCGGCGAGTCCCCCCACGAAGAAGGGCTGACCGCTCACGAGGACGGCGATGGCGCAGAAGGCCGCCAGCTCGAGCTTCCGGGCGCGCGTCATCGCCATGACCGTGCCCCGGTCGTAGCGCACGCTGACGATGGAGGCCTCGGGCACGCGAATCATCCGCCGGAAGAGCGCCAGGTTCTGCAGGTGGATGGAGATGACCGCGAAGCGTGTCACCACCAGGGCGCCACACACGACCTCGGACATCACACTGTAGGGCAGGCCCGTCGCCTGCTCCGCCGACCACTCGAGGTACGCCACCGCGGCGGGGAAGAAGACGGCCCCGAGCACCAGCGTCAGCAGGAACCGCCGGGACACCCACTGCCCCTTCTCCACCGCCTGAACGAAGAGGGGATTGAGCTCGATGCTGCCCCCGACCTGCATCCGCTCCGCGAGGTTCCCCCGCGCCCGCAGCCGCGCCGTGGCGATGGTGAGCAGATAGTCAGCACAGTGCAGCACGAGCCACACCACGCCGATCCCAACCGGACTCCAGAGCCAATCCATGACACCTCCTCCCGCCAGCGCATAGCACGAGGCCCCGGAGCTCCGGTACGGCCGCTCACCCTCCGCGCTGCCTGAGACGCTCCAGCTCAGCCTGTGACTCCGCGAGGCGCCGCTCCAGTTCCTCGCGCCGCCGCTCGGATTCCTCCAACTGCCGGGCCTCCTCGTCCGCGCGCCGCTGCAACCCCTCCACCATCCCCTGCATCCGGGCGATGAGCTCCTCATACTCCAGCAGCAGCGCGTTCCCCGCCCAGAAGCGCAGCCGCCCCTCCTCCACCTGCAACTCCAGCCCCAACACCACCGAGCTGTAACGGCCCTGCTCCACTGTGATGGGGGCGTAGATCCTCGCCTCGGCCGAGGGCAGCCGGTAGCCCTCCAGCCGCTGACGGGCCCGGTCGTAGATGAAGTACTCGGGGATGCCCAGCCGCGCGTAGCGCTTCACGTTGTACTCGGCGTCCTTCTTCCGGTCGCCTCCGACGTGGACCTCCAGCACCCAGTCCAGCCCCTTGCCCTCCTGGCTCACCACCCACTTGTTCCGAGGGTGTGTCTCGGCGTCCAGCACCACCAGCAGATCCGGCGCGAAGCGGCGCTCGGCGGGGTAGTACACCGGCAGCTCCGAGCCCAGGTACACCCGCCGCTGTTGCCGGGAGAAGTACCCCTTGAGGGCCTGCAACGCGCCCATCTTCGCCTGGGAGTGCAGATCTCCCTCGGGCATCGCCATCTCGTCCCACGTCACCTCCCCGGGCAAGGCATCCACCACCCGGGCCCGCTCCACCTCGCTCATCCGCTCCCACTCTTCCCGCGAGGGCGCCTGGGGAAAGGCGTCCTCCCGCTCGTGTTCGTCCCGTGCCATGCCCTCCAGAGTGAGACGCGCGGCAGGTCCGGTCAATCATCCCCGGGGGGGCCGGTGAGCAAGCGGTGGGCCATGTGACACGGGCTCGCCACGCCGAGTGGGACGCCGCCAGGGCACGTCTCACCCGGCGGACGGTTCAGGCTCGCGCCACCAGTCGCGCCTCGTGCCGCCCCTCCTCCGTCCACCCCTCGGAGTACGAGACGATCTCCAGCCCCTGGAGCAGCCGGGGCAGCTCGCCGTCCTCGAGCAGGAAGCGCGCGGAGGGATGCGCGTGCCGTTGCAGGTTGCTCCGGGTGGGCTGGGCGAAGACGAGCAGTCCGCCCGGCGCGAGCACCTTCGGGAGCTCGGCGAACAGCGGCCGCCAGAGGAAGTTCAAGCAGAGCACCAAATCGAAGGGCCCGGGCGGCAGCGGCTCCAGCTCCACGTCCAGCCGCTGAAGCCGGAGTTCCACCCCCGCTCCGCGCGCGGCCTCGGCGGCCCGCTCGAGCGCCACGTCCGAGATGTCCGCTAGGGTGACGTCCAGGCCTCGCCTCGCGAGCCACAGGGCGTCATGCCCGGCGCCTCCCGCCACATCGAGCGCCCGGCCCGTGCGCGGGAGCCGGTCCGCGAGCGAGCGGAGGAACCCGGAGGGCTCTCCGGTCCCCACCTGCTCGCGGTAGCGGGTGTTCCACCTCTGTCGATCCTGCTCGGGCATGGGGACGCCCGGACTCAGAGGAGCGTGTCGGCGATCTTCGCCCGCGTGTCGCCGGTGAGCACCGTGAAGCGCATCACCCGCTCGTCCCCGCGCCACACCTCGATGGAGCGCGGCAACATCTCGCCCGTCGCCGGCGAGGTGTAGTCCAGAAAGCGCACGTCCCAGGCCGTGCCCTTCGCGTCCTTGTAGCGCAGCCGCGCCGGCCGGAAGCCTTCCTTGTACACCCAGAACTGCGGCTTGCCCTCGCCCTGCTGTCCCAGCACGTACACCACGTCCCCGCCAAAGCGGGCCAGCGACGTCGTGCGCGGCTCGATTCCCAGCGAGCGCAGGTACGTCTCCACCGCCTCGCGCCCCTCCACCGCCGACTCCCAACGCGACGCCAGCAGGGCGCATACCTGCTGCACCGCCTCCGACAGCGCCGGAATCTCCGAGCCCTCCACGCGCTTGCGGCCCCCGGACATCACCGAGGCCACCGTGTTGCCCTCCCTCGCCTTCGCCTCGAAGCGGCAACGTCCCGGGACCTTCAGGTACACCGAGCCATCCGCCTCCAGCTCCGGCCGATCCGTGGGCAACCCCAGCGCCGCTCCGGCCTCCTTCACCGCCGGCCCGTAGAAGTGCAGCGAGCCGTCCGCCTTCAGCGCGGAGAACTGCACGTCCTCGCGCGCCGCCACCATGCGGCGCATGATGGCTCCGCCGGGCAGCACGTATGCGCCCGCGCCCATCGCCACCAACACTCCGAGCAGGAAGACCGCCCGCTTCATCACGGCTGCCCCGTGCGGACCACTTCCGCCATCCACGCGAGCAGACTGTCGCGCAGCTCGGGCCGCTTCATCGCGAAGGCGATGTTGGCCTTCAGGTAGCCCAGCTTGTCGCCCGCGTCGTAGCGCTTGCCCTTGAACTTGTAGCCCAGCAGGCCCTTCGTCTTCTGCAGCGTGGCCAGGCCGTCCGTGAGCTGGATCTCCCCGCCCGCGCCCGGCTGCTGCGTCTCGAGGATGCCGAAGATCTCCGGCGGCAGCACATAGCGGCCGATGACGGCCAGGTTGGAGGGCGCCGTGCCCTTCTTCGGCTTCTCGACAATGCGGTCGATGCGGATGACGCCGTCGCCGATGTCCGTGCCCGCGGCGACGCCGTACATGTGCGTCTCCTCTTCCGGCACCTCCATCAGCGCCACCACCGCCAGGCCGTGCTGGCGGTACACCCGCGCCAGCTGACGGATGCCCGGGTCGTCCGAGTCGATGATGTCGTCGCCGAGGATGACGCCGAAGGGCTCGTGGCCCACCACGTCCCGCGCGCACAGCACCGCGTGGCCCAGGCCCAGCGGCTCCTTCTGGCGCACGCTCACGATGTTGGCCAGCTCCGAGATGGCGCGCAGCTTGCGGAACTCCTCGTCCTTGCCGCGGGCCTTCAGCACCGCCTCCAGCTCCACCGCCAGGTCGAAGTGGTCCACCATGGACTCCTTGCCCCGGCCGCTGATGAGGATGACGTCCTCGATGCCCGCCGACACCGCCTCCTCGACGATGTATTGGAGTGTCGGCGTGTCGACGATGGGCAGCATCTCCTTGGGAATGGCCTTCGTGGCCGGCAGGAAGCGCGTGCCCAGGCCCGCGGCCGGCACGACACACTTGCGGATCAGGGGCTCTTTCGTCGTCGATGGGGTGGACATGGGGCGCCGAATCTAGTGATGGCCCTCTCCTCCATCAAGACAGTTAGGATGCACCCCCCATGTGGCACCGCTTGATGCTCCTGTCCGCCCTCCTTCTGTCCACTCTTGCTCTCGCCCAGGAGGATGCCGGGGCGGGGACCGTCACCGCACCGCGTGCCGAGGATCTCCGGGATATCCTGAGTGCCCGCGCTTATGGCATGGGCGGCGCCTGGAGAGCCCTCGGCGTCGGAGCCGAGTCGGGCACCGGCAACCCCGCCACCCTCGCGGCCTTCCACACCTACCGCATCGAGGCGACCGGCGCCTGGGACTGGGTGGGCAAGGATGCCTTCGGCATGGTGGCCCTGGCGGACTCGTCCACCAGCATGCTCGCCGCCGGGGTGTCCTATCAGCTCGTCTCCCTCGGCAAGGGCGCGGAGCGCGCCACCGCCCACGTCAACACGGTGTCCATGGCGCTGCCGATCGCGGAGAGCCTGATGATCGGCGTCACCTCGCGCTACCTGCTGATGCGCGGAGCCCGGCAGGCCAACGCCCTCACCGGTGATGCCGGCATCCTCTTCCGCCCCAGCGAGGCCTTCTCCCTGGGCGTCTCCGCCCACAACCTCATCAACACCGGCAACCCCGAGCTCACCCGTTACTACTCGGCCCACGCCGGAGTGTTCGCCGGGATGCTCACCATCGCGGCCGACGTGCGCGCGGACTTCGAGACGAACAACCGCACCACGTTCACCTATAACGGTGGCCTGGAGTACATCCTCGGGCAGAACATCCCCGTGCGCGCGGGCTACACCTGGGATGGCTTCACCCGCTCCTCCCAGCTCGGCGTGGGCATCGGCGTGCTGACGCAGGGCGGCGGTATCGACCTGGCGTACCGCCACGACTTCGGCGGAGAGAACGGGCGGCTCATCGCCCTCACCTTCAAGGTGCAGGTGCGCTGAGCGCGCTCAGCCGCGCAACGGCAGGTAGCGCTCGGAGGCGGAGAAGCGCACCAGCTCCACCAATTCCTGCTCGCTGGACTTGAGGGCCCGCAGCGCCGCCACGGCGGGCCCCGGGCCTCCACAGGCGACGAGCCCCGCGCGGTTGGCCGAGTGCCGGGCCGCCTCGGCGAGCGCCGCGGCGTCGAACTCCCGCTGAGCCGCTTCCAGCAGCACCAGCGCCCGCTCACGGGCCCTGGGGTGCAACGCCTCGCGCACCACGCGGGCCTCGGGGCCGAACTCCGTCCCGCCGCGCAGCACCGAGGCGAGGATGGCCACCGCGCGCAGCAACTGGTCCTTCTTCAAACAACGCAGCGCGAGCAGGTCCGGCCCGAGGCAGGACAGGGCACGCCCGGCGAAGAAGCGCAGCTCCGGCTCTGGCAGCACCTGACGCACCGCCCCCCTGCCCACCAGCAGTCGCGGGCCACCCGGGTGGACGAGCGAGAAGGGAGGGCCCTCGTCCTCGGAGAGGAAGAGCTCGGGCAGCTGCACGTCGAGGAGGCGGGCGACGGACTGCACCGCCTCCAGGGCGGCACGCGCACCCGGGCCCGAGTCCGGACGGAGCGGCTCGGAGGAACCCGCGGCCCTGCCGAAGGTGGGGAAGAGACGGCAGAGGGCCTGGCCCACGGAGGCGAGCAGCTCACCCGCCGGGTTGCGCAGACCGGGGTGGCGCAAGCCCGCGCGCTCCTCGGGAGTGAGCGTGCGGCGAAGGGGCCGGGGTACGGCGCCGCCCTTCTCTCCCACGAGTGCCGCGGCCACCTCCGCCATCAGCGAGCCGCGCGCCGTGTCGCCCCGGCCCGAGAAGAAGACCGAGAGCTCCCGGTAGGCCGCCGCGTCGAGAGGCCGCTCGCGCACGCGCTCGATGGCCGCCGGACGGGCCGTCTCCATCTGGGCCGGAACCGGAGCCGGGGCGGGCTTCGCGGGAGCGGCGGTGGGCCCTCCGGAAGCAACGGGGGCGGGAGCCTCGGGCACCCCGGGCGCGGAGACCCCGGTCGCTGCTCCCCGGGCACGGCGGCGCACGGCATCCATCTTCCCCGGAGGAGCCTCCCAGGCGATGACGCGGGTGCCCTCCACGGGCATCGGCGCGGCGGGAGGCTCGGGCGCGAGCGGGGACCGGCTCACGGGAGCGGCGGGCTCACGAGCCCGAGGAGGCGGACTCGCGGGGGCCTCGGGCTTCGCCGACAGCGTGACGACAACCGCGGGCATCTCGAGGACGGTGGGCGCGGACTCGAGCGCGGCGGGAGCCGAGGCCGCCGGCGTGGGAGTGAGCTCCACCGAGCCGGGCGGCGGGATGAGAATCGCGGTTCGAGGCCCGCTCGGCTCCCTCCTGGGAACGGCGCTGCGAGGCGACTCGGGGTGCATCGAGGGCGCGGCACGCTCGACGATGGCGGTGCGCAGGTTCTCCGCCCGGTTGGCGTACACCTGCGCGCGGGCCGCGTCTCCGAGCACCTCACGGCAGAAGCGCGCCAGGCGCTCCCAGGTGCCGCGGCGCTCCTCATCGTCCTCGGTGGCGGTGGCGGCGTGCTCCATCGCCCAGGCGGCCTCGCCGCTCTTCCCGAGCGCGATGAGCCGGTCCACGAGCAGCAGCCACGCTTCCTTGTGACCGGGCTCGAAGCGCACCGCCTGGCGCAGCTCGACGAGCGCGGCCTCAGGCTCGCCCAGGGCCTCCAAGGTGGCCACCAGCTCGAGCCGGGCCTTGCGAGCCACCAGTCCGCGCGGCTCGCGAGCGAGGCGGGCGCGCAGCAGCCGGCTCAACCCGGCCCTGTCCCCCAGCTGCCGTGTCAGCTCCAGGAGCTGGTCCTGGGCGAGGACGTCCTCGGGGCTCTCCGCGAGCACCTCCGACCAGGCCCAGTGGGCCAGCCGCGCATCGGCGAGCGCCCCACCCGCGAGCTCCGCGAGGCACCGCAGCCCCTCGGCGCGATGGGGAGTCCTGCGGGGCACGGCGGCGAGCGCGGCGCGCAGGCGCTCAGTGGTCCCCGCCCGGTCCGCGTCGGCCACGCACCGCGCGAGCCCCATCAACGCCGGAATCGAGTGGGGGGAGATGGCCACCGCCGCCTCGAAGTCCGGGCGGGCACGGTCCCGCTCACCGGTGGACAGCAGCCGCTCACCGCGAGCCAGGAAGGCGGCGGCACGGGCCCGGGGGTTGCTCGCGCGCTGCACCGCCTCGTCGAGCACGCGCCGCACCACCCAGTCATCACCATCAGCGCGCTGGGACAGCAGCCGCACCTGCTCGGCGAGCGCGGCCCGGTCTCCCGTGAGGGCGACAATCTGACCGTACACCCGGGCGGCCCCCGCCGTGTCCTGCAGCTCATCCTCGAGCAGCTCGGCGAGCCGGGTGAGCGTATCGGCGCGGACTCCCAGGTCCTTCGCCCGGTCCGCGCTGGCCAGATAGAACTGCGCCAGCTCGCGCCACGCCTGGCGCGCGATGAGCTGGGCTTCCTGACGCGTCTCCTCCGGATCCTCCTGCCGGGGCACCAGCTGGCGGGAGGGCACGGTGTCCTCGTCGCCGCCCCAGGGAATGGGGGCATCCGTCTTGAGCCCGGCCGGCAGCGGGATGAGTGGGGACTCGAGCCGGGACACGGGCGGCTCGGTGGAGGTCTCCTCTTCCTCCGGAAGGTAGGGAGTGACATCGACCGTCGTGCGCCGGTGGCTGGAGGCATCCCCGGCGGAGTCGTCCCGTGGAGCGGACGTGGGCGACTGGGCGAGCGCGAAGGGCAGATCGGACGCCTCGGAGGTGGCCTCGTCCTGCAACCACGGAGCGGGCATCTCGAGAAGGGTGCCGTGCCGATCGTCCGCGGGCTCCTCGGGGGCCTTGGCCCCGGGCGCGGGCATCTCGAGAAGGGTGCCGTGCCGATCGTCCGCGGGCCCCTCGAGGGCCTTGGCCTTGGCCTCGGGCGGGGGCGAACGCGGAACGAACCGCGCATCCGGAGGCCCCGAGACCTCCACCGTGTGCTCGTCTTCCAGCCAGGGTGCGGAGAACTCCACGGTCTCGCTCCGGTGAGCCAAATCCTCGGCGGCGCTGGCGTCCTGGCGCACCGGCTCCGGCACGTCCTCGAGCGCCTCGCCCTGCACGATGGGGAACACCCCGGAGCCCTCCTCGGCCTGGGGCACGGGGGACGCGGAGGCCAGGGATTCGGAGGAGTCCTGAGGAGTGATCTCCTCGCCGGAGATGCGGCGGAAGAGGACATCCAGAAGCCGGCGGGCGCGGCGATCTCCGGGGGCCTCGTCGACGAGCGCCTGGAGCGCCTCGACGGCGCGGGGGAGCTGATTCACCCGGCGCAGCACGCGAGCGAGCTGAAGCCGCACGGCGCGGCGGGTGTCGCCCCGGGTATTACCGAGCGAGGACGAGAGCAGCGCGATGGCGGCCGCCTCGGTGCCGGCGCGCAGCGAGAAGGTGACGAGCGCCGAGGCCAGACGCGGCGTCATGGGCAGGGCACGGCTGGCCCGCACGAGCTCACCGAAGGCCCGGGCGGCCTGTCCCTCGTTGAGCAGGCGGGTGGCGCGCTGACGGTGCCGCTCCACGAGATCGGGCACATCAGTGCCCTCCCTGGTCGAGGGCAGGCCAGCGGGCGAGCGCTGGCGCGTGTCGGCAGACTCCGACGAACCGGCGTCCTTGCCGTTTCTCACGCCACCCATGGGTGCGGCAGTCTACACATGATGCCGCCTCCGGTCGTCACCGTCCTGTTGCCCGCCCGAAATGCCGAGCGCACCGTGGCGCGCGCCGTGGAGAGCCTGCTCGAAGGCACGCTGCGTGAAATCCGGGTGCTGGCGGTGGATGACGGCTCCACGGACGGTACGCGCAAGGTGCTCGAGGGGCTGGCGGCGCGGGACAGCCGGGTGGAGATGCTCGAGGGGGAAGGCCGGGGTCTGGTCGCCGCGCTCAACCTGGCGCTCGCGCATGCCACCTCCCCCTACGTGGCGCGCATGGACGCGGATGACGAGGCGCTGCCCCGGCGCCTGGAGGCGAGCGTCGCCGCGCTGGAGGAGGACCCGGGCCTGGGCGGAGTGGGCACGGGCGTGGAGCTGTTCCGCGAGGACCAGCCGGTGAGCCCCTCGATGAGGGACTACGCTGCGTGGCTCAACGGCCTGACCACCTCCGAGCGGCTCCACCGGGAGCGCTTCGTGGAGAGCCCCATCTGCCACCCCTCGGTGTGCCTGCGACGGAAGGCAGTGGTGGCAGTTGGAGGATGGGAGCACGGCGACTTCCCGGAGGACTATGACCTCTGGTTGAAGCTCATCGACAGGGGCCACCGGATGCGCAACCTGCCGGAGGTGCTGTTGCGCTGGCGGGACAGCTCGGAGCGGCTGACGCGGACGGACCCGAGGTACGCGCACAAACGCTTCATCTGGGTGAAGGCGCGCTATCTGGCGCGCAGCCGCGAGGTGGCGGGGCGTCCGCTGACGGTATGGGGGACGGGACCGGGAGGGCTCATCCTCACGCGCTTCCTGCTCGCGGAGGGAGCGCTCGTGGAGCGCTTCATCGACGTGCACCCTCGCAAGGTGGGCACGCGCATCCACGGGATACCGGTGGATCCACCGGAGTCACTCGGAGCGCCGCCCGAGAACACACACCTGGTGGCGGCGGTGGGAGTGCGAGGCATCCGCGACGAGATCCGCGGAGCCCTCACCGCGCTCGGCTGGACCGAAGGCGTGCACTTCACCTGCGCGGCGTGACTCCCTTCGCAAAGCCTCTCACCCGAGAGACAGGCCACCTGGCAGGCAATTCCTTGCATGCTCCACCGGAGAGACTCCAGGGCGAAAGGAATTCTCGCGACGGTCCTCCTGTTTCCCGGACCCATGGCCCTCCCTTGAATGGACTCCGGGTACGCAGACAATGCCTGACATGTATATCCGCCAACCGGCGAAGCAGGGCCACGAATCACCATGCAGCCATCTTCCCGACCCAAGGCCCCACTCGCCCGAACCACGCTCCTCAAGATGGGGGTGCGCATCGCGGTCATCATCACCGTCTCCACCATCTTCAGCTACCTCCACATGCTGCGCACCCTGCGCGGCGAGGCCCTCCAGCAACTGAAGCAGCACGTCTCCGAGCGCAGCCAGCGTGAGCAGGCCCTCTTCGTGTTGGCGGAGGACAATCACGCGCTCATGAAGAAGGCCCTGGAGGAGAGGATCCGCGCCCTCCAGAAGGAGGACGTGAGCGCCCGTTTCGACAGCCTCTTCGTCCGGATGCCCGACGGCTCGGTCCGCAACCGTCCCGAGAGCTTCGACGGCACGAAGAGGCCCGGCGTCTTCGTCGCCAGGAACGTCCCGCTCGATGACGATCTGCGCCGCCGGATCCTCGCCTCGTATGACATCATCAACCAGTACGGGCCCGCCTTCCTGACGCGATTCAAGGACACCTTCTTCACGCTTCCCGAGGGGCCTGTCATCTCCTACTGGCCCGGGAAACCCAACTATTGTCTGGAAACCGCGCCCGACTTCATGCTCCTCGACTGGGAGTATTTCCAGATCAGCGTGCCCGAGAAGAACCCGAGCCGGCAGACGGCCTGGTCCAGCGTCTACAAAGAAGACATCAGCACGCAGTGGATGACCACCATCACCACTCCGCTGGACATGGACGGCCGCCATGTCGCGTCGCTCAGCCATGATGTCCTCCTCGATGAGTTGATGACTCGCACCATCAGCGACCACCTGCCCGGTGCGTACAACGTCATCTTCCGGGATGACGGTGCGCTCATCGCCCATCCCGATCTGAAGGTGCAGGGCAGCACCTTGCAGCTCGGCTCCGAGCAACAGCAGAAGCACCTGCGGAGCATCATCGAACGGGTGAAGGCGCGCCTGCCCAACGAGACCGTTCTGGAGCTCCCCGAATACGGCGAGTACATCGCCGTGGCACGGCTGAAGGGCCCCGGATGGAACTTCGTCACGGTGTTGCCCGGGAGCGTGGTGTCGCAGCCCGCCATCCTCGCGGCGCGCTACGTCCTGCTGCTCGGCGTGCTGTCCCTGCTCCTGGAACTGGTCATCATGTACTGGGTGCTCCAGCAGCACATCTCCCGCCCGCTGATCTCCCTCACCGAGGCCACGGATCGGGTGAGCGCCGGTGACTTCAAGGTCGCGCTGAGCACCTCCCGCGAGGACGAGCTGGGGCAGCTCGCCCGGTCCTTCCGGCTCATGGCGGACCAGATCCAGCGGCGCGAGGAGGAGCTGCGGCAGGCCAATGAAGGACTGGAGCAGCGGGTCGAGGAGCGCACCCGCGAGCTCAAGGAAGTCCATTCACAGCTGGTGAAGACGGCGCGGCAGGCGGGCATGGCGGAGATCGCCACCAACGTGCTGCACAACGTGGGCAATGTCCTCAACAGCGTCTACACCTCAGCCCAGGTGGCCAAGGAGCGGATGAACGGGATGCGGCTCGAGCACGTGGGCCGGGTGGCGAACATGCTCCAGGAGCGCCAGGACGACCTCCCGATCTTCCTCACCCAGGACGAGCGCGGGCGGCACCTGATGCCCTTCCTGAGCAAGCTGGGGCAGAACCTGCTCGACGAGCGCCATGAGATCGACATCCTGCTCGATGACGTGGGCCGCTACACCGAGCACATCGGCGACATCGTGAAGGTGCAGCAGAACTACGCCCGGACTCCCCGGCTGCACGAGCCGGTCGTCCTGGAGGAGCTGCTGGAAGACTCGCTGCGCATCAACGCGGCCGGGCTCGCCCGGCACCAGGTGAAGGTGGTGCGCAACCTGGCCCACCTACCCCCCCTGCTGACCGACAAGCACAAGCTGCTGATGATCCTCGTCAACCTGGTCAGCAATGCCAAATACGCCATGGATGATGTGCCCCCGGCCGAGCGGGTTCTGGACGTGAAGCTGGAGCAGCCTTCCCCCAACTACATCCGCATCGAAATCCATGACAACGGCATGGGCATCGCGCCGGAGATGCTCACCCGCATCTTCCAGTATGGCTTCACCACGCGAGAGGAGGGCCACGGCTTCGGCCTGCACTCCAGCTCCCTGGCGGCCCAGGAATTGGGTGGCTCGCTGAACGTCCAGAGCGCCGGAAAGGGACAGGGAGCCACCTTCACCCTGGAGATTCCCTACCACCCCGCCCCGGAGAAGTGACGCCCCACGGGAGTCAGGGCGAGGGCGCCAGGGGCGGGGGCTCTCCCGCCGTCTTGAGGAAGAGGACGACCTGGAGCCCTCCCTTCCCCGAGGAGAGGGACAACTGAAGCTCCTGCTCCCCCCGGCGGAAGAGCCCGGGCGACTCCTCCTTGTAGCCGGCGTGGGTGAGCTGCTCGCGGTACCAGGCCCGCACCTGGAGCTCCTTCGCCGCCACCTGATAGGTGAGCGTTTGCGCTCCCTCGAAGTTCCCCTGGAGGGCATTCGCCGCCCCGGGGAACACAGGCAGGAGGCTGGAGGACCCGACCGGTTGCAGCTCGCCCAGCTTCGCCTCGCCGAGCACCACCTCCGTGAGCCTTCCGGGCTGAGGACGGAGGATGACGGTGTACGAGGTGAAGGTCCGCGTATCCAGCGCGGTGAGTTGGGGCTCGGCGGACAACCGGGGCTGTTGGCGCTGGATGTAGAAGCCGGCCTCGTCGAAAGCGGTGGCGAAGTATTGGATGAGGCGCTCCACCTTCTCCCGCGAGGTGTAGACCTGGAAGCGGATGGGAATGCCTCCCACGTTCATCCGGTCGGATACGTCCACCGAGGACACCAGTCCTAGCACCTTCCAGTGAAAGGGATCCGGGGCCGCCTCCGCCGGAGGGGCCGCCATCAACAACTCGAGCACGAGCAGGCAGCTCAACATTGCGACAACCCCAGGAAGCAGATGTTGGACGGACGGCGCACGGCCGTCGGTTTGTGGTCGATGCCACCCGTGTTTCGCGGCCGATCCCTCTCATCCTGGGACTCGCCGCGCGGGGTGTCCCGCTCGATGTAGTCGTCCTCCTCGCCGCGATAGCTCATGAAGAAACCGCTCTCATCGATGGGGCTCGTCCCGACGAAGAACCGGGCGAATTGAGAGGCTTTGCGGCCGGCGGAGCGCTTGTTGTTGTCATACACCTTCTTCGCCGCGTAATAGAAAGCCGGGTTCTCGGCGCAGGGCGTGTCCGGCTGCTCGGGCTGAAGGGGGCAATGCCGGCTCACCTCGGGGTCGGAGAAACCGAAGTCTCCGAGGAGGATGCCGTACTCCCCTCTGCACTGGCCCCCCACGGGCCGGCCCACCGAGCACACCTTCATCTCCAGCCGGACGGCGTGCCGCTCCTTGAAGAACCCGTCCTTCCCCTCGAGGAATCGCGAGGGCAACGTGGGCAGCGCCTCGAGGTGGGCCTCCGCGGCGCAGCTGATGCCGCCCAGGTTTTCATAGACACCATCGAGCACGCTGTCCGTGGCGTTCCCCACGTTTTGCGGCGGGTAGGTGCCCCAGGTGCCGGGCTCGGGTGAGCGCAGGGCGGGACGCTGACCCCGGGGGAGATCGAAAGCCACCCGATCTTCCCGGGAGCACCGCACCCGCAGCTCATCCACCCGGGTGAAGACCTGGGTGATGTGAGCGCGGTCGCCTCCGGTGGAGCTGCGTCCGTCGAAGTCGCGGTAGCGCGCGTTGGCATTGGCCATCACCCGGGGCGCGATGGAGGGGAAGGCGCCGAAGTCGCCGACGGAGTCCTCCCGCCCCCGCATCCGATGCACCCGAAACGCTGTGCTGTCCCAGAGCGGAGAGACCGCCGCCTCGTGCACCTTGACCGACAGGTAGCCTACCTCGGAGAAATGAATGCCAAACATCACCACGGTGATGAAGACGAGCAGGCTCAACGCCAGCTCCAACGTGGACTGGCCCCGGGGGGCTCGCTGAAACGTGCCCATCAGTGCACCCCCCTGTAACCAGCGAGGATGAGCTGCCGGTAGGCCTCGGCGGCGCTGCCTCCCACTGTGTCTGGGATATCGGTGCCGCCGCGCCTCAGGTCGCCCCCGGCGTCGATGTCCGAGGCCACGAGGGTGGCGCGCCAGAAGGGGTTCCAGAGGTTGGGCGGCTCATTCCAACGTCCGCGCCGGTGGTAGTAGGCCAGCCCCGTGGCGAGCGCGGACTGCACGCTGATGTCCGTGCCATCCGCCAGGTGCAGGCCCCGGTTGTCGAACGTGCTGCTCCGGGCGGAGGTGAAGTGGAAGCGGAAGAAGAGGTTCCAGGGATCGCCCAGCGTCCCGCGCTCCTTGTAGTCCCGCTGGGCGAGCGCGAAGAGCTTCGGCTGGGCCCAGAGGTTGTCGGCCGTGCGGTCGGTCGTGTTGAACGCCATGCCCCCAACGAAGGTGTTCGGGCAGTACTCCCGCGGGAAGCAGGGCAGCATCGTGTGCCGGTATTGCTTCTCCATACCCGGGTCCTCGTTGCCGATCTGCGCGCTGGCGGGCGTCCACCAATGGTTGTCGCTCGTGTCCTGTTGGTCAGTGGCCTTCACGCCCGCGGTGGCCCCCACGCGGAAGGGCACGCAGCCGGGGAAGAGGATCTCCACTTGGGCATGGTCCTCGGCCCAGGTGAACCAGGTCTTGTCCGCCCGTCCGCCGTGCCCGAGAGCCGAGCCCCAATAGGCGCTGCCGCCCCCATTGGTGATGCGCATGCTGCCCCCCGCCGCGGCCAGTGCCCCCAGGATGCCCCGGGGACCCGTGAGGGCCGGCATTCCCTGGCGGCGGGTGATGAACTCGTAGCCCCGGCTGGCCATGGCCATGTCCATCGCGTGGTCGTCGCCCGCGCTGGTGGCATGCACCAGTTCGCCCACGGAGACCGGCGTGGGCCCCGCGTGCAGCTCGTGCGGGTAGCGGCTGCCTTCGCTCGCCAGCGTCGCCAGCTTCGCGGTGAACGACTCCTCCCCTCCCGAGACGCTCTCCTGCAGCTGCTCGAACATCTTTCCCTGCATGACGGCCAGATAGAACGCGAGGATCTGGATGTTGAAGGCTTGCACGCCGGCCTCGGCATCCAGCTTGTGCCACTGCTGCTCGATCTCCGCGTTCTGCACGTCCAGCGCTTCCAGGGCGGCGGCGGCCCTGGGGCAACCCCGAGCGGCCATGCGCGCGGCATTGACGTTCGCGCGCATCATGCTGGTCCAGCTGATGAGGCTCATCACCCCGGAAATGGCCACCATGTGACCCGTTGTGGCGCGGCGCATGAGGGCGATGCTGTTGAAGGTGCGCGCCGTGGCCACCGCGCTGCTGTAGGCAGCCAGGTCCGCCACGCTCTGTGTCTCCATCTTCTCGCGCACCTTCATGGAGAACGACAGCGTGAGGCAGACCATCAATGTCACCAGCATCATCGTCAGGCTGAAGAGCACCAGCGACTGGCCGCGGCGGAGGTGGGGGGAGCTCATAGGCCCTCCGGAGTGAGGGGACAGTTCTGCGTCCGGAAGTAGCGCAGACGCGCGGGCGTCATCATCCGCATGGCGTAGGTGGCCTGGAGCGGGAAGGCGTACTCCCGGCGCTGGGCGCGTGCGAGCAGCTCCTCCCGGATGGACACATCGAGCGGCACGGACGACTGTCCGGTCCAGCGCGCCTGGTGCGCCGGCTGGAGCGGATCCACCGAGGAGTATTCACGCAAGCCCAGGTGGGCCAGGAACATCCGCCCCAGGACCCAGTTGGCGAAGGGAATGCGCATGGGGAACCAGAAGATGAGCCGCGCCTCCAACCGCACCACGTCCTGCGCACCCGCGTAGCGGTTCACGTCATCGAAGGCCTCTTCCTCGTTCACGGAGACCGTGCCGCGCAGCGGGCGCTCCCGGGCAATCCATACAATGGTGCCGGTATGTCCCGTGTCTTGCTTTGGGTGATAGTAATTGTCACGGTGGGTGCGGAAGGCCGTTCCCAGCGCCATCGGAGAGTCTGTCCGGGCGAAGGTGGGCAGCAGCGCCGCAATGGCCGCGTGGGTCATCGCCTCGCAGTCACCATGTTTGACACTCCCCGTGCGTACAGCTCGGAACGCCGCGTACTCGGTCAGCACCCGCGCCTGCAGCAGCAGGAAGAGCTGGAGCGTTCCCAGAATGAGGAAGATCGACAAGGGCAGCGTGAGCGCCGCCTCCACCGCCGCCTGGCCAGACTGTCTGCCCGCGAGGCGATTCCCTGATTCCATGCGCGCGCACTTATGTCCTTGCCGGGTCCAGAAATCCACCCCGAACGGGCAGTCGCCGTAATTCCGGACTTCCGTGTTTATTGGAAGGCAGGAAAGACTCCCACCATTTGGGATTGGAAGATGAGCGTCCATGGCCGGGCGCTACTGCATTCTTCGAGCCATCCCCGGCCCGCGCCCTCGGCAATCACGGACATGGAAGCGCGCGGCACGGACCTACCCGTCGGCGCGGGTCGCCTCAAGTTGCACCCCACGTCATGCTTTGCGTATAGACGCCATCGGTGGAATCCTCGAAATCCCGGAGGGACCCCCAACTTCGAGCGGCTCGCCGTTTGAATCAGGTGCATCGTCATGAGAGAGCCAAGGAGCCGAGGTAGGGGAAGAGGCTCGCACGAGCCCGCGCCGGACACCGGCCGATCCACCCGGATCGTGGATCCGGATGACCTGCCGCCCATCTCTCAGGTGGGGCGCTACCTGCTACTCAAACGGCTGGGCGAAGGCGGCATGGGCGTGGTGTACGCGGCGTATGACCCCGACCTGGATCGCAAGGTAGCGCTCAAGCTGCTGCATCCGGACGAGGACCCGATGGCCGCGGAGACCGCGCGGGCACGGCTGCTGCGCGAGGCGCAGGCCATGGCGCGGGTGTCCCATCCCAACGTCATCCCCATCTTCGACGTGGGCCTGTGGGGCGCGCAGGTGTTCCTCGCCATGGAGCTGTCGGATGGGGGGACGCTGAGCGCGTGGTTGGAGGAGGAGCACTCCTGGCGCGAGGTGCTGGAGCGCTTCCTCGACGCGGGACGGGGGCTGATGGCGGCCCACGAGGCGGGGCTGGTGCACCGCGACTTCAAGCCCTCCAACGTGCTGGTGAGCCGCGCCGGCCGCGTCTACGTCACCGACTTCGGCCTGGCCCGCCAGGTGGGAGCCTCGCCCGAGGAAGAGCCCCTGTCCGAGGAGGCCCAACAGCTGCTGCCGCCCGAGCGCCGGATGTTGGAGACCACCATCACCCAGGACGGGGTGGTGATGGGCACGCCCAACTACATGTCACCGGAGCAGTTCCGGGGAGGTGAGTTGGATGCGCGCTCGGACCAGTTCAGCTTCTGCGCGGCGCTCTACTGGGGCCTCTACCGCAAGCGTGCCTTCGAGTCCGCGAAACTGAGGGCGTTCGCAATCACGCAGTCGCGGAAGCAAGCCCGCCGCACCGCGCCCCTGGAGCCAGAGCAGAAGGATGGGCCCGGGGACATCATCCTGGAGCCGCCGAAGGACAAGAAGGTGCCCGCGTGGGTGCGCCAGGCGCTGATGCGCGGGCTGGCGCTCGAGCCCGGGGCGCGCTTCCCCTCGATGAAGGCGCTGCTGGAGGCGCTGTCTCAGGAGCAGCGCCGCGTGAAGCGGCGGCGGTGGGTGGTGGCGGCGAGCACCGCGGCGGCAGGACTGGCGGTGGTGGGCGGGGCGCTTTACCAGCAGTCCCAGGTCTGCGCGGGCGCCCGGGAGCTGATGGCCGAGGTGTGGGGGCCGGCGGCGCGAGGGAAGCTGGAGGCGGCCTTCCTCGCCACGAAGAAGCCCTTCGCCCAGGAGACGGCCTCGCGCGTCACCCAGGTGCTGGAGGACTACGCGGCCGGTTGGACGCGGCAGCGCACCGAGGCGTGCGAGGCCACACGCGTGCAGGGGGTGCAGACCGACGAGCTGCTGTCCCGGCGCGTGGTGTGCCTGGAGCGGCGGCGCAAGGACCTGGCGGCGGCGGTGGAGCTGATGGCCGAGGCGAACGGGACGGTGGTGGAGAAGGCGCTGGACACGGCGCTCGCGCTGCCCTCGTTGCAGGACTGCGCGGACGTGGAGTCGCTCTCCGAGCAGCAGCGGCTGCCGTCGGACCCGGCCAAACGCGCCGACATCGAGCGGCTCGAGGGACGGCTCGCCGAGGTGAAGGTGATGGTGGACGCCGGCCTCTACAAGGCGGCGATGGAGAAGGCGCGCCAGCTCGAGGCGCCCGTGCTGGCCACCGGCCACCTGCCGCTGATGGCCGAGCTGCGCCAGCACCTGGGCTGGCTCCAGGAGCAGCTCGGCGAGTCCGCCGAGGCGTCGCGGCTGCTCTCGCAGGCAGTCTACGACGCCGAGGCGGGACGGGCGGACAAGCTGAAGGTGTCCATCTTCAACAAGCTGCTCTTCGTGGAGGACGGGCAGAAGCACTTCGGCCAGGCAGAGGGCTGGAGCGGGCTGGCGCAGGCCACGCTGCAACGCCTGGGCGGCGAGCCGGCACTGGAGGCCGAGGTGCTGGTGAACCGGGCCAACCTGGCCATCTCCCAGGAGCACTACCCGGAAGCTCGCACGCTGCTGGAGCAGGCGCGGGCGCTCCAGGCGAAGGCACTGCCTCCGGGCCATCCGAAACGGGCGCGCACCACCTTCCTGCTGGGCCGCGTGCTGCTGGACATGGGCGAGCGCCCGCTGGCGGTGGAGATGTTGGAGGAGGCGCTGAAACAGACGGAGGCGTCCGTGGGCGCGCTGCACCCGGACATGGCGCGGCGCCACGGTCTGCTCGCCGGGCTCCTGCGGGAGATGGGCCAGCCCGAACGGGCCCTGGAGCACGCTCGCGCGACGGCCCACATCCGCGAGGTCACCTTCGGCGAGGACAGCCCCCAGCTCGCCGAGGCCCAGGACGAAGTGGGCATGTGCCTGCTGGCGCTCAAGCGTTACGACGAGGCGCTGAAGGTGTATCAGAAGGCGCTCGAGGCCAAGCGCCAGGCGCTGCCCCCCGACGACGAGCAGCTCCAGTACTCCTATGACGGGGTGGGACAGGCGCTGCTGGGGCTGGGGCGGGCACGCGAGTCCATCGAGCCACTGCGCCAGGCCGTCTCCTTCGCCTCGGTGCCGCCCGAGGTGCTGGCGGACTCGGGCTTCGCCCTGGCCCGTGCCCTCTGGGAGTCCGGACAGCAGCCCGAGGCACGCACCGAGGCGGCCACGGCCCGCGAGCGCTTCACCCAGGCCGGGCTGTCCCCGCGCGTGGCCGAGGTGGACTCCTGGCTCCAGTCCCTCCCGAAGGAACCCGAGCACCGCACCGCCCGCCCCCCGCGTCCCACCCGCCGCCCGGCCCACAGATGAAACCGCTCCCATCCAACGAGTCCCACGCGGCCGACGAGCGTGGTAGCGTCCAACGCGTGGCGTTGCGCGATGACGAAGAGAATACGGCCGCGACAGCGACCCTGCAGCGATCGGGTCCCGGCCGGGTGCGGTTGAAGCTGCTGGTGTTGTCGGGTGCCGAGGCCGGACGCAGCTATTCGCTCGAGCAAGGCGAGTACACGGTGGGCAAAGCTCCCACG
Source organism: Vitiosangium sp. GDMCC 1.1324 (assembly GCF_003044305.1). GTDB lineage: Bacteria > Myxococcota > Myxococcia > Myxococcales > Myxococcaceae > Archangium. The sequence goes on along the minus strand of NZ_PZOX01000015.1, from coordinate 201,871 downwards.
TGCGACATCGTCCTGGAGGACAAGACCATCTCGCGCCAGCACCTGAAGCTGGAGGTCCACGAGGACCATGTGCTGGCCACGGACCTGGACTCGCGCAACGGCTCCTTCTGCGAGGGGCTGCGCTTCTCCGAACTGGAGCTGCGCGCGGGCAGCGTCGTCACCCTGGGCACCACCGAGCTCAAGCTGGTGCCCGAGGACACCCGGGAGCGCTCGCTTCTGCTCTCCTCGAGGGACCACTTCGGCTCCCTGGTGGGCACCAGCCGCAAGATGCGCGAGGTCTTCACCCTGCTGGAGCGCATGGCGCCGGGCGGCTCGGACGTGCTCATCCAGGGCGAGACGGGCACGGGTAAGGAGTTGTGCGCCGAGGCGCTCCACCAGGAGAGCGCACGGCGCAAGGGGCCCTTCGTCATCGTGGACCTGGCGGGCATCGCCCCCTCGCTCATCGAGTCGGAGCTCTTCGGCCATGTGAAGGGAGCCTTCACGGGCGCCCAGAGCGATCGCGCCGGAGCCTTCGAGCGGGCCAACGGCGGCACCGTCTTCCTCGACGAGGTGGGCGAGCTGCCGTTGGATCTCCAGCCCAGGCTGCTGCGAGTGCTGGAGCGCCGGCAGGTGAAGCGGGTGGGCGCCAACGACTACCGCACCGTGGACATGCGGGTGGTGGCGGCGACGCACGTGGACCTGGAGGGCGCGGTGAAGGCGGGGAAGTTCCGCCGGGACTTGTTCCACCGGCTCGCGGTGCTGCGCGTCACGCTGCCGCCCCTGCGCGAGCGGCCCGACGACATCCCCCTGCTCATCGACACGGTGCTGGAGCGCATGGGCCGGCCGCCCAGCGCGCTGTCGGACCAGACGAGGGCACTGCTCGCCCAGTACCCGTGGCCGGGCAATGTGCGCGAGCTGCGCAACGTGGTGGAGCAGGTGGTGAACCTGGGCGAGGAGGCCCTGCCGGAGCTGGCTCCCCTCCCCGGCGAGGAGCTGCGCACCGGATCCGCGACGCTCGAGCTGGAGCTGCCCTTCAAGGAAGCCAAGGAGCGGCTCATCGAGGGCTTCGAGCGCGACTACCTCAAGGGCCTGCTCGAGCGCTGCGAGGGCAACATCTCCCGGGCCTCGCGCGAGGCCGGCATCGACCGCGTCTACCTGCGCAAGCTGCTGCGCAAGCACGGGCTCGAGGACCGGGACGGATAGGCCTCCCCGAGTAGGGACGCGACGCCTCCGAGGGGCACGCCGGACATCCGGTGTGCCCCTTTCGCTTTTCCTCGGGCCGGCCCTGCGGTGGTGGTGACGGTTGTCACCAGGTGGTGACTCTTGTCACCAGGCGGAGACACCAGCCCGAGCCGCAACCCGCCCGAATCTCATGGCGACAATCTCCTGACAGGCTGGGCCGGCGAGCGGATCGACCCAGTGGAATTGAAGGTTTCCGCTCTCAGGCCTCATGACGCGGTGCGTGGCACACAACATGCTCCATAGCACGCACATCAGACACCGCGGTGGGTGAAGCCCACCCAGAACAGAAAGCAGCAGCCATGCAGATCAACAACCGCCTCCCGAAGTCGCCCGTTGCCCCCACGTCGCCCGCGGCCAAGGAGACCGCGGTGTCCGCGCCGAAGGGCCAGGCCCGAGCCGCCTCGGGCTTCGAGTCGGGCTCGAGCTTCACGCCGGCCGCGAGGAACCCGGTGACGCTCACGACCCCGCGGGCCCCGAGCACCGGTCCCCTGTCGCTGAGCAGCAAGGAGGCGCAGAGCGCCATCCAGACGTCGCTGGACTATCTGCAGAAGCAGTCGAGCACCGGCAACCGCGGCATCGTGCCCGGCCCGAGCGCCTCGCAGTCCGTCGCGCCCCGCTCGGTGGAGAAGGATGACCTGGGCATGACGCACGTGCGGATGGACCGCCAGCACGAGGGCGTGAAAGTCTTTGGCGAGCAGCTCATCTCCCACCTGGACAAGGACGGCAAGGTGGCGAGCCTGACGGGCGAGCTGTCGAAGATTCCGGCCGGGCTGGGGAAGGATCCGGTGAAGCTGTCGGGCCAGGACGCGCTGGCGATCGCCCAGAAGGAGTTCGCCGGGAAGACAGACGCGGATCGCCCGCCCACCTCCGAGCGCGTCATCGTGCAAGGCAAGGACGGCAGCTACCACGCCGCCTACCACGTGCAGCTCACCAACACCCAGGACCTCGAGGGTGACAAGCGCCCGCGGCGGATGAACTACTTCGTCGACGCCAACAGCGGCGAGCTGCTCAAGAGCTTCGACCAGATGGGCGGCATCGAGCTGCCCCGGGCCGGCAAGCCCGGCGCCGGAGCGAGCGCCTCCACGCCGACCACTCCCACCACGCCGACGACGCCGGGCACTCCCGCCACGGGCAAGGCGGACGACACCACGATGTACAGCGGCAAGGTGGACCTCTCCACCACGAAGAACACCAACAGCACCTACAGCCTGGAGGACAAGAGCCGCGGCAACGGCATCGTGACGTACGACGCGAAGAACAAGACGGAGGCCAGCGGCCAGACGGGCTTCACGGACAAGAACGACGTGTGGGGCGAGGCGTCGGACGACGCGCGCAGCAAGGCCGCGGTGGACGCGCACTACGGCGCCGAGATGACATACGACATGTACAAGGAGGTGCTCGGCCGCAACTCGCTGGACGACAAGGGCGAGAAGCTCGTCTCGTACGTGCACCTCGACAAGAACTTCGTCAACGCCTACTGGGACGGCACGAAGATGAACTACGGCGATGGCGACGGGAAGGACGCCGGCCCGCTGACCACGCTGGACATCGCCGGACACGAAATCTCCCACGGCCTGACCGAGCGCACCGCGGGCCTCGTCTACGAGGGGGAGTCCGGTGGCCTCAACGAAGCGATGAGCGACATCTTCGGCACGGGCGTGGAGTGGTACGCCTCGCAAAAGAACTCGGCGGTCCAGTTCGACTGGAAGATGGGCGAGGACGCGTGGACGCCGGCCAACGGCAACGGAGACGCGCTGCGCTACATGGATGACCCGACGAAGGACGGCTACTCCGTCGACAACTACAAGGACTACCCGAAGCAGAAGGAGGTGCACGGCTCCAGCGGCATCGCCAACAACGCCTTCTACCTGCTGGCCAACGGCGGCACCAACCGCACGTCGGGCGAGAAGGTGGACGGCGGCGTCGGGATGGAGAAGGGCCTGAAGATCTACTACCGCGCCCTGGCCCACTACATGACGCCGCAGACCACGTTTGCTCAGGCCCGCCAGGCCACCATCAACGCCGCCACGGACCTGTACGGGGCCAACTCGGCGGAGGTGAACAAGGTGAAGGAGAGCTGGAGCGCGGTGGGCGTGAACTGATCCCTCAGGCCGGAGGCTCCAGGGGCCGGATGGGCCCCGAGGGAGCCTGGATGCCCGCTGCCGCGAAGAAACGCGCGAGGTCCTCGGGTACGGGGGCCTCGAACCGCACCGGTGCGCCCGTGCGCGGGTGGCCCAGCTCCAGTGCTTGCGCGTGCAGCAGGCACCGAGGAGCCGGAATGCCTCCCGCCTGCGCCGCCCCCGCGTAACGCTTGTCTCCGAGAATGGGAGCGCCCAGCGCCGTCAGGTGCGCACGCAACTGGTGCGTCCGCCCCGTCTGGGGCAACAGCTCCACCAGACAGAAATCCTTCCCCGCGTGCAGCACGCGGTACTCCGTGAACGCGGGGATGCCATTGGCCGCACGGGTCGCACGCCAGCGGCCCGGCCGGGATGGATCCTTCGACAGCGGCAGGTCGATGGTGCCCTGTGGCGGCAGCGCCACCGGCCCCACCGCCGCCAGGTAGCGCTTGCGGGCCCGCCCCTCGCGGAACTCCTCCGCCAACGCGGTCGTCGCCTCGGGCGTCTTCCCAAACACCGTCACCCCGGAGGTCTCTCGATCCAACCGGTGCACCAGCCCCGCCGTCCGCTTCAGGTGCTCGCCCACCCGGTCCGCCAGACTGTCCCCCACCCTCCCCTCCGTGGGCTGCGCCGTCATGCCCGCGGGCTTGTCCACCGCGATGACGTCTTCGTCCTCGTGCAGGATTCGAAGGGTGGGCGCCGGGCCCGGTGCCGCCGCGAGCGGGCTCTGTCCGCCCTCCTCCAGCACCACCGTCACCACCTGTCCCGCGGACAGCCGGGTCCGCGCGTCCCGGCTCCGGCGCCCGGCCACATACACCGCCCCCACGTCCACCAGGCGCGCCGCCTCCTCGAGTGGCACGCCCAGTTCCGCCGCCAGTGCCTCTCCGAGAGGACGGTTCACATGGGCGACTTCGGCTCGGAAGGTGCGGCGCTTCACTGCTCCTCCAGGGGCATCATCAGGTCGAGCTCCAGCGCATCCAGCCCCGTGACACTCGCGTCCTTCAGGTAGATCTCCACGGTGGGTGCTCGGCCAATCCGGTACGGCGAGTCCGATAGCACAACCGCCGCGACCAGTGCGTCATATGCCTCCCGGAAGGACGAAGCGGGGCCCACGAATCGAGTCACCGCGTAGAGGCGCTCCGGAAGCGAGTACCTGCCGAGCGGCTGTGGCAGAGGACCAGGCACGGAGGAGCCCGGCTGCAGCGCGGCCCGGTAGCGCAGGCGCTCGGTGGGAGTGACAGCCGGGTCGTCATAGCTCAGGCCCAGGATGGCGCGCGGAGGGCCTCGCAGGTGGGCCGAGACACCAGAGAAGAGCGCCTGGAAGGCCCGCCCCACCTCCGCGTAGGGACCGATGTGGTCCGCGTACACGAGCTCCGGGAAGGCGGCGCGCCGGACGGACCAGTCGAGAGGTGAGGCTCGAGCCGATGAAAGGCCGTGCGCATGGCGGTAGCGGGTGGGCGGAACGCCGAAGTGGCGCGTGAAGGCGCGGGTGAAACCCTCGTGGCTCTCGTATCCGGAGTCCAGTGCCACATCGAGCACGGAGGCCCGGGAGTAGCGCAGGCGGATGGCGCCCGCCTCGACACGCAGCCGGCGCACGTGCGCTTCGATGGACTCGCCCACCAGGGCCCGGAATACCCGGTGCAGGGAGAACTCGCTCAGACCGGTGAGCTCGACGAGCACATCGAAGTCCACGGGCTCCTCCACCCGGGACCAGAGATGGTCGAGCACCCGGGCGATGATGGCTTCGTGGAACGTGCGGGAGCCCATGGGGCGGCCAGGATAGCCTGGACCCGGGCCGCTCCTGTGGAAGTCCCTGTTCACGAAGCGCCGTGGAACACCGCCTCGACATTGTTGCCGTCCGGGTCGAACACGAAGGCGCCGTAGTAGTGGGCGTGGTAGTGAGGCCGCTCGCCGGGTGCGCCGTTGTCCTTCGCGCCGGACTTCAGTGCCGCGCGGTGGAACGCGTCCACGGCCGCCCGGTCCTTGGCGACGAAGGCGACGTGGCGGGGCGAGGCGGGCTCCTTCACCTCGATGAGCCAGAGGGCGGCCTTGCCGGGAGGGCCGAAGGCGCACATCCGGCGGCTGGGGAACTCCGGGTCCCACGTGGCGGTCATCTCCCGCACCAGGCTGTAGCCCAGGGGCGCGAACGCCGCCTCATAGAACGCCTTCGATACGGGGTAGTTGGTTGCGTAGAAGCTCAGGTGGTCGATCATGGTGACCACCTCGTATCAGAGCCCTTCGGACCGCGCTTGACCGTCCCTGCGCGGGAGCTTCAGGCAACCGCCTTGTTGCGGATATAGGTGGGGCCCGCCTTCGCCTCCACGGCCTGGCGCACCTCGTTACGCAATCCCAACATGAACCCCAGCTCGGCGACGACGAACAAGGGTCCGACGAGCAAGCCGATCAGGTCGTCCACGAAGGCCGGCTTGCGCCCTTCGTAGTAGTGGCCGACGAACTGGAACACCCAGCCGACGACGAAGAGACCAATGCCAGCGCCCAGCCAGGTGGAGGTCTCCTGCACGGCGAACGCATGTCCGGCCCACAGGTTCAGCGTCATGAGCGCGGCCATGGTCAGCCCGAAGCGGGCATCCAACCGCAGGTAGAAGCCCACCGCGGCGAGGCTGACCACGGCGGCCGGCGACAACCACAGCCCGAACGCCGCGAAACCGGTCCGGGATAGCAGGACTGCGACGGACAGGGTGATCATCGGAATGCCGATGAAGTGAGTGGCGATGTTGCGGCGGTCTCGGTGATAGGTGGCGTATTGCGTGAGGTGCTCAACAAGCGTTTTCATGGATGCTCTCCCTGTGCATGTTGAATCCCGATGATGGCCCTGACGCCGATCGGAACTCTGTCGGTTGGCCGACAGAGTCACGGCGCCCACCGCGAGGACCCATGAAAGACGAGCGCGTGCAGGACTGGAGGGAACGTGTCCTGAGCGGTCGATGGTTCCGGGCGATTCCCGAGGTGCTGCGCGACAGGCTACTGGAGGCGGCCGTGCTGCGCCAACTGGCGCCAGGACACCGGCTGTTCTCTCGGGGCGATCGCCCCTGTGGGCTGTACTGCGTCGTCGAGGGGGCCATCCGCATCACCGGCGTCAGCGAGGCCGGCAAGGAGGCGCTCCTGACGTTCATCGAGCCGCCGAACTGGTTCGGGGAAATCGCCCTGTTCGACGGCCAGGAGCGCACCCACGACGCGGTGGCGGAAGGCCCCACCCGAGTGCTGCAGGTTCCCCAGGCGGCGATGGAAGCGCTGCTGCATGACGAGCCGCGTTATTGGCGCGACCTCGCCCTGCTCATGAGCCACAAGCTGAGGCTGGCCTTCATCGAGCTGGAGGACAAGTCGCTGCTGCCCTCGGCGACCCGTCTGGCGCGCCGGCTGGTGCAGATCGCCGAGGGCTACGACGACGGGCCCGAGCGCGGCCGGCGGATCATCCACCTGTCGCAGGAGCAGCTGGCGATGATGCTGTCGATCTCCCGGCAGACGACGAACCAGATCCTCAAGGACCTGGAGGCCCGGGGCATCGTCCGCCTCACCTACGGGGAGATCGAAATCCTCGAGCTGGAGGAGTTGCGAGGCGCGGCACGGCTGCCCCCCTGAACAGACCCAAGGCCTCAACAATTTTCATCGAGGTCATCAAGAAAGGTCGGGAGAGGGGCGTGCCCCCGCTCCTGAGCCAGGTGCGTGGGAAGGACATCGGGCGTACGACTTCCGGCCGGATGGGTTCGCCCCGTGGAGGTCAAGAGATGGAAGCGTCCGATGGTCTGCCAACGCCGCGCAGGTACTGGTCCATCGTCGCCATCGCACTCGGGATCATCATGGCCGTCCTGGATGGGGCGATCGCCAACGTCGCACTGCCCTCCATCGCGAGGGATCTGAACGCCTCGCCGGCCTCGTCCATCTGGGTCGTCAACGCCTACCAGCTCGCCATCGTCGGCTCACTCCTCCCGTTCGCCTCGCTGGGAGACATCGTGGGCTACCGCCGGGTCTTCCAGGCCGGCCTGCTGACGTTCACGCTGGCCTCGTTGGCCTGCGCCATGTCCGGCTCGCTCGTGGCATTGACGCTCGCACGCATCCTCCAGGGCTTCGGCGCGGCGGCGCTCATGAGCGTCAACGCCGCCCTCGTCCGCTTCACCTACCCGAACCGTCTGCTGGGACGGGCCATTGGCATCAACGCCTTGGTGGTCGCGGTCTCCTCCGCGGTCGGCCCGACGGTCGCCTCGGCCATCCTGTCGGCCGCTCCATGGCCCTGGCTGTTCGCCGTCAACCTGCCGATGGGGACCCTCGCCCTGCTCATCGCTCACAGAGCGCTGCCTCATACCGAGCCCTCGCGCCAGCCCTTCGACCTGGTCAGCGCGCTGCTCAATGCCCTGACGTTCGGCCTGCTCATCGTCGGCGTCGAGAGCGTGATGCTCCACCCGCTGCCAGGCGCCCTCGCGCTCGCCGGCGGCCTCACCACGGGCGTGGTGCTGGTGCGGCGGCAGCTCTCGAAGACCACTCCGCTCGTGCCGATTGATCTGCTGCGGATTCCCGCCTTCGCCTTCTCGGTGGCGGCCTCCGTCTGCTCCTTCTCCGCGCAGATGCTCGCCCTCGTCTCCCTCCCCTTCTACTTCCAGAACGTCCTGGGGCGCACCCAGGTGGAGACCGGACTGTTGATGACGCCCTGGCCCGTCGCCGTCGCCGTGATGGCGCCGATCGCCGGACGGCTGGCGGATCGCTTCTCGGCGGCGGTCCTGTGCGGCCTGGGGTCGGTCATCCTGTCGCTCGGCTTGACGCTGCTCGCGCTCCTGCCGGCGACCGCGCCGAGCGGCGCCCTCATCTGCGGCATGGCCATCTGCGGTGTGGGCTTCGGCTTCTTCCAGTCGCCCAACAACCGCTCGATGCTCGGCTCGGCTCCGAAGTCCCGGAGCGGCGGCGCGGGCGGCATGCAGGCGACGGCCCGGCTCCTGGGACAGACGTGCGGCGCGGCCCTGGTCGCGGTGATCTTCCGGGCCGCTTCGAGCCATGGCTCCACGGTATCGCTGGGGGTCGGTGCGTGCTTCGCGGCCACGGCGGCCCTGGTCAGCACCTTCCGGCATCACCGGCAGGTGGACGTCCAGGTGGCACCGTAGAGCAAGACGCACCGGGTCCCCCATGGACCCGGGCGACGGGGAGGGCTCAACGAAGCTCGAGCGGGCTCACACCGGTACCGGTGAGCTCGCGGTATGCCGAAACCATCCCGCCCGCGGCATCCATGTAGAGGAGGGTGATGTAGGCACCGAACGAGTCAGCCCGGGCCGGTGCGAAGGTCACCACCATCGTGCAGCTCGCGCCGACCCCGAGCCTGGTAGCACAAGTGCCTCCAGTGCCAGGAAACGACCCGCCCTTGAAGGCGTAGGGCTCGTCGAGGCCTGACCTCCCATTGATATTGATAGCGTCCTCGCCTCCCGTGTTGGTGACCGTGAAGGTGTGCTCCGCGACCGTTCCGATGGCGACGGCGCCGAAGTCGAACGGCTCCGGCCCGGAGATGGAGAGTTTCGCGGGGGGCCTGCCCGAACCGGAGAGGACGAGCGGCATGCTCCGGAAGGAGACGCCATCCTCATACGAGAGCGACAGCGTGGTCTTCGCCAACCCCTCCTCGCCGGGGGAGAAGCCCAGGACGAGGGTGCAGCTCTCTCCGGCCGCCAGGGTAATCCAGCACGTGCCCCCCGTTCCGGGCTGGTATCCGCCCTTGAAGGAGAAGGGCGCCGGAGGCGTGCGCGCCGAGAGCTGGAGTGCATCCACATCGCCGGTGTTCGTCAGGGTCACGGTGCGCCACGCCGACGAGGCGCGGCTCACGACTCCGAAGTCGACGCTCGCCGGTTCGACGACCACGAGCGCGGGAGCAATCCCCTTCCCAGCGAGCGTCCGGACGATGTCACCATCCACCAGCCCATTGCCGGCCTGGACCTTGAGCGTTCCACTCACGGATGCGCGCTCGGAGGGAGTGAACGCCACCGCGACCTGGCACGAGGCGCCAGCGGCGAGCTCGCTCCCGCACGTGCCCCCGACGCCCGGGAAGGTGCCGCCCACGAACGAGAAGGAGGCCCCCGTCAGGGTCACCTCCAGCGGCTTCGCCGTGCCCGTTCCCCGGTTGTGCAGGAAGAATCGATGCTCGGCCGTGGTCCCGATGAGGGTCGAGCCATAGTTGAACCCGGACGCATCGGACACCTCGACCGCCGCCCCCTCCGACGAGCCCGCGTCCCCTCTCGTGTCCGTGCCCCTATCATCGATGACGCCATCGCCGTTGCCATCGCGCGGGTCGGTCCCCGACGATGACCCTCCGCACCCGGCGAGCACCACGAGCCCCAGCACCCACCCTCTGAAGAACACACGCTTGAACATTGATTCCCCTCTCTCGTGACCCCGCATGCCCACCACGCGGGGGAGCGGTGTTCTCTACCCGACATCACCCGCAGCGGGGAGAACATCGCGCCCCCGGCACCCGTGGTTGCCTCGGGCCTTTTCCCCCGTGACTGAAGTGTCTACCTTCCGTCACCGCATGGACCGCCCCCTCCCCACCCTGCGCGCGAACCTGGACGACTTCCTCGCCGACCTGGCCACGCTCCACTACCGCCATGCCGCCGGCCTCGCCCAGGCGCTCCCCCTGCGCGAGCTCTACGAGGACTCGCCCGAGATCTCCTCCCCCGAGGCCTTCGCCGCCGCCACCGAGACCGTCCCCAAGGCCCAGGCCAAGGGCGACTCGCTGGGCGTGCGCCGCCTGCGCCTCTTGCGCGACTTCATCGCCACCCAGGTGGAAGAGGCCCTCGCCGCCCCCGAGGCCGAGGCCGTGGCCCGGCTGGAGGCCAGCGCCCGCCTCCCCGTGGACGATCGGCTCCTCTCCTTCGGCGAGGCACTCGGCCAGCTTCCCCATGAGCCCAACCGCGGCCGGCGCGCCCTGCTCGAGAGCGCCGCGGGCGGCTTCCTCTGGGACAACCGGGGCCGCTACGGAGCCCGCCGCGACGCCGCCTTCCGCGTCGCCGAGCAACTGCGCGCTCCCAGCTACGTCGCCCTGCGCGAGGACGTCTCCGGCATCGAGCTGAGCAAGCTGGCCGAGGCCGCCGAGCAGACACTGCGCCGCACCGAGGACGCCTACCGCGACGTGCTCGGCTACGTCCTCAAGAAGGTGGACCCCCTGTTGCGGCCCCTGCCCTCGGGCAATGCGCGCCGGCACGACCTCCAGGCCGCAACCCAGGTGCCGTGGATGAGCACCTTCTTCCGGCGAGAGGACGGGTTGCCCGCCGTCGTCCGGTGGCTCGGCGAGTGGGGCTTCCACCCGTCCGCCGAGGGCCGCATCCGCCTGGATGACGAGGAGCGGCCCGGCAAGGCCTCGCGTCCCTTCACCGCCGCGGTGCGCATTCCGGACGAGGTGCGCCTCGTCTTCCAGCGGCGCGCGGGGATGGACGCCCTGGGCAGCCTCCTGCACGAGTACGGCCACGCGCTGCACCACGCGCACGTGTCGGAGCAGCTGCCGCTGGAGCTGCGCCGGCTCGGAGACGCCTCGGTGACGGAGGCCTTCGCCACCCTCTTCGAGCGGCTCCTCACGCAGGAGGAGTGGCTCAAGCGCTACCTGCGGCTGCCCTCGGCCACGGCGCGCGACGCGTCCCGCATGGCGGCCTTCCAGGGGCTCACGGTGCTGCGCCGGCACAGCGCGAAGCTCGCCTACGAGCTGTCCCTCTACGCGCACGGCGCCTCGCCCCAGCGGGCCGAGGAATACACGGAGGCCCAGCGGCGCGCGCTCTTCGTCGAGGCGCATCCGGGCTTCTTCCTCTTCGACGTGGATCCTCAGCTCTACGTGGCGCGCTACCTACGCGCCTGGGCGCTGGAGTCGCGGCTCACGGAGCACCTCACCGGGCGCTTCAACGAGGACTGGTGGCGCAACCCCACCGCGGGCCGCTGGCTCCAGGGCCTCTTCGCACGAGGCGGAACCGACGACGCCGAGGCACTCGCCACGGAGATTTCAGGAAAAGGGCTGACGCTCCCCGAGGCGGGTGACCGCCTCGTGGCTCTGCTCGACCGGTAAACGTCAGCCCGGGAGGGGAAGACCGGGGGACTACTTCTTCTTGCGCAGCGCGCGGACGATCTTGTCCTTCGTCGCGTTGGCGCCCGTGGTCGCCTTGGGCTTGCTGGCCGACTTCGCCTGGCCCGTGCGCTCGCGCATGGCCTTCATGAGCTGCATCTCGATGACGAGCAGCTCATCGCCGAGCTCCTCGTTGTTGCCCGCGGCACGCGGGAGCGGCGCGCTCTTGCTGGCGGCACCGGCCCCGTGCCGCATGCGCAGGACCTTGTCCTCTTCGGACGTCAGGGTCTGCGTCTTCTCCAGCGCGGCCTTGACCTCCTTGGCCGTCACCGTCGTGCTACTGCCGACCTTGCGCTCCATCTCCGCTCCCTTGCTCGTGGGCACCTGAACATCCGATCATGTCGGATGCGTCCGGGCCGCAACCGACGAGGATTGTAGAGATCGCAAGAGGAGGGTCAAATTTTCTTCCAACAGGCCGCTGCCTCCCTGTAGCGGCCTGCCTCACGCACAACACCTGGTGCGTCAGTTCCCCTCATCGTCCCCGGGCTCGTCCGAGGGACCGGGGGCGGCACCGGTGTCGGCGCCCTCGGGCTTGTTGCGGGGAATCCCGAAGCGGTCCAGCGCGTCCGCGATGCCCTGCGGCTTGTCCGCGTCCGGCAGGAAGCTCTCCGGCGGCTGCAACCTGGGGTCCTGCCCGATTTCACTCAGCGCGGAGTCCAGCACCATGCGCAGCTCGGCGGCGCCTCCGGCGTCACTGGCGGGCACGGTGATGCGCCCATCCAGGCGCACCTTGAGGACGACGGACGTGGAGGCGTCCACCAGCACCTCGCCGCTCAGCGACTTGGGGGTGCGGTGCTCGAAGAAGGCCAGGCGGCGCTTCGTGGTCTCGTCCCGGCCGCCCTTGGGCTCGATGAGGCCAGGCAGCGAGGCCGGCGTGGTGCCAGTGTTGCCTTCTGGACCCAGGTCCACGGTGTAGCGCCAGGCGGTGCGGCCCTCGTGGGTGACGGTGCCCTGGGGCGACAGGTGGATCCGTCCGCGGAAGAGCGCGTCCATATCCCGGATGGCGCCGGTGAGCTCGGAGCGGGTGCGCTCGGCCATGCCGCGGTCGCGCAGACGCTGGCGGAAGGTGCCGTAGCGGTTGCGGGCGTACACCTTGCCCCCCACGCGCATCACCTCCAGGCCCTGGTCCCGACTGTTCTCCAGCACACCATGGAAGTCGCCGCTGACACCGCCCGGGCCGGCGCGGAAGGTGCGGGTTTCCGACAGTTTGACGGGGGCGGTGCCCGGGGCTCCGGCCCACTCGGAGCTGACGGTGGCCTTGTAGGCGTGCGGTCCCAGACGCTCGGTCACCTCCGCGGCATCCATGGACAGGATGCGGCGCGCCACGCGGGGGTTGTCCGCGACGTCCTCGGGGGGAAGCTTCTCCGCGGCGGAGGCCACCACCTTGGGCGGGTCCTCGGGAGAGAAAATGCGCGCCTTGGCCGCCTTGTCGACAGGGTCCTGGCAGGCCACGGCGGCGAGCGCCAGGGCGGCGGCGATGGCGAACTTCGAAAAACGGGTCACGGCTCCTCCGGCTCCAAGCAGGGGGGGTTGCCCAAATTACGGGGCGAGTGCTGGAGCGGCAAGGGACGGCTTGCGCGCGCCAATGTACGGGATACAACGCCATCTATGCAGAACCTGCGTGACAAGCTCTTGAAGGCCGGCCTGGTCTCCGAGGACCAGGCGAAGAAGGCGGAGACCACAGCCCAGAAGGTTGCCCGCCCCGCTCCCACCCAGGCACCCCGGCGCGAGGGACCGCCCCGCCGCGAGCGCGACGAGCGTGAGCCGCGCGACCAGCGTGGGCGCGAGGAGAGGCCCCCGCGCCGCGAGGGCCATGAAGGTGGACGTCCCCAGGGAGGACGCCCGCAGGGTGGACGTCCCCAGGGCGGCCGGCCCCAGGGTGGACGCCCCCAGGGAGGGCGGCCGGGCGGTGAGCCATCGGGCGGCATCGTGCCCAAGCTGCCGCCGCTGCCGGGCTCGAAGGCGGCCCAGCGGATGGAGTCCAAGAAGCAGGTGGAGATCGACCGGAAGCTGCGCGAGCTGGTGCACGGCGGGCAGGTGCCGGTGGATGTGGGCGCCACCGTCTTCTACTTCATGACGCGCAAGGGGAAGCTGCGGCGCCTGGAGCTGACGGAGGCGCAGGCGAAGCAACTCGAGGACGGCACGCTGGCGGTGGTGGAGCGTCCGGAGCCGGCGCAGATCGAGCACTCGCTGGTGCCCGCGGCGGTGGCCGAGCAGATGTTCGCCGTCTCCAAGAAGGCGGTGCGCTTCCTGAACCGGAAGGACCAGCCCATCGGCTTCATGAGCGATGACGAGGTGAAGGAGAAGCAGGCGGCGGAGGCGCGGGGCGAGGAGCCGCAGGCGGAGGAGGACGACGAGTCCACCGAGGGCGGCGAGGAGTCCACGCCGGCCGAGGCCGCCGCCGAGAGCACCGCGAGCCCCGAGGGCAGCGCGGAGCCGACGCAGTCCTGACCGTGAATCCCTCCCCTCGCCCCTCGGAAGAGGGACGGGGTGAGGGCACCGAGAGCCCTGGCCACGGAGGACCAGGGCTCGCACCGGCGGCCGAGCGGACTACCGCGAGTGATGCGCGGAGATGACGCTGGCCACGCAGCAGGTGAGCTTCTTGCCGGTGGGGATGTGCAGGAACTCGTTGGGCCCGTGGGCGTTGCTGTTGGGGCCGAGCACGCCGGTGATGAGGAACTGGGCCTCGGGGAAGCGGCGGCCGAGCATCTCCATGAAGGGGATGGTGCCGCCCTCGCCCATGGCCATGAAGGACCGGCCGAAGAAGGTCCGCGAGGCCTCGTGGGTGGCGGACTCCAGCCACTTCTCGAGCGGCGGCGCGTCCCAGCCCGCGCTGGCCTTCTCACCCTCGAACGTCACCTTGGCGCCGTAGGGCGGATCCGCCTCCAGGGTCTGCTTGAGGGCCTGGGTGGCGGCCTTGGGGTCCAGGCGGGGAGGAATGCGCATGGACAGCTTCACGGAGGTGTAGGGGCGCAGCACGTTGCCCGCGCTGCCCAGGGTCGGCATGCCCTCCACGCCCGTGACGGAGAGCGCCGGGCGCCAGGTGCGGTTGAGGATCTGCTCGTGGCGGTCGGCCGTCGCGGGGCGCGCACCGGGCACCCAGGGGAACTTCGAGTACACCTCCTCGCCGAGCACCTCGGCCACGGCGGCGGCCTGCTCGCGGCGGGCCTGGGGGATGTGGACCTGGAGGCCCTCGACGCGGATGCGGCCGGTCTGCTCGTCCTCCACGCGCGAGAGAACCTGACGGAGGATGCGGAACGACGAGGGCACGATGCCGCTGGCGTCACCCGAGTGCACGCCCTCGGAGAGGATGTCCACGCGCAGGTTGCCGGAGACGAGCCCGCGCAGCGAGGTGGTCATCCACAGCTGCTCGTAGTTGGCGCAGCCGGAGTCGAGGCACACCACGAGCGACGCCTTGCCGATGCGCGGGGCGAGGTGCTCGATGTAGGCCGGAAGGTCGTAGCTGCCACTCTCCTCACAGGCCTCGATGAGCACCACACAGCGCGCGTGGGGCACGCCCTGCTCCTTGAGCAGGCGGATGGCCGCGAGCGAGGCGAAGGCCGAGTAGCCGTCATCGGCGCCACCGCGGCCAAAGAGCTTGTCGCCCTCACGTACCGGCTCCCAGGGAGAGAGCCCCGCGCGCCAGCCGGTCATCTCGGGCTGCTTGTCGAGATGTCCGTAGAGCACCACGGTGTCGTCACCCGTGCCCGGAATCTCCATGTAGATGACGGGGGTGCGCTCCTCGCCCTTCTCGTTCTTGAGGGTGATCACCTCCACCTTCAGCCCGGGGATGTGCTTCGCCTGGGACTCGCACCAGCCGGCGATGAGCTTCACCGCCTTGTCCATGTGCCCCTTCTTGGCCCAGTCCTGCTCGAAGGCGGGCGACTTGTTGGGGATGCGGATGTACTCGTGGAGCCTGGGAAGGATCTCCTCCTCCCAGATGCGCTCGGACGAGACGGTGGCGGTGGTGCTGTTCAGCCGGGGGCTGTTGCTCATTCGAATTGGCTCCGGTTCGGAATGAAGGCTTCCCCCCATCTACACCACCCGAGGCCATAATGGGCGTGACTCTCGTGATCGCAGGGCCGCTCCCCAGGCGAGCCACACTCGGGGTGCCCCGGATGGAAGACGGGATGCGTGGGTCTTGACGCAAGGCGCTACAGTGCGAGCCCATGCCGAGTCTGGACTGCATGCGCTGTGGGGCGTGCTGCTGCAACCCCGACGAGAACCGGGCCGAGGGCTTCCCCTATTACGTCGAGGTGGAGGACCCTCGCAGCCGGCTGCTCTCGCGGGAGGACCTGAAGAAGCGGTACGTGGTGCTCGACCCAGAGGGTATGCCTCACCTGCGGCTGGACCCGAGCGGCCGGTGCGCAGCATTGAGGGGCAAGCTCGGAGGAAACGTGAGTTGTGCCATCTACGCCGACCGCCCCCGAGGGTGCCGCAAGGTGGAGGCCGGCAGCCCACGCTGCCTCCAGGCACGACGCGAGCGAGGCATCGACCCCCCCTCCGTCAGGTAGTCCGCTCTCTTCCCAACCTGGGAAGGTCTCTTCCCGCTGTGCGGCATCCACGTTCCCACTCCCTCACCGGGGGATGACGCCCTGCCACAACCGCCTCCACTCCAGGCGAAGACCCACGGGCATACCGGGTGCACACCTGCCCCCCACGCGGCTGAACACGCTGCCCGGGGAGGCCAGGATGGGGCACGAGGGATCATGGGGACACAGGTGGGTGAGCGGGCTCGTGGCCCTGGTGCTGCTGACCCATTGCGGTGGCGGAAATCCGATGGAGGCCGCGCACGAGGAAGTAGGGCCGCAGGAGCCCGCCACGATTCAGCAGGAAGTGTCCACCACACGAAACTTCGCGGCGATCGCCGACGCGCGATTGAACGCGGCCGAGCCCACGCGGAACTTCGGCGGCGCGAGCACGCTGGTGGCGGACCTCTCGCCCCGGCAGGAGAGCTACTTGCGCTTCACCGTCAGCGGGGTGACGGGCAGGGTGACCCGGGCGGTGCTACGGCTGTACGCGACGGACGGCACCTCGGATGGGCCGCGGGTGTTCTCCACCTCGGGCTTCTGGACGGAGGGAGAAATCACCTGGAACAACCGGCCCGCTCCGAGCGGCAGTGCCCTGGATGACACGGGAGCCATCGCCAGCCGCACCTGGGTGGAGCTCAACGTGACGGGAGCGGTGCGCGGCAACGGCGAGTACAACCTCGTCCTGGTGGGCACCTCGGGCGACGGGACGAACTTCGCCTCGCGCGAGAACAGCCAGACGTCGCTGCGGCCCCAGCTCGTCCTCACCGTGGAGCCGGCTCCGACTCCCGACTGCATGCCGAGCACGGACACCTGGTCCTCCGACGTCGAGCCCATCGCGGACGGGTACGCGTCCCAGAGCGAGCCCACGCGCCACTTCGGCGACGCACCGGTACTGAAGGTGGACGGCTCGCCCCGGCTGGAGAGCTACCTCCAGTTCGGCTTCAGCTTCCCCGACGAGTGGCACGTGCGCGGGGCGAAGCTGCGGCTGTTCGCCACCGACGAGACCTCGAACGGCCCGCGCCTCTACCGCGCCAGCAATGAATGGCCGGCCTGGGACTTCGACTGGAACACCCGTCCTCCCCTCCTGGGCCCTCCGGTGGGATACGCCGGTCCCATCACCGCCAACACGTGGGTGGAATACGACGTGACGGCAGTGGTGCCAGAGAGTGGTGCCTACAGCTTCGGCCTCCTGCCCGAGTCCACCAACGGAGTGGATTTCGTTTCCAAGGACGAGGCCTCCGAGCACGCCCCTCGGCTGCGGCTCGCAGTGGAGACGGACACTTTCTGCACCTATCGAGGGACGGGCGGTGGCCTCACGGGCTGGGTCCGGCAGCTGGGTGGAATGGGCCCCGAGGTGCTGCACGCCCTGGCCACCGACACCACGGGAGCCTTCGTGGCGGCGGGCCGTTTCGGCGACGCGCCCTTCCCCAACGGCTCCGGCTTCGCCCTCTCGCGCTACACCGCGGACGGGACACCTGTGTGGACCCGGCAGGTGACCACCGGCAACGTCTGGGTGAAGGCCCTCACCGTCACGCCCCTGGGAAACATCCTCGTGGTGGGCCAGTACGGAGGTGCGCCGGACCTGGGCACGGGTCCCCTCCCCGTCGCGCCCGATTACGGCGACTCCGCTTTATTCATCGCGAAGTTCTCCCCCACGGGGCAGACCGAGTGGGCCCACGGCTTCCTGGCCACCTACGTCCGCCCGCCTGACAATGAGTTGGAGAACTGGCCCGTGTTTCCAATGGCCGTGGCCACCGATGCCCAGGGCAGTCTGATCGTCGGAGGCCTCTTCCAGGGCCTGATGGACCTCGGGGGTGGGCCGCTCTTCGCGGGCCTCGACAGCGTCTCCGAGTACGACTCGTCCCCAGGCGGATTCCTCGCGAAGTTCTCCTGGGAGGGCCGGCACCTCTGGTCCAAAGCCTTCCAGGGAAGAGACTCGGAGGTCATGGCCCTCTCCACCGATGGCGCGGGCAACATCCTCGTGGGCGGCGCGGTGGGTAGGAACGCGGACCTCGGCGATGGACTGCCGGGTGAGGCCGGCCCCTTCATCGCGAAGTACACGCCCTCCGGCGCGCTCCAGTGGAAGCGGCTGTTCCGTGGGGCCGACGGCGACGTCGTGGGCGTGCAGCCCCTGGGCACGAGCAGCGTGGCCTTCGTCGCCAACCTCGGCAGGACCTTCACCTTCCGAGGCCAGACGTACACCGGGGGCGATCCGTCGGTTCCGCCCTTTCCGGAGAACGTCAGTGGCTTCACCGGCACGCTGAGCACCTCGGGAGGGGACGGCTGGCTCCGGGCCCTCGGGCTCACCACCACTCACGGGCTCGTCACCGGAAGCGGCGGGACATTCACGATTACCGGGAGAGGCTCCGCCTTCGACCTGGGCGGAGGTGTCCTCGGCACGGGGGTCTCCGGTCGCTGGAGACCCTACGTAGCGCGCTACTCCTCATCGGGCGGGCCGCTCTGGTCCCGCGCCTTCGACAAGAACCTCGAGGGCGAATCCTACGGACAGAAGCTCTTCCTGGCGCCACAGCCGGGGGACGCGGTGGTGCTGGGCGGCGACTTCACCGAGCCCGTCCTGCTGGACAGCAGCACCCATCTCTCACGCGGAGCCAGCGACCTGCTCTACTTCCAGTTGAAGCCGTAGGCTCTCACCGCGAACGGCTCAGCTGAAGGCGTCGTAGCCGGTGATGGCCTTGCCGAGCACCAGCGTGTGCACCTCGTGGGTGCCCTCGTAGGTGTACACGCTCTCGAGGTTGAGCATGTGGCGGATGGGCGGGTAGGCGTCGGTGACGCCGTTGGCGCCGTAGATGCCTCGGGCCACGCGGGCGATCTCCAGCGCGGCCTTCACGTTGTTGCGCTTGGCCAGGCTCACCATGACGGGCGTGGCCTTGCCCTCGTCCTTGAGGCGCGCCAGCCGCAGCGAGAGCAGTTGCGCCTTCACGATCTCCTGCAGCATATCCGCCAGCTTCTCCTGGGTGAGCTGGTAGGCGGCGATGGGCTTGTCGAACTGGCCCCGCGAGAGCGAGTACTCGCGAGCCCCCTCGAAACAAGCGATGGCGGCACCGGTGACGGCGAAGGCGATCGTCATCCGCGCGTTGTTGAGACACGACAGGGGCCCTCGCAGGCCCGTCACTCCGGGCAACACATTGCTGTCCGGCACGCGCACGTCCTGGAAGGACAGCTCGCTGGTGGTCGACGCGCGCAGAGAGAACTTCCCGGGAATCTCGCGAGCGGTGAAGCCGGGCATCCCCTTCTCCACGAGGAAACCACGAATGGACTCGGGGCCACCCTCGTCCGTCTTGGCCCACACGACGGCCACGTTGGCGATGGTGCCATTGGTGATCCACGTCTTGGCGCCATTGAGCACCCACGCGTCCCCATCACGGCGGGCCCGGGTGCGCATGCCGGCGGGGTTGGAGCCGAAGTCGGCCTCGGTGAGACCGAAGCAGCCAATGATCTCTCCACGGGCCATGCCGGGCAGGAAGCGCTGCTTCTGCTCCTCGCTGCCGTAGGCGTGGATGGGGAACATGCAGAGCGAGCCCTGCACGGAAGCGAAGGAGCGCAGCCCCGAGTCCCCCCGCTCCAGCTCCTGAAGACAGAGGCCGTAGCTGACGGTGTTCATCCCGGCACAGCCGTAGCCCTGGAGGTTGGCGCCGAGTACCCCCATCTCCGCGAGACGGGGCACGAGGTGCGCGGGGAAGGAGCCCTCGCGGAAGTGCTTACCGATGATGGGCAACACCTCGGTGTCGACGAAGCGGGCGACGGTGTCGCGAGCGGCCTTCTCCTCGTCGGAGAGCAGGTCGTCGATGCGGAAGAGATCGGTGATGTCCGCGCGAGGCATGGGGGAGTCCTCCTGGGTATGGGCGGGGGGCTTGTATCACCGAGCGGGCGAGCCGAACGAGGCCCGGGTATTCTCCGGGGCCATGACGACGACCCAGAAGACGGCGGTAGTGACGGGGGCGAGCCGCGGTATCGGGCGGGCCCTGGTGCAGGCCTTCGTGAAGGATGGCTACACGGTGTGGGCGCTCGCACGGGCGGCGGACGCGCTGGCATCCCTCGAGCGCGAGTCGGGAGGCGCGGTGCGCCCGCTGGCGGTGGACGTGGCGGACGAGGCGGCGGTGCTGGCGGCGAGCAAGCGCATCCTCGAGGCGGGAGTGCCCCGGGTGCTGGTGAACAACGCGGGCATCACGGTGTCGGCGCCGCTGAACAAGACGTCCACCCAGGACTTCCAGAAGGTGATGGCGGTGAACGTGACGGCGCCGTTCCTCTTCAGCCGCGAGCTGATTCCGGCGATGGCGGCGGCGGGCGGCGGCCGGGTCATCAACATCGGGAGCATCGCGGCGACGCGGGGCGTGAAGTACACGTCGGCCTACTGCGCCTCGAAGCACGCACTGCTCGGACTGACGCGCTCGCTGGCGGTCGAGTGGGCGCGCAAGAACGTGACGGTGAACATCGTGAATCCGGGCTGGGTGGAGACGGACATGCTCACCAACGCCAAGGCCGCCATCTCCAAGACCACGGGCCGCTCGGAGCAAGAGGCACACGCGGCGTTGGCGAACATGAACGCCATGGGCCGGGTCATCCAGCCCGAGGAGGTCGCGGCGTTGTGCGTCTTCCTGGCCTCGGACGCGGCGGCCGGCATCACCGGCGCGTCGTACAACATCGACGGGGGCGAGGCGGGCTGAGCCCCCGTCCTGCATCTAAGGAGTTGGATCCCCCAGCACCTGCCGGAGCTCCTGGAGAAGCTCCAGGAGCCTGCGCCGGCGAAGCTCGGGAAATCCATCGAGCACCTCCTCGAAGTGCTCGAAGATGAGCGGAGGCAGGACCGCCTGCAGCTGGCGCCCCTCCCAGGTGAGGTCCACCCGGAACGAGCGCCCGTCCTTCGGGTCCTCCACCCTCACGATCCACCCTCTCTTCTCCATTCGGGAAATCATCCTGGAGATGGAGGGCAGATCCTGCAGGGTGACACGGGCAATCTCCGAGGGAGACAGCGGCCCGTGCGCCCAGAGGGATGCAAGGGTCTGCCATTGCTCGGGTGAGAGATCGTGTTCCCGCAGCGCGCGGATGAGTTCCCGGCGGAACAGGAGCGCAGCGCGGTAGAGGTTGTATCCAAGTTGATCGTTCAGTTCCACGGCGTCCTCCACATCGATGATGCCCGGTCTTTCTGACGTTGGCGCCAATCGCGGGAGTCGTCGGACCTCCTTGTTGAGCCGCATGGGTACATCTTAATCCGAGAATAGTTGCCCGGACAATTACATCTTGCCCCACCCGGAGTCACCCCCTATACTTGTCCGGACAACCAAATCACGAAAGGAGGCCGCCGTGCACAGAGTGGAGGTCGCCATCCGGTGGCTGATGGGAGCCGTGTTCGTGCTCTTCGGAGCGAGCAAGTTCTACCCGTTCATGCCCACACCACCGGTGCCCCCCGCGGCGAGCACGTTCATCGCAGCCCTGATGACCACCGGGTACATGTGGCCGCTGGTGGGACTCATCGAAGTCATAGGTGGAGCCCTGCTGCTGTCCGGACGGTTCGTCCCCGTCAGCGTGGCCCTCCTGGCCCCGATCATCACCAACATCGTGCTCTACCTGCTGCTTCTCGCGAAGACGGGGCCGGGCATCGTCATGGCCCTCTTCCTCACCTCCAGCGAGCTGTTCCTGTTCTGGCGGTACCGCCAACGCTGGAGCACGGTGGTCTCCGCATGAGGGGCACGGCTCGCTCCCGCGCCACCCGTGCCGCGGTCCCGGGGGCGCTCCTCGCTGCCTGGCTCCACCTGGGCTGCGAGGCACCGGACACGGTGCTCGCGAAACACGGATGCTCCTCGTGCCATGCCCCCACCACGGAGGGCATGGGCCCCTCCCTCCGCCGCATCGCATCGCACTACGACTCGCGGGAAACGCTCATCCAGTTCCTCGAGGGAAAGAGCACTCCGCGTGTCTCGCCGGAGGGCTTCGAGGCGATGAAGCCCATGGTGGCGCGGACCATTTCCCTGACGCCTGAAGAACGCGCGCGCGTCGCCGAGGCGATCCTCCGTCATCGCGCGGAGTGAGCGGCAACGGGCCGGAGCCCAACTCCGGCCCGTTCTCTTTCGTGACACCTTCTTCATGCTCCGATGGTCCACGGGCCCTCCCCACGAGGCCCGGTGTGACCCGGGCATGCGCACCCTCCTCTCACAATCAGGTGACGGCGAGCGTCCGGCGGAAGCCAGACAGCCATTCGCCATCACATTGATTGACCTGTGAATCAATCCCTCTCAACCAGACCAGGCGACGCAAATTTTGCCGTCCCGGGACCCCGGCGCGAAATCCGTGCACGGCATTCCGCCATTCATGATTTCTCACAATTCTCAAACACCCATCTCCCCAAGCGAGTCGGAAACCCAAGACACATGGCATCCACATTGCACGTGGAAAAGACTATTGCCAACGCACCTTGTTGTCTGCACAATAAAAAACACTGAGGGCGGACTTCTCTCCTTTTCCGGCTTGAATCCCTCTCTCGCCGACGCTCAAATGATTGAGCACCAGCGACCTCACCCTTCCGGCGGCACCGACTCGCGAAACAAGGCAGTCACAAAACAAAACATTCACACTCTGGCCACGACAACTCCTCGTAGCCCGGGCTTGATGCAATGAATTCTCCACTGACATGGCATGTCGGATGAGTTTCGTTCTCATCCCTCCGGCCTGCACTCGAATTGAGAGAGTTTCCTCGTGGAACTGCGCGCCAGAAACGATACCAGCACTTCTGGGAAGGATGCCGTCCGTGGCTTCATCCTTCATCTGAAGGACAACGGATACACCGCGTACCAGATCATCGCCGTCGCGAACCAGATCCTGGATATCGCCATCCATGATCTCAAGCGGCAGCCCTCCCCGGCTACCGACCTCGAGAACGGCGGTCCCTCGCAAGCACCAGGGCACATGGGAGCCTCCCATCCATGAAGAACCTCATGCACGCCATCCTCGGCACGACCGCGCTCCTCCTCATCCTGAGCTTCTTCACCACGTCCATCCTCGTCGAGCTCTCTGGCAGGACGGACTGGATCCTCGGGGCCAAGAGATACATCGCCTACGCGCTGATCTTCGCGATTCCCTGCATGATATCGACCGCGGGCATGGGGCGCTCGCTGGCCGCCAACCGCCAGAGCCCCCTCATCCAGAAGAAGCAGGCCCGGATGCGGTTCATCGCGGCCAACGGGATGCTGGTGCTCACCCCGCTGGCCATCATCCTCTACCAGTTGGCCCTCCGCGGCTCCTTCGGCCCCCTGTTCACCGTGCTCCAGCTCGTGGAGATCCTCGCGGGCGCCACCAACATCTACCTGCTCACCTTGATGATGCGGGATGGCTTCAACCTGAGCGGCAGGTTCGCCCGTCGCCAGGTCCCCAAGACCGAGTAACCCAGCTCCAGCAGTTCCCTCCGTCCCACCTCCCACACCTCTCCTCATCGCCGCCGCCCGGCGAACAGGGAGAGCCATGCCCGGAGTCCACCATGGAAACCTCCGTCACGAACGAGATCGTCATCAACAAGTCCCCGGACATCGTCTATCGCTGCTGCACGCAGGTGGAGTCCTGGCCGGGAGTCTTCCCCACCTGTCTGGCCGTGCGGCAGAACGCGCTGAACGGAAACACGAGCGAAGTCGTCATGGAGATGACGGTTCGCAACACCTTCGGCACCCACACCATCCGCTCTCATCGCAAGTACACGCACGAGAACCAGCACATCCAGTTCAAGATGCTCACCGTGCCGCCCCAGTTCAACGGGATGCATGGCACCTGGAGCGTCGAGCCCTGTGCGCAGGGCGCCAGGCTGGTGGTCATCCACACCTTCGAGCCGGCGCAGTCCACCGCGGAGTCTCGCGATGAGTTGGGACGGACCGTCTACGCCAACACCCATCAGGTGCTCACGCACCTCAAGGCCTGGGCCGAGCGCATCTAACCCCCCTTCCTCACATTCAGGAGCACACACATGCAAACCCTGGCGAAAGACCCTGGCCAATCCGTATCGAACGAGCTCCCGCTGACCCGGAGTCTGCCGGTGGAGGCCTTCCACGCGTGGGAGGCGTTCTTCACGCGTCTCGTCTTCGCCGGACTGGACTGGGGAGACATCACCATCGCCCTGGAGGGTTTCCAGGCCCGGTCCACGGGAGGAGTCGATTGGCGAGACTGGCATGACCGCTGGCTGAAGCTCGGGCAGGACTACGAGCAGTCCGCGGAGAAGGCCCTGGCGGCGGGCCATCACCTCACGGCGCGGCAGTGGCTGCTCAAGGCGGCGGCCTGCGGCCACTTCGCGGAGTTCATGTACTTCGACAACGCGCCGCTCAAGCACGAGACGCGCATGTGGGTCACCCGCGTCTTCCACCGCGCCATCCCCGCCCTGGAGTACCCCACGGAGCGCTTCACCGTGGCGTACAAGGGGCTCTCGCT
Source organism: Vitiosangium sp. GDMCC 1.1324 (assembly GCF_003044305.1). GTDB lineage: Bacteria > Myxococcota > Myxococcia > Myxococcales > Myxococcaceae > Archangium. The sequence goes on along the minus strand of NZ_PZOX01000015.1, from coordinate 177,479 downwards.
GCCGGCCTACTTCATGCGTCCGGCCACCCCGGGCCCCCACCCCTGCGTCCTCCTCGTCAATGGTCTGGACTCGGCCAAGGAGGTGGAGCTGTATGTGTTCGCCCAGTCCTTCCTGGCGCGAGGCATGGCGGTGATGCTCTTCGACGGCCCCGGCCAGGGCGAGTTCATCGGAGTGGAGCCCCTGCGCCCCGACTTCGAGGACGTCGTGGGGACCGTGCTGCAACAGTTGCGCGGCAACAGCAACGTGGATCCGAACCGGATTGGCATCTTCGGGGTGAGCTATGGCGGCTACCTGGCCACCCGGGCGGCCGCCTTCCATCCCCGGGACATCAAGGCCTGCGTCAACCTGGCCGGTACCTTCGACCTCGACAACTACCTGAGCATCAACCCACGGGTGCGCACGGACTTCCGCTTCGTCTTCAAGAAACCCAACGACGAGGAGATGAGCCGTCTGGCCCGTGAGCGCCTGAACCTGAACGACGCCCCCGCCCTCACCGCCCCGCTGCTGTGCATCCATGGCGAGCAGGACAACGTCTTCCCCTACGCCTCCTGCAAGCGTTTCATGGACTGGGCCCGGGGTGAGCGCGAGCTCATCGCCTATCCCCGTGAACGGCATGTGAGCACCAATTACTTCGCGGACTTCATCCCGCGCTTCGGCGACTGGATGGCCGTGAAGCTCGGTGCGGTCCCCCAGCGGCGCTGAGGACGAGGACCCCTCTCACGCGCAGCCCCTCGAGCCACCCATCATGCCTCCCCAGACCTCGCAGACTTCCGCTGCAAGCTCCGCGCAGCAGATCATCGATCTGAGCGTCCCGGTGGACCCAAACCACTGGGAGCCAGACCCCATCAAGTTCCGGTACATCGATCACCGCCGGGGTGCCGACCTGCTCGGAAAGGCGCTCATCCACGCGGCCCGTGGCTCCTGGCTGGCCATGGCCCGCGAGTGGCTCAAGCACCACCTCGGCAAGGGGCTCGACCACCGCAACTTCCCGGACGGCAAGGGTCTGTCGTTGATGCATTACGACCTGACGACCCATACGGGAACCCACATGGACGCGCCGTTCCACTACGGCGACAAGAACGGCCGGGGGGAGCGGGCCCGCACCATCTGCGAGGTCCCCCTGGAGTGGTGCTTCCACGATGGGGTGGTCCTGGATGTCCGCGGGTCGGCGGAGCAGGGTCCCGTCACCCAGCAGGAGGTGGTCGCCGCGCTCGAGCGGATCGACTACCGGCTCAAGCCCTTCGACGTGGTGCTGCTGTACACCGGCGGAGATGCCCATCTGGGCAAGCGCGAGTACTTCACCCACTTCCGGGGTGTCACTCGCGCCGCGACGGCCTGGCTCGTCGAGCAGGGCATCCGGGTGATTGGCATCGACAGCTTCGGCTTCGACGCGCCCTTCCCCCGGATGATCAAAGCCTACATGCGCACCCGGGATCCGGCGGAGCTGTGGCCCGCTCATCTGTTCGGCCGGGAGCACGAGTACTGCCAGCTCGAGCGGCTGGGAAACCTCGGGGACATCCGCCAGCCCCATGGATTCAAGGTGGCGTGCTTCCCGGTGAAGTTGGCGCGAGCCGACGCGGCCTGGTGCCGCGTGGTGGCGATTGTCTGACACAGAAAAGGAGACACGAATGCATCTCATGGAACACCATATCGAGATCGACGCCGACGTCGAGGCGGCCTACAAGCTCTGCCTCGAGGTCGAGCGCTGGCCCCAGATCTTCCCGCCCTGCAAGGCCGCCAAGGTCCTCGAGCAGGACGCGCGCTCCCAGCTCATCGAGCTCACCGCGTTGGCCAATGGCCAGCCGATGACCTGGCGCTCGCGGCGGGAGCTCTTTCCCGAGGCGCGCGTCATCACCTTCCGGCAGGTCAAACCCTCACCCCTGCTGAGCTGGATGGAAGGCGTGTGGCACTTCTTCCCGCTGCGCAAGGGCACCCTGGTGGTGCTGGAGCACCGCTTCGACATCAAGGAGCAGCTCGACGCCAACCACGGCATCCAGGGGGTCTCCACCCCGCAGCAGGCCCTGGAGTTCATGACGCGCTCGGTGGACACCAACAGCCAGCGGGAGCTGTCCGCCATCAAGGAATACCTCGAGCGCGAGGCCACCCCGAGCCCCGCCACGGCGTGGCGCCGGCAGTTCGAGGAGCAGCTGGTCATCGCCGCCCGGCCCGAGGCCATCTTCGAGCTCTTGAAGCGGGCCGACGAGTGGCCCCGGCTCCTGCCCCACTGCCACTCCGTGGAGATGGTCTACGACGACGGGCACAACCAGGAGTTCATCATGACGGTGTCCGTCCAGGCCGGCCTGGAGCGCATCCGCACCGTCCGCCACTGCAACCCCTCCACCTGTGTCTCCTACTTCCAGTCCGAGCCCCCTCCCCTCCTGAGAATCCACACCGGGGAGTGGCTGCTGGAGCCGGTCCCCGGCGGGGTGCGCGTCATCTCCCGCCACCTGGTCGAGCTCAAGCCCGACAAGGTGAAACAGTTCTGGGGGGACCTGCGCCCGGAGGAGGCGCTCGACCGCGTCGAGAAGGCCATCAACGCCAACAGCCGCGGAACCATGCAGGCCATCCAGAAACGGCTGGCGGTCTGACATCCGTCCACACGCACATCACACCCGAGAAGAGGAAAACCCATGCAACAGGTGGCCAGGAACGACAACGGCAAACGGAAGCGGGCCCTGGTGACAGGGGCGGGCCGCGGCATCGGCAGGGCGGTGGCCCTGCGGCTGGCGAAAGATGGATTCGACGTGGCTCTCACGGCACGCACGCGTGAGCAGCTCGAGGAGGTGGCCGCGGAGATCCGCAAGCTCGGCACCCAGGCGGTCATCGCCCAGTGTGACGTGCGCTCGCCGGACTCCATCTACTCGATGGTGAATGACGTCATCTCCACCCTCGGTGGCCTCGAGGTGCTCGTCAACAACGCGGGCCGCAGCGGCGGCGGCACCACCGTCGACGTGGAGGACACCCTCTGGCGGGAGGTCATCGAGACCAACCTGAACAGCGTCTTCTACACCACCAAGGCGGTGCTCAAGGCCAGTCCCCCCCTCGAGAGCATCATCAACATCGCCTCGACGGGCGGCAAGCAGGGCGTCCTCCATGGCGCGCCCTACAGCGCCTCCAAGCACGGCGTGGTGGGCTTCACCAAGTCCCTGGGTCTGGAGCTCGCGAGCAAGGGCATCACGGTCAACGCGGTGTGTCCGGGGTTCGTGGAGACCGGGATGGCCGAGAAGGTCCGGGGCAACTACGCGCGCATCTGGGGCGTGCCTGTGGAAGAGGCCAAGAAGCGCATCGAGCAGCGCGTCCCCATCGGGCGCTACATCACGCCCGAGGAGGTGGCCGACATGGTGGCCTACCTCGCCTCGGACCATGCCAGGGGCGTCACCGCGCAGGCCATCAACATCTGCGGGGGTCTGGGTAACTACTAGCAACTCACCATCCGGGAGCGGCAGCAACGTGAAAACACATATCAACAGAGAACGACGTGTCGTCGTGACCGGGATGGGCATCGTCGCCCCGAACGGGATCGGCTTGAAGGACTTCTGGAACAACACGCTGGAGGGCAGGTCCGGCATCTTCGAGGTGGACCGGTTCCCGCTCGATGGACTGAAGTCCAGGATCGCCGGGCTGGTGAAGGACTTCCGTCCGCGAGAGCTCGGACTGAGGGAGGAGCAGATCCGCCGGCTGGACCGCTATGCCCAGTTCGCCCTGGCGGCGGCGCGCATGGCCACGGGAGATGCCCGGCTCGACCTCCAGAACCTGGACCACGAGCGGATGGGCGTGTGCGTGGCCAACGCCATCTGCGGCACCCGGTTCATGGAGGAGGAGTTCCTGGCGCTCACGGAGCGGGGCACCGCGCCCCTGGACGGAGCGTGGGCCCAGCGCTGGCTCTACCAGGGCGCCACCTTCAACGTGGCCTCGGCGGAGCTGGCCCATGAGTACAAGGCCCTCGGGCCCTGCTTCACCCTGAGCACCGGCTGCACCGCCGGGTTGGATGCCATCGGGTTCTCCCTGGACCGCATCCGCTCGAACGAGGCGGATGTGATGATCTGCGGTGCGTCCGAGGCGCCCATCACCCCCATCGCCATGGGAGCCTTCGACGTCGTCGGCGCGCTCTCCAGCAAGCGCAACCACGTCCCGCACCAGGCGTCGCGCCCCTTCGAGGCGGACCGCGACGGCTTCGTGCTCGGCGAGGGCGCCGGCATCCTCGTCCTCGAGGAACGCCAGCACGCGCTGCGGCGCAACGCCACCATCTACGCCGAGGTGCGTGGGTTTGGCTCCTGCAACAACGCCTTCCACATGACGGACCTGCCACCGGACGGCCACGACCTGGCACGGGCCCTGCGGGCCGCCATCGAGGACGCTCGGATCCTCCCGCAGGAGATCAGCTATGTCTCCGCGCACGGCAGCTCCACCCGCCAGAACGACGTCAACGAGACGACGGCGCTCAAGGAGGTGCTCGGCAGGCACGCGTATGACATCCACGTGAGCTCGCTGAAGTCCATGGTGGGCCACCCCCTGGCCGCGGCCAACGTCCTCGAGAGCATCTCGGCCCTGCTCGCCCTGCACACCGGGAAGCTCCCGCCGACGATCAACTACGACACGCCCGACCCGGCCTGCGATCTCCACTACGTCCCCAACCGAAGCATCCAGCGGAAACTCGACGTCATTCTCAAGGAGGCCAGCGGTTTCTCTGGCATCCACAGCGCATTGGTTTTCTCGAAGCCAGACTACGTGGGAGGTCTGCGATGAGCCGCCGTGTCGTCATCACTGGCCTTGGAATGATCACCCCTGGCGGGATTGGCAAACAAAACGCCTGGGGCAGTGTCCTCTCCGCCAAGCAGAGCATCCGCCCCATCACCGGCAACCCGCTGGCCGAGCGCTCCGGCTGGCAGGGAGGCACGCTGGAAGGCTTCAGCCCCGGCGACTTCATGCCCATGCGGTTGGCCCGCAAGCTCGACCCCTACACCCAGTACTCGGTGGCGGCGTCACGGCTCGCGCTGGAGGATGGCTCGGTCAACCTACAGACGGTCAACCGGCAGCGCTTCGGCGTTTTCGTGGGCAACTGCCTCGGGGGTTGGGATTTCACCGACCGGGAACTGCGCAAGCTGCATACCCAGGGCTACAAGGAGCTCAGCCCCTTCCAGGCGACCGCCTGGTTCCCGGCCGCTCCCCAGGGGCAGATCTCCATCCTGTTCGAGCTCCGGGGGCACAGCAAAACGCTGGTGTGCGATCGCGCCAGCGGACTGGTGAGCATCGGCTATGCGGCGCGCACGATCGCCGAGGGCTCCGCGGACATCATCCTGGCGGGTGGAGCGGAGGCCCCTCTCACTCCCTTCGCCTACCTGGCCTGCGTGACGGAGGGCGTGGTCGCCGAGGGTTACGACTCCAGCGCGACCCGGGCCTACCGCCCGTTCGACGTGTCGCGCCAGGGTCTGCTGCCAGGTGAAGGCTCCGTCTTCCTGCTGTTGGAGGAGCGGGAGCATGCCTTGCAGCGCGGCGCCCATGTCTACGCGGAGATCGATGGCTTCAGCCTGTCGAGCGACGCGTGCCACCCGGCCACGCTCCCCCCGGAGGAGGGAGGCTTGTCGCGTGCCATGATCGGCGCCTTGAGGGACGCCGAGCTCGGACCGAAGGACATCCACCTCTTGCTCGCGGACGGTCTCGCCACCCGGGAAGGAGACCAGCAGGAGGCCACCGCCATCCAGAAGGTGTTCGGCAACCTCCGCCAGCGCCTGCCGGTGACGGCTCCCAAGTCCATGACCGGACACCTGTACGGGGCCGCCGGGGCGCTCGACACGGCCTGGGGGGCCCTGGCCCTCGAGCACCGCCAGCTCCCGCCGACGACCGGTCTGAAGCAGCAGGATCCCACCCTGGGGCTGTCCGTGGTGACCCAGGCCACGCCCGTCAGCCAGCTGGACGCCGTCATGATCAACGCGCGTGGCTCTGGCGGCATGAACGCCTCCCTCATCATCCGCCGCGACCTGGGCAAGTAGCGAAAGACAAACACATCCACACATCGAGGACACTCCCATGCCGCAAGAAGTCGAATCGAAGGTCAACAAGATCCTGTCCAACCTGCTCGAGCGGAAGCTCGAGGAGCTCAACGCCAGGATCTCCCTCAAGGAAGATCTGGATGTGGACTCGACCGAGATGGTCGAGATCTGCAGCGCCCTGGAGAAGGCTTTCGGCGTGGAGATCGACGACTCGGTCGAGAAGAAGCTGAAGACCGTCGGAGACATCTACACGCTCCTGGAGAAGACGCCGTAGCGCGGTTCGAGCGGTTCGGTTCATGCACACCCGGGGGAGGCCCTCCCCCGGGTTCCCATCTCGAGAGACGACATCGGAGCGGATTCATCATGGTCATCGGCATCGGAGTCGATCTGTGTGACATCAGGCGCCTCACCAAGGCATTGCGAAGGAATGACGGGCGATTCGAGGAGCGCGTCTTCACCGAAGGGGAGCGGACGTACTGCCGCAGCCGTAAACAGCCGGGGCAGCACTTCGCGGCGCGCTTCGCGGCGAAGGAGGCGGTGATCAAGGCGCTCGGAGCTCCCGACGGACTACGCTGGCACGAGATGGAGGTGCTCAGCTCCTCGGATGGAAAGCCCGAGCTCCATCTGTCTGGAACCACGCGGCAGATCTCTCAACAGCTCGGAATCCAGCGTTTCAAACTGAGCTTGAGCCACAGCGGAGGGTTCGCCGTGGCCATGGTCGTCGCCGAGGGCCCCAGCCCCATGGAGCACTCGATGTCGAAGCTCCACTCGAGCTCCGATGCGTTGCTGACCGAGGAGAGCGCGCTGGTGGAGTCGCTCTCCTTCTGAGTCTTTCATCACTGTTCCCATCCCCTACGCGAACCTGGAGCGGATGTATGTGTGGATTCCTGGCCTTGTTGTCGAAGGAAGAACCCATTTCCCCCGACGTGCTGGCTGGAGCCACCCGGATCCTCCGCCATCGCGGTCCCGACGCACAGCGGTACTGGCTCCGAAGTGACGGCCGCGTCGGGCTGGGGCATGCGCGGCTCGGCATCATCGACCTGCACTCCGGGGACCAGCCCCTCACCAACGAGGACGAGTCCCTGCGTGTGGTCGTCAACGGCGAGTTCTACGACTTCCAGCGCATCCGGCGCGAGCTGGAGGAGCGCGGGCACCGGTTCCGCACCGGCTCCGATAGCGAGATCGTCCTCCACCTGTACGAGGAATACGGCCCGCAGTGCCTCCACCACCTGCGGGGCGAGTTCGCGCTGGCCCTCTGGGACGAGCGCAACCGCCTGCTCTTCGTCGCGCGGGACCGCTTCGGTATCAAGCCGCTCTTCTACGCGCGGCATGGCGGGAACCTGTACTTCGCCTCGGAGGCCAAGGCGCTGTTCGCCGCCGGCGTACCGGCCCGGTGGGATCTCGAGTCTGTCTTCCAGTTCCACCACCTGCTCAACCCGCTCCAAGACAGGACTCTCTTCGAGGGCGTCCACCAGATTCCGCCAGGGCACTACGCACTGGTGACCGAGGGCCAGTTCCAGCTCTTGAAGTACTGGGACTTCGACTATCCGCCCGAGAAGGGGCATCTCATCCCCCAGGAGGCGAAGTCCTACGCCGAGCGGTTCCAGGTGGCGCTCGAAGAGGCCATCCGGCTCCGGCTCCACGCGGACGTGCCGGTGGGCATCTACCTGAGCGGCGGGTTGGACTCGTGCGCCGTCCTGGGCCTGGCCCAGCGGATGCGCAGCACGCCCCTTCACGCCTTCACTCTCGGATTCGATCGCCCCGAGTATGACGAGTCCGCCATCGCCGAGGAGATGGCAAAGCGGGCCGGGGCGCACTTCACACCCATCCCCGTGCGCCAGGAGGATCTCGCCGACCACTTCGCGGATGCCGTCTGGCACGGAGAGTCCTTCTTCATCAATGCCAACAGCGTCGCCAAGTTCCTGCTCAGCCGCGCCGTTCGGAACGCGGGCTACAAGGTCGTCCTCACGGGCGAGGGCTCCGACGAGGTGCTCGCCGGTTACCCGCACTTCCGCCGGGACATGCTGCTCTACGACAAGCGGGGGCAGGAGCCCGAGGCCATCCAGCGCATCCTGGAGGATCTCCAGGCCTCGAACCAGGTCTCGCGAGGCACCCTGCTCCCCGACGCGAACACCCCCGCGAACACCAGCATCTCCCAGGTGCTCGGCTTCGTCCCTTCGTTCCTCGCGAGCTTCTCCAACATCGCGGTCCATGGCCACGCACTCTTCTCCGAGGAGTTCGCGGCGCGCTTCGCCGGCCGGGACGCCTACCGCCTGTTCCTCGGAGGGCTCGATGTGCGCGGACAGCTCGCCGGACGCGCACCCGTCAACCAGTCGCTCTACCTCTGGGCCAAGTGCGGCCTGCCCAACTACGTCTTGAGCCAACTGGGAGACCGGATGGAGATGGCCCACTCCATCGAGGGGCGGTTGCCATTCCTCGACCATCCCCTGGTGGAGTTGGTGCGGACGTGCCCCATCGCGCAGAAGATCCGCGGCATGACGGAGAAGTACGTGCTGCGAGAGGCGGCACGACCGGTGCTGACGGACACGGTCTACCGCCGGCAGAAGCACCCATTCATGGCCCCCCCGTCGACCCTCGTACCGCGAAGCCGGTTGTATGAGCTGGTGCAGGACACGCTGCGTGGCCCCACCTTTCGAACCCTGCCCTTCTACGAGCCCCAGAAGGTGCTCGCCCTGCTGGACCGGCTGCCCGGAATGGAGCTGCCTCTCCGTAACGCGATGGACCCACTCCTCATGGCCGCTCTCAGCGCGTGCGTCCTCCAGGAGCGGTTTGGCCTCCACTCCCCAAAGGCATGACCATGACCATGAAGCAGAGCATTCCCTCGTCGCTCCTCGTCTGGGATGTGGCGCAATCGGCGCCGGAGTTGTGGAACCACCTGCTCGAAAGGGAGCCATGGGTGGCCAGCGAGCTGGAGGGCTTGCGGCGGGAGATTCCCATCCCCCCCACCAACAACGCCTTCGAAACAAAGAAGCTCTTCCGCCCTTCGGGACACTTCCGGGCCTTCTACCTGCACGGTCCTGGAGACAGTGTGCTGGCCATCAAGGGAGGGGATCTGCGGTGCGAGGATCAGCAGAGCTTCCTCCATGTCATGCATGAGAGGCCCTTCGAGCGCCACCAGCGGTACTCGGTGTTGAATGCGCTGGAGTATTTCCTCATCCAGGAGCGCAAGATTCCGGGCGCGCTGACGTTCTCGGAGGCGCTCACCGAGGCCCAGCGGGCCGCGGAGGTCCAGAGCGGCTTCCTGAGGAGGTTCGGCGAGCTGGGCGGACTGCCCGTGCCGCTGCTGGTGGTTCGCTGGCCCCCTGAGGTGGTCGCGGATTTCCGTGCGCGCCTCCTGCCGCTCCTGTCTGGCTTCTCCCTGGAGATCGCCGAGAGCGAGCTGGAGGGAGGGCTGGCGTGCTACATCTACTGGTTCCCCAAGGCCCCCTTCCCCCGCGTGAGCCACTTCGCCGGGGCGCTGGCCATGAAGAGCAGCCAGAGCAGCAACGCGGGCTACCAGCAGAATACCCGGCTCGTCTACGACACCCTCCAACACGAGGTGGATCCCGAGCAGGTCATGAATTCGTGGTTGACGCTGGTCGCGAAGCTGCTGCTGCTCGGGTACTTCCCGAGTGACGCCCAGCACTTCAAGAACGGTCAATGCATCGAGCCGCAGAACGTGCTCGTCAATGGTTCCTTCGCGGACGTGGACTCCGTCATCCCCATGCGGAGTCTGAACGGTGACCGGGAGTTCTACATCAACTTCCTGGTCATGCTGAACCTGCTGGTCAACACCGTGCGCGTCTTCCTCCTCGCCGAGAACAACGGAGCGACGTCCCTCCCCAGCCCCTTCCCGCCCCAGTACCAGCGGCCAGACTTCATGGAGATGTTGCTCGTCATCCATGTCTGGGAACGGCTGAAGTCCCACCTCCTTGAGCTCCGACAGGCATTCCCCGTCACCCTGGACCCACGGCTCGAGGAGATGGTGTCCAGCCACCTCTCCTTCCAGGTGCTCTTCAACAAGATCCTCTTCGCCATCTACTACGCGGGACCGCAGCTCCCCGAGAGCGTCCGGCCCATGTTGGGCATCACCGCCGCATATGATCACCTGGGGCCCGCGAACGGCGCGTCCGCGCGCAAAGCGGAGCTGGCGGGTTGAGCACGCCGTCGACCCGGCCGGGAAAAAACTCCATGAAAAACCATTCCTACGATGTGATTGTCATTGGCGCGGGCCACAACGGCATGACCACCGCCGCCTATATGGCGAAGGCGGGGCTCGACGTCTGTGTTCTCGAGAAGAGCGGCGGGCTCGGCGGCGGCTGCGTGACTCGCGAGTTGTGCGGCCCCGGGTTCAAGTCGGACCCGGCCTCCACCTGCCACATCACCATCCAGGCCAATCCGCTCCTCCTCCACGACGAGCTCGGACTGATCTCCAGGTACGGGCTCAAATACCACCATCCGGAGATCCTCTACTCGGTCATCTTCCCCGACGACAGCTCCTTCATCTGCTACCGCGACATCGATCGCACCTGTGCCTCGATCGCCGAGCGGTTCTCGGCGCGCGACGCCGATGCCTACAAGCGCTTCTGCGGATGGGCCGCCGCGGGACTGGAGATGATGTTGCCCACGATGTTCTCCGCCTGTCCCCCCACCGGGCAGCTCTTCTCGATGCTCGACCAGAGTGACGCCGGACGGGAGACGATGCACGCGTTGCTGCTGAGCGGGATGCAACTGCTCGACGAGTGGTTCGAGGATGATCGGCTGAAGATCGCCATGGCGCGCCAGGCCAGCGAGGTCATCTTCGATCCGCACGAGGTGGGCTCGGGGATGCACCTCTACATGCTCACCCCGTTCATCCACCGCTTCGGCATTGGCGTGCCCGAGGGAGGCAGCGGGGCGCTCGTCGACAAGCTGGAGGCATGTCTGCGCGCTCACGGGGCCACGTTGCGCACGCGCAGCGGTGTACGGCGGATCCTCGTGCAGGACGGGCGGACCACCGGTGTCGAGCTCGAGTCGGGCGAGACGATCACGGCGCGGCGGGCCGTGGTGTCCGCGGTCAACGTCAAGCAACTCTTCCTCCAGATGCTCGAGCCCGGGCACCTGCCCGCCGAGCTGCCCCACCGGGTGCGCCGCCTGAAGAGCAATCCCTTCCAGTCCTTCTGCCAGATCATGGCCCTCGACGAGGCGCCCCGCTACAAGGCCGGCGAGGAGGTCAACCGCTCCGGCATGGTCGAGTTCGCCCCCGCGACCCGCCGGGAGTTCCGCCGCTACTTCGATGATCTCCAGCGCGGACAGATACGGCCGGACGTGCCGGCCATGGTCACGCAGACGCTGTTCGATCCCACCCGTGCACCCCCCGGCAAGCACACCGGCTACCTGCACTGCTACGCGCCCTACCACATCGAGCAGGGAGCGGAGCGGTGGGACGACATCGAGAAGGAGGTGGCCAACGAGGTGCTCGGGCACCTGGAGCGGCACACCACCAACATGAATGCCTCGACCATCCTCCATCGGAAGATCATCAACCCGCGAGAGATCGAGCGCCGCAACGCCGCCTTCATCGAGGGAGAGGCGACCCACCTCGGCAACTATCTCTTCCAGTCGATGGCCATGCGGCCCCTCCCGGAATGGAGCCACTACCGCACGCCCGTCGGCGGGCTCTACATGACCGGCTCGAGCACCCACCCGGGCGGCAGCATCAGCGCGGGCAGCGGCCGAGCCGCGGCACAAATCCTCTGCCAGGACCTGGGCATCGACTTCGATCGCCTGGTGGCCTGAACGAACCCTCCCCCCAGCAAGGAAGCGAAGCGCTCCATGGATCTGGAACTCAAGGGCAAGCGAGCCCTCATCACCGGTAGCAGCATGGGCATTGGCGAGGAGATCGCCCGGACCCTGGCGGCCGAAGGGGTCATCGTGACCATCCACGGCCGCAACGCCGAACGCGTGAAGAGAATCACGCAATCCATCCACGACGCCGGGGGGAAGGCCGTCCCCCTCATCGCCGACCTCGAGCCATCAGGAGCGGGCTGGCGTGTCGCGCAGGAGGCCCGGGACAAGCTGGGCGGGGTGGACATCCTCGTCAACAACGCCCCCGGCTTCGCCATGCCCGGCTGGTTCACCCCTCCCCCCGAGGAATGGCAGCGGGCCTACCGGATCAACGTCGTGGCCGCGGTCGAGCTCATCCACGCGCTCGTTCCCGCGATGAGGGAGGCCCGCTTCGGGAGGATCATCCAGATCTCCAGCAACGTGTCGACCCGTCCGCTCGCGGACCTGGCCGCCTATGGAGCGTCCAAAGCGGCCATGAACCACCTGACCGCGAGCCTCGCGCTCGAGCTGGCGGATACGGGCGTCACCGTGAACACGGTCAGCCCGGGCCTCATCCAGACCGAGTCGATGCAATCCAACCTCTTCGCGATGGGAGTGCATCGCGGCTGGGGGACGACCTGGGAGCAGGTCAAGACCCACCTCGTGAAGGAGTACTTCCCGACGCCCCAGGGACGCATCGGCGAGCCGCGGGATGTGGCACGCGCCGTGGCGTTCCTGGCGAGCCCGCTGGCCAGCTACATCCACGGGGCAATGCTTCGCGTGGACGGAGGCAGCGCGCTGGCCGTGCCCTGAGGCTCGCCTCCGCTCACCGCGCCGTGGATTCAACCGCGGGGACGGTTTCTGGAGCCGGGAGCACGCCCGGGCGTGTGTTCCAGGAACCGCCCTCGCACTGGAGCAGGCGCTCGAGGACGGCGAGCGCTTGCGAGCCCCCCGACGCACGGACCTTCTGCTCCATGCCGATGTTGAGCAGCTCCATGCGCAGGCGCCAGACATCGGCCTCTTGCGTCTCCGTCTTCGGGGGCGAGGCCTCGACGTTCTCGAGCCAGGAGCGCCCGGCAACGTAGTGCAGCCTCCGCACGAGCGACTCCACGACGTAGCGCTGCTCCGGGCGCCCGGTCCGCGACACCTCGAGGATGGGAGTGGAGAGCAGGCGGCGCAGCTCCTTCATCCTCACGCGCCGCTGCAACCAGGCCTCCGACGTGGAGATGGGCAGGTCCGTCGTCTCACCATCCACCTTGGCGAACGCATGGGCCTCGGCGTAGCTCACCCGCCCGTCACCGTCATAGTCGGCCGAGGCCACGGCCATTCCCGTCCTGCTGACGCCCGCGAGCCCCGCGAAGAAGCTGGAGCTGTAGTCCCGGTAGTCCGCCTCATCCACCTCGGGGGTGCACCCGACGGACGGGCGGTACTCCACGGTGGCGAAGAAGCCACAGCGGGGCTGAGCCACCACGGGCCGCCGGGGATTGGCGTCCTGGTAGATGAAGTTGGCGAACGAGCCGGCGTAACACTGCGACATCATCGTGACGACGGGGGTGGTGCTCGGGAGCCGGCCCAGGAAGAGGCCGAAGGCGCGCACCGTCAGCGAGTCCGAGTCCCAGAGCGCCAGGTGGTTGTTGTTCAGGTTGCGGCCATTCATGCCGCCATGACCCGTGAAGTAGATGAAGACCGGCTGCTGGGGCGAGCCCCGGGCACTCTGCTCCACCCAGTCCAGGAAGTGCTCCAGGGTGGCAGCCCCCTTGAGGTGGGGGACCTCCGGGGCCTTGAACAGCACGCGCGAGCCCTCGCCGAGGTAGCGGACCGTGGCCTCGCCATCATTGCCATTGGCGAAGTAGACGGTGGCGGAAGAGGGGGCAAGCCCGAGTGTCTGAAGCGTTCGCTGGAAGAAGAGGACGTTCTTCTCCAGGGCGATCTCATTGCTGGAGCGCTCGCTGCCTCCGCCCAGCACCAGGAAGTTGGAGGCGCGCGGAGGGGCGGGAAGGGCTTGGATGGGAACGCTCGACTCGGCCTCCGCGACCTCCTCCTCTTCCTCCTCCTCGGGCCCGGAAGACGTCCATTCGTCGACATCTCCGCCGCCCTCGGAGACGGGAGCCCGCACACAGCCCAGCGCTCCCAGGCACAGCAGTACGGCCACGCCGCTCTTGCCCCTGAATCTCCGCGTCATACCCAGGGATTCTACCGCAAGACTTCCCCTGCTTCCGCTGGGGGCGTTCCCCTACGGCATGTAAGGGTAGCGAGCGAGGACTCGGCCCTGTGGCGATACGGCGTACAACTCGAACCAGTCGAACTCGAGATTGAAACCAGGGGCCCAACCGCACCTATCCGCACGCCGGTCGATGCGGACGAAATACAACCCGCCCTCTTGCCCGATGACCACATCCATGGACTCGGCCGAGTACTCGCAGGTACCTGCATATTCCTTGGGGACGCGTGACAGCACCCGCTGCAGCGCCGCATTCGCGGCCAGAACAGCAGGTCCGTCCAACGTGGCCAGTGGACGCAGATTCTCGGGCCAACGAATGGAATCCGCAGTGTTGGGTGGAGGCGCGATGATGCCCGCATCCGCAGTCCCTGCGTCTACGCCTGAAGCACTGGAGTCAGGCTGGAGAGCAACCGTCCCACCGTCGATCGAAAGCAAAACGAGTGGAATGAAGTGATAAGGCTTCAACATGGAGCCACTCCAAGGAGAGACCATCTTCTAATTCAATTCAGGAGAGCACTTCGGCGGGGGCAGGATGGAACTGAGTGCACCAGGCTTCTGAGGAGTGCAGATCGCCTGAAATTCCCAATCCCGCTGGCCTTCATTCCATTTGAAGACTTCCCCCACGGAATTCCATTTGTAAAAACGAGGCTCGCCAACACGACCCGTAGCGAGCCACCCCCACGCCGGAATCAACTGTCCTCGGGAATCAAGGGCAGGCTTTCCATTTGGAGCCACGGCGTACTCCACCATCATCCACCTCCCCTCACCCGCCTTCATCACAGGAAAGACTCTCAAGTCCGGGCTGCTCATGCTGGTTCCACAGGGATGATTGTGGGCAAAGCCGAATATCGGCAACCCACTCCCGAAGTCCTTGTCCTCGACCCCTCCGAGAGGCGGATTGCAGGAACCAAGCTGTCCGGTCATGTTTCGAATGGGCCACGACACGCGCCAGTCCTCCGGTGTCCTATAGAACGCGACACAATACTCGGTCGCATCAGGGCGTGGACGCCCCGTATTCGGGTCGCAGGCATCCGCCGCACCTGGCAGGGCCATCAAGGAACTGAGGGCTGGTATCACCAGGTCGTTTGGAACGCTGGCCGCATCCGAATAAACCGAGGGAACGTCTCTTGCCTCCCAAGGCCCGGGCGCCACCACCAGCTTTGGCATGCCCTCCAATCGGGGCAGCTCGCTGTCCAAAAAGTAGAGCCGGTGGCTCATGCACCCTGAAAACAGAATGAGCACGGGCAGCACGCACTTCCGCAAGTAGCTGGCGAGGGCATCCCTCATCACGTGTCCTCCAGTACTGTCTCCGCGATGGAGCCGCGAGCCTGCACAGCCTGAAGCCCAGCATACACCCACCGGGCCAGCTCCGGAGGTCCGGCCTCGGGACGCGAACGGCGCGGCAGCGAGAGCATCCGGCGCAGCTCTCCAGCCGAGCCCGGCCTGTCCTCCGGCCTCCGCGCCAGACACGCCCGGAGCACCGGGCGGAGGTCCTCGTCCACGTCCGAGAGCGGCCCTACTTCCGCCTCGCGGATGCGCTCCATCGTCTCGAACGGCGTCTCCCCGTCGAAAGGCCGGCGCCCGGTGAGCAGTTCATGCAACGTGGTGCCCAGGGAGAAGAGATCACTCGCGGGGCCCAGCGCGCCTCCGCGCACCTGCTCGGGGGACATGTACGCGTACGTTCCCTTGCGCACTCCGGAACGCGTCTGCTCTCGCAGCAGTGTGGCCTTGGCGATGCCGAAGTCCGCCAGCTTCACCTCTCCCAGCCGGGACACCAGCACGTTGGACGGTGTGACGTCCCGGTGCACCAGCCCAAGCGGCCGGCCCGCCTCGTCCTCCAGCCCATGCACCGCCGCGAGCGCCAGTGCGAGCTCATCCGCCACGAAGAGCGCCAGCGGCGCCCCGGGCAGGCCTCGCGCCAGGAGGCTCGCCAGGTCCGCGCCCTCCACGTAGTCCAGCCTCACGTAGTACGCGCCGTCCGCGAATCCCAGGTCGTGCACCCCCACGAGGTTGCGGTGGCTCAGCCTCGCCCCCAGCCGGCCCTCCTCGAGGAACATGCGCTCGTACGTGGGATTGCCCTGGTGCTCGGGCCGGAGCACCTTGAGCACCACGCGCTTCTCGAAGCCACTGGCGCCAAAGGCCAGCGCGAGAAACACCTCGGCCATTCCCCCCGCGCCAAGCCGGCGCACGAGGCGGTAGGGACCCAGCTGTCGCGGCAACTCCCTCACCCGCCCTAGACTAGCGCACCCGTGTCCGAGACCGTCCTCACCACCCAGCTCGAATCCTCCGGCAACACCTCCCCCCGGCGCTGCCAGCTCGTCGTCGTCGACGGGCCCGATGCCGGGCGCGCGGTGGCGCTCGGGGTGAAACCCGTGCGGGTGGGCACCCGCGAGGGGTGCGCCCTGCGGCTGAGCGACCCGCGGGTCTCGGGCGAGCACTTGGAGGTGCAGGCCGAGGGCACGGGCTTCCTCGTCCGGGACCTGGGCAGCCGCAATGGCACGCTCTACGAGGGCTCGCGGATTGGCGAGGTGCGGGTGCTCGTGGGAGCCACCCTCAAGGTAGGGCGGAGCTTCCTGCGCATCCAGGCCGAGGGGCAGCCGTGGGAGGTGGCCCCGAGCCAAGCGAGGCGCTTCGGAGAGCTGGTGGGCGAGAGCCTGGCCATGCGCGAACTGTTCGCGGTGCTGGAGCACGTGGCGCCCACGGACACGACGGTGCTCATCCAGGGGGAGACTGGGACGGGCAAGGAGGTGGTGGCACGCTCCCTCCACGAGGCGAGTGCGCGGCGCAAGGGGCCCTTCGTCGCGGTGGACTGTGGCGCGCTGCCGGAGGGGCTGGTGGAGAGCGAGCTCTTCGGCCACGTGCGCGGAGCCTTCACGGGGGCACTGGCGGCCCGCTCGGGCGCTTTCGTGAGGGCGAATGGGGGCACGCTCTTCCTGGACGAGCTGGCGGGCATTCCGCCCTCGGTGCAGGCGCGGCTGTTGCGCGTGCTGGAGGAGCGCCGGGTGCGCCCGGTGGGAGGCGACGCAGAGCAGGCCGTGGACGTGCGGGTGGTGGCGGCCTCGCGGGTCGACCTCTCGCTGGCGGTGGCCGAGGGCTCGTTCCGGCCGGACCTCTACTACCGGCTGGCGGTGGTGACGCTTCCCCTCCCCCCGCTGCGGCAGCGCCGCGAGGATCTGCCGTTGCTGGTGGCGGAGCTGCTGCGCCGCAGGGGCCTGGAGCCCGGCTCCATCCGGGGCCCGGGCCTGGAGCTGCTGTCGGGTCACGACTGGCCGGGCAACGTGCGGGAGCTGCGCAACGTGCTGGAGCGGGCGTTGGTGCTCTCGCCCCGGGCACACGGTTTCGAGGAGCTGCGCCTGTCACTCCAGCCCCAAGGCTCGGGGCCGGAGGTACCGTTGCGCACGGACCTGCCCTTCGCCGAGGCAAAGCAGGCCCTGGTGGATGCCTTCGAGCGGCACTACCTGCGCGACGTGCTGGCGCGCGCGGGCGGAAACCTCTCCGAGGCCGCGCGCCAGGCCGGCGTGGATCGCAAACACCTGCGCACCCTGGCCCGGCGCCACGGCCTGCTCCCCGAGGAGCCCGAGTAATCAGTCGATGAAGGCGCCGCCGATGTTGATGTTCGGCTGGCCCTCGCGACCATCGGCCCGCGCGACGCCCGCGTTGATCAGACCGAACATGGCCGTGAGCTCCTGCGGATCAGCGCCCTTCAGGCTCTCGTCGGAGAAGAACGGATCCCACGCCCCCTCGATGACGGCGCCGGACAGCTTCTTGACGTCGCCCTTCTCCTTGTCGCCGTTGCCGATGAACTGGTCAGCCAACCAGTTGAACACCGTGTCCACGCTGGCGCGGTCGCCGCTGCCGCTCTTGATCAGATCGTAGGCGCTGGACGCCGGGCTCTTGTCGATGGCCGTCTCCACGAGGCTGCCCAGGACGTCCACCACCGCCCGCTTCTGCGCGTACTCGTCGCCGATGCTGTCCATCGCGCTCTGCGAGCCCTGGTAGAGCGCCCCGAGCACGAAGCCCATGTTGCGGGCCAGCTCGTTGCCACCGTTCTGCATGAAGGCCGTGTCGCCCTTGTGCGCGGCCAGCTGGTCCACGATGCCCTGCTCGTTGCCCACGCCCAGGTACTTCTGCAGCGCTCCCGTCACGATGCCGCGCGTGCTTTCGTCCTGGAAGGCCACGTGGTCGAAGAACTTCGACATCGCCTGGGCCTCCCGGTCGTAGCGCGGGCTTCCCGTGTTGGCCGACTCGCCCACGATGTACTCGGTGTCCGCCGCGAACATGTTCGCCAGCGCGGCGTGGGTACCCGGGCTGTCGGAGAAGAACTCCCCATCCACCGCCTTGGAGACGGCCTGGAAGGTCTCCACGCGGAAGTTCTTCGCGTTCTCCGAGTTCTGGAAGTTGGCCGGGTTGAGGCGGGCCACATCCATCAAGAACTCGTTCACGCCCGCCTGCACGTCCTGCTGGAACTTGTACCCCGCGTCGAGGTCCGGCGTCTCCAGGTACTCGGACGTCGTCAGCTTGGACAGGAACTCGGTGCGCTGCGCGTCATCCAGGTTGACGATGGGCTCGATCCCGCCCGTCGCGGCGTTGTTCACCGAGCCCAGCACCCACGCCACCGCACGCGCCTCCTCGGGCGAGAGCGAGCTCGGATCCTTCTTGAACTCGTCAATGTACTTGTTGGCGAAGTCCGTCTTCATCTGGTCGTTGCCAGAGCGGGCGACGAGCCACGCCGCCGTGGAGACGCCAGGGGCCTCCGTCTCCTGCTGGCCTCCCTGGATGCGGTCCATGGCCTGTGTCACCGCGGCCTTGCCCGGCGAGCCCGCGGGCAGCGAATAGAGGGTGCCCATCAGCTTGGCCATGCTCTCCGCGCTCGCGCGAGTCTCGTCGCTGGCCCTGGGATCGCTGGCCGCACGGACGGCGTTCGACAGGGACTTGCCCAGCGTCTCGGGCCCCACGGCCTCGGCCACCTTGCCCAGATCCGCTGGAGGGAAGGCCTCCGCCGCGGCGGGCAGGATGCTCTGGGCGAGACTGGCGCCATCCCCGCGCTCGCGCACGTTCTTCATCATCTCGGCCACGCGATCCGGGCCGAGCGCCTGCATCAATTCCTGGCGGAACTTGATGTCTTCCGGGCTGTTGGAGCCGTGATCGGCCAGCGCGAGGGAGAGCCCGTACGCCTGGGTCTCCGGAGTGAACTTGTTGATCTCATCGATGGCCGCCTTCACCTCGGGAGACTGCGTGCCCTTCGTTGCGCCCTGGGGGACGATGCCCCGGGTCTGCTGGAACGCCTGAACGGTGTTGCCACTCAGCTTGGAGTTCCCCGCCTTCGTCACGGACGTGTCAAATCCGTCCTGGCGGAGCTGCTTCTGGAGCGTGGTCGGCCCGGTCTTCTTCTCGAACTTG
Organism: Vitiosangium sp. GDMCC 1.1324; assembly: GCF_003044305.1. GTDB lineage: Bacteria > Myxococcota > Myxococcia > Myxococcales > Myxococcaceae > Archangium. The sequence goes on along the minus strand of NZ_PZOX01000015.1, from coordinate 158,062 downwards.
GAGACCTCGACCTTCTGCTCCGTCTTTCTTTCGACCTGCTTGTTCTCGAGAGACTTCACGGACTTCGACGGGCCATCAATCCGGCTAGCCATGGCGGAAGTTCCTTCATTCAGGAGGCAGCGAGGCCTCTCAGTGGATGGGCGAATCCCCCCGACGGCTACGGCGCCCAAATCCATCAGGAGATTTCCCGTGGATTATCGGAGCCTCATCCATTGGGGTTTCGCCCATCCACCTTGGCCGGGTGCGTCATTCCCCACGGCATCCGCGACTCATGAGACGCCCACCACGATCGCGGTGATGTTGTCGGTGCCGCCCGCCGCATAGGCATCCTGCACCAACCCCTCGGCCACCCCGAGCACGCTCCCCCGCCCCAACCGCGCGGCGAGCCGCTCCAGCCCGAGCGGCTCGTACAGCCCATCCGAGCACAGCAGGTACACATCCCCCGCTCGCACCTCGAGCCGCCGCACGGTGGGCTCCGCGTTCTCCGTCCCCAGCGCGCGGGTGATGATGTGTCCGTAGGGGCTCTCGCGGCGCGAGGGCACCTCGCCGCCGGCCTCGCGCATCTCCTCGAGCACCGAGTGGTCGCGGGTCAGCGCCTCCAACCGACCCTCCCGCAGCCGGTAGAGCCGGCTATCACCCACGTGCGCCACGGCCCCGCTCCGGGCACCCAGGGCCAGCGCCACCACGGTCGAGCCCATCTCACGCAGCTGCCCCACGCGGCGCGTGAGCACGGCCCGCTGGGCGAGCAGCGTGCAGTTGACGAGCAGCTCCTCCTCACGGCTGTAGCCCGGCCGGAGGTTGTGGGGCCAGGTGGCTTCGGGATCTCGGGTCACCCGCTCGCAGAAGCCCGAGAAGGTGTCCACCACGCAACGGCTGGCCACCTCACCGCCCTCGTATCCGCCGAGTCCGTCGGCCACGACGAACAGGCCCAGGTCCGCTCGGGCCGTCCAGGAGTCCTCGTTGTGGGAGCGGCGTCCCACGTGCGTCCATCCCGCGCTGTCGATTCGCATCGGTTGTTCCTCCTGGCCTGGGACAGGAGCAAGGGAAGGGCCGCCGCCAACCCCGCGAAAGGACATGGACGCCTGGGGTCTCCCGTCCCCAGATTCCCAGCCGGGGAGTCCACACACTGGAGACTCCAGACCCCACCGGCCGTCAGGGCGTGCTCTGGTCTAACGTCACCGGCGCCCAGAGGAGCACCCATGCAGGTACCGTCGCGTGAAGCGCTGCTGTCGAAGTTGGACTCGATGGGCTACGGAGCCCGCATCGCGTGGGCCGCCACGCTGGGACGCGACAGCCGGGGCAACCCCGCGCTGACACAGCTCATGGCCGAGCTCCTGTCCGGAGATGCCTACGAGGCGTGCCTGGCGCTCGAGCTCGCCCAAGGCGCGCGCGACGAGGCCCCGCTGCTGCGAGGCCTCACCCACCCGTCCAGTCTCGTGCGCGGCCGGGCCGCCGCCTTCGCCGGAAGCTTCATCCAGGACGACGCGGCGCTCGAGCGGGCCCTGCCCGAGCTGGCGCCCTTCGTCCGCCGCCGCCTCCTCAAGGGCGTGGCGCTCGCCCGGAGGAGCGCGCTCGCGGCCCGGCTGCTTCCCCTCGTCCTCTCCCGCCACGGTGACGCCGAAGCCGCCCTGCTCCTCCCCGCCCTCGAGGTGGAGACGGTGCGCCGGCTGCTCCCCGAGCTCGAGCACGCGCTGCGCTCCTGGGACACGCTGGTGCACCGCTACCCGGACGAGGTGCTGGCCTATATCCGCTCGTGCCTCGCCGACGCGCCTGAGCGCGAGCGCGCCACCCGATTCTCCTTCTACCGCGCTCCGCTCACCGAGCTGACGCTCCGCCAGGGTGAGGCCGTGCTGGTGCTCGTGCGCGACTTCTGCCCGCCGGACACGCTGCCGCTCTTCGTGACAGAGACCCTTCCCCGGCTCACGCGGCGCCACCCCGAGCAGGTCTTCGCGCTCCTCACCCGCCCAGCCTTCCGAGCCAGACTCCTCTCCCAGGGGCTCTCCAACGGGCTGCTACGCCAGGCCAAGGCCTTCTCCCAGAGCCAGCGGCTCGCCCTCGCGAGGACCCTGGCGGAGGCCCCGCAACACCTCGCCCTCTTCCTGGAGGCCCTGCCCCCCTCCGAGCGCCCCGCTCTCTTCGCCCACGCCTTCGAGGGCACCACGCCGCGAGTCCTCCCCGAGGCCCTGCTCGCCGTGCTCCCCTACGAGCTGCGTGACACCGTTGCCGCACGGCAGCTCGGCCTGCGCGAGGTGCAGGAAAACAGGGACCTGCAGCTCGCGATGCACGCGCTGCGCACCATCGAGCACGCACGCGAGCCCCTCCAGAAGGCCGCCTTCGCCAGCAAGGCCGAGGACCGGGCCCGGGCGCTCGCGCTGCTCGTGTCCAGCACCGGCCTGTCCCGCCGCGGCCTCACGGAGACGCTCGCGTACCTCTCCCGGCTGAAGAACGAGCAGGACCCGGTGCGCCTCGCGGCCCTGACCGAGCTCGCGCAGGTGCCCCCGTCCATCGTCGCGCCCGAGCACATCCCCGCCCTCGAGACCCTGGTGACGTACGTCGTCGAGGCGCGGGACACCTCGCGCGGCACACAGATGGCGCTGCAGGAGCTGGCCTTCCGGCTCATCCGCGCCCACGCCACCGCGCCCGAGGGCCCCCTCTTCCGCTTCGCCCTCGACACGCTCAAGCGGCTGGCCGGCCAGTCCGGCACGCTCGTCCTGCCCTCGCTGGAGCGGGACCTGCCGCGCGGCGCCGAGCACCACCTCTTCGCGGCCCTGCTCCCGATGATCCGCTCGGCCAGCCAGCGCGAGAGCTACGGGCTCATCCTCACGCTCACCCAGGCACTCGGACGGCGCGCGTGGAACGTGGACATGCTCCAGGCCATGCTCGAGCCCATCACCGAGGCCACGCCCGACTGGCTCGCGCAGACGGCCATCCAGCTGTGGCTCGCCCCGCCGCGCACTCGGGACGTCCGGGTGCGCAAGCTGCTCGACCGGGACGAGAGCATCGGCACCTTCCCCTTCGTCTTCGAGCACCTCCACCGGCGCCGGCAGGAGTGGTTGGATCCCTATCTCCAAGGGCGGCGCCTGAAAGGGCGCTTCACCTCGGGAAAGACGGGTTGGGTGCCCCAGGTCCGGAGCGGCTTCCACCGGTGGCTGCCGCGCCAGCAGCGGCGGTTCCTCGACCTGCTCCTGCGCATCGCCCGGGACACCGAGCGCAGCGCCTGGGAGCGGATGAGCGTGGTGTCCATCCTCCCCCGCATGCAGGTGGTGGCGGTGGACACCCTCACGCCCTTCCTCGGCTCGAAGGATGTGCCCATCGTGGAGGCCGCGCTCGGCGCCTTCGCGTGGCTGGATCAGCCCGAGCCCGCCCTGCCCCTGCTGCTGGAGCACCTCGACGGGGACCGCGCCCGGGTAGCCATGTACGCGGTGCCCCGGGTGGCGAAGCTCGTCTCCCCCGACACGCTCTCCACGGCGCTCGGTGCACTGCTCTCGCGCGAGAAGCTGAAGGTGACGGTGCACAAGGAAGCGTTGCGGCTGCTCGGCACCTTCCGCTCGGCGCGCAGCGTAGCCCTGCTCCGCCAGCAGTGGGACAAACCGCAGCTCCACCGGGACGTGCGCATCGCCGTGGGCCATGCCGCGCGCCAGTTGCTCGACGACCCGGCCGCCTGGGAGCTGCTGGAGGCCATGGCCCAGAGCCCGGACGCCTATGTGGCCGCGAGCCTCCTCGACCAACACCCGGGAATGCTCCCTCCCGAGGCACGCCCCCGCTACGCGGCGCTCGTCCTCCAGGTGTCCCGCCACCCGGAGCTCACCGTGCGCCGGCAGGCCTTCACGGCTCTGCCCGGTTGGTCCGCGGGTGTGGAGGAGCTGGTGGCGCGAGAAGCGGCAGGGCGTGTGCTGGACTTCTCCGGCGGCGCCGAGTGGCGCGAGGCCTCGAAGGCGCTGGTGGAAGCGACGCGGGAGGGCAAGTCCTTCGGGCAGGTGGTGGTCTGCCTGGAGACGCTCGTGTCCTCCCCCGTCCCCGAGTCCCAGGACGCCCGGCCCGAGCGGGACAACCCGGCGCGCCAGCGGCTGAAGACGCTCTGCCAGGAGTTGCTGTCCCTGCCGAGACCGGTGCGCATCGCCCTGCGGACGCACCTGGACGAAGCGGCGCGGGTGCTCGCGCGGGACGTCTCGCTGTGGCCCGAGAGCGCCGCGCTCCGGCTCTCGTGTCTCGAGTGGCGCGATGCGGGGAGCGCCATGGCGGGTGTGCTCGAGCTGGCGGCGGAGGTGCGCGAGGAGCCTCTCTTCGCCCCGGCCCTCGCGACGGCCGTGGCCGACTCGGTGGGAGACCCGCTCGCAGAGTGGACCCCCGAGGCCCTGCTGGAGACCGCGGATGGGGTGGCCTCCGAGGCCCCGCTCGCATCGGTGGCACTCGTCTCCGCAGCAGGGCAACGGCTCCACTGGCGCGCGGACGCGGCCCGCTGGCTGCGAGTCCTGCGCCAGCACCCGAGCGCCGCCGTCCGCGCGGCCGCCTTCGCCACCGTCACCGCGAACGAGTAGTCCCCGCCCCGGACGTTGCCCTCGGAGGCAGGACGAGGGGCCACAACCTGGCCAGGTCAGCGCGCAGCGCGGCGGCACCCGGGTAACGCTGCTCGGGATGCTTGCGCATCAACTTCAGCACCATGCGCTCGAAGGGCTCGGGCAGGTTCGGGTTGAGTGTGCGCGGCGGCGTGGGCGGCTGCTGCACGTGCAGGAACATGAGCGGCACCGGCTGCGGATGGTTGAAGGGAAGCTGCCCGGTGAGAAGCTCATACGCCACCACGCCCAACGAGTAGAGATCGGACGCGGGCGACATGGGGTGCGCGCCGGAGATCTGCTCGGGAGCCATGTACTCGGGAGTGCCGAGCACCGCGCCATGCGCCGTCACGCCGGCCACGTGCGAGCTCTTGGCGAGCCCGAAGTCCATCAGCTTGAGGATGCCGGGCTTCGTGAGGAAGAGGTTGCCTGGCTTGACGTCGCGGTGCAGCACGCCGCGCTCGTGGGCGAACTCCAGCGCGGCCGCCGCGTGCGTGAGCCACCGGAGAGCCTCCGCGAGCGTCGGCCGGGGGCCCAGCAGGCGGCGCTTGAGATCCATGCCCACCAGCAGCTCCGTGGTGAGGAAGTGCCGATCCCCATCCACCCCCACGTCGTGGACACGCAGGATGTTGGGATGCTCCAACCCCCGTGCGTGCTCCACCTCCAGGCGGAAGCGGGCAATCTGCGCGGCGTCCGCGCCCGGGATGGCGAGCACCTTGAGCGCCAGATGCGTGCCAGTGGTGAGATCCGTCACCTCGTGCACCATGGCGCTGCCACCGGAGCCCAGCCAGCGCTCCACCCGGTAGCGCCCGGCCACCACCTGCCCTGGGACGAGCCCACGGACGTCCGGGTGGCCCTGCTCGCCCCCCGGATGATCGCTGCTTCCCAGCAACAACGTGCGCGCCGGCCCGCTCCCCCGCGAGCGGTCCGAGGCAGCCGGTGCCGGAGGCGCCGCCGCGTGCTCCTCGGGGTTCAGGTACGAGACATCACTGTCGGGCTCCTCGTGCGTCACGGCCGCCTCCCGTCCTCGCCCACGGCGCTAGCCGCCGAGCAGCGACACGTTCGCGGCCAGGCCATTGCCCTCGATGTCGAGGTGCGGCGTGGGCAGGTTGTACTCGGCGGCGGCCGTCGTGGCCTCCATCATGATGGGGCCCGCGATCTCCGGTGGCTCGCCGAGGCACAGCAGCGACACCACGTGCTCCACCGTCCAGCGCCCCAGCCGTTGGATGGACACCCGGCCGTTCTGGACGCGGGCGGTCTCCGCCAGCTCCGTGCTGCCCATCAGCTTCTCGTCCACCGAGCCGCCCAGGTAGCCGCGCGCCAGCGTCAGCACCCGCTCCAGCACCGCGTTCCACGCCTGGAGGTACGAGCGGTCCTGGGCCTCGTCCATGATGTCCAGGCCCACCGGCAGCTTCTCCATCCGCTCCAGGAAGGTCTGGACGAGCGGCCCGCGGATGAGGCGTCCGTGCTGGGGCGCGAGGATCTCCACCGCGGGCTCCAACTGGCGGATGGCGGCCACCACGCGCTGAAGCGCCAGGTTCACCGGCATGTAGATTTGATGGAAGGCGCGGATGCCATTCCAGTCGGACTCATCCGCCCACAGGCCCTGCGCGTTGACGTCCGTGATGCCCCCGAACAGGTCTCCGGTGAAGAGCACCCGCGTCTCGGGGTCGTAGAGCATCACCGCGCCACGGAAGTGGCAGAAGGGCGAGGGCACCGGCAGCAGCCGGTGGCCGGTGGGCACGTTGATTCCATGGCTGAACTTCTCCGTGGCGATGAAGCGGCCGCGCGGCAGGTTCTGGTGGACGATGAGCCGCCAGGTGTCCTCGGAGCAGAGGATGCCGGCCTTGGGCGCGTAGCGCGCGGAGATGATGCTCGCCGACGAGCCCACGTCCGGATCCTGGTGGTTGATGAAGAGGGAGCTCAGCCGATCCAACCCACCGATGAGCGACGTCACCTTGGTGGACACCGCGGCGAAGTCACTGCTCGAGCCCGGGTCGATGAGCAGGTTGAACTCGTTGGGCCGGCCCGACTTCACATCGCTCCCCCGGAAGCGGCGCAGGTACGGGTTGGAGAAGAAGATGGAGCCCGGCTCGCGCTTACCCACCCAGAAGGTGTCCGGAGCGATCTCCACGGGGATGAGCCTCAAGTCGGTCGTCTGGCTGTCGGACGGACGAGGGCTGCTCGGAGGCGTGTTTCGATTTGGGAACGACTGGACGCTGCTCATTTCGAGTGCTCGAGGCTGGGGGGACCCTTGGGGAAGGGAACGGGAACATCCCCCCGCGTAGCAATGCGTGGGCCGAGCGCTCCTGCACTCCAGGCCCCCGCCATCACCCGGGAAGCAGGGTGCGCGGCGCCCCACCGGACGCAACCTCTGCGCGGCCTTGACGCACGGCGCCGCAAATCATGCGCTGTCACGAGCCAGCGGCATCCGGCTCATGAACCCGGTGCTCACGGAGCCTTCTGACGCGGCCGTCCCGCCAGCTCGTCCCGCTGCTTCTGGGCCTCGTCCACGTCCTTGGTGAACTCGTCCAGGTAGCGCTGGCGCTCCTCACTCGTCCACTCATCCGGTGAGAACCTGTCCAGGCCGTACTGCTGGGTGGTGTGCACGTAGCCGGCGAGCGACTTCACCAGCTCGCGGTCCGGGTCCGCATTCTCGCGGAGGAGAAAGCCCTCCACGTCCCTGAGCTTGAGCGGGAAGTCGGGGTGCTCGTCGTGGAGGAGCAGCCCAAAGACGGTGAACTTCACCTCGCGCGCTCCAGCCGTCAGCTCCTCGTTGAAGGACACATAGGCGAAGGGAACTCCGGCCTCGTCATCCACGCGGCCCGCCATCACATAGCGGCCGGGCTTGCGCACCTGGAGACCGACATAGAGCTGCAAGGAGCCATGCTCCACCACCTCGCGCACCTTGCCGGTGAAGGTGGCCGGAGCGGCCGGGGTGAACATGATGTCGAAGAAGGCACCGCCCTCGGTGCTGCCGTTGGCGCGCACGCGGAACTCGACGCGCAGCGTGCCCTCGAACATGGCGAAGCCCTGACGGGACGGCTGGAAGCTCCCGGTCCACGTGCCATCGCCGGCCACCTCGTCGCCGTTGCGCCCCGAGTCGTTGAAGTCCAGCGGCACGGAGCTGAGCTGCCCGGCCTGCGCCATGTGCGGCGCCTCGTGGGCGAGGGCCGAGTGCACCTCGCACGGCAGCGGCTCGTGGCTGTTCGCGTTCTCACAGCCCACGAAGAAGCGCACCACCTCGTCGCCCACGACGAAGACCTTCTCCTGCTTGAGGACCAGGGAGACGTCCCGCGAGTCCCTGCTGAGCGGCTGCTTGCGCTCGGACGAGCCTGGATAGACCAGATCCGGGTGCTCCTTGATGGAGCGCGACTCGGGCGGGTAGCGCGTGGACTTCCGGTAGGAGTCGAGCGTGAACCGGGCCCGCTCCAGCCGCTTCTCCCAGAGCTGCCGCTGCTCCTCGCGCTCCGCCTCCTCGGGCGAGAGCGAGGCCGCGGTGGACGGCGCGGGAGCGGACGGCCGAGCCGGCATGCGCGGCGGTGGCACGTCCCGCGGAGCGTCAGCGGGCGAAGACTCCGGGCCAGGCGCGGACGAATCCGCCTCACCCGACCCGGGACGAATGAGCCCCACGGAGAGCAGCAACCCTCCTGCTCCCAGCACGAGCGGAACGAGCAGGAGGAACCAACGACCACGAGCAGGAGGGCGCTGAGTCATGGGGGCACTTCCAATGCTGCCAGATGCGGCCTACTTGGCGTAGGTGACCATGTCGCTGCGCACGGGCCCGACGATGCCGGCCCAGTTGCCGCTGGCGTAGTGGTTGTAGGACTCGCCGTCATCGCGCAGCGACACCGAGTGATAGGACCACTTGGCCTTGCCGTCGCTGGTGGCCGAGGTGCCGGTGTTCAGGGTGCCGTCGCAGAACAGGTCGCCCGGGTTGCAGAAGCTGCCCGTGACGGAGACACCACCCGTGGAGTGATAGGACACGGCCTCGTCGTCCTGGCCCGGCAACACGCCCGAGTAGAGCGTCCCCTTGGCGCCGGCGAACATGTAGAACCAGAGCGAGCGCGTGGTGTTGTGGTTGTACATGGCGCGCGCCGTGGAGGTGACGAGATCGCTGGTGAGCGGCTCGCTCGAGGCCCAGTCGCCCACGTTGGCCAGCTCGCTGCCGCCGCCCGCGCCCGAGGCGACGTCCACCCACTTGATGTTCCAGCCCGTCTGGGTGGTGCCATCCGTGTTGCCACACACACCGCTGGAGTTGGGCGTGGCGTTCTTCTTGTAGCGCGCGGAGCCGCCGTACATGGACAGCGCGTAGCCGATCTGCAGGTTGCCCGCGCTGTGCGAGGCGATGTAGCACCAGTTGGCGCCCGTGCAGAAACAGTCGAGCGCGTCACGGATGCGGTAGTTCTCCACGGAGATGCGCTGCGTGCCGTTCCAGTTCACGGCCTTCTTGTTCACGCCCGCCGCGGTGCTGCTCGGGCCCCAGTAACTGAAGTCCGCGTAGTTGCCGGCCTGGGTGGAGTTGCCGTTACGTCCGTGGATCCACAGCGAGTAGTTGGTGGCCGACGCTTCCGCGCCCACCAGGGCGGTGGCCGCGATGATGGCCGTGCTCAAGAGCTTCTTCATGGGAACGCCTCCTGCTCGACTTCTTGGGGGGAACCCGGCCGGCTGCCTGCCCGCCAGGTGGAGGCAAATGTACTGCTATCCTCTCAAATTCCGAAAACCTTCCATTCTCATGAAAAGTGACTTTCCTGACACAACGTGTCAAAGCTGGAACTCATGACGCGATGCATCAGGTGCTCCCAAGGGGAGGGGCCAGTCGGAGGGGCGCCTGGCTCGGGGACGCGGAGAGGGGATGCATAGCTTGAATCGCGTCCTCTCCAACCTCGTGAGGAGGCTCTACCCATGTCCTCGCTCGACGTTCCCTTGACGCTGCTGGATCCCGAAGGCGGTTGGATCTACGCCCCCCTCCACGTGCACGACCTGCACGGCAAACCGGTGCTGCTGCACTTCTGGAACGAGCTGGACGAGACCAGCCAGGAGCAACTGCCGCGGCTCAAGACGCTGCTGGATGAGTTCCTGCCCAAGGGCCTGATGGCCATTGGCGTCCACGTGCCGGTGCCGAAGGAGGACCTGGGCCACGCCCTGGACACCAACGACATCGAAGCCACGGTGAAGCGGCTGGGCTTCAGCCATCCGGTGGCCGTGGACGATGGCTCGATGGCGGCGGCCTATGGCGTGGAAGGGCTGCCGGCGTACCTGGTGTACGACGCCTTCGGCATCCTGCGTCTGCGCGTGTCGGGCGCGGACGCGATGAGCGTCGAGCTGAGGCGGATCCTGGCGCGGCTCACCGGGCCCGAGGCGACCACCGGCGCGTTCGCGCCCTGAACCCGACACCCGGAGACGCGACATGGCAGGCCGGAACAAGAAGGAGGCCTCGCGGCTATCGCTGGGGGCCCTGACCGCCGCGGGAGTGGGAGCGGTGCTGGGACTCCGTGCGATGCGCCGGGAGAAGGTGAGCTTCGAGGGCCGCACGGTGTTGTTGACGGGCGGCTCCAGGGGCCTCGGACTGGTGATGGCGCGCCAGTTCCTGAGCGAGGGAGCGCGGGTCATCCTCAGTGCTCGGGAGGAGGTGGAGCTGTCGAGGGCGCGCGACGAGTTGGAGGGCGCCGGAGGCGAGGTGCTGGCCATCCCCTGCGACGTGAGCGACCGGGTGCAGGTGGAGGCCCTGGTGGCGCAGGTGCACGAGCGCTTCGGCGCGGTGGACGTGCTGGTGAACAACGCCGGCACCATCCAGGTGGGCCCGCTGGAGTCCATGAGTGAGGAGGACTTCGACGAGGCGATGGACGTGCACTTCTGGGGTCCGCTCTACACGACGCTGGCGGTGCTGCCGGAGATGAAGCGGCGCGGCTGGGGGCGCATCGTGAACATCGCGTCCATTGGCGGGAAGGTGAGCATCCCGCACCTGCTGCCCTATAGCGCGAGCAAGTTCGCGCTGGTGGGCCTGTCGGACGGGCTGAGGACGGAGCTGGCGCAGGACGGCATCCTGGTGACGACGGTGTGCCCGGGGCTGATGCGGACGGGCAGTCCGCCCAACGCGTTCTTCAAGGGCGACCACGAGGCGGAGTACGCGTGGTTCGTGCTGGGAGACTCGCTGCCGGGGATGTCGATGAGCGCGGAGCGGGCGGCGCGGAAGATCATCGCGGCGTGCCGCCGGGGTGACGCGGAGGCGCTGGTGGGACTGCCGGCGAAGGTGGCGTCATGGGCCCGAGCACTGGCGCCGAACCTGACGGCGGCGATGCTGGCGCACGTGAACCGGCTGATGCCGCAGGACAGCAACACCGACCGGCACCGGGGCAGCGACAGCGAGACACCGCTCACCCGCTCCTGGGTGACGAAGCTGACGCGGCAAGCGGCCCAGAAGAACAACGAGGAACTGCTACACTGAGCACCCCGCCCTCTCCCTCCGGAGAGGGCCCGTGCCACCCGCGGCTCCCACTCCGCTCCTTCGGGCTCAATCCGAGGGGAGATCGTGGAAGTGCGGCGTCATGAACGCCTCCAGTGATTTGGGCGACCAGTCCAGCAACTCCACCTTCACCTCCTCGCTCGGGTGGGTGATGTCCCTCTTCGTCGCCCATACCCGGATGATCTGCTCCTTGGAGAAGAGCACGGGCTCGGCATGAGGGAACTGCTCGGCCGCCTCGACGAACGCGGCTTGCAACCCCGACGAGGTCAGCTCCATCCGGGACCAGGCCGAGTAGAACACCCGGCTGAATGGCACCGCATGGCCGCTCAAATATCGCGCCCGGAACGCAATCACATGCTCCGTGCCCCGGTCGAGGAAGGCCTTCGCCAGGTTCGGGTTCCACCCGACCAGACAGCAGCTCAACAGGGCGAGCCTCCGCGGTGCCGCGGGGAGACTGGAGACGATGTCCCTGCCGAACATGACATCCCCCGAGCTGCTCTCCTTGTAGCCCGTGGAGGCCCACTGGATGACGCCGCTGAGCTGCTCCATGGGGCGGAGCAGGCTTCCGCTGACGTCCCGGTACCATTCGGGCCCCAGGGAACGGTCCGAGGAATAGAGATCATACTCCATCCCGCTCACATTGCTGGGGTCCCCCACCCCGAGCGGGTACTTGGGCGTGAAGAGCTCCAGCGTGTAGACGCGGACCTTCAGCCCCTCGTGGTAGATGTTGCCGTGACTGACATGGTGGTAGACGTCGCAGTCCGAGAGATCTTTCTTCCACTGCTGGGTCTTCTTCGAGATGTCCCTGTCCACGCTCTGGATGAGGACCCGCTCGCCAAAGCTCCAGGGCTTGAGATGTTGCTCGACGATCCCCGCCTCCACGTTGCCCTGGAGCTCCTGCTCCGCGGCGTCGTAGTACACCACCACCTTGAGCGAGTCCTTGTCCGCCTGCTCCACGGCCTCGGCGAAGCGCTGGGAATGGATGTTCCAGCCACGCAGCTTGAAGAGACACTTCCCGCAGAAGTGTGGCAGGAAGGAATCCGGGCGCTGGTGGGCATACTTCCCGCCGTCCTTCGGGTAGCTCATGATGCACCCGTGATCCAGCGGATCATGATCCTTCGGGTTCTTGTCCCCCGCGTTCTCGTGGTGGCACAGCCAGAAGCAGTGCCCGATTTCATGGGCGAAGATGTGATACGGGCTGCCCTTGACCACCTGGTCCGTCAAGGCGAACAAGGCATTGAGTCCGACCGACAGGGTCGCATCTCCAAAACCAATCGTGTCGCGGATATCGAACACCTCCTGGGGTAGCAGGTAGTCGAGCAACACGATGCCGACCCGGAAGTCCGCCTCCGTCCGATGCAGCCGCTCGAGGATCAGATCCGCCAGGAATCGGATGGACGGAGACTTGCCCTTGCTGACGACGGCCTCGTGCAGGATGGTCGTCATCACCATGACGAAGTAGCTCTTCCCTTCCAGGTTCAGCCCTGGCGCGGGGCGGAACACCGCGTCGGGAGAGAACTTGGAATGGAGTACGGCGCGCCGGGAATCCTCCGCCGGCATGTCGTGGATGCTGAAGTAGTGCTGCAGCCACTTCGAGTACTCCTCCTGACGGAAGAAATCCTCGATCGCCAGGTAGCCGGTTCGAGACAGATCGAGCTCGATGAAGGCGTGGCGGTACTCGTCGGCGACGCGCGAGAGGATCTCCTGGTAGCCCCCACGCTGAGGCCAGCCAACCACCGCCGAGAGTTTCACGGAGCGCCAGATCTGGATGACCTCCGTCTGAAAGCTGAGCGTCCCGTGGTCCCTCGCCGCCGGGGCGCCCTCGAAGTCGAGCTCCGCCGTGAGACGGTACTGGTCACCCGCGATGTTGGAAGGTTGGAAGAAAATACCCGCCTGGCCGCGCACCAGCGGGCGGCTCAGGTCGAAGCTCGCGATGGTGTACACCGCCCCGTCCGCCTTCGGATCGGGACGGGCGTTGAAGCCAGGGAAGGCGGTCCCGAGGACGAACACATCCAGGGCGGGCTTCTCGGTGCGGACGCCCCCACACTCCTCCGGGCAGTTCATGCTGCCCTGGTGCTTCTTGAGGCCCTCGAGCAGGCCGGAGACGAAGACCTTGGGCCTGCTGTGCTGGCCCGGCTCCAAGGCGAGCGTGGTGTTGTCCAGGTCGGGTTCCTCGACGCTCCAGCGCACCTTCGCGGGCCCCACGGCCTCCGGCACGTCCACCGGCCCGCCGTCCTTCCCCTTGAGGGTGATTCGCGCCAGCAGCGGCAGGAGGGGCCTGTTGAGCTTCTCGGCCTCGAAGTCCCACTTGTTGCGCAACGGGCCCGACAACCCCAACTGGGCCGCGAACTCGTCCGTGTCGTTCCTGTAGTCGGCGTCGAACCCGATGGCCTCGCTGCGTAGCCGGAGCGGACCGCCCCCCGAGCCCATCGTGGGAAGGGGTCTACCCGGCTTGAGCGGCTCGCCCGAGGCCTTGCTGATGGGGGTAAACAGCGCGGGAGCCTCCATGATGGTCCGGGAGCGATCCGGGTCCCGAGACGAGTCCACCGGCGCGGTGCTCAGGGCCGGCACGCCGCGGTTGTTGAACTTGAAGCGTCGGAGGGCCCGCTGGAACTCCTGTCGGCCTCCGGCCTGGAGGGGCGGCCCGGCGTAGTACCCGCGCTCGTTCAGCAGGAGGCTGCTCAGCTCGTCCTGGTCCAGCGTCGATGAGCACAGGTACTCGAGAGTCCACGGGCAGAGGACGACCTGGAGACCGTGGTAGAGCACCTTCAGCGTGGCCGACGTCGCCTGGGGCACCGCGCGGGGCTGCTCCCGCTCCTTGCAGGAGACGACGACGCCCGTGCGTTTCGTGTTCCTGCGGAACGAGGAGCCCGGCGGGGCGCCGTCCTCCGTCTGATGGATGAGCACCTGGACCGTGAAGGGCGAGGCGAGGGGATTGACCCAGCGCGTCCTCGGCTCGGTGCCTTCCGGGCGGATGGAGCCATCCCACCGGAACCTCGTTCGATCCGGTCGAGCCCGGTCGGTGAACACGAGGTTGTTGCGGTTGTCCCGTATCTGGAGCTCCACCCAGGTGGCTTCCACGTCCTCCGGAATGCGGTAGGTGATGTCGACGAGCTCCGCCTTGGGGGCGAAGTGGGGCGTGTCACAAGAGACAAAGGCGAAGGGCATGGGAATGTTCTCGCTTCATCCGACCTGAGGCAGCAGCGTTTCCAGTCGATCCATCCGGGTGGTTCCATCCAGAGAGGAGTCGGCCAATACCGCACCAGCCTGGGAGAACTCCTCGCGTGCGTGGAAGCGGGGGCCCCAGCGCAGCGCGTACCGAACGAACCGGTAGAGGTCCCACTCGAACTCGATTCCCAGACGCTCGGCCTCGCGCACCGATGCGCACACGAGCTCCCGGAGCACCTGCTCCTCATACACCTCGGGCGGGACCAGACCCTCCGAGCGCAGCGCCACCACGACACGCTCGGCGAACCGCAGCTCCATCAGCTCCTCGAAGGCATGCATCTGGGCTGCGCGTATGGTCAGCATCACCGAGCGGGCTCCTTCCGGGGGGCCCGCATTCTAGCAGGGCCTCGCGCCCCAGGCCCCCCCGCGAGACGGCTCAGCCCTGGCTGTTCTCGCCCTGCCCCTCCCACCAGCGGCCCTTGTACTCGGCGGCGCGGGCGAGCTGCTCGCGCAGCGCGTCGATCATCTTCACGTTCCCGTCCTGCGCATACCCCTTGAGCGCCTCCTGGCACTTCGGCACCCGCCCGAGGAAGTCCTCGAGGCGCTCGAGCGTGAGCTCGGGCGCGTACATCCCGTACCCCAGCTTCTCCAGGTAGAGCGCGTTGAGCACCTGCTCGAACTGGCCTTTCACCGGCAGGGAGAGCATGGGCTTGTGCAGGTAGACGGCCTCGCTCATGAGCGTGTAGCCACCACCGGCGACCACGGCCCGGGCGGTGCGCAGGTCGTCGATGAAGCCCTTCTCGCTGAAGGGGCGGTAGAGGAGGTTGCCATCGCGCAGGTCCTCGGTGATGTCGCGGCGCAGGCCGTAGATGTGGCAGGGCAGGCCGCTCTTCTTGAGGATCTCCGGCAGGGCGGTGTTGGTGGTGGACGTCTGGTAGACGAGCAGGTGCTCGCCGGGCTCGGACTTCGCCGAGAGGATCTCCGGCCGGAGGATGGACGGCAGGAGCGTGGTGCGCTCCTTGCGGATCGGCGGGTAGAAGAAGGTGGTGACCAGGTAGTGGAAGCTCCCGGGCACCTTGGACTTCACGATGGCGCGGGTGCCCTCGAAGTCATCCTCCCAGCCGGCGAGCAGCGCGGGGTCGTGCTTGCACCGGTTGATGATCTGCATGTTGTCCACGCTGATGACGGGCAGCCGGTGGTTGCGGGCGAACAGGTAGCTGAAGCTCTCGAAGTCGCTCACCACGACGTCCGGCTGGAACTCCTCCACGAGCTCGAAGTACTCGCGGACGTTCTGCGGCCAGCCCTTGATGGCCCCGGTGAGGTTCTGCAGCACCGTCTGCCACTTCTTCACCGAGTTGCCTTCGTAGGCGATGGTGAGGCCCCAGATGCCGTGCACATTCTCGAAGCGCTTGGCCAGGTAGTCCTTGGCCCGGCCCGACACGACGATGTGGACCTCGTGCTCCTTCGTGAGCTCCTCGAGCAGCACGCGCGAGCGGGTGGCGTGCCCCATGCCTTCGCCAACGACACCGTAGAGGATTCGCATGGGGGCCGAGCATACGCGGGATATGGCGCGCGAGCCCACGCGGCGGTAGCGTCTCGTCCCATGCAACCCGAAGGAACGGACGCCAAGCGACAGGGCGGCTCGGGGGGAGTGACCCGGGCGGCTCTGCTGGGACTGTGCGGTGGCATGCTGCTCGGAGGCCTCTTCCTGCTGGGAGCGGGCATCAAGACGCGCCTGTCCCCGCCCGACTGCTCGGAGCTCTCCGAGATGGAGTGCACCTTCACCAGGGACGCCGCCACGGACATGGCTCGCGTCCAGCTCGTGTCGGGAGCCGCTCTGATGTCGCTCTCGGCGGCCGTGGTGGTGCTGATGCGCTCGAAGGCGCGCCCGGCCTCCTGAAAGCGCATTTCAAGAGCACAGCGCCTCGCTGAGGGCTCGCCCCTACTCCTACCTTCCCCTTCTCCGTCAAGTGACTGACCGAGCGAGCCCGGTAAGTGGTTTTGCCGGTGGGACGTAGACCGGCTAATTAGCTCTAGCCTCGACATAAGGCTTCGGTTAGGAGAGGCGCCCTCTTATGCAGCTTGAATCCTTGAAGATGTTTTGTGACGTGGTGGAGACGGGCTCCTTCTCGAGGGCCGCGCAGCTCAACCATGTGACGCAGTCGGCGGTGAGCCAGCAGATTCGCGCGCTGGAGAACCGCTATGAGCAGAAGCTCCTGTCGCGCAGCGCACGCCAGGTGACTCCGACTCCGGCGGGCGAGCGCCTGTTCCGCGGGTGCAAGGAGATCCTCGCGCGCTTCGCGGAGGTGGAGAACGAGATCCGCGAGCAGTCCACGGAGGTGGCGGGCACCACGACGGTGTCCACCATCTACTCGGTGGGCCTGCACGAGCTGCGCAGCGTGCAGAAGCAGCTGCTCAAGACGCACCCCAAGGTGAACATGCGCCTGAACTACCGGCGCAATGATCAGGTGTACGACGACGTCATCCTGGGGGCGGCGGAGATTGGAATCGTGGCGTACCCGCAGCCGCGCGCCGGTGTGGACATCCACCCGTTCCGCGACGACAAGCTCGCGGTGGTCTGCTCGCCCACCCATCCGTTCGCCACCAAGGCGAAGGTGAGCCTGACGGCGCTCTCGGGAGTGCCCTTCATCGCCTTCGACCGCGAGGCGCCCACGCGCAAGGCGCTGGACCGGCTCTTCCGCGAGAAGAACCTGGACCTCAACCCGGTGATGGAGATCGACAACGTCGAGACCATCAAGCGCGCGGTGGAGATGGGCATCGGCGTGGCCATCCTTCCCTCGTCCACGGTGTATTCCGAGGTGACGCAGGGCACGCTGGTGTCCAAGCCCTTCGCCGAGGGTCCGGTGTCGCGTCCCATCGGTCTGCTCATCCGCAAGGGCAAGTACCTGGACCGCGCCTCCGCCGCGGTACTCGAGGCCTTCAAGCTCGCCGAAGCCACGGCTGACGAGGCGTAAGGCCCTCCGCGGTAGCGTTCACGTCCCGGCCCCGTACCGCCCCTTCCGGGTGGCACGGGGCCGTGGTGCTTTCATCAGGCGGCGGTCTCGACGCCGCTGGCCGGCGCCAACGCCGCCAACCAGGGCAGCAACAACCGCGCGCACTCGTCCGGGTGGGTGAAATACGGGACGTGGCCCACGCCGCGCAGCAGGTGCTGGGGCGTCCCCGGAGGCAGCGAGGCCGCGAGCCGCGCCATGGACGAGGCTGGCACCAGCACGTCCCGGTCACCCTGGAGGCACACGCACGAGACGGGCAGCGCGCGCAGGTCCGGCGGAGGTGGCTCGCGGCGGATGGCGAAGGCGCGATGGAGCGTGGTCATCCGCTCCAGCGTCGTGGTGGGCACCACCTCGGGGACCCGCGCGAGGGGGATGGGCTTCCACGAGGCCAGGGCCGCCGTGAACGGGCCGGGACGCCCGAGGACGGCGATGGGCCCCATCATCGCGATGAGGTGGCCGCGCAGCCCCAGGTGCTCGGGCCGGGTGAAGGAGCCGAGGAAGGCCACGCCCCGCACGACCCCCGCCGCGGCCAGGTGCGCGGCCACCATGCCTCCGAAGGAGCTGGCCACCACCGCGTCCGTGGGACCCGCCGCCCGGAACACCTCGCGGGCGAGCGCCCCCGCGCCACAAGCCGCGTGAGTGCCCTCCGGATATTCGACGAGGATGGGACGGGCCACCCCAGACAGCCGCTCGGCGAGCGCCCGGAAGCCCGAACCCCGGGCTCCCAACCCGGGGAGCAGGAGCACCCGGGGACCCATGTCACGACCCATCTCCGTCAGCTCGACCACTCGGCGCATGTGCCTCCTCGCGAACGCGCTCCGAACACCGCCCGCGCGCCCCTTCTGCCCGGCCCCGCACGCCCCCCTGGTGGACCCTCGAGCGGCCAGCAGAGCACACCCCGCCTACCAGGAGACGTCGATCTCCGCGTCGCGCAGGCTCAACTGTCTCCCGGTGGTCTTCACGTCCGCCACCCGCGTGTTCTCGAAGATGCCTCGCACCGCGCCCTCGAAGAACTCGGCGGGCAGGGTGCTGCCCTGGATGGACACGATGCCGTTGTGCGAACCGCTCCAACGCACCGAGCACTCGCCATGCCGCACCGAAGTCCGGTAGGCCGAGGGAAAGCCGTTGAGCATCAGCTTCGGCACCCCTCCGGCCAACAACACCAGCACGCGCCCCGCACGGGACTCCAGGTAGGTCGGCGCGACCTTCTGTCCCAGGTACCGCATCGCCACGTCGAAGCCTTCGAGCCGCTCGCTCAGCGCCCAGGCCGCCGTGTAGAGCAGCCGGTTCAGCGAGCCGACGGGGTAGCTGAAGAAGGTCATGAACCGGTCACCACCGGCCGCTTCGATGCAGCGGTTCAGTACCGCCGGGTCCTCCAGGTCTCGCACCGCCTCCAGCACGCCGTTGAAGAAGTAGCCGCGCACGGTGTCCTCGGGCCCGCACAGGGCCAACCGCTGCTCCAACTCCTCCCGAGAGCCCTTCTCCATCTCGGCGGGGAGTATTGAGCCCCGTACCGTGGAGCCTCAAGTCGCACCTGAGGTGGGGTGGTGTTGGGTGGGGTGGTGTTGGAGGATGGACTTCACCCGGGGGGCCCCCCTGCCGGCCCCGGGGGTCATCCGGTCTACACTCGAGACCATGAGCGCATTGACCCCAGGTGACATCTTCGGAGGCAGGTGGCGCATCGTCCGTCCGGCCTTCGGCGACGCACCCGGCTCGGAGTTCCAGGTGGTGCCCGTGGAAGAGGCTGGCGCCCGGCGGATCACCCTGTGGCGCACACTGCGAGCGCCGATTCCCACCGAGCTGGAGCGCTTCGAGCAGCTCCTGCGCGCGGGCGAGCGGACGAAATACCCCGCCTTCCAGCCCGTGGTGGACGTGGGGTACGACCCGGCCTGCGAGGCGCTCTGGTGCGTGCGCCCCTGGTGGAATGGAGAGTCCCTGCCGTCGATGCTGGGAGGACTCCATGAGGTAGGGCTTGAAATTCCCTACCTTCACTCCCTCGCGGAGCAGCTGGCGCGGGCACTCACCCTGGCCCAGGAGGCCGGTGTCGCCCACGGCCGGCTGCGGCCCTCGCGGCTGCTCGTCGCACCCGGACCGAAAGGGGTACGGCTGTCCATCCTCGACCTGGGGCTGGAGGTCTTCCGGCGCGACCACGCCCACGCCTGGCTGAAGCCGCCCCCGGTGGGTGAGGCATACGTGGCGCCCGAGCTGGGTGACTCGGGTCCCGTGCTCCCCTCCGCCGATGTCTTCTCCTTCGGGCTCATCGTGAGGGACATGCTGGCCACGCGGCGCGATGGAGCGTGGACGGGGCGCTGGGAGTCGTGGGTGGAGCAGGCCACCGCCGCGGCTCCAGAGGAGCGGTTCCGCAGCCTCACCGAGGCCATGCGCGCCCTGGTGCCGGTGCTGAAGTCCCTGCCGGACCCGAGGCCCCCACCGCCGGAGAACTATCAACGCGAGCAGCCCGCTTCCATCGAGGCCACGCCGCCCGAGCCCGCCCCTCCGGAGCCGCCGCCCGCCGCGAAACCCAGGGCGGACTTCGAGGACCTCGTCGAACTGTTCGCCGGAGCCCTGCCTTCCTCCACGAAGCACGAGGTGGAGAACGGCGTGGTATTCCGCTCGGAGCTGGGCGACGCGGTGTTCAACCGGGTCGAGGGTCAGCTGGAGCTCACGGGCATCCGCTGGATGCTCCCGCTGCATCGCACCTGGAGCGCGGCGGAAGAGTTCGTCGAGCAGGTCCTGGAAGTGGCGAAGCTGTGCACGAACACGCCCCTGGCCCCTTCCACCCTCAAATGGAAGGCCGAGCTCCTGAGCCATGTGGACATCAGGCCACGACAAAAGGAAGGGGCGGAGCACGACAGGCTGGATCCGCTGTGGCGCTGGCGGGGGCTGACGCCCTATGAGCCCGGCATCTATTCGTCAGGGCTGGACGCGGATGAACAGCTCATCACGGCGGTGTACGCCCATCAGGCCTGGGTGACCTCGCATGACCTGGACTGGTGCAGGAGCGTCTACGCGTGGATTCCCTGGACGAGCCTCCCGGCCGGCCTGGAGCGGGCCGTGAGCCTCCTGAATCACGTGGAGCGGGTGTCGTACCTGATGAACGCCTATCCCTCGTACGTCTGCCGCTTCTGCCGGGGGACCTTCGAGTCCCTGCACTTCCACACGCACCACGAGGCGTGTCACCGGTGCTCGGAGACACACCTGGGCATCATCCATTGACCCCCAGGGTCAAGGCCTCCAGTGGATGAGCTCGAGAAGCTGGGACTGCACGAAAGCGCCCACGAGCCCCAGGACGACCACCAGACCCAGCGCGCGTCCCAGCCGCAGCGAGAGCGACCGCTGCTCGGACACGCGCGCCACGAGGACGATGTTGACGACCGCGCTGGCCAGCGTGGCGATGATGGCCCCCGTCCCGGCGACGGCGGGGGAGATCTTCCCGTGCGCGCACAACGACGCGGCGGAGGCCACCGCCGAGGCGCTCGACACGAGCCCGCCCACGGCGCTGACGGCGTAGAAGCCCATTCGCCCGAGCAGGTTCTGCCCCACGGTGCCCACCACCTGAAGCACCAGGAAGATGAAGCCGAACTTCAGCGCGGAGGGCAGCGAGAAGGGCGACTTGAGGGGAAGGGCGGGCGCCTCGCCCTCGGCGGGGGCGTCGACCTTGAAGCGCACCAGGGCAAGCCCCGTGCTGGACAGCAGGATGAGGGCGAGCGGCAGCGCCGAGTCCACCAGGGCCCCGAGCGACAGCAGGCCCAGCAGCACCGCGTTGCGCAGCGCCATGGCCGCGGTGGCGAGCATGACGCCCCGGTACACCACGTCCAGGAGCTGCCCGGTCATCTCCCGCACCCGGTTGGCCAGCTCCGTCACCGTGACGGTGCTGTTGACGAGCCCTCCCAGGAAGCCCGTCACCTCCACGCCGTGCGCGCCGAACACCTTCCACAGCAGGTAGTTCACGAAGCCGATGGCCGCGATGAGGATGACCGTCACCCAGGCCGCACGCGGCTCGATGAGGCCCCAGGGGTCCACGGGCTGGGCGGGCAGCACCGGGTAGATGGCGAAGGCGAGAATGGCCAGGAGGATGGCCGAGCGCAGCTCCTCGGCGGTGATCTTGTGGCTGAAGCCCGCCAGCCGCTCCTTCCAGGCGAGCAGCCCCGCGCTGGTGACCGCGACGGCCGCGGGAGTGACGGTGTGTCCCAGTCCGCAGAGCACACCGGTGAACCCGGTGACGAGCAGCGCCGCCGAGGTGGTCAGCTCCGCGCCCTTCTGCGCCTGGAGGGACTGCCAGTTGAGGAAGGCGATGAGCACGCCGAGCAGCGCGATCCCCAGGATGGCGTAGGGCGTCCCCAGCAGCCCGCCCAGCCCCCCGAGCAGGGAGGCGAAGCCGAACGTCCGCAGACCGGCCTCCTTGCCGCGCCACTCGCGCTCCAGGCCCACGAAGAGCCCCACCGCCAACGCGAGGGTGAGGCGCATCAGCGTCTGGAGGGGCGGCCAGGGCACCGCGGCGGGAAGGCTTTCCATGAAGAGTCCTCAGTACAGCTTGCGCAGGCGAGCGGCGAAGAAGCCGTCCCAGCCCTCGGGACCCGGCAGCGTGCGCAGGTACGCCTGGGTGAGCGGGAGCTTCACCGCATCGTGCAGCACCGGTGGCTCCGCCGTCCACTCGGGGTGGCTGCGCAGGAACATCTCCACCTGATCCTGCCCCTCCTGCGGCTCCGGCGTGCACACCGCGTAGACGAGCAGGCCGCCAGGCGGCACCGACTCCTGGCAGTTCTCCAGGATGCGCCGCTGCAACACCGCCAGCCGCCCGATGTCCTCCGGCTTGCGCCGGTAGCGCAGCTCCGGGTGCCGCCGCAGCGTCCCCAATCCCGAGCACGGCGCATCCACCAGGAACGCGTGGAACTCGCCCCACTCCTCCGGGTACGGCTGCGAGGCATCATGCGCCTCGGCCTTCAACCGCGCGGAGAGGCCCAGCCGCTTCGCCTCGGACTCGATCTTCCGCAGCTTGTTCGCGTGGAGGTCCGTGGCCACCACCTCGTGCTTCTCGGCTTGGTGGCACGCCTTGCCGCCCGGCGCCGCGCACGCATCCAGCACGCGCGCCGTCTCCGGGATGTCGCCGTACACGCCCACCAGCTGCGCCGCCTCGTCCTGCACCTGCCACAGGCCCTCGGCGTAGCCGTACACGTCCTCCACCCGCCCCACCGGCGGCAACACGATGCCCACCGGAGACACCGCCGTGGGCCGCGCCTCCAGCCCCGTCTCGCGGAGCTGCTCCAGCAGCGCGTCGCGCGTCACCTTCGCGCTGTTGGCGCGGATGACCACCGCCGGCGTCTGGTTGTTGGCGACGAGCATCGCCTCGGCACGCTCGCGGCCGAACTGGCGCATCCAGCGCTCCACCAACCACCGCGGGTGGCTCTCGCGCACCGACAGGAATTCAATGGGGTCGCTCTCCGGGGGCAGCGGCTGCGAGGGCAGCGAGGACAGCTTGCGGAGGATGGCGTTGACGAAGCCCGCCGCACGCGCCAGCCCCACGTCCTTGAGCGCCTGCACCGTCTCGGCCACGGCGGCGCGTGCGGGAACCCGCGTGTAGAAGATCTGGTAGGCTCCTACGCGCAACGCGGCCAGGACCTTGTCCTCGAGCGCGTCCAGCTTGCGATCGGCGAAACGGGAGATGGCGTAGTCCAGCGCGAGCTGGCGGCGGGTGGCACCGTAGGCCAGCTCGGTGATGAGCCCGGCGTCCCGAGGGTCGGCCGGTGGCGACTCCGAGAGCACCGTATCGAGTACGACGTTGAGGTACGCATCCGTGGCCCGGACACGTCCCAGGACCTGGATGGCGATGGCGCGTGCGTTCATCTGTCCCCTCTCACCCTTCCAACCGGGTCATCATGTCCACGAGCTCCGAGTCCGACAGCTTGCTCGCGGGCATGGTGGAGAGGGTGAGACGCTGCAGGGAGTCCTCCAGCATGTCCCGATAACCACTCTCCGCCGGAGCCCCGCGCTGCACGTCCGTCCACTTCGAGCGCGCCCAGGTGGCGAGCTCCGCGGGCGTCAGCCTGCCCGCCAGCCGATCGGCGATCTTCTGCCGCACCAGCGCCCGGGTGAGGAAGTCCGCCGCGGGGGTGCCCTTCGCCTTGCGGCCCAGTGTCTTCGAGGGCGAGGCGGAAGCAGCGGGCGCCTCCACCTTGCGGCCCAGCGTCTTGGTGGCTCCGCCCGGCGAGCGAACCAGCGCCTTCGGCGGCGCATCGGAGGCACGAGCCAGGGCCCTCGACGGGCTCAAGGCCAGGGACTTCTCCCGGCTCACGGCCTGCTTCCGACGGCCCAGCGTCTTCTCCGGCCCCGCCGGCTCCCCGCCCACTTCGTCCTTCTCGCCCGCCCAGGTGGCATCCACCACATCATCGTCCTCGCCTGCCGCCGCCACCTCCCCGCCCTCCTCCTCCTCGCCCTCCTCCTCCTCGCCCTCCTCCTCCTCGCCCTCCTCCGCCTCGTCCTCCTCGAGTTCCGCCTCCTCTTCGCCCTCCTCCGACTCCTCGTCCTCGCCCGTCAGTTCCCCGGTGAGGTCTCCGCTCGCGAAGCGCTCGAGCGCCTCGAGGTACGAGTCGAAGCCCTGGCCCTCAATGGTGGCGGCGCAGGCCTCGGCCACCACGGACTCGCGGTCACCGAGCGCCTCCAGGTACACCTCGATGGCGGGCACGCCCACGGCCTCCAGCGCCTCCATCAACGAGTAGGAACCGAACAACCCCGCGGGGCTCACCACCACGCCGTCCAACCGGGAGCGCTCGGCATGGAGCGTGTCGATGAGGACGCCCTCGTGGTTGGACTGCACCACCTTCAGCTCCAGCCCCAGCTCCGTGGCCCGGGCCATCAGGGCGGCATCGAGGTCCGCGAGCCGTCCTCCCTGCCTGCCCTCCCGCTCGCCGAGCAGGTTCAGGTTCGGCCCATGCAGTACCAACAGCCTCTTGCCCATGTCGCGTGTCCTCTCCTACGTCTCGAATGGCCGGCTGCCCGGCGCCAGCTTGTGGCCCGCGAGGAACTCGCCCACCGCCATCACCCGCTTGCCCTCGGGCTGCACCTCCAGCAACACCAGGGAGCCCTCGCCGCACGCCACCTCCAGCCCCTGCGGACTCGCGGAGAGCACCGTCCCCGGCTCGCCGCGCCCCTGCCCCACCTTCGTCCGGTGCACCTTCAGCAGCTTGCCTTCCAGCGTGGTGAAAGCCCCCGGCCACGGAGTGAAGGCGCGCAGGCGCCGCTCCAGCTCCACCGCTGGCCGCTTGAAGTCGAGCTTCCCCTCTTCCTTCTCGATGATGGGGGCGAGCACCATGCCCTCCGAGGGCTGCGGCACCGCCTTCAGCTCGCCGCGCAGGTACGCGGGGAGGCACTCGCGCAGCAGTGCTCCGCCCAGCGTGGAGAGCTTGTCGTGCAGCGTGGCACTCGTCTCGTCCGGGGCGATGGGCAGGCGCTTCTCGGCGAGCATCGGGCCGGTGTCCAGGCCCTCGTCCATCACCATCAACGTCACGCCCGTCTCCGTGTCGCCATGGGCGATGGCCCACTGGATGGGGGCGGCGCCGCGGAAGCGCGGCAGCAGCGAGGCATGCACGTTGAGGCACCCCTTCACGGGCGTCTCCAGCACATCCTTGGGGAGAATCTTCCCGTAGGCCGTCACCACGGCGACATCCGGGTTCAACTTGCGCAGCTCCTCGGAGAAGGGAGGCGTGCGCAGCTTCTGGGGCTGGAGCACGGGCACGCCGCGCTCGAGCGCGTAGGCCTTCACGGGAGAGATGGCGAGCGCCTGGCCCCGGCCCTTGGGCTTGTCGGGCTGGGTGACGACGGCCACCACGTCTCCGATGTCGAAGAGGGCGGCCAGGGAGGGCACGGCGAATTCGGGCGTGCCCATGAAGACGATGCGGGGGCGAGTCATAGAGGGGTGTCTTCTCCTGTACCTGGACGCCTCAGGCAACCGACTTCAGCGCGCCCGAGGTGGGTCCTTCGATGGCTTGACGTTTACGGGCGCGGAGGGAGCCGAGGATGCTGAGCGCGGCCTGGGTCTCCTGGGTGGTCGCCAGGGGCTGAAGGGTCTCGATGACCTCGGAGAGCAACCGGACCTCCTCGGTCTCGCGCTCGCGGATGCGATCCACCGCCTCGCTGAAGCGGTCGAAGAAGCCGCGCAGCTCATCCTTCTTGCGCAGGGGGCGCATGCGCGGATAGCGGCCGGCGGCGAGCGTCGCGATGTAGAGGCTCATCACATGCACGGGGCCCGCCACGCGGTGGGTGAGCACGAGCCCGAAGAGGGCCATCAGCCCCGCGAAGAGCAGCGCCCCCAGCCCGGTGAGCCAGAGCATTGTCTCGCCACCAACAGCCAGGGCCTCGGGAGAGGCACCGCCTTCCACGGCGGCCCGGTGCGCCCGGTACGCCAGCACGCCCACGAGCATCACCCCGCCGCCACCGAGCGCTGCGAGCCGGAGCATGTACCGGAGCTGAAACCCGGTATCGAGCAGATATTTCCGGCGCACGACATGAGAGGGCGTGGAAGGTTGAGTATCGGCGGACATGGCGTTGAGCAGCGTACTCCAATCTCCCGGGTCGGTTTGCTCCTTCCGACAGGACGGGTTTACGACGAAACGCGCGTTCAACCCGCAGTTTCACGGGGGGCCACATGTCTCGCCTTCTTGCCACAATGAGCCTGGTGCTCGTGTTTCTTCTCTCCGGGTGCAAGGTGGACCCGGCATCCCCGGACTACTGGAAAAAAGTCCTGGGCAAGGCCCGGCGCTCCCAGGATCAGGTGCGGGTGATTGAAACGCTGCGCAGCTCGGGGAAGCTCAACGAGAGCTTCCTGCCCTTCCTGCACGAGCAGCTCGAGTCGGACGAGAAACCCGACGTGAAGGCGGCGGTGGCACGGGCCCTCGGGGACGTGAAGAACCCGGCCTCGGTGGAGCCGCTGGGGAAGGCGGTGGATTTGGGAGCGGCGGACTCGGCCACCAACCTGCTCAACAAGGAACTGGCGTCCGCATTGGGAGAGATTGGAGACCCGAAGGCAGCGCCCATGCTGCTGAAGCTGCTGAAGGCCCGGGACACCTACACACGCATCGAGGCGGTGGATGCCCTGGGGCGGATGCACGTGCGGGAAGCGGTGGAGCCGCTCATGCAGATGGCCACGGATGAGGGGACGGAGCCCTTCCTGAACAAGAAGGCCATCGAGGCGCTGGGGCGCATCGGGGACGCGCGGGCGGTGCCCGTGCTGATGCGGATGCTGACGAAGGAGCGCCGGGGCATCTCCTTCTATGTGGAGAGCTCGTTCTCCCTCTTCCAGATGGGCCAGCCGGCGGCGGACGCGCTGCTCGCGGTGCTGCAAGGCAAGGACCCCGAGCTGTCGCGCTGGGTGCAACACAATGGCATCAACCCCGCGAGCTATTCCTTCAAGGCGGCGGAGATCCTGGGAGACCTGAGGGAGCACCGGGCGGAGGCGGCGCTGGTGCAACAGCTCACGTTCAGGCACGAGGACCCCAGCATCCAGGCGGGAGTGAGGGCGCGGGCGGCGGACGCACTGGCGCGGATGCGTTCGGCGGCGGCGGTGAAGCCACTGGTGGCGCTGGTGTCCGAACCGGATTCGGGGTTGCGGCGGGAATACGCGCACGCGCTGGCGCGGCTGGGTGGGCGCGAGGCACTCCCGGCGCTGGAGAGGGCCGCGGGCCAGGGGGACTGGAATGCACGAGAGGCGGCCATCGACGCGCTGACCATGCTGGGAGACGCGAGGGAGTTGCCGTTGCTGGAGAAGCTGGCGGCGGCGGAGCCGGCGAAGACGGCGGCCGAGTGCACGGAGTCGGGAGGCGAGGGATGCGATGACCCGGCGGCGCTGGGGAAGAAGCACGCGGAGGAGCTCGCCCGGCACGGCAAGCGGCTCGAGGCGGCGAAGGCGTGCGAAGCGGACACGGGCTGTTGGGCGAAGAAGCTGGAGGACGCGGACAAGGGCGTGGTGGAGCGAGCGGCGCTGGAGGTGGGGCGCGGCAGATCCTCGGCGCACCTGGGGGCGCTGCTGGCGCGGATGACGGCGAAGGATCCGGACACGAGGATGGCGCTCATCCTCGCCGCGGAGTGGCTGGTGGAGGACACGAAGGACGCGGCGGCCCAGGTCCGGAGCGCACTGCCCACGCTGGAGAAGCAGCTCACCGAGGAGAAGAGCCGCACGGAGTACGTGAGGGCGAACGAGGATCTACGGCGGCTGGTGGCGAGGCTCCAGCGGCAGAAGATCTGAGAGGAATGGGCTCCGAGCGCGATTCAGCGCCCGAGGGTGAGCCCGACCCGGTCTCCGGGGTGCACCTGGATCTTCTCGCTGACTGACAGCCCATCGGCGCCGATGGGATCGGCCTGGAAGCCGAGCCAGTTGGTCGAGAGGAGCAGGTGTGGGGGAAGAACGAAGGTGCGGGTGCCCGGACCGGGCACCAGGCCCAGACGAATGCGATGAATCCCATTCGTCACGTAGAGCGTCATGTCGACGGGGTTCTGGTTCCACACCTGCACCGTCGTCACCGGAGACTCGGGCTGCGAGGGATCGAGCGGTACCGTCGAAGCGCACGACGCAGCGGCGGCGAACAGCGCGAGCAACGAGAGAACCTGGACGGCATGGCGCATAGACCCCCCAGAGCGATGACTGCCATTCTACCGCATCCGAGGCTTGGCGTTTCGTCACCCCTGGGGCGGGCGGTTCTGCGAGCGGCGCGCCAACCAGTTGCGGAGGAAGGCCTTCACCGCGGGGTGCTGAGACTCGCGGAACGCGGCCGGCGGGCCTGACTCGACGATACGGCCCTCGTGCATGAGGGCGAGGTTGTCCGCCATGCCGAAGGCGGACGCCACATCCGGAGTGATCACGATCGACGTGGCCCCGAGCTGCTGCTTGCCGGTGACGATGATCTCGTTGACGGCGGCGGTGGTGAGCGGGTCTAGACCCGCCGTGGGATCGTCGTAGAGGAGGATCTTCGGCTGGAGGATGGTGGCACGCGCGAAGCCCACGCGCTTCTGCATGCCGCCGGACAGCTCACCCGGGAAGCGCTCGGTCGCGTGCGACAGCCCCACCTTGGCCAGCGTCTTGTTCACGGTCTCCCGGATCTCCACCTCGGACATCTGGGTGCGCTCGCGCAGGGGGAAGGCCACGTTGTCGAAGACATTGAGGGAGTCGAAGAGCGCATTGGCCTGGAAGAGGATGCCCTGCTTGCGGCGCATCTGGTCCAGCTCGGACTCGTCCATCCGCGCCACCTCCTGACCCTCCACGAGCACCGTGCCTCGGTCCGGCCGTATCAGGCCCATGATGTGCTTCATCAGCACCGACTTGCCCGAGCCGGACACTCCCATCAGCACGCAGGTGGTGCCCTCGGGCACCACGAGGTCCACGCCCCGCAGGGCCGGCTGGCCATCAAAGGACTTGTGGAGGTCCCGCACCTCGATGGCCAGCGTGGGTGCCGGCTTGCCGCTCGTGTCGCTCATCGCCCCGCCACCCTAGTGCGCACGCCCCTCCCTCGTCCCCCAGAATGGTGCGTTCCGCTCGGCGGCTGCCTGGTCTCAAGCCCCCCTGGCGAGCACCGGTGCTCAGAGGGCCACGGCCACTCCGGCGGCATCTGAAAGGAAAAGGGCCCCCAGGTATCCCCAGGAGCCCTCATGAAGCTGCTTCAGCGTGGCTCTCCGCCCTGACCAGCGACATCAGGGCGGAGAGTGGATGAAGCCCGGAGGCCCTACCGGCGGGCCTGCACCGGGAACACCTTGATCGGCCCCCCGCCCGTCGACATCGCCGTCGACACCGTGAACACCAGGTCGTCCCGGTCATCGTAGCCGCCGGTGGTGCAGGTGCCCGCCGTGGTGCTGAACCGGAAGTTCCCGCGAATCGCCTGCTGGCCGGTGGCCGTGGCGTTCAGCGTGAAGACCTGGCTGAAGGTGTAGAAGCCCCTCGTGCTCGGGCAGGCCAGCCCTGTGGCCAGCGTGGTCCAGGTCGGCGTGGCCGCCGTGGGGTTCGTCGAGTAGTACAGGTCCAGCTTGTCCGACGAGCTGTAGCAGTGCACCTTCACATCGACCTTCACCTGCTTGCCCGCGGTGAGGGTGCCCTCATCCGCGCTCTTCAGGCTGATCTGCTCGATGCTCTCGTCCGTCTGGTAGGTGCCGGAGTTGCCGTCGGCGCACGTGCCACCCAGGGTGTTGGGACGGTTGGTCTCGTTGCCGCTGGTCATCGTGCCACGGCCCTTGATGGCGGTGGTGCCGGTGTCACAACCGCACGCGGCGGTGCAGCTCGGCACCTTGAGCGTGGTGTTGTAGGTGGCCAGCTGCAGCGAGCAGACGTTCGCCGTGGTGAAGCTGGACGCGCTGGTGTAGGCGCTCACGCCGCAGGAGTCCTTCGCACGCACCCGCCAGTAGTAGCTGCTGTTGATGCCCAGGGGCGGGGAGACGGTCCACGCGCTGGAGGCCACCGCCGTATTCGAGGCCACCACGTTGGTGAAGGCCGAATCCGTGGCCACCTGCACCTCGTAGCCGGTCGCGCTCGTCACGTCGCTCCAGTCCAGGGGCGCCGCGGACGCGACGCCGGTGGCGCCGTTGGCCGGGCTGGACAGGGTGGGCGCCGCGAGCGTCACGCAGCCGCGCGTGGTGTAGGAGTTGGCCGCGGACCAGGCGCTGGTGCCGCCGCAGCTGTTGGCCGAGCGCACCCGCCAGTAGTACGTGGTGCTGACGGACAGGGGCGGGGAGACGGTCCACGTGCTGGACGTCAGACCCGAGGCCGACGCCACCACGTTGGTGAAGGCCGAATCCGTGGCCACCTGCACCTCGTAGAGGGTGCCCGCCACATCGTTCCAGTCGAGCACCGCGCCGGGCTCCACACCCGTGGCGCCACCCGCGGGGCTGACGAGCGTCGGCGTGGTGGGCGAGGCGCAGACCGGCGTGGTGCAGACGCAGCTGCTGGCCTGGCTGTAGCAGGCCGCGTTCGAGCCAGCGCCGACGATCGAGTAGCAGTACTGCCGGCCGTTGGCCACCTCGCCGTCCGTGTAGCTGGTACCGGTGACGGTGGCGATCTTCGCCTTGCCGAAGTCACAGCCGGCGAAGCCCTCCGTCTTCATCACCCAGTACTGGCTGGCGCCGCTGGTGGTGGTCCAGTTCAGGGACACCTGGCCGTCACCCGCCGTGGCGGTGGCCGAGGGGGCCGTGGTCGGACCGCCCGCGCAGCCGCTGTCGACCGGCGCCGGCGTGGAGCAGGCGATGTTGTGGCGGTTGAAGGCCGCGTAGATGGCCTGCATGTGCGGCGTGCCGTCGTTCAGGTTGCCGTTATCGTCATCCGCCGCCAGCCAGGACATGTAGCCGTTGGTGGCGCCGCAGCCGTTGGAGGTGCCCGCGGTGCAGTCACAGGCGTGCCACGTGCCGATGTTGCCGCTGCCCTGGTAGAAGATCTTGTTGGCGACGATGAAGGCGGTGTTGGAGTCGAGGTTGTACGGAGCGCCGCGCAGATCCCTCGCGACGAGATCCCACGCGGCCTGGCGCGCGGGAGCGGCGGCACAGTGCACCTGACGGCCGCAGGGGCCGGTGCTGGCGGAGCACCGCGGGCAGACGTGGTTCTGCGGGGTGTCCGGCGTGTTGTCCGAGTGCTTCGCCCAGTCCGAGTCACGCACGCCCGAGCAGTTGGTGGCGCAGTGGGCCGCGCCCGTCTGGGCCTCGTTGACGTTGTAGCCGGTGCCGTCCGCCGTCGCGCCGCAGCCCTTGTCGCCCGTCCAGAAGAAGCCGTGGCCGACGCACGAGGTCTGCAGGCGGTAGATGGCCGCGATGTCCGCGTAGCCCTCGCTGGAGTTGCTCAGCGTGCCGTTGGCGTCGAAGTTGTCGAGGCCGTGGCCCCACTCGTGATCGAACACCGCACCGATCTCGCCCGTGTTCCGGCAGCCACCGCCGCTCCGGTAGAAGTTGACGGTAGATCCGTTCCAGAAGGCGTTGCAGGTGCTGGAGATGTTGACGTTGGCGGTGAGCTGGCCCTGGAGCCAGGTGTTGGAAGGCAGCCAGCCGCGGGCCTGCTCCTTCAGCTTGTTGAGCTCATAGAAGGAGGAGCGCGCCGCGGACGTGTTGCCGGCGCCGCCGCCGCCCGTGGTGCAGTCGTGGTTGCCGTTGACGCCGCCCAGGTTCGCGCTGCCGGTGGCCGAGCTGAAGCTGACGGCACCGCACGAGTCGCTGATCTTCACGTACTTGCCGTTCAGCGCGGTGGTGACCGTACCGGAGTTGTAGTTGTAGATGCCGGCGCCGTCCGTGTAGTTGTTCGGCGAGGCGAAGCCCGTGTCCGCCCACGGCATCGGCGAGTTCGGCTGCAGGCTGCCGCACGTCTCGTTGTTGGGGCAGATCTCCGTGTTGGTGGACGGGTAGATGCCACCGGTGACGGAGGCGTCCAGGTAGTGGTTGTCGTCCTCGATGGCGAGCACCTCACCCGACTGCGCGTCCACCGTCACCTTCCAGTGCTCGTTCTGGCCGGGCTCCTGGAAGCCGTAGGTCCACACGAGCTTGTGCTCATAGCCAGCGCCGAACGTGCCGATGAAGGTCTGGCCCTTCTGCGTGTCGGCCACGGCCAGGGGAGCGATCTCCAGCGTCGGCTGCATCCACAGCTCGCCCGGCGACGTCGCCAGTCCCAGGTAGTCGCCCGCCAGCGCCAGAGCATCCTGCGGCGCCACGGTGGGCTTGATGGAGACCTCGGGACGGGACCAGAGCTCGGTGCCCAGGAGGATGAGGTTGCCGTGGTTGATGACGGCCGCCAGGTGCGCGTGGCGCACGGGAACGCCCTCGATCTCCTGCGGGATGTTGACCATCCACAGGGCGTCCGCCACATGCGTCACGCGGGGCTGCCCCAGGTGCATCGGATCCACGCCGATGGCCGCCGCGTTCTCCGCGATGAACTTGACGATCAGGTCGCCCACGACCGCCTCGTCCACCTCGCTGACCGCGCGCCCGAGCTGCAGCCGCAGGCCGCTGAGCGACACATTGTTGCCCACGCCATCGCCCGGGATCATCGGGATGACGCCCTGGATGGAGGTGGCGGCGCCGGTGCGCGGATCCAGGTAGACGTTGAAGTCCCTGCCGTTGCGCTTGAAGAACTCATCCCACGCGCTGGTGCTCAGCGCGGACATCTGCGGCTGGGCCTCCTGCAGAGGAACGTTGGTGACGGGGATGTAGAGCTCCGGCTTGAAGAACGCCTTGCTTGCAAGGGTGCTGGGTCGGGACTCCGGGGGAACGACCGCCCAGCTCGCTGCTGACGACAGCAGTGCGAGACAGGCGGTCAACTTCGCGACATGGCGCATACGGCTCTCCTGACGGGGGGACCGCGGGATAAGGGATCGGAATCCGATCCCCGGGGGTTGGCGGCGCTGGGTGCGGGGCTGAAAAGCGAAAAGCCGCCGAAAGCTTGATTGGTAGGCAGAATGTGTAAGCTAGAATCATTGGTTGAACAAGGACCCGGCGTGTGAGCCGGAAAACCCTACAACCAGGATTCAACTTTCAGGCCAGATCCGGATCCAGTCGTCCTGGATAAGCTTGCCGCCCATACGATCCGTGGTGCCGCTGGCGCCGAAGGACCTCGGCTCGCGCAGGGCCAGCACGCCGGCCTCGACCCAGAAGAGGAGCAGGGCCGCCGTGGCGAGCGCCAGGAGCCTGCGGGCCAGGAGGGGGCGGCGGGCGGTGAGGACCTTGGCGGGCAGGAGCAGCAGCGGCAGGAGCACGGGGAAGAGGGCCAGCATTCCTCGCGCGTAGCCGAAGAAGGCCAGGGTGATGAGGAGGCGGTGCAGCAGCACCAGGGTGAAGAGGCTGAAGGTGCGGTAGGGCGCGCGGAGCGAGAGCGCCGCTCCGCACAGCAGCAACAGCGCGAGCGGCCACTTGAGCCAGGTGCTCTCGGGGATGAAGACGTCCACGGGCGGGCGGGCGCCGCGCAGCCCCGAGGGAAAGTCGGAGGCGCCGAGCCCCAGACTCAAGCCGTCCAGCCACCGGTCCAGCTTGGAGAGCAGCAGGCGGGCCGCGTCGCCGGGGTGCTCGCCCATCCACTGGAGGCCCTCCGAATAGCCGTGGAGCAGCAGGTGACGCTGGGCGGGGTTGGCGACATCCAGGTTGCCGTTCGCGCCGAGCTGATTGACGAGGTCCGGAGTGAAGCCCCCCGTCGCCCGGGCGTTGTTGGCCATGGCGAAGTTGATGGGGCCATAGACGGTGACGAGGGAGAGCTCCGGCAGCGGCTCAAGCGTGGGGTTGCGCGCGTTGAGCTCCTGGAGCACGCGAGCGTTGCGCACGCTCCACGGGGCCAGCACCGCCAGGGAGACGGCCACCGCGACGGCCCAGCGGACGAGCTGCGGCCCCGGCGGCACCTGCCTGTCCCTGTCGAAGGCGACATAGGCCAGGAGGAAGGGCCAGAGGTAGAGGTGCTCGGCCCGCGTCAGCGAGCCCAGCCCCATGAGGACGCCGAGGAGCACCGCGCTCCCCCACGCCAGCCCCGCGCGGGACTGGAGCACCTGCCAGCAGGTGGCGGAGAGGAGGAGCGCGTAGAGCACCTCGTTGTTGTACGTGGTGGAGAGGAGCAGCCAGCCGAAGCTGGCCGCGAAGAGCCCGGCCGCGAGCAGACTCCACCCCGTGCCGAGCACCCGGCGCCACCACACCCACGTGAACGCCACCGTGGCCGAGTTCACCACCGCGAGGCACAGCTTGTACGGGAAGGCGCTGCCGCGGGGCTCGCCCAGGAGCTGGTACAGCAGCCCGAGGAACCAGGGGAACAGCGGCGGGTGGTACGGGAGGGCGGCCCGCGCCGGCCTGTCCTTCACCCACTCGAGGGCGTACGCGTGGAAGAAGCGGGTGTCCCCATAGAAGAAGATGGAGAACGGCCAGGTCCGGTCCGGAGCGCCCAGGAGGTACAGCAGGCGGATCAGGAGGCTGAGCAGGAACGTGCCGGTGACACCCACCGCGAGCGGGTGTCGTGAGCAGAAGTCTCTCGCGCTGAGGAAGAACCGACGCATGGGGACGGCACGGCGGGAAAAGGCGGGGGCGCGCAGGGGAGCGCCCCCGCCCGGGGGAACAGCTACTTCAGGGACGGCGGCCGCTGGGCGGGAACGCAGCGCAGCAGGGTGGGCTCGCAGGTGACGGCGAAGTCCGGGTTGATGGTACCGGCGCTCGCACACAGGCTGTCATCCGCCTTGCCCGATTCACCCTCGCACGAGATGTCACCGGGCCACATGCCCCAGACCTCGTAGTGCGCGGTGCAACCATCCTGCGTGTACTCCAGGTCCGCGACCATCTGCGTGCCCGGGGCGCGTGCGGTGGCCAGGATGCGCACGTTGCTCCAGCGGTAGAGGACGTTCGTGCCGGGCCCGGTGGCGTCGTCGGGGACGCGCTTCTCGGCGGGCGCCAGGTCGCTGACGGAGCAGAACCCATCGGCGTCGGACTGCTTGGCCAGGGTGCCCCGGGAGTAAGCGACGTGGGTGGTGTCACGAGCGCTCAGGTCCACGAGCGTCTGGGGAGAGATGGTGAGCGTCTCATCCCCCGAGGGGGTGGAGAACTTCTGGATGCCGAGGGGCTCACCAGCCTTGACGGGGCAGGAGGTGGGCTCCTTGAGCTTGTAGACGGCGGCCCATTCCAGGCTCTGCACGGGACAACCGATGGGCGGCTGGGTGGAGTCACAGGAGGCCGTGAAGACGGTGGCCAGCGCCAGTCCGAGGATTCGTCGAGTCATGGATGTAGAAACCTTTCCGGGACGGGGCGGTTAGAAGGACAACCGGGCGCCGAAGCGCAGCGAGCGCGGCGACTGGTAGGCGATGGGCTTGCCGAAGTTCTTGTTGATGGCCGACGCGTCGATGGGCTGGCCGTCCGGACTCACCAACTTGCCGGGCAGATCCGCCGCGGTGCCGTCCTTGATGGGGAGCACGGCCGAGTAGGTGTAGTTCTGGTCGTAGGCGACGGGGGCCTGGAAGTTGAAGAGGTTGAAGACATCCACGCTGAAGGACGCGGTGAGCTGCTGGGTCATGCGGTAGTTGAGCGCCAGGCGGCTGTCGATGCGGTGCGTCCAGGGCAGCCGGCCCGCCTCGCCGCGCGGCAGGATGAAGGCCTGTCCCGCGCCGTAGTCCTCATGCGCGCCGAGGTAGCTGTACGGCGTGCCCGAGCTGGCCCGGTAGGACAGGCCGAGGTTGATGCTCAAGTCGGGCCGCAGCATGAACTCGCGTGCGCCGAACGCCTTGATCTGATGGGTGCGGTCGGCGGGCAGCGGCCCGTAGCGGTTGGGCAGCAGGGACACCAGGTCGAAGTCGGAGTTGATGTTGGGATCCAACTGGCCGGTGTCGCTGCGGAACAGACCCTCGTAATTGCCGCGCAGGTAGGAGGCGGTGTAGCTGACCTGGGCGAGCCACTGGTCGGCGAAGTTCCTCTGGAAGAAGACGGTCACCGCGTCATAGGTGCGCTCGGGCTTGACGAAGTCCTTGGCGAAGCCCTGCCCCGGGTTGCCAATGAAATACGTGGCGCCGTCATCGCGGCTCATGTCCTCGATGACCGTGTTGACGGCGCGGTGGGTATAGGACAGGCCCGCGCGGGTGTTGGTCAGCAGCTCGTACTCGCCGCCCACGACGAACTCGTCGGTGGACTGGGGCTTGATGGAGGGATCCACAATGGTGGCGCCCGCGCCCACGGTCTCCCACAGGCGATTGGCATCCAGCGGGGACTGAGAGGGCAGCCGCGCGACGTCGCTGTTGCAGATTCCCTGCTGCTGGGCCGGATCTCTCGGGTCGCACAGCTCGGAGCTCTTGTTCGAGCGCACACCGGGCTCACCCGGGAAGGAGCG
The DNA here is from genome assembly GCF_003044305.1 of Vitiosangium sp. GDMCC 1.1324. Classification (GTDB taxonomy): domain Bacteria; phylum Myxococcota; class Myxococcia; order Myxococcales; family Myxococcaceae; genus Archangium. Next base: position 122,077 of record NZ_PZOX01000015.1, on the reverse strand, counting down.
GTCCACCAGGTCCAACGGGACGCTCTCGTAGTAGCGGGCGTAGTTGGCGTAGAACTTGGCCTTGCCCGAGCGCGTGGGGTCCACGATGAGCCCCAGGCGAGGCGACCACTGGTTGGCCAGGGACATGGCCAGCTTTCCACCGCCAATGAGCTGCTGGGTGTCGTAGCGCACGCCCACGTTGAGGGTGGCCATGTCGAACAAGCTCCAGCTGTCCTGCACGAAGCCGCCAATGGAGTTGGACAGGGACACCGGGTGCTGGAACGCCTGGATCTGCACCTCATCCGGGCCCACGAGGTAGCCGTACTGGCGGTAGTCGTAGAAGTAGCTGCCGTCATCCGACTCGATGAGGACGGACTTGCCGGTCACGGCGCGGATGTGGTCATAGCGCAACTGCTCCAGGTCCAGGCCCGCCTTGATGACGTGCTGGCCGGCGCCCTGGAGCAACAGGGTGCCCACGAACTTGCCCTGGTAGCGATCCAGCTTGCTCTCATCCAGGCGGCCCGGGCCACCCGTCGCGTACCCGAGCACCGGACAGCGCGTGCCCTGCGCGGACTCGGGGGCGAAACATACGGAGGGGTCGGGCAGGGACTCGAACTCGGTGATGGAGTGCTGCGACGAGTCGGTGCGCTGCCAGGTGGTGTTGGAGATGCCCGAGAGCCCCTGGAGCGTACCTGCCTGGGTGCCATCCGAGGCACGCACGGCCATGTCCTGGTGATGCCAACCCAGGGTGGCGTTGAAGAGCAGGCGCTTGTCCAGGAAGGAGGAGGACCATTTGAGGCTGGCGTCCAGGCCGCTCGAGATGCGCTGGGTGGCCAGGGCGCCCGGCTGTCCGTTGATGACAGCCACCTCGGGGAGCCCCGTGCGCTCGCTCAAGGAGAAGTGGCCGGGACCGCCCGAGGAAGAGGGCGTGCCCGTCACCGACACACTGACGTTGTGGTCCTGGTTGAGCAGATAGGTGAGCTTGGCGATGTACTGCAGACTGCGCTGGTCGGCGAAGTAGTGGTCCTGCGTGCCGTCGATGCGCTGGGTCTTGATGAAGCCCCGCTCGTCCTCGACGGGGTTGCCGCTCGCATCCAGCACCTGGGCGTTGAGGTTGCGCTCCAACTGGTAGCGGGTGAAGGAGGGGGCCACGCCCGCGTAGAACCACAGCCTGTCGCGGAGGATGGGGCCACCCAGCTCGAAGCCAATGTCTCCCAGGTTCCACAACGCCGCCCGGCCCGACACCGTGCCCGCCTGCTGGATGATCTCCGAGCCCGGGGCGGCGAAAGCGCCCGGGGTGATGTTGCCGAACACCGAGCCGTGGAACTCATTGGAGCCCGACTTCGTCACCGCGTTGACGACGCCACCCGTCGAGCGGCCGTACTCGGGCAGGTAGCCGCCGCTGATGACATTCACCTCGCCAATGAACTCCACGCTCAGCGGGGTGCCATTGATGCCGAAGCCCGGGTCGTTCACCGACACACCATCGACGATGTACTGATTCTCGGGCGAGGTGGCTCCGTTGACGGAGACGCCGTAGGTGTCGGCGCTGGCACCGGGGGCCAGCTCCGCCAGGGCCTCGAAGGAGCGCGACGCCGCGCCCTTGCCGCTGGGCGACACGACGGCGATGTTGCGCATGAATTCCGTGCTGACGTTCACCCCCGTGGAAGCCGAGCCGATGTCCACGGTGGGGGTCTGGGCCACCACGTTCATCTCCTCGACGAGCGTCTCGGGGAGCAGCTCCACGTTGACGCGCACCGAGTAGTCCAGGCGCAGGTTGATGTTGGCGCGAGACAGGGGCTTGTAGGACTCGCGATCGAAGCGCAGCGTGTAGAGGCCTGGGGGGAGCTGGGGGATGCGGTACTGGCCCGAGGCATCGGTCACGACCGTCTGCTCACCCTGGAGGTTGGGCGAGGTGGCCGTCACCACCACGTCCGCCACGGGTTGGTGGGTGGCTGCATCGGTCACGGTACCGAGGATGACGGAGGCGCCTTGAGCCAGGGCCACATGGCCTGCCAGGCACACGGCCAGCACGAGCGGGCCGGAATGCCGGAGGATGCTTCTGTTTGTCATGGGACGTGTCGTGCCCAGGGGAAAAGGGGGGAGATCTCCCTGGGCGCTCCTCGGGGTGGGCAGCAAAGCGTCAGCGCCTCGGGGGATCAAGTCCTGAATCGAGATCAACCCGCAGAGGCGGCCCCCTTCCCTTCCAGCACCACCTCGGGGGATGATGCGGACGGTCTGGCTGGGCTTCGTCTTCGAGGCCGCCGTCCTGGGCTTTCTCTTGCTGATGAGCTTCGGTTTCAACCTGACCACGGCCTTCCTGCTCTTCGTCCTGCCCTACACGCTGAACCGCATCTTCACGCTCAAGCGGTTGCTGAAACTCCAGGCTGAGAACAAGGCGCCCACCGCCGCTGGGTGATGAAGACTCACGGGCGCGGATGCGCACGGAATTCGTGCGAGCCCTTTGACCCGAAATGAACGGGCACTCCCTCTTTACGTGCCACTCAACTCAGGAGGGAGCTTTCTTGCGCACCACATCCGCACTCAGACGCCTGGCGTTCGGGGCCGTATTCCTCACCACCCTGGCGGCCTGTTCCAGCGCCTCCGACGCTCCGGCGGCCTTCGAGGACCTCACGGACACCACGGAAGGGCGCGCGAGCGCCACGAAGGTCGTCGGCTACTTCCCCACATGGCAGGGCGACGTCAACGCCATCCAGTACGACAAGCTCACCCACATCAATTACGCCTTCGTCCTGCCCACCGCCCAGGGAGGGCTGACGGGGCTGAGCAGTGGAGACACGCGGCTGCGCTCGCTCGTCCAGACCGCGCACGGCCGGGGCGTCAAGGTGCTCATCGCGGTGGGCGGCTGGATGGATGGCAACGACGCCCCCTTCGAGCAGATGGCCGCCAACGCGAGCACTCGCACCACCTTCATCAACAACGTGGTGGCGTTCGTGGATCAGGCCGGGCTGGACGGTGTGGACATCGATTGGGAGTGGCCGGAGCCCGGGACCTCGGCCCAGAACTTCGGAGCGCTGATGCGCGAGCTCGGGACGGCGCTCCATGCCCGCGGCAAGCTGCTCACCGCGGCCGTCGTGGCCCTGAACACGGATGGCATTCCCAGCTCGGCCTTCAGCGACGTGGATTACCTCAACATCATGGCCTACGACTGGGGCTACCCCCACTCGACGTATGACCTGGCCGTCCAATCGCTGAACTACTGGATTGGCCGCGGGCTGCCCAAGGACAAGGCGGTGCTGGGCGTCCCCTTCTACGGCCGCTCGCAGTCGGGGGCCTACACCTATGCGCAGCTCGTCGCGATGGACGCGCAGGCCCCCTACAAGGACCAGGTCAGCGACATCTATTACAACGGCATCGCCACCATCCAGGCGAAGACCCGGCTGGCGGTGCAGCAGGGCGGCGGCATCATGATCTGGGAGATCTCCCAGGACACCGCGAACACGACCTCGCTGCTGCTCGCCATCTCCCAGGCAATCGGTGGAAGCGGCGGCAACCAGGCGCCGTCCGCGAGCCTCACCTCGCCCACGAACGGGGCCTCCTTCAGCGCCGGGAGCACCATCACCCTCACCGCGAACGCCTCGGATACGGATGGCAGCATTGCCCGGGTGGAGTTCTTCGCCGGCACCACGAAGCTGGGCGAGGACACCTCCGCCCCGTACAGCCTCGCCTGGAGCAACGTGGCGGCGGGCACCTACGCGCTGACCGTCCGGGCCACGGACAACAGCGGCGCGAGCACCACCTCGGCGGCCATCTCCATCTCCGTCACGGGCAGCGGCGGCTCCTGCGCCGGAGTGCCCGCATGGAGCTCCACGCAGATCTACGTGAACGGCGACAAGGCCACCTACAACGGCAAGCTGTGGCGCGCGAAGTGGTGGACCCAGAATGAGATTCCAGGCGCCGCCGAGTGGGGGCCCTGGGAGCTGCTCGGCAACTGCTAAAGCAATGGCCCCTGGCGCCACACACACGCCAGGGGCCACCTTGGGCCACGGGGTGCTGAACCGGGAGGCTCAGCAGCCGGTGTTACCGCCAGGGCTCACGCCGAGCTTGCTCGTGAAGTTCAGGTAGTTGTTCACGCGGCTCTGCACCTGGGCGGGGTTGCGGCCGCCGCACTCGAGGCTGCCGTTGATGGTCTGGATGGTCTGGCCGAAGCCGGCGCCGTTGACCATGGCGTTGTGCGCCGTCATGGAGCCCGCGCCCGTCTGCGTCATCCAGAACCAGAAGCCGGTGCGCCAGGAGATGGTGGCGTCGGTGGCGACCAGGTCGGGGTTGTTCTTGAGGTCCACACCGAGTGCATTGCCAGCGGCGCAGTAGTTGCCGTTCCAGGACAACTGCATGGGACCACGACCGTAGTACCACTTACCCGACGCGCAGCTGCAGCCCGGGGGGCCCCACGAGGTGTCACAGTAGGGCGCCTTGTTGATCTCCTCGGTGTACACGAGGCCGCCGGTCTCGTGGGAGATGTTGGCGAGGAAGGCCGCCACCTCGCGCTTGCGCGTGTCGGTGTCACCCGTGGTGGCGAACCCGGGGAAGGTATCCGCCGCCGCCACCAGGGCCGCGTAGGTGTAGAAGCCGTTGCGGCCCGGGAACATCGAGTTGAACGTGGCCTCGCTGAGGATGGCGCGCAGCCCGGTGCCGCCGCCACCACCACCGCCGCCGCCACCACCACCGCCGCTACCGCAGTCCCCCCCCGTCTTCCACAGCGACGGAGCCGCGACAGGGTTCCAGCCGCAGCCGACGCAGGCCGTATGGGAAACGAGGGCCGTGTAGCTGCCACCGTTGTAGGTCACACCGTCACCCACGTTATAGGCCGATCCTTCGGTCCAAGCGCCTCGACACGCCGCTGCCGCTTCTTGCGACGCAAGTACCATCGCCACCGAAGAGAACAGCATGGCCGAGTACAAGAATCGCTTCGAAATGTCACACAGACCCTGTCGCCACATATCCTGATTCCCCTTTGAGACTGAGAGTGGGGGCGTCACCCGAGACAACCGGTGAACGTCATCCCCGCCTGCGTCGAGCATGAGCACGACAAGATCTTATTGAGAGACTCACTCATTTTTTCGGGTTTAACCTCGTTCTAGATTCCACTCCCCCGGTGACATCACATCCCTCCTTCACACGCTCGCTTGTCTTTCGTGCGAAGATTCAATCCAAAAACCCGAAAAAATCGGGACCTCCCTCTTGGAAATCCCTCGAGTGAGGAGACCCCTGGGCATGAACGAGAAGAAGCTGACGCGCCGCGATTTCATCCACCTCTCGGCGCTGGGGACGATGGGCCTGGCCCTGGCTTGCACCCAGGATGAGCCGCCGAAGAACACCCCACCCGCCCCCAAGGAGCTCTGGGTATACGTGGGCACCTACACCTCGGGCGGCAGCGAGGGCATCTATCTCTGCCGGTTGGACATGGCGACGGGCACCCTCGAGCGGGTGGGAGTCACCCGAGGCGTGGCCGAGCCGTCCTACCTGGCCCTGGACCCGAAGGGACGCTATCTCTACGCGGTCAATGAATTGACGGAGTTCGAGGGCAAGCCCAGTGGTGCCGTGAGTGCCTTCACCATCGATTCCCAGAGCCGCGAGTTGGCCTTCATCAACCAGCAACCCTCCCAGGGCGGTGCGCCCTGCTACCTGGAGGTGGATGACACGGGAACCTTCGTCCTGGTTGCCAATTACGTCGGCGGAAACGTCGCCGTCCTTCCGATTCGAGAGGGCGGAGGAGTGGGCGCAGCCGTCGCGTTGCAACAGCACGAGGGCTCGGGACCCAACACCGAGCGGCAGGAAGGCCCGCACGCCCATCAGATCCGCCTGGATGCCGCCAACCGGTATGCCTTCGCGTCCGACCTGGGGACGGACAAGGTCATGATCTACCGGTTCGATGCTCAGAAGGGAACGCTCACCCCTGGCTTGCATTCCTCGGTTTCCAGCAAACCGGGAGCGGGACCGCGCCATCTGGCCTTCCACCCCGATGGACGCCTTGTCTTCGTCATCAACGAGCTGAACTCCACCATCACGGCCTTCTCCTACGACGTGGAGCAAGGCGCTCTGACGGAGCTGCAGACAATATCCACCCTGCCCGAGGGCTATACCGGCCCCAATGCCTGTGCGGACATCCACGTCAGCCCCGACGGCCGTTTCCTGTATGGCTCCAACCGCGGCCACGACAGCATCGTCGTGTATGCCATTGATTCAGCGGGGACACTCTCGTACGTGGAGCACGTGACCACGCTCATCAACTGGCCACGCAACTTCGCCATCGATCCGACGGGCACGTTCCTGCTGGTGGCCAACCAGAAGGGCAACACCCTCGTCTCCTTCCAGAGGAACGCACAGACAGGGAAGCTGACGTCCGCCGGCCAACCCCTGGAGGTTCCTGCCCCGACGTGTCTGCTCGTGGTTCCTCCCTCGGCCTGAGCGCTGACTCACTCCAGGATCCGTGACCCCTCCGCCGGCTCATCGGAGGGGGCGCGGAAACAGACGCGGCCCTCGACACAGACGTGCGGGTGCACCAGGTCATCATCGGGCCCGACACTGTCACCCGTCGCGACGCACCAGAACGTCGCCGTCGAAACGAAGCCCACGTCCCAGTCCACGGCCGCGTCGTACCGGACGCCCGGCGTTCCCTTCGAACGCACCCGCCGGCAGACACACGGAGGTTTCTGCTCGGTGCTCGAGTCCATGCGCGTCCTCAAGCCGCTGCCGCGGCAAGCACAGTCCTTCGGACCACCGCTTCGAGGACCGGGACCTTGTAGGCGTTCTTCGACAACGGGGTCGCCCCCTCCACGGCGGCCTTCGCCGCCTGCCGTGCGAGCCCCTCATCGAGCGTCTTCCCCACCAGGAGCTTCTCCGCTTCCGCCACTCGCCGGGGAGTGGGCGCGACCCAGCCCATGACAATCGCCGCCTGACGGATGACCTTGCCATCCATCTGCAGCACCACCGCGACGTCACAGATGGGCCAGTCGTAGCTCTCCCGCTCACCCTGCTTGTGGTACGCCGCCTTCGTTCCCGCTCCCAGCGCGGGGAGGCGCACGCGCGTCAGCAGCTCATTCGGCGCGATGACCGTGTCGGTGGACCGCTTCATGTCCGGTGGCAGCAGGAAGTCGGACACGGGCACCATCCGCGTCTTGCCCCCGGGGCCGGTCAACTCCACCGAGGCCCCATAGGCCACCAGGGCCGTGGCGGGCGTGGAGGCGTGCACCAACACCGTGCGCTGGTTGTCGAAGATGGCGTCGTACTGGTTCTCCCCCGCGCGCGCCCGCTCGGAGATGTCGCCACTGGCTTGATGGAAGTACTCGTTGCGGAAGTACCAGTTGCGGGGCCGCTGAAGCAGGTTGCCTCCGATGGTGGCGGCATTGCGCACCTGCGGGGTCGCGGCGTGCTCCGCCGCATCCGCGAGCGCCACGTAGCGGCGGCGCACCTCGGACTCCCTCGACAGCCGGGCGAGCGTCACCAGGGCGCCGAGCTCCAGGCCCTGTTTCGCGTCGAAGCGCACCCCATCCAAGCCCTTGATGGTCTTGAGGTTGACCACCCGGTGGGGTGCCACCACGCCATTCTTCATCAGGTCCAGCAGGTCCATTCCGCCGGCCTTCGCGACGACAGGCTGGCGCTCGTTGCCTTCTCCCAGCAGCGAGACGGCCTGCTCCACGGATTCAGCGTCCACCCACTCGAAGCTCTGCATGAATCCTCCGATTCGTCTCAGGCTCGCAGCGCCGCGAGCACGTTGGCGGGAGTCATCGGGAGCGTTCGAATCCGCTTGCCCGTCGCGTTGTAGAAGGCATTGGCCACCGCCGCCGCCGTCGCCACGTTGGCGGGCTCGGCGACTCCGCGCGCATCCGTCGAGGACTGTGCCCCCAGTTGCTCGAGCACGATGACCTCGATTCTTGGCACCTCGCGCGAGCCGACGATCTTGTACTGATCCACGTTGGCATTGAGCTGGTGCCCGCTCGCGGCATCCACGTGCCGCTCCTCGTAGAGGGCATAGCTCACGCCTTGAGTCACACCTCCGTAGATCTGGCTCTCGATGAGCTTGGGGTTGATGGGGCGCCCGCAGTCATGCACCGCGACCACCCGCTCCACCTTGACGATGCCCGTCTCGGTGTCGACCTCGACCTCGGCGAACTGCACGCCTCCAATTCCATGCCGGCTGAGACCGATCTGAGGGAGCTTCAGCACGAACCCTTCGTAGTCGTCACGGCGCTCGGCCCTGTGGGAGATCTCCGCGATCCCTGCCTTCTTGATCGCCTCGCGGAACGTCATCGCCGACGAGGCCTTGCCTTTCACCATCACCTTGCCATCGGCGAAGACGATCTCGTCCGCGTTCGCCTTGAACAGGGGGGCAAGCCGGGAGGCCAGCTCACGGGCACAGCGATAGGCCGCGTTGCGTGCGGCGGGAGTCAAGGTACTGGTGACCCGGCTCCCGCCAGAGGCTGGCCCCGCCGGATAGCGGGTGTCCCCAACATGGGTGCCAATCTCCTCGGGGCGCAGGCCGAGCTCCTCCGCCACCACCTGCGCCAGGACGGTCCGCGTCCCCGTTCCGATGTCCTGTGTCGCGCTGAAGGCCTCGACGGAGCCATCACCCGACACCCGGACCTCACACGCGGTGTTGGGATGGATCAGGTAGACCCACTGGGACTGAGCAAACCCCATCCCCCGCTTGATGGGACCCTTGTCGGCGCCCGCGGGCTTCCGCTTGCTCCAGCCAATCCGTTCGGCTCCCACCTTGCGTTCGTGGGCGCGGGCCAGGGAATCATCCGTCCCCGAGATGTCGATCTTCCCCCGGAGCGCGAGGGGATCCGTTCCAAGCTTCTCCGCCAGCTCGTCGATGGCTTGTTCCAGACCGAAGATGCCCTGGACCTGGCCGGGCGCCCGGAAGGCGGCGCAGGGCCCGGTGTTGGTGAAGACGTCGTATTGCTCCACCAGCACATTCGGACAGGCGTAGAGCGAGGAGTGGCAGAAGCCGACTCCCGCGCCGCCAGCCACACCTCCACTGCCGTGGGCCTGGAGCTGGAGCGCCACGAGGGTGCCGTCGCGCTTCGCGCCCAGTTTGAGCCGTTGAATGCTGTTGGGACGATTGCCGCCCGACACATGCTCTTCCCGGCGATCCAGGATCATCCGGACCGGCGCCCGGGCCTTGCGCGAGAGGTGGATGGCGAGCAACCCGTAGTTGCCAATCCCGTACTTCGCACCGAAGCCGCCCCCGGTGAAGTCGCTGATCACCCGGACCTTGCTCTTTGGCAAATCGAAGAGCTCGGCCGCTTCGTCCCGGACGCTTCCGACCCACTGGGTGGAGGCATAGAGGGTGAGTCCCTCCTCCCTCCAATCGGCGACGAGCCCGTGCGGCTCCAGGGGCACATGGGTCTGCACCTGGGTGCGGTACTCCGCTTCGATGATCACATCGGACTCGCGAAGCCCCTTGGCGACGTCCCCGCGCGGGCCGCCACTGCCCAGAGGTTTCGTGTCGGGACCGCGCACGTTGCCTTTCTGGGGAAGGCCCGGCGGCGCACCTCCGCCTCCCGCGGTCGCCGGCTGTTCGGTGGGACCGGGAAAGACGCGAGGCGCGTCCTCCTTCATCGCCTCCTCGATATCGGTGACGTGGGGCAGAGGCTCGTACTCCACCTTGATCAGCTTCGCCGCGGCCTCGGCGGCGCGGGGGCTGATGGCCGCCACCGCCGCGATGGGCTGGCCCGCGTAGCGGACGGTGGGATAGCGATTGCCCTTCTCCGCGTTGGTGTCGCGCAGCTGCGCGATGGAGAGTACGCGCTCCAGGATGTGAACGGCACGGACCCCCGGGTAGCGCTCGGCCTCCGAGGTGTCGATGGACTTGATGCGCGCATGGGGCAGCGGAGAGAGAACCCGCTGGCCCCAGAGCATTCCGGCAAGCTGGACATCGAAGGTGTAGCGGGCCCTGCCGGTGACCTTCTCGGTTCCGTCCAGGCGAGAGACAGGCTTGCCAATGGACTTGAGCTTCGCGTTCTCGGGCAGGGGTGGCGGCTCGTCCAGGGGCACCCGCCGGGTGACCTCCTTCAGTCCCTCGCCGACAATCCCATACGGGAGGGCCTGCTCTCTGGAGGGCCCTGGGTTGGGAGGCTGTGCTTCTGCGGGTTTGCTCGAGCCCTGGGGCCTGGTGGTGTCCTTGACCTCTTGCATCAGCTGTTCCCCTTTGCCTTTCCGCCTCCCTTGGCCGCGGCCAGGGTCGCCTTGAAGACGTTGGGATAGGTGCCGCACCGGCACAGATGACCACTGACCGCCTGCTTCACGTCATCGAGCGTGCACTTCGGATTGCGCTCGACCAGCGCGGCGCAGCTCATCACCATTCCGGGAGTACAGAACCCGCACTGCATCGCATCGTTCTCCACGAAGGCGCGCTGAACCGGGTGGAGTTCGTCCCCCTGGGAGAGCCCCTCGATGGTGGTGACCTTGCGGCCGCGAGCGTCGAAGGCCAGCGTCATGCAGCTCGCGGCGACCTCGCCGTCGAGCCAGACCGTGCAGGCCGAGCAGGCACCGCGGTCGCAGCCAATCTTCGTCCCTGTCATTCCCAGGTGGTTGCGCAGGAGCTCGGCCAACGTCGTGGCGGGGTCCGCCTGGACGATCACGGTGCGGCCATTGATGGAGAGGGACAGCGAGGAAGGCTCGGGGCCCAGGACCGCCGGAGAGGCGGGCGCCGCATCCGCAACGGACTGGGCCAGGGTGACGCTCAGCGCGGAAGCACCCGCGCCGGTGAAGAAAGCGCGGCGGCTGAGCTTGGGAAACGGAAGCTTGGGGTCGGAGTCATCATCGGAGGGGGCCAATGTCGAATGCTCCTTTCGCGGGTGAAGCTACAGGAGCCATCGCGCAGCGGCCCAGCCAGATGATGGCGCGCGAGCCGCCAGCATCGATTCGTCAACAGAGATGGGAAGTAAGGCCCACGCCCCCCTCTGAGACAGAGAGAAGTACAGCGCGAGATTGTGAACAGAGGCGTGACGCCGAGGTGGGCCATGCTATGCACTCGAGTCGACCCTTATGTTCCGCATCGAGACAGAGAAAGAGTTCCTGAGCGCATTCCGCTCGCGGGATCGGAAGCACGTCGAGTTGCCCAAGGGCACCTGCTTCCCCCTCTTCGTCCGCGACTATCTCTCGTGGGTGGATCCCTACGGGGTTCGCGTCTTCCTCGTGTTCACCGCACCGGGCAGCAAACGGCCCACGGGCATTGCATTCCGCCGCGATCAGCAGGGTGACAAGATCCTGACGCCTCGGGTGTGTGACTGGTGCCGCTCCCCTGGTACGTCGGACCAGGTCGGGCTGCTCACCACGGATGTCGATTCGAAGCGCCGGGTGGGCGTGAATCTCTGCCTGGATCTCCGCTGCAACGAGAAGCTGGAGGCGGCGGCGAACATGACCGGCCGGAGTGTCTTGGATGACACCCAGCGGTTGATCGAACGCATGGCTCGCTTCGCGAACGAGGCGTTGGGCATCGAGTTCAGCCCGGAGACGTGAAGGGCGAGCCCGGCCGGGTCAGGCCTCGGCGAGCAGCCGGTCGAGCTCGCGCCGGTAACGTGCCAGAAGGGAGTCCTCGGCGGGGTGGTGCCGCTCGCGCACCACGAAGCGTGCGGCCACCATGACGTCACGGACGCAATCGCTCCCACTGGCGAAGAGGTAGGAGTCGAGGAGCGCATCTCGCGTGCGCCCGTAGAGCTTGGGGTGTTCCGCATCGAGGACGACGAGGTCGGCCGGGGCCCCCACCTCCAGCCCGGGAGCGGAAAGCCCCAACGCCCGGGCACCTCCGGCCACGGCGGCGCGGTAGAGGCCCGCCCCCACCGACTCCTCCGAGCCCACACGCAGCACGTTGCGGCGCCGTGCCACCAACCGCTGGCCGTACTCCAGCAGGCGCAATTCCTCCGGCGCGCTGACGCTGATGTGGCTGTCCGAGCCGATGCCAAACACGCCCCCCTGGCGCAGGTAGTCCACCGCGGGGAAGAGGCCGTCTCCCAGGTTGGCCTCCGTCGTCGGGCACAGGCCAGCCACGGCGCCACTGGCGGCCAGCCGTGTCACCTCCTCGGGCGTGAGGTGCGTGGCGTGCACCAGGCACCACCGGGAGTCCACCGGCACGTGATTCAACAACCACTGCACGGGGCGCTCACCGCTCCAGCTCAGGCAGTCCTCCACCTCCTTCACCTGCTCGGCGATGTGGATGTGGAGCGGCGCCTGCCCGTCCAGCGAGTTCATGCCGGCGAGGGCCGCATGCAACTCCTCGGGCGTCACGGCGCGCAGCGAATGCAGCGCCAGGCCCACGCGCACCGCGGGCTCCGCCGCCGTCGCCCGCCGCACGGACTCCACGACGCCGAGCAACCCCTCCACCGTCTGCAGGAAGCGCTTCTGTCCCTCGGTGGGAGCGCGCCCACCGAAACCACCGTGGGCGTAGAGCGTGGGCAGGTGCGTCAGCCGGATGCCCGTCTCGCTCGCGGCGGCCACGATGCGGTGCGAGTTCTCCGCACGGTCGGCATATGGCGTCCCGTTCCGGTCATGGTGGAGGTAGTGGAACTCGGCAACGGAGGTGTAGCCGGCCTTCAACATCTCCAGGTACAGGAGCGCGGCCACCGCCTGCAGACCCTCCGGGGTGAACCGGGCGAGGAAGCGGTACATCGTGTCTCGCCACGTCCAGAAGTCATCGTCGGTGCGGCCGGCCCGCTCGGCGAGCCCGGCCATGGCGCGCTGGAATGCATGGGAGTGCAGGTTGGGCAGCCCCGGCACCACCGGCCCCCGGGCCCTCGCGCCCTCGGGCCGAGCCCCGCGCTCCACCGTAGTGATGACGCCCCGGTCATCGAACCGGAGCAGGACATCCTCCGCCCAGCCGTCCGTCAGCAGCACGGAGTGGCAGAACAGGCTCGTCTCACGACTCATGGGAGTTCCTCGCGCTCAGGAGCGGCCGCCGGAGCGGGCAAAGTCGGCCAGGACGTCGACGAAGCGCCGGAGCACGGGCCGGAGGGCCGCCGCACGCTCCTCGCGGAAGGTGAAGGGCGCGTCCTCGTCCATGTAGTTGCACTGGGCCATCTCGAGCTGCACGGCATGGTAGCCGGCGGTGGGCCGCCCGTAGTTGCGGGTGATGTAGCCGCCCTTGAAGCGGCCGTTGAGGACGTGTGAGTAGCCACTCGTGGCGCACGTGGCCACCAGCCGCTCGGAGACTTCCGGCGCGAGGCTCCGCCCGTCCGCGGTGCCGATGTTGAGATCAGGCAACCGCCCCTCGAACAGCCGCGGGACGACCGAGCAGATGGAGTGTGCATCGAGCAGCACCGCGATTCCATGCCGCGAGTGGAACCCGGCCAGCGTCTGCTCGAGACGCTCGTGGTAGGGGCGCCAGTACGTCTCGAGGCGCGCCTTGCGCTCGGCGGGCTGGAGAGCCGGGCCGGAGCGGAAGAGCGGGCGCCCATCGAAGAGCGTCTCGGGGAAGAGGCCGGTCGTCGCGGTGGTGTAGAGCGGCGTGTCATCCGGCGGGCGGTTGAGGTCGATGGTGTAGCGCGAGTAGCGGGCCACCAGCACGCTGGCACCCACCTCTTCGAGGAAGTCGTAGAGGAGCGGCAGGTGCCAGTCGGTGTCCGGGAGGCCCTGGGCCTCATCGGTGAGCCGCTCGTGCAGCCCCTCCGGGAGCTGGGTCCCCACGTGAGGCATACTGACGAGCAACGGGATGCGTCCCGGTTTGAAGAGGTAGGTCTCCATGGGCCTCGAGTCGTGCGTGTAGGGGGCGCGAGTCTACGAGAGGGCCAGGGGATGCCCAAGCTGGTTCACGGGGCTGCTGGAAGTGGGCGTGTTGGCACCTCCCAGCTTGACTGTCCGCCAGACGCGCAACGCGGAAGGATGCAGGCCGCATCACCCGGCAAAAGCCCGGAGCACCTCATCCCAGCTCATCCGGGAGCACCGCTCCACCCACCGCGCCACGGTCTCCTCCCTCGTTCGCGCGGCCAGCGCCACTGCGGCGGCCTTCTCGAGCGGTGCATCGAAACGCTCGCGCGCTTCCGCGGCCAGCCGCTGCACATCCACGGGGCTGGACAGGTATGCCACCGCCAGGGCGCCCGGCCGGTTGAGCGCCTCATAGGCACGGCGCAACCGTTGGAACCCCTCCGGGTCCTGGTGAGGTGGGTGCCGCGCCAACGCGGCGAAGTACGCGCTCTTGACGGCGACCGGGTCGAATGTGGGCTCCAACCCCAAGATGGCGAACGACTCTTCGAGCGTCATATCAGCGGCTCCCCTCCCCGTCCTCCGGGGAGCGCGTCTCCCGAGGGTTGCTCTCGGGCTCCTTGGGTGGCGCGGCGCCCTTCTTCTTCTTCGAGCGGGGCGCGCGGCGAGCCGGGGTGCTCTCGGCCTTCTTCTTCCGCGGAGACCTGCGCTTGCGCAGCCGGAATCCATGCTCGTGCGCCAGCGCCCGCGCCTGCTCCACCGTCGCGGAGTGGGGAGCTGGCGACTGCTCCGCCAGGGCCTTCATGAAGGCCTCCAGCACCGGGTGGAAGTACTCGCAGGGGGTGCCCATCCTCCCGGCGGCAACCACCGCATCGGCTAGCGCCAGCACATGGGCCGAGAGGCGCTCCAGCCAGCGCGCCAGGATGCGCCTGGCGAGCGACTCCCGCCCGAACACCGCCATCGTACGAAGAGCCTCGAGATGCCCCATGTCCCCGGGGTGTACCTCCAGGTATCGCACCGCGGCATCCCATGCCTCGGCGTCCGAGGAGGCATGACGTACCGCCTCCTCGAGAAACTCCACCCGATAGGTCAACACCCTGGGAGCGAACCGGCGCCAGATACGCAGGCCGTCCGCGGCCAGCTTCATCGCGGAGTGGACCTGATCCATCGCCCCCTCCACCTCCATCACCATCCGCGCTGCGTCCTCCAGACTCTGCGCGCCGCGCAGCAGCTTGTCCAGCCGCCGTCCTCCCTGCTTCGCCCGGCTGCGGTCCAGCAGGATGAGGATGGCTTCGCTGAGCATGCTCCGGAGCTCCTCGTCCGCGCCCTCCCAGCAGACCTCCACCCATGACTCCACCAGGTCCGGCGCGCAGGTAGAGGCCACGCATTCGACCAACTCCGTACGCTCGGAGGGCGCTGCTCCACCCAGCCAGGACAGCAGGACAGAGGCATTGGTGGCGACCAGTTGGCTCAAGCCCCCCTGAAGCCACCCGGGGGCATTCGGTGCCTCGGGGTTCTCCTCGCACCAGGCCAGGAAGGCCCGTGCCCAGAGGGGCGCGTTCGCGGCCCGGGCCAGCAGGTCCTGGTAGAGGCCCAGCGCCCGCGGCAGGGCCGCCCCCTCGAAGTGCATCCCAGACACCGCCTGTACCACCCAGGGCTGGACCGCCGGTTGGAGCGCCGCGGCCTGGGCCAGGGTGCACAGGAGCTCGGCATCATCGGCGCGTGAGACGACCGTCTGTGCAAGCCCTGCGGCCACCCACCGCAGCGCCTGCAACGTGGGGACGGACAGAACCTCGGGGGCTCCTCCCTCACGCACCGCCCGCGCCAACAGCGAGGCCGGCTCCACGAGAGAGGCGCGCCCCTTGCCCGCCGCTGCCCGGAGCCACAGCTCCCGCGCCGCCAGCTGTCCCGCCAGCTCCCATACCGCCCGAGCCACCTCGGCGGGCGCCGCTCGTGCCCATGCCTCGGCGCGGCTGGCGAAGACGGGGAAGTGCTCGAGCGCACACAGGGAGAGGAGCGCCCCTTCCACCTCCGCCAGCGAGCGGGGCGGAGGCAGAGAAACACGCGGACCCGGCGGCTCGACTCCCAGGAGAGAATCCACCGGGGGCAAGCGCTCGAGCGCCGGGGCGATGACCTCGGGGGCAGGACTCCCCTCCGCGGAGAACCAGCCATCCAGCGCCGTGCCCAGAAGAGGTGCATGCGCTCGCACCTGCTCGGTGAGGGATTGCCACAGACGCCGCGCGAGGCCCCAATCGCGGGCACGGCCCGCCGCCCATACCAGCGGCCAGTACGTGGCCCGGACTTCCTCTGGAGCCGCGCCTTGCTCCACCAGACGGGGTTCGGCGTCCGCGCGCATGGCCAGAGTGCCGAGCGTCGTCCAGGCGCCGCGGCGGTGCTGCTCCTGGACGGACTGCCGGAAGAGAGCGGCGCTGCGGGGGAGCAGTTCCTCCCTCTGCGAGGGAGGCAACCGGAGCAGCGCGGAGAGCATGCCCTCCAGATTCCCCCGCTCCAGGTACTTTCGAGCCTCCTCCAGCCACTGGCGGTGCTGGCGTTCGGTGCGGTCGTGCCTCCCCATGGCTCAGGACTCCGGCAGTCCCGACCCGTGGTCGAGATTGAGGAAGAAGTCCAGCAGCGCCTCCTCCGCACGTTCGCGCATCGCGCCCTGGGCCCGCGCGTACTCACCCAGCAGCCGCTCCAGCTCGGCGCGAGGCCCGGGGGAAAGCCGCTCGAGAAGGGCGTGCCCCTTGCGCTCCACCGCGCTCTGGCCCGGAGCCAGGGCTTGAGTGGCCTTGCCTACGTCCGCCACCGACAGGGCCACCGTCTTGGCGTTCGCCGTGCCGGGCTGGCTGACGGAGACCTTCACCACCCCGTTGAGGTCGTAGGCGAACTCCACCCGCACCGGTGAGTTCGCGGGCCGGGGCTCGAGCGGGAACTCGAAGGCCCCCACCCGCGTGTTCTCCGACGCCCGGCGCGACTCTCCCTGCAACACCTCCACCTGGACGAGCTCCTGCTCGGACACCAGGGTGTAGAACTCCTCCACCTTCACTGCCGGCAGCACCGTGTTGCGGCGGAGGACCGGGGCGAACATATCCGGCACGCTGCTCCCCCAATCTCCCTCTCCGAGCACGCGCATGCCCAGGCTGTGCGACGCCACATCCACGAGGATGCGCCCCACCGGCTCGCCGGACAGCATGCCGGCCTGGATGGCCGCGCCCAGCCCTACTGCCAGGTCTGGATCCACCTCTTCATGGATGTCGACGCCGAAGGCCTCCTCCAGCATCTGACGAACCCGGGGGATGCGCGTCGAGCCTCCCACCAAGCATATCTTGGACAGGGATTGCCCCTCGAGCCGGGCCTCCGCCAGCGCCTGGCGCGTCAGGGCCACGGTGGACTCGAGCAGCGGCTCGATGAGCGCCTCGAAGTCGCGCCGCCGCACCTCCAGCTCGAGGTGGATGGGCCTGCCTTGCACCTGGGTGAGGAACTCCTCCTTCACCTGCACGGAGATGTCCTCGGACAGACGGATCTTCGTCTCCTCGGCCAGCTGGCGCAGGCGCGCCATGGCCCGCACGTCCTCGCGGGGATCCACCCCCTGCTTCTTGAGATCCTCGAGGAAGAGCTGCACGAGCTTGTCGTCGAAGTCGTCCCCACCCAGATGGGTGTTGCCCGAGGTGGAGCGCACCTCGCGCACTCCTTGGAACACCTCAAGCACCGACACGTCGAAGGTGCCGCCCCCCAGGTCATAGACGAGGAGGATCTCCGGCTCGGCCACACGGAGGACCTCGGGGTGCAGGACGCGCTCATACAGGAGCGAGGCACTGGTGGGCTCATTGAGCAGCCGCAACACGTGCAGCCCCGCGCGCTGGCCGGCCTCGAGGGTTGCGCGGCGCTGAGCATCATCGAAGTAGGCAGGCACGGTGATGACCACGTCGCGCACGGGGATGCCGGTGACCTTCTCGGCTCCCTGCTTGAGCGCGGACAGGATATCGGCGGAGACATCCTCGGGAGCCAGTTCGCGCCCGGCGATGGAGTAGCGGTGGACCGTCCCCATCCTGCGCTTGACCGAGCGGACGCACCGCTCGGGCCACAGCATCTCGAGGTTGCGCGCCTCGCGCCCCACGACGACACGATGGTCCTCGTAGAGCACCACCGAAGGGACGATGCGGCTGCCCTCCACCGGCACGGCCACCGGACGCCCATCCACCAGGTGGGCGATGACCGAGTTGGTCGTGCCCAGATCAATCCCAAAGACATGGCTCAAGGGGTATTCCTCACGATGATGACCTCGCCCTCGCGAATGCGGTGATCGCCCCGCAGAGCGGCGGCACGGACCACCCGGGCAATGGCTCCCTCCGCGAAGCTGGGATGAGGCTGGGTGCCGACAATGCGGAACAGTCGCCCATCAGGAACGTGGCCGATGGGCGCCAGACGCGTGAGCCCGGAGTGGGCCAGGAACCGCTCGAGCCGGGCCACCACTCCCATGAGGCCCGACGCCAGCCCCGCATCCGCGACACGAGAGGCTTCTTCGAGCAGATCCATGGCATCCAGGAGCTCATCCCAGCGGGGTTCGCCCCCCGAGGAGTTGCCCAACGTGGCACCCCGCAGAGAAGAAAGTGACCCTCTCAGCTCCGCGAGCCCCCCTTCCAGTTTGCGCTCCAGATCCTCGACATGGAGACCCATGCGAGCCTGGGCCCGGGAGGACTTCTGGACGGTGTCCAGAAGCGTGGTGGCCCAGGCAGGAGGAGACTCAGCAGGTAGCGTGGTCTCGGGGAGTCCGGGCGCCCCTGAATGTCCAACGAAAAGGCGACGCAGCCAGCTGAGCATCAATCCAACACCAATCGTTGCCGACTGGCGCTCCATACAGAACAGAACCGGATGTCTCCCATGCATCTCTCGGTGCAAACACCCTGACGCCTACCTCTGCCGTGGGCCCCTATGACATAACCTCTCCCGTCATGTCCACTCCTTCCTCCTCGCTGCCAGCTCCACGTTCGCCCTCAGACAGTGGCATGCCAGTGCAAGACACATGGCGCATCGCGTCACGAATGACTCCGTGATGGTTGAAAAAACCCGCCAGAACATCACTCCATGGAAGTCATGGAAAATAAGCCCTCGTTGGATTATCAGGTTGAGCCCCGAGGGCTCAGCCGAGCCCATGGCGCGACGTGGGACACGAGGAGGCTCGAGTGGCCTTGAACTTCAAGAGGACGATGGGAAGCCGTGGGTTGCTGTTGCTGAGGATGGGAGTGGGAGGCCTGTTGTTGGGAGCCCTCGCCTGCGCGCCCGAGGACGGCCTGACCCCGGCACCCGGCGCTGACCCGTTCCTCGACGTGCGGGAGAGCCAGCACCCGCTGAAGCTCAACGCGCAGGGCATTACGGCGGGCAGCTACACCCAGGTCTACGTCGCGACGAACGCAATCGACGGGAGTCAAGCCACCTATTGGGAGGGAGCCGCCAACGCCTATCCCAACTGGCTCCGGGTCGATCTGGGCAGCGCGAACAGCATCAACCAAGTGGTCCTCAAGCTGCCGACGACCTGGGGAGCCAGGACGCAGACCTTGTCCGTCCTCAAGAGCACCGACGACATCACCTATACACAGGTGCTCGCCCCCGCCACGTACACGTTCAGCCCGAGCGCCAATACCGTCACCCTGAGCTTCACGGAGACCAGCGCGCGGTACGTGAAGCTGAACTTCACGGCCAACTCGGGCGCCACGGGAGGGCAGGTCTCCGAGTTCGAGGTGTATGGCCCCGGCTCCACGACTCCTCGCTCCGCACTCACCCAACTGGCGGCGTCGAGTCATGACAGCCAGACGGGCACGCAGTTGGAGGCATGCAGCGAAGGAGGCCAGAATGTCGCCTACATCGACAATGACGACTTCATCGCCTTCAACAACCTGGACTTCGGCGGCGGCGCGACGGTCTTCGATGTCCGGGTGGCCAGCGCTGGAGCCGGAGGCAACATCGAGGTGCGGCTCGACAGTCTGACGGGAGCGCTCGCGGGGACCTGCCCGGTCCCTTCAACGGGCGGCTGGCAGACCTGGCTCACGAAGTCCTGCACCGTCAGCAACGTGAGCGGCGTGCATACCCTGTTTCTGAAGTTCACCGGAAGCGGGACGGGAGGCCTCTTCAACCTGAGCTGGTTCAAGTTCTCGGCGGCGGCGCCCAGCGGCGGAGACGTTGTCGGCAAGCTCATCGTGGGATACCAGGGCTGGTTCAACGCCTCCGGGGATGGGTCTCCGAACAACGGCTGGGTGCACTGGTCGAAGAACAGCAGCGCGCCGACCGCCAACTCCAACGTCAACTTCGAGCTCTATCCGGACCTCCGGGAGTACACCAAACTGTATCAGACCAACCTGGCGAACCTGGGCAATGGGCAGGCCGCCCGGCTCTTCTCCTCCTATGATCCGGAGACGGTCAACAAGCACTTCGAGTGGATGCAGACCTACAACATCGACGGGGCCGCGCTACAACGGTTCGGCGCCGACGAGAGCGACACCCCGAACGGCTGGAAGACCAACCGGGACAGCGTCGCGGTGAAGGTGAAGAACGCGGCGGAGACCTACGGCAGGAAGTTCTATGTCATGTACGACATCACCGGGATGAACCCTGGCAACTGGGTGAACGCGGTCAAGCATGACTGGACGGCCAACATCGTCAACACGATGCACCTGACCTCCTCCACCGCCTACGCCCGGCAGGACGGAAAGATCGTCGTCTGCATCTGGGGAATCGGCTTCACGGATCGGCCTGGCACGGCCGCCGAGGCCGCGGATCTCATCAACTGGTTCAAGGGCCAGGGCATCTATGTCATCGGCGGTGTCCCCACCTACTGGCGCACGGGCACGAATGACTCGAGGGCGGGCTTCGAGAATGTCTACAGGTCCCTGGACATGCTCTCGCCGTGGTTCGTCGGCCGCTTCGGGGGGCTCGATGGTGCGGACAGCTACAAGACGAACCAGTGGCAGCCGGATCTGGCCTACACGCAGCAGTATGGAATCGCATATCAGCCCGTCATCTGGCCGGGCTTCGCCTGGGCCAACCTGAACGGAGGGCCCCGCAACCAGATTCCAAGGCTCCACGGCGACTTCATGTGGCGGCAAGCCTATGCTCTCAAGAGCCTGGGCAGCACCACCACCTACGTGGCCATGTTCGACGAGTACGATGAAGGGACGGCCATCGCCAAGGGGGCGGAGAACAGCTCGATGGTTCCCACCAATCAATACTTCCTCACCCTGGATGCGGATGGGGTCGCTGTGTCCTCGGACTTCTATTTGAGGCTGGTGGGCGACATCAACCGGCTGTTCAAGGGACAGCTCCCTCTGTCCACCAACCATCCCACGAGCCATCAGTAGGACACGCTCCAGCCCGGTTGAAAAAAGACCAGGCTGGACGTGCTTTCGGAAAGCGCTGTCATCAACGCGCAGAATCCTGTATATTTCGTTTAACCAGTATTTACTGGTTACGAGATCGGTCGTCTCCCGACTGCGGCCGGAACTCGGCTCCGTATCCGTTCACCCTCAACCCCCCCGAGCTCAATGAAGATCAAAAATATCGGCGTCGCGGTCGGCGCATCTCTGTTCACGTTCGCCCTGGTTGCGGAGGCCGCTGTCATCTTCCACAACACCGGCACGGTCTCCGGCTGGAACTCCATCAACCAGGAGCACAACGGTTCCGTGAACGAGGTCACGAATGTCACCTACGAGGGCCCGACCGCCATCAAGGTGACCCAGATCTACGACCCCTCGTACACCGGCCGCTATCACTCGGAGGTCGTGAAGAACAACGTGTACCGCCGTGGCGACACCGGCTTCTATGGCTTCGCCTTCCGGCTTCAGGCCGACTGGCAGTTCCAGCCTCAGTCGTACAACATCGCCCAGTTCATCGCGGATTTCTCCGACACCGGCTGCGACGACTACATGCCGTCCAGCATGGTCTGGCTGCAAGGCAACCAGCTCTTCACGCGCGTCAAGCAGGGCACGATCTGCAGCCAGAAGACCGTCACGTTCGGCAACCTCGCCACCGTCACCGCGGGTGAGTGGCACAAGATCGTGATCCAGGCGAAGTGGGCGAGCGACGGCACCGGCTTCTACAAGCTCTGGTTTGACGGCACCAAGGTCCTCGAGCAGTACAACCTGAACACCACCGTCGCCGACGACCGGTACTTCCAGTTCCGCGTGGGCCTCTACGCGAACGGCTGGCACGACAGCGGGTACATGCAGGGCAGCCAGGGGACGCGCAGCATCTGGTTTGACGAGATCGGCGCGGGCACGACCTTCGCCGACGCCGACCCCGCGCAGTGGTAATCCCGTTCCGGGCACGACCACGGCTCGCGGATTCGGAGTACTCCTCCCCGACGGGTTCGAATCCCGTCGGGGACACTTCAATCGGGGCCGGAAGCTGCTGGAAGCTCAGCGGTTTCCGGCCTTGGTGTTTTCAGGCTCCTGCTCGTCTCCAGAATGTCTCCAAGCCGGAGACTCTCCCCGCCCCTCCTCCAGCATTTGGATGGCGCGGTGCTTCTCTCCCTTCCCCAGGTGCATGTACCGCCAGGGGGTGGCCATCACCACGGAGATTCCCATGAAGCTGGGCTGGACGGTGGTACTGCTGATGCTCTTCGCCGGGTGCGGCTCCATCAACGAAGCGAGTGGTTCCCTCGGGACCAAACCCACGCCATCACCTGGGGCCAAGCCCGCTGTGAAGAAGGAACTGCCGTGGCTGACGGTGCCGGGCGGGCGGATGAAGACGACCCTCTTCTACGGTCCCTGGCAGTGCCGCCAGGAATTCATCAACCAGTGCCAGATGGAGTGCGCTGGTGAGGGCTACCCGCTCATGGGCTGCATGTGGCTGGCCGACCTCAAGTTCGACTGGGAGGGAAGCATCATCCTCTTACCCGTGGATGTTGATGCCGGGAGCCGCTACGGCATCTATCACTGCTGCTGCAAGTTCCCCACGCGGACGAAGGCGGAGAACGAGGTCGCGCGCCAAGGGTGGAAGAACGTGATGAAATCCTTCCGAAAGAGCTGGAGTGAACGGTTCGGGGAGTGGCCCGTCGAAAAAGGCAAGTCATGGCCCGGCCACCACATCCGGGACCTCTGGCATGGCGGCGACCCGGTGGACCCCAACAACATCTTCCCCGCGCAGCCGGACGTTCACGATGTGCACACCGAGCAGTACCCTGCCTGCTACGACGGCAAGGCTCCTTGGAATACAGTGGGCCCCAATCTGCCCTACACGGACAACTGACGATGGCCACCCCCATGAGCAGCCTGCTCGAAGAGGTCTCCCGCGAGCACTTCCCGTACCCCCCCGCCACACCCGAGGAGATCGAGGAGTTCGAGCGGCGGGTGGGGTGGCGGTTGGATCCGGAGCAGCGGGCCTTCTACCTGCACTGCAACGGGGCTGAGCTGATTGAGCGGCTGCCGGATTCGCCTTACCAGATTCTCCCCCTGTCAGAGATCGTCCGGGCGCGGGTGGCCATCTTCGGAGAGCGAAACGATGATGACGAGCACGGTCCCGCTTCGATGTACACCCTCTGCGACGTACAGGACGGGGATTACGTCCTGGTGGATGTGAGCCGACAGGAGAATGGCCGCTACCCCCTCATGGACGGCTACCATGAGGCGTGGCCGAACCCGGAGTACTGCGGGTCAGTTGCCAGTTCCTTCGCGGAGTTCTTGGAGGCGGCGATGCGCTCTCGACGCCCTGCCTACTGGCTAGGGAAGAAGTGATCTCGCTGGCCGCTTGCTTGGCACTGGGCTGACTGTCCGGCAAGGTCGTGCTCGGGAGGATGGGCTCCAAGCACGAGGAACTGACGGGGCTGACGCATCTTGA
The DNA here is from genome assembly GCF_003044305.1 of Vitiosangium sp. GDMCC 1.1324. Lineage (GTDB taxonomy): Bacteria > Myxococcota > Myxococcia > Myxococcales > Myxococcaceae > Archangium. The sequence continues at coordinate 98,608 of NZ_PZOX01000015.1, read as the reverse complement.
GCCTGCTCCGATTTCGTGGCTCTCCCGCACTTCATGTGGTTCGGATGCAGCGAGCAGGCGGCCCGCCCTGGCGCAGACAACCGCATGCGCTCAGGATTCACACAAACTGCGAAAGAGCCGTAACTGGGGTAAGCCCACCCGCGCCGTCCGCTTCTTCTTCAGCTCCTCTCCCGTCGCTGCCTCAGGAGGCGGGTTCGCCTCTTCCGGCTTCGGCTCTGCCCCCCGCTTGAGGGAGCCCTGATGTTCAAACACCGGGCCCCGGCTCGCCCCCGAGGGTGATTCCAGCGCCACCTCCAGGCACCTATTCATCCATGCCCAGGGTGTGGGGGCGAGGCGATGCGGCCCGGGAGCTCGGAGATGACTCCGTATCAGCTTCAGATCTTGGACCTGGCCCTGAAGACCCTCGGGCTGCTGGCCATCGGGATTGGCGTCTTCACGCTCCGGGAGACACGGCGCAGACGCCTCGTCGACATGTACTGGAAGATCTACGAACAGTACTTCTCGGAGGCCTCACGCAAGTCCCGGGAGGACATGGAGAGGGTCGAAAAGCACTTCGGACTGACGCACACCTCGCTGGAGGTGGACGTCGCGCGCGAGGAGTTCGGCCCCCTTGCGGAGCGCTACAAGAAGGAACTCCACGACGCACAGGACCAGGAACTGCGCGCCATCGCCTCGGGAGCGCTGTGGAGGCAGCGCTTCCTCAACCAGATTGGCTATCTCCTCGAGAAGCGGCTTATCGACCCGGACCTCACGTTCTCCCTGGTGGGAGCCGGTGTCGATGTGGACCGCCAGGTGATTCGAATCGCACTGGCCGGCTATCGGAAGACACACGCCCAGCCGAACATGTACCGCGGGGTGGACCTTCTTCTCTCGCGCTACGACCGCTGGAAGGAACGATCTATGGCGTAGCCAGCATCCACTGCCGGTAGGGCACGTAGCCTCCTCGTACAGCACCGTCTCCTCCGGCAGCCTCCGCCTGTACACTCGCCCGCGCCCAAGCGAGACATCACCTCGTGACTCTCCCAGGACCTCCCGTCCAGGGCTCGCGAACCGACAGGAGGACACACGTGCAGAGACAGTTCAGACAGCGCTGGGGGCTCCTGGCCCTGCTCGCCACCACCGCCTGTGGAAGCCAGGGCACGACAGACCCGCGCCCCTCTCCTCCCACCACGGCGTCGGCCGCGCCCCTGACAGGGACCACACAGCAGCTCTGCCAGGGAGAGAATGTCAATGGGAAGAGCTACCTCGTCCTCGTCTCGGACAAGAGCTATGTGCAAAGTGGCTCCTCCTTCAACTTCCAGGTGGGCTTCGTCAACTGTGCCAACGCCGAGCACACCCTCCGTCTATGGGTGGACCGCCTTGAGCGCTCCCGGCTCCACCGGCACCATCAACTTCTGGGACTCGGGCTTCACCAACATCCACACCTGGACCAACCTGCAAACCCTCTCGTCTTCCTTCTCATCCGAGCGGGCCTTCGTCTCCAACGCCTTCGAGATGTACCAGTGGAACCCGAACCAGCGGGACACGCCCCCCTGCACCTGGAACGACCCGAACGCATTCGCTCCCAACTCGGCCTGCGTCCAGGGCGGCGAGACGAAGCGCTTCGAGGTGGCGTGGATGGCCATGCCCGATAACGACGCGCCCAACAACCCGTGGCGCCGCAACTACTTCCTGGCTCCCGAGTACATCGCGGATGGATGGGGCATGTGGTTGACCTTCGAGCAGGGCAGCAATCAGCGCCAGTGGTACGCCCTGGCGAACATCCTTGAGCGCCGCATGCTGCCCGACGATGGCTCCACCAGCACCGAGCCCATGCTCCTGCTGCGCTACTACGAGGGCTCGCCGGGCGCCTTCACCACCTCTCCCGCCTCCACCGACTGGGCGCACCGCGAGGACACCTACGTCACCACGGCAGGCATCACCTGCGTGGAGGGACGGCGCTTCGGCGCTCCGTACTACAACACGGCATGCTCCCATTGGTCGTGTCAGCGGCGGCAGCTGAAGGATGATGCGGATGCCTTCCATCACATCGTCCTCACCGCGCCCAACTACTGTATGACGGCCGCGGGTTCCTGCCTGGTGAAGCTCAACGGCCAGGGCCGGGACAAGTGGCCGGTGCTCTACCAGTAGTCCGTTCACACGTCCTCCGCCCTGACCCGCGCAGCGGTGGGCGCCTTCCGCCGGGTCTCGGCCTCCAGGAACCTCCGATGCAGGCCAGTCTCGGCGAGAGGGTGGTGATGCTGACGAAAACGCCACCCACGCTGAGGACCAGGAAAGTATTGGGTGAGAATGTCTGTTGTTGAGAGTGAGACAGGGCGAGGTACCTGATTCGGGGGGCCGCTTCACAGAAGGACGAATGGGAGGCCTGTAGAGCGGGTGAGGGCTGGAGCAGAGGGGCCAAGGAGGGCTGCGGACGGGTGCCGCCGAGCTGTGCGCCAGGCCGGTGCAGAGGCCGTGCAGCCCTCTTTGGGCACACGCCCGCTCACGCCGCGCTCCCCTCAGGGGCGAGGCAGTTCCAGGTGCTCCAACATGGCGCGCACCCCGTCGGGTGCCGTCAGGTACCTCCAGTCCCATGCCCGTGACCTGACCTCTCGGATACCCTATCGCCCTCTCGGCTGCTCGCGTAGGGCTGGCGGTGATGCGGCGCAGAGTGTATGGAGCCCGCACCAGAATGGGAGCAGGTGCGGGTGAGAATGACAGCAGCCAGGTACGTGGCCATGCCGGCCTTCGGGAACCCGCCATGAGCGCTCCTCGCGTGGGCGCGGTTGCTGGTCGCCAAGAGCGGTTGCTGCCGTGGTTCGGAGCAGCACTCGGGGTGCTCTGGTTCCTCGCGGTAGGTGGGGGACCGACGCTCGACCCCACGAACCTGGATTGGCTGGGCGGGGGAGATCTGGCGGAGCATGTGCTCGGCTGGCTCCACTTCCGTCATGCGCCCTGGGGATTTCCGCTGGGCAGGACGCCCGGCCTCCTGTACCCGCACGTCATGACGGTGGGGTTCTCCGACTCGAACCCGTGGGTGTCGCTCGCGCTCAGACCCCTCTCCCACTGGCTGCCCCAGGACTTCCAGTTCATCGGGCCATGGCTCGGTCTGTGCTTCGCGCTCCAGGGGTGGATGGGCGTCAAGCTCATGGGTCTGTTCACTCCCCGGGCGTCGCAGCGCCTGTTGGGGGCGGCCCTGTTTGTGCTCGCGCCCGTACTGCTCAACCGCACCGGTCACGACACCCTCTGTGCCCACTGGATGCTCACCGCGATGTTCTGGCTCTACCTACGCCCTCGCGAGGACGCACGGGCGGCATGGGGCGCTCTGGGGTGGGCGCTGCTGCTCAATGTGCTCGCCGCGGGCGTGCATCCGTACCTGGAGGTGATGGTCTTCGCGCTCACGCTGGCGTTGCTCTTCGCCACGGTGCGGGAGCAGTACCTGTCCTGGCGCTCGGCGGGAGCGTCGTTCGCCGGGGGCAGTCTGGCGGTGGGGGTGATCTTCGCCGCTTTCGGCTACGTGGGGCAGGGAGTGAGCTCCGGAGCGAGCGGCTTCGGCTTCTACAGCGCCGACCTGCTGACACTCATCAACCCGATGGGCTGGTCGCGCATGTTGCCGGGCCTGCCTACCGGGCCGGGGCAGTACGAGGGCTTCGGATTCCTCGGCACGGGCGTCCTGGCTCTCGCGGGGATGATACTCTGGAAACCCTCGAGGTGGTGGCCCCAGGCGAAGGCGGAGGTGAAGGCCCGCCTGCCTTTGGTGATCATGGTGGTCCTCCTGGCGGTCCTGGCGGGGTCGTCGGTGATGACCGCGGCTGGCCGGACCGTGCTGACGATGCGCAAGCTGATGGGGCCACTCCTGCCGCTGTTCGAGCCCTTCCGCTCCTCGGGCCGTTTCATCTGGCCACTTCACTACGCAGTGCTGACGGGGCTCATCGCGCTCGTCGTGTGGCGGTGGCGGCAGCGCCCTGGCGTGGCCACTGGCATGATTCTGTTCGCCGTGCTCATCCAGGCCGTGGACACTCCAGATGTGTGGGAGAGGGCCCGCTTCCGGGGAAAGCCGTGGCCACGACTCCGGGCGCAGGAGTGGGAGAGCGTAGACCCATTCTACCGGCACATCGTCCTGTTCCCCCCTGCCGTCAATGGCTCGACTGTTCCGTGCGTCGAAAATACCTTCGCGGAGGGCGCCTACGTGAGCTTCGGCGATCTCGCCTACCGCAAGGGGTTGACGACGAACAGCGGCTATCCGGCCCGCCTCGACGAGAAGCAGATCGAAGCGGTCTGCACGGCGCTTCGAGCCGACATCGAGAGCGGCCGCCTCGCGGAAGACAGCCTCTACGTGGTCGACGAGCCCAAGCTGGCGGTGTTCCAGCGTCTGGGCCCGAGCGTCACGTGCGGCGTGCTGGACGGGTTCACGGTATGCGTGGCGGCCAAGGAGGGCAGGTTCCGGGAGGCGCTCATGCGAGCACCGTCCCCTTCAGTCCCCCTCCCAACCCCCGAGGGTGCAACACCTTCCGCGGGTAGCGCTCCGTAAAAGCTGCTCGCGCACAAGGCGAACGTGGCGGCGAAGATCGAATCCGCGGGACGTGATGCGCTAACAAGCGAGGAGCAGTGATGATGAAATGGATGGCAGTCTCCTTCGGGGCACTTGTCGCGGCGACCCTCACCGCGAGCGGCACGGCCCGCGCTGACGCGGCGGGCGACAAGGTACTCGCCGCCATGGACGCGGCCATGAACCGAGCCAAGACCCTGACCTTCGAGTACGACGTCATCAACCAGGAGCCCGGCAAGGCGGAGCGGAAGATGGAGGTGACGGTCAAGCTCAAGGGGGATAAAAGGCTCGGCGAGTTCCTCGCCCCCGCGGACATGAAGGGGACCAAGGTCCTGATCCTATCTCCGACGCAGATGTATGTCTTCTTGCCTGCCTTTGGGAAGGTCCGGCGCATCGACAGCCACGTCAGCGATCAGGGATTCCTCGGCCTCGCCTTCAGCCAGGACGACATGGCCACGACGTCGTACAGCGGCGCCTACACCGCGCAGATCGCCTCGGAGACGCCGACGCAGTGGAAGCTCATCGCCACGCCCAAGGCCGGCCAGACGACGACGTACTCGAAGATCCAGTTCACGGTGAACAAGGACAAGACCTTGCCGAGCGAGCTCCGGTATTTCAACGCGGCGGGCACGAACATCAAGACCGAGACCCGCTCTAATTACACCTGCGAGGGAAACGTCTGCAGCCCGACCGAGCTCAAGATGGTCAACAACACCCAGGGCAATTGGACAAAGCTCGTCCGCAAGAGCTGGAAGGTGAACGCGACCATCTCCGACGATGTCTTCTCGACCCGCAGCCTGGGCGAGTGAGCCCCTCGAGGGACACACAGCCGCGCCAAGCAGGCGCGGCCGGTGATTGGATTGACTGCGCTCAGGTGGCCTCGATGACCTTGCCGTTGTAGGCGAAGGAGACGATCTGCGCCACGTAGGTGGGGTTGCCCGAGGGTGACGTACCCGACGTGACGACCTGGTACTGAATCGTCGTCTGCCCGCCGACGGCGAGCGCGGTGTCGGCGAGCTGGGCCATCGCGACGAGGGTGTTGCTCGAGAGGTTGGCCAGGAACATCCTCGTGCCGAACCCCGGAGAGGAGGCCTGCTCCGTGGTGTCGATCTCGATGTTGTTGGTGAAGTTCAGCGTCGTCACCGAGGGGTTGTTGGCGATGACGCGATACAGCTTGGAGGTAAGGCTGTAGATGGTGCTCATGGTGAGGTTCCTTTCGAGTCGACGGTGACCGCCGATTGACGTGGCCGGCTGGGTTGCCGCCCCGTGACGACACCTCACTGCAACCCGAATGCCGCTCGACGGCCTCGCGGGCGCGGGCTGCTGTTCACCTGGAAAATCAACGCTTTCCCTCGCAACCACCCGCGGGCGCCAGGGGAGGCGGCGGCATTGCGGGTCCTCCCTGAAACCCTCCGGTTTCACGCCAAACCGAACGGTTTCACCCTCGCGCCCTTTTCAGGTGTGTTCCCAAAACTGGGGCAAGCCCATCTGCTGAACCACGACGCGCGCGATAGTGTGACAGTCAGTCCGCGGTGCCCGCGGAGGACTTCCGATAGGCGCTCGGCGTCTGTCCGTGGTGCTGCTTGAAGAGCGCGGTGAACGTGGATGGATCCTCGTATCCCACTCGGTGGGCGATCTGGGAGACGGCTTCGTTGCTGGAGAGCAGCAGCGCTCGCGCCCGCGCCAACCGGATGTCGGTGAGGTACGCCGACAGGGTGCGCCCGGTGGCTTCGAGGAAGCGTCGCCGCAGGTTGCGCGGGCTCATGTGCACCAGGCGGGCAGCTTCCTTCGCGGAGATGGGCTGGCCGTAGCGTGCCTCGAGCCATTCCTGCACCTCCAGAACCTGGGCGTCTCCGTGATCGCGGAGGGGAATGGTGTGGAGGAGGGGCAACGCTTCGGAACCGGGCTCATAGATGAGCGAGTACTGGTACGTGCGCTCGGCGATGGGGACGGTCAGCGCGCGGCCGACCACGTGGCAGAGCGCCACTGCGGACGCACTCATGTCGCGCGCGGTCACGATCCGCCCCGTGACTGCGAGGCGCAGGTCGCTCGTCCAATCGACCCCCGGATACTGGCGCCGGCAGCGGTCCAGGCAGGCCCAGTGGGTCGTAGCCGTGTGGCCCTGGAGCAGACCTGTCTCCGCGAGCAGCCAGCTCCCCGTGGTCATCGCGAGCACCGAGCATCCTCGGGCATGTTGTCGGGTGATCCAGTCCGCCAATCCCGGCGGATGCCCCTCGGGCACCAGGAAGTGGACCGCCCTCGACGGAAGGATGATCACGTCCACGTCCGTGCGGTCCCAGCGCTCCTCCGCGCGAATCGCCATCCCACTTGCCGTAGGCACGTCTCCCGACCGCGCGCCCAGGAACCGGACCTCGATGCCGCCACTGCCGGGTCGCGCCCGCGCGATGACCGACGCGATGTGGAGGACGTCCCTGGCGAGGCTCGCGCTCGAGCCCCAGACACCTGGATAGAGGCAGATGCCGACGTGGGCGATCCGCTCGGATGTTGGCCGTTTTGCCATGGTCTTCGTCCGTCGGCCCTCTGGGCGAGCCGCCCCGTGCGAGCCATCCTGCGGACCATGGAATCACATGCAAGCGGCAGGGACTATTTCGAGAAGGATCTCCTCGCGCGCGAGCTGGGGATCGAGCTGGTGGAAATCAGTCCAGGGGCCGCCCGTGTCCGCCTTCCCACATCCTCACGTCGGCTGAACGGGCTCGGGACGACGCACGGTGCCTTGCTCTTCGCGCTGGCCGACATCGCCTTCGCCACGGCCTGCAACTCCCATGGCCAAACGGCCATCGGCATCCAGGCCAACATCACCTACCTGGTCGCCGCAGGCGACGGCCCCCTGGAGGCTCGAGCCCGCGAGATCTCGCGCGGGCGGAAGCTGGCCACGTACGAAGTGCGCGTGCTCGATTCGGAGGAGCGACAGGTCGCGACCTTCCAGGCGACCGCGTACTTGCGGTGACGACGCGACGCTCTAAACGGGAAGCGGCTCGTTTGCTCAGCGCTGACGCTGGCGCCCTCCAGGAACGGGCACACTCCTCAGCCGGCGTGCTCGTTCACCTTGATGACCTTGGTGTCGGCGAGCTGGTCATGGAGGGTCCGGCGCTCGGCGTTGAAGAAGATGAAGAGCGCGTCGATGATGGCGAAGATGCCGATGAAGAAGCCGATGGCCTCCGGCACGACGTTGCGCAGGAGGATGACGCGGCCGATGTCGGCCGGGCTCCCGTCGGTGCGGACCACCTTGATGCGCATCATTCGCTTGCCAATACTCTGGCCGGTCCTGGTCATCAGGTAGAGCTGATAGCCGATCATGCCGAGGCTCCCCAGCAATCCGAGTATCGTGAAGGTGAGGATGACCGGCATCACATCCTTGCTCTTCGACACCAGCGCCACCACGACACCGATGAATCCTGTGACGAACATGGGGCTGAACACGACGAGACGGTCCACGACGTGGGCGGCGAGGCGGATACCCGGCTCCGCGAGCACGGTGGACACCGTGGAGCTGCAGCGGTTGCAGTATTCCAGGCCGTCGGGCCCCTCGTTGCGACACAGCTCACAGGCATAGCTGCCGCACCGGGTGCAGATGACGCTGGCAGGGCGGTCGACGTGTTCGGCGCAGCGCGCGCCCTGGAGCTGAGGGCTGGAAGGATCCGACTGAAGCATGGCGCGCATACTCTCAGGCCAGACGGCGCGACCTCAAGGGCTCATACCCTGGGGGTCAACGCGGGGACTCGCGGCGGCGTACGCAGGCCACGGCCAGCAGCGCGAGCACGCTCCAGAAGGCGCTCGCCCCGGGCCTACTGGACGTGCTCGCACAACCCGCAGCCTTCGGCTCCGCTCCCACCTGAGGGCTCTCCTCCACCTTCGCGACATATGACAACCATCGAGAAGTAGATCATCTCCGGCAGCGGTCGAAGTCCGTCACGCTCAACGGCGGTCCACGGTCTCGATGTGGCTCAGGAGCGCCGCCGCGAGCGGGGGCACGACGGCACGTGGAATCGCGTGCCCCATCCCGTCGATCGTCACCAGGGTCGAGCGCGGCAGGGTCTCCGCCAGGAACCGCGAGTTGGACTCGGGATTGGTGGGATCCTCCGGTGTGGCGATGACGAGCGTGGGCACGGTGACGTGAGCGAGTTCCGCCCCACGAGCCAGTCCTGTGGAGCCGGCCCGCGCATGGGCATCCGAGGTGTCGTGACGGCCGGCGTGGGCGATGATGCGCCGCTCGAGAGCACGGAACTCCTCGGCATCGAAGGCAATCGCCTCGCCGTTGAGCCTGCGCCAGTGCTCGACCCTCCATTCGATCTGCGCCTCGCGGTCACGAGGCTCGAACATGTGGCGCCAGAACTCGTACAGGCCGGGGTCTATGGGGGCTCGCGCCGTTACGTTGGCACGGGCGGGCGCGCCTTCGAGGGCGGGCGCCCCGATGACCGTCGCGCTGAGCAGCCGCTCGGGATGCTCGACCAGGAGCCACTGCACCAGAATGCCTCCCAACGACAGGCCCACGACGTGCGCGCGCTCGATGCCGAGCGCATCGAGGATGGCCAGTGCGTCCTCGGCCATCCGGGTCGCGGAGTAGGGGACCCTGTCGAAAGCCCAGGTGGACGCTCCGGCGTCCCGGTGGTCATAGCGGATGACCCGGTGCTTCCGGGCCAGGGCATCCACGAGTTCGTCGGGCCAGACCAGTCCCGAGACGGTGGATCCCATGATGAGCAGAACGGCGGGCGCCTCCTCCGGCCCTCGTGATTCGACCCAGAGCGAGACTCCCTCGGCGACCTCGACGAAGCGTTCCATGGTCCCAGCTTCGCAGGACGGTGCGAGGAGGGAGAAATATCGGAGGGAGGGATGGAGGCCCTGTTGAAGGCGAGGGCAAGAGCGGAGGAGCCGAGGAGGGCTGCTGAGGGAGCCGCCTGAGTTGTGCGCCCGGCCTGTGCAGAGGGCCACGACCGCTTGCCCGCGTCTTCCGACCGTTCATCCGCGCCGCCCGGGCCTTTCCTGCCGCCGTGCGTAATTTCCACCACGTCACCACGATGGAGGATGCGGATGCGGTTGTGGCCCATGAAGCGCCGAGCGGACCCGATGCAGGTAGCCCCGACACTCCCTCCGGCACGGCCGGGGAGCCCCATGCCTCGCACGGCGCTGCTGGTGAATTCCTTCTACCCGAAGGACGTGAACGCCAGCTTTGGCAAGCACGTGCTCACCCCCACCCTGGCCCTCACCAGCCTCGCCGGGGCCACGCCTCCCGAGTGGCGCCTGCGCTACTGGGACGAGAACCTCCTGCAGGGCCCGCCGCCCATGGACGAGGTGCCCCAGGTGGTCGGCATCACCGTCCACCTCACCTTCGCCAGGCGCGCCTACGAGCTCGCCGCCTGGTTCAAGGCCCACGGCTGCATCGTCGTGCTGGGCGGCCTGCACGCCCTCTCCTGTCCGGACGAGGTCCAGGCCCACGCGGACGCCCTCTGCATGGGCAACGGAGTCCCCGTCTGGCCTCGCATCCTGAAGGACATCGAGCGCGGCGAGCTCCAGCCGCGCTACAGCGCCGAGTACCGCGACTACGCGGCCGACCCTCCGCCCGACCGGAAGATCCTCCCCGAGTATGGCTTCCTCACCCCCGCCTCGCTCATCGCCACCCAGGGCTGCCACAACCGGTGTGACTTCTGCTACCTCGCCACGGGCGACACGCGCATCAAGTACCAGATGCGCTCTCCCGAGCAGGTGGCCGCCGAGTTCCAGGCCACGGGCGCGCCGTACGGCGTCTTCGTGGACAACAACCTGGGCTCGAGCCGCCGCTACCTGCGCGAGCTCTGCCAGGCGCTGGCCCCGCTGGAGAAGATCTGGAGCGCCGCCGTCACGCTCGACGTGACGGACGAGCCCTCGCTGGTGCGCGAGATGGCACTGGCCGGGTGCACGGGTGTCTTCATCGGCTTCGAGAGCCTCACCGACGACAACATCCGCGCCGCCGGCAAGAAGAGCCCGCGCGCCGAGGACTACGCGCGCCGGGTGGAGGTGTTCCACCGCAACGGCATCCAGGTGAACGGCAGCTTCGTGCTGGGCTTCGACCACGACCGGCCGGACGCCTTCGAGCACCTGGTGCGCTGGATCGAGGAGAACCGCATCGAGTGCGCCACCTTCCACATCCTCACGCCCTACCCAAACACGCCGCTGTTCCGGCGCATGGAGGCCGAGGGACGCCTGCTGCATCAGGACTGGTCGCTCTACGACACCGCCCACTGCGTCTTCCGCCCCAATCACATGAGCCCCGAGGAGCTGGAAGCGGGCTACGCGTGGATCTACCGGCGGCTCTTCTCGCTGCGTTCCATCTGGGCCCGACGTCCCCGCCAGGCGAGCGCCGTGCTGCCATATCTGGCCATGTCCCTGCTCTACAAGCGCAGCAACTTCCTGTGGCGCTTCCTCATCCGCCACCGGCTCACGCACGCGGTGTGGTCACCGCTGGTGCACCTCACGCGCCTGCGCCACCTGCGCTACCGACGGCGGCTCGCGCGCGAAGGCTCCCTGCCCGGCCACATGGTGTCTCCCATCCGCCCCAGTGTGTAGCGCCCTGCCCCGCCCTGTGAGCCAGGCTCGCACCTGTCATGGGCAATCCACATCCGCCGAGGCACCTCGTCCATCTGCGGTGTCATCGATAACGCGTTGCTCCAGTCTCACTCGCGCCCACTGCGAATGTCCTGCGCAGCAGCTCTGCCGGTCCACTCGCGGCGTCCTCTCCTTCAGCGGCTCCTTGCTGGCCGCTGCCTCGAGCGCCACGCTCACATCCTCCTCACCTGCTTGGGGGAACGCGCCGGCCGCCCGCCGGAAGAATCGGTGCAAGTTCGGCGGCACCTAGATAATAGTGTCCGAACATGAACAATCGCATCGCGTCCGCGATCCTTTGCTTGACCCTCGCGAGTTGCAACTGTGGGAGCAGCGGGATCGCGCTCCCCACGCAGCACTTCGATCCCCCCAGCGCCACCACCCTCCCCGAGGCCGGCTCGCGGATCTCAGTCATCAACCTCGACGACGAGCCGGTGGTCTGTTTCACGACCGACGGCACGGCCCCGGACTGGAACGGGGGCGACTGCCCGAACCGGCTCGACGCGAACCGCCAGATCGCCGTGCCCAACTGCGGGTTCAACCTCGTCCGCATCGCGTGGTCGACGGGCACGGACGAGGCCAGCTACGTGGTCGAGAGCGAGAACTGCAAGTCAAGCTGCACCCCGGTGCTGCCCTGGTCCAACGGAGCGCTGGTGCGCGCCTTCGCGCTCTGGCAGGACGAGATCAAGTGCAAGATGAACGATTGCGAGAACCCGGGGGCCACCGGCAACTGGTCGGCGCAGTGCGACACCGGGAGCGTCGCCTGGAACGTGAGCCTCAACGGCCTGCGCGCGGTCAGCAAGTTCACCTTCGACGCCTGCGCTCACGCCGTCACCGTCGACGTGGAGGAGAACGGAACGACGGTCGCGCGGACGTTCAACCTCGTGGTCGACGGCCAGCTGAGCCAGGACACCGACTTCAGCGGCAATGGTAACGAGGGCGGGACCGTCACGGTGTCAGGCGATTTCACCGGCACGTTGACTTCGCGCGTCATGATCAAGAACAAGAAGCGCGGCGGCGGCAGCTTCGAGGCGGCATGCTCGGCAGATTCTCTGGAAGGGATGGAGTGCGCCCCGTCGAGCGCGAAGATCGCCTATGACTTCCCGGACTGGAGCTGTCACGGCGGTATCTGCCCGGTTTCAGCCGTGACCGGCTGCGAGAGGTCCGACGTCGACCATGACACCATCGTCGATGCCGACGACAACTGCCCCGACCTTCCGAACACCGACCAGGCCGACGTCGATGGCGACGGCATCGGCGATGCCTGTGACAACGCCCCGGGCTTCGTCGTCATCCGCTACAAGACGAACAACCGTTGCCTGCTCGCCAGTGACGACAAGGTCCACTCGACGAGCACGTGCGAGCCCGCCGACCCGCTCCAGCAATGGCAGATGTTCGCCGACGGCGACGCCTTCGGGTTCCGCAACCTCTCGAACGGCGAGTGCCTGAGCCAGTCCGGTATCCTCATCGGCCCCTGGACCGTCGTCACCGACCCGTGCGACGGCAGCGACAAGCAACGCTGGAAGCTCGAGAGGTACGACCAGGGCGGCTTCGACGCGGCTTTCCCCATCCGTCTGCACAACGTCGCCAACAACTTCTGCGCGTACACCGACTTCACGGGGAACGTGTACGGCACGGCCTCCAATTGCGGGCTGTGGGGGACCGAGTCGAACCTGAAGGTCGGGTTGTACTACGGAGGCGCGTTCGACACGCAGCCGTACCAGCCGTGAGCCGGCAGCGTTCGAATCCCACGGGCGGGCGCGGCTTCGGCGGGCGACCGCGCGCGCCCGCCGGGCACCCGATGCGACGAGATCCAACTTCAGGCTGCTTCTTCCTTCATCGCGTTCATGGAGCCTCTGGTCGCGTGGCTGCCGCGAAGTAGTGATCGCCGTCGAGGTCGGCGATGAGCCCGGGCTCGACGGGGCGCCAGCCGAACTGTTCGCGCGTACGCTCCGCCGATGCCGGGATATCGCGCGCGAAGATCCATCCCAAGAAGCCGAAGTGCTCGTTCGCCTCTTCGGGCGACTTCGAGACGACCGGCACGCCGAGCCGACGACCGATGACGCTCGCGATGTCGCGGGTGGGCACGCCCTCGTCGGCGACAGCGTGGAGTCTCGTGCCCGCCGGTGCGCGCTCGAGCGCGAGCCGGAAGAGGCGCGCCGCGTCGAACCGGTGCACGGCAGGCCAACGATTCGCGCCATCTCCGACGTACGCGGCGACGCCCTTCGCGCGCGCGATGGTGATGAGGCGCGGCACGAAGCCGTGATCGCCCTTGCCGTGGACCGTCGGCGGGAGCCGCACGATGGACGCGCGCACGCGGCGCGCGGCCAGCGCCAGCGCCGTCTCTTCCGAACGGCTGCGCGGCGAGCTGGCGGGCGCCGCGTCGGTCTCGGTGGCCCCCAACATGCCCGAGGCGATGACGAGCGGTCGATCGGAGCCCTCGAGCGCGGCGCCGAGGTTCTCGATGGCGAGCGTATCGGTGCGCAGCGCCGCCTCGTACTGCGAAAAGTCGTGGACGAACGCGAGGTGGATGACCCCGTCCGACTTCGCCACGCCGGCGCGAAGGCTGTCGAGATCGTCGAGCGAACCACGATGCACCTCGGCTCCGGCCTCCGCGAGGGCCTTGGCCGCGGCATCCGAGCGAGCAAGCCCGACGACCTGATGGCCCGCGCCGAGGAGTTCAGGGACGACCGCCGAGCCGATGAAACCGGTTGCTCCGGTGACGAAGACGCGCATGGCAAACCTCCTGATGTCAGGTTCTGACATCATCTGTAACACGTGATGTCAGTCCCTGCAATCAGGTACACTTGGAGCCGATGGCACGCTGGGAACCCAACGCACGCGGACGGCTCGAGCAGGCCGCGATGGAGCTCTTTCAAGAGCGCGGATACGTTCGAACGACGGTGGAGGAGATCGCCGCGCGCGCGGGGCTCACGGAGCGCACCTTCTTCCGCTACTTCACCGACAAGCGCGAGGTGTTGTTCTCAGGCTCGAGCGACCTCCAGAAGCTCATCGCGGACACCACCACCGACGCCCCCAAGGAGACCGCACCGCTCGACGCAGTCGCTGCCGCACTCGAAGCCGCCGCAGCCTCGCTCCAACAGCATCGTGACGAGAGCTACGTCCAGGCACGGCACGCCCTCGTCGTGGCTCACGCGGAGCTTCGAGAACGCGAGTTGATCAAGCTCGCGTCGCTCGCATCGGCCGTTGCGCACGCACTTCGCAAGCGCGGCGTCGCCGAGCCCGCCGCGAGTCTGACCGCCGAGGCGGGGATCGCCGTCTTCAAGGTGGCGTTCGAGCGCTGGGTGACGGGCACCGAGCCGCGCGACCTGTCGCAACACGTCCGAATGGCGCTCGACGAGCTCAGAGCCGTCACCGCGGGCACCGCGCGCACCATGAAGGCATCTCGGCACGAGTCGCCGAGGCGCCATCGCACTTCGAAGTAACGTCGGTGGTCCCGACGAGGCGTGAGCCCTGTCACCGGGCCTCACCGTGTCCTCATGCGGACTGCATGGCGGCGGGCCGCTCGGGATGCTCCAGCCGCAACCGCTTCCGCAGCCAGCCCACCAGGAGCTCGGCCTTCTCGTGGTCGCTGTAGTCGATGAGGGCCACCTGCTCACTCCTTCCCGAGGCATGGGTGAGGGTGAGCGTGGGACGCCGCGGCGGTAGCGGCTCACGGGGTGACCCAAGGGGGTGGGTCCTCCGCGTACTTCCCCTCTGTCCCAGGGGGCGCGTCGGGGACGTCCCTCCGGGCCGGGCATGTCAGACCCGAACGGTAGTGTGGGTTCATGACCAACACCGGCAACGAGGGGTCTTCCGTGACTGAAATCCGTGAGAATCCGTGCGTCTCGGTCAACAAGCTCGGCCAGTACCTCACCGCGCGTCCCGCGCTGCGCAAGCGCATCATCCACGCGCAGAAGCACCCGTGTGATCCCAAGTATCTGCGCTACCCAGAGGCCGCCCAGGCCATCATCGAGTTCCTCTGCGGCGACCGGGACGAGGCCATCCTGCGCTACCACCAGCGCCGGTTGCTCAACGCCATCCCCGAATCGGACTTCGACGCCCACCGGCTCGCCCTGTGCGCCGAGGCCCTCCAGCACTTCCTGAAGGCCTCGGGCGAGCTGGCACTGACGCACGCGGTGGCCAGCCCCGTGGACGAGGGGCTCCCGCCGCTGGCACTCGCCGGGGTGTCCATCACTGTACGGCCGGAGCTGCTGCTGCGCAGCGTGGATCGCCACGGGGTGATGCGCTCGGGGCTGCTCAAGCTCTACTTCTCCAAGCACACGCCGCTGGACGAGGCCTCCGGCCAGTACATCGCCACGGTGCTCCAGCTCTTCGCCGAGCAGAACCTGAAGCAGCGGGGAGAGGTGGACCACCGGCTGGTGCGCGTCTTCGACGTGTTCTCCGGCAAGGTGTTCGTGGCGCCCAAGGCGCAGCAGCGCCGGCTGGGAGACGTGCAGCTGGCGTGCGAGGAGATCGCCGCGCGCTGGGACATGAACTGAACCCGCCTCATGCTTCAGTACCCGGCGCGGCGGGCGGCGGTGGCACCTACTTGAGGATGAAGTCCTGGGGGCGCAGCGGCTCGGGCTGCGGTTCACCCAGGGCTTCCAGCAGGTTGATTTCCCCTGTGCGGGCGAGCGCGAGCAGGGGCAAGTCGTTGGGGGCATCCCCGAAGGGCTCCTCCAGCTCGTCACTCAGCAGGTCCAGGCCGAAGAAGGTATAGGCAATCATTGCCGCGAGCACCGGCGCAAACCAACCCATCGCCTCGGCGAGGCCGAAGGGCAGCAGCAGGCAGAAGAGGTACGCGGTGCGGTGGAGCAGGACGGTGTAGGCGAAGGGCACCGGGGTGTTGCGGATGCGCTCGCAGGCGGTGAACACGCTCATCAGCCCGTGCACCCGCTCGCTCAGCGCGCCCCAGGGGATGTCGGAGAGCCGGCCCTCCCGCCGCAGCGTGGCCAGCTCCCGCTCCTGCTCGCGCAGCAGGGCGTTCGGCCGGTTCCCGCTGGCGAGCACGCGCGAGCGCTCCGGCTCGGACACGAAGCGGGAGATGTCCTCCCGGGCGTCGTGCCCGCGCAGGTGCGCGGCGAGCGCGTGCGCGAAGGCGATGTTGCGGTGGACGAGCCGCCGCGCCGTCTCGCGTCCCACGACGGGCAGCTCGGCGCGCCCGTCGTCCAGCAGCGCGATGGCCGCGTGGGAGAACGCACGCAGCTCGATGAGCAGCGCGCCCAACTGCTTCCGGGCCTCCCACCAGCGGTCGTAGCAGGCGTTGTTCCGGAACCCGAGGAAGATGGACAGGGCGATGCCGAGCAGGGACAGGGGCGCGGGCGAGGTGACGGGCAGCCGCAGGAGCCCTCGTTGGAGCGTCCAGACGACGAGGCAGGAGAGCCCCGCGATGACCAGCACGTGCGGCAGCACGCGAGGCAGGATGGTGCCGCGCACGACGAACAGCAGACGGAGGGAGCCAGGGCGGGGACGGACAATCACGGCCGGCCCCTCGTGCTCCAATTTCCCGCCACTCGCAAGTGCGCCATGCGACCGCGTGTCCGGGAGTCACGGCCCGTCTCCCCGCATTGCACGGTGAGCGTCAGTGCGGGTGCCCCGCCATGCGTGGCTCAACGGGCGCCGGACCTATGGCAGGGCGCCGTTGGTGATGACGATGTCGTCGATGAACCCCCGGTAGTCCCCCGTGCTGGCGGGCCGGTCGTAGCTCACGAGGATGCGGTCGATCGTCTTCCCGTTCAGCCACTGGCCCACGTTGCTGCGAATCTGCGTCCAGGTGTTCAGCGGAATCGCCCTGCCATGGCCCGCATGGGCGTGCATGCTGAAGCCATTGAGGTCCGAGGCGCCGCTGTCCCGGAGCGTCGAGCCGTCGGTGCAGACGAAGTCCACCGCGACGTACCGGGCGTTGTCCTGCTGCGGATGAATCCAGTAGCTCAGCTTCGTGGCGGCGGTGATGGGGATGTTCACGTCGAAGACACGCGCATTGGCGTAGGACACCGTCTCGCTGGTGTCCTTGCCCGAGTACATGAGCGTGGCAAGGCCCGTGTGCGGCGACTCCTGACGGGGCGAGCACTCCACCTGCGTCGCCCACGTATTGGCGGTGACGTTCTGGCTGGCCTCCAGCGTGTCCAGCCACGTCGGCTGGGTGTCGGCGCTCTCGAAGCCGGACTGGAACAGCACGCCTCCACCGGTGGCGGGGATGACCTCGAACGACACGACGTGGTACGGCGGCACGGTGTAGGTGAAAGCGGAGCCCGCGTACGCAACCGTCGTGTACGCCGTAGGGTTCGCCGTCGTAGCCGCGTTGACGGTGCGCACGTTCACGGTGCCGGTGGCGCTGGAGATTCCGGCGAGCGAGACGGTGACGTCATACGCGTTCCCCGCCGTGTCCTTGTTCACCACGGTGACGTACGTCCTTCCCGTCGCGGTGGCCTTGCTGGCGAAGGCCTCGAGGTTGGCCGTTCCGCCCGTGCTGGTCAGCTTCTGGTTGCCCGTGTAGTTGCCGAAGAGGAACAGCGTGAAGTACGGCTTGTGCGGCGCGAAGTCCGTGGTGTTCAGCAGGCCCAGGTGGTTCTGTCCGGCCTCGGCGAGGTTGTAGAAGCTGAAGATGTCGATGTCCGCCTTCATCGCGTTGATGATGGCGCTGGCCGTCCACGTCGCGTTGACCTCGCTGTGGTACTTCGCGTTGAAGGCCGCGAAGTCTCCCTGGGCGATGTTGTACTCGGTGATGGCCGCGCCGAACTTCTTGCCCGAAGGGCCGGTGAGGACGCCGTTGAGGCCGCCGTTCTTCACCTTGATGACATCGTCCCGGTAGTTCGGCGGTGTCCAGGCCATGCGCTGGCCATCCGTCACGGACGTGTCGCTGGCCTGGGGGCCGTAGTTGTGCCAGCTCAGGATGTCCAGGTTCGCTTCCAGGTTCTTCGCCGCATTGGACAGCCAGCTATCGGTGGGCCCCTTGTCCAGATCTCCCGAGTGCGAGTCCGCCGGACCGATGAGCTTGAGCGTCGAGTCCTTGGCGCGCATGGCCGAGGCGACGGTGGTGAAGAAGGTGTTGTAGTCCGCCTTCGACGCGAACTTCCCGTCCCACTCATTGGTGGACTCGTTCCACATCTCGAAGTACCGGACGCGCTTCGCGGCCCCCAGCGCCTGGTCGACGTTGTAGCGCTGCACGAGGCCCGCCATGAAGGTGCCGTACTCGGCCCAGTCGGCGGAGAGGATGACCTTGTCCGCATCGAGCGTCTTGTTGACGCCTCCAGGGAAGCCGCACACGACGATGAGCGGCTCGGCCCCGGCGTCCCAGATGGTGTTCAGCAGCGCGTCGAGGGTCGTCCAGTTCCACGTGTTGTGGGCCGGGTAGACGTCCTGCCCGTTGTACAGCCCCCACTGCGTGACGCCGACGCGGACGAGCTTCACCTTCGCGTCGCTGATTCGCTGCTTGAGGGCCGCGTTGCCGGGCCAATGGCCCACGTACTTGTCAGGAGCGCCGACGGCCCAGGAGAACGGGTTGACGGCGCCCGCGTCCGATGCGGTGTCGACCGTGATGGTCGTCGCCAGCGCCGCACGGGAGACTCCCGGGGCTTCAGGGCCGAACGCCTGTGGGTTCGCCTCGGAGCCCCCGCAGGCAATCAGCAGCAGGAGCCCCAGGGCTCCCATGAGGCGGCGGAAGCGATGTGGCGACGAGGCTTCGAGGTTCGAGCGTGATGACACGGTGCTCCTCCCAGGTGCGGGTCATGGTGGCCTGCTCGAAACACAGACACGGGCCATGGCGCGCTGGCGCACGCTTTCCCCAACCCTCTGCCCGCCGGCACCTCACAGGTTCCGGTGGAGCCGCTCCTGTGCCTTCACGATGGCCGCCGTGCGGGTGGTCACATCGAGCTTGGCGAACACGTTGCGCAGGTGCCACTTCGTGGTGGAGAGCGCCACGTTGGAGCGCTCGCTGATCTCCTGGTTGCTCAGCCCCTGCGCGAGCAGCTTGAGCATCTGGAGCTCGCGCTCGGTGAGCGGCTCGAGCGGCGCGCTGGGTGGGGGCGCGAACTCATGCGGCTCACTCATCCCCGCCGAGAGCACGTCCTGGAACCGCTCGGTGTACCGGGTGGGCAGCACGTGGCTCAGCTTCCGCTGGGTGGCGGCCGCGACGATGATCTCCTGCAGCCCCGGTGTCTCGTCGAACACGCCGCGGTTGAAGCCGAAGCGCTGCACCAACGCGATCCCCCGGTTGAGCGCGGCGAACGCCGCCGTGGGGTCTCCGGCACGCCAGTGGCCCACCGCGATCGCCGCGAGCAACGCGCTCTCCCGGGACACGTAGCCCACATCATGGGCGCTGGCTCGCAGCGTCTCCAGCAGCGCGTGCGCCTTGCCGTGCCGCCCGCGCGCCATCAGCACCCACGCCTGCGCGAGCCCGAGCCGCTCCCAGGTCTCGTCGTAGAAGCGCCGCTCGCTCCACTCTCCGCGCCGCATGCGCTCGCCCAGGCCGAACTCCTGCGCCACCACCCGCATGCGCTCCGGCGCCTGCTCCATCAGGCTGAGCCGGATCTTCTCGCCGCAGACATGGGCGAGGAAGCGCGTCTGGTGACCGCACTCGAGGACGCTGTGAAGGTAGTCCAGGAGCTGCCAGGCCTCCGTGGACTTCCCGCGGATGGACTTGATTCGGACCAGCACGAGGTAGGCCATCGCGAAGGTCTCGAACGCGGACGCCTGCGGCAGCAGCGGCAGCACCTCGGTGCAGAGCGCCTCGGCCTCGTCGATCCGGTTCTGCTCGTAGCGGGTGTTGGCCAGTGCCGTTGCCGCGTTCACCCACACCGGGTTGCGCCGGCCGCGGTTCGCCTGCGCGAATGCCGCTTCGCACCGTTCCGCCGCGTCCTTCATGTTCCCCTGAGCCCGGTCCGCCAGCGCGATGAGGACGTCCGTGTAGCCGTTGATGAAGGGGCTGTTGAGTCCCTGCAGTGTCTCCCTCGCGCTCAGCGCGAGCCGGCGCATCGAATCGAACCTGTTCATCCGGAGCGCCTGGTAGGCCTTCGCCGCCAGCAGCGCACCCGCCATGAAGACGTTCGGGTCCTCATGGTCCGACCACGCGTCCAGCTCGGTGCCGGAGCCCGGGGCCGAGTCGGACAGGATGGAGTGGAACAGCGTGAGGCGCTCGAGCTGCTTCGACAGCCGCTCGCGCTCCGTTTCTGATGTGGCGTACGCGGTCGCGAGGCGGTGCTGGGCGTCCTGCAGCGCCGAGGAGGCCTGCGTGTAGCGCCGGGACAGGATGAGGCACGCGAGGTGCGCCACGCAGATCGCCGGCGAGCGGATGATCTCCTCCGCCGTCAGCTTCTCCGTCCAGTGGAGCACGGAGGCGATCTCTCCCTCGCGCATCCACGCCTCCGCGCAACGCGCCGTGAGCTCGAGGCACCAGCTCCGGTCTCCGGAGGCGAACGCGTGCTTCAGCGCCTCGTCCGGCCGTTGGTGCTCGGCGAACCACGCGCTCGCCGCCCGATGCAGCCAGGGGATGCGGTCGCCGAAGTCGCACGCGAGCTGGGTCCTCAGGAAGTCGAGGAACAGGGCGTGGTACCGATACCACTGACGCTGGGGATCCAACGGCTGGATGAAGAGCTGCGCCCGCTCGAGGTTCGCCAGCAACGCCGGCCCATGGGTGATGCCCAGGAGCGCGTTGCACAGCTCCCCGTTGAGCTGGTCCACCACCGAGCTCAGCACCAGGAACTCGTGCACCTCTTCGGTC
Organism: Vitiosangium sp. GDMCC 1.1324; assembly: GCF_003044305.1. Classification (GTDB taxonomy): domain Bacteria; phylum Myxococcota; class Myxococcia; order Myxococcales; family Myxococcaceae; genus Archangium. Next base: position 77,762 of record NZ_PZOX01000015.1, on the reverse strand, counting down.
TGCTCGCGCAGCACCGCGTCCGCGAGGTACCGCGCCACGTCGCGGTCGGAACCGATGGCCTTGCGCAGTGCCTCCCCCACGTTCGCGTGCTCGCCCACCGACAGCAGCGCCAGCTTCACGCCGGCGACCCATCCCTCGGTGCAGGAGCGCAGGTACTCGACGTCCTCGGGCGCGAGCTCGGCGTCACACAGGCGCTGTCCCAGCTCGCGGATGGCCTCGCCATCCAGGCTCAGGTCGCGGCTGTCGAGTGTCACCAGTTGCTCGGTGAGCTTCAGCTTCGCCAGGTCCAGCTCGGGCAGGTTGCGCGACGAGACGACCCAGTGGACGTGCGGCGGCGAGTGCTCGAGCAGGTACGAGAAGGCCCGTACCAGCGCGGGCTCGCGCAGCACGTGGAAGTCGTCGAGCACCACCACCAGCTCGCGTCCCAGGTTCCACAGGCTCCGCAGCACGACGGACACGACATGGTCGAGCGGAAGCTCCACTTGCGCGTCGAGCTGGCTCGCGATGTACGCGTCGAAGTCCGGAGCAGCCCGGCGAATTGCCCCCACCAGGTACGAGAAGAACCGCTCGGGCGCGTTGTCCAGCTCATCGAGCGACAGCCACGCGAACAGCCGCTGCGCGCACGCTTCGCGGTACCACTGCGTCAGCAGCGTCGTCTTGCCCCAGCCGAGCGGCGCGGTCACCAGCACCAGCTTCCCGCCGACGCCGCGGTCCATCTTCCGCAGCGGCGCGCCACGCGCCACCAGCACGGAGGTCGTCTGCGGCGGAGAGAGCTTCGTCGGCAGCAGGTGCGAGGGATGTTCGCCGATCGGTGCCGTATGCGCCGCGACGTCCGTCAGGAGCGGCGATGACGCACGACGACTCCTCGTTGCGGTTCGAAGACTCGGCATTGGCACATCCCCTGTCGCCGATTGATTCCAGGGTCAATTAGAGCACGGATTCCTGGATTTTTCCTGTTCTTCCGTGGAAACAGAGTTTTACAGTCCTCGTGATGTCATGCGTCACGCGAGGGGTCGTTCCGCCCAGGACGCATCGCGTCAACGCGGTCTTTCGCGAGCCGGTGGGGTGTTTCCCCTCCCTTCGGTGGGGGCGATGTCGTGGCGTCGCTTGGTACTCCCCGTCCGTTGCGGTCTGAACTGCAACGCTTATCCCGCCGAGGAGATCCAACCATGGGAACCCAGCAAGTGGGCGCGAGCCTGAGCCGATGGCGCGCGCGAGCCGCTTCGTTGTGCGCCGCCGTATCGATGTTGGTTTCGGTCAGTGCCACCGCCCAGACGCCCTCGTTCATCGAGTTCGAGAGCGCGCACGTACGTCCGATGGCCCTCTCGCCAGACGGGACGAGGCTCTTCGCCGTCAATACGCCGGACAATCGCCTGGAGGTCTTCTCGGTCACCGCCTCCGGCCTCTCCCTCCTCGCCGAGGTGCCGGTCGGCCTCGAACCGGTCGCCGTCGCCGCGCGCAGCAACACCGAGGTGTGGGTGGTCAACCACCTCTCGGACAGCATCAGCGTGGTGAGCCTGGAAGGGACTCCGCGCGTGGTGCGCACGCTGCTCGTCGGCGATGAGCCGCGCGACGTCGTGTTCGCCGGCACCAATGGCTATGCGTTCATCACCACCGCGCACCGCGGCCAGCACCGCACCGACCCGTCCATCGCCTCCGTCCCCGGCGCGGGCGACCCGCAGCTCACCACGCCGAGTGTGGGCCGCGCGGACGTCTGGGTCTTCAACCCGGCCTCCCTGGGAACGACGCTGGGTGGTACGCCCGTGCGCATCGTGACGCTCTTCGGCGACACCCCGCGTGGCCTCGCCGTCAGCCCTGACAAGAAGACGGTCTATGCGGCCATTGCCCAGTCCGGCAACCAGACGACGACCGTCAGCATGGACACCGTGTGCGACGGGTTCGAGAGCTCGAGCATGTGTCTCGTCTTCCCCGACACGTGGCCGTGGGGGAACAACCTCCTTCCGGGCGGTCTGCCCGGTCCTCGGACGAACGTCGCGGGCGCGAAGGCTCCCGAGACCGGATTGATCGTCAAGTGGAACAGCACCACCGGGCAGTGGGAGGACACGCTCAGCCGCAACTGGAACAACGGTGTGCGCCTGAGCCTGCCCGACAAGGATGTCTTCGCCATCGACGCGGACAACCTGCAGGAGAAGGCCTTCTACACGGGCGTGGGCACGACCATCTTCAACCTGGCCACCAACCCGAAGACGGGCGTGGTGTACGCGTCCAACAGCGAAGCCAACAACCTCACGCGCTTCGAGGGCCCCGGCGTCTTCGGCGGCAGCACGGTGCAGGGCAACATCGCGAAGATGCGCATCTCCGTCATCTCCGGAGGAACGGTCTACCCCCGCCACCTCAACAAGCACCTCGACTACTCGAAGCTGGCCAGCTCCGCCGGGTTCGATCCCACGGCCAAGAATCACAGCCTCTCCACCCCGACGGAGATGGCGATTTCGAGCGACGGCGCGAAGCTGTACGTGGCCGCGTTCAGCTCGAACAAGGTCGGTGTCTTCGACACCACGGCGCTGGAGGCCAACACCTTCGACCCGAAGACGGCGAGCGCCAACTACATCCCGGTGAGCGGCGGCGGCCCCAGCGGTCTGGTGCTGGATGAGGCGCGCAACCGCCTCTACGTGATGACCCGCTTCGACAACGCGGTGAAGGTCATCGACCTGGCCACCAAGAAGCAGGTGGCCTCGGCCGCCTTGTACAATCCGGAGCCCGCCTCCGTCGTGGAGGGCCGTCCCTTCCTGTACGACGCGAACTTCTCCTCCGCCAACGGCGAGGCGTCCTGCGCCAGCTGCCACATCTCCGGAGACAAGGACGAGCTCGCCTGGGATCTGGGCAATCCGGACGACGAGGTGTCCTCCAACCCCATCGACAAGCGCCTCGCGAGCGATCTGGCGATAGGCGCGTTCCAGGTGCTCACCGGTCACCCGGGCTCGCCCATCAACGGCACTGGCGACCAGCATTCCTTCCACCCGATGAAGGGGCCCATGACGACGCAGACCCTGCGCGGCATGGCGAACTCGGGTGCCATGCATTGGCGGGGTGATCGCTCGAACGGCTTCTTCGGCATCAACTCGAACGCGGAGGATGTGTCGTTCAAGAACTTCATCGTGGCGTACGAGGGGCTGCTCGGCCGCGCCTCGATGCCGACTGAAGAGGAGATGAACAAGTTCACCGCCTTCCAGCTCCAGGTGCAGCTGCCGCCGAACCCCATCCGCAAGTTGGACAACTCGCTCACCACCGCCCAGCAGGCCGGCCGCGACTTCTACTTTGGCAGCCGTCGCGTGGACGGCATCGCCATCGGCACGGACACCGGCTTCAACTGCAACGGCTGCCACACCATTGATGCCTCGCAGGGCTTCTACGGCACCGACGGCCGCTCGAGCTTCGAGGGAATCAGCCAGATCATGAAGATTCCCCACGTGCGCAACATGTACACGAAGGTCGGGATGTTCGGCTTCCCGGACAGCAGCTTCTTCCAGCATCCGGAGACGGGACCGACGGGAGACCAGATCCGCGGCTTCGGCTTCACGCATGACGGCGCGGTGGACACCATCTTCCGCTTCTTCAGCGCCATCGTGTTCTCCAACACGAGCGTCGGTGGCCCGCTCGTGGGCTTCCCGGGCGACACCGAGCGCCGCAACGTGGAGGCCTTCATGCTGGCGGTGGACTCCGACCTGGCGCCCATCGTGGGCCAGCAGGTGACGCTCACGTCGACGAACGCCGCCGCCGTTGGCTCGCGCATTGATCTGCTCATCGCGCGCGCCCGGGCGCCGTTCGTGTCGAAGGTCCTGGGCGGCTCCACCTACGAGGCCGACCTGGTGGCGAAGACGGTCGTGAGCAGCAAGCCGAAGGGCTTCCTCTACGACCGCACCGCGGGGACGTGGAAGCCCGACGACGGCACCGCGAACATCACCACCACGGCCCTCCGTGCGCTGGCGACCAAGGCGGGCCAGGAGGTGACCTTCACCGCGGTTCCGCCGGGCTCTGGTCTGCGCATCGCGCTCGACCGCAACCTGGACGGCAAGCTCGACGGCCAGTAGTCAGCGAGCGGGGCAGGCCCCCTGCCCGTCATGCCCCGCCCCGGTCCTACCGGAGGCGGGGTTTCTTTGATTCCTCACGCCCTTACTCGCCGATGTAGCTCACTGTACAGGTCTGGAAACCCCAGCTTCCTCAGCGTGCCGTGTCGAGCAGCACGTCGTCGAGCGTGACGTCCAGCGGGGCGTCGATGGCACCGAGCCGGAACCGGTTCTCCCGAGGCTCCGAGGTCCGCACCCGGCTGGACGCGAAGGGACACTCGAACTCCGCGCCCGGTCCGTTGAGGTACAGGTCCAGGATGGCGTAGCGCCCCCCGCCATCCCGTTGCCGCAGCGCGACCTGGTACACCTCGCCCACCGTCATGAAGTTCGTCCGCGTGCCCACGGGCGTGTCCCCGTTCATCAACTGGAGCGCGCGGTTCGGGCGCAACAGCACGTGGGGCACCACCGTGCCGTCCTTCGAGAGCGACAGGAGGTTCGCGTCTACCGTGGGCGCGGTGTCCATCCGCAACAGGAAGGACGTGAAGAGCTCGTCCGTGCCCTGGAAGGATTCCTCCAGGAACGCCGGGGCAGCGCCCGGAATCTTCGCGGACCAGTTTCCTCGCAGCGCCGCGACTCCCGACACCAGCGTGACGGGCCCCTCGACACGCTCCACGCCCGACAGGCTGCCGGTCTCGAAGTCGAAGAAGCGGTGCTCGGCGCGGTCCAGCGGGGCCGGCTCCGTGGTGAATGTCCAGCGCTGAAAGCCGATGGACCGCCCATCCGGGCCGGTGATGTCCTTGGTGAGCAGCACCGCGTACTCGGTATCGTAGCGCAGGGGCTGGCGCGGGTGGAGCCGCGCGACAAGGCTCTCGGCATCGTACGAGACGTCCGCCGCCACGAGCGTGGAGCCCCTCTTCAGGAGGAAGGTCGTCGCGCTCACGCCGCGCACGGGCGCGCTGAAGAAGATCCGCACGTCCCCGCCCACGGAGGCATAGGGGTCATCCGGCATGGGCGTGCGCGTGGCGATGATCGCCGGAGGACGCTCCAACCCACGCAACTCCGGGTGCCGGAGCGCCTGGTACCGCAGCAGCGCCTCGATGAAGTAGTAGTCCGCATAGACGAGCCCGATGTCGAACCGGCCGCGCGGCTTGAAGGCCGTGCCATGCAGCAGCACGGACTGGAACGGCGTGCCCTTCGACAGGTATGCGGGCGAGGACAGTGCCAGCAGGATGTCCCGCGCCGCGTTCAGGTAGGCCTCCGCGCGCCGGGAGTCCGTCTCCAACTGGCTCAGCTCGATGAGCCCGGACGCGGTGGCGGCCGCCGCGGAGGCGTCGCGCGGCGCCATGGGAATGTCCGGGGCGAAGAAGTCCCAGTAGGCCACCAGGTCCCCTGGCGCGTGGGAGATGTAGAAGTCGGCCGCCTTCCGCGCGCCGGTGAGGAAGCGCCGGTCCTTCGTCTCGCGGTAGGCCACGGTATAACCGTAGACGGCCCAGGCCTGCCCACGGGACCAGACCGTCTCGTACCGGCAGCCCTGCTCCTTGCCGTTCTCCTTCAGCACCCCTGTGAGCGGATCGAACCGGGCCACCTGGAAGGTGCTGCCGTCCGAGCGGAAGTGACTCTCCAGCGTGTTGAGCGCGTGGCGCGTGGCCATCTCTCGCAGCATGGGCGAGCCGCCGTTGCGTGAAGCCCAGAACAACAGCTCCAGGTTCACCATCGTGTCGATGATGAGATCCAGATCCTTCAGGTCGGAGATGTCCCCGCGCGAGCGGATGAAGCCCAGCGGCGCGTAGTAGCGCTGGGAGAGGGAGTTCGCCGCGGTCAGGAGGAGGTCGCGGTAGGACGGATCGCCGGTGAGGCGGTAGCCGTTCCCGAAGCTGCTGTAGAGGACGAAGCCGAGGTCATGGTCGTCCGTGCGCGTCTCCTGGCCCCGGAGGGGGTCCTGCCAACGCTCGGCCTGGGTGCGCCAGTACGGATCCTTCGTGTACTCGTACAGGTACCAGAGGCTCCCGGCGAAGAAGCCACTGGTGAAGGCCGTGGCATCCGAGGTGACCCACGTCCCGTCCGCCCTCGTCTCCTGGGGAAAGGCGCCGGGTGTCAGCGACTCGGCGGTGTCGCGAAGGCGGGACGCCGCGAACGCGAGCGTCTCCGGGATGCGGGCTTCCAGCGAATCCTGCTTCGGGGCCTGCGCGAGTGCCTGCGTATTCGTGATGAACACCCCTAGCAACACCACCCACGGCATCACGCCCAGCCGCGTGCGTCCGGCTCTTCGCTCCAGCGAGTTCATGGCTCCCCTCCTGATTTCCCCCGGCAGACCGGGCGGGGAGAAGGCTGCCCACCCCGGACGGAAGCGGACAGCGGCCAGAAGACGGGGGAATGTGCCGCGCGCAAGACGGGGCGGAGTCACCTGCCTGCCTGTAGGCGCGCGTGGCGTGCGTTCCCAATGAAACCGTGGAGAACACGGAAGAGCGGGCCGGGGGCAGGTCTTTCACCTGTTGGCTTGTTGCATCGATTCGATCCATCGCTGGACGAGCGCGTGGCCCTTTTCGTCCACGACGTGCGTCCCCAGAGGGGGCATCTGGACCGCGGGCTCGCGGCTGCTGATGCGGTGGAGGAGCGTGCTGTGCGCCGTATCCCCTGGCGCCACCCTCATGAACTTCCCGCCGAGCCGGACGACGGGCCGGAACAGGGAGGGCACCCCCACCACCGTCCGGAAGGCATCCGTCCGCTGGACGGAGATGAGATCGGCCACCTCCAGCCGCAGGTGGGGGCCCGAGACGCTCCCCAGTGCCTTCTCATTCGCGTTGTGGCACGACACCCCGCAGTTGATGTGCAACCACCCCAGCGCCTCCCGCTCGACGGGAGTCCCTGGGATGCGCAGCTCCTGGGTGGGCGGGTGCGTGAGCAGTCCTTCCTGAACGAGCCGTTGAAGCGACAACCCCTTGGCCGCCTCATGCGCGAGCGCCACCGCCTCGAATCCGAGCACCCCGTCCCCTCGCCCCTGGTGGCACGCCAGACAGTCCAATTGGCTGGGAATCTCGAAGCCATCGGTTCCGGGGACGTCCCGCTCGCCATCCGTGAGCTCGAGCGCGACGCTCTCGTCACCGCTCCAACGGTACGTCGTCCGCAGCCAGGAGCCCTCGGCCTGCTTCCACATGAAGCGGGTCTCGATACGCCTGCCCTTCCAGCGGAACTCCTTCCACAGCTTCGTTCCCACCGGGAAGCGCCACTCGTCCATCCGCGAGGAGTCCACCCGCGTGCCGGGGGGTAGGAAGATGAAACGTGACTTCTCCAGACCATCGCTCCACAACTGGAGCCCGGGCTCGAAGGAGCGCACGCCGGGCCCTGTCTGTCTGGACGCCCAACCCTGTCCGCCTTCGCCATACAGCCCCGTGCACGCCAGATGTTGAAGGGTGTCGCAGCGAATGCCGCCATCCTCGGCCTTCCACGTCTCCGAGGGCTTCTGGGTACAACCCGGCAGGGTCAGGGCGAACAGCAGGGCGCCCATGCGCACGGTCATCATGGAAAGACACCTTAAGTGCGTGCTCGGAACGTCTCGTGCGTCTTGGTGACGCACCCCCACCCGCTCGCGCATCCCCAAGTCCGCGTTTTCACTGAGGTTGGGGAGAAATATCGGTCGACCGATGAGTCCGGCTCCTTGCAGTCGTTCTATTGCGCATGATGGAACCCACCCACTCCCCGCCCCCGATGTCCGATTTCGACGCGCTCGTGCGGCCGCACCGCCACGCACTGCACCTCCACTGCTACCGCATGGTTGGCTCGTTCACCGAGGCCGACGACCTCGTGCAGGAGACGCTGCTGCGTGCGTGGAACGCGCGCGATGCGTTCGACGCGAGCGGCGGTGAGGCCGGGATGCGGCGCTGGCTGTATCGCATCGCCACGAACGCCTGCCTCGACCACCTGCGGAGCACCTCGCGGCAGGCGACCTCCGCGCGCTCGTTCGCCGACATTCCCTGGCTGCAGCCCTACCCGGACGCCCTGCTCGAGGACCAGGCCGTCACGCGCGAGTCCATCGCCCTGGGCTACCTCGCCCTCATCCAGCGGCTGCCACCGCGGCAGCGAGCGGCCTTCGTGCTGTGCGAGCTCCTCGACTGGCCGGCGGCCGAGACGGCCTCACTGCTCGAGACCTCGGTCGCGGCGGTCAACAGCAGCCTCCAGCGTGCACGCGCCACGCTCTCGCGCCACGAGGTGCCCGCGCGCGGTGACGCTGTGACGGCCGACGAGCGCGCGCTGCTGGCGGCGTTCATGGCGGCGCACCAGAGCGGCGACTGCAAGGCGTCCATCGCGCTGCTCACGCGCGACGTGCGCGTGACCATGCCGCCGCTGCCCGCGTGCTTCGAGGGCGTGGACCAGGTGCTCCCGCTGCTGGAGCGCGCGAACGCCATGGGCGAGTGGAGGCTGGTGCCCGTGTGGGCCAACCGCATGCCCGCGGCCATGAGCTACCTGCGGCGACCGGGCGACCGTGAGCTGCGCGCCTTCAAGCTCGACGTCCTCCACGTGCGCGACGGCCTCATCCATGAGATCACCACGTTCCAGCCCACGCAGCTCGCCGCCTTCGGCCTGCCGGAGGTGCTCGCGTGAGAGCGCTCCTGGCCACCCTGTCCCTCCTCGCCGTCTCCTGCACCTCCACCCTCTCCTCTCGTGAACCCTCCCCCATGACCTCTCCCACCGCCCCGACGAAGACCGGCTACGCCCACGTGAACGGCCTGAGCCTCTACTACGAAGTGCGCGGCTCGCTCGCGGACGGAGGCACCCCGCTCGTGCTGCTGCATGGCGGGCTCCACAACACCCTGCTGGACGCGCCGGTCGCGGCGCGCCTCGCGCAGGGCCGCCAGGTCATCTCGGTCGACCTCCAGGGCCACGGCAGGACCGCCGACGCCGACCGGCCGCTGCGCTACGAGCAGCTGGCGGATGATGTCGCGGCGCTGCTCGAAGAGCTGCGGGTGCCGCAGGCGGACGTGCTCGGCTATTCGCTCGGCGGTGGCGTCAGCTTGCGCCTCGCAATCCAGCACCCGTCACGTGTGCGCAAGCTCGTCGTGGTGGGTGCGCCGTTCAGCAACACCGGCTGGTACCCGGAGGTGGCCGCGGCGTTCCAGCACCTGACCGGCGCAATCGCCGACATGATGAAGCCCTCGCCGGTGTACCAGACCTACGCCGCCATCGCGCCCGACCCGGCGGGCTTCGCGCGCCTCATCGACAAGACCGGCGAGCTCCAGCGCCGCCCCTGCGACTGGTCCGCGGAGGTGTCGAAGCTCTCCATGCCCGTCCTCCTCGTGTTCGCCGACGCGGACTCCATGCCGCCCTCGTACATCGCGCAGTTCTATGGGCTGCTCGGCGGAGGCCAGCGCGATGGCGGCCTCGACGGCAGCGGCCGCCCGAAGTCGAGCCTCGCCATCCTCCCCGGCCGCACGCATTACGACCTGTTCGAGTCCCCGGCGATGGTCGCAGCCGTCGAGCCCTTCCTCGGGCGCTGACCTGCCCGGCAAAGATCTGATCAAGCCCCTCACGCCTGGCGGGTGACGGGCGTGCCGAGGCGGAAGAACCACACGGCGATCAGCGAGTCGAATACCAGGCAGCCCCACGACGAGGTCTCCATGAAGGGCCAGATGGGGTGAGCCCAGAAGTGGTGCACCAGGTCCCACGCGGCGTGGAGCCACCACGCACACGCGACCGCCCGGTACGACGAGCGCGACAGCCAGCTCACCGGAAGGAGCAGCGCAGGGAAGGCAAGCTCCCAGACGCCCAGTCCGCCGGCGAGGTAGGCCCCGCTGGCGCCGGTGACGAGGAGCGAGTTGAGTGTCAACCGCGCGGGCTCGCGCACGCGTGACATGCCGAAGACGAAGACGAGCGCGGCGAGGGCAGGGCCCACCGTGGCCATGATGTCGGAAGGTACGGGTCTCATTGCGCGCGATGATGCGTCTGGGGTAGACGTCCGCGCTAGTGGCCGAAAAGACAAACATCGCAGGAATCAAGACACGGCGGGTGGTGGTGCTGGCGTTCGATGGAGTCGTGCTGGGCGACCTCTCGGTGCCATGCGAGCTCTTCGGGCGGGCTCGGAACGCGGACGGGAGCCCGGCCTACGAGGTGCGGGTGTGCTCGGTGCGGCCACGGGTGCGCTCGCTTCACGTGCAGTTGGAGGTGCCATTCCGCCTGCGGGAGCTGGCGCGTGCGCACACCGTGGTCGTGCCCGGGCTGGAGGAGGATGCGCCCATGCCCGCGGAGGAGGTGGCGGCGTTGCGGCGGACGCTGTCGGCTCCACGCGCCAGGCGGCCTCGCGTGATGTCGATCTGCACGGGCGCCTTCGTGCTCGCGGCGGCTGGAGTCCTCGACGGGTTGCGCGCCACGACGCACTGGCGGGCGTGCGCCGCGCTCCAGGAGCGCTTCCCCGCGGTGCAGGTCGACCCGGCGGTGCTCTTCGTCGACCATGGAGGTCTTCTCACGTCGGCGGGAGCCACGGCCGCGGTGGATCTCTGTCTGCATGTGGTGCGGAAGGACCTTGGCGCGGCACAAGCGGCGCATGTGGCGCGGCAGGCGGTGGCCCCGCTGGAGCGCAGCGGCGGTCAGGCGCAGTTCATCGAGCACCTGCCGCCGGCCACCGAGGAGACCTCGCTCGCGGCCTTGGGGACGTGGCTCGAGCGTAACGTCGGCGGAGATCTCTCGCTCCCGGCGCTGGCGAAGCGGGCGGGGCTGAGCACGCGCACGTTGAGCCGACACGTCAGGCAGCACCTCGGCATCACGCCAGCGCAGTGGGTGGCGCAGGCGCGCGTGCGGCGGGCGCAACACCTCCTCGAACGCACCAGCCTGTCGATCGAGCGTATTGCGGAGGAGGTGGGCTTCGGCTCAACGTCGGTGCTCCGCGAGCACTTCGCGAAGGCGGTGAAGGTCTCTCCATCGGAGTGGCGGCGGAGCTTCGCGAGCCGCGTGTAGTCAGAGGAGGAGGGCGTTCGCGCTGCACACCTCGTGCCGCAAAAGGTGTCAGACAACTGGCACGGCTTCCATCACCACTCGCTGTGCGGTTGGGCCTCGATAACCCCGGCGCGGAGCCCTGGACGCTGGCGGGGGCGGCGCTGGTGGACTCGACCGGGAAGAGGTAGCGCTCGTCGCGTGGCAACAGGCGCCCATTCCCGCGAATGGGGCCGGTGCCGTCGTGGTGGGCATTGGGGGGACCGCGCGCAGCTCGGCTGCCCCTGTACCCTCAAGCTGTGGGAGGCAGGGGGGCCGCGCACCGTCACCCTCGGGAACGTCACGTTCCATGTGAGCCAGAAGGCGGCGCCCTGAGCACGGCCACCGCGAGCCGTGCCGAGCCTCAAGGGGCTTCGCGCCCGCCGATCTCCGGGAAGCGCTCGTAGGCCCGTTTAAGCGCGTCCAGGTGGGCGGGGTTGTCCAGGTCGAGCGGAGCATCAGTGAGCCGGACAACCCACCCGCCCGACGCCGTGCGCCGTGCGCGCGCGAGCAGGTCCGCATCGCGGGCAGGGTCAGGAAAGCCGATGGCCCGTGCGGCAGCGGCCGACCAGTAGTTCAGCCACCCGAGGCGATGCGGAATCTCAGGCGCGCGGATTTTCTTTGGGAGCTTGAGCGCTGGCAGTCCCCGGGGAGGACACGGAGGCCCTTCCAACGTGGGACTCGTCTGCTCTGCGATCTCCACACCCGCGTTGAACGGTGTCGCGTGCCCCCAGAACGCGCGTGCGCCCTCCGCTACGGCTTCCAGCATATCCGCTGCTGCGGCGATGCCGGCTGCGTCTAGCGGCAGGTCCGCATGGACTTCAAAGTGCGGCGGGCTGCCTGCTGCAAGACCGTTCGGATTTTCCCACCCAGCAACAGTCACGAGGTGGTCATCATCATCGTTGCAGAGGAACGGAAGTCCGCCGTCCGTGCTGTTTGCCGCGACCCATTCATCGCGGTGAGGCAATGCAATAAGGTCTTCCTTTCCGGAAGTCGTCCATCCCAGACGCAAGCCCGGAAGCGCACGTTCCATCCCGTGGATGATGGCGAGAGATAGCGCATCGCCGCGCACGAGTGCAGGCGCGTAGACGATGATGCCAAGCTCGTTGTGGCTAGATGTCATTTCAGCACCAGTCCATGACGACGACTTTAAGGGTGGGATCCGCGCGCTTTAGCGCGGTCTTGTGCGCTTCGCTGCGTACGCCAACAATGAAGTCATACCCACACTCTTCTGCGAGTCTCTTCTCGCGTTGTAGCTCGCCCAGTTTCATTTTGATAAAGAACTTCTGAGAGTGTGGTGAGTGCTTGTCAAAATCATCCGTCTTGACGTCCCACAGAGTGAGCGTGGCCAATTGCAGCCCGTCGTAATCCTTCCCGTTGACGCGCACATCCCAGCCGGGAAAGCTGTTGTTTGGAATTTTGTCGGCGCATTCGTTGTGCGGGTCATGACCGCCACGGTGCGTCACTGGTCGAGGCTCGCACTCCGGGCGGCGGTCTCGCTCCGTGACTTCGGGTGGATCCAGAGGAGGGAAATCCGGCCCTCTTGGCTCCGGCTTGGGCCTTTTTTTCGGCGAGGGCTCCTGCGGCGCGGGCTTTGTTTCGGGCACGGGCTTCACTTCTGGCACGGGGCGCACTTCAGGCACGGGCCTTACTTGGGGACGACCCTTCTTCTCCGCGTAAGTATCCAAGGCTTCTTTGATGGCGAAGCCCACCACTACAACGCCCGCCACAACGACTGCTCCCACGACGAGCTCGGGTGCCGCCAGAACGCAGACCCCAAGTCCCGTGGCCGCGGCACCCGCGGAGGCAATCGCGCATCGTCCCGTGGGGTCGTGAAACTCGAGCCGGTCATGGTCCAGGGCCTGATAGCACCGCTCCGCCAGCACGGGCCAGGGCTCGGAAGCCTCCCGTACGGCGCACCGCCCCCCGTCCGTCCAGGGCAGCGTCGCCGCTCGCTGGAGGTTGGCGAGCCTCGGGTCTCGGGCCGCTGGCTCTCTTGGGCCAGGCGCTGACGTAGCGCAGGCTGAGACATAGAGCAGAAGTGCGATGCACGCTCGGAAACGCATGGCCACGTCCTCCAATCGAGTCAGGACCTAAAGGGTCCTGGTGGGGCTGTAGGGAACTGGGTTGATGAGCAGCTCCGTTCCCTCTCCGGAGCGGTCGCTCAGGTTCTTGGTGTACACGAGCGGCGTGCCCGTGGGCACGTGTTGGCCAGCGTCAGCATCCGCCCCAGCTCCCACGCGGAGGCGTAGGACACATCGAAGAGCCTCGTGGCCGGGTCGTAGCGCACCAGCTCGTCCGCGCACCGCACGGGCAGTGACACGCTGTCCGGGTTCTCGCCCGGCACCAGCGGCCCTCGGTAGAAGGACACGCTCTTGCTCCCCCGGCGCATCCGGTGCGTCACGGGGACATAGCCCTGCTCCAGGCAGGGCGCGGCCGGGCTGCTCGCGGGCAGGCTCACCGGGAGCTGCAGCGTGTTCGGCTGGCGGCCCAGGTTGCGCAGCAGCCCGCTGAAGCCCTGCTCCGGCTCCACGCTGAAGAAGGACCAGTGGGCCAGGCTCACCAAGCGGATCCAGTCGTTGGCGCCCGCGCCCTGGAAGTCGAACTGCCCGTTCGTGTAGCGCTTCTCCAGCGACACGAGGTGGACCGTGCTCTTGCCGTCCTCACATGGGCAGGCGATTGCAGAGCACGGTGGCCTCGGGCTCGCCCTCCAGCGCTCCGGTGGACGACTTGCGCTGATGCACGTGCGCCAGCAGCGCCAGCTCCTCGGCCTTGGGCAGGATGGGCTCGAGCACCTTGCGCTTCACGTCCAGGACTGTGACTTCAGGGGAGAGGCGCGGGCTACAGCTTCGCGAGCGCCGCGTCGTAGTTCGGCTCCTGGCCGATCTCGGGCACCTGCTCGGCGTGGAGAACCTTGCCACTCTCGTCGAGCACGACGACCGCGCGCGAGTAGAGGCCCGCCAGTCCTCCCTCCTTGATGGTCACTCCGTACTGCTTGCCGAAGTCGCCACGGAAGCCCGAGAACGTCAGCGCCTTCTCGATGCCCTCGGCGCCGCAGAAGCGCTTGAGCGCGAACGGCAGATCCATCGAAACGTTGATTACCGTGACGTTCGGCTTCTCGGTCGCGCGTTTGTTGAACGTGCGCACCGACGTCGCGCAGACACTGGTGTCAACGCTCGGGAAGATGTTGAGCACGCGCTTGCCGGAAATCGACGAGAGCTTCTTGTCACCGAGGTCGAGACCCGTGAGCGTGGCGTCCGGCGCCTGGCTGCCCACCGCGGGCAGGTTGCCCTCGGTCTGAATCGCGTTTCCCTTCAGGGTGATCCTGGCCATGGGTGCGTCTCCTTGAATGCGTGGGGTGCCCGTCCTAGTGGCCCCCCGCGGCGAGCGCCAGTGAAACATGGTTCCACTGGCGCCAAGGTGACGCTTGGCCGCGCCTTCCAGCTCAGGCCGCGCTGGCGGACTGCCTGGCGCCTTCCCGCAGCACTTCCTCGGCCATGTCGATCGTGTAGTCGATCTGCTCCGCGGTGTGCGCCCCGCAGATGAAGTTCAGGTCCCGCCGCAGCAGGATGCCACGGCGCGCCATGCCGGCCTGGAACGGTTGTGTCAGCTTCGCGTTCTCCGCGGGGTCCTTCGAGAAGCGAAGGAGCGGGATGGCATCGTACCCCAGCACCCGCAGCGGCGAGCCGAGCTGCTCGGCCCTGGCGTTGATGCCCGAGCGCAGCCTCCGGCCCAGTGCGGCGATATGCTCGTAGTAGCCACTCCGCTGGTACTCCTTGATGACCGCCTGGCCCACCGCCAGCGACAGCAGCTCCCCGCCAAACGTGGTCGACACCTGCAGCGCCTCGAGCTTGCGCAGGTGCTTCTCCGGCCCGGCCACCGCCGACAGGGGCATGCCCGCCGCAATGGCCTTGGACAGGCAGACGAAGTCGGCCTTCACGTCGAAGAACTCCTGTGCGCCCCCCTTCGCCAGGCGGAAGCCGGTGATCACCTCGTCCAGCACGAACAGCACCTCGTGGGCGCTACAGGTGGCGCGCACCTTCTGCACGAACTCACGGCTCAGGCACCGGTTGAACGGCACCGAGAGCAGCACCAGGGCGAGCTGCTTCGCGTTCTGCTCGATGCAGGCCAGCAGCGCCGCCTCGTCCGGCTCCTCGAAGAGCGGCATGCGCCGCGTATACGAGGCCAGCACGGCGGGGACGCCCGGTGTGTCGTACATGAAGTGATCATGCCAGCCGTTGTAGCCCACCGTGATGATCTGCTCCTTGCCCGTGATGTAGCGCGCCAGCCGCACCGCCGCCGAGGTCGCCTCCACCCCCGTCTTGAAGAACCGCGCCATCTCCGCGCCGGGAACGGAGTCGACCAGCGTCTGCGTGGCGCTGATCTCGATGGGCGTGGGCAGGGAGTGGATGAGGCCCTGCTCCAGATACTCACGGATGGCATTCAGGACGACAGGATGATTGTGGCCGAGCGAGCTCGCCCCGAGCCCACAGATGTAATCGATGTACTGCTGGCCATCGACATCTTCCACCAGCGCGCCCTGCCCTCTCGCGATGTAGACCGGGAAGGAGCCTGGAGCGAACATCTCCGGCCGCTTCATCATCGTCTGGGTGATGCCGGGAATCAGCCGCTTCGCATCCGCCAACAGGCGGTTCGAGTTGCCAAGCTCCATCCTGCCCTGGATGGGTAGAGGCAATGACGAGCTCTTACTACCAAGCGGGTAGTGCATGACACATCCTTTCACTGATGACTGCGTTTGACAGATGAAGCGGAGCCCGCGAGCCCTCAGGCCGGCGCGGCGCTCCGGGAGACAGCGCTCCGCCCGAACGTCCACAAGGTGCAGAGCGCGAAGACCGTCACCCCCACCGCGACCCAACCCACGCGGCCGAAGCCGATCAGCGCTCCGTCCGGTGCCGCCATGAGCATCCAGCCGCTCACCCACGCCCCGAGTCCCGAGGCGGCATCGCTCGCCGCCGAGTTCACCGCGAGGTAGCGCCCCCGCAGCGCCGGCGGCACCCGGGACGCGACCAGGGCCATCGTGGGAATGGCCCGGCCCGAGGTCAGCGTCATGAACAGCACGAAGACCAGGCCCACGACCGGCGGCGGTGAGGCGGTCAGGTGCGTGAACACCAGATGCGGTCCCATCGTGCCCACCAGCAGCGCGGCCAGCACCCGGGCCGGGCCGTAACGGTCGGCCAGGTGGCCGATCCACCGCGAGCTCAACAGCGAGGCCGCTCCGCCAAACAGATACACCCAGGACAGGTCCACCAGACGCAGACCCAGATTCCCCACCATGTAGGGGCTCAGATAGGGAATCAGCAGGAAGCCAGAGAACACCACGCCAAAGGTCAGCAACCACCCCAGCCCCAGCTCCGGAGTCCAGCCCGGCACGAGCTGGGAGCGATTGCTGTCTTCACGGGCCCCGGTCAGATGACGATCCACCGCGGGCAGGGTCCACCACAGACACAGCCACACCCCACCCGCGAGCGCGCAGATCACCCAGAACGGCGCGCGCCAGCCAAACTGACTGGCGAGTCCCAGGCCCATCGGCACTCCGGCCACTCCGCACAGTCCATACGCAGACATCACCGTGCCAATGGCGCGTCCCCGCCGCTCCGCCGGAACCAGGTCCCCCACGATGGCCAGGAGCACGGCCCCCATCAGCCCCGCACACGAGCCCGCCACGGTTCTCGCCACGAGCAGCCACGTATGGCTTCCCGCCGCGCCGCAGGCCAGGGTCGCGAGGATGAATCCCGCGTAGAGCAACAACAGCGCGCGCTTGCGATCGAACCGATCCAGCCAGAACACCCCCAGCACCCCCATCACCGCCGAGGCCAGCGTGTACGCGGACACCATCGCCCCGAACTGCGCGGCCGTGATGCCAAACCTCCGCATGAACTCCGGCCCCAACGGCATCACGATCATGAAATCCAGCAGGTGGGTGAACTGCATGCCCGCCAGCAGCCACAACCACTGGCGTTCCTGCCTCGGAGAGGGAGATGCGTTCATGACAATCCCCTGGTCGCTCCGGAGCCCGGACGAACACCCGCCCCGCCCCAGGATTGATGTGCCGTGCCCACACCCGGATACGATTCGCACAGGCCGATAATGATAATGAGAATCAAAATCATCACAGGGCGGCACCATACCCGTTCGCCGCATCGGACGGCAAGCACGGTCTGCGAGAGGGCCGGGCTCAGCCCGCCTTGCGCACCGGAGGATCGTCCCCGCCGCCCGAGCCTTCTTCGTCGGGATTCGCGGGCTCGGGCTCGTCCTGGAAGGAGCTCGGCAGCAGGTTGAAGGGCAACACCTTCGCCAGCGCCACCAGCAACAGCATGCCTCCCGGCGCCGCGAAGATGGCCAGCGCGGGAATCGCCTTGGCCACGTCAATCAGTTGCGCCCGCATGCGCTGGCGCTCCTCGGCCGTGAGCGGCTGCCTCCGCGCAGCCTTGGTGAGCAGGTGGTACAGCTCGCCCGTCTCGCGGACCTCCTGCATGAGCCGGTAGAAGTTGCGCTCCAGCGCGTTCTGCATGCTGGACACGAGGTCCTCGCCCATCAGGTTCGCCGCCGAGGACACCGTGAAGACATCCACCACGGAGCGGTTCTTCGCGTAGAACTCGGCCACCTCCAGCTCCAGGTGGTGCACGGTGCTCTCCGGCACCCGGAGCGCCTGGGCGAGCCGCTCGATGAAGGCACGCTCCCCTCGCGAGCGCCGGCCATCCACCAGCGAAGCCAGCAGCGTCTGCTCCAGGATGAACCGCCGCAGGTCCACGCTGCGCACGCCCTTCACCGCCGTGCTCAGGGAGCGCTTGCGCTCGAAGGACTGTCTCACGGCGGCACGCAGCTCGCTCTCGAGCTCGTCCGGCAACCCCAGGTCCTCCACCTGCCGGAGGATGGCCCGGCGCGCGGAGTAGGTGGGCTGCCGGTCCACACAGGCCAGGCCCGTGAGCACCTCCACGAGCAGCGCCTTCTGCCGGGCGGCGAAGTCGATGCGGCGCCGGGCCATCTCGCGGTTCAACCCGCCTCGCGCGAAGTAGTCGAGCGCCTGCCGGCCGAACATGTGCGCGTCGGCGTAGAGGGCACCGTTGTGCAGGACGAGCCCGTAGGCCGGGTCTCCCGACAGCGACATGGCGCGGCGCTCCAGCGCGTCCTCCACCTTGCCCCATGACCTGCGCGGAACCGCGTGCTGCTGGCGCAGCTTCTCCTCGATGGCCTGGGCCTCGTCGAGCTGCCCGGTGAGGACGGCGAAGAGGAGCAGGAGCTGCTCGCGGCGAGGACCCTCGGGTGCGCCGGCCAGGGACGCGATGTCCAGGGCCATCCGCGCGAAGGTGCGCACCACGGCACGGAAGAGAACCTCCTCGGGGGCGCCCGTTCCGGTGGACTCGGCGGACGCGCCCTCCGTGACGGCTCCGCCATCCGCGGGCGTGCCGTAGAGCAGTCCGCTGGCGCGCAGCATCCGGCGCACGTACGAGCGGGCACGGGCCCGGCCAGAGCTGGACTCGGGGAGGCCCGAGGGCACGACGGGTCCCGGTGCGCGTACGTGGGCCGCGACCGACTCCTCGAGCAACGAGGAGAGCCAACCCGCCTTGCCTAAATCCATCGGAAATCCACCCAGATGCCGCGCCAGGGCGGCTGCGAGGGAGATACCCCACTTACCGCCCCGGCGCCAACGGCCCCACCCGACACGGTGGGGCCGGACACAGGACGACTACAGCGCGGTGGCCTTGCCGGCCTCGAGCGACTTCACCTTCGCCGCGCTCTTCGTCTTCTTCAGCTCCGCCTCCAGCTTGTCGGGCGAACCCGTGAGCAGCGGGAACGTGCCGTAGTGCATGGGCACCACCGTGGGGTTGCCGAGCAGCCGGGCGGCCTGCGCGGCGCCCGCCGGGTCCAGGGTGAAATGGCCGCCGATGGGCAGCAGGGCATACGTGGGCTTGAACTGCTCGGCGATGAGGCTCATCCCACCGAACAGCCCCGTGTCACCACCGTGGTACAGGGTGGGGCCGTTCTCGATCTCGATGACGAAACCCATGGGCGCGCCCGCGTACTGCGAGGGGCTCTTCTCATCCGCGGCGTAGCTGCTGGAGTGCACCGCCTCGACGAAGTGGATGGTGGCGTCCTTCACCTTGAAGGTGCCACCCACGTTGCCGCCCATGGCCTTGTCCTGCGGAATGCCCAGCAGGCTGATGAGCTCGTAGCAGCCGAACACCTGGGCCCCGGTCTTCTGCTGCAGCGCCTTGGTATCGCCCACGTGGTCGAAGTGCCCGTGGGAGACGAGGATGGCGTCCACCTTCTCCGGCCACTGGACACCCTGCGGAGCCTTGGGGTTGGACAGCCAGGGGTCGATGGCCAGCGTGGCACCACCAGGGGTGCGGAGGATGAAGGCCGCGTGGCCCCACCAGGTGAGCTCCGTCTTGCCAGCCGGGGCCGCGGCCTCCTTCTTCGCGCCCCCCTTCGCGGGCGGCTGGGCGACGGCCGGTCCGGACAGTCCCAGGAGCGCTCCCACCACCACTGCCATGAGCTTGTTGCGCATTGCGTGCTCCTCCTCGAAACGACGGTGTTCCGCGGTGCCACCGAGGCCCCCCGCGGTCGAGGGGCCGCATATGCGGCGGGCGGGCAGTCGTCCAGAGGCAAATCCGGCGGCTGTCCACGGCAAGGTAGACAGCTCCACCGCCGAGGACGTACGGCTCGCCACGTATTCGCTATAGGCTGCTCGGCTCGTGGATCATCGCTTCCAGGTCAACCTCCGGGGGGTCATCGACCTCCTCTCCCACCACCTCTACAGCACGCCCGGCGTGTTCGTGCGCGAGCTGCTGCAGAACGCCACCGACGCCATCCGCGCCCGGCGGCACCTGGAGCCGGAGCACCGGGGTTCGGTGCGGGTGGAGCTCATCGAGAAGCAGGACGGCGGCCTGCCCACCCTCCTCTTCAGTGACGACGGCGTGGGGCTGACGGAGGAGGAGCTGCACCGCTTCCTGGCCACCATCGGCGAGAGCTCCAAGCGCGAGACGCTCGAGGCCCGCCGCAACGACTTCATCGGCCAGTTCGGTATCGGCCTGCTGTCCTGCTTCATGGTGTGCGACGAGCTGCTGGTGGTGACGCGCTCGGCCAAGGGGGACGGCCGCTCGCTGGAGTGGCGGGGCCGGCATGACGGCACGTACGCCGTGCGGCCCTCCGAGCACCCGCTCGAGCACCCGGGCACCCAGGTCTTCCTCGTCGCCCGGGCGGACGCCGCCGAGTACTTCACCCCGGAGCGGGTGCGGCAGCTCGCGGTGCACTACGGTGGGCTGCTGCCCTTCCCCATCCACCTCACCGCGCACGGCGGCACCGAGCACCTCAACCCGGCCCCGCCCCCCTGGCGCCGCCGGTACGAGAGCGCGGCGGAGCGTCGCGCGGCGCTACTGGCGTACGGGCGCGAGGTGTTCGGCATGGACTTCGTGGACTGCATCCCCCTGCGCGCGGAGGCAGGCCAGGTGGAGGGGGTGGCCTTCGTGCTGCCCTTCTCGCCCCACTTCAACTCGCGGCAGAAGCACCGCGTGTACCTCAAGGACATGCTGCTGTCCGAGAGCGCGGAGAACCTGCTCCCGGAGTGGGCCTTCTTCGTCAAGTGCGTGGTGAATGCCCAGGGCCTGCGCCCCACCGCCAGCCGCGAGGCCTTCTATGAGGACGACACGCTGGCGCGCGCCCGCGAGTCGCTCGGCCAGGTGCTGCGCCAGTACCTGGTGGACCTGGCCCACCACGACCCGCGCAACCTGCAGCGGCTCATCGCCCTGCATGGCCTGTCCGTGAAGGCGCTCGCGCTGGATGATGACGACTTCTACCGGCTCGTCATCCATTGGCTCCCCTTCGAGACGACGCTGGGGATGATGACGCTGGAGCACTACCGCCAGACATTCCCCATCGTGCGCTACGTCAACACCCTGGACACCTTCCGGCAGGTGGCGCGCGTGGCGGCGGCGCAGGGGCTGTGCATCATCAACGCGGCCTATACGCATGACGCGGCGCTGCTCGAGAAGCTGCCGCGCGTGCTGCCGGAAGTACAGGTGGAGCTCTTCTCCGCGGCACAGCTCCCCCAGGGCTTCGAGGAGCTCACGGCCGAGGAGCGCCACACGGTGGAACGGCTGCGGCAGGTGGCGGAGGAGGCGCTGGCGCCGTTCCGCTGCGAGGTGAGCCTCAAGAAGTTCCTCCCCGCCGAGGTGCCCACGCTCTACGGGGACGCGGACGACGGGGCCTTCCGGCGCGACCTGGAGCGCGCCCGCGAGGAGACGGACGAGCTGTATGCCTCGGTGCTGGAGGGCGCGCTGGCCGAGTCCCGTGAGGAGGAGCGGCCGCAGCTGTGCTTCAACTTCCGCAACCCGGTGGTGCGCCGGCTGGCCCGGGTACGGGACACCGCTCAGCTCAAGCTGTCCGTGGAGATGCTGTACGTGCAGGCGCTGCTGCTGGGCCACCGCCCGCTGAACGCGCAGGAGATGGCGTTGCTGAACCGGGGGCTGCTCGGCCTCATCGCGGCGCGCCTGGACGATGACGAAGGTACGGGGAGTGTGCATTGACGGAGTCGGATTGGCGCGAGCAGGTGAAGAGTCTGCTCGGGCGCGCGGAGAGGCTGGAGCCAGGCGAGGCCAAGGTGATGGCGCTGGAGGAGGCGGCGCGCCTGGCGGACGCTCATGGAGACGTGCCGCTCGCCTTCGAGGTGCGGGACGCGCTCATCGACGCGGCCACCTTCGGGGGCTTCCCGGACCGGGCACTGGTGGCCTTCGCGTGGTGCCGGGGCCAGCAGCAACGGGACCCGGAGCGCTTCGCTCCGGAGACGCTGTTGTGGAAGCAGAAGTGGGTGGTGGGCCGGCTGGACGAGTTCCCTCACATCAGCCGCAAGCAGATAGAGGGCGCGCTGGACGACGTGGAGCAGTGCTTCGCGAAGTCGGGCGCGGGCCAGCGCGCGGTGCTGAAGCTGCGCTACCAGGCGGCTCGGGACATGGGCGACGAGGCCCTGGCCGAGTCATTGTGGGCCCGGTGGGTGGAGACGCCACGAGACCACCTCACGGACTGTCGCGCCTGCGAGCTGGATGACGAGTTGGATCACCACATCGACCAGGGCGAGTACGCGGTGGCGCTCCAGAAGGCGCGGCCGCTGCTCGAGGGGCGCAGCGCGTGCGCGGAGGTGCCCCACCTGACGCTGGGAAGCGTGCTCTACCCGCTCTTCAAGCTGGGACGGTTGGAGCAGGCACGGGACAGCCACCTGCGCGGCTATGCCCTGGTGCAGCGCAACCGGGAGTTCCTCGCCACGATGGGCGACCACCTGGAGTTCCTCACGCTGACGGGGAACGTGGAGCGCGGGCTGAAGCTCTTCGAGCGGCACATGGGGTGGGCGCTGGAGCATGCGAGTCACCGGGACCGCTTCACCTTCCACTCGGCCGCGCTCGCCCTCATGGAGCGGGCGCTGGCGGAGAAGCGGGAGCGGGTGGTGCTCTCCCTGCCTCGCGCGTTCCCGCTGTACTCACCCGGGGACGCATACGAGACACGGGCCCTGCGCGGCTGGCTCGCGGCACAGGCGGAGGGCATCGCCGCGAAGTTCGACTCGCGCAACGGGACGGACCGCTTCCACAAGCTGCTGGCCCGCTCGCGCCGCCTCGGGGAAGAGGTGGTCCCCTTCCCCATCGACGCCCCCCTCACCGCTTGAGCGCTACGGCCGCTTCTCGGGGTTGGACAGCTTCGTCTTCTCCGGGTCGCGCTCGACGACGGGGCCCAGGATCTCGTCGATGCGGCGCATCACGTCCGCGCCCAGCTTCACGCCCGCCGCCTTGACGTTCTCCTTCACCTGCTCGGGCCGCGAGGCGCCGATGATGGCCGAGGAGACATTCGGGTTCTGCAGCACCCACGCCACCGAGAGCTGCGCCAGCGACAGTCCCACTCCATCCGCCACCGGCTTCAACTGCTGCACCCGCGTGAGGACATCATCGGTCATGAAGCGCTGGATGAAGCGCGAGCCGCCCTTATCGTCCGTGGCGCGGCTACCCTCCGGCGGCTTCTGGCCCGGCTTGTACTTGCCGGTGAGCACGCCCTGGGCAATCGGCGACCAGACGATCTGCCCCACGCCCAGCTCCTGGGAGGTGGGCACCACCTGCCCCTCGATGACCCGCCACAGCATGGAGTACTGCGGCTGGCTGGAGACGAGCTGGAAGCCCAGCTGTCTCGCCAGCTTCACGCCCGCGCGAATCTGGTCGGCCGTCCACTCGGACACGCCGATGTAGAGCGCCTTGCCCTGGCGCACCACGTCAGCGAAGGCCTGCATCGTCTCCTCGAGCGGCGTCTCGAAGTCATAGCGGTGGGCCTGGTAGAGGTCCACGTAGTCCGTCTGCAGCCGCCGCAGCGAGCCGTTGATGGACTCCAGGATGTGCTTGCGCGACAGGCCCCGGTCATTGGGACCCGGGCCCGTCGGCCAGTACACCTTGGTGAAGATCTCCAGGCCCTCGCGACGCTGCCCCTTGAGCGCGCGGCCGAGTACCTCCTCGGCCCGCGTGCCAGCGTAGACGTCCGCGGTGTCGAAGGTGGTGATGCCCTCGTCGAGGGCGGCGCGCACACAGGAGAGCGCCGCGGCCTCCTCGACCTGGGAGCCATGGGTCAGCCAGTTCCCGTAGGAGATCTCGCTGACCATGAGACCGCTGCTGCCGAGATGTCGGAAGTTCATGCGGGGAGACTTAACCCGCGCCATCCCCTCACACCACCGGAACCTCTCAGCCCTCCGCCAGGGGACGTATCGGCAATGAAACGGTGAACACCGTCCCGTCTCCCGGCACGCTGCTCACCTCGATGTCGCCTCCGAAGCGGCGCACGATATTCCGGCTGATGGAGAGCCCCAGCCCCGTTCCGGTCGAGCCCTTCGTGGTGAAGAAGGGCTGGAAGAGCCGGGGCAGCATCTCGGGCGGGATTCCCGGGCCCGTGTCGCTGACCTCGATGACGGCCCGCTCCGGCTCCCGGCGGGTGGTGATGCGGATCTCCTTGCGCGCTCCCTGCCACCCATCGAGCGCCTGCGCCGCGTTGACGAGCAGGTTGACGAAGACCTGCGAGACGGGCCCCGGGCTCCCCTTCACCTCGAGCCCATCGAGCAGGTCGGCCTGGACGACGGCCCGCCGCGTCGTCTCGACACGGGCGATGCGGAGCGCCGAGCGGATGGCCTCGTTCAGCTCGAACCAGCCCCCGGCCTCATCGTCCATCCGGGCCAGCGAGCGCATGTCCCGCACGATGTCGCTGATGCGCAGAGCCCCCTCGCGCGCATCCAGCACGGCCTGCTCCAGTTCCGCCAGGTCCACCGGCGCGCCCTGGCGCAGCGCCACCAGTTGCTCCCGGATGTAGCCGAGGTTGCTCAGCACGTAGGCGGAGGGGTTGTTGATCTCATGCCCGATGCCGGCCGCCACCTGGCCCAGGGTCGCCAGCCGCTCGGAGGCCGCGAGCTGACAGGCCAGGCGCCCGTTCTCCAGCGCGAGCACCACGTGGCTCGCGAGCACCGCCGCACGGTCGAGGTCCTTCTTGCCGAAGATGCGCGGGCCCACCCTGCGCAGCAGCCCCAGCACTCCGATCACCCGCTCCCCCACGAGCAGGGGATAGAGGATGAGCGAGGCCACCTGCCCCAGCGCCCGGATGGAGCCGAGCCGTGGATCCTCGAGGCCTGGAACCACCAGCGCCGGGGTGCGATCCGAGGACAGCCTCTGGACCACCCGCTCGCCGAACTCGCGCAGCAGCGTCCCCTCGGACTCGGAGGCCAGACCGCTCGCGTGCGCCACCTCGAACCGGCCCTGCGCGTCCGGAATCAGGAGCACCACCGCGTCCGCGGCCATGATGCCCCGGCTTCCCTCCACGATGGCCTCGGGGAGCCGCTCGAGCTCGTTCGAGGAGAAGAAGGACTGGCTGGCGCGCACCAGGTCCGCCGAGGCGTTGAGCCGGTAGCGATCGAGCGCACGCGCCACGCACGAGTACATCTCGTGGATGTCGAAGGGCTTGCGGATGAGATCGAACGCGCCGGCCCGCATGCACTCGATGGCGGTCTCGACCTCGGCGTAGCCGGTGGCGACGATGACCTCGGTGGCCGGCCGGAACTGCTTCACCTCGCGCAGCAGCTCCAGCCCGCTCATGAAGGGCATCCGGACGTCGGTGATGACCAGGCCGGGTGTGGACTCTCGCAGCAGCCGCAGGGCGGCCTTGCCGTCGGATGCCTCGGAGATGTCGTAGCCCTCCAGCTCCAGCTGGTAGCGGAGCAGCAGGCGCATGTCCCGCTCATCGTCCACGACGAGGATCTGCTCGGGGACGGGGGAAGTCCGGGTCGGAGAGGGGGTGCTCATGCGGAAGCCTCCGAGGAGAGCGCCGGCGCCACCGGGAGCCACAAGCGTACCGTGGTCCCGGCACCCGAGGCCGATTCCACGTCGATGCGGCCGCCATGCGACTCGACGATGCTACGGGTGATGGACAGCCCCAGGCCCGTCCCCTGTCCGACCGGCTTGGTGGTGAAGAAGGGATCGAAGATGCGCTGGAGCACATCCGGAGGGATGCCGCTCCCCGTGTCCGTCACGAACAACTCGAGGCCCTCGCGTGTCGGGGAGCGGCGCGCCCCGACGGACACCGTGCCACCTGGAGGCGTCGCGTCCAGCGCGTTGCCCACCAGGTTGAGCAGCGCGGACTCCAGCTCCGGCGCGTTGGCCTCCAGGCAGGGCAGGTCCGCCGGGGGCTCGACGATCTCCAGCCGCACCTGGGCCCGCCGGGCCTGGCCACTGGCCAACTCGCGCACGCGCTCGAGCATCGACGCCACTTCGACACGCTCGCGCGCCGGGCCGCTCTTGCGCGAGAAGTCCAGCAACGTCCGCACCAGCCGGGCACAGCGCTGGGTCTGCTTCTCGATGGAGAGCAGCCCTGTGCGCGACGTCTCGTCCAGCCCGGACCTCCTCAACAGGCCCTGCGCGAAACCGAGGATGATGCCGAGCGGGTTGTTGAGCTCGTGCGACAGGCCGGCCACGAGCGTTCCCACCGCCGCCATCTTCTCCGACTGCACCAGCGTCTCGCGCAGGCGCTTGACCTCGCGCAGGTCCCTCGCGATGCACACGTACCCCTGCACCTGCGCCCCCGCGTCGAGGATGCGCGACACCGTGAGCTGCACGGGGATGGCGCCCGCCTCCCGGGTGAGGAGGAAGAGCTCTACCTCCACGGGCTCGCCGCCGCTGGCACGGGCGAGCAGCGAGGTGAAGTGCTCGCGCGTGTCCTCGGGCACCACCCGCTCCTGGAAGGAGGCCCCCAGCATCTCCAGCCGCGGCCACCCGAAGAGCTTCTCCGCCGCCTCGTTCCACACGAGGATCCACCCCTCCGTGCCCACCATGACGCTGGCGTTGGGAGAGGTGGACGTCATCTGCGCCAGCAGGGAGAGGTGATCTCTCGAGCGCTCCAGCTCGGCGGTGCGGTGCGCGAGCCGCTCGAGCATCAGGTTGAAGGTGCGCGCGATGGCGCTCAGCTCGTCGCGCGAGGGAATCTGGACACGCTCGCCCAGGTCTCCCCCGTCGACGATGCGCCGCATGGAGGCATGCAGTTGGTGGAGCGGGCGCAACAGCAGCCGGGTACGCCAGACGACCAGCAGCGCCAGGAGCACCGCCGCCGCCACTCCCGCCTGGATCATCCGCTGGAGCAACGCATCCACCGGGCCGGAGATGCGCGCCACCGGCACGGAGAGCACCACGGACCAGCCGAAGCCATGCTCCCGCGCGAAGCCCTCCACCGGCACGAGCAGGTAGAACATCCCGTCGACGAGCGCCGTGTTCCGCCCGGCGGACGCGGAGGGCAGGGACCGCAGCTCACCCATCACCTGCCCGGGCAGCGTTCCGGCCAGCGGCTTCTCCCCGTCCAATAGCACCAGCTCGAGTCCCAGGCGCGCGGCGTCCCGCCGCGCGAACGAGAGATCGAACCGGGCGACCAGGACTCCCTCCGTGTGCAGCGGGTTGCGGATGGGGAAGGCGAAGAGTACTCGCGGCTGGCCCGCCTCGGAGGTGACCAGGGCCTGCGGCTGGCCCTCGCGAACCTGCGGCCACCAGGGCGCGTCCGCGAAGGAGCCCACGCTCTGGCCGCGGCCGTTCCACGCGATGACATGCCCCGTGGAGTCGAGCAGCCAGAGGTCCGCCTCCTCACCGTCCTTGCCGGGCAGGCTCAGCCGCTGCACGAAGGGCTCGAGGTGATCGCCCCGGCTCAGCATGTCGATGACGCTGTGGGTCATGAACGGGTTGGAGGCGAGCGCCTGCGTCGCGGCCCACCGGAGCTGAAGCTGCTCGTCGATGTCGTGCGAGGCGTAGCGGGCCAGCTCGTGCAGGTGCTCGCGGCTGGCGGTCTCGAGCGCCGCACGCGCACCACCGGACACCGTGGCGATCAGCGAGCCGACCAGGGCCACGTCGATGAGCAGGAAGAAGAAGAGGAGCTTGCCTTGAAAGCTCCGGAGGATGTTCACGGGGGATACCTACGGCGGGGGGAGGGCCAGCACACCTCGCGCATCGGAGGTGGCTGGTCTGTCATCGGAGGGGCTCAGGGGGGGACCCAGCGCCGCGTGGCGCGAAGGGACGATGGACGACTTCGCGTGGGCCACGGCCACGCCGCAGCTCTGCAGCGCGAGACCGAAGACTCCTGGCGGCGGTCGTCTCATGGCTCCCCGGGAAACCCTGGGAGGCCAGAATATACAAGCCCGTCGGCGGGGGCCATGTGACCCCCCGTGCTCCCGGGCGCCGGACAGCGGATTCCGGCGCCGCGCGGGAGCCCCGCTCAGCGCTTGAGGTTGCGGAAGGGGTTGTTGAAGGGCTCGGCCGAGGGCTTCTGCGGAGCAGGCGCCTTGCCGCTCCCCTGCTTGCCCGCCGGAGCAGGACGCGAGGCTCCAACCGATGAGCGTGCCTCACCGCCGGAGGAGCGAGGAGCCCCGGCGGACGGCCCCGAGGTGCCCTCGGTGACGGCGCGCACGGACAGCGCGAGCCGCTTGCGCACCAGGTCCACGCTCAGCACCTTCACCGTCAGCCGATCACCCACCTTCACCGCCTCGGAGGGATCCTTGATGAAGCGGGTGGAGAGCTGGGACACGTGGACGAGCCCATCCTGGTGCACGCCCACGTCGACGAAGGCCCCGAAGGCGGTGACGTTGGTGACGACGCCCTGGAGCACCATCCCCTCCTTCACGTCCTCCAGCTTCTGCAGATCCTCGCGGTACGCGGGCGCGGTGAAGTCGCCACGCGGATCCCGGCTGGGCTTCTCCAACTCGGCGAGGATGTCCTTCAAGGTCATCTCGCCCAGGTCCGGGCCCAGGTAGCGCTTCGGGTCGATCTTCCGCACCAGCGCGGCGTTGCCCACCAGGTCCTTCACCGGGACGCCCAGGTCCTTCGCCATGCGCTCGACGACGGCGTAGCGCTCCGGGTGCACGGCGCTCGCGTCGAGGGGCTCGGGGCCATGGACGCGCAGGAAGCCGGCGGCCTGCTCGAAGGTCTTCGGGCCCAGCCCGCTCACCTTGAGGATCTCCCGGCGCGTGGTGAAGCGGCCCTTGGCGGCACGGTGGGTGACGATCTTCTTGGCCAGCGTGGGGCCGATGCCAGATACGTGCTCGAGCAACTGCGGCGACGCGGTGTTCACGTCCACGCCCACCGCGTTGACGCACGAGTCCACCACCTCGCCCAGCTTCTTCTTGAGCAGGCCCTGGTCCACGTCGTGCTGGTACTGGCCCACGCCGATGCTCTTGGGGTCGATCTTCACCAGCTCGGCGAGCGGATCCTGCAGCCGGCGGCCGATGGACACCGCGCCGCGCAGCGACACGTCCAGGTCGGGGAACTCCTCGCGCGCCACCTCGGAGGCCGAGTAGATGGAGGCGCCCTGCTCGCTCACGGACACCACCGGCACCTGCGTCCCGAGCGCCTTGAGCACCTCGCGCACGAACGTCTCCGCCTCGCGGCTGCCGGTGCCATTGCCCACGGCGATGAGCTCGGGCTTGTGCTTGAGGATGATGGCCCCGCACTGCTTGGCGGCGGCGGCGCGCTCACTGCCACTCTTCTCCGTGTAGAGCGTGGCGGTGTCCACCAGCTTGCCGGTGCCATCCATCATGGCGGCCTTGATGCCGGTGCGCAGACCCGGGTCCAGCGCGAGCACGGGCCGAGTCCCCGCGGGCGAGGTGAGCAGCAGGTGGCGCAGGTTCTGCCCGAAGACGGTGATGGCCTCGCGGTCCGCGCGATCCTTGAGCTCGTTGCGCAGCTCGGACTCCAGCGAGGGGCCCATGAGCCGGTCCCACGAGTCCTCCACCGCTGCGCGCAGCTCCGGGGCGAACGGGGACTGGGGCTTTGTCACGACACGGGAGGCCAGCGTGCCCTTCACCTCGTCATCCGGGAGGGCCAGCTGGATGCGCAGCACCTCCTCGGCCTCGCCGCGCAGCAGCGCGAGGATGCGGTGCGAGGGCGCCTTGGACAGGTCCTCCTCGTGGTCCGCGTAGTTGTCGAACTTGGTGGCCTCGCCCTTCTTCGCGGCCACGACGGCCGAGCGCAGGCGGCCCTTCTGTACGCACAGCTCTCGCGCTCCCCGGCGCAGTCCCGCGTCCTCGGCAACGCGCTCGGCGCAGATGTCGCGCGCCCCGGCCAGCGCCGTCTCCAGGTCCGGCACCTCCTTGTCCGGGTTGATGAACGCACGCCCCTTGGCCGCGACGTCCTCCTTCTTCCCGCCCTCCTGCTTCCACAGGAGGTCCGCGAGCGGCTCCAGTCCGCGCTCTCGCGCGATGGCCGCGCGGGTGCGCCGCCTGGGCTTGTAGGGGAGGTAGAGGTCCTCCAGCTCGGTGCGCGTCTTCGCCCGCTGGAGCGCCTGCGCCAGCTCGGGGGTGAGCTTCCCCTGCCCCTCAATGCTGCGGAGGATGGCCTCCCGCCGCGTGTCGAGCTCCTCTCGCTCGGCGGCCCGGTCCAGGATGGCTTGAATCTGCACCTCGTCGAGGCCGCCAGTGGCCTCCTTGCGGTAGCGGGCGATGAAGGGGACGGTCGCTCCGTCGGCGCTCAGCGCCAGGGTCCGGTCCACCTGCTCGGGCTTGAGGCCCAGTTCCTTCGACAGCTCGACGGCGTAGACGTGCATGGCGACATAAACCCTACACCATCCCACACAAAATGGCGAGTCCCCTGGAGGGCCCGCTCGGGGGATGGTTCGAGGATGCGAATCGAGCCTTGTTCCCACCGAGGCATGGCCGCCCGCGGGTTCTCCTGGCGAGCCCTGCTGCTCGCACTCGGCATGAGTCTTCCCGCCGCGGCCGACCCGCCCACGCCGGAGCCCACCGAGGAGCGCCTCGTCCGGCTGATCCACGCGCTGGCCTCTTCCAACAAGAGCGCGGCGAGCATTGCGGCGTCCCAGCTCGACTGCTCCGATTCCAACCCCGTCTTCCTCGAGCGCGCGGCGAAGACTCCCGCCACCGTGAAGGAGGCCCGGGGGATGCTCGAACACCCCACCCCCATCGTCCGGCACGTGGCCGCTGCGATCCTCGCGACCGCCGGAGAGCGCGGGTCCGCGGTCCGGCGCAAGTTGAAATGGGCGGCCCGGGACTGTGGCGAGGGATTCGCGCGCCTGCTCGGCACCCAGGCGCCAGAGGACCTGCGGGAGGCCCTGGTGCTCGGGACGCTGGAGACCTCGGCCGACGCCCAGAAGGCGCTTCAGCCGCAGCTCGTGTACCGGCAGGGAATCTGGGAGCCCGTCACCGCGGGGCCCATGACGGGGCCGGCCCGATGGAATCCCCTCCTGCCCGAGGCGAAGCCCCTCCAGACGGAGACGAAGGCCGTCCAGCTCCACGGGGGCTGCGATACGAGCTTCTGGGCTCTGCGAGTGAACGGCCCTGCGCCGGAGAACCTCGACCTCGCGCTCTCCCGGAAGCTGGAGACCCGGCCCATCCAGGAAGCGACCCCGGAGCACCAGGCCTCCATCCGAAATGCGCTCAAGGCCCAGGCGTCCCAGGAACTGGGGCTGATGAAGCAACAGCTCCCGGGCGAGAACGCCGGAGACGCGAAGCCCGCCACCTCCTGGACCGAGGCCCGGCCGCCCCAGAAGGCGCGCGCGTGGTGCTCGCCCGTCAGCGATTCCGAGAGGCTCTGCTACGCGCGCCAGGACCGCACGATGCGAGACACGAAGGGAAGCTCGCCGGAGCCGTACCGGTGCACGTCAACCTTCTGGCTGCGCGGGGACGCCACGCGGATGCGCATCACCCACGCGTCCCGGCTGTGCACCCCCCAAGAGGGGCAGGAGCTGCCCATCGAGAAGCCCCTGGGCACGCTCGAGCTGGAGGGGCGTATCTACTGGCTCATCTCCGTCCATGAGCCCAGCGTGCCGCGAGGCCTGTTGGAGCTGTGGGAACCACGAGCGGACGGCATGCGGCTCGTGGTCCCCCTCACCCACCAGATGGGCACCTGCGACTAGCAAGCAGGCCGCCCACCGGGACTCCGGCCGGGACTACGGGACGGAGGGAACCTCGCCCGTGAGCACGCAGATGAGCGCGTCCGGGTCGCACTTCACCGGGAAGCTCGGGTTGATGCCCGAGCCCCGCAGGCGCACCGGCGGGTCCGCGTACGGGTCGCACTTGGACTCGTCGGGCTTGCCCTTGGTGGCGCAGCTCACCACCGGCCAGATGCCGCGCACCTTGTACTCGGCGGTGCAGCCATTCTCCGTGTAGCGCAGGTCCGCGACGAACTGCGTCCCCGGGATGTCCGGCGTGTTGTAGATGCGCAGGTTGGACCACGCGTAGGTGAGGTCCATCCCCGGCCCACTGCCGCCCGCGGTGGAGCGCACCACCAGCCGCGAGGGCGCCAGCGTGGGCACCTCGCAGAAGTTGTCCGGGCCCGGGGCGGCCGTCGTCAGCACGCCCGGGGAGTTGGCCTGGTTGGGCGCGTCCGGATCCACCTGCACGTCCTCGTCCGTCAGCAGCTTGCCCAGGCGCGAGGAGCGGATGACCACCGACTCCGGCCCGTTCTCATCCTTGCTGAAGTACTTCTCCAGCCCCACCGGCTCGGGCTTGAGCCGAGCGCACGAGAGGCTCGGGTCCTGCCCCTCCTTGAGCGAGTAGGTGGCCGCGAACGAGCCGGTGGAACCATCCGACACGGCCTTGGCCACCACGCACTGCGGGTCCTGCTGAGCGGCGTTGCAAGCGCCCAGGACGGAAGCGAGCACCACCCCCGTCCCCAATCCAATCAATCGCATGTTCATGGAGTCTCTCCGGGTACGCGCCCTAGAAGCTCAGCTTCGCGCCGAAGCGGATGGACCGAGGCGCCTGATAGGCGATGGGACGCTTGAAGTTGGGGTTCACATCCGCGGGGGTAATGGTGGCATTGCCGGTGGCCGAGACCTTGACGAGGCACGAGCCACTGGTGCTCGCGTCCTTGCAGCTGTCCAGGTCCGACGGCTTGCCGTTCTGCTCGATGGGCAGGACCTTGGTGTAGGTGAAGACCTGGTCCACGTCCGTCACCTGCTGGAAGTTGAAGAGGTTGAAGACATCCAGCGAGAGGCTGACGGTGTAGTTGCCCGGCAGCTTGTAGCCCAGGCCCACGTGACCATCGACGTTGTGCACCCACGGCAGCCGGCCCGCGCTGCCACGCGGGAGGATGAACGTCTCCGCGCCGCTGCGCAGCGGGTGGTAGCCCAGGTAGTTGAGCGGCGCGCCCGAGCGGGCCCGGTAGCCACCACCAACATCCACGCTCAGGTCCTTGGTGAGGCGGAACTCCTTGGCGCCAAAGGCCTTGAAGGCGTGCGTGCGGTCACCCGGCAGCGGGCCGTCGCGGTTGACGGTGAGCGAGAGCAGGTCGAAGTCGCGCGTGAGGTTGGGCGACAGCTGGCCGGTGTCGGCGCGGAACAGACCCGAGTAGTTGCCGCGCAGCGTGGACCACGTGTAGCTCACCTGCGCCAGCCACCCGTCCGAGAAGCTCTTGGTGTAGTAGACGTTCACCGCGTCATAGTCGCGGCGGGCCAGCGGGAAGTCCGAGGAGTAGCCCTTGCCCGGGTTGCCCAGGAAGAAGGTGCGGCCGTCGTCGCGGCTCATGTCCTCGATGACGTCGTTGAGGTAGCGCTTGGTGTACGACAGGCCCAGGCGCCCGAGCGCGATTTCGTACTCGCCACCCAGGACGATCTCATCGCTGGACTGGGCGCGGATGTTCGGGTCCACCGGCACGCGGTCGCCACCCTCGGCGGTCCAGTACTGGTTGGGGCTCTCCGTGTTGCCGGTGACCTGGCGGTTGCCGTCCACGTTGCAGTCGCCACCGGGCGCGAGGTCTGCGGGATCCCTCGGATCGCACTCGGGCGCGTTGTACGTGGACGACAACAGCCGCTGCTGCGGGAAGGACAGGTCGGCCATGTCGAGCGGGACGTTCTCGTAGAAGCGCGCGAAGTTGGCGAAGAGCTTCGAACGGCCCTGCTGGGTGAAGTCGTAGATGACGCCCACGCGGGGCGACCACTGGTTGGGCAGGCTCAGGCCCACCTGACGGTCGATGCCCCAGATGGTCTGCGCGTCGTAGCGCACACCCACGTTGACCGTCACCTTGTCGAGGATGGACCAGCTGTCCTGCACGAAGCCACCGACGGTGAGCGAGGAGGACGTGCCCTCCTTGTTGGGCAGCGGCACGACCGTGTCCGGCCCGGAGAGGTAGCCGTACTGGTTGAGCGAGAAGAAGCACGAGCCGTCCGAGCACTCCTGCCAGGGGACCTCACCGGAGCGGGCGCGGTTGAGGTAGAAGCTCGCGCCCTCGGCGTCCACGCCGGCCTTGAAGACGTGGTGGCCGAGCGCCTCGAGCATGTACGTGCCGAGCACCTTGCCCTGGTAGCGGTTCAGCTCCGAGATGCTGATGGTGCCGGGGCCTCCATAGGAATAGTTCGTCACCGGACAGCGGGTCCCGGTCAGCCCCTCGGGTGCGTCACATACGGAGGGATCGGGAAGCGACTCGAACTCGGTGATGCTGCGCTTGCGCCGGTAGGCGATGTTGGATTGCGCGGAGAGCCCCGTGCCGCTCATGAGCCCCGAGCCATCCGACGGAAGGATGGAAGAATCCTGGTGGTGCCAACCCACCGTCGCGTCCAGCAGCAGCGACTTGTTGAAGAAGGAGGAGGACTGCTTGGCCACGACGTCCAGGCCACCGCCCGTGCGGCGCGTAGCGATGGCCCCATAGGCGCCCTGCACGTACGCGGTGCAGGACAGACCGCTGCACACCTCGGGGGCGCCATCACGGCTGAAGGAGTAACGGCCGTCGCCGCCCGACCAGGTGGGCGTGCCGTACACCGACAGCGACAGGGTGTGGTCCGGGTTGAAGAGGTAGGTGAGCTTGCCGATGTACTGCACCGTCCGCTCGTCCGCGAAGCGGTTCTCCAGCGCGCCCGGGATGGGCGTGGCCACCTGGAAGCCCGTCGCCGGATCCTTGCGCGCATCGCCCACCTTGGAGCAGCCGTTGGCCGGATCCACCTGCGTGCAGAGGTCCAGGGTGTTGATCTGCCGCGACACCTGGATGCGCGTGAACGAGGGCGCCACGCCCGCGAAGAACCACAGCTTGTCCTTCACGATGGGGCCACCCAGCTCGAAGCCGAAGTCGCCCTGGTTCCACGGCGTGCCCCGGGCGGAGATGACGCTGCCCGCCTGCTGGATGGCCGGACCCGCCGTCTGCAGCAGGCCCGGAGCGTAGTTGCCGAACACCGAGCCGTGGAACTCGTTGGAGCCGGACTTGGTGACCACGTTGAACACGCCACCCGTCGAGCGGCCGTACTCGGGCATGTAGCCACCGGTGATGACGTTCACCTCCTTGACGAACTCCACCGAGAGCGGCGTGCCGATGGAGCCCAACTGGGGATCATTCACCGACAGGCCATCCACTACGAACTGGTTCTCCGGTGAGGTGCCACCGTTGATGCTCACGCCGTAGGTGTCCTCCTGCGCACCGGGGGCCAGCTCGGCCAGGGACTCGAAGGAGCGCGACGCCGAGCCCTTCGAGCCCGGGCGGCTGAGCGCCAGGTTCTTCAGGATGTTGGCGTCCACGCTGATGCCCGACGCGCTCGAGGCCACGTCCACGGTCGGCGGGGTGCCCGTGACGATCAGGTCCTCGCTCAGGCCGGACTCCGGCAGCATCTCCACGTTGAAACGGATGGTGCGGTCCAGGCGCAGCTGGATGTCCGAGCGCGCGTAGGGACGGAAGCCCTGGGCCTCCACCCGGATGGTGTAGACTCCCGGCGGCAGCTGCGGAATGCGGTACTGGCCGCTCTCGTCGGAGACCATCGTCTGCTCGCCCTGGAGGCTCGGAGACGTGGCCGTCACCACCGCGTCCTGCAGTGGCTTCTTATCGGCCGAGTTGATGATCTTGCCGATGATGACGGCGGAACCCTGGGCCATCGCGCTGGTGCCCCACAGCAACAACAGGACACACCCCGCGCGAGCGAGTCGGACGAACGAAGACAAGATGCTGACCCCTCCTGAAAAGTGGGTAGCAACTTAGTCACATTTTCACCGAAGTTGGGAACTCAACGTTCGTAACGGATGATTCGCTCCACCCGGTAAGTCCCAGAGGGCACCACCGGCCGCAGCAGCATCAGCTCCGCGGGCAGGCCCACCCGCAGCTCGCGCCCGCTCCGGGGAGGCAGGGGCAGCAAGTCCCCCTCCTTCACGCCCCCGGGAGGGAGCGGCACGACGGTGAGCCCGGCGCCGTCCACCCCCTCCACGGCACCGTAGACGCGCAGGTCGCCCAGCTCCTCGATAGAGCCCGAGAGCACGACGGATGCGGTGCCCTCGCGGGTGCGCACCGCCTGGGCCGCGGCCACGCCGATGTCCGCGACGAAGGCCTCCCCCGCCTCACCGAAGACGTGGGCCCCCCGGATGACGAGGTGCAGCATGCCCTTGCTGTCGTTGAAGGGGATGGATTCGTAGCGCGCGAGGTCCGCGAGCTCCACCGCCCCGCTCGCGAGCGACTCCAGGGCGGACACCAGGGCCACGAAGTTGAGCCGGAGCAGCGGTTCGTCGGGCTCGGGCGAGGGCCACGGGCCGGTCTCGATGAGCACGGTGGGAGTGCCCCAGCGCACCAGGTTGTCGCCGAAGGCACGGACCTCGAAGGAGTCGTCGTAGCGGCCGAGCTGCCCGGGCGCGAGCGGCTCGAGCGCGTCCCGGATGACGGCGCACACCTTCTTGGCGAGCACCCTCCCCGGGTTGTCGCCCCGCGTCGCGTCGAAGGCGGGAGCGAGCAGCGAGATGGAAGCAGGCCGGCCCGTGCCCCCCACCGCCGTGCGCCAGCTCTGGTTGTGGAGGTTGAAGCCGAGTGAAGGCTGGAGCCGATCCCGGAGCGCCTTGAGCGTGCGGCCCTCGGGGGTCTGGAGCGCCAGGGCGTCCCGGTTGATGTCGATGCCCTGGGCGTTGCGCCGCTGGAAGCGCTCGGCACCATCGGGGTTGAGCATGGGCAGGGCATGCAGGGTGAGCGCCGAGAGCAACCGGGCCACCCGAGGGTGCTCGCGGTAGCGGCGGAGGTACTCGAAGAGGTCGAGGAGCGCCGTGGTGGCGGTGGGCTCGTCCCCGTGCATCTGGGACCAGAGGAGGATGTGGCGGGGACCGGTGCCGGTCCGGACGAGGTTCAGCGAGCGCCCCTCGACCGAGCGCCCCACCTCCTCCACCTGGAACAGGTCCGGAGCCTCCGTGGGGAGACGCCGGAGATGGGCCGCCACGAGAGCATGACGGACGAGGGCGGGAGGAGGCAGACCCTGGAGACGGACCTCGGCCCAGAGGTCGAAGAGCTCGCGGGGTGTAGCGGGGGCGGTCACGATGAGCCTTTCTTTTCCGGTGGGTGCCCTGGATGCGCAGATCGGATTATGACGGGAATCATGCTGCCTGAACCCATCCGCAACGCGATCGACATCGCCAGCAACTTCGTCTGGGGTCCGTGGACCATGGCCCTCCTGTTGGGAACTGGAGTGTTCCTGACGATACGGCTCCGGTTCGTCCAGGTGTCGCGCTTCCGGGATGGGCTGCGGGCCATGGTGCCGGCGCAGGCAAGCGGTGCGGGAGCGCTGACCCCTTTCCAGGCGTTCATGACGGCGCTCGGCGCGTCCATCGGCACGGGCAACATCGCGGGAGTGGCCACGGCCATCGTGAGCGGCGGACCCGGGGCGCTGTTCTGGATCTGGATGTATGGCTTCTTCGCCACGACCATCAAGTTCTGCGAGGCCGTGCTGGGCATCAAGTTTCGCAAGGTGGAGGGAGACCGGCTGTCCGCGGGCCCGATGCACTACCTGAAGGACGGGCTGGGCTCGCCGAAGCTCGCGTGGCTCTACGCGCTCATCGCGGGCGTGGCGGCACTCACGACGACGC
Organism: Vitiosangium sp. GDMCC 1.1324; assembly: GCF_003044305.1. Lineage (GTDB taxonomy): Bacteria > Myxococcota > Myxococcia > Myxococcales > Myxococcaceae > Archangium. Next base: position 40,451 of record NZ_PZOX01000015.1, on the reverse strand, counting down.
CCTTCACCCAACCGAACTCCATCGCGGTGGTGTGGCAGAGCCAGTTCTCCATTCCGCCGTGGGCCTCGGGCATCACCATCGCGGTGCTCACATGGCTGGTGGTGATTGGTGGCGTGAAGAGCATCGGACGCGCGGCCGAGAAACTCGCGCCCCTGAAGGTGGGCCTCTACCTGGCTGGAGGACTCATCGTCATCATCACCCACGCGGCGCAGTTGCCCACGGTGTTCGCGCTCATCTTCCGCGAGGCGTTCTCGATGCAGGCGGCCGGAGGAGGCGCGGCCGGAGTGGGGATGATGGTGGCCATGCGTTACGGAATTGCCCGAGGCATCTACGCCAACGAGGCGGGGTATGGCACGGCGGCGGTGGCATACGGCACGGCGCGCAGCGAGGCGCCGGTGCAGCAGGGGCTCCAGGCGGTGATGGAGGTGTTCATCGTCTCGTGCGTGACGTCGACCATCAGCGCGCTGGTGATTCTCGCGAGCGGAGCATGGACGTCCGGGCTCACGAGCACGGCGGTGGTGGCGCAGGCCTTCAATACGGCGATCCCCACGGTGGGCGGGTGGATCGTCGCGTTCTGCGCCTTCCTGTTCGGCTACACCACGCTGATTGGCTGGGCGTACTACGGCGAGCAGTTCCTGGAGTATGCCATTGGACTGCGCGTCACCCAGCCCTACCGGTGGCTGTACTGCGGCCTGGTTGTCTTTGGCGCCATGGGGAAGGTGGAGACCATCTGGGCCTGGGGAGACCTGATGAATGGCTTGCAGATCTTCCCGAACCTCGTGGGCCTGATTGGTTTGAGTGGGGTGGCGGCATCGGTGCTGCGCCAACCCAGACAGCAACAGGTGGACACGGCCGCGACCCAGGCCTGATATGAGCATGTGCTCGATGAAGGCTTCGAAGACGTTGGCCGTCGTGGCTCCTTCGATGGTCATCAGCGCCCAAATTCCGTCCAGCGCCAGAGCACCCAGCACCACCACGCGTTCGCCTCGCGTAGCACGTCCGTAGGTGCGCGCCATGCTCGTGTGACAGCCGGTTTCGTCTCCGAGTTCCTGCCGCTCGGCTGGACGGGTGAGGGTGAAGCGAAGGGCCCCGGCCGTCCGAGCACAGGCCGGGGGTTTGTGCACCCGCCGCCGCACCGTGGCGTGCCCCGACGCGCACCTCGCGCCAATGCCCACTCTCAAGGCCCACGTGCTCCCAGGCGAGCGAGCGCGGCCCGGCCCTCTCTCCCGGGTCGTGAGCAGCGCCCGGACGGAGTGGTCCTGGTGGCCAATGACAGCCAGGCCAATGCTTATCTATAACGGCGACAGGCCAGCGACCATGGCACTGCCGCTGCGCTGCCTGCTCGTATGAATCCTCGCGTCACATGAGCTCGTCAGCCGAGTCTACCTAGTGACAGGGACGGAGGATGGACGCCTCGCGTCCAGAAGATCAGCCTGGTGCATGAAACTGGCATCAATGCCTCTTTCCGTCGCGGAGGTCTCTGAGCGATGAAGACGAGCAATTGGAATTCGATTCCAATCAATGAATTCTGGCAGGTGGCGGATGAACTGCAGGAACGCGCGCTTCAGCGTGCGGAGAGCCTCTTTGCCCTTGCCGAAGAGGCAGACCCGAAGCAACTCGTCGCGCTCCTCATTCAATACCGCTTCTTCACGATTTACTATACGACCGACCTCGCGATCCTCATCTCCCGTTTGACGGATGGAAGGATGAGAAGCTTCCTGGCGGAGTTGTTGTTCGACGAGTTGGGGCGGGGAAACCCGCTCGAGGCCCATCCTCGCCTCTACGATGATTTCCTGAGGAGTATTGGCGTGACAGGCCAGGACCTCGACAACCTGGCCCTGAGTGCCAACATCGGGCTCCTCGACGCCGTGCGCAAGAGCCTGACCGATTCGAGCACGAGCACGGCCTACGGCGTCGGGCTCCGGGGCATGGGTGGAGAGTGCGTCTGCCAAGTCTATCTGGCGCGACTCCACGAGCACATGATGAAGAATCCCTACATCCAACACATGCACTCGGAGATCGACTGGAGGTTCTGGGACCTTCACGTAGGTCCTCACGATATCGCGCATCGCCTCCAGACGCGTGAGATCATCCACGATGAAATCGTTGTCCGGGGCCCCGAGGCTCTTGCGGACCTGGGTCGTGGCTACAACGAAAGCATGAACTCCTGGACCGACTTCTGGACCAATATCCTGGACTCCACGATATCTGGGAGAGTCCAACGCATAGCGAGCGGCATAAGCCCTTCCAGCGGCTCTGTTGCGGATTACTGACCATGCGGAGACCAACCGTGGAAGCCATCAGACAATTCCATCTGGCCATTCCCGTGCGCGATCTCGAGGAAGCGAGGCGCTTCTATCGTGATGTGCTGGGCGCCTCCGAGGGCCGCTCCACGCCCAACTTCATCGACTTCAACTTCTACGGACACCACCTCGTCCTCCACGCTGCACCGGATGACGGGCGACTCTTTCACACGTTCCGCTCTGATTTTCACGGTGAGGAAGTGCAGGTCCCTCACTTCGGCATGAACCTGGATGGAGAGGCGTGGCGTACGCTCGCCGAACGAATCAAATCGCACCGTTACCCTTTCTTTGATCCGCCCCACATCCGCCTCGAAGGGAAACCCGGGGAGCACGCGACCCTGTTCGTTCGCGATCCCTCTGGCAATGCCCTGGAGTTCAAGGCCTTCCGGAATCATGACGAGGTCTTCTCGAAGATCTTCGACCCCAAGACCAAGGACTTGCTCGGCCTCGAGAAACTGGCCGTGAACCTGGACGGCGATGATGGAAACGCTGAGTGAGTTGCTGCGGGCTCGCAGCACGGGGATGCACGACAAGCCGTGCATCAAGACTCCCGACGGAAGCGTCGCGTTGACCTATGGCGAGCTCGACCGCGCCGCGTCGGCCTTTGCCGCGCGCCTCCAGGAGCGGGCGTGCCGGGCGGGTGACCGGGTCCTCCTCGGGTTGAGCAACACACCGGATTTCTTCGTCGCCCTGTTCGGTTGTTTCCGAGGGGGGATGATCGCCGTTCCGGTCGATGCGAATCTCGCAAGAGAAGAGCTGCAGGCCCTCGCCGACCACGCCCAACCGGCCGCCATCATCGCAGGTGACGGTACCGGGTCCAGGTTCAAGGACCTGCGCGTTGGTTGTGAGGTGCTGACACTGGAGGACCTCCAGTTGCCGGGCGAGCAGGCGACGGCCACGTCCGAAAAGGACCTCCCCGGGAATCCGGCCCTGCTGCTGTACACCTCTGGCACGACAGGCAACCCCAAGGGGGTGCTCTCCTCTCACGCCACGCTGCTCCGGAAGATCGAGTCCATTCGCCAGTCCTTCGGCTTCGACGAGTCGTACACCTCTCTTTGTCTATTGCCGACCCACTTTGGTCATGGATTGATCTGTAACAGTCTGGCCACCTTCGGTTATGGCGGGACACTCGTCATCACCCCACCGTTCAACCTGGATCTGCTCAGGGAGCTCTGGTCGATCCTGAATAGGAACGGGGTGAATACATTCTCGTCGGTGCCAACGGTCGTGCGGTTGTTGCTCCAGTATGCCACGCGCCGTGATGCCGGGAGCGTCTGTCCTTCGCTGAAGTTCGTGACCTGTGCGTCGGCTCCGCTGCGGCCGGAGGAGATCGAGGCCTTTCAACGTCAATTCAACGTCCCCCTGCTGAACTGCTACGGGCTCACGGAGACGTGCGGGTGGATCGCCTGCTCGCCCAACAGTCCGGAGAGGAACCTGGCTTCGGTGGGTAGGGCGCTCGACTGTGAGATTCGCGCTTTCGGCTCGAATGGCGAACCGCTGAAGCCCGGTGAGAAGGGGGAGCTGCGGGTCAAGGGGCCAGGTGTGATGGCGGGCTACTACTCGCACTCGGATACGCCGGGCCCGGTGGCGCAGGATGGATGGTTTGCGACGGGCGACGTCGGCGAGGTTGACGAATCAGGCGCCGTCTTCCTTCATTCCCGAGTGAAGGAAATCATCATCCGGGCAGGCAAGAACGTCTACCCCGCCGAGGTCGACAGCGTGTTGCTGTCCCACCCTGATGTCGTCGATGCATGCACGGTAGGGCTCGAAGATCAGCTGTTCGGTGAAGCCGTTGCGGCCTGTGTGGCTCGCCGTGAAGGCTCGACCTTGAGCGAGGTCGCGTTGATCGACTACGTGCGGGGGCGTTTGAGCAGCTACAAGTGCCCGCAGCGGATCCTGTTCGTGGAGCGCATTCCAAAAACCTCCCGCGGAAAAGTGAATCGGTCGAAGCTCCGGTCGCTTTTCGAGGGCTGATGATGGCTGGCATACGTTCGATAGGTTGGTGGATTCCAGAGGGTCGTCGACTCGCCCATGAAGTCGCCAAGGACCATGGGTTGGCCGAGAAAGCCCTCGTCGCGCTCGGCCTCGTGGAAAAGCCGGTCGCGGGGAAGGATGATCATCCATCGACGATGGGTGCTCGAGCCACTCGAGCCGCGCTGGAGGCCGCGGGGCTTGGGACCGAAGAACTCGACCTTCTCATCTATGCGGGAGTCACGAAGGATTGGCCCGCGCCGTGGGTGGCGGCCTTCGGGGTGTTGCACGAGCTCGGCACCAGGCGGGCGGCGGGCTTCGACCTGATGGGGCGCTGCGCTGGATGCATCGATGCGCTCTGGCTGGCGAAGACCTTGGTCGAGAGTGGCACCTACCGGACGGTCGCGGTCTGCTGTGCCGAACGTTATGACTATCTGTTGGGTCCGCAGCGTCCCGTGGAGGTGGTCTCGGACGCGGCCTACTCCGCTGGTGCCGCGACGGTGATCGTCTCCGCGGAGGCAGACAATGACATCGTGGCGTTCTCCCACTTCACGAATCCCGACTTGTCCGTACATGGGGCGGGCGGGCCGCGAGCGGGCGGGAGCAGAAGGCCCGTGGACGAGCCCGCGCTCCGGGAGCAGCTCCACATGTGGCAGGAGCAGCTCTCCATCCGCGAGGTGAATGGCATTGCGCGTTACTCCGCTGATGCGGATCGCCATAACTACCCTAGAATCTTGAAACAAGCGGGGTTCGAGGCCGTGGATTTCGTGGTGTGCTCGCCGATGAACCCCGGCCCCCAGCTGGAAGTGTTGAAGGAGCTTGGAGTCGACCCGAAGGCGACGCTCTTCACCATTCCTTTTCTTGGACACATCGGGCCTGCCGACCTCTTCTTGATCCTCGGAGTTGCCATCGCGTCAGGCCGGCGGGTGGGCCGTCGCATCGTGATGTCCACGAGGACGTCGGTGTATTCCAACGCGCTGGCGATTCTGGGCAGGGGCGACGGACCTGGTATCCGTGTCGCTGGCGAGGGGCTGGATGTGGGCCTGTGGTCCTCTGCTTCGGGCACGGAGGTTGGAGCGTGATGCGGACCACGGAGACGGATATCGCAAGTCAGCTTCGTCAGATCATTACGGCGAGGTATGGCAGGGCAGAGGAGGAGCTCATGGCCAGCGGGCTCATCGACTCGCTCAGGGCGGTCGAGCTCGCCCTCGTACTCGCGAAGGAGTTCAACCTCGAGGCGGATGGCTTCGCCTTGAAAGACATGAAGACAATCACGTCTTTGTCACAGCGAATCCTCAGTGCGTTGGGGTCGCCAGGAAAATAGAGATTCGAGTCCTCTGGAGGAGGTCGTCCGTTGAGCCACTCAGATCCGTCAGCAATGATTCCCATCTCCGCGGACCTCTGGTCCGAGGTCGGTGAGCTCTTCGCGAGCAATGGGCTTCCGGAGGACGGCGGCTGCCAACGGCAATCCAGGGCGTGCGAGCGGATCCTGATGGTCTCCACGCATGGGTACTGGAGTGATCCGCCCCCCGCGGGGGCCACGGACACGGGAGGCCAGACCCTCTACGTCCTCCTGCTCTCCAAGGAGTGGGCGCGAGCTGGAAGAAAGGTCATCATCCTCGCCCGTTGGTTCGAGGGGTATCACAGGGTCGACCGCGTCGAGGAAAATCTGTGGCTGGTCCGGATTCCCGCGGGTGACAATCATTTCATTCGCAAGGAGGACCTCTACCCGCTCTTGCCGCAGTTGGCGGAGTACGCGACCGCCGTGGCGCTCCGGTTCGGTGCCCAGGCCGTCATGGGCCACTATGCGGACGGAATGGGGGTCGCGGCCGAGATCGCCACCCGTGTAGGGCTCCCCTTCCTGGCAATGCCGCATTCGCTCGCATTGACGAAGCTCATGGGTCTGGGGCTCGATGCGGGGGACATCAGGACCTGGCTCGACGAGCAATACAACTTCCGTTCCCGGGAGGAATGTGAGCTCTCCGCCCTCGTACAAGCCGACCGCATCATCGGCTGCATGCCCGCCCAGCTGGAGGTGCTCTCGAGTGTCTACAATCTACGGGCACCCCTCCACTTCGTAGCCCCTGGGGTGGCGCCCGTCTTCCTCGAAGCGGCTGAACGAGCTCCGGATCCGGGTGTGCCCGGCCACTTCGGCCTCATCCCGGGCCGTTATCTCATCTTCTCCTCACGACTGGCGAAGACGAAGAACCTCTCCGGAGCGGTGGCCGTCCTGGGCGAGGCCCGTTTGCTCCGGCCAGGGCAGCTCGACCAGGTTCCTCTCGTGCTGGTGGGTGGGAACCTCGAACCGTGCGAGCCCGAGGAGTGTGCTATCGAAGCAGAGATCACTGCTGCCATGGCCCGGTATGGTCTCACCGGCCGGGACGTACGCCGTATCCCCGCCCAGACCTGGCCTGTCGTGGCTCAGCTTCTCCGCCAGTCGCTGTTCTATGTAGGCATGCAACACTTCGAGCCCTTTGGCATGGGGGCGGCGGAAGCACTGGCCGCCGGGGCTCCGGTTCTCATCTCGGAGCGCGCCGGTATCGTGCGCGTCCTCGAGGAGCGTCCAGCGAGCCAGTTGCCTTGTGCCCTGATCGTGAACCCCACGGATCCACGTACCGCCGCGCGTCACCTGGTGGACGCCTTGGACTCGCCAGTACGGCTCCAGAAGATGGTCGAAGCGGGTCATGAGGTGGCCCGGCAGGCGTTCAGTTGGCCAGCGGCCGCCATGAGGTTGGCGAAGAGGCTGGATGGGTTGGTAGCGCAGGGGGCTCCCGCCAGGCCCCCCCGAACGCTTGGGCACCATCGCCTGACGGCGGGCTGGCGAGGGGATCGCCCGCGGATCACCTCGCAGCACGTCTGTTCCGCCGAGCAGCTGCTCCCCTTCCTGGTGGAGGCCCAATGGGTAGCCGCCTGGTCAAACCGCCGGCTCGTCGTCGCGATTGGAGGCGAGTCCGGTGCGGGGAAGACGGAGGTCGCCCATTGTTTGAGTCTCGGGCTGAGGCGTCACGGGCTGCGGAGCGCCCTGCTGCCAGGTGACGTCTTCTTCCGGCTTGCGCCCAGGGCGAACCACGAGGCCCGGCTCCAAGCGGAGCGCGCCGGACGCCTGGCCGACTACATCGGCCCTCCTCAGGAAGTCGACCTGGAGGCACTCGACCGCGTGTTGGCGGAGGCTGCCGATCCTCGGAACTCCGAGGTCTTCTGTCCTTCGGATTGCCGCCAACTGCCGGGACGTCGTTTCGCCCGCGTTCCGTTGGACTTGAGCATGTGTCAGCTCGTGCTCGTGGACCTGACCTATGCCATGTTGCTGGAGACTCCAGCCGTGCGGATCTTCCTCGAGTCGGACTACCTGGAACGGCAGGAGCACATCAGACGCCGCAATACAGCGAGAGATCCCGATCAGGATCTCTCGTTCATCATGAAAGTGCTCGCCATCGAGCACGACCGCATTCTTCCGACATCAGCGCGAGCACATCTGCTGGTGGATGACCGTGGCGAAGTACGGGGCAAGCTTCCGCCGCTGGTGGCCAGTGACCCACGTCACTGGAGCAAGCCCACCAGACGACTTCCACCCTCGCATGGTCATCCCCAGTAGGATGCCGCTCCCATGTCGAGCGGCCCTCGCATCCTCCTCATCGCGGAACGCTTTCCCCCGGACCTCGGCGGGCTCGCCCGCAGTGGCGCTCGCACCGCGGATGCCCTCTCCCGCCTCGACGCCCAGGTCGATGTCCTCACCTGGACCCGGACCCTGCCTCCTGGCGCGCTCCAGACGCTCGACGCCGGTGAGGTCGCCGCCTCCGCTCGCGGTGCCACCCTGCACCGGCTCGGACTCTTCGGTCAGACCGATACCTCTCTCCAGCACACACTCGACGTGCTCGACTACCTGCACTCGCAGCGCCGCTACAAGCTCGTCTGGGGTCACTACCTCTCTCCCCCGGGCTTCCTGGCCGTCACCTTCGCCGGGCTCGCCGGCATCCCCTCCACCGTCAGCGCTCGCGGCAACGACGTGGACCAGGCCATGTTCCCCCCGGGTGACTTCGCCCGCCTCCTCTGGACCCTCCAGCGCGCCACCGTCCTCACCGCCGCCTCCGGAGACCTCGCGCGCAAGCAACACCATTCCGATTGGCTTGAGTTGGATGGCTGCATCAGTGCTGCGCCAACCCAAACAGCAACAGGTGGACACGGCCGCGACCCAGGTCTGAGCCAACCCCGCCCAGGCTCCGTGGAGGAATTCCTGTCAGGGGCACCATTACCGCTCGCCCCCCAGGGAAGAGCGGCGGATATTCAAAACCGGACACAGCATCAAGTTGCATCCGGGCGCGGATTGATGCGCGAGAAACAGAGCGAGAGACTCCCGAGCGGCCATGCGCATGGCCACTCACAATGCAGTCGCAGGGGGGGAGTCATGGCGACGCTCAATCAAATCGAACACATCGTCGTGTTGATGCTCGAGAATCGGTCCTTCGACCACATGCTCGGGTATTTGATGACGGATGGAAACCCGCTCCCTGTGAATGGGCTGACCAAGGGTGAGGTGAACACCTTCAACGGCACTCCGTATAAGCCGCTCCCGCTCGATCAGCCTGTCTTCAGGTACGACCCTCACCACGATTACGATGCTGTTGCCGAGCAAATCTCGGATCAGCATGGCGGGTTCGTGAAAAGCTTCGCCAAAAGCCTCCAGGGCAAGACGGGTGTGCCGATCGATGCCGTCATGGGCTACTACGACAAGCGTCAGGTCCCGGTATACGACAACCTGGCGCGTCAGTATGCCGTTTGCGACCGGTGGTTCGCCTCCGTCCCCGGCCCAACATGGCCCAATCGCTTCTTCGCCATGTGCGGCCACTCCAACGGAGAGGTCCGCAACGGTCACATCCAAGACATCCGCACCATCTTCGAATACCTTGACGCCGAGCAGGTGTCGTGGCGCTACTACTCCCACGATATCGCCTTCCTGCGTACGGTGAGGCGGTACACCGGAAGCATGGACGTCATCGAGAAAGTCAGCAAGTTCTATCAGGCCGCCTCGGCGGGAAATCTTCCCGCAGTGTCGTGGATCGACCCGAACTTCACGATTCAGGAGGCGTTGTTCGGCTGGGGTTACTCGAATGACGACCACCCGCCCGCAGACGTCCGGCGAGGTCAACAACTCGTCTCACGCATCTACAACACCCTGTTGCTGGGAAGGAACGACCTCTGGAAGAAGACGCTGTTCATCGTCCTCTACGACGAGCATGGCGGCTTCTACGATCATGTCATCCCTCGTGACAACGAGCGCGCCACTCCCCCCAACAACCGGAATCCCGAGAAGTTCATGCGCTACGGAGTGCGCGTGCCAGCCCTCGTGATGTCCCCCTACATCGAAGCTGGCACCGTTTCGCACACGACCTACGACCACACCTCGGTGCTGAAAACCATTCTCAGGCGGTTCTGCACACAGCCCAGCGGAAACATTCCCCACATGAGCGACCGTGTGAACGCCGCAGCGAATCTAGAGTCGCTGCTCACGCGTTCCACGCCGCGCACGGACTGCAAGCCAGCACCCGTTGTCAATGTGGCGGAGATAGCGGTGGTCCCCCTCCAGTTCAAGTCCGCGCAGGGCGTCGATCATGCGCATGTCGTAGCCGCTGCGGGCTCCGGGGCAGGTGGCCCCGTCACGATCGATTCGGTCGCTCTCGAACCGACGGACATGCAGCGAGAGATGTTGTGGCTGCGTGAGCAGGCGCTCGCCGAAGGTGTGCCTGAAGACAAGCTCTAGACCGCATCACTTGAGACCCCTCGAACCCCACAAGCATTCCGCAAGGGAGTGGACCATGCTGCGTTTCCTCGTCAAACGACCCGTCAATATTGATTCAACGCGCGGAGCCAAGCTGCGCAGGGCACTCGACCTCCTAGAGCAGATCGTGAATTCCGACGTATTCCGGAGCCAGGTGCTGGAACACAAGGCCTACACGTGGAATCAAGGACTCACGAATGAGCAGATATACAATCGGCTCATCTGGGGGGCCGCAAACCCAACGGCGGATGTCAAGCTCAAGGATCGTATCGTCCAGTTCGACTACGAGCTCGTCCCAAGGCCCTGGTATAAACAGCTCTCCAAAACCATCGGATGGCGAATCCCGGGGACGAACGACATCTATACCTACGCCAACTCCTTTGATCACATGAGTGTGGCCGAGCTTGCGTCCCATCTGGGCCACGAGGTCGTTGGCCACCTTGCCGGCGAGTTCGATCATCCGGAGCTCGCGAGCAGGGAGCGTGCCGAATCCGTCCCCTATGTCATCGATGGCTTCATCGAGGCTCTCGCGACGCAGAAGCCGGTTCCTGAGGCCGCATAGGCATTCACGACGCGCCAAGACGCGAGCGAGCGGAATTCACCCCCATCCAGTTGCTGGAAAAACGGAGCACATGTGGCGCGCAGCGGCCGAAACAAGATGCGTTCGAGCAGCCGAGGCAGGAGCACAAGCAAGGTCACCGGGGCTCCTCTGCTCGGAGAGACCCCGCCTCCAGTCGTCGAGCTCGAACGACTCGCACCAGGGCCGTTGCAAACCACGGGAACCCTGCGAGCGGGTGCCGCCCGGATGGACATCACGCCCGGGTTCCTCACGCCCCTGGCAGGATGGGGCCCGTCGCTGCCATCTCGACGGATGCTCGCCACCTGGGGTCGACTCATGGCACGCGTGCTGGTGCTGGATGATGGCCATGGTGAGCGGGTAGCCCTCATCGCGGCAGACCTCCACGCCGGCACGCGGTACATCGCCGAGCGGCTCGCGCAGCGCACGTCCCCCTTGGGTCTGCACATCGGTCGTCTCTTCTTCGCGGGGACGCACACACACAGCGGACCCGGCAACTTCTACGGGAGTACATTTTATGATGCATTCGCCCAGAGCCCGGGCGGCCTGGACGACACTCTGGTGAACTACCTCGTGGAACGACTCGAGAGAGGCGTGCGGGAAGCATGCGAGAACCTGCATCCCGCGCGTGTCGGGCATGGCGTGGCCCGCCTTTGGGGATACTCGTGCAACCGAAGCCACTCGGCATTCCGTCACAACTTTCCCAATCTGGACGACACAGCCCTCCGCCAGAAGGGGGAGTTGCTGGGCTTCCCAAACGGCGCGTCGTTCTCCCCTCCTTCTCAACTGCCAATCGAGCAGGTCTGTGTGGACCCCCGCGTACAAGTGCTCTGGGCCGACGAGGCCCAGCCGCCCTACCGACCCATCGGTGCCTTCGCCACCTTCGGGGTGCACGCGACCCTGGTCGCACTGAGCCATCCCCTCTGTGGACCAGATCTCTTCGGGGTGGCCACGCGCCATGCGGAATCGCTGCTTCGCGGGGCGGAGCCGGGAGCCGAGCCGATCCTGGGACTCGCCGCGGGAGCCATCGGTGATGCGGATCCAGCGCTGCCCGGCTTGACGCTCGAAGCGCTCAAGCGGGAGCGCAAGAATCTGTCACGGGACATGGAGCTAGTAGAAAAAGCGGGCCGCGAGTTGGGAGGCCGGCTTTTCGAGGCCTGTGGGGAGGCACGCTCGAACGTGAAGACGTCGCTGCGCATCACGACGCTCTTCGACGAGCCCCTGATTCGCAACGCGGTCCTGAAGGATGGCACCAGGATGCCGAAAACAGCCATTGTGGGCGCACCCACTCTCGGCGGCTCGGAACTTGGCGGAGGGGTCCCCTGTTTCCAGGAAGGGAATCGACAGAAAGTGCCTGATTCCGACCCGCAATGGCCGAAAGAGCCCCCACTCGTGTTGGAGCGGCTGATGCGCGACTCCTTCAAGTACCAGGCGCCGACCCTACCGCTGCGGCTCCTCAAGGTTGGCGAGGTCTGGATGGTGGGCCTTCCCGGAGAGCCCACGTCCTGGCTGGCCCACCGCCTGGAAGAGGAAATGCGTGCGCAAGGCGCCCTGCAAGTCATGGTCGCTGGAGTGTGTGGTGATTACAGTGGCTATCTCACAACTGAGCGAGAATACGAGGCTCAGCACTACGAGGGCTCCAGCACGCTCTGGGGACGGTATACAGAGCGCTGGCTCGTCGAGCACTTCCAGTCGTTGGCCTCCAAGACGTCTGGATCCGTGCCTTCGGGTACCGCGCGCTTCACGGTCAAACGTGGCGAGCACCCCGAGCTCACGGAGCCGGCACCCCATTCCGACGAGCCCGTCCCCACATGGGCCATCTCACCCGAGTTCGAGCAACCGAAACAACACGACGGGCGATTGGTGCTCGAGGGGCGTTGGTTCGCATGGGCACCGCAAGAGCACCACGAATTGGGATGGGGACCCTGGCTCCAGATTGAGAACGCCTCCACCGGGCAAGTGATGCTCAGTGCGGGTCGCCCCGTCGATGACCAGCATCACGCCTTCCTGCTGGAGTTCAAGAACGGCCCTGGCTTCATCGAATGGCGGTGGTCGCTCACGCTCGACGAATGGCAACACTGGGATGGACTGAAGGTGCGCTTCCGCCCCGTGGGTCCACGAGGGATCCGTGTACAGCCACCTCCTGGTAGCCAGTGGCCAGAGCAACTGATCACAATGAATGCCACGGAAGAACACCTCGAGGCTCAGTCTGAATGAGATGAAGTGAGCCAACTCGGCCACATCTTCCAAGCTTCCCACGAGGGGTGGGAATAATGGCCTTGCTCACGGTCATCCCCAGTAGGATGCCGCTCCCATGTCGAGCGGCCCTCGCATCCTCCTCATCGCAGAACGCTTTCCCCCGGACCTCGGCGGCCTCGCCCGCAGCGGCGCTCGCACCGCTGGCGCCCTCTCCCGCCTCGACGCCCAGGTCGATGTCCTCACCTGGACCCGGACCCTGCCTCCTGGCGCGCTCCAGACGCTCGACGCCGGTGAGGTCGCCGCCTCCGCTCGCGGTGCCACCCTGCACCGGCTCGGACTCTTCGGCCAGACCGATACCTCTCTCCGGCACACGCTCGATGTGCTCGACTACCTGCACTCGCAGCGCCGCTACAAGCTCGTCTGGGGCCACTACCTCTCTCCCCCGGGCTTCCTGGCCGTCACCTTCGCCGGACTCGCCGGCATCCCCTCCACCGTCAGTGCTCGCGGCAACGACGTGGACCAGGCCATGTTCCCCCCGGGTGACTTCGCCCGCCTCCTCTGGACCCTCCAGCGCGCCACCGTCCTCACCGCCGCCTCCGGAGACCTCGCGCGCAAGATGGTCATGTTGCTCGGGCATGACTCACGCGTCGAGGTCATCCCCAACGCCGTGGACACCTCTCTCTTCAGTCCTGGCCCCGCCGACCCCGCGCTGCGCCAGCGTCTGGGCATCCTCCCCGAAGAGCTCGTGCTCGGCTTCTCCGGAGAGCTGCGTCACAAGAAGGGCGTCCCCTTCCTCCTGTCCGCCCTCTCCGAGGTACGCAAGGTGCGGCCCGCCTGTCTCCTCGTCATCGGAGAGGTGCGCCCCCGCGAGCTGGAGCAACTCACCGCCTTTCGCGTCGAGCACCCAGAGGACGCCGCGCGCCTCATCGTCTCCGGCCGGCTCGATGCCCCCGAGGACGTGGCCGCCCACCTGCGGCTCTGTGACGTCTACCTCCAGCCCTCCCTTTGGGATGGCATGCCCAACGCGATGCTCGAGGCCATGGCCTGCGCCCGCGTGGTCGTCGCCAGCGACGCGGGGGGCATCCCCGAGGCCATCGACTCCGGGCACAATGGTTTCCTCGTGCCCAAGGCGATGCTCAACCACCTCGGGCAGGCCGTCATCGACGTGCTCAGTCTGTCCGAGGAGCGCCGGGTCGCCATCGGCGCCGCGGCTCGCGCTCGCATCGAGCAGCGCTTCCAGGCTCAGGCCGAGGCCGAGGTGCTCCAGCGGGTGCTGGCCCGCACCATCCCGAAGGCCTCCTCGTAGGCCGTCACCAGGGACTCCTGGGCGCGGGCCCAGGTGAAGTCCCGCTCGATGAGCGCTCGCGCCTGCTGGCTCAACCGGGGGCCGAGCGCCGGGTCCGCCCGCAACGCGCGCACCGCCTCTGCGATGGCCTTCGGCGAGCCCGGGCGGACGAGGAACGCGTGCACTCCGTGCTCCGCCACCGCACGCACCACCGGCAGGTCGCTGGCCACCACCGGCGTGCCCGAGGCCATCGCCTCCAGCAGCTTCAGCGGGCAGCACCCCTGCACGAGGTTGCGGTCGTTGGGTGGCAGCGGCACCAGCACCACGTCACAGGCATGGTGGAGCCTCGCCAGCTCCGCCTGGGGCAGCGCATCGAGTATCTCCACCGCGCCTTCGCCCACCAGCTCGCCGCACTGTTCGAGCAGCTCGCGCCGTTGCTGTCTCCGCGTGGGTCCCACCAAGGTGAGGAGGACGGGCACATCCCGGCGCAGCAGGCGGCACGCCTCGATGGCGTGATGGACGCCCTGCCAGGAAGTCATCGTCCCGCTGTAGAGCAGGCGCACGGTCCTGTCCTCACAGGGTCGCGGCGCCTGGAAGGAAAAGCGCCCCGTATCCACCCCATTGGGGATGACGCGGATGCGGTCCGGCGCGACCCCTCGTGACTCCAGGTAGCGCGCCGTCACCACGCTCGGTGTGAGCACCAGGTCCGCCCTCGCGAGACAGAGGTCCTCCTGGGCCACCAGCTTGCGCAGCAGCTCGTCATCCTCCGCGACTCCCGGTGCGTGGTACTTCAGCTCGATGGACGGCAGGCCATTCACCTCGAACACCAGGTGCTCGGTGAGCTGCTCCTTGCGCCGGGCGATGGGGTAGCCCTCGAAGATGGAGCGCACGTGCACCACCGAGGCCCGGGCACGCCCCTGCCACCACGCCGCGAGCCCTCCCCGGAAACACATCGCCTGCTGGATGAGGTCCTTCCCCTGGGCCGGCAGCGGATGGAAGCGAACGCACTCCGGCGGAGGCTCCCCCGCCTCTCCACCGATGGCGAGCAGCTCCACGCCCCCAAACGCCTGACCGAGCGCCTCGACGAAGGCGCGGATGTGGACCGCCGCTCCCTTGGGGGCGGGGAAGCGATCGAAGGACGCGTAGACGATTCCCGAGGATGACACGGCCCGTGCAGTATCTCCCCTCGAGCACGCCACACCAACACACGCTCGCGATTGACCGGCGGGAGGGCGGGCCCCTACGCTCCCACTCCCCTCCTCGAAGCGAAGGGCTTCAGACCTTGGCCGTCGTCGATCTCGACAAGTTCCGCCGGGAGCGCACCTACCGGACCCAGGCACCGGGCTCCCAGGTGCTCAAGGACCTCGATGTCCTGCGCAACCTCGATACCCACCACGAGAGGCTGCAACAGCAGACGGGCCACGTGGGCTGTGGCGCGCTGCTCGCCGCCGTGGCCCTCCTCATCCTGGTATTCAACACCAACGCATTCGAGGAGCCCACGCTCCACCCGGTGGCGGCGTGGGGCAGCGGGCTCCTGCTCGTCACGGGCGTCATCGCCTTCATCCTCCGCTTCCGCCACGCACGCCTCAACCTGGAGGACCGGCGCTACCAGCTCGCCACCCGGCTCGTGCAGATGATCCAGGCCGACACCGCTCCCGAGGAGCTCATGACCGTCGAGATCGATCTGCGCCCGGCGACAGACTCGGACAAGCTCTCCGGCAAGGGGAAGACGCCTGGTGGCTGGGATGTGAAGCACTACGTCGACCGCTGGCTCTCCCTGCAGGGCCGGTTGATGGATGGCACCCACCTGCGCGTGGAGATGACCGAACGCACCGACCAGCGCAGCCGGACCAAACGGTCCCGCTCGGGGAAATACAAGACCAAGAGCAAGACCCAGTCGGATGCGCTCGTCCGGGTGCGGCTCCAGGTGAAGCCCGAGAAGTACCAGCACCTCGGGCGGCTCGGCGCTCGGGCCAGGAACGCGGTGCAGCTGCCCCAGGGCACCCGGCTCAGGGCCCTCTCCGTGGAGGAGGACCGCCTGGACATGACGATCCTCGTCAGCCAATCGTGGAGCGCGGACAACAAGCCCCCCATGGTGAACGGCGTCCAGGTGGTGGCGATGTCCCTGCTGAGCCTCTACCAACTCCTCCACCTGTCGCGCGCCATCGACAAGAGAGCCGCTCACGCATGAGCCCGCCCTTCCAAGAGTCGCTCGCCCCGTGTCAGGAGCGGGCGGGATTCCTCTTCGCCCACGACTGCCCCCGGCCCGCCACCCAGCAATGCGAGCGGTGCGCGAAGCCCATCTGTACCCGGCATGGGCACCCTGCCCAGAGCGGCGAAGTGCTCTGCACCACCTGCTTCAAGGAAGAGCACGCGGGGTCGCAAGAAACGGAAACCGACATGTCGCTGGATGAGGGGACGGACAATCCCTTCCTCTATTCCAGCTATTACTACCGGGGCCACGGCTACTACGGCCGGGGTCACTGGGGACATGACATCCTCCACGACCCCAACGACTTCACCGAGGCCGATGGAGAGTCTCTCCGCGCCAACGCCAGACATCAGTTCGAGGAGGACATGGGCGGAAGCTGAGCCATGAGCGCGGAACGATGGCTCCTCTATGCGCTCGGCGGAGGCCTGGGGCACCTCACTCGCGCCGTGGCGCTCGGCCGCGCGGCCCGCCGCCGGGGCCATACCGTGGACGTCGTGACGAACAGCCCCTTCGCGCCCGCGCTGGCACTCGAGGCGGAGCTGGGCGAGGGCCACGTCCACAGGCTCGGTGCGGAGCTCGACAAGCACGCCGTGCGCGAGTCCATCGAGCAACTGCTCGGCCACCTGCGCCCCGAGGTGCTCGTCGTGGATACCTTCCCGCGAGGGCTCGGCGGTGAGCTCGCGCCGCTCCTGCCTGGGCTACGCGCCCGGAAGGTACTCGTGCACCGCGACCTGCATCCGGACTACGTGGAGCGCTTCGGGCTCGCGCGCTTCGTCGACGTGTTCGACCGGCTCATCCTCCCCGGCGAGCCCGCTCCGTTCGCCCACCACCGGCTCGCCACGAGCACGCCGCCCTGGCTCGTCCTCGACGCCCATGAGTTGCTCGACGATTCCACCGCGCGCAGACAGCTGGGAGTGCCCCCCGGAGACGAAGCGTCACCCGTGGTGGCGGTCCTCGCGTGTGGGCGGCGGGAGGAAGTGGACGAGTGCGCCGGGCTCGCGGAGACACTCCAACGGGGGCTCGGCCCACGCGCACTCGTCCGGCTGCTGGCTCCGGATGCCCCACCCCGACTCTGGCCCGCCCTCGCGGTCATGCGAGGCGTTGACGTCCTCGTCGGCGCGGGCGGCTACAACACCGTCCAGGAGGCACGCGCCACGGGAACACCCCTCGTGGCCATCGCCCGGCCCCGCCTCTATGACCGGCAGGCGCTGCGCCTCCGGCCCTCCGAGCGACTCGCCACGTTCGACGAGGCCCTCGGACGCGTGAAGGCCCTGCTCCAGCTCGAGTCCGACACGCACCGCGAGCGGCCCACGCCTACCTACGTCAATGGAGCCCACGAGGCGGTGCGACTCATCGAGCGAAGTGCCGAGCCGCGATGAGCGGGTGTGCCTCCGCCAATCGTCCAGGATTCGCCACTTTCCTGATTTGCTGCCACGGATTGAACCCCTGCCATGAATTTCCAGGTAAATTGACATCTCTGCTGCCAACTCCATACAGGGGGTCGAATGGAAGCCCGCTGCGAGCTGGAGAGACCCGAAGAAGCGTACCGCGGGCATCCTGCCGTGAGCCGCTCCTGCCCGGTTCCACCCAACGAGGACGCTCGTCTGGCGGCGCTCAGGAGTTACGCCGTTCTCGACACCGAGCCGGAGCCCGCCTTCGATGATCTGACCCGGCTGGCGGCGCTCTTCACCAGCACTCCCATCGCCCTCATCTCCCTGGTGGACGAGCACCGGCTGTGGTTCAAGGCCCGGCAGGGGCTCGATGTCCACGAGGTCCCTCGGGTGGGGAGTCTGTGCTCATACGCCGTCCTCCAGTCGGCGGACCCACAGCCCCTGATCGTCCCGGATGCGCTCGCGGATCCCCGCTTCGCCCACACGCCCCTGGTCCAGGCTGCCCCGTACGTCCGGTTCTACGCCGGAGCCCCGCTCGTCCTCCCGGGAAACCTGGTGCTGGGAATGCTGTGTGTGATTGACCAGAAGCCGCGAGAGCTCCAGCCCGCGCAGGTCCAGGCCCTGGTGATGCTGGCGCGGCAGGTGGTGGACCAGCTGGAGCACCGCCTGGCCGCGAGGCGTCACGCCCTCTTGAATCAGGAGCTCGAGCGGGCCCATGCCGCCATGGCGGAGAGCCGGGAGCAGCTGGCCGCGTTCATCCAGGCCGAGCCCGAGTGCGTGAAGATCGTCGGCGCGGACGGGACCCTCCTCCAGATCAATCCCGCGGGCCTGGAAATGATCGAGGCGGAGAGCTCCGAGCAGGTGCTCGGAGCCTCGGTGTTCCCCATCATCGCGCCCGAGTACCGGGAGGCCTTCGAGCAATTCCACCAGCTGATCTGCGCGGGTGAGCGGGGATTCCTGACGTTCGAGATCGTCGGGCTGAAAGGCACCCGCCGGTGCATGGAGACCCATGCCAGTCCATTGCGGTATGGCCCGTCCGGGGAGATCGCCCACCTGGCCGTCACACGCGACGTGACGGTGATGAAGCGGGCCCGGCAGGCCGAGCTCCGGGAGATCGAGGAGCGGCGCTCGGCGGAGCACGCGCTGCGCCGCAGCAATGAGCGCTACCAGGCCGTCCTGCGCGCCACCCAGGACGTGGTCTGGGATTGGGACTGGCAGCGCGAGACAATCATCTGGAGCGAGCGCCTGGAGCCCATGCTCGGCCATTCGCTCCCGGGGCTGCTGGCGAAGCCCGCCTGGAAGGAGGAGCAGATCCACCCGGGAGATCGCGAGCGCGTGGGGGCGAGCCTGCGGGAAGCGCTGGCGCGGCGAGCGGCGCTGTGGGCCGAGGAGTACCGGTTCCGCCGGGGAGATGGCACCTACGCCCAGGTGCTCGATCGCGCGGCGGTGAGCTACGACTCCACGGGCAGGCCCACGCGTCTGGTCGGGGCCATCAGCGACGTGACCCGGCAGCGCGAGTTGCAGGCCCAGCTCTCGCTGGCGGAGCGCATGGCCACCGTCGGCACGCTGGCGGCCGGAGTGGCGCATGAGATCAACAATCCCCTCTCCTACGTGCTCTCCAACCTGCGCTTCTCCCTCGACACCCTGGCGCCCCTGACCACCACCGGAGAGAGCGAGGACCTCTCCGAGGTGCATGGAGCGCTCCAGGACGCGGTGGAGGGCGCCCAGCGCATGCAGGTCATCGTCAGCGAGTTGAAGACGTTCTCGCGAGGGGATGAGGAGAACATCTGCCCGGTGGACGTCCACAAGCCACTCGAGTCCGCGCTGCGGATGGCGGCCAACGACATCCACCGCCGGGCCCGGCTGCGCCGCGACCATGCGAACCTCCCCCTGGCGCGGGCCAATGAGTCCCGGCTCGCCCAGGTCTTCTTGAACCTCCTGGTGAACGCCGTCCAGGCCCTGCCGGACCGTGCCCCGGAGCAGAATGAGATTCGCGTCGTCACCCGGAAGCTGGGGGACGCGCAGGTGATGATCGAGTTCTCTGACACCGGCGTGGGAATCCCCCCGCATCTCCGGGCCCGCATCTTCGAGCCCTTCTTCACGACCAAGCCCGTCGGAGAAGGAACCGGGCTTGGCCTCTCCGTCTGCCACCGGCTCATCACCCAGATGAAGGGCTCGATCGAGGTGGACAGCGAACCGGGCCAGGGCGCGACCTTCCGGGTCATCCTGCCCGTGGCGTGAGGGCAGCCACGGGTCAGAGCATCGGAACGGACCCGGCCAGGCCGGAAAGCACCCTGCCCTCCTCATCCGCCGCCTCCTCCGGGACGGAGGGCCAGCCCTCCCGGGACGACGGCTGCGGTCTCACGGGCATGTAGGGGAGCAGCACGGTGAAGGTCGCACCCTGACCGGGGTGGCTGGTGACATGCACCTCCCCGTTGAGCGCCTCGACGATCTGCCGGGTGATGTAGAGCCCCAGGCCCAGGCCTCCGTAGTGCCGGCCGCTCACCGCGCGCTCGAAGCGGCCGAAGATGCGCGACAGGTTCTCGACAGCGATGCCGATGCCCTTGTCGGTCACCGAGAGCTGGGCCCACTCCGGCCACCCCAGCACGCGCACCCGCACCGGCTTGCCCGCTCCATACTTGAGAGCGTTGGTGAGCAGGTTGGCCATCACCTGCTCCAGGCGCAGCCGATCCCACTGCCCCACCACGGGCCCGTGCTCGTTCAGCACCAGCTTGCAGCCGGCGTTCTCCGCCTGCTGGGCGAAGGCGATCATGACGTCGCGCGCCACCTCCACCAGGTCCACCTGCTCGCGATGCAGCAGGAGGCTCCCGGAGGCGAGGCGGGACACGTCGAGCAACCGGTTCTCCAGCGCCACCAACCGGGCCACGCCCTGATCGAGGTTCTCCACTCTCTCCCGGAACTGCTCACGCGAGGGCAACGGACCCTCGCCAGAGAGCCGCCGGAGCATCGCCTGCACGCTCAGCTTGAGGGAGGTGGTGGGCGTGCGCAGCTCGTGCGCCGCGATGGACAGGAACTCGTCGCGCAGCGAGATGGCCCGCTGGGCCCGCTGATAGAGCATCGCGTTCTCCACCGCGAGGGCGGCGCGGTTGGCCAGCTCGCTGGCCAGCGCCACATCCGTCTCGTCATAGCGCCGGCCGATTCCGGACAGGAGCAGGCTCAGCACACCCAGGGCCCGCCCGCGTACGGTCAATGGCACCAACAGGTAGGACGAGGGATTCAACTGCTTGAGCGTGGCCAACAGCCCGGAATCCCCCCGGGCGGCCTCCACCAGCAGGGTATGAGGGAAGTGAGAGCCCCACCGCGGCCGTCCCGTCTCCACCACCCTCATCAGGATGGACCGCCCGCTGGAGCTCCCCAGGAACGAGTCCTGCAACTCGAACGCCAAGGACGGCGTCTCCGAGTGCGGGTGGGCCATCGCCACCCGACGCAGTTGCCCCTCCTCATCCACCACATCCACGCCACACCAGTCCGCCAGCCGGGGCACCACCATCCAGACCAGCCGCTGCAACGTCTCCTCCAGCTCCAGGTTGGCGCCCAACTGAGCCCCCGCCTCGGAGAGGAAGCGCAGGTTGCGCTCGGCACGCTTGCGCTCGGTGACGTCCTGCAAGCCCCCCACCATGCGCAGGGCCCGGCCGCGCGGGTCGCGGATGATGTAGCCCTGTTCCACCACGTCCGCGTATGAGCCATCCGCCCGGGCGAAGCGGTACTCCTCCCGCCATCGGACGTCTCCCCTCGCGATGGCACGTCCCAGGCTTTCCAGCGCCCGCTCCCGGTCCTCCGGGTGGACGCATTGGGTCCACCATTCCAGGTTGTCGCGGATGTTCTCCGGCGGGTGGCCGAAGAGCGCCTGCACCTGGACGTTCCAGTGCAGGGTGTCCGTCACGATGTCCCAGTCGTAGATGGCATCACTGGAAGCGAGGGTGGTGAGACGGTAGCGCTCCTCGGACTGGCGCAGGGCCTCCTTGGCGGTGCGCGCATGGAAACGTTCCACCAACCCGGCCATCCGAGCGCGCAGGACATGAGGCTCGGGTGGAGAAGAGATGGAGTCCGCGGCCCCCACCGGGTGGGCGGCCATCACTCGCACCGCCTCCTGGAGATCCTCACTGAGGAGCAGCACGGGCACCCCCCGGGCATGCGACCTTCCCGTCAGCAGGAGGGCCTGCCGCTCGGAGACCCCACCGGCGCTCGCCAGCGGAAGCACGACCGCGGCGAGCGGCCAGGAGGCCAGGCACTCGATGACCTGCCTCGCCTTGGGCCAATGCAGGTCCAGCCCCAGCGGGTCGAGCGCACGACGCAGACGCCGCTGGAGCGCGGGAGGTGTGTCCACCAGGAGGATGTGAGGAGCGGCATCGGGCACAACACGTCACATAGTGGATGCGGAGTGACTGGCGGGCTCGTCTTCCCTCTTCCTGCCCGGACGAAGGAGGGAGCTTCCGGCCCACCCGTCCCACTCAGTGGAGGAGCCGGTACACCTGCTCCAGCATCACCGCGCACACCAGCCCGCCGTAGGTGCCCAGCACGTAGCCCGCCACCGCCAGCATGACGCCCACGGGAGCGAGCGACGGATGGAAGGCCGCCGCCACCACCGACGCGGAAGCCGCGCCCCCCACGTTGGCCTGCGAGCCCACGGCCGCGAAGAAGATGGGCGCCCGCATCAGCCGCCGAGCCCCCAGGATGAAGCCCGCATGCACCGCCATCCACACCACGCCCACCGCCACCATCGCGGGCGCGTCCAACAGCCGCCGGAAGTCCGCCTTGGCGCCGATGGTCATCACCAGCACGTAGAGGAACAGCGCGCCCACGCGGCTCGCCCCGGCCCCCTCCAGCTTGCGCAGCGGGGTGAAGGACAGCGCCGCGCCCACCGTCGTCACCAGGATGATCACCCAGGTGAAGCCCGAGACGATGGAGCCGATGTCCGGTAGGAGCTTCGCGACTTCCGTGCACACCACCGTGGTGCCCAGACCGATGGTCAGAATCCACACCAGGTCCGTCAGGGTCGCGGGCCGCAGCACCGAGGCGTGGAAGCGCTCCACCTGCTCGCGCACCACGTCGATGGCCCGCCGGTCCGCGCCCATCTGCGTGTCCATCACCAGCTCGCGGCCCGCGAAGTAGAGCAGCACCGCCGTCCACATGTTCGACACGCCCACGTCCACGACCACCATCATGCTCAGGACGTCGTCTCTCGCCCCGATGCTCTGCCCGATGGCCACGAAGTTGGCGCTGCCTCCAATCCACGAGCCGCTGAGCGCCGCCAATCCCTTCCAGGCCTGGTCTCCGAGCTCCGCCGGCATCCAGTGCCCCAGCAGCAGGTACGCGAGCGGCCCTCCGAACATGATGCCCGCCGTCCCCGCCAGGAAGAGCACCACGGCGCCGCGCCCCAACCGGGAGATGGCCGGCAGATCCATGGACAGCACCTGGAGCACCAGGCTGGCCGGGAGCAGGTACGTGGACACGAAGCTGTAGAGCTCGGACTTCGTGGGGATGATGCCCGTGTTCGAGAGCAGCGTGGGGATGAAGTAGACGAGCACCAGCATGGGCAGCGTCTTGAAGACGCGCTCGCCCACCGGGTGCCGCTCGGCGAGAAACAGCAGTGACAGCACGGCCAACAGCACCATGAGCACCGCCATGGGATTCTGGATGAGCGGCTGCGTCATGGGGCGGACTGAGGCTCCACACCGAGCCCGGGCCCATCACCCAGGCGGATGCGTCCATCCACCACCGGGTGGCCCCGGAACGGGTCCGCCGAGATGAGCAGGTTGCCGTCCAGGTCCAGCCAGTCCGCCAGCGGCCCCAGGTGCGCCGCCGCGGCGATGCCCACCGACGTCTCCACCATGCAGCCCAGCATCACCTTCAGCCCGCAGGAGCGCGCCGTCTCGATGATGCGCAGCGCCTCGCGGATGCCTCCGCACTTCTGCAGCTTGACGTTGATGCCGTGGTAGCCCTCGGCGAGCCTCGGCACGTCCGAGGCCATCATCAACGCCTCATCCGCCACCAGCGGCAGCGGCGAGCGCTGGCGCAGCCACTTCGCTCCCTCGACGTCCGCCGCCGGCAACGGCTGCTCCACCAGCTCCACGCCCTGCGACGCCAGCCACTCGATGTGCTTCAGCGCCTCCTCGGGCTTCCAGGCCTCGTTGGCGTCCACCCGCACCGTCTTGGGCGTGGCGGCCCGCACCGCACCGAATGTCTCACGCACCGACTGTGCGCCCAGCTTCACCTTGAGGACGGGGTACGGCTCCGCCTCGCGCACCTTGCGGGCCAGCGTCTCCGGGTCATCGATGCCGATGGAGAACGACGTGAGGGGCATCCTCGCCGGGTCCAGGCCCAGCATCCGGTAGAGCGGCACGCCGAGCCGCTTGCCAGCCAGGTCGTACAACGCGATGTCCAACGCCGCCTTCGCCGCGTGGTTGCCCGGCAGGGCCTCCTCGACGCGCTCGGACAGGACGCGGAAGTGCCACGGGTCTCCCTCGAGCACCGGGGCGAGCTTCTGGAGTGCCTCGGTCACCGTCTCGGCGGACTCGCCGTAGCGCACGTTCGGAGCCGCTTCCCCCCGGCCAACCACGCCGCCATGACACAGCTCGACAATCACATTGCGCTTCGACGTGCTCGTCCCGCGCGCAATCGTCCAGGCGTGACGGAGGGGGAGCTCGATGACGCGGACATCCATCGGGAGTGACATGCGATGAGCCTCTCAGGAGGGAAGCCATTACCACAGGTCCAGCGTGGACGGCGCTCCGGACTTCCATACACTGCCGGCATGCGCCCCCTGCTTTTCGTACTCGCCCTCCTGGCCGTGCCGGGTTGCGGCCATGCCGCCGGACAGTCCCGAGGCAGCGCCCCCGCATCAGCCACGGAGATGCGCGCACTGCTCGCCGAGCTCATCGCCGTGGACACCTCCAACCCGCCGGGCAACGAGGCCGCCGCCGCCCAGGTGGCCGCGCGGTGGCTGCGCGAGGCCGGAATCGAGTCCCAGCTCGCCGAGCCCGCCCCCGGACGCGCCCACCTCATCGCCCGGCTGAAGGGCAACGGCCGCGCCCGCCCCGTGCTGGTGCTCGCGCACCTGGACACGGTCCCCGCCCGGAAGGAGGAGTGGGCCTCGGATCCGTGGACACTCACCGAGCGCGACGGCCTGCTCTACGGGCGCGGCGTCCAGGACAACAAGGGCATGGCCGCGGCCAGCGTGCTCGCGCTGCGGCGGCTGAAGCGCGAGGGAGTGAAGCTCTCGCGCGACGTGGTGCTGGTGCTCAGCGCGGATGAGGAGGTGGGCTCCGGCCATGGCATCGAGTGGCTGCTGGAGCACCACCCCGAGCTGCGCGAGGCGGAGCTCGCCATCAACGAGGGAGGCCTCACCGAGCTGACCGCCGACCGGAGCCGCGTGCGCTTCGTCAACCTCCAGGCCGCCGAGCGGGTATCGCGCAACGTGGTGCTGAAGGCCACCGGACCCGGTGGACACTCCTCGGTGCCACCGGCCGCGCCCAACCCGATGGTGCGTCTGGCGGCGGCGGTGGCCCGCGTCGGAGCGCTCACCTTCCCCACGCGGCTCATGCCCGTCACCCGGCTGAACGTGGAGGGCCGGGTGAAGGTGACGGACGGCGAGCTGGGCGAGGCCCTGAAGCGGCTCGCGGCCTCGCCAGACAACCCGCCCCAGGAGGCGGTGGATGCCATCGCCCGGCTCGAGCCGGCCCTGGCCGCCGTGCTGCACACCACCTGCGTGCCCACCGTCTTCAACGCCGGCACCCGGCCCAACGTCATCCCCGCCACCGCCGAGGCCACCGTCAACTGCCGGCTGCTCCCGGACGAGGACATCCAGGCGTTCCGCGCCCGGCTCGTCGCTGCGGTGAATGACCCGGACATCCAGGTGGAGCTGAACATGACGCCCCCGGACTCACCCGCCTCACCGGTGGGAGACAACGCGATGTTCCGGGCCGCCACCGCCGCCGCCGCGAAGGTGTGGCCGGGCGCGCCCGTCTTCCCGCGCATGTCCACCGGCACCACCGAGTCCAGCGCGCTGCGCCGCGCGGGCATCCACGCCTACGGCATCGACCTCTTCGCCCTCACGCCGGACGACGCCCGCACGGCCCATGCGCCCAACGAGCGGATCCCCGTGGCCTCGCTCCAGCCCGGCGCCGAGTTCGTCTTCCACCTCCTCTCCGGGCTGGCGAAGTGAGCCCCCGTCCCCTCAACCCGGCAGCACCCGAGCGAGCCTCATGAAGACCCCCACGCATGCACGAGCCCCGCTGTATCTGATTCTGCTGGCATCGACGCTGACGGCCTGTGCCTCATGGCAGTCCCAGCCAACCCCCACGGAGACAGGACCGGTGGCGAGAATCTGGAGGAAGAGCGCCCAGACACGCGACTTCGAGCGCTTCATCCGGGAGGGCACCGCGCTCACCTCGGAGGGAGCGCTGGAGCTCGACGCGGCGACGGCCCGCTCCGCGCCCGACCCGTTCCCCAGCCACACGCCGCCCGGCACGCAGACGCCGCTGACCCCGGGCAGCTACGTCCTCGGCAGCGCCATCTCCGAGGAGCACACCATCTCCGGTGGCTTCGACAACGTGGTGCCCTCGTTCGACGTGCTCACCCCGCCGGGCACGTGGGTGCGGCTGACGCTCGCCGCGCGCGTGGAGGGCCAGTGGACGAAGGACTACGACTTCGGCGTCTGGGCGCTCGACAAGGACACCGTGGCGCGCCACAGCGGCGAGCGCCAGGAGGACGAGCGCGGCAAGGTGCTCACCGACACGCTGGCCCTCAAGAAGAAGGCGGATGCCCTGCGGATGACGGTGTGGCTCTTCTCCTCCAAGTCCGGGGTGAGCCCGCGCGTCCGAGCGCTCTCGGCGGCGATGACCGACACGGGCCGCTCGGCTCCGGAGGAGGCCTCGGACAAGCGCGCCTGGGGGACGGTGCTGGAGGTGCCCGGCCGCTCGCAGCTCCTCTACCCGCCGGATGGAGGCGTCTGGTGCTCGCCGACCTCGACCTCCATGCTGCTCGCGTACTGGGGCAGGAAGCTCGGCCGCAACGAGCTGGTGGTGCCCGTGCCCGTGGCGGCCGAGCACGTCTATGACCAGGTGTACAAAGGCACCGGCAACTGGCCCTTCAACACCGCCTATGCCTCCGCGCTCGGAGACGGTGCCCTGTACGGACTGGTGGCGCGCTTCGACTCGTTCGCGCAGGTGGAGCGGCTCATCGCCGAGGGCATCCCGGTGAGCATCAGCATCGCCTTCGAGAAGGGAGAGCTGACGGGCTCGCCCATGCCGCGCACGGACGGACACCTCATCGTGGTGAAGGGCTTCACGCCGGAGGGGGACGTCATCTGCAACGACCCCGCCTTCCCGAACGACGAGTCGGTGAACGTGACGTACAAGCGCCAGGAGTTGCAGCGGGCGTGGGACCACTCCCGCCGCTCGGCCTACGTCCTGTGGCCCACGGGCACCTCCCTGCCCGCGGGCGCGCTCACCTTCGTGCAGTGAGCGCGGGGGGCACGCGGCTCAGTGCCGCTTGCTCTCCTGGAAGGTGACCGGGAGCTTCACTTCCTTGCCGTCGCGCAGGACCACCGCGGTCACCGTCTCACCCGGCTTGGAGGCATTGAGCGCGTACATGAGGTCCTCCACGCTGCCGACCTCATGGCTCCCGAGCCGGATGAGCACATCTCCCCGCTTCAGGCCGCCCAGCTCGGCGGCCCCACCCGGCCGGACTCCCGCGAGCAACACGCCGCGAGTCCCCGGAGGCGGGGCGTAGTCCGGCACCGTGCCGAGTGACGCATTGAACGAGCGCATGTCCCCCATGGGCGCCGGCGCGGGCACGTTGCGGTAGGTGACTCGCGCATCGTCGTGGCTCACCGTGGCCGCGATCTCCGAGACGATGAGCGCCACCTGCGCGAGGCCCGCGGCATTGATGTGCTCCGCGCTGTCGGAGGGCTTGTGGTAGTCGCCGTGCGCGCCGGTGAAGAAGTGCAGGACCGGGACGCCGGCCGCGTAGAACGGAGTGTGGTCCGACGGCCCGTATCCATCCCCGGAGCCATCGCACTGCACGCGGGCCAGCTCGCATGCCGGCGCGAGCACCTCACGCCACCCCTGGCCGGACTCGACACCCAAAACCGAGAGGCGGTTCTCCCGCAGCCGCCCCACCATGTCGAGGTTCAGCATGGCGACGACGTCCTTCATCTTGACTCCCGCCGGGGGCGAGCGCGTCCACGCGGTCGAGCCGAGCACCCCTAGCTCCTCTCCCGAGAACGCAGTGAAATAGACGTCCCGCCGCAGGCGCGTGCGCTGCTCGGAGAGCACCCGCGCGGCCTCCAGCAGGCCCGCCACGCCGGAGGCGTTGTCATCCGCGCCCAGGTGAGGCTCATGGCTCTCGGGAGCCAGCGAGCCCCGTCCGCCCAGGCCCAGGTGGTCATAGTGCGCCCCGACGACGACCACGCCCTGCGGCAGGGAGTTCCCCTCCGGCGACGAGGCCGCGAGCCTGCCCACGATGTTCCAGGTGTCCTTCACCACCTTGTCGAGCTTCACCACCACGCGGCCCTTCACCTTGCGCTTCTGCTCGAGCAGCGTGAGCACGGGCTCGAAGCTGGCGCGCTGGATGACGACGACGGGGATTCCCGCGTCCTGCGCGCCCTCGGGCCGCAGCGCGGGCAGACGGGCATCGGCCGAGCCCTTCGCCCAGTCCACGACGACGAGCGCCTTCGCCCCGGCCTCCTTCGCCGTCCAGGCCTTGTAGCGGAGGTCTCCGTAGCGGCGCTGCGCCTCGTTCGAGGAGAACGCTGGCGCCTCGGGAACGAAGCGCCTGACGACGACGATCTTCCCCTTCACGGAGACTCCCGCGTAGTCGTCGACCCCGAGCTCCTTCGCCTGGATTCCGTGGCCCGCGAGGATGACGTCACCGCTCACGTCGCCCTCGGCGGAGAAGCCCAGCGGAGTGAAGGCCTCGGCCGCCGCCTGGATGCCGCCCAACGTCACCGCCGAGCCGCTCCCCACCTTCACATCCGTGATGACCGGGAACTTCTGCCGGAAGGTCCCCGAGTCGCCCGCGGGCACGAGGCCCAGCTCCGTGAAGCGCTTCTCGAGGTAGCTCGCCGCCGACTCGAGCCCGGCCGAGGCGACGCCCCTGCCCTCGCGCTCGGGCGCCGCGAGGAAGCGCACGTCCGTCATCACCCGATCCGCCGGCAGCGGCACGCTCGTGCCCCGCGGCTCGTCCTTCCAGTCCGCGATGAGGACGTGGGTGTCATGCCGGCCCTCCGGCGTCGCGCGGTTCGAGGAGAACGCAAGCTTCGTCCCGTCGGGCGAGAACAGCGGGAAGCCATCGAAGCCACGCGAGGTGGTGATGCGCTCCAGCCCGGTGCCCGTCGCATCCACCGCCCAGATGTCGAACTCGCGCCCCTTCGGATCTCCGTAGTTGGAGGAGAAGAGGATGCGGTCCTTCGTCGGGTGCCACGAGGGAGCGAAGGACGCGGCGTTCAGATAGGTGATCTGCGTCGCGTTGGAGCCATCCGCGTTCGCGACGTAGAGCTCCAGCTTCGTGGGCCGCACCAGCCCCTGCGCGAGCAGTGCCTGGTAGTCCTCGAGCTCCTTGCCCGGCTTGGGCCGAGAGGCGCGCCAGACAATCTTCGAGCAGTCGGGATTGAAGAACGCGCCACCGTCATAGCCTGGCGTGGACGTGAGCCGCTTCACGTTCCCGCCGTCCGCGTCCATGCGGTACAGCTCGAGGTCACCATCGCGCGTGGAGGTGAAGATGATGGAGCCGTCCTTCGGGCACACCGTCGCCTCGGCGTCGTAGCCCTTCACCTGCGTGAGGGGCCGCACGTTCGAGCCGTCCGCGTTCGCCTTGTAGATGTCGTAGCTGTCGTAGATGGGCCAGACGTAGCCGAGGCTCATGTCGGGCTTCGGAGGGCACTCGGGGCCGGCCCCGTGCGTCGAGGCGTAGAGCACCTGCTGATCATCCGGCGGGAAGGAGTAGGCACAGGTCGTGGCGCCCGCACCGCTGGAGATGGGACGAGTCGCGCCCGTCTGGACATCCATCCAGTAGATGCGGTCGCACTTCTGGCCCTCGTGACGGGCCTGGAGGGTGAGCGCCTTGCCGGAGAATGCCCAATAGGCCTCGGCGTTCTCCCCCTCGAAGGTGAGCTGCCGAAGCGAGTTGAAGTGCGCCTCCCCATCCAGGGGCGCGAGCGTCTTGGGCACGGGGGCTGAAGCCTCCGGGGACGGAGTGGCCGGGGTTTCCGAGTGGGCGCAGCCGAGAGAGACGAGAAGGCAGAGAGCGAGTCGCTTCATGGGCACCAGGGAGTTGAAATTGAGAATCAGTATCAGCGTGTCCCTGCTTGTCGAGCGAATTCAAGAGGGAACTCCAGTGCCCCGTTCAGACGGGCACACCGCCCCCTCACGGGCCAGAAGGCGAAGTGAGCAACTCCTGGGAGGTACTGGAGGGGCAGCGCTTCCAGAGCACCGCCGTGCCCCACCGCTGCAGGACACAGAACCCAGCCGCTTCCAACTCGTGCTCTCCCAGAGCCCCCTTGTTGACGAGCACATGGGAGAACCGCGGCTCCGAGAGAGAACCGTACAGGTCCGTCACCTCGTGCGCGGGACGCACGAGCAGGGGCACGTCGCGATGCAGATGGAACTGGCCGCTGACATTGCGATCCACCTGACCGGCGACGATGAGCCCGGTGAGTGAGGGATCCCTCCCGGCGAAGACCAGGGCATCGATCTGCTCCGTGGCCAGCCCGCCCGGCATCTGCACGGTGGCCGCCGCCAGCGAGGAGAGCGCGTACACGCCCACGAGCCCACCGAGTGCCCGGCGGGACCAGACCCGCTGCGAGAGGGTACGCCAGGCGGGCCCGGCCGCGAGGGCCACGAAGAGCGGGAGCAGCGGAGCCAGGAAGCGCACCTCCTTGTGCGCCAGCGCCGTCACGACCGCGAAGTAGAAGAAGAAGGAGCCCACGAGCAGGTCGCGCCGGGCGAGCCCGCGGCCGAAGTGCCAGACGAGCAGCAGCGGCACCATGCCCGCGAGGGTGGGCAGGTACCACCACCAGGGCCGGGTGCCGAACTTCTCCGCGCCACCCGTGAAGAGGTTGAAGTGGAAGTACTTCCAGACGGAGTGCCAGGGCGCGCCCCAGGTGAGCCAGTCGAGCAGGCCGAGCCCCAGGAGCACGACGCCCACGCCCACGGCGGCCCCCGCCACCGAGCGCCAGCGCCGCGCCACCAACAGACTCACGGCGATGGGCACACCAAAGACAGCCGAGGGGTAGCGCACCACGAACGCCACGCCCAGCAGGAGGCCACACCAGAAGCCCTCGCGCAGACCGTCGCGTGCGCGGGCGCGCCAGGCCCACAGGAGCGAGCCCAACAACGGGGCCACGCTCAACGAATCCGCGAGCGGCCTCGCGGCATAGAGGAGCCACCCGCCCCAGGTGACGTGGACCGCAGTGGCGAGGAGCGCGGCCTCACGCCCATCCCGTTCCTCGACGAGCCGGAACAGCGCCACGGTGCCCCAGGCCTGCACGGCGGCACAGCAGGCCCACACCACCGACGCCAGGGCCCACGGGTGATCGAGCCCCAACCGACCACACAGCGAGAGAACGCCCCCGAG
Source organism: Vitiosangium sp. GDMCC 1.1324 (assembly GCF_003044305.1). GTDB lineage: Bacteria > Myxococcota > Myxococcia > Myxococcales > Myxococcaceae > Archangium. Next base: position 9,144 of record NZ_PZOX01000015.1, on the reverse strand, counting down.
CACGCCAGGGACGGCCCAGTTGCGCAGCCCCTCCAGCCACTCCCAGGTCTTGAGCCAGTACCCGAAGGCGAGCCCATGGGCCGGCTCGAGGAACTGGAAGATCTCATCCGGGTGCTGCCGGCCGCGCTTGAGCGCCACCACCGCGACGGCGAGGACGGCACCCGCCACGGCGATCCTCCGCTCCCAGGCGGGCTTGAGGGGTGAAGAAAGGTTCATCGATGCGGGGAGCCTCCGCTCCCGGCGCGGAGATTGCCACGAACGACCCGCACGTGGGGCATCGCCCTTGCCCAAAGGGAGAGCGAGCAGGCGCGAGGCTCTCCCCGGCGGGGCCTACTTATCGCCCTGGAGCGAGGGGAACTGAACCGACGGGCCGGTCCCCTCGTGCGGCGCCTCTCGAGGCTCGTCGTGCGGGCGCCGTGCACCGCGCAGGCTCCTCACCGCCTGAGCCACGCGCTCGAACCACAGGTAGACCACGGGAGTCGTGTAGAGGGTCATCACCTGAGACACGATCAGGCCTCCCACGATGGAGATGCCCAGCGGGACCCGGAGCTCGGCCCCCGCGCCCGTCCCGAAGGCCAACGGAATCGCTCCGAGGAGCGCCGCCATCGTCGTCATCATGATCGGCCGGAACCGAAGCAGGCAGCCCTGCCGGATGGCCTCGGTGGGCGACAACCCCTGCTCGCGCTCCGCCGACAGGGCGAAGTCGATCATCATGATGGCGTTCTTCTTCACGATGCCGATGAGCAGGATGATGCCGATCATCCCCATGATGGACAGGTCCTGGCCGAACAGCCTCAGCGCGAGCAGGGCGCCGACACCCGCGGATGGCAGCGTCGAGATGATGGTCAGCGGGTGGATGGCGCTCTCGTAGAGCACGCCGAGGACGATGTAGACCGCGACGAGCGCGGCCAGGATGAGCCAGGGCTGGCTCCGCAGCGAGCTCTGGAACGCCTGCGCGGTGCCCTGGAACGTGGCCACGACCGTGTCGGGCTTGCGGGCCTCCAGCTCGGCGGCATGGATGGCCGTGACCGCGTCTCCAAGCGCGTGGCCGGGTGCCAGATTGAACGAGAGGGTCACCGCCGGAAACAGCCCCTGGTGGTTGATGGAGATGGGGGAGACCCCTTCCTCGACGGTCGCCAGGAGGCTGAGCGGCACGAGCTCGCCAGAGAGTGCCGACCGGACATAGAGGTGCTTCAGCGATTCGGTGGAGAGCTGGAACCCCGGATCGACCTCCTCGATGACGTAGTATTGATTCGACTGCGTGAACATCGTCGCGATCTGGCGCTGCCCGAAGGCATCGTAAAGCTCATTGTCGATGGCCTGCGCGGTGACTCCGAGCCGTGAGGCGGTGTCGCGGTCGATCTTCAGCGTCGCGCTCGTGGCATCCGCTTGCGCATCCGAAGTCACATCGCGGAGCTCGGGCAGCGACGCGAGCTTCTTCAACATCACCTCGGACCACTTGCCCAGCTCGGCGACATCCGCGTCCTGCAGCGTGTACTGGTACTGGGCCGCGGCGCTACGGCCGCCCACCTGGATGTCCTGGCGGACCTGCATGCGGAGCACGATGCCCTCCACACCCGCCACCTTCTTCTTCAACCGGGCCATGACCTCATCGGCCGTCGCGTGCCGTTGCTCAAAGGGCTTGAGGTTGATCATCACCCGGCCCTGACTGAGGGTCGGGTTCGGTCCGACCCAGTAATAGATGTTGTCCACGTCCGGATCCGTCATCACCAGATGCCCGAGCCTCTGCATCCGTTCGGACATGGCGGCGAAGGAGACATCGGGCTCGGCCTGAGCCGTGCCCATGATCAGACCGGTGTCTTCCTGCGGGAAGAAGCCCTTGGGGCTCACCCAATAGAGCCAGACCGTCGCGCCGAGCGTGGCGAGGGTCACCGCCAGCGTCAGCACGGGGTGGCGCAGCACCCGGTCGAGGCTCCTCCGGTAGACATCGACCATCCCCTCGAAGAGGCGCTCGGACCAGCGATAGAGGCGGCCGTGCGTCTCATGGGACTCGTGACGGATGAGCCAGGCGCACATCATGGGTGTCACGGTCAGCGAGAGGATGCCGGACATGATGATGGCGACGCTCACCGTGACGGCGAACTCGCGGAACAGCCGGCCGATGATGCCGCCCATGAGCAGGATGGGGATGAACACCGCGACGAGCGACACCGTCATCGAGACGATGGTGGGGCCAATCTCCCGGGCGCCATCGATCGCCGCCTGCATCCGCGGCTTGCCCTGCTCGAGATGCCGGATGACGTTCTCGATGACGACGATCGCGTCGTCCACGACGAAGCCCACGGCGATGGTCAGCCCCATCAAGGACAGGTTGTCGAGGCTGTAGCCGAGCAGGTACATCACCCCGAAGGTCGCGATGAGCGACAGTGGGATCATCAGGCTGGGGATGACCGTCGCCCACAGGTTGCGCAGGAAGGAGAAGATGACCAGGACGACCAGGCCGACGGTGAGCACCATCGTGAACTGCACGTCGTCGACCGACGCCCGGATGGTCTGCGTGCGGTCTCCCACGATGTGGAGCTGGGCCGAGGGCGGCAGCGACGCGGTCAACGCCGGGAGCCGGTCGCGGATCTGCTGGATCGTGTCGATGACGTTGAAGCCCGGCTGTTTGTGGATGTCGATGATGACGGCGCGTTGGTCCTGGAGCCACGCCGCCTGATAGACGCTCTGGGGCGCGTCCAGGACGGTCCCCACGTCCTGGAGATGGATCGGCGCGCCGTTCTTGTACGCCACCGCCATGGATTTGTAGGCATCGGCGCTCATCATCTGGTCGGTGGCGTTGATGACGACCGTCTGATCCGGCCCGTTCAGGCTGCCCTTGGGCGCGTTCACCGTTTGCACAGCGATGACGTTGCGGATGTCCTCGAGCGTGAGACCAAGCCCGGCCAACCGGTCGGGGTTCAGGCGGACGCGCACCGACTGGCGCTGCTCCCCGTGGAAGTCGATCATTCCGACCCCTGGCATCTGGGAGATCTGCTGGGCGATGAAGTCCTCGGCGTAGCGGTCGAGCTCGGTGAGCGGCAGCGTGTCGGAGGTCAGTGCGAGCGACAGGATGGTGAAGTCCGCCGGGTTGACCTTGTTGTAGGTCGGGGGGTTCGGGAGGTTCTTGGGCAGCATGCCGCCCGCGGCGTTGATCGCCGTCTGCACGTCCTGCGCGGCGCTGTCGATGCCCCGGCCGAGGTCGAACTGGAGCACGATCTGCGTGCGGCCGAGCGAGCTCGACGAGGTCATCTGGGTGATGCCCGGGATGTTCGACAGCGAGCGCTCGAGCGGCGTGGCCACCGAGCTGGCCATGGTGTCGGCGCTCGCCCCAGGCAGCGAGGCCTGGACCTGGATGGTCGGGAACTCGACCTGCGGCAGCGGAGCCAGCGGAAGGGAGAAGTAGGCCGCCATGCCGACGAGCACGAGCCCGATGGCCAGCAGCGACGTTCCGATCCTGCGGCGGATGAAGAACTCGGTCAGGGTCATCGGGATACTCCCAGCTCCGCGGTGGCGGTAGCGGTGGGGGCTTGTTTCGCATCGACCTTCGCGCCGGGAACCAGTCTGGACTGGCCATCGAAGACGACGAGCTCGCCCGGGGTGACCCCGGAGAGCAGGGCCGTGAATCCATCCACGGTCGGGCCTGTCTTCACCGAACGAACCTCGACCGTCTGATCCGGCTTCAGTGCGTAGACAAAGGTGCCGCTCTGGCTCCGCTGCACCGCCCTCGCCGGAACGACCGTGGCGTTCCGGTCCGTCCGCAGCAGCAGGCGCGCCGTGACGAACTCGCCCGGCCACAGGGAGCGGTCGTCATTGGCGAATGCGGCCTTCAAGCGCACCTGCCCGTTCGCCGGGTCGACCTGGCTGTCGACGAAGACGAGCTCGCCCTGGGCCAGGCCGCGCGTGCCGTCCCGGGTCTGGGCCGCGACGGTCAGCTTCCCCTGGGAGGACGCCGCGAGGATGTCCGCGAGATCGTCCTGTGGCAGGGAGAAGAGCACGGAGATGGGCTGCATCTGGGTCACCGTGACCAGGCCGTTCGGATCCGAGGCATGCACGATGGAGCCCGGATCGACCTGCCGCAGACCCACGCGCCCGTTGATGGGTGAGGTCACGTTGGTGAACTCCAGTTGCAGCCGCGCCGTGTCGATCACCGCATGGTCCGCCTGGACCGTCGCCTCGAGCGATGCGACCTGCGCCTTGAGCGTGTCGACGTTCTGGCCTGGGGACGCCCCCATGCTGGCGAGCCGGGTGAAGCGCGCCAGGTCCACCCGGGCGTTCGCCAACTGGGCCTCGTCCCTGGCCAGGTTCGCCTCGGCCTGCTTCAGCTGCGCCTGGAACGGACGCGGGTCGATCTGCGCCAACAGGTCACCGGCATGCACCTCCTGGCCCTCGGTGAACACCACGCGCTTGAGCTGGCCATCGACGCGGACCTTGACGTTGACGACGTTCAAGGGATGTACCGAGCCGACCCCGGAGAGCCAGATGGGCAATTCCCTGCTCGCAACGGGGCCCACCACCACGGGCACCGGGGCAGGCGCCGGAGCAGCCGTGGCCTCGGCTCGTCCCCGATGCCCCACCACGAAGGTGCAGACAGCCACGGCCATGGCCAGGAGCACGAGCCGGACGGCGGCACGCTTCTTCCTGGCTCCCGGCGAGACCTGAACACCGCGGTCAACCACCTCGTTCATCACGTCCTCCCCGCCTGATTCCGGGCGATGGCGTTGTCGAAGCCGCCCCCGAGCGCGCGAAACAGCCCCACTGCCGCCTGCAGCCGCTGCAGGCGCACCTGCAGCAGGGCATCCTCGGCCTGGTAGAGCGTCCGCTCGGTGGTGAGGACGGTCAGGAAGTCGGTGGCGCCGAGCTGGAACCGCGTGTCCGCGAGCTCCGAGGCTCGGCGGGCCGATTCGACGGCCACCGTATCGGCCACCTCGAGTTCCTTCAGGCGCACGACCGCGGTCAACGCGTCCTCCACATCCTGGAAGGCCGTGACGACCGTCTGGCGATAGGTGGCCGTGAGCTCCACGGCGTGCGCGCGATCGACCTTCAACCGCCCCCGCAGCCGGCCGCCCTCAAAGAGCGGCTGGACCAGGCTTCCGGCGAGGTCCCACAGCGCGGCCGGTGGGAAGAGGTGACTGAGGGCACCGCTGGCCACACCTCCCTGCGCGGTCAGGGCGATGTTCGGGTAGAGGGCCGCGCGTGCGGCGCCCACGTCGAAGTTGGCCGAGACCAACCGTGCCTCGGCGGCCTGGATGTCGGGGCGCCTCGTCAGGAGGGTCGCGGGCAGGCCGGCCTGGACTTCGGGAATCGAGAGGCCATCCACGCTCTGCCCGCCCACATGAAAGTCCTCGGGAATGCCACCGACCAGAACAGCGAGCAGGTGGACGCGCTGGTCCAACTGTTGGCGTAGCGCCGGGACCGCGGCGTCGAAGGTCGCGACCACGTTGCGCTGCTGCTGAACCTGGAGCTCGGACGCGACGCCCTCGGAGGCCTGGGCCTCGAGCAGGGCGAGGGTGCGCCGGGCGGAGTCCGCGATCTGCTGGGCCAAGTGCACGCGATCCTGGAGCGAGAGGATCTGGAAGTAGGTATCGGCCACGGACGCCGTGAGTGTCAGCGTGACCGTCTCGCGGTCGAAGGCCGTCGCCTGGGCGAGGGCCTCCGCCGAATGGGCAGCCGCGCGGTTCTTGCCCCAGAAGTCGATCTCGTAGCTCGCCTGGGCGAAGACGCTCAGGGGGAGACTGCTCCCAGCGGGGCTGCTCCCCTTGGCGGTCCCATTCACCGAGAGGCTCGGGTAGAGGGCCGCCCCGGCGATCTGCGCCGAACCGCGCGCCTCATCGACGCGGGCGATGGCGGCCTGCAGGTCGAAGTTCCCCATCAGGCTTCGGTCCACCAGCGCGTTGAGCTCCGCACTCCCGAAGTCGCGCCACCAGCCGTCATGGACCGGAGCGACATTCCTCGCACTGCCCGCATCCACGGTGGTCCACGCACCTGGAACCGGCGGATCCGGCCGGCGGTACTCAGGTACGAACGAGCACCCGCCGATCAGGAGCGAGACTCCCAGGGCGAGGGTTGGCGCGGCCGAGCGCGCACCGGATCGCTTCATGATGTCCACTCCCGTTTCGCGCTCAGCATCTCGAATCCGCCCCAAGGTAGCGACCCGGCCGCCCGAGTCCTCCACGATCCGACGAGCCGTCCTCCCGAAGCGACGAACCCCCGCCGCGCGACGACGAACGGCGCGCCCTACCCGGGCCCATGCACCCCCTCGACGAGAGTGGGAGCCTCGTCGTCAGGACACTCGACCGGCGGCACCCGCGATCGGGCGCCAGACGAGCAGCCGCGCGAAACCGACGGACCGTGGACTTCTGCGGACGAGCGGCCGGGCATCAAGCGTGCGCCACGGCTACACTTTGAAGATGGACAACGTCCCGGACATCACGGCGTGGACGCGCAGGCGCACGCTGGGCATCTGCGTGATCACGCTCGTCCCGCTGCTGCACCACACGGCGGAGTACCTGGGGAACCACGACCGGGGGCGCTTCTTCTGCAAGCTCGCCGTCCTGCTCATCGGATTGCCCCTGCTTCTCTGGGGGGCCTCGGTGGGTGTCCGCTGGGCGGCGCGCAAGCAACTGGGAGCGCCGGTGCTGCTGTCCACGGGAGTCCTCGTCGCGGGGGCGGTCTTCGCGGCCCTGCTCTCGGCCATTCGCGCCGTGAGCTTCTCCGCCGGAATCACGTGGCTGCAACCCGCGACGTGGAGCAACTTCGACGTGGTCCGCGTCGGGTTCATCATGGGGGTGACGAACTTCGCCCTGTGGGCACTCGCCTTCGTCTTTCCCTTCGCCGTCGAGGATGCCCGCGTGCGAGCCCTCGAGGCGGAGAAGCTCCGCACGGTGGCGGAGCTCGCCCAGCTCCGCGCGCACCTCGAGCCCCACTTCCTGCTCAACACGCTCAACGCCATCGCCGGGCTGGTGACCGAGGATCCGCGCGGGGCACGGCGACTGCTCGCCTCGCTCGGAGATCTGCTGCGCGACTCCCTGAACGAGGAGGACGAGATGCAGACGCTGGACGAGCAGATCGAATGGCTGCGTCGGTACGCGCAGATCCTCGAGGTGCGCCACGCGGGACATCTGTCCTTCCACTGGGAGGTAGGGGGCGAGACGCGGCGGGCACTGCTTCCGCGGCTGCTCCTCCAGCCGCTGGTCGAGAACGCCGTGAAGCACGGAGCGCTGAGGCGGCACCGAGGCGGGGAGATCATCGTCCGGACCGAAGTCGTCGATGCGACGAAGCTCGTCTGTACCATCGAGGACAACGGCCCGGGTCTGCCGGAGGGAGATACGCGCCCCGGCGCCTTCGGGCTCGTCTCCGTGCGCCGCCGGCTGGAGCTGCGGTATGCGAACGCGGCGAGCCTGCGTCTCGAATCCTCCGCATCCGGGGCGCGTTCGATCGTGGAGCTTCCACTTCAGGACGCGAGGGTCGTATGAGCCAGGAGCCTCTGCTGCGCGCGCTCGTCCTCGAGGACGAATGGCCAGCGCGGAACTATCTCGTCGAGCTGATCGAAACCTCGCAGCTGGCCCAGGTGGTCGGCGCGGTCGAGAGCATCGACGAGGCGCGCGAGGCACTATCCGGACTTCCTGTCGACGTCGTGTTCGTCGATATCCAGTTGGAGGGGACCGGCGGCACGCGAACGGGCCTCGACCTGATCCGTTCGATGGCGGCCTCGCCCGGCGCGCCGATGTTCGTCCTGGCCACTGCCTTCAGCCAGCATGCGCTCGAGGCCTTCAACCTGGGCGTCGTCGACTACCTGCTCAAGCCCTTCAGTGAGGAGCGAGTCACCCAGTGCCTCCGGCGGCTCATCGAGCGCCGGCCGGCACCACGCCCGGGCGCAATGCGCGTGGTGGCGCGACGGAAGAAGAGCCTCGTGTTCCTCGACCCGGACGAGCTCTGGGCGTTCGAGGCGGCCGATCGCCTGACGTACGTGCACTCCCGGCACGGCAGGTTCGACATCGATCTCTCCCTCACGGCCATCGAGGCCTCGTTTGGTCGCACGCTCACTCGGGTGCATCGCAACTGGCTCGTCAACCTCGCCTACGTCAAGGAGTTGGGACGCGAGGACGGCGAGACGACGGTCTTCGTCGGCACGGGCATGGGAGATACGAACCAGGGGATACTGGTGCCCGTCTCGCGCGACCGCGCCCAGTCACTTCGCGAGTCATTGCTCACGAACGCCACGGGCGTGCGCCGGGGGTGAACCCTCGCACGAGTCCCGCCAGATCCGCTGGGCTCGCCAGAGCCCCTGTTTCGTCGGCCATTGCCCTCTCCGCGAGATAAAGTTCAAGCTTCCTCATCAGGAAGGAGCGTGAGCAGCAGCTCGTCGTCGGGGCCGAGGGGTCGCCAACCAGGGGGAGGTGGAGTGGCGAGGAGTGCATCGCTGGCCTTCCTCGCGCGCTCCTCATGGGTTTCTGGGGTGAAGGCAATCCACGAACCGAGCGCCTTGGCGACCTTGAAACGGTTGGCGTCATCCAGCACGACCGGCCAGCCGTCGGGGAGGGATTCGTACAGTTCGCGTACGAACTGCCCGCGCACTAAACGTGTGACCTTATGGCTCCGTTCCGCTTCCTCAACCAGCCCTTGGAACACCTGCACTCCGGCAATGTCGTCTCTACCAAGCTCCTTGGCCAGTGCCACCAACGAAGCAGTGGGGCGCGCCTCGGCGAAGGCGGTGAGCGAATGGTAGCCATGCTTGCGGACCCGCTCATACATGCGAGCCACCCAGTTGCCCCGAAAAGGATGTCCGTCGCTCATGGCCCTCTCCACGGGATGAATTCAATCGGAATGTAGTACCGCTCCATACGCTCTGCGACGATGTTCAGGACCTCGTTCCGCGTCAACATCCGGCCTGTCCTGAGCTCGGCCTCGTACAGCACCTTCATGATCATCCGGTTCCATTCACCTGGCCATGTGCGCCCCAGCTTCCAATCGCCACCGCCGTGAATGGCCTCGTGGTGCGCCTGCTCCAGCTTGATGCAGAACTCGTCAATGTCCATCTCGCCAGTGAAGCCGCGCTTCTCGAACCACTCGCGGAACTCTTTGGGCATGACGTGGTGCCGCGGCGGCTCGGCCATGCCAGCCCCCGCCTTGCCCGTCTCGTGC
>NZ_PZOX01000014.1 GCF_003044305.1 Vitiosangium sp. GDMCC 1.1324 | reverse complement strand
GCTCCACTCTCGCCGCGCCGCCAGCGGGTACCTGCACGGCGCTCAACAACTTCCTGGCCACCTCGTGGAGGGCGAGGAAGGTGTTGGCCGGGGTACCTTGTGCGCGCACCGGGAGTGTCCTGGCCTCACGAGGGCGGGCCCCCTGGTGCGTGGCGTCGTAGTCCACCGCCCAGCGCGTCTCCTCGCGCCGCAGCCTCAGCACTACCTCTCCCGCCCGCTTGCCCACGTACTCGGTGAAGACGTGGCGCAGCACCCGCGCCAGCCCCTCTGCTTCCACCGGCCGCCCCGCGCGCCCGCCGCCGCGCTCTTCCTGGTAGCCCACCTGCGTCAGCGCGCCCCCCTCCGCCCAGAAAGAGAAGGTCAGCGCCGCCCCCACTTCCTCCACCCCGCTGCACAGGCCCACCACCCGCGCTACGGCCCTGTCCGTCTCGGACTTGCGTGCCGCTTCGTCCGCCTCCGGCCCACGCCCCTCCCGCCGCGCCGCCAGCACCAGCGCCCGCGCTCTCGCCTCCTCCACTTGCCTCGCCCGCTCCCTGGCTTCCTCGTCGCGGGCGCCACCTTCCGGCACCGACTGCCTCGCCGGTGCTTTCGCCGGGGCGGGACGCTCTCCAGCATCCGCTCCGTTGTCAGATACGGGGGCGACCCTTGCGAGGACGGTGCTCCCTTCGCGCCATGGATCATCAGCGGGTGATAGGAGTAGCGCCTCCTGGTTGCTCCCCGATGACGCGCTCGTAGCGCAGCCCACCTGGAGCAGCACCACGCCCAGGCACACCACGCTCAACCAGAGCGGCCGCTGCGCACCGGCTGGACGCGGGCCAACGAGACGAGTGGACACGCCGCACCTTCCACAAACTGCGAGGCCTGGAAACCGAAGCCTCGGGATTACAGAGAGACGCGGACGAGCGCGTCAAGCCACTGAGTGGAGAGGGTGGGGGACGCGGCAGAGAGGCCGGTCCCGCCACCTATGGGAAGATCACGCCGTCCACGGAGACACTCGCGGGCTCGCCCTCCTGCCAGAGCGAGAGCGTGAAGCGGCCCCGGGCCTCCGTCTCCGCTGCCTCGGCCTCCACCACCACACGCTGCCATTCCGCGCCTGGAGCAATGGGCTCCAGCGGCCACACCCTCAACACCTTCAGACGCACGCCGCCCTCGCCCAGCAGTTCCGCGCCCGCCGCCGTCCAGGACTGGGCGGACTGGTTCGTTACCCACAGTTCCACGGCCACCACGCCGAGGGCGCGGTAGCTCGTGACACTTGTCACATTGAGGGGCTCTCCGGGGCGTTGGGTGAAGTTCTTCCGCGGTAGCAGGCGCAGAGCGGTGACGCCCTTCCTGTCCAACTGCCCGTTGGCGAGCAGGCCGGTGAGCCCGTCCGGCCTCTTCTGGGCCCGTTCCAGCTCCGCCTGGCACTGTTGGGTTTTCGCGCGCTCGGCCTCGGCTGCCCGCCAACACGTGTCCGGCATGGGTGGCTGGAGGTCCACGTTCACCTGATGCTCGGCCCGGGTGGGGTCCACCACCAGGAGGAAGTCCGCGCTCGCCGGGACCGTTCCGTCCACGAAGCGCACCCTCAGCCGCAGCCGCCTCCCCGTCCCGAGCGCGCGGGAGGGGATGAGCATGAGCGCATCCTCCAACACGGTCACCCGCGAGAAGAGCTCTTGTTCCTCTAGCTCCACCCCGGCGAGCTTCAGCTGCTCGCCAAAGAGCAGCGTGGTGAGGAAGTCCGGGCCGATGCGCAGCTCGGGCACCTGCCTCTGGTCCGCTGTGGACAGCACAACGGCGCGGCGTGTGTCGGCAACCTCACCGGATTGTGTGGAGGGCTGCGCGGCGGCGCTCACGGCCGCGAGGAGCACGAACAGTGGGAGGGCGGAGAGCGAAGGGGCGGGCATGAGACCTCTGGAGTGGTGGAGCATAGCAGGAACCTCCGACGTTGGCCCCTGCCGTTTTCCCTCCGGGTCCACGCCCACACGCCGTTACTCGAAGCGCTCCACCGCCACGACGTCCGGGTAGAGGGCGACGACCTTCGCGGTGTCCTGTCCGCCGTTGGGCAGCCGGTGAAGGCCCCGCGTGACAGCACCCTCCCAGGCGCTCCATGCCTCCAGGCAGACGGGGTACGTGTCCCCGCCGGGCCTGCGGGCCTGGGTGAAGCGGCCGTACACGTACTCCTTGCCGAAGAGGAATTTCCCCGTCAGCACGGTGCCTGCCTCCAACTGTCCCAAATGTCGCCCCAAGACGAGCTGGGCTCCCGGCCCCTCACGCACGGTGGGGAAGCCCTCGGGGGGTTCACCTCCAGGGAATTGGGAGCCGGTCTCGTCACCGGTGCGGATGCCCAGCTGCCGCATGGCTTCCAGAGCGCCGGCCGGGCACGCCTCGGGCTTGGGCGTGTCGCGCACCTGGGCGCCGGGGCAACCGGCAGCGGCCGCGCCCACGGCGGCGGTGCACAGGGCGTTGGCGACGGCGGTGCGCACCGTGCCGCGTTTCTGCTGCTGCTTCTGCGGAGTCTTCACGCGCGTGCTGTCCTCGGGGAGCATCGCGAAGGCGACGGGCGCGGGAGTGGGGGCCCACGCGGGCGCCGCGCCTCGTGCACCTTCCAGCGGACACCACGCGGGCGCCACTTCCTGGCCGGACAGCGCCCACGCCACCACCGAGGCGGGTGTGGCCGACAGCACGGGCACGGCGGCTCCCGGAGAGGGAGCGTCCCCCGGAGACGAAGCGGGCGTGGAGTACAGAAACACGGCGGAAGCCAGGGCCACCACTCCCAGCACCAGCGCGCCACCCCATACTGCGCGCACTCGCTGCGGCACTTGATCGGCCACCGCTTGCGCCACCGCCTCACCCGTCGTGAGCGGTAGGGCGGCCCCACCCTCCATCAAAGCCTCATCCACCGAGGACAGCGCCTGCGCTTCCTCCAGGAGCGGCTCGTCCCCCAGGGGCATTTGCCCGGGGCCACCGGGCTCCGTGGGCTCGGGCTTGCCGCGCCGGGGGTGCTCGCGCTCGTAGGCCGAGATGCGGCGGTTGCGCGCCATCACCCGCTCCAGTGTTTCAGCATCCACCGCCACCAGCCCACCCACCAGCCGCGTGGTGGCGTTATCCGGGGCCCACTCCTCGCACAGCGGCACCTCCCAGCCCGCGTCCGCCCCCGTGAGCGCGGCCTCCAATGCCTCGCACACCGCCTGGGCGTTCGGGTAGCGCGCCTCGGGGGCCTTCTCCAACATGCGCAGGCAGATGTCCGAGAGCGCCCGGGGCACGCGCGGGTTGCGCTCGTGCGGCGGCACCGGCGCACTGTTGAGCACCGCCTCCACCAGTTCCTCCTCCCGCCTGCCGTAGAAGGGCCAGGTGCCTGTGAGCAGCCAGTAGAGCAGCACGCCCAACGCCCACAAGTCGTCTCGCGCGCTCGCCACGTAGTCCTCGCCAGACGGCCCCTCCTTCCGGAATCGCCAGGCCTCCGGGGCGCGGTACAGCGGCGTGTTGGGCAACCGCCTCCCGGACACCTTGAGCGCCCCCGGAAACGTGCCCACCCCGTAGTCCACCAGCACCGCTTTCCCGTCCTCCCCCACCACCGCGTTGTCATCTTTGATGTCCCGGTGCACCACCCCCACCGAGTGCGCCACCTTCAACTGCGCCGCCAGCGACAGCGCCGCCCGAGCCGCCCACAGGGCCGCCGGGTTGTGGCGCTCCACGTACTTGTCCATGGGCAGCCCGGGCACGAAGTCCGTGACGATGTAGAGGAAGAGCGGCCCGACTTCCGGGTGGTGGTAGTAGTGGCCATGGCTCTCCACTACCACCAGGCGCGCGTGGTGCAGCCGCAGCAACACCTCCAACTCCCGCCAGGCCCACCGCCCCGCGTGGGGCAGGTAGAGCAGCTTCAGCGCGTACAGCTTGTCCCCGCGCCGCGCCCGGAACACGGTGCCATAGCTGCCCGCCCCCAGCCGCGCCTCCAGCAGGAAGCCGCCCACCGATTCTCCCACCCTGGGCAGGAACTCGTACTGCGCGCCTTCCCTGCCCAGCCGCTGGAGCAACCTTCGCCGCTGCCACCGGGCGATGGCCTGCCGCCGCTCCGTGGACCCCTCTGACGCTTGTTGCATGCGCGCTACCTCCCGAGTCAGGCAGCGTAGCATGACACCTGCCGTCACCGGGATGCGCGTGCGCGGGGCCCGCCTGCTCTCAGCTGCGGTAGTCCGCGTTCTCGCTGATGTACTCGTGGCTCCGGTCCGCGCCGAGCACCGTGCAGGCCGCCGGGCCCCGTCCGAGGTCCACGTCGATCTCCACCGACTGCTCATGCGGAGGGAACGTCACCGGCGGGCGGAAGGTGAGCCCGTCCGCGGGCGGCACGCTGGTGTAGAGCTCCGCGCCCTTCATGTGCGCCACCAGGGCCTTCTCCGTCTCGTTGTCGAGCCGGAAGGCGCCGTGCTCGAGGATGATCCGGCCCCCCATGCGCAGGGTGCTGTGTGACAGGTCCACCTCGGGGTGGTGCGCCCCCACGTACTTGCCAATGGCCGCCACCAGCCGGCCCACGTTCGGGTCGTTCCCGTTCACCGCGCACTGGAACAGCGGCGAGTTCACCACCGACTTGCCGATGCCCCGTGCCACCTCCTCGCTCGGTGCCCCGTGCACCCGCACGCGCATGACGTGGTGCACGCCCTCGCCGTTGCGCACGATGTCCTCGGCCAGGTCGGCGCACACCTGCTCCAGCGCGGCCTCGAACGCACCGAGGTCCGGGCAGGGCACCTTCCTCGAGGACAGCAGCGCCACCGTGTCCGAGGTGCTCGTGTCACTGTCCACGCTGATGCAGCCGAACGTCTTCGCGGCCACCGAGCGCAGCGCCGTGCGCAGGGCCTCGCGCGGCACGTCCACGTCCGTCATCAGGAAGACGAGCATGGTGGCCAGGTTGGGCTCGATCATCCCCGCCCCCTTGGCGATGCCCACGATGCTCCCGTCTCCCACCCGGACCCGGCGGACCTTGGGGTACAGGTCGGTCGTCATGATGCCCTCGGCGGCGGGCAGCACCGACCCGGCCTCGAGCGTGGACACCGCCTGGGGGACCGCCCCCACCATCGCGTCCACCGGCAGCCGCCAGCCGATGACGCCCGTCGAGCAGGGCAGCACCTGCCTGGGGTTCAGCCCCAGCGTTCCGGCTACCGCCGCGCACAGCCGCTCGGAGGCCTCGACGCCTCCGGGCGCGCACACGTTGCTCACCTTGTTGTTCACCACCACCGCGCCCAGCGTGGGCTCTCCCAGCCGGTCGCGGCCGATGAGCACCGGCGCTCCCGGGAAGGCGTTCTTCGTGAACACCGCCGCGAACGCCGGGGTCGGCTCGTCGAGCACGATGAGTGTCAGGTTCATCTTCGCCGGCTTGGCCACCTCGGCGGGCATGAACTCCAGGCGCGTGCGCCCGACGCGGAAGCCGCGCGGCAGGGTGGACTGGCTCTCCAGCCAGTTCCGGTGGGCCTCGGCGGACGGGAAGGTCAGGTGCGTGCTGGGAATGGCGGAACCTCGCGGCGATGGGAATGGCGCTTGGTGCCGCAATCCCGGGCGCGAATCAATGCCCTTGATGCCCGTCCGCCCGGTGCGCGGCTAGGGAGGCGTCGGCCGGAGCTGTTCCTGGGGGATGATCTCCTTGCGCTGGCTGGGGCTCGACCAGAGCAGCCGCGCGGTGGCCAGGCCCAGGTTCTCGTAGAACTCCATCCGGAGGCTGTAGGCGCGCCCGGCCTGGAGCGTGAGGGTGCCATGGTTCTCGGTGGTGGAGTGGATGGACCAGTCGTCGATGAGGAGCTTCCCATCCACCCAGAGGCGCACCCCGTCGTTGGTCTGCGTATAGAAGGTGTACGTCTCCGAGTACCGGGGCACCACGCTCCCGCTCCAGCGCACGGAGAAGGTGTCCTTGTCCACGCCTGGCGCCGGAGCGCCGTCATCCCAGCGGAAGTCCACGGTGGGGTCCACCCGCTCCAGTTTCAGGCTCGTGAAGTCGGGGTTGTCGAAGTACTCGGCCTGTAGGCCGCTGGAGCCCTGGCCCTGGGCCCGGAACACCGCGGTGTAGCTCGTGTCCACCGTGGGGGTGGGGATCTCATGTGTCGCGCTCCCGCCGTCCGACCAGTGGTCGAAGAGGTACGTCGTCCCATCCTTCACCTGGGGCGACACCGCTCCGAGCGCGCGCACCACGCCCACCACGCTCTCTACCTCCCACGGCGTGGTCTGGGGTTGCCCATCCAGCGTCACCTGGAGCCCCACTGGGTCCGTGTCCACGTGCAGCGTCACCGTCCGGGGGTGCACGTCCCGGAAGACCTCGTGGGTGGCCCCGCTGGAGTCCACCACCTGCAGGTGGATGCGGTACCACACGTTCGCGGATGTCTCGCCCCGGTCCGGCACGGTGAACTTCCCGCTCTTCACTCCGCTCGTGGATGGGATGAAGGGATGCAGGTGCGTATCGTGGTGGAAGTCCACGCGCCAGGTGAAGGCGCTGGCCGGCAGCGTTCCGTCCTCGGCGTCCGTGCCCGTACCCACGTAGGTGATGACGTCTCCGGCGCTGTAGAGCGTCCCCTCCGGCGGCGAGACGATCGTCGCGACGGGCGGGGTGCCGCTCTTCACGGTGAGCACGGCCTCGTTGCTCAGCACCGAGCCGTAGGCGTTGGACACGCGTACCCGGAAGCGGGCGCCCGAGTCCGTGAGCCCCACCGACGTCAGGGTGAGGCTCGGGGACGTCTGTCCCGGCAGGTTGGTGCCATTGCGCTGCCACTGGTAGCTCAGGGGCGGCGTCCCGCTGGCGCTCACCGAGAAGGTCGCGGACTGGCCGGCCAGCACCGTCAGGCTCTCGGGTTGGGTCGCGAGGGTGGGGGCCTCGCTCGGCGCCGTGTAGCGGATGCGGTGCACCTCGTCCTCCTGGCGGTCCAGGTAGTAGAGGCTTCCGTCCGGCCCGACATCGAGGTCCACCAGCGCCTGCATCCCCGTCGCGAAGACGGCCACGGTGCCATCATCCGGGTCGTACGTGCGGATCCACCCGTTGCAGTAGTCGGCGAAGAAGTAGAGTCCCGTGTACTCGGCGGGGAACTGGGCGCGCGGTGGGTTGTAGAAGGTGCCCGCGGAGATGGCGCAGCCCTTGCCGGTTCCCGAGCCGTGCCCATAGGCGAACAGCGGGGCGCGGTAGCGTGGATTCGTCGTGGGGCCCTCGGTGTCGGGCCAGCCGTAGTCGGACCCGGCGATGCCCTCGTTGATCTCCTCCCATTTGCTCTGGCCGACGTCGTTGATGAAGATGCGGCCGGTGCCTGGCTGCACGGAGAAGCTGAAGGGGTTGCGCAGTCCGATGGCCCAGATGGCGCGGTTGAGGCCCGTGGTGCGCGTGTAGAACGGATTGTCCGTGGGAATGGAGCCGTCCTTCCCCAGCCGCAGCACTTTGCCCATCAGTGTGTCGAGCCTCGGCGCGTTCGATGATTCCGCGTTGTCCCCCACGGACACGTAGAGCTTGCCGTCGAGCCCGAAATGGAGGCCCCCCCCGTTGTGGTTGGAAGCGTCCAGCGGCTCGAGCTCGAGCAGGATGCGCTCGCTGCCCGCCACGGCCTTGTTGCCGCTCGCGGTGAAGCGGCTGACGCGGTTGTGCTTCCGGGGCGTGGTCGCCGTGTAATAGACGTAGACGTAGGGCTGCTGGGGGAAGTCGGGATCAAAGGCCACGCTGAGCAGGCCCCGCTCCCCATGCGGGTCCGTCGCTACCGACAGGAAGGGCTCGGACAGCAGCGTTCCGTCCTGGATGATCCGGAGCCGGCCCTCCTGCTCGCAGACGAAGATGCGCCCGTCTGGCGCGATGGCCATGGAGGTGGCGCTGTCGAGTCCATCGACGACCGTCGTGTCCGTGAAGCGGGCGGGCACCGCCGAGGCCGCCGCCTCCTGTCGTGTCGGCGGTGGTTCCCGGGTCTCCACTTCCGCGCAGCCCCACAGCAGTAGCAGGCAGGCGAGGGCCCTGTGAGCTTCGATACGCATGGCGCACGCTCCGGTCTCTGGAATCGGGAGGAACCCCGATTCCGGGTGAAAGCGCGGCGCAAGGTGGAGCGGGTGCTTCGCGGCTGCTCAGGACGCCTGGCGCCCGGCGCCCCATGGACGTCCGGTGCTGGATGCTGCGCGCGGACAGTGGCCGCCATGCGGCAGGGGCTCTGGACCCGGAGGCAGTGGGTTCCGTTTCCCCGGAATCCCTAGCGGCCGGTGGGGCACCCGATGAAGCCGGCTGCCTGGCGGGCGGGAAGGCTTCCAGAACGTGTGGGTTTCAGCCTCCGGTACAGGGGGAGCGTTCACATCCTTGGGTCATGGCCACGCATGAGCCAACGGCCGAAGCCGATGAGCGTATCCGTCTCTGTGATTTCCTCCGGACGCAGCGCCCGCTGATCCTGGAGGAGTGGGAGCGCGCGGTGCGGCGGATTCCCTGTACCCGGCAGCTCTCGCCCCCCTGGCTGTTGGACCATCTGCCACAGTTGCTGGGGCGGGTGGCGGACATGGTGGAGGAGGTCCACACCGGCGAGCGGGGCTCGTTGGAGGAGTTGCCGGAACTCCATGCGCTGCAGCGGCTGGACGTGGAAATGGACCTGGAGCAGGTGACGAACGAGTACGCCCTGCTGCGCACGTGCGTCTTGCGGCTCTACGGCCGGTACGTGGGAAGCCGCGGAGCGGCGGACGGGGAGATGATGTTGCGGGAGGTGGAGCGCTTCAACCAGCTGTTCGACGAGGCCGTGTGCACCACCGTCTCGCGCTATGCGCGGGCGCGCGAGCGCACGTTGGTGGCGTTGGAGCGCATCTCCGAGGCAGCGCTCGGCACGGAGGACCTGGACGTCTCCCTGGAGCGGCTGCTGCGCGTGGTGCTGGAGACGACCGAGTCGGTGGACACCGCCACGCTGCTGTTGCGCGAGGGGGACCTGCTCCGGGTGCGTGCCTGGGTGGGCCTGGAGAAGGAGGTGGGCGAGGGCTTCGCTGGAAGGATTGCCGCGGAGCGGCGTCCGCTGGAGATGCGCTCGGCGGCCGCGCGGGAGCGGGGCACGCGCGCCCTCTATGGGGCACCGCTCATCGCGGGGGACGAGGTGCTGGGCGTGGCCTTCATGGGCAGCACCACCGCCTTCGAGTTCTCCAACGAGGACAAGCTCCTCTTCCGGGCGATGGTGGGCCGGGCCACGGCGCTGCTGGTGCAGACCCGGCTCGCCGCCCGCGACGAGGCGGAGCGGCTCCAACACGAGGTGGAGCAGTCCGAGACGCTCGCGCTGTTGGACTCGTTGCTGTCCACCGCGCCCATCGGCCTGTCCTTCGTGGACCGGGAGCTGCGCTACGTGCGCATCAACCGCACGCTCGCGGACGTCCATGGCATGTCCGTCGAGCAGGTGTTGGGGCGCTCCGTGCGGGAGGTGCTCTCCGAGGAGGAGGCCGGCGCCGTGGAGCCCCTGCTGCATTGGGTCTTCCAGACGGGCGAGCCCATCTGGGACACGGAGCTGACCTTCTCCTCGGCGGCGGACGAGGGCCGGCCCCACCACTTCCTGGTGAGCACCTACCCGGTGCGGGACAACCAGGGCTTGGTGCGGTGGGTGGGCGCGGTGGTGGTGGACATCTCCGAGCGCCAGCGCACCGAGGAGGAGCTGCTCCGGGCGGCGGAGTTCCGCGAGCGCTTTCTGGGCATCGTCTCGCATGACTTGCGCAACCCGCTCAACGCCATCCTCCTGTCGGCCAACGCGTTGATGTGCTCCGACGATCTGCCCTCGCGCCACCTCAAGGCCGTGCGCCGCATCGTCACGAGCGCCGAGCGCATGGCGCGGATGATCGGCGAGCTGCTGGACTTCACGCGCGGGCGGCTGGGCGGTGGCATTCCCGTCTCACCCCAGCAGATGAACCTGCGGCACCTCGTCCGGCACGTGCTGGAGGAGCTGGAGGCGGGCCACCCCGGACGCGAGCTGCGGCTGGTGGCGGCGGGTGACTTCCTCGGGGATTGGGATCCGGACCGGCTCGCCCAGGTGATTGGCAACCTGGGGAAGAACGCGCTCGACTACAGCTCCGAGGAGACCCCCGTGCGCATCACGCTGCGCGACGAGGGGGAGAGCGTCGTCCTGGAGGTGAGCAACGCCGGACTCCCCATTCCGGCCGAGCGGCTCGCCACCATCTTCGAGCCCTTCCGGAGGCTCGCGCGGGACAGTCCCCACCCGGCCTCGGGCCTGGGGCTGGGCCTCTACATCGTCGAGCAGATCGTCCGCGGGCACGGAGGCACCTGTTCCGTGCGCTCCAGCGAGGAAGAGGGCACCACCTTCATCGTGCGGCTCCCCCGGCATGCGACCCAGGCGCGAGAGGTGCACCCGGCCGGCGCGAACTAGACGGCCTGGAGCTCCGTGGCCACCTCGGCGTCGAGGCGGGACTTCTCCCGGGCCATGAGGTCGCGCACGTGGTCGCGCAGCGTGGCCACGTCGGAGAAGGCCCGCGAGTCCACCGGCTCGAGGACGCGCACCTCGCAGTGGGCCTGCCGCCTGAGCATCAGCCCGTGCTTGGGCAGGGTATCCCCCGTGCCGGTGAGCACGATGGGAATCACCGGGCAGCCCTTGGACAGGGCCAGGCGGAAGGCGCCGTCCTTGAAGGGCAGGAGCTGGTTGTCGGGCGAGCGCGTGCCCTCGGGGAAGAGGAGCACCGGGACGCCCCGGTCCAGCCAGCGCTCGCAGTCGGCCATCATCTTCGCGATGCTCTCCTTGTCCCCGCGCACCAACCCCACATAGCCGTTGAGGTACATGTTCCAGCCGAGAAGGGGCACCTTGAAGACGCTGGCCTTGGCGACCCACTTGAAGGGCCGGTAGAGGCCAAAGAGTACGAGGATGTCCCCCAGGGATTGGTGGTTGGACACCAGCACCGCGGGCCCGTGCCAGGGAAGGCGCTCGCGGCCCAGGATGCGCAGGTGCCAGCCGGGGTTCACCCAGAAGTAGAGCTGCGCCCAGCCACTGGAGAACAGGTGCAGCACCCGGCGATTGCGGTCGAAGGGCCACGTCGCCAGGAAGACGACGAGCCCCACGAAGAACAGGACGATGGAGCTCGCCAGGAGGAACAACCAGAAGAGCACCGAGTGGATCCAGCGCATGACACCTCGCCCCCGGATGGACGGAGGGCGGCATCCTCGCATGCCAGGGGATGGATGGGCGGGCGGAGTGCGCGGACTACTCGAGCTTGCCCGCGACGTTCGGCGCGCTGGGAGGAGCCGGGGGCGCCGGAGGGGCGGCCTCCTCGACCTCGAGTGGAGCGGGGGAGATGGCTCCATCCTGCGTGACGACCCACGAGTTGTAGTGCTTCTCGCTCACCTCGCGGAGCTTGCCATCCTCGTAGCAGACGACGTGCAGGACGAAGCTCTCCACCTTGATGCTGGGACGCCCGTACTGGTAGCACTCCAGGTTGCCGCGGCGCTCCTTGCTGGTGGGCTGGCCGAGGATGCCGGAGACCTGCTGGGGCGACATTCCCTTGACCACCGTGCGCAGGCCCCAGGCCGTGTCCACGCGGTAGGGGGTGGCCTCCGGCTCGAACTTCACGGTCCAGATGCCGAGCCCGATGATGAGCGCCAGCGCCGCGGGGTAGAGGAGGAGCGCGCGGCGGTTGAAGCGGGAGCGCTGCTGCTCCGTGTAGGCGCGGAAGATGGCCTTCTGCTGGGCCGGACCCACGTCGCTGGACCCCGGGTGCGTCTGCTCTAGCTGGCTCACACCCCTGACATGCCCCGCTGGGAGGCCGGATGCAAGCAGGTCGAGGCCTGGAGTGAGCAGGCAGGCGTGTGGACTGTCAGCCGGACCCGCGTTCGCTGGGGCCAGGATGTGCTCGGAAGGACGGACACCGGGCGGGGGGTTGTGCTCTCTTGCGCCGCATGTCGCGCCCGCTCGTATACCGCCGCTATGGCGGCTCGCTCCAGGTCTCCATTCCCTCGTTCGAAGTGCTCACGGAGGCGATCCGCATCCCCGAGACCCAATGGCTGGCCACCGCCTGCCCGCTCGAGGGGCTCAACTGTGACCGGCGTTTCCTGGAGTTCGTCGACGCCGACAAGAACGGGCGCATCCGGGTCGCCGAACTGCGCGCCGCCGTGGAGCACACGGCGAAGCTGCTGAAGTCCCACCAGGGCACGGACGCGGCGAGCGACGTGCTCATGTTGGACGCGCTCTCCGAGGAAGGGGCGAAGCTGCGGGACGTGGCGGGCATCCTGCTGGAGACGCTGAAGGCCCCGGAGCGGACGCGCATCTCGCTGGAGCAGGTGCGCGCCAGCGAGAAGGCCCTTCGCGAGGCGGGGCAGAACGGGGATGGCATCGTCGCTCCGGCCTTCCTGCCCGAGCCGCTGAGGCCCCTGGCGGTGAAGATGATGGCCAGCTTCCCCGAGGTGAAGAACCGCGCGGGGCAGGCGGGCGTGGACGTGCCCATGCTCCAGCGTTTCCGGGAGGAGCGGCGCGCGGTGCTGGCGCACCTGTCCGGGAAGGAGTCGGTGCTGGTGTGGGGAGGGCAGAGCGTGGAGCGTGCCCGGCGCATCCAGGAGGTGCGGCCGGTGCTGGACACGTACTTCCTGCAGTGCCGGCTGGTCGCGGCCCAACCCGAGGCGATCGCGAGTCTCAAGCTGGAGGCGGGCCGGTTGCAGGGGACGCTCGGTGATACCGAGGCGTTCGCGCGGGTGGTGTCGGAGCTGCCGGTGGCGCCTCCCGAGCCCGGGGGGGCGCTGCGCTGGTCCCGGCTGTACCGGGGCCCGGCGTTCGAGAAGCTCGATGCCTTCAAGCGGGACGTGGCCGTGCCCATCACGGGGGACATGGCGACGCTCGCGGACGCCACGTGGCGCGAGCTGTGCACGAAGGCCGATGCCATCCTGGCGTGGCAGGCGCGGCTCGACGCGAGTCCCCTGCATGGGCTGGTGGACGCGCTGGCGGCCATTCCCGAGCCGGAGCTGGATGCCCTCGAGGCGGCGAGCCGGGCGGACCTGGCGCTGAAGGACAAGCTGGACGCGGTGGACGAGCTGGAGCGGTTGATTCTCTACCAGCGGTGGCTGCTGACGTTCGCCAACAACTTCATCAGCATGCCGGACCTGTACCAGACGAAGCGGCGCGCGCTGATGGAGAAGGGGACGCTGATACTCGGGGGCCGCCGGTACAGGCTGTCGGTGCTGGTGACGAACCGCGCCGCGCATGCCGCGCTGACGGGCCAGGGCACCACCTGCACGCTCTATGTCCAGGTGCTGGCGAAGGAGGGCGGCGAGAGCTACGAGGTGGCCGTGCCCGTCACGCGGGGCCGGAGTGGCAACCTGGTGGTGGGCAAGCGGGGCGTGTTCTACGACGTGGAGGGCCGCGAGTACGACGCCGTGGTGACGCAGATCATCCGCCAGCCCGTGTCGCTGTGGGAAGCGATGACGATGCCCTTCGAGCGGATCGGCCAGTTCATCTCCAAGAAGATTGAAGGGATGGCGGCGGCCGGGGAGAAGGCGCTCGATGAGTCGCTGGAGAAGAGCTACACGCACGGCACTGGGGTCGCCACCACCGCGGTGACGGCGCCGGCCACACCGGCTCCGGCCACGCCCGCGGCATCTCCGGCACCTCCGGCACCAGCGGCGGGACCGGGAGGCTTCATCGCGGCGACAGGCATCGCGTTCGCGGCGGTGGGCACGTCGCTCGCCTTCATCGTGGCGCAGGTGAAGTCACTCACGCTCCTGGATGTCATCTCGGCGGCCATCATCGTCACCGCCGCGGTGATGCTGCCGTCGGGCCTGTTGGGATGGCTCAAGCTGCGCAAGCGCAACCTGGCGCTGCTGCTGGAGGGCTCGGGCTGGGCACTCAATGACAGGCTGAACCTCACCAGAGAGCTGGCGGCGCTCGTCACGCGGAGGCCAAGGCTGCCGAAGCACGCCACCGTGGACAGGACGGACGCGCTGCGCTCGGTCCTCGTGAAGGTGCGTGAGGACGACGAGGAGGAGCGGCGCTCGCCGGGAGTCTGGGTGGGCATCGTGCTCGCCATCCTCCTCGCGCTGCTCTGGCAGTTCCGTGAGCCGCTCGCCCGCGAGGCCTGCATGCGCCAGTGGCTGCCCGCGAGTATGTGCGATGCACTGCTGTCACCGGGTGCATCTCCGGCCACGCCTCCCGCGACGACTCCCGCGCAACCGAAGCCGTGAGGCCCGGGGTTACTTCCAGCCGAGGACCTCGCGCAGCAGGGGAATCATCTGCTCGGACACGCGCTGGTGCGTCTTGCGGCTGGGGTGCCAGGAACAGCCCAGGCCCTCGTCCTCGAGGCGGGGAGGGACTTCGACGAAGTGCACGCGGGCATCGCCGGCCTGACGAAGGGCCTCCACGACGCCGGAGATGAGGGCACGGGCGTGGGTGCGCGCGTTGAGGTCCTTGGGGTAGGCGTCGGTGATGCTGCCGCTCAGGACGCAGACGATATGGGCGCCGGGGTAGCGGCCGCGGATGTCGTCCACGAGGGCGCGGTATGCACCGCGGAAGCGCTCCTCGCCGGGATGCTCCTTCCAGAAGTCATTGGAGCCGAGCTGGATGACGACCGCGTCGGGCACCCAGGACTTGAAGTTCCAGCGGCTGTCCTCTCGATAGGGGAGGGCGCGCTCGTAGAGCCGGGGCAGGGTGGGGGTGGGGTCGTTGGAGTAATTGACGGCCACGCCCTTGCCGGAGAAGGCGATGAAGGAGGCCTCGGCACCGAGGGCCTGAGCGGTGAGGGAGGCCCAGGTGAGGGAGTTGCGCTGGGTCTCGGCGTTGAAGGTGCACAGCTCGTTCTTGCCCTCGACACCGAAGCCGGTGAGGCCCGAGTCGCCGACGAACTCGATGCGGCGCGAGAGCCCCGGAGGCGCGGGTAGCAGCCGGGCGCCCGGGTCCAGCTCGAGCCCGAGGAACTGGGTCTCTCCGACGACGGACTCGGTCTCCTTCTCCAGGCGCAGCACGTGCACACCTTCGGGGAGACCTTCGGCGACGCGGTAGAGCAGACGTCCCTCACCCACGTAGAGATCGCGGAAGGGACCCCCGTCCACGCTGAAGCGGAAGCGGTTGGGGGCGTACTCCTGGACCTTGGGCATGTCGAGCAGGCGCAGGCCGAGGGAGGTGCCGGTGAAGCGCACGGTGAGGGACGTGCCGCCCCACGAGAGCCGAGGCCCCTGCGGGTCTCCCCGGTCCACGCGGCCACTGAAGCGCAGCTCCGGGGCCTGGGGAGACACCTGGACGGGGACGGTGCGGCAGCCACCGAGCACGGTCAGAACCACCAGCGCGCCCATCCATCTCCAGGGAAATCTCATGCCCTTCATCCTAAGCCATCCGAAGCAAGCCCATTCATGGGCTGCGCCATGACCTTCAAGGCCAGCCGCTCTCCGGCCACACTTTGCATGAACTGGTTCGATGGCAGGGTTGGTCGGAACAGCGGATTGAGCCTGAGCGGCTGGAGGGCATGGCGAATGCCCTTCTCTCTGCCAAGACTGGGGGCTTCCTCGCTCGGCCGCCACTCCCTATCTGTTCTGACCAACCCTGTGGTCGGACCAGTTGCTCGAAAGTGGGCCCGGAGGGTCCGCATCGTGCGAATCAGCTCACAGCGGAGGTGGGACCCGTGGTGGGCGGACGGGAGATCCACGCGGCGATGAAGACATCCAGCTCGCCGCGCAGCACGTCCTTCACGCGCGGTGTGCCGGCACCGGTGCGCGGGTCCTCCACCCGAGCGCCCCGGCCCAGGTGGTAGCGCCGGGCCTCGTCCGCCGTGTGGCTGCCGCCCTGGCCCTTCACCACCCGTGAGGCGATGTCCTTCATCTCGCCCAGCTCGCCCGCGCCCGCCAGCGTCATCATCCGGCCCGACGTCTCGTCCCGCACCGTCACTTCCGTCTTCACCCGCGCGAGGTAGGTGCCCTCGTGCCGCTTCACCTCGCGGCCGTCCACGTCCAGGCTCACCTCGTCCTCCAGCGGACCGCCCCGGTGCACGCGCACGTAGGCTCGCTGGCGCTTCTCTTCCTCGATGCGCCGGTGCAGGCCCGCCTCGCCCGCCAGGTAGCCGTAGGCCCCGGGTCCGGCAATCCGCACCACCACCCGGAAGGGCTCCTCCGCCTCCGCCACCGCCATGGCCTCGTAGCCGCGCCGCTCCGCCCAGCCCAGGTACATGGACGCCAGCTCCTGCACCCAGGCGTCCTGCCCTTCGCCCGTCTCGCTCGCGCAGATGTCCACCAGCGCTTCGTCGCCGTGGTCCGTTGCCCCCGCGGCGCCCAGTGCCTCGGCCATCTGCACCTCGCGGGCGACGTCCTCCACCTGCTTCGCCGCGGACGCGAGCTGCGCCTCTCCCTTCGCCTCGCGCACCAGCCGCCGCGCGAAGGTAGCCCGCTCCTCCAGCCGATCCAGCTCGTTGAGCTGTGCCTCCACCTGCCGGAAGGCCCTCAGCGTCGACGCCGCGCGCTGCGGGTCGTCCCACAGGTTGGGTGCCTGGGTCTCCGCGAGCAACTCCGTGCGCCGCTCCTCCAGCCTCGGCCGGTTGGCCGACACCGACAGCGCCCGTGCCCGTCCCACGAGCCGGTCCATCTCGTTGAGCAGCGACTTCTTGTCCAACCGCCGCTTCACCGCGGACACCGACTTTTCCGTGGGCAGCGCGAGCTGTGCCGTCTCCTCGCGAGGGCGCGGCGCGAGCTCGGCCACCGCCACCACCTTGCCTCCGGGCCGGATCTCCACCCGCACCGGCGACCCCGGTGGCAGCGGCCGCCGGGCGATCTCCACTGCCAGCGCCGCGGTCAGCGTCTTCTCGATTTCACGCTGCAGGTAGCGCGCGCCGAACTGCGGCGAGTACCCCCGCTCCACGAGCAGGTCCACCACCCCTGGCGTCACCTCCACGTCCAGCCCGCGGGCGCGAATACCCTCGCGCTCGAGCACCCGGCCCACCTCGCGCTGGGCGATCTTGCGGATCTCCACCTTCGTCAGCGGCTGGAAGTGGCAGATGGCGTCGAAGCGGTTGAGGAACTCGGGGCGGAAGGCCTCGGCGATGCGCCGGTCCACCTCGGTGATGAGCTCCTCGGGGCGGCGCGAACCCATGAAGCCGATGGCTGGCTCCCGGTACACCTCGGCGCCCACGTTGGACGTGGCCACGATGACGGTGTTGTTGCAGGAGATCGTCTCTCCCGCGCCGTTCACGAAGGTGCCCTCGTCGAAGAGCTGCAGGAAGCGGTCGTGCACACTGCGCGCGGCCTTCTCGAACTCGTCGAGCAGCAGCACGGTGAACACCTTCCCCTCCAGCAGTGCCGTCAGCTCGCCGCGCTTCGTCTCGATTGCGGGAGCCCACGAGGCGCCGAAGGGCACGCTCTCGTCACCGTCGTTGGGGAAGTCCGCCATGTTGAGGCGGACGAGCCTGTCCTGCGAGCCGAAGAGGTACTCGGCCAACAGCTTGGCGAGCTGCGTCTTGCCTACGCCGGTGGGGCCGGCGAAGAGGAACACGCCCAGCGGCCGGCGCGGATCGTTCAACCCCGCCTTGAGCAGCGCCACCGAGCGCAGCACGGCCTGTACCGCGTCCGTCTGCCCGAGCAGCCGCTCGCCGAAGAAGCGCTCGGTCTCCTCCAGGTCCAACGCCATCGCGTCGTCCACGACGAAGCGCGGCAGCCGGGTGGTGGCGCAGAAGCGGGTGAGGACGTCCTCGGGGCCCACGCGGTCCTTGGCTCCGCCCGCGGCCTCCGCGGCCGTCTCCTTGAGCAGCTCGATCGCCTTGCGCGGCAGCCTCTGGGCGAGCAGGAACTTGGAGGCCAGCCGCAGCGTCAGGTCGCACGCCGCCGGGTCGATGGGCAGGTGCAGCTCGCGCTCCAGCTCCTCGGCCACGCGGCCCAATATCCACCGGGCCCGCTCGGCGGGAGGCTCGTGGAGGGGCACGAGGTGGAGGCGCTCGGAGAAGGCCTCATCCGCGCGCAGCAGCTCCTGCACGCGCTTGGGCTCGGTCTCGAAGATGAAGCGGATGCCTCCGGTGCGCAGGGCGCGGAAGGCCACGGGAGCCAGCGGCCCGCCGATGACCGCAGGCAGATCTCGAATGTAGACGATGGGGCAGGGGTGCCTGCTGAGCCAGGCCAGTAGCTCCTCGAAGGTCTCCGCCGCCTGGCGCTGGGTGCTGCGCGCCAGGATGTTGGCGACGGACACCTCCACCATGCGTGCGTTGGCCAGCTCCGCGTCCACGCGGCCTTCGATGATGCGGCGCGCGACCTCCTGCACCAGGGCGGACTTGCCCACGCCCGGGTCTCCGGAGAGCAGCGGGTGCTTGCCTCCACGCGACAGGAGGCCGAGCACCTCCATCACGGGCCCGTCCACTCCATGCGCGGCCGTGAGTTTCCCCTCCCGCGCCAGCGCGGTCAGGTCTCGGTCGATGAGCCGCTCGTTGTCCTCGCTCTTCCTGGTGGCCATGGTCGGGAACGCCTCGCCGGGCGCGGGGGCACTCTAACTTGCTGAAACGCAGTGGTGGACCCCGACCCTTCCGGGCCGGAGCCTTTGCGCCCCGGATTGCGGGGATTGGCGCCCGCCATGGTCACCGGAACCCGGATCAGCACTCCGCGGCCGGGTGCCCCCAGGGGTTGGAGGCCGGGGTCTGCCGCAGCAGGGCCTCCAGCTTCCGGGCCCGGGCGCTGGCGTTCTCACGGCTCGGGGCTGGCGGAACGGGGAGCCGGGCCGTCGCGCTCAGGCGGGCCGCCTGGTGCGCGAGGAGCTGCTTCACCTCCGGAGACCAACGGCCGAACTCGAGCCACTCCATGTGCGTCCTCCGCGTTGAGGGTTGTGTGCAACGCGCATCCAATCGCCCGGTGTGCATGTGGGTTCATTACGCCCCGCGTCAGCGGGCGGAGGATCTGGTGGATTCCGAACTTTCCCGGATTCACATGACCGTCACACGACGTTCGCCCTCAGGGGGCGGGCTCGGCGTGGGGGATGGCACGCAGGTACTCGTAGATGGCGCGCAGCTCGCGGTCGCTCATGTTCTTGTAGATGGGCCACGGCATCACCTGGAGGATGCCGCCGTCCTCCTCCTTGCCGGTGCGCATGAGGCTCTCGAACTCCGTGAAGTCCACACCGGCCGGATTGCCGGAGGCATCCGGGGTGATGTTGGGCGAGACGATGCCGGGCCCGAAGGACATGCCTCCGGCGAGGAAGTGGTCCGAGTTGATCTTCTCCGGCTGTCCCAGGAAGGGATTGCCTCCCTCGGCGAAGGGTGGGTTGGTGTGGCAGTCATTGCAGGCGGCCTGCGCGTTGACGATGTAGCTGCCCAGGCCCACCAGGTCGCGGTCCTTGCCCTCCAGGTTGAGGGAGACGGGAGAGAGGGTGAACCCCTTCTCGATGCGCTCCCGCTCCGAGTCCTGGCCGTCCCCGTCTTCAGCCGCGCAGCCCCACAGGGGCGCGGTGAGCACGAGGCCGAGCACCCTCCAGCGTCCGAGCTTCGAGTCACGCATACGTGTGTCCTTCCCTCTCCCGGCATGGACGGACCGGGGGGTGGACACTAGGTGCGGGGGTGCACGGGGCTTACCCGTCCAGCGGTCACATGGCACCGTCGGGAAGCGGGCAGCGGGAAACGGAAGGAGGAGGACTCGAACCCCAGACCGGAAGCCGGTCCGCACCCGGTAGCAACGGGGCCTGGCGCCATCGCCAGTTCACATTTCCAGAGCGGAAGGCAAGGGACTCGAACCCCGAGCGCGTGACAGCGCCCGCACCGCTTTCGAGGCGGGCCGCCGGGCCTCCGGCGTCGACCTTCCAGATGTGCCGGCAGCAGCACCCGCCTGCCGGCGCGCGGGGCGTACGGGCCGGAGGAAGCCTCTGGCCTCCTCCGTCTGCACCCGCTCCCTCTCAGGAGCAGGGCCGGGGAGCCACCTCTGGCGGCTCCCCTGTACCCGCCGCTCACTCATCCGACTCCAGCTCCGTGTGCCAGTACGCGACGTCACGGAGGAACTTCTTCCACGACACGGGCATGCCCTTGTCGTAGGCGAAGGTCAGCTGCACCGCGCCCGGGAGCTTCCGGGGCTTCGCCGGAGCGGAGAGCAGCTTCATCCCCGCCTGCACGGGCGTGCGCCCCCCCTTCTTCTGGTTGCAGGGCACGCAGGCGATCACGATGTTCTCCCAGGTGGTGCGGCCACCCTGGGCCCGGGGCACGACGTGGTCGTACGTGGCCTCGGGGCGCGACACCTTCCGGCCGCAGTACTGGCACTTGCAGCCATCGCGCATGTACACGTTGTCGCGGCTGAACTTGATGCCGCGTCCCTTGCGCCGCTCGCCGCGCAGGAAGCGGATGACAGAGGGCATGCGGATCTCCAGGGTGACGGAGCGGACGAGGCGGTCGTCATACTCCTCGACCACCTCGACCTTCCCCTGCCACAGCAGCATCATCGCGCGCTGCCAGGAAATCCGTGCCACGGGCTCATACGACTGGTTGAGGACCAGCGTCTCCATGACTCGGGGTGTCCTTCATTGGGGAGATGTCCGCGGCGAGAGTCGAACTCGCACGTGAGCTGGGTTTGAGCCAGCCGCCTCTCCCAATTGGGCCACGCGGACGGGTTGGGGAGTCTGTTGCAGTACACGCCCTGGGGATCGAACCCAGCAGACCTGGTGTGTGGGACCAGTGCCGTCTCCAGCTGGCTCGGCGTGCAAAGGGAAGGTGAGAGGAGTGCCCCCGGTCGGGCTCGAACCGACGACCCCCGGCTTACGAAACCGGTGCTGCTACCAACTGAGCTACAGGGGCAGGAGACAGGCCGCCGAGGAGTTGAACCCCGCCCGCCCGGATTTGGAGTCCAGGCTGCTCCCGGAGCGCGGCCTATGAGAGCGAAGGTGTTGCGAGTGCTGCGAGTGCCGACCCCAGGAATCGAACCTGGTCCTCCCATTTTTCAAACGGGCGCGCGGACCACCTACGCCAGGACGGCATGAAGGAGTTGCGGAGCAGGGAGTCGAACCCTGCGGCCCAGGCTTATGAGGCCCGGTGGGACGCCCGGTCCCACTCCGCATCGAAACTGTGCCCCCGGCAGGAATTGAACCTGCGGCCTCACGGTTCGGAACCGTGCGCTCTGCTCCCCTGAGCTACGGAGGCGAAAATGGTGGCTCCGGCAGGAATCGAACCTGCGGCCTCTCGGTTCGCAACCGAGTGCTCTCATCCCCTGAGCTACGGAGCCATACAAGGTCGGCTGGAGGGACTCGAACCCTCTGGAACCGGATTCACAGACCGGTGGCTCACCCTTTGCCTTCAGCCAACATGACACATCTGGGTGACAGGATTTGAACCTGCGGCCTCGCGGACCCGAACCGCGCGCTCCACCAAGTTGAGCTACACCCAGGAAAGACAACCACGACATTCACAGACAGAGTCGGGATGGCCGGATTCGAACCGACGGCCTCGTGCACCCCAAGCACGCGCTCTCGTCCAGGCTGAGCTACATCCCGATGAAGCTCCACAGGAGGGATTCGAACCCCCAACCTGGCGGTTAACAGCCGCCTGCTCTTCCATTGAGCTACTGTGGAATGTGTTGCTCCGGGAGCAGGATTCGAACCTGCATCTGCGGGGTCAGAGCCCGCCATCCTCGGCCTGTTGGACGATCCCGGAATGAATAGATGAAGCGGGCGGCGGGATTCGAACCCGTGTTTCCGGCTTGGGAGACCGGTGTCCTGCCGCTGGACGACGCCCGCGTGTGAGTACCTCCGGAGGGACTCGAACCCTCGCCGCCCGCTTAAGAGGCGGGTGCTCTACCTGTGAGCTACGGAGGCGTGTGCCGCCCCGCGTGCAGGCGGACGGCGCTTCACCACTGCGATTCAGTTGTCAGAGAGCCGCATTCGGCGCACTGCGAGTGGGGACGCTGGGAGTCGAACCCAGCGGGCCAATGGCTCCGGCTCTACAGGCCGGCGCGTCTCCGTAACGCTCTACGTCCCCAGATGGGTGAGGCTGGAAATGCGAGAGGCCGGGACCCTTTCGGGAACCCGGCCTCCATCGCGCCGCCTCACGTCTGGAGGCGGAGCATCAGAAGAGGCCCGGGTGTGGGCGCCAGTCGAAGGTTCCGCGGAAGCCGCGCTTCACGACGGGAGACTGGCGATACCGCAACTGCGAGGTGGGAGCCGGCGAGGCACTGATGCGCACGGAGGCGAAACCGGCATGGCTGTGGGGATACTTCGGATTCATCGTGCTCGGCTTCATCGTCGTCAGCATCGTCACCGCTCCTTTCCCTGAGAAGAGACGCCGCGCCTGGAGAATCCTGACGCGGTATTTTCTGGTGTTTTTTCCCAGCGGTTTCCTGGTGTTCTCAGGCCACCGGGTGGACCGTCACTTCCAGGGGCGACAACTGCTGCGCGGCCGCGCGCATGGCGTACTGCACCAGGCTTGCTCCATCCTCGCCCTCGGCGAAGAAGCTCCGCACTGGTCCGAACATCTGCTGGACTTCCTGCGCGGTGCAGGTGGGCAGGTACACCCGGAGGACGCGCGGGTCGTAGTACCGGAAGAAGAGCTCCTTCCCCTGCTCGGTGCGCACCAGCAACAGCGACTGGAGGTGCTTGCGGACGGCTTCCCTGTCGCCGGTCGCCTGCAGGTACACCCCCCAGCTCTTGCTCCAGGAGTGCTCGGCCAGCCAGGGGGTAAAGGGGGACGAGCGCCTGAGCCTCACCAGGTAGGGGGCCGCGCGGCTCAGCTCCGCGGGCATCACCCCGGAGAAGAGGCAGTCCACCTCCAAATCCGTGTCCTGAAGGGTGGGGATGATGGACTCGTCCCGGGCGGAATCCAGGAGGACATACACATCCAGGAGGTTGCGCGCCTTGGGCGGCGGCCACACGCACTGGAGGATCTTCTCGACATGCGAAGGGGGCATGGGGCGCTACCGGTCAGGTCGTGATGCCGCGTTTGATGTTGTCGCACACCTCGCAGAACGGGGTTCCGTCCTGGGATGCGGAAGTCAGGCAGTTGTCCTGCGCCTCCACGTTGACGCTGCGCACCGGAGTGGCCTGGGCCGCACGGGGTTCCTGCACCAGCATCGCCGCATCGACGACGTCCGAGGGAACGGTGGGTCCCGGTTTCACCAGGGAGCCCAACCCGGGCAACTTCGGCGCACGGCGGAACGCGACGAGCCGGCCTGACTGGAACACCTCGGCGAGCAGCCGCTTGAGCTGCCGGCCCTCCTCGAAGGGCGACAGCGTCGCGGGCACCATCCGGTCCACCGCTCCGAGCATCTCGCGAAGGGTGGTGGAGGAGTACCTCAGCCACGCGTCGAATTGTCTCTGGAGTTGCTCGGCGGGGACCACCAGGTCCACTTCGTCCTCTTCCAGCTCGAGCTCCCGGATGACCTCGTATTCATCCGACGAGCCCTTGAGACGCCAGGAACGTCGGTGAGCGGGTGGGGTGGTGGGCATCATCGCTCCATGAGATTGCGGCGGGTTCTGTACGCGGCCGCAGCATACCGGGAACCCCGCGAACACACCGAGCCAAGACGCACTCCGCGTGATGATTGGGGCGGCGCTTTGCGCAATGGATAGACTGATATTTCAGTGTAGACGGTTTGGCTTGCCTCCCTGCTTAGCCGACTTCCATAGTGGCTGCGGTTGCGAGTGCAACCGCCTGGCTGGGTCAGGCTCGCTAAACATCTACTTGGAGGCTGGGATGAAGAAGGACATGAAGAAGCCGTTCTTCGCGCGTTTGCTGGAGGAGCAGGAGCTGGAGCAGGTGTCGGGCGGTATTGCGCAGACGACCCTGAAGTACCCCTCCGACTCTGATGAGTCGACGGCCTCCGTCGTCAACCCTCCCGAGCAGACCCAGAAGTTCCCCTCTGACGGGGACGAGGCCGAGGGCATCTAACAACCCACGGCGCGTGATTCTCGCAGTGCGTCATTTCGCATCATGCCCCCCGCCCGCGACATCGTCCTGCTGCTGACCCACAGTGGAGACCACTACACGGTCGACCGCGTGGCTCAGGAACTGTCCGGGCGGGGGGTTCGTCCGTTGCGCGTCAACACGGATGGTTTTCCCTCGGAACTGGAGCTGACGTCGGCGCTGGGAGGCGAAGGGGGCGAGGTGCTCCTGCGCACAGCGGCCGGTGATGTGCGCGGAGAGGATGTCCGGTCGGTGTGGCTGCGCCGCGTGGTGCCGCCACGGCTCGATGAGTCGCTGGAGCCAGGCTGGCGCGACAGCTGCGTGCGGGAGTCGAGGGCGGCGCTCGAGGGCGTGCTCGACGGGCTGGCGGCGGCGGGCTGCCGGTTCATCAACCCGCTCGGAGCGGATGCGGTGGCCGGCAACAAGCCGCGCCAGCTGCGCGTGGCCCGTGAGGTGGGTCTGGAGGTGCCCCGGACGTTGGTGACCAACGACGCGGCCCGGGTCCGCTCCTTCTTCGCGCAGGTGCATGGCCACATGGTGGCCAAGATGCTCACCCCTCTCACCCAGTCCATGTCGGGGGGACAGCCCTTCGTGTACACGAGTGCGATCGGTCCCGAGCACCTCGAGGAGCTCGAGGAGGGGTTGCGCTACAGCCCCATGGTGTTCCAGGAGCGCATCGACAAGGCGCGTGAGCTCCGGGTGGCCGTGGTGGGCGGGCGCTGTCTGGTGGGTGCCATCAATGCCACGGGCTCGTCGGCGGGGCAGGTGGACTGGCGGCGCACCCGGCCGGACGAGTGCCAGTGGACTCCGGGCGAGCTGCCGGAGGATGTGGCGGCCCGCCTGGTGCGCCTGGTGGCGGCGCTGGGCCTGGTGTACGGCGCCGCGGATTTCATTGTCACACCCGAGGGACGGCACGTCTTCCTCGAGGTCAATCCCGGGGGCGAGTGGGGCATGCTCGAGCGAGATCTCGGCCTGCCCATCGCCGCCGCCCTGGCCGACGCGCTCGCGTCCCAGGGTGGTACTCCCTGACGGGGCACACGCAGGAGCATCATGGCCATCCTCATCGTCACCCACTCCATGGACAACGAGGCGCCGCGCGCCGTGACGCGCGCCCTCGAGTCGCGCGGCGAGCGGGTCTACCGGTTCGACACGGATCTGTTCCCCACCGAGCTCCAGCTCGCGCTCGACGAGCGGGGCGGCGGGCGGCTCTCGGGCCCGTCGGGCGTGCTCGAGCTGTCGGAGGTCTCGGCGGTCTGGTACCGCCGCAACTCGACGGGGTCTCGCATCCCCAAGGAGTTGGATCCCCAGCTGCGCAAGCCCTCGGTGGAGGAGAGCCGGCGCCTGGTGTTCGGCATGCTGGCGGCGCTCGGGGTGTTCCAGCTGGACTCGCTCGAGACCGTGCGGCGCGCGGAGCACAAGCCGCTGCAGCTCGCGCTGGCGCACCAGTTGGGGCTGGAGGTGCCCCGCACGCTGATGACCAACGACCCGGAGGCGGTGCGGGCCTTCGCCGCGAGCTGTCCCGGTGGCGTGGTGACGAAGATGATGTCGTCGTTCGCCGTCTACGACGAGCGGGGCCGGGAGCAGGTGGTCTTCACGACGCCGCTGGGCGCGAAGGAGCTGGAGGACCTGGAGGGGTTGGACCTGTGTCCGATGACCTTCCAGGAGCGGTTGACCAAGCAGCTGGAGCTGCGGGTGACGGTGGTGGGCGAGCGGGTGATGGCGGCGGCCATCGACTCGCAGGCGCTGCCGAAGGCGCGCGAGGACTGGCGCCGCGAGGGAGCGGCGCTCGTCGAGGCGTGGAAGCCCTACACGCTGCCGGAGCCGGTGCGGGCCCGGGTGCTCGGGTTGATGGATGCGCTGGGGCTCAACTATGGCGCGTTCGACTTCATCGTCACGCCCGAGGGACGACACGTCTTCCTCGAGGTGAACCCGGCGGGCGAGTTCATGTGGCTGATGCGGCACCCGGGCCTGCCCATCGACGAGGCGCTCGCGGACGTGCTCACCGGACGCGCGGCGCGCCGGCTCGGGCCGAAACCCCTGGCGAGGTAGCACTCCACCGGAGGCTCGTGATGTTTCGCGGCCCGGTGTCCCGGTGGTAGGGTGCGCACCCCATGGCCAAGTCCCCCTGCCCCGTCACGCTGCAGCAGTTCCAAGAGAAGGCCGAGCCGTTGAAGGTGGTGATCAACGGTCAGGAGATGCTCGCCGAGGTGAAGGCGTTCTCGACCGGCTCCTTCGGCTGGTACATCAACGGCAAGACGACCGTCACCGTTGATGGCAAGCCGCTGTCGGTGCAGATCGGCATGAACCTGACCGTCGTCGGCTCGAAGGAGGCCTCGCGCGAGTGAGCAAGGCGCGCCCGCGCTCCGCCGGAGCGCGGCTCAAGTCGCAGTAGGAGTCACCGCCACGAGGCTCACCATGGCATCGCGGCGGGTGCCGTGCTTCACGAAGTCCTGTACCACCCGCGCGAGCGTGGCGCCGAGCTGGCCGATGAGCGGCAGATGGGCTCCTCCCTCGCACGTGGCCTGGCCCTCGGTGTCCTCGGCGTCCGGGACGAAGCGCTCATCCCAGCGCACCAACCCGAAGGTGCCGTCCGCCGCCAGCGCCCCGTGCACCAGCGGCTTGCTCGCGCCCCGTGCGAACTCACTCAGCAGCACCCGGCTCGCCTGATTATCGAAGCAGTCGATGAGCAGATCCGCGCTCCCGCACAGCGCCGCCACGTTGTCGCGCGTCACCCGCACGCCGAAGGACTCCGCCTTCACCCCGTGCAGGTTGAGCAGTTGCAGCTTCAGCGCCTCCGCCTTGTTTTTCCCCACCGAGGGCTTCACGAAGGCCTGCGCCAGCAGGTTCTTCGACTCCACCCGGTCGAAGTCGATGAAGACGAGCGTGGCCTCCAGGTTTCGGCACAGCACCGCCGCCGTGGAGCCGATGGCCCCCACCCCGCAGAAGACGATGCGCATGGTGGGCCCTCCTCACGCCCCGAAGGGCACCTTGGGCCGCAGGTAGATGCGCTCCTCGCCTCGAGGTCCGCGGAACCGGTCCACCACGTAGTGGCTGAAGGTGTCCTCCCTCAGGTTGGAGATGTGCAACCCCGGCACCCCGCCCGAGCGCACCACCTCCACGGCGATGCGCCGCACATCCACGTCCGACACGTGGCCATCCATCTCGAGGGGCACGTCCGAGGACAGCCCGTTGTAGGTGATGTTCAGCGTTGCCATGTCACGTCTCCTCCGGGCCTGGGGACGGGACATGGCGCGGCTTCCTGACAGGTCCTACCTGGTGCTGACGTCCCTCGCGCGGTGACTGGAGCGGGTTTCATCAAGCCGTGCCGCTACGAGTCCCGTGTCGATGGCAGGCGTCAACTCAGTGGTCGCCGTAGCGCTTCTCGCCGGCCTCCACGCGCAGCTTCAGCCGGTTCTGCGGTGGCGGCAGCGGGCAAGTCGCATAGGGAGAGAAGGCGCACGGTGGGTTGTAGGCCCGGTTGAAGTCCAGCACCACCTTCCCGTCCTTCGGCAGGTCCGTGTACAGGAAGCGTCCCGCTCCGTACGAATCGGTGCGGTTGGTGAGGTCCCCGAAGATGATGAAGAGCTGGTTCTCTCCGGGCTCCTGCACAGGATCCAACCGGTACTCCTGACCGTTCAGCGTGAAGTGGATGGTGCCCGGTGAAGTCATGTCCTCCACCGTGCCGAGCACCGTGGGCACCGAGAGCTTCTGCGGCGTGGTCGCCGGTTCGAAGCGGCCCTCGATGCGCCAGGCCGTGCTCACCGGCCAGGTGGGAATGCCATGGAACTGCTTGCGCGCCTGCGCCTCCGAGTCCTTCACCCGGACGCCGAGCCGCTCGCCTCGGCGGATGATGTAGAAGCGCAGCGTGCCCAGTGTGAGCACGTCCTTGTCGCTCTCGCTTTCGCCCAGTTCTCCTCCCGTGAAGGGCTGGCCACCCCGGGTGAGGGTGACGCCCGGTTGGACGCTCAGCGTCACCTTGCCTCCCTTGTCCGTGAGCGTGCCGATGTGCTCCGGCGTCCCGGCGGGGAAGATGAGGTCATTGTCCGGGCCCGAGCCGAAGCGGTTGTCTCCTTCCTTCAGCCAGTGCAGACCCACCAGGGAGAGCCAGCCATCGTCGCTCGTGAGGTTGGCGATGCGCTTCTGGTGCCAGGCGCGCGTCTCCGTCTCGAGGTCGGATGGCTTCGTTTCGGGGGGCTTGGTCTCGGCGGGTTTCGTCATGGCGGGCTTCGCAGGGGGGCGGGTAGCGATCGCGGGAGTCGCGAACGCCAACGTCGAGAGGGTGAGCAGACGAGCAATTCGCATGCACCGACCATGGCAAGATGGCTCGCGCTCGTCCACCTCCTGGGGGTCCGGGCCCCTGCCCTGCGGGCACTCGGACTCCGGCCGGGGCCACGAGTAGGCGCGACGTCCACCCCCGTCTTCCGCTAAGGGTGGGGCCCGATACGCAACGCAGAGGGTGCCGTGAAGAACGTGTGGACTCGAGCGCGGGAGTACGTGGCCGCGGTGCTGGCGGGTGCCTTCGGCGTGTTCTGGTTCCTCCAGAGCCACGGCGACAGGTCGCTCAACCCGCGGAATGTGGACTGGTTGATGGTCGGGGATTGGTCCACCCACCTCATCGGCTGGCTCTTCTTCCGCAACGAGCCGCTGCGCTTCCCCCTCGGTGCCGTGCCCGGTCTGGCCCACCCGTTGGGGACGACCGTGGGCTTCACGGACTCCACTCCTCTGGTGGCCCTGCTGCTGCGCCCCTTCGCGGGCGTGCTGCCCTTCCCCTTCCAGTACGTGGGGCTCTGGTTCGTGCTCTGCTTCTTCCTCCAGGGCTTCGTGGGCTCCCGGTTGACGGCGCTGTTCACCTCCCACCGGGTTGCGCAGTTGCTCGGGGGAGTGCTCTTCGCGATCGCGCCCGTGCTGCTGTGGCGCATGGGGCACGACAGCCTCTGTGCGCACTGGCTCGTCCTGGGCCTCTTCTGGGTGGGCCTGCGCGACTGGCCCGACGCCCCGGCCGCCCGGCGCGCCGTGGCGCTGACGTTCCTCCTGGTGGGACTGAGCGCCACCATTCATCCCTATCTGTCGGCCATGACACTGGTACTCGGTGTGGCGGTGCTCGTCCGGCTGCGTTGGGTGGACGGGACGCTCTCCTGGCGCGGGCTGGGGCTCTCCGTGGGCGGGCTCGTGGCGCTCCTGCTCGCCCTGTTCTGGCTCTTCGGCTACCTGGGCACGGGCACTCCGTCTGGCATCGAGGGCTTCGGCTACCTCTCGTCGGACCTGCTTACGTTCGTCAATCCCATGGGATGGTCCCGGTTGCTGCCCACCTGGCCCACCGATCGCGTGCAGCACGAGGGCTTTGGCTACCTGGGCGCGGGGGTCCTGTTGCTGCTCGGGTTGGGCGTGGGCTCCGCGCTGTGGGGGCGGTGGATGGGGCGTTCGGAGTGGGCGCCCCAGTGGAAGCGCGGGGTTCCCCTGGCGGTGTGCTGCCTGCTGCTCGCCGTGTATGCCCTCTCCGCTCGCATCACCTTCCAGGGCCGGCTGGTGATGGATCTGCAGGCGCTCTACCAGCCAGCGATGCGGTTCGTGGAGCCCTTCCGCTCCTCGGGACGCTTCATCTGGCCGCTGCATTACGCCCTGCTTACGGGGGCCCTCGCGATCGTGCTCGGTTCGTGGCGCCGTCAGCCCTGGGTCGGCATCGGGTTGCTCGCCCTCGCCGTGGGCGTGCAGGTGTTCGACCTCAGCGAGGCCCTCGTGAGGCCGCGTTTCCAGAGCCAGGCCTGGAATGGTCTGCGCTCCCCCGACTGGCGGAGGATGAAGGACGACTACCGGCACCTCGTGCTGTTCCCGCCCCAGCTCCACGATGGCAATGGCCGGGGATGCCCCTATCCGGGGAACGGCGCGCCCTTCAGCCCCATGTTCGCGTACCAGGCGGCCTCGCTCGGGATGACCTTCAACAGCGCGTACCTCGCGCGCGTGGACCCGGTGGCGGCCCAGGCCTACTGCACCGCGCTCCAGCAGGAGGCCGAGCGCGGTCAGATCCAGCCCGACACCGTCTACGTCGTGCACCGCTCCTATCTGGAGCCCTTCCTGCGTCATCCGGAGTCGGTGGTGTGTGGCGTGCTCGATGGCCACGCGGTGTGCGTCTCCTCGGCGAAGGAGAGCGCGTTCCGCCAGGTGCTCGAGTCGCGGCCTCTCCAGGCCGCCCCTCTCGCCAGGCCGTGACGGGAGGGGAGGGCGCCTAGCGGCGGACAGTGGCGCGCTTCGTGGTGCGCTTCGGGGTGCGTTTCGCGGTGCTCCGGGTGGACGACGCGCGCTTGGCGGCCGGGGCGGGCCGGGCGACCTTCTTCTCGAGTATCTCGAGGGCGCGCATGCCCAGGGTCTTCCGGGCTGGCCCCACCTTCTTGATGGCGCCCTTCTTCTGCTCGGCCGAGGGCTTGCGGCCACCCACCGTGGGTTCGGTCCTCCAGCCTTCCTTCTTGCGGAATTCACCGGCCATGCGGCGCGCGGCCTTCTTCGCGCTGGCCGGGGCCGGGCGCTTCTTCTCCGGCTTGCGCTTCGCGACGGTGCGGCCCTTCGCGGCAGGCCCCGGCGGCCCTGTCTTGCCCAGCTTGCGCTGGCCACCGGGCTCGCCCGAGGGTGTCAGGGTCGCGGGAAGGTGGTGCATCGGGTGTGTGATGGGGGGCAGCAGTTCGGCCGTGTTCCGCTTCGAGGCCTCCTGCGGGCGCGGTGACTCGGGCGACATTCGTTGCTCCTCCTTGAGGGTGAGCGGGTCCATTCATGGATGGGCTCCGTACGAGAATGCATAAGCATCGCGGTGCCATGCCGCTCGAACGGTGGGATGTGGAGCACGAATGGAGGGGACGCGCGTTACGGGAGCAATCGGCGCAGGACGACGGAGAGCAGTCCGAGCAGCACCGAGAGCGCCACGGAGAGCAGCAGCATCGAGGCCAGTGGGAAGTAGACGCGGGTGTGCTCGCCCTCCCAGCGCAGGTCGCCAGGCAGGCGGCCAAACCAGGACAGTGCACCGGAGTACACCAGCAGGCCGATCACAAGAAGGACGACCCCCAACACCATCAGCGACTGTCCTGCTGACTTCACCCAGTCCTCCCGAAGTGGGTTCCCCTGTTCGGGTCTGTCCACGCCCGGTTTCCTCGACAAGGGGGCCGATGACGTTCCCCTGCCTGGGGGTGGGACTTCCGGGAGTCCGATGGGACGGGTTGTCCGCCGGATGGCACGCCCCAAGGTTCCCAAGACGAGGAGGAATCTCATGCGGATACGCGTACATGAGCTGCACCCGATGTTGATCCACGCCCCGCTGGCGCTGCTGCCGTCCACCGTCGTCGTCGATCTGACCGCGGTGTTTACCAGAGACCGGAAGCTGGACCGGGCGGCCCGGACGTTGTGGTGGACCACTGCCGGCAGCGGGTTGCTGGCCGGACTGGCCGGAATGGCCGCCTCGCAGGAGGTGAAGGCCGACAACCGCCATACCCGGGACATGATGCTCCTGCATGGCCTGGGCAACGTCGTCATCGTGCTGGGCGCGTTCGGTGTTGCCGCGTGGCGCTCGAGCCGCCGCGCGTCGCTGTTCTCCGGCCTCCTGGGGCTGGGCTCCTTCGCCTTCGCCGCGTACACCGGCTGGCTGGGCGGCGAGATGGTGTACTCGCACGGCGTTGGGGTGAAGGAGCTGACGATGAA
Source organism: Vitiosangium sp. GDMCC 1.1324 (assembly GCF_003044305.1). Lineage (GTDB taxonomy): Bacteria > Myxococcota > Myxococcia > Myxococcales > Myxococcaceae > Archangium. Next base: position 333,609 of record NZ_PZOX01000014.1, on the reverse strand, counting down.
GGACTCGGAGCTGGATCAGCTCAGCCCGCCGCTGGCTTCGCGTCAGGCGCCCGCGCGGATTCTGCGCGACGCCGTGAAGGGCCTCGGGTGGTTGCTGGGCCGCGCCCGCCGGGTCTTCACGGGCAGTGAGCAGCTCGACCCCAGCGCCTTCGGCGTGAAGGCCGTCGAGCAGAGGATGGAGCGGCAGCCCCAGGTCACGCCGAGTGACATCCGTTCCGAGTTCCGTCCGGTGTGAGGAAATCTCCGGGCAGCAAGCAGCCGCCCGCTGCCCGCCGTCATGGGTTGACTCCCGTTCGCGCATGCGGACAATGGGCATCTTACCCTCTTGCACGAGCAACGAGCATGAGCATGACGGAACAGCGCGGTGAGCAGCATCCCAGAATCATGGTGACGGAACAGGACCTGGAGCGCCTGCGGACCGTCATTGACACGAGCGCCGACGCGCGCAGCATCGCGGCCGCGGAGGCGCTCGAGGCCGAGCTGGGCCGGGCCCTGGTGGTCGCACCCACCGAGGTACCGCCGGACGTGGTCACCATGAACAGCCGGGTGGTGTACCTCGACGAGCAGTCCAATCAGACCCGCGAGGTGACACTGTCCTACCCGCGAGAGGCCTCCGTGGCCGAGGGGCGCGTCTCCGTGCTGGCGCCCATCGGCGCGGCACTGCTGGGACTCTCCGTCGGCCAGGCGATCGACTGGCCCCTGCCGGGCGGCAACCACAAGCGTCTGCGCATCGTCGCCGTGCCCTACCAGCCCGAAGCGGCGGGGCACTTCAACCTGTAGTCCCAGCCGGGCTCAGCGGCCGCCCTGTTGCTCCAGGGCGCGCCGCAGGGCGAGCACCATGCGCCGGACGGCGTAGCCCTCGAAATCCTCCACGGGGTCCAGGCTCGACGGGAAGACCTCGAGCAGGTTGTCCAGGTAGCTGAGGGTAGGGGGAATCGCGCCAGCGCCACCTCCCGCTCCCTCCTTTCCGGTCAGGGTCTCCTCCAGAAGGAAGGCCCCTGCCACCAGGCTCTGCCACCGGTCCGTCCGCCCACTGTCCTCGGGATGATCCGCGCTCACGGCCTCATCCTAACCCGTGTGCGGAGATCAGGTGTGCTGGCTGTTTTCCGCCTGGCAGCCGCTCCCGGCCCGCGGCATCCCGGACTCGGTCCGCAGTCGCCCGGTCCATCCAGGCTCCACGGTGACGAGGCGGTCCTTGCCCTCCTCTCGCACCACCATGCCGTCGGGCGCCACCACCGAGAAGCGCACGGGCCGGCCGAGCGCCACGGTGAGCGCCTCCATCGTCGTCTCGTCCTCGGCGCTGAAGCCCAGCGGCCCCACGGGGTGGCTGTGGGAGATCTCCTCCAGCTCGCCGCGCAGCCGCCAGATGGCCTCCCAGCGCGCACGCGAGTCCGGCAACGACACGGGGCTGTCGGAGGCATCGCTCCACAGCACCGTCCCGTCCCGTCCAATGAGCAGACAGACCTCGCGCAAACGCATGGGAAGACCCTCACGCGTGCCGGGTGATGACCAGCACGTCGTCCTCGATGGCCTCGCGGATGACCGACGGCAGGCTCTCCAGCGTCACCGTCCGATCCGAACCCGCGAGGCAGATGCCCGCGTCCACCACCTGGAGCGAGCCCGCCTCCACGATGCTGATGAAGCGCTCGCCCATGAAGCCGAACGTCACCTCGAGCCGATCGCTCCCCAGCCGCCGCGTGTCGAGCAGCCGCGCTCCCGCCGACTCCAGCGCCCGCTCCACCCGCGTGAGCCCCTGGGCCTGCCACTCCAGGGGGCGTGGACGGCTCCGCATCCGTGCCAGCTCCGCCTGGAGTCGGACCTCCTCCTCCGCGCGCCGGCGCTGCGCCTCCAGGGCCAGCAGCCGCGTCTCCACTGCCCGGACATGGGCCTCGCGCTCGGCGGCCAGCGCCCGCAGCCGCGCCTCGGCCGCGGGACGGCCTCCCTCGGACACGGACAGCACCTGGCCCCGCACCTCGGCCGGGGAGAAGCGGATACCGAGCGCACGCGAGGTGCCCTCCAGCACCGCGTAGCCGAAGGCCGCCCGCAGAGAGGCCGGCACGGCCTTCACCTCCGCGAGCGTCCGCTCCTCCTCCAGCATGAGGCGCGCGGTGCCCTCGGCCTCGCCCTCGAACTCCAACGTCTCGAAGACGAGCGTGCCGTCATGCCAGCGCCGGGTGCGCACCGGAGAGAAACGCGGCGGCTCCTCCTCGGGGAGGAGCAGCACCGGCTCGGCCACGGCCCCCTCGCGCACCAACCGCGAGCCCCAGAGATGTCCACGGATGAGTGGCAGCCCGTCGAGACCTTCCGGCCCTGCCGGCTCCCGCGCGGTGGCGGTGCGCCCCTGCACGTCGAAGCGCCACCATCCGGGAGCGGGCGGCGTGGACACGCGGAGGCGCCGCGAGGGCGCGTCGACGCAGGCACCGCCGAAGTAGGGCAGCACCGCCGACTCCACCTTCCCGAGGAACTTCCGGTAGTCCATGACACGCACTCCCTGGGGGAAATGGAGCGGGCGGCGTGGACCTGGAAGCCCACGCCGCCTGCTCGTCGCGTCACGCCACCTTCAGCAGCGGCGTGCGCATCACCCGCTCGACCCAGCCGGACTGGCTGGCCCCGGCCGCCGTCGGCGCATCCATCAGCGCCTTGAGCACCCGGGGGACCTGGTACGGGTCCTCGAACTGGTCCACCTGCACCTCACTGAACGGCACCCGGAGCTGGCCCGCGCACGTGCGCACGGTGTTGCCCCGGTTGGCGCTGCTGCCCACGCTCACCAGCATCGCCATGGCGGCCACGCTGTAGCCGCACTCGCGGAAGGCCCGGGCGAACTGGTCACCCGCCTCACCGGCCTCGTCACCCACGACGACGACGATGAGCTTCGCCTCCTCCGGCACCCGCACTCCCGCCCGGTGCAGCGCATGCACACCGGCCGCGTGCGCGGTACCCCCCGACGCCTTGATGCCCTGCAGCATGTGCTGCACCGCCGCCCGGCTCGCGGCCTTGGGCTTGAGCACCGTGCCCATCGTGTCGAACGACGCGATGTGCAGCTTCTCCAGCGGGAAGCCCGCGAGGATTCGAGACAGCGCCTCCTTCGACTGCTCGATGGCTCCCTCCATGGAGCCGGACTTGTCGATGAGGAACATCACCCGCACGTCCGTCTCCGCCGTCGCCTCCGCCACCGCGGCCTTCGCCGCGTTGTCGCTCGCCTCCTCCAGCTTCGTCTTCAGCTCCTGGCTGCGGACGTTCTTCGCGATGTGGAGCGCCCGCTGGTCGGTGGCCGTCTGTACCGCCTTCTCCCAGCGCCCACGGATGGTGGAGTCCGCCATCAACCCCAGGTCCTCAAGCGTGGGCGTCAGCATGCGCAAGTCACGGTCCGACAGCGAGGGCAGCAGCGCCGCCATGATGGCCGGCGTCAGGCCCAGGTCCTTGGGCAGCCGGCCCACCACCTCCTTGTAGGAGAGGCGCTCCAGCTCAATCCACTCGCAGATCTCCGCCTCCGAGAGCCCATCGAAGCGCTCCCGCTTGACGAGGGTCAGTCCCTCCATGCCCACCGAGCGGTGGCCCGCGGCCGCCTGCTTCTGCTTCCAGCCGAGCACCTCGAAGAAGGCCTGCGACACCGGCTTGTAACCGGCCTTGCGGGCGATCCTCTTCAGCGTCTCCTTGTAGCCGGCCTTCACGAGGCCCTGGATCATGGGCAGGTTCTGCTCACGGACGCGCAGCCACTTCGTCGCGACGGCCTTCCACCGGCCGAGGGTCGGCTTGCGGGACGCGGGGTCACCGAAACCGGCCTCGCGGTTGAGGCGGGCGATCTCCGGAGTCTCGAGCAGCTCGGCCACCCGCAGCACCGCCTTGGGCGTGAGCATGCGCGTGGACTTGCGCTCGTAGTGGAGCACCATGGCCGCGCCGATGGCGCGGAAGTCGTCGTCGAGGAACGCGATGGAGCCGTCGTCCTCGCGCACGGGCTGACCGGAGTGGCTCTGCACGAGCATCAGCGCGCACGTGGCCACCTTGAGGTCACGCCAGTCCGTCTGCGTGAGCGCGTAGGACGCGAAGTGCGCCATGAGGTCCGTGTTGAGCCGGTAGATGTCGAGCAGCTGGCGGTAGAGCTTCACCGCGGCGGGCACGAAGAGGCCAGGCTTGACCGGGGTGCCGCGGCGGACGAGGTCCGCGCTGGCGCCCTGCGCGGGATGCCAGACGCCGTTGACGTCCAGACCCGGGCGGTTGTGCCACAGGTGCGCGGAGCCTCCGAGCACCAGGTCCAGTAGCTTCTCGGCCGGGCCGCGCTGGGCCTCGGGAAGCGTGGGCGTGGTCGGGTTGTGCGTGGTCATGTGCTGCCCCTCCTTGAAAAGTTCGCACCCGAGTAACGAAACCGTCTTGGCTGACGTCAGAGGTCAGTGTTCTGCCAGTTGAACTACGGGGCCGTTGAGGCCCCGGCGGGACTCGAACCCGCATCTCGTGCGTGTAGGGTCTCGTCGGCCGGGTGCGAATAGGTCGTTGTGCCCGGAAGGACGCGGGATTGCGTTGTTCCTGACGGGGCGCGGAAGTCTGTCTGGGGCGTCATGGCCCCACGTCATGACCGAACCATGACGGAGGCATGGGGCGGTGTCCGCCAAGGCCCTCGGGTGACTGCGTAGGGTGGGTTCGCTGTCTCCCCTCTCGGACAGGAGCGCGGATCCTCATGGGAATGAATGTCGGCGGTGGCCGCGGTGGAATGAAGAGCGAGATCAACGTCACGCCGCTCGTGGACGTGGTGCTCGTGCTGCTCATCATCTTCATGGTGGTGACGCCCATGGCGCAGCGAGGCAAGAGCGTGAAGCTGCCCCAGGCCCACCACGGCACGGGCAAGGACACGGGCGAGCCGCTCATCCTCTCGGTCACGGCGGACAAGAAGACGTTCGTCGAGTCCGAGCACTTCGCCGATGCGGCGCAGCTCCAGGCCCGGCTCGCGAAGGAGTTGCGCGAGCGGCCCTCCCGCCGCGTGCTGCTCAAGGCGGATCAATCCCTCGCGTACGGGGACGTGCGCAAGGTGATGGACCTGGCCCACACCGCCGGAGCCAAGGGCGTGGCCATTGGCGTGGAGCTGCAGAAGAAGCCGTAGCGGAGGAACTCGCGATGCGCACCCACAAGAAGATGCTCGTTCTTCCTCAGGGCCAGGCGAACGCGGACATCAACGTCACGCCGCTTGTGGACGTGGTGCTCGTGCTGCTCATCATCTTCATGGTGGTCACGCCACTCATGGAGAAGGACATCGAGGTCAAGCTCCCCCAGACCTCGGACGAGACGGAGAGCGTGAGCCCGGAGACCCGGCAGGTGGTGGTGGCTGTCGGCCCCGAGGGCCTGCTCTCCCTCAACAACGAGCCCGTCAGCGAGGCGGACTACATCCCGCGTTTGAGGCGCGTCCTGGCCGCCAGGGCCGCGGGAGACAGGCTCCTGTTCTTCACGGCGGATGATCGCGCCCCCTACGGCAAGGTGGTGGCCGCGCTCGATGGGGCGAAGGAGGCCGGTGCGGAGGTGCTCGGCCTCATGACTTCGCCGCCTTGAGGTATTGCACGGGCGGTCCTCGCGGCGCCGCCCCGTGAGTCTGGGACGGCGCCGTTCGAGAGCGTCCTACCCGTTGCTGGAGCTACCGGACTTCCGGCGGCGCCCGGCGAGCACCGCCAGGGTCGTCAGGAGCAGCCCTCCGAAGAACTCATTGGAGGAGGCCGCTCCGCAGCCGCAGCCGTTGCGGGCGTACTGCCGGCTCACCGTCACGTTGAAGGTGCAGCGGGAGCTGTTGCCGGACGCATCGGTGGCGGTGACGACGACCGGAGTGGTGCCCACCATGAAGTCGCTTCCGCTGGGCGGGTTGTAGGTCAACGACGCCGGGGAGACGGTGTCGAGGGCCGTGGCCACCGGGAACTCCACGGTCGCTCCGTACCGGCTCGTCCTCCAGACCTGCTGATCCGGCGGGCAGGTCACCTTCGGTGCGTGGGTGTCCCGGACCTTCACGGTGAAGGAGCACTGCGCGCTGTTGCCGGACTCGTCGGTCGCCGTGACGGTGACCTGCGTCGGGCCGAGCGGGAAGGTGCCGCCCGTGGGATTGCTGTAGCTGAAGACCGGAGGCTCGGACTTGTTGTCGGTGCCCGTGGCCGCTGGATAGGTCACGATCGCACCCGAAGCGTCCTTCGCCTCGGTGATGACCTCCGACGGACAGGCGAGCTCCGGCGGGGTGCAGTCGTTGATCACCCACGGCTCGGCGCCGGAAGTGCTCTCGGCGGACGTGCTGTCACCGGCGACGAAGAAGACGCGCGGGCCCACGGGGGTGAGCAGGGAGGGCGACAGGGAGCCAGGCCCGGGGACGGCGTCATAGATCATCGACGTCCCTTCCATGGTTCCATCGGTGCTCCAGAGCTCCCGGCCGCTCTCCGTGGTCTCGGCGCTGAACAGGACCTTGCCGTCCACCACCGTCAGCCAGAAGGGCGCCGAGCTGTCGTTTCCGGGGCGGATGTCCTCGACGAGCACCGTGCCCGCGACCGTTCCATCGCTCCGCCACAGCTCGTACCCGCTCGCGTCATCCCAGGCGGTGAAGAGGAGCGTCCCCTTCAGGTCCGTCAGCCAGCGGGCGTCGCTCGAGGGCTTGATGATGAACGTGCCATCGGCGTTTCCGTTGCTCCTCCATAGGGAGCCGCTCTCTCCGGCCTGGAAGTAGACCAGCCCTCCGGAGATCGTCATCGCCGCGGGGCCCTTCACGTAGTCCGAGGGGCTCATGCCCAACGTCGTGACGCGGACCGTTCCCGGACCCGTCCCGTCGCTCTTCCAGAGGTCCCACCGCTTCGCATAGGGCGACCCGGCGAAGAAGTAGAGCCGATCATTCACGGCCGTCAGCCCCTGGATGATCTGCTCGCCGGGATCGCTCTCGATGACCCGGACGACCGCGACGCGCTCGGTGCCCGTCTTGGTGCCATCGGTCTTCCACAGCTCGGTCTCGTGAGGCCCGCCGTCGGCCGCGAAGTAGAGCGTGTTCTTGAACACGACCAGGGAGCTGAGCCCGGAGCCCAGGGCGCCGGGGAGCAGGTCATCGACCATCTCGGTGCCCTTCTCCGTGCCGTCGCTCTTCCACAGCTCGGGGCCGTGGACGCCGTCGTCGGCGACGAAGAACAGCGTGTTGCCGAGCGCCGTCAGATAGCTCGCTCCCGAGTCCGAGGTGCCGGGCCGGATGTCTCGGACGAGCACGGTGCCTTCGGCCGTCCCATCCGTCTTCCACAGCTCGTGGCCGTGGGCACCGTCATCGGCGACGAAGAACACGGTGTTGCCGACCACGGTCAGGGACCGTGGATCCGAATCCTTGGAGCCTGGGAAGATGTCCTTCACCAGGGCGGTGTCGCCCTCCTTGCCGCGGCTCCTCCACAGCTCCAGGCCGGTGGTTCCGTCCTTGGCGGTGAAGAAGATCGTCTTGCCACTGACGGCGGGGGTTTGGACGTCATAGTCCGGGATCGAACCGGCGGGTCCAGGGGCGATGTTCTTGACCAGGGTAATGGGCTGACAAGTGGCGGACTCCGCTGCATCCGCCGTGCTCGAGACACACACACCAGCCAGAGCACAAACGGAGAGCAGCGAAGACACACCGGTCCGATACCGACGCATGTCCACCTTCCTATGGGGATCAAATGAGGGGGACCTAGTCTGGGTATTGGACCCGGAGTCTCAATCTGCGCTCCAGGGAGGTGGGAGCTTCCGTTGGTCGACAGCTCGTGGACGGAGCGCTACTCGGCCTTGGCGGCGGGCGTCTCGGCGGTGGTGTGCGCCTCTCTGACAGGGGTGGGAGACTCGGCGGCGGTGGTGGGTTTTTCCTCCGGCGCCTGGACCGGCAGCGGGGCCATGGCGCGGTAGACGTCCACGGTGAAGGCCAGGGTTGCCACCGAGAAGCCCAGCCGCACGGCGACCACGAGTTGGGCCACGCCCAGCGCCAGCCATGCCTTGCCCGCGCTGGTCACCTCCACCGCCGCGTGCAGCCGTGCGAAGACGATCACCGCCAGCAGGCCGATGATGCCCAGGACGATGTAGCCGAGCAGGGCTCCCGGAGAGCGCACCATCTGCTTCAGTGCGCGCCAGGCGGCGAGGCGTGTCTTGCGCTGGTCATCCGCGAAGAGCTGGACGCGCGCCAGGTCGAAGCTCGAGCGCCACAGCGCGAACAGCACCACCACCAGCGCCAGGTGGGCCACGCTCCAGCCGGTGAAGGGGTTGTCGAGCATCCACTGCTCGCCCTCGAGGGTGAACAGGGTGGGCTTGTCCGCGCGGGCGAGGAGCACGGTCGCGGCCACCGCCAGCGCCACGAAGGGCAACAACCCGAGCAGGGCCCAGCCGAGCAGGCGCAGGTTGCGTCCGAGCTGGGCGGCGCAGTTCCGGGCGAAGTCGGCCAGGGAGAATCGCTCCTGTGAGCACAGGCGCGAGACGATGCCGCCCGCGAGCACGAGCTGGAGCGCGAAGGAGAAGAGGAAGCCGAGCACGAGGGGGCCCGCGAGGAACGGGCCGCCGCCCTGGGCGAGCAGCTTGCTGAAGTCGACCACTGCCTCGGACGAGGGGAAGGGGCGTCCCCGTCCACTGAGGGAGTTGCCGAAGTGGCTGATGGCGGGGATGAGGACGGGGGCGGCCTGGACGAGCGCGATGCAGAGGTTCGCCACCAGCAGCACGCCGAGCAGCTTCAGCTCGGAGAAGGCCTTGAGGGGCGCCGTGAGAAGGGATCGGAGAGTCTTCATGGTGGGAGCCCAGGCTCAGAAGAGGAGCGAAGCGACGGTGGTGAGCAGCTGGCTCACGTAGGTGTTCCAGCCGAACAGGGAGACCGCCACGTGGCCGGACATCCCCTTCGTCCGGGAGTTGTTGGCCGGGTTGACGTCCAGCGCGGTAATGCCGCTGAGCTCCACCTGTTGGACGACGCCGCCCTTGCCTGTCCGCTCGAAGGCGAACTGCTTCCAGCGCTCCTCTCCATCCCAGCGCTCCACCTGCTCGGAGCCGTCTTCGAACGTCACCTTCACCTCCACGGGGACGCGGACGCTTCCGAGCCGGTTCACCTGCACCTCGCAGCGGTTCACCGCGTCGTCCTTCGACTTGCCCTCGGGCTCGCGCTCCACCAGGGGGTGGCCGCCCTTGCCGTCGTCGAAGAGGCCCTTTTTCTCCGTGCGCTCCGAGCACGACAGCGAGGCCACCGCGTAGTCCAGCGTGCCGGTGCCCCGGAAGAACGTGTCGAAGAACCAGCCGAGGTCCTGTCCGGACACCTCGTTGGCCACCGCGAAGAAGTCCTCGCTGCGCGGGTGGCGGAACTTCCAGCGCTCCACGTAGGTGCGCATGATGCGCGCCATCGTCTCCTCGCCCACCAGTTGCTCCAGCGCGAAGAGCGTCACCTGCGTGCGGCTGTAGCTGTTGCGGAAGTAGTCCCCCTTGTTCCGGTACTTCCACGAGGCCTGGAGGATGGGAGAGCTCTCGCGTGCGCTGGTCATGCCGCGCATCCGCTCGCGCTCGTCCGGGTTCATGTCGAACAGGGGCCCCACCAGCCCGCGCAGCGGACTGGGGATGAACTGCTCCAGGCTGGCCCGTACGTCCTCGGCGAAGCACAGCTTGTAGGTGCCATAGCTGTTGACGCCCTCGTCGAGCCAGGACTCTTCGAACTCGTTCGAGGCGAGGAGGCCCTGCCAGTAGTTGTGGCCGAACTCGTGCGCCACCGTCTGCCAGATGATGAAGTCCCTGGGCTCGCCGGGGTTCTCGCGGCCCACCGCCGTGACGAAGGTGGGGTACTCCATGCCCCCCGAGGCGATCGCGTCCGTGGGCGGCGCCACCAGCGTCAGGTGCGGATACGGCCACGGGTACCACCACCGTCCGTAGAGCTCCAGCGACGCCTTGGCGGACTCGAGGATGTGCCGCGCCGAGCGGTGATGCTTCGGGTCCACCAGCACGGTGAGGCCCACCTCGGGCAGGCCCGGCGAGCGGAACACGTCCTCGACCACCTCGAAGTGCTCGGAGGCCGTCCAGGCAAAGTCGTGCACGTCGTCCTGGTGGTAGCGCAGGGTGGTGGTGTCGTCGGAGTTGTCCCGGCGCTCCACCAGCACGCCCGTGGCGCCCACCTTCATGGCCTTGGGCACCGTCACGCGGACGTCGTAGGTGCCGAAGTCGGCATAGAACTCGGAAGCGGAGTGGTACTGGTGGCAGTTCCAGCGGGGGCTCGTGGCGCCGCGCTCGGGCGGTACCTCGAGCACTCCCAGCTTCGGGAACCACTGGCCGATCAGATAGAAGCCACTCTGCGAGCGGCCGGCGCGGGCGATGACCTTGGGCACGCGCGCCTCCCACTGGACCTCGAGCGTCACATGGCCCCCGGGCGGCACCGGCTCGGGCAGCGTCACCGTGAAGACCGTCTGGTCCTCGGTGTTGTCATCGTCCGGGTGCTCGAAGCGCAGCGTGGGCAGCAGGTCCGCGCCGCCCTTCACCCGCAGGGCCTTCACGTCCGAGTAGCCCCACTCATCCGCCTTGCGGTCGGGGAAGGAGGGCGAGCTCGCGTTCTCGTCGCGTACGCCGCCCATCGCCTTGGCGTCCCGGTAGAACGTGGAGCGATCGTTCTTGAACGCGTTCCAATACAGATGGAACCACAGGGTGGCTTGTGGCTCGGCGCTCCGGTTGCGCCAGGTGATCGTCTCCTGGCCGGTGAGCCCGTGCGTGGCGGGCTCCAACCGGGCGTCGATCTCGTAGTCGGTGACGCGCTCGGAGAGCGGCGGGCCGAGCGTGCGGCCCTGGTGGTCGAAGACGGGAGGGGCGACGGCCGAGGGCTCCGCGGCGAGCGCTGGCAGCCAGCCCAGGAGGAGCAACAGGGGGAGGATGCGTGTCATCGGGCCACAGTCTCGCATGGGAGACGGTTGACGGTCTTTTCGGAGCGTGTTGAACGAGCCTCCTCCCTCCTGGCTCGCCCTGGGTGTGACTCGATTCCTGGAGTCCGAAGGATGCCGCGCGAAAACCTCAGAACCAGCTTCGACGGGATGGGCTCCCTGCTGTCGCTCCGGCCCCCTCTGGACATGCGCGAGGCGTTCATCGCTGCCTACGAGTGTCTGAGCGGATTGGTCCGAGCTGCCCGGCGCCCGGCGGTGCTCGTGGCGGCGGTGGACGACCGCGCGCGCGTGGTGGGTGCGGTGAGTATCGGGTCCGGCCACTCACTGGTCATCGGCCGGCATACCGGCTGCGGGCTGCGGCTTCCGTGCGACAACCTCTCATTGCGGCACCTGGTGGCGCATGCGCGGTCCGAGCCACCCGACACCGAGCCGGTCCTCTGGCTCTGGGACCTCCACACCGGGCAGCCCTTCATGACCGAGGATGGTGAATTCAACGCGGCGGTGATGGCCCAGGGGCCGCTCTACGCCGCGGTGGGCCCGTACGCGCTCCTCTTCATTCCCATCCGAGGGCGTTCCGGAGCGCCCTGGCCAGCGCGAGCCGAGGAGGCCTGGAGGGGATTGCCTCCTCGCCGGTTCTTCGATCGGTGCTACCCGGAGGCCGACCGTTTCCAGCACTCCATGCGCCTGCGGCCGGACGGCCGACGGCTCCAGACAGACATCTCGCGGGTGGGTCCGCTGCTGACGCTGAGCGAACCCGAGGAGCGCGAGACCGCCTGGGGGGAGCTGCAACTGGAGCGGGACAGGCGGGTGGAGAGGCACGTCATCTCCCGTGAGCGCTTGGAGCAGGGCGTGCTGCTGGGGCGCTACGAGCGCTGCGGAATCCATCTGTCGGAGGGGCTCGGCTCCATCTCGCGCGTGCACCTGCTCCTGGTCCGGCTGGGAGAGGACGTGCTGGCCATCGACACCGCCAGCACCAACGGCACGTGGCGCGGCCGCACGGAAATCAGGACGACCCCGCTGGGCGATGCGGACTCGCTCGTGTTGGGGAGCGTCCTGCGGCTCCACTGGCGGCGTCTGCGCTCTGGCGGCACGGGCGACAGGTTTTGACTTCACGCGGTGAGGCCTTCGCGGTGCGAGCCACGAGGCGGCTCACCAGAGGTGCGGGGTGAAGAGGCAGTGGGCGAGCACGGCCTCGCCGAGCAAGTAGTTGGCGACGCGCGGAACGAGGTCCGGCACGGGAGTGAGGAGGGCCTCGGGGGACAGGCGGGTGAAGCCCAGGGTGGACTCGATGAGCGCGGCGAGCTTTGCCTCGTGGGCCTGGTACTCGGGAGGAAAGGGGGCGAAGCGCCACCAGGCCTCTCCCCCGGTGCGCCTGGAGAGCCTGGTCGTGTGGTGGGACGCGTAGAGGGCGTACACCGGCGCGAGCTGGCTCAGCAGGCCTACGACGGAGTCGTACGGAATGTTGTCGGCTCTTGGGCCTGGGAGGGAGACCCGGATGATGTTGCAGGGCTCATGCATGGGCACGGTCGCGTCCCAGATGCTGCACCCGGGAAACGCCTCGACGACTTGGTTGGTGAAGGCGTCCCAGGTGAGCGACGGCTGCTGGTTGGCGAGCAGCAGCCGGGTGAGTCGCTGGCTTTCTTCCGACTCCCTGTACCGGGGCTCATGGGTGTCGACACCCGGAGGGATGTAGCAGTGGACAAGTCGGAAGAGCGCGTCGGTGAAGGGGTCCAGCTTCATGTGTCAGGTGCCTCGTAGCTCCTAACGGGGCGCGGGTCCTCACTCTTCCTACCGCCTCCGAGGGCGCAGGGGGCCGTCGAGCTCAGGGGAATGTCTTCCGGGAGACGAGCACCCGTTCGAAGACAGAGACCCGGGCACCTCGAATGGGCTTGGACACCCCGCTCTGCATGAGGCGCTGCATGTGTTCTCTGAACTGCTTACACGCCACGGCGGTCATCAGGCGTTGGCTCAGGACGATGCGTGCGGCCCCGTCCGCCGCTTCAGCGGCCGCTGCCTGGGCGTCTTCGTCCGTCACCCACCCTTCCAAGTTCCTTTCCGGCACGCCCACCTCGATGTCGCAGGTGGCGGACTGGGGGAAGGAGGGAGAAATCCTATTCAGCAGGATGAGCACCTGGGCGGCCTTCCATCCGCCTTCCTTGGGGGCTTGTAGGGGACGACGTTCTCGAACTGGAACGTGGAGGGCGGAATGTGGCCGCCGACGCACGCGAGCCAGGCCGAACCCAGGAGTGTCAGGGATAACACGAGCCCACGTGCAAGGAATGAGCGCCGCATGTGCATGAGACCTCCCTTTCCTTCACAGGTTACGAGTAGGTCTGACCTGACTGTCTGTAATGTGAGACACCTCACAGGGTTTCCGGCTGCGTGCGCCCGGTGCGCGTTACGGGAACGACACTTCGTCGAAGAGCTCGCTCCGGCCGCCGCGTGCCTGGCTCCACAGCTTCAGGGTGAAGGTGCCGCGCGCGGCCTCCTGCGTCGCCTCCAGCTCCACTACGACTCGGACCTTCTCCCCGGGCGCAATGGGATGATGCGTGGTGTATGAAAAAGGCATGCATCGCTCGGGGTCGACCCCGAGCGATGGGCGACCTCGGTCGAGGAAACGCCTCTACCTGCGCCGCGGCTCCTCCTGGACCGTTACCGAGCTGATGGCTTCGGGAGGAACGCCGGGCTCACGAGAACACGTTCACATCGCCGTGGGCGGGGATCCGCGCCACATCGCTGCCCCGGCTCGGCTGCCGCGAGGGCACCGAGACGATCTCCCACGAGGGGAGCACCACCGCCGTGAGCGTGCGGCCGAAGGCGCATCCGGTGTCGATGCCCACCGCGTACTCGGTGACGAGCGGCCGGTCGAACACGGTGTGTCCGAAGATGACGCGCTCGGGGCCCTGCCAGTAGTTCGTCCAGAAGCGGTAGTCGGCCGGCGCCTTGGAGGGCCAGTAGCTCTTGCGCTCCGGGGGGCGCACACACTGGGCGTGCAGCAGGTGGTAGGGATCCTGCTCCTCGATGCGCTTGCCGGGCAGCACTCCCGCGTGGATGACGACGGCGTTGTGCTCGGGCAGGCGGATGAAGTGGGGCAGGGAGGCGAAGTAGTCGAGGTGCTCGGGGCCGAGGGCCTTCCGGGTCGCCAGATGATCCGGGTGGAGATCCTCGTCCTTGCGCCGGCGCTGCTGCAGGTGCTTCTCCTCGTGGTTGCCGAGGATGGACTCGTGCTTCATGGCCAGCTCGACGCACTCGCGGTTCTTGGGGCCGCGGTCGATCAGGTCACCCGTGAAGATGATCCGATCACTCGAGGTGGCGCCCACTCGGTCGAGCAGCTCCAGGGCTTCGTCGTAACACCCGTGGAGGTCTCCGATGACGATGGTGCGGGACATGGTGATGCTTCCTTTAAAAGATGGGCACCCGAGTGGGGAAGCCAGTTTGGCTGAATCCCGAATTCAGTGCCGACCGCCGGCGTTACCCCCGATGTGGGAGTAGGTGGAGTCGAACCACCATGCTTGTAGGGCTGCTCCGGCCGGGTGCCCGAATATTTGTTTCGCCCCAGGGACGTGGAGGTGAAGCCCCTTCTGACGAGGGGCTCACCGCCGTGCGTCCGGGGGACCGGCGAGGGGCAGGTCCACGGTGAAGGTGGAGCCCTCGCCCGGACGGCTCTCCACCCGGATGCTCCCACCCAGGGCCTTCACGATGCTCCGGGTGATGTAGAGGCCCAACCCGAGGCCCCCGGAGTGGTGCTCCGAGACGGCCCGTTCGAACTTGCCGAAGATGCGCTCCTGGGCCTCGGGCGGGATGCCGATGCCCTCATCGCGCACCACCAGCCGCGCGAGCTCTCCCACCACCTCCGCGCGTGCGTGGATGGGCTGGCCGGCGCCGTAGCGGATGGCGTTGGAGATGAGGTTGGTGACGACCTGCTCCAGCCGGAGCCGATCCCACCAGCCGGGAATGCGCTTGTCGCCCTGCACCCATAGCTCCGAGCCCGCCCGGGCCGCCTCGGGCGCGAACCAGGTCGCGACCTCGACCAGCACCTCTCCCAGGTCCGCCTCCGCCAGCTCCAGCTTCAGCTTCCCCAACGACAGGCGGCTGACGTCGAGCAGCGCGTTGATGAGCGTGGACATCTTGTGCACCTGACGCCTGGCCACCTCCACGTGGCGCTGGAGCGCCGGGAGGAGGGCATCGTCGGCGCAACACCGGGAGAACTCGCGCGTCAGGGCGGTGAGCTTGAGACTCAGGGGCGTGAGGGGCGTCTTCAGCTCGTGCGAAGCCACCGAGAGGAACTCGTCGCGCAACCGCACCGCGAGCTGGGCCTCGCGGTAGAGGCGCGCGTTGTCCACCGCGAGCGCGGCCTGGTGCGCCAGGTCTTCGACCAGCAGTTGGTCCTCCCGGGTGTAACGGGCCCGCCCACGGCAGTAGCAGAGGGTGAGCACGCCGAAGGTGCGGCCCCGGGCGTGCAAGGGCACCATCAGGGTGGACGAGATCTCGAGCGTTCGCAGCATCTCCAGGTGGCTGGCGTCGACCGCGTACCGGGCCAGCATCTCGTCGGTGGAGTCCGCCGCCAACACGGTATGTCCGGTGCGGATGACGCTCCCGGGCCCGCATGGAGCATCGAGCCGCAGGGGGTAGCGACGGGCCAGCTCCCAGATGAGCTCCGCCATGGCCGGCTCCACATGAGACACCGCCAGCCGGCGGAGGGTCCCGTCCTGTTCGACGAGGTCCAACACGCAGCAATCCCCCAGCGCGGGCACGGCCCACTGCACCACGCGGGCGAGCGTGTCCTCGTAGTCGAGCGAGCTGGCCAGGCTCTGGCTCACCGAGGCAAGGAGCGCCTGGTGCTTCCCGGCGCGCTTGAGCGCGGTGATGTCGATATAGCTCACCACCGCCGCCTGCAGGTTTCCCTGGCCGTCCCGGATGGGTCCGGCACTGCCCTGGAAGGTCCGCACGTCGCCGTCGGGCCGGTGGTAGTGCATCTCCTGCTCCGGCTGGGACTCACCGGTGAGCAGTACCCGCACGAGGGGGTACTCCTCCGCCGCATAGCGGCGCCCGTCCGGGTGGACGGCGCGGTAGTGGGCGTAGTCCTGGATGCTCCGCGCCTGGATCATCGCGTGGCCGAGGAGCTGCTCCGCCCGGGTGTTGACGGCCAGTGTCCTGCCCGAGGGGGCCTCGGCGATGTGCACCGCGCACGGCAATTGCTGGAGGATGGCCTCCAGACGGCCTTGCTCCCACTGCGCCTGTGCCAGCAGCCGCTCCCGCTCCTGTTCGGCGCGGCGCAGCGGGGTGATGTCGGTGATGAACCCCTCCAGCATGGGGAGCTCGCTTCCGGGCTCGGGGATGGCCACCCCGCGCTCCCACACCCAGCGCTCCTCTCCCGTGCGTGTGCGGAGCCGGTAGGTGAGGGTGAAGGGCGCCCGGGCGGCGACCGCTGCCTGCACGTCGTTCCAGACCCGATGGAGGTCGTCGGGGTGGATCAGTTGCTCCCAGAGGATGTGCTGCGCGATGAGCTCCTCGGGGGTGTACCCGGTGAGTGGGAGGGCTCCCTCGCTGACGTAGGCCATGGGATAGCCGGGCACGTTGTGGCACCGGTAGGCCATGCCCGGCATGTTTCCCAGTAGGGTGCGGAGCATGCGCTCGCTCTCGTGTGCGGCCGCCTCGGCCTGCCCGGCCCGCTCGAGCGCCGCCCGCATCGCCCGCTCCCGCCCGTGAAGCTCGAGGTACATCCCCACCTTGGCCCGGAGGAGCTCGGGGGGAATGGGCTCCAGCACACAGTCCACCTTCCCCAATTCGTAGCTGCGCAGCAGCTCCGCCTCTGCGCAGTCGCTCGCCCCGAGGAACAGCAGGGGGAGGTGCCGGGCCCGCTCGTGGTCACGCAGGCGGTGGGCCGTCTCGACGCCCAGGGACCAGTTGCGGCGCGCGTCCACGAGGGCACAGACGGGCTCCGCTTCGAGCAGGGCCGCGAGCTCCTCGCTCCACGGGATGGCCTCGAGCACCGGCTGCCCGAGGGGCGCCAGCATCGCCTTCACGAGGCCCGCGTCCGAATCTGGCTCCCCCACGACCAGCAAGGGCAGGGTCGCCGCCCCCTCCCGCGGGCCTCCCTCCGCCCCGGGCGGGGGCCTGGATTCGCGCTGCGGGCCTGGAGTGGGTGGGAGGCCGCTTTCCGGTTGGGTTCCCCACATCCCCGGTCCTCCTCCCCCCGCGGAGTTTCCAGGGGGTGACACTTCGCCAACCCCCCGGACTCCCCGCGTCGTCCGGGCCGCCTGACACCCGGGGCGAAGCATGCCCGGCCGTCCAGGTCTGGAAAAAGGCCGGAAATGGGCCGGAAAATCGCTGTCAGGAACCCGGGTCCGGTTCCGTCCCAGTTTCCCAGTACCCCTCGTGTGCCCGCTGTCGGACATCCGAGGGCCGTGTCATCGGGAGACTGCCTTCGGATGCCGTCGTGCTACCTTGCCCCGCTGTTCCACCGAACCCCCCCCTGCCCAGGCGAGGGGCTCGTACCACCCGGCGGCGCTCCGAGGAACTTCCGGTGTTTGACGATCTCACGGATGAAGAACTGTTCGCAGAGGTGCTCCGGCGCCGCGCCACGGGCGAGGCTGTCGGAGGTCCACTCGGCGCGCTCTGTGAGCGCTGGGCCCGTCCGGCCCGCTACGTCATCTCCAAGATTCAGTCCAGCTACAGCCGTGGCTCTCCGGCGGACGCGGACGAGCTCTACCAGGACGCGGTCGGCAAGTTCCTCGACCGGGGCCTGGACCAGTTCCGGGGCGTCTCCGAGCAGATGCCCGGGCGCAGCGCGTCTCCCAAGACGTTCTTCCTGCGCATCGTCAAGCACGTGGCCATCGACTTCTACCGGCGCCAGCGCGAGGACCTCGCTCCGGCCCCGGTGGACTCGGATGACACCATGGAGGAGCCGCCTTCCGAGGTGGCTCGAGCAATGGAATCGTCCCGGCGGCGCGAGGAGCGCACCGAGGCTCAGGAGCTCTACTGGCGCGCCTTCGAGCGTCTGCAAGAGGAGCATCCCAAGGAAGCTGGTGCGTGGGACCTGTACCACCACCAGGACGTAGAGGACCACGAGGAATGCGCCCGGCGCCTGAACATCAGCGTGGTCAACTCGTACAAGCGCGTCAGCCGCGCACAGGCCTACATGCGGCTCTATCTGCTCGACCTCCAGCAGGAGGGCGGGCACGAGTGAGCCCCCCACGTACCCGGAGGAGGGTACCCACATGGTCGTCGATGCACTCTCTCGTTATCAGGCCCTTCGTCAGCAACTCACGCGGGGCGGTTCTCCCAACGGTGGTTCGCTCGAGCTGATTGGAGGCATTCTCCGGCGCGGCGAGCGGTTGGGCAGGGAGGGAGTCGAGCAGGCCCTTCGGGGTCTGTCCCGCGCGGACATCGACACCTGGCTGCGGACGCAGAAGCCAGAGGCACTTCAGCCCACGCTCCTCCGGGCCGCGGAGGAAGCCGCCGAGGCCGCCCTCGGGGAAGAAGGAGAGGAGGCCGAGGTGTGGCGCAACTCCTCGATGGAAGGTCTCACCGCGCGAGATAGGGCCGAGTCCGCCTCACGTGCCATCGGCGAGTGGGAATCACTGCATGGCCCCCTCGAGGGAGACGCGGCACTGAAGTTGAAGTCGTTTCGTGAGGGACTCGGGCGTCTGGACGCAGCGCTCCGCTCGAAGTCCCGCTGGTTCATCCCCCTCAACCCGCGCCGCAGAGCCGAGCGAGACATCCTCGATGCCGCCGAGCGGGTCCGGGCGTGGTGGTTCACAGAGCGCGCCGAGTGTGACGACTTCATCTCCGCGTTGAGCAATCGTCCCGAGCGGCCGAGTCCCCATCTGCAGAGCTGCTCCGATTGCCGTGCCGACCTGGCGAGTACCGAGCCCGTGGAAGCTCCTCCCCGGCGGCACCTGAGCGCGGATGACCTGTGGCGCTTCGACATGGGGTTGATGTCGGCCGTGGAGCTGAAGTGGGTGGATGGGCATACGGAGAAATGCATCGACTGTGCGCAGGCCATCTGGGCGTTGGAGGAGGGAGACGAGGCCATCGAGCAGGCGCGGGACGAGGAGCAGCCCGCCGCGGCCCGGAGCTCGCGCACCGCGGAGGCCGCCCCACGCAGGCCAGGCGCCGCGCGCCATCCCGAGCAGCGTGAAGTGCTGGAGGAGCGGCGGGAGTTCCGCGTGGTGCTCGTGCGAGAGCGTCAGCGGGCCCGGCTCCTGGTTCAACCCCTTTCGGGGCGTGCCGTGACGGCGGCCGTCTTCCTGGCCCCCGGCAAGCCCTCGCTCAAGCCCCAACAAGGTCCGGAAGGTCTCCAGTTCGACCTCGGCACTGGGGGCGGTCGCTCCGCCCACCTGATGGTGCGGGTGGGCAACAACGAAATCTTCGAGCGCGACTTCTCCTTCTAGGTCCGCCTATCGGCCGAGCTCCTGCAGCTCCCCCGAGGGAACCACCCGCGCACCCTGGGGTGCGGCGTGCGCCAGGGCGACAATCGCCCGTGCGACGGTCCGCGCCTCGATGGGGCGGCTGGCCAGTGGACGCAGCAGTGGCGCGAGCACCCGCGAGGCGAGGATGGCCGCGTGCTCGCCCGGACGGCTCTCCGCGCGCTCGCCGAGCAGCAGCGATGGTTGGAGGATGACGAGCGACTCGAAGCCCATGGCCTTGAGCGCCTCCTCCACCTCGCCCTTCACGCGGTTGTAGAAGACGCGCGAGCGCGGGTTGGCGCCGAGCGCCGTCACCACGAGGAAGCGCTGGACGCCCGCCTTCTTCGCCGCCCTCGCGAAGGCCAGCACGGCGTCATGGTCCACCGCGCGGAAGGCCTCCTGGCTGCCGGCCTTCTTGATGGTGGTGCCCAGGGTGCAGAAGGCATCCTGCGCGGTGGGCAACGCCTCGGCGTCGAGCCGGGCGAAGTCCACGGTGTGCTGGACGAGCTTCGGGTGCTGCTTCGGCAGGGGGCGGCGGCCCAGGGAGTGCACCTCCCGGTACCGCGCATCCTCGAGCAGCGCGTCGAGCAGATGGCTTCCGACGAGACCGCTCGCACCGGCCACGAGCGCGGTGCGCGTTTGCGTTTCTTCCATGCGCCGGATGCTCAGCACCTCCGGTGGGTGGGCGCCAGTGGGCGTGTTCTCTAACGGTTCTGGGGCGGCGCGGAGATGCGATCCATGGGGGCGATGGGCGGCTGCACCGCGCCCCTCGCGGCCGAGACCGAACGGAAGCCATTGTAGAAGAAGGCGACCACCAGGGGCACCGACGGTGGACTCTTGCTGAGCGCCACGCCGCAGACATCGAGATAGTCGCTCATGCCAATGCCTGTGGGGTTCCGGTAGCGGATGCAGGTTCCATCCTCGCGGGGGCGGCCCTCCTCGCGCACCAGTTCCCGCGAGTAGATGCCCCACTTCATGACGAGCTTCTCCGCGCCCAACTCGATGAACACCTGATCGGAGCCCCACACGCCCTGGATGAGGGTGGAGGGACCGCCTGCCCGGACGACAACGTTCAGGTCCTTCTGGGCCAGGGTGCCCTGCACCGTGTTCCCGTTCAGGGTGAGCGCGCTGGAGACGTTGTCCTTCCAGGAGCCATCCAGTTGCGGCAGCCACCGGTTCATGCCCGCATCAACCTTCTCCGCGTTGAACCAGGCCTCGCCGATGCGGCCCGCGGGTAGGCGGCGTTGGGGCCTGTTGGCGATCAGGTTGGTGACCGGGACGGAGGCGTCCACCGTCTCGAAGCGCACGGCGCCGATCCACGCCTTGCCCGTGCCGCTGAGCATCAGCCCGGCCATGATGGCCTTGGACTCCTGGGGCACGTCCAGCACCACCTCGTAGCGCTTGCACGGCGTGGTGCCCACCACCGCTCGCGACTGCATGTTGTCGAAGGCGAGCGGCTCCTTCGGATCCTCGCCCTCCACCCGCATCCACAGGCCGGTCCAGCCCTGTACGTCCTCGGTGCGTACCTCCGCGGAAAAGCGCAAGCGCTTGCCCCGAAAGGTCTGCGCGCCAAAGGCCTGCATGAAGGTGCCGTAACCGCTGGGGCTCGCCTGGAGCGAGCGCAGGTACGCGCTGCGGTTGCCCTCGCACGGGCTCTGGGTGTCCAGGCCCGCCTCGTAGAGCTTCGGGGCGCTTTCGGTGACGAACCACCCCTCGGGCAGGCCCTTCTTCTTGTCGTCCGCGGCCGAGGCGCTGGTGCCTCCCACGGCGAGCGCCGCCACCCACAGGAGCGTCAGGATCTGCTTCATCCGATCGGTCATGGCGGTGCCTTTCACAGCGAATAGGGCCCTGAGGCGTTCAGCGCGCCCGCCGGGAGTCCGGCATAGCCCTCGTAACGGGGCACCTCGCCCACACCCTGGGGGTACTGCACCAGCAGCCCGCGCGCCAGCGCCTCCGTGGCACACGTCTCCTGGCTGTCCAGGTCCGGGCAGGCCACCAGCCGCTCCGGCGTCTCCGGCAGCTCCAGCGGCAACGCCATCACCGGGAAGTCGTCGTCCTGGGTCAGCGGGTGCACGGCCCGCTCGGGGCGGAGGACGACCATCAGCACCGCCGCCGCGGCCGCCATCATCACCCCCGCGGCGGCGGACGTCCGGACCCGGTTCCATCGGGCCGGGCGGATCACCCTGGCCTGCACGCTGGCGGCCTGGGCCACCTCGCGCAGCTGTTCCTCCAGCAGTGCCTCCCGCTGAAGGATGAGGGCGCAAGGGGTACATTGAATCGTGTGGGCCTCGAGGGCCGCCGCGGCTTCCGGTTCCAACGCACCCAAAACGTACTGTTCGGCGTCGGCCGGGCGGATGTGCGGCTGGTTCATGGTGCTACTTCCTCCTCGAGGACGTTCCGCAGCTTCTTGCGGACCTCGCACAGGATTTGTCGGACGCGCTGCACGGACAAGCCGACGCGCGCGGCCACTTCGGCGTGCGGCAACTCCTGGCCGTCGCACGCCAGTTGAAAGACCCGCTGGGCGCTCGCCGAGCACCCCCGGAGCGCCTCCTGGGTCCGGGCGAGCTGCTCCTCGGACAGCAGGCGCCGCTCGGCGGAGGCGGATGGATCCACCGGCTGGTGGGACTCGGGCAGCTCCTCCACCGGACCGGCCAGGGACTCGCGCCGGTTCTTGCGCGCCTCGTCGGCGGCGAGGAACGCCGCCTGGGTGAGGGCGAGGTTGGGCAGGCGCAGCTCGGTGAGCATCCCCTTTTGTTGCTGCTGGATGAGCCGGGCCCACGTCTCCTGGGCCAGCTCCTGGGCACGATCCGCCCGGACCCCCCGGGCGAGCAGCGAGACCACGACGCGGTGGTGGTAGCGGGAGACCAGGGCGTTCCAGGCGGCACGTTCCCCGTTCAGGGCGCGCCGTGTGAGCTCGGCCTCGTCCTCCAGCGCGCTCCCCCCCGGTCGCGCGCTCTCCTCCGGCTGTCGCACCACGCTCCGAATCGGTTGCACCAAGGCCACACCCATCGTGTCTTCCCGAGCTTCCGTTGGCCCGCCGGAGCCTCGCTGCTCCCCGGTGCCAGGGAAACGTCCGGTGTCGGTGGACATATCGATGGGGGATGGAGCGGGGGTTCAGTTGACGGCCGGGCTGTCGCCCGAGGCCCACTTCATCGTGGACGTCTTGACCACGCCCTGGCAGCGGGCACACACCTGTCCCTGTTCATCATACATCCGGGCGGAGGCGAAGAGGGTGGAGGTGCCGAAGCTGTCGATGGTGGCCTCGGCGCGGATGGAGTTGCCCCGGAGGGGGCGCTCGAAGCTCATGGAGAGCTGCATGGTGGCGGCGCGGCGGCTGGGGTCCACCAGGGCGGGCGTGCAGCCGATGACCAGGTCGAAGAGGGCGGCGATGATGCCCCCATTGACGGCGGAGGTACCCAGGCCCCCCCGGTGCTCGGGGCGGACCTCGGGGAGGCTGACGACCGCCTTCTCCCCCTGGGGGAAGCTCAGCCTGGCACCGAAGAACTTGAGCGTCTGGCTCTGGTTGAACTGCTCGGCGAAGCGGTCGAGCTGTTCCTGGGTAGGACGGGTCTCTGCTTCAGACATGGTGCGACTCTACTGGTAGAACGTCGTCCATGCCTCGCCTGTCGCGTGTCCTGGTCGCTGTCCTGCTGGCCGTGTCGGGGTGCACGGGTCTCCGGGCATGTGGGGACTCCTCCGGACCGGTCCAGCAGCCCCTGGCCCAGGCCTCGGACGCCGGGACATCCCCGGATGCTTCCACGCCTGGTGTGGCCTCTCCGCCGCCGGAGGCACGCTACGCGAAGACGTGGCTGGTCATCGTCCACTCCTCGGCCAACCCGGGGGAGGGAGGCGATGCCCTGGCGGCGCTGAAGAAGACGGGGCTGCCCTCGGAGCCGCGCCGGCTGTCCACCAATGCCTTCCGCGACCTGCGCCCGTGTCTGGAGGTGGTGGTGGCCCGGGCCTTCGCGGGCCGGGCGGAGGCGGACGCCTACCAGAAGCAGCTGGCCGCGGCGGGAGTGGAGGCCTACGTGAAGAACGCCGGGCCGCTGGAGTCGGATCGCGAGGGCAGGGAAGCCGCCTGCCGGGCCGGCGCCGAGGCCCATGCCGCACGCGCCGAGTCCCTGAAGCGGCAGGCGGTGCCTCGCTTTGTGGAGTCGCATGCCGGGCGCACCTTCATGCTGCTGGGCGAGGCGAGTGAGAGCGTCGTGCTCGAGCCCATGGACGCGCGCCGGAGCCTGTGGATGTCCGCAGTGGAGCAGGACCCCACCGGCCTCTTCACCAGGGGAGATGGCGTGGACCTCTACGGAGTGGACGGGCCCGTGCACGCGGGCTGCAAGGTGACGGGGTTCGCGTGGATCAACCGGGGCGTGCCCCACTTCGGCTACTTCCAGCAGGAGCCGCCCCCCGAGGCGCCCGGGTGTGGCCGGGCCTGGGCCTTCGCCGAGCTGGACTGCGCGGTGGAGCCGGAGTCGCTGGTGTTCGCCCTGCCCGCGGGTTCGAAGGCGCCGGTGTTCTTCGCTCCCAGCGAGGGGCCTTCCTCCGAGGTGCTGGCCGCCCAGGAGGACGCGCTCCGTCGCTCCCCGCGCTTCGCCATGCTGCGCTCCGAGGGCTCGGTCCAGGCGGAACAGGTGCAGGAAGAGCTGAGCGAGGAGGTGAGGTCGTTCAGCTACGCCTCGGGAGAGCGGTACGCGGTGGTGACGGTGGCGCGCTTCCGCACGGGCGAGGGCAACTCGACGTGCGGCACGGACTACAACCAGCAGGTCTCCCGGGCCGTGGTGCTGGAGCCGGGCCGCGGAGAGCGACTCCTGCCGGCGAAGGAGCTGGTCGGGGACGATGTGGTGGGCGTGCTGGACCTGGAGGGGGACGGGGCGGTGGAGTTGCTCCTGCACGAGTCCTGGCCCTCCCAGGCGATGCGTCTGGTGAGGGAGGATGGCACCGAGGTGGCTGGGGCCGTGGTGGAGAACTGCGACTGCGGGTGCTGAACCGACCCTGGTGCATGCTCCCCGACAGGGCAGGCGGGCGATTCCCGGCGTGGAACATCCTTCCAGTCGGACGGAAACTCGTTAGAAGCAGGGTTTCCCTCTAGATATGGCGCCTGCCGTGAACGCCGAAAACGAACTCCTCAAAGACCTGAACGAGCCCCAGAAGGAAGCGGTCCTCCACGGGGAGGGTCCGCTCCTCGTGCTGTCGGGCGCGGGCAGCGGCAAGACGCGCGTCATCACTCGCCGGGTGGCCCACCTGGTCCAGGTGCGCGG
This sequence comes from Vitiosangium sp. GDMCC 1.1324, assembly GCF_003044305.1. Classification (GTDB taxonomy): domain Bacteria; phylum Myxococcota; class Myxococcia; order Myxococcales; family Myxococcaceae; genus Archangium. The sequence goes on along the minus strand of NZ_PZOX01000014.1, from coordinate 309,102 downwards.
CGTCTACCCCTGGCGCATCCTCGCCGTCACCTTCACCAACAAGGCCGCGCGAGAGATGAGGGAGCGGCTCGTCCAGCTCCTCGGCCTCCAGGCGCACGAGCTGGTGGTGAGCACCTTCCACTCCTCGTCGTCGATGATTCTGCGCCGTGTCCTCCGGGACGCGTCGGTGGCGGAAGCGGTGGGGCTCACGCCCTCGTTCGTCATCTACGACGATGGGGATCAGCTCCAGCTCGTCAAGCGCGCCATGCGCGAGGTGCGCGTGGACCCGGTGATGCAGCCGCGCGAAATCCTCCACCGCATCGATCAGGAGAAGAACGCGGCGCGGCTCCCGGACGACATGGTGGTGGACTCGGAGGACCTGCGCGGCACGGTGGTGCAGAAGACCTACCGGGCCTACCAGCGGCTGCTGCGCGCGGCGAACGCGGTGGACTTCGGCGACCTGCTCCTGCTGCTGGTGGCGCTCTTTCGCCAGCGCCCGGACGTGGTGGAGCAGTACCGGCGGCGCTTCCAGCACATCCTCGTGGACGAGTTCCAGGACACCAACCCGGTGCAGTACGAGCTGCTGCGCCTGCTGGCCCCTCCGGAGCGCCGTCCCAACCTGGTGGTGGTGGGCGATGACGATCAGTCCATCTACCGCTGGCGCGGGGCGAGCGTGGACAACATCCTCAACTTCCCGGTGCAGTTCGAGGGCGCCCGGGTGGTGAAGCTGGAGCAGAACTACCGCTCGGACCAGAACATCCTGGACTCGGCGCACGCGGTCATCGCGCGCAACACGCGGCGCATGCCGAAGAAGCTGTGGAGCGACCGGCCCAAGGGCGAGAACCTCACGCTGCTGCTCAACCGGGACGAGCGCGCCGAGGCCCAGGAAGTGGCCCGCCGCATCCACGCGCTGCAGCGCGAGGGCTTCATCAAGTACTCGGGGATGGCGGTCTTCTACCGGACCAACGCGCAGAGCCGCGTGCTGGAGGAGGCGCTGCGGCTGGCGCGCGTGCCGTACACGCTGGTGAGCGGACGCAGCTTCTACGACCGGGCCGAGGTGCGGGACGCGGCGGCCTATCTGCGGCTGATGGTGAACCCTCGCTCGGACGCGGACCTGCTGCGCATCATCAACACGCCGGCGCGAGGCATTGGCGATACCACGGTGGAGCGGCTGGTGGACTGGGCCAACCAGGCAGGGGTGAGCCTGTACGAGGCCACCGCGGCGCCCGAGCGGATTTCAGGTCTGAATACGGCGGCGCAGCGCCGGCTGACCAACTTCCACGCGTTGCTGTCCTCGCTGCATGCCTTCGCCCAGGACTCGGCGGACGCGGCGAGCGCGGTGGACCAGATGCTGAAGGAGTCGCACCTGGTGGAGTCGCTCGTCACGGAGGGCAGTGACGAGTCGCTGTCGCGAGCGGAGAACCTGCGCGAGTTCCTGGGTGCCGCACAGGAGTTCGACCTGAACCGGGCGGCCGCGGCGGTGGCGGCGGCCTCGGGAGGGGACGGGGAGAGAGCCGAGCGGCCTCCAGAAGAGGAGGGCCTGGACGACTCGCCGCTCACGGCGGACGTGCCGCCGCTCAACGCCTTCCTGGAGCAGATCAGCCTGGTGGGCGAGGCGGACGCCGAGGTGGGCGAGGGCCGGGTGGCGCTGATGACGCTGCACGCGGCGAAGGGGCTCGAGTTCGACGCGGTGTTCATCACCGGCATGGAGGACGGAGTTTTTCCGCACTCTCGCTCGCTCGTGAGCGACGATCCGGACGGCGAGGAGATGGCCGAGGAGCGGCGGCTCTGCTACGTGGGCTTCACGCGAGCACGCAAGCGGCTGTTCGTGAGCCTGGCGCAGTGCCGCTCGCTGTTCGGCGAGCTGCGCTACAACCCGCCCTCGCGTTTCTTGCGAGAGGTGCCGCAGTCGCTCTTCGGCATCGCGGAGCAGGAACTGGAGACACCGGCACCGAAGGCGTCAGCGATGGCGCCGCGCAAGCGCAACTGGGGTGACGAGGACGACGGGCCGCGCATCGACCGCTCCTACTCGCAGGCGTCGGACATGGACGGAGTGGGCGGAGACGTGCGCGGGATGCGGGTGCGCCACGAGCAGTTCGGCATGGGACGCATCGTGTCGACGGATGGCGCGGGTCCCAACGCGAAGGTGACGGTGGACTTCGGAGGGGCCGTGGGCCTCAAGCGAGTCATCGCTCGCTTCCTGCTGCCAGGCTGACGGAGAGTCTCCGTTGTCAGTCGAGGAACCGCCGCTCCCAGCGGCGGACGTCCTCCATCGGTGCGGAGGTATGGAGCTGCGGCTCGTGGTAGAGCCAGGGCTCCAGCACGCGCGCCAGCTCGCGGTAGGCGGGCAGGTCGTGGCCCTGCTCGGTGTCGCCCGCTTCAGGTATGGGGCCCAGAATGACGACGGCTCGATCACCCTCCAGTTCCTGGACGGTGGTTTCCGGATGGTGCAGCTGGGCGCGCAGTCCGGCTGCGCCGCCCAGTTCTCCCAGCACGGGCTGACCGAGGAAGGTCAGCCAGGAGGGGCCTCGCACCTGGGTGCCGATGTGCAACGAGACCCAACTCGTGTCGGGAACATCCATGCCTGGATGGCGGAACCATCGCTTGTGAATCTCCTGGCTCACACCAACAAGGCTGGTATCGCAATTGAACGCAAGGCCGACGTTGCCCGTGCAGAAAGGCAGGCGTGATGCCAGCTCCAGCGCCAGGTCGCGAACCCGCTCGGGGCCTTGCTCCTCGAGATACTCCGTCGGCAGCCAGAAGGAGACGGCGGATGTCGCACCGGGTTCGCTCTTGAGGAACGGCGCATCCATGCGTCTGCCTTGATAGAGAAACTTGTAGCGTGTCTCCGTGCTCGACGCATCGGTCAAGTGGATATAGGCACTGCGGCGGGCGTTGAACTCCTGGCGAATGAGCGACCAGCCCACCTCGTCGAGGAATTGCCAGTCGCCCTCTTTATCGGCGTACAGGCCGAGTGCAGTCTGGCCAACCGCGCGCAGGTACGTCTCGAGCGATCGCGCAATGTGTTGCGAAATGTCCTGGTGAGAACGGCGGATGTAGAAGGTCAGGGTAAGCCCTTCTCTGATCAGGAGATATCCATTCTCGGCGCGAATGCGAATTCGCGGGTAGGGGCGGCTCATGGGATGACTCCCAGCCGAGGAAGGACGCGCGCTACGAAACTCGCTATGTATTTCAAATAGACGGATTTTTGAGTTTCGTTTTCAAATGGGTGGTCCTCGGGATACCGGCCCCAATCCGGAGGTTGGTCGGTATTCACGCAAGGGAATTTGAAGTCATAAGCGGCTTGAGCGTTGAGGGGGTCTCCCTCGTGAATGACGACGTCCGGCTTCAGCGTTCCCGTTAGCTCTCCGGCATTGCCAGAGTCCACCAGGGCGTCCTCTTCCTCTGTGCTTACCAGCTTTTTCTCCCCTGTTTCCCGGTTGATGATGCGGTAGCGCTGCTCCAGGCTGAAGCCTCCCGGCCTCAGTCCACTCAATGCGAGGTCGGCACATTTCTGAGCGACCTCATGCATCTCGAGACCGAGTCGTATGGCCCACGTCACTCGCCTGCCTGTGGCGTCCTTTGTCATCTGCTTGCACTCGTTGGCGTTCGGAGACAGTTTCTCGAACTGTCCCTCGTGCCGTAGGAGCACCTCCGAGCGCGCCAGGTCGGCGCATTTCGTGAGCTCCTCCTCGATGGATTTCCGGACTGTCTCCTCGAGCACCACTTTCAGGACGGCGCCGGTGGAGGCCACCTCCGTTCCGTAAAGCGCGGCGCAGGCGGAGAGGCTGTTGCGGCAGGTGGCCGAAGGGGAGTCGATACCAACAGGCGCGTTGCTGTAACCGTAGTGTCCCGGTGTGCCGCCCTGGGGCCCTCTCGATGCGGTGGTGACACATGCGGATTGGGCCATGAGCAGTCCCAGGGCCACCATCTTCAGCAAGTGCCGCTGTCTTGCGCCTCCTCGGCGCGGGTCAACAATCCGGTTGCACATGCCGCACCTCTCCGCTTCTCTCGCGTTCGCGTTGCTTGTCTTGAAGTCGCCCACCTTGGCTCGTCATGGCCCCCAATGAGCGGGCGCGTGCTCACTGCTTTGGCGGTTGCAGCCTCCACGAGAGCACCCGCCCGTCCTGTCCCTGCACGAAGAGCTGATCTCCAATCACCACCGGCCGGGTGAGGAGCGGCGTATCCAGCCTCAGCGAGAAGACCGGAGGTCCCCCCCGGGGTTTGAGCCCGAGCAACCACCCCTGGGTGCTCCGGGTGGGCACCAACAACCACTCGCGGAATTCGACGACCTGCGTCACGAGCGGCGCGGGCAGGGTCATGCGGAACACCTCCCGCCCGTCCTGGGGCGACAGCGCGAGCAGCAGCGGCTCGTCCGTGCCCACCCAGATGGACTCCTTGGCGAAGCTCGGGGGGCTCGTGAGAGTGGGGGCCGGTGTCTGCCGCCAGTGCACCTGCCCGTCGGCAAGCCCGAGCGCGAGCACCTCGCCCTTCCGGGTGGAGGCGTACAGCACCTCTCCCCGTGCCTCCATCCCCAGCACCTGGACCAAGGGATGGCGCCAACGCACCGTGCCATCCTGGGGCGACAGCGCCACCAGCCCCACGTCTCCGAGCGCCACCACCAGGCGCTCTCCAGCGAGGACGGGCGAGGGCAGGGGCCGGGTGGCCTCGGGGTGGGGCTCGCCCGGGGGCAGGGGCCGGCGCCAGCGCACCTCGCCCGAATCCACCGCGAGGGCTCGCACCGAGCCATCCGGCGCCACCACGTAGACGGAGCTCGCGTCCGAGACGAGCGGCGTCAGGACGGCCGGCTGCCCGGTGAGGCGCCAGCGCTCCGTGCCCTGGGCGCGCGTGAGACTGACGAGAGTCCCTCCAACCGTTCCCACGATGATGCTGTCTCCCGACGCCGCGGGGCGCGCCGCGACCTCGCGGCCCAGCTCCACCTGCCAGACGGGCTCTCCTTGGCGGTTCAACCGAAGCAGCCGGCCGGCCTCGTTGCCCACCAGGACCCCGTCCTCCAGGGGCACCAGCTCCACCCGGGAGGGAGCGTCGGTGGAGAAGGCGAAGAGCTTGTCGGTGGGCTGCCGACAGGCGGCCATCAGCGCGGCGATGGCGAGCGGTAAGGCGAGGCGCTGAATGACCGGAGGCGTCATGGTTGAGAGAGGATTTTCAGACCCCTAGGATGCTTGGCAAGGAAGGAACCCGACATGGCTTCGATTCGCGACGACGAGCTCCCCAGCTCGACTGGTATTCCCTCATCCGCCCGCCGGTCTGACTGGGCCCCGCCCCCGGCCATCCCCGTCACCGAGGAGCTGCTCCTCGCCCTGCCCAAGACGGACCTGCACTGTCACCTCGATGGCTCCATGCGGCTCAAGACGATCCTCGAGCTGGCCGATCAGCAGAAGGTGAAGCTGCCCGCGGACACCGAGGACGGCCTGGCCAAGGCCATCCACATGGGCGAGGTGTGCAAGAGCCTCGAGGACTACCTGGTGGCCTTCGACGTGACGCTCTCGGTGCTCCAGACGGCCGAGTCCCTCTACCGCTCGGCCTACGAGCTGGCAGTGGACGCGGCGGCGGAGAACGTGCGCTACATCGAGGTGCGCTACTCGCCCGCGCTGCACCTGCAGAAGGGCCTGAAGATGACCACGGTCATCGACTCGGTGCTCGAGGGGTTGCGCGTGGCCAAGCGCGAGACGGGCATCAAGTACGGCGTCATCGTCTGCGGCATCCGCCACATCAACCCACAGACGTCCATGCGGCTGGCGGAGCTGAGCGTGGCCTACAAGAACCGGGGCGTCATCGGCTTCGACCTGGCGGGCGCCGAGGCGAGCTTCCCCGCCAAGGACCACAAGGACGCCTTCCAGCTCATCCTCAAGAACAACGTCAACTGCACGGCGCACGCGGGCGAGGCCTTCGGGCCCGAGTCCATCTCCCAGGCCATCCACTACCTGGGGGCGCACCGCATCGGCCACGGCACGCGGCTGCGCGAGGATGGCGACCTGCTCAACTACGTGAACGACCATCGCATCCCGCTGGAGGTGTGCCCCTCCTCCAACGTGCAGACGGGCGCGGTGTCGAGCCTGGACGCGCACCCGCTCAAGTTCTACTTCGACTACGGCCTGCGGGTGACCATCAACACCGACAACCGCCTCATCACCGACACCACGGTGACGAAGGAGCTGTGGGTGGCGCACAAGGAGCTCGGGCTGTCGCTGGAGGACCTGACCACCATCATCGTCTCCGGCTTCAAGAGCGCCTTCCTCCCGTTCCGCGAGAAGCAGGATCTGCTGCGTCAGGTGAACCAGGAGATCGCCCAGACGCTGGCGGACTTCCAGAAGCGGCCGCAGGCGGTGAAGCAGTCGGCCTGAGCCGGGGCGGGATGCCTCGCCTCACCGCGGGGCCGGGCTGGACACCGGGAGGGTGAAGTGGAAGGTGGAGCCCTTGCCCACCTCGCTCTCCACCCAGATGCGGCCTCCGTGGTGCTCGACGATGTCCCGGCAGATGTAGAGCCCCAGTCCCAGCCCTCCGAAGCCGGAGATGGGGGCGTTGCGTGCCCGGAAGAAGCGCTCGAAGAGGTGGGCCTTCTGGTCCGGAGGAATGCCAATGCCTCCGTCCGCCACCGAGACGAGCGCCTGCTGGGCCGTGTCACGCTCCACCGTGACGCGGATGGTGCCTCCCGTGGGGCTGTATTTGAGGGCGTTCTCCAGCAGGTTCACCAGCACCTGCGCGAGCCGGCTCCGGTCTCCCTGGATGGTGAAGGCCTCGTCGGGCTCCTCGTACTCGAGCGTGTGATGGGTGCTGATCGGGCGCAGGTCCGCGAGCACCTCGCGGATGAGCTCCCCGAGTGGTACGGGCTCGTGCTTCAGCTCCAGCCGGCCCGCCTGGATGCGGGAGGTGTCCAGCAGATCATTGATGAGCCCGGAGAGTCGCGCGACCTGGGCGAGCGCCTTCTCCGCGTGTTGGGCGGGCAGGGGCTGTCCGGACGACGCCCGCTGCTTCAACACCTGCAGGTGCAGCTTGAGCGGGGTGAGGGGGGTCTTCAGCTCGTGCGAGGCGATGGACAGGAAGTCGTCGCGCACGCGGATGGCCTCCTGGGCCTCGCGCAGCAGCCGTTCCCGCTCCTCCTGTGCGCGGCGCTGCGCCGTCACGTCCCGGTAGCTGAAGACGCGGCCGATGATGGTGTCCCCCTGCCGCTGGGGCCGTGAGTAGCGCTCGATGACGCGCCCGTCGAGGTGCTCCAGGACATCGACGCTCTCGCTGTCGGCGGTCGCGAACAGCTGCTTGACCCGTTCGCGGACCTGTTCCGGGTTCTTGAGCTGGGGCTGCATGTGCGCGCTCAACACCCTGCCATCCCGGCGCTCCAACAGGCTGTCGGGGATCCTCCAGAGCTCCTGGAACCTGCCGTTGTAGGTGCGGACCCGCCAGTTCAGGTCCACGACGAGCACGCCATCCGCGGTGGCCTCGAGCGTGGTGCGCAGCAGGGAGATGGTGTGCTCCAGCTGCTCCCGGGCCTGGCGCTGCTCGGTGACGTCCACCATGATGCCCCGCAGCTCGCGGGGCTTGCCGTTCTCGGAGACCACCGTGACGATGTCGCGCAGCCAGACGATCCGCCCGTCGGCGGCGATCATCCGGTACTCGAACTCATGGGGCCTGCACTCCTGGGTCGCCTTCATGCAGAAGGCGGGGGCCCAGTCCCGGTCCTCGGGGTAGAGGTGGTTCACCCAGAAGTTGGGCTCCTGTATCCATTGTTGGATGGGATAGCCGAGCAGGCGCTCGGCCTGCTTGCTGACGAAGGTGAAGCGGAAGGCCGCATCGGTGGACCAGACGATGCCGTCGACGGTGTCGATGAGCTCCTCATGCTCGCGCTGGGCGCGGGTGAGCTCCTGGGCCGCCTCGTCCAGGTCGGAGACGTCCGTGGCGACCCCGAGCGCCCCGATGATGGCACCGCCCGCGTCCCGAAAGGGTCCCACCCGGCTCCGGTAGACGCGGCCGCGGGCGGTGAAGTCGAAGCCCACCGTTTCTCCCGCGAGCGCCTGGCGGTGGGCCGAGGCCCAGGCCTTGGGGTCCGCGGCGCGGGCCGTGGCGCACAAGAGATCCTCGGCGCCGGGAGCCTGCTGTCGTGGGCTGCACCACCGGATGGACAGGTTCTCGTCCACCATCCAGGCGGGTCCGGGCAGTCCGTCCAGTGCCTCGCGGAGCTCCTCCTCGGAGCCCGAGGGCCCGTTGCGGTTCAGGCAGACATAGGAGGCCGGAGTCCGCGCTTCCAGCGGAGCGGGCCGCAGGGAAGGGGAGACGACCCGGACGGTGCCGAGGAGCTCTCCGCCGCCCTCTTCCGAGGGCTCGATGGCGCTCAGCTCGACGGACAGGAAGACGAGCCGCTCCTTCGCCGCCAGCGCGCGGAACTCGAGGGTGAGGGACTCTCCTGTCCGGGCCACCCGCCACCATGCCTCCAGCACCCGGTCGAGATCCTCCTTGTGGACGAGCCGGTGGACGAAGCCCCGTTCCTTCCACTCCTCGGGCGGGTAGCCGAGCAGATGCACGAGGGGACGGCTCACCCAGCGGAAGCGCGGGGGCAGGCCTCCTCCAATCCAGAGCATCGGTGAGGCGTTTGCCGGGCCAGGTATGCCCCGCCACTCCTCACTCCGCTGCGTATCGGCCATGGCTCTCCCCCGTTGGCCCGGGGGAGACCGCCAGCACAGGAGCTCGGCGGCACCAGCGGGCCCGGCTGTCGCGATCTCCCCGATATTTAACATCAGTTGAGTCGCGACGAGTCGCGACCGCCCCTCGCTGGCCAGCCAGGCGGCCATGGAGGAATCGGCTCAGGCCCGCACCGGGAGGGTGAAGCGGAAGGTGGAGCCGCGGCCCAGTTCACTCTCCACCCAGATGCGGCCACCGTGGCGCTCGATGATGTCCCGGCAGATGTAGAGCCCCAGCCCCAGCCCTCCGAAGCCGGAGATGGGGGCGTTGCGTGCCCGGAAGAAGCGCTCGAAGAGGTGCGCCTGTTCGTCCTCCGGGATGCCGATTCCGGAGTCCGAGATGGAGACGAGCGCCTCGTTCCTGGTCTGGGTGAGCGCCACGTGGATGGGCCCTCCCTGGGGGCTGTACTTGAGGGCGTTCTCCAGCAGGTTCATCAGCACCTGGGCGAGCCGTTCACGGTCTCCCTGGATGACGAGCTCCTCCGTGTGCTCCTCGTACTCCAGGGTGTGGTGGATGCAGGCCGGACGGAAGTTCGCGACCACCTCGCGGACGAGCTCCCGGAAGGGCATGGGCTCGCACTCCACCGGGAGCTGTCCCGCCTCGACCAGGGAGGCGTCCAGCAGATCCGAGATGAGTCCCGAGAGCCGGTCCACCTGGGTGAGCGCCTTCTCCGCGAGGCGGGGCGGAAGGGGTTGCCCGGAGGCGCACCGCAGTTTCAGGGTCTGGAGGAGGAGCTTGAGGGGGGTGAGGGGGGTCTTCAGCTCATGGGAGGCGACGGAGAGGAAGTCGTCCCGGACCTGGATGGCCTCATGGGCCTCGCGCAACAACCGCTCGCGCTCCTCCTGCGCCTGGCGCTCCGCCGTCAGCTCGACCACCACGGCGCCAACGCCCACGATTCCGCCGCGCGGCGTCCGGACGGGGTAGTAGCTGACGCGCCACGAGCGCAACGCGCCCGGAGTGGCGGGGACTTCTCCCCTCAGGTCCAGTCCGATGATGGGCTCGCCGGTCTCCAGGACCCGGCGCATGAGGGGCTCGACGACGGACGCCACCTGCGGTGTCGACTCGCGGAGCGTCTGGCCCACCTCCTCCTCCCGGTTCTTGCCGTGGAGCGCGGCCAGTGCGTCATTGACCCGGAGGTAGCGCAGGTCGCGGTTGAGGAACCCCATGCCGATGGGCGCGTTGTTCAGGAAGGTGTCGAGCAGGGCGAGTGATTCCTCCAGCCGCTCGCGTGCGCTCTGCTCGGCCACCAGCAACCGCTCCTGCTCCGCCTTGGCGAGGCGCTCCTGCGTCACGTCCCGATAGCTCCAGATACGGCCGATGATGGTGTTTCCCAGCCGTTGGGGCAGCGAGGTGTGCTCGAGGATGCGCCCGTCGCGGAACTCGACCGTGTCGACGTACTCCTGGTCGGAGACCACGAACATCTCGCGCAGCCGGGTGACGAACTGCTCCGGGTCCTTGAGCAGGGGGGCCGCGGCGGTGACCGCCTTCATGACGTCCAGGTTCTCCAGCAGGACGTCGTCGGGGAGCCCCCAGAGCTTCTGGAAGCGCTTGTTGGAGGTGGTGATCCGCTGATCCTGGCTCACGACGATGACCCCATCCGCGATGGAGTCGAACGTGGCGCGCAGCAGCGAGAGGGTGTGCTCCAGGTGCTCCCGGGCGCGGTGCTCGGCCGTCACGTCCCGGAAGCTCCAGATGCGGCCGATGATGGTGTCCCCCTGCCTCTGGGGACACGAGTAGCGCTCGAGGATGCGCCCATCGCGGAGCTCCAGGATGTCGAGGCTCTCCTCCTCCAGGGCTTCGCAGATCTCCTGGACACGGGCGTAGAACGGCTCCGGGTGCGGGAGTTGGTCGAGCACGAACGCGAGCGTCCGGCCGTCATCCCTATGGGCCATCAGCTCATCGGGGATGTGCCAGAGCTCCTGGAACTTCCGGTTGTAGGCCGTGATGCGCCGGTCCAGGTTCGTCACCAGCACACCATCCGCGGTGGCTTCGAGCGTGGTGCGCAGCAGGGAGACGGTGCGCTCCAGTTGCTGCTGGGCCCGGCGCTGCTCGGTGATGTCCACCATGATGCCTCGGAGCCTGGCGGGGCGTCCGTCCTCGACGAGCACCGTGACGATGTCGCGCAGCCACACGGTGCTGCCGTCGGCGGCCACCATGCGGTACTCGAGCTGATGGGGCCTGCCCTCGTGGGTCGCCTTCAGACAGAAGGAGCAGGCCCACTCGCGGTCCTCCGGATGCAGGTGCTTCACCCAGAAGTCCGGCTCCCGCCTCCACTGCTCGGGGGGATAGCCGAGGAGGCGCTCGGCCTGCCGGCTGACGAAGGTGAAGCGGAAGGTGCTGGCATCGGCTTCCCAGACGATGCCGTCGATGGCGTCGATGAGCTCCTCGTATTGCCGCTGGGTCCGGGTGAGCTCGCGGGCCAGGGCCTCGCGCAGAGCGGGCTCTCCCTTCGAGCCCTCGGACGTGCTCATGCAGGCACAGGCACCCAGGAATTGGCCTTCCTCTCCGAAGACGGGAAGAACGAAGGCCTTCACCCGGTCCGTCGAGCCGACCGCCGCCTTGCCGGTGAGCGCGGTGTCGAGGGCCTCCATGAGCCACGGAAGCGTACCGAGGACCTCCCGGGCGCAGCGTCCTTCGGGGGGATTGCCATTCCAACCGCTGGCGAGTGTCAGCGCATCATCCACCCAGGCGATGCGCTTCTGGCTGTCGACGACCAGCGTGGCGTGGAGGCAGGAGCCCACGTGCAGGAGCATCCCGGGGAAGGGGGGCACGGCCGTGTGAGCGGTCTCCGCCGGAAGGGAGGCATCCTGTGCTGCCCCGTGTCCATGCATGCTGGCGGTCCCCATGCGTGCCTCACCCCCGGTGACTCCGGCCTGCCGCGTCACTCCAACGAATCTGCAACACCCCCCTGGTTTCATAAAGTCAGAGCGCAACCCTCCCCTACTGGCCCAGCGACCCCGAGGACGGCGGACCTCACCGGTGCGCCGTCAGGAGGGGTCGCGTCCTGTCGTCCCTGCGGCGGCGGACGCTCCGGCGTCCACGACCGCGGCTGCTGACCCGAGGTCTCGAATCCATTCGTACAGGTCCCCCGGGCCCCTTCGGGCGCGGGCCAGATTCCGAGAAGGTCATGCAGCCGAAACTGAACCGGCTCCTGCGGGCACTCGCCCGTGAGGGGCTCGATGTGACGTACGACGGTCGTGTCTACACCGTGCGCCTCCAGGGCGACACGAACGCGCCTCCCGCCGAGGTGCTCCTCCCACCGGACCTGCCCGTGGAGGGCAAGGCCTTCCAGCAGCTCGCCGCGCTCGCCGCGCTGAAGCACCCGGGCGGTGGCACCGTGAAGCGGGTGCGCGCCACGCCGGACTTCCACCCGGGAGACTCCGGAGTGGCCATCGGCTCGGTGGTGCACACCGAGGGCCTGGTGGTGCCCGGCGCGGTGGGCACCGACATCAACTGCGGCATGCGTCTGCACGTCGCGGACATTCCGGTGGAGGCATTCCTCGCCCGCCGCGACGCCTTCGTCGAGCGGATGAAGGGCCACTACTTCTTCGGCACCCGGGACGTGGCGCTGGGCTCGCGCGCGGTGGAGGCGCTGCTGCGCGATGGCCTGCCGGGCTGGCTCCTGGAGACGCTGGAGGCGCCGCTGGGGGTGGTGGCGAGGGCGGACCTGGGTCAGCTCGACCGGGAGTCCACGCGGGTGTACCTGGGCGGAGCGCTCGAGGGAGACCCGGCGTGGGCACCCACGGGGCTGCGCCGGGAGGGCGTGGTGAGAGACCCCGGCCTGGCCACCATCGGCGGGGGCAACCACTTCGTCGAGGTGCAGCGGGTGGAGGCGGTGGTGGACCGGGCGCGGGCGTGGGAGTGGGGTGTGCGCGAGGGCCAGCTCGCGTTCATGGTGCACTCGGGCTCGCGGGACATGGGGAAGCACGTGGGGCTCACGTGGCAGGAGCGGGCGAGGGCGGCATGGCCGGTGGGAGCGCCCTTCCCCGGGAGCGGGATTCTGCCGCTGGCGGAGCCGGAGCTGGTGCGCGAGTACCTCCGGGCCGAGGCCACGGCGGCCAACTACGCTTTCCTCAACCGGTTGCTGCTGGCGGAGCTGCTGCGGCTCACGCTGCGGGAGCTGTTCGGGGACGTGGAGGCACCGCTCGTCTACGACGTGCCGCACAACATCACCCTGCCGTGGGAGGGCGGGTGGCTGGCGCGCAAGGGGGCCTGCCCGGCGGAGGCGGGGCAGCCGGTCATCATCCCCGGCTCCATGGGGGCGGCGTCCTACCTGATGGTGGGGCTGGGCAACGCGGAGGCACTGGCCTCGGCGTCGCATGGGGCGGGGCGGGCGCGCTCGCGCTTCTCCATGGCGAGGGGCGGGGCGGATCATCGGGAGGAGGCGCTGGGCCTCACGGGGGTGGACTGCATCACCCTGCGGGCCGAGCGCCGAATCGAGGAGGCGCCGGCGGCCTACAAGCCGATTGGCCCGGTGGTGGCCTCGCAGGTGGAGGCCGGCATCGTCCGGGAGGTGGCACGGATGGCGCCGCTGATGACCTTCAAGGCCTGAGCGGGTGGGGGAGGGGCGTCAATTCACTGGCGCTCCCTCCCGCCTCCGGGTGGAATCCGTGGCTCACCACGAGAGGGGAAGGCACGACATGGAGAATCTGCCGGGAAGCCCGGGGGCGACGAACACGGAGGCCGCGCGGCGAGAGGTGTCCGCGCCGGCCATCCTGCTGATGGTGATTGGCGCCCTGGTGAGCGCGAACGTGCTGTACTCGCTCATCAAGTTGCTGGCCACCCGAGGCGAGATGCCGCCTCTTCCTCCCGAGCTCTACAACAACCCCCAGCTCGGGCCCTACCGGGACCTCATGGAGAAGCTGATCCGGTTGCTCTCGGGGCCTTTGGGCATCTCGTTCAACGTGTTCGGGCTGGCGCAGGGCGTGTTGATGGTCCTCGGGGGTCTGAAGATGAAGACCCTGACGAACTACCGCCTGGCCATGGCCGGGGCCATCGCGGCCCTCGTCCCGTGCTTCATCGGCTGCTGCTGCGTCATGGGGCTGCCGGTGGGCATCTGGTCGGTGGTGGTGCTCAACAAGCCGGAGGTGAAGTCGGCCTTCCGCCAGGGCGGGGTCTCCCCCTGACGAAGAGGCCCGGGGCGGATACACCCGGGCCTCGCACAGCCGTGAGCGGCGGGGTGCTCAGGCCACCTTCATGCCCTTGGGGATGACCACCACGCCGCCCGGGGTGACGTGGAAGCGGCGCCGATCCTCCTCGAGGTCGTACCCGATGGTCATCCCCGGGGGAATCTCCACGTTCTTGTCGATGATGGCGCGGCGGATGCGGCAGCGCCGCCCGATGGTGACGTTCTCGAAGAGGATGGAGTCCTGCACCTCGGAGAACGAGTTGACGCGCACCTTGGGCGAGAGCACCGAGCGGTTGACGTGGCCGCCGGAGATGATGCACCCCTCGCTCACCAGCGAGTCCGTGGCGTGTCCCACCCGGTTGTTCTCCCGGTCGGCGAAGACGAACTTGGCCGGCGGGAAGTTGTTGGGCTGGGTGTAGATGGGCCAGCGGTCGTTGTAGAGGTTGAAGACGGGGTCCACCTCCACCAGGTCCATGTTGGACTGGTAGTAGGTGTCAATATTCCCCACATCCCGCCAGTAGCCGCGCTCCTTGGACTCCTGGCCGGCGACGACATTCTGCGCGAAGTCGTACACGAACACCGCCTCGCGCTTGTAGAGCTCGCTGATGATGGACTTGCCGAAGTCGTGGGCGCTGGCCTCGTCGGCGGCGTCGCGCACCACCTCCTTCACCAGCGAGTCGGTGGAGAAGAGGTAGTTGCCCATGGACGCCAGGCAGTACCGGGGGTTGCCAGGCATGGGAGGCGGGTTGCGGGGCTTCTCCACGAAGCCCTTCATGCGGCCGTCCGGGCCCACGTCGATGATGCCGAACTCCCGGCCCTCCTCGATGGGCACGGGGATGGCCGCCACCGTGCAGGACGCCTTGCGCTCCACGTGGAAGTCCAACATGTGCCGGCAGTCCATCCGGTAGACGTGGTCCGCACCGAAGGCGAAGATGTAGTCCGGCTCCTCGTCGGTGATGATGTTGAGGTTCTGGTAGATGGCGTCGGCGCTGCCCTTGTACCAGTCCATGCCGGTCCTCATCTGGGCCGGTACGGTTTCCACGTAGTGTCCGAGGAAGGCCGACATCCTCCAGGCCCTCGACAGGTGCTTGTTGAGCGAGTCGCTCTTGTACTGCGTCAGCACCTTCATCCGGTAGATGCCGGAGTTGGCGAAGTTGGAGAGGACGAAGTCGATGATGCGGTAGCGGCCGCCGAAGGGGACAGCCGGCTTGGCGCGTTCACGGGTGAGGGGTTCCAACCGGGTTCCGGCGCCCCCTGCGAGGATCATTGCCAGCAGTTTGGCCATAGGGGACGCAAGTTACCTGGGGGGACGAGTCCCGCAAGGCCGCTCGGGGGGCTTCGTTGAGTAGCCAAACCGGGGGGTGGCGGGGCCTCGTGGCTTCCACCAGGGCAGCCGTGCTATGTCTCCCAGTCGATGGCTGGCGACGAAACCAGAGTAACCAAGATCTCCTCGATCAAGGAGCTGGCGACCCCGGTCGACTCGGAATGCTGCATCGTGCAGATTCACGGGCCGGAGCTGGGCAAGAAGTACACGCTCCAGGAGAGTGATTTCACCATCGGGCGTGAAGAGGGCAACCACATCGTGGTGGACCTCGACAACGTCTCGCGCAGGCACGCGACGATTGTCCGCAAGCAGGGGCGGATGTTCGTGAAGGACCTGGGCTCCACCAACGGCACCTACCTCAATGATCAGGAGGTGACGCAGGAGACGCCGCTGCGCAGCGGGGACATCATCAAGGTGGGTGGCTCCATCTTCAAGTTCCTCACGGGCGACAACGTGGAGCTGCAGTACCACGAGACCATCTACACGCTGACCATCCAGGACGGTCTCACCGGGGTGAACAACAAGCGCTACTTCCTCGAGTACCTGGAGAGGGAGATGGGGCGGTGCCACCGCTACGGGCGCCCCCTGACGCTGATGATCTTCGACATCGACTTCTTCAAGAAGATCAACGACGTGCACGGGCACCTGGCGGGTGACTACGTGCTGCGCGAGCTGGCGCAGACCATCAAGCGGATGGTGCGCAAGGAGCAGTGCTTCGCGCGCTACGGCGGCGAGGAGTTCGCGGTCGTCATCCCCGAGGACGGGGGAGAGAAGGCGCGCATCTTCGCGGAGAAGATCCGCCGGACCATCGAGGAGAAGCAGTTCACCTTCGAGAACCAGGACATTCCGGTCACCCTGTCGCTGGGAGTGGCGGACATGCTGCCGGACATGGTGGAGCCGCTGCAGTTCATCAAGGTGGCGGACGCCAACCTGTACAAGGCGAAGAAGTCCGGGCGTAACCGGGTGGTTGGCTAGTGGCGGACGGCCGCCCCTCCCTCGTGCTGCGGGGGCTGCTGGTGCTGGGCGGCCTCGGGATGCTGGCGGCGGGCGTCGCGTGGTCGCAGGTGCCTCGGGCCGGTGAGCCACGCATCGAGGCCGCGCCCGAGGTGGTGGGCATCAACGATGGTCAGTCCTACGCGTGGGTGCTGAGGACCCGGAACGGGGCGGCGCTCATCGACACCGGTGCGGACGCGAGCGGCGAGGTGTTGCTGGGCGAGCTGCGCCAGGAAGGGCTGAAACCCGAGGACGTGCACACGGTGCTGGTGACGCACGGCCACCGGGACCACTGGAGCGCCGCGCACCTGTTCCCCAAGGCGCGCGTGCTGGTGGGGCCAGGCGAGGCCGAGGTGGTGCGGGGCGAGCGGCCGCTGCATAGCCTGGCGGGCCAGTTCCTCGCGCGCTTCACGAAGCAGCCGCCGTTGCCCGAGCACCTCGAGGAGGTGGAGGACGGGCAGACGCTGGACGTGGACGGGGAGTCGCTGCGCGTCTTCCACGTGCCGGGCCACACGCCAGGCAGCGTGATGTACCTGTGGCGGGACATCCTCTTCACGGGCGACTCGCTGCTGGGCGGCTCGGGCGGGGTGGTGCTGGCTCCGGGGGTGTTCTCGGAGAGCCCGAAGCAGAACCTGAAGTCGCTGGAGCAGCTCGAGGACGTGCCGTTCACGCGGATCGCCGACGGGCACTCCGGGCTCACGAGCAACGCGCGGCTGAAGCTCCGGGCGTTGCTGAAGTGAGCACCTCGCCCTCTCCCGAGGGGGAGAGGGCAGTGGGACTCAGGTCCCTTCGCGCAGCTCGTCGAGCCGGCCCTTGGTGCCCGGGAGGTGACCCGGCGCCATCCGCGTGTACAGGTACTGCACCGTGTCGTGCAGCGTCGCGTGGATGTCGCGCGCCCGGAAACCCAGCTCGCGCTCGGCCTTCGAGGCGTCCAGCCAGAACCAGTGCTCGCCGATGTCCACTTCCTGCGGGTCCAACGTGGGCTTCATCCCGCGCCACTTCGCCACCCGCTCCAGCACCTTGGCCCCGAGCACGTTCACCTGCGAGGGCAGCCGCAGCCGGGGCGCGGCCACGCCGGACAGGCGTGACAGGCGCTCGAAGAAGTCCGACATGGACAGGTTCACGCCCATCAGGTGGCGCCCGTACACCTCGCCGCGCGTCAGCGCGTTCACGAAGGCGTCCGCCAGGTCGCGCACGTCCACGAAGGACATGCCGCCACCGGGCATTGCGGGAATCTCTCCCTGGAGGAACTTCAGCACCGTCCACGTGGAGGACAGCCGGTCATCCCCCGGGCCCATCAGCAGACTCGGGTTGAGCACTACGAGGGGAATGGCGTGCTTGCGGCAGTACTCCAGCGCGAGCTTCTCCTCGTAGATTTTGGACAGGTAGTACGGCCAGCGCCCCACCACGGTGATGGGGTAGTCGTCCTCTTCCGTCCCGACGCGCTCCTCCTTGGACACGGCGATGGTGCCCGAGGTGGAGGCGAGGATGACGCGCTGGACGCCGGACTCGCGCACGTCCTGCAGCAGCTCGCGCGTGCAGTCCACGTGCAGCGAGTACATGCGCCGCGCGTCCTTGTCCTGGAAGGAGACGAGCCCCGCCAGGTGGTAGAGCGCCTGCACGCCCTCGAGCGAGCGGCGGACCGCGTCCCGGTCCTTCAGGTCTCCCTGGACGTACTCCACCTTCTCGAAGCCGGGGCCCACCGGCCTGGAGCGGCCGATGACGCGCACCTCATGGCCCGCGGCCACCAGCCGCGGCACCAGGTGCGTGCCCAGGAAACCGGTGCCTCCGGTGACGAGCAGCTTCACGACTCACTCCCTCCCGTGGACAGCGCGCGGCGCTGATCCTCGACCGTGGCCGATTCCTCGAAGCTCAGCACGCGGCCCGCGGCCAGCGCGCGGATGGAGTCCTCCGCCAGCTTCGTGGCGTAGCGGTAGCTCTCCGAGCGCGCCATGCCCTGCGTCTTGGCACGCAGCATCTCGTACTTCAGCGCGGGCCCGACGTGGGCCTCCAGCTCGCGCGACTTGGGCAGCATGCGGCCCTTGGGCAGCGCCTCGTAGGCGCCCTTCACGTAGACGGGCAGCACGTCCACCCCGTAGGTGAGCGCCAGGTAGCCCAGGGTCGGCTTGAACTCGAGCAGCTCGCCCGTCACCGAGCGCGTGCCCTCGGGGAAGATGAGCAGGTTGAAGCCCTGCTGCAGGGCGTTGCCGGCCATGCGGAGCGACTCGCGCAGCGAGCCGTGCCGGTCCATGGGGATGAGGTCCGTGAAGTTCTCGAAGTACGCGCGCTTGAGCGGCGTATCGAAGAAGTAGTCGCGCGCCGCGAGCGTGGTGAGCCGCTGCCCCTGCTCGCCGAGCACCACCTTGATGAGCCCCATGTCCAGGTGGCTCGTGTGGTTGGCGATGACGAGGAAGTTGCGGTTCATCGGGATGAAGGGCTTGCCCGTCACCTTCACGTCGAACAGGGAGCCGAAGAGCGCCTGCTGGCCGAGCCGCACCAGCTGCCGGCCCACGGTGACGAGCGGCTCGGGCACCGGAATCTCCACCTCCTCGGACTTCTCGACCTCGCGGGTGATCTCCCGGGCGCGCGTCTCCGCGGCGGGCCGGCGTCCGCTGGACACCACCAGCTTGCGCAGGTCCTCCACCGTCTGCACGTGCGTCAGGTCATTCACCGCGGGCAGCGGCACACCGGCCTGCTCCAGCGCCACCGACAGCTCGGTGAGCATCAGCGAGTCCAGGCCCAGGTCCACCGAGAGGCGGGCCTCGGGGCGGATGTCGGCCAGCGGCTTGTTCACCACCTCGGCGATGAGCGGGTAGAGCCAGTCGGAGACGCCGCCGGTGCTCAGCACCTTCTCGCGGGCCTTCTCGCCCGAGGAGGCCAGCCGCTCCAGTCGCTTGAGCTCCTCCACCACCACCTTGCGCTTCACCTTGCGCGACGAGGTGCGCGGCAGCTCGCCATCCCAGAAGCGCAGCACCTTCACGCGGCGGTAGAAGGGCATCTCCTGGCCCGTCTTGCGGAAGTGCTCCTCCAGCTCGCGCCGCACCTCCTCGCGCGGCCGGTCCTTGTAGTCCGGCACGCACAGGCAGGCCACCTTCTCTCCGCCCGCCTCGTCCGGCAGGCCGACGATGGACAGCTCCTTGATGTGCGTGTGGACGCTGTACGTGTCCTCGAGCTCGTCCGGGTACACGTTCTTCCCGTTGGCGTCGATGATGACGTCCTTCTTGCGGCCCACCAGGTACAGCCGGCCCTCGTCATCCATGCGGCCCAGGTCGCCCGTGTACAGCCAGCCCTCCTTGAGGACGGCGTCGGTGGCCTCCTTGTCCCCGAAGTAGCCGGCCATCACGTTGGGGCCGCGCGCGAGCACCTCGCCGATGCCCTCGGTGTCCGGGTCGAGGATGCGCAGCTCGATGCCGGGCAGCGCCTTGCCCACCGTGCCCACCTGACGCTTGTTGACGTTCGTCTCGGACACCGCGAGCACCGGGGCGGCCTCGGTGAGGCCATAGCCCTCGATGATGTTGAAGCCCAGCTGGTGGAAGGCCTTGTGCACGTCGTCCGGCAGCGCCGAGCCACCCGACACCAGGAACTTGATCTTCCCGCCGAACTTGCGGTGCACCGGCCAGAAGAGCAGCTTGCCCAGGTTGAGGTTGCTGCGGTTGCGCAGCTCGCCGTGCGCCGACATGAGCGTCTTGAGCGCCTGCTCCACCAGCGGCGGCCGGCTGGCCATCTCCTGCGTCACCTTGCGGTGCAGCAGTTGCCACAGCGCGGGCACGCCGATCATCGCCGTCACGCGGCCCGTCTCGAACACCTCACCCAGACGGTCCGAGGTGAGCTCGTCGATGTACGTAATCTCCGTGCCGCGCGAGAAGGGCGTGAGGAAGCCGGCGGAGAACTCGAAGGTGTGGTGCAGCGGCAGCACGGAGAGGACGGAGTCCCCCATGCCCACGTTGAAGGCGCCCGCCAGCTTCGCGATGAGGGAGGCGAAGTTGCGGTGGGTGAGCATCACGCCCTTGGGCGTGCCCGTGGTGCCCGAGGTGAAGATGAGGCTGGCCACGTCATCCGGGGCGGCCGTGCGGCGCACCGGCCCGATGTTGTCCGGGTACGCGGGGTCTCCACTCATCGCCTCGGCGAGGCTGACCACGCGCGTGGACAGGCCCGCCTCGGCCAGGGCCTTCGCCACGCCCGGCAGCTCCTCGGCGCTCTGCTCCGAGAGCAGCAGCACCTTTGCCTCGGCGCGGCGGGCGATGTTGACGACCTCTGCCTCGGTGAGGCTCGAGTCCACGGGGACGGCGGTGGCGCCCGCGCGCAGGATGCCGAAGTAGGAGACGGGCCACTCGGGCCGGTTCTCCGAGAGGATCATCACCCGCTCGCCGCGCTTGACGCCTTCCTTCAGCAGGAAGCTGCCCACGCGGTTGGCGTAGCGGTTGACCTCGCCGTAGGTGAGGCGCTCCTCCTTCTCGTCGGCCGCGAAGCGGAAGGCCACCCGGTGGCGCCACGCGTTGACGCTGGCCTCGAGCATCTCCAGCAGGTCGCGGTGCGCGGGGATGGCGGTGCGCTTCTTCGTCTCCTCCTCCATGCCCGGGAACACCCACTTCTCCAGGCCGGGCAGGTGGGTGTCGAGGAAGTAGGTGCGCCAGTCGATGGCCTCAGGGGCCCACGGAATCCGGACCCGGTCGTGGTGGGCCATGCGCGCGTACACCGAGCGGGTGTTGTCGCAGCGGAAGACGTAGCGGTTGTCGTAGAGGAAGGGGAGGAAGAGCTCGATGAGCCCCCCCAGGCTCTGCGCCTGGTCTTCCACGTCGTCCAGCGCCTCGCGGGCCTTCTCCAGCACGGCCTGCACGTTGGGTGCGCCCCAGGTGGGCTTCACCTCGTCGATGACCTGGCGCAGGAAGCGCGCGCCCTTGACGAACATGGGGGCGCTGAGGTTCTCGAAGACGGCGCGGCTCGCTGGCACCGGCTCGATCCGCGAGCGCAGCTCGTTGAGCAGCGCGTTGCCCGTCTCCTTGTTGCGGTAGTAGCGGCGGCGGTACAGGCCCACCAGCTCCACCGAGCGGCTGGCGTAGAACGGATTCACATCACCGCTCGCCAGGTTGTAGACGCGCCGCTCCTCCACCTGGAGGGAGTGCGCGGTGATGCCGATGGTGGCGCCGGCCACGTGGTCCACCGGGATGATGTCCAGGATGGCGCGCTCGCCGGCGGGGATGTTGCGGTGGCCCTTGATGCCGGCGAAGGCCAGCGGCGCCGACGTGGTGAAGCCCTCGTTCCACCCGGGGAAGGGGAAGTGCTGGGCGGACTCGACGACGGAGGGCCGGACGATGGCGTAGCGCAGGCCCGGCGTGCTCGCCATGACCTGCTCGCCCAGGCTCTTGGTGTACGTGTACGTGTTGGGCCAGCCCCAGTGCTTCGCCCGCTCCATGCCGGCGCGCACCAGCTCGCCGGTGAGCCACAGCTTGCGCTCGCGGCCCACCGCCAGCCGCAGCGTCTTCTCGTCCGTGGCGTCGCGGCCTTCCTGCTCCAGCCGCTCCAGCGCCTTCTTTCGGAAGGTCGACGCCAGCGCCTTGTCATCCGCCTGCTCGCGCAGCCGGGCGACGATCTTCTCCGCGTCCGCCAGCTCCTGCGCCAGGCTGAAGTCCCGCCCGTCCAGCTCGTCGCGGCGCGGGAAGTAGCCCACCACGTCCTCGTCCTCGAAGACGAGCCCGCTGCGGTTGCCGGCCACGAAGGCGGTGGACATGTGCACCAGCGGCACGCCCCACTTGAGCGCCAGCTCCACGGTGTACTTCACGCCGTGGGTGTTGACGTTGAGGCCCACCTCCAGCGACGGGTTGAAGGACACCAGGCCCGCGCAGTTGACGATGGCGTGCACCTTGCCCGTCAGCGCGTCCGCCTGCTCCGCCGTGAGGCCCATGAGCGGATCCGTGATGTCGCCGTCGAGCACCTCGCACTTGCGGCGGATGAACTCGAGCGCGCCCTCCTCGCCCAGGGCGTCGCGCAGCGGCTGGAATGGCTCGCTGGTGGCCACCTTGTCGAAGAAGCGCCGCTCGGCGGACGGGGCGTTGCCCTTGCGCACCAGCACGTAGAGCTTGTCCAGCTCCTGGCCGTAGCGCGACAGGAGCATGGACAGGGTGACCTTGCCCACGAAGCCGGTGGAGCCCGCGAAGAGCAGGCGCTTGCCGGTGAAGACCTGGGAGACGTTCAGCTCGGGAAGACTCATCATGGGAACCCGGGGCTACTTCACGTCGACCATGACGGTGGGGGCGATGCGCAGCAGGCTGATGCTGGCCGAGCGGCCCATGAAGCCGCGCGCTTCCTCGATGGCCTCGGTGAGGGTGTCGGTGCGCTCCCAGCCGAGCAGCGCCGGGACGTGGTTGTTCTCCGCGCCCGCGACGATGACCTTGCCCACGTGCTGGCGGCCGTTCTCGCCCCAGTACCACATGTAGAGCGGGTGCACGCCGTGGTAGGCGTTCCCCTTGCGGTACAGGTGCACGTAGCTGGGGTTCTCCGCGAACTCGCGCTCGTACTTCTGTTCAATCTGGACCGCGTCGCGCGTCTCGGGCAGCACCCGGTTGAAGAACTCGATGTAGCTGGGGTGCTGGACGGGATCGAACTCGTCGAAGGCCGGGTGGGTGAGGATGAGCACGCCGCCCTTCTTCACCAGCGGCACGCCGCGGTTGAGGTTGAAGAAGTAGCCCAGCCCCATCACCTGCACCAGCAGCGGGTTGAGGATGGAGTTGACGCTGTAGGGCGAGATGAACGGGATGGGGAAGATGACGATGTCGCTCTGCCCCTGCACCGGCACCACGTACTGCTGCCAGCTCTTCTCCAGCGTCTTGGCGTGGGTGGGCTCGGTGGCTCCGGCGAACACACCCGTCACGTCATAGGGCGCGGGGATGGAGTTGAGCACCTTGCGCGCCGCCGCTCGCGGCATCTTCGACAGCGCGTACCGCATGCCGTGCAGCTTCAGCCGGTCCCCCTCGGTGTAGTCCTCCTCCTTCTTGTGGAGGAAGTCCACGCCGGGGCCGAACATGCGGTTGTTCAGCGACGTCTCGATGTGGAACACCTTGAGGTGCTTGTCGATCGCCTTGCCGATGCGCTCGTTGCGCCGGTACAGCTCGCTGTGACCCGGCTCCATGTAGCTCTTGGACTCGCGGATCGTCTTCGGGTTGTGGTGCGCCTTGAGGCTGGCGTAGTTGGCCACGCCGGTACCCATGGACTTGTGGCCGCCATTCATGGGCACGAAGTTGACGTTCACATAGACGATGAGGTCGCTCTCGGCCACGCGCCGGTTGACGGCCACCACGTGCGAGCCGCACGGCGTGCGCTCCAACTCCACCATGCCGTCCGGATCCTCGGCGTCATGGTTGTAGTAGCGGTCCGGGTAGTAGGCGTCGAAGATCTTCTGGCCCACCATGCGCCGCATCTCGCCCTCCGTCATGCGGCGGTGCAGGGCGTTGGCGATGACCAGGTGCACGTCGTCCACGCCCGAGTCCGCGCACAACTCCAGCACCACCTCGAGGATGGACTGGCGCACGTCCGGCGTCGCCATGGGCGGCAGCGGCACGGAGATGTCGTCGATGACGCAGGTGAGCCGCATGCCGGGGCGCAGCAGGGCGTGCAGCGGCTCCATGCCCTCGGGGTGGTTGATGGCCCAGCGGATGGCGGCCTTGACGTTGGGCACGCCGGCCAGGGGCGGCCGAGGGAAGATGACCCGGGTGCCCACGGGCAGGTCCTCGAGCAGGAAACCCTCGCCGTAGAAGAGCGCCCGCGGGGGGCTGCCCTTCTCGGTGATGACCACCTGGCTTTCCTCGTCGTAGAGCTTCTGGAGCGTCTTGAGCGGGCGCATGTCGTACTGAACTTTCGTTACTTGAGGTCGAGGATGGGCCAGTTGTAGGCCCGGGCGATGGAACGCAGGCGCATGTCCGGATTGACGGCCGTGGGCCGCCCCACCACGGACAGCATGGCGTAGTCGGAGGCGCTGTCGGAGTAGCCGTGGCACTGATCCAAGGCCAGGCCCTCCCGGACGCAGTACGAGCGGATGGCGTTGGCCTTGTTCGCCCCCTCGATGATGGGGGGGATGACCTTCCCGGTGGCCTTGCCGCCGACGAACTGCATCTTGTTGGCGATCATGTCGTCCGCACCCAGGTAGCGGGCCAGCGGGCGCATGCTGAAGTCCAGGGCTCCGGTGACGAGCACGATGCGGCAGCCCACGCGGCGCGCCTGGTCGATGAGGTCGCGCGTCTGCTCGTAGATGGCGGGCTTGAGCACGTCCTCGAACATGTCCTCGGCGACGGAGACGAGCCGATCCTCGGACAAGCCGGCGTAATACCTGTAGAAGAACTCGTTGAAGGCCTTGCGGTTCACCGCGTCCATGGCGGCGAAGAGGGGCACGCTGGCCGCGGTGGCCAGGGTCCTCCCGGCGATGCCCAGGAACGTGCCTCGGTTCATCGCATAGTAGGCGTAGACGTGGACGACGTTGGTCTTCACCAGCGTCCCGTCAACATCGTAGAAGGCAGCTTTCGCGGGCATGGGCAAGGCGGGCTTCCTGACACCGGAGTCAGGCGTGTGTCAACCATGCGAAGCAGTACGGAATTCGCCGGGAGCAGTGCGAAGCTCGGGAGGCAGTCGAGCCGTGCGCCCGAGCCGTCTGGAGAACCGAGTGGTGGCTCGGTGAGTACGCAGCCAGTGGAACGGCGCGTACGCACGTGGGCGCGGGGGGCGAGCACGCCACACCGAGGAGGCGGCGGTTCATCGTCGGGTCGTCGGAGCAGCGAGGGCATGGGGCGCTCCGTCCGGGGCGCCGGGCAGGCCAGCGCGGAACCTCGGCGGCGGTAGCTGGCCCGGCCCTCCCGGGGGTCCAGACGCGAGTCACTCAGGCCTCAGCGGGTGAGTGTGTTTGTCCCACGTAGTAGTTTAGCTTACGTTCTGGCGTCAACGAGTAAGGGGCGGATGGAGCCCCATCACTTCTGGTGGAGGTCCAGAACCGAGGTGCATGGGGCAGAGGCGCGGCGACCAGGACTGTTCCCTGTGCGATCGCGAGGTGCTTCCGGCGGGGGGCGCACCCAACCGCGAAGGTCGGCCTACCCTTCGCACGTCTGGAGTTGGGGCCCGCGGGGTTGGGCCATTCCGCGTCGTGGGACTGCTGGGGTGGGCGGCTGGGGTACCACCTGGCGGGTGCGCTGACGGGGGCGTGACGATGACCTCACGTTCATCCGACCCGAGTCCCTGGAGCACCTGCTCCCCCCAACTGTCCCGTTCTCATGACACGAGAGCCGTTCCGGAGGATGGAGAAGCCAGCGAAGCCTCCCGGATGGGCCTGCAGGGGTTGTGAACTGCTTCGCTCACAGGCTGTTACTGAGCTCACAGCAGAAGACGCCAGACGTTTCTATTGTATTGCTCAATCACGGGGGAGAGCACATGAAACTTCTGGGCAGGATTCTGCGCATCGCGCGCACGTGGCGTATCAACACCGTCAACTCCCTGGTCTTCCTCCTTTCGGGAGGGGCGAAGCTGCTGCACGAGGGGCGCTTCCTGGAGTGGCGTGGGACGTGGGTCAATTGGAGCCGCACGTTCGAATGCCAGCCGGAGTACTTCAAGAGGCCCCGTACCGAGGAGGAGATCCGCAACATCGTCCGGAGCTCGGAGACGGTCCGCGTCGTGGGTTCTGGCCACGGTTTCAATGCCTCTCCTCTCACGAGCGGAACGTTGATCTCGTTGGAAGACTACAAGGCGGTGCGCATCGACAAGGCGAAGATGCGCGCCTATGTGCAGACGGGGATCCGGCTGAGGGAGCTCACCCAGATCTTGCGTGAGAATGGCCTGGCTCTTCCGGTGCAGGGCTCCACCGATGCGCAGAGTATCGGCGGGTTGATTGGGACAGACGTCCACGGTACCGGACGGGACAACGGCTTCCTGTCGGAGCAACTGCGGTCACTGCGAATCGTGAACGCAGCCGGTGATGTGAAGACGTATCGGCGGGGCGCACCGGAGTTCCACGCGGCCATCGGTGGAATCGGCACCTGCGGCATCGTCACCGAGGCAGAGCTCCAGTGCGTGCCTGCCTTCAACTTGAAGAAGTCGACCCAGGTGGTGGATAGGGCGATGGCCGAGGGCTCCATCGACCTGTTGTTGCGGCAATACAATCATCTCAGCTTCTATTACATCGGCGGTGTCGACATCAGGAAGGTCCTGATGAATACGTGGCAGCACACGCAGGAGCCGCCCTCCCGGCTGTATCGCGTGCTCAAGGTGATACAGGAGCTGATGGACATGCTGTTCATGGGCTATCTGCTGGGGTTGGCGAGGGTCCTGGACTTCGCCCAGGTGTTCGCGAAGGCCGGCCTCTTCTTCCTCAAGCTCCTGATGAACGGCAGGAGTTGTGTGTATCCATCGCAGGTGGGCTTCTCGCGCAGCCTCTATTACCACCACGATGAGATCGAGTACGGCATTCCCTACGAGAAGTACAAGCAATGCCTGCAGGAGATCCTGGAGATGCTGAAGCGCCGGCGGTTCGTGACCGTCATCGAGGTTCGATTCACGCCCGATGCCTCTCAGGCGACGATCGCTCCCGGAGCGGGCCGGCGTACCTGCTACATCAATCTCGTGCCGAGTCTGTCCGTCGATCCGACAGAGGTTTTCGCCGAGGCCGAGCGCATCTTCCTGACGTATGGAGGGCAGGTGCATCTCGGCAAGGCGACCAGGGTGACCGGCGAAGCGATGAAGAAGATGTATGGGCTGAGATGGCGGGAATTCCGGCGGGTGCAACAGCAGCAGGATCCCGAGGGGAAGTTCGTCAACGATTTCGTCGCACGCATTCTCGCGGACCACGAGGCGAGTCGCCCCGTGCGGCAGGTCGAGGACGAGCGGACGCGCATCGCCAGCTGAGCGTCTGTCCCAGGTGCGGCGCCAGGGCGTGAGGGCGCCCTACGGCGGGGATTCACCCCAGCGCTGGCGGGCCAGTTCGAGGGTGCGGGCGTTCTCGGGCACCCGGTGCAGGAATCGCTCACGGAGGGTGGGGTCAGAGATGTCGCTGGCCCGCTCCCTCACGCACCGGAGGGCCTCGCGCAGGGCGGCTTCTCCCGCGCTGGCGTCGCC
This sequence comes from Vitiosangium sp. GDMCC 1.1324, assembly GCF_003044305.1. Classification (GTDB taxonomy): domain Bacteria; phylum Myxococcota; class Myxococcia; order Myxococcales; family Myxococcaceae; genus Archangium. The sequence goes on along the minus strand of NZ_PZOX01000014.1, from coordinate 281,899 downwards.
GTCCGCGAAGCGGGCCTCCACCAGCGCCAGATGCACGGCGACCGCGTGCACGCCCTCGTTGCCCATCCGAGCCAGCTCTCCCATGCCGAGCTCCGCCACGTGCCGGGCCTCCACGGCGCGTCCCTGGGCGCGCAGGACGGTGCTGTGCAGCGCGCGCACGGGGGCCAGGAAGTTCAGGAACGGCATCAACAGCTCACACGCCTTGCGCGCATACGGCTCGGCTTCGCGCGGCTCGCCACGGGCCGCCAGTGTCCAGGCCCGCATGGCGTGCGCGTTGCCCCACTTGTAGGCGTCCGTGCTGTTCATCCACTCCTCTGCCAGGGTCTCGGCCTCCCGCTGGTGTTCCAGTTCCGGGCTGCGGGCGAGCGTCGTCGCCAGGTACCGCTGGGCATAGGTCACCGCGAGACGCTGCTCCGTGCGCTGGGCAACGGCCAGGGCCTCTCGCAGGTACGCCACGGCTCCGGGGAGATCTCCCAGCGCGGCCAGGGCCGCCCCCGAAAAGGCTCGAGCCAGGGTCGCGTCCCGCTCCGAGCCGATCTCTCGGAAGTCTCGCTCCGCCAGCTCGATCAACGTGAAGGCCTGCCAGGGCCTCGCCTCGAAGTAGTAGAGGAAGTAGGCCTGGGCGAACCTCATCCAGCCACGCGCCCGGGCACCCAGGGGCTCCATGCCCGCGCCCACCTTCAGCGCCCGTGCGACCAGGAGCTCCATCCGTTGGCGCGCGCCGGACCAGGACATCGCGGCCCCCAGGCGGTTGATGGCCTCGAGATAGGCCGCCACCGCATCGGGCTCCGGCGTGGTGTGCAGTAGGAGGTCGCTCAGCCGGGCCACGTGCTCCCCATGCCGGTCCAGGGCGCTCCCCAGGCTCAAGTCCCCCATCAACCTGCACCACAGCGCGCTCCCCGCCTTCATCCTGGCGAGGACCGGAATGCCGAGCTCCAGCGCTCTCGGGAGCTGATCCATCCAGAAGGCAACCACGGCCTGGAGCGCGCGCAGCCGGGTCAGCAACTCGCCGCTCGCACCACAGCCGAGGGCACCCTCCACGCAGCGCATCGTCCCCTGCAGGTCGTGCCGTTCGAAGAGCTGCTCGGCGGCACGCGTGTAGAAATGGGTGGCTCGCTCTGGCCGCTCGCCCAGCCAGTGGTGGGTGGCGAGCACCAGCGGCTCTGGTTCGCCCACCCGCTCCAGCCAGTCGCCCGCCAGCCGGTGGCCCATGGGCCGATGGTCGTCGGGCACCAGTCCATAGGCGGCATCCCTCACCAGCGCATGGCGGAAGCGGTACTCGTTCTCCGCGCGGAAGCGGCTGGAGGGCAGGGGCTCGATGACCTCCTGTTCCACGAGCCACCTCAGGTGCTGCTCCTGCGCCTTGCTCTCTCTGGACCCGCCCAGCAGTTCCTTCACGCCGCCCGACCAGAAGGTGCGGCCGAAGATGCTGGCGGCCAGCAGCGTCTGGCGGACCCCCGGCTCCATCCGCATCAAGCGCGCCTGGAGCACCGCCAGCACCGTCTGCGGAACCTCCTCTCCTCGCCCCTCGGCCAGCATGCGGATGAGCTCCTCCAGGAAGAGCGCGTTGCCGTCCGACTGCTCCACCGCCTTCTGGACGATGTTGTCGGGCACCTGGGGCCCGAGCACCTCGCGCACCAGCCGGGCGCTGGCCTTGCGGCTCAGCCCATTCAGCGGCACCTCTTGCAGCCGCCGCGACCACAGGTGCGGGAAGAGCGTCTTCACCTCGGGCCGTGCCAGTGCCAGCACCAGGAGGGGCTGCTCGGCGAGCTCCCGCAGCAGCTCGTCCACCAGCTTGATGGTGAGCGCATCGCTCCAGTGCAGGTCCTCCAGCACCAGGAGCACCGGGTGATGGGCGCACTCGGCCTTGAGGAAGTACACCAGGGCCCGGCCCATCTGGGCATTCATCAGCCGAGGGTCACCGCGCGCCGCGCGCAGGCGGGGATTGGTGTCGTCGGGGAAGGGGAGGGCGCACAGCTCGCCCAGGAACTCGACGGTCTCCTTCGCCTCGGCGGGGGGCAGGTGCCTGGACAAGCGCTGGGTGAGGCGGGCGCGGTGGGACTCGGCGTCCTCACCCTCGACGACGCCGCACAGCATGCGCAGGGCCTGGCCCAGCAGGCCGTAGGAGGCCCCCGTGCTCATGGGCTCGCCACGCCCCAACAGCACCAGCACCGGCTGCTCCCAGCGCTCGATGCGGCGCAGGAACTCGTGGCGCAGGCGGGACTTGCCGGTGCCCGGAGGCGCCGTCACCAGCAGGGCGCGGGCGGAGGATTCCTCGTGGCAGGAGGAGAGGGTGAACTCGAGCAGGGCCAGTTCCTGCTCACGGCCCACGCACGGGGTGGGCTTGCCCAGCAGCGGCCGGGACGTGTCGGCGCCGAGCTGCTCACCTTGCAGCAGGAATGAACCCGAGGAGGAGCGCGACAGCTGGAAGCCGGGCCCGAGCAGACCGGCGGTGACCTCGTCCATCAGCACGCAGGCGAAGGCGGTGGGGGCCTGTTCGAGCTGACGCAGCAGCCGGCCCGCCCTGTCCATGGCCTCGCCTACTGGTAGGTGCTCGGCGAGCACCCCGCGGCCGGTGGCCAGCACCACCGCGGCCTCGGGCCAGCGGTCCTTGAGGGTGAGGGCGCAGCGCGCGGCCAGCGCGGCCTGGTCGGTCGCGGTGCCCCGCTCCGGCGTCAGCGTGGCCACCAGCGTACCGTCCGCCAGCCGCTCCACCTGGGCCCCGTAGGGGGCGAGCGCCGTCCGCATGGAGTCGCGCAGCGTGAGCCCTCGTCTCGTGTCCTCCTCCTGCTCCCCGGTGTCTCGCCCAGGGTCGGAGGCCAGCAGGACGCTGACGAGCTGCTGCTCTGCGCCGGCCAGGCCGGTGGGCTGGGACTTCTTCTCGGCGCGCAGCAGCGAGGGGACCGATTCGAGTGCCTTGAGCGATTCGAGCAGGTGGGTGGCATCCGGCAGCCGCCGCTGCGTCTTCTTGGCCAGCATGCAGTCCACCAGCACCTGCAGTCCCTGGGGCAGGCCCGGACGCAGCTCGTGCAGGGGCTTTGGTTCGGTGTAGAGGATCTTCGCCAGCGTGGCGGAGAAGTGAGGCGCCTTGAAGGGGGGCTGACCCGCGAGGCACTCGTACAGCACGCAGCCCAGGGAGAAGATGTCGGCGCAGGCAGGAATCTCTGGCTCGCTGGAGGCCTGCTCGGGCGCCATGTAGCCCTGAGTGCCGAGTACCGTGTTGATGCTCGTTACCCGCACCAGGGTTGGCGCGACATGGCGGGCGAGCCCGAAGTCCAGCAGCACCACGTCCTCGGGCCTGCCCCCGCGCAGGAAGAGGTTGGAGGGCTTGATGTCGCGGTGGACGATGCCCTGACGGTGGGCGATGGCAAGGCCCTCGGCGGCGCGGTGTACCAGCGCCAGGGTTTCGGAGAGGTCGAGGGGCTCGCGGAGCAGGCGGCGTGCGAGATCCTCGCCTTCGAGCCACTCCATGACCAGGAAGGGTTGGCCCTCCTCGGAGGTGCCATGGGCCACGTAGGAGACGATGGCGGGATGGTGGAGTTCCGAGAGCAGCACGGCCTCCCGGTTGAAGCGGTAGGCAGCGGCCGGGGAGGTGACGGCCTTCATCAGCTTGAGGGCGACGGTTTGACCGGTGCGCTGGTCGGTGGCCCGGAAGACGAAGCCCATGCCGCCGCGGCCCGCCAGGTCCTCGATGAGGAAGCGGCCCGCGATGAGGGTTCCACGAGGCGGGGGAGGGGGCCCGCCTCCTCCGGCCAGAGGTACGAGAAGAGGAGAAGTCTCCGTGCTGTCGGCGGCCATGATGGGGTCCACACCTTATACCAGGCGTGTTGACACCCCAGACGCGCAGCGCGTTTCTTCTCGGCGCGAGTGCTCTACTCCACAGAGCCGCCCCAGCGCTGACGGGCGAGCTCGAGGGTGCGGGCGTTTTCGGGCACCTGGCGCAGGAAGCGCTCCTGGAGGGACGGGTCGGTGATGTCGTTGGCCCGGTCCCGCACACACCGCAGGGCCTCGCGCAAGGCGAGCTCTCCCGCGCGGACGTCTCCCTGAGCGAAGCAGGCCTCCGCCAGCACCAGGTGCATGGCCACCGCATATACGCCCGCGTTGCCCATCTGCTCCAACTGCCGCACGCCCACCTCCGCCTCCTGCCGGGCCTCCGCGGCGCGTCCCTGGGCGAGCAGCGTGGCACTCAGGTACGTGCGCGCGTGGATCAGCTCGGTCTGGTGCATGGCCAGCAGCTCACACGCTTTGCGCGCATAGGGCTCGGCCTCGCGCGGCTCGCCACTGTCCGTCATCACCTTGGCCAGCACGGCGTGCACCGTGCCCTGCCGGTAGGCATAGCCGTTCTCCGCGCCCACCACCCACTCGCGTGCCTGGGCATGGGCCTCGCGCCGGTGTTCCAGGTCGGGACTGTCGGCCATCACCTGGCACAGGAAGTTCTGGGCCGCGCCATTGGCCAGGTGTGCCCCCCACTGCTGGCTGACGATCAGCACGTCCCGCATCCGTTCCACGGCGCCGGGAACATCCCCCAGCGCCGCCAGGGCCATCCCCGAGATGGTCTGCAGGATGAGCGCGTCGCGCTCCAGGCCGAGCTCGCGGAAGTCCCGCATCCCCTGCTCGGCCTGCAGGAAGGCCTGCCAGGGTTTGGCCTCGAAGCGGAAATGGAAGAAGGCCTGGATGTAGCGGGCCCAGCCCGGGTTCATGCCGTCGGCGACCATCTCCCACAGCCGCTCAATCACGGCCTGGGCCTCCCAGCGAGCCCCGGACAGCACGTGCGCCAGGCCCAGGCAGGCCACGGCCCAGTAGTAGGCCGAGACCGCTTCGGGTTGTGGGGTGGTGCTCAGCAGCAGCTGGCTCAGCCGGGCGGATTGTCCCGGCTGCTGGCCCGAATAGACATCGGCGACCACCAGGCCGCCCACCACCCAGCACCACAGCCGGCTCCCCGGCCCCAGCTCATCCAGCACCGGGCCCCCGAGCTCCAGCGCCCGGGCGAGGTCATCCCCCCAGAAGGCCGCCACGGCCTGCAACGCGCGCAGCCGGACGAGATCCTCGTCCCTCGCGCCGCACGCCAGCGCCGAGTCCACGCATTGCAGCGTTCCCGGGAGATCATTGCGCTCGAAGAGTCGCTCGGAGGCCTGGATGTAGAGATGGACGGCGCGCACCAGTAACTCGCCGCGCTGGTAGTGCGTGGCGAGCACCAGCGGCTCTGGTTCACCCATCCGCTCCAGCCAGTCGCCCGCCAGCCGGTGACCCATGGGTCGGTGGTTCTCGGGCACCAGGCCATAGGCGGCATCCCTCACCAGCGCATGGCGGAATCGGTACTGGGCTTCCGCGGGGAAGCGGCTGTCGGCCTGGGGCTCGATGACCTCCTGCTCCACGAGCCTCCGCAGGTGCTCTTCCAACTTCTCGCCCGAGCCCTGCCACACCAGCAGCTCCTTCACGCCGCCCGACCAGAAGGTGCGGCCGAAGATGCTGGCGGCCAGCAGCGTCTGGCGGACCCCCGGCTCCATCCGCATCAAGCGCGCCTGGAGCACCGCCAGTACCGTCTCCGGCACCACCTCTCCGCGCCCCTCGGCCAGCATGCGGATGAGCTCTTCCAGGAAGAGCGCGTTGCCGTCCGATTGCTCCACCGCCTTCTGGACGATGTTGTCGGGCACCTGGGACCCGAGCACCTCGCGCACCAGCCGGGCGCTGGCCTTGCGGCTCAGCCCGCTCAGCGGCACCTCTTGCAGCCGCCGTGACCACAGGCTCGGGAAGAGCGTCTTCACCTCGGGCCGCGCCAGTGCCAGCACCAGGAGGGGCTGCTCGGCGAGCTCCCGCAGCAGCTCGTCCACCAGCTTGATGGTGAGCGCATCGCTCCAGTGCAGGTCCTCCAGCACCAGGAGCACCGGGTGATGGGCGCACTCGGCCTTGAGGAAGGACACCACGGCGCGGCTCACCTGGGCGCTCATCAGCCGAGGGTCACCGCGCGCCGCGCGCAGGCGGGGATTGGTGTCGTCGGGGAAGGGGAGGGCGCACAGCTCGCCCAGGAATTCGACGGTCTCCTTCGCCTCGGCGGGGGGCAGGTGCTTGGACAAGCGCTGGGTGAGGCGGGCGCGGTGGGACTCGGCGTCCTCACCCTCGACGACGCCGCACAGCATGCGCAGGGCCTGGCCCAGCAGGCCGTAGGAGGCCCCCGCGCTCATGGGCTCGCCACGCCCCAGCAGCACGAGTACCGGCTGGTCCCGGCGCTCGATGCGGCGCAGGAACTCGTGGCGCAGGCGGGACTTGCCGGTGCCCGGAGGCGCCGTCACCAGCAGGGCGCGGGCGGAGGACTCCTCGTAACAGGAGGAGAGGGTGAACTCGAGCAGGGCCAGCTCCTGCTCACGGCCCACGCACGGGGTGGGCTTGCCCAGCAGTGGCCGGGACGTGTCGGCGCTGAACTGCTCGGCGCGCAGCAGGAAGACGTCCGTGTTGGAGCGGTAGAGCTGGAAGCCGGGCCCGAGCAGGCCGGTGGTGACCTCGTCCAGCATCACGACGGCGCGGATGGGTGCCTGTTCGAGCTGGCGCAGCAGCCGGCCCGCCTTGTCCATGGCCTCGCCCATCGGCAGGTGCTCGTCGATGACTCCAAGCCCGGTGGCCAGCACCACCGCGGCCTCGGGCCAGCGGTCCTTGAGGGTGAGGGCGCAGCGCGCGGCCAGTGCGGCCTGGTCGGTGGCGGTCCCCCGGTCCGGCGTCAGCGTGGCCACCAACGTGCCGTCCGCCAGCCGCTCCACCCGGGCTCCGAAGGGCGCGAGCGCCGCCCGCATGGAGTCGCGCAGTGCGAGCCCCTTCTTCCGCTGCTCCTCCTGCTCGTCCGCGGGCCGCGCGGGGAGCGACACCAGCAGGACGCTGACGAGCTGCCGCTCGGCATCGAACAGGCTGGTGGGACGCAGCCCTCCCACGGCGCGGGGGGGTGACATCTCGGGGAGCGAGTCGAGCGCCGAGAGCGCCTCGAGCAGATGGGTGGCATCCGGCAGCCGCCGCCGGGTGTCCTTGGCCAGCATGCCGTCCATCAGCCCCTGCAGTCCCGAGGGCAGGCCCGGACGCAGCGCGTTCAGGGGGGGCGCCTCGGCGAACAGGATCTTCGCCAGCGCGGCGGAGAAGTGGGGCGCCTTGAAGGGGGGCTGACCCGTGAGGCACTCGTACAGCACGCAGCCCAGGGAGAAGATGTCGGCGCAGGGAGGAATCTCTGACTGGCCAGAGGCCTGCTCCGGTGCCATGTAGCCTGGCGTTCCCAGCACCATGTCGGTCCGGGTCACCCCCCCCAGCGTGGGCAGGGTGTAGCGCGCCAGCCCGAAGTCCAGCACCACCACGTTCTCGGGATTGCCTCCGCGCAGGAAGAGGTTGGAGGGCTTGATGTCGCGGTGGACGATGCCTTGCCGGTGGGCGATGGCGAGTCCCTCGGCGACGCGGCGTACCAGCGTCAGGGCCTCGGTCAGCCCGAGCGGCTGGCGGATCTGCCGGTGTGAGAGGTCTTCACCCTCGAGCCATTCCATGACGAGGAAGGGCTGGCCCTCCTCGGAGGTGCCATGGGCCACGTAGGAGACGATGGCGGGATGGCGCAGCTCCGAGAGCAGCACGGCTTCACGGTTGAAGCGGTGGGTGACCTCGGGATAGCTCACGGTGTGCAGCAGCTTGAGGGCAACGGTCTGACCGGTCTGGAGATCCGTGGTGCGGAAGACGGAGCCCATGCCGCCACGGCCCGCCAGCTCCTCGATGCGGAAACGGCCAGCGAGGACGGTCCCGCCTTGCGGCAGAGGGGGTGGAGCGGAGCCCCCCCCGGACTGGGGACTGGTCGGAGAAGTGAACGTGCTGTCTGAAGCCATGCGCGATTTGCGGCCAACGATACCCCAGGCACGTGGGGACGCTGGAGTCGTAGGAGGTCATCTCACCACGTGTACGACGCACTGCGTCCGATGATGCCTGGATGCCCACCGGGCGTGAAGCCTCCACAGGGCACGCACCCCACTCCCAGCGCCGCTCACGTCTTTCATAGCTCGGAAGCCTGGCCGCCGTTCGGACCTGACGCTCGCTCCTGTCCAGGCCGGGCAGCATGGCACCCACCCCGTCCACATCGGCCAGGCGCACCCTCACCGGCCGTCTGGTGGAGGACGGCATCAGCCTGGGGGGGCTGCCCAGCTCCTGCCGTGGGCCTCTCGGCACCCGCTCGAGGCGGAGCAGGCGCTCGGGGTCTCCGGCCCCTGATTCGGGGGGCCGCGGCACGCACCCGCAGCCCATCCACGGACACGAGAGCGATGCCCCCGGCCTCGTTCCCAACCATCCCACTTCATAGGTTGGACGGCGTCCTCCTCGTCTTCGCGCCATCCAGGAGGGCCAGGACGCATGCGTCCCTCACGCTCGCGCCGCCTTCTCGTCCTGCCACCCCACCAGACTCGCGACGTCACTTCCGGGATGCCGTGAACAGGCCTCCTCGTGCCCCCGCGCGACGAGCACGCGCCCTCGCGCGGAGGCCCAAAAACCGTCCTCGCCGGAGACGACTCTGTTCACCATGGTGTGTTTCCCCAGAGAAAACACTCTTCCTTTCCGAGGGAGAACCACTATTTTCCCCTCAGCCCTCAGAGGGAAAAATGCAGCGGAGGGCTGTTTTTCGGCCTCGGGCGTGGTACTAGGCGCTCGACGGCTCTGGGTGTGAACAAGCCGTGCAACGCCCCCGGACACTCGAACAGGGGGAGGAGATCCGAACAGAATGGCCGCCAAGAAGACCACCGCCGCGAAGAAGGCTCCCGCCGCGAAGAAGGCTCCCGCCGCCAAGAAGTCTGCGGCTGGCAAGCGCAAGCCGAACGCGGCGTTCATGAAGGAGATGACTCCGTCTGCCGCCCTGGCGGAGATCGTCGGCAGCAAGCCGCTGCCCCGCACCCAGGTCGTTAGCAAGATCTGGGACTACATCAAGAAGAACAACCTTCAGGACGCGAAGAACAAGCGGCAGATCAACGCCGATGACAAGCTCAAGCCCATCTTCGGCGGGAAGAAGTCCGTCACCATGTTCGAGATGACGGCGCTGGTGAACAAGAACCTGAGCTGAACCGGATCACCGGTCCCACCGGGTGCTGTCGCTAGAGGGCTCGCCACCATGTGGCGGGCCCTCTGCACTTTCGAGGGCTCGAACGCCCGGAGAGCGTTGGATAGCGTGCGGAAGAGCGCCTCCGAGGTGGTCAGATGGGCCGGGCGGCCCTACGACTGAGCCGTATGCGACTCGAGGGGACGGTTGTGCCGGGAGGCGACGTGGGCCAGGCGGGCGTGGAGGCCCTGGCCGGGACGTTGTACGCGCGCGTGCGGGAGGAGTTGCTGGGACGGGCCATGCCGCTGTCCACCTACCGTCTGCAACTGCACAAAGGATTTCCCTTCACCGCGGCGCGGGACGTGGTGCCCTACCTGGCCCGGCTGGGGGTGACGGACGTGTACTGCTCGCCCTACCTCAAGGCGAGCCCGGGCAGCACCCACGGCTATGACTGCGTGGACCACAAGCAGCTCAACCCGGAGGTTGGCTCGCCCGAGGAGCACGCGGCCTTCTGCTCCGCCGTGTGCGCGCACGGGCTCGGCCAGGTGCTGGACGTGGTGCCCAACCACATGGGCATCGATGCCTTCAACCCGCTGTGGTTCGACGTGCTGGAGAATGGCCCCGCGTCCCTGTACGCGCGCTTCTTCGACATCGACTGGAATCCGGTGAAGGACGAGCTGGAGGGCAAGGTCCTCCTGCCGGTGCTGGGGGACCAGTACGGGGTGGTGCTGGAGCGGGGCGAGCTGAGGCTGGGCTTCCGGGGTGGGGCCTTCTTCGTCCACTACTACGACCGCCTGCTGCCCCTGGCTCCCCGGCAGTACGGGCGGGTGCTGCGGCGCAACCTGGAGGAGCTGGAGGCCCGGCTGGGAGCGGAGCACCCGCACCTCACCGAGCTGCACTCCATCCTCACCGCCATCAGCCACCTGCCCGCGCGCACGGAGACCGAGCGCGCCAAGCTCATCGAGCGCAACCGCGAGAAGGAGGTCATCAAGCGCCGCCTGTCCGCCCTGGCCGGGGCCAGCCCCGAGGTGGCGGGCCACATCGCCGGCAACGTGGAGGCGCTCAACGGCAACCCCGGGGACGCGCGCTCCTTCGACGAGCTGGATGCGCTGCTGGAGGATTGCAGCTACCGGCTGGCCCACTGGCGCGTGGCGGGGGATGAGATCAACTACCGCCGCTTCTTCGACATCAACGGGCTGGCGGCCATCCGAGTGGAGGACCCGGACGTGTTCGCCGAGGCCCACCAGCGCATCTTCGACTGGTTGCGCCAGGGGTGTGTCACTGGGCTGCGAATCGACCACCCGGACGGGCTCTACGATCCCACGGCCTACTTCCTCAACCTGCAGGAGCAGTACTTCGTGGAGCGGGCGCGGGCCCTCTTCGAGGCCGAGCACGGCGAGCAACCGGGGCTCTGGCCGGAGGTGGAGCAGCGGCTGCGCGAGCGGTGGCAGGCGGAGACGGGGACCCACGCGGACTCGCCGCTGCGCAAGGCGCTGTACGTGGTGGTGGAGAAGATTCAAGGCGGGCGCGAGCGCATCCCCGAGGACTGGGCGGTGCATGGCACCACGGGTTACCGCTTCGCCAACGCGGTGGGGGGCGTCTTCGTGCGGCCGGACGCCGAGGCGGCGCTGACGGAGACGTACCACCGCTTCATCGGCGAGGCGCCGGACTTCGAGGAGCTGGTCCACCAGAAGAAGCGCCTCGTCCTGCGCGACTTCATGGCGAGCGAGCTGAACATGCTCGCGCACCGGCTCAACCGCATCTCGGAGCTGAACCGGCGCACGCGGGACTTCACGCTCAACAGCCTGAGGCGGGCGCTGGCGGAGTTCATCGCGCTCTTCCCCGTGTACCGCACCTACGTGGATGACTGGCGGCCGGAGCTGGACGAGCGCGACGTGCGCTACATCCAGGACACCCTGCGGCACGCCAAGGCGCGCAACGCCACCGTCAACGCCAGCATCTTCGACTTCCTGGGGGACGTGCTGCTGCGGCGCTACCCGGAGCACCTGGGGCCCCACGAGCGGGCGGAGATGCTGGCCTTCGCCATGAAGGTGCAGCAGGTGACGGGCCCGGTGATGGCCAAGGGGCTGGAGGACACCGTCTTCTACGTGTACCACCGGCTCGTCTCGCTCAACGAGGTGGGCGGGGAGCCGGAGCAGTTCGGCACCACCACCGAGGTCTTTCATGTCCGCAACCAGGAGCGCGGGGCGCACTGGCCGGCGAGCATGCTCACCACCAGCACGCACGACACCAAGCGCAGCGAGGACGTGCGCGCTCGCATCCATGTCCTCTCCGAGCTGCCCGGGGAGTGGCGCCAGCGGGTGGAGCGCTGGTCGCAGCTGACGCAGGACTTCCGCACGGAGCTGCCCGGTGGCCCCGCGCCGTCCCGCAATGACGAGTACCTCTTCTACCAGACGGTGGTGGGGGCCTGGCCCATGGGCCCATCCCTCTCCCCGGAGGCGCTCGCGGACTTCCGCGGCCGCATCCGCGACTACATGCTCAAGGCCATCAAGGAGGCGAAGGTCCGCACCTCGTGGACCAACCCGAACCCGGACTACGAGGAGGGCGTGTCCCGCTTCGTGGAGGCCTCCCTCGACGAGGACCGTGGCCGTGCCTTCCTCGAGGATCTGCGCGCCTTCATGCGCCGCATCGAGCGGGCCGGGCAGCACAACGCGCTCGGACAGCTCCTGCTGAAGCTGGCCTCGCCCGGGGTGGTGGACACCTATCAGGGCTGCGAGCTCTGGGACCTGTCCCTGGTGGACCCCGACAACCGCCGCCCGGTGGACTACGGCCTCCGGGACCGGTTGCTGGCGGCACTGGACGCGGAGGCGAAGGGGGATCGGCTCGGGCTGTGCGCCCGGCTGGTGGCGGACATGGACGATGGCCGCATCAAGCTCTTCGTCCTGGCCGAGGCCCTGCGCTTGCGCCAGCGTCAGGCGGCCCTCTTCCATCGGGGCGGGTACCGGGAGTTGCATCCGGTGGGCCCGCGCGCGGATGCGGTGGTGGCCTTCGCCCGCGAGCACGCGCAGTCCGTGGTCATCGCCGCCGCACCGCGCTACACGCTCTCCGCCCTGGAGTCCCCGGGGGGATTCACAGCGGCCTATGAAGAAACGTCCCTGGAATTGCCCGAGTCCTATGCGAGCATGACGTTCCGGGACGTATTCACCGGGCAGGAGGTTCGGCCGGGGCGTCAGGCGGGTAGCGTGGTGCTGCCCCTGTCACCGCTGCTGGCCGGCTTCCCGCTGGTGCTGTTGGAGAGGAGCGATGGATGAAGCGGGCGGAGGTGCTACCGGGCAAGCCGTATCCCCTGGGCGCCACGTACCTTGGCAGTGGAGTCAACTTCGCCGTCTTCAGCGAGCATGCGCGGAAGATGGAGGTCTGCATCTTCGACCCGAAGCAGCCCTCGCGCGAGCTGCGCCGCTACGTCCTGCCGGAGCAGACCCAGCACGTGTGGCACGGCTTCATCCCGGGGCTGGAGCCGGGCACCCTCTATGGCCTGCGCGCCTACGGCGTCTACGAGCCCCGGCGCGGGCTGCGCTTCAACCCGCATAAGCTGCTGGTGGACCCGTACGCCCGCGCCCTGCACGGGAAGGTGGACTTCTCCGCCCCCCTCTATGCCTACGTGCCCGGGGACGAGGAGCAGGACCTCAGCTTCGACACGCGCGACAGCGCCCACGGTGTGCCCAAGGCGGTGGTGCTCACCGATGACTACGACTGGGAGGGGGACCGTCCTCCTGGCGTGTCCTTGAACCGCACGCTCATCTACGAGGCCCACGTGAAGGGCCTCACGAAGCTCCACCCCGCCATCCCCGAGCACCAGCGCGGCACCTACTCGGCCATGGCCCACCCGGCCATCATCGACCACCTCCAGAAGCTGGGTGTCACCGCCGTGGAATTGCTGCCCGTCCACTCCCACGTGGACGAGCCCTTCCTCGTCAACAAGGGCTTCACCAACTACTGGGGCTACAGCACCCTGGGCTACTTCGCTCCAGACGCGCGCTTCAGCTCCTCGGGCTCGCTCGGCGGTCAGGTCTCCGAGTTCAAGTCCATGGTGAAGGCGCTCCACCGCGCCGGCATCGAGGTCATCCTCGATGTCGTCTACAACCACACCTGCGAGGGCAACCACCTGGGGCCCACCCTGTCCCTCAAGGGCCTGGACAACTCCGCCTACTACCGGCTGCAGGAGAAGGATCCGCGCTACTACCAGGACTTCACCGGCACGGGGAACTCGTGGAACGCCACCCACCCCTACGCGCTCAAGCTCGTCATGGACAGCCTGCGCTACTGGGTGCGCGAGATGCACGTGGATGGCTTCCGCTTCGACCTGGCCACCACCCTCGGCCGGGACCGGCATGGCTACGACACCCGCGCCGCCTTCTTCCAGATGGTGCACCAGGATCCGGTTCTCAACTGTGTGAAGCTCATCGCCGAGCCCTGGGACGTGGGCGACTTCGGCTACCAGGTGGGCAACTTCCCCGTGCTGTGGAGCGAGTGGAACGGCAAGTACCGCGACACCATCCGCCGCTACTGGAAGGGCGATGACCGGCAGGCCGCGGAGATCGGCTACCGGCTCACCGGCTCGTCGGACCTGTACGCGCTGAGCGGCCGCAAGCCCACCGCGAGCGTCAACTTCATCACCGCCCACGACGGCTTCACCCTGCACGACCTCGTCACCTATAGCCAGAAGCACAACGAGGCCAACCTCGAGGAGAACCGGGACGGCGCCAACGACAACCACTCGTGGAATTGCGGCATCGAGGGCGAGACATCCGACCCCGAGGTGAACGCGCTGCGCGAGCAGCAGAAGCGCAACTTCCTCGCCACGCTCTTCCTGTCCCAGGGCGTGCCCATGCTGCTGGCCGGTGACGAGCTGGGCCGCACCCAGCGCGGCAACAACAACGCCTACTGCCAGGACAACGCGCTCTCCTGGGTGGACTGGAACCTCACCGAGTCCCAGCGCGAGCTGCTGGAGTTCACCTGTCTGCTGAGCCGGCTGCGCCGGGAGCAGCCGGTGCTCACCAAGCGCAAGTTCTTCCGCGGATCCCACATCTGGGACAGCGAGCTGAAGGATCTGGCCTGGTTCCGCCCAGATGGGCAGGAGATGAAGAAGGAGGACTGGGAGAAGCCCTACGTGCGCTCCATCTCCTTCCTGCTGGGCGGCGATGCCATCGCCACCCCAGACGACGAGGGCAACCGCATCGTCGGGGACACGCTCCTGGTGCTGATGAATGCGCACCACGAACCCATCACCTTCCACCTCCCCGCCATCGAGTGGGGAGCGGACTGGGAGGAGGTGGTGGACACCGGGCAGTCCCGCGTGTCCCTGCACCCCCATACACCCGCGGGAGGCACGGTGCGGATGTCCGGCCGGTCCCTGGTGGTGCTGCGCCGCCCGGCCACGGAGTAGACACCCCTCGGGCATTTGGGGTTCAAGGTTATCGACGGCGGGGCGCCTGACCGCTATAGGGAGGCGTCCGCCGTCTCCGCCGGGTCAGGGAAACACGCTCGTGAACACACAAGTCGCGCTCTGGGTGGGCTTCAACGTCTTCGTCCTGGCCATGCTGGCCCTGGACCTGGGCCTCTTCCACCGCAAAGAGCACGTGGTGACGCCCAAGGAGGCGGGGGCGTGGACGGTGGTGTGGATCGTCCTCAGCCTGCTCTTCTGCTGGGGCGTCTGGTACTCCGGTTTCTGGACGACGCGCCAGGCCACCGAGTGGGTCACGGCCTACGTCATCGAGTACGCGCTCTCGGTGGACAACCTCTTCGTCTTCCTCATGGTGTTCGCCTACTTCCGGGTGGCGCTGGAGGTGCAGCACCGCGTGCTCTTCTGGGGGATTCTCGGCGCGTTCGTCATGCGCGCCGCCCTCATCCTGGCCGGCACCGCGCTCGTTCAACGCTTCCACTGGCTGCTCTACATCTTCGGCGCCTTCCTCGTCTTCACCGCCGCGAAGATGGCCTTCTCCAAGGACGACGACGAGGCCGCGGACCCCGAGCAGACCTTCATCGTGAGGCTGTCCCGGCGGATGCTGCCGGTGGCGCGCGAAGGGCAGGGCAGCCGCTTCTTCATCCTCGAGGACGGCCGGCGCAAGGTGACGCCCCTCTTCCTGGTGCTGATGGTGGTGGAGGCCACGGACCTGCTCTTCGCCCTGGACTCCATCCCCGCCGTGCTGGGCATCAGCCAGAACGCCTTCATCGTCTACACGTCCAACGTGTGCGCCATCCTCGGCCTGCGCTCGCTCTTCTTCGTGGTGTCGAGCCTCATGGAGAAGTTCCACCTGCTCAAGGTGGGCCTCGGCGCCATCCTCGGCTTCGTGGGCATGAAGATGCTCATCGTCTTCTTCGACATCCACGTCCCCATCGGGCTGTCGCTGGGCATCATCGGCGGCATCCTGGTGGCCTCCATCGTGGCGTCGCTCATCTGGCCCAAGGTCGAGGCACCCCAGGAGCCCGCCGAGCCGGCGCAGGCCCCGCAGGACCGGGAGGGGATCAAGCCCTGAGCCCCTGGGGGGGCGCTTCGTTTGGCTTGCGTCCGGGCGCCGAGCCAGCCAATTGTGCGGCATGTCCTCCGTCACCACCGAAGGCATCCGCATCACCGTCAAGCCCAACTTCTGGCCGGAGCGGAGCGCCCCGGAGTCCCACCAGTACGCCTTCATGTACACGGTGGAGATCGTCAACACGGGCCAGGACGTGGCCCAGCTGCGCAGCCGCCATTGGATCATCACCGACGCCACCGGGAAGGTGGAGGAAGTGAAGGGCGAGGGCGTCGTGGGCAAGCAGCCACGTCTGGGGCCCGGAGAGCGTTTCGAGTACACGAGCTGGGCCCAGCTGCGCACGCCCTTCGGCTCCATGCGGGGCTCCTACACGATGGAGCGGCCGGACGGTCGCCAGTTCGAGGCCCGGATTGGCGAGTTCGCCCTCACCCAGCCCCACTCCCTGCACTGACCGGACATGACGCCCCCACGCAAGGGACTGCTCCTGGTCAACCTGGGCACGCCGGATGCCCCCGAGACCGGCGCGGTGCGCCGCTACCTGCGCGAGTTCCTGAGTGATCCGCGCGTGGTGGACATCCACCCGGTGGGCCGCTGGTTCCTGCTCAACTTCATCATCCTGCCCTTCCGCTCGCCCCGGAGCGCGCACGCCTACCGCACTGTCTGGATGGAGCAGGGCTCGCCGCTGATGGTGTACTCGCGCGCCCTGGCGGCGGCGGTGGCCGAGCGGCTCTCCGGCCAGTACGAGGTGGAGCTCGCCATGCGCTATGGCAACCCCTCGCTGCCGGACGCGGTGGCGCGGTTGCGGGCGCGAGGCGTGGCGGACTTCGCCGTGCTGCCCCTCTATCCGCAGGAGGCCCCGTCTTCCTCGGGCTCCTCGCTGGCGCGCGCCTACGAGGTGCTGGCCGAGCCCTGGGATGTGCCCAACGTGCGCGCGGTGCCGGCCTTCCACGGCCATCCCGCGTTTCTGGACGCCTTCGCGCAGGTGGCCCGCCCCGTCATCTCCGAGGCCCGGGCGGACCATGTCCTCTTCAGCTTCCACGGCGTGCCCGAGCGCCACGTGCGCCGTACCGATGCGTCCGGCTCGCACTGCCTGGCCTCGGCGGGGTGTTGTGATGCGCTCACGGACGCCAACCGCCACTGCTACCGGGCCCAGTGCTACGCCACGGCGCGGGAGCTGGCGAAGCGGCTGGAACTGGCCCCCGAGGGCTGGAGCGTGTCCTTCCAGTCCCGTCTGGGGCGGACGCCGTGGGTGCGGCCCTTCACGGACGTGGTGCTGCCGGAGCTGGCCGCGCGAGGGGTGAAGCGCCTGGCGGTGATGTGCCCCTCCTTCGTCGCGGACTGCCTGGAGACGGTGGAGGAGGTGGCCATCCGGGGACGCGAGCAGTTCCTCGCGAGCGGGGGCGAGTCCCTCACCCTCGTCCCCTCGCTCAACGCGCACCCGGCCTGGGTGGACGCCGTGGTGCGGCTCGTCGGTGAGTCGGAGGCGGTGGCTACTTCTTCGCCTGCGGCTGCAGGAGGTCCGCCGGTACCGAGTCGAGCGGGGTGAGGCGCAGCTTGCGCTCGCCATTGAGCGTGCCGGGCAGGGTGGCGCCCTCGATGCTCGTGGTGATGGTGGCCTCCCAGGAGCGCCAGCGGCCGGCCTTCACGAGGAACTCGCCTCGGCCCTTCACCTGCACTCCGGCGGAGGCGGCTGGGGGCCCGGCGGG
Source organism: Vitiosangium sp. GDMCC 1.1324 (assembly GCF_003044305.1). Classification (GTDB taxonomy): domain Bacteria; phylum Myxococcota; class Myxococcia; order Myxococcales; family Myxococcaceae; genus Archangium. The sequence continues at coordinate 264,665 of NZ_PZOX01000014.1, read as the reverse complement.
AGTCTCGTCCTCGTCGTGGTCATCGTGCTTGTCCGCCCCCTTCTTGGCGTGCGCCTCCTCGAGCTTCGGCGGCTTGGGGAGGCTCTGCCGGGAGGGGCGCAACTGCCCGGAGATGGTCTCGGAGAGGTCGTACTCGAGTGTCGCCACCTGCTCGCCATTGTCGCCGGGGGTGAGCGCGGTGAGCTTCACCTGGTTGCGCCGCTCGGCCTTCTTCTCCACGAAGTTGGGCACGGAGCCCATGTCCACCAGGTCCGTCCCGAGCGCCCAGGCGGCGTCCTGGCCCACCGCGTCACGCGGCAACTCCAGCACCAGCACCGCCGTGTTGCGCAGCGGCCCGGAGAGTCCGTCCAGCACGAAGCCGCGCTCGCTCATGGTGCCTTGATCCGCCTCACCGCCCGGTCCCTGCGGGACGATGCGGAAGGCGTAGTCGCCGGACTCGGTCTTCTGCAGGACGAAGATGGCGGTCGTCTCGCTCTGCCTGGCCGCGGGGGCTGGAGGCGCCTTGTCCTTCTTGCCCTTGGGGGCCGGAGGGGGCGGCGCGGACTCGGAGGCGGTGGTGGTGAGGCGGAAGGCGGTGGGGGCGTCGAGCTTCCAGCGCAGCGTCACCTTGGAGGGGTCCGGCGGCGGCTCGGGGGCGGGGGCGGGCTTTGGCGCCTCGGCCTTCTTCGCCGGAGCGGCGGGCATGTCGGGCGGACGGGGGATGGGCTCCATCTTGCCGACGGGCTCCTCCTTGCAGGCGGAGGTGAGACAGAGGGCGGCCAGCAGGCCGATGAGGCGCCGATTCACGAAGGGGCTCCTGGGGTGGAGGCAAAGGGGACTCCGGATTCCGGAGTGTCCAGGAGTCTACGGCAGGCCGCCCTCCAGGTGCACGCGAGGTGTGGTTCACCCGAGGTGAAGGGGGAGAGAGGGGGGGCCACCTGGGGGAGCGGGGAATGTGGGAGAGGTGGGGTCGTCCGGGGCGGCGTCCGGAGTCTGGAGTGCGATGCGATGGTGCCATGCGGGAGCTCCAGCAGCGCGCGGGGACGCGGGGAGGCGCTCGAGTCCCACCGGTTGGGAGTGGAGACGCGCGGTGCAATCCGGGGACGGGCAGCGCAGCGGGTGTGGTGGCTCCAGGTCTTGTTGCGCGGGGAGCTTGCTTCGGCGATGGCTGTCTTCAATGGGTGAAGACGGTCAGGTGTGAAGCGCGGACTCCCACTGTGTCTGCACCCGTGGGCAAATCAGCTGAGTTCCTCAATGACAGCCTTGAGCGCTTCGCCCGGTTTGATTCCGTGCTGGAGAGAGTCTCGTCTGCGTCAGTAGACGATGCCGTCGAGCTTCTCGAGGACGGCCTTGAGCTCTTCGGCGGTGGTCTCGAATCGCTTCGCAACGGAAGGGGCATGGTAGGTCAGGGCCACGGTGGATGGAGGATCGGTGTGCAGGTTTTTCACGACGACGCTCCCGAAGAGTCCCGGCCACTCGACGCTGTTTAACTCGCGGCTCCTACCAATAGGGTCCAGGAAGGTGAAGCAGGGCCACGGAGGGAAGCGCAACGTGCTGGTATCACAACCGTGGAAGCGGCAAGCGTCCAGGCGTGCCTGAGAGAAGTCGCAGTCCTCAATGGCTCCGTGCTCCCACCCCTCTGCGAAGTGGGGCCAGTGGCCGAAATCGCACCCACGCAGACTCCCCGTGAACCGACAGCCTTTCAGGGACGCACTTACCCAGTCTTGATGGTTCTTCAACTCCTGCTTCACCTCGATGGTGCAGTCGATGAAGCGCGTGGGCAGGATGAGGAATTGCGTCGCTGGCACACGGACGATGATCGTGCAGTGCCGCAGGGTGAGGTTCGGACCAAGATAGTAATTGACCGTCTTGTCGGTCAGTTCCAACTTGTCGTCCTCCATCTCCCGATTCTTGTAGATGATGTTCATGTGCTTCAGCATCCCTTGTCAGAAGGAGATCATCCGGAAAAAGACGTCGGACATCCGGCGACCGTGGCGCCCGAAATTATCCGTCGTCCCGGCGAGCACCTCATAGTGGTACTTGGACCCGTTGGGCCCCGTGATATCGACCCCTTGGGAATTCCATTCCAGGTGCCCGAACTGGCGCTTCAGCTGCTTCTCTACCCAGCGCCCCCGGGCTTGCCCCTCCAGCCGGGAGGCCTGGAAATGTTCACCCTGTTCAAGGGCCTTCTGGATGGCGTCTTTCTCTTCACGGGTGAGCCTGTTTGGCCCCCACTTCTTGGCTATCCGAGTAGCAGCGGTCTGGAGCTCGTCCCCCAGCGGGTCCGACGCGGGAATGTCCTTGGGTGACTTGCCGCGCGGCAAGTGCCACCTTTGGCCATTGCTGAGTACCACCTGCTGGTTGCCGCCCCGGTGGCGCATGACGGTGGTGACGGAAGGACCCTGCGGCTTCGGTGCCGCGCTCGCCGCGCCGCCCCGCCCCGTCGTCCGCGCATCATCACCGAGAAGCGGCCCTCCGAGGTCGCCGCCACCGCCTCCACCTCTGCCATCGCCTCCAGTCGCACGCCCTGCGCCTCGGCCTGCACCAGCGCTCGTGCATACCCTGGCAGTGCGCGCACCCGCCGGGCCACCTGCGCCGCCGTGCTCCCCATCGCTGCCCCCACCGCCATCACCAGCGCCCGCGCGGCGTGTTCCCCCATCGCCTTGGCGTATTCCCGCCCGGCCTCATGTAGTTCGGTGAAGGTGCGTGCCTCGTGGGCTCGGTAGGCCAGCCGGGCCCACCCGTACACCATGCCCCACAGCGCGTCCGCCCCCAGCCAGCACATCATGGCCACGGTCAGCACCCCGGCCACTGCCTTGGTGGTCGGCTCGGGGACCAGCCACATGGTGAGGTACATGGCTCCCGTCCAGGCCAGCGTGGCCACCACCGCCCGGGGGTCCAGCACCTCGCGCACCAGGGCCTCGCGCGTCTCGTCCAGCACGGAGCTGAAGGCCAGGGCGAAGGCCAGCGTGCGCCGGTCGTCCGCGCGCAGGTAGGGACCGTCCGCGTACAGGCCCAGGCAGTCCCCTCCACCCCGAGCCTGGCACCAACCCGCGTACTCGCCCCTCATTGCCTCTGCCTCCTGGGGGGCGAGCGGGCCATCGTCCTCCTGGGGCACCAGGGTGAGGACGCGGCCCCGGTACACCTCCGCCACCCACTCCCCCTCCAGTCCCTCCTTCAACAGCGCTCGGGCGGCCTCCTGGGGTGGGGTGTCCCACCGGACTTCACGGGCGAGTTGCCGGATCGCACGCTGGAATTCACTCTTGTCCACCGGCACCGGACACGTCGCCACGGCGCCCGGCTCGACGTCGTCCACGTCGTACCACTGAGTGTTCGCCGTATAGTCCGGGGGCTCGCCTTGGGGCTGGTAGCGCGTCGTGCTCGCGCACGCGGTCAGCAATATCAGCAGAACGGCGCCCGTCTGGCGGAATGTCATGGCCCACCTCCTGTGTGGAATGGCCAGCCTGACAGGGTAGAAGCGCTCCATCCGTGGCGGAACGATGCTCGCGGTACTTCCGCTCCTCCCGTGGTCCGAGGTCGAGCCATGCTGACAGCCTGGTCGCAGCCGCGCAGGCAGGATTGCCCCCATGCTCACGGGAATGTCACGCCGCGCACGGTGATGGTGCGCGGCCCATTCGCCTCGCCCAGCCGGAGGAGAAAGGTCCCCCGCAGCTGCTCTGCCGTGGCCTCAGCCACCACCGCGAGCTGCCACCTTTGTTCGGGCAGAAGGGGCTCCGACGGCCATACGCGCAGCACCCGCAGCTGCACGCCCTCGGTGCTCACCAACTTGGTAGAGCTCGACGCGAGTGTTGGGGTTGTGCTCCCGGGCCCAATCGTCCAGCGGCAGCCCGCGCACGAAGGGCGTGACGAGGAAGAGGAAGAGGGGCTCGTGGGCGGGCCACAGGCCATGTCCTTCCAGCGGCAGGCCTCCGGCGTCCCACAGCTTCACCATGACTTCCAGCTCGCGCCAGGCCCGGTGCTCCGCACGCGGCAGGAAGATGCACTTCACCGCGAACAGCCGGCCCTTGCGCCGGGCTCGGAACACCGTGCCCTGGCCGCCGGTGCCCAGCCTCGCCTCCATCCGGTAGCCGGCCACCTTCATGCCCACCTGGGGCAGGTGCTCCTCTGGCGAATCATTCACGAGCTGCCGCATCCGCAAGTGCCGCGACACCCGCTGCCGCTCCTGCTCGTCCACGGGCCTGCCCGCTCCGGCTTCGCTCATGCGCACCACCTCCCAGGTGGCGCAGTGTAACATGACCGCTCACACCCGGTGGTGGGATGGGCGCTCCCGCGCGGTACTGCTCATCGGACGCCGGTGCGTGGCGTCTCGGAATGCATCTTCCGCGTCAGCCTTCAGGGGGCCGGGGGGCGGCGGCGCGGGCCAGTCGATCCCTCACCGCGATGCCGAGGCCCTCGGCGCGGGGGAGGCAGGCCACCAGCACGTCGTGGCCCCGCTCATCCGCCTCGCGCAGCCGTGTGTAGAGGACTCGCGCCGCACCGGCCGGGTCTTCCGGCACGTCATACCGGGGCACTCCCGGGGGCAACGCGAGGCTCGGTGGGCCCAGCACGCCCACGCTCTGTCCCTGGGCCTGGAGGGTCTTCACGCGAGACACCACGTCCGAGGGCTCGGAGAGCACCACCCCCGCCCGGGGCGCGTAGTGCGAGGCGAGGCTGCCCGAGACGCGCACCGTGGCCGAGGTCCGCACCGGCACCCGGCGCCCCAGGACGCGTTCAATCTCCTCCACCGCCAGGCCTCCGGGCCGCAGCACCGCCGGCTCCTGGCCGCTCAAGTCGACGATGGTGGACTCCACGCCCACCGTGCACGCGCCTCCGTCGAGGATGAGGTCCACCGCGTCTCCCAGGTCCGCCCGCACGTGCTCCGCCGTGGTGGGGCTCACCTTGCCGAAGCGGTTGGCGCTCGGCGCGGCCACTCCGCCCCCGAGCGCGTCCAGCACGGCCAGGGCCACCGGGTGGTTCGGCACTCGAATGGCCACTGTGTCCTGTCCCCCCGTCACGGCATCCGTGGCGCGCGGGGTGCGCGGGAGGACCAGGGTGAGGGGCCCCGGCCAGAAGGCCTTCGCCAGACGCCAGGCGTCCTCGGGGACCTGGCGGGCCCAGGAGGGCAGCTCCTCGGCGCGGGCGATGTGGATGATGAGGGGGTGGGTGGCGGGGCGCCCCTTGATGGCGAAGACGCGGCGCACGGCGAGTTCGTCCTCGCAATTGGCCGCCAGCCCATAAACCGTCTCTGTTGGCAGGGCGATGACGCCGCCGCGCCGGAGCGTTTCCACTGCCTGGGTGAGGATGTCCGAGGTAAGCATGCCTGTCGGGCGCAATCTGGCCCCCGGAGGGGATGATGGGCAAGTCGCAGGTGTTCGAGGCTCGCAGCCAGATGCCCGTGGACGCCGAGGAGGTCTTCGCCTGGCATGCGCGCGAGGGGGCCTTCCAGCGCTTGACGCCCCCCTGGGAGCCCGTCGAGGTGGTGGAGCATCACGGGGACGGCATCCGCGAGGGCTCCCGGGTGGTGATGCGCATGCGCGTGGGGCCGGTCTCCCTCCAGTGGGTGGCGCGGCACACCCGCTACAGCCCCGGCTCGCTCTTCCAGGACGTGCAGGAGTCGGGGCCCTTCGCCCGTTGGGTCCACACCCACCGCATGTGGGATGAGCCGTCGGGGGGCTCGGTGCTGGAGGATGACGTGGAGTACGCGCTGCCGGTGGGGGCGCTCGGGCGGGTGGTGGGCGGCGGTTACGCGCGGCACCGGCTGGAGCGGATGTTCGCCTACCGCCACTCGGTGACGCGCGAGGACCTGCGGCGCCACGCGGCCTTCGCCGGGCAGAGGCAGCTGACGGTGGCGGTGAGCGGCGCATCGGGGCTGGTGGGCAGCGCGCTGGTGCCCTTCCTCACCACGGGAGGCCACCGGGTGCGGCGGCTGGTGCGCGGCCGGCCCGGCGCCGGGGACATCGCCTGGGCACCGGGCCAGGGCGAGATGGATGTGGTGGCGCTGGAAGGTGTGGACGCGGTGGTGCACCTGGCCGGGGCGCCCATCGCCGAGGGGCGTTGGACGCCGGAGCGCAAGGCCCTCATCCGCCGCAGCCGGGTCGAGGGCACCCGGGTGTTGTCCGAGTCGCTCGCGCGCCTGGCGCGTCCGCCGCGAGTCCTGGTGAGCGCGTCGGCCATGGGGTTCTACGGCAGCCGGGGCGACGAGGTGCTCACCGAGTCCAGTGCATCCGGGGAGGGGTTCCTCGCCGACGTCACCCGCGAGTGGGAAGCGGCCACCGCTCCGGCGGAGCAGGCCGGCATTCGCGTGGTGCACCTGCGCCTGGGGGTGGTGCTGAGTGCCAGGGGTGGTGCCTTGGTGAAGATGTTGCCCGCCTTCGAGGCCGGGGCGGGCGGCCGCATCGGGGACGGCCAGCAGTGGATGAGCTGGGTCTCCCTCGAGGACGTCATCGGCCTGGTGCACTTCGCCCTGTTCACCGAGGCGCTGCGTGGGCCCGTCAACGCGGTGGCGCCCAACCCCGTGCGGCAGGAGGACTTCGCCCGGACGCTCGGCCAGGTGCTCTCCCGGCCGGCGCTGGTTCCGTTGCCCGCCCCCGCGGTGCGGACCCTCTTCGGGGAGATGGGCGAGGAGACGCTCCTGCTCAGCTCCCGTATCCGCCCGGAGGTGGCCGAGCGCGCGGGCTTCTCCTTCCTGCACCCCTCGCTGGAGCAGGCCCTGCGCTTCACGCTCGGGAAGACGACCGAGGGGCCGCGCTTCCGCCATGGCTGAGGGCCTCGGCCTGGCTTGACTTCCCCCGGGCCGCGCGAAAGAACGCCGCGATGATCCACGTCGAGGGGCTGACCAAGTACTACGGCAGCCACGCGGCCATCCGGGACCTCGCCTTCCGCATCGGCCGGGGCGAGGTCATCGGCTTCCTGGGACTCAATGGCGCGGGGAAGACGACCACCCTGAAGATTCTGGGGTGCGTGCTGCTGCCCACCTCGGGGCGGGCCATCATCGATGGCTACGACGTGGTGAGCCACCCGCACGAGGTGCGCCAGCGCATCGGCTTCCTCCCGGACACGCCGCCGCTCTACGACGAGATGGGGGTGGGGGAGTTCCTCGCCTTCGTGGCGAGGCTGCGCGGGGTGGGCTCGCGCGACGTATTCGCCCGCGTCGCCGAGGCCGAGGAGAAGACGGGCCTGTGCGATGTGGATGACGCGCCCATTTCCTCGCTGAGTCACGGCTACCGGCAGCGCGTGGGTGTGGCGCAGGCGCTCGTTCACCGGCCGGCGCTGCTCATCCTCGACGAGCCGGGCAGCGGACTGGATCCCCGGCAGATGGTGGAGATGCGTGCGCTCATTCGAGGACTGCGGGGAGAGCACACGGTGCTCGTCTCCAGCCACCTGCTGTCGGAGATCAGCCAGACCTGTGACCGGCTCCTGGTCATCAAGGAGGGGGAGCTCGTGGCGCAGGGCACCGAGGAGGAACTGAGCCAGCGGCTGGGGGGCGGGGGCTTCATCGAGGTGGAGGTGCGGGGCGAGCGGGAGCGGGTGCTGGCGGTGCTCGCGGGCGTGGGCCCGGTGCGGGTGACGGGCGAGGCGGAGGGGGTGGTGACGCTCCGGGTGGATGCCCCGGTGGACCTGCGGCCGAGGGTGGCCCAGGTGGTGGTGAGCGCGGGCCTGGAGCTACTGCGGCTGGACCGGGGAGTGGAGAAGCTCGAGTCCCTCTTCCTGCGGCTCACCCATGGCGGGGAGGGGCGCGCACCATGATGCGGACGCTGCTCATCGCTCGCCGCGAGCTCGCGGCCTACCTGCGCACCTTCCAGGGGTACGTCATCATCGCCATGGTGCTGGCGGTGGACGGCCTGCTCTTCAACGCCTACGCGCTGGGCGGGGTGAGCAAGCGCTCCTCGGAGGTGCTCTCGCTCTTCTTCCTGTTCTCCAGCGGCACCACGATGGTGGCCTCGGTCTTCATCTCCATGCGGCTGCTGGCCGAGGAGCGGCAGGCGGGCACCCTGGCCCTGCTGTACTCCTCGCCGGTGAAGGACCACGAGATTGTCCTGGGCAAGTTCCTCTCGGCGCTGGCCTTCCTGGCGCTGATGACGCTGGCCACGGTGTTCATGCCGCTGCTGGTGATGGTGCATGGCAAGCTGTCCCTGGGCCACATCGCCGCCGGCTACCTGGGGCTGCTGCTGCTGGGGAGCGCGTCGCTGGCGATTGGCACGTTCGGCTCGGCGCTGGCGCGCAACCAGGTGCTGGCCGCCGTGCTCTCCGGGTGCATGGTGGTGGCGCTGCTCACGTGCTGGCTGTTGGCGCGCATCACCGAGCAGCCGCTCTCGGACATCTTCAGCGCGCTGGCGCTGTGGAACCAGCACTTCCAGCCCTTCCAGGCGGGCGTGGTGCACGTGCGCGACGTCGTCTACTACCTGCTCGTCACCTACGTGGCGCTCTTCGCCGCGACGCGGGTGCTCGAGGCGCGGAGGTGGCGGTGAGCCTCCGGCCCAACCCCTGGGTGTCCGGGCTGTACGTGGCGGGCCTGGTGTCCGTCTTCCTCGGCGAGCGCGTTGCGGGGGCCGGGACGGGGTGGCTCGTGCTGAGCGGCGGGGGCCTGGCGCTGGCGGGGCTCGCGGTGGCATGGCGCGTGGCGAGGGTGGTGCGGGCCTCGGGGGACAGGCGTGGACTGGAGCGGTGGCTGCTCGGCCTCTTCCTGTTGGGAGGGCTGGGGGTGGCCCTCTACTTCCTCCCGCCGGACGCGGGCACTTCCCTGGCGGGCGTTTGCGAGGCGCTCTTCCCCTCGCTGCTCGCCACGGCGTTGCTGCCGCTCGCGCTGGTGGAGATGGCGGCCGCGTCCATGGCGCGAGGGCCGGTGCTGGAGCCGGGCCGGATTCGCGCCGCGCTCCATTCGGGGCTGGGGCTGGCCTTCGCGCTCGTCTTCGCCTTCTCGAGTCAGTACGTGGCCACTCGGGCGGACGTCTCGTGGGACCTGGCGTACTTCCGGACCGCGCGGCCGGGCGATGCCACGCGCCTGCTGGTGCGCCGTCTTCCGGATCCGGTGGAGGTGACGCTCTTCTTCCCCCCGGCCAACGATGTGCGGCAGGCCCTGGAGCAGTACTTCCGGGAGCTGGCCCGGGAGTCCGGGTATCTCCGGGTGGAGGTGTTGGATCAAGCGGTGGAGCGGGCTCGGGCCAGGGCGCTGGGCGTGGGGGAGAACGGCTCCGTGGTGTTCAGCCGGGGCCAGCGCCTCGAGCGATTGAAGGTGCCGCTGGAACTGGACCTTGCCCGGGGGCAGTTGCAGCGGCTGGACGAGGACGTGTACCGGCGGCTGCGGGTGGTGTCGCGGCCTCGCCGGGTGCTGTACCTCACGGCGGGGCATGGCGAGCGGGGGCTGTTGCCCCAGGCGGCCACGGCGCTGGAGAAGGCGCGGCCCGGCCTGTCGCAGCTCGAGGAATGGCTGCGGGTGCTGAACGTGGAGGTGCGCACGCTGGGCATGGCGGAGGGGTTGGGGACGGAGGTGCCCCGGGATGCGGCGGTGGTGGCGGTGGTGGGGCCCGAGCGGGACTTCTCCCCGGAGGAGGGGGCCGCGCTGCGCCGGTACCTGGAGCATGGCGGGCGGCTGTGGCTCGCGCTGGAGCCGGACGGGCCCGGCTTCGAGCCGCTGCTGGAGCCGTTGGGGTTGAAGCTGCTGCGCGTGCCCCTGGCGAATGACCAGCGCTTCCTGCTCATGAGTCACCAGCGCAGTGATCGCGGCAACCTGGTGACGGCGAGCTTCTCCGCGCATGCCTCCGTGGGGACGTTGGCCTCGTTGGGCAGCGACGCGGCGGTCGTCTTCTCCGGAGCGGCGGCGCTGGAGCCGGTGAAGCCCCTGCCCCGAGGGGTGGCCCAGGATGTGTCGGTGCGAGCGGCCCCGGAGACCTACCAGGACCTCGACCACGACTTCACCGCGGACGAGGGAGAGCCACGGCAGGCCTGGCCCCTGGTGGTGGCGGTGGAGAAGGCGGGGGTGTCGGGTGCCTCGCCCGCACGCGTGGTGGCCATGGGCGACTCGGACGTGATGACGGATGGCGGCCCGCGCGGCTATGGCAACCCCTACCTGCTGGTGGACACGGTGCTCTGGCTGCTCGGCGAAGAGGAGCTGGCGGGCACGGTGTCCAACGAGGAGGACGTGCCGCTGCAACACACCCGCCAGCAGGATGTCCTCTGGTTCTACTCGGCCGTCTTCCTTGCTCCGGCGATGGTGCTGGGGGCGGGCTTCCTCGTGACGCGGCGCCGGAGACGGCGAGGTGCGCGATGAGGGCGCGCGGCGTGGCATTCCAGGCGGCACTGGCCGTGGCGGGACTGGCCTCGGCCTTCTTCGTCTGGCGGCGGGAGCCAGCGGGCCTTCCTGGCGAGGTGGTGGTGCTGGACGCGCCGAGGCAGGCATTGAAGCGCGTGCGCTACGAGGACGCGTCCGGCCAGGTGGAGCTGTTCCGCGAGGAGCCCGGGAACGGCGCGTTGTGGCTGCGGTTGGGGACGAAGCCTCCGAGGGAGCTGCGCGCCAACGAGACGGCGGAGCAGCTCTTCACCCGCTTCGCACCGCTGCGGGCCATGCGAAGCCTGGGAGTGCTGAACGCGGAGACGCTCTCCGAGGTCGGATTGAAAGACAGCCCCCGGACGCTGGCGGTGACGCTGTCCGGCGGGGAGCACACCTTCACCCTGGCCGCCGCCTCGATTGGCTGGGGCAGCCCGTATCTGCGGCGCGAGACGGACGGGAACGTCTTCCTCCTGGCGCCCTCGCTGCTGCCCGACCTGGAGAACGCCGCCTATCGGCTCGTGGACCGGACGCTGCATGCTTTCGGGTCCAGCGAGTACGACGTCCTCACCGTCACCTCGGGGAACGCCTCGCACACCTTCCTCGTCCGACTGCGGGCACAGCGTCCGATGGAGCTCGTGCCCCGGGATGCACCGGACTCACCGGACGAGACGGCGCGCAAGTGGCACGAGCGGGTCTGGCTGCTCTCTCCCGCGCAGGCGGACTTCCTCGGGCGAGGCGAGGAGCCTCCCGGAGGTCCTCCGCACGAGGTGTTCCGCGTGGAGTACCGGCGTGGGGACAAGGGCCTCGGCCAGCTCACTGTCGCGCGCGGCGCGGGCGGCGAGCTCTATGCGCGCACCGAATACACCGCGGGCTGGGCGAAGCTGCCTCCCTGGGCAGACTCCATCGCCGCGGATGCGGAGAAGGTGGCCGCGAGGCGCTGAGGGGCCCTGTCCTGCTTCCGGCCCATGGGGTGCTACCCTTCCGCGGGTGCATCCTCCGTCCGATCCGGAATTCCGCCCACTCGGTGGCAAGGCCTACGGCTCCATTCCGCACCTCCCGGGCTCTCGCACCGGTCCCGCGGATCGTCACCTCTCGCCCGCGCTGACGCGGTGGTGCACCGAGCGGACGCGCGATGCGCAGGACCATGTGGTGGTGCTCGAGAAGCTCGATGGCTCCTGCGTGGCCGCCGCGCGCCTGGGGGACTCGGTCGTCGCGCTGGGGCGGGAAGGGCGCCTGGCCAGGTTCTCCCCCAACGACGCGCGGCGGCTCTGGGCCGGATGGGTCGCCGCGAACGCGGAGCGCTTCCTCTCCGTGCTCCAACCCGGTGAGCGCCTCGTCGGCGAGTGGCTGGCCCTCGCGCACGGCACCCGCTACGCGCTGACGCACGAGCCCTTCGTCTGCTTCGATCTCATGCGCGGACATGAGCGGCTCCCCTGGCACGAAGTGACGGCCCGCGTCCGTCCGGGCGGCTTCGTGACCGCGGGGCTCCTCCACCAGGGCGGCGCGTTGCGCATCGATGCCGCCTTGGAGCGCCTCCAGGGCGGTGGCTTTCACGGAGCGCTGGACCCGGTCGAGGGCGCCATCTGGCGGATGGAGCGGTGCGAGGGTGGCACGGCCCGCGTGGAGTTCCTCACCAAGTACGTGCGCTCCGACAAGGTGGATGGCTGCTTGCTGCCGGAGAACACCGGGCGCGCCGCCATCTGGAACTGGCGCCCGGAGTCGTAGCAGGTCCGCTCTACGCCGCCGGGGACACGGTCGCGAGCACCCGCTCGACCTCGCGCACCAACGCATCCGGCAGGCACGGCTTGGTGACATAGGCATCGCAGCCGGCTTCCTGCGCCTCGCGCGAGTGCCCGTCCATCGCATGGCCGGTGAGCGCCACCACGGGGATGGAGCGTGTGCGTGGGTCTCCCTTGAGGCGCCGGGTGGCCTCCCAGCCATCCATCACCGGCAGCGACAGGTCCATGAGGATGACGGCGGGGTGCAGCGCGAAGGCCTTCTCCACGGCCTCCAGGCCATTGCGGGCCTCGGCCACGCGGAAGCCCGAGTACTCGAGGTACTCCGCGTACATCTCCCGGGCATCCTGGTAGTCGTCGACGATCAGGACGAGGGGCGAGGTGTCATTGCGAGCTGCACTGTTCATGTCCGCCTCGTGCGTCGTGGGAGGTGCAGTGTGAACGTCGAGCCCTGGCCCGCGGCGCTCTTGAGCGAGATGCGCCCGTCGAGCATGGCGGCCAGCCGCCGACAGATGGAGAGACCCAGGCCCGTTCCTCCATAGGCGCGCGTGGGCGAGCTGTCCACCTGCTGGAAGTCCTCCCAGATTTTCTCCTGGTGGATGGGATCGATGCCAATCCCGGTGTCCGCCACGGAGATGTGGAGCGTGGCGGTGGCGACCTCGTACGAGGCGAGCACCTTGACCGAGCCCTCGTGGGTGAACTTCAGGGCGTTGGACAGGAGGTTGACGACAATCTGCTTCACCTTCTGCCGATCGCTGTGCACCGGCGGCAGGTTCGGCTCCAGCGAGGAGCTCACCGCCAGCTTCGAGCGCACGATGATGGGATCCAGCTCGGCCATGACCTCCTGGATGAGCTCGGGGAGGCGGAACTCGGACAGGTGCAGCGGCATCCGGCCCGCTTCGATGCGGGTGATGTCGAGAATCTCGTTGATGATCTCCAACAGGTGGCGGCCGTTGGAGTCGATGCGGCTGAGACTGCGGCGCTGGGGCGGGGTGAGCTCACCGTTGACGCCCTGCAACAGCATGTTGGTGTAGCCGAGGATGGCGTTGAGCGGCGTGCGCAGCTCGTGGGACATGTTGGCGAGGAACTGCGACTTGGCGGCGCTCGCCTGCTCGAGCTGGATGGCCTGGCGGCGCAGCAGCTCGTTCTGTGTGGCCAGCTCCTCGGTGGCGGCGTTCACCCGGGCGGCCAGCTCGGTGGAGGCCGCCTCGAGCCGCGCCAGTTGGTGGCCCTTGTACAGGCGCGTCAGGTGCATGCCCAGGTGTCCGGCGAGCCACGGGGCCTCGGGGGACAGCTCCGGGACGGGCGAGCCCACCATCAACAGCCCGGGAGGCGGTATCCCGGCGGTGGCCTTGCCGAGCGACAGGGTGAAGAGGCCCGTCCTCGACAGCGGCAACTCCGGCGGGAGCTGTCCGGGATGGAACCAACGGGGCTCGTTCCACTGGAGCGCCTCCACCAGCGGATGCTTCGGATCATGCAGGGCGAGCATGAAGCCCTCCGCGCCGGACAGGCCATGCCAGGCCAGCGGCACGAGGCAGTGCGAGTCCGACTCGTCGGGCGCGAGGCACAGCACCTGCTCCACACGGGCATGCTGGACGAGCCACGCCACCGCGGCCTCGGCACACGTCCGGGGCTCATCGCACCCGAGCAGCAGCTCGGCGAAGGCGAGTCGCGCCTCGGGGCCGGGCGCGGGCAGCGACGGCAGGGCGGCGGTGGATGGCAAGACGCGACGCTCCTGGGGTCCTCGGGAGACGGGGCGAGAGTGGCGGTTCAATGGTGCCGAGGCTTCCCTGGGTTGTGCGACACCTGCAGCCCATCGCCAACACCCCCCGGCGCAGGTTGTTGGCTCGTACACATCCCGAGGCTTCAATGGAGGACAAGCAGGCGGGCGGGGACGGCTGGCTGCTCGCCCTACCAGCCCCCGGGCGAGTTCTTAGCCTTTGAGCATGGTGGAAGAGCGCACGCACAAGTCGTTGTGGACGGTATCGGCCCCGGCGCGGCGCTACCCGGTGTTGCACGGGGACCTCGAGGTGGACGTGGTGGTGGTGGGTGGCGGAATCGCGGGTCTCACCACGGCGTACCTGCTCAAGCAGGAGGGCAGGCGCGTGGCGGTGGTGGAGATGCACCGGCTGCTGACGGGGCAGACGGGGCAGACCACGGCACACCTCACCGAGCTGCTGGACACACCCTATTCCACACTGGCCTCGGACTTCGGGGAGAAGGGAGCGCGGATGGCCGCCGAGTCCACCCGGGCTTCCATCGAGAAGATCGCCGGGCTGGTGGAGCGGCTGCGCATCTCGTGCGGCTTCCAGCGGCTGCCCGCCTTCCGCTACGCGGAGACGGAGCGCGAGGCGAAGGAGCTGGAGCGCGAAGCAGCCGCGGCCCGGCAGGCGGGCTTGATGTGCTCGCTGACGAACGAGGTGCCCCTGCCCTACGCGGTGAAGCTGGCGCTGCGCGTGGAGGATCAGGCGCAGTTCCACCCACGCGAATACCTGCTGGCGCTCGCCGAGGGCATTCAGGGGGATGGCAGCTTCATCTTCGAGGAGACGCAGGTGACGGAGCTGTACGAGGGGGTGCCGTGCCGGGTGCACACCCCGAGGGGTGTCGTCACCTGCCGGGATGTGGTGGAGGCGACCACGACTCCGCTCAACCGCGTCTTCCTGCACACGAAGCTGTACCCCTACCGGAGCTACGCGGTGGCGGCGCCGCTCGAGAAGCCGATGGAGGCGGGGCTCTATTACGACAGCCAACAGCCGTATCACTACATCCGTACGCAGCGGGTGGAGGGAGTGGACTACGTCATCGTCGGGGGCGAGGACCACAAGGTGGGGATGGAGGAGGACACGGAGCGCCACTTCGAGGCACTGGAGGAGTACACGCGGCGGCGCTTCCCGGTGACGCGGGTGGAGTACAGCTGGTCCGGCCAGGTCATCGAGCCGGCGGACGGACTGGCGTACATCGGGCGCAACAGCAACTCGAGACACGTGTGGGTGGCCACGGGCTTTTCGGGCACGGGCATGACGTTCGGGACGCTGTCGGGGGTGATTCTGACGGACCTGATTCTCGGGAGACAGAACCCGTACGCGGCGCTCTACGATGCGACGCGGGTGAAGCCGAAAGCGGGAGCGATGGACTTCATCCAGGAGAACGCGGAGGTGGCGTTCCGCTTCGTGGCGGACCGGTTGGCGAAGCCGGACGGGCACGACCTGTCCGAGGTGCCAGCCGGGGAGGGTCGCATCCTGGAGGTGGACGGGAAGAAGGTGGCCGTCTTCCGCGAGGAGAGCGGGGCGGTGCACGCGGTGAGCCCGGTGTGCACGCACCTGGGGTGCCACGTGCACTGGAACAAGGCCGAGCGCTCGTGGGACTGCCCATGCCACGGATCGCGCTACAGCCCGACGGGCGAGGTGCTCAACGGCCCGGCCGTGAAGGGCCTGCCGTCGAAGAAGATCCGCTGAGCCGGGGGAGGAGACGGCTCGGGAGCGGTGAAGTTCGAGGCGGCGGCTCGTAGCATGGGCGGCATGAGCTTCTTGCGCTCCAGGATGGGACTTGCGCTCCTCGGCGTGCTGCTGAGTGCCTGTGTCACCGCCGCGCCCGAGGTGCGCGAGGAGGCCGAGGCGCCCGAGGTCGTGTCCGCCTCGTGGGACGAGGCTCGAGCGGACCCGACGTGCGTGGTGCCGCTGTGCGACGAGGAGCGCTGCGCGGTCTGGCGGTGCCAGGACGTGGCGGATGTGGACGCCCACCCCGTGCTGCTGGCGCAGGCGCCGGTCATGGAGCCCATGGCGGAGCCGATGCTCCCCGAGCCACTGGTGGAGGGGCCTGGCGCGAGCCGCTGGTGGGGACACCCACTCGGGGAACCCCGCTCGGCTTCTCCCGTCTTCGAAATCCCCTGGCACAACTGGAAGACGCGGGAGTTGAGCTCGCCCAGGCTCTACCGCCACCAGTGCCTCAACCCTCCGCGCGAGCCCTTCGAGAAGCACCACATCTTCCCTCAAGAGGCAGTGCTGGCCAGATGGTTCACGCGCGAAGGCATCGACATCCATGCCTTCACCATCCGCCTGCCCAGGAGCTTCCACCGATGGCTGCACAGTGGAGGGCCCCAGGGTGGACAGTGGAATGAAGCGTGGCGGCAGTTCATGAGGACGAACCGTACTACCGCCAAGGCTGAGGACATGTGGCGGTTCGCGGGCGAGTTGATGATGCGGTTTGGCGTGAACGGGCCACTCGTGCCCTACTTCTGTGATTGAACGGTCAGGTGGCGAGCACACGCATGAAATACTTCGTCATCGAGGAAGACAGGTCCGCGGGCTACACGGGCTTTGTTGATGCCGCACCCAAGTGGGGGCTGCCGGGTGTCCGCGACTGCCCTGTTTGCAAGACCACCTGGGGGGCTGGTTTCTCGTACCCCTGCGTGGATTTGACTCCGGTGACGGCCCTGGCTGATTTCGAGACGGCCCGGCCCGAGCCCATCGAGGAGTATGAACGGCTGTGCGAGCTGGTACGTCCCCTGCTGCCTCCGGGGGCCATTTTGCGACCCGGGACGGATTTTGGCCCATCGGTCGGCAAGGCGCAGGGTCGCTTCGGGCCGCTCGTCATGAACTACTCCTGGGTGCTGATGGTGCAGCGCGAGGCGCTGGAGAACCTCCAGGCCGAGGGGCTGCGAGGACTCAAGGGTTGCCGTGCCGAGTTGCGCTTTCGCCAGCGCAACGCGCCTGAGTTGTTCGATCTGGAAATCCTCCCCATGGGCCGACTGCACCGGGATTGTCTGCCTCCCGATTGCCAACCGTCTTCCTGTTCGCGCTGTGGCCGGAATTTTGTTCCGCTGCCCGATGACCTCGTGCTGGATGCCACCACCCTTCCGAGAGACCTGGACTTGTTCCGTCTGGAGGACTTCTCTCAGGTGATTGTCTGCACCGAGCGTTTCGTGGACGCCTGCTCGCGCCTGGGCTTGGACGGCGTTGCCTTCAAGCCCGTGCCGTCGAAGTGAGGCGCCTCGACACGGGGGCTGCGCGGGACCCGTGCCGGTGGCACGATGGGCCCATGCCCGCAGCGACCGCTCGTGTCCTCCCCGCCACCGACTCCACTCCTTCCTCCGAGAGCCTCCTGCCCGAGGGTTTCACTCCCGCGGCGCGCAGGGTGTTGACGAAGGCGGACCCGACACTCAGCGCGCTGATGAAGCGCGTGGGCCCCTTCCGCATGAAGGTCAACTCGATTCAGAGCCCCTTCCTGGCGCTGGCGGAGTCCATCGTCTACCAGCAGCTCACGGGGAAGGCGGCGGCCACCATATTTGGCCGTGTCTGCGAGCGTGTGGGCACGGGGCGGCGCTTCACTCCAGAGGCGGTGCTCGCCCATCCGGTGGAGAGCCTGCGCGAGGCGGGACTGTCCGGGGCCAAGACGGCGGCGCTGCGAGACCTGGCGGCGAAGGCGCTGGAGGGCGAGGTGCCCACGCTGGCCCGAGCGCGGCGCATGAGCGACGCCGAGCTGGTGGAGCACCTCACGAAGGTGCGCGGCATCGGCCAGTGGACGGTGGAGATGTTGCTTATGTTCCGGCTGGGCCGGCCAGACGTGCTGCCGGTGGACGACTACGGCATCCGCAAGGGCTTCATGCGCACGTACGGCCTGGATGAGATGCCGCGCCCCAAGGAACTGCTGGCCTACGGTGAGCGCTGGCGTCCGTGGCGCTCGGTGGCGAGCTGGTACCTGTGGCGCTCGCTGGAGCTGTCCGACAAACCCGCATCCTCTGGAGGCGGAAGGGCGTGACCCTGAGCGGAGGTGGATGCCCACCCCGTGCTGCTGGCGCGGGCGCCGGTCGTGGAGCCAGTGGCGGAGCCGGTGCTTGCCCATGCCGATGACGAGCGCACGTTTGCAAGACTTCGTCGCCTGAAGCCTGGACCTGCGCTCTATTTCCTCATGGACGCATCCCAGGCCGTCTTCGGCAGCGGCGCCTGTTGCCTCTGGCTGGCGCTTCGCGGGAGCTCGACGAAGAACGCCGTCCCCTTCCCGGGCTCGCTTTCCACCCAGATTCGCCCGGTGTGCGCCTGGACGATCTGCCGCGAAATGAAGAGCCCGAGGCCGAGCCCGCCGTAGTTGTGCGAGGCAGCGCGCTCGAAACGCTCGAAGATCCTCGTCTGGTCCTCCTTGGGGATGCCCATGCCTCGGTCGTCGACCCGCAGCAGCGCCTTTTCTCCCTCGCTCCACACCTTCATCCGGATGGGGCGCCTGGCTCCATACTTCAGGGCATTCGTGAGCAGGTTCATCACGACCTGCTCGAGGCGAAGCCTGTCCCACTCTCCAATCACCGGGGACTCGAGCTCCAGTGTGAGAATGCAACCGGCTCTCTCGAACTGCTCGGCGAGGCGGTCCGCTACCGCCCGCGCGAGGGCGGCGAGATCTACCTCTTCCGGGTACAGCTCGAGCCGTCCCGTGTTGATGCGGGAGACATCGAGGAGCTGCTCAATCAGCTGCGTCAACCGCTGTATCTGGTCACTGAAGGTCTCGAGCATGTTCGAGACCTTGCCGCCGAGCTGTGGCCCCAGGGGTTGGCGCGCGAGGGCGAGCTCCATCTGCCGGGCGCGCAGTTTCATGGAGGTGAGGGGCGTCTTGAGTTCGTGCGAGGCAATGGACAGGAATTCGTCCCTCACGCGAATGGACTCCTGGGCCTTGCGGTAGAGCAGGGCATTGTCGATGGCGAACGCCGCTCGGCGCCCCAGCTCCTCCGTCAGTGCCAGCTCGGCTGGGCCATATCCACGGCGCGACTGCGTGGAGAGCAGCGACAGCACGCCGAGGCAGCGCCCCCTCGCCCAGAGCGGCACGCAGATGGAGGGTTTCCCCTCCAGATCCCTCAGTGCGTTCCACCGGGCCGCCTCCGGAAGGGGCTGTCCCAGGAGCCCGGGCATTCCCGGGGAGGTCTCCGGCTGGCCGGTGCATATCACCCGGTGCGGGCCGGTCGAGGTGCTGGCGTCCAGCGGATGGCTCTGGAGGAACTCGCGCACGCGTCCGGCTCGAGCTGGGAGGACATCGGCCACCGCTACCGGATGGTGCTGCCCGCTCTCGTGGAGCGCGAAGACGATGCACAGGTCCGCCAGCTCGGGGACGGCGAGCTCGGCGATGCGCTGGAACGTGGTCTCATAGTCGAGCGACGTCCCCAACTCCCGGCTGGCTTCGGCCAGGAAGCGCTCCGCCACTTCCATCCGCTTGCGCTCGGTGATGTCCGTGGAGACGCCGCAGAGCGCGTAGGAGGCCTCGGCCGCGTTCTCGAGGGGAAACTTGATGGAGAGGTAGGTATGTGGGCCGTCCTCGTGGGGCATCACCTCCTCCCATTCCAACGGCCTGCCAGCCTCGAGCACTTCGAGGTCATGGGCCCGGAATTCATCCGCCAGCTCCTTCGGGAAGACCTCCTCGTCGCTCTTGCCGATGAGCTGTTCCGCCGTGACCCCGAAGAGGCGCTCGAAGCGCCGGTTGACCAGGAGGAAGCGCCCCTGGGAGTCCTTGATGGAGACGAGCGCGGGGGTATTGTCGATGATTGACTGGAGCTGGCGCTGGCTCCTGCGGAGCGACTCCTCCGCCTCCTTGATGTCGGTCACGTCGCTGATGACGGCGACTCCTCCTCGGAGGGCGCCGAGGTTGTCCTTGAGTGGACGGGCGGTCACGAGCAGCCACGCTCCCGCCGGTCTCGCGGGGTGGCGCATGAAGAGCTCCTGCCTGTCCACGGCCTCACCCCGGATGGCCCGGGCCAGTGGCAGCTCCTCGGATGGATAGGGGGTGACCTGGTCGTGCAGGTAGATGCCATAGCGCTCCGACCATCGCCCGGGGGGCGCGTCGGTCACACCGATTCCCACGATCTGTTCCGCTGCCGGGTTGAAGAGCACGAGCCGTCCGTTCTCGTCCGCCACTGTCACGCCTTCGCCCATGCTGGAGACGATGGACTGGAGGAGCTGGCCCTTGGCATGGAGCTCGGAATAGAGCCTGGCATTCTCGAGGGAGATGGCGGCCTGGGATGCCAGGAGCTCGAGTGTCGCCACCCGGTCCGCGGAGAAGGCGTTCCTCGTCAGGTCGTTCTCCAGATACAGGAGCGCCACCATCTCGCCCTGTCTCAAGATGGGCAGACACAGAGCGGATCTGCTCGAAGCGGCGGGGTCGTCCAAGCCAGACAGCCCCGGGGCGGATGAATCCCCTAGGATGACTCGCTCCCGGGTCCGCTTCACGTAGTTGATGAGGGCTTGGGGCGGAGCCCGGGCCGAGGCTGTCGGAGGGAAGAGCCGGACCACCACTTCCCCCCTTTCGAGCCACGCCTCGGCGCTGGTGGACAGCTCCTCTCCTCGGCGCAGCATCAGCAAGCCCGTCTGGGCGCCAGCCTGCTCGAGCAGGACGCGCATCAGGGTCTCCAGGAGCCGCACCAGGACGATCTCCCCGGAGATGGCCTGAGAGGCCTTCATCACCGAGAGCAGATCCAACTGCTCCGGGCGCGCCATGATCGTGGCGCTCACGGGGCTCACGGGTCGCTCCACCAGATCCGGGTAGCGCTCGTCGAGCTGCCGGACCTTTCCGTCGGCCCCCCAGCGCTCGTAGCAGGCCCGGGCTCTCCGGAAGTAGGTGTGGGCGAAGTCTTCATATCCCCGCTGGAGGTAGAACCGGGCGGCCAGCTCGTAGGCGAGGCCCTCGTTCTGGACGATGCCGTTCTCCCGCGCTGACCGGATCGCCTCCTCGTACAGGCGCATGGCCTCCGGGTCTCTCCCGAGGAGGCGGGCGATCTCCGCCGAAACCAGCGCGGAGATGTTGAAGAAGGTCTCCGGGCAGCTCTCCGCCCATTCCTGGAGCTGCCGCTGATGGGTGGCGAGCGTCTCCAGGTGACTCGCACGCTCATCGGGTGGAACCTTGTCATGGCAGGCTGCCAGGGTGAGCGCGGCATAAAAGTGGTACGCATGGATATCGAGCATTCCTCTCGATGCCCACAGGAGCTCCCTCGCTCGGGACGCCGCCGCGAGGGCCTCCTCGTAGTCTCCGGACATGAAGCGGGCCCGCAGCTTGAGGATGTAGTACCGGCAGACCATCATGGTCATCCGGTTCCCGGTCAGCCGGGCCTCGAATTCCTCCTGGCAGAACCTCTCGTCGGTGAAGGTCGAGAACGTCCGGGTGAGCCCTCGCATGTTCCGGATGAAGCATTGAATGCTGACGATGGTGTCGCAGATGTCCTGGAATCTGGCCTTGCGCACGTAGTCCAGCCGCAGCTCGGACTCACGGTAGACCTCGCTCAGTGGGACTCCCTGGACGAGCAGGTTCATGACGATGTGATGACAGGCGTAACAGGAGTGGGCGATGTGGCCCGTCTCGATGCCTACCTGGAATGCGGTCTTGAAATGGTCGAGCGCCTCAGGGAGCGGCCGGCTCCAGCAGGCGATATGCGCCATGGGGATATGGACGAGGGCTTTGACGGCGAGGAAGTGGTGCTTTTCGACGAGCTCGCAGGCCAGCCTCCCGAAGCGGTAGGCGTCCTGGTAACGGTGGAAGGAGGGGCCGAGGATGAGGCCGAACAAGACATAGCCGTGGGGCGTGGTGTCGGTGGTGCCATGGCGGAGGCTGAGGTTCACCATGTGGCAGAAGAGGTGGTGGTACAGGTTGGAGTCCGTGTTGAAGGCCGGCACAACCAGGGCCGACAGCACCCTCATGGCAGCCTGTATCTCGAGGTTCGTCATGAGGGGGAGGTCGATCAATTCCTCGATGCGACGGTCGCCCAGGCTCGCCCAGACCTTCTCGTATTCCACCTCGACCTCGTTCCAGCTGGGGTGGGGCGACATGCGGATGCCGAGGAGCTCGAGGCATTCCAGGGCGACATCGACGGCTCTCTTGTTCTCCGATTTCGTGACATGGAGCTCGATCAAGACACGATAGGCTGCGGCCTTGTCGACGCGCGTCCTGGCCCGTTCGATGACCCGATTGAACAGGTGCTCCGCCTCCTCGGTGCCGCCGCTGAAGAACTGACACTCCGCCAGCTCCTCATGCAGCGCATACGCCAGCGTGTACTGGTCCTCCCAGCAGCTCCCGGTGAGCAGCGTCACTCCGGCGGATAGATAGTTGACGGCGGAGCGGTAGGCGGTGGATGCCTTGGCCTTCCTCCCAGCCAGGAGGTTGAGGCCCGCCATCCTCTCCTTCTCCTCGGGGGAGACGATGGCCGAGGCACCGAGGTTGAGCTGGTCCGCCACGTCGAAAACCCGCTCCTCGACCTCCGCTGGCGAGAGGTGGGCCAGCAGGAGGCGGCCGCTGCGCAGGTGCACCTCACTTCGCTCGTTGTCGGGGATGAGAGAATAGGCCGCCTGCTGGACCCGGTCGTGAAGGAATCGATAGGAATTCCCCGTCCTCAGCATCAGTCCTTCCCGGACCGCTTCCCACATCTCCTGGTGGATCTCCTCCTCCGGCTTGTCGCGAATCACCGCGAGCAGCCAGGCCTCGATGCGCTCGCCGACACTGGCGGCGAGCATCAGCACGTTCCGGGTCGAGACCGGGAGGCGCTTCAGCCTCTCCACCAGCAATGCGACGACGTTGTCTGTATAGCTCTTGGCTTGGATATGCGTGATATCCCATCGCCATGCTGCCGCCGTCCGATCGAACTCAACCAGACCCTCCTGATAGATCATCGTCAGGAATTGGGTGGCGAAGAAGGGGTTTCCCTGCGTCTTCTCGTGGATGAGCCGGGCCAGCGGCCAGGTCTGGCGTGGCTCCTGGTGCAGGGTATCGGCCACGAGCAGGTTGAGGTGCTCGACGGAGAGCGGCGAGAGGACGAGCTCGTTCACGACCGCCCCCGCCTGACGGATATTGCTCAGGGTCAGCATCAAGGGATGGGAGGGACTGACCTCGTTGTCCCGGTAGGCGCCAATCACCAGGAGGTGCCGGGTCTCCGGGTGGGTGATGAGGTATTGGAGCAGTCGCAGGCTGGCGGCATCGGCCCACTGGAGGTCATCGAGGAAGAGGGCCAGCGGGTGATCCTCGCGGGTGAACACTCCCATGAACTGCTGGAAGACCCGGTGGAAGCGGTGCTGTGCCTCGAGTGGCGGCAGCTCCTGGGGGGGTGGCTGCTTGCCGATGATGAGCTCCATCTGGGGAACGACATCGATGATGAGCTGCCCGTTGAGCCCCACGGCGCCCAGGATCCGCCGCTTCCAGCCTGAGATCTGCTCTTCATCCTCGGTGAGGAGCTGCTGCACGAGCTCATGGAAGGCCTGGGAGAGCGTGGCGTAGGGCGTGTCCCGCTTGAACTGATCGAACTTGCCCGAGAGAAAGAGCCCTCTCTCCCTCACGATGGGCCTGTGCAGCTCGCGCACCAGCGAGGACTTTCCGATGCCGGAGTATCCGGAGACGAGCAGGAGCTCGGGGGCCCCGCTGGAGACGACCCTCTCGAAGGCACCCATCAGGGTGGCGACCTCCTCCTGGCGGCCGTAGAGCTTCTGCGGAATCTGGAAACGTTCCGAGACGTCATGCGCACCGAGCGGGAAGGACACGATGGACCCATGCGCCTTCCACTGCTCGAGACACCGCTCCAGATCGGACTTCAGGCCGAGCGCGCTCTGGTAGCGCTCCTCGGCCATCTTGGACAGCAGCTTGAGGACGACCCGGGAGAGCGCCTCGGGAACGGCGGGGAGGATGTCGGAGGGACTCGGCGGAGGCCGGGCGATATGGCAGTGGACCCAGCCCAGGGCATCGCTGGCCTGGAAGGGCAGGGTGCCGGTGAGCATCTCGAAGAAGGTGACTCCAAGCGAATACAGGTCACTGCGATAGTCGACGGCCCGGTTCATCCTTCCCGTCTGTTCGGGAGACAGGTAGGGGAGAGTGCCTTCGAGGAGCCGAGGGTTGCTCATCCCCTGGTATTCCCGGGGAAGGAGTGAGGCGCTCCCGAAGTCGGTGAGCTTCACCTCGCCGGTCCCGGGGTGGACGAGGATGTTCTGGGGCTTGAGGTCCCTGTGCGCGACGCCGTGCCGATGGACCTCGGCGAGGGCCTGGGTGATTCGGATGGCAAGCTCGAGGAATCGCCCGGGCTCCATGGGAGCGCCGAGGAATCGCGAGAGGCAATGGCCGCCAAAGTCTTCCAGGACGAGGACCAGCCGGTCCCGGCTGCGCTCCAGGGAATAGGGCCTCACCGCCGCCGGGCCCCCCACCTTCTTCCCTATCTCGTATTCACTCTTCAGTCGCTCGAGCTCTCGGAGGGCTGGGGGCTCGGCGCGGGGCAGCTTGAGGATGACCGGCCGCCCATCCTGCTCCCTCAACGCGCGGTAGACGAGGGTCGAAGCTCCCTCCTGGAGCGTTTCGGTCACTGTGTATCCCGGGAGGACAGGCGCACCGACGGGCATGCCGGAACGTTAACAACCCTTCCGGAGTCACCACATCTGGGACGGACGCCGCGCAGGGTGGTGGCTTGCCGAGTCGAGAACCTGCTCACCAACATCGACATCACGCGAGCAGCTTCTACCTGCAGCCCTCGCTCGTTTCTCGAGGCATGCCGCGGTTCCACGCTCGGCTCAGCAACTCGCGCACCTGCGCATCCGTGACCTCCGGATAGCTTTCGTACCATTCGGGCACGGCGACGAAGGGCTCGGGCCGGGAGCAGCAGACGACCTCCTCGAACTCGCTGGCCAGCAGGCGCAGCCCCTCCTTGGCTCCCACGGGCACGGCGGCCACCAGGGCCCGCGCTCCGGCCCTGCGCAGCAGTCCCGCTGCTCGCCGGAGCGCCACTCCCGCGGCCGTGCCGTCGTCCACGACGACCACGGTGCGGCCCTCGACCGAAAGTGCCGGCGCACTCGGCCGCATGGCGCGTACCCTCTGCCGCAGCTGTTGCCGGGCGCAGGCGATGGCGTGATCGAGCGCTTCGTCGGAGAGGTTCAGCGCATTGAGCGTGGCATCGTGGAGCTGCATCGCCGCGGGGTATCCCAGCAGCCCCAGCGTCACCTCCCGGCCGGGCGCTCCCATCGTGTGGAGGATGGGCTGTACCACGGCCAGGTCGAGCGGCGCCTCGAGCGCGCGGGCGACCTCGAAGGCCACGGGAACACCGCCGGGGGGGAGGGCGCGCACGGTGATGTCCTCGCGTCCGGCGAGGTGTGAGAGCAACCGGGCCAGCATCTCACCGGCCTCGGTCCGGTGACGGAAGGGGGTACTCATTTGCGCACAACGTGCGCCGTACCCCCATGCGCTGCAACGCCGGGAAGCCTCCTGGAAGTGCGGGCCGCGACGCTTGCTCGGACCCCCACGGGGAGTGGGTGCGCTCGCGCGTTGCCTCGCCGGGTGCACGTCTGTACAGTGCCCGACCCCATGAAGTCCGAGAAGGAAGAGGGGGCTTTCACCGGAGCCCGGCGTAAGCCCTGGAAGGGTCCCCGCGGTCTCGACGCTGTCCTCCAGGGATGGCGCGACGACAAGCAGGTCTGGCCCAACATCGCCCTCGATGAGGTGACGCCGGCCCGGGTCGGCTCCTATGCGCCCATCCCCGAGGACGTGGCGCCCCAGGTGCGCGAGGCCCTCCAGCGCCGGGGCATCGACCGGCTCTTCTCGCACCAGGCCGAGGCCTACCAGCTGGCGCGCTCGGGGCGCAGCCTGGTGATCGCCACGCCCACGGCCTCGGGCAAGAGCCTCTGCTACAACCTGCCGCTGTTGGACCGCTTCGCGCGGGAGCCGCAGGCGCGCGCCCTCTACCTCTTCCCCACCAAGGCGCTCTCGCGAGACCAGGAGGAGTCGCTGCGCGTCTTCATGCGCGAGGCGGGTCTGGAGCACGGCGCCATCACCTTCGACGGGGACACTCCAGGGGATGCGCGGCGTGCGGCGCGCGAGCGCAGCGGCGTGGTGCTCACCAACCCGGACATGCTGCACACGGGCATCCTCCCGCACCACGCCAACTGGGCGCGGCTCTTCTCCAACCTGCGCTACGTCGTCATCGACGAGCTGCACACGTACCGGGGCGTCTTCGGCTCGCATCTGGCCAATGTGCTGCGCCGGTTGCAGCGCGTGGCGGCTTTCCACGGCTCCTCGCCGGTGTTCGTTCTGGCGTCGGCCACCATCGGCAACCCGAAGGCGCACGCCGAGCGGATGCTGGGCCGCGAGGTGTCGCTCGTCTCCGAGAGCGGCGCGCCCTCCGGTGAGCGCCGGGTCATGGTCTACAACCCGCCGGTGGTGAACGCGGAACTGGGCATCCGCGCCAGCTACCTCAAGAGCGCGGTGCGGCTGGTGTCGGACCTGGTTCGCGCCGAGGTGTCCACGCTGCTCTTCGGCCAGTCGCGCAACAACATCGAGGTGATGCTCAAGTACCTGAGGGATCAGTTCATCGCGGACAAGATGGACCCGAACCTCATCCAGGGTTACCGCGGTGGCTATCTGCCGGGGACTCGCCGGGCCACCGAGGCCGCCATGCGCGCGGGCGAGGTGCGCTGCGTGGTGGCCACCAACGCGCTGGAGCTGGGCATCGACATCGGCTCGCTGGATGCGGTGGTGTGCGCGGGTTACCCGGGCTCGGTGGCGGCGCTGATGCAGCGCTTCGGCCGAGCGGGACGCCGGGGAGCGGGCAGCCTCGCGCTCCTCGTCACCTCGAGCGCGCCGCTGGACCAGTACCTCGCGGGGGATCCGAAGTACCTCACCGGCGCTCCGGTGGAGCACGCGCGCATCGACCCGGACAACGTGGAGATCCTCGTGCAACACCTCAAGTGCGCCGCCTTCGAGCTGCCCTTCGAGGAGGGAGACACCTTCGGGGACGTGCCGGCCGAGTCCACCACGGACGCGCTCGGGTTCCTCGCGCAGCACGAGGTGGTGCACCCCACGCCGGGCCCGCAGGGCAAGAAGATGTTCCACTGGTCCGCGGACGCGTACCCGGCCAACCACGTCTCGCTGCGCAGCGTGGGCTGGGACAACGTGGTCATCATCGAGCTGGGGACGGATCGGACGCTGGCGGAGATGGACTTCCGCTCGGCGCACACGATGTTGCACGAGCAGGCCATCTACCAGCACGAGGCCGAGCAGTACCAGGTCGAGCGCTTCGACTACGAGAACCACAAGGCCTACGTGCGCAAGGTGGCGCCGGACTACTTCACCGATGCGATGACGTACGTGCGGGTGAACGTCATCCAGGAGGACCAGGGCGCCGCGCTCGGTCCGGACCTGCACGCGGGCATGGGCGAGGTGAGCGTCATCGAGAAGGTGGTGGGCTACAAGAAGATCAAGTTCCACACCCACGAGAACGTGGGCTACGGCGACGTGCGCCTGCCCGAGATGCAGATGCACACCACGTCGCTCTGGCTCACCGTGCCGGAGAGCGTGGTGCGCTCCATGGGGGCGCCTCGGCCCGCTGTCATCGACGCGCTCCGGGGCATCGCCAGCGCGCTGCGAACGGTGGCCTGCGTGGGTCTGATGATCGACCCGAGGGACCTGGGCAAGACGCTCGGGAGCAAGGACGACGCGGACGGACCGCCGCGCAAGGACGGCGGCGTGGGCTTCGATCCGACCATCTTCCTCTACGACAACATCCCGGGCGGGGTGGGGCTGGCCGCGCGTCTGTTCGACCTGCGTGAGGAACTGTTGCGCCGTGCCCGGCGGCTCCTGGAGTCGTGTGGCTGTGAGGACGGATGCCCCGCGTGCATCGGCCCGGCCGCGGGCGCCATGCCTGGCAGTGCGCCGGTGGATGCCCATCCGCGCAAGCGGCTCGGTCTGGAAATCCTGTCGGCACTCGGAGTCGTGGCCCTGCAGTAGGCGAGGTGCGCCGTGGACTTGAAACGCAAGCTGGCGAGGCTCGGCGGCGTGGGTCCCGGCAGCAAGCCGGGGGCGCGACCGTCTCCCGCTCCGGAATCCCCGGAGGCGGAGGCGTCCGTCGTTCCGGTGGCGGATGTCCCGCCTTCGCTGACTGAAGCTTCGCCTTCGCCGGTTGAAGCCTCGCCCTCTCCGATTGGAGCCTCGCCCTCGCCAGCTGAAGCTCCTCCTTCTCCGGTGGAGGCACCTCCCGCCGCGGAGCCTCGGAAGGAGCTGGGCTCGCGAGTGGTCGCCCTGCGCCGGCTGCTCGGAGACTGGGCCGAGCGTCAGGACGCGGCGGTGGCGCGCCGGGGCCCCTCCGCGGCGCCACGCCCGGGTCCGCTGCCCGCCGAAGCCCGGACCACGCCGCACGGAGTCGTCCACGTCGCCGAGCGCTTGCTTCCATCGGACCACCACCACGGCAACGCGCCGCTCGCGGAGGCGCTGGAGGTGGAGCCTCCGCTGGTGGCGAGCCTCGCGCTGCAGCCGGGGCTGGCGGGCGTGGACTTCCAGCGGATGCTCTTCCTGGACACGGAGACGACGGGGCTCGCGGGTGGTACGGGCACCGTGCCCTTCCTGGTGGGGCTGGCATGGTTCGAGGGCCGCTCGCTGCGCGTGCACCAGCTCTTCCTGCGCAAGCTGGGCGAGGAGGCGCCGATGCTTCGCGTGCTGGCCGAGCGCATGGCGGAGTCCTCCTGTCTGGTGACGTTCAACGGCAAGAGCTTCGACTGGCCGCTGTTGCGCACGCGCTTCGTGCTCAACCGCGTGGCCCCGCCCGTGGAGCTGCCACATCTGGACCTGCTGCACTGCGCCCGCCGCGTCTTCAAGTACCGAGGTTCCGGGACGCGGCTGGTGCACCTGGAGGAGCAGGTGCTCGGGTACCACCGGGTGGGGGATGTGGACGGGTCGCTGATTCCAGACCTCTACTTCCGTTTCCTGCGAGGCGCGGACGGCTCGGCCCTGACGCCGGTGCTCGAACACAACGCGAACGATCTCCTCCTGCTGGCGGCGCTGCTGGGCGTGCTGGTGCGGCGCTTCCGCGCGAACGGTGCCGAGGGGAAGGATCCACGCGATCTGCTGGGCTTCGCGGGCGTGGCGCTCCGGGCGCGGGACTACGAGCGGGCCCACGCCTTCGCCCGGGCCGCCGCGGCGGGGGACGAGGGGGCCGTGGGTGTCGAGGCGCTCGCCCTGGCTTCCCGCTTGTCACGCCGGGCGGGAGATGACGCGACGGCGGCGGAGAACCTGCAGCGGGCGCTCGCGTCGGCGCGGGCGGACCAGGCGGCGCCCCTCCACCTCGCGCTCGCCAAGCTGTACGAGCATGACCTCAAGGACCTCCCGCGCGCCTTGCACCACGCAAGGCTCGCCGCGCCCGCCGAGAGCCCCGACGCGCTGCGGCGCCGCATCGAGCGCCTGGAGCGCAAGCTCTCCCGTGTGACACGCGAGTACACGCTGGATTTCGGGGCCGCGCGGCCCCGGACCGGGGCGTGAGTCGCGGGGCATGATTGGGATTGGACGGAGCAATCCTCCCTCCCGGGCCCATTCATTGTCAGACAGTGGCTCCTTCCATCCGGTCACGGTGCAGGGGGCCCTTGCCGCCACTTGAACCGCACCCGGGTACTTCCCAAGTAGGGCGGGCCGATTTCTCCCAGTGGAGAGGCGGAGGTGACGGTATGGGCGGCAGGAATGCAGGAGGGGTGCTCGTCTGGCTGGTCCTCGCGGGAGTGCTGGGGAGCTGTGCCTCGGCTCCACGCTCCACTCCACCTCCCGACACGGGAGGCAGTGACACGGCCACGGGGGGCAGCGAGGCGCCCTCGGGTAACACCGGCCCGGCGGTCGGGTTGTCCCAGCGGGAACGCGAGGTCTTCTACCACCTGCCCCAGGGCAACGAGCACCTCTGGCTCGCCGTCCTCCGGGCGCTGCCGAGCCGCGACATGCTGGAGGGCCGGGTGGCCGGGTTCCAGGCCTTCCTGGACGCACCCGAGCGCTTCGGCTTCCTGCCGGACCCCGACCACCCCGAGGGCCTGCCGGTCGGGGTTGCCTACGTCCCCATCTCCGAGCGCCAGCCCGTGGCTCGCGTGGGCATCAACTGCGCGGCCTGCCACGTCGGCGAATTCCACCATCGCGGCGCCCGGGTTCGGGTGGATGGGGCTCCGGGTCTCCTCAGCCTGGATGACTTCAACCGGGAGGCGGTCGAGGTCATGTCCAGGACGCTCGCGGACCAGACACAACTGCTGGGCTTCCTCGAGCGCCTGTCCACGCAACTCCCCACGCAGACAAGGGAAGGCGGGCTGCAGGCGGCCTATCCCGACACGGACCTGACGCCGGATGGGAACTCGAGCGCGCGGGAGAAGCTCGAGGCCGAGGTGGAGTGGTACTGCGCCCAGGGCCCGGGCGTCTGTGCGCCGCCGAAGCTCGGGCCCGAGCCAGAGCGTGGGCGCGAGTTCGACCAACAGCTTTCTCAGTACATCCACGAGCTGAGCCGCAAGCAGGTGCGCACGGTCCCCGATGCCATCCGGGTGCTGCGGGGGCACCTGCTGTACTTCATGAGACTCGGCAGGCTGAAGTTCGGCGCCTACGCGGGTCCGGGCCGGGTGGATGCCTTCGGGGTTGCGCGTGGGGTGCTGTTCGGCCCCGAGGCCGCGGGAGTGCTGGCCGCTCCGGTGAGCCTCCCCTGTCTCTGGGAGTTCCAGACGAGCCCGTGGCTGCACTGGGACGGGAACACCAACTCGATGATGGAGCGCAACATCGGCCAGGCGCTCGGCATGGGGGCGACGGTGGACCTGCGTACCTTCGAGTCCTCCATCCTCCCGCGCAACCTGGCGGAGCTCGAGCGGCTCTCTCAGAAGATTGTCACGCCTCCCTGGCCGGAGGACCTCTTCGGGCCACTGGACGCGGCACGCGTCGAGCGCGGGCGCGAGCTCTTCGCGCGCAACTGCGAGGGCTGCCATGGGAAGGGCGGGCCGAGCGTGATACCGCTGGAGCAGGTGGGCACCGATGGGAACCGGGCCCGGAGCTTCGCGGCGAAGGTCGGGGACCTGGAGTTCCCCGCGGCGTTGCAGGACGTGCTCGCGCGGGTGAAGCAGAGGGCCTGTGCGCGCGAGGGATTGGATGATGCGGAGGTCCGTCGCCTGGAGCCGGGCATCATCTATTGGCGCGCGCCGGTGGGATACGTGTCCCGGCGGCTCACGGGCATCTGGGCGACCGCGCCCTATCTGCACAACGGCTCCGTGCCCACGCTGTGGGACCTGCTCCTGCCCGTGTCGGCGCGCCCGTCACGCTTCGCCGTGGGGCAGCAGGACTACGACCCGGAGAAGGTGGGCTACTTCACCGAGGTCTCCGGCAAGCCCCGCTTCATCTTCGACGTGTCGATGCCTGGCAACGGCAACGGAGGACACGAGTACGGCACGGACCTGTCCGACGAGGAGAAGCGGGACTTGCTCGAGTACATGAAGTCACTCTGAGCCTGTGGGCGCCGCCGCTTCCTCGAGACGGATCTCGCCTTCGAAGCCACCCGCCGAGACGGCGGGCTTCTGCTGCTCGATCGCGTGGGCGAACTTCACGGCCGGATCGGCCTCGAGCTTCTCGAAGAGCCGCTGCAGGTTCGGGAAGGCACGGCGGTCGACCGCGTCGTGGTACTCGTTCCAGCGGGCGATTCCGATGAAGTAGGCGTCCACCAGGGTGCGGTGCTCGCCGAGCAGCCAGGGGCGGTCTCCGAGCAGGGCCTCGAGTCGGGCGTGGGCCTTCTGGACCTTGGCCCGGCCGTAGTCGGTCAGCGCCTTCTTCGCCGCCGGCTCCAGCTCATGCTCGTAGGCATACCAGAGCGGGCCGAACGAGCTGAAGAAGGTCGTGTTGAGGAAGGCCAACATCTGGTTCCAGCGATCGAAGTCGTGGGTGCCTTGGGGGAAGGCGAGCCGCCGGTCGATACCGAGCGCGCCGAGGTGATTCAGGATGGCGATGCTTTCGCTGATGACCTTGCCGTCGGCCGTCATCAGGGAGGGCGTCTCCGCGACGGGATTGATGCGCTTGTACGCGTCGCTCGTGACGACGCTCGGCATCTCGATGCGGCAGAGCCGGTAGGGCCGGCCGAGCCACTCGAGCGCGACGATGGAGCCGAACGAGCAGCCCGACGGGACACCGTAGAAGAGGATGGGGGTCACGAGATTCTCCGTGGTTGAAACCCGTTGATTCGGGTGCCATCAATCTGTCTCCGTGGACTTTGAGCCGGTAGAGGCTCGAACGGCGACGCAGCGTCTACGTCCATGGACTTTGGAACCTCGATGCTCAACCTCAACGACCTGGCTCTCTTCGTGGCGGCGATCGAACACGGCGGCTTCGCGGCGGCGGCGCGCCGTCTCGGCGTGCCGAAGGCGACCATCAGCAAGCGGGTGGCGGAGCTCGAGGCGAGCCTCGATGCCCGGCTCGTTCACCGCACCTCGCGCAGCTTCACGCTCACCGAGGCCGGGCGTGATTTCCACGAGCACGCGCGCGCGGTGCTCATCGAGGCGGAGGCCGCCGAGCAGGTGGTGCGCAGGCGCGTCGCCGAGCCCAGCGGCACGGTCCGGCTGACCGCCAGCGTGCCGACGGCACAGCTCTATCTGGCCGAGCAACTGCCGAAGCTCGCGCGCGCCTACCCCAAGCTGCAGGTGCATCTGGACGTGACCGACCGTTTCGTGGATGTCGTGCAGGAGGGCTACGACATCGCGGTGCGCTCCCACTTCGCACCGCTTCCGGCCTCGGGTCTGGTGCAGCGGCAGATCGCGAGCGAGCCCATCATCCTCGTGGCCGCCCCCGGCTACCTGGCAGCGCGGGAGCCTCTGGCGCGGCCCGAACAGCTCGGGCGCCATGATGGTCTCGTGAACGCGCCGGGCTCGACCGGCTGGCGCCTGCTCGGCCCCGAAGGAGAGCGCGTCGAGGTCAGCCCGATCACCGTCATGGCAGCCAACGAATCGACCGTGCTGCTCGGCGCCGCCAGGGCCGGCCTCGGCGTGACCTGCCTGCCCGAGAGCATGTGTCGCGCGGCCGTGCGATCGGGCGAGTTGGTCCGGGTGCTGCCCGAGTGGAAGGCGGGGACCGTGACGACGACCCTCCTGATGCCCCACCGGCGCGGCCAGTTGCCCGGTGTCCGGGCGACGGTGGAATTCCTGGTTGAGAGTCTCGCCCAGAAGGCGCGCGCCCTCTCACCTTGAGGACGCGCCGGGTCGCGATTTCGTGATGGCGCCCGGACGCGGCTCGAAAGCATTCTTCCTGGATGATGAACGACCAGGAGTTGCTGGAGAAGACGCTGTACGTGGCGAAAGAGGCGGGCCTGCTCCTGCTCCGCAAGCATGGCACCGTGCTCCCGTTCGGGCTGACGCTCGATACGGCGGGTGACCATCCAAAGACCTGGTTTCCCCGGGACCAACTGCCACGCGCCTCGTGGGACGAGCTGCTCGATGCCACCATCGCGCATCTCGAGCGCAGTATCGGCTCGGGCGGCGTCGGGGCGATCGCACTCGTCACCACGCTCGAGTCCGGAAGCGAGTCCGGCCTGGGCATCCAGGTCGAGACGCGCGACTCCTCGCTGTTCCTGGTGTACCCCTACAGCGGAACCGGGCAGAGCCGGAGTCTCGGCGAGCCCCAGTCCGCGGAGGGGTTGCTCGTTGGACCGCTCCTGATGGAGCGAGCATGAAGCATTCGTGGTTGGGCAGAGGGTCGCCTTCACCCGTGAGCATCTGGAGTCTGCTGCCACTGGTCTGGGTGTGGCTGGGCTGCGGCGTGCCCGGAGGGAAGGACGCACGGGCGCTTCACGAGGACGGCCGTGCCGCCGTGACACAGGGGCGGCGCCGGGCTCCGCTGGCGGCCGGGCCCGTGTCGACGCTGCGCAGCTACCACGAATTCCACACGGCGACGTTACTGCCCTCGGGCAAGGTGCTGGTGGCCGGGGGGCCGGACACGAGCGCCGAGGAGTTCGATCCGGCCACGGGCATCTGGAGCTCGACGGGCCCGATGGTCGACGCCCGCTACACCGCCACGGCGACGCTGCTGCCCTCGGGCAAGGTGCTGGTGACCGGGGACTTCCTGGACCCCAGTGGCTATCTCACCTCGGAGGTGTACGACCCGGCCACGCGCACCTGGGGCATGACGAGTGCGATGAAGAACGGCCGCTCCCTTCACACGGCGACGTTGCTGCGCTCGGGCCGGGTGCTGGTGGTGAGTCAGGGTGAAGCGGAGGAGTACAATCCGGCCACCAACTCCTGGCGCGCGACGCGTGCGATGGCCACGGAGCGCCTCGAGCACGCGGCGACGCTGCTGCCCTCGGGTGAGGTGCTCATCACCGGGGGCTACGCGGTGGACCATCCGGTGGCCAGCGCCGAGATATACGACCCGGTCACGGGCACCTGGCGCACGACGGCGTCCATGCACCAGGCCCGTCGCAACCACACGGCGACGCTGCTGCCCTCGGGCCAGGTGCTGGTCACCGGGGGCGAGGGGCCGGATGGCGGCGCGCTGACCAGCGCCGAGTTGTACGACCCGGCCACGGGCACCTGGAGCGAGACGGGCGCGCTGGCCACGGCTCGCATCCAACACACGGCGACGCTGCTGCCCTCGGGCCGGGTGCTGGTGGCCGGGGGAGGCCCCGGTGGTGCCCCCTCCCGCGTGGAGGTGTACGACCCCGTGACGGGCACCTGGAGCGAGACGGCTCCGCTCCTCATGTCGGGCCTCGCCCTGCACACGGCGACGCTGCTGCCCTCGGGCAACGTGCTGATCGTCCACGGCCAGCAGGCGGAGGTGTACACGCCTCCCGCCACGAGCACCTGGAATCCCGTGGCCGTGCCGGCCCTGGCCCATCGGGGCCACACGGCGACACTGCTGCCCTCGGGCCAGGTGCTGGTGGCCGCGGGCGAGGGGACGGCCCGCGCGGAGCTCTATGACCCGGCCACGAACACCTGGCGCGAGACGGGGGCGCTGGCCCACGCGCGTTCCGGGCATACGGTGACGCTGCTGCTCTCGGGCCGGGTGCTGGCGGCCGGTGGCGGGACGGCCAGCGCGGAAGTGTACGACCCGGACACGGGCACCTGGAGCGAGACGGGGGCGATGGCGACGAGTCGCTCCGGGCACACGGCGACGTTGCTGCGCTCGGGCCGGGTGCTGGTGGTCAGCGGGGCTCAAGCCGAGGAGTACGAGCCGGGCACGGGCACCTGGAGCGAGACGGGCCGGCTGGTCACGGCCCACACCGGGCACACGGCGACGCTGCTGTCGTCGGGCAAGGTGCTGGTCGCCGGAGGAGGGACGGCTCGCGCGGAGCTCTACGACCCGGCCGCGCGCACCTGGAGCACGACGACGGAGATGAGCCAGGCCCGTGCCCACCACACGGCGACGCTGCTGCCCTCGGGCCAGGTGCTGGTCACCGGGGGCCAGGGGGACGCGGCGGACAACCTGTCCAGCGCGGAGGTGTACGACCCAGACACGGGCACCTGGAGCGCGACGGGAGCGATGAAGACGAGCCGCTCCGGCCATACGGCGACGCTGCTGCCCTCGGGTCAGGTGCTGGCCGCCGGCGGCGTGGGCGGCGAGGCCGTCACGGAGGTGTACGACCCGGCCACGGGCCTCTGGAGCGAGACAGGGATACTGCCCGACGCACGCTCCGGGCACACGACGACGCTGCTGCCCACGGGCCAGGCGCTGGGGGTCGGCGGCACGAGCGCCCTGACGGCCTCCCACGCGGTGCTGTACTCGGAGCCGCGGGTGCTCGCAGCGTGGCGCCCGGCCGTGGACGCGTTGACCGTGAAGAAGCCCGGCTCGGTGCTCCGGCTCACCGGGCGCGGCTTCCAGGGCCTGTCCGAGGCCAGCGGCGGCGTCACCCAGGGCTCCGCGACCAACTACCCCCTGGTCACCCTGCGGGCCCTGGAGGGGGACACGCTCGTGCGCCTTCCGGGGAGCGACTTCTCGGGCTCGGCCGTCAGCGTTTCCCTGCCCGCGGTGAGGGATGGGTACTACCTGCTGTCCGTGATGGTGAACGGCATCCCCGGCGGGCAACTGCTCCGGGTGGATGGCACCGCTCCGGCTCCGCCCCAGGTGACGGCTCCGGGCCGCGGGACGTGGCTCAACAACTCCCGGCCCACCTTCTCCGGCACCGCCGAGCCGGGCAGCTCGGTGCGGCTGGCGCTGTCCGGAGGCGGGACGTGGACGCTCACGGCCGACGTGCGAGGCGCCTGGAGCTACACCCCGGACACGGCGCTGGCCGAGGGGCCTTACACGGCCTCGCTCACCGCCGTCGATGAGGCCGGAAACGAGAGCCCGGCTTCCGAGGCGCTCGGCTTCACCGTGGACACGCGGGCCCCCGAGGCTCCGGAGGTGACGGCCCCGGGCGACGGCATCACCTTCTACTCCCACCGGACGCCGGACATCCTGGGCAGGGCCGAGCCGGAGAGCACGGTGCGGCTGTCGCTGGACGCGGGCGAAGCCGTGACGCTGAAGGCCGATGGTGCGGGCTTCTGGAGCTTCACGCCTCCCCAGCCCCTGGCGCTCGGGCTTCATGGCGTCTCGGTCACCGCGACGGACCGGGCGGGCAACACCAGCGCGCCTGCCACCTCCTCCTTCACCCTCGCCACACCCGGCAGCTACTTCGGCTTCAACTGCGCCTCCGCTCCCGCCTCCCCGCTGCTCTGGGCCTGGGGGCTGGTGGCCTGCTGGCTCACTCGTGAAGGCGCACGTCGAAACCGAGCCCCGCCTGGGCCGTCAGCGCGAGGCGCTGGTGGGCCTCATCGCCGATGAAGAAGTAGTCCGCCCCCACGTCCAGCAGCGCGACGAAGCCCGCGGGCAACGAAAGCCTGCCGCCCACCACCAGGCCCCCGGCATAGCCTCCCGCGCCGGGGTTGAGGGTGGCGCGCAGGCCCACGCAGGGCCTCAGGCTCCCCGTGCCCGGCACCAGCCCCCCCTGGAGTTGGAAGGTCGGAGGTCTGCCCAGCCACGCCCGGGCGCTGCCCTCCAGCAGGCCCTGGCGGAAGGAGAGCCCCGCGCCCGGACTCCACATGCGGTTGAGGGGCTCGACGAGACCGAGGATCTCGGGCCGCAGGCGTGGAGCGTTTCGCGCCCGCTCCCGCGCCTCGCGCTCGCGCAGGGCCGCCTGCTCCGCCTCGTACCGCTTCTCGGCCTCCACCCGCTCCCGGATGGTCTCCGCGAGGGCGACGAGCTCGGGCAGGAAGCGGATGGGGTCCACGCGCATCTCCGGGTTCTCGCGCGCGAGCAGCTCGAGCTGTTGCTGGGCCCGGCTCGAATACAGGAGCACATGCAGCGAGGCGGCCAGGTAGATGCGCGCCGTTCCCCGCTCCTCGGAGGACAGCCCCGGGCGGTCCAGTAGCTGTTCACAGGCCTGGAGCGCCGCCGTGTACTGGCCCTCCTCGTAGAGCTGGATGCACGGCGGTGTGTCCGCGCGGGCAGCGGAAGCGAGGAGCAACAACACCACGGCGGCGAGGAAGCTCGGGCTCATGGAGGGGAGGAGGCCTGCTCAGCGGGTTCGAGCCGGGTGGTGTACGTCAGGAGCTCGCCCGGGGAGATGACGATCTTCGTGTGATGGGGCTCGAGGCCCGGGTTGCGCAGCTCGAGCTCATGCTCGCCCGCGGGCAGGACGTAGCTGTGCAGGGGCGGCACCCTCCCGAGCATCTCTCCATCCACCCATACATCGGCCCAGGCGCCCTTGACGATGAGCCGCAGCGTTCCGGTCGTGCGCGTGGCCACGGACGAAGGATCGGCCTCGGGTGGGGTTGGCGGCGCGGCGGCCTGCGTGGCGGAGGCCGGCCCGTGGGAGTCAGGCCCGGAGGCCTCGGGCTTCGCGGGCGGGGTCTCCGCCGCCTGCGCGGGAGCCGGGCGGGTCTGCCTCTTCGACGCGAGGGAGGTGGCTCTCGCGGGCGAAGAGGCCGGGGTGGAGTGGGGCTCGGGCGAGGGCGTGACCGCGGGCGGCGGTGAGACGGGCGACACTGGGGCGGGCCGCTGCCTGGCCACACCGGGCACCTCTGCTCCGGGAGCCTCGGGAGCAGGTTCGCGGCCCAGGACCAGGATTCCCCCGAGCGCGAGCACCAGCAGTCCGCCCGCCACCGCGCCCTGCCGCCAACGCGGGCCGCGCACCGGGACCGGGAGCGGCGGGGACTCCGGGAGCGGTGAAGGCGCTGGCGTCACGGGAGACAGTGAAGGCGCCGGGGTGAATGGAGACAGCGAGGGCGCTGGAGTCGCCAGGGGGGCAGAGGGCGCTGGCGTCACCAGGGACGGAGAGCGCGCGGGGAGAGCCTGTCCCTCCCCGGCATGGGACCCGGACGCGGCGGACGGCCGCTGGAGGGTCGGTTCATCCATGAAGGCGAGGGCGGGGGCGAGCTTCGGCCCGGTGAGGACGGGGGGAGGCGGGCTCCCGGGCCGTTCCGGCTCCTGGAGCAGGGCCCTCAGCTCCCGGGCCACCTCGCTGGCCGAACCCGGGCGCTGCGCGGGCTCCTTGGCGAGCAACCGGAGGACGAGCTCGTCGAGCGGAGGAGGCAGCTCCACATAGGAGGAAAGTCTGGGGGGAGGGCTCTTCAGGTGATGGGCGACGATCTCCATGGACGAACGGCCCGGGAAGGGCCGCCGCCCGGTGAACATCTCGAAGGCGATGACGCCCACCGCGTACAGATCGGTCCGGGGGCTCACCGCCTCGCTCAGGGCCTGCTCCGGCGCCATGTAGTGGGGCGTGCCGACGATCAGGTCCGAGCGCGTCTGGGGCGCGGTGCCGTCGGGCACGGTGCTGCGCTTGGCGAGCCCGAAGTCGAGCACCTTGACGGACTCGGTGCCGTCCGGCTCGAGCACGACGAAGATGTTGCTCGGCTTGAGGTCGCGGTGGATGACGCCCCGGGCATGGGCGGCCGAGAGTGCCTCGAGCACCTCGCCGAGCAGCCTCAGCACCCGGGAGGGCGCCAGGGGAACCCCCGGCTCGAGGAGCTCACTGAGTGGCAGGCCCTCGAGGTACTCCATGACGAGGTACTGGCCGATGCCCGGCTCCTGACCGAAGCCGAAGACGTCGATGATGCCGCGGTGCTGGATGGCGCCCGCCGCGCGGGCCTCGCTCAGCAGATCTCTCGCGTGGGGGCTGCGGGCGTGGTCCTCGCGCAGCACCTTGACGGCCACCCGGCGGCCGATGGCCACATGCTCGGCCTCATAGACGATGCCCATGCCTCCGCGGCCGATGCACCGGCGCACCTGGTAGTCGCCGAGCCGCCGGCCCACCAGCGCGTTCTCCTCCTCCGAGCTCTGCTCCGGGGCTCCGCTGGCCGGTGACTCCGCGAGAAGGCCGTGCACGGGACACGCCGTCGCGCTGGGAGACAGCGCATCGCCACAACTCGGGCAGGAACGAGGGGCAGGCGGACTCATGGGGGAACGGTTCGCCCCGCCGGTCTACCACACCAGGCAGACCCCCCGGCTACCCCCACGGAGAGTCACGCTCCCATGGACTCCACGCGCCTCCGGCCCGATCACATGCCCATGCCGCCGTCCACCGGCAGGCCGATGCCCGTGATGTACCGCGAGGCGTCCGAGGCGAGGAACACGGCGGCATCCGCCATGTCCGACACCTCGCCGAGCCGGCCCAGGGGCGTCTGGCCAATGACGTCGCGGACGGCCGCTTCGATGCTCGGCGCGAGCCCGAGCTTCACCATGCTCTCGGCGAGCCCGGTGCCCATCGCCGTTGGGACGAGCCCGGGGTAGATGCAGTTGACGCGCACGCCATAGCCGAGCTTGCCGGACTCCTGCGCGGCGACGCGGGTCATGCGATCCACGGCCGACTTGGTGCCCGAGTAGCCGGCGATGCCCGGTAGGGCGATGGTGGCCGATACGGAGGAGAGGTTGATGATGCTCCCGCCGGCGCCCGCCCTGCCTCCGGGACGCATGGCGCGCAGGCCGTGCTTGAGGCCGAGCGCCACGCCCACCACGTTGACGTCCAGCATGCGGCGCAGCTGCCCGGGGTCGATGTCCACGACGAGCGCGGAGATCTCGATGCCCGCGTTGTTGACGAGGACTTCCAGCCCGCCGAGCTCCTCGAGAGTGCGCGCGACGCCGCGCTCCCAGTCCGCCTCGGACGTCACGTCGAGTTTCACGAAGGAGGCCCGGGCCCCTGCCTTGCGCAGGGTGTCCACCGTGGCGCGCCCCTCCTCCTCGAGCACGTCAGCCACCATCACGTCCGCGCCCACGCGCGCCATGGCCCCGGCGATGCCGGCTCCCAGGCCGCGTGCTCCCCCGGTGATCAATGCCCTGCGACCCTTCAAACTGTAGCTTGCCATTGCATCCTCTTCCGGCACTTCGAGTCGTCCAGGTCCATGTCAGCAATGTCGATGCCACGGGACCCGCTCGGCGGGGTCGAGCTCCCCCTGTCCGGGGTCCGTCGCGGCGGCTCCTGGCGTATCAGCCGTGTCGTTTGACGCGTCATCCGTATCGTTTGACAGGTCGGCCGTGTCGTTTGACGCGTCAGTCCCTCGTCACGGGGGCGTTCCTGGCACCGGTGTGCTCGTAAGTGCCGTACGTGCAGGAGAGCGTCTGGCGCCGCGCGAGGAAGCTCATCGACATCATGGTCGGGCGCACCTCGATGCGCAGGCCCGCCTCGCACTGCGTGGCCTCGCGGTAGTCCGCTCAGCCCTGGTCTCACAACGGAAGCGGGGCAGCGGAAAGGGCTCGGGACTCTGTCAACCGCGCGTCCCCGTGGGACACTGGAAATACGTGGTGCCCACGGCTCCCGCGACGGTGAGCCGCTGGAAACCCAGACGCTCATAGAAACGCAGTGCCAGGGTATTGTCGTTGCTCGTGCCCAGATGGAGCGAGGGCGCGCCCGAGGCAGCCGCCGCGGCGAGGAAGGTCTCCACGAGGCGCCGGCCGTACCCGCCCCCCTGCACATGGGGGAGCAGATTGACATGCAGGTGCGCCGGGTGGGGGGCCAGCTCGGGAGCGAGCATCCACTCGGGATGGTGCAGTGTGGCGATCAGCCGCTCGTCCGCGGTGATGGCCGGCTCGGCCGGACGGGGATGACGGCCAGCCACGCGCGGCAGCCACCGGGTACGCCAGGCCTCCACGAAGGCCGGAGTGTCGGCGGTGCCGAGCACGTACCCGACCGCGCGTCCGCCCTCATCGACCACGAACGCCAGCTGTGGCTCGAGCTCGAGGTAGGGGCCCGCGTAGACGTCGGGCAGCAGCTCGTCGCTCCGGTAGAGGCCTCGGGCATCCTGACCGGCCGCGCCCGTACGCACACAGATGTCATACACAGCGCCCCGGTCATCCGGGTGGTAGGGCCGAAGATGAAGGGAAGGGCGCATGTCCGCCGAGCCTACCCCGCGAGAGAACCTGGGGCCCTGAAGAGTGGAGGCGGGGGGAATCGAACCCGTGGACAAGGCGATAGAAAACCCTGAGTTCGAGTTTCGCAGTTTCGGGCGGTCGGGATGAGCGAGCGGAGGGTGAGCTGGTGGGTTGGCTTGCGCCCGATGGACGAGCGCGACGTCGCCGCCCACACGGGCTGCTCAGGCGCTACTGGGACGAGCGCTGAGCAGCCCGGCCGGCCGCATCAGGCCTGCGGCGCCGTCCAGACCAGGTTCCACAGGTGGCCGTCGAGGTCCTCGAAGCCCTGGTCATACATGAAGCCGTGGTCCTCGGGCGGGTGCGGAGTACGGCCGCCGGCGGCGACGGCCTTGGCGATCAGACTGTCCACTTCTTCCCGGCTCTCGCAGCTCAGGCAGATGACGACCTCGTTGGCCTCCTTCGCCTGCACGACGGGCTTGTCGATGAGGGTCTTGAAGAACGCTTCGGTCGTCAGCATGGCATGAATGCTGCCATCCGCGATGACCATGAACGCCGCGCTCTCGTTGCTGAATTGTGGATTGAAGCTGAAGCCGAGAGTGGAAAAGAAGGCCTTGGATTTGTCCAGGTCCTTGACCGGCAGGTTGAAGATGATCTGCTTGTTCATGACGTCCCCATGTCGAAAGGTGAGTTGAATAACGGGTCCTGCATCCGGGCGACGAATGATGACGCATGAGATCGACAAGCGTGCGAAAATAATTTTCGCTGCGATGGCGCTCACCAGACCGCTTCGCTGTTGCGCCACGCCGGTAGTTCTCGCACACGGTCGAACCACGCCAGCCGCTGAGCGCGTCCATGGGCGCGCCCTGCTCGCCCACCTCCTTCCGGGAGGAGATGGACACGCCCACCTTGCTCACCTCGCCACGGGCGCGGGGGCTGTCCGGGGCCCTGTCCATCTGCGTGGGCAGGTCGAAGGCGAGGGAAAGGCTCTTCTTCCAGCGGGCCTTGTCGTCCTTCACGTTGGACATGGCGCAACTCCAGCAAGGGGCAGCAGGGGCGTGGGCTTCTACGGAACGCGGGCGCCGCGGCGGGCAGCCATCGCTACACGTCGTGCAATCGCGCGAGAACTCTTGCCCCCTCGCGCGTATCGGCAA
Source organism: Vitiosangium sp. GDMCC 1.1324 (assembly GCF_003044305.1). Lineage (GTDB taxonomy): Bacteria > Myxococcota > Myxococcia > Myxococcales > Myxococcaceae > Archangium. The sequence continues at coordinate 222,510 of NZ_PZOX01000014.1, read as the reverse complement.
CGAATGGCACCGTCAGCCGGCCGAGCTCTCGCGCATCACGAGCAAGGTCGAGAAGCTCGTCGTCGGTCTTGCCATGGATCCACCAGACCGATGAATCGTCGTCCTCGACGACCCAAATCCAGCCATCGTCCGATTGGCTGAAGTGATGAAGTGTGGCTCCCGTCGCGTAGGGGCGCGAGGTGCAGGAGAACCGCGTCTGGAGCGCTGCATGCGCCTCCGCCCCCAAAGGACCCTGGGATGCGCGTAGCCAGAGCCCATTCTTGAACGGCTGGACTGGCGAAGCCTCTTCAGAACGCGCGAGATCGGCGGCCTTGCCCCAGAAGGAGCTCGGCGTCCAATCTTGGGAGACGTAAGAATCGGCGAATGACCGGAAAAGCCACGACGAGAACGTAAGCGTCTCGGACCAACCGTGACCGCGACCGTGCTCACGAAGCGGCGGATCCGCCGAGCCGTCGAGCTCGAAGAAGCAGCGCCATCTGCGCATGACGTCGGTTTGCAGATAGACGAGAGGCCCGCGAAGGTCGGCTGGAGGTTCGATTCCTTCGCGCTCCGGCGCGGCCTCACCTGCTCGCGCGCGCTCGATGGACGAGAGCAGACTCGGGAGCGCCTCCATCGCGCCGTCCCAATATTCTGCCCACAAGTCCGTCATTGCGATTTCCCAGAAGTCGTCCGTCACGCGACCGGCGATCCGCGCCCCGACCTCGGGTTCGTTCCACACGGTGCGTTTGTGTTCGTTCGGCGCCATCGGAATCGTGGCGTTCGTCGTGAAGAACTCGCGCACCACTTCGGGAACGCGACGACCGGTGCGTCTCTCCCACGCCTCGACTTCGCGTTCGCGCTCTCGGCAGACAGACGGTTCCACGACGAGAAGGAGATAAAGCGGTTGGAGTCGCGACAGCATGCGCCCCGCAGGATACACCGGCTTCGAGCGGATGACGGAGTGAGCGCGAGAGATTCGCGGAGGCCGCGGCTCCAGCGCCCGGTCTGAAGTTCACCGCCGCCCCGGGGTGTTCCCCTATCATCCAGCCTTCCCCGGAAGGGACACCTGGCGGCGCGCCGATGGGACAGGAAGCGGACGTCATCGTCGTGGGCGGTGGGCTGGCGGGGCTGGTCACCGCGACGGAGCTCGCGGACGCGGGCAAGCGCGTCACGGTGCTGGACCAGGAAGGGGAGCAGAGCCTGGGAGGCCAGGCCTTCTGGTCCTTCGGCGGGCTGTTCCTGGTGGACTCGCGACGTGGGGCACCGGGCCAGGCGTGCTCGCGCCCTTCGTGCGGCGGGCGCAGGCCGTGCGGGAGAAGGGGACGCTCACGTTCGTGGTTCGTGCTGAATCAGTGAATCATCAAGAAGGAGTTCGCGCTCTCGGGCTCCGAGCAGAACCCGGACCTGACGAACAAGGACTGGCGCGGGGTGCTTGACCGCGCGGTTCCCCCAAGCAGGAGAGGAGGGAGCGAGCGTGGCACCCCAGGCAGCGGTCAAGCAGTCACTAGAGCACGAGGCTCGCGGGACCCAACTCCCGGAGTCCGGGCTCACTCATACGCGCGCAGCAGGTGGTCCAGCTCGTGGGCCATCCGGGGGTCGAGGTGCCGGGCCGCGCGCACTGCCTCCCGCAGCTCCCGGAGCCGCGCCGGCGAGGGACTGGAGGCGAAGCTCCGGAAGGACTCGGCTACCCATCGCTCGAGGTGCTGCAGGGCCCGCGTGCGCGAGGGCTCGTCCGGGAGCGCGGCGGCGTCGAGCAGCAGCGGGAGGGCGTCGAAGCGCGGCAGGGCCGCGATGAGCTCGAGCGCCTGACGGAAGGCATGGGGCAGCAACCCCGGCCGGAAGAGGCAGCGGTGCAGCCACTCGGGGGTGATGCGCCCCGCGCGCTGGGACAGAGCGGCGGCCGCGGCCCGGCAGACGCTCGGCGACGAGTCGAGGAACAGCTCGCGCAGGGCCTCCACGCTGCCGTCACCGTCCAGCCGGCCCAGTGCGGTAACGGCCTCGCGCCGCACCGCCACGAGCGGATGGGCGAGCAGGGCCCGCAGCAGCGGCGCATCCGAAACGTTGCCCGTCTCCCCCAGTCCGGCGACGGCTCCGGGTCGTACGGGCACTTCTCGCAGCTCCGCGCGGTACAGCTCGGAGAGGTCCACGGTGCCGGAGAGCCGGCGCTGGGCGAAGTCACGGATGGCGCCGCTCGGATCCATCAATGCCTCGCGCACCTTGGCCGCGGCGAGCGCGGGCACCCGGCGTGCGTAGAGGGTATAGGCCTCACGCCGGATGAACATGGAGCGTGAGTGCTCCAGGTCCGCGAGCACCGGGGGCAGTTCCTCGTCGGAGTAGAGCGCGTCCACGTGCTCCACCGCGAGCATTCGCACCACCGGGTCCGAATCGTCCAGGCCCCGCTCGACGGCGCGCCGGGCCAGCTCCTGGGGGCTCTTCATGAGCAGCCGGAAGGCCGAGCGCCGCGACCGCCACTTCAGCGAATCGAGGTGACGCTCCAGCCACGCGAGCGCGTCCGGTTGGCCCAGCCGCGCCATCGCCGCTTCCAGGAAGGGCGAGTGGTCCGCACGCGTGAGCTGGCGCAGCGTCTCCAGCAGGGGGAAGTGCCGGACGAGTAGTTCCAGAGGGACACGGGGGAGCGCGGCCCTCGCGGCTCGTAGCGCGGTGTCGCGCACGGGGACCACCCAATCATTGAGGCGCACGAGGAGGAAGGGCCAGCAGGCCACGTCCCCGCTGTCGGCCAGGTGTTGCAGGGCGGCCTGCCGCGTGAAGCCATTGGGGTGGCAGGTGAGCAGTGCCATCACCGAGGGCGACAGTGACGCGAAGCGGCCCAGTTCCTCGGGACGGAGGTCGGAGTAGTCCGTGTAGAAGAGGCTGCGCTGGCGAAGGGACTCGTCCACGGCGCGCGCGTCGTCCGGGCCGAGGCTCGCGACGAGGTGGTGCAGGACCTGGGAGAGCGCTCGGGCCTCGTCATCCTGGGCCCACTGCACCATGGAGAAGACGGGGAGCACCATGGCCGGCTCCGGCTGCGCCGCGAGAGGGACCAGGAGGGCGTCCCGCTCAGGCCCCCGGGCTTTGCGCAGTTGCTCGAGGTAGCCTGTCTTCGTGTGCAACGCATCCAGCAGCGCCCGGGCGCGAGGGGAGAGGGATTTCATAGGGGATCGACCGACGAGCGCGGGGCGCGGAGTCTGACAGGCGGTGGAGGGCAGGATGGCACCCGGTGTCCGGGAGGCTCACCGGCCGCCATGGGCGCGCCGGGCGCAGTCGATGAAGCGCTCCCCCAAGCAGGTACGGAGGAGAGGAGCGTGACGCGCCGCCAGGTGCGGAGGAGAGGAGGGGAGCGTGGCGCCAGAGGAAGGGGAGAGGCAGGAGCCGAGGAAGGAGAGGACGCCGCAAGTAGACTGGGCAGGGCAGCTGCGCAGGACATTCTCCTGCCTATACGCCAAGCAGAAGGGGGGTATGGTCGAGGCGCTCAAGGCGAAGAATTTCGCCAAGATGGCGACTCTCTACAACGGCGAAGACTATGGCGACTACGACAAGCGGATCGCGAAGGCCTACAAGAAGCACGGAGGTAACTAGCATGGGACGGTGGTTCATCCGGTCGGCCGCGTTGCTTTGTGCGGCGCTGTTTGCTGCTTCCGCATTTGCCGAGACCTCCGCTCCGCGCCTGCGGTCAGGGATCTACGAGGGGCTGATGCTCGCGGTCGATCCGCAGGGAGGAATCACCGGCTACTATCGCGAAGAGCAGGGCGAGGGTGTGACCAAGACCTGCAGCTTCTTTCTCACGGGCAAGGTCGCCGCCGGCGCAACGCCTGTGAGCACCTGGAGCAGCCAGCGGTTCCCCGGGACACTGACCCCGCAGAGCGACGGAGTGGAGCTGCGCATCGAGCAGGGGCGTGAGCATTCCGGCTGTGGCCTCGTGCTGCTGCCGGAGATCTCATCGGGGCTGGAGCTCGATCTGGTCCGCGAGACGAACTGGCGCGAACTCCGGCGGATTGTCGATAAGCGCGCCAATTTCCATTCCGCCCCGTCCGATGCGAAGAAGACGCGTGCGTTCGTCGTCACAGGCGACGTCGTCGGCGTGGTCGCCGAGTCCGGAGAGTGGCTTGAGGTGGAATACCCGGGCAAGAAGAAGACGACCCGGGGCTGGGTGCGCGCGGCCGCGACACAGAAGCTGACGGCACCCGCGCAATAGAGCCGCCGTGGCGAGCGACGGGTGATGGCGTAGGTGAAGCAAGAGGGAGGGGTGAGAGCGATTCTGGATCACCTGGGACTGCCCATGGCAGGTGCGAGCCTGACCCCGGCGCGAGCGACACCCCAGGGCGCATGGTGTTGAGGCTTACGCCGCCACAGCCAAGAGAGCTGGTGCCCCTGCCGCGCCCCCCATGGGAGGGCGGCCTGGACAGGCATGCCCAAGGAGGCTGCGTGGCCTCTGCACCGGCCCGGCGCACAGCTCGGCCGGCACCTGTCAGCGGCTCTCCTCGGCCTCTCTGCACCAGCCCTCCCCCCTCAACGTCCCATCAGGCGTCGGCATCCTGGACATCGGCGGGTCGCGCCATCGAAGCGTATAGAAGGCGGGATAGGGGACCTGTTGAGGGGGCGGGCTGGAGGGGAGCTCAGTCCAGCCACCGCCTCAGGCTCTCCAGATCCTTTGACGTCCAACCCCGCGCGGCACACACCGCGACCACGCGCGAGGCGCCTGCTCGCACCTCGCGCCAGAAGGACTCGAGGTCCACGCGTTCCTCCACGAGCACCTCGACGCGACGGCCGTCGCGCTGACCGCGCAGCAGGAACTCGACGCCCCGCCGCGCCACCTCCACGGAGAAGGGGCCCTCCATGAAGCGGCACGAGGCACTCGCGGCGCGCCCGGAGCGCAGACCCTCCAGCGCCTCCAGCCACCAGGCCAGCACCACCACCGGGAAGTCACTCCAGCCCTCCTCGGGAAACGCCGCGCCGTCGCCTCGAAGGAACAGCACGCCCGTGATGGAGCCAGAGGACGCGCGCGTCAGGGAGTCCGTATCCACATGCACCGTGAGCATGGACACGAGCCTACTCCCTGGAACGCGAAACGCCCCGGCCTCCTCCATCCTCCGCCACAACGGCGTCGACGTGGGCAAGGGCGACTTCCTCGGCGAGCTGCCCTTCTTCGACGTCGCGCAGGAGCCCTGACGTCTTCTCTGGGCCATGCGTGCTAAGCACACGCGCATGGCCCGCACTGCGTCCAAGTCCACGAAGAGCCCCGCCGCGAAGAAGACGGCGGTGAAGAAGACCGCCGCGAAGAAGGTCTCCACCCGAGGCACCGCGACGACCACCGAGGCGAAGCCAGCCCGGCCCGCTCCGAGCACCAAACCGCTCGGGCAGAAGATGCTCCTCAAGCCCGGCATGGAGGCGGTGGTGCTCGGCGCTCCCGGAGACGCGGCCACGCTGCTGGGTGAGCTGCCCGAGGGCGCGCGCGTGCGGACGAAGCTCGGAGCCGGAGCGCCCTTCATCCTCGCCTTCGTGCACAACCGCGCCGAGCTCGCGCAGCGCATGGCGGAGCTCGGCCCGGTGCTCACCCCCACCACGGTGCTCTGGGTGGCCTACCCGAAACAGACCTCGAAGGTGGAGACGGACCTCAACCGGGACCGAGGCTGGGAGTCCGCCGCGAAGCTCGGCTTGCAGACCGTGGCCCAGGTGGCCGTGGACGCCACGTGGGCCGCGAGCCGGCTCCGCCCCATCGCGAGCTCAAGCCCATGACGACCCACCGGCGCATCCTGCTCGAGGGCTACACCCCCGAGGAAATCCTGCGGCTGTCCGACGAGGAGCTGCGCGCCTTCGTCTTCGCGGACGAGCCCCTCGTCTTCCAGGCCGGCTCGGCGCAGGTGCTGGGCCAGTTCCAGGTGAAGGAGGCCCGGCTCGTCGTGGAGCTGGCGCAGATCGACGGCGGCGGTGAGGGCATCCTCCAGACGCTCTGGCACCTGTCCGAGCACTACGCACGCAGCCGCGGATTGGACTCGGTCGAGTGGAACGAGGGGGTCGTGCAACCGCGCTTCCGCAAGATCGAAGGCTGAGCAGGCTCGCCCGGTCAATGCAGACGTACCTTCAGGTGCTCCTCATCGGCAGCTTTCGCATGTCTCAAGTTCCGGTATGGGGAGGGAGTTGGCCATGCTGGATGTTCTCGGTTCGATACGGCTGTTGAGTGTCGGACTGGGCTCCCCCGAGGAGTCCATCAGTTGCTGTTCTCTTCCAACGAGGCGATGGAGCTCGACAGGCGCCCAGCTCCTTGTACAGCGCACCGGGCGCCCGGGCATCCACTCTTTCCCGCCGCCGTTGGCTCAGCGCCAGTCCAGCAGCGGGCGGTGGGGCCTCAGCAGGATGTGTCGCAGGTGGCGTTGCACCAGTCGTAGTCGTCGCGGCAGAACGTCTTGCAGTCCGCGTCGCGCGGGGGGCAGTGGGAGTAGCAGTAGTTGTACGTCGGCGTGCAGGTGGAGCAGCACGTCCCCGTCAGCGTCTGCGGAGCAGCTTCGGCGGCCTGGGGCCGCATCGCGCCCATGGCCACACCGGCCACCACGCCCGTCATCAGCGCCACCGCGACGGAACCCACCTTCCATGTCTTCTTCATGATGTTTCCTCCTGAAACGCAGTTTTTTCAGAACAGCGGATTGTTCCACCCGCGGGGAGTCCCGAGGTGGTGGGAGGAAGCTATCGAGCAGGCGTGATGGGAGCGTGACGGGCACGGCTCCCAAGAGGATGTCAAAGGGCTCGAACGGCGCCTGGCACCGATGCTCCCCCAGAAAGGTTCCGGCGAACCTGGGGCGCTGATAGAGGCAGCGGGAATCGAAGCCGCTAATGCGGCTCCGCTCCCACTCGGGATCAGCAGCACCCTGGGCGAGTCCATGCGCGTCCGTCCGGTTTAGTCCCCTTGGACCCCTCGCCGGGCGAAGAGCGGCGTGCACTCCGCCCCTCTTGCTGGTTTCTGGCGCCGATGTCTTGGGCTACCAATGCCGGGCTCCGGTGGCCCCCACCGCCCAGAACATCGCCTGCCGTGCACTCGTGGCCTCATGGGCTCGAGCGCCGTTGACCCGGGTTGTTGCATCGCCCGAAACTTTCGAACTCAACAAACCGGACAGCACTAAGCGTTGCATCCGAAGAAACGCGAAAGGCTCGGCGGGACCATGCCTTACATTCCAGACTTCGACATAGATGCAATCCTCGGTGCTCTTGACGCCATCAGCCAGAAGCATCCGGAGGGCTCCCCGGAACGGGACGTCATCGAACTTGCGCAGATTGCGTTGATCTATCCCCGCCACACGAGGAAAGAGGGTGACTTCCGCAGGTTCTACAAGGAGTTCTTTGATCCCTCATTCAAGCTCAAAGTCTCCCACGAGTTCGCAACACGGGAAGATGCAGACAAATGGCTCGCCAGTGGGAAGGCCGAGGACGCCGAGCGTGTCAGAATCGCTGGCAAGGGATTCATGGTCGTTCGATTGCCTGGGAGGTTTACGTTCATGAGCGCACCTCTTGAAGGCGAAGAGGTGGAGGAAGACGAATCGGGGGAGGATTCCGAGTAGGCAATTCAAACTGACGGGAATGTCAGTTATCCCGAAACCAGCAGCCGAATCCCGTAAACCACCAGCACCAGCGCGAGCACCTGGCGGATGAGCGGCTCCCGCCGGGAGTACGCCCGTCGGACGTGCCCGGTGGATAGGCCCCAGGCCAGCGTTCCGTACCACGCCATGGCGAGCGTCACGATGCCCGCCGCCGCGGCTACGCGCACCCACAAGGGAATGCCCGGTGCCACCGTGGGGGTGAGGATGCTCAGGTAGAACGGCATCGTGTTCGGATTGGACAGACTGGCGAACAGCCCGCTGCGAAACGGCCGGTCTTCCTCGCTCGTCAGCGCCCGCTCCACGGGAGCCACCGCCGGAGCAGCCTCGGATGTCCGAGCGGCCGTACGCGCGGAGCGCAGCCCTCGCACGCCCAGGTAGAGCAGGTACAGCCCGCCCACGTAGCGCACGGCGCGCATCCCTCCCGGGAGCTGCTGCAAGAGCATGGCGACGCCGCCGAGAATGATGCAGAGCCACACCGCATTTCCCAGGGCAATCCCCAGCACGGCCAAGGCCGCGCGCCGGCGCGTTGCGGACAGCGCTAGGCGCGTGACGATGAACGTGTTCGGCCCGGGCGTGATGACCGCGAGCAGGTACAGACCGTAGATGGAGGCGAGCAGGGGGCCGGGCGGAGTCATGGCGGCGGCCCTACCCAATCACCTGGCGACCCCCGCGTGCAACCTGGCGGAGTGCGAGCGGCTCGCGAACGAGCTCGTCACGCCCCCCTGGCCGGAGGACGTCTTCGGGCCGCTGGAGCCGGCGACGTCCCTACGTCCCCGGGAGCTCGCTCCTGGGGAGGGGGCCCGCGGTCCTGGCCAGGACATGGAGTGTGTCGTCCACCCGGGCGAGCCAATGCAGCAGGATGGGAGGGCTCGCGGGGCCCCGCCTCAAGGTCTCCTCGCCCACGAGCGAGTTCCGGGCCCGCTCGAGCAACGGAGATGCGGACTCGAGCGTGGGAAACTCCTCCGCGTCCAACGTCTGCGCGAGCGCGCGTGCATTGTTCGCGAGCCGGGTGCCTGCCTCGCGGAGCATCTCGCGGACCGCCTCGTGCACGTGCAGGACAGCCTTGCCCAGGGCGAGGTGCCGGACGAAGACGACGAGCTCGGACACCGTGTGCACCGTGCGCTCGGTCCGGGGGGCGAACCGCACCATGGGTCCGGTGAGGGGACGCGCCGCCGTTCGTAGCTCTCGGAGGCGCGCATCGAGGGCTCGCGCGGAGTCCATCAGCCGGGCCGGGTCGGACTCCTCCGAGCGTTTCACCACGGCCTCCTCGAGGTAATCGCAGACGGCGGACAGGACCTGCTTCGCGGTGGCGTGGATGTGCTCCGTCGTCCGCTCCGGGAAGAGGAAGGCTGCGCAGAGCATGCCGAGGCTGGCGCCAATCATCGTCTCCTCGATGCGCAGGTAGAGGAGTCCGGGCGAGAAACGGCCGAGCAGGCTGTAGAGGACCGACAGCATGGCGGTGAACCAGAAGACCATCCACGCGTAGGAGATGCGTATCAGGTAGAAGCCGAAGAAGATGCAGACGAAGACGCTCACGAGCTCGACCGAGCGGTGTCCCGCGACGAGCCCCGCGAGCAGCAATCCGGCGATGACGCCCAGGAGCGTTCCGAGCACCCGGTACCAGCCGCGGAGCAGGGTCTCACCGAGCGTCCTCGTGCGCGTGAAGATGACGAACGCGGTGATGACGGCCCAGTACCAGCGTTCGGAGGACACGGCGTGGCCCACCACCATCGCGAGCACGCTCGCCACGGTGGCCTGGAGCGCCTGCCGTGTCGACGGATGAAGACCGTCTCCCGGCGGTATGGCTCCCGGGCTCGTGGCCGCGTTTGGGGTGGTCGCTCGTGCCGGTGCGAGCCGGGGAAGCTCCTCCGGGAGGCTGGCGGCGGCCTCCACCAGGTCCGTGATGGCGGTGCTGAAGCGGCGGACATCCGCGAGGGCCCGCTCGGGCTCGGGCGAACCCGGGACGAATTCCCGCAGGTGCTCGAGATGCTCCTGCACCATCCGCCGCGCGGTTGGATCTCCATTCCGTACGGCGGTGTACGCGGCGATCAGGGCTGCTCGAACCTCCTTGCGCGCATGCGGCTCCAGTGCGCCCGAGTCCACCACCTGGCGGATGGCGGCGATGACCCGGTCGGTCGCGAGCTCCAGATCGAAGATCCGCAGCCGGAGGGTGGGCTGGCAACGGGTCAGCAGATCCTCCACCGCGAGTGCCGCGTCGTTCAGACGGGCGGCTTCCCGGCGGAGGCGGCGTTGAAGAGAACGGGTCACCCTCGGGCGCTCGGGGATGTCCGTGAGGTTCCACAGCACGATGGCGATTGTCTTCCGGAAGGAGCGGACGAAGCGCTGGAGGTCCAGGCCGGGGCGGTCGCGGGTGAGCATGAACCGCACGCAGTAGGCGATGCCGATCGCGACCACGATGGCGCCGACGAGGGCCGGTAGTTGCGCCAGTTGCGCGTGGAAGAAGAGCGCATTGAAGAAGGCGAAGAAGCCGATCATCCCGAGCGCGAGCCCTCTGGGCCCGAACCGCCGCACGTAGGTGGCGATGAAGATGGTCACCGCGAAGGCCGCCGCGCCGAGCAGGGAGAGGTGCGAGGTGAGCGTCCCGATGACGATCGCGGCCGAGGCCGGAAACACCATCAGGAGCGTCGTGATGCGCTGGTCACGAGGGTTGGAATCGCTCGCGAGCTGGGATCCCATCATCCCCATCATGGTCCCCACGAGAGTGACGGTGGGCGGCTGTCCCAGCAGGCGGGCGAGCTGGGAGATGACGAGGGCGGACAGGCCGGCACCCAGCATGGAGCGAAGCCCCATCCGCAACCGTGCCAGGTCCGGGTCGGACGTCACGAACAGATCCCACAGATGGGTGGGGTGAAGAAGGCGTCTCAGGTCTCGCAAGCCGATCCTCTTTAGGGAGGAGCTTGAGGACGGGAGCGCGCACCTGCTCACCCGGGTGTCTGCTCGGACGGAGGAGGGGAGGTCATGCCGGCGCTCGGCGATTGCCAGCCCCTCCCCCGGGTGCGGTCAGGGGTCTCCTCACGCCTCGAGCTTCGTGAGGATGCGCCGCAGCGCCTCCACCTCCGGAGCGGGGAGCGGAAGGAGCGGCGCGCGCAGGGGCCCCACCTCGGTGCCGAGCAGCGCCAGGCCCGCGGACACCGTGCGCGGCAGGCCGCCCTTCACGATGAACTGGAGCAGGGGGAGCTGCTTCTGGAACACCTTGCGCGCCTCCACGAGGTTGGCCTTGTCGGCGACCTGCCGGTACAGCTCCAGGGTGAGCTCGGGGATGAGGTGCGCCGCGGCGGTGCACCAGCCCCGGGCTCCCGCCGCGAAGGCCGCGAGGGCGAGCGGATTGGAGCCGTTGAAGAAGGCCACCTCTTCACCGGCCACCTGCCGCAGGCGGTGCATTCTCCCGACGTCCCCCGTGCTCTCCTTCACCATGGTGACGTTGGGAATCTCCAGCAGCCGCGCGAGGAACTCCGGCGTCATGTCCAGTCCGCCGGTGGCCGGGTTGTTGTAGGCCATGATGGGGATGGAGATGGCGCGGGCCACCGTGTCGAAGTGCCGGAAGATCTCCTCCTCGGTGAGCTTCCAGTAGCTCATCGGGATGATCATCACGGCGTCCGCGCCCGCGCGCTCGGCGAAGCGGGCGTGGTGGACGGTGCGCTCGGTGGTGAGGCTGGAGACGCCGACCATCACCGGGACGCGGCTCGCGACGGTCTTCACGGTGGCCTCGGTGATGGCCTCGCGCTCCTCGTCGTCCAGATAGGGCAGGCAGCCCGTGCTCCCGAGGGGCGCGATGGCATGGACGCCCGAGTCCACCATGCGCGTGGTGAGCATCCGGAGCTTGTCGAGATCCACCTTCCCGTCATGCCGGAAGGGGGTGAGGGTGTAGCCGATGATGCCGTGCAGCGGGACGTGGCGGCTCATGTCAGTCCTCCTCCCCGCCGGCGAGCGCGGGCTTCTGGCCCTTCTCCGGCACTTCTTCCCGCAGGGCGATGCCCCCCATGTTCTGGAGCATGGGCGCGTTCTCGCAGGCCAGGTAGCGGGCGCGTTGCGTGGGGTGGGTGTTGACGTGGTTGTGCCAGGCCCACACCGGGATGTAGACGGCGTCCCCCTGCTTCCACGGGATGCGCTTGCCCTGGATGTCCGAGTAGCCCTCGCCCTCGAGCACGTAGAGCACGGTCTCGTAGGTGTGGCGGTGCCTGTTGGAGGACTGGCCCGGCTCCAGCCAGCCGATCGTCATGCTGATGGCATGCGAGGGCAGGTCCACGAAGAAGACGGGGTGCTTGCGCTCCTTCGAGTAGCCATCGTTCTGGCCGGCGCTCTCCACGGCGGGGTGGGAGAACTTGTCGGGCATCACCACGCGCGGGCGGGGTGGCGTCTTGTCGAAGTCGGCGGAGTGGTACTTCTGATTCGGGGCGTTCGCGGTCTGGCTCATGAATGGGCCTCCTTGTGTGAGTCGGAAGGTAGAGAGCTACCGGCACCCTCGAAAGAGCCGGTTTCGCGAAGTAGACTGGGCCGGTGTTGCGCACCTGGAAGCTCACCCTCGAGCTGGAGCCCTCCTCGTCCGTGCCGCTCTTCGTTCAGCTGGCGCGTGCGGTCGTCCGTGACATCGAGCGGGGCAGGTTGTCCCCGGGAGACGCGCTTCCCGGGACGAGGGCACTGGCACTCTCGCTCGGGGTGCATCGCAACACGGTGGACGCGGCCTATCGCGAGCTCATCCACCAGGGGTGGGCCGCCGCCGAGCCTTCCCGTGGAACCTTCGTCTCCCGGGCGCTCCCGGTGGCCGCGCCCAGGGGGTTTGGTGGCACGCCCCGGCAGCGGATGCCCGCGCGGCCGGGCTTCTCACTCCCCCAGGAGGAGGTGGCTCCCAGGCTCGTGACGCCCCCACCCAGGGGGACGCTGGTGTTCAACGATGGGGCTCCCGACGTGCGCCTGGCTCCCGCGGTGGCGCTGGCGCGTGCCTTCCGGCGCGTGCTGACGAGCCGTGCTCGGACAGCGCTGCGGGCGGGAGATGCGCGCGGAGAGCCCGGCCTGCGCGAGGCGCTCGCGGGGATGCTCAGCCGCACGCGAGGCCTCGCGGCGGGAGCGGATGACGTGCTCGTCACGAGGGGAAGCCAGATGGCCCTCTTCCTCGTGGCGCGTGCGCTCGTCCGCCCGGGAGATGTCGTGGCCGTCGAGGCGCTCGGGTACCTGCCGGCGTGGGACGCGCTGCGGCTCGCGGGAGCCCGGCTCGTGGGGTTGCCGGTGGATGAACAGGGGCTGAGGGTGGATGCGCTCCAGGCCCTGATGGCGAAGCGGCCGGTGCGCGCCGTGTACGTGACGCCCCACCACCAGTACCCCACCACCGTCACTCTCACCGCCGCCCGGAGGATGGAGCTGCTGCGCGTGGCGGCCGAGGCTCGCATGGCGGTGGTGGAGGACGACTACGACCACGAGTTCCACTACGAGGGCAGGCCCGTGCTGCCCCTGGCGAGCTCGGACCGCGCGGGTTGTGTGGTGTACGTGGGCTCGCTCTCCAAGCTGGTCGCACCGGGACTGAGGCTTGGCTACGTGGTGGCTCCCGCGCCGCTGGTGCGCGCGCTGGCGGCACTGCGGACGGTGGTGGACCGCCAGGGTGATGCGCCGCTGGAGCGGGCCCTGGCGGATCTGCTGGAAGAGGGAGAGCTCCAGCGGCATGCCCGCAAGGCTCGCCGTGAGTACCAGGCTCGGAGGGACGTGCTGGCGGAGGCGCTGCGCGGCGAGCTGGGCGGCTGCGTGGACTTCGAGGTTCCGGCCGGTGGTCTCTCGCTCTGGGCCCGGGTGGATGAATCGCTCGATGTGGAGGCCTGGGCGGAGCGTGCGGCCTCGCGGGGCGTGCACGTCACTCCGGGACGTGCTTTCGCGCTCGAGGGACGCGGTCCCTCCGCCTTCCGGCTGGGCTTCGCCTCGTTGACGCCTCAGGAGCTGAGGGAGGGGGTGCGGCGCCTGGCCCTCGCTCGCCCGCGGCGGGGCTGAGCAGGGCGGGACGTCCAGGCCGCGGCGCGGGGGAGACGGTGCCGGTCCTCACGTGGGTATGAGCCCGAAGAGATCGGCAACGACATGGGCGTACTGCTCCCCCTCTGGCTCGACGCCGATTGTCCGCAGCCGGGCCGTGGGCTCATGGAGCAGCTTGTTGATGATGGCTCGCGCCATCGCCTCGACGCTCTTGCGCTGTTTGTCGGAGAGCGTCTCGCCGAGCGAGGACAGGGTGCGCTCCACCTCGGCCCGGGCGATGGCGTCCGCGCGCTGGCGCAGGCGGCACAGGACGGGCATCCCCTCGCGCACGGCCTGGTCGCGCAGGAAGCGCGCCACTTCCTCATCCACGAGCTGGCTTGCCTTCCGAGCCTCCTCGGCCCGGACCGCTTCGTTGTGGGCCACGAACCGCTGGATGTCGTCCAGGTCATGGAGGCGCACCTGCGCCAGCGAGTCCACCCCGGCGGCGATGTTGCGCGGCACGGCCAGGTCCACCAGGACGAGAGGCCGGTGGTGCCCCCGTTCCTCGAGCACCGCCGCCACGTTCTCCCGGTGGAAGAGGGGCACCGGCGAGGAGGTGCCGCTCACCACCGCGTCCGCCGAGACGAGCAGGGTGAACAGCTCATCGAAGGGGCGTGCGATGCCTTCCACCTCGGCCGCCAGGGCCTCGGCGCGAGAGAGTGTGCGGTTGACCACCACGATGAGGCCCGCTCCCGCCTGCTTCAGGTGCCGGGCGGCCAGCCCCGCCATCTCGCCCGCGCCGACCAGCAGCACCGTCTTGCCCTCCAGCCCGCCCAGGGTCCTGTTGGCGAGCGCCACGGCCGCGCCAGCCATGGACGTGGCCGCCATGCCGATGCCGGTCTCCGTGCGCACCCGCTTGGCGCACCGGAAGGCCGCCGCGAACATGCGCGACAGCTCGCCGCGCGCAGTGCCCGCTGTCTGGCTTTGTTCCAGGGCGTCCTTCACCTGGCCCAGCACCTGCGCCTCGCCCAGCACCATGGAGTCCAGGCTCGAGGCCACTCGGAAGAGATGGAGCAGCGCGGCCTCGCCCTGGTGCTCGTAGAGGTGCTCGAGCACTTCTGTCCCTCCCAGGCGCTCCAGCTTCACCCGGGCCCGCTGACGGGCCACGGCCACGTCCGGCGCGGTCAGGTACAGCTCCACCCGGTTGCAGGTGGAGATGAGCAGCGCCTCGGCGGGTGCTTCTCCGAGCCGTTGCAGCAATTCCAACTGCCGTGCCTCGGGGAGTGCCAGCCGCTCGCGCACCGCCAGGGGGGCCGTCCGGTAGGACAGGCCCATGCATAGCAACTCCGCCGCGAGCGCCTCACGGGTGGCACTGCTCCAGTGCGACTTCGATGAGGGATGGCCAGGCTCGGTTCCACGCATGTCCGTCCTGCTCCGGTCGAAGGGAAGGAAAGGGGCCCTCTCGCGAGGTCCCCGAGCAGCACACACGACTCCTACGGCTACGGCCCCAGCTTGACGCCGGCGAACTTCAACATTCGGGGTTGCTCCTGGGCTGGGTGTTGCACAGGAGGCCTGCTGCGCTGCCCAGCCGTGAAGAGGTCTGCCTCCTCCTGCTGCTGGGTAGATGGGAATGCGCCGGGATGTGATGGGTATGGAGCCTGGCTGCTCTCCGAGCGGGCTCAGGCTCCGGACGCGCCGAAGTGTACGAAGGGATTAACCGCTGGTGTGGCGCAGCACCAGGGCCTCCAGCCGATCCAGGGCCTTCTCGAGCACCTCCATGGAGGGTCCGAAGGACAGACGCACGTAGTTGCGGAAGCGCGAGGGGCGGGCGCGGCGCTTGCCGGGGTTCACGTCGAAGAACTCGCCGGGGACGGTGATGATCTTCTGGTCGAGCGCGGCGCGGAAGAAGCCCATGCCGTCATTGAGAGGCGCGGGCAGCCCGGACACGTTGCCCCAGACGTAGAAGGTGCCATCGGGGGAGCGGTCCGTGCGGATGCCCAGCCGCTCCAGACGCGAGTGGAAGCGGTCGCGCTTCTCGCGGAAGTGGTGGTTGATGGCGAGCGTCTCCTTCACCACGAGCTGCTCATCCAGGAGGGGAATCGCGGCGCGCTGAAGGGGCCGGCTGCCGCCGCCGTCGAGGAAGCTGCCGGCGCTGGACACGGCCTCGATGACCTGGCGAGGGCCCACGGTCCACGTCATGCGCCAGCCCGGGTAGCGCCAGTTCTTGGTGAGGCCGTCGAAGAGGACGATGGGGTCCTTGTTGACGTCCTCCACGTAGCGGGCGGCGCTCTCCACGGGGAGCTGGCCGGGGCGGCCCGTCCAGACGTAGTGCGAGTAGAACTCGTCGATGAGCAGAGTGCACTCGAGCTCGCGGGCGACGGAGACCCAGCGCGCCAGCTCGTCGCCCTGGACGAGCTTGCCGGTGGGGTTGCAGGGGTTGGAGAAGAGGAGGGCGGAGAGACCGCGGCCCTGGATTTCGCGGCGCAGGTCCTCGTGGGTGAAGGCGTAGCCGCGCTCGCCCTCGAGGAGGATGGGGATGGCGGTGAAGGCCTTGAAGACGTCGAGCAGCTCCTCGTAGGCGGTGTAGTCGGGGAGGAAGTGGCCGAGGTTGACGGAGCCGAGGCTGGCGGCGGCGCGGGTGAGGGCTGCACGGCCGCCGCCGGAGAGGGAGACGTTCTCGGCGGTGTACTGGCTGGGGAGGCCGCGGCGGTAGAGGCGGTTGTAGAGGGAGGCGACGGCCTCGCGGATTTCCCAGAGGCCGGCCACGGGGGCGTACTCCAGGTCATTCACGTCCACGGAGACGCTGCCGATGCGGGGCGGGGCACCGGGGAGCTCACCGGTCTCGGGCTGACCCTGACCGAGGTTGCACCAGTCGGGGTCTCCACCGCGGTAGCCCCGGCGCATGGCCTCGGCGGTGACGTAGATGACGCCCGTGCGAGGCACGGTGCGGAACGCTGGCAGGGAGGTATCGTCGCTCACGCCCGGGACGCTACCGGAGAACGGGCTCCGGCTCACGAGGGAAGCGGCGTTCGAGTCCTGGTCCCGTCACCCGCGCACCAGTGCGGAGAGGATGTCCTTCCAGTGCGAGTACAGGGCGAAGTGTCCTCCGCCCGGCAGGAAGTGGGGCACCGTGCTCGGGATGCGCGAGTGCAGGTAGCGCCCCATCTGCAGCGGCACGATGGAGTCTCCCTCCCAGTACCAGAGGTGCACGGGGATGCGGATGTCCTCGAGCGGGAAGCCCCACGGCGAGGTGAGCAGGCGGGCCTCCTGAATCATTCCCTGCACGCCCTGACGTGAGGCCTCGAAGCGGAAGCCCTTCACCTGTGCGCCGATGGCTGGATTCGACAGCACGGCCCGGTCATCCGCCGAGCACTCCTTCATCAGCGTCTCCAGCGCGCGTTCGGGCTTGCTGCGGACGGACTGGTCATGCAGGGTCATCACCGGCTTCAGCAACCAGCCCGGCCACATGGCCATGCTGTAGGCGGCGCGGTAGTCCCGATTCACCCCCGCCATGGCCCCGGTGCGGTTGAACGGCGCCGAGCCGGAGACGATGGCCGCTCCCGTGAGCCGCTCGCCCAGGCGGTACGCGCAGGCCGCCACGTAGGGGCCTCCCGCGGACACGCCCATGACGGCGAAGCGGCCCAGCCCCAGCGCGTTGGCCAATTGCTCGATGTCCGCTGGCATGTCCAGCAGGGTGCGGCCCTTCTTGAAGTCCGACAGCCCATAGCCCGGCCGGTCCGGTGCGATGAGCCGCACCCCGAGGCTCGCCGTGAGGCCGTCATCCGGGTGCCGCATGTAGCGGGAGCCCGGGTTGCCATGCATGAAGATGACCGGCGAGCCCTCCAGGTTCCCGGACTCGACATAGGCCAGCTTGCGCCCGTCGCGCAGCCGGATGGAGCCCTCTCTCGATTGCACCGTGCCCTCCCGTACCCGCGCCTCGTTCATGCTCCGTCCTCCATCGTCGCCGAGCGCTGTCCCATCCAGCCGGCGATGTGCGGCCATACCTTCACCGGAGCCTTGCTGGATGCCGACAGGCCGATGTGCCCCACCGGGAAGCGCATCGTCTCGCAGTCCTTCGTGCCCACCAGGCCCGGCAGCGGCTCGCTCATGGCGGGCGGGGCGATGTTGTCATGCTCCGCGATGATGTTGAGCACGGGGCACTGGATGCGGCCCAGGTCCACGCGCTCGCCACCCACCTCCATGCGGTTCTGGCAGAAGAGGTTCTGCTGGTAGCAGTCCTTGACGTACTGCCGGTAGACCTCGCCGGGGAAGGGCACCGCGTCCGAGCCCCAGCGCTCCAGGGCGAGGAAGGTGGTGACGAAGCTCGGGTCGTCGATCTGCCGGCACACGTCGAGCCACTTGGTGATGCGCTGCACGGGGCCGGCCATGAAGAAGCCGCTCTCCAGCACGTAGGTGGGCACGTTGCCGTAGGCGTCCACCAGCGAGTCCACGTCGAAGTGCCGCTGCTGCGTCCACAGCGAGTAGATGCCACCCTTGGTGAAGTCCACCGGAGTGGCCTGGACCACCACGTTGCGCACGCCCTCGGGGTAGAGCGAGGTGTAGGCCAGGGACATGGTGCCGCCCATGCAGTAGCCGTAGAGCGTCAGGTCCTCGCTGTCGCTCACGCGCAACGTCCAGCGCACCGCGGAGCGCAGGTGGCCTCCGAGCAGCTCGCTCCAGGTGAGGTTCTGCTCATCCGGCCCGGCCAGGCCCCAGTCGATGGCGTAGACGTCGTAGCCCTGGCGGGTGAGGTACTCGATGAGGCTGCGGCCGGGCAGGAAGTCGAGGATGTACCAGCGGTTGATGAGCGAGTAGACGAAGAGGATGGGCGTGCGGTAGCGGCGCCGGGGCGCGGCGTAGCGGAGCAGGCGCATGCTGCCGCGCGTGTACACCACCGCGTGCGGGGTGGGGCTGATGGGCGGCTCGCGGACGTTGGCGGCCTTCTCGATGAAGGGCTTGAGGTACGGGTAGGGGTTGATGGAGCGGTCCTGCAGGGCCTGCGCGAGCGAGCGCGACACGTCGACCTGGGACGAGACGAACGAGCGGATCCGCTGGAAGGCTTGGGCAGGCCGATTCACAGGAGAACTCCTGGGGGAAGATGGTCCGCTACCATAGCGCGGCGGGGCCCGCATGGGAGCGGGAGGCTCAAGCCTCGAACAACCGGAGAACTGTGTCCGCCGAGGGGAACGGCAGGTTCGAGCGGGGTTTGATGAGCCGGGTCAGCGCGAGCCCCTCCACGGTGGCGAGGAAGGTGCGCGCGAGCTCTCCTGCGGGGACGTCCACCACCTGGCCGGCGCGCTGTCCGTCCTCGATGAGCTCCACCAGCAGTTGAAGGAAGCGCGCGGTGTGGCGGGCGAGTGACTGTTCACCCTCGGTGGGAAGGTTCTCACACGCCTGGGCCTGCACGAGGATGAGCAGGAACGAGGAGTTCTCCCGGGCTTCCTCCAGCATCCGGGAGCAGACGGCATGGAGCTGCTCCCAGGGAGAGCCGGGCGCGCTCCGGGCGTCGGTGAGGAGCTGGATTCCGCCCTGGACGGCCTCCTCGACGAGTGTGAGGAACACCGCCTCCTTGTCCGGGAAGTAATGGTAGACGAGCCCGTAGCTGATGCCTGCCGCGGTGGCGAGGTCCGTCATCTTGGTGGCCGCGAGCCCCCTACGAGCGAAGAGCTCGCGTGCGGCCTTCAGCAGAGCGCTCCTGCGCTCCTCCTTCAGCCGCTGGTTCTGCTGCGCCGTTCGAGGCATGAGGGGCGACCCGGGAGCCGCGAGTCCTACTTGGGGACCGGAGTCTTGCGGCGACGGGGTGAGGGGATGGAGTCGAGGACGGAGGAGGAGGGAGCTGGCTGCTGCTCCTGGCGCTCCAGCAGCTCGACGACGTGCTCGAGCTGCGAGCCGAGCGCCTCGACCTGGTCGCCCATGCGGCGCAGCTGGTCGCGCAGGGCGTCGACCTCGGAGGAGGTGGGCACGCGCAGCGAGTGCAGCGTCTTCTCCATCACCGAGGTGCGGCGGATCTGCTGGGTGAAGCCGCGGCGCATGAGGCCACCGCTGACGCGCAGGAAGGTGGGGCTCTCGGCGAGGCGCGCGGCCACCTGGGTGAGACCCTGCTCGGCCTTCGCGAAGACCTTGCCCGAGCGGGTTTCCGGGCTGGTGAGCTCTCCGACCTTCTTGAGGGCACGGGCGAGCAGGCCAGGGGAGGGGCGGGAGTCTGGGGGATTCATGCCCCCGAATGTACCTCGGACTCAGCGGACGATGGGGACCGTCACCGGGGCCTTGTCGTCAATTTCAACCTCCACCTTACCCAGGCGCCAGAGCACCTCGCTGAAGTGGACGCTCACCCGGTGGCCACGGGCGGTTTCGATGAGGGCCTCGCCCTTCGCGGGGAGGAACTCGCCCACTTCGTACTGCAGCCCGGTGAAGGTGATGCGATCCGTACCGAGGGGCCCGGACACTTCGGCCGGCCCGTCGAACACGAGCGTGGTGCCGCCGATGAGGGGCAGGCCCTCGCGCAGGCCCACCCGCCCGTCCACGCGGTAGCTGCTGCCGGCCCGGTCTGGCAGGTCGCCAGCGGCCTCGGCCCAGAAGCGCTTTTCGTCACCGCAGGTGCCGTAGCCCACCTTGGCCTGGAGCGCCTGGCCATCCACCTTCAGTCCGC
Organism: Vitiosangium sp. GDMCC 1.1324; assembly: GCF_003044305.1. Taxonomy (GTDB): domain Bacteria; phylum Myxococcota; class Myxococcia; order Myxococcales; family Myxococcaceae; genus Archangium. The sequence continues at coordinate 202,344 of NZ_PZOX01000014.1, read as the reverse complement.
GCAGGTCGGCGAAGACGTCCATCCGGTCCTCGCCACCTTGGTAGCGGAAGGCGCTCTGCCCGGACACGGTGTGCCCGTTCACGGAGCACTGGCCTTCAGGGAAGGAGAGCACCACCGCGTCGGTGGTGTCGTCCAGGGCCTCGGTGGTGGCGGTGATGCAGGCCACCTTCACCTGGGCGCCCTCGGTGACGCGGCCCACGAAGGTGCGCCGCGCTTCACCGCAGGTGTAGACGGGCAGGATTCCGAGTAACTCGAGCGCCACACGGGCCTGGTGGGCCGCGTGGACCGCGAGGTCCACCCGTGACTTCGCGTCTTCGATTTCCTCCTTCGTGGGCGGCTCCCGGCCGCAGGCGGTGGCGAGGATGACGAGAGCGAGGCAGGCGCGGATTCTCATGGAGGCATTGTCCTCGAATCGAGGGGCGCCCGGCGACACCCCTACACTGGGGGCGCTGATGACCGGGTGGCGGCTCGGAAGGTTGTACCGGAAGGCGTGAAGGCGGCATGCTCCCGGCGATTTGAACCGGGGGGGATGAAACTGGCCGCTGTCGCCGTGCTCGCGCCCCTCGTCCGAGGCTCCCGACATGGCCCACGCTGAACGCACGCTCTATCAGTTCCCGATCTCCCATTACTGCGAGAAGACCCGTTGGAACCTCGACGCCAAGGGGCTCTCGTTCCGCATCGAGAACCTGTTTCCCGGCGCGCACCGTCTGGTGACGAAGCGGCTGACGAAGGGCGCCCGAGGCACCGTGCCCGTGCTGGTGGACCGGGGGACCGTCGTCACCGACTCGACCGACATCGCGCTGTACCTGGAGCGGGGCTATCCGTCGGCGCCCGCGCTGATTCCCGCCGAGGGGCCCGAGCGCGAGCGGGTGCTCGAGCTGGAGGCCTACTTCGACGAGATGGCCGGCAAGCACGTGCGCCGCTGGGTGTACGCGAAGCTCTTCGCCAGTGGCACGGACATCGAGCCGCTCATGTTCGGCGGCTTCCCGCTGCCGCTGCGTCTGGTGGGACACGTGCTGATCCCCGTCATCAAGCGGGTCATCCGGAGCCAGTACGCGCTGACTCCCGACAAGGTGGCGGAGTCCAAGGTGAAGCTGCTGGAGGGGCTCGACCGGCTGGAGCGCGAGATTCAAGGAGACCCGTCGCGCTACCTGGCGGGTCACTCCTTGTCGATCGCGGACATCGCCGCGGCGTCGCTCTATGCCCCGCTGGTGGGCGCCGAGGGCTCCCCGTTTGTGCTCCGGCCCGGTGAGGTCCTGCCCCCGGAGGTCACCGAGATGCGCGCGGCCGTGATGGCGAGGCCCGCGGGGCAGTGGCTGCTGCGGCGCTACCAGGAGGATCGCCGCGGACAGGCCCGGGGATTCAGCGCCCGCGCGGAGACCGCGAGCGGCTGAGGCCGCCGGAGCTCCCGCTACATGATGCCGGCCGTGATGCCTCCGTCCGCCATGTACACGCCGCCGGTGCTGTAGCTGCTCTCGTCACTGGCGAGGAAGAGGTTCATCCGGGCGATCTCCTCGCTGGCGCCGTAGCGCTTCAGGGGGACCCGTGCCGACAGGGTGCTCTTAATCTGGTCCTCGGCACCAGGCGCGAGCCGCGCGTGGATGGAGACCATCATGTCGTTGTCGACGATGCCGGGGCATACCGCGTTCACCCGGATGCGGAACGGTGCGCCGTCATGTGCCAGCGCACGGGCCAGGCCAATGATGGCGTGCTTGCTCGCGGTGTACGACGAGCTCGCCGGGAAGCCGGCGACACCCACCACCGACGAGGTGAGGATGATGCTTCCTCCTCCTCGCTTCTGCAGTTCGGGGAAGGCGTGCTTGATGGACAGCCAGACTCCGCGCACGTTGGTGGCGATGACCTGGTCGAAGTCCTCCACGGAGTGCTCGGCGATGTGTTGGAAGGGCCCCTCGGTGCCCGCGTTGCTCACCAGCACATCGATGCCGCCGTAGCGCTCCACCGCATGGCGGATGTAGCGCTTCGTGTCCTCGACCTGCGAGACGTCCGCCACGGTGTAGCTGATGTTCTCGTGGTTGATCTCCTGGAGCGTCTTGCGCAGCTTGGCCTCGTTGCGGCCGACGATCAGGACCTTGGCGCCCTCCTGCACGAACAGCTTCGCCGTCGCCGCGCCAATGCCGCTACCGCCGCCCGTGATGATGGCGACCTTGTTGCCCAGCCTCTGCATGATTGCCCCTGTCGGGAGTGATGGGCCGGGTCTGCCCCGGCTCCGCGCATTGTCCGGATGGATGCAACACTGTGGCAAGAGGGCGTCCGGGCTGCCATGTGACGGTGGCCATCCACGCGAGCGACGCCACCTGGTGCGAGCGCTCCGACGCAGTCATCGCCGCACAGGCGCTCGTGCCATCCCGGCTTTCACATGTTGACAAGGAGACTTCACTCACGGTGTGCTGCGGCTCCAGCCTCAGTGGGCTGGTCATCCCTTGGAGGTGCTACATGACGAAGAAGAACGTGATGATGGTCGCCGTGTTGCTCGCGGGTGTGCTGGGTGGTGCGACGGCGGCGGTGGCGTTCTCGCGGTCCGACATGTCCCCCTGCCCGGTGGACTGGACCTGTCGCGACAGCAGGGGCCGTTGCATCCCCTGTCCGGAGGAGTGACCACTCCGCGAATCGCGGGCACGGATGCGCCACGTGAGGAACTGACGTGAGCGCACAATGAGGAGTCGGGAGCCCGAGGAATCGGGCTCCCTCGTCAGAAGCCTGGGCCTCTCGGAGCACGTCCTGCTCAACCCACCAGCAGTCCCAGGGCCGCCCCCCCGAGCACGAGCCAGGCGGAGTTGACGCGGTAGCGGATGAGCAGCACGGCGCTGACGAGCGCGAGGCCCACCGTCCACACGTCCACGAGCGCGGAGCGCCCGAGCTGCCAGGTGACGGTGGCCATCAACGCGAGCGAGGCCACGTTGACGCCGTCGAGGAAGGCACCGGCCACCCACGAGCGGCGCATGCGGGGCACCAGCGGCCCGCTCACCGCGACGAAGAAGAAGGCGGGCAGGAAGATGCCCACCGTGGCCACCACTCCTCCCGGGAACCCTCCGAGCACGTAGCCGATGAAGGTGGCCGTGGTGAAGACGGGCCCGGGCGTCACCTGACCCACCGCCACCGCGTCGAGCAGCTGGGCCTCGGTGAGCCAGCCCCAGCGCTCCACCAGGTCCGCGCGCAGGAAGGCCAGAAGCACGTAGCCGCTACCGTAGAGGACGGAGCCCACCTTCAGGAAGAAGAGGAAGAGGCCGCCGAGGCTGAAGCCCGGGGCCGCCGTCGCCGCCGCCACCGCGCCCAGCGGCAGGCCGGGGACGAGCGCCTTCACCGAAGGGGGTACTCCGCCGCCCTCTCGGCTCCGGGCCACCCGCCGTGACAGCGCCACGAAGCCGCCCGCGAGGAGCAGCAGGAGCAGCTCGTTCACCCCGAGGAAGCCGAGCGCCACGCAGGCCACGCCCACCACCGCGAGCAACTTCGACTTCACCGCTCCGCGCGTCAGTCCCCAGATGGCCTGGAGCACCACGGCGATGATGACGGGCTTCACACCGTAGAGCAGGTGCCCCACCTCCGGCAGTTGCCCGTAGCGCGTGTACACCCAGCCGATGGCGGACACGATGAGGAACGCCGGGAGGATGAAGCAGGTGCCCGCCACCACCAGGCCGCTCCAGCCCGCGCGCCGGTGGCCGATGTGGATGGCCAGCTCGGTCGAGTTCGGCCCGGGGATGAGGTTGGCGGCTCCGAGCAGATCCAGGAACTCCTCGTGCGTGAGCCACTTTCGGCGCCGGACGACCTCGTCCTCCATGAGCGCGATATGGGCCGCCGGGCCGCCGAAGGCCGTCGTCCCCAACCGGAGGAACAGCAGCGCCAGCTCTCGCAGCGCGCGGGCTCGGGGGGTTGCCTCATCCGGTGGCGGGTATGTCGCCTCGGTCACATTCATCTCCGTGCGTCAGACGGGGCCGCGGGGGTCCCTCGCCGCTGCGTAGCAGGAAGACGGCGCTGGACGACATCAGATGTCTGTCACGACGCTCCGTGTCGGAGGGCGCCACTGGGGGAGGGTGGACGCTGCGCTCCTGGTCCGGGCACCATGCGCGCCACCGAAGGCCGGTGGAATCCGGGCGGTTCTGGGAATTCCCAGCCGTCTCCGGGGTTACCTACCTTCGTCCCACCACACAGCACAGCGAGAACGCATGAACAGCATGAAGTTCCTCCGGAATTCCTGGGCGACGAGCACGCTGGGGGCTTGCCTCCTTCTGGGGTGCACGGCCAGCACGCGCAACACCGCGCAGGATGCGGCGGCGCAGACCGCGAAGCCCCGGGCACTCGGCGTCGAGACGAAGAACTTCGACACCGGCGTGCGCCCGCAGGACGACTTCTTCCGCTACGTCAATGGCACGTGGCTGAAGACGGCCCAGATTCCCGCCGACAAGGGCCGTTATGGCTCCTTCATCGAGCTGCGCGACAAGAGCGAGGCCGCCCTGCGCGCCATCATCGAGGAGGCCGCCGCGGCCCCGGACAAGAAGTCCGGCTCGGATCCGCAGAAGGTGGGCGACCTCTACCAGAGCTTCATGGACACGGCGCGCATCCAGTCGCTCGGCTTCGAGCCGGTGCGCCCCGAGCTCAACCGTGTCGCCGCGCTCAAGGACAAGCAGGAGCTGCCGGAGCTGCTTGCCTCGTTCGTGCGCCTGGGCGTGCAGACGCCGCTCGTCTCCTTCGTGATGCAGGACGCGAAGCAGGCGGACCGCTACATCGTCTATGCCGGCCAGAGCGGGCTGGGCCTGCCGGATCGCGACTACTACTTCAAGCAGGAGCCGCGCTTCGTCGAGACGCGCACCGCGTACCTCTCCTATATCGAGACGCTGCTGCGCCTCGCGGGTGAGAAGGATCCGGCCGGCGGAGCCAAGGCCATCCTGGCCCTGGAGACCTCGCTGGCGGAGAAGCACTGGGATCGCGTGCGCAACCGCGACCGCGAGGCCACCTACAACCTCAAGAGCGTCGCCGAGCTGGACAAGCTCACGCCGGGCTTCTCCTGGTCGCGCTATCTCAAGGCCCTGGGCGAGGACAAGACGCCGGGCGTCGTCGTCCGCCAGCCGGACTACTTCCAGGCGCTCGACACGGTGCTGGCCAGCACGCCGCTGCCCACGCTCAAGACGTACCTCACCTTCAAGGTGCTCGACGAGTACGCGCCCCTGTTGAGCAGCCCCTTCGAGGAGGCGAACTTCGTCTTCTACGGCAAGACACTCCAGGGCCTGCAGGAGAACCGCCCCCGCTGGAAGCGCGGCGTGGAGACGGTGGACAACGCGCTGGGCGAGGTGCTCGGCAAGCTCTACGTGGAGCGCCACTTCACCCCCGAGAGCAAGGCCCGCATGCAGGAGCTGGTGAAGAACCTGCAGGTCACCTTCAAGCAGGGCATCGACCAGCTCGAGTGGATGAGCCCCGCCACCAAGGCGCAGGCCCAGGCCAAGCTGGCGAAGTTCAACGTGAAGATCGGCTACCCGGAGAAGTGGAAGGACTACTCCGCGCTCACCGTCGACAAGAACGACCTGGTGGGCAATGTGAAGCGTTCCAGCGAGGTCGAGTTCCGCCGCAACGCGGACAAGCTCGGCAAGCCTATCGACCGGCTCGAGTGGGGCATGACGCCGCAGACGGTGAATGCCTATTACAGCTCGACGATGAACGAGATCGTCTTCCCGGCTGCCATCCTCCAGCCGCCGTTCTTCAATCCCGAGGCGGATGATGCCACCAACTACGGTGCCATCGGCGGCGTCATCGGGCACGAGATCAGCCACGGCTTCGACGACCAGGGCTCCCGCTCGGATGGCGACGGCAACCTGCGCGACTGGTGGACCGCGGAGGACAAGTCCGCCTTCCAGCAGCGCACCGGCATGCTCGCCGACCAGTACAGCACTTTCAGTCCGCTGCAGGGCCTGAACGTCAATGGCAAGCTGACGCTGGGCGAGAACATCGGCGACCTGAGCGGCCTGACGGTGGCCTTCAAGGCCTACAAGCTGTCGCTGGGCAACCAGAAGGCCCCGGTCATCGAGGGCTTCACCGATGACCAGCGCTTCTTCCTCGGCTGGGCCCAGGTGTGGCGCACGCTCAACCGCGACGACGCGCTCCGGCAGCAACTGCTCACCGATCCGCACTCTCCGGGCGAGTACCGGGTGAACGGTGTGGTGCGCAACATGCCCGAGTTCTACTCGGCCTTCGGCGTGAAGGAGGGCGACGGCGCGTACCTGTCGCCCGACAAGCGCGTCAAGATCTGGTGAGCTCTTCCTGAGGGCGCGCACCCGGGGGCACTTCCAAGGCGGCAAGTCATGGCCCGTTTCGGAAATATGCCCCCGGGCTGCTAAGTTCGCGCGCCACCATGAAAATCCGCTCCCTCTCCGCCGTTGCGTGCGCTCTCTGGCTCACGCACTGCAGCCATGCTCCGACGCAGCTGGAGGCCCAGGCTCCCAGCGCGTCTCCCGCTTCCGAGGCCACTTCCGCCTCCGCGTCCCAGGCTCCCGTGCGCCTGGCCTACCCGGTCGCGCAGAAGCAGGACGTGGTCGACGACTACCACGGCACGAAGGTGGCAGATCCCTACCGCTGGCTGGAGAACCCGGACTCGCCCGAGTCCCGCCAGTGGATCGACGCCGAGAACAAGCTCACCTTCGACTATCTGGAGAAGATTCCCGCCCGCGCTCGCATCAAGCAGCGGATGACGGAGCTGTGGGACTACGAGAAGTACGGCATGCCCTGGCGCGAGGGCTCCCGCTATTTCTTCAACCGCAACAACGGCCTGCAGAACCAGTCCGTGCTCTACACGACGGAATCGCTCGGAGCCGAGCCTCGGGTGTTGCTCGACCCGAACACCCTGTCCGCGGATGGCACGGTGGCCCTGGCGGGTCTGGCCATCACCCAGGATGGCAACCTGCTGGCGTACGGTGTGGCCTCCGCCGGTAGCGACTGGAAGGAGTTCCGCGTGCGTGATGTGCGCACGGGCAAGGACCTGCCGGATGTCGTCAAGTGGGTGAAGTTCTCCAACGCCTCGTGGACGAAGGACGGCAAGGGCTTCTTCTACAGCCGCTATGACGAGCCCAAGGCAGGTGAGGCGCTGAGCGGGACCAACTTCTACCAGAAGCTCTATTTCCACAAGCTGGGCACGCCGCAGAGCGAGGACACCCTCGTCTACGAGCGCAAGGACCAGAAGGAGTGGGGCTTCACCGGCTTCACCACCGAGGACGGGCGCTACCTCATCATCAATGTCTCGCGCGGCACCGAGCAGAAGAACCTCGTCTTCTACAAGGACCTGAAGGACCCGAAGGCCAAGGTCGTCGAGCTCCTCAAGGACTGGGATGCGGAGTACGAGTACATCAGCAACGACGGCACGCTCTTCTGGTTCAAGACGGACCTGGATGCGCCGCGCGGCCGGGTCGTCGCCGTGGACCTGCGCAAGCCGGAGCGCAAGAGCTGGAAGGAGATCCTTCCCCAGGGTGAGGAGACCCTCTCCACGGTGAGCCTGGTCAACGACCAGTTCATCGTCAACGTGATGAAGGACGCACACTCCCAGGTGCGTCTGTACTCGCGCGAGGGCAAGGTCAAGGGTGAGCTGGCGCTGCCCGGCCTGGGCACCGCCTTCGGCCTCGATGGCAAGCGTCAGGACACGGAGACCTTCTACGCCTACTCCAGCTACACCACGCCCACGACCATCTACCGGTATGACCTGAAGACGGGCCAGAGCCAGGTGTTCAAGACGCCGTCGGTGAAGTTCGACCCGTCGCAGTACGAGACGACGCAGGTCTTCTACACGAGCAAGGATGGCACGCGCGTCCCCATGTTCCTCAGCCACAAGAAGGGGCTGAAGCTGGATGGGACGAACCCCACGCTGCTCTACGGCTACGGCGGCTTCAACGCGCCGATGACGCCGGGCTTCAGCGTGGCCAACCTGGTGTGGATGGAGCAGGGCGGCGTCTATGCCGTGGCCAACCTGCGCGGTGGTGGCGAGTACGGCCGTGAGTGGCACGAGGCCGGTACGAAGCTGAGGAAGCAGAACGTCTTCGACGACTTCATCGCCGCGGCCGAGTGGCTCATCGCCAACAAGTACACCTCGAGCGCGCGTCTGGCCATCAACGGCCGCTCCAACGGAGGCCTGCTGATTGGCGCGGCGGTGACGCAGCGTCCGGACCTGTTCGGCGTGGCGCTGCCGGGCGTGGGCGTGATGGACATGCTGCGCTTCCACAAGTTCACCATCGGCTGGGCGTGGACGAGCGACTACGGCTCCTCGGAGAACGCGGAGGAGTTCAAGGCGCTCTACGCGTACTCGCCGCTGCACAACCTGAAGCCGGCGCGCTACCCCGCGATGCTCGTCCACACCGCGGACCACGATGACCGCGTGGTGCCGGGTCACAGCTTCAAGTTCACCGCGGCCGCCCAGGCGGCGCAGCAGGGCGAGGCCCCGGTGCTCATCCGCATCGAGACCAAGGCCGGCCACGGTGCGGGCAAGCCCACCACCAAGATCATCGAGGAGTACAGCGACCTGTGGGCCTTCTCGCTGTACCAGATGGGCCTGGGCGGTGAGCCGGCCGTCGCGGCGAACCAGTCCCACTGAGACTTGACGGCGCAAGTGGGCACCCGGGCCCATCCCCGGGTGCCCACTTGCTTCCTTGTCTCCGACTGGAGGGCATCCACCTTGTCCTTGAGGACGACTCGGACAAGGAGATGCTCCATGAAGACGCTTGCCTTGCTGACGGCCACCTGTGCGCTCACCCTCTGGGGTTGTGCCCACGAATCGGACGCGCACGGCGGGGTGCAGGCTGAAAAGCCTCCCATGACGCAGATCGAAAACCCGAAGACGGTGGCGCAGCTGAGCCGCATGAGCGCCCCCACCGTCTACGTCGCCGAGCCCACCGGTGCTCCGGGCAACGCGGTGCTCACCGGTGACGGGCAGATCTGGGCTCCCGAGGAAGCACCCGGCAACACGGTGCTGCGGACCCCCACGGACGTGGAGCGCAGCTTCGATCGGCACACCGACCACCGCCAGACCATCGAGGGAGGCAAGGCCACCGTCATCGACGAGGGCCCGACGGCCAGCGTGTCGCAACGCTAGTCCCACGAGCGCAAGCCTGCCCGGAGCAGGCTTCAGGCGGGCTTGCGCAACTCCTCTACCGCCGCCATGAGGACGGGGGTGTGGTCGGTGAAGCCCTCGAGTGGCGTCCCTCCGGCACGGAGGACCCCCGCCTTGTTGCCCGTCGCTCCAAAGCGTGTTCCGGGCTCCTCGAAGTATCCGCCCCAGAAGGCGTCCTGGATGAACTGGGCCTGCTGCTCGGGGTTCATCTTCCGCCAGGGCGTCCCCGCGCGCAGTGCCTTCACGTAGTCGTAGCCATCGCCGAAACCCTGTGCCCACAGGGACGCGGCGACGTAGCCCCAGCCGTGGTGCTGGTACTGCCAGATGTGCGTGCACTCATGGACGAGCAACCATGCCTTCTCCCCCCGCTGGAGGGCGTCGTAGTCCGGAGAGGGGAGGTTGAGGGTGTTGCCCAGCACGAAGGCCCGGTTGCCGTTGATGCTCGCGATGAACGGGGCCATCCGCACCAGCCGCACGGGCCCGTAGGAGATGCCGTCGCCGAAGACCCGGCGCAGCAACTGGACCTCCGCGTCGCTCAGCGTGCGCTTGTCCGCGTCCGCCCTGCCGTCCACCGCGCGCAGGCCCGGCGACTCCTGCCGCGGGCCCTCGGGTGGTACGGCCCGTGGACGGGATGAATCCTGGCCTCCCATGACGCGGCTCCTCGCGTTGACTCGTGACGAGGAGGTTAGTCCGGCACGGGAAGGCCCGTCACTTCACCGGGGGCACCGCATCCACCAACCGACAGTGTCCCGGCGTGTGGCCTCAGTTCTCGAGCGAGGCGCGCAGGAACCAGGCGTGCTTCTCGAACTCGGTGATGATTCCGGTGAACATGTCCACCGTGTCCGTGTCCTGATGCTGCTCGGCCACCTTGCGGCTCTCTCTCGCACCCGCCAGGTACGCCTCGATGCGCTCCGCCAGCAGCCGCACGTGCTCCAGATCCTTCGTCGTCTCCTGCGGGTAGTCCGGGATGCGGCTCGTCTTCGCCACGTGCCGGGTGGTGCCGTACGCCTTGCCTCCCAGCGTCACGGCGCGCTCGGCCACCGAGTCGTTGTGGTTCGCCAGGCTCACCGCGAAGGTCTCGAAGAGCGGATGGAGCGCCGCGAACTGCGGGCCCTTGATGTTCCAATGGGCGACCTTGATCTGGCTGTGCAGGTCCAACCCGTCCGCCAGGCGCTCGTTGAGCGAGGCGGAGATGGTGGAGCGGCTCTGCTCGGGAAGGTGGCTCGGGCTGCGGTACATACGTTCGTTCCTTTCGTGTTCGTTCGACAGATTCGATGTGTGACGACACAAAACGACGCGCCCCCCGATGTCATCACCGGAGGGCGCGTCTGATGTCAGCGTGAAGCGGAACGCCTACGACTCGAGACCCACGGCCGCCGCGTGGACGACCGAGGCGATGCGGACGGCGTCGTGCACCTGGTCCTCCGAGAGACCTCCCTCGGTGACCACCTTCTCGTGCGACTGCACGCACATCTCACAGCCGTTGATGGCGCTCACCGCCAGGCAGACGAGCTCGAAGTCCACCTTGTTGGTGAGCACCTGCACCAGCCGGTTCATCCGCAGCCCGGCCCGCTTGGTGGAGTACGACTCCTTCCCCACCATGTGGCGGAACCGGTAGTAGACGTTGTTCATCCCCATCAACGAGGCCGCAGCGCGCGCATCCTCGATGACGGGCTCGGCCTTCTCTCCCAACGCCTGGCGGGCCTCGTGCAGCATGGCCTTCTTGAGCAGCTCGTTCCGAGCCGCATAGGCACACGCCACCGCCACCCCCCAACGCTGCTCGGGGGTGAGGCTGTTGTTCTCCAGCACCGACTGGAGATTCAGCCGGGTGTCCTTGTGGGCATCCGCCAGCTCACCGCGAACGACTTCGAGCGACGCCATGGCGTATTACCCCGCCTTCGCCAGCTTCTTGGTGAGGGTCTCCTCGCCCTTCTGCCAGTTGCAGGGGCACAGCTCGTCCGTCTGGAACGCGTCCAGCGTGCGCAGCGTCTCGCCCACGTTGCGGCCCACCGACAGGTCGTTCACCGACACGTGCCGGATGATGCCCTGCGGGTCCACGATGAAGGTCGCGCGCAGCGCCACGCCCGCGTCCTTGTGCAGGATGCCCAGGCCCGCGCTCAGCTCGCGCTTGATGTCCGCCAGCATCGGGAAGGGCAGGTTCTTCAGGTCCGGGTGGTGCGTGCGCCACGCGTGGTGCACGTACTCGCTGTCGGTGCTCAGGCCCAGCACCTGCGCGTTGCGGTCCTGGAAGTCCTTGTCGCGCTTGCCGAACTCGGCAATCTCCGTCGGGCAGATGAAGGTGAAGTCCTTGGGCCAGGCGAAGAGCACCAGCCACTTGCCCTTGTAGCTGTCCTGGTTGATCTCCTTGAACTCCTTGCCCTTCTCGAGGCTCACCACCGAGGTGAGGTTGAAGCTGGGGATCTTGTCGCCAACGGTCAGCATGTGGTTCGACTCCTTTGGGGGTTGAGGCCTGCCTGTCTGCAGGCCGGACAGGGTTTCTTCGCGTACTACCTTGAGCAGCGTTCGTGCCAGGGAATCTCCACCAGTGATTCCAAAGGGTTGACTCCTCCCCACTTCCCTGGACGCCGCCGCCGGACCGGTGCATACCGAAATATCGGTGCCCGGCGCCACTGACATTTCGGTGGCGCCCCGGTTATTTAAACGGACGCATGGCGGATGACATCGTTTCGTCGATAACGCGGGCCGAGCTGCGCAGGGATGCCCGGAACCCGATCGAGCTGGTGACTTCGGAGGAGGCCGTGGCGGAGCTGCTGCGCCGGGGGCTGGACTGGCTCACCCGGGTGGTGCGCTTCGACCTGGCCACGCTCTTCTTGCTGCGAGAAGGGAAACTGGTGGCGGTGGCGGCGAAGGGGCCGCTGGCCTCGGACCAGGTGCGGCACCACGAGCTGCGGCTGACGGACTTCCCCACGCTGCGTCAGGCGCTGGAGACGCGCCGGGCCCGGGCCTTCACCCAGGAGGACCACGCGCACGGGGATGGAGACCCTTTCGATGGGGTGCTGGATCTGCCGCCGGGACACTCGTGCATGGTGGTGCCGTTGTGCGCGGGGGAGCACTGCTACGGGCTGCTGACGCTGGACAGGACGGAGTGCGAGACGTACCCGCAGGCGGTGGTGGACCTGGTGGAGGTGTACGGTCAGATGCTGGCCACGTCGCTCCAGGAAGCCGAGCAGAAGAACACCTTCGAGCGGCTGCACCGGCGGGAGCACGAGCACGCACGGCTGCTGGAGTCTCAGCTGGGCGGAGACGAGGTGGGGGTGCTGGAGACGTCGCGCAGCCCGGCGGTGCGCGAGCTGGCGCTCCGGGCACGGCAGGTGGCGGAGACGGACACGCCGGTGCTGCTGCTGGGCGAGACGGGCACGGGGAAGGAGCGGCTGGCGCGAGCGGTGCACCGCTGGAGCGCTCGGGCGGAGGGCGCCTTCGTGACGCTCAACTGCGCGGCCATTCCCGCGGGGCTGCTCGAGAGCGAGCTGTTCGGCCACGTGAAGGGGGCCTTCACCGGTGCCACTCGAGACAGGGCCGGGCGCTTCCAGATGGCGCACGGGGGCACGCTCTTCCTGGACGAGGTGGGGGAGCTGCCGGTGGAGCTGCAGGCCAAGTTGCTGCGGGCCCTGCAGGAGAAGACCTTCGAGCCGGTGGGCAGCGACCGCACGGTGCGCGCGGATGTGCGGATTCTCGCGGCCACGCACGTGGATCTGCAGAAGGCCATCGCCCAGCGGAGCTTCCGCGAGGACCTGTACTACCGGCTGAGCGTCTTTCCGCTGCGGCTGCCTCCGCTGCGCGAGCGGTTGGAGGACCTGCCCCTGCTGTGCACGTTCCTCCTGGAGGAGCAGGCGAAGCGCACCGGACGGCGGGGGATGAGCGTGACGCCGGAGGGCATCGCCCGGCTCTCGGCCTACGACTGGCCGGGCAACATCCGCGAGCTGGCCAACGCGCTGGAGCGTGCCACCATCCTGTCGCGCAAACCGGAGCTGGGGGCCGAGGCGTTCGACCTGCCCATCCGCGTGCCGGGCACGCCCGTGATCGTGGAGGCTCCTCCCCTGCGTGAGGGCATGGTGCCCACCCTGGAGGAGGTGCAGCGCCAGCACATCCTGCGCGTGCTGACGCTGACGCAAGGCCGGATCTACGGCCCGGGCGGCGCCGCGGCGTTGTTGGGTCTCAAACCCTCCACGCTCCAGAGCCGGATGAAGAAGCTGGGAATCGCCCGGTTGGAGCAATACGTGGCGAAATAGTGGGGGCGCCGAGCCGTTCCATCCGGCGCACCCCTCCCAGGAGGAATCATGAGCGACCCACAGCCGCTGCAGCCTCGAGAAGGTGCGCCCGCTGGCGCACCGAAGCCCGCTTCCTCACGCACGCCCGTGCTCATCACCGTGGTTGCGGTGGTGGCCATCCTGGCCATCGGTGGGTACGCGCTGCTCCGGGGAGGGGAGGAGCCGGCCGCTCCTCCGGCGATGCCTCCCGCCCAGCCCGTGGTCGAGGCCCCGGGGCCGTCCACGGACCAGGCGTCCGTGACTTCCGCTCAGCGCATGCCCCCGCTGGGACAGAGCGACACCCGCGTGCGCGAGCTCGTGGGCCTGCTGTCCCCAGAGCCCACGCTGCAGAAGTGGCTCTCCTCCACCGAGGACCTGGTGCGGCGCTTCTCCTCGGCCGTTGGCAACATCGCCGAGGGGGAGAGCCCGCGCGCCGCGCTCGCGTTCATGGCGCCCCAGGGGGCCTTCCAGGTCGTCGAGCACGACGGCCGCACCGTCATCGCCCCCGACAGCTTCACCCGGTATGACTCCGTGGCGCGTGTCATCACCTCGCTCGATACGCAGACCAGCGCGATGACGTACAAGGCCCTCAAGCCGCTCATCGACGAGGCCTACAAGGAGATCAGCCGCCCCGGTCAGCGCTTCGACCAGACGCTCGCCCGGGCCATCCAGCGGATGCTCGACACCCCCGTGCCCGAGGGGGACATCGAGGTGCTGGACACGCCGGGCGTGAACTACGCCTACGCGGCTCCAGAGCTGGAGCAGCTCAGCGCCGCGCAGAAGCACTTGCTGCGCATGGGGCCGGCCAACGCCCGAGCCATCCAGGCGAAGCTGCGCGAGCTGCGCAACGCACTCGCCCTGCCCACGGCCAGCCGCTGAGCCGGCTCACCGGCCCGGCTGGGGCGCCGCCATGTAGAAGAGGAAGCGCGTCACGGGCCGGTAGCCCATGCGGCGGTACACGGGCAGTCCCACCGGGGTGGCATGCAGCACCGTGCGCTCGATTCCCCAGGCTTGTTTCGCCTCGGCGAGCGCGTGGCGCATGACGGCCTCGGCGCAGCCCAGCTTCCGGTGCGAGGGCAGGGTGGCCACCATCGCGATGTAGGCCACGTCGTCCACCCGGATGACGGCCGCGCTGGTGGCGGCCTCTCCGTGGCGGTAGCCGACGAAGCCCTTGCTGTCGCCGGCGAAGAGGCCCGGCACGTCGAAGGCCTCGCGCCCCACCGGAACCGGTACGTCGTAGCAGAGGGCGTTGACGTCGGCGATGTCGCCGCGCCCCCTCGAGTCCTTCGTCTGGCGTATGTCCATCAACGGCAGGGGCCGCATGGGGGGGGCGAGGCGCTCGGCCACCATGCCGGTGGCCACCATGGTCAGCTTCAGTCCGTGGGGGGCGAACAGTGCTCCGGCCCGCTCTCGCAGCCGCGCCGGTACCCAGTCCTCGCACAGGGCGAGCATCCACCCCCGTCTCCGGGGCACGAAGTAGCGGGCGGCGGCGGCGGCGGCCCGCTCCAGTACCTCCTCCGTCTCTACCGGGGCCGGGAGGAAGGCCGCGTTCATCATCGACCACGAGACGTTGCTCGACGCGACGCACACCTCCGGCAGGTCGTGCACTTCGCCAGCGACGCTGTTCCTGGCGAAGAAACGCCAGGAGTCATGGAACCGGACATTGGACTCGTGGATTTCGTCGATGGACATGTGGGGGCTCAGCGAGAGCCCGCATTATTGGAGCCGCGCTCCCCGAAGGCCAGCGTGGTGAAGGAGCCCGAGGTGTAGAGGAGTTGATAGGCCGCGGCGCTGCCGAGCACGCGCTTGACGTACAGGCGCGTCTCCTCCACGGGAATCTGCTCCACCCACTCGTCCAGCTCGGCGTCGGGGAAGCGCGACAGCCAGCGGTCCACCGCTCCCGGGCCCGCGTTGTAGCTGGCCACTGCGTAGGCCGGGTTGCCCGCGAAGCGCCGCTGCAGGCTGCCCAGGTACGCCGAGCCCAGGCGGATGTTCTCCCGGGGCTCGAGCAGCGCCGACGGCGTGGCCAGTGGCACGTTGAGCTGGCGCGCCACCGCGAAGGCCGTGGCCGGCATGAGCTGGGCCAGTCCCAGCGCACCCGTGGGCGAGCGCGCGTTGGGATTGAAGGCACTCTCCTCGCGGATGAGGGCCTGCATCAGGTCCGGGTTCACCCGCGCCGCGCGGCTGTGCTGCACCACCAGGTTGCGGAAGGTGTGTGGGTAGGCCGCCGCGTAGATGAGGCGCGTCTCCGCCTCGGTGGGGGCGGCCAGTCCCTCACGCCGCAGGGCCCAGGCGATGCTGCGCGCGTAGCGCTCGTAGCCGGACGCGTGGAGGATGTGGAAGAGCAGCCGGATGGACTCCTCGCTGCGGCCCTTGCGGTCCACGGCCAGCAGCTCCGCGGGCGCCTCGCGGTGCTCCAGTCTCATCAGCTCGATGCCGGTGATGAAGTGCGCATCCTGCGCGAGGTTGCCCGCGTCCAGGGGCCAGATGGCCGAGGCGTTGGCGGGGCTGCGCAGCCGCTCCAGCACGGCGCGCGCCCGCTCCGGCGCCTCATGCGTCAGGCGCGAGCGCGCCAGCAACCCGTACCACGTGGCCGCTCCCTCGGCCGCCACCCGCTCCATCAGCGCGTGCGACTCCTCGGCACGGCCCAGCGACAGCAGCACACGCGCTCGCCAGTAGCGGGCCCTCTGCACCGACTCGTGCGTGGAGCCCTTGCCCTTGAGCTCCTCGATGCGCGAGAGCGCCTCGAGCGCCGCTTCATTCTTTCCCTCGGCGCGGTGCACCATGAAGCGCTCGAAGAGGGCCTCGGAGGCGAAGTTGCCGTCCGGATAGCGGGCGATGAGCTGGTCCAGGTAGCCCATGGCCGCTGCCTTGTTGCCACGCTCCAGCGACTTCTGCGCCGCGTAGAAGAGCGCGTCATCCGCGTACGGGTGCTCCGGGTAGTCCTGCGCCAGCTTCAGATAGGTGGCGATGGCGCTGTCCGGCTCCACCACCCCCTCCGAGTAGCCCAGCACGTACAGCGCGCGGGCCCGGAGGTTGGCGTCCTGACACTGCTCGACGACGGGCCGCAGCGCGCGGATGGCCAGCGAGTGCTTGCGCTCCTTGCGCAGCGCCGTGCCGTAGGCGAACTGCGCGCGGCAGGTGAGCGGATCCGGCAGCTCCATCTTCGGGAGCATCCGCTCCAGCATGTTCAGCGCCTCCTGGTTGTGGTGCAGGGACAGCAGCGTCTCGGCGCGCGCCACCTTCCACTTGGGCACGTAGGGCAGATCTCTCAGCCCCTTCACGGCCGCGGAGACCTCCTTGGAGAAGGGATGGAGCGCCCACACCGCGAGGTGGGCCCGGTGCTCGCCGTTGTAGTCGGCCTGGTAGCGCGCGAGCCGGGCGATGGTCAGCCACGCCTCGGCCTGGGCGGGATTGTTCGGCTTGGGCGAGTCCGTCTGGACGAGCGGGGTGAGCGCCGCCACGGCCCCGGCGTAGTCCCGCTTCTTCTTCTCGAGGATGTACGCCATGTCGAAGCGCGCGTCCTCGTAGCGCCGCGCCCCGGGAGATACGGCGCCGTAGTGTTGGATGGCCTCGGTCCACTTGCGCATCCGCTCGTAGGCGCGCGCCGCCTCGAAGTGACAGTAGTCCCGCAGGGGCGGATGGTCCTCCGCCAGGGACGCGAGCTCCTCGGTTGCCGTGGCCCACTGGCCCATGCGCAGCGCGCTCATCGCCCGGAGGTAGCGCACCGGCGGCGTGGCGTCCTGGGTCTCCAGCAACTGACGCGCGGTGCGGTAGCGGCCCCGGTCATACGCGGCCTTCGCCTTCGCCAGCTCTCCTTCGGCGAAGTAGGACTTGATGTCCGAGAGCTCGAACTTGCGCACCCACCGGCGCTCGCCGGGAGCCACGGGCTCCGAGGGTCCGATGGTGAACTCGGGAGGGGCCTCCTCGCTCTCGCTGTCCAGCGAGGAGTCCAACTGGTGCCGGGAGGAGGCACTCTCCGCGAGATCGGAGATGTCTCCCTCCTTCTGTTGGACCGCGTCCTTGGCGCCGGGCGCCGGTTGCTCCTCGGCCCGGGCGGGCGCTACCCAGAGGGCGGCCACGAGCGGCCAGCTCATCCACGTGCTCGCGGACCGCAGGATGCCTCGGAGCGTCGCGTGTTCCAGTCCCACACCATCCCCCTTGTTCGAGGCACGCACATCGCGTGAGGCGCAAGAGCTAGGGATGGCTTGCAGGCACGGGGAGTGTGGGAGCTTGGAGCTTCGTGCGCGTGCGTTGCCTCGTGCACGGCACACATGTCCATGGGGGAGCAGGCGAGCGGGCTATGTGACAGGACAGCCGCGCGGCTCACCCGCTCTCAGAATGCGAGAGCGGGTGGTGTGACGAGGCAGGAGCCCTCACGGATGCGGCGGTACGACCAGGGCATTGATGGGCTTTGCTCCCTCCTTCTCGGGCCAGCGGGAGAGTTGCAGCGGGCGCCCCGGTGCGTTGCACAGCTCCAGCCGTTTGCCGCCCGGGTGGCGGAAGTAGAGCGCGTGCGGAGTGGAGAAGGCCGGGTCGACCGCCGGATCCTTCCAGGGCTCGAACAGGCGGCCCACGCGCCATGTGCGCACCACGGGCTTTTCGCGCAAGTGGTGGTGCACGGACACCACCACGTGGTCGACATCCGGCATCGTCCAGTCGAGCGCGAGCTGTGTCCCCGAGAGCCGCTTCTCGTCGAGCAGCGGGAAGGAGCGGTCGCTCGCATAGGCCACGGCATTCACCTTCGCGCCGCGCAGATCCCCGAGGAAGCCGAGCTCCAGCCTTCGCGCGCCGCGAGGCACCCGGAAGCGGTAGGCCATGCGGCCGGGGTTCTCCGTTTCGGCGCCGGTGTACGCGGAGGCGTCCTGCTCGAAGAGGAGCACGGGTTCGCCGGTGCGGAACTGGTCCACGTCCGCCGGAGCGGCGAGGGCCGGGGCCCATTCCGGGAGGAGCACTCGCTTCCACCCCGCCGTCTGGTCCGAGGGGACGAAGCAGGAGTCATTGGGCGAGCCCGCGGTGAGCAGCATCACGAGTGCGGTGAGGGCATGCATGTCACGCGCTCCGGGCGGTGCGCTGGGAGGACAGCCAGGCGCCGCCGAGCATCAGCGCGCCCGCGCCAGCCAGGCCCGCGACGCGCAGCGTGCCGTTCAGGTGCGTGGTGTCATAGAGGAGCGCCTTGCCCAGGGCCATGGCGATGAAGGCGAAGCCCGCGTCGCGGATGACGCCCTCTCCGCGCATGCGGCCGTACACCACGAGCCCCACGCCCGTGGCGAGCCAGCCGAGGGTGAGCACGAGCCGGCGGCCGATGTCATCGGCGGCGAAGCCCAGGGTGAAGAAGTGGAAGTAGAAGGCCCAGGAGGCGGCGATCACCGCCGCAGTCAGCCCGTACCAGAGGAGGACTGCCTGCAACCTGTCCTCGCGTGCCTCGGAGTGGCGCCAGGTGCGCGCCACGGTGATGGCCGAGGTGAGGACGGTGAGACCCAGGCCCACGAGCAGTAGCCCGGACTTGGTGGCCGCGTACCAGAGGCCGCCGCCGATGCCGGTGAGGAGCAGGACGAGAGGACCGGCGAGCGGGCGCTCACGAGGCACTTCGGCGAGGGCCACCGCCGAGGCGAGCACCGCGGCCACTGCGAGCAGCAGCTCGTGCGGTACCTGCAGGTCCCTCCACAGGAATACGCCCGCGAGTCCCAACATCCCCGTGCCCGCCACAGCCAGCACGCGGACATCCCACTTCGTCGACATCGTTGCGTTCATGGATTCCGACCCTCCTGGGCGAGGGGGCATTGCACCGAGCGAGCCAACCGTGCCGCCGTGCGTCACGCAGAGGGACGGAGAGGGCGCGGTGTGCAACGGTTGTGCAACGGTGCGCACAGGCGCGAGGTGCGATGTGCAGCGAACGTCAGTCGAGGAAGCGGCGCTCCCACCGGCGCATGTCCTCCTCGCTGAAGCTGGGCTCGACAGGACGAGCCATGTACAACCAGGGTTCCAGCACGCGAGCCAGCTCGCGGTAGGCGGGCAGCGTGTGGCCCTGCTCCGTGTCCCCCGCCTCGGGCCACTTTCCCAGCGACACCACGACCCGCTCGGCATCGAGTTCCTGCACGGTGCTGCTGGGCGAGTGCAGGCGCGCGCGCAGGCCCTCGGCGCCACCCAGTTCCTCCAATACGGGCTGCCCCAGGAAGTTCAGCCAGTGCACCCCATCTATCCGCGTACCGATAGCAAGGGTCGCGGAGCGCGCTTCTGGAATGTCCAGGCCCGGGTAGCGGAAGGACAGGTCTCGGATGGGGCGGGTGATACCGAGGACAGCACCCGGGAAGTGGAAGCAGAGCCCCGCGTGGCCGGAGTTGAAGGGCAACTCCGCCGCCAGCTCCATCGCCAGTTCGCGCACGCGCCCCGGTCCGTGCTCCTCCAGGTATTCCGTGGGGAGGAAGAAGGACACCTGGCTCGCGGGATCCCTCTCGTAGATCTCGAGCAGAAGGCCGTCGTAGAGGAATTCGTATCCCAGGGTTTCACTGGGGGACTCGCTCAGCCAGAGATAGGCAGCGGGTTCCTCGAGCATGTGCTGCCGGATGTACGCCCAGCCCTTGTCATCGAGCTCATCCCAATCTTCGTTATAGGGATGGGCGTACCAACCAAGTGATGGGGGCTTCACCGCGCGGCGATACACCTCCAGGGCTCGTAGCACGTGCTGCACCACCTCCTGGTGGGAGCGCTTCATGTAGAAGGTGATGCTCACGCTCTCCCGGATTTTCAGGAGGCGTCTCTGAGCAAAGAGCATATCGATACGAATATGCGGGTAGTGCTCGCTCATCATTGGACTCCCTGGGAAGTAACGCGCATGGGCTTGCTCTTTCCTCCGAGGAGCGCGTCTTCATACATCTTGCCCTGATCATTTGGGTGATGAGGTTGGTCTTTTGTGTATCGCCCCCATTGGGGACTATTGGTGGCAGGGCAAGGGAACTTGAAGTCGTAGACGCGCTGGAGCTGGTTCGGATTGCCCGTGGCGTGAATCACGATATCGGGAACCAGTGCTCCCCAGAGTTGGCTGGTCAGCCCGAGTTGCAGCCACTCGGCGACCTGCTTGGGGTCGATCCATCGCCACAGTCTCGTGCTGGGGTCCTTCTGGTAGGTCGGCTCCACGCGGATGTTCTCCGAGAATTGCTTCGCGAATGCCTCTCGTACGCAGTCGAGGGCCACTTTGTGCTTCCTGGCTCCGAGGTCCATGGCTCGCGTCACATCCTGGTTTCCCTCCCGGCGCACCACCTGTTTGCACTGCTCCCGGGTGGGCTCCTGTCCTTGGAGCTCCTCATCCTCCTTGTTGACCTGCTCATTCGCCTTCTGGGCGCATTGGACCAGGGTCTGCTGGATGATTTTGATATCCGCGCCCTGCAGCATCATCGCCACGGTGGTGCCGGTGCGGGCCGCGTTCGCGGCGTTCGACAGCCAGGGGATGATCGCCTCTTCGCCTGGCAGCGTGTTGTAGCAGGCGGGGTTGCGCAGGCAGCCGGCTGTTGCCGAGTCCGTGGACTGTGCGTAATGGCCCGGTGCGCGGTGGCTCGCCGCGGTGATGGGGCCAGGCATGCTCCCCGCCGGTGCCCCCGTGGCGCATCCGGCCAGGAGTAGGAGAACGAGCAGCCCCGGTACTCTCGAGATGGGCTGCTGGTGTCGGATGGACATGCTTCGACTTCCTCCAAGTGGAGTGCACTTCGAGTGTAGTGGATTCCAGTGGGGTGGATCGCGGCGTAAGGTGTGGCGCATGGCCATCACCCAGCTCGAGGTCGCCGGGTACCGCTCGGTGCGCAGGCTCGCGTTGCCCGTGGGTCCGCTCACCGTCATCGTGGGACCCAACGGCAGCGGCAAGACGAACCTCTACCGCTCGCTCTACCTGCTGTCCGCCGCCGCCGAGGGCCGGCTCGCGCAGGTCCTCGCGGAGGAGGGCGGTGTGCCCAGCGTGTTGTGGGCGGGCTCGCGCGAGAAGAAGCCCGTGCGCCTCAACGTGGGCGTCACCCTCGATGACCTGGCGTACGAGCTGAGCATCGGACCGGTGCCGCCCGCCCTGGATGAGAACGGGGAGCCCCTGAGCCTCTTCAACCTGGACCCGGAGGTGAAAGAGGAGCACCTGTGGGCGCTGGAGGGCAAGCGGCGCGCGGTGCTGATGGAGCGCAAGGACCGCACCGCCTTCCTACGGGACTCGGAGGGCCACCGGACCACCTTCCCCGTGCAGCTCTGGGCCGGTGAGTCGGTGATGTCTCAGCTCGCCGAGCCCCACCGTTTCCCGCGCCTGGCCGAGCTGCAGCGCGTGCTGCGGATGTGGCGCTTCTACCACCACTTCCGCACGGACCCGGAGGCGCCCCAGCGCTCGCCGCAGGTGGGCGTGCGCACGCCCGTGCTTGCTCATGATGGACGCGACCTGGCCGCCGCGCTCCAGACCATCATTGAGATTGGGGACCAGAAGGCCCTGGAGCGGGCTGTCTCGGATGCGTTCCCAGGCTCGCGGGTGGAGGTGCAGGCCCCGCGAGGGCGTTTCAGTCTGTTCTTCCACCAGCCGGGGCTGCTGCGTCCTCTGGCGGCGCGCGAGCTGTCGGACGGGACACTGCGCTACCTCTGCCTCCTGGCGGCGCTGCTGAGCCCGAGGCCTCCCGCGTTCCTCGCGTTGAACGAGCCGGAGACGAGCCTGCACCCGGACCTGCTGGAGCCGCTGGCGAGACTCATCTCGGATGCCTCGGTGCACAGTCAGGTCTGGGTGACGACCCATGCGGAGCCCCTGGCCCGGGCCATCGCGAAACGCTCGGGTGCGGAGCCGGTGCGCCTGACGAAGGAGCTCGGAGCCACGATGGTGGCGGGGAGTGAGGCGCCGGAGGACTAGTGGTACAGCGCGCCCGCCGCGTCTTCGCCCCACGTCTCTCAATCCGGTGGCTCCAGGATGTTCCCTTCGCCGTCGACAATGGTGTCCATCGCAACTCCGACGATCTGCTCGCCCATCCCCGCGTTGGCCTCTCCTTCGGGGGAGGCGGGGACTGCATCCTGTCCGCTCGAACGGCTCGCCTCCTGCCGGGCTTCATCGGACTGCTCGTCCTTGGGTGGTGCCGTCAGGCCTCGTTCCTTGATTGGCTCTGTCATGTGTGGGCCTCCCTCCTCGAGCAATCACCCGAAGATGCTCATGGAATGACTTCCCGGCCTGTCTGCCCGGCCTTCGAAGTGCCAGCGGACCTGCTCACGTGCCCTGGATGTCCTCGGTGCTCGTCGGCCGGACCTCGGTGCTGTCCTCACCCGACACCTTGCCGAGCTCCGAGCGCAGGTCGTTCATGAAGCTCTGTTGATCCCTCGCGTCCATGGCGCCGAGCACCCGGAGCGCCACCATGCGCGTCACGCTGACCTGTGCCTGGAATGGCAGCTGGAAGATACGCTCGATGAGCTCCGTCATCGACGCACCCGTACTCGGCTCCTCCATTCCCAGGTTCATCATGTCCACGCCCATCTCGGTATGGCGCTTCGCTGTCTCGGCGCCGTTGCCGAAGCCGTGCGCCATCTTGGCGTGCCTTCCGGTCTCGAGATGTTGGGTCGGCATCTCCCTGGCGGCGGCGTCGCGGATGCTCATCTGCCCCTTGGGCTTGTCGATGTTCTCCTGGGTGCTCGGGGTGTTGAGGGGACGGTCGTTGTCTTTGTCGTACCGGGCCATCTGGGGTCGCTCCTCGGGCGTGGAGGCTGGAGGCGGGGAGCCCCCAGTCATGCCCCTTACGGCTGAGCTATGCAGGGCGAGAGCCTGTACCCAGTCACGAGAGAGCGGCGGAGCTCCCGGATGCCCGCTAGCATTGGATGCCTCGCTGCCCCTCGGGCACGGGGACACGTGCAACCCGACTCGGAAGGATTCACCTTTAGACACGCCATGAGCCCGCGCGACGCCATTGCCGTTCCCGATGACGACTTCCGGCTCCTCGTGGGCACGCTCCCCGAACCATTGCAGGCCGCGGTGCGGGAGTTGCCTCCCGGCGAGGTCCTCGAGGTGGTGATGGACCTCGGCCGCTCGCCCGAGGCCCGGCTCACCGGGCGCGTGGTGCGCCTGTCCGAGTCCGCCGTCACCCGCAAGGACCTGGAGCACGTGCTGGCGCAGGTGGGCACGGTGAGCGAGGACAACCGTGCTGGCATCGAGCGCACCCTCCACCGCGTCTCCGCCATCCGCAACCGTCAGGGCAAGGTGGTGGGCCTCACGTTGCGCGTGGGCCGGGCCATCTACGGCACCATCGACATGCTCAAGGATCTCATCGGCACCGGCCTGAACATCCTGCTGCTCGGCCGGCCCGGAGTGGGCAAGACGACCAAGCTGCGCGAGGTGGCCCGCGTGCTCGCCGATGATCTGGGCAAGCGCGTCATGGTGGTGGACACCTCCAACGAGATCGGCGGAGACGGCGACATCCCCCATCCGGGCATCGGTGGAGCGCGCCGCATGCAGGTGTCGCGGCCGGATCGCCAACATGACGTGATGATCGAGGCGGTGGAGAACCACATGCCCGAGGCCATCATCGTCGATGAGATTGGAACCTCGGCCGAGGCTTCCGCGGCCCGCACCATCGCCGAGCGCGGCGTGCAGCTCGTGGCCACGGCCCATGGCAACACCCTGGAGAACCTGGTCCTCAACCCCACGCTGTCGGACCTGGTGGGCGGCGTGCACACGGTCACGCTCAGCGATGAAGAGGCACGGCGTCGCCACACGCAGAAGACCATCAACGAGCGGCGGGCGCCGCCCACCTTCGACGTCGTGGTGGAGATGGTGAGCCGCGACGAGGTGCTGGTGCACCGTGACACCGCCCAGTCGGTGGACCGGCTGCTGGCGGGTGAGAACGTGGGCGGCGAGCGGCGCCAGCTCGTCGGGGGACAGGTGGAGGTGAAGGAGGAGCCGCAGGCGGTGGCCCCGCTGCCGGCCCGGCCTGGAAGACCCACCGAGCCACCTTCCCGGGAGGGAGTGGCCGCTCCTCGGCGAGAGCCCGGCCT
Organism: Vitiosangium sp. GDMCC 1.1324; assembly: GCF_003044305.1. GTDB lineage: Bacteria > Myxococcota > Myxococcia > Myxococcales > Myxococcaceae > Archangium. Next base: position 177,993 of record NZ_PZOX01000014.1, on the reverse strand, counting down.
GCGCCAGGGCACCGCTCGCGTCTATGCCCACGCGACCAGCCGCGATCTGCTCGAGCGGGTGTTGCGAGATCTGGGCGCGGACGCGCGCGTGGTGGGCCGCTTGGAGAACGCGGATGTCATCATCACGCTGCGCTCGCGAGCCAATGACCCGAAGCTGCGCAAGGTGTCGGAGAAGTCGGGGGCGCGCGTGCTGGCCATCAAGCGCAACAGCTCGTCGGAGATGCGTCGGGTGCTGCGTGACGCCTTCCTCCTCGCCGAGGGGATGGATGAGGACCTGGTCCGCGAGGCGGTGCTCGAGGCCGAGCACGCCATCCAGCGTGTACTGAGCGAGAGCGTGGTGGTGCCCCTGGCCCCGAGGCCGCCCCGGTTGCGCAAGCTGCAACACCGGCTCGTCTCGCGCTACCACCTGGAGACGGTGAGCCACGGCAGTGAGCCCCAGCGGCACCTCGTCATCTACCCGCTCGGCGCGCTGGTGGACCTGCCCCGGGACCGGGAGGTGGAAGGGGCGGAGGGCGCGGAGGGCCTGGCCTGAGGCCGGAGCCCCCACGCGCTCCTCGGGCCGTCAGGTGCCCATGTGCGGCTGTTCCCTCGGCTCTTCCCAGGCCGAAACCTCCTCCGCGGGACGCACGCGGACGCGGTTGTGTACGTCATGCACCCCGCGCACGCTGGCGGCGAGGTCCTCGATGGCACGCTTCTGCCAGCGCACCTGCACCGTGCCGCTCAGGGTCACCTCCCCATCGCTGACGATGACCTCCACCTCTCCCACGTCGACGGGGCCCTCCATGAGCCGCTCGCAGACGTCCTCGCGGATGCGCTCGTCCGAGCGCTGGTAGCCTCGTGGCGGCCTCACCTGGCCCTGCCGAGCCTCCCTCCGCTCCAGCTTCCAGTCATAGCTGCCGGGCTGGTAGCCGCGCTCGTAGGCGCCCAGTCCTCCCCGGCCTCCCTGGTTGTAACCACGCTCGGCACCGGATGCGCCGTAGCCCGGGCGGCCCTCCGCTCCGCGGCGTGTGCCCTCGTCACGGATTGGATGCTCCTGCCACCTCGCGCGCACCGGGAAGCGTTGCTCCTGGCCCTGGATGTCTTGATCTCGCCGTGCCATTCGTCGGCTCCTCTCTCGTCGGATGCGTGAAGTCCCGCCTCACTGCAGCGTGCGGTCCTGCTGCTGCGCGCCCCGATCCTCTTCCCGCTGAGGCTCGCGGGCGACCCGGATCTCGTTGTGGACCTCCTTCACCCCGAGCACCTCCTCGGCCAGGTCCTCGATGGCACGCTTCTCGTTCCGGCTCCCCACCGTGCCGGAGAGGGTGACCTCGCCCCCGTCCACCCGGACGTCCACGGCGTCCGCGTCCATCCAGCCCTGCATCAGCCGATCGCAGATGTCCTCACGGATGCGCTCATCCGCGCGCTGGTAGTTGCGCGGCCCGCGTCCCTGGCGCGGATATGCCCCCTGCATGCCGCCGCGCCCGGCGCCATGGCCCGTGTCCCGATCCATGTTTCGTGTGGGGCTGGTGCTGTAGCCGACGCCCGGGCGCTCCATGTACTGGGGGCGCTCGCGAAGAGGCAGGGCCGCCACATCCTCCGAGGCCCAGCCGCGCGTGTTGTAGCCCCGGTCGTCGCCCGGGTCCCCGGTTCCCAGTCCGTAGGTACCCCGGTCCCAGCGCTCGGTGTCATACGGCTGGGTGCGTACGACGCCGCGATCTCCGTAGCGGTTGAAGTCGCCCCGGGTCCGCTCCCGCGTCACTTCGCTCCAGAAGCCCTCGCCGAACTCCTCGCCGGGGCCGCCGGCCCGACGCCTCCCCGGAGCCCCGCGCATCAGCCCGCCACGCTGGTACTCCTCGCGGCTGTCCTGATCGAAGCGGCCGAGATCCTCGTCACCGCCATACTCGTAGCCCCGGCCGTAGCGGCCCGAGTCCCGGGCTCTGATGCCGCGTCCTCCCGGGCCCACGCCACCCCCGCCGAAGCGGTCGCGATCCCGATCCTCCTCGCGATAACCGCGGCCCGGTCCCCGATCCTCATCCCGAAACTCCCGCGTGCGGCCCGTGTCCCGCCCGCGCTCCGTGACGTCACGCCGGGTTCCGCGCTCCGGATCCTGCCCTCGTCCCTGCCAATCGACACCATGCCGCCGCCGCCCGTCCGCCATCGCCACCTCCCTTGGGGTGTGGATCGCCCAGAGGGTCGTACCGGCTCGCACCTACGGCAAGGAGGCGGGGTGGGGGAGGCTGCTCGGCCGAGCCTCCCCGGCAATGGACGACTTCGCTCACCGGAGGACGCCGGTTACGGTTCCTTTCGCTTTGCCCCGTCGAGCCTCAGCACCATCAGCCCCATGAACGCCAGGGCCGCGCCCACGGCGCAGACGCCGCTCCAGCCCCAGTGACTCCAGGCGAGGCTGCCCAGCCATGCTCCCGTGGCGCCACCCACGAAGTACGTCACCATGTAGACGGTGTTGAGCCGGTTGCGGGCCTCGGGGCGCAGTGCGTAGACGCGCGTCTGGTTGAAGATGTGATTGGCCTGCGCGCCCAGGTCCAACAGGATGACGCCGAGCGCGATACCCCACAGCCACCGGCCGAGCAGCCCGAGCACGACGAAGGACAGGAGCAGGATGCCGATGCCGATCATGTTGATGAGCCGGTCCCCGCGCTTGTCGGCGTAGCGGCCGATCAGCGGCGCGGCGATGGCGCCGGCCACGCCCACCGCTCCGAACAGTCCCGCCACCTGGGGCCCGTAGTGCTCCGGCAGGGAATGGAGGTAGAGCGCCAGGGTGCTCCAGAAGGCGCTGAAGCCGCCAAAGGAGATTGCTCCCAGCACCGAGTGCAGCCGCAGCGCCGGCTCCTCTCGCACCAGCGACCCCAGCGAGCGCAGCAGGGCTGGGTAGGAGAGGGACGAGCTCGCGGGCTGGCTCGGCAGCGTGAAGCGCAGCACCACCGTCAAGAGCAGCATCAGCGCCGCGGCGATCCAGAACATGGCGCGCCAGCCGAACTGCACTCCGAGGAACCCCGAGGCGGTGCGCGACAGGAGGATGCCCACGAGCAGCCCGCTCATCACCGTGCCCAGGACCCGTCCGCGCTGGGTCGCGGGGGCCATGTGGGCGGCGAGGGGGATGAGCAACTGCGGCACCACGGTCGTCACGCCCACCAGGCCACTGGTGACGATCATCCACGGCAGGCTCGGCGCCAGCGCCACGCCCATGAGCGCGAGGCTCACCAGCGCGGACATGACGACGATGGTGCGCCGCCGCTCGAGGCTGTCCCCCAGTGGGACGATGAGCAGCAGCCCCAGGGCATAGCCCACCTGGGAGAAGGCGGGGATGAGCCCCAGCTCCTGGTCCGAGGCGTGGAACGTCTGCCCGATGTCTCCGAGCAGGGGCTGGTGGTAGTAGAGGTTCGCGACCGAGATGCCCGCGGCGATCGCCATCAACCAGACGAGGCCTGGGCTCAGGCTGTGGGGCTCGGAGGGGGTGTGCGTGACGGTCTCGGCCGGGCCGGTCACCGTGGATTCGAGGAGCTGGGTCTTCATCGGGTACCTCGTGGCCGGCGGGGCCGGTCCTGCTGCGATTGCTGCTCGCGTGTCGCCTGGGGGCGAAGGGTAGCGAGCAAGAGATCCACGACCTCCACGGCCACCTGCGGAGTCAGGGGAAGGTGCCGGAAGAGGACGCGGTAGTAGACGGGCGCGGCCAGCATGTCGAGGATGAGCTCCACGTCGATGTCTGGCCGGATGTCGCCGCGCGCCATGCCTCGTTGGAGGGCGCGGATCATTGATGCGCGGCGCGGGCGGAAGGTGCGGTCCAGAAAGGTCTGGGTGAGCTGTGGATCCTCCGCCAGATCACTCACCAGTCCGGGCAGCACCCGGCCCGTGACCGTCCCCGCGAAGGAAGAGACGAGCGTGGAGATTCCAGTGATGATGTCCTCACGCGTGTTGCCCGTGTCCGGAGCGGGATCCGAGCCGAGTGTGCGGGCGATGGTGTCGATGATGAGGTGCTGCCGGGTGGGCCAGCGCCGGTAGATGGCGGGCTTGCTGACACCGGCGCGTGCCGCCACCGCCTCGAGGGAAAAGCCGGAGTAACCCGCCTCCGAGAGCTCCGCCAGCGCGGCATCGAGAATCGCCGCGTCCAGGCGCTCGTCGCGAGGACGGCCGGGCCGCCGAGCCACTTCCCGCTGGGTCTTCACCGGACTCATTCCTGGGCCTTCCTGGGAGAACGCGCCCATGCATTACAATCCGGTGCGTATTCATTCAATCGCGGCTTCGGGCCCACCCTCTGGCTGCCAGGGCCGCGCTCATTCCTCCGCTTAGAAAATCTCCTGGATTTCGATACGGGCCGTAACGATATGAGTCCGGCCTTTCTTGGACGTCCCACCTTCTCCGGGCAGGAGACCGGGGCTGTCTCCTCGTGAGCGGGGCTGTCCGGAGCGCACACCTTGCTCATTGCGAGGGGGGCCGACTCGCGGACATCATCGGCCATGCCCACTCCTTCCTACGCCCACGGCACCAGCACCACCCCGCTGCTCGGGGACACCATCGGTGAGAACCTGCGCCGCACCGTCGAGCGCCATGGCGATCGCGAGGCGCTCGTCGTCGTCTCACAGGGTTACCGCGCCACGTGGCGCCAGCTCTGGGACCAGACGACGCGGGTGGCCCTGGGCCTGCTGGCCTTCGGCGTGGAGAAGGGAGATCGCGTGGGCCTCTGGTCCCCCAACCGCTTCGAGTGGGTGGTGGCCCAGTACGCCATGGCCCGCATTGGCGCCATCCTCGTGAACCTCAACCCCGCCTACAAGACGGCGGAGCTGGAGTACGCGCTCCAGCAGTCCGGCGCCAGCGTGCTGCTGTTGTCTCGCGGCTTCCGCCAGACGGATTACCGCAAGATGCTCGAGGAGGTGCGCCCGCGCTGTCCCAGCCTGCGCGTCTCCCTGGTGCTGGACGACGACTGGGAGCTGCTGCTGAAGAACGGCGCCCACGTGAGCGAGCGCACGCTCGCGGACCGCGAGGCCTCGCTCCAGTTCGATGATCCCATCAACATCCAGTACACGTCCGGCACCACGGGCTTTCCCAAGGGCGCCACGCTCAGCCACCACAACGTCCTCAACAACGGCTTCTTCGTGGGCGAGGCGTTGCGCCTGGGCGCCGAGGACCGCGTCTGCATCCCCGTGCCCTTCTACCACTGCTTCGGCATGGTGATGGGCAACCTGGCCTGCACCTCCCACGGCTCGACCATGGTGATTCCGGCCGAGGCGTTCGATCCGCTCGCGGTGATGCAGACGGTGCAGGCCGAGCGCTGCACCGCGCTCTATGGCGTGCCCACCATGTTCATCGCCGAGCTGGACCATCCGCGCTTCGGCGAGTTCGACTTCTCCTCGCTGCGCACGGGCATCATGGCGGGCTCGCCCTGTCCCGTCGAGGTGATGAAGAAGGTGCAGTCGCGCATGAACATGCGCGAGGTCACCATCTGTTACGGCATGACGGAGACCTCTCCCGTGTCCACGCAGAGCGCGCTGGATGATCCGCTCGACAAGCGTGTCTCCACCGTGGGCCGGGTGCACCCGCATGTGGAGGTGAAGATCGTCGCTCCGGAGAGCGGTGCGGTGGTGCCCCGTGGCACACCCGGTGAGCTGTGCACGCGCGCCTACAGCGTGATGCTGGGCTACTGGAACAACCCCGAGGCGACCCGGACCTCCATCGACGTGGCGGGTTGGATGCATACCGGTGACCTGGCCACCATGGATGAGGAGGGCTACGTCAAGATCGTCGGCCGCATCAAGGACATGATCATCCGCGGCGGCGAGAACGTGTACCCGCGGGAGATCGAGGAGTTCCTCCACACGCACCCGGCTGTCAGCGAGGCCCAGGTCATCGGCGTGCCCAGCGAGAAGTACGGCGAGGAGGTGATGGCCTGGGTGAAGCTGAAGCCCGGCGCCACCCTCACCCAGGAGGAGCTGGTCGGCTTCTGCTCGGGCCGCATCTCTACCTTCAAGATTCCCCGCTACTGGAAGTTCGTGGACGAATTCCCGATGACGGTGACTGGAAAAATCCAGAAATTCCGTATGCGCGAGGTGGCGGTCGCGGAGTTGGGTCTGCAATCGGCCGCGGCCATCCGAACGGCGTGATCCCGGGGAGTGGTGTTTTGCGCTCTAATAGGAATCCCCCTGTCTGGCGGGCAGGCGAGCAGCCGCCAGATATGCTCTCAGGAGTCCCCCCACCGTGAGCACCCCCGCCACTTCCGCCATTGCCGCCCCCGGCTTGGAACAACTGCTGAACGTGGTCACCCCCGTGGACACCTGCCGCGGGATGTTCTTCAACGGCCTGCTCGATGCGGTGCGCGCGCTCGGGGGCGAGGAGATTCGGGCGAGGTGTTTCGCGGCCTCGGGTGAGAAGCGGTTCGTGGACTTCTTCAGCTACCCGGTGGCGGACTTCCTCAAGGGCCTCTTCACCGCCGTCGAGCTGCTCGGCCCGAAGCATGGGGGCGCGGACGCCGTCCTGCGCCAGCTCGGGCGGCGCGCCACCGGAGACTTCCTCCAGTCCACCGTGGGCAAGACGATGATGGCGCTGGCGGGCACGGATCCTCAGCGGCTGCTCGCGAGCTTTCCCAGCGCCTACCGGGCCTCGTTGAGCTACGGGGAGCGCTTCGTGGAACGGGTGGGGGATCGGCAGGTGAAGCTGATGGCGCGCCGGGACTTCCTGCCCCTGGCGTACAACGAGGGTGTCCTCATCGCCGCGCTGGAGCAGTCCACGGCGAAGGAGCTCGTGGTGATGGGGAACCGGCTGGCTCCGCTCGACGTCGACTACGACATCCGTTGGTCATGAGGCCCGTGAGCCGATGGGCCGGAGGGCGCGTGGACGGCGGGCGGAGGAAGCGCCCGGCCGGTTCCTGCCTCCAGGTCTCTCTCGCCGCGAATCTCCAGCGCTCCCTCTGCCCGGAGACATAATCCACCGGCTCTGCTCGTTGCGATGAGATGGAGCCCCCGCCTGACGGAGAGGAGCGGACGCCATGGGAGTGAAGCTGCTGCTGGCAGGCTGGTACGGAACCGAGGAGCTCTTCTCCTCGCCCGAAGCTCCTCGGCCCTGGCTGCGGCGGGTGGATCGCTGGGTGCGTGACGTGGCGGAGGAGCTCTTGGAGAGCTCTCGCACGGTGGAGGGCCCCCACGGGCCCATCCTGTTCCTGCGCCTGCACCCGGCCGCGGAGGAGGTGGCCATCGTGGCCGCCGGGAAGGGACGGGTGGTCGTCTCGGCCAACACCTCCATGGTGGGGCCCGGCTACCACCGCTACCTGTGCGACCTGCTCCATGACCTGGGGGATGCGCTCCGGGTGGACTGGGCCGACCCGGCGATCACCACCGCGGGAGTGGGGGACCCCACGGGGTATTTCCACACCGGGGATGCGAGCGGCATTGCCCCTCGCATGCTCGTCTGGCTGAAGGAGATGGCCGGCCGGGTGCTGGAGTTCCGCAAGCATGGCCACTCGGGGGCGACGCTGTCGATGCGGGCCGGGCACGGCTTCGAGTACCCCGGTGCCCTGCTGACGCCGCTGGGCCCGCGTGACGAGCCCTGGCTGCGCGCCGTGCACGAGGATCCGCTGCTCGGCCGTGACATCTTCCCGTGGTGGGAGCCAGGCCTGGGCGCATCGACGAAGCTGGGCCGGGCGCTCAGCCGTATCTGGACGGAGATGGTGTGGCGTCCGCCGCTGCTCGAGGAGGAGCGCCACCTCTTCCGGGACGTGGCGCGGCTGCTGGAGCAGGCGTGGCGCGAGGAGCCGGAGCTGCCCTACCCGTGGCGCGAGTGGCAGCAGGTGCTGGGGTACCTTGGCCTGGGTGGCACGTTGGCGGAGGAGGTGTCCCGGCAGGCCATCGCTGCGCCCGCGGGTCCGCTCATCGGCTACCGGCGTGGCTCGGTGCAGGTGTCGCTGCCCGAGGGCTGGGAGATCCGAATCCCTGGCTCGCTGGCGGAGACGCGCCTGGCGGACGGGAGCTGGGTGGCGAGAGACCACCGCCGCAGCGTGCGCTTCGTGCCGCTGGAGGACGTGCGAGGCATTGCTCCGGGTCCCGAGGCGGAGGTGCCGTACGAGCTCAAGCACCATGGTGAGCGGGTGAGTGGACGGGCCACGCTGCACGTGGAGCCGGGGGATTGCCGGCTCACGGCGCTGTGCGAGTCCGGCGCGCATCGGGCGCTGTGCGTTGTCAGCTTCGATGATCCAGAGGAGCAAGAGTGGGCGCTGGGCACATGGCGCTCGCTGGACCACGCCGCCGCGGCGTGAGGGCGCTCATCGTCATTGCGGATGAGCACCGTCGAGCGCCTTGGCTCCGAGACCAGTCTGTGGCACACCGCATGGTCACTCCCATGCTCACCGGTGAACTTCGCAACCAACATGAGAACCTGTGCCGGTTATAGGCAGTTCGCGTCAATTCTAATCCTTCTGCTGGTCTCCTGCGGTAGTACTCGCCATTCTGGCCCCCCGAGTGTGGAAGAGCTCTCCGACTTCGTACTCATCATCCAAGAGGAACCGGATGGTCGGGTCAGCCACTCATGGCTGCGAACAACTGAGTTCGACCTGCCTCTGTATAGCCACCTCTCCAACACTGGTGATGTGACTGGAAACATCGTGCTCGCTTCACAGCGCCCGAGGGATTGTGACCAGGAGAATATAGATTGCTATCGGAACTGTATGAAACGCAGGCTCCCGTCCAGTCTTAGTCATGTCAAAAGGGAGGATGGCGGCAAGGGGCGCTTCTGCTCAACGAAATGTTTGATGGAACTCGAAAAGTGTCTTGAATCCCAGAATTCACACGCCCTGTTGTTTCCTGCTGCGAGTGACGCAGTTGAGTGGCTGAGGCGAAACCGGAAGGAACTCCTCATGGGCACGATAGTCGTCATCGCCGGTGTCGCATTTGTGACCATGTCTGCTGGTGTGGGAGCGATTGTCCTGGTCCCCGTGGCGCTCATGGCAGTCTGAGAAGGAATGAGCCCCCACCATCCAATGGAACGCCTGAATGAGCTCTGAGTTCACCAAGAGCACCCTGGCCTTGCTCCATCAGGTGGAGCGACACGCATTCACTTCGGAGCAACATGATGCGCTCAAGAACTCCAGGACCACGCTTCATTTCATCGTAGGAAGGGGCGAGGCAGGTGCGTTTGAGGAGTTTTTCGAGAGCTTCGACACCGCGCCGCTCCTTCCCGTCCTCACTTTCGCGACGAAGGAAGAAGCAGACACCTGGCTGCGGAATCACCCCTCGCCACCCCACGGAGCCATCATCGGAGCATTGAATGAGCTCTATACCGTCGCGTACATACGCGAGCCTGACTTCCGGAAGTTGCTCCGCATTCCCTCCAGAGAGGAGTTGGCGCAAATGGATGACGCCGAGGATGAGGACGAGCCTGGGAATGCAGATGAGACGGCGCCACCCAGTCCGATCCAGGGCATGCGCTTCAGTTTCTTCGACTTCTTCAAGTGGACCTGCTTCCACCTCCATGAATTGGAGCAGCGTATTTCCTCGCCACAGGAACTCGAGGCCATCGGAGCCGCCAGAATCTCCCTCGACTTCGTGATGCACGTGGGGGAGCACCATGGTTTCGAGGAGTACCTGGAGAGCATCCACTCCGCTCGGGCTTCGGGCCCCCTTCAGTTCTTCGCGACCCGGGAGGAGGCGGACACCTGGCTGAATATGCAGCCCGAGCCCCCGCCTCCGACCGTGGTCGCCATCGGAAGCGAACTCTATTCCGTGGGGTACCATCGGTTGAGGGCGCTGCGTGTGCTAATCCGCATCCCCACGCAGCAGGAATTGAGACCCGGAGCGCCCTGAAAGGTGCGGCGCGCCCGTCGTCCTTCGCGATGCGGTCCCTTATTCCCCGGCGCCAGGGTGCAGGGCGGGCAGTTTCTCTGGATGGAGGAGAGGCGAGGCCGGAGGTGTCCAGCGGCCGGGTTCCGCCTGCGCGTCGGTGTCATCTCCGATGAAGCGCTCCAGGAAGCTCGCGGTCATTTCGGCAACGGCCTCCCAGGCCCGTGGGGTGCGCGGCTCCGCGGAGGTCTTCTCGGCGAGGGCCGGGAGGCTCCGGACGGCGATGCCCAGGCTCGTGAAGTGGACGTGACGCATCCCATCGACCTTGACGAGCCAACGGTTGGCGCGGTCGAGCGAGCGGAGAATCTCGTGGTCGGGGACCATGAAGCGGTCACCCACCTCGTAGAAGTGGAGGAGGGGAGCCGTTGCTTTCGCGCGGTCGAAGCTCCGGGCCTTCTCGAGCCAGCCCTTGCCGGCCTTGCCTCCGATTCCGCCATCGAGGCTGACCAGAGCCGCGGCATCGGAGTCCCTCATCATCAGCAGGAGGGCCGAGCGCGCGCCGAAGCTGTGGGCCACGAGGCCGTACTTCCCGGAGGCGCGGACCTGGGGCTCGGAGCGGAGCGCGCGGAGGGTGAAGGCGAGGTCCGTGGCCTGCTCCTCCGCCTGGGTGGGAATCTCGCGCTCCTCTGTCATCGGGCTGCCGAGCCGCGTCTGGGAGGGGACGGTCGCGACCACGTAGCCGCGGGCGGCGAGGGACTCGGCGAGGAACGCCTGATCATGCGCGGACTGGTCGTTGCCCTGGGCGATCAGGATGAGCGGAAAGCGTCCGAGCACCGGAGCGGCGTTGCGCGAGGCGCGCATCTTCGTCGCGAGGAAGGTCTGGGCGTCCTCGGCCTTCACGCCCGCGGCGGCAAGGAAGGACGTGAACTTCGCGATCGCCTCGCGATCCACGGCCTTGTCCACGGGTTCGAAGGAGAGCTCCCGGGTGGAGAGGAGGTAGTAGTCGCGATACGTGAGCGGTGGGGAGGCGGATGCGGCCGGGTACCAGAGGGAAATCTGGAGCGGTCGTCCCTTGGGGAAGCGGGGTGAGACGCGAGAGGAGTCGGTGCGCTCGAGGACGCGGAAGCCGATGGAGTGGCGGGCCTCCTCGGACTGGGGCGTGGCGGCCCTGGCGGGCAAGACGGCGACAGCGCACAGGGCGGCGAGGAGGAGCGCGAAGGCGGGTGGGGGAAGTCGCTGCATTCCGGGAATCTATCCCTGGCCCGCGCTGGGACTGGAGGCCCGGGACTTTTCTTCATGCCCGGTGACAGTTCCACAGGGCTCTGGTGTTTCAGCGTCCGGGGTCGGAGTCACCGGCCAGGACACTCGGGAGTGGGAACATGAACGTCGGATTTCGCGGACTGTGGGTGGGGCTGTCGCTGGCGGCGGTGGTGGCTTTCACGGGCTGTGGATTCGGGCCACAGGTGGTGGGGAGTGGCCATCAGGTGGAGGAGGAGCGGCAGACGCCGGACTTCGTGGCGCTCGAGGTGAACGACGGCATCGACGCCACGGTGGTGGTGGACGCGAACCAGCCGAGGAAGGTGCGCCTGGTGGGGGATGACAACCTGGTGGCGTTGATGCGGACGGAGAAGGTGGGCGCGAATGCTCTCCGGATCTACTTCCGTCCGGAGGACGTGGCGGGCTGGACCTCTCCCAACCCCCTGCGTGTGGAGGTGACGGTGCCGGGCCTGGAGTCCCTCACCCGCTCGGGTGGGGGCACGGTGGACGTGAGCGGCACTGTCGCTCCGGCGTCCTTCTCACTCGCCGCGAGCGGGGGTGGCACGGTGAAGATTCGGGGTCTCTCCACCGAGTCCTTCTCGATGGACGTGAGCGGAGGCGCGGACGTGACGCTGGCGGGATGTGTCACCCGGGTGACGAGCAACATGTCGGGCGGGAGCATCCTGCGGGCGCGCGAGCTCTGCGCCCGTGAGGCCACGCTCCACTCCAGTGGTGGGGGCTCCGCGGTGATGCGGGTCTCGGACACCCTGCGCGTCACGGCCTCCGGTGGCAGTGAAGTGCGCATCGTCGGCCGGCCCTCGGTGCTCTCGCAGGAGCTCAGCGGCGGCTCGACGCTCTCCTTCGAGTAGTCGCGCCGTCAGGGGGTCTCCGTCAGGGGGGCTCCGATGAGGTCCGGGTATTTCGCTCCGGTCGCGATGGGCCCCTCGTGCTTCAGCAACTCCAGGGCCGCCTCCTGGAAGGCGCGCTCATTGGGGGCCTTGGGCTGCCGCTTCATCGAGGGCACGGGGGGACATGGCCGGGGCGCCCGCATGGGGGGGAGGGGCCGCACGAGGGGTACATCGGTGAGCGCCTCGGACAGGCTTCGGATTCCCTGGGCCCTCCGGTGGGTGACGGAGGCCGAGTAGTCCTCCGGACCCGACCCGAACTTCTCGGCGAGCAGCTGGAGCATCGACGTGTGGTCGAGGTTGCCGTGGAAGGCCTTGCCCGGCCGCACCCAGGGGGACACGAGCAATCCGGGAACCCGTGGTCCGGTCGTCGTGAATCGCTCCGTGTACTTCGCCTGGGGAGGCATGAGGTTGTCGATGAGCAGGGGAGGCACGTGGTCGAAGAAGCCACCGTGCTCGTCATAGGTGTGGATGAACAGCGTCCGAGCCCACTTCTCCGGGTTGCTCGTGAGCGCCGTATACACCTGGTGCAGGAGCATCTCGCCATTGCAGACGCGGGCGAGTGGATGGTTGCAGTTGGGTGGCGCGTCCGACCAGAAGAAGTCGAAGTAGCGCGGCTCGATGAAGATGACCTGCGGAGCTTCGTCCGGGGGCTCGCGTTGGATGTCGTTCGCGAGCTCGCTGATGGGGCGGTACTTCAATCCCACCAGCTCCTGGAACCTCCCGAACAGCAGGAAGAACGGCGGCCCGTCATGGTAGACGCGCCACCGCACGCCGTGGTCGTTCAGCCAATCGAAGACATGCTCCTGGCACGGGATGAGCCGCGACCCCGTGTCATCGATCTGCGTGGTTCCGGTGAAGGCCATGCAGCGGTTGGGCTGCGTGTCCGAGGGCAGGGGCGTGAACCAGCGATCGCAGACGCAGTACTCCCTGGCCAGGAAGGACGTCATCCAGGCCCCGTCTGAATTGAAATACCCCATCGGCGGCGGATGCTCGGCCTGGTGCTGGGTGTATTGGACATAGGCATCGACGAAGCCAGACATGCGGTACTTCTTGCCGCTGGCGCTCCGGGCCATCTGGACCTGTACCAGGTGGCGGCTGTGCGGAGGGTCTCGGATGACCGAGGCCTCGTCCCCGATGAGGAATGGCCGGAAGAAGCGCTGCTGGAAGAAGTTGGCGTAGCGCGGATTCGTGTCGGGGTCTCTCAGCCCGTCGACATCCCACTCCGGGTGCTCCAGGGACAGGTGCCCGAGCATGTGGTCGAACGACCTGTTCTCCAGCATCAGGATGACGATCGTTCGAATTTCGTCGAGCGCGGTCATGACTTCACCTCGGGCATGAGAGCTGGAACTTGATGATCAACCGGCCGTCCACCGACTCGAGCGCGTCCTCGCAGCTCTCGCCCTCGTCGAGCGGGACGCGCAGCCGCCAGAGTCCCTGGGCGGGTTGTCCCTCGAACCCCGGCGCCTTCGCGCCTTCTCCCACCGTCTCGGATACGTCGCCCTTGCTGATGACCAGCGGGCGCACGTTCATGTTCGTCACCTGTCCGACGCGGACGTTGGGCGAGATGTGGCTGTCGTCCAGTTGGAAGGAGGACTCGAGGGCCCCTGTCTGCGTCGAGCACGTAAAGTGACTCTGGCCCTCGGCGTCGACGACGCCGTACTCGAGGTCCTTCGGCGGGGAGAGCACCTCGCTCTCGGTGAGCTCCTTCTTGAGGCCGAAGACGCGGTAGACCTCCAGGTGAAAGCGTGTGGGCCCGCTGATGGTGACCTTCTGTGTCCCCGTGTCGCGCTTCCTGCCGAGCGTGGGGACCTCGGGAGTGGCCTCGATGCGGACAGGCCCGTTCGTCTCCCACCGGAGGGTGACCTCGTCGCCCGGGCAGGCCACCGGTGGCGTGGTGCTGAACTGGTGGATGATGGGCGTGGGCAGGCAGCCACTCAGCAGCAGGGCGAGCAGCATGCTCAGCAGGAGCCCCAGCGGGCGGACCTGGAGCCGGCTCCACGAGTTTCGTCTCGATGCCGTGCTCATCGCTCTCCCCGGGCCCACCGTCGCCGGTGGGCGGCTGTCGCGCCGCGAAGCGACGGCGTCCCCAGAGGATGAACGAGCACGCCCCTCTTTGTGACGAGGTACCGGCCGCAAGGCTCCTGTACCTGACAGCAGGGGAGCCGGGAGGGCGCCCGGGGGGCGCTACGGGCCCGTGAGCGAGCCGTTGCGCTTCCACACCACGGTGCCATCGCAGCTCAAGCTGGAGTAGCAGCCGGCACGGATTTCGTAGGTACCGCTCCTGCCCGTGGGCACGGTGTACTTGAAGTAGGACGAGAGGCCGCAGGCGTCATCGCTGTAGGCGGCCAGGACGCCGTCGCCTCCGTACAGGCGCAGGTAGGTGTCGCCGTGGGCGGTCGCTCCCGAGAGGTTGCACGTGCCCACCTCCACCACGTCCCCCGCGTTGAGGGCGAGGCTTCTGTTCACCGTGTTCCGCTGGGCGCTGTTGGTGTTGGTGGCGCTGTAGGTGAAGGAGTTGGCCGGCGGTGGGGGAGGGGGGCCGCCGGCGCCCCATGGATCCGGGCACGTGCTGCTGCGCAGGGCGCACGGGGGAAGGCTGCTGCCCAGGTGGTTGATGATCTCCTGGATGGGAACGCCCCGGTTGGGACAGTTGGCGCAGTGGTGCAGCGACACCACCTGATGGTCGGAGTAGCCCAGCACCGGTGAGCCCGACGAGCCTCCCTGGGTGTCCGCGTAGTAGCCCACGTCGGAGGGGCCGCCGCTCTGGCACGCCACCTCGTTGAGGCTGTACACCTCCGCGTAGCCGGAGGCATCAGCCGTGGCGCTGGAGGTGACTGCGATCCTCTTGCCCCAGGCCGCCGGGTATTGCGGCACATAGATGCGCTCGTCCACCACCGCGCCGGTGGGGCGAAGCTGGAGGAAGCCATGGGTGGGCGTGGGGTTGGTGGGCAGCCGCACCAGCGTGTAGTCCCGAGGGCCGTCCGTCTTCACCAGCGTGGCACTGGCGGCAACCACCGTGCCCGGGCATGCACCCCACGAAGCGCAGCTCGCCGAGCAGGTGGCGCCCTCGGCCATGAGCTCGTAGGTGGTGTTCCGAGCGTCCGTGTCCGTGCTGATGCAGTGGTTGTTCGTCAGCAGGTGGCCCTGGTTGCCCACGAGCCAGCCGGTACAGGCGGTGGTGCCGTTGATGAGCAGGCGCGCCACGGCCCGGCTGTGTTTGTAGATCTGCGGCTCGCTGCTCTCGTAGCACCGGGCCGGGCCGGAGTCGTCCACGCCGCACAGGGCCTCGGGGTGGATGTCATTCGCGCCGGCCTCCCCCGCGTTGTAGCCCCGTGCGTACTTGTCGATGCGGTAGCCGTACCCACCGAGCACCCCCTGGCGTCTCGTCATCGGGCCGTGCAGCTCGATGAGGGCGGTGTCTCCGGGGATGTGGATGCCCCAGAAGCCATCGCGTGCGCCCGGGTGCGAGTTGTCGTAGCGCCACGAGCGCGAGCCATCCGGCGAGCGGACCAACAGGTAGTCCCCCTCCTCCAGCTCGAGCGTGGCGAAGTGCGGGGCGATGTACGAGGCCCCGGGGTGGGTGAGCGTGTCGATGTGGAGTGCCCCGTTGGTGGCGCGCTGCTCCACCGCCGTGTACGGGTGCGGCGATTCGAGGCGGATGATCACCTCCTCGCCCACTTTCTCGAACCCCTGCGATGCCGAGCCCCTCGGGGTGGCACCGGCCGCGAGGCCCACGACGAGCCATGCCAGTCCGAGGTTCTTCATCTGGGCTCACCCGGAGATGTCGAAGCTCTTCACCAGCCGGACTTCCTCGAGGGTGATGGAGCCGCGGCCGAGCCATGCGCCCGCCGAGGCCGAGCCGCTGGCGCCCTGGCTGGTGACGGTGATGCGCGCCTGCACGCGCAGATCGTGGGTGCCGGTGTCGATGTCGTCCAGGGCGAAGGAGAGTGCGTGCAGGTCGATGGCGCCCAGCACTCGCTGCTGCTCCTCGCCGGTGAAGATGCACTCGCTGGCGAGCACGGTGCCGTCGCCGTCCGTGTCCGAGCAGCTGTCGAGCATGTCTCCGAAGCGGGTCATCTGGTTCTGGGAGCTCTCGGTGAGGATGAGCGGGCCTGGGGCCACCTGGACTCCATCCACGAGGAGGCGCAGCTCCAGGGTGCCTCGGGCCGAGGAGGTCTCTCCGGTGATGGGCCTGCCGCGTGTAGGTGTGGGTGCCGGGGCGTCCGTGTGCAGGCCGGCCTCGAGCGCCACCACCATCACCAGGTTCTTGGGCTGCTGCGTCGTCAGGGTGGTGTGGAGCAGGTCCTTCCACTCGCCGGTGGTGGTCTGGTTCTTGGTGACGGTGGACACCGGCGGCAGCAGGAGCAGCTCGCTGAGCCTCATGATGTGCTTGGTGGACTGGGCCAGGCTGGGCCCGCTGGCAAGCAGGGCGCCCGTGGCCACGAGGGCGAGGAGCGGCTTCATGGGAGACCTCGGTACGGGGTAGGAGTCAGCTGGAAGGTAGGAATGGGCAGGCAGGCGGCCAGCCCTCCCGGGAGTACAGGGAGTTCGTGTCTGCCATGACGTGTCCCAGAAAGTCTTAAAGTGGGAGTCACGATGCCGGACGCATCCACGCTCGCCGAATGGGGACTGCCGGGGCTCTTCCTCGTGGCGGTGGTGGCCGGCTCGGTGCTGCCGGCGCCCTCCGAGGCCGTGCTCGCCGCGCTCATCTATGGAGGGGTGTCCCCGGCGCCGGCCGTGGTGGTGGCCACCGTGGGCAACGTGCTCGGGGCCATCACCGTCTATCTCCTGGGACGCTGGGTGGCGCACGGGGGTGGGGGGCCCCTGGGGCGCTGGGTTCAACGCCGCACCGCCAGTGAGGGTCCCCGGCTGGAGCGGGCCAAGGCGCGGCTGGCCACCTGGGGCGCCCCGGTGCTCGCCCTCGCGTGGGTCCCCGTGGTGGGAGACGTCTTCGTGCTCGCCGCCGGCCTCGTGGGTGTGCGCTGGGCGCCTTTCGTCGGTTTCGTCACACTGGGTAAAGCCCTTCGCTACCTCTTCGTCGCATTGTCCGCTGCCGCGGCGAGTCATGCTGGAATTTGACAGTGAGACTGCGAGACAGCGGGGGGCGGATGGGCGATGATGCGCGCCGTCACCCCCCCAAGCGCCCGCGGGTCGCGGGCAGGAAGTATCCGATGCAAGAGTCCCGTCCCTCGAAGTGCGCTGGCCGCTGGCTGCTGGCTCCGTTGCTCTCCCTGATCCTCGCCGCGTGCGGTGGGGGCATTCCCGTGGACTCGCGCGAACCCTCGGATGACGGCATGTCCGCCAGCGGCGCTCCGCTCGCGGACGTCCGGGTGCGGCTGATGGCCGCCAACATCACCAGCGGCAACAAGCAGAGCTACGACCCGGGCGAAGGCACCCGCATGTTCCAGGGGACGAAGCCGGACGTGGTGATGATCCAGGAGTTCAACTACGGCAGCAACTCGGCCGCCGACATCCGCAGCTTCGTGGATACCGCCTTCGGGACGAACTTCTATTACTACCGCGAGGGCGGGGCGCAGATCCCCAATGGCGTCATCAGCCGCTACCCCATCCTCGACGCGGGCGAGTGGGATGATCCGTATGTCGACAACCGCGACTTCGCCTATGCGCGCATCGACATCCCCGGCCCCAGGGATCTCTGGGTGGTGAGCGTGCACCTGCTCACCTCGAGTGCCGGCACCCGCAACAACGAGGCGAACAGCCTGGTGCAGCGCATCCAGGCGAACATCCCCGCGGGGGACTTCCTGGCCATTGGCGGTGACTTCAACTCCGACACCCGCTCCGAGAGCCTCTTCTCCACCTTCAGCCAGGTGGTGTCCACGAGCAGCCCGTATCCGGCGGACCGCAACGGCAACGTCAACACCAACGCCAGCCGCTCCAAGCCGTATGACCACGTGCTGGTGAACTCGGGCCTGCGCGCCTACCAGACGGCCACGGTCATCGGCTCCAGCTCGTTCAGCGCGGGCCTGGTGCTGGACACGCGCGTGTACTCGCCCATCTCGGAGATCTCCCCCGCGGTGTCGAGCGATAGCAATGCCTCGAACATGCAGCACATGGCCATCATCAAGGACTTCCTCATCCCGGCGGATGACACGACTCCGCCCACGGGGAGCGTCACGGTGGTGGCGCCCAACGGAGGGGAGAGCTGGGTGGGCGGCAGCAGCCACACCCTCTCCTGGACGGCGAGCAACGTGACCAACGTGAAGCTCGAGTACACGCTGGACGGGAGCACGTGGACCGTCATCTCCGCCAGCACGCCGGCCTCCGCGGGCAGCTACACCTGGACGGTGCCGGACACGGCGAGCTCGGCGGCGAAGGTGCGGGTGAGCGACGCGGCCAACACGGCCGTCACGGATGTCAGCAACGCGGCCTTCTCCATCACCACCTCCACGCCTCCTCCGGATACGTCGACCGCCATCACCCAGGAGACCGAGTCCAATGAGACCGCGGCCACGGCCAACGGGCGGGTGGGGGCGGGCACCAGCGTGAAGGGGAGCATCTCCACCAGCACGGACGTGGACTGGTTCAAGTTCACGGTGACCACGCCGGGCGTCGTCACGGTGCAGCTCACCATGCCCGGGGTGGGGGATCTCGACTGGTACCTGTACACCGCGGACGACGTGAACCTGTTCGCGGCGCGCGGCTACACCTCGAGCAACCCGGAGGTGGGGACCTACTCCGCCAGCGCTCCGGGCACGTACTACGTGAAGGTGGTGGGCTACTCGGGCGCGACGAGCAGCTACACGCTCAGCATCACCGGCGCCGGCGTCCAGCCGTAGTCCCGCTTCGCGAGGGCTCCCGGGCGCGCGCTGCTCCCGGGAGTCCAGGAAGGGCTCCCGCCCTGGCCCCGGAACTCAGTGGCGGGGCTTCTCCGCCCCACCGCCATTCGTGTGGAACCCAGCGTCCTCCCACTCCTCGCCCTCGGCCACGGTGGGCTCCGCCAGCACGGGCTTCTCCTGCGGCGGAGTGCCCGGGTCTCCGGGGCGGGGCGAGGGCCGGCCGTAGTCGCGCTCGTAGATGCGCACCACGGTGAGGAAGAAGGCCACGATGAGCGGCCCCAGCAGCAGGCCAATGGCGCCGAAGACGGCCAGGCCGCCGAGCAGGGAGAAGAAGACGATGGCGCCGTGCATGTGCATGCCGCGCCTGGCGAGCAGGGGCTTGACGACGTTGTCGGAGAGCCCCACCACGATGATGCCCCAGAGCGCCAGTACGAGCGCGGCCACGGGATGTCCGGTGGCGAGCAGCAACACGGCGGCGGCCACGCACACCACGGCGGCGCCCACGGCGGGGATGAGGGCGAAGAAGAACGTCACCGCCGCGAAGAAGACGGGCACCGGCACGCCGGTGATGAGATAGCCCACCAGGGCCGCCAGCGCCTGCACACCCGCGGTGGCGATGCTGGACACCAGCACGGATTTGGTGACGGTGCGGAACTCGGTCAGCAGCTCCGTCGTCTGCCCGCGCTTGAGCGGGGACACGCTCTCCAGCCACATGACGAGCTGTCCGCCGTCCACCAGCAGGAAGTAGAGCGCGATGAGCATCATCGCCACCTGGAAGACCGCCGTGCCCGTGGTGGCCACCACCCCGGTCACCGTCTGGGCCGCGGCGGCGCCCTGCGTGCTCAGGTGCTGCTGCAGGAACTGCCAGAGCCCGACGCTCTCCGTCTGGAAGCGGTCCAGCCATCGCCCCACGAGGCCCTGCATCGGGCCGGGGACATAGGCCAGCAGTCCTTCCAGCCCTCGCTGCTGCACCGTGGTGGAGATGAACTCCACCCCCTTGGCCACCTCGGAGATGATGAAGGCCGTGAGGGCGGCGATGGGGACCAGCAGGGCCAGGATGATGCCCACGCAGATGAGGCCCGCCGCCAGCCCTCTTCTGCCGTGCAGGTGCCGCGTCAACCCCGTCTGCAGGCCCTGGAAGGCTCCTGCGAGCACCGCGGCCAGGAAGAAGGCCTCGAAGAAGGGCGAGGCAACCACCAGCACCAGGGCGATGGACAGCAGGATGAGCCCGATGAAGACCCGCCGGGCGGCTTGTTCAGAGGCCATGGATGGACAATGGGGGCGCCCCCTGGTGACCGGAAGGGGTGGGGGCCGTCCGTCTGCCCGCTTTAGTCCGCTGCTCGGTTCTTTGGGAAGCGGGCAGGGCGGGTAGAGTGCGCGCCCATGCCGCCTTTCGACTCGAACCTCTTCCCTCTCTGGCTCGTCCAGGTGCTGTGCGCCCTCTTCCTGGCCATCACCTTCCTCCAGTCCGGCGTGGACAAGGTGGTCGACTGGAAGGGCAACCTGGGGTGGCTCACGGGACATTTCGCCAAGAGCCACCTGCGCGGCGTGGTGCCGCTGCTGCTGGCCACCCTCACGGTGTTGGAGCTGGCCTCTGGCGCGGTGAGCGCGGCCGGGGCCGTGTCCCTGGTGCTGTCCGGCGGCGCGCGGGTGGCCATGTGGGGCGCGGCTCTCTCGGGACTCTCCTTCGTGGCCCTCTTCTTCGGCCAGCGCATGGCCAAGGACTACGCGGGCGCCGCGGGCCTGGTGCCCTACTTCCTCGTCTCCCTGGTGGCCCTCCTCACCATGCGCGGCTGAAGCGTCCGGAGGTGGGCACTCCCCGGCCTCCCTGGAGAGGCAGCACCCCTGGCTCGGGCCGTAGTACGCTGGCTCCTCCGGCCGTCCCGTATGGATGGACCGGGGGAGGTCCATGGAACGTCTGCGCTTCTTCCTGAATGACCGGCCCGTCGAGGAGACGGGGCTCTCTCCCACCACGACCCTGCTGCGCTACCTGCGGGACAGGGCGCACCTGACCGGCACCAAGGAGGGCTGCGCCGAGGGCGATTGCGGAGCCTGCTCCGTCGCGGTGCTGGAGCACGATGGCCAGGGGACGCCCACCCTGCGCGCGGTGAATGCGTGCCTCGTGCTGCTGCCCATGGTGCAGGGCAAGCGTGTGTACACGGTGGAGGCGCTCAAGGAGGGCGGGAAGTACCACGTCGTCCAGCAGACGCTGGCGCGCGAGCTCGGCTCGCAGTGCGGCTACTGCACCCCGGGCGTCACCATGGCGATGCTGGAGGCCTGTCACCGCCGCGACCTGGACGAGCCCTGGAAGCTGGACGCGCAGATGTGCGGCAACCTCTGTCGCTGTACCGGCTACCGGCCCATCCGCGACGCCGCGAAGCAGGTGGCCGGCCTGCGTCCCCAGGATCGCTTCGCCCGGGCGCTCTCGGAGACGCGGCCCGAGCCCATGGACCTGGCGTATGCGTCCGGCACCCAACGCTTCTTCACCCCCGGCTCGCAGGAGGCCCTCTGGGACGTGCTGGAGAAGCACCCGGAGGCCCGCTTCGTGGTGGGCGGGACGGACCTGTCGCTGGAGGTGACGAAGCGCTACGCGGAGCCGCCGCTGCTGGTGTCGCTGGAGGGGCTGTCCGAGCTGCGCGTGCTGGAGCCTCGCGGCGGTGGGCACCGCCTGGGCGCCACGGTGCGGCTGACGGACCTGGAGGACTACGCGCGCGCCGCGTGCCCGCCCCTGGAGCGGATGCTGCGCTACTTCGGCTCGCGGCAGATCAAGAACCGCGCGACGGTGGGCGGCAACCTGTGCAACGCCTCGCCCATTGGAGACCTGGCGCCGGTGCTGCTCGCGCTGGGGGCCGAGGTGGTGCTGCGCTCGCGGGCGGGAGAGCGGCGGATGCCGCTGGAGGACTTCTTCCAGGGCTACCGGCGCACGGCGCTCGGGCGCGGAGAGATGCTGGCCTTCGTGGACGTGCCGGCGCAGCCATCCGGGGCGAGGGCGCTGGCCTACAAGGTGTCCAAGCGGCGCGAGCTGGACATCAGCGCCGTGGCCGCGGGCTTCCGCGTGGTGGTGGACGGTGAGGGGAAGGTGGCCGAGGCGCGGCTGGCCTACGGAGGCATGGCTGCGACCCCGGCGCGAGCCCGGCACACCGAGTCCGCGCTGGTGGGCCGGCCCTGGACGGAGGCGACGGTGGAGGAGGCGCTGGCCAGGCTGGACGAGGACTTCAAGCCGCTCTCCGACCATCGAGGCTCGGCCTGGTACCGGGGGAGGGTGGCGAAGAACCTCCTGCGCGGCTTCTTCCACGAGACGCTCGCGGAGCCGATGCCCCGGCTCGCGGAGCAGCACTCGGCCACGGTGCAGGTGAGGTGACCCGGATGAGCACGCTTCCTTCTTCTCCCGATTCCGTCCGCGCCCAGCAGTCCGAGCCCTCCCGTTCGCCCCTGCATGCCCCGGCCCCGCACGAGAGCGGCCTGAAGCACACCAGTGGCGAGGCCGTCTACGTGGACGACATGCCCGAACCGCCGGGGATGTTGGTGGGGCACCTCGTCACGTCGCCACACGCGCATGCGCGCCTGCTGCGCAGGGACGCCTCGCGCGCCCGGGCCCTGCCCGGAGTCCACGCCGTGTTCTTCGCCGAGGACATCCCCGGGGAGAACCAGGTCGGCCCCGTCATCCACGACGAGCCCCTGCTGGCCGAGGGCGAGGTTCACTTCCAGGGACAGACAGTGGCGCTGGTGCTGGCGGAGAGCGCCGCCCTGGCTCGCCGTGCCGCCGCGCTGGTGGAGGTGGAGTACGAGCCGTTGCCCGCGCTCCTGTCGCTGAAGGAGGCGGTGAAGGCGGGCTCCTTCCTCACCACCCCGCACGTCATCGGCCGGGGAGAGCCGGATGCCGAGCTCGCCGCCGCGCCGGTGCGCCTCTCTGGCGAGTGCATGACGGGCGGACAGGACCACTTCTACCTGGAGACGCAGGTGTCGCTGGCGGTGCCCGGGGAGGACGGCACGGTGCACCTGTGGAGCTCCACCCAGCACCCGTCGGAGGTCCAGGCCATCGTGGCCGAGGTGCTGGGGACGGGGCGGCACCAGGTGGTGGTGGAGGTGCCGCGCATGGGAGGCGGCTTCGGTGGCAAGGAGACCCAGGCGGCACCGTTCGCGGCCCTGGCGGCCCTGGGGGCACATGCGACCGGGCGGCCGGTGAAGGTGTGGCTCAACCGGGATCAGGACATGGCCTTCACGGGCAAGCGCCACCCCTTCTGGGGCCGCTATGAAGCCGGGCTCGACACGGAGGGACGGCTGCTCGCGCTGAAGGTCGAGCTGTTCTCCGACGGCGGGTGGAGCACGGACCTGTCGCACGCCATCCTGGACCGGGCCCTCTTCCACCTCGACAACGCGTACTTCATCCCGGCCTTGCAGTTCACCGGCCGGGTGGCCCGGACGAACCTGCCCTCCAACACGGCCTTCCGCGGCTTCGGCGGGCCCCAGGGCATGTACGTGATGGAGGAGGTGCTCAACCATGCCGCCGAGCGGCTCGGGTTGGATCCGGCCGTGGTGCGCGAGCGCAACTACTACCGGGACGCCCCCGGGAACCTCACCCCGTACGGACAGGCCGTGGAGGGCAACCGCCTGCCGCGCATCCACGCGGAGTTGATGGCCTCCAGCGACTACACCCGGCGCCGCGCGGAAATCGACGCCTTCAATGCCTCCTCACGGTGGACGAAGCGGGGCCTGGGCTTCCAGCCGGTGAAGTTCGGCATCTCCTTCACCACGAGCTTCCTCAACCAGGCCGGGGCCCTGGTGGTCGTGTACACGGACGGCACCGTGCAGCTCAATCACGGCGGCACGGAGATGGGGCAGGGACTGCACACCAAGATGCGGGCCGTGTGCGCCCACGAGCTGGGTGTGCCCCCCGAGCGCATCCGGGTGATGCACACCGCCACGGACAAGGTGCCCAACACCTCGGCCACGGCCGCCTCCAGCGGCTCGGATCTCAACGGCCAGGCGGTGAAGCAGGCGTGCGAGGTGCTCCGGGACCGGTTGCGCCCGGTGGCGGCGCGGCTGCTGCAACTCGAGCGCGGCGGAGAGGCCGATGCGCTCGCCTTCGCGGGGGGCCGCGTCTTCCTTCCCGCCCGCTCCGAGCGCTCGGTGACCTTCGCCGAGGTGGTGCATGCCGCGTACCTGGCGCAGGTGTCGCTGTCGGCCACGGGCTACTACCGCACGCCGGACATCTCGTACGACCGGGTGGCCGGACGAGGGAAGCCCTTCCACTACTACGCCTTCGGCGCCGCCGTGGTGGAGGTGGAGGTGAGCGGCCTTACGGGCGAGCACCGGGTGCGGCGAGTGGACATCCTCCACGATGTGGGGACCTCGCTCGTGCCGAGCGTGGACCTGGGCCAGGTGGAGGGTGGCTTCATCCAGGGCCTGGGGTGGCTCACGTGCGAGGAGGTGCTGTTCGACGCGAAGGGACGGCTCGTCACGCACTCGCCGGACACGTACAAGATTCCGGCGGTGGGGGACGCGCCCGAGGACTTCCGGGTCGCCCTGCTGGAGCGTGCGCCCCAGGACAACAGCATCCACGGAAGCAAGGCGGTGGGAGAGCCGCCGTTCATGCTGGCCATCGGCGCGGTGACGGCGCTGCGGCACGCGGTTGCCGCCTTCGGGCAGCCGCGCACGCCCGTGGAGCTGGCCTCGCCCGCGACGCCGGAGGCGATCCTGCGCGCGGTGGAGGTGGCGCGAGGCGGGTGAGCTCGTTTGAAAGGCTCGAGATGAAGCGGCTCGTGCGCTCCCTGTGACTCCGGGGAGCGGGCGGAGACGTTACTGCTCGAGTGCTTGTAGACTGCGCTTCCCCCACCTCGTCATGAGGACTCCCTCCTTCCTCTTTGTCTTGCTGCTGGCCGCAGTCGCCGCGTGCCGGAGCTACACGGATGTCGGCTCGAGCCAGCGCCTGGAACTCGGCATGGGGTCTCCGGGCCAGGGCCCTCCGCGCCCATTCACCAGCGAGGCGGGTCTGGGCACGAGGCCCTCGGCAAGAGCTGGCGCCGAGGTGTTGGAGGGGACGCAGGAGGTGATCGCCCAGACCAGGGCGGCGGCGCGCGGGCTGAAGCGGGCGGGTGCATGGCTGGCGCTCGCCTTGCGAGTGGAGGGCGAACGGGTACGGCTGCTCGGCATTCGCCAATACGAGGGGACAGGCCCGGAGGTTGGCGAGGTGGAGGCGGAGAGCTTCCGCACCCTGCTGGAGTGGGCGCTGTACCGGTACGTGCGTGGCCAGCAGGGCGAGGTAGTGCTGACGCTGAGGCGGAGCGAGAGCATGTGGAGGGAGGAGGTGGAGTCCACGGGCCCGGTGCTCTCGGCCAGGTTGCTCCAGGCCCCTTACGAGGTCTTCCTGCGCCACCAGCGGGAGAAGCTCCAGGCCCCTGGCCTCTCCGAGGCGGAGCGCCGAGAGGGCCTGTCGGCGCTGAAGAGGCTGGATGCGTGGGTGCTGCTGCAACTGGAGGCGGTGCTGGAGAAGGCTCCCTCTCCCCTGGCGCGGTATGTGGAACTGTTGGCGGAGGAGCGGCAGCGCGAGGTGCGCTGGCAGGCTGTGCAGCGCAAGCTGGCCGAGTACGAGACCTGGGGACGCGAGCTGCTGGAGACATACCTGCCTCCTCCGCGCCGGGTGGCGCCGGGCTACCTGCTGAGCGAGTCGCCCCTGAGAGAGCAATCGCTGCGAGCCCTGGGCAACGCCACGCTGGCGTGGGCCTACGCGCACACGGAAGACCCGGACTTTCTGAAGCGCACGCCCGAGGAGGTGGCGCTCTACGTGCTGGCGAGCCGCTCCGCCCTGGCCACGGCGGTGCAGTTGGGCCGGGTGGCACCGGTGCACCTGGACTACAACGAAGCGTTCGACCCGGAGGTGTACACCTCGGAGGAGCTGTTGCTGGAACTGGCGGTGGGTCTGCTGCCGGGGTCGGGCGAGGTGGTGGACGCGCGGGCGGCGGTTACCGGCCGGAGCTTCACCGACCGCCCCCTCACACGCAACGAGCGCCTGGTGTGCGCGCTGGGGGTGCTGGTGCCCTTCGTGACGGGCACCGTGCTGCTAAAGGCCGGTGGAGAGGGCGCCGAGAGGCTGGCGCTACTCACGGGCCGAGGCCTGGACGAGGTGGAGGTGCTCTCACGCGTGGCCTCGCACCTGTCGCCCGCGGACGCGAAGGAGATTGAACGCCTGCTGGCGGCGGCTTCCCGGGGTCACACCTTCACCGAGGAGGAAGTGCGATTCCTCAACCGGGTGGCACACGGGCTGGAAGCGCCGCTGCGCGAGGCGGCCAAGGCTCTGCGGGCGAGCCAGAAGGTGCCGCTGCTGGGCGTGCGAATACTGCCGGATGGTAGTCGGCTGCTGCCTGGCACTCGAGCGCACAAGGCGCAGCGCTGGGTGGACTACCAGTTCCGGCACCCGGAGAAATACCGCCGCTTCTCCTTCCAGCCGGACGCGGACTGGGAGCGCCTGTACGAGACTATCCTCAAGAACAAACCGGCGGGTAACGCCTTCGAGGACGCCATCCTCCAAACCCACAAGTACGAGCGCAACACCGCGATGATGATGCCGCCACCGGGCAGCGGCGCGCAGGGCTTCGTTGCCGATTCAGTGAAGGGGACTCCAGCGGAGTTGGTGTGGGGTCAGCCCTACCCCTTTGTCGAGGCCAAGGCGCGCAAGGAGTTGTCCCTCTCTGGCAACCTCAAAGCCATGATTGAGTATGTGGAGAAATACGGTGGACACCTCGAACTCTGGGTTCGCTCTTCCCAGCACGCCGATGGTCCTACGCTTCTTTCAGGCTCACTTCTCAAACGGTTGCGGGCCTTGGAAAAGCTCGGTAGTGCTCGCGTGAGGTATTACCCATGACGCGCTCCTGTACACATCTCCGGTTGGCGTTTCGCTACAACCTTGCTCTTTGATTCCAAGTGATACATGCCCGTCAAATACCTCGATCTCCAGATAGATCTCCCTCCTTGGCGTCCCTCGGGTGAGGTCGTGCGAGAATTCCTCGACCTCATTCTCCTCAAATACAGATGGTTCGAGCCCCGGCGTTACGGTTCCGCTGCACTCGATAAAGCCATCGAGCCGAGCCGCATCGACCTCGCTCCGCTCGTCGCCCATTACGAGGAGCACAGGAGCCTGTGCGTCGCAGCCAGGACGGATCGAACCTTCATCTGGTTCTCGCCCATACTTCCCAGCTCACCATTCACCTATGCGGGCTCCATTTCCTGGATGACGTCGGTCAGCACCGCCGCGAAAGCCACCTGGCGTGAATCCTTTGCGCCGCAGGTGGCGGAACTCATGCGTCTCGTTCAATCGCCCCTCGCCCTGGCCGGACTGGAAAAGGATATCGAAGGCAAGCAACGGCGGCGCGTCCACAAGAGCATTCCCACGGAGGAAGGGGCGTTCACCTACTCGGAAGACGAGTTCACCGTGCGCGACTACAGCGAGGGACTTCCGGGACTCGTCTGGCGCAACTTCTATGGGCCTCCGTTCGTTCGCATGTTTGGGCAGCGCTTTGCTGCACTGCCCACCGAGTGCCACAAGCGATTGGGTGAGGACATCGTCCTCGTCCAACCCTACGAACTGCCCACCGACGCCGGCACGGAGACAGGCATCGCCCGCGAGCGCGAGCTCATTTCCCTGCTCGGTCCCGAGTGCTTCTACGATCACGAGCACCGCACCCTCCCCACGCGACGCCCCGTCCTCGACTCCCTCGGACAGCCTCTTCATTGATGTGCCTGCCGTGCCCAGCCGCGTGTGGAGGATGCACCCGGGTGCTCAGGACATCCCTCTCGCCGGCACCAGCAGTCGAGGCAGCCAGCTTCCCGGCCTGGTGCTCTCGCGCCGCGCCTGGACGAGCGTGAGCTGCCGGCCCAGTGTCTCGAAGAGGGTGTGCACTTCGCGCACGGCGCGTCGGGCCTCGTGGGCGAGCGCCTCGCGGGCCTTCCCATCCAGGGGCCTCTGGTCGAGCATGTCGAGCAGGTGCGCCCGGTAGGCCTCTCCGTCCAGGTGGGTGGCGTACCGGAGGAAGACCGTTCCCGCGTTCCCCTTCAACCCGAGCGCTCGAGTCATCCCGGTGCCCGTCTGCCCGGCTCCGGGCAGGTTCGTGGCGTAGAGCACCCAGGCATGCGCGGCGAGAAGTCCGGGGGCCTCGTCGCACAGCACACCGAGCCTCTCCACGTAGGACGCCGCGTCCTGGCGCGGTGCGCTCGAATACCAGCCCGGGCCGAGCAGCGTGCGCAGGTCATCCTGCAACAGCTCGTTGCGCCACAGCTCGGGCAGGCAGAGGGGGCCCACCGCCGGATGCCGGATGTTCCACTGCAGCGCCCACTCCAGCTCCGCGTAGATGGCCTGGAGGCAGGACAGCCACCGCACGTAGTCCGCGCGCGCCAGCTCTCCTCGCGCGAGCCGCCCGGCGAAGGCCGTGCGTGTCACCGCCTGCACCTCGTCGGCGGTGGCCCGCCGCAGCAGCTCCGTCAACGTGCTCATTGCTTCCACCCTCCGGTGGCGGTCGCGGGTTCGGGCGGGCTCGGGGGCGCCTCGGACAACGCCCGCAGGGCGTCTCCCAGCGTGTGCCAGGTCGCGTGCAGCGTGCCCTCATCCATGCGGATCGTCACCGGCCCGAGGCTCACGTGGATGTGTCCGCAGGTGCAGCGCGCCACCTCCGCGCTGGGGGTGCGAGCCAGGAGGGTGCGGCAGCAAGAGGGGGTCGGCATGGGGTGCTCCTCGGCGCTCTGCTTGAAAGTTGAAATTGATTCTGATTCTCGTTTTCAAAATCAAGATGCCAGAAGGGAGGCGGGCGGTCAAGCCCAGGGCCGGGCGGAGGGCGAGTGGCTCAGAGCACCTTGCGCGGCTGGACGAGGGCGTTGGCAAACAGGAGCCCCGCCACCAGGGCCACGGCCACCATGAGCATGGAGAAGGCGGTGTCCACGCCCGCGAGCACATCCCGGGCGAGCAGGGACTCCATGCTGCGGAACCCGACGCTGCCCGGCACCAGCAGCATGATGGCGGGCACCAGGGTGATGACGGTCGGGCGGTTGCGCAGGCGCGAGAGCAGGTTGGTGGCCATCCCGACGATGAGCGCTCCGAGGAACGCGCCGAGCTGCGGTCCCAGCACCTGGGCGCCCAGGCGCGAGCCCGCATAGGCCAGCCCTCCGGCGACGGCGATCCATCCCCAGTCACGAGGCCGGGCGCGGAAGAGGATGCTCACCCCGAACATCATCAGCATCAGCGAGAGGGGCTCCGTCCACGCCGGGAGCGTGGGAATCGGGCCGAGCTTCGCGGGCAGCGGGAACCACTCCGTGAGCCGGGTGCCGAGCGCCACGCCGAAGCCGAGCTCCAGGAACACCAGCGCGGCGCCCGTGAGCCGGGACGTGCCGGAGATGAGGTTGCGCGTGGCGAGCTCGTTGATGGCCACCGTCAGGCTGAGGCCGGGCAGCAGCACGATGAGGCCCGCCAGCGTGACGATCTGCACCGACAGCGGGCCCACGAGGCTCGCCGCCACCACCGCCAGCGCCGAGGAGAGGATGGCGGCCACCGGCTCCAGCACCCAGACCCTCGAGGGCTGCCGCCGCGTCCACAGGTCCAGCCCTCCGATGAGGAGGCTGATCAGCGCCGCCGCGCCCATCTCCCGAGGGCCGCCGCCGAAGAGCCGGGCGCCCCCCGAGGCGGCCAGGGCCCAGCACAGCAGGTGGAGGGCATTGCCGTAGCGAGGAGGCTCGGCGAGGACGGCCTCCACTCGCGTGGCGCCCTCCTGGGGGGAGAGCTCGCCGCGGATGACCGAGTCCGCCAGCGCATCGAGGCTCGCCAGCCGCCCGAGGTCCATCTCCCCGGGCTCCACGCGGATGAGGCAGGTCTGAAGGGCCTCGGGAGGACCGAAGGAGGCGAAGATGGAGGTGGGAGTGGAGAAGAAGCGGGCCTCGAGTCCGAGCCGTTGCGACACCAGGCGCATCTGCTCCTCCAGCCGGTGGGCGGGAGTGCCATGTTGGTGCAGCGCCTGTCCGAGGCGCAGCGTGAACGCCACCGCCGGCCCTGGAGGAGGCGGCTGGAGCGCGACGAGCTGTTCTGCGGGGATCACGCGCCGCACATGGCAGAGGCGCCCGGGAGGAGTCAAACGAAGCCTCCGTGAAGGCAGCGCGTGCCCGTCCTCCCTCCGGCGTCCGGCCTGTGGCCTGTCCGTCCGCCTGCTTTCTCCTTGACGGAATCGCCGCGCCGCCGTGCTCTTGCGGCCATGAGTGACTCCGCGCAGGGATTCATCGTGTTGGGAGCGGCGCGCACCAAGGTGCAGCGCTGGCTCGGCTCTCGCCGGTTGCCGGCCTTCCTCGCCGCCGGACCCGGCAAGGCGCTGCGGCTGTGGCCCCACGTCGAGGGCGAGGCCGCCGGGGAGGCCGCCGATGCCCTCTCCCGCGAGCTGCCCAAGAGCCGCGTTCTCGTCTTCTCCACCCGTCAGGACACCCTGTGGGTCTCCGTCCACGTGGACGGCACCTGCCAGACCCGTGAGGAAGTTGCCCTCCGCATGCGCACCGCGAAGCAACTCGCCCAGGCCCACGCCGCCCTCCAGCGAGTGTCCACCGCCATCGACTTCAAGGGGCACCGGCCCACGCTGCTGCGTGACGGGGAGAGCCGTCCCGGATTCCTCGCGCTCGCCGGCGCGAAGGAAGACGACATCGCTACCCTGTCCTACGCGCGGCTCGTGGAGGCTCGCCAGCACCCGGAGGCCCCGGACGCCGTGCGCTTGCAGGACTTCTCCTTCGTGGACGAGCAGGGCAAGGCCCACCCCTTCTTCCCCGGTACGCCGGGCCAGGAGTCCTGACCGTCATGCTGTTCACCACGCCGCTGACCACGCCCCGCCTGTTGCTGCGCGAGTTCGAGGAGGAGGACTGGCGCTTCACCCACCCCTACGAGTCCGACCCCGAGGTGGTGCGCTACCAGTCCCATGACGTCCGCACCCCCGAGGAGAGCCGGGCCTACATCCTCAAGGTGATGGCCCAGGCGCGCGAGACGCCCCGTCACGTCTACGACTTCGCCGTGGTGCTGCGCGACAGCCACCGGCTCATCGGGCGCTGTGGCATGCGCATCACGGATCCCGAGCAGCGCGAGGCCACCCTCTGGTACATCCTCGACCGCTCCCAGTGGGGAAGGGGCTACATCCCCGAGGCGGCGCGGGCGGTCGTGGACTTCGCCTTCGGGACGCTCGGGCTGCACCGCGTGTGGGCCGACTGCGACCCGCGCAACCCCGCCTCCTTCCGCGTGATGGAGAAGCTGGGCATGCGCAAGGAGGGGCACTTCCGCGAGAGCATGTTCCTCAAGGGCGAGTGGTGCGACTCCCTCATCTACGCCATCCTCGACCACGAGTGGCGGGCGCTCGCCCCGGCTGCGGCGAACGGTGGATAGTGCGAGGCCGGCCGAGGCGCGTGTCGCCCCGTCCGGCCTCGTGTGCCTCATTCTTCATCGCACCTGCTCAGTGGATGGACGTGAAGTCCTCGAGCGGTGGCAGCGGGGGGATGGTGCCTCGCTCCCTCTCGCTCTCCGAGGCGGCGGAGGCCTGGACCTCCTCCTCCTCCTCGCTGCTCACGGCTCCCGGCTGACCCGAGAGGCTGCTCTCGAGCTGTTCCCCGAGCTCGGAGATGCGCTCCTTCACCCTGCTCTTGGCGGGCTCGAAGAGCTGGCGCTCGCGGTTGCTCACCGGGATGAAGCTGGCGCACAGCGCGCCAATCGCGAGGCCGCCGATCGCCAGCAGCACCGGATTGTCGGACACGGTGTCGTACCAGTCCGAGGCCCGGTACTTCAGCTCGGAGGCCTTCTCCTTCGCCATGTCCAGGGTCTCGGAGGTGCGGTCCTTTAGCGAACTGTCCCTCGTGGGCCGCATGAGACCCCCATCGGGAGAGGGCACCAGCGCCGGGAGCTCCTCGTCATACTCGCCGTACATGCGGCGGCGCTCGGAGGACATGCTCCAGTCGGACCCGCGGCGTGCGGCGAAGGCCTTCTTCATCAGCACCGAGCCCACGCTGGCACCGATGATCGCCCCGAGCAGGCGCCAGCCCCTGGGCGTGTCCGCTCGCTCCTTGATTTCATGAGTCCTGCGCATCACCGCCTCCTTGGCATGCGTCTTCAGTTCTGCTGCCTTTTCCGTGGCCAGCTCGCGGGCCTGCTCCTTGAGCTCCGTGGCCTTGTCCGCGGCCATCGCCTTGACGTACCCGGGCTCCAGGCGGCGGGCGAACTCATCAGCGAGCTCGCTCATGCGTGCCCTTGCATCTGAGATTTCATGGATTGGAACGTCCTGGTCGCCCATTGCCCGTCCTCCTTGAGGGTCTGGATCGTCTTGTTGGGTGCGTGGAGCTCTTTCATGCGCCGGACGCCCAGGTAGGCGATGCCCGCGCCGATGCCGAGGAAGCCCACCGCGACGATGAACGCCGCGAGCCAGAAGGGCATCACCAGCGCCAGCACGTAGCAGGCGAAGAGCATGAAGGCGATGCCGCCGATGAAGAGCAGCGCCCCGCCCAGGCCCAACATCACGCCACCTGCCTTGAACTTCGTCAGCTCCTGGCGCAGCTCGGTCTTCGCGAGGGTGAGCTCCGCGCGAATCAGCCGTTTGGCCTGGTCGAAGAACTCGCCCATGATCGAGCCGAAGGCGCGTCCCGACATGCCGTCGCCCGGAATGGTGCGGTCCTCGGAGCCGTAGCTTCTGCGAGTCTCTGGATTGCCCGGTTGCATCGCGGCCTCCCTAATCCTTCAGGAATCGAGCAGCGAGGAAGCCCACGGCGATGCAGCCGGCGAAGAAGGGGCCGGGCCGCTCGCGGACGAACTGTTTCGCATCCCGCACCAGGTCTTCGGTGGAGCCGTTCTCGATGCGATCCGAGAACCTGCGGAGGTAACCCACGGCGCCATCCAGCACCTGCTGCGAGAGGCCCTCGGCGTTCTGGGAGGCATCCTCCAGGGTGGAGGCGAAGCCGTTGAGTCCCTTGATGAGCTCATCCTTCCTGTTGTCCACCTGCTGGTAGACGCGATCCCGGGTCGCGCCGGTGAAGTGCTTCACCTGCTCCTTGCCTTGTGCCGCGATACTGGGACTCGAGTCGCGGGCGGATACGTCATGGCTTCCGAGGTTCGTGCCGGTGCCGGTGAAGCTGGAACCCTGGATGCCTCCTTGAGTGACGGTGGCCATGCGGTCTCCTCCGAGTCGGTTGGAAACGTTGCATGGCTCAAGGTAGGCACGCTCAGGCAAGCCCCAGGGACGAGAGGGGAATTGCTCGCGGAGCAGGCGGCGGAGGAAGGTGCGGCGGCGTGGGGAATAGGAATGGAGCGCGGATGAGCCGGGAGTGGAGGCACTGATGGCGAGGAAGCCGAAGACACCGCGGTGGTTGGAGGCCGCGCGCCGGCGCAAGGAGCCGGTACCGGAGGGGAGCCGCGCGGACTGGCTGGTGCGCGCACTGGGACGGGCGGGAGTGATGTCCCGGGCCGAGGCGGAGCAGGCCCTCCGTGAGGGGCGGGTGGAGCTGGACGGGCACGTGGAGCGGGACCCGTTCGCACCGGTGCACTCGGGGAGCGCGGTGAGGGTGGATGGACAGCCACGTGCGCTGGAGGCGCGGACGCTGGCCTTGATGTTCCACAAGCCCGCGGGCGTGGTGGTGCACGGGAGCGACCCCGAGGGCATCGGCACCGTCTTCGAGCGGCTGAGGGCGGTGCTGACCCCGGAGTTGCGAGGCTATGAGTGGTACGCGGTGGGGCGGTTGGATCGGGACACCACGGGCCTGCTGCTCTTCACCAACGAGGAGCGCCTGGTGGCGCACGCGACCTCTCCGGAGACCCACGTGTCCAAGCGGTACGTGGCGGAGGTCGAGGGGCAGCCCTCGGAGGAGTCCCTTCAGCGGCTGCGCGAGGGCATCCTCTTGGAGGACGGACCGGCCCGGCCAGCGGGTGCCCGGTTGCTGGCCCCCAGCCGAGTCGAGTTGGTGCTCACCGAAGGGCGGCACCACCAGGTGAAGCGGATGCTGGCGGCGGTGGGGCATCCGGTGCGGACGCTGCACCGTGAGGCCGTGGGCGAGCTGCTCCTGGACGTACCGGAGGGCGCCTGGAGACTGCTCACGGAGGCCGAGGTGGAGCAGGGTCTTGGCTTCCGCGCCATCCCGTCGGCGCCGGCGGGAAAGCCACGGTGAGTGTCTTCAGTCTTCGCGCCGCGCGTGCTCCCGCACCACGGCGCGAGCGTGCTCGGCCAGTGCGTGGCTTCCGGGCAACTCCCGCCCGAGCAATCGCGGCACTGCCAGCGCGAGACTGACGGAGTTGGTGAGAACGCAGCCGCTCACGTCCTCGAGTCCCTCGCGTTTCATCGGGCGCTCGACGACGGGCATTCCCCCCAGCCGTCCTTCCTCCAGCAGCACGGAGCGGATGATGCCCGGGAGGCATGGAGCCTCCAGCGGCGGGGTCACCACCGAGTCACCCACGAGGAAGAACAGGTTCCCATTCGGAACCTCGCAGAGCTCTCCGGCCTCATTGGCGAAGACGGTCCCTCGCCCGAGGTGTACGTACTGCCGGAGGTACGAGATGCTCTTGTGATTCAGGGTGGGGTCGCCCCGGCGGTAGCCGCGGTCCTCCAACTCGTCGAGGACACACCCCTCGCGCAGGGTGCGCTCGTGTTGGGGTGCCAGGTCGCGGAAGGACAGGAGCAGCCGGCCATCTCCCGCCACCAGTTTGCCGATTCCGGTGAAGCCCGGCCCCAGGTGGGGATCCGCCTCCAGGCATCGGCGCAGCGCATCGCGTACGGAGCCGGCGATGAGCACCTCCGGAGGCGGTGCGCGCACGCTGTCCGCATGGGCCGCGAGGCTCGACCGCAGCCGCGCGAGGTGCCGCTCGAGGAACATCGGTGCGCCTCCGGTGACGAGGAACGTCTCGAAGAAGCCCGCGCCGAAGAAGTAGGACTGGAGGAAGTCCTGGAGCCGCAGCTCCTCCAATCGTCGCACCTCTCCATTCACCGCGACCGTGTCCCTCATCCGATGCGCGCCTCCAGGAACCGGGCGAGCAGCTCATTCCCATGCGGCGTGAGGAAGGACTCGGGATGGAACTGGATGCCCTCCAGCCACGGATGTTCCCGGTGGCGCAGGCCCATCACCAGGTCGCCGCACCAGGCCGAGACCTCCAGGCAGTCCGGGAGGCTCGCCCGGTCCACCACCAGTGAGTGGTAGCGCGCGGCGACGAACGGGTCCGGCAGTCCCCGGAAGACGCCCCGGCCATCGTGGTGGATGTCGCCTGTCTTTCCGTGGACGGGCACCGGGGCCCGGACGACGCGCCCGCCGAACACCTGCCCGATGGACTGGTGCCCCAGGCACACCCCGAGAATGGGCACCCGGCCCGCGAAGGCGCGGATGATCTCCAGGGAGATGCCGGCTTCGTTCGGCGTGCATGGGCCTGGAGAGATGACGATGTGGTCCGGCCGCAGCGCCTCCGCCTCGGCGAGCGTGAGCGCATCATTGCGCACCACCTTCAGCTTCGCTCCGAGTCCCCCCAGCGCCTGCACGAGGTTGAAGGTGAAGGAGTCGAAGTTGTCGATGAGCAGCATCATGCCGCGTCTCCCACGGGGCGCGCGGACAGCGCGAGCAGCAGCGAGCGCGCCTTGTGCAGCGTCTCCTGGTACTCGCGCCTCGGCTCCGAGTCGTGGACGATGCCCGCGCCCACCTGCACGTGCGCCCTGCCGCCCTTCATCACCAGCGTGCGGATGACGATGTTCAGGTCCAGCTCACCCGTGAAGCTCACGTAGCCGAGCGAGCCCGTGTAGAGGCCTCGCGCGTGCGGCTCCAGCTCGGTGATGAGCTGCATGGTGCGAATCTTCGGCACGCCGGTGATGGTGCCTCCCGGGAACACCGCCGCCACCACGTCGAGCGGCTCCACCCCCGGAGCCAGCCGGCCCACCACCTCGGACTCGATGTGGATGACGTGGGCGTACTCGATGATCTCCATCAGCTTCGCCACCTGGACACTTCCGTAGGCGCAGACGCGCCCCAGGTCGTTGCGCTCCAGGTCCACCAGCATGGCGTGCTCGGCGCGCTCCTTCTCGTTGGTGCGCAGCTCGTGGACGAAGCGGGCGTTCTCCTCCGGCGTCCCCTTGCGGCGCGTGCCCGCGATGGGCCGCGTGATGGCCTGGCCGTCCTCCACCCGCACCAGCCGCTCGGGCGAGGCGCTCACCACCTCGAATCCGTCCACCTCCAGGTAGCTGGCGAAGTGAACGGGGCTGATGGTGGACAGGGCCTCGTACAGCTCCAGCGCGTGCAGCTTCGGCTCCACCTCCAGCCGCTGTGAGAGGTTCACCTGATAGGTATCTCCCGCGCGGATGTACTCCCGCACGCGCTCCACCGCGCGCAGGTAGTCCTCCTGCGTGAAGTTGGAGCGCCACGTCACGTCCGGCTTCTGCTCGTCCGCGAGGCGCCACGCGGGAGCCGTGGGGCCTCGGGCATCGACGTCCCGCACCAGGCGCTCCAGCTCCGTCACCCGCCGCTCACAGTCGTCGTAGTCGCTGCCCGTGGCCACCACGAGTGCCCGGCCTTCCTGGTGGTCCACCGCGACGAAGGTGTCCACGAAGTCCAGCGCGATGTCCGGCAGCCCCAGGTCGTCATTCGGGTGGCGGGGCAGGGTCTCGAAGTAATGAGCGGCCTCGTAGGCGAAGAAGCCCACCGCTCCACCGCAGAAGAGCGGCATCCCCGGCAGCCGGATGCCCCTCCAGCGATTCAGCAGCTCACGCAGGGTGGCCAATGGAGTGCCCGGGCTCGGCTCGCCGTTCACCTCGCACCGGCCGCCCCGGGCCCGGAAGGTGAGGAAGGGCCTGGCACCCACGAAGGAGTAGCGGCCCTCGCTGGAGGTCCGGGTGCTCTCCAGCAGGAAGCGGTGTCCCGGGGGCAGTGCCCGCAGCAGCTCCAACGGCTTCAGGTCGCGAAGCTCCACCGTGCGGAAGAGGGGAACCTGATCGTAGCCCTGGGCCACGAGCGCTTCGAAGCGCTCACGGCTCGGTGGAACCGGAGGAGGGGAAGGGGACACCGGCATGCGCGGAGGGCTTGTACCAGAGGATGCCCGGGTCGCGCTCCGCGCTCCTGCGTGAAACAACGGCCCGCCTCTCCGGGGTTCCACCCGGGAGGCCCGCTCGCCGCACCCATCCCCGTCCCGAGGGAGGAGGGGACGGAGGGCTCAGTGGGTATGGCCGGCCGCTTGCGGCTGGTAGGTCACCGAGACGATGCGCAGGCGCTTGTGCTTCCCTCCGGGCTGCTGCCACTCGATCTCCTGCCCCACCGAGAGCCCGAGCAGCGCCGCGCCCACGGGCGCCAGCACGGATACCCGTCCCTGCTCCAGGGACGCGTCCTTCGGATAGGAGAGCGTCACCTCGCGCGTCTCCTGCGTGTCCTCGTCCCGGTACACCACGCGGCTGTTCATGGTGACCACGTCCGGTGGAACCTGCGTGGGATCGACCACCTCCGCGCGCAGCAGTTCCGCATCGAGCGTCTCCGCCTGGTCCCCCGCGGTCGTGTCGATGAGGGTGCGCAGCCGCTCCATGTCCGTCGACGTGACCACGATCCTCGGCTCTTGCGTGCTCATGACAGCTCAATCCTTTGACCCTGTGTGCGGCCGGTCAACCAAGCGCGCTCGGGATCGTGCCTGCATGGCGGCAGGGCGTCTGAAAGCGGACGTCCCATCGGGCGTCACCCTGACGGCCCGTCAAGGATTGAGCGGCCGCGAGGCGGAGAGACGCGGTGCGTCGAGCCGAGCAGCGGTGCACGAGGTGTTGCCGGACGCATCCTGTACCCCACACGCGTGAGGCACGTTGTGTTGACCTCCTGGATGAGCCGCTGCCAGTCCAATAGGCCCTCACGCCCGCCGGGCATAAGACGGGCCCACGAACGTGCGATGGCCCGATCTCATGCAGCTGTGGATTCTCTGCGCATCTCTCGGCGCACTGGGGGTGGGTTGCGCACGGCCCGAGTCTCGTGACGTGCGTCCGGCGGGAGAGTCTTCCGCTGAACCGGTGGTCATCCGGTTCTGGACCTTCCAGCAATCCGCCCTGGATATCCAGGAGGCGCAAGAGCGTGTCCGCCAGCGCTTCGAGGCGGAGAACCTCCACCTGCGCGTGGAGGTTCGCACCTTCCCGTCCCCCCATTATCGCCCCCAGCTCCTGGAGGCTCTCCGCTCGAGTCATCCCCCCGACATCGCCACCCTGGACCAGGTATGGATGGCGGAGTTCGCCGAGAGTGGCGCCATCCTTCCCCTGGATGGTCTCCTGGCCCGTGAGGCCCAGGCGCGGCTCTTCTTCCCCAGCGCCTGGGAGACCTGTCTCTACAAGGACCACGTCTGGGGAGTCCCGCTCAGCATCGACGGCTGGATGTTGCTCTATTACAACAAGGAGCTGTTCCGGCGTGCGGGCCTGGATCCCGAGCACCCACCCACGACCTGGCCGGCGCTCCAGGAGGTTGGCCGGCGTCTCACCCAGCCTCCGGAGCAGTACGGGTTGGTGCTGCTGGGCGCCGCGGATGAGGGATTGGTGGCGAGCATCAATGCCTTCATCTACAGCAACGACGGTCAGGTGGTGGATGCCTCCACCGGCCAGGCTCGGATCAACCAGCCCGAGGCCGTCGAGGCGCTGGAGTTCTACCGCGAGCTGACTCGCTTCGCACCGCCCGGGACCGAGAAGCGCAACGAGGCCGCGGCGGTGGAGCTCTTCCTCTCCGGGAAGGTGGCCATGGCGCTGCTGGGCTCCTGGCAACAAGACACCTTCCGCCTCCGTGCACCCGAGCTGGACTGGGGAGTGGCCGTGCTTCCCGCCCCTCTTGGCAAGGAGCCTCACAGCACCGCCGGCGGCTGGAACCTCGTGGTCTTCGCTGCCTCGCCGCATCCGGAGGAGGCCTTCAAATACATCGAGTTCCTCTCCCGCCTGGACGTGCAGCCAGAGGTGACTTCCCTCATACCGGCGCGGCTCGATGCCGGGCGTCGATTCATCCGCAAACAGCGCCGCGAGCCAGATGTCGTCCGGTACATGTTGGAGCAGGGCATGCCTCGCCCGGTCTCCCCCGCCTATTCGCGCATCACGGAAGCTCAGCAGCGGATGATGCAGCGGATCCTCGCGGGCGCTCCTGTCCAGGAGGCCGCTGACGAGGCCGCGGCGGAGATCAATCAATTGCGTCATTGAGGTCGGGTGCTTGTGCAGTCCGGGCGAAGGAGATTCATGGACAGCGGCCGCAAGGACCCCGGGCGGGACGACTCCGGAGGACTGCTGACGTGGTCGGCGCTCATCATCGCCCTGCTCTTCGGGGTGACGATGTTCTTCGTGCCCTACGAGTTCGAGCGGGACCTCTACACGCGTCTGTTCTTCTATCTCCCCGGGCTGGGCCTCCTGCTCTTCTTGAGCGGGCTCTTCCTGCTGCTGCCGAGATTGCTGTCGGCCCCTCCATGGCTGGATTGGGGAGCCCGGTTCCTCTTCATGGTGTCGTTCGGCTGGGTGTGGGTGGCGTATGCGCTCGCCGAGCGGATTCCCACCGCCATCCTCAGCTTCGGGCTCCTCACCTTCCTCGTGCCGCTGGAGCCACTCCTACTGCGCAGAGGTTGGCCTCCCTTCCGCCTGTACCTGGCCACTCTCGAGCTGCTGTTCGGGCTGACCATGCTGCTGT
This sequence comes from Vitiosangium sp. GDMCC 1.1324, assembly GCF_003044305.1. Classification (GTDB taxonomy): domain Bacteria; phylum Myxococcota; class Myxococcia; order Myxococcales; family Myxococcaceae; genus Archangium. The sequence continues at coordinate 138,645 of NZ_PZOX01000014.1, read as the reverse complement.
GGCCGAGTTCCTTCACTCCCGTGGTGTACGCACTGCAGCCGCAAGGCCTCCAGTGGGTGGGGACGGGCATGGTGTTGGCGGGGATGGCGCTCGCCACGACGCTCTGGCTCTCACCGGCGGCCCCCTGGCGCACCGCCGCCGAGCTGTGCGCCGGAGCGGCCCTCCTGCTGTTCGCGGCACTGCTCGCCAGCAACCACCGCTGGCTGGGGGCCGAGGCCTATGGGGTGCTGGGCTTCTTCGGCCTGCTCCTGCCAGCCCTGCCCCGCCTGCGCCTCCAGATCCGGACGCGTCTGGCCCACCGGCTGTTGCGGGCCTCCACGCTGGCGGTGCTGTTGCCGTTGCTCGTGCTGGGGGGCGTGACCAATGCCATGATGCAGCACGCCCTGCGCAAGCAGGTCTTCCTGGGAAACGAAGCGCTCGCCCGAGGCAGTGCGGCCCTCGTGCGTCAGTATGTCCAGGATGGGCAGGGCGCGGCGTTGATGGCAGCGCGGCAGCTCGCCCTGGTGAATGACGTGACGGCGTGGAATCTGCCGCTGCTCGAGGCGCAGCTCCGCACCTTGTATGAGGAGTCTGGCCTGTACCGGGGCATCTGGCTGCTGGACGTCAGCGGGATCGTCCGGGCCACGTATCCACCGAGCCCGGCATTGTTGGGCAGGAACCTGGGGGACCTGCAGTGCTTCTCAGAGGCCGTGCACTACCGCCGGCCCACCCTGGGCAGGGTCATCCCGTCGGAGCTGCCGGGAAGGCCGCTCGTGGCGCCCTACGCCGTTCCCATCGAGGATGAGGCACATCGGCTGCCGGGAGTGATGGTGGCGGTGATCGATCTGCGAGGGCTGAGCGAGCAGCTCAATGCCATTGGAATGGGGCAGGGCGGGGGCATCTACCTCGTCGACGAGAATGGACACATCATCGGTCATCCGGATCCCTCCCGTCTGGGCCTTCCCATGGGCGAGGACGACGTCGCCGCTCGTCGGGCGTTGATGGGACACAGCGGAGTGATGGAGCAGGACGAGCGTCGTCGGATTGTCGCCTTCGAGTATGTGCCGGACCTGGGATGGGCCCTGGTGGCGGAGCTGCCCATCCAGGAGGCCTACCGGTCCCTGTCGACGATGACCATGGTGTTCCTCCTGTTGCTGACGGGCGTCGCGCTCGCGACGATTACCCTGGCCAACATCGTCTCGTTCCGCATCACCAACCCGCTCCTCACCTTGCAGGAGACGGCCCAGGCCTTCAGCATGGGAGACCTGGGCCGCCGCATCACACTGACGACCGGGGACGAGCTGGAGAACCTGGCCCAGGCCTTCAACCGCATGGCGGGTGAGCTCGAACGGCTGGTGGAACGGCTGACGGCGTCCGAGCAATCGCTGCTGCACACCAACAGCGAGCTGCGCGCGGTGCTCGAATCGGTCAACAGCGCGGTGCTGGTGTTCGACCAGGGCCGGAAGATCCGCTACTTCAACCGCCGCATCCAGAGTGTCCTCGGGCTCGAGCCCTCCGGGGTGCTGGGGCAGTCCATCGACCAGGTCACCATGGCGCTCGCCCGGCGCGCGGCCGATCCGGAGAGCTTCCTGGTCAGGCTCACTCGCCTGGCGCAGCAACCCGAGGAGCGTTCCCAGGCAGAGATGGTGCTCAAGGATCCCTGGGGCGTGCTCGTGCACTTCAGCAGCCCCGTCTTCCTGGAAGGCAAGGTCCTGGGCCGTATCGACGTCTACGACGACATCTCCCAGATGCGCGAGCTGGAGCGGCTCAAGAGCGAGTTCCTCCTCCTGGTCAGTCATGAGTTCCGCACACCGCTCACGTTCGCGCTCATCAACACGGAGATGGCCTTGCGTCTGCTGCGCTCCCGCCGTGATGTGCCTCCGGAGATCATCCGCCGGCTGGAGCAGACCCGGCAGGGCGAGCGCCGCCTCGTGTCGATGATCGAGGAGCTCCTGGACGTTGCCTCCATTGATGCCGGCCAGATGAAGCTGCACCCGGAGCCGCTCTCGCTTCCGGAGCTCGTTCATGAGGTGCTGCAACGGCTCGAGCCGAAGCTCCGGGCCCACCCCCTGGTGGTGGAGCTCGCCGCCAACATCCCGCAGGTCATCGCCGACCGCCGGCGCATCGCTCAGGTCATCACCAACTTCCTCACCAACGCGGCTCAGTACACCCCGACCGGGACGGAGATTCTCGTGCGGTTGGAGCGCTCGGGTGACGAGGTGCTCTTCTCCGTGGCCGACCGGGGCTCGGGACTGACTTCGCACGAACGCTCGCACCTGTTCGATCGCTTCCACCGGGCCCAGACGCTGGTGGGTCAGGCGAAGGAAGGCCTCGGCCTGGGGCTGTTCATCAACAAGTCGTTCATCGAGGCCCATCAGGGACGGCTATGGGTGGAGACGGTGCACGGGCAGGGCTCGACCTTTTCCTTCAGTCTGCCTGTCGCCGCTCCGCCCCACGCTTGAATCCCCCACCTGCCTTGCAGGTGGCTGTACTTTCATGCAGGGATATCCAGGCACCAGCTTTGGGGGCGCTCGATTGGGGACTCAGAAGAAGATCGTCGTCGTCGAGGATCAGGAGGAGATCCGGGAGGCGGAGATGGATCTCCTGCAGTCCGAGGGCTACGAGGTGGTCGGAGTCGGCGATGGATTGCTGGCCCTTCCGACCATCAAGCGTGAGCGGGCGGACCTGGTGCTGCTCGACCTCATCCTTCCTGGCAAGGAGGGCAATGAGATTCTCGAGGAGCTCGCGGCGGATACCGAGACACGGTTGATCCCCGTCTTCATCATGTCCGCCTACGTGGACCGGCTCCGGCGCACGCCGCAGGTGCGGCGCATCCTTCCCAAGCCCTTTGATCTGGATGAGTTCATCAACGCGGTCCGCGCGGAGCTTTCGTAGCCACATCGATCGAGAGGAGCACCATGACGCTGAACCTCCAGTCCACCGTGAAGCTGAACAATGGCGTGGAGATTCCCCGGCTGGGCCTGGGGGTCTTCCGGGCGCCTCGGGGTGAAGTGACGCGCCAGGCGGTGCGCGCGGCGCTCGCGGCTGGTTACCGGCACATCGACACGGCCCGTATCTACGGCAACGAGCGGGACGTGGGGGCCGCGGTGCGCGAGAGCGCTCTGCCTCGCGAGGACATCTTCGTCACCACCAAGCTGTGGAACGAGGACCAGGGCTATGACTCGACGCTGCGCGCCTGTGAGCGCAGCTTGAAGGATCTCGGGCTCGAGTATGTGGACCTGTATCTGGTGCACTGGCCGGTGCCTGGCCGGCGTCTGGAGTCGTGGCGAGCCATGGAGAAGCTGCTCGCCGAGGGGAAGTGCCGGGCCATCGGGGTGAGCAACTTCCTGGAACACCACCTCGACCAGTTGCTCGCGCACTCCCAGGTGGTCCCCGCCGTCAATCAGGTGGAGCAGCACCCGTTCCTCCATCAGCCCTCGCTGCTGCGCTACTGCGCCAGCAAGGGTATCGCGGTGGAGGCGTACAGCCCGCTCACCAAGGGGCTCCGGCTCGGGGACCCGCGGGTGGTGGAGATCGCCCGGAAGTACGGCAAGTCCCCCGCGCAGGTGCTCATCCGCTGGTGTCTCGAACATGACCTCGTGGTCATCCCCAAGTCCGTCCACGAGGAGCGCATCCGCGAGAACGCCAACGTCTTCGACTTCTCCCTCTCTCCCGAGGACCTGCGGCGGTTGGATGCGATGAACGAGGACCTGTACACCGGTTGGGATCCAACAGACGTTCCGTGAGCCTCGCCGGAGTCCTTCGGGATGGGCGAGAATGCCAGGCCTCATGAACGCGCCTCGAGACCCCATCTACCTGGACCACAACGCCACCACGCCGCTGCTGCCCGAGGTGGTCGACGCCATGGTGCCCTATCTGCGCGAGCACTTCGGCAACCCGTCGAGCGCGCACGTCTACGGACGCCGGGCCCGCGAGGCCGTCGACCGTGCCCGGGCCCAGGTGGCGGCGCTGATCGGCGCGGCGCCGGAGGAGATCCTCTTCGTCGCGCATGGCACCGAGGCCAACAACCTCGCCATCCGCGGAGTGGCCGAGGCAATCCCAGAGAAGTGGTACGTGGTGACCTCCGTCATCGACCACCCCGCCACCACCGAGCCGTGCCGTGAATTGGAGAAGCACGGCTGGCGGGTGCGGTGGCTCCCCGTGGACGGTACGGGCCGCGTCCGTGTCTCCGATGCGGTGGCCGTGATGCGGCCCTACACGGCGCTCATCTCCCTCATGCACGCCAACAACGAGACGGGCGTGTTGCAGCCCATCGCGGAGATCGCCCGCGAGGCCCGCGCCCGGGGCGTGTTGATGCACACCGATGCGGCCCAGTCCGTGGGCAAGCTGCCCGTGTCCGTCGAGGAGCTCGGGGTGGACCTGCTCACCGTGGTGGGTCACAAGTTCGGCGCGCCCAAGGGCGTGGGGGCGCTGTACGTGCGCCGGGGCACGCCGCTGCGTCCGGTGTTGCTCGGAGCGGGACATGAGCGCGGCCTGCGCCCGGGGACGGAGAATGTTGCCTCCATCGTGGGGCTCGGGGTCGCCTGCGAGGTGGCGCGTCGCACCGTGGTGGGCGAGGCGGCCCGGGTGCTGGCGCTCCGCGATGAGCTCTGGGCCCGGCTGCGGGGGCTCGTTCCGGGATTGGTGCTCAATGGCCACCCGGAGGAGCGGCTGCCCAACACGCTCAACGTCCGCTTCCCCGGCGTGAGCGGCTCCGCGCTGCTGGCGGCGGCGCCCGAGGTGGCCGCATCCACGGGCTCGGCGTGCCACGCGGGCGAGGAGTCCGCTTCCTCCATCATCACCGCCATGGGCGTGGAGCCCTCCGCGGCGCTTGGCTCGGTGCGTCTGTCCCTGGGGCGGACGACGACGCATGAGGACGTGGTGGTGGCCGCGGATGCACTCGCCGCCGCGTGGAAGCGGCTGGCTCCCGCCCCCAGGTGAAAGTCCGAGCCCACCTGGGCCATACTCCCGTTCCCCCCACCGACGAGGAGCCTGTCTTGGCGGAGTCCTCTCCCGCGTCCTCCCAGACCGCGTTCGTCCAACAACTCAACTTCTGGGCCCGTGACGCGAGCAACGAGTCGGCGGCGCTCCTGGGTGCTTTCTCGCTCGGGCTGTTCGCGCAGCTCCCGGACGAGGGCTCCGCACCGCCCGTGTCCCTGGAGTCGCTCGCACAGCGCATCGGCGGCACTGTGCGCGGCACCCGCTCCGTCATCGAGCCGCTGGTGGGGCTCGGCTTCGTCCGGCTGGAGGAGGGGAGGGGTTACTCGCTCCCGGTGGAGAGCGCCTTCCTGCGTGGCTCCGGATTCACCGCCCGTATGCGCGAGGCGCTCGGTTGGTGGCTCGTGTCCGCGAAGCTTCCCGAGTCCGTCCGCACTGGCGCCCCGGTGGACTGGCACGGTGAGTCCCGAGACCTGCTCGGGTTGTATCGGCGGGAGTTCCTGGCGCCCCGTGCGCCCGCGCCCAGCGCCGCCGCCGAGGACTATGACGACCGGGCCGTTCGCGGCTTCCTGCGCACCCAGGCGCTCGTGACGAGCGGTGAGGTGGGGCTGTTGGAGGCGATGGTTTCGGGTCCCCGGCCGCTCGTGGAGCTGGCGAAGGTCACCGGCTCGCAGCCCGAGGCGCTGCGTGTCGTGCTGGGGGTGCTCGTGTCCATGGGCATCGTCCGGCAGGAGGGCGAGGCCTTCGGTTTCACGGAGCTGGCCGGTCGCTCGCTGGATGCCAGCAGCCTGCCGTACTTCCAGCGCGCCTTCCCGGCCACCATGGACTACTGGGAGGCCTTCGGGCACCTGGACGAGGCCGTCACCCAGGCCCGGTTCCGGTTGGATCTGCGCGACCCCGAGGTGGCGAAGCGCATCTACCAGCGCAATGCCTCGCGCATCACCGGCATCTTCGCTTCGCACGTGAAGCTGGGCCGCAAGGCCGCGGAGCTCGTCGGCACCCTGCGCCCGCTGAAGGACGCGCGTGTCCTCGACGTGGGCACCGGCTCGGGCGTCTGGGGCGCCGCCTTCGCGCTGACCGACCCCTCGGTGCACGTCACCTACCTGGACTCCGAGCACGTCCTCGAGCAGGTGAAGCCCAACATCGCGAAGCTCAAGCTCGAGGGCCGTGCGCGCTACTGGGCCGGCGACTGTCTCTCCGTGGACTACGGCGAATCCCAGTACGACGTCATCCTCCTGCCCCAGGTCATCCCCGCCCTGCCTCCCGAGTCGCTTCCGTCCTTCTTCGGAAAGCTCGCCCGCGCGCTGCGTCCCCGGGGGCTGCTCGTCGTCTCGGGCTACCTGCTGACCGATCGGCGCGATGGTTCCCTCGACGCGCTCTACTTCTCGCTGCGCCGCTACGTGTCCAACGAGGGCGATGTGCTGTCCATGCCCGACTTCAGGCGGCTGCTCGAGCCCGTGGGGCTTTCGTCCTCCCGCGGCTTCGAGATGCCCATCCAGCAGGTCGTCATCGCCTCGCGCGGGGACGTCCCCTGGCCGGACACAGCCCCCTCCCGCTGACGCCTCCTTCCTTCCGTCCGCCTTCCCGTCTGGAGAGACATGGAACTCCTGCGCTCGTTCTTCATGGAGGACTACCTCGAGGGCTCGCGCTTCACCGCGCGCTACAACCTCGGGGAGTCCGGTGCCCGGCCCCGCACCGTGGGGGAGCTGCTCACCGGCTCCGGTGTCAGCCCCCAGCAGGCCATGGACACCTTCCTCTCCACTCCGCTGCGCGACAGCCCCAACTGGGGCCGTGCCGACCTGCGCGACCTCGTGGCCGCCATGCACCCCGGCGCCACCCGCGACAACGTCCTCATCACCACCGGCACCAGTGAGGCCCTGCTGCTCCTCTTCCGGCAGCTCCGCCCTCGCAAGGTGGCTCTCGCCTGGCCCGCCTTCCAGCTCCTCTATGAGCTGCCCATGCAGCAGGGTGCGGAGATCGTCCGCCTGCCCGTGCGCTGGGACTCGCGCGGCGTGCCCTCCGTCGATGCCGATGAGTGGCTCTCCCGGCTCGAGCGCGAGTCCCCGGACGTCGTCATCATCAACAACCCCCACAACCCGAGCGGGCTGGTGCTCGAGCCGGAGTTGCTCGAGCGCGTCTCCCGCTGGGTGGATGCGTCCGGCGCCACGCTCGTGGGGGACGAGCACTACCGGTTCCTCTCCTCGGAGAGCGTGGTGCTCGGCGCCACCGTGTACCGCCCCGGCGCCCGCACCTTCGTCACCGGCTCCTTCATCAAGTGTCTGGGTTGTCCCGGTCTGCGTATCGGCTGGTGCGTCGGCGACACCGCCATGCTCGCGCGTGTCCAGAACGAGAAGAACTACACCACGCACACCGTGAATCCGGTCACCGAGTGGATTTCCTATGAAGTGCTCAAGGACCTCGGCAGTCCCGCCGTGAGCCAGGCGCGCGCGGAGTGGATGCGGAACCGGCGCATCCTCGCCTCCTTCCTGGAGCGCTCCCAGGGCGTGTATGGCGTGGCTCCCGCGGGCGGTCTCGTCACCTGCATCGGCGTGCGCGGCGTGGCCGGCCCGAAGGAGTTCGAGGCGAAGCTTCAGTCGCTCGGCGAGGCCGGGGTGTTCGTCCTGCCGCTCAGCGCCATGGAGCACGGTGATGCCGCGGGCGCCCACCCGCTGGAGCGCGGCCACGGTTTCCGTCTGGGTCTGGGCATGTCCCCGGAGCGCTTCCCCGAGGCCCTCGAGGCCATCGAGCGCGTCACAGCAACGCGCTGAAGGCGTGCGGACGGTCCGCGTACTCCGGATCCTTCAGGAGGAGCGCGTGCACCCGGCCCTGCGTGGTGGTGGGCACGGCCGGGAAGAGGTGGTGCGTGAGGTGGTACTGGTCGTTGCGCGGGAAGAGCACCCGGTTGAGCAGCCCCCACTTGAAGATGTGGTTGCGCGAGCGGTGGAACTCGTCCGCCGAGCCGATGATGCCCGCGTGGTCCACCGCGTCCGACCAGTAGCGGATGACCTGGTAGGCCACGAAGTAGGGCAGCAGGTAGAAGAGCCCGAAGGCCTTCCAGCCCACGCCCCACTGCGCCAGCGTGAGCAGCCCCGCGTAGAAGGCCCAGCGGCTCAGCGTCACCGGCCACGGATCCGTGCGGCTGAAGAGCACCGGGCGCACGAAGGACGGCAGGTGGACGAGCGTCAGCGGCCGCAGCAGGTGGCGCCGCGCGAAGTGCTCCGTCGACTCGGCGAACCCGAACTTGCGCCGGGGCATGAAGTCCAGGTCCCGCTCCGGATCTCCGAGGTGCTGGTGGTGCGTGAAGTGCTCGCGCGTGTAGGGCTCGAGCGCGGTGAGATCGATGATGGCCAGTGCGTGCCCGAAGACGCGGTTGGCGCGCTTGCCCTTCACGAACATGCCGTGACACGCCTCGTGCAGCATGTTGCCGAGCGCTCGGAACCGGGTGGCGATGAAGAAGGCCACCAGCGGGTAGAGCACCCAGCCCGCCCCGGGCCACGTCTCCAGCAGCGCGTGCGCCCCGAGCGCCGCTCCCACCCCAAGTCCCAGATGGAAGGCCATGTGCCCGATTCCCGCGGCCGGCGAGTGCGCGTGGTTGCCCATCCGAGCCACCTCTCGCGCGTATGTGGCCCTCAGCCGCGCCGCCACCGAGGTGGATCGCTCCCGCGAGGCGGGCGTCGTGCCATCGCTCGTGCGGCGGGAGCTGTCCAGCTGCGCTGGGGCCATGGGGCCTTCCGGGGGGGACGGAAAAGACGTAATCCCAGTCTAAGCCGACACTTGATTTCTTAGCAAGCGAGCGGGCTCCTCACGGGTGATGACGGGCTGCGTCAGGCGGCCGCGCCTGGACGAAGGCGTTTTTTGGGACGCCGGCCGGGCCCTTCCCTCTTTTCCCCCCGAACGCCCGGGGCACTCCTGGCCCCTCACGTACGGAGTGAAGATGAGCCCACCTGAAGTCTCGAAGGCCGCTGGTGCCTCTCGCCCTGCCGCTCCTCCACTTTTCTCTGCCGCCCTGCTCGCCGTGCTGCTGGTTGTCCCCCTCGCCGCGCATGCGCAGGGCGGTAAGGGCTCCCGTACCGTCGAGGGCGACCTCGCCTCGGTGAATCGCCTGTACGAGAGCCTCGAGTACGAGCGCGCGCTGGAGCAGATCGAGCAGGCCAAACGCAGGGTGCCTGGCGTGGACGCGAGCGTCGCGCTCGCGCTCTACCAGGGCATCATCCTGGCCGAGATGATCCGGATGGATGAGGCCAACCGCGCATTCAGGGCGGCGTTGTTCCTCCGGCCGGATGCGACGCTGCCCGTGGAGGTGTCTCCCAAGCTGAAAAAGCACTTCGAGTTCGTTCGCGCGGAAGTGAAGAGGGAGCAGGAGTTCATTCGCGACATGCGCGAGGCGAAACAACGGGACGAAGAGGCCATCGCTCAGCGAGAGACGAAGTCCGGCGTGCCACCACCGCCAGGGCAGGCCTTTTCCTCGCGCTCGCGTGCGCTCCTTCCCACCATCGCGGGCGGAGTTCTCCTGGCGGCGGGAGGGGTGTCCTATGGGCTGTCCAGGAGCGAGCTGGCGAAGCTGGGCGGTGACGACATCGCCACGGACGCGGACGCACAAGCCACCGCGTCGCGTGGCAAGGCATTGCAGACGGCGGGCTTCGGACTCGCGGGGGCGGGCCTCGTGGGGCTGGGCGTCGCGGCGGGCCTGTACCTGCTGGGCGGAACTTCTCAGCCCATGGCACTCGGTGTGAGTACGGATGGAACGTCGGCCTTCGTCCACGGGAGATGGCAATGATTGCTTCGATTGGGTCGCGATTCGTCCTGGGGGTGGCGGTGTTGCTCGTCGGCATCTCCGCCTGCGCCGATTTCGATGGTGCGGTGGATGACTGGCGCAAACGCCACTCGGACATGGGCAACGGCGACGGCGTGCCCTCCGCGCCTGGGCTCTACGTGGATCCGGTGAAGGGCAGCGATGCCCCTGCCAGTCCAGGCTCACCGGAAGCGCCCCTGCGCACACTGGGGGAGGCGCTCCAACGGCTTCGGAGTGGCCAGGTCCGAGGCAAGGCGGCCATCTACTTGGCAAGCGGTTCGTTCGACGAGGCTGGACTGACCCTGGATGTCCCCGTGTCCTTGTACGGTGGCTATGGCGGGGTCAACGACTGGGTGACGAGGCCGGGACAGCGCTCGCGCCTGGCGGGTGGCACGGTGGGGTTGACCGTGCGCGACTTGTCTGACGCGGGCATCGTGCTGGAGCACGTGAGCATCCACTCCGCGAACGGGGTGGAGCCCGGTGCGCCCTCCATTGCCCTGCGCGTGCTGCGGTCCTCCGGGGTGGAACTGCGCGACGTCGTGCTGGAGGCGGGCCTCGGGGCGCTGGGCGCGGACGGCCGCTCCGGGACTCCAGGCCAGGCGGGTGTTGGGGGAGGTAACGGCGGTGAGGCCTCCGATGACAACGGCGCAGGCGGCGCCGGCCCGGCGGGAATGACGACCTGCTCGGGGAGCGACCGCTCGGGTGGAGTGGGTGGAGCGGGCATATCGGACAAAAACTCCGGCAGCATCGCGGGCCGTCCAGGCAAGCCCAATACGAGAGGCGGCAATGGGGGGAGCGGTGGCGTCGTCGATTGCGAGTCGGACCCCGAATTCTGCGACTGCCATGGCGGTTCGGGTGGCAACGGGTTCCCGGGAGTCCTGGGCGCCAAGGGCCCCTCCGGCTCGGGGGGCAGTGGTCTGGGGGTACTGGATCTGACGGGTTTGACATGGCGCCCCAACCAGCAAGGTGGCGCTGGTGACGCAGGCCTCCCCGGCGAGGGTGGCGGGGGCGGAGGAGGCGGCGGAATCTGCAGCGAAGAGATCGTGTTCCTCCCTGCTCCCTTTGCCAGTGGAGGCGGCGGGGGAGGCGGCGGCGGTGGTTGCGGCGGCACAGGTGGACAGGGCGGCGGAGGTGGCGGGGCATCCATCGCGCTGCTCCTGATCGATTCGCGGGTGACAGTGGGTGAAGGCACGCAACTGCGAGCGCTCGGCGGTGGCCCGGGTGGCAGCGGCGGCGCGGGTGGTGAGGGGGGCTTGGGTGGCTCGGGCGGTGCCGGAGGGATGGGGGACTCCGGGTACTTTTCGATGGGACAAGAGCTCCCCTTCCACATCGCGGGCGGCGATGGCGGCAAGGGTGGCCAGGGCGGCGATGGCGGTAGGGGCGGCGCGGGTGGCGGTGGTGGTGGCGGCCCATCGGTGGGTGTGTGGTGCGGCCCGAATGCCGGTTTCGCCTCCTTCACGGCGCTCTCCGAGCAAGGCCTTGGGTCCGGTGGGGCCGGAGGCACGAGTCCCGGCGGGAACGCAGGTGCGGCTGGGCGCAAACTGTTGATGACGGACAGCTGTCCTGTCTCCCCATGACAGGCCACGCTGCACGGCGGCCCCCATGCCAGCGAGCGGCGCCTCAGGCACAGTCCAGGCCGCGACTCGCCGAAGCACCTCTCGCGTGTGGGGGCGCTCTGTACTAGGCGGCCGCGCGGGCGGGAGGTGCGAGCTGCTCGGGCAGCATCACCCCGGGGCGCGCGGCGAGGAGCAGCTCCTGGGTAGGCAGCGGCAGGCAGACCGTTGAGGTGAGGCCCACGTCCGACAGCAGCGCGGCGTACTCCGAGTGGGACAGCAGGTCTCCCTCGTTGGTGAGGAAGCGCCGCAGCCCGAAGTAGAGATGATCCATCGGGCCGTCGCGCCGCTCGTTCAGCACGTATTCGGCGATGACCAGGATGCCGTCCGGCTTCAGCGCTCGCGCCACCCGGCGGAACATGTCTGGCAGGGACTCGGGCCGCAGCACGTTGAGCACCTGCGGCAGGATGATGAAGTCGTACGCGGCCTCGCCGAAGTCCTGGGTGAAGAGGTTGCCCGGCCAGAAGCGCGCCTGGCCCAGTGCCTTGAGTTGCTCCACGTTGCGCCGGGCCTGCGCGAGCACCACCTCCTGGTCGAAGTAGGTGACCTGGGCCGTGGGCTCCGTCCGCGCGAAGGCCACTCCCCACACCCCCGAGCCCGTGCCGATGTCGAGCACCGACGCCCTCGCCAACGGGCGCACCTGGGCGATCGTCGCCGCCGCGCGCCGGCTGAGCTGGAAGTGCGAGGCGAACACCGCCGTGATCTGGTTCGAGTTGTCCGCGTAGAAGCGTCGGCTCACCTCTGCATCCTTCAGGTCCAGGATGAAGCGCTCGTGCCGCACCGTCTCCTCGAGCCGCTCGAGCGCCTCCCAGTACTGCGCGGACACGGAGAAGGAGCGCAGCAGGTACGGCAGCGCCTTGCCATCGAGCACCTGCTTCGCCTCGTCCGTGAAGGTGCTCGTCTGGCCCTCGGTTTGGGTGATGCCCAGGTGCGTCAGCACGTCCAGCACCCGGCGCAGGCCCCGCTCGCTGGCACCGGTGGCGCTCCGGAGCGCCGCCTCGTCCTTCGGGCCCGTGGCGAGCTGCTCGAGCAGTCCCAGCCGGCCCACGGCGACCAGCAGCCAGGTGCGCGCGGCACTGCGCGCGAAGCGGTCGAAGAAGTTCTCCGCCTCGGGTGAGGGCGAGGGCGTCGTCTCCAGGAAGAGCCGCCGGTAGTGCTCGAGCACGTCCCAGCGCTGGCCCTCGTGGGTGACGGGCTCCCCGGTCTTCACCGCCTCCTCCAGATGGCCCATGGCGCCCCACCACTGCGCCGCTTCCTGGAGCCTCTCGCGGAACGCGGCGTCCCGCAGGAAGGCCGCCACCGGACGGGTCAGCGCGAGGCCTCGCGTCTCATCCATGTGCACCAGTCCCAGGCACACCAGGAGCTCGACGAGCGAGCGCACTCCGCGCACCGAGGCCCCCACCTTCTCCGCGAGCCGCTCGACCGGCACCGGCGTGCCCTCGCCCTCCACGGGCAGTGCGTCGAAGAGGCCCACGCTCAGTGACGTGCGCAGCAGCGCCGATTCGTTCGAGGCGTTGCGCGCCCAGAAGTGCAGTGACTGGGCCAGGGAAGGGGGCGGGGCGCTCCGCGGAGCCGTCATCGGAACCTCGTTCGGGGGGGCGCCAGCTTCTCCCTTCCGCGCGCTTCAATGCAAATCCACCTGGGTTCCGGTGCTCGCGCGCCGTGCGTTACCATCCCGCGCCATGGCGCCTCGAACGATGTTGGCCGAGCAGTCCACGCGAATCCTCCTGGCGGATTCCCGAGTGCAGGACGTCCAGGTGGTGGGCGAGGGCCGTTCCGCCGTGGCCTGGGTGGTTCCTCGCCGGGCCGTGGGCGCGGAGGTCCTGGACTCGCTCCTCCAGGAGCGTCTGGGTTCCGAGGCCCCACGGGTCGCGCTCATCGATGTCATTCCGTTCACGGCCTCGGGCTCGCCCGATATCGAGGCCCTCTCCCGGCTGACTCCCGTGTCGCCCTCGCTCCTCCAGGAACTCGAGGCTCGCTTGCTCCGGGAGGGTCGCGAGGCCGTGGCCCTCCGGGGTCCGAGGCCGCGCACCGAGGTCTTCGCGCCACTCGACGAGCTGCTGCCCGAGCCCCTGCTCCCGAAGGAGAGCGCGGTGGCCGATGCTCCGGTGCGTGCCTCCTCCGCGAACAGTGCTGGCTCGGGGCGTCCGGCCCTCGTCGATGGGGGCCCCCGGAGAAGCCCTCCCGGTGAGCCCTCCGTGCTCGGTGACGTGCTGCGGTTCGCCGCGGAGCGTCAGCCCGAGCGCACCGTCACGTTCATCGACACCGAGGGCCGCCGCGAGGCCGTCCGCTACGCCGACCTCTGGGCCGAGGTCCTTCAACTCCTGGGCGGGCTCGAGGCGCTGGGGCTCGGGGCCGGACAGCGCGTGATGCTCCTGCTGGAGCAGCCGGGTGAGTACATCCGCGCCTTCTGGGCCTGCCTCCTGGGCGGTCTGGTCCCGGTGCCCATGCCCTGGACGCCCTCCTTCGAGCGCTCTCATCCCGGTGTCGCCCGCATCCTGTCCACGTCGGAGCGTCTGGGCGGCCCGCTCGTGCTCACCGACTCGCGTGCCGCCTCGGCGCTTCAGGCCCATGGTCTGCGCACCGCCGCGTTCCAGTCCCTGGACCGGACGCGTCAGGGCCACCCCGTGACGCTGACGCCCGAGGCTCCCGCTCTGCTGTCCTTCACCTCCGGCAGCACCGGACGCCCCAAGGGAGTCGTCCTCGCGCACCAGAACCTGCTGGCCATGTGCGACGCCGTCATCGTCGGCGGCTGGTACACCGCCGAGGACACCGGCTTGAGCTGGATGCCCCTGGACCACGTCGCGGGCGTGGCCTTCGCTCACATCACCAGCGTGCGCACGCGGACCTCGCACACCCTCGTCGCGCGTGACTACGTCCTGGCCGACGTGCTGCGCTGGTTGGACCTCCTCTCCGAGCTCCGCGCCACCCAGAGCTGGGCCCCCAACTTCGCCTACGGCCTCGTCGCTGAACGGCTCGAGCGCGGCGAGCGCCATGCGTGGGATCTCTCGCGCCTGCGCGTGCTCGTCTGCGCGGGCGAGCCCCTCGTCGTGGACACGCTCCAGCGCTTCCTCGTGCCGCTCGCCCGGGAAGGGCTCCGGCAGGATGTCATCTGCCCGATGTGGGGCATGGCCGAGACCTCGTCGGCCTTCTTCGCCACGCGCGGAGTCCGCACCCTGGCTGGAGATCCTTTCGTCGTGCTCGGGCCCCCCGTGGCGGGCGCCGCCATGCGGATCGTCGATGAACAGGACGCGGTGGTGCAGGAGGGGACGATCGGTCATCTCCAGGTGCGAGGGGCCTCGGTGATGTCCGGGTATCTGGACGACGCCGCGCTCAACGCCCAGTCCTTCACGCCCGAGGGATGGTTCCGCACGGGGGATCTCGCCATCGTCCGCGACGGCGAGATGGCCATCGCCGGCCGCCAGAAGGAAGTCCTCATCATCAACGGGGCCAACGTCTACCCCCAGGAGATCGAAGCGGCGGTGGAGCAGGTGCCGGGGGTGCTGCCGTCGTTCGCCGTGGCCAGTCCCACGCGGGCGGCCGGCGCGCGCACGGATGAGCTCGTCGTCTTCTTCGTCCCCTCGCCGGAGGCGCCGCCTCTCGCGGAGTTGCTGCGCTCCATCCGCGAGCACGTGGGACGGACGCTCGGGTTGCAGATCGCTCACCTGATTCCTGTCTCCGAGCACCAGGTGCCCAAGACGGGTCTGGGCAAGCGCGGACGGACCGAGATGCGGGGCCGCTTCGAGTCGGGAGAGCTGTCCGCCGAGAGGCGTGAGGCGGAACGCGCGTTGGGCGGGCCGTCGACCCTGCCGCCCTGCCTGGCCGTTCCGCGCTGGGTGCCCCGGCCCCAGCTCACCGGGGCAGAGGCCGTGCCGTCCGGTCCGCTCCTGCTGATCGCCGGGGAGGGGTTCGCCGAGTCCTTCCGTTCCCATGCCGCTGGCCGGCGGGTGGTGCGGGTGGCGCCGGGCCCTGGTGAAGCGGTGGCGCGTGCGCTCGAAGCGGAGGGCGCTCGTGTCGAGGACATCGTGTACGTGGTGG
Organism: Vitiosangium sp. GDMCC 1.1324; assembly: GCF_003044305.1. Taxonomy (GTDB): domain Bacteria; phylum Myxococcota; class Myxococcia; order Myxococcales; family Myxococcaceae; genus Archangium. Next base: position 123,285 of record NZ_PZOX01000014.1, on the reverse strand, counting down.
GCCGGACGGAGGGGTCATCTGCTCTGGCTCGCGGCGCGCTGGCGGAGGTGGTGGCGCCGCTCCTGGCGCTGGTGCGGGCGTTGGCTCCGCATGCCGCCACCGCGCCCCTCCGGCTCCGGGTCGTGGTGCCCCTCTCCGAGAGCGTTCAGGCCGCGGGCGTGGCGTCCCTGATGGCTCCAGGCCTGCTCTGGTCGGCGATGGCGGAGACGCCCGGTCTGGAAGCCCGCATCGTCTGGGTGCCTCCCGTGGAAGAGCTGGCCGCCCGGTTCGTGGCCGAGGAGCTCCAGGGGCTGCGCCCCACGCGCGAGGTCCTCTGGCGCGAGGGGCAGCGCTCCGAGCGGGTCTTCACTCCCTGGGTTCCTTCGCGGCCCGGGAGCAACCCACGCTTGAAGCGGGAGGGGCTCTACCTCGTCACCGGTGCGCTCGGAGGGGTGGGGCAGCTCTGGGCGCGCTACCTGCGGCGGAGCCTCGGTGCCCGTCTGGTGCTCGTGGGCCGCCGCGAGCGGGATGCCGTGGCCGAGGCGTTGGAGCGCGAGCTCGGGGCCGCGGAATACGTTCAGGTGGACGTCACGGACGTGGCGAGGCTCCAACAGGTGCTGCGCGGTGCCGAGGCCCGTCATGGCCGCGCCTTCGACGGGGCCTTCCACTTCGCCAATACCCTGGAGTCCGCGCCTCTGGGCCGCCAGACGGCGGAGGAGCTCGTGGGGAGCGCGGCCGCGCAGGTGCTGGGCGCCGTGGCCCTCGCCGAGTCCTTCCGGGAGCGGCCGGAGGTGGTGCTCGTCTTCGCCTCCTCCCTCATGGGGACGCTCGGGGCCGGGCTGCACGCGGGCTACTGCGCCGCCTCCGGCTTCGTGGACCGTTTCGCTCAGGCGCTCGCGGCGGAGGGGCGGCGCGCAGTGGCGGTCTCGTTCAGCTCCATCCGTGCCACGGGGATGGCGCGCGGGCTGAAGGCGTCTCCTCCCGGCTACCGGATGCTCGAGCCCTCCCAGGCGCTGGCCACCCTCGTGCTCGCGGTGGAGTCCGGCGAGTCGCACGTCCTCGCGGGCGTGGAGGGCTCGGCTCCGCCCTGGCGCTCCGTGGGTCTGGGAGAGGGCGCGCCGCTCGAGCAGGCCCATCTCTTCGTGGCGCAGGGCGATGGCCCGCCTCTTCCGGGGCTCCCAGCCGCCGTGCTCCACCGGGTGCCCTCGCTCCCGCGCGGTCCCGACGGGAAGGTGGATCGCGAGGCGCTCGCCGCACGGGCCTCGGGCGGATCCGGTGACGCGCCCACGGGGCCGCTCGAGGAGGTCATCGTCGAGGCCTTCCGCGACGTGCTCGGCGTGGACGCGGTGGGGCGGGAGACGGACTTCTTCTCCCTCGGGGGCAGCTCGCTCCAGGCCACCCGGGTCATGGCGCGCATCAACGAGCGCACGGGCTTGCGGCTGCGCGAGGTGGCGCTGTTCGAGCACCCCTCGGTCTCCCGGCTGGCGGACCATCTGCGGCGCTCCGTGGACCTGAGCCAGCTGGACGTGTCCCAGCTCACCGATGCGCAGGTGGATCTGCTGCTGCACGCCCTGCATACCCCCTGAGGTGGGTGGCTTGTCTCGGGCGGGGGGAGTTCCCTAAAGTCCGGGTTCCCCCCACCAGCTCCACCCTGGGTCCGGGTCTCCCCCGAGGAGCCCGGACGAGGTGGTGCGCACGACAGCAGGAGTCCCCCGGTCATGCTGGTGTTGTTCGCGTTGCAGAGCGTGAAGGCCCGGCCCCACAGCTGGCTCGTGGGCCTTCTCGCCGCCGGTATGGCGTTGCTGCTCACGTTGGGCCTCTCGCTCGTGGCGAGCATCTATGACGGGACGCGGCGCAGCATGATCGAGAGCGGCGCCGGACACCTGCAGGTGTACCACTCCGCCTCGCCCGAGCCGCCCCAGATGATCATCGGCCCTGGTGGCGCTCCGCAGCTCACCCCCATCGCGGATTATCCCGCCACCGAGGTGCAGCTCCGCTCGGTCGAGGGCGTGCAGGAGGTCGTCCCCCTGGAGGTGGGGTTGGGCATGGTGTTCCGGGGCAACTACCTGGACGAGAAGCTCGCGGCGGCTCGCGCGGTGGTGCGGGAGCCCGCCTCCGAGGCCCGCGAGGCCCGGCTCAAGCGCATCGGGGAGGACCTGGCGCGCACGGTCCAGCGCATCTCCCACGACTCGCGCCGGCGCGAGGAGGCGTTCGCGAGCGGGGCGGAGGTGGAGGAGGATCGGCGCGCGCTGGAGGAAGCTGCCTCGGAGACCTTCTGGGCGCGGTTCTCCACCGAGCCCATTCCAGCCCTGGAGTTCCTCGAGAACCACGTGGCCAAGCAGGTGGGGGAGGGCGAGTCCATTGAAGTCGATCTGCTGGGCACGGACCTGCCCCTGTTCACGCGGGCCTTCCCGCGCTTCGAGCTGCTCTCGGGGCAGATGCCGCCTCCGGGGACGCGCGGCATCCTGCTGGGACAGGGGGCCTACGAGGAGAAGTTCAAGCTGCCCCTGGCCGCGCGGCTCGACGAGCTCCACCGCGAGCGCGAGCGGGGAGGAACCCTTGCCGAGGATGAGCGGCTGAGGACGCTGGTGACGCGCAACCTCACCGAGCTTCCGGATCTGCTGGCGCGGCTCGACGTGGAGCGGTCCACCGCGTTGCAGGGAGTGCTGGCCCGCGTGCTGGGACACCCGGGTGAGCTGGAGGCGCTGCTCACGGAGTTCCTGACGCTGGATGACGCCAACTTCGACGCGCGCTACGCGCTCTTCTATGCCGAGCTGGCCCCGCACCTGCCCATGTACCGCGTGCGGCCCGGGGACATGCTCGTCCTGAAGAAAATGGCTGACGACAGCCCCAATGTCCCGGTGCGGGTGTGGGGCACCTACCGGTTCCGCGGTCTCGGCGGAGACACCAGCCGGGTCAACGCCACGCACCTCGTGGACCTGGTCACCCTGCGCGCCCTGTCGGGCCGGCTCTCCCGGGCGCAGGTGGAGGAGGCGCGCGGGCTCGCGAAGACGCTCGGGTTCTCCGATGCACCGGAGCCGGCGTCGTCCACCTCGTTCGGCCGGCCGAGCATCGTCGACACGGAGGCCTCCAAGTCCGCCTGGGTGGCCCCCGTCTTCGAGCGGGTGGAGCACATTCCCTCCACCTTCACCGACGATGAGCTGAGGGGCGACAGCATCCTCCAGGCCGCTGTGGTGCTGAAGCCCGGTGCGTCACCCGAGGAGACCGCCGAGCGCATCCGCCAGCTCGCGGGCGAGCGGAAGCTGCCCTTGAGCACCGTGGGTTGGGAAGAGGTGGGCGGCTTCGTCAGCGGGGTGGTGGGGATGACGCAGGTGCTGCTGGTGGTGCTCGCGGCGCTGCTCGGCTTCTTCGTGCTGCTGGTGTCGGCGGGGACGCTGCTGCTGCTGGCGCGCGAGCGGGTGGGCGAGGTGGGCACCCTGCGCGCGGTGGGCATGCAGCGCCGGGAGGTGTTCCTCTCCCTGCTGCTCGAGGGGTTGTTGCTCGGGGCGGTGGGGAGCCTCGTGGGTATCGGGCTCGGGGCGGCCCTGCTGCTGTTCGGAGCGGGCGGAGGTATCCCCGTGCCCGACCCGTCCCTTCAATTCTTCCTCGGAGGCGCGGTGCTGACTCCGCAGCTGGAGGCGTGGCAGGTGCTGACGGTGGAGCTGTGCGTGGTGGTGTGGATGATGGGCGCAGCGCTGGTGCCCGCATGGCGCGGGAGCGCGGTGACTCCCCGGGTGGCCATGAGCCGGGCGGAGGGCTGACGGATGCTGGCGCTCCTGCACCTCGCCCTGCGCAACCTCTTCCTCCACCGGGAGCGGGGGCTGTTGCTGTTCTCCGTCATCGCCGGCTCCAGCGCGTTGCTGGTGGGGATGATGGCCCTGAAGACGGGCGTCGCTTCGGCCCAGCGTGAGGCGGTGACGACGCTGCTGAGCGGGGACGTCAACGTCGGCGGCTTCTTCAAGGCGCATCCCGACGCCATCTCCCCGGTGCTGGGGGACGCCCGCCCGGTGCGGGCCGTGGTGGAGCCGCTCCTCCCCGCCGGGTGCCAGTTGCGCGAGCGCGGCCGCGGCTCGGCCACCGCGAAGGCGGGCCTGCAGCGGACGCGCTCGTACCTGGTGGGCCTGGACGCCTCGCGCGAGCGGGACTCCCTGCGCCTCTTCAAGGTGAAGGAGGGCTCGCTCGAGGCGCTGGATGAGCCGCGCACGGTGGCGCTCTCCTCGCAGCTCGCCGCGCGGCTCCGGGTGAAGGTGGGCGACATGACGACGCTCTTCACCCGGACCCTGGGAGGCAAGCGCAACGCGCTCGATGCCGAGGTCGTCGCCATCACGGACAGGGCCGGGCTGATGGGGGAGACCGCGGGCATCCTCGTCTCCAACGCCACACTGCGCGAGCTGAACGGCTTCCGGCCCGAGGCCGTCGGGGTGCTCCAGCTCACGTGCGGCCGGGACACGGACGTGGACGCGCTGGCGAGCCACCTGCGCGAGTCGCTGCGCCAGGCGGGCTTCGAGGTGCTCCCGGCCCTGCACCAGGCCTTCGACGACAAGACGGGGCCGCTGCTGCGAGAGGGCTGGGCGGGCCAGCGGCTCGACGTCACCACCTGGGAGGACGAGGGAGCCTTCCTCTCCTTCGTGACGGACGGGCTCGCGGCCCTCACCGTGTTGGTGGGCCTGGTGGTGCTCGCGGTCGTCATCGTGGGCCTGTTCGTGTCCCTGAGCGTCGCCGTGCGCGAGCGGACCCGGGAGATCGGCATGCTGCGTGCCATGGGGATGCAGCGGCCCTCGGTGGTGGGGATGTTCGTCTTGGAGGGACTGTTGCTGGGCCTGACGGCCTCCACCACCGGCGTCTGTGTGGCCGCCGCCCTGTGCAAGGTGCTCCAGGGCTCCGTGGTCCTCCCCGAGGTCGTCTCCAGCCTGTTCTTCAGCGGCACGCTTCCGCTGGAGCTCCAGCCCGTGGAGGCCCTGTTCGCCGTGCTGCTCGTCACCCTGGCCGCGGGCGTGGCCTCCATCCTCCCCGCGGCTCGCGCCGCTGCCCTCGCTCCTCGTTCCGCCATGGAGTCCCTGTGATGAAACCGAGTGCCCTGCCGACATGCCTCGCCGTCATCCTCGCCGCGCTGCTCCCGTCCCTGGCCGGTGCCGCCGAGAAGGAGTCTCCCGAAGAGCTCCTGCGCCGCATCGACAAGCGGATGTCCTTCGCGAGTGACTACAAGGGCGCCGTGCGCATGAAGGAGACCCGGAAGGATGGCTCCGAGCGCGTGTCGGAGATGCTGGTGTACCGGCGCGACGCGTCCAGCAACCTGCTCTTCCTCATCACCAAGCCCCGGAACATGGCGGGAGGCGGCTACCTGCGCATCGGCAAGAACATGTGGGAGTACACCCCGGCCACCGGCCAGTGGGACCGGACCACCCAGCGCGCCAACATCGTCGGCACCATCGCGTGCGAGGGCGACTTCGACCGCTCGAAGCTCGCGGAGGATTACACCGCGAAGGACGAGGGCGTGGAGACCATCGAGGGCACGGCCTACCGCAAGCTGCTGCTGACGGCGAAGCCGGATGCCCAGGTGTCCTTCCCGCTGTACCGGCTCTGGGTGGATCCGGATGACAACATCGTGAAGCGCGTGGGGTACGCCCCCTCGGGCAAGGTGCTGCGCACGGACATCATCCGCGCCTACCAGCGGCTGAAGGATCCGGTGAGCGGGGAGCTCGTCTACCACTACAAGGAGGTGCTCGAGATGGAGGAGGAGGAGGGCACCCGGGTGGTGGTGAAGTACGAAGAGGTGGAGCTGGCACCGCTCGACCCCAACATCTTCACCAAGTCCTGGCTCGAGGGGCGTCTGCGGTAGACCGCGCGTCCGTCGGGGAGCCTCAGCCTTCGAGCCAGACCTCGACACGCCGGTTGCGCTCGCGGCCGGCCGGTTCCGTGTTGGGCGCCACGGGCATCTCCGCGCCGAAGCCCCGCACCTCCGCGGCATGGACGCCGCGCGCCGAGAGCTCCGTGCCCACCCGCCTGGCCCACTCCAGCGAGAGCTTGTGGCTGGCGGCCGGGTCCTCTCCCGCGTCGGAGAAGCCCAGCAGCAGCAGCCGCTTGCCAGAATGGCCCCGCAGGAAGAGCACCAGCCGCTCCAGGTCACGCTGGCCTCGTGAGTCCAGCGTGTCGCCGTCGGTGCGGAAGCGGAAGTCCAGGTTGAGCCGCCGGGCCCCCTTCACGAGCTGCCGGTACTTCGGCGAGCACCGGGTGCAGGCTTCCACCACCTGGGCCTCGACGGACAGGTCCACGAAGCCCTGCGCACGCACCACCTCCTGGCCCGCCGGGGACAGCGCGAAGCCCACCAGATTGGACATCAGCGGCACCCGGGTGCCCACCGGCGTGTAGAGGTACAGGCGGCGGGCGAGGGCGTAGCTCTCGGTGTTGACGGTGAAGGCCGAGGGGAACGTCGCGGAGGCCTCTCCACTGGCCACCGCCAGCGCCTTCGCGTTGCGCACGTAGGCCACGCCAATGAAGCCAATACCCGAGGGATCTCCCGCCACGTCATCCGACAGCTTGTTGCTGTCCTCATACCGCTTCGCACCACCGGGCAGCTTGTCCTTGTGGAGGACCAGGTTCTGGAAGGTGTCGAAGGTGCCGGATTTGTCGTCGCGCGCGTAGAGGCCGATGGGCCCCGCTGTGCCTCCTACCTCGGACCAGTCCTTGAGCCGGCCGGTGAAGATGCCGTGGAGCTGCCCCACCGTCAGCTCGCGCACGGGGTTGGCCGGGTGGACGATGACGGCGATGCCGTCGAGCGCCAGCACGTGTTCGCCGCCGGGCAGCCGTACATCCCCGAGGCCCGCGGCCTTCAGTTTCTCGGCCTCGTCGTCCTTCACCGGGCGGGAGGCCATGCCCAGGTCGCACGTATGCGCCGCCAGGCCCGTGAAGGCGGTGGCGCTGCCTTGCGCGTCGATGCGGATGAGCTGCGGCCGGGGTTGGCCCGCTACCTGGGCCGAGATGTAGAGCTGATCCGCCTGGAGGCCTGCCACGCGCGAAATCTGGCTGGCCCCCTTCTGCTTGAGGAAGGACTCCACCAGGGCAGGCATCAGCTCCGCGCCGATGGTGTTGGAGCCGCAGATGCGGAGCACCAGCTCGCCCGAGACCATGGGGTCCGGCCGTGCAGTGGGCTCGGCAGCGGGCGCGGGCGCGGCCACCGCCACTGCTGCTGGGGGCCTGCCACCGGAGTCACGCAGTCCCACCACCCCCGCGGCGCTGGCCAGCAGCACCAGCGTGAGGGCGGCCACGGTGAGGAGGACCCCCCGCTTTCTCGAGGCCCCAGGTGCCCGGGCAGGGGTGGTGGGCTCGGACTTGGGAATGGACGGGACGGTGTGGGCCTGGGCGCGCGAGAAGGGGTTGGTGGGCTGCTTGCGGCTGGCCGGGGTGACGAGGCTGGGCAGGGCGGGCGCAAGGGGCTCTGCCTCGACCGTCACGTCCAGGTCCAGGTCCTCGTCATGGGCCGAGCGCATCATCTGCTGGATGCGCTCCTCGACCTTGGCGCGCTCTTCGGAGAAGAGGGCTTGGAGGGTGCGGGCGATCTCGTCCCGGCGCGGTGCTCGCGGGCTCAGACCCTCGAGCGCGGCCTCCAGCTCCTCGCGGAACTGACCCGCGGTGGGGAAGCGCCGGGCCGGGTCCTTCTCCAGCGCGCGCGTGCAGATGGCCTCCAGCCGCGGGTCCAGGCCCGGCACGAGCGCCGACAGCGAGGGAATGGGCTCCTGCATCAGCTTTTGCAGCGTGGCCGCGGGGGTGTCGGCGTGCCATAGGCGCTGGCCGGCAAGCAGCTCCCAGAGCACCACGCCCATGGCGAAGATGTCGGCGCGCCGGTCCATGGGCTGCCCCAGCGCCTGTTCCGGTGCCATGTAGGCCACCTTGCCTTTGACGAGGCCCGCCTCCGTCACCTCGCTGGAGGAGAGCGCGGCCTTGGCGATGCCGAAGTCGACGAGCTTCACCTCGCCCTCGTAGGTGACGAAGAGGTTATGAGGGCTGACGTCGCGGTGGATGATGTGGAGCGGCGTGCCATCGAAGTCGCGCAGCTCATGGGCGTAGTGGAGTCCGGCGAGGGCGTCGGCGACGAGGCGGCCCCAGAAGGCGGGGCCGGGCCGGTCGGCCCTGTGGAGCGTCGCGCGGATGAGTTTGTCGAGCGGCTGGCCGTCCAGGTACTCCATGGCGATGAAGTGGCCCGCGGCGTTCTCGCCGACCTCCAGGGTCTGCACGACATTGGGGTGGTGGAGCCGAGCCGCCAGCCGCGCCTCGTCCAGCAACATGGCCACCATGGGGGCCTGGTCGGCCAGGTCCGAGCGCAGCTTCTTGATGACGACGAGCTTCTTGAAGCCGACCGGGCCGCGTGCGAGCGCGAGGTACACCTCGGCCATGCCGCCTCGTCCCAATGTGGCGAGCAGCAGGTACTTGCCGAGCTCCGCATGGGTGACAGGGAGGGCGGAGTTTCCAGGAGCCATGTGCTGGGTACGTAGACCTGTCAGGTTGCTTTGAAGTGGAGCCCGGGTGGCGGCTCTGCAACAACCCGCTCCCTGTAAGAGAGGACGGCCCGCACCACATCGGCGCGGACCGCCTTGGAGATGGGAACTACAGCTTGCCCAGCTCCTGGTCGAGGTCGATGACGATGAACTCCGTCTCCTCGGCCTTGCCCTCGCGGCGGCCGGCGCCGAAGGGGTAGTTGTTGTCATTGATGACGCCGATGTGCCGGCGGTCGAAGACGACCACGTCCTCGATGGTGGTGAAGGGGAAGGAGAAGGTCTCGCCCACGCCCAGGCCCTCCGAGCCGCTGGAGATGCCATTCGGGTCCGCGATCTTCATCAGGTCCACCGCGAGCCGCTTCTGCACGGGCTTTCCATTCTCCGTCAGCTTCACCTCGAAGATGGCCTTGTGGACGGCCTGATCGCGCTCGAAGCCGTCGCGCTCGATGACCAGCCCGTGCGTGTCGTCCACGAGGATGAAGTCACCGATGTTGGTGCCCTTCTCCTCGAGCACGTACTCGTACTTCACGCCGGTGTAGCGGCGGCTCTCGATGTCGAACTCGTGGATGAGCAGGGTCTTGTTCTTGCCCCCGACGAGCGTCTTCTCCAGCAGTGGCAGGAGCTTCTTTCCATCCGGGGTGAGGGCCATGCCTTCGAAGCCGCCACTGCCCAGCACGCGGAAGGTGAAGCCGGGCGCAGTGGAGCGGTAGGGCCAGGGCAATCCTCCGAGCCACGGCGTGGTGTGGTCACCCTCGGGCTGGAGGTTGGTGCCCTCGTCCGAGCCCGTGATGCTCGGGTCCGCGTACACCGGAGAGTCCCCGAAGAGGTAGACGGTGCGCAGCTGCGGGTACTTCTCCTGGACGTGGAGCAGCGAGCGGAAGTCGAAGCTCTGCACGTCCGCGCGCTCGGCCATGCCGTTGTCGAGGATGACCTTCACCACGGCTTCGGCGAAGGGGGCCGGGGCGAGGGTGCGCGCGGCATACGCGGCGCGCGGGTTGATCTTCGTCTCGATGTTGAAGCGCACGCGCTCGGCGTTCCTGGCGCGCTTCACCGCGTTGGGATGCGAGGCACCCGCGCCGCTCTTGTAGTACTCCGCGTAGAACTTCACGAAGTCGAAGAGGTTCTGCAGCGTGGGCTTGGTATACGCATCCGGCAGGCCCTTGTTCGCCGCGAAGGCCACGGACACGGGCGAGAGCGAACGGTCGTTCGACTGGGCCGGATAGGTCTGCACCGTGCGCCCCGGGTCCTTGTAGAGCAGCAGGTCGCAGATGAACTGGTTCTGGACCTGCGCCACGGTGAGGTCCTTGACCAGCACCTGGTCCGCCGTCGTGTAGGGCGTGCCATCGGCGCGGCGGCACTTGGCGGCCTCGATGCGCGGGTCGTGGTCGAGGACCGGGATGCCATCGGTGCTGATGCCGGTATCGGTCTCGAGCGTGGTCACCAGGTTGTCGAGCCCCGCCTCCATGGCCGGCAGGGTGTTCTCCGGGCGCAGGCCGCGGCTGCCGCGATGGCCCTGGGCGTCGAACTTCGTCCGGTCGATGAGGCCGTCCGCGTCGAGGAAGTCACCGGGCGTGCCGTCTCCGTTGGCGTCGAAGTCGCGCACGGCCTGGAAGAGGACATCCGACTGGTCGCTGATGATGCCGTCGACCTTGAGCGCGAGCAGGCCCTTCATCGCCGCCGGGTCGTTCACCGTCCAGGGAACGACGGGGTAGCCGGCGGAGTGCAGCGAGGCCACGTTGAAGATATCGCTGGTGGACGCCGCCACTCCCGAGCCCGCGGGCGGGGCCAGGCGGTTGGGCACACCGGTCGCGGCGTTGGCGTCATCGATCAGGGCGTACGCGGGCGAGAAGACGGGCGCCTTGCGGTTGCCGTGGGCGCGGGCGTGGGTGCGCACCGCGTTCATCACCCGGACGGCCGAGGCCTCCTCGCTGAACGGGTTCTGCGGCGCGCGCAACTGACGGCCCTCGTTCTCGAAGTCCGGCAGGGGAATGGGCGCCTCGAGCAACTTGCCGGTGTTGTCGGTGTGCAACAGGAAGGGGCCGAACTCGTCACCGAACCAGAAGGTGCCGTCCTGGGTGCGCTGCATGGACTCGATGTCGAAGTCCGCGCCGGTGAGGACCCGTTCGGCGGTGAAGTGGTTCGTGATGGCGAAGGGGACCTTCTTGTCCGGGTCGCGCAGCTCGAAGAACTTCTCCACGGCCAGGGAGCCGGAGCCACCCTGCTTCGACTTGAAGGAGGGCCGCACGGTGTACACGCGCAGGTGGAAGTCGGCCGAGTTCTCCATCGAGCCGTAGCCGTTGTCGCTCATCACCAGGTACGAGCCGTCCCGGTTGTCCAGCACCGCGGAGAAGCCCTGCACGGGCTGCTTCGCGAAGGGGATCTGGACGCCGTTCTTGTTGGTGCCGGAGAACTCGCCCGAGGCGGGGCCCTCGGCGAAGGTGTCGGCCGGGAGCACGGCGCGACCAAAGAGCTGGGGTTTCTCGGGGGGCGGCTCGGGCTCGGGCAGCCTGGGCTCGTTGTTGGCGCAGCTGGCGACGGAGACCAGCAGCCCCATCAGCAACCACCGCGAGGTGGCTGGGCGGAAGGAAGACGCGTGGGAGTTCATGCCCGCGGCGAGTACCGGACACGTATGGCGTCACCGTCGCGGGAAGGTGGAGTTTGCGTCACGTCGCCGCGCGCTTCAGAAGGACGTGCGGCTGCTCGAGCTGCGTTCGCCGGGCTTGCGGCCACCCCCACAGTCCCGTTATCGCGGAGGAATGACACCTTCGCTCATCCTGCTCGGAACGGGGTACACGCTCACGCGGCTCGCGATGGTGGAGGCCCGCTCGGGCCGCGAGGTGCTGGCCGTCACCCGTGACTCCGCGCGCCGTGAACAATTGGAGCGTGCGGGGGCCCGTGTCGCCTCACTGGAGGAGGCGCTGGAGAGCACTGCGGGAGCCGAGGTGGTCGTGTCCATTCCCCCTGACGCCGGGCTGGACTCGCGCATCACCGAAGCCCTGGCCCGGCATCCTCCCGCGCGACTGGTGTATCTGTCCTCCACCGGCGTCTACGGCGGCGCGCGGGGTTTCGTGGACGAGGACTCGCAGGTGGACATGTCCTCGCCCACGGCGCGTGGCCGCTTCGACTCGGAGTCGCCCTATCGGGCGCTGGGGGCGGTGGTGCTGCGCATCGCTGGAATCTACGGTCCGGGGCGCGGCACGCACACGCGGCTGCTGGCCGGCACGCTCCGGCTGCCAGAGGGCGGGGGCGGGCGCATCTCCCGCGTGCACGTGGACGATCTGGTGGAGGCCATCCGCGTGGCGCTCGCCTTGGGCGTGCCCGGAGCCAGTTACTGCGTGGCGGACGATCGCCCGGCCCCGCAACGGGAGACGGTGGGCTGGCTGTGCGAGCGTCTGGGTCTGCCGCTGCCGCCCACGGTGCCGCTGGAGAGCCTTCACGAGTCGCTGCGCGGGGACCGGGCGGTGTCCAATGCCCGGCTCAAGGCACTGGGTTGGAGGCTCCGCTACCCGGACTTCGTGGCGGGCTTCACCGCGGTGCTGGAGGCCGAGGGCCTCGTGGCGGCATCGGGAGGCATCACGATTCGCCGCATCCTCCCCGAGGAGGTCGAGGCCTTCTGGGCGCTGCGGCTGCGGGCCCTGAGGGAGCACCCGGAGGCGTTCGGCGCCTCGCTCGAGGAGGACGCGGCGCGGCCGCTGGACGTGGTGCGTGCGCGGCTGGGGAACGTGGGGGTGCAGGTGGTGCTGGGCGCCTTCGAGGGCTCGAGGCTGGTGGGCATGGTGGGGCTGCGGCGCGAGGAGAGCCGGAAACAGGCGCACAAGGCCATGGTGTGGGGGATGTACGTGGCGCAAGAGGTCCGCTCGCGCGGCGTGGGCCGGCGGCTGATGGCGGCCGTCATCGAGGAGGCCCGGAAGATGGAGGGGGTCGAGCGGCTGATGCTGGCGACGGTGGCGCACAACCCTCAGGCGCGGGGTCTCTATCTGTCGTTGGGGTTCCAGAGCTATGGCGTGGAGCCGAAGGCCCTGAAGATTGGCGAGACGTATGTCGATGAGGAATTGATGTTCCTCTCGTTGTGAGCGCCCGCGTCGGGCCCAGCTGAGTCCCCAGGCCCGACGCTCCATCCCTGCTGCGCTACGCCGCGATGGCCACCGGCAGGGTGGCGATGTATCCCGCCGTGTTGCTGCCCGTGATGCTCGCCATCTGGAGGGACGTTCCGTCCTTGAACACCATGTCCGTGGCGAAGCTGACCTTGGTGAGGTTGGTCGCGCTCGTGGCGTACCCGGTGGCGGCGTACGCCGTCTTGCACACGTCCAGCGGGAAGGCGAGCTGCGAGGTCTTGATCTTGTTGGCGGCCGAGGTGGCCTTCGCGAGGCTGGGGTAGATCTCGAAATGAATGTGAGGCACTCGTCCGGCGTAACAACCGGGGAAGATGGTCGTGAAGGTCGCCACCCCGTTGCTGTCCGTCGCCTGCACGCCGCGCAGATAGTTCTGGGCGGGAAGGTCATACATCGAGTACTTGCCGTCCCGGTCGCAATGCCAGACATAGATGGCGTAGCCCGACAGGGGATTGCAGCTCTGCGTGCTGCTGACCAGGGTGAGCTTGAGCGTGAGCACGATACCCGCCGCGGTGCCGGTCGCACTGCCGATGCTCGAGCGGATGTCACTGCGCACGATGCCCGACAGCGAGAGCGCGTTGGGCCCGTTGGAACCATCACCCGGGTACGGCCCCTGGGTCTCCTCGGGAATTGTCGAGCAGTTCGCCAGCTCGTCGGTGCCGGTGCCATCGGCGCCGATGCCGAGTCCCTCGGCGCCGACGCCGCAACCCGCCAGGAACGTGGCGCCGGCCATCCACTGCAGGATTTGTCTGCGGTCCTGTCGCAACGCCAGGATTTTCAGATCGTGCTCAAGGCCCTTGTCGTGACTGTGGTTATCGCCGCTCATGTCGCCTCCCTTGGGGATGCGGGCAAAAGTAGGGGGCTTTCCTTAAGAACCTCTTAAGCCGAAAAATAAGTTAATCCATCATTTCTGTAAAAATATGCAATTCATGGGGCTGTCGTCGGGCGCGCACGAGTGGCGCTTCGCGTCAAGGACTCCTCTGCAGCAGTGTTGGACAGACATCAATCTGGCCTGGATCTTCCTCCTTGGAACCCCGAGGATGCGCACCCCTCGCGGAGGAGTACGGCATGTCTCGGTTCTGGGGATTCTTCCTGGCAGTCACGGCGCTGGTGTTGGGGGGATGTGGGGACTCGCGTCCGGTCTCGGATGCACCTCGGGGAGAGGCTCGTCAGGAACTGGCCGCGCCGATCCTCACGAGCTTCACCCCGGCGAGTGGGAGGGCCGGGTGGAGCAACGTCGCCCTGATCGGCACCGGCCTCGCCGGGGCGCGAGTGGTGCGCTTCAACGGAGTGGCCGCCGAATTCACGGTCAGCGGCGACACAAGGCTGACGGCGGATGTGCCCTCTGGGGCTTCCTCCGGACTCATCACCATCGTCACGGACGCGGGCTCGGTGAGCTCCTCGACCGCCTTCACGGTGATTCCAGAGCCGCAGCTCACCGGTTTCTCGCCGCAGTATGGAACCGTCGGCACCACGGTCACCCTCACCGGCAAGAACCTGGACGGTGCGACGGAGGTCACCTTCGACGGGGACGACGCCACCTCCTTCACGGTGGTTGACAGCACCCGCATCACCGCCACGGTTCCACCGGGCGCGACGACCGGAGAGCTGCGGGTCTACACGCCGGGAGGGTACTCCTCCCTGGGTGTCTTCACCGTGCTCAGCAGTGCCGTGCCCACCCTCACGTCCTTCAGCCCGGCCTCCGCGGGCGAGGGGGCTCGCGTCACCCTCACTGGGACGGGCTTCACGGGGGCCACCGCGATGAGCTTCAACGGGATCGATGTCACCTCGGTCTACGTGCAGAGCGACACCAGCCTCTACGCCTATGTCCCCACGGGCGCGTCCACCGGCCGTCTCCGGGTGTACAACTCGCAGGGCGTGGGGGTCTCGTCGTCTGACTTCACCGTCCTGCCCGCCCCGCGCATCACCGGCTTCAGTCCCACGTCCGGCCCTGTCGGTACGGTCGTCACCCTGAACGGCAGTGGCTTCACCGGTGCCACGGACGTCCGATTGGGGAACACCTCGCTGACCGTCACCCCCAAGAGCGATACCCAGCTCACCGTCGCCATCCCGACCGGGACCCTGAGCGGAACCTTCCGCGTTGACGCTCCGGGCGGACGGGCCACCTCCGGCTCCACCTTCTCCGTGCAGAGCAGCGGTAGCCCCAGCCTGAGCAGCTTCTCTCCGAGTACCGGCTGGGTCGGCACCAGCGTCACCCTCACGGGTTCGAACTTCACCGGGACCACGGAGGTCAGCTTCAACGGCACTCCCGCGACGAACTTCTCGCTCAGTGGCGACTCGTATCTCTATGTCAACGTTCCGAGCGGTGCCACCAGTGGGCCCCTCCGCGTGGTGAACACGAAGGGGCAGGTGGGGTCGCCCCCTTTCACCGTCATGGCGACGCCCACGCTCACCGGGTTCAGCCCCGCGAGCGGCGCGGTGGGGACCGTGGTGACGCTCACCGGCAGCGGCTTCGCGGGGTCGCCGTCCGTGCAGTTCGGGAGCGAGTACGCACTCGTCACCTTGGTGAGTGCCACGCAGCTGACCGCCATCGTTCCGGCAGGCGCCAGGTCGGGGCAGCTGCGGGTCTCCGTGGGGGGACAGTGGCTCACCTCCACGGAGAGCTTCACGGTGCTCGGCAGTGCCGTACCCACCGTCGGCCGTTTCTCCCCGGCGAGCGGTGAGGTGGGCACCCAGGTCATCATCGATGGGTCGTCTTTCACCGGGGTGAGCCGGGTCGAGTTCAACGGAGTCCCGGCGTCATCCGTCTCCCTCACGGGCGATGGGCGGCTGAGTGCGTCCGTGCCGGCCGCTGCCAGCACCGGCCCCATCCGGGTCGTCACCAGCGCGGGGTCGGTCACCTCGAGCACGCCCTTCACCGTGCTCTCGATGCCGGCCGTTACCGGCTTCACTCCCACGCATGGCACCATCGGCACCCCGGTGACGCTCACCGGCACCGGTTTCACTCGGGTCCGCCAGGTGCGGATTGAGTCGTCACGGAACGCGACCTTCATGGTGGTCAGCGACACCGAGATGAAGCTCCTCGTCCCACTCGGGGCGAGCACCGGGCGCATCACGCTCATCGCCGCGTCCTTCAGCTACTCCGAGGATGAGTTCGTCGTGGATGCCAGCAGCGCGCCCACCCTCACGAGCATCCGCCCTTCAGCGGGCGGCGTCGAAACGCTCGTCTCCCTCTACGGCTCGGGGTTCACCGGCACCACGCGGGTGAGCTTCAACGGCATCCCGGCGAGGTACTTCTCCCTCTCCAGTGATGGCGCGTTGTCCGTCCAGGTGCCGCCCGGAGCCACGAGCGGGCCCATCCAGGTCATCAACTCCGTGGGCAGCGCCACGTCCAGCACCTCCTTCACGGTGCTCCCACCGCCCACCGTGACAGGCCTCTCACCGGCGAGTGGCCCGGTCGGGACTCGGGTGACGCTCACCGGCACGGGCTTCACCGGTACCAGCACCGTGCGCTTCGGAAACATCTCCGCCTCCCGGTTCGAGGTGCTGAGCGATACCCAGATGACCGCCGATGTGCCGGGCGGAGCGGTCTCCGGGCCCGTGACGCTCTCCGGATCTGCGGGCACCTCCCTCTCTTCCGTGGACTTCTCCGTGGTGAGCAGTTGTGCGCCCTTCATCACCGGGTTCTCTCCGGAATCCGGTGGGCCGAACAGCGTGACCATCACGGTGCAGGGAGGGTGCTTCTCTGGGACGACCCAGGTGCGCCTCAATGGCTCCCCGGCCCGGTTCTGGGTGGCCTCCGACGCGTCCCTCTACCTCTGGGCACCCGAGGGCGCGACCTCGGGTCCCATCTCGGTGCAGAACCCTCTGGGCACCGCCACGTCGAGCCGGCCTTTCACGGTGGTGCCGGGACCGGTCATTTCCCGCATCTCGCCCACGAGCGGCCCGCCCGGCACCCAGGTGACAGTCACCGGTACGGGCCTCGCCAGTACCTATTGGGCGAGCGTGACTGGGGGGATCTCGAGCTCCTACAAGGTCCTCGGCGACACGCAGGTCGTCGTCACCATCCCCAAGGGTGGGCGTTCGGGTCCCATCGTGCTCTATACGAGCGGTGGCATGGCGGTCTCGGCGGAGAGCTTCACCCTCCAGGCCGTGAATGCTCCCTCCCTCACCGGCTTCGCCCCGGCCCGGGCCGGCCCCGGTACGGAGGTGCTGCTCGAAGGCTCCGGCTTCACCGGGCTCACCGAGGTCCGTTTCAACGGCGTGAAGTCGGAGCTCTTCTCGTACACCGGGAGTGACACACGGCTGTTCGTCGTGGTGCCTCTGGGAGCCACCACCGGTCCCATCACCGTGGTGAACACGCAGGGCAGCGCCACCTCCTCGGCCAGCCTCATCATCGACTCCGCGAGCGTCGTGTCACTCACCGGCGTCAGCCCCGCCCGGGCCGCGGTGGGTGCCACCGTCGAGCTGTCTGGCACGAACCTGTCCGGGTGCCAGGCCCTCTTCCCCGGCCTCTCCAGTGCAGCCAGGGTCCTCTCCAACACGGGGACGCGGATGCAGGTCATCGTGCCGGAGTCTGCGGCGTCCGGGTCCCTCCTGGTGCGCTGTGCCATGGGCGCGGCGTGGATCAATTTCGAGCTGGCGCCGCCGCCGCGCATCACGGGCATCAGCCCGGTGTCCGGCCCCTCCACCGGAGGGACGCGGGTGAGCCTCACCGGCTCGGGCTTCGAGCCGGGTGCCACGGTGTCCTTTGGGGGCATGGCGGCGAGCGGTGTCACCGTGGCGGATGCCGAGCACCTCACCGCCACGACTCTGGCGCACGCAGCGGGGGTGGTGGACGTGGTGGTCTCCAACCCGAGCGGGAGCCGCGCCACCCTGGGTGGGGGCTTCACGTATGAGAAGGCTCCCGCGCCGGTGCTCACGGGCGTCGCTCCGGGCTCCGGGCCGACGCGAGGGGGGAGTGCGCTTACGCTCACGGGCTCGAACTTCGTGGCGGGGGTCCGGGTGACCCTGGGCTCCGTCGAGGCCACCGACGTGACCGTCGTCGGTGCCAACACCGTCACCGCCACGGCTCCGGCGCAAGCGGCGGGGGTCGTGGACGTGGCGGTCATCAACCCCGACGGGCAGTCCGCGGCGCTCACGAAGGGCTTCACCTATCTGGCGCCGCCTGTGGTCTCCTTCGTCACCCCGTATTGGGGCGAGAGCAACGGGGGCGAATACGTGACGATCTCCGGCTCGGGCTTCCGGACCGGAGCGAAGGTGCGCTTCGGTGGGGCGGAGGCCGCGGGCGTGTCCGTCCTCAGTGCCACCTCGCTCTCGGCCTTCACGCCGGCGCATGCCCCGGGCCTCGTGGACGTGGAGGTGGAGAATGCGGACGGGCAGTCGGCCACGCAGGGCGGTGGCTTCACGTACATCGCCTCCAGTGCGCCGTACCTCGAGTCCGTGAGCCCGAACACCGGCATGTCCTTGGGTGGAGAGTCCTTCACCCTGCGTGGCGGATACTTCGCGCCCGGAGCCACCGTGAGCATGGGCGGCGCCACCGCGACGAGCGTCACCGTGGTCGATTCCTCCACCCTCACCGGGTACACGCCCGCGCATGCTCCGGGGAAGGTGGACGTGGTGGTGCGCAACCCGGATGGGCAGACGGCCACGCTCGGTGCCTCCTTCACCTTCAGCCTGTCCCCGGCGCCGGTGGTGACGGGGCTCGGCCCCAGCGAGGGCACGTCCAACGGTGGCACGCGGATCTTCCTCACCGGCAGGTACTTCGTCCCGGGCATCACGGTGCGCGTCGGCGGGGTGCCGGCCACGGACGTCTATGTGAACGATGCCACGTCGCTCGCCGCGACCACGCCCGCGCATGCGCCGGGGACGGTGGACGTGGTGGTGAGGGCTCCCGACGGGCAGACCGGCACTCTGGAGAATGGGTTCAGGTACGTCGCGGCTCCCGCGCCGAGCGTCTCGGGCATCAGCCCCGGAAGTGGCCCGAGCTCCGGCGGGATGCGCGTCACGCTCATGGGGAGCAACTTCGCACCGGGTGCCACGGTGCTGATCGGCGGTGCGAGCGCCACCGAGGTGACGTGGGAAGCCTCCAACCTTCTCACCGCGACCACGAGCGCTCGGGCGGCGGGCACGGTGGACGTGGTGGTGAGGAACCCCGATGGTCAGCTGGCCACGCTGCCCGGGGCCTACACGTACGAGCCCGTGCCGGCGCCGACCCTGGCCGCCATCAATCCGGGGCACGGTCCCGCCACGGGAGGCACGCGCGTCACCCTCACGGGTGCCCGCTTCGCGCCGGGGGCCCGGGTGCTCCTCGGGGACGTCGAGGCCACGGCGGTGAGCGTGACCAGCGCGACGTCCCTGTCCGCGACCACGCCCGCGCACGCGCCGGGCAAGGTGGACGTGGTGGTGCGCAACGCGGATGGGCAGGGCGCCACCCTGGCGGGGGCCTTCACCTACGACGTGCCGCCTCCGCCCACGGTCGTCTCGGTGGCCCCGGGCAGTGGCCTCTCGACAGGAGGGGCGCGGGTGACCGTCACGGGGACCGGCTTCGGCCCGGGGGCCTCGGTGCGCTTCGGCGGCGTGGCCGCCAGCAGTGTCACCGTCACCAGTGACACCTCGCTCTCCGCGCTCGTCCCGCCGCATGCGCCGGGCAGGGTGGCGGTGGTGGTGCGCAACACCGATGGACAGGAGGGCGCCCTGCTCGAGGGCTTCACGTACGAGGTGGCTCCGGCCCCCACGCTCGTGGGGCTCTCTCCGGGGCTCGGCTCGGGCAACGGAGGGACGGTGGTGACGCTCAGCGGCAGCGGTTTCGCGCCGGGCGCCCGCGTGACGTTCGGCGGTGTGGCGGCCCCGGTGGTGGAGGTGGCGAGCCCGAGCTCCCTCACGGCCACCACGCCGGCCCACGTGGCGGGACGGGTGGACGTCACCGTCACCAATCCGGATGGGCAGGGGGCGACGTTGGCGGGGGCGTTCACCTATGAGGCGGCGCCTCCCCCGGTCCTCTCCTCCGTCTCGCCGGCCGCGGGCCCGTCGAGCGGCGGCACATCGGTCACCCTGCGGGGCTCGGGCTTCGCGCCGGGCGCCACCGTGCGCTTCGGAGGCGTGGCGGCCACCTCGGTGCTCGTGGTGAGCGGCACCTCCATCAGTGCCGTCTCGCCGGCCCACGAGCCGGGCCGAGTGGACGTGGAGGTCATCAATTCGGATGGGGGCCGGGCAGTCCAGGCGGGAGCTTTCCTCTACGAGGTGGACGGGCCCCCGGTGGTCTCCTCCGTCAGCCCCAACACCGGCTCCACGAAGGGGGGGACCGTCATCACCGTTCGAGGTATCAACTTCGCCCCCAACGCCCGGGTGACGCTCGGAGGGGTGGATGCCACGAACGTCGTCGTGGCCAGCTCGACCTCTCTCACGGCCATCACGCCTCCCCACGCCACGCCGGAGACGGTGGATGTGGTCGTCCTCAACCCAGGTGGAGCCAACGGCCGTCTGGACGGGGGCTTCACTTATACGGAGGAGTCGCGGCCGGGCGAGGGCGAGGGCGAAGGCAACGGAGAGGGGTGTGGTGGTTGCGCGGGAGTCCCCGGCCTGCCGGGGGCCGCGCCGTTCCTCCTGCTCGGCCTGGCGCTGCGGCTGCGTCGGAGGGCTTCGCGGTGGTGAGCCCACGGCTGTGAATGCGAAGGGCCTGGAACCGGCTCGTGGCTCCAGGCCCTTGTTGCTCAGCGAGCGGCCGGCAATGATTTGTCAGTCTTCCGGAGCGGGCCGCGTCGGGCCTCCTTGAAGGCCGGAAGTCGCGCCGCGACGCTGGCCATCGCCGCGAAAAGCCACCTGTTTGTCTTTGTCAGCCCTGGCGTCAGCCTCCGTCTGGGGGAGCCCACCCCCTGACGAGAGGTTCATGATGCCGCTGGCTTCGCGTGCTGGAGGACGTTCCCGCATCAGGCAGGCCATCGTGTTCGGCCGCAACCCGCATCAATCCGATTCCTTCGACACGGAGGCGGACGCGGCCGACGCGCTGGGAATCGATACCTTCCAGCTCGACCTGGCTGCCCTGCTCGAGGACGACCCGGAGCGCGCGTGCGCCACCATTCCCGAACGGGGCCATCTGCGGCTGCTCTACCGGGGATGGATGCTCACGGGCGAGGAGTACGAAGCGCTCGACGAGGCGCTCGGGGCGCTTGGCCACGAGCTGATGACGACCCCCGCGCAGTACGCGGCGGCCCACTACCTGCCGAACTGGTACCCGCGGCTCAAGGGATATACGGCGCGCTCCGTCTGGACGGAGGGCACGGACCCCTCGGAGGCGTGGGAAGCCGCGCAGGCGCTGGGACCGTCACCGTGGATCGTCAAGGACCACGTGAAGTCGGCGAAGGAGCGCTGGGCCGAGGCGTGCTTCGTTCCGGCCGGAGCCACGCGAGCGGACTTCGAGCGGATCTGCGGCGTGCTGCTCGAGGAGCGAGGCGAGCGCTTCGAGCGGGGGTTCGTCGTCAGGCGCTTCCTGCCCTTCAAGGTCCGGGGGCAGACGCCGAGCGGGCCCGCGCACCTCGAGTTCCGGCTGTTCTTCGGAAGCGGGAGGCTGCTGGCGGCGGAGTCCACCCACGATTTCGATGTCGACGTGCCGGACTTCTCCGCCTTCGAGCGGCTCGCCCGGAGGATCGACGCGCGCTTCTTCACGATGGACGTCGCGATGCTAGAGAGCGGCCAGTGGGCCGTGGTCGAGGTGAACGATGGAGGTGTCTCCGGGCTTCCCGCGAGCATGGACCCACGCGACCTGTTCGCGGCGTTGCTGGGCGTGGAACGGTGAGCGCTACGGTGCGCGGTAGAGGGGGGCGATGAGCTCCTGCCACAGGGTGCGCGGTCCCACCGGTTGCATGCCCAGGGGCCGGGCTCCCTCCGCGGGCCGTTGAAACGTGCCGAAGAGGCGATCCCAGAGAATGGTGTGGCACCCGAAGTTGGACTGGCTCGCGGCCAGGTCGGCGGCGTGGTGTACCGAGTGGTAGTGGGGCAGGTTGACCACGAGGCCGAGTACACCCTCCGCGACATCGATGTTGCTGTGCGCGAGCAGGCTGAGGATGGCTCCGAAGTAGACGACGGTGACGACTTCCTCGGAGCCCGCGCCGAGCAGGAGCAAGGGGACGTACCGGGCGAGATAGAACAGGACGTTGTCCAGGGGATGGGTTCGCAACGCCTTGAGCGCCGTGAGCTCGGTGACGGCATGGTGGGTGCTGTGAAACCGCCACAGAAAGCCAAAACGGTGTGCCGCGCGGTGAAGCCAGTAGGAGGACAGCTCCATCAGCAGGAAGACGAGGAGGACTCGGACGGGAAAGGGCAGGGCGTCCGGCCAGAGGGAATGTGAGATTCCGAATCCGAAGCCCCGCGACTTCAGCCCTGACTCGACCTGGATGGACGTGAGGAAGACGAGGAGCGTGGTCACCTGGGTGATGACGAACAGATACAGCAGGTCGCGGCCCAGACGCTGCCAGCCGCTCCAGCCGCGCTCGCCCTCGGCGAGCAGCCGGTAGTTCCAGTCCGGATTGGCCGGATACGCCTGCTCGGCGCACCAGAGGAGGACAATCGAGAGGAGCAACACCGCCGAGGTGAAATCGAGCGGGATGGACGAGGCCTTGAGGAAGCGTGCCCCCTGTTCGTGAAAGGCCCACGACGCGGCCGAGAGCGCGAGCACTGCCGGGACGAAGAGGTGCCGGAAGACCCCGTGCCCCCACCGATGCTCAGGACGGGCATCACAGGAGGGTGTGGCGCCGGGGAGGGCAGTGGGTTCCATGCGCCGCGATGCTACCCGAAGGTTCACGGTGACCGGGCCGCTGGGCGCTGTGTGCCTGGTGGCCTGGCAAGTGTTTCCATTCAACCAATACATACACCCGGTTCTTGACCCTGTTCACTCGGAGTGTTCGCTTTCGGGCGGAGGGAGCACTCCTTGACCGATCACTTCGTTTTCACCCGCAGGCAGTTCCTCAAATCGGCCGCCGCGGCGGGAGGACTCACCGTCATCTTCAACGCGCTGCCGTCGATGGCCCAACGTGCGGAGAAGACCCAGCCGAGCGGCTCGGGCTGGATGGGAGCTCCGGGCAAGGCGCGCTACCGCATCGAGGGGCTTCCCAAGGTCACCGGGCAGAAGATCTACGCACGCGACTTCCGTGCTCGGGACATGAAGGGGTGGCCCACCACCGAGCGCCAGGTCATGCTCCTGCGAGCGACCTCCGCGGATCGCAACCTCCTCGCCATCGACCTGTCCATGCTGCCGCCCGAGCTGCAGCCCATGCGAGTCGTCACGGCGGAGGACCTGGTCCGCGATGGTCTCCAGATGCCGTCGAGCACCTCGGCGCCCGCCCCGCGGCAGAAGACGTTCCTGGCGGCCTTGAATCAGGTGCCCACCTACCTCGGACAGCCGGTGGCCCTGCTCATCTTCGAGAACCCATCCATCTACCGAGAGGCCTCGCGGCTGCTGCGCTTCAACCGGCAGGTGCTCCAGTACGGTCCTCCCGTCCCGCAGCCCACCGCCTATGCGGCCTACAGCCCGCCCACCTACCTCACGTACTACAGCGATTCGAAGGGGGTTCAGTTCTCCCAGGTGAAGAACGGCTCGAGTGACCCCTACTCGACGGCCACGCTGGCGGACAAGGAGGCCACGAAGGTCCGTGGCCTCATCCAGCAGGAGCTGAAGACGGCGGGCTGGAAGACGTTCGAGGCCACCTACGAAACCCAGGTGCTCGATCCGATGTTCATGGAGCCCGAGGCGGGCCTGGCGTGGTTCGACCGGGCCAACAAGCGCATGCACCTGGTGCTGGGCACCCAGAGCACCAACGGCGATCTCTCGGACGCCTTCAGCCTCTTCTCGGCCCACTCCCAGGGTCCGCTCAACGTGCAGACCGTGGTGCTCAATTCCTGCTACCCGGGGGGAGGCTTCGGCGGGCGGGATGTGTCTCTCTTTCCCATCCTCATGCTCCTGGCGGCCACCTATGCCGAGGGCCCGGTGCGCATCGCCTATGACCGCTTCGAGCAGTTCCAGGGCGGCATCAAGCAGCTCGGGGCGAAGATGGCCCAGACCATCGCGGTGGATGGCCAGGGCCGGCTCCAGGCCGTCGTCAGTCAGCTCTCGCTGCTGGCCGGCGGCCAGAACAACTACAGCCAATGGGTCGCCCAGCTCGCGGGCTACTGCGGGGGCGGGGGCTACAAGGTGCCTCGGGTGGCCATCGACGCGCTCGCCCAGCCCTCCGTCGGCGTGGTGGCGGGCTCCATGCGAGGCTTCGGTGGGCCGCAGGCCTTCTTCGCCGTCGAGTCCATGATGGACGAGATCGCCCTCGCGCTGCGCCGGGACCCCATCGAGTTGCGCGAGCAGAACGCGCTGGCCCAGGGGGACCACTCCGTGACGGGCGCTCCGTTCGCGCATCCCCTGCGTCTGGCGGAGATCTGCCAGATGGCCCGGAAGCAGGAACTGTGGACCCAGCGCAAGGAGGAGAAGGCGAAGCGCCAGAAACAGGGACTGCTCTATGGGGTCGGCTTCGCGTTGACCAACCAGGCCTATGGCACGGGTGCGGACGGGGTGATGGCCGCGGTCGAGATCGATGCCCAGGGCGCTCTCCGGCTGACCACCAACTGCGTGGACATGGGCAACGGCTCGGCCACCTCGCTGGCCATCAGCACCGCGCGCTACCTTGGAACCAACGCCTCGCGTGCGGACATGGGACAGGTGGAGTTCTTCGACGTGCTCGGCTTCGTCAACGCCGCACAGCAACCCCAGGGTGGCAACTCCAAACTCGCCCAGGCCGCGGCCGCGCAGCTGCCACACGAAGCCTTCCTCCTCTCCAATTCCTCGCAACTGCTGAGGCGCAACGAGCGGCCCACCCCCGAGCGGGGCGGCAGCCCCTGGGACAATCCGCACTACACGAAGAGCTACTCCATGTCTTCGAGCGCGTGCATCACCGCCTTCCAGCAGGTCCACGCCATCGAGCAGGCCAGCCGCGTGCTGTTCACCACGGGGCTGTTCCCCGCGGCCCGGAAGCTCTGGGGGCTGGCGCCCGGCAACCCGCTGAAGGCGGAGGAGACGCGCTGGGAAGACGGCTTCCTGGTGGCGAAGGAGCTGCCGCGCCTGGCATTGGCGGACATCGCCGCCCGGCTCCACGCGGACAACGGGGTGGCGGGAGCCATGGTGCACGCTCTCTACCAGGCACGCTGGGTGGAGGCGGACTACACGCTGGAGGGCTCCACCTGGACATGGCCCATCGACGGGCTGTGCACACGGCAGGCCCGCGCCGTCCAGTGGCAGTGGCACGAGCGCAAGAACGTCGTCGCGCCCACCACCGAGAGCGCCTCCTACGGGCGCAGCCTCTACTCGCCCTCGGGTGCCCTGGTGGCGGTGGAGATCAACCCCACCTCGGGCCGCGTCCAGGTCGTCGAGGTCCAGACCTTCCTCGACGCGGGGCGCATCATCCAGCCCGAGCTGGTCAGCGGCCAGTCCGAGGGCGCGGTGGCCATGGGCATCGGCTACGCGTTGCTCGAGCAACTCCCGCTGGGCGAGGGAGGCGCGGGCGAGGGCAACTGGAACCTGGACCGCTACAAGGTGGCATTGGCCGGAGACCTGCCGTTGGGACGGCTGAAGCTGAACCTGCTGCCGCCCCTGCCACCGCCGGAGGATCACCCCAAGGGAATCGCCGAGGCGGTGCTGTGCCCGATTGCCCCGGCGATCGCCAACGCCGTCGCCGATGCCACCCAACGCCGCTTCCGCTCGCTGCCCATCACCCCGGCCAGAATCCTGGAGTCCCTCCGCTCATGAGCGCCCCCCTCGTCAATGTGACCCTCACGGTCAATGGCAAGACATATACCCGCAAGGTGCCGGCCTCGCTGCCGCTGGTGGACTTCCTGCACGAGGAGCTGTCGCTGACGGGTACCAAGTTCAGCTGCGGCATCGGCGTCTGCCGCGCGTGCACGGTCGCCGCATGCCGGGTTCCCCAGGCGCACGCGGTGCCGACGCTCGCGTGCTCGACGCCCGTGGGCGAGCTCAATGGACAGTCCATCACCACCGTGGAGGGTCTGGCGGGGCCCAAGGGCCCGAGTGCCCTCCAACAGGCCTTCCTCGACGAGTTCGCCTTCCAATGTGGCTACTGCACCCCCGGCTTCCTGATGGCCACGAACATGCTGATGGAGCAGCTGCGCGCCAGGCCCATCCCCCTGGACGGGCTGGAGGCGGCCATCCAGGACGCCTGCGGTAGCCACATCTGCCGATGCACTGGTTACGCCCGTTACTACGCCGCCATCCGCAAGGTCATCCTGGGCACGCCCGGGTTGATTCAGCGGTGAGCACTCGACTCCAGGGAGGCGCCCGTTCCCCCATGCGCTGGTCCAGACCGATACCCTTCCTCCGCCTTGGTGCCTGCTGGCTGCTGGTGCTGCTCGCACCGGGGGCACGGGCGCAACAAGAGCTGCTGCCCTATGCCCGGGAGTGCGCCGAGAAGATCGGACCCATTCCCTCGTTCGACTGCCGCACGGGCACGAACGTCCCCATCACCGTCAACGGCAAGGTCCCCGCCGCCTACGTTCCCCAGATGACGTGCGATCGGCCCTCGCTCCTGCCTCCTGGCGAGGGCGAGAACACCGACGGGCAATGCATTCCAGGCTCACGGGCGCTGGTGCTGCGAGACGATGGCAAGGTGCAGATCAGCGCCTACTGCCGTCAGAAGAAGATCCGCCCGGCGGACAGCTACCTCTATGACGAGGTGGACCTCATCTCGCACAATGTGGAGACGGGCAGCACGTGCTGGTTCCAGGCACTCGCGCCCAACCCGCTGTCGCCGGACAAGGGGCTGGACGGGCGGCGCGTTCCTTCCCCCGAGGAGGCGACACCGCCCCCGGGGAAGGTGGCCGCGCGCGACTTCTGGAACCCGCCCGTCAAGACGGCCGCCAGCAATTGCGGCTCGTGTCATGACAGTGATCCATTCATGTACAGCCCGCTCATCGGACAGACCGGCAAGATGCCGAGGGATCCGCTCGGCTGGTACGCCAATGACATTGGCGAGGATTTCAAGAAGTGGCCCAAGCCGCTCGCGCTCTCCACGCGGGGCAACACGTGCACGGGCTGCCACCGCATCGGCTCGCTGCACACCTGCACGACGGCCATGTATGAGTCCGTGGGCGAGTCGCTCAGCCCGTACCTGGATTCGTGGGGGCTGCTCTACCCGAACTCGCATTGGATGCCGCCGGGGCTCTCCATGCCCCTGGAGCAGTGGGAGACCACCTACCGGCGCAGCGTCCAGGAACTCGCCCGGTGCTGCAAGGATCCCAAGGCCCCTGGCTGCATCGCCACGCCCATCACCGGCGCCAGCCCCTGAAGCGCAGGCCGACATGCGCGGCGCCCTGGACTCGCAACTGAAGGCAGATGTTGTGTGGAGACTACCCGGGGACGGTCCTCATCCGTCCCGGAGACTGGCAGCCGGAGCTGCTGCTCGGCACGGGCGAGCTGGTGGCGCTGCGGAGGGAGATTCGTACTACCGCCCTGGCCAGGGCCACACCGGGGGCTCCAGCGGAGCTTCTGATCCGGGTGCTCGCGGCTCGGGAGCTAGTCGAGGAATCGGCGCCACCAGAGGCGCCACTCCTCTTCGTCGGCGGCTTTACCCTGGTCTCGGAGATGGTCCCAAGGGAATGGCTCCTGCCAGGGCTCCAACACCCTCGCGAGTTCGCGGTAGGCGGGGAGAGTTTCGCCCTGGGCCAGGTCTCCCGCTTCGGGCTCTGACCCCAGGGTCACGAGAACGCGCCCGTCGCCCAACTCCCGCACGTCCGTGGAGGGGGACTGGAGCTGGGCGCGAAGTCCCGCAGCTCCACCCAACTCGGCAAGTACGGGCTGGCCGAGGAAGTTCATCCAGTGGACGCCATCCACCTTGATGCCCATCTCGTCGCGAATGCCGGCATCGCGAATATCGAATCCAGGATGACGGAAGATCAGTGGGCGCAGCGCATCCAGCCGACTGAGTCTGGGATATGCGACGTCAAGAGCAAGTCCCGCATGTCCGGAGGCGAATGGAAGACGAGAGGCCAAGTCGAGAACAAGCTCACGCACGAAGCCCGCTCCTCGTTCCTCGAGGTACTCCGTGGGCAGGGTCGCGCGGAAGACACTCGCTCTGCTAGCTGGTGCCTCTCTCCAAGGAATCCGAGCGTGATATTCGAAGGAGAAGCCGCTGTCTTGCTGGCCGTAGATGCCAAAGTAGGGATCTGCACCGTCCTTCAGGGGATAGAAGGCCTCGTCGCGTGTGTATTCATCAGCGTATCGGCGCTCTCGCGGGTTCAGGGTGGCCCGTATGAGCTCCCAGCCTTTGTCATCGAGCTTGCCCGGTTCCCAGTAGCAGCAAGTGTATTGCGAGAGAGCGACCGGGTAGGCGTTGACAGCGTGGAGGTAGCTGTCAAGAGCGTGGGAGATCTCGGTGGCGATGTCGTAGTTGTCGTGGGGCACGAAGAAGACAATACGCACGACGTCACGAGCAATGAGGCGGTCCCAGTTATTCGCACCTTCGCCTGTCTCGGGAGTCCACGACGTATATCGGATGGGTCCTGGGATTCGGACTCGCGGGCGGATGGAAATCATGGGCTTCTCTACTGGCGAACGATGGCTTGCTGCGGGGTAACCAGGGCGGGAGGGCACTCACCACCAAGGCGTCCGTAGGACTCTATCTGCGCTACGACCTCGGGAGTCCACGGATTGGTACCCACGTCGTAACCGCATGGAAACTTGAGGTCGTAGATGCACTGAAGGTGAGCAGCACCTCCTTGGTGATGTCATCCTTTCGAAGGCGCGGCTCGATTGAGAAGTTGTTGGGGAACTTCTCTGAGAGCCGACGCTGGATACACTCGAAGGCGGCGGCGTGCTTCAGCTTTCCGAGATGTCTCCGCCAGGTGGGCGCGAGCTTATCCTTGACGGTTGGCTCCTTGCCGCACTCGGAATCAGGCAGTGCGCGCCCCTTTCCGAAGAGTTCCTCGTCCACCTTTGTGTTGGCCTCCCTCACGCACAAGACGAGGATGTCCTCGACCACCTTCTTCTGATCCACGTCGAGAAACCGACTGACCGTGAGGAAGCCCTGGATGGCCTCGGTGGCTTGACGGATTTTCTCGACCACCTGACCAGCCCGGGACACTGCCGGCGCGAGGATTTCGCCAGTGCTTGCATTGACTGGGGCGCCGCATGCCGCGCCACAAGACTGGTTGAACTGGGACCGTGAGCTGGTGTGCGGAGCGCTCCATGTGGCTCGAGGTTGGACGCTCGCTGGGTGGTCTATGGGCAGCGAGCCGTGCGGCGCATATGGGGTCGTGGAGCAGGAAAGGCAGAGAAGCGCGACAGCCGAGGCGGCGAGGAGAGTGCGCGAAAGCGCCCACGACCAGGTCCAGGACGAGTCAGGTTGAAGAGAGGTCACTGTGTACTCTCTATACCGTCAATTGCGCCTCGCGCCCGGTGCCTCAGCGCGGTGTCTGCTCCAGAATGGCGCGCAGTCGCCTGGCCAGCGAGTCCACGTCCGGTGGTTGCAAGGGGCTGAAGTGGCTGCCCGGTAGCTGGACCACGTCGATCTGCTCGCGCGGTACGTGGTGTCCCCAGCCGAGCGTCTCGTCATCCGCGCGCGTGCCCTCGGCGCGGAAGAGCAGCAGCCTCGCGCGCAGCGAGGCGGGCACGTTCCACTCACGCACCTGCGGTACCAGGATCTCCCCGAGGATTCGCCACAGCCGCGCCAGCTCCCGTCCGTCGAAGTGGTTGGCCGCGGTCCCCTTCGCCTTCGCTCGGGCCGCCACGCGCTCCCACTTCGCGTCCAGTTGCAGCGGCGCCAGCTCTCGCTCCAGCTCCTCGTCCAGCACGCCGAACTCCTCGGCGACCTGCAGCGCGGGATCCGCTCGCGTGGGTTCGATCTCCTTGAAGACCTGCAGGGTGATCGTGTCGAGCATGGCCATCAGCTCCACCTTCTCCCCCAGCGCCTCGAGCGCCGCCGCCACGCCGATCGCCAGATAGCCACCGTACGAGTAGCCCACGAGCCGGTACGGCCCCCGTGGTTGCACGGCCTGGATGTCCTTCACGTACGTCGAGAGGCGCTCGTCGAAGTTGGCGAAGGTTCGCTGGGACAGGGTCTCGGGTGCCTGGATGCCGAAGCTCCGGTAATGCGGCTCCAGTCGGGGCGCGAGGTGGCGGTAGTGGTGCAGCTCTCCGTCGCCCGGGTGCAGGAAGAAGATGGGCGGGGCGTCGGCCGGTGTGTCCTGACCCGACAGGCGCACCACGCTCGATTGTGAGGGCCCGGCCTCCATCAGCTCGCGCAGTGCATCCGCCGTGTCCTTCAGCACCGGTGCCTGGAAGAGCGTCGCCAGTGGCACCGGCAGGCCGAACTCCTCCTCCATCCGTCCCAGCAGCCGCATCGCCAGGATGGAGTCGCCTCCGCTCAGGAAGAAGTCATCCTCCGCGCCCAGGCCAGGTTGGTTCAGCACCTCGCTCCACAAGCGCTGCAGCCGCATCTCCAGTGTCGAGCGGAAGGGCGTCTCCAGCTTCGCCTCGGTCTGTTCGGGCACGGGGGCCGCAGCCGCGGCGGCGAGCGCCTCGGGGTCCGGCAGTGCGTGCCGGTCCACCTTGCCGTTGTTGTTGACCGGCAGCTTCTCCAGGACGACGAAGGCCGCAGGCACCATGTACGAGGGCAATTGCTCCGCCACATGCGTGCGCAGGGCGTCCGCCTTTACCGGGGCCGGTGCCTGGACGTAGGCGCAGAGCTGCTGCATGCCCGTGGAGGACGTGCGCGCGAGCACCACCGCTTCCTCCACCTGCGGGTAGCGCCGCAGGCAGGTCTCGATCTCCGACAGCTCGATGCGGAAGCCGCGGATCTTCACCTGGTGGTCCGCCCGCCCGAGGAAGCGCAGGCGCCCGTCGGGCAGCAGCCGCGCCAGATCGCCCGTGTGGTACATGCGCGCGCCGGGCTCGCGGGAGAATGGATCCGGCAGGAAGCGCTCGGCCGTCAGGTGCGGGGCCTCGAGGTATCCACGCGAGAGTGCCGCTCCGCCGATGTACACCCGGCCCGGCAGCCCTGGCGGCACTGGCTCGAAGTGTTCGTCGAGCAGGTAGAAGCGCACGCGGGTGATGGGCCGTCCGATGGGGAACGTGGGCGCCGTGCCCACGCCTTCCGCTCCGGGGATGTCACACGTGGCCGAGGTGATGGTGCACTCGGTGGGGCCGTAGACGTTGACCCAGGGCGCGTGCGTGCCGCCCACGCCCTGCCACGCCTCGAAGGTCTCGCGCTTGAGCACGTCGCCGCCGGGCGCCAGCAGCCGCAGCCGCTCGGGCACGCGCTGGCCCTGCGCTTCCATCTGCCGCACCCACTCCTCGATGTACGTGGGCGGCAGGCTGATGATCGTGATGTCCTCCTGCTCCAGGTAGGGCGTCATGGCGTGCGCGGGCAGCAGTCCGCTGCGCATCACCACGGTGGCTCCCACCGCTAGCGGCGGGTACAGGTCCTCGGCGGCCGCATCGAAGCTGAGCGGCGCGAACTGCAACATGCGATCGCCCGGGCGCAGGCCGAAGCGCTCGGCGATGGCCAGGTTGTGGTTCACCACCGAGCGGTGCTCCACCATCACGCCCTTGGGCTCGCCCGTGGAGCCCGAGGTGAAGACGATGTACGCGAGCTGCGAGTCGGACACCGTCCTCGGTCCGGGGCCGAGGTCCTCCGCCACGTGCTCGGGCCGGGGGGGCACCTCCGTCATGGGTGCCAGGTCGTAGTGAGTCTCCATCGCCTCCGCGTCCAGCCACAGGCGCCGGACTCCGGCGCGTGCCAGCACGGCGCGCTTGCGCTGCTCCGGCCAGCCTGGATCCAACGGGACATACGCGCCACCGGCCTTGAGGATGCCCAGCAGCACCGCCATGCCCTGCGCGGATGGCTCCATCATCACGCCCACCCGCTCCTCGGGCCGCAGTCCTTGCGAGAGGAGCTGCACGGCCAGGAGGTTGGCTCGGGCGTTGAGCTCGGCGTAGCTCCACGTGGTGGTGCCATGGGCGACGGCGGGCGCCTCGGGTGTGCGCCGCACCTGGGCCTCGAAGAGCGTGTGGACACACGCCCCGGGAGGCACGGCCCTCGGCCCACCGTCGAGCTCCGCCAGCACCCGGGCGCGCTGCTCCGCCGACAGCAGCGGCACTCGAGACAGCGGCAGGTCCGGGGCTCGCACGGCTTCGGCGGCGAGCTGCTGGAAGGCATCCGCCATGCGGCCCATCGTCGTGGCCGTGAAGAGGGCGCTGTCGGTGGCGACGACGCCCCCCAGCCCTCCCCCGGCCCGCTCGACGAGGCTGAGCACCACGTCATAGGCGGGCAGCACGCCGTCGGCCTCGAGCGCCGTGGCCTCGAGCCCCTCGAAGCCGGGTGGATCGAAGGGCTCGAAGAGCAGGAGCGCCTGGGCCAGCGCGGGCGCGGTGCGATCGGCGTCGGGCTGGACGGCGTCCGCGATGCGCTTGAAGGGGAGCTCCTGGTGGGCGGTGGCGTGCGTCACCACCGCGTGGGCACGCTTGAGGAGTGTACGGAAGGATGGATCGCTCGAGACGTCCGTGCACAGCGGCAGCACGTTGGTGAAGTAGCCCACCAGCCGCTCCGTCTCGGGCAGGGTGCGCCCCGAGAAGGGGGAGCCCACCACCACGTGGGGCTGGTTGCTCAGCCGGAGCAGCCACGCCTGCATGAGGGCGAGCACGGCCGTGAAGGTGGACACGCCCTCGCGCCGGGCCAGCGCCTTGAGCGCCGCCGCGTCCCCGGTGCCCAGGGAGATGGGCACCTGCCTCATGTTGGCGTTGAGTGCCGGAGCCCGGCGCGGGAAGTCGAGCGGCAGATCCAACACCGTGGGCGCATCCGCCAGCGCCTGCTTCCAGGACTGGAGGCTCTCGTCGAGCTGGCGTGCGTGCTCGGGGCGCCGCTGCCAGAGCGCGAAGTCGGCGTACTGCACCGGGGCGAGTGGCAGCAGGACGGGTTGGTCCGCGAGTGCCGCCCGGTAGGCCATCGCCACCTCGTTCATGAGCGCCTGCATGCCCATGCCGTCGATGACGAGGTGGCTGACCGCCGCGATGAGCACGTGCCGGGTGCCCGCCGTGTCCAGGCGGAGCAGCTCGAAGCGGTACAGGGGTCCGAGGCGCGCGTCGAAGGGCCGCGCGTCGTGACGGGTCACCGCGGCGCGTGCCTCCTCCATCGCCCGTTCAGGCGAGAGGTGCGACAGGTCCGTGCGCGCGAGCCCCACTCCCGCCGGAGCGCCCACCTGCACGAGGAGCGTCTCTTCCTCCTGGAAGAAGGTGGAGCGCAGTGTCTCGTTGCGCTCCACCACCGCCGCGAGTGCCCGCTCCAGCTTCGCCACGTCGAGCGCGCCGTCGAGGACGAGCGCCTGCACGAGCGAGTAGGGCGGCGCCTCGGGCAGTTGCAGCGCGTACCAGAGGCGCTCCTGCACCAGCGACGCGGGAACGCGCGAGGGGCGAGGTCCGGCCGGAGGCCACTCCTCCCTCCGTCGAGGCGCGTTGCCAATCCGAGCCGCGAGGCCCGCCACCGTGGGCGCGGAGAAGACGGCGTTCACCGGCAGCTCGACGTCGAAGGACTGGCGGACGCGGGCCATCAGGCGCGTGGCGGTCAGCGAGTGGCCACCGAGCTGGAAGAAGTCATCCTCGCGTCGCACATCCTCCAGCCCCAGCACCTGTTGGAAGAGCCCGGCGAGCCGCTCCTCCACCGGTCCACGGGGAGCCTCGCCCTCGGGGGCCCGCGCCGACTCCTCCACCGGCAGCGCCGCCAGGGCCTTGCGATCCACCTTGCCATTGGGGCTCAGGGGGAGAGCCTCGAGCAGTACGATTCGCGCGGGCACCATGTAGCCCGGCAGGAGCCCCGCGAGAGACTCCTTTACAGAGGCCTCGCTGGTGCCCGAGTCCGCCGGTACCACGAAGGCCACCAGGTACTTGTCCCCCGGCCGACGCTCGCGAGCCAGCACCACCGTCGAGCGCACCGTGGGCAACTGGAGCAGAGCGGATTCAATCTCCGCCAGCTCGATGCGCATGCCGCGCACCTTCACCTGGAAGTCGGTGCGGGAGAGGAACTCGAGCCGTCCGTCCGGCAGGCGCCGTCCCAGGTCACCGGTGCGGTAGAGGCGGGCACCGGGCCGCTGGCTGAAGGGATGCGGGAGGAAGCGCTCGGCCGTCAGCTCCGGGCGGTGGCGGTAGCCGCGGCCCACGCCCACGCCGCCGATGTAGAGCTCGCCCACGACGCCCGTGGGCACGGGCTGGAGGGACTCGTCGAGGACGTAGACCTCCATGTTGGCCTTGGGCATGCCGATGGGGGTGCTGGCGCGCGAGGGCGGCGCGTCCATGACATGCACGGTGGCGGTGTCCGAGCACTCGGCCGGGCCGTAGGTGTTGGCGAGAGGCACCTGGGGATAGCGAGCGAACCACGCACGGCAAACGGCGGGCGGCAGGGCCTCGCCAATGGTGACCATCCTGCGAAGGCGAGCGAAGGAGGGCAGGGAATGGGACTCGCCGTCCTCCAGCAGGGCCTGGAGCACGGAGGGAACGAGCTGGACGGTGGTGGCGCCGGACGCCTCCAGTGCCGAGGCCAGCCGAAGCGGCTCGCGCACTACGTCGTCGTCGAGCAGCCAGGTGGTGCCGCCGAGGGCGAAGGCCCCGAGCATCTGCCAGACGGAGATGTCGAAGCTGAGCGCGGCCGTCTGGGTGATGACCTCGTTGGAGCCCAGGCCCAGGGAGCGCTGCATGCCGAGGATGTGATTGAGCATGCCGCGCTGGTCGATCATCACCCCCTTGGGAACGCCGGTGGAGCCCGAGGTGAAGAGGACGTAGGCGAGGGAGTCGGGAGTGGAGCGGGAGGGCAGGGGCTCGGGGCCGTGGGCGTCCAGGTGCTCCAGGGAGAGGAGGCGCGGACGCAGCTCCGGGGGCAGCAGCGCGAGCGCCTGGGTGAGCAGGGAGCCCGCGTCACCGAGCGCCAGGGCGAAAGGAGGGCGGCTCTCGGAGAGCACCTGGGCGATGCGAGCGGGAGGCAGGCGCGACTCGAGCGGCAGGAACGCACCGCCGGCCTTGTGGACGGAGAGGACGGCGCGCACGGTGGCCTCGGTGCGAGGGCCGACCAGGACCACCAGTGACTCGGGGCCGACGCCCTGGGCGACGAGCGCACGTGCCGCGCGGTTGGTGTGGGCCTCCAGCTCCGCGTATGTCCACCGGCCTCCCTCGAAGGCCAGCGCCACCTGCTCGGGAGCGCGCCGCGCGTGGGCGGAGAGGAGGGAGACGACGGTGTCCTGCTCGGGCACGGGCTGGAGCGAGTCGTTGCAGGCGCGCAGGACGAAGTGACGCTCGTCCTCGGAGAGCAGGGAGAGGGAGTCGACGCGCGCATGGGGCGAGCGCAGCGCGTACGTCAGGAGCTGGAGGTAGTGGCCGAGCATCCGCCGCACCGTGCCGGGCTCGAACAGGTCCGCGCTGTAGCGGATGCCGAGCTCATGGGTGCCGCCGCGCTCGAAGACGCTGAGGGAGAGATCGAAGGGGCTGCCAGAGGAGACCTTCAGGACGGACTGTCCCTCGAGTCCGGGGAAGACATCGGCCAGCGTGTTCTCACCGCTGACGAAGTCGAACATCACCTGGAAGAGGGGCGAGTGGCTGGCGCTGCGCTCGATGCTGAGCGAGCGCACGATGCGCTCGAAGGGTACGTCCTGGTGGGCGAGCGCCTCCAGGAGGGTGGTGCGTACGTGGCCCAGCAGCGAGGCGAAGGAGGCCGAGGGCTCGACGCGGGTGCGCAGCACCAGGGTGGAGACGAGCAGTCCGACGACGTCCTCGAGGGCCGGATGGGTACGGCCACCGGAAGGTGCGCCCACGCACAGCTCTCCCTGTCCCGAGTAGCGGTGCAGCAGCGCGGCGAAAGCGGCGTAGAGCACCATGAAGGGCGTCACCTGGTGCTGCTGGCACAGCGCCTGGAGGGCCTGCGTCTGCTCGGGAGACAGCGTGTGGAGGCCAGTGAAGCCGCCCTGCTGCGAGGGCGCCGCGGGGCGTGGCTTGTCGGTGGGGAGCTGCAGCAGCCCGGGCGCGCCGGAGAGCTGGCGCTTCCAGTACTCGAGCTGTGACGCCTCGCGTGCGAGCACGGCGTCGGTGCGCTGCCAGGCGGCCACATCGGTGTAGGCCAGCCGCACCGGGGGCAGCGCGGGAGGCTGGCCCTGGCGCAGGAACGCGTAGGCCTGACCCAGCTCGCGCAGGAGGATGTCGAGCGACAGGCCGTCCACCAGCACGTGGTGGAAGACCACCAGCAGCACGTGGTGCTCGGGGCCGAGCCTCCACAGCCAGAAGCGGTAGAGGGGGCCTCGCTCCAGGTCGAAGGGGCGCTCCACCTCCTCGCGCAGCCGCTGGGTGAGCCGCTCGCGGGCCTCGGGCACGCCGGCCAGGGACTCATGGCTCAGGGCCCGGGCGGGCACCGGTTGCACGGCGGCCACGGGGTTGCCATCGAGCGTGGGCAGCACCTCACGCAGCACGGAGTGGCGCGCCAGCAGCCAGCGCAGTGCCTCCTCCAGCGCACCCGTGTCCAGCGAGCCCTTCAGCTCCACGGCCTCGGGCGTGTGGTACGCGCTGGAGCGCGGCTGGAGCTGCTGCTCGAACCACAGGCTCTCCTGCGCGGTGGACAGCACCGGCGGCGTACCGGCCGGTAGGGGCGTGGGAGCGGGCAGTCCGGACGCGCCGCCCTGGAACCGCGACACCTCGAGCGCCAGCCGCGCCACCGTGGGGTGGGCGAAGAGGGCACTCAGCGGCAGCTCGACGTCGAAGGACTGGCGGACGCGGGCCATCAGGCGCGTGGCGGTCAGGGAGTGGCCACCGAGCTGGAAGAAGTCATCCTCGCGCCGCACATCCTCCAGCCCCAGCACCTGCCGGAAGAGCCCGGCGAGCCGCTCCTCCACTGGCCCACGGGGAGCCTCGCCCTCGGGGGCCCGCGCCGACTCCTCCACCGGCAGTGCCGCCAGGGCCTTGCGATCCACCTTGCCATTGGGGCTCAGGGGGAGAGCCTCGAGAAGCACGATTCGCGCGGGCACCATGTAGCCCGGCAGGAGCCCCGCGAGAGACTCCTTCACCGAGGCCTCGCTGGTGCCCGAGTCCGCCGGTACCACGAAGGCCACCAGGTACTTGTCCCCCGGCCGACGCTCGCGAGCCAGCACCACTGTCGAGCGCACCGGGGGCAACTGGAGCAGAGCGGATTCAATCTCCGCCAGCTCGATGCGCATGCCGCGCACCTTCACCTGGAAGTCGGTGCGGGAGAGGAACTCGAGCCGCCCGTCCGGCAGGCGCCGTCCCAGGTCACCGGTGCGGTAGAGGCGGGCACCGGGCCGCTGGCTGAAGGGATGCGGGAGGAAACGCTCGGCCGTCAGCTCCGGGCGGTGGCGGTAGCCGCGGCCCACGCCCACGCCGCCGATGTAGAGCTCGCCCACGACGCCCGTGGGCACGGGTTGGAGGGCCTCGTCGAGGACGTAGACCTCCATGTTGGCCTTGGGCATGCCGATGGGGGTGCTGGCGCGCGAGGGCGGCGCGTCCATGACGTGCACGGTGGCGGTGTCCGAGCACTCGGCCGGGCCGTAGGTGTTGGCGAGAGGCACCTGGGGATAGCGCGAGAACCACGCACGGCAAACGGCGGGCGGCAGGGCCTCGCCAATGGTGACCATCCTGCGAAGGCGAGCGAAGGAGGGCAGGGAGTGAGGCTCGCCGTCCTCCAGCAGGGCCTGGAGCACGGAGGGAACGAGCTGGACGGTGGTGGCGCCGGACGCCTCCAGTGCCGAGGCCAGCCGAAGCGGCTCGCGCACCACGTCGTCGTCGAGCAGCCAGGTGGTGCCGCCGAGGGCGAAGGCCCCGAGCATCTGCCAGACGGAGATGTCGAAGCTGAGCGCGGCCGTCTGGGTGATGACCTCGTTGGAGCCCAGGCCCAGGGAGCGCTGCATGCCGAGGATGTGGTTGAGCATGCCGCGTTGGTCGATCATCACCCCCTTGGGAACGCCGGTGGAGCCCGAGGTGAAGAGGACGTAGGCGAGGGAGTCGGGAGTGGAGCGAGCGGGCAGGGGCTCGGGGCCGTGGGCGTCCAGGTGCTCCAGGGAGAGGAGGCGTGGACGCAGCTCCGGGGGCAGCAGCTCGAGCGCCTGGGTGAGCAGGGAGCCCGCGTCACCGAGCGCCAGGGCGAAAGGAGGGCGGCTCTCGGAGAGCACCTGGGCGATGCGAGCGGGAGGCAGGCGCGACTCGAGAGGGAGGAACGCACCGCCGGCCTTGTGGACGGAGAGGACGGCGCGCACGGTGGCTTCGGTACGAGGGCCCACCAGGGCCACCAGTGACTCGGGACCGACGCCCTGGGCCACCAGGGCACGTGCCGCGCGGTTCGTGTGGGCCTCCAGCTCCGCGTATGTCCACCGGCCTCCCTCGAAGGCCAGCGCCACCTGCTCGGGAGCGCGCCGCGCGTGGGCGGAGAGGAGGGAGACGACAGTGTCCTGCTCGGGCACGGGCTGGAGCGAGTCGTTGCAGGCGCGCAGGACGAAGTGACGCTCGTCCCCGGAGAGCAGGGAGAGGGAGTCGACGCGCGCATGGGGCGAGCGCAGCGCGTGCGTCAGGAGCTGGAGGTAGTGCTCCAGCAGCCGGCGCATGGAAGCGGCCTCGAACAGCTCGGTGCTGTACTCCAGCTCCAGCTCCAGGCCGGAGTCACTCTCGTGGACGGCGAGGGCGAGCTCCGCCTTGGTGGCGGAGGCCGGCAGCGGCACGGGGCGGGAGGCGAGGCCGTGGAAGGCACTGCTCAAGGCGTGGTGGGTGCGGTGCCACGCGAAGGCCACCTGGAAGAGCGGCGAGTGCGAGGGACCGCGCTCCACGCCGAGGTGCGAGACGAGCCTGTCGAAGGAGACGTCCTGGTGGGTGAAGGCCTCCAGGGCGGTGGCGCGCACCTGGGATAGGAGCGAGGCGAAGGAGGCGGAGGGCTCGACGCGGGTGCGGAGCACCACGGTGTTGACGAAGAGGCCGACCACGTTCTCGGTGGCCGGGTGGGTGCGGCCGGAGACGGGCGTGCCGACGCAGAAGTCCTCCTGGCCCGAGTGGCGGTACAGCAGGGCGGAGAATGCGGCGCACAGGGCCATGAAGGGCGTGAGCTGGTGCTGGCGGCACAGCGCGCCCAGGGCCTGGACGAGCTCCGGAGTCAGGCGCAGACGAGGGGTGGCGCTTCCCTTGTCGGAGAGGACGGCGGGACGGGGCCTGTCGGTGGGCAGTTGCAGCAGCCCGGGGACTCCGTCGAGCTGCTTGCGCCAGTACCCGAGCTGGGCGTCTTCCCGGGCGCGGACCGCATCGGTGCGCTGCCAGGCGGCCACGTCGGCGTAGTCCAGACGCACGGGAGCCAACGCGGGCTGCTGGCCCTGGCTCAGGGGGGCGTAGGCCTCGCCGAGCTCGCCCACGACGAGGTCCAGGGCGATGCCGTCCACGAGCAGGTGGTGGACGGCCAGCAGCAGCACATGGCGCTCGGAGCCGAGCCGCCACAGCCAGAAGCGATGGAGAGGGCCCTCCTCCAGGTCATAGGGCCTGTCTGCCTCCTGACGAAGCCGCGCCGCCAACCGGGCCTGGGTCTCGCTCTCGGAAAGACCCTCCAGTGACTCCACCCGCAGTACGTGCTCGGGCACGGGACGCACGTGCGCCACGGGCTGTCCGTCTCGTACGGAGATCGTGGTGCGCAGCACGGGGTGGCGCGTGAGCAGGAGCCGCAGCGCCTCGTCGAGCGCCCTGGCGTCCAGTGCGCCCTCCAGCTCCACGGCCTCGGACATGTGGTAGGCGCTCGAGTCCGGCCGCAGCTGATGCAGCAGCCACATGCGCTCCTGCGCGGCGGACAGCACCGGAGACGCACCCGCCGGACGCGGCGTGGGCGCGGGCACCTCGGCTTGGGCACTGCCCCTCAGTCCGGTGATGGCCTGTGCCAGTCCCGCCACGTGGGGCGTGGCGAAGATGGCGCTCAGCGGCAGCTCCACACCGAAAGCCTGGCGCGCGCGAGCCAGCAGCCGCGTGGCGCTCAGCGAGTGGCCGCCGAGGTGGAAGAAGTTCTCCTCGCGCCACACCTTCTCCCGCCCGAGCACCTGGCAGAAGAGCTGGGCCAGCAGCTCCTCCACGGGGCCGCGCGGGGGCTCGCCCTCGGAGGACTCGACCGAGGCCTCCTCCACGGAGAGCGCCGCCAGCGCCTTGCGATCCACCTTGCCGCTGGTGGTGAAGGGCACGGCCTGCAACGCGACGAAGCGCGAGGGCACCATCGCCTCGGGCAGCGTGAGACGCAGGGCCTCGCGCAGCCGCTTGCCGTTGGCGGGGGCCGCGCTGTCCGGGACGAAGAAGGCATCCAGCCGCGTGTCTCGGCCACTGCCGCGCACCACCACCGCGGCCTGCCTCACACCGGGCTGCCGTAGCAGGGTGGCCTCAATCTCCTCCAGCTCGACGCGTACGCCGCGGACCTTCACCTGGAAGTCCGTGCGCCCCAGGAAGCCCAGGGAGCCATCCGCGTTCCACCGGACCCGGTCTCCCGTGCGGTAGAGCCGCTCACCGGGGACGCCGGAGAAGGCATCGGGCACGAAGCGGTCGGCCGTGAGCTCGGGGCGGCTCCGGTAGCCGCGCCCCAGGCACGTGCCGCCGATGTAGAGCTCGCCGGGCACACC
Organism: Vitiosangium sp. GDMCC 1.1324; assembly: GCF_003044305.1. Classification (GTDB taxonomy): domain Bacteria; phylum Myxococcota; class Myxococcia; order Myxococcales; family Myxococcaceae; genus Archangium. Next base: position 83,090 of record NZ_PZOX01000014.1, on the reverse strand, counting down.
GGGGGGCACGGGCTCACCGCGCTCGTCCAGGACGTACAACCGGCACCGGTCCAGAGGCCGTCCCAGCCGCACGGGCCGCTCCGGCACCGAGCGCTCCGCGGCGACGTTGATGCTCGTCTCCGTGGGGCCATAGGTGTTGACGAGCCGCGTGCGCGTGAGCGCGAGCTGCCGCACCAGGGGATCCGGCAGCACCTCGCCGCCGGTGACGAGCACCTTCAGTGAGCGGAAGGCCTCCAGGGCCCCGGGCTCCTCGAGAGCCGTGGCGAGCGAGGAGGGCATGATGACGACGTGGGTGATGCCGTGGCGGAGGATGTCGCGCCCCAGCCCGAGCGGGCCCACGTCGCGCAGGAAGGTGCAGGCGCCGCGGGTGATGCTGAAGAGCAGCTCCTCCAGGTGGATGTCGAACGACAGGCTGCCGGAGGAGGCCCAGCGGTCTCCGGGCCGCGTCTCGTAGTACGGGTCGAAGGCCGCGAAGCAATGGACGACGTTGCGATGTGTCAGCTCGACGCCCTTGGGCTCGCCGGTGGAGCCGGAGGTGTAGAGCAGATAGGCGAGGTGCTCGGCGCGGGCCGGCCGGTGGGGCACTGTGGGCGCGGCCTGGGCGCGCACGTCCGGGGATACCAGGGGCACGTCGAGCGGCTCACCCGCGAACAGCGCGGGCCGGGAGACGACGAGCCGGGCGCCGGCCTTGCGCACGAGCGCCGCGCGGCGGGCCACCGGGTGGGAGGACTCCAGCGGGAGACATCCGGCACCGCTCATGAAGATGGCCAGCAGCGACACCACCGCGTCGAGCGAGCGCTCCAGGCACAGGCCCACCACGGCCTCGGGGCCCGCGCCGGCCGCGACCAGATGGGAGGACAGGCGTGAGGCCTGCTCGGCGAGCGCGCGGAAGGTGAGCGTGCCCTCGGGGGCCACCACCGCCGGAGCATCCGGAGTGCGAGCCGCCTGGGCCTCGAAGAGGGAGACGATCGTCGCCTCGGCGTCGAAGGGGCGGGCGGTGTCGTTGAAGGCGACCAGCACCTGCTCGCGCTCTGCGGGAGAGAGGAGGGGCAGCTCGTCCACGGGCGTCTGGGGCACCGTCACCGCGTGCTCGAGCATCCGCACGTAGTGGCCCAGCATCCGCTGCACCGTCCCGGCCTCGAAGAGCTCGGTGCTGTACTGGAATGAGAGTGAGAAACCGGACGCGCCCTCGACCACGGTGAGGGAGAGGTCGAAGTGGCTGGTGCCGGTGTCCACGTGCACCGCGCGAGCGCCAGGGCCACCCAGCGCATCGGTGAGCGAGCGCTCCTCCTGGTACAGGTCGAACATCACCTGGAAGAGCGGCGTCCAGCTCAGGCTGCGCTCCACCTGGAGCGCTTCCACCACGCGCTCGAAGGGGGCCTCCTGGTGCGCATAGGCGCCCAGGGTCGTCTCTCGCACCTGGGACAGCAGGGACGCGAAGGGAGCGCCGGGCGACACGTGGCTGCGCAGCACCACGGTGTTGACGAAGAGGCCGACCACGCCTTCCATCGACAGGTGCGTGCGGCCGGCGACGGGCGTGCCGACGCATAGCTCCGCCTGCTGCGAGTAGCGGTGCAGCAGCGCGGCGAAGGCCGCGTAGAACACCATGAAGGGCGTCACCTGACGCTCGCGGCACAGGGCGCGCACCGCTCCGGTCAACGTGGCTGGCAGCGGGAGCGGCTCGGTCTGCGCACCGGTGTCCGAGCGCACGGCGGGACGGGGATTGTCGGTGGGCAGCTCCAGCAGCGAGGGAGCCTCGGCGAGCTGGCGCTTCCAGTACTCGAGGTGCTCGGTCTCACGCGAGGCGGCGGCCGGAGTGCGCTGCCAGGAGGCGAAGTCGGCGTACTCCAGGGGCAGGGGCGCGAGCTGGGGGGCCTGCTGCTGGCCGAGCGCGGTGTACAGGGCGCCCAGCTCGCGCATGAGCACGTTGGCGCTCCAGCCGTCGATCACCAGATGGTGCACCCCATAGAGGAAGACGTGGCGCTGGGGCGAGAGCCGGAAGAGGTGGAACCGGTAGAGCGGCCCCTGTTCCAGGTCGAAGGGGCGCGTGGCCTCCTCGCGCAGGCGGCGTGCCAGCAGTCCCTCTCGCTCGGCCTCGGCGGCGGAGGACAGGTCCTCGGTGGCGAGAACCCGGGCGGGGGGCTCCCGGAAGGAGAGCAGGGGACGGCCCTCGGTGGAGGGGAACACGGAGCGCAGCGCCGCGTGGCGCGAGAGGAGCTGGCGCAGTGCCGCCTCCAGCACGCCCGCGTCGACCGAGCCGCCCAGCTCCACGGCCCGAGGCACGTTGTAGGCCGCCGAGCCCGGTGCGAGCTGGTGCAGGAACCACATCCGCTCCTGCGCGAAGGAGGGCACCGCGGCCTCCTGGGCGGGACGGCGTGTAGGCCCCTCGTGGGAGACGGGAACGTTGGGGCGCGCGGCCGGTGGGGCTCCGCGCTCGAGCAGTTGCTTGAGCAGCGCGCGCTTCTCGCCAGGGGAGAGGGTGTCGAGGTCGTTTCGCGAGGCCATGGCGGAGTCGGTATTTCCCTACAACCGGATGCGGACGCTGAACCCGGCGCGGAAGAGGGCGAGGCCCGAGGCGGGGAGGTCCGCCACGGACGGGTCGGGCTCGAAACGGAACTCGCCGCCGCGCTCGCCGAAGGGCATCTCCACGAAGCACCGGACGATGACATCGCGCAGCGCGTACATGCTGAAGTCCACGCGCCCCAGGGCGGTGCGGTCCTCGACGTTCATCAGCGCGGTGGCCATCACCGTGGGCTCGTACTGGCTGCGCCGGGCGAGGCTCACCTGGGCCATGCCGTAGTAGCGGCCGAAGTAGAGCGGGCGGTAGTCCCCGGTGGATTGCAGCCAGGTGAGCATCCCGCGGTCGTCGTACCCGAGCGGGTTGTAGAAGCCCTCCAGGCGCAGGACGGAGCGGAAGACATCGGCGACGCGGAACGTCCCGGTGATGCCTCCACTGGCGAGCACGCTCGGGCCCTGGAGGGGATCCTCCGCGAAGCCCTCGGCGGTGCGCTTCCAGTGCTTCACGTCGGAGTCCCGCACGAGCGCCGCCTCGGCGTAGAGCTCGAGCGGTCCCAGGCCGATGCCCCAGTCCAGGCCGTAGCGCGGGCGGCGTCCCTGCTGGAAGACGGCGGTGGCGGCGAGCTCACTGCCGCCGATCGCCGTCTCGGCGCGCACGGCGCCTCCGTAGCGCAGCTTGTCCTCGCCGGTGCCGTTGAGGTCCGCGGTGGCGATGAACCAGAGGTTCGACGTCATCTCCTCCCAGGGGATGCCCACCTTGAGCATGTCCACGCCGGTGCGCAGGTCGAACGCATCGAGCGGCTGTGGGTTCGGCTGGCGGAGGAAGTCGGTGGGGTTCCAGACTCGGGCGCTGCCCCATTTGATCTGCTGGCGTCCGAGGCTGACGAACACCCGCCGGGCGATGCCGAACTGGAACCAGAACTGATCCAGCTGGACGCTGGGCGAGGAGAGCACCTTGTCGAGCGGATCATAGAGGAGCCGTCCCTTGACGAAGCCGGACATGCTCTCCGAGGGCTTGATGTCCAGGGAGAGGTCCACGAGCGAGGGGACGGAGGGATGGAGCGAGGTGCGGGTGTCCTCGGGGGCGAGTGCGCCGCTCAGCTCGGCGCGCTGGTAGTAGAGGCCGCCCAGGGTGAGGAGGTCGCGCGGCTGCGACTCCTCCTCGCTCCGGGGTGGAGCCGCGTCGGTGATGGGAACGCGGTGGGGCGTCCTCAGGTCCGAGCCGTCCTCCTCGGGGTCGGTGATCACCGCGGGCCGCATCAGCGAGTCCATGGACGACGAAGCCGGGGCCGCCGGCGCGGTGGACTCCTCTGCCCGAGGCGCGGGCTCGGTGACGGAGGCGGGCTCGGGGGCCGGCTCGGCCCCACGCCAGGACTCTGCGGTGGCGGCGCAACTCCAGAGGAGGACCAGGGCGGCGGCGGGAGCGAAGCGCATCGGATGGGGGGAGCCTGTGGGGGGAGGGGGAGTCTAGTCAGCGGCGGCAGGGGCGCGGAATACCGGGGGGGTCCGCCACAGGACCGAGCCCAGGAAGATCCACACCAGTCCCGCGATGCCGAAGGGCAGGCCGTCCATTGCATACGCGGGGAAGGGGCCGTGGAAGTTGGAGAGGATGAGCAGGGCCACCATCAGGCCGCCGAAGGAGCGCAGGAGGGTGGAGGCCGGGCGAGGCAGCGTGGCCTCACGCCCCATGGCGATGCCGAGGAATGTCGCGCTGACACAGGAGCTGAGCACCCCGATGGCCCCGAACTCCTGGACGAGGCGAACGGACCCGGTGAGGCCCGACAGCAGGAGCGAGTAGAGGGTGGACGCCGTCAGGGCGAGGGCGGCCAGCACCAGCGCTCCCCTGGCTGGCCACCGGGCGCGTCCCTGGAGGCGGAGCGGGAGCCCCACGAGCGCGAAGTCCAGGAAGAGGAGGCCTCCGCCGAACGAGGAGAAGCCGAGCCAGGACAGCGGGGTCGCGTTCAGGTCGGAGGAAGCAACCTGTCCGGTCTGGAGCCCGGCCCAGACATCGACGGCGTAGTAGAGGAACCACAGCAGCCCCCCGAGCGCCGCCGCCGGCCCCTCCCAGCGGGGAGACGTGCGGGGGGAGCGCTGCGGAGGGCTCTCCGTGTGCGTGCCGCGAGTTTCGGAGCCCATGCTCAGCGCGCGAGCTCGAAGAAGAAGTCATCCACGGCGATCGCCTTCCCAGAGGCGACGGCGCGGTCGTACACCCACTTGCCCACGGCCAGGTCCAGCACGCCCAGGCCGAAGGGCGAGAAGATGATGGGGCGGGAGCGATCCACCTTGCACTGGCCGCGGATGAGCTGGGCGAGCGTTCCGGTGACGAAGGCGCGTCCTCCCGTCAGCTTCTCGGCGAGATGGGGGGACGTGTTGGCCTTCATCACGTGCTCCACGTCGTCCACGAGGTTGTAGGACTTCAGCAGCAGCTCCGGCGCCAGGTCCCGGAGCGAGATGTTGAGCACCAGGGGGTTGTGCGCGAGCAGGGCCGGGTCGTGGATGTACGGGGTGGCGGCGGTGGTGGCCAGCATGATGACGTCGCTGCGCTTGAGCAGGGAGTCCAGGTCTGGCGCCACGCTCACGCGCTGGTGACGCTCGGGGCGGCACACCTGCTGGGAGAAGCGCTCGGACTCACCGGGAGTGGTGTCGAACAGGAGGACCTCGTCCACCTCCCAGCCCGCCGCCAGCAGGAAGGTATAGAGGTAGCGCGAGATGAGGCCGTTGCCCACGATGCCCAGGCAGCGGGCGCGCCGAGCTCCGCCGTTCATCCACTGCGCCGCCAGCACCGCCGAGCCCGCCGTGCGCGCCGCGGAGATGATGGAGGACTCGAGGCAGGCGAAGGGATAGCCCGTCTCGTAGCTGTTGAGCAGCAGCACCGCCGAGGCGCGCGGGAAGCCACGCTTCACGTTGGCCGGGTAGCTGGCGATCCACTTGATGCCCGACACATCCACGTCCCCGCCGAGGTAGGCGGGCAGGGCGATGATGCGGGCGTCGGGCTTCTCGGGGAAGCGCAGGAAGTAGCTGTCCGGGTTGACGCTGTTGCCTTCCCCGTGCGTCAGGTAGGCGGATTCCACTTGTTGGATGCACCCGGCCACGTCGCCGTGGATGATGTCGTGGGTGACCTTGCCTGTGATGATGGAGAAATCGAAACGCATTGCCTGAGGGCCTTTCGAACCGACCGGCGTGGGGAGTGTTGCGATGAGCGTGACTGCTCGAGCCGGGTCAGTTGGAAGGGATTGTAGAGGGTCTCCCGCCAGCCCCCAGCGCGATCTCCCGAGTTGCCAAGCTCGCTGTTTTCATGGTCCTCTCAGCCTATGCGGTTCTGCCGTGTTTTTTCAACGCGTGAGAGGATGAGAACGCGCCGGGGGCGAGCACGCCATCCGGGCGGATCGGAGACGCGGTGGCGCTCGAACACATCACGACGCTGACGTGTGTCCGCTGCGGGCGGACGCACGGGCTGGACGTCGCGTACACGTGCCCGGCCTGTGGCACCGAGGGCATCCTCGACGTGGGGTACGACTACGAGCGGGTGGCGCGGACGCTCACGCGCGAGTCGCTCCCCTCCCGCCGGAGGGATCAGTGGCGCTACATGGAGCTGCTGCCGGTGGACGCGCGCCAGGAGCTGCCCGAGCTACAGGTGGGCCTGACGCCGGTGTACGAGGCGCCCCGCCTGGCGGAGGAGCTGGGGCTGGCGCGGCTGGTGCTCAAGGATGACGGGCGCAACCCCACGTGCTCGTTCAAGGACAGGGCCAGCGCGGTGGGGGTGGTGAAGGCGCGCGAGCTGGGCCGCGAGGTCATCGCCTGTGCCTCCACGGGCAACGCGGCCTCGTCGCTGGCGGGCTTCTCCGCGGCGTACGGGCTGAACAGCGTCATCTTCGTGCCTCACCGGACGCCGGAGCCCAAGGTGGCGCAGCTCCTCATCTATGGAGCGCGGGTGCTGCGGGTGGCGGGCAGCTATGACGAGGCGTACTGGCTGTGCCATGCCGCGTGCGAGCGCTACGGCTGGTACAACCGCAACTGCGCCATCAATCCCTACCTCGTCGAGGGGAAGAAGACGGTGGGGCTGGAGCTGGCCGAGCAGTTGGGCGCGCGGATGCCGCAGTGGGTCGTGCTCTCCGTGGGAGACGGCTGCACGCTGGCGGGCGCGTGGAAGGGCCTCCGGGAGATGCACCGGCTGGGACTGTTGCCGTGGCTGCCGAGGATGCTCGGGGTGCAGGCCGCGGGCTCCTCGCCCATGGTGCGTGCGTATGCCTCGGGGGGCGAGCCGGTGCCCGTGGAGGCCCGGACGCTGGCGGACTCCATCGCCGTGGGCCAGCCGCGCAACTGGCGCAAGGCCTTCCAGGCCATCCGCGAGTCCCAGGGCGCGCTGCTCGAGGTGACGGACGAGGAGATCCTCGAGGCCATGCCGAGGATGGCTCGGCGGACCGCTGTCTTCGGGGAGCCGGCCGCGGCCGCGGCCCTGGCGGGTCTGACCCGTGCCGTGCGTGAAGGCATCGTGAATCGGAGTGAAGACGCCGTCGTCGTCGTCACGGGCAACGGGTTGAAGGATGTGCGCAGCGCCATCCAGACCGCGGCGCCTCCCGTGGACCTGCCCCCGGACCTGGCCGCCCTGGAGTCCGTGCTCCATAAATTGAGACTGCCAGCCTCGAATTGACGCTGGAACCTCAGAAATCGGGAAATCATGCGTTGACAGCAAGCCCTTGGACACGAGACTATGCACCCGCGCTGCATAGTTACTCCCCCCCAGGAGGCACCCCCCATGGCGTTGGAAGAGACCACCCCGGTTTCCGCTGAGGCTTCCGCCACCGAGTCCACCCCCTCCGTTGCCGCCGCCGCGCCCGCCGTGCCGGAGAAGCTCGACGAACTGGAGGAGATCAACTTCCTGCTCGAGGAGATCGAGAGCAAGATCGCCCCGCTCGCGCTGGCGTGAGCCCTTCGCTGGACCCAGGCGTGCGCTCCTACGAAGAAGCCTTCTCCCCGTATTGGCACCCCGTCGCGTTCTCCCAGGAGCTGAAGGATCGCCCCCTGGCGGCGCGGCTGCTGGGTCGCGAGCTCGTGGTGTGGCGCACGGCTTCCGGTGTCGCCGTGACGCAGCGTTACTGCGCGCACCGCGGCGCTGATCTCTGCGCCGGAGAGGTCTCCGCCGAGGGCCTGCGTTGTGCCTTTCACGGGTGGACGTACGGGCGTGACGGGCGGTGCGTGCACGTGCCCTCGCAGCCGGGCGCTCCGCTTCCTCCCAACGCCGCACTGGCCTCGTACTCCGCCACCGAGCGCTACGGCCTCATCTGGGTGTGTCTGGCGCCCGAGCCCGCGGCGCCGCTGCCCGAGTGGCCCGAGCTGGAGACGGGCAAGGTGGCCACCGTGGCGCTCCCGCGTCTGGACTGGGACGTGTCCGCGGGCCGGATGATGGAGATCGTCCTCGACGTCACGCACCTGTCCTGGGTGCACAAGGGGACCTTCGGCAATCCCGAGCAGCAGGAGGTGCCTGCCTACGAGGTAGAGCGCACGGCCTCGGGAGTCCGGGCGCAGATCTCCTATCCCGCGCTGGCTCCTCCTCTGGACGGAGCGCCTCCCAAGGTGGACCGGACCTCGCTCACCTACGAGGTGACGTTCCCCTTCGCGGTGCGCCTCACCTTCAAGCCCTCGCTCTTCTTCCCGCACACGGTGTACGCCATTGCTTCACCGTGGTCGGAAGAGAAGATGCAGTGCTTCTACTTCTCCTCGTACCACCCGGCGCTGCGGCACTTCCCGGACATCTTCGTGAAGTCCGAGCTGGCCATCCTGGAGCAGGATCGTCTGATCGCCGAGGCGCAGCGGCCCCGGGCGCACCCGCTGGATTTCGCCGGCGAGGTCCACGTCAAGGCGGACCGTCTGCCCATCGAGTACCGCCGGGGAGTGATCGCCCTGCGGCTGGGCCGGCCCGTGGATGGACCCACTCCGGGCTGAGCGCGGCCGTTTCTTCTCGGTTTCTGGGGTTCCTATGGCCTCCGACTTTCATTTCGCGCGAACGCTCTTGTAGACTGCGCCCACCCTCACGCTCCATCTCCCCCCGCCTGCCGCCCCGGCGGAGCGCGCAGCACCCCCCACCGCATGAACCTGCACCGCAAGAGTCTCCTCCTGTGTCTTGTCTTGCTCGCGTCGGGCTGTGATGTCTTCACCACCACCGACGCGGAGGGGACGCGTGGCCGTGGCGCCAAGGCGTTCGACCCCTATTCGAGCTCGGCGTCCGGGGCCATCTCCCTGTCGCTGCTGTACTTCAACGGCTGCGCCATCCTGCCCAACGGCGAGCCGGTGTCCCGCGGGTCGCTCAACCTGCCGGGCTACCCGGACAAGTGCCAGCGCATCAATGACTCGCTGCCGCTGAAGGACCCCGCGCCGCCGGAGGCGAAGATGCCCATCGTCGCCGGCTCGCTCTACTTCCTGCGCGAGTTCACCGCCATGGACGCGGTGGCCACCCGGCTCTCGCTCCCCGTGGATCCGGCCTTCTTCAATGATCGCCGCACGCAGGCCACGTGGATCCGCAAGCAGTCGCGCTTCAAGAGCCTGGACTGGTCGGGGATGACCATCGGCCGTGACGAGTGGCGCAGCCAGGGCGAGGCCATGTTCCAGCGCGAGACGTTCTTCGAGAACGCCGCGTGGATGATCTCCGACGACGACACCTTCAAGCTCGAGGTGCTCGACGCGGACGGCACCGTGCGCGCCTCGGAAACGTACGGCCGCAAGGACTTCCTCGCGGAGAACAGCGTCACCGGGCGCACCCGGGCGAGCTGGACCCTCTATGGCCTGTCCCGTCCGGAGTACCCGGGGGATCCGGTGATGCACCCGTCCCCGGACTTCGGCACCCCCATCACCCACACGGGTGTGAAGGTCTCGTTCGCCAACTCGACCAACCCGTTCAAGTCGTTCCGCATGCCGCAGCTCACGGGCGAGGGCGTCATCCGCCTCACCTGGAGCCTGATGCCCGAGGAGCCCTTCGTCTTCCCGGTGACCTTCGTCAACGAGCCGGATCGCCAGGCCACCTGCTACAAGCTGGACGCCGCGGGGCTGGCCACGGAGGAGCAGGTGCCATGCGGCTTCGGCCTCGAGCAGACGGTGCGCTTCCAGAAGCCGAACAACGGCAAGTACTTCATGCCGGGCGAGACGGTCGACTTCCAGATCTCCCTGCACGACGGTGACGGCAACGGCCTGCACCCGCGCGATTCCCTCCCCTCGTACAACCAGTACCTGGCGAGCGAGTCCAATGGCATCGCCTACTTCAACGAGTGGATGATCACCACCTTCCGTGACGCGAGCAGCTCCGAGGCCGGCTACAAGGTGGTGGGCCCGTTGGATCAGCTGAAGGTCGTCAACGGCACCTACTCGCTGCCCTACTTCGCCTACCCGGAGACGAGCGAGCCCAAGTTCATCGTCGAGCCGGGTCTGCTGCGCGTCATCGCCGGTTACGTGGACGCCCAGCAGCCCACGCGCTACAGCGTCAAGCTGCCGTCGGACGCGAAGCCGGGCACCTACGCCCTGCTGCTCAAGGGGCACCGCTCCTTCATGGGCGAGCGCCTCAACCGGTTGGACTCGTTCATGTTCCAGGTGGGCCAGGAGAAGCCCACCTCGTACCCGGGCCGCGTGGGCAACTGCCAGATCTGCCACAACGGCGTGAACTCGCTGGTCAACCTGCACCACGGCATGTCCGTGGACCATGTGGAGTCGTGCAAGACGTGCCACTTCGACGAGACGGTGGGCCACATCTCCGACATGGTGCACCGGCTGCACATGGGCTCGCGCAAGTACGCGCAGAACAAGGCGGACTGCACGCTGTGCCACCTGACGCGGGAGAGCACCCTGCGGCCGAGCATCATGGCCTGCAACGGCTGCCACGTGAACGCGCACGGCACCGAGTACTTCGACCTGAAGTTCGAGAGCCTCCAGAACACGCCCAACGCCTACGGCAACTGCGCCAACGCGTGTCACGTCACGACTCCGCCTTCCCGGCACGTCATCCCCGCCCAATGAGCTTCCCGAGGAACGACATGAGGGCCACATCCTTCGTCATCAGCCTGTCGCTCGCCGCCGCGCTGGGGGGTTGCTCCAGCGTGGAGTCGCAGTCCACGCCCATCCAGGGCAGTGATCTCTATTCGGAGCTGCCGTCGCGGCGGAGCACCGTGTCGGGCATCGTGTACGACCCGGAGGCCTTCTTCTTCACCGTCGCCACGTGGCCGGCGCCGCCCCCGGGAGAGGAGCCGTCTCCGGACGACGAGGCACCTCCTCCCGCGCTCATGGTGGGCATCCCCTACCTGATGCGCTCCAGCCCGCTGGTGGCGCAGATGAGCGTCACCCAGGGGAGCTCCGAGGTGTCCAGCGGGGCTTCGGCGCCCAACGGTTTCTGGGAGCTGGGAGGGTTGTCCACGGGTGAGACCGTGTACCAGGTCAAGTCCACGCCTCCGCAAGGGGGCATCGAGCTCTGGAACGAGCCGGAGTTCTTCCCTCCGGAGGTCTTCCCGCCCGTTCCTCCCGCGAAGTACTACTCGACGACGACGCTGCGCCCCATCGTGCCGCGAGTGGGCTCCTGCCCGCTGCAGATGGCCACGGTGGTGGGTGAAGCCGGCGCGCTCGGCGCGGTGGCCAACCTGCTGACGAGCATGGGCACGGCGACGACTCCCGCCGACCTGGTCGACCCCACGAAGACGGGGGGCGTGGCGCTCATCTGGCTCTATGCCCCCAGCCCCGTGCTTGACGTCTTCGACTCCCCCTCCGGTGGAATCTCCGCGGAGGCCAGTCAGGGCACCCTGTATCCGATCGGCTGGGCGCCGGACGCGCATGAAGGCGACCCGGAGCCGCCTCCCCCCGGCCGCTCTCCCATGGGCTACTTCGCCCTGCCTCCTGGGGAGATCAGCCCGCTCGGGTACTACGCGCTCGTTCTGCCCAAGGGCGCGACGGGGCAGGTCGCGGTGAGCTTCCACGACACCGTGACGTCGGCGCCTGGCGAGGAGCCGGGTCCTGGTGGCCCGCGTCCCTGGTCCACCCCTGGGTTCTCCTTCGACGCCACTCCAGGTGTCTCGTTCGCCCGGCTGCACGCCATGCCCGAGGCGGGGCCGGAGGATCCGCTCGCCGAGCACGTGCCCGAGCCGGACACGAGCTGGCAGTGCCTGCCGTGAGACAGGGTGAGGCCCGCCACGCCCCCACGGGGTGAGCGGGTCCCGGCCTTTCAGGGATGAACGTGCAGCCGCCGGAAGCGCACGGTGGGCTGTCCGAAGGAGACGGGCAGCGGGCCGTGATTCAGCTTGCGGCAGCCGCGCGTGGCGAAGAGGTTCTGGAAGTCCGCGCCCACGGCGTCGATGGCCGCCAGCGCCTCCAGGCCGTTGCCGCGCAGGATGCCCGGCCCCACGAGCCGTCCCAGCCGGCCGTCGCGGATCTCCTGGGCCTCGACGATGGAGAAGCTGAAGTCCCCCGACAGCAGGTTCATGTGGCGGGGCGTCAGGTGGCGGATCATCAGCCCATAGGAGATGTCGGCCAGGAGTCCCTCCAGCGAGCCCTGGTGGGGCTCGACGCAGGTGTGCGCCATGCGAGGCAGGGGAGGGTGCTTGAAGCCCACCCGCCGGCCATGGCCGTTGGGGGCGCGGCCCAGGGCTCCGGCGCTCCGCACATCGAGCAGCGGTGCGCCGACGACGCCCTCGCGGATGAGGTGCACGGGCTGGGCGGCCTGGCCCTCGTCATCCCAGGAGTAGGCGAGCGCCCCATGTCCGTCGGTCGGATTGTCGGAGACGGAGAGGAACGGCTCGGCGACGCGCTGTCCGAGCCGGTGGGCCAGGTACGAGCCACCCCGGGCGATGACGTCTCCCTCCATGGGATGGCCACACACCTCGTGGAAGAAGCAGGCGGAGGCGGCACCGGGAGGGAACACCACGGGCAGCGGACCCGTGGGGCACGGCACGACGGGAGTGCACTCCTGGAGCTGGCGCGCAAGTCCGGCCACCAGGGCCTCGAGTTCGGGCAGGGCCGCGCGCATCGCCGCACCGTCCGGCCGGGCCGCGCAGCGCCACAGCTCGGCCATGCCCGCCTCGGTGGCGTGGTACGCCTTCACCTCGAGCAGCGCGTAGCGGCGCCGGTCCCTGGCCTGGAGGGACTCGGTGGCGAAGAGGGTGTGTTGATCCACCTCCCGCAGCAGCACATCCAGGTGCGCGGCGCCGGCGGCGCGGGCCGTGTCCACGAGCCGACGCACCAGCTCCGTCGCCGCGCTCTCGTTCCACGGGGGCGACTCGGGTCCGAGCAGCTCGCGCGCCGGAGTCAGCACCTCCGAGGGCAGGGCACCTGCTGGGAGCGAGCCTCCCGCCACCTCGGCCCAGGTCTGCTCACTGCCACCGGGCACGTCCTGGCGGGCCGCGAAACCGCGCTCGAGCACGGGCGACTGCACACGCAATCCCGAGCGCTGGTAGACGACCTCGGTCACCTCGCGCCGCTCCACGAACCAGTCCCGCAAGACGATGTGCCTCCGAGCACCTTTTTAACCCATTCGCGGCGAGCCCGTTGACGGGGGACGAACGACTCGAGGGCAGGCAGCCCTCCGGGCCTGGTTTCGAGCAAGTGGTCCGATGGTCGGACCAGTCCGCGAAAAGCGCCGCCGGGAGTCACCCGTCCCGCCGGTAGCCACTCGGGTAGGGAGAGGGGATGGGGCATGATGGGTGGAGTGAGCGCGGAGAGCGAGATGCCGGAGACCGGCGCGGATGGGCGTGAGGTGGGCGCGGCCATGGCGCCGCGTGTGTTGGCCGGGTGGGCTCGGGATGCGCTGACCGCGTTCTCACGAAGGCATGACGTTTCCTCCTCCGAGCTGTTCCTCACGGCGAGCCGGGGGCTGACGCTGGAGTACGAGGCTCGCACGGGGGGCCTCACCTTCAACCGGGGCGACTCGCTGTCGGCGGCGGCGCGAGTGTGGCAGGGAGAGCGTTCCGGGCACGCGGTGTTGCCCGTCGGCGCGCCCGAGGACCTCGAGCGTGTGCTGTCCCTGGCGCTGGTTCGGATGGGGCCGGGCTCCGCCGCTCCGCCTGTCGTGGCACCAGGCCTGGATGAAGACGTGCCGCCCCCGCTTCCGGAACTCCCGGCTCAGCGGATGCAGTGGCTCGCGGAGCTGCTCGTCCACACGGTGGTTCCGCCCGGCGTCGTGGTCCAGGCGGTGGTGCTCGCACGAACCGTGAGCTGGAGGGTGCTCGTGCGGGGCGACGGCACCCTTCGGTTCGGCTCGGACTCGCGCGAGGAGGCGTTCGTGCGCTGTGAGACATCGCGCGGGGCCATCGTGGACGCGGTGGCCTCGCCGGTGGCGGAGGACTGGGCCATCACCTCCTTGCGGGAGCGGCTCGCTCAGGCTGTCGAGGCCCTGGAGGGACCCGCGGAAGCGGTGGACCCGGGTCTGCCCCTCGTGCTCCGGCCCGCGGTCGCGGCGCCGCTCGTCGCGGGGCTGGCCTGGCTGCTGCGGGGGGACGTGGTGGCGTCGACACCCGCCCTCTCCCGCGCGGTTGGAAAGAAGCTCTTTCCCTCGGTGCTCGGCGTCGAGGACGATCCGCTCCATCCCCTGGGTGCTTGGCGACGAGGCTCCGATGACGAGGGAGTGCCCACGCGCCGGTTGCGGCTCGTCGAGGAGGGGCGGCTCCAGGGCTTCCTCCACTCGGCCGGGACGGCGGCACGGCTCGGCGCGGAGCCCAACGGCCGTGGCCTGCGCTTCGAGTCCTCCGCGCCGGTGCCCTCGGCGCTCAACCTCTTCATCGTCCCTCGCGGCGATGCGCTCCCCGAGCGCCACACGGAGCTGGTGGCGCGCGTGGAGATGTTCACCACGATGCCGCGTCCGGGCACGGTGTCCTTGATGGCGGGAGGCTGGGAGGTCCACGAGGGCCGGCGCGTGCGGAGGATCGCCCCGGTGGAGCTGAACCTGCCCGTGCTGGAGACGTTCCGTGGACTGCGAGGCGTGGGGTCGGACCTGACGTTCTTCCCCACTGCCGAGGGGTGTGGCACTCCGACGCTCATCCTCCCGCCGCTGTTGGGGGGATGAGCATCTCTCCGGGCACGGTGCGGCTCAGCGGCGGGCCACGAGCGGCTCGCAGCGCGACACGGCGCGCCAGCGCACCAGGTCCTGGAGCAGCGAGCGGAAGGCCCGCGTGTTGAATCCGCGCGCCGTCAGCCGGGTGAAGAAGGCCTCCTCGAGCGCCTCCACGTGCTGGGGTTTGCCGCTGTTGAGGGCCTTGAGGAGCGCGTCGATCCGGCGGCGCACCGTGGGGGACGGCGACAGGGTGGTGGAGTGGCCGTTGGCGGAGAGCAGCACCTGCCCCTTGGGCAGCGAGACGGCGACGATGGGGCGCTGGGGGCTGGTGCGGATCCACTCCTTCGGGGTGAGGGGCGCTTCGCCCGTGGCCTCGGGAGGGGAGCCCAGCAGGGCTCCAGCGGTGAGGTAGCGGGTCCAGTCGGAAAGCTGCTCACGCTCTGCGGCGAGCAGTTCCTCGCGCCGGGTCCGCTGCTGGATGGACTTGCGCACGGAGGCCGGTACGCGCCAGGCGCCACTCCCGGGCAGCTCGGTGTGGCGCAGGCGGCCGGGCCACTGGCCCTTGGGCGCGCGGCCGGCGAACTCCGGAGGCTGGAAGTTCACCCCGAGCGAGGCGCTGATGGCCAACCCCTGGGAGGGCTCGGCGCGGTGCCAGTAGGAGGCCGGCCAGTACATCAGGTCTCCGGCGCGGCCCACCAGGGTGGTGGCCTGGGCGAGCACCTGCTTCTCATCGGCCTTGTCGCGCAGGGCGATGGCGCCCGGCCGGTGGATGAAGCCCGGATCCTTCGGCACCTCCTCGCGTCCGGAGAGCAGCTCGAAGGGCCACATGCTCATGGTCTTCTGCCCCTCGACGACGAAGTAGAAGATGTGCAGGTCGTCCTTGTGCACACCGAAGGGCGTGTAGAGGTAGTTGCCGAAGAAGACGCACGAGTCGCTGAGACCCAGGGGCACGCCCACGGCCTCATGGAAGCCGGACAGGAAGCTGCGCATCTGCAGCCAGTGGCCCCAGTGGTGGCACTGGGCGCGGTTGAGGACGAGGCCGAAGCGCTTGCCTCCCAGGTTCCGGGTGACGCGCTCCACGTAGTCGTTGGCGCTGCGGTCCTCGGGCAGCGGCAGGTGCTTCTTCGTGAGCGGGAAGATCAGCGAGTAGTACGGCATCCCATCGGGGCTGTCCTCGTGCTCGACGAAGAAGCGCACGACGCTCATGGGCGGGTACTCGTCGCGCAGGCTGCGGGCGCTGGCCTCCACGGCGGCGGCGAAGATCTCCTCGGTGGAGGGGAAGTGGGCCTGGAACAGGCCCCGGAAGAGGACCGGCTCGCGATCCCAGTACCGCTTCGCGAAGTCCTTCCAGAAGGAGCGGGGGAGCGCGAGCGAGGGCTCACCCTGGGCCGGTGAGAGGGGGGCGGGAGCGGGGGGGGCCAGCATGGAGGAGGAGGTTAGCACTATGCCTCCAGAGGCTGGAGGGGGCCGGTGCTCAGGCGCTCGAAGCGCCAGAGGATGGCGAGTGCCACGGTGGCCAGTCCCACGCACAGGCCGACCCAGAGGCCCACCACGCCGTAGTTCAGCACGACGGCCAGTACCAGGCCCACGGGCAGGCCGACCAGGTAATGGCCCACCAGGACGGCGGTGGAGGGGAAGCGCGTCTCGCCCATGCCGCGCAGCACGCCCGAGCCCACGGCCAGCACGCCGTCCGAGAGCTGGAAGAGGGCCAGCACCATCAGCAGCGGAACCAGGAGGGAGACGACGTCGGGCGCGGCGCCAATCAACCGGGCGAGCTGTTCGGGGAAGAGCACGAAGAGGAGCCCACTGCACGCCATGAAGCAGGCGCCGGAGAAGAGCGCGAGCTGCCCGCTGAGCCGCGCCTGGGACGCGTTGCGAGCCCCCACCGCCCAGCCCACGCGCACACTGGCCGCGTTGCCGATGCCCACGGCCACCGTGAAGGAGAAGATGCTGTAGGAGATGGCGATCTGATGCGCGCTGACGCTCTCCGGGCCGAGCCCTCGCGCGAGCACACTGGTGAGGGCGTGAATGCCCTCGTCCGCGATGATCTGCAGCCCGATGGGCACGCCCACCCGGAGGGCCTGGAGCATGTCCGCCGGCACGGGCCGCCGCGAGGGCGCTCCACCGGAAACGGGCACGCGGCGCACGGCCACACTCACGATGAGCCACTGCACCAGGGTGCACAGCGTGGTGGCGATGGCCGCGCCCTTGGCGCCCATGGCGGGCACCGCGCGCAGCGGACCGAAGAAGGCGGGCAGGTCCGCTCCGCCGAAGACGAGCAGGATGTCGGCCGCGAGGTTGAAGAGGTTGGCGACCACGGTGGCCACCACGAGCACGCCGGTGCGCCCCACGGCCTGGAGGTAGGCCCGCGTGGTGATGAAGAGCATCATCAGGGGCAGACCAGGGGCGCGCCAGGTGAGGTAGTCCTGGACGTGGGGGAGCTCCTCGAAGCCCCACCCGAAGTGCGGCAGCAACCGGGGAACGACCACCACCGGCACCGCGAGCACCAGGCCCGCGAGCACCGCCAGGTAGCTGCCCTGCCAGAGCAGGGTCCGGGCCCGGGAGGGATTGCCGGCGCCCATCGCCTGGGACACGAGCGGGTCCACGCCGATCATCAGGCCCACGCCGAAGCTGCCCACCACGAAGAGGGCGGCGTTGGACAGGGCCACGGCCGCGAGGATGGACGTGCCCGCGCGAGCCAGCACGGCCGTGTCCACGAATCCCATGAGCGACTGGCCCGCCTGGGCGATGGCGATGGGGATGGCGAGCTTCCACAACTCCCGGAGCTCTTCACTGCGGGAGGAGACGGCTGTCGGGGGGGACATGGGAGTGGGGAGGCTAGCGCACCCGGCCGAGTCGCCGCGACCCGGGCCCATGGAGGGCGTCTGTACTTCGCACCGGGCATCGCCTAGCGTTGAGCGCCCCCCATCGAGCTTCTGCCCGCCGTTCCCCTCCTCCGGACGGTGGGGAAAGGACGCCATGAGCTTTCAGCCCCCCACCGGTTTCTGGAAGAGCTTTGCGCGGGAGGTCTGGGGCAAGCAGCCTCGGGTCTTCAAGAAGGTCTTCGGTGGCGAGCTCCTGGCCTCTCCGGAGGAACTCTTCCGTGTCGCCTCGGAGGAGACGGTCCGGTATGCCCCGACGGCCGGAGCGTGGATGCGTCCCCGCCCCTCGCGAGTGGCCATCGAGCGCGGACAGCTCATGGTGCAGCTCCCCTACATGCCGCGCCAGGAGGACGGCTCCTTCGAGGGCTGGGCCCGCCGCATGCGCCAGGAGACGAAGGGCCAGAGCTTCTGCTTCCACATGAGTGGGCTGCAGAGCCGGTCGAACCTCATCTTCGAGCGCTACCGCCAGTTCACCGACGGCCTGTTCCAGGAGATCGGCCTGCCGCCCTGGAGGATCGACTCGGACATCTTCGCCGGGGACTATCGCGAGACTCCCTTTGGCGTGCACAAGGACGTGACGGGCAACTTCGCGTTCATCGCCGAGGGCCACAAGCGCATGCTGCTGTGGACCTATGAGTCGCTGCTCCCCTACACGAAGGGCGGGTTGGATCCGGAGTCGCTCGACTTCACGCTCCAGATTCGCAGCTTCACGGAGCTGCCTCCGCCGGCCATGGCGCTGGAGGGCGAGCCGGGCGATCTCTTCTACTGGCCGGGCTCCTTCTGGCACTGCGCGGAGGGGACCGGGGGGTTGTCGGTCACCAACAACCTGGCCATCTACCTGAACACCTCGCCGCTGGTGGACAGCATGCCGGACAAGGTGTTCGAGGCGGTGCTGCCGCCGCTCGAGGAGGACATGTCCTTCACGGCCTACGAGCCGGCGCGCCGTCAGGAGCTGGCGGGCGCCCTGCCCGAGAGCCTGCGCGACTCCACCCGGCGCGCGGTCGAGGGGCTGAAGCGGCTGGTGGACGGAGGCCTGGAGCGGGAGATGGAGCTCTCGTGGCTGAGGTACGTGAGCGGGAGCGGCTTCCTGCAGGTGCCTCCGCCCGACTCGGGAGCGGTGCTCGACGAGGCACGGGCGATGAAGTTGGCCACACACGCGGGACTCGTCTGGCGCAAGCTCGCCAGCGGGGAGCTGGCCGTGGCGGCCAACGGCAACGTGACGTGCTTCCCGGAGAGCCGCGGGCTGGTGGAGCTGCTCCAGCGGCTGTCGGGTGGGGGCTCGCACCGGGTGGGGGCTCTGCTGGACGAGGCGGTGGAGGAGCGCCAGGGCGGCTCGGTGGTGTGGTCGCGCGAGCGGATGCGGGACGTGCTCACCGCGCTCGTGGCGAAGCGCGCCCTCGTCGGCGCCTGAACGGTGCCCAACGCGGGGCCACTCTCTTCCGCGCCAGTCGGTGTAGGCTGCCGCACCTTGCCGATCTGGCACGCGAAGGAGTAACAGTTCGATGTCCGCGCAGACGATGGAGCAGTTGGTTTCCCTGTGTAAGCGCCGGGGATTCATCTTTCCCGGCTCGGCGATCTACGGCGGCCTTCAGGGCACCTACGACTACGGCCCGCTGGGCGTCGAGCTGAAGAACAACCTCAAGCTCGCCTGGTGGCGCGCCAACGTCTGGGAGCGCGAGGACATGGAGGGGATCGACGCGGCGATCCTGATGAACAAGCTGGCCTGGCGCTACTCGGGCCACGAAGAGACCTTCGTGGACCCGATGGTCGACTGCAAGAACTGCAAGATGCGCTGGCGCGCGGATCAGATCTCCGGCAAGTGCCCGAACTGCGCGTCGACGGATCTCACCGAGCCGCGCCCGTTCAACCTGATGTTCAAGACGCAGGTCGGACCGGTGCCGGACCCCGAGTCCTTCTCGTACCTGCGTCCCGAGACGGCACAGGGCATCTTCGTCAACTTCAAGCACGTGCTCGACTCCACGTCGCGCAAGCTCCCGTTCGGCATCGCGCAGATTGGCAAGGCGTTCCGCAACGAGATCACCCCGCGCAACTTCATCTTCCGCGTCCGCGAGTTCGAGCAGATGGAGATCGAGTTCTTCGTCCGCCCGGGCGAGGACGAGGCCTGGCACAAGAAGTGGGTGGAGGATCGGATCAACTGGTGGCTGTCGGTGGGCCTGTCCCGGCAGAACCTCGAGCCGTACCACCAGAAGCCCAACGAGCTCGCCCACTACGCCAAGGCGACGGTGGACCTGCTCTACCGCTTCCCGCACGGACTGGAGGAGCTCGAGGGCATCGCCAACCGCACCGACTACGACCTGGGATCGCACAGCAAGGACCAGGGCGCGCTCGGGCTGAAGGCGCGGGTCAGCCCCAACGCGCACAGCACGGAGAAGCTCACCTATTTCGATCCCGAGACGAAGCAGCACGTGGTGCCCTTCGTGATTGAGCCGTCGGCCGGCGTGGACCGCGGCGTGCTCGCGATCCTGAGCGAGGCCTACGCGGAGGAGCAGGTGAAGCCCGCTCCGGCGGACCGCCTGAAGCCGGTGGAAGAGGCGCTCGGCACGTTCCTCAAGTCGGTGGGCCGCAACGAGAAGCTTTCGGCCCAGGCGAAGGAGACCATCATCGCCGAGGGCGAGCGGATCGCCCAGGCGCTCGGCGAGCGGCTGCCGTCCATCACGGGGCTGCTCTCGCTGCCCGGCGCGGAGAGCATCGAGGTGGCGAAGAAGCTGCGCGGCCAGGTGGACCCGGTGGTCGACGAGTTCTACCGGACGGTGCTGCACTTCAAGCCGCACCTGGCGCCCATCAAGGTGGCGGTGCTTCCGCTCAAGAAGAACAATCCGGAGATCGTCAACACCGCGAAGAGCATCCGGAGGAAGCTCCAGTCGACGGGTTCGATGCGCACCGTCTACGACGACACCGGCGCGATCGGGAAGCTCTACCGGCGCCAGGATGAGATCGGCACGCCGTTCTGCATCACGGTCGACTTCGACACGCTGGGCGAGGGGAAGGACACATCGCTCAAGGACACGGTCACCGTGCGCCACCGCGACAGCATGGCGCAGGAGCGCGTGGCCATCTCCGAGCTCGAGACCTACCTGCGCGAGAAGATGCAGTAGGCGGCGTCAGGCCGAAGCGGTGGATTTCTCCACCAGGGGGGCGGATGCCTCTCCTGGTGGAGTCATTCATTCTACACCAGGGCCTTGCGGCCGAAGGCCTCCCGGAGGGCGCGCCCGATCCGGCGCAGGGCGAGCAGATCGGCGAGTGCGGGCGAGAGCGCGTTGATCATGGACAGCAGCGCAGTCGCTCTCCCCATGATGGCGACCTTGCGGCGGGCCAGCGCGCTCTGGAGCACGAAGTCGGCCACCGCTGAGGGGGCCACCACCTTCGTGCCCAATTCCTGCCAGAGCCGGGTAAAGGGCCGCTCAGCCTCTGTGTCGGCGGGCTCGGGGCAGAGATAGCTCACCACGATGTCTCTCCCCTCCAGCGCCAGCTCCCGGTTGAGGGCCTCGCTGAATGCCGCCAGGCCCGCACGGGCGGCGACATCGGCGGTGTAGTAGGGGAAGGCCAGCCGTCCATCCCCGAAGCCCCCCAGCAGCAGGGCCACACCCCGCTCGCGCAGGTGGGGCAGGAAGGCGCGCAGGGCCAGCATGGGCCCGGCCAGGTTGACCGCCAGCTCGCGCTGGAGCTGCTCGGGCGTGTGGCTGGCGAAGGACTGACGCGTGTCCTGGCCAGAGGCGTTGATCAGCAGGTCGAACGCTCCGAAGGATGCCGCGGCCCGCTCCAGCGAGGCGGCGTCGGTGAGGTCTGCCTGGAGTACCGGCGCCGCGAGCTCCGTGGCCAGCACCTGGACCTTGACGGGGTCTCGGACCACCAGCCCGACGGAGGCTCCCTCCCGGTGGAGGGCGCGCGCAATCGCCTCGCCCAACCCTCCCGAAGCACCGAGGACCAGGGCACGGCGGCCCGCGAAGCTATTCCCCGTGTTCACCTTGGGCTTGCGCAGCCGCGCGAGCACTTCCTTCCCCAGCAGCGCGCCCCCCACCCAGAAGAGTCCCTCTCCCAGGCCCACGGAGAGTGCAGCCACCAGGGCGCGCTGCTCGGCGGGCAAGGGCAGGAATGGAGCAACGAAGACGCCGCTCCACACCGGGAAGGAGGCGATGACCATTCCCCAGGCCAGCCAGCGAGGAATCCACCGGTTCATGGCTGCCCTCCCGCCAGCTCCAGCAGACGCGCGACGACACGGGAGCGGATCTTGCCCGTCGGGGGCTCGAAGCCCAGAAGGTCGCTCAGCCAGAGCCCGTCGACCGCGAGCCGGACCACCCAGGCATCAACCCCTGGCAAGCCATCCCGTCTGAGTGCCTCATTCCAGGCGGAGTAGCGTTGACGCAGCGGCTGGAGCAGCGCTGGGTTCATCGCCACGGCCGCGAGGATCGCGACGGAAACGGCGTCCTCCTCCCCGGGTCTGTCCAGGGTTGCCCGCACGTAGGCGCGGCTCCAGGCCCCGGGCCCGGGGGGGCCGGCCGCCGCTGCATCCGCGTGGGCCGTCTCGAAGGACTCCACGAGCTGCTCCACGAGCGCCGCGACCAGGGCCTCCTTGGACGGGAAGTGGTACAGGAGTCCCCCTTTGCTCAGGCCCGCCTCCGCGGCCACGGCATCCAGGGACAACGCCTCATAACCATCACGCCGCACGATGCGCGCGGCGGCTTCCAGCAGGGCTTCTCGACGAGAGGGGCGTGTCTGCATGGAGAAACTGTACCGTCCAGACGGTTGAGTATCAAGTCCCCGGCCGTCGGCGTGCCGCACCCGGTATCAGAGTGCTCCCCGAGCGATGGCCGCGGCCAGGTTCTCCGCGTGGATCTCCGGGTAGCGGGAGTTGTGGCTCGGCCCCAGCAACGCTTGACCGCCGAAGACGCCGCGCGCGTACATGAGAGGGAGCCAGGCGGGGACGTTGCGCGGCTCCTGTGCGATGCGGCGCTTCGTCTCGCGCTCAAGCTCCTCGAGCGATCCGAGCCGTTCGCGGGAGAGCTTTCTGCCGCGGATCGATTCCCACGTCTTCGCGAAGGTGAGGATGTCCATCCGGTCGCCGGACACGAAGAGGCGCTCCGGCACCTTCCGTTCATCGAGCGCGGCCGCGGCGGTGAAGCGAGCCGTGTCCTCCCACGTCGTCCAGTCGATGGGCGTCGTCCCATCGCCCCAGTAGCGGACGATGCCCTTCTCGCCGTCGAACAGTCCGAGGAAGCCGAGCACGTTGCGATCGGCGAACATTCCCTGGAGCACGTGGACGACTTCGAACGAATCCGAGACTTCGCTCCGCGCGCTCTCTCCGAGCGTCCGGCGCCAGTCGGAGTGCACGTTGATACCCGCGGGAAGCGTGAAGAAGTCGTAGGCGAAGGCCGAGGGAATGAAGCGCCGGGCTCCAGCGGCCTTCGCGGCTCGGATCAGCGAGAGCTGCGCGTCGATGATGATGTCGGGCCCGAAACCTTGCAACGCCGACACGACGGTAAACGCGCCGCGCACCGCGTCCGCGCGTGCTTCGTCATCGGCGCTGACGGCATCGAAAGCTGCCAGCTCGACCCGGTCTTGCGCGAGAGCCGCGACCTCGGGCTTGCCTGGATTTCGCACCAGGGCCCGGACCCGGGTGTCTGGATGAGCGAGGAGAGAGTTCACGATGAGGCGGCCGAGCTTGCCGGCGCCACCGACCACGACGATGAGCTTGGTGTCCATGGGCTACAAGATGCTGTCGTCCCCGCGTCCGGACAATGCGCCTTGCATCGAACGGTTTGTCAGGCAGGATCAGACAATCATGATCTTGCCTGGCGACATGCTCCTCTACGCCACCGTCGTTCGAGAGGGCAGCTTCACACGAGCAGCGCAGCAACTCGGCCTCACCAAGCAGACCGTGAGCGAGCGGCTCGCCAAGCTCGAGGAGCAACTGGGCGTGCGGCTGCTCGAGCGGACGACGCGCCGCATCCGCGTGACAGACGTCGGAGCCACCTACTACGAGCGGTGCTCCGCTATCGCGGCGCAGATTGACGAAGCCAACAACGAAGTGCAGCAGCGGCAAGCAGAGCCGGCAGGCTTGTTGCGGGTGTCGGCGCCAGTGCTCTACGGCCGCCGCTTCCTGGCTCCAGTCATCGCCGATTTCCTCAATCGCTATCAGAAGGTGCGAGTCGAGGTGGTACTCGCCGATCGCCGTGTCAACCTCATCGAGGAGGGCTTCGACCTCGCCATTCGAGTGGGGGACCTGGACGACTCCTCGCTCGTCGCGAGGAAGCTCGGTGAAGCGCACGTCTATTACGTCGCGAGCCCGAAGTTTCTTGCAGCGCACGGAACACCAAGCGCGAAGACTTTCCGCACTGCGCGCTGTATTGGCACCAGGCCATTCGAGACATGGGCTGTTTCGGGTGTGCAGTCGAAAATCGAGCCCGTGCTGGTGTTCAACGATCTCGAAGCCGCATGCGACGCCGCGATCGCTGGTGTTGGCATTGCACGACTCCCGGCGATCGTGTGCAGGGATGCCGTGCGCGAGGGACGCCTCCAGGTCCTCTTCGGTCCAGAGCCCGCGATGCTTCGCACTGTGTATGCCGTCTACCCGAGCCGGCAGCACCTCCCCGCGAAGGTCAGACTCTTCGTCGACGCGCTGGCCGCGCTCGTAGAACCGATGCTCCCACTGGAACAGAGACGGAGGGGGCGAGAGGGTCGCCGCGAATGACGCCGCCGGCAGCGAGGGGCACGGGGAGCTGTCAGACCAAGAGGGCGCTCAGGTCCGGTTCCCGACGAAGAGTCTCCGGGAATCGATTTTCGCGAGGCACCGTGCACCGCTCGCGGAGCACGCGAGCGGCTCGAGGCCCGCTGCGTCGAAGAGGGGGCGCCGCTCATTCGTGCGCAGGTTGAGCAGGACGAGTGTCGCGCCCTCGTCCGTGCGCCCGCTGTCGCGCGCTCGCTCCTCGACGGCCACGACCGCATCCGGTCCGGCCCAGAGCATTGGCAGCTCATATGTCGAATAGAGGTTGTCGACCGAGGGAGGGACCCGCATCGCCTCGCGCGCCCACTGCTGGAAGTCCCCTGGGAGCTCCTTCCGCTTGCCGCCGTCGAGCGTCACGATGATTGGCATTCCGTCGCGCTCGGCCCGGACACCGAGCACGTCACCCGCGAAGCACAGGTGCGTGAAACCGAACTTCAGGTGCTCGTCGCTGCGGAGCACCTCGTGCACCTGCCCCGTATCGACGTCAATGATGACGATGACCGCGGCATCATCCTGCCCGTAGCCCTGGGAGCGCTCGTTGACGAAACCCGGAGTGACGAGCGAGAGGGCGATCCGTCGAGACGTGCTGGCGATCGCTGTGCAGAGCCCCGGCAGCTCGAAAATGTCCCTGCCTTCTATCGCAATGGCCGACTTCCCTCGCCGCCACCATGCCGTGACGAGGCGCTCGCCCGCGAATGCGCCGAAGGCTAGCGATGTAGGCTCCGTGATGACGCGCTCGAAGCCGCGGTATGCCGCATCGGTGTTCACACGTGCACCGACGAGCGCACGCGCGAAGAGGTCGACAAGGCGTCGCCGCTGGTGCGGGCTGCGCTCCTCGAACTCGGCGATGCCGACGCCTCGCGCGACGTGGAGGAGCAGATCGACACCATCCTGGGAGCCGATGGACAGCAACTCTGTCTCGACGCCGACGCGCCGCACGCTCTCGCTCGGCGCCGCGCGCACGCAGAACGACGAACGCGGCACGCCGGGTTCGAGTGTGACCGGTACCTCGAGCCAGCTCGCGACCTTGCGGACGAACGCGGCCCCCACCGACGCATCGGCCGCGTCGATGCTGGTGTCGGTCAACCACACTCCATCGTCGAGCACGTATCGTGTGCCGAGCGGGTGCTCCTCCACCGCGAGCTTCACACGGAGCGGCGGCATCTTGTCGAGCGCGGGACGCACGAATGACAACACGCTCGCAGATGGCACCTTGTCACCCTCGATGAGCGCGAGCGAGACGTCGGCCCATCGCCGGTCGGCGAGTTGTTCGAGCAGCTCATCGAAGCCGTCGGAGAGGTAGCGCTCGAGCGCCTCGTGTACGGAGCGCGGCACCTCCCCGCTCTCAATCCTGGGCTTGATGCGCTCCTCGTCGATTTCGACACCGTGGAAGCTCAGGCCGTCCATCGAGTATCCCGACAGCACGACCTCGCCCGTCGGCGCAGCCTGCGCTATCACCATCGCCGTGCCGTCATAAAGCGACACGTGCAGGGCCTCGCACCGGAGCACACGCGCGATGATGCCGAGCCGATGCTCGCCCGACGACCCCGGCTCCGCGAGCAGCTCGAGCGGGGCGGTCTTGATGACGGACCAGCCGAGTCGGCCGGCCCCGATCGCGATGGACCACCGGTCGGAGGTTGCGCCGGTCCCGTACTGCATCTTGTCCCATCGCTCGCGCTTGCGTCGCACGTAGGGGGCTGCCACGAGCCCTTCCGCCAGGCAGAGGTCGCCAATGGCACGCTCGAGCGCATCGAGGTCGTCAGTCCGGAAGAACGTCACCTGTCCCCATTCGCCCATGGGGCACCTTCTATCGCCGTCACGAATCCTTTGGTACCTGGGCGGGGGGGACCATCATCAAGGAGGATTCTCATGAAGCCAGGCTGGACAGCGGTACTGCTGATGCTCCTCGCCGGGTGCGGCTCCATCAACGAATCGAGCGGTTCCCTCGGGACCAAACCCATGCCGTCACCGGGGGCCAAGCCCGCTGTAAAGAAGGAACTGCCGTGGCTGACGGTTCCGGGTGGGCGGATGAAGACGACGACAGGTTTCGAGAGTCCTTCCGAGAGGACTGGAGCAAGAAATTCGGAGAGTGGCCCGGGGATGGCGCCAAGTCGTGGCCCGGCCATCACGTCCGGGATCTCCAGCATGGAGGCGCTCCGGTGGACCCCAACAACATCTTCCCCGCCAAGCCCAGCGTCCACGACCTGTACGACAGGGCATATCCCGCCTGCTACGGCGGCCAGCACCCTGGAATACAGTGGGTCCCGATCTGCCCTACACGGACAACTGACGATGGCCACGCCCATGAGCCGCCTGCTGGAAGAGGTTTCCCGCGACCACTTCCCCTATCCGCCCGCCACGCCCGAGGAGCTCGAAGCGTTCGAGCAGCGGGTGGGCTGGAAGCTGGATCCGGACCTCCGGACCTTCTATCTGCACTGCAATGGGGCGGAGCTGATCAAGCGGCTGCCGAATTCGCCATACCAGATGCTTCCCTTGTCCGAGATCGTCCGGGCACGAGTGGCTCTCTACGGCGAGGATGATGACAAGTGGGGTCCGGCCTCGGTGTACGCCCTCTGTGACGTGCAGGATGGCAACTACGTGCTGGTGGACATGAGCCGCCAGGAGAATGGTCGCTACCCTCTTTTCGACGGCGACCACGAGGCATGGCCGGACCCGGCCTATTGCAAGCAGGTCGCCAGCTCGTTCTCGGAGTTCCTGGAGCAGGTGCTGCGCACCCGGCGCGGCCTCTACTGGCTGGGGGAGTGAAATCCCTTCCTGTGACGCCCTTTTTCAGCTCCGCGTTCGGAGCCGTTCACCAACCCGTTCGCAGCGCTCTCGGCGGGACGGGTTCTCTCAGCTTGCACCGACCCAAGCATGCGAACAGTTGCGAATCTGGCAGGTTGCGCGCGGTGAGCCGGGACACTCTCTCTGATTCGCACTGTCCCGCGACGAATGCGGGGGCCGTTTGTCGCGTGCCCGGTTCGAGTCCACCACGGGGCTCATCGCTGCGCTGC
The DNA here is from genome assembly GCF_003044305.1 of Vitiosangium sp. GDMCC 1.1324. Taxonomy (GTDB): domain Bacteria; phylum Myxococcota; class Myxococcia; order Myxococcales; family Myxococcaceae; genus Archangium. The sequence goes on along the minus strand of NZ_PZOX01000014.1, from coordinate 55,922 downwards.
CTGCCGCTCGAACTCCTGCATCATCCGGTCGAGCGTCGCCCGCTTCAGCGGGACCTTGAGCGCTGCGAGGGCGCGCCCGATCTCCTCGCCCGGGACGGTCCACATCCGCCTGTCGATGCACGCTCCCCACGGTGCGTAGAACTCTCCCTGCGACTCCGTGAAGAGGAGCGCGATGCAGCCTCTCCGTTCGATCTCGCCGACGCCAACGTGCAGGGCGAGCTCGATGTGGGGATAGTCGTCGGTCCACTCTTGGCGCGGCTGGTACGTGCCCTCGACCACATCGGCGCTCGCGATGGCGCCCAGGAACTTCTTGGCGGCACCGGCGGTGATCGTGACGTCGACGACGCGCTCACCCGCCAGACTGCTCAAGCGCCGGCCCTCGTCCGAGAGCCCACCACGTGCTCCGCGTCGAAGCTCGTACAACGTGGCGATCGGCGAGTGCGGGTTGTACCCGACCCACTCGTCGTGGATGACAACCAGTCGCGTCGCGTTGAGGTCGATTATCTCGCCGAGCGTGTTCTCGCCGCCCATATTCGACCTATCGCACGCGTTCACGTCGCTCGGGAAGCACCGACTCGGCTACTTGAGGCGCGGCGGGCGGAACGATGGCGCTGCAGCCAGTAGCTCCTCCAGCCGGCCCTCGGGCACGCGATCCCACGCGTCAGCCGGCAGGAGTGAGCCGAAGAGACTGGCGTCGAAGACGTGCTGCCGGCGCATGACGCGGTCCCACTGGAACGCGTCGTAGGTCCCCTCGAAGATGAGCTGCCGAACCTCGACGAACGGCGGCTCGCCCTGGGCTCCCTCAGCGAGCCACTTCTGCGCGCGCTGCTCCCAGAGGCTACCCTTCCGATCGACGCGCCCGATCTGCTGCTCGAGGACGGCGGGGTTCCATTCGGCGTGGAACTGCACGACCACGCGGCAGGACTCGTGGAGGTTGAGCCCCTCACGTCCGACCTGGCTCTGCGCGATGAGGACCCACGGCGAGGCGCCGGGCCGGTTGAACGCGGCCTGGAGGTAGCGCCGCGTCTCCCAGCGCGTGGCGCCCTGGAGCAGTCGCGCGTGGAAGCTCTGGCGACCGTCGTCGTCCTCGAGGAGCGCCCGCAGCGCCTCCTGCCGGAGCACGGCCTGCTCCTCGTTGGCGTCCTCGTCGCCCAGCTCGCCAAGCAGCGGACGGAGGCGCTCTTCAACGAACTCGGCGGTCAGCACATCGAAGCGCTCATCGGTGACCTCGTCGGACTCCGAGGTCGTCGCGAGGAAGTCGTCGAGGACGAACGACACGAGGTGGTCTTCGAGCGCGCCCTCGAGCTCGCGATCGACCGGCGCGCCGCCGAGCAGCGACGGGTCGATCCGCCACGCGACGACCGGCTTCTTCGCACGCCTGCGCACCTTGTCCCGCAGTCGCTCGTAGGCTTTGTGGCTGTCGGCGAGCGCGCGGCGCATCTCCGCGCCGTTGCCCGTCGAAAGGCGGCCGGAGAGCGCGCCCTCCGCGCGCAGGCGCTCGAGCTGGCGAAGCGCGATCCCGAGCAGCGACGCGTCGGTGTGAACAGCGTGCGCGATCGGCCTGCCCGCGTCGGCAGCGCGCAGCGCGTGGCGAACGTTGAGTACGTCGCGCAGGAGTCGAAGCGGACGTAGGAAGACGCCGAACACCAGCACCTTCTCGCGCTTCAGCGTCCACCCCTCGATCTCCTTCACGGCAGCAAGGATGCGAGGATGCTCGGCGTCGGGATCGAGCTCGGCGCCGTTCACGGGCGGCAGCCCCTCGAGCACGCGCTTGCGGCCGTCGCGCAGCCGTCGATACCAGTAGGTGGCACGCGCGATCTTGCCTCGCGTATGGTCGTCGACGACACCGGGCTCGGGGACTCGGAGCGGCTCGCTCGTCTCGGACAGGTCGATGCTGACGTGCCCCGCCGATAGCTTCGTGTAAGCGTCACGCACCGCGCGCGGCCAGTCCGCGGTGTCCTTGAGCGTCAGCCCCCGAGCGCTCTGGCTCATGCACTCGGCGGCGAAGAGCACGTCGAGCCAGGGCGAGCTCTGGCCCACCGTCTCGGTCCACCCGATCTGCACGCGCTGGAGTCGTCGATGTGGATGTGGCAGTCCCTCGGGCAGCGCGGCGCCCGTGCGGAAGCTCGTGACGAGCGGGTCCTCGTCACGCCGACGCCGCGTCACGTGCGGAGCCAGCGTCTTGGTGAAGTCCCTCGCGGCGGCACACAGCTCGTCGAGACGGCTCCCTTCGTCGGGCGCCACGGCGGCGCGGGATGCCGCGTCGTGGAGGCGCTTCACTACTTGGCGCCCGCGCTCGTGGTCGAGGCCGCTGCGGGCGCGTCCGAGGAGGTCGAGCCACTGCGACAGCTCGAGCTCCATCGGCGTCGCCGTGAGGCAGAGCCGCCGACCGTTCTCGGGCTGCTTCAACACCGCGTCGACCAGACGCGCGAGCACCGTGCCGGACGCGGCGCCGAGCGCGGTGTCCTCGACATCCACTTCGCCCCGGCTCTTGTGTGCTTCGTCGATGACGAGGAGGTCGAACTCGCCGAGCCAGAGGCCCAGCAGTTCCTCGGTCAGCGGGCGGCCGTCGCCGCTGTTGCCGAACTGCGCGAGGAGCGCGTCGTTGTTCTGGCTAGCAATGCTGAGCGGAGGCAGTGCCTCGATGCGCTTACGCAGGTCACGACGTCCGCGAACGCGCGGCGCGACCTCGCTCGCGATGCGAGCCATCCCGTTCCAGCCCCACCACGACGCCCGCGCGTTCTCGATCATCCGATGGAGCTTGCCGATGCGTGTGCGTGCATCTTCTCGCTCGGCTCGGGACGCCAGATACAGTTCGACGAACGCGGGCAACGCCGCTCGCCACCAGTTGGAGTTGCTACGGACCAGCGGCGCGCGGAACCCGTGGGAGATGAGCCACCACTCAGACTCGTCGGGGCGCGGGCTGAAGTCCTTCCACGACGCCTCGTTGGGCGACACCTCGCGCAGGAACTCCGTAAAGGTCGTGAGATCCTTCGGTGCCGGGCTGCTCGCGCGAAGCTTCCGCGACTCCGCGATCCACTGGTGCATGAGCCCGTGCGGGACGACGACGGCCGCGCGCCCGCACGCTTCAAGGACTGCGTGAACCACGGCGCACGCGATGCGCGTCTTGCCGGTGCCGACCTCGTCGGCGAGCACGACCCCACTCTGCGGCAGGCGCTCGGCCATCCACGTGAGTGAGGCCCGCTGGCCGTCGTCGAGATGTTGCTCCTCACGCGACTTGGCCGCGTCCTCCGTGACGAGCCTCCGAAGCGCGGTGGCCGCGCGCGCCCACGAGAAGCTCATCGCAGCCCCCACGAGCGGGCCGCGCCGTCGAGTACCTCGAAGTACCTAGCTCGCTGCTTGTCGGTCAGGTGCGGCGAGCGCAGCTCCGGCTCCCGGAGGTGCACGAAGACGTCGAGGCGGTGCGTGCGCCAGGTCGTGATGAGCGCTTCGGGGAACGACGCGCGGAACATCCGGTCGAGGTGATCGAGCCAGTCGTCGAGCATCGACTCGGGCAGCGCGGACTGCAGCGCGGCCACCTTCTCGACGAGCTCGGCGGCGGCATGCAGCGCGTAGCTCTTCTCCTGCTCGATTGCCTCCCCGGTGCCCGTGCCATTGGTGTCGCGGTCATCACTCTCTTCGCCATCATCGTCGTCGGTGGCCTCGGCGGGGCGGATCGGGAAGTCGAGGAGCGCCGCGAGCGCGTCGGCGTACGTGTCGAAGCGCGGCGGTTGCCAGCCGACCCGACCGGCCGCATCCACGATGGGCACGACCCACTTGCGGTCGCTCTCGTCACGCACATGGAGAGCAGTCGGGTTCTCGTCGTCCTTCAGCAGGACCTCGTCCGCTCGCTGCACGTCGAACCAGTCGCGCCCAGTCCACGAGATGCTCACACGCGCTCCGACGGTGTCCTCGCGCCAGAGGAGGCGCAGACGGCGAGCCGGCGTCGTCTCGATGGTTGCGGAGAGGATCGGCGGCGCTTCCAAGATGGGCTGCGCGTCGGGCGCATCACCGACCTGGCCAACGGCCCAATCGTCTTCGTCGACCGCCTCGGCATGGTCCTGCGCCCAGAACAGCCAGCGCTCGAGGTCTTCTGGTGCGAAGCGTTCAGCGACCTCGAAAACGACGCCGGTCTCTACGTTCCCCTCGGGCGTGCCGCCGTGGGTGAGGATGCCCCTGCGAGAGAGGTTGCCGGAGCCGAGGTAGAGCCAGCCGTTGCTTGCGTAGCCGTCGCGGAGGTAGCCCACGTACACGAACTTCGCGTGAAGGTGCCGATTGTGATCGAGGGCGTCGAAGGGGCGAACCACCTCCCAGCCTTCGGTTTCACCCGTCCTCGCCCAGTCAGCGACCGCGCCAGCTTTGCCAGGCTCCACGAGCGCCACGCGGTAGGGTTTCGGCGTGAACACTCCGAGGTCCTCCAGCTTGCCAAAGACGGCGGGCTTGCGCGCCTTGCCGGACGGCTCCTCGTAGAAGCCGGAGCCGCAGAGCAGGAAGTTCCTTGGCTTGTCGATCGCGCTGCGGAAACGCTCTCGGATCTGGTCGTAGAGCGGGCGGTCGAGGGAGTGAATGAAGCGGGGTTTTCGATTCGTCGCGAGGGACGAAGCTGCCCAAAGAAGGACGTCAAGCCGCGCCGTCAGCTTGCGGTCCCTCGGCGCGAGGCTCTGCTCGTCGCGGTGGAAGCGTCGAGCCAGGAGCGTCTCCACGAACGCGCCCGCCGCTGCGACGTCTGCGCGGTCCTCGGGGCGCGCGGTGCCGTCGAGCGGCACGTCGACGACCCAGACCAGCTCGAGCTGCTGCCGCGCGGAGGTGTACGTGAAGTTGGCCGTGAGCACCGCGAGGCGAAGGTGGACCGGAGCGCCAGTGCGGCTCGGTGCGAACGCGAGCAGCGCGACCTTCGCGTGCAGGAGCGAGCCGCGATCGACCGAGCGAGGTTGGAACTCGTGAAGGCCGGGGATGCGCCCTGGTGGGAAGACCTCCTGCCGCGAAGACGACGAGTGCCCGTCGAGCATCAGGTACACGAGCACCTTCCCCAGCTCGGCGCGCTGTTGCGGCCGGAGCCCCGTGAAGCGCTGGACGGCGTCCTCGAGGAAGTCCTCGGCGCCGGTCATGGCGACGAGGGCGGCGCTGTGCCCGACCATGCCCTCAGGCGGCACGAAGATGTCGAGCAGCGTCTCGGCGCTCATCGCGCACCTCGCTGGTCGACGTCACGCAGCAGCGCGTGCAGGTTCGCGATGCGGAAGGTCCTGCCAGTGCGATCCGGCTCGATGCTCGCTGCGCCGTCCTCGAGATCGCTCGCCTCGTCGGTGGCGTCGACGACACGGAAGAGCGGTCCTCGGATGACGGAGCCATCGGCAAGTCCGAGCACCTCACCAGCGCGACGAACCATCAGCCTGATGGCCTCGCTGTCATCAGCGGCGACGACCGCGTCGGCAAAGGTGCGGCTCGTCGGCTCGTTCACGCTGGCCGTGTTCGCCTTCTCCACGTAGCTCTTCGTGGCCGAGCGCAGATCCTTGAAGGCCCGCTTGATGCCCGAGTCGGTCACCAGGGTCGCGAGCTTCACACCGCCGCGTCCGGGCTCCACCGCGCGGGTCAGGCTCGCGACCGCGTCGCGGGCTCGGTCGAGCACGGCGCCGAAAGCGCGTGCGGCGATGACCTGGTTGGCCTGATCGCGATGCCCGTCCTCGCGCAGCCGAACGACGACGGCGCCCTCGATGTCCGGCATGTCGGCCGCGCGCCCGACCGCGCGCGCCAGCCGTTGCCGCTTCTCGCTGGCTGGCGTCGACGTTCCGAGGAGTCGTGAACGGACCAGCGCGCGCTCGTCGTCGGTGGCGTGTTCTGGGGAGAGCGCTAGCAGCATGGTCTTGGGCCAGCCGGAGAGTTCCCGGTCGCCCTCGAGCCACCCGAGCAGCCACTTGCGGAGGCTCGTCCCGCCCTTGCCGACACGCTGGTCGAGGAAAGCGTTGGCGAGTGCGCGGCCGACCGGCTCCAGCTCGAGGAGATCGAAGCGCGCGCCGCGCGCGAAGCCGAGCCCGCCGTCGACGCGAACCGCGCGCGTCGCGGCCTGGCGATGCGTGTTCCGCACGTAGTTCGACGCCTGGCGAAGCCGATGGAACGACCACACCTCCCGCTCGGCGTCACGACCGAACGCGCGCCGTCCGAGGATGCGCGGAGACGGGGCCTGGGGATCGACGAGGTACTCGAGCTTGCAGGCGAGCGCCTCGATGCCGTGGCAGATGGCGGTGGGCTTCGGCGCGTTCGAACCGTGGCTCGCAAGCTCCTCGTGAAGCGCCAGTGCCGCCAGGGGCCACGAGAGCTGCCGCACGAACCAGATCCGCCCGAGCTCCGGCACCACGAGCTCGCGGAAGAACAGGTCGGCCGCGCGTAGATCGAAGTCGAGCGAGAGCCGCGAGGACGTGACCTCGCTCGGCGCGGGAGAGAACCAGTACGTGGCGGCGTCGCTCATGGGCATTGTGCCGAACGCCAGAGAGCGAAGGACACGTCACCATATCGTCGGAGGACCGCCGCGAAATCAACAACCTACGCCATCGAAGCCATGCGGCCCCGCCGCGCCGGCCGTCGTCGCGTGGGCGCCGCATCGAATAGCCGCTTTTCCTCAGAAGCGGCGATCCGGCGCTCCGCGTGGGCGAGGCTGCTCTCCCCGCTCAACCTGTAGGATGCGCCGTGGCCAGAACAGGCGAAGCCCTCGACCGTGGACGGGCGGAGGGCTTCTGGGGGGCCCGGCAGCCACTTCGTTTGCAGCTACGCGACCTTGGCTCATCTGTCGCGCCCCCGGAGGATGGGAACGCGACAGATACATGGGAGGTGAGGTCTCACCTTCTACGCCTGTGCGGCCTCAGCGGCGAAGAGGGCCGCCGCGTCATTGGCACCAAGGTGCGGGAGAGCCGATTTCGTGGATACACAAGCACGCTCGCGATCCCCTCGTCCTCTCCCCGGTACGGCTTCCTCGTAGGGCGGGCCCGCCGGGTTGTAGTGCTCTGGGTCGGCCTCGAACCGCTTGAGCTGCTCCATGGCCGCTCGGAGCGTGGTCGCCCGCGTGCTGACCTTGTAGCTTCGCCCGTTGATCATCCGGCGGATGACGTAGACCTTGCGACCCCTAGAGTCGTGGCGGATGAACCCACCCTCCCACGTCTTCGCGTAGTCCTGGCTCTTGCCCGTGCTCTCACCCATGCGCCCGCGCCCTCCATTGGGGAGAACGTCCGGAGGGGTTGCCCGTATTTTGCCCACGGGCAGGGGAGGGCAAATGAAAAGGGCCTTGAACTTTCGTCCAAGGCCCTGAAATTACTGGTGAATCTTGCTCCCCGACGTGGACTCGAACCACGGACCTAGTGATTAACAGTCACCCGCTCTACCGGCTGAGCTATCGGGGAATATGTCCGCTGCGCGCTGGCCCTTGTGGGCCGCCGCGACAACGAGGTGCTTTCTAAAGAACGGAGTCTCTCCTGTCAACATCCTGTTTTGACCCGCTCTCACGACTTCGCTCGGTTCCCTGGTCGGCGCTCCATGGGCTCGCCCCCGTTGCCGCCCAGGCCCTCTCCCTCGTTCTCTCGGGTCAGCCCGCGGAAAGGGTGCTCGATCGGACCCTCCGGGCCCACCGGAGCCTCTCCCGCGACCAGCGTCAGGCCCTCGCCGAGGCCGTCTTCAACGTCGGTCTGTGGCGCCGCCGGCTCGGTTTCCTGCTCGGTGACCCGGAATCCCCCGTCCCCGCGTTCCTCTACGCCTTCCTGCACCGGCTCGCGGGTCTCCCGGCCGGCGAGGCGGTCCGGCTCTCCGGGGTCCAGGCCCCCCTGGCCCTCGTCTCCGAGGAGCCTCCATCGCTCGCCCTCCGGTGGTCGCTGCCCGACTGGCTCGCGGAGCACTTCATCCGTGAGTTCGGCCCCGCCGCCGAGGACTTCTGCGCCCATCTCAATGTCCCCGGCCCCATCACGCTCCGGGTCAATCGGTTGCGCACCACGCGTGAGGCCCTCGGGGAACGGCTGCGCTCGGAGGGGGTCGAGACCCGGCCCGGGGCGCTCAGCCCCCTCGCGCTCCACATCGTGGGTCCCAGGCCCAACCTGTATGGGCTCGACTCTCTCCGCGAGGGCCTCTTCGAGGTCCAGGATGAGGGCAGTCAGCTCCTCGGCCTGCTCGTCGAGGCGCGGCCCGGTGAGACCGTGCTCGATCTGTGCTCCGGCGCCGGAGGCAAGACGCTCCAACTCGGCGCCGCCATGGAGAACCGGGGCCGGCTCCTCGCGTATGACCCGGATGCCGAGCGGCTCGACCGGCTCCTGCAGCGGTGCTCGCGGGCGGGGGTCTCGATTGTCCAGGTGCTTCGCGCGCCTCCAGAGGGAGTGCTCGCCGACCGGGTGCTCGTGGATGCCCCGTGCTCGGAGCTGGGCTCCCTGCGACGGGGGCCCGACCTGCGGTTCCGCCTCGACCCCGCGTCCCTGTCCGCGCTGCCTCGGGTCCAGCGCGACATCCTCGAGCGTGCGGGCCGTCTCGTTCGTCCCGGGGGTCGGCTGGTCTACGCGACCTGTACGGTGAATCGTGCGGAGAACGAGGAAGTGGTCCTCGGGTTCCTTCGCGAGGTCCCCGGGTTCCGGCTCGTGCCTCCCGGGGCCGGGTGGTTGGACCCCTCGTGCGTCCGGGAGGGGTTCCTGTTCTGTGCTCCGCACCTGCACGGGACCGATGGGTTCTTCGCCGCTGTGCTCGAGCGGGTGGTCGGGTAGGGGGTTGGAACCCAAGGAGGCAGACACCCTCACCCTGGCCCTCTCCCCCTCGGAGTGGGGAGGTTGTCACTCGGACAGGGGGTGTTCGAAGCTCGAAGACTCCTGCGCACCCGGTGCTATGAAGGCGCCCGTGCGTTGGCTCAAGCCCCTCCCGCTGCGTCCTCGCGACACCGTTCACATCGTCGCCCCCGCCGGTCCCTTCGACCCTCCCACCTTCGAGGTGGGTCTCGGCGTCATCGGGCAGCGTTACTCGCCCATCTATCAGCCCGATCTCTATGAGGCCTGGCGCTACCTCGCCGGCCCCGATTCGCGTCGGGCCGGGGAGCTGTCCCGGGCCCTCACCGACCGCCAGGCCCGCGCCATCTTCTGCGCCCGGGGCGGCTACGGCGTCATGCGCCTCCTGCCGTCGCTCCCCCTGGCGGACATGGCGCCCTCGGCATTCGTTGGCTTCTCCGACCTCACCGCCCTGCACCTGCCCCTCCAGGGGCTCGGCCGCGTCACCATCCACGGGCCCGTCGTCACCCACCTGGGCAAGCAGCCTCCCGAGGTCCAGGAGTATCTCTTCCGGCTGCTCGAGTCCCCCGAGCCTCCTCCGCCCCTCGAGGGCAAGGCCACCTATGTGTCCGGGGTCGCCGAGGGGCCGCTGCTCGGGGGGAACCTCTCCGTCTTCTCCCGGCTGCTGGGCACTCCGTACATGCCGCCGCTCGACGGGGCCATCCTGCTGCTCGAGGACGTGGGCGAGCGCCCGTATCGGCTCGACCGGATGTGGACGCACCTGCAGCTCGCGGGCGTCTTCGACAAGGTGCGCGGCATCGTGCTCGGCGACTTCACCGACTGCGAGCAGAAGGACGCTCCCTACAGCAGCGCGGATGTCCTCCGCTCGCTCGCCGAGGAGACGGGGCTCCCCTGCGCCGCCGGCTTCCCCATCGGCCACGACATCCCCAACTACCCTGTCGCCCTCGGCACCCGGGTGCGGTTGGATGCGGGCGTCGCCCGCCTCACCTTCCTCGAAGGAGCGGTGCAGGCATGAGCAGCCATCCCATCGCGGAACTCCAGGATGTCCTCGACGAGGCCGTCACGCTCGGCATCTTCCCGGCCGCGCAGGCCGTGGTGATGCACCGGGGCGCCCAGGTGTTCGGCGGCGTGGCGGGCAACGTCACGGGTGACACGCGCTTCGACCTGGCCTCCGTCACCAAGGTGCTTAGCACCACCGCACTCTTCCTGCGCTTCTGGACCGAGGGCAAGGTCGGTCCCGAGACTCCCGTGGCCCGCTTCTTCCCGGGCTCGCCCGTGGGGGACGCCGGCGCCACGGTGGCGGACCTGCTCTATCACCGCTCGGGCCTGCCGCCCTTCGTGCCCTTCTTCGCCGAGGCGCTCACGTCCACTCCCGAGCTCCTCGACCCCGCGTGTCCCGCGGCCACCCGCGCCCGCGTCCGCGACGAGGTCATCCAGGCCGCCGCGCGCACGCCGCTCGCGGCGCCGTTGCGCACCCGCGCCGCCTACAGCGACGTGGGCTTCATCCTCCTGGGGGAGATCCTCGCCCGTTCGGGAGGCGCGCCCCTGGATGTCCTCTTCTCGCGCCATGTCGCCGGGCCGCTCGGCCTCTCCGCGCGCTTCCACCGCCTCACGGATTTCCCCACCGATGGCCTCGTGGCACGCACGGGAGCCACCCGTCCCCGCGAGCCCGCTCCCGGCCAGGAGACCCTGTGGGGCGAGCTTCCCTCGCGTCCCTCGGTGCCCGGCGAGGTGGATGACGACAACGCCTGGGTGATGGATGGCGTGAGCGGCCATGCGGGCCTCTTCGGCACCGCGGTGGACGTGGCCCGCTTCGGCCAGGCCATCCTCGCCGGGTGCGCGGGGGACGCGTCCCTCGCGCCCGGGCCGCTCTGGTACCGCGCGCTGGCCACGGATCCGCTCCTGGAGGGCAGCACCCGCTCCATGGGCTTCGACTCGCCCTCCGAGGGCCTGTCGAGCGCGGGCCACTACATTGGCGACACGCCTCCGGGCGCGGTGGGCCACCTGGGCTTCACCGGCACGAGCCTCTGGGTGGATCTGCGCCGCTCGCTCGTGGTGGCGCTCGTCACCAACCGCGTGGCGCACGGCCGCAAGGAGCTGCGCATCCGCGATTTCCGCCCCGTCTTCCACGACCTCGTCGTGCAGGCCCTCGGCCTCAGCGACCTCACCCCGAAAGCACATGGCTGACGACAACGGCAACGTCCTCGAAACCATCACCCCCGGCGCGGTGCGCCGCATCCACCTCGTCGGCGTGGCCGGCACCGGCATGGGCTCGTTCGCGGGCATGCTCAAGGCCGCGGGCTACGACGTCACCGGCAGCGACGAGAACGTCTACCCGCCCATGAGCGACATGCTCCGCGAGTGGGGCATCCAGGCGCTCACGCCCTACCGGCCGGAGAACCTCGATGTGGCGAAGCCGGACCTGGTCATCATCGGCAACGTCATCCGCCGGGTGAACCCCGAGGCCACCGCCGTGCGCGAGCGTGGCATCCGGCAGATGAGCTTCCCGGCGGCGCTGGGCTCGCTCTTCCTGGATCGGGCGCACTCGGTGGTGGTGGCGGGCACCCACGGCAAGACGACGACGTCCTCGCTGATGGCCCACGTGCTGGTGGAGGCGGGGAAGGATCCGTCCTTCCTCGTGGGCGGAGTCACGCAGAACTACTCGGGCAACTACCGGGTGGGGAAGGGGCCGCACTTCGTCGTCGAGGGCGACGAGTACGACACGGCCTACTGGGACAAGGGCTCCAAGTTCCTCCACTACCGTCCGAAGACGGCCATCCTCACGAGCGTGGAGTTCGACCACGCGGACATCTTCAGGGACCTGCCGCACTACGAGTCCACCTTCGACAAGTTCGTCCGGCTGATTCCGAGGGATGGACGGCTGGTGGTGTGCGCCGCGTACCCCAATGCGGTGAAGCTGGCGCAGGCGTGCCAGGGCCAGGTGGTGACGTACGTGGCGAAGGAGGGCGCGCAGGCGGACTACACCCCGCGCAACGTGCGCTTCGGTCCCGAGGGAGCCCGCTTCGAGGTGGTCGAGCGCGGCACGGTGCTGGGCACCGCGGTGCTGCCGCTCTCGGGCCTGCACAACGTGGAGAACGCGCTGAGCGTCATCGCGGCGGCGCGGGGGCTGGGCCTGTCCTTCGAGGAGATTGCGAAGGGCCTGGCCACCTTCCGGGGCGTGAAGCGCCGCCAGGAGGTCCGGGCGGAGATTGGCGGAATCCTGCTGGTGGATGACTTCGCGCACCACCCCACGGCGGTGCGGGAGACGATCGCCGCCATCCGTCACCGCTACCCGGAGCGCCGGCTGTGGGCCATCTTCGAGCCGCGCTCGAACACCAGCCGCCGCAACATCCACCAGGAGGACTACGCCCACGCCTTCACCGGGGCCGCGAGAGCCAGCCTCAAGGTGCCCGAGCGTCACGACAAGGTGCCCACCGGCGAGGAACTGGACGTGCCCCGCGTCACCGAGGAATTGAAGAAGCAGGGCATCGCCGCGGACCATGCCTCGGACGTGCCCACGCTCGTGGAGCGGGTTGCTCGCGAGTCCCAGCCCGGGGACGTGCTGCTCGTGATGAGCAATGGCGCCTTCGGTGGATTCATCGACAAATTGCTCGTCGCGCTGCGGGCCCGGATGGGGGAGAAATAGGCCATGCGCTCCTTCCACCTCGCCCTGGCCGCGCTCGCCCTGTCCGGCTGCGCGCAGAGCATGCCCTCGCTCACGGCCCCCTCGCTGGCCTCCAGCTCGGACGCCCTGGGAGCCGAGCCCGCCCCGCTGCAGTTCACCGTCAAGCGCTACCCGGGGGGCGAGCCCCACGACATCGCCAGTGACCGGGGCAGCGTGGTGCTGCTCGACGTGTGGGCCACCTGGTGCGAGCCCTGCCGCGACGCGCTCCCCATGTACCAGGACTTCGCGAAGCACTACGCCTCGCGCGGCCTGAAGGTGTACGCGCTCAACGTGGACGAGGACGCACGCGCCATTCCGCCGTTCCTCGAGGAGACGAAGGTGACGCTGCCCGTGCTCGTGGACACCAACGCCGTGGTGGCGGAGAAGGTGCTGCGGGTGCGCGGCATGCCCACGATGGTGTTGATCGACCGCCAGGGCAAGGTGCGCTACGTGCACGAGGGGTTCGCCGAGGAGTTCCTCTCCAAGTACCAGGCGGAGATCGAGGAACTGCTCGCAGAGACCGCGAAGTAGGAGGAAGGGAGGAGCCGCCATGTCCGACGAGTCGCCCGCCACCCTGCGCCGTATCGCCGAGGAGGGAGCCCGGCTCGCCGGCCGGGTGCTCGCCGAGCGTTTCCAGGGCGAGCGCACCATCGAATACAAGGGCGGCATCGACCTGGTCACCGACGCGGACCGGGCGGCCGAGGCGGCGGTGCTCGGCTTCATCCGCCAGCACTACCCGGGCCACGCGATTCTTGCCGAGGAGAGCGGGGCCTCGAAGGGCTCGGGGCTGAGGTGGATCGTGGATCCGCTGGATGGCACCACCAACTACGCGCACCGGGTGCCGCACTTCTGCGTGAGCGTGGGCGTGGAGGGGCCGGACGGGGTGCTCGCCGGAGCCATCTACGCTCCGATGATGGACGAGCTCTTCTCCGCCGCGCGAGGGGAGGGGGCCACGCTCAATGGCCGTCCGATGCGAGTCTCCGGCACCACGGAGCTGGGGCACTCGCTGCTGTGCACGGGCTTCCCCTACGACGTGCACGAGCGGCCCGAGGGTCCTGTGGGCCTGTTGAAGCGCTTCATCGTCCGGGCGCAGGGCATGCGCCGCACGGGCAGCGCGGCGCTGGACCTGGCCTATGTGGCGGCGGGCCGCTTCGACGGCTTCTTCGAGTTCGGCCTCAAGCCGTGGGACGTGGCGGCGGGCTCGCTGCTGGTGCAGGAGGCGGGCGGGACGATGGTGCGCATCGACGGAGCGCCGTTCCAGGTGGGAATCGGGGACGTGCTCGCCTGCGCGCCGGGGCTGGCCTCGCAGCTCATCTCCGAGTCCCGGGGCTTCCTCGCCGACATCGGCTGGGTGCCCCCGGCGCCGCGCGCCTAGAAGAGGCTCTCCGGCACGAAGACGATGTCGCCCGGCTGGAGGGGGAAGTTCTTCTCCGCGCCGTCGCGGATGTCCTTCACCGGGACGCGGATCTTCAGTTGCTGTCCCTCCCCCTGCCGCGCCACCTGGGTGCCATTGGGCGAGGCCAGCTTGGTGAGGCCACCGGCGAGCGTCACCGCTTCGATGATGGTCATCCCCTCCTCGTAGGAGAACGTGCCCGGTTTCTGCACCTCGCCGAAGACGAAGATCTTCTTCGAGTTGTACTCGCGGATGACGACGGACACCTCGGGGTGCTTCAGGTAGCGGGTGAGGCAGCCGCGCAGCACGTCCGCGGCGGTGCCGGAGGTGCGGCCGGCGAGGTGGACCTTGCCGCACAGCGGGTAGTCGATGGTGCCTTCCGTGGACACGGCCCAGACGCCCGAGTGGTCGGGCTCCTGGAAGACGCGCACATCCACCAGGTCTCCCGGGCCGAGCGTGCGGCCGGTGGTATCGGTGGCCGTGGAGGCCGAGGGCGGAGGGAGCTCGGAGGCGTCGAGCGCCTGGGAGGGCGTGGTGGTGCGGCACGCGGTCAGAGCGCCGAGCAGCACGAGGAGGAGGAAGGAGCGCATCACGGGGGCCGTCTCAATACGTCACGGTCACTCGAACATACCCTTCGTGACGGGAGTAGTTGATTCCGGTGCCGCTCTCCGAGGATGTCCGGATCCCCAACAGGTAGCCGGCCCCGAGCAGGAGCCACCGCTCGAACTGGTACTGGGGGCCCACGTCCAGCTTGAAGAGCGTGTCGCGCCGTGTCCCCTGGAAGCTCAGGTAGTCGAACGAGGAGGCTCCCCGGACGGTGAGCTTGCCTCCGAGCAGGGCCTGTGCCTCCACGTACCCGCGGTCATCGCGGAACAGGCCGAGCGACGCCACGGGCTCGAGGGTGCGCGCATAGCCGGCCTTCAAGGTGGCCGTCTGGCTCATCAGGTAGCTGGCCTCGAGCTGGGCGATGAGCGAGCCACCCCCCGCCGAGCCGAAGTCCTGGCCCCAGCCCGCCGTGGCCGTCACGGCGATCTTCGGCGTCACCAGACCCGCCAGGCCCGCCTTGGCGTGCAGGAGCATGGCGCCGGGAGTCCCTCCGTGGACGTAGCTGCGCACGTTGAACTGGGCGTCCGCGAGCACCGCCGTCTTCGGCAGGAAGCGCCAGCGGGCATTCACGCCCGCCCGCAGGTCGTTGTAGTCGAAGCTGCTCACCTGGGCGGGGTCACACGTGGGGCCGCCGCAACCCACGGGAGGCAGGGCGCCCGAGGCCTTGAAGAGCTCCGTGCCCCAGGCCAACTGGGGGGTCACCTCGAAGGCGCCGCCGCCGGGCCGCACCGGCACGCTCAGCCGCAGCTCGTTGTAGAGCGACAGCACACCCGCGCCGACCGCCGCGTTGCGCGTCTGATCCGAGCGCTGGAAGTGGTCTCCCAGCTCCACCCCGATCGGCGCCTCCCGGTTGTAGGCGACGTTGAGGTCCGCCATCGCCTCCAGGTGGGAGGTGTTGGTCGAGCCGGGGGTGAACAGGCCGGTGTAATGGACGTAATCGGCGTAGCCCTTGAGGTCCAGGGCCAGCGTGGAGCCGGGGATCTCCAGCCTCAGCCCGGGCCGGATGTGCATCAGGGCCTCCCCGGAGAGCTTGTCCGACACCACGGTGGGGTCGGTGTTGCCCGCGGGGGGAAAGTAACCGGCGGCGCTGTCGTAGCGTGTCTCGAAGTCGAAGGTGAGGTGCAGCCTGCCGTCACCCACCTTGAGACCGTTGCCGCCGCGGAAGCCGCCCGGGGCCTGCCCGAACGCGGGCCATGACGCCACCAGCACTAGCAGCAGGCACCAGACCTTCCACTTGTTGGCAGGCTGCGTCATGAAACGGTCAAATCCCCGAGCCCGGCGGTCTTACCACGCACTTCGATGGTGCTCGAAATGACTTTGACCGGGCCTCGGTGGCCACGGCCGACTGGGGCATTGGAGGGCAATCAGGCTGGAATCATTGAAGGGGGCTGGCCGGCGGCGGACGCATGACGATGTCCTCGATGGGCCGGGGACGGGTGGGATCTCCCCCGGGAAGGTCCTTGGGCTCCTCCACCTCCACGGACATGTTCTCGTCCGCCTGGAAGGCGAGCTGCCCGATGCACTTCTCCGCCTCGGTGCGCAGCTGGGAGACCTTTTGCTGGGCGATCATCACCTTGGTGTACTCGTGTTCACTGGCGGTGTTCTCCCGCCGGGCCACGGCCTCCTGGAGCGCCACGTCCGCCTGCTCGGAGATGCGCAGCAGGCCCTTGATCTGCGTGAGCTTCTCGTTGACGCAGTTGAGCTTCACCACGTCCTTGGCGCGCCGGGCCTCTTCCAATTTGCCCAGCACGTCGCGGAGCACCTCGCGCATGCCGGTGAGGGACTTGGTGCTGCGCTCGAGCTTGGCCGCATCCGGCACCTCGCTGGCCTTCTCCTGCTGGAAGGGCGAGGGGGCGGCGGCCGGGGCGGTACGGGGGGCGGACTGGGCGAGCGCGAGCCCACTCGCGAGGACGACCGCCAGCATTCCGATGTTGCGCATGACCTCTGCTCCAGGGCTGCGGCGAATGGGCCCGACGCTAGAGAGCCGGGCCAGGGGTGTCAACGCGGGGAGTGCTCAGGCCTGCCTGGCCGTGAGCCGGGCATTGGCCTCGCGTACCCGTGCCGACAGGATGCGCGCGATGTTGATGACGACGAAGGTGAAGCCATCGCGGTGCGTCTGGCGGAAGGAGGCCAGGTGTTGGGTGGTGAGCCGCAGGAGCACCGCCTCCGTGCGCGCCCGCACCGTGGCGGAGCGGTACTCCTTGTCGATGAGGCTCATCTCCCCGAAGAAGTCCGGGGCGGTGAGCACGGTGAGGGGCCGGGGCACCCCGCCGCTGTCGCCGCGCACCACCTCCACCTCTCCGCGCACGATGACGTAGAGACAGTCGCCCAGCTCGCCCTCCTCGAAGACGACGTCCCCGGCGGCATAGCGCCGTTGCTCGGCCAGCTCGGCGAGGTGCGCCAGCTCCGTGCTGGAGAGCATCTCGAAGAGCGGCGATGACGAAATGACGGCCAGCTTCTCCATGGCTCCCGACCCCCCGGGATTCGAAGTGCTGGCCCCAGTCTACCCCGCGGGCGCGAACACGAACGGGTAGGCCACCGGCACTTCGTCATCTGGTTTGAAGGGGAACACCCAGCCGCGGATGACGGTGCGGATGCAACTGGCCACCGCGTCGTTGCCCAGGGTGTTTTCCTCGATTTCGATTTCCCCGGTACGCCCGGAAGGCTTGATGCTGAATCGCACCATCACCTTGCCCTTGAGGCCGGGGTTGCGCTTGAGCTCCTTCTCGTAACAGTTCTGGATGGCCTTGAGGCGGGCCTTGACGTAGCGGGCGAGCGCGTCCCGGTCCACGTCCGAGCTCTCCACCTCGGGGGTGGCGCTGGTGACGCGGCCAGCGACTTCCACTTCCTTCTTGGAGCCCAGGTCCACCTTGCCGGCGCCGCTGGTGCCGAGGTCTCCGATTCCGGCCACATTGCCGGTGCCGCCGCCGCGCGGGCCGTTGGCGCCCACCGAGGCCTCGGTGGCGACCCCCACGCCGCCCGCGCCGGCCAGAGCCTGCGCGATGTCTCCGGCGCCGGTGCTGCCGCCGAGCACGTCCGCGAACGCGCCCCCGCCGCCTCCACCCGAGGAACCGAGAATCTTCAACAGGCCCTTGTTGCTCACCTTCTTGGCCACCTCGGCGCGCCGGGCGGCGGCCTCCTCCGCGGTGGCGGGCTTGGAGGACGCCTCCGCGGGCTTGTCGGCCGGGTCGCTCTCCTTGGGCTTCTTCTCCTCGGTGGGCGCGGCGGCCTGGGCCGTGTCGGCGGCGGGCTTCTTGGGCTCCTCCTTGGGCGGCATGAGCACCCGGACGAAGCGGTCATCCAGCTGGTCCAGCGCCAGCTCGGGCTCCTTGGGAGGCTCGGAGGCGATGATGACGGCCGCGCCGGAGAAGTGGAGGAACAGGGAGGCGGCCAGGATGCCGAAGAACATCCGGTCCATGGTCCGCCAGGTGCCGCCCTGGAGGTCCGGAGGCAGCCGGAGCTTCTCCGAGTCGGGAGGGGGCGTGATGAACTGGAAGAAGAGGCGGAGATCCGCGTCGAGCTCCACCAGCCCGCGGGCGCTCTCCTGGAGGGGCAGGACGTAGTGGTCCTCGCGCTCCATGGCCATGCCCTGGCCGCGCAGCGTGTGGAAGTCCACGTCCGAGGAGCCGAGGTTCACCCGGCCCTGCATGTCCTCGGTGAAGACGAGGTTGTACTGGTTGGCCCGGTACTCGAAGACGCGGAAGCTGGCTGGCAGGTCCGGCAGCGGCAGCACGAGGGAGTTCTTCGGATCCTGCCCGACGGTGAAGTCGCCGGGCTGGCGCAGGTGGCGCTCCTCGAGGATGCGTCCATCCTGGATGAGGCCGACGCGGAGGATCCGGCTCTGCTGAGGGGAAGCCATGTGTCTTCTCTGGGACCCTTCCTAGCCTAGAAAGGTTCCTTCTCCACGCTCTTGACGACCTTGGGAGCGAAGCTCTCGGCCTTGTTGAGCTCGTCGAAGTTCAGGTTGGAGCGCTGGAGGATGTAGAAGGCCTGGGGTTTCTGGATGCGGCCCTCGACGGTGATGGCGTCCAGGCGGATGACCTTCTTCTTCTTGGGCTCCTTCTCCTGGGAGGCCTTGGGCGTGGCGCTGTCCTGGGCGGACGCGGGCGCTGCGGCGAGCAGGAGGAGGAGGGCGAGGGCAGGGCGCATGGGCGGGCTCACTTCTTGTCCTCGGCCACTCTAGCCGAGCCCGAGGCCTTGCGGGCAGGGGTCGCGGTCTTCTTGGCGGCGGGTGTGGGGGACTTGTCGGAAGCGGGAGTCTCGGCGGTCTTCTTCGGCTCCTCGGCCTTCTTCGGCTCTTCCTCGGACTTCTTCTTGTCCTCCTCGGCCTTGGCCTTGCGCAGCTGCTCGCGCTTCTCGCGCTCGCGCCGGCGCTCCTCCTTCTCGATGCCCTTCTTGGCGTCCTTGACGTAGTCGTCCACCCGCTCGTCGCGGCCGCCCTTGGCGCGGTACTGGTCGAAGAAGGAGAGGCAGGCCTGGAGCCGGGCGATGGCGTCCATGTCCTGCGGCTCGGCATCCAGGTGGAGGATGGCGAGGTTGAAGTAGGTGTCCGGCAGGTCGGGGGCCAGGCGGAGCACCTGCTGGTACTCGGCGAGGGCGCGGGTGAAGTCACCCTGGCCGCGGTAGGCATTGCCGAGGTTGAGCCGGGCGGAGACGAAGTCGGGGGCGGCCTGGACGGCGGCCTCGAGCTCGCGGATGGCGGCGGCGTAGTCCTGGGCCTCGTTGAGGAGGGCGCCGAGGTTGTTGCGTGCCTCGGCGAGCTCCGGTTTCAGCTCCGAGGCCTTCTTGAAGGACTCGAGGGCGGCGGGCTTCGAGCCGAGCGCGAGCTGCACCAGCCCGAGGGCGTTGTGGGTGGCGGCCTCGTCGGGGGCGATGGTGCGGGCGTTCTCGAGCACCATCCTGGCCAGCTCGTACTTGCGCTCGCGGTGGTACACCTGGGCGAGCAGCTGCATGGCCCGCACGTTGCGCTCCTCGGCCTTGAGGACGCGCTTGGCCTCGGTGGCGGCCGCGTCGAGCTTCTTCTGGCACAGCAGGGCCTGCACGAGCGCTGTGCGCGGGGGGATGGCGTCCGGCTTCGCCTGGAGCTGTTCGCGCAGCGAGGACTCGGCCTGGGCGGCGCGGCCGGTGCGGCACTGGAGGCGGGTGAGGTTGTCCCAGGCGGCCTGCTGCTCTGGCTTCAGCTCCAGGGCCTGCCGGTAGGAGCGCTCGGCCTCGTCGTTCTTTCCCAGGCGCTCCTGGATGATGCCGAGGTTCGTCCAGGCCTGGTCATCCTTCGGGCGGCGCTCGACCTGGGTTCTGTACGAGGACTCCGCGGCCGTCAGCTCACCGCGCTGGGCCACAGCTCGGGCATCCGCGGGAGGCGGAGTGGGGGCGGTCTTCTGGCCCGGGTCCTTGTCACTCTTCGCGGTGGCCGTGCTGGCGGCCGGCTTCTTCGGGTCGGCGGAAGCGCCCGGGTCCTTGTCCGGCGTGGCGGAGGCGGAGGCCGCGCTCGTTTTGGCGTCGGCGCCCGGCTTGGGCGTGGTGGCGCAGGCCGAGGCGAGCAGCAGCAGGCCCGGAACGAGCAGTCGGCGCAGGCTCATCTGCCACCTCCCAGGAGTCCCTCGGGGTAGAGCGCGTCCGAGGCGATGGCGTCCTTGGGCTCCTTGAGCACCGGGTACTCCTTGGGCCGGAAGCGGTGGAGCGACTCGAGCGTCTTCTTGGTCCACTCGTTGGAGATGTGGTTCTCGCGAGCGTTCTGGAGGGTGGCGGCGTAGCTCTCGACGGCGGCGTCCTCGAGCGTGGCGGTCTGCTGGGAGAGCAGGTCCTGGTAGGCGACCACGGCCTCCTCGCCGAGCCGCTTCACTTCCGGCGGGACGGGGGTCTCGATGATGGTATTGGCGAAGCGCTCCAGGGCGTAGCCGCGGCGGTAGAGCGCGGCGAGCGTCCACTCGAGGCGCTTGTAGGGGAAGACGCGGGCGAAGGCGTCGTTGACGGACTTCACGGCGGTGCGCTTGGCGGTGAAGCTGCGCTCGAGCGCCTTGCCCTTGCCGCCGATCTTCAGCGCGTCGAACTTGCGGAACTCCGCGTCGGCGAGCTGGAAGCGGCTGTAGGCGGCGGCATCGGCGGCGCGGGGCGCGGCGTCGGGCTGGAGCTTGCGGCGGTCGAACTCGTCGGCGGCGGCGGCGTAGGCACGCAGGGCCTCCTTCTCGTTCTTCTGCTTGCCCCAGGCGTCGCCGATGCGGCGCTTCGCCTCCACCACGAGCTCCGCCTGGGCGGACTGGGAGGAGAACTTGCGCACGAAGGACTCGAGCGCGCGGATTTCCCCCTTCCAGTCCTCGCGCTTCTCCAGGATGAGGGCGGCGCGGAACTGGTTGCGCGGGGCGTCCTCGGCGTTGGGGAAGAGCTCGGCGTAGCGCTGGAAGGCGGCGGCGGCCTCGGCGTAGCGCTGCTGGCCCTCGAGCAGGTTGGCGGCGTTGAAGAGCGCGGCCTCGCGGTCCTTGGAGGCGGGGTAGTCCTTCACCAGCTTCTGGTAGCTCTCCACGGCCTTGTCGAAGTCGTACGAGTTCTGCGCGTTCACCGCCACGCGGAAGAGGGCGGCGTCGGCCAGGGGCGAGGAGGGGTACTCGCGGAAGATGCGCTCGTAGAGCTTGAGGGCCGAGTCGAAGCGCTGCGTCTTCTCGTAGGCGACGGCGGCGTTGTTGAGGGCCTTGTCGGCGAACTCGTGGCGGGGAGCCTCGTTGACGAGCTCGATGTACTTGGCGGCGGCCTCCTCGTACTTGCCCTCGGCGAGGAGCTGATCGGCGAGCTTGAAGCGGCCGGCGAGCTTGAAGCGGACCAGGTCCTTGTGCAGGTCGCTCTTGGGGTCGATGACGTCCTTGTTGTCGGCGAGCTTGCCGCTGACCTCCTCGACGCTCTTCCAGTCCTGGTCGACGAGGAAGGACTCGACGATGAGGTTGGTGGAGAAGCGGGCCACCTCGTGCTGGGGGTAGGCCTTCACGAGCGCCTCGAAGCGGCGGCGCGCCTCGGGGAAGTCGTCATGGGCGTAGTACAGCTCCGCGGCCTTGTAGGCGATGCCGGGGGTGCGCTCGCTCTTGGGGAACTTCGCCGTGTGCGCATCCGAGGCGGCCACCAGCTTGGCCTCCACGGGGGTAAGCGGGGTGGGCTTGACGGGCTGGCCCTCGGGGCGCTCGCTGGAGCGCAGCGGGGTGGATGCGGGCTGCTTGCCGGCCTTGATGTCTACCTCGAGCTGCTTCTGCCAGGCGAGCACCGCGCTGAATGCCGACTCGGCGGAGTACTTGTTGCCCAGGGTCGAGTCGCGCACGGCCTCGTAGTGCTTCGCGGCCTCGGTGAACTGCAGCGAGTTGTAGAGACACTCGGCGGCGTAGAACTCGAGCTCGTAGGCGTTCTTGCTGCGCGGGAAGCGCTCCAGGTACTTGCCGTAAGCGGTGGCGGCCGTCTCGAAGCTCGCCTTGGCCTGGTCGACCTTGCCCTCCTGCTTGAACACGAGCGCCTGCTGGTGGTGGTAGATGGCGCTGGCGTAGAGGCTCTTCTCGGTCAGGTCGTTGGCGGTGGCGAGCACGTCCGGGTCGCGCTGGTACTTCTGGTACCACTGCGAGCCGGGCGAGTAGAGCTCGGAGAGCTTCTGGGCCTCGGCGGAGGACTCGGTGAGCTTGCGGTCGCGCTCGTAGGCCTGGACGATCTTCTGCTGGAGCTGAGGGGCGTCCGGAGCGAGCGGCTCCTTGTCGAGCACCAGCCGCCAGGCCGCGATGGCCGCCTCCTGGTTGGTCTGGTCGAAGTAGACGTCGCCCATGCGCCGGTACACCTCGGCCTCGTAGGGCCGGGGGCCGATCTTCGCGAAGTACGCGCGGGCCTTGTCGAGGCCGCCCCAGTTCTCGTCCGTGAAGGAGATGGCGGTGTACTGGAGCGCCTCGGCGCGCAGGTCGCCGCCGCTGGCCTCGTCGCCCTTGGCGGCGCGCTGGGCCTCGTAGAAGTCCACCAGCGCGATGAAGCGATCGACCGCCTCGTCGAAGCGGTCCATGCGGTAGTACGTCCACCCCAGCTTGTAGAGGGCCTTGTCGTAGAGCGGGTGCGAGGTGTCGCGGATGGCGGCTTCGTAGGCCTCGGCGGCCCTGGGGAGCGCTTGCGGATCGTTGTAGGCGTCGAAGTAGTACTCGCCGATGCGCACCCAAGCCTCGGTGGTGAAGCGGCTGGCGGGGTAGTGGGCGATGAGCTGCTGATAGGCGGCGCGGCCGTCCTCGAAGGCGTTCTGTTTCTCCAGGCAGTAGCCGAGCAGGTACCAGGCGCCGTCGTTGAGGCGGTAGCTGGGGAATCGGGCGAGCAGCTGCCGGTAGAGCGTGATGGACGGGTTGAAGTCTGGCTGCGGCTCGGGAGGGGGCTCGGCGCTCTCGGGGAGGGAGCGCAGCTTCTCCTCGTGCTCGCGCATGGCGGCGAGGTGCACGTCGCTGGAGCGCTCGTAGTACAGCTCCGCCAGGCGGAACATCACGTCCGGCGTGTAGCGGGGCTCATCGGGGTAGCGCCGGAGGAACTCCTCGAAGCGCGCGATGGCCGCCAGGCGCTCCTGGCGCTCCTCTTCCTCCAGGTGGGAGATGGCCTTCTCGTATGCCTCGGACAGCCGGTCGCGCCGCTCCTGGTACTTCTTCTCGATGAGGCGCTGCACCTCGCGCTTGTACTCGCGAGACTCCTCCTCGTAGCGCTGGACGGCCTCGCTCAGTTCCTCCAGCAGCTTCTCCTGCTCGGGCGTACGACCCAGACCCGCGAAGCGCGAGCGCGCCGGCTGCTGCGCGGGGGCACTGGCCGCGGCGGGCTCGGGACGTGCCGCGTCCTGCGCGGCGGCCCGTGCGGTGGCCAGGGTCAGGAGGGTGAGAAACAGGGGACGGCGCATCGGGTGGCCGCATCCTAAGCGAATGACGAGGAGACCTCCCAGGGAGCGTTGCATGGGGAGCAATCAGACGAGCGGCGCACCTGGGCGGACGCCCTGGCGGACTCCCCATAGGGGGTTTCCCTGGGAGTGAATTCCCGGTGAGCCCCGCTTATCGAAGCCAGCGTCCACATGGTTCCCGTCGGAGTGGTGTAAAAACCGAGCCGCGCCGTGCAGGCGCGCAGGCGAAAAAGTGAGGTTCGCGTTGGCGGTTCATGACCTGTTTTCCGTCCTCCCGGATGCGCGCGTGCGCTCCGTGCTCCAGCGGCTCCACACCGAAGCGGACCGTCAGGCCAGGGGTCTCCTCCTTCATTACCTCCCAAAGCTCCCGAAGCTCCTGCTGGGAGGACGGATGGGCTTCACCGAGGAGCAGATCCGTACGTTCTACGCGGACAAATATCTTCCGCTCTCGCGGAACCAGGCCGCCTTCCTTCACCTGACGGCGCGGAGCATGGGCGCGCGCAGCATCGTCGAGTTCGGAACGTCCTTCGGCATCTCGACGATCTGGCTCGCGGCGGTCGTCCGGGAGAACGGGGGAGGCAAGGTCATCGGAACCGAGCTCGTCCCGGAGAAGGCCCGGCGGGCGCGCGCGCACGTGGAAGAGGCGGGGCTCTCCGAGTACGTGGAGATTCGCGAGGGAAATGCCCTCGACACCCTCCGGGATGTGGAGGGTCCCGTGGACCTGTTCCTGAATGACGGGTTCCCGATGCTCGCGCTCGAGATGCTCAAGCTCATGGCGCCGAAGATGCGCGAGGGCGGAGTCGCCGTTGCCAACAACGTGGTGACCTTCAAGGCGGACTATGTCGAGTACATGACCTACCTCGAGGAGCCGGCGAACGGCTTCCGCTCGATGGTGGTGCCGTTCGAGGATGGCTTGGCGTACTCGATCCGCGTGCGGGGGCGTGAGGCGGCCTAGTTCTCGTCCTTGAGGACTTCCTGGAAGTCCTTCTCGAGGGAGCGCAGCTCGTGGTCCTTCTGCGCGGAGAACTTCTGGATGTCCGTCGTCTTGTCCTGCTTGCGGGTGAAGGCCACGTCCACCAGTCCCACGTCCGCCTTGAGGACGAGGTCATAGAACTGCTTGCGCACCTTCTGGATGTTCTCGAAGGCGATGCGGCCCACCAGATGGCGTGCGTCACCGCTCACGCTGACCACCTCCTGGTTGTAGTTCTGGAGGAGCCGCTGCTCGGCGAGCACCTTGTCGCGGATGAGCTTGCCACGCCGCTCCACCTGGGCGCGCAGCACCTGGCGGGCCATCTCCACCCGGGCGCGCAGTGCATCGGCGTTCAGGCGGGTCTCGTGGGTCCGCGCCACCAGCGACGCGTCGTCTCCGGACAGCCGCTGCTCGGCGGCGAGCATCAGCGAGTGCTCACGCAGGAGGAGCTCGCGGTACTGCTTGCGGAGCACGTCCTCCCCCGAGACGAAAGCATTGGCGGAGCTCCGCTCGTCGGACAGCCGCGAGCGCAGTTGCTGGATCTCGGCCTGGAGCCCGCCCACCGCCTGCTCCTCGGTGTGCAGCTGGGCGAGGAACTCCTTCTCCGCCTCGGGATTGCTCTGGCGCTCCTCGCGCGTGTCCTCCAGCCACTTGCGTACCGCCGTGGCGATGGCGTTCATGCTCTGCAGCTCGAAGCCCAGCTGGAATGCCTCCCGGTCCAGCTCATCCACGCGGTCCTGCATCCGCTGCCGCCGCGCCTCCAGCTCCTGCTGGTTGGTGGGGAGGCTGGCCACGCGTGCGCCCATGCGCTCGCGCTCGTGGCGCACGCCTTCCAGCGTGGTGCGCTCCTCGGGGGTGAGCCTGTCGCGCAGCACCTCGGCCTCCACCTGCACCAGCCCCTGCTCCGCCTTCACGAGCGCGCTGTCCACGGCGTCCGCCCGGAGGTAGCCCTCCTGGAGCTCGGGGAACACCTCGAGGCCCCGCTCGTCCAGGGCCTGGAGGATGCGCGTGGCGATGGCCTTCGACTCCTCCACGCCCTGCTGGCTGCTGTCGATGTCCTTCTGCATCCGCACCGCGTCCGCCACTTCCTGCTGCGTGGTGGCGAACTTGAGCGCCACGGGCGGCAGCAGCGTGGTGACATCCAGGGTGCGGTCGTTGCGCGCCAGCAGATCGTCGAAGTACGCGATGGGGTCCTGGTTCGCCTTCAGCAGCGCGTCCACCTGATCTCGCACCGGCTTGTAGGTGCCGATGACCTCCTCGTACGTGGCGGTGGCCTCGTCGTAGTGGTGGAGCTTGAGCTGCAGGTTGCCCTGGAGCAGGCGCGCATCGGGGGCGAGGGGGGACTCGGGAGCCACCAGCAGGAGGATGTCCGTGGCGTTCTTCGCCTTCTCGAAGTCGCCCTTCTTCACCTGCACCCAGGCCATCTCATAGAGCGAGTCCACGAAGGACTCGCTGTCGCGGGGAATCTCCGCGTAGTGGTCGAGCGCCTCGTCGTAGCGTCCCAGCTCGTAGAGCATCCGCCCGAGCGAGAGGTGGGCCAGCTCCTGCAACCGTTTGAGCTCCGGCTCCTGCGGTGTCCCAGCGGTCAGGGGGCGGAAGCGCTCCACGGCGCCCGCATAATCCCCCTCCTGCACGGCCAGCACGCCGAGGAAGTACGCGCTCTGCTTCTGGAAGCGCCCGCCTTCCGTGGCGGCCAGGGACTGGAAGGTGGCGCGGGCCCGCTCACGCCGCTCCGCGTCCGGCAGGTCCGTCCGCTTGAAGATCCACTTGGCGTAGACGTACTCTAGCTCCGGCGGGAGCTTGCCGCCCGACAGGCTCCGGGCCCGCTCGATGTACTCGTCGAGCCCCGCGAACTGGTTGAGCCGGCCGGCGACCTCCAGGTAGCGCGCGAGCGCGTCCCGGTAGTGGCTCGTGTCGGAGAGCGTGAGCAGGTCGCGCAGGTAGATGCGCGCGCCGACGTAGTTCTTCTGCTGGTAGAGCGAGTCCGCCAGGTAGAAGAGCGCGTCCGGGTAGCGCTCGTGGGCGCGGAACTTTGGGTCGCCCACCAGGTCGTAGAAGAGCACCGAGGCGGCGGGCCAGTCCTCCAGCAGGTATTGAATCTCTCCGTCGGAGAAGCGCCGCAGCTGCGTCTCGGCGTCACCGGGCTCGGGGCGCTCGGTGAACTGCGTCTCGACGAAGCGGAGATTCTCCTCGGCGACCTTGATCTGGCCGGACACCTGCTCCAGGCGCGTGGTCAGCTCCTGGGTGGAGGAACGGGGAGCGGGTGCGGCGTCCGCGGCACGCGAGGACCCGGGAGCCACGAGGGTGGCCGCCGCGAGCAGCAGGGCAGGGAGGCGGGACGCGCTCAAGACCGGCCCTCTACTTCGTTTCGGTGGGGGCCGTGGCCGCGGGAGGTGGCGCGGCGGCATCCGAGGCGGGCGCGGGCTTGGGCTTTCCCGTGTCGCGTGCCGACTCGATGTCGTAGCGCACCGCCGGCCTGTCCTGCAGGTCCGTGGTCAGCCCTCCCTTCTCGAAGCCCACCACGCGCACCGTCGTCACCTTTCCCGGTTCCGCGTTGAAGGTGTAACTGGATTGCACCTTGAAGCGGTAGCCCTCGAGGTAGCTGAACACCCCGTAGCCATGGCCGCGGTAGACGAGCCGCACGGCGACCTGGTGCTGGCCCGGCACGATGCGGCCGTTGAAGATCTCCAGCTCCGGGCGCTTGGCCAGGTCTCCGTTCTCATCCGTGCGCGTGAAGATGGGCGCGCCATCCAGCGCGTAGGCCACCGACTCCAGCACGAAGGAGTCTCCCATCTCGTTGCGGTGGAAGAGCACCGCGCGCGCTCCGGTGGACAGGTCTCCTCCGAGCACCGTCTCCTGCAGGAGCTGCAGGCGCGCCTTGGAGCGGAACACCTTCTCCTTGAGGTCGACGACCTGCTCCTCGAGCGTCCTCACCCGGGTGTTGAAGGCCTCGTCGGCCGTCTGCGCCGGAGTGCCCGAGGCAGCGGGCGCGGCGGGCTTGGACGAGGCAGGCGCCGGGGAGGCCGTGGGCGCGGGTGTGGAAGCGGCACCAGGGCCCGTCTGCGCGAAGGACGCAGGGGCCCAGAGGGCCGTGCCGACCAGCGCCAGCACGCGGAGGGTGGGCGCCATGGCCTCAGCCGCCCTTCTTGAGCTCCGTCAACACCAGCTTCGCCACGGCCTTGAGCGTGTCGAACACGCCCACGCCGGTGGGGGCCACCGCCTGGTACTCGGGGATGTTGCGCTGGTTGAGCGCCTTGTGCATCTCCTCCACCGTCACCGCGTTGGGCAGGTCCCGCTTGTTGTACTGAATGACGTACGGGAGCTTGTTCAGGTCGTAGCCCTGCTCGGCCAGGTTGACGCGGAGGTTCTCCAACGACTCCATGTTGGCCTCCATGCGCTCCACCTGGCTGTCGGCCACGAACACCACGCCGTCCACACCCTTGAGGATGAGCTTGCGGCTGGCGTCGTAGAAGACCTGACCCGGCACCGTGTACAGGTGGAAGCGCGTCTTGAAGCCGCGGATCTCACCGAGCGACAGGGGCAGGAAGTCGAAGAAGAGCGTGCGGTCCGTCTCCGTGGAGAGCGAGATGAGCTTGCCCTTCGTCTCCGCGGCGGTCTTGTTGTAGATGTACTGCAGGTTCGTCGTCTTCCCGCACAACCCGGGACCGTAGTAGACGATCTTGCAGTTGATTTCGCGAGACGAGTAGTTGATGAAGGACATGGCTTCCCGGGTTACTCGCTGAAGAGGTTGTCGATATCGTCGTCGGAAATCTCGGCGAACGGCGAGCCGACTCCGGGACCATCCGTCTTCTTCACCAGGCTCTCGAAGATCTTGGTCAACTCGTCACTGGCCTTCTTGATGCGCAAGCGCACCAGGCCGAGGCTGGTCCGGTTGTCGAAGATGACGACCAGGACGACCCGGCTCCCGACGATGGTCATGTAGAGCGAGTCCTTGGCCCCTTCATGGAACTGATGGGGGAACTCGTTCTCGCCAATCAACTTCGCGAGGCCGCCCATCGCCGCCACGTTACCGGCCGTCAGCGAGGCCAGCGAGGTGGTGTCGATGTTCTGCGTCTGTCCCGCGGAAGAGATGAGCTGGCCGTTCTTGTCGACGAGGAACACCACCTTCGCGTTCGCGTCCTTGGTCAGCCGGTCGCAAACAGCGTTGATCTTGGTGAACTCCTCTTCGTACATCACCAATTGCGTGCCCATGGGCGTTTACGCTCCTAAGCGTCTCGCTCGACCTTGTACTTCCGCGGCCCCCGAGGGTTCCCCGTAGGTTTCCGGAATGAATTTCGGAGGTTAGGTGCGGCGCTCCCGACCGGGGGAGCTTTAGCAAAGCCCTTCCAACCCGGCAAGAAGCCACCGCCTTCCGCGGAAGCCCGTGCTCCCGGGGCTGGCGTGCAGGCACGTGCCCACAGAGGTTGCCTGCTCTCGTGGGGCGGAGGTGGGGGTTCGGTCGTGCGTCGGGGCATCATCCCAGCCATGGGACCACGGAATTTCGGGCGCTTCCAGTTTCAGAGGGGCCTGTCGGCTATTCACTATACTTCGGCCGTGCCGGCTCGCCCGCTTCCCTTTTTCGTCCTCCTACTTGCGCTCACCCTCGTGGTGCCGATCAACGCCTCGGCTGGCGGTGTGGCCGGGGACGCCGAGCGGGCGTCGTTGCGGTTGCGCTACGGGCTGGCGCTGCGCGAGGGCGCCCAGGAGTCCGGGCCCGCGGTGACGTATGGGGGCATGACGCCCAATGACGTGGCGCTGGGGGCCACCGTGTTCGGCGAGGGCTGGCTGGGGGCGTGGGCCGGTGTGCAGCGCGAGGGCTTGAGTCTCTCGAAGGACGCGCAGCTCGTCACTGGCGGCGGTTTGCTGCGGGCCTCGGTGGGACCGGCGGCGCGCGTCTTCCTGGGGCCGGTGCGCGCCGAGCTCAGCGCCGGCTATGGCTTCGCGCAGCTGCCGGTCTTCTCCGGCTCGGGGCAGGTGCAGCTCGTGCCCACGGCGCGTCATGCCGCGCTGGTGGGTGCGCGTGTCCTCGTGCCTCTGCCCTGGCGTCTGCGCGCGGAGGTGCGCGGAGAGGTGCCCGTGGCGATTGGCTCCTCGTCGAGTGGCTTCGCGGCCGGTGGCGCGCTGCTCGTCCCGGTGATGCGGCGGGGCGGGTGGGGCGGAGCCCTGGTGCTGGATTACCAGTATGTGCGCGACGCCGTGACGACCGCGGAGGGATTGACGTCACGGCAGGTCATCAGCCGCGCCGGGGTGGCCTTCGAGCTCTCCCTGGGCGGGGGTGGGGAGGGCGCCGCGCGTCCGAGCCCGGAGACGGGCGAGCTCTTCCTGTCCGTGGTGGACGCGGACTCCGGCCAGGCCCTGCCCGATGCGCGGGTGGTGCTGACGGCGGGTGGTGTGGCGCAGGCCCCTCGCGTGGTTGGTTCCGATGGGCGCGTGGCGGGCGTGGTGCTGCCACCGGGAGAGGTGCTCGCGCGGGTGAGCGTGGGGGGCTACCTGCCCGCGGAGGCTCGCGCCACGGTGACGGCCGGTGGGCTCTCGGAGCTGGTGGTGCGGGCGCGCCAGGAGCCTCATGTGGGCACCCTGCTCGTGCGCGTGGTGGATTCGAGCAGCGGAGCACCCCTGCCGGGCGCGGCCGTCTTCGTGGGCTCGAGCAAGGTCCTCACGGATGCGGCGGGTCAGGTTCGCGTGGAGGGGCTCACCCCGGGTCCACTGGAGGTGAAAATATTGGCCGAGGGCTTCCGCGCCGTGCAGGAGGCCGTGGTCATCGCCGACAGGACGGAGACGGAGCTGCCCGTTCCGCTCGTGCTGGCGAAGCAGTCAGCGCCCGCCACCCTGTCCGGTCAGGTCCGCAGCGTCCGGAAGGGCAAGCCACTGAGAGCATGGCTCGTCATCCCCGAGGCGAGGCTCCGCCGCCGTACGGACCCGAAGGGGTCTTTCCAGGTACAGCTCAAGCAAGGTAGGTATCGGCTCGTTTTCTCGGCGCCCGGGCACCTGTCCCAGACCAAGGTCGTCACCGTGCACGACGGCGAGCAGGCCATCTTCAACGTCGATCTCTTTCCCCAGACCCGGTGAGCTCCCTCCGCCCTCGCATCGTGTCCGCGCTGTGTCTGCTGCTGGCCACGGCCTGCGGCGAAGAAGGGACGTCGCCTTCCGCGACTCCTCCCAGCGCGGCGGTGGAGAAGCCGGCGGTGGTGCCGGTGGAGGAGGCCCGTGCGGTGGAGCTCGCGCGGCTGGCGTCGGCGACGGGCGAGGTGCGGCTCGAGCGCGGAGGGAAGCTGTCGCCCGCGGTGCCAGGCCCGATGCTGCGCGGTGACGCGGTGGAGACGGGCGCGGACGGAGGCGCCACGGTGCGCTTCGCCGACGGGCGCACGGTGGAGGTGGGCCCGGAGGCGCGCTTCCTGCTCGACGAGGATGCCAGTGGCGTGGTGGTGGCGGTGTCGCGCGGCTTCGTGTTGTCGCGAGTGCCTGCGGATGGCCCGCGAGAGCCGTCGGGCCCCCGGGTGAAGCTCACCGTGCTCACCCCCTTCGGTCTCACCCGCGTGGGAGCGGACGAGAGCGCGGTGAAGGTGGACGTGGGCCGGGACGAGGGCCACGTGGAGGTGCTTCTTGGCACCGTGGAGGTGGTGGCGAAGAACGGGCAGTCGGTGCGGGCCACGCAGGGGCAGTCGCTCTCGGTGAAGCCCGAGGGTGTGACGACGCGCGTGCTGGAGCTGGCCACCGTCGAGGTGACGGTGCACGCCGGGAAGGGCCGCGTGGAGTGGCGCCAGAAGGGCGCCGCCCGGTGGCGCGGGGTGGATCGCGATGGCGAGGCCCTGAAGTCCGGAGACAGCGTGCGCGTACGTCAGGGCACGGCGCTGCTGACGCTGGAGGGCTCAGGGTCCACGCTCGCGCTGGGCGCGGGAGGCGAGCTGGTGGTGGACGGGGTGGAGCGGCGCGGCTCGACGGACGAGGCGCGATTGAACCTGCTCGAGGGCGAGCTGGGGCTGATGCTGGCTTCGGACCGCACCAGCCGGGTGGTGCTGCCGGGGCTCTCGCTGGAGAGCAACGGGGCGGCGCGGCTCGACGTGCGGCGCACCGGAGATGGTTTCACCGTGGACTCGCGAGCGGGTGACGTGACGCTGGTGCGTGGCTCGACCCGCGAGTCCCTGCGCGCGGGCGAGCACGCCACCGTGAAGGGCGAGGCCTCCGCGCGGATCGAGCAGGTGGAGCAGGCGCCGCTCGCGCTGTCCTCCGCCGAGCGCCAGCAGGTGTTCCACAAGCGACCGTCGGAAGTGGCGCTCACGTGGGAGGAAGCGGGCGAGGTGCGGGTGGAGGTGGCCTCGACCGCCGACTTCGAGAGTCCGGTGCTGGCGGGCGTGGCCCGGCGCGGCTTCGTCAACGTGATGGCTCCCGCGAAGGGCTCGCTGTACTGGCGGGTGCGGCGGCCGGAGGGCCCGGAGGTGGCTCATGGCAGCGCGTCCTTCGGGCCGGAGCGCTCCACGAAGGGCGAGCTGGATCGGCTGCGCAACCGCGTTCCGGAGGGGCCCGAGAAGACGACCATCTTCTTCCAGGACAAGCCCCCGGCCGTCACCTTCACCTGCCAGGCGGAGCCGGGCGCGGCGTCCTACAAGGTCGCGCTGTACCGGAGCGGCGCGCTCGGCCAGCCGGTGGCGGAGCGCTCCGCCTCCCTGCCCCAGGTACCGCTCGAGGCGGGCATCCTCGGCGAGGGCAGCTTCCTCTGGTCCATCACCCCGGTGGGGTCCAATGGCCGGCCGTTGCGCGGCGGGCGGATGAACAAGCTGGAACTCGTCTTCGACAACTCGGTGCCCACGCTCGTCATCCGCGCTCCCCGCGAGGGTCAGCGCGCAGGGCCTCGCGTGCGCGTGGCCGGAGTGGCTCCCGTGGGCGCGAAGCTCTTCGTGAACGGGCGAGCCCTGCCGCTCGACTCGAAGCACCGGTTCGATACCTGGGTGGCCTCGGAGGGACGGCCGCCCCGCGTCGTGTTCAAGATGTCACGCCCCGGAGCACCGGATGTGCATACGGTGCGTACCCTGAAGTGAGGCCCGCATGACGACCCCCCCATCCCGGACGGAGCCTGGAGGGAGCACCGAGGCGCAACTGCGGCCCTATGGCCAGTACGTGCTGGTGCGCAAGCTGGCCGAGGGGGGCATGGCGGAGATCTTCCTCGCCAAGCGGCTCGGGGCGGACGGCTTCGAGCGCAACGTCGTCATCAAGCGGATGCTGGCCCACCTGTCGGGCCTGCCGGACTTCGTGGAGATGTTCCGCGACGAGGCTCGGCTGGCGGCGCGGCTGGTGCACCCCAACGTGGTGCAGATCCACGACCTGGGCTTCACCGAGGACTGCTACTACATCTGCATGGAGTACCTCCCGGGGGAGGACTTCTCCACCACGGTGCGCACGGCGAGCTTCCGGGGCGAGTACGTGCCCGTGCCGTTGGTGCTGCGCGTGCTCGCCGACGCCGCGCGCGGCCTGCACTACGCCCACACGTTCACCGACGAGTCGGGCCGGCCGATGAACATCGTCCACCGCGACATCTCGCCCTCCAACCTGTACGTGACGTACGAGGGGCAGGTGAAGGTGCTGGACTTCGGCATCGCCAAGGCCGAGTCGCGCCTCACGCAGACGCGCACGGGGGTGGTGAAGGGCAAGTACATGTACATGGCGCCGGAGCAGGCCCGGGGCGCCGAGGTGGACCAGCGCGCGGATGTGTTCTCGCTGGGCGTGTGCCTCTACGAGGCGCTCACCCATGTGCGGCCCTTCGCTCGGGACAACGACCTGGCGGTGCTCAACGCGCTGATGGCGGCGGACTACCAGCCACCCCGGGCGCTGCGCGCCGACCTGTCTCCCGAACTGGAGGAGGTGGTGCTCAAGGCGATGGCCTTCGAGCCCTCGCAGCGCCATGCCTCCGCCGCGGAGTTCGCGGACGATCTGGAGCACATCCTGTCGCGGGAGCCCCATGCTCCGACGGGCGCCCAGCTCGCCGCGTACCTGCGCGCCAGCTTCGGCGAGCAGCGCTATACGGAGAAGACGCGCATCCCCACGCTCGCGTCGCTGGGTCCGGTCGGGCCCCCCTCTTCGGCGTCACTCTCTGGAGCCTCATCGATCCCCTCCGTGGCCTCGTCTACCGCCCGGTCCGAACCTCGGATGAGTGTCGTTCCCGCGTCATCCGGGGCGGGCATCCCGTCGGTCCAGCCCTCGAGCCGGAAGGGACTCGTCGTTGGTATCGTGGCGGGCTGCCTGCTGCTGGCGGGTGGGGCCTTCGTGATGGGACGCAAGGTCGGGACGGCTCCCTCCGAGCCGGTGGCGCCGCCCGCGCCTTCCGCCGTGACCCAGACTGCTCAGCCTCCGCCAGCTGCCGTGCCTGCGGAGCCCGCGCCCGCGTCACCAGGAGGCACCGTGGCTTCGGCCGCTGTCGCCGGGACTCCGCCGCCCGCGCAGGTGGCACCCGCTCCCGTGCGAGGGGCCACCGAGCCCGAAGTCCAACCCGAGCCACCGTCCCAGGTGAAGGGGTCGGCGCGCACGGCGAAGACGCGCGTGTCGCTGGAGGCCGCGGACATCCAGCGCGTGGTGTCGCGCAACCGGGCGCGCATCATGACGTGCTTCGAGCAGTACAAGCGTGACCTGCCCGCGGACGAGGGCGATGTGCAGGTGCGCTTCACCATCTACTCCTCGGGCAAGGCGGACGCGGCCACCCAGGGGCCACTGGCGGCGCGGCCCGTGGGCAAGTGCCTGGAGAAGCAGGTGGAGCGCCTGCGCTTCCCCGCGCACCGGGACAAGGAAGTGACGGTGGTGCTGCCCTTCGGCTACCGCGTCACACGGTAGCCTCGGGGCTCACAGCTCGCGCCGGGCGCTGAGCGCCTTGGCCAGCGTGGCCTGGTCGGCGTACTCGAGGTCTCCGCCCATGGGCAGGCCCTGCGCGATACGGCTCACGCGGATGCCCATCGGCTTGAGCAGCCGGGTGAGGTAGAGCGCGGTGGCCTCGCCCTCCACGTCCGGGTTGGTGGCGAGGATGATCTCCTCGACATGGCCATCTCCCAGACGGGTGAGCAGCTCCTTGATGCGCAGCTGCTCCGGGCCCACGCCATCCAGCGGCGACAGCACCCCGTGCAGCACGTGGTAGCGCCCCTTGAACTCCCGGGTGCGCTCGAGCGCCATCAGGTCCGCGAAGGTCTCCACCACGCACAGGACTCGCTCGTCCCGCCGGGTGTCGCGGCAGAAGCCACACAGCTCCGCGTCGGTGAGGGAGAAGCACCGGGTACACAGGTGCACCTTCTCCTTCACCTCGCGGATGGCCTGCGACAGCTCCTGGGCGTACTCGCCGGGCGAGCGAAGGATGTGGAACGCGAGCCGCTGCGCGGTCTTCTCCCCGATGCCGGGGAGCTTCGCGAGCTGGGCGACCAGGCGGTTGAGAGGATCAGGAGTCATTCGATCTCAAGTAATGCCGGGGATCTTCACGCCGCCGGAGATCTTGCCGAGCTCGCGCTGCATCTTCTCGCGGCTGCTCGCCAGGGCAGCGTTGACGGCGGCGGTGACCAGGTCCTCGAGCATGCCCAGGTCGTTGGGGTCCACGAGCGACTTGTCGATCTTGATGCTCTTGATCTCCTGGACGCAGTTGGCGACCACGGTGACCCGGCCGTCGCCGGCCTTGGCCTCGATGGTCTCCTCGGCCAGCTCCTTCTTGCGCTGCTCGATCTTCTCCGTGAGCTTGTTGGCCTGACGGATGAAGTAGTTCAGGTCGATGCCGGGCATGTGCTTCCTCGTAGGACGTGCGAGCGGGCATCGCAGACCGCTCGGCTGAGTCGAAGCGCGCACCCTAGCGTCGGGCGAGCCCGTTGTCAGGGGCTCTCGTCGGGAGTGTCGTTCGCCGGAGCGGCCACCGGGCGCGCGGGCTGGTCGTAGACCTGGATGTGTTCGATCTCGCCCCCCAGGAACTTGAGGGTGGAGCGGAGCGCGGGGTGGGAGCGGACCCGGCCCTCGGTGCTCTTCTCGTACGCGGCACGCTCCTGGGCGTCCTGTTCGGCGATGCTGATGAGGCCCGTGCCCATGGCGTCGGCGGGCCTGGCGCCATCCGCTGCCTTGTCGCCCTCGGCACAGTCCTGCACCACGAGCTTCGTGGGACGGCCGAAGTGCTCGGAGAGGGCCTTCTCGACGATGGTGCGCCCGGTGCCGCCAGACACCGTGGTCTTGTGGAAGCCCTGGCTCGGAGGGTAGGCGAGCGCCACCTCTCCCTCGCGGATCCACAGCAGGCGGCCACAGGCGAGCGACTTGGCATGCCGTCCCGAGGCCCCGCGCACGGTATCCACCGTCGCGCGCCACCGGTCCTGGAGGGACCGCCGGGGGTTGTCACGGCCCGAGGGGGCCATGGAGGCCATGGATGCAGCGGCGCCCGAGGCGTGGTGGACGTCGAAGGGCCGAACGGAGTCCGGCTCCGGCTCCGGCTCGGCGAGAGGGACGGGCGGCGCGTCGGGCAGACATTCGCCCGAGGCACAGCCGTCCGCGGGACCCTCCTCGGGGAAGTAGCGCTCGTCGTCGACGGGAGGAGGGGGCTCCGGAGGCTGCGCGGGCAGGCGCACGTTCGTCACGCGCACCACGGGCTGCGCGGGAGCGGGAGCTTCGGGCGGGCGCGGGGTGGGGGCGGGGCCTCCCTGGGACATGCCCCACGGAGCCGAGGCCGGGGCCGCGTTGGGCCGAGCGGGCGCGGCTGACGGTGCGGGGGCCGGGGCACGCGGAGCAGGAGCCGGGGAGGGGGCCGCCGGACCAGGGCTCCGGGCATCCCATGGGCGTGACGGGGCCGGAGCCGCCGCGGGAGAGACGGCGGGCTCGGGCGCGCGAGGCGCCGCAGGGGGGCGGGCGGGTTCTGGGGGACGCTCAGTGGGAGCGAAAGTTGGCGGGGCTGGAGCGACCTCCGGGCACTCCAGCAGCTACCTTGCGAGCGTCGTCGGAGCCGCCGAGTCCGGCGGCGAGGCGGTCCACCCGGGCGAGGAGCTCCGGGATGGTGCCGACGGGCGAGAGCTGGATGGCCTTGAGCAACGCCATCTCCAGCGCGAGCCGGGGCTGAGCGGCACGCGACACGTCCCACACGCACCCGTGGACGATGTCGAAGAGTCG
Source organism: Vitiosangium sp. GDMCC 1.1324 (assembly GCF_003044305.1). Taxonomy (GTDB): domain Bacteria; phylum Myxococcota; class Myxococcia; order Myxococcales; family Myxococcaceae; genus Archangium. Next base: position 19,565 of record NZ_PZOX01000014.1, on the reverse strand, counting down.
CGAGATTTGAGCGGAGTCCGCGTCCTTCGCCAGGGCGGTGAGGGCATTGCGCTCGGACTCGGCGAGTTCCGGGGGGGCTTCGCCCAGTGTCTTGGCCACGAAGAGATGGCGCAGCTGCAGGGCCAGCTCTTCCGTCAGCCGCTTGAGATCCGTGCCGCGGTTGAAGACCTCCTCCACGCGTTCCAGCACACGCTTCGCGTCCTTGCGCACCAGCGCCTCGGCGAAGTCCTGTACCAGCGTGCGATCGATGGCGCCCAGTGCGTCGGCCACGGCCTCGTCGGTGGGCTCGGAGCCGCAGGCGGAGAAGATCTGATCCAGGAGGCTGAGCGCGTCGCGCATGCCGCCCTCGGACTGGCGCACCACCATGGAGAGCGCGGTCTCCGAGATGGCCACCTTCTCCTGCTCGCAGATGTACTTGAGCCGCTCGAGCATCACCTTGGCGGAGATCCGCCGGAAGTTGTGGCGCTGGCAGCGCGAGAGGATGGTGTCCGGGAGCTTGTGCGCCTCGGTGGTCGCGAAGATGAACTTCACGTGTCCGGGCGGCTCCTCCAGCGTCTTCAGGAGCGCGTTGAACGCCGCTCCCGAGAGCATGTGGACCTCGTCGATGATGTAGATCTTGTGCCGGTCCCGCTGCGGCAGGTACTTGGCGTTCTCACGGATCTCCCGGACGTTCTCCACGCCGTTGTTGGAGGCACCGTCGATCTCCGCCACGTCCACGGACGTACCCGCGGCGATCTCCGTACAGGCCTGGCAGACGCCGCAGGGGCTGGAGGTGGGCCCCTTCTCGCAGTTGAGCGCCTTGGCGAGCAGGCGGGCGGCGGTCGTCTTGCCCACGCCTCGAGGGCCGCAGAACAGGTAGGCGTGTGCCACCCGGTTCATCTTGATGGCGTTGGCGACCGTCCGGACCACGTGCTCCTGGCCGGTCATGTCGTCGAAGGTCTGCGGGCGCCATTTACGGGCGAGGACGAGGTAGCTCATGGGGGTCCGGAATCTAACCATGTAGAACGCGCGGGCGCACCAGTTCCATGCACCGGTCGCTCTACTTTTGGAGTCAGCCCCTGAGAGTCCAGGAACGGGACTCCCGGGGTCGGGTGCTTTACTCCGCGTGTTGGGGCCGCAGGTAGATGCTGACCGGATCTCGGGCGGGCGAACAGGTGCCCCACGCCTTGCGCTTCCATAAGAGGACAGAGAGAGTCGCGAGTCCCTTCCGACTTCCGATGACCGCTCCCGCGCCCATTCCCGTTCCTCCGCCCATCTTCGCCTCTGGCTCCGAGGCACCACCCGCCGCGGTGAGCCGGCGATGGCCGTACGTCCTGCTGCTGGGCGGGGTGGGGTTGCTGCCCGCACTCATCGCGGTGACTCAACTCGGGCGCATTCACCCGGACGAGGTGTACCAACTGCTCGAGCCGGCCTGGTTTCGTGCTCATGGCTATGGAGTGCTGGCCTGGGAGTGGCGCGCGGGCCTGCGCAACTGGGCCCTGCCCGGACTGGCCGCGTGGGTGCTGCGGCTGGCGGACGTGCTGGGTCTCGCTCATCCGGTGGCGTACCGGGCGTTGCTCGCCGTACCCCAGGCGGCACTGCACGGGTGGATGTTGTGGGCCGTGTACCGCTTCGCCGAGCGGCGTGCCGGGCCGGTGGGGGGCCTTCTCTCGGCGCTGACCGTGGGCCTCTACGGGCCGGTGCTCATCTTCGCGGGGCGGACGTTGAGCGAGTCCCTCTCCGCCGCCTTCCTGGTGGTGGCCATGGAGGCGCTGGATCGTACCGAGCGTCTGGAGCGCGCGGGCCTGGTGGGAGGGCTGGCGCTGGGACTGGCGGTGGTGGCGCGCTACGGCTCGGCGGTGATGGTGCTGGCGGCGCTCGTCTGGTTGGTGGCAATGCGGCGGTGGCGGGTGCTCGCCTTCGCCTGCCTCGGGGGTCTGGGAGTCGCGCTGGGCCTGGGGGCGCTCGATTGGGCGACGTGGGGCAGACCCTTCCACTCCTTCATCGCCTACGTGGACTTCAACATCCTCTCCGGGCAGGCCGCGAAGCACTTCGGAGCCGCACCCCCGAGCTTCTACCAATGGCCCTTCCTCACCGGACTGCCCGTCTGGGTCTGGGCGGCGTGTCCGCTGGGGTTGAGCTCCCTGCGCCGGCGGCTCTCCATCTCGTTGCCGCTCTTCTGTGGGGGTGCCTACCTCCTCGTCATCACCGCCACCGCCCACAAGGAGGAGCGCTTCCTCTACCCGGGGCTGGTGCTCCTGGTCCTGGCCGCGGCTCCGGTGATGACCGCCTTCATCCTGGGTCGCGCGCATCCCCCCCTGCGAGTGGGGTTGGGGGCTCTGGTTCTGGCCTCCACGCTGCTGACCGGGCACTACTACCCTCCGGTGGACCTGCGGGACGACCAGTTCCGCGCCATCGTCGAGGCCACCCGGGATGACAACGCTCACGGGCTGCTCATCGTCAACGAGGGCCTGTGGGGTGCCGGAGGCTACTTCTACATCGGCAAGAACATCCCCTGGGCCACCTGTGACTGGCCCCAGGACGCCAACTTCCAGGGGGCCATGCGAGACGCGCGCATCAACCGCGCCGTGACCTTCGAGGGCCGGGCGCTCGACGAGCTCCGGGCGGCAGGCTTCCGGGTGGTGCGGCAGATCGGCCGGGAGACCGTGCTCGCTCGCGATTGAGCGCAAAAAAGAAGGAGCCGAATCCTTCTTCAGGATTCGGCTCCTTCACAAGAACGGCCGGGACACACGCGGAGGTGCGCTACCGTTGCTTCCTTCCGGACCTGGCGGGGTTCACGTCCCCACGTTGTCCCGACCACAAGCTCTTCAATACTGAAAACAACTACGGAGAGGGTGGGATTCGAACCCACGATACCCTTTCAGATATACACGCGTTCCAGGCGTGCGCCTTCAACCGCTCGGCCACCTCTCCATGAGACACTCTGCGGAGAGCGTAGGATTCGAACCTACGATACCGTTCCCGGTATGCCTGATTTCGAGTCAGGTGCCTTCGACCACTCGGCCAGCTCTCCAATATTCACTTGTCGCGTTTCTTCTCGCGCAGTCGCTCGAAGAAATCCTTCAACATCTGGCGGCTCTCGTCCGCCAACACACCACTCGTGACCTGGAGCCGGTGATTGTGCCGGGGCTCTTCGGCGAGGTTGTAGAGCGAACCGACAGCTCCCGCTTTCGGATCCGTTGTTCCGAAGACGAGTCGGGTCACCCGGGACTGGACCAATGCTCCAGCGCACATCGCGCACGGCTCCAGCGTCACGTACAGGGTGACACCCGTGAGCCGCCACGCTCCCAGCGCCTTGGATGCTGCGTCCAGCGCGAAGATCTCCGCGTGGGCGAGAGGGTTCCGGTCGATTTCCCGTCGATTGAAACCGGCTCCGATGACTTTGCCATCGTGGACGGCTACCGCACCGACAGGAACTTCTCCGAGTCCAGCGGCTTCCCGCGCGAGCGCGAGCGCCTGCTGCATGAAAGCTTCGTCCAGACTCATGAGGAGAGACGGGTGAAAGGTTGGCGCTCCCTGGAGGATTCGAACCTCCGGCCTTCGGATTCGTAGTCCGACGCTCTATCCAGCTGAGCTAAGGGAGCTTGCCGTTTCCTTTGCACCGCTCTACTACAACCACTGCCTCTCTACCACAACTACTTTCTTTCGCGCTTCCACAACCAAGATGAGTGGCGGAGAGAGAGGGATTCGAACCCTCGATACCCTTTCGAGTATGCAGGTTTAGCAAACCTGTGCCTTCAGCCTCTCGGCCATCTCTCCACTGCCTTTACTGTCAAAGAACCGCGAACAACAAGAACAAAACGGAGGAGGTAGGATTCGAACCTACGGGAGGCTTTCGCCACCTGCGGTTTTCAAGACCGCTGCCTTCAGCCGCTCGGCCACTCCTCCAACTGCTTGAAGCCGCGCGGACCACCGAACTGCGTGGGCCGCCCTTCTACAACATCCGGGGCCCATTGCAACAACGTTGTGGGGCCCCGGAAGCTGACTGCGTGCCGCTGACTACATCGGCCGGAGTTCCTTGAGGCCTCCCATGTAGGGCACCAACGCCTCGGGCACAACAACGCTTCCGTCCTCGCGCTGGTAGTTCTCCAGGATGGCGATGGTCGTCCGTCCCACGGCCAGGCCACTGCCGTTGAGCGTGTGGAGGAGCTGGGGCTTGTCCCCCTTCTGGGCCCGGAAGCGAATCTTCGCCCGCCGGGCCTGGAAGTCGCCGCAGTCCGAGCAGGAGGAGATCTCCCGGTATGCCCCCTGGCCGGGCAGCCAGACCTCGATGTCGTAGGTCTTCCGGGAGGCGAAGCCCATGTCTCCGGTGCACAGCAGCATCACCCGGTGGTGCAGGCCCAGGCGCCGGAGGATGTCGCAGGCGTCATCCGTCATCTTCTCCAGCTCGTCGAGGCTATTGTCCGGGGTGGCGAACTTCACCAGCTCCACCTTGTGGAACTGGTGCTGACGGATGAGGCCGCGGGTGTCACGGCCCGCCGCGCCCGCCTCGGCCCGGAAGCTCGGGCTGAAGGCACAGTAGTGGCGCGGCAGCGTGTCGCCCTCGAGGATTTCATCCGCGTGGTAGTTGGTGACGGGCACCTCGGCCGTGGGGATGAGGAAGCGCTCGGGCTCGCCCAACGTCTTGAAGGCGTCGTCCTCGAACTTGGGCAGCTGGCCGGTGCCCACCATCGCCTCGCGGAGCACCAGGTAGGGGGGCAGCAGCTCGACGTACCCCTTCTGGGAGTGCACGTCGATCATGAAGGTCACCAGGGCGCGTTCCAGCCGAGCGAGCGCTCCCTTGTAGAAGGTGAAGCGCGAGCCGGACACCTTCGCGGCGCGCTCGAAGTCCAGCATCCCCAGCTTCTCGCCGAGCTCGAAGTGCTGCTTGGGCGTGAAGGGCAGGTTGGGCTTCTCACCCCAGGTGCGCACCTGGACGTTGTCGTCGGCGCTGGCGCCCACGGGCACGGACTCGTGGGGGACGTTGGGGATGAGGAGCAGGATGCGGTTGAGCTCCTCCTCCACCTCCTTGAGGCGCGCCTCCTTCTCCTTGATGGTCTGCGAGACGGTGCGCATCTCCCCGCGCAGCGACTCGAGCGCCGCGGGGTCCTCCTTGGCCTTGCGCTTCATCTCCTCGTTGGCCGAGTTGCGGCGCGCGGCGAGCGACTCCATCGCCACGTAGAGATCGCGCCGTTCCGACACGAGGCTCTTGAAGGGGCCGAGGTCCAGGCTGCCGCCCCGGGACTGCAGCCGGGCGACCACCGCATCGAAGTTCTGCGCGACGTGCTTGAGATCCAACATGGCGGGGCGGGTTCTAGTCACCCCGCGCGAGCCGGGCAAGGCATGTCGCACCCGGGCGCTCGGAAACGGACGCCCGGGTGGGGGCAAGTGCCTACTCGAGGAAGCTGATCTCGTCCTCGATCTCCTTGCGATTCTCCGCCTCGGGCCGGCGCGTGAGGTACTCCTGGAAGGCCTTGACGGCCTCCTTCTTCTTGCCCTTCTCCTTGTAGGCGTAGCCCAGGTCGTGCCAGGCATCGGCGTTGTCGGGCGTGGCGACGGTGGCCTTCTGGAACCACTCGATGGCCTTGGCGTACTGGTTCTGCTCGCTCCAGGCGCGGCCCAGCTTGTAGTAGACGGCGGTGAGGTTGGGGTCCGCCTTGAGGGCCTGCTCATAGGCGCGGACGGCCTCGCGCCAGCGCGTGGCGGTGAAGTGGGCGTCACCGATGGCCGCCATCGCCTGCGTGTTCTTGGGATCCACCTTGAGCGCCGCCTGGAAGGCCGTGATGGCCTCGTCGATCTCGTTGCGCTCCTGGTGGGCCTGCCCCAGGGCCACATGGGCCGTGGCCATCTTCGGCTCGAGCTTCACGGCCTCCTGCCACTGCTCGATGGCCTCGGGCAGCAGCTTGGCATCCCGGTAGAGCTGACCGAAGGCATAGTGGTAGCTGGCGCGCTTGGAAGCGGGGGCACGCTCCACCGCGGTCCTCATGCTCTCGATGGCCTGGGTGTATTCGCCCTGGCCGTCCTTGCCCTTCGCCTTGGCCTGGGCCGCCTTGGCCTGGGCCATGTAGAAGTTGGCCTCGGGGTTGGAGGGCTCGCTCTTGAGCGCCAGCATCAGGTTGACCTCGGCCTCCTTGAGACTGTTGGTGGCCTCGGTGTCCTTCTTGGCCTCGCGGGAGGCCTGGGCCTTGTCGAGGAAGACGGCGCCCAGGGCGATGGGGATGCCCGCCGCGCGCGGCTCCTGCTTCTTGGCCTGCTGCAGCTCGGTGATGGCCTCGTCCAGCTTGCCCTGGCGCCACAGCACCGTGCCGCGATGCAGACGGGCGCCCTTGAGCGTGTACGGCTCCAGCTCCAGCGCGGTGTCGGCCTCCTTCAGGGCCTTCTCCAGATCGCCGGCAAGCAGCGCCAGCTGGGACAGCCCGAAGTGGGCATGGCTGAGCGTGGGGTCCAATCCGACGGCGCGCTCGAAGGACTCCTGGGCCCGGGCGGTGTCATCCGAGGCGAGCGCGAGCTCGCCCTGACCGGCCAGGACCTGGGCGGTGTCAGGGGCCTTGGCCGCGGCTGCCTCGAACTGTTCCCGGGCCTGGTCGGTGTGGCGCAGGCGCAGGTGGAGGCGGCCGAGGGCGATCTGGGCGTCGATGAACTGGGCGTCGGCCTTGATGGCGCTCGCGTAGTGCTGCTCCGCGGCGGTGTTGCTGTCGTGCGTCTCCTCGAGGCGGCCGTAGTGGTACTCGATGCGGGCGTTGTTCGGGAAACGCTTGGCGGCGTCCTCCACCTGCCGTTGCGCCTCCTCCATCATGCCGAGCATCACCAGCGTGGTGATGTAGCCGTCCGTGGCGTCGCCGTTCTTCGGGTCGGCCTTGGTCACCGCCTCGTAGAAGGGCAGGGCGTCCTTGAACTGACGCAGGCCGTTCAGCACGCGCGCCAGGTAGCTCTTGACGAGGACCGAGTTGGGGTCCTTCTCCAGCGCGGCCCGCAGCTCCTTCTCGGCGTCCTGGAGCTTGCCGAGCTGGAAGAGGGCGATGCCCTTGAGGGTGCGGGCGCGCGACAGATCCGCCCAGCCCATCTGCGGCTGGAGCTTCTCGTCGAGCGCGCGCTCGGCGGCCTCGAGGCCCTTCTGTGCGTCCTTGCGCAGCAGCAGCTCCACCGCGGCCAGCTCCACTGCGGAGCTGATGTGGGTGGCATCCGCCTTGAGCGCGGCCTCGTAGGCCTTGGCGGCCTCGTCCGCCTTGCCGCTGCCCTGGTAGATGTTGCCCAGGGCGTGGTGCGCCTTGGCCAGCTCGGGCTGCTTCTGCAGCACCCGGTTGAGCGTGTCGATGGCCTGCGCGCTGTCCTTCTTGAGGGTCTGGGCCTCGGAGAGCAGGAGCGCCAGCTCGATGTCACCCTGGTTGGACTCGCGGCTCCAGGCGTCCTGCAGCAGCCGGATGGCCGTGTCCGGGTCGCGCGAGGTGAGGGCGTTGCCCGCGAGGTACTTGACGTACTCGACGTTCTTCTCGCCCAGCAGCTCCAGGCTCGCCGCCTCCTCTTCGGAGCGGCAGCGGCCCAGGTCGGCGCCATCGGCGGTCGAGTAGCGGCGCTGGAGGTAGAAGACGGCCTGGCAGAAGATGGCGCGCACCTCGGGGTACTCATCCGCCGCGAGCACCTTGTCCGCCAGCGTGCGGGCCTGCTTGTAGCCCTGGAAGGAGTCCTGGAGCAGCGCCTTGCGCGCGGCCTCCACGTCCGCGTAGGGCTGGGAGCCGGGCTTGACCTGGGCGGGCCAGAACTTCTTCATCCCGAAGATGCCATAGCGCGTGGCGCCGAAGCTGAAGCCCACGATGAGCACCAGCAGCGCCGCCGAGGCGGCGATGACCAGCGGCAGGCGCTTCTTGACCTGGGCGAGGACGAGCTCCAGGCGCGAGGTGGTGTCCACCACGGAGACCTGGGCCATGCGGCCGCCGTAGAGCTGGTTCAACCGCTCCATGTTGGCGGCGGTGTTGGCGGGCTGGCCGGCCTTGGAGCCGGGCTCGGCGGAGGGGATGGGCGGCGCGGCGGCGGGAACGGCGGGCGTGCCCGGCCCCTCCATCAGCTTCTGGATGGCCGCGGCGAAGGTGGGCACCGTGCCGATGGGCGTCCAGGAGTCTCCGTCGGTGGAGACGTCCTCGTTGCCCAGCAGCTGGCCGTCCTCGAGCATCTTGACGACGACGCCCTCCTCGAACGGGCCGAAGACCTTGCCCGAGCGGCGGCGCACGTGGAAGCGGCGGGCGTTGGACTTGGGCTTGTTGTTGGCCCCGTTGTTCTTGGCCGCGTCGTCGATGAAGCTCAGCATCTCCAGGCCGTCGGCCGTGCCCGCACCGGGCGGCGGCGGCAGTGGCGCGGAGAGGTCCGCCTCGAGGTCATCGCCCCCGGCCTGGATAGGAGCGGAAGGATCGAACTCGAGCGCGTCGGGGATGGACGCCGTGGCCCCGGCGGGCGCGGGGCTGCCGAAGTCCACGTCGTCGAAGCCACCCGGGGAGGGCGGCGCGGCGGGCGGCGGCTCGGAGAAGTCGAGGCCGACATCCACCGTGGAGGGCGCGGCGGGCGGAGGCTCGGAGAAATCGAACCCCGAGCCACCGGCCGGCGGAGGCGGCAGGGCGAAGGGATCATCGGCCTCGGGCGCGGCGGCGTAGGGATCCGCGGCGGGCTCGGGGGGCAGGCCGAACGGGTCGGCTTCGGGCGCGGCGGGAGGCGGCGGCAGGGCGAAGGGATCGTCCGACCCGGGCGAAGCGGCGAACGGATCCTCGGCCGGCGCGGGGGGCAGGCCGAAGGGATCCTCGGCTCCGGGGGCGACGGCGTACGGGTCCGCGGCGGGCTCGGGAGGCAGGCCGAAGGTATCCACCTCGGCCGTGTGCTGCGGCTGCGAGCCGAACGCGACATCGTCCCCGAAGCCGGAGTCCGAGGCGTACGGGTTGTCCGCGGGAGGAGGCGGCAGGGCGATGGCACCCGCCTGCGGCGCGTCGGCGTAGGGATACGGCTCCTCGGCGGAGGGAGGAGGCGGCAGGGCGATGGCATCCGCCTGCGGCGCGGCGGCGTACGGGTCCGAGGCGTACGGGTCCGCCGCATAGGGATCCGCGGCGTACGGGTCGCTCGCGGCAGGAGGCGGCAGGGCGACGGCGTCCGCCTGGGGGGCGGCGTACGGATTCGCGGCGTAGTCGAAGTCGCCCGCGGTGTCCGTATAGCCAGCGGAGCCCCCGGCGCTCTCCGGGTAGGCACTGCCCGCGTACGGGTCGCTCGCTCCGGGCAGCGGGATGGCCTCTCCCGTCGGGGCCACTCCTCCATCGTACGCGGACCCCCCGAAGTCATCCGACGGGTAGCCCGCGGTGGGCGCGGCGCCGGGCAGCGGAATGGCCTCCGAGGTGGCCGTAGGGCCGTCGCGGAAGGCCGCGGTCGGCACGGGCATGCTGACGACGCGCGTGGTCTCGGACTCCGCGGGCCGCTGGAAGTCATCGTAGGCCGCGTACGGATCCGCCCGGGGCGCGGTAGCGCCGGGCAGCGGCACGGCGACGGTCGCGGCCTGCGACGCGACGGCGCCCGGCAGCGGCACGGCGGCGGGAGCGGGCGCGCTCACCGCATCGCCAGGCTTGATGGGGAAGGTGTTCTGGCACCGTGCGCACTTGAGCTTCGCGCCCCCCGGGGGAATCCGCTTGTCATCGATGTTGTAGTTCGTCTGGCAAGACGGGCAGGAGACTTTCATGGGTTTCCTTCAGCGGGGGCCATCGGACGCGAACGGCCGCACTGACCCGCGGCCGGCGCAGGTTATCAGAGGCATTTTCCAGGCGGCAAAGAACGCGACGCCCGTAGTGGACACCACCCCGGCGGCAGGGCAGGCGGGCGGGGAAACGCTTCCTGGTGGACGGCGGCAACGCTCCTGTTGCCAGACGTAGCGCCAGAGGTGGTAGACCCGGGTCTCCCATGGAACCCATCGTCATTCTTGGCGCGGGCCTCGCCGGGCTCTCCGCCGCTCACTTCCTCCAGCGCCCCTGGCGCCTCATCGAGAAGTCCGAGCGGGTGGGCGGTCTCATCAAGACCGAGGTCATCGACGGGTGCTACTTCGACCCCACCGGCCACTGGCTCCACCTGAGAGACCCGGAGATCCGGGAACTGGTGAACACCCGCTGGCTGCCGGGCCAGATGGTCTCCATCCAGCGCAAGGCGGGCATCTACTCGCGGGGCGTCTTCACGCGCTTTCCCTACCAGGTGAACACGCACGGGCTGCCGCCCGAGGTGGTGGCGGAGAACCTGCTCGGGTACGTGGAGGCCATCTACGGGGAGAAGGGCCGGGAACTGCGCGAGCGCGAGCCTCGCAACTTCACCGAGTTCATCCTGCGCTACATGGGGGAGGGGTTCGCGAAGAACTTCATGCTCCCCTACAACAAGAAGCTGTGGACGGTGGACCCGTCCGAGCTGTCCGCCGCCTGGGTGGGGCGCTTCGTGCCTCGGCCGACGCTGAAGGAGGTGGTGGACGGGGCCCTGGGGGTGGGGAGCGATGCGCTGGGCTACAACGCCTCCTTCCTCTACCCGCGCGAGGGCGGTATCGAGAGCCTCGCCCGCGCCATGCTGGCCCACCTGCGAGGTGGGGAGCTGAGCGTCAACACCGAGCCCACCGCCATCGACTGGAAGGCCCGGCGGGTGACGCTGTCGGACGGGCGCACGCTCGGCTACTCGCAGCTCGTGTCGTCCATCTCGCTGCCGGGGCTGGTGCGGCTGGTGGCCCGGGGTGCTTCCGGGGTGCCCGACGAGGTGCTGGCCGCCGCCGGCCGTCTGCGCGCCACCACCGTGACGTATGTGTGCGTGGCCGCCCGCGGGAAGAACCGGCAACCCTGGCATTGGATCTATCTGCCCGAGCCCGAGTTCAAGACGTACCGCATCGGCTCGCCCTCGGCGGTATACGCACCGCTGGCCCCTCCGGACACCGCCACCTTCTACGTGGAGTACAGCCACCACGGCGAGCTCTCCACGGCCCAGGCCGAGGCATATGCGGTGGAGGACCTGGTGCGCTCGCAGATGGTGCACTCGGCGGAGGACCTCCTCTTCGCCCGGGCCCGAGAGATTCCCCACGCCTACGTCCTCTATGACGATGCGTACGGGCCGGCCAAGACGGAGATCCTCCGCTTCCTGGAGCACGCGGGCATCCTCACCGCGGGCCGCTACGGACAGTGGGAGTACTCGTCCATGGAGGACGCCATCCTCGCCGGACGTGCGTGCGCGCGCCGGTTGAACGGGTGATGTGATTGACCGTCGACGGGGCCCGCGGGGGCATGCTAGGTCGCACGTTCGTCCATGGCCCCGTACCTCTCCATCGTCATCCCCGTCTACAACGAGGCCTCCATCGTCGCCTCCGCCGCGGCGGAGCTCACCCAGGGGTTGGATGCGCGCGGGTGGGACTACGAGATCATCTTCGCGGAGAATGGCTCGCGTGACTCCACGCCGCAGATTCTCGAGGAGATGTGCTCGAAGAACCCGCGCCTGCGCTGGTTCCACTCGGAGCGGCCCAATTATGGCGCGGCGCTGAAGGCGGGCATCGAGAAGGCCCTCGGCACCTACGTCTTCTGCGACGAGATCGACCTGTGCGACCTGAGCTTCTACGACGCCGCGCTGCCGGTGCTGGAGAAGGGCGGGGCGGACATGGTGGTGGGCTCGAAGGCGGCCAAGGGCGCGAGTGATCAGCGGCCGCTCGTGCGGCGCGCGGCCACGCGGGTGCACAACAAGCTACTGCGGGTGACGCTGGGCTTCCAGGGCACGGACACGCACGGGCTGAAGGCCTTCCGGCGCGAGGCGCTGCTGCCGGTGGTGGCCAAGTGCGTGGTGGACATGGACGTGTTCGCCAGCGAGTTCGTCATCCGCGCCTGGCGCGAGGGGCTGCGGGTGGTGGAAATCCCCATCAAGCTCCACGAGAAGCGCCAGCCCTCCATCCACCTCTTCAAGCGCGTGCCCAACGTGCTCAAGAACGTGGGCAAGCTGGTCTACGTCATCCGCATCCGGGGCACCTGAGGAGGCGAGGGTGGCGCGGCGGCTCGCATCCATCTCCGTCGACCTGGACTCGCTGCCGCACTACTGCCGCATCCACGGGCTGCCCGAGTCGCTGCTGGACGCGCGGGCGCGGGGGCTCGTCTACACCACGGCGGTGCCCCGGCTCAGGGAGCTGCTGTCCTCGGTGGGCGTGCCGGGAACGTTCTTCGCCATCGGCGAGGACGTGGTGGCGGACGCACGGGCCGCGGCGGCGCTGCGCTCGGCACACGAGGCGGGCGTGGAGGTGGCGAGTCACAGCTTCTCGCACGACTACGCGCTGACGCGGCGCCCGCCCGAGAGCATCCGCGAGGACCTGCGGCGCGCGGACGAGGTGCTCGAGGCGGCCACGGGCGTGCGCCCGGTGGGCTTCCGCGCGCCGGGCTACACGCTCAACGCGGCCCTGTACGCGGCGACCGTGGAGCGTGGCTATCGCTACGGCTCGTCCGCGTTCCCCGCGGCCCCGTACTACACGGCGAAGGCGACGGTCATGGGGGCGCTGGCCCTGGTGGGACGTCCCTCGAGAGCGGTGCTGGACTCCCCCCGGGTGCTGCTCGCGCCGCGCACCCCGTACCGACCGGACCCGGCACAACCCTACCGCCGGGGAGCGGGGGCCGTGCTGGAGCTGCCCATGGCGGTGACTCCCGGGGTGCGCTTCCCGTTCATCGGCACCTTCGTCACCACGCTGCCACTGCCGGCCATCCGGGCCGCGTACCGCGCGCTCAAGGGAGAGGCGTTCTTCAACCTCGAGCTGCACGCGCTGGACGTGCTGGGCGCGGAGGATGGCATCCCCCCCGAGCTGGTGCGTCAGCAGAGGGACCTGCGGGTGCCCGTGGCCCGCAAGCTGGAGCGGCTGAGGCTCCTCTTCGGCTGGCTGAAGTCCGACCATGACGTGGTGACGCTCAGGGACGCGGCGTCCCACCTCTCCGTCACCGTGTAGGGGAGGGATGCCCTTCTTCAGGGCACGGGCGCCAGGGCGGTCCTGGCGCTTGCGTTCGAGGTGCTTGCCGCTCGTGCTTTCTCCAGCACGGGCCTCACCTCGGCGCGCAGATCCTCCGGGGCCAACTCCAGGGCCCGCTCGAGCTGAGGCACGGCCTCGGCCGCGCGGCCCCGGGCCAGCAGCAGCTCTCCCATTCCCAGCAGCCCCTCGGCGTAGCCCCGGGGCGCGGGTTTCGACTCCTTCTCCCAGAGCGCCAGCGCCCGCTCGAGGTCGTGTCGGGCCTCGTCCCATCGCTTCAAGCGCACCAGCGTCCGGCCCAGGCTGTCGAGCGACTCCGCCACGAAGAGGTGCGTGGGCCCCAGGGCCTTCTCGCGCAGGGCCAACGCCCGCTCGTGCCGCTCCCGCGCCTCTTCGTACTTCCCCAGGTCCCGGAGCACGTTGCCCAGGCCATTGAGCGAGACGGCGATATCGGGGTGCTCGGGTCCCAGCTCCTTCTCCTGGATGGCCAGCGCGCGCACGTACCGCGAGCGCGCCTCCTCGTACTTCTTCATGGCCCGGAGCACATGGCCCAGGTCGGTGAGTGTGCTGGCCACGTCTGGATGCTCGGGCCCCAGCGCCTTCTCCTGGATCGCCAGTGCGCGCTCGAGCCGCGCCCGTGCCTCCGGGTACCGGCCCAGTCCCCGGAGCGTACTGCCCAGGTTGTTGAGCGTGCTGGCGATGTCGGGATGGTTGGGCTCCAGGAGCTTCTCCCGGATGGCCAGCGCCTGCTCGTACTGCGCCAGGGCCTCATCGCTTCGGCCCAGCGCCTCGAAAGCCGTTCCCAGGTTGGTGCGTGAGCTGGCGACATCGGGATGCTCGAGCCCCAGGGCATTCTTGCGGATGGCCAGCGCGTTCTCGAACCGATCCCGGGCTTCGTCGTACTTGCCCATCGCGTAGGCCGCGGTGCCCAGGTTGCTGTAGGAGAGGGCGACGAGGGGATGGTTGGGTCCCAGCGACTTGCGCCGGATGGTCAGGGCGCGCTCATACGCGTCCCGAGCCTCCTGGTTCTTCCCCAGCGCTCCGAAGACGGTCCCCATGTTGTTGAGCGAGGACGACACCTTCCAGTGCTCGAGGCCCAGGGCCTTCTGCCGGAGCTTCAGCGCGCGCTCGTGCCGCGCGAGGGCCTCCGCGTACTTTCCCGTCTCCTGGAACGCGATGGCCTGGTCATTGAGGGCATCCGCGCGAATCGCGTCGTCATCCGCGAGCTCCGCGGCGGACTCCAGGGTCAGCAGCAGGCCCATGGCCTCCGGGTAGCGCGCCTGCCGCCACCCCACCTCCCGGAACAGCAGCATCCACGTCCGGGCGACCAGCACCAGGTCCTTGCTCCGCGCCGCCATGGGGATGGCCTGACGCACCATGGCCTCGGCGCCCGCGTAGTCGCCGACCGAGTCCTTCAGGTAGGCGACCTGGTACAGGGCCTGCGCCAGGAGGGGTTCGTGGCCCACCTTCTCCACCCGCGGCAGCAGCTTCTCTCCGGACGACAGCCCCTCGCGATACTTGCCGGCTTCCCGCAAGGGCTCCAGCCGATCCACCTCCGCCAGCAGGGCCTGCACCTCGGCGCGCACCGCCGGATCCTTCGGGAGGGGCACCGTCTCCTTCAGCGCCCTGGCATCCGCGCAGGCGTCCAGGGGGGGCAGTGACTGCACCGCCTGCACCGCCTTCGACACGTTGTCCCGGTCGGGTCCGCGGGCGAACAGCTCCGTCAGTGCTCGCATCTGGCCGCGCCGCCGCTCCAGGCAGTACACCTGCAGCACCGTGGGCTCCTGGGGCGAGGAGTCCTGGTTCTGGGCGGCCTCGCACGCCTCGGTTCGCATCCGCACCCACGTCTCCGCGTAGCCGTCGAGCAGCTTGGAGGCGTGCGTGAAGGTGTCCTCTGCGTACGGCAGCTTGGTTCCCAGGAAGGCCTGCTTCATCTGGGTCTTCACTGCCTCGTCCCACGTGCCGGTGAGCCTGCGCTCCAGGTGCGCGCACCCCGGCTCCTGGTGGTGGAGCTGGAACCAGCTCCAGAGGGTCAATCCCGCCAGACCCGCCACCAGTGCCGTCAGGGCCCCCGCGCGCCTGCGCACCCGGCGCCGCGCCTCGGGATCGTCCGCCAGCGCCGCGACCAGCTTCTCCATGGAGGCGGGACGCTGCGCGGGGTCCGCCCGCAGGCCCTCGAGCAGCGTGTGCGCCAGCCACTCGGGCACTTGCGTGTCGGCGGGAGGGGGCTTCACCCGTCCCTCGAGCTGCGCCTTGGCGGACTCGGCCTGCGTGGCACCCGAGAACGGGTGTTGCCGGTAGAGCGCTTCGTAGAGGGCCACGCAGAAGGCGAACAGGTCGCTGCGCGCATCGGCGGACCCGGCGCGCAGCAGCTCGGGGGCCATGTAGCGGGGCGTGCCCAGCAGCGTGCCCTGCAACGTGAGGGGACTGTCCAGGGCGCCCGGCGGCAGCGGCACGGGGGTGGTGGCGGGCCCGGGCGGGGTGGAGGAGGACTCCGCTCGTGCCAGGCCGAAGTCCGTCACCCGCACCCGCCCGTCCTTGCCCACCAGGACGTTCTCGGGCTTGAAGTCGCGGTGGACGAGCCCCGCCTCGTGCGCGGCCGCCAACCCGCGCCCGGCCGCCAGGAACACCGTCAATATCTCCCGCCAGGTGCGCGGGGCCTGCTCGCACCAGCGCCGCAGCGTCAGCCCCTCCACCATCTCCATGGCGATGAAGATGGCGCCTCCCTCGAGCGTGCCGACGTCATAGATGGCCACCACGTTGGGGTGCGAGAGGCGGGCCATGGCCTGGGCCTCGCGCAACATGCGCGCCTCCATGTCGTGCTGCGACTGGCTGGAGTCCCACTCCTGGCGCAGCAGCTTGAGGGCCACGCGCCGGTCCAGCCGCGAGTCGTACGCGGCCACGACCTCGCCCATGCCACCGCGGCCGAGCGGGTTGAGCACCGTGTAGCGGCCCACCAGCATCTGCCCGGGCACCGTGGACACCGGCCCGTACAGGCGGGGCGCGGAGGTGAGCGGGTCGCGCGAGGGCAGGGGCGAGACGAGGCTGCGGACCTGGGTGGCGGCGTCCCCGAGGGGATCGAAGCCCGGGCCGGACCCGGGCGGCACGGAGGCCTGGTTCCGCACGAGGGTGTGTTCCTCCTCCGTGGCGCCGGTGCCCGAGTCTCCTTTCGCCCGCGGCTCCACGTCCTTCATGTGCGTGCCTCCCCTGATGCTGCGCCGTCGCCGACGGGACAGTCCTACCTTGGAGGAGGGGACTCTAGCACCGAGGCGCGGCCCCGTGCGTGCCGGGGCCGCGCTTGGACTCAGAGACGGAAGCCGAGCACGATGGGCAGGTACTGGCCGGTGGCCTTGCGGGGTCCGCTCGGCGTGTCGATGCTACCGCCGAAGACGTAGTGATAGCGGCCCTCCAGGTAGAGCTTCATGGGACCGCCGAAGAGCTTCAGGCTGACGCCTACTCCGGCGTTCAGTCCGAAGTCCGTCCTGCTCCGCGAGCCAATCACCTGCTCGACGGAGACGGGGGTGTTGAAACAGAAGAACAGCCACGGGTCGCAGTACGGGGCGAAGCCCGTGCCCACGAACTCGGAGATCTTCACGCTCCGGAAATAGACGCCGGGCCCGCCCAGGACGTAGACGCTGAGGGGTCGCGCGGGAAGCACGTCGTAGACGGCGTTGAGGTCCCCATACTGCAGGATGTGGTCGCCCTGGACGCCCTGGGATTCCAGCACGTCGGACTGGATACCGTAGCGGGTGTAGGAGTACTCGGCCTGAAGGCCCAGTTGCTTCGTGAATTTGTACGTCACCCCCATCTGGGCGCCACCGCCATCCTTGAAGCGGCCCCCCGCATCCGAGATGGGGATGGCTGCTCCTCCTCCCGCGTTGAACGCGACACGGGGCACGCCCGTGGCCATGTATTCGTCGAAGGACGTCCGTGTTTCCGGCTCGGCCGCCAGGGCGGGCCCGGCGCTCGCGAGCACCCCCAGGCCGACGGCCATCGCACAAATGAATCGCATCACCATCCCCTCCTTGGACCCCAGGGTAGGCACCGGGGGGAGGTGCACCCATTGGGGCCCGAGGACGGGAGGGTGGTTGGCGCCCGGACGCCGCATCCGCGCTAGCGGGAGGAGCGTGGCGCCTGCCTGCCCTGGAGTCTTCAGGCGGCCGGGGTGGGGCTGGGCTGCATGTCCGCCCTCGCCAGGCTTTCAGCCCCGGTGCCGTTGAGCCACGCGGAAGAGGTGGGTGAGGGAGTAGTCCAGCAGCGCCTGTCGCGAGCGCATGTAGTGGCGGGCCCGGACAAACGGCAACCACACGCGGTTGCCCACCAGCACCTGTGTCTCCTCGAGCCGCTGGCGCGGAATCCACTTGCCGCCCAGGTTGCGCACCAGCACCTCGCCCAGGTACGCGCCAATGGCGGGCACCGCGTGCTCGTCGATGGCTTCCCTCAGGCGGCTCGTCGGGAATTCCTCGCGCCAGAAGTAGAAGTCGGCGTCGGTGAGCGACTCTGGCGTTGCAGCGAAAACGGAGGGCACCTCCGAGTGCAGCAGCGCCACGAGGTGCTCGGCGAGGGTGCTGTAATAGGCGAGAGTGCGAGCCGGGTTGTCCACATCCGGAGGCAGCGCGGAGTGGGCAGGACGCCATTCCTCGGGCTCGGGTGGCTGCCACACGTTGAGAGAGGCGATTCTGCGCTGTCGCTCGTGACTGGCGACTCGGTCCACCACACGCGAGAGGAGCGAGGCCATGTCCGGGTGGAAGTGTGGCTCCACGGGGGCGAGCATGGCGCTGCGCTCATGCAAGGTGCGCAGCACGGTGTCGAAGTCGAGGTCCGGCCGGAGGTGGGCATGGGCGCGGGCCTGCGCGAGCCGTGCCTCATTGCTGGCGAAATCCGCCACGGTGGGCCACGTCACCAGGAGGACGGAGCCGTTGGGCAGCTCCTCCACCCGGTGAGCCGGCGTGGACAGCATGCGCTCGCGGCCCACGGTTTCCACCAGCTTGGGGCCGAAGACGTTGAGCCAGAATACCTCGTAGATTTTGTCGAACCCATCTCTGTACAAGGCTTCATCATCACGGCCGAAATTGGGAGCGCCCGCCAGTGCTCTGTCGTCGGTACTGTGGGCCATGGCATAGGTAACCGGGTACCGAGAGGCCCAGGCGCGCACCAGTTCCACGAATCGGCGGCAGCGCTCCGCCTCCGCGAAGAAGGAGAGCGGCTTTACCTGGAGGATGATGCCCAGTTCGGGTTGCCGCGGTGGAAGCCATAACCTGAGGCGACTATCCAGCGCGGGCCACTTCGTTCGATAGAGCCCAAGGGCCGTTCTGTTCCCATCCAGCCGCTCCTCCAGTGCCTTCCAGATGGCGGGGCGGGCGTATTTGCGTTGCCGCTTGCCGTTGACGACATCCGGCATCCACCCGTCGGCGTACTCTTCGAGCGCTTGGAGAAAGGGCTCCATCTCGCGCTCCAGTGCCGCTTGTGGACTGAAAGCACCGTCGAAGGTTAGCAGGAGGCTGTCCTCCGGCTTCAAATCATGCACGCTCAGCACCTTCATTGAAACAGCACCTCCACTCCCGGAACCTTTTCCTTGGTTTCGCTCACGGCGCTCTTCAAGAAGTCTGGATTCGTGGGCTTGAGGTCACCCCCCTCGTAGATGAGGCGGACCCTCGAAACCTGCACCTCGCCAGCCTCGCCGAAAAGACGTTGGAGGGAGTCACGGCGGATGTCCAGCCTCTCGCCGTATTTCTGTAGGGCCTCGCTCGCGTCCTCAATCATCTGCGCTTCCAACGCTTCGTACTTCAGCCCCGAGAGGTCGCGGCTCTTGAAGCTGAACGTCTCCACGCGACGGGGCCGTCCGCCGAGCTCACCCTCTTCAATCACGAGCACGTCCGCGTAGCGCAAACCGGGACCCGGCTTCCTCACGCCCACTTGCGTTTCAATGCGGGGCTTGTCGAAGTCCCGGAGGAATTTGCGCTGGGCCCGAGGCTTCTCCGCGTCAGCCTTTAGCAGATTCACCATGTCGCGCTCGAAGGCCATCCCCCGGGCAAACCACGCGCGCATTCGCTCATAGGGCTCCCACTTGAGGGGGCCTTCGGCGGCCGTGCCCTTCTCCACCTCGATGAAGCGCCTGTTGTAGAAGTCGACGTACTCGCGCCAGCGAGGGTTGCCCCTGGCCTCGGGCGGCGGGGCGTCGAGGGAGGGGCGGTGCTTCTCCAGCACGCTCACGTCCTTGGGCAGGCGCGGGCCCGTGGCCTCGAGCTCCGCGGCTGCGAGCTTCGCCTCCACAACATCCAGGGTGCGGCCGATCTCCTTATCCACGAGCGAGGCCAGGGTGCCCTGGCGCTCCGCGGCACCGGCCTTCGTAGCGGAGGGGCGTGCGGCCTCCCCGGCACCGGCCCCTGCGCCAGCCTTCTCGGGCGGGGAGCCCGTAGCCCCGGGCTTCGCCCTGGACATGAGCGGCCGAGCCCTGGCCACATCCCCCCCAGTCTCATGCAACGCCAACGCGGCGTCCGCCCCGCCCACGGCGACGAAGCGGCCTGCCTCCCGGCTCGCCCGAACCTCCCGCACCAACTCCCGCAGGCCCTCCAGGCTCATCGCCCCATTGAACTGCCGCGCCGTCTCC
>NZ_PZOX01000013.1 GCF_003044305.1 Vitiosangium sp. GDMCC 1.1324 | reverse complement strand
GGTGTTGCAAATGCGTCGCGAGCTGCACCTCTTCCCAAGCACGCTCCTCCCGCTCGCGGTCTGAAGACACCTGCAAGGGCTTGAGAACGACTTGCGAGCGAGGCCCCCCGTCAGCGGGCTGTCTCCAAGCGAGAAGAAGCGTGTCGTAATCCCGAAAAGCAACCTGGGTTGCGTAAACATCGTAGCGGAAGCCCTCCGAAACGAAGACAAGTCGCGGGGCGGAGCTGTCGATCATGGTGCGTTCTCCACATGTGGCCCTACGGCTGTCGAGCCGAAGATTGTGTTCACGGGGCCAGCCTTCGTCGTCTGCGCTTTGGTCAGATGGCGATGCGGTCGAATAGGTAACACGGCCTCCCTGAACAGGGGAAGCCCCGAACTACCGAACAGCCCTGAAACAAATCTATCTCGAAATGCGCGTTTGAACCCCCGAATCATGGAAATCAGTACAGATTTGTTCCCCACATGTATGTGTTAGCTCGGCCGCTCAGCGGTACACCTTGCCGGCCCACACGAACGCGCCGTCGACAAGCGGCACGCTGTAGGCCGCTACGTGCCCCTACGGCAGCACGTAGGCCACGAGCAGCTAGTTCTCCCAGGCCCCCGGCCGCCCCTGCATCCAGTCAGGATCGAGCGTGCGGCCCGCCCCGACCGCGAAGGCTCGGCAGCTCCCCTCCAGGACGGCCAGCTTCGAGCGCGGGCAAGTCTTCCGCATGCACTGTGCGAGCTGCCCCGGTGTCACCCCTCGGGTTGGTAGGTGATCGAGCTGAACGCCTTCGGCTGGCGCAGCTTGAAGTCGCCCTTCACAATCGCGCGGATGGTCGTCTCGTCGTGCTCGGCGCGGGTGTCGTGCTCGGAGAGGATCAGATCCTCGTCGATCCCGTAGATGAATTGCCGCCAGTCCGCCGAGAAGACGATCTTCGTCACCGGGACGCGGGTCGTCATCACGAAGGGGAAGCCCCGGATCGTGCCCTTGTCGAGCATCTCCTGACGGAAGATGAAGATGCCCGTGTCCTTGAGCTGCATCAGCGCGGTCGCCCGGGTCGGGTGAATGACCCACGCC
Source organism: Vitiosangium sp. GDMCC 1.1324 (assembly GCF_003044305.1). Taxonomy (GTDB): domain Bacteria; phylum Myxococcota; class Myxococcia; order Myxococcales; family Myxococcaceae; genus Archangium. Next base: position 375,228 of record NZ_PZOX01000013.1, on the reverse strand, counting down.
GCAGTGCCCATGCGAACATGCGCGGTCAACGGCAGCTCGACCGCCCTGTCGATGTCGGCCAGGTAGGCCGCGGCGGTCGTGCCCGTGCTCGCGAAGACCTGAGCGGGGTCGAGCTGCACGAAGAGCCCCTTCGGTGCGGCGCCTGTGCCGTCACCGTTGAAGCCAGCGTCGTCGAGGCCATCGGCCACGGTGGCGCGGATGTCCTCACCGACGCCCGCGTCACCGACCCCCGGCGTGCGCAGCAGGTCGTTGCTGACGTCGGTGAGGACCATCCCCTTGTGCGCCTTGAGCACGAGCTTCCCGTACTTCGGTGCGCTCCTCGGGACCGTCTCCCCCTCGCCGACCCACTTGAAGACAGAAGTCCCCGTCTGCCTGCCCATGTGCAACTCGCCCTTGAACGGCTGGGTTCGCACGCCGAGCTTGAGCAGGGCCGCCTCGGGCCGCAGGAACTCGATCACTTCGCCGCTCTGCTGGACGGGCACAAGCACGCCCGCCGAGTCGAACTTGCTGAGCTGAACCGCCTTCTGCACGTCGGCATTGCCGAAGCGCTTCGCGGCTTCGAGCAGCTCGCCCGCGCCGGGGCGGCGACCCAAGGCGATGACGCTCTTCGTGAACGCGCCAAAGTTCGCGACGCTCGCGTAGACGCTGCCCTCGCGCGTCGCCCTGTCTCTACCCATGCGACCGGGGGCGCTTCGGGAGGCGGCATCGATCAGCTCCCGCGCGACCTCCGGACCAAGCGCCTTGACCATCTCTGTGATTTGCTGGCGATTCATCTTTTCACACTCCTCGGATGTGTTGCTTGAAAGCCTTGCGGGGGGGTCATTCGCCCGCGTCAGGCTTTGTGTCTTCTAAATGGGTGCGATTTTTGTCTGTGGCTCAGTCGCCGCTGACGGCGTCGGCGCTCGCTTCTGCCGAGCTGCCTGCGGAAGGCGTCGGCGTCTGTTGGGGCGCGCTTGGTTACTGGCCGGGCAAAAGCCGGGCATTGGAGCCACCAGACGCGAGCGACAGCACGGCGGGCCTGTGGAGGGGCTCCAGGAGCGCGGCAGCCGACGCTCGGGCGAGTGCGGTGCCAAGGGAGGGCAGCGGCACCTCGGGAACCGTGGAGCGTGCCGACGTGTGCCTGCTCTGCCCGTAGCCGACGCAGCGGCATCCAGCCGGTTACGGGGGAGGTTTCGCCTAGTCGGCGGTTTCGCCTAAGAACATAACCCCCGCGCACCTTAAAACGGTCTCACGGTTGATGCGTTCAGAATCCAGCCTCCGGCGTGAACACATCGCCACGGGCCCGCGAGATTTTTTGGAAATTTTCTGAGCGTGTTGGACCGCCGAGCAATGTTCCAAGTGACGGCGCTCCGGAAATCCGAACCGGGGGGGCCTCTCTCAAGGCACGGTGCGGCGAGCACGAGCCGCAGACAGCCAGGCCCCACGAGCTACGAGCAAGCGAGCGACGGCTGCTCCCGTAACGGTGGGGCCGTGAGCCGCCCGCAGCAATCGCACCCATTTACCCGCAGGGAAATGGAGGCAGACCTTGCTTGAACTTCTTGAACAGTACCAGCAGCGGATCATCGCCGCGCTCACCCACGCGGGCGCAGACGGGCTCACCGTGAAGGAGCTGCGCGCGAACCTCGGCACCGGAGAGCAGGCCACCCGTCGCACTCTTGGCGCCCTTCTCGCGACTGGCGTGGTGCGCGAGTCCTACCGCTACAAGCCCGGCGTGCGTGGTGCGGTGCCGCGCGTCTACACGCTCGCCCAGTCCAACGCGCTGACGCCAGCAGCTACCCCGCCGAGCGCGGGCGAGCAGGGGTGACCAAGTGACTGACGCAGCTCGTATCTCCTTCCCCCTTCTCTCTATTCTCCTTAAGGAAAAGAGAGTTCCGTCACTTCGTCACGTACAGAGGGAAAACCACGGTGACGGAGCAGTGACGGAGCCCCTTCGCGTTGGGGCGTGCGTCACGTCTCTTCCCACGCTGTCCCCCGTTGACATGGGAGCCGAAGCGTCGGGCCCTGTGCGTGAGCCCGCTCCCTGGACAGTCTGCCTGACTGACTCGCGCTTCACTCCCGGGCGCCTGGATGTTCGCGAGTTCGGCTCAGTGGGCGAGCTGATGGCGGCACTGTTCGAGGTTGCCGCCGAGCCGCTCCTGCGCGCGGAGAAGGATGGCCGCGCCATCATCCCCGCCAAGCCGTATCCGCCCCGCGCTGATGGGCTCTACGAGGGCAAGGACGGGCAACCCACGACAGCCCCCTACCGCCGAAACGCGAACTTCGCTCACGTCACCCTGGCCATCGTGGACTTCGACGGCGAGACACAGGCCGCGTTGGATGCGTGGCTCGCCAGCCTGCGCCGTCGTGGGCTGTGGTTCCTCGCCTACCCGACGCACTCCTACGGGCGCACCGCGAAGCCCATCCGCTACCGCGTCGTCTTCCCGTTCAGTGAGCCAGTGCCCGTGGGCTCGGCGAGCCGATGGTCGGAGCGTCTGTGGCCGCGCCTCATGCAATGCGTGGGGCTCGGCGATCTGACGGAAGCGGCGTTGAAGGCCGATGCGTCCTGCAAGGACGTTGCTCGGCTCTACTACCTGCCAAGCTGGGATCCGTCCAACGTGCTCCCACGTCCAGCCCCCGAGCATCACCAGGGCCAGCCGATTGACGTACAGGCCGAGTTCGGCCCCCTGCTGCGGGAGCCTTTCGCGAGCTACGCCGAGCGGCCCAGCGAAGAGCAGGTGGACGGCTCGCGGGCGGCAGACCCCCACGCCGTGCGCGTGCGGCTGCGGCGCTTCAAGCGTCCTGATGCCGTGACGGTTCTCTCCCAGGTGGACGCGGGCGAAGTGCTCATGCTCGACGGGCAGCGACACCTCGGCATCAACAAGCTGACGGCAATGCTCGCCCGCGTTGCCGAGCCTGACGAGAGTTCGGCGAGCCTTCTTGAGATTGCGCGCCGCTCCCTCGATGCGCTCGCGCGGGTGGAGCCCTCCCGTGACGTGTGGGGCGAAGCGCTGCGAGGGCTGCGCGGGGCTCGCGCCAAGCTCACGCAATGGGACCACCAGAAAGCAGCCCAACGGGAAGCGGCTCACGCGCAATGGCGTCGGGTGCTGGAGCTGGCGGCCACCTCGGGCCACGGAAACGGAGGCACGCAATGAGCACGAGCATCAATCCCGGTGACACGCTGGCCAACGCAGCCGACGTGGAAGCGGCACTTGCCCACGTTGCCAAGCTGCCGCTCGTGAAGGTCGTTCCGCTGGAGCGCTACCTTGCACGGCGCCACGATGGGCACGGCTTCGCCTCGGAGTTCCTGACGCAGAAGGCTGCCGAGGACTACCTGATCCTTCGCGGGCTGTTGGCCCCGCGCGACACATGGCCACGCGGAGTCAGCCCGTTGGTCGCCTCGCCGAACGTGCCGGACCTCTGCGCGGGCGTCATGGCCATTGAGTGCAGGCCGAACGCTCCCGATCTCCTCATGCGTGGGGATGGGACGCTTGCGGTCAACACCTGGGAGGCCCCCTCGCTCGTGCCGGTGCTGGGTGAGTGGCCCGCTGTGCGTCGCGTCCTGCTCTGGCTCGCCGAAGACGAAGCCGGGCTCGATTGGCTGCTCAACTGGATCGCGTTCAAGGTCCAGCGTCCCGGCTCCAGGCCGGGCACCGCCATCCTTCTGCAAGGGCCCCCGGGCTCGGGAAAGAACGTGCTCTATCGCGTGCTCGCTCACCTGCTCGGGCCCTCCAACTGCGTTCAGATTGGCGAGTCGGACTTGGCCAAGCCCTACAACCTCCACTTCGCGACAAAGCTGCTCATTTTCGCCAACGAGCTGCTCGATAACCACAGGCGCGGCGGCTCACTCGGGGACGGGCTCAAGGCGACAATCACAGATAGCGAAGTCTTCCTGGAGAGCAAGGGCGTTGCCCGAACGCCAGCGGCCAACCGCGCCGCGCTGCTCGCCGCTACCAACCGAACGAAGCCCATCGAAATCGAGGAGGCCGACCGCCGCTGGACCGTGTTTCACAACAAAGCCAAGCCCACCGAGCACGAGCATCCCGACCTCGGCATGACACATCGGGAATTCTTGGAGTCGCTGCACTCGCCGGGGGAGGACGACGCCTTCACGCCCGAGTTCATGCGTCAGATCGCCGCCTTCGCTCATACGATGGGCTCGCGTGAGGTGGACTTGCCCCGAGTCCGCAGGCCACACGCGAACACCTCCCGCGAGGAGCTTCAGCAACTCAGCGAGCCGGTGACCGAGCAATTCCTGCGCGAACTCAGTGAGAGCCCTGAGCCAGATGCGCAGATCCGCGATTGCGCGTCGAGTAGCCCGCAGGCCAACGTGATGCACCGGGGCAACGGCGCGATGGTGGGCAAGACCAAGGCGTTCACGAACGATGCGCTGTACGCGGCGGTCTGTGGCTTCTGTCGCGTGGTGGGCCAGAAGCATCCGCCGCAGAAGAGAACCTTCCTGGCCGCGTTGAAGGCGGCGGGCTGGATTGAGCATCGCGACAACAAGGCTCGGGGCTGGCTGCCGCCCTGGCACCAGATGGGCAACGACGCAACGCCGCAGGCAGCGAAGGTCGTTCCTCTTTCGGGAGCCCGTGGCGTGCCCGGTGCGAGCGCAAGCGCCGCGCACACGTCCGCCGAGCCCATGCCGCCCCGCGAACGCCCAACGGCGGGAGCGGAGACACGCGATGACCATGCCCACGGGAGAAGTCACTACCGGGCCCGAATTCCTCACGGTTGACGAGGCCGCAGCTTTGCTGCGCGTGAACCGGAAAACTCTCTACGAGTCGATCCGGCGCGGTGAGGTGCCGGGGGCGGTCCACCTTGGTCGATCCGTCCGACTTCGCCGGAGCGTTCTGCTATCCTGGACGCCGGGTAACAGCAGTCCCGCGCTTGGAAAGAAACCATGAGCGTCAGACTGCGGCAGTGGAAGACGAAGGAAGGCAAAGTGGAAGAGGCGTGGACCATTGACGTCAAGTATCAGCACCCGAGCGGGAGGGTGGAGCGCGTGCGCAAGGCATCGCCCATCAACACCCGCCGGGGCGCTGAGGAATACGAGCGTCAGGTTAGACACGCACTCCTCACGGGTTCCTTCGGGAAGGAGAGTCAGAGCGAGGCGGGCCGGGTTCCTACGGTTGAAGAGTTTGTCCCGCGCTTCCTCACGTACAGCGAGAACAACAACAAATATTCAAGCGTTGTCTCCAAGCGCCAAATCCTCGCTCAGCACGTCATTCCGGCTCTTGGCCGTATGCCGTTGGACTCCATCGGTCTGGCTGAGATCGAGGATTTCAAAGCGGCTATGCGCAAGAAGACGTCGGGAGCCCGTGCCCGGAAGGATGCCCCCACGAAGGCAGCCCTTCGCAAGCGTAAGGACATCCAGCCCGCGCTTCTGAGCCTCAAGACCATCAACAACGCGCTAACGGTGCTCCGCAAGATGCTGTCGCTCGCACAGGAGCACGGCATCATCACGCACGTTCCGCGCGTCAAGCTCTTCAAGACTGCGAAGGCGGCGTTTGACTTTCTCAGCTTTGAGGAAGCCGAGCGGGTGGTCGCCGCTGCGGCCCCTGACTGGCGCCCGGTTGTGCTCGTGGCGTTGAAGACGGGACTGCGGCAAGGCGAGCTGATCGGGCTCCAGTGGGGCGACGTGGACTTGCAGCGCGGCAAGCTGCACGTCCGGCGTACCATCTGGCGCGGGGTGACGGGGCTTCCCAAGGGCGGGCGCGAGCGGACGGTCGATCTCCCGGGCTCGGCCCTGGAAGCGCTCAAGGCACACCGGCACCTGCGCGGTCCCTACGTGTTCTGTCAGGCGGACGGGCAGCCACACACGAACGGGACCATGAAGGGCCCTCTGGAGCGGGCGCTGCGCGAGGCGGACATCTGCCGCGAGCAGGGCCGCATCGGGTGGCACGACCTGCGGCACACCTACGGGAGCCATCTCGCGATGCGTGGCGTGCCGCTCAAGGCGATCCAGGAGCTGATGGGGCACGCGACCATCGAGATGACAGAGCGCTATGCCCACCTGTCCCCCGAGGTACGGGCGAGCGCCGTGCAGCAGCTCGACCTTCCTGTGCCCCATCTCCAAGCCGCTCCGGCCAGAAGCACCGAAGGGGCACACTGAGGGCACATGCGGAAACGAGGGCAAAGAAAAAGCCCAGCAACCCCTCGGGATTGCTGAGCTTCTGAGTGTGGAGGTGGCGGGAATCGAACCCGCCGCTGGAGGCGTCCGGCAAGCCAGTTCGGGCGGTGGACGGCTACATCCCCGGCCCGCGGATCCAGTCGATGTCGAACTGGATGCCCAACCCCGACACCGGGTCGAGGCGGAGATCGGTGATGGTCCCGGTCCAATCGGCCTGGCCCGCCATGTCGAAGGTGAGTGTCTGGTAATCGCCGTTGCCGGTATAGGCCGCGCTGGCCACGCGCGTGGCTGAGAAACCGGGCTGGGTGCCGGTGGCGAAGAAGATCTGGACGCCGGTGTTCTGGGAGGCCCTCATGCGCACCTGGAGCTTCGGCACGCGGCTGGCGCTGAAGTTGTAGGCGCTGTTCACCATCTGCGCGTCGCCGTTGCCGGAGGAGGTGCCGCTCAGCACGCCGCCGGACACCGCTTGTCCGGTGATGTTGCCGAACGCCGTCCAGCCCTCGAATCCTCCGGGTGTGGCGAACTCCGCCCCGAGGTCGGCGGCGTCGAAGGGATGCCGCGACGAGCTGATCTCGGCGGAGTCCGTCATCTGGTCTCCGTCCGTGTCGAGCGGTGGCACCGCGAAGTCCGTGGTCCATCGGATGGTGAAGGACTGGTTCTTGCCGGTGGCGATCGCCTTGATGGAGAGGTCGCCGCCCGGCTGCAGGTAGTAGCCCGAGGTGGCGGAGCCGCGCAGGCTGGCGAGGGAGGAGTGGGCGGAGAAGCTGCTCTGGCTCGAGGAGAGCGTGACGCCCCCCAGCTTCCCGAAGTCCTTGAAGTGGGCGATGTAACTGTCGCCCGCGGTGGCGTCCTCCATGTTCATCGTCACCGCCTTCACGGCGGGGAGGGACTCGTATGCATAGGTGTATTCAAAGCCTTCGCTGACGAGGAACGGGAGCTGGTGCCACTCGTGGTAGCCGTCCACGCCGATGTAGAAGACGCTGACGGGGGCCGTTCCCGCCTTCTCTCGCGTGCAGGTGATGTTGGGCGTCTGCTCGAACGGCACGCCGTAGGTGAGCCGCGACAGGGCGAACCGGTGGTCGCTCCGGTACGCGCGCTCCCAGTTCGGCGGACGGTACTCGTCTCCGACCCGCAGGAACGGGTGGTTGGACACGATGGACGTGTTGGCCTTGCCGCTGATGCCGCCAGTGACGTCTCGGAGCACGATGGACCAGTACCGCGGGTGTCCGGGGTGGTTGGCGTGCGCGTCCGGAACGGGGCGGATGTCGAAGTCCTCCAGGCTCGTGCGCGGCGGGCTGGCGGGAGACATCGTGTTCCCAGTGAAGTTGTGATTGGGGTGCTTGGTGGCGGCGCCCGTGTTGAGCAGGAAATTGGCGTTGGGGGCGTCCCACCCGATGAAGTGGGAGTCCCGGACCTGGCCCGCGCCGTCATACACGCGGTAGGCGTAGCGGGTGTCTCCAGTGAGGTTCTCACCGGAGTTGGCCACGAACACGCTCTGGTCGACGATGCTGTAGCTGGCCAGCATGGTGCCGACCGTGTTCTCGACCAGGACGTTGTTGCGGAAGATGAGGTTGTCGGACGGGCCGCCGGCGCCGATCCCCGTGTAGAGGGCCAGCTCGTTCGCATACCACGTGCTGTTCTCGATGAGGTGGGGGGCGGTGTCCGACCAGCCCAGGTTCGGGAGGATGGAGTGGTTGGCATCCAGCCCGTCGAAGATGTCGAACCCGCTCATGGTGCTGTGGGCGCTGTTTCCCTTGAAGGAGATCATCGGGAGCGTGTTGGGTCGCATCGACGAGAAGCGCGGGTCGGTCGCGGACAATCCCAGCGGGCGGTCCGGGAGCGCGAACCAGAATCCGGTCCCCTCGGTGCCCGCCGCGACGTTGTCCTCGAACGTGTTCTGGGGATTGGTAATCCAATAGCTGGCCGGGCTGCGGTTCTGGACCTGGTTGAACTGGTTGTCGGACGGCGTGACTTCCTCGCCAGGCGCGGGGCGTTTGGTGAGCAGGGTCACGTTCTTCTTGATGACGTTGAAGCGCTCGCTGCCGTCCTCCAGGAACACGCCATGCCCGATGTGGTCATAGAAGAAGTTGTTCTCGACCAATGTGCTCTCGGTGCCGTGGATGGTGATGGCCCGGTTGTAGGACTGGTGAATGCTGGAGCTCTTGAAGTACTGGCCCGCCCCCACGCTGCCCAGCATGTGCCAGTGGAACGGGTAGCGCCCGAGGCGCGCCTTCTGGCCCATGTTGAAGAGCTCGACCCCGCTGAAGTACGCCGCCGAGTTGTCCATGATCATCACGTGTCCGCCGAACCCGCCGGAGGACGCGGACGCCGCATCGCCCTGCACCCGGATGTTGTGCGTGAGCAGCCCCACCTGGGCGCGCAGGTCCGCGGTCCAGGTGCGCGAGCCGTCGGTGTAGTTCTTCACCACGCCGGTGTGTGAGTACGCGAGCGGGCTGTCCAGCGTGAGTGTCGTGTTGCCCGAGAGGACGGACGTGATGGTCCTCTGCTCGGCCTCGTTCCAGTTGCGGTGGCTGGAGACGATCACGATGCTGTCACCCGGCTGCCAGTCCACGGGCTCCTTCAGGACCACGGTGGAGCTCCCCGCGCTCACGTTCGCGCCGAGCTGTGTCCAGCTCACGCGCTCCAGGCCGTGGAGGTGGAGGGTGCCGGTGCCCATGGCGCCGATGAACTTGTTGCCCATCCCCATGATGTCGGGATCGGCCGGTGTGGCGTTGAGGGTGAAGACGGCGGAGCCCGGATAGGGCGTGAGCTCCTGTCCCAGCTCGAGCCGGGAGCCACTGCCCATCACCATCACATATTTGGTGGTGACGGCCACGTTCCGGTTCTGGGCGCCGAGCAGCTCGCCGCTCACGGTGATGCTCTTCGGAGCGAGCGTCCCCTGAAGACAGACGGCGCTGCCGGCGCTCACGGTGGCATCGTCGTTGGCGCCGGGCACCGCGCCGCCCCAGACGTACGGGTCCTGCCAGTCGTGGAGCATCTCCATCCGGAGGTCATCCACCAGCCCCGTGTGGTCTCCGGGCGCCGTGTCCACGCCGGTCAGGCTCACCGTGGTGGCGCCCGCGTCCAGGTAGAGCGCGGCCGAGAGCTGCTCGAGGTACTGGGTGCTGGCGAGGCGGAACTCGCCGGCCTGGGTGCCGCCGATGGTGATGCGGATGTTCTTGGCCGGCGGCTGGGTCGGGTCGTTGGCGCGGAGGGCGGCCTTGATGCGGAATCGGTAATAGCCGCTGCGCGGGATGGTGACGGGGATGGAGGCCGTGGAGGCGCCCTGGAGGAAGAGGACCTGACTGCCCTCCGGCGCAGCGGGATTGGCGGCCGTGAACCCGCTGGCGTTGCGGCTGAGGCCGCTGAGCCCGTTGAAGGTCCACGGCCCGCCCGGCGGGGCGTAGGCGTACCCGGGGGAGGCGGGGAGGGCCGGGGACTCGAATCCGCTGATGCCGAGCTCCCTGAGGCGCGTCGCCGTGAGGTCGTCCACGAAGGCGGTGTTGTCGCCGCCCTGGGGGTTGAGCCCGAGCAGCTCGATGGAGTGGGGGCCGGAGGACAGCAGCACCGCGCTCGAGCTGAAGCGCTGGTAGGCGGTTCCGGTGGGGGTGAACCCCTGGATGACTCCCCCGTCGATGCGGAGCTCGACTCGCTGGGTGTTGAGGGGGTTTCCACGCTGCGCCGCGGCGAAGCTGAAGATGTAGTAGCCCGCCGCGAAATTGAGGGTCCGCGAAGCGGAGCCCGCTCCCTGGAGGAAGAGCACCTGGGCGCCTTCCGGAGCGTTCGGGTTGCCCGAGGTGAACGCGGTGGCGTTCCGGGTGAGGCCGGCGCCGTTGACGAGCGTCCATCCGCTTCCGGAGGGGGCGTACTGGTACCCGGGCGATGCCGGGAGGGCGGGCGTCTCGAACGTCCCGTTGGGAACGGTGAAGACGGTGGACGACGCGGAGCTCAGGCTGGCGGCGGCCGCCCCGTCCGCCAGCGACAGGGCGGACAGGGAAAACAGGAACATCCACCTACGCGGGGAAATCATCATGAGCGGGTTATGGCGCTCATGATGGCGGGCCGTCAACCGCGCTCAGGGCAGGCGAAAGGGATTACTCGGTCCTCTGCTTCTTGGACGGGGGCTGCTCCGCATCCGGTTTGTCATCGCCGTCCTGGAATTTCTGCGGGCCCCACTTCTGGGTGGTCACGACGACGGAGTCCTTCCCATAGCCATCCGCGGTGCCATAGCGAGCCTTGAAAGACTCATTCTTGTCACCCACGCGGTACATGTCCATGGTCGGGTAGGTGTTTCGAGCCGTGGCATCCGTGGTTCCCGCGGTCTGCTCCGCGGTGATGGTCTGCTTCCCATCCTTGGCCACGACGGGCGCGAAGTGGAAGGGCGACTGATTCTCGCCCGGCGCGTGTTGCCGGATGATCCCATAGGACTCGCCGGGCTTGGGATCCGCGCCGTGATTGACGGCCGTGGAGTCCTTCTTCTTGGCCTGCTTGGACACCCCGATGTTGTCGGCGTCGGAATAGCCAAACACCTGGCCCGTCACCGTCTCCTTGCTGGCGAGGGTGTACTCATTGTTCGCATGCTTGGTGGCCAGGGGCTTGCCGTGCTGGAACTCCTCGGCGTTGTGCGCGCAGTCCTTCACACCCTTCTGGAACTGATAGCGCTCGAAGGAGTCCGTTCCGTGGGTGTAGGTCGTGGGGCTCGGCTTCTCATTCCCGAGACCCTGGAATTTGTCACCCTCGACCTTGGTGTTGACGAAGAGCGAGGCCTTCGTCTTCTTGTCTACATTCTTCGCATCCTCCGGGTAGATGCCATACTTCTTGTTGTCCGTGAGCTTGACGGAGGACGGCAAGGGCTTGTTGCTGCCGCTGATACCTTTGGGCATGGTGTGACCTCGCTTGGGGGAGCAGGTTTCCTGCAACGTGTCATCGATGACGCCGTGTGGCAATGAATCTCGAAATCAGCGAATCCGGAAGCCCATGGTTGGTGTCTTCAGTTTGTCATTATGTGAGGCCCATGTGTTCCGTCCACGACTGCCAGGGTAGAGGGTCGCGGCTTGGGAAGAAAGACTCGAAAGCCCATGAAAACGCTCACCCGAAAGAGGGAGGACTCGACCCCCTCTTTCAGGGCGCGGAAAAGTCTTTCAAGGTCTCGGCGGAGCGTCCTGGAACGCGGCGGCGAGGAAGCGCTCCACGGCCCAGGTGGTGATCTGCCCTCCCGGGCCCGCGGGGTTGGCGTCGCAGCCATGCGTGCCCCACGGGAGCTCGAGGCACAGGTGGGGCACGCGGGCCTGCTCCAGACGCCGGGCGAGTCGCCGGCTCTGCTCGGCGAAGACCAGCTCGTCCCGAGTCCCATGGATGAGCAGCGTGGGCGGCGTTTCCGGGTTCACGAAGTCGATGGGCGAACCGGCGTCGAAGCGCTCCTGGACCTGGGCGGGCGTTCCTCCGAGGTACTCGCTCAATGTTTTCGGGCTGTCCATCACCAGGGGGTTGGTGGGGTTGACCCAGCCCCAGTTGAGGTCCGTGGGCGGATACAGCGCGACGACCGCGCGGATCGCCGGCTCCTGGAGGGTGTAGGCCGCCAGCAGCGCGAGCTGGCCTCCCGCGGAGCGTCCGAGGAACGCAATGCGGGTGGCATCAATCCCCAGACGCGAGGCGTTCTCCTGCAGCCACTTCACGGCGGCGCGCACGTCGTCGGGCTGGGCCGGGAAGGTGTGGCGGGGCGCGAGCCGGTAGTTGATGGCCGCGACGGTGAGGCCTCGCGCGGCGAGATAGCCGTTCAGCCAGGCGAGCTGGGTGCTGTCCCCGCTGTTCCAGGAGCCCCCGTGGATGACCACCACGAGCGGCTGGGGCTGGGTGGCCCCGGCGCTCCGGTACACGTCCAGGTGCAGGGCCTGGCCGTCGATCTCCCGGTAGAGGTGCCGAGTGGGGACCACCGCGGGGGTGGAAATCGAGAGGAGATCGCCCAGGACGAGCGGCGCGGGCCGTGCCGGAGCCTCGGGCGGGGCAGGGGGCTGGATGGGACCGAAGGTCCGCGCGAAGCTCGTCTCCAACCCCTTCACGTACCCGAAGGCCCGCCCCAACGAGGAGAGCAGGAGGAGTGCGGCGAGCACCGCCAGGCCGGACGCGATGCGATCGCTGACACCAGCCCCACCGGGCAGCAGCAATACGAGGAGAGGACCGACGGCCAGCACATGGCCCCACTCGGTCGCGGCCACGGCCGGTTTCCAGAGAGAGCCCAGCGGAGCCTTGAAGAGGCCCAGCAGCCCCACTCCAAAGAGCAGGACGGCCAGGAGAAGACGAAGGGTCGTGAGGAGTTCCACGGACGGGGAGCTTAACACGCGGCGTCAGAGCCACTGGAGCGCCCCTGGCGCGTGCCTGCTCGCAAGGCCTGCTCGGTATGGGTTCCGAGCAGGCCTCGTGTGAGGCGTGGACTCAGCTCTTCACGGAAGCGGACTGCTCAGCCTGCTCGCTGCAGACGTTCTCGGAGGCGTCCTGCTGCTCCTGGGCGTCCTTCTGCTCCTGGGTGGAGGAGAGCGAGGCCTGGGGGGCGGTGCCCCGACAGTAATCCTTGCAGATCTCATCCGAACAGGTGGTCCGGAAGGTGCCCTGGTAGCAAGGCGCGGTACAGCTGCTGGCGCACGAGCAGATATCCATGCACTGCGGCGGGTAGGCGAGGGCCGTCGACGCGGTACCCATGGAGAAGAGGAGGCCGAGACCCATACCGAGCTGCTTCATCACGTTGCGCATGCACACTCCAGGTGGGGGTTGCCCGCATAATCTACCCCAGACGGGCGCCTCGCGGCGGAAGAAAGGAAAAGGGGCGGCCCGTCCGTGGGCCGCCCCCGTCACTTCAACGCACCGCGCCTTCGACGAGGACTACTTCGTGAAGGAGATGGGTCCGCTGGACAGCGTGGTGTTGTTCGCGCCATCCACCGCGCGGACGCGCCAGGTGTGAGCCCCCGTGGCGAGCCCGGAGACGGAGGTCTTCTCCGTGCCCACGCCGTACACCTCGAACTCCCACAGCGAGTACCCATACACGGTGGCGCGCTGGACACCGCGCATCCGCACGTACTGGCCCACGCCGCTCAAGCCGATGAGGTCGTCGATGCCTCCGTTACCGGCGTTCTCCGTGTAGAGCGCCTTCCAGTTGGTGCCATCCAGCGAGGTCTCGATGACGTACTTGATGCCATACGCGGCCTCCCAGCTGAGCACCACGCGCTTGATGGAATAGACGGCGCCCAGGTCCACGGTGAAAGTGGCGGTGTCCGGGCTGGTGCCGGTGCCGAGGCTGGACCAGCGCGTGGCGGGGTTGCCATCGATCGCGTCATTGGGGGTGCCGAACTCGACCGAGGTGGCGGTCGCGTTGCGGCCGAGCGACAGGTTGGTGTTCGAGCCCTTGTACGTGGTGCTGGTGATGGCGGGGGTGCGATCCGCGTTGTCCACGATGAGGACGTACTTGGAGACGCCGGCGCCCACGTCGGTGGTCTGCTCCCAGTAGAACCAGGTGGGGTCCCCGACGCCGGTGGCGCCCGCCGCCGGGATGAGCGCGGAGAAGGCCGCGGGCGGCGTGGTGTCGTTGAGCGTGAAGCTGAACGTGGCCGAGGTGGTGACCCCGTTGGCCCAGTTGTAGGCCTTCACGAACCAGGAGTGGGTGCCATTGGCGAGCGACAGGCCCTCGACGGCCGCGGAGGTGTTCTTGCCCGTGGCCGACGGGATGAGGATGCCGTCGATGTAGAGCTCGTAGCGCTGGATGCCGGTCTGCGGATCGCTGCTCGCCGTCCACGCGAACGGAGGCCGCGTGCCGGTGAGGGTGGCGCCGTTGGCGGGCGTCTGGAGGGTGAAGGCCGTGGGCGGCGTGGAGTCGCTCAGACCGAAGCCCTGGATGCCCGCGCCGTACTGGAAGAGCGGGTTGCCGTAGACGGGCAGGATGTGCTCGCCGTTGGCGATCTTCTGACGGATGGTGGCGCGCTCGGCATCGGTGGCGCCGAGGTCGAACGGAATGTCCCACTTCTCCAACTGGTCGGTCGGCACGTCGGTGCCAATCTGGCTCATGGAGCGAGGCAGCTGCCAGGGCAGCTGGCCGCGGGGCAGCACGTCGCCGAACAGCACGTCCGCCACCGCGTAGCCACCCATGTCACCCGGACGGTAGGCCACGAGCAGCGCGTTGGTCTGCGCCACCACGTTGGTCAGGATGTAGGGCCGCGGCAGGATGAGCACCGTGGTGGTGGGGATGCCCTTCGACTTGAAGCCCGTGATGACGCTGTACTGGTCACCCCACTTCGCGTCGTGCGCGGGGCCGATGGGGTCACCCGGCAGGTAGGGCTTCTCCTTGTCCCACTCGGTGCCGTGGGTGTAGTAGCTCTCGCCCACCACCACGATGGCGGCATCGGGAGTCACACCCGCGGGAGCGGCGTCCTTGTAGACGGTGATGCCGGCGGCCTCCGCGCGAGCCTTGACGGCCGCGTAGATGGTCGGGTCACCGAACTCGGTGCCGTGGAAGTCCGAGCGCCAGGTGACCATGCCCGCGGGATCGTCGGCGCGAGGGCCGGCGATGACGAGCTTCGCGCCCGCGGCCAGACGCAGCGGCAGGGCGCCATCGTTCTTGAGCAGCGTCATCGACTCCTGGGAGGCGCGGCGGGCCAGGAACTTGTTGTTCGTGGTGTGCCATTCGGAGGTGCCCGAGGGGCCCATGCGGAACGGGTCCTCGAACAGGCCCATGCGGAACTTCAAATCCAGCACGCGGCGGACAGCCTCATCCAGGCGGCTGAGGGGGACGGCCGTCTCGAAGTTGCCCATGGCTCCGGGGTTGGCACCGCCCATCACGTCCGAGCCGGCGTTGGCCGCGCCAATCCAGGCGCTATCGGGCAGCCAGTCCGTGCAGATGACGCCGGTGTAGCCCAGGTTCTGGCGCAGGTACTTGATGATGCCCGGGTTGTCACCGGCGCCACCGCCCTCGGGACCGAGCAGCGAGCTGCCCGCGTAGCCCGGCATGATGCCGGCGGTGCCGGCCTCGATGGCGGCGTGCCACGGACGCATGTGGTAGTGGATGGTGGTGCCGTCGTAGACGATACCGCCCTCGCCACCGGCGCCCTGGCCCGGCCAGTGCTTGGTGGTGACCCAGACGGAGTCCGGGTTGATTTCAGGACCGCCCTGCAGGCCGGCGATGAGGGCGCGCGTGAGGCCGGCGGCCAGGTCGGCGTCCTCGCCGTTGCCTTCCTGGATGCGAGGGTAGAGCACCTTGGTGCCCACCTCGGCGAGCGGCGACAGGGTGCCGCGGCTGCCCACGGCGATCTGCTCGCGCCGCTGCATGTCACCCATCTCCCAGGCGTTCTGCGGGTTGCGCGAGGCGGCCAGGCCCGGTTGCGTGGGCCAGCTCGTCTTGAAGCCGTGGATGGAGTCACCCGCGTCGATGATGGGAATACCCAGACGCGTCTGCGAGGCGGCCGTCTGGAAGGTGACGATGTCAGACGTGGACAGGGGACCCATCTGGAAGCCCGCGCCGGTGTACGCCTGGGCGTTGAAGAACAGCTGCAGGGCCTTCTCGTGCAGCGTCATCCGGCCGATCAGGTCGTTGACTCGCACGGCGGGCGTGTTGTGCCAGTCCTCGTACGGCTCGATGGTGCCGTTCTTGTTCAGGTCGCGCATGCCGTTGATGAGATTGACGCCGTCGGCGGCGGTCTCGACCTTGGGCAGGTAGACGCTGAAGGTGCGCAGGTTGGAGCGGCTTGTGCCCCCGCCCGACAGCTGGGCCACGACGTACCACTTGTATGTCCAGCGATCGGACAGGTCCTGGTTGAGGGTGAAGGAGGTGCCGGTGACGGTGCCCATCTCGGTGAAGCGGTCGAGCAGGCTGCCGTTGGCCATCCAGTCATAGTCGTTGCGCGTGATGTTGACGTAGACCTTGTAGCTGCTGGCGCCGGTGACGGCGGCCCACGTGAGGGTGGGGCGGCGGGTGTTGGTGATGACCGCTCCGTCCGCCGGGGAGTTCACCGCGAAGGCGCCGTTGATGGCGGGCGGGGCCGGAGCCACGTACGGGTCGGGGATGATGGGCCCGGTGGGACCGCCTCCGCCTCCCGTGGAGTAGATCTCCACCTGCCACACCGCGTCCTGCACGGCGAGCGCCGTGACGGACTGCGCGCTCTGGGTACCCGAGCTCGAGGTGACCACCAGGCGGATGTCCGTGTTGGGCGTGGCGGGCGAGTACTGGTTCTTGGACATCGTCACCGTGGTGTTGGGCGGGAAGGTGAGTTGGTAGGTGTAGACGCCCTGGTTGCGCACGGACGGGGTCGCGAAGCCCTCTTCCGGAACGGGGGTGACGTTGAGCGGCGTGGGCGAGACGTTGATCTTCGCGTAGGGAAGGTCCGGGAACGACAGCTTGATGGTCTGGTTGGTCGTCTGCGGCGGAGGCGTGGTGCCACCGCCAGACTTGTAGACCTCGAAGGACCAGAGCGAGTAGCCATAGCCCGTGCCGCGCTCGGTGCCGCGCATGCGCACATAGCGCACGGTGCCCGAGACGGAAATCTCCTTGCGGCCCAGCGTGCCGTTGGTGACGGAGGCCAGGGTGGTCCAGTTCACGTCATCGTTGGAGCCGTCGATGGTGTACGTCTTGGCGTAGGCGCCCTCCCAGTCGAGCACCACCTGGCCAATCTGTTGCGACGAGCCCAGGTCCACGCGGATCCACTGGGGGTCGGCCGCGGCGGAGGACCAGCGCGTGCCGGCGTTGCCGTCGAACGCATAGCCAGGCCCGAGGTTGACATCGTTGTTCTCGATGCTCGAGGACGTGGCGGGCCGGCCCTTGGCCAGGTCTGTCGAGGTGGAGCCGCCGCTGCCGTAGATTTCGAGCTCCCACAGCGAGTAGCCGTAGCCGATGGCGCGCAGCACTCCGAGCATGCGGACGTAACGGCCGCTGCCGGACACGGTCAGGTCATCGATTCCGCCATCTCCATTGGTGACGGTGGCCACGTCCGTCCAGTTCGTCCCATCATTGGAGACCTGGATCTTGTAGTTCTTGCCGTAGGCGGTCTCCCAGTTGAGCAGCACCCGGCTGATGGTGGTGGTGGCCCCGAGATCGACGGAAATCCACTCGTTGTCGGTGAAGCCACTGCTCCACCGGGTGCCGGCGTCTCCGTCGACGGCCGAGGGACCCGTGAACACGCCATCGGACGAGGACACCGTGACGGGCCTGCCCTTGGCGAGATTGACTTGAGCCTGTGCGGCCAGTGGCGAGAACGCCACCAGGACCACGAGCATCGCGCTCGTGTAGGCACACGCCCACCGACTCCAGGCGCTTCGCGCGCTCTGGACGAGATGAGGAATTGGATTCATGGAAATAGAGAGGCTAGGAGTTGATTGACGACCGACTGCTGTACTGCAACGGCATTCACGACGAGCAGGCCCCCTCCCATGACTTACATGGGAGGGGGCTCGCTCGCGCCTGACCGACTACTTCAGGTCCAGGTAGTCCACCGAGTAGATCCACCCGTTCGGGTGCGTGACGCCCGACAGGCAGAGCGTGCCGGTACCGCTCGAGGCGATCGCGGTGGAGATGTTCGTCAGGTTGGGGCTGCTCCAGCCTCCCGTGGCGGTGCTCAGGGTGAGCGTGCCGAGGACGGTGCCGTTGAACTTCAGTTGCGCCTGGCCACCGGAGTAGGGAGCGCCCACGTGCGCCGTGGCGGAGGTGAAGCCCGTCAGGCTCACATTGCTCCAGCAGATGGTGTCGCCGCCCTCGAAGGCCACGACCTTGCCTCCGCTGTCACCCGCCGCCTCGGCGAAGCAGCCCGTCAGCGTGGCGTTCTCGGCCTCCAGGCGCACGGGCGTGGGGGTGGAGCTGACGCACTGGCCGGAGCTGTTGCAGCTCTGACCCGAGGCGCAGGTGCCGCAGGTGCCACCGCACCCATCGCTGCCACACACCTTGCCGGAGCACGCCGGCGTGCAGGTGTTGGGGACGCACTGACCGGAGGTGTTGCAGCTCTGACCCGAGGCGCAGGTGCCGCAGGTGCCGCCGCACCCATCGCTGCCACACACCTTGCCGGAGCACGCCGGCGTGCAGGTGCTCGTGGACGCGGTGCACTGGCCCCAGCTCGAGCAGGTCGTCCCCGAGAGGCACGAGCCGCAGGTGCCACCGCATCCGTCGCTGCCACACAGCTTGCCCGTGCACTCGGGCTGGCAGGCATTGGTGGTCGTGCCCAGGTACATGTCATCCACCCACACCTGGGTGTTGTTGTACGCGCTGCCACCCGCGTCGATCTCGAACTTGTAGGTGTCCGTGGCGGTGGGGGTGAAGTTCGGGCCGGTGCACGTGGTCCAGCCGGTGCCCACGTTGCAGTTGAAGCTCGCGATGGAGTTCCACGGGGAATGCGCCTGGGCAATCTTGATGGGGAGGGTGCGAGCCACGCTCGACTTCAGGTCCACCTTCCACTTGTACGAGGTGCCCGCGTTGAGCTGGAAGCCCTCCTGACGGATCTGCACGCTGTAGGGCTGCGAGCCGCCATTGTCGATGCGCACCCACTGCACGTAGCCGCGCGTCCCGCCCTCGTTGTTGATGTCGGTGAGGCCCTGACCGCCCTCGAAGAAGAGGTCGCTGCGGTGGTAGGTGTAGTCCTCGTTGAAGCCACAGTTGCGGATGATGTTGTCGGCCGTGCCGTTGCCATCGCTGTCCTGGCAGGCCGCGCGGCTGGCCTGCGCGTAGCCCGAGTTGCGGTGGTACCAGCGCACGTAGTCCACCTCGAGCTTGGCCATGGCGCCCTGGTTGGCCCAGTCGACGTTGATGCACGAGCTCGGGGTCTCCTGGCACTTGCCGCCCGAGCACGCCGCGCCATTGGCGCACTGCGCGCTGGTGGTGCAGGCGCGGCCGGACCAGCCCAGACACCCCAGCTCGCCTCCCACGGCGTTGTTCATGATGAGGTACATCGGCTGGCGGAACTCGGTCGCGCCGTCCCCGAGGGAGAACGTCCCCACGGGCGTGCCGCCATTCTGCGGCATGTTGTCGATGTAGATTTTGAAAGCGCTTTCATCCCAGAGAAAACCAAAAGTGTGCCACTGGTGATAGTCAATCGTCCTGCCTGGCCACTGCACCCGCGCGCCACCCTCGTCCCCGTCGCACTTGGCGTCACCGTGGTTGGGCCAATCACTGCACGCGTTCGCCTGCCAGCCACCGGAAGCAGCCGCCATCTCGCCCGCCTCGGGGTACTCGCGCCACAGCGCGTTGAAACCCATGGCCTCGTTGGAGGGGAAGAGCGTCTTGTTCTCCTTGATCTGCGAGTACTCCATGATGTCGATCTCACCCTGCATGGGCCAGCCAGAGCTGTCATCGCGGGTGCCATTGGAGATGGCCCCGTTGGCGCCGAGCAGCCAGATGGCGGGCCACATGCCATTGGGAGGTGTGGCGCCGGCGGGCAGGTCCGCGAAGGGCATGCGCGCGCGGAACTCGATGTAGCCGTAGCGGAACTCGATCTTCTCGTCGCTCTTGATGCGGCCCGAGGTGTACTGCTGGCCGTTGGCCGGCGCATTGGCCAGACCATTGAAGGGCGCGCACTCCTCGTGGTCGAAGACGCCGTTCTTGTTCTGGTCGTACACGCAGTAGCCGGTGGCCGCGCAGGTGCCATTGGTCCCGCACTGGCTGCTGGAGGTGCATTGCTGCCAGACCACGCAGTCCAGCGGCTCCTTGCGCGCCAGCAGCGTCAGCTTGCCGTTCTCCACACAGTAGTTCCAGTCGTTGGGATGGTCTGGACACTCCCGGTTGGTATAGGCCTGCTGCTCATAGTTGACGCCCAGGTTCTCCTTCGTCCAGTAGGTGGTGTTGAGGAAGGATTTGGGCTGGCCACCGTTGAGGTTGCCACCGAAGTCATCCTCCCACGACAGGGTGAAGGGCTGGCCCGCGATGGAGAGCGTCCGGGAGCCCGTGGACTCGAGCGATGCCTCGCCCTGGAGCGCCGCGGATTCAGAGGGCTCGGCTGCTTCGTCCACCACACAGCCTGACCCGCCCAGGGCCAAGGCCCAGACGCTGCCTCCCAACAAAAGCCGCTTCCAGGCGGCACTCCTGCCATTTTTCATAATCCAAGACCCTTTGGTGAAAACTTGTAAAAGAGAACCACTCCGTAAATCGGGAGAAAAATGTTTTATACCAGCAATCAGTACCGGGAAATGTGAAATCAACCGACGCAATGCGGCATCCGAGCCGTGCGAGGTGAAGGCACGCACGGGCTCGCGATGTCTGACCATGACACGTTGCGTTGGCGTGGGCCTCGGCCGGGGTGGTGAGACATTTCACTACGGGTGAAGGGTCGCGGGCAGCCTCATGAGTGCTCGACGACATCCTGGCTTGGGTCCTTCACCGCCACCGCGCGTCCGCTCTCCCTCTTGCACGAGGGCCCATCTGGGCCATGGACGGTTCGCTTCCCGCGTGGGCTGTTGCCACCCAGTCACATCTACCATCAGATGTAATTTCTACTGTGTGTTGTCCTGGCAATGGGCTCGAATTCTCTGACACCTTTGCCGCGCGGACTGTCTTCTCAGTCGCCCACGACGTTGATGACCGTGCCGTCGCTGGCCACCACCTTCAGCGTGCTGAAACCCCACACGCCGCTGGTCTGCACGCCCTTCACGTAGAGCGTTCCGTCCTGTTTGCTGCCGGACAGTCCGATCTCCATCGTGGCGATGCCGTCATTCCCCTTTGACCGCATCTGCCCCTTGAACAGGAAGTCGGCGTTCACCGGATCTCCGAGCGCCCGGATCACCTTGCGGTGGCCCGTCGTGCGCGCGATGGCATCTTCATAGGGGCTCTCGCTCCGCACGTAGAGGAAGCCCATGAGCCCGCATCCGCCGCACAGCAGTGGCAGTCCAACCAGCGCCGTGAGCCCCCACTTCACCCAGCGGGAGCCATCTCCTTCAGCGTGAGCAGCCATTGGTGGTTCCTTCCGTAGGGGTCAGCTATCCCGGGAGAGTACAGCAGAAGGTGCGAGGATTTGTACAGCCGCCGCAAACCGATGGGCTTGTCGGGCGCAGAAGGTGTCAGAGGATTCGCCCTCAGCTCGCCGAATCCTCTGACACCTTCGTCGGAGAATTCGTCCAGCTCTGCATGGCGGCAGCTGGAGGCCGCGTCCATCCAGGCCTTCCTCCGCTCGCCGCCGTACTCGGCAATCCATCACTGCACGGCCGAGACCTACCCAGGTCCGATGTGAGAGAACCCGGGCTGTGCCCACTCTCCGTCCTGCAGAGCTTCGGGTCGTGATGGCCCGAAACGAAGGAGGGGGAGCATGAAGCGAATCCAATGGTACGTCATGGGAAGTGTCCTCACGGCTGGTCTCCTGGGACTTGCGCACGAGGCATCTGGCGAGGCTCTCGCGGTGGAGCCTTCGACGAATTCCCAGTGCAAGCCGCGCATGCTGAAGGGCAAGTACGTCTATGCGAACGATGGGTACATCGTGAGCGGGTCCGAGCGGGTCCCCTTCTCACAGGCCGGTCATGATTTCTTCCAAGGGAACGGGACCCTTACCGGTTCGGCGACCATCAGTACCAATGGTGAGCTCACGCGCATCGTCTACACTGGCACCTACACCCTCGAGCCCGACTGTAGCGGCACCCTGACGCTCACCGACAACCTCGGAGGCACTACGCACTGGGACATCTTCGTCACGAAGAACGGGGAGGACCTGACCTACATCCAGACCGACGCTGGCGTCGTCACCTCCGGCTTCGAGACAAGACGGGACTAGGCTGGGTGTCAGGTGCCATAGCGTTGCTCGCACAGAGCCCACCGGACGGGCTCAACCCAACTGGGAAGCGCTATGACACCGCCGTCCGGCCGTCCGACACTGTCGTCCCGTCGTCAATTTCTTCGGGCGTGGCGGGGGGATGCGGGAAGGGCTCGCGGGAGACCTCTTCGAGCAGGTCGCTCATGGGCGTGGCCACGGTCTCATTCCCCCAGCCAGTAGAGGTTGCGCCGAGTCCGGAGCACCTGCTCCAGAAATTCCGAGAAGGAACTGGCGACTGGCCTACAGTACTTCGGGTCGGGCCATGCCTCATGGTAGCCGTCAACGAGGGGGTAACGGCCATTCTCCTGGCGGGCCACGTCTGCCAGCACGTAATTGCCGTCCTGCACGTCGCAGATGGCGTACACCGAGGCCGGGCCCCACTGGTCGTCATCCTCGCCGTAGATGGCCACCCGAGCCCGGACGATCTTCGACAGCGGGAGGATGCGGTAGGGGGTGTTGGGCAGCCGCTTGATCAACTCGGCCCCATTGCAGTGCAGGTAGAAGGCCCGGAGGTCGGGGTCCAGCTTCCAGCCCACCCACCGCTCGAACTCCTCGATCTCCTCAGGTGTGGCCGGGGGATGGGGGAAGTGGTCGCGGGAGACCTCTTCGAGCAGGCGGCTCATGGGGGTGGTCATCCGTCAGTCCGTATAGGGCAGGTTGGGACCCACTGTATTCCAGGGCGGCTGGCCGCCATAACAAGCGGGGTACGCTCTGTTGTAGATGTCGTGGACGCTCGGCTTCGCGGGAAAGATGTTGCTGAGGTCCACCGGGTTGCCTCCATGTTTGAGGTCCCGGATGTGATGCCCCGGCCAAGACACTTCACCCTCCTCGGGCCACTTTCCGAACTTTTCACTCCACCCCTCGCGGTAGGACTCTCGAAACTTCTCCCACTCCTTGCGGCGAGCTGCGTTCTCCTCTGCTGACAGCTCGGGGTAGTTGCAGCAGCAGTGAAGAGGCCGAAGCGGCTCCCAGCCCGAACGGGAACGGGCAAGAGGACGAGGCTTCCCTCCCAATCAAATTTGAAGTCGGCCAGCCACATGCGGCCCTTGAGCGGATATCCCTCAGCGGCACACTGTATCTGGCAGTCGTTCATGAACTCCCGGCGGCATTGCCAGGGGCCGTAGTAGAGCGTCGTCTTCATCCGCCCGCCCGGCACGTCCAACCACGGCAGTTCCTTCTTCGTCGCGGGTTGGACCCCCGGTGGTGGACGCGAAGGGCCAGATCCTCCTGTCCCCTGGGTTGTCGCGCATCCGGTGAGGAGCACCAACAGCACCACCGCTCCGGCCAGCTTCATGGGAATTCCCCGTGGTGACGGCCACCCCTGATGGGTCGCCAGTCCGAGGGAATACCCAATGGGCCTGACAAGCGCCGGTGCGCTGGGCGTTAGGGGAAGGTCACGTTGCCAAGGGGGACGAGACGCTTCCTACTCTCGTCCCGCAGAAGGCGCCGCAGAAGGTGTCAGAGGATTCGTCCTGAGGATTCGTCCTCAGCTCACGGGGAGACGGATTGAGGCAAGCGTGGACCCCGGTTCGAGGACACCGGCAGGTAGCACTTGCCCTTGTACTCGGCCTGCTCCTCGTGACACGGCGGACGACGCTCAAGTGCTACCCAGCAGCCGCCGTTGATGGCGACCTCGTCCCGCCGGGTGAGGCAGGGCGGCTTGGCCTGGTTCGAGAAGGGCTTGTCGGGAAGGGGGTAGGCGATACCCGCCGGGCCCTGCTCCGCACCGTCGATCAGGAATGAGGAGGAAACACCGGCGTCCGCGAGCTCACCGAGAACAGGCGCCGGACGTGGCGGTGTGGGGGATTCCATGGGGCGGGTTCCCGTGCCCAACCAGAAGCCCCCAGCCAGCGCGAGCACGACGAGTCCCGCGGCCGCCAGGACCTTCAGGGGAGGGTGTCTCGCCCACCGCTCCATCGGCGTGCGGGTGAGGTGGGCGCGCATCCTGGCATTGCTCCCCACGGCGTCGAGCCCCGCGAGCAGCAAGACCAGCAGGTTGGCCAGATCCGACAACCTGCCCGAGGCCGGCGCCTGTTCGATCTCCAGGACGATGAAGGGGGGCGTGACCTGGAAGGAGACGCGCACCTGCCAGTTCTTCTTGGGTCCCCAGTTGGGCCGGGAGCCGGGCATCATCACCAGGGCCGGGGCGCCCGTCTGGACGTTGCGCGCCTCGTGGATGGGGCCCAGCTCCGCCGCCGCGTGCTTGCATCGTCTTCCGAGTTGGAGCGAGCCCAACCTCCTGCCCTTCTTCTTCGTGGTCGTCATGCGCTGTCCTTGTTCGCTCTTGCCTACCACGCCCGAGTGGCGTCGGTGGAAGCCTCGTGCGCCCGATTCATACCACGGCGGGAGTCTCCTCCAAGCAGAGAACGTCCGAGGTCATGTGGTTGCGTCGAGGGACTTGTCTCAGGGCACGGTGATGAGGACCGAGTCGTTGTCAGAGAGTTCGTCCAGCCCTGGCAAACCGATGGGTTTGTCGGGCTAACCGAACGGTTTCTCGCGAGGGCGCAGCGAGCACGTCACGGCGACGTGTCCTCCTGCCCCTTCCGAGTGCAGGCCTCGCCCTGGTGTTTCCGGCATGTCTCTTGCCAGGGGCTCTCACTCGCAGCGCGCCTTTCCTTCCCATGGCGCGTTCAAGGAGAACCCATGTCCCGCCGCATCCTTCTCGCCACGTGCTCCGCCGTCTTCCTGGCTTGCAATGCCCCCGTCGATGAGACCCCCGCTGAACCCGAGCAGGTCTCCCAGGGGCTCGCGACGCTTCATCTCGACCGGGAGGTGAAGATCTCGCGCCTCATCCCCCTCTCCGGCATCACGGAATACGCGGCCAGCGGTGTCCATTTCCAGAATGGCTCTCTCTACGTCGTCTTCGACAACATGACGAAGATCGGCCGGATTTCTCCGGCCCTCACGAGCGGGAGCTACGCGAGCGGAGGCTCGTCCACCCAGGAGTCCCAGTACGAGGGCATCACCTACGACGGCAACAACACCCAGCATTTCTACGTCGTCGCCGAGGGCTCCTCGCAGGGACGCGTCATCCGGTACGACTCCGCCGCCAGCGGGGACAGTGCCACGGACGAGCCCACCGATGTGAGCTTCTCCAATACCAACAAGGGGTTCGAGGGGGTCGCCTGGCTGCGCCGGTACGACAACGACTATCTCCTGGGCCTGTGCGAAGGACAGGCGTGCACGGGCACCACTGGCGGAACGCTCCCGGGTGCCATCAAGGTGCTCGCGCAGAGTGGCACGTCGTGGGTGACCGAGAAGACGCTGTACCTGCCCTCGAGCGTCAACTTCGCGGACTTCTCGGACATCGCGCTGCTCTCCCAGCCGGACGGAACCTTCACGGTCGCGGTGACGTCGCAGGAGTCGAAGCGTCTCTGGATTGGCACGCTGAGCGCGACCAGTTGGTCCTTCCTGGACTCGGGCACCGTCTATGCGTTCCCGTCGTCGGACTACTGCAACATCGAGGGCGTGACCTTCCTCTCCGCCACCCAGCTCGCCATGGTTTCGGATGCGATGAAGGACGGTGCGCCCGAGGGCTGCAACAACAAGGACGAGATGATCCACGTCTTCTCGCTCCCGTGACAGGTGGCAGGTGGGGGCGTCAACGGCCAGTACAGCAATAATCTCCAGGTTCGGCCCCGGGTCATCGGGTAGCGTCGTCCCTCGGATGGCCGTACAGACAATCCTGAAGACGGGCCAGATCTCGGTCGTGGCCTACAAGTGCGAGGCCGGTCCCTCGGCGAAGCCTTTCACCGAGCTGCACGAGGCCACGAGCATCTCCTACGTGCGCACGGGCAGCTTCGGGTACCGGGTTGGCCGGCGGGTCCGCGAAATGGTGGCGGGCTCCACGGTCGTAGGCCGCTCGGGCGACGACTACGTCTGCACGCACGACCACACTTGCGGCGATGAATGCCTCTGCTTCCGGCTGACGCCGGAGCTCCTCGAGGCGTTGGGTGGTCCGTCAGACCTCTGGAGCACGCGCGGCGTTCCGCCCATTCGCGAACTCGCCGTGGCGGGAGAGCTGGCCCAGGCGGCGGCGACGGGCCGGACCGACGTCGGAGTGGACGAGGCCGGCATCATCTACGCGGCGACCTTCGTCCGTGCCGTGACAGGGGAGCGCGGGCGGGCGCTGGAGGTCGACACTCGCGACCGCCGAAGGGCCGTCCATGCGGCGCTGTGGCTCGACGCCAACAGCCGTGAGGACATCGATCTTGGCGCGGTGGCGGGACAGGCCGGTCTGAGCCCCTTCCACTTCCTCCGGCTGTTCTCGGCCGTGCTGGGCGTGACGCCCCACCAGTACCTGGTGCACCTGCGACTGCGAGAGGCCGCGCGGTTGCTGGCCCAGGGTGACGAGGCGATCAGCGCGGTGGCCTATGACGTGGGGTTCGGAGACCTCTCCAACTTCACGCGGTCGTTCCACCGCGCCGCGGGCGTGTCGCCTCGGAGCTTTCGTCGGCTGGCCCGAGGTGACCGCAAGATATTCCAAGATCGGTTGGCGGCAGGGCTCGTACGGTGACCTCGTCTCTTCAGGAGGGAACATGTACGACCACATCGGTTTGAAGGTGAAGGATGTCGCCGCGAGCGTCAGGTTCTATGAGGCCGCGCTCGCGCCGCTTGGCTGTGTCTTGAGCTACCAGGATGCTGACGGCGCGGGCTTTGGCCCGCCGGGAGCGCCTGCGCTCTGGCTTTACAGAACGGACAAGACAGGGCCTGGCGCGCACGTCGCGTTTCGCGCAGCCGACCCGGAATCGGTCCGCGGGTTCCATGCCGCCGGTTTGAGGGCCGGCGGGCGGGATAACGGCGGAGCAGGTCTGCGCGCGGACTACGGTCCCACCTACTACGCGGCGTTCCTCCTCGACCCCGAGGGAAACAACGTGGAAGCGGTTTGCATGAAGGCGGCTGTCTGATGGGAACGATTCGAAAGGAAATCGTCATCCAGGCGCCCGCCGAGGAGGTCTGGAGGGCCTTGCGTGACGTGGGACGGGCGCACGAGCGGCTGACACCGGGCGTGCTCGTGGACTGCCGCATGGAAGGGGACGCCCGGATCGTGACGTTCGCGAATGGAATGGTCGTGAAGGAACGGATCGTCACCATCGATGACGCCGCCATGCGTGTCGCATACGCGGTCGTCGAGGGGCCGCCTGCTCATCACAATGCCTCCATGCAGATCGTCGCCGAGGGGCAGCGAACCAGCCGGTTGGTGTGGATTTCCGACTTCCTTCCAGACGAGTTCGCGCGGGTCGCCGCACCGCTCATCGAGGTGGGCGCGGAAGCCATGAAAAAGGCACTGTCTGCGACTGCCGGGATTAGTTGAAGCGGCGAGTGCCCGGGTGCGCGGAGCCGCATGAATTGCGGCTTTCTCCCGCTCGCCGCCGCACTCGGTCATCCATCACTGCACGGCCGAGACCTACCCAGGTCCGAGTTGAGAAAACCCGGGCCGTGCCCACTCTCCGTCCTGCAGTGCATCGGGCGGTGATGGCCCGAAACGAAGGAGGGGGGAGCATGAAGCGAATCCAATGGTACGTCATGGGAAGTGTCCTCACAGCGGGTCTCCTGGGACTTGCGCACGAGGCATTTGGCGAGGCTCTCGCGGTGGAGCCTTCGATGAATTCCCAATGCAAGCCGAGCACGCTGAAGGGCAAGTACGTCTATGAGAACGATGGGTACATCGTGAGCGGGTCCGAGCGGGTCCCCTTCGCACAGGCCGGTCATGAGCTCTTCCCAGGGGACGGGACCTTTACCGGTTCGGCGACCGTCAGTACCAATGGTGTGATCACGCGCATCGTCTACACTGGCACCTACACCCTCAAGCCAGACTGTAGCGGCACCGCGACGCTCACCGACACCCTCGGAAACACTGCGCACTTCGACATCTTCGTCACGAAGAACGGGGAGAGCTCGGCTTTCATCGAGACCGACGCGGGCTACGTCACCTCCGGCTTCGAGATACGACGGGACTAGGCTGGGTGTCAGGTGTCATAGCGCTGCTCGCACAGAACCCATCAGATGGGCTCAACCCAACTGCATGCGCTATGACACCTTGGCCCCCTTCAGGGGGCCAACCGGCGCACGAAGAATGACAGGATTTCGTCCCGTGCCGCGAGGGTCGGTTGGCCCGCCGCGTCGATGAGGTGGGCCGTCACCACGCTGTGCGGGCCACCGACGACGTGCTTGAAGAATGGCGGGGGCTCGGGGTTCGCCGCCTCGTCGGGGAGGACCTTCGCGACGAAGCGGTCTCCGAGCGCCTCGCGATAGGCCGCGAACCGCTGCGCCGTGCAGAACCGATCCCCCGCGAACCGATAGCCGAGCACCGTCAGGTCGTCGCGCTCGAGGCGTTCCTTCACGAGCACGAGCTCCTCGGGAGCGATCTGGATTCCCCCTGGATTGTTCAGCGGCAGCGAGGGCTGACAGAGCACCGGCGCGAGCATCGAGGATTCGAGCATCATGGTGAGCGCGAAGTTGCCGGTGAAGCACATCCCGATGGCTCCCACGCCCCGGCCACCGCACTGCTCGTGTGCGAGGTTCGCCAGCGCGCGCAGCCACTGCGTCACGGGGCTCGACTCGTTCGCCGCGAACGCGCGGAACTCGGCGCTGACGCACGCTCGCTGGAGCACCGCCGTACCTTCCTCTGCTCGCGGGAAGGCGCCGTCGCGCCCGAAGAGCGATGGCATGTACACGGTGAAGCCAGCGTCTCGAACCCAGCGGCTGAAGCGAGCCACGTGTGGGCTGATGCCTGGCATCTCGGCCATGACGATGACCGCAGGACCGGTGCCGGCGACGTAGACCCCCTTGGTGGCGCCGTTCAGGGTGACGGAGCGGCGCTCGAAGTCGTCGAGCGGATCGTCCGCCATGGGTGGGTTCTCGGGTGTCATCGTGCCTCCTTCGATACCGGTGTGTTGGAGCGTGGTTGAAAGATGGGGCAGCTCGTCATGACCCTCAAGTGGCAGGAACGACAATCTTCGGTCTAGGATTGCCACATGATCACGCACCTCGTCTTCGACGGAGTCGCTGATGGTCCGATGGGCGTTGCCCTCGACATCGTGGGCGCTGCTGCGCGGATCGTACGGGCGGGGCTCGTCGCTCTACCCAAGGGCCGCCTGCCGCCGCGCCAGCGTGTGGTGTCCGTGGATGGGGCGTCTGTCCGCACGGCGGCGGGACGTACGCTCGCGGTCGACGGCGCTCTCGGTCTGCGAGGACTCGGAGCGGGTGACGTCCTGGTGCTGCCGGGGCTCGGGATGGCGACGGCGCCTGAGATCACCGCCGCGCTCGAGCGCCCGGACATCGTGCGCGGCGTGGAGCTGGTGGCTCGCGCTGCTGCGAAGGGCGCGCTCGTCGCCGCGTCCTGCTCGGCAACCTTCGTGCTCGCGGCCGCTCGTGTTCTCGATGGCCGGCGGGCGACGACCACCTGGTGGTTGGGTCCGACGTTCGCCCAGCGCTTTCCGCGCGTGACCCTGCGCTCGGACCGCATGGTGGTTGAATCGGGCGGCGTCTTCACCGCGGGCTCCGCGTTCGCTCATGCGGACCTCATGCTTGCGATCCTGGCCTACACCTCGAGCCCCTCGGTCGCGCACACGGTCGCCAGGTATCTCGTCCTCGACGAACGCGCGTCACAGGCGCGTTACATGGTGCTCAGCCACCTCGGCAGCTCGGACCCGGTCATTCGTCAGCTCGAGTCCTTCGTCACTTCCCACATCGGACGGCAGATCTCCATCCACGAGATGGCTCGCGCCACGGCCACATCGCCCCGCACGCTCGCTCGAAGGGTCGCGAAGGGGCTGGGTATTACTCCCCAACAGTTCGCCCAGCGATTGCGAGTCGCCCAGGCTGTTCACCTGCTCGAGACAACGCAGCACCCGGTCGACGACGTCGCGGCTCGTGTCGGTTACGCCGACCCGGCCGCGTTCCGGCGCATCTTCCGCCGCGAGACCGGGGAGACGCCGCGCGCGCGACGCATGCGCTCGATTCTCAGGGAAGGCGAATCGCAGCGCGGCGTCCGCGATGGCTGAGCACGCAAGCGCCGATCTTGTTCTCGCCCTGCGCGCATTCAGCCCCTACACTGCCAGTTCCACGTGCTTTACGTGGAGTCCTACTTCTTGAGGGAATCATGGCATTGCGTAGTGGATTTCAGGGCCGTATGTGGGCACTTTTCGCGGGCGCGTTCCTGGCCGTCGCGCCGGGCGTGAGCGCCGCTGCGACTCCCCTGCTGATCACCTCGGCGTATCCGGAAGCCTCCACCGGGCGGCTCTACGTCTACGGCGAGGGTTTCGGTTCGACGGCACCTTCCGTTGTCTTCGCGGGTCTGTCTGTCTCGGTCGTGGCCAATTCGGATACGACGCTGACCCTCGCCATCCCGTTTGGCCTGCTCAACTATCCGGGAACCTATCTCGTCAGTGTTTCCCGTGGGTCCGCTCCGGAGGACAAGTCCGCCTTGGGCGTGACGGTAGGACAGCAAGGCCCCAAGGGAGACAAGGGAGATAAGGGAGACAAGGGCGACCCCGGCGTGAAGGGAGACAAGGGCGACAAGGGAGATAAGGGCGACCCCGGTGTGAAGGGCGACAAGGGTGATAAGGGCGACAAGGGCGACCCTGGCGTCGCTGGCCCGCCGGGTGGGGGCGCGGATTGCCCCGCGCAAACTGCGACCGGGTCTAGCAAGGATGCTGGTCCTATTTTCGGGCCATCTGTATGGCCTTGGGGAAGCGTCAACGTTCCGGCGCTTGCTGCCGGTCAAGTCATTGTGATTGGGGGGACGCTCTCCGGGGGTGGATATACGTACGGAAAATTCCTCATTCAGTGCCGCAATGGCACTTCGTCCGTTCTGGATGTCTACGCTCCCAAGAACTAGTCCTGGAATGGCTTCAGCCAGATGACTTCGTGACGGGCCTACCCCGTCACGTGGTCCCCGGGAGCGCGGCCATCCCGCTCGCGCTCCCGGGCGATGTCACGGTGCTGCTGGTGCGTTGGGCGCACGTGCAGCAGGCACCCGAGGCTTCCTTCGTCGCCGGTTCCTTCGGGCTGCTGCTCATGGGCCTCTTCCATGCCTGGCACGGTGCCTTCGGCAGGAAGTAGGACCCGTCGCCAGCGCTCGTGCTGAGCAACCTGCCCTCCGGGCCCTCGGGCCCGCGCCTCCCGTGCCTGCGCGGACAGGCGGGCTGGCGCGGTTGCCCTGCCTTGCCGGGAACCGTCCAGGGTCCCACGTTTGACCCGACAGACCGGCTGCTGCTCCAGGGGGATGCGTACGACGAGAATCCGCTCGGGGCCGAGGAGGGCTCGGTGAACGCGAGCGCGGCGCCGCGGCTGCTGTTCGGGGTGCTCGGGCGCACCCAGGGAGGAGCCATGCCGATTCTCTACCTGCTGATGGGACTGGGGCTGCTCGCCCTGTGGATCGTCGCCCTGGTACAGGGCGGCGTGGTGGGCTGGTTCCTCTGGCTGACCTTCGGGGTGGCCATTGGCGTGGTGACGCTGGCCCTGTTGAACCTCGCCTACGAGTCGAGGCGGCGGGCGACGTGAGCCGAGGCCGCGTGCGCGCGGCGGTCGAGAGGAGGTTGGCCGTGGAGAGCTGGAGGATGCCCGAGAAGGACCTGTCGACGAACGAGCTCTTCCGCCGGGCGCTGAGCGAGGCGCGGTTGCTGGCGAAGGCGGAGCTGCTTCACGCGAAGGTGGAGCTCGCGCAGGAGGTGCGCTCGGCGCGCTTCTCGGGCGTGTTCCTCGGGGCCGGGGCGGCGCTGGCGCTGGTGGCGCTGTCGATGCTCTTCGTCGCGGGAGCCGCCGCGCTGGCACTCCCGCTGTGGGCGGGGGCGCTCGTGGGGGCGGGAGTGGCCCTGGTGCTCGCGGCTGCTTTGGGGGCCATCGGCTGGGCGAAGCTGCCGAAGAAGCCCATGCGGCACACGCTGGAGCGCGTGTCGATGGACCTGGACGAGCTCCGCCATCACCTCGAGCGCGCGCCGCACTGAGGCCCTCGAGGCCCGTCCCACGAGCCCCGGGCGGAGCGGCCGGCCGCCTGCTCGGCGAGTCCATCCTCCCTCGGACAACTGGCACCGCCCCTCGCCAGGCCGCTAGGGTTCCGCGCGCTGGCGCCATGAAGGCTCCCGCGGACTCACCCTGGAGACATCACGATGCGGCTGCGCACGACCCTCCTGCTGGGCCTGCTGACCGGCTGTGCCACCACGGCCTCCTCCTCCAAGCCCGAGGCCCCGGCCGAAGCCGCCGCCCAGGCCCCGGCCAGCCCCGAGTCCTCTCCGGCCCAGGCTCCGGCCAGCGCGTCCACGCCCCGGGTGGACCTGAAGGCGCTCGTCGCTCGCGAGCTGGCGCCGCTCACCAAACAGCAGGTGTCCGCGCCGGATGGTTCGTTCACCGCCGAGGTGGAGGCCGCGGCCGCGCCCACCTTCCAGGAGCAGCAGGGCGTGCTCGTGCTCAGCGTGCCGATTGGCACTCGCAGTCCCCTGACGTGCTTCGTGTACCAGGAGCCGCTGGACGCCGGCGGCGCCATCTACCGGTTGGTGCAGATGGCGGGGCAGCGCACGGAGCTCCAGCTGGTGCGCCCCACGGACATGCGGCTCATCGGCGACAGCCCAGCCGTGTACGCCGAGGCGCAGTACCTGGTGGACACGCCCCAGGGCAAGGCGGCGGGCCAGGTGAAGATGATGGTGTACACCCATGAGCAGGTGCCGCTGGTGTGCACGCACGACGAGCTGGGCTACCTGGAGAGCTTCAAGCGGATGACGAGCGGGCTGGCCAGCTCGCTCAAGAGCGCCGCCGACAAGCCCCAGGCCGCGCGCTACTCCGAGTTCAGCGTCATGCGGGTGAAGGGCCACCCAGTGGGCTTCGAGAAGCGCGTCGTGCGCGACGCGGCCGGGGGCTCGCGGCTCACGGAGGTGGAGACGAGCTTCTTCTTCCCGCGCTCGGCCCAGGAGTTGATGGTGCAGGACATCGTCTCCACGGAGCTGGCGGACAAGGACGGCAAGCTGGTGGCGCGCGACTACGCCCGGGCTACCAACGGGGAGCTCGACATCCAGATGTCGCTGGAGCAGGTGAAGGGCCGCGAGTACCACTACGAGGGCAAGCACAGCGGCAAGGAGCTGAGCGGCAACTTCACCGCCCCCGAGGACCTGGCCAGCGAGCCGGGCATCGCCCGCGTGGTGCGCGAGCAGCTCCTGCCGGGCAAGAAAAAGGAGCTGACGATTCAAATCTACAGCCCCTCGGCCAGCCCGACCGCGCCGCTGGCGCAGGTGCTGCGCAAGGAGGCCGGTGAGCGCGAGGTGTCGGCCGAGGTGGGCTCCATCAAGGCCTCGCTCACCGTGGACGCCCGGGGCCTGGTGGAGAAGCTGGTGATGCCCCTGAAGGACGACTTGCGGGTGGAACAAGAGCGCGTGAGTGTCAGCGGGGCGCCCTGACTTACTGTCCATGGCGGTGGTGCGGCGCGCGTGTTAGTGCGCCGCCCCATGTCGTCCTCCTCCGGGGCCTCTCGCGCCCGTCTGTTGTTCGCCTATATCGCCTGTTTCGTGCTGTGGGGCTCCTCCTGGGCCGTGGTGAAGGTGGGGCTCGAGGATCTGCCGCCCCTGCGTTTCGCCGCCGTGCGGATGATGCTCGCGGGCCTGGTGCTGCTGCCTTTCAGTGGTTTGCGCCGCTCGCGCCCCGACGCGCGCACGGCCTGGGTGCTCATGGGCGTGGGGGTGCTCCAGATTGCCCTCCCGTACGGGCTGCTCTTCACCGCGCAGCAGTGGATTCCGTCGAGCTGGTCGGCGCTGCTCTTCTCCACCTACGCGGTGTGGCTGTTGCTGGTGGGGAGGCTGTTGCTGCCGGACCAGCCGCTCACCCCGCTCAAGCTCGTCTCCGCGGGACTGGGGCTCGCCGGCATCCTGGCGCTCCAGCACGAGCACCTGGCGGGGCTCAGCTTCTCCGGTTTGGTGGTGGCCGGGTGTCTGCTCTCGTTGGTGGCCACCATCTCCATCTCCCTGGCCAACGTGCTCGTGCGGCGCTCGTTGGCGCACGTGCCCACGAGCCTCTCGGTGTGCGTACAGACGCTGAGCAGCTCCGTGCTGCTGCTCGGCGCCTCCGTCATCTTCGAGTCCCATCTGCCCGGCCACTGGACGCCACGCGCCGTGCTCGCCACCGTCTTCCTGGCGGTGGGGGCCACGGCGCTCACCTACCGGCTTCTCTTCTGGCTGCTCGCGCGCATGCCGCTCACCGTGATCGGCGCCATGCCGCTGCTGGACACGCTGGTGGCCGTGCTGCTGGGCGTGGTGATGCTCGGCGAGCGCGTGGACTCCTCGCTGCTGCTGGGTGGCGCGCTCATCCTCTCCAGCGCGGCCCTGGCCAACCTCTCGCCCGCGGAGCCCAAGAAGCCGTCCGACGCCACCTCTGAGGCTCCTCTCTCAGAGCCTATGGCGCCCTCTCCTCGCAAGGCGGCCTGAGTCCAACTGATGTGACGATGCCTTCGCCCATGAGCCGTCTGATCGAAGCGGTTTCCCGCGAGCACTTGCCATATCCCCCCGCCACTCCCAAGGAGATCGAGGAGTTCGAGCAGCGGGTAGGCTGGAAGCTGGATCCGGACCTGCGGGCCTTCTACCTGCACTGCAATGGCGCACGGTTGTTCAAGACGCCAACGGACTGTCCCTATTGGATCCTCCCTTTGTCGAGGATCGTCCGTGCGCGGGTGGCCATCTTCGGGATGCGAAGCGACGATGATGCGCACGGCCCCGCATCCGTGTACGCCCTCTGCGACGTGCAGGATGGCAACTACGTGCTGGTGGACGTGGCCCATCAGGAGAACGGTCGCTATCCGATCTTTGACGGCGACCACGAGGCCTGGCCGGACCCTGCCTACTGCGGGCAGATCGCTCATTCCTTTTCGGAGTTCTTGGAGGAGGCCCTGCGAAGCAAGGGGCGCCAGTTCTGGCTGTCGCGTTGAACAGCCGCGAGCGGGGGACGGCATCCCTTGAAAGGTGACGGCCGGGGGCTGCTAGTTTGTTTCCCGATGAAACACTGCGGCTCCAACCGGTGGTGGTTCGATGATGCGAAGCTCGTCATCCGCAGGGAGCGCGGGCCGGCGGACGTCTTCAAGGGCCTCGTCTCCCTGGCCGTGTCCGCGGGGCTCGTCTTCCTGCTGACGAAGATGGGGCTGGATCTCCAGATCGTGTTCTATGCGCTCGCCGCGTTCGGCTATGGCCTCTATGCCACGCTGGGCGTCTGGGAGGTCTCCCTCCACCGGGTGACGGGCCGGGCCTCGTGGCGCTGGGGGCTCGGGTGGCCCTTCTTCTCCCGGGAGAAGGCCGTCTCCGACACCGATCGCGTGCGGCTCGTCTCCGCCAATACCGAGTCCTCCAGCAGCGTGAGTGCCCGGACCTGCCAGGTCGAGCTCGCCGGAGTGACGGCGTCCGAGCTCCTCGCGGGCAGCGACAGCTACGACGAGGCGCTCGAGCTGGCCGAGGCCGTGGCCCTCCACCTCCGTCGGGGCTTGCAGGTGGACGACGGCCGCATCCGTCCCGTCGAGGAGCTGGAGTCCCCTGATCGCACGCGGGCCCGCGCCGAGCTGGAGGCCCGGCTGCTGCGCGGCTTCGAGGCGCCCCCGGCCCCCGCAGGCATCCCGGGCCCCCGCTCCCTGCCCGCGGCGCCGGTGTCTCCGCCTCCACCGGGCTGCCGCGTCCTGGTGCACGTGGAGCGCGAGCAGCGGGTGGTGGAGCTGCCCGCTCCCGGGTGGGTGGGGGCGTACCGTCTCCAGGCCTTCGTCTGCGCCGTGCTGCTGCTCCTGCCGGTGGGCTTCGGCGCCTACCTGTATCCGCTCGGCCTGTCGGGGGGGCTGATCGCCATGATGACGCCGCTCCTGCTGATCCTCCTGGGGCTCGGCGGCTTCTTCTGGCGCAGGACGCTGCAGGGCGTGGGCACCACCTGGCGCATCACCGTGTCGCGGCGCGGGCTGGAGCTGGTGCGCACCCGGCGTGGAGAGCACAAGACGACGCGGCTGGCCGCGGGCAGCATCCGGGACATCGACGTGCGCGAGCACGCCGGAGAGACGCTGCGCGTGGGCAACGGCGCCGGACGCCCCTCGTGCCCCATGCTCATCATCGAGCGGTGGGAGGGGCCGCTGGTCGCACTCGGAGAGGGACTGCCGCGCGAGGAGCTCGAGTGGACGGCGGCCCGTCTGCGCGAGGAGCTCGCCGCGTTGACCGACGCGCGGCGTCAGGAGTTGAACGCAGGGTAGGACACCGCGAGCCGCTCTCGTGGGGCAACTTGCCCCATGCGTCCCGAACCCCCTGTCTCGCACCCGACACAGGGTGCTCCGGAGCATGCGATACATGGCGGGCGAGCCTAGCTGGTTGTATCGGAGCCAACCGAGCAGGCACCTGGCCGCACGCTGGAGCCCGTCCCACACTCTGGGACTGTTTTACCTGAAGGCCCGGTTGTGACAGGATTTCTGGAATAGTGTATTGCGCCAGGAACCCGTCTTCACGAGCACGGGGGGCCGACCCAGGCCCAACAGGGGAGGGCGCACGTGATGAGTGGCATCAGCGGAGAGTGGAGCACTGTGCGTTCGGAGGCGGAGCAGGAGTTGGAGCAGCGGCTGTCACTGGCCACGCCGGACGACACGATGCGGGGCATGTTCTTTCGCAGCGTGCGGGAGGCCGTGCACGTGTTGAAGGGGGATGCGGCGGTGGAGGCCTGCCTGGAGGAGGGCGGGGACGTGCGCAGCTTCGTGGACTTCTTCGCCTATCCCACGGGGGACTTCCTGCGGGTGCTGAGGCGCTCGGCGTGGGTGTTGAGCGGGGCGATCGGCGGCTTCGAGGAGACGATGCGGGTGCTCGGGCACCTGGGGACGGCGGCGTTCCTGGGAGGACTGGCGGGCAACGTGATGCATGTGCTCTTCACGGGCACGCCGCGGCGGGTGATGGAGAACCTGCCCATGGCCTACAAGGTGATGATGCCCACGGGCGGTGGGCTGTCGGTGGTGTGGCTGGGGTACACGCACTGCCGCGTCCTCTTCACGCGCGACTTCCTGCCGCGCGCGTACGTGGAGGGCTCGCTGGAGGCCAATCTGAAGAAGGCGGGCGCGCGCTCGCTGCGCATCGCCGGGCGGCTGACGGGAGCCCTGTCCAGCGAGTACGACGTGTCCTGGGAGGCGTGAGTCGCGCGGCTCCTTCCCGAAGCGCCGGGTGGCTCCCAGCATCAGCAGGAGCGGGTTCTCCTGAGCCGTAGGAGCGCGAGGTCTGCCAGCCCCGCCAGCAGCAGGACCGGGACGAGCAGCACGGCGCTGAACCAGCTCAGCGTGTAGAGGATTCCGAAGGCGAGGCGGGTGTTTCCGCCCTCCATCGTGCCGGACAGCAGGCCGACACAGTCGCGGCCTCCGAGCAGGTGCAACAGCAGGAAGACTCCCGTCATCCCCAGCGCGGTGCGGATCATCGGCGTGCCTCCATCGCGCGGGGCTCCATCGCGCGTTGCCAGAGCGGACCTTCCACCAGGGAGTACAGCAGCACGGCGTCCGCGAGCGGATTGCCCGCGGCGAAGCGCAGGCCGGTGCCGTCCGTCACGGGGAACGCGGCGAAGCGCAGGCTCGTGACGAGCCCCTCGAGCAAGGGCTCATCATCGAAGGCCGCCGCGCCCACCAGGGCGAGCCCGCTCGAGCCCGCGTTCGCGCCCACCCACGGAATCGTCGGTCCCGAGTCGATGTCATTGAGCTGGGGCGAGGTCTCGGGCCACTCGGCCGCCCACGCGAAGCCGAACACCTCACCGATGAGCTCGCGGCGGGCGCGCTGGTACTGGTCTCGAGCGAAGTCCGGGTCGACCACCTGGAGCATGTGCGCGGCGAGCCACAGCGTCGAGCCCTCTGGTCCGTCGCGTGTGACTCCGTCGAAGGTGAAGCTCGAGACGAGGAGCCCGGTGCTCGCGTCCACCAGGTGCTCGCGCGCCGACTCCACCCAGCGCCGCCGCAGCTCCGAGTGGTCCCTCCCATCCACGGTGTCGGAGAGGCGGAGCGCCGCGAGCGCGATGGCGTTGCAGAAGGTCCACCCCTCGTCGGGGTAGCTCTCGGCGGCGAGCACGGGCGCGCGCTCGAGCTGGCCGGTGAGGGTGTCGATGCGCTCGCGCAGGAGCGGCGCGAGGTCCGCCCTTGGCTCCACGAGCTGGCGCGCCGCGAGCATGAGGGCGAGCTCCCCGTCGACGAAGAGGCTGCGCCCGCGCACGTCGCGGAAGGGCGCGCGGTGCACGTAGGGCAGGAGGAACACGTCATCGGAGGTGCGCTCGTCGCGGAGCGTGCGGGTGAGCAGGGCGTCGATGACGGCGAGGTGGTCCGCCTTCCGGTCGGGCTCCTTCAGCGCGAGGTTGGCGAAGGAGAGCACGGAGAAGGTGCGCGCCATCAGGTCCCATTCGGGGTTGTTGCGGCGGAGCAGGGTGCGCTCGGGGCTCTCGTCTCGCATGGCGAGCACGCGCAGCCGCGAGGCGAGGGCGGGCGCGAGCTCGCGGGGTTCCCCTGGCCGGAACCCGAGATGAACCAGGGGGAGCCACACCGCCGTGGCGAGGAGCAGCAGGAGGAGTTTGCGTCGCATTCCCTCGAGTATCGAGTGACGCATGCCACGGTGACGGGCGGGGAGGGTGAGTGGTCGCGAACCGCGGGCGAGCGGTTTGCTCCCAGGGGTTCAGCTCAGGGTCTGGATGGCCTTCTCATCCTGGGGGGACAGTGGGGTGGTGGAGGTCTGGGTCATGGAGGGGCTCCGGGGTAGGGGACGTGTCTGGGGGGCCGGGTTGGCCTGGCTGGTGTGTGGGTCCAGAAGCAGCAGGCCGAGGAGTCTCAGGGTGGTCGTGTTCTGGTTCATGAGCAGTCTTTGTCGAGTCCATCGCGGGCTTCGCGTTTGGAACGGAGGTGAACGCTAGGGGGCGTGTGTTGAGCCCAGTGCTGGCTGGGCGTGAAGAAGTGTGAATTGGTAACGTTCGCAGTCCTTCCGCGTGGCGCACGCGGGGACGGGTGTTACCCATCACGCGGAGCTCAATCATGTCGGAGTCCACGGGGTTCGAGGAGTTCGTTGCCGCGGTGCGCGGGCCCGTTGGTGAGGCCACCCTCGTCGTCACGGGCGCTGGGGTCAGTCTGGCCAGCGGCCTTCCCACGTTCCGGGGGACGGATCCCGGAGCGGTGTGGGCGAACGACGTGGTGGAGAAGGGCACGCGAGCCTTCTTCCAGAGGGAGCCTCACGAGTCCTGGTTGTGGTACCTCAAGCGATTCGAGTTGGCGCACGACGCGAGGCCAAACGAGGCGCACCTCGCCCTTGCGGACTGGGAGCGGTGGCAGGAGCGCCAGGGCCGAGGGTTCCTGCTCGTCACCCAGA
Source organism: Vitiosangium sp. GDMCC 1.1324 (assembly GCF_003044305.1). Taxonomy (GTDB): domain Bacteria; phylum Myxococcota; class Myxococcia; order Myxococcales; family Myxococcaceae; genus Archangium. The sequence goes on along the minus strand of NZ_PZOX01000013.1, from coordinate 336,058 downwards.
ACGTCGATACGCTCCACGAGCAGGCGGGAAGCCGCGCCCTGGTGAAGGTGCACGGGAGTCTGGATCGGGCGAGGTGCACCCGGCGCGGCTGTGCCAACGGGCCTCCGCGGGGCACGCTGCCCATGGCGGAGGTGGACTTCGGGCCACTCCACGCCGACCCGAGCCCCGAGACGGTGCCGCGCTGTCCCCTCTGCCGCAGCAAGCTTCGCCCGCACGTCCTGTGGTTCGACGAGTACTACTCCGAGCACGAGGGGTATCAGATCGAGCGGGTTCTCGAGGGGGCACGGCGAAGCAGCCTGGTCGTCTTCATTGGGACCTCCTTCTCCGTGGGGGTGACCGAGAGGGTGACTGCCCTTGCCCTGAAGCGCGGCGCAAAGGTTTTCAGCATCGACCCCGCGGGGACTCGGCCCGCGCCGCGTATCGACGTCGTGGCGGAGCGCGCGGAGGTGCTGCTTCCTCGCGTGGTGGGCTCGCTCCAGACGTGAGCCGGTGCCCGAGACGCACGGGGCTCAGCTCCAGGAGATGTCATAGTCCGTGTCGGCCGGCCCCACCTGCCGTCCCGTCACCTTCAGGCCGGTGGCTCCCGCGGCCTGGAACACTTCCAGGAACACCCCTTCGAAGTAGGGATAGGGGATGACGTTGCCGTGGATGAACGCGGCGCACTGATTGAGGCCGGTCCACTTCACCGCGCCCCTCCCGTGCCCCCATCCCGTGCGGTAGGCGGCGGGTAGACCGTTCACCAGCTGCGTCGGGCTCTTCGCGGCCAACATCAACAACGCTCTGCCCACCGGGTTCGCCAGGAAGTGTTTCGCCACGTGCTTCCCGAGTTGCCGCAGGGCCTCCTCGAAGCTCCCGGAGGATTCTCGCAGGGCCCACGCCGCAGTGTAGAGCAGCGGCAGCAGGGTGCTGATGGGATAGTTGAAGAAGGCCGTGAACTCCTCGCGCCCGCTCGTCTCGAGGCAGCGCTCCAGCGCCTCTGCGTCTCCCAGCATGCGGATCGGCTCCAGGGCGCAATTGAAGAAATAGCCTCGCGCGGTGTCCCCGGGAGGGATGAGCGCCAACCGCCGCTCCAGCTCCGCCGGTGAACCCAGGTCCACTGTGCTCGGATTCGAAGCCATGCTGTTCCCCGAGGAAACCGCGTGTGTGCTCCCCCCGCCTCCCGGGATGGGGAACCTACCATGTGACCTACCCAGGATGGGCACGAGACATGCCCAGACGCGCCACATATGGGAGTCGCACTGCGAGGGTCTGGTGCTTCCTCGGGGCTGGCTGGCGCGCCGACAGGCGGCTTGGTTCAGGCCAATCATGTGGCCGAACAGAGCGTGGCGTTCTGCTTGAAGAGCATCAGGCCCATCACGACCGCCAGGAAGAACATCCATCAGCACAAAGAGTTGATTGATGCGATGCAGATGCTTCGGCCGCAGCTCAGGCAATTGCCGGTGGTTGGACGGCTTGCCATTGTGGATGTTGAAGACGCGCCGACCACGGCCAACCCCGAGAAGCTCAAGAGGACACCGAGACCCGGAGTCAGAACGCGTAGGCATGTGCGAGCCGGGCGGGGCGGAACAGGAGGGAACAGGTTCGTCGCGGCCGGGGGCCGGATGTACGACGACGCACCGCGTTCTGGGAGACCGTTGGGTCGGAGACGGGAAGGGGCCTCGAGGGCGGGTGCGCTTGTCCCCTTCCGGGCCAAGCCTGGGTTAATATACGGGGCGGGCCCACGAACGAGCCCCGAACAGTCCCGGGTGCCTGGTCCAGGATGGAAGCATGACCCCCAGCGAGTCAGGACGGCTCATCGACCTCCAGCAGGAGAGGCTCCGCCGGGGCATGCCGCGCTATCACCGCGAGCCCATCCAGACGTGGCGCAGGAAGGTCAAGCTGACGCTGGCCGCCACCGCCCTGCTGGGTCTGCTGGCGGGGTTGCTGTCGATCGTCATGGAGTCGACGGACGAGAGTGGCGCGCAGGGAGAGTCCCTGTTCGACGAGTCCCCCTTCCGCTCGTCCAGTGGAGAGAGCCAGGACCTGGGCGATGGACCGGCGTGGTTCACGGCCACGCAGGGCTCGGGGCGCCGGTAGGCGGCACCCCGGGCTCCCGGTGGACGGCTAGTAGCGCTTCGAGTCCGCCTTGGGCGTTATGGGCGAGACCGGCGCGGTGACACCGTTGATGGTGAGCCCGCCATGCATGAAGGCGGGGGCGCCCTGGAGGATGCCGGCGGGGAAGTTCAGCGCCGGCTTGGAGACCTCATCGAGCGCGGCCACCTGGGCGGGGGTGAGCTTCACGTCCAGCGCACCCACGTTGTTCTCCAACTGCTCCAGCGTGCGCGCGCCGATGATGGTGGAGCTGACGCCGGGGCGGCTCTGCACCCAGGCGAGCGCCACGCGGGCCGGCGTGGAGTCCACCTCCTTGGCCACCTTCACCAGCACGTCGATGACGGAGTAGGCGCGCTCGCCGAGGTTGCCCTCCACCCACACGCCGCGGTCCGGCTTCACCGTGCCGGCGTTCTCGCGGGTGTACTTGCCGCTGAGCACGCCGCTCTTGAGCGGGGACCAGGGGGTGACTCCCAGGCCCAGCTCCTGGGCCATGGGGATGAGCTCGCCCTCCACGGTGCGCTCCAGCAGCGAGTATTCAATCTGCAGCGCCACCAGCGGCGTCCACCCGCGGAACTGCGCGGTGAGCTGCGCCTGGGCGACCTTCCACGCGGGGGTGTCGGAGAAGCCGATGTAGCGCACCTTGCCCGCCCGCACGAGGTCATCCAGCGTGCGCATCGTCTCCTCGATGGGCGTGTGGCGGTCCCAGAGGTGCATCCACAGCAGGTCGATGTAGTCCGTCTGCAGGCGGCGCAGGGACTCGTGGGTGGCGGCGATGAGCGACTTGGCTCCCGTGCCACCACCGTTGGGGTCTCCCGGGAAGAGGTTGCCGAAGAACTTGGTGGCGATGACGACGCGGTCGCGCTTGGAGGGCGTCCGGCCGATGTGGTCGCCGATGATCTTCTCCGAGTGGCCGTGGGTATAGACGTTGGCGGTGTCGATGAAGTTGCCGCCCAGCGCCAGGTAGCGGTCGATGATGGCGTTGGACGTCTCGACGCTGGTGCCCCAGCCGAGGTCCTCGCCGAAGGTCATGGCGCCGAGGCAGAAGGGGCTGACGCGCAGGCCGGAGCGGCCGAGGGTGACGTAATGGTTGAGAGGCATAGGGTGTGGGGGAACTCCCGGTGAAGGGGTGCGCAGTGCTAACGCGGCCCCGTGCACCTCGCCACGGAGCCGTGCCGGAAATCACCCCTTCGTGAAACCGCCAGGGAACGGCGAAGGGCACCGGGGTGTCCACGGGGGCATGACGAGACTGCTCTTCCTGCTGGGGCTGTTGGTGGCGCTCACGGCGCAGGCGAAGGACAAGGTGGCGGAGGCGCGCCGGGCGAAGGAGCGCGTGCTGGCGGAGACCTTCACGGCGGTGGGAGTCTCCTGGCCGCCCGAGGAGCTGTACGTCCGGGCCTTCAAGCAGGAGCGGGAGCTGGAGGTCTGGGCGGGCGCGAAGGGGCAGCCCCTGCGCAAGGTGAAGACGTTCCCCTTCTGCGCGGCCTCGGGGGACGTGGGGCCCAAGCGGCGCGAGGGGGACGAGCAGGTGCCGGAGGGTTTCTACACGCTGGACCAGTTCAACCCGAGCAGCCAGTTCCACCTGTCCATGCGCGTGAGCTATCCCAACGAGGCGGACCGGCGCCTGGGCCAGCGGCCGCTCGGGGGCGCCATCTACGTCCATGGCAACTGCGCGAGCATCGGCTGCATCGCCATCCAGGACGGCCCCATCGAGGAGCTGTACCTGATGGTGCTGGACGCACGGGCGCGGATGAAGCGGGACGTGCCCATCCACATCTTCCCGCGCCGGCTGGATGCCGAGGGCCTGGCCGCGCTGCGGAAGCACCCGAGGGCCACGCCGGAGCTGCTGGCCTTCTGGCGGAGCCTGGAGCCGGGGTGGCGCCTCTTCGAGGAGACGCGGCGCCCGCCTCGGGTGTCGGTGGACGCGAAGACGGGCGCCTACCGGGTTGCACCGGGCCGGTAGAGGGGACGACCGTTGGCGCGCCGTGCGTTGGCTCTGCTGAAGGGCCCGCATCCGGGTGAACGGGGGAGGCACATGGACAAGCGCGTCTTCGGTCCCACGGGAGTAGCGGTGCCGGTGCTCGGGCAGGGCACCTGGCAGATGGAGGAGGATGACCGGACGGAGGCCATCCGCGCGCTCCAGGTGGGGTTGGACCTGGGCATGACGCACGTGGATACGGCGGAGCTGTACGGCTACGGCGAGGTGGAGGAGTTGGTGGCCGAGGCGCTCGCCGGGCGGCGCGGCGAGGTCTTCCTCGTGTCCAAGGTGATGCCCAACAACGCCACCTACGAGGGGACCCTCCGAGCCTGCGAGCGCAGCCTGAAGCGGCTGAAGACGGACTGGCTGGACTGCTACCTGCTGCACTGGCCGGGGCCGCACCCGCTGGAGGACACCGTGCGCGCCTTCGAGCGGCTGCGGGCGGAGGGAAAGATTCGCGCCTGGGGGGTGAGCAACTTCGACGTGGATGACCTGGAGGAGGTGCTGGCGCTCGCCGGGCCGGGCCGCATCGCGTGCGACCAGGTGCTCTACCACCTGAGGGAGCGGCACATCGAACACCGGGTGCTCCCGTGGTGCGAGCGGCACGGGCTGGCGGTGGTGGGCTACAGCCCGTTCGGCAGCGGGGACTTCCCGGGGCCGGGCAGCGCGGACGGCCGGGTGCTGAGGGAGGTGGCCCGGGCCCATGGCACCACGCCGCACCAGGTGGTGCTCGCCTTCCTGGCGAGGAAGCGCTCGGTCTTCCTCATCCCCAAGGCCAGCCGGCAGGCGCATACGCGGGAGAACGCGGCGGCGGCCCTCGTGCGGCTGACGGCCGAGGACCTGGCCCGCCTGGAGGACGCCTTCCCCCCGGGCCCGCTCCAGCGGGAGTTGCCCGTGGTGTAGGGAGAGGTGACTCCCTTCCGCGCCGAGCAGGCGGGCGGGAGAAAGCCGACGCCGGGGGGCGCTCGGCGTCTGATACCGTGTCCGGACGGAGCCGGGGCAGGTCCCCGGCTGCGTGGTCGAGCTCATGGACACCTTCCCCCGCTCTCCCGAGACCAAGGAGACCTACCGCGAGTTCCTGCTGACGCGCGGTCCTATCCGCTTGCGTCAGTTGATCACCATCGCCCTGGTGGCGACGCCGGTGCTGTTCGCGCTGGACGTGTTGTACGTGCTGGCCGCGAGGGGTGGTGCGGCGAACCTGGGCGCCATCGCCCTGGCGCGGCTGCCCTGGGGCCTGGTGCCGCTGGCGGTGTTGGCGGTGCAGGGGTTGCTCAGCCTGCAGCAGTTGCCGAAGGTGGCGTTCTGGGCCACGGCGCTGTTCGCCATCGGCAGCGAGTGGACCTTCTACCGGATTGGCACGGCGGGCTCGGGCTACCACGTGGTGATGGTGTTCCTGAACGTGCTCACGGGGCCCTCGGTGCTGCCGGTGAGCCGGAGCTCCCGCTTTGGCTTCTACGGGCTGCTGGCCCTGGCGCACCTGACGTTCGACCTGTTTCTGTCGACCACGCCGCTGGGGGCCACGCTGGTGCTGGACGTGACGCTGATGGTGGGCGCGCTGGCGGTGGGCTACCTGCTGGAGGCGTTGCACAGCGGGCACCAGCGGCAGTTCCACCTGCGGCGGGACATGTTGCACGCGCTGCGCGAGGTGGAGGCGTCGCGGGGCAAGGTGGTGGAGACGGGCAGGACGCTGGCGGGCTCGGCGCAGGTGATGTCGACCACCATTTCAGAGATGTCGGCGCAGGCGGCGCACGTGCGTACGGCGGCGCTGCGCATCGCCGCGGCGAGCGAGCAGATGGCGAGCGCGGCCGGAGCGCTCTTCCGGCACTCGAGGGCGAGCGGCACGCAGGCGGAAGAGGCGCAGCGCTACACGGGCGAGGTGGACACGCTCATCAGCGGGATGGAGACGAGCCTGTCGGCCATTGGGCAGGCGGTGGGGCGCAGCGCGCTGAGCGTGCAGAAGCTGGAGGAGAGCTCCGAGCGCATCCACGGCTTCGTGGAGACCATCCAGGAGATGGCGGCGGCGACGAACATGCTGGCGCTCAACGCGGGGATTGAAGCGGCGCGAGCGGGGGACCACGGGCGGGGCTTCGCGGTGGTGGCGAAGGAAGTGGGCAAGCTGGCCGAGGAGTCGGGGCGCAGCTCGGCGCGGATTGGCGAGGTGGTGGGCGGGGTGACGCGGCAGATGTCGGACACGCTGCAGGCGGTGGGGCACATCCGCGAGACGACGGAGCGCTTCACCCCGGTGCTGGAGTCCGCGCGCACGACGCTGCGCTCCATCCGGGAAATCGTCCTCCAGAACCAGAAGCTGATGGAGAAGAGCTCGGGGGAGGCGGAGCGTCAGGCGGAGCAGACGACGCACATCTCCCAGGGCTGCGCGACGCTGCTGGAGCTGGTGGACACGTACGCGCAGATGGGGACGGACGCGGCGGCCACGGCGCTGCAGCTCGGGAAGATGGCGGAGGAGCTGCGCAAGCAGTTGCCGGACGAAGCGCTCACGTCCGAGTCCCGGGCGGGCTGAGGCGCGCCCCTCCCGGTGCCGCTACCGGGCCGCCGCCGGGGACACGAGGGCCGGCGGGTCTCATGCCCGCCATCGTGGCCTACATCGTGGCCTACAACGCGTGCGTCTGGGCCCAGTAGGAGATGACGGCCTCGTCGTCGACGATGCGGGAGTGGAAGTGGTCCCAGATGTCGGTGACGGCGACGGCGTGGCCCTTGGAGAGCTTGGGGGTGAGGTAGAGGGCGTAGTACTCGGCGCCGCTGCCATCCTCGACGGAGCCGAGCTTGTCGAGCGGGCGCTTCGTCGCGGGGCACAGCAGGGTGCAGCGCGTGCCGGGGGGGATGTCGGTGAAGCCCGTCTTGCGCTTGTCGCCGTGGATGGGCGACAGGTGCACCACTCCCTCGCGTCCATCCGGGGTGCGGACGAGCAGGCTCACGGCGGGGTAGCCGTTGAACTTCACGTCCGAGTAGCCCACGAGGTTGTGGCCTCCCGGCCCGAAGGCCTGCGTCACCACCAGCGTCACGCGGTCGTCGGTGGGTTTGAGGCTGTCGTGCTGCGGGGGGATATCGCGAACCTGGAGGTTCTGCGTGTCGACGTGTTCCTTGGGCATGGTGGGGGCCTCCGTGGGGGAGAGATGCAACATAACGATGGTTGTTTCGCGCGAACACCCCCGGACGCGTGTCCCACCCGCGCGCCTCGCCCCGAGAGTCACCCTCGGGACCTCTCTCGGAGAGGGGGCTGGGGACTCGAGCGTAGCCGGGCACGAAGTTTCCGGTGCCACTGTGGATGCTCACGCACTGCGTTGGAGGCGCGTGTCTGTCCTGCCCCGTTTGACTCCGGGAGTCGGGTAGGGAACGGAGGCGCGATGCGCGCGACCATACCTCCGGAGAGGGGACCCTACGGCGCAACCATTTGAATTGGTAGTGGGCATTGACAGGACGTACCAAGTACGTAAGGTAGGGACGTTCCATCCGCCCCGCCCGCGCTCGCGCTGTTCTGGAGACCCCGTCATGCCCCGGCTCTCGGCTCGTGTTGAACGCCCTTTGGCGATGACCCTCGCGGCGGCGGCCCATGCCGCTCGCATGCGCGCGGAGCTCACCCAGGCCGAGGTGGCTCGCCGGGTGGGTGTGCAGCTGGAGGTGTATGGCCGCATCGAGCGCGGGGAGATGTTCCCGAGCGTCCCCACGCTGCGGCGCATCTGCGTGGCGTTGGAGATCGCCTCCGACGAGCTGCTGGGGCTGGAGGCCCGGGAGTCCACGGACCTGCGCCGGCTGGTGAGCGCCGCCCGCCGGCTCAAGGTCTCACAGCTCCGGCTGCTCCACCTTCTGGCCGAGTCGCTTCACCCTCCGTCCCGGGAGTGACGGCCCACGAGCAGCACCGTCGGGGTCTCGGGCCTCTGGGGGGCGGGGATGGTAGGCGGCCGCCGATTCCGGTAATCATTCCAGGGGGGCAGCGGATGAGAATCCCTGGGCTTCCCTCGTCCGTGCTCGACCGGGACGGGCCGGTGTTCATCGAGCATCCATCCAGGGAAGAGGGCAACATCATGCTGAAGCGTCACTGGACCATGGTGGCCGCCGTGGCTGTCATGGCGAGCCAGACGGCTTGCTACACCACGCGCATCGTCACCAGCCGTCCGCCCGAGGGCGAGGAGTATTCGGGGAAGCAGTGGTTCACCGCCGGCGGGCTCGCGCGCCTCTCGCAGCCGGCGGGCATGAACTGCAAGAACGGCATCTCCTGGGCGCAGAGCAAGATGAGCGGCACCGACTGGCTCATCAGCGCCGGCATGTTCGTGACGGGCGCCATCGCCGGCTCGCTGGCGTGCAATGGCAGTAGCTCCGAGACGCAGGGCTCGTGCGTCACGGCGGGTGCGTTCCTGATGCCCTTGCTCCTGTCCTCGAGGACGGTGGAGTACGCCTGCGCCGCCGCCCCGGCCTCCGACAGGCCCGGTTGGATGCCTCCTCCCTCCGGCAATCCGCCTCCGCCGGGCTACTACCAGCCGCAGCCGGGCTACCCGCCTCCGCCGGGTTACCAGCCGCAGCCTCCCCCCGGTTACCAGCCGCAGCCGGGCTATCCGCCTCCGCCTCCAGGCAATCCGCCTCCGCAGGGCTACCAGCCGCAGCCTCCCCCCGGTTACCAGCCGCAGCCGGGCTATCCGCCTCCGCCGGGCTACCAGCCGCAGCAGTCTCCTCCCGGTCATCCGCCCCCGCCTCCTTCCAGCTATCAGCCGCCGCCCCAGGGCAATCCGCCGCCTCCTCCCGCCGAGGCGCCCGCTGCTCCCCCGCCGCCCCCGGCTCAGTAGGGAGTTCCACTGACGGAACTCCGGACGCCGCGGAGTCCCCCCGGCGTCTGTGTTTCGGGGTCGTGATGCGACGGGCATGATCTCCCCATGAACGTGCTCCGCACCCTCGTGCCGCTTCTCCGAGCGATGGTCCTCACCGCGCTGAGCTGCATGCGCCACGGGCCGCTGCGTCCCGGGTGGACCTTCTCCTTCGAGATGTTGATGGCGTGGTTTCGCGGCCTGCCGCCCTGCCGGGACGAGGCGTCCCTGCTGGAGCGGCGGGCCTTCTCGCGCAAGGCCAACCCGTCCAGCCCGGCCATGCGGGAGGTGGACTTCTCGCCCGTGGACGCGGGAGGCGTGCCGGCCGAGTGGGTGACGCCACGCGCCGGAGCGGCGGGGCCGGTGGTCTTCTACGTCCACGGGGGCGGTTACGTGGTGGGGTCGGTCCAGAGCTACCGGGGCACCACCGCGCAGCTCGCGGTGGACAGCGGGGCCCGGGTGCTCGTGGTGGACTACCGCCTGGCGCCCGAGCACCCCTACCCGGCGGCGCTGGAGGACGCGCTCGCCGCCTGGAGGTGGCTGAGGGGCACGGGCGTGGAGCCCTCGCGGGTGGTGGTGGCCGGGGACTCGTCGGGCGGAGGGCTGGTGCTCTCGCTGCTGCGCGCGCTGGTGGACTCAGGCGAGTGGCTGCCCGCGGGCGCGGTGTTGCTCTCGCCCTGGGTGGACCTGTCGTGCGAGGCGCCGAGCCACGTGGGGCACGCTCCCTACGACTACCTCCACCCGGAGGAGCTGCGCTTCTGGGGCCGCTGCTACGCCGGGACGCTGGAGCTGAAGGATCCACGCCTCTCGCCGCTGTACGCGTCCGCGCGAGGGTTGCCGCCGCTCTACCTCCAGGTGGGCGGAGCGGAGCTCTTCCTGGACCCGGTGTGCGAGCTCGCCGGGCGTGCACGGGCCGAGGGGGTCTCCGTCACGCTGGACGTGTGCGAGGGCCTGCCGCACCTCCCGACCGCCTTTGGTGCGCTGTTGCCTGCCGCGCGTGAGGCCGCGGTGCGTGCCGGCGAGGCCGTGCGTCGCCTGGTGGAGGACGCGGAGCGGGCCCGGGCTCGCATGAAGGCGGTGGGATGAACCGCCCGCCGTGACTGGCGGAGCGGGAGTCGGGGCCACATCCTTTGAGATGGACTCAGGGGCGTGGGTTCTCCGTACGCCTGCTTGCGGACCCGCCGAGGGCATGAGAACACAGGCCCCGGCGCTCGGCTGGAGGAGTCAGTGACCCAGGTTTTCGACCAGTTTCTCGACTTCAAGAGCTTCGAGTTCGCCGCGCTGGACCTGGCCAAGCCGTTCACGATCCTCATCGGGAAGAACGGCTCCGGGAAGAGCAATGCCATTGAGGGCGTCGAATTGCTGGCGCAGATTGCGCGGGGCCGCCTGCTCCACGAAATCACCGATGTCGGGCGGGGGACGGTCGGGTTCCAGGTTCGCGGCGGTCTTCCCGCTTGCCCTCGGAACAATGGGCGTACTTTCGGACTCGGGCTCGTGCTGACGGCGGACGACGAAGGTCATCAGGTCTCGGTGACCTACCAGGTTCATATCCAACCCTTGCCTGAGCCACGCATCCAGAGCGAGTGGTTCGAGTGGAATGGGCGGACCCTCTTCCATGCGAGGCCGGAGACGGCGGACGGTAGCCACCTCACCGTGCGCTATGGTTCTCCTGAGGGTTCTCTCGAGCAGACCGAGTCGTTGCCCGCGGATCGCTCCGTGCTCTCGCGGTATGAGTTGCTCGCGAACAAACTCCCCCAGCCCACCTCGGCGCAGAACCTTGTCATCGGTGCTCGGCGCTATCTGGGGGGCTCGTTCGTCTTCGATCCACAACCCAGGCTGATGCGGGCCTATGAGCGCATCGGCAGCCGGGTGCTCTCGCGCGATGGCGCCAACCTGTCCGCGGTGCTCTACGCACTTCACAAGGGCTCGGAGGAGGACCGGCTCACCCTCGCGCGGATTCTCCAACGCATCCGGCAGCTCCCCGAGGAACCGTTCGAGGCATTTGACTTCGTCGTCACCGGACTGAATGACGTCATCTTCGGCATCCGCGAGACGCGCGAAGAACCCCTGGTGGATGCGCGGCTTCTCTCGGATGGCACTTTGCGGTGTCTGGCGATCCTCACCGCGCTCGAAACCGTGCAGGAAGGTGCTCGGGTGATTGTCGAGGAGTTCGACAACGGCCTCCACCCAAGCCGCGTGAAGCTCCTGTCCGAGGCCATCGCGGATGTGTGCGCACGCCGCAAGCTGAATGTGCTGGTGACGACCCACAATCCAGCGACACTCGACGGGCTCAGCCGCGAGCAGTTGGAGGGCGTGGTGCTCTGTTTCTGGGACCGGGCGAAGAAGGCCTCCCGGCTCGTTCCCCTCCTGGAGTTGCCGCGTGCGGACGTGCTGCTCGAACGTGGCCACCTGGGTGACCTCGTGACCCGCCGTGTCCTCGAGCAGCACCTGATGCCCGGCTTCGAGGAGTCGCAGAAGGCCAAGGCGCAGGAGTGGTTGGATTCTCTTCCATGAGCACGACGGCGTTGTTGGTCGACACGAGCTACCTGCTCGAGCTGTTCAAGGTCCCAGACCGGTTCGACCCGGACTTCGCCGAGCGCGTGAAGAAGCGATTCGGAGTCGCGGTCAAGGCAGGTCACCGCCTGTACGTACCGTTCCCGGTCGTTTTCGAGGTGGCCAACCACATCGCGGGCGTGCGCGATGGGGGCTCGCGCAAGAAGCTCGCGGAGTTGCTGGCGAACACGGTCCGCAGCTGCGTCGAGTCCGCCAACCCGTGGATCATCACGCCGGCCTCCGAGGACATCCTCTACGATCTGAGTGAGCTGCTGCGGCTCTGTGATGTCTATGCCCGGGAGATGGCGGTCCAGAGCATCGGTCTCAGTGACACGGCCATCATCGAGGAGGCCCGCCGGCTCAAGGGCAAGTACAACCAGCCCGACGACCGGGTCCACATCTGGACCCGGGACCAGGCGCTGAAGGCCCATGAGCCCGATACCGAATCCGCGCCGCTGCTCGCATGACGTTCCGTGGCTAGAGTCCCTGGCGAGGGCTTCTCTGTGTGAGCGAAGGAGCGGGCCCCTCCATGGAGCATTCGAGCGTGCGAGAGCTACAACCCATCCTCGACGCGGTGCGGCTCGCGTGCGAGCTGTGCCGCCGGGTCCAGGCCTCCCGGGCGGGCGTCACCCGCAAGAGTGACGAGAGCCCGGTGACCCTCGCGGACTACGGTGCGCAAGCCCTGCTGTGCCGGAGCCTCCTGCGCCACTTTCCCGAGGACGCGGTCATCGCCGAGGAGGGTGCCGAGGACTTCCTCACCCTGCCGCAGGAGGAGCGGGCGCACGTGGTGCGGCTGGTGGGGCAATTGCTGGGCGAGCAGGTGGTCGAGGAGGACTTCGTGCGCTGGCTGGCCCATGGCCGGGACGTGCGGGCGGACCGGACGTGGGTCATCGATCCCATCGACGGGACAGAGGGCTTCATCCACAAGCGCTCCTACGCGGTCTGCGTGGGGTCGCTGGTGGAGGGCCAGCCCGTGGACGGCATCATCGGCGCGCCGGTGTCACCGCTGGACGAGGGTGGCACGCTCTTCTACACGGACGGCGGCGGGGCCTGGGCGGAGCCGCTCGGGGAAGGAGCGCCGCGCTCGCTGCACGTCTCCGACCGGGAGGACCCGGCGAGCATCCGCGTGGTGGAGAGCTACCTCATGGGCCGGCGCTCGCGGGAGATAGCGGACCGGGTGTACGCAGCGGCGGGGATCGACGCACGGCGCACCAAACGCTACGACGGGATGCTCAAGTACGCGCTGGTGGCGGCGGGCGCGGCGGACCTGTTCATCCGAGGGCCTCGGGACATCCGGAAGAACCCGCACAAAATCTGGGACCACGTGGCGGGCGCGGCGCTGGTGCTGGCGGCGGGAGGCCAGGTGACGCGGCTGGATGGCCATGCGGTGGACTTCACCCCGGGCCCGGCGCTGCGAGGCACCCTGGGGCTCATCGCGAGCAACGGGCGCATCCACATGCACATCGTCGAGGCGATGGGGCGCACGGCCGGGGCCCGGTGGGGCTTCCTGTCTCAACCCGACTGACGCGAGCGGGACTCGGTGAGGACATTCGAGGGGCCTCGCCACAGGTCGCGCGTCCACCACAGCCACCAGGTGCCATAGAGGAGCGAGGCTCCGGAGAGCCCCCAGGCGGCCGGGGCGAGACCCACGCCCTCGGCGGCGGCACCCGCGGCGAGCGAGGACACCCCGACGGCGAGCGTGGCGAGGCCGAAGTCGAGCCCGAGCACGCGCCCGCGCAGGCTGTCCGGAGTGGACACCTGGATGCCGTAGGTGGACAGCACCCACTGCGCACCACCACCGAGGTGGGCGAGCAGCACGCACGCGGCGGCGAACGGCAGTGAGGGAGCGAAGGGCAGCAGCGCGTAGGCGAGCCCGTACGTCAGCATGGAGGCGCCACACACCAGGAGCAGGCGCCGCCCGTCATCGCGTGCCCAGCGCTGGCCGATGAAGGGGCCCAGCAGAGCGCCCAGTCCGCGCGCGGCGAGGAGCGCGCCCACGCCCGCGTCTCCCGAGGCGAAGCGTCCGGCGGCGAAGGCGGGCAGCAGCCCCACGATTCCATTGCCGAGTCCCACGCCCGCCTTGGTGACGAGCAGCGAGCGGGTGAGACGGCTCTGACGGGCGAGCGTCCACACCTCGCCGACCTGGGCCCAGAGGCCGAGGGTGGAAGGGGCGCCATGGTGCTGGAGGGGGCGGCGGATGCCCGCGACGAGCAGGGCGGAGACGAGGAAGGTGGCGGCGTTGAGGACGAGGCTGGCCTCGCGGCCGAAGGCGATGGTGGCGAGGCCTCCGACGGCGGCGCCGATGAAGAGCATGGTGCCCCAGACGCTGCCGAGCGCGGCCTGGGCGAGCGAGAGCTCCTCGGGGGCGACGACATTGGGGACGGCGGCCTCGGCGACGGGGTCGAAGAAGGAGGAGAGGGCGGCGAGCAGCGCGACGCACGAGATGGCCAGTACGGGCGAGTGCCAGCGCAGGGCGGCGAGCAGGCCGAGCGCGGGGAGTACGCGCAGCAGATCCACGGAGACCATGAGGCGCTTGCGGTCGACGCGGTCCGCAATGAGGCCGGCCACGGGGGAGAGCAGGAAGGCGGGCAGGACACTGGCCGAGTAGACGGCGGCGGCGGAGCCGGGGCGGCCGGTGGCCTCGGTGACGAAACCACTGACGGCCACGAAGGCGAACCAGTCGCCGAGCAGGGAGACGACGGTGGCGGAGAAGAGGCGGCGGTAGTCCGGATTGCGCCTCAGCAGGAGCAGCACGTTCCGGACGGAGGAGGAGGAGGCCATGCGGTGGAGGGGAGCCTAGCCGTGGGGGGGTGGCTTCGCGCCAGGAGGGGCGAGGCTGCTACGCTGCGTCCCCAGAATGTCCTCCTCTTCTGTGAAGTTTTCCGCCACGGAGCGTGCGGCTCCGGTGCGCGCGCTGGTGTCCCGGCTGGTCGACAACCTGGAGCGGGTCATCCGCGGCAAGCGCGAGGCCCTGGAACTGGTGCTGTGCTCGGTGGCGGCGGGAGGGCACGTGCTGCTGGAGGACGTGCCGGGCACGGGGAAGACGACGCTGGCGAAGGCGCTGGCGATGAGCATTGGAGGCAGCTTCAAGCGAGTGCAGTTCACGCCGGACCTGCTGCCCACGGACATCGTGGGGGCGTCCATCTTCAACCCACAGGATGGGAGCTTCCGCTTTCGAGCGGGGCCGCTGTTCGCGAACGTGCTGATCGCGGATGAAATCAACCGGGCGTCGCCGCGCACGCAGTCGGCGCTGCTGGAGGCGCTGAGCGAGGGGCAGGTGACGGTGGACGGACAGACGCACGTGCTGGCGCCGCCGTTCCTGTGCATCGCGACGCAGAACCCGGTGGACTTCCACGGGACGTACCCGTTGCCGGAGGCGTCGCTGGACCGGTTCGCGGTGCAGCTGTCGCTGGGGTACCTGCCGGAGGGGGAGGAGCGCACGCTGCTGATGACGCGCTCGGGGCCGCCGCCGCTGGAGGGGATGACGGCGGTGTGCACAGTGGAGGAGGTGGCGCAATTGCAGCAGCGGGTGCAGGAGGTGAAGCTGGAGGAGTCGGTGGCGGACTACCTCTTGCGAGTCGTGCAGGCGACGCGAGGACACCCGAGCATCCGGCTGGGGGTATCGACGCGAGGGGCGCTGCTGTTCGGGAGGATGGCGAGGGCGAGGGCGCTGATGCAGGGAAGGGACTACGTGCTGCCGGAGGACCTGAAGGCGCTGGCGGTGCCGGTGCTGGCGCACAGGTTGGTGCTGGACACGCGGGCGCGCTACGCGGGAGCGGACAAGCAGACGCTCACGAAGGACCTGGTCGGCGCCGTGCCGGTGCCGCGGTAGGGAGATACCGCGCATGGCCCGCCGTCGCCGCTGGTCCTTCCTGATGCCGCCCGAGGAGCACGGCTTCATCCGCTTCCTCCAGGACCGCTACCACGGGCTGCTCACCCCGGTGGGGCGCGTGGTGCTGTGGGCGGCGCTCGCCGCGGGCTTCCTGCTGCTCGGCGGGCTCGTCGCGCCGCTCATCCTCTTCTTCTCCTTCTCCGTCTCCGCGCTCGCCGCCGCCGCCGTGGTGGGCCTCCCGTTCCGGCCTCGCGTCTCGCTCACGCGTCTGCTCCCGCCTCCCGTCTCCGCGGGCGACACGCTCACCTACCGCGTCCGCGTGGAGAACACCGGCCGGAGCACTGTGCGCCACCTCTCCGTGGAGGAGCGCGACCTGCCCCCCGAGCTCCGCTCCGTGGGCGAGCCCCCCTTCATCGACACGCTCGCTCCCGGAGATCGCGCCGAGGTGACGCTGCGCCTCAAGTGCTCCACCCGCGGTGTCTATGAGCTGAGAGCGCTCCAGGCCGCGAGTCTCTTCCCCTCGGCGCTGGTGAAGTGGGCGAGGCGCTCGCCTGGCAAGGACCGGCTGCTGGTCTACCCGCGCTTCACGCCGCTCGAGTCCTTCGATGTGCCGCACGGGCGCAACTACCAGCCCGGAGGCATCGCGGTGGCCTCGCAGGTGGGCGAGTCCACCGAGTTCTTCGGCACCCGGGACTGGCATGACGGGGACCGCACGCGGGACATCCACTGGCCCTCGTTCGCGCGCACCGGCCGGCTGGTGGTGAAGGAGTTCCAGGAGGAGTTCTTCGTCCGGCTGGCCATGGTGCTGGACGTGCAGTCGCGCTCGGCGAAGGAGGACGCGCTGCTCGAGAAGGCGCTGTCGCTGGCGGCGGGCATGGCGGACGTGCTGGCGCGCCAGGAGTACATCATCGACCTGTTCGCCGCGGGCCCCGAGGTGTTCCACTTCCAGGCGGGCCGGGCGCTGGCGCACTTCGAGCACATCCTCGAAATCCTGGCGGCCATCGAGTCGGGCGAGCGGCTGGACCTGAACGCGCTCGAGGCGGCGCTGTTGCCCGAGGCGAGCCAGCTCTCCGCGGTCATCTTCGTGGTGATGGACTGGGAGCCCTCGCGAGCGGCGCTGGTGGAGAAGCTCAAGGCGCACGGGGTGGCGGTGCGGGTGCTCTCGATTCGTCCGGACCGCAGGCCCGAGGGGCTCGCCCCCGGAGAGGTGGTGGAGCTGTCATGAGCGAGCCCACGGACAACGCCTCCCGATACGGCCGGCTCGTCGAGCTGACACCGGTGTTCGCGGCGCTCATGCTGCACGCGGTGGCGCACGGCCGGTGGCTGCTGTGCGCGCCGGTGATGGTGGGCCTGCTGTGGGCGGCGCTGGCTGGCGTGCGGGTGGAGTACACGCCGGGGCGGCTCCTCATGGCGGGAGCGCTGGGGCTCGGGGCGGGGGGCGCGATGCTCTGGGTGAGTGAGCCGCCGACGGCGCCCTTTCCGCCCGCCATCTTCGGCCCGCTGTGCGGAGCTCTGGTGGGGCTGTCGGTGCTCTGCGGACTGGGCCGCAACCGGTACTTCGCCTGGACGTACGCGTGCCTGCTGGTGGCGCTCAGCATGCGCGTGCGGGAGATGCAGGGCGTGGGGTGGGTGCTGGGGACGCTGGTGCTCAGCGTGCTGTTGGTGGCCTTCCTCGAGGGGGGCCTCGCGCGTGGCGGACTCCGGGCGGCGGCGGGCTTCGGCGTCTTCGTGGTGGTGCTGATGGGCCTGGCCCTGGTGCTGACGCGGACCATCTGGGCCAGCGAAGGCGTGCTGATGGACGCCGTGTACCGGATGACCAGCGGCACGAGTCCCGGGAGCGGCTCGGAGTTCCAGTCGGAGGTGGACATCCGCGCGGTGGTGCGCTCGCCGAAGGGCTCCGAGCGCCCATTGCTGGTCATCTCCGGCGACGTGCCGGGGCGGCTCCGGGCGCGGGTGTTCGACGAGTTCGACGGAGCGCGGTGGACGACGTCGAAGGAACTGGCGGATACGCGGCTGGAGCTGCCCTCGGGAAGGGCGGAGACGGAGGAGGTGCTGGCGCTGACGGTGCTGGCACCGCTGGGCACGTGGCTGCCGGCGCCGGCGGGGACGCGCGAGGTGGAGGGAATCCGGCCGGAAGTGAGGGGGGGCTGGGTGCTGAAGGCGGAGGACCTGGCGGGCAGCACGCTGGCGCTGCGCACGGACACGCGGGACTTCCTGTTGCCGGAGGCGGCGCCGGGGGAATCGCTCACGGCGTTGCCACAGGAACTGGAGGCGGAGCTACGCCCGCTGGCGGAGGAGCTGACGCGGGATGCGGGGACGGCGCGCGAGAAGGCGCGAGCGCTGGAGACGTACTTCCACGACCACTTCGAGTACTCGCTGAACGTGGACCTGCGGGGCGAGGGCAACCCGCTGACGGTGCTGGTGAAGGAGAAACGGGCGGCGTACTGCACGTACTTCGCGAGCGCGATGGCGGCGCTGCTGCGTACGCTGCATGTGCCGGCGCGGGTGGTGGGGGGCTTCGCGCCGGAGGAGCGCAACCCACTCACGGGGGCGACCCTGGTGCGCGAGCGCGATGCACACGCCTGGGTGGAGGTGTACCTGGAGGACGAGGGGCGTTTCGTGGCCTTCGACCCGACGCCGTGGAGGAGCCGGGACGAGACGCTCGGGCTGTCGAAGGAGCGGAGCGGCTTCCTGGGAAACCTCACGGGGGCGGTGGGGACGTGGCTGCGGCAGATGGGAGCGGGGTTGCGCTACCAGCCGTTGGCGCTGGCGCGGGCGTTGGTGGGCTCGCCGGTGTTCGCGGTGCTGGCGGCCGGTTTCGTGCTGTGGAGGCTGCGCGCGGGGTGGCGGGGCGGCCGGACGAAGACGCGCCGCGCGGCGGCACTGGGGACGCAGGACGTGAGGCTCGCGGCGCTCTACGCGCGCTACCTGAAGACACTGAGGCGCAGGGCGGGCCTGGTGCCGGGGCCCTCGGAGACGGACGACGAGTTGCTCTCACGGCTGCGCACGGTGAAGGGAGACGCGGTGGCGGACGTGGCGGCCGAGTTCCTCGCGCACTACCGCGAGGCGCGCTACCGGGGCGAGCCCACGCTCCTGGGGCCCTGGAGCTCGCTGGTGGACGAGCTGGACGCGAAGCTGCGCGAGCGCTCCACGTGATGCACCCGAAGCGCGCCTCCACCCTGAAGCACTTGCATTGACTTCCCGGTGGAGGTTCCGCCCCGTGCCACGACGCGGACTCCCTCCGTGGGCTCCTCACCGAGGCGTGCTCACCACCAGATCCCGCTCCCCAAGCGGCGCGAAGCATTCCTCGACGGCCGACTCGCGCACCTCGGCCAGCGTGGGAGGGTTCCACTTCGGCTTGTTGTCCTTGTCCACCAGCACGGCGCGGATGCCCTCGCGGAAGTCCGGCAGCGCGGTGACGTGCTGGCTCAGCCGGTACTCCACGGTGACGGTCTCGTCATAGGGCCGTCCCCTGCACAGCCGCAGCTGGCGCAGCGTCACCTTCAGGCTCGAGGGCGACATGCGCGCCAGCGTGGCCCGTGTCTCCTCGGCCCACGGAGTGCTCTCGGCCGCGAGCGCCGCGAGGATGTCCTCGACGCGGTCCTTCGAGAAGCACCGGTTGATGGCCTCGCGATTCGCGCTCAGCGGTGACGGCCCGGGCTCGGAGGCAAAGCCAGACAGCACCCGCGTGGCCACCTCGCGCGAGTCCCCCGCGCTCCAGTCCGCCGCCGCGAGCGCCTCCACCACCGCGTCCAGCTTGTCGTGCGTCACGTGCTGCGTCCCATATCCGAGCCACATCGCATCCGCGGCGTTGCTCCGCACGCCCGTGAGTCCCAGGTACGTGCCCGCCTCGCCGGGGAAGCGCGGGAGGAACCAGCCGCCACCGACGTCGGGGAACAGGCCAATCGCCGTCTCGGGCATGGCGAGCACCAGCCGCTCGGTGACGACGCGGTGCGAGCCGTGTACCGACAGCCCGAGCCCTCCGCCCATGCTGATGCCGTCCACGAGCGCGATGTACGGCTTGGGGTAGTGGTGGATGAGGTGGTTGAGCCGGTACTCCTCGCGGAAGAAGGCGCTCGAGAGCGGTTCCTGTCCCTCGGGAGCGGGCGAGGCCAGGGACTGAGCCACGGCGCGCACGTCGCCACCGGCGCAGAAGGCCCGGCCACCGGCACCACGAACCACCACGGCCTTCACCTGGGAGTCACGTGCCCAGGACTCGAGCGCCGGGTGCAGCGCGCGAATCATGCCCAGGTCGAGCGCGTTGAGCGCCTTGGGGCGATTGAGCGTCACCAGGCCCACGGGCCCGCGCTTCTCCAGCAGCACATCCGAGTTCATGCCGCCGGGGATAGCACGCCGCGGGCGCTCAGCGCTTGCGCGCCAGCACCGCCAGCGTCACCGTCGCCTTCGACACGAGCTTCTCCTCGCCTCGGGCCACGGCGTACACCTCGGACTCCACCACGGACAGCGTCCTGCCGGCGCGCAGCACCTGGGCCCGGCACCGCAGCTCCTGGCCCACCGCCGCCTGGAGCAGGTTCATGGTGAAGCCCGTGGTCAACACCATCTGGTCCTCGGCGATCAGCGAGCCCGCCGCCGAGCCCGCCGTATGGTCCGCCATCGTCGCCTGCACGCCCATGTGGATGACGTCGTCCTGCTGCAGGTGCCGGGGCGCCACCGTCAACCGAGTCTCCACCCGTCCGGGGTGGATGCTCACCAGCTCGTAGCCCACGTCCATGACGAAGGCCGCCTTGCGGAAGATCTCCTCCACCCTGCGGGCGTAGTCCGGGTTCCTCGGCTCCATCGTGGGCTCCTACTTGCGCAGGCGCGCCACGACTTCAATCTCGACGCGCGCCCCCATCGGGAGCCCCGCCACCGCCACGGTCGTCCGGGCCGGGTAGGGTTGGGCGAACTGCTTCGCGTACACCGCGTTCATCGCCGCGAAGTCGGCCATGTTCACGAGGTACACGTTCACCTTCACCACCTCGTCCATGGAGCTGCCCACGTCGGCCAGCACCGTGGCGATGTTCTTGAACACCTGCGCCGTCTGCGCCGACACATCTCCGGCGATGAGCTTCCCGGTGCTCTCGTCCAGCCCCACCTGGCCGGACAGGTACACGCGGTCTCCATCCCTCACCGCGTGCGAGAACGGGAGCGCGGGGGCGGGCAGCCTGGGACTGTTGATGCCTTCACGCATACGACGAGCCTCCTCGGGTTGATTCGGGGCGAGCCGCTCCGGCTCGAGGCCCGGTGCGTACGCTGCCCCGAGCCTCCGTGTCCAATGCGATGAGCGTCATTACTTGATGAGCGACATCCAGCCGTGGCGGTCCGGCTGTGTACCGTACTGGATGCCCGTGACGGTTTCGTAGAGGCGCTGGGAGACCTCTCCCACCTTGCCGTCGCCGATGCGCAGCTCGCCGTCCTGGAAGCCCAGGCCGCCCACCGGCGAAATCACCGCCGCCGTGCCCGTGCCGAACACCTCGCGCAGCTCGCCCTTCTTGTGCGCCTCGCGCAGCTCGGCGATGGACAGCTTGCGCTCGCTCACCTTCATGCCCCAGTCGCGCAGCAGCGTCAGCACGCTCTCGCGCGTAATCCCCGGCAGGAAGGTGCCATCCAGCGGCGGGGTGACAATCTCGTCCCCGATGCGCACGAAGAGGTTCATCGTGCCCACCTCTTCAATGTACTGGTGCTCGAGCGCGTCCAGCCACAGCACCTGCGCGTAGCCGCGCTTCTTGGCCTCCACCGACGCCTTCAGGCCCGCCGCGTAGTTGGCCGCTGCCTTCGCGCCACCCAGGCCTCCGGGCGCCGCGCGCGTGTGCTGCTGCTCCACCCAGATGCGCACCGGCTCGGCGCCGCCCGCGAAGTAGCTGCCCACCGGGCTGAGGATGACGAAGAAGATGTACTTGTCCGCCGGCCGCACGCCCAGGAACGGCTCCGACGCAATCACCACCGGCCGCACGTACAGCGACGTGCCCGGCGCGCTCGGCACCCAGTCCGCCTCCACCTTCACCAGCGCTTCAATGGCTTCGCGTGCCTGCTCGGGGGGCACCGGCACCATGGCCAGCCGCTCGGCGCTCGCCGCCAGGCGCTTGCAGTGGTCCCCAATCCGGAACGCGCGCAGCTGCCCGTCCTGCCCGCGGAACACCTTCGAGCCGTCGAACACCGCCTGCGCGTAGTGCAGCACCGCCGCGCCCGGGTCCAACCCCATGGGCCCATGCGGGAGGATGCGCGCCTGGTGCCACCCGCGCTCCGGCGCGTAGTCCATCCGGAACATGTGGTCGGTGAAGTACTTGCCGAAGCCGAGCCCTTCCGCGGCGGGCTTGGGCTTGGGGGTGGCGACGCGCTGGACCTCGATGGGCAACATGCTTCGGCTCCTCGTGCTGAGGGGACGGGGTGCCTTCCGTCCGGGGCCCGGGCTTGCCCCAGTGGCTCGCGCTTCCCTCCGGAACTTTCGTGACAATCCCGGGAAGAATCGAGACAATCAGTTACGTTGGCAGCGGTATTCCGTCAAGTGTATCGATTGTCACCATGACAAGTTGGATGCCGGAGCTGCGGGGACGCAACGGGCCGCTGTACAGGGCCATCGCGGATGCGCTCTCCGAGGACATTGACGCAGGGCGTCTCACGCCGGGCACCCGGCTGCCCACGCACCGGGAGCTGGCGGAGCGGGTGGGGGTCACGGTGGGGACGGTGACGCGCGCGTACGCCGAGGCCGAGAAGAGGGGACTGGTGAGCGGAGAGGTGGGCCGGGGGACGTACGTGAGGGACCGGACGGTGCCCGCGCACATGCCCACGCCGATGGAGCTGGCCCACGACGACGCCCCGGTGGAGCTGGGCATCAACGCCCCCGCGACGCCCGAGGGGGACCCGACGGGACAGGCGCTGCGCCGCTCGCTGGAGGAACTGGGCCGGACGCCGAGGCTGGCGGATCTGCTCGCCTACCAGCCTGCGGCGGGGACGACGGCGCACCGGGTGGCGGGAGCGGCATGGGCCTCGCGCTTCGGGCTGGAGGTGAAGCCGGAGCAGGTGGTGGTGTGCGCGGGAGGACAGCACGCCATGGAGGTGGCGCTGGCGGCGCTCACCAAACCGGGGGACACGCTGGCCACGGAGGCGCTCACCTATCCGGGCATCAAGGTGCTGGCGAGGCGCTTCCAGCTGCGGTTGCAGAGCATCGCCATGGACGCGCAGGGGCTGGTGCCCGAGGCGCTCGAGGCGGCGTGCCGCTGCGGCACGGTGCGCATCCTCTATACCCAGCCCACGTGCCACAACCCCACGGGGGCGGTGATGCCGGAGGAGCGGCGGCAGCGGGTGGCCGAGGTGGCGCGCCGCCACGGGGTGCTGGTGCTGGAGGACGACTCGTACGGGCTGCTGCCGGAGCGGAGGCCGCCGCCGCTGGCCTCGTACCTGCCGGAGGCGAGCTACTTCATCGCGGGGGTGTCGAAGCTGCTCACGCCGGGGCTGCGCATCGGCTACCTGGTGGCGCCGGCGAAGGCGAGGGGCGAGCGCCTGGCGGAGGAGGTGGGGCTGGCCTCGCTGATGACGACGCCGCTGATGGCGGAGGTGCTGGCGCGCTGGGTGGAGGACGGCACGGCGGACGAGCTGGTGGTGCGTCAGCGGCAGGAGGTGGCGGACCGGTTGGATTTGGTGCGCGCGATGCTGGGGCGCGGGGTGCAGCGTGGGTCGACGGTGCCGCTGTACCACCTGTGGCTCGGGCTGCCGGAGGGGCGGCGGAGCGAGGAGTTCGTGGCGCAGGCGAGGCGCAACGGGGTGTCGGTGACGTCGGCGGAGCTGTTCACCACGGGGCCCGGGCCGGTGCCGGCGGCGGTGCGGGTGTGCATCGGAGCGCCGCGCACGCGCGTGCAGCTGGAGCGAGGCCTACGGCGGCTGCGCGAGGTGCTCGATGCCGGTCCCGAGCCCCTGGCCGCCATCGTGTGAGCCGGGCGCCCGGGTCTCACTACGTGGTTGTTTGCTCGTGGCTCACGGCAACTCTCCGAGAGAGGCTCCCAGGGAGTACTAGCTCTCCCGCAGCGACTCAAAGGCCTGATCCGCGAATCGGGTGTCGAGCGACACAAGCGCGCGGTACTCCTCAAGGGCCAGCGAGGGAGCGGGAGAGGCCCCATGGTCACTCCTAGAACTTGCTGTTCGCGTTCTTCCACTGGTCGCGAGCCGGGATGGCCTCGATGGTGTCCCAGTGCTCGGCAATCTTGCCGTTCTCGACGCGGAACAGGTCGTAGAACGACGTGTGCTTGCCGCCGAAGCTGCCCTCGCTCACCGCCAGCACGAAGTTGCCCTCACCGAGCACCTTGTGGACCCGGTCGTACTTCATGCTGATGCCAGCCTTGGCCATGGCCTGGAGCGCCTGTCCCAATCCGGAGAGACCGTCCGCGATCTGCGGGTTGTGCTGGATGTAGTTGTCTCCGTTGAAGTAGCCCGCGAGCTTCTCCATCCGGCCGTTGACGAGGATGTCGTCCACGAAGGAAGCCACGAGCTTCTTGTTGGCCTCGGTCTTATCGAGGTCGGTGGCCTGGGTGGGACCGTCGAGCATCGTGTGGCCGCTCGGGTTGGGGCTGGCCGGCTTCTCCTGGAGGTTGTCCCAGTGCTCGACGATCTTCCCGTTCTCGAAGTGGAAGATGTCGAAGCCAATCTTGGGCCCGAAGAAGTTGTAGTCGGTGTGGGCGAAGACGAGGCTGCCGTCCTGGAACACCCGTGCGGTGCTCACCCGGGCCGAGCCCTTGGGCAGGGCCTGCAGGAGCGCGCCGAAGCCGGCGAGGCCGTCCGCGGCCGCCAGGTTGTGCTGGATGTACCTCTCCGGGTTGATGACGGCGACGGGGGCGCTCTCTCCGGTCTCGATGGCCTTGAGGAGGTCCACAACCTGCTGCTTCTGATTCTGCTGTGCGGTGTTCATCAGGGGGGTCGTGCTTTCGGTGCGTTGGGTGGGGATGGAGGAGGCGCAGGCGCTGAGCGAGGCCGTCGCGACGAGCGCCGCCAGGGTGAGGGAGGAGGTGCTGCTCGACTGCTTGCGAGAGGGGTGCATGTGCATTCCAGGGGACTGCGGGGGTTGAACTGAAACCACGAATGTTACGAATCGGGGCAAAAAAAGAGGCTCCGCCCCTCACCTGCGGGCGAGCGTTCCTAGCTCCTTGTTCCTATCTCCTTGACGAGGTCCGCCACGGTCGTGCGCTCGAGGTCCTTCTCCAGCGCGAGCTGTGCCTCCTCGAAGTGCCCGGTGAGGGCTGCTTGGATGGTGCTCCCCACGGGACAGAGGGGATTCGGAGTGTTGCTGTGGAGGGGAAAGAGCGTGCCACCCTCCACGGCCCGGTAGATGTCCCGCAGGGTGATTCCCTTGGGAGGCCGCGTGAGCTGCCAGCCACCTCCAGCGCCGACCTGCGAGGTGACCAGCCGGGCGTCCCGCAGGAGCGCCAGCAACCGCCGGATGACCACTGGGTTGGTGTTCACGCTCCCGGCGATGTACTCCGACGTCATCTGCTCCCCCCCTCCATGGGCGAGCAGCGTGAGGATGTGGATGGCGACGGTGAATCGGCTGCTGGTGTTCATCGGCGGACTCGAACTGTAACCAAGTTAGTTTCCGATTGCGCCCGTGTCAAGATGGCCTTTGCCACGTCCCCCCGACCGGTGCCTGTCATCAACGCATGGCGATGAACGCCAGGAATGCAGTTGCGCTGAGCTGGCGGGTTGTTGAATCGGGCTGCGAAATCTGGGCTCAGGGGGATACCTTGGGTTTTGCCTCTTCAGGTGCAGTGAGCTGAGCCGTCCCTTCTGTTGGAGTGGACGCCCGGAGCGTGCGGGTGGGCAGCGACTCGCGGAGCGCGGCCGGAACGTGGCGGCGCAGGCTCTCATCCCTGGCGACGACGGCCGCGCAGAGCTCGGCATCGCGCAGGGCATGGGGCACGTCGACAATCGCTTCGGGATGGGCGGCGACCACCTCGCGGCACATCTTCGCGTCGCGCAGGGCGAGGGGGATATGGGCCAGCAGGCCCCTGGCATTCCATTTGTCGATCCCGGACACCGCGGTGCGGCACAACTCCTCGTCGCGCCATGCGTCTGGAACGTCGGACAACCGGCCGCGAGCGTTGTCTGTCTTCCTGGCGCGAAGGGCCTCCAGACAGAGAGCACGGTCCCGGAGCGCGAAGGGAACATACCGCAATGCCTCATCCCATCCCGCGCCTTCGGCGGCGACGGCGGCTTGGCACATCTCCGCGTCCCGGAGCGGGTCGGGAACGAAGCCCAGTTGATCTCCACGCCCGCGCACGGCGGTCAGACACATCTCGCGGTCTCGCAGACCCTCGGGAACGCTGGCGAGGCTCAATGCGTCTCGAGCCACGTTCAGCAGACAGACCTCGCGGCTCAGGAATTCCTCTGGCACCTTGTCCAGCAGGACTCCTCGCGTCGCGATCTCCAGACATGTCTCGAGATCTCTCAGGATGTGGGGCGCCAGCCCGGGGTCGAAGCGCCGTTTCCGAGACGCTTCCAGACAGCGCTCGCGCGTCCGCTCCGCGAACGGAAGCTGGGCGAGCTCGTCCTCGAGCAGGCCCTGGACATGCGCGGCGTTCATGTCCACTCCTGCGGCGGTGGCGAGCGTTGTGCGCAGCTCCGGTGGTGTGAAGTACAACGCGTGGTCCTCCGAGCGCACCGCCACGGCGCAGAGCTCGAAGTCCCTCATCTCCAGCGGAACGAACTCCAGGGTGCAGCCCCGCCGCTCGAGCGCCGCCAGGTAGAGCTCGCGATCCCGATGGCACTCGGGTGTGAAGGCGATTTGATAGCCATCATTGTCCAATGCGAGGAGGCACGTCTTCCTGTCACGCAGCGCCCAGGGCGTGTACTCGAGCCGCTCCCCTCCCGTCTCGAAGGCCAGGCGGCACAGCTCGGCATCACGCAGGGCGAAGGGAACGAACCTCAGCATGTGTCCACGTCTCACCGCCTCCAGGCACAGCTCCCGGTCCCTGTGCTCGTCGGGGACGTCTTCGAGCGAGGCCCCGTTCCCGAGCGCGGCGAGGCAGAGCGCCCGGTCCCTCAGGGAGAAGGGCACGTAGCACAGGGCCCGGCCTTCGCTCCGCACGGCCGTGAGGCAGAGCTCCCGGGTCCGCAGCGCCTCGGGGACGTAGGCGAGGTTGTCTCCGTCATGTGCGACGGCCAGTCGGCACGACTCCGCGTCGCGGCGCTCCTCGGGGAGGTGGTACAGGGGCAGGCCCCAGTCGGAGAGCGCCGAGCGGACCGCCTCGTCAGAGAGGGCTCCCTGCTCCCGGGCCAGCGGCTCCAGCGCGAGGACGAGGCCCTGGAGGCCCGCCGCCTCGAGCCGGGAGAGATGGGGCCCGAGCACCTCGAGTACCTCCACCGGCCCGTCGGCGGCATCGTGGAAGCTGTCGGAGGGCGCGTGGAACTGGAACTTCGCTCCCTTGACGATGAAGACGACGAGCGGCCCACTCCGGGTGTACTCGGCGAAGGCGTTGTCCTCCTCCGCCGCCGTGCACCAGCGCGTGCCCCGGCCCCACCACATGGCCGCGGCCCGGGTCCGCGGGATGGCGACGAGCAGTTCCTCGTCCTCGTGAAGGACACGGCTTTCCGCGCGGGCCTCCTCCCGCTCCGCGGCGGCTCGGGCGCGTCTGGAGGGGGACTCGGCCAGAGGGGCGATGGCCCGCCACAGGGATGGCAGGTCCTCGTAGGCGGTCAGGGCGCGCTGGCGCTCGGGCAGGCGGTTGCGCACGCGACGGAACAGGTGGAGCGTTTCCGGCACCTTGTAGAGGTCCTCGGCCAGGAGGCGTTCCGACAGATAGAGCCGCAATACCCACTCGAGGTGCGGCTTGCCCGCGGTGGGATCGGCCTCGGCGAAGCGTGCGAAGAGCGCCGCCGCGCCTCCGGCGGCCCAGGTGCGCTCCGGTCCGTGCTCTCGCGCCAGGAAGGTCCGCAGCAAGGCCGCGGCGTGGGTCTCGCGAAGATGCTCGAGACGGTTCATGGCACCACTTTAAGGGTGTCCGCTCGCGGACGTCCCGGCGGAGTGCGGGCCAGACAATGGCCCTGCCCGGACGGATGCCCTCCGGGCCCTACCTCTAATGTCAGATGAGTGGATAGATTGGAGAGGTGACGGCGGGGCACCGACTCGCCCTGGCCGGGGGAACCAGGAGGCGTGGCGATGGGAAACGGGAAGAAGCCGGCAACCTACGAGGACATCGAGGCCCTGCCGGTCGGGTGGGTGGGGGAGATTCTGGAGGACGAGCTGTGGGCCTCGCCCAGGCCGGCCATGGGTCACGCTCATGCGTGTTCCGTGCTGGGCGCCAGGCTGGTCAACCCCTTCTCGCTGGGGAGCGGAGGGCCCGGCGGATGGTGGATTCTCTACGAGCCGGAGCTGCACCTCGGCCGGGACATCCTCGTGCCGGACCTGGCCGGATGGCGCCGCGAGCGCATGCCCAGGCCACCGTCTCCCGAGGAGCCCTTCGTGACGTTCGCTCCGGACTGGGTGTGCGAGGTGCTCTCGCCGTCCACGGTCGCCGTTGACCGGACCCGCAAGCTGCCCATCTACCACCGCGAGGGCGTGACGCACGCATGGCTCATCGATCCACTCGCGCACACCCTGGAGGTCTTCCGGCGCGAGTCCTCCGGCTGGCTGCTCACCGCGACGCACGCGGGAGACGAGCAGGTGCGTGCCGAGCCTTTCGACGCGGTGCCGCTCGGGCTGGGCGCGCTCTGGCTGGCTCGCACGAACCGGTGACCTTCCGGAGTCCTCCAGGGGTGAGCCGCTGAGACGGTGGTCTCTCATTCAGGATGGCCCTGGTGGCCGGGGCGAGTGCGTCTCCACTCGGAGGACGGTGGCGGAAGGAGTTGGCAGGACGGTTGCTGATGCGGCTCCCCGCAACGTCCGCTGGCCAGGTGCCAGCTTCGAGGGAGTCATCGTCCATGCGTCGAGGTGTCGGGGAAGTCGGTGGGAAGCCAGGTTCGCCGTGGCTGCTGGGGTGTCTGTGGATGGCGTGTGTGGCTATCGGCTGTGGGGCCGTGGAGCCGGCCAGGAGCACGTGCGCGCCCGAATTGGGCCATGACTGTGTTGAAGGCCAGGTCTGTGTGGAGGGGTTGTGTGTCGATGCGCCGGAGCCCGAGGAGAAGTGCGTCGCGGGAGCGAAGCGCTCCTGCGAGGAAGGCTGCTCGGGAGTCCAGACGTGCGGCGCTGATGGGTCGTGGGGTTCATGCGAGACGTGCGGACAGGGCCAGCGGTGTGTGAGCGGCCAGTGCGTCTGCAATCCGGAGTCGTGCAAGGATGGCTGCTGTCAGGGGAATACCTGCGTGCCGGGTACGGCCCCGTCGGCCTGTGGAAAGGGCGGCGCGGCATGCGAGAGCTGCTCGGGCCTGTGTGATGCGTCCCGGAAGACGTGCGTGGGCTGCATCAATGACAGCCAATGCGGCGGCCCGACGCCCCGGTGCGATACGGGGACCGGCACCTGCGTCTGCTCGAAGTCGGAGCAGGCCGAGAGCCGGTGCACCGATGGGCAGGACAATGATTGCGATGGGCTCGCCGATTGCGCCGACCCGGACTGCAACGCGAAGACCTGCGGCGCCAATGGCCGGGTCTGTGGCAACTCCGGCTGTGTCTGTCCGGGAGGCTCCACCGAGCTGGCGTGCGGTGATGGTAAGGACAACGACTGTGATGGGCTGGTGGACTGCGCCGATCCGGACTGCAACACGCGCTCCTGCGGCACGACGGGCAAGGTCTGTGGCGGCACGGCCTGCACCTGCCCGGGAGGCTCCACCGAGCTGGCGTGTGGCGACGGCAAGGACAACGACTGTGATGGGCTGGTGGACTGCGCCGACCCGGATTGCAATGCGAAGACCTGCCGAGGGGCGGCCGGCGTGTGCGACTCGGAGGAGGTGTGCACGGGAGGTGTCTGTCCCGCGGACAAGCGCATCGGCAATGACGTCATCTGCCGGCCCTCACGGGGCGTGTGCGACGTCGAGGAGCGGTGTGATGGCTCGAGCACCGCGTGCCCCGCGGATCGCAAGGTGACGGCGGGGACGGTGTGCCATGCCTCGGCGGGCGCGTGCGATCCGGCCGAGACCTGCGACGGCGTCAACCCGGCGTGCCCGGCCAACAGCTACCATCCCTCGGGGTACGTGTGCCGCGCGGTGCGTGGGGAGTGCGACGTCGCGGAGCAGTGCACGGGTTCGAGTCCCTTCTGCCCCAACGACGTTGTCGACAGCGGCAGGTGCAATGATGGGAAGGCCTGCACCACTGATACCTGTGGGACCGATGGCATGTGCCACTACATCCAGATCGGCGTCTGCCGCTGAGCAGGCTGAGCACCATCTGACGGGCGAGCGCGCCCGCATGCCCCCCCGGATTCCGCGCGCCTTCCGGCCGGGTTCTGCTCGGACTGGTCCGACCATCGGACCAGTCCGCGAAGACAGCAACCGGAAGGTCTCGTGAACCCGCTCAGGAGTTGACGGCTCGAGGCGGGGCCTCGGTCTCGAGGTAGGCCAGGAGCGGCTCGAGGAATGGGGTGAGCCGCTTGTAGGCGCTCGTCTCCGGGGGCACGGAGCGCAGCACGGCGGCGAGGCGGCGGCGGCGCGCGGGGTCCTCCACCTCGGTGGCCACCGGGGCGCGGTACGTGTGGATGGTGAAGAGGATGGCGCCCGTGCGTGGCATCAGCGAGAGCGTCTGCCGCTCCAGTCTCAGGAAGCAGCGCTCTCCCGCGTCACGCGCGGTGATGCCGTCGAACAGGTGTCTCCACTCGGGCAGGGTCCAGGGCTCGAGGTCCAACCGGTTGGTGACGGTGATGGCCCAGTTCACGCGGGTGACGGTGCGGCCCGGCTTGAGCCCCTCCATCAGGCGCACCGTGGAGGTGCCCAGCTTCGGGCCGAAGCCCGGCACCGGCGCGTGGATGTCGAGCATCGAGCGTCCCATCTTCTCATCCAGGCTCCACATGGACGGGAAGCACAGGTGCCCGGCCACCATGGGCAATCCCTCGCGCGTGCCGTCCATCACCAACAGGTCCTCCTGCACCTGCCGGCCCAGCCAGTCGAGCGGGGCCAGGGGAAGGCTGTCCGCCTCTCCAGGGGTGAAGTGCGTCTCCGTGCCGAGCAGGTGGTTGCGCCAGCGCCAGCGCTCGCCCTCCACGTCCAGGGCGAAGTGCCGGGGGTGCTGGCGCGCCATGAGGGGCAGCAGCTCCGTCACGGTCTCCCACTGGTGGGGCTCCGTGCCGGGCCAAGCCTGGAAGCGGGCGCGGGGATTGGTGGCGAGCATGGACGCCTTGAGCGCGACTTCATCGCGGTAGTGCGGCTCGTCCACCTCGATGAGGAACTCGTCGGGCCGCAAGGCGCGCACGCCCAGCGTCATCACGTAGCTGTCCTGCTCGAAGGGAAAGTAGGGCAACACGGCGTCGGCTCCTCCTGACGTAAGTCTAGTCCAGCTCGGGCGGCCGGACAGGGGAGCCCCCCGGCGGCTGTTCTCTGGGCGGAACGGGCTGCCAGGCCCGCTCGGGGTCCGGCTCTCCCGCTCCATCCGGGTGCCTACGTTGACGGTGCGGAGGTTCGGCTTGAGCGGAGGCATGCCAGCAGCGCGGGGCCCGGAGCGCCCGGACGTACCTCCGGGGGCGGGCGCGCGCTCGGGTGTGCCCCTGCTCATGGTGTTCCCCGTCCCTCCGCGCAGCTCTTCGCGAGGACTCGTGCCATGAGTGGAAACGTCAGCGACTACATGCTCTACCGGCTCGGCCAATGGGGCGTCCGGCGTGTCTATGGCTACCCGGGGGATGGCATCAACGGCATCCTCGGAGCGCTCGGCCGCAACGCCGAGCTCCAGTTCATCCAGACGCGCCACGAGGAGATGGCGGCCTTCATGGCCTGCGCCCATGCCAAGTTCACCGGCGAGCCGGGCGTGTGTCTGGCCACCTCGGGCCCCGGTGCCATCCACCTGCTCAACGGCCTCTATGACGCGAAGCTGGACCACCAGCCCGTGGTGGCCATCGTGGGCCAGCAGAAGAGCATGGGGTTGGGGGGCAACTACCAGCAGGAGGTGGACCTGCCGGTGCTCTTCAAGGACGTGGCGTCCGAGTACTGCGTCATGGTGTCCCACCCCTCGGCCGTCCGCCACGCGGTGGACCGGGCCCTGCGCATCGCCCGGACCGAGCGCACGGTGACGTGCATCATCATCCCCAACGACGTCCAGGAGCAGGAGTACAAGCCGCCTCCCCACGTGCATGGTTCCGTCCACTCCAGCGTGGGCTACTGCGAGCCGCGCATCGTGCCTCGGGAGCAGGACCTCAAGCGCGCCGCGGACGTCCTCAACGCGGGCAAGAAGGTGGCCATGCTCGTGGGAGCCGGAGCCCTGCGCGCGGCGGACGAGGTCATCGAGGTGGCGGACCTGCTGGGCGCCGGTGTGGCCAAGGCCCTGCTGGGCAAGGCGGTGCTGCCGGACGCGCTGCCCTTCGTCACCGGCGCCATCGGGCTGTTGGGCACCAAGCCCAGCTGGGACCTGATGATGGGCTGCGACACCCTCCTCATGGTGGGCACCAGCTTCCCCTACTCGGAGTTCCTCCCGCCCGAGGGCCAGGCGCGCGGTGTGCAGATCGACATCGACGGGCGCATGCTCGCCATCCGCTACCCCATGGAGGTGCCGCTCACCGGTGATTCCAAGGAGACGCTGCGCGCGCTCATTCCGCTGCTCAAGCGCAAGGAGGACCGGAGCTGGCGCGACAGCATCGAGAAGGGCATCCGCCAGTGGTGGAAGGTGGTGGATTCCCGGGCGATGACCGAGGCCAACCCCATCAACCCGCAGCGCGTCTTCCACGAGCTGTCGCCGAAGCTGCCAGAGGGGGCCATTCTCTCCTCGGACTCGGGCTCGTCGGCCAACTGGTTCGCGCGGGACCTCAAGATTCGCAAGGGGATGATGGCGTCGCTGTCGGGCAACCTGGCCACCATGGGCTGCGGCGTGCCGTATGCCATTGGCGCCAAGTTCGCCTACCCGGACCGGCCCGTCATCGCCATGGTGGGCGACGGCGCCATGCAGATGAATGGCAACGCCGAGCTCATCACCATCGCGAAGTACTGGAAGGAGTGGAAGGACCCGCGGCTCATCATCCTGGTGCTCAACAACCGGGACCTCAACCAGGTGACGTGGGAGCAGCGCGTGCTGGCGGGGGACCCGAAGTACCCGGCGTCGCAGGACCTGCCGGACTTCCCCTATGCGCGCTACGCCGAGTCCATTGGCCTGCGTGGCATCCGCGTGGACAAGCCGGACCAGCTTGCCCGCGCGTGGGATGAGGCGCTGAGGGCGGATCGGCCGGTGGTGCTTGAGGCGTACGTGGACCCGGACGTGCCGCCGCTGCCGCCCCACATCACGCTGGAGCAGGCCAAACACTTCACGGAGGCCCTCTTCAAGGGGGACGAGCGGGCGGCCGGCATCATCGCGCAGTCCATCAAGGGACTGGTGGAGCAGCTCAAGCCCCACAAGAGCTAGCGGGGCGTGGGGGATTGCCTCGGGAGAAGGCCTCGGCGAGGGGCCGTCTCCCGAGGTGTTTCGTGAGGGGAGTCGAGGTGTCAACACCCGTGCCGTGAGGGCGGCGCGACTGGACAGGGGCGTGGGCCATGCAAGCAATGGTGTACGAAGGACCCTACCGCGTGTCGGTGGGAAACAAGCCAGACCCGGTCATCGAGCACCCGGACGACGCCATCGTGCGGGTGACGCGCTCGGCCATCTGTGGCTCGGACCTACACCTGCTGCACGGGTTGGTGACCGACACGCGGGTGGGATGCACATTCGGCCATGAGTTCGCCGGCGTGGTGGAGGAGGTGGGCCCCTCGGTGCGCAGCCTGAAGCCGGGGGACCGGGTGGTGGTGCCCTTCAACATCTCGTGCGGCAGCTGCTTCTATTGCAAGCGTGGGCTGTTCGCCAACTGCGAGAACACCAACCCCAACAGTGACCTGGCCTCGGGCGTGTATGGGTATTCGCACACCACGGGCGGCTACGAGGGAGGGCAGGCCCAGTACGTGCGCGTGCCCTTCGCGGACGTGGGGCCGATGAAGATTCCCGACGACATGGAGGAGGAGGAGGTCCTCTTCCTGAGCGACATCCTGCCCACGGGCTACCAGGGGGCGGAGATGGGCAACATCCAGTCCGGGGACACGGTGGTGGTGTTCGGCGCGGGGCCGGTGGGCCTCTTCTCCATGAAGTCGGCGTGGCTGCTGGGGGCGGGCCGCGTCATCGCCGTGGACCACCTCGACTACCGGCTGGAGTTCGCGCGCCTGTACGCCCAGGTGGAGACGCTCAACTTCAAGGAGGAGGAGGACATCATCCTCACCTTGAAAGAGATGACGCAAGGGCGCGGGCCGGACGTATGCGTGGACGCGGTGGGCATGGAGGCCGAGGGCTCCAAGCTGCACAGCATCCTGGGCGTGAAGATGAAGCTGGAGGCGGGGTCGCCCACGGCACTCAACTGGGCGATTCAAGCGGCGCGCAAGGGTGGCACCATCTCCGTCATCGGCGTGTACGGGCCGCCGTGGAACCTGGTGCCGATTGGCACGGCGATGAACAAGGGCCTCACGTTCCGGATGAACCAGTGCAACGTGAAGCGCTACATGCCGCACCTGCTGGAGCACATCCGGGCGGGGCGCATCAACGCCAAGGGCATCATCACGCACCGCTTCCCGCTGGCGGAGATACCGCGAGCGTACGAGCTCTTCGAGAAGAAGCTGGATGGGTGCATCAAGTGCGTGCTGTTGCCGCACGGGCATGCGTGAGGAGACGGGACATGGCCGAGCAAGTGTCGTCCGAGCAGATGCGGAAGGAGATTCCCGGCTGGGGAGTGGATGCGGACCCGAGGAACCGGCCCGGAGTCCCCATGATTCTGAAGCCGCAGGTGCGTGAGGGCGCGCACTGGGAGGTACCGGAGCGCCAGCCACCGCCGCCCTACCCGGTGTTGAAACGGGTGGAATTGAAGGAGCTGACGCCGACGTTCGGAACGGGGGTGCCGCCGAGAGGCCTGAGCGGGGTGCTGCGGCGGGTGGCCTACGACATTCCCGAGCACCTGGTGCGGCACATCCTGTTGCTCCTGCTGGCGGACCGGGTGGACGTGGTGGAGTCGAGGGTGCGCCGCCAGCCGGTGACGTCCCTGGGCGCGCTGTTGGGCCTGGTGGGCGGAGGCTTGTGGTTGGGCCGCCGCCTGCGCGCGTAGTTGCTGGTGGACCGGGTGGGGGTGCGTTACAGCGCGCCCCCACCATGACGAAACGCCGCGCTCTCTGGCTGGTGCCGCTGCTGCTCACGGTGCACAACGCCGAGGAGGCGCTGTTCATCCACCGGGTGCTGCCGCTGCCGGCCGAACACCTCCCCGCGCCGCTGCGAGGACAGGTGCCCGCGGTGACGCTGCCGCAGTTCCTCATCGCGCTCGGCGTGGCGACGGTACTGCCCTATGTAGTGGCGCTGGCGTGTGGCCGGGAGTGGGAGCGCAGGAGGTGGGTGTTCCTGTTGGTGGCCCTCCAGGCGACGATGGCGCTCAATGTCCTGTCGCATGTGGGGTCGGCGGTGATGCTCGGCGGCTATTCACCCGGGCTCGTCACGGCGCTTGCCATCAACCTGCCCTTCTCCGTGTACCTGCTGCGCCGCGCCATCCGCGAGCAGTGGGTGGCGAGCGGATGGTCTCTGCTCGCCGCCGCGGTGGTGATTCACGGCCCCGTGCTGCTCGGAGTGATGGCGCTCGCGGGACTCGTGTCGCGCATCGGGAGCTAGCCCACGCCTGGCGCCTCGCCGCCTCGCGACGGACACTTCCCCGTGTTCGGTTCTGACCGGGAAGGGGGTGCTCTCGCGCCTGTCCTCGAGTGGACTCGCGAGAAGCAGCCTGGTGCACGGACGGGCGGGGGCCCGGAGTTCGCGAGTGAATGCGCGGCGCGGTACGCTCGTCCCCCCGCATGATGCTTCGCAAGCTCCTGCTCCCATTGGTGCTCGCGGTCCTCGGCTCGGCTCCGGCCGTTGCCGCTCCGCGTGAGGCCGTGAGACCCGTGGCGAAGGCGAAGAAGGCCCTCGTGAAGGCCACCGCCTCGAAGAAGAAGCGGCCCCCCGCACGGCTCACCCGTGGACGGCGCGTGGCCCGCCGCGCGGCTTCCCTGGTGGGTGTCTCCCTGGCTCCCTACCGCGTGCCCGATGACTGCTCCGGGCTGGTGCGTCTGGCCTACCAGTCCGCCGGCATCGAGCTGCTCTCGCACGGCACGCTGCCCGGGGAGAACGCGGTGAGCGCCATCTACCGGCGCGCGCAGCGCTCGGGGGCCCTGCACCGGCACACGCCCCGGCCCGGCGACATCGTCTTCTTCCGCGAGACGTATGACCGCAACCGCGACGGCGTGCGCAACGACGGGCTGACGCACGTGGGCGTCATCGAGTCCGTGGAGCGCGATGGCACCGTCGTCTTCGTGCACCGCGGGGGCAGTGGGGTGAAGCGCTCGAGGATGAACCTGCGCCTGCCCTCGCAGCGCGCCCAGGGTGGACGCGTCCTCAACGACTTCATCCGCCGCGCCGAGGGCGGAGAGCGTGCCCGTCTCACCAGCGAGCTCTTCAGCGGCTACGCCTCGGCCTCCCGGCTGTGAGCGGACGCTCCTCTTCCGCGGAGAGGGGGGACGGGGTGAGGGGCTCGTGCCCTTCCGGGTGAGCCGCTGTGCTCCCCAGCGCCCGTGTCGTCCCTGGCATCCGCGTGCGCGGCGCTCCCGAGATGGCAGGAGGAAGCCACGGCGCAGGGGCTGTTGAACAGGGGGAGAATTCCTGCTGGCGGTGCCAGGGTGGGTGAGATGCGGCAGCAGAGGGCGCGGCGAACGATGGAGCGGCTGCTGCGCCTCCAGATGGTGACGAGCAAGCTGTCGCAGGCCCTCACGACCGAGCAGGTGGCCAGCGTCATCGCCCAGCAGGCCGGGCCCGCGATGGGCTCCGCCGAGTGCGCCATCTACCTGCTGAGCGAGCCCGGGGTGCTGCACTTCGTCCAGGTGACGGGACTGCCCCGGGGCGTCTTCGAGCGCTGGAGTCTCCTGCCCCTGGACACACCCGTCCCCATCGCCGAGGCGGCCCGCCGGGTCGAGCCCGTGTGGGTGGAGTCGTTGGGCGCCTTCAGGGAGCGCTACCCGGCCCTCGGGGACGTGCCGCTGCTCCAGCCGCGCGCCCTGGCCTTCCTGCCGCTCGTGGTGGAGCGCCGGTTGCTGGGGGTGATGGCACTCGGCTTCGAGCAGGAGCAGGGCTTCACGCAGGAGGACCGGGAATTCGCCTGCCTCGTCGCGAAGCAGTGCGCGCAGGCGCTGGAGCGCGCCAGCCTCTATGCACGCGAGCGCGAGCTGCGCGAGGAGGCGGAGCGGGTGCGCGCCGAGGCCGAGGAGCACCGCCGCCGGTTGGAAGAGGAGCACCGCCGTCTCCAGGCCGTGCTCCGGCAGATGCCCCACGGCATCATGCTCGTCGAGGCTCCGACTGGGCGGATGACGATGGTCAATGTCCAGACAGAGCGGATGAACCGGGGGCCCCTGCCTCTGGGCTTGCGCCTGGAGGAGTACCTGACCTCCGTCCGGGGCCTCCACCCGGATGGGCGTCCCTATGCCCCGGACGAGTGGCCCGTGGTGCGCGTCCTCGCCACCGGAGAGGCGGTGCGCGGTGAAATCCTGGACATCCTGCGCGAGGACGGCTCGCGCTTCACCGTCGAGGTGAGCGCCGGGCCGGTGCGCGACGCCGAGGACCGGGTGACAGCCGCGGTGGCCATCTTCGAGGACATCACCGAGCGGCTGCGGATGGAGCGCGCCGTGCGTGAGGGCGAGGCCGTGTTCCGCCGCATCATGGAGTCGGGCCTGATGGGGCTGTGCTTCTGCGACCGGGACGGCCTCATCCTCGAGGCCAATGAGGCCTTCCTCTCGCTCGTCGGGCAAGGCCGGGAGGCGGTGCGGCAGGGGCGCCTGCACTGGCGGCAGCTGGTGGTCCCCGAGCACCGGGAGCTTGGCAGGCGCGAGCTGCGCGAGCTGTGGTCGCGCGGGGTGTCCTCCACGTTCGAGATGGAGCTGCTGCGCACGGATGGAGGCCGGGTGCCGGTGATGATGGGCTCGGCGTGGGTGGAGGAGCAGGAGCGCATCCTCACCTACGTGTTGGATTTGTCGGATCTCAAGCGCGCGGAGGGAGCGCTGCGCTTCCTCGCCACGGCCAGCCGCATCCTGGGCCAGTCGCTGGAGCTGACGGACGCCACCCTCCAGGACGTGGCGCGGCTGGCGAGCCGCTCGGTGGCCTCCTGGTGCGTTATCGACCTGACCCCGCTCGAGGGCCGCCCGCGCCGCGTGGCTGTGGCCCACCGCGAGCCGGAGCTCGAGGAGCGGTTGCGCCGGGAGTGGCCGTTGCCCGCGCCGCCGGACTCCGGAGGTCCGCTGCTGGAGGTGATGCATTCGGGCGAGCCGCTGCTCCTGCGGGACTTCGACGCGGAGGGCTGGCGCTCCCTGGCATCGGGGACCACGTGCGCGCGGGCGGAGGGAATGGCGGAGATGGCGTGCTCGGTGCTGGTGGTGCCCTTGCGCTCGCACGAGCGGACCCTGGGCCTGGTGACCCTGGGGGCGTGTGGGCCGTGGCAGCGCTTCGGCCTGGAGGACCTGTCCCTGGGGCAGGAACTGGCGCGCCGGGTGGCGGCCGCGCTGGAGAGCGCGCGGCTCTTCCTGGATTCGCAGCACGCCGTGCGCCTGCGCGACGATTTCCTGGCGGTGGCCTCGCACGAGCTGAAGACGCCGCTCACTCCGTTGCGGCTGCAGGTTCAGAGCCTGAGGCGGATGGTGGAGTCGCGGGGGGATGCGGTCGTGGCCCCCGAGCGCGTGCTACGGGCCGTGCAGGTGTGCGACGCCCAGGTGCGCAAGCTGACGGGGCTGGTGAATGACCTGTTGGACGTGTCGCGGCTGGCGCAGGGGCGGCTGGTGTTGCAGCTGGAGGAGGTGGACCTGCTGTCCATCACGCGGGAGGTGCTCGCGCAGTTCGCCGACGAGGCCGTGCGCGTGGGCTGCCAGGTGGAGCTGCTGGCCGGGACGCCCGTGGTGGGCCGGTGGGACCGGCTGCGGTTGGAGCAGGTGGTGACGAACCTGCTGACCAACGCGCTCAAGTACGGAGCGGGCCGGCCCATCTTCGTGCGTGGCTGGCAGGAGGCGGGCGTGGCACGGCTGTCGGTGCGGGACGAGGGCATCGGCATCGCGCCGGAGCACCGCACGCGCATCTTCGGCAAGTTCGAGCGCGCGGTGTCCGAGCGCCACTATGGCGGGCTGGGACTGGGGCTCCACATCACGCAACAGATTGTGCAGGCGCTCGGAGGCTCCATCGGACTGGAGAGCGAACTGGGGCGGGGCTCGACGTTCACCGTGGAGCTGCCGCTGGGCGTGCGGGATATGCTCGCGACGCCATGATTCTACCCACCCAGCGCCACCTCTTCGACCTGCCGGATGACCTCACGTGGCTCAACTGCGCGTACATGTCGCCGCAGCTTCACGCGGTGAGCGAGGCGGGGGCGGAGGCGGTGAGGCGCAAGGCGAGGCCGTGGCAGCTGAGGCCCGAGGACTTCTTCACCGAGTCGGAGGCGCTGCGAGCCCTCTTCGGGCGGCTGGTGGGCGCGGACGCGGAGGGCGTGGCGCTGGTGCCCTCGGTGAGCTACGGGCTGGCGGTGGCGGCGGCCAACGTGCCGGTGCGAGTGGGACAGAGGTTGCTGGTGCTGGCCGAGGAGTTCCCCTCCAACGTGTACCCGTGGCGCGAGCTGGCGGAGCGCTCGGGGGGGCAGGTGGTCACGGTGCGCAGACCCGAGGACGGGGACTGGACGCGCGCGGTGCTCGGCGAGCTGACGGAGCGCACGGCGCTGGTGGCGGTGCCGCACTGCCACTGGACGGACGGGGGCCTGGTGGACCTGGTGCGGGTGGGGGAGCGGGCGCGCGAGGTGGGGGCGGCGCTGGCGGTGGATGCGACGCAGTCGCTGGGCGCGCTGCCGTTGAACGTGGCCGAGGTGCGGCCGGACTTCCTGGTGGCGGCGGGCTACAAGTGGCTGATGGGGCCCTACAGCCTGGGGTACCTGTATGTGTCACCGCGCTTCCGACAGGGGCGGCCCATCGAGCACAACTGGCTGTTGCGCGGGGGAAGCGAGGACTTCGCGAGGCTGGTGGACTACCGGGACGACTTCCAGCCGGGGGCGAGACGCTTCGACGTGGGCGAGCGCAGCAACTTCGTGCTGGTGCCGATGGCGCTGGAGGCGCTGCGGCAATTGCTTGCATGGGGCGTGGAGGATATCCAGGAGACGCTGCGAGCGCTGACGGAGCGGGTGACGAAGGGGGCGAGGGCGCTCGCGCTGGAGGTGCCACCCGAGTCACTGAGGGCGGGACACCTGGTGGGCCTCAAGCGGCGGGGAGGCTACGGAGCGGACGTGGCGGCGAAGCTGGGGGCGCGCAAGGTGTTTGTGAGCGTGAGAGGGGACAGCATCCGCGTGTCCCCACACCTCTACAACACAGAGGCGGATGTGGACCGGCTGCTGGAGGAACTGGACGCGCTCGTGTGACCGGGGGGGACGCGGAACTCAGGACGGGCGCTCAGATGTCCCTAACAAAACTGGCCGAGTGCCCCAATCAGCCCCTCAGGTAAGAAGGTGGCGAGGGAACTGACTCACGGGACGGGTAGGCCTTCTCGTCCGTGCTGTTTGCGCAGCGATCGCGCGTGAAGCGTACGCCGGCGAAGCTCCTCCCGGGTGAGAGTTGGCCCTCCGGTGACTCGCCAGATATCGCCCACGAGAATTGCCTTCACTAAAGGGCGAGTCACCCCGAACTCTGCGGCTAATTCTCGGAGCGTCACCGTGTTGTCGGCAGCGAATCGCTCTCGCAAGGCGAGCACAGCCTGTGACGTCAGTTTTGCAGCGGGGTTACGCGCCCCCTCCCGGCGTGGGGCGCGCCGGATGTTCTCGACTGCAGGCACCTCCTCCAGGTGCGCGGGCGCTACGCACGCCCTATTTCCGCAGAGATGATCGATGTGATGCCCCTCCTTTGGAGCGCGGCGATGGTGAATGGCCCACGCCACGATGTGAGCCTGCAAGTGCGTGTGTATAGGGGTGCCGTCTGCCGCGCGTAGTCGGAGTTGCACTCTGCCGTAACCGTTCGCCTTAGACACACTTCTCCAGAGGCGGCACCCACCGCCGGCGGGTGCGCTCCGTCGTTCGAGGAGCATAGCGATGTGGCCGCTAGAGGAATCGAGCCACCATGTCTCGGCAGGCGCCGCGTCCACCTCGCGCCATGGGCGTTTGGCCGGTGGGGGAAGAGAAACGAGCCCTTCGACACGGGAGAACCTCGCGCGTCCGTAGGCGATGTCGGCCGCGGCCTGTGCCGAGATGCCAAACCGGCGCCCGATGTCGACCCAACTCTCCCCGGGCCGATGCTTCCGCGCGTACTCGGCGATGCGAAGCACGTCCTCGTCGGATAACTGACGCCGGTCTTCTCCGTTCTCCAAATGATTCGCCTGGGCGAGGTGATCCGGCCGCACGCAGCGCTTTCCCGCGCTGCCCGCCTTCGCTTCGCAAAGGTGCCGCACAACAGGCATTACAAGCGGCTGACCCATGGCCAAGACGAGCGCTACGCGATGAGCCTGCAACTGCATGTGCCCGAGCAGGTCGAGCGCTCCGTAACCGTACGCGGTCAGTCGGCCCTGCCATTGCCAGCACCCCGAGGGCAACACCATCACACGAGAGCGGATGCGGCGCTCAAGTAGTTCGGCGCGTGTCGCCTCGTCGAGTGCCGCCAACCAGTCGAGCGTATTCGTCTGGTGCTTGCCGGCCTGTCGCGAGCGTGCCGTCGCGTCGGGGGCCCGTGGCGGCGGTGGCACGGGTGTGTCGCCGTGCGTGCGGAGGTGAGAGAGGACTGCTGCGTAGCTGGCCTCCCGGCTTCCGTCACGGAGGATGTGACGTCCAGGCAGATTCAGGAGTTCTGGAAGGCGACGGTTGGGAGGAGCTCCTCCACCGGAGTTGTTCGACGGGAGCGCCCGCAGGACGAGCAGGGCATCGTCCTCGGCTCCCCTTGCGACGAGGGCTGCCAAGAAAGCCAGAAGGCTTTGAAGGTCATTATCGCTGAACCGGGAGCCGCGTGGGGCGACCAGACGCATCGGCCCGTGCTCCGCCAAGTGCGCCACGATACGGTCTCGGCGCTCGTCTGACGTCGAGACGAGGCGCGTGCCCAGGCCGAGCGATCCAAAGATGGCATCGAGCACCTCCGTATTGCACCCGTCGAGAGTGGTGCGTACCCTCCTGGCGCGCTCCTCTGGCGTCGGGAACGTGGAGGCTGTCGCGAGGGCTCGCAGCATGGCTGAGAGCGACTCGGCCCTGACTCCGCGCCGCCTCTGTGTTGGGCCTACGATTCGCTCAAGGATGGGCGGTATCGCCACGCCACCCGACCGCAGTCGCTCAAGAGTCGTGCTGGCGGCGCTGCCGCGTGCGCCTTGAGTGACGGTTGCTGTCGGGATTGAGGACATGACAAAGATCTCATATAAAACAGCGCCAGTTTCAATGGGCGCCCTTGCCATCTTCCTCGCCTGAGGGGCAAACCGTCAGGTTCGCCGCCTTGCGAATTCGGCGCTTAAGGTCCTAACAAACAGACATGGCCCTTCGATTTCAGGAGGGCGTAGCAGGGGTCGAGGCGGTTTTGTTAGGACCTTTTAGCCGTGGGTATCCGGCTGGTCCATGCGAAGCTTCATGCATGGAAGTTGTCATGCGTCGAGCGCTGTCCGCCGTCCTGAGCGTCGTGATGCTGGCGTTGTCTCCAGCGTGTCATGGAGGAGCAGTAGTCAGGCAGGATCCCCTTCCCGAACTCAAATCCGGGACGGATTGGCACGATTCACCCCGTTTCAGGGTGCAGCGGGTCAGCGGGCCGCAAAGCCTCGAGCCAACCCACGGCGCACGCCCGGACTACGACAGTTTCTCCGACTCTACAGGCCAAATTCGGGACGAGCATGTG
Source organism: Vitiosangium sp. GDMCC 1.1324 (assembly GCF_003044305.1). Taxonomy (GTDB): domain Bacteria; phylum Myxococcota; class Myxococcia; order Myxococcales; family Myxococcaceae; genus Archangium. Next base: position 293,850 of record NZ_PZOX01000013.1, on the reverse strand, counting down.
GCTGCTGCCCAGGCCATGGTGCAGGACTCGGAGGTCTTGGAGCAGGTCTACGAGGACGCAGTCAGGGGTGATGCACGGGCGGCGCGCGTCTTCCAGGAACTGGAGACGCGGTTCTTTCCAGATATTGGCCGTGCTGTTGCGGAGCAGACCGGTTCCCTCTCTTGTGCCGTCCCAGTCTACCGGGAGTTGTCGGGGATGTGTGTCCCGAACTGGGCATTCATCGACTTCCTTCGCAAGGACAGGCAGGGAGGCATACGCCTTCGGAGGGCGCTCGGTGACGCATACGAAGCGCGGGCCCGCGAGTTGGGTGTCAAGAACGCAGTCATCGTGAACGCGCTGAAGGCGTTGATGGCTGGCGTCATCATGAAGGGCGCGCTCGCGGGCACTGCGGTAGAGGCCCGGGTCGCTACTCAGGAGCGTCGCGCTCCTCTTGCAGAGGTAGGAGGCGGAGAGCCCCCACGGCTTGATGGGGCGCCCAAGTTACCTCTGGGGCCCAAGCCACCGCTGGAGTCTCCTGAGGCGGCACGGTGGCGGTATGATCGTTACCTCTACGACCAGCATGCCGCAGGCAGGCCGAGCGATGAGGTGCTCGATTTCGAGAGGTGGAAGTCCACCTATTTTGACCCCGTGGTGAAGGGGGGGCGTCCGGGCCGCTCCGGTGGTCCAGCCCAGGTCTCTACGCGGCAGCAACTCGCGATGGAGGAGGGCTACATCAACAGCGAGAGCACCCGACTTGGAAACAAGGTTGTTGACATGTATAGGCCCAATGTTCAGGGAGGCATCGATTACGTCGAAGTCGATTCGATACTCCAGAATGGCCTGCCTCGTGCGGCCATGCGCGAAAAGCTGAAGATCGAAATCCGTGCACTGGAGCGTAACGACACCTTGCTCTTCGTGGATAAATTGGACCGTTCCAAACGGATTCTCTATCGGTTTGGAGAAGACGTGAGTGTTGTCGACACCCGCCGTGTGGGAGGAAAGTAGCCCCATGCCCTTGTTCTTGAGGGTCCTGTGCCGTTCCCGTGAGCCCGTGACGCTGGGAGAACTCACTACGTTCATCCGGAACGGATGGTTCTTCGATGAGCCTGTGCGCTTCGAATCAGCGCTCGACGAGGCCCGGCGCACCGACCTGGATTGGAGGAGCGTCGAAATCCATTACCAGCAGGGCAGGCGTCCCGTGCTTGTCGAGCACCTCTTCGAGGAGGCACGGGTGGCCGAGGAGGTGGCGGAAGCCCTCGAGGCGCTTCAGCGCGCCGGTCTGGCTTCGAGCCACGCGGCGCTCGTCCAACGCATCCAGGAGAGTCGGCAGCTCTTCCTTTTCGAAGTGGATCCGGTCGGCGCACCAGAAGAGTGCTGGATGATGCTGGATGCAACCGAGGCATTCCTGGCCCGGACTCGCGATGGCGTGGTGTTTGTCGACGAGGAAGGCTTCTATGACGCCGCCTTGCAGCCCATCTGCAAGCTCGGGGACAGGTAACCGGGTGCACTCGGAAGGAGAGCGCTCGTGTGACCGTGGGACTCCAGGCTGGCTGCTTCCAAGACGGTCCCTTCTCTTCCAGGCGGAGGGGCTTTGCGCTCGAGCCACCCCTCATGTGACGCTGGACGTTTTCATTCCGATGAGGTGGTTCTACGCCGCATGTTCAAGGACCTCTCCATCCGGACCCGGCTGCTCCTGGGTTTCCTCGCGGTGGTCGCCCTGCTCAGTACCGTCTCCCTGCGCAACCACAGCCTGCTCACCGGCTTGAGTGAACGGCTCATCACCGTGGATGGCCGCCTGGCCAGTCAGGCTGGGGAGATCCGCTCCCTCAGCCTGGAGCTGCGCCGCTTCGAGAAGGACGTCCTCATCAACGCGGACAACCCCGAGGAGGGACGGCGCTACACGGAGAACTGGAGGCAGGTGCACGACCGGCTGCTCCAGGTACTGACCGCCCTCTCCGAGGACGAGCAGCTTCCCGAGGAGCGTGAGGATTCCACTCGGATGCGCCGGTCGCTCGACACCTACTCGGCGGGCTTCCTCGAGGTGGCGGCCCGGCTCCAGGGCGGGGCCCTGCACACTCCCCAGGAGGGCAACCGCGCCCTGGCTCAATACAAGGAGGCCATCCGCGGCCTCGAGGAGAGCGCCGAGGGAAAGTCGAACCGTTACCTGTCTCGGATGCGAGCCTCCGAGGACTCGCTCCAGGCGGCCTTCTCGGACACCCTGCGCACGGCGCTCTGGCTGCTGGCCTTCGGGGCCCTGGGGGCCACCGTCCTCGCGCTCCTGCTCGGCCACTCCGTGTCGCGCGCCATCCAGCAGGCCATGACCGCGGCCGAGCGCATCGCCCACGGAGACCTGCGGGAGTTCGGTGACCCGCCCGGCGGCAACGAGCTGGCCCGGCTCATGCGGGCGATGAACGCCCTGGCGCGCCAGCTCGGGGCGGTGATGGGGCAGGTGCGCTCCGAGGCCGACGCCCTCTCCGCCGCCTCCCAGCAGGTGTCGGCCACCTCTCAGAGTCTGTCGGATGGCACCAGCCAGGAAGCCGCGGCGGTGGAGGAGTCCACCGCGAGCCTCGAACAGATGAACGCCACCATCGCCCAGACCGCCGCCAACGCGCGTCAGAGCGAGCAGATGGCGGTGCAGGGCGCCAAGGAGGCCGAGGAGAGCGGGCGTGCCGTGGCGGAGATGGTGACGGCGATGACGAACATCGCCGAGCGCATTTCGGTCATCCAGGAGATCGCCTACCAGACCAACCTGCTGGCCCTCAACGCCGCCATCGAGGCGGCGCGCGCCGGGGCCAACGGCAAGGGCTTCGCGGTGGTGGCCTCCGAGGTCCGGCGGCTCGCCGAGCGCAGCCAGACGGCGGCCAAGGAAATCTCCGTCCTGGCGGACTCCAGCGTGGCCACGGCGCAGCGGGCGGGGCAGCGGCTCTCGGGGCTGGTGCCCGCCAACCGCAAGACGGCGGACCTGGTGCAGGAGGTGGCCGCGGCCGCCAACGAGCAGTCCACCGGCGTGGCCCAGGTCAGCAAGGCCATGACCCAGGTGACCACCGTCACCCAGCGCAATGCCTCCGCGGCCGAGGAGCTCGCCGCCACCGCCCGGAACATGACCGAGCTCGCCGGAACGCTTCAGGACCTGATGGCGCGCTTCATCCTCGACTCGGTGCGCGGGCCGGGGGAGCGGCCGAGGCCAGCGGCTCCTCCCCCTGTTGCCCACCTGCCCCCGCCCAGGGCGTCCGCTTTCGAACGCACCCCGGAGACCGCCAGGGCGTGAAGTGACCTTCGCTCGGAGTTGTTCAGTCCAGGCGGCCTGGGGGGCAGGGCCCCCATCTGCACCCCACCGGCTCTCGTTTAGCGGTATGCTTTGGGGTGCAATGAACGTTCTCTATTGCGGCTACAACTACCGGAACGTCGACAACTTCCGGCCCTTGCTGGATGAGCTCGCGGCGAGCGGACACACCATCGGCTACTGCGCCTTTCCCTACCCGAATCCGGCGAAGGATCTCGAACTGGGGGAGGCCCCCTTCCAGCGACTGGCCTTCGCGCCCTTCAACGCCACGCTCACCCAGCCCTCGCTGCCCGAGGTGCGGGACATGGTGCACCGGGCGCTGCGCGAGTTCTCCCCCGACGTCGTCCTGCTGGATGACATCTTCAACTACCCCTCCAACGCCATCTCCACGATGGTGAAGGAGGTGGCACCGCAGCTGCCGGTCGTCGCCTTCCAGCATGGCTTCTTCCAGTTCTGGAGCCACTACCGGCGCTTCTTCGCCTGCGACTTCTTCCTCGCCTATGGCTCGCGGAGCCAGCGGGAGTTCCTGCCCCACCAGCAGGAGCGCGTCATCACCTTCGGGTTGCCCAAGCTGAGCCGGCTCAAGAACGTTCCCGTCAGCGACGATGGGACCCTGCTCTACCTCGCGCAGGACACGCCGCGCTGGGAGGTGGTGGCGCCAGCCCTCAAGCGGTACGCGAAGCTGACGGGGCGGCGGGTCCGCGTCCGGGCGCACCCGCAGTTCGCGTCGATCTACGAGGCGCTGGCGGGCGAGGGGCTGGAGCTCCAGTACGCCGTCGATGACGTCATCCCCCACCTGGCCAGCTGTCATGCGGTGGTGACCACGGGCTCCACCGCGGGCATGGAGGCGCTGGTGCTGGGCAAGCCCGTCGTCTCGTTGCCCAGCTACAGCTCCTCCATCTTCACGGGCTCGCCCTGCATGGCGCTCGACTACACCGGCGAGCAGATCTGGAGCGTGCTCCATCAATGGCCCCAGCGTCAGGACGAGCTGCGCTCCTTCCTCGAGGACTCCATCAGCCCGCTCTCCTTCGACATGCCGCGGGCGGCCCGGTACTTCGAGGAGCTCATCACTCGCCGGATCGTCCGGCCTCCCTCCACGGAGGCCGCGATGCTGGAGGACCAACAGCGGACGCTGGTGGCCCAGCAGGTCCAGGTGGAGCTGCGCTCGCGGCTGCTCAACGAGGAGGCGGGGGCGAGGGCCGCCGCGCAGGCGCGCGTCGGTGTGCTCGAGGCGGAGGGCGTGGAGGTCCGCACGCGATACCAGTCGGAGGTGGCCTCCCTGCGCGAGCAACTCCAGGCCACCCAGGAGCAACTCCGTGCCTCCGAGGCGCAGCGCCAGGCCACCCAGGCGCAACTCCGTGCCTCCGAGGCGCAGCGTCAGGCCTCCCAGGAGCAGGCCCGTGCGCTCGCCACGGAGTTGGAGGCGCTCCGGGCGCGGCACCACGCGCTGCTCGCGGCCAAGCCCCCGTTGCGCCATCAGGTGGTGGACCTGCTCAACGCTCGCCTCAAGAGCGCCGGACCCCTCCTGCACCTGGGCATCAAGCGTGCCTTCTCGGTCGTGAAGGCCTCTTGAACGGCCCGTGAGGGTTCTCCTTCACTGGGAGCCCGCGAGCGGCCGTGCAGGGCGCGGCGGAGGAGGGCGCTCCGGCCGATCTCCTGGCGGTGGTTCGTGGCGCTGCCTATAAAGCCGGGCTGATATGCCTTCCCGTACGTCCTCCCTCACCGCCATCGGTTTCGACGCTGACGACACGCTCTGGCAGAACGAGCACTTCTACAGGCTGACCGAGGAGCGCTTCGCGGCCCTCCTGTCCGAGCACGCCGAGGCCAGCCATGTCTCGGCCCGGCTGCTGGAGGCCGAGAAGCGCAACCTTCAGCACTACGGGTTCGGCATCAAGGGCTTCACGCTCTCCATGATCGAGACGGCCATCGAGATCACCGAGGGCCGGGTCCCCGCCTCCGTCATCCAGCAGATCCTCGACGCGGGCCGGGAGATGCTCAGCCATCCGGTCGAGACCCTGCCCCATGTCCGGGAGACGATTCAGCAGCTGCGAGGCTCCTACCGGCTCATCCTGATCACCAAGGGGGACCTCTTCGATCAGGAGCGCAAGCTCGCCCAGTCCGGGCTCGGAGAGCTGTTCGACGCGGTGGAGATCGTCAGTGACAAGACCGTGACCACCTACGAGCGCCTCTTCGCGCGGCACGGCGATGGTCCGGCGCGCAGCATGATGGTGGGCAACTCGCTCAAGTCCGACGTCGTGCCGGCCATCAAGGCGGGGAGCTGGGGTGTCTACGTGCCGCACTCCATTACCTGGGCGCTCGAGCACAGCGAGGCTCCGGTCGGGGAGCCTCGCTTCAAGCAACTGACCCACCTGGGCGAGCTCATGGGCCTGCTCGAGCAGCTCGGCTGAGCGGCTCGGGAGGGCCCACCCGCCAGGGACGCGCTCAGCAGCTGATATTGCTGCCGTAGCTCACACCGAGCATGTCGCAGAAGCGCTTGTAGGCGTCGATGCGGCTCTGCACCTGGGCGGGGTTGCGGCCGCCGCACTCGAGCGAGCCGTTGATGGTGCGGATGGTCTCGCCGAAGCCGGCGCCGTTGGCCATGGCGTTGTGCGCCGTCATGGTGCCCGCGCCCGTCTGCGTCATCCAGAACCAGAAGCCCGTGCGCCAGGAGATGGTGGCGTTGGTCGCGACCAGCTCGGGGTTGTTCTTGAGGTCCACGCCGAGATAGTTGCCGGCGGCGCAGTAGTTGCCGTTCCAGGACAGCTGGATGGGACCACGGCCGTAGTACCACTTGCCCGGCGCGCAGCCGCAACCCGGAGGACCCCACGAGGTGTCACAGTAGGCCGCCTTGTTGATCTCCTCGGTGTACACGAGGCCGCCGGTCTCATGATTGATGTTGGCGAGGAAGGCCGCCACCTCGCGCTTGCGGGTGTCGGTGTCACCCGTGGTCGCGAACGTGGGGAAGGTATTCGCCGCCTCCACCAGGGCCGCGTAGGTGTAGAAGCCGTTGCGGCCCGGGAACATGGCGTTGAACGTGGACTCGCTGAGGATGGCCCCCAGCCCGGTGCCGCCGCCCCCGCCGCCACCACCACTCCCGGAAGTCCCGAAGGAGAACGCCTCCCAGCACCCGGCGGTGGCGCGGTCCGCGTAGAGGGGCGCATTGGCGCCGCGGTTCGCATCGGTGGACACGTACTTACCGGTGCTCTTGGCGATGAGGCCGATGGTGCCGTTGTTGAAGTCGACCCAGGTAAAGCGCTCCCAGTCCCCGATGGCGGTCCGGTTGGCGACGAGCTGCGCGCCGAGGTTCGTGTCGGCCGACACGTACATGCCGGTCTCGCTGACGCGCAGCGCGATGGTGCCGCTGCCGGCGTCGACGACCTGGAACAGCTCCCAACCCGCCGCCGCCGCGCGGTCCGCCACCAGGGGCGCCGTCGCCCCGAGGTTTCCATCCGCCGAGATGAACTTCGAGTTCAGGCAGGCCTTCAGCCAGATGGTCTGCCCGATGGGGGCCGCCAGGGACTGCGTCACCTCTCCCACTGCCTCCGAGGCGGGCGCGGTCTCGGGGGCGCAGGAGGCCGCTCCCAGCAGCATGCTTCCGACCCCGGCCAGCAACACCCAACGGTTTCCGATTGCCTTCATGACGCTCAATGCCACGTGACGCTCCTGTGACGGTCCTCGGTGGTTCGAGGGGAGCCTGAATAGAGGGACGAACCGACGATTTCGGGTCAAACCAGTGACACCTGAGTTTGCGGGGAAGTCAGACGGCCGTGCTATCCCGCGCACTCCCACCGGGAGAAACCAGATGAAGTCACACACCTTCGCACTTGCTTGCATCGCCGCCCTCGCCGCCCCGGCCTGTATTGGCTCCTCCCCCGAGCTCGAGGAGGAGACAGGAGTCACCTCGGCCGCCGCGACGGCCACCCGCATCTACGCCTCGGAAGGCGCGCTGGACCTCAGCTTCGAGACACTCGGCACCTTCGAGGAGCGGGATGGCGTTCGCGCACTCGTCCTCCACGGCACGGCCAACCGGTATCTGGAGCACGTGTTCAGCTTCGTGCCCGACGACGGCTTCGGACAGGCGAACATCATCAGCGAGCGCCGGTTCGAGGTCGTGCTCCACGAGGGCTATGAGCTCAACACGGTGCTGTCAGGACTGCCGCTCTTCGTCTCCGTCAACACCTTCACGGGCACGCCCAACCGGTACACCGCGCGCATCGTCGTCTCGCCGCGCTTCTATGACTTCCAAGGCTCCGACTCCATCTGGATCGAGGAGGCCGTCGCGCCGTACTACGTGGTCAACGGCACCGACAACCTCGTCTACCGCGGCAGCGCCAACGCGCTCGCGGACTCGCTCACGGTGACGGCGCCGGATGGTGCTCCGGCGGTCTCGCGCGTGGACGCGGACAGCTTCCGGCTCGACTGGTCGTACACGGCGCTGCACCAGGCCATTGATCCGCACACGGTGCCGCTCACCTTCTCCGCGGCGCTCACCGGCGGAGGGACGGTGCAGAAGACGTCGAGGCTCGTGGCGCGCGTGACCGAGCTCGCGCTCACGTCGGGAGATGCCTACGAGGTCTGGCCCACCCCCGGGTGCCAGAGCGCGACCTCCGCGTGCATCCAGGCCCAGCCCGCGGGCACGACGGACTTCGCGGCCTGTGGTTCCTACCGTCAGGTCTTGCACTGCATGTTCGCGAGCCGGTGACGATTCCCATCCGGCCAGCCGCAAGGCCGTGGTGCTCTAGGGGCATTACGGCTACGACTCCTGAGCCGGGCGCACGCCCCTGACCTTCGGCGCCCTCGGGTCGCGGCGGCTCAGTATGAGCCGCTCGAGCCACCGCCACCCGAGGAGCCGCCTCCCCCGGAGAAGCCGCCTCCACCGCCACCCGAGGAGCCACTTCCCCACGAGCCTCCGCCGCCCCACCAGCCGCCACCGCGCCTGCCTCCGCGCGATACCAGCCAGAGCAGCCCCCCGCCAATCAGGGCGAAGAAGAGCACCGTGAACAGGCTATTCCCGCTCGAATCCGAGGAGGTGCTCACCTGGGGTTTGGGCTGAGGGTGGGGCGGTGCTCCCTTCTCACCTCCAATGATTCCGAGCAACTCATCCACCAGACCTTGCACCGCCTGGTCCGGCTTGTTCGCCTTCAGCGCTGGCACCGCCACGTCGCGGATCAGCCGCGAGGCTTGTGCGTCCGTCACCACCGGCTCCAGGCCATAACCCACCTCGATGCGGATGCGGCGATCGTCCGTCAGGATGAACACCGCGAGCCCATCGTCCAGCCCCTTCCGCCCCACGCCCCAGGAGGAGAACGTGCGCGCCGCCCACTCCTCCAGCGGCATGCCTCCCGTGGTGCGGCCCACCCACACCACGACCTGGTGGCCCGTCTCGCGCTCATAGGCTTGCAGCCGCGCATCCAGCTCGTGCTCGACCGGGTCCGAGAGTACTCCGGACACATCCGTCACCCAGTGCGTGGGCGGCGGCGGCAACGCGGGCTCGCTCGCCAGGGCCGTGAGGGCGGCCAGCATGCACACCAGCACCACGCTCCTCACGGCATGCGCTCTCATGATCAGAACCTCACCTTTGGCGCCTCTTGGGCACCGGGCTGGGCCTGGAAGTAGGCCTTCTCCGCGAAGCGGTTGCCGAAGAGACTCGCCACGAGCACCGCCGGGAAGCGGGAGCGCGCGGTGTTGAAGGCTTGCGCCGCCTCGTTGTAACGCATGCGCTCCACGGCGATACGGTTCTCCGAGCCCTCGAGCTGCGCTTGCAGCGTGCGGAAGGACTCCGTGGCCCGTAGCTCGGGATAGCGCTCCACCACCACCATCAGCCGGGAGAGCGCCGAGCCGAGCTGCTGTTGCGCCTGCTGGAAGCGTTCGAGCGCCTGGGCATCATTGACGATGTCCGGAGTGGCCTGTCCGGTGAGCTGCCCCGCCTGGGCGCGGGCCTGGGCCACCTGCGAGAAGGTGTCCCGCTCGAACGCGGCCGCGCCCTTCACTGTTTCCACCAGGTTGGGGATGAGGTCCAGCCGCCGCTGGTAGACATTCTCCACCTGGCCCCATTGGGCTCGCACCGACTGGTCCAGCCCCACCAGCCGGTTGTAGGTGAAGCCTCCCCAGATGACGAGGACTCCCAAGAGCCCCGCCAGCATCAGCACGGCGGCGGCCCAAGGGCCTGCGCGCCGGCTCCCTCGGGCGACGGGCGGCCCATAGCCTTCCTGCACGCCCTGACTCCAGCTTCGAGCCATATGAACCTCCTCGTATCGGGCACCGACTACGCTAAGCACGAGAAGGGCCCTGGCCTACCGTTCCGCGTGAGCGGGTGCGCTCGGGGTTCTGGGCTGCTTGGACACCTCGGTGAGCCCCTCGAGGAAGCGGGTTTCGGAGGGGCGCGAAGCTTCGCCGCGCAGCACACGGAGGAACCGGAGCCACACGCGTCCGGTGTACAGGGCGGGGAGCACCTGGAGCACACCCGAGAGCTCGAACCAGACGTCGTTCGGCAGCTCATAGGTGGGGGGCGGGAACATGCGCAGGAGCAGCTCGCGGGGGGCGCCGGCCAGGAACAGCGCGTCCTTGAGCACGTGGTTGTACAGGCCCTCGTAGAGACCAATCTGCAGCACGAGGAACAGCAGGGAGAGCGCGGCCAGCGTCCAGCCCGCGAATCGGCCCCTCGGCATGTGCGGATGCCGCCGGTACACGAGGAACGCGGCCACCAGGGCGAGTCCCACCCAGAAGGCCACGAAGGCGGCGTGGTGCCTCCAGGGCGTGTTGTACCGCACGGCGCCATACACATGGTGCGCCACGAACAGGCCGAGTGTCGCGAGCCCTCCACGCAGGAGTGCCCGCGTGTGAGGGTTTGAAACAGGAGCGTCGGACATGACCGGGTGACCTCGTTCTCCCGTGGCGCACGGGATGCGCGCCGCGATGGACATGGGAGTGGGTAACCCCGGAGCGCCGTGCAGGGTAGCCACGACGGCGCACAAGACCTGTGCGTCGCACGCATCAATGACGTGCGAGAATGGCGTCATGGATCGGCTCGGAAGCATCGAGGCGTTCGTGAAGGCCGCGGAGCTCGGCAGCTTCACCCTCGCCGCCAGACAGTTGAGGCTCAGCCCCTCGGCCCTCAGCCGGCGGGTGGCCTGGCTCGAGGAGGAACTTGGCGTGCGACTGCTCCACCGGACCACGCGCGCGGTGCGGCTCTCCGAGGATGGACGCGCCTTCTTCGAGCGGTGCCGGGACTCGCTGCGGGAGCTCGGGGAGGCGCAGCACGCGGTGTCGCGCCTGCGCGAGCACCCCGCCGGACTGCTGCGGGTGGAGGCGCCCACGGTGCTCGGCCGCCACGTCATCGTGCCCGCGCTCTCGCGATTCGTCTCGCGCTACTCCGAGGTGCGAGTGGAACTCGACTTGAGAGACCACCCCGCGGATCCCACCACCGAGGGAATCGACGTCGCGCTGCGGCTCGGAGCGCTGGAGGACTCGGGCCTCATCGCGCGCAAGCTGGGGCGGACCCGGATGCGGGTGTGCGGCGCACCCGGCTACCTGAAGCGCAAGGGGACGCCGCGCACCGTGGAAGCGCTCGAGCGCCATGACTGCCTGGGGCTCTCACTGCACGGCCGGGTGATTTCGTGGCGGCTCCGCGACCGGACGCGAGTGCGGGAGGTCGTGCCTGGAGGGCGCATCGTGGTGAACAGCGGCGAGGCGCTGATCGACCTGGCCGTGAGCGGTGCGGGGCTCGCCTGGGTCTGCGACTTCATGATGGCCCGAGCGCATGCGGCCGGGAAGCTCGTGGAGGTGCTCGAGGACGCCGCGTGCGAGCAGAGCCCCATTCACGTGCTCTCGCTGCCGTCCCGGCAGGCGCTGCCGAAGGTGCGGGCCTTCGTGGACTTCCTGGCTGGGGAGCTTGCCCGGAATGGAGTCGAGACATGAGTCGAGTTCGATGCGACCCCTTTCGACGTCATTCTCTGCTGCCCCTCGTGGCGTTCGCTCTCAAGGCACTCTTTCGGGCCGGCTGATGAAGAGCGCATGGAAAAGAGTGGTATGAGGTGGCTCCTGGGGCTCTACAATCAGCGGGATTGGAGTCTCGGCGAGCTCGCGCGGAAGGGCGGTAACCCCAAACGTCGCTTCAATCCTCCTGGCAACCGTCTCGGCAGGAGCCTGCATCTCAGGCGGAAACGAATCAAAAAAGATTCTCTCGGTGATTCGCTCTCTGCCTCTGTAGCTGTATTGCACGCCATAAAGGGTGTAGACAGGCGCAAGAATACTGACACAGCCTACGACGACCCAGCGACGCGGCTGCTGTTTGTTCTCCGCTCTCGGATACACGGAACAGCGAAAGCAGGCATCACATGTCGACGTGGCATTTCCGATGTTGAAATCCGGCAACGCTCCTCCCAGCTCTCGGAGGAACGCCCGCCATTGATCCATCTTCTTGAACTCTTGCTCCCATAGGTCCAGGAACCTCTCTGATTCCGGACTGTTTTCGGGCCTGAAATCAAAATCCTTGTCCGGACGCCAGTAGTTCCGGGCAACAGAGAGCAAGTCTTCCGCTAGAAGTGGCATGCGCTTAGACGTCAACTCGGGTGGGTGTTGTTTTCTTGTCGCACAGGGTCGTTACTCTCGAGCCGAGCACAGCACGATCCAGAATCTCGTCAAACGTGTTCTTGAATTGCTCACAGACAAGGCCGGGGCTCGGGGAGATGGGAGAGGCAAGCACCCTGCTGAGGGCCCCGTTGGCGCAATCGGCCGCAATTCGCTGCGCAAGCAGCGTGGACATAGGTCCAACCTCTTCGGTCTCAATCGGCATTCCGACGCCGAACTTGCAGACAAATGGCTCGAAGGTCGCCTTGTTTATGACGACTGCATGGATACAGGCGGCACGCCAGCCTCCCGCTCCCGGCTCGGTCTGTTCGACAACCGTAACAAATCGGAAGTGACCTGGCTGATAGCGGTTGATGCTGCACCCTGCGAGAATTGGAAGCATGACGACAAGCAGGGGCGGGAGTGTAAACATCCGCGTGGGTCGCCTTGATATTCTCACAGCACCACCTCGGCTCCGGCGGGCAGTTGCCCGGGGTGATGGCTCGCGGCCTCTCCGTCCACTTCGAGGAGTGCACATGTGCTCGCGCTCCCGGGACCTCCTGCGGTATTGGCACACAGTGATGATGGTTGCGTCTACTTCCCCGGCTGGCCAACCGGCGGAGATGTCACATTCCCTACGGTGGTCTTCCTGGCAGGGGGAGCGAGTCCCAGCGAACGATTCGCGCAGCATCGGGTGGCACTCGTAGCGCCGCCGATGGAACGGGGCGGGGATGGAGTGTGCGCTGGGATGCCTGCTCGGCGCGGACCTTATGGGGGCGCTTCTCGAGGCCGTGGTCGGCATTCCCGTGACCTCGAGCCCCTCGAGGTCAAGGCAACGAGCCGGGCTCGCTCGTGAAGAGTGCATGAAAAAGGGTGGTGTTCGGTGGCTCCACCGGCTCGACATGGAGAGGAATGCGGATGTCGGCGATGTCACGCGGGAGTGCACTCACCCTGAAAGTTGCTTCAATTCGTCTGGAAATGACATCGGCAGGGTGTTGCATCTCCGCGGGCAGCGGAGCGAAAAAAGCCCTGGGATTGTGTCGCTTGTTGTCACGTCTGATGTACTCCACCCCATACACCGTATAGACGGGCGCCAATATGCTGACGCACCCAACGACAACAAAGCGGCGCCCGCTGGGACCATCATCCACAGGCGAGTACGCCGCACAGCGAAAGCAGGCGTCGGGAGTCGCGGTGGCATTGCCGATGGTGAAACCAGGAAGCTCCTTCTTGAGCTCATCCAGCAGCGCCCACCATTGACCCTGCTTCTTCAACTCTTGATCCCACAAATCAGTGAGCCTCCTGTGCTCGGGGCTACCGGCGTAGGACTTGTCGGCACGCCAGTATTTCCGCGCAATCGCCACCAGTTGTTCTGATGAGAGTGGCATGGTGTCAGCGTCCGGTCATGGCGGCTTCGGCGCACCTCATACGAGGCCTCCTCTGGCAGGATGGAATCCGCACCCTTCGATTACAGGAAGCGGCTGATGGCCACGTCAATCCACCCAGTCTGGAGAGATGCTGTATTTGACACCTTGTCTGTTCATCCTCCTCACACAGGTCGCGGTGCGCAGGGGCCGCGGAGCCCTGGAGCCACTCACAGATCGCCGTGGCCCGCCTCCAGATCTTCCGTCCCCGGCTGGAACGGTGGGGGGAGGGGAGGGAGTGCTCGCCGGGATGACTGCTTCGCTTGGACCGTTTCGCCAGAGGCATCCGGCGCGCGGATGGGGTACATGAGTGGGCACCCCCCGTTCCGATGGCACTCCCAACACCCCCTTTCCCGACTCCCACCGACGGCGCCGCCGAGGCACGGCCCGCTGCTCGTTCCCTCGTCCTGACGCTGCTCACCTGGGTGGGGTGGGGGCTCGTCCTGCTCGGGGCCGGGGCGCTGGCCCGGGTGATGGCGAGACAGCTCTTCCTTGATGGGGACACGGAGGATCTGCTCCGGTGCGCCGACGGCGTGCGGGCGTGCCTGTCCGCGGGGCGCTGGTCGGGCTGCTCCGAGGCCGGGCAGTGGCCCCTGCTGCAATTCGGGCCCGCCCTCCTGGTTCGTCTGGCCGGAGGCTCGCGGGAGGACGCGGGGCTCGCGCTCTGCTACCTGAGCCTCGCCGCCTTCTTCGGGCTGCTCGTCATGACGTGGTGGACGCTCGCCGCGCGCTCGCGTCCGGTGGCGGTGGCGGCGGTGCTCGTGCTGGCCAGTGGCCTGCTCTTCCACTACGCCACGCGCTCCTTCGGGGAGATGGTGGCCTCCTTCGTCACGGCGGCCTTCGCCGCTGCCTGGCTGCGGCGCCGCGGCCCGTGGCTCGTGGCCCTGCTGGCCTTCGTCACCGGGCTCACCAAGGAGACGGCGTTCCCGTTCATCGCCCTGCTGGGGGCCACGTGCGCGGTGGTGCACCGGGCGCCGGGGATGACCTGGCGCGAGCTGCTGCGCGCCGAGCGCGGGCGTCTGGTGGGCAGCGCCGCCGCCGTCGTGCTGAGTGGAGTGCTATCGGCGGGCTTCAACCTCTTCCGCTTCGGCACGCCCTACAATGTGGCCTACCTGGATGCGGCGAGCCTGGTCCCACCCGCGAGCGTTCAGGTGGAGCACTTCGCCGCGCTGTGGGTGGCACCCAACGCGGGGCTGCTCTTCTTCTGGCCCTTCCTTGTGGTGCTGCTGGCCGCGCTGCCCGTGGCGGTGGCGAGACAGGGGGAACGAGGCGGTGGGCGGCCCTCCTGGTTTCCCGTGCTGGGCATGGCCGCGCTGGTGGGGATGTTCTGCCTCCTGCTGTCGCGCTGGTGCGCGCCGTTCGGTTGGTGGGCGTGGGGCTCGCGGCTCGTGCTCCCGTGGCTGCCGGCGGCCCTGCTGGTGCTGCTGTATGCGTATGCCGGGGCGGCCGAGTCCCTGGTGTGCCCGTTGGTGGCCACGCCCGTACGGACGGCGCTGCTGGCTCTGGCCCTCATGGTGGCCTCGGTGCCCCACCTGGTGAGCATCTACCGCTCCAATGAGCTGCTCGGCGCCCTGTTCGTCGATCGGGGCATATGTCCTGGCTTTGACCGGCCCGAGTACGCCGATGAGCTCTGGCGCTGCTACCACGCGCAGGCCTGGGAGTATCCCTCAGCGCTGCTGCACGCGTACCGCCTGGCGCCCGGGTCGGAGATGCCGAAGCGGGCGTGGCTGTACCCGGCCCTGCTGGCGCTCGGGTGCGTCTGGCTGCGGCGCTCGGCGCGAGGCGGGGAGAAGCCCGCTCAGTCGAACTTGTAGCCCTTGGGCACCACGACGATGCCGTTGTCGGTGACGGTGAAGCCGCGCGCCTTGTCGGCCACCAGGTCATGGCCAATCTTCGTGTTGGGCGGCACGCGCACGTTCTTGTCGATGATGGCGTTGCGAATCTGCGCGTGCCGGCCGACGTCCACCTCGTCGAAGAGGACGGAGCGCTCCACCAGCGAGTAGGAATTCACCCGCACGCGGCGGAAGAGGATGCTCTCGCGCACGGTGCCGCCGGAGATGATGCAGCCGCCGGCCACCATGGAGTTGAGCGCGCGGCCCACGCGCTCACCGGCCTCGTGGACGAACTTGGCCGGAGGGCTGTACTCCACGGCGGTGCGCAGCGGCCAGTCGGGGTTGAAGACGTCGAACTCGGGGTTGACGGAGACGAGGTCCATGGAGGCCTCGTGGTACGCCTCGAGCGTCCCCACGTCCCGCCAGTAGGTGTTGGCCTGCGTCTGGCCGGGGATGGGGTTGGAGTGAAAGTCATACGCGTGGATGTGGTAGCCATCGCGCAGGGCGCGCGGCAGCACGTCCTTGCCGAAGTCGTGCTGGGAGCCCTCGGTGCGCGCGTCCACCTCCAGGAGCTCGCTGAGCACGCGGCGCTTGAAGATGTAGTTGCCCATGCTGCACAGGGCCATGCCCGGCTTGCCCGGCATGGGCTTGGGGTCCTTGGGCTTCTCCTGGAACTCGATGACGCGGCCGCGCTCGTCCACCTGCATGACGCCGAAGCGCGAGGCGTCCGCCAGCGGCGTGGGGTAGGCGGCGATGGTGATGTCCGCGCGCTGGGCCTCATGCTGCTCGAGCATGTGCGCCACGTTCATCTTGTAGATGTGGTCCCCGGAGAAGATGGCCACGTCGTCGGCGCGGTAGTTCTCCACCAGGTGGAGGTTCTGGTAGATGGCGTCGGCGGTGCCCCGGTACCAGACGTTGCCCAGCTCCTCGTAGAGGTACATCTGCGCGGGGGCCAGGGTGATGAAGTAGTCGGCGAGCAGGCCCGAGCCGAAGCGCCAGCCACGCTGGATGTGCTCGGTGAGCGACTGCGCCTTGAACTGCGTCAGGACGTAGATGGCGTAGACGCCCGAGTTGAGGAAGTTGCTGAGGGCGAAGTCGATGATGCGGAACTTCGAGCCGAACGGGACGGCGGGCTTGGAGCGCTTGGCCGTGAGAGGCGCCAGGCGCGTGCCCTGACCGCCCGCGAGAATCATCCCGAGGATGCGCTTGCTGCTCATGCGATGGTGAACCCCCTGGCGGGCAGTATAGGGGGGATTTCGCGTGAAGCTCGGATTTCTCGTTCGGGGACGGGAGGCCGGGTTGGACGCGGGGCCACGACTCGGTGCGTCAGGAGGCTTCGGCCGGAAAATCCGCCCGCAACTCCTCGGGCCCTCCCGGGTTCATCCGTGCAGATGGCCGGCGCGTCCGGCCCCGAATCGGAGGAAGACACATGGTGCGTGGCATGTCCCTGGCGGTGACCCTGGCTCTGGGTTTCGTCGTTTCCACTCCGGCGCTCGCGGCGCGGGCGGACCGGCGGCAGGTGAAGCAGGAGGCGCGCATCGTCCAGGGAGTGAAGAGCGGCGAGCTCTCCGGCCGCGAGGCCGTGCGTCTCCAGGCCCAGCACGACGCCCTCCAGCGGGAGATTGCCCGGGACCGCGCCGATGACGGCAAGCTGGACCCCGTGGAGCGCGCCCGCATCGAGCGCCAGCAGGACCGCCTGAGCAAGCGCATCGCCACGCAGAAGCACGACGCGCAGAAGCGCTGAGGCTGCCGCGGAAGTGGCACCCGGCGCCCGGACAAGGACCCTCGTGAGCCGCCCCGATGAGCGGGCGGCCAGGGGGACGCTCCCTGCCGAGGGGGACCCTGCTGAACACGTTCCTGGTCAGCGAGCCAACGGTAGTCCTCACCAGGGAGTCACCTTCATGACCAGGACCAGGTTCCTTCTGGCCGGCCTCATCGCGGGTGCGATGGTGGCCGGTACCGCGTGCAAGTCGGACAAGGCGGCCGAGCGCGGGGATACCCCCGAGCAGATCCAGCCGATTCCGCACACCCCCGCCGAGAACCAGGGCGGGACCACGCCGGACTCGACCGCTCCGGGGGACACGGGCGGTGCCGGGAGTGACATCGACCGCGGCCCCGAGAACCCCAACAACGACCTCAACCCGAGTCCCGAGCGCGCTCCGGACACGGGCGGCTCTGGCCTCCAGAATCCGGAGGGCCCGGGGACGGGAGGCTCCGGGGACGTGGGCCAGGGTGACCTCGGCGGCACGGGGACCCAGAACCCGGAGAACCAGGGCACGGGGACGGGCAGCGGCACTACGATCCAGGGCTCCCCGGACACGAACTCCTCCCCGGACATGAGCACCCCGCTGGTTCCATACGAGGAGGGCCAGAAGCCCAAGAAGAAGACCCGGGGGAACACCACCGGCAGGGGAGGCGCTGGCCTCGATGCGAATGAGCGGTTCGGTGGCGACAGTTTCCCGACCGACAACAAGACCGACCCGGACGACAATTAGCGTGGCTCCCACGCCCCGGCCGAGGACTGCGGGCCCGGCCCGGACGCTCCGCGTCACGCGGAGGGCGTGAACGAGGCGACACATCGGCGAAAACAGGAGCACTCACGGGAGGCCACGCGGCGCTAGATTGGGCGCGTGGCCCATCCTCTCGCCGGCAAACTCCCTCCCGATTCCCTCCTCATCCACACCGAGACCCTGCGCTCCCAGTACTACTCGGAGCGGCCGGACGTGCGCGAAGCCGAGCAGCGTGTGGCCTTTGGCACCTCCGGTCACCGGGGCTCGTCCGCGCGCCGCAGCTTCAACGAGGCGCACATCCTCGCGGTGACGCAGGCCGTCTGCGAGTACCGCAAGAAGGAAGGCATCGACGGCCCCCTGTTCCTCGGCATGGACACGCATGCGCTGTCCGAGCCGGCCCAGCGCTCGGCGCTCGAGGTGCTCGCCGCCAACGGCGTCCAGGTGCGCTTCACCGACGGGGCGACTCCCACTCCCGTCATCTCGCACGCCATCCTCACCTACAACCGCGGGCGCGAGCGGGGGCTGGCCGATGGCATCGTCATCACGCCCTCGCACAACCCGCCCGAGGACGGTGGCATCAAATACAACCCGCCCAATGGTGGCCCCGCGGACACGGGCATCACGGGGTGGGTGGAGAAGCGGGCCAATGAATTGCTCGGCGCGGACAACGCCAGCGTGCAGCGCATGCCCTACGAGCGCGCCCGCGCCGCGTCCCACGTGAAGACGTATGACTTCATCACCCCGTACGTCGAGGATCTCGGCAACGTGGTGGACCTGGAGGTGGTGCGCGGGGCGAAGCTGTCCATCGGCGTGGACCCCATGGGCGGCGCCAACCTCGCCTACTGGGAGCCCATCGCCGCGCGCTATGGCCTGTCCCTCCAGGTGGTGAACAAGAGCGTGGACCCGACCTTCCGCTTCATGCGCGTGGACCACGACGGCAAGATTCGCATGGACTGCTCGTCCCCGTACGCGATGGCCGGCCTCGTCGAGCTCAAGGACCGCTATGACATCGCCTTCGGCAACGACACGGACTCGGACCGGCACGGCATCGTCACCCGCAGCGTGGGGTTGATGAACCCCAATCACTATCTGTCCGTGGCCATCGGCTACCTCTTCCGCCACCGCCCCGGCTGGAAGCCTGACACCGGCGTGGGCAAGACGCTGGTGAGCAGCAGCATGATCGACCGCGTGGGGAAGGACCTCGGCCGGCGCGTGGTCGAGGTGCCCGTGGGCTTCAAGTGGTTCGTGGACGGGCTGCTCCATGGCTCGCTCGGCTTCGGCGGAGAGGAGAGCGCGGGCGCCTCGTTCCTGCGCCGCGATGGCACCGTCTGGTCCACCGACAAGGACGGCATCATCCTCGACCTGCTGGCCGCGGAGATTCTGGCGCGCACGGGCAAGGACCCGGGTGTGCACTACCAGGAGCTCACGAAGAAGTTCGGCGCGCCGCTCTACACGCGCATCGACCAGGCGGCCACGCCGGCGCAGAAGTCGGCGCTCAAGAAGCTGTCGCCCGAGGCGGTGCGTGCCACCTCGCTCGCGGGAGACCCCATCACCCAGCGCCTCACGCGCGCTCCCGGCAACAACGCGGAGATTGGTGGGCTCAAGGTGGTGACGGAGAACGGCTGGTTCGCCGCGCGGCCCTCGGGCACCGAGGACGTCTACAAAATCTACGCGGAGAGCTTCCGGGACGCGAAGCACCTCGGCGCCATCGTGGACGAGGCGCGTCAGATCGTGAGCGACGCCTTCGCTCGCGGCTGAGCCTCGGGGCCGGAGATGATTCGCGAGGCCGAGCCAGCGGACGCGGGGGCCCTCCAGCGGTTGTATGAGCTGCTGGTCCCCCACAATCCACGCATCCGCGTCCTGCCCGAGCGCCTCGAGCGGCTGCGCCAGGACGCGTCGAACTTCTGTCTCGTGGAAGAGCGGGACGGCGAGGTGGTGGGGACGGTGCTGCTCCACCTGTGCCCGGACGTGATGTTCGAGGAACGGCCCTACGCACTGCTGGAGAACCTCGTCGTCGACCCGGGAGCGCGCGGCAGGGGCGTGGGCCGGGCGCTGCTGGAGCATGCCGAGCGCGTGTGCCGCGAGCACGGCTGCACGAAGCTCATGTTGCTCAGCGGCGTGCAGCGCACGGAGGCACATGGCTTCTTCGAGCGGCTCGGGTATGACGGCTCGGTGAGCCGGGCGTTCAAGAAGTACCTGCCCCGGTAACGGCGCGAGGTGTGCTGAATCTGGCGGAGTCGGATGGAATCCACTCCCTCGGCTGGACCCGGAGGGCTCGCGCTTCGTAGCCTCACGGTCACCATGCCTCTTCCTCCTCTCATGGGCAGAGGCCTGCCCGTGCTCGGCCACTTCCCCTACATCCACGGTCTCGGCGTGGACTCGTTCGCCTTCTTTCTCGAGGGCTACCGCCAGCACGGCCGCGTCTTCGCGGTGCGGGACATGAAGGACACGTTCGCCGTGCTGCTCGGGCCCGAGGCCCACCGCTTCGTGCTCGAGCGCGAGACGCCACACCTGTCCTGGGGCGCGGCCTATGGCGAGGAGGGCTCGCGCGTCATGGGCCCCACGGCGATGCCCCTGCTCGATGGCGAGGAGCAGCGGCGCCGGCGCACGCCGATGATGTCCGCCTTCCGCCACCAGAACATCGCGGCCTTCGGCGACACCCTCGTGGAACTGGCGCGCGCACAGTCCGCGGGCTGGAGGGAGGGCCAGCCGCTCGACTTCCTCGGGGAGATGAGCGAGCTGACGTTCCGCGTGGCCTGCGGGTTCCTGCTCGGCGTGGAGATTGGCGAGGACTACCCGCGCTTCCGGGACATCTACAAGAAGATGTTCCGTCCGGTGGGTCTGGCCATGCAGGCGGCCGGACTGCCATACATGCAGCGCTACCGCGACGCGCTGGGGCGGATGTCGGCGAAGTGGATTGCCGACCGGCGCGCCCACCCGTGCGACGACATCATCAGCCGGCTGCTGGAGGCGGGGTTGGATGACAAGGATGTGATGGCGCAGGTGCTCGTGTTGATGTTCGCGGGGCACGACACCACCAAGCTGTCGCTGACGTGGGCGATGGCGCTGCTGCTGCGCCACCCCGAGTACCTGGCGCGGGTGCTGGCCGAGCAGGACGAGGTGCTGGGGGACGGTCCCATCGCGGCGGAGGCGCTCAAGCGGTTGCCCGTGCTGGAGCGGGCGATTCGCGAGACGCACCGGCTCTATCCCCCGGCGTCGTTGTTGCGGCGCGGGGTGTTGGAGGAGTTCGAGCTGGGGGGCTACACCATCCCGAAGGGATGGAAGGTGATGTACCTGCCGCGCGTGTCGCACCATCTGCCGGACGTCTTCAAGGAGCCGGAGCGGTACGACCCGGACCGCTTTGCTCCCCCGCGCGAGGAGCACAAGCAGCCGTACGCGATGGTGGAGTTCGGCGGGGGCCACCGCACGTGCATCGGCAAGGAGCTGGCGATGTTCGAGGCGAAGGGGGTGCTCTCGTTCCTGCTGCGCACGTTCCGCTTCGAGCTGGTGCCGGGGCAGCGCCTCGAGGCGTCGAACTCGGGAGCGATGACGAGCCCGAGGTATGGGCTGAAGGTGCGCGTGAAGCCGACGGGCCGGAGCGTGCCCCTGGCCCGGGCCGCGTGAGCCGGGCTACGGCGCTTCCAGGGCGGGGAACTCGCGGCCGGAGATCTTCCCGAGCGTCCGCGCGACCGCCGCGAGCCGCAGGATGGGAAGGTCCGTCGGCGAGTCGCCGATGGCGAACACGGGGCGCTCGGAGATGAGCTGACGGGTGGCCTTCACCTTGCCCTCGCCACAGGTGCAGGGGGGCAGGAGCTCGTCGGTCAGGCGGCCGTGCTCCTCGCGAAGACGCATGCCGACCACGTGCTCGATGCCCATGCGCGACGCTGCCACGCGTCCGAGCAGCTCGGCCGAGCCCGTGAGAATCCACACGCGGTGGCGGCGGGAGAGCTGGCGGGCGAGCTCGACGGTGTGCGGATTGAGCCGGACCTCGCCCTTCTCGAGCACGTCGGTGCCGAGCGCTTGGACTTCTTCGGGACTCAAGCCGGCGAGGGCCTGGGCGGCCACGTCGCCCGCGGCGCACCAGTCGCGAGCCGCGAGGGCCTCGTAGGCGCCCCAGGGGTCGGTGGTGCCGAGCAGGGAGGCGGCTCGGGGAGGCAGCCGGTGCAGCAGGCGGCGCAGGGTGGCCTCGCCGATGTCTCCGACGAGCAGGGTGTTGTCGAGGTCGAAGACGGCGTCTCCGGGAGGCAGGGCGTCCAACTGTTCGAGCAGGGCCTTCATGGAGGAGAGTCTACCCCGGTACAAGTCAGGAGTGGGGGAGCGGTGCCGTCCGGCTCCCGCATTCGCGCCCATGCGCGGGAGGCACTTGTATGTCCAATCGAGAGCTCATCGTCCTTGGTTCCGCCAGCCAGGTGCCGACGCGTCACCGCAACCACAACGCCTATTTCCTCCGGTGGGATGACGAGGGAATCCTGTTCGACCCGGGCGAGGGCACCCAGCGGCAGATGACGTTCGCGGGGCTGTCGGCGACCCAGGTCACCCGCATCTGCGTCACGCACTTCCATGGGGACCATGCGCTCGGGCTGCCCGGCATCATCCAGCGGCTCTCGCTGGACTCGGTGTCGCATCCCGTCGAGGTCTACTATCCGGCGTCGGGGCAGGTCTTCTACGAGCGGCTCCGGAACGCGACGCCGTTCATGGACAAGGCGCGCATCATCCCCAAGCCCATCACGAAGGACGGCCCTCTCGCCGAGACGAA
Organism: Vitiosangium sp. GDMCC 1.1324; assembly: GCF_003044305.1. Lineage (GTDB taxonomy): Bacteria > Myxococcota > Myxococcia > Myxococcales > Myxococcaceae > Archangium. The sequence goes on along the minus strand of NZ_PZOX01000013.1, from coordinate 271,498 downwards.
GGGCTTCAAGCTCTCCGCGGCGCGGCTGGAGCACTCCATCGACACCTACGGCTTCCGGCTCGAGGAGCACGCGCGCGTGCAGCTCAATCCCAGCCGGCTCGCGGCCCATGGGTTGTCGGGCCCGCGCATCGGCGAGCTCCAGCGGCGGGGGTCGCTCGTGGTCGACGGGCGGACCATCCGCCTGGAGGACGTGGGCGAGAAGCGAGAGGGACAGTCCTTCGCGTTCGTCATGGACACGCGTCCGTGCGCGAACGCCACGCGGTTGGCGGAGGGCGCGGATCTGCTGGTATGCGAGTCGACGTACCTCGACAGCGAGCGCCAGGAGGCCCACGACCACTTCCACATGACGGCGCGGCAGGCGGCGGAGATCGCCCGGGACGCGAAGGTCCGCCGGCTCGCGCTCACGCACTTCTCGCAGCGCTACGAGGACACGGCTCCGTTCGTCCAGGAGGCCCAGGGCCTGGTGGCCGACGTGGTGGCGGTGCGGGACCTGGACCATGTCGAGGTTCCGAAGCGCTCACGCGCGGCGTGAGTCCTCACAGGGAGCGCCGACTCAAGGCCCGAGGCCGCGCGTGTTCTGCAGCACCACGCGCCAGCCATCGGGGTCCGCGATCGTCACCCCGTTCGAGGCCCAGTAGGGATTCTCGGGCTCGACGGGCGGGTAGCCCATGGCGGAGAGCCGCGCCACGATGGCATCTCGCGCGGCCACGTCCGGCACATAGAGGACGAGCAGATTGTCCCGAGTGGGTGCTGGGCACGGGCTGCCCGCGGCGTGCCGGGTGAACTCCAGGTGGAGGCCGTACCCGGGGAGCCCGATGAACACACCGTCGTAACCGGCGTGGGCCTCGAAGCCGCCGAGGTGTCTCAAGCCGAGCCCCTCGACGTAGAAGCGCACGACCTCCTCCAACTTGTCGGTGGGGCGGGCGAAGCGTACCTGCGTGACGGGCATTCCTGAGGGCCAGGTTTCGGGGTTGTCCATGAGGCGCCTTCTATCAGCGTGGGGGCCGGGCCTCATCCTTCGCGGATGCGCTCGGGGTGCGTGTACACGTTGAAGCGCCCATTGCGCACGAAGGTGGCGAGCGTGATGCCGGCGCGCTCGGCCAGGTCGATGGCCAGGGAGCTGCCGGCGGAGACGCTGGCCACGACGGGGCAGCGGGCCACGGCTGCCTTCTGGACGATTTCGAAGCTGACGCGTCCGCTGACCACGAGCACGGTGGGGCGCATGGCGGTGGGCAGCGAGGCCCTCGCCGAGCGCAGGCCGTGCTCGAGCAACAGTGCACCCACGACCTTGTCCACGGCGTTGTGGCGGCCCACGTCCTCGAAGGCCGCGAGCACCGAGCCTGTCTCGTCGAGCGCGGCGGCGGCATGGACTCCGCCGGTGCGGGCGAAGTTGGGCTGCACGGTGCGCAGGTGCTCGGTGGCTCGGGCGAGCACGGAGGCGGGGATCTCCGGGCCCGGAGGCACGGGAGCGCACGTGGCCATCAAGTCATCCACGCTGCGCCGGCCACACACGCCACAGGCCGCGGTGGTGAGCGTGCCGCGCTTCGAGACGCCCATGCGCTCCAGGTCGATGACGAGTCCGGGGGCGGGCGTCACCTCGACGATGTTGCCGTAACCCTCCTCGCCGGGCCTGCCACAGTGGGTGAGGCCGCCAAGGTCCTCGGCCGAGTGGATGAGGCCCTCGGCGAAGAGGAAGCCCGTGACGAGGAACCGGTCTGCGCCCGGGGTGCGCATGGTGATGGCCACGGTGTCGCCGCTGATGCGGATATCGAGCGGTTCCTCGAGGGCCACGGTGTCTGGCTCGGCGGGTGCGAGCCGGCCCTCTGTGGTGTAGCGCCGCACGGGCCGCCGGGTAACCCCGGTGGGAAGCGGAGGGTGGCGTTTTTCCTCGGTCATCGCGGTGGTTGGGCAAGGCCCTTTGCCTGAACGTTACCAGCCGGTTTGCGTCGTACAATCTGCCCGGCAGGTTCTGGTCACTTCTGTTCAGGGGGAGCCATGCGGCACGTGGGATGGATGCTGTGCGGCTTGCTGGTCGCTTGCGCGCCGACGAGGCCTTTCCATCAGGAGCAAGAGGGTCTCACGGCATTGGACCAGGAATGCGGCGAGAGGAGCGTGCTCGCGCTTTGCGATTCGGAACAGTGCGAGCTGTTCTGGTGCCGGGCCGTGGCTCCGTACCTCTCGGCGGACCAGTGGCCACGGGTCTCCAGGGGTGCATGGGAGTTCCTGCCTGGTTTCATTCCTCTTCGCGTGGAGACGGCTGCCACGGGTATTCGAGCTGCGACCTTCTTGACCCGGGGAAGCGAGAGTGCGAGCGGCTCCCAGGGGGTCGAAGCGCCGCCTGCCGAGGGAGCGCGCGTCTTCAACGGGCGGGACGTGGTCCAACAAATCGTCCGTCTGCAGAAGCCAGGGGACGTCGCGGCCTGGTGGGCCTCGGAGCCCAGGGTGCATCCGGATTCGTGGCTCCATCCGCTCTCTAATTGGGAGCGCGAGTACATCAAGGCCATGGCTTCGCCTACAGTGCCTGGACCCCTACGCATGCGGCCACAGGTCGACCCAGAGAATCTGACCCTCCAGGAAGCGAGAGAAGCAGTGCAGTTCGTGGGCTCGGGTGCGGACGCCGCGCGGAGGTACGCCCACTTCGAGAACAGGCGGCGGATGGTCGCGCACTACGTGCTCACGCATCCCGCCACCATCCGGCTCCAACTGGGATTGTACGGGTTGGCCAGGGACTCCAATCCGCTCCACTTCGTGCTCGAGCGGTGCTGGCAGGTCGCCCGCGGCCAGGAGATGTTCACGGAGCGGGACGTGTCCCGGCTCGGCGCGGCGGCGGAGTTCTTCACCGCGCTGGCCGTGGGAGTGGCGGTGGAGAAAGGGCTGGGCCTCGCCCATCCGCTGAACACGAGTGGTGGCTCCGCGCCTTATCTGACGCCGGAGGTGGAGAGAGTCTTCGTCGAGACGGTCCGAGTGCGCGCCGCCAATATGGTCAAGGTCCTTTCGAATGAGGAGCGTGGCCCCGTCGTGACGGGCGTTCTCGATACGCGGACTGGGAGGACGTTCTTCGGGGTCAACCATCCGGAGCCACCTCTCGGCCTGCATCCGCTTCTCAAGCAAAGACTTGCTGCTTATCTCGACGCAACGAAGGGTCTTACACCCGCGCGCGCAGGGAAGCCGGGCACACACTCCGAAATTATTGCCTTGAAGCGGGCCCTCTATGAGCGGGAAGCGGCGCTGGGCCGTCCGGTACAACCTCGGGAACTCTCCGAGTTCGTTCTCCACAACCGCTCCCTCCGAGGTTCGACGAAGGTTGCGGGCATTCCACCGCCTTGTCCGAACTGCGAGGCAATCCTCCCCCCAAGCGTCAGGAGCCTGCCATGACAGACCTTCCCCGCGTTCATTTCGATGAGCTTGAGCTTGTGGTCAGTGATGATCAATATATGTTCTGGAAGGGCCAGCCCTTCACGGGCATTGCCGTCGAGTTCTTCCCGGATGGCACCCTCCAGAGCGAGGTTCCCCACGTTGACGGAATCGAGCATGGATTGGTGCGTGTGTGGCGCCCCTCGGGCCAGCTCTGCAAGGAGGAGAATCTCTGGTACGGAGGTCTCCACGGGTATGAACGTATGTGGGATGAACAGGGTCGCCTCATCTCCGAAAGAATCGGCGAGTTGGGGATCGCGATCGCGGAGAAGAGATGGGATGAGCAGGGCCGGTTGACGAGGGACTGGCACATCGGCCCTAAGGACAACTTGTATGACATCCTGCAAATCAAACGAAGGAAGTGGGGCCAGTTCGCACCACCTCTCTGATGGTTCTTCCTCCTTCCCCAGGAATCAAGAGCCTGTCATGACAGTCCTTCCCTGTGTTCATTTCGATGAGCTTGAGCTTGTGGTCAGTGATGATCAATATATGTTCTGGAAGGGCCAGCCCTTCACGGGCATTGCCGTCGAGTTCTTCCCGGATGGCACTCTCCAGAGCGAGGTTCCCCACGTCAACGGAATCAGGCATGGATTGGTGCGTGCATGGCATCCTTCGGGCCAGCTCAGGAAGGAATCGAACCTCTGGTACGGAGGTCTTCACGGGTATCGGCGTGAGTGGGACGAACAGGGCCACCTCGTCGCCGAAGTGCTCGGTGAGCTTGGAATCGCCATCGCGGAGAAAAGGTGGGATGAGCAAGGCAGGTTGATAAAGGACTGGCACATCAGTCCCACTGACAACCTGTACAGCACGTTGCAGATCTGCCGGAAGAAGTGGGGCCAATCCGCACCGCCGCTCTGACAGCTCATCCTCCTTGAGTCTCGGGTTCAATCCGTTGCGCTCAGGACTCCGTCCCGGAGGCATTGCTGGATGAAGCTGGCAATTCCTTGCACGTCCTCTGGAGCGAACCGCTTCATTCCCTCGGGCACTGGAGCCGTGCCCACCACGGCGAGCACGTCCTGCCGCGTCGCCGCGAGCATGGGCCCGAGTCCCTCGCGCCAGACTTCCATCTTGGGCAGCGGCCCCTGTTTCCACCCCTCGATGAGCACCAGGTCCACGGTGCCGGCGAAGCGCTCGAGCAAGGACAGCACGTGCTCGGGAGGTTCTGGGAAGGTGAGCTGCACGCCGGCCGGGTTGGCGAAGGCGACGAACGCCGCGCCGGACTCCGCGTAGCGCGCGGTGTCACTGCCCTCCCGGTGCAGCGGGTGCTCATCCGACGAGTGTTTCACCACGCCCACGCGCAGGCCCCGCTCTCGCAGCTCGGGCACGAGCCTCGCGAGGAGCGTCGTCTTCCCCGAGCCGGACCAGCCCACCACAGCGAGCGCGGGCGGACGCATCACGGCTCCACGGAAAGGAAGCGGGGTCGGTCGAAGCGCTCGAACTCCACCTCGTCGCCAGAGGCGAAGTCGGCGCGGCCCGGCGGGAGGACGGCATAGCCCTCGGCGCCGATGTTCTGCAGGGACTGCCCGGCGTCCTGCGCGCGGATGCGGGCCCACACCCGGCCCTCCTCGCGCAGTTCCAGGGTGCCACTGATGAGGTAGGTGAAGCCGGCCTGCTTGTGACGCCCCTCGTCGAGGCGGACGCGCAGCCGCTGGCGCTCCTCGGTGACGCCCTGGTGGCGCAAGAGCAGTGGGCGGGCGAACTGGTCGAAGGCGACGGTGGCCGCGCCCGGTGTGCCGGGGAGCACGACGACGGCGGTGCTGCCGAGCCTCGCCACGGCCACGGGCTTGCCCGGCTTGAGCGCCACGCCGTCCACGAGGAACGAGGCCCCCAGCTCGGAGAGCACGCGCTTCACCCGGTCCTTCTCTCCCACCGAGGCGCCGCCGGTGGTGACGAGCACGTCGGCCTCGCCGAGCAGCCGCCGCACGGTGGAGCGCAGCTCGGCATCGTCGTCCCGGGCGCGCTCCAGCGCCACCACGTGGGCTCCCGCCTCGCGAGCCAGGGCGGCGACGAGGACGAGGTTGCTCTCGTACACCTGGTGGGGCAGCGCGGGGGCACCGGGGGGCACGAGCTCGTCCCCGGTGGCGAGCACGGCGATGCGCGGAGGCGGGCGCACGAGGACGTGGGTCTCGCCCATGGAGGCGAGCACGCTGAGCGCGAAGGCCTCGAGGCGCTGTCCGGCGCGCAGCAGCGGCGTGCCGGTGAGGAGGTCCTCTCCCGTGGGGCGGATGTCCTTGCCCGGGGGGACGCAGACACAGACGTCGACGAGCCCCTCTCCCGGGACGGAGGTGGCCTCCTGGCGCACGACGGCGTTGGCGCCCTCTGGGAGCGGAGCCCCTGTGAAGATGCGCGAGGCCTCGCCGGGCTGGACGGAGCGCGAGGGCAGGTGGCCGGCGTAGAGGGTGTCGACGACGCGGAGGCGGGCGGGGCGGTCGCGGTGGGCGTGGGCGGTGTCCTCGGCGCGGACGGCATAGCCATCCATGGCGGAGACGGGGCAGCCGGGGAGCGAGCGCGAGGCGACCACATCCCGGGCGAGGAATCGGCCGAGGGCCTCCAGCAGCGGCATGCTCAGGGGAGGCGCGGGGCGGAGCGCGTCGAGTGCGGCCTTCCGGGCGGTGGGGAGTGGGGCGAGGGACATGGCGGAGGCGTCGTCCACCGGGCTTTAGCGCAAGGACGCGCCGGGAGGTGGAGGGCGAGAAGGTAGCCTCCACCAGCGGACGGAGCACGGGGAGAGACGAGGCACGAGGAGGCACGGTGTGAGCAATGGGGAACGAAAGGGGCCGGAGTACCCGGACGTAACACTGGCGGTCATCGCGGGAGGGCGGGGCGAGCGGCTGGGTGGGGTAGCGAAGGGCCTGCTGGAGGTGGAGGGCCGGCCCGTGCTGGCGCGGGTGCTGGACCTGGGCGGGCTATTCGGAGACGGGCTGCTGGTGACGAACGACCCGGAGCCCTATGCGCGCTTCCGTGTGCGGACGGTGGAGGACGTGGTGCGAGGGCGGGGCGCGCCGGGTGGTGTGCACGCGGCGCTGGTGGGCGCGAGGACGGAGTGGGTGCTGGCGGTGGCATGCGACATGCCCTTCGTTTCGGAGGCGGCGGTGCGGGTGTTGCTGGGCGCACGGGGGCCCGAGGTGGAGGCGGTGTGCTTCACGGTGGGAGGCCGGGTGGAGCCGCTGCTGGCCCTCTACCGGAGGACGTTGGCGCCCTCGTGGGGCGAGGCGCTGAAAGCCGGGGAGCCCTCGCTGCGCGGCTTGCTGTCCCGTGCCCGCGCGGCGCTCCTTCCCGAGGAGGCCCTGCGCGCCGTGGACGCACAGCTGCGCTCGGTGGTGAGCGTGAACACGCCGGAGGACCTGGCGCGCCACGGCGCCACGCTCCCACCGCCTTTCGGGAAACGCTCCGGGTGAGGGCGCGCGTCCCCGGCCTGCTCCCCGGCCCGCTCGGGGAAAGGACCCGGAGAGGGGACGTGTTTCCCTGGGGGGTACTCCGGGAGGTTCCGGCTCACACGCCCTGCCTCGCGGGTTCCACTCCGTGTATGAGCTTTCCCGCCCCACTCTCAAATTCCAGAGCGAGAAAGGCTAGAAAGTCGGGTAACGTGCGTTCAGGCCTATGAGTCGACTGAAGGACAAGGTGGCCCTCGTGACGGGGGCGGCTTCGGGGATTGGCCGTGCCACGGCGCTGCTGTTCGGCCGCGAGGGCGCGCGGGTCGTGGTGACGGACATCGCTCCTTCGGGCGAGCAGGTGGCGCAGGAGATTCGCGCCACCGGTGGGCAGGCCTTCTTCGTGGTGCACGACGTCACGGACGAGGTCACCTGGCAGAAGGTGGTGGCGCGCACGCTCGACGTCTATGGCCGGCTGGACGTGCTGGTGAACAACGCGGGCATCGCCATCTCGCGCGCGGTGGCGGAGATGTCCATGGCCGAGTGGCGCGAGCAGATGGCGGTGAACCTGGACAGCACCTTCCTGGGCACCAAGTACGCGGTGCGCACCATGCGGCTGGGCAAGCGCGGGGGCTCCATCATCAACGTGGCCTCGGTGTCGGGGCTGGTGGGCAGTCCCGGTACGGCGGCCTACTCGGCCAGCAAGGGCGGGGTGCGCATGCTCAGCAAGGCGGTGGCCATGGAGTGCGCCCCCGACGGCATCCGCGTCAACTCCGTGTTCCCCGGCGGCGTGCGCACGCCCATCTGGCAGCACGCGGACTGGTGGGACGGTTTCGTCGAGCAGGTGGGCAGTGAGGCCGAGGCCTGGAAGAAGCTCGAGGCCGCCTCGCCCCTGGGCCGCATGGGCGAGCCCGAGGACATCGCCGAGGCCATCCTCTACCTGGCCTCGGATGCCTCGCGCTACGTCACTGGCGCGGAGATCGTCGTCGACGGCGGCTACACCGCGCGCTAGTTGCGGCCCCACTGCCGGGGGCGGGTGAAGCGGAAGAAGCCGCTCTCCTCCTCCTCGGCGATCGTCTGGGCCTCGTCGGAGAAGTAGCGCGAGCGGAGCTCCGTGAGCCGCGCCTCCAGCTCCGTCCCCGAGTACTGCTGCGCGAGCAGCTCGCGCTCGGACATGTACTGCGAGCCCAGCTCCCAGCGAGTGTCGCGCACCTTGTCGAGCTCGTTCCAGCGCTGGAGGGCCTGTTCGTCCAGGCCCATCTCCTTGCGGATGGAGCGCAGGTTCTCCGCGCGCAGCTCGGGCGTCATCGTCCCGAGGTCCTTCTGCACCGAGCCCAGGTCCAGGAAGCGGTTCATCAGCTCCTGCTGGTGCGCCTGCACATAGGCTTGGGTGTGCTCGCCGTACGTCTTCGTGAGGTTCTGCTTGTACTGCGCCATCCGGTCCTGGACGGTGGCGTTGGGGAGCGCGTCGATGGACGCCAGCGAGTCCGCCACGGCGAAGTTGCGCAGCTCGGCGGCCCAGATTTTCTCCGCCACCTCCTTGCCGAAGAGCTGGTTGCGCTCCTCCCAGAGGGCGGCGCGGCGTTCCTTCTCCGGCTTGTCGCGCAGCTCCGCGTGGTGCTCCTTCACCCAGCGCTCATAGTCCAGGCGCTGGTGCAGCCGCTGGGCGAGCTCGTCATACAGCTCGGGGAAGGCCTGCTTGAGCACGGCCAGCAGGTCCGCCTCCCAGCCCGTGGGGTTGAGCTTCTGGAAGTGGCGCATGAGCTGCTCCAGCATGCGCATCTGCGTGTGTGGGTCGCGGATGTGGGCCCCGTAGCGCGAGCGCAGGTACGAGACCAGGTCTCCCGCGGGTGGTTCCGCTCCATCCTCACCCTCTTGCGACGTGCCGGTCCCGGCGGTGGAGCCCCGGGCTCTGGCCGTCAGCGCCTGGGGGTCGCTCTTCGCCTGGGTCCGCGCGGCGGCGGTCTCCGGGGCCGCTCCTTCCTCCGAGCGCGTCTTGAAGACGAGCAGGGCCGAGGCGGCGATCAGCAGCACGAGGGCCAGCAGCAGGGGAGCCTTCCGACGGTTCATGGGCGACGCATCTCCGGGGAGGGGGCGCAAGAGGAGGGAAACGGCAACCCCCGGAGGGCCCTCGCTCGGACGAGGGGGCACGCTCCGGGGGGTGGTGCGTGTGCGTCAGTCGTAGGTGGCGATGTAGTTGAAGATGGCGGCGTAGAACTCGGGCTCGTCGAAGGTGTCCGGGCCCACGCCCACCACGTCGAGGTGGTCCTGGTTGATGACGCTCGAGGTGGAGGTCATCTGCGCGGAGGTGGGCGCGTTGATGGTGCCCAGGTAGGCGACGTTGGAGTCGTTGGTGACGGAGTCGAAGCCGAAGGTGGACTCGGTGTACTTCAGCCGGTAGCCCATCTGCTGCGAGTTGATACCCACCAGGCCGTCGTCATCCGCCTCGTTGGCGATGCCGTCGCCCTTGCCCGCGGCGCCGTCGTTGTCGCAGTCGTCGACGCAGTAGCCGTCGCCGTCGATGTCGTAGAAGAGCTCGCTCACCAGGAAGAGCGCGGGGTTCACGCTCAGGCCGTTCTGCGCGGTGAGGAGCGACACGTAGCGCGAGGCGTAGCGCGAGTCGATGGGGTTGTTGACGTTGAAGGCCTTGGCTCCGGTGGTGATGCCGTCGCTGGCGCTGTAGTCGTTGTAGACGAGCTGCTTGGCGCCCGCGTAGGCGTCATTGCCCGGCCCGTTGACGACGTTGCCATAGATTTCAGCCAGGGCGGCGATGACGCTGGTGACGCCGGGCTTCAGGTCGAGGATGTACTTGGCCACGGGCGAGCCGCGGTGGGGCGAGGACACGCTCACCAGCACGGGCACCACGGTGTAGCCCTTGCGGGTGTAGAGCACCTTGGCCGCCTTGCGCGCATCCAGGCCGCCCTGCGAGTGGCCGATGATGTTCACGCGCGTGGCGCCCACGCTGGCCATGTAGCCTTCAATGTCATTGGCCAGGTCCAGGCCCCGCACCTCGGAGTTCTGGAAGGGCTGCACCTGGGCCACGAAGGACTGCTGGTTGGCGTCGATGTCCTCGTTGCAGCCGATCTCGAAGAGCTGACAGGTGTCACCGACGTACATGCCGTAGTCGTCGCCCCAGTAGTCGTAGCCGAGGATGTCGTCGAAGCCCGCCATGCCATGGGCGAACACCACGGGGTACGTCGTCTTCGCCGCGCCAGCGCGGGCCTCGGTGGTGAGCCCGAGCGCGCACAGCGCCAGCACAAGGGTGTGCAGCTTCTTCATGGGGACTCCTTGCGGTGTCCCTGCCGGAGGGCTCCGGTCAGGGCAGTGGGGGTGGGGTGCGGAGCCCGGGGGGTTCAGGCTGTCCCCGAGCCAATGGCATACACAGCAATCGCCGCGCCAGACCCGGTGCGTCATCGAAGCGGGGACGACGCGATGCGTCACGTAGGGAAAGTGGAGCATTGATGCTCCAGTCAACTCCTGGCGCTCACGCCCCCGGAGGCCTCCCGGAGGCTAAGAGTCTTGGAAAACCAAGGGGTTGCCGGGGCATCCGGTGAACTGTCCTGAATAAGGACAGATAATGAACGGTTTCAGGACAGTCGCGGCGGGCCGGGGTTCGGGCGAAAAAAAACCCCGCGCCCTCGAGGTGAGGGGCGGGGTGGGGTGCCGGGGGGGCTTACGGAATCAGGGGCGGTACTCCCAGTGCCAGGGCTCGGAGGGGACGGTGCGCGCGAAGCCGAAGCGGCTCGCGTTGGCGGCCAGCCAGCGGTAGGTGGCGGAGCTGGTGGCGCCCACGTTGATGTCCAGCGCGATGCCGCCCTGGTGGTTGGAGTAGCCGGGCTTGGCGGCGAGGTTGCCGGTGCCGTTGAGGTAGGCCTGATAGAGGGCGCGCTGCTGCTCCATGGTGCGGAAGGCGCTGTTGACGGTGAGGTTGATGCCGGCGGCGCGGGCCGCGGCGTGCATGCGGTTGAAGGCGGCCGCCGCGTCGGAGCGCAGCTCCTTGCCACCGGCGATGGGGGAGACGGTGATTTGACGGGCCACGCCGTTGACGTAGCCGTTGACGGCGCGGCCGCCGCCCGAGGGGGTGGAGGGCGTCTGCACCTTGATGCCGAGCTTGTCCCACGTCTTGGGACCCACCACGCCATCGGCGGTGAGGCCGCGGGCCTTCTGGAAGGCCTTCACGGCGGCGAGCGTCTTCTGGCCGAAGTCCCCATCCGCGGCGCCGACGTTGAATCCGAGCGCGTTGAGGCGGTTCTGGAGGGCCTTCACGGGCTCGCCCCGGGCGCCCAGGCTCAGGGTGGGGCCGGAGCCCCCGGAGGAGGCGCCCGTCGAGGGCTTGGGAGCGGTGGCCGAGTTGAGGGCGCTCCACGTCTTGGGGCCCACCACGCCGTCGGCGGCAAGGCCGCGGGCCTTCTGGAAGGCCTTCACGGCGGCGAGCGTCTTCGGGCCGAAAGAGCCGTCGGCGGCGCCAGGGTCGAAGCCCGCGGACTTCAGCTTCTTCTGGAGCGTCACCACGGAGGAACCGTGCGCGCCTTCGCGGAGCGTGGCGGGAGCGGAGCTGGCGGCGAGGCGGGGGGCGACGGCGGTGGAGCGGGAGATGGCGACCATGGGGGGGCTGGCTCGCGGTCTAGAGTGGGAAATCCAGTCCTATTTTCGTAGGTGGCGGGAAGAAGTTTCCTCACCTCGCCCTTTCGGCGTTGAAATGGGGGCCGCGGAATGGACTGCCACCGGGGGCCAGGGACCGATACTCTCGGGGGCTCGCGGATCCGGGAGGGGTACGTGGCGATCAGGATGAGACTCGACACGATGGCGGGAGAGACGTTCCTCCGGATGGACGGGCCGGTTCCCGAGGACGGCCCGGAGTCCGAGGACGGGCCGCGTCTGGCGTTGGTGACGCGAGGCGAGGAGCTCGCGCGGCTGCTGGAGGGCGCGATGGCGTGCTCCTTCTCGCACGAGGTGCCGGAGAGCCCCGAGGAAGTCGACGTGGTGGAGCGCTTCCTGCGGGACTGCTCGGAGTACAGCGATGTGCAGGGGCTGCCGGACGCGCTGCGCCAGGAGATGGAGGAGCACTTCGGCCAGCTGCTGGACGCGCTGTGGAAGCTGGACTGGCTGGTGTTCGGCGACGTGCGGGAGACGACGCTGGTGCCGGGGGAGGATCCGGTGCACGGGCGGGCGGTGATGCTGTGCCTGGCGCGCTACGACAGCCCGTCGGTGGAGATGGACGCGAAGCTGCGCCGGTACATGGCGAGCTTCAAGGAAGCGGTGGCGCGCATCCAGGGCCGCTCGGATGTGAGCGGGGGCGGAGCCGGCGGGCTGCTGCACTGAGGGCGCGGCCGGGAGGTGCGGCCTCTAGCTGCCCGGTACGAGCGTCCGCATCAGGTGCTCCACGTAGCGTGCCCGCCCCTTTCCGGATGGCAGTGCCTCCGGGGCCGAGTGCACCAGGTGGAGCAGTCCACTGAAGGTCGAGTAGGCGTGGAGACCCCAGCAGCGTGCCTCCGCCGCGGGCATCCCCAGCGCCTGGTACAGGCTCACCAGATACTCGATGCGCCGGCGTGAGACGCGTGCGAGCACGGGCTTGAGCAACGGGTGGTCCACCGAGGCGGCGAGGGCGACCTCGACCTTCTGGCCCGGGTCCTCGTTGAAGGCTGTGATCAGCAATGCGCGCAACCGCTCGCGAGGCTGCTCGATGGCTTCGACCTTGGCGATGATGTTCTCGGTGGCGAGCTGCTCCCAGCGCTCGAGCGCGGCCTGGAGCAGCTCCGACCTGTCCCGGAAGTGCCAGTAGAAGCTGCCCTTCGTCACGCCGAGCCGCCGGGCCAGCGCTTCGACCGAGAGTGCTTCGACTCCCTCGCGGAGGCTCCACAGCGCGGCGTCGGCCCAGTCCTCGCGCGACAGGCCCTGCGTGCGGCGCCGGCGGCGGATCTCCGCCACCTCTCGAGGGGGAGTCACATCGACCCGGGGAGGAGAAGCACGTCTCATCGTGGGGGTCACTCTGGCCCACGCTCGCACCGGAGTCCAGCACCCGACACCGTCGATTCGCTTGCACCATACGCCACCGTATGGACATACGCTAGCGTACGGAGCTGCTCACAGGAGGCGGGACATGCGAATCACGACAGGGACGCTGCTCATGCTCACGGGGGTGCTTCACGAGGTGGTGGGTGTCATCCTCTTCCGGGGGCCCCTCGCGGAGATGCTGCGTGCCGGCGTCTTCAACAGCGTGGGAGACGACTCCGGCCCCCGCGCGGCGGCGTTCTGGTTCCTCGTCTCGGGCTGCGGCTTCGTGCTGTTCGGTTGGCTGTGCCGCTGGGTGGAGCTCGAGCTGGCGCGTCCGCTGCCCGCGGGCCTCGGGTGGGGTCTGGTGATGCTCGGCGTGGCCTGTGTGGTGCCGATGCCCATCACGGGGGCGTGGCTGTTCTTCCCGCTCGGAATTCGGGTGCTGCTCGACGCTCGCCAGCGCACCGTGCTGCCGGAGGTGTTGCGGCCCTTCGCCTCGGGGGCCGACCATGTGGACGTGAAGACCGTGGAGACGGATGTCTCGCTGCGCGAGTTCATCGCCCGGTTCATGTCCTGGCAGCCCGCCTGGGTGTCGGCCTTGTACCGGGTGCGAGGCGTCTTCGTGCGGTTGCTGGGATTGCGTCAGATTGGAGTCCCCAGGCAGACGCTCCTGCTCCCCGAGGATGTCCCCATGCAGCAGGGCGCCGCCGCCGCCTTCTTCACCGTCCGACAGGCCGAGGAGGAGCGCGTCTGGGTCGTCAGCGCGGAGGACTCGCACCTCGAGGCCTTCCTGGCCGTGTCCGTGGAGCCCGGCGGTGGACAGCAGCGGCGCTTCCATGTCGCCACCATCGTGCGCTACCGCAACTGGGCGGGGCCCGTGTACTTCAACGTCATCCGGCCCTTCCACCACCTGGTGGTGGGCGGCATGGTCCGGAGCGCCGCTCGCGCGCTCCCGGGGTGAGCGCTTCGCTCCGGGCGCTCAGTTCCGGCCGTTGCCCGGCTTCCACGGCCACTGGAGCACCGGGGCGAGCGGCCTGTCCTCGACGCGGCGCTCAAGCAGCCGGGTGATGTTCGGCTTGCCACTCGTGCGCGACAGCGACAGCGCGCTGGCGTGGTGCGCGTTCTCCCGGAGTGGATCCGCCCCGGCCCGCAGCAGGATGCGGACGCTGTCCTCGTCTCCCCGCCGGGCGGAGATCATCAACGGCGTGGTGCCCTCGGTGGTCTCCGGATCCACGCAGGCCCCGGCGTCGAGCAGCAGTTGCACCAGCAGCACGTGCCGTCGGTCCGCCGCGTAGTGCAGCGGGTGCCAGCCGAAGTCGTCACGGTTCTCGAAGGGCAGGAAGCTGGAACTGCGTGCCTCCACATTCGTCCCGCGGCGCAGCAGCTCCTCGGCCAGCGCGGCGTGGCCTCCGAGGGCGGCGCAGGTGAGAGGTGTCTTGCCATCCGCTCCGCCGTACTCGAGCTCCGCACCCGCCTCGTCCAACAGCCAGGCCACCAGCTCGATGCGGCCCGAGCTGGCCGCATACCGCAGCGCCTCACCCCGCTCGTTCGAGCTGGCCAGCGGCTCGAGGGCTCGTGCGGCCTCGAGATGGCCGCGCTCGGCCGCCAGCATCAGCGCGGTGGCCCCTCGCGCATCCTTCACCGAGGCCACCGCCCCGCGCCCCAGCAGCAGGTGAACCAGGGCGGAGTGTCCATGCCAGGCGGCCCACATCAGCGGCGTCATGCCCTGGGCATCCCCGCGGCCGAGCGCCCGGGGCTCGGTGTCCAGCAGGGCCTCCACCGTGGAGGTGTCTCCGCGTCGGATGGCGTCGATGAGGTTGACCATGAAGGGCTCCACGAGGTGTCGGATGGGGGCTCCCCGAGAGAAGGGCGGAGGCGTCGCCACGAGCAAGCGCCGCCTCCGCCCCGGTACCGCTACGGCCAGCAGGCGCCGGGGTGCAGAGGCATGCGTGCATGCTCTGGAATTCCAGGTTCAAGTCAATGAACTGGAAGTCCTCTCGCTCTCGCGTGACGCGCGGGCCCTCTGATGGTCACAACGTCGCGCACCAGGGCGGGTGCGGTGCCCTCCGTCCGCCTACGGGGAACCCCCGAGGTGCTTCGCGTAGAGGGACTCGAGCGACTGGAAATAGCCGCGCTCCTCCCACATGGCGTCGGCGAGCCGCTCGGCCAGCGAGGCCACTTCCTGCGCCTCCCCCTCCTTGGGCGTGCGAGGCGCGCCAGTCCAGTTCTCCAGGGCCTTGGACAGCTCGTCGAGCAGCAGCCGGCTGCCCGCGAAGAGGCGGCGCAGGGCCTGGTTCACCGGGCGCGCGTCCAATTCCTTGCACGCGGCGTCGATGGCGGAGTGCACGCGACGCGCGACGTCCTCGGTGGCGAGGGTGCGCGCGTCGAGGTCACCCCGGTCGAGCGCGTGCTGCAACAGGTAGCCGTGGTGCAGGGAGAGCGAGGCCATGTCCACGCAGTCCTTCACCCACAGGGCCGTGGCCAGACGCCGGAAGCCCTTGCGCCAGGTGAGCCGGAGCGAGAAGAGCGCGGCCTTGCCGGCGAACTGCTGGAGGCGGCTGCCCTCGCGCGGGTGCAGGCCGGCGAGCACCGTCACCGTGCGGTCCGGCGCGGAGAAGGAGCGCTCGCGGAGGATGTTGCGCACCATCTGCTCGCGCACGCGGCGCAGCGCGTACTCGTCGAGGAAGGGGACGGGGATGAGCGGGGTGAGGCCGGAGGCGACGGCGTAGAGCGCCACGCGCTGCACCGACGGGGGCACGGCGGACGGGGAAGACGGTGATGCCTGGGCGGACATAGGTGTCAGGGGTGAGTTAGCACGGCCACGCCCGCACCGTGAGGCCCGTCTGCCGTCCGAGGTACCAGGCGTGTCACGGCCCCGGACGCCCCGCGCCGCCGAGCGCGCGGCACACCGCCAGATACTGCTTGTGCAACTCCAGGGACAGGGGGTCCAGGATGAGCGCCCGCTCGTAGGCCTCGCGTGCATGGCCGAGCAGCCCGGCCTGCTGGTGGGCCTGGGCGGTGGCGAGGTGCACGCGCAGCGGCCCCTGCGTGTGCGGGCGGCGGGCGAGGAAGTCGCGCCGCAGCTCCTCGAGCTGCGTGGGGGTGAGCCCCGCGTACAGGCAGCGCGCCACGCCGTGGAAGTTGCCCCGCTCGGCGTCGTAGGCGGCCCGGCGCTGCGGGTGGCCGAGCGTCTCGGAGGCCTTGCGCACGCGCTCGAGCACCATGTCCACCTTGGCGCGCAGCGGCGGGGAGATGGGGCGCGCGCGCAGCCGCTCCAGCGCGTGACAGGCCCGGCGCGCGCGCAGCCGCAGCTCCTCACAGCCCGTGTCTGGCGGCAGCGCGAGGATGGCGTACAGGTCCTCCGTGCCCCGCTCCCGGTAGGGGGCGAGCACCTGCTCCACCTCGGCCTCCGCCGCCGGGTCCGTGGGCGGGTGCAGCGTGTTGAGCGGCTGCCCCAGCATCAGGTGCGCCACCGCGGCCTTGAAGGAGATGGACGGCTCCACGAACTGCACGCCGAAGCCCGCCGCCATGCCCCAGGTGCTCGCCTCCTCGGCCTTCACGTGCCGCACCACCTCGCACTCACACGTCAGCTCGCCATCCGGATGCTCCAGGGCCAGCGTCACCCGGGAGAGCAACGGCGGCAGCGCCTGGTCGGTGCACAGGAACATGCCCCCGCGCGTCAGGTCCGTGCACGTGAGCTGCTCGGTGGGGGCGCCGGGGCCCGCCGTTACGAGCACGGGCAGGGCCGTGGCCGGACGCTGTGCGAAGGGCCCGATGGGCGGAGGCGTCCGGGCGGGACCGGGCGGCGAGCGCACCATGTCGAGCGCCACCTGGAGCGCGCCGCGCATCGTCGAGGCGCTCTGGTAGCGGGCCTCGGGGTCCTTGGCGAGTGCCTGGAGGATGACGCTGGAGAGCGCGGGCGGCACGTCCGGGCAGAGCGCGGTGGGCGCGATGGGCTGCTTGGTCTGGTGGGCGAGCAGCAGCGCGGTGAGGGACCTCTCCACGAAGGGCAGCCGCCCGGTGACGAGCTGGTAGGCGATCACGCCCAGGGCGTAGATGTCAGCGCGCCCGTCCAGCGGATCTCCCCGCGACTGCTCCGGCGCCATGTAGTCGGCCGAGCCGATGATGGCGCCCTCGGCGGTGTCGGTGTTGGGCTCCTCGGCGTCGAGCAGCTTGGCGATGCCGAAGTCGAGCACCTTGACGAAGGCGGGGCCGGTGCCGCGCTGGAGGAGGAAGAGGTTCTCGGGCTTGAGGTCCCGGTGGACGATGCCGCGCGCGTGCGTGGCCTCGAGCGCGTCGCACACCTGGGCGAGCAGGGCGACGGCGACCTCGGCGCGCACCGGGCCCCGAGCGAGCAGCGCGGAGAGGGGCTCGCCCTCCAGGTGCTCCATGATGAGGTAGGGGAGGGGAGGCGCGGGGTTGATGTCGATGATGTTGACGATGTTCTCGTGGCCGATCAGGTTGACGGCGCGCGCCTCCATGTGGAAGCGGCGCAGCACCTGGGGCGAGGAGGCCAGCCGTCCGTGGAGCACCTTGATGGCCACGCGGCTGCCAATGTCCACGTGCTCGCCCAGGTACACCGCGCCCATGCCCCCCTGGCCCAGCCTGCGCGTGAGCCGGAAGCTGCCGATACACGTGCCCAGCAGCGGATCACTCCCGGGCTCGTGGCCTCTGTTGATCGAGGGCTCGAGCGTCTCGCGGAGCGCCTCTGGCTTGTCTGGGTTTGCTTCACTGGACATGGCACGGACGGCGATCGATGCGGAGAGGAATGGTCCCACGGAATGCCCACACCGGACATCCCCCCACCGGGTGGGAGCCACGCGGCAGGGGTATTCTCCACGACCCGGCCGTGTAGGCGCAGGGAGGTGGTTTGTCCTGGCGCTCCGGGCGGGCGGAAGTCTGCTCGTTACCGGACAATCGGTGGAGGAACCGGGGCGTGTGGGGGCGGTGCACTCCACCGCGCTCTCCGATCTCGTCCCATGTCCGGCTCGCCGCAGTCACTCCAGGGCCTCGTGTTCGACGCAGGCCAGGTCGTGTTCGGAGCCTCGACGTGCGCGAGTGGGGCCGCGACCGCGTCCGGAGCAGGAGCTCTCTACTGATAACGGTTGAACGCAATCCCGCCGGCTCCGGTAGGGGGCGGAGACGAGGGCCTATCCTGCGCGTATTCGAGGAGGTGACTGATGTGGCTGCGTCAGCGGTTGGTGCTCTTCCTCTTCCTGCCAGGACTACAGGCCTGCATGGGAGTCGCCGCGCGCGAACCCGTGCCGTGGATGCTCGAGCCTCCTGGAGGTGCCGGGTACGAGGTGCTGCACCCGAGCAGCGATCCACAACCGCGCGGGCTGCACGCCTGTCCGTCGGAGACCATGAGTTGCTATCCTGGATGCGCTGTCGTGGGCGACACCTACGCGTGCGGGCAGACTCTCATCACCATCACGGGAAGCCTGGCCGCGGCCATTGAGGCCATCGCCCTCCATGAAGGCCTGTCGATGGAGGACTTCTGCGAGAAGTACGAGGTCCTCTGCGCGAAGGGAGGCAAGAAGAACATCGACAATGAATATGTGCGTGAGGCCAAGGAGCTACCCAAGGGAGCGGATCCTTGCGAGTTCCTTCGGGGTCTACAGAATGCTGCGGCCGCGAGTGGCGACACGGTAGAGGAGCAGAAGATCAAGCAGGCGCAGAAGGCGCTGGGATGTCGTCCCAACGCCAATGGCTTTTGACAGGGAAGGAGCGGACAATGGGATGGTATGCGGCCAGTGCCGTCATGTACTTCCAGCTCAAGAACGAGCCGCAGGACGAGTTCTACATCTGGGAGAACGTCTACTTGCTCGAGGCCCCCAATGGCGCCGAGGCGCGTCGTAAGGCTGAGCACTTCGGCAAGCTGGAGGAAGGAGATGACGACACCCTGACCTTGGACGGCAAGCCGGCGAGGCTGGTGTTCGGTGGAATCCGAAAGCTCCTCACCTGTGCCCCAGCTATCGGGGGCAGTTCCGGAGACAACGACATCATCGAGGACGGTGTGGAGGCGACATACAACGCTTTCACTGTCTCCAGCCGGGAGAAGCTCGACGCCTTCATCCGGGGTGAACCGGTCGAGGTCCTCTACGAGGAGTGAGCGCGTTTCAGGGCCCCACCAGGACGCCCGGGTTGAGAATCCCCCGTGGATCCAGCGCCCCCTTCACGGCCTTCAATGCGAGCGCGAAGGGTTCGGGACGCTCGCGGTCGTACCAGGGGCGGTGCAGCCGTCCCACGGCGTGGTGGTGCGTGATGGTGCCTCCGTGTGAGCTCACTGCGTCGCTGGCGGCGCGCTTGAGCTCCATCCACTGTTCCAGCTCGCCGCCACGCCTAGCCGGGCCAATGAATGTGTAATAGGGCGCGGGCCCATCCGGATAGACGTGGGTGAAGCGGCAGCTCACGAGCCCTCCACCGCAGACGCGCTCCAGCGCGCCGCGCACTGACTCCAGGATGGCGCCATGCAGCGTGTCGAACCGGTCCCACGTGCAGGCGGTCTCGAAGGTGTCGGCGATGACGCCGAGGCTCACCATGACGTTCTGCATGTAGGGGGCCTCGATGAAGGCCGAGCGCCAGCTCTCCGCGGCACCACTGGCGCGGGCCTGGGCGCCCGGCTCATCGGAGCGATAGCGCGCTCCCTCGCGGCACTCGCCACCGTGGGAAGCGGTGATGGCGAGCGCACGCTCCATCCACGGTTGCAGCGGGTGGTCGGCGGACTCGAAGGCGAGCACGAGCACGCTGGAGCCATCGCCCGCGACGCCGTTGAGGAAGGCCTCCTGCGCGTCGAGGAGGCGGCAGTTGGAGGGGTGGAGGCCGGATTGAGAGAGCTCGCGGATGGCGCGCACGGCGGAGTCGAACTCGGAGAAGTGGACGCTCGCGCTGGCGCGGAAGCGGGGACGGGACTGGACGCGCACCCAGGCCTCGGTGATGACGCCGAGCGTGCCCTCGGAGCCGAGCACGAGCCGGTCCGGAGCGGGGCCTGCGCCCGAGGCGGGCAGACGGCGCGTCTCATACACGCCGCGCGGCGTGAGCATGCGGGTGGACTCCACCAGGTCGTCGATGTGCGTGTAGAGCGTGGCGAAGTGGCCGCCGGCGCGCGTGGCGATCCACCCACCGAGCGTGGAGAACTCGAAGGACTGGGGGAAGTGACGCAACGTGAGGCCATGCGAGGCGAGCTGCGCTTCGAGCACGGGCCCGGTAGCACCGGCCTGGATGCGGGCGGCTCGGGAGAGGGGGTCCACCTCGAGGACCCGGTCCAGGCGGCGCATGTCGAGCGACACGGCGCCCTGGAACCCCTGGCCAATGGAGGCCTCGATACCGCGGACGACGCTGGTGCCGCCACCGAAGGGAATGAGGGCGACGCGGTTCTCCGCGCACCAGTCCATCACGGCCCGCACGTTCTCCTCGGTGCGGGGGCGCGCGACGAAGTCGGGAGCGGGAGAGAAGTCCCCGTGGAACCCCCGCACGAGGTCCCCATAGCCCTTGCCATAGGTGTGCGCCGCGCGGTCGGCTTCTTCCACCGAGCACAGCTCCGCCAGGGTGGCGGGTGGAGCGACCCGGGGACGCGGGAGCCGCAGCGCAGCGGGCTCGCGGGGCTCCAGGGAGGGGCCACCGAGAAGCGGAGACACCTGCTCCGCGAGGGAACGCCGTGCCTCGGTATCCGGGAACTTGTCCGCGTAACCCCAGCCCCAGACGCTCGTCGCTCGAGTGCTCATGGCGCGCGAGCGTACTCCGAGAATCAGAGGGGGAAGACCTCCACGCTGCGCACGCCGAGCCGCAGATGTCCGGTTCCCGGCCGCCGCTCCACCACGCTCGCGGCATCTTGGATGCCCAGCGTGCTCAGTTGCCTGCGCAACCGGTGGATGTCCACGTTCAGCTTGTTGCTGTCCGTGGCGAGCATCCGGCACAGCGTGTCCCGGTCCACCCAGCCCTGCTCGGCCTCCGAGAGCGCGTGCTCCCTGAGTCGGACGCGCGCCAGCGTCGCGAGCAGGTAGTGATGGGAGCGGGAAGGCAGCACCGTGTGCTGGTTGCCGTGCACAATGGTCACCACCACGTGCTCCTCGTCGCGGCTGACACCAATCTTCAGGTGGATGCCTTCCAGGCTGGGCTCCTCTCCTTCCAGTGTCTCCGTGGTGGCCGATGGGAGCTCCAGCACCCATTTCTCCCCTCCCAGTGCGACCCGCTCCTGGTCGGCCACGTGACGCTGCTCCTCCCCCGAGTCCAGGACCCAGCGGCCACTCCCATCCAGGAAGAGGCTGGCCAGGGGCTGCTCATCGTCTGGCAACACCAGCAGTGAGCCCGAGCACTCCTGGACCCGCCCGCTCATGGCATGCCGGGCCCGTGCCGCAGGGGGGCTCGCATCCACCAGCTGGAATTTTGTACCGCCGGGGCCCAGCAGGAAGGACTGCCCCGCTTGGAGTAACACCCTCTCCCCGGCCACCAGCCGCCGGCCCTCGAGGAAGGTGCCATTCTTGCTGTTCAGGTCCCGCAGCTCCCACCCGTCTCCCCGCCAGTGAAGACTGGCATGATCGACGGAGACACGTGCATCCTCCAGGCGCACGTCACATGCGTGGTGCCGTCCCAGCAGGCATCTGCCTCCGAGCGAGATCCTGCGCCTGCGCTCTGTTTGCTCGAGAATTCCCATGGTGCGGTGAAGTGCTTCCGGTCCCTCCATCCCATGCTAGCCTCTCCGCTGTGCCCGACACAGCCAGCGCGAGCGCCTTGTTGACCAGTTACCTGGAGGCGTGCCGCACCCGGGTCATCGAGGAGATCCGCCGCATGGTGCCCTCGGAGCGCCCCCAGGCCGCCTTCCTCTATGAGCTGATGCTGGAGTACCCGTTGCGCGAGGCCAAGGGACTGCGGCCCGCGCTCTGCATCGCCACCTGCCGTGCGCTGGGTGGCACACTGGAGGCAGCCCTGCGCCCGGCAGCCGCGCTTGAGCTGTACCACAATGCCTTCCTCATCCACGATGACATCGAGGATGAGTCCCAGCTGCGCCGGGGCCATCCCACGCTGCACCACCTGCACGGAGTGCCAGTGGCCATCAACGTGGGGGATGCCATGTTGGCGCTCTCGCTGCAGCCACTGCTGGACAACATTGGCTTCATCGGGTTGGGGCCCTCGCTGCGCATCCTCCAGGCAGTGGCGCGCATGGCGCGCGAGTCCGCAGAGGGCCAGGCGCTGGAACTGGAGTGGATCCGCCGCGGACAGTGGGCGCTGAAGGACGAGGACTATGTCCGCATGGTGGAGCAGAAGACGTGCTGGTACAGCTTCATCACCCCCGTCACCCTTGGCGCCATCGCCGCCCGGCAGGATGCGCAACGCACCGGGCAGCTCGCGGAGTTCGCCCGCTGTCTGGGCATTGCCTTCCAGATACAGGATGACGTGCTCAATCTGAGCGGCGAGGTGGGGGCGTATGGCAAGGAGATTGGGGGCGACCTGTGGGAGGGCAAGCGCACCCTCATGCTGTTGCACATGATGCGTCACGCCAGCGCGGAGGAGCGGGCCGAGGCCGAGCGCATCCTCGCCCTGCCTCGCCCCGGTGCGCAGCCTTTGCCGCGAGGCCCCACGCTCGAGCCTCTGCTCGACGAGCTCGTGACCCGGGGAGAGCTCACCCACGGAGGCCGCGAGCACCTGCGCCGCGCGCTGGCCGAGTCCCAACCTCCCATGAAGGAGAAGACGCCGGAGCAGGTGCGCTTCCTGCTCGAACTCATCCATCGTCACGGCAGTCTGGACTACGCCCGTCAGAGTGCCCGGACGTGGTTGCAGCGGGCCGAGGCGTCCTTCGCCGCCTGCGAGGGGTGGCTGCTTCCTTCGGAGCATCGCAATCTGTTACAAGTGCTGCTCACCTACGTCCTCCAGCGCGTGAAGTGATGGCCAACTCCGGCGTTCCTCCAGCCTCATCCCTCTTCGATTCCATGCGCATGCATGCTCTGGTGTTCGAGGAACTGCGCCGCATCCAGCAGCTTCTCACTGAGCACCTGGTTTCGCCTACGACGAGGCAGGAGCCGGGTGCGATGGAAGAACCTGGGGGTGGCGAGCTAGTTAGCGTGCTACGGCGGCTGCAGTTGATACTGCTCCAGCATCCCCTTGCGGCCCAGTCGGCCTTCTCCGCGCTCGTGGCAGAGGGCCGCCGCTTCGTTACCACTCCCGAGGGCGCTGCGTGGAAGGCCGCGCTGTCCGGTTCGGAACTGGTGCGCAACGGTCGCCAGCTCTGGGCTGCACTTGCACTCAATCTGCTGGAGGAGGATGCGTCCACGGTAGTGCCCTCCACCTACCTGGAGGCAATCTTCCAGGCAGCGTCCTCGCCGGAGATGGAGGCGCTGGTGCGTCACCTGCGCGACGTGCAAACGGGAGATTTCCATGGCGCTCCTTGAGGAATTGCGCGGCGACTTCGATGAGCACGATGCCTTCCTTCATCTGCTGCTGGGGCTCGTCTCGCTGTCGGAGCGATTCGAACGGTTGCTGCCTTCGTCTCGAAGTATTCCTGGCGAGGGGTCCGCCGCGCCAGCCGGTGAGGATGAGCGCTTGGTCTTGCTGTTGCTCGGGCTGATCTCGGTGCACCGTTCCTTGGTGGGCGCTCTCGAGCCGCTGCGGGCCACGGGCAGGTCACCCGCGAGTACCATCTCCTCTGGATTGGAGGCGGAACTCTCACGGCTTCGCGAACTGCTGCGCTGAGCCCTCCCCGACGATCCTCATGGTCCCTCCCCATCTCGACACGAAACGTCTCGCCACGATGCTGGCGGGCTTCGACTATTTTCGGCGCTCGCCCTCGCGCCTGGGGGGGCGGGGGGACCACAAGGAGTGGCAGCATTTCATCGTCCACGCCGGGGACGTGCACCTGCTCGTCAACTTCAGCCTCCTGGACGAGAGCCGGCCGGGTATGACCCAGCCGGCCGAGGTGGCGCGCCTCATCGTACTGGCGCATGGAGAGGGGTGGGACGGAGACGTGGAGCGATTCGAGGCCGAGGAGGTGGCTGTGGAGGCCGGCCGCCTCCATGCCCGTTTTGGCCGCAACACGCTGCGTTTCGAGGATGGGGTCTGGCGCCTCTCGGTGGCGTTGCGCGAGCGCCCCTTGGCAGCTGAGTTGGAGTTCGTCCCCATCACGTTGCCAGTGCTGTCGGCGCAACACCTGCTCGCCCCTCGGCGTCCCATCTCCTGGCTCT
This sequence comes from Vitiosangium sp. GDMCC 1.1324, assembly GCF_003044305.1. Taxonomy (GTDB): domain Bacteria; phylum Myxococcota; class Myxococcia; order Myxococcales; family Myxococcaceae; genus Archangium. The sequence continues at coordinate 247,545 of NZ_PZOX01000013.1, read as the reverse complement.
TCCTCCCGCGGCTGGAGGCTCGGGGCACCATCACCCTGGGAGGTAGCACCATACGCGTGGAGGGTGCACCGGCCTATCATGACCACAACTGGGGCCACTTCCACTGGGGGGATGACTTCAGCTGGGAATGGGGCTCGCTCCTCCCGCGGGGGGAGTCCAATCCCTGGAGCGCGGTGCTGGTGCGAATGGCGGACCGTGGTCGCACCGCCGCGCGTTACCAAGCCCTCTTCCTCTGGTACGGCAGTGAGCCGCTGCGCGTCTTCCGTGACGAGGAGTTGCGGTTCTCCACACCCTGCTGCTTCCAGCCCGAGCGCTCCTTCAACCTGCCCCGTCCGCTGGCGCTGTTGGCCCCTGGCTCGGCGGCGGATCTGCCCCGCCGGGTAGAAGTGAGTGCTCGGGGCAGGGGTGACGCGCTCCAACTGACATTCGTTCCCGCGAATGCCGCACGGCTCCTGCTTCCCGCCGAGGACTCTCTGGAGCGGCTCGTCATCATCCACGAGGTGCTCGGTCAGGGGGAACTGCGGGGACGGGTGTGTGGCGAGCCGGTGGACATGGATGGCTCCGGTGTCTTCGAATTCGTTCGTGGCTGAGAGGCTGGTGGCCACTCTGCTGGCTGAGTCCTTCTCGGTGCTCGTCCGGGAGCAGCCGGAGGCCCACGTACGGATGTGCGCGCACCTGGATGGCTTGGCGGTAGCAGTGATGGTGGACGAGGAGCATTTCGCCGCTGGCTTCTCCCTTCGCAGTGCCCGCGTCCGCCCCGTCACCGGTCACGAGCCGGCGCGGGTCATCACCAGACGGTGCACCCTGCTTGAAATTCTGGACGACCGGCAGTCGCTCACCGAGGCCATACTCGCAGATGCCGTACAGGTGGTGGGTCCGCTTGACACCCTGCTGCGGCTCCACGAGGGACTGTCGCTCTATGTGCAGGGCGCCGTGCGGTGTCACGGTTTTGCTTTTTTGCTGCGGCGCTTGCGCGAGAGCTGCGTTTTGGGCGCATGATTTCGTTCCATTCCGCTCACGGGAGCAATCATGGACGAGAAGCAGCCGGATGCATCCCCCAAGAAGGGGGACCCGAACAGGCCCAAGGTTTATGTCTACGGAGGCGGTGTGGCTGGGATGACGGCGGCTCACGAGCTGGCCATCCGGGGCTTCAAGGTGTGTGTCGTCGAGCGCGAGCGGGCTCTGGGCATCCAGGGCATGTTGGATCTGCCGTCGCTCGGTGGTCTGGCCCGGACCCAGTACTTCGCGATCTCCAGGGGGCAGAAACCGCCGCTCTATTACCACATGCAAGGAGGAACGCAGACGCTCCCTGAGCGCAATTGGTTGCGCGAGAAGATCGGATTCCTCCCTGGGTTCTCAGTGGGCCGCTCCGGTTTCGAGTACGTACTGGGAACCGCGCGTGGTCAGGGCGCCCAATCACATGGGTATTTTCCGGAACTTTGGCTCGAGTATGAGCAGCCAGAGAACGCCGGTGCCACGCGTCGACTCACCGAGCAGTCCCAGCAGATGCTGGAGGAGTCCGCCGATTTCGTCAAAACCCTCTTCGACAAGGGATACTTTCATACGGAGCAGGGCCCGCTTCATGACGTAAAAATCTATGTCCAGGCGTTCGCCGATCCGGCTCAGTCCAAGGGGACAATTGTCGCATCCGGGCTTGGCCTGCCGGGGGCGATGGCTGAGGACAAGACGGCCATCAACTTGGCCAAAGCCACCGAGAAGCGGCTCAAGGATCTGCTCGGTGAGCCGCTTGCTGACTGGGTGAAGGTCTACACGGAAGAATCGGGGGTGCCACTCCGGGCTTCTTCCTGGCTGGGACTGGCGCCCGTGGCGCGCAACTGGGTGCGTGTCATCGTCTACCGTCCCCAACTACCCGGAGAGCATGGCTACCGCTTCTTTCCCTCCTTCTACCGCCATGTTTTTGATACCATGCAGCGCATCCCACTGCATGATTTCGCTGGACAGCCGGTGGGGGGCTCCGTACTGGAGAACCTCGTTCCCCTTCCGCAGATCGGTATCTTCAGCAAGAGCAACGCTCCCTTCATCATGAGCTGGGATCCTCTGCGCGCGGGAGATGCTTTGTCCCGGGCCGACTACGGCCTGAGTAACATGCGGAACCTGCGTATTACCTCCCAGGATCTGGTCCAGTTCTCGCTGCGAGTCCTGCGCTACATGACCAGCTGCTCGCAGCGCCGGGCCGCCGAAATGGAAGACGTATCCTGGTGGGACTACCTCGAAGGTCATGACAAGCGGACCGGTGCGCGCCTGTACCGCTACAGCGATGCCTTCATGAAGCTGGTGCAGTCCTCGAGTCGGGTGCTGGCGGCACTCGACGGAGCGCATGGAGATGCGCGCACTTGCGGTAATACCTACGTCCAACTCCTGGCCGAGGCGCTCGTCCCGACCGCGCGGAACAACTGCACCCTGAACGGTCCGACGAGCGAGTCTTGGTTCTTCCATTGGCGTGAGCACCTGAATCGTCTGGGCGTGGATTTCCAACTCGGAGAGCTTGAGAAGCTGGAGCTTGAGAGGGACGAGAAGGGCGAGCGGCTCGTCGCCCGTGTGTATCGCGCCTCCGATCAGGCATCGGAGAACAATGCCGACGAAGCGGCAGCCGGTAGCGGGATGGCTGGTGAGCGTTGGAACCTGACGCACGGTGGTAAGGAGGATGGTGAGCACGTCTACTTCGTCGTGGCCACGGACGTGCTTTCGGCCGCGCGGGTGTCCAAGGGCTTGGGTCTGGGGGTGTCCGAGGGGCTCCAGGACTATGTCTCCCAAATGCCGGAGCAGCAGGGGTCCTCTCGACTCGTCACGAGAGAGCCTGAACAGAAGTCTGGCCGACACAAATGGGATAGGCTCCAGACGATCTCGGGCATCCAGTACTTCTTCAAGAGGCACGTGAACGTCTTCGATGGCTACCTCTACTGCGTCGATGCGGAATGGGGGCTGTCGGCCATTTGCAGTCACCTCGTCTGGCAGGAGCGTCCCGAGGGGCAATTGAGTTCCTATCAGTCCATCCTCAGTGTGGACATCGGCGATTGGAACACGGAATCGAAGCGGCTGAAGAAGCCGGCCTGGGCTTGCTCACCCCAGGAGCTTCAGGAGGAGGTGCTCCACCAGATCTGTGAGTCACTCAAGTCCCGCGGGCCCGATGAAGAGCCCGTCGACTTTGTCTTGCCGGAGCCGGACTGGGTCCACATCGACGAGGGCCTCGAGTACGACAGCAGCAAGGAGCAGCCGCGCCTGTTGAGGAACAAGACGCCCTACCTGGTGCCCATTGTCGGGGATTGGAAGAACCGGCCCGGCCCCGAGCCGTGGGACCCCACGCCGAACACCCCGCCACCACCGCCCTGGTCCTCTCCGAAGAATGTCAGCCAAGCCCCACATGGCGGCTACCCGGTGCACTACGATCGGCTCGTGTTCGCCGGCACGTGGCTGAGGACATTCACGCGGCTGACCACCATGGAGTCCGCCAACGAGTCCGCCCGGCACGCGGTGAACGCCATCCTCGACCACTGTACTGTGCACCTGGCGAAACGGCAGCTCCGGACCCCGCGTCCGCGTCCCGTCGGCAGCCCCTTCCCGTCGGATCCGTATGAGAAGGGATTGTTCCCCACTACGCCTTATGGAGACTACTGCCGCATCTGGAATCCCGAGCGCAATGAGCTGCCGGACTTCGAGTTGCTCCAGCGGATGGACGAGAAGAACTTCCTCCAGGACCGGCCCCACCCGTGGGACGTGCTGGGTCTGGAGGTGCTCCCCTCATTGCTCACGAAGGTGCCCGGCTCGGGAGACGCCCTCAACGTGATGATGAGCTTGGTGAACGTGCTGGGACAGAACGCCTCGCCACAGGCCACGCACGGGCTGCTGACAGTATTGCGGCACTTCCGGACGATGTTGGCTCGGACGCGACCGCCTCATGCCCGCTGAGCGGGCATCGCCTCGTGCCAGGCAGTGATTCCTGGCACCAGCGAGGCCGTCAGTGCTCCGGGCCGCACGACGCCCTCCGCCTCCATCCACTCGCGGGCCTGGCGTTGCAGCGCCTGGCCCTCGTGCCCGTCGCGGAGCGCTCCCAGTGCGTACCTCGCCGCCTCCCGGTAGAGCGCCATGTCCTCCCGCTCGAAGCCCGTCACGGCCTCTTCCAACCATCGCCGGGCTCCGGGGACGTCCGTCTCCTGCCACGCCAGCCCCGCGCGCACCAGGTGGCCCAGGGGACGCGCGCAGCCCAGGGAGTCCCGGTCGATGACGCGCAACTGGGCGCGCACGTCCGCCAGCAGCGCGGGCTTCCGCCAGCGTGCGTCCACCCCGGAGGGCGGTGGGCTGTCCGTGTGGGGCAGCGTGGAGGCGGCCCCCAGCGCCGCCCGGGCACGCATGTGCCGCAGGTTGAGCCCCGTGGTGCGCAGCGGCAGCATGAAGGAGCCCCGCAGCGGCTCCCACCCCTCTTGTACCGCGCGCCAGGCCGGCCAGGGCTCGCCACGGTAGTGCGCGGTGTACACGGCGGCGATCAGGTTCGCGAACTGCTGGCGCCGGTAGGCATTCTCGGGCCAGGTGGACGTCCGTGGAGACTGGGCGGCCAGGGTTTCCTCCGCGCGTGCCCGCGCCTCATCCGCCCGGTCCCTCGCCAGCCACGCCACCACCGGTTCGCCGAGATAGACCTCGCAGCGCGCATGGAGGTCTCCCCGCTGCAGGGCCTCCCGTTCGAAGGACTCCAGGCGCGCCGCCAGGTGCCGCAACTGCCCCCGCATGGCCAGGGCATGGTGGTGGAAGATGGCGAGGGTGACACGCTCCCAGGCGCTGCCGGGGCAGTGCTCGCGGAAGAGCGCCTCGGCGCGCTCGCCCGCCTCCACCACCTCGCGCCAGCGTCCCAGGGTGTAGCCCCGGTTGGCGAGCGCCAGCGCGTACCAGGCCTGGTCATACGGCGTCCCCGTGCGCTCCACCCGTTGCCGCACCTTGTCCAACAGCCGCCCGGCGATGGTCTCCATCCACCGGCCGCCGATGTGCAGCTCCATGGTCGCTTCCAGCGCCAGCGCCCGGTACAGGTGGTCCTCCCCCAGCCGCCGCGCTCCCAGCAGGTGCATCGTCCGGAAGGCGTCCGACAGCATGGGATTGACCATCACCCAGCTCGTCGAGGCCGTCCACAGCACCTCCAGGCGGTGGCGCTCCTCGGGAGAGGGCGTCGCTGCCGATGGCGCATCCAGCCGGCGGGCCAGGAAGAGCACGCGGCGCCAGGTGGCCGCCCACACCGCAGAGAAGAAGGATCCGGGCACGGGCACACCGAGCGCTTGCAGCACGGCGTGCATCTCGCGCCAGCCGTCGGCGAAGCGGCCGCTCTTGAGATACTGCTCGGAAGCACGCCGCTGGAGATCCCTCACCTGGGGCCGCTCCAGCGCGCCGCCCAGCGCCCGGGCCGCCTCCAGGTAGTGCCGGGCCGCTTCCTCCGCCCGGCCCAGGTTGGCGAGCGCCTCGGCGAGCCGCTCCAGCAGGAGGGGGCGATCCGCCCGCGCCCCCAGCAGCTCCAGCGCCTTGCGGTAGAGCGTGGCGGCGTTCTCGAAGGCGAGGGCCCGGGCGGCCCGATTCGCCGAGCGCACCGCGTGGTGGCCCGCCTGGAGCGGCTCGCCAGCGCCCTCCCAGTGCAGCAGCAGCGCCTCCTCGTCCTCGGAGCCACGCGCGGTGAGGGCCTCGGCGACGGCGCGATGCCGCCGCGCCCGGGTCTCGGCCGGCAGTGCGCCCAGCAGCGCCTCGCGGATGCGCTCATGGTAGGCACCAAGGCCCGGCTCTCCGTCTCCGGGCACCTCACGCAGCAGGCCCGAGTCCCTCAACGAGGCCACCCGCCCCCGTCCGCCTTCGCCCAGCCCCGCGGCCCTCAGCGCGACGCCGCGCGCCAGGGGCCGCCCGGCGAGGGAGGCCACTTCCAGCAGGGCGCGCTCCTCCTCCGGGAGGGCCTGGATGCGCTCCACCACCAGCCGGGCCACGTCCACCTGGGCTCCCAGGGTACCAGCGCCCTCGCGGGCGGCGTGCGCGCCGACGTGGCGCACCAGCTCCCGGGCGATGAAGGGGTTGCCCTCGGCCTGGGCAATCACGGCCTGGACCTGGGCGCTGGTCTCGGGGTCGCCGAGCATCGCCGAGGCCAGCGTGCCCACCTCCCGTGCCAGGAGTGCCCCCAGCGCCAGCTCGCGCGTCACCGGCCGGGAGCCTTCGCCAGGCCGTGTCAGCTCCAGCAGGCGGCGCAGCAGCGGGCTCGCGTCGCGGTCCTCGCCGCGCCAGGTGAGCACCAGCAACAGGGGCGGCGCTGGCGGCCGGAGGAGCTCCTCGAAGAGGGGCGCCGAGTCGGCATCCCCCCACTGCACGTCATCCACCCACAGTACCAGGGGGCGGGTCCCCCGGGCCAGGCGCTCGAGCAGCTCCCGGAGGGCCTGGGCGCCCTGTCGCCGCAGCTCCGCCACATCCGGCAGGGGCGTGGGGAGGGGCTCGCGCTGGAAGGCCGCCAGCCGCCCCAGCACGGGAAAGAGCCGGGCCAGGACGGAGGCCCGTGCGGGCACGAGCGAGGCGGCCTCCGCGGCGGGCAAGGCCTCCAGGTGCCGGGCCAGCGCGTCGATACAGGCATCCAGGGCCTCGTAGGGGACGCTCTCCTGGGGATGGCAGCGGCCGTGGAGCACGAGGGGGGCGCGGGCCCGTGATTGCAGGGAGAGGAAGTGCCGCACCAGCGTGGACTTGCCGATGCCCGAGGGGCCATGGATGTGGACAGTGAGCTGGCGACCCTGTCCGGCGACCTCGTCCAGGGCCTGGGTCAGTGCCTCCAGCTCGCGAGCGCGGCCCACGAAGAGCTGGCCCTGACCCTGCTCGGCGGCGGCAACCGGGCGGGGGCTCCCACCCGGAGCGGGAGCCAACCGGGCCCCACACGGGTTCACCCCTGGCCGGTGCCCCGGGTCGGGCGAGAGCAGCTCCATGGCCAGTCCGGCGAGGTCCTCGGGCGCCTGTGGCGCCAGCTCGAGCACGTGCGGCGGCAGCCGGTGCACCTTGTGCTCCAGGGGACTGCCTCCCAGGGCGGCGAAGGGAGGTGCCCCGGTGAGGACCTCGTAGAGCATCGCCCCGACGGCATAGAGGTCGGCCGCGGGAGTCACCGCGCCGCCCGTCACCTGCTCGGGCGCCATGTAGAAGGGAGTTCCCACGGGCCGGTGGGGCCGTGAGCGCTCGGGGCCCGGCGCATGCAGCGCGGCGGCGAGCCCGAAGTCGAGCACGACGACCCGTTCCTGGGGGGTGACCAGGACGTTGGCGGGCTTGATGTCCCGGTGGACGAGACCCGCCGCATGCAAGGCTTGCAGGGCCTGGAGGAGCTGCACCAGTGCATGACGCAGCCGCTCCCAGGAGCCCGCGTCCGCTTCCAGGGGCGGGCCCGGGGGCGGTGGCTGTCGGGCGGGTGCCTCCGCTTGGGCCGGTGATGTGCTCGAGCCCGGCGTGTCCCCGGTGGAGGCCTCCAGCGTCGAGCCCCGCGTGCCGCCCAGGCCCAGGCCCCCGCGGGCCCACTGGAGGAAGTCCACGCCGTCGATGGCTTCCATGGTGAAGAAGCACGAGTCCCCCTCCACGAACAACTCGTGGAGCTGGAGGAGGTTGGGGTGGACGATGCCGGCACGGGCGCGGAACTCCCGCTTGAGCCGGTAGAGGGCCTCGGCGGCCGGTAGACGCAGCGTCTTGAGGGCCACATCCCGGGACATCTCGCGGTCGAGGACCCGATAGACCCGTCCCGTGGCTCCCTCGCCCAGGAGTGCACGCACCTCGAAACGGTTGGTACCGGCGAAGGAGTCGGATGGCGGCATGTGAGGAGGCGGGGGCGACGGGACGAGAAGAGGCTGCCCGAAGCATTACAGCGGTGCAATGGAACCCCAGTCGGAGCTCCGCGGCCATTGAGGGAAACCCGGCCCGGGTCTTCCTGGTACATTGAGTTCCCGCCGTGTCTGGGCGGAAGACCCGCGGGAGAGCTCGTGATGGACATGCCTTGGGCGCGCCCCCTGTTGGACCAGGCGATGGCGCTGTCGCTGTTGTCATGGCGGGTGCATGTCTTCGAGCCGGCGCGAGCGTTGAAACGGCTGGGCCTGTACAGGGCGCCGACGCTGGGAGCGGCGCTGGTGCCCGGAGTGCCGGGCGGGGGAGGACCGGAGCTGTCGAGGAGGCACCGGGAGCCGGTGCTGCTCCCGGGGGAGCCGGCCGGCTACCACGAGGTGCGCGAGTTCGACCGGATGGCGGGCGTGTACGAGGCGGTGGTGCGCCCGTTCTCCGAGCCCATCATCGACGAGGTGGTGGCGCTGATGCAGCCGCTGTCGCCGCGCGCCCGGGTGTTGGATCCGTCGGCGGGGCCGGGAGAGGCGGCGCTGAGGCTGGCGAGGCTGGTGCCGGAGGGAGAGGTGGTGGCGGCGGACCTGTCGCGAGGCATGGTGGAGACGGCCTGGAAGGTGGCGCGGCAGGCGGGGTGCCACCCCAACATGGCCTTCTTCCAGGCGGACGTGGGGAAGCCGCCCGAGGCGTTCGAGGGGTACTTCGACGCCATCGTCTGCTGCCTGTCCTTCCACCACTACCCGGATGGGGAGGCCGCGGTGAGAGCCTTTCGCCGGGTGCTGGCACCGGGCGGGCGGGTCTTCGTGGCGGACGGGGGGCCCAGGTGGTTCGTCGAACTGGCCCGGCCCATCTCGGTGCTGGCGGACCCGGGATTCGTGCGCCACCGCACGGGCGAGGAATTCCTGCAACTCTTTACAGAGGCGGGATTCTCCACGGTGTCCTGGACGGAGGTGTTGCCCGGGATGGGAGTCACCATCGCGTCGGTGTGAGGGTTGCCCGTGCCCTTCGGGCGCGGCGTGTAATGGCGCGTAATCGCCTTCTCGGGTGATTGCTGTCAGAACTCTCTCGTCTCTTGCGAAATGAGCGAGGGACGCTAGGTACGACTCGTTCACCTGGGCGCCGCTCCGAGGAGGACTTCCTTCGGAGATTCTCCGCGTCCCTCGGGAAGTGACCGGGTCGTACGAGGGGGGGAGCCATGGCCAGGGTCACGCCATTCCAGACGGAAGCCAGAACATGGGCATCTGGTACCAGGCCGGAGGGGGCCCCTCCCGCCTCTACCGATGCCGGGGCGGCGTGTGTGCTGTTCCATCCATCCGCAAGTGAAGAACCGAGGTGCCGCATGCCTGCTGCCCGTGGAGTGTCTTTCCTTGTCCCCGTGCTGGGAATCTTCGTGTGGTTGGTGGCAGGTGACGCGGGTGCACAGTCCTGTCCGTCCGGCTACCCGGTGAACTGTGGCAATGGCTACTGCTGCTCCAGCGCGTATCCGGTGTGCTGCTCCAATGGACTGTGCGCCACCAGTTCCTCGGGTTGCGGTGGCGGAGGCGGTGGTGGCGGTGGTTGTCCGTCCGGTTACCCGGTGGACTGCGGCAACGGGTACTGCTGCTCCAACGCGTACCCGGTGTGCTGCTCCAATGGTAAGTGCGCTACCAGCTCCTCGGGTTGCGGAGGAGGAGGTGGTGGTGGTTGTCCGTCCGGCTACCCGGTGGACTGCGGCAACGGGTACTGCTGCTCCAACGCGTACCCGGTGTGCTGCTCCAATGGCCAGTGCGCGACGAGTGCTTCGGGCTGCGGTGGTGGCGGGAGCTCTCCGCCTCCTTCGACGGGTGGGGATCACACCATCTGTGAGAGCACGTACGTTGAAGGATGCACCGACCTGAAGGCCTGCGCGAACGCGGCCGGCGCGTACTACGACGCCGATGGGAAGATCTTCCGGTGCAATGCGTACAGTTGTGAATCGGCCGCGGAGGATGCGGTGGAGTACTGCGAGTCCCTCAAGGGCTGCTCCATCGGTGGCGCGGGGACGTCCAACATGACGGGAGCGGCCCTCGTGCTCACGATTCTCGGTCTGCTCCATCGGCGCCGCGGCGCGGCGGGTTCGAAGGTGGCACGGCGCGGCGGGCTGCTCGCGATGCTCGGGCTGTTCACGGCGTGCGGCGTGACGGACCCTGCCCCCCACGCTCAATTGGAGACCGCCGTGCGAATCCCGGCCGCGCTGAAGAACGGCCTCGATGGCGCCAGCGTGGCCCAGGACGCCCAGCGGCAGCCGGGCGTGGAGGTCCTGCGCGCCCTGCCCACGAAGGAGGCCAGCCAGAAGACGGTGGCCACGCCCACCCCGAGCGCCCTGCCCGGAGAGGCGCGCTGAGCTGCGATCTCCTGGGGCGGGCGTGTAATGGCGTGTAATCGCCCTTCCGACGACATGCTGGCACAAAACCTCCAGGCCCCTTGAATGAAAGTCGGCGGAGCCGTGCACCAGGGCGCCTGTCTGATTGCCCATGGAATACTTGGAGCGAGGATGAGTCTGAACCAGATCCGGTTGTGCGGGTGGGCCCTGGCTCGCCTTGGTGTATGGATGTATTTGCTTCTGGTTCCTCTTGCAGTGGCGCAAGCGGCCCCGCCGACTCCCTGTCCCCAGAATGCGGAGCCGCTGCTCCCGGTGGATTTTCCACTCGCAGAGTTCCGCATCCAACCGGACGGTTCTGTCTCACGACGGCACACGAAGGTCGAGTATCGTGGCTCTCTCGAGCTCTCAGGCGAGCAGGGCGATCGCTATTGGGTCCTGGTCGAGCGCGTTCCTCTCCTGGAGAAGAACAAGAACCAGTGGTGCGCGGAGGTTCCTGCGAACGGCATGCTCCGATTGCCGATGGAGCATATGAAAGAGACAGATTTCCTCAGGGTCTCCGTCGTTGGCCAGTACAAGGAAAAGCGGGACAAGGCATCAATCGCGGCGATGCGCAAGCGGGAGCTGACAGAAGGCCGGCTGGCAGAGGTTGAAAGGCAATGGATGCAGCAAGCCCTTCTCTTGCTTGGAGAGCACAAGCCCGAGGAGCTTTTTGCTGCGAATGGAGCACTGCTCCCGCCCGGAGACTCATTGAAGGGTACGCTCGAAGCATTCGAGAAAGAGTCCTGCTCTGCTCTGGACCGTTCCGAGATCCGGGGGTTCTGCGCCGCGGGGCGGGGGTTGCGAGAGGTCTTGTCGATGGCCGCCCTCGAGGAGCGGCGGAAGGCTTATGACCAGTTGTTCAAGGGCCTGCCCCGCATCACCCCTGAGAGCAAGAAGATGTTTTGCCAGGAAGCGCTCACGGTGGAGAGGATCGAGCAGATGGAGTCCTCTACGCATGTGTTGCTCTCCGTCAATGAGCTTCCGGTGAGCAAGCCGGGTGACACGTATACGTTGAGGTTCGGCGAGCCCAAGCGGGTCATTGACCTGGCTCCTGTCGGCGAACCCGTGGTTACCTGGCTCCTGGACGTTCCCGTCAATTCCAGCTACGACGTGACCTGGAAGGTGAACGGAGCAAATCGGACTTCGTCGCTTGAGCCGCTCATCCGACTCATTACGTTCGTTGCCCAGGCCGCACTCCGGGACGGCGATGGGCTGATGAAATCCGCGGGGCGGATGGAGACCCGTGTTATTTGTGACTCCAAGGACCTGGACATCAAAGAACCAGTCCTGGCGAGCAGGGGGAGCCGCGTGCATGTCGCAGAGCCGCTGCTTGGGCACGAAGTCTATGACCTGAAGGCCTGTCTGGGTAAGGAGTGCACGGACAAGGCGCCCGAGAAGGAGCTCGCGCAGGCGGAGGTGCACACGCGCGCTGAAAGCTGGCGCATGACTCTCTCGCTTGGTTTCAACCTTCATGCACGCATGCTGAATGACGGCCCGGACCGGAAGTCGCACCCGTTCCAGAGTTGGCGTTGGCGGCCCGTGGGGAGCACAACGGGCTCCGAACAGATCTACCAATACTCCCGGGTCGAGGACCCTCTGGCTCACGCCTCAGCCTCGGTGCTGCTCACCTTCCTTTCCCCCAGCTACATCGGCTCGGGACAGGTCGGTGTCGCCTTCGGGCCCAGCCTGCTCGTAGGGACGGAGCTGCAGCCTCTACGGCAGTGGACGGTGCATGGTGTGCTGGCCTTCAAGCAGGGTTTCCACCTCACCGTCGGCGGCGGGGTTCGCTTCGAGGATGTTCCGGTGCAACCGGAGCGCGAAGGGGAGCTCCAGCTCGTCGCACGAGGCGCGGATGACAAGCTTCCAGACCTGGATCAGCGTCGCGTGCCCACGGCTGTTCTGAATGTTGGTTTCGCGCTCGACATGGGCCTCCTCGCCGAAGGCGGCGAGGAATTGCTGAAGCTCCTGGGGTTCAAGAAATGAAGATCTTTCGTTCGACCATGAGTGTCGCCACGCTACTCGTGATGGCGGCATGTGGTGAGCCCACTCCGATTACCTCCTTCGACAAGGAGGCCCTGTCGGTTGCCGTGAGCTTCCCGGAAGGTATGACCGAGAGCGAAGCGGGGAGTGGGGAAGTCTTCCTTCCATTGCGACCGGAAACGTTCTCTTTCATCGCAGAGGTGCGGGCGACCATTCCGCAACTCAATGGTGCTCCCCTGGCGGAGGTCTCGGTCGAGGCTCCCGCGGAGGATGGGGTGGAGGGCCGGGTCGCCACCATCCGTCTGGCGAGGCTGGAGGCGGATGGAGGGAAAGACACCTATGCCGGCAGGGTAGAACTTCGAGCGCCGGGCGCGGGAAGGGTGCATGTCCGGGCCTCGGTGGTGGGCATGGAGGCGACTGGCGATGCCCGCATCAAGGAGCCGAAGGTCGCCATCCAGCCTCAGCCCACTCAGGAAGGGTGGGCCTCCGCGGTCCCGCGGTTCAAGGTCTGCGTGGAGACCAGCGCTCACGCCGGCAAGCTGCGCATATGGGCCGAGGGAGCCACTCTGCTCGATGTACCGGCGGAAGGTCTCCTCGGGTTGGAGTCCGGCAGTCCCTGCCCCTCGCGGTTGCTGGGCGATGGGGACTCCCATGCTGTTCTGTTCGTGGCCACGTCAGCACCCACCTTTGTGCTCCGGGCACGGCTCGATGGGACGACCGCTGATGTCGCGCAGACCGTGAACGTGCAGCCAAAGGCCTTGAGTCTGCTCTTGAGGACCAATCCCCCCGAACTCGTGACGCTGCCTCCGGCGGGAAGCCTTGTCCAGTTGGAGGCCTTCGCCAATACGGGCACGGAGCCAGCCTCGAACATCCCCTTGCAGTTCCGGACCTTCCCCAGCGCTGAGTTCTTCCCGAGCAGCGTCATGACCGACAGTACCGGCAAGGGAGAGACCCTGCTGCGGGTGCCGGATGGGGTGGAGAGTCTCTATCTCGAGGTCTCCGCTGGCAGCGCGCGGAAGGGGTTCAAGCTCTCCCGGTAACGATAATGACTCTTCGAGCAGCAGGTGGTGGGCAGATGCATGGTATTTGTTTGTGATTCATTGTTTGAGAATGTTTTGAGGGGAATAATGAACAGAAATGGCATGAGATTGTGGATGCTTCCGCTGCTCGTTGCTGGTTCGGCGGTTGCGGAGCCGGCAGGCAAAAGTTTCCTGCAGAGCCAGGCGCGTACTGTTGCCGAGAAGGCCCACAAGGAAGTCACTTCGTCGCGGCTCTCCGTCAAAGAGCGCTTGCTGCTCGAGTTGGTCTATCAGAAGAAGGGGTTCAAGGGTCTCGCTGATTCGGCCAGGCGCGAGAACAAGGCGGATGAGTTGAATGCCGCGCTGGCGAATATGGAGCGCACGGAAAGACAACTCGATCTGCTCGTCGATGTTCCGGATCCTCGAATCGTAGGCCCGGGTGCACAGCCAGCTCCATCCGATCAGTTCCGGTATCAAGTGGCCATCGTCCTCTCCGGCGCATTCACTTCCTACATGGGACAGTTCTGTGGTGGGACGGTCATCAACCCCTACTGGGTACTGACCGCAGCACACTGCATCGATGCGGACTCCCAGCCCGAGGACTTCCAGGTCTATGTGGGCTCTGCGAAGCTGTCAGCTGGCGGGCGGCTCGTGAATCTGGCCAGGATCTACCGGCATAAGGAGTTCAATCCTGGCACGATGGACAACGACATCGCCCTGCTTCGTCTCGCCGAACCGCTGGACTCGAGCCTCGCCATTGCGCCTCTCCCCACGGAGAAGCAGAACCTCATTGGTGCTGGAAAGAGCGTGGTCATCTCGGGGTGGGGCGCTACGCGTGAAGGGGGGCGCCAGAAGCCGGATGAGCTGCTCTTCAATACAGTGAAGGTCGTCGGCAACCCACAGTGCAATGCGCCGGAGAGCTACGGTGGGGTGATCACCGAGCGTATGCTTTGTGCGGGCGACGGTCAGAATGACTCCTGCCAGGGTGACAGCGGGGGCCCCCTTGTCGTCAAGGAGGGAGCCAACAAGTACCTGGCTGGAGTGGTGAGTTGGGGGGCGGGCTGTGGTCGTCCCAAGAAGTACGGTGTGTACACCAACGTTTCCGCTTTCTCTCAGTGGATCCAGCAGACGACCGCACAGTTCGCGGACAGTACGCAGTAACAGCTGCGGTGGCTGGTTGGGGCCGCTTCAGGGAAGAAGATGAAGCGGCCGACCTGACACGCGCGTGATGCGCCTCAGGGGGCGGGAACCTTCGGCTCCTCTGCCCAGGCCGGCGGCGTGGGCTGCTGGGGTTCTCTTGGCGCCTCGTGCAGCACGGACAGCGGGAACTTGAGTGGCTTCCCATCCGCGGCGTGCGTATGCCCCGTCACCTCCGCCGCACCCAGTCCCTGTCGCTGCGGCTGGAAGGTGGCCTGCGGGTCGCTCGCGGACGCCTTGCCCGCGTGGAACACCGCGAAGCGCGTCAGCACTGCGCCCGCCGTGCCGAGCAGCGCCCCCGCCACCTTCGTCCACTTCCGCCGTCCCGGCCACAGGCCCAGCACGAGTGACGCCGCGGTGCACGCCTTCGCCGCCATCCACATCCGCCCCGAGGGCCCGTGCTTCAGCGGCCGCTCCAGCACCTCCAGCCGCGAGGCATCGTGTTGTACCGCGACGCCCGCCATCAGCTCGCCCACCTTGCCCACCGTGCCGAACAGGCGCAGCACCCGCTCCTCTTCGCGCGAGTGTGGCAGCAGCTCCAGGAGGCTTCCCACGCCCGCCGCCGCCGAGGACATGAAGAGCAACGGCAGCGTCTTGCGCGTGGCCTGCCACACAGGCACCGCCGTATTGGAGATGAGCACCGCCGTGTACCCGGATAGCGGCAGCCCGAGCAGGCCCGCCATCCGTGCGGCCCATTCCCCCGAGCGTCCCAGCCAGCCGCGCCGGCCCGCGAACAACAGGGACGCGGTGTTCATCGCCCCCGAGGTCACCAGCACCCACGAGCCCACGCTCATGGGGGACGTGGGCCGGAACACTCGCAGCATGTTCAGGAAGCGCTCGGGTCTACCCAGGTCGTAGATGAGCAACCCCGAGCTCACGATGTCTCCCACCGTGCCCACCCACCGGCACTTGCGTCCGAGGGCCTTCAGCCCGTCACCGCCCGCTGAATCGGCCGCCGCGCCCAGCACGCTCGCCGCTCCCGCCACTCCGCCCACGTAGAAGTAGAGCGGGATGCTCCAGATCCACACCGGCTCTTTGATGGCCGGCTGGCCGTAGTAGCTCGGCGACTCAGCGGACACTCCCGACTGCGAGGGCCTCGTCCTCAACACCTCGCGAGCGGGATTGGCCGCGCCGATGTCTCTCACTCGTTGCTGTGCGCCCTCGCCGGCGAGCACTCCCAGCCGCGAGTCGATGTTTCGCCCGTCTCGCCGCTTCTCCAGGTCCTCGGGCCGGATGTCACCCACGCGTCACCTCGCGTCCGAACAGCACCGCCCCAAACGCCAGCGCCGCCATGCCCAGCGCTCCCCAGCCCATCGACGCCCAGGCCTCCTTCGCCTTCATCGTCGGCACCACCGGGTCCGGCGGCAGGTTGTAGACCTCGGGTTTGTCCACGAGCAGGAAGAACGCGTTGAGCCCTCCGGTGCCCGGTTGGTTCTCCGCGTCCGCGCCGTACAGGTAGGCCTGCTCCAATCCCTTGTCATGGAGTTGCTCCACCCGGCGCTCGGCCCGCTCGCGCAGCTCATCCACGTCTCCGAACTGGATGGACGCGGTGGGGCACGCCTTGGCGCAGGCGGGGGTCATGTCCTCACCCAGCCGGTCGTAGCAGAGCGTGCACTTCCACGCGCGCCCGTCGTCCTGGCTCCGGTCGATGACTCCGAAGGGGCACGCCGCCACGCAGTAGCCGCAGCCGTTGCACACGTCTGGTTGCACGTAGACGGTGTCGAACTCGGTACGGATGATGGCGCCCGTGGGGCAGGCCTCCAGGCATCCCGCGCGCTGGCAGTGCTTGCACACGTCCGAGCTCATCAACCACGAGAAGTCCACCCGGCCGATCGTCTGGGTTGGCAGCGGCACCGGCCGCTCCACGAAGGCCACGTGCCGCCAGGTGGCTGACCCGAGGTGCCCCGTGTGGTCGTACGACATGCCGGTGAACCGGAAGCCGTCATCCGGAAGCTGGTTCCATTGCTTGCAGGCCACCTCGCAGGCCTTGCAGCCGATGCACAGCGTGGTGTCGGTGAAGAAGCCCTTCTGTCCCATGGAGCGCTACTCCTTCTTCTCCTGCCGGGGTTGGTCCGTGGGCGGGCCCACGCCCTCGAGGTCCCTCGGCACCTCCACCACGCCCGGCGGCAGGGGCCACGGCTCCCATCCAACGGCCGCGCGCCGGCCCTGGCTGCGCCTTCCCGGGAGGATGTTGCACGTGAGCGCCTTGGACTCCTGGATGGAGACGTTCGGGTCCGCCGAGAACGCGATCAGGTCATTGCTTATCTCGCCCTTCGTCCGCCCCGTGTAGCCCCAGTGGTAGGGCAGGCCCACCTGGTGCACTCGCTTGCCGTCGAGCTGCAGCGGCGGCATGCGCTCCGTCACCAGCACCCGGCACTCGAGCTCTCCGCGCGCCGTGGACACCGTGCACCAGCCGCCGTTCTCCAGCTCCGCCTCGGCGGCCAGCTCCGGAGACACCTCGACGAACAGCTCCGGTTGCAGCTCGCTCAGCCACGACAGCCAGCGCGTCATTCCTCCCGCGGTGTGGTGCTCGGTGAGCCGGTACGTGGTGAGCACGTGCGGGTAGCGCGGGTCGCCCCATGCACGGTGATAGGGATTGTCCTTGCGCCGCCACTCGTAGCGCGCCGGATTGCACTGCTGCCCGTAGAGGAAGTTGCGGACGGGCGACTCCAGCGGCTCGTAGTGCGTGGGCATCGGGCCATCCACCATGCCGCTCGGCGCGAACAGCCAGCCCTTCCCGTCCGCCTGGATGATGAAGGGATCATCCCCGGAGATGACATCCAGCCCCTTATCTCCCTTGTCGGCGCGGTACGAGGGTGGCCGGTCCTCGATGAAGTCGGGCGCGTCCAGGCCTGTCCACTTCCCCTGCTGCTCGTTCCACCAGACGTATTTCTTCCGCTCGCTCCAGGGGCGGCCCTCGGGGTCCGCCGAGGCGCGGTTGTAGAGGATGCGCCGGTTGGACGGCCACGCCCAGCCCCACTCGGAGGCCACCCATGTCTGCTCGCGGCCCGGCTTCCGGCGTGCCGGCTGGTTCACTCCGTCCTTGTAGCAGCCCGAGTAGATCCAACAGCCGCACGCGGTGGAGCCATCGTCCTTCAAGTCCGTGTAGCCGCTCACCGGCCTTCCGTCCGCCACGGTCCAGCCGTTGATCTCCTTCAGCACGGCCTCGGCGTCGGGCTCCTCCTTCGGGCCCATCGTCGGGTAGTCCCAGGTGAGGGCCTGGATGGCGCGGTCCTTGTCCTCGGTGGAGGCCGCGTAGAGCTGCTTCATCCGGCGCCCGAGGTCGAAGATGAAGTGCAAATCACTGCGCGCCTCGCCGGGCGCCTCCACGGCCTTGTGGTGCCATTGCAGCAGGCGCTGGGTGTTGGTGAACGAGCCGTCCTTCTCCGTGTGCGCGGCGCAGGGGAAGAAGAAGACCTCGGTTTGAATGTCCTGGGGGCGCACGTCGCCGCGCACCACCTCGGGGGCGGTGCGCCAGAACTCGGCCGTCTCGGTGAGGGTGAAGTCGCTCACCACCAGCCAGTCGAGCTTCCGCAAACCCTTGCGCTGGAGGGCCCCGTTCATCGAGCCCACCGCGGGGTTCTCTCCCAGGACGAAGTAGCCCTTCACCTTGCCGTCGGCCATGTCGGCCACGGTCGTCATGTGCGAGTGGTCCGCGGTGAGCTTCGGTATCCAATGGAAGCCCCAGTCGTTCTTCTTCGTCGCGGCGTCGCCGTAGTACGCCTTGAACAGCGAGACGACGTACTTGGGGAACTCGCTCCACCAGCCGCTGGCGGACTCGTTGTTGTGCACGTACTGCTCGAAGCGCTGCGCGTCCGGCGCGTGCGGCATGGGGATGTAGCCGGGCAGCAGGTTGTAGAGCGTGGGGATGTCCGTGGAGCCCTGGATGGAGGCGTGGCCGCGCAGGGCCATGATGCCGCCGCCGGGCCGGCCGATGTTGCCGAGCAGCAGTTGGATGATGGCGGTGGTGCGAATGTACTGCACGCCCACCGAGTGCTGCGTCCAGCCCACCGCGTAGCAGAAGGCGCTGGTGCGCTCGCGGCCCGAGTTGTCGCAGAGCGTCTTCGCCACCTTCAGGAAGAGCTCCTCGGGCACGCCGCAGATGCGCGAGACGACGGCGGGCGTGTAGCGCGCGTAGTGGCGCTTGAGCACCTGGAAGACGCAGCGCGGGTGCTGGAGTGTCTTGTCCTTGGGCACCTCGGTGATGTGCTTGCCCCGCACCTTCCCCTCACCACCAGCGCCCGGCTCGGCGAAGATCTCCTTGTGGCCCGCGGCCGGCACCACGCCGTCCATGTTCTCGTACTGCCAGGTGTGCGGGCTGTATTTGCCCGTCTCCGGGTCGTAGCCGCTGAAGAGGCCGTCGAGCTCCTCGGTGTCCTGGAAGTCCTCGCGCAGGATGGCGGGCGCGTTGGTGTAGTGGACGACGTAGTCGTGGAAGTAGCGCTCGTTCTCCAGGATGTAGTGGACGATGCCTCCCAGGAACGCGATGTCCGAGCCCGGGCGGATGGGCACGTGGACATCCGCCATGGCGCTCGTGCGCGTGAAGCGCGGGTCCACGTGGATGACGGTGGCGCCGCGCTCACGTGCCTCCATCACCCACTGGAAGCCCACCGGGTGGCACTCGGCCATGTTGCTGCCTTGAATGATGATGCAATCCGCGTTCGCCAGGTCCTGCTGGAACGTGGTGGCACCGCCTCGGCCAAACGAGATGCCCAGACCGGGCACCGTGGACGAGTGTCATATTCGGGCCTGGTTCTCCACCTGGACGATGCCGAGCCCCACGGTGAAGAGCTTCTTGATGAGGTAGTTCTCCTCGTTGTCGAGCGTGGCGCCGCCCAGGTGCGCGATGCCGAGCGTGCGGTTGACCCACTGGCCCTTGCTGTCCCTGGCCTCCCAGGTGGCATCGCGCGTCTTCTTCACGCGCTCGGCGACCATCTCCATGGCCTTGTGGAGGGGGAGGCGCTCCCACTGCATGGCGCCGGGACGGCGGTAGAGGACGTGGTCGAGCCGGTGGCTGCCGGTGACGAGCTGGAAGGTGGCGGCGCCCTTGGGGCACAGCCGGCCGCGCGAGATGGGCGAGTCCTCATCGCCCTCGATGTCGAGAATCCTCCCGTCCTTCACGTAGACGCGCTGGCCGCAGCCCACGGCGCAGTAGGGGCAGATGGAGGGGACGACCTTGTCGGCCTGGACGGTGCGCGGCTCGAGCTGCCGGCTGCGCTCGGACATGGCCGTGTCTCCGAGGGCAGTGGAGTCCTTCTCCTGGAACTGGCGGATGAAGGGCCAGCGTGAGAGCAGGTCGAAGAGTCCCAAGGCTTGCCTCCGGGCGGACGGAATTTCGAGAGCAAGGTGGGGACGCCCGGGCCGGAAAGCGAGGGGTCATGACTTCGGAAGTGAGGTAGCTGTCACGCTCGCCCGGCCGCTGGATGGACGCGCGGTGCTTCACCGCAGCAACAGCGCGCAGAGCCCGCCGAAGCCGGCCACTCCGAGTGTGAGCCAGGTCACGTAGTCGCCGACGTGTCCGCTGTGCAACTCCCTCAAGCCTCGCAGTGCCACGCCGAGGCTTTGCTTCAATCCCTCCCGTACCGCCTTCGGAAGCAGGCGCTCGCGGAACAGCGTCACTTCGGCCAGGAGCGTGGCGCCCACGCTCGACAGCAGTCCGTGGAGGGCGGATTTCCCGAGCGGCTCGGAGGGCTCCACCCCCGCTGGCGGGAGCGGCACTCCATCGAGGACCCGTGCCGCCTGGCCCTCGGCGTTCAACATGCGGCCCGCCGCTGCCTCTGCTCCGTGGCGCAGTGCCGGGAAGAGTCCCACCGCCAGCCCGGCGAGCAGCAGCCCCACCGCCGCTCCCAGCATCGACGCGGGGATGGTGCGGGACTTGGGCGTCTCCGGGGGCTCAGTCGTCTCGCCACCGATGCCTGGGACCTCCTCCCGGGCCGGACCCCAGCCTGCGAAGATGCGCCCCGTGGCCCGCAGCACCGCGCCTCCGGTGAGCACCGAGACGGCCAGGAACAGCATCGCCAGCCACGCGTAGCCCGCCGCCTTCGCCGCCTCGTCGATGGCGCTCTCTCCCAGGTACGTGCCGAATGGGGGCAGGCCCGCGAGCCCCAACCCCCCGAGGATGAACATGCACCCCAGCACGCGAAGCCGCCGGCCTCGGCCCCGGAGCGCCAGCTCGTCCACCGTGCGGTAGCGATGGAGCAGCACGCCCGCGCAGAGGAACAGCGAGCCCTTCACCGCCCCGTGCCCGAGCGCGTACACCGCCGCGCCCGCCAGTCCGCGCCCCGAGAGCAGACCGAAGCCGCACAGCATCACTCCCATGTGGCTGATGGTGGAGAACGCGAGCAGCCGCTTGAGGTGCCGTTGGACGAAGCACATGAGGCCGCCCACCACCGCCGTCAGCGCCCCCATGCCCACCAGCAGCAGGCGCAGCCGCGCGTCGTGCGAGCCGAGCGGTACCACGAAGACCGCGCCATACACGCGTGCCACCGCGTACAGCCCGGCCTCCACCATCACTCCCGAGAAGAGGATGCAGACGGGCGTGGGCGCCACCGCGTGTGCATCCGCCAGCCAGAAGTGGAACGGCACCGCCGCGGCCTTCACGAGGAAGCCGCAGGTGACGAACGCGAAGGCCACCAGCACCAGCCCGTCCCTCGCCGTCCCGAGCCCCCGTGCCATCTGCGCCATGTTGAGCGCACCCGTCTTGCCGTACAGCAGCGCGATGCCCGTGAGCACGAGGAACGCGCCCAGGGTGTTGGTGATGCCGAAGTTGAGCGCGCCCTGGACGGGGCAGGGCTCCTCGCTCTTGTAGCCACACAGGGCGACGGCGGAGGCGCTCATCAGCTCGAAGAAGACGAAGAGGTTGAAGAAGTCACCCGTGAGCCCGAAGCCGCAGAGCGCCGCCAGGAAGATGAGCAGCAGGACGTGGAACATCGCCCCGAGCGTGTCGAAGTAGCGCGCGGAGAACACGAGCCCGGCCACGCTCAGCACGCCCGTCATCGCACCCAGCCCCGCGCCGATGGGATCGATCACGAACGAGATGCCGATCGCCAGGTTGCCCCGAGGGAACCATCCGCCAAACCAATACACGAGCGGGTTCTCCCGGGATGCGAACAGCAGCACTCCGCACAGGAGGGCCGCCGCGCCCGAGGTGAGCAGCGCCAGGGCATCCGCGAGCCACCGGGGCAGGTGCTTGCCCGCGGCGGCCAGGAAGGCCGCCATGAGCAGCGGAAGGACGACTGGGAGCGGCGCCAGTACCTCGGGCTTCACCCGCGCATCCTCCGCATCGTCAGCGCGCCCGGATCGAGCGTTCCCGTCCGCTTGTGCGCCTGCACCGCCAGCGCCAGCAAGAGCGCCATCACCGTGGCCTCCACCACGACGTCGGTGAGCATCAGCGCCTGCACCACCGGATCCGTCGCCGGTGTGCTCGGGTCCCTGTCCACGAACACCGGGGCGATCGCTCCCCGCTCGTAGCCGATGGCCAGCAGCAGCACGTAGGTGGAGCTCTGGAGCACCGCCAGGGCGATGACCAGGTGGACCAGGTTCCTGCTGGTGGCCACGCCATACAGGCCCCAGGCGAAGATCCACGCGGCCACGTAGTAGGGCATGTGGTCGAGCAGGGCTCTCACTTCTCTTCCCCCTTCGTCCGGCGCGCGATGACCTGCTCGAGAAAGACGGTGAGCAGGAAGACGAAGCCACCGGCGACCTCGAGGCCGGTGCTCAGGTTGATGAGCGGAATGGTGCCGCCCGAGGTCACCTTGGTCTCCGCCGGCCCGAGCGGCAGGACGTTCTGGAGGTACATGCCGCCCCTCATCAGGCCCAGCATCCCGAGCAGCACGTACCCGGCGGCGCCGCACGCCTCGCCCAGCTCGACGAGCCAGGGGGGCGCGATGCGCAGGAACTTCCTCGGGTCCCCGGCGAGGTACGCCAGCAGCGGCGCGGTGGCCAGGATGACGCCTCCCTGGAAGCCGCCGCCCGGAGTGAGCTGGCCATGGGTGACGATGTACAGGCCGAACGTGACGTTGATGCCCACCAGGATGACACCCATCACCCGTACGGCGTCGCTCTCGGGGGGCGCGGCGCGATCGCCCGCCTCGTCCTGCTCCTCCTGCTCGTCGCCTTCGTCTTCCTCCTCGCTGTGCCGCAGCAACACCGCCACGCCCATGACCGAGGCGAAGAGGATGAACTCCTCGCCCAGGGTGTCGAAGCCGCGGTAGTCGAAGTTGATGGCGGTCACCACGTCCGTGACGTGACGCTCGGTGCCGGCCACATGGTTCAAGACCTTGCCGTAGACCCCCCGGTACTCTCCGGCCGGAGGCAGGCCCTGGATCCCCCAGACGTAGAGCCCCGCGAACCCGAGCACCGCCACCAGGAGGACGACGCGCCGCGTGGTGTCGCTCATCACGCCTCCTCGTGCTCGCGCCGCTCCCGTTGCTCGCGCGCCTCCCGGTCCCGGCGGATCCGCGCCAGCGCCAGGAGGATCATCAGGGGCAGTGCCACCGCGCCCACGGTGAGCTGTGAGAGCGCCACGTCCGGTGCCTGGAAGAGGAAGAACATCAGCGCGAGCAGGAGCCCGTACAGGCTCACCGTGATGGACTGCGAGGTCGGCTCGCGCGTGAGCACCACGCCCGCGGCCATCGTGGCCACCAGGAGCAGGATGCCCACCTGCATGAGCTGGACGACGAGCGGATCCTTCATCATTCCCGGCCTCCGGGCGGCTTCTGCTCGTCCTGCCCCACGTAGCGCTCCTGGCCCACGATGGGGACGCGCTCGTCCGGGCTCGCTTGCCAGTGGCCCAACTCGCGGATGCGCACGGCCCGCGCCGTGGCGTGTGTCACCACCGCGTTCATCAGGCACAACACCACGGTGACCAGCATGGTCTTGAACCACGCCTGCTTCTGGGACTGGTCGAGCACCACCGCCACGGTGATGAGCACCGCGCACAGGGTCGCGGGCGGCGACACGTAGTGCAGCCGCTGGAGCGGCTCCCTCATCACCATCACCCCGAGCGCAGACACCAGCACCAGCACCACGGCGAGCCCCAGCAGCACCGCCACGAGAACGTCGTGCACGCTCATAGCCATCGCTCCAGGAAGCGGGCGAACACCAATCCACCGCCGAACGACAGGAGCGCCAGCGCCACGGCCAGGTCGTAGAAGGAAACGCGCTGGAAACCCTGGGCGAGCAGGATGAGCTCCAGCGTCAGGATGATGGCGCCCATCTCCAGGCCCACCAGGCGGTCGGTGGGCTTGCCGCGCAGGCACGTCACGATGCAGGGCACCAGCGCCACCATCAGCACCGCCGCGGCCACCAGCCACGGGTTCATGGCCGTGCCCCCAGCTTCTTCGTCATCTCGAGGACGTCACTCTGCTTGATCTGGTGGTAGAGCAGCAGCTTGCGCTCGTGGTCGATGCCCACCACTATGAAGTTGGGTGTCATCGTCGTGTAGCCGATGGCCAGCGCCCGGAGCATCTCGGCGTCCTCCTCGTGGCCCGGGGCTTCGTAGGGCACCGCGAAGAGCAGTGACTCGGCCTTCTTCCGGGTGAAGAGGTGGCGCGCCAGGACGACGAGGATCTCCCACGTGCCGGTGAACATGTAGAGGGGCAGCCACCAGCCCTGGAGCACCCAGCGCAGGCGCGGGACGAACCGCGCCAGGCGGCTCTCCCAGACGATCTGCGAGGCGGTGGCCCCGAGCGCCGCCACCGGTATCCCGAGGAGGAGCTCCTCCTTCTCCACCTTGCCCACGAAGAGCAGCACGGCCCCATAGAAGATGAGCCACTGCCACGCCCATTCGAGCGCCGTCTTCCAACGCGGCTGCCGCTCCTTTGGGTGGGATCTGGACATGGAACAGCCGGGACCTCGGGGGCGGGCACACGGGTAGGCATGCGGCCGGGTCCGTGGAAGCGGCGAGGGCTCGCGGCGGAGCGTCTTTGTCGGTGGATGAGCGAACCGACCGGCCCGAGGAGGGGAAGCGTCGGAAAACCGACCGTCCGTTGCAGAGGACGAAGGCCGAGGTAACGGTGGCTCTGAAGCGCATCGCGGGCGTGGACGCGCCGCACGGGTGAAGACCCACCCGGTCAGGGCTTCAGGCCCGAGCTCCCTCGTACGTGATGCGCAGCCCGCTGTGGGTCACCGTGACGAGCGGACGGCCGAACCATCCGCAGTGCTTGCAGACGCCGTTCGGCCCGGCCGCGGTGACCCGCACTGGCAGATCGGCCTCACAGACGGGGCAGCCCTCGGGAATCATGTAGTCGCGTGGCGTTGCCTGAATCTGGGTCATTGATTCCAGATAATGCAGACAACGCGCTCCGCAACATCGCGCGAGGACGCTTCCCATCCAGGGACCGGGCCTGAGCTCGGCTGCCTGCCCGGTTCATGCCACAAACCGCTGTCCCGACCCGTGTCTCCGCGGAGGCGTGTGGGGGGGCCACGCCTGCGAGACACGGGCCGGGCGAAGCGGGAGCCCCGTCCGCCGCCCATGCAGCGGTGACGGAGCTCAACTGCTGACGTCTGGCTCAGCCCACGTAGCCGACGGTCTCGCCGCGATCCAGGAACTCACCCTTGGTGGTGTAGCCCGAGTACCAGGAGGTGTTGTTGGTGCCGTTCTTGTCGTACTGGAGGTGGGAGTGGGGGCCGGTGACGTTGCCCGTCCCGCCCTCGTCGCCGATCTGGCAGCGGTCACACGTCTTGTCGACCGAGGTGGTCTCCTTGAGGAAGTGCCACTGGCGGAACGTGTAGCCGTTGGCGAAGGTGTGCTTCACCTCGTTCTGGTTGCCGCTGCCGTTGCCGTAGCAGACGACGGCGGTGGTGCGGATGGTCACGTTCCACGCCAGCGAGCCCACCACGCCCGTCTCCACGCCCCAGTATCCACAGGCGTTGCGGCTGGAGATGTCCACCGCGCCGTGGAACGAGCCGCTCGAATAGTAGGTGGTGGCCGTCACGTCACCCGGGAAGGGCGAGCCCACCCGGTACGACGCGGTCGCGCCCGCGGGGATGAGCGCCAGGGAAGCCAGTGCCGCCAGCGTCGTCTTCATCGTGTTACGCATCGTTGTTCCTCTCGGGCCGGCTCACCGGCCCCCGTGTGGAGTGCTTCTCACCGAGCCTGCTGCTGCCGCTGCTTCTCTCTCAGGATGAGGCTCCAATCCTGAAGGTTCATGTCGAGCACCCGAACCCAGGCGTCGATCTCCGGTGCCATGCTCGAGTCGATGCCGCGCAGCCGCTTGAGCTCGGGCACCGCGCCGGAGTAGCCGAGCTGGGCGACGCTCTGGAGGATGGCCTTGCGCACCCCGGGGTCCTTCTCGTCGCGGTACATGCCGAGCAGTGCCTGCCGCGCACTGGGCATCTCCGCGGCGGGCACGCCCCCGAGCGCGGTGGACGCCGCCACGCGGACCTCGGACGAGTCACTGCGCAGGAGTTGCTCGAGCTTGCGTGCGGACCCGGAGCTGATCTCCCCGGTCATCAGCCGCCCGAGAATCTTCGTCGTCACCTGCGGGTCCGAGGACGCGGCCGCCGCGGCGATGGCGGTGTCCGCCGCCCGGCCATCACGGCCTCCGTAGACGTGCAGGTTGTCCTCGATGAGGTTGGTCGCGGCTTCCATGCGCACCTCGGGCGAGGAGTCGCGGACGAGGCGCTCATACATGTCTCCCGTGCGATCGAGTGCACCGGTGCGCCGCAGCGCGCGGATCGTGGCGGCACGCAGGCCCGGGTCCTTGTCCTCCAGGGCGCGCCTGGCCACGGCTTGCATGGCCTCGGGCTCCAGACCGCGCTCGGTGCGCGCCACCAGGGCGGCCGCGAGGTGCTCGACCATGACGGGGTCGTACTCCCGCTCGAAGGCGGACTGGAGCTCGGCGAGGGGCAGGTTGACGGCGGACTCGCGCAGCAGCGTGCGCAGGTAGAGCTTGTAGGCCTCGGACTTCGAGCCGAGCCCGCGGCGGATGGAGTCCATCAGGCCCTCGACCGAGCAGGTCTCGGCCTGGAATTGGGGGGCCTCGGTCGAGGCGGCGGGCTGCTGCGCGGGCGCCAGGGCCGGAGCGAGCAGGCCGAGGGCGAGCGCCAGGGAGGGGAGCGCGTTCATCCGAAGGAAGCGGCGAGTCATGGGGGGCTCCAGGCCTCGGTCACTCGTGGCGGTCGAGACAGCCGTGAGGGTCATCCGTGGGCAGGCTGAACCAGATGCGATCGAAGTCGACGATGCCGCTCGCGTAGAGCCTGTCGAAGTCGTGGTAGTCGCCCTGGAAGCGCGGGTCCGTCACGGCCATCTCCGCCATGACGGGGAGCGCGTCCTTGCCCGCGGTGCGAGCGGCGAAACGGAACAGGGCCCAGCGCACACAGAGGTCCTTCTCGGCCGCGAAGGCCTTGGCGTAGATGTCCAGCGCCTGCTGCTTGTCCTGGGCCATGGAGAGGTCGTGCGCGGCGACCTGGCGGACCTCCTCGCTGCCCTCGGTGGTGAGCACCTTCGCGAGCCGCTCGGTGGCCTGGGTGTCGAGCGGTGCCCCGGCATGCATCTCCATCTCGAGCGCGAGGTAGCGGACCTTCTCATCCAGCGACTCGGTGCCGAGGGTGAGGAGCTTGTCGAGATAGGGCTTGGCGTTGCCGGTGCGGGTGAGGTCCTCCTGCATCACCCGGCCGATGGCGCGAGTGGTGACCCAGCCGGCCTCGCCCGAGCTGGCGTCCTTGGCGAAGTGGGTGAGCTTGTCGAGCACCTCCGGCTCGAGCTTGGGCATCCGCTGCAGCTCGTCCAGGAAGCCCGCGCGCCGTCCGATGTCGATGCTCTCGTCGAGCCCGAGGGACGTGAGCTGCGCGGCGACCTTGGGGAGGGTCAGGGCCTGGGAGCCACGCAGGCCTGCCATGAGCAGCTTGAACTCGGCGGGAGCGGCCTCGCGAGCCCAGCCGAGCACCTCGGTGGCACGGCCCTCGTCATTGCCGATGAGCTCGGCGAGACGGCCCTTGAGGTACTCGATGACGAGCGGGTCCCTGGAGGCGAGCAGGGGTGCGGCCCACTCGCGGAACGTCTTGAGCGTCACCGTGTCGTTGAAGCGCTCCAGGTCCTGCCAGCAGGTGGTCTTGTTGAAGCGGGGTGCCTTCTCGGTGGAGCGCGCGGGCCCGCCCTGACCGGTGTGCCCGGAGGAGTCCGCGCCCGAGGGACCCGTGGGCCGCTGGCCGGAGGCGGAGGCCTGGCGAGCATCGGGCGTGGCGCTGTCCGCACCGGAGCCGCGGGCGAGCAGGGCCACGGCCGCGAGCAGGGCCACGGCGCCGAGCGGGATGGCGATCTTCGGCACGCGGCGGGCCGGTGGACCCGGGGGAGGCGCGGAGCGATGAAGGGATTCTGGAGTCATGGGACGGGCTTCCAGCCAGGAAGAGGGCCGGACTTCGCTGCCATCCCAAAAAAAGTGAGAAAAGCCGTTCCTCCCGCCATCCCGGAGGGGAGAATCCCCATCATTTCAATGGGTTGGAGGAAGCAGGGACAGAAGGGAGTTTTCCGGAAAATGGAAATTTCCGAGAAAATGACCCTCTGGCGAATCTCCTCAGCCCTTGCGCCAGACCTCGCTGGCGAGCAGTGCGCGGGCGGCGAGGAAGCCACACAGCCCGTGAACGCCGGGCCCGGGCGGGGTGGAGGACGAGCACAGGAAGAGGCGAGGGTCGGGCGTGGCGTACGGGACGAGCCGGGCCATGGGCCGTGCGAACAACTGCATGCCGTCGATGGCGCCGCCGGAGATGTCCCCGCCGATGAAGTTGGGGTTGTAGGCCTCGTACTGCGCGGGCGAGCGCGTGTGCCGGGCGAGGATGCGCTCGCGGAAGCCGGGGGCGTAGCGCTCCATCTGGGCCTCGATGCGCGCGGTCATGTCCTCGGTGGAGCCGTTGGGCACGTGGCAGTACGCCCAGCCGGTGTGCTGGCCCTCTGGCGCGCGGCTGTGGTCGAAGAGCGTGTGCTGGGCCACGAGCACATAGGGGTGCTCGGGAATCTCCCCGCGCGACACGGCGGCCTCGCTCGCCGCAATCTCCTCCAACGTGCCGCCGAGGTGCACGGTGCCGGCGCGGGCACACGCCTGGGCGCGCCAGGGAATGGGGCCGGAGAGGGCCCAGTCCACCTTGAAGACACCGGGCCCGTAGCGGAAGCGCCGGAGCTTCTCCACATAGGAGGGAGGCAGCCGGTGTCCGGCGAGCTTCACGAGCTGGGCGGGCGTCACGTCGAGCAGCACGGCGCGCGAGCGCGGGAGCTCATCCACGTTGTGCACGCGCTGGCCGGTGACGACCTCGCCGCCGAGCGCGCGCAGGTAGCTGACGAGCGCGTCCACGAGCTTCTGCGTGCCGCCGCGAGGGAAGGGCCAGCCGACGGCGTGGCCCGAGGCGAGCAGGAGGATGCCGAAGGCGGAGGTGAAGGGGCGCTCGAGCGCGGAGAAGGAGTGGGCGGCGGAGCCGGCGAAGAGGGCGCGCGCCAGGGGCCCGTGGAAGGCGTGCTCGGCGAGCGAGCGCGCGGGACGCATGGCGCGCAGGCCGAAGCGGGCGAGCCGGAGGGGGCGGCGGGGGATGCGCAGCGGGTCGGCCATCTGCGCGATGACGTCGTCGAAGGCGCGCACCATGGGGCGCATCCACTTCACATACTTGTCGGCGTCGGGGCCGAGCCCCTGGGCGGTGGCCTCGAGCCCGCGCTCGAGCACGGCGGCGGTGCCATTCTCCAGGGGGTGGGCGAGGGGGGCGTCGGGGTGGACCCATTCGAGGCCGTGGGCATCGAGCGGGAGCTGACGGAAGAAGGGCGAGGCGGCGGCGAGCGGGTGGACGGCGGAGCAGACGTCGTGGACGAAACCGGGGAGGGTGAGCTCGGCCGAGCGCGCACCACCGCCGGGAGTGGGTGCAGCCTCGAGCACCCGCACCGAGCGGCCCGCGCGAGCCAGGGAGACGGCGGCGGCGAGCCCGTTGGGGCCCGCGCCCACCACGACCGCATCGAGCACCGAGCTCATGCGATGCAACTTCACCCGACCTGATGGGTACGCGAGAAAATCGCCATTGCATTGCGTTCACCAGTGGACGTCTGGAGTCGGCCGGTACCAAGGCACCCGGGCGGGCAGGCGGGAGGACGAGGGGGCGGGATGCGCGGAGGGGGCGGGAATTCCCATCCTCCGGACTGGAGTGCGCGTGGGCGTGGGGCACTCGGGGGAGCGGGAGACGGAAGCGCCCCTGGAGTCCGAGACACGAGGGGAGAGGACATGGCTCGCCAGGACCTGAGGGGCAAGGTCGCCATCGTGACGGGGGCGTCGAGTGGAGTGGGGTGGCAGGCGGCGGTGAGGCTGGGCGAGGCGGGGGTGAAGCTGTGCATCACCGCGCGCCGGGCGGAGGCGCTGGAGCAATTGCGCCACGAGTTGCAGGCACGGGGCGTGGAGTGCATCGCGGTGCCTGGGGACGTGACGGTGCAGGGAGACGTGGACCAGGTGGTGCGCGAGTGCCTGACGCACTACGGCCGGGTGGACCTGCTGGTGAACGACGCGGGAGTGCAGAGCTACGGACTCTTCGACGAACTGCCGTGGGAACACATCACGCGCATCTTCGACATCAACTGCTTTGGCTTCATGCGCTTCGCGAGGGCGGTGATGCCGCACTTCAGGGCGAGGGGAAGCGGCCACATCCTCAACATCCAGTCGATGCTGTCGAAGGGCTCGGCGCCGCTGCTGTCGGCGTACAGCGCGAGCAAGCACGCGACCTTGGGGTGGGCGAAGAGCCTGGAGCTGGAGTTGATGGGGACGGGAATCCAGGTGTCGAACATCCTGGTGCCCTCGGTGGCGAGCAACATGTTCGCACACGCACCGACGATGTTTGGATTGGCGCCGCAACCGGTGCCGCCGACGTATGACCCGGACATGGTGGCGCGAGCGGTGGTGAGGTGCGCGAGGAGGCCGGGGAGGACGGTGGTGCCGGTGTTCCTGCAGGGCAAGCTGGTGCTGTGGCTGAACGAGCTCTTTCCGTGGGTGGGAAGGTTCATCATGGGGCACTGGGGCGCGAGGATGCAGATGCGCGAGGAGCCGGTCGAGCGGCGCGACGGCAATCTCTTCCATGCGATGCCGGAGGGAGTGGGCCCGTACGGCCCGGTGCCACCGACGCCGAGGTGGAAGCGCATCTCGGCGGCAGCGGGCCTCGCGGCGCTGATGGGAGGCCTGCTGGTGGGAGTGGCCGGACTGACGCGCGCGGCACGTTGAGCGGGAGGCACACTACCTCTCCCGTCAGACCTTCCTGTAGAATGCGAGCGGTCAGGAAGGAAGACATGGGAGAGGAGCGGAGATGGGCCGGGGAAAGAGACCAGCCACCTATGAAGACATCGAGGCATTACCACCGGGGTGGGTGGGGGAGATCATCGACGACGAGCTGTGGGCATTCCCACGGCCGGCGAAGTGGCACGCATGGGTGGCCTCGGTGCTTGGGGGGATGCTGGGGAATACCTTCAGCTTCGGGAAGGGAGGGCCGGGAGGCTGGTGGATAGTGTACGAGCCGGAACTGCACTTCGGCCGACAGGTGGTGGTGCCGGACCTGGCGGGCTGGCGCTACGAACGGGCACCTGGGTTGTTCGATCGGGACGAGCCCTTCTTCGATCTGGCGCCCGATTGGATATGCGAGGTGCTATCGCCCTCCACGGCCGCGTTGGACCGAGGGCGCAAGCTATCGCTCTACCACCAGGAGGGCGTGAGCCACGCGTGGTTGGTGGATCCAAGGGCCCACACGCTGGAGATCTACCGTCGAGGAACACAGGGCTGGCAACCCGTCGCCCGGCACGGAGGCGAGGAAGTCGTTCGCGCCGAGCCATTCGATGCCGAGCCGCTTGACCTGGGACGCCTCTGGGCACCCCGTTCCATTCCAGCGCCCGGACCCTGATGCCTCCGAGTGTTGCTCACTCCTTCGATTCCTCCAAACCCAGGTCAGGGCCTCATCCCGAGTGACAAAGGAGCGAGGTTCTGACGGGTCTCATAGTTGCGCGTGGCATCGAGTGCGCTCGTCTTCTGCACCAAGGGCACGAGCGTTCCGAATAGGGTTGATTTGCAATTGCCAGCTATTCTTATACCCCTCCGGTGTAGGGCGGCTCTGCTTATGCCCGAGGTGTCTCAGCGGATTGAAACGTACCATGCAGTGCTCCAGGTCAACACGCAGACACTGCTCGAGGGCAACGCCCACGCGCTTGGCAAGGAACCGCAGCCTGCGTCCACTCACTCGAACTTGTCGACCACGGTGAAGGGGACGCTCTTGGGCAGGGTGAGGGCGCCGGGCGTAGTGCCGGCCTCGGCGTAGACTCCTCCCGGCGCCGAGGAGCCGAGCACGAGGCACACCGGGTAGTTCTGTCCATCGGGCAGGTGCGCCTGGGTGTAGTGGGCCTGGACCTTGCCCGTGTCCATCCAGAGCACGCCGTCGACGAGCGTGCTCGCGGGCAGGGTGCCCACCGCTGTCTCCAGGCGGCTCGTCACCTGGCCCTCTCGGTAGATGCCATAGTCGTTGGGGCCTCCGGGCTGCTCGGCCTCGAGGAGCATGGAGCCCTTCTGGCCCGGCTCCACTTCCAGCTTCTTCATGAGTGCGACGGTCTCGGGAGCACAGGTCTGGCGTGCGGACGTGTTCTTGCCTGTGATGGTGCACGCGGTCAGCACGGCAACGCTCGCGGCGAGCCAGGGCTTCAGTTGTTTCCACATGGGTGGGTCTTCCTCCAGGAGGTGGAGCCCATGCAGTACACCCGCGCGGCGCTCGGGAGCGGGTGTCTGGAATGCGGCCGTCCGGCAACGGACGAAGCGCTACGACTCGGTGACGGGCCTGCGGTGGGGGCTCCACTCCCGGTGGTCCCAGACGAGCGACAGTGCGGTGATGATGATTCCCACGATGACGTCGTTGAAGGTGGCGGTGCGGTAGCCAGCGAAGTTCAGGACGAAGGGCGAGAGGATGAGCCACACACCGAGCACGACGTTGGCGTAGCGCATCTTGGGAATGGCGATGGCCACGAGGGCAAGCAGGATGACACCCAGGCCCACGCACAGGTCATTGAGCTGGGGCTCCTGGAGCCGGTAGTCGAGCGCGAAAGGCGCCGACACCAACCAGAAGCCCAGGATGACGGTCAACCATCGAGCCCACATGCGCCGCCCCTCCGGAGGTTTGCAGCGTTCACTCTTGAAGTTGGGGAGAGGCGTACCGGGTGCAACCGCGAGCCGAGCCGCTCGAAGAGCCACTGTCTGGTTCCTCGTCAGCGGATGAAGGTTGCTCCCTCACTCCCTGAGGGGCGGAGTGAGGGTCTGCCCGTGGCCCGCTCGCGTTGCTTGTCGTTCCCCTCCGCAGGCCAGAACGTTGGTGTCCCCCGGGAAGGCGGGATGTGCGAAGAAGGCAGGGGTCCTCACGAGGAGACACGATGTCCCAATATGACTTCGACCTGTTCACCCTGGGCGCGGGCTCGGGCGGAGTGTCGGCGAGCCGCCGGGCGGGCTCCTATGGCGCGCGGGTCGCCATCTGCGAGGACAACCGGATCGGGGGCACGTGCGTGCATCGGGGTTGCGTGCCCAAGAAGCTGCTCGTCTATGGGGCGCACTTCCGCTACGACCTCGAGGACGCGGCGGGTTATGGCTGGTCGCTGTCGGAGCCCGGCTTCGACTGGAAGAAGCTCCAGGCCGCGAAGGACAAGGAATTGGAGCGGCTGGATGGGGTGTACCGGCGGCTGCTCCGGGACGCGGGGGTGCAACTCGTCGAGGGCCGGGGCCGCCTGGTGGACGCGCACACGGTGGAGGTGGAGGGCAAGCGCTACACGGCCGGGCGCATCCTGGTGGCCACGGGCTCGCATCCCTTCCGCCCCGAGGTGCCGGGCATCCAGCACGCCATCACCTCGGACGAGGCGCTCAACCTGAAGGAGCTGCCGCGCCGCATCGCCATCGTGGGTGGGGGCTACATCGGGGTGGAGCTCGCGGGCCTCTTCAATGCCCTGGGCTCGAAGGTGGTGATGGTCATCCGCGGCGACACGGTGCTGCGCGGCTTCGATGACGACATCCGTTCCATGCTCACGCAGGAGATGCGCAAGAAGGGCATCGACCTGAGGCCGGAGACCTTCATCCGCGACATCGAGAAGCGGGCGGACGGCACGCTGAGCCTGCTCACGCGCATGGGGGACACGCTCGAGGTGGACGTGGTGCTGTATGCGACGGGGCGGGTGCCCAACACGAAGGGGCTCGGCCTGGCGGAGGTGGGGGTGCGGCTGGACGAGCGCGGAGCGGTGGTGGTGGACGAAGGGTCCCGCACCGACGTGGAGAGCATCTACGCGGTGGGGGACGTGACGGACCGCATCAACCTCACGCCGGTGGCGATCGCCGAGGGGCGGGCGGTGGCGGAGACGCTCTTCCACGACAACCCCACGAAGGTGGACCACACGGGCGTGGCCTCGGCGGTGTTCAGCATGCCGCCGGTGGGGACGGTGGGGTGCACCGAGCTCGAGGCTCGCGAGCGCCACGGCAAGGTGGACGTCTACGTGTCCAACTTCCGGCCCATGAAGCACACGCTGACCGGGCGGGACGAGCGCACGATGATGAAGGTGATTGTCCAGCGCGACAGCGACCGGGTGCTGGGCTTCCACATGGTGGGCGAGGACGCGCCGGAGATCATCCAGGGCCTGGCGGTGGCGCTGAAGTGTGGCGTCACCAAGAAGCAGCTCGACACGACGGTGGGCATCCACCCCACGGCGGCCGAGGAGTTCGTGACGATGCGCGACAAGCGCTCGGACCCCGTGGAGGCCGCGGCCCGGGAGCTCGGCCACGATGCCATGCAGAACTGAGGCCCCTCTCTCCCGGGTGGGACGGAAGCCGGGAAAAAAAGAACAAGTCGGAAGTTGAAATCCGGCCCCATGCGGGCTGGAATGCGTCACGCGCGTAGCGGGGGGGTCACCATGCGGCCACGAGGACAAGCCAGGCACCCGGTGGGGCTCGGACGCAGTCGGCCCTCCGCGGCGTGCGCATGCCCTTCTCGGAAGGAACGAACCCCCAGGTCAGGGTGTCGTGTGGTCAACCGTCCCTGGCGGCGGCGCTGGGGGCCAGTGGGCGTCGTCCCGGCACGTCAGAGTGGGGACGGATGCTGAATGCAGCGGCCCCGGGCGTGTTCCGGGTTCGTGGATGACACGAGGGGGGGCTTTCCATGAAGGACAGCAAGGACGGAACATTGCAATCCTCAAAGATTGAGGATACTCTTTCAACCATCGACCCCGCGGTCCAGGGAGGTGTCGCGATGATCGACCTGGCGTCGAAGAGCCTCCTGGTGGAGGTGGCCCGGCTGGACGAGGGCAGTGAGGACGGGTTCTCGCTGTCGCGCCGCTCCGTGCTCACGGAGAAGTTGCTGCCGGCGACCCGGACTCCCGTGGCGCGCCGGCGGGGGCCTCGCCGCCAGCGGGAGCTCGAGCCCTTCGGGAAGCTGCCCGTCTGAATCTTTCGCTCTGTCTGCAACCTCAAGGTCCTAGGTTGCAAACCATGGAATTCGGGTTAGCCTGAGGTTCATGGACACTCCGATTTCCGCACGGACCGCCATCCTGATGTCGCTGATGGGGGGCAGGGGATTCGGGCTGGAAATCATCGAGAGGGTCCGGGAGCGGACGAACGGGAAGATCAGCCTGAACGAGGGGTCTGTCTATCCGGCGCTCAAGGCGCTCGAGCGGGAGGGGTTGCTGCGCAGCTTCGATGGAGAGCCCATGCCCGAGCGAGGAGGAAGGCCCCGGCGTTACTACGAGTTGACGGGGGAAGGGCGCAAGGTGGCGAGGGAACAGCGCACGGCATTGCTCAACCTGCTGCAACCGGCGGAGGCTGTCTGATGGATGTCCGTCACCCGCATGAGCCTGGTCCGGAGTTCCCGCTGTTGAGCGCGTTCGGGCTGGAGGGAGACGTCGAGGACGGGCTCACGGACTCGCACCGGCAGGTGTTCGCCGCGGGCGGCCGTGGGCGCGTGGTGCGTCCCGAGCCGGAGCCGCGGGTCCGCGTCCCGGAGCCGGAGCCCCAGCGGCCCGAGGAGCCGGAGCGCATCCAGGTCTCCCCCGAGTCACCGCGGTACCCGGTGGTGCTGCGCGTGGAGCGTTTCCTGGACTTCGTGAGCGGGTGGCTGGAGCCGCGCGTCGCCAACGAAGAGCTGGGCGATGCCCTGGAGCGCATCCACGAGATGGCCGAAGCCCGGGCGCCGGCCTGGGTGCTCTATGCCATGGCGGGTGTGTCCACCTTCTGGGCCGTCACCCACTCGGTGCAGGAGGCCTGGCGCCGGCTGGCGCGCTAGCCGTGGGATTCTTCAGGTGCCGTGCCGCTCGAGGAAGTCGCCGACGAATGCATTGAAGGCATCTGTGTGGCTCATATACGGCAGGTGGCTGGCCTCGCGGATGACCTCCAGTTGCGAGCCGGGGATGCGCGAGGCCACGTCCCGCGCGTAGGAGAGGGGCACCAGCAAATCCCTCCCGCCGTGGACGACGAGGGTGGGGACGCGCAGGCGCTCGAGGCCCTCCAGGTAGTCCGCGGCGAGGATGTCCTGCAGCCGCCGCATCAACTCCAGGGGTGAAAGCCTGCGGAGCTCGCGCACGATTTCAGCGTAGCCCTCGGCAGGCAGGTGGCGCCCACCCAGCACCCGCGCCATGGTGGGGGCGAAGATGTATGCGAAGGGTTTGGGCATGCGCACCCGCGAGGACAGGGCGAGCGCCCACCGCCGCACGCGTTGAACGCTGGCCACGGGAGAGATGAGCACCAGGGCCTTCACCCGCTCGGGATGCGCCAGCGCGAAGGCAATGGAGAGGAGGCTGCCAAAGGAGGAGCCCACCAGGGTGAATCGCTCGGGGAGCCGTGCGTCCGGGTGCTCCAGCGAGGCGAGGTTCCACTGCAAGGGTGTATGCGTCAGAGGCGTTTGCAGCGTGGGAGTCCACAAGAGGAGCCTCCGCGCGGGTGCCAGGGGCCGCATGGGCGCGAACGAGCGGCCGGACGCTCCAAGGCCAGGCAGGCACAGCACGGTGCGTGACTCATCCAGAGGGCCCTCGGGAAAGGTGAAGAGTCGCACCGGGGCGCCGCGCACCAGCCGCTGCTCGCAGGGCAATTCATGGCCTTGTGGGATGTCCTCGGTGGGAATGAAGGTCATTTTCACTGGCAGTGGGATGGGCCGGGCGCGAGCGGTAGGTACCACCATTCGTCCTCCAAAACACAGGAAGGTGCCGTCCACCCCGCAACGCAGTGTGTTGAGGGGGCCGGGGTTTCTTGAATGTCTCCCATGCGCCGCCCGGGTTGCTGACGGCGTGGTCCAACCAGGGCAAGACAGTCCTCACCGGGGGATTGTGAAGAGCTCCCGCTTGGCCAGCGCGGGGCGTAGCGGCCTGTAGCGTGATGAAGCAGGCGGAAGAAGGCAGGCGTCTCATTGCCCCACGGGCCCGGGTTGCCCACGAGAAACACCGCACTCCGGGCAGGCAGGGACCCGGCACCTGGCAGGCGGGCGGGGTGGTAGCGCTTGCAAGAGAGCCACTCCCGCCCGCCAACTCCTCTCGGGGGCCGGGAAGTTGTACGCATCCTGCGGGTTTCAACGCCTGTCAGGAAGGCGGGAGAGCGCAGGGGACCAGGCGGCTTCCAAGCCTGGTGGTTGTCCACGGGTGGGGGGGTGGCGATGGTTGAGGGGCCATGGGGCCTTTCGAAATGTTATCAGGGAAGCATCAGGAGTTGCTGGCGCGCTTCCAGGCGCTGGTGCCGGGCGAGGATGGGGTATTGCCACCAGGGCGGGTGGAGGAGCTGCTCGAGGAGCTCTGGCTGCATGTGCGGTTGACGGAGCGCCAACTGCAACCCCTGGTGGTGAGGGTGGAGGGGCATGCGCGGGCCCTCCAGGAGGCCGAGGTCCTCCTGGTGATGCATGAGTTGATGGCCGAGCTGCGGTGGTTTCCCCGGGACAGCCTGGAGTGGCAGGCGCGGTGGCTGGCCCTGGGTGACGCGGTGCTCGCGCACATCCGTTCCCTGGAACTGCAGCTATTTCCCCGGCTGGCCGCGGCGCTCGAGGCCCGGGAGGAGCTGGACCTCGTCCGGGGACTGGCGGCCACGCGCGAGGCTTTGTGGTTGGAAATGCGGCGTGCGCATCATGGGTTCGGAGCTCAGGATCACGCCGATTCCTGCTCATTCCTCAATTGAGTCCTGAACAAATGAGCAGGAGATGGCGCCTGCATCACGAAAATCGCAATTTTTATATTTATTTAATCGACAAAGCGTGTATCTGTGGAGTTATGTCTGGGCAGCTGTTGAGTAGAACAGCTCCCAACACCAAAAACCCCCCGATGGGCCACCTCACCCAGGAGACGGCCTATTCAGAGAGGATACACGAGCATGTCGGTCGACAAGGCATTCCGAGAGATGGTCCGCAACGAGATCGAGGCGCAGCTCAAGCCGCTGCGTGAGCTGGTGTCGCGACTGGAGGCGGGCACGTCGGACCTCGACAGGCTCCGCAACGTGGCGGAGCAGCTGGCGCCCCTGGCTGGCGCGGTAGGTCCCCTGTTTGGCGTGTCCGGCGGTGGCGGCCGTGCCGCTGCCCCGGCGCCGGCTCGTCGCGGCCCGGGCCGTCCGGCCCGGAGCGCGGCCCCCGCGCCGGTTTCGACGGGTGGCAAGAAGCGCGGCCGCAAGCCGGCCGCCGAGGGCGGGGCGCGTGACTGCGCCATCATCGGCTGCGGCAAGCCCAGCCGCACCAAGGGCTACTGCGCCGCTCACTACCAGAAGCTGCGCATGCTCGAGAAGACCAACCGCCGCCCGTCGGCCTGGGTGGACTACGCCGAGCCGAACAGCGTGGAGGACATCAAGCTCCCGCGTGGCCGCGCCGCCGCCAAGGCGCTCGCCGAGGCCCAGAAGAACGCGGGCTGAGCCGCTCTCCGGCCGAGCCGGAGCATGAGGGCCGGATCCTCCCATTCCCTGTGTGAGGATCCGGTTCTTGCGGGCCGCGACTGAGCCCGCCATTCTTGTCGCATGAACAAGCGCGAGCTGGAGCCTGGAATCTTTACCGACCTGGCCGGACGGACCACGTACGGAGAGTATCTGCAGTTGGACCGGTTGTTGTCCGCGCAGGTGCCCCGCTCGCAGCCGCCGCACCATGACGAGCTGCTCTTCATCATCCAGCATCAGACGAGCGAGCTGTGGATGAAGCTGCTCGTGCATGAGCTGACGGCCGTCATCCGATACATCCAGGCGGACAACCTGGAACCTTCGTTCAAGATTTTTTCCCGCGTGGGCCACATCCAGCGGATGCTCTTCGAGCAGTGGAGCGTGCTGGAGACGCTCACCCCCAACGAATACCTCGAATTCCGGGGCGCGCTGGGGCAGGCCTCGGGCTTCCAGAGCTATCAGTATCGCGCGCTGGAATTCCTGCTCGGGCACAAGGACGCGCAGGCGCTCGGGCCTTTCAGGCACATGCCCGGGGTGCACGCGGAACTGGAGCGCTTCCTGGAGTCGCCCAGTGTGTACGACGAGTTCCTGCGGCACCTGGCGCGCAAGGGCCACGCGGTGCCGGCGGACCGCGTCGAGCGCGACTGGCGTCAGCCGTACGAGAAGAGCGCCGGCGTGATGGAGGTGTTCCGCGGCATCTACGAGAACATCGAGAAGCACTGGGATGCCTATGAGATGTGCGAGAAGCTGGTGGACGTGGAGGAGCGTTTCCAGCTGTGGCGCTACCGGCACATGATGACGGTGATGCGAGTCATCGGCTTCAAGCCGGGCACGGGCGGCTCCTCGGGCGTGGGCTTCCTGCGCAAGGCGTTGGACCTGCGCTTCTTCCCCGAGCTCTGGGACGTGCGCACCGAGCTCGCTCCCCCGGCCGGCAGGTAGGGCTCCCAACGCCGCTGCCCGCCGGGTGTCTCATTCCTAGCTTGAGCAGGAAAGGAGGAGACACCATGGCCGAGCATGACAGGCCCAAGCACGAGCCCCCGCTTCCCGAGGACGGCGAGGGCCACCATCAGCATCGTCAGGCCGGAGAGCGGCCCGCGCCCACGCCCGGCCATATCGGCAATCTTCCCGATGATGCGCCGGGCCCCGGCAAACCCGTCGTCTTCCCTCCGCGTGAACCGGAGGACTGAGGAGGCTCGCCCGGGTGGAGGGTGGATTGGGCTCACTCGGCCCCCGTGCTAGAGCAAGGGCATGCTCGCGCTCACCCTCGCCGCAGTGCTCGCAGCCGCCAATCCCAGTCCCGTCGAGGCCTGGTCCAAGAAGGCCTGCCCTCCCCCAAAGCAGACGCCTGACTCCAATGTCGAAATGAAGTTCGTGGAGCAGCAGCGCGCCGAGTGCCTGCGCAAGGCCATGAACAAGTCGCTCGACAAGGTCCTCGTCCCCCTCAAGAAGCAGAAGCCCGCCGCCTTCAAGGATTGGATGGCCTTGCAGGCCGACTACAACCGCTGGCTCGCGGACGCCTGCGCCGCCGTCGAGGAGGCCAACTGGGTGGACCTCTCCACCGGGGAGCGCTCCATGGGCACCGGCTATGGTTTCACCGAGAGCCAGTGCCGCCAGCGTCAGTTCGCCTGGCGCGGCTTCTACGCCGATGCCTGGGCTCGCAAGGACTGGAACGCCATTCAGCAGGCCCTCCAGGCCTACGCCGAGCCGGCCCGCAAGGCGCGCGAGTCCCTCCAGTCCTACCGCTCCAAGTCCCAGGAGGCCGCCGCCCGCGCTCCCGCCCATGTCGAGGAGTCCGACCTCCCCGTGCGCCCCATTCCCAAGGACGACTGGAAGCCCTACCTCGAGCGCCTGGATCGCGCCGCCTCCGGCCCCGAGGCCCTCTCCCGCCGCCAGTGCGCCCTCGTCCCCAGTCCCTCCCCGGATTGTGCCCAGCGCTTCGCCGACAGCCTCTCCGCGCAGATGGATTTTTCCGACGCTCTCAGCAACCAAGAAAGTGGGGGGTAGTCATCTGACCTGGGGAATGTCAGACCCCTTTCCCAGTATGGCGTCACTATGAACGCCATGATGAGTCCCGCCTCCATCTCCCACCTCGAGCCCCTTCCCGTCCGCCGGGCGGGGCCCCCGATGGCCGCGCGTCCCGTCAGCCCCCGCTCGGCCGCGCTCCATGCCTACGCCGCCTCCCAGCTCGGTGCCGAGCTCATTGGAACCTACGGTGCCGGCCGCGGCGTCCCCGGCTCCTGGCTCCTGCTCACCGGGCTGGAGCTCCACCTCGGCCAGAGTGTGATTGCGCCGGACCTGCTCGGCTGGCGGCGCGAGCGCATCCCGCGCCTGCCCCGCGGCTCCTCCGGCATCGCCCTCCCCCCGGACTGGGTGTGCGAGGTGCTCTCCCACCCCGACGAGCGCGCCCACCTGCTCCCCCTCTACGCCCGCGAGGGCATCCGCCACGTGTGGCTCGTGGACCCGGAGGTGCGCACCCTCGAGGTGCTCGAGCTCGACGGCCGCCGCTACTCGCTCGTGGCGCTCCATTCCGGCTCCAACACCGTCCGTGCCGAACCTTTTCGCGCGCTCGAGCTCCCGTTGCGCCTGCTCTGGGCGGACTGAGCGGCTAGTCTGCGGCCCCTCATGGCCGATGCGTCGCTCATCATCGAGAGGGCCCAGGTCCTCTGCTACCGCACCTTCGATATCGCCGAGGAGATAGACCTCGAGCACGCCCGCCGCGTCGTCTCCTCGGACACCCGCCGCCTCAAGCTCGGCCGGGAGAACAGCCAGTACCTCCAGCTGCCCAACCCGCCCCTGGCCTTCGAGCTGGGCCGGCGCGCGCTCGCCCTGCGCCACGGGCCCGTCACCGTGGACGTGACGGCGCGCCTCTTCGACCACGGCGCCGCCTCCATCATCCTCCGCGTCCCCGTGCCCCCGGGCACCACGCTCGAGGCGCTCACCTCGCTCGCCGACGAACTGTATGACAGCGCGGCCTTGGAGGAGCTCGCCCTGGAGCTCATCGAGTCGGTGCGCAAGATGATCGCCCCCGCCGTGCAGGGGCCCCACCTGTGGAATCAGAACGAGAGCTACACCGTCCTCTTCGTCGAGCGCATTGAGGGCAACCCCACCGCCGACGAGCTGATGGCCCGCGCGGACCTCGCCCGCGTGCTGCTCGGCGAGGTGGACTCCAAGCCGCTGTCCCCCCGCGAGCGCGAGGCCGTCACCCAGGCCCGCTTCAGCTACACCGTGGACGACCTGGTCGTCATCGACTGGAACAGCGCCTTCGTCTACGAGCCCTCCGGCTCCAGCGACATTCCGGACCTGCTCGAGGTGGCCAACGCCCAGCTGCTGGAGTTCCGCTACTACGACGAGCTGCTGGATGCCCACATCGCCCGCATCCACGACGAGGTGCAGGCCCGGCGCCACAACTTCGTCGCCCTGTTCCGCAGCCCCTACCGCGCCCTGGCCCGCGAGACGCTCGCCACCCTGGTGAACCTCAACGAGTTCATCGAGCGCGTGGAGAACAGCCTCAAAATCATCGGCGATTTCTACCTGGCCAAGGTGTACGAGGCCGCCGTCAAACGCATGCGCATCCCCTCGTGGCAGGGCTCGGTGACGCGCAAGCAGCAGCTGCTGGCCCAGACGTATGGCCTGCTCAAGGGCGAGGTCGACACGGATCGCAGCCACACCCTGGAGCTCACCGTCGTGATGCTCATCGTCCTGGAGATCGTCTTCGCCGTGGTCCGCGCCTTCGAGCCGTGAAGCGTTGGACATCCGGACTAATCAGGTTGTTCCGTTCATCCTGAATCTGACGCTCCACGGCGGAGCCGGTGGGAAGCGGCGAGGAGGCATGGAAAACTCCTTCTCATGTCCGGCGCTGGTGCGGGCCGGGCTGGGGGGTGGGGCATGCAGATGCCCGGAAGCAACTTCGTCGCCGCGGTGGAGCGCATGTCGCGCGCCCTGGAGCAGCTCGCGTCCGCTCCATCAGCCACGGCCGTACTGCAAGAGGTGGTACACGGTGCCGCGGCCTCGCTGGGGCTGGAGCGCTCGGCCGTCGCGTGGCTCGATACGGATGGGTTGCTGGCGACCCAGGGCACGCCCGGGTTGGCGTCCGAGGCGGTGGCCGCGTGTGGGAGTCGGCTGCTGGAGGATCCGGAGCTGGTGGCGTCCCAGTGGCTGTTCGACCAGGGGGGGGCGGGGCTGGAGCCGGAGATGGCGGAGGTGATGGACCGGTTGGGGGCGGCGACGTTGCTGGCCCTGCCGGTGCTCTCCTCGGGTGGCGGGTGTGTGGGTGTGCTGCTGGGGCCCTCGCCCGAGCCGCGCGGCTTCTCCCCCGAGGAGATGCGGCGCTTCACCCTGTACGCGCAGCTGGCGGGGCTCGCCATCGAGCGGGGCCGGTTGGTGGAGTCCGCGCGCACCGCCGCGCTGCAGGCCCGGGCCGAGGCGGAGCAGGCCGAGTTGTTGCGGCTCACCAGCGTCCAGGCGGTGACGGAGGCCTTCGGGCGCGCCCTCACCCGCGAGGACGTGGGACGGGCGGTGCTGGAGTTGGGCGTGCCCGCCGTGGGCGCGGTGGGCGGCACGGTGCATCAGCTGTCGTCGAACGGGCGTTCGGTGGAGCTGGTGGCGGCGGTGGGCTCCAGCCTGGAGGCGCTCGCCCCGTTGAAGTCCCTGCCCCGGGAGATGCCCGAGATGCCCGGCTATGACGCGGCGGCGCGTGGCACGCCGGTGTGGTTGGAGTCCCTGGAGGACGCGCGGGCCCGTTACCCCGCCTTCGCTGTCTATATGGCCCACAAGTCCTGTCAGGCCTTCGCCTTTCTGCCCCTGCGGGTGGAGCAGCGCGGCCTGGGACTGTTGGCTTTCGGTTTCGCCCAGGCGCGGCACTTCACCGAGTTGCAGCGCACCCTCATGCTGGGACTGGCCCGCCAGTGCGCTCAGGCCATGGAGCGCGCCCGCCTCTATGAGACGGAGCGCTCGGCGAGGCTCCAGGCCGAGGCCGCCGGGCAGCGGTTGCAATTGCTGGCGGACGCGGGCGTGCTGCTGTCCGGCTCGCTGGAGTGGGAGACGACGGTGGCCGGCGTGGCGCAGCTCTCGGTGGGCACCTTCTCCGACTGGTGCGCCGTGGACTTCCTCGACGAGCACGGCGCCCTGCGGCGGCTCACCGTGCGTCACGCCCAGCCCGAGCGGGCGCTGATGCACGACAAAATCGAGGCCTACGCCCCCGAGCGCTCGCGGCCCTCGGCCATCACGGACGTGGTGCGCACCGGGCGCGCGCAGCTCGTCGTCGGGCTGATGCCTCCGTTCACTCGCAAGGTGGAGGGGGAGGCTGGGCAGTCGCCGGAGGGCGGCTCGTTCATCATCGTGCCGCTGGTGGCCCGCCAGCGCACCCTGGGGGCCATGTCCTTCGTGCGCGGACCCGAGCGCAC
Source organism: Vitiosangium sp. GDMCC 1.1324 (assembly GCF_003044305.1). GTDB lineage: Bacteria > Myxococcota > Myxococcia > Myxococcales > Myxococcaceae > Archangium. Next base: position 203,891 of record NZ_PZOX01000013.1, on the reverse strand, counting down.
GCCCTTCACCGAGGCGGATCGCTCGCTGGCGGAGGACATGGCCGCCCGCGCGGGGCTGGCCATCGACAACGCGCGTCTGCTGCGCAAGGCCCGCGCCGCCGAGGCCGAGTCCCGTCACAACGCCGCGCGTCTGCGCATCCTCGTGGAGGTGGACCGGCTGCTGGCCGAGGCCGGCCTGGATTTGCCCGCGGTGCTGGATGTGATTGCGCGCAAGGTGTCCGAGGTCATCGGAGATGGGTGTGTGTTGCAGCTCATGGACGAGGACGGCGCCTTCCTGGAGCCCGTCACCATCCACCACCCGGACCCGGAGGCGCGCTGGTTGCTCGCGGGCACGGTGCACGCGCGGCGGCAGAAGCCGGGCGAGGGCCTTCATGGAGGCACCGTCACCAGTGGGCGCGCGGTGCTGCTGCCGGACATCGACGAGGAGGAGGCGCGCGTGTCCGGAGGGCTCCCGGAGTACCTGCCCTATCTGGACCGGTACGGCCCGCAGAGCCTGCTGGTGGTGCCCCTGGCGGTGAAGGGGCGGGTGTTCGGCACGCTGGGCGTGGTGCGGGACGTGGCGGGCGGACGGCCCTACAACGAGGAGGACCAGTTGCTGCTGCAGAGCCTGGCCGAGCGCGCGGCGCTGGCCATCGAGGACGCGCGGCTGTACGGCGCGGCCACCGAGGCGGTACGCCTGCGCGACGACTTCCTCTCCGTGGCGGGGCACGAGCTGAAGACGCCGCTGAGCGCGCTGCGGCTACAGATACAGATGCTGGCGCGCGTGGCGCGGGACGTGGCCACCACGCCGGGGCTCGCCCAGCGCGTGGAGAAGGCCGAGCGCACCAGCGAGCGGCTCGGGGCCCTCATCGACGAGCTGCTGGACGCGGGCCGCATCACCGCCGGGCGGCTGAAGCTGGAGCGCGAGGAGATGGACCTGGCGTCCCTCACGCGCGATGCCGTGGGGCGCATGTCCGAGGCCCTGGCGCGCGCCGGCAGTGAGGTGAAGCTGATGGCGGACACGTCGGTGGTGGGGCGCTGGGACCGGGTGCGGTTGGAGCAGGTGGTGGGCAACCTGCTGTCCAACGCGGCCAAGTACGGGCGCGGTCAGCCCGTGGAGGTGCGCGTGGAGACCGGCCATGACGGCCGGGCGCGGCTCGTGGTGAAGGACCATGGCATCGGCATCGCCCCCGAGGACCAGGGCCGCATCTTCGAGCGCTTCGAGCGCGCGGTGAATGGCAAGCAGTTCCACGGGTTGGGGCTGGGGCTGTGGATTTCGCGGGAAATCGTCGAGTCCCATGGAGGCCACATCCAGGTGTGTAGCGCCCCCGGTGAGGGCTCCACCTTCACCGTGGAGCTACCCCGGGAGTAGAGACGCCCTCTCACAAAGCGAGAGAAGGCCTTCACGGCGGGAATGGACCGCCTCGCAAGCCTCTTGCCTGCCTGGGCCTCGGCCAGGGGGATGTGTCTGCTCTCTGTCTCCCTCCCGGGGGCTGGGGTACTCTCGGACCCCGAGTGACCCTTCTGGAAGGTGGAGAGCCCGTTGACCCGCTCTGATGGCCGCAACCGCTCCGCGGTTCGCGCGGACAGCCCGCTCTTCGGCGAGCTCCTCCTCAAGCTCGGCATCGTCACGCCCAATCAGATTGAAGAGGCGCTCGCCCTTCAGTCCCTCAACGGTCAGCGGCTCGGCGAGGCCCTCATCTCCCTGGGCTACGTCACCCGCGAGCAGCTCCAAGACGCGCTCGGCGAGGCGCTCGGCCTGCACAACCCGCCGCCCCAGGGCCTCACCCCCGTGCAGCCCCCGCTGGGCGAGCTGCTCGTGGGCCTCAAGTACCTCACCGTCGCGCAGCTCGACGAGGCGCTCGCCCTCCAGCGCCGCACCGGCCGCAAGCTGGGCGAAATCCTCGTCGAGAACGGCTACTGCACCTACAAGCAGCTCTACGAGGGACTCGGTCTCCAGGGCCGCGTCTCCGGCCGCCAGGAGCCTCCGTCCCGTACGCCCCCCGAGGGCCTCCACCGCGTCATGGTGGTGGACGACAGCCCCCTGGCCTGCGCCTTCGTCCAGGATGGTCTGGTGTCGCTGGGCTACGAGGTCGTCGTCTTCCAGGACCCGTACGAGGCGCTCGAGCAGGTCAACAAGGTGCAGCCCGCCATCGTCCTGAGCGACCTGGACATGCCCGGCATCGACGGCATGGAGCTGTGCCGCCGCCTCAAGGACGGCCCCACCCGGGCCATGCCCGTCATCATCCTCACCGCCAACGACAACGAGACGGAGCGCGTGAGGGGCCTGCGCGCCGGCGCCGACGACTACGTCAACAAGTCCGCCTCCATGGACGAGCTCGCCGCGCGCATCGAGAGCGTCATGCGCCGCACCGGCGAGACGGAGCGGATGCGCAAGCTCTTCGCCCGCTACACCTCCGACGCCGTGGTGGAGGAGATCCTCAAGAGCCCCGACTCGGTGGTGCTCACGGGCGAGAACCGCGAGGTGACGACCCTCTTCGCCGACATCCGCAACTTCACCGGGCTCGCCGACAGCCTCCCGCCCGAGCAGACCGTTGGCGTGTTGAACCAGGTGCTCGGCGGGCTGTCGGACGCGGTGCTCACCTGCGGGGGCACCCTGGACAAGTTCCTCGGCGACGGGCTCATGGCCGTCTTCGGCGCGCCCGTGTTCCGCCAGGACGATGCGCTGCGCGCGCTCCAGTCCGCGAAGATGATGATGGCCTTCATGGTGGAGCTGCGTCAGCGCGCCGAGGCCGAGTGGGCCCGGACGCGCCAGGGCCGTCCGCTCACGCTCGAGCTGGGCATCGGCATCAACACGGGCGTGGTGGTGGCCGGCAACATCGGCGGGGCCATGCGCGCCGAGTACACCTGCATCGGCGACGCGGTGAACGTGGCCGCCCGCTTGTGCGCCATCGCCGGGCCGGGAGAAATCCTGGTGGGCGAGCGGACGGTCGCCCTGCTGGCCGGTCATGAGTCGGGCTTCGAGGAGCTGCCACCCGTGCGCCTCAAGGGCAAGCCACATCCGGTGCCGCTCTTCCGCGCCCTGTGGTAGTGCGTGGCGCACGAGGTCACCGTGACGCAGCGCCGCCGCCCCCATCTGATGGTCATCTTCCTGCCGTTCGCCTTCACGGCCATCGGCCTCGTCGTGTGGCTCGGACTGCGCGGCAAGGACGATCCCGGTGAGGCCCAGGCCCACGCCGACTTCGAGCGCATCACCACGGCCCTCGAGGCCTACCGCGCCGAGCACCACGCGCTCCCCGAGGAGGGCGACTTGTCCTTCCTCGTGCCCAAGTACCTCCCGGCCGAGCCGACGGACTTCTGGGGCCATCCCTACGTCTACGCGAGCGATGGGCAGCGGCCCTTCCTCCAGTCGCTCGGGCAGGACGGGCAGCGCGGGGGCAATGGGCCGGACCAGGACCACACCAACCACGACGGCCATCTCGGGCGCGCGCTGATCGGCCCAAGTCAGGCCTCCGGGTCCTCCTCTCCCGGACGGTGAGGGACGAGGCGTGCGCGCGGGGGCCCCGATGGCCGGGGGGCTCCAGTCCTGTCCAGGAATGACCATCGTCCCTGAGTGGGTCTTCCCTGGGGAGGGGCTCGCTGTGGGAGGCGGTCATGCCCGTGGTGTGCGCAACCAATCTCTCCGAGTCCTCGTCCCGGGCCGCCCGGGCCGCCGCCGCTATCGCCTCCCGGCTTCGTGAGCCACTCTGGCTGCTGGGGGTGCTCGACGGCGACCACCCCATCCCCGAGGGCCCGGCCTCGCTCGAGGAGGCCCGCGAGCGTCTGCGGGCCGAGGCCGCCCGCCTGCGCACCGCGGACCTGCCCGTGGAGACGCGGCTGTTGGAGCACTCCCCGGGTGGCGCGCTCCTGAACGACGAGCTCGCCCAGCATGCCCGGTTGCTCGTCGTCGCCGCCAACGGCTGGGGCTCCGTCTCGCCCTGGCGCCGGGCTCCGCTTCATGAGCGCCTCGCGCAGCACTCCCAGGTGCCCGTGCTGGTGGTGCGCCGCAACGCGGATTCCCTCGCCGACTGGGCGCAGGGCCGGCGCCGGCTGCTGGTGCTCGTGGGCGTGGATGACTCGCGCACCTCGGCCGCCGCGGTGGCGTGGCTGCGTGAGCTGCGCCACATCGGTCCCTGTGACGTGGTGGCCACCCGGGTGTGCTCGCCCGTGGAGGAGCGCGAGCGGCTGGGCATCCACACCCCCGTGCACCTGGAGCTGCTGGACCCCGTGGTGCGCCGCATCGAGGTGTTGGACCCGCAGGTGGAGCGCGTGCTGCTGCGCGAGCTGGCCGAGCTGGTGGGAGAGCTGCCCGGAGAGGGGAAGCTGGAGCCGCACCTGGAGCCGGGCTTTGGCCGCCTCTCGGACCACCTGCTGCATGCGGCGCACACGCGCGGCGTGGACCTCGTGGTGGTGGGCACCCACCAGCGGGGGGGCCTGTCCCGGCTGTGGCATGGCTCGGTGTCGGCGGGAGTGCTGCGCCATGCAGAGCAGTCCGTGACGTGCGTGCCGCCCACCCAGCCCGTGGTGCGCAAGACCGTGCCGCCGCGCGCGGTGCTGGTGCCCATCGACTTCTCCGAGGCGTGCACCCGCGCCATCTCCGAGGCTCGTGCGCTGGTGCGCCCCGGAGGCCGGGTCCACCTGCTGCATGTGCACCGTCTGCGCTCCTCCGAGCGCGCCTGGGTGCTGGACCAGTACGGCGTGGTGCCGGAGCCGCCTCGCGAGCAGCGCCTGGTGATGGAGCGGCTCAAGGCGCTGGTGCCCCACGAGGAAGGAGCCCAGCAGGTGCAGTGGACGATGGAGGGAGTCACGGGCGAGGACGTGGCCCGGGCCATCTGCCAGGCCACCGAGCGCGAGGGGGTGGACCTGGTGTGCCTGGGAACGTCCCGAGCGCGGACACATGCCGGCTACCTGAGCGATGCGGTGGCGCGGGCCCTGGTGGAGCGCTGCCGGCGCCCCGTGGTGGTGCTTCACGCGTGAGTCAGGGCTCGATTACGGTATTTCACCCAACTCGCGGAGCTTGCCGAGTGCAATCTCGTTCTGTGGTTCCGTCTGAAGGATTCGGCGGTAGAGCCGGACCTTCTCGGTCGGCTCGCGCGCCAGTGCGGCCTCCAGGGTGAGGACTTGCGCGTGCTCCGGTTCCAGGGCTCGAGCCAGGCTCAATTGCCGATTCGCCTCGACGTCTTCTCCCATGAGGAAATAGACGAAACCGAGTTCGACCCGTGCGAGCACGTCCTCGGGCAACAACTCCAGGAGCCGTTCATAGGTGGGCACCGATACTTCGGGCTCGGCGTAGAAGCCCTCCGCCAATAGCCGGAGTTCATCAGGTTTGGAGACGCGGCGGAGAGCGTCGCGGAGTGCCTGCCCTGCCTCTGGGCTCCCTGTTGTCAGCACTTGCTTCGCTAGATATTCGAGCTGGTTCACAAGCTCTCTCCAACCCGCGAGCCCCGAAGCGACGCGCTTACGGAAGAATGAAGGCAGTGTTGATGGTGATGCTACCGTCCGCGTACTTGAACCAGCGAACGGTCAGGCTGACCTGCCCCCCGAACCTATCAGCGAGCGTGAGGGTGCTCTCGAAAATGCTTCCTTGAGAGTTCGTGGCCACCGCGCTGACGTTTCCATCGAGCTGGCGGACCACATCGACGAGGAGCTGTCGTTGCTCTGGCCAGGAGGGAGCCAGGCGGTCAAGTTTGTGCTTGGGGACGTCTACGTGCAGGTCCTTGACCGAGATGCCACCGCCCGTCGGACGTGGAACGCCTACCGCGCCCGGGCCCCGTGCCGTCATCGCCACCGCTCCTGGCGCAAGGGCAATGGTGACGGTCTCGGCGCTCACGGCGATTGCCTCCACTTCCGCCACCGCCGCGAGCTGGATGCCCACTTGCGTCTCTGCCTGTGCCATCGCCTGCGCCGAAGCCGGTAGCGCCGGTACCTTCGCCGCCAGCCCCGCCGCGGTGTTGCCGATGGCCGCCATGGCCAGCATGGCGAACGCCCGCGCCGCGTTGCGGCTCATCACCTTGCCGTAGCGCTCGCCCGCTTCGCGCAGCCCGGCGAACGTCGTGGCCCGATCCGCCTCTTCCACCAGCCGCTTGAAGCCCACGATGAGGCTCCAGAATGTGTCGACGCCCACATAGCTGATGAGGGTGACGGTCATCACCGCGGCCAGGCCCTTCGAGAACGGCTCGGGCACCGCGAGAAGGACGAGGTATGTGGTCCACGTCCAGAGCACCGCCGCGAGCATGGCGTGCGGATTGGCCATGTCCTTGAACGCGGCCAGCATCTCGTCCAGCACGGCGCCTTGGGCCAGCGCCATGGCCAGCGCGTAACGGCCATCTCCATTGACGGTAGGGTTCTCCTCCAGCAGGCGCAGGCAGTCTCCTGGCCTGCCAGTGCGCTCGCACCAGCGCAGATAGGCGCGCGTCAACTCCATCTCCGCCGGCGATGGCTCTCCCTCCAGGTCTTCGCCCGGCCCGAGTGGAGTGAGGCGGCGGTTGCGTGGCTCGTACTGGTACGAACCGCTGCGCGCATCTACTGCGAACAACTTCCGTGCGGCTTCCTGGGGGCGGGAGGGGGGCCGTGCCTCCCGGGCCAGCTCGCCCAGCGCTGGCGTGAACTCCTCCCTCTTCAGCTCCACCGAGGTCTGTCCTCGACGTGGGACATGGACGAGGGACTCACCCAGGCCAGTGTCCAGGCGGACGCTCCGCACGCTGGTGCCACAGCTGGTGAGTGCTGTCAGCAACAAGGCCGTCAGCACGCAAATCCAGGGCGAATCGTGTCTGGACGTGCGTTGGGGACGACATACTTCGGGAGGACGAGCCGACATGCCGCACCTCTCTGCGTGAGCCCGCGCGGACCAACCACCGTATGGCTCGAGGAGGTGGTTACAAAGCCACCCTCCAGGCAGCCGCTTTGAAACTGTCCTCTTCTTCACGACTCACGAACTCGCCGGCACGCGCCCCTCTGCTCTCAGGCAAGAGGGGGCTCTGCTGCTCGTCGCCCGAGGGGGCCGCCAGGCTCGACGAGGCCGTGGCGCTCCGCCCAGCGTTTCAGTGCTCGAGTCCTGCCATGTTAATGTTCGCGTGAGCTGCGTGAGCCACCGCATGCTCCACGGGGGATTCATGGCATCGCATGCACGCGCTTCGAAGGCGAACACCCACCATTCGCACACGGTTCGCACGGAAGCCGCGGACTCAATGCCCCAGGGACTCGACGCCGAGGCCGCTGCGCGTCACGGTCACCGCTTCGGTGACATCCCCACCACCGACCCGGCGCGTGGCGCCTCCGGGACCGGTCAGCCGCTCTCCGCGTCCCTCCACCAGGAGATGCGGCGTGCCTTCCGGACTGACTTCTCCGACGTGCGTCTCCACGTCGACTCGAGCCCCTCGCTCCACAAGAAGGACGCCTTCACCCAGGGCAATGACATCCACGTCTCGCCCGAGGCCTACCGTCCCCACGAGCCTCCGGGAAAAGCGTTGCTCGCGCATGAGCTCACCCACGTGCTGCAGCAGCGTCATGGACGCGTGGCACAGCCCTCGGGGAACGGTCTTCTCAACTCGGACCCGGGGCTCGAGCACGAGGCGGATTCCGTGGGCATGACGGTGGCGATGGGCGGCTCCGCGCCGCACCTCGGCTCGCGGCCGTCGTCCTCAGGCCCGATGGCGCAAGGGCCCGCCTCGGCGGCTCCCATCCAGGGTGGCTTCTTCTCCGATTTCTTCGGCAAGCTCTTCAACAAGGTCGAGAAGAAGCAGGTGAACGCCCTCACGAAGCACGAGGATCTCTCCGAGGACAAGCAGGGCCTCCTGGAGACACAGGAAGAGCACGACGCGAAGCGCAACCACAAGCTGTCCAAGGCCAAGAAGAAGGGCGCCAACCTGATGGCCAGCGGCGCGATGCAGTTCGCGCCAACGGGCGTGAGCACGGGCGTGAAGCTCATCAAGTCGTCGCGCAACGTCTACAACGATCAGCAGACGCTCAATAAGCTCGAGATCGCCAAGAAGTTCGCGCAGGGCAGCGATGACATGGACCTGCCGCTCAACCACTCGCTCGCGCAAGAAGACCCCTCGGAGGATGCCGTCGAGATGCTCGAAAAGCTCGAGACGGTGACGAAGGGGAAACAGGTGATGCATGGCGCCAACGCGATTCCTCTCGTGGGCTCGCTGGCGGGCCCGCTGCGCAAGAAGATCCAGAAACAGAAAATGCAGGACGCGGCGGACACGCTGCACTCGGGCGTCGAGGTGAATGATCCCTTCTCGGAGGAGGCCCTCAAGATCATCGCCAAGGGAAACAAGAACAAGGTCGACAACGCCCGGAACGCTGATCAGATCAAGAAGCTCCTCTGACGCGACGGGCCTACCGTGCACGTGCGCCGGCACCTCGACGGCCCGGCCGCCTCCGACGCACCGGGTCATGTTTGCTCCTCAAGCGACATGGGGGGGGGCCGGCCCCGGTGGCGTCTCGCCGGCGCTCCGTCCGGGTCCTCCGGGCGGGGCCACCCTCTCGGGTCGTGTGAATTTCCCTTACCCCCTCAACCTCCTGGAATGATTGGGGGTTTCGCGCAATCTGCGCCGGAATCCCGGATCAGGAACGCTTGCAGGGTTCGACGGATAACCTGTTTTGCGTTAGGCTTTGTGCAAAGCAGTCACGACGGGGGAGGTCTGCCTTTGACACCGCGAGGGTATCGCGAAGAGGAGCTCGTAGCGAATCGCGCTTCGGTGCTCCTGAGCGGCGGCACGGAAGACGAGCGGCGCACGTGGGCGGCGACGGCGGCGAGGAACTTTTCCCATGAAGGGCCCCTGGTGGAGGTCCGCCAGAGCGAGCAGGTCAGTGACGCCCTGCGGAAGCCTCGCGGGGTGCTGTTCATCCCCGACGTGGCCCGCCTGAGCTTCACCGCCCAGGGGCTCATCGTCCGCTGCCTCCAGACCCAGGAGGAGCGGCCCAAAATCGTCGTGGGGCTCTCGGGCGCCGTGGAGAACGCGCGCAGCAAGGGCACCCTTCGCGAGGACCTCCTCTACCGGCTTCACCTGGCCCAGGTGGACCTCACCGTCGACGGCATGCGCGAGCTGATGGTCCAGCGCCGCGCCCAGCTCGTCGCCGATGAGGCCGCTCGCAAGGCCGAGGCCGAGCGGCTCGCCGCCGAGAAGGCCGCCCAGATGAAGGCCGCCGGCATCTCGGTGAAGAGCCCGCGCATGCGCAGCAAGGTGGCCCCGCGCGCCACCTCGCCCAAGGTCACGCGCAGGTAACGTCACGCGCACGTAACAGGCGGAGGGCTCCGGAGACGGGGCCACCCGGGGGCTCAATGTTTGTGCTTCTGCCCCCGCTTCGCCTTGAAGCCTTCCGGGTGCTCCGGGGCGCGCTTGGACGCCGTGGCGCGTTTGGGCGCCGTGGCCGACGCCGTGGGCGTCGCCTTGCGGCCCTGGGTCCGCCGCGCCGTGGCCTGCCGCTTTGGAGCGGCGGGCTGCTCCGTCTGCGCCTCCGGGGCCGAGCCCTTCAAGGGACTGCGCGCCGGCCGGGCCTCCTTGATGCGCTTCTGCGTGGCCCGCGCTTCCTCCAGCACGCGCGTCGCGGTGGTTCGCGTCTGCTGGAGCACCTGCCTGTCCGGCCGGCTCACCATGGGCGGGACGGGAGTCGCGGGACGGCCCGGGGCGGGCTCTCGCTTCACCCGCACCACCCGCTCCTGCTTCGGCATCAGCTCCTGGAGCCGGTCCATCACCTTCACCGCTGCGGCGGTGCCCTCCACGATGTACCGCACCCCCTGGGTGCTCACCCTCAGGGCCGCTTCCTTCAGCTTCTCCACCAGCAGGCGCGTCTCATTCGTCGCCATGTCGTGTCCCTTCCCTCTCCCGGTCTTTCTGGCCAAGGTATGCACGCGGGCCTCGATTGGAAGCACCGCGTCATCGCCCGGACTCTCCGCGGGGGAGTCAGCCTCTCCGCCGCCTGCCCGTCCGGCTGGCCTCTCTTTCCCAGGAGCGCCGTGTGACTCGAGACCTGATGGATGACCGGTTGGTGTTGATGCAGGGGGACCTCACGAAGGTGGCCGCCGATGCCCTGGTGAACGCGGCCAACTCCTCGCTGCTCGGAGGCGGGGGCGTGGACGGTGCCATCCACCGCGCCGCCGGGCCCGAGCTGCTCGCCGAGTGCCGCACCCTCCACGGCTGCCCCACCGGCGAGGCCCGCATCACCGGTGCCTACCGGTTGCCCGCTCGGCACGTCATCCACACCGTGGGCCCCGTCTGGCGCGGCGGCCACCAGGGCGAGCGCGGGCAGCTCGCGCGCTGCTACCGCTCCGTCTTCGAGCTCGTCGAGCGCCATGCCCTGCGCTCCGTGGCCTTCCCCTCCATCTCCACGGGGGTCTACGGTTTCCCCATCTCCGAGGCCGCTCCCATCGCCCTGCGGGAAATCCGGGCCGCGCTCGCCCACCAGCCCCAGCTCGAGCGCGTGACGGTGGTGCTCTTCAGCGCCGCGGACCTCGAGGTGTATCGCCAGGCGCTCGCGGCGGCCGGAGCACCGCCGTCCGCCTGAGCGGGGGCGTTTTGGCTGGAGTGGAACAGCTGGAGTACAGTCGCGGGCTACTCCGAATTTCCGCGATTGGAGCCCTGACCTATGTCCGAGCAGAAGCGCCTGAAGAAGCCCGTGGAGAAGCTGCGCGCCGAGCTTCTCGAAGACTCTGACACCAAGCGCATCGCGAAGGCGGTGGGCATGGAGCTGGAGGCGTACGTGGAGCTGGTGCTCGACTACGTGCAGAACCCGGACAAGCAGCCGGTGCTCCAGGTGGCCTCGGACGAGGAGCTGCGCGCCGCCGGCTACGAGCCCCCCTCCGCCGAGGACGTCGGCAACTTCTTCCTCGCGGGCGCCCGGGGCGAGCTGGGCATCGGCGGGCCTGACTTCTCCAAGTCCGGCTTCGAGGGCGCCAAGGCCTCCGCCGGCAAGCCGTCGCTCCAGGGCACCGAGGGTCAGCAGCAGGTGCGCTCGGGTGACTCCGAGACGAGCCAGGAGCTGCTCAACCAGGTGCGCAAGGGCGGCTCGGGCAGGATCTGAAAATTCGGACGCAACTCGAAAAAGCCCTGTTCGATAACCCTGGTGTACTCCCCAGCGCGGGGCGGCTTCCAAAAAACGATTTCGTCATCCCTATTCGGGATCGAGGGCTACGACCATGGGTTTCCTCAAGAGCATCGGCAAGGCTATCGGCGGTATCGCGCGGACGGTGAGCAAGGTCGCGGACGGTATCGGTAAGGTGACCAGCTTCCTCCAGAAGCCGCTGGACAGCCTGATGGCCCCCATCAAGAAGCTGGTCGGCGGTGCCCTCGACAAGCTGCCCTTCGGCATCGGCAACTTCGTCAAGCCCTTCGCCGACAAGTTCCTCGACAACGCCCTGTCCTTCGTGGCCGGCGGTCCCCTGGGTGGCCTGGGCTTCCTGGCCAAGGCGATGCCCACCATCAGCAAGATCGGCGACCTGGCCCAGACGGTGGGCGGCATCGCCAAGAAGGTCGGCGACACCTTCCCGCCCCAGGGTGGCGTCAACCTGCAGAACATCTTCGCCCACGCCCAGGCCCAGAAGCTGCTCCAGATGCAGGCGGCCTGAGCCCCTCGCATCCCCGAGTGCGCCTCGCGTGAACAGGGCCGGTCTTCCCTATGCGGGAAGCCGGCCCTTCGTGCTTTCCGGCGGCTCGGTGGCTCGAGTCGGCGCTACTCGCCGCCGCGCACCAGCCGCCCGGCGTCGCGCCGCAACCGCTCCACGGCGTCGTCGTCCTCGCTGTTGTAGTAGCCGCGAATCTCCCCCGTCCGGTCCACCAGCACGAAGTGCGAGCCGTGGAAGATGCTGGGGATGTCGTCCTCGTTCTCGTCGTTGCGGCCCATCGCGATCTTGAAGCCGCCCACCACCGTCTGTTTGAGCTGCTCGTAGTCGCCGGTGAGGAAGCTCCAGCGGGCCGGGTCCGCGCCGTACTTCGCGGCGTAGGCGGTGAGGCGCTCGGGGGTGTCGTACTTCGGGTCCACCGAGAAGGACACGAGCGCCAGCTCCCCACCCATGTCCGCCGTCTGCTTCTGGAAGCGCGCCAGCTTCGCCGTGAAGACGGGGCAGATGGTGGGGCAGCGGGTGAAGATGAAGTTGGCCACCCAGGGGCGGCCCTCGAGCTGCTGGAGCCCGAAGGGCTGGCCGTCCTGGCGCGTGAAGGTGAAGGCCGGGAGCTTGCCGAGCCGTTGCAGGGGCTCCTCGCGAGGGAGCAGCAGGGCCACCCCGAGCGCCAGCAGGCACGCGGCGGAGGCCAGCGCCACCCACAGGAAGCGGTTCACGGAGCGCGGCGGGGTTCCGGAGGGATTCAGGGCGTCGGTGGTCATGGGGTGCGGCCCGACTGCTAACGGATGCGTCCCGGAGGTACAAGGCCGCACACCGCGAGGCCGCCTCCCTGCTCCCCGGCCGGGCTTCACGCTGCCCGGGTGTCCGCTACTCCCACCTCGGAGCGGCTGGAGGCCAACAGTCTACCCCTCGGCCGCGAGCGGCCGTCCGGGTGCTCTGGTATGTCGGATGGACTTACATCCATGGACATCCACCAGCCGCCAAGAACTCCGACCGGGGGGCCGGAGCCGCGGGGCCCTTCGGGGTTTGATCCGCTTCTGGACGGGGTGACCGACGGCATCCTCGTGGTGGATGGGGCGTGGCGGCTGGTGTGGCTCAACGCGGTGCTGGAGCGGCTGCTGGGCCGCGCGCGGGAGCAACTGCTGGGGCAGGAGCTGTGGGTGGCGCTGCCCGAGGTGGCGGAGAGTGGCTTCGCCCCGGCCTGGCGCCGCGCCATGGAGGCGCGCACCCTGGTGTCGCTGGAGGACTTCTTCGCGCCTGCGGGGGCGTGGCTGGAGACGCGGGCCTTCCCCTCGGGCGAGGGGCTCGTCGTCTTCGCCCGGGACGTGACGGAGCGGCGCCTAGCGGAGAACGAGCGGGTGCGGCTGCTGTCCGTGGAGCAGGCGGCGCGCACCGCCGTGGAGGGCGAGCGCGCCCGCTTCCAGGAGATGCTGATGCTCGCGCCCGCCGCCGTGAGCATCACCCGTGGCCCCGAGCACCGCTTCGTCTTCTCCAACCTCCTGCACCGGCGCTTCTACGGGAGCCGGGACATGGTGGGTCAGCCGGTGCGCGAGGCCCTCCCGGAGCTGGTGGGCCAGGGCGTCTACGAGGTGATGGACCGGGTGTATGCCTCGGGCAACTCGTACGTGGGGAGGGCCCGGCCGGTGAAGGTGCCTCGCCCGGGCGGAGCGCCAGAGGAGATGTTCTTCGACATCGCCTACCACCCGCAGCGCGACGCCGCCGGGAGGGTGGAGGGCGTGGCCATCTTCGCCTACGACGTGACGGACCTGGTGCGCTCGCGCCGCACCGCCGAGGCGCTGGCGAGGGATTTGGGGCACAGCGAGGAGCGCTTCCGCTCACTGGTGACGGCGACCTCGGACATCATCTGGGCCACACCGCCCTCGGGTGAGTTCGTCGAGGACCTGCCGGGCTGGAGCGCCTTCACCGGACAGACGCGCGAGGATCTGCTGGGCTGGGGCTGGCTGGACGCGGTGCACCCGGAGGACCGCGAGCGCACCGTGCGGGCCTGGGAGGATGCGCTTTCCACGCGCACGTCCTTCCAACTGGAGCACCGGCTGCGGCGCCATGACGGGACGTACCGCCACATGCTGGCGCGCGCGGTGCCGGTGATGGAGGCGGACGGCACGGTACGCGAGTGGGTGGGCGCCCACCGGGACATCACCCTCCAGCGCCAGGGCGAGGCCGAGCGGGAGCGGTTGCTCGCGCGCGAGCAGCGCCACTCGGTGCAGCTGCAGGGCCTGGCGAGCGCCGCGCTCGTCATCAGCGAGGCGGACTCCATCGAGCATGTGCTCAAGGCCATCACCGAGCAGGCGCGCGAGGTGATTGGGGCGCACCAGGCGCTCACCAGCCTGACGGTGGATGGGAACTGGGCGCAGGCCATCCATGCCCGCTCGTTGTCGGACAAGCACGGGGCGTGGCGCGAGTGGAACGAGCGGCCGGAGGGCACGGGCATCTACTCGTGGGTGTGCCGGCTGAACCTGCCGATGCGGATGACGCAGGCGGAGCTGGAGGCGCACCCGGCGTGGCGGGGCTTCGGGCGGCACAAGGGGAAGCATCCGCCGCTGCGCGGCTGGCTGGCAGCGCCGCTGGTGGGACGGGATGGGCGCAACCTGGGCCTCATCCAGCTGTCGGACCGGCACGAGGGCGATTTCAGCTCCGAGGACGAGGCGATTCTCGTGCAGCTGGCGCGCATGGCCTCGGTGGCGATTGAGAACACGCGGCTGATGGCGGAGACGCAGGCGGCCAACCGGGCCAAGGATGAGTTCCTCGCGGTGATGAGCCACGAGCTGCGCACGCCGCTGACGGCGGTGCTGGGCTGGACGCAGATGCTGCGCAACCGGCAGAACGACGCGCGAGCGGTGGAGAAGGGGCTGGCCGTCATCGAGCGCAACGCGCGCACGCTGGCGCAGCTGATTGAAGACGTGCTGGACGTGTCGCGCATCATCACCGGCAAGCTGACGCTGTACCGCAAGGGCGTGGAGCTGGTGGGGGTGGTGCAGGCGGCGGTGGAGGTGGTGAAGCCGCACGCGGAGCAGAAGGGGGTGTCGCTGGCGCTCGAGGTGGAGGTGGGCGGCAACGGCTCGGCGATGCTGGTGGGAGACCCGGGACGGTTGCAGCAGGTGCTGTGGAACCTGCTGGTGAACGCGGTGAAGTTCACGCCGGCGGGAGGACGGGTGCTCATCCGGGTGGACCGGGCCGAGCGCGAGCTGCGGGTGCGGGTGACGGACACGGGGAAGGGGATTCGAGCGGACTTCCTGCCGCACCTCTTCGAGCGCTTCTGGCAGGCGGACGGCTCGGCGACGCGCGAGCACGGGGGGTTGGGGTTGGGACTGGCCATCGTGCACCACCTGGTGGGGCTGCACGGGGGGAGCGTGAAGGCGGAGAGCGCGGGGGAGGGGAAGGGGTCCACCTTCACGGTGACGCTGCCGGTGCCGGCGGTGCTGCCCGAGGAGCAGACGGAGGCGCTGCCGGGGGCGGAGGTGTCGGCGCCGGGAGTGAAGCTGGACGGGGTGACGGTGCTGCTGGTGGAGGACGCGGCGGACGCGCGGGAGTTGATCGCGCTCATGCTGCGCGAGCGGGGCGCGGTGGTGAGCACGGCGAGCAACTCGGGCGAGGCGATGGAGCGGCTGAAGGCGGGGATGCCGGACGTGCTGGTGTCCGACATCGGGCTGCCGGGGGAGGACGGACACGCGCTGTTGAGGAAGGTGCGGGCGTGGGCCGAGGCGAGGGACCAATGGGTGCCAGCGATTGCACTGACGGCCTACGCGAGCGCGGAGGACGCGCGGAGGGCGTACCGGGCGGGCTTCCAGGTGCACCTGGCGAAGCCACTGGAGCCGGGGGCCTTCATCGAGGCGGTGGCACGGCTGGCCGGACGAGGGGACATGGGCGCGCGGACGGGGTGAGGCTTCGAGGTGGGCCTGTCGAAGCGCAACCGCTTCATCAACTTCAAGAAGCTCTACGAGCCGATGCTCGACGAGAAAATCAGGGGCGCACGGGTGAGCGCCTGCGAAACCGAAGACGTAAAGACGGTCCACTTCGGTGTGTCCTACCATTGCGACGAATGAACGAGCTCACGCAGGAGGCTCTTGTCCGGATCGCGCACCACTACTACCCGGTGGGCTTTCCACCCGAAGAGGACAACTACGACGAGTCGCCTCTCGCCTTTCAACGGACGCCCGAGCACCAACGGTGGCGTGATGCCTGGCGGAAGGCTCTGGACGACTGGAAGGAATGGGCTGACTTCCTGGCGAGCCTTCAGTCCGTGTTTCCCGGGCACGACGTCTGGGATGTGACACAGCCCTGGATGGCCGCCTGTGTCCGTTGCTGCGTCTATCTGGAGACGTCCTTGCCAGATGGCTGCCGGGTCGTCACCCGGGTCGTAGGGGCCGTGAGCATCCTTGCGCCGCTGTACCTCGTCTACGTGACGACCGAAACCCTTCGAGCCGGCGAGACACCTGCCCGCCCGCAACTCACCTACGAATCAACGGGTGAGGCCAGGGACTGCGCGGACACGCTGGCGCAGTACATCGAGAAGATGCTCGGCTACCGTCCCTTCCCGTTGATGCTGGCCGATGTGCCTTTGCCAGACCTTCGCGTCGGGCACCTCAACCTGGAGTCGAATCGGCCTACGCTCCTCAATGCACTTCTTGGGGAGAGCCTCGGTAACCTGCCTTGACAGCTCCACCACCCGGGCCTTCGGGCATGCTCGGGGTGGCGGCTTCTTCGTCATCGGAGGGCAGGCTGTTGCGGGCACCCTCCACCGTGGTGCGCTGGGATGCGATGTCCGGGTGCGCGTCCACGAAGGACTCGAGCTCCTCCATGCTGGCGTTGGCCTCGGTGAAGCGGCCCAGCTCGGCGAGCGCCGTGATTTCCCTCAGAAAGGCGATGATGACATCCACGCGCGCATCGGTGTCGTCATGGTGTCTCCAGGACTCGATGAAGGCGCGGCAGACAGGAAGGGCCTCCTCGAACAGGAAGTGATCGCATCTCAGCGTGCAGTGATCGAGCTCCAGCTTCCGGCTCCAGTCGGCCTGCCTCGGGCTGGGCTGCCTGGCCTGGGTCGTCCATGCGTCCCGCTCCGCGAGCGCACTTGCTGCGGTGGCGGGGTCTGTCTGCCTCTCCCGTAGCTCTTTGATGAGGCCCTTCGCCTGGAACTCCCACGTGAGGAAGCGAGGACTGCCGGGGAACTCCCGCATGAGGCGCTCGGTGTCCTGGAGGGCCGCCTTGCGCTGACGAAGATTCCAATGCGCGGTGGCGAGGCTCTCCAGCGCCAGCTCGCGCACGGAGGCGGACATCGGTTCTGGCAGCGTCATCCGGCTGAGGTGCTCGGCGTCTCGAAGGAGCCCCCACCAGCTCCGGGTGTTGTTGTGCAGGGAGAGGAGCTGGAACGCCGCATTCCCACGTTCCACGGGAGTCAGCGACGCGTCGCTGAGGGTCGCCAGGAGCCGGGACCGCCGCTCCGCGTACGCCGCCACCGAGGCGCGCCGGTACTCTCGCAGCCGAGTCTCCAGCTGGACGAGGTCCTCGCGCGCATAGGTGAAGTCCGGCTCCGCCTTCACGGCCTCGCGCAGCAGCGCCATGCGCTCGGTCTCCGTGACGCTCGCGAGTGCACGGCCATAGAGCTCGTAGGCCTTCACCACCGGGGGGCCGGTGCGGCGCTTCCGCCGCGGCGCCTTCGTGCCCCCGGTGCCGAGCAGCCGCGCGACGAGGTCATCCTGTAGCGCGAAGATATGCTCGAGCGGTCCCGTCACCTTCGCCGCGTCCAGCACCACGCCCGTCTCCACGGCGACGAGGCGCGCGTTGAGGCGGAGCTGATTCCCCGCGCGCTGGAAGCTGCCCAGCAGCATCGTGCGGGCGCCCACCATCCGTCCCACCCGCACCGCCGTGGACTCCTCGGTGCCCCGCGTCTGCTGGAGGGCGAGCTCCGTGAGCGCATGGTTGAGCTGCTCCCGCTCCACCACCTGAACCTGGCCGTTGGCGCGCAGGTCCGAGAGCACCGTCTCGGCGATGCCCAGCCGCATCCACTCCAGCGCCGCGTCCTGGTTGAGGTTCTTGAAGGGCAGCACCGCGACGGGCCCCTCGGTGACAGGCTTCGCCGCCAGCGTCTCCGCCGCGAGCAGCACCAGCATGAGCCCCGCCACCCGACCCACGCCGCTCATGTGCGCATCCTGCGCTGGAGCATGGGCAACAGCGCCTTCACTCGCGCGGCGAGCGCGTCCTGGAGGGCAAGGGGCTCCGCGGCGGGTCCTTCCACTCGCGCCGTCTCCAACACCTCGCCCGTTTCGACATGGACGAAGCGCGCGGTGGCCCGGAGCACATCTCCCGCGCGCTGGTAGCTGCCGAGTACCACCACCTCCGCCCCGGCGATGCGGCCGAGCTGCGCGCGCGTGGCCGGGTCCACGTGGCTGCTCTGGGAGAAGGCCAGCTCCTGGAAGTCCAGCTCGAGCAGCCCGCGCTCGATGAGGCGGAAGCCGGGGTGCTGTCCGAAATCCGTCACCACCGACTCGGCGAGGCCGTCCTGCAGCACGGCCAGCGCCTCCTCCCGGCCCAGGTTCTTGAAGGGCAGCACGCACACGCGCACCGGCGACGCGGCGGACTCCGGCACGGCCCGAGTGGCGGCCTCTTTCGGCCCGGCGCTCGAGGGGACGACGGCCGCAGCAGGCGCCGGAGTCTCGGGGGGCTCGGTGCGGAGCAGGAGGGCCACCAGCCCCGGCAGGGCGAGGCCGATGGCGACGAGGAGCGCGTGTCGGACCGACAGGAGGGCGCCGGATGTCCGAGCCCCGGGCTCCGCGCTGGAGCGGGCTCCTCGCAGGGGAACTGGTGGAAGCGCCTCGTCCCCTTCCCCCCGGGAGCGGTGTGCCTCCGCCCCGGTATCTTCTTGCCGCGACATGGGTCTCAAGAGCGGAGGATGATGGCATCCTGCCCTGACCCGCGGTAGCCGCGACGCGAAGCGGGGAGTTCATCAGGCGGGTGGCCGAGTGAGGTACTCCAGGTGGACGACGCAGGTGTGGGTGATGGGCACCGCCGCCGGGGTCCTGGCCGCATTGCCCTCGGCGCTCCGGGACTACGCGGCGGAGCCTCGGGACTTCGCCTTCAAGCTGGCCCTGCACCTGTTCCCCTATAGCGTGTGGGCCCTGCTCGCCCCGCTCGTCCTGGCGCTCTTCCGACGTGCGCCCCTGACGGGCCCTCGCGCGCGCTACCACCTGACGCTGCTGCTCGGAGCTGGTGTGCCGCTCTCGCTGGGCCATGTGCTGCTCACCGCGCTGCCTACCGGGTGGCTCCTGCGCTGGCATGGGCTCGAGGGCTGGAGTACCGGTCTCCGTCAGCTCCTGGTGGACCGGGGCGCGGCCAGCTTCATCGAGTACCTGGCCCTGCTGACCATCCACCATCTGGTGGCCTCCTCCCGCCGGCTGCGGGAGCGGGAGCTGGCCGAGGCGCGACTGGCCACGCGGCTCGCCGAGTCCCGGCTCCAGACATTGCGGATGCAGCTCGACCCGCACTTCGTCTTCAATGGCCTCAACGCCGTCACGGGCCTGGTGCGCACGGGGAGGGGAGACGAGGCCGTCCACGCGCTGGTGGAGCTGGGGCAGTTGCTGCGCACGAGCCTGGAGGGCCGGGAGGAGCTCGAGGTGACCTTGGAACACGAGGTGGAGTTCGTGAGGCGCTACCTGGGCATCGAGCGGCTCCGCTTCGGCGAGCGGCTCCAGGTGGAGATGGACGTCGAGCCGGAGGCGCTGGGCGCGCTCGTTCCGGCGCTGGTGTTGCAGCCGCTGGTGGAGAACGCGCTCCGGCATGGCGTGGCCCGCAGCGCCGAGGGGGGATGCATCCGCGTCCGGGCCATGCGCGAGAAAGACCGGTTGCTGCTGGAGGTCCGCGACAACGGCCCGGGGCTGGGCAGGGGCGGTGAGCCGGGCACGGGCATCGGGCTGGCGAACACCCGAGCGCGGCTCCGGCAGCTCTACGGTGAGGAGTCCTCCCTCACCCTGACAGACGAGGAAGGGGGAGGCGTGTGCGCGCGGGTGGTGCTGCCCTACGAGCCAGACTCCGGTGGTGCGAGGGAGGTGTCCCATGCGTGAGGCCAGCGCGCCCCCGCGCCCGCTCCGGGTGCTCGTGGTGGACGATGAGCCGCTCGCGCGTGCCAACCTGCGCGGCCTGCTGGGCAAGGCTCCGGATGTGGCACATGTCCAGGAGTGCGCGGGAGGCCGGGAGGCCATCGACACCCTCCTCGCCGAGCCGCCGGATCTCGTCTTCCTGGACGTGCAGATGCCCGAGGTGGATGGGTTCGCCGTCATTCGCGAGGTGGGCCCGGAGCGGATGCCCGCGGTCATCTTCGTGACGGCACATGACCAGTACGCGGTGCGGGCCTTCGAGGTGAACGCACTCGACTACCTGCTCAAACCCTTTCATGACGCGCGCTTCCGGCAGGCACTGGAGCGGGCGCGGCAGGCGCTCGATGGGGGACGGGCCCGGGAGCTCATCCAGCGGCTGTCGGCGCTGCTCGCGGGACACGCGGCGGTGCCAGCGGCTCCTCCGGCCGCGCTCCCGTCCACGGGTTACCTGGAGCGCCTCGTGGTGAAGACGGACGAGCGCGTGGAGTTCGTGCCGGTGGAGCAGATCGACTGGTGCGAGGCGGAGGGCAACTACGTGGTGCTGCACGTGGGGCGGCGCAGCCCGATGATTCGCGAGACGCTCGCCCAGGTCGAGCAGTGGTTGGATCCCCGCCGCTTCCTGCGCATCCACCGCTCCACGCTGGTGAACGTCGAGCGAATCCGCCACCTCGAGCCCGGTATCGAGCGAGGCCATGTGGTCGTCCTCGCGGATGGGACCCGCTTGAGGCTCAGCCCGGGACGCAAGGCCCACGTCGAGGCCCTGTTGAATCAGTCCTTCTGACGCGGACTTCCCCGCCTCGGAGGTACCGGGGCGGGGAGCCGCGACCGCGCTACACGTGGGAAGGACTACCGGCAGCCGATGAACTCGAGGCCGCCCAGGGAGATGACCTCGATACCGGTGCGGGAATCGTTGTCATCCGAGACGTTGAGGCGGTACTTGCTGTAGGAGCCGGGCGAGGCGACGGCGTACTCGCGCCGCTCGGAGCCACTCCAGTTGAGCTCATTGGAGCGCGTGTCGACGGCGACCCAGGCACTGCCGTTGAAGGCCTCGAGCGTCCAGTTCTTGGGGGCGCGCGTGGTGATGGAGCCGTTGGAGTACTGGAGGGCGTAGCGGTTGATGGTCCTGGGCCCATCGGTCCACTCGTAGCCAATCGTTGCCGGGGTTTGGCCGACCTGGGAGATGAACATGGACGAGGCGCTGGCATCGAACGCGAGGTAGGCCTCGTAGGACGAGCTGTAGACGCCGGAGCGGGTGACGATGCCGCTGGGCGTGGTCGGGCCAGTCATGACGGGCACCTGGTTGGTGTTCTCGCAGGCGCAGCCGATGAGCTCGAAGCCGCCCAGGGAGATGACCTCGATGCCGGTGCGGGAATCGTTGTCATCCGAGACGTTGAGGCGGTACTTGCTGTAGGAGCCGGGCGAGGCGACGGCGTACTCGCGCCGCTCGGAGCCACTCCAGTTGATCTCGTTGGAGCGCGTGTCGACGGCGACCCAGGCACTGCCATTGAAGGCCTCGAGCGTCCAGTTCTTGGGGGCGCGCGTGGTGATGGAACCGTTGGAGTACTGGAGGGCGTAGCGGGTGATGGTCTTGGGCGAGGGGAACTCGTAGCCGAGCGTTGCCGGAGTCTGACCGACCTGGGAGATGAACATGGACGAGGCGTTGCCATCGAACGCGAGGTAGGCCTCGTAGGACGAGCTGTAGACGCCGGAGCGGGTGACGATGCCGCTGGGCGTGGTCGGGCCGGTCATGACGGGCACGAGGTTGGTGTCGCAGGCGAGCCCCTGGGGGCTCTGGGCGAGCCCCTCGCTTGGGGGCGCCTCGGCGGTGGGTTCATCACCCTGGCATCCCGGCACGGACGCCAGGATCAGGGCACTCATCAGGAAGGTGTTTCGGATGGACGTCAGGGTTTTCATGAAGCCTCCATGGAGTTCGCGTGCGAAACGCACGGAACCTGTCCCGGAGCCCGTGGGCTCTCGGGTGGCTTCATTGGTAGCGGTAGATGACAAAACACAGCGGAGCGATGTGACGAAGCCTTCGTGGCGAGGGATGAATCCGCCGCCGGGAGGGACGAAACGGGATGCTCCCAGAGAAGCTCGCAGATTGTGAGCGGCAATGCATCGAGGCGCTCGAAGCGCAGAAGGATGAGGCGGAGTGGTGAAGTGGCGTGTCCTCGCCGCGGCCCTGGTGGCAGTGCTGCTGCCGGTGCCTCTCATGGCCATCATCACCGGCAACTGGCTCGTGCCGCTCGCGCAGCTCCCGCCGGAGCAGGGGAAGGGCCTGGTGCCGATGCTCTCGTGGGAGCAGCGCCGCCGGCTCCCGACCTGGAGACAGCCGTGCCGGCGGAGCAACGACTGTGAGGCACCTCTCTCCTGCTTCTTCGACAAGCACGTCCAGGGTCTCTACTGCACGGACAGCGAGTGCATGACGGACTCGCAATGCAGGGAGGGCTTCGCCTGCAGGACCACGGAGACCTGGGGCGGCGAGGTCCTGAAGCGGTGCGCACTGGAGGGTCTTCGGCGGGAGGGTGAGGGCTGCGAGCCGCTGTCGAAAAAGCACGCGAGCGCTTGCGGACCGGGGTTGCTCTGCAATGGTTGGTGTGGCCGGTCATGCCGGCCGGAGGTGCCGGAGAGCTGCCCCGAGGGCTTCTTCTGCCCACGAGTGGGTGGTCCCGACGGCCCCTCCTGCCTTCCCACATGTGAGTCGCGAGGCTGCCCTCCAGACCAGGCGTGCATCCACTTCAATCAAGGGGGGTCGGTCTGTTCCGTGGTCCATGGGACGAACTGCCAGCAGTCACCCTGTCCTGCGGCACAGGTCTGTGAGACGCACACCCTGGCAGGAAGAGCGGGAGCGGTCTGGATGCGGTGCGAGCCCCAGTGCTCGAGCAACGGCATGAGCTGTCTGGAGGGCTTCTTCTGCCGACTCCAGCGTTGCGTGCGGGCCTGTCAGCCGGACTCGCCAGACACCTGCGGGCCGGGCGAGAAGTGCGAGCAGCTTCGAGATGGTGCTCGCTGGGCCTGTGTCTTCGACGATGAGGCGTGAGAAATCGACGGGCGGTCGGCGAAGGCCCAGAAGAAGACCGTTGAGTGTGAGCGCGCCGCCCGCCTACTCCGGTTTCGGAGGAGGGTTCTTCATCAGTTCTTCCGGCAGAGGCATCCTGACGAACCGCAAGCCCGTTCCCTTGCGCTCGGGCATGACCTGGAAGCCCTGGCCCGCGATTCTGACGAGATCTCCGTCCCTGGCTGTTCCACTGCCGAGCCACACGTCCGCCTCTTCTCTCGTCGCGAACGTCTGCGAAACGACGATGTAGTCGATGGCGGGCGTGTAGAACGAGCGGAAGAACTCGCGATACTCGTTCAGCTTCTGGGTTTCACGGACGTAGAACAGCGCCACGGCGGCGATCCGGAGTGCTTCGTCCTCTCGAGATCCTTCCGGATACTTCTCGTTGATGGTGCGCAGGAGTTCGAAGACGGAATCGACGTCGAAGTTGTGGTTGTAGATCATCTCGGTTTCCGGATTAGCGGCACATCGGGGCCACCAGAGGGCAGCACACCAGAGCCACCCTCTGTGCTGGTGTGGTTCACGCGTGGAGGAGTGCCCTTCACTTCCAACACGGGCTCCACTCTCCCCGAGTGCGTTTCTGCCTGTATTTCCGGGCTCTTACTCACTCTCCGTGAGAGCCCCCGCGTCTTTTTCGGGGCCCCAAGCAACCATTTCTCGGCTCCTGCGAGAATAGGACATCGAGCTGTTCTTCTCCCTGTTGCACGGAGCCCCCCCACCGTGAGCACCTATTCCGTTCGTCGTGGCGACACCCTGTCGGCTCTCGCCAAGAAGTTCCACACCTCGGTCGAGTCGCTCGCCAAGACCAACCACATCAAGAACCCCAATCAGATCGCGGTCGGGCAGAAGCTCACCGTCCCCGGTGGTTCTTCCTCCAAGCCCGGTCACTCCACCGCGGACGGCTTCGATTCCAAGCCTTCCACCTCCAAGCCCTCCACCAGTGCCTCGGGCGGCACCACGCACGGCCCCGTGCGCGATGACGACGGCCGCAAGTTCCCCGTTTCCGCCGATGGCACCCCGATGTACCGCCAGGGCGACTCCCAGTGGGGCGGCCGCACCCTGGGCCGTCACTACTCCATCTCCGCCGCCGGCTGCGCCATGACCTCCACCGCCATGGCCATGAGCAAGATTTCCGGCAAGGTCATCAACCCCGGCGAGCTCGACGCCTACCTCGACAAGCACGGCGGTTACTCGGGCGATGGTCTCATCTGGGGCCAGGCCGCGAAGATGGCCGGCCTCGGCGCCAGCAAGCCCGGCTGGAGCCTCAACACCATCAACAAGCAGATCGACGCCGGCCGCCCCGTCGTCATCGGTGTGGACTACAAGGCCGGCTCCGGCGGCGGCAACAACGGCACCGACCACTGGGTCGCCATCACCCACCGCAAGGGCAACACCTACTACGCCAACGACCCTGCCACCGGGAAGGAAGTCGCCCTCAAGCTCCAGGGCAACCGGCTCGTGGGTGGCCCCAAGAACTACAAGAGCACCGGCGAGCTGGTGGTCTTCTCCGGTGGCAAGGCGAACCCGGGCACTGCTCCCACCGGTGGCACCGGCGGCAAGGACCCCGTCGTCAGCAAGCCCCCGACGGCCAGCGGCGGCTCGGTGAAGGGCATGAGCCTGCCCTCGGGTGACCTGGAGAAGGGCGCTTCGGGCAATGGCGTGAAGCAGCTCCAGGCCGCGCTCGTGAAGCTGGGTCACATGACCCAGGCCGAGATGAACACCGGCCCGGGCACCTTCGGCCCCAAGACCGAGGCGGCCCTCAAGGAGTTCCAGGCCGCCCACGGCGTGCCCAACACCGGCTACTACGGCCCCAAGACGCGCGCCGCCTTCGAGAAGCTCGGCGCCAAGGTGGGCGGCTCCACCGGCCCCGGTCCCGTCACCGGCCCCTCCGAGCCCGGCACCAAGGGCGGCGTGTCGCTCGCGCAGCTCAAGAAGATCATGCCCAACCTGTCGCAGGCCAAGGCGGAGCAGTACCTGCCCCACCTCAACAAGGCCATGGCCGAGGCCGGCATCAACACCCCCAAGCGCCAGGCCGCCTTCCTCGCGCAGCTCGCCCACGAGAGCGGTGAGTTCCGCTACATGGAGGAGCTCGCCTCCGGTGCCGCCTACGAGGGCCGCAAGGACCTGGGCAACACGCACCCCGGCGACGGCGTGCGCTACAAGGGCCGCGGTCCCATCCAGCTCACCGGCCGCGCCAACTACCGCGCCGCGGGCAAGGCGCTCGGCATCGACCTGGAGAACAACCCCAAGCGCGCCGCCGATCCCGACGTGGGCTTCCGCACCGCCGCCTGGTTCTGGAACTCGCGCAACCTCAACAGCTACGCGGACTCGGGCAACTTCCGTGAAATCACCCGCCGCATCAACGGCGGCTACAACGGTCTGGCCAGCCGCGAGGCCTACTACAAGCGCGCGCTGAGCGTGCTCGGCTGATCCACCTTCTCGGTACGGTGCCCCCTCTCTTCCCCAGGTGGGGGGGCCCGGGGACCACGTCCGCCTCCCGGACGCGGTCCCTTTTTTATTTCAGGGGTCCTCCGCGAGCAGCCCCCGCCACCTCCGTCCACCCGCCGAGCGGCCAACCGGCGCGGACGGCACCCGGCGTGGCCCATGCGCACCCTCCGACTCGTAAGGACCCTCGAGCGGACGGAGTGAGGCCCCCATGGCGATGGAGCGAGCGCAGCGTTTCGTGGACGCACTGGCCAGGCTGGAGGAGAGCGGTGACCTGGAGCCCCTCGTGGCGCTCTTCGGCGATGAGGCGCAGGTGAGCAACGTGTCCTCGCGCCGCACCTTCCATGGCAAGGAGGGAGCGCGTCATTTCTGGCGCGAGTACAAGGGCATGCTGCGCCAGGTGAAGTCCACCTTCCGCAACATGATCGAAGCCGGAGACCGGGTGGCGCTCGAGTGGGAGTCCAGTGGCACCGCGCACAACGGCGCGGCGGTGGACTACGAGGGCGTCTCCATCGTCGAGTGGGACGGTGAGCTCATCTCGCGCTTCCAGGCGTATTTCGATCCGCGCGTGCTGGGCCAGGAGTTGTCTCTGGGCAATGCGCCACGCTCGGAGGCTCCGGCCACGGCTCCGGCCTGAGAGTGCACTCACCCTGAGGGCTTCTTCACCTGGAGTGGATTGACACGAGTGTGTGTCGAATACTGAGAATTATTCTCAGAATTATTATCGGCATGCCCGCGTGCTTCGATTGGCGCATACTGGACACGTTCCTTGTTGAAGAAGGGGAAGCGATGTCCCGCACTGCCGCTGTTCTGCTGGTTCTGCTCCTCGCCGTACCCGCCCCGCGCGCCTTCGCCGCTGGGAAGAAGGCCGCCGGGTCGACGCAGACGTCCCAGAAGTCCTCCACGTCCTCCGAGTCGAAGTCCTCCGAGACGCCACCCGCCCAAGCGAAGCCCGCCGAGGCTCCTCCCTCCGACGCGCCTGTGAAGCAGACCGAGGAGCCGTCGATGGACTTCGACCTGCTCGAGCCCTCGACGTCCGCCGAGTCGCCGCGGTTGATCGACCCGGAGATGGAGGCGGCCATCGCTCGCCGCCGCACCATGCTCACCATCCACCAGGTGACGGGCCTCACCATGGCGGCCACGCTGGCCGCCACCGTCATCGTGGGGCAGCTCAACTTCAATGACGTCTACCGCGGTGGCGGAGACACCGGCCGCTACAAGGGCTGGCACACGGGGTTGGCGATTGCCTCCACCACGCTCTTCGCGGGCACGGCGATGCTCGGCCTCTTGGCGCCCACGCCCTTCAAGAAGGAGCTGCGCCTGGACACCATCACCCTTCATAAGGTGTTCATGTCGCTGGCCACCGCGGGCATGCTCACGCAGATCGTGCTCGGCCTGGTGACGGCGAGCCAGGAAGGCAAATTGTCACAGGTGGACCTGGCCACGGCCCATCAGGTCATCGGCTACGCGACATTGGGGGCCGTGAGTGCAGGCGCCTTGATGATCGTCTTCTGAATACAGTTGCGCGATACGCGTTGAGACCCCCGGAGGCTCCCATGAAACGCTCTTTGCTGGCCGTGCTGGCCCCGCTGCTGCTGTCCGCTCCCTCGCTCGCCCAGGAGGCGGCCAATGCTCCTCGCCTGTACTCGGTGAACAACGGCGACAGCTCCATCACCTACCACCTCAAGCACAAGCTGCACGTGGTGGATGGCACCGCGCACCCCGCCGAGGGCAAGGCGCGCATCCTCCCCGACGGCACGCTGCAGGTGGCCGTGCGCGCCAACGTGGCCGACTTCGACTCGGGCAACGCCAACCGCGACGCCCACATGAAGGAGGCCACCGAGGCCGCGAAGTTCCCCACCATCGAGTTCAAGGGCGTGGCCAGCGGCGTGAAGGTGCCGGCCTCGTTCCCCTCGGAGCAGTCGGTGGTGGTCAAGGGACAGCTGACCTTCCACGGCGTGAAGCAGCCGGTGGAGGTGCCCATGAAGGTGGTCTTCACGTCGGCCAAGGAAGTGACCGCCGAGAGCAAGTTCCAGGTGAGCCTCGAGTCCTTCAAGGTGGAGCGTCCCTCGCTGCTGATGGTGCAGGTGGATGACGCGCTCGACATGGAGACGAAGTTCAAGCTGAAGGAGGAGGGGAAGTGAGCACGAGCCGTCGGGGGTTTCTCAGGGGCATGGTGGGAGTGGGGGCGGGCGCCGCGGCGGGCACGGGGCTCGCGGGCTGCGCGCCGGACATCTCCCCCGCGCCGGTGGCCAATGCGGAGAAGGAGGGCGGCAAGGTGGAACTGGAGGTGGCCCGCTACCCGGACCTGTCTCGTGACGGCGGTGCCATCACCCTGCGCGTGACGGGCGAGCAGCCGGTGCTTGTGATGCACCCGAGTGGCGACACGTACTCGGTGGTGGCGAGCACCTGCACGCACGCGGGGTGCCCGCTGGGCTTCCAGGATGGCGAGGCCATCTGCCCGTGCCACCTCTCGCGCTTCGCGCTGGACGGGAAGGTGACGCATCCGCCCGCCCTCGCGCCGCTGAAGTCCTATACCGCGAGCTTCAATGCGGGCATCCTCACCATCGACTTCGCCGCCGGTGAGGCGGGCTTCCCCTCCGTCACCGACGGGAAGCTCGTCCTGCCCTTCTCTCAGTTCCCCCAGCTGAAGACCGAGGGCGGCGTGGTGCAGGGCACTCCCGGTGGCTACGGCAAGCTCATCTTCGTCTTCGCGCTCGCCGGCGGGGCGTACTCGGCCGTGGACTCCATCTGCACCCACGCGGGGTGTGCGGTGGGCTACGATTCGGCGGCGCAGGACTTGTTGTGCCCGTGCCATGACTCGCGCTTCACCAAGGATGGCACGGTGACGCAGGGCCCCGCGCTCGCGACGGGTCCGCTCAAGAAGTTCTCGGTGACGAGCGATGAGTCGGGCGTCACCGTGTCCTTCGTGTGAGCCTCTTTCCCCTCTCCCCTCGGGGGAGAGGGGTCCTTCCGGGCCGTGCGAGCGTGCTAGAAGGCGCGCCCATGACCCGGTACATCGCCCTGCTGCGCGGTATCAACGTCGGTGGCAAGAAGAAGGTCCCGATGGCTCAGCTCCGTGAGCTGATGGAGGGACTCGGCTACACCGATGTCGCCACGCTCCTCCAGAGCGGCAACGCCGTCTTCTCCAGCAAGGAGAAGAGCCCGGCGAAGGTCATCCGGCAGCTCGAGACCGCCATCGCCAAGGAGTTCGGTTTCGAGGTCGCCATCATCCTCCGGACCCGGGACGAGCTAGCCGCGGCCATCCAGGCCAACCCCCTCCCTGGTGCCGAGGACGCCCCCTCCCAGTTCCTCGTGATGTTCCTGTCCGATGCGCCGGATGCGAAGCGGCTCCAGGAGATCGACCCGGCGGCGTACCTGCCGGATGAGTTCCGCGTGGTCGGACGCGAAATCTATGCCCGGTTCCCCAACACCATCCGGGACTCGAAGCTGGCCACCGTGCTCGGGGGGACACGCCTGGGCGTCACCCCGACCGGGCGCAACTGGAGCACCGTCCTGAAGCTCCTGGAGCTCGCGGACAGCTGAGGGGCTCGCCTCATCGCGGTGCTGGCCCTCCGAGGCATCACACCCCGGCGTCGGCGAGTGCGAAATCATCCATGGTGAGCGTGCCGACCGTGTCGATGGACAGCCCCACGCTGAGCGCCCGGGCGTCCGTCGGAGCGGGAGGCGTCGTCCACTCGGCCTGGGTGTAGCTGCTCACCGCCGGGAGCAGGGGCCCCTGGGCCCAGAAGTCCCACGCGCCCGAGCTGTTCCGGACGTACGCCTTGAAGCGCACCGGCGTGGTGGCCTTGTACCAGGCGGAGATGTGGTAGCGGTGCCCCGCCGTCGTGGCGGGCGCGCACGTGCCGGAGTCCTGCAGGGTGATGAGCTTGCGGTCGCCACTGGTGATGTTGGTGATGCGCACCTGCTGGGCCCAGCTTCCGCTGTGGGCGTCCGACGTCCGCGTCCACGTGAAGGTGTTGGTGCCGAAGCCGCCGCGCTGCCAGCAGTCCGGTGTCCCGTCTCCATTGCTGTCCGACTCGAGTGACGGGTTCTTCAAGATCTGCCCGCCAGGAGAGGGACCTCCGGCGGGTGGCTTCAAGGCTCCGCCGATGACCGCGTCCATGGTGGCGACGGTCGTCCCGCGGGAGGCGCGGGGGACCAGCCAGTCGAGGAACGCCGTCAGCGTGGCCGGCGCGAT
The DNA here is from genome assembly GCF_003044305.1 of Vitiosangium sp. GDMCC 1.1324. GTDB lineage: Bacteria > Myxococcota > Myxococcia > Myxococcales > Myxococcaceae > Archangium. The sequence goes on along the minus strand of NZ_PZOX01000013.1, from coordinate 174,534 downwards.
GGAGTACGTCTGAGGCGGGTCGCATGGGCCGCAGATGTGGTGGAAGACGATCGGCACCCAGCCGCCAGCCTGTTCCGCCCGGGTCACGTATCCCTGGAGGTCCGCGAGCGTGGTCGTGGACTGGACGGAGCCGTGTGTGCGCACCGCGTAGGGGTCCGAGGGAGGCACGGGCTCGGCGAATGGGCATCCGCTGCAACTGGTGGGGGTGCGCAGGCCGCCGCTCTCCCGGGCCGAGTTGTAGTTGCAGTCGATGACGATCTGCCGGGTCGTGGAGTCCTTGTCCCCGAACGGGTAGGCGAACGAGGTGACGCGTAGGCCCGCGTTCAGCAGGGCCGCCCGGTCGTCGCAGATCTCCCTCCGCTGCTCGGACGCGGAGAGGCTGGTCAGGTGCGGGTGCGTCAGCGTATGGCCGCCAATTTCGTGGCCGGCATCCTGGAGGCCGCGCACTTGAGCGAGCGTGAGGTGTCCGGAAGTGCCCAGCGGTGCGCTGTTGATGAAGAAGGTGCCGCGCATGCCCCGCGCGACGAGCATCGCCGCCGCCGACAACTGGGTGGCCAGTCCGTCATCGAAGTTCAGCGATACAATGACCTGGCCCGGAGAAAGGGTAAGGGTCTGGGATGGGGTTGCCATGGTGACGCTCCTCCTGTTGCTGTCCAGCGAGAACGGGCGGACCGGGAGCGTGCGGGCGCACCGGTACGGGACCCGCAGTAGAAAACTAGGCATGGCGAGCACCCGGAGGAGCGCCATCTCCGCATGAGCCAGACGCCCGCCAGTGCAAGGGGCGGACGTGTGAGCGGTCGGCGATCTCCGCCAGGTTCTCACCGAGGGCGCTGACCCGGTCGACCGAGGCCTCTCATGTTCGCGGCTTGGGGGCACTTCGGGTCGAAATGCCGGTGCGGGAGTGAGCTAAGGTCCGCGCCATGTCGATGCATGAAATCGAGGACATGGTCGAGGGGGCGGTGCGCGTGCTCGACAAGCGGGCGGCGGCCGATGACCTGGCCCCGCGCAGTCAGTTCGCGCGGCTCTTCCAGTTCCAGGAGGGGTACGACTGCAGCTTCACCCACTTCCGGGTGATGGACCTGCTGCTGGCCCGGCACTTCTCGTACCGGTTCGCCGTCACCGAGCACCCCGACCATGCGGCCCGCAAGAAGTTCTTCAAGGGCGTGAAGGAGTTCACCTTCCTCCATGACAACCCCAAGGACGACACGGGGGAGGGCGAAGACGAGCTCAGCCCCATGGCCGGATATATCGAACCGCCCCACCTCTACTGTGACGCGGGCAGCTCGCTGTGGCGCCGCATGGTGGAGGCCGGGAAGCTGAAGGGCCCCGACGCCGAGCCACCCGTGCCGCTCCTGCTCATCGACGTCGTGCACGAGGTGATGCTGGGCGCGGAGGCCGAGGGCGACCGCGAGCTCATCGCCATGTGGTTCAATCTGGGGCCGCGCGCCCTGTTCAGGGAACTCTTCACGCGTCAGCTTCGCAAGGGTGACCTCGTGGCCAGGAACCCGTTCACGGGCAAGGACATCATCGCCGAGGAAGACTTCGTCGCGGCTCGCGCCTTCACCCCGGAGGAGCTCCAGGCCGTGCCCCAGGCCGCGCGCGTCCGCGAGATTGCCCGCCGCACGAACGCGCTCGCCGTCGAGCTCGCCTACGACTACCGCCCTCCGCCCGAAGTGCTCAAGGACGATCCCGTCGATGCCTGGTGGTGGGAAGGGCTCTGAGTCACTCGGGGATTAGTAGAGGCGGCTCCAGAACGAGCGCCTCGCCGAGATGCGGTCCAGCGCCTTCTGCAACTCCTCGTCGTAGTCGGCGCGGGTGGCGATGTCCGCCATCGAGATGATGCCCGCCAGCCTGTCGTCGCGCTCCACCACGGGCACGCGGCGCACCTGGCGGAGGCCCATCAGCTCGATGATGCTGAGGATGTCCTCGTCCGGCGTCGTCGCCTCCACGTCATCCGTCATCACGTCCCGGGCGTGCATGTTGTCCGGTGGCCGCCCCTCGGCCAGGGTGCGGATGACCAGGTCGCGATCCGTGAGCACGCCCCGCAGCCGCCCGCGCTCGTCCACCACCGGGACGATGCCGCAGTCCTCTTCCTTCATGACGCGCGCCACATCGCGCAGGCTGCTGTTCAGGTGCACGCTCTTCACGTGGCGCGTCATGAGCTCCCGCGCCGTCAGGGGCTCGCGCTGCCAGCGGCCCTGCCGTCGTGGCTCCTCGCGCGGGGGCACCGGTTGGCCCATGCCCACCAGTCCCGAGTACACCTCGCCCGTGCCCTCTGGCCCTCGGCGATCCTCCCACTCCCGCTCCGCGTAGTGCCGTTGCTCGTAGCCGCCGCGCGTCTCGCGAGGGACACGCTTCTCGGCCCGGCTGCCCCGCTCCGCCGCGGAGGCCCGCTCGGAGCCGGTGCCGGCGCGGTCCCACGGGCGGTACTCCCGCTCCGGGTGCTGCGACTCCAGCGAGTGCTCCCGGTCCTGCTCTCCCATCAGCGGCCCCGCTCCCACGCCCGAGGAGCTCTCGAGCGAGCGATCATCCCGGCCGTAGGGGCCATAGGTGCCGCCTTCGGTCCGCTGCATGGAGCGCCTGCGTCCCAGGAGGTGACGCCGCTGGGGGCCCACGTCGTGCATCGTGTCGTCCTGGGGAGGCGGCGCCCCCTGCTCGGTGCGCGGCTGGGCCAGGCGCAGCAGGGCGGCGCGGTGGAAGCGGCCCTCGCGCACCTCGGAGGTCTCGTCCCGCTCGGGACTCCAGCCGGTGACATCGGACTCGGAGCGCTCGCGAGAGCCGGGTGGGGCCTCCGCCGCGCGGCGTTCGCGCTCGCGCTCTTCTCCCACAAAGCTGGGAGTGCCGTTGGGTCGGCCATCTTCGGTGTGTCTCTGGGCCATGGGTGAGACCTCCTGCGGTCGCTGGACGTGCCGTTGAAGGCTCGGCACGCACCCGGCTGGCTCCAAGGGGCTTCTGGGGCAGGGGGCGCCCGGCTGTCCGCCCGAGGGCAGCTCCCCCCTCACCGAGTGCCCGTCTCCGGACACCCGTGTTGCCCGGTGGCCGACGGTGCGCTCACCTCACGAGGTGGCGAGCGCCTCGCCCAGGCGCACCAGGCCGCCGAAGTCCTCCAGCTCGCCCCCGGCCTCGGGAGCGGCCACGGCCACGGCGCCCGCGGGCAGCTTCTCCGCGAGCCGCTTGAGCAGTCCCCGGTGGGCCTCGGCGCGGGCTCGCTCCTGGTCGGCCAGGGTGATGAGCGCCTCCACACCGCCGCGCGCCTCGTGGTCGTCCTCCACGTGCCGCAACAGCGCCTCGGGGGATGTCAGCCCGTCCTCGCGCGCCCAGCTCCGGTTGAGCACGTAGCCAGCGAAGGGCAGCCCCCGCTCGCGCAGCATGTCCCGGAAGAAAGACGTCTCGTCCAGCGAGGCCGCTTCCGGCGACGTCACCAGCAGGAAGGCCGCGTCCGGCGAGCTCAGCCTCGAGCGCAGCCGGTCCGCGCGCAGCCGGATGCCCGCGAACAGCCCGCTGAAGGCCCCCAGGAATGTCCGCATCTCCTGCGTGAAGCCCTCGCCGAAGACGGTCCCCAGCACGTTGCCCAGCAGCTGCGACGTCTTGCGCCACAGCCGGCCCCCGCGGCCCTTCTCCTCCGGCAGGAAGAGCGAGACAATCTTGTCGTCCAGGAAGCGCGCCAGCCGTCCCGGCGCCTCCAGGAAGTCCAGCGCGTGGCGGCTCGGCGGCGTGTCCAGCACGATGAACTCGTAGCGGCCCTCGTCCAGGAAGTGGTCCAGCGCCTCGGCCGCGGCGTACTCCTGCATGCCCGCCACCAGGTCCGACAGGAAGCGGTAGAGCCGGTTCTCCAGGATGGTGCGCGCCGCCTCGGGCGTGGGCGACAGCCGCTTCACGAAACGCTCGAAGACGACGCGCGGATCCAACATCCACACGTCCAACTGGCCCGGGCCGGGCTCGGCGCCCGCGTGGAGCTGCTCGGAGGGAATCGCCGTGGGCTCCGCACCGCCCTCGGACAGGCCCATGGCCTCGGCGAGCCGCCGCGCCGGATCGATGGTGAGCACCAGCACCTTGCGGCCCGCGCGAGCCGCCGCCACGCCCAGCGCCGCCGCCGTCGTCGTCTTCCCCACGCCGCCCGCGCCGCACAGCACGAGGACGCGCTTGTCGCGCAGCAGGGACTGGAGGCTCATGAGCGGGCTCCGGCGCGCCCGTGCGAGGGCGCTGCTGGGGGAACGGTGGCGGGACGGGTGAGGTGCGCGGCGAGCCGTTCCACCAACTCGCTCCCCGAGGCGGGCAACTCAGGCAGGGTGACGAGCGGAGCCGGAAGGTTGCCCGCGAGCCGGGCCTCGGCGGCACGGGCCCGGTCCAACCGCCCCAGCGCGCGCTGCCCCAGGTGGGGCCCGTGCTCGTCCAGCAGCCGAGCTACGGCGGCGCGCCCGTCCGGCGAGAAGGGATTGTCCGGCATCCGGTTGAGCACGCCCGCGGCGATGGGGATGCGGTGGCGCTGGATGGCGGTGGCCAGCTCCAGCGTCTCGCTCACCGGCAGTGGCTCCGGCAGGGTGACAAGCAGGGCTCCGGTGAGGCGCGGATCCCTGAGCAGTGCCAGCCCCTCGCGCACCGAGCGGCCGATCGGCCCTCCGGGTATGACGGACAGCAGCGCGTCCGGCAGCGCGGCGATGGCGAGCGCGTGGCCGGTGGCCGGCAGGTCCAGGATGCACAGCGGATGGAGCGGGCTGCCATCCGGGCGGGTGCGCCGGAGGAGGTGGAGCATCTGGTAGAGGACGCCCATCTCCCGGAGCGCGGGGGCAGCCTCGAGGAAGCGGCGCAGGGCGCGGGTGCGCATGGCGGCGTCAGCCATCAACCGCAGCGGCAGCACGTCCTGGAGGAAGAGTCGCTGGCCCTCGACGGCGGACAGGCGGATGAAGGACAGGCCGGGGGACACCTCGGTGACCTGGGAGCCGGAGGCGCGCGCGCCCACCAGCGAGCCCAGGGGCGAGGGGGCGTCCTGGTTCTCGGAGGCCGCTTCCACCTCGGCGAGCAGCACGCGCCGGCCCGAGGCCACCGCCGCACGCGCGAGCGCCGCCGTCACGGTCGTCTTGCCGACGCCCCCTTTCCCCGAGACGAGCAGTGCCCGCCGTTCCCACAGTGCGTCCAGCAAGGCCGTCGCCCCTCCCGTCGTGTCTCTCAGGGAATGAGTCTTAACGACGGCCCCCCCTTGCCACAAGGGCACCCCTCGTGCCCGAGGCACCGGGGGCAAGGGGCCGGACGTCCTTCACCGCGAGGCCCACGGGTGGCGCTCCGCGTCAGGCCCACCGCGAGGCACGTGTCTGGCTTCAACGCGAAGCTCCGCCCGCAATGAGCGAGGCCCGCACCCCACGTGCAGGTGGGAGCGGGCCGACTCCTCCGTTGTGGGTCGCGCCTGCCCTTGAGCAACGGATGTGCCAGGGGCGGGGGAGCCATTCCGGAAGGAGCCGAGGCGGCGATGGGACAATCCCTGTCCGAATCCCGCGAGGCAAAGGCTGGGATTGTCAGCGGGGATGGCCCGCTCCAGGCCAGCGTGCCCGCGTGCCAGTGGCACACGGTGGGCATAGCCGGGCCTGTGTCACTGCACGGGCCAGCGGGCGGCGATCTCCTCACAGGCGCGCTCCACGTCGCACAGGCGGCGAGCGCGGGACTTGGGCGCCAGGTACTCGCGCCCGGCGAACACATCCACCACGCGCATGAGCTTCGGCTCCACGGGCCCCAGGGGCGCCAGGTGCTGCTCGGCGAAGGCCTGCAGCAGCGTGGCGATGTACTGCCCCGAGCGCTCATCCAACGGGTGGTGCTTGGAGAAATACAGCTTCATCACCCCGACCTTGTTGTTGCCGTGACGGTCCACCGACTGGAGCACCACCTGGGGCCAGACGCGGATGGAGACGCCGGCCACCTCGAGCGGGGGCGGCTCATGTCCCACCTCGCTGGCCACCAGGCCCTGGAGGCCCAGACGGGGGTGGAGCTGGCGGTAGTTCTCGATGGCCTCGATGCACAACTGGGCGCGGTGCGCGGCGAACTCGTCGACGAACACGGTGGTGGCGAGCCGGTGCTGGTGCTGGCGGAGGATGGCCTCGTCCTGGCCGCGGCACAGGAAATCGGAGATGGCGTGAGCAGCCTCGGGGTAGCGCAGGTAGTGCGGATCCGGCGGGTGCTTCTGGTTGTCGATGAGGCGCTTGCGCAGCGCGGGCGTCGCGGTGAGGTAGCGACCCAGCTTGTTCACGGAGACGTGAGGTGACTCCCTGAGTGCGTCCATGCGGTGCCTCCCTGATACGTCATGATGTGAAGACATTAACGGAGGGGTCTGACATGGAAGGGGTCTGGAATCCGGCGCAAGACACTCCTCTCCACTTGTCGTGCCATTGCGGAATGACCACGAGTAGGGGGTGGCCACCTGGTGGCCCCTTTCCCCCCGAGGGCCGATGAGAAACACCCAGACGCTGGCGTCCCCGCCCCCCGAGCTCCTGCAGGAGGCGGGCATGGCGGTGGGAGAGATGGCCCGGCAGCTCACGCGCGTGGGCCCGGGAGATCATCTCTGCCTCATCTACGAGCGCTTCGAGCAACAGGTGGAGGCGCTGGTGCCCTTCGTGCGCATGGGGCTCGAGCGAGGCGAGCGCTGTGTGTACATCGTGGACGAGCACAGCGAGGAGGAAGTGGCGGGGGTGCTGCTGGAGCACGGCGTGGACGTGGTGGCCGAGCGCGAGCGTGGAGCGTTGGTGTTCCTGACGAAGGGGGAGGCGCACCTGCGCTCGGGGAAGTTCGTGCCGGAGGAGATGGTGGCCTTCCTGAGGCGCACGGAGCAGCAGGCGCTGGCGGACGGGTTCACGGGCTTGAGCATCACGGGGGAGCAGACGTGGGCGCTGGGCCCGCAGCCGGGCTGCGAGCACGTCATCCGCTACGAGGTGCTGCTGGGCGAGTTCTTCCCGAAGAGCCGGACGCTGGCCATCTGCCAGTACAACCGGAGCCGCTTCCCGCCCGAGGTCATCCGGGACGTGATTCGCACGCACCCGCTGGTCATCGTGGACGGCGAGGTGCACGAGAACCTGTTCTACGAGACGCCGAGGATGGTGCTGGGGCAGGAGTCGGCGGAGCTGCGGGTGGAGTGGATGCTGAGGCAGCTCGAGCGGGTGAGGGCGGGGGAGCGCAAGCTGGTGGCGATGGGGACACAGCTGGCGGAGCAGGCGAGGGAGAAGGAGAAGCTGTACGAGGAAGCGCGCCAGGCGGTGTGGCTGCGGGACGAGTTCCTGGCGGTGGCCTCGCACGAGCTGAAGACGCCGCTGACGCCGCTGCACTTGAAGCTGCAGGGGCTGCGCAAGGCGGTGGTGGGGTGCAGGTCGGGGTGCCCGCCGCGCGTGGAGGGAGCGGTGGCGGGAGCGGAGAAGCAGCTGCGCAAGCTGTCGGTGCTGGTGGACGACCTGCTGGAGGTGTCGAGGCTGACGGAGAGGAAGCTGCGGCTGCGCTGGGAGGAGGTGGACCTGGTGGAGGTGGCGAGGGAGGTGGTGGGGCGCTTCGCGCAGCAGGCGGTGAAGATGGATTGCGCGCTGGAGCTGGAGGCGCGAGGGCCGGTGGTGGGGAGATGGGACCGGTCGAGGCTGGAGCAGGTGGTGACGAAGCTGCTGTCGAACGCGCTGAAGTATGGAGCGGGCAGGCCGGTGCGGGTGGGGGTGGAGGAGGAGCCGGAGCGGGCGGTGCTGGTGGTGCGGGACGAGGGGATAGGCATCGCGCCGGAGCACCTCGAGCGCATCTTCGACAAGTTCGAGCGGGCGGTGTCGGGGAGGAACTACGGAGGGCTGGGCCTGGGGCTCTACATCACGCGGCAGATCGTCCAGGCGCTGGGAGGCGACATCGAGGTGGAGAGCGAGCCGGGACGGGGCGCCACGTTCCGGGTGGAGCTGCCGCTCAGGCCCCACATGGCCGGCTGAGCGCCCTCCTCACTCTTCGGTTGATGGCCGCATCCCGGTTCGGCCCGTAGCGTGTGCCTCGCCCTGCGCGCCCCGCATGCGAAGGCTCCACGCCCGGAGCGCAAGCCGACCAGGCGGGCCGCCGTTCCCTCCTCTTGCCCGCTTCTACCTCTTGGGGGGTATGGTCTAACTATTCATATGGAGGGGGAGGGGATGAGGGGGGCCGTGCTTTAACTGTTAAATCAACAGGTTGCGAGCACGGGCTGCTCTCGATATCTATTCACCTAGCTATTCATGCCTCCTGCCCTTCCCCGTCCTCGAGAGGAGCTCCTGGCCGCCATCCAGCGCCTGCAGCCTGTCCAGGCCCAGACGCTCCAGAAGTTCCTTGGCGTCTCGCAGCCGACCCTGTCGCGCTGGCTCAAGGCCGCCGAGTCGGAGATCTGCCGGATGGGCCGCACGAGGGGTGCGCTCTATGCCCGGAGGCGCACCCTGTCGGAGGTGGGGTCCCGGATTCCCGTGTACCGGATTGATGAGGCGGGGGACCCTCACTCCGTGGGAACCCTGCACCTCCTCTCCACGGGAGGCGCCTGGCTCGACGCGCCCAAGGGCCTGGGGCAAATCTTCGAAGGACTGCCGCCCTTCGCGGTGGAGATGCAGCCTCAAGGCTATATGGGCCGAGGCTTCAATGAGCGACACCCGGAGCTGAAGCTCCCTCCGGACCCCCGGTACTGGAGCAATGATCAGGTCCTCGCCGCTCTGGCTCTTCGCGGAGAGGACTGCACGGGCGACCTCATCCTGGGCGACGAGTCGCTGAACCGGTACCTGCGAACCCCGCCCCAGGCCGTCTCCCGTGAGCATTATGGGAAGCTGGCACACACGTCCCTGTCGGAAGGCGCGGGCTCCTCTGCGGGAGGGGAGCAACCCAAGTTCGCCGTGTACTCTGGGGACCGGCACATGCTCGTGAAGTTCGCAGATGCAAGCATGGGCCTCGCAGGCCAGCGCTGGCGAGACCTGCTCACCTGCGAGCACCTCGCCCTGCGACACATCCAGGCCGCGGGGTTCGAGGCGGCTGAATCCCGCTGGTTCGACCAGGGCGACCATCGCTTCTTGGAGGTCGACCGCTTCGACCGGATCGGCCCGCGAGGGCGACGCGCGCTCCTATCCTTGCGGTCCATTGACGGCGAGTACGTCTCCAAGGACGGCGTCACGACCTGGACCGACGTTGCCCGGCACCTGCTTCCCCTCCAACTATCCGAGGACGACTACCGGCGGATCCGCTGGCTCGACACCTTCGGCCAGCTCATCGGAAACGTCGACCGGCACCTGGGCAACGTGTCCTTCTTCCTGGACAAGCAGGACCGGTTCCGGCTCGCGCCCATCTACGACATGCTCCCCATGGTCTTCGCCCCCAGGGGCGCGCACCTCCCCACTCGCGACTTCACGCCCGAACCTCGCCACGCCCACAACCACGATCTTTGGGCCCATGCCGCGGACCACTCCCTCGCCTACTGGGACACGCTCGTTGCCTGCGAAGACCTGAGCGACGACTTCCGGCAGCGGTGCGTCACCAGCCGGGACACCCTGGCCACTCTCATCGCAGACACGGCCCTGCCCTGAGCCGCTTCGTTCCCCACCGCGCTCCATGAGCGGAGGCGCCCCGGAAGTCCGAGGCGCCCCGCTGACGCAAGACCCCAAGGAGGAGGCGAGCGTGGCGCCTGAGGTATTTGTCATTTGCGGATAGGGATTCGTACGACCCTGTCCTGTCAGCCCTTGGGCTCCGGCTGCTGGCCGTACGTCTTGAACTTCTCGAGCACCCGCATCATCTCCGCCCTGTCGAGCAGCACGGGCTCGCCCACCTGCAACGCGCGCCAGTACATGGCCGCCAGCGTCTCCACCTCCACCGCCAGCTTGAAGGCGCCCGCCAGGTCCCCGCCCAGCGCGAGCATCCCGTGGTTCGCCAGCAGGCACGCCTTGCGCCCCTCCAGCGCCGCCACCGCGTAGCGCGACAGCTCCTCCGTACCGAACGTGGCGTACGGCGCGCACCGGATGTCCTCGCCCCCCGCCTTTGTCACCATGTAGTGGAAGGACGGAATCTCCCGCCGCAGGCACGCCAGCGTCGTGCAGAACATCGAGTGCGCATGCAGCACCGCTCCCACCTCGGGCCTGCCGGCGAGGATGTCCCGGTGGATGCGCCACTCGGTCGAGGGCTCGCGGCGCCCCTCGTGGCTCCCGTCGAAGCGCATCAGGACGATGTCCTCCGGCACCAGCGTGTCGTAGTCCATCCCCGAGGGCGTCAGCAGGAAGCCTTCCTCCACCCGCTGGCTCAGGTTGCCGCTCGTGCCCTGGTTCAGCCCCGACGCGTTCATCTTCCGCGCCGTGGAGATCATCGCCTCGCGCAGCGCGAGATGCCCCCTCCCGCTCATGTCCCCGTCCCACGAGCCGGCTGCCGCTCGGGGAAGAGCGACAGCATGCCCTCGGTCGAGGCCTCGCACACCCCGCGCTCCGTCACGAGCGCTGTCACCAGCCTCGCCGGAGTCACGTCGAAGCCGTAGTTGGCCACCGGGCTCCCCTCCGGCGTCACCCGGACCGTCACCACCTCGCCCGAGGGCAGCCGCCCGCTGATGTCCGTCAGCTCCCGGCCGTCCCGCTGCTCGATGGGGATGTCCCGCACCCCGTCCTCCAGCGTCCAGTCGATGGTGGGCGAGGGCAGTGCCACGTAGAAGGGCACGCCGTTGTCCCTGGCCGCGAGCGCCTTGAGGTACGTGCCAATCTTGTTCGCCACGTCGCCGCGGGCCGTGGTGCGATCCGTGCCCACGATGCACAGGTCCACCTCGCCGTGCTGCATGAGGTGGCCGCCCACGTTGTCGGCGATGACGGTGTGCGGCACGCCGTGCTGCCCGAGCTCCCACGCCGTCAGGCCCGCGCCCTGGTTGCGCGGACGCGTCTCGTCCACCCAGACGTGGACCGGAATCCCACTGTCGTGTGCCAGGTAGATGGCCGCGAGCGCCGTGCCCCAGTCCACGGTGGCCAGCCAGCCCGCGTTGCAGTGCGTCAGCACGTTCACCCGCCCCTGGCGCCCCTTGCGCACCCACGCGGCCTCAATGAGTGTCCTTCCGTGCTCGCCGATGGCCCGGTTGATGGCCACGTCCTCGTCGCACAGGGCCGCGGCCCGGCGATACGCCGCGGCGAGCCGCTCGGAGGGGGACAGGGGGCGCAGCGCGTGGCGCATCTCGTCGAGCGCCCAGCGCAGGTTCACCGCCGTGGGCCGGGTGGCCTGGAGCTGCGAGCACGCGCGCTCGAGCGCCACGTCGGAGGCGTCCACGCGCAGAGCCAGACACACGCCGTAGGCGGCCACCGCGCCGATGAGCGGCGCACCTCGCACCTGCATGGAGCGGATGGCATGGGCCGATTCCTCGAGCGTCGTGAGCCGCAGCGTCACGAAGGCGTGGGGCAGGCGCGTCTGATCGATGATGCCGACCGACCGACCATCGGCCTCGACCCAGATGCTGCGCATCGGCTTTCCATGGACCTTCATGCGACTCCATCTCCTGGTGGGGAAGGCCCATCATGCCCTGATCCGGCCGGGGGAGCAGGGACGTGGGGCGTTCTGGGGGTGATTCCTACTCCAGTTCTCTCCCAGAGAGGTTGGGGGCGAGTCCTGACCGGATCAGCCCGCTCACCGAGGGGCCGTGCGTCAGAGCTGTTCCCGGGCCTGGGCCAGGGTGTACTCCTTGTGGGAAGGGAGGACCGGACCTGTTTTCTCCACGAGCCACGCGGGTGCGCCCTCCGGCAGGTAGAAGTCTTCCTCGAAGGGAGACAGCCCCAGGTGGCGCAGATACTCCTTGAGCATGTCGAACGTGAACCGGTCCCTCACCCGACGTGCTTGGTACTGCTCCAGCTTCTCGAAGGGGAAGGGCTCGCCGAACTGGTCGAAGACCCAGGGGCCACCGTCATTGGCCGCGCTCACGACGCGCACGCAGTTGAGCCAGGCTGTCTGGTGCGGGCCGTACACCTCGAGCATCATGGCACCATAGCGACCCGTGTCCTTCCGGAGAGTGTGGGGCACGGCGACAACACGCATGCTCCGGCAGCCCAGCGTCCGGGCCATGTAGCGCATGGGGCTCGCGGCATCGGTCCCACCCCACCCGTTCTCGACGTACGCCGTCCAGGCGCTGCGTGTCGGAATGAAGAGATCCCGCCGCGCCTCTGGACTGGTCAACGGGAGCAGACTGGAGAGGGCCTGCTCCAGGGTGCCAGAGACTGGGCGCATCTCCACGGCGATGCCACGGGGCGCCATCAGCCCTGCGTGCCACGCCGCGAAGGCGCGGGCGGCGTGCTCCGCACTGGTCTCCAGGAATCCCATCTCCGAAGTGATAGGCGCCCAGCGGTCATCCAGGAGCAGTCCCTTCATGTTCTCGGTCATCAGGTGCGCCTCGCCCGTCAGGGCACGATCAGCAGGATGGTTTCCGCATCCGGGTCGTTGGCCGTGGTTCGCGACTGGTGGCCGAGGCCACGGCCCGACGTGGGCGTGTCGTACTCCACATGGTAGCGGCGGCCGTTATAGTCGAACTGCAGGTCCGGTCGATTGGTTCCCACACGCTGCCCGTTGCGCACCGTGATCTGCTGCTGGTTCACTCGGATGTTCGTGGCCCCTATGCTCTCCAGGTATTTGATGTCCTCCTGGACCTGCGCATTCTGGGTGGGGCTGGGTCCGACGGGACGGGTCGGCGCACGTTGCCTGGGAATTCTTGGGTTGACCGCGACATCCTGAGGCAGGCGAGAGCCAGGAGCCACCGGCCGAGTAGGGTTGTTGCCAGCGAGCGCCTGGACCAGGCCCGGCGATGGCGCGGGTGCTGCTGGCGCTGGAACGGGTGCTGCTGGCGCGGGAGCGGGTTCTGGCGCGGGTGCAGTGGGACGCGGCACCGGCTGTCGAGGCGCTGGAGCTTCGCCCCCGAGTCCCTCCTGCCGGGAAAGCGGACGGAGTGCTGGCTCCGCGCTCACCCGCACCACGTGCGAGAACACTCCCTGGAGAACCTTGGCCCCCGTCAGGCCCAACAACAGGACCTTCAGCTCGCGCTGAACTGATTCGGACAGGTGCTGCCGCACCTCGAGCATCGTCCGGGCGATGCGAGGGGTGGTGGCCGGAGAGAAGAGGGTGGGCACGATGAGCTTCTCTCCCGCTCCGCGGTACCAGGCGTACCTCGCGCGTCCTGACCTGGAGGCATTGGCTGTCAGGTCCGCGAGGGCCGTGTCCCGGTCCGGGTAGATGGCTGCATTCAGCGGCTCCGCGCTCGTGAGTTTCAGGTCGACATGGGTCTCCGGTACGAGCACGGGCAGCGGCAATCCCTCGCAATAGAGGAGATACCCTCCCGCGGTGATGCCAAAGCCCACGGCCGTCACTCGGAGATCGACGAAATCCGGATGCGCTCGTGGGTCTCCCAACCGAGAGGCCCGGGGCAATTCGACGCCGAGCTGGCTCAGTTCCTCTGCCTGTTGAGGAGTGGGGACCTCGAGCTCGACCTCGACGGCCTGATGCCCGGCTCGTGCCACGCCAGGGAAATCCTGAGCTGCGACAGGACTCTTCTGCCCATACCACCGAGGCCCGCTCAGGGAGGGTGTCGTGGCACATCCCGTGAGTAACAACAGGAGTGCAAGCCCACCCAACCGATGAAGCCCCCGCACCATGGAACGGCGACGTGTGACGAGGGGCGTGGTTCGAGGAGCGTGCGCGGAGTCCACGGTAGGTCGCATGAAGCAACGATGCAGGACCGGCGTGGAGTCCTGAAGGACGCGAGAGGTGGATGGCTGCGGGCCGGCAAGTGGTGGTGGACGAGGGGTGCCACATCCCGTTGCCCATAGGGACACCCTCGCGGGTCAGAAGGTGTGGGTGGGAGAATCCACCTCTGTCCGGGAGGCAGGATGACGACGAGGAGAGAGCGCCAGGGCCTGCGGTGCGTCACGATGGCCGCCATCGTTTCGAGCATCGTCCTCACGAGCGCATGCGTGTCTTCCACGCAGGCGGGCACGGCGAGTGCCGCGAGCCGGAAGAGTCCCGTGGCGTGCAAGGACATCGAGACCCTGCGCGCATTGTGGCGCCAGGCGTCAGTGGCGAAGAACGCGAGGACCGGCCACTCACTGGAGTACGTGGTCATCGGAGATGGAGCCCGGAGCGACGAGCTGGTGCTCATGTTCAACGGAACGGGCGGTGTCTTCTCCGACTGGCCCGCGCAAATGCTGACGAATGTCGCACAGAGCCCCGAGATTGCCCGGACAGGAGCCTACAGCCGTGACGAAGAGTCCGCGGTTTCCCTCTGTCATGACTATCGCCTGGTCCTGTTCGACTACCCCGGAGTCGGAGACACCCGTGGCAGTGGTTTCGCCACGTTCGATCAGGTCGCGGATGACGTGGATGCGATGCTCGAGGACATCTCCGCGCGCTATGGCCTTTCCACCTCGCGCGTCAGCCTCGTGGGGTGGTCGCTGGGCACGCTGGCGGCCCTGAAGTATGCGTTCCTGTCACCGGCCGCCCGTCCCGAGCGCGAGATTCACGACATCATCTTGATTGCGACCAAGGCGGGAGGCGCGGTCGATGGCTTCGCGGATGGCAATGGCGCTTCGTGCGTGAGCACGCTCTTCGAGGCCTTGAAGTCGCCCCACCTCGACACGCGGCTGGCCGTGAAACTCAAGTCGGAGCTGTTCAAGCTGACCTTCCCCTACGAGAACCAGCGGTCGTACGACGGTCCGGAGAGCGGTTGTTCGGCCACGGTCGATGCGGCCGCCCACAAGGTCTCGCTGAATGTCGAGCCGCAGGGGTGCTCGAGGGGCAGCCAGTGCGGGAAGATGTTCGACGACTACATGCTCAATCGACTAGTCTCCCCCTGGGTGCACACGCAGGGCGTGTCCGAGGACCTGTACCGCCAGCAGCGGGTGCTCGTCGATGACTGGAACCATTGCTACTGCGCCACCCCAGGCTCGAGCTTCAACTCGACCGGGTGTTCGTGCTCCAAGACGGCGCAGATGACGGAGTCGAACGGCGGTGTCTGCCAATCAAAGTCTGGCGAAAACACCCGGAATGCCCCGAGCTCCTTCAACTGTGTGCCGCTGAAGCTCGCGGGCAACCTCACCGTCATCAACGGCCCGCAGGACCTGTTCATCCAATGGACGTACGGCAAGGCGCTCGTCGAGGCGTATCAAAAGGCCTACGGCGAGGACAAAGCGACGCTGGTGGTCTACGACGGACCCGGAGGGGCGGGGCACGGCATCCTGATGCAGCACCCCCGATGGGTCCAGGAGCGGATCCACGCGGCGCTTCAGAAGGACTGACGCCGCGCACACTCCTGTAAGCCCACTCACCTCCGCACAAATGCACCCCGCACACGCTTCACTCCCGTGCGCGGAGGGAACTCGCTCAGCGCTTGAGCACGCGGCCGGCCACGGCGTCGAGCCGCTGGAGCACCGCGGGGTCCCTCGCCTCGGGGGCGGTGATGAGGGTGTGGTCGAGCGCCGTGTGGCAGCCCTGGCTGCACAGGCCCGTGTGCTTGCCGAGCAGTGGCACCACGCTCTTCACCAGCGCTCGCGCCTTGCCCGCGTTCGCCGTCAGCACGGCGATGACCTGGTCCACCGTGACGGCGTCGTGGCCCGGATGCCAGCAGTCGAAGTCCGTCACCATCGCCACGCTCGCGTAGCAGAGCTCCGCCTCTCGGGCGAGCTTGGCCTCGGGCATGTTCGTCATGCCAATCACGCTGCACCCCCAGCTGCGGTACAGCTGGCTCTCGGCGAGCGAGGAGAACTGCGGTCCCTCCATGACCAGGTAGGTGCCGCCGCGCTTCGTTGGAATGTCGAGCCCCTGGCATCCGCTCATCACCGCGTCTCCCATGCGCGAGCACACCGGCTTCGCCATGGACACATGTGCCACGCACCCGGTGCCGAAGAAGCTCTTGGTGCGCGCGAACGTCCGGTCGATGAACTGGTCCACCACCACGAAGGTGCCCGGCGGCAGGTCCTCGCGCAGGCTGCCCACCGCGGAGATGGAGAGGACGTCCGTCACCCCCACCCGCTTGAGCGCGTCGATGTTGGCTCGGAAGTTGATCTCCGAGGGCGCGATCCGATGGCCCCGGCCGTGGCGCGGCAGGAACACCACCGGCGTGCCCTCGAGCGTGCCGAAGCACAGCTCGTCCGAGGGCTCTCCGAAGGGCGAGGACACCTTGCGCCAGGTGACGTCCTGGAGGCCGTCGATTTGATAGAGGCCGCTGCCTCCGATGATGCCGATGACGGGGGTGGATGGGTGCGGCATGGCGGGAGCTCCGGGGGACGGAAGGGACAGGGCCTTCACTCTTCCCGCCGTACGTCGGGGAGGCAACAGTGAAGATGGGGGCGGCGCTGTCGCACCCCGGACAGAGACCCGGGACTCCGGGGCATCTGTTCCCAGCGGAACCGCGGGCCGACCTTGTTCCTCCGTCCCTTCATCGGCGCGGAGGTGTGGCACCCATGGACACGGAGCTCGCGGAGTTGGCCGTGCGGGCGTGGGAGCGCATCCCCGTCCCGTCCGGATCCGTCCCCTGGGAGGACGAGGAGCCGCTCCCCCGGGTGCCCGAGGCCCCCTTGCCCGATGGGAATGATCCGCTCGCGCACCGCGTCCCGGAGGACCTCCCGCTTCCGGAGGGGGGTGAACCGGAGTGGCCCGGGAGTGCCTACCCGGTCCCGGTCTTCCTGCCCGGCAGCAGGCGGAACTGTTCACGGACGCGCCGGGCCGCGGCCTCCTGGCCGTCCTCGTCCAGCCGCTTCGCCGCCCACTCCGCCGCCTCGTCCATCTTCGTGGTGATGAAGTAGGGCGAGGGCGAGGGCTTGAGGGACAGGACGACGTTCACCGTCAGCCAGAAGACGGGGGAGTGCATGACATAGGTGGCCCCCAGGCGCAGTTCGCGCAGCCGCGCGTCGTGCTTCCTCATCCAGGCGGCTTGCAGGTGGCGCTGCTCCGCCAGGCCCATGCCCGTCACCCCGCTCGAGTCGAAGAGGGCCACGTAGCGCTCTCCCCGCTCCAGCACGGTCTCCATCCGTTGGAGATGCGCTTCGGCCTGCGGGGTGGTGGGCTCCCCCACGAACCGCACGATGAGCAGCGGCCACAGCGAGTCGTCCTCCTGGATGTCGCTGATGGGATTCATCTCTTGCGACCAAGCCCCCTGGGATTGACACGCGACTGCACCCGCCCCCGTGCGCACCCGGGACGAACATACGCGGTTCCCGCCGAAGATTCGTCTGGGGTACGGGTTCGTGCGCCAGGCGATTGCGCCAGGCGATGCCGTGAGGGGCTCCGCCGCGCGGGTGGGGCTCAGCTCGCGGGGACGGCGTAGCTGGCGCGCAGGCGCATGGCGGCCTGGGCGAGCCCCGCCTCCTGCAGGCGCTCGGCGGCCCAGATGGCCGCGGGCTGCGGGGTGGCGGTGACCACGAAGGGCGAGGTGAGGGGCGCCACGTGGCGCATGACGCTCATCATCACCCGCACCGCGGGCGACTGGATGACATACGCCGTTCCCAGCATCCACTGGCGCAGCGCGGCTTCGTGCTCGGTGAGCCAATCGGTGTAACGCTGGCGCAACTGCATCGAGGGCAGGTTCACCTCGCGCGCGTCGATGATGCACAGGTGCGGCTCGCACCGCCCCAGCCACGCGGCCCGGTGCGCCAGGTACGCCTCAAGGTCCCTCATCGTGCCGGTCCGCCCGAACTTCACCATCAGCACAGGCCACAGGCTGCCGTCGACCGTGGCGGGCGGGAGCTCGCCGCTCCGGGCCGCGAAGCCGGTGCTGACGGACAGCGACATTCCGTCTTGGGCGCTGATGGAGTGAAATCGGAGCAAGGGTGGGTGAATGTACCTCAACTCGGGGGGAAAGTTGAGGGGAATGCGATGCTAAGGGCGATGGCTCGCGCGCGCACGGGAGGAGCCTGAGATGAACTTACGGTGCCAATCATGTGGAGCGGAGTTGGTGGTGGCGGAAGGTTTGCGCACGACTGTATGCCCATACTGCGCGGCGCCCTCGGTGGTGGAGCGGCCGCCGAGCGTGGACAGGCCGACGCCCACCTTCGCGCTGGGCTTCGCGCTGACGCACCCCGCCGCGGGCGAGCGGGTGAAGCACTGGCTGAGGACGCGCAATCCGTGGAGCCACTCGGGGCTGAAGCGGGCGTCGCTGCAGGACGTGCGAGGGGTGTACGTGCCGGCGTACCTCTACAGCGCGCTGGCCATGTCCCGGTACAGCGTCTCCATCGGCGAGGACTACACGGAGACGGAGACGTACACGACGACGGAGAACGGGAAGACGGTCACCAAGACGCGCACGGTGACGAAGACGGAGTGGCGCTCGCTGCACGGGGAGCATGCCGAGTACGTGCCGGACGTGCTGGTGACGGCCTCGCGGGGGCTGTCCAACGTGGAGCTGGAGAAGCTGGAGCCCTTCGACCTGAGGGTGCTGGCGCGCTACGAGCCGGCGCTGGTGGCCGGGTGGGTGGCGGAGGAGCCGTCGCTGTCGCGTGACGAGTGCCTGGGCCTGGCGCGCGAGGAGGCACTGGAGAAGGTGGGCCGGAGGCTCGAGTCCTTCATGCCGGGGGACTCGCACCGGGACTTGAAGCACGACACGCGGCTGGAGTCGGAGTCGCTGGACGTGTGCCTGGTGCCCGTCTGGGTGCTGGCAGCGCGCTATGCGCCGGACAAGCCGCCGCTGCGGGTGGTGGTGAATGGACAGTCGGGCGAGGTGTTCGGGAAGGTGCCCCTCTCCTGGGTGAAGGTGGCGCTGACGGTGCTGGGCGCGGCGGTGCTGGGGCTGCTGATGTACCTGCTGCTGAGCCGGGGAGGCCGGCCATGACGGCGGCGGCGGTGACGGGGTGCGAGCGGTGCGGGAGCGCGCTGGAGGTGGGGGACCTGCGCTGTCCCATCTGCGGGCTGGCGGTGGGGGAGCCGCGGGAGCGGGGCGTGCTGCCGGCGGTGAGGGAGCAGGCGAAGGTGGTGCGGTGCGGCACGTGCGGGGCATCGCTGGAGTACTCGGCGGAGGTGAAGGCGCCGCGGTGCGCGTTCTGCGCGTCGGTGATGCACGTGGAGACGACGGCGGATCCACTGGAGCAGGCGGAGGCCTTCCTGCCCTTCACGGTGGACGCGGCGGCGGCGAGGCAGGCGCTGGTGGGCTTCCTGGCGCAGCGGCGCTTCTTCCGGCCGTCGGACCTGGCGGCGGCGGCGGCGCTGGAGTCCCTGAGGCCGATGTGGTGGCCGGCGTGGGGCTTCAGCGCGGGGGCGCGGGTGAGCTGGGCGGCGGACTCGGACGCGGGGAGTGGACGCTCGTCGTGGGCGCCGCATGCGGGGCAGGCGGACGTGACGTTCCAGGACGTCCTCGTGTCCGCGTCGCGAGGCCTGTCGGAGCGCGAGTGCGAGCAGCTCTCGGGGGCCTACCAGATGGGGAGCGCGGAGGGCGAGGCGCGAGGGCCGGAGGACGCGCAGGTGGAGCGCTTCGACGTGACGCGCTCGGGGGCGAGGCGGCAGATATTGGCGGCGGTGGAGTCGGTGGCGCGCGAGCGGGTGGAGCGCGAGCACATTCCGGGCAGGCGCTTTCGCAAGGTGCACGTGGCGGTGGTGCTCTCCAGCCTGGAGACGAAGCGCTACGCGCTGCCGGCGTACGTGCTGGCGTACCGGTACCGGAAGAAGCTGTACCGGGTGGTAGTGCACGGGCAGGACGCGGGCGTGGTGCTGGGTGATGCGCCGGTGTCGGTGGCGAAGGTGGTGCTGGTGGTGGCCGCGGTGCTGCTGACGCTGGGGGTGCTGGCGTTGCTGTTCATGCGCTGAGGCGTTGGATACCCGAGAGCTCCGCGTCCCATCTGGAGGGTGTCCGGGGCCAGGGCGAGGCCGCCTCGGCACCCGTCATTCATTCCGGAACCACTCCGCTGGGATACCCAGAGCCGCGAGAATCCGCTCGGGTGAGCGCTCGCCCTTGATTTCGTTGACGGTTGGCCGAGACGAAATCGCAGGCTTCGGCTGCGCGAATTTCTCAATACTCTCGCCTTTGCGAAAAACGGTAACAAAGAACATCTCCAGATTCGGCGAAGCAGTGACTGCATACACAGTTGCATGAGGGAACCGCTCCGACACAGTCATGTCGGCATACCCTATGTCTCCTGTGCCGCTGGCAATGAGGAGTCCACGCGGCGAGTCCTCAAGTCGGTAGTGCCCTGGAGGGAGTGGCTCGCCGGCGTCTTCTTCCAACGCGCGGCGAGCCTCCTGTTCATGGACTCCCTCTGCCAATGCGACAGTCTGCAGCGGCTTCCTCGCGGGCGAGTCCGCTGGGCTCTCGCTTTCTGGCAGTGGACAGCCGAGGGACTTCGCCAGGGCTTCTGGGCCCACCTCAAGGACTTCTAGCGCACCATTCCGCCACGACATGACGGTCCACGGATCGTTGGCGCGCTCAATCGAGTACACGGGCTCATCACATTCGAGTGACAGTTCTTCGGCGAGTTGCATCTCGGCGCCCACGTCACTGGGGTCCGTACCCACAATGGCGTGGTAGCGACCACTGCCCGGAATGACCTCGAAGGGAAGCTCTTCTCCGTCCTCTTCGTCCCAATCCGGCATCACGATGCCCAGGGCTCGGCTTTCCAGTCGGGCGGGCTCACCTGGAGCCAGGACCGCCCAGAGATGCCACCGGCTCATGGCGCACCTCCGGACAAGCCCTCCGGCAGCCTGAGTGCCGCGCGCAACTGCTTCGTCTTGTTCAGGATCTCCGCTTCCTCGACCTGGATGAGTTGCGTACCTGGCGCATGTCTCTCCAGGAATCTATCTAATTTGTCTCTGGTCGGCCCACTCAGCTTGTCGGTAACGACGAGGAACGGTTTGCCTCGGGGGGCCTTCCCCGCGTCCGCGAGTTGGTCAAGCAGGTGCTGGAGCTTCTCTGCGAGTGCCTCCTGCGCTTCATTGAGCTTCTTGGTGCCCTGTTTGGCCCTCCAGGTGTCCAGCGATTGGCGCCATCGGTTTTCGTTCCAGCCCTTTGCTTCCACCCCATGTTGAAGCCGCGAGCCCCCCATCGCTGTCAGCTCGTTGTCGATGACATGCCCCTCTTTCATTTTCACCTGCCACCCGGTCAGCCGGAAGCCCGGGAAGAGCTTCTGCGCATTGCGCTCTGTCAGCATCTCCACGGCGACGCCGCGGAGTTGCTCACGCGCTTGCAGCTGCAGCTTCAGGTTCCCCGCTTCCGCCGCTGCGCGTCGGAAGAGTCCCCAAACCATCTTCTCGTTCCTGGCCATGAAGTTGAGGTCCTCCATGGTCAGCCCTGTCGAGCGCAGCCAGCCCAGGTCCACGCTGCCCCTGCATGCCTTCCTCGCCAATTCGGCAGCTGCCTCGGCTTCCAGCTCTGGGTGGCTGACGAGCCACTCGGCCTCCTTCAGAAAGGCATGTGGATCCGCAAGGCTCCGTGAGCCCGAACGCTTCAGTAGCTGTGCCAGCGCCTGCTTCACGTTGCTGCGGGCAGAGGAGCGCAACGATTCCACCGCGGCGAGGTAGGCCTGAGCTTTGTTTGCAGGCAGGGCCGCCGCGCGCCTTGCCACGGCGTTGTAGGCGAGCCCCATCTCCTGGCTCTCCGCCGCGAGTAGCTTCAACGTTTCCAGCGTCTTCTCGGCCTCCTCGGCCGCGAGCCCCGCGCCGCGAATGCCACCGAGGGCGCGTGCGGCGGCCATCTCCCCCCGGACGGCGAAGAAGGCCTGCTTGAAGGCCTCGACGCCGCCAGGAAGGGAAAACCGCAGTCCGTCCGGTGTCGCAACGGCCTTGCCCTCGGCGAGCATCCGCTCCAGCGTTTTCACCAGGGCCTGGATGGACTCCACCGACTCGCGCAGTCCGGACGAGGCCCGGGCGCCAGCCGCGCTCAACGCCAGCCCTCCCCGGTGTACCAGCTCGCGTCCTATACCCGAGGTGGTGAGCTTGTAGATGTCCCTACCGGCCAGCGCCACCATGGCCAGGTCATGCACCGCGAGGAAGTCCCGTCCCTCTGGCGTCTGCGACAGCTCGTCCCGGTACGTGTCCACCACAGCCAGGGTCGTCACCAACGACATGCGGCCCACGAACAGGCGTACCGCCGCTCCGCGCGCCCCCGCCAGCATGCTCCCTTGCGCGGCTGTGGCTGGTGCTCCTGTCAACAGCGGCGCCCGCGCCAGGGCCGACACGGCGCCGTACACCATGTGCATCTCACTGATGCGGCCCACAGTCGACCAGAGAAGCGACGTGTCCGGGGTTGAAGCAAGCAGGGCCAGTTCCATGGCCGTCATCAGGTGCGTGCGCGGCTGTGGCCCGTGTACTTTCACCCGCACCCAGTCCAGCGGGTGCAGGGCCCGGCTGCGCGGCAGTTCGTCCACGGAGGGGAGGTAGCGCGCCTTGAATTCCTGCTGCACCTGCTGGAAGTACAGGGCCATGCGCTGGGAGGGCCCCACCGCTTCTCCGGGCAGAGCGGGTTCTGCTCCCAGGTGCACTCCCTGCTGCGCCGCCCATGCCTCCGACGCCACCAACACCGTGGGCACCAGCCCAGAGGGGACGTTGAGCAGGTGTGTCGTCTCTCCCTCGCGCCCCAGGTGGAAGGTGGGCAGGGACTCCAGGAGCTCCAGCCTGAGGGGAAACGAGGCGAGCGCCTTCTGGGTGAAGGCCTGTCCCAGCAACACCTTGTACTCCGGGGCGTTGCTGCCGAGCAGCTTCTCCAGCGCCCCACTCGAAGTGAGCCTGCGCTCCAAGGGGGGAAACTCCCGGTCGGGCGTGGACAGCAGCACACGCGCCAGCAGATGCACCGCATCCTCCCTGATGTCGGAGGTGAGCGCAGGGCCCGTGAGAAGGGTGTTGAAGACGCCCAGGCGCTCGTTCGGAGTGAGCAGGGAGAGCACGTCATGATCGAGGGCGACAAGGGGCTGGGGCGATTGCGGTGTCGCCGTGGCGAGGGCTGTCTGGAGTAGCTCCCGTCGCAGGGCCGCCAACTCGCCCGTACCGGCCCCCAGCCCCGGCCGCCAGTCTCCCGGTCGAATGAGGAGCGTGCCCGGGTAGTACCAGTAGGCATTGCCCTCGGGGTGCTCGAGTGGCTCGGGCGCCCCCGCGACGGTGTTGAATTCGGCGCTATAGCCCCGCCACCGCCCGTCCTCCCCGGGGATGATGACGCGCGGAGTGTCGCGAGGAAGGTTACGCACTCGCAGTTCCGCACGCTCCAGGGAGGTCTCTTCGGTGAGCAGCAGCAGGGTTCGCACCTGGACGCTAGAGCCGTCGGAGAAATAGAAGCGGCCCACCACGCTGCCCGGGGCGAGGACGGGCGGACCATCCTTGACGCTGTCGCTCGCCTTGAAGCGTTTGGAGCGCAGAGCGATGGCCTTCCGCAGGGGCTCGGAGGCCTCTCCGAGGATGTGCCCGCGCTGCGACTCGTTCCTCAGGGGTTCGAGCGCCTGGAGGTATCGGTCGAAGTAGCTCTGCCCGGCCCCGTCCAGAATGTCCGAGCGTTGAGCCCAACGCAGGCCGCGTTCCACCAATGCGGTGGCCCCGGCCCTGTCCAGGGAGGCCACTGAGAGCTGGGAGCGGCTCCAAGCGACATCCGCCTCCAGCTGCGCCTCCAGGGCACGGCGCATGGTGGCGAGCACCTCCGGCACGAGCGCTGGCGGGTGGCGCACGCGCACGCAGACCTGGAGGCCTTCCACTGTGTTGGAGGGAGGCGCTCGGGGCTCGATGTCGAAAGCGTTCGCCGCCGCACCATCTCCGAAGAGTCGCGAGGCTATCTCCTCACGCGAGGCGTACCCAGCAACCCAGAGCAACTCGGGCCGCTGTGGATCCATTTGTACGGGGAAGGAATCCTCCTGTTCCGAGAGGAGGGCTCGTGCGCCGTCTTCCCCCTGCTCCGGCGTATCCTCCCGCTCCGTCTCAACCTGCTCGTCCTCCAGCCACTCTGGCGGGATGTCCTCCATGGGGGGGATGCGCCAGGTGCGCACCAGGGCGGGCTGATCCCGGTAGTCCCAGCTCCACTCATAGGTGAGGGTGAGCATCGCTCCGGCGCCAATCCCCTCCGGGATGTCTATCTCCACTTCCTCCCGGCCTGGCTCGTGGCTCACGACCCGGGGCAACGGTGTTGGCGCGCGGGCCTTGAGCGGATCTACCCGCAGCTGCTTGTCCTCCCCCCAGTTCAGCGCGCCCGCGGCGATGACCTCATCGCCAGCCTCCACCACGAGGAGCCCGGGGTCCACCACCCGGAGAGAGAGCACACCCCCCTGCCAGTCTTCCAGGCGGGGGCTGAATGCTTCCGAACGCGAATGCGCTTCGGCTGAGAGAGTGACTTTCACTCGTCTCAACTCCTCGCCGGCCGCGCTCATGCTGGCCACGAGGCAGCTTGCAATCAGGAGGGCCTGGATGTCTCCGGCCCACTTCGGCTCCCACCGGCTGAGCGCCGAAACCACTGGTCCTGTGCTGGTGCTTGACTGCCTCGGCGCCGGTGGTCCGAAGCCGGGATTCGGCTCGACCAGGTGCTCGCACGTGCGCGCCGGAAGATGGGTCGTTGCCACTGTTGGGGGCGGCCGTGCGCACGATGTGGATGCATCACCACGACGAGTGGACATGCTGCACCTCCTCACCTGTACGAGAATGTGCCGAGGTTGTCCCCGTCAGGGCGCTTCCGGGCGACGGGTGCGTAGTCCTTCGCCATGCGGAGTGTCCCTTGAAACGGCAACCTCCCGGGAAGAGAGCCCGGGGCACTGACTACCCAGAAAGGAGGTTGGGACACCTTCCATGGCCGAGTGCTGTCCTGTCAACCCTGTCGGACTGAGCGGGTATTTGGTTGGTAGGGCTCTCCCTGGGACTCTCCATTGTGCCGTGCTGCTGACGCTGGGGGTGCTTGCCCCCCCCTTCAACTTCAGAGACTCCGAGAAGCCCTGCAACCCGGATCATGCCGCCAGGGACGAGAGGGAGCCGGGGGAGCGGCGCAAGCGTCGTTCGGGAGCCAGTGCGGCCATGCGTCGTGTTGGAAAGGAGGAGGCGGAAGTGTGCTAACTCGGCGCTCCTCATGAATCGGATCGTGGGCATCCTGCTCATTCTTCTGTCGGGCGCATCGTTCGGAGCGCTGGGCATCTTCGGGCGGGTGGCGTACGCGTCGGGGGCGAACACGCCCACGGTGCTGTTCCTGCGCTTCTCATCGGCGGCGCTGGTGCTGGGCGCGGTGATGCTGGTGCGGCGGACGCCACTGCCTCGAGGGCGAGTCCTGGGCGGCCTGGTGCTGCTGGGCGCGGTGGGCTACGTGGGGCAGAGCCTGGCGTACTTCACGGCGCTGAAGCACGCCTCGGCGGGGCTGACGTCGCTGCTGCTCTACCTGTTCCCGGCGCTGGTGGCGCTGTTGGCGGTGGTGGTGGACGGTGAGCGGATGTCTCGGGTGCGCGCGATGGCCATCGTGCTGGCGCTCGGGGGGACGGCGCTGACCATCGACCTGAATGGAGGCGCGAGCGCGAAGGGCATCGTGTTTGGCGTGATGGCCGCGCTGGTGTACGCGGTGTATGTCTTCACGAGCGCGCGAGTGGCGGGGTCGGCGGGGCCGTTGGCGGCGTCCACGGTGATATTGGGCTCGGCGGGAGTGGTGTATGGGCTGCTGATGGCGGCGCAGGGGCCGGCGTGGCCGCAGACGGCGCAGGGGTGGATGGCGATCGGCGCGCTCTCGCTGTTCTCCACGGTGGTGGCGGTGCTGACGTTCTTCGCGGGGATGGAGCGGGTGGGACCGGTGGTGACGTCGCTGCTGTCGACGGTGGAGCCGCTGGTGGCGGTGCTGCTGGGCGCGTTCGTGCTGGACGAGCGGCTGAGCCTGCTGCAGGGCGTGGGAGGCCTGCTCATCCTGACGGCGGTGGTGCTGCTCGCGAGACCCGAGAAGCCCCTGGCCGCCACGCTCCCCCCGGCCTCCGGGAGCGAGCCAGGGTAGGCGGCGCCCGTGCAGCTCGAGCGCCTTGCCCACTTTGCAAAGCGGCTCGGCTCGCGGTAGCGAGCGCGGTATGCGGATTCCAGATTTCAAGCTCGAGCGCTACTTCGCGAAGTGGGAGTTCACCGCGCCGCACTTGCTGTGCAGCTCGGACATCGAGGGCTGGCGGATGAGCGAGGTGCTCGCGCTGGCGGACGCGGACGGGCGCGAGCGGTGGGAGCGGCTGTCGCTGGGCTACACGGAGTCCACGGGCCTGCCGGTGTTGCGCGAGGAGCTCGCCCGGCTGTACCGCGGAGTGGGGCCGGAGCACGTGCTGACATTCGCCGGAGCGCAGGAGGCCGTCTTCGTCCTGACGAACGTGCTGCTGGGGCCCGGGGACCACGCGGTGGTGACGTGGCCCGGCTACCAGTCGCTCTACGAGGTGGCGAAGGCGACGGGCGCGGACGTGTCGCTGCTGAGGCTGCGCGAGGAGGACGGCTGGAAGTTGGACCTCGAGGCTCTGAAGCGCGAGCTGAGGCCGAACACGAAGCTGGTGGTGGCGAACTTCCCGCACAACCCGACGGGGGCGCTGCCGGACGCGGAGACGTGGAAGGGGCTGTTCGCGCTGGCGGAGGAGCGGGGCGCGTACGTGCTGGCGGACGAGGTGTACCGTCTGCTCGAGTACGAGCCGCGAGACACCCTGCCCGCGGCGGTGGAGCTGTCGGGACGCGGAGTGAGCCTCGGCGTGATGTCGAAGGCGTTCGGGATGGCGGGGCTGAGGGTGGGGTGGCTGGCGGTGCGGGACCCGGCGCTGCTGGCGAGGTGCGCGGCGTACAAGGACTACACGACCATCTGCAACGCGGCGCCGAGCGAGGTGCTGTCGCTCATCGCCTTGAGGGCGAAGGAGCGGGTGCTGGCGAGGAGCCAGGAGATTCTCACGCGCAACCTGGCGGTGCTGGATGACTTCTTCGTCCGGAGGGCGGATATGTTCCGCTGGGTGCGCCCGAAGGCGGGGAGCGTCGCCTTCCCGAAGCTGCTGAAGGGCGGACCGGTGGCGGAGTTCTGCCAGCGGCTGGTGGAGAAGGAGGGCGTGCTGCTGCTGCCGGGGGATGTGTATGACTTCCCGGGCAATCACTTCCGGTTGGGACTGGGCCGCACGAACATGCCCGACGCGCTCGCGAGACTGGAGCGTTTCTGCGAGACACTCGGACGCTGATTCACCAGGAAGTTGAAGGCGCCGGTCCGGGTTGGGAGTAGGGTACGCCCCGGGAGGCGCGCGCCGGAGCAGTCTCCGAGCGAGCGTTCCCTCTCCCCGCCGCCAGGAAGGCGGCATGCATCTCCGAGGCTTTTTTGGATACGAAGAAAGAACACCGCATCGCGCTGTTCCTCGATTTCGAGAACCTGGTGACGAACACCGGGTTCACCGCTGGCAATTTCGACCTCCAGCCCGCGATGGATCGCCTGCTGGAGCGTGGCAAGGTGGTGTTCCGCCGCGCCTACTGTGACTGGTCCCGCTTCAAGGAGGCCAAGGGCAACCTGCACGAGTTCGGTGTCGAGCTCATCGACGTGCCGCCCTCGACGCGCTCGGGGAAGAACGGGGCGGACATGCGCCTGGTCATCGACGCGCTGGAGCTGTGCTACGCGCGCGAGCACATCGACACGTTCGCCATCGCCTCGGGGGACAGCGACTTCTGCCCGCTCGCGTACAAGCTGCGCGAGAACGGCAAGCAGCTCATCGGGCTCGCGGTGAAGGAGGCCACCAGCCCCCTCTTCGTGAAGGCCTGCGACGAGTTCATCTACCTGCGCCCCCGCACCCGCGCCGACAAGGACAAGGAGAAGGACAAGCGCGCCCACGAGCAGGACGAGGGCGCGCGGGGCCGCAAGCAGGGCAAGGGGCAGGGCGGCGGCGAGCGCCAGGGGAAGGAGCAGGCGCACGGGCCCAAGGGCAAGGCCGAGGCGCAGAAGATCGAAGTGCCCGAGAGCGTCGTGGAGGTGGTGCAGCGGCTGCTCGCGCGGACCACGGGCGTGCTCAACCCGTCGATCATCAAGGAAGCCATCGTCCGCAAGGAGCCGGACTTCGACGAGCGGGACCACGGCTTCTCGTCCTTCACGAAGCTGCTGGCGGCCATGGAGCAGGAGGGGCTGCTCAAGCGCGTGCAGCAGGGCCGGCAGTGGTACGTGGTGGGGCCCGAGTCCGCTCCTCCCGAGCCCAAGGGCCGGGGCGCGCGGCACGAAGAGGAAGAGGACGAGGAAGAGGTCTACCCGGACCCCGTGGACGACTTCTGAGAGGCGCTCGGGCGGACTACTTGCCCTGCTGCTGCTTCGCGTGGGCCTCGATGCGCTCCTTGAACTCCTTCATCAGGTCGTTCGGGATGGGCAGCGAGAGGTTGTACTGGGCGATCTTCCACGCGCCCCCGTCCTTCACGAGCACGCCCGAGCCTCGGGCGGGGCCCATGTTGGGCGTCGAGAGCGCCTCGTCGAACCAGGCCACCGAGCCGTCCTTCGAGAAGCTCACGTGCCGTGACACGGACGTGAAGCTCCACGCCTTGCCCTTCGCGAAGTACGGCTTGGCCCACGCGCGGAACTCGTCGCGCGTCCAGCGCTCGGTGGCATCCGTGCCCAGGAAGACGGCGTCCGGGGTGAAGTGGCTGAAGTAGCGGGCCTCGTCCGCCTGGGCCGCGGCCTTGTGCCAGTCATCGAGCACGGCGTTCACCGCGGCCGTGGGCGTGGCGGAGGTTCCCGCGGCGGGTGTTCCCGCATCGGGCGTGGCGGTGACGAGGGTGAGGCACAGGAGGGCGAGCGTGGACATGGCCGCCATGAGCGCCTCTGGGCGGGCTCGGGTCAAGGCGCGATCCTCGGGGCCTCGTTCCACCAGGAGTGAACTATTTTCGAATAAATGGCGCGATGCGCTATACGTGGGCCCTCAACGTTTTACCTCCAGGGGGACCCGTGACGAGCGCTCTGCAGCACCGCCCGAACAGTGACCTGGCCGCTGGCCGCTTTGGCCAGAGCCGCTACATGATCCGCCGCAAGTTCTTCAAGATCTTCGGCGGGGCGTTCCACATCTACGACGATGCGGGCAACGTCGCCTTCTACTCGAAGATGAAGGCCTTCAAGCTGAAGGAGGACCTGCGCGTCTTCACGGGCGAGGACATGACGCAGGAGGTCCTCTCCATCAAGGCGCGCAACATCCTGGACATCAGCGCGACGTACGACGTCACGGACACGGCGTCGGGGCAGAAGGTGGGGGCGCTGCGCCGCAAGGGCCTCAAGTCCATCCTGCGTGACGAGTGGCTCATCCTGGACGTGAACGACCGGGAGGTGGGCACCATCCAGGAGGACAGCATGGTGCTGGCCATCGTGCGGCGCTTCCTCACGAACCTGGTGCCGCAGACCTTCCAGGGCGCGGTGGGCGGTGCGCCGGTCTTCACCTTCCGGCAGCACTTCAATCCCTTCATCCAGAAGATCTCCCTCGACTACTCCGCGGACACGTCTAGCAAGCTGGACCGCCGCCTGGGCATCGCGGCGGCGATCCTCCTGTGCGCCATCGAGGGCCGTCAGCAGGGCTGAGCCCCGCTGTGTGGCTCACTTCTCGCGCAGGATGATCAGCCCGCGCGAGGTGTCCACCACGTAGATGTAGCCATCCCCCGGGATGCGGATGCCGATGGAGCCATCGAAGTAGTCACCGCGTCCCGGGTCGGTCTCCCGCCACGTGTTGTAGTAGGCCACCTGGGTGGGCTGCGTGGGGTTGGAGACATCCAGCACGCGCACGCCCTCCTGGTACCAGGCGACGTAGAGCTTCTTGCCCACCAGCAGCATGTTGTGGATGGAGAGGGTGGGCCGGAGCTGGAACTTGCCAATCTTCACGATGTTCGCGGGGTTGGTGACGTCGAGCACGCGCAGGTGCTCGCCGGGGCCCTCGCCGCCCATGAAGGCGATGGTGCGGCCGCCGATGGTGCCCACCGCGTTCGCGTGGCTGAACTGCTCGGGGTATTCGAACATGCCGAGCATGCGGGGGTCGTTCGGGTTGCTCACATCGGCCACCACGAAGCCCGACACGCCATAGCTGATGTAGAGCCGGTCCCCCACGGCGAGCATGTCGTGCGGGGCCTGGTTGAAGGGCGAGTAGCGGTTGAGCTCGATGGGCTCCAGGGGCTTGGAGACATCGAAGATGCTCACCGAGTTGTTGGTGGTGGCATAGAGGCGGTCGCCCTCGATGAAGAGGGTGTGGTTGTTGACCCTGCCGCTGCCACCGGGCAGGTTGCGCACCAGCTTCGGATCCGCCGGGTCGGTGATGTCGAAGAGGAGCACGCCCCGGTCGGCGCTGGCGACGTAGAGCGCATCCCCCTTGGCCCACGCGGCATTCCAGTAGGAGTCGCCGTCCATGTGGATCGTCTTCACCTTCACGGGCGCGGCCTTGTCGCGCACGTCGAAGACGGTGAGGCCGCCCTTCTTCCCCATGAGGTCGACGGCCACCACGTAGGCGTAGCCCTTGGTGACATAGACATCCACCGGGTAGCCCTGCGCCACGTAGCTCTCGGAGACGAGCTCCAGGCCGGAGGACTCGGACTCACCGGCGCGCCACTTCAGCCGCTCGGACTTGAAGGTCTCCTGGGACAGGGTCCTACCGTTGCGGCAGTAGGTGAAGCAGCCGGTGAACTCGGGGGCCTGGGGCGCCTCGCAGGTGATGAGCGAGGCGCGGCGGGTGCCACCATCCGGCAACGTGGTGAGGGTGGAGAAGAACCGGGCGTTGCCTTCCCGTGTCTCGGTGGCGGGCTCGCCGTTGAGGAGTGGTGTGCCTCCATCGGAGAAGAGGGTGAGGCCAACGGCGCTGACGTAGTACCACTCGCCGCCTGGGTCCCCCCCTCGGCTGAGCATCATGTACGCGCCCTCGGTGCTCGCGTTGGCGAGGCTTGCCTGATCGCAGGCCGAGATGTCGAAGTTGGTGCGCTCACCGCAGGCACCGGCCGACGCCTTGGGGACGAAGGTGCAGGGCGATAGCGCGCCCGGGTCGCCAGACCAGTTGCCCGTCTCCTCGAGCGGGACATAGCCGCCATCCCACTCGGAGCCGGTGCTGGCGTCAGGAGTGGAGGCATCGGGCCCGGTGGGTTCCGATGCCGGTGGGCAGCCGAGGAGGGTGAGGGCGCAGGCGAGCAGCGAAGCCCCAGTGAAGCGCGTCCAATTCATGGCGAACAGCTCCCGCGAAGAAAGACACGCAGGTTCGCGGAGGGAGCCCCGGAATGCAAACCGGGGCTCCATTGTGCAACTGTCAACCCATGAGAGGTGGAGCCAGAGGCGAAGCCTTCAGTCCCGCTTCACGTGGCGGAACGCTGCTCACTTCTCGCGCAGGATGAGCAGCCCGCGCGAGGTGTCCACCACGTAGATGTAGCCATCCCCGGGGATGCGGATGCCGATGGCGCCGTCCAGGTGTTGGCCCCGGTGCGGGTCGGTCTCTCGCCAGGTGTTGTAGTAGGCCACCTGGGTGGGCTTCGTGGGGTTGGCGACGTTCAGCACGCGGACGCCTTCCTGATACCAGGAGATGTAGAGCTTCTTGCCCACCAGCAGCATGTTGTGGATGGAGACGGTGGGCCGCAGCTGAAACTCGCCAATCTTCACGATGTTCGCGGGGTCGGTGACGTCGAGCACGCGCAGGTGCTCGAACGGGCCCTCGCCACCGACGAAGGCGATGGTGCGGCCGGCGAAGGTACCCACCGCGTTCGCATGGCTGTACTGCCCGGGGTAGTCGAACTGGCCGAGCGTGCGGATGTCGCTCGGGTTGCTCACGTCGGCCACGACGTAGCCCGCGATGGCGTTGTTGACGTAGAGCCGGTCTCCCACGGCGAGCATGTCGTGCGGGGAGTTTGGGAACTCGCTCACGGGCGCGTAGCGGTTGAGCTCCACGGGCGCGAGCGGCGTGGAGACATCGAAGATGCTCACCGAGTTGTTGGTGGTGGCATAGAGGCGGTCGCCCTCGATGAAGAGGGTGTGGTTGTTGACCCTGCCGCTGCCACCGGGCAGGTTGCGCACCAGCTTCGGGTCCGCCGGGTGGGTGATGTCGAAGAGGAGCACGCCCCGGTCGGCGCTGGCGACGTAGAGCGCGTCCCCCTTGGCCCACGCGGCGTTCCAGTAGCTGTCGTTCTCCATGTGGATGGTTTTCACCTTCACGGGCGCGGCCTTGTTGCTCACGTCGAAGACGGTGAGGCCACCCGTCTGCCCCATGGAGTCGATGGCCACCACGTAGGCGTAGCCCTTGGTGACATAGACATCCACCGGGTGGCCCTGCTCCACATGGCTCTCGGAGACGAGCTCCAGACCGGAGGCCTCGGACTCACCGGCGCGCCACTTCATCCGCTCGGACTTGAAGGTGGAGAGCGAGAGGAGCTTGCCGTTGCGGCAGTTGGTGTAGCAGCCGGTGAACTCGGGGGCCTGGGGCGCCTCGCAGGTGACGGCCGCGTAGCGGAGCGAGCTACCATCCGGCTTGAGGGTGGTGGTGGAGAACAGCCGCGCATTCCCCTGGCGCACCTCGGTGGCGGCCACGCCATTGAGGTACGAGGTGCCACCGTCGCCGCTGAGCGTCAGGACGGCGGCCTCGGTGTAGTAGAACTCGCCGTCGGGGTCCGGGCCCTGCTCGCGGAGCGTCAGCATGTATTCGCCCTCGGTGCCCGCGTTCGCGAGCGAGCCCTGGTCGCACGCCGAGAGGTCGAACGTGTTGAAGTCACAGCCGCCACCGCCGCTGGCCGCGAAGCGGCAGGGCGACAGCCGCCCGGGGTCGAAGGAGTTGCCGTTCTCCTCGAGCGGGACATAGCCGCCGTCCCACTCCGAATCGGTATCGGGAGTCGAGGCGTCGGTTCCAGCATCGGTCCCGGTCGAGGCATCCGGGCCATCTGAGTTCCCTGGCGAGGTGTGGCAGCCCAGCAGCGTGAGGATGCAGCCGAGCAGGGATGCTCGGGTGAGGTACTTCCAATTCATGGCGAACAGCTCCCGTGAAAAAGGGCGCGCATGCTCGCGATGGGAGTCCCCCGGGGCAAATCGCGGGCTTCATCGAGCAACTGTCAACCCGCGAGTGCTGAATCCAGGCGCGAGGCCTTCAGTCCGGTGTCACCGGGTGGCGTCGGGACGGAAGCGCCGCTCGATGCGCGAGCGCAGCAGCTCGAGGACCTGCTTCTCGGAGGTGGCGGCCTCGGGTGCCAGCTTCAACGTGAGGGCGCCCCTGCCCACGGGTGCCTCGGCCTCGAGCGCCTTGCCGCCCTGCACGAGCCGCAGGTGCACGGGCTCCAACTCCACACCGTAGGGCTGGAGGTACAGGTCCACGAAGCGCTGGAGGAGCTGCGCGGCGGTGAGGGCCTCGCGCTCCTCGGGGAGGAACTGGAAGCCCACGGTGGTGCCCGCGAGCCGCACGCCCTGCTCGACGACGGTGTGCAGCCGCAGCGCGTGGGGTAGCAGGGCTTCCTGGCCCTCGGAGCGGCTGTAGAGCCAGTAGCTCTTCTGCACGTGGGCGCACAGTGGGCACAGCATGCCGTTGAGCTCGTCGAGCCCGCGGGTGCGCAGCAGGTGCTGGAGGAGCACCTCCTCGCCGCAGCGCTTGCACTGCTCCTGGGGGCCGAGGACGGAGAGCACGGAGCGGCCCCGCTCGGCCACGTCCGCGCGCTGGAGCGCCAGGGGCACGGCGGCGAGCAGCTCGGCGTCCCGCAGCTGGAGGCCGAAGCGCACCTCCTTCTTCATCGCGCGCATGCCCAGCTCCAGGTGGCGCGGCAGCCGGGTGAGGGCCTCGTCGAAGGAGGGCGCCTCGGGCATGTCGAGCTCGCGCAGCAACTCATAGCGCTCGGCCCAGGACTCGCTGGAGTCGAGCCCCGGAGGAGGGCGGCCAGCGGCCTCGGCGAAGAAGGCCATGAGGGTGAGGGAGACCTGCCAGGGCTCCTGGGAGACGGTGTCCTCGAGGCGGCGGGCGAGTTCGCGAGCGGCGGGCGTGGCGCGCTGGCGCTCGAGGCGGAGCACGCCCTGACGCACCAGGGGGCTCTCCAGGACAGGGTCGAAGGCGCGGAGCTTGCGGCCCTTGCCGTTCTCGGCGAGCGTGGACATGCGCTTGTTCCTGAGGGAGGTGAGGGTGCGCGCGGCGCGCTCGAGCTGGCGCAGGCGGGCACGAGCGTCCTGGGCGAGCCCGTGGAGCTCCTCGTCCATCTCCGCGCGAGTCTCTGCGAGGTAGTCGCGGCCCTCGGCGGCGCGGCGCGAGGCTTCCTCGTGGAGGCGGGCGGTGGCGGTGGAGCGCAGGCTCTCGCGCTGCTGGCGCAGGGAGTGGGCGGCAGTGGAGAGGATGCGGATGCGGCGCTCGAG
Source organism: Vitiosangium sp. GDMCC 1.1324 (assembly GCF_003044305.1). Lineage (GTDB taxonomy): Bacteria > Myxococcota > Myxococcia > Myxococcales > Myxococcaceae > Archangium. The sequence continues at coordinate 140,381 of NZ_PZOX01000013.1, read as the reverse complement.
GTGCGCTAGGCGCTCCTCGTCCGTGAGCGAGTCGGTGGTGTCGCCAGCGCCCACCTTGGCGGCGATGAGCTCCAGCGTGGTGCGATCACCCGCCTCGTAGGCCACGTTGACGCGGGCCATGAGGGAGTCGAGCCGTGTGCGCTCCTCGTCCGACTGCGCCAGGTCCGGGTGGAGCAGGCGGGCCAGCCGGCGATGGAGCCGCTTGAGGGCCACGGCCTCGTTCTCGCGCTCGGCGAGGACGTCCTCCTCGGAGGTGTCAGAGACTTCGTCATCGTCGGCGGCGAAGGTGTCAGAGACTTCGTCATCGTCGGCGGCGAAGGTGTCAGAGACTTTGTCATCGTCCGCGAAGGCGGACGGCTCCGTGCCATCTTTGGATGCCTGCGCGCGGCGCGCGGAGGTCGAGTCCGGAGCGGCGTGCTCGGACGACTGCGGATCAGCCGGAGGCAGGGCGAGCTGTTCGAGGCGGCGGGTGAGGGCGGAGGCGGCGTCCTGGAGGTTGCGGAGCCGGCGCAGGAGACGCTCGGAGCGGCTCACGGTCTCGAAGGAGGGGGCGAGGGCGTCCTCGTAGGCGCGGGCGAAGCGCTCGAGCTCCAGGCCGAGCGAGTCGATCTCCGTGTCGAGCGCCTCGAGCTCGGCGAGGAGCTCCTTGAGGCGCAGCTCGGCGCGGCGCAGGGGCGACTCCTCGGGGGGAGGCGCGACGCGGAGCAGGGCCGACTCGGGAGCGAGCGGGGCTGTCGACGAGGAGGACATGCGAGGTGGCAGGGGCCCGATACAGGGTACCCGATGGCGGGGTGATCGCTCGTAAATGGCCCGAGCGCAAGAGGATGCCCGCCCGCCCTGGAGCCGAGCTTTCACCCGACGTGCTGTGATGGGCCCGGTTCCAGTGGCTCCCAGGTGTACTCCTTGATGGGAGTCAGCTGGATGTTCGTCGACCCGTGCTGCTCGACGAAGTGGGCGAAGTGCTCGGAGAAGACCTTTCTGCCGGGCATGCCCCGACTGACGGTGACGTTGGCGGACGGAGTGCTGGCTCTGGACGGGAGGCCCCAAAGGCCCGGGACGAATTTCTTGGGGTATGGCGGGGTGAGGGAATTACTGGACCGGCAGGGCTCGAATGAGCTGTTGGAGGAGCACCTGCGGCGCCTGGTGGAGCAGGAGGTCATCGAGCTACAGCCCGACAGCCACTTTGGCGCTGGTGCAGGCCTGCTTCGCGCAAGGAGACGCCAGCGCGGGGGAGGCCGCCCTGCGCGGAGCCCTCCAATGCGTGCGGGAGCGGGCCAGCGACATCCCGGACCCCGTTCTTCGCGAGCGCTTCCTGCGCCAGGTGCCCGAGAACGCCCGGACCCTCGAGTTGGCCCACCAGCGCTGGGGTGTGCTTCCGGAGTAGGACTCCAGCGCCGCCTCGGGATGGGCGTGGTGAGGTGCACGTCAGTGCCGCTCCGGCCTATGCTCTGCGCACCACCGACCCCGGAGGAGTCCCATGGCAGGGAGAGACCCCAACCGCCGCATCTACGGCTCGCAGCCCCTGCGCCGCGTAGGCGGCGGCCAGGACCGCTTCGACAAGGAGGCCCTCGAAGGCCCCCAGGAGTCCCCCATCCCCTCGGTGCGCGAGCAGCGCCAGCTGAACGCGCCGCTCAACCCCGAGCGCAAGAGCTTCGCCGCTAGCCTCGAGCGGTTCGCGGCTCCGAAGAAGAAGTAGCCGGAGTGCCCACCGGGGCCGCCTTCCCCGCGAGGCTCCGCCACTCCTCCTCGTCGTGGGCGCAGAACACCCGGACCTTGCCGGCCTGCGTCCGCGCCAGCTCGCGCAACCGCTCCTGGTTGTGCCGCTGCTCCGGTCCCAGCACCGACAGGACGCTCTGGAAGAAGCGCAGCCCCGCCGGGCAGTGCGGGGGTTCCGCGTTCACCTCGCCTCGGTGGAAGTACGCGTCGCCCGCGTGCAGCAGCCACGAGTCTCCCCGATTCACCGCCACCGCGCAGTGCCCTCGCGTGTGCCCCACCAGGGGGACCAGGAGGAGCTCCGGCGGCAGACCCTCCAGCTGACGCACGCACTCGAAGCCGAACCACGGCTCGCCCCGAGCTGACTCGTACAGCTTCCAGTCCGGGCCGTGCGCCCACTGGATGTCCACGTAGCGCATGCGCTCGATGAGACTCCGCTTGGCCAACGCGGCCGCGTGCTCTCGCGCGTACACGTGTACCCGCGCTCGAGGGAAGTCCGGCAGGCCCCCGGCATGGTCCGAGTCCAGGTGCGTCAGCACGATGTGCCGCACGTCGCCGCGCCGGTAGCCCAGCTTCTCCACCTGCCGAGCCATCGTCTGCTCCGGGTCCAGCCTCGGCCGCAGCGCGCCCAGCTGGCGGCGCACGGCGCGGTGGGACTCGGCCTGCATGTCCTCCAGCCCCATCGCCGTGTCCACCAACACCAGGCCCGCGTGCGTCTCGATGAGCAGACAATGGCACACCAGGTGTGCGTCCTCGTGGCCCAGCAGCAGACGGCTGGCCGGCGGACAGAACGTCGTCCCGTTCAGATGATGGATGCGCATGGGGTCGCGAGCATGGGCCGCCGCGTGCCGATGTCAACCAGTACCCCCGGGAGCGCAGTAGGCTCGAGCCCATGATTGGGCTCCTGCTGTTGTGTCTGGGCGCCGCGCCCGTGACGGTCTCCGCCGCGGGCGATCTGCACCTGGGCACTGCCTCCTCCGAGTCGCACGTGGCACCACTATCGCGGTTGCTCCAGGGCGACGTGCGCTTCGTGAACCTCGAGGGTCCCCTCACGAAGTCGGGCCGAGAGTCCGGGCTGGCGGAGGACGGCACACCCACGGGCCCGCTGCGCTTCAACGCGCCCCCGGTGGCGGCGAAGTGGCTGAAGGGCCGGGTGGACGCGGTCTCCCTGGCCAACAACCACGCGCTGGACCAGGGAGAGCAGGGGCTGGCGGAGACGGTGTCGCTGTTACGCGAGCAAGGCATTCAATCCGCCACCGGAACCACGGACGCGGAGCTGGAGCGCCGGGGCCGGCGCATCCGTCTCATCGCGCGAGCGCTGCCCGAGTCCTGGTCCCCCGAGGACGAGTCCGCGCTGGAGTCGCGAGTGCGCGAGACGCGCGAGGCGGGCCCGGTGCTGGTGTCGCTGCACTGGGGTCGGGCGGGGGCGCTGCTGCCCACGGAGGACCAGCGCCGGCTGGCGGGGAGGCTGATCGACGCGGGGGCGACGGCGGTGCTGGGACACGGTCCGCACACGCCGCAGGGAATCGAGCGGCACGGGCGAGGCATCATCGCGTACTCGCTGGGCAACGTGGCATTCGCGTGCGGGTGCACGGAGGAGCGAGACGCCTACGTGCTGCGCTTCCGCATCGACGGAGCGGGGGCGGCGGTGGACGTGGAGGCGGTGCCGCTGCAGGCGGGGCTGCGCGAGCCCCCGCAGCGCACGGAGGACCCGGAGGTGGTGCAACTCCTCCAGAGCCTCTCCGAGGACCTCGGCAGCGAGGTGAGAGTGAAGGGCGGACACCTCCTCATCCGCTGACCGGAGCTCGGTGCGGCGTCTGTGTTTGTCTGTCTTTCGTGTCGCCCACCCGGGGCGGCTCAGGCCCTATCAGGCCTGCATCCCGATGGGGACGGGTTCCTCGATGCCCTCCTTCGAGGGGTTCTCGACCATGAAGTCCTTGTCGTGGAGCGCGCCGCCGAACTCGTTCTCCACCTGGACGATGAGGTCGATGTTGCGCTTGTCCGTCTTGGTCAGACGCTTGTCCGTGTAGGCCGGATCCGGCGTGTACCAGGGCATGCGCTTGAAGTGCTCCTGGAGCAGCTCGGATTTGAAGGGCCGCCCGCGCCGCGCGTAGATGGTGTTGCGCAGCAGCCGCAAGTCTCTCAGCGAGAGCATGCGCAGCTCCTTCACCGCCAGCACGCTCTCGAGCGAGCTCGCCACCTGGTCGCGCTGGCCCTCGTCGACGGCGAAGTCCCCCATGGCGCGGCTGATGAGCCCCAGCTCGATGCGGTCCTCGGCGCCGAGCTCCGCGAGGTTGGACCTACCCGTCCTGGCGAGGAGCGTCTCCTTCCTCTGCTCCAGGTCGGCGTAGCTCAAGCTCGCCTCGACCTGGGCGATGAGCTCGACGTTGCGACGGTCCACCTGGGAGAGCCGCTTGTAGGAGAACTTCGGGTCTGGCTTGTACCAGGGTTGGCTCTGGAAGTGCTGGCGCAGCCAGGGCTTGCGGAAGCCGGCCCAGCCATAGCGGGCGTAGATGGTGTTGCGCAGGAGGGACAGCTCCCGCAGCGACTTCGATTCGAGGTGCGGCTCTCCGTTACAGACCACGGACGGCGAGACCTTGCAGGGGAAGACCGTCTCCGAGTACCCGGCAATCTCCTTCGCGGGAGCGGGGACGTACTCCGCGGGCGGCGCCGCGAGGGCGGAGGCGGACACGACGAGGGTGGTCAGCACGAGGGCGCGCATGCGTGGCACCATAGGCCAATGCGACTCCGCCCGAACAGCCCATGGACCCTGCTGCTCCTCCTCACGCTCGGAGGCCGCGCCGGGGCCGAGGCGGACGCGCCGCCGCGTGCGCTGGCTTGCCTGTCGAAGTGGTACCCGGTGGAGCCGGTGAAGGTGGACGGTGTGTGGCACGCCAGGCTGGGGGGAGCCACGTACCCGTGGGACGACGGGAAGACGAAATCCTTCGAGGAGAAGCTGGAGTCGCCGGACCTGGAGGACTCGTTCTCCATTCCATACACCCCCGGGCCCATCACCCCGGTGACGCGCGAGAACGAGGACCCGGGGCGCATCCGCTTCGATCCCCTCTTCCACGCGACCTACGGTGCCTCCGAGGCCCAGGTGGACGTGGTGGACATCTCCTTCCTGGGGCAGAAGCTGAAGGTGAACCGCAAGGCGGCGCCGGCCTTCGAGCGCGTGGCGAAGCGGCTCGACGCGGCGGTGAAGCAGGAGCCGTCACTGACGCCCTACCTGAAGAACCTGGGCGGCACCTTCGTGTGGAGGAAGATTGCCCACACGAACCGGCAGAGCGCGCACTCCTACGGCGTGTCCATCGACGTGAACGTGAAGCGCTCGCACTACTGGGAGTGGGCGAAGCCGAAGGAGCCGGTGCGCTGGGTGAACCAGATTCCCCACACGATTGTGGAAGCCTTCGAGGCCGAGGGCTTCATCTGGGGTGGGCGCTGGTACCACTACGACACGATGCATTTCGAGTACCGGCCGGAGCTGTTGGACCCGGCCTGCCGGTAGCCCCGGGCGCTTCAAACCCACTGGAAATAAAGAATTCAGCTTCTGACAGTGAAGTCGGTTCTTCCATTTCTAGACTTCACTTCCGGTGTGAAAAAGTTTGAACTGTGTACAGAGGGGGCCGCGGTACGCCCACAACCATGATTGTTGCTCGACACGCGGCAGGCCCGCCGAGGGCCGACGTATGCCGCTGCTCCCTGAACCCAAGCCAGGAGCGTTGAATGGTCCGTTCATGGATGGTGTGCGTCTGTACGGTGGCTGTCGCCGCCTGTAGTAGCTCGCAGCAATCCCAACCACCGAACCCGGTGGTGGTGCAATACCCACAGCAGGTCAGCCGGGCGCTGAGCAATGCCCAGGGAAAGGTGCTCACTCCCCAGGATGAGGCTCGGGCCACCAGCGTGGTGCTGGATGCGGATGGTGCCGAGCACGTGCGCTTCAATCGCAATCACCGGGGGCTGCGCGTCATCGGTGGCGACTTCGTGGTGCACAACAACGCGAACGGCACCCTGAAGGAGCTGAGCGCTCCCCTGACGTACGACCTCAGCCGGATGGACATCCGCCCGGGCCTCTCCGAGCGTGACGCCATCGAGACCGCGCGGAAGATGGCGTCGCTGACGGGCAATGTCTCCTCGGAGCTCGTCATCCTCGCCCACGAGCGGGCGCCGGCGCTGGCCTACGAGGTCATCTCCGAGGACCTCTCGGTGCCGCAGGAGCTGCACCTGCTGGTGGACGCCCGGACGGGCGCGCTGCTGGACAAGTGGGACCGTATCGAGACGACCGCCGCCATCGGCACCGGCAACTCGCTGTACGTGGGCACGGTGTCCATCGCCACCAACAGCATCGCCAGCGGCTTCGAGATGCGCGACGTCACCCGCGGCAATGGCTTCTACACCATCGACGCGAGCACCAACGCCATCTTCACCGACGCGGACAACGTCTGGGGCAACGGCACCAACTCGGATCGCGCCTCGGCGGGTGTGGATGCCCATTACGGCCTGATGAAGACGTATGACTATTACAAGAATGTCCACGGCCGCAATGGCATCGACAACGCGGGCAACACTGGCTACTCGCGCGTCCACTACGGGACCAATTACAACAACGCCTACTGGTACGACCCGTGCTTCTGCATGACGTACGGCGATGGCGATGGGAGCTACTTCAGCCCGCTGGTGTCGCTCGACGTGGCGGGCCACGAGATGACCCACGGTGTGACGTCCCGCACCGCCGGGCTCATCTACTCCGGCGAATCCGGCGGCCTGAACGAGGCCACCTCGGACATCTTCGGCTCCATGACGGAGTTCTACGCCAATTCCGTGAACGATCCGGGCGACTACCTCATTGGCGAGAAGGTCTACACGCCCTCCAAGTCGGGCGACGCCCTGCGCTACATGTACAACCCGAGCAAGGACGGCGCTTCCGTCAACTGCTGGTACTCCGGAGTGGGCTCGCTGGACGTGCACTACTCGAGCGGCATCGCCAACCACTTCTTCTACCTGCTCGCGGTGGGCTCCAACGGCTCGCCGGCCAGCCCCACGTGCAACGGCTCCGTCGTCACGGGTATCGGCCGCTTCGCGGCGGAGAAGATCTGGTACCGCGCCCTCACCGTGTACATGACCTCGTCCACGAATTACGCCGGAGCCCGCGCCGCCAGCCTCTCCGCGGCCAATGACCTCTATGGCGTGGGCAGCACCCAGTCCAACACGGTGGCGGCGGCCTGGTCCGCGGTCAACGTGAACTGAGCCGAAGCCTCGTCATCACTGTGACGCTTCAATCCCCTTTCTGCTGGGAGCGGTGCTCCTGGCTGGATTTGCAGGACATGTGAGGACATATCTCAATGCCAGCGAATGCATTCAATTCATCATCACTTCACTTGCTGCGGGCCGCGGTGCTCTGTTGCGTGATGGGCCCGGCGGCGGTGGCGTACGCAGCTCCCTGTGCGGATGGCACCACGGACCAGACCTTCGCGGGCGGAATGGTCGGCTGCGCGGGCACGGCCACCTGGGACAACCGCGCGTCGCTCTGCGGCGCCGGCTACCACCCGGCCAGCGCGAACGAGTGGCGCTCCCTCTTCGGCGGAATCGCTCCGGCGCACAACTACTGGACGAACGATGACCTGCGCTACAGCGGCGCAGGCTCGGCGAGCTGCTCCGCGGAATACACCGCGGGGTACTCATGCGGGGCCAATCAGCCGATGCGCGTCTGCACCACGTCGGGGAACGATGCCGAAGGCAACCACTGCAACTGGGTCAATTGCGGCATCGGGGCGACGACCCCCAACGCCTACTTCGGCGGGTGTGCCGGCAACACGACCGCGGGCACGCTCTGCGTCCCGAACGGGTGCGCCGATGGCTCCGCCGAGCAGGCCTTCAACCGGGGCATGGTCGGGTGCGCGGGGCACGTGACCTGGGACAACAGGGCCACGCTGTGCGCTCCCGGCTACCGGCTCGCCTCCGCGGACGAGTGGGTCAACCTGCACGGGGCGGCGGCCCCGTCCCACAACTACTGGACCAACGATGACCTGAAATACAACGGCTCGTCGTTGGCCTGCACGGCCGACCTCTCCGGGTACTCGTGCGGCACCAATCAGCCCATGCGCGTCTGCACCTCGGGCGGAACCGACGCCGAGGGCAACGCTTGCAACTGGGCGAATTGCGGCTACGGATACACCACGCCCAACCACTACTTCGGCGGGTGCGTCGGCAACACGACCGCCGGCGCGCTCTGCGTTCCCATCGAGGGGTGCGCGGATGGCAGCGTCGAGCAGGTGCTCAACAACAGCACCGTGGGGTGCGCGGGGAGCGTGGCGTGGGTCGATCGTGATTCCCTCTGCGCGCCGGGCTGGGTCGCCGCTGGCTCGGAGGACTGGACGGGTGCTTACGGCTCCACCACGCCGTCGCACAACTACTGGACGAACGAGGATCTGAAATACAACGGCAGCGGCTCCTCGAGCTGCTACGTCTCCTCCACGGTGGGCTCGCAATGCTTCGCGGGGCAACCGATGCGCGTCTGCACTCCCGCGGGGACGGACCTGGAGGGCAATGCCTGCAACTGGACGCACTGCGGACTCAACGCCGCCACGCCCGATCAGTACTTCGGCGGTTGCAACCTCAATACGACCGCCGGCACCCTCTGCCTGCGGCCTCCTCCGTAGGCGCCACCCGGGGTGACGAACCAGGGGAGGATGAAGGGTCGCCTCCCCTGGCTGCCGGGCTCAGAGAGTCCCTCCTGGGGGTTGCTCCCGTGAACGGGTAGGCTGGCGCTGACGGGAGAGCCCTCATGGAGAACCAGCGCGAGTGGACGCTTGGCGCGCACGCGCTTCGCTTCGAGCCTCCAGACATCCTCTGGGTGGAGTTCCGTGGGGCGGTCTCCCTGGAGGAGGCGCACCGCCTGGTGGAGCTCTATCGGGAGCTGAGCAGGCCACGGCCCTTCTTCCTGGTGTCGGACTTGAGAGAGGCCGCCGTCCTCGACCAGGAGGTCCGGCGCTACTTCAGCGAGAACACCGAGCCCGAGTGGATCCTGGCCGTCATCTATATCGGGGCGCGGCTCGCGCACAAAGCGGTGGCGCGGGGCCTCCTCCTCGCGGCCTACCTGACCGGGCGCGCGGACGCGAGTGCGATGTCCAAGGTCCACTTCGTTTCCACGAACGACCAGGCCCGCGAGCTCCTGGCCCGGTTGCGCGAGGTGCACGGGGGCAAGGCGACCTGACGGGAGAGCGCCTGGGGGTTGGCGCTCCCCCAGACCTCCGGTCAGGACGCTCGAGCAGGTGCCCGCCCATCACGCCTGCCCGCGAACGACCTCTACCTCGGAAACGTGCGGCGCTCTTCACGGGGTGCCGCCCCAGACACGTGAGGTAGAGCCATGGACCAGGTGCAACCCATTGAGCAGGGCGCGGCCGTTTCCTTCGTGACCCCCAACCAGTTCGAGCTCAGGGGAGGGGATGTTCACGTGAGTTTCTCGGCGACCAGCTTCAGCGGAGAGCCGCTCTTGCAGTACCGCGATCGCCGCCACCAGGTGAACGCACGCGGTGATGAGATTACCCAGGTGGATGTGGGGATCGGCACGTTGGTCACCGTCACCCTCGAGCCGAACGCGGATGCGGGCGCGTTGCTCTTCAGCGTGCTGATTCCCCACGCGCGCATCACGGGCAAGGATGACCACGTGAACATCAACACCCTGGGCATCCTCACCCGCACCGGGGGATTCATCATCGACACCCGGCAGCTCGACACGTACACGGAGGTGCGGCTGACGGGCGAGGGCCGGTTCGTGGTGGCCTGACGTCTGTCCGGATGGTCCGACGTGAGCTCGAGCCGTGCTCAACGACAGGAGGACGTCTCGAGCTTCACCCGCACCGTCTGCGTCCACGCGGGGGCGAGCAGGTCCGGTTTGCACTGCCAATACGGACCATTCTGCTGGCACATCAGGCCGCATGGACCGATCGGCACGAGGCCGCACAGCGGTGCATCATCGCAGATGCGCTTTTCGAGGAGGGGCAGCCCCAGCAGGCCACAGGACTGGGGCAGCAGACTCTCCCAGCAGACGAACACCGAGAACGCGGGCAGGATTCCGAGCAAGGGGATGGGGGACGAGAACAGGTCACCGAAGACGGTCGACTCCTGGATGGCGTACTGCGGACCATAGGTCGGGTTGCGAGAGATCGCCGGGTGAGGACCCTCGAGCAGGATGGGGACGGTCGTCCCGTAGTAGTTCAGCCGTTGCACCATGCACGCGGTCACGTACCGGCGGCCGTCGACGTCCAGCGCATCCCCGAGCCATGATGGGGCGAGCCCCCACCAGCCCGTGTAGCGCTCGCCCGTGACGGGGTCCGTCACGGATTGCTCACGGGTGAGGGCACACTCGACGGCGGAGCGAAGGACCTCCCGGCAGTCCGCGGGGACCATGCCGAGGGAGATGCTCTTGAGGAACCCTCTGCCCTGGTCGAGCGCGGCGCCTCCCAGGGCCCTGAGGGTCTGCTGGGCGCCCTGAGCCCAGAAGCAGGAGGGACGCGTGCCGTTCGCACCGTTGGGCGGGGGGCGCCTGTCCTCTTCCTTCTGTTCGAGTGTCGCGAGAGAAGGGTCCTGCTCGAGGCCTGTCTCCACGCTTCCACATCCCGCGAGGAGGGCCGTGACGGAAACGAGCAACATGTGGCGTGCGCGCGAGCTCATTGTGGGAACCTCTGGATTCAAGAGCAGTCAAAACGATAACATGATTAATTGCCTTTCTGCTTTTCCTTGAAGTCGGATGGGATTGGGGACTGGCTGACAATATCCCGGGCCAGGACCGGGTTCTCCCGGAGCGCCGCCGCGAAAGCTTCCCTGGCGACCTGCTCTTCTCCGGTGCGCGCCTGGGGGGGGCGAGCAGTGCGCGCTCGCTGGAGGTGGAGGTACCCTTTCGCGAGCAGGGCTCTCGGGTTGTGGGGATTCTTCGAGAGCGCCTCGTCCACCAGGGTGAGGCCCTCGCGGATGTCTTCCTCTGGACTGAGACCCCGCCTGGCGCGCCAGGCCGCGCGCTCGGCATGGAGCTCCGCGGCGAGCTGGTGGATGACGGGCTTTCTCCCCGGATGAGAGAGCATGGGGCGCAAGTACCCGAAGGCCACCGTGAAGCGTTCTTCCCGGAGGGCCTCGCGCCGCGCGGCCGCGCGGATGGCCGCGAGCTCGATGTCCGCCAGGAGTTGGAGGAGCGACTGGCTGGGCGGCGCGCTCAGCTCCCCCGCCGTCCGCGCCGCTGCCCGCGCCTTCTCCAGGGCCGGTGCCGGGTCCAACCCCTCGCGCCGCGCGTACTCGGCTTCGAGCAGGTGGCACATGGCCAATTCCTTGAGCAGCCAGGTGTCCTTCGGCGACTCTCCCGCGGCCGCGCGAATCACCTCGACCGTGGCTTCGACGGACGGACGCGGGTCTCCTCCGAGGGCAAACGCTCGCAGCGCGCGGAGCCGCTGGGTGCGCGCCTTCCAGAAGGCGACGCCCCGGGGGCTGGAGGTCGTCCGCTCGAACAGGGAGACCGCGTTGGACAGGGCCTCGAGCGCCGCTTGCGCGTCGTGTCCCCGGGCGAGCTCGGATTCGATCCGCAGCGTCAACGCCTCCAGCCGGCCACCCACGGGCAACAGGAATTGGGAGTCCCGCGCCATGGCCCGCTCGTACTGCTGGATGGCGCTCTCCAACAGCGGAGCGGCCTCCCGTCCGTCCGAGAGTGCCTTCTGGGCCTCCTCGAAATACGCGTCCCCCAGCTCGTTCACCGCCCAGGTGAAGTCCGGCTCCAGTGAGAGGACTGTCTGGTACCCGGTGATCGCCGGCTGCATCGACGCGTCTCGGCCAAACTCATACATGAGCCGGGTGCGGAGGAGGTTGCCCAGGGCGGCTGCATAGTGGGCCATGGCGTCCCGGGGGCGTGCCCGTACGCCGTCCTCCGCGGCGTTGATCGCCTCGTCCACGACCGGAATCATGTCTTCCGAGACTTCAGAGCTGTTGCCTGTCAGGATATGAACGCGCGCCAGGAGCACGAGCGCGCGCTGCACCACGGCCCTTCCGTCCCTCGAGCTCGAACGCACCGCGCGGTCGCACGCCTCCCTGGCGGCATCGAACGAGGGGCCGGGTGGCAGGCCCTGCGCGGCGGCGGCCCACCCCATCTTCTCCCAGAGCTCGCACTCCGCCCGGTGCACGTCCGGATCGCTGCTGCCGATCTCCGCCGCCGCCCGGTACGCCGCCGCCGCCCGGTCGAAGTAGCCCTTCATCTTCTCGTAATCGAACGCCGCGTCATGTCTGTACTTGCTGCCTTCCGCGTACAGCGCATCCCCCTCGAGCTTCTTCGGCTCGTACATCCACGGCGCCTTGTCGAATGCCACCTTCGCCTTCGCGATCGCCTCCTCGTTTCTTCCCGCGTACAGCGCGATCAACCCTTCCACGTACTCCGGCACTTCGATTCTCGCCCCCACCGCGGCCCGCAGGTGCACGAGCGCTGGTTCGCGGATCTCCCTGTCCAGCTGAGCCAGCTTCTTCTTGCGCTCCTCGTCGTTGGTGATGCGCCGGGTGTCTTCGAGGGCACGCCGCAAGAGCTCACCCAACGCCCGCCCCAGCGCGTACTCGAGCTCCGCCGACGAGTACCCCGCGGCGAGCGCCTGCTCCAGGTGCCTTCGGGCCTGCTCGGGTTCCCCGAGCGCGAGCTGCCCCAGCCCGAGCGCGTAGTGCCCCGGTCCCACACCCGCCCTGCCCACTGCCCCCATCCGCTGCTCGATCTCCCCGAGTCTGGCGCGCACCACGTTCCGCTCCCGCTCCACGTCGTGCAGGGGCAGCCCGTATGCCGAGCGCAGGAACAGCTCCATCTCCTTCAAGTGCTCACCCAGCTCTCGCGCCAGCTGAGCCTGCTCCGCCGCGTGCCGCTGCGCCGCTGTCCACACGCCCACCAGCCCGAGCGCTCCCAGCACCAGTGCACCCAGGAGCGCCGTGAGCAGCTTGTTCTTGTGCGCCTTCTTCCGGAGGACGTACGCCCAGGAGGCCTGCTTCGCCTGGATCGGCTCGCCGTCGAGGACGCACCGCAGCTCCTCCGCGAGTGCCTTCGCGGAGTCGTACCGGCGCGCCGGCTCTCGCTCCAGGCACTTCATCACGATGGTCTCGATGTCCCTGGGCACTCCTGGCAGCAGCTTCCGGAGCGGCGGCGCGTCCTCGGTCACCACCATCAAGAGCAGCTTCCACGACTGCTCCGTGACGAAGGGAGGCCGCCCCGTGAGGACGTCGTACATCGTGGCCCCCAGCGAATAGACGTCCGAGCGGCGGTCCATCTGCCGCACGTCCCCGATGGCCTGTTCAGGGGACATGTACGCGGGCGTCCCGATGATGTCTCCTGTCTGGGTTTGCCCGTGGTCGTCCTCGACCTGACGCGCCAGGCCGAAGTCCACGACGTACGGCTTCCACGTTCCGTCCTCGCGGTGCTCGACGAGGATGTTTCCCGGCTTGAGGTCCCGGTGGATCATCCCCAGCCGGTGCGCCTCGTGCACGGCCTCGGAGACCTCCAGGAGCAGCTTCACCTGTTGCTCGAGCGTCAGCCGGCCGCGCAGCCGCGACAGGGGCTCTCCGTCGATGAACTGCATGACGATGTACGGCTCGCCGTCGGCCTGTCCGGCTTCGTACACACGGCACACGTGCTCGTGCTGGATGCGCGCCTGGGCCCGCGCCTCCGCGACGAACCTCCGCCCGAGCGACGCGGCATCGCCCTTCAAGAGCTTCACCGCGACGGCGCGGCCGAGCTGGGGATCCACGGCCCGGTAGACGGTCCCCATGGCGCCTTCACCGGCGAGCTGGATGTCCTTGAACCGCGCGGCCAATGAGGGAGGGATTCTCCTGAGCGAAGCGGACAGCGGCGAGGGAGCCTGGCTCAGAACCGTGGCGGCGAACGGAGCACCGGTCGGGTTGTCCTCTATCGTCATGGGACCCTCGAGAGACCACAGGGCGTGAACACCGCCGCGCCCCCGGCGGCAGGCCCTGGCCACCCATACCCGGTCAGGGTTGAGGAAATCCGTCAGGGAATTGCTCGATCATAATCATCATCACTCAAAACCGACACCCTGGCCCGGAGTCTTTGAGCGCCAATGACTTGAGAGCACCCACACAAGTTGTGGCTCTCGATTCTTGATAGGGTTCTCGCGCGATGGGCTGAGAAACGCTGATGCAATTGTTGAATGGATTGCACATCTGGTTGGGATTCGAAGCATCCGTGTCGGCAATGGAATGTATGCCCACGCGGCCAGTCGGGCCCCGATGTCCGCGAGCCGGCGCGGTCCGCACACCTTCCCCTCCTCGTCGAAGAGGAGGGGGCTCCTCCAAGGCACCGCGGGGTGGGGGAGGGCGCCGGACATCCCTCATGAGGCCGGTGCGGTCGGCGGCCCCTTCAGCGCCGTAGCGCGAACCCTGAGACGGCACCCGTGAGCGAGCCCCGCCGTCGGCGTCCCTGCGCCATACACGCACTCAGCCGTTGATGCGCATGCCGGGGACCGCACGGAGGAGGTTCGCCCATTCGGGGTCGGCCGCCATCTTTCGAGCGTGAATCGCCATGAGTTTCTCACTCAGGGCCGGGTCCGTGTCGTCCGACAGCGCGACCCGGGTGAGCTTTGCGACGACGGGCGCGAACACGAAATCGCCTTCTCGATGGACGGGTTCAGACAGGTAGCGATCCAACGCCGCCAGATCCGGAATCCCGACGCAGTAGGAATGGGTATAGCCCTCCGTCGGGTCACCGAGATCCTGTCCGATGACGGAGAAGGAGACCGAGTCCACTGCGGCCGTACGGGAAATGGCGGCCAGCGCGCGCCGTTTCTCGGCCTCCGTTACTCCCTCTTTGAAGCTGAAACGCAACAGGTTGATGATCATCGAAACCTCCGTGTGAGGCGCATCGGCCTCGCGGGTCCTCACCGCGCGCTCGATGTCGCTCTTAGAGAAGGTAACGTGATTGTTGTTCAAGTAAACCCCATCACCCGTGGTCACTGACGAATGTGGTATCCAGCTGGTAACCCATTCGAGAGAGAGACATGGCGCTTCGACGACGCAAGAACAAGGTTCCTCCACTTTCTCCGATCTGCCCTCTGACCGAATGCATGAAGCTGCTCGGAGGTGCGTGGACGCCGAGTCTGGTCTGGTGTTTGAGCGCCGAGCCACGTCGCTTCAGCGAGCTCCGCGCCGACATCCCGCGGATCTCGGCCAAGGTGCTCAGCGCGCGGCTGCGGGCGCTGGAGGCCGAGGGGGTCATCACCCGCAGCGTGCTTCCGACGTCTCCGCCGTCCGTCGAATACGCGCTGACAGAGCTCGGACGAGAGCTCATTCCGGTGATCGAAGCCATCGTCCGCGTCGGAACGAAGCTGACGCGAATGACCGCGATGGCTCCAGTGAGCCTGGAATCGGTGCTGCGAGACTGAGCGAGCTGTTGTCGCGCCTCACACGCCAGGCACCGTGGTGCCGTTTCACAGACGGTCCCCTCTGGGGTCGTGGACCGTCTCCCAGGCTGGGGCAGACGACTCGGAGGCGGCGAGGTGTCTGGCAAATCATTTGACACCTGACGCGGCTTGTTCGGATTTGTCGGAAGCGCCCGGTAGAGTCGATGTCACCACCGGAGGCGCTGAGATGACGTCCACCCTGCCGCTCTCGCAGTCGAAAAAGCCCGGCAACCCGCCCGTTGGGGGCATGGAGCCACTGCTGGTGGCTGATGAGCGCGGAAGCCGCACGGGACGTGCAGCACGTACTCGTCGACCAGCCCAGGGGGCTCGGGCACTACACGCTGGTGCTGTCCGTGGTGCATGCCTGGGTCAGAGGGCCGGAGGGCAGACTCCCTCTGTGACATCGAGGGCCCGGTGGGTGGGCCTGGTGCTCACCCTGGCCCTGCTGTCCACCGGCTGCGCGTCACTGACGCCTCCGTCCGGCAGGGGGACGAGCCTGCGCTACACACCGCGCGAGGCCACAGGGCCTGCATCGGCCCAGGGGCCGGGTGTCGAGTCTCCGCTCCTCCTCGTCTCAACGCCTGATGCCGAGACACCGGAGCGGTTGCGCCGTCGTCGGGCCTCCCGTGCGGAGGTGACGGCGGCGGGCCCGGACAGCGCGGAAAGGGAGGCGCGGCAGAGCGCCCTCTCGGCCCAGTTGGCGTTTCGTGGAGCCATTCGCGAAGTGTCCGGCTCCACCCGTCGTATCTCCGGCGAACTCGCCCGGCTTAAGGCCAGTGGCCGGGGCATTGCCGACGGAAACGGTGTCTTCCTCCGCTATGCCGACTACGGCACTGAGCAACTGCGGTGGATTGACGCCCAGCTCGCCGCCGCCACCCGGCTGGTCAACGCCGCTTCGGAGGTGGAGGACTCGGACATGCAGCTCGCCCTGCTGCGCCTCGCCGGCCCACGGCTGGAAGCCGCCATGGTGGGCTCGCTCCTGCTCGCCGTCTGGCTCGACTTCCTCAACCTCGCCGACGTCGCGCTCAGACAGCACCTCTACCCCGGGGAGACGCTCTTCGCGGACATGAAGCGCAGGCAGAAGATGCTCGAGCCCGCAATGGGGGCGCTCTCCTCCCGGGAGCACGAGCAGGTGGAGGCCGCGGCGCAAGACGTGCCCCCGCTGATAGGCCACCTCACGGAGGAATTCGCGGCCACCGTGGAGAGAATGCGCGTGGCGGCGGAGGACCTCCAGAAGGTGTTGGTGCTCAAGGAGGCCATCGAGACTGTCACCATGCTCTCGACAATGCGGTTCTCGTTGCCCTCGGTGCCACCGTCCGCTCCCACCCTGGTCGGCATCGGCCTGGTGGTAGGGAGCGACGGCGTGATGATGGGCACGCGGATTGTCGTGTCCGCCGAGTGGGTGGAGATGGTGCGCCAGTTGGTGCGCGCGGGCGTTCTTTCCCTTCCCGTCGTCAGCGCCGCCGTGCGGATTCAGGCGGGCCAGGTGATGCTGGCGCAGGCGCACGGCGAGCTGCCCAGGGGTGTGCGCGAAGCGCTCGGCGATGGGCCAGAGGTAGGTGCCATGCACGAGACGGGCAAAACGGGGGCTGGCATGGCCGAGCCACCGCGGCACCACGTCATGCCGAAAGAGTTCCGCGAGTGGTTCGAGAAGCGCGGCTTCACCGGCGAGATGGACATTGACGAGTTCTGCGTCAAGCTGGAGCAGGCGCACCACGAGGCCATCCACGGCGGTGGCAACTGGAAGCTGGGCCGCACATGGCCTGGTGAATGGAACCAGATGATCATGAAGGCGCTGTACGAGGCCGAGACCAGGGCTGGCCGGATGTTGACGCAAAACACGGTCCTGGAGATCGTCGCGGAGTACATGAAGGAGTACAGAATCCCGATGAACTTCATTCGCTGGAGAGGGCGATGAGCGACGGACGTGCTTGGCAGGGCAACGTGAAAGCACGCCTGTATGAGCGGGTCCGCGAGCGCGGCTATGATTCGCTCACCGCCTTCGCCGAGGCGCGCCCCACCGCTTCGCTGGTGGCACTGGCGGATGAGCTTGGCCCTGATGACATCGCGGCAGTGCAGTTGTTCAGCGGGTTGGTTGCCGAGGCTGAGCGAAGCCGCCAGGTCACGCGTTTGGTGCGCGGGCAACTCGTGCGCGAACTGTCTCAGCGTCTTCCGAACGGCTGGCCGGCCGTGCTTGACGACGCAAACCGTCTCAAGGTTGCCGTGGCGCTCGCTCGTTGGAGTACCTACACGCCAGAAACTCATGAGGAGCGCGTAAAGAAGGTCGGCGATGCGCTCCTCGCCACGCCGCCGCCGCCCGGCTGGCGTCCCCTCGGGCCGGACGACGAGTTGCTGCTCACGCTCCTGCCTGACGAGGACGTCTGAATCTTCAGGCGGGATGTCTCGCGACTCGTAGGGGGCGAGGTGTCGGGAGCAAACCCTTTGACACCTGTCGTGCGCGTGGGGCCAGGGGGCTCAGGGCCAGCGCCAGACGGGACTCACCGGCAGTTCGCGCGCCAGCACGGAGGCTCCGGGCTTGGAGCCTTTCACCTTGGGCGCACGGCCATCATCCGGGTCGCCCAGCACGATGCACACGGGGTACTTCCGCCCATCGGGCAGCACGGCCAGGGTGTAGCGGGCCATGACGGCCGGGCGCTTATCCGCCGACCAGTAGAGGCCGGGGCCCGTCCAGAGTCGGCCGTGGAGCAGCGTCCCCTCGGGCAGGTTGCCATCTCCCTCCGTGATGCGTCCGATGATGGGGCCATCCTGGTAGACGCCCGTCTCGCTAAAGTCGCCGGGCTGGTTGATGTCCACGATGGCCCGAAGAGGGCTGGCCGTCCTAACCTTCAACTCCTGGAACATGGCCTCGGTCGCCTCCTTGGGACAGTCCTCGGGCTCCGGGGGCTTCACCTGGGCGGCGGGGCAGCCGATGCCGGCGACGGCGCACAGCCAGACGGCGAGGACACTCGAGGGGGTGGAGCGGGGAGGGGTGGACACGGGCGGGCTTCCTTTCTCGAAACGGCCAGACCCAGGCAGTTGCGCCTCGGGTGGGGGCAGGAGTGTGGAGCGCGTCAGCCACAAGGCAAGGCCGAGCACGGCCAGACTCGCGAGCAGGACCAAGGGCCACCTCGCGCGGCGCGAGCGCCCAGGGGCGGCGGGGGGCGACTGCTGCGCCTCTGCCTGGTGCGCTTCTTCCTTGGATGGCTGAGCCTCCTCCGGGGCCTCACGCGCCGTTTCCGGCGACTGGGCTGGCGGAGCCACCATCTCCTGGGGTGATGACTCCACCGCCGGGCTGCCCCCAGCGGGGAAGAGCGGCACCTTCCAGGAGGGGGACTGTCTCTCCCTCTCGGCGGCCGTCCCCAACGCCTGCAGCAGCGCCTCGGTGCTGGGGTAACGCCCTTCGGGCTGCTTCTCCAGCAGCTTCATGGCGATGTCGCTGAGGGAGCGCGGCGCCAGGAGGTTGAGGAGGTGGGGTGCTGTTGGGGGCACGGTGGCGATAGCGGCCAGCAGCTCCTTGTCCGGAAGCTCGGGGTTGAAGGGGTGCAGGTCCGTGAGGGCCTGGTAGAGCAGCACCCCCAGGGCGTACAGGTCCGCGGCCACACCCCCCTGGAAGGGCTCGCCCCGCTTCCACGCCTCGGTGCGCGTGTAGGCCAGGAGCTCGGGCGGCAACAGGTGCAGGACGCCCTCGGGCAGGCCCAGCGTCTTCGTGAGGGCCCCGGGCAGGCGCACGGTGCCGAAGTCGATGAGGAAGGGCCGGCCATCCTCGCGGCGGATGAGGAGGTTGTCCGCCTTCAAGTCCCGGTGGTACACGCCGCGCTGGTGCAACACGCCCACGGTGCGCACCACGTCGCTGAAGGTGTCCACCAGCCCGGCGGCGTCAGGGGGCTTGCGCCAGCGCCACTGGTGCCAGTTGTCCCCGTCGATGAAGTCGGTGACGAGGAAGGGGTAGCCCTTGGTGGGGTTGGGCCAGAAGTCCACCGCGTACACGCGCAGCAGGTTGGGGTGGGAGGAGTAGGTGAAGAGGGCCGCTGCCTCGCGCGCCAGTTGCCGGTAGACGCTCTTCTCCTCCACGTACTCCTCCTCTGGGAGTTCTTCCCGGGAGTTGGAGAGGGGGCGCAGCGCCATCTTCAGGGAGTAGAGGCGGCCGTCCCGCTCTACCTTGAAGACGAGGGAGGAGCCTCCACGGCCCAGCACCTGGACGATGTGCCAGGGCCCCACCCTGTGGCCTGGTTGGAGGTGGTCCGGGTGCAGGACTTCCGTCTTCATGGGCCAGTGCTCCTATAGCTTCACTTCGAGGATGGGGAGGTGCCGGCTGCCGCTCTTGTCCAGCAGTTCCAGGCGGAGGGTTTCGTCCGCCTTCCAGAAGGGAGTCTCCGTCTCCACCGCCACGAGGCCCTCCTCACCGGGCCCAAGCTGCGCCCTGTTCATGTCCACGGAGCGCACCTTCACGGGGAGGCCGTCCGCCCGGGTGAGTCGCGCCTCTCCTGGCTCCCAGGGCTTCTGTCCTGGAAGGTTGCGCACGCGGAAGACGGCGAGCGCCCAGGGGCCAGCGCGGTACCCTTCTCCGCTCGTCACCTTCAGCCCATCTCGAGGGCTCGCGGGCACCATGAGGCGCCGGGCCTGCACTCCGTCCAGGTTGAGCCGCCCGGAAAAGACGAGCCCGGCGGGCCCACTCACGGCCCGGAGCGCCGCGAGCTGCGCGTCCTTCTCCGCCAGTGCCGCCTCCAACGCATCGAGGGTGCGCGGGCGACGCATCACCTCCACCTCCTTGTCCACCAGCGTGGGGTGGGAGACGAGCGCGAAGGTGGCGTACGCCGGCGAGGCTCCGTCCTTGTAGCGCACTCGCACGATGAGCCGCTCCTCGGGGTCTGGCTCCACGGCCAGCTCGAGAACGATGGTGCGCTCACCCACATCCACGAACCGGAAGCGCGTCGCCCGTCCCTCTATTTCCACCGAGGCCCTATCGAGAGCCGAGCCGAAGCGGAAGAGGGTGAGGGTGTTGGCCGCCACCCGCACCTCCGGTATCGGCTCGTCCGGGTTGTTGGGGACGACGACTTGCCGTTGCTGCTGCTCGCGGGCCGGGGGTTGGGCCTGGGCTGTCGCGGGCATGCCGAGGGGCAGGGCGAGGAGAATCAGGAGCGGAAGGGATGGTGGTAGTGTCAGGGGGGTAGACCTCTCCGGTCACCCTAGCAGATGCCGCACCCACGAGGTGCGGAACAACTCCTTTGACACCTGCTGTGGCCTGCCGTGCCTCAATCCTTCTTCCGTGAAGGGGTTTTCCGTCCAAGAGCAGGTCCGCCCACCAGAGAGGAAGGCGCACAGCAGAACTCTTCCTGGAAGGCCTGCGTGAAATGACTATGGGAGGAAAATCCCATGGCAAGGGCAAGCTCGGTCAAGCGTCCGGCAGCGCCCTGGAGCTCGAGGAGAGCCGCGCGAAGCCTCACTCGGGTGAGGTGCCGGTGCAGGGTCTCACCCGTCACGGCCCGGAAGACACGGCTCGCGTGAAAGGGAGACGTGCGGCACGCGGAGGCCATGTCCTCCAAAGACAGGCGTTCCTTGTAGCGAGTGGCCACCACGTGTTGCAGTTCCTCGCTCAAGCGGCGCCACGCGCGGGAAACGTTCCGAGCCCGTTCCGGCTGGGCCCGCGCATCCGACAACACACAATGTACCAGCGACAACGCGGTCTCTTCCCGGGCCAGGGGATCCACGGAGTGCAGGAGCTGGACATGAAAGCGCGCGGCTTGCGGAGAAATGGAACAACTTCGGGTGGGCAGACGAGGAATCAGCTCCTCGGCCAGTGCGCCCCGGAGCAGGAGCAGCGTGCCCCGCTGAGGGCGTTCCGTGGGCGCGGCCATCCAATACTCATCCGATGGCGCATGGAGCGCGGCCGTCGTCGGATCCACCACGTTGCGTTGATGCCCCAGGTCACGCACGTGCGTTCCCGTCTGGAGGAGATCCACCTCGTAATAGAGGGCTCGCTCCCGCCAGCAGGGAGGACGCGGCGAGCCGCCGGCGCAATGCCATTCACCCACGAAGAGCTCACGCCCATGGAGCAGCGTGCGCATTGGAAAGGCGAGTTCCCAGTTCATTCGAGCAAGATTCTGACAGCGGCCGTTCCGGCCAGGTTCCATATTGGCGGCCATGCGAACCGTTCTTGTCAACGCACTTCTGCTCGTGGCCGCATGCGCCCATGCCCCAGAGACAACCCCTCCTTCCGTCCATGTCGAGACGGTGCCCGCCCATCCGGAAGACGTCAGCACCATCGAGGGGGTGATGCGCGCCTTCTATGAGGTCGTGAATGTGGCCCCGGACGCACCGCGGCAGTGGGCCAGGGACAGGACGCTCTACGCTCCGTGGATCCACTTCGTCGCCATTGGGAGCAAGCTGACGGTGTTCGATCATCCGTCCTTCGTGGCACAAGCGGAGCCGCTGATGCGCGAGGGTTTCCGTGAGCCGGAGCTCCGCCGCATCGTGCACCGCTATGGCAACATTGCCCATGTGGCTTCCAGCTATGAGCTGCTCAGGCGCTCGGATGGCAGCCGGTACGCTCGAGGCGTCAATTACATCCAGCTCTATTTCGACGGTCAGCGCTGGTGGATCGCAAGCGTGGTCTGGCAGGACGAGGACGCGGAGCACCCCATCCCACCGGAGCTCCTGCCACCCTCGCCGTAAGCCCGAGGGTCGCTTCATCTCCTGGAGCGGACGATGTGCGACGAGGGGGACTTCCCGTGAGGCCCATTGTTCTCCTGGCGGAACACTGTTTCCGCGCGCGAAGCCTTGGTCATCCGGGTGCCGGCCGTTAAAGAGGCACCCATGAGTACCCCTTCCGCGCCTCCTCGCCGTGCCCTGTTGCTGTTCGTGCTGGGCACGCTGACGGCGTTCGGTGCGCTGTCGATCGACATGTACCTCCCCAGTCTGCCCACCATCCAGGCAGACCTCGGGACGTCCGCCTCCAGGGTCCAGCTCACCCTGGCCGCCTTCATGGCGGGCTTGGGCCTCGGTCAGTTCGTCTATGGGCCGCTGTCGGACCGGTTCGGACGCCGGCGCCCGCTCCTCGCGGGCATCGTGCTCTATGTGCTCGCGTCCGCTGCCTGTGCGTTCGCTCCGAGCATCCACTGGCTCATCGCGCTCCGCTTCCTCCAGGCGCTCGGCGGCGCCTCCGGAGCGGTCATCGCCCGGGCCATCGTCCGCGACCTCTACAGTGGCCGGGAGATCGCCCGCGTGCTCTCCCTGCTCATGCTCATCATGGGCGCTGCCCCCATTCTCGCGCCCACGCTGGGTCAATGGGTCCTCTCCCTCTCCGGGTGGCGCGCCATCTTCGGCGTGCTCACCGCCCTCGGCTCCATCGCCCTGGTGCTCTCGCTGGTCGCGATTCCCCGGCAGGTGCCCCGCTCCGACCCCTCGGGCAACCCCGTCACGCTCGGGATGAACCTCCGCGCCCTGTTCAGTGACCGGCGGTTCCTCGCCGCCACCCTCGCCGGTGGCTTCGCGCAGTCCGCCATGTTCGCCTACATCTCCGGTTCGCCCTTCGTGTTCATGGAGCTCCATCACGTCTCGCCGGAGCACTTCGCCTGGTTCTTCGGGACGAATGCTTTCGGGCTCATTGGCGCGGGCCAGGTCAACCGGCGGCTCCTCGTCCGCCGTACCCCCGAGCGCATCGCCCTCTCGGCGCTGTCCGTCATGGTCCTCATGGGGGCCGTGCTCGTGGGGCTGGCGCTCAGTGGGCTCGGCGCCGTCATCACCCTGGCGCCCTCCCTGTTCCTGTTCATCGGCAGCATCGGTTTCGTGACGCCGAACGCGGCCGCCCTGGCCCTCGAGGACCATGGTGACCGGGCGGGGGTGGCGTCCGCGGTGCTCGGCTCCCTCCAGTTCGCCATCTCGGCTGGGGCCTCGGCGTGTGTCGGGTTCTTCAACGACGGCAGCATGCTCCCCATGGCGGCCGTGATGGGGACGTGCGCCGTGGCGGCCTGGGGGACGCTGTGGCTCATGCCCGCGCGGAAGCTGGAGGAGGCCCGGGCTTCCTCCCCGGCCGTGTCCCCAGCCTGAGTCATCCTCCGCGGAACAGCTTGCGGAAGTGCTCGGTCATGAAGTCGATGAAGACGTGCACCCGGCGCGGCAGGTGCTTGCGCTGGCGGTAGGCGAGGGTGATGACGAGCGTGTCGGCCGCGTACGCGTCGAGCACGGTGAGGAGCCGTCCCTCGCGCAGGTCCTCCTCGAGGAGCGAGCGGGGCAGCCGCGCCAGTCCCAGGCCCTCGAGCGTCGCCTCGCGCAGCACGGCGATGTTGTCCACCAGGAGCGTGCCCGAGACCGGGACGATGACCGGGCCCTCTTCCGTCCGGAAGTGCCAATCCCTGCTGCGCATCATGCGCAGGCAGTTGTGGTGGGCCAGGTCATGGGGAGACTGTGGCGGCGGATGCCGGGCGAAGTACGCGGGCGCTCCGCAGATGAGTGGTTTCTCGGTTCCGAGCCGGCGCTCGATGAGAGAGAGGGAGCGCTCGGCGGGCCGCGGGTGCAGCCGCAGCGCCACGTCGAAGCCCTCCGCGAGCATGTCCACCTGGCGATCCGACACCGACAGCTCCACCTGCACCCGGGGGTAGCGCTCGGAGAACTTCTCGAGCAGCGAGGCGAGTGGGTGCAGGGCGAGGCCCACCGGGGCGCTGACGCGCACGGTGCCCTCGGGGATGGAGCCCACGTTGCCCAGCAGGTCGGCGGCCTCGTCCGCCACCGAGAGCAGGTGCGCGCAGCGCTCGTAGAGCCGGGCTCCCTCATGCGTCACCGAGAGGCGGCGCGTGGTGCGCTGCAGGAGCCGGACTCCGAGCCGGCGCTCGAGCGCGGTGATGCGGGTGCTCACCGCGGACTTGGAGATGCCGAGCCGGGCCGCCGCGCCCGAGAACGAGTTGGCCTCCACGACGCGTGCGAACACGGTCATGGCGGTGAGGTCATCGAGGGATGCGGCCACGATTGTTCTCCTGGCGGAACGGTGTCCGCGGCTGGCGCCCGGTGGGCCAGCCTAGGAATGACACCCTCCGCCCAGGAAGGGGCTCGTGGCCCTGGTGCTCAGTCCTGGTCCGGCTTCTTGTCGGGGTACGCCTCCCAGTAGAAGCCGGGAAGGGGATTGGTGCCGCGGTCGCTGCGCACGCCGTCGCCGTCGGAGATCTCCCCGACTCCGCCGTAGGCGGCCTCTTCCTCGGCCTCGTCCTCGCATCGCTTGTGGAAGGCGTCCTCGGGTTCGTGCCTGGGAATCCGGTGGGCGGTCTGCTGCTCACGCGTGGGCTGGCTCTCGTCCTCGTCGTGACGCACGTCCGTGGGGCGTCCGAACATGTCCTCGGCGGACTGGGGGGGGGGACGTCGGTCCTGGTTCGCCATGATGGAATACCTCCGAGTAACAACGGTCATGGCGTGCCCGCCTGGCGGCAACGTGGTCCCGGAGTCAGGCAGGAGGGCAGACGGGCAACGGAGCGGTGGCTCCAGGCCTCAGGGCGTGGGCGTGGCGGCGGCGGCGGTGGCCAGCGGCCTGGGCCAGAAGCGCGCCTTGAGGGCCTTGTCCGCCGAGCCCAGGCGCTTGTGTTGCTTCAGGTCGTAGACGCGGGCCGCCTGCTCGCTGGCGATGAGCAGCACGTCGTCGCGCAGGAAGAGCTGGAAGCAGGCCTCGGCGGGCAGCGCGAGGCGCTCGGGCTCGGCGAGCTTCGGGCCCTCGTACCAGCGCAGGGGCATGCAGGAGGCGGGGGCCGCGGCGTCCGTCTTCCAGGAGAAGAGCGGGCCGCTCGCCGTGGGGGCGAAGACCCACTGGCCGCCATCTCCAGAGCGCTTGTGAGGAAGGGCGTTGCCGAGCGCGGCGAGGTCCGCGCTGCCACCCTCGACCTGGCGCGTCACGGGGAGGGCCTCGGGGCCGTTGAGCGTGGTGGTGGGGCCGAGCGATCGCGTGGCGTCGAGCGCATGGTTGCCGGCGCCCTCGCCCGCGTAGGCCGTCTCCTTGGACTCGAGCAGCCGCCAGCCCTCTCCATCGTGAAGGAAGGCGCGGGCCACGGCCGGCTGCGAGGGGTCGTCGGTGGGCATGCCCTCGGGGGACACGAGCGCCACGGGGTGGCCCTCGGGGTCGAAGCCCAGGTCCGTGGTGTACCCGGGCCGGGGCAGTGCGAGCTCGATGCCCTGGCCCGAGGCGAAGTCCACCACCCAGGCTCGCTCGGTGGCCTCGGCGTGGGGCGCGAGCAGCACGGCGCCCTTGCCCCCGTCATGGCTCCACGAGAGCTCCGCCTGCGCGCACGCGCCATCGAAGGTGAAGAGCTCCGCGCGGGCTCCTTCGAAGCCCAGACGCACCCAGCGGCAGCGCTCGGGCGGCACGGGCTCGAGGATGGAGAGGCTCGGCCCGGTGAAGTGGGCCGGGGCCGGAGCGGGCGCCGCCGCGGAGTCGGTCGCCACCGTGGGGGCGGCGGCGGGAGGGGGTGGGGACTCGGGGGGCTTCGACGACCTGCACGCGCTCACGAGGAGCGCGGCGCACAGGAGGCTTGGCGTACCAGGTCGGCGCATGGGTGCTCCGGGTGGTGGGAACCCGGAACCTTGGCAGACCGGAGCCGCGTGGGGAACCCCTTGACGTTCAGCGCGCGACGGCGGGGGTGGGTGCTGGCTCTGACGCGGGCTCCTCCGGAGGCACGACGCCGGCATTGGGCCGCAGGAAGGCGAGCAGCGCGAGCGAGGGGAAGGAGATGGCCACGGTGAAGCAGAAGTACATGGGCCAGCCCATGCGCTCGATGCAGATGCCCGCGAAGGGCGCCAGGAGCCGTCCGCCGAGGTTCGCCAGGGACGAGAGCAGCGCGAACTGGGTGGCGCTGAAGCGCTTGTTGCACAGGGCCATCATGAAGGCCCCGGACGCGGTGGTGGCCATGCCGCCACACAGGTTGTCCACGATGATGGCGGAGGCGAGCGCCCAGTAGCTCTTTCCGATCACCGCGAGCCCCAGGTAGAGCAGGTTGGTGATGGCCTGGAGCACGCCGAAGACGTAGAGGCTGCGGCGCATGCCCATGCGGATCATCAGCACGCCCCCGAGCAGTCCTCCGACGATGGAGGCGATGAGGTTGGGGACCTTGCTGATCCACCCAATCTCGGTGTTGGTGAAGCCCAGTTCGACGAAGAAGGGCCCGACGATGCCCGGGCCGACGAAGGCCTCGCCCAGCTTGTAGAGGAAGAGGAAGACGAGGACGGCGACGGCGCCGTTGCGGCGGAAGTAGTCGACGAAGGGGTTGACGACGGCGTCGACGAGGTTGCGCGGGGGGCGGCCGTGGGGCTCGGGGAGGAAGAAGGTGGCGCCCATGCCCACGACCATGAGCGAGGCCATGACCCAGTAGGTGCGCTGCCAGCCGATGGTGTCCGACAGGGTGAGGGCAACGGGGCTGGCCGCGAGGATGCCGAGCCGGTAGCCGGTGACGAAGACGGCGTAGGCCAGGCCGCGCTCGGTCTCCTCGGTGTAGAGGTCGGTGCGCAGGGCGTCGGCGACGACATCCTGGCTGGCGGAGAGGAAGGCCACGAGCGTGGCGACGCCCGCCATGAGGAGCGTGGATTCCTTGGGGTCGATGAAGCTCAGGGCGGCGATGGCGCCGAGCAGGAGCACCTGGGAGAAGAGCATCCAGCCGCGGCGCCGGCCGAGGAAGGGCAGGGCGTAGCGGTCGAGCAGGGGCGCCCAGACGAACTTGAAGGAGTAGGGGGCGGAGACCAGACCGAAGGCGGTGATGGTCTTGATGTTGAGCCCCTGGTTCTTCATCCAGATGCTGAGGGTGCCGCCCACCAGCAGCAGGGGGAGACCCGAGGAGAAGCCGAGCGCGAGCAACGGCCACGTTTTCGGATTGGAGAGGACCTGGCGGAGGGTGGGCTTGGCGGACATAGGGAGGGGCACAGAATACAGGTCCGCCAGGGGAATCCATCCAGTACATCGAGGGCGCGAGCGGCACAATGTCCGCCCGGCTGCTGTGCGAGCCCGCGGGTGTCCTCTGCCGGGCGCTCGGGCCCGTCAGTCCAGGAAGCGGCGCTCCCAGAGGGCGAGTGCCTCGGAGGGCGGGCCGCCGAATGGGGGTTTCCAGTGATAGAGGTGGGGCTCGAGGAGCCGGGCGAGCGTGCGGTGCAGGGGGAGCGTCTGGCCCGCCTCGACGTCTCCGACCTCCGGCCGGTCTCCGAGGGTGATGAGGACCCGGTCGCCGCTCATCTCCTGGAGGGAGATGCCCGGTAGAGACAAGTGCTCGCGCAGACCGGCCATCCCGCCGAGCTTGCCGAGCACCGGCTGCCCGAGGAAGTTCATCCAGTGCACCCCATCCACCCAGGTGTTCATGGAGAGGTTCGCCGCGCTCCATGAGAAGTGCACCCCTGGGTAGCGCGGCTGGATGAGCTTGAGGGCCTCGTCAACATCTCCACCGCATGAGAGGACGAAGTCCACATAGCCTGAGTTGAAGGGGAGCTCTGCCGCCACCTCCAGGGCGAGCGCTCGGACCTGGTTCGGGCCGCGCTCTTCCAGGTACTTGGTGGGCAGGCGCAGGTACAAGACGCTCACGTCGTCCTTCCGGAAGGGATACGGGAGGGGGACGACGGACAACCCCCGGTAGTCCACGTGGAGCTCACCGACCCCGCTGGGGTCATCCCACATTTGAATAATTGCGCCCGTGTTGGGCCCGGGCTCTAGCGTTCTCCGGCGGGTTCTCTCCCAGGAAGCGTCATCGAGCGGCTCGGCTTGCCCCTCACCCGTGTCGTTCCAGGCGAGCTGGTAGGGTCGTATCCGTTCCCGGAAGAGTTCCAGGGCTCGAATGACGGCAGGTGCGATCCGCTCATTGGAATGCTGCATGTAGAAGCTCATGAGCAGGGCATCGCTTGCGCCCAGCCAGCCGTCTTGGTCGTGGTGTCGTAACTGCGGGTAGCGCATGGTGGACCCCTCGTTCTATTTCATGTTCTTCGGTTCCACTCCCAGCCGTGGGGAAACGAGCTTGGGTGTTACCCGGAGTTGGAGGGCTTCTTTATAGAGGGCACCTTGGTTGCGTCCCTCCCAGGGCTCGTTTTTGTACCAGCGCCAGACAGCGGGGTTGGTCTCCGGGCATGGGAACTTGAGATCGTACAAGTGGACGATGAAGCCCTTCTCGTCCATGAGGATGATGTCCGGCTCGATGGTGCCCTTCAGGCCCTTCCAGCCCTGCTCCGTTACGATCTGGCGCACCTCGTTCTCATTCAGGTACTCCCACTTGCCGGTCTGTTCGTTGAGCCGGAAGCGGGGGCGGAGCAGGTAGCGATCCTTCGGTAGCAGTTTGTCCAGGGCCTTCTGCAGGCACGGCCAGGATTGCTCGTGCTTGAAGAGCCCCAGGTACGCGGCCCACGTCGTCTGTTCGCCGACCTTGACCTCCTGGCAGATCTCCCAGGTCGGGCTCTTGCCCTTGAAGTGGTAGTCGTTCACCTCGCGATCCGCCTTGCGTACACACTGCACGATGGCCTTCTCGACCTTCGCGAGGAGGTCCGCGGCCAGTTCCGTGCCCCGGCTCTCGGCGGAGTTGATCTGGGGCTGCAACGCCACGGCCACGGCCACACCGGCGGCGATCAGCTTCGTCGTCAGAGAGGGGGTCCGCCCTGCAGCCTCCGCCTCCTTCACGGCCTCCGCCATCTCGGTCGAGCCGGTGCAGCGCTCCCACTGGTCGGGGTTCTCCTTGAGGCAGCACTCGGGGGTCAGGTCTCGTGGACCACACTCCCCCACCACCTTGATGGAGTCGGACTCCAACAGGCAGCCTGCCTGGAGTACGGCCAGGAGAATCAGCAGCCCCGTGGGCGCGGGTTTCGCGATATGACTCATGAAGTCACCCTTGCGTAGGTTATTGAGTCATATGAGCACATCGAGCGGGGATGGAGTGGAGGGCGGCGGAGCGTCGCGACGGTGGCCGCGCCGACGCCTATTGGGGTGGGCCCTGGGTCTGGTTCCCGCTGCGGCGGGCGGAGGGTGGGCCGCCTTCGAGTGGCTCGGCCGACGGAGTGCGAAGGGGCGATCCGAGGGTGACCCCTGGGCCGATCCGCAACTCGAGGTGATCGCCTGGCTCTGTTTCGCGGGCGAGCAGCGCGCGGCCTTTGCGCTGGACCGGCTGCTCGACTCGCCCACTCCCAACGGTCCCGCACGATTGCTGCGCGCGTGTCTGTCCATGGAGACCGGCTCGTGGAAAGAGGTGCAGTGGCACCTCGCGTTCCCTGGCGTGGCAGGCACTCCGGAGGCGCGCTTGTTGCTGGCGCTCGCCGAGCGCCAGCCTCGTGCCAGCAATTGGCGCCACGCCTTCTTCGCTGTCTGGCGGGAGCTCGGAAAGCCAGACTTCCGTAAGAGCACCCTGCTGCCTCCGCCCCTGGAGTGGAACATCGTGCTCGCGGACACCGAGGCCGCGTGGAAGGACGCCAACGAGGCCCAGCGCTTTGCGCTCGTGGTGCTGTATCCCCGCATGGCGGAGTCGCGTCAGGAGTGGGTGCTCGAGCAGGTGCGCGCCAGCTCCTCCCTCCCTCTTCTCCTGGCGCTGCACGAGGCGCTCCTCAGCTTCGGGGCCCAGGTGCCGTTGCGCCAGCGCCTGCTGCCCGCTGTGGTGGATCGGCTCGGGCAGCTCGCCGGGCCTTCTCCTCGAACCCTCCAGCTCGCACTCATCTCCTTCCTGGCCGGCAGCGCACTCAAGGCTCCCCTCACCCGTCATGACCTGGAGGCGCTCGACAAACTCAGCGCGCTGCCCGAGTGGAAGCAGCCCTCGAGCGAGCAGTTCTTCCTGGAGATGCGCGCGCTCTTCGAGGGGTTGCTGGCCGCTCCTGGCCATCATGCCTGGTCGGTGGTCTCGAAGGCGCAGGGGGTGTTTCTCGGCATGTGGCTCATGCAGCGCGCCAAGGCCAGCCAGGAGCTTCTCTCCGAGGACGAGCGGCGGTGGATGGGCCGGCTGTTGTGGGACATGGGGACGCGGCTGCGCCAACAGCCCTCGGACCTCGAGCTGGACATGGGGCTGCGGCTCCAGATGCGCGGTTCGGAGCTGACGGAGCACGTCCCCTCCAAGGAGACGAGCATCGCCGCCTGGATGGAGCTGGGCCGGTGGGAGGATGCGGTGAAGATGGCGGCCTTCAAACGGTGGCCCTTGGCCTCACTGCAGGAGGAGTCTTGCGAGCCCCGGGCCCGGAACGAGCTCGTTTGGATGCAAGCCTTCGCGGGCAAGAATGAGTTGCCCTGAAGTCTGTCATCTGCCCACCCCTCAATCCGGGCGGAGGGCTCGTGGCATCCCGCTGGGGTCGTCCCCGGGCTCGGCGTATGGTGCGCCGCCCTTTCGGGCCCCTACCCCACTGAGGAGCACCATGAAGCTCTACGAGAACCCGTTCTCCAGCGCCGCAATGAAGGTCCGTGCCGTCATCCACGAGCTCGGTCTGCCCGTCACCTCCGTCACCGTCGACATGCCGAAGGGCGAGCACAAGTCCCCCGAGTTCCTCGCCAAGAACCCCAACGGCA
Source organism: Vitiosangium sp. GDMCC 1.1324 (assembly GCF_003044305.1). GTDB lineage: Bacteria > Myxococcota > Myxococcia > Myxococcales > Myxococcaceae > Archangium. The sequence goes on along the minus strand of NZ_PZOX01000013.1, from coordinate 109,769 downwards.
AGGTCCCCACCCTCGAGGACAACGGCTTCTGTCTCTACGAGTCCAACGCCATCCTCTGTTACCTGGCCGCCCACAAGCCCGAGAGCGGGCTGATGCCCGCCGACCCCAAGGGCATGGCCCTGGTGCAGCAGTGGCTCCAGTGGCAGGCCACCACCTTCGGCCCCTCCACCACCGAGGTGATGATGGAGACCGTCTACGCCAAGATGATGGGCCGCACGAAGGATGAGGCGAAGTACGCCGCCGGCATGGAGAAGGTCCGCCGCGACCTCGCCGTCCTGGAGAAGTCGCTCGCCGGCAAGGAGTTCCTCTGCGGCAAGCTCTCCCTCGCCGACTTCTCGCTCGTCTCCTGCCTGCAGCTGCGCGCCCTCATGGGCGTGGACCTCGAGGCCTTCCCCCACGTGAAGGCCTGGGTCGCTCGCATGGAGGCTCGCGAGAGCGTCCGCAAGTCCCTGCCCCCGATGTAGTCACCCGGGGCTCCGGGGTGGGAGCACAGTGCCCCACCCCGGTGTTTCACCGCTTCACCTAGTAGCGGCGCCGATCGTCGCGCCGATCCTCGCGCATCTCGCGCCGGTCCTCGCGCATCTCCTGCTTCGTCTGGTGCACCTCCTGCCGGGCGACCTGGATGAGCTGCGTGATGAGGTTGCGCTGGCGCTGCAGGTCCCACTGGTTCCGGCTGCCCATCACCATGTTCAGCTCCCGCGTGATGGCCATCCGCGTCTGGAGCGTGGCCACCTCGACGCGCACATCCCGCTGGTCGTCCCGCCGGTCGCGGCGGTCGTCCATCCCCGGCCGGCCCCAGCCATCCCGGCGCACCTCCCGGTCACTGCGCCGCACCTCGGCCCGGTCCCTCTGCAGCTCGGAACGGCTCTCGGCGAACTCCCGCTGCATCAACTCGCGCAGCCGGTTCTCCACCGAGGTCATCTCGCGCTCGTTCTGCCGCGTCCACGCCCGGTCAAAGCGCGCCAGCACGTCCTCCAGGTCGGCCACGTCGCGCTTGTCGTCGCGGAGCTCGCGCTTGTCCTGGCGGATCTCCCGGCGATCCTGTGCGCGCTCGCCCCCGTTACCCCACTGGGCGTTGGCAACTCCCGCGGAGAGAAGGACGGTGGCGATGAAGGCGGAAGAGATGCGGCTCATGGTGTTCATCCTCGGTGGTTCAGGTTGGGTTCTGACTGGTGCCGCTCATGACGGGGGCTCGCGGGATTTATTCGCGGCTCCCACGGGCTCCGAAGGCCGGGGGGCTGCCGTGCAGACGGGCCCCGGTGTTCGTCAGTGGGTGCTTCGGCGCCTTCGGGCTGCGCATGGGCGCGAGGGTCGACTAGGGTGGGCACGCCATGGCGGAGTGTCTCCTCAACATCGACCTGGGCGAGCTGCCAGACGAGGACGAGCGGCTCTACACCTACGCGCAGGTGGCGAACATCGCCTGTGGCGGGCACGCGGGTGACGAGCACTCCATGCGCCGGGCGCTCGAGGCGTGCGCGCGCCATGGGACGCGGGCCGGGGCACACCCCTCGTATGAGGACCGCGCGCACTTCGGGCGTCAGGAGCTGCAGGTGGCCCCGGAGGTGCTTCGTGCCCAGGTGGCCGCCCAGTGTGCGCGGTTGATGGCGCTCTCCACCGACGTGGGCGTGCCCGTGCGCTACGCCAAGCCGCACGGCGCGCTGTACCACGCGGCCAACCGTGAGCCCGCGCTCGCACGGGCGGTGCTGGACGGCGTCGTCGAGTCCCTGGGCTCGGGAATCACGTTCATCGGTCCGGGCTCGGGTGCGCTGCGTGAGGCGGCGCGGGCCGCGGGGCTGGACTATGCGTGCGAGGGCTTCGCGGACCGTGGCACCCGGCCGGATGGCTCGCTCATTCCGCGAGGGCAGCCGGGCGCGGTGCTGACGGACCCGGTGGTGGCGCGGGAGAACGCGCTGCGCCTGGCCCTGGGCGGGACGGTGGACACGCTGTGCGTGCATGGGGATTCACCGGGAGCGGTGGAGATGGCGCGCGAGGTGCGCGGCGTGTTGGACGTGCTGTCGCTGCGCACCGAGTCCCTGGGTGAAGGCGCGCTGCGGCTCGTCCTGCCCGAGCGGTTGGAGCGGCGCGGCGTGCTGGAGTCCCTGAAGGCCTGGCCCGGGGTGGTGGACGTGGTGGTGGGCGAGGAGCACGCCTGCGTGTACTTCGACCCGGCGGCGCCTCCCGAGGACCCCCGGCGCGTGCTGGGCCGGTTGTCGGTGGCCACGCGAGCGCTCGAGGAGCCGGCGCTCGTCACCGTGCACGTGCGCTACGACGGACCGGACCTGCCGCTCGTGGCCGAGCGCGTGGGCCTCTCGGTGGATGACGTGGCGTTGCTGCACGCCTCGCGCGAGTACACGGTGCGCACCGTGGGCTTCCTCCCCGGCTTCGCCTACCTCGGCGAGGTGGACGCGCGCATCGCCGTGCCCCGGCTGTCCACTCCGAGGCCCCGTGTGCCCGCACTCGCGGTGGGGCTCGCCGGGCGCCGCACCGGCATCTACCCGTTCGCCTCGCCGGGCGGGTGGAACCTCATCGCCACCGCCGTGGACTTCACCGCCTTCCGTCCCGACTCCGGCGCGGTGCTGAAGCTCGGGGACCGGGTGCGCTTCGAGCGGGTGGACTGAATGAACGCGACCGTGGAGGTGCTCGAGGCCGGTGGGCCGGTGCTGGTGCAGGACGGAGGGCGCTCGGGCCACATGCACCACGGTGTGCCCCCGGGCGGCGCGCTGGTGCCGGAGTGGCTGGCCGCGGCCAACCGCGCCGTGGGCAACGGGTGGAGCGCGGCGGCGCTCGAGTGTTACGGGCGCTTGGAGTTGCGGTTGCGCGGGCGCGACGCGTGGGTGTCCGTGGATGGCCGCGCCTTCCGGGTGGAGGACGGCGGGCGCTTCTCCGTGCCCGCGCCAGAGGAGGGCGTGGTGCGCTACGTGGCCGTCGAGGGTGGGCTCGAGGTGCCCGCGCTGCTCGGCGGGCGGGGCACGCTGCCGGTGGCGCGGTTCGGAGGGCTCGAGGGCCGGATGTTGCGGCGCGGGGATGTGCTGCCGCTCGGGGCGGGTGGAGGGGCTCGGGTGGAGGCGGGCGCGGCGCTGTCGCTGGAGGCCGAGGTGCGGGTGGTGCTGGGCCCGGACCTGGCGCGCTTCGGCGCGGATGCGGTGGAGCTGTTGTTGGAGCGCCCCTTCACCGTGTCGCCCACGAGCGACCGCGTGGGGATGCGGCTGCGAGGGCCTTCCCTGCCGCAAGCCGATGAGGGCTCGGGGCTGTCCGGTCCCATGGTGCGCGGCGCCATGCAGGTGCCTTCATCGGGAGAGCCCATCGTGCTCGGGCCGGACCATCCCACCCTTGGCGGCTACCCCGTCCTCGCGGTGGTCATCCGTGCGGACTGGGGGTGTCTGGCCGCTCGTCGGCCAGGAGCTACCGTGCGCTTTCGTGCGGTCAGCGTGGACGAGGCGCGCGAGCTCTGGCGCCAACATGTCTCGGCTTATAGTGCCGCGCCAAATCCATAACCTGGTGGCAGTGGGGAACTCATGAAGCGCGTCCTGAAGCGCGTGGGCCTGGGGCTCGTGGCGCTCGTGTTGGTGTTGGTGGCGGTGGGCCTGTTCCTGCCGAGGCAGTGGCGCGTGCAGCGCTCCGTGGTCATCAACGCCACGCCCCAGCAGATCTACCCGCTCGTGAACGAGCTACCGGCCTGGCAGTCGTGGGCCGTGTGGACCAAGGCCATGGACCCCGAGGTGAAGCACGAGTACGGCCCCACCGTCTCCGGCGTGGGCGCGTGGTGGTCGTGGAACGGCCCGAAGATGGGGCACGGGAAGATGACCATCACCCGGAGCGACCCGGACTCGGGCGTGTGGATCGACGAGATGATCGAGACGGACTCGGAGGTCAACGCGCACGGCTCGCTCACCTGGACGCAGGAGGGCGGCGGGACGAAGGTGACCTGGTCGGACGAGGGCACGCTGCCCCCGGTCGTGGGCGGCTACTTCGTGGGGATGATCAACACCATGCTCGGCGACAACTTCCAGCAGGGTCTGACGAACCTCAAGGCCGAGGTGGAGAAGCGCCGGATGCAGGCGCTGGAGCAGGCGCATCAGGCCGCTCCCGCGGCGCCGTGAGAGACGCGCCGGCCCACGAGCCTCCCGCTCGTGGGCCGCTCTCTGCCTCGTGGGTGATGAGCTCTAGTGCTGAGGCTCGGGCGCGGGCTCGTCGCTGGGATCGACCGGGTCCATGGGCTCGTTGAGATCGTCGCTCTTGTCGAGGGGCTCCGGCTCCAGGCCCGAGCCGCCCGTGCCGGGCTCATCGGGGGGCGCGCTCTGGTGCACGCCGGGCTCACTCTCGCGCTCGCCCTCCGCGGGCAGCGGGTCGTAGCCCGAGCCACCGCTGTTCGGAGGCTTGCCGACACCGGTGCCGTCGCCCGCATCCGGAATCGTGTCGACCGTCTCCTCCGCTTTTTCGATATTGGCATTGGCGGCGGTCTTGTCCGTCTTGCAGGCGGCCCCATATGCCACCGCCCCAGCGAGGACGCTCGCCAGCAGAAGCTTCGTCTTCGTCACGTTGCCCTCCCTCCCTGTGACTGTGTTGCTGCGGCCGGGAAGCTGAGGCTTGCCTCCCCAACGTGCAGCGGGGGCCCGGCTGTCAGCCCGCTGGGCGGGAGGGCGTGGAGTACAGTGCCGGGCCATGACGACATCGGATATCCGACTGGTCCGTGCCCTGCCGGAGCACGTGGATGTGTGGATGGCGATGCGAGACGAGCCCGTCTCCCGCACGCGGATGCCCCTGGAGCCGGCCACCCGCGAGTCGCTCCTCAAGCGCCTCCAGGAGTCCACCGACGACCTGTCCGACCCGAAGGCGACGAGCTTCCGGTGGATGGTGGAGCTCGAGGGACGAATCATCGGCACGGTGGCCGCGCGGGAGCTGTCTCGATTCCAGGGGCGGATCGAGATTGGCTACATGCTCTCCAGTGCGTACCACGGCCGGGGTCTCGGCACGCGCGCGGTGTCCATGGTGCTGGAGCGGCTCTTCCAGTGGCCCTTCCTCCACCGGGTCTGGCTCACCACGGCGGCGGACAACCTCGCTTCACAGGCGCTCGCGAGGAAGCTCGGCTTCACGCTGGAAGGCGTGATGCGCGAGCACTACCTCATCGAGGGCCAGCGCAAGGATCAGCAGGTCTGGGGCCTCTTGCGCTCCGAGTGGGAAGGGAGGCGCTCCGCGTGACCGGGGCCTCGGTGGCCGACTCGAGCACCTGTAATAAAATTTAGGAGAGATTCAATTTTATTGAGTCCGAAATTGACTTTATTTCGACGGACGTGCAGAACACTCGCACGGAGGTCGAGATGTCGAAGTTCCCCACCGAATGTCCGTCCTGCTCGCAGGCGCTGGACGTCACCCGGCTGAGCTGTCCCGGCTGCGCGATGCAGCTCGAGGGGCGGTTCGAGCTGCCGCTCCTGCTCCGCCTGCCGAGCGACGACGTGGAGTTCATCGTCGACTTCCTGCGCTGCTCGGGGAGCCTGAAGGACGTGGGCAAGCTGCGCGGGCAGAGCTACCCCACGGTGCGCGCGCGGCTGGACGCGGTGATCGAGCGGCTCTCCGCCAATCACGACACGCTGGACGCGCAGCGGAAGAAGATCCTCGACGCGCTCTCCAAGGGCGAGCTGAGCGTGAAGGACGCGAGCAAGAAGCTGAAGGAGCTGGGGTCATGAGCTCGCCGCGCGAGCAGATCCTGGAGATGGTGGCGAGCGGCAAGCTCACCGCCGCGGAGGGAGATCAACTCCTCGCGTCGATCGGCCAGCCTCGTCCGTCGGTGTGGCGGTGGATGTTCGATCCGCTCTCCTGCCTGCGCACCCGGATGGCGCTGGCGGTGTCGGCGGCGTTCGCGGCGGTCTCGCTGGGACTGACGCGGCTGGGGCTGCGCTTCGACGGCGCGCTCGACGTCCACGCCAACGCGGGTGTGCTCTCATGGCCCGTCGCGCTGGCGGAGGTGGCGCTGGTGTGGCCGGTGACCGCGGCGGTGTTCTGGGCGGTGGCGCGCCTGCTCGGGCGCCGGACCGCGCGCTGGGTGGACGTGCTCGGCGCGGTGGGTCTGGCGCGAGTGCCGCTGGTGCTCTCCGGCGTGGTGGTGGCGGTGCTGGCGCCTGCCGAGAGCCCCCGCGAGCTGTCGCCCCAGGTGATCGCCCTCGCCATTCTCAGCCTGCCGTTGATCGGCTGGTCGATCGCGGCGCTGGTGCTCGGCTTCCGCACCGCCACCGGCCTCAAGGGCGCGCGCTGGGTGAGCGGCTTCCTGGTGGCGCTGATCGTTGCCGAGGTGCTCTCGAAGGTCGTCCTGTACCGGCTGGGCTGAACCGCCCGCAGCGCGGAGCCATCCGCAGAGTGAATCCGCTCTCGAGGCGGACGTTTCACGCGACCCGCATTCCCGCGGGCCGCGCAGAGGAGAGGTGTATGCACCGTCCCATCTGGTCGTCGTCCCTGGTCCTGCTGTGCCTGGTCGCCTGCGCGACCCCGTCCTCGAGCACCGCGCCCCCGAGCGCCGCGGCGTCCACTCCCGAGTCGTCCGTGGCGAACGCGAGCGGCTCGCGCGCCTCCGAGCTGCGTGGGCCATGGCACGGCGCGATCGAGGTGCGCGAGCAGAAGCTCCTCATCGACGTGGTGTTCACCGAGGCGAACGGCGCGGTGCAGGGCGCGCTGGACGTGCGGCAACAGGGGCTGCGCGGCCTGCCGCTCGAGGTGCTTCGCGCCGACGCGCAGGGCGTGACGCTCCAGTCCGCGCTGCCCACCGGCCAGGCGATCCGCTTCGAGGGCACGCTGGCCCCCGACCGCATCACCGGCACCTTTCAGCAGGGCCAGGCGAAGCTGCCCTTTTCGCTCGCCCGCGGCGAGCGCGTGGTCGAGGCGCGCCCGACCCGCGGCGACGGCTACGAGGACCTCGAGGTCTCCTTCGAGAACGGCGCCATCCACCTGGCCGGCACGCTCACGATTCCCTCGCCCGCCGCCGCGCGCCCGCCGGTGGCGATCCTGATCACCGGCTCCGGGCCGCAGGACCGCAACGAGGAGGTGTTCGGGCTGCGCGTCTTCGAGCTGCTCGCCCAGGCGCTGGCCCGCGACGGCATCGCCACCTTGCGCTTCGACGACCGCGGCGTCGGCCAGTCCACCGGCGACTTCCTCGCCGCCACCACCGCCGACTTCGCCACCGACGTCGAGGCGGCCATCCGCTTCCTCCAGACCCGCACCGACGTCGACCCCACGCGGCTCGGGCTGATTGGCCACAGCGAGGGCGGGCTGATCGCTCCCATGGTCGCGGTCCGCAATCCGAGCGTCGCCTTCATCGTCCTCCTCGCCGGGCCGGGGCAGCCGATGGACGCGCTCCTCCTCTCGCAGATCGACCGCATCGGCCGCGCCGAGGGCCACCCCGCCGAGCAGACCCGCCGCGAGCAGGAGGTGACCTCCCAGGCGTTGGCGCTGCTCCGCCAAGGCAAGGACCTCTCCACCCTCGAGGGCGCGCTGGGCTCGCTCTGCGGCGAGCGCTGCACCACCCGCGAGGCCACCGCCGCCTTCGTGAAGTCGGAGCGCTGGCAGATGGAGACGCCCTGGTTCCGCTTCCTCTCCGCCTACGACCCGCAGCCCACGCTGCGCAAGGTGCGCTGCCCGGTGCTCGCGCTGGGCGGGAACCTGGACACGCAGGTGCCCTCCGACCTCAACCTCCCGCTGCTCCGGCGCGCGCTCGCCGAGGCGAAGAACCCCAGCGTCGCGGTGGAGGAGATTCCCAGGATGAACCACGTGCTCCAGGCCGCCAAGACCGGCGCCGTCTCCGAGTACGCCACGCTGCCCAAGACGCTCGAGCCCGCGGTGGCGCGGCGGATCGGCGCCTGGCTGCACGCGCTCCCCGCGGCGCGCTGAGGCCTCGGGTCAGTCCGCCCCCATGCACCGAGGGCGTGGAATGGCGCGTGTTCAAGCAGCCACTCGCCATTTTGACTGCCCATCTATATGCGTTCCGCAAGCTTTTCCCCGGACACAATTTTCACCCGGTGCAGCCATTGAACGGCCGGCGCATACGCGACCCGCTCCATCCGGGGTATCCCTTATGAGGATGACGCCAGGCCACTTCAGAGGCGGCTGAGGGGAAAAGGGAGACATCTCCCGGAGCAAATAGGAATAGACGGAGGCGTTCCGAGCCGCGAAATATGGCGGGGCCTTGCGCAGCAATCGTTGCCATACCCCAGACACGGAGTCAGAACACATGCGAACCGTGAAGCTCGCCGCATCCCTCGCCGCCGCCCTGTTGACGCAGGCCTGCGGCAACCCCACCGCCGAGGTCCCATCCCAGCTCGCCACGAGCGCCGCCGCGCTGACGTCTGGAGTCTCGCGCGGGTGCACCTTCACCGCCTCGTACCGGGAGGTCTTCACCCCCACCCACGGGTTCGTGCCCTTCGTCACCCGGCAGGCCTCGTCCACCTGCGCGTGGGGCGCCGCGAGCGTGGACCTCCCCATGACGTACGCCAACCCCACCCTGTCGCTCGCCGCGAACGACCTCGGGGTCGCCGTGGGCTACACGAACAGGTGGTCGCCCAGCGGCTCGTCCACCACGCGGGTGACGCTGATCGGTCTGGCGCCGGCCACCCTGGCGGTGGTGCGCTCCACGGAGCTCGTGTCGACGAACGACGGCTACACCTCCAGCAACGTCTACAGCGGTGAGGTGTCTCTGCTGGGCAATGGCCTCCCCTTGAAGGTGCAGGGCCGGAAGCAGGGCTACTTCCCCGGGGAGACGGGCAGCGGCGAGTACTACGTCGCGACCTACTCGAACTTCTTCACCAGCACCACGGCGCCCACCATCACCGCCTCGGCGACGCCGCCGCAGGTGGTGGGCACCTGGGTTTCGAATGGCAACCTGCTCACGGCGCGCTCCAGCCACACCGCGACCCTGCTCAACTCGGGCGAGGTGCTGGTGGTGAGTGACTCCACGGCCGAGGTGTTCAACCCCTACGGCAAAACGTCGCAGGCCACGGGAGCTCCCATCTACCCGCGCATCCGGCACACCGCGACCCGGCTTTCCTCGGGCAAGGTGCTGGTGGCCGGCGGGTGGATTGGCACGGAGCCGCTTTACTGGCGCCACTCCGCGGAGGTGTTCGACCCGGCCACGGGCACGTGGACCGCGACGGACTTCATGACCACGCCGCGAGGCAACCACACGGCGACCCTGCTCGACTCGGGCAAGGTGCTGGTGGTGGGGGGCGACTCCACGAATTTCGAGACGGGCTCCAATAAGGAGACAGGCACCGCGGAGCTGTACGACCCGGCCACCAACGCGTGGAGCAGCGCGGGCACCGCGGGGGCTCGCGCCCGCCATGCCGCCACACTGCTCTACTCGGGCAAGGTGCTGGTGACGGGCGGCAGGTACTCCTCCGTGGGCGAGCTCATGGACGCGCAGGTGTATGACCCGGCCACGAACACCTGGACGCAGGTGCCGGCCATGCCGGGCGCGCGCACCGGCCACCTCGCCATCCGGCTCTACTCGGGCAACGTGATGGTGGTCGGCGGCGGCCGCGACTCCGTGGACATCTATGACCCGTACAACAACCGCTGGTTCGCGGGCCCCTCGCTCGACAATGGCTACTCAGCCGTCAGCGCGACGCTGCTCTACTCGGGCGAGGTGCTGGTGACGCTCTTCAACGGGCAGGCGGCGCTGTATGACCCGTCGACGAACACGTGGCAGTCCGCGGGGACGATGTCGACCGGGCTGAGCGCCCATGCCGCGACGCTGCTGGACTCGGGCGACGTGCTGGTGACGGGCGGCTCCTCGAACGGATCCGCCATCTCCATCGCGCAGCGCTACGTGCGCTGAGTCAGACGGGCCTCCGCTCCGAGGCGGCACAGCCGCTCCCAGGCCCCGCCTGTCTTTGTTCAGCTCCGTCCAGCGCAGGCGTCAGGCATTGGCGGAGCTGCACGCGCAGTCGCGAGACTCCGGCGATAGCGGAGTGCGGTATCCTGAGATATGGGAGACGGCCGTGCCGCACCCTCGTGGCGGTGGGCTACTACCACACGCTGGCGCTCAAGCAGGACGGCACGCTCTGGGCGTGGGGCAGCAACTTCTACGGAGCGTTGGGGGATGGCTCCACCACCTCCCGTCCCACGCTCGTGCAGGTGCTCACCCAGGTCTCGGCCCTGGCGGCGGGCTACCATCACTCGCTGGCACTCACCCAGGACGGCGCCCTCTGGGCCTGGGGTCACAACTCCGAGGGCCAGCTGGGCGACGGCACCATTGGCGACCGCTCCACTCCCGTGCGAGTGCAATGGCCGTAGTCCCCCGCCTGTACAACCCGAGTGGCAAGCCTCCCGCTGCTTGAGCGACCACTCGGACCTGGGAGCGGAAGCGGGTTCGCGAACCCGCTTCCGCTAGCGATGGCGTTCGGAACGCCCGCTCACGGGCAGGTGGTTCCCGGGACCCAACCGCTGGAGCAGCAGGTGTACGCGTTGAAATCGGTGCCCGTGGCCGTGAAGCCGCAATGGGTATCCGCCGGATCAACCGGGACGCCACAGACGTGGGTGGGGGCGCAATAGCCAGACGCGCAATCGGAACCAATCGCGCAGGGCTGGCCCGGCGTGAAACCGCCCGTGCACATACAGGTGGTGGGCTGCTCGCAGCTGGTTCCCAGGACCCAGCCGCTGGGGCAGCAGGTGTACTTATTGAAATCGGTGCCCGTGGCCGTGAAGCCGCAATAGGTATCCGCCGGATCAATCGGGATGCCACAGACGTGATTGGAGGCGCAATAGCCAGACATGCAATCGGTACCAGTCACACAGGGGTCGCCCGGCATGAATCCATTGATGCACGTGCAGGAGTCCAGGCTCTCCTGCGTGGTCGTGAGCTCGGGCTTCGCGTCAGACGAAACCCCACAACCGGATGCAATGAACGTGAAACAAAGAAGCGTGCCTACAAATGCATGCTGAATGGTTTTCATGGTGTGGATTCCTTGTGTCGAGGGCAGTGCCCGTGGCTCCCATATGACATGGAGAACACAGCCCATCAAGCAGCGAATGGGAGCCCTCTGGGTGGGCGGCGGGCTGGTGCAGGGAGGCCGAGCGACGAATGAACCGACGTCGCCAGTGGATTGGGCCGGGCGCATGGACCCGGTCGGCGGGGTCGAGTTGTTCCGAGCAAACCCGCCTGTCTGGGGTCCGCCGCGGCGGTTCCTGACGTGTCAGCCGCGTTGTCTGACACATCAAAAGGACGGGCTGACGCGTCAACGGCGCGGGTGGATGTGTCGAAGCCGTTGGCCGCAGGCCCATGGGGCGCATCCCGTGAAAGGCATGGTTGTTGCTGAACCATCGCACCGGGGGGCCGCGCACCGTGTCCGGCTGCGTCCTGTCGGTTCGAAGGAGATGGGGTTCCCCGGGTCGTGTTTGCACAAGCAGGAACCAACCCAGGGTGAACATGTTCGCGGTCCCTTTCTCGCGTTCCCGTCGACGTTCCCTTCTTGCCTTCGGCGTCTTGTGGGGGGCACTGCAGGTGTTGCCCGGCTTCGCCCAGAGCACCGCCCCCCAGTCCGCCCTCCCCGCCACCCCCGATCCACAGGCGAGCGCCCTCAACAATGGCAGCCCGGAGGAGGCGTCCAGGTACTACAAGGAGCTCTCCAAGAAGCTCGGAGTCCTCACGCCCGCGACGATCGAGACGCAGGCGACCTTCAAGGACCTGTTGAGCTACCTCGGGTACAAGGAGCTCACCCCCGAAGATGTTGAATTCGCCACGCCCGAGTCGTTGATGGAGGGGGCGGCGACCCTCGCGCAGGCGCTGCCCGTGGGCAGCAAGGTCGCGCTCAAGGCGGACACGGGCTCGTTCCTGGCTCGCTGCTCGGGCTGCCAGCAAACCGTGACGACCCCACCCCTGGCGGACACCGTGACCGTCCACGCCACGAGCGCGAATGCCGGGTCCTTCACCCTCTTCGAGGTGGTGAACGCGGGCAATGGCAAGATCGCCCTCAAGGCGGACACGGGCAAGTACATGACCCGGTGCAACGGATGCATCGCGCAAGCCACTATCACGGACTTCGCGACCATCTCTGATACGGGTACCGCACCCCCCATTCCCGCTCAGTTCACCCCGGAGCTCCTTCCCAACGGGAAGGTCGCCTTCAAGGCGGACACGGGCAAGTACCTGGCCCGGTGCAGGGACTGCTCGCCCACCTCCAAGAATCCCGACACGGCCGGGTTCCATGTCGTCGACGCCCGGAAATCTCCCGCGGCCCAGTGGACCGTCGTCGTGCAGAATGGCATTTCGAGTGGAGACATCCTCGTCTCCCGCTTCTTCGCGCCCAAGATTGTCGATTTCAGCGTCGCTCCCGCGCAGCGCAAGGTCGGCTGGCGCCGGCTGGTGCGCCTGAAGTCCCGCCCCGGTTCCGAGGCGCGGAAGCACTTCGTGGAGAGCGCGTGGATCCTCTTCAACCACTTTACCAGTCCGCCCGTCCACAGCCCCTTTGGTGGCACCAACGTGCCCCTGTCGGCGAAGAATGGCTCCGCCAACACGCAGGTGGCCCTGCTCACCCAATGCGAGGCCGGTCAGAAGGCATGCCTGAACGCGGAGCTCAACAGCATCTACTGGATGGACTTCGGGCGTTCGGACGACGGCTACAAGCTCTCCTACAAGCTCGACGCCTTCTTCGATGCCGGCTCGCTCCCGGGCGCCGCTCCCTACTTCGTCCCCAACGGGTGTGACACCTGCCATGGCTCGCTGCGCGGCCAGGCCGTGCTCAACCACCTCGACACCGACCATTGGTTGGATCGCCTCAAGGATGGCGACTTCCCCGCCCTGAACAAGTCCGATGCGCCTCCCGCGCTCTTCGACGCGGGCAAGGACGTCACGTCGGCCCGGTACGCCGAGGCCTTCGGCGTGCTGCGCCAGCTCAACCAGGAGGTCGCGGACATGCAGAAGCGCGTGAACCCCAAGGGGTTCCACCTCGTCGCGACCAACAAGTGGTTGGACATCCACAAGACCTCGGTGGCGCCGCAGCCGGACCTCGTCAAGCGCGCCATCACCTTCTTCAACACGGGCCATCCACTCAAGAAGGACCGCAAGCCCACCTCGGCTCCCCTGAACTGGACATCGAGCGCCGACGACAAGGAGCTGCTCGGCCTGATGAACAAGTATTGCTACCGCTGCCACGGCGCCGTCCGCTACGACATCTTCAGCAAGGACATGGTCGCGGATCAGAGCAGCCCCATCCTCGACCGGCTCGAGCCCAATCCCACGCAGGCGAAAATCATTGGCTTCAAGATGCCCGTGGACCGGGAGATGAGTGCCAATGACAAGAAGCGGATGATCGAACTCATCGAGAAGCTGTACACGCAGACCCACTGACTCCGAGGTACATACCATGGCCCGTTTCTTTCGCATCCACCCCGCCGTAGGCATTGCCCGCGTCGGCAATTCCCCGGACGAGTTCTTCATCGGTCCGGAGCACCCCAACCAGCCGCCCAACTTCGACCTCGCCCAGAAGAAGTTCCTGCCCTTCAAGGACAGCCAGGGCCGCGTCAAGCGGCAGGCGGCGCGCTTCCGCATCTTCGAATACACGGTGCAGAACGGCGTGAAGTCCCCTCTGCGGGAAGTCACCGCGGGCAGCTTCGACGTCACCGGCATCAAATGGAATGTCCATCTGGCCAACCGCAAGGCCGCCTTCTTCAAGTTCGATGGACAGGATGGCGCGAACGGCGTTTGGAAGGGGACGCGCAACGCGCAGGTCCAGGGCGCGGCCGAGCGCGAGCGGCTGCTCGTCATCGACCCCGGGCTCAAGTCCATCTCGGGCCAGAGCAAGCCGTCCGTGCCCCTCACCAACCCCAATACCAACATCCCCATCTCCACCCTGGGCGAGCTGCGCACGGATGAGAAGGGCCGCCTGCTCGTGCTGGGCGGGCTCGGTCAGGCCAGCAAGACCGCGCAGGGCAAGCTCATCGACGACTACGTGAACAATGATCACTGGTTCGACGACATGTCGGACGGACCCGTGAGCGCGGAGATCACCTACACGGAGGGCGGCAAGACCCTGACGGCGAAGCTGGAGGGCTCCGAGGGGGCCTGGCTGCTGGTGGCGCCGCCGGATTTCGGGCCCGCGGTGGGCAACGTCGTGCGCCTGTTCGATACCATGTGGGACGTGGCGGTGCGCTCCAAGGAGGTGCCGCTTCCCGCCAGCGATGGTTTCTTTGACAAGGGCTTGTTTGTCCGGCTCAAGCAGCAGCGCGCGGACTGGAACACGGCGACCCATTCCTTCCAGACGTACAAGCCCTCCTTCCGGTTGGAAGTGTTTCCCATCCTCGAGCGGGCCCTGGGGCACCGCCATGTCCACAACCCCGAGGCCTCCAAGGCCTTCCATGCCACCCTCGCGGGCGTGGAGCAGGATCTCGGCTCGGTGGCCTCGGTCAAGGGACAGCGCCTGCGCAAGACGATCTTCAACTACCTGAGGGATCCGTTCAGCGCCACCCTCGAGCCCCTGCTGATGCCCAAGGGGCTGGGCGATGGCTACAGGGACGAGGCTCCCGACGTAGGCATGCAGAAGGGCTACTTCATGACCCTCACGCGGGTGCAGTACGCGCTGCTCAAGCGCTGGTCCGAGGGCCAGTTCGAGGAGGACTGGGACGCGGCGAAGGCCCGTGCCATCGACCCGGACATCAGCCCGGGAGGGCTGGATCGGGCTGCGCTGGAGAACAGCGTGGGTGGCCCCTTCTTCCCTGGCATCGATTGCAGCTGGCTGGTGCGCCAGCCCGAGCTGTACGCGGTGCCCTTCCGCATCAAGCACTCGGGCACGGTGTTCCCCACCGCGGCGAAGCTCGCCATTGGCCCGGGGTTCTTCTCCCAGCAGATGGCGCTGCCCTGGCAGGCGGACTTCTACCAGTGCAAGAAGCAGTTCTTCGACCCCAAGTCCTTCAAGAAGGACAGCTTCCAGGGCGATGGCATGTACCACATGTGGTGGGCCGCGCACCGTCCGGATGACGTCTACGCGAAGAAGGGAGACCTCCAGATGGTTCCCTGGACGCGCTCCCTGGATGCGGTCGCCGAGGTCGATGCGAAGAAGCCGGAGATCAAGAACAGCGCGCCCGAAGGCACCAGCGCCGTCGAGATGGCCATGTACATCCAGATGCAAAAGAACTGGTGGCAGCTGGGCTTCGTCATCAACGAGGGCGCCGCCTATTTCGAGACCCAGGAGCGCAGCGCCCCGACAGCGGTTGCCTCCGCGGGGACCGGGACCGCCAAGGCCTCCTAGCCATCGCTTGAATCGCTGTCACGAGAGCCCGCAATGCGGACTCGAAGCCACCTCCAGCGGCCGAAGGGGGAGCACCACCCTGAAGGTGGCGCCCTGGCCGGGCATGCTCTCGACCCGGATGCTCCCGCTCATCGCCTCGACGATGGTGCGCGTGATGTAGAGCCCCAGTCCCAGTCCGCCATAGTGACGCTCGGACACGGCGCGCCCGAAGCGGTCGAAGATTCTCGACTGGTACTCTGGCGCGATGCCAATGCCCTCGTCCCTCACGTCCAGGTGCACCTGGCCGGCGTTCGCATACAGGTGGACGTGGACGGGCGTCCCCGCTCCGTACTTGATGGCGTTGTCGACGAGGTTGGTGATGACCTGCTCCAGACGGAGCCGGTCCCAGCATCCCACCAGGGACTCCTCGGCCTCGAGCACGAGGGATGAACCCACCCGCGCCGCCTCGGGTTCATGGCGTGCGACGACCTCCCGGATGAGTGGGCCCAGGTCCACCTCCTCGAACTCCACCCGGAGCCGTCCCCCGGCGATCCGGGACACGTCGAGCAGGTCACTCACCAGCTCGGACAGCTTCTTCACCTGCTTCGAGCCGATGGCGACGTAGTCCTCCACGATGCGCCGGCAGGGCGACTCCGGCTGCCGCCGCGCCTCACGCGCGAGCATCTGCAGCTTCAGGTTCAGCGGAGTGAGAGGCGTCTTCAGCTCATGGCTGGCGACGGAGAGGAACTCGTCTCGCAGGTGGATGGCCGCCCGGGCCTCCTGGTAGAGCCTCGCGTTCTCCAAAGAGAGCGCGATGCGGCGCGCGAGCTCCTCCAGGAGGGAAAGTTCCGTCGCCGTGTAGTGTTGTCCGGGGCGGGACCTCAGGAAGCTGATCACCCCGAAGACACGCTCCCTCGCCACCAGGGGCACGGAGAGGAGGGAGTGGGCATGGGTCGCGAGCATCACCCACGCGTGCTCCTCGGAGTGGGCGCGCGTCCGGATGATTTCGGGGGTGAGGTTCTCGATGAGGACTGGCTCCCTGCGGAGCAGCGCGCGGGTGGCCGGGTGCTCCGGGTTGCCTTCCGGCGCAAGCCCGAAGCGCCGCAACTCCCGAGCGACTTCGGCGTCCTCGGGAGCCGCGAAGGCCACCTCCATCCGCTTGAACGTTCCATCCGCTCGGGCCACGTCCACCAGGGTCCAGTCCGCGAGCGTGGGGACGGCGAGCCGCGCCACGTTCCGCAGGGTGGCCTCTTCGTCGTCCAGGGAAGAAACCAGCATGGCGCTCGCCTCGGCGAGGAAGCGCGCGTTCGCCTCCGTGTGTTTGAGCTCCTCCTCGGTACGCCGCTGCTCCGTCACGTCTCGCTGGGTGCCCCAGATACTGATGAGGCGCTTCGCCTCGACGATGCCGACGAGGTTGTGGAGGAACAGCTTGGGATGGCCATGGCGGTCGAGCTGCTGGGACTCCGCGTTTTCCAGCCGATATCCACTCTGGACGAAGGCCCGCAGGAGCTCGGTGTTGCACGCCGCCTCGCGCACGAGCAGCCGCTCCAGTCCGGTGCCCGTGAGCTCCTCGGCGCGGGTGAAGCCGTACATCCGCGCCATGGCATCGTTGCTCTCCGCGATGGACGCCGAGTGGAGCAGGCGCTCGACCTGCTGGTCCCGAGGCAGGTGGATGGGGAGGGGTCGAGCCATCTCGGCGCGGAAGATGCCCTCGGTGCTCTGGCTGACGAAGGCGCGGTAACGCTCCTCTCCTCGCTTGAGCTCGGCGGCCAGCGCCGCCTGCTGCTCACGTGCATGAACGAGGTCCGTGACGTCGAAACCGAACGTGACGATGCCGTCTATCTTCCCAGTGGTGTCCCGGGTGGGCTGGTAGACGATGTTGAAGAAGAACGCTCGTTCCGAGCCATCTGCCTGGGTGAGCGTCAAGGGAAACTCGTTGGCGACGACGGCCTCACCGGTGGTGTAGACGCGATCGAGGAGAGCAACGAGCCCCTGGCGCTCCGCTTCGGGAACGGCCTCGCGGAAGGGTCTGCCCAGCAATTCGCGATGGCCCAGGGCCACGCTGTTCGGGGGGTTGGACAGGATGAAGACGTGGTCCGGGCCCTGGAACAGGGAGATGAACGCGGGCGCATGCATGAACAGGTCATGCAGGCGAGCCCGTTCCGCCTCTGCCGCTCTCCGTGCCGCTCGCTCACGCTGCAGGAGAGCGGCCCGCTCGGCGCTCGTCCGCCGCAGCATGACGTTCAACCGGGTCACACACAGGCAGATCACGACGAAGATGGCGAGAGACAACACGTTGCCATGCCGGACCTCGAGCGACCCGATGGGAGGCAGGGAGATGAAGGCGGAACCCGCCGACGATATCGCGATGGAGAGCAGGGCAGGTCCCCAACCACCCCACCAGCCCGACAGCATCACCGCCCCGAAGAACATGAGGAAGGGAGTGGGGTAGATGTGGCTTTCGAGGATGGACTGGACGACCGCCGCCGCCAGCGTGCTCAGGACGGCGAGCCCATAGCGGCCGATGGGAGAGACGGCGACGAGCCAGAGGCGCGAGGGCCTGTCTTCCAGCCTGGCTTGCAACGGATACGACAGACCAATCCTGGCCTCAGGCAACCAGGCCGGGGAAGAATCCGCGACTGGGCGTTCGCGCATCGGCACGGGAGAGAATTCCTCTCCAGGGGATAACACTCCGCCCGCCCGTCCTGTGCCCCGATTCAAGCAGACCCCTGCTCCTCCCCTCCGCAAGGGGGGTCATCGGAGTCTTCCGTGGCGGAGGGGACGGTGCGGTTGATGCTCCGCAGCTACACCGAGATTCCCCGCGTTCGCACGGGACTGTGTCGATGGCTCCGCTTGACGTGTCAGCTCCTTCACTCGAGGAGATTGTCGCGAGGCACTCTGCTACTCCAATTCCTTCCACATGCGCACTAAACTGTCGTTGGGCCGCCCCATGAAGGCATCGAGCAGACGTTCCTCGACACCGTGAGACTCCCAAACAGCCGATGGCTCAAGCCCAATGCATTCTTGGGGGGACGCCTCTCTTTCATTGCCAATGCTGTCGAAGATCGTGCAGCGGCGGAACGGTCCCACCTCCATGTGGAATTGAATGATGGGTTGAGTCAGACGTTCTTCAATCTCTCTCCGCCCGATGCTCTCCCACGAGTTCGGCTCCAAGTGACGGACAGCAATCCTGAAAAGGATGGGCTTGGATGCAATCCGATCAAGG
Organism: Vitiosangium sp. GDMCC 1.1324; assembly: GCF_003044305.1. Lineage (GTDB taxonomy): Bacteria > Myxococcota > Myxococcia > Myxococcales > Myxococcaceae > Archangium. The sequence continues at coordinate 91,340 of NZ_PZOX01000013.1, read as the reverse complement.
TCTGAATCAGGACTCTCGGTCCTGTACTCGTAGAAGGCATCAAATGGAAGCTCAAGAACCCTCCCGTAGCCGAAGGAACCGTCGACGAGGGGAATTCTCAAGAACGTCCCTGGCTTACAAAATCTCGGCATTCGCGTCATTTCGAATGCCCCGCCTATTTCAGGCGTACTTTCAGGTGCTCCACCGTGTCATTGGGCCGCCCCATGAAAGTGTCGAGCAGGCGTTCCTCGACTGCATGCTGCTCCCAAACAGCCATTCGCTCCAGCCCGATACACTCGTGGGGCTCGGCACTCCTCGAATTACCGGCCGAGTCGAAGAGCGTGCAGCGACGAAAGTCCAATATGTCCTGCCTGAATGCGACAATCGGTTGAGTCAGCGGCTCCTCAAGCTCTCTCCACCCGATGATCTCCCACGAATCCAAGTCCAAATGGCGGACACCTATCTTGAAGAGGATGGGCTTGGATGCGATCCGGTCAAGATCCGCGTCAGGCCTTTCTGTCCTGTACTCGTAGAAGGCATCAATTGGAGGCTCAAGCATCCTCCCATAGCCGAAGGAACCGTCGGCGAGGCGAAATCTCAGAAACATCCCCGGTTTATATATATATGCTTTTTTCTTCATTTCCTAATGTCCCGTGTAAGGATAACGCTGACCCCAGCGCCCCGTGGCGGCGTCGTGAAACCGCCTGCCCCACGGATTGTCTTTCGCCACACCGCGGATGGCATTGCACGACCCGGAGCACGCCACGGGGTATGCCATCACCCAAGCCCTCGCCAGAAAGCCCCTCAAGCGGAGCTGACGAGGATGGAGCCAGCGGCGCCGCAGGCGAGGCCCCCAGCGTTGCCGCCACGGGCACTACTTTCAGGCCACTGCGAGCTGAGTGAAGCGCTTCAGCCAGCGCCCCCGGCGCAAAGTAACGGCGCGGGACATAAACACAGCGATCTTGCTGGTCCGTGGCGTGACGGACGCTCTGGGTAGCGCCACTACACCCCACAAGAAACATGCAGAGCAGGAGAGCCACCTTGCATGACACGCAGTACCTCATGGCATTGCTCCTATCCACAGAGGGCTCGACTCTATGAGGTGGACCCCATCGTCTGGACCATTCCCCGCGTGACTTCGTTTGGGCGGGAGCACTGTGTCCCGGTCTCTTTGTTAGAGATCGCCAGAGCCGAATCCAGCAGCGCGGCCGTCTCGGATGAGTCTCCGGAGCTTCTGCGGGTCCACGGCTGCCTCAAGCAGGATTGAGCGGAGTCGGTCCAGTGGATTGCGAGTTTCGCTCCACGCGAGACCTTCAGCGTCCATCTCGTAGTTCGACATTCGCGGGTCGCTTGAAATGATGTACTCTATCAGAGCGCCCCACGCTGGACCGTTGCTGTAAGACTGTTCCGCCTCAAACACGGGCATCAGCTCGAGCATCGCCTCAGTGCGCACTCGAAGCACAAATCCCCCGCGAGGATGTTCAAGGACCTGAATTCCGTCGCCAATCTTTTCGAAGTTCATGCCAACGAGATGAACCCCATCGTCTGGAGCACGTCCCGGCAAATCTTTTTCGCCGGAGCCGACGGTGAGAGTGTGTGTTGATACGCCGCCGTCGTGCTCGTGTCGAGAGGGAGATCAACAAGCCGTGGCGGGGTGTGGATTCATGCTACTCGTACGTATAGGAAGGACAGGAGCCCTGTTGGGGGTAGCGTGCAGGAGCAGAGCGGGAGGTGAGGACCGCTGACGGGTACCCCATGAGGCGCACGCCGGGCCGGCGGAGAAGCGATTCATCTCCAGCAGACACACGCCCCCGGCGCAGGCACGGCGGCGGATGCTCCACCTTGTTCTGCCTGCTCAAAGTCGCTGCTCGGGGCGTAGACGCAGTACCTTGTCTGTCCAGTGGTAGGGCGAACGTTCCGGGGGGCGCTGCTACATCCCACAAGCAACATGCATGTCAGCAGAGCTACCCCTCGTGGCACCCAGCACCTCCTGGCATGGGCTCCGCTCGCGAGGAGCCCACGCGGGATTACAGGGAGGCCGTGCGGCCGAGTCAACCAAGGGACAGCGAACGCGCCAGTACCGGGGCGAGGAACTGCATGGAGTTCATCCCTCAGGGGATGTCGAAGCCCAGGGAACTGAAGTCGAACGTTCTCTTCAGCAGCTCTACCTGGTCCACTCGCGGCGTCCGCTCCTGCATCGGCTCCTTGCTGGCCGCTGCCTGGGACGCCATGCTCGCCTTCTCCGCACCTGTTTGGGGAACGGCCTGTCCGCCGCACACATTGGACGGACAGGCCGTGCGGTCAATCCTTCCAAGACAGCTCGAACTGCTCGGTCGCCTCCAGGTTGTCTCGGATGGCCCCGAGGATTTCCCGAGCGGGTTGGGCCAGGTCCACGTAGCCCTCGACCTGGAACTTGTGCGTTTCCGGGTCCCGGGTGAGCTGGCCCCTGGCGTCGCGCTTCAACCTGCCAAACCCCAGGCCCTGCACGAACAGGCGCTCGGCCAGCAGGGTCGTCACCCAGTCATAGAGGACGTCGTCGTCGCACTTCACCTCGAGCGTGCCGCCTGGCGCCACGCTGATCTCCGAGGGCGCGCCCCGGGGGTAGGATTCACTGGCTTTGGGAATGGCGAGAAGGGTGGACATGGAGAAGTCTCCTAGCGAAGGAAAGAGGAAGGCGTGCAGCGGGGGGCACTACGAAATGGTCGGCACGCCCATGTCGTTCCCGGCCATGTTGTAGAAATAGTTGCGCTTGACCTCATTGGCGTTGAGGTTGCTCGAGACGGTCTCATCCGCCCGCAGGGCGAGGTGGGCCGGATTGTTGGACGTGCGTCCCAGGGACTGCCGCTGCTGCTCGAGGAACTTCGTCTGGCCCTCGAAGGAGAGCACCTGCACCGGGTGGTTGGCGCCCAACGTCGTGTTCAGGCGGGACTGCATGTCCGAGACCTTGTTCGCCGGGACGAACACTCGCTGGAGGTTGTCCTGGAACATGGCGGGACCGTGCACGGCGACCTCTCCCGGCCCCATGCCCATGGGCTTTGCGCTCAACTTGTCGCCATTGAAGTCGAACATCATGGGGTAGGGCGTCTCCCGCCCGGGCAGGTTCGTGCGCAGGCTCTGTTCCGCCTCCAGATGCCGCAGGCGCGCCTCCACTCGAGGCCTGTCCACCAGGTCGCCATACGCCTTGCCCTCGGGGGCGTTCCAGTTGGCGAGCAGCTTCTTCGACTGATCGATCTCGGTCTTGAGCTGAGTATCCGAGTAGAGGTGGGGGCTGTAGCTGGCCGAGTTCGCCGTCTGCTGGAAATAGGCGCGGGACGTGCCCAGGCCCTGTGCTCCCTGGCCAAAGCTGATGAAGTTCTTCTCGCCCGCCTGCGCGCTGTACTGGTCTCCCTCGCCCGTCTTGCGCACGATGCCCTGCTGGTTGAGCATCGTGGGGGGAGCCAGTCCTCCCGTCTTGCTCATTCCATCCCACGCGGCCGACGAGGTGGCGTGGTAGAGGGAGTTGGAGGCGGGGAAGCCACCCGGCGTGTTGTGCAGGGTGGTGACATCCTGCTTGATCTGCTGCTTCGTGGGGGATGTGAACAGGTTCCCTGGAGACATCCTGGACCACAAGGACGGATTGGCGGGGCTCGGGACCCCTCTCGGCAATGCCCGGGGCTGCTGGCCAAAGGAATCCTGGAGGTGGGGACTCCGCGAAGGTGCCGTCGGGGTCCTGCTCTGCACGGGAGGTGCGGACGCTCCGGGCCGCTGAGGGCTATCGGCGGAAGGCGAGCGCGTCGATACGGACGGAGACTTGAAGGATGGAAACCTGGCTTTGAACATGTGAGCTTCCGGAGGAGGGTGCCTGCGAACCCTGATTGCACCGGATGTGCCAGGCCTGGGGGCGACCGCGCTCCCTCTGGGGGCCGCCCCTTTGACAGGCAAAATGGTGACTGCTGTCACCAGGCCCCAGGCCAAGGTGGTGACTGTTGTCATCGGGCCCGGACCCTGGGCGTCAATGCCAGCTCAATGCGCCCGGTCAGGGGGTGCTGGCCGCTGGAATGCGTTGGCGTTGCGCTCGCACCAGTCCGCGAAAGTCCGTGGCTTGCGTCCGAGCAGCCGCTCCACGGTGTCGGTACGCAACCCGACGGTGTCGGCGCGCATGCGCGTGAAGCCCTCCGTGATGGCGTCGGCGAGCGCCTTGGGCGCACCGTTGGGGAACCGGGACCCGACGGCCTCCGCCTGTGTGGTTGCCTCGCGGACCTCGATGTCGTGGCCGATCGTCTCAGCGATGAGCCGGACCAGCTCGGTGACGGTGAACGCCTCGTCGCCGGTGAGGACGTACTCCTTGCCTTGGTGGCCGTCCTCGAGCAGGGCGAGGGCGGCGACGGCGGCGATGTCCGCGGGGTCGATCGGCGCGTAGCGGCCCGGGCCGACCGGGTCGAGGACGAAACCTCCATCGCGGATGGTGGACACCCAGTCGAGGGCATTGGTCATGAATCCGCCGGGCCGCAGGAACGTGGCGGGGATGCCGGAGGCGCGGATGATTTCCTCGCGCTCGTGGTGCCAGCGGCCCATGGCGGGCATCGGGTCGCCAAGGACGTTGAAAGAGGACAGGTGCACGATGTGGCGCACCCCGGCGGCCTTGGCGGCGGCGACGGCGTGGGCGGTGAAGTCGGTGCCGATACCTGGCGTGAGCAGGAACAGCTTGTCGACGCCGTCGAAGGCGGCCGTCAGCGTCCCGGGAGCGCCCAGGTCTCCGATGACGCGCTCGGCCCGTTCGGGCAGTCCCGCGGCGCGCTCGAGGTTGCGGACGAGGACGCGGAACCTGGCGTCCCTCTTGTCGAGCTCGTGGGCGAGCTCGCGGCCGATGTTTCCGGTGGCTCCGGTGACCAGTTTCATGGGGCTCCCTCCAATCGTTAGCCGTCTAGTGATTGGGGTGGGATAACTACTAGCCGGCAAATGATTAGCCGTCAATCGATCTTTCGGCGGCCCAAGTGGCCGATTTTGCAGCACACTGAGAGGCCGCGATGCCCAAGTTCCTGGACCTGCACAGCAAGACCACGAAGGTGCTCCGGGCCCTGGTCGACGCGGCCATGCGGCGCCACGGGTTGCACCTCGGGCAGAACCACCTGCTCGCGGTGTTGTGGGAACGAGACGGTAGAACGCCCGGAGAGATCGCCTCCACGCTGAACGTCACCACGCCCACCGTCGTCAAGATGGCTACGCGGATGGCCGCGACCGGGCTCCTCACCCGGCGCCGCGACGATCAGGACAACCGTCTCGTCCGGCTCTGGCTCACCGACGCGGGGCGGGCACTGCAGGAGCCCATCGAGGCGGAACGACGGCTCATCGAGGAGAAGATTACCGCGGACCTCACCGAGGCCGAGCGTGAACACCTCATGAGCGCGCTGGCAAAGATCCACCGGTCGGCGAGCGCCCTGCTGAGCGGGCCTATCGACTCCGTCGACTCGGACATCCCCTGAGGCTCCCGAGCCTGACGGTGATGAAGCGGCAGGGCGGCCACGTGAGTGGAGGCCCACCGAGCCCTGACTCGCGGCGGCGCGGAAGTGACCGCCGAAGTGGGGGAATGGGCGTCCAAAAACTTCGTGGGGACTCCACTAGAGGATGCTCCAGGTTCCCGACCGTGCGTCGATGGAGAGCTTGAAGTCGTAATACACATCCACGACCTCTCCGTTGGCCGTCTCGGGCTCGTATTTGCTGGCGTTCAGCATGTCGAGCACCGCCTCGTCCACTTCCCTGTACACCTGCTGCGACGACGGCCCCAGCGGCTGGATGATGATGCAGTCCTTCAACGTCCCCGTTTTCTGGAGGGTGCACCGCACCGTCGTGTTTCCCCACACGCCCACTCGCGTCGCCAACGGCGGGATGACCAGTGATGGGCCCGAGCGCCTCCGCGCGGGGTTTGGCTTCATCCACGTTTGGAACTCCCTCGGCCCGGACTCTCCCGTGTCGGGCGTCCCCGCATCCGGTGTCCCCGCATCCCGTGTCCCCGCATCCGGCTTGCTCGAGGGCTTGCCCGCGTCGGGTTTGCCCGCATCGGGCCTGCCCGCGTCATGCGTCCCCGCGTCGTGCGTCCCCGCGTCGGCCGCGGGCACCGTGCATTGGGCGCTCGTCATGGGCGGATGCATGGCCGTCGCAGGCACGGCCCCCGTCGTCACGAACGCGTCCAGTTCCTCCACCGTGCCCCGGAACATGTCCTGGTCCACGCAGCCCGTGACTCCCGCCACCTTTCCCTGGTCACCCACCTGCCAGAACGACCACTCCACCGCCTCGTCGAGCGGTCCACTGAGCCACAGCGGATAGCTCTGGAAGCCCCGGTTGAGGTGCTTCGTCCAGAACTCGTGGTACGTGTACACGATGGGCTTGCGGCCAATGGCCGCCTCCACCGTGTCCAGCCACGTCTGCACTCCGTTGATGAGCCCCTGCGTGCTCACCTCCGACCATTCCTCCACGTCCAGCACCGGCGGCAACCGGTGGTTCTTCAGCTTGTCCACTCCCACCGTGTTCAGGAAGAACTCCGCCTGCTCCTTCGCCGAGTGCTCCGGCCGGTAGTAGTGGTAGGCGCTCCATCTCAGCGGCGTGCCCTCCAGCGTGGTCCGGTTGTGCGTGAACTGCGGATCCACCAACCCGAGCCCCTCCGTCGCCTTCACGAAGGCGAAGTCCACCGCCCCCTCCTTCAGCACCGCGCTCCAGTCCACCTGGCCCTGGTAATGCGAGACGTCCAGCCCCATCACCGCCTCGGCGGGGGAGGGCGGCTTCTGCGGTTGGGTCGGCTGGGACGGCTGCGAGGGTTGCGAAGACTTGGGCCACAGCGCGCCCACCGCGACGAGGATCGCCGCCAGCCCCGCCACCGGCAGGGCCAGCTTCACCACGCGCTGTGCCACCGTCGGCGCCGGCTCGAAGCGCGGCGGGCGGAAGCGCGGGCGGTGCTCGTTCGTCCTCGCCGCGATCGGCGGCACCGGCATGGGCACCGGCTGGGTGGTGGGCTCCGTCGTGGGCGTGGACCCCGTCGTGGACGTGGGCTCCGTCGTGGACGTGGTCCCTGGCTGGGATGTGGGCTGGGTGGGTTGTGCTGGCTGCTCGGCGGCCCTCGCGGCCCGCTTGCGGTGCACGTACAGCAGTGACGCCACCTCCAACCCCTGGCTCGTGGCCAGCGGCCCCGTCGGGCCCGTTCCTCCCGTGACGAGCAGCTCTCCTCCCGCCACCGTCGCCCCGGCTCCCTTCACCGGCGTCGCCAGCTCCTCCTGCGGCAGCCACGCGTCACTCGTGAAGCTGTAGCGCTCCACGTCCGCCAGCAAGTCGTCTCCGTCCTTGCCTCCCACCACGTAGAGGCGCTCGTCCACCGCCGCCACCGCCGCCTCCGCCCTCTCCCTCCTCAATGGTGCCAGCGAGGACCAGCGGTTGTGGTTGGGGTCGAATTGCTCGTGCTTCGCCACCGGCCTCGCCGGCAGCAGCAGGCGTTTGCGCTCGCCTCCCACCACGTGGATGCGTCCGCGCACCACCGCCACTCCGAAGCGGCTGCGGCGCGACGTCAGGTCGCTCGCCTGCAGCCATGTGTCCTTCCTGGTGTCGTAGACGGCCGCCTCGGCGCTGCTGTGCTGCAGCCGGCTGAGCAGCGCGGGCCTCGGCAGTTTCGACTCGCCCGTCCACCACGGCAGCGGCCAGCACTCGAGTCCTCCCAGTACGAAGAGCCAGCCGTCCGCGCTCACCACCCCCGGCTCGGTTCGCGCCGTCGGCATCGGGCTCAGCGTCGTCCACCGGTCCGCCTTCGCGTCCCACGCCACGTGGTGCGCCAGTGGACGGCCGTTCTCGTCCTTGCCTCCGATGACATGCAGGCGGCCTTCCAGCACCGCCGCTCCGAAGCCCGTCTGCGGCACCGGCAGCTGCGTCACCTGCTTCCACGTCGCGTCCTTCTCCTCCAGCCTCAGCACCTGCCCGCCGTCCAGCAGCGCGTGCGGCACTCCCTCCAGTGTGACCAGCACCACCCGCGCCGTCGCTCCCACCGGCACCGGCGTCCTCGTCACCCACCGCGCCCGGTGGTTGAACACCTCCACCGAGAGGTGGCTGGACTCGTAGCCCGCGGGAGGTTGTGGCGACTCTCCCAGGATGGAGAAGCCCACCGGCACCAGCCCCACCTCGGGCGCCAGGTGCACCGGGTGCACGCTCGCGTCCGCCAGTTTTCGCGAGGTGACGGCCTTCTCCTTCAGCTGGTGCGTGCCCACCGTCTCGTGCGCCAGCTGGCCCTGGATGCTTCCCGCATCCAGCGTCCCGTCGATGATCGCCGAGCCGATGACGTGCAGGTTCCCTCGCAGCGTCGTGGGCCCTTCATGGCCCGGGCCCTGGCCCGCTCGCGTCAGCGGCGCGAAGAGCACCCGGCGATCCTCCACCCGCACCACCCCCTCGGCCTCCACCCGCACCACCGCCAGCAGCGTGTAGTGGTGGTTTCCCTCGTGGGGGTGCTGTGCTCGCGGCTGGCCGTGCTCGTCCGTGGGCCACTCCACTGTCCCCGTCCGCGTCCTCGCCGGAATCAGCCAGCTGTCCCCCGCCCGGTAGCCCCCCAGTCCCGTGAACTCCACGTGGACGCCGTGCTCCAGCTCCAGCTTGCCGTCCACCACCGGCAGGCTCCCCGGCTCGCGCGTGGCCGGCGTCCGGTCCCACCTCCGCAGCAGCGGCTTCGTCTTCTCCGGCGTGGCAGCGAAGTTCGTGGGCACGTCCCCGTCCAGCGTCACCTCCCGCCGGTCCTGTGAGATGCGCACCACTCGGCGCAAAGGCGCGGGCTCTCCCCGCAGCACCGTGCGCTCGTCCACCGCCTCCACCACGTCCCCTACTCGCAGCTCCACCCCTCGCGTTCCCACCGGCGAGGCCAGCCGCACCACCACGTGCTGTTCTTCCCTCCGCACCAGCGCCACCGGCAGCGCGTCGATGCCGTTGTTGCGCGACCACTTGTAGCCCGCGATGGGTTTGATTCGTCTCGGTTCGCCCTGCTCCTCGGGCACCGGCGCCGCCAGCCGCAGTTCCTTCGTCTCCGCGTCCACCGACAGCAGCCGCGTCAGGTGCCGCCCGTTCTCCGTCAGCACCTCCACCGGGCGCCCCTCGCGCCACAGCCTCGCGTCCCACGGCTCTTCCTCGTGCAGGCGCAGCAGTTGACGGTCGTCCGCGGCACTCTCCACCCTCGGCCGGGGCCAGGCTCCGTGCGCCTCTTCCGGCATCCCCGCCCGTTCCCCCTCGTCGTGCACCTCCACCCGGTAGAGCTGGTTGCCCGGCAGCTCCGTGGCCTCGTCCTTCTCCCGCCACGCCTTCAGCCCGCCCCCGTGCGCGTGCCTCGACAGGTAGTGCTTCCAGGCCCGGTCCTCCCGGCCCCGGTCCGGCGCGTCCGGGTCTCCGTCCACTCGCAGCGTGCGCACCTGCCACACCGTCTTCGTGCGCACCGCCGTGTCCGGCCCTCCCAGTGCTACCTCGCGGATGCTCGGGTCCTCGTTCGCCCCCAGCGTCCGCTCCCAGAGGTCCAGCAGCGCCAGGTACACTCCGGGTTCTTCCGGCTGTGGCTGCCCCGGGTCGTCCGGCTGTGCGTCCAGCGCCACTCGCGCCTCGTTCTCGCACAGCACCCCGTTCACGTAGTACCGGCCCGCCCCGATGTGCAGCCGCCCCTCCACCACCTCCAGCGCGAAGCCCGCTTCGTCCACCGGCGCCCCGTTCGGGCCCAGCAGGTCCTTCGTGCGCTGGCGCAACTGGTGCGCGGCGATGTCCACCTGCTCGTTCCAGTCCGCGTCCAGCTGCACGCGGCCCTGCTGCATTCGGACACCGCTGTAGTGCTTCCGGGGATTGAAGGTGGAGCGGGAGTAGTCGCTCGTCATGTGATTGGGCTCAGTCGATGAAGAAGACGCCGGCGCTCAGTCCGGCGGGCAGGTATTCCTCGAGCACTCCCCTGAGCGCGGCGAGTCTCCGCTCCTCCTGGAGCGGTTGGTACACGCCGAACTCCCCCCCGTCCCGAGCACCCGTCCTCAGTTCCCTGGGACTGGTGTCCGCGAGCCGCGCGTAACCGGGCTCACCCGGAGAGCGTGACACGAACTCGGGGCCGGAGGCGATGGCCGCTTCCTCGGCTGCTTCCAGCGGCGCGGAGAAGAGCAGACAGCGGTGCCGGGGCAGGTGTCTCGACGCCCACGGCAGCGCACATGTGCGTAGCAGGCTGCCCTGCACGTGGTGCACCTCCACGTTCCGGGCGAAGAGGCAGTCCTCGGCCAGAGGCAGGGACTCCACATTCACGGTGTCGAGCACCGTGGTGCGTGTCATCCACGTGGCGGGACCGGGCGCGTGGGCGTGCTCGCCGGCCACGGCCGGGTGTCCCTCGTCCCCTCGCAGGATGCAGTCGGAGACCTCGAGGCGGGTGCTGTCCGCGGGCAGGCGCACCGGGCCGGCCAGGCTGCCGCGCAGCTCCACCTGCAGGTAGGCCCCGGAGGTGTCTCGCGGGGCGTGCAGGGGGCCGAGCACCGTCGCGTGTGAGACGGTCAGTCGCAGGGTGCCTCTCGCTTCCAGGCCTCGCAGTTGCAGCCCGTCCAGGATGAGCCGCGCCTCCTCCCCGGTGCCGTACGCCACCAACGCTCCGTCGAGCGTGGGCAGCTCGCCGTCGGCCGCCTCCACCCTCAGGTGGCTTCCCTTCTCCACGCGCACCTGGAAGGAGGCCGCGTCCGCGCCGGGCGTATAGGTGGAGCTGTCGAGAAGGAGGATGTGTCCCCGCGTGCCCGTGCCAGGCGTGCTGGTGTCGGAAGTGTCCTGCCGCTCCCACGCCGCCAGCGCTTCGGCCAGGTCTCGGAAGCGCGTCGTCCCTGGCTCGCTCACCCAGGCGCTTGGCGCGTCCGCGCAGACCTCGGCCCGCCACGTGGGTTCGTCCTCGTCCTCCGAGTCCTCCGTGTCCGGCGTCTCCCGGAGGTAGGGCCCCGCTCCCAGGTCCTCGGCCCGGCCAAAGGCCCAGCCCACCCGGAGCTTCCTCCCCTCGGTCTCCTCCCCGAGCGAGAACGCCAGCCGCCCCCTCCTCACGTCCACCGCCACTCGCGGGCTCAGGCCCAGCCTCCTCGCCGTGACGGGGTCCTCGGGGTCCTCCTCCGCGCGCAGGTATTGCGAGGCCTGGGGCGCCTCGGCGAGCACCAGCAGCACGGCTTCGTGCGCCAGGGCGTGCCAGCCCTCGTGGTTCTTGAGCTGATGTCTCAGCGCCCGCGCCATCTCCTCCGGCGACTCCTCCAGCGGCACGGCGAGTGTCACGGGCTCGCCGTCGCCCAGCCTCAGCCGCAGCCGGCCCTGGGTGGATTCGCCCGTGGCGGGAGGCAGCTCGTGCGAGAGGAGCATCGCGATGCGCCGGGCATGTTCGGGCGTCAGTCCCAGTGCGTGCGCGCTCTCCGGGTCCTCCGGTGCGGGGGCGAAGCGCACCGGGTGGTGGCCTCCGAGCGGCACTCCCGGCACCACCAGCAGGTGCTCGTCCCAGAGGAGGACGCGGGCCTGCGCGAAGGCGGGCTGAGTGCTGGCCCGGCGCAGGGCTTCCTCCAGGGCGGTGGCGAGCGCGGGCAGGGATTCGGTGTCGTGGACGCGCAGGTGCATCAGGTGGGGGCCCTCGCCGCCCATCCACGCCTCCAGCTTCATGTGGTGCGCGAGTGCCTCCACCCTCGGGCGGCCCGAGCGCAGGCCCACCAGCGACGGGCCCGGGCGCTGCCAGTGCTCCAGGCCTCGCGACTCCATGTCCGCCAGGGGCATGGGGGTGTCGTTCCACTCCACCGTGAAGGGGGGCTCGGCCAGGGGCTTCAGGCGCTCGGCGGGCGTGAGGTCCCCGGGCCGCGTCAGCCGCTCGCGCGCCAGCGTGAGCTCCGCCTCCAGCCGTCCGGGCGTGAGGGGCAGCGGCATCTCCTGCGAGGGCGGCAGATCGGGCCACTCCTCGCGCCGCCGTTGGGTGAAGAGGCGCGTGTCCAGGCCGAGCGCGTGGAAGGTGTAATGGCCCTCGGCCACGCGGGCGGGCTCGGAGCGCTCCACCGGGTACACCTGCATGCGGCTGAGCAGCAGGCCCACGTGGAAGGTGTTGAAGAGGCCTCGCGGGCCCATGGTGTCCGCTCCGCCCCGCACGTCCGCCAGGTGTCCGGTGCGCGGCACGCCCTGGGCCAGCAGCGACGCCGCTCCCCGGCGCACGTCCACCGCTCGCCCGTGCTCCAGGTGCACGTACTCCACGTGCTGGGTCGCCGCCAGGTGCTGGAAGGCCTCGAGCACCACCGCGTTCCACCCGCACGTCTCCCAGATGACCTGCTCCAGCGTGGACGGCAGCCCCTTGCGGCGGCGGTGGCGGAGCGCGTTGGCCACCCGGGCTCGCAGCAGCCACGCCGGCGCCCCGGTGTTCTCCTCCACCGGCACCCCCACCAGCTCGCCGATGTAGGGCACCAACTGCTCCTCGCACGTCTCGATGAACCAGTCGTCGTAGAGCTGGCCGATGTCCGCGCGCAGCCGGTCGTACTCCTCGCCGATGACGCCGAGCACCACGCGCAGCGGGCCGCCCTGCGCCTCGTCGAGCGCGCGGTGGATGAGGGGGAGCAGCTCGTAGAGCCGCTGGGGGCCGGAGGTACTCACGGGCCTGTCTCCGTGGTGAGGGTGAGCCCCGTCTTCACATCGAGCAGCAGCATCTCCGCGGGCTCCACGCGTCCCAGTTGCGCATCCCAGTGGATGTCACCGGCCGGCAGCAGCGCGGGCGCGGGGCGGGTGTCGGTGGAGCCGAAGGGGCGCAGGGTGGTGATGCGCGCGTTGAGCACGCCCTTCACGGCGCTCAGCTCGCGGAGGATGTCCGAGGCCGCCACCGACTGCGCCAGCTCGCGACGCTCGAAGGCGTATGCGTCCCCGAGCACCTGCTGGGCGGCGTCCTTTACCGGCCCGGGCTCGAAGTCCGGGTCCACCGTCAGCGTCACCGCCAGCTCGAAGTGGCGGGGCACGTAGGAGCCGAGGTCCACCGTATGGGTGGACGGGCGGAACTGCTCCAGGGCCTGGCGCAGGGCCACGTCGAGCGCCGAGCCCGGCAGGAGCTGGTGCTGTGAGGCTTCCTCGTCCGTGGCCACCGTGAGGAAGAGGACGTGCTCGTGGCCGTTCCACACCTGCCGCGCCCGGACTCGCGCCACGCCCGGGTACGTGCGCACGAAGTCCTCGAAGTCGCGCGGCGAGACGATTCGGTCCAGCGTGCGCACCCGGAGGGGCGCGCTCGTGCGCAGCGAGGAGGAGGGCTCGGTGGCGCTGCCCCCGCTCGCGGCCAGGGGGTTGTCCACGCTGTCGAGCCCCAGCGGGCGGTTGCGCAGCATGCGGATGCGGCGCGCCCCCACGTTGCCCTCCGGCCCGCTTCCCACCCGGTAGAGCGCGGTGACGTTCTCCTGGCCCGTGGGCAGCCTCGCCCCTCGCAGGCCATCCCCGAAGACGACCGACGTCCTGCCGTCCGCCTCCTGCCTCAGCACGTAGACGTAGCTGTCCGGGCCCTGCCCGCTCCAGTCCTCCACCCGGTGCCAGCGCCGCTGGTCCACCCGTACCTCGATTTGGGGCTCGGGCCCGTCCGCCGTGGCCACCCACGCCAGCGGCGAGCGCTTGAGGCGGAACGACTGGAAGCTCTGCGTGGCATTGCCGCTGCCCAGCACCTCGGTGAGCGGAATGGTGCCGCCGTGGGTGCCCTCGGCCACGTTGGCGTGGACGATGAGCGTGGCCGGATCCATCAGCCCCTCCAGCGCCTTGTCCCATATCAGCAGGGTGGCGCCGGACTCGCCGGTGATGCTCGCCACCTGGCGGCGCTCCACGGCGGTCTCTCCGTCATCCGACGAGGGCAGCAGTTGGAGCGCTCCGGGCTTGAAGGCCGCCGTGCCGGTGAAGCCGCGCTCGGTGCACAGCAGCCACGTCACCCGGCCCTGCGCGTCCAGGCGCGTGAGGTTCGGCCGGGCCATGACTTCCAGCACCTCGCCGGCCTTCAGGGCCTGACGCTCCAGCCCGTCCTCCGACACGAGCTCCGGCAGATCGGTTCCCGCGAATGGCATGGGCATCCGGACGCGCATCCGCCGCCCTTCCACCAGCACCAGGCGCCCGGTCGGGTCCGGGATGGCTCCGTCCACCAGGAGCCTGTCCCCCGAGTCGGACGGCGCGTCCTGGGGCTCGCGCACCAGCGCCTCGAAGGAGGTGTCCGCGTCCAGCACCGCGTCCGGCGTGCCGGCCTCCAGGGGGCGGTTGTCGCGCACCTGTGAGGACAGCAGCTTCAGGCGGAGGCCCACGGCGTGGACTCGGGCCTGGCCCCGGTCGAAGTCCGTTACCACCGCCTCGGGCGTCACGTGCACTCGCGAGACGAGCCCTCGCAGCTCGAAGTCCTTCACCTGCACCGTCTCCACTCCGGTGATGGAGAGGAAGGCTCGGCGCGCGGGTGTCCCGTCCCCGGCCGCCTGGTCCAGCACCAGCGGCTGGTCCGCCGAGAGGCGCGGCAGCACGCGAGACACATCCAACTGACCCGGCTCCAGGCTCCAGCCCGGCCACTGCCGCTCCTTCACGCCCAGCAGCGGCGTGGCGGCGACGAGCTGGAAGGGCGCGAGCTCGACGACGGCGGTGGACTCCACGGGGTCCAGCGCGGGCGGCTGTACCCAGGAGGTGCCGCCGTCATGGGAGACGAAGATGCCCCGCGAGGTGGCGGCCAGCAGGGGCGCGGGGCTGCCGCGAGCCGGGACGCCGAGCGACAGCGAGCGCACGAGGGCTCCCGAGGGCGTCACCGTCGCGTATGTCTTCCCGTTGTCGGTGGAGCGGTACAGCGCGCCGTCCTCCAGCGCGACGAAGAGCCGGCCCTGCTCGTCCACGAGCGCCGCCACGGAGGCCTGTCCGGCCCGGCCCGGGTCCTTGCGCTCCCACTTGTCGCCCAGCCGTTTGGTGGTGAAGACGCCGTGGCTGGTGGCGATGAGGAAGGTGGCGCGCGTGGCATCCGTCACCACGGCCCACACGGAGACGGGCACGCGCGAGTCGTCCGCCTTGCCCATGGGCAGGCCCTCGTTGAAGGGGCGCCAGGTGGCGGTTGCCTCCTCCCAGGAGAAGACGCCCTCGTCCGTGCCCGCGACGAGGAAGGCGGCGGCGGAGTTGTCCTCGCCGGACACGAAGGCGGCCACGGAGCGCACGGGCGAGGGAGGCAGGCGCAGGTCCTTGCGCGGGTTGCGGCCGACCAGCGACATCTCCACCACCACCTGGCCTTTGAGCAGCTCCCACGAGCCGCCGCCGTCCGCGCTGCGGATGACGCCGTGCCTGCGCGTGCCGGCCATCAACCGGCCCTGGCTGTCATGCCCGAGGCAGAGCACGTCCACGTGCGCGGTGGGCAGGGCGAGAGTCTCCCACGTCTCGCCCGCGTCCTTGGAGCGCAGCAGGCCCTTGTCCTCCACGCTCGCGAGGAGGTTTCCCTCGTGCGCGCCCAGGCACAGCACCGTGCCCTCCGGCAGTCCGCGCTGGACGTTCTTCCACGTGCTCCAGGGCGCGTCCATGCGCTGCACTCCGCCCCACGGCGTGCCCAGGCGCAGGCGGTCCTTCAAGGGCAGCTCGGCCCAGGGCTTCGCGCCGGTGCCGAGGAGGGGCTCGGGAGTGCGGGTGGTCCACACCTCCACGTCGGAGAGCAGCTGTGTCCCGAGCGTCGCGTCGAGCGGCTCGTCCCAGGCCAGCAGCGAGCACCCGCGGCGGCGCGAGCGGCCCACGCGCCGCACCGTCTTGAGGGCCGCCCAGACGGAGCCATCGGAGCGCTTCGTCCGCAACAGCAGCAGGTCCCCGGGGCGCACGTCCTGGGTGCCCTTCTCGAGCAGCACGGCGTGGGCGTCGGCGCGCAGTGGAGCGGGGCTCTGGGGCGCGGAGGGTTGCCACGGCTTCAGCTCATTCCACTCGGCGCGCACCAACAGCGGGGCGGAGGTCTCGAAAATCTGGGGCTTTTCCTCCGGGCCGGGGATGCTCTGCACGGCCAGCCCCCTGGGCAGCGTCAGCGACTCCGGCGCGCCGGGCTTGTCGGACACGGTGAAGCACAGGTCCACCCGGGCCGACACCGGGGGTTGCGGCTGCACACCCAGCGTCTCCACCAGCTCCCGCACCGAGAAGTCCTCGGTGGCGGTGCGCAGGTAGCCCTCGTTGAGGATGCGCTCCTGGTAGAAACAGAGGATGTCGGCGAGCGTGGCCCACCCGTCGAGCAGCCCGTGGGTGAAGTCGTTGCTCGGCACCAGCAGGGGCTCCTCCCCCGAGCCCTTGGGCGGAGGCGGCACCGGCACCTGAGTCAGGGGTATTCCGTGCACCGGGAGGTCGGAGCCGTCTTCGGAGCCGTCTTCGGAGTCGCCGAAGTGGGCGCTGGCGCTCACCCGCGCGAGCCGCTGCCGCATGCGCTCCAGGAACGTGGCCCGCGTCCCCAGCCGTCCCTCCAACTGGGCGCGGCCGGGCGGGTTGTAGGGCCGGTCCGTCATCGGCCACCTCCAGTCACGTGGATGTCGACGAGCCCCAGGTCGGGCCGGCCGGGCCTGCCCTCCACCTGGACGACCTCGGTGGGGCCCGGGAGGATGCGGCCGCTCTCCAGCTCACTGGACTCGTCCTGGCCCCAGCGCTCGAAGCGGAAGGCCTTCACCCAGGCCACGCCGTGCACCGAGGCCGCGCGGGCGATGAGCGGGGCCAGGTACACCGGCTGGCCGAAGCTGAAGGCGCTCGGGTGGAAGAAGGCGGGGCGTCCGTCCTCCAGCGTGCCGCCGCCCAATTCCTGCTCCAGCGTGCGCCGCACGGAGCCGGACGAGTGGCCGGGCTTCACACCCACCTCCAGGGCGATGTCGAGCGGGACGAACTCCGGAGGCCGCGTCTCCACCTCGATGCCGGTGAGGCGGTGGTGGGCGAGGTAGCGCCGGACGCGCTCCAGCAGGCGCGGAGTGGGAGTGCGGCCATCCTGGGGCAGCACATGCACCCGGGCGACGTGCCAGCTTCCGTTCCACGCGAGGTGCAGGGCCGCCGCGCGCACACCGGGCACGCGCCGGGCGAGCGTCACATAGTCCTCGTCGGTGACGCAGCGCTCCTGGGTGCGGAAGGACAGGGGGGCGTCTCGGCGTACGCGCTCGGCGTCCTCGGGGGTCACGCCTCCCTGGGCCGGCAGGGGGTTGCGCACCGACTCCACGAACGGGGCGAAGCGCGCGTCCATCCGCACGAGCCGATCCGCTCCCACGTTGGCCATCAGCTCGATGCCGGTGCGGTACCTCACCCGCAGCCGCGTCCCGGGAGGCAGGCGCCGTCCGTAGTGGCCATCGCCGAAGCGCAGCACCAGCTCGTCGCCGTCATTCACCTCGGCGACGAAGTGGCGCTCGTGGCGGCCGCTGGAGAGCAGCTCGTGCCGGATGCTCCACTCCACGTCTCGGCCCGGGCGCCGCTCGAGCACCTGCACCCAGGGGAGCGCGCGCCGAGGCTGCTGGGTGAGCATCTCCGAGGCGGGGCGGGTGCGCAGGACGGGCGCGGTGTAGCGCTCGGAGCTCACCACGCGCAGGTTGCCCAGGTCCACGTGCGCGGTGCCGTCGGCCTGCACCACCGCCTCCACCTCCGGCTGCGTCGCCCCGTGGTCGGCGAGCACCACGTTGCCGAGCACCTGCATCAGGTTCAGCCCATCGGGTGTGGTGCCCGCGGAGAGGGCGAAGGGCAGGGCGTCCTCGGGGAACCAGGAGACGTGGGTGAGGGGCGTGGAGTCGAGCGGGTCCTCATCGAGCACGGGTTTCGCGTTCAGCCGCACGGCGTGCCGGTGCTCGGGGTCCGCGTCCTCCCGGAGCCCGGTGGTGGAGGAGCGCAGCTCCTCGAGCAGGAGGACGTCTCCGGCGCGCAGCCGCGGGTAGTGCCCGCGCAGGGTGACGGAGGCGGTGCCCTGGGGCAGCTCGGCGACGCGGGCGCCCCAGGTGTAGGGGTGGAAGGCGTTGTGCTCCACGTACAGCCGGGCGGGGTCGAGGCTCTCGAAGCACGAGTGGTGCTGAGGCGGGTGCACGTCCCAGGCGCTCCGGGGAGCGGCGGGAGGCTCGGTGACGAAGAGAGTTCCCGCGGGCAGCTCCAGCTCGAGCTGCGTCTCGGGCAGCGCTACGTGCACCCAGACGCGAGGGGTGCAGCCCTCGTGCACGGTGTAGTCGAGCAGCCGGGCATGGCGGCGCAGCGAGGCCCGGCGCCGGGCGGTGCCCAGGTAGGCCTCGGCGGCCACGGCGTCCTGGTAGTAGCTGAGGGTGTCGCCCACGTGGGACAGCAGCTCCACGAGCATTACCCCGACGTCCGCCACGTGCCGCTCCTGCCAGGCGGGGACGGTGAGACGCATCCGGTCCAGCAGCAGCCGGGAGAAGCTTTCGTAGTCCTTGGCCTGGTAGGAGGCGGGTGCGAGCGCCGCGGTGTCTCGAGGGCCCGGGGCCGGAGCGGAGGGCGCGGGCTCGTCGTGCTCCAGGGTGAGCTGGAAGGGGGCCTGGCGGAAGACGGGGTCCACCGAGTCGAGCCCCTCGAGGACGAGCGTGAGGGGGCGGTGCGTCAGCACGGCCGACGAGCCCCGCTCCAGGACGAGGAGGGCCTCCACCGAGTGCGCGTCGACGGGCTCGAGGGCACGCGCCGTCGCGGGCACGGGCTGTCCGTCCTCGTCGAGCACGCGCAGGTGGAGCGGCTCCAGTCCCGGGGGAATGTCGGAGCCGCCCGCCTCGGCCGAGTGGCGGATGAAGTGCAGACGCAGCACCCAGTCGAGGCCCCGTACCTGGCGCACCTCGACCCAGTCCAGGCCATGGTGACCGGCCCTGGAGGCCACGGCGCGCTTGCGGTCGGAGCGCGAGGGCGAGGCACGCAGCAGCTCGAGCGGAACGCCGGGCTTCATCGGGTGAACCGGTCCTGCCGACGCTGTCCGGTGGCCAGCACGACGTAGCGCAGCACGACGCTCACGGTGGACTCCTGGAGCGTCACGTCCAGCGCCTCCACGGTGATGACGTCCGCGAGCCAGCGCTGCAGGTTGCTCTGCAGCAGCAGCCGGGTGGAGGCGAGCAGCTCATCGCTCGCGGGGGCGAAGACGAGCTGCAACAGCCCGCTGCCGAAGTCCGGGTGGTTGACGCGCTCGCCGGGCGAGGTGAAGAGCACCTGCTCGATGAGGTGGCGCACGTGCGCGTCGTAGCTGGCCGCGGTGGCCGTCTGGCCGCGCACGTCCACGGCATAGGGGAACGCCACGTCGACCCGGTTGACGAGCCGCTTCATGGAATGGGCACTCCGGTCAGCGTGGCGGCCACCAGCGGACCCGCGACTTCCACCGCGCCCGCCACCGCCTGGTCTCCCACCACCTCGAACGCGCCGACCACCGCGGTGTCTCCTTCAATCTCCACGGCGCCCACCACGTCCACGTTGCCTTCAATCTCCACCGCGCCAGCGATCTCCACGTTGCCCGTCACCTCCACGGCGCCGGCGATCTCCACGTCGCCCGTCACCTCCACGGCGCCGGTGATCTCCACGTCGCCCGTCACCTCCACGGCGCCGGTGATCTCCACGTCGCCTGTCACCTCCACGGGGCCGGTGACGTCCACGTTGGCGGTGACGTTGACGTCCTCGGCGGTGACGGTGACGACGCCCTCCGTCTCCACGGTGACGCTTGCCTCGGTGATGGTGACGGCGGTGGGCGGCAGGGTGGCGGTGATCTCCTCCGGGCTCATCGACACCAGCGCCTCGGCGGTCTCTATCTGGATGCCCGCGGCGTCGATGGTGATGATGACGGGGACCTCCACCGCGGGAGGCCCGAACTCCAACATCATCTCCCCCGCGCCGGGGATGTCATTGATGAGCAGGGTGAAGGAGTCCGTCTTGATGACCTTCTGGTAGGGCGTCTCGGCGAGCACGGGCTTCTCGGCCTCGCCCCAGAAGCACCCGGCCCAGATGGGGTGGGTGGGGTCCCCTCCCTCGAACTCCACCCAGACATTGGCGCCAATGGGCGGAATCATCACGAAGCCCACCTGCATGCCCGCGTACGGCACGCACGGCAGCGCCCAACTCGACTCCAGCCCCACGAGCGCCGGCACCTCCACCAGGATGCGGCCCAGCTCCATCGGGTCGATGTTCTCCAACACCTTGCCGCGGTACTTGCCGTAATAGCGCCTGTCCTGACTTGCCGGACCCATCATGGAAGTACCCCGGGAACCGTGCTGCCCCAGCCCTCGCGCGTGAGGGTGAACTGCTGCGTGTAGGACTCGGGCTTGATGTCGTGGGTGACCTGCTGCACGTAGTACAGCCCATCGTGGCCGTAGCCCGCGCCGCGGACTCCCACCAGTCCGGGCGCGCTCAGCACGGAGCCATAGCGGAGCA
Organism: Vitiosangium sp. GDMCC 1.1324; assembly: GCF_003044305.1. Taxonomy (GTDB): domain Bacteria; phylum Myxococcota; class Myxococcia; order Myxococcales; family Myxococcaceae; genus Archangium. The sequence goes on along the minus strand of NZ_PZOX01000013.1, from coordinate 71,042 downwards.
CGTCCAGCTCGCCCGAGGCCGTCATCACGTTGTCGGTGGAGCGGTCCACCATCGACTGGGCCACCACCTCGGCCTGCATGGGGTCCATGCCCTCGGGGTCGAGCAGCGTCACCCGGATGTTGGGCACGTTGGCGAGGATAGCGGGCATGGCGGCCAGGGGTGGCACGCGCACGGGCAGCAGGGCCTCGATGGGGATGTCCATGTCCGTCTCCAGCGTGTCCTGGACGAGCCCCGTCACCGTGGTGGGCGCCAGCGCGTCATAGGAGAAGCTCAGCGCGTTCACATTGCTCAGGGGCAGCTCGTTGATGGTGAGCGCCGCCTGCGGCACGCCCAGACGCCGGGGCGGGCCGAAGTACCCGGTGTTGGTCATGGGCGCGGGGCCGGGGATGATTTGAAAGACATAGCCATTGCGCCTGGCCAGCTTGTTGAGGAAGGCCCGGTCCGTCATTCCCCCCTGCTGGATGGTGTAGTCCAACGGCATCATGCTCAGGCTCACCGCCGTGGGCAGGGCCATGGGGATGATGCCGTAGGCCGCGTACTCAGCCATGATGAGGTCGGCGATCATCCAATCGCTCATCGCCGGGAAGGGCATCGTCTTCTCCATCAGGTCCATGGCGACGCTGATGTCCTCGCCCGTGACGACCATCATGTCCGGCTGGTTGCCCTGGCGCGGGTGCAGCTCGATGCGGGTGATGAGGCCGTCCATGATGACGGTGGGCAAGGTGGAGAGGGTGACCATCAACACGATGCGGTTGAAGGGCGCCAGCAGGCCCTGCGTCATCACGCTGTAGTCGAGCGGGCTGGAGCCACGGGTCACCTGGAACTCGAGCTGGAAGCCCGAAGGGCCCGAGTCGGTATTCGTCACCTGGGCGCGGCGCAGGGCGGACATCAGCGAGGCGGGCGCCGGAGCGGCCACCATGCGACCCACCATCAGCGTCAGCTTGGGCGTGGTGAAGCTCATCGCGTCTCGGGCACGACTGCCAGAGGCACCAGCACCTTGCGGCCGGGCTCGTCCACCAGCTCGAAGGGGTCCATGACCGCGTTGAGGTCACACAGCCGCCAGAACTGGAGGGGGTCCCTGAGCGTGCGGGCGGTGAGCACATCCAGGCGCTCGCCGGGGCGCACCGTCGTGAGCCCCACCGGGGTGCCGCGAGGCACGGAGGGGAAGCGCCGCTGCTTGTAGGAGATGACGGTGCCGTCGGGCGAGGTGTACGTGGCGTCGGGGATGGAGGCGTAGCGGCTGGTGGGGCTGAACACGGCGAGGACTCCGGCTCAGAGGGTGGTGGGGTTGACGCCGAGCACGTCCTGGCTCGCGGAGGAGTAGCCACTGGAGGCCTGCTGCTCCTTGGTGGACTGGTAGGCCATGAAGAGGGACCAGGCGGGGTCCTGCGGCATGACGTCCGAGTAGCTGAGCACCTGCATGCTCAACGAGACGCGGGCGCGGACGGGAGCGAGCGATGGGAGGAAGGCTTCCTCGGTGACGCTGTAGCCCACCACCTTGACGGGCACGGCGCGCGAGCTGCCCCAGGTGAAGACGACGGTGGGGGAGAGGTAGGGACCAATCTCGAGCGTCCCGCTCTGGAGCAGCGCCTGCTGCGTCTGGACCTGGAGGGAGCTGGGGTAGAGCAGCGACTCGAGCGCGGCCAGCTGCGGGCGGATGTCCGAGGCGGCGGGCTGACCGGGAGTGGAGGGAAGCTGGAGCGTGGCGTCGATCTCCAGCTCCACGTCGATGGTCTCGGTGGGGGCGGCGGCGAACTGGATGGGACCGCTGCGGCCTTCCCTGTCACCACCGGCGAGCTGGGGCTGGAGACGGCGGCGCAGCGAGGCGGGGTTGAGCTGGAAGACGACGACGTGCCGACTGCCTCCGGTGGGGGGGATGATGACGAGCGAGCCCATCAGCGTCTTGCGATAGACGTCGAGACTCATGGACGACCTCCGGCGGGGGTGCACGACGAGGAGCCGGGTGGGAGCGTGCGCGGGGCGGGCCTGGGTGTCCAGTCCCTTGCCATGGGAAGCGAGGGGCCCGGATGAGAGGGCGCTGGGGCTTGACCTCGGAACAAGGGGCGGAGGAGCAACCGCGTGCATCGTTCCCCGAGCGCGAGAGGTTCCTCTACCCTGACGGGTTGACCTCGCTGCCGGAAGGTGAGCCATGGCACTGCGTCAAGTAGGGACCTTGTTGTTGGTGTTGTTGATGGCCTGCGCCAGTACGAATCGCTTGGTGCCCCAAGGCTCGGAGCCGGGAGCCAGTCCCGGCACCAGGCTGTACGACGTGGTGGAGCTCGAACCGGGGACGGTCTCCACCCGGCCCGTGCACATCGATAAGGGAGAATTCCAGCGAGCCATCGCGCGGCTGGCCCGTGACATGCGGGTGAAGGGGACGCCGAAGGAGGCGGCCCACGAGTTGCTGAAGGCCCCGATGGAGTTGGAGGGGGAGTGGCTGGCCGAGGTGTCCCGGGACCGTGTCCTCACGCTGGTGCCCGTGGAGGACAAGAGTCCACTGACGCCCGAGGCGGAGGCCGCGTTGCGAGGCAAGTACCTGGGGCTGTGCGAGAGGCAGGGCGGAGGAGATTGCCTGGGCCTGTTCGACGACGGGCCCTATCTGCGCGCGGATGACAGACGCACGCTGGCGCTCGCGCTGGCGATGGGCTCGGTGCTGGACGAGACGCGCGAGGCGCTGGGGCGGGAGGTGAACCCACGCGCGCTGGTCACCATGTGCGTGTGGGCCGTGAGCTTGTATCTCGCGTCATGGCTGGTGCCGGAGCCGACCACGAAGGCACTGGCCGGAGCGGTGACAGTGATTCTGGTGGCATGGCTGGGCGTGGACACGCTGTGGGGGCTGATGGACGGGTGGGCGAGGCTTGCGACTCGGGCGCACGAGGCCACCACCTTCGAGGAACTGCGCGAGGCGGGAGCCGACTTCGCCAAGGTGCTGGGGACGGACGCGGCGAGGGCGCTGATTCTGGCGGTGAGCGCGTTGGCGGGCCGCACGCTGGGCGAAGTAGCGGCACGGGTGAAGTCATTGCCGGGGTACAGCCTGGCGGGGGCGCAGTGGGAGGCGCAGGGCGGGGCCGTGGCCCTGGCGCCCGAAGTAGCGGCGGAGACTGTGCTGACCCAGGAGCGCGCGCTCGCCCGGGCGGTGTCGGCGGTGGAGACGGTGGTGGCTTCTCCGCAGGGTTCGCTCTCGGTGGTGATGCTCAAGAAGGGCGCGGGCGGAGGACCGGGTGCGGCCCCTCGGGGCGGCTGGCCTGCCACCGTCATGCGCCACCGGGGTGGCAACCAGCAAGTGGAACTCGCCAATGGGGAACGCTGGCACCTGCCACGTGGCAAGTCACTCCAGGACATCCCCGGGGAGGACAAGGTGGGGGACATGCTCCAGGAAGCGGTCACCCGGGCCGCCAATGAATGGGGGCCAGAGCACCTTTCCTTCGCTGAGAGAGACGCCATCAACAAGGCTCTGAAAAAAGGTGAGTACTGGCTGGCACGGCTGTTGGAACGCGAGGCCCGGGGTCGCTATGTGCAAGTCAAGGTGAAAAACCAGTTCGACCATCTCTACGACTTCAACCTGAATAAGGGCATCGATGTGATTGACCCGGCGACGGGCCGCAAGTACGAGATTCTCTCCGGAACGGAGTCGAACCTGGCGAGGCATGGCAGGCGCATGGCGGGCGAGTTCTTCCGGATGCTCACCTTCTGAAAGGGCGGCGATGCTTTTCACCAAGGTCTTCTACGAGGACAGGGAAATCAAAAACGAGCGGTTGGAGCTGACGGACAAGGGCTCGCTCTATTTCCTGGGTCGTAACCTGACGCTGAGGAACTGCACCCTCGTCCTGAAGGTGCCCGCCAGGAACCTGCTCATCCGCGAAGTCCGTTTCATCGACTGCACCTTCGAGGTGAAGCAGGAGCTGAAAAACTATCAGCAATGGGTATTCGCCTCCCTGAAGGGCTGCCGGTTCAAGGGACGCCTGTATGGGTGCGATTTTGGCCGCTGGCCCAGCTACCCGGGGGCGTGGGAGCACGCGGCCATCGAGGATTGCGATTTCACCGAGGCCCGCCTGGACGGCTGTCGCTTCCACGGCTGTGATCCGCGCACCCTCAAGTTTCCCCAGTGGCCTTGCTTCACCATCCTCGACCCCATCCGTAGTGCCCCTGCGCTACGCTCCGTCAAGTGGCCGGGCAGTTTTGGCGATGTCACCGTGGAGAATCTGCACACCGAGCCACCGTCCACCGTGGCCGTGACGTTATTCGCCCCCGCCATGGCCAAGCGGCATGAGACCACCGCTGATGCACTCAGGGCTGTCATCGAGAAATTCGACTGCATCCTCTACTGACACGGACGAGATTCTCTCGGGAACGGAGTCGAACCTGGCGCGGCATGGCAGGCGGATGGCAGGCGAGTTCTTCCGGATGCTCACCTTCTGAAAGGGCGGCGGATGTTCTTCACCAAGGTCTTCTACGAGGACAAGGAAATCGAAAACGAGCGGCTGGAACTGACGGACAAGAAGTCGCTCTATTTCCTGGGCCATAACCTGACACTGCGCAACTGCACCCTCGTGCTGAAGGTGTCCGCCAGGAACCTGTTCTTCGACGCAGTACGTTTCATCGACTGCACCTTCGAGGTGAAGCAGGAGTTGAAAAACCATCAACAATGGGTGTTCGCCTCCCTCAAGGGGTGTCGGTTCAAGGGGCGCCTGTCAGGATGCGATTTCGGCCGCTGGCCCGGCTATTCGGAGGGATGGGAGCACGGTTCCATCGAGGACTGCGATTTTACCGAAGCCCGCCTCGATGGCTGCCGCTTCCACGGTTGCGATGTTCGTACCCTGCGGTTTCCCAAGTGGCCCTGCTTCACCTTCTTGGACCCCGTCGGTAGAAGCCGCGAGTTGGCCACCGTGGAATGGCCCGGGAGCATTGGTCCCGTTGTGATTGAGGACCTCGCCAGATATCCGCCTTCTACAGTTGCACTGACCTGGTTTGCTCCGGATTTTGCCAAGAGAAGTGGGACCACCGCTGAAGCGCTCAAGGCTGTCATCGAGAAATTCGACTGTATTGTCTACTGAGGAGCGTCGCGATCAGCACGACCAGTCTCGTGCCGCTACTTCAACTCCGGCCCGCCCGTGAGCTGTGAGAGGAGTTGCTCGGCGACATGAGCCGCGGCGGCCTCGGTGCCGAGCCCGGCAGGCAGGGAGAGCGTCGCGGACTCCAGCCTCAGCGTGGACTCGGGACCGAACCCCATCCCCTCCAGCCCGCGCTCCGTGAACAACCGGGTGAGCTGGGCCGCGAGGGCCTCGCGGAAGGCCTCGGGGTGGGGGACGAGCCCCTCGGGCAGCACGAGCGTTCCAATCTCCAGATGCAGCCGCGGCGCTCTCACTCCCATCCCTCGAACTCCTTGAGGTGCGGGAAGGGTTGCTGGAGCTTCTCGAACTCGCGGCGGGCGGCGGCGAGCACGTGGCGGGGCCTCACTCCGGGCGGTGTCTCTCCCCGCGAGGCGTCCTCGGCGGCGAGGAAGGCCGCGTGCAGGGCGATGCTTCGGATGACCGCGCCGGACACGTTGAGCGCCGCCAGTCGCGCCGGGTCCATCCCATGCGTGGGCGTGCCAGCCGGGAACGCGCGGCGCCAGAGGGCCTCGCGCTGCTTCCGGTCCGGGAAGCTGAAGTCCACGATGAAGCGCAGCCGCCGCACGAAGGCCGCGTCCAGCCCCGCCTTGAGGTTGGTGGTGAGGATGGCCAGCCCGTGGAAGGACTCCATCCGCTGCAACAGATAGCTCACCTCGAGGTTGGCGTAGCGGTCGTGGCTGTCCTTCACCTCGCTGCGCTTGCCGAAGAGGGCATCCGCCTCGTCGAACAGCAGCACGGCGCCGCCGGACTCGGCCGCGTCGAACACCTTGCGCAGGTTCTTCTCCGTCTCGCCAATGTACTTGCTCACCACGCCACTCAAGTCGATGCGGTACAGGTCCAATCCCAGACGGTGGGCGAGCACCTCGGCGGCCAGCGTCTTGCCCGTGCCACTGGGGCCGGAGAAGAGCACCGTGGTGCCGGTGCCTCGCCAGCCCCCGGACGAGAATCCCCAGTCCTCGTGCACCAGCAGCCGGCGGCGCACGTGCATCTCCACCTCGGAGAGTTGCTGGAACTGGGCGTCGGACAGCCGCAGGTCCTCCCAGGTGGCGCGCACCTCCAGGCGCTGGGCGAGCGTCTCCAGGCGGCTGCGCGACTGGGCTCGGGCACTGTTCCACAGGGCCTCGCGCGCCTGTGAGGGGCCGGGCTTCTCCGCCAGCAGCAGCTGGCCGAGCGCCTGGGTGACGGCGGACTCGATGGAGGTCCGGTCCAGGTCGAACTGGCCCACCAGGGTCCGCGAGGCCTCGGGCAGCTCCCAGTCCTTCACGGACTCGGCGGGCAGGCGGCGGGTGAGCGCGTCGAGCCAGAGCTCTCGCTGCTCGAGCGGGCGGGGCAGGGGGATGTCGAAGAGGGCGGTGCGGCGGGCGCCGGTGGGGCGGCGCTCGGGCGCGGCGAGCATTACCGGGCCTTGCACGGTGGCCACCAGGCGGGCCACGGCGGCGGCGCGCTCGGTGTCCCCGGACTCGAGGTCATGGCAGTCCAGCAGCAGCGCCTGGGTGCCGAGCCGTGCCTCGCGGTTCCACAGCCGGGCCAGCCGCTCCACCTCCTCGCGCGAGCTGGGGAGTCCCTCGGCGGGCAGACGTTGGACCTCGTACTCGAGCAGCTCCGCGGCGCGTGCGGCGATGGCGGCCTGGTCCAGCCGGCTCTTGCCGCACAGCTGGAGGACGGGCAGCTCGCGCTCGCGCGAGGCGGCGGCGAGCGTGGCGGCCACCTGCCGGGCGAGCGCCTCGTGCGAGGGCACCAGGGTGTCGGAGACGGACACGTCCTGCACGTAGCGGACGAGCCGCTCGTCGAGCGCGTCGATGCCCACGAGGTATTGCCAGATGCGCTCGTCGGCGCGCAGCGGGGCCTGGGCGAGCGTGGGGCCGGTGCCGGGAGTGACGAGGTTCCAGTAGCGCAGGGCGCCGTGGGGCGCGAGCGCGTCCCAGTGGGCGCCGGGGAGCGCGGCGAGCGCGAGCGAGAACGTGGGCCAGGGGCGCTGCGCCTCTCCCTGGGCGCGGGCGCACAGCGAGGGGAAGCGCGCGTCCAGCTCCATGCCGGCGCACAGCAGGAGCACGTCGCGCTCGAAGGGGCCGAGGCCGAACGTCTCACAGAGCGCGCGCAGGGCGGGAGGAGCCCCGGCGTCCTCGGGCCAGGGGGGCCAGCCTTCCGCGTCCACGGCGGGAGGCTCCTCCACCTGGGGAAGCGAGGGCTCGGCGTGCCGCTCCAGGAGGAGCCGCAGGCGGCGCAGGCTGGCGCCGAGGAAGGCCTGGTTGTGCGTCTCCCAGCTCATCAGGGCTTGGGGGTGGTGTTGGGGGCCACCTGCTTGACGGGCGGAGGGGGCGTGGGGACGACGTCGGCGTCGACGAGCACCGGCGCGCACTCATACGCGACCGAGAGCGAGTAGGGGACCTGGTAGAGGGAGGACCACATCTTGTGGAGGGCGTCGAGGTTGAGGGCGTAGGGGGTGACCTGGACGTGGGGCTCCTGCTTGTCCAGGTTGGAGCCGGACAGGTCGGGCAGGGGGGTGGAGTGGATGGTTTCCCTGATGAGGGAGGGCGTCAAGACGGGCTGCCGCTGGAAGGTGGTGACGACGCTGCCGAGCAGCAACTGCGGCTCGAGCCGGACCTCGTCGCCGTAGAAGGTGAAGAGGTAGTGGAGGGTGAGGGCGACGCGGGGCACGGCGATGAGGGTGCCCTGGGGGCTGCGGGTGGGGACGTGGTCGTTGCGGAAGGCCTGATTGGGCGAGGCCATGAAGAGGAAGATGTTGACGCCACGGGTGAGGCCCTCGGAGCCGAGCGAGCGCAGGGGCACGGTGGTGACGTGGGCGCCGGGGACGGCCTCGAGGGCGTAGCGGCTCACGAGGTTCTTGAGCGCGGCGGTGACGGTGGCGATGGCGAGGTGGTTGCTCATCTGGGTTTGCGCGAGGCCAGGTAGTCGTTGAGGCCGAGGCTGGCCCTGGGCCGCGAGGGAGCGGGAGCCGGGGCGGCGGCGGACGGCGAGGAGGACGCAAAGGGCGGGAAGGGATCGAGCGCGGGGCGCAGCTCGAGCCGGCCGATGGAGACGTGGACGACGGGAGGGGACTCGGCGCGCTCCTGCTCACGAGAGGCGGAGGGCCACGGTGGCTCGCGAGGAGAGGGAGCCAGCGTGGGGATGAGGGGAGAAGGGTCCACCGGGCGGGCTTCGTGGGCTCGCGACATGGAGGCGCGAGCGGGTGCCGCGAGCGGCAGGGCTGCCTCCTGGACGTCGGAGACGAGGCCCGGCGCGGAGGCGTGCCGCCGTGGAGTCTCCGGGCCATGAGCCGAGCGCTCGGCGGGGTGAGCTGGCGCGGAGGGATTCCCGGAGCGCTCGCGGAGGGCAGACGGGGTGGCGGCGGGGAGCACGGTCCCCGTCACCGGGAGGGCAGGCGGGGTGGTGGCGGGGAGCACGGTTCCCGTCACCGGGAGGGTGGGAGCGCGAGCCGACGTGGCGGAAGGAGTGCTCCGCGCGGAGCGGGTTGGCTGGGACGCGGGAGACATCGCCGCGGGCGGAATGGGAGGCGGAAGTGCCTCGTCGGGCGCGGATGTGCGAGCGGACGCGGCGAGCTTCGTAGCGGAGTGCTCGAGAGCACGAGTCTCGGTGGAAGGGAGCTCGCTCAGCCCCGAGCGGAGGGATTCCCGATGCGAAGAGGCGGAGGTCGCGGGAGAGATGAGGGGCAGCGGAACCGGGTGCTCGAGCGAAGACGCCGGCGCGGTAGCAGATGAAGGCGCTAGTTGCGCATGAGTGGGGACGGCAACGGAGGGCGCGGCGGTCGCGGGAGAGATGAGAGGCAGCGGAGCCGAGTGCTCAGGTGAGGGCGCTGGAAGGATGCCAGATGAAGGCGCCGATGGCGCGTGAGCGGAGGCCGGAACGGAGGGCGCGGCGGTCGCGGGAGAGATGAGAGGCAGCGGAGCCGGGTGCTCGGGTGAGGGCGCTGAAAGGGTGCCGGGTGAAGGCACCAGTTGCGCGTGAGTGGGTGCCAAAGCGAAGGGAGCGGCCACTGCGGGAGAGATGAGGGGGCGCGGAGTCGGGTGCTCAAGCGAGGACGCCGGAACGGTAGCGGGTGAAGACGCCGGTTGCGCGTGAGTGGGTGCCGAAGCGGAGGGAGCGGCTGCTGCGGGAGAGATGAGGGGCAGCGCAGCCGGATGCCCGAGCGAGGACGCTAGAGCGGTAGTGGAGGAAGGCGCCGGCTGCGCGTGGGTTGTCGCCGGACCCGCGGGAGACTCGCCTTGTTCCGAGGGGGCGGAGGCTCGTCGGGCCGGGGCGGCCGGAGTGGGAGCATCGGGCGGCTGGGGCGAGGACGCGTGAGTGTGACCCCTCGACGCGGTGGGACGCTGGGCCTGTGCGGACGTGGGAGCCGGCGCGGCGAGCGGCCCGCCCTGCACGGGAGCAACGGATTCGAGGTGCGCGGAGGAATCCGGAGCCGGGACGATGAGGGGCAGTGGGGCCGGGTGCTCGAGAGCGCGAGTCGTGGAGGTGACAGATTGCGCGTGGATGGCGGACTGCGTGGCGAGCGGTTCGAGTGCCTCCGAGGGAGCGGAGTTCCGCTGCACGGGGAAGACCGAAGCAGAAGCGACGAGCAGTGCGGGAGCGGGCTCGATCGGTTGCGTGGACGCGGGAGTCCGAGGTGTGGCGGAAGATGAGTGGTCCGGGAGTGCCGGACCCACGAGCGTTGGCGCGCGAGTTGCGAGTGATTGGCTCTGCTCCGAGGAGACAGATTCGCGCAGGGCGGAGGAAACCGGAGCGGGGACAACGAGGGGCAGCGGAGTCGGGTGCTCGGGAGAGGGCTCTGGCTGTGTGCGGGTGGAAGCGGAAGCGGTGAGGGATTCGCCCTGCTCCGAAGAGACGGACTCGGCACGCGAGGGAGCAACCGGAGCGGGGGCAACGAGAGGCAACGGAGCCGGGTGCTCGAACGTGTGAGCCGCAGCGGCGACGGGCGAAGGAGCCGGTTGTGCGCGAGTAGATGCAGGAGTGGCGAGTGATTCGCCCTGCTCTGAAGAGACGGACTCGGCGCGCGAGGAATCAACCGGAGCGGGGGCGACGAGGGGCAGCGGAGCCGGATGCTCGAACGTGCGAGCCGTGGAGGAACTGGGCGAAGGAGTTGGTTGCGCCTGAGGAGGCGCAGGAGCGGTGAATGCTTCGCTCTGCACCGAAGAGGCGGATTCGGCATGCGAGGAAGCAACCGGAGCAGGGGCAACGAGGGGAAGCGGAGCCGGGTGCTCGAGCGAGCGGTACGCAGGGGCGACGTGCGAAGGAGCCGGTTGCTCGGGAGTAGGGCCCAGCGCGGCGAGCGGCCCATGCTCCTCCGGCTGCGCGGAGGAGTGCTGCGCTGGGAAAACCGGAGCAGGAGCAACGAGCAGCCGAGGCGTGGGCTCGTGCGTGTGGGCCCGCATGGTGTGCACTGAGGGAGCCAGGGACTCGGGCGTGGAAGCGTGCGTCGTGAGCAGTTCACGCTGCTCGGAAGCGGCGGAGGTCTGCTGCGCGGAGGCAGCCTGGGCGGGAGCTACCAGCGGGAGAGGGGCCGTGTTGGCCTGCGAGTCGCGATTCAGCGCGGACGGAGGATGGGGCTCGACCGTTGGGACGGGCTCGGGGACCCGAGGCGTGGCGGATGGTGTACGAGTCGTGAACGTCTGGCCCTCTCCCGCGAGCCCAGGCGTGGGCGCGGCGAGCGACTCGGGCTGCTCGGATGAGATGAGCCCATGGCGCGCGGCAATCGGAGCGGGAGCGACGAGGGGCAGAGGCTCCGGGTGCTCGAGCGTGCGAGCATCCGTAGCGACAGGTGAAGGATCCGGTTGCGCGTGAGCGGGAACCTGCGTGGCGCGAAGCTCGAGCCGCTCCGAAGGAGCGGAGGGCTGCCGTGGCGGAGCAACCGGAGCGGCAGCAGCGGGCGGCGGAGACTCCGGCTCGTGCATGCGAGCCCGTGAGGTGACCGGTGGAGGACTCGGCAGTGCGGACGTCAGGGGCGGCGTGGCGAGCTGCTCAGCAGTGGCGGAGGGCTGCTGCGCGGAGACAACTGGAGCGGGAGTGACGAGGGGCAGCGGAACCGGATGCTCGGACGAGCGAGCCGCGGAGGCGGCGGGCGAAGGTTGCGCGAGAGGAGGCGTCTGAGTCGCGATCGGCCCGAGTGGCTCCGAGGAAGCTGCTTTCCGCTGCACCGGGGGGTCCGAAGCAGGAGCAACGAGCGGCGCGGAAGCGGGCTTCTCTATCGAACCACCCTGCTCCAAGGACACGGATTCGGCGTGCAATGAAGCAGCCGGAGCGGGAACAACGAGCGGCAGGGGTGTGGGCTGCTCGATCGAGGGAGTCGCAATGGGTGAAGGAATCGGTTGCGAGTGAGCGGGGGCCTGGGTGTCGAGCGGCTCGAGTTGATCCCGAGGAACGGCTACCCGCTGCACCGGAGCGTCCGGAGCAGGAGACACGAGCGGCGGGACTTCAGGTTCGACTGGGCGAGCCCGCGAGAGGAGTGGTGGAGGAACTGTGTCCTCGGACGTACGAGCCCGAGTGGTGAGGGATTCACGCTGTTCGGAAGTGCTCTGCGCCGAGTCAGTGGGGAGCTGCTGCACGGAGGCGAGCGGTGCGGGAGCGGCGAGGGGCAGAGGACCCGCGTTCATCTCCGGGCTTCGAGCCGAGGCCGGCGAAGCGGGCTCTCCCATCCGAGAGGGCGAGGAGGACGGAGCCGCGGTGGCCAGCGCGGGAGCCGCGAGCGCCGGAGCATCTCCCCCAGGCACGGGCGCGCGAGCAGCGATGGACTCACCCTGCTCCGAGGAGACGGCTTCACGGTGCACGGAGCCCACGGGAGCGGGAGCAACGAGAGGCAGGGGAGCGGGGTGCTCGAGAGGGGGTGCTGGAGTGCCGATAGACGGAGGGGCCGGTTGCGCGTGAGTGGGGGCGGGAGCGGCGAGTGGCGCGCTCGGTGCCGGAGGCGCGTCCCGCTGCACCGGATCATCGAAGGCGGGAGCCACGAGCGGCGGAGCTTCCAGCTCGAGCGTGCGGGCTGGCGAGGTGAGCGGTGAAAGGACCGTGTCCTCGGACGTGCGTGTCCGCGCATCGAGCGGTTCGGACGCAGCGGAGGGCTCTGGCGCGGAGGCACCCTGAACGGGAGGGACGAGCGGCGGAGGAGCCGGGCTCACCTCGGAGGAGCTCCGGCCCTCGGAAGACGGAGGCGCGGACTCAGTTGCCCCAGTAGGCGAGGAGGACGGAGCCGGAGTGGAAGCCGGGCGGGTCGGGGCGTCCCTCGGAGGCTCGGGCGCCGAGGTGGGCGTGGCGAACGGATCGAGGAACGGGTCCGCCAGCGGGTCCGAGCCGTCGAAATCGGTCTCCTGACTGGAGGAAGGAACACCCGTGGCCTCGAGGGCCCCGGCGCGCAGCACGTTGCCGAGCAGGGCGCCCCAGGCGGAGTCCGCGCCAGAGGGAAGGCTGACGAGCAGCGGCTCATCCTCGAAGGGGGAGGGAGGAGGCGCATCGGGACGAGGGGCGAGCGGGTCGTCGATGCGCTCGGCGAAGAGGGAGCGGGTGCCGGCGAAGAGGGAGCGGAGGGCGGGCCGGAGGAGGGCGACGGTGCCGGTGGCGCGCTCGGCCAGGCGCGAGAGGAAGTCATCCACTGCTGACGAGCTCCAGGTAGCGCTGCCGGGAGACGGCGCTCATCGAGAGGATGGTGGACTCGGTCCACCCGTACACCCGGGCGAGCTCATGCACCTCGCGCTGGAGTTGGCGGGCCTGGGTCTCCAGCTCGGTCCAGAAGAAGGAGAGGATGTCGAAGGCGGCGCGCCAGGAGTGGCCGCAGCCGGGACAGTCGAGGCGGAAGGTGATGTCGGCCTGGGGGTCCTCCTCGGCCATGCGGGCGGCGAGGGCGGAGAGCACGTGCTCGGGGACGGAGGTGATGGAGGTGGGCTGGCCGTCTGAGCGGGCCTCGCGGACGCAGCGCTGGAGGAGGCGGGCGCGAGCCACGCGAGGGTCCTTCAGGTGGGCGAGCGCGGCCAGGTCATTGCTGTCGGGCAGCCGGTAGTCGAGCGCCCAGCCCTCCAGCTCCAGGAGTCCACGAGGGTCTCCAGGAAGGGGAACGCGGAGCTCCTCGGCGGTGAGCTCCATCTCGAGCCGCTCGCCACACTTGGGGCAGGGGACGAGCACCTCGAGCTTGGGGCCGAAGGTGCGCGAGCGCAGCTCGAGGAGCAGCGCGTCGCGGCGGCCGATGGGGAGCCGGGCCAGGGCCATCGGCTCCACACTGGGAGAAGCGGCGCGGAGCAGGACGAGCGCCCGATCCAACGGGTGCTTGTCCCGGCCCCATTCGCAGATGCGTACGACGTCATGGGCGTTGAGCTGCCGCATTGCTCACGCTCGGGGTGACACGGTTACTGGTTGGGGTCGTTGAAGGAGGGCTCGGAGGGCTCCTGGACGCTCTGGTCGCGCTCCCAGCCCTCGGTCTGGAGGACGAGGGATTGAATGGCGACGGCGTTGCCCATGCCGTCGAGCTCCGGGAGAGCGACGAACTCAGAGGGCCAGCAGCGGTAGCACTTGTAGGAAATCACCTTCTGACCGGCCTCGTTGTAGAGGTCGATGGTGATGTCCTTGCGGAAGTCGGAGAGAGAAACCTCCTGGCCGAGGGAAGAGGAGTTGGCGTAGTCCCAGACTTTATTGGCCCACTGCTCGAAGGCGGTGTCATGGGTGACGCCGCGCTCGAGCGTAATGGCATCCCAGTCGGTCTGGCCAATGGACTTGCGAGTGGTGGAAGGGTCGCTGCCAGCGCGGTGCTTCACCACTTCGGTGGTGCGCTTGAGGGGGCTGACCTTGGAGACACCGGCAACAGCCTTGCCGTCCCAGGAGACGATGAACTTGTAGTTCTTGTAGGGGTCGACGCGCTTGGGGTTCTTGGTGAACTCGGGCATGGGAGGCTCCGTTAGGCGGTCTGACCGGCCTTCTGCTCGATGTAGATGACGACGAACTCAGCGGGCTTGAGAGGTGCGAAGCCGACCTCGACGTTGACGATGCCGCGGTTGATGTCGTCCTGGGTGGTGGTGGAGGAGTCGCACTTGACGAAGAAGGCCTGGTCGCGGGAGGAGCCCTGAAAGGCGCCCTGGCGGAACAGGTCATTCATGAAGGAGCCGATGGCCAGGCGGAGCTGACTCCAGAGGGGCTCGTCATTGGGCTCGAAGACGGCCCAGCGAGTCTGACGAAGGAGGGTCTGCTCGATGTAGTCGGTGAGCCTGCGGACGGGGAGGTACTTGAAGTCGCTGGAGAGGACGTCGGCGCCGGCGAGGGTGCGAGCGCCCCAGACGACGGGCCCCACGGGAGAGAAGGAGCGCAGGCAGTTGACGCCCAGGGAGTTGAGCTGGCCGTTCTGGGTGTCGGTGAGGGCGTACTGCAGGCCGGTAATGCCGGAGAGGCCGCCGTCGTTGTAGCCAGCGGGAGCCTTCCACACGCCGCGAGTAGCGTCGGTGCGAGCGATGATGCCGGCGATGATGCCGGAGGCGGGACGGACGACCTCAGCACCACCCTGAAGAGGGTCCTCGGCGGTGACGCGGGGGAAGTAGACGGCGCAGTAGGGGGCATGGGCATCGGCGGGGGTGATGCCGATACCGCGAGGGTCATCGAGGTGGACGGTGTTGTCGACGTCGGGAGTCCAGGAAGTGGGAGGGTCGAGGATGAGGGTGGCCTTCATCTTCGAGCACTTCTCGGCGGCGGCGGAGTAGACGTTGATGTCGGTGTTTCCGTCGAAGGTTTCGGGCGGGATGCAGACGATGTTGTACAGGTCCAGCTGGTCCAGCAGGTCCAGGCCGGCGGCGTAGTTGGCGGGGGTGAGCGGATCCGAGTCCTTGGCGGTGCCCGGAGAGGCGGAGAGCCGGGTGTAGAGCGAGGACTGCTGGAGGACGCGGTCGAGCCGCCGGGAGCCCGCGTTGTCGTGGAGGGACACGGCGGAGAAGCGCTCGGTGGACTTCTGGCCGTTGGGCTGGGTGTACGTGACGGTCAGGTTGAAGAGGTCCAGGGCGGGCCAGTCACGCGTGGCGTAGCGGGTCACGAGGCTGTCGCGGAGCAGGGTCTTCCCGCCGGCCTTGGGCTTGCCATTCGCGTCCAGCTCGGGGCTGGTGAGGCCGTCGGTGTCCGTGCTGTAGGAGAGACCGGAGGCCCACGTCCCGGGGCTCGAGGCGACCAGGGACTGTCCCTTGAGGGCGTAGTTGCCCGTGATGGCCTGTCCTTCCTTGTCGGAGGCGTCCTTCTTGCTCTTGGGAGTGCGCCCATCGAGAGCGGTGGGAGTGCTCGTCCTGCCCGACTCGGCGGAGAACGGGATGGCAGCGGTGGCGGCCGCGGGGTCCCCGTTGAAGAGGCGGAGGATGAGGGCCTGGGCGCCGCCGTTGAGGAAGAAGTCCTGCACGGCGTACGTCATGGGGCTGCTGGCGAGCAGCCCGCCGAAGTGTTGCTCGAACTCCTCCCAGGACGAGACGCGGGTGGCCTGGTTCACCGGGCCGCGCTCGGTGCGGCCGAGGAAGACGGTGAGCGAGGTGGACACCCCGATGATGGTGCGGACGCCGCTCGGCACTTCCTGGACGTAGACGCCGGGCGCCGACAGTGGGGGACGGACAAGGGCCATGGGTCACCTTTACAAGCGGACTGCGCGGAGTGAGGCGATGCGGCGGATTACTGGTTGGGGTCGTTGAAGGAAGGCTCGGAGGGCTCCTGGACGCTCTGGTCGCGCTCCCAGCCTTCGGTCTGGAGGACGAGGGATTGGATGGCGACGGCGTTGCCCATGCCGTCGAGCTCCGGGAGAGCGACGAACTCGGAGGGCCAGCAGCGGTAGCACTTGTAGGAAATCACCTTCTGACCGGCCTCGTTGTAGAGGTCGATGGTGATGTCCTTGCGGAAGTCGGAGAGGGAGACTTCCTGGCCGAGGGAAGAGGAGTTGGCGTAGTCCCAGACTTTATTGGCCCACTGCTCGAAGGCGGTGTCATGGGTGACGCCGCGCTCAAGCGTAATGGCATCCCAGTCCGTCTGGCCAATGGACTTGCGAGTGGTGGAAGGGTCACTGCCGGCGCGGTGCTTCACCACTTCGGTGCTGCGCTTGAGGGGGCTGACCTTGGAGACACCGGCGACGGCCTTGCCGTCCCAGGAGACGATGAACTTGTAGTTCTTGTAGGGGTCGACGCGCTTGGGGTTCTTGGTGAACTCGGGCATGGGAGGCTCCGTTAGGCGGTCTGACCGGCCTTCTGCTCGATGTAGATGACGACGAACTCAGCGGGCTTGAGAGGAGCGAAGCCGACCTCGACGTTGACGATGCCGCGGTTGATGTCGTCCTGGGTGGTGGTGGAGGAGTCGCACTTGACGAAGAAGGCCTGGTCACGGGAGGAGCCCTGGAAGGCACCCTGGCGGAACAGGTCATTCATGAAGGAGCCGATGGCCAGGCGGAGCTGACTCCAGAGGGGCTCGTCATTGGGCTCGAAGACGGCCCAGCGAGTCTGACGAAGGAGGGTCTGCTCGATGTAGTCGGTGAGCCTGCGGACGGGGAGGTACTTGAAGTCGCTGGAGAGGACGTCGGCACCAGCGAGAGTGCGAGCGCCCCAGACGACGGGCCCGACAGGAGAGAAGGAGCGCAGGCAGTTGACGCCCAGGGAGTTGAGCTGACCGTTCTGGGGGTCGGTGAGGGCGTACTGCAGGCCCGTAATGCCGGAGAGGCCACCGTCGTTGTAGCCAGCGGGAGCCTTCCACACGCCGCGAGTGGCATCGGTGCGGGCGATGATGCCAGCAATGATGCCGGAGGCGGGGCGGACGACTTCAGCACCACCCTGGAGAGGGTCCTCGGCGGAGACGCGAGGGAAGTAGACGGCGCAGTAGGGGGCGTGGGCGTCGGCGGGGGTAATGCCGATACCGCGAGGGTCATCGAGGTGGACGGTGTTGTCGACGTCGGGAGTCCAGGAAGTGGGAGGGTCGAGGATGAGGGTGGCCTTCATCTTCGAGCACTTCTCGGCGGCGGTGGAGTAGACGCCGATGTCGGTGTTTCCGTCGAAGGTTTCGGGCGGGATGCAGACGATGTTGTACAGGTCCAGCTGGTCCAACAGGCTGAGCCCGTCCTTATACGTCTGCGGATTCACCGGGCGGAGCGAACCATCCAGGGTGTGCTTCGTCGGATCCGGTGGAGTGCCCTTCGGGTCGATGTAGAGCTTGACGGTCGCGGGATCGGTGGAGGCCAGCCGGACGAAGCGCGAGGTCTGCGAGAGCAGAGTGCCGAGGTAGCGGGCACCGGCCTTCGGGTTGGCGGAGACGGAGGGGAAGGTCTCGGTGGTGTCCTTGCCGTCGGGGTCGGTGAAGAAGACGGTCAGGTTGAAGAAGTCGGCGGTCGTCAGGCCCGAGCCTGGGGGGATGAAGCGCTTGACGGTGTTGTCTGTGAGGCCGTCGGTGTCGGTGCGGTATCCGAGGTGCTGGCCCCAGGCGCCAGGGTTGGCGGCCACGAGCGACTTGTCTGGCAGGTGGTCGTCCTGGGTCTTGGGCGTGGCCCCCTGTGCCGCGGGAGGTGGCCGGAACTGGACGTAGTAGGTGGAGGGATCGAGCTGGACGTTGCCCTGGGTGTCCTTGGTGGGCTCGCCGGTGGTGGCGTCGCGCTGCACCGACTCGAACAGCCGGAGGATGAGGGCCTGGGCGCCGCCGTTGAGGAAGAAGTCCTGCACGGCGTACGTCATGGGGCTGTCGGCGAGCAGCCCGCCGAAGAGCTGCTCGAACTCCTCCCATGAAGAGACGCGGGTGGTTTGATTCACCGGGCCGCGCTCGGTGCGGCCGAGGAAGACGGTGAGGGAAGTGGACACCCCGATGATGGTGCGGACGCCGCTCGGCACTTCCTGGACGTAGACGCCGGGTGCCGAGAGCGGGGGACGAACCAGGGCCATTGAGTCACCTCGAGACGGGGACTGCGTTGTGGCTGGTACTGAAGGGCTGAGAGGCGTCCAATGCGTAACACACCCCCAGTGAACGGATCCAGCCGGTGCCCAGCGGTGTCCGTGCCCGCGGGTCTCTATTTGTCCCAACGTTCTCGTGGGTTTTGTTTCTTGACTCGGCGAGCCTGATCGCGCGTGCGTTCCTGGCGCGGTGCGATGGATGCGTTCGAGGCGGACATGAAAAGACCCCTCCCTCCCAGGCGGGAGAGAGGGGTCCTCCACGGTGACTGCTTTGACGGTGATTCTTTCGACTACTTCTTCGCCTGCTCAATCACCTCACGGGCCGTCTTCACCACGTTCTCCACGGTGAAGCCGAACTTCTGCTGCAGGGCCTTGAGCGGCGCGGAGGCGCCGAAGGTGCGCATGCCCACCACGGCGCCGCGCAGGCCCACGAAGCGCTCCCAGCCGAACGTCGCCGCCTTCTCCACCGCCACGCGCGCCCTCACCGACGAGGGCAGCACCTGCTCGCGGTACGCCTCGTCCTGCCGCTCGAACAGCTCCCACGAGGGCATGCTCACCACGCGCGTCTTCACGCCCTGGCCTTCCAACTGCTCCTGCGCCTGCAGGCACAGCGACACCTCGCTGCCCGTGCCGATGAGGATGACGTCCGGGGTGCCCTTGGAGTCGGACAGCACGTAGGCGCCCTTGGCCACGCCCGAGGCCGGCGCGTACTTCGTCCGGTCCAGCGTCGGCACCGCCTGCCGCGTCAGCACCAGCACCACCGGCTCGTGCCGCAGCGGGGCGATGAGGCGCCAAGCCTCGGTCACCTCGTTGGCGTCCCCAGGGCGAAGCACGATGAGGCCCGGAATCGCACGCAGGCTCGCCAGGTGCTCCACCGGCTGGTGCGTGGGGCCGTCCTCTCCCAGCCCGATGGAGTCGTGCGTGAAGATGTGGATGGCGGGCACCTCCATGATGGCCGACAGGCGGATGGCGGGCCGCTCGTAGTCACTGAAGATGAGGAACGTCGCGCTGTAGGGGCGCACCTTGCACAGCGCCAGGCCGTTGGTGATGGAGCCCATCGCGTGCTCGCGCACGCCGTAGTGGATGTTGCGCCCCGTCAGGTCCCCCGGCTTCATCGCCCCGGAGAAGGTCAGGTACGTCTTCGTGGACGGGTTCAGGTCCGCCGAGCCGCCCAACAGCCACGGGTAGTTCTTCGCCAGCGCGTTGATCACCTTGCCGCTGGACTCGCGCGTGGCCATGCCCTTGGCGTCCGCCGGGAAGGTGGGCAGCTCCTTGTCCCAGCCCACCGGCAGCTCGCGCCGCTGCATCCGCTGCAGGTGGTCCGCCAGCTCGGGGTACTGCTTCTGGTACTCGGCGAACTTCGCCTCCCACTCGGTGCGCAGCTTCCGGCCGCGCTCGCCCACCCGCTCGGCGAAGCGCTCGCGCACCCCGTCGGGCACGAGGAACTTCGCGTCCTCGGGCCAGCCGTACTTGCGCTTGGCTCCCTTGATTTCCTCCTCGCCCAGCGGCTCGCCGTGGGCGCTGGCCGTGCCCTGCTTCTTGGGCGCGCCCCAGCCAATCTCACTGTGCACGATGATGAGCGTGGGCAGGCCCCGGTCCTGCTTGAAGGTGCGGAACGCCTTGGACAGCGCGTCCAGGTCGTTGGCGTCGTTCACGTGCAGCACGCGCCAGCCATAGGCCTCGAAGCGCTTGCCCACGTCCTCGGTGAAGGCCAGGCTCGTGCTGCCGTCGATGCTGATGTGGTTGCTGTCGTAGACCCAGCACAGGTTGGGCAGCTTGAGGTGGCCGGCGATGGAGGCGGCCTCGCTGGCCACGCCCTCCATCATGTCGCCGTCACCGCAGATGGCCCAGACGTCGTAGTCGAACAGCTCGAAGCCGGGGCGGTTGAAGTAGCCCGCGAGCCACCGGCTGGCGATGGCCATGCCCACCGAGTTGGAGACGCCCTGGCCCAGCGGGCCGGTGGTGGTCTCCACGCCGCTCGTCCAGCGGTACTCGGGGTGGCCGGGGGTGGAGCTGTCCAACTGGCGGAACTTCTTGATGTCCTCCAGCGACACGGCCGGCCCGTCCTCGACGGTGTAGCTCGAGGTGACGCGGCGCGAGCCCGTCAGGTGCAGCAGCGAGTAGAGCAACATGGAGGCGTGCCCGTTGGAGAGCACGAACCGGTCGCGGTTGGGCCAGATGGGTTGGGTGGGGTCGAAGCGCAGCTCCTGCTGCCAGAGCTGGTAGGCCACGGGCGCCAGGGCCATGGGCGCGCCGGGGTGGCCCGAGTGGGCCTGTTCCACCGCATCCATGGCGAGGGTGCGGATGGTGTTGATGGAAAGCCAATCGGTTTTATCGTGAGTCATAGCTGGGAGTCCTCGTGCCCTCGGACGGTGCACCATGCCCCAAGCGGGGCGGGAGCGCCGCAGCATTCGGCATGGGATGAGCAGAGGTGGACGAAGGGAGGGGAAGTGGCCGGGTCGACACAGCGGAGGCGCGAGGGACTGGCGGGCGGGGCCACTGGGTGGCATATGGTGCGCGCATGTCGATCGAGAAACCGTTGCGGGAGATGGTCCAGGCGGAGCTGAAGGGCCGGCTGGGGCCCATGCACAAAGCCATCACGCGCATGGGTGAGCGGCTGGACGTCATTGATGAGCTGTCGGACATCATCAAGCGCCTGGCGCCTCTGGCCACGCGGATGCAGTCGTTGCAACTGTCGTTGCCGGGCCTGAGCGTTCCGGTGGTGGGCCGGGGCCGGAGTGCGGCGCCCGCGCCGGCGGCCCGGGGCCAGAGTGCGGCGCCCGCGCCGGCGGCCCGGGGCAGGCAGGCGGCGGTCGCGGTGGTGCCGGTGCCCAGGGGCCGTCCGGGACGTCCTCCCGCGGCCCTGGCCGAGGGCGAGCGCCGGTGCGCCGTCATCGGGTGCACGAGGCCGGCGCGCTCGAAGGGCTATTGCTCCGCGCACTACCAGAAGCTGCGGTTGCTGGTGAAGACGGGCCGGCGGCCGGCGGCCTGGGTGGATGACGCGAAGCCGCAGTCGGTGGCGGAGATTGTCCTGCCCAGGGGACGTGCCGCCTCGAAGGCGCGCGAGGAAGTGGCCCCGCAGCGTCCCGAGCCGACGGTGCCGCCGAAGCCGAAGGCGTGGGTGCGCAAGAAGGGTGGCAAGGAGCGCATCTCGCTGCACTGAGTCATGGGTGCGCAGGGTTCCCGGATGAGTCCCCTCTTCCCTGGGAGAGGGTCACGGGAAGCGTCTGCCCGGAAACGGCCGGAGCCCGCCCGCCCCGCGAGCGGGTTGGCCCGAGCACCTCTGCCCCGCGGAGTCGTTGACACGCTGTGCCTGGAATGATTTCCGGCGGGCATGAGCGATCAGGGTTATCCGGTGACGGTGGCAGTGCGGCGCCAGGACGGGCGCGTGGAGCAGGTGCGGGTGGGGACGGCGTTCCGCAATGGGGAAGGTTTCACGTTGAGGCTGGGCGAGCTGAGCATCGGCTCGGCGCCCGATGCGGCGGCCGCGGCGCCGAGGCGGTCTTCCTCCTCGTACGGCGGTGGTGGCGGAGGCGGTGGTGGTGGTGGCGGCGGGGGAGAGGTGTTCCCCAACTACGGGCGCAGCAAGGGCGCTCCCATCCAGGGGGCGAGCATGCAGGACCTCGAGTTCTACGCGAACGGTGCGCGGCGCTCGCTGGGCGACCCGAGCAAGTCGCGCTGGCACGACCGGGAGCGCCAGCTGCTGGCCTCCATCGAGGCGGAGATGGCCCGTCAGCGGGGCGGTGATGCCGGGGGTGGAGGCATGGGCGGCGACGAGCCTCCTCCGCACGGGGATGATGACTTCTCCGGCGGTGGCAACGACGACGACTCCATCCCGTTCTGAGCCGGCTCAGGCGGTGGAGCGGGCGGCCGAGGCCAGGGGAAGGAAGACGGTGAATGTCGTCCCCTGGCCGGCGGTGCTGTGCACCTCCACCTGGCCCTGGTGGGCTTCCACGATGCGGCGCACGATGGCGAGCCCCAGTCCGGTGCCGGCGGCCTTGGTGGTGTAGAAGGGCTCGAAGAGGCGGGCCATCACCTCCGGAGTCATTCCGATTCCGGTGTCGGTGATGCGGATGCGGGCCTGGGGCGTGCCCTGACGCGGCTCGCCGCGGCCCAGCTCCACCCGGAGCGTGCCTCCGTGGGGCATGGCCTGCAGCGCGTTGATGAAGAGGTTGCTCAGCGCCAGGTGCAGCAGCTGCGCGTCCAGTGGGGCCTCGGGCAGCTCCGGGTCCAGCTCGCGCACCACCTGCACCCCGTGGGCGCGAGGCTCCGAGCGCAGGGAGGCCTCCAGCGCCCCGTCCACCACGGTGGCGAGCGGCTGTGAGTAGAGGCGGGGCCGCAGGGGCCGGGCGAAGTCCAGCAGCCCGTGGACGAGGTGGTCCAGCCGGGCGACCTCCTCGTTCATGACGCCGAGCAGCTCCCAGGCGGGGCTGTTCTCCTCGGGCCGGGCCAGGCGGGTGAGGGCGGCCACGGAGTTGGAGATGACGGCCAGGGGGTTGCGCACCTCGTGGGCCACGCTGGCGGACAGCTCGCCGAGCGCGGCCATGCGCTCGCGGCGCACCAGCTCCTGCTGGGCGGTGGCGAGCTCCTCCAGGGACTGGCGCAGCTCGCGGTTGAGGTGGTTGGCCTTCTCCTGCGCGTGCCGGCGCTCGCCCAGGGCGGCGGCCATGAGCAGCCCGGAGGCGCCCGACGCCGCGAGGAAGGACTGGAGGAAGACGAGGCTCGCGGTAGGCCCGGCGGAGTGGCCCTCGGGTCCCAGCGCGAAGGGCCCGCTGCCCGCCAGCGTGTGAGACACGGCCACCGAGGCCAGCGCGAGCATGGCCGCCGCCGTCCCCCGGGCCTCGAAGCGCAGGGCTGCCCAGAGGAGGAAGGGGAAGGCCACGTAGGTGACGGGGTGGTAGACGCTGGTGGCGGCCGGTGCCCAGAAGAAGACGAGGTGCACGGTGGCCACGAGCGACAGCAGCAGCGCCACGAGCTCGAGCTGGCGCAGGCGGCTCCAGCCCTCGAGGCCGCGCGTCGTCCAGGTGAGCAGCATGGGGGCCACCAGGAGGATGCCCATGGCATCGCCCACCCAGAACACCCGCCACTGCCTGCCCCAGTCCGCCCAGGCGATGCTGCCGTCGGCGGCGAGCGCGGTGACGCCGATGGTGGCGGCGAGCATGGTGCTCAGCAGGGCGGAGGAGCTCAGCAGGGACAGCACGTCGCGCACCCGCTCCAGCGAGGGGCGGAAGCTGGCCAACCGGCGCATGAGGAAGGCCCCGGCGAGCCCTTCCAGGGCACTGCCCGTGGAGATGGTGAAGTGGGTGAGGGAGGGCATCCGTCCCTGCGTGGTGGCGAGGGGCTCTAGGATGATGGCCGCCAGGGCGATGGCGGGCCAGTGGCGCCTGCGCGACTGCAGCAGCGCGGTGAGCAACACGCCGCTGGCGGGCCACATGGCGGAGATGTGGTCGCTCGGAGGGGTGAGCCGGATGCCCAGCCAGGCGGAGGCGCAGTAGAGGAGCGCGAACAGCCCCAGCCGCCCGAGCAGGTGCCATGGTTGGAGGATGTGCTTCGGTTCAGGCACGCGCGGAGTTTCTGCACCGTGTCATGAAGTGGGGAGTGGCGCAAAGCCCCCTCCAGGTGTGAGGAGGCCCGGACGAAGCGTGTCAGTGATATGACATCGGGCCATGTTCCACTTGCGAGCGGATGCGCGGCGGGCCTGTCGGTCCACGAGCCCCGGAGCGGCCCTGCTGCTGGCTCTCGTCCTGATGATGGTGCCGGAGACGTCGCGTGCGGCGCCGGAGTCCGCACGGTTGCTGCCCGAGCAGCCGCCAGCGGCGATGCAGACGGACAACCCGATGCGGTGGATGGCATTGGAGCTGGCCACGGGGGCGGGAGCGGCGGTGGTGGCGGTGCCGGCGACGCTGGCGCTGAGCGCCTGGGTGGGCACGCTGTCGTCGGACCTGGTGCTGGCGGCGGTGCCGGCGGTGGTGCTGCTGGCGGCGCTGCCTCCGCTGGCGGTGGCGGGGGCGCAGTGGCTGGTGGGCAACCGGTTGCAGCCGGGCAGCGCGCGCTTCCAGCCGGCGGTGTGGGTGGCGCTCGGGGTGCACGTGCTGGCGGTGACGGGCGCGGTGCTGCTCGGCGCCACGGTGGACGACCTGGGAGACGCGGCGCTCTTCACCCTGGTGGAGGCGCTGGTGTTGCCCACGGCGGTGACGCTGACGATGCGCGCGACGGCGCCGGTGCCGCCGCCCACCCTGTCGCGAGTCCCCGAGCGGCCGCGCGCCGTGGTGGAGGCCACCGCCTCGCGGGCGCTGGTGGTGCCCCTGCTGCGCTACACCTTCTGAGACAGAGCTCCCATGAGTCGACTCCACGCAATGTCCCCCTTGTTGCTCGCCGGGGCGCTGGCGCTCGCATCGCCGGCCCGGGCCGAGTGCCCCTCTCGCCCCACCTGGCCCACGGAGGACTGGCCCGACGGGAAGGCGGAGGTGGCGGCGGCGAGGCCCGCGCAAATCAAGGCCCTGGAGGACTATGCCTTCACGCTCACGGGCAAGGACGAGGAGCGCAAGGGCATCCGCACGGATGGGGTGCTGCTCATCCACAAGGGCCGGGTGGTGTACGAGCGCTATGGGCGCGGCTTCGACGTGAGCAAGCGGCACCTGTCCTGGTCGGTGTCGAAGAGCTTCACCAGCGCGCTCACGGGCATCGCGGTGAAGCGGGGCGCGGTGGCGCTGGACGACTCCATCTGCAAACACGTGAAGGCGAAGCGGCAGGAGAGCTGCGCCATCACGGTGCGCAACCTGCTGGAGTTCGCCTCGGGGCTGGACTGGCGCGAGGACTATGAGAATGGTGGCAGCTACCAGGACTCCTCGGTGCTGGCGATGCTGTACGGCGAGGGCCGCAAGGACATGGTGTCCTTCATCACCGGGCATGAGTTGCAGGAGAAGCCGGGCACCTCGTGGAGGTACTCGTCCGGGGATGCGACGCTGCTGAGCGGGGTGCTGGACGCGGCGCTCAAGCCCTCGGAGGGCCGGGACTGGCCCTTCACGCTGCTGCTGGACGTGCTGGGGATGAAGAGCGCCACGTGGGAGCGGGACGGTAAGGGCGTGGTGGTGGGCTCCTCGTACCTGCACGCCACGCCGAGAGACCTGGCGAAGTTCGGCTTCTTCTACCTCAACGACGGGTGCTGGGCGGGCCAGCGGGTGCTGCCCGAGGGCTGGGTGGCGCAGTCGACGCAGGTGTCCGAGCCCATCAAACAGAAGTCCTACGAGCGGGAGCACGAGGATGTGCAGGGCTGGCAGTGGTGGCTCAATCGTCCTATTCCCGGCGTGCAGGCCGAGCGCCCCTGGCCGAACGTGCCCGAGGACGCCTTCGCGGCGCGGGGCCACTGGGGCCAGTCCATCTCCATCATTCCGTCGAAGGACCTCATCGTGGTGCGCACGGGGGATGACCGGGACGGCTCCTTCGAGCTGGATTCGTTGCTGAAGCTGTCCCTCGCGGTGGTGGAGGATCTGCCATGAGCTGGAGCCGGGCCTTCCTGGTGCTCGCGAGCGTCGCGGCGCTCTCCTGCGGGAGGGGCGACACGGTGCAGCGCCCCTATGACAACAATGACTTGCAGCTCGTGACGTCCTATACGGCGAAGGACTTCTGCTCGTGCGTCTTCGTGATGCAGATGAGCGAGGAGTACTGTCGGCGCTGGACGGCGGCGAGCCCCGCGGTGGCCACGGTGAAGGTGGACTACAAGGAGCGCAGCGTGCAGACGGCTGCGGCGCTGCTGTGGGGAGAGAAGGCCCGCCTCGTCAGCGAGCGCGACGGCTGCGAGCTGGTGGAGTAGGGCCCGCCTCCGCCCAATCCCAGACAGACTCAGGGGAGGAAGGGCACGCGCCCGACGCGCACGTAGGGCGTCCGGCGCGCGAGGTGTCCGTCACAGGGGATCTGGAGTGCCTGTCCTTGTCCACTGAGCTCCACGGCCACTCGGCCCTGCTCGGCACACCGTGCGTGCAGGGTGTCGTAGGCGGCGAGGGCCTCGGCGGGAAGGGAGTGGCCGGCGACCCGGGCGATGCGTGGCTGTTCGCCCAGCACCTGGCACCTGCCGCCCCGGGCGAGCACCGCGCCGCGCTCCACCGAGGGCGAGAGTTCCGCGGCACAGTCCTGACGGAGGGCGGCGCGCACGGCCCCTCGTGCCACGAGATAACGGAAGGCTTCCGGCGCCTCCTCGTCCCGCACCTGCGGCTCGAAACCCAGCAGCCGCAGCTCCTCGAGGACCCGGGGCGCGGCGTCCGCATTGGGCCCGTCCACCAACTGCCGGATGACGGCGAGCGTGCGCGGAGGGACTCCCTCTGACGCGAACGCTGCATACAGCCGTGCCTCGTCGTAGCGTCCTCTCGGCCCGACGTCCCGTAGCAGCCGCCCCCAGAGCGCGAAGATGTCCGCCTGGGGATTCGCCTGCCGCGCCGAGGCCTCCGCCATGGCGAAGATGAGCAGGCCGCACCGGTAGTAGTTCGTGTACTTCCCGGGGCGCGAGGACTCCCGGAGCGGAGCGCCCTCCAGTTGGAAGAGGCACTCGGACACGGAGTCCGAGAGACGCTTGCGGACGTGCTCCGCCGGGACGGCGCCCAGCTCCGCGAGCGCATGCAGGTCGAAGGCCTCGGCGCCGCCCTCGTGCATCCAGTCCCCGCCTGGCACCTCGTGGAAGGCCAGCTCGCTGTTCCAGAGGTGCGCGGCCTCATGCGCGACGAGCTCGGACAACAGCTTGGAGACCTCCGGGTCATCGGCGGACAGGCGGTCGCTGCCGAGCCGGATGTCGAGCTGGACGAGCCCTGGCAGCGTTCCCCCGCTCATGTTGATGTCGCCGGGGCTTCTGGATGAGGGGCTGAAGCTGATGAACAGGGCGGGGGAGAAGGTGAGCGGGCTGCCGGTGCGCTGGGTGTAGAACGCGAAGAGCCGAGGCAGCAGACGTTCGATGTGCTCGCGCAGGTGCCGAGGCATTCCCGGGTCCACCACCGCCGTCACGCCTTGCTGGACCGCGGTGCTCGCGCCGAAATAGGCATACGTCCCCTCGGGGGCGCCTTCCCAGCGCACCTCGCGCTCACTGCTCTGGCCGGCCACGACGACCCGCTCCCCCGGGCGAGGCGTCAGGAGGACGTGCAGGGGCGGCGGCTCGGCCCCATCGGACGCGAGCCCGAGTATCCCCGTATAGAGCAGGGCCGCGCCGTCCGAGTACGGGATGAAGACCTGGTAGTCCTTCTCGGGCTTGTCTGCGTAGGAGCGCACCTCCATCCGCAGGGTGCGGAAGGGCGAGCCCGCTGGCGCCAGGAGGACGTCCTCCTCGCCACGGCGCTCGATGGTGAGTCCCGCGGGCTCCAGCACCCGCCAGTGGGATTGGCGATACCCATGTCCCGGGCGGGTGAAGCGCACAGCGTGCATGGGATGGGGGAGCTCGTAGGCGATGCTCCAGGAGTCGGAGCCGGCGGCGGCGCGTTGGACCCTCACGGTGATGCCAGACACCTGCGCCGCGGCAGGGGGCCGAGTGCCGTCGCCGCGAGTGGCACATGCGCTCAGGCACAGCAGGAGTGCCATCCAGAGGGTGTGGCCTGCGCACTTCATGAAGAGCTCCCTTCTCATCGGGTCCATACGGGTTTCCGTCGCGCCCATTGCAGGGCCCATTCCCCGCGCGGCGCCCAGGGAGCGTCATGGCCGGCGCGCGGCCCGCCCGTCCCATCTGACACGAGTCCACGAAGCGTATCTGCCATTCTGTCTTTACGCAGGAGCGCGGGACGTCCCGCACAACCTGACGGCGGGGAACCTTGTCTTCCCTCGGCTCCGGAGCTCCACTGTTACCGGACTTCGCGCCTGTCTGGGTGCGCGGAGTGGGAGGTTCCCATGTGCATTGGCCTTGAGTGGCGTCCATCCACGTGGCGGATCGCACGGTATTGGGTGGTCCAACTCCTCGTGTGGATGCTCTCCGGTTGTGCCACGGCCCCCGGCATGCAGGCGCCTCCTACCTGGGGGAGCGGGGGAGCAAGGTTCAGCCCGGCGTCAGTCTCCCCTTCGCAGTCGCGACGCCTTCTGGCCACGAGCGATGGTCCGAAGACGGGTGGGGAGCCCACTGGCCCGGCGGTGCAGGGCTACAACGTCCCCGGACGGAATCCGGATTCGCAGGTGCCCTGGGAGTTCTTCCTCGGCAACGCCTCTCACCTGCTGATTGCATACATGTACAGGGTGAATCACCCGGACAATAGAGCCTATTACAACACCAAGCCAATCAAAGCCATCATTGATGAAACGAAAGTTGGAGATGCATCCCTCCTGCTCCCGGGCGAGAGCCAACTCCGCCCGGACATCACCGATGTCACCATGCGGAGCCTCTTCGAGATCAAACCCTGGAATGAGCAGGCCCTCTGGGAAGGCCGCGAGGCGGCTCGCAAATACCTGGCCGCGCTGAATCGGACCATCTTGACCGGCAAACGGTTTACGGGGGGCACGGACTTCCAGGGCGAAATCCTCGTCTGCTTCGCAGGAGGGCAATACATCTGGCGTCTGGAGTGGAAGACACCAGAGCCCGGAGTAGTCCAGTACAAGTGGACGCGCAGCCAGCAACGCTTCGATTCTGAGGCAGCCGCATATGAGGCCGGGCAGTGGGTAGACCTCACCGTAGAAGAGTTGCGGCAGTATGGTGGTTGGGTGAGTCAGGCCGTGGAAGGAATGGTGAGCTGGCGTGAGAATCTAGCCACCATCAGCGGAACCGTGGGAATGGTCATCGACGTCGTCGGAGGGGTCGCGACGACGGTCTTGTGGGGGTCGATTCTGGGTCAGATGGGGACCGGGTCCCGGCAACCGCCGGCGCAGGGAGGTGGACAGGTCATTCCCTTCCCGGTGCGGCCTCCACCCACTGCGCCCCCAGCGCAGGTGCCGGCCGCCGCAGGTATGTCCCTTCCCCGCTGAGGGGCCGCTTTGCTAGGACGCGCACAATGACGTCTGGAGAGTCCACTTCGCTGCAACTGCCGTCCTTCCTCTATGGCACCTTCCGCTCGGTGCAGCAGAAGACGAAGAAGGAGGGCTTGCGGTGTGGCGAGCAGTACCGCGAGGAAGGTGCCTTCCCCACCCCTCGGCAAATGGTGGAGGTGCCCCCGGGAGAGGTGGTGGTGGCACACGAGGTGGTGGACTTCCAGCGCGAGCGACCGGCCTGGCGGCTGTACATGGTGTCCCATGTCATGGTTGCCTTATCCGAACCTCCGCAGAGTTCGTTTCCCGTGAGGGATGACTATGAGGAGTGTTTCCGAGAGACGGCCTGGGGCGCACTGTTCTTCGCGACGACGCAGATGTGCCCGGTGAGCGCGGAGCGCACGGCGCAGCGCCTCCAGGCGCTGCTGCGCTTCTGGGCTCCACTCCAGTCCGCGCGCTACCTTTTCACCACCCCAAGTGCCGCGCTCACCCTGGAGGAGTTGATGGTGGACGCCTGCAACTGGGCCATGGAGGCGTGGTGTCCGTTGGGAGCGGCCTCCGTGCGCGCGCGGCTGGAAACGGCGGCGGAGCGCATGGCTCGGGCTACGCGGGAGGACTGCATTGAGGTCATCCTCCGGCAGATGCCCCGGGCCCTCTCTTCCGCGCGCGGTCTGAAGTACCGGGATGTGATCGCCGACCCTGTCTTCCAGCGCCAGCGCCTCGCCGCGCTCGACCCACAGGCATTCGAGCGAGTCTCCGGTGCGTGCACGTCGGACCTGCTCGAGAAGTTATATGATTGGGACTACGAGCTCGGGCTGCAATAGGCACCCGAGCCGCTCGCGCCCCTACTGCTCCTGCTCCTTGGTGGTGAGCAGTCCGTGGCGCCGCACCCGCCGGCCGAGCGTCACCGGGTCCATCTCCAGTGCCGCCGCCGCCCGCCGCACCACTCCGCCGTGACGCTCGAGCGCCTCGCGGATGATCTCCTTCTCCATCTGCTCCAGCCGCTCGCGCAGCGAGCCCGCTCCCGTCACCCGCGCCGGCGGCCTCGCTCCCTCCACGCTCCCCACGAGCGCCGGAGGCAGGTGCCGCCGCGTCACCAGCTCGTCGTCCGTGGACAGCAGCACCGCGCGCTCGATGCAGTTGCGCAGCTCTCGCACGTTGCCCGGCCACCGGGCCGATACCAGTATCTGCTCGGCGTCCGCGGACAGTCCGCTCGCCGAGCGCCTCAGCGTCCGGTTGAAGTGGGCCAGGAAGTAGCGCGCCAGGTCCAGCACGTCCTCGGGGCGCTCGCGCAGCGGCGGCAGGTCGATGGTGAAGCTGTTGAGCCGGTAGAAGAGATCGCTCCGGAAGCGCCCCACCCGCACCTCCTCGGACAAATCCCGGTTGCTCGCGGCGATGATGCGCACGTCCACCCGCCGTATCTGCGTGCCTCCCACCGGCCGCACATCCCCGCTCTCCAGCACGCGCAGCAGCTTCGACTGGAGATTCGGCGTGGTGTTCTCAATCTCATCCAGGAAGATGGTGCCCCCGTCGGCGAGCACGAAGAGGCCCGGGTGGTCCGCCACCGCCCCCGTGAAGGCTCCCTTCACGTGGCCGAACAGCTCGCTCTCCAGCAGCGTCTCGGTGAGGGCACCGCAGTCCTGCACCACCAGCGGCTGGTTGCTGCGCCCGCTCAGCCGGTGGATGACGCGGGCGAGCACCTCCTTGCCCGTGCCCGTCTCGCCCTGCAGCAGCACCGCCACGCGGTGGGGCGCCGCCACTCGCACCAGGTCCAACACCTGCCGCATCACCGGGCTGCGGAAGCCGGGCTCGTCCCCCACATCCGCGTGCGGCGAGAGCCGGGGGGCCTCTCGCGCCCGCTCGCGCAGCAGGTTGCGCTCCAGCTCCAGTGCCGCCCGGCGCTGCTCGGTGCGCAGGCCCAGCTCGCGGCTCGCCTGGAGCACGGCCTGGCGCAGCGCCACCTGCTCGAAGGGCGGCGTGAGCGCCCTGAAAATCTTCCCCTGGTTGAACAGCTCCACCAGCCGCGAGGCCGCCGCCGGAGCGCAATAGAGGATGCGCGGAGACAAGTCACTGGCCGGCCCGGCTCCGGTGGGGTCCACCTCCGCGCGCCGTGAGGCCAGCCGCTCCACCAGGGCAATCGCCCGCGCCTCGTCCCGCCCGCACACCAGCAGTGCGCTCACGTCCCCGCGCCCCAGCAGCGTGTCCACGTCCACCGGCGACTGCACGAAGCGCAGCCGCACATGGCTCTCCAGCGCCTCGCGCAGGCCGCGCAGCTCCGACTCCTCCGCGTACACCACCGCCACGTACAGCTGGTGGTCCAGCAGGTAGCGCTTGAGCGTCACCCCGTCCGAGCCCTCGAAGGTGTTGAAGCTCACCCCCAGCGCCGTCACCGCGGCCTCGTCCCGCTCCGCCGGATCGTGCCTCCAGCGCACCACGCCCCTCACGCGGATGCGCGCCCGTGTGTCCGGCAGCGTGAAGGCCATTTCCAGATCCTCGCCCTCGCGCGGTCCCTCCGTCGGCCCGCTCGGGGTGGCGATCAACCCGATGCCCGACTCGCTGATGTTCACCGCCCAGCACCCATGCAGCGCGGGCTGGGTGACCACCTGCACGTACAGGGGCTTGCGTTCGCTGCGCGACACGGTGGGGACTTCACTCGTAACGGTCATCTCTGATGCGCTTCCGCGTCAAATGTGAAGGCGGGTTGGAATTCCAGAGAAATCAAGAGAATGGATTTTCGTCCAGAGGCGGGAGGTGGAGAGGGGGGTTGCCGGGCCGGAGGGCGACGGGGCACGTGGTGCTTCAATTGAGAAGCATGCGGCCCCCACTGGGGCGCGTGGGGCGGCACGAGGTCCTGTTCGTCCGGATTCCGTCATTGTCCGTGGCACAACACGCGGAGCATGCGCGAGGACCCGGCCGCGTCCAGCAACGGACGTGTGGGACGCGGAATGCAGGCGCGGCGGTGCGGGGTCCGTGGTTAGGGTGATTGGACGGATGGGGACATGAGCATGAGCAGGCATGAGGTCCTGGTGGACCAGGAAGCGCAGGATTTGCGCGAGGACCTGGAGCGGCGGCTGGCGTTGACGACGCCGGCGGACATGGTGCGAGGCATGTTCTTCCTGGGCATGCTGGAGGTGGTGCGGACGGCGGCGGGCGAGGAGGGCATGCGCCGCTGCGTGGAGGCGGGGGGCGAGCCGCGCTTCGTGGAGTTCTTCAACTACTCCGTCAGCACCTTCCTGAAGGTGAACGACACGGCGGCGCGGGTGCTGGCGCCGCGGTACGGCGGGTGGGAGCAGGCCCAGCGGCACCTGGGGCGGCGCGCCACGGCGGACATGCTGAAGTCCGCGGGGGGCAAGGCGCTGCTGCTGCTGTCGAAGGGAGAGACGCGGCGCCTGGTGGGCAACCTGCCCTCGGCGTATCGGACGGCGGTGAACTACGGGGAGCGCACCGTGGTGTGGGAAGGGCCCTCGCGCGGGCGCGTCCTCATGCGGCGCGACTTCATGCCGTGCGCCTACCACGAGGGCCTGCTGCTGGCGGCGCTCGAGGGGATGAATGCGCGCGGGGTGGAGGTGCGGGGCTCCCGGGTGGATGTGCTCGACGGCGAGTACCTCGTCTCCTGGGAGTGAGTCGCAGGATTTGCACGGGGCGTTTTCGGGCTCCCCGCAGGACTTGCGGAGTGGAGAACGGAGCGTGCGGGGGAGGCAGGACGCGGAGTGTGGGGCTGCGACCACTGGAGCGCCCCGCTGTGTGGTGCAGCGGACGAAACAGGCGCGCGGGTGCCCGAGGGCATGGGCGATGCACTTTGGAGCGCTCCATACGCGGTGGTAGGGTTTCGCGCCGCGACCACCTCGACACAAACGCTGGGAGTCTGCCCATGACCGTACTTGCGGTGGGGTTGACGAAGTCGCCGTGCGATTGGGAGCAGGACCTGGTCTGGCGCATCTCCCGCGCGAGGCCCGAGCACACGGTGCGCGGGCTGAACTTCCAGGGTCCGCTGGAGGCGGTGCGCAGGCTGGGGGGCGAGGAGGCCCTGCGGCGCTGCCTGGAGCTGGCAGGGGAGACGCGGTTCGTCAGCTTCTTCAACTACCCCGTCCAGTCCCTGCTGAAGGTGTTCTCCTTCGCGGTGGAGGTGATGGGGCCGACCGCTGGAGGAGGCGAGTCGGTGCTGTGGGAGATGGGGCGGCAGTCGACCCTGGACTTCCTGGCCTCGCCGGTGGGACGCGCGGCGAAGGTGGTGGCGAACGGCGACCCGCGGCGGATGCTGACGGTCGCTCCGGAAATCTACCGGCAGACGTTGGGCTTCGGGGGGCTGGAGGTGGAGTGGATGGGGCAGCGCAGTGGCCGCCTGGTGCGTCAGGGGGACTTCCTGCCCGCCGCGTGCCACGAGGGCTCGACCCTGGAGCTCCTGCGCCAGATGGGGGGACGCAACGCGTGGGTGCAGCACGAGTGGTTGGACGGGTTGAATGGTGGGCTCATGTTCGGCTGGGAGTAGGATGCGCGCCCTCGCATGTCCTTTCCCCTGGTCCACATCTACTGTGACGGCGCGTGCTCGCCCAACCCTGGCATTGGCGGCTGGGGCTCCATCCTCATCTCCCCGGCGCATGGCAACGCGCGCAGGGAGCTGAGTGGCGCCGAGCCGGAGACGACCAACAACCGGATGGAGCTGACGGCGGCGCTGATGGCCCTGCGGGCGTTGAAGGCGCCGTGTCAGGTGCAGCTCTTCACGGACTCGCAGTACGTGCGCAACGCCTTCGAGGAGAAGTGGTTGGACAAGTGGCAGCGCACGGGCTGGAAGACGTCGAGTCGGCAGCCGGTGCAGAACTCGGACCTGTGGCAGGCGTTGCTGGAGCAGGCGCGGGTGCACCGGGTGACGTGGAACTGGGTGCGGGGGCACTCGGGGCACGAGGAGAACGAGCGCGCGGACGCACTGGCGGTGGCGGCGCGGTTGGAACTGGCGGCGCGGCTGGGTCGCTGACCTGGGTTCCGGCATGGCGGGCGGCGATTGCACGCGTGCCGTCCTCCATGGTCCAAGGAGCTCCCATGCATACCCTTCACACCGCGGCCCTGATTCTGTCCTTGCTGTCCGCCAACCCTGCCCCCGCTGCTCCCGCTCCGGAGGCGGAGCCCTGGGCGGCCTGGGCTCCGATTCTGGGCCGCTGGGTCGCGGAGGCGAAGACCCAGCCCGATGGGAGCAGCGGGTGGTTCTCCCTCGAGCGGGAGGTGCGGGGACGCGTCCTCGTGCGCAAGAACCACGCGGAGTACCCCGCCGCCAATGGCCGGCCGGCCTCCGTGCATGACGACCTGATGGTCATCTACCCGGAAGGCAAGAAGACGCGCGCCGACTACTGGGACAATGAGGGCCACGTCATCCACTACGAGGTGAGCTTCCCCGAGCCCTCGAAGGTGGTGTTCCTGAGCGACCCGGCTCCGGGCGCGCCCCGATTCCGGCTCACCTACTCGTGGACCGGAGCCACCCCCGCCGAGGTGGCACTCACGTTCGAGATTGCCCCGCCGAACGCACCCGACACGTTCAAACCGTACATCACCACCAAGGTCCGCCGGGACGGCTCCGCGCGGAATTGACTCGCGGCTACCTGGCGGGTTCGTTCCCAAGCGAACCGTGTGATGGGCCAGGGTGCAATGGTCCCCGGGGATTCGCGCTCCCCATCCTCCCTCCTTCTGATTCGTGGGAGGTGTCATGTTGCCGACCGTGGGAATGGTGGTGGGCGTTGTGTTCGGTGCCCTGACGTCGAGCGGCGGGGAACTGCACGCGGGTGATGTCTTCGCCGCGGGAGACGCGCCCAGGCGCATGCTCCTCATGCCGGCGGGAGACGGGGGCTCGATGGAGGAGGAGCGCGGGGGCACGAGCGGGGAGGCGCGGCCGGAGCGTACCGAGCACGCGCTCCGAACGCATCGCACGCTCAGCGTCGTGACCACGGGCAGCCTGCTCGTGACTGCGGCATTGGGGACCCTGACCGCGATCAACGAGGGCACCGCCTTCCATGACGGGCGCTGCACGACCGGCCATCCCCTGCTGGGAGACTATGGGTGCGAGTCCCTGCACATCGTGCACGGCGCCAGCGCCATCCTGTCCGTCGTCCTCTACACCGCCACCGCTGTCCAGGGGCTGCCCCTGGGCCTCAACCAGTCGGAGGGGCCGCTGTACCGGATTCTCTCCTATGTGCACCTGGTGGGCATCGTGCTCCAGCCCATCCTCGGGCTCATCACCTCCTACCCGGAGGTCATCGGCATCAACCCCGGCGCGAGGGAGCACTTCGGTGACGTGATGCGCACGATACACATCGGGGTCGGCTATGTGACGGTCGCCGCCTACGCCACCACCACGGTGCTCGAGTTCTAGTGCGGTGAGCGAGGCGTGTTGCTCCCCTCGTCGGAGGGCACGGCGGGGCCGAACTTGCGCGGCCCCAGCTTCACCTCGGGCCCGGTCGGCTTGGGGAGCGCGGGCGTGGGCTCGGGACGGCCGAAGCGGTAGGCGTTCGTCGCGTGGATGCCGAAGCCCGTCCCCCGCGCGTCCGCGACCAGGAGGAGGTCTCCCGTGGGCGGCGTGTCGATGGCGAACGTCAGCCGCGTCTCGTGGATGCAGGGCTTGTCGGTGGGTGGCACCGTCCAGGTGCTCGGGCCGCTGATGAGCCGGACTCCCGGGGGCGTCTCGATGGAGACGTTCAGCGGGACGGCGAGCGGCGTCAACTGGTGCACCTGCGCCAGCAGCGTCACCGTCTTCGGGTCCGAGGACACCACCTTCCACGACACCCGGGCCGGTGCCTGGATGGTCTGGGAGGGCGTGCTTCCGGAGCCTCCCTGCCCGGGGGACGCAGCGGGGGCCTCGGGCGGTGTCTGCCGTGGCTGCGAAGGCTCCTGCTGGTGACACCCCCATGCGACGGCGGCCGCCGCGCAGAACATCCAGAGTCGGGAACGGTTCATGGTGACGACCTCGTGGCCACGCTCGGGCCGGTGCGGAGGGAAGGCGCGGCAACCCGTCAGGGCGTGCAGACCGGGGCCTCGCTGGGATACGGGTAGGCCGAGCCGGGCTCGGTCGCCGCGTTGACGGTGTCCGGAGGGAAGCCGCCACACACCAGCGAGTCGAGGTAGTCGGCGAGGAAGGGAATGCCCTCTCCCGTGTTCTGCACATCGGTGGGGGCTCCATCCGGCCCCACCTGCCAGACGCGCCGTGTATAGCCGCGTCCCACGAAGGGTCGGGCCGTCATCCGTGGCGCCGCGAGCGCGCCAAACATCGAGCCCGGGGCCGTGGGGCCCGCGTTGGAGAGGCTCCAGAGCATGGCGGACACCTCGTTCTCGTCCATGTTCTGGAACAGGCCCCCGGGAGGAGTCGGCCGCTGCCAGGGCGCGCCCAGCGAGTAGCTCCGCAGTCCGATGTCCAGCCAGAACATCGTCCCGCCCTGCTTGTCCAGGTACACGCTGTCCTTGCGCAGGTTGGAACTGAACCAGGTGGCGAAGCCCTCGGACCAGGCCTGGCCGGGGAAGGTGGGGACGGCGAGCTTGTGCGGGCCTCCCTCGGCCGGAGGGAAGCTGTAGCTGTCCATCGTCCAGTGGCCGAGCTCGTGCACGGTGACGGAATCGGCCCAGAACTCCTGGTTCTCCAGCGAGCCCCCGAGCCAGAGCTGCGCGTCGAAGGGAATGTCGAACGCGAGCACTGGCTGCGCGGCGTAGCAGCTCCCGCAGGTCCACGCGTTTCCGTACCCCAGCCACACCACCAGGGGTTTGCCCGGCGTGCCCGAGTACTGGGCGCGAGCGAATGCGTATGCGTAGCGCAGGTTGTCATAGACGCGTGCCGCACCGGAGCCCATCGCCTCGGTGACGAGGAGCGGGGCCCCATCGGTCAGGGACGCGGAGGGAAAGGCATAGGACCAGAGCCGGGGGTTGGTGCCGACCGTGCCCGGGTCCCTCTCGCCGGCGGCATCGAAGCCCGGGTCCGCCACCAGGTAGGCCAGTCCGCCAGCGTTGTCGGAGGCGGCGAGCGCCACCACCACGGCATCCTGCGCGCCGGGAGTGGTCGGCACCTGGAGCGAGAAGGCCCCGTTGGCGTCCGTCTCCGCGGCGTCGAGCAGCTCGCCGTTGTTGGCATAGGAGAGCACGAGGAAGCCGGGCGCGGGAGACTGGGAGAGCGGGCCCCAGTCCGTGCGGCTCTCGTTGGCGGCGCGGGCCTCGTAGGCCACCTGCGCGGAGAAGGCGCGGGAGGGGACGGCGGCCGCGCAGAAACTCCCGATGGGAGAGCCGGTGCACCGGCCGGGACAGGTGGACGCCACCCAGGCTCCGTTGGTGCAGGTCTCGAGCTGGGTGGCGCCCGAGCAGCGCGTGTCTCCCTCGGCACAGGCCCCGGTGAGCGAGCACGTCGCCCGCCCGTTCACGAGCATGCAGCCCTGCCCGGCGGGGCAGTCGAAGGCATCGAGGAACGGAGCGCCATTGCCCGTGGGCACCGAGCAGAACTCGACGCGGGTGGGCGTCGCACAGCGGCCGGCCGTGCGCACGTCGCCACAGGGACCACCCACCGCGGGAGCGTTGTTCGTCTCTCCGCTCCGCATCACCGGCACACAGCTCACGCCGCGAGGGCCCTCGGTGCACGAGGTGCATGCCTCCACCAGGACCCAGGCGCTAGCGCGGCACTGCAGCCAGGCCGAGCCATCCGAGGCACAGCGGCTCGTACCTTCCGTGGAGGCAGGGCACACCGCTCCCTCGGCTACCGCCGGGACATCCCCGCCGCCGCTGCTGTCCGAGCCCGTACAAGCCCATGACAGACAGAGCAGGCTGGCCACCCACCCCAGCCAGAGACGCTTCCCCATCGTCCCCCCCTCACACGCTCCGTGACGGCTCCGCGCAAGGGCGATCTGGACGGTCTGGCTCGGGCTGGCAACTGCACCGGGACCCGGGGGCCCGGGTGGTGTCGGGCGAGCAACGCTTCAGGGCGAGAAGTCCGGTCCCACCAGAGAGGACAGCTCGCGCTGGATGGTGAGCCGCACCGGCTTGCCGTCCTCTCCCGTGGCGCTGAGCGGTTCTCCGGCCCGGAGCTGCTGGCCCGCGAGGTTCTCGTGCCGCTCGAAGCGCAGCACGGGAAGCGCCCGGTGGTGGCCTCCAGTGCGATGCCGCATCGAGAGGTGCGTTCCAGCTTTGCCGTCACTTGCAGGGGGAGGGGGCCATGGGAATGTGGGGAGGGAGGAGGCTCGCGCGCTGGGTGTGCGGGCTGGGAGGAGTCTGCGGCGCGCTGCTGCTCGCGTGTGGGCCGGTGACGCAGGACGCGGGAAACGGGCCCGAGGGCGAGTCCCAGTCGGCGCTGGCGCCGTGGAGTGGGGGCGTGTCCCCCGAGTTCCCGGTGAATCAGGCCGTGTTGCGCACGCTGGAGACGCTCGCTCAGGGGCTATCGCCCAGTGGGCCCGCGGTGGCGTTCGACGGAGAGCAGTACCTCGTGGTCTGGGCGGACGCGCGCCGGGCGGTGCCCAACCTCTTCGGTGCGCGGGTGCGCAAGGACGGCACGCTGCTGGACCCGGCCGGCTTCATCGTCGCGGAGCCCCTCCCCGAGAGCCTCGCGCTCGTGCAGGGCGGCTCTCTCGCGGTGGCCTTCGACGGGACGCGCTTCATCGTGCTCTGGCAGGGCCGCGAGGACAGCCGAGGCTTGTTCGCCACGCGCGTGACGCGGGACGGCCGCTCGCTCGACCCGGAGGGCATCCCGCTGCCGCCCATCCTCTCGGGGGTGGGCGTCACCCCGGACATCGCATGCGATGGCCGCGGAACGTGCCTGGTGGTGCGCAAGGAGTTCTCCGAGGAGGAGGAGCCACCTCCCGGCGAGGACCAGGTGCTCGGTGGCGTGTTGCTGCGCGACGGCGCGGTGGTGGGGGACGCCTTCCGCATCGGCAGCCGGGACAGCCTGCCGCGCAGCCAGGCGGTGGCCTGGTCCGGCCGCGAGTTCCTCGTCGTCTGGCAGGACCAGCTCCCCGGCGCTGGCGAGGACGACATCTTCGGTGCGCGCGTGACGCGGGAGGGCACCGTGCTCGACCCTGCGGGGTTTCCCATCTCCACCGCGCCCGGGGCGCAACAGAACCCGGACGTGGCGTGGACGGGCAGCCGGTTCCTCGTGGTGTGGGAGGACACGCGCGCGGACGAGGGCGACATCTTCGGCGCACGCGTGACGCGGGAGGGCACCGTGGTGGACCCGTCCGGCTTCCCCGTCTCCGCCGCGCTCGCCGGACAATCCCGGCCCCGCGTCGACTCTGGAGGAGGAACGACGCTCGTCGTCTGGACGGACCTGCGCACCGGCCGCCCGCGCGTCCGTGGGGCGCGAGTGGAGGGGGCTGACGTGCGCGACCCGTCC
This sequence comes from Vitiosangium sp. GDMCC 1.1324, assembly GCF_003044305.1. Classification (GTDB taxonomy): domain Bacteria; phylum Myxococcota; class Myxococcia; order Myxococcales; family Myxococcaceae; genus Archangium. The sequence goes on along the minus strand of NZ_PZOX01000013.1, from coordinate 31,800 downwards.
GGCTTCGCCGTCTCGAAGGCATTCTTCACCCAGGACACGCCGGCGGTGGCTTTCGGGGACGGGCGCTTCCTCGTCACCTTCGCGGCGGCGCAGGACGCGTCACGCCCGGACGCCAAGACGGTGCTCGCCGTGCGCGTGGATGATGATGGGGACACGCTCGACTCCCCCGCGCTCCGAGTGCTGCGCGGGGCTCCGGCGCAGCGGATGCCCGCGGCGGCCTTCGGTGGTGGCAACTACCTGGTGGCATGGCAGGACTTCCGCGAGGACGAAGGGCCGCACATCCGCGTGGCGCGCGTGCGTCCGGACGGCACCGTGCTCGACACGAGTGGCCTGCGCCTTCCGAGTGCCCCCGGTGCCTCCGGCCCGGCGGTGGCCTCGGACGGACGTGACTTCCTCGTCGTCTGGCAGGAGCCGGGCGCGGGGGAGCTCGCCATCCGCGCGGCGCGAGTGAGTGGCTCGGGGGCGCTGCGCGATGACACCGCGCTCGAGCTTGGCACCACGACCGGACTGGAGACGCGCGTGGCGGTGGCGTTCGGAGGGGGCCGCTACCTCGCGGTCTGGTCGGGGGGCGCGCCGGGTGCCCCACCCTTCAGCGACCTGCACGTCTTCGGAGCACGTGTGGCTCGGGATGGCACCGTGCTCGACCTGGGCGGCTTTCTCATCTCGCCCTCCGAGCGAGGGGACCAGGTGGAGCCCGCGGTGGCCTTCGTCGGTGGCCGCTTCCTCGTCGTGTACCGGGACCGCTTCCTCACGTTCCCCTTCGTCATCAACCGCATCCTCGGCACGCGGGTGACGACCGAGGGCACCGTGGTGGACCCGGAGGGCTTCGTCGTCGTGGACCGGCCCGGCTTCGAGTTCGACCCGGCCATCGCCTCGTCCGGGACGCAGGCGCTGGTGGTGTGGGCCGATCTCCGAGACACCAGTGCCGTGGACCTGGACATCCGGGGCACGCGCGTGACAGCGGACGCGACGGTGCTCGACCCGGAGGGATTCCCCATTTCGGCCGGGCCGCAGAACGAGACCACACCCACGGCCACCTTCGACGGCACGCGCTACCGGGTGGCCTGGGAGGATGACCGCGAAGTGCCGCCCATCCAGGGTGTCTTCATCCGCCCGGACATCTTCGGTGCCCGGGTGGGCACGGACGGGACGGTGTTGGACCCGGGGGGCATGGCCATCGCCGCCGACCCGCTCAACGAGGAGCTCACGCCGACGCTCGCCTCGGACGGGCGGGGAGGCGCCGCGGTGTTCTACTCGCGTTTCACGCGGGGCCGGCAGCTCAACAACTTCCGCATCCAGGGGCGGCTTCTCGGAGACGCGGCCGCTCACCGCGTGAGCACCGGCCTCTCCACCGGCTCCCGGCTCTGACGGCCTCACCCCTGGAGCAGGTGGCGATCCAGGGACTCTCGATGAGTGACTGGAGCGCGCCCACCTCCACGCGCTCGAGCGCCCGCTGCATGGCCTCGTCGACGGCCGGGTCCCCAGACTCGCGGCACCAGGCGAGGCGCTTCCTGCCGTGGGCCGCGAGTCAGGTTTCGTCCTCGGCGATGGGGATTAGAACGGACAGACGACGGGGCCACCGTGCCGGGCACAGACGTCGCGCTTGATGCACCAGCCATCATCCGACGAGTACGCGTACATGATGAACCCATCCCGGCAGGTCACGGACGAGGAGAGGACGACACAGTCGGTGTCCAGGTTGCACGCGCTCTGAGCCCTCACCTCTCCGCGAGGCGCCTGCTGGGCCTCCGGCTGGGCCGGGCCCTGCATCTCCTCGGTGCCACCGCATCCAACGAGCAGGGCTCCGGCCGCCAGCACCGCGAACGACAGCTTTCCGAAACGCGAGTTCTTCAGCATCACGCCTCCAGTCGAGAGAGACCGGCGAGCGTAATGCCCGTGGCAGTTGCAGGCCAGTTTCAATTGCGGCAACGGCTCGAGCCCGACTTCCGTCGGCGGTGGCCAGCGCTGGGCGGTCCAGGCTCTCAATACCCAAAGGGGTGACGCCCCAACACCGCGCCCTCGGGGGATACGGCGAAGACCTCCCACCAATCCAGCATCCCAGAGCGTGCTCTTCCGCAGCGGTCGAATCGCTCTGAGATACTCACGTAGTACGTCCCCTTCCACAGATAGACGGTTGCTCCGAGACCGGCGGCTGGAGTGGGACAGCCGGCGAAGAGGTCTTGGGCCTTCCAATCACGGATGGTCTGCTTGATGGCCGCTGCAGCCACCACCGCCACTTCCCCACTGAGCTCCCCTCCCACTGGTTGCAGCCCGGCCAGCTCCTCGGGCGTAGGCCACTGGAGGGGAGGGCCGGGTTCTCCAGGCCAGAGCCGGGAGAGCATGCTGCACCCGGTGCAGCACAAAGTTGCTGCCAGAATCGCATTGCGTCGCACCATCGAGGCGCAGCAATTCATCGGCCATGGGCTTGAGCAAATCGACATTCAGCAGGCCCTGGATGTCGTTGTGTGTCAGATCTGCCTTGGACAGTGCGACACCTGGGAATCGTGCCCATGGTCCTTGGGCCTCGTCATTTCCATGGCCCGAGTAGAGCGTGTAGTCCTTGGGAGGGCTCGTGCATGACGAGTAGAGGAAGATGGCAAGGAGCATGGAGGGCACGCGCTTGATGTGCCCGCGATGCATTTCGCGGATGGTCCGGCGCCTGTTTCTGGAATCAGGGGGGCGTTCTTCAGCGATGGCGACCCTTATGGCTGAAGTCACGTCTCATTCCTTGCTTGATATTGAGGTTTCCGGTGAACAGCAACGCCCGGCCCATGCGATGTTAGCACGGCCGGGCTCACCTGCATCGCGCTGTTCCGCCCCGGTCTACATCAGGAAGGAGGACTCGGTGGCCATCTCCCGGGCCGAGCCGTTGCCCGCGTGCCGGACGTTGCGCGAGGTGCCCGGGGTGGTGCGCTTCTTCTTGGCGACCTTGCGGCGTGCGGCCCGAAGCGCGTCCTTGCCCATGTCGAGCACGGCCGACATGGCGCCCGCCATGAGGTTGCCCGGCGGGGTATCGGGAGCGCGCGGATGGGGGCGGGTGGGCGAGGCCTTCTTGGCGAGCATCAGCGCTTCGGCCATGTCCTTGAGCTCACCGGGGCTGAAGGCCTTGCGCACCTGGGGAAGGAGCACACGCTCCTCCTCCTTGACATGGGTGCGGACGTTCTCCATCAGCACCTTCACCTTGGCCTCGAAGCGCTCGGCCTCGGCGGGCAGGTTTTCCAGCTCCTTGAGCAACCACTTGACGACGTGGTGCTCCTCGAGTGCCTCGAGCACGTCCTCCTCCAGCGCCTCGGCCCGGGTGCGCACCGAGGGATAGAAGACCTGCTCCTCGATGACCGAGTGGATGGCGAGCTCGCGCACCATCTGGTCCACGAGCTTGCGCTTGAGCTTTCTCGCGTTGCGTCCCGCCTGCTCGAACTTGCGGAAGAGCGTCTCGACTGTCTTGTGGTCTGCCTTCAAGAGCGCAATGGCATCCATTGAACGCCCTCCTTTCCGTTGCTCGAAAGAGTGGCGACGCTGCGGGTTTCATGCCCGAGCGGTGCGAGCACCGGGCCGCGGCGGGCCGGAGGGCAGGCGAGCAGGACTCCCGCCCCGTAGGGGGGCTCGACGGACCGCGGATGGATTCGGGCACTGGCCGCGGCCGGTGGAGGCGTTCGGTGGTACGCGGCCCTGATGTCTGGCGAGGGGGCCCGTCAGCCGCCCAGCAGCCGGACGATGTCGTCCTGTTTCCGCTGCTCCGCGAGTGAACGCGGGGTATGGCCTTGCGCGACCGGAGCTTGATGCGCTCCCAGACCATGGCGGCATCGGATGGGAAAAGGCGGGGGCCGTCCATGCAGGGCGTCGTCTGGCTCAACCCTGTCGAAGCCGGGGCGTGAGCCCATCACGGGTGACCTGTTGTGTCAGGATGACTTTTCTCGTCCTCATAGGTAACATGACCTTGGAGGTAAGGCATGGGGATGGACCAGAAGGCTTCGTACGGTGGAGGGGTTCGGGAGCGGGTGGAGAACAGCGGCGTGGGGCTGTTGGTTGACGAGGGAGGAGGGGAGCCACAGGCTGGGGGCATGACGCTGCGGCGCGGCTCGCAAGAGGAGGACAGGTATCCCCGCGCTCCCTCGCAGGAGGCGTGGGAGGCGATGAGCCCGGAGGAGCGGGAACGGGTGGTGGCCTCGCTGCCGGGCGAGGTGACGGATGCGGAGATGTCGCCGCCGGAGGGGGACAGGCATTTCCAGGCGAAGGTGCGTGCGCTGGACACGTTGCGTGGTTACTTCGCCCGGGAGCGGAGGCGGGCGTACCTGGCGGCCGAGCTGCCGGTGTACTACCCGGGGGCGCGCCGCTTCGCACCGGACCTGCTGGTGGTGCTGGATGCGGAGGCCCACGAGCGGAACAAGTGGATGGTGAGTGCCGAGGGCAAGGGGCTGGACTTCGTGCTCGAGGTGCACGTGGGGGGAGACCGCAGGAAGGACGCCCGGAAGAACGTGGTCCGCTACGCCCGCCTGGGTATCCCCGAGTACTTCATCTACGACGGGGCGCGGCAGCAGGTGCTTGGCTATCGGCTACCGAGAGCGAGCGCGCGGGCGTACGTGCCGGTGAAGCCTCGGGCGGGGGTCTATCTCTCGAAGCAGCTGGGATTGGAGCTGCGCCTGGAGGACGGAAGGCTGCGCTTCTACGACGGCCTGGAACTGTTGCTGGATTCCGAGGAGATGCGCGCCGAGTTGGAGCAGATGGTGGATGGGTTGCATCATCGGGTGGAGGAGGATGCCCGGCTGCTGCGGAGGGAACAGCGCCGGGTGGCGGAGGCGCAACGGAGGGCCGCGGAAGCCGAGCGGAGGGCGGACCGGGAGGCACGCCGGGCGGCGGAGCTGGAGGCCGAGCTGGAGCGGCTCAAGCGTGGCCGTTCCTGAGTGGGGCCTGGCTTGACGTCGTGAGGCCCTCGGTGTGATGGGATGCGAGCACGAGCCCCCACACCATGAACAAGTCCCTCGCCCTCCTCACGAGCCTCCTGTTCCTTCCGGCCTGCCAGACGACGCGCACGGTGACGCTGGTGGGGATGACGGACTACCACTCGCATGCGGTGCCCTTCTATTCGGAGGGAGAGCCCGGACAGGGCGGAGTGGCGAGGGCGCTGGCCTTTCTCCGGGAGGCGAAGACGCACCCGGACACGCTGGTGGTGTCGGGCGGAGACACGTTGAACAAGGGCGTGCCCACGTGGAGTGACGAGTACGGGTGCGTGGAGTGGCCGTGGTTCAACGAGTTGCTGGACGTGATGGCCCTGGGCAACCACGACCTGGACTACGGGGCGGAGACGTTCGAGCGGTGCAGGGCGGGCATCCAGTACCCGCTGCTGTGCGCGAACCTGGTGCGAGCGGACGGAGCGCCGTACTTCCAGGTGGAGGGCCGGCCGTACCTGGTGCGAGAGGTGGGCGGCGTGCGTCTGGGATTCTTCGCGTTGGCGGGGCCGGACATGCAGCGGCTGGTGAAGGCGGAGAACCTGCCGGCGGGGACTCGGTGGACGGATGCGAAGGAGGCGGCACGAGCGATGGTCGGCGCGCTGCGGAACGAAGAACACGTGGACGCGGTGGTGCTGATCGGCCACCAGCTACGCGAGGACGACGAGGCGCTGGCGCGAGAGGTGCCGGGCATCGACGTCATCATGGGCTCGCACTCGCACTACCGGGGCGAGCTGCGAGTCATTCCAGGTACACGGACGTACTACCTCTCTCCGTACCAATACCTCGCGTACCTCTCGGAGGTGCGGCTGCACTTCCGGGGGAGGACATTGGAGCGGGTGGAGGGGGGCCTGGTGAAGCTGGACGGGTCGAAGCGGGAGGACGCGGAGACGGCGGCGAAGGTAGGGGAGCTGCAGCGGGCGCTGGTGGCGAAGAGGCCGGAGCGCTTCGAGGTGCTGGGCCGTCTGACGAAGCCGCTGCGGGACGAGGGCCTCTCGACGGGCGAGTCGGAGGTGGGCATCTGGGCGACGGAAGTGCTACGTCGGGCGGCGGGTGCGCACGCCTTCTTCGCGACGTCGGCGGGCTTCCGGGCGGGACTGCCCGCGGGCAACGTGACGGTGGAGGACTTCTACGGAGCGATTCCCTACCGGAACGTCGTGGTGACGGCGGAGCTGACGGGAGCGCAGCTGGCGGACTGGGTGGCGCTGAGCGAGTCGAAGGCGGGAACGGACGGCTACAGCCAGCGGAGCGGAGTCCGGTACGAGGTGAGGGACGGGCGGGTGGAAGGGCTCCAGGTGTTGAAGGACCCGAACGACCCCCGGGCGGGCTACGAGCCGGTGAAGCCAGAGACGACGTACCGGGTGGCGACCACGGACTTCCAGGCGTTCGTGGCGGCGGGGTACAAGGAGGCGCTGTCGAAGGCTCGCAACGTGAGGCGCACGGAGTTGGACGTGCACGAACTCCTGAAGGCCGCGTTGAGAACAGGCGCCACGGAAGCACCTCCCCGAGACACCGCCTCGCACTGACTCCTTCCGGGTGTAGCAGAGACTCCCCCCTGCCGGTGCCCTGGGCGTCGAGGTGGTGACAGGCGGGTCACACTCGGGGCTGTGGCCATGGCGCGGGCACGGTGTACAACGGCGCTTCACGCGCGGAGGCGCAGGGAGAAGAGACACCGTATGGCTCGCGACATCGTCATCTGGCCGAACAAGGTCCTCAGCACGCCGACGAAGCCGGTGACGGACTTCGGAGACCCCCTCACGAAGCTGCTCGAGGAGATGTCCGAATCGATGAAGGAGGCGGATGGGATTGGCATCGCGGCCAACCAGGTGGGCGTGTCGCTGCGCTGCTCGTGGGTGGGGCGCGAGGACGGGACGTTCTTCGAGATCATCAACCCCCAGGTGGTGGAGAAGTCGGGGCCGGTGACGCTCGAGGAGGGCTGCCTGTCGGTGCCGGACCAGTTCGAGAAGACGCCGCGCTTCCACAAGGTGAAGGTGAAGTACCAGGACCGGGCGGGCGAGTGGCACGAGCTGGAGGCGGAGGGCCGTCTGGCGCACGTGCTCCAGCATGAGATCGACCACCTGGACGGGCACGTCTTCGTGGACTACCTGTCGGGCCTGAAGCGGGGCCTCATCCTGGAGAAGATGAAGAAGCTCCAGAAGGCGATGAAGCGCCACAAGGACGAGAAGGACGAGAAGTAGCGCTCAGCGCGCCGAGCGGTTGAGGCTGGCGCGCAGGGCCGTCTTCACCGAGTTGAAGAGCCGATCCGACAGTTGGTTGTAGGCGTCGCTGGCCGCGCCCTCGAAGGCCATGTCGTTCCACGAGCCCATGCCGCCGAACACATCGGAGGCATCGGCGCACAGGGCGAGCTGGATGGCGGGGGTGGGCAGTCCGTTGAGCAGGAGCAGCTCGGGCAGGTCCTCGAGCGGCTGGGGCTCGAGCGACAGGCGGATCAGGGCGCGGCGGAAGTGCTTGCTCCAGGTGCGCAGTCCCTGCTTGTGGGCGAACTCCTGCACGGCCTCGAGGGTGCTGGCGAGCGAGGCGCGGGCGGCCTCGAGCTCGCGCTCCAGGTCATCCTCGGAGCCGGCCCCAGCGTAGAGCAGCTCGAAGGACACGCTGGAGGAGCCGGGGGCGGGGGCGAAGAAGGCATTCCAGCTCTCCACCTCGTCGAAGTCGGGCCCGTCCTCGCCGGAGGAGGAGTACTGCACCTCGGCGCTGGCGGACAGGAAGCGCTGGAGGATGTCCTGCATCTCGTCGGGCGAGCAGGTGCCGAGGTAGCCCTCGACGTCCTCGGTCTTGAGCTCCAGCTCACGCGCGAGCACGCGGATGAGGGCGGCGGCGTTCTTGCGGCCCTTCACGAACGCGTACAGCTGGGGGCCGGAGATGTCGTAGAGGCGGGGCTGCACTTCGCGGGGGACGAACCGCTCGGCGCGCTCGCCGTCCGAGTACAGGAGGAACCCGAGTCCCCCGTTGTCGACGGCCTCGCGCACCTCGTCGGAGAGCTCCTCGAGGCTGGGATCGGTGGAGCCTCCGTCGGGGAAGGGGGACACCCACAGGCGCGCCGAGGGCGCGGGACGGTTCTCCAACCACTCCTCGAAAGACATGCGCTCGCCGCCCGCGTCCACCATCGTCACACGTGCGTCGAAGGAGCTCCTGGAGCGGAGGCTGAGGCCCAGGAGCTCCTCGACAGATTCCCATCGGACCTTCGAGGGTTCACGCAAGGCACGGTTGCCAGTGGTGACCAGAACCGCGGAGCAGATGTCGATAGGACGCATGGTGAACAGGCTACACCAACGCGGGGGTGTGCACCCTGGCGCGCGGGGCAGGGGGCGTGGTGGAGTGTCGAGCCCCTTTCAGGAGCCGGTGCCCGTGGAGACCTCCATCCTGCTTGCGATTGCTGGTGTGGCTGGTGCCTGTATGGCGTGTGCCGGGGTGCTGCTGACGTGCTACCGCCGGGTGGGTTCGGGGGAGGCGCTGGTCATCGAGCTGGGCGCGGCGAACACGCGGGTGAGCTTCGGGAGCGCGCTGGTGCTGCCGATGCTGCACCGGGCGGAGGTGTTGGACCTGTCGGTGCGCAAGGTGGTGGTGGAGCGGCGGGGGCGACAGGGGTTGTCGTGCCGGGATGGAATCCGCGTGGACGTGAGGGCCACGTTCCTGGTGAAGGTGGAGCGGGTGGCGGCGAATGTGCTGCGGGTGGCGCGGGAGGTGGGGTGTGCGAGGGCGAACCGGCCGGAGGAGGTGCAGGCGCTGCTGGAGGAGCGGTTCTCCTGCGCGCTGGTGAGCTCGGCGAGCACGTTCAACTTCGATGAGCTGGTGGCGGATCGGAGCCTCTTCATTGACCACGTGATGGTGGAGGTGGGGAGCGACCTGCTGGGCTTCACCCTGGATCGGGTGTCCCTGGGCCGACTGGAGCAGACGCCGTTGGACCAGTTGGATCCCACGAACGTGCTGGATGCGCAGGGAATCCTGAAGCTGACGGAGCGGGCCACGCGGCTGGCTGTCGAGACGAACGGGCAGCACCAGCAATGGGTGGAGCTGCGCGAGCGGGACGACCTGCCCTGGGGCGAGGGGGAGGCGTTGCGCAAGGAGAGGGACCCACGCCAGGAGGAGGAACTGGCGCTGGAGGTCGAGCGGGCGCTGGCGTCTCGGACGCGGAGCAACTGATTCCGAAGGTCCGGTAGCTGCTTCCCTGGACCACGCCCTGGCGAGAGTGTGCGCAAGAACCGGGTCGCCCCCGCGCTCCAGCCGGGTTACCTCGCGGGCATGACGTCACGACCTTCCATCACCGAGCGGGTGGGGATGCTGGATTGGGAGCGCATCGGCCAGGAGCTCGACACCCTGGGCTGTGCGCGTCTCGACGGCCTGCTCTCGGCACCGGAGTGCGCGGCCCTGGCGGCGGCCTACGAATCGGAGGAGCTGTTCCGGAGTCGGGTGGTCATGAGCCGCCACGGCTTCGGGCGGGGCGAGTACAAGTATTTCGCCTATCCCCTGCCGGACCCTGTCGCCGAGCTGCGGAGCGCGTTCTACGCGCCGCTCGTGGGAATCGCCAACCGGTGGAACACGGTACTCGGGAGCGAGACCCGGTTCCCCGAGGACCACGCCACGTTTGTCGAGCGGTGTCACGCAGCCGGACAACTGCGCCCGACGCCACTGCTGCTGCGATACGGAGAAGGCGACTACAACTGCCTGCACCAGGACCTCTATGGCGAGCAGGTCTTTCCTCTCCAGGTGGCCATCCTGCTGTCCGAGCCGGGACGCGACTTCACGGGTGGCGAGTTCGTGCTGACCGAACAGCGTCCGAGGATGCAGTCGCGCGTCGAGGTCGTGCCGCTGACCCGGGGCTCCGCGGTCATCTTCGCGGTCCACCACCGGCCGGTCCAGGGAACCCGCCGGGCGTACCGGGTGACCCTGCGTCATGGCGTCAGCCGTCTGCGGTCGGGGCGGCGCCACACCCTCGGCATCATCTTCCACGACGCGCTCTGAGTGCCGGGGCGCTCGGACAGAGAGGGGTCCGAGCGCCTCGCCGTCACTCAGCGGTTGATGATCGCCTCGAGGTCCTTGCGGCTGGAGATGACCTTCGAGATGAGCCCGAGCTCGACGGCTTCCTTCGGGGCGATCCAGCGATCGCGCTCCATGAGGTCGACGAACCGCTCGACGGGGAGCCCCGTGCGCTCCGCGTAGAGCCGGTGCATCTTGCTCTTGAGCTCGATGATGTCCTTGGCGTGGATCTCCAGCTCGGAGGCCGAGCCCCGGATGGCGCCGCCCACGAGCGGCTGGTGGATGAGGAGCTTGGCGTTGGGGAGCGCGACGCGGTCCTGCTTCTCGGCGGCCAGCGCGATGACCGAGCCCATGCTCGCCGCGAGCCCCGCCACGACGGTGATGATGCGAGGCTGGATGAACTGCGCGGTGTCGTAGATGCCGAAGCCGGAGTAGACCTCTCCGCCCGGCGAGTCCACCCAGAGGATGATGGGCGCGGTCGGATTGGCGCGCTCGAGCGCGAGCAGCTGGCGGTTCACCTTCATGGAGAGCTCGGAGTTGACCTCTCCGCTGACGAAGACGGTGCGAGCCTCGAACAGATGCTGGTCGATGGGGGTGAACGGCTGGGTGACGGCGGTGTCGGGCTTCTTCTCGCTCATGGGCTGACGTCCTCTCGTTCGTCGAACCGTATAGAGCGTGGCCCCGGGCCCGCGCAAAGGATTCGTCGGGTGGGGGCGTGAAGCCTGGCCGCTTGCAGTGTCAGCTCCTGGACCAACGGGCCCGGAGAGGTCTCCGGGCCCGTCGTGTCACATGCCGCGCTGAGTCGGGCTGCCGGTCACTGGCACTGGAAATCGTAGGTCTTCGTGTCCCCGTTGGGGCCGGTCACCTTGACGGTCGAGGTGCCGTTGAACTCGGTAGTGAAGGCGCCGTCCTTGCCGTCCACCGTCACCTTGCCCGCGGAGGGGCACTGGTTCTGGCAGCGCTGGTAGTTGGTGATGGTCGAGGTGACGGTCTTGTCACCGCGGGTGCTACCGCTCTGGCCATTCATGGTCACGCACCCGCTCCCCTGCTCCCAGGTCATGGTGATCTGCGCGTCGCGGGAGTCGACCTGATCCGTCGCGTGGCTGTGCGACGTCATCGTCACCGCCCGCTGGGTGCCCGAGCGTGTGGCGGTCGCCTTCAGGTCGAGGACAAAGGGGTGTCCACCCGCGGTCAGGTCCGTGGAGGTGCCGGTGAGGACCAGCTGGCCGTTGCTCTCCGAGAGCTCGAGCTTCACGGCCCCGGAGACCGACGTCAGCCCGAAGGCGCCTTCGCAGTTGTTGAAGGTGTAATTCACCGTGGGACCCGAGGCCGTCGCCACCGCACACCCGGCAGGGGTGTAGTAGGCGTCGGCCCGGTTGGCGATCGCCGTCGCGGCCGCGTTCAGATCGATGGTGTTCTGCATCGGGGTCGGGGCGGAGTAGTAGTAGACGCCGTAAGGGTCGACCCAGCTGTAGGCATAATATGCGTCGTAGCCGTAATAGTATGGGTCGTAATACGCGTAGTCGTAGTAGTAGGGATCGTAGGTGGAGTAGCACCCGGTCATTGCCACCACGAAGAGAGACATCAACGCCTTGAATCGTTTCATTGTGGGCTCCTTGCCGTACGGAGTGCCCCCAGCACTTCCTCTCACTCGAGGACTCCGGGGCGAGGGCCGCACATGGGCCGCTCCTCCTCTTCTGCACTCTGAGAGATAGGGAGAGGGCTCGGGGCCGTAACGAGCCCCCACGGGATGAGCCCCCCGTTGGTATGGAGACAGCGCAGGGGCCGCGTGTCACTCGCACATGCCAGGTGCTCGCTCCTTGAGACATCTCCTCCTGAACGGGACGTCCTCCTCGGGCGCACGAATTCGATGAGAGCAGATTGTCTTGTCGAACTTGAGGGCTCCTGGGATTGATGAGCGGAACACGCAAACACCGCCTTCCCGGCAAGGATGCACTGCCCCCGGGATACAGTGGGACTCCTCCCATTGCTCCACACGGAGAGCTCATGAGCCACACGCAGCCGAGCCTGCGTCTATCCGCCATTGCCACCTTGTTGTTCGCCTCGGCCGCGCTCGCCCAACCCGAGGGCGTGCCGGGGTTCGAGCTGGAGCGTTTGGAGTTGAACCCTGACGGTAAGGGTTCACTGGTGATGGGCACGGGCGAGTTGCTGCCCGCGGGAGGGTTCCGCCTCTCCCTGCTGGGTCACTATGAGAAGGATCCCCTCGTGCTGTACGCGGATGGGAATCGGGTGGGAGCGCTGGTGGGAGACCGGGTGACGGCGCACCTGCTGATGGCCTGGGCGCCGCTGAGGTGGCTGGAGTTGGGCCTCCAGGTGCCGCTGGTGGTCTGGCAGCGAGGGGACGACCTGAGCGCGCAGGGGCTCGGGGCTCCGGCGGGGACGGGACTGGGCACGCCCTCGGCGCACGTGCGCGTGGGACTGGCCTCGCAGTGGCGAGAGGCCCCGGTGGACCTGGCCGTGGAACTGGGCGTGGGGATTCCCGTGGGGAGCGAGGACGCGCTCGCGAGGGACAGCACCTTCCGGTTCTCGCCGAAGGTGATGGTGGGCCGGCGCTTCGGGCTGCTGCGCGCGGGTGTGGAGGCGGGCATGCTGGTGCGGCCCAAGGTGGCGCTCATCGCGGACGAGAACATCCAGGACGAGGTGGGCAACGAGGTGCGCCTGGGCGCGGTGCTCGCCACCACGGGCAGGGGATTGCGCGGGGAGCTCAACGTGCGAGGCACCATTCCGCTCACCGCCCAGCCGAAGTCCCTGGAGCTGTTGGCCGGCCTCCGGCTGCCGGTGGGGAAGACGGTGGAGGTCTACGCGCTGGGAGGGCCGGGCTTCGGTGATACGCCGGGCACGCCGTCCTTCCGCGTGCTGCTCGGCGTGTCCTTCGGGAGTCCCGAGCCCCTGCCTGTTTCGGAGCGGGACGACGATGGCGATGGGGTGAAGAATGGTGAGGACGCGTGCCCCAACGAAGCGGGTCCGGCCAGGAACAAGGGCTGCCCGGTGAAGGACACGGATGGGGACGGCGTCGTGGACTCCGCGGACAGGTGCCCCAACGAGCCGGGTCCGGCCAGCAGCCATGGCTGCCCGGTGAAGGACTCGGACGGGGATGGCCTCGCGGACTCCGTGGACAAGTGTCCCAACGAGCCGGGCCCGGCCGAGAACAATGGCTGCCGGGTGAAGGACACGGATGGAGATGGCATCGAGGACGCCCAGGACAAGTGCCCCAAGGAGGCGGGCCCGGCCTCGCGTCAGGGCTGCCCGGTGAAGGACACGGATGGGGACGGCGTCGTGGACGATCGTGATGCCTGTCCGACGCAGGCGGGTCTGGTGGAGCTGCGTGGCTGCCCGGCGAAGGACACGGACGGCGACGGCGTGCCGGACCACCTGGACAACTGCCCCACGGAGAAGGGCGTGGCCAGCAACCAGGGCTGCCCGCCGCAGCAGGAGCAGCTCGTGGCCATCCAGAAGGGCCAGCTGGAGATCAAGCAGTCGGTGTTCTTCGCTTACGGCAAGGCCATCATCCAGCCGCGCTCCTTCAAGATGCTGGACCAGATCGCCAAGGTCATCCGGCAGCACCCGGAGATCGACAAGGTCGTCATCGAGGGCCACTCCGACAACATCGGCAACGCGGACGCCAACCGGAAGCTGTCGCTGGCGCGGGCGCAGTCGGTGAAGGACTACCTCGTGAAGAAGGGCGTGGAGGAGACGCGCCTGGATGCGAAGGGCTACGGGCCGGATCGGCCCATCGCGTCCAACAAGACCGCCAAGGGCCGTGCGGCCAACCGCCGCGTGGCGTTCACCATCCTCACCCCCGACAGCGGGCAGTAGCCGAAGGAATCAAAGGTCATGAGAACTTCATTCATGAGGAAGTGGCTTTCGGCCGCGCTGTGCGTGCTGGCTCTAGGTGCGACGGCGGCCCTGGCCGAGCCCGATTCGTTCGGGGTGGGTGATGGGCACAACGGGCCGCTCACGGTGGCGGGGAGTGGCACCGTCATCAACAGCTATGCCCCGGTGACGGCATCGCTGGTGATAGGGGCTACCTCCATTCCCATTCCCATTGGTGCGTGTGTCGGAGATCCCACGTGCTTCACGGCCGGAGATCTGGTGCTGGTGTACCAGACGACGGGTCTCGCACCGACCACCTCGGGAGATCAGACCGCTGTCGATCTCTCCACTGACCCGGTGGGACGGTGGGAGTTCGCGCGGCTGGCCGCGGTGACGACGGCGCCGGCACTGGAGCTGACGGCGCCGCTCGTCCACGCATACACGGCGAATGTGACGCAGGTCATCCGGGTGCCCGAGTACACCAACGTCACCCTCGCTGCCGGCCGGAGCATCACGGCTCCCGCCTGGAACGGGAGCACGGGCGGCATCGTCGCGTTCCTGGCCAATGGCATCGTGAGCAACAGTGGGCAGATCACCACCAGTGGCCTCGGGTTTCGTGGAGGCCAGTACGTCAATGACACCTCTGGGGCGCTTTTCTGCGCGGGAGCGGATGAGCCGGCCTCAGCGGGAGCTCAGAAGGGCGAGGGCATCGTCAATTCGCGCTACGGAACCTCGGAGACCGGGCGTGGCAACGTCGCCAATGGGGCGGGCGGCGGTGTCTGCTTCAAATCGGGTGGTGGCGGAGGTGGCAATGGCGGAGCGGGCGGTCAGGGAGGGCGCGCATCTGTTACGGATGGTTCCCGGGACGTTGGCGGGTTGGGGGGCGCGCCGCTCACCTACTCGGTGCTGAACCACCTCACGTTTGGCGGCGGCGGCGGTGCTGGTCATGGCTCTGACAGCTCGGGCGTGGCGGGCGGCAGGGGAGGCGGCGCCATCTTCATCCGGGCCAACCAACTCTCGGGGGCGGGACTCATCACTGCCTCGGGTAGCCTGGGTGGTGCTTCCTCCTCGGATGGAGGCAGTGGCGGTGGTGCGGGCGGCTCCGTCTACCTGCGCTTCGTCAAGACGGCCGATTGTTCTTCGGTCTCCGCCACGGGTGGCATTGGTGGCAACGTGAACGCCATCCGAGTGGGTCCGGGCGGTGGCGGCGGCGGTGGGCGGGTGCTGTTTCAGGCGGCGGGAGGCACTTGCACCATCATTGCCACGGGCGCCGCGTCCGGCGTGCAGCAGGACGCCTCGGACGCTGCCTACGGAGCTCAGGCGGGCGGCGCTGTTGCCCCCACCGTGCTGCCGGGCGGCTTCATCATTCCGTCGGTGCCCACGGTGGTGACTCCGGCCAATGGCAGTGTCACCAACAACCGCCGTCCTCCCATCACGGGCACGGCGCTGGCCGGTGCTGAGGTCATCATCTTCCTCGATGGGAGCGAGGTCGGCCGGACGACGGCCGACGCCAGCGGCAACTACTCCCTCGTCCCGTCCTCGGACCTGTCCGACGGTCCCCACACGGTGCAGGCTGTCGCGGAGGTGGAGGAGGTGCGGAGCGCCAGGAGCACGCTCAATAACTTCACGGTGGACACCTCGGTACCAGACACCTCCATCGTCTCCGGCCCGTCCGGCCGCACGCGGGAGCCGAACGCGACGTTCGAGTTCGGCTCGACGGAGGAGGGCGTGACCTTCGAGTGCCGCCTGGATGGCGCCGTCGACTTCACCCCGTGTTCGCGGACCACCACCTTCCCCAACCTGGCCGAGGGTCCGCACACCGTGGAAGTGCGAGCCCGTGACGCCGCGGGCAACGTGGATGACACTCCGGCCACTCAGACCTTCCGTGTCACCAGTGCGGACCTCGCGCTCCTGGGCAGCGGCTGCTCGGCCACGGGGCGGGACTCCTCGTGGGTCCTGATGGGCCTGGGTGCGTTCACCGCGTTGGCCCTCCGTCGGCGCCGCGCATAGGGACGCGCACACCGTGATTCAGGCCGGGCCCCCTCCCTTCACTGGGAAGCGGGGCCCGGCTTTTTTCGTGGCGACGATGACTTCTGGGCCACCTTGTCCCAGGCCAGCATCGCGATATCCACGACGCCGAGGAGCTCGGCCTCACTCGCACCATCCAGCGCCTGCACCGACATGCCCTGGATGATGGCGCCGCAATATCGAGCCAGCGCCTTCGAGTCCGTCCCGGCCGGCAGCTCCCCCGCGGCGAGGCCTTGCTCGATGCGGGCCTGGAGCGCCGCCAGCGCACCTGCTCTCAGTGTGGCGACATGCTCGGCGACCGGCTGGTTCTCTTCCGCGCACCTCAGCACCGCCGTCGAGATCATGCATCCGCGCGGGTGCTCCCGGCTGGAGAAGTTCCTGGCGGCCTCGCGCAGGAGTCTCTCCACGGAGGCGCGGGCGGTGGGCTCCTCGGTGAGCGCGCGGGGGGTGGAGGCGCCCTGGCTGGCCCGGTAGCGCTCCAGGGCCTGGCGGTAGAGCTCGGCCTTGGAGCCAAAGGCGGCATAGAGGCTGGGCGCGGTGATTCCCATGGCCTCGGTGAGGTCGGCGATCGACGCGCCCTCGTACCCCAGCCTCCAGAACACCTCCAGGGCCTGGTCGAGTGCCCGCGTGCTGTCGAAGGCACGGGGGCGTCCGCGCGGGCGCTTTTCTGGGGTGGGGTCATTTTTCATAGCGATCACTATTGAAATGGGTGGCGGGCTCTTTATTTATATAGCGGTCACTAGATAAACAGGAGTGCCACCCCATGTATTCTGTCATCGCCGCCACCATGGTCGCCGCCAGCCTCGCCCAAGCTCCCGCCAGTCCCGCCAGCGCCAACGTCTCCGAGGAGCGCGCCATCGCGGCGCGTCTGGACGGGGTCATCGACCGGGCGATCGCGGAGAAGCGCATCGTCGGAACCGTGGTCGTCGTCGCCAAGGACGGCAAGGTCATCTACCAGCGGGCCGCTGGCCTGGCCGATCGCGAGGCGGGTCGGCCCATGAAGGAGAACGAGCTGTTCCGCCTGGCGTCCATGAGCAAGCCAATCGTGTCCGTGGCGGCGCTGGCGCTGGTGGACCAGCACAAGCTGAAGCTGGAGGATCCGGTCGCGAAGTGGATTCCGGCCTTCAAGCCGAAGCTGGCGGACGGCAGCGAGCCCGTCATCACGGTGCGCCATCTGCTGACACATACAGCGGGCCTGACGTATGGCTTCGCGGAGTCCGAGCAGGGGCCGTATCACAAGGCCGGGGTCTCGGATGGCCTGGACGAGTCCGGGATAACGCTGGATGAGAACCTGCGCCGGATCGCCTCGGTGCCGCTGTCGTACGAGCCCGGGAAGCGCTGGGGCTACTCGGTGGCGACGGATGTCCTGGGCGCGGTCGTGGCGAAAGCCGGAGGGGCGCCGTTGCCGCGGGTGGTCGAGCGGCTCGTCACCGGACCGCTGGGCCTGCCGGACACGGGCTTCAGCGTGAAGGACGTGAAGCGGCTCGCGACGCCCTACTCGGACGGGAAGCCGGAGCCGGTGCGCATGGGCAAGGAGCATGTCGCGGTCTTCAATGGCGGAGGGGTGCACTTCGCCCCGGGCCGGGCCTTGAACCCGCGCGCCTTCCCGTCCGGAGGGGCGGGCATGGTGGGAACGGCGGGGGACTACGTGAAGTTCCTGGAGACGCTGCGCAAGGGGGGCACGCCGGTGTTGACGGCGTCCACCGTCGAGCAACTGAGCACGGCCCAGGTGGGGCCGGAGGCCGAGACGCAGGGGCCGGGCTGGGGCTTCGGCTTCGTGGGGGCGGTGCTCGTCGACCCGGCGAAGGCGCACAGCCCGCAGTCGGCGGGGACGTACCAGTGGGGCGGAGCGTACGGCCACAACTGGTTCGTGGATCCGACGCGTGGCCTGACGGTCGTGGCGCTCACGAACACGGCGTTCGAGGGCATGGCGGGCGCCTTCACCATCTCCGTGCGTGACGCCCTCTACGGCACCGGCAACTGAGACGGAGGAAAGAGCCCGGTCACCGCTTCACGGCCGCGAGTAGCGCCTCCAGGTGCGCCGCTCGCGGCCGAGCGTTTCAGACGTGGAGGCTCGGAGCTCAGAGCCGGTTCAGGAAGGCGATCAGATCCTGCTTCTGGGTGGGGCTGAGGGCCTCGGGAGCGCCGCCGGGGAACTCGGGTGGGTTGACGGGCGGCAGGTTCAGGTCCGGGAGGAAGGGCAGGACGAACTGGCTGTAGCTGTTGACGACGTCCTGCAGGGTCGCGTGGCTGTTGTCATGGAAGTACGGGGCCGTCCGAGCGATGCCTCGAAGGGGCGGAACGTCGAAAGCCTCGAAGTCGGCCGGGTCTCCGGTGATGAGGGCGCGTCCGGGATCGGTCGAGAACCACTGAGGGGCCGCGTTGGGCCCGACGATGGGGGCTCCACGCGCGTCCACCGCGGGGGTGAGGTCGAAGGGGTCGCCGCTGGCGGTGACGGGGATGGGGGGCAGCTCGGTGACGGGGTGCTGGCGCGTGCCGTCCGTGTAGAAGCGGAAGCGATAGCGAGGCAGCTCGACGGAGGCATTGAAGGTGGGGAATTGCCCGCGCTGTCCCAGGTAGGAGAGGAACGAGAACCCGATGTTCAGGAACTCGTCGTTCGGACGCGGCACCCGCACGGGGACGGGGGCCGAGCCCGGAGCCACGGTGTATTGGACGTTGCCCTCTGGGGTGAGGGCGAAGAACAGCGCGTCGTGGACGGCGCGATTCGTGATCTGGTTCGTGGTGGGGCCCCCGTGGCAGGCGGCGCAGGCGGCCAGGTAGAGGTCGCGGCCGCGCTGCTCCTGGGCATTGAGCTGCAGGAAGGCCTCGGGATCCGGGATGTTCTCGAGGGGAACGCCGCGCTCGAGCAACTCCGAGACGAACCGCGAGCGAACCGACGAGAACACGCTGCGCTCGAACTCCGCGATCCGCTGGAGCTCCGCGGGCCTGACCGTGCCTCCCTCGCTGTGGCTGCTGATCGCGGCCTGGGCCTGCGCGGGCAGGTTGGCGGCGCGGCCATCGTACTGATAGGGCCCGGTGAAGGCCGTGTCCTCGATGCTCGGCACGCCACGCCAGACGGAGATCTTCCGGTCCGGGGGGGTGATGACGTTGCCCGAGGCGTCGATGACGTCCATGTTGCCGGGAAGCGGCAGGACGACACGGACGAGTCCCTTCTTGAGGTGCTCGTACGTGGGGGTTGGAGCGGCGGGGTTGTCCGCGTCGATGCGGTTGAAGAGCGGATCCCCCGGGTCACGGGCCAGCCGGGCTTCGACGTTCCCAGGCGACAGGATGGTGTGCTCGTCGAGGACGTGGCAGGTGGCGCAGGACCGCCCATTGGTGTTCGGAAAGGCCTGCTGGAAGAGCTTCTTGCCGCCTCGAGCTTCAGGGGCCTCGGACAGGGATGCTTCTACCTCGGTGTCCCTGTTGGAAAATCCCGCGAGCCCACCGAGTGCGATGGCACTGATCAGGCATGCGAGGAATCGATCGCGACGCATACGTCCGCCTCCGGGGTGATTGCTCACCAGGGAACACCGGAGGCGGACGGGAGTGTCACCTCACCTGCCCGAGCCATGTCGCGCGCGGGCAGGAGGCGGACGACTCACAGGCCGTCGGGGTAGCACCACCCGTAGGTGTTGTCGCGACCGCCGTCGGCGAGCGGGTAGGAGACGTAGCCGAGCTCCTCGCCGGCACCGCACTCCGAGCGAGCGCGCGCATAGCGGTAGCAGGTGCCATGGCTCGCGCCGTTCAGGGCGACGCAGACGCCGCGAGCACCTTCGACGCCGCAGAACTCGGCCCAGGTTTCGGTGCAGGGCTCGCCGATGTGCGCGGGGTCGAAGGCGTAGCCGATGGGCTCCATGACGGACTGCTGGATGCACAGACCATAGACGCCGCACACGGTGCCGGTGGGGCAACCCGGGTCAGCGGCCATGAAGTCGCACGTGGCGAGACACTGCCGCTCATCGGTGTAGGCGTTGGTACACGCGTAGCCCTGGGCGCAGTCCGTCGAAGCGAGCTGATCCGCGGACGCCGGAGTCTTCGTGCACGCCTCTCCCTGAGTCTTGGTGCCGAGCGACTTCTCGAGCGTGCCGTCGGTGGCGGCGGCGTCCTCGGCGACGCAGGTGTGGCCGGGCAGGTTCGAGGTCAGCGAGCCTTCGCGGGGATCGCAGCCGCCGGAGCGGATGGTGTCCCACGTGGCGAAGCGGATCCACCGGCACTCACCGCCCGCCACCGGAGCGGTGCCCTTGTACGGGGCGTTGAGGGGCGGAGCGGAGACCGACTCGCGCAGGGTCACGTTGGCGAGCGCACCGGCGGTCTGCTGAGGGGAGAGCTTGAGCGCGAGCAGGAGCGAGCCCGACTCGGCGACGAAGGTCTTCTGCGTCGGGCCCTTGACATCCTGGTAGCCATAGACGCACTGCTCGCAGTTGAACAGGTTGGTGCCGCCGTTGGCCAGGTCGTGGAGCCCCGGGGCGGTGTTCACGTCCAACCGGATGTACGCGGTGTCCACGAACGCGGGGTCACCGAAGCTCGCGAACTCTCCGCGATACAGCGGCTGGGACGAGTACTGAACGGGCGACAGCTCGATGCCATTTTTCAGCTCGCCCAGGGAGATCTCCGTGCACCCGGCGGGCGGTGTCAGCTGCAGGGAGCGCTGCTCGAGGGCGCGAATGGACTCCTGTTCGGGGGCGGGGGCCGGAGCCTCCGGCTCTTGAGCGCACCCCACCATGGCCGTCAGGAGAACCACACCCCACCGCCACCCACGGAAAGAAGAAACATCGACCCGTTGAAATGTCATAGGTGTATTTCCATTCTTCGATAAAACGGTATCTTTCTGCCTACCGTGGAAAAGTAGATCTCACGGAAAGTGTGTGTTGGTCAACACATTTCAGGGGAAGGCGCGGCGGATGCGCTTCAAAGCGCAAATATTTTTTGGAGGTGTGTCTGGAAGTGCTCGCGGGCTAGGGAATGGCGCTGTGTGTGAAAGCCAGGGCGGGCCTGCTGTGTCACGGTTGCAGCGATGCCATTGGAACGATGCACGGTCCTGCTGGTGGTGTGGGTGCTCGCGTCAGGCTGTGCGGCACGTCTCCCTCGCATCCTGTGCACCCGTCAGGGGGGAGATTCCTGGCACGAGTTGAGGAGCGCCCACTTCCGGGTGCGCTCCCATCTCGAATTGGAAGAGTCGAAGCGGCTCGTGAGGGAACTGGAAGCGCAGCGGCGCATCCTGCGGCGCTACTGGAACGACACGGTTGACCCACCCGGCGAGACGGAGGTGCTCCTCGTGAGAGCGAGCTCCACCCTGGACGAGTTCTCCGGAGGAAGGGCGGAGCCGCACTTCACCCAGTTCACCGAGCGCGGTCCGCAGCTCGTGCTGTCAGGCGCATCCGCCGTTCCGTATTTTATGAAAAAGGAAGAGTTTGAGGATCCTCTTCCCATCCTGAGACACGAGCTGGCGCACCTGCTCAGCCACTACATCCTGTTGCGCCAGCCGAGGTGGCTTGCCGAGGGATTGGCTGAGTATCTGGAAATGGCCGACGTGCAGGAGGCGTCCGGTGAGGTCCTCTTCGGAATGGCATACAAGGACACGCTCGTGTACCTGCGCGATGCCGGGGGGCGCGTCCCGGACCTGGAGTCGCTCTGGGCGTGGGACGAGCAGTCACTCCACCGGCGCGAAGCCAGGCTCTACCGGGCGTCCGCCTGGGCGTGGGTGCACTACCTGCTCAACGAGCATCCGGAGCGCTTCGCGGACTTCCAGGCCCGTCTGGCTCGAGCGGAGGATCCCCGTCGGGCGTGGGAGGCTGCCTTCCAGGGAGTGGAAGACCTGCGCAATCCATTTCAGAACTACCTCCGGCGCCCGCAGCTCAGCACCCGGGCCGTTGCGCTACCGCCGTTATCCACGGAGGAGCCCACCGTGCGTGACATGGGTTGTGCTGAGGTCTTCGCCTTGCGAGGACAGCTCCACCTGGAGATTCCGGGCCAGTCTCCGGTGGGGGAGCGGGTCGCCGCCGCCGCGCGTGAGGTGGACCGGGCGCTGCATGAGGACCCGGCGAATGCCGAGGCCCTCGTGCTCAAGGCGCGCCTGGTTCCGGAACCCGCCCAGCGGCTCGACCTGGCGCTCAAGCTGGCGTGGGCACACCCGGAGAGTGGCCAGGCGTGGGCGCTGCTGGGGAGGGCGCTCGCGGAGACGGGAGCGTCCGAGGAGGATCAGCGCCATGCCTTCCAGCGCGCCGAGCAGCTTGCCCCCGACGAGGCGGAGGTGTTGGGCACGCTGGCGCGCTTCTACGCACGGGCGGGTCCCCTGGAGAAGGCGCTCGAGGCGGCACAGCACGCGGTCCGGCTCTCGCCTGGGAATCCGGTGGTGCTCGACACCTGCGCGTCCGTGCTCGACCAGCTCGGCCGCTGTCCGGACAGCGAGGTGATGCAGGCGCGGGCGCTGGACCTGTTGGGGCAGGGAGCGCCCCGGGAGCTGCGTGCGGAGTATGAGCGCCGGCTGACGCTCTACCAGGAGCGGTGCCGGGCGGGGGCGGCACGCGGGGCCGGAGGAGGACGGCTACCCGCGGAACCGTGAGCAATCAATCTCGTACTTGGTGACCTTGTAATTGACGATGCGCTCGGTGGTGAGCAGCAGCCGGGCGGCCTTGGCGCGGTTGCCGCGGGTGGTCTTCAAGGCATCGACAATCATGTCCTTCTCGAACCGCTGGACGGCGTCGACGAGCGAGTGGTTCGTGACGGTCTCCGAGGCCTCGGCGGTCTGGAGCGTGGGCGGCAGGTGATGGCCGTGGATGGCGTTGCCGTCGCAGACGAGCACGGAGCGCTCGATGATGTTCTCCAGCTCGCGGACGTTGCCGGGCCAGTGGTAGCTCACGAGCATGTCGATGGCGGGGGTGGAGATGCGCTTGATGTTCTTGCCGTGCTCGCGCGAGTACTTGGCGACGAAGTGGTCGGCGAGCAGCAACAGGTCGCTCTTGCGCTCGCGCAGGGGCGGGATGAAGAGGGTGAAGACGTTGAGGCGGTAGTAGAGGTCCTCGCGGAAGGCCTTCTCGGAGATGGCGGTCTCGAGGTCCTTGTTGGTGGCGGCGATGAGGCGCACGTTGGCCTTGAGCGTCTCGGTGCCGCCGACGCGCTCGAACTCACGCTCCTGGAGGACGCGCAGGAGCTTCACCTGGGTGGCGGGGTTGATTTCGCCAATCTCATCCAGGAAGAGGGTGCCGCCCTCGGCGAGCTCGAAGCGGCCGCGCTTGCGTGCCTGGGCACCGGTGAAGGCGCCCTTCTCGTAGCCGAAGAGCTCGGACTCGATGAGGGTCTCCGGGAGGGCGGCGCAGTTGACCTTGACGAAGGGCTTCTTGGCGCGGGTGGAGTTGTAGTGGATGGCGTTGGCGATGAGCTCCTTGCCGGTGCCGGACTCGCCGCGGATGAGGACGGTGGTGGAGGTGCGGGCCACCTGGTGGATCTGCTCGTACACCTGCCGCATGGGGCCGGAGGTGCCGATGATGTTGGAGAAGTCGTAGCGCTCGCGCAGCTCCTGGCGCAGGGTGGTGTTCTCCTCGAGGAGCTTCTTGCGCTCGTCCTCCAGGAGCCGGTGGGCGGAGAGCGCCTGGCCAATCATGGAACCGACGACGCCGAAGAGGCGGGACTCCTCCGCGTAGTCGCGGTCCTTGAAGTAGAGCAAGTCCACGCCGAGCGAGCCCACGGGCTTGCGGTGCAGGAGGATGGGGACGCAGATGAAGGAGAGCTCCTGGCTGCCGCTGCGCCGGCCGAGGTAGGCGCGGTGGAGGAAGAGGGGCTCGCGGCTGATCTCCGGGACGACGATGGGCTTGCCGCTCTGGACGACGCGGCCGGTGATGCCCTCGCCAATCTTGTAGCGGGCCTTGCGGCCCTCGGCGTTCAACCCGATGGAGGCCTCGATGTAGAGGTCTCCGGAGTTGGAGTCCAGGAGGGTGACGGCGCCGCGGACGACGCCGTGGTAGCGCTCGAGCCGCTCCAGCACGCGGTGGAGGGCGGCCCTCAAGTCTTGGGCGCCGGCCAGGGCCTGGCTGACCTCGAGGAGGCTGGCCAGGGCCGCGTGCTTGCCCGTTTGTTCGTCCAACCGCTTCGCCATGTGACGGTGCTCCTACGATGCGGGAGCCCCCGAAGGGGCCCCGGGGCGATTCCTACAGTTTTGTCGCTTCCTGGCTGAAGTCCTACGAAATTGTATGAGGGGCTGTCTCGAACTTTGGGAGCAGACGGGCGGAGAAGCGTCCAGGAGCCTGCCCCGGAATCGGGGGGCTCCGTTGGATTCTGGTCATCCAGAGGGCTGGGGGTCGGGCCCCGAGTCCCTGGAATCACGGCCGAGGGCCCCGAGTCCCTGGAGTCACTGTCGCCCGCGCGATTCTGAGAGCGGTTTCATACGATTTTGTAGGAATCTCGGGCCCATCCTACAAAATTGTCGGGCCACCTGAGGCCCCATTCAGGTGGCCCGCGAGGCCCCGTCCCGAGCGATTTCGAGGGTTTCCGTCGCTCCCCCCGCCGTTTGGCCCGTTGGCATTGCATCTGCAGAAGAGTCTAGGGGTCAGGCCCTGACAAGGGCCGCGGCAGAGACCGGCCCGGCGACGGGCTCCTTTGGAGGAAGTGAATGAGCAAGGTGATGGCGGAGTACATCTGGATCGACGGGCAGCGGCCGACCGCGAAGCTGCGCTCGAAGATGAAGGTACTGGATGGGGAAGTCCGGAGCACCTCCGAGCTGCCGGACTGGAGCTTTGACGGCTCGAGCACTTACCAGGCCGAGGGCAAGAAGAGCGATCTGCTGCTCAGGCCGGCGCGTTTCATCGCGAACCCGCTGCGGCCGGGGACGAAGGACATCCTGGTGCTGTGCGAGGTGATGAACCCGGACGGCAGCGCGCACTGGAGCAACACGCGCGCCCCGCTGCGCGCGGTGGCGGAGAAGGTGACCTCGGAAGAGGCGTGGTTCGGCATGGAGCAGGAGTACACGCTCTTCGAGGGGAACCGTCCGCTGGGCTGGCCGGACAAGGGTTTCCCGGCGCCGCAGGGTGGCTACTACTGTGGCGTGGGCAGCGACGAGGTCTTCGGCCGCAAACTGGTGGAGTCGCACGCCGAGGCGTGTCTGCGCGCGGGCATCAAGCTGTGCGGCACGAACGCCGAGGTGATGCCCGCGCAGTGGGAGTTCCAGATTGGTCCCCTCCCGCCGCTGGAGATGGCGGACGAACTGTGGCTGGCGCGCTGGCTGCTGTACCGGATGGGCGAGGAGTACGGCATCAGCGCCACGCTGCACCCCAAGCCGGTGAAGGGTGACTGGAACGGCACGGGCTGCCACACCAACTTCAGCACCAAGGCCATGCGCTCGCCGGGTGGCATCAAGGTCATCGAGGCGGCGTGCGAGAAGCTGCGCGGGCGCCACGATGCACACATCCAGGTGTACGGCGCGCACAACACGGAGCGCCTGACGGGTCTGCACGAGACGGCGCCGATCAACGTATTCCGCTGGGGCATCAGCGATCGCGGCTCGTCCATCCGCATCCCGCTGGGGACGGCGAACGACGGCCACGGCTACTTCGAGGACCGCCGTCCTGCGGCCAACTGCGATCCATACGAGGTGTGCCGCATCATGCTTGAGACGGTCTGCGGCTGAGACCGTCGTAGAGAACTCCTTGGGGTAAGGAGGCGTAGGCCTGGTGGGCGGGAGGTGTCGGGCCTCCCGTCCGCCGGGCCTCGCGTTTTTTTGAGGTAGGAGTGGAGCGGGCTTGGCGGATTCAGGGGGCTGCTCGCGCTGGCCGGAGCGCATGTGTGCGGCGCGTCGAGCCCGTTCCGCTCGCTGGTCCTCCGTTTGCCGGGCACGCGTGCGGACGAGCGTTCGATGGGTGCTTGTGGCTCCCCCCGGTACCTAGCTTCTCCGTGTCGATGAATGGACACCAAGGAGGAGTGCCATGGGTGAGTGGACGGACAAGCTGAAGGGCAAGGTGAAGGAGACGGTGGGCGTGGCCTCGGGTGACCGCGAGCTGGAGGCCGAGGGGAAGAAGGACACCCTCAAGGGCGAGGTGAAGGAGAAGATTGAAGACGTGAAGCGGGTCATCAAGGACGCGGATGAAGAGGTGAAGGAGCGTCGGTAGCCGTTGCAGGAGAAAGTGGACCACGGGCCGCGGGGAGCGAATCCTCGTGGCCCGTCTGTCATTCGAGCGCGCAAGCCACCGGGGAGCGGAGCCGCCTTGGCGCTGCGTGTCCGAGGCATCACCTTCCGGCGGGGAGAGTACGTCCCAGGGAGGTTCGGCATGGATGCCAGGTTGGAGCAGCTCCTCGAGCCCCGGTACGACCGGGTGCGCCGCCACGGACCGGAGAAGGCCAACGAGGAAATCCTGCGGGAGATGCGCGAGCGCATCGCCTACTACGCGAGCCGTCCCCAGGACGAGGTGGAGCGGCGGTTGGAGGACCTGGACCGCGAGTGGGACCTCGAGCGCGCGTTGGAGATGAGCGCGGCGGTGGTGTCACTGGTGGGGCTGGCGCTGGGCGTGCGGGTGAGCCGGAAGTGGCTGGTGTTGCCAGGGGTGGTGGCGGGCTTCCTGCTGCAACACGCGGTATCGGGGTGGTGTTTTCCGGTGGCGGTGTTGCGCCGGATGAAGTGGCGCACGCGCGAGGAGATCGACGCGGAGGAGTTCGCGCTGCGGGTGCAGCGGGGAGACTTCCGGGGCACAGAGGTGGGGCACTCGGCGAGCTCGGAGGGGCCGGGCTGGGGGTGAGGCGAGAGACCCTCGGAGCGTGACTGCTGACGAGTTGTGAACGATGGCTCGCACCAGGAGTGTTGGAGCGGTCGTGCCATGCGGCGCGTCACATCGGGTGGAAGGAAACTCGGACTCGCGATGGGCGGATAATCGAGGTCCCCGACTTCGAATCTGCGCCAGAGGAGACGAGCGTGAGTTCTTCCAGGATCAACCAGCCGCCGAAGGGCGCGGTGCCGGGCCCGAAGAGTGAAGCCGCCGCGAGCAGCCGCGATGTCCGCAAGGAGAGCGCGACCGCTGGAGTGGAGAAGGCGGGGCAGAAGCCGGCGGCGGGGGCGCCCGAGGCACGGGATGCCTTCGAGACGAAGACCCGGGTGGCCTCCGCACGAGGCAAGGACTCGGCCTTCGAGGCAGCGGCGCGCCAGGCCTCCGCACGAGGCCCGGACTCCACGTTCGAGCCAATGGGAGGCGCGGCCGCGCGCAACGTGCTCGGCACGAGTGCGGCGGTAGCGGTGGGTGCGAGCACGCTCACCGCGGACAATCCGGTGAAGCGCTCCATCACGCTGGTCTACGACGCGGGGCCGCACAGCAAGCTCACGAACCTGCAACTGAAGGGAAGCTGGGACGCCACGGGCCGCTACAGCGCGCAGTGGGACGAGCGCACCGTTGCGATGAAGCCCCTGGGGGACGGCAAGTGGGCGGCGACGGTGGACGTGCTGGACGATGGCCAGCCGCACGACTGGGAGTGGGGAGTGCTGGCGGATGGCCCGTCGGGCAAGGGGAAGTGGGCGGTGATGGGGGAGGGCAACCTGAAGCTGGACGTGAAGAAGCCCACGGCGACGTACGCGCCGACGACGTACCACGAGATGGGGGCGAGGAAGTCGGGAGCGGACGCGACGTTCAAGTTCTGGGCGCCGAACGCGAAGAGCGTGCAGGTGAAGGTGACGGACGCGGAGGGGCGGGTGCAGCGCTTCGCGATGGCTCGAGACGACGAGGGCAACTGGTCCGCGAGGGCGAAGGGGGCGTGGAAGGACCTGGTGGGCAAGTCGTACGTCTACGAGGTGGTGGACTCGGCGGGAGCGACGAGTGAGAGGCCGGATCCGTACGCGCGGGTGATGATGGGCGAGCAGCGGGGCCTGTCGCGGATGAACGTGGACGCGAAGACGGGCAAGGAGGTGAACCGGTATGCACCGGACAACCTCGAGCTGATGCGCTTCGACATCGACGACGAAGAGGACGCGCACAGTGCGTACCTGGTGCTGAAGGACGCGAGCGGCCGGCAGTTGAGCAGGGACGAGCTGGTGGCGAGGCTGGGGAGCTTCGACACGACGCTGGTGGACAAG
Source organism: Vitiosangium sp. GDMCC 1.1324 (assembly GCF_003044305.1). Lineage (GTDB taxonomy): Bacteria > Myxococcota > Myxococcia > Myxococcales > Myxococcaceae > Archangium. Next base: position 3,954 of record NZ_PZOX01000013.1, on the reverse strand, counting down.
CTGCACGACGGGAAGTTCAACGACTTCTGGTCGAAGAACGTCGAGGCGGACGGTCGCATCCGGATGACGAACGAGGGAGGGGCGTGGACGGCGCTGGTGAACGATCCGAAGAAGCTGGTGGGGCTGCGCTACGAGTTCCAGGTCTACGAGAAGGACGCGAAGGGCAACCTGCGGCTGAGGGATGACGGGAACCGGGATGGGAGGTTGAGCGACGCGGAGCGCCGGAAGTCACCGAACAACGACGCGTGGAGCGACGTCCTTACAGAGGGGAGCGGGGTGACGTTCCGGGGCTCGGTCATCACGGACCCGTCGAGCTACACGTGGAAGAACGACAGCGCGCCGAGGGAGAAGGACCACGGCAAGTGGGTGGTGTACCAGCTGCACGTGGGGAGCTTCCTGGGCGAGTCGAAGAACGCGGACCGGTCGACGTTGGAGGACCTGACGGCGAAGCTGGACTACTTCAAGAAGCTGGGCGTGAACACGCTGGAGCTGTTGCCGGTGAACGAGGTGGAGGGGAACCGGAACTGGGGCTACCTGGGGGTGAACAGCCTGGCGGTGGAGAGTGCGTTCGGCTTCGAGGACGCGAACGGGAAGTGGGTGAGCGGGACGGAGGCGATGAAGCGGTTCATCGACGAGGCGCATGCCCGGGGGCTGAACGTCATTTCTGACGTGGTCTACAACCACGTGTTCGGGGACTACAACGGGCTGTGGAACGTGGGGGGAGCGGAGAACCCGTACTTCAACTGGTCGAAGGAGCCGGGGAAGTTCGAGCAGCGGGACACGCCATGGGGCTCGGTGCCGGCGTATTCGAACCCGAAGGTGAAGCAGCTCTTCGTGGACCACGCGGTGGCGCAGGTGGAGGAACTGCACTTCGACGGGCTGCGCTTCGACTTCACCGAGCCCATCAAGGGAGTGGGAGGAAAGGATGGCTGGGAGATGCTTCGGGAGATCAACCGGCAGGTCCACTTCTACAACCCGGACGTGTGGACGGTGGCGGAGCAGTTTGACTACGACCCGAGCATCTCGAGGCCGGCGCAGAAGGACGGAACGGGGGCGGGGTTCGACGCGCAGTGGTACACGGAGTTCCAGCACCGGCTGGTGAACGACAACAGCAAACCGGGGCTCATCCAGGCGGCGGCGCGCGGGTGGAAGACGGACATGGGGGCATTCGTGTCCATGCTGACGAATCCGCGAGGGTTGGACGGGTGGAAGAACGCGCTGTCGATCATCTCGAACCATGACGAGGTGGGGAACGGGCAGCGGACGATGAACACGGCGGAGGGGGACAGGCCCACGGACTTCCCGGACCAGTGGTCGAGGGGCGCGGCGCGATTTGCGGCGGGAGTGGGGATGGCGGGCCCTGGCATACCGATGTTCTTCCAGGGAGACGAGTTCGGAGCGCAGAACGACTTTCGTTGGGGCAATGCCTCCACGTGGGACAGCGATTGGAGCTGGGAGTCGCTGGGGAAGGATTGGAACTGGGACAAGGTGACGTTCAACGACGCGCGGAAGGCGACGTACGAGCGGCTCTTCACGCAGCAGCCGGAGGCGCGAGCGAAGGACGCGGAGTACCAGGGGCTATCGGCGGAGGACCGGAAGGTCTTCGAGAGCTTGGCGGCGATGCCGGCGGAGCAGAGGACGGAGGCGATGCTGGACATCACACGCCGGCAGAGCTTCCGGTTCTACCAGGACGCGATTGCGCTGCGTCAGTCGAGCCCGGCCTTCCGCGCGGACGCGGAGGTGCGGGGGGTGTACACGCACGATGACGACTCGGTGATGGCCTTCACGCGCAAGTCAGGGGGAGAGGAGTACCTGATGGTGGGGAGCCTGAACCGGAAGAACCTGGAGGGCTACACGCTGCCGTTGCCGCCGGGGAACTGGAAGGAAGTGATGAACAGCGATGCGGCGGCGTACGGGGGGAACAATTTTGGCAATTATGGGGCCACGCTGAGTGGCGGGAATACGAAGGTGAACATCCCGGCGGCGGGCTACGTGGTCTTCAAGAAGGAATAGCGAGCGGGGTCGCTCTTCTGGATTCCAGGGCCTGGAACTGGCGCCGGGCACGGAAGGACGTCCAGGCGAGGACGAGGCGTGTTCTGCACTGGGCGCGAGTGGGAGCGGGTAGTGCATGAGACGGCGACGTGCACCCTTGAGCGCACGTCGAGCTCTTGGCCGAACAGGAGGAGGTGGGTCGCCTGCTGATCGGGCCTCAATGATTCCCCTTCGAGGTGGCGCAGGGGGACAGGGGAGGGCTGAGCTGGCGACAGAGTGTGCGATGGCACGCGAGTGCTGCGGGCATCTGGGGAACGGAGAGGAGCTCCGAGTGGGCCCGGTGGAGACGCAGAAGGATGCACATGCCCGGTGGGAGTGCCTCCAGTCGACGGTAGGGCGGGTGGGCCTGCCCGACTGGGAGCAGGGCTCTCGGAGACCATGTAGGCCAGATGGAGTCTGGCGCCTGGTAATCCTGAGCATTGGAATGGATGCGCCTTCATGGCGAGCACCCGCGTGCGGGTGACGAGGGTGATGGCGGGTCATGAGACGGTACGAGGGTCTCTTGGATTGTGGGGTTCAAGCCTGGACTTCGACCGGGTAGAGGAGGGGCCCTCGCCCCACATGCCGAACGACCGGGCGTGCGTATGTGGAAGGGAGGCCTTCCGTCCCTGGTTCAAGGGCATCCGCATTGCGGATGGGCACTTCGACCAGGTGGTCATCTCCGCGGTGGAGCTCCTGATGAAGGAGGGGTTGGCGGGCCAGCGAACTTCCTGCCGGCGTTGCTAGGGAGCCATGGTGTGGTGCTGAGGTCGGTGCGGGCGGACTCGCGTGGTCCGAGCGCCGCTGTAGGACTGACCCGGAGTGCGCTCCAATTCACCTTGAGGAAGGGCAGCCTGTTCCAAAAGGGCCGGTGAAGAAGAGTCGGGGCGAAATTGGCCCTCGCGGGAAGGGGAGCGTCGTTCTGGAGGGTTATGCCCAATGAAACCCGACGCTGAGTTGTTCCTCGGGCTCACCCATCACGACGGAAGGTTTGACGGAAACGCAACAAAGCGTTAGGTAGTCGGTCCCTTCGCACGACGGGCTGGCGCAACGGCGCTGCACGCCCCCCGAGCGGAAGGGAAGAGTGGCGGGTAGATCCAACGTCGCTCTCGCTCGGAAAGGCGAAGCCGCACTGGCGGTGGGACCACCCGGACGTGCTGAAAGAAGAAATACGGAGTCGGCGGCACGGAGTTGACTCCCAACGCGGCGATGGTAGAAGCCGCGCCCCCTCGACCCGGCGAAGCCGCAACGGCGGCGGAGATCCTGGACGAGAGGAAAGACGGAATACGGAGTCGGCAGGACGGAGTTGACTCTCGATGCGGCGGTGGTAGAAGCCGCGCCCCTCACCGAGGCAGCAGTCGCGAAGGCGACGAAGCCAGGTAGGCGGAAAAGAGAGTCGGCGAAGGCGGTTGACTCCAGGCGCAGCGGTGGTAGAAGCCGCGCCCCTCGGACGGGAAGGCGAAGTCGCAACGGCGACGGAGGCCTCCGGACGAAGCAGGGAAAGACGAAATAGAAAGTCAGCGAGCGAAGTTGACTCCCGACGCGGTGGTGGTAGAAGCCGCAGCCCCTCGAAACGGCGGAAGTCGCCAAGGCGACGAAGTCGAGACGGCGGGAAGAAGAGAGTCGACGAAGCGGGTTGACAGCGGATGCGGAAAAGCAGTAGGTTCCGCGCCCTTCCTGAAAAGGAAAGCAGAGCGCAACGGCGCCGAGCAAACCGAATCGGGACGAAACGGTGAAACGGAGCGGCAACGGTCGCTTGACAGGGAAGCCGGTTCGAAATAAAGAAGGCGGCCCCGAAGTTGAACGGGGTGCAGCCGAGAAGTGAAGAAAACGGTAGCACGAAGTCGCGGCAGCAACAAGCGACTCGGTCTTTGAAAACCAAATAGCAAGCCCAAGAAGAAGACGATTGCGGAAACCGCAGTC
>NZ_PZOX01000012.1 GCF_003044305.1 Vitiosangium sp. GDMCC 1.1324 | reverse complement strand
CCTGGGAGCACTTCCCCGATGGCTGACTCCCGTACCTGCGAAACCTGCGGCCTCACCGTGCCAGCGGACACCGACGTCTGCCCGCGCGATGGGACCGTGCTGCTCGACGCGTTGTCCCCGCACATTGCCGGCGCTCAGGGAGGTGCGCGGCAGACCTCGCCCGGGAGGACCGTGCACGTGATGGATGATTCCTCGGCGCAGGATCCCCTCACCGGCCTGAAGATTGGCGAGTACGAGCTGCGCCAGCGCATCGGCGTGGGTGGCATGGGCTTGGTGTACGACGGCATCCAGCCGCTGATCGGCAAGCGCGTGGCGGTGAAGGTGCTGCGCCCGGAGCTGGCCGCCGCCGAGGAGCAGGTGGCGCGCCTGCTCGCCGAGGCCCGCGCCGTCAACGCCATCCGCCACCGCGGCATCGTGGACATCTTCGGCTTCGGCCAGGTCCCCGATGGCCGCCAGTACATCATCATGGAGTACCTCGAGGGCGTGGCCCTCGACGCGTACCTGGCGGAGAAGGGCAAGATGCCGGTGCCCGAGGTGCTGGACATCCTCGACGAGGTGCTCAGCGCGCTGGGTGCCGCGCACGGGGCGGGCGTCGTCCACCGCGACCTCAAGCCGAGCAACATCTTCCTGGTGAAGCAGCCGGACGGCTCGCGCTACGTGAAGCTGCTGGACTTCGGCTTGGCGAAGATGGGCCTGCCCACCGGGCGCACCGCGCAGACGCGCACCGACATGGTGGTGGGCACCCCCGAGTACATGGCGCCCGAGCAGGCCCGGGGTCAGCCGGTGGGGCCGATGACGGACCTCTACGCCCTGGGCGTGGTGGCCTTCGAGATGGTCACCGGCCGGCTGCCCTTCACCGGGACATCGCCGGTGGACCTGCTGATGAAGCACGTGGACGCGCGGCCTCCGCGGCCCTCGGAGTTCGTGCCCAGCCTGCCCGCCGCGCTCGACGCATTCATCCTGCAGATGCTCACCAAGGATCCGGAGGCACGCCCCGGCTCCGCCGAGCAGCTGCGCCGCCAGCTCCAGCGGCTGCGCGACACCCTCGCCGCCCCACAGGCCCCGGCCACTCCGGCGAAGCCCCCGGCCCCCGGGCCTTCCGCCAAGGCACCCCCGGAGGCCCCGCCGGCCCCGGAGCCCACGAAGCCCGAGCCGGTGAAGACCGCGCCCAAGGCCGAGGAGCCGCGCTCCCCCGTCACTCCGGGCTCGCCCCTGCGGCGGTGGTTGCCCATGGGCCTGGGAGCGCTCGCGCTGGTGGGGCTCGGGGGTGGCATCGTGTTCGCCCTGAGAGCTCCCCCGGCGCCCACCCAGCCGCAGGTGACCGTCACGCCTCCGCCGCCCGAGCAGCCCAAGCCGAAGCCGGTGGTCCAGCCGCCCCCGGAAACGGCCCAGGCGCAGCAGACGCCGTCCCCAGCCACGGCTCCCGACGCGGGCACCACGACCCCAGCCAACACAACGGCGCAGCAGGAGAACCCCACCACGGTGCCGGCGGTGGCCCACTCCGAGACCCCGGAAGCGCTGCCCGCGGCGCAGAAGGGCCGTCCCGCCGCGCCCACCCAGAGCGCGCTCTTCACCCGCATCCGCAAGCTGGAGCGCGACATCGACGCGAGCCTCTCCGCGGGCAAGAAGCTCAGCCCCGCCACGCGCCCCACCCTGGATCGCATCCGCGAGAAGGCCGAGACGGCCGCGTCCTCGGAGGAGCGCCGCGCGGTGGCCAAGGAGCTGGACGACTGGGAGAAGTTCTTCCTGCGCCGCAAGTGACGAGGGCCTGGCCCGCGCCAGGCCCCCGCCCCACCCTCCTCAGCGGCAGATGACCGGCTGGGCCATGGCGGTACGCGCCCGCTCCTCGGTCACCAGCTTGAAGCCGGCCAGGTCCGACAGCAGCACGTCCCGGTTCTGCCGGATGAGGCTCGCGTTGCGGCACACGACGGCATCCCCGTACAGGTAGTGCGGCGGCAGGGTGAGCGCCATCTCGGCCAGCTGCGGGAGCTGGAGCGTGTCCAACTCGCTGCCGAAGAGCTTGTACGCCGCGTCCTCCACTCCCACGATGCCCCGGTCGAAGTAGAGGGTGGCCATGTCATAGGCCAGGAGCTGGTCCTTCTGGAGGAAGGAGTGCAGCCGGTTGGCGGCCACCGCCTGCTCCAGCGTGCCCTCGATGCCCAGCGCCTTGGCGAGCCGCACGGCGATCAACCGCTCGCACACCCCGTCCCCCCGGGGCTCGGAGCCGAAGGCCACCACGGAGAAGAGGCGCCAGGCCCACTTGGGACCGTCCTCGCGCGGCGTCTGGAAGTAGGTGGGGCAGCCGAGCTGCGCGATGTAGAGCGCCACCAGGTCCTTGGGCAGGCGCGAGAAGTCCGGCCGCTTGAAGGCGATGGGCCGCTTGTGCTCGGTGGTGCCCGCCTGGATGCTCACCCGCTCGCCCTCGATGGAGTGGCGCAACTGGGTCTCCAGGTCGAACTCCGTCTCCAGCTGGGGCAGCTTGCTGGCCGTATGGATGTACAAGGCCGGCAGCACCACGCCCGCCAGCCCGATGAGGAACAGCACCAACCAGAGCAGGGTCTTCACGCCCCCCAGGTTATCAAAGGGCGACGGCAACTCGGGTCCAGGTTAAACAAGGTCCGACATGAACGACTGGCACCCCACCACCGTGGCGGACGTCCTTCCCGCCGCGGAGGGCCTCACCGAGCTCGTCCTGGACATTGGCGGCACCCCGCTGGTGGGAACCCACCGCACCCCCGGGCAGTACGTGCGCCTGGCACTGCCCGAGCAGGGGGAGGGGATATTCGCCATCGCCTCGGCGCCGGAGCCCTTCACCCCCCGCTGGGAGTTCCTCCTCAAGGGGGGAAGCGCGCTGGCGGACGCGCTGGTGCGGCTCCAGCCGGGGGCGAAGGTGCTCGCCACGCGCCCCGAGGGCCGTGGCTTTCCCCTCCCCCATGCGCGCGGGAGGGATCTGCTGCTGTTCGCCACGGGCTCGGGCATCTCCTCCATCCGCTCCGTCATCGAGAGCATCCGCCAGGAGCGGAGCGCCTACGGACGGGTGACGCTCTACTTCGGGGCACGCACGCCGCAGTCCTTCGCCTACGAGGACGAGTTGCACCACTGGGCGGCGGCGGACATCCACGTGGTGCGCACGGTGAGCCAGCCGGGCGTGAGCGGGTGGCAGGGCCTCACCGGCTACGTGCAGGCGCACCTGGGCGAGGCGTCGGTGGGCGAGGCCCTGGCCTTCGTCTGCGGCCAGTCGGGCATGGTGCAGGGCGTGATGGACGCACTGAGGAACCGCGGGCTGCCCCGCGAGGCCATCCACCTCAACTACTAAAACCCACTCCTCGTTGAGAGGCTCCTCGTAGAGAGGCTCCTCGTTGACGTTGCTGCCCCAGGGGAACAGGTCCACCCTCGCCCCGGAACAGCCCCGAGAGGAGAAGACCCATGCTCTCGACGTTGCTGGTGGTACTGCTGACGCAGGTGCCGTGTACACCCGGCGAGATGTCGGTGGTGTGCAACTGCAAGCAAGGCATGGTGAATGCCTGCGTGGCACTCGCGGGGGATGATGCACGCAAGGCGGCGGAGGTGTTGGACGAGGTGGTGGGGGCGCTCGAGGCTCTTGAGGCGCTGGAGCAGGCCTCGCAGATGGCGCGGGAGGGAGACAAGGACAAGAAGAAGTAACTCCAGGCGACGGCGGAGGCCTTGTCCCAGTCGCTAGGGTCCTCCGAGCCACCCCACTGCAAGGGCCAGGAGCACCACCCCATCTCCCGGCCCATTGCCAAGGAGTTGGCGAGGCACCCCACACTCAAGGGCCTCTACAAGCCTCGGGACCCGCGCTTCGTGACTCGGGCCAAGGACGAGCAGTCGCACTGCGGTTACCAGCAGTGGCACCGCGATGTGGACAAGGAGGTCATCGACTGGCTCAAAGAGACCCCCAGGGCAACACCCCAGCAGTTCATGGACAAATTGCGCGGGATCTACGGCCGCCCCGAAATGAGAGCGAGATTCCCCGATGGATTTTGAAGCCTCTACTTCCCCCCGCTTCTTCGTCCTGACAGAGGGCGCCACCAGGTCCCATTACGATGTCGATGTCGACCCAGTCGAGCCCGTCAGCCTCGGGGATGCGCCTTGCTGCCCGCAGTGCGGCGGCTTCGTCGGGATGTTGCCGTGGCTTCCGCCCTACCGGGTCGAGTTGGAGCTGCACGGGGAGGAACTCGGGGATTTCATCAGCGCCCCAGGGTACGAGTGGCTCATTTCCGAGCGAGTCGCGGAGGCCTTCCGTGCGGAGGGGCTCACCGGGCTGGAGGGCTTCCACCCCGTGGAGGTCCTCCGGGTGAAATGCATGAGGAAGCGACCTCGCAAGCCTCTCACCGTGCCCCGCTACCATGTCGTCTGGCCCTGCTTCAGCCGGGCGGCGGTGGATCTGGTGCTCAACCGCGTGCGAACCGTCGAGCCCCTGACCTGCCTGGAGTGCCGCGTGGCGGGCATCAACGCCATCAATGGCTTCGTCCTGGAGCCGGGTACTTGGGGAGGAGAGGACATCTTCCGCCCCCGTGGCATGCCGGGCACTATCGTCGTCTCCGAGCGCTTCAAGGATTTCGTCGAGAAGCACGGGTTCACCAACGTGGTGCTCACCCCCACCGAGCAGTATGTGTGGGACCCTTCCAATCTGGGGCCGGCCCCGCTGCCGGTAGCATGAGCCAGGGTCTCGGCGACCCGATGGGGCGCGGGCTCACCGCTCCACGGTGGGAGCGGCGTAGCGCACGGAGAAGAGGGCCGCGGCGGGCTCGCTCTCCTGGTTGCCGGTGGCCTTCTGCGGCGTCCACGCGGCCACGCCTACCTGTTGCCCATCCGGACTGAAGCGCACCCGGCGCACGGACCAGCCGAATCGACGCTCCGCCACCGGGGCCTCCTGGCCCTCGCGCCACAGGTAGAGCTGCTTGTCCCAGCCTCCGCTCGAAATCGAACGACCGTCCGGCGAAATGCCAGCGGACGCAACCACCCCCCGGTGCCGCGTCCACTTGCGAAGCACCTGGCCCGAGGTGGCGTCCACCAACGCCGCGGCGTTCCACTCCGCGGGCGGCTCGACGAGGCCCTTCTTCTCGCGCTCGTAGACGGTGCGGTTGCGCTCGGCCTTGGACTCGGAGAAGGCCACGCCCAGGCGCCGCCCGGCCGCGTCCAGGGTGACGTCGTTGACGTGCGCCTCGAAGGCGAAGTTGGCACGCGGGGCCAGCACCAGCCCCCGCTGCTCCTCCTGCTTCGCCGGTGCGGGCGACTTCAGGGTGAGCACGGCCTCACTCGTGGCGTCGTCGAAGGCCACGTCCACGCGCTCGGAGAAGGGAGCGCCCAGCACGCCGGCCACATTCGGGGGCAGACACGCGTCACACACCGCCACGTCCACGCCATCGAGATCCAGCCCCTTGAGGCGCAGGTGCTGACCACGGGCCACTCGCGCCACAATGGTGCCGAGCGCCGTGGGCATCGACACCGTCTCCTGCAGGAAAGCCGTGTCGATGCCGGCCGCCGCCGCCGCCTGCGTCCCGAGCACGATGGCCGGGGTGCGTGCATCCAGCGCGAAGGCCACCGGGGACTTGCCGTTGACGACTCCCGCCACCACGGCATGGCCCCCGCGCCGCTCGAAGCGCAGCCGCGTCTGCTCGCGCCGCAGCACCTCCTCGCGCGTGTCGAAGACGCGGATGTGCTTGTCCCAGCTCCCCGAGTACAGCGTCCCGTCCGCCGCGAAGGCGAGCGCGCTCACCTGGCCCGCGTGAGGCCGCACCTCGGAGGAGAAACCCAGGTCCGCCACGCGCAGCGCGGTGACGAGGCCCTGGGAGCTGCCCACCACGAGGTAGCCCCCGGTGGGGTGGAAGGCCACCGCGGTGAGGGGCTCATCCGTGCGCACGCTGACCTTCGGCGCACCGGTGGCCGCGTCGAACAGGCGCACCACGCCGTCCCAGCCCGCGCTCGCCAGCAGCTTGCCGTCCGGGGAGAAGGCCAGCGCCTCCACGTCGAACTCGGAGGGGTTGAGGGCCTTGTCCACCACGAGCGCCGGCGTGGGCCGCAGCGTCCACAGGGCGAACAGGTACTCGCGGGCGCCCAGGTGCGAATAGGCGACGCGCGAGGCATCCGGAGAGAAGGCCAGCGTCCAGACGAAGTCCTTGCGGTTCAGGACGGCCGAGTCCTCGAGGCCCGACACCTCGCCCGCGAGAAACCCGCCCGGCGTGGACTCCAACCGGGCGGAGACATCTGGAGCGAGCACCGGTGCGGTGTGCTGACAACCCGCCAGCGCCAGCACCCCCACCACCAACAGCGCGCGGGGCGCGGCAATGCTCACGAGCCCCCCAGCGCCGCCGTCTTGTCCTGGACCTCGGTGATGCCCTTGTTGTCCACGGACAGCAGGAACAGGGGCTTCTGCGCCTCGCGCTTGTCGTCGAAGGACGTCTTGCCGGTGGCGCCGTCGAAGTCCTTCAGGGTGGAGAGGGCCTCGCGGAACGCACTGCGGCTCGTCGGGGCCGCCTGCTTCGAGTCCATCAACTGGCGCACCATGCGCGCCGAGTCATAGCCGTAGGCCTCCAGCAGGCTCGGGTCCGAGCTGTACTCCTTGCGGTAGGCCTGCACGAAGCGGCGCGTGGCCGGCCGCTGCGAGTCCACGAAGAAACCGTCCACGTACACCGAGCAGGTGACGAACTTGCCACCGCGCTCGACGAGCTCGGGCAGACCGCTGGCGCCCTTGGCGCTGCTCCACGCGTTGGTGCCCAGCAGCATCACCGTCTTGAGATCCTTCTTGCCCGTCGTCTTGCGGATGCGCTCCACATCGCGCGCATCGCACGCGTTGGTGACGATGTCCTCCACCGCCAGCGCCGGAGCCACCAGGCTCACCCGCTTCCACTCGTCGGGGATGAAGATGGCCTCGAAGTCGATGATGGGCTCCACGTTGCCCTTCATCTTCTCGAAGGCCTTGCGCTTGCGGAACGCGTCCTGGCCGTTGGTCTGCTGCTGCACCTCGCGCACGCCCTCGAGGTAGTCGCCCCGGTCCTCCAGGTAGTAGCGGCCCACCAGCTTCTTGGCCTCGGAGGTGAAGGTCGTCTGGTCGTGGGCGTACGTCTCGGCGCCGCGCACCTGGCCGCCGTTCTGCACCACGTGGTCCCAGAAGTCGTTGGCCAGCTCCACCCCGTACGGGAGGTTGGGGTAGAGCATGGCGAAGCTCTTGAAGCCCTTCTGCTTCATCGCGAAGTCGGCGATGGCCCGCGCCTGCGCCGAGTTCGTCAGCATGTTGCGGAAGACGTAGGAGCCGATGGTGGTGATGTCCTCCTGGCGCGTGAGCGTGAGCAGCGGCATCTGGAGCTCCTCTGCCACCAGCGCGGCCCGGCGGGACTCATCCGAGGTGATGGGGCCCAGCACGGCGATGGCGCCCTCCTCGAAGGCGAGCTGCTCCATGGCCTGGCTGGTGACGTTCACGTCGCCCTGCGTGTCCTTGACGACGAGCTCCACGTCGCTGCCGGCCAGGGCCAGCTTCACGCCGCGCAGCACCGCCTCGCCCACGGCCTTGTACTTGCCCGTCATGGGCAGCAGCACGCCCACCGTCTTGGGACGCACCTCCACGCGCCGGGTGGCACGCGCGAGCAACTCGCGCGCCTGGCCGGCGAAGGGATGGTTGGGCGCCTCCGCCAGGAAGCGGTTGAGCGTCTCCTCCAGCCGCGTCCAGTCCCGCAGGTGGTAGTAGATGCGCGCCAGCTTGAAGGTCAGCACCGGCCAGGCGGGGTTGGACGGAGAGAGCCCATCCGCCACCCGGGCCACGTCCACGAAGCCCACGCGGCCTTCCACCAGTTGCTGCACCCGGGCCACCGCGGCCTGCTGCGCCTCGGGCGTCTGCGCGTTGCCCGCCAGGTCCACGGCGATCTGCAGCGACGGACCGAAGAGGCCCGCCTTCTCACCCGCCTGGGCGGCCTGCTCGAGCAGCTGCGTGCGCTCGGCGCCCTCCGCGTTCTCCGCGAGGCTGGAGAGCATCTGGTACGCGTCGCGGTAGGCCCCCACCTCCAGCGCGGCCCGGCCCAGCCGGCGCTTGGCGTCCTGGGCCTGAGGGTGGAGCGGATTCTCGAAGAGCAGCTCGTTGAAGGTCTTGCGCGCGTTGACGTAGTCCTGCGAGTCGTAGAAGAGCACGCCCGCCCGGTAGAGGGCCTCCTGGCCGGCGGTCGTCTCCGGGTACGCCTTGCGCACGGCGAGGAAGGACTCGGCGGCCTGCTTGCGCGGCGCCGTCTCCGCCTGCTGGATGGCCTGGGACAGCGCCTTGTCGGCCTGCTCGTCCTGGCGCGCCTCCACCGAGGGCTTCTTCGGGAACGGGTCTCCCTGGGGGACCTCGCCGTTGCGGCCCTGCTGAGAGGAGCCGGACGAATGATTCGGGGAAGAGCCACCGCCCACGGCGGAGGGCGTCTTGCAGGCGGTCATCAGCAGCGTCAGCGCGACCAGCAGCGCGCGGCGCGGAGAGGGGCGGACATCCATGGTGTGGGTGTGCATAGCAGTGGGGCGCGCCTCCGTCGACAGTCGAGCGGGGGTAGGATTCCCCCCGCCGCCCGATGGGTCCTGCAGCAGACGTGCCGCCCTGGAGCCCGGAAAAAATCCATGACAGGTGCCCGCCGGCGTGGGCCTCGGGCCACAGGGGTGCGGACCCGGGTACTCGCCCGCCCGGGGGGCGATGGAGAAGGCGCCTCCCAGGACTGATTGCGACCGCTGCTCCCCATCCCAAACGTCAGGGCTTGGACGTTCTCACCCAGGAGCTGGCGATGGCACGCAAGGAGAAGCTGCGGGAGGGCTACGGAAGCACGAGCGAACAGCGGCAGCGCAACCTGGAGGGCGACAACTTCGAGGAGCGGGCACCCCATACCCCCGAGGAGAGTGAGGCGGTACGCGGCTCGCCGGACAAGGGAGGGAGCGTGGTGCATGTGAATGCCCTGCCGGAGCCGTTCGACGAGAGCGATGAGGACTGAAGCACGCGCCCGGAGCCAGCCATGTCCAAGCCGAAGATTCAGACAGGAATGGTCGTGCGCGGCCGCGATGGCGAGCCGCTCGGACGCGTCATCTCCGTGGACGACAGCGGGTTCGTCCTCGAGCACAGGGTGGTCATCACGCGCGAGCACCGGATGCGCTTCGAGGAAATCCACTCGCTGGATGAGCACGGCGTCGTGCTCGACCCGGAGCACGTCTGGCCACGGCACCACCTGGAGGCCATGGACCGCGTGGAGGTCTTCTGGTCCGCCAGACGCGCACGCGATGCGCACGAGCCCCTCGATGCGCGAGAGGCCGTGGAGACCTCCGCCTCTTCCTGGCGGGTGGCCACCACGGAGCACGCCGAGGCCCATTCCATCCAGGTGGAGCGAGGCACGGTGCGCTCACCGCGTTACGTGCCGATGTCCGAGGAGCCCTCGCGCCAGGCCAGCCTCGCCGGAGAGGAGTCCCCCACGGCCCCGAGCCAGAGCGCCTCACCCGAGGACCCACCGGAGCGCCGCACGCGCGTGCCCTGGATTCGAAGGATGGGACTGTCTCGCGCGAAGCTCGTGACGCACTACGCCACCCACCCGCTCCAGGCAGCGAGCTCGCTCCTCGACATGCTGCGCGGAGAGAGACCCGACACGCGCCACTGACATGTAGTCCCCAGGCGGGGAAACCCTCATTCGAGGAAGTCCCCATGCGGGAGGACATCCCGTGCGCATATGCTCCGGGCGTGCCGCTCGGCCGGAGGGCGGCATGCGTGTGGCCCCATCGCCCTCCGCGTCAGGCCCATGCGCTATCAGCGCCGTCGCCGTGCCCTATACACACCTCTCGGACATGACACCACTCGACGCCCCTCCCTTCCGCCCCCTCTTGAGACCCACCCTGCTGGCGCTCGCACTGGCCGCCACCGCCACTGGTTGCAATGAGACGGAGCCCGAGCCCACGCCGGGCCGCTACCATGCCACCATCCGCCGCACCAGCTTCGGCGTGCCCCACATCCTCGCCGAGGACCTGGGCTCCGCGGGCTACGGCCAGGGCTATGCCTTCGCCCAGGACAACGCCTGCACCCTGCTCGACCAGATTCTCAAGGTGCGCGGTGAGCGGGCCCTCTACTTCGGCGCCGGCCCCAACAACATCAACGTGGCCACGGACTTCGCCTTCCGGGCGTTGGACCTGCACCGGCGCGTCGAGGAGTCCTGGGGGCGCCAGCCCGAGGACGTGCACGCCCTCGTCATGGGGTACGTGGCCGGCTTCAATCACTTCCTCTCGCTGCCGGCCGCCCAGCGGCTGCCCTGCGCGGGCCAGCCGTGGGTGAAGCCCATCACCGCGATAGACCTGCATGCCTACCACCGCGCGCTCGGGCTGCTGCTCAGCGGCAACCGGCTGCTGGGCGCCATCGCCGCCGCGCAGCCTCCCAGCGCGGGCCCGGCCCTCCAGTCCGAGGGCCTCCCGCTGCTGCGCGAGGTGGACACGACGAAGGTGGGGAGCAACGGCTGGGCCCTGGGCGCGGAGCGCACGGAGAGCGGGCACGGCATGCTGGTGGCCAACCCGCACTTCCCCTGGGAGGGTGAGCTCCGGCTGTGGGAGAGCCACCTCACCGTGCCGGGCAAGCTCAACGTCTACGGCGTGAGCATCCTCGGCGTGCCCGGCGTGCTCATCGGCTTCAACGAGCACGTGGCGTGGACGCACACCGTGTCGATCGGCGCGCGCTTCACCGCCTACGCGCTGCCGCTCACGTCCTCCAGCGCCACCCAATACAACTACGACAGCGGGACATGGGTGATGTCCGCGCGCCCCATCACCATCCAGGTGAAGCAGCCGGACGGCTCGCTGGCCGACCTGACGCGCACCTACTACAGCAGCCACTACGGCCCCATCATCTCGCTCGCGGGCATCGGCTGGAGCAACCAGCTCGCCCTCAGCTACCGCGACGCCAACCTGGACAACGAGTTCCTCATTGCCCAGTTCCTGGGGATGAGCCAGGCCAAGAACCTGGAGGAGTTCCAGCAGGTGTTCGCCAACGTGGGAGGCATCCCCTGGGTGCACACGATGGCGACGACGCCGGAGGGCAATGTCTGGTACGCGGACACAGCGGCCACGCCCAACCTGAGCCCGGCGACGCTCCAAGCCTGGGGAACGGCGGTGGCCAACCCCGACTCCATCCAGGCGCGGCTGCTCAAGTCGAGCGTCGTGCTGCTGGACGGCAGCACCTCGCGCGACGAGTGGGTGGTGGAGCGGGGCTCGCGCAGCCCGGGCCTGATTCCCTTCGCCCGAGCCCCCCAGCTCCAGCGCCGGGACTTCGTCTTCAACTCCAATGACAGCCACTGGCTGGCCAACCCGGCGAAGCCCCTGACGGGCTTCTCGCCGCTCCAGGGCCAGGAGGGCACGCCGCGCACGCCGCGCACGCGCATGAACGCCCAGCTCCTCACCGAGGTGCGCGAGGGCGGTGCCTCCGGCGCGGACGGGCGCTTCTCCTTCGAGGAGCTGCAGGACGCCATCCTCTCCAACCGCAGCTCCTCCGCCGAGCTGCTGCGCGCGGACGTGGTGCAGCGCTGCAAGGCCTCGCCCACGGGCACCGCGGACGGGCAGACGGTGGACCTGACGCAGGCCTGCGACGTGCTGGCGGCCTGGAACGGGCGCTATGACGTCGACAGCGTGGGCGCCATCCTGTGGCGTCAGCTCATGAGCGCGTACACCTACAGCGCCCTGCTCAACGCCGGCCCCCTGCTCGCCACGCCCTTCTCGCCGAGCGCGCCGCTGACCACGCCCAACACCCTGAAGCCCCGCCCGGAGACGGGGGCGGATCCGCTGGCGGACAAGCTGGCCGCCGCCGTGCTGAAGCTGAGGGCCGCGGGGTTCGAGGTGAACACGCCGCTGGGCCAGGCGCAGCACGCTCTGCGTGGCACCGAGCGCATCTCCATGCACGGCGGTGTCGACGTGGATGGCGTGACGAACATCTGCGGCTACGACGGCACCAGCAACACCTCGCTGGAGGCGTCCACCCCGCGCGGCACCGTGCTCGATAGCTCGACCGGACTGACCAAGGACGACGGCTACATCGTCAACTCGGGCACCAGCTTCCTGATGGCGCTGGAGTACACGGACAACGGCCCCCGCGCCCAGGCCCTCCTCACCTACGGGCAGAGCGGAGACCCGACGTCGAACCTGTTCCGCAATCAGCTCAAGCGCTTCTCCGAGAAGCAGTGGCGTCCCATCGCCTTCACGGAGCAGGACATCGCGAAGGACCCTGCGCTCGGGACGACGACGATCGCGGGCGACTGAGTTCCGCGAGCCACTGCGCTAGGCGCTCGCGGAGACGGTGGCGGTGGCCAGAGGCACCGTCACCACGGGAGTCACGGCCGTCCTGCGAGGTTGCAGGGCGCGCCGCAGCTTGGCCACCAGCACATCCGGATTGACCGGGTACGTGAGGACGTCGTCCGCCCCCGCGTCCAGTCCGGCCTCCACCAGCCCCGGGTCCTCCGGAGGCGCCAGCACGAAGATGGGCAGCGAGGCCGTCTCCGCCGTGGAGCGCAGCGCACGCGTGAGCGCGGCGCCATCCCCGTCCGGGAGCCGAGAGGCCACCACGAGCGCCTGGCTGCCCTGGGACAGCAGCGCTCGGGCCTGGGCCGCGGAGCCGGCGAGCACCACCCGGACCCCGTCCGCCAGGAAGCGCGCCTGGAGGGCCGAGGCCCGCGCCACGTTGGGCTCGGCGAGCACCACCGTGTGCGAGGCGCTGTCGCCCAGTACCAGCTCCATCACCTCGGCGGAGAGGGCCTCCAGGGCCGCCGCGGGCAGCTTGCTCTCGGCGCGCAGCTTGACGAGCGCCTGCGCCGCCACCGCGGCCACCAGCGTGGCCGTCCCCGCCACCTCGAGCAGTGCCACCGCCGCGGCCAGGGCCAGCGCGGCCTTGTTCGCGCTCTCGGACAGCGGCGGCGCGTCCCGGGTGCAGGCCCCGATGAGCCCGGCCAGCTCGCCCGCGTCCCGGCCGAGGATGGCGCGCACCGATTCGCACGAGGGCCGAATAAAACGCTCGTTCGATTCCTGGAAGGCCGCGAGCGCCAGCGCATAGGCCACCGCGGAGGCCCGCTCGGCTTCCGCGCGCCCCGCCCCGAGCCGCCGGGCCACACGCCGGGCCAGCTTGGCGAGCGCCGCCCCCTGCACGCCCACGCCCCCGAGCGCCGCGAGCGCCGCGTCCACCACGCGCGCATGCAACCGCGCCGCGCGGCTCAACGGACCGGCCTCGCCCCCGAGTGCCTCGGCCAGCGAGGGCAGCACGCGCACCTCCACCGAGGGCGCCACATTCATGAGCCGAGACACCACCGAGGGCGCGTCCGGGACGGTGTCCGCGGCCACCAGCGCCACCTCGGTGCCCCCGAGCGCCACCGCCTTCTCCACATCCGCGGCGCCGCTGCCCGAGGCCGCCACGCCCTGGCGAGTCAGCAACCGCACCGCCGCTTCGCGCAGCTCCGGGTCGTCCGACACCACCAGCATGGTGCGCGCCAGCGAGGCTGGAGCGGGTGTGGCGGGCATCGCGGGCGCCGGCTCGGGCACGGGGGGAGGCGGCGCGGGAGGTGGAGCGGGGACGGCCGCGACCTCCTCGAAGGCGGACTCATCCAACATGCGCTCGCGCGTGCGGGTGTGCTTGTCGGCGTAGGGGGTGACCCCCGCCTGATTCTCCGAGCCCGCCAGCGGCATCATGTTGGACCAGTCGTCCATCTGGTCCGGGTCATCGCCCCGGTAGAAGCGGCCGATGGCGCGGCGGATGGCGCCCTCGGTGGCGTAGACGCCGCGCACGGAGCAGCCGGTGATGAACTTCAGCTCATCCAGCCGGGCCAGGTCGCACGGCTCGCGCATGGCGCACACCAGCTCCTTGGACTGCTGGGCCACCGGCACGGCCTCGAGCCGTTCGGCCTTCTCCAGCGGCAGCAGGGCCAGCAGCGCCTTGGGCACCGGCATGGTGCGCAGCACCTTGTCCGAGACGAACGCGACGCCACCCTGCTCGCTGAGGGCGCGGACGACGTCCTCCTCGGTGATGAAGCCCTCGGCGACGAGCAGCTCGCCGATGCGCCCGCCGGTGCGCTTCTGCCGCTCCAGCGCGCCCTTGAGCTGTGTCTCCGACAGCTTGCCGGCGGCCACCAACATCTCCCCGAGCTTGCGGCGCACCGACCGCATCACGCGCGTGGGCACCGACAGGGTGAGCGAAGTGCCCCCGCCAGCCCCGGGGCGACCGCCAACGGGAGGAGGCACCGCCGCGGTGACGGGGGACGCTCCTCCGCCCGCCGCCGGGCGTGCGCCGGCCGGCAGTGGCGGAGGCACCTGCATGGTGACGGAGGTGCCCGCTCGCGCCTCGGGAGGCGGAGGAGGAGGCTGCATCCGGTTCGAGTCCGCCACGCTCCGCAGGGAGGACGAGGAGGGCGTGCCGGGGCGAGGTCCCCCCGGGAACGGCGGGCGCGAGCGTACCGAGGTGAGCATGGGCGGGCGCTGCTGTCCCGCGTCCGAGTCGAGGCGAATCTCCTCGCCCCGCACCTCGCCGGAGCCCTCCAGTGGCGAGTGGCGTCCGGGGAAGCAGCGCGCGAAGAGCGCGGCGACGTCCTGAGGGCCCACGCGCAGCCGGTGGTCGAAGAGGAAGTTCTGCAGCGCGTCCGAGATGTCACGGGCCCGGTGGAAGCGGGCCGCCGGGTCCGGCGCCAGCGCCCGGGTGACGATGCTCCAGAGCGCCGGGGGAACGCCCGGCACCGGCGCGAGGCCCTTCACGTCGAACTGGGCGATGTTGCGCAGCGTCTGGAAGTAGTCCGTGCCGCCGAAGAGCTGCTTGCCAGCGAGCAACTCATACAACATCAGGCCGATGAGGAAGAGGTCCGCGCGTTGATCCACCTCGGCGCCCTTCACCTGCTCGGGAGCGAGGTAGCCCGCCTTGCCCTTCACCACGCCCACCTGGGTGCCGTTCTGCGTGTTGGCCGCCTTGGCGATGCCGAAGTCCGCCAGCTTCACCTCGCCGCTGCTGGCCACCATCACATTGGACGGGTTGACGTCGCGGTGGATGATGTTGAGCGGCCGGCCCGCGGCGTCCGCGCGCCCGTGCGCGTACGCCAGGCCCTCGGTCACCTGCTGGACGATGAAGCACACCTCGCGCAGGCCCAGCGGCACCTGGTTGCTCGCGGCGCCCCGCTGCACGCCCCGGAGGTTCTCCCCGTCCACGAACTCCATCACCATGTAGTACTGGCCGTTGATGGAGCCCAGGTCGAACACCTGCACCACGTTGGCGTGCTGGAGGCAGACCGTCAGCTTGGCCTCGCGCAGGAACAGCTCCACGAACTCCCGGTCCTGCGCCAGCGACGGGAGGATGCGCTTGACGGCCACCGGCTTCTCGAAGCCCTCGGCTCCGACCACCTTGGCCAGGAACACCTCCGCCATGCCGCCTGCCGCGATCTTGCGGATGAGTCGGTATGTGGCCATGCCGGCACCTCCCCCGTCTCCCTAGGTTGCGTGCTCGGTATGCGCACGGGGGGGGCCGTTTGTGAGTGCTCTTCTCCCGAGGATGACGCGAACGTCCACCCGGCGCCACTTGGAGGACGCATCGCGCTCCGCGGGCGTTCAGCGTTGGTCATCGCCCCCAGACTCCGGGGACGGTGGGCCCCTCTGCGGCGCCGGGGCAGGTGGCGGCACATGCTCCTTCACACCGTCCTCCGCGTCCCGCCGGGCCGGAAAATTCGACGAGGGGCGGGTGACGCCCACCCGCGCGATGCCCACCCTCCAAGCGGGAGGCGACCATGCAACATGCGCGAGTCCATCCAACCCAGGAGTCCCCTCGGAAGCCCTCGGGAATACCAACGCTCGAGGCGGAAAAGCCCTTCGAGCCGGGGAAGAAATACGTCGACAGGCTGCTCGGCGATACACGAGACGCGCAGGGCAACCCCCGATACAGCGCCAGCATGAGCCGGCTGCTCGCCATCACCTCGGGGTGGGCCTATTCGGATGCGGAGATGCTCTCCAACGTCCTGCACCGCAATGGCCTGCGGAACAACCGCTGCGAGTACATTGGCGTCGTCAACGACGCGCTCTTCGTGTTCGCCAAGGCCTACTTCATCCAGAGTGAGGGGGGGCGGCTGGGCATCCTCTGCTTCCGGGGCACGGAGCCATCCAACATCCTCAACTGGATGACGGACGCGAGCGTGAATCCGGAGACGTTCCTCACGGACCTGGAGGGAAAGGGGATGGTCCACGGCGGCTTCTATCGCAACGTGATGGCCGTGTGGCCCTCCATCCTGAGCAGCCTCGAGAAGGCGCTCCAGGGTCAAGCCGTCACCCAGCCGCCAGAGGGGGCGGACGTCATCGCGTTGCCGGACAAGGGCCGGGCGCAGTCCCGGGAGCCGATGCTCCACCCGATGGAGGCGCTCTACATCACCGGGCACAGCCTGGGTGCGGCCATGGCCACCCTGGCCGCGGCGCTGCTCTACCAGGGCGTCGACCGGGAGTCTGAGTCCTATGTCCAGCTCCGGCGAGTGCTGCGAGGCATCTACACCTACGGGCAGCCGCTGGTCGGCGACGAGGCGTTCGCCGAACAGTGCGAGGAGGTCGCTCCGCGAATCTTCCGGCACGTCTACAAGAACGACATCGTGCCTCGCCTGCCGCCACGGGCCACGGGCAAGTTCAAACACTTCGGCCAGGAGTACCGCTGGCGGGATGAAACACAGCAGTGGGAGTACAGCCAGGAGGACGTGTCACAGGCGAGGACCGTCGTCCTGAGCTCGGTCATCGGTGTGTTCGGCTGGCTCGGGCAGCAATTCGAATTGCTGCGAAAGCTCAAGCTCAAGCTCCCCTACTCCTGGGAGGCCCACTCGCCGGTCCACTACATGAGCACCACCATCCAGCAGACGCCTCTGCAGCGCGCGGAGTTCGGCTGAGCGCACGAACACGAAGGGCCCCGCCTCGAGTGAAGCGGAGCCCTTTCGGAGAACGGTACCTGGCAGCGGGAGCTGCTACCCGAAGAGCTCCTTCACCTTGTCGAAGAAGTTCTTCGACTGCGGGTGCGCATCCTCGCCGCTCAGCTCGGAGAACTTCTCGAGCAGCTCGCGCTGCTTGGACGACAGCCCCGTCGGCGTCTCCACGATGACGCGCACGTGCTGGTCCCCGCGCTGCCCGCTGTGCAGGTGCGGAACGCCCTTGCCCTTGAGCCGGAACACCTTGCCCGACTGCGTGCCCTCGGGGACGGTCATCTTCACCTTCCCGTCCAGCGTGGGCACGTCAATCTTCGCGCCCAGCGCCGCCTGGGTGAAGGAGATGGGCACCTCGCAGAAGACGTCGTAGTCCTCGCGCTGGAAGAGCGGGTGCTCGCGCACGATGACCGTCACGTACAGGTCTCCCGGAGGCCCGCCCCGGTCACCCGGCTCGCCCAGGCCGCCCAGCCGCACCCGCGTCCCGTTGTCCACGCCCGCGGGGATGTTCACCTCGATGACGTCCTCGCTGGGCACCTTGCCCGAGCCCCGGCACTTGCTGCACGGGTCCGGCACCACCGCGCCCGTGCCACCGCAGTCCGAGCACGGCCGGGACACCGCGAAGAAGCCCTGGGTGAAGCGCAGCTCGCCCGTGCCGCCGCACGTGCCGCACGGCTTGGGCGCCGAGGCGCTCTTGCTGCCCGTGCCACTGCACGTGTCGCACTTCTTCGGGCGCGGAATCGGCACCTTCGGCCGGCAGCCGAACGCCGCCTCCTCGAAGGAAATCTCCAGGTTGAAGCGCAGGTCCGCGCCCCGGTTGCTCACCCGGCCGCGGCCCCCCCGCCCACCGAAGATGTCTCCGAAAATCTCTCCGAAGATGTCGTTGATGTTGACGCCCTGGAACCCGCCGAAGGGGTCTCCCCCCGCCGCCCCGCCCACGCCCGCATGGCCGAAGCGGTCGTAGCGCGCCCGGCGCTCGGGGTCGCTCAGCACCTCATAGGCCTCGGAGGCTTCCTTGAACTTCTCCTCGGCCTCCTTGTTTCCGGGGTTCCGGTCCGGGTGGTACTGCAGGGCGACCTTCCGGAACGCGCTCTTCAGCTCCTGTCCCGAGACATTCTTCTGGACCCCGAGTACCTCGTAGTAGTCGCGCTTCTGGCCCGCCGCCGCTGGCATTGCGTTCAAACCCCTGGATTTATTGGACTTTCGACGCCCGAATAGTCTTCGAAACCACTATAACGCAGGCGGAAGGCCCGGCAATCCGGACCCGCCCCGGCGGAGGGGGCGGGCCCACGGGTCGAACGTTCGAAACCGGAGGGCTCAGACCGTCCAGACGCGGTTGGCGGTGAGCTCCATGCGGGCGAGCCGCCGCTTGAGCACCGGATCGATCGCTCCCCGGCTGCGAGCCCATTTGGGCACGACGAAGTGGAGCTCCGCGTTGTAGAGCTTGGCGGCGCTGGACAGCAGGCTCCAGCGGTTCTCCGTAGTGGGGTCCTCCACCATGCTGGGGGTGACGATCTCCAGGATGATGGGAGTGCGGGCCGAGTCGGACTGGCGGCAGGTGAAGTCCGGCCGATGGTCCTCGATGGTGCCCGAGAGCACGGGTGGTGGCATGAAGCCGGGCAGGCGGGCCTTGATGTCCGTGCAGCCGATGGTTCGGAAGTACTCCGCCATCAGCCACAGGAGCCGGCGGCGCTCTTCATCCTCGACGACCGGCTCACAGCCCGGACTGAACAGCGTCTCTTTCCCAGTGTTGTTGGTGTCCATGGCTAGCGGAAAGCTGTCCGCCGCTTCCCGCTGGAGCAATGAAAGGGCCAGGGCGGGACACCTGCCGGGCGGCAGGCCGGGCGGGCGGGCATAAGGCTTTGCCCGGGGGGCTTTCCAGTGCGAGAGTGCGCGCTCCGCCGTGGCCCCCCGTTCTTCACCCAACGTCTACCGCCGCCTGCTGGGCTACCTGCTCCCGTACCGGCGCCTGCTGCTGGCCGGCCTGGCCGCCTCACTCGTGGCCGCGAGCGCCACGTCCGCCTACGCCTGGTTGGTGGGCCCGCTGCTACGCGCCGTGCTGACGGGAACGCCCGTGGAGCTCGCCGGCTTCAAGCTGCCGGGCGAGCACATGCTCCGAGTCCTGCCCCTGCTGGTGGTGGCGGTGGCGGCGGTGAAGGCGACGGCGGGCTTCCTCCAGGGCGGGTGGATGCAGCGGCTGGGGCAGCGGGTGATGGCGGACCTGAGGGCCTTCCTCTACGCGCGGCTGCTGTCCCAGCCTCCGGCCTTCTTCGAGCGGCAGCACTCGGGCGAGCTGCTCACGCGCTTCACCGCGGACGTGCCGCTGGTGGAGTTCGCGGTGACGCAGGCCCTGTCCTCCTACGTGAAGGACGGGCTGCAGATTCTGGCGCTGCTCGCCACGTGCCTGCTCATCGACGCGAAGCTCTTCCTGCTCACCTTCGTGGTGATGCCGCTCACGGTGCTGCCGGTGCGCAGCTTCGCGCGCTCGCTGAAGAAGGTGGCCAACCGCTCGCAGACGAGCCTCGGTGCCCTCACCGCGCTCACCGGGGAGCAGCTCCAGGCGCTCCCCGTGGTGCAGGCGTATGGAGGCGCGCCCCGGGCCCTGAAGACCTTCGAGGCCGAGTCGGAGCGCTACCTCGGGGAGATGCGCCGCTCGCTCTTCCTGCGCGGCGCGTACAGCCCCACGGTGGAGGTGATGGGGATTCTGGGCGTGGCGGTGGCGGTGTCCTGGGGCGCGCGGGCCATCTCCGTGGACCCGTCTCTGTCGGGGCGGCTGCTGTCCTTCATCGCCGCCACGCTGCTGCTCTACCAGCCGGTGAAGTCGCTCAGCGGCACGCTCTCGCAGGTGATCACCGGACTGGTGAGCGCCGAGCGCCTCTTCGCGCTGGCGGACGCGCCGGTGCCGCCGGACGAGGGCGGGGAGGCCGGGCCCCTCGCGCGGGCGCTGACGCTCGAGGGCGTGCGTGCCACGTACCCGGACGGCCGGGAGGCGCTGCGCGGGGTGGACGTCACGGTGCCGGCGGGCGCGCGGGTGGCGCTGGTGGGGTCCTCGGGGGCGGGCAAGACGACGCTCTTCTCCGTGCTGCTGGGCTTCGTCCCCCCGAGCGGCGGCACGGTGCGCTGGGACGGCACGCCGCTGACGGAGCTCAAGCCCTCCAGCGTGCGAGCCCAGATGGCGTGGGTGCCGCAGGAGCCGGTGCTCTTCTCGGGCAGCGTGCGGCACAACCTGCTGCTGGGGCGGCCCGAGGCCCGTGACGAAGAGCTGTGGGAGGCGCTGCGGCTGGCGCATGCGGAGGACTTCGTGCGCGCCCTGCCCGGTGGCCTGGACGAGCCGGTGGGCGAACGTGGTGCGCGCCTGTCCGGCGGACAGAAGCAACGCCTGGCCTTGGCGAGGGCCTTCCTACGCCGGCCCTCGGTGCTGTTGCTGGACGAGCCCACCAGTGCCCTGGACGCCCAGAGCGAGGCCGCGGTGGGCGAGGGCCTGGCGGCGCTGATGCGGGGGCGCACGGTGCTCGTCATCGCCCACCGCCTCTCGACGGTGCGGGACGCGGACCTCATCGTCGTGCTGGAGGCCGGCCGGGTGGTGGAGGCGGGCACGCACGAGGAGCTCTCCGCCCGGGGTGGCCGTTACGCCCAGCTCCTGGGCGAGGGCACTGTCACCGGCTGAACGCGGGCCCGCGGCCGCCCTCCTGTCCCCCGTCCCAGCCTCCAGCCCGAGGCTGCTCTGGTGGCCTTGCCATCAGTCAAGCAATCCACACCAGTCTGCCAATCCTGGAATTCCGTGCGGAGACGGTATATTCCTTCTATCATGCTGTTCCCGACCCGGCCGAACGTCCTCCCCGGACTCATCCTCGCCACGCTGCCTCCCGTGGTGGTGGGGGGCTTCGGACTCGCCTTCCTGTCGTTCGTGGGAGGGCGCGCCGAGGCGTGGCGGCTGGCGGACGCCGCGGGGCCCTACAGCCTGCTGATGGCGGTGGCGGTGCTGGGCGTGACGCTCGCACTGTCGGCACTGCTGAGCATGGGCACGCGATGGCACTCGCCGCTGGTGATGCTGGTGGGGCTCGCGACGCTGCCGTGGTTGCTGGGCATCGCGGGCACCCAGGAGGCGATGGAAAAGGTGCTGGCGGCACTGCCGGACGCGGGCAGCGGGGACGCGCTCGCCGTGCTGGTGGCGGGCACGGGCGAGGCGATGGTGACGCGCCTGGTGGGCGCCTGGATGAGCGCGGCGCTGCTGGTGGCCGTGGCGGTGGGGCTCGCGATGCGGCTCGAGCGGGCGACGCTCCTGGGAGAGGGGACCGGCAGGCTGCTGGGCGCCGGGCTGAGCCTGACGCTGGGGGGCACCGCGCTGCTGGTGGCGCTCGAGGCACACCACCTCTTCGAGCGGCTCACCACGCTCGCCACACAGGCCCCGGAGGCGCGCGCCGAGCACGTCGCCGCGGGCACCGAGAAGCTCATGCGGTTGCAGGAGCTGCGCTCGGCCATGCTGGGGGCCCTGGTCGTCCTGGCGCTGGCGCTCATCTGCTGGCAGCTCCTGCTGCGCCCGGAGGCCGTGACGCGGTGGGTGGGGAGCCTCCTGCTGACAGCGCTCGCCGCGATGGTGCTGGTGCTGGATGCGCGCCCGATGCAGCTCGCCGCCGAGGGGGCCCGGGAGGCGGATGTCTCGCACACCCTGTTGCCGATGCTGGCGCCCAACGGCCCGAAGCTCGCGCGTGGAGACGTGCCGCCCGGGCCCTATGATGTCCCGACACCGGGCATCCGCTCCGAGCGGTGAGGATGGGACCCGCGCGGGCGCCCGCCGCCGTCAGATGAGCCAGAGCAGCAGCGCCACGCCCAGCACGAGGCCCACCCCGAGGACGATGAGCATGGTCAGGCCTTCCACCTTCTGCCTGCGGATCATGACCGGGTCGATGGCGGAGACCGGAGCGGGCTGCGGGGCCTGAGTGGGCTGCGGGGCCGCAGCGGGCTGCGGGGCCGCAGCGGCGGGAGTGGAAGCAGGAGACACGGGCGCGGGCGCGGCGGGAGCGGTGGGCACGGGTACGGCGCTCGCGTTTCCAGCGAGGATGAGGCCCTGACGCGCGAGCGCGAGCACACGCTGGATGTGGAGGATGTACCGGTCGCCGCCCTGGTAGTCCTCAAGCGCGAGCGCGGCGCGCAACATCCGAGCGGGGATGGGCTGGTCATCCGGGTGGACGACACTGGCCTCGGTGCGCACGGCACCGACCTGCTCGACGCGGCCGGTGCGCAGGCCCACGCCGCTCATCCAGACGCAGTGCTCGCCCAGCAGCGTGAGCTCCTGCCGCTGCACCTTCCCCTCGCGGTCGACGAAGGAGAGCAGCTCCGCGCCCTGGGGGGACAGGTGCCAGACGGAGCGCTGGCCGTCGTCACCGGGAGGCCCTTCCACCGGGCGCGCCTCGTACAGCGCCAGCACCGCGACCTTCAATCTCTCCGACGACGGTTCGCTCATGGGCGAGCGCGAGCCTAGGGTCGGACAGGGCGGAAACGGAAGGTGCTCGTGGGCAGGCCCGAGTCCCTTGGAAGCGTGTGGGACGGGTCGGGCATGCCGCTGGCTCCCTGGCCGGTCTCCTCGACGGCGGCCCGAGCAGACGGGCGGGGGCGTCCCTATGGTTGGAACGGAGGTGCCCGCACATGGCGATCATCATCCCCGATACACCCATCGAGGCGCCCTTCGTGGTGCCCGAGAACCGCCCGGAGGTGACGGAAGAACCGGAGCCTCGGGGCACGACGTCCGATCCGCGCTTCCCCGACGTGAGCTGGGATGGTTGGGCCCAGCACGGCGGAGGCCACGTGCCCGAGGACTACGAGTGGACCAGCAACCCCAAGCAGTTCCAGGACGATCTGATGGGAGAGTGGATCCCCCCGTCATGAGTCACGTGCCTCCTCGCCCGCTGGGCGCTACGGTGCGCACCCCATGAGTCGCTCCCGCTCCAAGCAGATGGATTTCGTCCACCAATTCGAGGGTGCGCAGGTGCTCGACGGGCTGTTGGAGCTCGCGGGCACCTCGCATGACAGCCTCACCGTGCTGGCGCACATGCGGCAGGCCCACGCCGAGGGACGCACCTCGCAGGAGGTGATTCCCGGCCTCTTCGAGCATGAGCCGCGCTTCGGCTCCCCCGAGCTGGCGCGCCGCCTCTTCCAGAACCTGTTGGGCCTGTGGGACCTGGTGGAAGAGGGCAAACCGGTGCGGCTGGAGGAGGGCCCTCGGGCGCCGAAACCGAAGAAGCAGAAGACGGAGCCACCGAGACCCTTCGCGCCGGGAGAGCCGGACACGGCATTCGTGGAAGCGGCCTGGCGTTATCTGGAAGACGACGCAAAGGCGCGGACCCGGCTGCACGATGCGTTCGAAAACAAGCAGGACGCACTGCTGGGCGTGCTTGACGCCGCGGGGCTCACAGACGAAGGATACGGAGTCGCCCGCCACCTGCTCTTCGAGCTGCACGCCATGCTGGAGCTCGGTTGGCCGCAGGGGCTGGCGAGCGTGGCTCCAGAAGCGATGGAAGCGCCGGGCACGGAGGCTTCGCCCGTGCCCTCGGCCCTCACCGCGTACGCGGACGAGGCGTTGTTCGAGGCGGAGCAGGACGAGGAGCACCCCCTGTCACCCGAGGAGCTGGCGAAGGTTCGCACCCTGGTGAAGCGCGGAGGGGAAGCGCTGTGGAGTGCTCGGAAGGGAAAGTGAAGAATGGCACGTGACAAGGACGACGGTGGGGGTGGCGGGGGCTTCTCCGGAAAGCGGACGAAGAGCTGGCGGGAGATCGACGCATCGCGCGGCAAGGGCCGCGGGCACACCTCCCGGCAGGACGACCCGGCACAGCAGCGCATCGAGCGCAGCGCGTCCTACCAGAAGTACAAGGCGGCGGCGGACGCGCTCTTCACGGGCGGGGAGCTGCCCGAGGGCCTGGCGAAGACCTTCGATCCCGAGGGCAAGCGCAAGGCGCAGAAGCAGGCGATGCAGAAGCTGATGGAGTCCGCGGAGGACCCGAGGGCGTGGGCGCAGGGGGTGGTGGACTACCTGGAGAAGTACCCCGAGCTGCCCGAGGACCCGTACTTCCTGGACAGCCTGCTGGGCCATCCGCGCGAGCGCATCGCCGACAAGGCGCTGGGCAAGCTGGAGGAGATGGAGGCCGGGGGCAAGCTGGTGAAGGCGAAGCTGCCCAAGAGCCTGGATCAGCGGCTCAAGGGCATCGAGCTCACCAGCTCGGACCCGGACACGCAGAGCCGGGCGAAGGTGCTGCGCGAGAAGCTGCGCGCCTGAGGAACACCGCTCAGCACTCGTGAGCCATGTCCTGCCCAGCTCCAGGGCAGGACGGAACACGCGTCCCTCGGCCCCTGGGCCTCATCAACGCAGGGGGAGCTCGAGGAAATCGGCCTCGCCATACCCCAGCCGGTGGACCGTCTCGACGAAGCGCTCACTGCCAACGATGACGTTGGTGAAGTCGGACAAGCGGAACACGTCGGTGTCGGCGGGCAGTGAGGCCGCATCCAGGATGGGTACCTCTGGAAGCCGGACGGCGTCCCGGCCACAGCGAACACAGGGGGGCTGCCGCTCTGGAGGAAGGCAATCGGGGTGCAAGCGCCCGTGGAGCGCGAGTTGCAGCTCCATCAACTCTGGGGCGTTCTTCTGTCGGAAGCGCAGCTCCGTTGGACCGCCCTGGAGACCTCGCAACCCTTCCGCCCGTAACCGCTCCAACGCTTCGCGGCGCATCAGCAGCGTCCATGGATTCTGCATGAGCAGTTCGCCGAACTGCCCCCAGGCCTTACCCACCAGGGGACCGAAAGGTGTCCCCGGGCGCAGCAACGCGCCCTCGGGCGCGAACAACCGCACCCGTTCCCGCAACCGCTCGAACTTCGAGTAATCCGGCTCCAGCCGCGCCTCCTCGAGCTCCTTGGCTTCTGGGAGAGCAGCCAGGTCCACACACGGCCATGAGTCCGAATCCACGCCCCAGGTGGCGTGACACATGGGACAGGTGACACCGGGCAGCCGCCACTTGCGTACGGCGCTGTACTCGCCGGAGTAGCGCGGCGTCTTCACGTCCTTCAGCCGGTAGAACCTCAACGACTACCTCACCGTGAGAAACGGGCAGGGCAACGCCACCCGCCCGTAGTACGGAAGGATGGGACCATCAATGCCGAAGCGGTGGATCAGCTCCCCGGCATAGCGCCAGATCTCCTCCTTCGTCGCGGTGCCATTGAGGTCAATGAATTGCCGCCACGCGGCGTTCCATGGGCCACCTCTCGCCCCCAAATGGATGCGATCATGGACATGCGCCTCAAGAAGCATCGTCTCTTCATGGATGTTGATGCCCTTGATCTTGAACCACTCCTTGAACTCCTGAGGAAAGATGTGGTGCTTGACGAGGCGGCCAGGGCCCGCGACGTGCTCCTGGATGGCCAACTGCACTCCCGGCGGGAGTAGCGGCTTACGGTCGTGGTTGTGCCAGGGAATGACAAAGACGGGGAGCCGGTCTTCGGGTAGCCCTTGGGCGCTTCCCCAATATCTGCTGGCACTGGCACTGCTGGAGGTAGGAGGCGGAGCCAACATGACGCCACCGCCACCTCGAGCAAGGATGACCTTTCCGGCGCCTCCGGCACCTGGAGACACATCCTCACAGCGGAAGAGCGCACATGCGGATTGAGACTCGCTGCACAGCAGGGTCAGGCACTCTGCATCCCCTCCCCGGTTTTCCTCCCCATCCACCCAATCGGAGATTGGGCTTGGCGGCGCGACCCCTGCTCGCGAATCGATCGTCGAGGCAGCACAAGCCGACAGCAGTCCGCTCAGGAGATGAATCAGAAGAACAATGCGCCTTCCCAATCCGCCCACAATCACCACCTTTCAAGTGAATCACCCAGTCATACTGGAGGGGCTGGCGGCGAAGGGAAAGCTGCTGGTGAAGACGAAGGTGCCCAAGAGCCTGGATCAGCGGCTCAAGGGCATCGAGCTCACCAGCTCGGACCCGGACACGCAGGGCCGGGCGAAGGCGCTGCGCGAGAAGCTGCGCGCTTGAAGCAGCCTCCCGCGAGGTGACCCCTCTCCACCGAGGGAGAGGGGAGCTGGCTCACCGGTTGATGACGAAGCCGCAGGCGGAGTCGAGCACCACCTTCGCTCCCGCCAGTGCCGTCAACAACCGCTCGTAGTGGGTGCGCTCGGCGGACAGCTGCGTCTCCACCGCCTTCTCCGCCAACCCCTGGTGCGTCAGCGACAGGCGCATCCGCTCCAGTGCCGCGTCGCGCTCGGCCTCAATCGCCTTGCGCGCCCGCGTCTGCAGCTTCGTGAGATCCGCCTCCGCGGCCTTCTGCGCCACCGGTACGCCCTTCTCCACGAACTCACCGAAGCCCGGGAAGACGCGCAGCAGCTCGTCGCCCTTGAGCGCCTTGCCCTCGGTCTCCAGCGCGGGCAGCACCGCCGTATCCGCCTTCGGACCCGTGGGGCTCTCCACCACCGCCACGTGCACCAACGTGCGCTCCAGGAAGCGGGCAATCTGCCGGCTCGGCACGCGCGCTCCCGGCGAGGTGTCCTCGGGCTCCGGCATCTGCACGTGGTAGAGCAGTTCCACGCCCTTGGCCTTCATCGGCCCGCGCTTCTCGATGAAGCGCGCCCCGCTCCGCCCGTACGGGCCGTCCCTCAGGAAGCCGAACAGCGCCTCGACGATCGGGTGGCCCGTCGCGAAGTACTCCAGCTCCTCGGCCTCCACCGCCGTGTCGCGCCAGAAGGTGCCCAGCACCGTCCGGTCCTCGTTGATGTCGATGCCCGGCAGGCCCTCCACCTTCAGCGCGTGCCCGAACTGGAACGCGCACTGGAACGCGTCCACCTGCTCGTCCGTGTCCACGCCAATTCCCACCCGGCGCGCCAGCTCCGTCACCGACTCCTCGAGCCGCTCGTCCAGGTCTCTCGCCACGCTCCACAGGCCCTCTTCGAGGCTCGACTCCTCTTCCTCCTCGTCGGCCTCCACGCCCATGCGCTCCTGGGCCCGCGTCACCAGCCTTGCCACCGCGTCCTTGTCGAACGAGCGGATGTCCAGCAGCGGGTCATACGCACGCTTCACCTGCGCTCGCGCCGCCTCCACCTTCCCCTTCAGCTCCGAGGCGTAGGCCATGCGCGACTCGCGCGGCAGCAGCGCCAGCTCGGTGAGCCGCTCCTCCACCTCCTCCAGCACCGCGTCCAGGCCGCCCACCGTCTCGCCAAACACGCCCACCGCGTCCGCCAGCAGCATCAACACGTCCGACGCCAGCGTGCCCGCCGGGTCGAAGACGTGGATCTCCACCGGGTGGTTCTGCCCGATGCGGTCCAGTCGGCCGATGCGCTGCTCCACCGTGGACGGGCTCCACGGCAGATCGTAGTGCACCAGGTGGTGCGCGAACTGGAAGTTGCGGCCCTCGCCGCCCACTTCGGTGCACAACAGCACCTTCGGGCCCTCGGGGTCTCGGAAGCGAGCCACCTGCCGGTCCCGCTCCACCATCGGCAGGTCACCATGGTAGGCGAGCGCCTCCACGCCCTCGCGGCCCAGCTCCGCGCGCAGGGCCTCCAGCGTATCGCGGCTCTCGGTGAACACGAGCACCTTGGCACCCGGATCCGAGCCCCAGATGCCACGCAGTACCTGCTGGAAGGCGCTGAACTTCGCATCGCGCGTGGGCAGCTTGAGGCTCCCGGCCACGCTCGCCAGGGCCTTGTTGGTGCGCAGGGCCTCGCCAAAGGCGGCGGGGCTCGACTCCAGCCGGCGCAACAGGTTGGCCAGTGGCGCTCCGCGCAGGTTCGACGAGGCGAGCGCGGCCAGGGCGGCGTCGCGCGTCTTCAGCTCCTCGGCGGACAGCTGCACCGGGTGCCGGTGCAGGCGGCGCGTGGAGAAGCCTCCCACCACCGCGCGCCGGTTGCGCACCAGCCGGTCGGACAGGCTGTACGTCTCCGCCAGGTGCTGCAGCAGCGCGTCCCGCTCCTTCAGGGCCTTGAGCTTCGGGTCATCCGGGAAGCGCGTAGCCAGGGCCTTCACCGCGCCCGCTGCGTCCTTGCCCTCAAGCAGCCCGCGCACCGCGGCGCTCAGCTCCTCCTGGCGCGCCAGCCGCTGCTCGAACCCCTTCACCGTGGGCGCCGTCGCCGCGTCGATGAGCGTGAGCAGCCCGTGGTACTCGGCCGGGTCCAACTGCATGGGCGTCGCCGTCAGCAGCAGCAGGCCCCAACTGTTGCGAGCCAGTCCCTCGGCGGCCTCGAAGGCCTTCTCACCCTTGAGGTGGTGCGCCTCGTCGATGATGACCAGGTCCCAGAAGGCGTCCTCGTCGGCCACGGACTCGCGGTGCTCCTCGCCGCGCGCGAGCATCTCCAGGCTCGTCACCACCAGCGGGAAGCGCGCCCACGGGGACACCGTCGGCATCTCCTTGAGCGACTGCGCGTAGCGCTCCGAGTCCATCAGCGTGAAGAGCTGGTTGAACTTGTGGAAGAGCTCCACCAGCCACTGCACGGTGAGGTGGCTCGGCGCTACCACCAGCACCCGCCGCGCGAGGCCCGACAGGCGCAGGGCGCTGAACACCATGCCCGCTTCAATCGTCTTGCCCAGGCCCACCTCGTCGGCGAGCACGAAGCGCGGCCGGCGCGCGCTCAGCACCCGCTGCACCACGCCCACCTGGTGCGGCTTCACCATCACCCGGCTGGCCAGCAACGCGCCCAGCGCGTCACAGCGCCGCTCGTCGTCCAGCACCAGCGCCTGCTTGCGCAGGGAGAAGGCTCGCGCGTCCCCTACCCGGCCCTCGCGCAGCGTGGAGAGGAGATCCGAGCGCGGCGCCAGCGCGTGCACCTCGGACTCGGGCATCTCGTCCTCCTCGCCCGTGTCCGCATAGCGGATGACGTAGCGGCGCAGCCCTCGGGCGCCCTCCTCCTCGCCCAGCACGGTGGCGCGCCGGCCCTTGGCCGTCTGCACCGGCTCGCCCTTCGTCAGCACGTAGGACACCAGCGCTCCACCCTTGGTGGACACCAGCACCGGCTCCCCCTCCCGGGCGGGAAAGAGGACGAGCGCCTTGGCGCCCGCGTCCTGCAGCTCGAGAAGATGCCCCACGCCCCACTCGGGCTGCGGGAGATAGCGAACCTTGTTGCCTGGTACGAAGGACATGGTCGGAAACGGACCCTCGACGAATGTGAAAAGGGGGTTCGCTCATAACCCCGGAGAACCCCCGCGGCCATCCCGAGAACCCCTTGGATTCCGGTGCGGCCTCGTACTCCGGTGCGACGCCGCTGTCATCCATCCGACACCTACCCGACCCACGAGGGCAATTTCTCGACCCGATCCCTACAGGCAAGGTGGAACGCGCCTGCGGGCCTGAACTCCAGGGCCGCCGGGGGGGAGTGCCACATGCCACCGAGTCATCCGACGACCGCGCTTCGCGCGGGCGTGAGCCTGCTCGCGTTCGCCCTGCTCATGGTGACCCTGTCGGGAGTGTTGCTCCTGGCGCCCGGGCCCCTGTCCACGAACAAAGAGGAGGCAAGCGGGCTGCGGCTGCTCGTGCTGGTAACGGGCCTGGTCGGGGTGACCCTGGGCTGCGCGCTGGGCTGGACGCTGCGCCAGACGCTCCACCCCGAGGACCCGGGCCACACCTCGCTGGCGCAGGAGAACGCGCGGCTGCGCGCCCAGGTGCAGGGGGCCTTCGAGCTGGTGGGCGTGGCCGCGCACGACCTGGGCAATCCCCTGCTGGCGCTCCAGCTCCGCTTGCACCGGCTGCGCGCCCAGACCCGCCACGACGTCCGCGCCCAGGAGGGGCTCTCCGTCGCCGAGCGCGAGGCGCACCGCATGGGTCTGATGGTGCACGACCTGCTGGACCTCTCGCGACTGTCCGCTGGCCGACTCGCCCTGGAGTTGGAGGACCTGGACCTGGCCGACCTCACGCGCGAGGTGGCCGAGCGCTTCTCGGACCAGGCCGCCGCCGCCGGCAGCTCCCTGGTGGTGCACGCCCAGGGCCCCGTGCTCGGCCGGTGGGACCGCCAGCGCCTGGACCGCGTCACCACCAACCTGCTCAGCAACGCGCTCAAGTTCGGCCGGGGCCATCCCATCGAGGTGCACGTCCTCGCCGACGGCTCCCAGGCCCGCCTCTCCGTGTGCGACCACGGCCTGGGCCTCCCCCCCGACGCCCAGGAGCGCCTCTTCGGCCGCTTCGAGCGCCTGGGCGACACCGGACGGCCCGGCTCCGGGCTCGGCCTCTACATCGTCCACCAGCTCGTCCAAGCCCACGGCGGCACCATCCACGTCTCCAGCCGCCCCGGCCAGGGCGCCACCTTCACCGTCGAGCTCCCCCATTCCCTCTCCTGATGTGACGCAGTGCACCCTCTCACACAACCCCACACGTCACGCCCAGGAGCGTACACGTAACCGCTCAAAAATGGACTTTGCGGTAATGTGAATAATTCCCTTATGAGTTGAAATTCCAGGTCGACTCCCTCTATTCTGTCGCTGCTCGAATCAACTTGTTCCCTGAGACAGGGAGCGGTTGAGGCACCAGCGGTTCCGACCTGAGAGGTAGGGACGGAAGCCGCTGGCGGGAACCAGCGAGGGTGGGGCGCAGCAGGGCCCGCCGTCCAATCACAGAAGGAGGGGCCGCCATGAGCGGAAAGGGAGCACTCTGCGTGCCGTCGCACCCGTCTGTCCGCATTCCGGGCCGTATGAAGGGAGTGTGGCTCGCGGCGCTGGCCCTTCTGGGAGCGGGCTGCTCGGAGCAGGGCGTGGCCGGGACGGAGACGCCGGGCACGAGCCTGTCGCAGAGCCTGTCGGACGCCGAGGACCTGCGCCCCAGCCCGGGCGCTTCGGCGGTGGGACTGGCGCTCGAGGTGGAGGACGGGGCGGGCGTTCCCCTCAAGGTGCGCGCCGGGCAGACGTTCTACATCAACCAGATCGACCTGAGGGCCACGGCGACGGCCACGAAGGACGAGGGCGTGGACGGCCTGCGCAAGGTGGGCGACTTCGCGAAGCTGCCGTGGCAGGGCCTGGCGCTGGTGGACGAGGAGCCCGTCCTCCTGCCCAACGCGGACAAAACCTTCACCCGCCGCCGCTTCTACCGCAGCGCGAAGTGGATGGAGCAGCCCAGCGTCTTCACGGTGCAGCCGGTGGACGCCCGCGGTCGCCCCACGGGCCGGGCCATCCCGCTGCACATCGGCAAGGATGACCAGCGCAAGTCCAACGACGACTTCTTCATCCGCCGTCTGCGCGCCATCCAGTGGACGAAGGACTGTCGCAGCGTCTCGGATTGCACCGGTGCGAAGAAATTCGAGGAGGAGGCGCTCGTCGAGGTGCGCAACGCCCGCACCGGCGCCACCTGGTTCTCCCTGTCTCCGGACACCCGCGCCCTGCGAGTGAGCTGGTCCGTGCGCCCCGGCGAGGACTACTCCATCCCCGTTGAACAAGTGGCCCGTCCCACCTACGCGTACGGCTTCTCCATCGACGTGAAGGCCGTCACCCCGCCGCGCGCGGATGGCACGTATGCACCCGGAGCCTCGGTGACGTTCCAGCTCGCCCTGCGTGACGGGGCCGGCAAGCGCCTGCACCCGGAGGGGAGCCTCCCCTCGTATAACGAAGTCGTTTTCGGGCAGAATGAGCCGGGGATTCAGTACTACAGCGCGTTCTTCGACCCGACGACCACGTACTACCGCCGCAAGCACCGTGAGCGCATGCTGATGACGCAGATCATCGGGCCCGCCCAGCGCATCCAGCCGATCCGCAGCATCATCGACATGCCCGCGTTCCTGGACCTCAGCAATGACGTGCAGACGGTCGGCACGCTGGAGCGCGACGGTGTCTTCTCTCAATTCCAGACGTTCCCGCCGGCCAACAAGCTCTTCGGCGGCGCCTTCTACCCGAACGAGGGGCGCTGGGACGCGCCGGTGAGCGACACCTGGACGTACAAGCTGCCGGCGAACGCCGAGCCTGGAACCTACCTGGTGACGGTGAAGGGCCGCCGCGTCTTCATGGGCGAGGACATCCCCGCCAGCCGCACCATCGAAATCCAGGTCGGCACGACGCGGCACACCGAGCCGAAGCTCACCACCGGCCCGTGCAACAGCTGCCACAGCGAGGGCGGCGAGCTCTCCAAGGTGCTGCACGGCAACGACAACCGCGCCGCGTGCGCCGGCTGCCACGCTCCGCTCGGCTTCGAGCTGGAGGGCCCCATCTTCGTGCGCACCCACTTCATCCACTCGCGCTCGGACCGCTTCGACGCGCCGAAGGAGCAGTGCTCCTCCTGCCACCTGACGAAGGAAAGCATCCAGCGCACCAGCCAGGCCGCCTGCCTCTCGTGCCACAAGAGCTACCCCGAGTCGCACGTGAAGGAGTTCGGCCCCATCGAGAGCATGTACGTGGGCGGCGAGCGCAAGTCCTTCCTGCAGTGCACCGGCAGCTGCCACAAAACCCACCCGGGTAGCGGCCTCTAGCGCCGCTGCCCGCAACCCCGGAGGTCCTCCTTGGCCCGAGTGAAGATGCAGACGGCGCGTACCACGCAGTCGGATCCGATCGCAGCCGCCGAGGACCTCGTCAAACAGCTGGAAGGCACGTACCCGAGGCTCGTCACCCTGTTCGCCTCGCGCGACAGGGACCAGGTGGCGCTCAACCGCGCCGTGCGCGAGCGGCTCCCCGCGGGCACGCGTCTGGTGGGAGCCACCACCGCTGGCGAGCTGGACAACCACGGCATCCACTCGGGCAGCGTGGTGCTGGGCGCGCTCTCCGGTGACTTCGAGATAGGCCTGGGCCTGGGCACCGGCCTGTCCGTGGACGCGGTGGGCGCCGGTGCCGCCGCCATCAAGCGCGCCTCCCAGGAGCTGGGCGTCCGCCAGCAGGACATCGACGCGCGCCAGTACGTGGGCCTCGTGATCGACGACGGCTTCCGCTACAAGAAGGAGGAGCTGCTGCTCGGCATCCTCGAGAAGAACCAGACGCTGGTGCTGGTGGGCGGTGGCGCCGCGGACCACGAGCAGGACCCGACGAAGCAGTCCGCCCTGATTCATGTGGATGGCGAGGTGGTCACCGACGCGGTGGTGGTGGCCCTCTTCAAGACGAGCGCCCCCTGGGCCGCCCTGCGCTCGCACTGGTACCTGCCCACCGGCGAGCGCCTCACCATCACCCGCGTGGACGAGAGCGCCACCCGCGCCCTGGAGATCGACGGCAAGCCCGCGGCCCAACGCTACGCCGACATGCTCGGGGTGACGGTGGATGACCTCGAGTTCGGCAAGCCGCGCGGCTTCGCCGTCCACCCCACCGCCCTCAAGGTGGGCCGCGAGTACTTCATCCGCGCCCCATGGAAGCCCCTGCCGGATGGCTCCATCCTCTTCGCCAACCTCCTGGAGGAGGGCACCGAGCTGGAGCTCATGAAGATGGGCGACATGGCGGGGATGACCCGGAGTTTCTTCAAGGAGGAACTGCCCCGCCGCGTCCAGAACCCCCAGGCCACCCTGCTTTTCCATTGCAGTGGGCGCATGTGGTACGCCGGCTCGACCGGGACCATCCCCCAGCTCGCGGAGACCTTGCGCCATGCGCCCTCGGCGGCTGGAATGAATGTGCACTTCGAGATCTACTCGGGGTTCCACATCAACACGACGCTGACGGTCCTGGCGTTCGGGGGGAACTGACGGATGAGCACTCCGGCTCCTGCGGTGTCGGTCAACGAGACGCCCCGGCTCCTGCTGGTCGTGGGCGAGGGGGAGATCACCCGCATCCTCGAGGCGCTACAGCTCGCGAGCCTGAAGGTGTCCGTGGAGCGAGTGTCCACCCGGGAGCAGCTCTCGGCGGCGCTGGAGAAGCCGTGGGACCTGGCCGTGTGCGGCACGGAGCTGCCGGAGCTGGGCTTCCGCGAGGCCGCGCCGCTCCTGCGCAAGAAGGCGCCCCAGCTGCCCTTCCTCGTCGTCTCGGAGAGGTGGGACGAGGCGGACATGAGCGTGGCCCTGGAGGAGGCCGGCGCCGGTGCCTACATCGAGATGAGCCGGATAGCGCTGCTGGTGCCGGTGGTGCGCCGCGAGCTCCAGCTCGCCCTCGAGCGCCGCCAGCACCAGGAGGCAGAGAAGCAGCGGGAGCGCTCGCGCTGGCTGCTGGAGCGCATCGTGGACAGCCTGCCCTTCGTCCTCTTCGTGAAGGACGCCGAGGAGCGCCGGCTGCGCGTGGCCAACAAGACCTTCGCGGACGCGTTCGGGGTCACCAAGGAGTGGCTGCTCGGGAAGCTGGACCACGACTACTTCCCCCAGGAGCAGGCCGACTCCTTCGTGGCCATCGACACGGAGATCCTCGAGACGCGCAAGCTGAAAATCTTCGAGGAGGTGGCGCGCACTGGAGGGGTGGACCGCATCTACGCCACGCGCAAGCTGCCGCTGCTGGATGACAACGGCGAGGCCCGCTACGTGCTGGGCATCACCGAGGACATCACCGAGCGCAAGGCCGCCGAGGAGGCGCTGCGCAAATCCAAGGCCGAGCTGGAGGAGGCCAACAAGCGCCTGGCGGAGAACCTGGAGGAGCTCAAGAAGAGCCGCGCCGTGTCCGCGCGCACCCTGGCGAGCTACCAGCAGCGCGCCCTCCAGATGGAGATCATCCGCCAGCAGAACGAGGACCTGGACCGGCTGGCCACCGAGCTCTCCGCCGCCAAGCGCAACGAGGAGGAGCGCGCCCGCGAGGCCGAGGCCGCCGCCCGGCTCAAGAGCGAGTTCCTGGCCAACTTCAGCCATGAAATCCGCACGCCGCTCAACGGCATCATCGGCTACTGCGACCTGCTGATGCGCGAGGAGGGCAGCCGGCTCACCGCCCACGGCCGGCGCGACCTCAACGTGGTGAAGAAGAACGCGCAGACGCTGCTGGCGCTCATCAACGACATCCTCGACCTGTCCAAGATTGAAGCGGGCCGGGTGGAGGTGGTGGTGGAGCGGGTGGACGTGCAGGAGCTGGCCGAGGAGTGCACGGCCACGGTGAAGGAGTACCTCAAGGGCAAGGACGTGGAGCTGCGCACGGACATCGACCCGCGCGTGGCGTACGTGCGCACGGACGCGCTGAAGCTGCGGCAGATTCTGCTCAACCTGCTGTCCAACGCCGCCAAGTTCACCGAGTCCGGCGAGGTGGCGCTCACCGCGCGCGCGGAGGGCAAGGAGGCCGTCTTCATCGTCGAGGACACGGGCATCGGGATTCCCCAGGACCAGCTCTCGTTCATCTTCGAGAAGTTCCGCCAGGTGGACGGCTCCACCACACGCAAGGTGGGCGGCACGGGGCTGGGGCTGGCCATCGTCCGGGAGCTGAGCAAGGTGCTGGGCGGCGGCGTGGAGGTGCAGAGCACCCTGGGCCGCGGCACCACCTTCACGGTGCGGCTCGTCGGCATCCTCGAGGGCGAGACGCTGGGCGAGTCGCGCGAGCTGGACAGGCCGGTGGCGCCCCAGGACGTGGGCACGGTGCTCGCACCGATGGTGCAGGGCGGCACCGTGCTGGTGGTGGATGATGATCCGCTCGTCCAGCACCTGGTGTCCGGACAGCTCGGGCCCGCGGGCTTCACCGTGGTGACGGCCACGGATGGCCTGGAGGCGCTCAAGAAGGCGAGGGAGCTCCGCCCGCACGCCATCGTGCTGGACATCTACCTGCCGCGCCTGGACGGCTGGAGCGTGCTGTCCGCCCTCAAGAGCGAGCCGGACCTGGCGCGCATCCCCGTCATCATCATCTCCGTGGAGGAGCAGCGGGCGCGCGGCTTCTCGCTGGGCGCGTGTGACTACCTCGTCAAGCCCATCGAGCCCGAGCACCTGGTGGAGGTGGTGCGCCGCAGCATCGGCACCGTCACCGGCGCCGGCGAGGTGCTGGTGGTGGACGACGACGCCTCCACCCGCGAGCTCGTCAGCCGCTCCCTGCGCCGCGCGGGCTTCTCCACCAGCGAGGCCCACAGCGGCGAGGACGCCCTGCTCAAGGCGCGCGTCTCCCCGCCCACGCTGGTGGTGTTGGATTTGATGATGCCCAACCTGGACGGCTTCGAGGTGCTGCGCCGTCTGCGCGCCGAGAAGCTCAACGTCCCGGTGGTGGTGCTCACCGGCAAGACGCTCTCCGCCGAGGAGCAGGCCGTGCTGCGCGACGGCTTCGCCGGCTTCGTCCAGAAGGGCGGCCACGCGCTGGAGGAGGTCATCGGCCAGGCCAAGGGTCTGCTGCTCAAGCAGAGCGCCCAGCGCGCCGGCCGTCTGCCCCGCATCCTCTACGTCGAGGACAACCCGCAGAACCGCGACATCGTCCGGCGCTACCTCGGCGGCCTCTTCGAGGTGCTGGAGGCCGAGGACGGCGAGCTCGGGGTGGAGCGGGCCTCGCGCGACGCTCCGGACCTCATCCTGATGGACCTGTCCCTCCCCCGCCTGGATGGCTGGGAGGCCACGCGGCGCCTGCGTCAGGTGCCCGCCGCGGCCAACATCCCCGTCATCGCCGTGACGGCCCACGCCGGGCGCGAGTACCAGGACAAGGCCACGGCCGCCGGCTGCAACGCCTACCTCACCAAACCTCTCGATCGCGACCAGTTGCTCGAGACGATTCGCAAGCACCTGGGGAGAAGCCATGGTTGAAGCAGCGATCTCCAAGGGCCGTGTCCTCGTGGTGGACGATGATCCAGACCTGTTGGATCTCGTCCGCCGGACGTTGGCGCCTCACTTCGAGGTGCAGACGCACAACTCGGCCCTGGGAGTCTCCAACCTGGTGCGCAATGGCGAGCCGGACCTGGTACTGCTGGACGTGAACTTCCCGGCGCTCAAGGGAGACCAGGTCGTGAGCCTGGCTCGCCGGTATGCCCCGCGGAGCACGAAGTTCATCCTCTATTCGTCCTCGGACGAGAACCGGCTCCGAGCACTCGCGCTGGCCTCCGGCGCGGACGGCTACCTCTCCAAGAGCGTCCAGGGCACCGAGCTCATCCAGAAGCTCACCGCCTTCCGCGAGCAGAGCCGCTCCGCCCCCGCTTGAGCACCGCCTTACCCCGAGGTCCCCTCTCGCTGTTTCCCCCAAGGAGGACCCATGGTGCCACTCCACGAGTGCAGTCCCGCCGAAGCGCTGCGGCGTCAGTTGCAAGGTCCCTGGCTCAATCCCCTGTTGAAGCAGTGGGTGGGCCGGGGCGAGCTGGACTACGAGAAGTACGTACGCACGCCCGAGCTGCTCGCGCTGCAGACGCCTCCCGATGAGCGGGTGACTCCCGATGAGCTGCTCTTCCAGGTGGTGCACCAGGCCCAGGAGCTCTGGCTGAAGGTGCTCGCCCACGAGTCCGTGGAGGCAGTGGCGGAGCTGGACCGGAACGCGCTGTGGGAGGCCTCGGCGCGGCTGGAGCGCATGTTGCGGGTGGTGCGCGGCATGACGGTGGAGCTGGGGGTACTGGAGACGCTCACCCCGGACACCTACCAGGTCATCCGCCGCAACCTGGGCAATGGCAGCGGACAGGAGTCACCGGGCTACAACGCGGTGCGCATGACGGCCGACGGCCTGGAGGGTGCGCTGGAGCGGCTGCTGCGACGGCGCGGCGTGGAGCTGGCCTCCGTGTACCTGGGCCCGGCGGCGGCAGACCTCAAGCGGTTGTGCGAGCAGCTCGTCGACTATGACGAGGCCTTCCAGAACTGGCTGTACGCGCACTTCCAACTGGTGCGCCGCACCATCGGAGTGGACGCCACGGTGAAGGCGCTGGATGGGCTGCCCACGCGGGTACTGTCCGGGCGCATGACGAAGCCCCTCTTTCCCGCGCTGTGGCAGGTGCGCGTGGAGATGACGGCGGACTGGCGGCGCGAGGGCGGCTATGCACCCGGGGCGCCCCGCGGAGACGCCGGAGCGGGCGCCCCGTGAGCGCGCCGAATCCCTCTCCCCGCGCCCTGCTCCACCTGCTCTTCAACGGCGCACGGGCGGTGGACGTGGTGGACACGGCGTTGCGGCTGGGACTGCTGGACGCGCTGGAGCCGGGCCCGGTGACGCTGGGCGTCCTGTGCGAGCGGCACGGCCTGGTACCCGGACGCCTCTACAAGTTCCTCGACTGTCTGGAGAGCCTCGGCCTGGTGCGGCGCGAGCAATCCTCGGATGCGCTGGTGGAGGCCCGCTACAGCGCGGTGCCCGGCCTGCGCGCGGCGGCCGAAGCGGTGCTGGGTCCTCGCTCGCTGGAGCGGGACCGGGAGACGTACGGCTGGCGCGAGCTGCACGGCCGTCTGCCCGAGGTGCTGCGCGGAGAGCGGAGCATGCCTGTCGAGGCCTTCGACTGGCCGCCGCGCACGCCCGCACAGGTAGCGGGCTTCGAGGCCAGCATGGCGGCGGGGCTCGGCCCCATCCTGGAGACGTTCCGCGCGCACGGGCCCCACCTGCTCGAGCCGGGCACGCGGCTGCTGGACGTGGGCGGCGGAGACGGCACGCTCGCGGCGCACCTGCTGGAGTGGCAACCCGGCCTCGCCGTGGACGTGTACAACCTGCCCGCCTGCGAGCCGCTGGTGGCGCGCACCCGGGAGTCGCGCGGC
The DNA here is from genome assembly GCF_003044305.1 of Vitiosangium sp. GDMCC 1.1324. Taxonomy (GTDB): domain Bacteria; phylum Myxococcota; class Myxococcia; order Myxococcales; family Myxococcaceae; genus Archangium. The sequence goes on along the minus strand of NZ_PZOX01000012.1, from coordinate 343,070 downwards.
CTCGCGGGGAGGCTCGGCTTCGTGGCCGGTGACTTCCTGCGCGAGCCCCTGCCCCACGGCTACCGCGCCCTCTCCTTCGTCCGCGTCCTGCACGACTGGCCCGAGGACACGGCCCGCGCCCTCCTGCGCGCCGCCCTCGACGCCCTGCCCTCCGGTGGCCGCGTCCTCATCTGCGAGGAGTTCCGCACCCCGGAGCGGCTCGCCGCCCAGTTCTTCTGGTCCTACTTCCTCATGGGCGTGGACTCGTGCGTCAGCCGCCTGCGCGAGGTGGACTTCTACACCCGGGCCCTCGCGGCACTCGGCTTCCACGACGTGCGCGTGCTGCCCGGCCCCTTCGAGCTCGTCACCGCGCTGCGGCCCTGAGCGCCCGGGCGTACCTACGAGGGCTGTGCATCCACGGGGGAGCTGAGGCCGGACTGGTACGCCAGCCGGGCCATCTCCACGCGGTTGTGCACCGCCAGCTTGCGGTAGAGGTTGGAGACGTGGGCCTTCACCGTGCGCTCGGTGATGCCCAGCCGCGCGGAGATCTGCAGGTTGTCCGCGCCGGCCGCCACCAGGCCCAGCACCTCGCGCTCGCGCAGGGTGAGCCGCTCCATGAGCAGGTTGCGTCCGCCCTGCGCGGCCTGCACCGGACTCACGAGCTCCGGCGGGACGAGCCACTCCCCTCGGGCCACCTGCTCGACGGCGGACACCAGGCCGGTGCTGCCCACGTTGAGCTTGCACAGGTAACCCGCGGCACCCGCCTGGAAGCAGCGCTCCAGCAACATCTGATCCCGGTAGGCCGAGAGGATGAGCGAGCGGATGCGGGGATGCCGCTCGCGCAGCAGCTCCACCACCCTCACACCGTCACCCACCTCCGCGCTGTCCGGGCGCTCGAGCCGCAGGTCCACCAGCGCAACGTCCGGCTCCGCCTCCTGGAGCTGTGCCAGGAACCCCTCCTCGTCCGGGCCCTGAGCCACCACCTCCATGCCCGAGCTCTCGAAGAGAACCACCAGGCTCTCCCGGAAGATTTGATGGTCCTCCAGGATGCCCACCCGGATCCTTCCCGCCTCCATATGGAACTCCCTTTGTCCCGAGGCCCCCCTCAGGCACGGCCCACTCCCCACTCTTCTGGGAGTGAATTGTATCATTCCAGGTGCAACTTCAAGGTGCCAGCCCCCGGCTCCTCTGTTGTCCAGACTACGGAAGCACACTGTACTCGCGTCCAACAGCCCTGGCGCTCCGGATGGTGTTGGCTCCTTCGCACACGCCTCCATGCATCCTCGCCGTCCCTCTCGTGGTGGAAGACAGTCAGATGCCATCGCCCTCCGGCCCTCACCCGCTCGAGGGCTCGGCCACGAGGACCCCGAGCCGGACGAGGAGCAGGCACGGCTCCGGCGGACACTCGCCGAGCGGGAGCACCTGCGCACGCTGGGTGAAATGGTGCTGGGCGTCGCGCACGACCTCAACAACACCCTCAACGCGATGAAGCTGCGGCTGGAGCTCATCCAGCGCGACACCCGGCTCGCCGCGCGCCAGCGGGACAACCTGGAAGCACTGGAGCGCATCGTCAGCGACGCGAGCACGCGCGTGCACCACCTGCAGGACTTCGCGCGGCGGCACCGGGAGGAACGCAACGGGGAGCCCGTGCTCCTGGCCGAGGTGGTGCGGGAGGCGATGGAGATCGCTCGCGGCGACCTCGAGCAGCGAGCGGCGCGCGAGGGCCTCACGCTGCGCCTGGACGTGAAGGTGCCGCCGCTGCCTCCGGTGAGCGGCTCGGCGGCGGACCTGCGCTACGTGCTCATCAACCTGCTGCTCAACGCGCGCGATGCCATGCCCCGGGGCGGCACCATCCGCGTGCGCGGGCGACACCAGCGCGGCCAGGTCATCCTCACCGTGGAGGACGAGGGCACGGGCATCTCCCAGGAGCACCTGCCCAGCATCTTCGAGCCCTTCTTCACCACCAAGGGCCGCCAGGGCACCGGCCTGGGACTGGCCATGGCCCACGGTGTCATCTCGCGGGCCGGAGGCACCATCACCGCGACCAACCGCCCGCGAGGAGGCGCCCGCTTCACGCTCACCGTCCCGGCCCTCTCCACGCCGAAGCCCGCGCGGCGCCCGGCCCGGAAGAAGCCCACACCGGAACGCAAGGCACGCCACGCCCGGTAGCACGCTCGGGCATGGCAGTGCTCACTGCACACCAGGGACGAGCGCTCCGCGCTGGCCCGGAAGCCCCCCTCATGGCTAGCTGCCCCTCTCATGGGTGCCTTGGTCGAGCTCCTCGCCACGCGACGGGAGGACATCCTGCAGCGATTCGAGCGCACGCTGCGGGCCCGGTTCCCCACGGAAGGACCACCGCGCTCCGTCATCCTCGACACCTTCCCGGAGCTGCTCGATGAGCTGCTGGAGCTGCTTCGCGGCCCCCCCCGGGGAACGTCCCCTTCGCCCCGTGCCCGACAGCGCGGCATCGGCTACGACGCCGCGCGAATCATCCTCGAGTACAGCCTCTTGAGGGAGGGCATCCTCAAGCTCCTGCAAGAGACCGGGGGCACGTCCGACCTCGAGGAACAGCGGACCTTCCACCGTGGCATCGACCTCTCCATGAGCGGCGCCGTCGCTGAGTCCGAGCGAGCGCGGGACGAGGAGCTCCGGAAGGCGGAGAAGGAACGCGCCACTCTGCTGGAGCGCGCGCACGCGGCCCGGGCCGCGGCCGAGGAACAGCACACCCTGCTGAAGGAGCTCATCGAACAGAGCGGCGACGGCATCGTCATGGCGGACGCCGAGGGCGTGCTGCGCATCCTCAACTCCGAGTCCGAGCGCCAGCATGGCGTGCCCCTCAAGGAAGTAGGCGCGTTGGAGTGGGTGGAGACCTACGGGCTCTGTGACGAAGAGGGCCACCCCATGCCTCTGGAGCAGGTGCCGCTCTACCGCGCGCTCCACGGCGAGCACGTGCGGGACGAGATGATGTGGATCCGCCGTCCGGATGGCACGCGGCTGCCGGTCTCCGTCGCGGCCCGGCCCCTATGGCGGCCCGACGGGTCCCTGAGAGGAGCCGTGGTCACCTCGCGAAACGTGGCGCTGCGGCGCGCCCTGGCGAAGGAGCGGGAGGAGGCCCTGGCGCTGCTGGACACGCTGCTGGCCACCGCGCCGGTGGGCCTGGCCTTCGTCGACCGGGACCTGCGCTACGTGCGCATCAACCATGCGCTCGCCACCGTCAACGGCGTCCCCGTGGAGCAGACGATCGGACGCACCATCTGGGAGGTCATCCCGGCCATCGCGCCCTCCAGCGCGCCCTACTACCAGCGCGTCTTCGAGACCGGGGAGCCCCTCTCCAGCGTGGAGATCACCGTCCCCACCGCGGGCCGACGGGGCGAGCTCGGCCACTACCTGGTGAGCTACTCCCCGGTGAAGGACCACGCTGGCCAGACCCTCATGGTGGCCGCATCGGTGGTGGACATCACCGATCTCAAGCGCTTCGAGGAACACCTGCGCCGGACGGCCGAGTTCCGCGAGCGCTTCCTCGGCATCGTTAGCCACGACCTGCGCAACCCCCTGGGCATCATCACCCTGTCGGCCAACCTCCTGCTGCGCCAGGAGACGTTGCCGGAGCGCGCCCTGCGGCTCGCCCAACGCATCGCGCTCAACGCGGAACTGATGGGGCGGATGATCGGCGATCTGTTGGATCTCACGCGCGGGCGGCTGGGCGGCGGCATCCCCATCACCCCGGTGCCCACCGACCTGGGTCCGCTGGGCCGCCGTGTCGTGAGCGAGCTGGAGGTGGCCCACCCGGCGCGCGAGCTGCGGCTGGAGGTGCGCGGCGACCTGCGCGGCGAGTGGGACCCGGACCGGTTGGCCCAGCTGCTCGGCAACCTCCTCAAGAACGCCCTCGACTACAGCCCCGAGGACCTCCCCGTGGCGCTGGCCCTCCGCGACGAGGGCGAGCGCGTGCGCATCGAGGTGCTCAACCAGGGTGAGCCCATCCCCGCCGAGCTGCTCCCGGAGCTGTTCGAGCCCTTCCGCCGGGGAGAGCAGCGCGGAAGCAAGCCGTCCTCCGGCCTGGGACTCGGGCTCTACATCGTCCAGCAGATCGCCACCGCCCATGGTGGCACGGTCGCGGCGCGCTCAAGCCGCGAGGAGGGCACCGTGTTCACCGTCCAACTGCCCAGGGCCCCCTCGCGCCGCGGGTGAGCTCGCTCGGCCGTCACAAAACGGTGACTTCTTCCCGGCTTTGCCCATCTCGCTGGACTCAATTCCGCTCGGTCTTACCGGCTTTGCACATCTCCCCGGGCTCCAGGCGTCGGATTTGTGGCCTCACAGCTTCCTTCCCTGGAGGACGGGCCTCCCAGCAAGGAAGTGAGACGCTATCCTGAAGCGCCGCCAACCACCTTTGCACTGCCTCCAAGGGGAGCCCATGTCCGAGAGCGAGAACAAGATTCGTGTCCTCGTGGTGGACGATGATGTGGATCAGCTGATGCTTCTGGAGCGGACGCTGCACGCCTACGGCTTCGAGGTTCGCACACACCGCTCCTCGCTGGGTGTTTCCAACCTGGTCCGCAATGCCATGCCGGATCTGGTCCTTCTGGATGTGAACATTCCGGCGCTCAGCGGAGACAAGGTGCTGGCGCTGGCGCGCAACCAGGCCCCGGCCACCACGCGCTTCATTCTCTATTCGGCCTCGGACGAGTCCAAGCTGCGCGCGCTCGCGCTGGCCTCGGGCGCGGATGGCTACATCTCCAAGAGCGTGCAGGGCGAGTCGCTGGCCCGCAAGCTCATCAGCATCTACAAGAAGAGCCGGCTGCCAGCCGCGGGCACCCGCTAGAGCAACGCGGCGACCTCCTCGTAGACCCGGCGGAAGTCGCCCCGGGCCCCGATGAGCCGCAGGTTCTGCGCCAGCCCTCCAGTCGAACGGAAGAACAGCACCGCCTCCGCGGGCGGACGAAGCTTCAGGAAGCGGGGGGCGTTGCGCGCGAAGTGCAGCTTCATGTCACGCGTGATGGAGCACGTGCCGTAGTCGTACGGCGCGGAGCGCATGGGCCGCCCGGCGATGTGCAGCACTTCCTGGATGAGGGCAGCGGCCTCCGCGTCGGGCAGCTCCGTGGTGAAGCCCACCTCCCGGCTCAGGCCGAGCACATCCATGGACTCGAGCCGCACGGCGTGCAGGAACATGCGCCGGTTGGCGTCCACGAAGCGCGGGGTGAAGCGCTTGATGGAGCCGAAGTCGAGCAGCCCCAGCCGCCCGTCCTTGAGCACCATGAAGTTGCCCGGGTGCGGATCCGCGTGCATCTCCCCGGCAGTGAAGAAGGGCCCGTAGATGGCGAGGATGAGCTGGCGCGCCACCCGGAAGCGCTCCTCGGCGGAGGGCTCGGAGACGACCCAGTCCTTGAGAGTGCGGCCCTGGAGCAGCTCCAGCGTGAGCACGCGCCCGGTGGTGCGCTCGGGGATGACCTCGGGCACCTTCAGGTCCGGCAGACGCTCCACGCCGCGGGCGAAGCCAGTACACAGCGAGGCCTCGCGCAGGTAGTCCGTCTCCAACAACATCTCGTCGCGCAGCTCGCGGAAGTAGGCGGTGCCGTCCGTGAGGCGCGAGGCCTTGGAGACGGTCTTCACCACCAGGCCCAGGTTGTCCATGTCCCCGGCGAGTGTCTGGGCGATGCCGGGGTACTGCACCTTCACCGCCACGTGCCGGCCGTCGTGCAGCACGGCGCGGTGCACCTGGCCCAGCGAGGCGGCGGCGAGCGGGGCCTCGTCGAACGAGCGGAAGAGCTCCTCGGGGGCCGCGCCCAGCTCCTCGCGGAGGATGCGCGCCACCAGCTCGTAGGGCATGGGCGGAGCCTCGTTCTGCAGGCGGGCGATGACCTGGCGCACCTCGGGAGAGAGCAGCTCCGTGTCCATGGACACCGCCTGGCCGAGCTTCATGGCCGCGCCCTTGAGCTCGCCGAGCGTGGAGACGAGCTTCTCCGCGGCGGCCTTGCTGAGCAGCTCCGGCTCCTGCCCGACGAGCCGCTTCGCCCCGCTCTTCAGGACGTCCGCGCTGAGTTGAGCGGAGAGACCCGCGAGCTTGCGGAAGCGGGAGAAGCGCCCCTGGAGGGGGAGCTTGTCATCGAGGTCTGTCGGGTCCGAGGCCATGCGCGCGGCCCATTCTAACGGTGGGTCGCGGACGTCGCATGGCTGCGCATCCTCACCCGGAGGGCGTGCCAGCGTTTGAGCGTCTCCAGGTGGAGCGGGTCCACCCGCAGGGCGGCCTCGTAGGAGGCGAGGGCCTCGGCGAGCCGGCCGGCGGTCCGGAAGGCATCACCGGAGGCGACGTGCAACACGGAGTGGCCCTCGGTCTCCGGGTGGCGCGCGAGGAAGCGATGGCGGCACGCCTCCAGGGCGGTGACGGTGAGGCCGGCGGCGAGACAGCGCAGCACGCCCTCCACGTTGCGCAGCTCCGCGTCGTACTCCACGCGCCGCTCCAGGTGGCCGAGCACCAGCAGCGCCTGGGCCACCTTGGAGAGGGCGCGCTGCACGAGGGCGCGCTGGCCGGGAGACAGGGGCAACAGGAGCAGCGGCTCGAGCCGGTTGCGGCACTCGCGCGCATGGGCGCGCACCATGTCGGCGTCCTCGTTCCGGGGCACGCCCAGCACCGCGTAATAGTCCCCGCTGAGGCGCTGGCGGAATTCACGCAGCACGGGCTCGGCGCGGGCATCGTCCTGGGGCGCGGGCGGAGGCGTGGGCTCCGGAGGCCGCTCCCCCGCGAGCAGCCGGGCGAAGGTCTGCTGGAAGGAGGGCGTGGCATCACGCAGCTCCACGCCGAAGCCCGGGGCCATGTTCCACGCCCGGGCCTGCTCGCCCGTCACGTGGCGCACCACCTGGCCGGTGCAGGGCAGCTCGCCCCCGGGCAGCCGCAGCAGCAGCGACACGTCGGAGAGCAGGGGCGGCGGCTCCTCGCCGGTGCTCAAGAAGAGGCCCGCGCGGCCCACGCGCTCGCAGGGGTACTCGCGGATGCCCAGCGAGCCATGCATCGGCACGCGCGCGGTGAAGCCCAGAGGGGGCATCGGCGCGAGCGTCCGAGAGGGGCCGACGGAGGTCTCCAGCGCGGCGCGCAGCTCGGCGGCGGTGGAGAAGCGTGCCTCGGGACGCTTGGCCAGGGCGCGCATCAGCACCGCGGAGAGCGCTTGCGGAATCCCCGGGCGTACCTCGTGCGGCGGGCGCGGGGCCTGCTGGAGGTGGGCCACCAGAATCTCGGCGGCGTTGCTGCCGGTGAAGGGCGCGCTGCCGGTGAGCAGCAGGTAGCCCAGTACGCCCACGGCGTAGAGGTCCGTGCGCGCGTCGACGTCCTTGCCCCCGCACTGCTCGGGGGCCATGAACTCGGGGGTACCCATGAGCACGCCGGTGCGGGTGGGCGTCTCCCCATCCAGCCGGACGAGCCGCTTGGCGATGCCGAAGTCCAGCAGCTTCACCCGGTGGCGCCCGTTGGGGCCCGGCACGAGGAAGACGTTGGCGGGCTTGAGGTCGCGGTGGATGATGCCGCGCGCATGCGCCGCGCCGAGCGCCTCGCACACCTGGGCGAGCAGCTCCACCACCAGCGCCGGCTCGAGCGGCCCCCGGGCGAAGGCGGCGAGGCTCTGCCCCTCCAGGTACTCCATGACGAAGTAGGGCCGGCCGTCGCGCGTGTCGAGGTCGTACACGGTGACGACGTTCTCGTGCTGCACGAGGCTCATGGCACGCGCCTCGGCGAGGAAGCGCGAGACGAGCTCCGGCTCCTCGGCGAGGTGGCGGTGGAGCACCTTCACCGCGACGCGCTTGGGAATGAGGACGTGTTCGGCGAGCAACACCGTGCCCATGCCCCCGCGGCCCAGCTCGCGCAGGGACATGAAGCTGCCGTAGCGCTGACCCACGAGCTTCTCACCCCGCTCGCTCGAGGGCGGCAACGTGAGCGGAGTCTGTGGGCGGTCCTCGAGGGCCGCCCGCATGACGGTAGGACACTCCTCCAGTTCCGGGTGGGGCGTCTGGCAGTCGCAGCTCGAGCGGGAGTCGGGTTCCACGGAAGCCCTTTCCCATGCCATGTTCGTGCCGCTGCCTCCGGACGCGATTCGCCCACCTGGCGCGTCGCGAAGTGGCTGAACCTCCCTGCCTGTAGGCCACTATCGGCGCGCCATCCCCTCATTCCCTCGTACAGGGAGGGGCGGGCGGGCCTGTAAAAAGCACCAGAGCCGGGCTGAAACTTCTACCGCCTGGAAGGGGGGCGCGCGCACGGAACGACCCCCATGAAGGGGGCCGGTGAGAGCACCAGACGCGGACGCTCACAGAGCGGTGGCAGGTGCATCGGACGGAAGAGGCGGGGGGGGCTGAAGCAAGCCGGGCGCGGGGCATCATCATCTCCCTGGGCGGGCCGATGACGGCGTACGTCTTCCTGCACACCGGGTGAAACGGGCTCCTCTGCGTTCGCGGCTCAGTGACGGCCGTTGACGGCACGCAGCTCGGAGGACAGCGAGGACGACTCGGTCTCTTCCTGCTCGACGTCGAGCACGGAGAGGGTGCGGCAGGACTCGTCGACCTCGTAGAGGAGGGCGTACCCTTCCACGACACACCGCAGCAACGGCCGGTCGGTGGCGCCGAGCTTCAGCCAGAGTGGGTTGAGAGGAGGAGCCACCTCCGCCAGCTGGGCGATGTCGTCGATGCGCCGGTGCAGCCGATCGACGAACGCCGGTGGAAGCGATTTGAACGTGCTCCACAGCTCCACGGGGATATGGACGCGGTAGGCCATTGAAGTCCAGATGGCCATTGCCCTCTCGCCGGACAAGTGGGGGGCTGCGCATTCCCTGACAGCAAGGTGCAACCCGAGCCGCCCTTCCGATGGAATCCAGACACTGGGAGGGCCCGAAGTGTGCGCTGTCTGTCATTGGAGCGGCCGGGGAGCCGTGCTCAAATGGTCCGGGGTGTACGTCTTCCTGCCCCTTTATCGGAGCCCGGCGTCCCGTGGAAACACTCGTTCGCATCGCGGAGGCCCTCGGCCGTTTCTCCGCGCGTTTCGTGCCCAGCTCGTTCGCCATCGCGGTGCTGCTCTCCCTGCTCACCATGGGACTGGCCCTGGGCTGGGCGGACACGTCCGCGCCGCGCGTGCTGGAGGCGTGGGGCGGCGGATTCTGGGAGTTGCTCAGCTTCTCCATGCAGATGGCGCTGGTGATGTTCACCGGCTACCTGCTGGCCCTCACCGGCCCGGTGCGCACCCTGCTGGAGCGCCTGGCGGGACTGGCGCGCACCCCGAGGGGCGCGGTGGTGCTCATGGCCGCCGTGTCCATGGGCCTGGCCTACATCAACTGGGGCCTGTCGCTGGTGGCCAGCGCCATGCTGGTGCGCTTCGTGGTGAGGCGGCAGCCGGACGTGGACTACCGCCTGCTGGTGGCCTGCGCCTACTTCGGCCTGGGCGCCACGTGGCACGCGGGCCTGTCCGCCTCCGCGCCGCTGCTGGTGGCCACCCCCGGCCACTTCCTGGAGAAGCAGCTCGGCGTCATCCCCATCGACCGGACGCTCTTCTCGCCCTTCAACCTCTGGCTCACCGTGGCGGCGGTGGGCACGCTCACGGTGCTCGCATGGGCGCTGCACCCGCGGCCCGAGCGCACGGTGCGCGTGGACCCCGCCATCCTCGAGCAGCTCAAGGACTTCGAGCCGCCGGTGCGCCCGGCCGAGAAGAGCCCCGCCACGTGGCTGGACTTCTCCCCGCTGCTCAACGTGCTCTTCGGCGTGCTGGGCCTGCTCTGGTTCGCGCGCCACCTGTGGCTCAACGGTGGCTGGAAGGCCATCAACCTCAACGTGGTGAACTTCCTCTTCCTCACGCTGGCGGTGCTGCTGCACGGCACGCCCGCGCGACTGCTCAAGGCCAGCGAGGAAGCCGCCAGCGTGCTGCACGGCATCGTCCTGCAGTTCCCGCTCTACGCGGGCATCTACGGCATCTTCAAGACCACCGGCCTCACCGAGCGCATCGGCCAGCTCTTCGTCTCGCTGTCCACCACGAGCACCTTCCCCGCCATCGTCTATCTCTACAGCGGCGTGGTGAACTACTTCGTGCCCTCGGGCGGCTCCAAGTGGGCCATTGAAGCGCCCTACCTGTTGGAGGCGGCGAAGACGCTCGGCGTCGCCCCGGAGAAGGTGGTGCTCGCGTATGCCTGGGGGGACATGGCCACGGACCTCATCCAGCCCTTCTGGGCGCTGCCTCTGCTGGCGGTGGCGCGACTCGACTTCAAGGACATCCTCGGCTTCCTGCTGATGGCCTTCTTCGTCTACCTGCCGCTCGTCACCCTCGCCTTCTTCCTCTGGGGTTGAGGGCACGCCGCGTGGCCAGCCGGGGCCTGTCCTGTGCTAGACACCCGGGCGAAACCCATTCGAGGGGGAAACACCATGGCAAGCAACCTGACGAAGCTGGCGATGTGCGCGGTGGTGGCGTTCGGCGGTATGGCGATGGCGCAGGACCAGGCCCCGGAGGCCGCCGCTCCGGCGCACGAGCCGGTGAAGGCACCTCCCGCCGACGCGGTGAAGGGCACGTGGGACTACTTCTACAAGGGCCAGGGCCAGGGTCCCCTGCTGGTCGAGGCCAAGCTGTGCACCAAGGTGGACACCGAGAAGGACAGCCCCACCAAGTTCGAGTGCGTCACCGAAGTGGGCCCCGAGGGCGTCAAGGCCAACACCTCCGTCCAGGTCTGGCAGTCCTACCTGGTGCCGCAGGGTGACTCCATCGAAGACCTGATGATTCAGACCAAGCAGGGCAACGTGGTGCGCGAGACCAAGGACGTGAAGATCAAGGGCGAGGGCTGGCGCACCCGCCAGTGGACCGGCGTGCGTCTGGGCAAGGCAGGCGACTGGACCGTCACCATCCTGCGCGGCGACCAGGTCCTCAAGACCATCAACGTGAAGGTGCTCTGAGCAGTGACGCAGCTGTAGCACTTCCCGCACGCCCGCCTGGTGGCCTCGTGCCCCGGCGGGCGTGTTGTCTTTCAGAGGGCCGGGCTGAAGACGACCTTACCTGTAGGATAAGACGCCTGCCCGGCGGAGAGCTGGCGGACAGGCGACGCCCGGTGACTTCTCCGCTTCCTGGAATTCGACTTCCCCACCGGGGACGTGGTACACGCGGGCCGCCTTCAGGCGTGCTCTCCGGCCCTGAAGGGCGAGGCTGTGCTGAAGCGTCGGCGTGCGGACCCCCCGCCCGCAGACGGCCAACCCCTCGAAACTCTCACCCTCTCAATCCAGCGTGCCCAGGCCGAGAGCGCCACGCGCTACAGATGATGAGCCTCTGAGGAGTTGCACCCCATGAAACCCACTTCACGGATGGACGCTCTCCGCGCGAGCGTCACCGGAACGGCCGCCAAGGTCCTCGGACTGCTGGCGGTGCTGGCCGGAAGCGCTGCCCACGCGAGCGAGGCGGACCTCAAGCTGCCGGACTTCCGCTCGGTCACGTTCCTGAGCGGCATCAATGGCCACTCGCTGCTGATGGTCGGCATCCTCGTCTCCATCTTCGGCCTCGCCTTCGGCTTCATGCAGTACGCGTCGCTGCGCAACCTGCCGGTCCACAAGTCGATGCTCGAGATCTCCGAGCTCATCTACGAGACCTGCAAGACGTACCTCGTCACCCAGGGCAAGTTCATCCTCATCCTCGAGGTGCTCATTGGCGCCGTGATGGTGGTGTACTTCGGCTTCCTGCGGCACCTGGAGGCCATCAAGGTCATCACCATCCTGGCCTTCAGCCTCATCGGCATCGCCGGCAGCTACGGCGTGGCCTGGTTCGGCATCCGGGTGAACACCTTCGCCAACAGCCGCACCGCCTTCGCCAGCTTGCGTGGCAAGCCCTACCCCACCTACGCCATCCCCCTGCAGGCCGGTATGTCCATCGGCATGGTGCTCATCTCCACCGAGCTCCTGCTGATGCTCATCATCCTGCTCTTCGTCCCCTCCGACTTCGCGGGCCCCTGCTTCATCGGCTTCGCCATCGGTGAGTCGCTGGGCGCCTCCGTGCTGCGCATCGCCGGCGGTATCTTCACCAAGATTGCCGACATCGGCTCGGACCTGATGAAGATCGTCTTCAAGATCAAGGAAGACGACGCGCGCAACCCGGGCGTCATCGCCGACTGCACCGGTGACAACGCGGGTGACTCGGTGGGCCCCTCGGCCGACGGCTTCGAGACCTACGGCGTGACGGGCGTGGCGCTCATCACCTTCATCCTCCTGGCGGTGCCGCCGCAGTTCCAGGTCCAGCTGCTCGTCTGGATTTTCATGATGCGCATCGTGATGGTGCTGGCGAGCCTCGGCTCCTACGGCCTCAACGGCATCATCCAGGGTGGCAAGTACAAGAACGCGGACCACATGAACTTCGAGGCCCCGCTCACCGTGCTGGTGTGGCTGACCTCCATCGTGTCCGTGGTGCTGACCTTCATCGTGTCCAAGCTGCTCATCCCGGACCTGGCCGGTGACACCACCCTGTGGTGGAAGCTGTCCGCCATCATCACCTGCGGCACGCTGGCGGGCGCCATCATCCCCGAGGCCATCAAGGTCTTCACCTCCACCGAGAGCCGTCACGTGCGCGAGGTCGTCACGGCCTCCCGCGAGGGCGGTGCGTCGCTCAACGTCATCTCGGGCCTGGTGGCCGGTAACTTCTCCGGCTACTGGATGGGCATCATCATCGCGGCGCTGATGGGCGGCGCCTTCTTCTTCAGCCGCGACATCCCCAGCACGCTGATGATCGCCCCGGCGGTGTTCTCCTTCGGTCTGGTGGCCTTCGGCTTCCTGGGCATGGGCCCGGTCACCATCGCGGTGGACTCGTACGGCCCCGTGACGGACAACGCGCAGAGCGTGTACGAGCTGTCCCTCATCGAGAACGTCCCCAACATCTCCGCGGAGGTCCAGAAGGACTTCGGCTTCAAGCCGGACTTCGAGAAGGGCAAGGAGTACCTCGAGGAGAACGACGGCGCGGGCAACACCTTCAAGGCCACGGCCAAGCCGGTGCTCATCGGCACCGCCGTGGTGGGCGCCACCACGATGATCTTCTCCATCATCGTCATCCTCATCGGCACCCATACGGCCACCGGCAGCGTGATTCTGGACGCGACCAAGCAGGGCTACCTCAGCCTGCTGCACGCCCCGTTCCTGCTGGGCCTGGTCACCGGCGGCGCCGTCATCTACTGGTTCTCCGGCGCCTCGATGCAGGCGGTGTCCACGGGCGCCTACCGCGCGGTGGAGTTCATCAAGGCCAACATCAAGCTGGAGGGCGTGGAGAAGGCGAGCGTCGAGGACTCCAAGCGCGTGGTGGAGATCTGCACCCAGTACGCGCAGAAGGGCATGCTCAACATCTTCCTGGGCGTGTTCTTCAGCACCCTGGCCTTCGCGTGCCTCGAGCCGTACTTCTTCGTGGGCTACCTCATCTCCATCGCGGTGTTCGGCCTGTACCAGGCGGTGTTCATGGCGAACGCCGGTGGTGCGTGGGACAACGCGAAGAAGCTGGTGGAGACGGAGCTGAAGGCCAAGGGCACGGACCTGCACGCGGCCACGGTCGTGGGCGACACGGTGGGCGACCCGTTCAAGGACACCTCGTCCGTGGCGCTCAACCCGGTCATCAAGTTCACCACCCTCTTCGGCCTGCTCGCGGTGGAGCTGGCGGTGGAGCTGAACGCGGCCGGCCAGGGCGCCATCACCACGGTGCTCGCGGCCGTCTTCTTCGCCGCCTCGCTGGTGTTCGTGTACCGCTCGTTCTACGGCATGCGCATCGAGACCCCGATGTCCGCCATCGCCGGAGAGACGAAGGCGGGCGTGAAGCCGGCGGCCTAGTCACCCCAGGGCCCCACGGCCTGAAGTGACGAGCGGCGGGGAGCCCCAGGCTTCCCGCCGCTTCTCTTTTGCGGGCCCGGGCTCAGCGGATGCGGAACGCGGGCGGCTCGATGCGGGTGGAACGGCACTCGGGACAGGAGCCGGGCCGGGTGAGGCGTTTGCGCTCCCGGAAGACGAAGCCGCAGGCCAGGCACTCGGAGGGGATGACCTCCAGCGCGGCACCTCCGGCCCGCAGCGACTTCTCCAGGTGCTCCAGGTGCCCGGCCACGTCCTTCTCGGAGATGCCCACCCGCGCGGAGAGCTCCTTCGCGGTGAGGCCCGTCTCCGGTGCCGAGGCCAGCTCCGCCTCCAGCGCGCCACGCACGGTGGCTCCCCGGGCTTGGGGAATGGGACTGCGATTCATGGCCCATGACCTCCCAGGTTTGACGTTAGGCATGCGCCCCTGCACCGGTGTCCAGGGGTCCCTCGCCCGCCCTGCCAGCGAGTGTCCAGCACCGGAAAGATTCCTAGGTCCCCCGGGAGGGCTCGGATAGCGTCGGGGGCATGAGCCTCCGGTACACCGCTGATTACAGAACCCTCCTCTGGTGCCTCGCGATGCCGATCGTCGCGATGGCGCAGTACGTCAATCCCGCGCTCATCCCCTACCTCAGCCCGATCAGCTGCTACCTGGCGCTGAGCGCTGGCGTCATCGCGCACAACCACAACCACTGCCCCACCTTCAAGAGCCGGAGGCTCAACGGCTGGATGGGCATGTGGCTGGCGCACTTCTACGGCTACCCCACCTTCGCCTGGGTGCCCACGCACAACCTCAACCACCACAAGTACGTCAACAAGCCGGGCGACGCGACCATCACCTGGCGCTACACCAACAAGCACAACTGGCTGGTGGCCTCCACGTACTTCTTCATCTCCTCGTACTGGCAGAGCGATCCCATCAAGCAGTACATCGCCAAGGCGCGCCAGTCGAACCCCACGCTCTACCGGCAGATCATCACCCAGTACTGCATGTGGGCGGGCCTGCACCTGGCGCTGCTCGGGGTGGCCATCGCGTGGCACGGGCTGGGGCGCGGCATCATGGTGTGGGGCTTCGCCTTCCTCATCCCGGCGCTCTTCGCGCTGTGGACCATCATGTTCTTCAACTACATCCAGCACGTCCACGCGGACGCCTGGAGCGAGCACGACCACTCGCGCAGCTTCGACGGCAAGCTCATCAACTTCCTGCTCTTCAACAACGGCCTGCACTCGGCCCACCACGAGGTGCCGGGCGCCCACTGGAGCACCCTGCCCCAGCTGCACGCGAAGCTGGCCCCGGAGATCAACCCGGAGCTCAACCAGAGCAGCTTCTTCGGGTGGTGCTTCCGCGTCTATGTGCTGGCGCCCTTCTTCCCCCAGTTCGGCACCAAGCAGCTCGGCCGCGCCGGCTTCGAGCCGCCCTCGGGTGAGGCGCCCGAGCTGACCTCGGCGGACGTGGATGCCCTGGAGTCGGGCATCAACGCTGCTCGAACCTGAACACTTGGGGGAACCGCCCCCTCGACATTCAGGAGTGGACAGACTACGCCAGAGCCCCCCTGCTCAAGTCCGGGTGGGGAACGGCGGCTCGGGTGCCGCCGCTGTGACGAAAGAAGAACGATTCATGGCAACTGGTACGGTCAAGTGGTTCAACGACGCTAAGGGCTTCGGGTTCATCACGCAGGACGGAGGTGGCGAGGACGTGTTCTGCCACCACACCGCCATCAATATGGATGGCTTCCGCACCCTGGCCGAGGGGCAGCGCGTGGAGTTCGAGGTCACGAAGGGCCCCAAGGGCCTCCAGGCGCAGAACGTTCGCGCCGCGGGGTAGTCCCACACTCTGTGATGATTCCTGGAGCCCGACCTCTCATGAGGTCGGGCTCTTCCTTTTGAATGACCCCCCGTCTTCCGTCCCTGCCTCGAGCCGCCGGTTTCGACGACGCCCCCTTCACCAAGCGCCCCGGCGCGAGGGTGCCGCTGGTGGGCGTGGTGTGCGCCGGCACGCGCTTCGAGGGGCTCGTCTGGGGACGGGTGCGCAAGGACGGGTGGACGGCGACGGACGAGGTGTGCCGGTTGCTGGTGGGGGGCAAGTTCCTGCCGCAGCTGCACCTGGTGCTGTTGGATGGCATCGCCTTCGGCGGCTTCAACATGGTGGACCTGCCGAGGCTGGCGCACACGCTGGGCAAGCCGTGCGTGTCGGTGATGCGGCGGCTGCCGGACCTGGACGCGATGGAGCGCGCGCTGCGCCACCTGCCCCGGCCGGAGCGGCGGCTGGAGTTGCTGAGACGGGCCGGGCCCATCCATCAGCTCGGAGGCTTCACCTTCCAGGTGCAGGGCGCGGAGCCGGCCTGGGTGGCGGAAGCGCTCCAGCGGCTCACGGACCGGGGACACGTGCCGGAGGCGCTGCGGCTGGCGCACCTCATTGGCTCGGCGGTGGTGACGGGAGAGAGCTCCAAGCGGGCCTGAGCGGGCCCCTCGCTACCTGCGGACCTCGGGCGGCACCTGCTCCAACCACCCCACCTCGAGCGCGCCCCACAGCCCGAGCAGCACGGCCTCGGCCGCATCGTGCCGCAGCGAGGTGGGCCGGGGCGCACCGGACCATTCAATCACCCGGCGCGCGAGCACTCCGGCCGCGTCCTTCGCGAGGCCACCGCTGCGCTGCTCGCGGGCGTACAGCAGCCGGGCCCGCCAGTCCTGGGCGGACACGCGCAACACGGGGAGCGCCCGCCGCATGGCCTCGCGCTCCCACACCTCGGCGATGGGCCCTCCGCCCTCCAGCACCAACCAGGCGAGTGGCCCTGCCGAGTGCAGCACGGCGGGCACCGCGCGTTTGAGCCGGGACTGGGAGCCGAAGTTCTGCGAGCGGTACCAGCGCAACCGCCCGTCCGCACCAAAGAGGGCCAGCCCCGAGCGCAGCCCGAGGTCCACCGAGAGCAGCCCCGGCTCCGGGGGCGCGTCCGGGCTCACCACGCCTGCGTCCAGGGCATGCTCACGTTCAGGGCCCTCCTCTACCGGGCCCCGAGTCTACTTCTGCTCCGGCTGCTCGATGGAGGCGGCGATGCGGCCCCCGGCGGCGGCCAGCTCGGCGCGGCGGATCTCCACCGTGGCCCGGGACTGGGCCGCGGAGCTGGCGGCGAGGAAGCGCCGCGTGTCCGCGTCCGACATCTCCAGGCTGGTAGACACCCCGGCCTTGAAGGCGGCCGACACCTGCTGCTGCACCCGGGCGGCGAGCTGAGACTGGGCCTCGGCCTGGGCCAGCGCGGCCTGCGCGGCCTCCAGGTTGGCCTTCGCCGCCACCCAGTTGGCGTGGGCCTTGGCGCGCGACGACTCATACTGCGCCTTGGCCTGGTTCAGCCGCGCCTGGTCCTCGTGCAGCGCCGCGTAGCGCTGCCCGCGGTCGTACAGCGGCAACGAGGCCGCCACGGAGAGCTCGTAGCTGGTGTTCGTCCCGGTGAAGCCGGCGTTGGAGTTGTAGAGGCCGCGGGCCTGGGCCACCACGCTCGGCAGCCACGAGAAGCGGTCGTACGTCACCTTGCCCTCGTTGGCCTTCACCGCCTTGGCCGCCGAGCGCACCGCGTACGTGTCCTCCCAGGGGCTCTTGTCGTCGGTGGGAATGTCCCACGTCGGGCCCGGAGCATCGAGCGGGGCCGGCTGTATGGGCTCGCCCACCAGCGCGCCCAGCATCGCCAGCAGCTGCACGTTCTGGCCGGAGAGCTGCGCGAGCTGCACGCGGGCCTGGGCCGTCTCCGCCTGGGCACGAAGCAGCGCCGCCTCCACCGTCATGCCCACTCCCAGCTGCGCCTTGGCCTCGCCCTCGCGCTGGAGCGCCACGGACTCGGCCTCGCGCGCCGCGTCCATCAGCTGGGTGATGCCCTGCAAGCCCAGGTAGGTGCGCGCCACGGCCAGCAGCACCTGCTCGCGCGCCTCCAGGGCGCCCAGCTCCGCCGCCTCCGCGCCCGCCTTCGCCGGGCCGATGAGGAAGGCGCCGGCCGGGGTGAAGAGGGGCTGGGAGATGGTCGCCGACGCGTAGCGCGAGTCCTTCGCCGTGATGACGACGGGCTCCGGGATGATCTGCGGATTGACCGGCACGAGGTTGAACACGCCACCCACCAGCCCGACGAACTGACCCAGGTCCAGCGAGGCCTCGGCGCTGGAGCGGACGTACTGGGCACCAACGGTCACCTCGGGCTGCCAGGCCGTCCAGGCGCGGCGGACTCCGGCGGCGACCACGGCGGCCTGGGCGCGAGCGGCGGCCACGTCCGGGCTCTGCTTCGCGGCGAGGGAGAGCGCCTCCTGCAGCGTCACCGTCCGCAGCGTGCCGGGAGCAGGAGCCGCCGCCAGGGTGGGCTGCGGAGGAGGCACCGGCTGGGGTGTCTCCCCGGTGGCCACGGGCGCCTGGGCGAGCGCGCCGAGCGGAGAGAGGGCGGCGAGGAGGACGACGGACAGGGGACGCCGGACGGACCCGGCAGCGATTCGGAGGGACATGGTGCGGTACTCAGATGACGAACGGGGGAAGGGGCAGAGAGCCCGGGGGCCGCTTACGCGGCACGGCCGGTGTGCTGAGCCTGTGGCTCTTGAACAGGCAAGGGGGCGGCTTCTTCCGGCTTCTTCTGCACCTTCTTGAAGAAACCCAGACGCTCCATGGCGGCGAAGACGACGGGCACCACCAGCAGCGTGAGGAAGGTGGAGGTGATGACACCGCCGATGACGGCGATGGCCATGGGGGCGCGGAACTCGGAGCCCACGCCCTTGCTGATGGCGGTGGGCACCATGCCGATGGCCATGGCGGCGCTCGTCATGAGGATGGGGCGCAGGCGGCGCGGGCCGGCCTTCATCAGCGCCTCGTCCACCGTGCTCCCCTCGCGCAGGTACTGCAGCGCGCCGTCCACCAGGAGGATGGCGTTCTTCGTCACCAGGCCCATCAGCAGGATGATGCCGATCATCGCGCCCATGGACACATGGAAGCCGCCGAAGAACAGGCCCAGCAGCGCGCCCACCAGCGCCAGCGGCAGCGACACCATGATGGTGAAGGGGTGCTTGAAGGACTCGAACTGGCTGGCGAGCACCATGTAGATGAAGACGAAGGCCAGCAGGAACGCCGTGCTGAAGGCATCGTTCTGCTCGGTCATCATCTTGATCTGCCCGTCGTAGATGAGCGAGTAGCCCGGGGCGAGCGGCTTCTCGGCCACCTTCTGCTTGAGCTTCGCCGCCACGTCACCCAGGGGGGCGCCCCCGAGCTGGGCGAAGACGGCGACCTGCCGCTGCCGGTTCTCGTGCTCGATGACGCTCGGCCCGTCGCGCAGCTCCACCTTCGCCACGTCCGTCACCGGGACGAGCCCCTTGGGCGTGGCGAGTTGAATCTGCCGCACGCGCTCGGGCGTGGCCCGGTCGCGCTCGCTCAGCCGCACGCGGATCTCCGTCTCGTCGACCCCCTCGCGCAGCTTGGCGGCCACGTCACCGCCGATGGCCATGCGCATCTGCATGGCGATGGCCGCGGCGCTCACGCCCAGGTCCTTGGCGCGTGCCCGATCCACCTCGATGGCCAGCTCCGGCTTGGGCGGGTTGAACTCCACGCGCACGTCCGCGGTGCCGGGGATGTCGTTCAGGATTTGAGCGATGCGCTCGGCCTCCTGGCGGACGGTCTCCAGCTCCGGGCCGGTGACGCGCACCATGATGGGGAAGAAGTCGCCGCCCAAGCCATCGATGACGGGCAGATCCTGCAGGTTGATGCGGGTGGCGGGCAGCGCCGGGGTGAGCAGCTCGCGCGCCTCGTCCTTGAGGGCCTGGATGCCCCGCTTGCGCGACTGCTTGTCCTTGGTGATGACACGGATGCGCGCCTTGTTCACATCGCCGTTGTCTCCGACGATGGAATAGATGTCCGTCACCTCGGGGATGGTCTTGAGGATCTTCTCGGCCTGCGCCACACGGTTGCCCGTCTGCTCCAGGCTGGAGGCATCCGGCAGGATGAGCTGCACGATGAACTGCGAGCGGTCCTCGGCCGCGAGGAACTCCATGCCCAGGCGGCTGGCGGCCCCGAAGGACAGCACCATCACCAGCACGGTGATACCCGTGGTGAGCCACTTGTGGTCGAGCACCCAGCGCAGGATGCCCGAGTAGACGCGCTCGGTGCCGTCCAGGAAGCGGCGGATGGAGCTGGCCACCGCGTTCTCGTGGTGGTGCTCGCCCGGCTTGCGCTGCTTCGCCAGACGCGCGGACAGCATCGGATCCAGCGTGAAGGAGATGAAGAGCGAGATGAGCACCGCCACCGAGATGGTGATGCCGAACTGCTGGAGGAACTGGCCCACCATGCCGGGCATGAAGGCCACCGGGATGAACACCGCCACCAGGGCCAGCGTGGTGGCGAGCACCGCCAGGCCCACGTCCTTGGTGCCGTTGGAGGCCGCGCTCACCGGATCCTCCCCCTGCTCCAGGCGGTGGGTGATGGCCTCGCGCACCACCACCGCGTCGTCGATGAGCAGACCGATGGCCAGCGAGAGCGCCAGCAGCGTCATCTGGTTGAGCGAGTAGTTCAGCAGGTACATCACGAAGAACGTACCGATGACGGAGGTGGGCAGCGCCAGCGAGGAGATGAAGGTGCCGCGCGGGTCCAACAGGAACATCAGGATGATGAGCACCGCCATCGCGCCGCCGAAGAGGAGGGCGACCCACACCTCGTGGGCGTTCTCGCGGATGTCCACCGACTGGTCGATGAGCAGCCGGGTCTGGAAGCCGTGACCCAGGGTGGGTATCAGCTTGTCCATCGCCTTCTTCACCGCGTCGCTCACCGCCACGGTGTTGGAGCCGGGCTGCTTGATGACCTCGAGGATGACGGCATCCGCGCCGTTGAGGCGCGCCGTGGTGCGCCGCTCTGCCGCGCCGTCGGTGATGGTGGCGATCTCCTCCAGCCGCACCTGGGCGCCCGTACGGCTCTGGGCCACCGGGAGCTGGCGCAGCTCGTCCACGTTCCGGAAGTTACCCAGCGAGCGCACCGTCAGCTCGGTGGGCCCCAGTTGCAGACGGCCCGCCGGCAGGTCCAGGTTCTCCGAGCCGATGCGCTGGGCCACGTCCATCACGGACACGCCCACCGCGCGCGCCTTGTCCAGGTCCACATCCACCTGGATTTCGCGCACGTCGCCGCCGTTGATGCGCACGTCCGCCACGCCCTCGAGCTGCGCCAGCGAGGGCTTGAGCTTGTCCTCAATGATTTTACGCACCGTGCGCGAGTCCGCCTGCGCGCTCGCCGCGTAGGTGAGGACGGGCACGGCGGAGATGTCCACGCGGCCCACCACCGGTGCATCCGCGTCCTGAGGCAGCTTGTTGGTGATGCCCGAGACCTTGTCACGCACCTCCTGCACCGACTTGTCCAGGTCGACGGACAGCTTGAACTGCACCACCACCGTGGCGACGTTCTCGCGGCTCCAGGAGTGGATCTTGTCCACGCCGCTGATGCCCGCGACGGCATCCTCGATGGGCTTGATGATCTGGGTTTCGATCTCACCCGGGCCCGCGCCCTTGTAGACGGTGTTGACCACCACCACCGGGATGGAGATGTCCGGGAAGAGGTCGGTACCCAGCCGGGTGTACCCCATCACTCCGAGGACGATGAGGCAGAGGGAGAGCATGGCCGTGAAGACCGGCCGGCGGATGGAGACGTCACTGAGGATCATGGGGGACGCCCTGGAATCTTTCGGCGAGGGTTACTTCACGGAGACGCGCGTACCCTCGGAGAGGGACGGCGCGGGGAATTCGATGACCTTGTCCAGCGGGGCGGCGGCCTTCACCACCACCTCGCGCACACCGCGCTCGAGCACCTGGACGTCCACGCGGCGCACCTCGCCGGAGGGGCCCACCACGTAGACGTGGTCCCCGCCCGAGGAGGACAGCGCGCTGGTGGGGAGGGACTGCGCTTCCAGCGCATCGCCCAGCGGGAGGATGACGCGCGCCAGGGTGTTGGCCACGAAGCGGCCATCCTTGTTGGGCACCAGGATGTCTACCGGAATGCGGCGCGTGGCCGGGTCCGCCGAGGGGATGATGGTGCGGATGACGGCCTCGTCCGTGGAGGCGCCGCCACCGATGACCTCCACGCGCACCGAGGCGCCCGGCTTGAGGCGCGAGCGCATGGACTCGGCCACCGTCGTCTTGAGCAGCAGGGTGCTCAGGTTCTCCACCGAGAACTGGGGCGCGCCCGGGCCCACGATGGCGCCCACCTGCTCGGGGGCGTCGGTGACGGTGCCGGCGAAGGGCGCCTTGAGGTCGTGCTTGCGGCGGCCGGCCTGCGCCTGGGCGAGCTGCGCCTTGGCCGCGAGCAGCTGCGCCTCGGCCTGCTTCGCCTGCGTGGTGGTGGTGAGGTTCTGCAGGTCGCTCACGTTGCCCTGCTGCTGCAGCTTCGCGTTGCGCCCGGCCACGTCGGCGGCCATGGCGGCGCTCACCTCGGCGGCGGCCACCGAGGCCTGGGCCTGCGCCAGCTGGGCATCGGCGATCTCCGCATTGAGCTGCGCGAGCACCTGGCCCTCCTGCACCGTCTGGCCCTTCTTCACGCGCACCTTGTCCAGGCGGCCACCCACCTCGAAGCCCACCTGCAGGGCCTGGGCGGGGAAGAGCGTGCCCGTCACCTCCTCGCGCTGCGAGCTCTGCACCGAGCGCGGGGTGGCGAGCGTCACCGACGGAAGCTCCGCCGCGGCCGCCTTGGTGGCCGTGGGGGGCGGGGCTGCGTCGGCCTTGCAGCCGGAGAGGGGAAGCGCGGTGGCGGCCATGCCCACAGCGGCGAGCCCAGCAACGAGCGGCGTCCTGGAGAGTTTCACGGTCATGACCTCGGGGTGCTACGGGTACGAGAAAGCGCGCGGGCTTGAGGCCGGCGCGGGGAAGTCTTCGGCTTCAGCTTCGTCTTCGGCTCGGGCGCGCGGCTGGCGTGGAAGCCAGGCGGCAGGCTGCCCTCGCGAATGAGGCGGTGGATGGAGCCCGCCCACGACTTGAGGTCCGGCTTGCGCTCCATCTGGCTCATCTGCTGCGCCAGCAACAGGTAGGTGCCGACGATGAGCGAGCCGATGACCGTGGCCGGCACGTCCGGACGGCAGGCGAGAGTGAGCTGAAGCCGGTGGAACTCCTGAGTCACCCGCGTCACCTCGCGGTCCACCATGCCCCACATCAGCGACTCGAAGTCCGTGCCCTGGCTGCCGCGCATGAGCACGTGCACCACGTCCCGGTAGGCCCACATCAACTCCAGCGTGCCCAGGTCCGCCTCGGTGTTCATCGCCACCATGCGCTCGTAGCGCTCGGAGCGCTCGGCCACGTCGTGCGCCTCCACCGGGCCGTGCTCGGCGAAGAAGCGATCCGTCTCCCCGATGCGCTGGTCGATGAGCTGCTGCATCGCCGCGGCGAACTCGCCCACCACCTCGCTGAAGAGGGCCTCTTTCGAGGAGTAGTGCAGGTAGAAAGCGCCCTTGGAGAGCCCACACGCGGCGGTGATGTCCTCGATGCGCGCACCGCGGATGCCCTTCTTCAAGAACTCCGCTCGCGCGGCGGCGATGAGTGCTGCACGGGCGTGGGGATCCGCAGGACGGGCCATGACGCGCCCATTACTAACCCGCCGGTCAGAAACCGCCAGGGGGTTTCTGAATCACGAGTCAGTAACAACATCAGCCATCCTTATCAACAAAATAACAAAACATCATACACAAATCAACTGTGGAGTCCCTCGGCGAAGGGACGGCTGAAGGTGGAGGGCGTGGCTGAGCGAGCCCGTTGCAATGCACTCACCTGACGCTCCACGAACGCACACGTCTGCACATGGAAGGCGCCCCGGCTGCGCAACGCCAATTCCAGGGCCAGAGCATGGCGGCGACGCATGGGAGCGCTGGAGAGTGCGTCGAGCAGAACCCGCGGTGTGAAAAGCTGCCCCGAGAGGTAGCGATTCCGTGCGTCCATTCCGGAGCGCGCCTCCTTCCACCATGAGGCCACGGCATCCACCTGGGGCAGCGGTAGCGAGTCCTCGGGCCGGGGCACAAGGTCGGCGTCGAGGTCCTCCTGCTCCAGGGGGACGAGTTCTTCTGCCTCCGGCTCCTGGCGCTCGGCGGCGTACTGTCCTTCAATACGCAACCCAGTGATGGCGCTGAAGGCCTCACCCGACAACGCCGCGACGGACGCCTGCCGCATCAACTCCAGACAGGCCTCGGCGGCGGCGACCCTGCCGGAGAAGCCGAGCGCCCATAGTACGTCTGGACGGAGCGACTCGTCGGAGAGCAACTCCAGCAGCCGCTTCATGTCCCTCTCATCGCCGCCCATGGCCAGCAGCAACAGAGGCAGCCGACTGCTGGGAGCGCGTGACCCGGCCACGGCCTGGCAGGCGAGCCATGCATCCCGGTGGCCGCCCAGCAGCCCCGCGACGATGGAGGCATCGCGCAGCATGGGCTCGACCGAGCCGAGCGCGCGCCGGAGCACACCTGGGTCTAGCGGCAAACGCATGCTGCCGGCAGCGCGTAGGGCGGCGGCGGCTACCTGGGGATTGGGGTGCGTGAAGAAAGGCGAGCACAGCGGCGCCGTGGCGAGTCCCTGCACTCCCAACGTGTCGAGCACCAGGGCGAGGAGCTCCGGGGTGGACTCCTCCTTCAGGAGGGACGGGAGGTCGGCGGGAATGGACTGGGGGGTGGCCAGTTCCAGCGCGCGCTGGAAGGCAGCACTCACGGGAGGTCTGGCCTGGCGAAGCGCGGTGAACACCGCGGCGGAGCCGGAAGGTGTCTCGCCTCCGAGGAGCGCCAGGGCCGCGGCCACGATGCGCTCGGGCTCGTCCTCCGCCAGCGCCGGCTCCAACAGACGCCGGGCCACCCGCTCTCCCCCCAACACCAGGCCATCCACGTGCGCCGCCAGGGCCTCTTCCAGCTCCGACACCTCCGCCAACACATAATCAGGAGAGTCGAGCGACTTCTCCCACTGGCTCCAGCGGAAGGCCGCCTCATCGAGATATTCTTCGTGGACCTCCCAACGCAGCGGTCGCTCGGTGTGCACGGACATGGCGCGCTAGTTGATCTCCACCGTACTGCCCTTGATGCGGTGGACGCCGAGGGACCGGGATTCCAGTTGGGTGCCCTTCACGATGACCTTGCCATTGCGGCGCAGGGTGATGCTGGCCTCACCGCACTTGAGGACCACTTCGTCCTGGCCCTCGATGACCACGCGCTTGCCATCCACACGGGCCTCCATGGGTGGGGCGGACGGTTGAGGTGGGCTCTCCAATAGGGCATCCAGCAGTGGCGTCGCGCTGGGCTCCTGGATGAGGCCCATGATGAAGGGCAGACGGGGATCCCCGTTTTCGAAGAGGAGGACCACTTTCTGCCGCTGGACGACGGCCGCCTGGAGGGTCTTCGTGTCGACCACCACGGCGAGCCTCGCGGGCACGGGGCCAGCGGTGTTCCCCGGAAAGTCGACGAGCAGCGCGCCGGAGGCCTCGGCCCCCATGAGTTGCCCGGCCCGGCTGCCCAGGATGGGTTCCTGGGTCCGTGACTCCGGGAGGAGCCGTTTCTTGTCGAGGTACTCGCTCATTGCCGCGCTCCTGGGTGGATACGCCTAGACGTCGTGATCACAGACGAGACACTTGGATTTACCCGGGCCCTTGCCGTTGGCGATAACAGGGCCCTGCATGACAGGAAAGGGAGGCGTGTTCTTGTCGTTGTGCAGCATCAGGTCCATGGCCCGTGCCACATTCTTGCCCTCGAACTTCACGTCGAAGGAGAAGTTGACGAACTCGGCCTTGCCCTTCGTCTTGCTGGAAGCCACACCACCGCCGGCGGTGCCCGCCTCGTCGCCAGTGCTGGTGCTGAAGTTGGAATCCTTCACGCACACCGGGTTGCCGCCCACCGATACCTTCTTGGTGCCCTTGGCAGTGTCCGAGGACTTCGCCACGTTGGGGTAAGGAATGGGGACGGGACCTCCGGGGCTGGGCGTCTTGCACACGTCCGGGAAGGCCACCGTGGTGCCGTTGCTGTCTTTGGTCACCACGGACATCTTGTTGACGCCAGTGTTGACTGCCATACGGTCCACCTCCGAGGCACAAGTCTACCGCATCGGAGCCGGCAGGGCGAGACGCGCCCGCCGCGGATTGCCCATCCTCCAACGGCTCGCTAGCGTCCACGAACATGGGCAAGTCCAACAAGCACCTGGAGCTCTTGGAGAAGCCTGTTCCACACCACACCGCGGGAGGGCCGAGCGGGGGCAAGTGCATCGCGAAGCACGAGCCTCCGTACAAGGAGAACTGCTCCTGCTCCCACCGCTGGCAGGCCTTCGAGAAGGCGCTGGAGAAGGCGAGCCAGTACGAGGTGACGGACGAGCAGCTGCGCTCGCTGGGCGACGGACGCTGGGCGCTGCTCTTCCGGGGTGGTGCGAAGGCCGTCACCAGGCTGGCGAAGCGCGGCGAGACGGCGGCGCTCTCGTCCGACAACAAGGGCATGTACCGGCACGAGGTCCAGAAGCCGCGCGAGGGAGACTGGGACGTCGCCCGGGGCAAGTACAACTTCAAGTGGGACTGCAACAAGCCCTACTACCACGAGGCCCATCACGTCGTCCCGGACGCCACGCTGCGCGCCGTGATTCTGAAGGTCTTCCCCAAGCCGGAACTGGCCATCCGGGTGGCGAGCGAGGTGCTCGACGCGCCCTACAACGTCCACCACAAGGACAACATGATCATCCTGCCAATGGACGAGCGCGTGGGCGACCTGCTCCAGCTCCCCATCCACCGGGAGACGAAGCAGTGCAACCACACCGCCTATGACGAGTACGTCGAGCGCAAGCTCGACGAGCATCTTCGGGCAGCTCTCGAGCAGATAATGGATAAGCATGATGAAGAGGGCGGCGAACCTAGGTACAAGGAACTCGCGGAGGCCATCGAAGAGGTGTCCAGAGAAACCTACGGCGAGGTCGCCAGCGCCCGGCGCGTCCACGGAGTCACCTCCATCGAAGCGCTGGGGCAGATGATGCGTCCGCCCTCCCCCGCAAGTCCCCGATAATCCGTCAAAGAAGAGGATCGACCGTGCAATTCTTCGAGCTCGAAACCCTCGGCAACCTGAACGACCGGGAGCTCGCCTTGACCGATGGGCCTCCGGAGGGCATGGAACTGCGCAGCTACTGCATGGCCCGAGGCAGGCGCGCTACCCCCTATTACCCAAAGGAAGCAATGGTCTCCTTGAGAGAGGACCACCCCGGCATCAAGTTGTCCTCTCTGCTGGGCAACACGAACAGCTACCTCATCGTCCACAAAGACATGAAGGAGGTCATCGCTGAGCACTGTCAGGGCATCGAAGTGGAGTACCTGCCCTTCGACCTGTACGACCACCGCAAGCGCCTCTACAGCCGGGACTACTTCTTCATCAACCCCATTGGCACCCTTGACTGTCTGGACCCGGTCGCCAGCGGGGTGAAGATCGGATCACAAGGAGGCGTCATCCATGTCGGTCGCCGCGTGCTCGCTCCGAAGAAGAGCGCCAACCTCCCGCCCCTCTTCCGACCGAAGGAGAAGCCCGCAGCCTACATCGTCTCGGAGTCCCTGGCGCAGGCCCTGAAGGACAAGGGCTTCACCAACGTCTATCTCGAGCCGCTCGAGTTCTCGACCAGCACGTAGAAGCGTTGCAAGAGAAAATGCGTTCGTCCTCCTCCACACGTTCGCGATAACCGTCAACCAGGAAGACTGACCGTGCGATTCTTTGAACTCGAAACCCTCGGCAACCTGAACGACTCGGAACTCGGCCTGACAGATGGGCCTCCAGAGGGCATGGAGCTGCGCAGCTACTGCATGGCTTTTGGCGATAGCACCCGCCGCTTCTACCCGAAGGAAGCGAAGGTCTCCTTGAGAGAGGACCACCCCGGTATCAAGCTGTCCTCCCTTGTGGGTAATACGAACAGCTACCTCATCGTCCATTCAGAAATGAAGGAGGTCATCGCGACGCACTGCCAGGGCATTGAAGTGGAGTACCTGCCCTTCGACTTGTACGACCACCGCAAGCGCCTCTACAGCCGGGACTACTTCTTCATCAACCCCATTGGCACCCATGACTGTCTGGACCCGGTCGCCAGCGGGGTGAAGATAGGGCCGGAGGGAGGAGTCATCCACGTCGCCCGCTACATGCTCGACCCGAAGAAGAGCGCCAACCTCCCGGCCCTCTTCCGGCCCAAGGAGGAACCCTCCGTCTACATCGTCTCGGAGCCCCTGGCGCAGGCCCTGAAGGAGAAGGGCTTCACCAACGTCCATCTCAAGCCGCTCGAGTTCTCGACCAGCGCGTAGCTTCCTCTGGAGCACTCGCATGCCGCTGGCATTGACAGGACTGGGGATGGTGTCGAGCCTGGGCTGGGGCGTCGCCTCCTCTTGTGCCGCCATCCGTGCGGGGCTCACCCGTCCCCGGCCCCTGCACGATGTCTACGTCACCGACCAGGAGCAGCTGGAACCCGTGCCTCTCCTGGGCCACCCCATCCCCGAGCTGACCGACGGCTTCGGGCCGCTCGGGCGGTGGTTGCAACTGGCCCAAGCTTGCGTGGCGGACCTGCGGGAGACTGCCCATCTCCCCCCAACATCCGATGTCCGCTTCTGGAGCCAGACGGGCTGGCTATGCGTCCTGCCTCACCTGGACCCGGCGCGCTACCTCGAGGTCCAGGACTTCGGGCCCGACCTCATGAAGTCCTCCTGGCTGGAGCGCCTCGGCCAACTCCTGGGCCTGGAATGGCCACGAAAATCCGTCCATTTCGTCCACGCCGGACACGCGGGCACCGCCGCCGCCCTCCAGCTCGCGCAGCAACTCCTGGCCGCGAGGCAGGTGGAGCGGCTCGTGGTCCTTTCCCTGGACTCCTACCTCGACGAAACCAGCCTGGAGTGGCTTCTGGTGCACCGACGGCTGAAGACGCCGGACCACCCCGCGGGGCTGATGCCAGGAGAGTCCGGCGCCTGCCTGCTCGTGGAGCTCCCCCAGGCCGCCCGCCAGCGAGGTGCCCCGGTGCTCGCGACCATCGAAGCGGTGGCCACCGGCAGTGAGGCGGGCTCTCGCATGGCGGGGCAGCCAAGTACGGGGGAGATACTGACACGGACCCTCGAGCAGGTACTTCCCCAGACTCCCGCGGGCGACTTCGTGGGGGACCTGATCTCCGACCTGAATGGAGAGGAATGGCGCGCCCGGGCCTGGGGCTCCGTCCAGGTGCGCTTGCGAAACCGGCTGGGAGAGAGGACCCGGCTGCTGCTGCCCTGCACCTCGCTCGGAGACGTGGGGGCGGCCAGCGGCGCCGTGGGGGTCTGCATGGCCACTCGTGCCTTCGCCCGGAAGTACGCCATGGGGGAGCAGGCGGTGATTGTCTCCAGCGCGGAGCACGGGGAGGTCGGCGCCATTCGCGTTCGCGCCCCGGGAGGCCAGGCATGAGCAACAAGTTCCTCCCCGTCTTCGTGAGCAACGCCCGCTACGGCAACCAGAAGCTCCTCCCCCGGCTGCTCCAGGGCGGGGGCGACCCACAAGCGCTCCTCACCTTCTGCCACAACCACAGGCGCATCGGCATCGGCTCGCTCCTGCTGCTCTGTGACACCGAGGCGTTCCAGTCCCACCTATACCGCAGCGGCAGGGCGCTCCTGGCGCTCGGCGCTCCCGCGGACGGCGCATGGCCCGTGGCGCTCAGTCGTGCGACACCGTTCTTCGATGCCTTGGCCGCGTTCGACCTGGAGGGCGCCCGGGAGCTGGCCGTCCGTGCCCCGCGCGCTCGGCGAACGGACAGCGAGTATGAGGAGGACTTTCTCTATGTCCGATTCCTCATGGACCACTGCCTGCTGGGCCAACCAGCGCCCGAGGCACACAAAGCCCTCGATCGCTTCGAGGCGGTCCTCCAGGGTTCCGAGGAGCCGCGGCTCGAGGTGTGCCAGGCCCTGCTGGCACGAGAGGAGAAGCGCTTCCAGGAGGCGCTCCAGCGAATGGTGTCGGCACAACTCAAGCGCTACGCCCACCTGCGCGAGCGGGGACGCCTGCCCCAGGAGACCTGGGCCACCGAGGCAAAGGTCTGTGTGGAGGGGCTGGCACTGGGTGTTCTGGCGGAGCGCGTCGGCCTGAGGATGCCAGATGAGCATCCAGGCCTTCCCTCGGTGGCACGCTGCCGGCAACCCCCCGCGGCGCCGCCAGACATATGGAAGGAAGAAGACTGACGACCGGGAACACAAACACTACGGGGCGGAAGCGCCGAGCCGGGCCAGGGCCTTGCACAGGGGACACGCGGGCACGGCGTGGGGGACGTCGCGGCGGTGGAGGTCCAACACCGCTCGGGACACCTCGGCCAGCTCCCGGCGCACCTCCCGGCGCGCGCCCTTCACCCGGGCGATGGAGAGGTTGTCGTATGCCGTCGTCTGGTGTCGCATCCAGGCGATGACGGCGGCCTCGGCACGGCGCTCGATGGGGATGCGCTCGGTGCGCGCCACAGTGCCGCTGCCCACGGGGGTGGCATGCGCCGCCACCGCCACCGCCAGCTTCTTGGCGTGCGCGGTGAAGCTCGGCGCGAAGGCCAGGAAGCGCAGCACCGCGTTGGCGAAGTCCACCTCGTACTCGGACTGCTCGCGCTCGCGCCGGCGCACGTCCGCCTCGCGGCGGCGGGCATAGGCCGGTGTGGCCCGCTCCACATCCAAGGCGGCCCGGGCGGCGGTGATGTGGGCCTCGGGCGCCCACACGCCTTGTGAGAACACCTTCCGCCCCTTCTTCTCCACCACCGTCCAGCTGGGGCCAGCGGCCTTCACCCGGCGCGTGAGGCCCGCGTCACCCGGAGGCAGCAGGGCCCACCCGGCGGGCACGGAGAGGATGGAGCCATCGGTCGCGCGCACGCGGCGCGGGTCGCTCGTGGGGGCAACGGTGAGGGTGTCGCTCATGGCGTGCCTGTAG
Organism: Vitiosangium sp. GDMCC 1.1324; assembly: GCF_003044305.1. Taxonomy (GTDB): domain Bacteria; phylum Myxococcota; class Myxococcia; order Myxococcales; family Myxococcaceae; genus Archangium. Next base: position 312,411 of record NZ_PZOX01000012.1, on the reverse strand, counting down.
CGCAGGCGCCGCCAGCAGGTCGAGTGGGACGCACAGCGGGTGCGCCGTCCGCCACGGCGTTGGGAGCAGATGGAGCGAGGACCTATACTGGCAGTGGTCCCCGAAGCGAGACACGCGCCATGGCAGCAGACCCCATCCTCACCCGGTTGGCACAATCGGGCCTGTCCCTCGAGGAGGCGCAGCGGCTGCGCGAGGCCCTGCAACGGGCGGTGGAGGTAGGACGGAGCACCTGGCCCGCGCTCGGGCTGCCCGACGAGGCCTTCCTCCAGCACGTGGTGGAGCGCCTGCCAGCGGGGAAGGACGGGGTGGCGGCGCTGGAGTCGCTGCACGTGGAGGACCTGTACCTGGCCTGTGCCTGCGCGCGGGGGTTGCCAAAGGCCCTGGAGTCCTTCGAGGAGCGGCTGGGGCCGCAGGTGGACGCGGCAGTGCGCGGCCTGCGTGGGCCCTCCGAGGCCGAGGAGGACGTGCGGCAGGTGCTCTGGGAGAAGCTCTTCGTGGGAGCCCCCGGCCGCCCGGCGAAAATCTCCGAGTACGCGGGGCGAGGCCCCCTCGGAGGCTGGGTGCGGATCGCCGCGGTGCGCACGGGGCTCAACCTGCGCGAGCGGAGGGACGCGGAGCCGCGGAGCGACGAGCCGGAGCTGCTCGACCACCCCACGCCCGACCCGGAGGTGGCCTTCTTCAAGCGCCACTACCGCGCGGAGCTGAAGGAGGCGCTCGAGGCCGCCATCGCCTCGCTTCCCAGCGAGCGGCGCAACGTGCTGCGGCTGTACTTCGTGGACGGGCTGAGCATCGACAAGCTCGGGGCGGTGTATGGCATCCACCGGGCCACGGCGGCCCGGTGGGTGGCGGCGGCACGTCAGGAAATCCTGGAGCAGACGTGCCGCCGGCTCTCGGAGCGGCTGCGCGTGGACGGCTCGGAGATGGAGAGCATCCTTCGCATGGTGCGCAGCCAGCTGGACTTCAACCTCGGCCCGCTGTGAGGCGCACGGCCTACAGCGTGCAGACCTGCAGCTCGCTCACGTTGCCCCAGCCGGTGTTCCACCGGGTGGCGCGGAAGCGCACGTAGCGCACGGTCTCGGGGAGGAAGAACAGGCCCTGCTTGCGCCAGTTGGTGGCATCGGTGTGCCGGAGGTTGCCCAGCGGCATCCAGGTGCCGGTCGTCGAGCGGCCCTCGAGCACGCTCTCGGCGTCGTCACCGATGTTCGCGTCCCAGTTCCAGGCCACCAGGGCGTAGGCGACGGGGTACTCCTGCCCGAGGTCCACCTCGAGCCACGCACCGGTGGACATGCCCGCGCCCCAGTACGTGTTGAAGAGGCCATCCACCGCCAGGGAGGGATACTCGCTGGACCAGGAGCTGGAGGCGGTCACCGGCTTGCCGAGCGCCAGGTTGGTGCCGCACGTCTGGCAGGAGCCAATGACCTTCAGGTCATCCAGGTAGCCCCAGCGGTTGTTCCAGTTCAACCCCTGGAAGAGCACGTAGCGGGCCGAGAACGGCTTGAGGATGGTCTGCGGATCCCCACTCGTCTCGGTGTCGTGGGTGAGGGTCTCCAGCGTCTGGTAGGTGAGCCCATCGGTGCTGTACTTGATGACGCTCGAGGCGGTGGTGCCCACCTGGCCGCTGATGTCCCAGCCCCACTTCACGTCCACCTGCTCGATGTTGAGCGGCTGGCCCAGGTCCACCTGCACCCAACCGTCGTTGGCCCGATCGGACTCCCAACTCGTGGTGGGGTCGCCGTCGACGGCCAGCTCTGCCGTGGTGCCATTCGAGGAGCCCGAGGTCGTCACCCGCCGCTTGAGGGCCTGGTCCTCGCCGCACTGGCTGCACGGGAAGAAGAGCTGGAGATCATTCACGAAACCCGTGGCCCCATTCCACTGGGTGCCTCGCATGCGCACGTAGCGCACGGCCGCCCGCGGGAAGATGGGCCTGAACAACCGGGTGCCGATGGTGGAGGACGGCTGGGAGAAATCCGCGAGCTGCTTCCAGACGACTCCGTCCGTACTGCCCTCGAGGACGCTCGAGGCCGAGGTTCCGAAACGGGTGTCCCAGCCCCAGATGGCGGCCGCACGGCCGATCAGCGTCTGCCTGCCCAGGTCCACCTGCACCCAGGAGCCCGTCGACGCGCTGGAGGTCCACCGCGTGTTCACGTCACCGTCGAACGCCTTGTCCGGCGTATCCGAACCCCCCGAGCCGCTGGAGCTCGCGGGCTTGCCGCGCGCCTCGTCCGGTCCGCAGCCGAGCACGGTGGCACGGCAGTAGAAGGTGACGGCGGCGGAGTCCGCCAGGCCGATCCACTTCGTCGCCGAGCCGATGCCGGCGACCGGGCCCCAGGGCGAGCCCCAATTGGTGGTGCGTTCGACCGCTGCCGGCCAGGCGTCATCCTTGAAATCCACCGTCTCCCAGCCCGGGGTGTACGTGGAGGTGCAGCGCCAGGACAGCCGCTCCGTGGACAGCACCAGACGCCCATCCACCTTGATATCGGCCAGCAGGCCCGACCACGTGCTGCCCACCCCACGCTCCACCCTCACGGCGACCACATCCCCCGCGTTCACCTGCGCGGAGTACGTCCCGGCCTCCAGCCAACGTGCATCCCTGCCGACCAGGGCCCCGTCGACGTACAGCTCGTAGGAGCCATTGGCCGCGAGGGTGAGGGTGTCTCCCCACCCCACCGACTCCACGCCGAGCCCCTGCTCCACCTGCGCCAGGGGCGTCCGCGCCCCGCCCGCCCCCTCCTCCACCGCGCCACAACCCGCCATCAGCCCCGCGCCCAACATCAGGGTTCCCACACTGCTCCACGACCGTTTCATTGCGTTTCCCCCTCTGGGTGTCGCGCTCCCCGGCAACGCCGTGGAGCCGCTTCACCCGCCAGACAGGGGCCCCCTCCGGATGTCGCACGCGCCCGATTTCTTTTTCCCGGCCCTCGTCAGGTCACACACTCACCCACACGACTTCCGGACGCTCGGGGAGTGACGGCCGCAGAGGGCTCTCCCAACCTCTGGTAGATGAGACATGTCGCCAGCGCTCGGACGCTGCGCGGGAGGTTCATCCATCGTGGGCAGCGCCGGCATGTCCATCCTCAGGCTCACCTTCCTCGGCACCTCGGCCGCACAGCCGACGCTGCACCGCAACCTGTCCGGGTTGGCGGTAAAGGCGGACGCGGACCTGCTGCTCTTCGACTGTGGCGAGGGCAGTCAGCGGCAGATGGTGCGCTTTGGCACCGGCTTCACCGTGGATGCCGTCTTCTTCACCCACTTCCACGCGGACCACTACCTGGGAATCATCGGCTTCCTGCGCACGCTGGGGATGATGGGACGCGACACGCCGGTGCTGCTCTACGGACCTCCTCCGGCGCGGCGGCTGCTCCACCAGGCGGTGCACCTGGGCGTGGAGACGCTGTCCTTCCCCGTGGAGTTCCACGAGCTGCGCGACGGCGACAAGGTGGAGCGGCGCGGCTACTCGGTCACCGCCGTGGGCGTGGACCACCGCATCAACGCGCTCGGCTACGTGCTGCAGGAGGACGAGCGCCCCGGCAAGTTCAACCTGGACAAGGCCAAGGCGATGGGGATTCCGTCGGGGCCCGTCTACGGCCAGCTCCAGCGGGGCGAGACGGTGACGCTCCCGGACGGCCGCACCATCCGCCCCGACGAGGTAGTGGGAGACCCGAGGCCCGGACGGCGGCTGGTCATCTCCGGCGACACCCGGCCCTGCCCGTCCCTGGTGCGCGCCTCACGCGACGCGGACCTGCTCATCCACGAGGCCACCTTCTCTGACGACGAGCAGACGCGCGCCCAGGAGACGCGGCACTCGACGGCGCGCGAGGCGGCCCAGGTGGCGCGCGAGGCGGGCGCCAAACGCCTCATCCTCACGCACCTCTCCAGCCGCCATGACACGGACCCCTCGCGGCTGCTCACCCAGGCCCGCGAGGAGTTCAAGGGGCCACTCGAGGTCGCCTACGACGGGCTCACCGTGGAGCTGCCCCTGCGCGACTGAGCGCGAGCGCTACTTGATGGTCTTCTGGGCCTCGTCCCGCAGCGCCTTGGCACCCTCGGGGTCCACGCGCTGCAGCAGCTCCCACTCCATCTCCATGTCCCGCTGCAGATTGGTGGTGTCCGTGCCGAGCTCCCGGCGCTGGCCGGTCTGCGCGTCCACCGGGCCCTGGCCGGCCTCGGTGCGGTTCTGCCGGAAGATCTCCACCGCGCACATGGCCGGCGTGGGCTGCTTGCCGCGCACCAGGTAGCGCACGTAGTTGGTGCCCAGCGACGAGGGCGCCCCCACCGGGTGCCAGTCGGTGCTGATCTCGAACCCGCCGGGGGACTCGCGCAGCGGCAGGTCCTTCTCCTTCAGCAGCATCCGCACCTGGGGCCACACCTCGGCGATGGGCTTGCGGTACACGTACTGGCTCGCCTTGTCCTGGATGTAGGCCTCGCGGCGGCTGGCGGCACATCCGACGGCAAGCGTCGCGATGGCGAGCACCACCAGCGACAGGGACCACGGCGAACGGCTCGACGACTTCATTGGGCACTCCCCTCGAAAATGAGTGACGGGGAATTTGAAGCACGAGCGTCCCTTTGCGCCAAATCATCCTTCCCAGGGATGTAGGCCTTGCAGCAAATCTGGAACCCGGCGGTTCGTCTGGAACACATCCCCCGGATCGCCCGCGGTGCAGAAGCGGCCCTTCAGCGGTGGGCCGGTCAGAAAAGGCGTACTGTTCGATAGCTGACGTTCCCCCGCCCGCTCCATGCCGCTCCCCCGCTCGCCCACCTCCCTGTCCCGCTCGACGCTGCTCAAGATGGGCGTGCGCATCGCCGGGGTCGTCGCCCTGGCCACGCTCTTCAGCTACCTCCACCTGCTGCACACCGTACGCACCGAGGACCTCGAGCGGCTGGAGCGGCACGTGGGGGAGCGCAGCCAGCGCGAGCAGCTCCTCTTCGTCCTGGCGCAGGACAACCACGCCGCGCTCAAGAAGGCCCTGGAGGAACGGCTCCGTGCCATGGGCCAGGAGGACGTGAGCGCGCGCTTCGACGGCCTCGTCACGCGGATGCCCGACGGCACCCTGCGCAGCCGCGTCGAGGGCTTCGACGGCACGAAGATGCCGGGAATCATCGTCAACCGGAACCGGACGGTCGACGCGGCCCTGCGCCGGCGCATCCTGGCCGCATATGACGTGGTGGCCTGGTTCGGGCCCGCCCTGCACACGCGCTTCACGAACACCTACGTCGTGCTGCCCGAAGAGGTCATCATCGTCTACTGGCCGGAGCGGCCCAACTGGTGCCACGACCTGGGCAACACCATCGCGTTCCGCGGCGGCGACACGCACACGCCCGAGAACAATCCCACGCGGCGCTCCATCTGGAGCGGCATCTACGCGGACCAGGTCACCCAGAAGTGGATGGTGTCGGTCTCCACGCCGCTGGACATGGACGGCCAGTACATCGCGCGGATCGGCCATGACGTGCTGCTCGAGGAGTTGATGGCCCGCACCATCAGCGACCACCTGCCCGGCACGTACAACATGATCTTCCGCGACGATGGAAGCGTCATCGCCCATCCCGAGCTCACCCGCGAGGGCGCCACCGGCGTCTACGACATCCTGGGTGACGCCCCCCAGGACGGCGTCACCGGGGAGCAACGGCACCACCTGCGGAGCATCTTCGAGCGGGTGCGCACCCGCGCGCCGGACGACGGAGTGGTGGAGCTCCCGGAGTTCGACGAGTACCTCGGCGTGGCACGGCTCGAGGGCCCCGGCTGGAACTTCGTCACGGTGCTGCCCGAACGCGTGGTGTCCGAGCCGGCGTTGCGCGCGGCGCGGCAGGTGCTGCTGCTCGGCACGCTCGCGCTGTTCCTGGAGCTGGTCATCATGTCCTGGGTGCTCCGGCAGCAGATAACCCGCCCGCTGCTGAGCTTCACCCAGGCTGCGGATCGGGTGGCCGCCGGAGACTTCCAGGTCGAGCTGGACACCTCGCGCGAGGACGAGCTGGGCCAGCTGGCCCGGGCCATCCGGCTGATGGCGGACAAGGTCCAGCACCGCGAGGAGGCCCTGCGCCATGCCAACGAGAGCCTGGAGCACCGGGTCGAGGAGCGCACCCACGAGCTGCAGGACGTCCACCGGCAGCTCGTGCAGACGGCCCGGCGCGCGGGCATGGCGGAGATCGCCACCAACGTGCTGCACAACGTGGGCAACGTGCTCACCAGCGTCCATACCTCGGCCCAGCTCGCCAAGGAGCGCATGAGCCGGATGCGGCTGGAGCAGGTGAGCCGGGTCGCGGACATGCTCGAGCAGAACCTGTCCAACCTCAGCGCCTTCCTCACGCGGGACGAGCGCGGCCAGCACGTGACGCCATTCCTGGGCAAGCTGGGACAGAGCCTGCAGGAGGAGCGGCAGGAGCTCCTCTCGCTGCTCGACGACGTGAGCCGGTACACCGAGCACATCGGCGACATCGTGAAGGTGCAGCAGACCTATGCCAGGACGCCCCGCCTGCACGAGGCCGTGCACCTGGAGGAGTTGGTGGAGGACTCGCTGCGCATCAACTCGGCCGGGCTGCTGCGCCACCGGGTGAAGGTGGAGCGGAACCTGGCGCCACTGCCGCCCGTGCTGACGGACAAGCACAAGGTGTTGATGATCCTCGTCAACCTGGTGAGCAACGCCCGTAACGCCCTGGACACCGTCCCCGAGGACGCGCGGCGGCTGTCCTTGAGGATGGAGTGCACCAGCGCCCAGCACATCCGCATCGAGGTGCGCGACAACGGCGTGGGCATCGCGCCGGAGCTGCTCACCCGCATCTTCCAGTACGGCTTCACTACCCGCGACGATGGGCATGGCTTCGGCCTGCACTCCAGTGCCCTGGCGGCCCAGGAGCTGGGCGGGTCCATCGAGGTCCACAGCGAGGGACCGGGGCAAGGGGCCTCGTTCACGCTGGTGCTCCCCTACCTCCAGGGCGAGGAGGCGGCATGAACGGCCCCGCGCTCCGGCCGGGCGGGCGTCAGGAGCACGGACTCCTCGGGTAGACTGGCCCCACCATGAGGGATGGGCCCATCCGCCGCGTCATCAAACGGCTCGCGCTGATCCGCTACACCATCGACCTGTCCCTCACGCGCCTGCTGCTGCGCGCCCGGGGCGAGCCGCGCTACCGGCTGACCGGCTCCTGCACTGGCTGCGGCCGCTGCTGCGAGACGCCTGTCATCGCCGTGAGCAGGCCCGTGTTCCTGCTGCGCTCCCTGCGCTGGCTCACACTCACGTGGCACCGGCTCGTCAATGGCTTCGAGTACACAGGCGAGGACCGCCGCAACAGGCTCTTCGTCTTCCGCTGCACCCACTACGACCCCGTGACGAAGCAGTGCGACTCGTACGACAGCCGTCCGGGGATGTGCAGGGATTACCCGCGCAACCTCGTCTACTCGGCGCTGCCGGAGTTCCTCCCCGAGTGCGGCTACTCGGCCGTGTACAAGAAGGGCGAGCAGCTCCGGCAGGCGCTCCTCGAGGCCAACCTCCCGCCGGAGAAGTACGAGGAGCTGGTGCGCAAGCTGCACCTGAAGGAGTGAGTCCGGGGCTCCGTCACGCCGGGGGTTGCGGACCCTCGCCGTGTGGCTCCGCCCCCGTGGGCCGCCTCGCCTTCCGCTCCTCCTGGGAACGCCTCGCGAGGAAGTGCTCGACGAGGAGCGGCGCCACCTTCTCCGGCGCCTCCAGCGGCACGAAGTGGCCTTCCTCGGGCAGGTAGCGCACGGTGGGGAGCTGCTCGAGGTATGGCTCCAACCCCTGCGTGAGGGACTTGCGCAACGCGATGTCCTTCTCGCCCCAGATGACCAGCAGGGGCGCGCGGATGCGGGGGTAGTTCCTCGCCTCGCGCAGACCGCGCGGAGTCAGGGTGTGACGGAACATCTGGCGGTAGTAGGCGAGGGCCGCGCGCGCCGCCTCGGGCCGCGAGAAGTTCGCCTCGTACTCCGCCAGCCGGCCCGGTGGCACGCGCGACGGGTCCACCATCGCCCTCCGGAGCATGCGCGGCACCAGGGCACCGCCCCACGCGGAGAGCAGGCGCTCGGGCAGGTACGGAATCTGGAAGAGGAAGATGTACCAGGAGCGCACGAGCTGCGCGGGCTTCCAGAGCTCCTTCACCATCACCGCCGGGTGCGGTGCATTGACGATGGCCAGACGGTCCACCACCTCCGGGTAGCGAGCGGCCACGTGGAAGGCGATGAGCCCGCCCCAGTCATGGCCCACCAGGTACACGGGCCGCTCCGGCTGGAGGTGGCGCGCGAGCTGGACGACATCGTTGGCCAGCGTCTCGAGGTCGTACCCCTGCTCGGGCCGGTCGGTGCCGCCATAGCCGCGCAGGTCCGGCGCCACGGCGTGGAAGCCCGCTTTGGCCAGCCGGGGCAACACCTCGCGCCAGCTCTCGGACAGCTCGGGGAAACCATGGAGCAGGAGCACCAGCGGTCCATCGGCGGGGCCGGCCTCCAGCGCCTGCACACGCAGGCCGGGCAACGGAATACAACGGGGGGTGACGGAGTCCATGGAGACAAACTGAGGACCGCCCCTCTCATCGGGGAAGCGGCCCCGGGGCAGGACGTCCGGCGCCATACACGTCAGGTGCTGAATTCCCTGCCCCACTGCTCCGAGATGGACATGATGGAGGACTTCGATGATTCCCATCAGCGACGACAACCCCACACTCCGCACGCCGATCGTCACCTACTTGTTGCTCGGTGCCATCGGCGCCACCTGGGTCTTCGTGCAGGGCGCCGGACTCAATGTCCTGGCCCTCGTCTCCAGCATCTGCCACTACGGGCTCGTCCCGGGTGAGCTCACCGGACAAGCCCCGGTGGGACTGGAGGTGCCGCTCTCGGACGACCTGTCGTGCGTGGTCGACCGAAACCCCATCAACCTCTTCACGCCCCTCACCTCCATGTTCCTCCACGGGAGCTGGAGCCACATCCTCGGCAACTGCCTCTTCTTCTGGGTCTTCGGCAACAACGTCGAGGACAGCATGGGCCGGCTGCGCTTCATCGTCTTCTACATCGTCTGCGGCCTGGCGGCCGCGGCGGCACAGGTGCTGGTGGACCCCGCCTCGCCCGTCCCCATGGTGGGAGCCTCGGGCGCCATCTCCGGAATCATGGGGGCCTACCTCCTGCTCTACCCGCGCGTGCGGGTGAACATGCTCTTCATCTTCATCATCATCATCCGCATCATCCCCCTGCCCGCCTGGCTGGTGCTGCTCTACTGGTTCGGCCTCCAGGTCGTCGCCGGCCTGCCCCAGCTCGACCCGCTCAACGCCAAGGTCAGCAGCGGCGTGGCCGTCTGGGCCCACGTGGGCGGCTTCGTCGCGGGGCTCGTGCTGGTGAAGCTCTTCGAGAACCCGAACCTCACCTCGCGGCGCACCACGTACCGGCACCGGTACCACCCGGACCACCCGTGAACCCGCCCCGTCCACGTGTCGGGGGCATGCGGTTTGCTGGAGGACAGCGCAGGGCTTCGAACCGCGGCCCGGGGGACTCGGTTTCCCTCGCAAGCCGCTCGTGAGGGTGTGGCACCATGCATTGGGGGAGCAGTTTCCGGTCTTGCATTCCGCGGCACCTGGCGGTGGCCCTGGCCCTGCTGTCCCTGCTGCTGTTGGACTCACCGCGGCCCGCGTTCGCGCAGTCCGAGACAGCCCCGTGGGTGCCGCCCCCTCCCCAGAGCCTCACGCTGCGGGTGCCTCCCCTCCAGAGCGTCAACGAGACGGAGGTGCTGCGCGTCACGGTGCAGGTGGAGGGCGCACACGGCAACCTCCGCGTCTTCGCGGACGGACTGCCGCCGGGCGCTCGCTGGGATGAGCCCTCTCGCACGCTCACCTTCCAGCCCGACTTCATCCAGGGCGGGTGGCGCCACGAGGTGACGTTCACCGCCCGGGACGACCGCACCACGGCGCAGGCGCGGATGACGATCGCCGTGCGCGACACCGTGCGCCCGCCCGAGCCGCGCATCGTCCAGCGGGAGGAGCTGCCCGGCGGCCTGCGCCTGACGCTGGAGCAGCCCACGGACGAGTGGCTGGACAGCCCCGGTTACGCCGGACGCACCTTCCCCGCCGTGGTGACGGTGCCGCTCGCCGCGTCTGCTGGCTACCCCATGCCGGTGACGGTGCGCCTGCACGGCGTGGGCAACTGGCCACCCTCGGCCCAGGTGAGCACGGACCGCTTCATCATCGAGCCGAGCGACCCGCACCTCACCTACTGGTGGGGCTACTCCGAGAGCCTGCCCCGGAGGCCGGCCCTGGCCGGCGCCGTGCCGCCGTACACCGCGCGCCGGGTGCTGGCGCTGCTGGAGTGGGTGCTGCGCAGCTACCCCGGGGCGGACCCCGAGCGCGTCTTCGTGGAGGGGGACTCCATGGGCGGCGCGGGCGCACTGACGCTCGGCCTGCTGGACGCGCGGCACTTCGCGGGCGTGTTCGCCCAGCACGCGCAACCGGTGGCGAGGGCCCACCGTCCCTGGCGGCTGGCGCAGCTCTCCTCCCTGTGGGGCATGCCCGAGGAGGAGGTGCCGGACGCGGACGGCCTGGGCGTCTGGAGCCGCCTGGACATGACGCGCGCCCTGCGCGACGAGCCCGGGGCCCGCTCGCAGTTCCTCTTCCTGGAGCACGGCAAGGACGACCCCGTCATCCACTTCGGCTCCGTGGTGGGGCCCAGCACCCTCACCGGCGTCTCCTTCTACGAGACGCTGCAGTCCCAGCACATCGGCCACGTCGCCGTCTGGGACGAGGGCGGACATGTGGAGACAGACCCGTGGCTGGGCGCGCGCTGGTGGGTCCGCGGCTGGAACGCGCGCCTGGACACGCAAACCTTCCTGCGCAGGGACCTGGCCTTCCCGGCCTTCAGCCGCTCCTCGTGGGACGGCAACCCGGGCAGCGGCGGCAACGGGCGGCAGCCCTGGCGCAACGACTCCGGCTACGCGGGAGACCCGAAGGTGCCCGGCGACACCGGCTGGGATGGGGACGTGGCGGGACTGCTCAACCGCTCGCTGCGCTGGGACTCGAGTCACCTGGTGGATACGACCGGGCGCTTCGTGATGCCGCTGCGCGCGGTGCTCGGCCCCGGCGTCACCGACTCGCCCGTGGTGGACGTGACGCCCCGCCGGGTGCAGCGCTTCCTCTGTCTGCCCGGCGAGCGCATCCGCTGGCGCTTTGGCAAGGCCAGCGGCACCGTCACCGCCGGCTCGGACGGCAGCGTCACCGTGCCCCGCCTCCACCTGGGTGGGGACTGGACGCCCCTGGTGCTCGAGCGCGAGCACGGCTGAGCCCCCCCCCACGACGTCCCCGGCGTAACGAGACTCGCCCCATCGACTTGACTACAACAGTAGTCACCGCTACCTTGCTTCGTGACGACACTTGTAGTCACGCAGGTGAGGAACATGAAGAAGCCGGTGGGAGACCAGGAGCTGGTGGTGCTGCGCTGGGTGGCAGAGCACGGACCCGTCACCGTGGGCGAGGTGGCGGAGAAGTTCGGTGAGCCGCAAGGGCTGGCACGCTCCACCGTACTCACGGTGATGGAGCGGCTGCGCAGCAAGGGACACCTCACCCGGCACAAGGTGGAGGGCGTCTACCAGTACAGCTCGAGCGTGCCGCTGGCGGAGCTGCTGCGCGGCGTGGTGGGGGACTTCGTGAACAAGTCCCTCGCGGGTTCGCTGTCGCCCTTCGCCACGTGGTTGTCCCAGGCCGACACCGTCAGCGACGAGGAGCTACGCGAGCTGGAGGAGGCCGTCGCCCGGCTCAAGTCGAAGAAGGAGGGGGAGGAATGAGCACCACCCTGGAGATGCACGCGGTGATGGAGCACGGGCTCGGAGTCCTGCGGACGCTCTGGCAGGTAACGTGGCAGGGTGCGCTCTGCGCGCTGGCGGTGTGGGCACTCACGCGCGCGGTGCCGAGGCTGCCCGCGTCCGTGCGCACCACGTTGTGGTGGCTGGTGGGCCTCAAGTGACTGGTGGGCCTGTGCGCGCCCGGCTCGGTGCGCCTGCCGCTCCTGCCCGCCCCCGAGGCGCCCGTGGCCGCCGTGAAGGCAGAGGCGTCGGCGCCAGCTCCGGCCCAAGGGCTCGCGCTCCCCGTGGCAGGGACGCGTGGTGGCGAAGCCACCTCCGTCTCCGTACCGCCCAAGCCGGTGCACCCCGGGACGAGCACGGACTGGACCCCCCTGGTGCTGGGGGTGCTGCTCGTGTGGCTCGGCGGCGTCATGTGGCAGGCGCGGGAGCTGCTCCGAGGGCTCGTGCAGCTGCGCCACATCCGGCGCGAGGCCCGGCCCCTGGAAGACGCCTCGCTCCACCAGGCCGCGGCGACGCTCGCGCGGGAGCTGGGCCTCTCGCGAGTCCCCCAGCTGCTCGTCTCCGAGCGGGCCCCGAGTCCCCTGGCGCTCGGCATGCTGCGCCCCGAGGTCATCCTGCCGCGCAAGGCGCTGGAGACGCTGTCCCCGCTGGAGCAGCGCATGGCGCTCGCACACGAGCTCGCCCACGTGCGGCGCGGGGACCTGTGGCTCGGCTGGGTGCCGGCGCTCGCGCGCACGGTGTTCTTCTTCCACCCGCTCGTGCGGCGGGCGTGCCGCGAGTACGCCCTCGCCCGGGAGGAGGCCTGCGATGCCGCCGCGCTCCAGGCCACCGGTGCCGCGCCCCGCGAGTACGGGCGGCTCCTGCTCATCTTTGGTGTCGCCCGCGCTCCGGCTGCCGCGGCGGCTCCAGGTGCATCGTCACACCTCGCAGCCCTGAAACGGAGAATCGCCATGCTGGAACACGCCGATACCGAGTCGAAGCAGCACCATCGCTGGGCACGCTGGACCCTGGGAGGGCTCGCCCTCGTGGCACTCGTGCCCTTCCAGGTGGTGGCCCGCGAGACGCCCGTCCCCGCCCAGGCGCCGGCCCTGGCCACCCGGCCCACGGGGCCCGTGGAGCCGTTGCAGCCCACCCTGGCCGTGCCCGGGAAGCTCTCGGTGGGCCCGGCCCGCGTGGCCGTCGCCGCTCCTCCGGCGCTCCCGGCGAAGCCTTCCGTTCCCGCTCCCGTTCCCGTGGCCGCGGCCGCGGTCCCGGCGAAGCCGCCCGCTCCTCCGGCCGCGCCCGAGGTGCGGCATATGGACTCGGATGACGACGACGACAACGAGCTCTCCTACGTCCTCATCCGGTCCCCCGACAGCGCGACGATGTCCGGCTCGACGCGGGACCTGAGGGTGGCGCGCTCCCTGGCGGGCGATGGAAAGCAGCCCCTGCTCTACGTGCGCCGGGATGACCAGGAGTACGTCATCCGGGATGCGGCGACGCTGAAGATCATCGAGGACACCGTGAATGTCACCAGGGAGCTCGGCAAGAAGCAGGGGGAGCTCGGCCAGAAGCAGGCGGAGATCGGCCAGAAGCAGGCGGAGATCGGCATGAAGCAGGCCGAGGTCGGCTCGAAGCAGGCCGCCGTCGGCGCGAAGCAGGCTGCCGTCGGCGCGAGGCTGGGAGAGCTGGCACGCAGGCACGCGGAGCTCAACCTCGCCCAGGCCCGCCAGGAGCAGAAGGACGGCAAGGAGTCCCCGGAGCTCGAGCGCCAGGAGAAGGAGCTGGAGCGCGAGCAGGACGCGCTCGAGCGGGAGATGGACGAGTACAGCCGGCAGATGGATGCGTTCAGCCGCGAGATGGAGCCGCTCAGCGACGAGATGGAGAAGCTCGGCGAGCCCATGGAGGAGTACGGCCGGCAGATGGAGGAGTTCGGCCGGCAGATGGAGAAGCAGAGCCACGAGGCCAACAAGAAGGTGCAGTCCCTGCTGGAGGACGCCATCCACAAGGGGCTGGCCGAGCCGGTGAAGCACTGACGTCCCTCCACGCGGTTCCCAGGCGCGCGTGAGTGCGCCAGAGTGCAGCGCCACCGACCCCGGCTTCCGGGGCAGTCCGAAAGGTGTGCGATGCACGGTATGCGGTCTCTTCTAGGCGCGGTGCTCCTCGTCGTGTGCGCGGCCGGTTGTGCCCGGCGTGCTCCAGAGGCGCAGCAGACCTCTTCTTCCACCACCACCGTGTATGTCTCGCGGCGCGTGCGGACGCTCGATGCGGAGCGGCCGATCGCCGAAGCGCTCTCCGTGCGCGCGGGGAAGGTGCTCGCGGTGGGCACCCGGGCCGAGGTGCTCGCCGCGGCGGGAGCGGACGCGAGGGTGGTGGACCTGGGAGACGCGACGGTGGTGCCTGGCCTCACCGACGCGCACGGGCACCTGGCGGGGCTCGGCCAGAGCCTCGCCGCGGTGCGGCTGGAGGACACGGCCTCGCGTGACGAGGTGATTGCCCGCGTGGCCGCCGCTCCCGCCACAGCCTGGCAGGGGGACTGGCTGATCGGCCGGGGGTGGGATCAGAACGACTGGCCGGAGAAGAGCTTCCCCGGCCGGGCCGAGCTGGACGCGAAGCTGCCGAAGACGCCCGTGGTGCTCGAGCGCATCGACGGTCACGCGCTGTGGGTGAACGGCGAGGCGCTCCGGCGCGCGAAGATTACAAAGGAGACGAAGGATCCATCGGGAGGCCGCATCCTGCGCGGTGCGGACGGTGAGCCCACGGGCGTGCTCGTGGACAACGCGATGGACCTGGTGCTCGCGGTGGTACCACCGGCCACGGACGCGCAGGTGGAGGGCCGGCTCACCGCGGCGTTCGCGCGCTGCGCGGAGGTGGGGCTGACGGGGGTGCACGACGCGGGCATGGACCTGCGTACCTACCGGCTGCTGCAGCGCTGGGACAAGGAGGGCAAGCTGCCGCTGCGCGTCTACGCGATGGCCGAGGGCCAGGGCGCGGACCGGGAGACGTTCCTGCGCGAGGGCCCCTACCAGGGCCGGATGCTGACGATGCGCTCGGTGAAGCTGATTGTGGACGGAGCGCTGGGAAGCCGGGGCGCGGCGCTGCACGCGCCCTACAGCGACGAGCCGTCCCACCGGGGACTGCTGCTGCTGACGCCCGAGGAGTACGAGGCGCGGGTGAAGGCCTTCATGTCGCGCGGCTTCCAGGTGGCCACGCACGCGATTGGAGACCGGGCGAACACGCTGGTGTTGAACACGCTGCTGCGCGAGTCCGAGGCCACGGGGACGCGCCATCTGCGGCACCGGGTGGAGCACGCGCAGGTGATGAGGCTGGAGGACATCCAGCGGCTGGGACAGAACGGCTTCGTGGCGAGCATGCAGCCCACACACGCCACGAGCGACATGCCGTGGGCGGAGGCGCGCGTGGGCCCCGAGCGCATCCAGGGCGCGTACGCATGGCGGAAGCTGAAGGAGGCCGGAGCGACGCTGGCGTTCGGCAGCGACTTCCCGGTGGAGCGGCCGGACGTGTTGCTGGGGCTGTACGCGGCGCGCACGAGGCAGGACGCGCAGGGCCAGCCCGCGAGCGGGTGGTACCCCTCGCAGCGGATGAGTGGCGAGGAGGCGCTGGAGGGCTTCACGGTGGGAGCGGCCCATGCCGCATTCGCGGAGAATGACCGGGGGCGGCTGAAGCCGGGGATGGATGCGGACTTCGTGGCGCTCTCGGTGGACCCGGTGGAAGCGCCCGCGGCGGAACTGCTCAAGGCCCAGGTGAAGCTCACCGTGGTGGCGGGCGCCGAGGTCTACCGGGCGCAATAGCACACAGAGGCGCAGCCGGCCCCCGCCTCATACCCGTCGCCCGCCCATGGCGGTAACATGCGCGCTCTCTCAGGGGTCTTCCGTATTCGATGTCTATGACTCGGAGGTGCGCATGGCCGTGGCGAAGGGCCTCCTCTCCGGGGACGAGGCTGAGGCCCTGCACGCGGAGGCAGGACCCTCCTGCGGCTCCTGCTTTCGTAGGCCTCGAACCACCCGAGCAGCCAGGGGCTTCACGGAAGCCCGTGGGAGTCTATCAGTAGCGTGTTCCCTGAGCTGCTAAAGTATGCGGGACTGCTCTCCGACGTCCTTACCCTCTTTCTGCGCGCGGTGTTCGCCCTGCAGTCTTGTCGTGGAGCTGCGCCACGGCGGGTCTCTTCGTTCGCGTCCTGACAGGTACGATGCTGGGTTCCTGGCCGGAAACTGGTGGTGTCAGGGGACGGTGCTACGTCCCTTTACAGGCGGTGCGCGGTGCATCGCCTGCTGGAAGCAAACTAGCACTGAACTTCTGTTGGATACTGAGGAGTAGACATGAGCGACAGTGAGACCATGCCTGATCACGGAACAAAAGCTGAAGATCTAGTAGAGAAAATTTGTCGCACCGTTTCCTTGGCAGACTTCACGGTTCGAAACCCAAAATTCTCAAAAGAGTCCGGACTTGAAAAAGAGGCTGCCGACATCCTCGTTCCTTTTGGGAATACGCTGCTGGTGTTTCAAGTCAAATCCAGAAAAGGCAGACCCAGTGACAATCCGAACCACATCAAGCGCGCGGAGAAGAGAGTCTCGGAAGGTATCGACCAGCTAAAAACCATCAAGCGCGCCCTGGCCGAAAACCGATTGCCAACACTACTTAACGCTGCAGGAATCGAGATTCCACTAAACCCACGCGAAGTCAGTGAAGTCATCGGCATTGTTGTACTTGATCTTCCCGACGAGGCGAGCCTTCCACCAAAAGAACGCACCCACATCTTCAATGGTTTTGAGAAGCGTCATGGAATCCCGGCACACATCATCAGAGCCGAAGACTTGCTGGCTTTGTCTTCCGAGATTGACACGCTGCCGGACCTCATACGGTACCTGCGTTTGCGCGAGTTGATTCTTTCGCGAAAAAACCTTTCACCCCTGCTCAACGAGTTGGACTTCTTGGCAGTCTACAAGACCCAGCCGGAGATCATGGACAAAGCCAAGCGCGAAGAACTTGACATGCTGCTAATTGATGAGGGGCTCTGGGAGCATTATCAAAAAGAAAACCAAGAAGAAATCAAGCATCGAAGCCAACTCAATGCAAACAGCAGATTGATTGACCGCATCATCGAGTGGATCCATAAATCCATCGGGTTCGATCCGGCCGGGACAGGCGTGCCGAGCGACAACGGTGTCAAGAGCTATGCGCGTCTCGCACTTGAGCTTTCGTCGCTCAATAGGCTCCAACGCCGGATGGTTGGTGACAAACTGCTCGAAAAACTGCGAAAGGCCGACAGAACTGGCCAAGGCTACTCCGTCGTTCGCGTCAGCGATGATTTTGGAGTCTTGGTGTTGGCGAGCAACATCAAGGAAAGGAGGGAACGCGCAAAGTGGCTGGAGATTCTTTCATGCGTGGCCTATTGCGACCTTGAACTCAGAAAGCTTGTCGGTATTGCAACAGAGCCGTTTTCGGAAAAGTACAGATCCTACGATTTTTTTCTTATCGACAAGCCATTTGAGAGTAAGATTGCGGCTGCGCTGCGTGAGAAGGCACGGGAACTCTTCGGCCCCAAGCAACCCAAGAGTTTGACTGAATACAAAGGCTACGACTGAAAACTCGCTGAACCAGGGATGGCTCTCAATCTAAGTTCGAGTTTCGCAGTTTCGGGCGGTCGGGATGAGCGAGCGGAGGGTGAGCTGGTGGGTTGCGTAGCCCCCACTCCCGGTGGCGCCTTCTAGCTCGCCCCGGCTCGCCCCGAAGAGGGTGATCGGGTCGAGGGCCGGCGCGGTGGTGTACAGGTTTGCTCTTGGCCGTTTCCGCCGTTTCCGGCTCCGTGCCCGTTTAGAGCGCACCATCACTCCGTCTCCGGCCCCCGCCACTTCGACCCGGACGGGCGGTTTTCCCGCATCCGGCTCACCGCGGAGGCGTCCTCCGCCGGGGTTATGCTTCCGTCCGCCTGGCCGCCGACTTTCGGAGCCCCGTGCCTCTACTCCGCCGCAGCCAGCCGGGAGCGGATTTCGCCCGGCGTTCTATCTTCGCTCCAGGCTCCTGCGGACTGACGGTGGGTTTTATCATCCCACTCCCGCCTCGCCTCTTGCTCCGAATGCCTCCGGCAGGGCCCCTTCGCTCCACGGGCATTACCCCGCTTCACAGCTACTACGGACCCATCTGTCAGGCTCTCGCCTTCGCCACACTTCGCATCCTCGGCTCGCGCGGCTACCTTGCTTCCACGGGCTTTCTCCGCGGGGCGAGGAGCCCTTCCCTGTTTCCATCCATGGCCTTGTTCACGTGCCGCCGCCCTCTACCCCGCCGGGTGGTCCCCCCAAGGTCGTCTTCGGGGAGTTCCTGCTGCCTTCGCCGTCTTTGAGTCGGCTCGGCACCCGGAGTTCACGAGTCACGAGGCCTCTTCCGGGCGTTCATTCCTCGTTGCGGCCCGCTCACTCGCTCACCCCGCTTTCCGGGGCTTTGTCGGTGGGCTTCACCCCAGGGGTCTCCCCTGCCGGTGCCACCCGAGCTATGCGGCTCGACCTTCTCCCGCTTCGGGACTTTCACCCTATGGGTCCATGGACAGCCTCCAGGCATCACTCAAAGAACTCGAGCGACGCGCTCTGGCACAACACGCGGAGGGAAGGAGAAAGGCGGAAAGGGAGCGGTGCTCCGCGGGAGCGGTGTCAAAGGACCCGAACGAAGGCATGCATGTGGGCGACCTCGTCGCTTCGACCGCGATGTCAATCAAGAAAACGCCGGGCCCACTTCATGGCTTCTTCCTGGGTGAAGCCCTCGACACGGAACCTGGGGTCATTGAAAGGCTTGTCGAGCCAGGGCTCCAGCGCGTGGCCGAACTCGCGGTAGGAGGGGAGAGCGTCGCTTCGAGTGAGATCGCCCGCTTCGGGCCAGACCCCCAACGTTACGAGAGCCCGCGCCTCGTCGATAGCCTGTACGGTTGTTTCTGGTGAGTGCAGGCGGGAACGCAGTGTGGACACGCCGCCCAGCTCCTGAAGGACGGGAAGGCCCAGGAAGTTGAGCCAGTGTACCCCGTCCACTCGCGTGCCCATCCAGTCCGGAATGGAGCCGTGGTTGAGACTGATCCCCGGGTAACGAAGCAGCTCGGTGCGGATTCGCGCCGTGAAGAACGCGTCCCCCACGAGGGAGTCGAAACTCAGCCCCGCATGGCCACTGGCGAAGTGCAGGCCCGAAGCCATGTCGAGCATCAACTCCCTCACCGCAGCGGGTCCGCGTTCCTCGAGGTACCCGGTTGGCAGCATTCCCTCGAGGTAGCTCACGTCGTAGTCGGAAGGTCTCCGGTCGCGGGACGGAATTCGGGCCGAGTAGGTGAGTTTGAAGCCCGCGAGCCTGTCGTTCCCGTTGCCCAGGTGAATCCACGTCTCGTTGCCACTTTTCTCCATCTCGCGGAGACGGTACGGGTCGGCACAATCCTCGGCGTAGCGGAAGGGACGGTCGGGTCGCAGCAATTGGCGGATGCGCTTCCATCGCTCGGCGGTAAGGGGGCCGTAACTGGAGGTGCCGATGACGCAGGCGTTGAAGGTGTCGGGTCCTTCGCCAACAGCGTTCATGTAGCAGTCGAAGGCGTGGGACACTCCGGCGGCAAGATCCGGGTGGTCATGCGGCATGTAGAAGGCGAAATGAATGACCTCCCTCGCCAGGAGGCGCTCTCCCGTCTCCTTCTCGGGCGGGTAGACACCACGGGGACGAATCCGGGGATAGTGCTGCGTCATAGGGTTTCGGGCCTGCTGAGTCCGAGGCTGGGCGTGACGACGGCTGGTAGGCAATCCTCGTTGCCGAGTTTCTTGTATTTGAGCAGCTGAGCCTTGGTGTTCGGGTCTTCGAGGGGATCGCGACGGTCAGCGATATCGCAAGGAAACTTGAAGTCGTAGATGCACTGAATCCGGGTGGCGTTACGGGTGAAGTGGAGGACCACGTCCGGTTTCTGTGAGCCAAGCCACCTGTCGGTCAGCAGGAGTTCTTTCGTTATCTCATCCTTGCGATAGCGCGGCTCGATGGCGAAGTTGTTGGGAAACTCCGCAGCCAGGCGCTCCTGCACACAGATGAATGCCGCTGCATGTTTGAGATTGCCAAGGTGCTGCTTCCAGGTGTCAGCCGTCCTGTTCTTGACGTCGGGCTCTTTGTCGCACTCGGATTCGGGCAGCGACTTCCCTTTGCCGAAGAGCTCCTCGTTGACCTTGAAGTTGGCCTCGCTGGCGCATTCCTCCAGGATTGCCTCGGCCTTCTTTCGTTGGGCCTCGTCGAGGAACTTCATGACGTTGAGGAGGCCGTGGAGGGTTTCAGCGACTTCGACCACCTTCTCGAACACCTGGCCCGCCCGAGTGGCCGCTGGCGCGAGAATTTCCCCGGTGCTCGGGGCAGTGGGGGCCGCGCAGGCTGCCCCACACGACTGGTTGAAGTGCGTCGGAGTTCCGCTGTACGTCCCGGCAAACCCGGCTTGGATGGATGAGACGGGAGGTGCGCTGGAGATGGTAGTGCAGGACGGGCAGGTGAGCGCGGCCACCAGAATGGCGAAGAGGAATCGGGGATGAGTCAACGGGATTGACCGCGGACGGGAGTTGACTGGTTCCATGGCGCGATGGGCGATGCTGCGAGTCAAGCATGTTACCAGCCCGGGGATACAGCCCACAGGTTTTGGGGTAACCACTCACTGGGTTGATGCGCCCGGATGGGCATGAGCAGCACCAACTTCCGGCCTGAGCGGGTGATCGCTTACCCTGAAAGATGTGAGGCGAGGGGCCGTGACCCGGTGTGGCGGTCACGGCCCCTGAACATCGGGCGGAGCCCTAATAGTATTGGCTCTCCCTGCCCAGCAGCCCCTGCTCCCCCAAGCAGGTGCGGAGGAGGCAAGCGTGGCGCCCCAGGCAGTGGTCAGCAAGGAGCCGATGAGGGAGAGGACGCCTCGAGTAGACTTTCGCCGAGTTCCTCAGGAGGACGTTCGACTTCGACGTGTTCGTCTGCGTGAGGTGTGGAGGCAGGCGACGAGTCTTGGCGTACGTGACGGCACCCGTCGGGGTGCGCGCCATTTTGAAGCACCTGGAGTTGCCCACGCGGCCTGCGCAGTTGGCTGCAGCGCAGGGACCACCCCTGCCGCCCCCCTCGTGGGGGCCGCCTGGGCCGGCGTGTGCCCCAAGAGGGCTGCACGGCTTCTCCACCTGTCCGGCGCACAGCACAGGCGGCCCCCGTCTGCGGCCCTCCTCGGCCCCTCTGCACCAGCCCCCACCGCCGGACCTCCACCTCCGCCGAGGTCCACTCCGGAGAGAACACCGCCTGAGGAACTCCCGCCTCATAGAGGGCGAGGAAGCTGGCGATGAACTCCCGGCTCCGGTGGGCTCGGAGCACGGCGATCCCCGCGGGCAGGTCCGCGAGGCGCTGTTTGCGGGCCTCGACGTCGTGCCGCAACGCTCCGAGTCTGTCCGGGTAAAGGTGTGCGCGGTGCTCATGGCTCGGGCCGGGGAACAGGGGCAGGTCCGCGAGCGACCGTGGGTGCCTGCCGGGTTCGGCAGACAGCGTACCGAGGAAGACTGTCACGCCCGCCGCGACGCCCTCAGCTGCAACCCTCCATGTAATCGACTGGCGGCACCAGGCCCACGCGCCACCCGGTGACCGTACCCTTCAAGTCGGTCTCGAACAGCAGCACGCCTTTGCCGCCGGCAGCATCCTCGATGCGCAGGTTGTAGGCGCCATCGAGGTACGGGCGATTGACCAGCTTGATGCGTCCGGCATAGAGCTTCTGGATCTCGCGAGTAGACATGCCGACCTTGCCGCCGCCGGGCGCGGTGTCCGTCTTGTTGCCGACGTCGTAGCGGACGAACTTGCCGTTCTCGATCATGAACGAGAGGCCGACCTTGGACCAGCCGGCCCCCGGGTCCAGGTAGAAGCACGAGTCTGATGATTTGGGATCGCGCTTGAGCCCGCTGCCCCAGGCCTTCTTCACCTCGGCGGCGCTCATGCCGAAGCGCAGGTCACGATAACCGTCGAACCGCGCCACCGTCTCGGCAGGGTTCGGCGCAGCAGGCTCGGGCGCTGCGGGCACCGGCGCGGCTGGCTCGGGTGTGGCAGGCGCAGGCACAGAGGAGGGCGGCGCGGACTCGGCGACGGCCGGCGCGGGCTCGGCCGGCGCGGGCTCGGGAGCAGGCGGCGTGGGCGCGGGCGTCGCGGGCGCGGACGGCACGGCCTGCGCGGACTGAGCCGTCGACTGCGACGCGGTGGCATTACTCTGAGCTGGGTTGGAAGAGGGAGCGTGCTGGCACGCGCTCATCCACAGCGAGGTGCAGGCGACGGCCAGAGAGACTCGGAGTGATGCCACGGTCATGTTGAAGCTCCCGGATGAGTGGTGGCCGCAGGGTAGCCCGCTGGCTCATCCAGGAGGAGCGATAGTTGGCTCCTTGCTCATAGCAGGATCTCCCGCCCGTGGCGGTAGCCGGGTGGGAGCGTTTCCCCTCCCTTCGGTGGGGGCGATGTCGCGGCGTGGCTTGGTACTCCCCTTCCGTTGCGGTTGGGACTGCAACGCTGACTCGTCCTGAGGAGGACCAACTATGGGTACCCGGCAAGTGGGCACCAGCCTGAGCCGATGGAGCGCTCGAGCCGTTTCGTTGTTCGCCGCCGTATGGATGTTGGTTTCGTTCAGTGCCGCCGCCCAGACGCCGATGCGCGACGTCCTGCTGGTCGGCAACAACTGGGACGGGACCGCCGACGTCATCGATGTGCAGAGCTACCAGCGGTTGAGGCGCATCAACGTGATTCCAGACCGTGATGAGCGGATGCTGGAAATCATGCTCGACCCCGCGCGCCTGACGTACTTCCTGCTCATCCGCGAGCAGGTGGGCGAGGGCCATGATCAGTTCGTGGATGACATGTTCGCCTCGAAGGACGGGCAGGTCATCTACGTCTCGCGACCCAGCTTCGCGGACGTCGTTGCCATCAATCTGAGCACCGGCAAGCTTCGCTGGCGGACGCGGGTCGACGGTCAGCGCGCCGACCACATGGCCATCTCGCCGGATGGTACCCGGCTCGCCGTCTCGGCATCGACGGCGAATCGCGTGAACATCATCGACACCGCCACTGGGAACATCGTCGGCTCCTTCTCCGCAGGGGACAACCCGCACGAGAACAACTACTCCCGCGACGGCAGCAAGATCTTCAATGCCAGCATCGGCTTCGTCTACACACCATTCGATACCCCGGAGATGGATGGCACCAAGGGTGATCGCATCTTCCAGATCGTCGATGCGCGCACGCTGCAGGTCCTCAAGAGGATGAACATGCGCCAGAAGCTTGCCGAGATCGGGATGCCCGACATGAGTGCGGCGGTCCGGCCGATGGCGCTGTCCCCCGACGAGCGGTTCCTTTACTTCCAGGTGTCGTTCTTCCACGGCTTCGTGGAGTACGACCTGCAGGAGGATCGCGTGACGCGGCTTGCCCACCTGCCGGTCTCCGAGGAGGCCCAAGCGCTGCGCCGTGACCAGTACATCCTCGACTCCGCCCACCACGGACTCGCGATGAGCGGCGATGGGACCAAGCTCTGCGTGGCAGGAACGATGTCCAACTACGCGGCGATCGTCTCACGCGAGACGCTCCGCTACCGCATCCACCCGCTCGGCGCGCGGACCTACTGGGCGACAAGCAGCGCCGACGGACAGTATTGCTATGTCTCGGTGGCTGGCGACGACACCGTGTCGGTCATCTCCTACGCGACCGAGCAGGAGGTGGCCCGCATCCCCGTCGGCGACCACCCGCAGCGTGCGCGCACCGCGAAGCTCGCGGCGTCGCTCTTCCCCTGAAGAACTGGCGGAAGAGGGCCCGGACCTCATGGCCCGGGCCCGTCCAGCACAGGCACTCCCTGCAACAGCGGCTGCGCTGGACCGGCGTGGACATCGAGCCGGACATGGTGCGCTACCTGGGCGAACGCGCGAAGCGCGAGGGCTTGAGCAACCTGGAGGCCGTGCTGGACGAGCCGGCGGATCCAAAGCTGCCCGAGCCGGTGGGAAAGTCGGCGAAGGTGTGCCGCCGGGTACATGTGCTGCACTGCGGCCATATTCCCTCACCCTCCGGGAGAGGGAGATCACCTTCGGTCACTTCCCCGACGGGGGTTGGAGCGCGATGGGGGTCGAGTAGAGAATCGTCCTCATCGTCACGAAGTTGGGGGAGGCTCTGGCCCACGTAGTCGATGTGGCTGGCGTCCACGGTGACGCCGAAGGGCGTGAGGCTCGTGTTCATGCCGCCCTGGAGGACGCGGACGACCTGGGAGAGGTCCATGGCCTGGTGGCGGAAGTTGTCGCGGGTGACGAAGAAGTTCTGCAGGTCCAGCATGTTCCAGCCGGAGATGGTCACCGAGCCGTCCGAGTTCTTGCGGAAGGTGCCGCCCTCGCACAGGTCATTGCTCACGGTGGGGTCGGTGTCCAGGCAGCGGCCCTGGCCCACGCTGGAGCAGGTGACGTCGGCCATCGGGAGTGCTGCTCTGGCCCCATCCACCCGAGTCCACTGAAGCGAAGCAATCTCCCGCTCTCGCCGGAGCGGCCATTGCGGAGTCCTTCATCTTCGTCGACACACAGGACGAGCCGCCGTCGTTCGATTGCTGGCGGGCCCGAAACCCTGAAGCGGCCACCCCTCGCTGCCCTGCGGACCAGGCGGCTCCCTGGCCTCGGGCCGTAGGCGGCCCGGGGTATAGGTCGCTCTGGGAGTTTGACCTACACTTCGCTCCCATGGAGAGCACCACGCTCACGATCCGCCGGGCACCGGGTGAGCCAACCGCGCCGATGGCGCCCTCGCTACCCACGGGCACCCTCATCGCCGGACGCTTCACCCTCGAGTCCCTCGCGGGCCATGGTGGCATGGGCACTGTCTACCGCGCCATCGACGGCCTCTCCGGCCAGCCCGTCGCCCTCAAGCTGCTGCGCGTGGACGAGGCCAGGGCCCGCCAGCGCTTCACCCGTGAAATCTCCCTCCTGGCGGAGCTGCGCCACCCCGGCATCGTCTCCTACGTCGCCCATGGCCACACCGAGCAGGAGCACCCCTTCCTCGCCATGGAATGGCTGGATGGCGAGGACCTCTCGCGCCGCCTCGCACGCCAGCCCTTGAGCCTCGCGGAGACGCTCTCCCTGCTGCGACGCGCCGCCGAGGCCCTTGCCTCGGCCCACCAGCGCCGCGTCATCCACCGTGATCTCAAGCCCTCCAATCTCTTCCTCCGCCAGGGCCGCCCCGAGGACGTGGTGCTGCTGGACTTCGGTCTGGCCCGCCACATGGATTCCTCCAGCTTCATGACGGCCAGCCAGGTGCTCCTCGGCACTCCGGGCTATATGGCTCCCGAGCAGGTGTCGGGTCAGGAGCAGCTCACCGCCAGCGCCGACATCTTCTCCCTGGGCTGTGTCCTCTACGAGTGTCTCACCGGCCAGCCGCCCTTCCGCGCGCCCCACTTGATGGCCACGCTGGCCAAGATTCTCTTCACCGAACCGGTGCCGCTGCGCGAGCCGCGCCCCGAGCTGCCCTCCTCCCTCCAGCGGTTGCTCGATCGCATGCTGGCCAAGGAGCCCGCGCGCCGGCTCCCGGATGCCCACGGCCTGCTCGGTGCGCTGGAGGAACTACGCGCTCACCTGGAGACAGGGCCGGACGCCACCCCGTCCCCGAGCGCTCCTCTGCCCGGCCTGGCCACCGCCGGGCAGCAACTCGTCACCGTCCTGCTGGCCGCGCCTCGCGTCCCGGGAGAGCCGGGCTCTCGCCAGGCGCTGCGCGACTCCCTGCGCCCCCTGCTGCTCCCCCATGACGCCCGGGTGGAGCTGCTCGCCGATGGCGCCCTGGTCGCCACCCTCGTGGCCTCCCTCGGCTCGGCCACCGACCCCGCCTCCCTCGCCGCTCGCTGCGCCCTCCTCCTCCTGGAGCAATGGCCCGACGCCCTCGTGGTCCTCACCACCGGCCGCGGCGCCCTCGCCCCTCACCTGCCCATGGGTGAAGCAATGGACCGCGCCGGCCAACTGCTGCGCCAGGTGGATGCGCTGCCCCCTGGCGCAGCTCCGGTGCTGCTGGACGAAGTGACGGCGGGGCTGCTCGGCTCCTGCTTCCAGCTCACCCGTGCACAGTCCGGCCTCTTCCTGTTGCATGGCGAGCACCTGAGTGCCGACGAGTCCCGCCCCCTGCTGGGCAGGCCCACCCCCTGCGTGGGCCGCGAGCAGGAATTGTCCCTGCTCCACATGACCTTCTCCACCTGCGTGGAGGAGCCCACCGCGCAAGCCGTGCTGATGACGGCTCCGGCCGGCACGGGCAAGTCCCGGCTGCGCCATGAGTTCCTCCGCCGCCTGGAGCGCCACGAGCCTTCCCCGCTGGTGCTGCTGGGCCGTGGAGACCCCATGAGCGCGGGCTCGGCGGATGGATTGCTCGCCCAGGCCCTGCGCCGGCTGTGCGGTGTTTCGGGGGGCGAGCCCCTCGAGGAGCGCCGGGCACGGCTGTCCCGGCGTCTCTCCCAGCACCTGCCGGAGACGCAGGCCCGGGACGTGGTGGAGTTCCTGGGAGAGCTGTGCGCCATCCCCTTTCCCGACGAGCACAGCCCGCGCCTGCGCGCCGCGCGTGGGGATCCGCGGTTGATGAGCACCCAGGTGGAGCGAGCGCTGGTGGCGTGGTTGGGCGCCGAGTGCGCGCACCACCCGGTGCTGCTGGTGCTGGAGGATCTGCACTGGGGGGACCAGCTCTCCGTGCGGCTGATCGACACGGCGCTGCGGGAGCTGGCCGAGCAACCCCTCATGGTGTTGGCCCTGGCCCGGCCCGAGGTGGAGCCGCTGCTGGCCGGACTCCGGACGCGGCGCCTGCAGGAGGTGCCCTTGCGCGAGCTGAGCCGTAAGGCCGGCGCCCGGCTGGTGCGCGAGGTGCTGGGAGCACAGGTGTCGGATGCCCTCGTGGACAGACTCGTGGAGCAGGCCGCGGGCAACGCCCTCTTCCTGGAGGAGCTCATCCGCGCGGTGGTGGAGGGCAGGGGGGAGAGTCCGCCGGAGACGGTGCTGGCCATGTTGCAGGCGCGTCTGGGGCGGCTGGAGCCCGAGGCCCGCCAGGTGCTACTGGCCGCCAGTTTCCTCGGCCGCACCTTCTGGGCGGGCGGGGTGCGCACGCTGCTGAGCGGGAAGCTGTCGGAGGAGGCGCTGAAGGGCTGGATACAGCGGTTGGTGGAGCAGGAGTGGGTGCAGCCACAGCCCGACAGCCGCTTCCCCGGCGAGGCCGAGTACCGCTTCCGCCACGCGCTGGTGCGGGACGCGGCCTACGGGCTGGTGCCCGACAGCCACAAGCCCGACGGCCACCGGCTGGCGGGCACCTGGCTGGAACAGGCCGGGGAGAGCGACCCGCGGGTGCTCGCCGAGCACGCCTCGCTGGGCCAGCAACCCGAGCGCGCCATTCCCTTCCTCACCCGGGCCGCCACACAGCACTTCGAGCGCCACGACCTGCCCGGCACGCTCCAGTGCGTGGAGGCCGCCCTGACCCTGGGGGCCCAGGGCACGAACCTGGTGCGACTGCGCGCCCTCCGGGTCGCCACGGCATTCTGGATGGGTGATTTCGTGCTGCTGTTCGAGAAGGGCCCGGAGGTCCTGACCGCGCTGAGCCCGGGGGATCCGCTCTGGTGCAAGTTGATGGGCATGATGATTGGCGGAGGGGGCCTGTTCGGGAGACACGAGGAGATGGCCGGGTACGGCCAGCTCCTGCTGGGCACCACTCCCGAGGCCGGTGCCACGGCGGCCTACATCGAGGCGCTCTCGCTGCTGTGCTGTGCGGCCTCCTGGGTGGGCGAGCGCCCGCGGGCGGTCATCCTTCTCGAGCGGATGGCCGAGGTGATGAGCACCCAGGCCATGGCCCGGGAACCCCTGGCGAGTGGCTGGGTGGGCCTGGCGTGGAACTTCGTGCACTACGTCCTCGAAGCCAGACCGTGGCAGGCCTTCGTGGACGCCAGCCAGAGCATCAGCGGCTTCCAGGAGCTAGGCGCGGAGGGCAACGCGCTTTCTGCGCGGGCGCTCACCGGACAGGCGCTCGCGGCGCTGGGGGACGTCCCGGGTGCCGAGGAGATGCTCCGCTTGAGCTTGAGCACCGCCCGGCAGACGAAGCAGTCCCTCGCGATTTCCGTGGCGCGGACGCACCTGGCCGCGACACTGGCCGGCAGCCTTGAGCCGGGGCACTGGGAGGAGGCCCGGATTCTGGCCCGGGAGGAGATGGAGGACACGGGCCCCCTGCTGCACCGGGGGTGGTCGCAAATCACGCTGGCGAGGGCAGCCGCCCACCGGGGCGAGTGGGCCGAAGCGGAGGCCGACGCCCTCGGGGCCTGCGAGCTGCTGGCCCCCTATCCCCCGTACCGGCTCTTCGCCCGCACCGTGCTGGCCCGCGCGCGACTCGCCCAGGGGCGCACCCGTGAGGCCCGCGAGATGGCCACGCTCTGTGCGCGGGAGCTGGAGGCCCTGGGCGGTGCGGGGACGGCCGCCGTTGGCGTGCACCTCGCGCTGACCGAGACATGCCTGGCCGGGGGAGACTTCCAGGCCGGGGAAGAAGCCCTGCGCGACGCGCTGTGGTGCCTGCGCGAGCGTGCTCGCGACATTCCAGAGGAGGCCGCCCGCGAGCGCTTTCTCCGCCAGGTGCCCGAGAATGCCCGCACCCTCGAGCTGGCCCAGCAGCGCTGGGGCGCGACCGAGGAGCCATAGCCCGCTCGGGAAGACGGCCCGGCGTATCTCCCCGTCAGGGGGTCGTCTGGCCCGCCGCCTCACGCTCCTCACGGGCCCACAGGTCGCGCGAGGCGAGCATCGCACCACCGATGATGAAGAGGCAGGCCAGCGCCAGCATGAAGCTGGGCCGGGTGCGCCCGGACACGACGAGCAACAGCGTGGACAACAGCGGCGTGGAATAGGAGAGGCCGCCGAGCGCCTTGATGTTCCCGCGCTTCATGCCGACGTCCCAGACGAAGAAGGCCAGCCCCGTGGGCCCGGCGCCCATGAGGAACAGGGCGAGCCACTCGCCCAGGCCCGGCCAGACGGTCCGCTCGAAGGCCAGGTGGCAGAGCGCGGCGAGCACCGCCGTGACGCCACAGAAGCCGCCGACGGTGTCGGTGGGGACCGCGCCGAAGCGGCGTGAGAGCACCGAGTAGGCACCCCACGTCACGGCGCAGGCGAGCGCCGAGGCATAACCGGCGGCGTACTCGGCACGGAAGGCGACCCGGCCTCCATCCGTCACCAGGAGCAGCGTGCCGCACAGGCCGAGCACGGCTCCGGCCACGTGCCACCCGCGCAGGCGCTCTCCGGGCAACAGCGCGGAGAAGAGCACGATGAGCAGCGGCCACAGGTAGTTGATGAGGTTGGCCTCCACGGGCGGAGCCGTCTTCAGGGACAGGAAGTAGAGAAAGTGGTAGCCGAACAGCCCGCCCACGCCCGTCAGCCACACCGCGGCCGGCTGGCGCAGGTGGCGCCCGATGTCCTCGCGCCGCACCAGCCACTTGCCGAGCGACAGCAGGGAGG
The DNA here is from genome assembly GCF_003044305.1 of Vitiosangium sp. GDMCC 1.1324. GTDB lineage: Bacteria > Myxococcota > Myxococcia > Myxococcales > Myxococcaceae > Archangium. Next base: position 283,163 of record NZ_PZOX01000012.1, on the reverse strand, counting down.
CGACGCCGAAGGAGATCGCCACGGTCTCGAAGGGCGGGACGCTGCCCGTGCACGTCGTCAGCAGCGCGAGCGAGGCCCAGAGGAGGATGGCCACCGCGCCGATGGCCGTGGCGCGAGTGGTGGAGTCGGAGGGGGAAGGGGCCATGCCCCCTTCGTAGGCCGGCCCCGCGCGGGCAACAAGGGCCGGGTCCACCGGGCTCACTCCTGGGTGCAGGCTGTGAGGCCGGGCAGCCCTTCTTGAGCAGCTAGGAGCTTGTCGGCGAATCAGCCAGCGGTGCGGTAGCGCGTAGCGGGCGCCATAGGTAGGAGGGGAGAGCGTCGCTTCGAGTGAGCTCGCCCGCTTCGGGCCAGACCCCCAACGTTACGAGAGCCCGCGTCTCTTCGATGGCCTGTGAAGTTGAGCCAGTGTACCCCGTCCAATGGACCGACGCGGATCACTCCGGGACCCTTGTCGGAACTGCTCGGGTAGCCGGAGGCGGCGGAATCACTCTTGATCCATGGCTTCGAGTCGGTCGCAGAGGTCCGCGACCTGTTCGCGGAGCTTCGACATGTGTTCGTTCCAGTTTCGCATGTCGGCGGGAGGAGGTGTCCGAGGGGCATCGTCCAGGGCGGCGATGAACTCCCGGCCCGCGCGCACCAGGGTTGCCCGATTCTCCATCGAGATGTCGTTGAACGGCTGCAGAAGGAGGAGGATGCGCTCGCCATGGCACAGCCAGGCGAGGCAGTTGAATGACTCGGGTTGCCACGGGCTCGTGCTGGCTGCCAGCCGGCACGATTCCGCCAGCCGCGCGAGCTCCGAGCGCTTCTCCGGGCCATCCGGCAACTCCCGTATTCCCTCCAGCCGCAAGCCCAGGAAGTACCAGTTCGCCATGGCGCGGTGCTCGGGTGGGGCTGTGCGCAGGCGTGACAGGAAAACGGGGAGTGCATCGTCGGGCGCGAAGGCCATGAGGAGGGATGTCTCCGCCTGTTCCTCGAGGTCGATGTGACGGAGCCCCTCGGAGTTCGCGATCCGCTCCATGCTCGCGAGGTTGTTGGCGACCTGCTGGATGAAGGTCAGCATATCGGCCCAGTCCATTCCCGCGGCGCGGATGAGGCCACTCCAGACGATGTCCTTCTCCTCGGGCGCGCTCTCCCTCAGGATGTGCTGTCCCCAGCCCGAATGTGAGCCGAGCAGGATGAGCTCGCCATACATCTGTGCCTGGAATTCCTCGGGGTGGATGTGGATGCGGGCGATGTATAGCCACAACGAGCGCGTGATCCGGAGGAAGGCCAGACCGAGTTGCTCGAACTGCTTGTGGCCGATGAAGGCCTCCAGGGGGCGGACCAACTTGGACAGCAGCCGCAGCCCACGTAGCAGGAGGCGGACGGGCGTGGAGTCCCTGGTCGTCCCGGTCTGCTTCACCACGAGATCGACGATCTCCTCGAGCCGCAGCGCGGGAGGCAGCTCGCGACCATCGAGCCATTTGTCCAATGCCTGCTTGCTGACGCCGAGCTTCCTGGCGAACTCGTCCCGGGTGAGCCTGGAGAGCTTGATCAACTCGCGAAGCAGTTGCCCGAGGACATTGTCTTCGAGTTCAGGTGTCTCCGACACCTCCGATGCTGTTCGCTCCTTGGGAGGCTGAATGTCCTTCCGGAGTACGAAAAGCGTCGCGACCCGCAGGGCCAGATCAATGATGGCGAGGCGGAGGGCAATGATGGCGAGCAGTGGCACTGCCTTCGGGGAGGCGCCCGCTGGGAGTTGGGCACGGATGTCGTCCCAGTGCCGGGCCTGGAACATGAGGACGTCCCGGATGCCCCGGATGACCTCTTCCGCTGGGGCGACCTGCCGACTGGGGAGCGGGACGTCACCCGTCGGTACCGCTGGCCCCAGCAAGGCGAGGGTCAGGGCATCGAAGATGGCTTCCTGGGTCTTCTCGCTCACCGGCTTTCCGGTGATGTAGTTGCGCCAGGTCCGCGCCTTGATGTCGTGGCCCAACTCCACTTCCAGCGTCTTCACGAGGAAGCCGATGATCTCGGCGCTGGTAGGGAGGGGGTTGGCCTCGGAAGGGGCCGAAGGGTCAGCCATGGCCTGGACGTTCATGAGAGGGTTCTCCTTCGAATCGTACCCTCGGAATCCTGGGGAGGAGCGCGGCGGAGGCGCAGCCAACCTGGAGCGGCAAGTCCGCATGTCCGTGGAGGTAGGTGGCATGAGAGGGCTCCAGAGCCAGGAGCCCTCACTTGTGAAGCATTGCGCTGCTTGCCGCCGCCAACTGGGACCGGCAAAGGCAGTCCCGTTTCAGGGGGCGCTCAGAAGCTGACGCCCTCGGTGGCGGGGGATGGGACGGTGAGGGAGAACCGCTGCGTGGCGGCCTCCTTCCCGTAGAAGGATTGGTAGAGGTACAGGTCCGCCAGCACCTGCTTCACGTAGCCGCGTGTCTCGCGGAACGGAATCTCCTCGACGAACAGGTCCAGGGGCAGCGCGCCCTTCTCCTTCACCCACTTCACCGCCGCCTCCGGGCCCGCGTTGTACGCCGCCGTCGCGAGCGCCGGATGCGAGAAGCGCTTCATCAACTGCGGCTGGTTCATCTGGCCGCGCCGAGCGGTCAGTTCACGAGCACGATCTTGCCCCGCGTGTGCCGCTGCTCGAGCTCGCGGTAGGCGTCGCGGACCTGTTCGAGCGGATACCGCGCGGCGATGGGAATCTGGATCTTTCCCTCGGCGACGAGCGCCGCGAGCTTTCCGAGCGTGGTCGCGCTCGACACCGACTGTGTGCCCCGGGTCATCGCGCCGACCTCCTTCGCCGCCTGGTAGTTGACGATGGTGTTGATGCGCTCGGGCTTCACGCCGAGCGCGATGGCCATCTTCACGTAGCCTGCGCCGAAGACGTCCACCCAGGCGTCCACGCCCTTCGGTGCGGCCGCACGGAGGTGCTCGAGCGTCCGCTCATCGTGGCTCACGGGGATGGCGCCGAGCTGCCTGAGCCATTCCGCGTTCCGCTCCGAAACGATGCCAAGGACGCGCGCGCCGCGGAGGAGCAGGAGCTGCACGGCGATCGAGCCGACACCGCCTGCCGCACCGGAGACGACGACCGTCTCGCCAAGCTGGGCGTTCACGGCTTCCACCGAGCCCCAGGCGGCAAGCCCCGCGACGTAGAGCGAGCCGGCGACCTCCCAGGAGAGTCCGGGCGGCTTGGGGGTGAGCTGCTTCGCCGGAACGGAGACGTGCGTGGCATGGCTCGAGCGCTCATCCGACCAGCCGAGCACCTCCTCTCCCGGCCTGAAGTCGGTGACTCCCGGCCCGATCGAAACCACCACGCCCGCCAGGTCGCTCCCTTCGCCGGACGGAAAGTGGGCGGGGAAGATTTCCTTGACGGCGCCCGTGCGGATGGCTGCTTCAATCAGATTGATGCCCGCCGCGCGAACCTCGACGACCACGCGTCCCGGCGCGGCCGTGGGCATGGGCATCTCCACCAAGTGCAGCACGTTCACGTCACCATACTCATCGAATTGGACGGCCTTGCTCATGGCAATTCTCGCGATGTGGCAGAGTTCTCCGTGGCAAGGTGCGAAGCTTGTCGCGCCGGGGCAAGGCCTTGGCCCTCTCCCGCCTGGCCCGAGCGCAGCGGCTCGCCTGGTGGATCGGGAGTCAGAACGCCGAAACAAATTCGCCGCGCCCCTCGAGACAGGGCGCGGCGAGCTGTTTCCCAGCACGAAGGCGGGCAACGGTACGCTTCAGCGCTTGAGGCCGCGCTTTGATCTCGGCGCACACCTGCCGGGCCGCCGCAGGACCATCGGACTGGGCCGCACGGACGATCGCGCTGCCACCTCCATGCCATCCGCGTGGGCTCCCACCACCTTCGCCTGCTCAGCCGAGGAGATGCCGAAGCCCGCGGGGAAGGTGATCGGGTCGAGGGCCGGCGCGGTGGTGTGCAGGCTGCTCTTGGCCGTCTCCGCCGTTTCCGGCTTCGTGCCCGTTTAGAGCGCACCATCACTCCGTTTCCGGCCCCCGCCACTTCGAACCGGACGGGCGGATTTCCCGCATCCGGCTCACCGCGGAGGCGTCCTCCACCGGGGTTATGTTTCCATCCGCCTGGTCGCCGACTTTCGGGGCTTCGCGCCCCTACTCCGCCGCTGCCAGCCGGGGGCTGATTTCGCCCGGCGGTCTATCTTCATTCGAGGTTCCTGCGGACTGACGGTGGGTCTTGTCATCCCACTCCCGCCTCACCTCTCGTTCCGAATGCCTCCGGCAGGGCCCCTTCGCTCCACGGGCATTACCCCGCTTCCCCGCTACTACGGACCCATCTGTCAGGCTCTCGTCTTCGCCGCACTTCGCCTCCTCGGCTCGCGCGGCTACCTTGCTTCCACAGGCTTTTTCCGTGGGACGAGGAGCCCTTCCCTGTTTCCATCCATGGCCTTGTTCACGTGCCGCCGCCTTCTACCCCGCCGGGTGGACTCCCCAAGGTCGTCTTCGGGGAGTTCCTGCTGCCTTCACCGTCTTTGAGCCGGCTCGGCACCCGGTGTTTACGAGTCACGAGGCCTCTTCCAGGCGTTCACTCGTCGTTGCGGCCCGCGCACTCGCTCACCCCGCTAACACGGGGCTTTGTCGGTGGGCTTCACCGCAGGGCTCTCCCCTCTCGGTGCCACCCAAGCTATGCGGCTCGACCTTCTCCCGCTTCGGGACTTTCACCCTATGGGTCCATGGACAGCCTCCAGGCATCACTCAAAGGACTCGTTCGACACCTCGTCTCCTACGAATCGTCTGACACCCTTCCTGAGCGTCTTCACCCATTGGCGGCCGATGACAAGGCGACCGGCAACTTGGGGCATGCGGTCGAGCGGCGGCCGTCCCTCGATCGGGCGGATATCGTCCTCGCGCTTCTTGCATCGGCCGAAACCATGGCTAGCGTCATCGTGCAGCGACAGCCGCCACCAGGGCGTGGTCGGCCTCCGCTCCGCTATGCTGACCCCGCAGCCGATGATTTTCGCCAAGGAGGAGCCTCACGATGACCATCACCATCACCGCCTTTGAACGGTCACCCGATGGCGGCAAGGGACTGGCGCGTGATACGCGCGTTCGCTGGGCGCTCGAAGAAGTGGGCCAACCTTATGAGGTTCGCCTTGTTTCGTTCGGTGCGATGAAGGAACCCGCGCATCTGGCGCTTCATCCTTTCGGTCAGATTCCAACCTATGAGGAAGGCGATCTCGCCCTGTTCGAGACAGGGTCGATCGTCTTCCATATCGCCGAGCGCCAGGCGGGCCTGCTGCCGGACGATGCCAATGCGCGGGCGCGCGCGATCACATGGATGTTTGCTGCGCTCAACACGGTGGAGCCGCCGATCCTTGAACTCGTAACCGCCAGACTGCTGGAAGGCGACAAGCCCTGGCGTGAGGAGCGTCTGCCTCTGGTCGAGGCTCGTGTGCGCAGCCGGCTGAAGCAACTTTCCGCTCGCCTGGGCGATTCCGACTGGCTCGACGGTGCGTTCAGCGCGGGCGACCTGATGATGGTGTCGGTGCTGCTCAGGCTGAGATCATCGGGCATTCTGGACGAATTTCCGAACCTGGCCGCCTATGTCGCCCGCGGCGAAGCGCGGCCCGCCTACAAGCGGGCTTTCGCCGCGCAATGGGCGATCAACGCCGGCACGCCACCGACCGGTTAGCGCAGCACCAGGTGGAACCAGTCGACGGCCTTCGCGTCGGGCCGCTGCCGGCTGAGGTCCGCGGTGAGTGACTCGGGCATGCCGACGTCACGCGCTGCCCCAACCACCCCAAGGTCCTCGCACTCGCCTGGGCGTGCGGCTGACCCCAGGGCCGCGACCCGCGTTCAAGACATCAGGAGCGCGGGCAACTCCGCCACGGATTGAAGCGTGAATCTCGGCTCCGGCAGATGCGCGGGCAAGGGCAGTTGCTTGGGGTTGATCCAGCAGAAATCCATGCCCGCGTTCAGGGAGCCCGCATAATCGCTAGTGAGGGAATCGCCAACCATGAGGGTATGCTCGGAGGCGATCTCCAGCTGCGTGAGCGCGATATGGAAGATCTCCTTCTGGGGCTTCGAGATGGCCACTTCCTCGGAGACCACGAAGGACTTGAACCACGTCCCCAGGGAGAGATGGTTGTATTTGGCCTTCTGGATATGGGTCAGGCCGTTGGTGACGATGCCCAGTTTGTACCGGCTCCCGAGCAGGGCGAGCGCTTCCGAGGTCCCCGGAAACCACCTCGCGGTCGTGCCGAGCTGGTGCTCGTAGAAGGCAGCCACCGGTTCCGCCTCGATGCGTGCGCCCAGGGCCTCCGAGAGGAGCTGGAACCGCTTCAACCCGAGCTGGCCCACGGGCAACTGAGTGCTCTCCACGGCCTTCCACAGCGATTGGTTGATCTCATGGAAGCCGCGGGTGAAGGCGTCCTCCTGGGAGAAGGCCCGGTAGAAATTCTCGTAAACGAGCGCCAGCGCCGACTTCTCCGAGGCCTTGAAGTCGATCAGGGTGTCGTCGAGGTCGAAGAGGATGCCCTCATAGGGGAGCCGCTGCTTCGGGGAAGTGGGATGCATCGCTGAACCGGGGTGAGGGCCGCTGAAGGGTCGTTTCCCGCCTTCTAGGTCAGGGGGACGTCACCGGCAACGCGCTGGCGCTCGCGCGGATGTTCTTCTCCGCGGCCGCATGAACCTCCGGCGAGAAGCGTCACACCGTCGGCGTGGCGCCGCCGTCGATGCGGAACGTGGTTCCCGTCATGAAGTCGCTGAGCGGACTCGCCAGATAGCAGACCGCCGCGGCGATGTCCTTCGGCTGTCCCAGGCGATCGACCGTCTGGTGAACGATGTTCTTCAGGACATGCGCCTGACCGGCCTTGGGGTCGCTCGTCCCGGCATGCTTCTGTGCCACCTCGACGAACCAGGAGTCGAGCTGGGGCGTGTAGATCAACCCTGGCATCACGCCGTTGGACGTCACGCCCGTTCCCGCGAGCGCCTTCGACAGACTGAGCGTGAGGTTGTTCAGCGCCGCCTTGGCCGCGCCATACGCGCCGAACTGGGCGTGCGGCGAGATGGCATTGCGTGACGAAATCTGGATCACCCGACCCCAGCGGCGTTCCCGCATCCCGGGAACGAAGGCTTGAATCAAGCGGACGGCGGCGAGCGTGTTGTGGCGGTAGTTCTCCGCCCATTCCTCCAGAGGAGCCTCGAACCAGGTTGGGTGCGCCACGCTGGCGGAACCGCCGACGTTGTTCACGAGGATGTCGATGCCGCCAAAGGCCCGCTGTGCCGCATCGATGACGGCCGTGGCGCCCTCGTCCGTGGTCAGGTCGCCGAGCGCCATCGCCGCCTGGCCTCCGGCGGTTTCGATCTCCGTGGCGACCGCCTGCGTCCGCCCCGGCTCCCGCCCATGAACCACCACCTTCACCCCCTCCGCGGCGAGCATCCTGGCGATCTCCGCTCCGATGCCCGAGCTGCTACCGGTCACGAGCGCCCGCTTCCCCTTCAGTTGCATGTCCATGGTCGGTCTCCTTGTGTCTTGGGGGTGGCCACTGGATATCTACACCTGTATACTTCCCGGCGCCACGAAAGTCTACAGGTGTAGAATGAGCAAGGTGAACACGAAGAAGGCGAGGTCCGGCGGGCCTCCACCGCGCCGTCGGAACGCCGAAGCAACCCGGCAGGCGATCCTGGATTCAGCTCGCCTGGCCTTCATGCGTTCAGGCTATGACGGCGTCGGCGTCCGGGAGATCGCGCAGGGGGCGGGGGTGACCGCGATGCTGGTCAACCGCTACTTCGGCTCCAAGGAGCAGTTGTTCGAGGAGGTCGTCGAGGTGACGCTGTCCGCGCCCGGAATCCTCACGAGCCGGGTCACCGCGCGCAGTGGGGAACTGGCGACGCTCAGCCGGGAGGTCGCCCAGGCGCTCGTCGCGAAGACGGCTCCCGAGGCAACGCCCATGGACGGTTTCTTGATCATGCTCCGCTCGGCGTCGAACGAGCAGGCCGCCAGAATCCTCCGCGAGAAGTTCGTGAAGCATTTCGAGAAGCCCCTGGCAGACGTATTGCCCGGGCGCGAACCCGCGGAACGTGCGGCGATGTTCCTGGCGCTCATCGCGGGCTTCCAGGTCATGCGGCAGGTCGTCGGAATTCCCGGGCTCATCGAGGCGGACCCCTCCGCGCTCTCCGCCAGACTCGAGGCGCTGTTTGACGTGCTGATGGAAAGCTCAGCGAGGAACCGCTCGCCAAGCTCGGGGCGATGAACGTGGCAAGCAGAACCTTCGAGAACCACTTGGAGAGGTGTGGAAGCTGGCGGCGAAGGATCTTGGAGCACCTCCGCGTGGGCTTCGCCCCGGGCCTGATGGGAATCCGCGCGCCGGGTCACCGCCCCATCCCGGATGGCTCCGGCGCGCGGCCCGCTCTGGGAACCCGCTCTACTCGACGAGCACCGCGCCGCCAACGTTGTCGTACACCCAGGTGCTCAGGCAACCCGCGTCATAGAGGTTCTTCGACTGGACGCCCTCGAAGAGGGCGGGGTACCGCGGCGCGTCCCGCCCCTTCAATTTCTCCTCTCGCGTAGAGCCCTGCCCATTCCCCACCGGCTGAGCCTCATCGAGAGGACACATGCGCCACCCCTCGCCCCCTTCGTGCGCAACGGGCGCTTCAACGTGTACACGCACCCCGAGCGCATCCGCGAAAGGTGAAGCCCGGCCTCCGGCTGTGCCACGGAGGAAGTCCCCCATGGAATGGTCCGGAGCCGGGCCCCTTCCCCCTCACTCAGGGGTCAGCCGATGCAGGAGACCGCAGCACCGTCGGGGAACCTGGCCAGCGTGCCATCGGGAACCACGTAGTGGTTGGCCCACTCATAGCTGGAGGGGTTCTGGATGACATACTTCTGGCCGAGATCGTTGATACGGTAGAGAACTCCGCTGGAGCGCTCGCGGAGGCGGGTCCCGCACTGGGGAATGTCCGACATGCTGGCCGCGGAGCCATTCGGGATCACCTTCACGCTCCCCCAACCGCCGTAATACTCCACATCCGCCGAGGTAGGGAGCCAGAACTTGGTGTACCCGAAAAGGACATAGACCGGGTCACCACTACGCTCGCGAACCATCGTTCCATTCTGCGCGGTGTCGAGCGACCAGTAATTGAAGGAAGAGGGAATGATGCGCACATTGCTGGTCCCGCCGAAATGCTCCAGCTCATTCATGTCCGGGATGCCCCACGCCCAGCCACCAATGACGACGTAGATCGAAACGTCACCCCGCGACTGCAGCGTCGTTCCATCCCGGGGGACCGAGGTGATGCCATCAATGGTGCTCGACGAGACGAAGTAGGTGAATAACAGATTGTTGAAGTAGGACCACTCGGTGGAGGGAATCGAGAACTTCGCGCCTCCCTGGATGAGCCAGCGCTGGTTTTTACTGGCGTCGATCAGGACGCTCCCATCGGGGTAGGACGCATAATCGGCAGCACGAGCCGGGGTGCTGCTCAGCAGGACCAGGGCGACCGCGACGAGCGCGCCCTTGACGAATTGGAAACTCATACACACTCCCTTGTAATTAGTGAAACCACACAAAAATCCCCCATGGCCGCCTGTGCTCCCCTCCTCCTGCTGGGTTTGGATGTCCTTGCCGCACGAGGGGAAACCTGAGGCGTCATCGAGTGACTCCTTGCGCCGCGTCGACGCGTCGAAAGGAGCCCTTGCTAACGCATGGGGTGTGACGGGGGTGTGACGCGGCACGGTCTCGGCGTGGGCTCGTTCGCCTTCTTCCTGAAGCAGGTGCGTCCATGCGCGCGGCGTGATGCGTTCCACTCCGGGTCCAAGGCCCAACGATGGGAACCCTGACAACTTCGTGGAGATGGACGGCATCCTCTACTTCTCCGCCAACGACCACGCCGGCAACGAGCTGTGGCGCAGTGACGGCACCCCCGAGGGCACGGTGCTGGTGAAGGATGTCTCTCCGGGCTCGGCCACCTCGGGATTGAGTGCGCCCACTCGGATAGGGGAGACGCTCTTCTTCATCGCCCACACGCCGGCCACTGGCTATGAGCTGTGGAAGAGCGACGGCTCCGAGGCCGGCACGGTGATGGTGAAGGAGATCCGCTCCGGGACGGCGTGGTGTGACTGCAACGTGCTCGGGGCCTACCAGGGGATGTTCTATTTCGTCGCCAACGATGGGGTGTCCGGAGTGGACCTCTGGCACAGCGACGGCACACCCGAGGGCACGGTGAAGGTGAAGGACTGGCCCTATGACCCGTCCAGCGGCGCCATCCGCGAGCCCGTCCAGATGAACGGCATCCTGTATTTCATCCGCCTCTCCGCACTGTGGCGCACGGACGGGACGGACGCGGGGACGTGGATGGTGAAGCAGCTCATCAGTGAGCCGAAACGGTGTCAAAGAACTTGAAACGCACGCCCCCGGGCGAGTCAACCTCATCGGCGAGCACACCGGGTCGCCGAGCCATGACTCACGGCCAGGGTACGTGACAGGCAGACAGCCGGTGCCCGGTGGCAGGGCCATGCGAGCGAGGGCGAGCCCTGACACCGGGACCTGCTGTCCTCAGGTGCGGTTGCCGGTGGAGGCCGGATGGGTCAGCCCGGTGATCCCCGCCAGCATGTTGCCTCGCAAGTCGCTGCCGGTGACCAGCACCTCGGCATTGGAGACGAGGCCGAAGCTCTGCTGATTGGCGGCAGACACATCCTTGGATCGAACACCCGTCACCACGCCCGTCCCGCTGCTGTAATAATAGACGCCGTTGCGGCGACCATCGATCCGGAGGCGGCCGTTGGCGATGAACTGCCCTCCCGTCACGTTCGCGTCGGGGCAGTTGATGAACAGACCATCCAAGCCATTATTGACCACCATCCCGCAGCTGACCTGCACTTCGCGGTTGTGGTCCGAGATGTAGATGCCGCACTCGTTCGCCAGCTCCACGAAGCCCGGACGAATCAGATGCTGAGAGCCCCACGTGTCGAGGTAGATGCCGTGGCCGCGGTCTTCCCCATAGAAACCGCCATCAATGCGAATACTGGCCAGTGGGTTGGTCTGGACACCGTACGCCGCGACGCCATGCGACCCGTTGGCGTAGGTGATGCAGTTTTCCAGCGCACCGACCGATGTGGCCGGCGCCGTGTTGCGGCTTTCGTAGCGGTAGCCACAACCCCCGTTTTTGGACGCGCTGCACTTGCTGAAGTAGTACTGGAGAGGGTTGGCGGCTCCCAGCGCACTGGCAACCATGTTGAAACCGTGGCTCACATTGTCCACCGCCTGGACCTCGAACAGCATGGTATAGGCCGTCATGCCCACGTTGAACCCGATGTAGTTCTTGCTCAGGCGCAGATCCGTGAGCACACCCCGGTCCCACGAGCCCGTGATGCCATTGGTGTCGTGGAAGATGCCATCGCCCCCGGCCACCGGAGCCGACGGGCCATCATGCTCGATAGTCATGCCACTGATGTGGACGAAGTCCGCGCCCTGCTCGATGAGGATGACAGGACTCTGGGGCGCGCTCGAGCGGAGGGTGGTGACACCGCTGCCTTCGCCATGCAAGGCGGTTTTGGTCTTCAGCGTCACCGGAGCGGACACCACGTAGGTCCGGGCCAACAAGCGAATCTCCTTCGTGCCCGTATCGAACGCCCTCTGGAATGCCGCCGTATCGTCCGAATCATTTGCGTAACGGTGATCATCGACGTAGACCGGTTGAGCCACAGGGACATCTCCTTGAAGCCAGACCAGCATCATGCCGGCCCATGGACATCCCTTCTACACTCCCCGTCTGACATCCATTGGACCGCCGGTATCACCATCAGAACGCCGTGAACCCGGTACCCGACAGGCTTCAGAGCACGCACTGGGAGGGTGAGGGGCTCAGAGGTAGCCCACCCGATAGGAGCAAGCCACCAGCGGCTCCCCATTCATGGCGGTGATTGCCTCGCAGCTCTCGACATCGGGCATGCCTGCCTCCGCGCAGGAGGCCCGGCAGTCGGAGGCTTCCAAGGGACGACTCGGGAGCGCCGGAGCGCGCCCCGAGTAGATGCATCGGACCTCTTCGCCGCTCCAGCCGCAATTGACCGACGGGGGGACGCCCAAGGCTCGAGAGCAGACCTCGACGCAGTTGCTGCCGCTCTCGCCGGGAGCGTGGGCGATGGGGATGAAGACGTAACGCGAGGTGGGGCATCCCCCAAGCAGCACTGCCGCAGAGAGTGCTCCGAGCGCACGCACGATGAGGGACGGGGTCATGATTCCTACTCCTTGGAGGGAGAACGAGGGGCACGAGGTGTTGAAGCAGGTGAGCCGAGCCCGTCCACAGCTGGACCCCCGGTGGCCTCCACGTCCAGGAAGCGAACTTCAACGCGGCGGGCGAGCCAGCGGATCAGCCGCCGCGGTCCCTTGACGACAAGCATGTCCTCGCCGCTCTCGGACACCGCTCCGCCCTGGGCAAGGATCGCCTTGCTCAACTTGGGGTTCGACTCGAAGAGTCCGACCACGAGCTCCACTTCCTCCTCGGGCAGGGCCTCGGCGGAGCGAAGCAGTTGCTCAGCACCGGCGCGTCCTTCCAGACAACCGGAGGGCGGGCCGAGGCTTCGCCCGAGCTTCAATGCCGCCTCGTAGCGACCGACCCAGTCCACTCCAGGCAACCGGCGGACCTGACCCGCTTGAACCGCGGTCATGCGGACCACGGCGGTGGTCGCATTCCAGTCGACCAGCACCCTCGGCGCTGGGCTCTCGAGTGCCGGGGCGTGCTGCAAGGATGCGAGCCACGGTGAATCATTGAACATGGGTGCGGCGAAGTGGACCAGCCAATACACCGGCTGCTCGGGTCCAGCCGAGAGGGCCCACCCTCTCGGAACCGGGAGCTGGTCCGGTCGCGTCCTGCCGGTATCGACGATCAGGCCCAGACCGGTGCTTTCGAGCACGTCCACGTCGTCGGCATATTGAAACCAGGCCCGGACCTGCTCGACCGGATTCTGGTAGAGCCCCGTGAGACGGGCCGCCAGGGCATCGAGTTGTGCATCGGTCGCCTGGACGAAGAAGGGATATTCGGAGCCGGCGCCGTACTCGAAGAGCACCCGGGCGCCGACGCTCGCGAGGCCCGCGGCGACGTGCTTCAAGCTCGCTTCGTCTCGGGCCATCGCGTCGGGCATGCGGATCTTGATCTTGTGCAAGCCGCCTCCGGGACGCTTGCTCGAGTCAGGTTGCGCCCAGACGAGACAGTCGCCCTCCTCGGCACGCGCCGCCCGCGAGGGGGTCAGAAGGCCGAGGGAGACCGCGAGGATGCCGAGGGACACAGAGGCGCTGGGGGACATGCGGCTCAAGACAGCCTGACCGGCCCGGAAATTCATCGAGGCCTCGCTCGAATCTTTGACACCTTCCTCGGCCTGCTCAGGGCTCCTTGCGGAGGATATCGCCCTTGTTCCAGTCCATGCTCTTGCCGATGAGGAAGCGGGCCTCCGCATCCTCGACCTCCGTCAACGTATTCGGCCGATAGCAGTGGTCGATGCGCATGGTGACCAGGTTCCCGTTGATGCCCGTGATGCGCCCGACGACGTCGTACGCGACCATGTAGTCCACACGGATCAGATCGTTGACCTGGTAGCCCACCGCGACCGGGAGTGGCACGGCCGCGCCCCCTCCCCTGCCCCCCATCCCGGAGGAGGAAGAGGAAGAGGAGGAAGCGGAGGAAGAGGGGGGAGACGCCGTCGCGGTGGAAGTGCTCGTGCCCGAGCTGCCTCCGCCTTTCTTTCTATCACTCCGCTCCTTCCGCTTCGTATGGATCTCCAGCTCGCGCAGGGTCCGGTGAAAATTGAGCCGGGTTTGGAAGGAACTGCTGCGCTGGGGCGCGCCGCCCACGCGTGGAGCATCCGCGTTCAGGAGCGCCGAGTACCTGGGATAGACGAACATCGTGAACCAGAGCATGAAGAGCATCTTCTGCTCTTCCGCATCCACCAGCCCTCCGAGTTTGAGCAGGTTCCGGCGCAGCTCATTGAACCCGGGGGACGAGAGGAACCCCTTCTGGACGATCTTGTGCTTGAGCTGGTTGTAGTCACGCAGGTGGTGCTCTGCCAGCTTCTCGATCATCTTGTTGACCCGGTTCTCGCTCACGGATGAGTATTTGAGGAATCCGGTGTCTCTGTTTTCAATCTGAAAGAAGAGCGGATACCCCTTGATGGGATTCGGCGAGTTCAGCGCCGCGTCGCAGCGCATGAAGTAGTCCATCAACTCCGTGAGGCTGTCGCCCTCGAAGAGGCAGAGTTGCTTGATGCGTGCGGCGCCCACGGGATTGGGAAGATCCGGGAGGGGCTTCGTGCGATCGAAGTAGATGGTCGGAACCCCCAGATACATCAGGCGCTCCATCGAACCGCTCCGCATGCCCACCTGGACCACCCGGTACTGGGAGGCGAGCTGAAGCAGGAAGTTGATCTGCGCGCCCATGGGCCTGTTCCGGAAGGGCTCGCGCTCGAAGAAGCGGATGAGGTTGTGGTCCTTGGCGCCCTTCTTGAAGCCACTGCGGAGTTCCAGCAGCATCTCGACCTGGCTTGCGTCGTAGCCGTAGTGGGCACGCAGGTACATGCACAGCCGCGTGTACTCCTCGTGGCTCGGGCGCTGGGTGAGGGAGATGCCCAGCACGAGCGCGGCATGTTCGAGCGCGGTCCGCGAAAGCGCCACCGACCGGGACGCATCCGTGACGGTCGTTCCAAAGTCCTCCACGAGCTCATCGCCAATGGGCACGAAAAGGATGGGAACCCCCGTCTGGACGGAGAGCTCCTTGACCATGTGACGAACCTGTTTGTAGAGCGTCACATTGGTGTGGTGCTGGGGTTTCCCCACGCTGGGTGCTTTGCCCGAGCCGTCCTGCTCGTAGGTGCCCAGGATGGCGCTCTCCTCGTCCTTCTTCGCGCCACGGATCCAGAACAGCAGGAGGATGGGCTCGGGAGCCTTCTTGCTGGGAACGCCCAGCTGGACGACCGGGGGCTTGCTGGGAACGCCCAGCCGGGCGACCGGGTCCTTGTGCGCGATCAGGCCGGCCATGAAGGTCCGGATGAAGGTCCGGTTGTCTTCCGTGTAGGCCTGGGTGCAGCGGAGGACGGCCTTGCGCAGCGCGTCCGCCACGGCCGCGAACCCCTTCACGGTGATGCACTGCCGGACGTAGTCGGTCGACTTGCTGATGTAGGCGAAGTAGAGCTCGTCGTCCCGCTCGAACCCAAACGTCCGAGCCACCAGCGCCTTGAACGCCGTCCGCGTGGAGGGCCCCAGGCCCCTCACCAGGTAACAGAGCGAGTCCGAGGAGTAGCTGGAGTGGACCTTGAGGTAGTTGCGCAGGCGCTCCAGGTCCTTCGGGGACGGCAGCTCCGCCAGTGAAACCTCGAGGGCGTTGGCAGCGTACGCGAGGGAGCCTGCGTCCACCTTCACCCTGGCATCGAGTCGGGCGTCCAGCTCCTTGAGCCAGAGGCTCGGGTCGTTCTCCTCTCCCGTGAGGAAGAGGGACACGAGCCGGGGGTTGTCCTTGAACAGGGTCTTGTTCGCGGTGATGAGCAGCTCGTTGTCCCCCGCCTCGTACTCGACGACGTCGACTGCGTCGCTGAACCGGCAGCGTGCGAGCACGACCTGGGGACCAAATTGCCCGAAGGATTCGAAGTAGCCCAGGCGCGTCTGGACCTTCCGCGTGTAGTCGCGGACCTCCTGGGAAGCACCGTTCACGCCGGGCTGATACAGGTCGTCGTTGATCCAGAAGAGGCCCAGTCGCAGGGCCTCCACCTTGAGCGCCTGATTCAGGACCAGGGCATAGATGAGCCCATAGGTGTCGCCGTCCTGGAAGAGATGATGATTGATGAAGACGACCTTCATGGGAGCACCTTTCTCCGATCACTCTCGCGACTCGCGGCGGACGGGTCAATGACCCCTGGGGTTCCGCGGAGACACATCCAGCCCTGTCCGGACGTCGTCTCCTGGATTCCAGAGCATCTCACGATGAAACGCGCTATCCTCGGAAGGCTGCACAAACCCGAATTGCCATCTAGAGGTTTCCATCATGCGCAAGAGCATCTTTGGCGGGCTGTTGGCGGTTGGCTTGCTGGCAGGCTGTGGTGGTGTCGAGGACGTAAGCGAGGAGTCCCAACTGAGCACGCGCAAGGACGAGCTGCCCTACTGCGAAGGGTTCTCCTTTGTCAGGTACTACAGCGATGCGACCTACAGCGTGGAGGTGGGCCACGGCGATTGTAGCTGTGGCCACACGCTGCGCGTCGTCGGGACGAAGACCAACTTCGCCATCTACGATCCCGACAACTGTGGTTGATCACCGCGCCTGAGGCTCAGCGCCGAACCGTGCCGGGGTGGATGTCGACACACCCACCGCCCCGGCCCGTGCTGCCCGAGATGCCGAAGAGTTCCGCGTAGCGGGCGGCGGTGTCCTGGCCCTTGACGGTGGTGAAGCGGGCCCCCGTCATCGGCTCAGAGGGTGTCAAGCGACCAGGGGCACGAAGCGCAGAGGAAAGGGCCGGGTATTCGGGTGCTGCTCCTGCACGGCCCGCGCTCCCAACACGGGCTTGCTCCGTTCTCGGGCATCCTCCTCCGCCTCCAAGCAGCAACCCCCTCACCTTGCGCTGCCTCTCCTCTACTCCCAACCCCTCCCAGCACGGCAGTGGCGCCACCTCCAACTCCACCGGCTCTGCCCATTTCTCCGCGAAACTCCCCTGCTCGCCTCCCTTTTCCTCTCTGCCCCGTTCGCTCCAGCGTTTCGTCCAGTTGTACCGCCGGCCGTGGGCCGTAGTCGCGTTGTCAGGGGTTGCGTGCATCCTCGTCAAACGAGCACTCCCCACCATTCAGTGGGGCTCGTCTGGAGGGCGCGATATGCCAGGTGGATGGGGTACATGTAGAGGTTTGAACGTGGGACTGGTGGCAGCAGGAATGTTTTGGTTTCTGCCCCTCCCGAGCCATGCACAGGATGTTCCACCCAATGTCATCCTCCTGCTGGACAACAGCGAGTCCATGCAGGACTTCCCACAGTATCTGCCCGAGGTCTTCACACCCGGCTACTACCCCACGCCCTCGAACCCCGCTCCTGGAGATCTTGGAGGAGTAGGCTCGGCTGGAATGGCAATCAACACGGGTTGCTCGGACCCGGCGCTGGTCTCCGCGATGAGCTGGTTCGACGCGAACAGCTCGGACCCGGCGAAGAACGGCTCCGTCGTCTATGATAGCGACCCCGACCTCGCCTCTCCTTTCTTCAATCCGAATGCGTTCTATTTCACTCGCGGCCGGCGCATCGCCTGGATGGTGAAGGAGTACCCGTCCTCGCTCAGCCTTGACACCCGCCAGCTGGACTACTCTTACGGTGACGCACTCAACGCCTGCTACAGCCAGGTGGGCTGGGATATAGAGGACTACCCATTCCCCTACTCCGACTCCTCACTCATCGCGGAGTGCGTGAGCTGTCTGAACACCAAGGGCTGGTGGCGGGGTCCGATGGTGAACCCCGCGACCGTTTCGTATCAGCATGGCCCCGTCCGGGAGCCCGGCGAGCCACAGATTCCTCCCGAGGCGTATCGCAAGTGGGTTGTCAGTGGCCGGGTCCTCAACGTGCGTCCGCCCAAGTTCGTGATTGCGCGCAAGGTGATCAAGGACGTCATCAAATCGGTGACCCACACGCGCCTGGGCGTGGCCACCTTCGGCAGGGACCACGGCTGGTTCGATCCGCCGGAGCTGCTCGCACCGCTGCGTCCGACCTGCGAACAGTCCCATCCCACCTTCGATGAGACGGCGATGGATCGGCCCGGGCTGATGAAGGCCGTCAACAACATGCAGTACCGCAACAACGAGCGCTCCATTGGCGAGGCCCTGTTCGGTCTGGGTGGCTACTACTCCTCGCAGCAGATGGACGGCAAGTGGGAGAAGTGGTTCAAGCAGCCGCTCTCCCCCGGGTACTTCGGCTGGCCGGGGTGCTGCAATGGTGGCACCTACGATGACCCTTACACGGGCAAGGTAGGCCTTTACTGGGGTATGGCTCCAGACGAGTGGCTGAAGCAGCCTCGCTCCGACCCATCGACCGGAGCCTATCTGCCAGGCCAGCCCTGGGAGGAGCCCTGGGCCCAGCGGCGTTCCACGTGCTTCAGGTTCCAGACCAATGCCGTCATCGTGGTGAGCGGGGGAACGCCTCGTTCGGACAACACGGTGCCCATCACCAAGATGATGGAGCTCCTCATGTACTACCAGAGGCGGCACGACGATGGCTCGCTGCTCCGGTTCGATCCGGTCTACCCGGAGGTGAACCCTGACGTGGGTGGCGTGAACTACTGCGACCTTGTCGGCTCCACCAAGGAGGCGTGTGACTACACCGAATACAACTGGCCGACCGGCCTTGGCGTGGGCAACAAGAACTTCATGGATGACGTGGCATTCTTCCTGTCGCACATGGATCTGCGTGACGACATGCCGGCAATCCAGACGATGCGCACGTTCGTTGTCGGTTACGGCGACAGCAGCCCCATGCTCCAGAGCATTGCGTTGGCGGGCAAGGGCAGCTTCTTCCGTGCGGACAGCACGACCGAGCTGCGGGACGCCATCCTGTACGCGATTGGCCAGAGCCACACGAGCACCAGCTCCGCGCCGTAGGGCGACTGCGGGCGCTGCTCCTACACGGCCCGCGCTCCCAACACACCTTCGCGGGTCCGTCCAAGGGTTGTCAGGGTTTTCGAGCGGTTTTCGTCAAGGGGGAGCCGGCGGCGCACGGCGCGCGCCCCGGACCCATTCCCTCTCACCACCCGATTCTCAATCCCAAGGACCCGTCCCATGTCCAAGAACCTTGTTCTCTCGCTGTGTGCCCTGCTCGTGTCCGGTTGTGGCTCCGAGCAGTCTTCCACCTCCTCCCTCCAGACCCGGGGCGCGGCCCTGCAACAGTCCGCCGCGACCCACGGCTACGAAGTGGAGCTGTCCGCCGGAGAGGAGGTACTGATCGAGCCCGGCGCGGGCCATCAGGTCATCGGGTACCTCGATGGCTTCTACACCCATTTCCAGCCCGGACTCGTCCGCGGCTCGGTCCAGATGGACGTGGACGCCGCCAGCGCTTCCGGTCCCTCCGACAGCGTGGATGATGGCCAGTTGGCGTTGCAGCTCCACGACGGGACGAACTGGATTGACCATACCGTGCGCAACGTCCGCCTGACGGAGTCCTTCTACGGAGAGGTGAGCAACACCCTGCCCGTGAGCATACCGGTGCGCTTTGAGATCCGCGTGCGGCGCCGGGCCCACGAGACGCGGCGCGTCCACGTCTCCTTCGCACGCCTGTTCGGCGCACAGTGTTACCCGGATATGTCCCAGCCCTTCGCTTGTCTGTGAAGCGGCGAGGCCCGGCTTGCTGCTGGGCTGTGCGTGGCTCAGAAATAGATCTCGAGATGGCCGTCCATCTCACGGACGTCATGGCGCTTCACGCGGGCCTTGAGCTCCTGTGGTGTTCCAGTCATCCCCATCAACGGGCCCTCGCTCGGAATGTCTTACGACACAGACGACGGGTCCACGACCGACAGCTCCAGGAAGCTGTAGATCTCACTGTGCATTCCACCGAGACTCTCGGGGGCCGGCAGGTATTTCGATGGAGTCCAGGGGGCGAGACTCACGGCGACGAGCCCCGAGCACATCTGCTGGCCATGAACCGTGACCTCGAGCTCACCGGTCGCCCCTGGCGGAATCGACATCCGGTGTTCGAAGCGCATGTCATCCCCCGCGTGGGAGGCGGGAACGAGCTCCTCACCGTTCAGTCGCACGCGAACCGTCACCGCGTCCGCTCCAAGAGGCCGGCCTCCCACCAGGAGGCGCAGTCCCGTCGCCTCGGTCCCCACGTTCCGGAAGCGCTGCCTCCAGGTCGAGGAGGACGCCAGCGGA
This sequence comes from Vitiosangium sp. GDMCC 1.1324, assembly GCF_003044305.1. GTDB lineage: Bacteria > Myxococcota > Myxococcia > Myxococcales > Myxococcaceae > Archangium. Next base: position 263,349 of record NZ_PZOX01000012.1, on the reverse strand, counting down.
ACGGAAAACTTGCGTTTCATCGTGTCGGTCGCCGAGGCGTCCTCCCAGTCGAGCCGAGGGCGCGAGCACCCGTAATCCCAGAGCGGTTCGCCTTGAGCCAGCGGTGCCTTGAACTTCCAGAGCTCCGGCGGCTTGCCGGCCTCGCAGCGCACCTGGGCAATCCAGCCGTAGTCGAGGTAGTCCGGCGCAATCCAGACCCTGCCGGGAGCCGCGGTCGCCGTGGCGAAGCGGAACGTATCCTCCATGTCGACCGGCACCATCTCCGAGATGGTCAGCTCGGGCGACACCGGTGCCAGGGCGAGGTGCCTCTTCATGACGACCAGGGCCGTGTCCTCATCCGCCAGCGCGAGGCCTCGAACACTGGTGTCTTCCTGCATGTTGAGCTCATCCGTGAGGCGCCCGTCCTCGGTGTAATGGAGCAGCGCCGAGGACGTCCCGTTCCGCGTGATGCCGAGCAGCACCCCCTTCCGGGTGGGAACCGCGAACCATTGCTCCTTGAGCCTCGCCGGCGCGAGCTTCAAGACGAAGTCCACCTTCGACGAGCCCGGACGAATCACGGCGATCAACCCCGAGCCGGGATCCACCGCCACCACGCCGTGTAAGTGAGTCGAGAGCAGGACCCCGGAAGGATCCCCCTCCACGCCCTCCTCGGGAGGGAAGAGCTCACACGGCACGCCGACGACCGGCTCGGGGAGTGGCATCGTCTGCCAGGCGCTCGCCGACAAATCGCTCCACAGGATGCTGGCCAGCCCCGGACGACCGTCGACCTGGCAACCGATGAGTCGCTCCCCATCACACACCAGGTCCGCCAGCTCCACCTCCAGCGGCGTGACGGGCGTGTCCAGTCCCCGAGTCAAGGTGAAGACTCGGGGCGGATGGTTCTCGGGCCCGAACTTCTCCACCTCGCGCTGCGCCCCACGCCCCACCCAGACCCGCTCCTTCTCGGGTGCCACGGCCAGGACGACGTTCGACATCCGATTGAACTCCACATCTCCCTTCACCCAGCGCTGAATGCCCTGGTTCTTCTCGTAGATGTCCAGGTGGGTCAGGCTTCCAACCCACAGTGTCTCGCCGCTCGCCCACAGGCGCCGCAAGGGCCTCGTCGTCATCGTCTGTCCTCCGTTCCGAATCGGCCCTCAGCCGACGAACACCTGAAGCGTCTCCTTGAGCTCCGAGGACACCGAGCCCATCCCATCGCTCGTGTCCTCCGAGGGAACCCACGCCATCACGCCCACGTCGATGATGCCTCCACCTCCGCCTCGGGCCTGGAAGGTGAGCTCGAGGTGGTGCTCACTCGAAGGATCCAGGGGCATCGGAATCTGGGCCTCGGCTCCCGAGATGAACGAGACGTGCAAGGGACGCTCGACGCCATTCACCACCAGGCGCGGCTCCACCAGACTCGTCTTGATGAAGTCCCCAGTCACCGAGATGCTCACTCCCGCCCCTTGCTCACCCACGTTCCGGAAGGACCGTCTCCAGGTGACGGACTGCGCCATGGGAATGCGGAGGACGGGATGGGGGTCGGACGACCACTGGATGACGGGCCGGGTCTCTTGCCGCTCCACGACGTTCTCATCGCCTCGGCGTGGGATGCGTGGGATGTCCGCACCATGCCACTCCCGGTGGAGCGCTCCCAACTCCAAGACGAGGCCATGCCACAGCGGGAGTTCCTGTCCCCTCCAGATGACCTTGTGGGGCTTGCACTGCGACCAGTTGGCGGTGATGACAATCCAACGGGTCGCCTCGGGGCGCTCTTCGATGGGGAGCGCCTTCAGCCTGGAGGACAGGTCGTCGAGGAGCGCCTCGAAGTCCGCGTCGAAAATGTCATACATGAGGAGCGCTTGGAGCAACTCGAGGTAGTCGGGCCGGTCCTCGGGAAGCTCCACCTCCAGGTGCTCGCAGACGGTCTCGAGACACGACACGGCGGACTCGAACGCGTTTTCGCGAAGCGTCTGCGCTACCCGCTCACTAAGGTCCGCTTCGTCGACGAGCACCACGTCCTCCAGGAGCTGGACGTCGACCAGCACCAGGTCCGACAGGAAGCGAGGAACGTTCTCGACGATGGCTCGCGCGGTCCCGGCGACGAAGGCCCGAAACCGCGTCTCCTCGACGTCCAGCGCCTCCAAGGGGATGTAGCGCGCCAGGGACGATGAGCCGGTGCCCTGGGAGTACTCCAATCTGGCGAAGGCACTCATCGGGTCGTCCTCCCGGCGCCCGAAGGAGTACCGGAAGTAGCCAGTCTGCCTCCCCCGCGGATTGACGTGCTGCTCGAAGTGCTGCTGGAGGTACTCGAGGTTCGCCGCGATTCTTTTCTGGGACATGGCCTCGGTGGATCCGCCCTCTGGAGGAGCCGATGGCTCCCGCTTGGAGCGACACACTCAAACGCAACCGAGCTGCACTGGCAACCTCAAAACATTGCAACACCGCCACGTCCCCTCAGCCCATGAAGTCGCGAGCCTCTTCGCTCTCTGGCTCGGGCTGGCGCCTCAGTACCTCGGACAGGCGCCTCAGGAACGCCACGCGGTCCATGGACAGGAGGCCTGCAACGGCATCCGCGAAGAACATGCCCTCGGAGGTCAAGGCCAGGGTTTTCCTGTCCGGGCGGTGGAGCAACCCCGCCTCCTCGGCGACCTCGAAGTGCGCGCCAAAGGTGCTTTGAGCCCAAGAAAGCCAAGAAGATGTCAGACATGTGAGTCGCTCGGGCAGTAGGAAGAGGACTCGCGCCTGTGCGTGTTGTTGACCCCGCCGCCGGAATGGTTGGAGGGACGACAGCCTCGCCCGGCGGACCCGGCACCGGCTTCGCCATTCCGTGCAGACTGGGGCGGGCCTGAGCCGTCCGGGGGGTGGTGCGATGCGCAGCAACCAGTCGCCCGAGCCGAAGTGGATCTACGACGCGTTCATCTCCTACAGCCATGCGGTCGACAATCAGCTCGCTCCCGCGGTGCAACGCTGTCTGCACCGCCTGGCCAAACGCTGGTACCGGCCGCGCGCCCTGCGGGTGTTCCGCGACGAGGGCAGCCTCGCGGCCAACCCGGATCTCTGGGTCACCATCGAGAGCGCGCTGCGCAGCTCGCGTTACTTCATCCTGCTCGCCTCCCCGGAAGCCGCCCGCTCGGAGTGGGTTCGACGCGAAGTCTCCTTCTGGCAGGAGGAACGTGAGCGCGACACGTTCCTCATCGCGCTCACCGAGGGGGAGATTCACTGGGACGCGAAGGCAGGTGACTTCGACTGGCAGCGCACCACCGCGCTGCCCGAGCAACTGCGCGGCGCGTTCGACGCGGAGCCGCTGTGGGTGGACCTGACCTGGGCCCGCACCGAGACCCAGCTCTCCGAGCGGCACGTCAGGTTCCGCAGCAGCGTGGGAGCACTGGCCGCCTCCGTCCACGGCATCCCCAAGGACGAGCTGGACAGCGAGGACATCCGCCAGCACCGCCTCGCCACACGGCTACGCTGGGCAGCCATCGCCGGCCTGATCGCCCTGCTCGTCGTTGCCCTGATCACCGCCAGAGTGGCCCTGCAGCAACGCTCCGCCGCCGAGCAGCAACGCTCCGTCGCCGAAGAGCAGCGAAAGCTCGCCGAGCAGCAGCGAACGGTCGCCGAGGAGCAGCGCCGCCTGGCCACGGGCCGGGCCCTCCTGGCGGAGGCCGAAAACCTCCGCGAGTCCCAGCCCCAGATGTCGCTCCGGCTCAACCTCGCCGCGCTACGAGTAAATCCCACGCCTCTGGCCCGGGTCGGCCTGATCACCAACCTGATGAATACCCGCTACGGGGGCGGTTTCAGTTCGGGCGATTCCAGTTCAGACGATTCCCTTTCTTCCCTCCGGGACCGCATCGAATCGGCGGTGTTCAGCCCGGACGCGCGGACGTTGGCCACCGTCAAGAACTTCTCCAGCAAGGAAGTGGGCGTGACCCTGTGGGATGTCACCGACTCCGGCCTGACCCGGCTGGCGGACCTCTCCAGCAAGGCCGAGTCCCTGGAGGATGTCGCCTTCAGCGCCGACGGCGGCACGCTGGCCATCGCGGCCCGTGACGGCACCGTCATCCTGTGGGATCTGACCGAGCGCGCCCGGCCCCGGCAAGTCGCCACCCTGACCGACCTGCCCGATGTGTCGGCAGTGGCCTTCAGCCCCGACGGGAAGACCCTGGCCACGGTCTGCCGCCCGGGCAAGGACAAGGGCGCCGGCGACGGTTCACTCATCCTCTGGCATCTCGGCGACCGCACAAGACCCCAGCGACTGCTGACACGGACCCGGGTCTTCGACTCCGAAGAGGTGCTCTTCAGCCCGAATGGCCGCCTGCTCCTCACCTCCTCGGGGTTGCTCGCCGGCAAGGAGTCGCCCACGGGTCTGGTGGTGACCCATGGGACGGGCCAGACCCTGTGGGACGTCTCCGAGCTCACCCGCCCGAGAGAGTTGGTGCGGCTGCCGCTCTCGTCGGAACACCCCGCGTTCAGCCCGGACAGCCGCCTGCTCGTCACCGCCCACGACCGCAACGCGGACCTGTGGGACATCTCCGCTCCGAGTACCCCCAAGCGGCTCGCCATACTCGTTGGCCACATCGATTCGCTCAATGCGGTGGCGTTCAGCCCGGACGGCGGTACGCTCGCGACCGCCAGTAACGACGGCACGGCGCGCCTCTGGAACCTCCGCGACCCGACCCGGCCGAGTCCGGTGGTGCTGGGCGGCCACACGGGCTCGGTGCAGGCCGTGGCGTTCAGCCCGGATGGCCTGACCCTCAGCACCGCCGACGACAGAACCACCGTGACGCGCTGGCACACCCGCCACCCCGAACCGACGGCCGTGGCGACGCTGGCCGAGGAGGAGGGCGTGGGGGATGCGGCCGCGTTCAGCCCAGACAGCCACACCCTGGCGACCGCGGGCTTCGGGGGGACCGTGCTCCTTTGGGACGTCACCGACCCACGCCACGCGAGCAGGTTGGCGACGCTGCCCGGGCGCATCAGCTCCGTGAATGCCGTCTCGTTCAGCGCGGACGGTACCACCCTGGGGAGCGCCGCCGGCAACGAGGTGAACTACAGCGGTCAGGGCGCGATCGTGCTGTGGGACGTCACGGCCCCGGAGCACCCGCGCAAGGTCGCCACCGAGACCCGTTCAACCGCCGTGTCGACCGTGGCGTTCAGCCCGCGCGGAACGACGCTGGTGGCCACGGGCGGCTTGGTCTTCAGTGAGGCATGGGGAGCGCTGTGGGACGTCAAGGATCGCACCCACCCGACCCCGCTCATCACGTTCTCCGGCATCAACATCCTGGGCGGAATTGCCTTCCGCCCGGACGGAAAGGTCCTGGCCCTCCCCCAGGGTTATGGGCTGATCCTCTGGGATATCTCCAATCCCTCCCGTCCGGTTCGCATCTCCTCCGAATCCTCTCCGGCTCACCTTTCCGAACCGAGCCTGGACAACGCCAAGAAGGCGGCCTTCAGCCCGGACGGGCACTCGCTGGCGACCACCCATTCCGATTACGGAAGCGGTCGTCGTCAGGGAAACGTGAACCTGTGGGACGTCACCGACCCCGCTCGACCCCGCCATGTCGCCACGCTGAAGGGCCACACGGGGGAGATCAACGACATTGGCTACCACCCCGGAGGGAACCTGCTGGCAACGGTGAGCGAGGACGGGACCGCGATCCTGTGGGACGTCGCCCATGCGGCCGCACCGAACCGGGTGGCGACGCTGCGGATGCTCTCCCGTAACGTACAGGACCTGGCGCTCAGCGCCGACGGGCGTTGGCTGGTGACCAGCAGCCGCGACCGCCTCGCCATGGTGTGGGACCTCGGCGTTCTGCCGGCGGTCGTCGCCAACCCCATCGGTGTGGCATGTCAGCTCGTGGGTTCGGGCCTCAGCCCCGAGGAGTGGAAACAGTATGTGCCCGGAATCCCCTACCAGCCCCTGTGCCAGTAGGGCCGCGAGCCGGGGAACGTCCTGTTCGAGGTGGGTTCGCCCCCAGCCCCGAGCGAGCCTCCGTCAGTGCAGATCGTGGTCCGGGTCCCGCGCGTCCTCGTGCGCACCGGGCCGCTGGTCCCCCGGCGTCCCCCGCCGTTCCCCGAGCACATCCCTCCACCGCGCTCGGGGCTGGGAGGGCGAGCCCGCCTCGACCGGAGCATCCCCGCGCAGCAGGGGACGACGGCTGGCTCCGGAATGCACCCAGGGCACCGCCACACGCCCGGCCAGGAGGGCCCGCCCGAGCGCGGCTCCCACGACGGCGCCCACCACCGCCGCGAGCCCGCTCCACCCCAGTTCCGGCAAGACGCCCACGCTGCCCAGTCCCACCAGGGCGGCCAGCAGCAGCGCACCCGCCCAGGCGAGCAACCCGTGCAGGTACGCGTCCCGGATGCCCCGTTCACCCGAGGCGCAGACCCCCGTCCACGACGCCACGCCCGAGGCGAGCAGCGGCGCCACCACCCACCACACCCGCAGCCCGAGTCCGGGCGCGTTCTTCTCCAACGACAACGAGAACATCTGCGGCATGTCTCCGAAGCGCAGGAGCACCAGCCATACGGCGGCCCCCAGCAGCGCGCCCGTGGCCACCGCGCCCCAGCGCACGCCCGGTAGGGGTTGGAACTGCTTGCGAGGTGTCTCGTCCATGGTGCCTCTCCTCTCTGGGGGTGCTCGCGCACGAGCGCCCTGGACGGGCGCTCCACCAAGGACCATGTGCAGCCCGCTCCCTGGCCGCAGCACACCTCGGGAAGACCGTGCCTCGACACACCGAGCGGGCAGCCTCACGGAGAGGGCCGTTCCAAGCCCCGAGCAAGGAGGGGGAGCGGGCCAACGGCCTGGAATCCACGGAATGAACCCGCCCCAGCCATCCCTCGGACGTCGTCCCCCCAAGAAGGAGTCAGAGCCTCCAGGAAGGGAAGAGGCCGAGCGCTGCACGTCAAGGATTCCTAGCACCCATACAACTTGTGGAGCTTCTGGATGTCCATCTTCGTGAAGCCCGAGCCGTCACTGAACCTCGCGCCTTTTTGCTTGGGGACCATGGTGTCCTGCCCGCTCTTCGAGAAGAAGTCCCTGCCGTAGTGCATTACGGATGGCAGTTGTAGTCCAGGCCTCCGCAGGTGCGCCCGTTGCACGAGAGTCCCAGGGCACACGAAGAGGCCTCGTCCGCGCATGACTCACCGAACTGCCTGCGGGGCATGCAGGTGCGGGACGACTCGGAGCAGTAGAAGCGAAAATTGCAGACGCGCCCGTCGCAGCTCTCCCCCTCTCGCGCGAGTCGACGGCACGTGCCGCGCTGACCGCTCCCGGTGTCCGAGCCCTCGCAGTAGAGGCCTCGGCCGCACTCCCGGTAGTCGCGGCACGAGGAGCCCTCGTCGACGAGCCGCGGGCGGCACCTGCCGGGCGCACCAGGGTCGGCATCGCAGAAGAGCTCCCGCTGGCATCCGCTGAGGTCGAGGACGTTCGCGGCCTGGGCGGTACAGGACTCTCCCTTGCCGTTCAGCGCATGGCAGGTACCGTCGATGCACGCGAGGTTCCAGGCACACCGATGGCTTTGGAGGTCGCAGGCCTCGCCCTTGGACGCGAGGCGCCGGCAGACGAGGCTGTCCGAATCGCAGATGAGATCCGGCTCACAGGCCTCCGAGTAGTCGATGCCCGGCTGATCGCAGGACTGCCCCTCCTTCAGGGGTTGCTGGCAGGTGGACTGGAAGGAGACGAGGCCTTCCATGCACAGAAGGGAGGATGGGCTCTGGGCTCCCTCGGCGCGCTTGGGCTGACAGGTCCCGCAGTACCAAGGGGCCGTCGAGCTGCAGACGGATGGGGCACCACACTCACCACTCCAACGACAGGCCTCGCCGTCCGCCACCTCACCGAAGAGGAACCGGCAGTCCGCGGACATGCCCACGCCCTCCAGCAACATCCGCGAGGACAGCGGGTCCACGTCACAGGGGCCACTCCGGATCTTCTCCAGACACTTCTCGGCCGCATCCGCGTCGTAGTGCATCTGGCCCGCGTTGATGGCCACGCTGTACTGCGCGTTCAACCCATGCTGAGCGAGAAACCCCACCGCCAGGCCCTGTTCGCAGGAGTCCGCGTCGTACGACAACCCGCAGCGCACGTACTTCTCGCACACGGCCGTGGCGAGCTCCGCGTCGAAGTCCTCGCGCTTCACGCTTCCGCACGCCGCCAGCCACAAGCCCACCAGGAGCAGTCCTGCCTGATATCCGCGCATGTTTCCCCCTCGTTGGTTCGGGGGAACTGGTGTAGCACGACGCCCTCGGCGTCGCGCGCGGTGAGAGCCGTCACAACCAGAACGGGATGAGCGCGCGCCGTTGGGACGGGTAGTCCGCGAAGGTTTCGCGGTACCAGCGGTGATGGGACAAAGCCCGCGGCACCAGGTTCGCAGCCGTGTACAGCGCAAACGAGACACCCGCGAGCGACCAGGTCGCGATCGCCCAGCCCACCCACTCCATGATTTCACCCAGATAGTTGGGACAGGACACCAGTCTGTAGAGACCGCCCTGGGGAATCTGGTACCCGCCCTCGCCACGCGCTCGCAGGCGAAGGAGCGTGGTGTCCGAAGTGATGTTCACCCATTTGCCGAGAAGAAACAGCAGCGCCCCCAACACGAACCGCGGGTCCAGGAGCCATGCGTTCGAATACGTCCCGAGATGTGAAATCCACCGCGCGTTCACGTAAGCGTTGAGCGTGTTGAAGATGAGCGCCAGCGACACGATGAGCCAAGGCGTCCGCTTCCTGTCGGCCTTGAGCTGGAAGGGGTAGATGAAAGTGCGGTGGACGTAATGGAGCATCCAGAGGCCGAGCAAGGCCAACGGCACCCACTCCGTCCGGTGTTGTCCCAAAGCGAAGATGGAACCGAAGAGGAGCACCGCGGGTGACTCCATGAGAATCCACGCAGTCCGCGTTCGGAGCGTGGGTCCCCACCCGCCTGTGTAGTGGCGCCCATACGGCGCGACGATGAAGTGCAAGCCGACGAAGGTCAGCCCGCCCAACACCAGCACGGCGACCGTGAGAGCTCGATGAAGGACGGCCTCATTCATATGGGCCGCGTATACCAGCAGTCCTGGGCCGCTCGCGCGTCATCTCGGTCCTCGCCCCACCCGTCCGCGGACCTCCTCGCTCCCTCGGTGCGCCCCCCTGCCCCCCTGGCGGTCGCGCCAGAGGGGACGAAGTCAGGCTCAGCGGTAGTAGGGCGAGATGGCCGCCGAGATGCGGGCCACCAGGTCCTCGGTCTGCAGGAGCGTATCGCCGGACAGCGTCGGTAGCTGGGCGGTGAGGGTGTTCTTCGCCTCGCGCAGCGCCGAGTAGGCGGGCAGCGACTGCTGGGTCTTCAGGATGTCCACCGCCGTGCGGCGCGAGGCGTAGCTGCGGATGCCGTCCACGTTGAGCAGGATGCTCTTGAGGTCAGTGACCACCTTGGCCGTGAGGGCCGGCGTGTTCGGTGGGTTGTTGGTGAAGGAGCCTCGCTGCGACGCCGGATCCAGGTACAGGCGCGAGAGGATGCGGGTGGCAAGGCCGTCCGCCAGCGCGGCGTACTCCGGGATCGCGCCGTCCGGCACCACCAGCGGCGGGCGCACCTGGGCCATGGCGAGATCGTACGCGTAGGCCTGGGTCTCCGGGTTGGCCGCGCGCACGAACTGGAACTCGGTGTTGCTGTAGGAGTTGAACGCGTAGGACAACTCATCGAAGGTCGCGCTGCCCTCCAGGATGAGCTCGATGATGAGCTGGTGGTACGGGCCGTACCAGAAGGTGAGCGGATCGTCGTAGCGGTCGTACCGGATGCAGTACGGGTCCAACCGCGTGTCCTGGTCCGTGCAGAACGCGTCGGTGGGCAGCTGCGAGGACAGCCCGTAGAGGTAGCGGATGGCCTGCACGTCGTAGCTGCCCGGCGTGTCCCCATAGACCGCATCCGGATCGTACACGTAGTCCATCACCGAGCTGGACCGCTGGGTGCCGGGGGTACCGTTGAACACCCGCGAGCCCGCGAAGTTGTGGCGCAGACCCAGCGTGTGGCCGACCTCGTGGAGCACCACGTGCGTGAGGTACTGCTCGACGATCTGCTTCTTGGTGAGCGCCGCGCTCGCCCCCTGGAGGCTGTTCTCGAGCTGAGCCAGCCCGAGGGCCGGCGCGCGGAACTGAGGCGCCTCCAGCTCGCACAGCGGAGTGCCCTTCATCCCGGCCCACGACAGGTGCGCCGGCTTCGTCGCCTTCGCCGTCGGGGTGTACGCGGTGGCGGTGGCGCTCGCGCCGTGGCTAAGGATGGTGTCCGCGTACTTCAGCCAGAGCGTGTTGAAGTAGACGCTCGCGCCACGGATCTCGCCCGTGTTGGGATTGGTGCGCCAGTTGGCGAACGCGAAGCCCACAGAGTCGTCCGGGTCGAAGATGAGGACGTTCTTGTCGTCATCCGCGAAGCTCAGCGAGCTGTCGCCCACCGCGGCCTCGAACACCTTGAAGCCGAAGACCGAGTTCCAGCCCTCGATGCCACGCTTCACCGCTGCCACCAGGTCATAGCCCGTGTAGCGAGGATCGGCCTGGACGGACAGGATGTGGTCAGAGATGTACCACTTGATGGGCTTCATGCCCGGGTGGATGTTCCACTTCGCGGCGACCTCTTTCACCTGCCCCGTGTTGGGAATCAGGCGCGGCTCGCTGCGGAAGTAGTGCTCCAGGGGTGGCAGCTCGGTGGGGGTGTAGCCCTGGCCCTCGGAGTACTTGCGCAGACCGATGCCCAGCGTGCCGGACGTGCGGAACTGGTTCTTCTCCAGCAGCTCGCCGGAGTAGGGGTCCGGCGTGTCCGAGTAGCCAGTGAAGACCTGCTCGAACGTGACGCCGTCCGAGATGCGGCGGAAGCGCTGGGCGAAGCTCAGCTCCACCTGGAAGCGCTGACCGTACTCACCGAGCTGATCGCCCACCACGCCGAAGTGGTTGAGGCCCGAGACGGGATCGAACAGCACGTACTGGTCCGAGCCGCGCACGCGGTTGAACGCGGCGTAGTCGGAGACGATGGGATAGGCCTCGACGAGCACCTGGGGATCGAACACATCACTGCTCGTCTTGCGGTCGTCCACGTCGAAGACGAACAGCTTGCCGTTCTGCACCTTGAAGCTCACCACGCGCGTACCCAGCGAGCTGCCCGCGGAGTAGCTCACCCCTCCCGGGAAGTTCTGCTTCACGAACGCGGACAGGAACCACTTCTGGGCCAGCTCGCTCTTGCGGATGGCGATGTAGAAGCTCTGGCCCGCGTCCTCCACCACCCCGTCGAGCTTCTGCTGCACCTGCTGTCGCTGCTCCGCGCTCACCTGGCGAGGAATGGCGACGAACGCGTCCTCCAGCGTGACGTTGAGCTCCGCCGAGGGCGACGACTCGGGAGTCTGCGCCTCCGGAGCCTGCTCCGGGTTGCTGCAACCAGTCGCGAACGTCGCGGCCAGGGACACGGCGCCAACCAGGCGCCGCAACGGGAAGTGCCACCTCAACATGTTTGCCTCCAGCGTCACTCAAGGATGTATGGGTTCGCCCCATGGGGACGTGACCCGCAATGAGTGTCATCGCAATGATAGGCAACTAAATTGCGTATGAGGCAAACATTGATTTCTCAGAATGCGCTCATCCTCCAAACGGCAACAATTCCGGGCAGCGCTCAAAACACGCTTGCATTTGAAGGAGATTGTTTTTGCGAAAGGCCTGCTCGAGCCGGGACCGCAGCTCCGGCTACGGCCTCTCGAGATCGTCGAACAGGAGCCGATGCACCCTCCACCGTCCGCGCACGCGCTCGAGCTCTGCGTGCCACGAGAGCTCCGGTGCGTCGGAGTGGCGCCCCAACGCAATGCACGCGGGAGTCGATGCGTTCGCCTCGTAGAACTCGAAGGCGCAGTGCCCGTGTTTGACGAGCGGAACCACGTACTTGCAATGGCGCTGCGGGTCCACCGCAGCGCCGCGGGCACAGTAGCGGAGCACGGCGCGCTGGAGCTCGCGCCACTCGTCCGTATTCCAGGGAATGTCGCGGGCTCCCGCCCCCCGATCCCCACTGCCGCACACGTAGGTCGGACTGTCCGCCTGCGCGAGCGAGACCGGGCTGGCGATCATCAGGCCCACCACGAGGAGCTCATGGGTTCTCATTTCAGAACGCCACGGTGAGCTGCCCCTGGGTGAGCGCGCTGACGGTCTTGTGCAGCTCCTGGCGCACCCCCTCGGAGTACGCTTCCCGCAGCCCCTTGCTCCTCGTGGTCAGGACCTCGGACGGGAGCGTATACGTCACGCCGCGCTGACAGAGCACCTCGTGCTGTCGCACGTCCACGAGCTTCACGCTCGCGGTGTAGAGGCCGCCTTCGAACGCGCCCGGCTTCGTCTCCACCGGCGCCACCTCCTGGATGTCATCAAAGGCCACGACATAGGCAATGGGCTCGCGATGGCCCACGCCACACGGCATCAACGGCTGCTGGCCCGGCTTGGGGAAGCAGGTGCTGTAGAGCAGGTCGCCGAACCGAATGCTGCGCTGATCGCGCGCGCCCGCGCCCGTGCCCACCTCCAGGAGATCGGCATCCAGCACCTCCACGGCTCGGGTGGGGGTGAGTCCGTCACACACGTCCTTGGACGAGTCCGGTTTCGCGAGAGCCTCTTTGACCGCGGCATACATGGCTTCCATGCGTGCACGCTGGGCCTGGGCCACCTGCGCCTCGGGCGCCCCAGCTCCGGTCGGCGCCGCGAAATGGCAGTCCGCCAGCTGGTAGGATTCGCCCGCGACAGACCACCCTTCGGGCCCCTTCGCAAGACAGAGCGTCGGCACGTGGGCGCCCCCGAGGATCGCATCATCCCAGTGGTATGCATAGCGGAGCCCCACGAACTTCATCACCCCGGGATTCGTGGGCTCGACAGTGGCATCCCGGCAGCTCGTGACGAGCGCATGCTTCTGCTCCAGGTAGTAAGCCTCCGCCAGGTGGCACGCGTCCGTGGCGCTCAGCGACTCGGCGGCGCGGAGCTTCGGCAGCTGCGCTCGCAGCTCCGCGACGCGGCGGTCCCGCTCACGCTGGACCTGCATGGCACGCCAGCCGAGGGCTCCGGAGACGAGCAGGGCGAACCCCAGGACACCCACCACGAGTCGGCTCAATAGACGCAAGGAAACGGCCTCCAGGAACGGGCTGCAAGGGTTGTCATGACATGATGCCTCTCATGTTATTTGATACAGGTATCGCCTTCGGGGAGTGGCATCACGGTCCCACTCCGGGCGGTGTTGTATCTGCTGTAGGCATCGGCACGCGCGCGAGTATTCACCAGGACCTTATCGTCACGGACTCCATTGCCATCGCTATCCGCGCCAAGAAGGTTGTCCACTGTCCGGGGCTCCTGCTTGCATCCTGAGGCAAGCAGGAGAACGACCGGGACGAGTCGTATGCCGAGAGGGTGGATGCACATGTGTGTGTACCTCCAGGTTCCCGGCTCCAGGATGAAACCTCGAGGCAGGGTCAGCGCACCTCGAATTCGTAGATGCGCGTCGCCGGGTCGCCGTTCTGGGTCGCGGTGGTCACGTTGAGCTTGATGTAGCGCGCCGAGGTGGCGCTGATCGAGTGGGTCGACGAGTTGGCGGTGTTGTTGGTCACCGTCACCGGGGTGCTCCAGCTGGTGCCGTTGCTGGAGGTCTGGATGGTGAAGGCCTTGGTGTTCCAGGTGCTCGATTCGCCGCCCGCGCCGGCATGCTTGACCACGAAGCTGCTGACCGTCTGCACCGAGCCGAGATCGACCTGCAGCCAGGACGGAGAGGTCAACGAGCAGAACTTGTCGGTGTTGCCCCCGGAGACGCTGCCATTGACCGCCTTGGCCGGCGTTTCGCTGCTGTTGCAGGCGCTGGAGCCGGTCGCCGGTTTGTTGAGCGCCAGGTTGATGTTGCCGGCGCCGACCGAGACGGTCTGGGTCTTGGTGTGGCTGGCGCCGCCGTTGTCGGTCACGGTCAGGCTGACGTTGTAGTTGCCGGTGCTGGCGTAGGTATGGCTGGGGTTGGTCGCGGTCGAGCCGCTGCCGTCGCCGAAATTCCAGCTGCGCGAGGCGATGCTGCCGTCGATGTCGCTGGAGGAGTCGCTGAAGTTCGCGGTCAGTCCGCTCACGCTGACGCCGAAATTGGCCACCGGCGGGGTGTTGCCGCTGACCGCGGTGTTGATCGCCGCCGCGTACTGCGCGGTCGTACCCTGCGACCAGCACGCCTGGATATCGTCATACAGCCACATGAAGCCGCCGACGATGCCTGCGGTGGCCTTCCAGTTGCTCATCTTGCTCTGCACCGTGGCCGGACTGTCGCCGCTGCCGCAGCCGGTGCCGTGACGCGACCACAGGCCCGGGTCGACGGTCATGCCCATCGCGGTGTTCCAGCTCGCCGGATTGTTGCCGGCGCCTCCGTCGTACACCTGCAGGTAGATGGTGTCGACCGCGCTGCCGAGGTTGTCCTTGAGGCTCTTCCAGAAGCTCTGATTGGTGTAGGGCGCGAAGGTGATGTTGTAGCCCAGGCCGATCAGCATCTGCCCGAACTGGGTGGTCGAGGCGAGGTCGTAGGCGCTCTCGTCGTCGAAGTTGACCGCGTCGGCGCCGGTGGCGGTCTTCAGCGCCTGGAAGTTGCGGTACAGGATGCTGCTGCTGCCGGTGCCACAGACGATGGTGCTGCCGCAGCCGGCGGCGGTGCCGTTGACCAGCCTGGCCATGCGCTCGAAATCAGGAACGCTCCAGGCGCCAATCGACACCTCGATGCGATTGACCGAGGTCGGCGCGGTCTTGAGCGTGGCCAGCCGCGTCGGCCAAGCCGGGTCGCCGATGTAGGCGCCATTCTTGACCACCGGGATGTCGTTGTAGACCAGGTCGCCGTTGTCCTCGATGTGGAAGCTCCACAGCATCACGGTGGTGAAGCCCGAGCTGCGCAGGTCGTCCATCACCGCGGTGCCACCGGAATAGAACGGGCCGCCGCCGTAGACGGCCGAATAGGCATGGGCCGCCGGCGCGCTCGCGGCCAGGGCGAGGGCGGCGAGCGCCGGCCAGGCTCGGCGGGCGGGACGGAGGCAGGACGAGAGTTGCTTCGACTTCGGCATGGTGCGATCCCCTGCAATGCGCGTCGTGGACGCGATGGCATCGATGCGCGCCGTACGAGCTGCGGGACTGCCCGCGGCCCGCTCGCGCGCTCCCTGTCGCCGGCCTCGGCGACGGGCCCACATTGCGAGCGCCGAAATCGGAGTGTCAACATGTTAATCAATTTAAACATGGAAATAATGTTTTAACCGGATTCTGGTCGGAGTCTCGCCTGGCAGCTCAGATCTCCAACTCCCGCACCGTGCTCTCCCGCGCCGTGTTGAGGGAGTGGGCAGAACGCAACCCATTGGAAATACGAGGGTTTCAGAAAACGTCAGGCCGCCAAAAAAAGTGGGCCCACGTGTGTCGATCTGGCCCCGGCTGGTTCGTCGCCGTTCCAGAAGCGAGGCATGAGGCCCAGCTCGAACCCAGGGGAAAGACGCGATGCGATTCATGGTCATGCACAAGATGACGGAAGAGATGGAGAAGGGCCTCCCGCCGGAGCCGGCGATCATTGAGGGCGTCGGCAAGCTCATCGGGGAGGCCGCGAAGGAGAAGGTCTTCGTCTCGGGCGAAGGGCTCAAGCCTTCGTCGCAGCGGGTGCACATCGCCTACAAGAACGGCAAGCGCACGATGACCGATGGCCCCTTCACCGAGGCCAAGGAGCTCGTCGCCGGCTTCGCGCTCATGCGCGTGCGCTCGAAGCAGGAGGCGATCTCGTGGTGCGACAAGTTCGCGGCCGTGCTCGGCGACGTGGAACTCATCATGGGTCCGGTCGTCGAGCCGTGGGACCTCGGCATGGTGCCGAAGCCGGAGAACCCGCCACTCCGCTTCTTGTCGATGCACAAGATGGACGAGCGCTCGGAGAACGAAGTACCGCCGGATCCGCAGCTCATGGCGAAGATGGGCGCGCTCATCGACGAGATGACGAAGGCGGGCGTGCTCGAGGCGACCAACGGCCTCGCGAGCACGAAGAAGGGCGCGCGTATCCGCTTCAAAGGCGGCAAGCACACCGTGATCGACGGGCCGTTCGCGGAATCGAAGGAGCTCGTCGCCGGCTATGCGCTCCTCGACCTCCCGTCGAAGGCCGCGGCCATCGAGTGGGCGATACGCTTCGGCGACATCGTGAAGGTGAACGAGGTCGAGGTCCGGCAGATACCGGAGTGGTGAGCAAGGCGTGACGCCGCTCCGAGCCACGGGGCGGCGCTGAGAGCTGCCAGGCAGAACGCGCGGAGCCAGCCCTCGAGTGTTTGGTACCCCGAGGAGCAACTGAGCGGCCAAGAGGCACTGGAGGGCTTCACGGTGGGCTCCGCCCATGCCGCATTCGCGGAGAATAAGAGAGGGCGGCTGAAGCCGGGGATGGATGCGGACCTCCGGTAGAGGCTCCGCGGCGGAGCCGCCCCGCCGCATATCCGTCTCCCGCCCGTGGCTGTAACATGCGCGCTCTCCCAGGGGGCTTCCGTGTTCGACGCCTATGACTCGGAGTTGCGCATGGCCGTGGCGAAGGGCCTCCTCTCCAGGGACGAGGCGGAGGCCCTGCACGTGGAAGCACTCCGCCTGGGACGCGCCTCCCTGGAGTTGCTCGTGGAGCGGGGACTGCTCTCCGCGGACTCGCTGGCCTCGCTGCGCGGAGAAGCCGCGCCGGGGCCCGTCCCACCCAGCACCCTCACCCCGCACAGCACCCTCACCCTGGACAGCGCGACGCGGAATCAGCGCGCCCTTCGCGTCCCCCCCTTCGAGGAGACGCCGGACTTTCCCGTGTCCGGGTGGGAGCGCTACCGGTACGTGCGCCTGCTCGGACAGGGCGGCATGGGACGGGTCTACCTCGCCCATGACATGAAGCTGAGGCGCGACGTCGCCCTCAAGTTCGTGCGCGACGACGACCCCGACACCGCGAGCCGCTTCGTCTTCGAGGCGCGGGCGCAGGCCCGGGTGGTCCACGAGCGCGTGTGCCAGGTGTACGAGGTCGGCGAGTTCCAGGGCCGCACGTACATCGCCATGCAGTACATCGACGGGCAGACGTTGAACCAAATGGCAAAGCACCTCACCGTCGAGCAGAAGGCGATGGTGCTCCGCGATGCCGCCGAGGGCGTGCACGCCGCCCACCGCGCCGGCCTCATCCACCGGGACCTCAAGCCCTCCAACATCCTGGTGGCGCGGACGGAGGACGGGAAGCTCGAGCCCTACGTCATGGACTTCGGGCTGGCGCGCGACTGGAAGGAAGGGACGACGGCCACGGGCTCGGTGCTGGGCACGCCGCACTACATGGCGCCCGAGCAGGCTCGCGGCGAGGTGGCACGGCTCGACCGGCGCGCGGACGTCTACAGCCTGGGCGCCACGCTCTACCACCTGCTGACGGGCACCTTCCCCATCCCGGGCAAGAACCACCTGGAGGTGCTCAGCAACATCCCCCTCGTGGAGCCGCGTCCCCCGCGCTCGCTCGACGTGGACATCCCGGTGGACCTGGAGGCCATCGTCCTCAAGTGCCTGGAGAAGGACCGCTCGGCCCGCTACGACTCGGCGCGCGCCCTCGCCGAGGACCTGGACCGGTTCCTCAACGGCGAGCCGGTGCGGGCACGCCCCATCGGGCCCTGGAGCCGCCTGCGCAAGAAGGCGCGCCAACACCGGGCCCTCGTCATCACGGGCTCGGTGGCGCTCATCGTGGTGGCGCTCGCCGTGGGCCAGGCCGTGCTGGCGAGCCGCGAGGCCTCCCAGCGTGAGCTCCTGGCGAGCCGCTTCACCGCCAAGGCGAAGGACATCGAGGGCCATGCCCTGCACTCGCACCTGTCGCCGCCGCATGACACCCGAGCCGACCGGGAGACCATCCAGGCGTGGATGCGCGAGCTGGAGGCCGAGATGCGCGAGGCCGGCGACCTGGGTCAGGGGCCGGGCCACTACGCGCTGGGACAGGGCTTCCTCGCGCTCGGAGACCAGACGAAGGCCCGGGAGCACCTGGAGGCCGCATGGAAGCGGGGCTTCCGCGAGCCCCAGGTGGCCTATACGTTGGCCCTGGTGATGGGTCACCTCTACCAGGAGCGGCTGCTGGAGGTGGAGCGCGACTACCAGCAGCAGCGCGGGAAGGCGGACCCCAGCGACACTTCACCCCAGCGGCGGCGCGAAGCACGCAAGCAGGAGCTTGAGCGGAGCCTGCGGGACCCAGCGCTCGCATACCTCCGGCGAAGCGCGGGCGCTCCGGTACCTCCGGACTACGTGGCGGCACTCCTCGCCTTCTTCGAGGGCCGCCTCGACGATGCCCTGGCCCGCCTGGATGCCCTGGGGGACAGCTCCCCCGGGTTCTATGAGGCGCCCCGGCTCCGGGGAGACATCTTCCTGGCCTCGGCCACGGCGCATTGGAACCAGGGCGGATACGAGCAGGCCCGGGCCGCCTTCGCCGCCAGCCGCAGGGCCTACGAGCGGGCCGTGGATATCGGCCGAAGCAACCCCGCCCTCCACCACGCGCTGGCCCGGCTCGAGCTCGCCGTGATGGAGATGGAGCTCTACGGCCACGGCGACATCGAGCCGCCCTTCCAGCGCGGTCTCCAGGCAGTGTCACGTGCCCTCGCGGTGGCGCCCGACCATTACGAATCCAGGGTCCTGGAGGCGCGCTTCCATCGCCGCCTGGCCGAGGACCGCATCACCCGGGGAGGAGACGTGCAGGAGCCCCTCCAGCATGCGCTCGAGGCCGCGCGGGCCGCTCGGGAGCTCGCGCCCGAACGGCCCGAGGCCCGAAAGGAGCTGGGATGGCTCTTCTTGCAGTGGGGGCGGACCCGCCAGCTCCGCAATCAGGATCCTCGCGAGCAGCTCCGCCAGGCCGTTGACGTCATCGAGGGGCTCGCCCTGGAGGACCGGGATGCCCAGAGCCACAGGCTGCTGGGTCTCATCTACGGCACGTGGGCGGAGTACGACCATCAGACCGGCCAGGACTCGCTGCCCAGGCTGGGCAAGGCCATCGAGTCCTATCGCACGGCCGTCAAGATGGATGGGACCCAGTTGATCGCCTGGACGGACCTCGTCAATGCCTACCTCCTGCGCGTCTCGCGTCCGCGCGCCCCGGACCCGGATGGGGACCTGGAGCGGGCAAGGCAGGCGCTCGGCGAGGCGCGGGCGCTCAACCCCCGCAGCGTGCTGCTGTACTACTACGAGGGGCAGGTCCACGAGCGGAAGGCGAACAGGAGCGGGGCGCACCCCGCGGAGGCCCGAGCGGAGCTGGAGAAGGCGCTCGAGCGGTACCGCCAGGGGCTCGCCATCGATGGCCGGCTCCCCTACCTCCTCAATGGCGAGGGCCTGGTGCTGACCCGGCTGGCGGGCGAGGCGTGGGACCATGGCGAGGAGCCCTTCCCATTGCTCGCCCAGGCCCAGCACGCCTTCGAGCAGGCCATCCAGGTGGCTCCCCGCAAGTTCTCGGCCTACAACAACCTCGGCTGGATGCAGACCCGGCGCGCCACCTGGCTCCGCGCCCAGGGAGAGGAACCCGGCCCGAGCGTGCGCGCGGCGCAGGAGGCCTACCAGAAAGCCCTTCAACTGGCGCCGGAGCACCCGCTCCCCTGGGCCAATCTGAGCCAGCTGTACTACACCCAGGCGGCCTTCGAGCTGGACCAGGGGAGGGATCCGAGCAGGAGCCTGTCGCGGGCCTCGGAGGCACTGCGCGAGGCCCTCGCACGCAACCCCAATGACTCCGACAACGAACTGAACCTCGGGCGGGTGCGAGAGCTCCAGGCCCGGTGGAAGGCACGCCAGGGACAGGCCCACGCCACGGACTTCAAGGAGGCGGAACAGGCCTTCCGGCGGGCACTCGAGTTGGACCCCACCCAAGTGGATTCCCGGTTGACCCTGGGCCACTTCTACCGGGAGTGGGCCGCCTGGACGGCGAAGCGGGGCGAGAATCCCCACCCGCTGCTGGAGCAGGGGCTCGCGTTGGCCAGGGCCCTGCTGGAGGAGCGCCCTCACTGGCCGGAGGCTCGCGTCCTGAGGGCGAGCCTCGTGCTCGCGCGAGCGGAGGGCTCAGCGCAGCCCGAGCAACAGATGCAATGGAACCAGGCCCAGGAGGACTTCACCCAGGCGCTGGCGGACAATCGCAACCTCGAGCACACCTGGGCTCATCAACTCCAGCGCGTGCAACGACTCATCGGGTCGGCCCGGCCGCCTGGCGCACAGGGAAATTGAGCCGGCGCGGAGGGCCCGTTACAGCGGATTCGCGGGGCCAGACGCCTCGTTGGGTTCCGCGGCGACTCCCACCGGCGGCTCGTTGTGCCCGCCGTTGCTCACGTAGGTGGTAGCGCCCTGGGTCTTCACCTCCTGCTCCGTGCTCTCGGTCTCGTCGTTCTTCGGCAGCATCGTTCCCCTCCCAGTTCCTGAATTGGCTTCGCTGGCAGCGGGCAGCCCCGCGGCCGCGAACATGATGCCATACCTATCCGGTCACGGCGAGAAGGAGGACTACGCCTTGTCCTTCCCACGACCCTTGGCCTTCTGGGCGGACGGCGTGCCGAGGTCCGCGGTGAAGGAGAGCGCCTGGAGTTTGCGGTTCACCTCCTCCTGCGCCTCGCGCTTCTCGCGCGCCACCCGCTCCAGCTCGCGGGCAATGGCCTCCAACCGGTCCTCCTGCTCGTTGAGCTTCGTCACGAAGCGCTCGGCCAGCTCCCGCTGCGAGGCCCCGCTCTTGAGCGTCTCGATGTTGGCCCGGATGCGCTCCTGGTCCTTGAAGAGCTGCGTGCGCTCGTCCGTGAGCCGCCGCTCGTCCTCGGCGAGCCGCGCCACCCGGTCACGGATGGAGATGACCTCGCGGATGCCCTGGGCCACGCGCTCGTCGATGAAGCCCGAGCTCAGGAAGAAGCCCACCTCGTCCAGTCCGGTATTCGACAGATAATACGTGCGCTGCCCGCCCGAGTACTCGGTGACGGCGAAGTCCTCGTTCGCGCCGGACGCCAGCTCGCGCTTGAAGCGCCAGAAGTTGTCCGTCGTCTCGTCGGGCTCCAGCGTGTCCTGCAACTGCCAGCCCGTGCGCGGATGCTCCAGGTACAGCGTCTGCGCCCGCTTCGCCTTGTTGCGCACCGAGTAGTGCGTGCGCCGGAAGTGGTAGAACTCCACCGTCAGCACGCCACGGTTCACCACCGCCTTGAGCACCGGCCCGTCTTCCGTCCGGTCCTCCACCGACACCACGCACCCGAGCTCCACCGCGTACGGCACGAAGCGCCGGTCGTCCGGCTTCATCGTGTCCAGCATGGCCTCGCCCACGTACGTGTCCCCCTCCGTCACCGTCACCGGGCCACCCTCCAGCGTCAGCCCCGTGGTGTTCTTCAGCTCGATGCACGCCATGGGGTTCTTCTCGCGCGTGGCGCGGTTGTAGAGCAGCACCCGCCGGCCCTCGAAGGGACGGTGCAGGATGGGCACCAGCGCGCTCTGGTTGCGGTGCACCGTCACCGGGTGGTCCACCCGGTACTCGAAGAGGTCCCCCACCTCCTTCGTCAGCGTCTTCACCCCCGCGCTGCGCTCCATCGCCTCGCGCCGGCTCGGGCGCGCCGCGCCTGGCGCCGCCCCGAAGGTCCTCATCATGGGAGCGGGCGCCGCCATGGCGGGAGCCAGGTCCGCCGCCATCTCCATCGGCGCCTCGGCAAACGCCTCCTCCTGCGCGAAACCCTCCTCGGGGATGACGGGCGCGGCGGCCGCTTCCGTGCGCACCTCCACCACCGGCCGCTTCATGTAGCGCGGGTTGTAGAGGTCGTGCACGAAGGACACCGGCAGCCCGGCGATGAGCGCCAGGTCCACGTCCTCCCAGTCCTCGTCCCCCGTGTTGTCCACCACCGCCCAGCCCTGCAACAGCGGCTTCTGCTCCTCCTCCAGGAGAATCCGGTAACTGGTCTTCCACACCGGCGCTTCCAACACGTACGAGGCGAACAGCTCCCGCTCGCCCTCACCCGCGGTGAGCACGGACAGCCGCTTGGTGTCCTTCTTGTACGAGGACAGCACCGTGGCCAGGTAGAACTCGAGGTCCTTGCGCACGGTGTCGTCCAGGAAGGTCAGCTCCGCCACATCCAGCAGATCGAAGCTGCGCAGGGAGGCGCCCACCAGCAACGTCAGGAAGGGCCGGTGAACCGCTGTCTCGCCCTGGGCCACCGGCAGGGACTCGAGCCCCACGATGACGCCCTCCACCTGCTGCTCCCTGCCCACCCGCACGCGCACCCGCGCGCCTTTGATCTGCCCCAGCAGCGCCGTGAGGCTGCCCGAGTCCGGAATCCGGATGGTGGCCTCTTGCAGCAACTGCTCCAGCGGCTTGGTGGAGTCATAGCTCACCGCCGACACCGAGCCGCCCGACAGGTCCAACACCGTCATCGACTTCAGGACGTCGTTCATGTCCCGGGCCTTGAAGTCGAAGTGGAGCGTCTCGCTGCCGTTCACTTTTCCGCGGCGCTCGAAGTAGCCAACTCCATGCTTGTAGAGGACGACGCGGCGGATGGGCAGGGACGGGGGCATGCGCGCGGCTCCAGCGAAAGATGGGAGTGAATACACTCCCGGTGTATCAAGTCTCCCATGCAAATGCGCCACTCCCCTCTTCCCCTCGCCGCGCTGCTGGGCGCGGCCCTGTCCATCCTCCCGGGCTGTGAGAGTACGAAGTCGAGCGGCCCTTCTCCTTCCGACACGCAGGCCCAGAATCCCGCGTCCGTGCAGGCGCAAGACGACTGGCAGCGTGCCCGCGTGGGTGACCGCGTCACGTATTCCTTCTCCGCGACCCAGGGACCCGAGCCCCGCGGCGGCGGCGGCACCGCGCGGACCCTCAAGGGTCTGGTGACGCTGGAGGTGGTGTCCGTGCAGCAGCCCTGGGTCTGGGTGCGGCTGGCCTACACCGACGAGGCCGGCAAGCCCCTGTCCCAGACGCGGCTCGCGCAGGAGCAGCTCATCCCCGTGCGCGCGGACGTGACACGGCCGATCGACGTGCCCCACCAGGGCGAGGCCACCGCCGAGCGTCCCTCCGTCGCCGGCCGCACCTGGGAGGCCATGCGCTACGTCAGCGACCAGCGCCCCGTGGACGGCCCGCTGCGCACGCGCGTGTACGCCAACGAGCCGGGCCCGCTGTACCTCACCCATGGTCTGATCGACGCGAGCACCGAGTCCGCTGGCTTCCACGTCCCGGGCGGCATCCAGCTCACGCTGCGCGAGTTCCGCGAGGGCTCGGCCAGCACCAGCGCTCCGGTGCCGGCGCTGGAGCGGCCCCTGGGCCCTGGCGCGTACTACGACCGGCGCGTGGACGTGGTGGGCCCCTCGCCCAGCGTGCAGCGCTCGTGCTTCGCCGCCGAGCGTGGCTACCTCCTGCGCACCGAGGGCCCCATCGACACCAACGCCCCCGCCTGCTCCGACTTCTCGCAGGCCGAGCCCGAGCCCCTCGAGGAGGTGCTGACGGAGCTGACCTTCGGTGCGCTGAGCGAGGGGGACTGGCCGCCCGCGGCCGCCGCGTCCGGTAGCCGCGGCACCTTCACCGCGGAGGACCGCAACGTGCCCGCCCTCACCGAGCAGCACACCGAGAACGTCGAGCGCATCCAGCGCGTCTCCTCGGAGACGTATGCGGCCGAGCCGTGGGCCCCGGCGCTCGCGGGCCTGCCGTATGAGGCGCGCTTCCAGCCGCTCTCCAGCGACACCGAGCGCGTGCTCGCCGGTGGCAAGCGCGAGTCCGAGGGTGGCGTGCGGCTCGTGCGGTGGGGCTCGTGGCTCGGGGGCCAGAAGTGACGCCCACCGCCTACGCCATCACCCTCGAGGTGGCGCCCGACTCCGAGCCAGAGTGGCTGCGGTGGATGCGGGAGCTGCACATTCCCGAGGTGCTCCGAGAGCCCGGCTTCCTGCGCTGCCGCCTGTGGAAGGACGCGTCGCGGGCACAGGATGGATGGGTCCGCTACGTGGCTTGGTATGAGCTCACGGGCCAGGAAGCGGTGGAGCGTTACCTGGGTGGCGAGGCGGTGAAGCGGCTGCGCGCGGATGGGGTCGCTCGGTTCGGCTCGGCGATGCGCGCCACTCGAGCCACCCTCACCGAGGCCGCCAGCTTCGGCTGAGTGGGCAGGAGGCCCGCTCCGGTGACACGACTCCTGGCGAAGCAGCGCCAGGAGCCGTGGAATCAGACGTTCAGCTCACTGGGCGACGGCCACGCCCCGGTAGCAGGTGCTTCCCGGGCCATTGCGGCAGACGAAGCCGACGGGGCAGTTCCCGTCCTCATCACACTGCGGGAGCTGCGCGCTGACGCCACCCCGACGACAGGTGCTTCCCGGACCACCGGGGCAGTAGTACCCCGTCGGGCAGTTCCCCTCCTCGTCACACTGCGGGAGCAGCTCGATGACGCCCGGGCGGCAGACCCCATTGATACAGGTGAACCCCGGCCCGCAGTTCCCATTCGCATCACACCGCGGGTACAGCCCCTCGACGTTGCCCTGCTCCGGCGTCGTCTCGGGCTCCGCCTGCGTGCCGCCGCAGGCGCTCATTGCCACCGCTACCGCGAGGACCGCTGCACTCAGCCACTGGCTCTTCATCTCCGGCTCCTGGGTTGGTGAGACGCGCGCATCCTAGCGTCAGGAGCCCTGCTTTCGTGCCGGATAAGTAACACTGAGCGTAGAAAGGGCTGGCCGCTACCGGCGACCGCGCACCACGCGCCCCTTCGTCAGGTGCGCCACCGCGTCTCCCAGTCCCTCCAGCGTCAGCGGGAACATGTCGAAGACGTTCTTCACCGCCTGGATGGTGTTGCCACGCCACGTCTGCGGAGGCTCCGGGTTGAGCCACGCGCTGCGCTCGAAGTGCCGCGCCAGCTCCATCAGCCACACCAGCCCCTCCTTGCCTTCATTCGGGTCGTAGCGGCCCTCGGAGTTCGTCCGCATCGCCAGCTCGTACGGCGCCATCAACGCGTCCCCCACCACCACCAGCTTGAAGTGCCGGCCCACCTGCCCCAACAGCTCCGGCACGCTGATGCCTCCCACCAGGTACGGCGAGTCGAACACGCGCCCGTACACGCAATTGTGGAAGTAGTACGTGCGCAGCTCCTTGAAGTGCGTGGCCTGCTTCGCCACCGAGAAGAGCCGGCTCACCAGGTGCGCGTACGGGTCCATGGAGCCACCCACGTCCATCATCAACACCACGCGCGTGTTCGGCCGGCGCGGCGGGCGCGTCACCACCTCCAGCTCGCCCGCGTTCTTCGCCGTGGACGCGATGGTGCCCTCCACATCCAGCTCGTCCGGCGCTCCTTCACGCGTGAAGGCCCGCAGCTTGCGCAGCGCCACCGCTAGTTGCCGCGTGTCCAGCACCACGTCGCCCCGGTAGCCCTGGTACTTCCGCGCTCCCGCGAGCTTCATCGCCATGCGGCCCCCCGTCCCCTGGGCGCCCTCGCCTCCCACCCGGAAGCCCTCGCGCGGATTGCCCGAGTGCCCGAAGGGCGAGGCGCCCCCCGTCCCAATCCACTTCGTCCCACCGTCGTGCCGCTCGCGCTGCTCCTCCAGTCGCTGCTGGAAGAGCTTCTCCAGCTCCTCCGCGTCGAAGCGCTCCAGCAACTCCCGCTCCTCCGGGGTGAGCTCGCGCTTCTCCCGCGCCTCCTTCAACCACTCCAGCAGCTCCTGCGTGAGCTGCTGCCCCGCCCCCTCCATCCCCTTGAAGTGCGCCAGGAAGGCCTGGTCGAAGGCATCCAGGTGCGTCTCCGCGTGCACCAGCAGCGCCCGCGCCACGTGGTAGAAGCCGTCCAGCGAGCTGTCGTGCAGCCCCGCCTTCAGCGCTCCCGCCAGCGACAGCGCCTCCTGCGCGCCCACCGGCACCCCGCGCCGCCGCAATTCGTAGAGGAAGGGCAGGAACATGGCTCGCTCCGGCTCAGGCCTTCGTCCGGCGGCCGCGCCCGAAGGCCTCCGCCACCGACAGCAAATCCTGCTCGCGCTTGAGCAGCGCTCCCAGGAAGGGCAGGTTGTCTTCCAGCTTCACGTTCGTCACGCCGTTGGCCTTGAGCACGGCAATCCAATCCACGAGCTCGCTCGTGGACGGCCGCTTGCGCAGCCGCGTGAAGTTGCGCAGCTCGTAGAAGACCTTGAGCGCCTGCTCCGTCAGCGACTCGTCCAGCCCCGGGTGGTGCACCGCCACAATCCGCCGCATCAGCTCCTGGTCCGGGAAGTCGATGAAATGGAAGACGCACCGGCGCAGGAAGGCGTCCGGCAGCTCCTTCTCGTTGTTGCTGGTGATGATGACGACCGGGCGGTGCGTGGCCGCCACGTCCTCGTTCGTCTCCGAGACGCGGAAGCGCATCCGGTCCAGCTCGTGGAGCAAGTCATTGGGGAACTCCAGGTCCGCCTTGTCCACCTCGTCGATGAGCAGCACCACCCGCTCCTTCGAGGCGAAGGACTCGCCCAGGGGCCCCAGACGGATGTAGCGGCGGATGTCGCGCACGTCCCCGTCGCCGAAGCGCGAGTCGTACAGGCGCTGCACGGTGTCGTAGACATACAGGCCGTCCTGGGCGCGCGTGGTGCTCTTCACATGCCAGGTGAGCAGACGCAGGCCCAGGCTCTGGGCCACGGCCTCGGCCAGCAGCGTCTTGCCCGTGCCGGGCTCGCCGCGCACCAGCAACGGACGCTGGAGCGTCAGCGCGCAGTTGACGGCGGCCTGGAGGCCCTCGCTGGAGAGGTAGGAATCGGTTCCGCGGAAACGGGATGAGGAAGACGTCATGGCGTGCCCCTTCCTTAACACCGTCCCGGCTCCTCCGCCTGCCTGGCATCCAGCCCCGCCCTCCCGCCATGCGCCCGTCCGCCCGGGCGCGTCACATCGAGGGGAGGTACAGTGGGGAGCCCGCCCATGAACGCCTCCGACCTCCAGCGCATCGAGCGCGAGCTGGACATCGAGCTCCCCCCCAGCTACCGGCGGCTGATGGAGCGGTTCCCGATCGCCGCCCTCGCCGGCAACACCGACACGGAGTTGTGGGACGACGCGGACGGGCTCATCCAGCTCAACCGTGAGCTGCGGCGCGGCCGCGTGGGTGAACCCTGGCCCGAGCACCTGTTCTCCATCGGCCACCGGGACAGCGCCGTCTCCGCCATCAACCTGAGCTCACCCGAAGCCCGGGTCTGGTGGATCGACCGGCACCTGGAAGCGCCGGGCACGCAGCGCGACGGCCAGGGCTTCGAGTCGTGGGCGCGCGAGTACGTGGAGGACTGGCGGGAGAACCTCCTGATGGACGCCATCAACCCGGATGGGATGCCCGAGGTGCGGCGCCGAGTCCTGGAGGAGCGGGGCTCCCCGATGGACTGGCTGCTCCTGCTCGTGACGGCGGCCACGGGGTTCGGGCTCGCCTGGCTCTTCGTGCTGCTGAAGCGGTGGCTGCTGGGATGACGGCCTCCCCCCGGCGAGACCTCGAGGCCGCGCCGGGAGAGGCCCATCGCCGCGGCACTAGCCCGCGGTGTTGTTCACGATGAGCGTCGGATCCACGTCGAGCAGACGGCCCACGAAGTGCAGCGAGGCGTCGCAGTTGGGATCGCACCCGGTGCCCGTGCAGGAGTAGCTCAGCGCGAGCGTGCCCTCGGCGGTCTGCCCCAGGCTGTCGAAGGTATAGGTGGCGCGGAGGCTGCGGCTGGGATTGGTCCGCGTGCGCTCGACGACGAAGGTCGTCTTGTCCTTGTCCGCACTGCTCACGATGGCATCACCCGCGGTGATGGTCACCTGGGCATCGCCCAGCGGATAGCTGATGTCGCCCGTCTGCAGGTACTTCCGGTCATCCACCCCGTCCCAGATGACCCACTGGTCGACGGTGACGACGTTGCTGGTCGTGTCGTCCGTGGGCGGCGTGCCCGAGCGGTAGCAACTGGGGGGCAGGTTGCTCAGGGGCGCCGTGTCGATGGCCACGCGGTAGTAGCTCGGCTGCTTGCCGCAGCCCATCATGCCGCCAGCCATCAGGGCGGCCACGGCCCAAATCGTCGAACGCAGATTCATGGTGTTCCTCTCAGGCCCGCTGCCGGCCAACGGGCGGTCTGCATGCATCCAGGGGTGCCAGGCAACCCCGGTGGCGGCGCACTACCCGAGCCACGGGGCGCTGCGCAAGGCCCAGGGCGCTCCCCGTCGGACAGGACCGGCAATAATTTCCCCCTACCTTTCCGCCTCCACGCGGCGCACGAGCGAGCATGGCCGATACGCCCCTCCGCATCGTCAGCTACAACGTCCGCTACTTCGGACATGCCCTGCGCGGGCTCGCCAGCACGCTAGGACCCAAGCGACGGGTCGCCGCGGCCCTGGCCGGGCTGGAGCCGCTGCCGGACATCGTCTGCCTGCAGGAGGTGGAGACCCGGTCCTTCCGCAGCAGCGTCGCCGACCGGCACACCCCCCGCGGCGAGACGCAGCTGGAGGCCTTCATGGGGCGCATGGAGGAGACGTTCGCCAACTTCCGCCGGCCCATGCCCTACGAGGCTTTCTACTTCCGCGCCCACCGCTACACGCTGGGTGAATTCCCGCTCTACACCACCGGGCTGGCCATCCTCGTCAACACCCAGCGGCTCACGGTGGACACCCACAACGTGGACGCGCCCCACCACATCACCCACCACCACGTGCGGGTGCTGCGCGAGCGCAAGCAGAGCCGCATCTGCGCGCACATGCGCCTGCTGCGCAAGGACGACGGCCTCCCTCTCCACGTCTTCAACACCCACCTGAGCCTGCCCACGCCCTTCTCCCGCGCCTTCTGGGCCTCCAAGAGCAAGATGGGCAACGGCATCAACCAGCTCCACGAGGCGCACGCGCTCGTGCAGATGGTGCGGCACAAGTCCGCCGGAGAGCCCTTCCTCGTCTGCGGGGACTTCAACTCCCCTCCGGCCTCCCCCGTCTTCCACTGCATCTGCGACGAGGCCCACTTCACCAGCGCCCAGGCGGCGGTGGGGCAGATAGACCCAAAGGCCTCGCGAGGCTTCCCCACCGCGGGCTTCATGCACATGCGCATGCACCTGGACCACATCTTCTCCGGAAGCGGGGTGCGGTGGTTGGACGCCGACGAGACCCGCCCCTTCGGGGACACGCGCAGCCGCTTCCACGGGCTCTCGGACCACATGCCCCTCGTCGCGCGCTTCCAGCTGGAGCCGCCCGCCGTCCGCGCCGAGCCACCTGCCCCCCCCCTCGGCGAGCCCTCCCCCCTCGTGGGAGTTTGACCTGCTCCCCCTCGTCAGGCTGGCAGGCAACCGATGCCCCTGGCCCGTCTCCCGCTCCGCGAGCCGGGACCCGGCCCACGAGCGCTCGGTGTGGAAGGGCTCACAGAGCGACCGTTCCGTACCCAACCTGTAGGCGCGAGGAGGTGACCCTCCATGGAGGGGGAGGCATGGCTGGCGATGACTTCAGGGAGGTGATGGATGCCATGGCGGACCCACTCGTGGCCTGCGACACCGACGAGCGCGTCCTCTACCTGAATCCCGCCGCCGAACGCCTGCTCGGCTGGACGCAGGAGGAACTGGTGGGCCAGCCCTTCACCGTGCTCGTCCCCCGGCGCCTGCACACCTTCGATGCTCAGTCCTTCCTGCGCTACCTGTTGGGCCGGCGGCGCGCCCTGAGCGGGCGACCCATCCGGGCGTCCCTGCTGCGCCGGGGAGGACCGGAGCTGGAGGTGGAAGTGACGGCGGGGGCCTCCGTCGGAAAGAGTGGGGAGCGCATCACCGTGGTGCTGCGGCGCTCGCAAGAGTTCCCCGACTACACCCACGAGCCCCTGGAGCAACTGTCCCCCGCGGTGCACACGCGCCTGGCCCATGCGGGCAGCGCCGGGGAGCGCGCCTACCAGCTCGTCTTCGAGAACGCCCCGCTGGGCCTCTTCCACTTCGACACCACGCCCACCCTCATGGCGTGCAACGACTACTTCTCGCGCCTCATGGGCTCGCCCAAACGGGTCCTCATCGGGTTGAAGCTGCTCTCCCTCCAGGACGAGGCCCTCAAGTCCTGCGTGCGCGATGTGCTCGAAGGGCGCCACGCGTACTACGAGGGGGACTACCGTGCCGTCATCTCGGGCAAGGTGACTCCGGTGCGCGTCCACTTCGCGCCCTGCTTCGACGAGAACGGCGTCCTGGAGGGCGGCGTGGGCATCGTCGAGGACGTCACCGAGCAGCGCAGCGCCGAGTCCGAGCGCTCCCGCCTTTTCCGCGAGGCCCAGGAGGCCATCCGCGTGCGCGACGACTTCCTCACCATCGCCTCGCATGAGCTGAAGACGCCCCTCACCCCGCTGTCGCTGCGGCTGGCCAGCCTGGAGCGCCGGATGGAGCGCCAGGAGCCGGTGGACCCCACGCTGCTGCGCCACGCGCGCCAGCACCTGGTACGGCTGACGTCGCTCATC
The DNA here is from genome assembly GCF_003044305.1 of Vitiosangium sp. GDMCC 1.1324. Taxonomy (GTDB): domain Bacteria; phylum Myxococcota; class Myxococcia; order Myxococcales; family Myxococcaceae; genus Archangium. The sequence goes on along the minus strand of NZ_PZOX01000012.1, from coordinate 233,050 downwards.
AACGATCTGCTGGATGCCTCGCGCATCGAGGCCGGCCGGCTCGCGCTGCACTTCGAGCCCACCCAGCTGGACACGCTCGTGGAGCGCTCGCTGACGAGCATGGACTCCGAGCGCGGCCAGCACCGCATCGACTACTCGCACCCGGCCGAGCCCGTGTGCATCAACGGAGACGCCTACCGGCTGGAGCAGGTCATCGCCAACCTGCTGGAGAACGCCCTCAAGTACAGCCCCGGAGACAGCACCGTGCGCGTGACGCTGGACGTGCGCGGTGACTTCGCGCTGCTCGCCGTGGCGGACGAGGGCATTGGCATCCCGCACGACCAGCAGGAGCAGCTCTTCGAGCGCTACTTCCGCGCCCGGAATGTCGCCGTCACGTCGTACGGCGGGCTGGGGCTGGGCCTGTACATCAGCCGCGACATCGTGGAGCGCCACGGCGGCCGCATCTGGGTGGAGAGTGAGGTGGGCCGGGGCGCCACCTTCTATGTGGCCCTCCCGCTGCTGTCCTCCGTCAGCACCACTCCTTCCGAGCCGCACCCCACCACCGGCTCGTCCCAGCAGGTGCACTGAGGCAAGAGAAAGGGCCGGGCCCCGCCTCCCGTGAGGGAAGGGAGCCCGGCCCGGGTCTCACGACAAGGGGGGCCTGGTTACCGGCGGCGGCGGCGGGCCAGCGCGAGGAACGTGCCCAGGCCCATCAGCACCAGCGACGAGTCACCGCCCGTGGCCGAGCAGCCGAAGCCATCGCCCAGGAAGGCGATGTCCCCGCCCGTATTCCCCGTGGCCACGGTCCAGGTCCGGGTGGCGGGGGTGGCATCCACGTTGCCCGCGGCGTCGCGAGCGCGCACCTGGAAGGTGTGCTCGCCCTCGGACAGGTCGGTGAAGGTCACCGGCGACACGCACGCGGTGAAGGCCGCGCCATCCAGGCTGCACTCGTACGTCACGCCCGGCTCGTTCGAGCTGAACGCGAACGTCGCGCTGCGCTCCGAGGTGGTGTCCGACGGACCGGAGGTGATGGTGGTGTCGGGAGCAACGGTGTCCTGGAGGATGGTGAACGAGCGGCCCGAGGCCTCGCTGGTGTTACCGGCCGCGTCGGTGGCGGTGACCGTCACCGAGTGAGGACCCGCTGCCAGCGGAGTGGTCGGCGTGTAGCTCCAGTTGCCCGAGCCGTCCGCCTTCACCGTGCCCACCGGCACTCCGTCGATGATGACGGTGACGGTGCTGTGGGGCTCGGCGGTGCCGCTGATGACCGGCGTGAGGGTGTCCACCGTGGCAGCCGGGCTCGTCACCACGGGCGCCGCGGGCGCGAGGGTGTCCACCGTCCAGGAGTAGGAGGCCGGGGTGGCGTCCACGTTGCCCGCGGCGTCACGCGCACGCACGTTGAGCGTGTGCGACCCATCCGCCAGGCCCGTGAACGTCTGCGGGTCCGTGCACGCGGTGAAGGTGGTGGCTCCATCCAGCCTGCACTCGTACGTCACGCCCGTCTCGTTCGAGCTGAAGTCGAACGTCGCGCTCGACGAGTTGCTGAGGCTCGGCGGAGTCGCGGCGAAGGAGGTGTCGGGCGCGCCCGTGTCCACGCTGAAGTTGCGCGCGGCGGACTCGGGGCTGGTGTTGCCCGCCGCGTCCGTCGCCGTCGCCTTCACCGTGTGCGGACCATCTCCCAGGCCCGTCGTCGGCGTGTAGCTCCAGTTGCCCGAGCCGTCCGCCGTCACCGTGCCTACTGCCACTCCGTCGATGATGACCGTGACGGTGCTGCCCGCCTCCGCCGTGCCCGAGATGACGGGCGTGGGGGTCTTGACCGTAGTGCCCTCCGTGGGCGCGCTCACCACCGGCGCCACCGGAGCAACCGTGTCCACGATGAAGTTGCGCACGTTGGACTCGGCACTGGTGTTGCCTGCCGCGTCCGTCGCCGTCGCCTTCACCTGGTGCGCACCGTCCGCCAGGGCCGTCGTCGGCGTGTAGCTCCAGTTGCCCGAGCTGTCCGCCGTCACCGTCCCCACCGCCGTGCCATCGATGATGACCGTGACGGTGCTGTTGGCCTCCGCCGTGCCACTGATGACCGGGGTAGGCGTCTTCACATGAGCCCCCTCGGCCGGAGCCGTCACGACAGGGGCAATGGGGGCCGCCGTGTCCACGATGAAGTTGCGCACAGCGGACTCGGGGCTGGTGTTGCCCGCTGCGTCCGTCGCCTTCGCCTTCACCTGGTGCGGGCCGTCCGTCAGCGCCGCGGCCGGCGTGTAGCTCCAGTTGCCCGAGCCATCCGCCGTCGCCGTGCCCACCACCGTGCCATCGATGATGACCGTGACGATGCTGTTGGCCTCCGCCGTGCCACTGATGACGGGGGTGGGCGTCTTCACGTGAGCACCCTCGGCCGGAGCCGTCACGAGGGGAGCCACGGGCGCGGCCGTGTCCACCGTGAAGGTGTTCGTGTTGGAATCGACGCTGGTGTTGCCCGCGGCGTCCGTCGCTGTCGCCTTCCCCTGATGCGCGCCGTCGGACAGGTCCGTCGTCGGCGTGTAGCTCCAGTTGCCCGAGCCATCCGCCGTCACCGTCCCCACCGCCGTGCCATCGATGTAGACGGTGACCGTGCTGTTGGCCTCCGCCGTGCCACTGATGACCGGTCTGGGCGTCTTGACGTGGGCGCCGTTGGCGGGCGTGGTCACGACAGGGGCGATGGGAGCCGCCGTGTCCACGATGAAGTTGCGCACAGCGGACTCGGCACTGGTGTTGCCCGCGGCGTCCGTCGCCGTCGCCTTCACCTGGTGCGCACCGTCCGCCAGGGCCGTCGTCGGCGTGTAGCTCCAGTTGCCCGAGCCATCCGCCGCCACCGTGCCCACCGCCACTCCGTCGATGATGACCGTGACGGTGCTGTTGGCCTCCGCCGTGCCACTGATGACCGGGGTAGGCGTCTTCACATGAGCCCCCTCGGCCGGAGCCGTCACGACAGGGGCAATGGGGGCCGCCGTGTCCACGATGAAGTTGCGCACAGCAGACTCGGGGCTGGTGTTGCCCGCTGCGTCCGTCGCCGTCGCCTTCACGTTGTGCGGGCCGTCCGTCAGCGCAGTCGTCGGCGTGTAGCTCCAGTTGCCCGAGCCATCCGCCGCCACCGTGCCCACCGCCACTCCGTCGATGATGACCGTGACGGTGCTGCCCGCTTCCGCCGTGCCGGTGATGACCGGGGTGGCCGTCTTCACGTGAGCGCCCTCGGCCGGAGCTGTCACGACAGGGGCGATGGGAGCCACCGTGTCCACCGTGAAGGTGTTCGTGTTGGAATCGACGCTGGTGTTACCCGCAGCATCCGTCGCCTTCGCCTTCGCCTGATGCGCGCCGTCGGACAGGTCCGTCGTCGGCGTGTAGCTCCAGTTGCCCGAGCCATCCGCCGTCACCGTCCCCACCGCCGTGCCATCGATGTAGACGGTGACCGTGCTGTTGGCCTCCGCCGTTCCAGTGATGACCGGTCTGGGCGTCTTGACGTGGGCGCCGTTGGCGGGCGCGGTCACAATCGGGGCCGGGGGCGGCAGCGTGTCCACGATGAAGTTGCGCACGGCGGACTCGGGGCTGGTGTTGCCCGCCGCGTCCGTCGCCGTCGCCTTCACCTGATGCGCACCGTCCGCCAGGTCCGTCGTCGGCGTGTAGCTCCAGTTACCCGAGCCATCCGCCGCCACCGTGCCTACTGCCACTCCGTCGATGATGACCGTGACGGTGCTGCCCGCCTCCGCCGTGCCGGTGATGACCGGCCGGGGCACGTTGAGATGAGCCCCCTCGGCCGGAGCCGTCACAACAGGGGCCACGGGCGCGGCCGTGTCCACGATGAAGGTGTTCGTATTGGAATCGACGCTGGTGTTGCCCGCGGCGTCCTTCGCCGTCGCCTTCGCCTGATGCGAGCCGTCGGACAGGTCCGTCGTCGGCGTGTAGTTCCAGTTGCCCGAGCCATCCGCCGTCACCGTCCCCACCGCCGTGCCATCGATGTAGACGGTGACCGTGCTGTTGGCCTCCGCCGTGCCACGGATGACCGGCCTGGGCGTCTTGACGTGGGCGCCGTTGGCGGGCGTGGTCACAATCGGGGCCGGGGGCGGCAGCGTGTCCACGATGAAGTTGCGCACAGCGGACTCGGGGCTGGTGTTGCCCGCCGCGTCCGTCGCCGTCGCCTTCACCTGATGCGCGCCGTCCGCCAGGTCCGTCGTCGGCGTGTAGCTCCAGTTACCCGAGCCATTCGCCGTCACCGTCCCCACCACCGTGCCGTCGATGATGACCGTGACGGTGCTGCCCGCCTCCGCCGTGCCGGTGATGGCCGGCCGGGGTACATTGAGATGAGCCCCCTCGGCCGGAGCCGTCACGACAGGGGCCGTGGGCACCACCGTGTCCACGATGAAGGTGTTCGTGTTGGACTCGACGCTGGTATTGCCCGCGGCGTCCGTTGCCGTCGCCTTCACCTCGTGGGGACCGTCCAGCAGGTTCGAGGCCGGCGTGTAGCTCCAGTTGCCCGAACCGTCGGCCGGAACGACCGCAACGGGAACGCCATCGAGGATGACCGTGACGGTGCTGTTGGCCTCGGCCGTACCCGTGATGGCCGGCTTGGGGTTCTTCAGCACCGAGCCCGTGGAGGGCGAGACCACCACGGGCGCCACGGGAACCACCGTGTCCACGGTGAAGTTGCGCACGGCGGACTCGGGGCTGGTGTTGCCCGCCGCGTCCTTCGCCGTCGCCTTCACATTGTGCGGACCGTCCGTCAGCGCCGTGGCCGGTGTGTAGCTCCAGTTGCCCGCCGCATCCGCCACCACCGTGCCTACCACCGTACCGTCGAGGATGACCGTGACGGTGCTGTTGGCCTCGGCCTTGCCCGTGATGACCGGCGTGTTCGTCTTGAGGTACGCGCCCTCGGTCGGAGCCGTCACCGTGGGGGCCGTGGGCGCCACCGTGTCCACCGTGAAGGTGTTCGTGTTGGAATCGGGGCTGGTGTTGCCCGCCGCGTCCTTCGCCGTTGCCTTCACATTGTGCGGACCGTCCGGCAGCGCCGTGGCCGGCGTGTAGCTCCAGTTGCCCGCCGCAGTCGCTGTCACCGTGCCCACCGCCGTACCGTCGATGATGACCGTGACGGTGCTGTTGGGCTCCGCCGTGCCCGTGATGGCCGGTTTGGACACATTGATCACGGCCCCGTTCGCGGGCGTGCTCACCACCGGCGCCGGGGGCGGCGTGATATCCACGGTGAAGGTGTTGGCCGTGCTCTTGGGGCTCAGTACCGAATCGACCTCGGTGGCCGCCTGGACCTGATGACTCCCCTCGGAGAGGTTCGTGATCGGCGTGTAGCTGTAGTTACCGGCAGCATCGGAGATGGTCCGGCCGATCTCGACCCCATCGATGTAGATGATCACCGTGGTGCTCGGCCTCGCCGTACCGGTGATGGGGGGCCTGGGGTTGTTGGTGATACTGCCGTTGGCAGGCGTGACCACCGAAGGCACGGGCGGCACGACGAAGCCACCCGACAGCGTGACGGGAACGCCGTTGCTGCCCTGCCTGGCTCCGTAGGTATTGCTGTCGGGCGCCGTGGTATCCAGCTGGGTGCCGGGTGCGGCGCCGATGAGGTTGAGGTTGCAGGTGCCTCCCGTCGCGGCCTGGAACAACACCCGTCCGCCGCCACCACCACCACCGGGGCCCACCTGGGTGGAGTTCACGTTGCCACCAATGCCTCCATTAACGGAGACCGAGCCACACGCGGCCGTGCTGACGAAGCGCAGATAGATGGAACCACCCGCGCCACCGCCACTGCCTCCATCCGAGTTCGAGACACCTCCCAAGCCACCCGAAGCCTGGATGGAGCCAGCGCCCGTGAGTTGGTTGGCCCGGATGAAGATCGCGCCACCGCCCCGCCCGCCCGCCACGCCCGTGCCGTCGGAGCCATGACCCGCTCCACCGCCACCACCCAGCGTGAGGTGGTTCAGCAGCGAATAGACGAGCGCCGTGCCCCCCAACCCACCGACGAGCCGGGCCCCATCGCTGGCGCCATCCGAGCGCCCACCCACACCACCGGCCCCATAGTTACCGCCACCTCCACCTCCCGACTTGTAGCAGACGCCGCCGCCCGCACCGTTGATCACGTTGCCGCGCCCGGTGTGCGTGGCGCCGTAACGCACGTTCGCGATGCCCTCGCCCTTCTGGGCACCCGACGGGGCGGAGTCATCCAGACCCGTGCAACCCAACGCACCGGAATCGTCATCCACATACGCGCCCCCGCGGAACCCGAGGCCGCTGGCGTTGATCTGCCCGGCGTTGCTCACCGTGCCCGTGGCCAGGAACGCGATGACTCCGCCCACGCTTCCGTTCCAGGGAAACGGGGTGATCCTCCCGGGCCCGGTGAGGGTGACGGTCGTGTACTCGGGAACCCGGATGACCTGAGTCACGTTGGCCGCGTAGGCGTAGACGAGCGGTGCGGTCAGCATCAGCGTCGTCCCAGTCGTCCCCGAGGCCAACCGCGCGAACTCCCAGCGGCCCACCGGGTCATTGGAGATGTCGACGGCGGTGGTCCCTCCGGAACCAGGCACCGGGACGATGCCGGTCGTCTGGAGCACCATCACCAGGTCCCCCGCCGAGAAGCAGGAGGCCGCCCCCACGCACGTCCCCACTGGAATGGACATATCCCCCGGGGCCAGCGGTCCCGTCACCGGGGCGTAGCTGTTGATGACGTTGCCGGCGGTCGTCACCGAGAGAGCCAGATCGCGTCCGGTGCCCACCCCGAACGAGTCCGGCTCGGCGAGCGCCGCCGTCGAGCCGAGGGCCAGCACGCACAGCGCCGCCGCGAGCCACTTCTTGAAGAGTCCGTTCTTCATATGCATCGATTCCTTCCGGCTACTTCTGCTCGCGCTCGGCGGTGACGATGATGAACTCCACGCGGCGGTTGGCCGCGCGGCCCTTTTCCGTCTTGTTGGGAGCGATGGGCCGGTCCGGACCGTAGCCCTTCGCGTCCAGGCGCGACGCCTCCACGCCCTTCTTCACGAGATGGCCCTTCACCGCCTCGGCCCGCGCCTGCGACAGCTTGCGGTTGGCGTCCGCGTTGCCGCGGTCGTCGGTGTGGCCCTCGATGATGACCTTGTCGACCTCGAGGTGCTGGCCGAGCACCTTCGCCACCTGGTCCAGCATCTTGAAGGAGCGCGGCTGGATGATGGCCTTGCCGGTGGCGAAGAACACCGACTCCTTGATCTCCAGCTTGCCCGTCTGGATGGCCACGAGCTGCTTCTGCGCCGCCGGGCAGCCCGCGTTGCTGGCCTCGCCCTTCTCCGCGGGGCAGTTGTCCAGGTGGTCCGCCACGCCGTCACCGTCCGAGTCCCTCGCCGGGCAGCCGCGCAGCTCCGTCAGGCCCGCCTCCGTGGGGCACGCGTCCCGCTCGTCCTCGACCCCGTCCTTGTCCGAGTCCCTCACCGGGCAGCCCCAGCGCGAGGCCGGCCCCGCCTCCGTGGGACACCGGTCCCGCTCGTCCTCGACCCCGTCCTGGTCCGAGTCCTTCACCGGGCAGCCCCAGCGCTCGGCCGGACCCGCCTCCGTGGGGCACCGGTCCCGCTCGTCCTCGATGCCGTCCTTGTCCGAGTCCCTCACCGGGCAACCCTGGCGCGAGGCCAGACCCGGCTCCGTGGGGCACTTGTCCACGGAGTCCTCGGTGCCGTCCTGGTCCGCGTCCTTCACCGGGCAGCCCTGGCGCTCGGCCGGGCCCGCCGCGGTGGGGCAGGCGTCGTCGGCGTTCTCCACGCCATCGCCGTCGTCGTCGCGCCGCACGGCCGCCGACCGATCCCCACCGCCCACGGCCACGCCGAGCAGCACGCGGAACGAGGGCGTACCCGGGGCGTCACCGAAACCGGGGCCGCCCAGCGCGTAGGCCTCGACCGACTCGCCCACGGGCAGCCGGAGACCGGCCAGCACCTCCAGGGACTTCGGCTCGCGCGTGAACGGCACGGTGCCCCGCACGTTGAGCTCGCCGCGCAGCCCGTCACCCTGGGTGGCCAGCACCGCGCCCAGGCGCAGCTCGTTGCCCAGCTCGTCCTGCACCTGGCCCTGGTCGCCGAGGACGACCGCGGGCCGCACCAGCGCGCCCACCTCCACACCGGCACGCATCCAGCCGAAGCTCCGGCCCATCATCACCTTGGGGGTGATGCGCACGAGGCCGTCCCGCGACAGCGTGTCCACGCTGCCCACCGGCAACCCCACGCCCAGCTCGAGCGCCAGGTCCACCGGAGCCTCCCGCCGCTGCGCGAGCAGCCCCAGCCGCACGTGCGCCGAGGGCGTGGACAGACCCGTCCCAGCCGGTGCCCCGACGCCCTGCGCGGAGAGGTCATCCCCCCGCTGCCAGGCCACCAGCGGCAGCTGCACTCCCAGCTCCAGCCAGTGCATCGGCGCCCAGGCCGCCAGCAGGTGCGCCGTCACCCGGTCGCTCACCACCGAGCCCAACCGGTTGCCATCCCGGTACATCACCAGGGGATCATTCTCGTACTGCCCCGCGAGCGAGACGCGGAAGCCGCCCTTGGGAAGCAGCTCGCCCGTCCCCATCAGCAGCGAGCCCCGGCCGTTGGGGTTGAGCTCCAGGCGCTCCAGCTCGAAGCCGGGCAGGCCCGTGGGCTGAGCGAGCGCGCTCGAGGCGAGCAGGAGGGAGACAGCAGCGGACAGGCGCACGGCTCCCGACCAACGCGTCGAGGGGCGCGCACCACGCATCGTCCCCCGGTGAAGGGACGGCTTCATATGGCTCATGAGTTCTCCGTATCGGGGCCCCTGCGGGTCCGTCTCCAGCTGGACCGCCCCGCGGCGCAGCCCGGGTGCAGCGAGGGAGGAGCATGCCTCCCCGTCCGGCGCCGGGACGCCGCGCGCATACAGACCCCACCTGCCGCGGGCTGTCCAGGCTTCGTTCAGGATGTGGCGCACGCTCGCCCGTCCTTCGAGGTACCTCGGGTTGGCTTCCACCCTCGCTGGAGACGTCCAGCGTGCTCGCCAGCCCTGTCGGTCAGTCAACCCGCCTCTTCTATCGCCAGTGTACCCCTCGGGCAAAGAAGCGTTGCCGGGACGGCAGCAGGTGCGCACCCTGGACACGGATGAGCGTCCTGAGGCGCATCGGGTATGGCCTGGGCCTCGGGCTGATCGGGTGGGTGCTGAACCTGGCGGCCCTGGAGGTACTGCCCGGGGTGCATCTGCTGTTTGGGCCGCTGCTGGTGCTCACCGCGGCAGTGCTCTTCGGGCCGGTGGCGGGGGGACTTGCGGGAGCCGTGTCCGGCGTGAGGACGATCTGGATGTGGGGCCACCCGTGGGGCTGGCTCAACATGGTCCTCGAGGCAGTCTTCGTGGGGGCACTGCGCCGGCGCCTCACTCCGGTGGCGGCGGACGCGTGCTATTGGGCGCTCAGCCCGCTGTACTTCCTGCTCACCTACGGGTTGCTGCAACACATGCCCCTGCCCGTCGTGCTGGTGGTGGGGCCAAAGCAGGCGGTGAATGGGCTGCTGTCGGCGCTCATCCTGCAGGTGGTGCTGCTCATTCCCCAGGTCCGTGGGCGCCTGCGCCCGCTGCTGCCCCTGCCCCTGGCGGACGTGTCCATCGGCCGAGCGTTCGGCTCGGCGCTCACGCTGGGGGCCGTCATCCCGCTGCTGGTGGTGGGCGGGGCCGAGGGCCGCCAGCGCTACGCTTCCGAGGTGCGGCAGGTGGACGAGGAGAACCTGCACGCCGCCCAGGGGGTCGCGGGTGAAATCGAGAGCAGCCTCATGCACGCCCGGAGTGGCGTCTCGCAGCTGGCCCGCACGCTCTCGGCGAGCCTCTCGCCGGAGGGACACCTGCCAGGCCGCCACGTCCTCGAGGGCGAGCTGGATGCGCTCGTCACCTACTCGCCGGAGGTGCTCGACGCCTACGTGGGCAGTCCGGAGGGGGTCGCGCTCGCCGTCTCCCCCCGCCGCGACGCAACGGACCACCCGCGGGCGGGCACCGACTTCTCCGACCAGCCCTATGTGCGGGAAGTCCAGCAGGCCCGTGAGCCCCTGGTGCGCGACAGCTTCCTGGGGCGCGGCGGAGCCCAGGGGCCGCTGGCGGTGACGCTGGCCCCCATCCGCCACGGAGAGCAATACGCGGGCTACGTGCTGGCCACGATGGATCTGCCACGGCTCCACCGGCACGCCCGGGCACAGGTGGGCGACAGCCAGCAGCGCATCCTGATCACCGATGCGCGGGGCGGCGTGGTCTTCGACTCGGCCGAGCAGGGGGAGCCGCGAGTGCACAACATCCTCGGCACGCCGCTGGCGCAATCGCTGGAGACAGTGGGCACCGGTGGCACCGGGAGCTACGAGGTCGCTCGGAGCGCGGTGACGCTGCTGCGCCTGCGAGCCCTTCATCACTTCGGCATGGTGGAGGTGCCGGCGCTGGGCTGGCGGGTGGTGGTGGAACAACCGGGCACCCGGCTGCAGCACGACGTGGATCAGGCCTATTTCAGCCTGCTGGGCACGATGGGGCTGGCCACGGTGGCGGCGGTGCTGCTGGCGCTCGCCCTCTCGCGCACCATCCTCGCCCCGGTGCAGGGCGTGTCGCACGCGGCGGCACGGCTGGCCGCGGGGGACCGTACGGCGCGCGCCTCCGAGGCGGGCAGGGACGCGCCGCGCGAGCTGAACCAGCTGGCGGAGACATTCGATCGGATGGCCTGGCAGCTCTCCCGGCAGATGGAAGCCATCGAGCGCACCAGCCGGGAGAAGGACGCGTTCCTGTCCATCGCCTCGCACGAGCTGAAGACGCCCCTCACGGCGCTCAAGGCGCAGGTGCAGCTCTTGAGGCGCAAGATGGGGAGCGAGCACGGGGAGCGGCTGGACAACCTGAGCCGGCAGGTGGACCGGGTGACGCGGCTGGTGAATCAGCTCCTGGATGCGTCGCAGCTCGGCCTGGAGCAGCTGCCCCTGCAACGCACGCGGATGGACCTGACCGAGGTGGTGCAGCGCGTGGCGGTGGGACTGGTGGGGGCCTCGCCCCTGCACACGCTGGAGCTCACCGCACGCCCGCTGGTGGGCCAGTTCGACGAGCTGCGCATGGAGCAGGTGGTGCACAACCTGGTGTCCAACGCCATCAAGTACAGCCCGACGGGAGGCGTCATCGAAGTGTGGACGCGGGTGCTTCCCGGCGGCGAGGCGGAGCTGGTGGTGGCGGACCGGGGCATCGGCCTGCGCGTGGAAGACGAGGAGCAGCTCTTCGGGCGTTTCGAGCGCGGAGACCGGCGCGAGCTGACGAACATCTCGGGCATCGGCGTGGGGCTGTACGTGTCGCGGGAGATCATCCGCCGACACGGGGGATGCATCTCGCTGCGCCCGCGCGAGGGAGGTGGAGCGGTGGCCACGGTGCGGCTGCCGCTGAGCCTGGAGCCGGAGCACGACGCGCCCTCCCCCCATTCGGGGTAATCCACTCAAAGGTCGCGAGCCTTCATGGCCCTTCCGGATTGGCGGAAGCTGGCCCGGGAATCCCCGGCACCGGGGAGGCGGCTGGTGACGATGCGGGAGAAGGCGCGGCCGCAGGCGCGGGTGGAGGAGGAGTGGGCACTGGCGATGGCGTCGGCGCGGGCGTACTGGCTTCCGGCTGCGAAGGCGGCGGAGCAGGCTCCGGTGATGGCATCGGCACGGGCGTACCGGCTTCCGTTGCCGGAGGCGAAACGGCAGGTGGCGGGGTTTGCGTGGGTGGAGCAGGTTTCGGAGAGGGAGGGGGGGGCGCCGCCAAATCCATGCGTGGCGCCTTGCCCAGCACCTCGCCTTGAGCGGTCACCGCGTACTCATACCATCCATCGAGCGTACGCACGTACCCCGGCCCTCCGCACCGATCAAAACGTTCATCCAAGACCACGTAGTACAGGCCCGTCTTTGGATCCTTGAAGATGGCGACGTCCAGTCCCTGCTCGGGACTGGAACATCCTCGGAAGAGTCGTGGGCTTTTATTCTCTTTCACCATCTCACGGACGGCAGCCGCCGCGGCAAGCACAGCCCCCGCTTCCATGGGCGCGCCAACGAGCGGGGTCGAGTCCGGGTCCGGCCATTCGACAACTTGCTTCTTGGCTGCGGCGGGGAAGACACATCCCCAATGCACCGCCGCGAGCACCACAACCCCCCACATGAAACAGCGGTGCAGCCGGAGAGGAGCTCCCTGGGTGGGCTCGGAAGAAAACCCACTGGCACCTGCCATGAGAGCAGGAGTCTCGGTGGAAACGAGGGTGGAGGATGCCGTCCGGAGAAGGGCCGAGAGGCCACGTCCGAGGGCGTGCTGGAGCTGGTCTGTATTGTCCACTGCATGTCTCCGCACCGGGAAGGCCCGGCACATTCACGCCGGGCGGGCCCGGCAGTGGGACGAGGCGGGAAGACCCACCCTGAATGCATTCTACTCGCGCAGCAACTGAAGAGGTTCATCAGGACTGCATTGGGGTATCAGAGAGCGGCTGGCTCGTCGTGGCGAACACCTGCCGAGGGTGACCCAGCCAGCATTCACGTTGCTCCACTGCTGGACTTCGCCCGTGGGAAAGTAGCGCAGGAAGACGCGCGTGCCGTCCTGAAGCTCCGCCACCACGGCCGAGGCCATTTCAATGGCCGTGTTCTCGTGAACTGCTGGATCCGGCTCGCCAGAAGCCGTCAGGTGGCCCGCGATCAGCCGGAATTCCGCCATGGCAACAAAAGGGTTGAATGCATCCGTGGGCCAGTTCCTGAGGTCCTTCAAGGAGGGAGGCGCCCCACAAGGATGGTTGTGGACGTACCCCACGACCCAAACTTGTGAAGCAGGGTAGTCGGCATCCTCCACCACATAGAACGGCTCGCAACTCTCATGGTTTCCCCCGACGGGCTCGGTCACCCGCCATGAGAGGGAGTGACGGTTTCCCGCGACATAGACTGTCGAGCAGTACTCCGTGGACAGACCCACGGTGGGCCGTTGGTTCAACGAATCACACACCTTGGCGCCAGGGAGCTTGAGGAGCGCGTCCGCCACGTCCCGGAGCAACGCAATGGGGATGGAGGTGTCCCCCGTGGGCATTTCGACGGCGGGCACCTCCGCCCAGGGACCCCTGGCGGCGTCGGCGTCCTGTGCGGGGGCGTGGGGCGACGCGGCGCAACCCACCACAACGAGCAACGAGACGAGAAGCACACACTTCATGGAGGTGTTCTTTCCCGGGTTATCAGCGACTTGAGGTCGCGCAAGGCCCTGACACTCTTCGTGGCGCCAGAGAAAATCATGCCCGGAGCGCATCACCCCAGCACACCCAGCGCGTGTGCCAGCCGCCAGGCCACCACCAGCAGGTGTGCGTCCAGCACCCCGTCCAGCTCGCCGAGGAGCACCTCGAGCGGAACCCAGTGCAGCCGGGGATCCTCGGCCGAGCCGGCCTCGACCTCCACGGCGAACGGCCACACCAGCTCGGGGGTGACACCCGGGGTCGCGTGATACGAGCCGCCGAGCTCCCAGGCCTTCCGCACCGAGACGGAGAACTCCTCGCGCAGGCGCTCGGCGATGAAGGCGGGCACCTGGCTCAGGTGGGTGAGCGTCCGGGGCAGCCGCCAGGCCGGCGACACCGCGATGCTGGCGCTTCCCGTGAAGTGCTGCACCACCGGTAGCTCCCGGTGCTCGATGCCCACCCGGAAGCCCTCCCGCGTCCGCACCACCGGGAGCGCCACGGCGGTGTTGCGGCTGGCCTCGCGGGGCACGAGGTACTCGCGCGGCACGCTCGCCAGGACGTGCCCCGCCGAGTCCCGTTCGGAGAAGGTGCCGGTGCGCAGGTCCAGATAGCCGGTGGTCCCCTCCTCGTGCAGAGAGAACGACACGCGGTGCCCGGGAACGAGCGCGTCCTGGGCCCACGGCGGCCCACCGGACTGCTCGGTGAGCTGGATGGGAGCGCCGATCCACGGCCCGGGCGAGGTGCCCAGGTGGCGCAGCAGGCGGTGGAGGTTGATCTCCAACCGCGCGTCCACCATGCCGCCCACGTGGCAGGCACGAATCACCTGACGTGCATCCAGCTCACGCACCGAGCCGGAGCTGGTGAACGGCCCGTAATCAGGCGCGGGCAGCCCGGTCGTCGGAGCCACCTCCACGAGGTACGCGGACACGCGCTCGCTCACCCCGCCGGGCGAGGTGAAGTAGCGCACCGACTCGCCCAGGGCGCGGATGCTGTCGACGGAGAGCCCGGCCCGCTCGTGCAGGATGCGCGCGATGGCCTTGTCCGGCGCCTCTCCGGCATGGGTGATGGCGGCGAGGGGCTCGGTGATGTAGCCGGACAGCGCCGCGCCCCCGAGGTTGGGGTGATTGGCGCACGCGTTGACGATGGGCCGGGGGAACCCCTTCTTGGCCAGCACGAACACCTGGCGGTCCTGACGGAACCAGGGCAGCACGTCCAACGTGCGCCCCGGACGCTCCACCAGCTCGAAGACGCGGCCGTCCTCGTGGCGCCAGGCGCTGAGGGACAGGAAGTGGGGCGCGGGGAGCGGCGCGCTGTGCTCCTCGCGCAGCTCGACACCCGCGCCCGGGGGAACCTTCTCCCCGACGATGAGGTAGTTGGTGGGCGGGAACGGCAGCGGCTGGCCCGCGGTGTCGCTCAGGTGGAAGCGGCCCTCGTAGCGGTTGGCGAGGATCCACGGGTTGCGGATGGGCATCGAGCTGAGGATGCGCAGCCCGCGGCGCCGGAAGGAGGCCTCGAACTGGGCCTGGGAGAAGTAGGTGTACTCCTCGAGCAGCTCCACGTCCCAGTCAGTGCGGTAGTCCTTGCGGAGGACGAACTCGTTGGCGGCGCGCAGGGCGAGCCGGTAGCGGACGTGCCCCGCGTGGGGCGAGGCGAGCCGCGTATACGGCACCGGACCATTCCGGTTGACGCTGCAGCGGAAGTCGCGGGCGAAGCGCTCGAAGAGCGCGGCGGTGGAGAGACCCGAAACCGGACCATCGGAGGCCCCATCCGTCTCGGACAGGTCGAGGAACACCTCCTCGGGCCCGTCCGGGATGACGAAGTCGCGGATGATGATGACGCCGCCGGTGCGCAGCGCGCGCACCTGGTTGTCCAGACACGTCTCCAGGCGCGCGAGCGAGAAGTCATTGAAGCTGGTGACGTGGTGGAGCACCGACGAGTCGAGCACCCCATCCAGCGACTCCGGAGGGAAGACAGGGTCGGCGATGTCACCCACCACGAAGCGCAGGTTGGGGCGCTGGTAGGAGGAGGCGGCCATGTCCACAGACACGGGATTGATGTCCACGCCCACCAACTCCAGGCCGCCATAGAGACAGGCCAGGTCATAGGTGCCACGGCCCGAGCCGCTGCCCATGTCGGCCAGACGGCCGCGCGTGGGGAAGTGAGCGGTGGTGAGGGCCACCTTCTGCTGCATGGAGGCATCCATCCCCGCGAAGTAGGTGGCGTAGTGGTCCGCGTCGCCGCGGTGCTGGGCGGCATAGCTCTGGGCGGTGCTCGAGGGATTCCCCATGGGCGCGCCACTCTACCAGTCAGTCCGGCGAGCCACCGAGCCGGGGTCCCGGCGGAACGAAAACACCCGTGCTAGCGTCCAGGTGACATGCGCCCCGTCCCCGAGCCTCCGCCGATGTCCACCCGGGCCCTGCTGGTGTGCCTGGTGCTGGCCGCGGCGGCCAGCCTCTTCCTGTGGCAGACGGTGTGGCTGTACCCTTTCCGGCTGCTCGTGACGCTCATGCACGAGAGCGGACATGCCCTCACGGCCTGGGCCCTGGGCTCGCACGTGAGCAGCGTCACCATCAGCCCGGCCACGGGCGGGCTCACCTACCACACCCTCACCGGCTCGCTCTGGAAGGAGCTGCTCATCGCCTCGGGAGGCTACGTGGGCTCCTCGGTGGCGGGCGCCCTGCTGCTGGTGGCGGCCGGCCGTATGCGCAGCGGACGTGCGCTGCTGTGGGGGCTGGTGGTCTGGATGGTGGGCGTGGCCGTGCTCTGGGTACCCCTGCTCGCACGGGACCCGGGTGCCGCCCATGCGCTCGCCACGGGCTCGTCCCAGTCGGACGGGCTCTTCACACTCGGCTTCATCGCCGGCATGGGGGCCTTCCTGGGACTGGTGGCATGGAAGGGTCCGGTGTGGCTGCGGCGAGGGCTCGTCGTCTGGATTGCCGCGCTGTCATGCCTCCTGGCACTGCAGGACATCAAGGGCCTGTTCGGCTACGGCCTGGAGGTGGGCGTCTCCGACGCGCACGCGATGGCACAGCTCACGTACCTGCCCGCGCCCTTCTGGGCGGCGGTGTGGATGGCGGTGTCGCTCGGAGCCATGTGGCTGGGCCTGAGCTCCATCGTCCGGCGCCGGCGGCTGGTGACCTCCCGAAGCCCCGTGGGCAGCCTCTCCTACCGGTAGACCTGGAACGACTCAGAGACTCAACGAGGACCGTCCCTCGCGGTGGTCCCGGAAGAACTGACGCACCTGTTGAACGGCGGGGTGCTCGGCCAGGGAACTCACGTCCACCGTCTCCAGACGCCGGCACAGCTCCTCGTCGAGCTCCCACTTCTGAAGACCGAGTTGCTCTTCCAGTACGCGCCGGGGCTCCGTCCGGCCGCGAGTCAGCTCCTCCTCCGTCGGCTCCCGCCCGAGCACCTGGCGCAGCACGCCCCGATCCAGGAAGAGCAGCACCTCCATCTGCGGCACCATCAGGGTGATCTTCCACAAGTCGGCGCAGGCCACACTGATCAACAGATACACGATGGAGCGATGCGTCTCCCGGACCTCCTCCGGCTTCGCATCGGCGACCAGGGCCACGATGGACTTGCGGTTGAGGAGGATGGACCGCGCCAGGGAGACGCCATCGCCGGCATGATCCGATTCGAGCACACGCAACTCGCGTCCGAACTCCGGCTCGAGCAGCTTGCGGAACACCAGGACCATCGCCTTGCCTCGCACGATCAGGACCGGAATCATCGGAAGTCCTCTCCTTTGAGCTCGTAATCCATCGCGGCTTCCTCCACGGCCTTCCGCCACTTGACCCTGAGCGCGGCACGCATGCCTCGCCGCAGGGCGAGGCTCACATCCGGCTTCGCCCACAGCAGGACGTTGCGCACGGGCTGCACTTGGGCCTCGCGCAATGCGGGCAAGGTGAAACCATTCACGCTGAACAACAGACCGATAGTGGCCGCGGGTCGTCGATCGACGCGGGCCTTGAATTTCGCGATCGGGCTGAAGTCCAGGGGCTCCTGCCAGTGCTTGCACTCGACGAGACACGAGAGCCCATCGACGTACACAGCCCCGTCCACCTGCTCCCACTCACCCCTGTAAGGCCAGATGACCTGCGCCCCCTCGAGCTGAAACGCTCGCAGGATGAGGAACTCGAAGGCCCTCCCTGGCGGCCATTCCCCAAGCTCCTGCCCCATCCGCACCCGCGCCCACAGGTCGCACAGCCCCGACCAGCCCATCGACCGGATCCATCCGACGTACTTCTCCTCCCCCGCTTCCACGCCCCACCTCCCCGACAACGCCCCCCATCTTCCCTGAGGCTAACCAGCCCCTCTGACATGCATTGAATTCGCCTCCCGCCATTCATTGCTCACGACCCCACGCACCCGGTCATGAGTATCCATCGTGAGAACCTATCACGTCAAGTCGATGGGTCTACCTGTCCCGTCACCCGCCCACGGGAGCTGTCCCCGTCGAGAGAGGTCCGCATGGCACGGAGTAGCATCCGGCGTCATCCCGATGACCGCACAGCCACAGACCCCGAGTCGAGCACTGCCACCCCGGCCCTCTTCGTCCCGCGCCCCGTCAGCGGCCCGTGGGACGTGACGACGCTCCTGCTCGACTTCGCCATCGTCACCTACGCCGTGACACCCGAGGCGCTCGCATGGCACCTGCCGCCAGGCTTCGAGCCCGACACCTTCGTGCTCGCGGACGGCCGCCGGGTGGCGTTCGTCTCCGCCGTCCCCTTCCGGGATAGGGACTTCCGTTTCGGCTTCAACCACGCCGCTCTGCGTGCACTGCTCCCCAGCCTGCTGCGCGTTTTCGCGGGACACTTGGCGAAGTACTGGATCGACAATGACGATGGCGTTGTGATCCGGTCGGATCGCTTCCTGGCGAAGTTGGAAGGCAATCCCTCCTGGGATTGGCGGACGAAAGACCCCTGACCCGGGAGGGAGCAGGGTGGACACCTCGCTGGAGGGGCCCACCCGCGCTGACGGCGCCGTCAGGCCCCCAGGTATTCGTGGAAGAACGCCGTGGTGGCACGCCACGACCGCTGCGCGGCGTCCTTGTCGTAGCTCGCCCGGTCCTCGCAGAAGAAGCCATGGGTGACCCTGGGGAACACCGTCATGGTGTATTGCCTGCCAGCCCTGCTCATCGCCTCGGCGATGCGGCCATGCTCTTCCGGTCGGATGAATTGGTCCTCCGCGCCGTACCACAGTTGTATCGGCGCCTGCATGTCCCCAACGCGATCGAGCAGGGTCTTGCGGCCGAAGAAGTCCTCAACCGGGCCGATGCCGCCACCGTAGAACGCAGCCGCCGCTTTGAAACGCGACGGCAGCGCGGCGTTCGCAAGGAATGCATAACGCCCACCCATGCAGAACCCGATCACCGCGACCGCGCTGCCATTGGCTTCCGCCCGGCCCGCCAGAAAGTCGAGCGTCCTCTCCGTCTGCGCCAGGACGGTGTCGTCGTTCATCCGCTTCATGTGGCCGATGGCGTTGTGCAGATCGGCGTACTCGTAGATGGCCCCGCCGTAGATGTCGGGCGTAACCGCGGCGAAGCCCGCGTCGGCGAAGCGCTCGGTCAGCCGCTTGAAATGCGCGTTGAGGCCATATGCCTCGATGTAGATCACGACCGACGGAAACGGTCCCGCCCCCTCGGGCCGCGCGTAATA
This sequence comes from Vitiosangium sp. GDMCC 1.1324, assembly GCF_003044305.1. Taxonomy (GTDB): domain Bacteria; phylum Myxococcota; class Myxococcia; order Myxococcales; family Myxococcaceae; genus Archangium. Next base: position 214,255 of record NZ_PZOX01000012.1, on the reverse strand, counting down.
GCCCCGCAATCCACCGCCCAGCTCAACCCACTCGCCGCGTGTGCTCATCGTCTTGCTCCCTTGCTCTTGCAATGGTGCCCTGCTCGTCACTCGGGCCACTTGAAGAATCTTCAATGAAAGGAAGCTGAAGTACCTCGCCCAGGACATCAAGCCCCCGGACATCGTCGTGGAGAACACGCCTCCAGACAGCCGCGACACACGGGGACGGCATGCGTGTGGTGGAGTAGGCGCGGCTCATCTACCCCAGGAGGCTTCACATGTGCCGCATCCTTTCGAGTCTCGTCCTCGCCAGTCTGTGGGCGGGCTGTGTCCGTACGACTCCCGCCGCGCCCGAGTCCTCGCGGTCGACACAGCAGGCCACCCAGGCAGTCCGCGCGAACCCCGAGAAGGTCGCCCAGGAGTTCAACCTGCGTCCCCTGGCCGCGGGTGTCACTCCTGGCGCGGAGTCCACCTCGGCCAGCCCCAACGGAGGCCCCGGAACGGCGGCCACGTTCGGGCTCTATGTGCTGGCGCTCTCCTGGTCTCCCAACTTCTGCTGCACCCACTCCAGCAAGGAGGAGTGCCAGGGCCTGCAGGGAAGTTTCGGAGCCACCCACCTGACGATTCACGGCCTCTGGCCCAACTACACGGACGCGCAGGCCCAGCAGGCCGGGGCCGGCTGGCCCCAGTACTGCGCCCCCTACAGCTCCTGCCAGAAGCACCCGACTCCCGGGTGCGACCCCGATCCCTCCACCATTCCGGCGGACATGAAGACGTATGGCCCCGGCTACGTGTCCGACAATGACTTCCTCGCGGACCACGAGTGGCCCAAGCACGGCAGCTGCACCGGCCTGGACTCCGGCACCTACTTCTCCTCGGCCCTCTCCTCGCTCCTGGCGCTGCCGGGTGACCAGGGCACGCCGGAGCTGCTGACGAAGAACATTGGCGGCACGGTGGCGGCCACGGACCTGCGGGCCGCCTTCGGCGCCCCCGAGTCCGTCATGCTCAGCTGCGACTCGAGCTGCAACCTCTCCCAGGTGAGCATCTGCCTGACGCACGCGGCCTCGGGCCAGCCCGGCACCCGGACGACCTGCCCGAGCAACGTGACAAGCTCCACCTATGACAATGGCTGTTTCGTCGACAACCGTTGCCCGAACGTGACGCTCCAGGCGGTGGGCCAGTGTGGCGCGGGAGGCTCCGGCTCCAGCGGCTCTGGCGGCCAGTGCGGCAACCCGGGCCAGGGGCCCGCCTGCACCGAGGACTCCGCTTGTATCTCGCAGGGGTACGTGCGCTGCGCGAAGTCGGGGTGCTGCACCACCGTGCCGAAGTAACCGCGATACTCCACGCGCGCCGAGTGCGGACTCCCCTCCCCCACGGGTTCGAATCCCGTCGGGGACAACCAGGAAGGCCCAGCAATCTCAAGGGGTTGCTGGGCTTTTCCTTTGTCCCCTGTTCCGCATGTGAGCACGTCGATCACACAAAGTGCGGGAGAGCCACGTAACCGGGTCAAGCCCATTGCGCGCAGTGCCGAGCCTCAAAGGGTGGAGCGCCCGCCGATCTCCGGGAAGCGCTCGTAGGCCCGTTTAAGCGCGTCCAGGTGGGCAGGGTTGTCCAGGTCGAGCGGCGCCTCGGTGAGCCTGACAACCCACCCGCCCGTCGCGGTACGCCGTGAGCGCGAAAGCAGCTCAGCATCGCGGGCCGGGTCCGGGAACCCGATGGCCCGTGCGGCAGCGGCAGACCAGTAGTTCAGCCACCCGAGGTAATAGGGAATCTCCGGCGCGCGGATGTGCTGGAAGAGTTTGAGAGCGGGCAGCCCCCGGGGTGGAGAAGGTGGCCCGGCCAACGTGGGCGCCGTCTGCTCGGCGATGTCCCCCGCTGCACGGAAGGGCGTCATATGCCCCCACCGGGCGTGTGCGCCTTCCGCCACCGCCTCCAATACACCCATCGCTGCCGCGACTACCGTGGCATTCACTGGCAGCCTTGCATGGACTTCAAACTGCGGCTCGTCGCAGGGGCCTGCCGGGCCTTCCCACCCGGTAAGTGTCACGACGTGGTGGTCTTCATCGTTGCAGAGGAACGGAAACCCGCCGTTTGTACTGTCTGCCGCGACCCACTCATCGCGATCAGGCAATGCAATGAGGTCTTCTTTTTCAGAAGTCGTCCACCCCAACCGCAAGCCGGGAAGTGCGCGCTCCATACCGTGAACGACCGCGAGAGGGCGCCCATCGTGGCCCACGAGCGCAGGCGCGTAGACGATGAGGTTGAAGTAGTCTTGGATGGCCGACATTTCAACACCAATCCATGATAACGACCTTGAGGTTGCGATCTGCTCGGAGCAACGCTTGTTTGTGTGCCTGACTGCGGACTCCAACGACAAAGTTATATCCACACTCTTCTGCCAGTTCTTTTTCGCGCTTCATCTCCGGCAATTTGACCTTTACAAAGAAATCCTGTGACCGAAGTGGTTGCTTTTCAAAGTCATCTGTCTTGACCTCCCAGAGCGTGCGCGTAGCCAGTTGCAGCGCGTCGAAGCTCTTCCCATTCACGTACACATCCCCCCAGGGAAGGTGTTGCCCGGCATCTTGTCGGCGCATTCGTTGTGCGGGTCATGCCCGCCAAGGTGGCGCGGCAAGGGGATGGGCTTGCATCTCGGGTCGTCTTCTTCCTGGGTGAGGGCGGTCGCGGGCTGATTTCGCGGTGACGGCTCCCGGGCCGGTGTTTTCGCCGCACGAGGCTGGGCCTCTAGTTCCACCATGAGCCGCCGCGAGGCCTCCGACACCTCCCGCAGACGGGCCTCGTACTCCCATTGAGCGACCACCCACTCCGGGCGACGGTCGATCTCCGGCCCGGCGGTGCTGGAGGGATAGAGCAGGACGAGGACCGCGAGCAACGCGCCCACTCGGGGGAGCGCTTCAGCCAACGACCCGGCGCGTCCAGCCTGCGCGAGGCCCTCGACTCCCCTCTCCACCTCAGCGGCTTGCCCGCTCGTCCTCGCGGCGCGGGAGAACCGTTCGAAGGCCCGTTCCGCTGCGGTGAGCTTGCGGTCCAACTGTTCCCACTGACGCGGCTCGATGTCTTTGCGCGCCCGGGACAGCAGTGCCCTGGCCTTGTCCAGGTCCGCCTTTCCAATCCACGACCGTTCCGGTGCCGGCTCCATCGGCGCGGAAACGAGCCGGATGCGAGGGCCAGAAGTGGGAGTCGACGCGAAGGCGTGGGGCCGTGGCATCGGCTGTGGGGCGGGCGCGCTCGCGCAGGCGGAGAGAAGCACCAGAAGCGCGCTCCAAGTTCGCAAGCGCATCGTCACGTCCTTTCATCAAGCGAGGGGGCAGGCTCAAGTCGGGCCCGTTGGGGAGTATGCCAGCCCGCACCGACAGCGAGGGACGAGCACGCGGGGGGAGCGGCACACGGCAGCCGCAAACCAGGCCTGTGGAGGGCTCCCAGGGCGATAGCGGAGCCAGCAGGCGCGCTCTCGCGGACAGTGCGGAGGCCCCGCCAGTCGCGCTCCGCCCGGCGTGGGGATGGCCGCAGGCGGGGAGGTGGGGGGGCGCATGTGCCCTCAGTGTGCCCCTCCAGCGGGGTTAGAGGCTGCACACGGGGGAACGGCGTGGGACGGGACGGGACGGAAGAACCCGAGGGCAATCAAGGCGATAGCGGGTAACTGCGCGTCCTGCTTGGGGTTTTCTATCGCCTCGTCTACGGGTTCGAATCCCGTCGGGGACACTGAAACTGGGGCCGGAAGCTGCTGGAATCTCAGCGGTTTCCAGCCCCGGTGCTTTCAGGCCCCGGCGCGTCTCCACAATGTCTCCACGCCGGAGACTCTCCCCGCCCCTCCTCCAGCATCTGGATAGCGCGCTGCTTCTCTCCCTTCCCCAGGTGCATGTACCGCATGGTGGTGCGGAGGCTCCGGTGCCCCGCCAATTCCTTGCAACTCCGTCAGCGCGACCGCAGCGGGGCGCGCAGCGCCCGGCGAGGGCAATGTCAGGTATTCCACAATGGCGCGCACCCACCGCCGCGCCGACGCGTCAACCGCGGCTGCTGACATGTCACCCGTCGCGTTGACGTGTCAGCCCTCCCTCCTGATGTGCCTCCCCCCCAGGGAACCACGACACGCTCCCCTCGCGAGAGCCCTCTTCCCAGCGGCGCGTCGCCCTGGCGCATCCCGTGCACTACGCCAATTCCGCAGAGCACCTGAGCCGGAGAACCGCATGCCCTTCCATAAACCTCCCTGCCATGTCTCACCCCCCACCCGCCCGCGCCACCGAGGTGGCCGCGTACGGGCGGGCCTCTTCTCCGCGCTCCTGCTGCTGGGCTCGACAGCCGCCGCCCAGCCCGCCACTCCCCCGGCCAAGCCCAGCGCTCTCAACAACGGCAGCGCGGCGGAGGCCTCGGCCTACTACAAGAAACTCGCCAAGACGCTGAACTTCCTCACGCCGGCGACCATCGAGTCGAAGGCCAACATGCAGGAGCTGCTCAACTACCTCGGCTACTCGGAGCTCTCTCCCGAGGTCGTGGAGTTCGAGGCCCCTGAGAAGTTGATGGGCGGCGGCTCCAACCCGCCCACTGCGTCGGCCTTCCCCTACTGTGGCAAGTCCATCGAGCTCAAGTCCTGGAAGGGCGACTCGCTGAACCGTCCCGACACCGCCCAGGGTGTCACCACCTCAACCACGGGGGCCGGCAACCTCTGGACCGCCGAGTGTGTGGGAGACAAGGTCCGGCTCAAGTCGTCGAAGGGGGACTACCTGCACCGCCCCGACAGCAACCAGGGCATCACCACCTGGCACACGGGCCCCGGCAACGACTGGACGGCCGAGTTCACCAACGGAAAGCTCATGCTCAAGTCGTGGAAGGGGGACTACCTGCACCGCCCCGACAGCGTGCAGGGCGTCACCACCTTCAACACCGGCATCGGCAATCAGTGGACTGTCGTCGAGCGCACCTCGGCCCCTGCGTCGGCCTTCCCCTACTGTGGCAAGTCCATCGAGCTCAAGTCCTGGAAGGGCGACTCGCTGAACCGTCCTGACACCGCCCAGGGTGTCACCACCTCAACCACGGGGACCGGCAACCTCTGGACCGCCGAGTGTGTGGGAGACAAGGTCCGGCTCAAGTCGTCGAAGGGGGACTACCTGCACCGCCCCGACAGCGCACAGGGCGTCACCACCTTCAACACGGGCCCCGGCAACGACTGGACGGCCGAGTCCACCAACGGAAAGCTCATGCTCAAGTCGTCGAAGGGGGACTACCTGCACCGCCCCGACAGCGCGCAGGGCGTCACCACCTATTTCACCGGCATCGGCAATCAGTGGACCGTCGTCGAGCCCACCTCCGGCGGCACCACCCCTCCTCCCCGCAAGCAGGGGGACATCCTCGTCTCCCGCTTCTTCGCGCCCAAGATCGTCAACTTCTCCGTGGCTCCCGAGAAGCGCAACATCGGCTGGCGCCGCCTGGTGCGCATCAACTCCCGCCCCAACTCCGAGGCGGCGAAGCACCAGGTGGAGAGCGCGTGGATCCTCTTCAACCACTTCACCAGCCCCCCCGTCCATAGCCCCTATGGCGGCACCCCGCCCACCGAACAGCTCAAGGACTCCCCATGGGGCAAGGTGAAGATCGTCACCCCCGGCAACATGAAGAACGGCTCCGTCAACACCCAGGTGGCCCTCGTCACCCGCTGCACGGCCACCAAGGAGGAGTGCGCGGAGGTCGACAGCATCTACTGGGTGGACTTCGGCCCCTCGGACAAGGGCTACAAGCTCTCCTACCAGCTGGATGCTTTCTTCGACGCGGGCAACCTGGTCGCCGCGGGTGACACGGCCGGCGCGGCGCCCTACTTCGTGCCCAATGGGTGCGACACCTGCCACGGCTCGCTCAAGGGCCAGGCCATCCTCAATCTCCTGGACACGGACCACTGGATGGACCGCCTCACGGATGGCGACTTCCCCGCCCTGGCCAGGCCGGACGCCCCGGCCCCCCTGTTCGACGCCGGCAAGGATACGAAGTCACCTCAGTACGCCGCGGCCTTCGACATCATTCGCACCCTCAACCGCGAGATCGCCGACATGCAGCGGCGCATCAACAACCAGAGCTTCCAGCTCGCCGCCACCGACAAGTGGCTGCAGCTGCACCAGAGCTCGGTCCAGCCGGAGCCGGACCTCATCACGCGCGCCTTCGAGTTCGCCAACTTCAACCACCCGCTCCACGCGACGCGCAAGCCGACCCCCACCCCGCTGAAGTGGACCTCCAAGGCAGAGGACAAGGAGCTGGTGGGTCTGCTGAACAAGTACTGCTACCGCTGCCATGGCGCCATCCGCTTCGACGTCTTCAGCAAGGACATGATCGCGGACCAGACCAGCCCCATGCTCGACCGCATCGACCCGAACCCCACCCAGGCCAAGGTCACCGGCTTCCAGATGCCCCCCGACCGCAGCCTGCCCGCGAAGGACAAGCAGCGCCTGTTGGACCTCCTCGACCAGCTTGACCAGGAAACCCACTGAGAACGGAGCCTGAACCATGAGCCAGAGATTCTTCCGCATCCACCCCTCCATCGGAGTCGCCCGCGTGGGCGACTCCCCCACCGAGTTCTTCATCGGTCCCGAGCGGCCCAACGAGCCGCCCAACTACGACGCCGCCCAGAAGAAGTTCCGCCCCTTCAAGGACAACCAGGGCCGCATCAAGCGCCAGGCGGCCCGCTTCCGAATCTTCGAGTACGAGCTCCAGGGCACCCGGATCGTCCCCGTGCGCGAGGTGACCGCCGGCAGCCAGGGCATCACCCAGATCACCTGGAAGGCCCACCTGGCCAACCGCAAGGCCGCCTTCTTCAAGTTCGACGGGCAGGACGGCGCGGACGGCCAATGGAAGGGTCCGGAGACCGAGATTGGCGTGCATGACACGAAGAACCGGCTGCGCAACAGCCACGTGCCGGCGGCGGACCGGGAGAGGCTGCTCGTCATCGACCCGGGTGCGAAATCCATCTCGGGCCGCAACACCCCGCCGGTCCCCTTCACCAACACCAAGAGCCACATCCCCATCAAGTCCCTAGGGGAGCTGCGCACGGATGAGAATGGCAACCTGCTCGTGCTCGGCGGGAACGGCGAGGCCGCGACGACGAAGCCCGGCACGCTCATCAACAACTACGTGAACAACGACTTCTGGTTCGACGACATGTCGGACGGGCCGGTGTCGGCCGAGGTCACCTACGTGGTGGATGGCAAGACGCAGGTGGCGAAGCTGGAGGGTGACACCGGGGCCTGGGTCCTGGTGGGGCCGCCCGACTTCGCGCCCTCGGTGGGCATCACCGTCCGCCTGCTGGACACCCTGTGGGACGTGGCGGTGCGCTCCCCCCAGGAGGTGAAGCTCTTCGACACGGATGGCCTCTTCTTCCAGGGGCTCTTCGCGCGGCTCGCGGCGCAGCGGGCGGACTGGGACGCCCAGGGGAACAAGTTCAAGAGCTACAAGCCCTCCTTCCTCCACGAGGTCTACCCTCTGCTCGATCGCGCCCTGCAGCAGCGCCAGGTGCACAACCCCGAGGCCTCCAAGTCCTTCCATACGAGCCTCGCGGGCGTGGAGCAGGACCTGGGCTCGATCTCCTCCAGCCGAGGCAAGCGCCTGCGCAGGACGATCTTCGGCTACATGCGCAACCCCTCCACCAACACCGGCAACGAGCCCCTGCTCATGCCCAAGGGACTGGGAGACAGGTACACGGACCTGGAGAAGCAGCCCGGGCCGGATTACTTCATGACCCTCACGCGCGTGCAGTTCGCGGTGCTCGAGCGCTGGGCCGCGGGTGAGTTCGAGGAGGACTGGGACCCGGTGGCGGCCAAGGCCATTCCCCCGGCCATCACCGCCGAGGGGCTGGACCGGGCCGCGATGGAGAGCTCGGTGGGAGGCCCCTTCTTCCCCGGCATCGACTGCAGCTGGATGGTGCGCAGGCCCGAGCTGTATGGCACGCCCTTCCGCGTCAAGCACTCGGGGAACGTCTTCCCCAGCGCCGCGGACACGTTGCCCATCCGCCCGGGCTTCTTCTCCCAGCAGATGGCGCTGCCCTGGCAGGCGGACTTCTTCCAGTGCAAGAAGCAGCTCTACCCCGCCGCGCACGTCCCGTACGACGGCGAGCGCATGTACCACATGTGGTGGTGCGCCCACCGGCCGGATGACGTGTTCGCCAAGAAGGGGGACCTCGCCATGGTCTCCTGGACGCGCGAGCTGGAGAAGGTGGCCGACGTCGAGGCACTGAAGCCGGAGCTCACGTCCCAGGAGACGGAGGACACTCCCGCCAAGGACCTGGCCATGTACATCCAGATGAAACAGAAGTGGTCGAGCCTGGGCTTCGTCATCCAGGAGGGAGAGCAGTTCTTCGAGACGCAGGAGCGGAGCAAGTAATGAGCGGGCGAGCCACATACGAAGCCGTGGTGGTGGGCGGCGGGGTCGCGGGGCTGAGCGCCGCGCTGACCCTGGTGAGGGCGGGGGTGTCCACCTGCGTGGTGGAGCGCACGGACTACTCGCCCTGGCGCCCTGGGGAGACACTCTCCCCGGTGGCGTTCGCCGAGTTGCGGCGGTGGCTCGCCCCTGAACCGTTGGAGACGGAGGGCTTCCTGGCCTCGTACGGCCTGGAAGCCACCTGGGGCTCGGAGGAGCCCCACCACCACTCCTTCCTCACCAACCCCTACGGCCCGGGCTGGCACGTGGAGCGCCGGCAGTTGGACAGCCTGCTGGCGCGCCATGCGCAGTCACAGGGCGTGGAGCTGTGGCGGAACGCCTGCGTCACCCACTTGAAGCGTGAGGGGCGCGGGTGGCGGCTCCAGGCCGGCACTCCCGAGGGACCCAGGGAGCTGCACTGCACGGTGCTGGTGGATGCGACGGGACGCTCGGCACAAGTGGCGCGATCCTGCGGCGTGCGGCGGCAAACCCATGACAAGCTCTGCAGCGTGTCGGCCGTCGTGGACAGGCCTCCGAGCCACGAGGAGCACCTGCTCCGGGTGGAGGCCACCTCCTCGGGCTGGTGGTACACGGCGCCCCTGCCCCAGGGGCGCCTCATCCTCACCCTGATGAGTGATGTGGATGTGCTGGAGCACCACAACGCGTTGCGGCCCGACGGGTGGAGCGCGCTGCTGGCCAGGACCCGTCACCTGACGCGGGGGCTGGGGGGGCTGCCGGCGGTGCAGCGGCTGCATGTCCGCCCCTGCGAGACGAGCCGCCTGGAGCGCGCGGCCGGGGAGGGCTGGGCGGCGGTGGGGGACGCGGCGGCCATGTGGGACCCACTGTCCTCGAGCGGCATCGTCAAGGGGCTGCGCACGGGGCAGGCGGCGGCGCGCGCCCTGTTGGCCTCCCTGGCAGGGGACCGCGAGGCGCTGGAGGGCTACGCGCGAGAACGGGAGGAGGAGTTCTCCGGCTACCTGGAGGCACGCCACGCCCACTACGCCCAGGAGCGGCGCTGGGCGGGCGAGGAGTTCTGGCGGCGGCGGCACGCGCTTGCTCCGAGCCTGCACATGGATCTCGGGGCTGGCCTCGACGAGGCCGAGATAGGCGATGCGGCCGTCCTCCGCTCGTGACAGCCGCTCCAGGCTCTCAGAGCTTCTCCACCGCCACCGTGTTGTCGTCCGGCTTGCGGTCGATGAGCTTGTTGAGCGGATCCAACCCCGCCTTCGCGGGCAGCTTGTCCACGAGCGCGGTGAATTCCACGTCCTCCTTCGTCACCTGAACCTTCTCCAGGTAGAGCGGCTTGCCGTCCGCGTCGAGCACGCCCACGTCCATCCAGTCGTCGAGCTTCAAGTCCGACTCGGTGCCCGTGCCGTTGGCCTCCACCTTGTGCGCCTTCGCGGTGACCTTCACCTCATACTTCCCGCCGGCCACCTCGGTGTACGTGGCCTTGAGCGCCCGGTTCTCGTACAGGGTTATCCGCTCGAAGAAGTCCTGGATGAGGTAGCGCAGGTGCTCGGGCATCACCGCGCGCAGCTCGGCGAGCAGCTCCGGTGAGTTCGTGAAGGGCGGCTGCTGGAAGGCCACCTTCTGCCGGTACGTGGCCAGGGCGCGGTTGACGTTGTCCTCGCCGATGTAGTCCTGCAGTGCGTACATCACCACGCTGCCCTTCCTGTAGTGGAGGTACGGCTGGTTCTCCACGCGCATCAGCGGCATCTCCTGCTTGCGCTCGAAGGCGCGCCCGCGCAGGTAGCCATCCATCTCGTAGCGCAGGAAGCGGCCCATCTTCTCCTCGCCGTACTTCTTCTTCATCACCATCAGCGCCGAGTACTGCGAGAGCGTCTCGGACATCATCGTGGAGCCCTGCACGTCGCCGCCGATGACCTGGTGGGCCCACCACTGGTGCGCCACCTCGTGGGCCGTCACGTAATAGGGGTAGTCCACGTCCTTGGGGTCATTCGGGTCCACCTTGGCGATGAAGCCGATGCTCTCCGAGTACGGAATGGTGTTGGGGAAGGACTGGGCGAAGCTCGCGTAACGAGGGAACTCGAGGATGCGCACCTGCCGGTGCTGATAGGGCCCGAAGTTCTTCGTGTAGTAGTCCAGCGAGTCCTTCACCGCTTGAATCATCTTCTCCACGTTGTACGCGTGGCCCGGGTGGTAGAGGACCTCGATGGCGACCCCGTTCCACGAGTCGCGCTTCACCTCGTAGCGCGCGGAGAGGAACGAGTAGAAGTTCAGGATGGGGCTGTCCATCGTGTAGTGGAAGTAGCGACGGCCGTTCTCCGTCCACTCGCGCTGGAGGTAGCCGGGCGCCATGGCGATCTGATCCGGCGAGGTGCTCACCGTGGCCTCGAACGTCACCCAGTCCGAGTCCGAGGCAAGGTACGTGTTGCGCCGGGCCTCCAGGTCGTTCACGTCGGCCATGCGCGCCTTGGGCGCGAGCCCCTGCTTCTTGCGGGCCTCGTCATCCGAGAGCTCTTCGTCCGCCACATAGCCCAGCCTCGGCAGGAGGGTGCTGTGCAGGAAGGTGCCGTTCTCCACGAGCGACGTCTCCGCGCCCTTGTTGCGGAAGCCGTGCGGCTCCAGGCCCAGCTCGAACTGGAGCTCGGCCGAGGCCCCAGGCGCCAGCGGTGTGGGCAGCGTGTACGTGTAGAAGCCCAGCCGCGTGTCCTTCTCGGATGGCGACTCCGCGCCCGCCACCACCAGCCGGTACACCTTCAGCTCGACGGGCAGGTTGACGTACACCGTCTTCACCGGCTCGGCCGTCTTGTTGACGAGCCCGAAGGTGCCCCGGGCGCGCATGCGCGGCTCCTCGGGGAAGAGGTCCACCTGCACCTTCACCGAGACGATGCGCGGCTGCGGCACCTTCTCGAGCTTCTTGTACTGCTTCTCGTAGTCGGCGGACTCGGTCAGCTGCTCATGCTCCGTCTTGAAGGGATTGAGACGGTTGGTGTTGTGGAAGATGAAGGCCCCCGCCGCCACGGCCCCCACCAGGGACAGGGACAGGCCCACCCGCACCGGGAGCGAGGCCCGCGCGCCAGCCAGCCGCAGCCGCCAACGGGAATCACTCTCCGTGCCACGCACCCACGCGAGGTGCGCGACGATGGCGAGCGCCACCGCGACGAGCGCCCAGTACACGCGGAACCACACCAGCTGCGCGACGAAGGGCCCGAAGCCGTTCATGTCCGAGTACGTCGGAGAGGGCGTGCCACCGTAGTTGTAGAGGTTGTGCTCGAAGCCAAGCTCCGAGGCGAACTGGCTGACCAACAGGTAGAGCACCATCACGAAGTGGCCCACGTACTTGTGGTTCACCACCGCGTGGACGAACACCGCGAGCATGCACAGCAACCACAGGTCCACCAGCCGGTAGCCGAAGAGGTCCGCGAGGTAGAGGCCGGGCTCCAGGTGGGTGTAGCCGCGAAAGAGCTGCACCAGCACGCCGCAGACGAGCAGCACCGCGCTGAGCAGCACCTGCACACCCATGAGCGCCAGCAGCTTGGAGAGGAAGGGCAACCACCCGGGCACGGGAAGCGCGTCGTAGAGCTGGTGCATGCGCGCGTCGCGCTCGCGCCAGATGAGCTCACCCGAATAGAAGGTGATGATGATGATGTGGAAGAGGCCGAAGCTGCCGCCCACCACCTCGACCACCATATACGTCACCGGGTAGACGGAGGTGCCGTACATCTCGCCGAGCAGCCGCGTGGAGCCGAACACCATGATGACGCCGGCCAGCACCATCACCAGGAAGTAGACGTTCTTCACCGTCTCCTTGAGGTCCAGCCACGCCAGACGCGGGAGCAACCGCAGGAAGGTGCCGCCCCGGAAGTCGCGCGAGACGGAGGGGGGCATGAGCGGCGCTTGCGTGGAAGCGGACTCGGCGGAGGCCTCGGCGCGGCCCCCCGCCAGCGAGTGGGTGCGCTGGAACCGCAGGAGCGTGTAGCCGAGCATCGCCGCGCCCAGCCCCACCCAAAAGAGCCGGTTGACGAGGAACCAGCCCTCGAGCGGCAGCAGGCGCGAGTTCTTCTCCGCGGGCGTCCAGTACTCCATCACCGCGCGCTGCGCGTTCATTCCGAATGGGTCCACCAGCGAGGCCACCCACTTCGTGTCGAGATCCCGCAGCAGGCTGCCGGCCATGAGGTAGCCCACGAGCAGCACCACGCTGGTGACGTAGACGGGGAGGATGCGGCGGGTGAGCGCGGCCAGTCCGAAGAAGAGCGCGCCGGTGAAGAAGAGGTTGGGCAGGATGCTGAGCAGGTAGGGCCGCAGGTACGAGCCCGGCACGGTGGGGCCCACCAGGCTCTGATCCAACCAGGGCATGGTGCTGCCGAACCTCACGCCCAGGCCGATGCTCGAGAAGATGACGACGAGCGTGAGGAAGGCCCCGAGGAAGCGGCCGAGCAGATAACGGGCACGCGAGATGGGAGCGGTGAAGAAGAGCGCGTGCGTGCCGTGGGCGAAGTCCTGATAGACGGCCTGCCCCATGACTCCGCCAGTGATGATGACCCCGGCGAAACCGAGCAGGGAGAGGATGCTGGTGAGCGTGTAGGGCGAGTTGGCGAACACCTTGCCGCCGGTCCCCCCGACCATGACGCTCTTGAAGGCGCCTCCGGCCACGTTCATCGCGAGGCAGGCGAGCGCGAAGAAAACGCCGAAGTACACCCAGGTGGACAACATCTTGAGCCGCTGACGCAGCTCGAAGAGGGCGATGGAGAGCATGGTGGGTGGCTCCTCAGCCCGCGGTGGCCTGGAGGGTGGGAGCGGGCTCCTGCGCGAGGTGGCCCTTGATGGCGGCGAAGTAAGCGTCCTCGAGGTCCGGCACGGCCGGGGAGAAGGACGCGTCCGGAGCACCCTGGCTGAAGACGTGGACGAGCGTGCGGCCCATCAGCAGCCGGTGCGAGATGACGGGCAGCTCGGCCTGGAGCTTCGGCAGCTCCGCCTTCTCCACGAACTTCTTCCAGATGCGGCCCTCCAGGCGGGAGATGATGTCCTCGGGCGCGCCGGTGAGCAGCACCCGGCCCCCGTTGAGCACGGCCATCTGCGGGCACAGGTCACGCACGTCCGAGACGATATGCGTGGAGAGGATGACGATGACGTCCTGCCCGATTTCACTCAGCAGGTTGTGAAAGCGCACGCGCTCCTCGGGGTCCAGGCCGGCGGTGGGCTCGTCCACGATGAGCAGCTTGGGATTGCCGAGCAGCGCCTGGGCGATGCCGAAGCGCTGGCGCATGCCTCCGGAGAAGCCGCCGAGCTGCTTGCGGCGCGCGTGATGGAGGTTCGTCTGATGCAGCAGCGCATCCACCACCTGCTTGCGCTCGCGAGCGCTGGAGATGCCCTTGAGGGTGGCCAGGTGGGTGAGGAGGTCCTCCGCCGTGACTTTCGGATAGAGGCCGAAGTCCTGGGGCAGGTAGCCGAGCACGCGGCGCACGGCGTCCTTGTCCTTCAGCACGTCGATGTCACCGAGGGAGGCGCTGCCGCTGTCGGCCTCCTGGAGGGTGGCCAGCGTGCGCATCAGCGTGGACTTGCCGGCACCGTTGGGCCCGAGCAGGCCGAACATGCCCGGCGAGATGGTGAGCGTGACGTCCTGGAGCGCCTGGGTCCCGTTGGGGTAGCGCTTGGACAGGTTCTGGATGCGGAGTTCCATGAGCCCTCCGAAGTGGGGAGGGCATCATGACATCACGGGTTGAGCCGGACGATTTCCTCATTGAGCGCGCTGGCGAAGCCCACCCAGCCCAGATAGGGCACCATCATCCACGCGGCCAGGGGGTCCACCCTGCGTGCCGTCGCGGTGTATGCGGCGAGGCTCACTCCGAGTGCGGCGATGTCCGTGAGCGCCGCTCGCTTGCGATGCTTGCCGAAGAAGAGCGGGGACCAGAGGGCGTTGAAGCCCAGCTGCAAGACCCACAGGGAGAGCGCCCACGAGCGCTTGGGGCCCGCGGGCCGGTTCCACACCCGCCACGCGGAGAAGGTCATCAGTCCATACAGCGCCGTCCACACCGGGGCGAACACCCAGGAGGGCGGCTGGAAGGGAGGTTTGCGCAGCCGCCGGTACCAGGGCTGTCCTCTGTTCGAGGCCCCTCCTCCCAGCACGGCCGCGCCCGCGGTGAGCGCCCCGAAGGTCCCCAGGGCCACGAGCGACTCCCTGCGCAGCGACGGGTTCCTCAGGTTCGTGAGGGCCGGATGTTCCAGATTGTATTGCTCCCGCATCGGTCGATCTCCATCGAGGCTCGCTGTGGGAAGCTGGGGGGCGGGTACCCGAAACGCAATCCCAGGAGAGCGCCATGGCCAGCGTGGATGACATCCTCACCTTCTGGTTCGGCCGTCCGTCCGAGCCGGGTTACACCGAGCCCCGTGGCCGCTGGTTCGAGCGCGACCCGGCCTTCGACTCCGAGTGCTCCCGCCGCTTCCTCGCCACGCACGAGAAGGCCGCCGCCGGCGAGCTGAGCGCCTGGCGTGACGAGCCCCGCGGAGCCCTCGCCCTCGTGCTCCTGCTCGACCAGTTCCCCCGCAACCTCTTCCGGGAATCGCCGCGCGCCTTCGCCACGGACGCCCAGGCCCGCGAGGTGGCGCGTCACGCGCTCGCCCGCGGGCTCGACGTCCCCCTGCCCCCTGTGTGGCGGTGGTTCTTCTACCTGCCCTTCGAGCACAGCGAGGAGCTCCACGACCAGCGCCTCGCCGTGTCCCTCTTCGAGTCGCTCGCCCTGCAGAACCCGCGGGACCCGACCACCGCCGAGACGGTGGAGTACGCCCGGCACCACCACGACATCATCGCGCGCTTCGGGCGTTTCCCCCATCGCAACGCCGTGCTGGGCCGGGAGTCGACTCCGGAGGAAGTGGCCTTCCTCCAGGAGCCGGGTTCCTCGTTCTAGCTATGCCGGGGCGCCGGCCGCCTCCTGGCCGACCGTCGCCTCCAGCCGCGTCCCCGCCGCCAGCCAGCTGCGCACCAGTGCCAGGTGCTCCTGCTCCACGTCCAGCGCGCGCTGGAAGTCCTCGGCGATCTCCCTGTGCCCCAGCTCGCGCGCCAGTTGGATGAGCAGCTCCCAGCTCGCGTTGTCCACGAGTTCGGCCGTCAACAATCCCTCCAGCGACTGGAGCAGGTTCACGCGCGGGTCCACCAGCACCTTCGGCACGCCTTCCGACAGGTTGGCCTGGAGGTTCGCCGCGGGCGTGAGCGCCGTGGGGTCTCCGCCCAGCTTCTCGATGGTGCTCTTGACCAGCGCGAAGTGCGACAGCTCATCGCGGCGGATCTTCTCCAGCTGCTCCCGCGAGGGCCCGCCATCCCACGTGCCAAACACGTCCAGCTTGGACAGGGCGGCCTCGTACAACCGCACGCCCACGCGCTCGAAGCCTGCGCGCTGGCCCAGCTTGTCGATGAAGACGGTGGCACGGCCGCCCTTCAGCAGGTCCGCCGCCGCCTTGGCCAGGCCCTTCAGGTTGGGAGGCGGCACCGAACCCAGGCCCTCCGACTCCCGTGCGAGCTCCTGGCGCACCTTCCAGATACCCGAGGCATCCCCCGGGCTGCTCGGCAGCGCCTTCTCGGCGCCTTCGATCTCCTTCTTGCCGTGCACCGGCGAGGTCCTGATGCCGGTCCGGTTCAACCCCATCTCGCTCGACTTGCGTTGCATTACTGAATCCTCCCTTCGGACAGGGTGCCCAGACGTTCGGCCTCATCCGAGAGCTCGGTCCCCGGGCGCCAGCGGTAGCCCGCGGCGGCGATCTCCGACGGCAAGCCTTCCGCGTTGAGCTCCTGGCGGTAGCGCTGCGTGCGTTCGGACTCCGCGGCGCGCGGCACGAACTCGGTGCCATTGGCGCTCAGGCCCAGCTCGTCGCGCAGCACCTGGCGCACGAACTCGCGGTGGCTGTCGAAGCGGATGGGCTCTGGCAGCTCCTTGGGCAGCACCTCGGCGGGGTCCCTCCTCGCGTGCGTCTGGAACAACCCCATCACGTAGTGCAGGTGTCCCAGCTCGTAGTCCACGAACCGCTGCCAGACCTCCTTGATGCGCGGGTTCGACTCGTATTGCAGGCAGCTGTAGTAGGTGTAGACCTCGACGGCCTCGTGCAGCAGCCACTTCTCCAGCCACGACTCGTCCGGGTCGCTCAGCGACTCGTACTGCGTGACGTGCTGCTCCTCGATGGAGGCGATCTCCGCGTAGAGCATGCGCGCGACCGGGTCGGTGAACAGGGGCCCGATGGTCATGTAGTAGTCGTGCGTCTGGTGTTCGGCCGCGGTGATGGTGAGCGCGTGAATCTTGGAGAGGGGAGCGGCGGTGCGCGCGTCATAGGACCGGCGCACGTCGTCCAGTGGGTGGCGGTGCTCGATGGCGGTGGGCCGCCCGGGGATGATGTCCGAGTAGCTCTGGATGAGGTAGTTGGGGTCCTTGCCCTCCAACCGGTCATACAGCGCCGAGTAGCGGTACAGGTGATCGAAGTCCTCCAGCATGCCGAAGCGATAAGCCTGGGCGAGGTACGGATCCGGCTCGTGCTGGGCCACGCTGGCCGTCACCTCGATGGCCACCTGCTCGAAGCCGAGCGTGGTCTCCAGAGGAGACTGGTCCGGCGGGTTCATCCAGTTGACCAGGGTCTGTTGGTGCTGCTCCACCCGGCGGATGATGGCGAGAGGTTCGCGCAGCTCCCGGTTCATCCGGGCGAAGGCGTGGCTGAAGCGCAGCGCCTCCGACTCGATGCCGTTCATCAGGATGACGCGGACGCGGGTGAAGGCATCGTCGTCCAGCTTGCTATAGGTGCGCCGCGTGAGATCCTTCCAGGTGAACTTCTGGTGATCCAGCGAGACACCCTTTTCCTTGAAGAGGTCCAGGGCCACTTCTGACTCCTTTGCGCAGCACGGAGGGTGAGGTTGGCCGGAAGGCCCCCAAGCCCCCCGGGTTCGCCGGTAAAGCTCCGCCTCACCCCCAGGTACGGCAATGGCTCCCAGCCTCTTCGCCCGGGTGACACCAGAGGCTGCGATGGCTCGGCCGGCCCCTCGTTACAGGCCTCCGTCCGCCCGGATGCTCCACGGACCGCCAGACGTGAAAACCCACCAGCACCGGCACTTCGGCGTTCCACTGCGTCAGTGCAGGCGCCAGCTTTCCGAGGACCTCTGCCAACGCCGCCGCCCCGAGTGCGGCCATGCGCGCCGCACCGCTCCATTCTCCTGGGTCCAGCAGGGCGTCCCGCGCGAGGAACGATGCGGACTGGCGCCCCAACTCCGGCACCAGGAGACGCCGCACGCGGCTGATGCCCGCACGCACGGCCGCCGCCACGCTCTCGGCCGTCGTCCCTACGGGCGCACGTGCTCCCGAGGCCACGAGCTTCACGTCGGTGCTCATCTCAATCCGTCCTCGAGGTAACGACTGTGAAGTCGAGCTGGTCGGTCTCTCGTGGGCCGACCCTCAAGCCGGTCTGATAAATCATGCGCACCTTCTTCAGCTCAGGCTCGATGACCACCGTGCCCAGGGTGGCCACGTGGAAGCGCCGGATGGCCCCGAAGTAGGTGGTGAAGCCAAAATGCAGACGTGGCAGCGAGAAGTGGAGCGAGCCCCGAGGCGTGAGATGCACCAGGGCCATCTTCTCTCCACCTACGAGGCGGCGCGACGGCCGCTGGTCGACAGGCGAGCAGAGGGCGGAGCGCTCGTCGTAGTTGCGTGGCAGCAGCGGGTGTCTCGTCTTCCGCCATGCCTCGTCGAAAGTCCCGGCCAGCTCCAGCCGCGGAGACCAGTGACTGGCAATGGGGCCGAATCCGGCCGGGCCCAGTTCCGCCGGCTTGCCTCGCAGGTACTCGATGCGGTGCGCGGGCTGGCCCACGAGGTACGCATCACGGCTGGCCACCCCGCGGCCGTCGCATGTTACGGCCCCTCATTGTTCCAAGTGACGCACCATCACCGTCTCCAGCGCAGCGACGCGGCGTTGAGTTAAGTTCGCCAGACCATGTGAACGGCGACGCTCGTCAATCACCGCTCAACTCCTGATTGTGGTCCTGGATTACTTCATCCAGGAACTGTTGCTGGGTCTTGTCGCGCGCACGCAACTCCAGGCCCGTTCTTGGGATTGATGCTGAAGGCGCACTGATAAGGATGACTGCGCCGCGCTCCTGGTGCTCAAGAGGAATCACTGATGACGAGGCCCCGAGTTCGGTGAGCGAGAATCCCAAGCGAGTGAAGAACTTGTAGGCCTTGGACGGAGTCTCGGGTTTCGGCCCAAGGCTGTAGTACTGCGTTTGTTTCTCCGGGTCGGTGTCAAAGACGACCCTGGACACAATTATCGTTCGTAGCCAATCGGAGAAGGTCGGGAAAGGCTGCTCGGCTGCACCCTTGCCGCGCACCAAGTCCTCTTCGTGAATGCGGATGATTGCCGCGTCACGTCCGTCAGATGTCGAACGGGAGAGTTCGAAGAAGTCGTCCGGGTGGCGGCCGTTGTAGTCGTCCTCGCCGATGGCGAACTTGAGGTAGCGGCGAGAATCGGGCCGCTCTCGTTGAGGGTCCTCTCGATCCTCAAGCAGCGCCGAAATAGAGGTCGTGCCGTAATACGTCAACCGCAAGCTGCCGGTCGATGCGCCCATGGTCGCGAGGAACTCGCGATACACGCGTGGCAGCGCGTCAAGCCCTCCATGGGGCTTGGCCAGGGCCGCAATCTGGTCGACCGTGGCCGGCTCGAAGCCCTGGGTGCTACCGGGCTTCCATCGTTCCATGAACGCGAGCAAGCCCGGCATCGACAAGGGAGGGGGGGCCCCAAGAAGCTTTGACCAGGTCATCCGCACGTCTGCGCCTCGAGGTCACACCGGGCCATGAAAAGCGTATCCTGGCACGACTGACAGGAAAGCACGGTTTCTTCCGCCAGACCCTGTGAACGACGACCCTCGTCAACCACCGCTCAACTCCTGCTTGTGGTCCTCAATTACTTCGTTTAGGAGTGCCTGTTGGGACTTGTCACGCGCGCGCAACTCCACACCCGTTCTTGGAATTGATGTCGAGGGCGCGCTGACAAGGGCGATTGCGCCGCGTTCCGGGTGTTCGAGAGGGACGACGTCTAATGAAGCCCCGAGTTCAGTGAGCGAGAATCCTATGCGAGTGAAGAACTCGTACGTCCTGGCCGGAGTCTCGGGTTTTGGACCAAGGTTGTAGTACTGCGTTTGTTCTTCTGGGTCAGTCGCAAAGACGACTCTGGCTATGACCATCGTTCGTAGCCAGTCGGAGAAAGTCGGGAAGGCCTGCTCGACTGCGCCCTTGCCGCGCACTAAGTCCTCTTCGTGAACGCGGATAATTGCCGCGTCCCGCCCGTCGGGTGTTGGATGGGTGAGATCAAAGAAGTCGTCCGGGTAGCGTTCCTCGGGGTGCTCCTCACCGATGGTGAACTTGAGGTAGCGGCGAGCATCGGGCCGCTCTCGTTGAGGGTCCTCGCGGTCCTCAAGCAGAGCCGAAATCGAGGTCGTGCCAGCCTTCAATCGCAAGTTGCCCGTCGATGCCCCCATGGTCTCGAGGAACTCGCGATACACGCGTGGCAGTGCATTGAGCCCTCCATGTGGCTTGGCCAAGGCAGCAATCTGCTCGGCCGTGGCTGGTTCGAAACCCTGAGTGCTCCCGGGCTTCCAGCGCTCCATGAACGCGAGCAAGCCCCTCATCGTCAAGGGAGGGGGGGCCTTGAGAATCTCTGACCAGGTCATTTGGAATTGTTGCACGTCTGCACCTCGAGGTCGCAGCGGGCCATGAAAAGCGTGTCCTGACACGTCTGACAGGAGAGCACAGTCTCCTCCGACTTGCGTCGCATTTTGACGCGTTGCTCGACATGCTCGCCGCCCTCCCCTCTATTGATAGCGGCGGCGCGCGGAGGCTTCCAAGTCCCCTCACTCTGAGATGGAGAGTAGTCGCCGGGGCCGCGATAGAATACCTCGAAGTTGAACTTCTCTGTGCCGGAGAAAGCGAAGTACATCTCGGTCATTGAGTTCGCGACGTGACCACTCTTTCCGATGAGCTTTGCGCCTGCACAGCTTCCGGGCTTGTTTTTGTATCCAGGCTTCTCTTGTCTGATCTTTCGCTCCGTGGCATCCCACTGCTCTGTCATTTTTGCGATGGCCTCAGCATCTCCTGCGGCACATCTTGGGTTTCTGGCCATGAAGTCATTCAACATGGCGGGCTCCTCTATGACCTCGCAACCGTGAGCCTCGGCGATGGCCTTGAACCCGGGAGGCGTTTCGCCACCTGATACTGCGGCGAACTTCTCGCCGTTGCGGCACACCATGACCCCGACCATGTACCCGCCAGACCCGCGACGATGCTTCCCGTGCTCATCGCGCTCCTGCTCAAGTGCGGTGATTTGCACCCTTCGCGAATCCAGGGTTGATTGGTTGATTTTCTGATTTTGACGCTGAATGCGCTCGAGTTCGGCGACCTTCATTGCGAGCTTTTGGTTTGCCTCGGCCCATTTGGCCTCGCTCGCCTTGAGGTCATCAAGAATCTTCTTTGCGATGTCGAGGCTTTGGCCCTCCTCTGTTTCTTGCCGCTCAATCACCGCATGGCTGTCCGGGTCCTTCTGGCAGATGATGCACGCGCCCTCGAAGTCATCCGCGTAGGCGAATCCCGTCCCGTTATACCCATTCGACATGAAGGTGGTGTTGAACGAGTTGCCGTTGTGGAGGGTGACGTCGAGGAAGCGCACGACGCCCTTGCCTTCAATCTTCACGTCCACGCTGCCGCTGCCCCAGGCCATCTTCCCTTTGAACTTGGAGGAGATGAGGCCGCCCGCCGTCCCCGGCTCATCGCCCGAGCTGGTGCTCAGCTCGGAGTCGGTCAGCGCCACGGGGTGGCCATTGATGGTGACGCTCTTGCTCCCCTTGGTGAGCATGGAGTCCTGGGCCGAGTTGACGAAGGGCGTGGGCACCGGCCCTCCCGGCGTCGGCACCTTGCAGACGTCGGGCGCGGCCGAGGTGTGCGTGTTGCCGCTCCCCTTGTGCAGGATGGAGCGGCCGTTGGCGAAGACCTTGCTCATGGTTCCTCCTTGGTGCTTCGAATCATCTCCACGACGCAGGCACCAATGCGCCCACCATCGGCACTGCCATAGACGAGTGTCCTGCGTGCGCTGGGCTGATGCCAGCGCGCCCGATGCAGGGCCACGCCCAGCATGACGGGGCCCGCGCCGGCCCCCGCGTCCCCCAGTCCTTCGCCCGCGACGTGCACACGGAGGGGCTCGGGCAGGAGGGCGGCGTTGCGCAGGTAGGCGCGGGAGAACTCGGTGCTCCAGAAAGAGTCTCCGGGCTGACATGCCAGGGCGGCGTCCACGCGCCGCGCGCCCGTCACCGCGTCTCGCCGTAGGGTATGGAGGACTTCCGTCAGCCCCTCGGCCAGGCTGGGGCCGCGCTGCAAGAAGGGCCGCGGCTCCACCGCGAGGGCCGTGCCCAGCAGGACGCCCGTGGCCTCCAGCTTCAGGGACTTGGGGGCGCCCGGCCGTGCCAGGGCGACGAAGCCCGCCGCCTCGCCTGGAATCCTCCCGTCTGGATTCCGGCGCCCCAGGTGCAGCCGTGCCGCGGCCAATGCCTCCAGCGAAGCGCCGTCCGCCAGCGAGTCCACCGCGCCGACCAGCGCCAGCGCCCCCGCGCGGCCGGAGTGCAAGTCCTTCTGGGCGGAGGCCAGGGCCTCGAAGAAGGCGGCCCGCCCGGACTCGTGCACCTTCACCACTTCCAGCCGTCCCTCTGACTCGGACAGTAGCGCCGGCACCAGCGCCTCCTGCTCCACCCGGGCGCCCAGCCCCGCCTCGGGCAGTCCAAGGTACAGCGGCACTCGCCCTGGGGGGAGGGATGCCAGCAGTGGCCGCACCCCGGCGAGGGCCTGGCGGGCCAGCGCCGCCATGCGTTGAGTGCGAGAGAGGGAAGTGTCGAGGAGACTCAGCCGCGAGGCCCGCACGGGCTCCGCCACTTCGTCCAGCACCTCCGTCCGGCTGAAGCGCACCAGGCCGGCGCGCAGCGACGCCAGCGTCATGTGCGTCGAGGTGCCAACGGGCGTGCACAGTCCCAGCCCCACTACCTGCGCTCCACTCATGGCGCGTCCTCCCCGGGCAAGAGCAGCCGCACGGTGCTCACCTCATGCAGGGCCAACTGCCGATGCGCGGGAAACTTCACCCGCCAGGTGAGGACGAGGCGGCGCTCCTCCGGCTCCAGCAGCACTGTGTCCAGCACCATGCGCCGCCTCTCCCTCCGTCCGGCGAAGGTGCAGCGGGCCAGCAGCCGGTAGGTGGGAAGGGTGAAGGCCAGGGGCCCGTCGGGGGAGACGCCCTCCAGCACCACCGGCTCTCCTCCTTGCAGGTGCGTCGAGGCCCGCAGGCCCTCGGGCGCAGCGTGGAAGAAGCGCTCGTCGAAGTCCCGGGGCCAGAATGGGGCGCGCTTCTCCACCCAGGCCGCGTCGTACGTCCCCGCCCAACCCCGGCGCGGCGGCCAGTGTCGCGCCACCGGGCCGAAGCCGCAGGGCGGTGGCCTGTCCGCCCAGCCGCGCACGAGGGCCTCGGGCGCCTCAACGGAGGGAAGGGGCTTCTCCACCGCCTCCTTGGCGCTCGTGTAGAAGCCGCGGCCCACGGGGTTGCGCGCCTCTTGGCCCGAGGCCGTGGTGCCGCCGAAGGCGTACTCGTACCGCAGCGGCACGGACTCGAAGGGCAGCGCGTCCGAGGCGCTCAGCCCCATGAGGCTTTGGTACCAGACGCGCGTGCCGGTAACGGTGGCCCGCTTCTCCAGCGTGCCCACCCGCACCGCCACCTGCGTGCGTGTCACCTTGCGACCCCGGGGCGCCCAGGCCTGGCCGTGCAGCAGCACGTCCGTGCCGGGCCGCATGTAAGCGGATTGCGACTCGTAGCGCAGGCTCGACTTCTCCGGCTCGCCCCAATACGTGTCCGTGGTGGCAGGCGGCAGGTGCTCCTCGCGCACCGCCAGAGGTGCGTTCGTGGCGCGCCCGGCCGGGGGCAGGACGAAGCTGCCGGCGACGACGAGGACGAGGCACTCCTCGCCCTCCTTCGTCAACGAGAGGAAGTCGGTGGCCGCGAAGGGCGTGAGGTTTTCGAGGGTAGGCATGGGACGTCAGCGCAGGGTGGAGACCAGGGGCGTGCCACGGACGAGGGCGGCGGTGGCTCGGGCCCGGGCGAGGGCTTCACGTTGGCGGTGGGTGAAGGCGCGGGTGGGAATGTTGTGCTGGCCCCGGGTCCGAATGGCCAACTCCCGCGCGAGTACGTGCCGGCGCCGCATGGGACTGGTTTCCAGGGCCTCCAGCAGCACCGGGCCACTGAAGGGCTGGCCCATGAGGTAGCGCGTGCCCTTCGCGAAGCGCGTCTGGTTCTGCGCCCACCAGGCCCTCACCGCGGCCACGTGCGGCCAGGGCAGGTCGTCCTCCGGCCGGGGCACCAGGTCGGCGTCCAGACTCTCCTGCTCCTCGGGTGGAGGAGGAGCGCCTTCGGGCCGCTCGCCTGGAGGCAGGGCATGGGCGCCCTCCAGCCGCAGGCCCGTCATGGCCGCGAAGGCCTCTCCCGCCAGCCGCGCCACCTCGGGCACCTCGAGATACTTCACGCAGGACTCCATGGCCGCCACCCGGCCGCTGAAGCCCAGGGCCCAGAGGGCGTCCGCACGCAACTCGGCAGACTCCAGCCAGTCCACCAGGAGAGATGCCTCCGCCTCATCGCCGCCCAGGGCCAGCAGCACCATGGCTTCCCGGGCATACGCGCCGGGCGACTGCACCGCCTTGCGGCAGGCCTCCCAGGCCAGACGCACTCCGGAGGCCAGTCCCGCCTCCATGGCCGCCGCACGAATGCCGGAGTGCGCCGAGTCCAGCAGCGAGGGCAAATACCTGCGCACCACCTCCTCCGGCAGCGGCACCGCCCCGCGCAGGGCCGCTACCCGCGCCCGCTGCTCGTCATGTCTGAAGAAGCGCGCCAGCACCTCGGCAGGCGCCTCCTGGCGGAAGGCCAGTGCCTCCAGCACTCCGGCCTGCGGGGCCGAGTCCTCCAGCTTCAGCAACTCCAGGAGGCGTGCGCCCAGGCCCGGTGCCTCACTCACCTCCAACGCCCGGAGAATGGCGGCACGGGCCGGCGCTTCCGCCCCTCGCAGCCGCACCAGCACCTCCTCCACCTCCCCCAGCGCCAGCAGCGCGTGGGCCGCGGCCGAAATACGTGACGCCTCCTCTGAGTCGAAGGCCGGGCGCACCACGGTGTCGAGCGCGTCCTCGTCCTCCAGCCCCTCCAGGTGCGCCAGCAGCCTTTCCTCGCGCTCCGCCGTCTCCGCCAGCGTGAAGTCCGGTGCCACCAGGGCCCTTTCCCACTGCACCCACCGGAAGGCCGCCTCGTCCAGGTACTCCTCCAGCACGTCCACCAACACCATGACGCCGCCCCCTTAAAACTCGTTTCAAAAATGGACCAGGGCAGGCAGGTGACATGACCTACCTGCTCAGCTCGTTTCAGAAATGAACCTCGGAGGTGAGGGGGATGCCTACTACGTTTCCGGTGAGCACCTTCGCGAGGCATGAAGCGCGAACTGGTCCCGGACGAGTTGTGGAAGCGGGTGGCTCCACTCCTGCCACGACACCGACATTGGAGAGGGAGAGGTCGTCCTCCTCGAGATGACCGGGCGTGCCTGCGGGGCATCATCTTCGTGCTCAAGACGGGTATCGCCTGGCGCGACCTGCCAGCCGAGGTGTTCGGGTGCAGTGGGGCAACGTGCTGGCGAAGGCTGCGCCAGTGGAGTCGAGCGGGGGTGTTCGAGAAGCTACAACGGGAGTTGCTCAACGAGCTGGGCCAACAAGGGCTCATCGACTGGAGCCGGGCCGTGTTCGACTCCAGCAGCGTGCGGGCCGAAAAAGGGGGGAACAGACGGGCCCGAATCCAACAGATAGAGGGAAAGCGGGCAGCAAGCACCACCTGGTCGTAGACCGTGAGGGACTGCCACTGGCGGTCTTGCTGTCGGCGGCCAACGTGCACGACAAGCGCAAGGCGCTGCCGCTCCTCGACGCCATCCTCCCCATCAAAGGACCACGCGGCAGGCCCAGGAGGCGTCCAGCAAAAGGACATGGCGACAAGGGGTACGACTACCCCGATGTCCGACGCAACATGCGCCGGCGCCACATCATCCCCCGCATCGCACGCAGGGGTATCGAGTCGAAGGAGCGGCTGGGGCGTCATCGCTGGGTGGTGGAGCGCTCCTTGGGGTGGCTTCACAAGATGAAACGCCTGCGGGTGCGCGAGGAGCGAAGCGCTCAAATGCACCTCGCGCTTCTCCGTCTCGGCTGCTGCCTCATCCTCTACCGGGAGCTGGAGCGCCACTTACGCGATGGGCCCTGAGCAGGCAGGGCATGTTACCCGCCCTCTCTGGTCCATTTTTGAAACGAGTTTTAAGTTGATTTGAACCCAGCCGCCCCGGAGGCGAATGACGCCCTCGGCGCACGTCTCCACGTACGTCCCCTTGAGGAGAATGCGTCCACTGCGCAGCAGCGTCAGACTCGCGCGGCCGCACCGCAGGGTGAGACGCTCCTGACTCTGGATAAGCTAGACGTCCGCTGCGTCTTCTCCCGGGAGGAGGCATCCTGCCTCCCAAGGCCGGGCTTCCTCCTCGTATGCCGAGGCGGCCTGCACACCCGGCGTGTGGACCTGGACGGACATGCCCTTGAGGCGGAGTGTGCCCTCGGCCGTCGTTTCGACGGACGTCCCCTTCAGGGAGACCTTCCCGTTGCGCAGCAGGGTGACGGATGCCTCTCCACAGCGCAGGGCGAGTCCGTCCTGGCCCTGGATGACGCGAGCGCGTGACTCGGCGGCCTCCTCCAGCGCAGCCTGCAACGCATTCGGCTGGGCGTCCCTCGGAGCGACGGGCAGAAGGGCCATGATGATGGGGTGCCGCGGGTCTCCATCCTCGAAGCGGAGCTCCACCGGCTGACGCGTCTCGATCGCGGCCTGAAGTCCCACAGCGTCCAACCGCACGGCCTTGCGCGCCACGCGAGGGCCCACCGGATTGCCTTCGAAATCCACCACCGGCCGGCCTTCGCCGTCCGTCCCGATGATGCGCCCCAGGCGGCTCTCCCAAAGAGGCTCCAACGTCACCTCGGGTGAGGAGGCGTGCAAAGACAACAGGCGATTCATGGGAACTCCCCCCTCTGCGAAATGCAATAACAGGGCGCTGGATGGACGACCTGGATGGGCAAAGCCTCCAGCCCTTGCTGGAGCCGAATTCCCCGGCGCAGCGATGCTAGCAGTTGAACGTGTCTCTACCGGGCGACCCTACCAGCCCGGGCTGACTCGCGATGCATGAGGCATGCTGGGGATGAAGGGCCACACTCAAAGTGCAACCGGGCTGAAATACCGAAACCAGGCGTCGACGTCGGACGCTGACGGCATGACGTGTGTTGCCCGCATTTCCATCTGCGGTCCGTATGGGGTGTGCGCACCGGCTGCCAGACGTGAAAAAGCCCGCCGGGTCACCAGGACCCAGGCGGGCTCACGAAAGTACGGCGAGGGAGCGCGCGGCTACTTCTTGCTGTCGTCGCCCTTGTCGTCGCCCGACTTGTCCTCGATCTCGAACTTCTTCACCTTCAGCACCGGGTTGAGCCGGTACGCGCAGGTGGCGCCACCGTCGGCCAGCTTCTCCGAGTCCTTGAGCTTCAGGCTGATGATGGCGTGGTGCTTGCCACCGGCCTCGATCTTCATGGCCTTGTAGACGCCCTCGATCTTCACGCCCGGGTTGATGGCGCTCTTGGGGACGATGAGATCGCACACGGTGCCATTGGTCTCCTCCACGGCGCCCGCGATGCGGTACTTGTCACTGCCCTCCGCGGCGGTGCCCTTCAGCTTGAGGCGAATCTGGGTGATCTTCCCCTCGGGCACGGTGATGTCGCCGAGCGGCTTCGTCGCCTGGTTGCGCACCGTCATGAGGTCGATGGCCGTCTCCGTGGAGGACACCTGCTGCCACTTCTTGTCGGAGTCGTCCACCTTCGAGCCCTCGACGTCGTCCTGGGCCTCCTGGCCCTCCACGTGCACCCAGATTTCACTCACGGTCACCTTGACCGACTTCACCGTGGTGAGGTCCACGGACTCGCCGAGTGCGCGGACAGTGGAGAGCGAGGTGTTCTCGGCCGCGTCATCGCTGTTGATGTCGAGGCTGAGCGAGCTACCGCCACCGCAGGCGGCGAGGAGCAGGGGGGCGACGAGAAGAAATTTGCGCTTCATGTGAGTGGTCCTTCGTGCAGGTCCGGCCCTGATGACGGGAAAAAGACCCGGCCACTCACTTCGCGGCCACAGCCCCGGGGACACACTCCCGGGGCCGAAGTGGGAGGATGTCAGCGCGCCACGGCCTGACTGAGAGCGCGGTGCACGGCCTCGAGCGCCTTGCGGGCCTCGAGCAGCTCGGCGCGCTCGGCGGTGAGCGAGGCCACCTGCTGGGCCAGCACGTCCCGCTCACCCTGGAGCGTATCCACGGCGCGGCGAAGCACGGCGGCCTCGTCCTTGGCGGACTCCAGCTCGCTGGCGAGCCGCTCCTCCTCGGAGAGGCTGTCGGCGAGCGCCTTCTTGGCCTCGGCGACGGCGGCCTCGAGCGTGGTGCGCTCCTGGGCTTGGGCCTGCATGGCCTGACGCGCCTCCTGGAGGGAGAGCAGGGCCTCGTCGCGCTCGCCCTCCAGCGCGGCCAGCTCGCGCTCGAGGTCGGCCAGCAGCTTCACGCGGCCCTCCATCTCGGTGGCGAGCCTGCGGGCCTCGTCCATGCGCAGGCGGGCCTCCTCGGTGGCCTTCTCCGCCTGGCGCCGGGACACCTCCAGGTCCTGCGTGAGCGAGAGGTTGAGCGCCTTCACCTTGGTGAGCTCGCTCTGCAGCGCGGAGATGCGCTCCACCGCGCGCATTCCGGCCTCGGCGACGCTGGCGGGCAGGGGCTCGGGACGCGGGTTCTCGCGCACCGCCTTGAGGCGCTCCTTGAGCCGCTCGCGGCGCGCGTGCGTGTCCACGTCCTCGCGGGGCGGCGGGGCCGGCGTCTGCACCTCCACCTCGTGCTCGGGAGCCTCCACGCGGGCCACCGT
Organism: Vitiosangium sp. GDMCC 1.1324; assembly: GCF_003044305.1. Classification (GTDB taxonomy): domain Bacteria; phylum Myxococcota; class Myxococcia; order Myxococcales; family Myxococcaceae; genus Archangium. The sequence goes on along the minus strand of NZ_PZOX01000012.1, from coordinate 185,858 downwards.
CGTGACGGAGGCCTGGGCCACGGGCGCGGCCATCTCCACGGCGTGCGGCTCCGGGTGCGCCTGCGCGCGAAGGGCGGCGTCAATCACCTCGGAGGCGGTGGGGCGCGGGGCGCGGGCGCGCTCGATGCGGGCACGGACCTCGGTGGACAGGTCGTTGGTGACGGAGGGCAGCTCGGGGGCCCGGGTGGGCTCGGGGGCCGCGAGCTGCTCGGGCTCGGGAGCCTGGACCTGCTCGGGCTCCTGGGTCTCCTCGGGGGCGGCGGGGTCGACGACGCCGGTGAATGCTCCCAGACGGAGGCGCGGCTTGGCGCGGGACACGTTCTGTTCGAAGGCCTTCTTCATGGGCGAGCCTGAAAGCGGAGGAGGAGGGGTGGACGTCAACCGGCCTGCTGCGAACCGCTATCGCTACCGGGAGCCGAGCCCGCCCGCAAGCGCGGAAGCACGTTCTGGATGAGGGCCTCGATGTCGGTGGCCCCCTTGGAGCCGGGGTCCGCCACGAAGACGGGCCGGCCCTCGCTGGAGGCCTGCGCGAACTTGGTGCACTGCCGGATGATGGTGGGCAGCAGGTACTCCGGGTAGTGCGTCTGGAGGGCCTCGAGCGCCTCCTTCGCCAGCTTGAAGGTGGCGTTGAAGGAGTTGACCACGATGAAGACGTGGTCCAGCACGTGGTTGAGGTCCTCCTCCAGGCTCTGCACCGTCTCGAAGAGCAGCTTGAGGCCGTGGAAGGAGAGGAAGTCGGCCAGCACCGGGACGAACAGGTCGTTGGCCGCCATCAGCGCGTTGAGGTTGAGCAGGCCGAAGGAGGGAGGCGCGTCGAAGACGATGACGTCGTACTGGGACTCCACGTCCTTGAGGGCGTTGCGCAGCTTGAACTCGCGGCCCGCCATGGGCATCAGCGCCAGGTCCACCGTGGACATGGTGAGGTTGGAGGGGACGAAGTGCAGGTTGGGCAGGGAGGACTTCTGGATGACCTCGGCCATGGGCGCCTTGCGCACCAGGACGTTGAGGAGCGTCTTGTCGAAGTCCTCGCCCTCGAAGCCCAGGCACTTGGTGGCGTGGCCCTGGCTGTCGAGGTCCACGATGAGGACGTTGTAGCCCAGCTCCGCCAGGCGCCAGGCGTAGGAGGTGGAGAGGGACGTCTTGCCCGTGCCGCCCTTGAAGTTGAGGAAGAGCTGCTTGCGGCGGCCGAGCGACGGCGGGTAAGCGCCGAGCTGCGCGCGCAGGGCCCACACCTCGGTCCCCGTGTAGCTGTCCTGCTTCAGCGCCGAGGCGATGGACTTTGGTGGCAGGCCGAGCATCTCGGCCACCTGCTTGGAGCTGTACGTCGGCGCGTCCATGAAGAACCCTTCGTCGAATCCCCGGGGGACATACCTTGCCTCAAGCGGCGAAGTATTTGTGTCCCCTCCGTATGATCGCCCCCCTGGCCACCAGCAGGGCGAGCGCCTCCTCGGCCAGCTCGGCGGACGCGGAGATACCGGAAGTCAGCTCCCCAAGCGAGCGGCCCCGGATGGCCGCGCGAATCTCCGACATCAAGGGCCCACACAGGGCCTCCACCGGGGAGGAAGCGGCCTGACGCGCGGAGGGACGCGGTGCGGCCGCGGGGGTGGCGGCAATCCGGACAGCCTGGGCCGCGCTGCGCACCGGAGCGGCGTTCACGGCCGGAGCCGGCGCACGGTGGACGGTGGGCGAAGCGGGCACGGGGCGCGCGGAAGGCCCGGACGGAGCGGCCGGAGCCGGAGCCCGGACGGAGGCCACCGGGGCGGGCGCGGCCACCGGAGCAGGCGCGGCCACGGGAGCGGGCTCGACGAGACGCACGGGCGGAGGGGGCTTCGGGGCGAGCGAGGCGCGCACGGGCTGGACGGGGAGCGCGGCGAGCCGGCGGATTTCGCGGCGGCGGCGGCCCTCGTCCATGTCCACCACGGCGGAGACGTCCTGGCCGAGGATGCGCGAGAGGCTCTGCGCGGCCGAGCGGCGCACGCGCACCTCCGGGTCCTTCAGAGCCTCGAGCAAAAGCGAACGAGCGTTCTCTCCGCTGCCGGCCCCCAGAGCGAGGGCGGCGAGGCTGCGCACCTCGGCGTCCGGGTCGTGGATGGCCTCCTCGCCCAGACGGCGCGCGTTCTCCCCCTCCAGGCCGAGCGCCAGGAGCGAGGCGCGGCGGCGCACGGAGCGGTCGGGGTCCTTCACGGCCTGGGCGAGGTGGGGCGCGGCCTCCTGGGGAGCCAGGGCCAGCAGGGCCTTGAGGGCGGCGATGCGGACCTCGGGGACGGAGGAGGCCAGCAGGGGCGACACCACCGAGGCCCCCTGCTCCTTGCCCACCTCGGCGAAGGCGGCCAGCAGGGCCACCTGGACGGAAGCATCCTTCTCCGCGTGCAGCGCGGTGGCCAGGGCGGGGGCGGCGGCGGACTGGCCCAGGGCCTTGAGGCGCTCGGCGGCGCGCACGCGCGAGGTGGCATCCGGCGCCGACAGCTCGCGCACGGAGAAGCCGAAGAGCGACTCGTCGTTGCCCCCGGAGAGCTCCGCCATCTGCCCGGGGCTCACCGCCAGACGCCCTTCCAGGTAGAGGCGCTGGGCGTGCTGCACCACGGGCGAGACAGGGGTCGCGGCCGCGGAGGCCGCCACCACCGCGAGCGCGGGAGCCGGCTCGGGCTCGGACTGCGCGGGCCAGGGGTATGCGGGAGCGGACTGCGCGGGCACCGACACGGCCTCGGCCGGACGCCCGAGCGCCTCGCTGCGCAGCTGGGAAATGAACGAGGCCAGGTCGATGCCCAGGCCGTCCTCATCGTCCTCCTCGCGCTCGGGCCGGTCCGAGGCGCGGATGCGGCTGGCCTCCAGCAACTTGCCGAGCAGCTGGCTGCGCTCGGTGCGAAGGGCCTGGTTGAGGCGGGTGAGCTCGTCGCGGTCGGCGCTCAGGCGGCCCAGGCGGACCTCCAGCTCCGCCACCTCGCGGCGCAGCGCCAGCTCGCGCTCCTCCGACTGGGACAGCTCGCGCTTGAGGTGCTCCATCTCCTCGTGCGTGGACGTCAGCTCGTGATGGAGCTGCTCGGCACGAGCCTCGAAGTAGACGATCTTTTCGAGTGCGCTTTTGAGCAGCGCGTCCGGACGCTCGTCGCTCACGGCCTGAACAGCCCTCCCTACCGGGGCACGCCAGAAGCCCTCCGCACCTGGGAACGCGGGGACTCCGGTACCCGGGAACCCCCGGGAGCGCGTCACCATATGTCAGACCTTCATGAGAGGTAAACCCCTGAAATGGTTGGGACTTTTCCGCATCGTCCCACCTCGGGGGTTGACAATCGCGCCGGGGCCGATTTCTCGGGCCTCCGAGCGATCGCCACCCCATGCCCGCACGAAGCGCGACGCCGGGCCGCGCGGGTGGGTGCCAGGCCGGAATCGCAGCCCCCCTCCTCAGTCATTCGACGGTGCGTGACTTGACAGGTGGGGCGCTCAGACTCAAGCTGAAAGGTAAGATGAAGCACGGCGGGCCATCCGGGCAGGTACCCGGGTGACTCGTGCATGAGCGCGGTGCTGGTGACACCGCGGCAGACCACACGGGTGTGGGCATTGGACGTGGGAGGCACCCGCCTCTCCGTGATGCCTCTCTCTTTCCCCTCTCCCGCGCAGCACGAGCCGCCTCCAGCCCATGACGGAGCCCGGGTGGGGTGTCGACTCGGAACCAACTCGAAAAGTTATCCGCTGACACATTACTCCAGAAGTCATATAACCCACGGAGTCAGGACGGAGCCGAGAGGATCCATGGCGTCGAAGACTACTTTTCCAGCCCCCCCCGAGCAGTCCTCCACGTCCCGGCGCGCGACGCGCGGCAAGGACGCCCCGCCACGGGGAAAACGCGAGGCGAAACAGAAACTGTCCAAGGCGCTGGGAGATGCGGCGCGCGAGGCACGGCAGCACGCGAGGCTGACCCAGGCGGACGTGGCCGAGCGCATCGGTGTTGCCACGGAGGTCTATGGACGATTGGAGCGCGGACTGTTGATGCCGAGCGTCCCCACGCTGCGCCGGTTGTGCGTGGCGCTGCGCCTGCCCGCGGATGCGCTGCTGGCGCTCGGCTCGGCGCAGCCCCCCACCTGGGTCGAGCCACCCGAGCCTTCCGAACCCGAAGAGCCGCAGATGAGGCGGTTGATGCGCCACGTGCGCAAGCTCAACGCCACGCAACTGCGCGCCCTATCGATGGTCGCCGCCACGCTCCGCCGCGAGGACTGAGCCCCGGTACGGCCGCCATGCGAGCACCCGGCGGGGGCCTCCCTCGTCTGCTCGCTATGGTTGTCCTGTCTCTCGGGAACTCCCCATCTCGCGCTCGCGCACGAGGGCGGGAAAGGCTCGCGTCTTCGCATTGATGCAACCGATTGGCGCCCGCGATGAAGCGGCGCCCATCGTGCGTCCGTACATCGACGCGGCATGACACGACCCTTCTCCACTCCTCCCGCGCTCGATGTCTCTCATCTCGCCGTCCACGCCCTCTGGTGGGCGTGGGCTCCCGCTCTGCTGCTGAGCTGGGATGCCCTGCCCATGCTGGGACGCGCCGCCATGCTGGTGCTCGGCTTCGTGCTCCTGTTCTGGAACTACGCCGTGCTCCACGACCACATGCACGTGCCCATCGCCCGGCCGCGAGCCCTGCGCTGGCTGGTGTCACGCACCCTCGGCCTGGCGTGTGGCTTCGCCTACCGCGGCTACCACATCCACCACTTCAACCATCACAGATACAATGATGGAGAGGGCGACTGGGGGCGGCGCCGTCCCGGCGAGCACGCGCTGACGTACCTGGTGCGCTCCACCCTCACGCCCTGGCTCTGGCCCTACTCGCTGCTGGCCAAGGTCTGGAAGGTCGCCGGCCAGAAGAAGGGCCAGCGCACGGAGCTGGTGCTCGACTTCATCCTGCTGGAGGGCACCCTGGTGGCCCTGGCCCTGTGGCGGCCCTGGCTGGCCCTCTCCTACCTGGGGATGATGCTCCTGGGGCAGATGTCCATCCACCTGCTCAACCTCGCCGCCCACCACGAGACGGACGCCACCCGGAAGGAGGCCCTGGGCGTCACCTCCACCTCCACCCTGTACAACCTCCTGTGCTTCAACGCGGGCTACCACCAGGCCCACCACCTGCGGCCCCAGGCCCCCTGGCGGGAGCTGCCGGCCCTGACGGCACGCCTGGCCACCGAGGGACTCGTCTCGCCCACCCTCCAGACTCCGCTGGCCCCCATCCATCCGTCCTGGGTGGCGCGGCTCATCCGGAGCTATGCTGCCGCGCCGTGCGCTCCGCAGAAGGACTCGACGACTACCTCCGAGACCCCATCGGCCGCTACCTGACGGGGGAGAGCTTCCTCCACTGGTACGCCTCACCCGAGGTGTGCGGGTTCACCGTCTGGGGCAGGCCGGGTGAGGCGCAGATTCAGCGGCTCACGCAGGTGCTGGACGTGGAGCTGGCGCCTGCCGTCCCCCATGTGTCGCTGGTGGACGCACGCCGGGTGGAAGCTCCGGACGCCAACGGCCTGTCCGTCCTGGTGAAGTACATGATGCCGCGCATCTCCGGCTTCGCGCAGACGGTGAAGCGCCAGGCGCTGGTGCGGCCCGAGGGCATGGCAGGCGCGGTGGTGGGCGGCTTCTACAGCCTCGTCAGCTCCAGCTACCCCACCCGGGCCTTCGCGGATCCGCTCGAGGCGCTCACCTGGCTGGGCCGTCCCGAGGACGAGTCCCGCGCCCTCATGAACGAGCTGAACGACCTGGTGACGCAGCTCATGGGGCAGACGCCGCTCTTGAACGAGCTGCACCGGGTGTTGCGCACCCGGTTGGTGGAAGCCAACCTCGCGGACGTGGCCCGGGACCTGGGCATGTCCGAGCGCACGCTCCAGCGCCGCCTGCGAGACATCGGAACCTCCTTCCAGACGGAGCTCAACACGGTGCAGGTGCGCACCGCGCAGGCGCTCCTGCTGGAGAGCGACGCCAAGCTCACGGCCGTGGCCGTGGAGGTGGGGTGCGCATCGCTCCAGCACTTCAGCAGCCTGTTCCGCAAGATGACGGGTGAGTCCCCCAGTGCCTGGCGGGCCCGCCACCGCAAGACGCCCTAGCTCCGCGCCTCAGGCCGCCGCCGAGGCGGGCTTCGGCACCGCTGGCAGCACGAGCACGAAGCGGGCTCCGCCCTCGGGGCGATTCTCGGCATGGAGCGTGCCCCCGGCGCGCGAGACGTACTCGCGGCACAGGGCGAGCCCCAGCCCGGTCCCCTTCCCCGGCGGCTTGGTGGTGAAGAAGGGCTCGAAGAGCTTCGGCAACACGTCCGGAGGAATCCCCGGGCCGTTGTCCTCCACCTCCAGCTGAACCTTGCCGTCCACCGTCTGCGCCCTCACCCAGATGAGGGCCCGGCGCGCGGGCACCGCCGTCTCCACCGCGTCCACCGCGTTCAACAGCAGGTTCAGCAACACCTGCACCAGGTGCCGCTGTCCCAACCGCACCGCCGGGAGCCCCGGGGCGATGTCCAGCGATGCCTCGCCCAGGCCGCGCAGACGCACCGAGGCCAGCCGCTTCGCCTCGTGCATGGCGTCCTCCGGCCTTCCCTGCTCACCACTCTCATCTCCCTCGCGGGAGAAGCGCCGCAGGTCCGAGACGATCTGCTGGATGCGCAGCACGCCCTGCTGCGTCTCCGCGAGCACGTCGTACAGCTCCGCCCGGTCCTGCGTCGTGCTCTCCCGCTTCAGCTCGTCCTCGATGAAGCACAGGTTGGACTTCACGAAGGCCAGCGGGTTGTTCACCTCATGGGCCACCCCGGCGGCGAGCTGCCCCACCATCACCAGCCGCTCCACCTCCGTGCGCTCGCGCTCGGCGCGCATCCGCAGACGCTCGCTCTCCGCGAGCCGCTCCAGCGCCTCCAGCCGCTCCTGCTGCGCCGACCGCTCCGCGCCCCGCATGCGCTGGTACGTCTGCGACCCGACGATGGCCACGCCCCCGAGCACACCGAAGCCCGACACCTGCAACAGCATCCTGCGCAGCGGCATGCCAGCCATCCCATCCAGCATCACCACCGCGCCCAGCATTCCTCCGGTGATGACAATCGTGGGCGTCCGCGTGTCCGGGGTGAACATGGCGAGGGCCAGCGGCAGGCCGATGAGGAGCGGAAAGAAGGGACTGTACGGCCCTCCCGTGAGGTGGATGAGCGCCGTCACTCCCACGAGGCTGACGAGCCCGGACCCGAACCCCGACGACTTCACGGCAATCCACCCCGCTCCCACCATGAGCCCGAGCACCACGAACCCCACGCTCCACCCGAGCTGCACGAGGAGGAACGCCGAGCCAATGTCATCCGACACCACGCCCTGGACGACGACTCCCCCCGCGAGGATGGCCGCGCAGACGAAGTAGTTCTTCCTCTTCACCCGACGCAGGGCCTTCGGCCCGGAGGAATCCGCCGTCATCGGAAGTCGACTGTAACATTCCACTCATGGGGTCTGTACCGGCCCCCCGGTATCCCGAGGACAATGGACAGGCGTGTCCTAGTCCGCATAGGCGCGCTTCGCTGCGGGTCGCTCCATCAGGCGCTGCGTGTACGCCTGCAGCCCGGGGAAATCAGCGAACAAGCCCAGCAATGTCCCCCAGGAGAGCGCCCCGGAGAGGAGCACGTCCGCCACGGAGAAGGCATTGCCGACGATGTACTCGCGGCCCGAAATCCGCTGCTCCACCATGCGCAGCGCGGGCAGGAACTGCTGCTTCGCGCGCTCGGCCAGCACGGGCTGACGCTCGGCCTCGGGCAGGAAGCGCGTGTGCGACGCGAAGGTCGAGAGGGATGGCTCGAGCGTCACCAGGGCGAACATCACCCACTGGTAGTACTCACCCCGCTCCGGAGTGCCGGGCGCCGGAGCCAGCGTCTTCTCCGGGTACTTGTCCGCCAGGTGCAGGCAGATGGCCCCGGACTCCACCAGCACCCGGCCCTCGTCCTCCAGCGCGGGCACCAGGCCCAGCGGGTGGATCCGCTGGTACTCGGGCGACTTGTGCTCGCCCTTGCGCAGGTCCAACCGGTGCAGCTCGTACGGGATGCCCAGTTCCTCGAGCACCCAGCGGGGACGGTGACCCCGGGTGTGCTGGCTGTAGTAGAGCTTCATCGTGCTTTCTCCGTGCGGCGGCGCACCAGACGCCGCGCCTTGCCCAGGCGGATGCCACCCGGCGGCCCCTTCTTCTTCGAGTCCACGCCCGCGGGCAAGATCGGATCCGGGCACACCGAGCGCAGCCGGCAGCCCCGGCACTCGGCCCCGCTCCACACCGACTCGTAGAGCGCCGTCACCCGGTCGATGACGTCGAAGTCCTCGGTGACGAAGCCCATCTCGAAGTTGCGCGCGTCCTCGCCCTTGGCCCCCAACCCCGCTCCGGTGAGGTTGGCGCTGCCCAGATAGGCCCACGCCCCGTCCACCAGCACCGTCTTGAAGTGCACCCGCGGGCACACCTTCAGCTCCAGCCCTCCCTTCACCAGCCGCGAGCGCTTGTCGAACTCCGCCCGGAACGGCCGGCTCGGCAGCTCCGCGTGCAGCAGCCTCAACGCCACCCCTCGCGCCGCCAGGCCGTCCAACACCTCCAGCACCGGCACGAAGCGCCCCGCCTGCTCCACGTACATGGCCTTCACGTTCGCCGTGGAGATCCACACCGACTCGCGCGCATGCGCCAGCTTGCCGAGCACCACCTCCCGGTACAGCGCGCCGCCGTCGAGCAACTCCGCTTGGATGGGCCGCATGCCTACATACTCGCACACCAGCCGGATTGTCGCGAGCTTCCCACTGGCCGCCAGAGCTGACCTGGGGTCACTTGACAGGGAATTCGAGCCCTCCTTAATTGATGACCCATGGTCAGCAACAACACGAAGCGAGTGTTGCCGCAGCGGGCGCGCAAGGAGGAGGACAAGGAGGCGCGGCGGCGCCAGCTGCTGGACGCGGCGTTGGAGCTGTACCGGAGCACCTCGTACGACGAGGTGAAGATGGCGGACGTGGCGGAGAGGGCGGAGCTGGCCAAGGGGACGGTGTTCATCTACTTCCCCACCAAGGAGGCGCTCTTCCTGGCGCTGCTGGAGGAGCAGCTCTTCGCGTGGTTCGCGCGGCTGGAGGAGACGCTGACGCGCGGCGAGGGCCGGTGGACGGGGGCGAGGGTGGCGCGCACGGTGGCGGAGTCGCTGGAGGGCGAGGTGATGCTCACCCGCCTGCTGGCGCGGCTGCAGACGGTGCTGGAGCAGAACGTCACCGTGGAGCAGGTGCGCGGCTTCAAGGAGCGGCTGCTGGAGGCGGTGGTGCGGGCCGGCGCGCTGCTGGAGAAGCGGTTGCCCTTCCTGAAGCCTGGCGAGGGCGCGCGCCTCTTCCTGCACATCCACGCTCTGGTGGTGGGCCTGCGGCAGATGGCGGACCTGGCGCCCGTGGCCCGCGAGGTCCACGCGGCCGCCCCGCACCTCAATCTCCTGCGGGTGGACTTCACCCGCGAGCTGACGGAGGCGCTCGGCGGCCTCCTGCGCGGGCTCGAGGCCCGCTGACGAGCCGTGAACATTCCCATCGCCGTGCCCAAGCTGGCCCGCTAGAGGATGACGTAGAGCCTGGGAACGGCACGAACCGAAGACGAGTAACGGAAACCCGAGGAGACGACCGATGCGCGTGGTGAGCATGGATGAACAGGCTCGGAAGAACCCCTTCCAGGAGACGTTCGAGCGCCTGCGGGCCCGGCGCTGGGACATGGCGCGGACGAGCGCGAGGGAGCGCATCGAGCGGCTGCGCAAGCTGCGCACCACCATCATCGAGCGGCGTGAGGCGCTCTACCAGGCCATCCACGCGGACTTCCGCAAGCCGGCGGCCGAGGTGGAGAGCAGCGAGATGCTGCTGGTGCTGATGGAGCTCGACCACGCCATCAAGCACCTGGGCCGGTGGATGAAGCCGCGCAAGGTGGGCGCGCCCGTGCTGCTCGCCGGCACGCGCAGCCAGGTGCGCTACGAGCCCAAGGGCGTGGTGCTCATCATCTCGCCGTGGAACTACCCCTTCCAGCTGACCATCTCCCCGCTGGTGGCGGCGGTGGCGGCGGGCAACTGCGTGGTGCTCAAGCCCAGCGAGAAGACGCCGCACTCGTCCGCCTTCATGGCGCAGCTGGTTCGCGACGTGTTCGATCCGTCCGAGGTGACGGTGGTGCTGGGCGGCGCGGAGGAGAGCCAGGCGCTCTTGGAGCTGCCCTTCGACCACTTCTTCTTCACCGGCGGCCCGAGGGTGGGGCGCAAGGTGATGGAGGCGGCGGCGAAGCACCTGGCCGGGGTGACGCTGGAGCTGGGGGGCAAGTCGCCCGCCGTGGTGGACTCGACGGCGGACATCAAGGCGACCGCCGAGCGCATCGCCTTCGGCAAGTTCCTCAATGGCGGCCAGACGTGCGTGGCGCCGGACTACGTGCTCGTGCCCGCCGCGAAGGAGGAGGAGTTCCTCGCGAGGATGCGAGAGACGATCGAGCACTTCTACGGAAAGACCGAGGAGGCGCGGAAGGCCAACCCGGACTTCTGCCGCATGGTGGATGACGCGCAGTTCACCCGGGTGAACCGGCTGCTGGAGCGCTCGGTGGCCAGCGGGGTGCGCGTGGCGGTGGGGGGCACGGTGGACGCGGCCAGCCGCTACATCGCGCCCACGGTGCTCGCGGACGTGAAGCCGGACTCGCCCATCATGGAGGAGGAGATCTTCGGCCCGGTGCTGCCGGTGCTGCGCTACGAGCGTCTGGACGAGGCGGTGCGGCACATCCGCGCGGGCACCAAGCCCCTGGCCATGTACATCTTCAGCCATGACCGCGCGGCGGTGGAGCGGCTGCTGGAGGAGACGTCCGCGGGCGGCACGTGCGTGAACACGACGGTGGTGCACCTGAGCAACGCGGAGCTGCCCTTCGGCGGCATTGGCGAGAGCGGTGTGGGCAACTACCACGGGGAGTACGGCTTCCGGACCTTCAGCCACGAGCGCGCCGTGCTGCGTCAGGGCCCCCTCTTCCTGCTGAACACCTTCTTCCCGCCGTACACGGAGAAGGCGAAGAAGATGGCACGCATGGCCAGCCGTCTCTTCGAGTAGAAAGGCGCCGTGCTCACCGTTGATCCGCATCCGCTGCTGGACGTGGTGGCTTTCGAGGCCACCTTTCCCTCGCCCCTGTCCGCCTCGCCCTCGCCCGAGTGGCTGGTGGCGCTGCTGAAGCCGGATGCGCCGGCGCCCCTGAGCGCAGATGATGCCGTGCGCGGCGCGGTAAGGGACTTGCTGCGCCACGGCGGCTACAAGCCCACGGGCCGGGGCAAGCCGGCCTCGGAGTACCTGGTGCGGGCCGCGGGGGATGGCTCGCTCGGCACCATCAACGCCGCGGTGGACGTGTGCAACGCGGTGTCCCTGCACAGCGGGCTGCCCATCAGCGTGGTGGACCTGGGCCGGGCCAAGCTCCCCCTGCGCATCGGCATCGCGCCTGCGGGGGCTTCGTATGTCTTCAACGCCTCCGGGCAGACCATCGACCTGGAAGGCCTGCTGTGCCTCTTCGACGCGGAGGGCCCCTGCGCCAACGCGGTGAAGGACGCGCAGCGCACCAAGACGCAGGGCGACACGCGTCATACCTTCACCGTGCTGTGGGGGACGAAGGCCCTGCCAGGACGCACCGAGCGTGCCTTCACCTGGTACCGCGAGCTGCTCGAGCGGCTGGGCGCGACGGTGGAGCGCCGGTCCTGAGCGCGCCGGACCTCGCCCCCCTCCTGGCCCAGGGAGCACGTGCACTGTCGGCGGCCTGGGGCCGTCCGGTGTTGCTCAGCGCGCCCGAGCTCCTCAAGACGCAGACGCGCAGCGTGGTGGTGCGCGCCCAGGTGCGGGGCGGCCCGGTGCCGGGCGTCATCCTCAAGCACTTCCGGGACGAGCCGGTATGCGGGCTCGACGACTGGGCAGGTGCGGAGTTCGTCACCCGCCGCGCGCCGGAATTGGGCCCCCGCTTCCTCGCGGGCAACGTGGACGCGCGCCTCTTCGTCCTGGAGGACCTGGGACGGGGGCGCTCGCTGGAGGAGCTGCTGCGCGGAGACGACGCACGCGCGGCCGCCGGAGGGCTGCTCGCCACCGCGCGGCTCACCGGACAGCTCCATGCGCGGACGATGGGCCTCCAATCCGAGTACGACCTCGTCCGCCAGGCGCTGCCTCCCCGGCACCAGCGGATCCGCGTGGAGAACGCGCGCTTCCTGCTCGAGCACGAGGGGCGGCTCCTGCGCTGGCTCTCGGAGGTGGGCGTGGCGGCGGCTCCCGGCCTGCACGAGGACCTCGAGACCGTGGCCCGCACGCTGGCCGACCCGGGGCCCTTCCTCACCTTCACGCACGGAGACCTGGCGCCGGGCAACGTCCTCTTCGCCCCGGGTGGCCCGCGCCTGCTCGACTTCGAGTACGCGGGCATGCGTCACGCGCTGTACGACGCGCTGATGTGGCTCGTCACCGTGCCCTTCCCGGACGAGCTCGTCTCCCGCGCCGACATCACCTACCGCATCACCCTCTCGTCCCAGTGCGAGGCGGCCCAGGTGGACTCGCAGTGGGCCCTGGCCCGCGCCACGGTGGCGCTGGCGCGCACGGTGAACCTCTTCCAGTGGCTGCCCCCGCGCGTGCTGGAGGAAGACCGGGAGTGGGCTCCGGGCCTCTCGGAACGCGCCGCCCTCCTGCACCACCTCGCGCGCTGCCACGCCCTGCTCGCTTCCACCGATGGCTTCCCGGGGCTCGCCCGGACCCTGGAGTCGCTGGAGTCACGCCTGCGGGAGCGCTGGCCGGTGCCGCCCTTCGTGTGGCCCGCGCTCCATCAGGCCGGCCTCTGAAGTCCCAGCCCCCGGAGGACGGTGTCCACCACCGCATCCGGGTCCGCCGAGACGTCCACCGACAGGGCGTCCTCAGGCGCCTCCAGCGCCGCGAGCTGGCTGTCGAGCAGCGTGGACGGCATGTAGTGGCCCCGCCGCTGCTTCAGCCGCTCGGCGATGAGCTCGCGAGGCGCATGCAGGTACACCCACCGCACCTGCCGTGGGTCCACCGTCAACAGCTCCCGGTAGGGCCGCTTCAGCGCCGAGCACGCCAGCATCAGGCTCTCCCCGGACTCCAGCGCGCGCTGGACCACGTCCCTCAGCCGCGCCAGCCAGGGCGCCCGGTCCTCGTCCGTGAGCGGAATTCCCGCGGTCATCTTCGCGATGTTCCCGGGTGGGTGGACGTCATCCGCGTCCACGAAGCGCCACCCGAGCACCTCCGCGAGCCGCTTGCCCACCGTCGTCTTCCCCGACCCTGAAACTCCCATCACGATGACGACCATGCGCGTGTCCTCCCGCCCTACTCCACACGACACCTGTCGTCTCTCAGGCGGATAGAACAGAAGATCGATCGAAACCCGCCAGATGTGGAAGTTTTGATCAATCCTCCTCGCGCCCGACTGAACGAATTGAGCATGCAACCCGAGGGCGAGACCCGCGTGTGCTGGCGGTCATTGCAATGGCTCGATTTCCCGTCGTCGCGCACTCCCTGCGACACAGACCAGGCCGCTTCCATCCACCCGCCGACGGTGCATGACACTTGCAAGTCGTTCACTGCCGTTCATCCCCAACCCAGTCTCGGCCACCATGCACTGCGAGCACTGTTCGTCAGAACATCCCGCCAGCACCCCGTGTGCCGCCCAGAACACTTGGAGCGGAGCCGAGTCCTCGAGCCCGGCGCCGCGCCAGGTGCCTTCGACGACGCCCGCCTTGGTGGACCTGCGGGGCCGGACACTCGGCCACTACCGGCTCACCCAGATGTTGGGGAGTGGAGGAATGGGCACGGTGTACCTCGCCGAGCAGACCATCATCGGCGCCCGGGTGGCGGTGAAGGTGCTGCACCCGTACCTGGCCCAGGACACCCGGCTGCGCGCGCGCTTCTACGCGGAGGCGCGCACGGTGAACCTCATCGGCCATCCCAACATCGTCCGCATCTTCGACATCAACGAGTCGGAGGACGGCCTGCACTACTTCGTCATGGAGTACCTGGCGGGCACGCCCCTGTCGCGGCTGCCGCGCCCCATGGAGCCGGGCTTGTTGACCTGGCTGCTCGTGCAGGGCTGTGACGCGCTGGAGGCCGTCCACCGCAGCGGCGTGGTGCACCGCGACCTCAAGCCCGACAACCTCCTCATGGTGGCGCGCCCGGGAGAGACGCCCACGCTCAAGGTGCTCGACTTCGGCGTGGCCAAGGCGCTGCGCCCCTCGCCCCAGCAGGAGCAGACGATGGCCGGACAGGTGTTCGGCACTCCCGCGTACATGTCTCCGGAGCAGTGGACCGGCCAGCCCGTGGATGGGCGCGCGGACGTCTACTCGCTGGGCGTGACGGGCTACCTGCTCGTCACCGGCCAGCTCCCCTATCCTCGCGGGCAGCTCGCGGAGATGGTGCTCTCGTCGGCGCCGCCGCCCCCGCTCTACCCTCCGCACGAGCTCGTCCCCACCGTGTCCGAGCCGCTCTCCAGGGCCATCATGCGCGCCCTCGCCCGCAATCCGGCGGAGCGCTTCCCCAGCGCGCTCGAGTTCAAGAAGGCCCTGATCGCCGCCGTCCAGCCCGCCCCAAGGGCGCACCCCGCCGTCCGGTCCGCGCCCCCGCCCCGTCCTCCGAGCATGCCCATCCCCGCGACGCCGACCCTGCCCGAGCCCAATGATCCCACGCCCGCGCCCACCTGGACGGCGCGCGTGCGCCGCGGCAATGGCACGAGCCCCGTGGTGGTGCACTGCAACGAGCTGAGCCGCGGCGGCGTCTTCATGTGCTGCGCCGAGCCCTTCCCGCCGCTCTTCACCCGGCTCGAGTTCACCCTGCTGATTGGCGGCGAGGAGGTGGAGTGCGTGGGCGAGGTGGTGCGGCACGTGGACTCGACGCTGGCGAGGACCTGGCGCATGTCGCCCGGCGTGGGCATCCAGTTCACCAACCCCTCGCCGCGGCTGCGCGAGCTCCTGCTGCGGCTGCGTCCCCTGCGCCGTCCCTCCGCGGTGCAGCAGTCCACCGCGGCCGAAGAAGCCCTCGCGCTCATCTGAGCGTCCGCGCATGTCCGGTTCCCGGCACACGGGGAGACCGTAACGTCTCCCGCTGGACGGCCCCGCCGTCTGGGTGGGACGGCCGCTGTGCGTCGTGGATACCCTCATGTGGGCCATGATGCGTGGATCGGGTGAAGGGACCTGGGCAGGTTGGCCGGTGCTCGTGTGCACGGTGTTGCTGCTGAGCGCCTGCCGAGACCCGGCCAGGGCCTCGGGCACGGCGCTCTACGTGACGACGGAGTTCGATCCCACCCTGCTGCTCACGCAGGTACGGGTGTGGGGCTCGGTGGAGGGCGGAGATGCCTTCGGGCCCCACGTGCTCCCCGAACAACCCGAGCGGCTGCTCTACAGCGGGGAGACCTTGCGCGTGCTGCTGGGAGACGTCGCCAACGGCGTGCAGGCGAAGGTGTTCATCGAGGGCCTGCGCAACGACGTCGTGGTGGCGCGAGGCGAGGGCGGCGCGCAGGTCCGCGACGGGTACGAGGTGGAGGTCACCCTCCAGTTGGAGCCGATATCCGAGCAACCGAATGGCACTCCGGATGGAGGCACCTTCTGCATCGGCTGCGATGGCTGCTGTGTGCAGGGCCACTGCACGGGCACCACCTTCAATACCTGCGGCACGGGCGGCATCGCCTGCGTGACGTGCGACCCCGCGCGAGCCGACGCATGTGACTCACGGGGGGTCTGCGTCTGCGGCACCAATCCCGCGTGCAACGAACCGGGCGCGGATCGCTGCGTGAACGGGCAGTGCAGGTGCGGCAGCGGCGCGGCCTGCGCTCCGGGGCAGGAGTGCGTGGACGGAGCGTGCCGCTGCACGGCGAATTCCTGCTCGGGCTGCTGTTCGGGCAACACGTGCGAGGCGGGCAACACCCAGAGCAGGTGCGGGAAGGGCGGCGAGGCATGCGTCCAGTGCAAGAAGGGCTGCAACGCGGATCACACCTGCCGATGAGCACCGGCCCGGCCCGGCTCACCGCACGGTGAAGGTGCGCGAGGTGCCCTGGTAGGGGCGCACCCGGCCATCCCAGCCGGACTTCCAATCGCCCTCGTGGAGGATGCGGTAGGTGCCCGGGCGCGCGTCCTGGGGAATGGTCCACTCGACGGTGACATGCGAGCACGCCAGGGTGGGCAGGCACCAGGCGCGGCGCCACGTGTACTTCGTCTCCCAGTCCCAGTCGTACGCCACGTCCTCCCACAGCAGCCCGCTGCGGCGCTGCACGCGCAGGTAGGTGCCCTGGATGTGCAGGTCGTTCTTCGGATGCCCGCCCCAGAAGGTGACGCGCACCGTCTCTCCGCGCGCATAGGACGCACGGGCGTCACGGAAGACGTCCCCGAAGTCCGCCCACAGCGGCTTGTCATCGAAGAGGACGCCAGGGCGCAGCTGGCTCTGCTGGTGGCACAGGTCGCGCGGCGTGGGACCCGGAGGCAGGGACGTGCCCTCGCGCAGGGCCCGCGCCAGCATGTCGAACTCCTGCTGGAGAGCCGCCAGCGTCCAGGGGCCGAAGTGGGTGGAGGCGCCCTCGTACTCCTGCCGGGCGTACTCCTCGCGCGTGGTCACGTAGCCCGAGTAGGCGTTGGAGAGGCCCGCGATGACCACCTCCGTCACTCCCGCCGGGGCCAGCAACTCACGCACCGTCTCGCGCAGGCGGCGCCCGGCCATGGTCGTCAGCTCGAAGGGCACCGCCACCAGGGCCACATTGCCCACGGTGACGAGTTGCAGGGGCAGCACCTCGGGGCTCCATGGAAAGGGCTTCATCGAGCCCATCGAAAGGACAATGGGCTTCTCCGCCTGGCAGGGCGTGGTGGTGGTGGTGCAGGTGAAGGCGCTCCACACGTCATGGATGGCGGCGCACGTCGCGCCCTCGACTCCCACGCCCGGCCCGTCCTCCGCGCCCGCCAGCATGGAGATGCCAATGGCCGCCGGACAGGTGTGCCGGGCCGTGCCATCCGCGAAGCCGGGCCGCACCTCCACGTCATCCATCTTCACGTAGACGTGCCGGTAGTCCACCCCACCGGTGAGGGGCGTGGTGGCGCTCGAGTAGAGCGAGGCCGCGCGCTCGTACTGCTTGCGGCCCGAAATCTCCGTGCTCTCGAAGTCGTCCTTGCCGCCACCGTCCTCGCCTCCAAAGATGTTGGGCGTCACGTCGCCCTCGTTGGCCTGGGCGAAGGCGGCCACGAAGGTGTCTCCGGTAGCGTCGTAGCGCGTGCCCTTCGCCTTCTCGAAGAGATACGAGGCGTACCCCTTGTTGTCGCCGCTGATGTAGCGGTAGTCCTTCCCCATCGACGTGGCGTGCACCGCGAACCAGTTGATGAGCCCCACCTCCACGCCCGAGTCCTTCGTGAAGCGCAGCAGCGTCATCCGCTTGTCCGTGTCGTACGCGTAGCGCTCGCGCTCCTCCGGCGGGTTGAGCTGGTAGGCCACGGCCGAGCGGTTGCGGCTCGCGTCCAGCAGATCCCCCGCCGCCAGGGTGATGTGGCCTGGCCCCAGGTGCTCGTGGGCCCGGACGATGGACTGGTAGATGCCGTTGACGATGGCCTCGAAGTTCTTCGGCTCGAAGCCGAACGTGCTCAGGTTGTAGAGCGCGTAGTGCGAATAGCCCCCGGGCCCGCTGTGCGTGTGGGTGGCGCTCAGCACCACGTTGTCATCGGAGTAGAGCGACCCGAAGGTGGCCCGCAGCCGCTCCACCACCTGCTGCTTCACCCCCTGGAACACCATGCCCAGGTCCGCGCTCACGAACACCACGCGCTTGCCGTTGCACGGCGAGGCGATGACGAAGGCCCTCGAGCGCAGGCGCTGGTGGATGCCCTCCGTCTGCTGATCCACCCTCACGTAGCCCATCATCCCCACCTCGGCGGCGGGGCCGGTGATGTCGTAGATGCCGCTGCCGACGAGGAACGACTGCCGCCCGGCACAGGCCCCGCCGAGTCCCTGCCCGCCCTGTCCCACGGGGAGCCCGACACCCATCTGGCCCTCGCGGGGGCCCCGGTGGCCGCAGGCGGCGAGCACCAGTGCCAGCACGAGCACCCCCAGACGGATGATGGACGAATGCACACACACCTCCAGGACGGCCGAAGCGGCCATTCTTGGAGGTAGGTTAGGAACCAGCGAGAGGCGATGCAGGGTTGGTCGGCGGCCCAGCTCAGGAGACCCTGGGCAGCGTCACCCGGAAGACGGTCCCCCGGCCCACCGAGGATGTCACGGTGATGCTCCCGCCGAACGACCGTACGATATCCCGGCACACGGAGAGCGCCGGCCCGGGCCTGCTCGCCTCACGCGGCGTGTACAGCGGCTCGAAGACCTGGCCGAGCTGCTCGGGTGGAATGCCCGCGCCGGTGTCATGCACCTCGATCACCACCTGGCCCCCGCCATCCTCGCGGGTGACGAGCCGCACCTCGTTCTCCTCCGTGTCCCCGCCATCGGGCAGGGACAGCACGGCGTGGAGGACCAGGTTGAGCAGGGCCTGACGCAGCCCGCTCTCACTGCCGACCACCAGGGCCCGGGCACCGTAGTCGCGCACCAGGCGGCCGCGCATGCGCAGCGTGCTGGACACCATCTGCCCCACCGAATCGAGCAGCGTGTTCACGTCCACCGGCCCCTGGCCCGACTCCGACCGGAAGCTGCGCAGGTGGCCGATGATCTGCCGCAGCCGCTCGGCGCCCTCGCGCACCTCGCCGACCGCTTCGCGCCACTCGGCCACCTGGCCCGCCGGAGCCGAACCCGCCACATCCCCCATGCTGGAGAGCAGGTAGTCGAGGTTGGCGAGCATGAAGGCCAGCGGGTTGTTCATGTCGTGCGCGAAGCCCGGCACGAGCATCCCCAGGGTGGCCAGCCGATCCGTCTGCTGGATGCGCGCCTGGAGCAGCCGGCGCTCGGTGACGTCCGCGAGCGTGCCCAACACCTCGCCCTGCCCCGTCGGAGAGCTGTGAGCGGCCAGCTCCACCCACCGGGGCCCCCCCGAGGCCAGCAGCTTCAGCTCGAGCCGGAAGGAGGCCTGCACGCGCGCGGCGATCGCATCCAGCAGGGCCCGCACACGCGGCCGATCCTCCGGATGCACCATCTCCACCAGCGGCTGCCCGAGCACGTCCTCCACGGCCAGGCCGGTCAGGGACGTCCAGGTGGGGCCCAGGAAGGTGAGGTTCCCCAGGCCGTCGAGGTGGAAGACCACCTCGCTGAGCTGCTCGGCCAGGAAGTGGTAGCGCAGGGCATCCGCCGACAACCCCGAGCGGAGGCTCGCGGCGAGCACCCTCATTCCGGCACGCGAGAGCGCTTCAGAGGAGGGGCTCTCGACATCGAAGGCGATGATGGCCTGCGACAGCTGCTGGAATGACATACCGCGCTCCTTTCCCCCGGGGAGACGGCTGCTGCTCTCGGAGACGGATTTCCCCAACCGGCTCCTGCGGACCCCTCCCGCGCACGCCTCCCCCACCGAGCGGGCCCTGTCTTGCTGGAGAGCATAAGGCCCGCGAATGAATCGGCGTCAATTCGAGCGCCGTTCTTTGCTTCCGTTTTCTCAGGAGTTGACAGGAATCCCGAGAAAAGTCGGGCAGTTATCCCTCCGAATCGTCAGATGGTGGCCAGGAGGGGTCGGGAGCGCCGGAGCGGCGGCGGTCGCGGCGGTCGCCGATCACGCGAGCGGGGACGCCAGCGACGATGGCCCAGGGGGGGACGTCCCGGGTGACGACGGCCCCCATGCCCACCACGGCGTGATCGCCGATGCGCACCCCATCGGTGATGCCGGCATTGGCGCCCACCCACACGTCCCTACCCAGCACGATGCCGCGAGAGGTGACGGGCTGGGAGCGCACGGGCCGATCCGGGGCCAGACCATGATCGAAGGCATAGAGGGTGGCGCCGGTGGCGATGCGGCTGCCCTCGCCGATGCGGATGCCCTCGGCCCCCCCATCCAGACTGACACGCGCGTTGATGCTCACCCCGGCCTCGAGCACCACGGGCCCGTGCACGAAGGCGTTGGCGGCGATGCTGACCCCGGGGCCGATGATGCGAATGGGCCGGCCGGGCTCGGCGAACAGCTGCGCCTCTGGAGAGATGAAGCAGCCCTCGGCGATCTCCACCGTCTCCAGCTCGCGCAGGCGGTCCTGGACTTCCTTCTGCCAGGCCTCGGCCCAGGCGCGGTGGCGCGGCTTGAGCGTGAAGTAGAGCCACGGCATCCAGGAGAGGCGCTGCTTGTGCTGCTCGCGTCGGCGGGCGTCGAGATCATCCACGGCTTTTGACTACCACGATGGCGCGCGGCCAGCGCCGGTCAGCGAGCGGAGACGTTGGCCCGGATCACGCCACGTGCTACGGCGCCCATCCCCCCACTGCGGACCAAGGCCTCCTCCTGAAGACCCGTATGATGCCCGCAAGACTCATCACCTCGACCCTCTGCCTGCTGCTCGTTTCCTGTAGTGCCACCCGCTACACCGCCTCGCCGTCCGCCGAAGAGCTCACCCGCTACGTGCTCGTCCTCGAGGAGTCACCCGGCGGCCAGGTCACCGAGCACTGGCGGCCTGCCGAGGAGTTCGACCTCTCGTGGTACCAGTTTCCCACGAGCGCCCGTGAATCGACGTATGGACGCATCGTGCACGTCGCGAAGACCTACCAGCGCGACTGTGATGCGGAGAACGACCAGTGCATCAAGATGTGCATGCGCCGCCCTCTGCCTCCCGGCTTCGGACACATCAAGTCTGGAGGGCGGAAGATGGGTGGAAAGGAGCAGTGGTGCCGCGGGCAATGCCAACAAGCCTACAATGACTGCCGGAAGCTGGAGGGCCTCCAACGCCAGGAGTTCTCGGCCGTGAACGAAGCCGTCGACTGGTTGAAGCGCCATCATCAGGGCCTGCTGGTGGGCAGCATTGTCGTCATCGCCGGGGTTGCCTTCGTCACGGTTTCCGCCGGAGCAGGGCTCGTGGTCCTCGCCCCTGCAGTGCTTCTGGCATCCTGATGAGCCCTGCTCCGCCCTTGCGGCACGGAGGCGATGCATGAAAAACAAAAGCCCCATTTTCGAAGCCATCAATCTCCTCGGCCTGATTCATGAGAAGACCGAGTCCGCGGAGGAAAAGGAGTTGCTTCTCACCGCTGCCGACGCGCTCGAATTCATCGAAACGACGGGCCAGCAGTATGACTTCGAGGACTACCGGCAGGATCTCAGGACCGAAGGACCCGAGATGGTGCTCGCCTCTTTCGCGACGCGCGAAGAGGCGGAGGCCTGGCTGAAGAACCATCCCAAGCCGCCCCGAAGCGGCGCGGTGCTGATCGCGGACGAATACCACTCCGTCTACTATTGGCGGGATACCAACACCCGCAAGCTCAACTTCTCTCCCACTCTCGAGTTCTACCTCGAGGAGATGATGCAGGACGGCCGTCCGCCTCCGCCGGTGGCCAGCTTCGACACGCGGGAGCAGGCCAGGGCCTGGTATTACGGCCTGTCCGAGCGGCCCTCACAGGCCGTCATCCAGCTCGCAGGTGAGCCATACCTCGCGGCGTATCATCGCAACATCGACCATCTCGCCTTCCACCCCTTCTCCCTCGTTGAGGGACTCAAGGAGTGGCGCGAGAAGCAGAAGACCCAGAAGGAGCCCGAGGAGCCCGAACCGCATTCGCAGTAGAGGTCACTCTCCTCCCCATTATCGTCATCGCTGGGGTTGCCTTCGTCACGGTTTCCGCCGGAGCGGGGCTCGTGGTCCTCGCACCCGCGGTGCTCCTGGCATCCTGACGAGCCCTGCTCGGTTCCACATCACCGAGGCATCACATGAGACCCAAAAGCCCCATCCTTGAGGCAATGAATCTCCTCGGCTTGATTCATCAGAAGACCGAGTCCGCGGAGGAGAAGGAGTTGCTTCTCACCGCAGCCGACGCGCTCTGGTTCATCAACACAACGGGCCAGCAGTATGAATTCGATGACTACCGCCAGGAGTTCAGGACCGAGGGACCCGAGATGGTCATCGCCTCTTTCGCAACGCGCGAAGAGGCGGAAGCGTGGCTGAAGAACCACCCCAAACCGCCCTACATGGCCCTCGTGCTGGTCGCGGACCAGTACCACGTCGTCATGTATGACCGTGATAGCAACTTCCGCAAGCTGCGCTCCACCCACTCCATCGAGTACCACTTCGAGGAGATGATGAAGGACGGCCGTCCTCCTCCTCCGGTCGCCAGCTTCGACACACGGGAGCAGGCCAGCTCCTGGTTCTACAGCCGGCCCCAGCGACCCTCGCAAGCCGTCATTCACCTCGCGGGCGAGCCCTACCTCGCGGCGTATCATCGCAACATCGACCATCTCGCCTTCCACCCCTTCTCCCTCTTCGAGAAGTTCGAGGAGTGGCGCAAGTCGCTGGACGAGAAGAAGCGGTCCGAGGAGCCCGAGCCGCACTCCTGACGCCCTCGCGGCCTCCCGCGTCACCCCTTTCCGGCACGAGGCAGGGGCGCTGGAGTCACTGGTCGTCCTGGATACAACATCTGCTACGGTGGACCGGAGAGGTTATCCGCCCTGGCACTACCATCGCCCCTTCCGCTCCTGATTCTCCTCGCCCTGCCCCTCGGGACGCCCGCGACAGCCCGAGCCCAACCCCCGACCCGTGAGCAGCAGCAACGGCAAGTCGTCGTCCCCAACAGCCCGGACGAGCCGGTGCCGGAGGTGCGGGTGGCGGCCAACACCCTCACCCTCTTCCGCTTCGGCGCATCCATCGACCGAGCCTCGGTGGAGGTGGAGGGGCGGATGACACGTTTCCGGCTGGTGGATGTGGGCGACCGCACGCTCATCCTCGAAATGACCGTGGAGCCGGGCCCCGAGGAGCGGCTCATCGTGCGGGTGCGCTACAAGGACGGCGCTGCGCCGGCGTACGCCACCTTCGCGCTCGTCTCCCACCCCTCGCTGGTGGACACCCTGGTGGAGGTGGTGCGCCGCCCGCGCACTGTCGAGGCGTTGGAGGCGGCGCTGGCGGAGAAGGACGCTCAGTTCGCGGCGCTCCAGGCCATGAGTGGGCCCGTGGGGCTCGTGTTTTCAGGACGGCTCGACGAGCACGGAGTACGGGCTAAGCGCATCGCGAATATACCCCCTGGTGCGCCGCATGGACTGGAGGTGATGGAGGGCGAGGGGTATCGCGCCAAATCCTGGGCGCTCGCTGTCGTCCGCGTCCACAACCTTCCGGGGCAGAGACCCTGGGCGCCGGAGGAGGCTCACCTCACTCGGACGGACGGCACTCCCGTGAAGGTGCTCGCCGTGCACATGAACAAGGCACAGCTCGGGCCCGGTGAGGAGGGACTCGTGGCGGTGGAGACGGAGGCGCCTTCTTGGATGGAGGGCCAGGACTTCCGCCTGGAAGTCATGGACAAGAGCGGCGCCCGGCAACTTCCCATCCTCGAAGTGAAACTCTAGGAGGTCGGTCCATGACGACGGAAGCCCTGCACCCGGACCACCTCCTGCCTGGCCACATGGTGGGCCCCTGGCGCATCGTGGAGCGCCTGGGAGTCGGAGGCTCCAGCCGCGTCTTCAAGGTGGAGCGCGACGGCCTCTTCTTCACGATGAAGATGGCGCTGCGGCCCCTCTCCTCCGAGGAGGAAGAAGGAGAGGAGGAGACCTCCTGGCGGATGACACGAGAGGTGGCGGCTCTGCTGACGTACTCGCCCCTTCCCAATCTTCTGCGCGTGTACGCGGTGGACTGCTGGCCCCACCCCAAGAAGGGCTACCTCTTCTTCGTGATGGACTTCGTGGACGGGGACAACTGGCACGGGTGGCGCTGGAGGACGCCAACCCATGCCGCCGGTCTGCTCGACACCTTCTCCGAGGTGGTGCGCACGGTGGGCGTGCTGCACTCGCGCGGCGTGTACCACCGGGACTTGAAGGCGGAGAACATCCTCATTCGCAGGGAGGACGGCCGACCCTTCCTCATCGACTTCGGCAACGTGCGCCTGCCGGGGGCCTTCACGAAGACGCTGGGCCTTCCGCCTGGCGTCATCCACCTGCTGCCGCCAGAAGTCCTCGCCTACACACGCAGTGAGCTGTGGAAGCAGAACATCCCCTTCCAGGGGGGTGTCCCCGCGGATCTCTACGCGCTCGGGGTACTGCTCTACCAGGGACTCACCGACCTCCACCCTTTCAACCCCGAGCTGCCAGACGAGACGCTGTTGACGGCCATCGCCACCCTTCCCCCGAAGGCGCCCCATCTCCTCAATCCAAGGGCGCCGCGCTCCCTGAGCGACATCGCCCTGAAGCTCTTGGAGAAGCGGCCCGAGGACCGCTACTCCGACACCGAGGCGCTGCTGCAGGCCCTGTGGAACGCGGGCAGGGAGCGGACATCCAGCGCCTGGAAGGTGCCGCTCTTCCCCGCCAGCGGCAACCCGACGGCGCAGCCGCCGCCCCAGGAGTCGGCACAGGTCGCTCGGCTGCCAGACGTGACACACGAGGTCCCGCAAGAGGCTCGGCCGCCCAGG
Source organism: Vitiosangium sp. GDMCC 1.1324 (assembly GCF_003044305.1). GTDB lineage: Bacteria > Myxococcota > Myxococcia > Myxococcales > Myxococcaceae > Archangium. The sequence continues at coordinate 161,421 of NZ_PZOX01000012.1, read as the reverse complement.
AAAGAAGAGCACCAGGCAGAGGCACGGCAGGAAGCCCCTGCCACACTTGGGCGCCCGCGCCGCGCGAGGTGGCCCCTGGCCCTGCTCGCGAGCCTGACCGTGCTCGGCCTTGCCTTGTGGCTAGCACACTCCACACTCGCGTCCCCACCCGAGGCACTGCTGCCCGGGTCTGGCCATTCCGAGAAAGGAAGCCCACCCGTGTCCACCCCTCCCCGCTCTACTCCCTCCAGTTTCCTCGCCGCCTGGTTGTGCGCCGTCGTCGGCCTCGGCTGTCCCGCCGCCCAGGTGAAGCCTCCAGAGCCCGCCGATTGCTCCGAGGAAGCGAAAGAGGCCATGTTCGAGAAGTTGAAACTTTCGACGGCCAGCCCCCTGTATGCCACCCTGGACTCCAACCAGCCCGTCGATATGACCGACATCGGCACCCGCCAGGGTGCTCCTGTCATCAGCCGCATCAGGAGGGGAGCCGGCAATCTGCCCGAGGGGACGCTGCTGCACGGTCGCCTCTGGATGGGCCCCGGCATCACCGATCGGGGGCCTGGGAGGTCAAGGCCGGCCGTCATGGGCCGTTACACCCTGGCCGTGCTGCCCGATGGCAGGAAGTACCCTGTGTGCATCGTGCTGGGCGACGGGGAGGACGGGTATATCGGCATCGACGAAGGCTCCAGTCTGAATCCGAGTGTCGCCTTTCGGGACCATAAGCTGGCCGTGAGCCCAGTCGAGCGCTGGCCCTGAGTTCCCTGCCCCTTCGGAGCGACCTGGGTTGAGCGATGAGGCGGCTCCTCGCTTCCAGGTCCATCCATTCGCGGTCCTCACCAGGGCGTTCGCCATCAGCCCGTCCACACGCATGCGGACACCGACAAGCGTGCCCTGGGAGAGGGCAGCTGCCTTCTTCTCATGAGCATCTCAGAAGGAGCACTGCACCACCGGAATCTCAAGCTGCCGGCCGCTGCCGCCGGTCACGAAGATTTTCCGGGAGCGAAGCGGTGACGAGCCATAGCCCGGTCAATCCCAAACGCCACGCTGAATTGAGGAAGCTGCTCACGGGCTTTCGGGCGGGCCTCGTCTATGTCACGGCCTTCATGGACAGGAAGACCCTAAGCAGGTTCCCCATCATTCATTCCTTCGGCCCTACGAGGTTTGGTGCTCGCAACTGGTAGTAGAGGTACTCGCCCGAAGACGTTGGCCCGGATCACGCCACGTGCTACGGCGCCCATCCCCCACCGCGGACCAAGGCCTCCACCTGAAGACCCGTATGACGCCCGCAAGACTCATCACCTCGACCCTCTGCCTGCTGCTCGTTTCCTGTAGTGCCACCCGCTACACCGCTTCGCCGTCCGCCGAGGAGCTCACCCGCTACGTGCTCGTCCTCGAGGAGTCACCCGGCGGCCAGGTCACCGAGCACTGGCGGCATGCCGAGGAGTTCGACCTCTCGTGGTACCAGTTTCCCACGAGCGCCCGTGAATCGACCTATGGCCGCATCGTGCGCGTCGCGAAGACCTACCAGCGCGACTGTGACGCGGAGAACGACCAGTGCATCAAGATGTGCATGAACCGCCCTCTGCCTCGGGGCTTCGGACATACGACGTCCGGGGGAAGGGGAAAGGGTGGAAAGCTGGCGTGGTGCACCACGCAATGCCAACAAGCCTATGCTGATTGCCAGGAGGTGGAGGGCCGTCAGCGCCAGGAGTTCTCGGCCGTGGACGAAGCCGTCGACTGGTTGAAGCGCCATCACCAGGGCATTCTGGTGGGCAGCATTGTCGTCATCGCCGGGGTTGCCTTCGTCACGGTTTCCGCCGGAGCGGGGCTCGTGGTCCTCGCACCCGCAGTGCTCCTTGCATCCTGACGAGCCATCCTCGGCTCCCGCAGCACGGAGGCGATACATGAAAAACGAAAGCCCCACTTTCGAAGCCATCAATCTCCTCGGCCTGATTCATGAGAAGACCGAGTCTGCGGAGGAGAAGGAATTGCTTCTCACCGCGGCCGAAGCGCTCCGATTCATCGAGACGACGGGCCAGCAGTATGAATTCAACGACTACCGTCAGGATCTCAGGACAGAAGGGCCCGCGATGGTCATCGCCTCTTTCGCGACGCGCGATGAGGCAGAGGCGTGGCTGAAGAACCACCCCAAACCACCCCATAGGGCGGCGGTGCTGATCGCGGACGAATACCACACCGTCTACTATTGGCGGGACACCAACGTCCGCAAGATGCCCTCCACACCGTTTATCGAGTTCTACCTCGAGGAGATGATGCAGGACGGCCGTCCGCCTCCGCCGGTGGCCAGCTTCGACACGCGGGAGCAGGCCAGGGCTTGGTTCTACGGCCTGTCCGAGCGGCCCTCACAGGCCATCATCCAGCTCGCAGGTGAGCCATACCTTGCGGCATATCATCGCAACATCGACCATCTCGCCTTCCACTCCTTCTCCCTCGTTGAGGGACTCAAGGAGTGGCGCAAGTCGCTGGACGAGAAGAAGCGGTCCGAGGAGCCCGGGCCGCACTCCTGACGCCCTCGCGGCCTCCCTCGTCACCCCGTCCGGCATGAACCCAGCAGCCTGGATGCCGGAGATATGTGGAGGACCGAGCACCCCGTGCCGGAAGGACCACGGGCGGACAGCCGGGCCCCGGGACAAGAAGTCCTGGGAAGCATCCATGGGGTCGGGCATGGTTGGCGCGAGTCTCCCCTCCGGAGAACGACCCATGAAGGTTGCCCCGCCCCATCCCCAGGAGGAAGCGCGCCTCGCCGCGCTGGATACCCTCGAGATCCTCGACACGATGCCGGAGGCCGGCTTTGACGAGCTGACGCGCCTGGCCTCGCGCCTGTGCGAAACGCCCATCGCGCTGGTGTCGCTGGTGGACCACTACCGGCAGTGGTTCAAGTCCCGCGTCGGCCTGGACACCCCGGAGACGCCGCGCGACTTCGCCTTCTGCGCCCACGCCATCCTGGGTGAGCAGCTCTTCGTGGTGGAGGACGCCCACAAGGACGAGCGCTTCCACGACAATCCGCTCGTCACCGAGGGGCCGCACGTGCGCTTCTACGCTGGCATCCCCATCCGGGGCCTGGGCGGGCTCAACATGGGCACGCTGTGCGTCATCGACCACGAGCCGCGCCAGCTCACCCGGGAGCAGGCGGAGGCGCTGGGAGTGCTCGGGCGCCAGGTGGAGGCCCAGCTGCTGCTGCGGCTGCGGGTGCGCGAGCTGGAGCGGCGCGAGGAGGAGCTGCGCTCGCAGCGCGACACGTTGGCCAGCGTCCAGCACCAGAAGGACGAGCTCATCCAACGGGTGATGCGCGACTTCAAGGCGCCCCTGACCAGCATCCTCACCAACGCCACCTTCATGCTCTACCGCCCGCACCTGCACGAGGAGCTGCAGCGCACCACGCGCGACATCCGCGACGCGGCGGACGGTCTGCAACGCACCGTGTCCAATCTGCTGGACGCCAGTGGCGACGAGTCCTCCCTCCCCTTCGATGCGGCCCGGTTCGACGTCAACCTGCTGCTCTCCGAGGTGGCGCGCGACTTCCAGCAGCGGCTGGTGAGCTCACCGCGCCGCTTCATCCAGTCCGTGAAGCTGGCGGAGCCGCTCATCACCGCGGATCGCGAGCTGCTGCGCCGCACGCTCGTCAACCTGCTGGACAACTCCTTCCAGTACACCGCGCTGGGCAGCAGCAAGATAACGCTGGAGGCCGCCAACCCCGAGCCCGGCCTGCTGGAGCTGCGGGTACGGGACGAGGGCCCCGGTATCGCCGCCGCCGCGCGCGCGAACCTCTTCGATGCCCACCTGCCCGATGCGCACACGCCCGGCTCCGGGCGGGCCGAGGGCGGCAACCGGCTGGCGCTCGCCTTCTGCCGCCGCGCCGTGCAGGCCCACGGCGGGTGGATCTGGGTGGAGGACAACCACCCCAAGGGCGTGGCCTTCTGCATCCGGCTGCCGGTGCTCCCGCACGGGCCCCTCTTCTCCGGCTCATGAGGGCGCGGTGTGGCCTCGGGACTCCTCTCGGAGCCCGGGGCTGCGCCTCCGGGCCGCGCGCGCCACCAGCGCCGACAGCAGCGCCCACGCGAGCCCCGCCATCCACCCGCCCACCACGTCCGTGGGGTAGTGCACTCCCAGGTACACCCGCGTCAGCCCGATGAGCAGCGTGAGGCCCAGTGCCACGCTCAGCAGGTACGCCTTGCGCCACCGTCCCTCCACGAGCTGCGCCAGCAGTGCCCCCAGTGTCAGGTAGACGATGGCCGACAGCATCGCGTGCCCGCTGGGGAAGCTCTCCGACAGCACCTGGGTGAGGTGAGGCACCACCGAGGGCCTCGGCCGGGCGAACACGCGCTTGAGCAGCGAGTTCACCACCGCGCCTCCCACCGTCGAGCACACCACCAGCGCAAGTGTCCGCCAGCGCCGCGCCAGGATGAGGAAGCCACTCACCGCGCACACCACCAGCGCCAGCACCGATGGGCTGCCCAGCGCCGTCACGTCCCGGGCCGCCTCGGCCAGCCACCGGGGCCCGATGGGTTCCCCGGGGTTGTCCGGACGCCGCAGCGACAGCAGCACGCGCTCGTCGAAGTGTTGGGTTTCCTGCTCACGCACCTCGTCCGACAGCGCGATGAAGCCCAGCCCCAGCGCAAGCAGCGCCAACAGGATGGCCAGCAGGCCGATGCCATCCGCCCCCAGCCACCCGTGGAGCAGCCCGCGGAGCTCGCGCGGTGAGAGTCCCATGCGCACACCCTAGGTGTTCTCCCACCGGAGCGCACCAGGCTTCCGTGCAATGTCAGACACCGTGCGCGCTTCATTCGTGCGCTCGGCGGCAGACCGTGTCGTGCGGGGCTTGGGATTGGCGTCCGGGAGCACCACATTCCCGATTCGAGCACCCGGGTTGTGCGCTCGGAATACCGCGACCGGGCATCCTTGCCGGCCCGCTTCTGGGAGTGATGGTCCCCATGTCCGCTTTCGCTTCCGCTACCGTTTCCCCTCCGAACTACAAGACGGGCCTCATCAACAAGGTCTTCTTCATCCGTTGGGAGCAGCCCCCCACCCCGCAGGACCTCCAGGTGGTGGCCACGCGCTTCCGCGAGGCCTACGAGGCCTACCGGCAACAGCTGTGCGTCGTCATCACCACCGGAGCCAAGGCGCGGGTCCCCAACGGAGATGAGCGCAAGGGCCTCTTCAAACTGCTGGAGGACCACCGCAAGTACATCTGCGAGCTCCACCTCCTCATGGAGGGCAACGAGCTGCAGCACAACCTCCAGCGCATCATCGCCTCGGCGCAGCTCATCGTGACGCGCATCTACGACAACAACTACGCGCGCCTGCACAAGAGCGCGGAGGGCATCGCGCCCTTCCTCACCAGCAAGATGAAGGTGGACGGCAACCGCATCATCAACGATGCCCGCCTGCTGGGACTCGTCAGCTAGTCCCAGCCGGTGCGGCCCATGGCCCTACCGCGCCACGCAGACGTAGAAGTTCTCGCCGTAGTAGTCCTCGCTGTCGGCCGCGAGCACGCGCGAGAAGCCCAGGCGCCGCAGCGTGTCCACCAGCACGTCCGGCTCGAAGAAGGTCACCATCTCGGTGGGGTCGGTGACCAGCCGGCGCGTCACGTCGACGTGGTACGCGGCCGCGGCCCGCAGCGCTTCGTCCCAGCGTCCCTCCGCCTTCCACTCCTCGATGGAGCGCACCATCACCTTGTGCAGGTCCGGCCGCTGCCGGGGTCCGGTGGCGATGACCACGCCGCCCGGCTTGAGGTGCTCGAAGCACTGCCTCAGCACCAGCTCCGGCTCGCGTACGTAGAAGAGGACGTTGTTGAGCACCACGGCGTCCGCCTCGCCCGGCACTCCGGGTGGGAAGGAGCGCACGTCCCCCTCCAACACCTTCCACCACCGGCGCGCCTCCTCCGGCATCCCGGCCTGTCTGACCATGGCCAGCCCGAGCATCGCCAGGTTGTTGTCGAAGCCCACCACCGTATGCCCCCGCTCGACGAGCGGCTGGCTCACCAACCCCGTGCCACACCCCGCGTCGATGACGTACCTGCGACCCTCGGTGTCACGAAGAACCTTCGCGACCATCCGCTGGTAGCAGTTGAGCTGGGAGCAGATGACGTCATAGCTCCTGGCGAACTCGGTCCAGATGTTGTCGACCATGGTGGGGCCCTCGCTCTCGCCCGGGGCCATCCCGGAGCGTGGGCTCTCAATCTAAGGAGCCATGAGAGAGCGGGGACCCCCTCGCGCGGAGAGGAGATTCCCCCCCCAAAAAAATCGGGCCCCGCGTCTCCGCGAGGCCCGGGCACAAGGGCGACGGCAACGCCCCGCGCACCAGCTCAGTGCTTCTTCATCCACTGGTAGATGGGGGCCCACACGTCCGTCTTGGCGTTGGCGCCCAGGAACAGGTCCGCGTGGCCGTAGTCCGCGGCGCGGAACGCCTCCTGGAACTTCTGCACCCGGAGGATGGTGACATCCTTGCTGCCCAGCAGCTTCTTCGCCGAGTACTCGCCGTAGCTGCCGTAGCCGCCCGCGGCCCCCACGTACAGCACCGGCACCTTCACCTCCGACAGGTTGTCGTCGTACGGCAGATCCTTCTGGCCGCACAGCAGCTGATCGCCCTCCACCTGCTCCGTGAAGCTCTGGTACGGGTGGGCGGAGCTGAGGAAGTCGAAGAACTGCCGGTCCGTCACCTGCTGCAGCCCCGTCAGCGCGTTGTTCGGATCGAACTTGCCCGCGGCGAAGTGGTAGCCGGGCACCGCCGGGTAGATGCCGGCCTGCTCATTGGAGAGGAACATGTAGGTGGCCGCCCCCACCGTCACGCCGAGCTGGCTGTACGTCATCGGCGGCAGCTCCATGCCCGGCAGCTGGGCCTGGGTGTTCGGCCAGTAGATGGCCGCCTGACCCACCTGCATGATGAGCACGCCCGCGCCGCTGCCGGACAGGTTCCCCTCGTAACGGCCGCTCTTGAGGAGCATGTCCCCCACGGTGGCGCGCACGCACGCCCACTGGCGCTGCTGCTCGGCCTCGGGCCCGAAGTGCATCACCATGTCCACCGGGATGAAGCCGCTCACGCTGCGCAGCCCCGGCGGGAGGTCCGTCTCCGCGCTCATATAGGCGTAGGCCACCTGCGCCCCGCGGCTCCAGCCCAGCAGGTTCATCTTGCCGGCGCCGCTGCCCGTGAGCGCGCGCACCGCCCGCGCCACCGTGAGGCTCGTGCCCACGTCCTTGGCGTGCGTGCCCAGGTTCCAGTTCTTCATGAAGGTGAAGTCCTGCGTCTCCGCCGGCACCTGCGTCCAGCGCAGATCGATTCCCCACACGTCCACGCCCTGCTGCGCCAGGTACACGGCGATGGAGTGGTCCGCCTGCACCTGGGCCGTCAGCGTGCTGGCCATGAACGCGCCCCGGAAGTCCCAGGCGTCGCCGTGCACCATGAGCACGGACTCGGGCGCGCGCGCCGGCCACCAGGGAATCTGCTCCTTCACCACGCGGTGCAGCACGATGATGTCATGCGCCGCGTCCGGGCCCACCTGCAGGCGGATGCTGTAGTGGGCGATGTCGCTCGTCACCTGCTCGCGCGTGAAGCCGCTCACGAAGCGGGTGTTCTCCGTGCCCGCCAGGCAGCCCTGGCAGTCAGAGGCCTGGAGCATGGACTGCACTTGCCCCACCTCCTCCACCGCGGCGGGTTGCGCCTCGGAAGCAGGGGTCTCGACACCGCACCCCACCAGAGAGAGCAGGGCGACCGGGACGATGTGGCGGAGATTGAAGCGCATGTGTTCCTCAGAAAAAAGTTTCTACAAGGTCGGAGAAGCAACGTTGCGGCCACCCCACCGGCCCGACTTGCAGAACTCTAGAGAGCAGGAACCACGCCAACCCCCCAAGTCCGCGAAAAGACTGGAATGCCTTCTCAGGCATGCCGTCAACGCTGAAACATGACGCTGTTATTAAACAAAGGAAAGCCCGATTTTCAGAGGGAGCGGACAGAACGCGTCGGAATTGAAACCGGTGCTTCAAGAATGAATCAGAAAACGTGTATTCAAGGGCAGGTGTGACAAACATGTCCTCTCGGGGTGAAAACCCACTGCGACACTGTTGTCTGGAAAACACGTGAAGGTGTGAACGGGGCCCGCACCTGCGGCTTGTGGCCCTCGGGCGCCGTGCCCACACTCCCGCGCCCTGGAGGAAAGCCCCACATGGCGTTCGCCACTGTCGACCCCACCACAGGCAGGACACTGCGCACCTTTCCCCCCCACTCCGAGGAGGAAGTGGAGACACGGCTGCGAATGGCCGTGGAAACGTTCCACACCTACCGACATACCGCCTTCGCCGAGCGCGCCGGGTGGATGCGCCGGGCGGCGGAGCTGCTGGAGGCGGAGGCGGAGCGCTATGGGCGGATGATGATGGAGGAGATGGGCAAGCCGCTGGAGGCCGCGCGGGCCGAGGCCCAGAAGTGCGCCACCGCCTGCCGGTACTACGCGGATCACGCCGAGCGCTTCCTGGCGGACGAGCCGGTGGACACCCCGCCGGACACGAGCTTCGTGCGCTACCAGCCGCTCGGGCCGGTGCTGGCCATCATGCCGTGGAACTTCCCCTTCTGGCAGGTGGTGCGCTTCGCGGCCCCGGCGCTCATGGCCGGCAACGTGGGGCTGCTCAAGCACGCGCACAACGTGCCGGAGTGCGCGCTCGCGCTGGAGGAGCTCTTCGTGCGCGCGGGCTTCCCGAAGGGGGCCTTCCAGACGCTGCTGGTGGACGTGGCGGCGGTGCGCCGGATCATCGAGGACCCACGCGTCAAGGCGGTGACGCTCACCGGCAGCGAGGGCGCGGGCCGGGACGTGGGCCAGCGCGCGGGCCAGCAGCTCAAGAAGGTGGTGCTGGAGCTGGGCGGGAGCGACCCCTGCGTGGTGCTGCCGAGCGCGAACCTGGACGCGGCGGTGGAGACGGCGGTGAAGGCCCGCCTCATCAACAACGGCCAGTCCTGCATCGCCGCCAAGCGCTTCATCGCCACCGAGCCCATCTACGCCGAGTTCGAGCGTCGCTTCGTCGAGCGCATGCGCCGCGCCGTGGTGGGAGACCCCAAGGACGCCAAGACGGAGGTGGGCCCGCTCGCCATGGAGAGCATCCGCGACGGGCTGCACGCGCAGGTGGAGCGGAGCGTGGCCGCGGGAGCGAAGCTGCTGCTGGGGGGACTCAAGCCCACCGGGCCCGGCTTCTGGTACCCGCCCACCGTGTTGGCCAACCCGCCCCCGGGCTCGCCGGCGTACCGCGAGGAGATGTTCGGCCCGGTGGCCGTCCTCTTCCGGGCGAAGGACGCCCAGGACGCGCTGCGCATCGCCAACGACTCACCCTACGGGCTGGGCTCGGCCGTGTGGACGCGCGACGAGGCCGAGCAGCAGCTCTTCATCGACGGGTTGGAGGCCGGCACGGTGTTCGTCAACGGCATGGTGGCGAGCGACACGCGCCTGCCCTTCGGCGGGGTGAAGGCCTCGGGCCATGGGCGCGAGCTGTCCCGCCACGGCATCCTCGAGTTCCTCAACATCAAGACGGTGCGCCGGGTGTCCCCCGCGTCCACGCCGCCGGGGAAGACGCCGGCCCAGGCTAACGAGTAGGCACGCGCTGCCGGGGCGGCCCGTCGCGGTGGACCTCCTCCACGGCCTCGGCCACCGCGTCCATCTCCAGGCCGAGCTGCTCCACGCTCTGGCGCAGGCCCGCGCCCGCCACGTCCGCGCTCGCCGCGTCCGCCGAGCGCACCCGCAGCACCTGCGTGTAGAGGTTCTCCAGCGTGTAGTACAGGCGCATGTGCTCGGCCTCCAGCCGCGAGGCCGACGTGGCCAGCTCCGCCCGCTGCCCCCGCTGCTCGTCCAGCAGCCGCAGCGTCTTCTCCAGCCGCTCCTTCACCACCTCGTCGCGCTCGGACTCCACCCGCGCCGCCAGCTTCCCCCGCTCCTCCTCCAGCCGGCGCTCGTCCTCGGGCGTGCTCAGCGAGCGCAGCTCCCGCTCCCGGCGCGCCAGCTCGTGGCAGCTCTTGCGCAGCCCCTCCACCGTCTGCTCCGGCTGGTGCACCACCTCGCGCAGCAGCCCCGGCCCCGAGCGCAGCTCCGCGAGCAGCTTGTCGCACAGCGCGTTCACCCGCGCCGTCCGCGGGTCCTCGGACTCCTGAGGTGGAGATGCCTCGGTCTTCTGGGAGGCCTGGGTCCTGGCGGGAGCCTCGGGCTCCGGCTCCAGGGCATCCTCCCGAGAGGCCGTGCCCTCCACCGCCCCCTCCTGCAGCCGGGCCCTGTCCCGCACGCGGCCCAGGATGCCCGCCGCCGACGAGCCCAGGCCCAGCGCCACGAAGATGAGCCACCAGAACTCCCGCATGTGGAGGACCGCCATCCCCGCCGTCACCAGCGCCGCCAGCACGAACACCCACCCCATGAAGGGGTTGGCCTCCTCGGCCTGCCGCTTGCGCTTCAGGGCCCGCTGCTCCTCACGCCACCGCTCCCGCTCCCTGCGCCGCTCCCACTTGCGGCGCTCCTTCTTGCTCAGGCCGTCGGCCCACTTCTCCACGCCCTCGGCCCACTTCTCCACGCCCTCGGCCCACTTCTCCACGCCGTGGGCGTGCTTCTGCGCCCACTGCTCCACCCCCTGGGCGTGCTTCTGTGCCCATTGCTCCCACCCCTCGGCCTGCTGCCGTGCCCACCTATCCCGGTCCTGGGCCTCGTAGCGCTCCCACTGCGCCTTCCTCTCGGTATGGCGCTTCTGGCCCTCGGCGAGGGCCTCCAGCACGCGACGCAGGTGCTTCTGGAGCGGGGACTCGGGCGGGGGAGCGGGCGGTTGCGGAGCCATGGCGGATTCCGGGTAACGGCGCGGCGTGTCACGGTGTGTCGCGTGTCTCGGTGTTAGGTACACCGGACGTCCCTCATCCTGCCCACGATTCGGCTGTTTCCACCAGAAGGTCGGACATGCCGCGGGCCGCCCATTCCTTCCTCTCCAGGGATGGATGCGGCGCGCCCGCCTGTTCGCAGCCCCGTCGGTTTGCCCTTCCTCTCCAAATGACCGATGAAGGAAGAGCGGGCGGTGGGACATCAGGGGGCAGTTGTGGTGACCAGGAATGAAGCACAAGGATTCGGACCCGAGGCCATCCGCGCGCTGCGTGGAGAGCTGAGCCGTGCGGCGTTCGCCCGCCAGCTCGGGGTGACTCCGCTCACGGTGTACCGCTGGGAGCTCCCGGAAGCCGCGCCCCAGGCCCGCCGGCCCCGGGGACGTGTGGTGCAGGCCCTGCGGCAGCTCGCCGAGGGCGGCGGCCCCCTGGCCCAACCCCCTCCTCCCCGCCTGGCCACGGGCTCGCATCCCGAGGAGATGACGCCCGAGGAGCGCTCCCGGCTGACCGCCTGTCTGGTGCTCATCCAGCGGGGCGACTGGCGCGCCGCGGAGAATGCCCTGCTGTCGATGCTGGCCCTGGGGGAGCTGCCCTCCACGGGAGCGCGCGCCCTGGCCGCGGCGGGCCTGGCCTATGTGTACCGCTGGGGCTTCGAGGACGTGCGGCGCGCCTTCGCCATGCTGCTGCCCCACCTGGCCGAGGCCGACGCGGGCCAGCTGCCCGAGTCCGTCGCGGTGCACGTGCACACGGTGGCCGCCAATCTCTTCGCCTCTCCGGACGGCCGCATCTTCGACGCGGGCAAGGTGAACGTGCACGTGGCGCGCGCCGAGGCCCTGCTGCGCGCCAACCCCTATCCGGGCATGGAGGTGCACTGTCAGCTGCGCATGGCGGAGCTCGCCGCGGCCTTCTACCTGGGTGCGCCCGAGCTCATCTCCCGCCAGCACGGGCGCCTGGAGGAGACCCTCTCCGGGGTGTCGGACCCCACGATGCAGCTGCTGGCCTCGGACGGGCTCGCACATGAGGCCGCCATCCGGGGCGACGCCTCGCAAGCCGCCCGGCGCTTCCGCGAGGTGGCGCAGGCGGCGGCGCGCGTGGGCTATGGCTTCCTCGAGGCGCGCAACCTCGCCTTCCTCGCGCAGCGCCGGCTGGACGAGGCGTGCGAGCCCGAGGAGGCACTCGCGCTGCTGCGCCGCGCCCGCGAAACTGCCTGGGGTGGGAAGCTGCCACGAGGCTTCTCCTTCATCTTCGCCGCGCGCGCGGAGGCGGATGCCCTGCTGCGGCTGGCTCGCTTCGCCGAGGCCGAGGCGGTGCTGGACCAGGGCGACGCGGTGGTGGAGGAGCTGAGCTGGACGCCACACCCCCTCGCGGTCCAGCGAGCGCGCTTCCTCTATATCTCCGGCCGCTACGCGGACATGCGCCGGCTGGCCTCCCGGCTCTCGGGCTACACCGGGCCCATCCAGCAGGCCCTCACCCGCATCTACGGGCGCTGGGTGGCGGCGCTGGCGGACTGGGCCGAGGGCAACGCACATCGGGCCGCGGAGGGCTTCGCCGCCGCCCATGCCCGCGCCCTGGAGGTCGGGGGCTGGCCCTACCTGCGGCGCGACTGCATCGTCTCCGAGGCGGGTGCGCGCGCCGCCGCGGGGCATCTGCCGGAGGCTCGCGCGGCCCTGCGCCGGGCCCGGGCCCTGCTGGAGCAGTTCCCCTCCGCCTGGAGCACCGCCCTGCTCCACCGGCACGAAGGCTCGCTGCTCGCGCGCGAGGGCCGCACGCGTGAGGCCCGGGAGAAGCTGGAGGCCTCGCTGGCCACCTTCACCCTGGCCGGAGACATCACGGAGGCCACCCTCACCCGCCGCACGCTCGCCAGTGTGGTGCGCGCCGCGGGCGAGCCGGGCGCGGATTCCTGGTTCCTCCAGAGCCAGGAGGAGCTGCGCCGCCACGGCATCACCCCGCCCCCGGACTTCAACTTCAACGCGGCCCTCCTCCCCGTCCAGGAGTCCTCCCCCGCCCTGGAGGCCGCGCCCCGGCTGGGGGCCGAGTCATTGCTGGTGCCCTTCGAGCGGCTCGCCGTGCGCGGCATGGGCGCGCCCCTCATCCAGCGGGAGCTGGTGGCGGTGCTGGAGGGGCTCTTCCCCGGCCGAGCCCCGCGCCTGGAGGAGTTGGACTCGCAGGGCCACGCCACACCGTTGCTGGGCGAGGCCGACCTCCCCGCCAGCGAGTGGGTGGAGCTCAGCGACGGGTGTGGCCGCCGGCTGCGCCTGGGCGTGGCGGGCCCCCTGCCCGCGGACGGACGGGCGCTGCTCACCGCGCTGGCGCGCCTGGCTGGCTTCGCGCTGGAGGTGGCCGAGCTGCGGGGCTTCGCCCAGACGGAGCCCCCCCTGCGCGAGCCCGATAATGGAGCGCCCGAGGTGCCCGGCTTCATCGCCGCCTCGCCCGCCATGCGGAGGCTGAAGACGGAGCTGGCGGGGCTGAGCGGCTCGCGCGCCACCGTCATCGTCACCGGCGAGTCCGGCAGCGGTAAGGAAGTGGTGGCGCGCGGCCTCCACCGGCTGTCGGCGCGGGCCGAGCGGCCCTATGTGGCCTTCAACTGCGCCGCGGTGCCGAGCGAGCTCTTCGAGGGCCAGCTCTTCGGCTACCGGCGCGGGGCCTACACCGGCGCGGCCACGGACCATCCGGGCGTCATCCGCGCCGCCCACGGGGGCACGCTCTTCCTGGACGAGATTGGCGAGTTGCCGCTCGAGGTGCAGCCCAAGCTGCTGCGCTTCCTGGAGAACGGAGAAATCTTCCCCCTGGGCGAGACGCGGCCCGTGCAGGTGGACGTGCGCGTCATCGCCGCCACGCACCGGGATTTGGGGCAGCTGGTGCGCGAGGGCCGCTTCCGCGAGGACCTCTACTACCGGCTGCAGGTGGTGCCCGTGCGGGTGCCTCCGCTGCGCGAGCGGCGCGAGGACATCATCGCCCTGGCGCGCCACTTCGTGGCCCAGCTCACCCCCGAGGGGCAGGAGCCGCCGCAGCTCGGGCCGGACGCGCTCGCGGCGCTGGTGGCCCATGCGTGGCCGGGCAACGTGCGCGAGCTGCGCAACGTCATCGAGCGCTCGCTCGCCTTCGGGCCACTGCCGTCGATGTTGGGGGCGGACCGGCTGCGCATCACGGGCTGAAAAAAGAACACCGCGGGCCAGGACAGGGGGCGAACCCGACCCGCGGTGCGTGGTTACGACACCCGCGAAAAGATGCGCTCGTGGGCCGAGGTGGGGGGGCCCCCGACCCACGGAGCGCTTCGAGCGCCGAAGCGCCCGAACTCGAAGTTGTTTCCAAGGCAACACTTTAGCAGATGGCGTGCCAACATTTTCGGGCCCGTTGAGGCCATTTGGAAATCATCCAAGGGCCTCCAGAAGCAGGCAGGCATATCCAACGGTGCATCCATTGGATGTGCCGAAGACGCCGGGGGGTTTCCGGACACCCGGGTGGATATGAGCGGAGGAGGTCCGAGGAAGCAGCCGTGCGGAGTGTAGGCGCGCGGGAGGGAGACACTCGGAGGCGGCGGCCGGGGCCGAAGTGAGTTAGGGAGGGGGCCGGATGAGCTCTCCCGTGTCCTCCCGTGCCTACCGCGTCTTCAGTTGGACCACCCTCGTCTACACCCTGGCCGTGGTGCTGTGGGGCGCCTTCGTGCGCGCCACGGGCTCGGGGGCGGGGTGCGGAGACCACTGGCCGGTATGCAACGGCGAGGTGGTGCCCCGCGCACCGAGCGTGCAGACGCTCATCGAGTACACGCACCGGGTGACGAGCGGGCTGGCGCTGGTGCTCGCGGTGACGTTGTGCGTGTGGGGCCTGCGGGCGCACGCGAAGGGCCACCCGGTGCGCAAGGCGGCGGTCTTCTCGCTCGTCTTCATGCTGACGGAGGCGGCGGTGGGAGCGGGGCTGGTGCTCTTCAAGATGGTGGCGGGCAACGAGTCCATCGCGCGGGCGTGGTGGATGGCGGCGCACCTCATCAACACGTTCCTGCTGGTGGGGACGATGACGCTGACGGCGTGGTGGGCGGGAGGCCGGGAGCAGCTGACGTGGCGGCGGCAGGGCCTGGCGGGGTGGCTGGTGGCGGGGAGTCTGGTGGGCCTGCTGGTGCTGGGGGTGAGCGGAGCCATCGCGGCGCTGGGAGACACGCTCTTCCCGGCGTCGAGCCTGGCGCACGGGCTGAGGCAGGACATGTCGCCCACGTCGCACCTGCTGCTGAGGCTGCGGATGGTGCACCCGATGCTGGCGGTGCTGGTGGGAGCACTGGTGGTGTTCTCGGCGGCGACGGTGGCGAAGCTGCGGCCGTCCCCCGCCGTGAAGCAGGCGGCGATGCAGCTGGGCGTGCTGTACGCGCTGCAACTGGTGGCGGGGATGGTGAACGTGCTGCTGCTGGCCCCGGCGTGGATGCAGCTGGTGCACCTGCTGCTGGCGGACCTGGTGTGGATCGCCCTGGTGCGGCTGAGCGCGGCGGGACTGGCGCTGGGAGCGCCGAGGGCGGACGTGATGAAGCCCGAGCTCTCGCCCACCTGAGCCCCCGAAGGGGCTCGCAATGTCCCCGGGCGCCGTGCGTAGGGTCCATCACATGACCCCGCACACCCGACGAACCGCGCGTCACCTTCGAACCTGGACCTCGCTGCTCCTGCTGGTCCCCACCCTCGCGCTCGCCAAGGGACCCACTCCCGCCGCGCGGCGCTGGTGGTCCCACGTCGAGGTGCTCGGCGCGGATGACATGGAGGGGCGCGAGACGGGCAGCGCGGGCCACCACCGCGCGGCGGAGTACGTCGCGGCGAAGCTCGCGGAATTCGGAGTCCAGCCCGGCGCGGGCCAGAGCTACTTCCAGGAAGTCTCCCTGGTCTCGCGCCAGGTGGCGAAGGCACGGAGCCGGATGGCCCTGGTCCGCGAGGGCCAGGAGCAACCGCTGACGCTCGACCAGGAGCTGATTCTCAGCCCGCTGACGGGCCGCTCGGGACACCTCGACGCGGGGCTCGTCTTCGTCGGGTACGGCCTCACCATCCCGGAGACCGGGCACGATGACCTGGCGGGCCTGGACGTGAAGGGCAAGGTCGTCGTGGTCCTCTTCGGCGGCGCGCCGCCGGGCGTGCCGGAGAACCTCGCCGCCCACTACAGCTCCATGGCCGAGCTCTCCAAGGCCTACACCCGGGCGGGCGCCGTGGGCGTGCTCGCCCTGCTGAACCCGCGCACCGCGGAGGTTCCCTGGGAGCGCATCATCGAGAGCCAACAGCGCCCGGCGATGATGCTGGCGGAGCCCTCGCTGCAGGACATCAGCGACACGTTGATGTTCGCCATCATCAACCCGACCTTCATGAACCCGCTCCTGGCGGGCAGTAGCCATACCTACGAGGAAATCCTGGAGCTGGACGGCAAGCGGAAGCCGTTGCCGCACTTCGCCCTTCCCGTCTCGCTCCGGGGCGATGTCTCACTGGAGCAGTCGCGGCTCACCTCCGAGAACGTGGTGGGGCGCCTGCCCGGGAGCGATGCGGCGCTGGCCGGTGAGTCCGTGGTGCTGTCGGCACACCTGGACCACATCGGCATGACGGAAGCCACCGAGGGGGACCGCATCTGCAACGGCGTGATGGACAACGCCGCCGGTGTGGCCGCGCTGCTGGAGGTGGCCCGGAGCTTCCAGGAGCAGAAGGTGAAGCCGCGCCGCGGCGTGCTCTTCGTGGCCACGACCGCCGAGGAGAAGGGACTGCTGGGCTCGCGCTGGTTCGCCGCGCGGCCGCCGGAGGGCGCGGGCCGGATGGTGGCCAACCTCAACATGGACATGTTCCTGCCGCTGATGCCCCTGAAGGGGCTGGTGGCCTACGGCGCCGGGGAGTCCACGCTGGGCACGCCGCTGAAGGCGAGCGCCGCGCACCTGGGCATCGAGCTCATGCGCGATCCCCAGCCCGAGGCGAACAGCTTCATCCGCAGCGACCAGTACAGCTTCATTCTCGAGGGCGTGCCCGCGCTGTCCTTCGCGGCCGGCTACCGCAAGGGCTCGAAGGAGGAGCGGCTGGAGAAGGACTGGCTCCTCGAGCGCTACCATGGGCCCGCGGACGACCTGTCACAGCCCGTGGACCGCGAGGCCGCCGTCCGCTTCGTGAATCTGCTCGCCGACCTCACCCAGCGCGTGGCCGATGCCCCCCAGCGCCCGAGCTGGAACGCCGACAGCTTCTTCCGGCGCTACGCGCGGACCGAGGGGCCCGTCGCGTCGCCCGCAACCCCCTGAGGGCTCACTCCCGCTCGAGCTCCTCCGCGATTCCGCTCAACGCCTCCAGCGCCCGCAGCGGCAGACCGATGCCGCCAGCGGGAACCTGGGGCTCGCGCACGTTGATGCGGATCAACGTCCCCTTCCTGGCCGCCGCCGCGCTCTCGCAGAAGCGCCTCACGGAGGGGATGGCCGTGCCGGCACCGCACTCGACGACCGCGAGGGTGCCGGGCGCCACCGACTCGAGCCACTGCATGAGCCGCTGCTGCTGGGCCTCGCTGCGCGACTCGTTCCACCCCCAATCCCCGAACATGAGGATGTTGGGCCGCACGAGCGAGCCACAGCGCTGACACGTGGGCAGGGGCGGCCTGGCGCGGAAGGTCTGCGGATCCACATCCACGGAGTACGGAGCCGCGGAGGCAATCTCCGCGCAGCTCCCGAGACACTGCACGAAGTGGATGGAGCCGTGGACCTCGGCGACGCGCTCCTCCGGAAAACCCGCCTTCTGGAACTGGCCGTCGACGTTCGAGGTGAAGACGAAGGCCCCGTGCGGCATGCGCGAGGCCCAGGTGCGCAGCAGGGCGAAGCCGGGGTGGGGAGTCGTCGCACGGTACAGCCCGAGCCGGTGACCGTAGAACCCCCAGGCGAACTCGGGGTCCCTGTCGAACCACTGGGGGTTGGCCATGGACGCGAAGTCGAGCCCGAGCTTCGCGTATGCGGGATAGGCACGCCAGAACCCCTGGGTGCCCCGGAAGTCGGGCAGACCCGAGTCGACCCCCATGCCCGCCCCCGCTCCGATGAGCAGAGCCCGGGCGGAGCGGAGGACCTCGGCGGCACGTCGAAGCTCCTGGCTCATGCCTCGCCCCCCTACAGGAACGAGAACGACACCGGAGTCCCCAGCGCCGAAGGCACGAAGCGCTGCAGCTTCCGGTTGTTGTAGTGAAGCAGCACGAGCGAGGGATCCTCCAACGGCACGTCGAAGGTGAAGGACACCTTCTTCACGCCCTGCTCGTCCGCCTCCAGCACCTTCACCTTCATGCCCTCCAGGGCAACCTCGTGCCCGGTGGCCAGGGGGAAGCGGCCGGAGCGGTGGATGCGCTCGCCAATGGTGGTGAGGAAGCGGCCGCGCTCCAGCTCCAGCTCGAGCGTGGACGGCCCGGTGCGGGTGACGTGGTGCGGGCCCTCGGCGAAGGAGAGGGTCCACCAGGCGCGCGGAAGCGCCTTGCCGGTCGCCCACCACTGGACGGACGCATAGATGCCCACCATCGCGTTCGGCGCGTTGATCAGCACCACGCGCTGCTCGGGGAGACGCTTGAGGTCCAGGTTCTCCTGGAACCGCGTCTGGATGCGATCGTTGCCAGCGGAGATGAGGGAGAACAGGTTGAGGGTGCTCCACCAGACGTACGGAGCGGCGACCACATGGAGCAGCACCAGGGCACCGGCGCCGATGGCCAGGGTCCGCCCGCGCCAGGAGCGCTCCCGCTTGCGCCAGGCGTGGTGCAACACCATGGCGATGGCGACCGCGGCCCCCATGCTGGGCACGAACAGCGTGCGCGAGGACGGGAAGGTGGAGGCCGCGCCCCACGTGGCGAGGAAGGCGCCGGCCAGCAGCCAGCGGACGTGACGGCGCTCCGTCTCCTCCAGGCCGGACCAGGAGGCCCGGACCATGAGCCCCACCAGCACCAGCGCCACGAGCCCCACGATCAGCAGGGGGAGCTCGAAGCGGGCCTCGCCCACGAAGTCCACCGGGGCGTTGAGCAGGAGTCCGCCCAGGTTGACCGGCACCCGGAAGAGCGCCTCCTTCACCCAGGCCAGGGGGCTGTCCATGGGATCCATGTACATGTCCGAGCCCGAGGCGCCGTAGTTCAAGCGGTGGTGCACCCCCATGTAGACGATCAGCACCAGCGCGGTGGGCACGAGGGCGCGGAGCCGCTCTGCGGGCCGCCCCGGGGCAGCCAGCAGCTCATAGGCCAGGAGGTAGGCGAGGACGATCAGCGCCGTCTCGCCCCCCGCGAGGGCCACCGCCAGTGCGAGCACCGAGAGGGGCAGCGCCCAGGTGCGGCCCTTCTCGCGCCACTCCAGGTGCAGGCACAGGCTCACCAGGGAGAAGAACATGGAGACCACCGCGCTGCGGTTGGCCAACCACCCCACCGTGGCGGCATGCGAATCGTCGATGGCGAAGAGCAGCAGCGCGATCGCCCCCACGGCCCCGGGCAACACGCGCCAGAGCAGCACGCCGGCCAGGGCCACCAGCCCCAGGTACCAGAGCACCGTGTGCGCGTGGTAGCCCAGCGGTTGGGTGCCAAAGAGCGAGTAGTCCAGGGTCAGCAGCGCGCTGGAGAGCGGCCGCCAGAAGGCGACCTTGAGATCCGGCACCACCCACCAGGGGAAGACGCCCTTCTCGACGAGCGCATGCTGCGCGACGGCGTCCCCCGCGGCGATGCGGTAGAGGTCGAAGGCGGAATTGGCGAGCGGCGCCGGAGGAGGCACCTTGCCGAGGATGCCGAGGTAGACGAAGTCGTCGGGCATGAAGCCCGCCTTGGCCACCAGCAGGCACAGCGCCAGTGCGGCCCCCAGGGAAACCCAGAGGACGCGGGGGAAGGAAAGCCAACGGTTGGATGGGGGGGAATTCTCCATGACCCGTCCAACATACCAGGAGTGGACACTCGGGAGCCGCCTCCCCGCCCGGGAACACCGCCGGGGGGCGCGCTCAATCTTTCTTCATGAAGGGACAAAAGAGCGGAAATGAGCCGGGTGTGTCATGGAGACATGGAACAGCACACCCACAGCGCCTGGAGCACCTCCCACCACGCCATCCGGCGCGAGCCCGTCGTGTTCGGCCATGCGCTGGAGCACCTGCTGGCCGACGTCGAGTTGCTCCAGCCACGGGCACAGGAGGCGCTCGCCGGACTGGGGCTCTCACTTCACGAGCCCCTCCACGCGGCCTACCCGGGTGCCGTCTGGGTGGGAGCCATCCACGTCCTGTCCGATGCGCTCTACCCGCACCTGAGCCCGTCCCGGGCGCATGTCGCGCTCGGACGGCGCTTCATGGAGAAGACGCTCCAGTCCCGCCTGGGCGCGGCGATGAACGCTCATGCCCGAGCGATAGGCCCCGAGCGCATGCTGTCGCGGCTGTCCCACCAGTTCCGGATGATGAACAACTTCCTCGGCGTCTCGGTGCACGAGCGGCCCGCGCATGCCGGCTGGGAGCTCGTCATCCGGCCGCTCCCGGAGTTCCTCCTGCTGCCCGGCGTCCACGGAGAGCCTCCCCACTTCACCCGCGGCGCGCTCACCACCGCCTTCCAGGCCGCCGGCGTGTCCGGCGTCCGGATGAACCTGGTGGACCACGACGCCACGCTCGGTGCGTCCGTCTTCCACGTCACCTTCTGAGCCGGCGACTCCAGCTACCTCGACCACGACTTCCTGCTCAAGGACGAGGACTGAGGCAGGTACGAGAGCAGGACCCACCAGGTTCCATGGACAGGGGGGTCTGACATCCCAGGTCGGGCGCGCGGAACCCGCGGAAAAGGCCACGCCAGAGCCCCGGCGATGTCAGACCCATTGGGTATTCCTTGCGCATGGCCGCCCGAGAGAGGGGGCCAGGAATTCCCACACCACACCCAGGCCCAACCTGAGAGGGCCTCAACCCACCTGGAGCATCACGCCATGGCCAACCGCACCGCCGCCCGCAAAGTCGCCGCCCGCAACCGTTCCGCCGAGCAGACCAAGGCCGCCTTCGAGGAGCTGGCCCGCAAGAGCCGCAACAAGCCCGTGGTCCCGGCCAAGGAGGAGGAGGCACGTCAGTCCCACGCCAGGAACGTCCTCGCGGATGTGTCCAGCCTCACGGCGGAGTCCGCCGTCAAGAAGGTCACCGAGGCGGGCCTCACCATCAACAAGACGCTGGCCGGCATCAACGAGCAGGTGATGTCGCTCGTCGAGGAGCTGCAGAAGCTCGACGAGGCCATCCAGCTCAAGACCGCGGAGCTGGCGGAGCTGCACGGCAAGGACACCGCCGCGAGCGCTGTCGACGTGCTGGTGGCGGAGTACGACCGGAAGAAGGAGGAGCTCCAGGCGGAGATGGAGCGGCTCCAGAAGGAGATCGCCGACACGCGCACGAAGTTCGCCACGGACCTGGCCACGGAGCGGGACGCGGTCGAGGTCGCGCGCAAGCGGGCCGAGGAGGAATACACCTACAACATCCAGCTCCAGCGCAAGAAGGAGCAGGACGCCTTCGCCGAGCAGCTGCGCCAGCAGGCCGCCACCGAGCGCGACCGCAAGGAGAAGCTCGACAAGGAGTGGGCGACTCGCGAGGAGGCACTGAAGCTGCGGGAGAAGGAGCTGGAGGACCTGCGCAAGCAGGTGGCGGACTTCCCGGTGGCCCTGAAGAAGGAGACGGACGCGGCGGCGGCCATCGCGGGCAACCGGGTGAAGTCCGAGTGGGAGATGAAGTTCACGCTGGCCCAGAAGGACGCCGAGACGGCACAGCGGGTGGCGAGCATGGAGATCTCCTCGCTCAAGGAGACCAACGCGAAGCAGGCGCAGAGCATCCAGACGCTCCAGACAGAGCTGGCCGAGGCCAAGCGTCAGGTCCAGGCCATCGCCGAGAAGGCCCTGGAGTCCGCCTCGGGGGCTCGCGCGCTGGCCGAGGTCCAGGGCGTCATCGCCAGCAGGGACTACACCAAGGGGAAGTAGTCCCCTCTTCTGGACGTAGGCGGCGCCGGGACTGGCACCGCCCTCCCCTCTCGGTGCGCTATGCTGCCGGCGGCTCTGTGCCACGCCGGTCAGCGCCGATCCACGGCGGCCGGTCTTCAAAGGGGGGGTTCTCCGTTGAGAGGCAAGACACTTCTCGCGTCCATCGTCACCCTGACATTCATGGGCGGCTTCGTCTTCACGACGTTCGCCGCCATCTCCATCGCCTCGCGGGGAGCGGGCGCCGCCACCTTCCTGCTCGCCATCGCCGTCACCGTGGGCTGGGCCTTCCTCTCCTGGCTCCTCTCCCCGTTCCTGATGGACCTGGCGCAGCGCTGGCTCTACTCGGCCCGGAACATGTCGCTCGACGAGCTCCGCAACGAGCGGCCCGCGGTGGCCGACTTCGTCGAGCGCGTCTGCCAGAAGCACGGCATCCAGGCGCCCCGCCTCAAGTTCATCGATGACCAGACGCCGCAGGCCTACTGCTACGGCAGCCATGGCAACAACGCGCGCCTCGTCACCACCCGCGGCCTGATGCACTACCTCGACGACGAGGAGCTCAAGGCCGTCTACGCGCACGAGCTCGGCCACATCATCCACCGCGACTTCATCGTCATGACGGTGGCCGCCACGCTGCTCAACATCCTGTGGACCATCTACGTGGTGGCCAAGAACATCCGCGGCAAGAACAACTCGCGCCCCGCCATGCCGCTGGCGCTCGTGGCGCTGCTGTTCTGGTGGGTGTCCCAGTACCTGCTCATGTACCTGTCGCGCACCCGCGAGTACTACGCGGACGAGTTCGCCGCCGCGGAGACGGGCAACCCCAACGCCCTGTCCATGGCGCTGGTGAAGGTCGCCTACGGCATCACCCGGCAGGAGAAGACGGACTTCACGGAGAAGTTCCTCGGCGGCACGCGCGCCATGGGCATCGCCGACCCCAAGTCCGCCGCCAGCGCGGGCTTCGCCTTCCAGGTCGCCCAGGGCTCGCCGTCCACTCCCACGCCAGCACTCGCCCACGCCCAGGCGGGCTCCTCCGTGGCGGCGCCCCTGCCGAAGGAGGGGGCCGCTCCCCTGCGGGCGGCCGTCTCGCTCGAGGGCGTGCAGCGCATCGAGAAGGTGATGCTGTTCGACCTGTACAACCCGTGGGCCGCCGTCAGTGAGATCAGCTCCACCCACCCGCTCACCGGCAAGCGCATCCGCGCCCTCGGCGAACAGGCCTCGGCCCTGGGCCAGCGCCCGCTCATGTCGTTCGACAAGGTGGACCTGTACGGCCAGGCGCTCGACATGCAGCGCATGTACGGCACCTTCTTCCTCGAGCTCGCCATCTACTTCGCGCCCCAGTTGCTCGCGGCCCTGTTCATCATGAGCGGCCTGGTGAGCATGGCCGTGGGTCAGGTGGGCGTCGGAGGGGCGCTCCTGGTGCTCACCCTCTTCGGCATCGGCCTGGGAATGACCCTCAAGGGCTTCTACAGCTTCGGCGCGACGGGCGAGGCCCAGGCCACGTCGGTGCTGGAGCTGATGAGTGACCCGTATGCCTCGCCGCTCAAGGGGCGGCCGGTGACGCTCCAGGGCACGGTGGTGGGACGCGCGGACGCGGGCAACAAGCTCGGCGAGGACATGACGCTGGAGGACCCCAAGGGCGGCCTCATCCTGCTCAACTACGAGTCGCCGTTCGGCCCGCTGGGCAACTGGTGGTTCGCCGCGCGGCGCGTGGGCAAGCTGGCCCAGCAGCGCGTGCAGGTGGTGGGCTGGTTCCGCCGCGGCGTCTCGCAACAGGTCGACCTGAAGCAGGTGCGCACCGAGGACGGGGAGGAGATCTCCTCCTGGACCGGCCTGTGGAACCGGGTGCTCGGAGTGCTGGTGCTCGGGGCGGGCCTGGTCTTCGCCCTGTTCGTGCTCCGGTAGGCCGTCCACCGCCCGCCCGGCTTGCGCGGCCGAGCGCCCCACCCCCAGCTTCCAGGAAAGGGGCCTCGAGAATCGCACGCCGGGCGGTGCTCCCTCCCTCGGAGGGCGTCCTGGCGCGGGAAGTGACGTGGCTCCCCTTGCGTGGTCCTCACGCAGTCCCACGGAGCCCCCATGCCTACCCGTCCCCGGAAGACCCCGCTCCGCAAGACCCGGACCCGGTCCCGCCCTTCACCCCGGCTCGCCCGCTCGCCCCGGAGCTCCCACGCCCGCCCGGCCTCCCGGGAGAAGTGGGTGTACCTCTTCGACGAGGGCCGCGCGGACATGAAGGACCTCCTCGGCGGCAAGGGGGCCAACCTCGCGGAGATGGTCCGCATCGGGCTCCCCGTGCCGCCCGGCTTCGTCGTCACCACCCGGGCCTGCAACGCCTTCCTCTCCGAGGGCAGCCGGTTCCCCGAGGGCCTCTGGGCGCAGGAGCTCGCGGCCCTGCGCAAGCTGGAGAAGCGGACCGGCCGCTCGTTCGGGGACCCGGAGAACGCGCTGCTCGTGTCCTGCCGCTCCGGCGCGAAGTTCTCCATGCCCGGGATGATGGATACCCTGCTCAACCTCGGGCTGAACGACGCCGTCGTGGAGGGTCTCGCCTCCGAGACGGGGGATGCGCGCTTCGCCCAGGACGCCTATCGGCGGCTGGTGCAGATGTTCGGCACCGTGGTGCTCGGACTACCCCATGAGCCCTTCGAGCAGGTGCTGGAGCGGTACCGGCACCAGCGGGGCCTCCAGAACGACTCGGCGCTTCCCCTCGAGGACCTGAAGGCCATCACCGAGGCCTTCCAGAGCCTCATCCGCGAGAAGGCCGGCCGCGACTTTCCGCAGGACCCGGTGGAGCAGCTCCGGTTGGCCACCGAGGCCGTCTTCCGCAGTTGGAAGGGCAAGCGCGCCGTGGACTACCGCAACGCCGCTGGCATCCCGCATGACCTGGGGACGGCGGTGAACATCGTCACCATGGTGTTCGGCAACCGGGGGGAGGACTCGGGCACGGGCGTGGTGACGACGCGCAACGTGTCCACCGGCGAGCGGGAGATGGAAGGCGACTACCTCTCCAACGCCCAGGGCGAGGACGTGGTCTCGGGCGCCCGCCCCACGCTGCGCATCTCCGCCCTGAAGGAGCTGCACCCGAAGCTCTACGCGCAGCTCGGGCGCATCTGCCAGAAGCTCGAGCGGCACTTCCGGGACGTGCAGGACGTCGAGTTCACCATCGAGCAGGGCAGGCTCTGGGTGCTGCAGACACGCGATGCCAAGCGGACGGCCCAGGCGGCGGTGCGCATCGCGGTGGAGCTGGTCGGGGAGCGGCTCCTGCGCCGCGAGGAGGCCGTCCTCCGGGTGAAGCCAGAGCAGCTCGACTTCTTCCTGCATCCGCAGTTCGCGCCCGACGACAAGAAGGCGGCCCGGGAGCGGGGGGACCTGCTCGCCACGGGGCTGAACGTGTCACCCGGAGCGGCCAGCGGCGTGGTGGCCTTCGACGCCGACACCGCCGAGCGCTGGAGCCGGGAAGAGAAGAAGGCCGTCATCATGGTCCGGCCCGAGACGAAGCCGGACGACGTGCACGGCATGCTGGCGGCCCGGGGCATCCTCACCAGCCGAGGCGGGCGCACCAGCCACGCGGCGCTGGTGGCGAGACAGTTCGGCAAACCCGCGGTGGTGGGGGTCTCGGAGATGGAGGTGGACTGCGAACGGCGGCAACTCACCGTGGCCGGGCGCGTGCTGCGCGAGGGGGACACCGTGTCCATCGACGGCACCACCGGCGAGGTCTTCGCGGGCCGGCTCGAGACCCTCATTCCGGACCTGAAGGACCCCTACATCCTGAAGCTCCTGAAGTGGGCCGATGACTTCCGCGAGCTGGGCGTGTACGCGAACGCGGACTACCCGCGCGATGCCCGGAAGGCCCGGGAGCTCGGCGCGGAGGGCATCGGGCTGTGCCGCACCGAGCACATGTTCTTCGAGAAGGACCGTCTGCCACACGTGCAGCGGATGATTCTGGCCCGCACCGACGCCGAGCGTGACGAGGCGCTCGCGAGGCTGCTGCCCTTCCAGCGGGAGGACTTCCTCGGGCTGTTCCGGACGATGGAGGGCCAGCCCGTCACCATCCGCCTCCTCGACCCACCCCTGCACGAGTTCCTCCCCAACCACGACGGCCTGCTGCACGACGTCACCGAGCTGGAGACGCGGCTGGAGCTGCGGAAGGGAAGGCCCGGGACGGCGGAGCTGGAGGAACAGCTCGCCCGGAAGCGGCGCATGCTGGAGGCGGTGGAGTCGATGCGCGAGGCCAACCCCATGCTGGGCCTGCGCGGGGTGCGGCTGGGCATCCACCTGCCGTCGCTCGTGCGCATGCAGGTGCGGGCCATCCTCGAGGCGGCCTGCCAGTGCGCCCGGGAGGGCATGCGCGTCCTGCCGAAGATCATGATTCCGCTCATCGCGCACAGCAACGAGCTGCGCGTGGAGAAGGAGACGCTCGAGTCCGAGGCCCGCGCGGTGATGAAGGAGCAGGGCCAGAAGGTGGCGTACCAGTTCGGGACGATGATCGAGGTTCCCCGGGCGGCGCTCACGGCGGATCAGATCGCCGAGGAGGCGGAGTTCTTCTCCTTCGGGACGAACGACCTCACCCAGACGACCTACGGCATCTCGCGCGACGACGCGGAGACAGGCTTCCTCAGCGAGTACTTGCACAAGCGCATCCTCCCGGAGAACCCCTTCGCCACGCTCGACCAGCGGGGCGTGGGGTCGCTCATGGAGCTGGCGGTGAAGCTCGGCCGGAAGACGCGGCCGGGGCTGGACCTCGGCATCTGCGGCGAGCACGGCGGAGACCCGAAGACGATCTCCTTCTGCCACCGGCTCGGGCTCGATTACGTGTCCTGCTCGCCGTACCGCGTGCCCATCGCACGGCTGGCCGCGGCCCACGCCGCGCTCGCCTCCCGGTAGTAGGCAGGAGTGCACCTCGACCAACGTCCATGGCCATCAAGCCCGGGGGACTCGAGGACTCCTGGATCGAGCCTCCCACGGTGGACGATCCGGTGCTCCTCCAGAGTCACGTCCAGCGGGCCAATCACCACGTGCGTGCGCAACCTGGAGCATCCCTCTTCGGGGTGTGAAAACATCGGGGGCCATGGACTCACGCTCTGCCCGCCCCCTGCCGCGCCTGCGGTGGCTGCTCGCACCGCTGGCGCTCCTCTCACTCACCGGCTGCTTCGATCTCCTCCAGGAACTGTGGATCCTCCCCGATGGCTCGGGACGCGTGGTGTTCGACGTGGGCCTGCCGAAGTCGTTCCTCGACCTCGCACGGGCGAGGGGGAAGGACCCCTTGGAGGAGATGCGCGCGGAGGCCCGGGCCACCGAGGAGGACCTGAAGAAGGACCCGGACGTGACGAAGTTCGAGTTCCGGGAGTACGAGCAGGACGGGCAGCAGCACCTCGTCTATGACCTGACGGTGAAGGACGCCACCCGGCTGGGCGAGTTGCAGAAGCGGGCGATGGACCGCAGCACCACGGCGAAGCAGGGAAAGGCGGAGTTCGCCTTCCGCATCGAGCGCCGGGGGCTCGGCGAGTACGTCTTCGTGCAACAGTTCGGCGAGCCGAAGGAGCAACCCGGGACTCCGAATGGGACGAAGAATCCGGCGGAGCAGGCAGCCAGGGATTTCGGGACACAGATGGCCCGGGCGCTGCTCGGCAACCACTACTACATCGTCCGAGTGCACGGACAATCCATCCCGGAGACCAACGGCACGCTCAACGAGAAGAAGGACACCGTGGAGTGGAAGTACAACCTGGTGGACCTGGCGAACGAAACCAGCAAGGGCACGGAGCTGCGCGCGGTGGTGCAGGCCGGACCTCCGCTCTGGTTGTGGCCTGTCGTGATTGGCGTGCCACTGCTCGTGCTGGCCCTGGCGGTGATGGCGGCCCGGCGGCAACGGGCCCGGCGCGCCATCTGAGCCGACAACCTCCCGACCACACCTTTCGTGGGAGGAACACCAACCCCACCTCCTGGCCGGCGCTCAGGCTGGCGGAGTGACCAGAGCTCCCGCCCCACCCGCCACGGATGTGCCCTCACTGGCCTCCCCCGCGAGATGAAGGGAGGACAGGGCGAAGGGCAGGTACACGAGCCCGAGTGGGTTGAAATCGTGCTGCAGGATGCCGAGGCGCGCCTCGCGCACGGAGGCACCCAGCGACAGTCTCCGTCGCAGGAAGGCGTCCATGAAGCGGGAGGCGAAGCCAACCGCCAGAGGCTCGAAGATGGTGACCTCCGTGCCAATTACCCCCGCCGCTCCGGCCCGCTCCACGAAGCCCGATACGAGCTCGATGGCCTGCTCGGGCTCGAGCTCGGTGGTGTGACAACCGTTGATGAAGACCAGCGGATGGGGAGCTGGGTCGCGCCAACGAATGTCATACACTCTCAAGGTATCCCGAAAGATATACGGGTCGGTGAGAGGGCCGACTTGCAGGAAGGGCGCCCGGGTCTCGGCGTCGACCCCGCCATGGCAGTAGAAGTACACGAGGTGGCTGCCCTGCTGACGAAGCAACTCCAGGGCCTTCTCGCGGCTGCGGGCGACCTGGATGGGCGCCACTCCCGACATGGCCTGCAGCCGCATGAGATGGTTGTCGCGCAATACGAAGTCGGGGTCCTCGGACACGGCGATGAGCAACGCGGGCGTGTCACGGATGCGCAGCACGCCGGGTAGATCCATCAGCCCCCGCTCGCCCTGGGCCGCCATGCCGAAGGGAAGCGCAAGGGTGTGCCGGAAGCCCCAGAAGCCACTCGGACAGACCACATCCCGGTCTTCGCGGTGAGGACAATCGCCCTGGAAGCACGGACTCTTCTCCAACGGTTCGCTGGCCACCGAAGCGCGGATGAACGCCTCGCACAAGGTGAAGTCCTTCAACGCCACGTCGAGACGATGGTCGTAGAAGATCGAAATAGGCACCAGGTGACGGGCCCCCTGCTTCAGGGCGAGTTGGATGTGCCCGGGAAGGCGCATCCGCTCCCGCAGCGCATCCGCACCGTCCGCGCCCTGGCCGAGCTGCTCGGCCACACGGTCATACAGTTGGCGGCCAATGCGCGCCATCATCACGAGGTCCTCGCGCAGCCGCGCCTCCGACTGCGCGCCCTGGTAGCGGTAGGGAGGACGCGAGGGGAGCGCCTCGTAACGCTCCTTGCTTCCCCAGGAAGCGCGCCGGAATGCCCCACGCGCCAGACTGATCATCTCCTGGAGCATGGCGTCGTCCAGGTGGACCGAGGAGCGGTAGTCATCGCCGCCCACGAACCGGAAGCCATGGGTGCCCCAGTCGTCGTCGTTGAGCAGCACGCTGAGCGTAGCGGAGCCGAGTTGGCGCAGGTGGGTAGGGCTGAGGGTCTGGGAGAGGGCGTAGTCCACCCGGGAGCGCAGCGCCTCGCTCTGGCGCTGGGGCTGCTCCGCCACGGTGAGCACTACGTCACGTGACTGCACCAGGAGCCCTTCATGATGGATGTTACAGCGCAGCCGGTAGGTGCCCGGCGCCTGGGGCGTGCGAAGCGGGAAGAACAATCGCCGGTCCGCCAACTCCCGCGACTGAAGCGCCGGAGGTACGCAGGCCGGGCGCTCCACCACGACGCGGCCATCACCCTCGATGCACAACACTCCTTGATCCGCGTCTGGCTGCAGCACGAGCCCCCCCGGGCTGCTGAACAGCACGACCCGGAGCCGTGCTCCGGACGGCAGATCCTCGGGAAGAGATACGGGCTCATCCTCGATGGAGCCCTCGATCCACGCGCCCACCTCCAGCCAGAAGAAATATGCGTGGCTGGTGACGAGGCACTGGTCCGAGGCCAACGGGCTTTCGGGCCGTTCGGCCTCGCTGAGCCCGGTGTTCACCAGGCGGGAGGGGGAGGACGGCTCCGGGTCGGACTTGGGGTCCCCATGAGAGAGGGTAAAGGACAGAGGCGGGGCCCCGTTGTTGTCGCTCGACCCACGAGCCACCTGGGGAAAGACCTCGCCGGCCGGGAACCGGAGACTTTCGAGCCCCTTCCAATGGCCCTCCTCTTCCCACAGACGGGCCACGCGGTCGATGTCACCCACCCGCGATGGCCGCTCCCGGCGGAGCAGGTCCCAGAAGTACGAATGGATGTGACGCTCTCGGTCCAAGGTGCCGATGAATCGCGCGAGCTTGGAGCTGGAAGGAACACGATCCCCTCGCAGCTCCTTGGGCAATCGATACCTACCTGAGAGGGAGTGGAGGAGTCCAACCAGGAAGCCATTCAGCTTTCGTCCTGGAAACAAGGACACGAGCAGCCGCGCCAGCTCCATGTGCCGCTTGTCATCATCTGACATGGTCCGTCCTCCTCCACCCCAGTGTCAGTCAGTTCTGGCCGGGCCTCAGAAGCCCTCGAGGTCCAGCAGACCGCCCTCGTCGAGGAGGGCGGAATCGCTCGGCATGACACCTCCAGCGGCATCGAGCGCCATCGCGATGGCACCAGGCTGGGAGGCGAACAGGGTGATCTCCCCGTTCTTCACGCCGATCTCGAAGCACTTGAACCCGAACACGAGCTGCTTTTCGCCCTTGTATGTCACCGTGCTCTGGCTGCTGACCGAGGCCTCCACCTTCAGCTTGCCGCCGACGACCTTCTGGATCTCCGGCACGTCGAGCTGGATGCTGCCACCACCCGACTTCTCGGCCGCGACAGTGAACTCATTCGACTTGATGACCTGGGTAATCACATACAGGCGCCCATTGCCAAGTACGTACTGCTTCAGCACCGGGTTGTCGGCATCCACCTCGGCCATCTTGAGGAACTGACCCACGGCCAGGGGCTCAACGGAGTCGGCCAGGACGTTGCTGAACTCGAAGCGCACCTTGCGCGCTTGGTTGTACTGGGCCTCGATACCGGCCCCGGCGCCGAACTGCGCCAGCACGCTCTTGAGGATGTTGATCCCAATGCTGAACGACAGGTTTTCCGTCTTCTGGCCGTTGATGCCAGCCGCGGCCTGGTCTCGGGTGATGGCTGGAGGCTCGGATGGAGGTTGGGTGATGAGCTTCTCGAGCGAGCCGAGGTATTCCACGGTCCCTCGCTGCTGACCCAGCAGATGCAGGGGCTGGATTCCTTCACGCGGGAGCCGGACGACGTTGTAGCCGAGACGCTTGAGATAGGTGATGGCGGGATCACTGCACAAACCCATGGACTGCTCCTTGCGAGAGATGAGGAAACATCCGGGTCGCCCCCCAGGGACAGCGCCCTGCCAAGGGCTCCTGAACCCTAGCACCAGTCTCGACATCTCCAAACCGCCTGCGTCGCGCGGGCGCTCATCGCCGCATGGCGTCAAGACGTGAGACGAAACTGAGACTTGCCTCACAGCCGGATGAGCCTACAGCCGCAGCCCCCGGGGCACCACGAGCCGCTCGATGAGCTCGAACAGCCCGCTGACGAGCAGCGCGAGCACCGCGGCGGGCACGGCCCCCTGGAGGATGAGCGCCGTGTCATCCAGCCGGATGCCGGTGAGGATGGGCTGTCCGTAGCCCCCGGCACCAATGAGGGCCCCCAGTGTGGCGGTGCCCACGTTGATGACGGCGGACGTCTGGATGCCCGCGAGGATGGACGGGGCCGCCATGGGCAGCTCCACCAGGCGCAGGCGAGCACCCGGCGGCAGCCCGAGCGCCTCGGCGGACTCGCGCACCTCCGCGGGAATACCCGAGAGCCCCGCCGCGGTGTTCCGGATGATGGGCAGCAGGCTGTAGAGGAACAGCGCCACGATGGCGGGCCTCGAGCCGATGCCCAGCAGCGGAATCATGAACACCAGCAGCGCCAGGGAGGGCACCGTCTGGATGATACCCGCCAGCGCGAGCACTCCCTGCCCGAGCCTCGGCCTGCGCGCCGCCAGCACGCCCAGCGGCACCGCGACCGCGATGGCCGCCAGCAGCGACAGGCCCACCAGGAACAGGTGCTCGCGCGTGTGGCGCCACAGGCTCGCGAGGACGCTCTCGTCACTCACCGTCACCGTCAGGCCGAGCTCCCGCTCCAGGAACATGGCGGCCACCTGGGACTCGGGGACACGCTGAAGTTTCGCCTGGGCGTTGAGCTCCACCATCTCGGGCTCGGAGATGCGGCCCTCCAGCCGGCGGAACGCGGCCACCACCTCGGGAGCGCGCTCGGCCAGGTCCGCACGGTACACGAGCACGGCGTCGTACGCGGGGAAGTGCCTCAGGTCGTCCTCGAGGACGCGCAGGTGGTAGTACGCGATCTCCGCGTCGGTGGAGTACAGGTCGGTCACCTGGATGGCTCCGCTCTCCAGGCCCCGGTAGGCCAGATCGTGGTCCAGCCCGCGCACGTCCCGCTGGGGCAGCGCATAGCGCGAGCGCAGGGCGGGCCAGCCGTCGGCGCGATCCATGAACTCGTTGCTGAAACCGAAGCGCAGCTCCGGGTGCTGGCGCAGGTCCGAAAGAGTCCGGATGCCCAGACGCTCGGCCTCGGCCTCCTTCATGCCGAGCGCATACGTGTCATTGAAGCCCAGGGGCGCGCTCATGCGCAGCCCCTCGGCGGCGAGTGCCTGACGCAGGGCCTCGTCATCGGGCAGGGGCCGGCCGGCGAAGATCTCCTGGCGCAGCGTGCCGGTGTACTCGGGGTAGACGTCGATCTCCCCGCGCCGCAGCGCCTGCCAGAGCACCTGGGTGCCTCCGAGCTCGCGCCGGTGCTCGGCCCGAGCGCCGGTGCTCCGGGCGAGCTGCATCACCATGTCGCCGAGGATGACGGACTCGGTGAACTTCTTGGAGCCCACGCGCACCCCACGTTCCTCCGAGGAGGCACCGGAGCACGCGGCGAGCACGAGCAGCAGACAAGCGGCGAGCCCCCTCATGAGTGGTGGCCCTCGAAGGGCAGGCGCTGGGCCTGGAAGAAGCGCGTGACGAACGGGTCCGCGGGAGCACGCTCCAGCTCGGCGAGCGGGCCCTCCTGGACGATGCGGCCCTCGCGCATCAACACCACGTGGTCACCGAGGAAGGCCCCCTCGCCCAGGTCATGGGTGACGAGCACCACCGTCTTGCCGAGCCGGGCGAAGATGTCGCGCAGGTCTCCCTGCAGCTCGTAGCGGATCATCGGGTCCAACGCGCCGAGCGGCTCGTCGAGCAGGAGCACATCCGGGTCGAGCATCAGCGCGCGCATGAGGCTGACGCGCTGGCGCTGTCCCCCGGAGAGCTGGCCCGGGTAGCGGCCGAGGGCCTCCGAAGGAAAACGGGTGAGCTCGACGAGCTCGTGCAGCCGGGCGCGGACGCGGTCCCCGGACCACTTCAAATAGCGGGCCATGAGGGTGGCGTTGCCCTCGGCCGTGAGGTGCGGGAAGAGCCCACCACCCTGCAAGGCATAACCGATGCGCTGGCGGACGGTGAGCAGGTCCTCGTCGCGCAGGGGCTGGCCCCGGAAGAGGACGCGACCGGTGTCGGGCCGGAGCAGGCCGTTCATCAGGCGCAGCAGGGTGGACTTGCCACAGCCGCTCGGGCCGAGAAGAACGGTGGTGCGACTCTCGGGCACACGCAGGTCGAGCGGATGCAGCGCCCACGTCTCACCGAAACGCTTGGACACGCCCTCGAGCGCGAACACCCAGCACCCTCCTCCGGCCGTGCGGGCCGTTTCCAGGTCATAGCGCGATTGCCCTCGGGCCCGAGCCCTCTTCACCGAGAACGCCACCGCGCTTCCCTCACAAGACACCTCTGACACAGGGGGTGCCGCGGATTGCACCCAGGAAACGGGTAGCCCTACAGTCAGCCCTGGTCGAGATTCCTCCATTCAGAGCGGGAGCACCACATGGCCTGGGCAAAGTTCAAATGCATCAAGAAGGCCTGCGGCCGGATCAGCATGCAGAAGCACGACGTCTGGTCCGCCAAGTGTCCCGGATGCAACACGAACACCCTGGCTCCCATGGGGCAGATTATCTGCCAGAACTCCAATCAGTCCGGCGACACCTACGGCGTCGGCATGGCGCTCGTCGTGGAACCCTCCAGCCGCCTCATCTTCGTGACCTCCCCCGAGGACACGGGCTGCCTGGAGAAGCTGGAGCTGTACCGGGGGCTCGGCGTCCCGAAGGAGCGGCTCGTCGCCCTGGTGGTCTGCAGCGCGGATTACCAGCAGGAGACGGAGAAGAAGAAGCGCGACGACCTGGAGCGGCTCGCGCTCGTGCGCCCGCTGCCCGTCGGCAACGGGCGGGCCCAGGACGGCAAGCGCTCGTATGATCCCAACCAGGTCTGCAAGTGGCTCGTCAACGCCAGGCTCTTCGAGAAGGAAGGCGGGCCCCAGAAGGAGCAGGAACAGAGGGCCCTGTTGAAGCAGTGGTACGAGACGGCCGGATTGCCCTACATCAACGCCAAGGAGTGCGCCAATATCGTCGAGGTAGGCGCGAGCACCCGCCTCGTCGCGAAGAAGATCCGCAACGACAAGCTCCCCTCGGTGCTCCGCTCCATCTGGACCTCCATCAACCACTCCGCCCTGCACCAGGACGCGGCCGGCCGCTCGAAACGGCTCGCCCACACGCTGGCCGCGACGGAGCTCAAGAAGAAGCCCAACGGAGTCATCCTTCTCTGGGTGCGCAGCCTCAACAAGAAAGAGCGCGAGGAGCTGGGCAAGTTGTCCGCCCAGGACCTCGAGGACCTCAAGCAGCGCAAGCAGCGCGGGCATCTCGTGGACGAGCTGTTCTGGAAGCTCCACGGCAAGAAGCGCAACCCGCACCACTTGATGACACCGCAGCTCTTCGAGACCGTGCGCTTCATCGCCCAGAAGATGAACTTCAGTGTCATCCCGATCGGCGACGAGCTGTTCTTCGA
Source organism: Vitiosangium sp. GDMCC 1.1324 (assembly GCF_003044305.1). Classification (GTDB taxonomy): domain Bacteria; phylum Myxococcota; class Myxococcia; order Myxococcales; family Myxococcaceae; genus Archangium. The sequence goes on along the minus strand of NZ_PZOX01000012.1, from coordinate 126,963 downwards.
CGAGTACCTGGCCGTGAGCTCCAAGAAGGAGGCCTCGGCCTACCAGAAGGGGGAGGAGAGCAACCTCATCAACTTCTGGAACCGCCATGAATGGTTCGGCGGTCCCAAGCGGCGTATCCGGCAGCTCTTCCTGCTGTGGCAGCTCTTCCGGCGCCTGTCGGCACAAGGCATCCCCCTCGTGCAGATTGGCCTGCGCTCGGGCGAGATGGAGAAGGCAGCCTACCTCGGCGTGCCCACCATCTACCTGGAGGAAGGGACCTCGGAGACCGGTGCACGCATGCTCCCGGTGACCGTGGGCGGCTCCTTCCCGAAGGCACGGGAGAACGAACTGGATGATGGCATTACCCAGTGGTGGCAGGACGCCAGTGCGTTGAGCAGCAACAAGAACCCGGTCACTCTCGAGAAGAGCCTGGCGGAGGCTCGCGAGAAGAAAACCAAGTTCCCCAACAACCAGTACTGGCAGAACCGGGTGACGACGCTGGAGACCGAGCTGGCCGATGCCAAACAGAAACACACCCAGCTCCACAAGGACCGGATCGCTCTTCAGGAGAAGCAGCTGGATGCGTTCCTGTTCTCGGCGACCGACCACTCGGCGCTCCACGACGCGCTGGACGGGGGCTACCCCTTCTTCTTCCGGCTGCTGACGAAGAACGTCATCGGCCTGTACGGGGCCAATGAGCAGTCCTCGTTGGACAAGCTCAAGGTGTGGCTCGACGAGCTCTATGCACAGGGGAAGCCGAAGACCTCCTGCCCCGCGACCATCCTCAAGGGCACCCTGACCGAGCTCGAGATCGATCTCCTCTACAGCACGCTGCAGGGAATCCAGGTGCAGTTCAAGGACTACAAGAAGAAGTTCCTGCCCTCCGCGTACCTGGTGTGACCTTTTCAAACGGAGAGGGTCTTCCCCTCCTCACCGTGCACACGGGACGGCGGAGCACGTGCCCCACATCCCACGCCCGGCCTGCCGAGCCGAAGACTCGAGCGCCTCGAATTCCGCGCGCCGCGACCTGCCCGCGGGAGACACGTAGAGGACACAGGCATATCCACCCTCGGCGAGGAGCGAGTTCACCTCGCGCCCGTCCACGGACACGTACGCGAGCAGCCGCCCATAGCGGTCGGTGCACGCCTCGCCATACTCCAACCGCACGTTGCGCCCCTCGACGAGCGAGCGGTTGAAGTCGCGGGCCTCGGAGCCGAAACACTCGTGCTTGCCGTTCGTCGTCTCCGGGGTGTCCACGAGCAGGTAGCGCACGCGCTCACCGCTCTGGAGCACGAGCGTGTCACCGTCCACGACCCGCGACACCACGCCCGCGCCCGGGCCACAGGCGGACTCCGAGCCGCACGCGCACAGGCAGATGAGCACCAGCCCGAGCATCACCAGGAACACCCGCCAGCCACTCACGGAGCGCATGGACGATTCTCCGCTCCGGGGGTGCCCCAGTCGCCCAGGCCATAGCGAACATCCTTGGGGGTCAGGCAGAAGCTCTCCGGCGCATCGTTGCGCGCGGAGTCCCTGAGCGCCGGGTCGAGCTGCCGGGACACACCGGGCGTCGCGGCGCTCATCCACGACACCTCATCGAGCAGCACCTCGTTCAGGGACAGGCGAAGCGCATGCGCCTCCGGGCTGTTGCTCAAACCAAACGAGAAGGTCCCCAGCACCGGAGGCAGTCCCCCGTTGACCGTGGAGTCGCCGTTGCGCGCGAGCACTCCGTACGACCCCGCCCGCAACTCCAGACACCTCGAGTCGCCGAGCACGGCCCGGCCACTGCCCTCGTTGGCGAGGATCACACCATTGAGGTCCACATCGCGCAGGGCATACACCTCCACCCACTCACCCGAGGTGTCCGCCACGGCCTTGGGATCGGCCATGACTTCCGTGAGGACCAGGTCACCGGGGCGGGGACGCGACAGGCTCCGGGATGTCCCCATGCGTGGAGAGAGGCACGTACTCGCAGGCACTCCCGCATCCGGGTTCACCCCCGCGTCAGCGGACACACCGCCATCCGAGCCTCCGAGCGGACTCGCACAAGCCGGGTTCGCTTCACCGGGGCTCGCCCTCGTTCCAGTGCCCGAAGCGGAGGCAGGTGCGTCACACCACCGGCTCGCGTCGTCGTTGTCCGCCGCGTCCGGGACGAGCCTTCCGTCGTAGATGCGCGCCACACCAGAACGGATAGGCCCGCTGTAGTGGACCTCATCCACGACGACGTCCCCACAGCGCAGCCCGACGAGCCCTCCCGAGTTCCCCAGGGAGCCCAGGGTGTCACCATACGCGTGGTCCACGTGGGCTGGAGGAGCTCCGGAGCGCACGTCCCCGAGCACCACGTAGTCACCAGCCGCCACGGGCACGGACGCCTCGAAGAGGTACGCCCGCTCCTGTGAGCCATCCGGGCGCGCCGCGTAGAGCAGCAGCCCGCGCAGGTCCACCGCCGAGCGCCCGGGGTTGTGGAGCTCCACCCACTCCTGCCCGGTGTCGGCGCCCTCGGGGTCCGGCAGCAGCTCGGTGATGACGACGTCTCCGGGCTTCCACCCCTCGCAGGCGGGCTCCGAGTCCGTGAAGGGAAGGTCACAGGCACCACTGGCAAGCACCAGGGCCATGGACAGACAACGAATGGGTACGGATTGCATCAAGGTCGGCTCCATCTAGAAACGGCTCTCCAGCTCCAGCCGGAAGAGGTGTTGCGGCGGCGCGGGGGGCGTGCGCGAGCCCACGGGCGCCTTCAGGTCCAGCGCGAGCTCGTACCGTGTGCGAGCGGTCAGCCCGGAGACGGCGGCCCACGCCACCTCCAGCGAGGCGCGCAGCGTCTGCGTGAGCCGGGTGTTCTCGGAGAGGTCCTCGTCCTGCCAGCTCGCGCGCCCGTGAAGGCGCAGCGACGGCAGCGGACGGAAGAGGAGCTCCAGCTGGGCCCGGCCATCCTGTTGGAAGGTCTCGGAGCGCTGGCGGGTGCCCACCAGGGTGTGCTGGTACTGCACGGCCAGCGACAGGCTCTCCGTGGCCTCGAATCGCACGCGGCCCGCGACGCGGTACTGCTCGCCGGCGCACTCCGTGTCTCCCGAGAAGCACAGCCCGGGCCCGTTCTGGCCGAGGTCCTTGTTGCGATGCTCCACCCACACCGAGGGCTGAAGCTCCGGCACGCCCACGTAGTCCACCCGCGCGGAGGCCCCCAGGTGGACGGCGCCAGGAGCCTCGCCCCCGGGAGGCTGCGTCCACACATCCATCCGTCCCACCAGGCGCCACGCACCGTCCTCCGTGCGATGGAGGTAGCGCAGCCGGGCGCCCAGCTCGTTGCTCGCGCGCAGGCCCTCGGACTCGTCGGGGCCGGAGACGGCGCGGCTGTAGGGATTGGTGAAGTCGCGCCCGTAGTAGCGCAGCGTCAGCTCCAGCTCCCGTCTCGAATCACCGAGCACCGTACGCTGGACGGCTCCGAAGCCACTGCCCGAGTGCGCCCCCTCGAAGAACAGGTCCACCGGCCCGGAGCCCCATGCGGCCTCCACGCCCACCGCGCCGTAACTACCGCCCTCGGGGTAGCGGGAGTGCTCCTGGAAGTCGAGCGACACGCCCTCCACCGCCCACACCGGCCACGCGCCCCACCCCGTCAGTCCCACACGGGCTCGCGGGGAGAATCCCACGGAGGCATGGCCGCCTCCGGCCAGCTCGTGGAACACATCCGGCAGGGTGCGCGAGACGAAGCGCGCGGCTCCTGGCACCTGCATCCCAGGGAGCACGGCGAGCACGTCCAGGGCCTTGCCGGTCTTCGTGTCCAACAGCTCGTATTGGGAGAGGTCTCTCGACTGGTACGAGCCGAATCCCGTGAACGACAGCACCACGCCCTCCGCCTGCCCATGCACGGTGCCCACCACGCCGCGAAAGCCCTCCGTCCAGCCGAAGTCCGGGGTGACGCGTCCCTGCTCACGCTCGCTCGTGCAGGCGCCCGTTCCCGTCAGCATGCAGCGCCGCTCGGAGCCGCTGGGCGCGCGAAAGCCGTCGTCGGGCATAAAGCCCTCCGGTGCCGGGCGGCCCGTGGTGTCGAGGGTGAGCCGCTGTCCGAAGCCCAGCCGGTACGTCCCCACCAGCACCGAGACGTGCTCGCCCTCCCAGCCCACGTGGAGCTTCGGCAGTTGGAGCGCCGCGCTGGGAAGTCCAGCCACCAGCGCCCGGCGTCGCGAGTCGTAGCGCACCGGGCCCAGGCGGCGCCGGGTCAGCGAGACCACGCCTCCGCCCTGGAATCCCAGGGGCCCGTCGATCCGGGCCTGGAGCAGCACCGGAGGCACCAACGCATCCGCCGCGCCATAGGCGGTCGACAGCCGCACGCGCCCGGAGACGACCCCCTTCCCGCGCTCCTCCCCCGCGAGGAAGGGCCTCAACCGTTGAAGCTGCTCCGCGGTGAGCACCCCGGCGCCCACGAGGTCCTCGGGCGCGAAGGAACCCTCCACCTGCTCCCGGTACGCGAGCAGCGCATCCACCTGCGCCCACGTGAGTCCCGGCAGCGCGTACAGCGCCTCGCGCGTGGCCGTGCCCGGGTCCACGCCCGTGCGCAGCAGCTCCCGCAGCGTCTCGAAGTCCTCCTCCGGGAGCACCCCCTCCTCGTACAGCGCACGCAGGTCCGCTTCGTCCTCGATGACGAGCTCGACCGCATACGGCTCGGCACGCGCGCCGGGCGCGGCGAGGAGCAACCACATCATCAGCAGGGCAGGCAGGCGGGCACGTCGCACGCGGCGGGCGCTGTGCACGAAGGAGACCAACGAGGACACCTCGGGCGCCCCACCTCCGAGGTGTCCCGGGGTGGGACAGCCCATCCAGGCTGGGGACGCGAGGCCCGCACCCGCCCACACCGCGGGCGTAGCGGCTCCGTCTCGCAGAGGGTTGGCCGGAGATGCCAGGGCCTACTATCGTTCGGCCCTGCCGCCCGTCGGCGCCCTACCCCCCATGGGTCACGTGCACATCATCCGAAACTTCCACTCCCCGCAGGAGGGCTTCACCCGCACCGTGCGCATCTACACGCCGGAAGGGTATGAGCAGGCCCCCCAGCACCGCTTCCCCGTCCTCTTCATGCACGACGGGCAGAACGTCTTCGCCCACCCCGAGTCCGCCCTCTTCGACACCTGGTGCGCCAACCTCACCCTGGAGAACATGGTGGGCGAGGGCCGCGCGGAGCCGTGGATCATCGTGGGCATCGACTCGGGACCCGGGCGCGTCGAGGAGTACTCGCCCTGGGACGAGCCCCGCAGCCACAGGCGCGGCCGGGGCGAGGCCTATGCCCGCTTCCTCGTCGAGACGCTCAAGCCCTACGTCGACAGCGTCTACCGCACGCGCCAGGGCTCCGAGTGGACGGCCGTCATGGGCTCGTCGCTGGGCGGGCTGATGTCGCTGTACCTCGGCTGGAGGTACCCCGAGGTGTTCGGCCGCATCGGGGCGCTGTCGCCCTCGGTGATGTGGAGCCAGTACCAACTCTTCCAGCACTGGACGGTCCACAGCCGGCGCTGGTCGCGCATCTACCTGGACGCCGGGACGGACGAGTGGATCGACCCCGGCGGCGTCCCGCTGCCCTACGGAGAGGCCACGCGCGACTTCTACTTCCACCTCAAGCGGCTGGGGTACGCGGACCACGAGCTGGCCCTGGTGCTCGAGCCGGGCGGGCTCCACCACGAGACCGCGTGGCAGCGGCGGCTGCCGGTCGCGATGGGCTGGCTGCTGGGATGACGGAGAGGTCCAGGTGCGGCCTCGCGAGGTAAAGCGAGAAGACCGGATGGTCTTCGTGCAGGTGGTGGAGGGCCTACTCCGGCATGGAGTGGGAGAGCGCGTGACGCCCCGGCTGCGCGAGCGGCTGCGGCAGGTGGGGCTGGACCTGGACCGGCCCCTGCTCCCGGCGTACCGGGCGGTCATGTGGCACCGGTGCCTCCACATCATCGTCGAGGAGGTGTACCCGGGCCTGCAGCGCGAAGAGGCCTTCCGCCAGCTCGCGGCGCACCACGTGGAGGGCTACGGCCAGACGCTGGTGGGACGGGCCTTGATGAGGCTGCTGAGGCTGCTCGGCCCGCGGCGCACGGTGTACCAGATGGCCCAGGCGCTGCGGGCCTCGGACAACTACACCGAGGTGCGGCTGACGCAACTGGGGCCCTGCAGCTACGAGATGTGGATGAACTCGGTGCTGGACACGCCGGGCTACGCCGAGGCGCTCTTCGTCGGCTTCCTGCGGGCCAGCGGCGCGGAGGAGCCCCGTGCGTCCATCGTGCGCAAGGAAGAGGAGAGCACCACCTACGTGCTCACCTGGACGGAGCGCTGAGTCAGGCGGGGGCCTGGATGAGGTTCACGGCCTCGTGCATGGAGGCGAGGTCCTCGTGACGGGTGAGGTACATCTCGTTGCCCATGGCGCTGTGGTAGACGGCGGGCATCTCGCGGTGCAGCAGGAGCGCGTCGCCGAGCTTCGTCACCAGCTCCGCGTGGGAGTAGCGGTAGCGCCGGTTGGCGCGCCGGGCGCTGTGGCACACGTGGTACTTCGGCGTGTAGCGGAAGTCGCGCACGTCGTCGCCGGTGAGGAGACGGGCCCAGAGCCGGTACACGTCGATGTCGCACGCGTAGTTCATCATGTCCGTCATGAAGCCGCCGGGCGGGCGCAGGTTGGCCTCGAGGGCGACGTAGCTGCCATCGGAGAGGCGGAAGAACTCCAGGTGGAACCAGCGCTCGCGCAGGCCGAGCGCGGCCACGGCGCGGCGGCCGAGCGTCTCGAGCTCGGGAGGAATCTCCTGGAGGCTCCAGAAGGAGATGTCGCGCTGCTCGAGCACCACCTCCATGACGCCGGAGCTGTACTCGTGGCTGAGGCGGAAGACGATGTGGCCGTCACGGTCCACGAGCCCGTCATAGGTGACGATGGTGCCGCTCACGAAGGCCTGGGCCACGTAATGGGGGAGCGGCGAGGCGAAAGCGGCATCGACCTCGGCATCCGAGGAGACCTTGAAGGTGCGGGCGGCGCCGACGCCAACGTCGGGCTTGAGGACGAGCGGGTAGCCGACACTTCGGGCGAAGGCCTTCACCCCGGCGGCATCCTTGAGGGGAATGCCATCGGGGTGCGGGACGCCCGCCTTCTTGAAGACATCGCGCATGCCCAACTTGGTGCGCAGGCGGGCGATGTCCGCGGGCAGGAGGCCGGGGACGTGGAAGTCCTCGCGCAGGCGGGCCTCCACCTCGAGCCAGGTCTCATTGAGCGAGTCGATGCGATGGATGCGGCCGTGGCGCCAGGTGAGGTAGCCGGTGGCGCGCAGGAGGGCGCCGTAGTCGTGGAGGTCGGGGGTGAAGAAGTACTCGGAGAGGGACTCGCGCAGCTCGTGGCGGAGGGAGTCGTAGGGGGCGTCGCCGATGCCCAGGACGCTGACCCCGCGCTCGCGCAGGGCGGTGACGAAGTGGAAGAACTGGGGCGGGAAGTGGGGAGAGATGAAGACGACGTTCATGGGCGGGCTCGGGCGGGCCTCCTGAGCGGCACACGACCATAACGCGCCCCGGGGCTCCTCCCACGTCCCGATGGGGCCCGGGGTGAAAACCCGGACACATCCCTCCACCTACAGGGACCCCCTCGGGGCGTGCTCAGCGCAAGCCGCGGAAGAACTCCCGCACGTCGCCGATGAGAAGCTCGGGCACCTCCAGGGCTGCGAAGGTGCCGCCCCGGTCGAACTCGGACCAGTGCACGATGTTCTTGTTGTCGCGCTCGGCGAACCGGCGCACGGGCCGGAGGATGCCGCGGGGGAAGACCGCCACGCCGGTGGGGACCGTGGACGGCTTCACCTCCACCGACAAATCCACCTCATCAGGGGAGTCCGGAGTCTCGACGAAGGAGCGCGCCGACGAGTTGGCCGTCTGGGTGAGCCAGTACAGCGTCACGTTGGTGAGGAGCCGGTCCCGGTCGACGGCATCCTCGGGGGTGTCGGTGGAGTCAGTCCATTCCTTGAACACCCCCACAATCCACGCGAGCTGGCCCACCGGCGAGTCCGTCAGACCGTAGGCCAGCGTCTGGGGCCGGGTGGATTGGATCTTCTTGTAGCCGTACAGCTCGCGCATGTAGTGGTCCATGTACGCCAACCGGGACTGATCGATGTCGCTCAGGCCGATCAGCTCGGAAGGCTCCCCACACGGGAACGTGATGAGCCCGTTCGTGTGCACGCCGATGACCCGCTCGGGGGCAAGCAAGCCGAGCTCGCGGGAGATCCACGAACCCCAGTCGCCCCCCTGGGCGCCATAGCGCCGGTAGCCGAGCCGGTTCATCAATTCGGCCCAGGCTTTGGCGACGCGGCGAGTCCCCCATCCGGCCTCGCGGGTGGGCCCGGAGAGCCCGTAGCCCGGCAGGGAGGGAATCACCAGGTGGAAGGCGTGCGCGGGGTCACCCCCGTGGGCGCGGGGGTTGGTGAGCGGGCCGATGATGTCGAGGTACTCCACGACCGAGCTCGGCCATCCGTGGGTGAGGATCAGCGGCAGCGCGTCGGGCTCGGGCGAGCGCACGTGCAGGAAGTGGATGTTCTGCCCGTCGATGGTGGTGGTGAACTGCGGGAACTCGTTGAGCCGCGCCTCGTGCTCGCGCCAGTCGTAGGTGGTGCGCCAGTACTCGGCCAGCTCCTTCAGGTAGCCCAGTGGCACGCCGTACTCCCAACCGGCTCCCGGTATCTCATCCGGCCACCGGGTGCGGCGCAGCCGCTCGCGCAGGTCGTCCAGCTCGGCCTGGGGAATCGCGATGCGAAAGGGTCGAATCTCCTCGTCCACCAACTGCTTCGAGCCCATGCGAACCTCAAAACTCCGTATGCGGTACGGAATTAACCGTAACACAAAACCGTACGGCGTACAGAGTTTTCATCAGAGGGCAGAATGAGGGGGTGAGCACCGAGTACAGCGGAAGTGGAGATCCCCAGCGAACCATCGAGCTGCTGTGGGGGAGTCAGCAGCGCCCGAAGCGAGGCCCCAAGCCCCGCCTGACGGTGGAGCAGATCGCCCGAACAGCGCTGGAGGTGGCCGATGCGGAGGGGTTGGCGGCCTTGTCCATGAGGCGGGTCGCCGACGAGCTGGGGGTGGCCACCATGTCGCTGTACACGTACGTGCCGAGCAAGGCGGAGTTGATCGACGTCATGCTGGACACGGTCTACGGCGAGACGGCGAGACCCGAGGAGGTGGCCGGGGGATGGAGGGCCCGGCTCGAGCAGATCGCCCGGGAGAACTGGGCGCTGTACCACCGGCACCCGTGGATGCTGCAGATCGCGACGAGCCGGCCGGTGATGGGGCCGAACCTAATCGCCAAGTACGACTACGAGCTGCGCGCGGTCTCCGGAATCGGCCTCACCGAGGTGGAGATGGACTCAGTGGTGAGCCTGGTGGCCGGACACGTGGAAGGCGCCGCACGCCGCGCGGTGGAGGCCGCGCAGGCCGAGCAGCACACCGGCATGACGGACGAGCAGTGGTGGGCGGTACATGCCCCGCTACTGGAGAAGGTCCTCGACGCCAGCCGCTATCCGACGGCGGCCAGGGTCGGGGCGGCGGCGGGAGCCACGTACGGTGCGGCCCACGATCCCCAGCACGCCTTCGAGTTCGGCCTGCAGCGAGTCCTGGATGGCATCGAGGTGCTCATCCAGGCGCGCGCGGAACGGCCCGGTCCGTCCGGCCCCTGACGCGGCGCTTTCGCCTACCGGCCCCGCCGTCCTCCGCCACCACGGCCGCGCGGAGACGGGCCCGGCCCGCGTGAAGAACCACCCCTGCGCTCTCCGCCCCTACCCCCCGGGCGCTTCGTGCCACGGGGGCGAGACGGATGCGGGCGACCTGTTGCTCAGTCTCATTGCGGAGACGGCTCGGTTGCGGACTCTTCTGTCCGACGCGGTATCTTGGTGCCAATGACTGCATTGGTATCGTCCGAAGCTGTTTGCAAGCCTCAAGGCGACAAGGTAGCGGTGGCTCCGTGACGATTCTTGACCGCATCCTTCAAGCGCAGGAACTCCTGGGAAAGAGTCATGACAGCTCCCCGTCATCAGAGGAAAAGGAGTTGCTTGATCTCGCCATCGACGCGCTCTGGTTCATCTGGCGGGATGGCTTGTCCGACCAGTTCGAAGACTATCGGAAGGATATCCAGTCAGACGCTCCAGCTCGAGTGGTTGCTGCGTTCGACACCCGAGAGGATGCAGATGCCTGGCTAGCAGCGAATCCAAGGCCGCCTGGCTCAGCCTATGTGTTGGTTGCGGACGAATACCACATTGTTGTGTATTTTCGAGATCGCAACTACCGCGCGCTGATTCCACACCCAACCCTTGAATTCCATCTCGAAGAGATGATGCGGGATGGCCTCCCGCCAGCAGCGGTTGTATTCAATACTCGCGGGGAGGCAGACGCCTGGTTCAACGGTCAGGCCGAGCCCCCGGCCCAAACCGTCATTCAGATCGGCGGCGAGCGATACCTCGCGGTGTATTACCGAAATATCAATCACCGTGCCCTTTTCCCCTTCTCCCTTGTCAAGAGGAAGAAAGAGAAAGAGGGGACGGGGCCATAGAGGCGGCGACCCGAGGGGGGCGTCTTCCAAGCAACCAAGACCCAGGTTTGGCATTGAGTCGCGGGACGAGGCTTGCACGCAGTTGCTGGCCGCTCTGGAGTCGGCTCCTTGCTACAGAAGCCGACGCCCTCGCCTACCGGCCCCGCCGTCCTCCGCCACCACGGCCGCGTGGAGACGGGCCCGGCCCGCGTGAAGGACCGCCCCTGCGCTCTCCGCCCCTACCACCCGGGCGCTTCGTGCCACGGGGGCCACTCCGCTCCTGGCCGGACCCTCGACGGGAGCCCTCCTGCCGGGGCGCTCGCTCCGAACGGGGGAGCCCCTCTCTCTTCCGGCGAGGAGCCGTGCCGCGCTCGCGCCCGCCCTCCCTGGCATCCGGGCGCGCCGCCCCGCGAGCGGAACCCCGGCCCCGGCCCGGTGCCTCACGGCGGCTGCTCTCCCCGCCACGGCGCTCATGAGTCTCGCGCCCACCACTCACACGGGCGGGGCGTGCGCGGGTCGTCTCCGGCGCACGAGGCCGCGTGCGGACCTCGGGCTCCAGCAGGTCCAGCTCATCCTGCTCGGGCTGGGACGCCTCCAACTCCTCGACGAAGACGGGGTCCTCCCGCGGCACCTCGGCGCGAGGCAGGGACATGCGGATGATGCGCTCGATGGCGCGCACGGTCTCCTCGTCCCGCTCGGTGATGAAGCTCGAGGCACGCCCACTCGCGCCGGCCCGAGCCGTACGGCCGATCCGGTGGACGTAGTCCTCCGGCGAGTGGGGCAGGTCGAAGTTGATGACGTGGCCGATGTCCTCCACGTCCAGCCCGCGCGACGCGATGTCGGTGGCCACCAGGCAGCGGTACTGCCCCTTGCGGAAGCCCTCGAGCGCCTGGCGGCGCTGACCCTGCGTGCGGTCGGAATGGATGGCGGCGCTCTTGTGGCCCGCGCGCTTGAGCACCTCCAGCACCTTGTCGGCGCGCTCGCGGGTGCGGGTGAAGACGATCGCGCTGAGCTGGTCCCTGGCGAGCAGGCTGAGCAGCAGCGGGTACTTCTCCGCCGGCTCGACCTCGTACGCCCGCTGCACGGCGCGAGCGGCGGGAGTCCCACTCGGGGTGACCTCCACCCGGACGGGCCGGCGCAGTACCTCCTGGGCGAAGCGCGTCACGTTGTGGCCGAGCGTGGCGGAGAAGAGGAGCGTCTGACGCCCGTTGGGGAGCGCGGCGAGGATCTGCTCCAGCTCGGGCATGAAGCCCATCTCGAGCATCCGGTCCGCCTCGTCGAGCACGAGCATGCGCACCCCCGAGAGGCTCACCGCGCCCGCCTTCAACAGGTCGGCCAGCCGGCCCGGGGTGGCGAGAATCAGGGAGGGACGCTGGCGGAGCACCTCCACCTGCGCGGCCATGTCCGTGCCACCGATGACCACGGCCTGGGAGACATCACGCGCGCCACCGAAGAAGGCGGCCTCCTGGGCGATCTGCTGCACCAGCTCGCGCGTGGGGGCGAGCACCAGCCCGGCCGGGCCCTGCGCACCGGCGAGGCGCTCGACGAGGGGCAACAGATAGGCCGCGGTCTTGCCGGTGCCGGTGACGGCACAACCGATGACATCCCGCCCGGCGAGCGCCGGGGGAATGGCCTGGGCCTGGATGGGCGTGGGCGAGACGAAGCGGGCGCGCCGCACCGCGCCGAGAGATTCAGGAGAGAGGCCGAGGGACTTGAAGGAGTTGCTCACGGGAGAGGGGCTATCACGCCGGGGTACACGGGCGCCACCTGGGTAGGACGCCCGAGCGCCACCATGCAACTCCTGGAGCGGGGGCGCGGCCCGGTGCAAACAAGGGCAGCAGTCCCCGAGTAGGCGGGGAAGCAAGCGAGGAGCACACGTGACAACGGAGAAGAAGTCCGAATCGGGATGGGAGGAATCGGAGCAGTTGGGGCCGTACCAGCTCCACGAGCAGGTGCAGCAAGACCCGCCAGGCCAGGGGGAGCTCTACCGGGCCACGCACGAAACGAGCGGCGCGGCGGCCCTGGTGCTCAAACCCGCCAAAGACGACTCGGTGCCCAGGAGCGACTGGGAGATGCGCTGCATCTCCTCGGGCGATCCCAACTATCTCGCCGTACAGGTGGAGCGCTCCCCCTGGACCTTTGCCCCCGGCAAACGCTCCGCGGAGGAGCTGGTGTTCGCGTTCGAGGACCTGCGCGACGGAGTGAGGCGCATGGCCGAGCACGTGCCCACCACCCATGAGCCTCGCGGCCGGAGGCGTCTGGCTCTGGCACTGGCTGGAGCCGCTGCGGCGTGCGCCCTGCTCTTCGTCCTGGCCCACCTGTTCCCCGCCTCGCAACCACCAGACAGCCCTGACCCCATGGCGAACGCCGAGCCCGCGCCCGTGAGCCAAGAGGTGCCAACGGACACCCAGGTTCCACTGACGGAGCTTTCGCTCCTGGGCCCCGTTGATGGGGGACTTCTTGCCCTCGCTCATCCTTTGCCGAGCAAGCCCTACAAAGGGCAGAAGCGCCCTCCCTGCAGACCCCGGGTCGAGATGGAAATCAATGGCGGCTGCTGGGTGCCTCACGAGCTGAAGGCACCGTGCCCGGAGGATCTCTACGAGCACCAGGGCAAGTGCTACACGGTATCCATGCAGCCCCAATCGCCGGCCCAGTCGCTCGAACCGTGAGCAGCGCAGGGCATTCTCGCATCATCTCCAGCCCAGCCACCTTTACGGCGCGTGGGCCTCCGTCCCCGCGTCGCGACGAGGGGATGGGGGCACGAAGAAGCCAATCTTCTGGAGGCAGGTGCCACTCGCGTCGCAGCGATACTCGGCGAAGCTCCCACACCCCGCCATGCTCCAGACCCCACCGACCTTATCCCCCGTGACCTGAGCCGCCGGACAGCCGTACTCCCGCGCGAACTGCGCGACGAGCTGCGCGGGCGGTTCGCGTCGGCACCCAGCGAGAACGAGCATCATCCCAACGAGGACTGGCAGGAGCTTCATACGAGAGGCCTTAACACAGGCCGACCTCCTCCTGCACAACGGCCGATGTTGGCACGAGGCCCGAGGTTCTCCGAAATACGGCGGGGCCTTCTGGCGGAAATACCGGGAGAACCCGCTCGTCATCGCCCTGAGCGGCCAGAAGTAGCCTGCGGCCTCACTGGCCCTCCTGTGGTTCGTCGTCTTCCTCTTCGTACCCGTTGGACATGGAAAGCGGGTAGAGGGCCCGGTGGTTGATGTTGGGATGATACACGGCGAGGTAGAACTCACCGGCAATCGACACCCACGCCCATCTGGCGGGCGAGGGCTGCGCCTTCAACCATGCTTCTGCTTCCTCGAGGCTAGCGAAAGACGCGGTCGCGACGGGAGGCGCCTCTTTTTTGAGATCAGCCAGGTAGTACTCGAGACTGCGTTCGGGCAGCAGGCGACGGAAGTTCCTTTCACGGTCATAGAACACATTGTGAAAGCGATTCTCGATCAACACGTGGGCAAACTCGGGGGGGACTGGGATGGTTTCTGAGCCAAGATTCAGCGTCCCCCCTCGTATCGAAAGAGGCAACGACATGAGGGGGTGCATTCGTCTCGACGGCCTCGAGATACTCACCGAAGGTGCCGTGCTGACCGGTTGAAGAGATGAAGTGAAGCGTATCGAGAATCACCTGGATCAGCGCTTTCTCCTCGGTGGACCCGGCCTCGTCGCGAAGCTTCGTGAAGAACCCCGCCGTTCTGTCCATGCGTTCCTTGAGGTTCGCGAGGCCATCTTGAGCTGGTTCGACAGTGCCAATTACGCGCGCGGGAGAGGGAGCGCCAGACTCGAAAGCCTTGCGGAAGTCTTCGAAGTGATACCGTTGGCCGGTAAACCAGACGAAGAAGATAGCATCTCGCGCCAGCGCCAGAATCCGTTTCTGCTCAGGAGGCGGATCCTCGCTCCAAAGCCTCCCGATCACCTCTTGTGGATCTGAAAAAACGGAGAAGGACGTCATGGCTTCACCGTCGCGAGCTGGGTTTCGGAGGGAACATCACAAGAAACAAGGAGGAGGCCAAGGCTCAAGACCGTGAGCCTCCAAGGAATCGAAGCCGCTGCCATATCGGGCGAATATTCCCTTCGCGCGAAGGGCTGTCCAGCAGCAACTCCAAGCCCTCAAGCTGCGTCCGGGCTCCAGGGGCACGCAGTGGCAGCAGGTGCAGCGAGCGGGAGCTCATTGGCATGGAATGTGGCGGTTGAAGCCTCACCCCCTTACCAGATTGCCGACGGTCCCTTGGGCGTGCTGAACTCAGGGCCAGCATCGAGTGACGCCGACGAGCCGTCCGGTGGCACAGCGATGCGGTACCACAAGGACCCATCCATGACCGTCCGGTTCAACCATACGATTGTCCCCGCGAAGGACAAGGTGCGCTCCGCGCAATTCCTCGCCGAGCTCCTCGGGCTCCCCGAGCCGAAACCCGCCGGGCACTTCCTCGCCGTCAAGCTGGATAACGGCGTGACGCTCGACTACGCCGAACCCGGCACCGACTTCCCCAGCCAGCACTACGCGTTCCTCGTGTCGGAGGACGTGTTCGACGCGCTGATCGCCAAGATCCGCGAGCGCGGGATCGAACACTGGGCCGACCCGCGCGGCCTGCGCCGCGGTGAGATCAACACCCACGACGGGGGCCGCGGGGTCTACTTCCAGGATCCGTCGGGTCACTACATGGAGGCCATCACCGTTCCCTACGGCGGCTGGTGATGGCTCACCCGCCAGTGGAGTGGGACTCAGGAATTGGCCACGCAAATCGTGGCACTCAGGCCTGAGTAGTAGCAGGCATCGACGTGGGTGGTCGACCCGAAGTGATAGCCCGTCGCGCACGTCGCGGTAGTGAGGCACACCGTATAAGAAGGCACGGCCCCCGGAGCAGGATTCGGAGTGCACTCACGCCTGTTGGTGTTTCCAGCCGGGGAACCGGCGCCGGGCCGGCAGTCCGCAGTCTCGCTGATCCCCGACACGTAGTAACACTCAGACGTCCACGATCACCAACGTGCCGTGACTTCCCCGCGCCACGGCATGCGGCGTACCGGCCTCGACCAGATAGAGCTCACCGGCGCGCACGTGGACTGGCTCGCCACGCACGGTCAGTGCCATCTCGCCCTCCAGGACCAACAACGCCTCGTTGTAGTCGTGGA
Organism: Vitiosangium sp. GDMCC 1.1324; assembly: GCF_003044305.1. Classification (GTDB taxonomy): domain Bacteria; phylum Myxococcota; class Myxococcia; order Myxococcales; family Myxococcaceae; genus Archangium. The sequence continues at coordinate 111,331 of NZ_PZOX01000012.1, read as the reverse complement.
GCTCCTCCTCGTAGGCCAGCGAGTCCATCCGGAGGACCTTGATCCGCGCTGGCCCGACCTGACCGAGCACGCGGGAGCGCCACGCGTCAGGCAGGCCCGCCGCGAACGCCTGTAGATTCACGACTGTCATGTAGCTCCTCTACCCATGGGGACGCCGGTCAGCATTTCACGGTGTGGCACGCCGCGTCGAGGCTGTTCCCAGCGCTAGGCAGGAAGATACGGCATCTCCAGCGTGAAGGTGGCCCCGAGCCCCGGCCCATCGCTGTGGACGGTGAGGGAGCCTCCCAATTCCTGGGCCGCCAGGGCGCTGGAGTGCAGTCCGAACCCGTGTCCCTCCTCCCGGGTGGTAAAGCCATACTGGAAGATGCGCGTGAGCATTTCCGGAGCAATGCCCATACCGTTGTCCTGAATCAGGATCCGCACGAGGTTGTCGGAAGTGCGCTCCAACCTGACGATGAGACGCCGCTCGCTCACGGGTACGGAGTCCATGGCGTACTTGGCGTTGCTGACCAGGTTGACCAGGATCATCAGGGTCTTGTGCTTGTCGGTGAGCAGCGGCGGAAGGTCGGCCAGCTGCCGCTCCACCTTCACCTGGTGACGGACGAGCCCGGCCGCGTTGATGCGCAGGGCATCCTCCACCAGCCCCGACAGGAGGACCGGCTCATGCAATCGCGGAGTCCGGGCGTAGTTCTGCTGCACCTTGACGATGTCTCCGATGTGCTCGGTGTACCGGCCCACGTCATCCAGCAGGGTGACAATATCCTGGCGGTCGTCCTGCAGGCTCTGTCCCAGCTTGTTGAGGAAGGGCATGAGGTGACGTCCACGCTCGTCATGGGTGAGGAAGGATGACAGGTCGGGCTGACGCTCATCGAGCATGTTGGCGACCCGGCTCACATGCTCGAGCCGCATCTCGTTCAACCGCTGTCTGGCGACCTGGGACGAGGTGTAGACGCTATTCAATACATTGCCAACGTTGTGCAACACATTGGTGGCGATCTCCGCCATGCCCGCGCGGCGCGCCGTCTGTACCAATTGTTGGTGGACCTCCTTGAGCTCCCGGGTGCGCTCCTCGACGCGATGCTCCAGTCCCTCGTTGGCTTGGCGCAGGTCCTCCTCACGGCGCTGGATCTGATCGGCCATGAGCCGGAAGGCGCGAGCCAGTTGCCCCAGCTCGTCCTCGCGTGTGGTGTCCAGTTCGACCTTGAAGTCTCCGGCCGCCACGCGATCGGTGGCCTGGGTGAAGGCGACCAGCGGATGGGTGATCTGCTGTCTGAGCACCCAGGACACGATGGCCAGCTCGAGGAACAGCGACACCATGCCGAGCAGCAGGACGATGCGCGCCGCCTGGAAGGCGGGGCGGGACACCGCGCTCTCAGGCAAGACGGTGACGAAGTACCAACCCGGGCCCTTCAGCCGTGCCACGGCGAGGTACTCCCCGTACTCGGGCAGTTCCAGCATGGCCTCGCCGGAGGGGCGCGTCCGCACCCGCTCGATGATGCTCCGCAGATGGGCCTGTTGCTCCACTGTGGCCTGGCTGGCGGCGTCCTCCCCCTTCAAGGCCGGATGGACGATGAGCTTGCCGTCCTCCCGGAAGACGACGTTGTAGGAGTCCGGCAGGTGGTCGTTGATGGTGCGGGCCATCAACTCCTCGATCGGGACATCATGGCTGATTGACGCGACATGGCGACCATCCATGTCCAGCGGGGTGGTGACCGTGGACATCGCCCACTGCGAGACCGGCTCCTTGTAGATGGGGGACCAGGTCGTCAGCCGCTGCGGGTTGTTCTCGGGCAGGCTGCCGGGAAAGAAGTCCTGGGTGATGATCGAGGTGGTGGGCTCGCTCTCGAATATCCAGTTGGCGCGCTCCGGCCAGTACATCGCGAGAGACCCCTCGGGCAGCGTGATGAAGGAGTCCATGAAGCGCGAATGAAACGCGGGCCCGTACTGGAGCAGCACCTCGTACGCGGCCAGGAGCCGGCGGCGCATGTCCATGTCGACGGGCACGCCCTTGGGGACGAAGACACAGGGCATCCGCGTTCCGTCGAAGTGCTCGGGACGGTTGCGGACCGCGCCATCGGGCATCAGCGCGAACAGGCTGTCGAAGCGAGCACTCACGTCCTCGTGCTGGTAGGCGCGGATCTTCTCTTCCAGGGCCTTCTTGAGGATGGCGTGGTTGTCCTCGGCCAACAGGAAGATGGCCTGCTCTCGCTGGCCGCGCTCCGCCACATGCTGATCCAACTGCGCGAGGGCCTCGGTGCGCAGGATGTGAAGCATGTGGAGGTAGCTGAAGAGGGTGCTCAGCGCGATGACGACGGCGATGCGTACGCCCATCTTGATGAGCGTGGACCGCGCCAGGGGAGTGCGGGGACGTGAGGATGTCTGCATGGTGGCGTGCCGACCAGGCTTGCTGGCCGCGGTCATGCGGCTCCTGTGCGACCGACATGCGCCGAAGCCCATGGGGGGGCGCGGTCGAAATTGGCGCTTCCGGACACGGGGTGGGTCACGGAAATTCCGCGCGGAACCGTGCAGGAAGAGGCCCGCTAGGACTGCGGGCCGAAAAGCTCACCCTCCCCCATCGCTCGTGGCATCAAGGCCCTGATGCCCTCCAGGAGAGCGAGTCAGTCCTCGGGAGCTAGGAGAAGACCTCCGTCAGGAAGGTCCGCATCGCGGCCCAGGAGCGCCGGTCGGCTTCAGGGTGGTGGACGATGCCGCGCTCGGGCATGTTCGCGCCCTTGAAGGTGAAGGCGTGCTGGGCGTGACCGTAGGCGTGGAGCTCCCAGGCCGCTCCCGCTCCGGTCAGCTCGCGAGCCACCGCCACCACATCCGCCGGGGGCGCCACCGGGTCCTCCCAGCCGTGGAGGATCAACACCCTGGAGGTGATGGGCGCCTGTGCCCCGAGGCCCGGCGGCTGGAGCACACCGTGGAAGCTCACCACGCCGCGAAGGTCCGGCGGCGCGGCTCGCGCCAGGTCGAGGACACAGAGCCCACCGAAGCAGTGACCGATCGCCGCCATCCGCCCGGTGTCGACTGCGGGATGCCGTCGGGCCGCGGCGAGCCCCGCCAACAGCCGTCGGCGCAACAGGGCCCGGTCCGCCATGAGCGGACCCATCAGCCTCGAGTTGTCACCCGTCTCGGAGCCACGCACGCCCTTGCCATAGACATCGAGAGCGAAGCCCACGTAGCCGAGCCCCGCCAGCTTCTCCGCCGTGGCGCGCGTGGCGCCGTTCAATCCGCTCCACTCGTGAGCGACCAGGACGCATGGACGGGGGTGGCCCGATTCCTTCGGGTAGGCGACGTAGGCTTCGAAGACGGCATCCGCCTCGGCGTAGTCGAGGTACTCCGTATGGAGGTTGGGAGAGATATCGGCCGGCATGGGCCCTCCTTCACAGTGAGGAGGGTGAACCTAGGTGCGGCCCGGGCCGTCGTATTGAACGAACGCGACATCGCCCGGCGCGGGGCTCAGAGGTAATGGGTGAAACCCTCGGGCCCGGCGTTCGGGTCCCGGGTGAAGTAGGCCGCCAGCTCCGAGGCGGAGGACCGGGCGTATTGACCGGGCGTCACTCCCAGGTGGCGCCGCCATGTGCGGACCTGGTGTGCCTGGTCGCTGAAACCCTCGAGTGGATCGCTCCGGCCCGTCTGCACGGCGTGGAGGCTGGCCTGCACCCGCTGCAGACCCAGAAGACGCTTGGGCCCCACACCCAGGTGCGTCTGGAACCAGCGCTCGAGCTGCCGGGGCGAGACCTCGGCGACCCGGGCGGCATCGTCGATTCGTGCCCCCTGCCGGAGCGTGTCGCAGGCGGCCGAGAAGCGAGCGAGCTCCGCCGGAGGCTTCGTGGCCTCGAGGCGTCCCAGCAGCCAGCGCTCCAGCCGAGCCGCAATACGCCGGGGTGCCCAGGCGCCCGCCAGGTCGCGCATCAGGGCATCCACCGCGCGTCCGCCCACCAGGGCGCTCAGGTCCAGCAGACGATCGGCGGACTCCGGGCCGGTCGCTGGAAAGAGATGCGCGAGGCCCGGGGGCGTCAGCATGACCATGACGAGGTAGGAATCGGGGCCGGAGAACCAGCTCCGCACACCGCTCTGCAGGCCCAGCAGCGACGCCTTGGGTACCGCGGCTCCCGATTCGCTGACGTTCGGACGCCCGATGTGGAGGGTCAGCACGGCCGCGGGGTGCGGACTCGTCCGGATGGGGCGACCCGCGTGGGCGCCCTCCAGGTCCTGAACGAACCAGTAGCCCAGCGCCAAGGAGGCGAGCGCGGGAGCAGGTGGCAGAGCCAGGAACATGCCAGGCCTTCTACCACGGCAGCCATTGCGAGCGCCGGGCCCCTTCCCCGTGCTCCAACGCCGCGCCCAAGCGTTCTTCGCCGCGGATGGGGAACAGCCCACATCACTTCCCCAGAAGGCACTCCCGGCTAGATGTTCAGAAGGCTTTCCCACCCGGGAGGGAGTGCATGGCGCAGCAGCCACCCGACGGGAGAAATTCATCCTCCACCTATCGGGCAGTGCGGGAACTCCACCGCGGGCGCCGGTTCGTGGTGACTCGAGTGCTGACGGAAGAAGGGGTCTCCCGGGTGCTCAAGAAGCCCCGGCAGGGCCCCCTCGCGGCCAGCAGCCTCGCGATGCTCCACCACGAGTTCGAGCTGCTCCGGGAGCTGAAGGACTGGGGCGTGCCTGGAGTGGTGAGGCCACTCGCGTTGGAAGAGGTAGCCGGGGACCCAGCGCTCGTCCTCGAGGACGCCGGGCCTCAAGATCTCCGGGAGTGGCTGAGACGCAATCCTCCCGGGATTGACACCTTCCTGCGGCTGGCACTCCAACTCGCGGAAATCCTCGGAGGACTCCACCGGCGCCACGTCATCCACCGCGACCTCAATCCTTCCAACCTCGTCATCGCGACCGGGCCACCGCGCCTCACCGTCATCGACTTCGACCTCGCCACGAAGGCCACCGGTGACGCCCCCATCGCGAGCATTCAAGGGGAGCTCGAGCTGACGCTGCCCTACATCGCTCCCGAGCAGACCGGGCGCATGGACCGCCCCGTCGATCACCGCGCGGATCTCTACTCCCTGGGCGCCACCTTCTACGAGCTGCTCACCGGCCAGCCGCCCTTCACCTCGACCGACCCCGTCGAGCTCGTACATGCCCATCTCGCGAGCCCTTGCCTCCCCCCGGCCCTCGCCAATCCCAAGGTCCCCAGGCTCCTCTCGGACCTCGTGCTCAAGCTGCTCGCCAAGATGCCCGAGGAGCGCTACCAGAGCGCGGAGTCCCTCCTGGCCGATCTTCAAGAAGCATGGAGGCGGCAGCAGAGCTCGGGGGAGCTCGAGCCCTTCGAGCTGGGCCGGCTCGACCTGGTCCGGCAGCTCTCCATCCCCGAGCAGCTCCATGGACGAGAGCACGAGCGGGCGGCGCTCGAGGCCGCGTTGGAGCGGGTCCGGACGGGCACGCATGAGACCGTGCTCGTCACCGGCCCCGCGGGCATCGGCAAGTCGGCGCTCGTCCACGTGCTGCGCTCACGCCTCGGACGCAAGGGCTGGTTCCTCTCGGGCAAGTTCGATCAGCTCCAGCGCAACGTGCCCTATGCCCCCTGGGAGGATGCCTTCCAGGGTCTGGTCCACCGATTGTTGAATGAACCGGCCACGGTCCAGGACAGGTGGCGAAGCCTCCTGATGAGCGCACTGGGAACCCAGGGCCACATCCTCCTGGGCATCGTCCCGGAGCTGGAGCAGCTCATCGGGCCGCAGCCTCCCGTGGAGGAGCTCCTCCCGGCGGATGCGGAGAACCTGCTCCATCTGACCTTCCGGGCATTCGTCCGGGCTCTGGCTACACCCGAGCACCCGCTCGTGCTGTTCCTGGATGATCTCCAGTGGGCCGACCCCGCCTCGCTCAAGCTCTTCCAGGGTCTCGCCTCGGACCCGAATGCCCGGCACATCCTGCTCGTGGGCGCCTACCGGGCCGATGAGGTCGGGCCAGAGCACCTGGTTGCCCGCATGCTCACGGCCCTCCAGGCAATGGGAGCCACGGTTCGCTCCATCGACCTGTCCCCGATGGACCTCGAAGCCCTCACGGCGCTCTGCCGCGACATCCTGCACAGTACGTCCGGGTTCGTGAGGCCCCTGGCCGAGTGCGTGCTGCGCAAGACCGCGGGCAATCCCCTCTTCGTCATCCGGTTCCTCAGATACCTCCAGCAGTCCGGCCTGTTGCGCTTCGACGCCGACCTCGGGACCTGGCAGTGGAACCTCGCCCGCATCGAGCAGACGGATGTCACCGAGAACGTCGTCGAGCTGATGATCGCGGCCATCCGTCAGCTTCCCGAGCGCACCCAACGGGCCCTCGAGGTCGCGGCCTGTCTGGGAAACCGGGTGGACCTCCAGCTGCTCGCGTCGGTAGAGGGCATGTCCGTGGCGGACGCGGCCGGGACGCTCTGGAGCGCCCTCCAGGAGGGGCTCCTCGTTCCCGAGCCCAACAGCGCCCGGTTCTCGCGCTTCGCACACGACCGCGTCCAACAGTCCGCGTACTCGCTCCTGTCCGAGGAGCAGAGGAAACGCATCCACCTCGACGCGGGGCGCCGGCTGCGGGGCAGCTCCGGGCGCGAGCTCGACGAGCGGCTCTTCGAGGCCGTGGAGCACCTGGACCGCGGTGCGGAGCTGGTGACGGAGGAGGCGGAGCGGCTCGAGCTGGCCCGGCTCAACTTCCGGGCGGGGAGCAAGGCCAAGGCCTCATCAGCCTTCCAGTCCGCGCTGGAATATCTGACGAGAGGCATCGGCTTCCTCCCACGGGGAGCGTGGCTCTCGAACCATGAGCTGGCCCTCCGGCTCCACCGGGAGGCGGCGGAGTGTGCCCAGCTCGCGGGCGCACAGCAGCTCGCCGAGGAGCTCCTCACCCCCGCGCTGAGCCACGCCGTGACGCGTCTCGAGAAGGCGGACCTCTACACCCTCCGGATGCTCGCGGCATTGGCCAGACTCGGCATGAACGAGGCGTTCCAGTGGGGACGCGAGGGATTGCGGTTGTTCGGTGTGGAGCTACCGGAGATACAAGACGCCGCCCGGGCCCTCTCGGCCGAGCTCGCCGCGGTGAAGGACAACCTGCGGGGCCGTCCGCTCGCGGAGCTCCTCGAAGCGCCCCAGGCAAGGGACCCGGAGCAGTTCCTGTGCGCGAGGCTCCTCTCGGAGCTCGGCACGGTGGCCTACTACGTCGACTCGTCCCTGTTCGGCTTCATCAATGCCCGCGCCGTCAACCTCTCCTTGAAACATGGCAACACCCTCTACACCCCGGCCTCCTATGTCTTGTACGGGTTGGTGCTCGGAACCATCCTGGGTGACTACGAGTCCGGCCATGCCTTTGGCCGCCTGGGTGTGGAGCTGTGCCAGCGCTATCCCGATCGCCGGCAGCGGAGCAAGACGCTCATCGCGTTCGCGGCGAACATAGACCATTGGCGCGCGCCGCTCCGGACGGCCATACCGCTCTACCGCCAGGTCTTCGCCGATGCGCTCGCGAGCGGAGATCTCTACCTGGCCTGCTACTCGCCCGCCATGGTGGTGTACACCCTGTACTCCGCGGGCGCCGGGTTCTCCCAGCTGCTCTCCGAGCTCGAGGAGAGCTTCGCCTTCGCCCAACGGATCAACTACCCGAGCTTGTTCAATGCGGTGCTCGGTTACCGCCAGTCCATCCGATGCCTGCAGAAACGGACCCATGGACGGACCCGCTTCGACGACGACGAGTTCGATGAAGAGACGTTTCTCCACTCAAACACATTCGCGGCCGAGACCTGGACTCTCTGCGTCTACAGGATGCTGCGCATGCAGGTGTCCTATCTCCTGGGCGACCTCGAAGAAGCCTGGGAGATGTCACGTGAAGTGGAGCAGCTCATCCAGCGCATCCCTGTCCAGGGAAACTTCCTCCTCGTGGATTGCCGGTTCTACACCGCGCTGACCCTCGCGGCCCGCTGCAGCAGAAGCCAGCCCACACAGAAGGCCCAACTCCTGGAGGAGCTCGCGGCCCACGAGCGCCAGTTCGCCTTCTGGGCCAACAACCGCCCGGTGAACATCCTTCACAAGCATCAACTCATCAGCGCCGAGCTCGCCCGCCTCGAATGCCGCCACCTGGAGGCCCTGCGGCTCTACGACAGCGCCATCGAAGAAGCCCATCGCGGGCAGTTCCTCCAGGACGAGGCCCTCGCCAACGAACTGGCCGGCCGCTACTACCGCTCCATCGGCGGCAAGCGCCTCGCCCACGTCTCCCTGCGCGCCGCGCTCGAGGGGTATGCACGGTGGGGAGCCTCGGCCAAGGTCTCCGCCCTCGAGGAGGAGTTCCCCGACCTGGTATCGGTTGAACCGGTGGCCTGGACGGCCCCGGCCCTCACCGCGGAGAGCACCGAATCGGGTGGCTCCACGCTGGATCTCCTCAGCATCTTCAAGGCCTCGGAGACGCTCGTGAGCGAGGTCGTGCTGGACCGTCTGCTCGAGAAGCTCATGGCGGTGTGTCTCGAGGCGGCCGGAGCCCGGCGCGGGGTCCTCGTGCTCGACGACAAGGGCACCCGGAGGGTACGTGCCGTGGGCTCCGTGTCCGAGCCCGTCTCGCTGTTGAACACGCCCCTGGACACGTCGAGCCATGCCCCCATCACCCTGCTCGAACACGCCTTCCGGACGGGAGACCCCGTCGTCCTGGCGGATGCCGCCCATCACGGCGAGTTCTCCTCCGACCGCTATGTGGCCCTCCACTCCGTGAAGTCCGCCCTGGCCATTCCCATCCAACGCTCCACCCGGACCGTGGGCGTCCTCTATCTGGAGAACAACCTCGCCACCCGCGCCTTCACCCCCGAGCGCGTCCGCCTCCTGCGCCTGCTCTCCTCCCAGATTGCCATCTCCCTGGAGAACAGCCTCCTCTTCGAGCAGTCACGGATTGAAGTGGAGGAACGCAAGCGCGCGGAGAAGAGCGTCCGCTACCTGGCCGAATGGAGTCTGGCATTGGCCGAGTCGCTGGACTTCGAGACCACCCTGGCCAAGGTGGCCCGCTCGGTGGTGCCCTTCCTGGCCGACTGGTGCGTGGTCACCGTCCTCGAGAAGGACGGGAGGATCCGTCCGGTGACGCTCGCCCATGTCGAGCCCACGAAGGAGGTGTTCCTGCGCGAGCTCATGGAGAAATATCCCCCGAGCTGGGACACGCAGGACCCGCTCACCCATGTGCTACGGACGGGAAAGCCTTTCCTCCTTCCGGACATCGACGAGTCCCGCCTGGAGGAAGTCAACCCTGGCCGGGACGCCACCTTCCTGGAGCTCCTTCGCGCGGCCACCCTTCGCACGTGCATGGTGATTCCGCTCGTGGCTCGCTCCAAGACACTGGGGGCCATCATCTTCGCCTCGGCGGCCGCGGGACGCCATTACGGAGAAGCGGAGCTGACCCTCGCGCAGGAGCTGGCGCGCCGGGCCGCTGTCTCCATCGACAACGCACGGCTGTACAGCGAGTCCCAGGATGCCATCCAACTGCGTGACGACTTCCTCTCCGTTGCCGCTCACGAGCTCTACACGCCCATCACCTCGCTCCGGCTCTCCGTGCAGGGACTGCTCCGTCGGAGCGGCTCTGGAATGCCCGAGACGTTGGCCCGGAGCATCCGCGGCGCCGAGGCCCAGACTCGCAGGCTCGCCCGGTTGATCGAAGAGCTGCTCGACGTCACCCGGATCCAGGCCGGCCGCCTCTACCTCCAGCTCGAGCAGGTGGAGCTCGCCACCGTGGTCCAGGATGTCCTCGAGCGCATGCACGAAGCGCTCTCCCGCGCCCACTGCCCGCTCACCCTCCATCTCCAGCCTGGCGTGGTGGGCCGCTGGGACCGCACCCGGCTGGAGCAGGTGGTCACCCACCTGCTGTCCAACGCCCTCAAGTTCGGAGCGGGCAAACCCATCGACATCTTCATCGAGCGCACGGAGGACACCGCGCGCCTGAGGGTGGTGGATCAGGGCATCGGAATCGCGCCCGACCGCCTCCCTCATGTCTTCGAGCGCTTCGAACGCGCGGTGTCGGTGGAGCACTATGGAGGCCTCGGACTGGGTCTCCACATCGTGCGAGAGATCGTCTCCGCGTTGGGGGGCTCGGTGCGGGCCCAGAGCGAGCCCGGTGTGAGGACCACCATGACGGTGGAGCTGCCATGTGCCGGTCCCCCCTCACCCAGGCCGGAAGTCTGTCTGGCCAGATGTGAGACGGCGTGAAGCGCCAGAGCATGATGCCCTCCAAGGACCGTCAGGCCTCTATTCGCGAAGATGCTCCGCGACCCACGGGGCGATCTCCGCGGCGCGGTCGCGGGAGAACGCATGGTCTCCGCCCGCCAGCACCCGCAACCGGGCCCTGGGCAGCAGTTGCTCGAGCCGGCGGCCGACCCCCACCGGGCTGATCGGATCGGCATCCCCCCAGAGGAGCAACGTCGGGATGGCGATACGGTGGAGCTCCGCCGAGAGGTCCGTCCGCTCCGTGAGAATCCAGTCCGCCGCGTTCGGATACTCCGCGCGATAGGGAATGCGCCAATCACTGGCGCCGAAGCCCGCCATATCCACACCGCCAGAGGTGGCCGTCAAAACCAGATGGCTGATGCGCTCCGGATGGGCGAGCGCCAGCCGCACGGCGACGACGCCCCCCATGGACTGCGCCACGACCACGCTCGGGCGCTCCAGCTTGCTGGCGGCATGGGCGACCGCATCCTCCAGGCTCTGGATGGCCGGGTCATGCGGCTCGAGACCTAGCCCCGGCCAGCTCAGATAGGTCTTGCGCCAGCTCGACGGCAGCAACGCGCCGAGCGGATACCAGAAGGACGCGGCGCCTCCGGCACCGGGCAGGAACAGGATGTGGGGTGACATGGCGCCAACGACAATACATCGTGGACGGAAGCCCGCATCCTGAATCCGCCAACCTTCGCGCCCCTTCAGTTCCGGGTCAGGCTGACATCATCCAGTTGCAGCCACGTGTCCGCGTCATGCGTCTGTGTCTGGTTCGGAGGGTGTGCTCCGGGCTACCGCGCCTTCACAACAGGACCGGTGCACGGCAACTCCACCCGGACGGCGGTGCCGGTCCCCACGGAGCTCTCCACGTGGACGGTGCCGCCGAGCGCTGTGACGATCTCCCGGACGAGGTGGAGCCCCAGCCCGAGGCCCCCATAGGAGCGGACGGACACGGCCCGCTCGAAGCGTTCGAAGATATGGGACAGGCGGTCGGGTGCGATGCCAATGCCCTGATCGCGGATGGAGAACCACGCGGTGCCGTCCTTCACACCCGCCGCGAGCTCGATGGGTTTGCCCGCCCCGAACTTGATGGCATTGGAGAGCAGGTTGACCAGCACCTGAGCCAGCCGCGCGGCGTCCCAGCGCCCGACGATTGGCCTCTGGACGTGCAACACCAGGGTGCTGGCCGCCCGCGCCAACGGCTCGCGAAGCCGCTCGGCCACGCTCTGGATGACGTCCGCGAGGTCCACCTGCTCCAGTTCCAGATCCAACTCCCCCGCCTGGATGCGGGACACATCGAGCAGCTCCTCGATGAGCCTGGCCAGCCTGAGCGATTGTTGGTTGATGGTGCGCATGGCACGCACGGAGCTCTCGGGCAGGCCCGGGGGGATGTTCCGCAGGAGGCCCTGGACGACGAGCCTCAGCGAGGTGAGGGGGGTGTTGAGCTCGTGCGAGGCGACGCTGAGGAACTCGTCCCGCAGGCGGATGGCATCCTGCGAGTCGCTGTACAGCCGTGCGTTGTCGATGCTGATGGCGACCCGGCGCGCCAGCTCCTGTGCCAGATGCAGGTCCGCTTCGCCATAGCGGCGGCCGGATGAGCCGGAGACGAGGCTGAGGACTCCAAATGTCTTTCCCCGGGAGATGAGGGGCACGTGCAGCGCCGACTTCGCCCCGATGTTCCTCATCCTCTCGACATAATCCGGACCAAAGCCGTGCTCCGCGAACATGGCGTCGGAGAGCACCGGGCGGAGGGCGGGCAGGCCCGTGCGCAGGACGCGGCCGATGGACGCCGGAGAGTTCCAGTCCGTCTGATACCGGTCGAACAGCGCGCGCAGGAGGACTTCCTTCTTGGGGTCCGCGTGGGCCATGGCCGCCTGGCGCAGCCGCTCTCCCTTGTCGATGACGGTGAAGGTGCACCAATCGGCGAGGAAGGGCACCACCAGACGCGCCGCCTTGGACAGCATCGGCTCCAGGTCCAGCGACTCGGCCAGGGTCAGACCCGCCTCGGCCAGGAAGCGCACGGCCGTCTCGGCCCGCCTGCGCTCCTGGACCTCCACCTTCAGTTGCTCGAAGAGCTGGCTGTTCTCCAGGGAGATGGCGATCTCCGTGGAGAGGGTGCGCAGCACGCCGACGCGCTCGGGAGTGAAGGCGCGGGTGGCCAGGTCGTTCTCCAGGTAGAGCACCCCCACCGTCTTGGTGTGGCGCTGGATGGGCACGGCCAGGGCGGACTTCACGGTGCGCTGAGCGACATAGGGGTCGTTGACGAAGCGGCCCTGGTGGGCGGCATCGGCCAGGACGAGGGTGTCGCCTGTACGATAGGCGTGCTCCACCACCGAGACTGGAACCTGGGCCGAGGAGGACAGGGTGACGCGCTCCAGGGTGACGGGCTCAGGGATGGCGCCCACGGCGCGCACCATGAGGGAGCCCGCCTCGTCCAGCACGAGCGCGCCGCGCGTGGCGCCCGCGGCCTCGAAGCACACGGCCATCAGTTTCTCGAGCAGGCGGTCCAACACCACCTCGCCCACGAGCGTCTCGGACGCCTTGAGCAGACTGAGCAGGTCGAGGGAGGCCCCCGGAGACACACCACTCCCATGCGCGGCGGCGGAAGCGCTCCAGGCCCTGCCCCCCACGGGCTTCAGGTCGGGGAACTCCTCCTCCAGCATCGACACCTTCGCGGGCGCGCCCCAGCGGGCATGGAGCTCCAGTGCGGTTCGCAGGTGAAGCGCGGCGATGCGCTTGCGGCCCAGCGAATGGTAGAAGCGCCCGGCCAGCTCATTCGCGAGCGCCTCATCCTGGAGGAAACCCTCGGCGTGGGCGCCATCCATGGCGGCGTCATAGAGCTCCATGGCCTCCAGGTGCCGCCCCTCCAGGCGGGAGACCTCGGCACCGACGAGCTGGTACTTGTGGCGGAAGTTCTCCGGGGTCTCCTCCGCCCAGGCGCCGAGCTGCTTCTGGTTGGCGGCGATCCGGGCCAGGGTCTCGGTCCGCTCCGGGGGCGTGGCGCCACCGTGGGCCGCCAACGCCAACGAGCTGTAGACGTTGTAGTCGACCGAGCCGATGAAGCCCTGGAAGTAGCCGCGGTACGGGACCACGGCCTGGGAGGCTTTCAACGCCTCGTCGAAGTCACCCAGCACATACGCGACCTGGAGGCGCAGCTGGTAGTAGGTGAAGAACGACGCGGGAATCGCCCGGGCCGAGGCGAGCGCCTCCTCCTCGTCGAAGTCGTCGTCGTCGAAACGCGCGGGCTTGTGGGTGAGTCCCTGGAGGGCCCGGATGGCCTGACGGCAGAAGACGACCGAATCGCTCGCCACCTGCACGGCACTCTTCTTGAGGAAGGACAGACAGGTGTCGATGGAGGTCAACACACGGGTGAGCTCGGTGCCCAGCGCGAACTCGGCGGAGATTCCGGTGGTGAGCGCGTAGGCGGCGAACTGCATGTCTCCGCTGGCCAGCCCCGTGGTCACGGCACGGCGCAGCAGCTGCATGCTCGTGCGCAGGGGCGCCCGCCAATGGTTGGTGTGGAGCACGAGCGAGATGAGCGCCCGGCACTCCTGGCGCGGATCTCCCTGCCGCTGAGCCAGCGCCACCGCCATGCAACCGAATGCATACGCGGGCGAGTGCGCGCCCTGCATGGACAGCACCATGCCGTGACACGCGTACACCACGGGCGTCCAGGGGCTGTTGCCAAGCTTCAGCGAGAGATTGAGCGCACGGGTGTTGATCAGGGCGAAGAGGGACGGGTCCACCAGGAGGGCGACGGTCACGAGCTCCGACAAGAGCCGCACGCAGGCGAGCCCCCCGGGGTCCTCCATTTTCGGCGCCTCCAGGAGCTCCTCCACGGAGCGGCCCCTCATGTTCACCTCCACCTCGGCGAGCTCGGCCGCGAGCGCCTGGGGAATGTCTCGCTCGGGCAGCTCCAGTCCGACCAGCCGCAGCCCTTCGTGTCCCCACTGGAGCGCCTCCCGATGATCCGCGCGCAGGAGGGAAGAGAGGATCTGCAGGACGTAGAGGTCCACCTTCGCCAGGAGGGAGGTGGCGTGCTCCATGGCAGTCCGCACCAGCTCCTCGGCCAGCACCGGTTCGCCCGCGAGATAGGCACACTCCGCCGCCTCCCTGTGCAGGAGGAAGACCTGCTCGTGGCGCTGGGGCCATTGCTCCCGGGGGAGTAACGCGATGCCGCGCATCAGGTACACCAGGGCCGCACCGAAGGCGGAGGAAGCCTTGGCCTTGAGACCCGCCTGACAGTTGAGCCCGGCCAGCTCGATCTGCTCTTCCAGCCCGGTCACCAGGCCCAAGCCGAGGTGAAGGTGATCCACGATGGAGAAGAGCCGCTCGTCGAGCAGGCTTCCAGAAGAGGCTCGCAAGAGCCGCCGTCCCGCCTCGTGGTGGATCCGCGTGCGCTGCTCGTCGGAGAGCAGCGAGTACGCGGCCTGCCGGACCCGGTCATGTGCGAAGCGGTACGTCGCGTCCTGGAGCAGGGGCTCCGGGGCCGTCCCGGGCTCGCCGCCGCGGGGATGCCGGGAGCCCTCCTTCTCCGGGAGGAGGAGCCCTTCGTGCAGGATGCACCACAGCGCCGGCGCCGCATCGACGGAGGACTCGCCCACCAGCGCCGAGAGCAACCACAACTCCACGCGGTCTCCCAGACAGGCGGCGACCTTGAGGACGTGCTGGGCACGCTCGGGCAGCCGGCGGATGGAGGCGATCATCAACTCCACCACGTTCTCCGTCACCTCCACCTGCTCGATGCGGGCGAGGTCCCACCTCCAGGTGCTCTGCTCGAGGTCGAAGGTGAGGAGGCCGGACTGGTGGAGGAAGCGCAGTAGCCGGCTGACGAAGAGCGGGTTGCCCGCCGTCTTGCGCAACACGAGCTCCGCGAGCGGACGGGCGCGCTCGAGGGGTTGGCGGAACGTGTCGCCACACAACTCTGTGAGGTCTGGCAGGCCCAGGGGAGAGAGCCAGAGGGAGTGAAGGCGCATCGCCTGGGAGGCGCGGATGGCCTCGAAGATGGAGACGAGGGGGTGGCTCGGGTCGACCTCCTCTGCCCGGTAGGCCCCCACGAACAGGAGGTAGCGCGACTCCGGATCCGTGGCCAGGCTCTTGATGAGCTGGAGCGAGCCGGGGTCCGCCCAGTGCAGGTCATCCAGGAAGAGCACGAGCGCGTGCTCTTCGGCGGTGAGGGCCTGGATGAAGGATTGGAAGACGAGGTGGAGCCGGGTCGCCGCCTCCACGGGCTCGAGCCGGGTGGCCGCGGGTTGCTCGCCCAGGAGCGTCTCCAACTCCGGCACGACGTCGATGATGACACGGGCGTTGGTGCCCAGGACCGACAGCAACCGGGCCCGCCAGACGTCCCGGACCTCCTGGGGCTCTTCCCTCAGCTCGCGGAGCAGCCCGTGGAAGGCTTCCACGAAGGCCGAATAGGGCACATTGCCCCGTAGCTGGTTGAACTTGCCCCGGAGGAATCTCTCTCCGGGCGCGGCCTTCCGGCTCAGGTCGTGAACGAGCGTCGACTTGCCGATGCCGGCGGTGCCCACCAGCAGCACTCCCTCGCTCGCGCCGTGGCGCACCCGCTCCAGCGCCTCACCCAGTGCCACCTGCTCGTGCTCGCGGCCGTAGAGCCGCTCGGGGAGGGAGAGCTGCCGGGCCAGATCGAGCCTGCCCAGCTCGAACGAGCCCAGGGAGCCCGAGGCCCGCCGCCGCTGGGCCTCGAGGAGATCCGCGAGGAGGGCGTCGGCGCTCTGGTAGCGCTCCTCGGGCATCTTCGCGAGCAGCTTCAGCACGACGTCCGAGAGCAGCTTCGGAACCGCGGGGTTGGCGAAGGCGGGTGGAACGGGCGGCCGGGCGAGATGGGCATGCACCAGCTCGACGGGGTCCGTGGAGACGAAGGGAGGCAGGCCGGTGAGCAGCTCGTAGAAGGTGGCGCCCAGCGAGTAGAGATCGGCGCGGTGGTCGATGGGGCGATTCATCCGCCCGGTCTGCTCGGGTGCGACGTAGGGCAGGGCCCACTGGAGCTCCCCTGGCACATCGCCCGGAGGAGCGAGCCCCGCGACCTTCGTGGAGAGATCGAAATCGACGATGGTGAGGTGATGGCTGCCAGCGTTCGCGCTCACCACCATGTTGGTGGGGTTGATGTCGCGGTGGATGACGTGCTGGTGGTGGAGGCTCGCGATGATGCCCGCCAACTGGACGGCGAGCTCCAGGAAGGCATCCATGGCCACCGGCCGCCGGTGCAGCCACTCCTGGAGATTCTGGGGACCGGCGTCCTCCAGGACGAGCGCTGGCAGCTTCGCCGCGTCCTCTTCCAGTGCGACGGGCCGGGCCACGCCGGTCACCGCTCCATGGAGGGAGCGCAGCATGGAGTATTCATGGTGCAGCATCGCGCTGCTGCTGGACTGCAGGGGACCGGAGCGGACCTTCTTGAGCACCAGGGGCTCGCCGTCCTGCTTCCATCCTCGCAGCACGACGTAGCGGCGCCCGCAGTAGATTTCCTGTAACCGCTCCGTGCTGAGTGCTTCCAGCATCGCGAACCCCTCGCCTGGGAGGGAGGCGCCCTGACGTCCAGGCCGCGAAGCCCCCGAATGCGGCTCCCCGCCTTGCTCAACATTTGGACGGAGCGATTCCGGGGCACGCCGTGGGTCAGACAGGGGGGTGGAAGCTGGCCCCTCCTGCTGCCGCCCGCCAGGAAGGCGCGGGGGCAGGCACGGGCGGCCCTCACGCAGGTGCGTTCGGGAGAATCACCACCTTGCCCGAGGTCTTCCGCTGAGCCAGCGAGCGGTGCGCGTCCGCGGCCTCATGCAGCGCGAAGGTCTGGCCGATGACCACCTGGAGCTTCCCGCTCGCCACGAGCTCGAACACCTCGCGGAGCGTGGCGGCCTGGACGTCGGGCGGCAAAGCCGGGAACGCGAAGCCGACCAGGGACTGATTCTGGAAGACCATCTGCCCGAGCTGTTCGCTGCTCACGTGCGTGCCCCGCAGGCTGTCGACTCCGAAGACGACGAGCCTTCCCCGCGGAGCCAGGGCTCGAAGGCTCTGGGAGAAGACCTCACCGCCGCTTCGCTCGAAGACCACGTCGGCGCCACGGCCGCCGGTGGCCTCCCGGACGCGCTCGGGCCAGTCCGCTCGAGTGTAATCGACGGCGATGTCGGCTCCGAGGCGCCGGGCCAGGGCGCGCTTCTCCTCGGTGCTTGCGCCAGCGACCACGCGCCCCGCGCCGAGCTGCTTCGCGAGTTGGCTCAGAAAGGAGCCGACGCCGCCCGCCGCCGCGGGAATGAAGACCGTGTCTCCTTCCCGCAGCTGAGCCGCGATGCGAAGCGCGGCGAGCGCGGTGGGCGCCTGGTTCAGCAGGGCCACGGCCTTCTCGAAAGACAGCTCATCGGGCATGGGAGTGACGAGAGAGGCCGGCGCGAGGGCCAGCTCCGCGAGGGCTCCCTGGGCCGGCAGCATCGCCACGACGCGAGCGCCACTCCGGAGATGCGATACCCCTCCCCCCACAGCGCTGATGACTCCCGCGGCTTCGTAGCCCGGCGTGAACGGCAGAGGAGACCCTCCCGGCACGCGGCCCTCGCGCTGCAACAACTCCGCGTAGTTCAGGCCGGCGGCGTGCACGCGGATGAGGACTTCGCCGTCACCTGGAACGGGGGGCGCGAGTTCCTCGAGCCGCAGCTCCTCGGGTCCCCCAAAACGCAGCAATCGAATCGCTTTCATGTCTGTCTCCGTTGTGGACCTGTTCGCGGGGCGGGAGGGTCCGCGCACCGGGCGCCAGGGTCATGAAGGAAGGTAGTCCCGAGGTTCCGGACGATCACTGGCTGGACGTCCGTATGTATGGTCCAATCGTCCTGGAGGAAGGGCCATGGACGTTCTCGCGGACACGCTGAGCAGCATCCGTTTGCGGAGCATGATCAACGGCCGGATGGAGATGAGCGCGCCCTGGGGCATGCGCGTCGACGCGCGAACCGTGGGCATGTTCTACGTGGTCTCCCGGGGAAGCTGCGTGCTCGAGCTCCAAGGCAAGCAGCACATGCTCGCGGCCGGCGACTTCGTCTTCATCCTCGGTGGGGTCCCCTACGCGCTCAAGGACAGTCCGAGGACGCGGCCCGTTGCGGCCAGTGAGATCTACGCGAACCGGGGAGGACGTTGCGGAGGGGTCATCCGCTACGGCGGAGCGGGAGCACCCACGACGATCGTCTGCGGGCGCTTCGTCTTCGAGGGGACCACGCTGAGCCCGCTCGTCGCGAGCCTGCCGCCGATCCTCCATGTGAAAGGCGACGGAGGCATCGCCACGCGGTGGCTCGAGTCCACGATGCAGTTCGTGGCCTCGGAGATGGAAGCTGAACAGCCCGGCTATGAGACCGTGGCTAACCGTCTGGGTGACGTGCTGCTCGTCCAGGCACTGAGGACCTACGTGGCGTCCCTGCCCGTCGAACAGGGAGGGTGGCTCCGGGCGCTCGTGGATCCACAGCTCGGCGTCGTCCTGCAGCGGATCCACGAGCGGCCGCAAGAGCCCTGGACGGTGGAGAGCCTGGCGCGAACCGCGGGCATGTCGCGCTCGGTGTTCGCGGCACGCTTCAAATCACTCGTCGGAGAAGGGCCCCTGACGTACCTGACGCGCTGGCGCATGCACAAGGCCATGCAGCTCATGACCGAGGGGGCCGAGTCAGCGAGTGCGATCGCGCAGGCAGTGGGCTACGAGACCGACAGCGCCTTCGTCAAAGCCTTCAAGCGGCACGTGGGAGAAACGCCGGGCTCGTTCCGGCGCCGGCTCAAGGAGCGCGAGGCCCCCTCCGCTTCCACGTCGAGCTGAGGTCACCCGCGGCCCCTCTCCCCGGAGGAGGGAGAGAGGGGCTCTCGGGGCTACCGCGATACGACTCCGCGCGACCTCAGCTCTTGGTGAGCGGGCGGTAGCGGATGCGGTGCGGCTCCAGCGCCTCGGGGCCCAGGCGCTTCTTCTTGTCCGCCTCGTAGTCCTGGAAGTTGCCCTCGAAGAAGAACGCCCGGCTGTCTCCCTCGAACGCCAGGATGTGCGTGGCGATGCGGTCCAGGAACCAGCGGTCGTGGCTGATGACCACCGCGCAGCCCGCGAAGTTCAGCAGCGCATCTTCCAGGCTCCGCAGCGTCTCCACGTCCAGGTCGTTCGTGGGCTCGTCCAGCAGCAGCAGGTTGCCGCCGCTCTTGAGCATCTTCGCCAGGTGCACGCGGTTGCGCTCGCCGCCCGACAGGTCCTTCACCCGCTTCTGCTGATCCTGTCCCTTGAAGGCGAAGCCCGCCAGGTACGCGCGGCTCGGCATCTGCCCCGCGCGGCCCAGGTCGATGTAGTCCAGCCCATCGCTCACTTCCTCGAAGACGCTCTTGTCTCCGGCCAGGGCGTCGCGGCTCTGGTCCACGTACGCCATCTTCACCGCCTCGCCGATGCGCAGCTCGCCCGCGTCCGGCTTCTCCGCGCCCGTGAGCATCCGGAACAGCGTCGTCTTGCCCGCGCCGTTCGGTCCAATCACACCCACGATGCCGCCCGGCGGCAGCTTGAAGTTCACCTCGTCGATGAGCAGCCGGTCCCCGTAGGACTTGCGCAGCCCCTTGGCCTCCACCACCAGCCCGCGCAGCGGCGGCCCGGGCGGAATCGTCACCTCGCCCGTCGGATCCCTCTTCTCCTGCGTCTGGTTGAGCAGATCCTCGTACGCCGTGATGCGGGCCTTGCTCTTGGCCTGGCGGGCCTTGGGCGATGCGCGCACCCACTCCAGCTCGCGCTTGAGCGTCTTCTGCCGGGCGCTCTCCGACTTCTCCTCCAGCTCCAGCCGCTTCTGCTTCTGCTCCAGCCAGCTCGAGTAGTTGCCCTTCCAGGGCACGCCCTCGCCCCGGTCCAGCTCCAGAATCCACTCGGCCGCGTTGTCGAGGAAGTAGCGGTCGTGGGTGATGCAGACGATGGTGCCCTTGTACTCCTTGAGGGCCTGCTCCAGCCACGCCACGCTCTCGGCGTCCAGGTGGTTGGTGGGCTCGTCGAGCAGCAGCAGGTCCGGCTTCTCCAGGAGGATGCGGCACAGCGCCACGCGGCGCTTCTCACCGCCGGACAGCTTCGTCACGTCCGCGTCCCCGGGCGGCAGACGCAGCGCGTCCATCGCCATCTCCAGGGTCCGGTCCAGCTCCCAGCCGTTGCACGCGTCGATGGCGTCCTGCAGCTTGCCCTGCTCGGCCAGCAGCTTCTCCATCGCCGCGTCGCTCATCGGCTCGGCGAACTTCGCGCTCACCTCGTTGAAGCGATCCAACAGGGTGCGGATGGGCTTGAGGCCCAGCTCCACGTTGCCCTTCACGTCCAGCGAGGAGTCGAGCTGCGGCTCCTGCGCCAGGTAACCCACCCGGGCGCTCGGGTCCGGCTTGGCCACGCCGAAGAACTCGGTGTCCACGCCCGCCATGATGCGCAGCAGCGTGGACTTACCCGAGCCGTTGGGGCCGATGACGCCAATCTTCGCGCCCGGGAAGAAGGACAGGTAGATGCCCTTGAGGATGTCCTTACCGCCCTTGACCTTGCGCAGGTCCTGCATGGTGAAGATGAAGTTCTGGGCCATCGTGCTCTTTCTGCCTCCGACTCGGTGACGTAGACGCTCGCGGATACCAAGGAGCGCAAGCGCGCTCAAGGCGCTCGGCCGCTCGCTTGCTGTTCCCGGACACGTGTTTACCGGGCTTCCGCCTCTTCCGGCTCAGAACAGCCCATGCCGCGCGCCACGTCCGCCCCGGAGCCCGATTCCCCCCGGGGCCCCGAGGCTCCCCCGCCCCCCAGGCGGGACGCCGTGGCCGCTGGCACGCGCCGGGCTATCCGGCGACGGGACCGCTGCGCAACAGCCGGGTATGGAGCGACTTCGCCAGGAAGAAGGCGAAATCCGCGTCCCCGAAGCGCACCAGGTCCCCATCCCGCACCAGGTACTCCCGCTCGGGCGCCAGTGGCTGGCCGTTGAGGTAGGTGAAGTTGGTGGACCGAAGGTCTCTCACCCGGCAGGAGGAGGTAGGCCCCAGCCAGCTCAGCAGCGCGTGCTCCTTGGACACAGAAGGATCGTTGATGACCAGGTCACAGCTCGGCAGCCGCCCCACGGACAGTGCGTCCTGGGTGCGCAGCGGCGGCAGCGTGGCCACCTGCAGAATGTCGAAGTTCAGCAGCATCGACACCTGCAGCGCCTCCAGGCTGCCCATGCCGGCGCCCATCACCGTGCGCTGCGCCCCCAGCCGCATCGCCATCTGTTCCACCACGGGCTTCGGTGGCTTCTGCACCAAGGCGAATGGGCCAATCTGCCGGCAGAAGAACGGCTCCGTCAGGCGCCCCGCCATCACCCTCAGTTCTTTCACGGTCAGCATTCCACCCCCAATGTAACGCGGTCAGTCCTTTTCGCGAGCCGTGGTGGTGGTAAAGGCCTCTGTCACCATGTCCACCCCTCCCGCGCTCGAGCTCCAGGGTCTCACGAAGACCTACGGCGGCAAGCTCACGGCCCTCACCGAAGTCAACCTCAGCATCCGCCCTGGGGAGATCTTCGCCCTGCTCGGCCCCAACGGCGCCGGCAAGACGACCCTCATCGGCTCGGTGTGCGGGCTGGTGAAGAAGACGAGCGGGAAGATCCGCGTCTTCGGGCACGACCTGGACGCGGACCCGGTGCGCCCGCGCTACGAGGTGGGGCTGGTGCCGCAGGAGATCAACTTCGACCCCTTCTTCACGGTGGCCGAGTCGCTCTACATCCAGCAGGGCTATTACGGGCAGCCCCGGGACGAGGCGCGGGTGAAGGAGGTGCTCACCGCGCTCAACCTGCAGAACAAGGCGGACGCCATCACCCGCGCGCTGTCGGGCGGCATGAAGCGCCGGCTGCTGATCGCCAAGGCGCTGGTGCACAAGCCGCGGCTCGTCTTCCTGGACGAGCCCACCGCGGGCGTGGACGTGGAGCTGCGCCGCGACCTGTGGAACTACGTGCGCAAGCTGGCCGCCGAGGGCACCACCATCGTCCTCACCACGCACTACCTGGAGGAGGCCGAGGAGTTGGCGGACCGGGTGGGCGTCATCAACGAGGGCAGGCTGCTGCTGGTGGAGGAGAAGAAGGCCCTGCTGCGCCGGCTGGGCGAGAAGCGCCTCATCGTCGCCTTCACGGAAGTCGTGAGCACGCTGCCCGAGCTCGTGCGCAAGGCGGGCGCGACGCTCTCCTCAGATGGCCGCACCCTCACCTATCCCGAGCGCGACGGCGGCGCTCCCGGGGGCGACATCCTGCGCGCCCTCTACACCCAGGGCCTCCCGGTGGGGGACGTGGAGACGCGTCACTCGCGCCTGGAGGACATCCTCATTGAGATCCTGCGCGGCAAGCCCGCCGCCACGCCCAACGCCGCCTGAGCGGCCCCACTCCCCTTCCCCGACCCCGACGACATCATGAACACCCTTGGGATGAAGACCCTGCTGGTGAAGGAGGTCCGGCGCTTCATGCGCGTGCCGGGCCAGACGGTCCTCTCACCACTCATCAGCACCTCGCTCTACTTCCTCGTCTTCGGCTACTCGCTGTCCGGCCGCGTGCACGAGGTGGAGGGAGTGCCCTACCTGCAGTTCATCGTCCCGGGCCTCGTCTTCCTGGGCCTGGCCAACAACGCCTTCCTCAACAGCAGCTCCTCGCTGTTCATCAACAAGATTCAAGGCACCATCGTGGACCTGCTGGTGGCGCCGCTGGGGCCCATGGAGCTGCTGGCCGGCTTCATCGGCGGAGCCATGGTGCGCGGCCTCATGGTGGGCGGGCTCACCTGGGTGGTGGCCACCTTCTTCACCGGCTTCCGCCTGGAGCACGCCCCCGCCACGCTCCTCTTCCTGCTGCTCTCCTCGTACACCTTCAGTGTGCTGGGCATCCTCGCCGCCGTGTGGGCCGAGAAGTTCGAACAGGTCAACTTCTTCCCCACCTTCGTGATGCTGCCCCTCACCTTCCTCGGCGGCATCTTCTACTCGGTGCGCGAGCTGCCCTCGCCGTGGAACCACATCAGCCTCTTCAACCCCATGGTCTACATGGTCGAGGGCCTGCGCTACGGAATGCTGGGAAATAGCGGCTTCTCGCCATTGTTGGGCGCCAGTATCCTCGTTGCACTCGCACTGGTTGCCACCGGTGTTGCCTGGGCCGCATTGCGCTCTGGCTACAAACTAAAAGCCTGAGTGCACTCCGCGACGTCTGGTTGCCTGCTTTCACAACCTGTACGGGAAAGGACATTCGCGGATTCTTGGAACCCGGGTTATCGTGACGCGTCATGGCAGTCCCCTTCGGCAAGTACCAGTTGTTGCGCAAGATTGCCTCCGGCGGGATGGGCCAGATCTTCCTGGCCCTCGAGCAGGGGGCGGGCTTCGAGCGGCTGGTCGTGCTCAAGCTCATCCTTCCGCACCTGGCCGAGGACGAGGACTTCCTGACGATGTTCCTCGATGAGGCGCGGCTGGTGGCGCGGCTGGCGCACCCCAACCTCATCACCATTCTGGACCTCACGGAGATCGACGGCCGGCACTGCCTGGCCATGGAGTACGTGCAGGGCGAGGACGTGCGGAGGCTGGACAAGTTCGCCCGGAACCAGGGCAGGCCACTGCCGGTGGGGCTGGCGCTGCGCATCATCGCGGAGGCGGCGGCGGGGCTGCACCACGCGCACCAGGCGAGAGATCAGCAGGGCCGGCCGCTGCAACTGGTGCACCGGGACGTGTCGCCGCAGAACATCCTGGTGGGCTTCGACGGAGGCGTGAAGGTCATCGACTTCGGGGTGGCGAAGGCGGCGGGGAGCGCGTCGCACACGGCCACCGGGGTGCTCAAGGGCAAGTACCCGTACATGTCGCCGGAGCAAGCCAACGGCCAGGACGTGGACGCGCGCAGTGACTTGTTCGCCCTGGGCGTGGTGCTGTGGGAGCTGCTGACGAACCGGCGCCTCTTCAAGGGCGACACGGACATGATGACGCTGCGGCTGGTGCGTGACTGCCAGGTGCCGCAGCCCTCGCAGCTCCAGGCGGAGCTGCCGCCGGGGCTCGACGAGCTGGTGCTCAAGGCACTGGCGCGCACGCCGGAGCAGCGCTTCCCGGACTGCGGGGCCTTCCGGCTGGCCATCGAGGACTACATCCTCCAGCACCGGCTGCCGGCCAGCAACGCGCACCTGTCCGCGTGGCTGCGGGAGCTGTACGCGGAGCGCATCTCACGCGAGGAGGACCCGTCCACGCTGGACCAGCTCGCGGAGGACACGGACCTGGACTCGAAGTCCAACTCGTCGCGCAGCAGCGTGCGCTCGCACGCGCATCAGCAGGTGCCCGTTGCGTCCACGGGAACACCGACCGGCAGGACGCCCAGCCCCGTCTCCAGGTCGAAGAGCAGCCACCACACGCAGACGCTCGCGCCGGACACCGTGACGCGGCGGCGCTTCCCGGTGGTGCCCGTGGTGGCCGGCCTGGGCACGCTGCTGGTCGTCGCGGGGGCCGCGATCATCCTCCTGCGCCAGCATCCGGCCAGGGACACGGCGTCCCTGACGAATCGTCAGCAGGAAGAACAGGCCCAGCTCGAACCGCAGCCCGAGCAGGCTCCGGAACCCCAGCCGGTGACGTTGAAGGTGATCTCCGAGCCGACGGGCGCGCTGGTGCTCGTGGACGGGAAGCAATACGGCGAGACGCCCATGGACCTGCCGCTCGAGCCGGATGCACCGCCGGTGACGCTGGCGCTGAGGCTGGACGGTTATGAGCCGGTGTCACAGCGGGTGTCCGCCGGGGATGCGCCCGAGGTCTCGGTGAAGCTCACCCCCAAGATCACGGCGCAGAAGCCACCCCGCCGCCCCAACAACCCGCCGCTCGACATCAAGATGGGCCGTTGAGGGCCCTTCGTCCCTCCGGGAGAGGGATCCTGCGGCGTCGGAAGCGGGAGGGCGTGAGGCTGGCGGATGGGCCAGGAGGATGGCTTGCTCCGCCCCATGCACGACCAGTCCCTCGCAGCCACACTCCTCGCCACCTTCGCCCTGCTCGCCGGATGTGCCACGGCCACGTCGAACACCCGCGCGCCCACCGCCCCGGACGAGCGGGCCGTGGATGCGCTCTTCGCCGCCTATGACCACCCGGAGGGCCCCGGCGCCAGCGTCGTCGTGATTCACGAGGGGCAGGTCGTGCTCAGCCGTGCCTATGGCCTCGCGGACCTCGAGGCGCGCACCCGCGCCACTCCGGAGACCCAGTACCGCCTCGCCTCGCTCACCAAGCAGTTCACGGCCACGGCCATCATGCTGCTGGTCGAGGAGGGCAAGCTCCACTACGACGACCGCGTGGTGGACGTGCTCCCCGGCTTCCCGGCGTACCTGCGGGACGTCCGCATCCGTCACCTCCTCAACCACACGTCGGGCATCTGGGACTACGAGGCCTTCGTCCCCGAGAACCAGACCGTGCAGGTGAAGGACCGGGACGTCCTCGAGCTGCTGGCCCGCGCGGACCACACCTACTTCCCGCCCGGAAGCGCGGTGCGCTACAGCAACTCCGGGTACGCGGTGCTCTCCCTCATCGTGGAGAAGGCCGGAGGAATGCCGTTCGCCCGGTTCCTGCACGAGCGCGTCTTCGCACCGCTGGGCATGCAGACAGCGGTCGCGTACGAGGCGGGTATCTCGACGGTGGCACGGCGCGCCTACGGCTATGTCGTCGACGCGAACGGCGTCCGCCCCCGGGACCAGAGCCCCACCAGCGCCGTGCTGGGGGATGGTGGCGTCTACGCGTCCGTGGCGGAGCTGGTGGCGTGGAACGCGGCGCTGGATGCGCACACGCTCGTCGGTGCGGACACCCAGAAGCTCGCGTGGACGCCGGCGGCACTGCCGGATGGCTCGTCCGCGCGCTACGGGTTCGGCTGGTTCATCGACGAGGACGAGGGACGGGTGCGCCTCTCGCACCACGGCGAGACGTGCGGCTTCACCAACGCCATCGTGAAGTACCCCCAGCAGCGGCTCACGGTCATCGTCCTGACGAATCGCGCCGGCGGAGAGCCGTGGAGGCTCGCGCAGCAGCTCGCGGACCTGTGGCTTGGCGCCCCCACCGCGTCGCGCACGTGGCCTTTCGAGACCACGCCCAACGCGCGGTGAGCGGAGCCAGACCTACCGCTTCTGACCCTGCACCTTGGCGGGCTCGAGCACCTCGATGGAGGTGGCGACGCGGACTCCGCCCTCGTTGCGGAAGTGCGTCCGGACGGGCATGCCCTCCCGCAATTGTTGGAGGGCGAGCGGTTGCCGCTGGCCCTCCTGGACGATGGGCACCGCGTGCTCGTCCTTCACGATGACCTGTACCAGCGGCTCCTTCCTGCCCACGTCGAGCGTGATGACGTTGCCGGTGGCGCCCTTCACCGTGCCTTTGACGACACCCGCGTCCTTGTTCGTGAACTGATCTCCAGGAGTGGCCTTCTCCTCCGCCGCCTTGAGCTTCGAAGGGGTGGAGTCCTCGGCCGCCCGCGCCCCGAGGGCGAGCGTGGCCACGGTGAGCCCGGCGAGTACGGTCCGTGAGCGCATGGCAGACCTCCTTCCGCGAAAGGTGCACCCGGGGCCCGGGCCCGCCAACCCGCGCCTGTCCTCCTGGAGACCAGGCGGCCCCGGCGACTGCTCAAAACCAGCGTGTCCGGCCCGCTCCCCCCACACCACGTGCCGAGCCTGCACAGCCCCGTTCGCTTCGAACCACTTCAGCGGGATACCCCTACCCAGGCTCCTCGGATTCCGCTCTCGTGACTGCGTAAGGGAGGAGCGGCGCTCCTATGCTCCGGGGACGGGCTCAACGATGGCTGCTCTTCACCGGGTTGGTTCTCCTGGCCGGAGCGGCCCTCGTGCTCGGCCTCGGCCTCTTCCACGAGCGCGCCTCGGATGTACTCACCCCGGAGGAGCGGGAGTGGCTCGAGAGCCGTTCCGGCAGTCTCGTGCTCCAGCCCTACATCAACCCCCCGCTGTCCTTCACCAACGACCGGGGGGAGTTCAGCGGCATCACCGCGGACTACGCCCGGCTGTTGGAGAAGAAGCTCGGCTTCACGTTCCGCAGGGCGCCCGCCGTCAACATCCGGGAGCTGCTCCAGAACCTGCGCGAGGGGCGGGCGAACCTGGCGAGCGGGCTGACCCGGACCCCCGAGCGCTCGCAATACCTCCTCTTCTCCGAGCCGTACGTCCGCATCCCGACGATCATCGTCGTGCGCCGGGGAACCTGGGACACGCTCACGCTCGAGCAGATGACGGGGATGCGGATCGCGGTCGGCGAGAACTTCGGGGCCCACGAGTATCTGAAGCGCTTCCATCCCGAGCTTCAGCTCGTCCCCGTTCCCACTGATCTCGACGGACTCATGCGCGTGTCGACGGGCGAGGTCGATGCACTGATTGTCCATGTCGCGGCCGCGTCCTACCACATCACCCAGGAGAACCTGACGAACCTCCATGTGGCGGGAAGAATCCCCTACCAGTACGAGCTGGCCATGGCGGTCCGGAGGGACGAGCCGATCCTGCTCCGCATCGTCCAGAAGGGACTGGACCAGCTCACCGAGGAGGAGCGGCAACACATCTGGAAGCGCTGGGTCTACCCGTGGGAGACGCCGTTCTACCTCTCCCCCCTCTTCTGGCGAATCGTGGCGCTCCTCTCGGTGGGCGTGAGCGTGGTGGTGGGGACGGTCATCGTCTGGAACAAGGCCCTGCACCGGCAGGTCCGGGCACGAACCCATGACCTCGCGGAGGCCCATCGCAACGCCTCGTTCCTCGCGGAGGCCAGTGTCATCCTCTCCGAGACGCTCGATTACAGCGAGACCCTCTCTCGTCTGGGGGACCTGTGCGTGCGCTACCTCGCCGACTGGTGCGTCATCGACGTGGTGACGGAAAATCGGATCCACCGGATCGCCGGGGCCCATATCAACCCCATGAAGCGGCCCCTGCTCGACACGCTCGCCGAACGCTACCCGGCCCAGGTGGACAGCCCCAGTCCAGCCAGCGAGGTGCTGCGAACCCACCAGCCCCACCTCTACCCAGAGATGACGCCGGATGAAATCCGGGCCACGTGCGTGAGCGAGGAGCATGCACAACTCATCCTCGGCCTCGGAACCCGGAGCGCCATCGCGGTGCCGCTCGTCTCGCGAGGAAACATGATCGGAGTGCTCACCCTGGGCTCGGGGGAGCCGGGAAGGCGCTACGGGCCGAAGGAGCTCGAGCTGGCACAGGAGATGGCCCGGCGCGCCACCATCGCGTACGACCATGCCCAGCTGTACCAACAAGCCCAGGAGGCCATCCGCATCCGGGATGTCTTCCTCATGGTCGCCGCGCATGAGCTTCGCACGCCCCTCACGTCCCTGAAGCTCCGCCTCGCGACGCTTCGCCGCCTGGCCCATGAGGCACCGGCGCAAGGGGTCCAGACCGACGCCCTGCTGCGCGAGCTGCCCCGCATCGAAGCCCAGGCCGATCGGCTCCACCTGCTCATCGAGCAGCTCCTCGATGTCTCGCACATCGGCGCGGGGCGCTTCGAGTTGTCGCGGGAAGAGGTGGATCTCTGCCAGGTGGTCCAGGAAGTGGTGGAGGGCTCGCGCGAGCAACTGGCGCGCTGCGGCTCCCCGCTGGAGCTTCAGCTCGACTGTCCCGCTGTCGGATGGTGGGACCGGGTCCGGCTGGAGCAGCTCGTCGCCAACCTGCTCGGGAATGCCATCAAGTTCGGTGAGGGAAAACCGCTCGAGCTCCGGGTCGAGCCCGAGCCGGAAACGGTGCGGCTCGTCATGCGGGACCAGGGCATCGGTTTCCCGAGCGAGGCCAAGACGCGCATCTTCGAGAAGTTCGAGCGGGCCGTCTCCGAGCGCCACTATGGCGGACTCGGACTCGGGCTCTTCATCGCCCGGCAGATCATCGACGCCCATGGGGGCACCATCTCCGTCGAAAGCACACCCGGCGAGGGCTCGACCTTCACGGTGGTTCTTCCACGTGGAGCGGAGCATGCATCCCCTCCGTCATCCACCTGAGCCCGGCTCACAAATCCCATCACGGCACTCTCTCCTAGTGTCAGCGGGGGTTGACACACGAAAGAGAACGACCATGAAGGACGACATCGATCCACGGAACACCGCAGCAGCTCCAGAAGAGCCAGCCTCGCCCCTTGAAGCCCTCAGCCCCATGAATCGGGAGGCTCCGGGAGATACCTCGGCCCCGGCGGCCGTGGAGCCAGTACGCGAGGCCCCCTTCCCAGAGCCCATCTTCGACGAGGACGACGATCCCTCGTTCCCTGATGCCTCCAAGGAACCGGTCCTCCACGTGGGCAACATCCAGGGGAACATCCTGGGAGGTTTCAACAAGGACCACCAGGCGTTCGTGTTCCTCACCCTGAAACGCAACGACCACCCGGGCGCCACGGCCGACCAGGAATTCCCCACCGTCAAGGCGTTCAAGGCCTGGCTCCGGGAGACCATTCCCCTCATCGCCACGACCGCCGAGGTGGTGGCCTTCAACCGGCTCTTCAAGGCCATGCGCTCGCGGCAACAGCAGGATCCCATCGGCCTGAAGTCGACGTGGATCAACCTCGCCTTCACCGCCCGGGGGCTCGAGGTCCTGAAGAAGTTCGACCCGACCCTCGACCTCAACTTCACGGATCCCGCGTTCACGCAGGGCATGGCGAGCCGCTCCAAGCAGGGCATCCTGGGCGATCCCTCGGGGGATGATCAGAAGACCGCCGAAGGCCACCCGGACAACTGGGTCCTCGGCGGCACCCAGGAGGAGCTCCACCTGGTGGTCATCATCGCCAGCGACGACGCAGGCGAGGTGAAGGAGAAGCAGGGCTCCGCGCTCTTCCGTCTCCTCAGGGGAGAGGGCGGGCGGCCCGGGCTCAGGGACTTCGGCAAGGTCAAGGTGCAGCTCGGCCACAACCTGCCCGCGAAGAAGAAGCTGGCCGGGCACGAGCACTTCGGCTTCCTGGATGGCATCTCGCAGCCAGGCGTCCGTGGGCGGCTCACCAGCGATCCCCATGACGTCCTGACGCCCCGCCAGAATCCCAAGAACCGCGAGCAGGGCAAGCCCGGATCCGAGCTCATCTGGCCGGGGGAGTTCGTGTTCGGCTACGAAGGCGGCCTCCCGAACACCGATGGCGTGAAGACCTTCGAGGACCCGGGCCCCGTCGCCAAGGCGGGTCCGGACTGGGCCGATGACGGCGCCTACCTCCTCATCCGCCGGCTGCGGCAGAACGTGGGGCTGTTCCACAAGTTCCTCAAGCAGGTGGCCCAGACGTTCCAGGTGCCAACGCCGCCTCCACAGACCGTGACCCCTCCTCCGGGCGTGCCCGTGGGGGACTCCGCCGCGGACCTCGTCGGCTCGCGATTCGTCGGCCGCTGGCGCAGTGGCGCGCCCATCCGGCGCACCCGGAACCCCGATCCCACGAAGAACGATCGGGACAACCCGTCCATGGCCATCGACGACAGCGCGAACAACAACTTCGAGTACCAGGAGGACTCCCCGGCACTGCTGCCATCGGACCCGCACGGCCCCTTCGACAGCACGGACGAGGACCCCCGGCACCCGGGCACCCTCTTCCCGCCAGCGCTCGCGGACACGCCGGGACGCAACTGCCCCTTCACCGCGCACATCCGCAAGGTGTATCCGCGCGATGACGAGTCCACCTCCGTCCCGCCCAACATCCCGCCCACCCTCCTCAACGAGACCACGACCCAGACCCACCGCATGCTGCGGCGAGGCATCCCCTACGGGCCGGCATCGGACTCGACGCCGAACAACCCGAAGCCCGACTCGCACGACCGGCGCCCGTCCAGGACCGGGGGGCTCGAGGACGGCCGCGGACTCATCTTCGTGGCCTACGAGACCTCGCTCGTGGACCAGTTCGAGTTCGTCACCCGCGCCTGGGTGAACAACCCGAACTTCAAGGAGTCGAGCCAACCCCCGGACGCCACCCAGCCGGGTGGGCATGATCCCATCATCGGCCAGAACAACAACCCGAACGCCCAGGGCGCCCGGGATCGCATCCGCGAGTTCAACCTCACGTTCGTGGACAACCAGGGCAATCCCAAGTTGCAACGCGTGTCCACCAACATGATGGACCCGGCGGAGCGGGACTGGGTCATCCCCACCGGCGGTGAGTTCTTCTTCGCGCCCTCCATCTCGGCGCTGGAGATGCTGGCGAAGTAACGTCACCGGACGGGTGTCTGGGCCGCCACCAGGAGCTGCGCGAGGAGCTCGCCCTTCTGTCCATCCGGGACGAGCGTCACCTTCGCGGAGCTCTCCTGGAGCCGCTGCAGCTCCAGGATCTCGAACATCGCCGCCGCGACCGCCGGGTCCTGGACGATCTTCTGCAGCGCCGCTCCCACGATTTGCGGACGCAGGGCCGCGGCCTTGGCGAAGGCGATGGCGGCCTGACGCTCGGCGGTGCTGGTGATGATGCTCACCTGGTTGGCTCCGTCCTGGCGGATGGCCGACGTCACCTGCCGCAACCGGTTCACCACCTTCTCTTCAATCTGGCGGATCATCCCCTCGTCCCGGAAGTGCACCTTGCGGATGTAGACCGAGCCGAGCTGGTAGCCGTAGGCGTGCGACATGGGGGAGACCTCGGTGCGCACCGTCCGGCTCATGCCATGCCGGCTCTCCAACATGGTGGAGAGCTTCATGTTGGACAGACAGCGCACCGTGGCGTTGCTCACGTTGGCCGCCAGCGAGCCGCGCGGGTCCGCGTTCTCGAAGAGGTACTTGAGCGGATCCGAGATGTACATCTCGTACCAGATGCCGATCCCCATCGGCGCGCCTTCCTCGGAGTTCACCGCCTGGCTGCGCAGGTACTGCTGGTCCAACCGCAGGTCGAGCACGTGGCAGCGCCCCACCCAGTTCACCAGGAAGGCCCGCCACCCGAGCTTCACCCACAGCAGGTGCAGCCCGGGCTCGTCCAGCACCGCCACCACCTTGCCGAGGAAGACATAGACCCGGGCAGTGCGCTCCTCCACGATGGCGTAGAGGCCGAACATCCGGCACAGGGCCAGGAAGATGGGGACGCCCACGGCGAACCCGATGAAGCCCAGCACCGCGCCCACGAGGAAGCCGATCATGACTTCACCCCCATCACCACATGGTGGGCCTTGGAGAAGAGGCCGAGCCGGATGTTGCGCAGGTACGCGTCCAGCGCGCCGGGCCCGCTCTGCTTGAGCAGGGTGAGCTGCGTGGCCATCGCGTTCAACGGCTCCACCTCCGCCTGGGCCTTCAGGGTTTCGATCTCCACCGCCCGGCGGGACTGGACGATCTTCTGGTCCGCCGAGGCCTGCGCCAGGCTGATGTCGGACGAGACGTGGTTGTGCGCGGTATTGATCGCCGCGAGCGCCGACTCCACTTCCGTTGGCGGATCAATCCCCGTGATGAGCGAGGCGTCCAGGACGATGCCATAGCGCGACAGACTGCCCCGGCACTCGCGGTCCATGTGCTCGTTGAGGTCGCGCAGGTTCTTGCGCAGGTCGTTGATGGAGACACCGGAGACGGCGGTGGCCTCGACCGCCTCCAGGGTCCCCTCCTCCACCGCAGGAGGAGGTGGCGCCTCGAAGCTGGCGATGCGCTCGCGCAGGATGGAGATGAAGTAGCCCATCACATGCGCGATGGGGTTCTTCACCGCGAAGAGGTAGGCGTAGAGGTTCTGCTCCGAGACGCGGTAGCGGATCTGCCCGGTGAGCCCCGTGTTGAGCTGGTCCTTCGTCACCGCGTCGAGCACCGTGCCGCCCTGGTTGGCGGTCGAGGACTCGGGGTCATAGGCCATGTTGAGCGTCTGGGTGGCCACCGAGACCTTCACCACTCGCTCCCAGGGCCACTTGAAGTACGGGCCTCCCGGCGGGATGACCTCGAGCTGCGGGTAGACGTAGCGATCCTCATCCGTGCGCGCCAGACCCTCGCTGACCGGGCCCACCTTCGTGGTGGGCTCACCCGCGAGCCGCACGGCGCGTCCGAAGCGGACCTTCACCGCTCGCTCACTCTGGTCCACGGTGAAGAACCCGGTGAGCACACAGCGCACCACGAACCAGCCCACAGCCCCGAAGAGAATGCCCGCCCCGAAGCCCGCGAGCCCCAACTCTTGCAAGATGTCCATTGCCCCTCCCAGGAAGTTGTCGCGACCGGCCAGACATTAGGAGAGGCGCGAGCCAGGGACCACCCAGGCGTGCCGAGTTTCAACGCAGTTGCAGAATCTGTGACCTCAGCAACACAGGCACGGCCAACAGACCGCCACAGGCGCCGATCCAGATGGCCGGAGAAATGCCGAGCGCACCCGCCAACGGCCCGGCCAGCAGCGCGCCCGCCGGCAGCATCAGACCGGTGACCACGTGGAACGTCGCGTTGGCGCGTCCCAGCACGGCGTGGGGCAACACCCGCTGCCGCAAACTGATGGAGTGGACCACATAGGCCCCGAGCAACGCGTCGCCGATCAACTGCTGCAGGACGAGGAACGGGATGGCCAGCGTTCTGGCGTGGAGCGCGAGCGCGATGAACAGGTTCGCCGCTTGTCCCACGCCGAGCGAGATGGCCATCGCGGATCCCATTCCCACGAGACGTCCCAGGGGGTTCGCGATCAACGCCCCGGCGAAGGCTCCCACCCCGCCCACGCTGATGATCAGACCCACCGTCGCGGGAGACAGACCGAGCGTCTCCAAGGCGAGGAACATGTAGAGCGCGAGGAAGAAGCCACCGAAGAAGTACATGATGGCGTCGGAGATCAGCGTTGGACCCACCAGCGGGTGCGCGAGGCTCGCTCGGAAGCCGATCTTCATGTCACCGAAGACGCTCGTACCGGACTCGGCGACCGTGGCGGGCTGCTCCGTGGCCCGGATCCGGCTCAACATGAAGGCCGACCAGAGATAGGAGAGCGCGTCGAGAATGACGACGACGGGCGCGGTCAGGGCCTGGATGAGCACGCCCGCCAACCCGGGCCCCGCGGCTTCGGCGATGGAGTCCGTCGCTTCCAACTTCGCGTTGCCCTCCACCAGCAGGCCCGTGCCAACGAGCGCGGGCAGGAAGCTGTTGTCGGCGATTTGAAACAAGGTCGTGGCAGCGCCGACGGTGGCCGCCACCACGTAGAGCTGGGGCATCGAGAGCACCCCGAGCCACGCGGCGAAGGGAATGGTGAAGATCAGCAGCGCCCGGACGAGGTCGGCGCCCACCAGGAGAGGCCGCTTCGCGGTTCTATCGATGTGCCCCCCGGCGAACAGGCCCACGAAGACCCCGGGCGCGACGCTGAGCGCCGAGAGAACGGCGACCTCCGTGGGCGTCGCTTGAATCGACAGGATGGCGATGATGGGCAGGGCCGTGCGCGTGATCCTGCTGCCGAAGGCGCTGGCGATCTGCGCCCCCCAGAGCCGCAGGAAATCCGGATGACGCCAGAGCCCACCCGACGGCCACCACCTCATGCCCACCCGCCAGTCTCGAGAACAGGGCGCGAGCAGACGACCGCCTCGTCCCACCTGCCTTGACATCATGCGGCATGACGGCAAGTGTGCCCAAACCCCTTTTCGTTCCGGCCGCGCAGCCCCCATCCGGCACCCCTCTGCGCGCCGGTGACGGGAGGCCTCGTTGAACAGGGGCCTCGACCGCGAGGGAGCCGGAGTGGTCGTGGTGTGTGATCGAGCTTCGTGACGTGAGCAAGGTGTATGGGCAGGACGGGCGGGAGGTGGCGGCACTGAGGAACGTGTCGCTGCGCGTGGCGCCCGGTGAGGTGTTCGGAGTGCTCGGCCAGAGCGGCGCCGGCAAGTCCACCCTCATCCGCTGTATCAACCTCCTCGAGCGTCCCACCTCCGGCGAGGTGCGGGTCGACGGCCGCGACATGATGGCGCTCGGTCCTCGGGAGCTGCGCCTGGCCCGGCAGGGCATCGGGATGATCTTCCAGCACTTCAACCTCTTCTCCTCGCAGACGGTGGCCGGCAACATCGCCTACCCGCTGGAGGTGGCCGGCTGGCCGCGCGAGCGCATCCGCGAGCGCGTGGGCGAGTTGCTGAAACTGGTGGGGCTGGAGGACAAGGCCCTCGCCTACCCCGCGCAGCTCTCCGGAGGCCAGAAGCAACGGGTGGGCATCGCCCGGGCCCTGGCACCCCGGCCACGTCTCCTGTTGTCCGACGAGGCCACCTCCGCGTTGGATCCGGAGACGACCCGCTCCGTGCTCGGACTGCTGCGGGACATCAACCGCCAGTTGGGGCTGACCATCCTGCTCATCACCCACCAGATGGAGGTCGTGAAGGACATCTGCGACTCGGCGGCGGTGCTGGAGCGGGGCCGGTTGGTGGAACAGGGCAAGGTCGTCGAGCTGCTCGCCCGCCCCGGCACGCGGCTGCATGAGCTGTGCTACGCGCCGCTCGCCGCGCGGGACTGGCAGGTCAGCCCCGGAGGCCGATTGGTGGAAGTGACCTTCCAGGGAGAGCGCGCCACCCAGCCCGTCGTCACCACCATGGCGCGGCGCTTCGGCGTGGACGCCAACCTCCTGGAGGGCTCGCTGGAGCGGGTGGCCGGAGCCCGGATGGGTCGGCTGCTGTTCGAGCTCACCGGCACACCAGACGCGGTGGAGCAGGCGCTCGCCTTCCTCCGGGAGCAGGGACTGTCACCCGAGGAGCGCGCCCATGTCTGACGAGCTGCTGCATTCGTTGTGGGTCGCCACGGGCGAGACGCTCTACATGACGTCGGTGGCCGCGGTGCTGGTCCTGCTGGCCGGGTTGCCCCTGGGCGTGCTGCTGGTGGTCACCGACCGGGGCGGGCTCTGGGAGCGGCCGGTGCTGAACCGGGTGCTGGGAACGCTCGTCAACGTGGGCCGCTCCGTCCCGTTCATCATCCTCATGGTGGCCATCGTCCCCCTCACCCGCCTGCTGGTGGGCACCACGATCGGCACCACCGCCGCCATCGTTCCCCTGGTGGTAGCAGCCATCCCCTTCATGGGACGCGTGGTGGAGCAGAGCCTGCGGGAGGTCGAGTCCGGACTGGTGGAGGCCGCCGTCGCCATGGGCTCCACGCACTCGCGCATCATCTTCCGCGTGCTCATCCCCGAGGCCCTGCCGTCGCTCATCCGCGGCCAGGCGCTCGTGATCATCAGCCTGCTGGGCTACAGCGCCATGGCGGGTGCGGTGGGCGGCGGCGGCCTGGGCGACCTCGCGGTGAAGTATGGCTACATGCGCTTCCGCACCGACGTCATGCTGGGGTGTCTGGTCGTGCTGTTGGTGCTCGTGCAGCTCGTCCAGCTCATCGGGGATGGCTTCGCCGCCCGCTTCGACCGCACGGCGTCCCGCTCCGCGCGCTCCCGCGACACCTGACGCGCCCTACCACTTCCAGACCTGATCGAACGCGCCCAGGAGCTCGGCCTGCTGGGTGCGTGGCAGCGGGAGGGCGCCCGCGATGAGCTCCTGAGGAGCGATACCCCGCTCACGGACATCCTCCTCCAGGTAGTGCACGGCCACGCCCTTCTCGATGAGCCGGGACACTTCGCTGGAGAGCTGAGGAGGTTGCGTCTGCGCTCGCCCGCCGAATGACAGGCCCGCCGCATCCTGCGCCTGGACGAGGTAGTTCACCGCCGCCCCGCGCAGGAGCACGGCGATGTCCGCACCGCTGCTCTTGAGGGCGTGGGTGAGCCAGAGGACCGGGTCGTCCTGCTCCTCGAGCGTGGCCCGGTACGCGACATCGACGACGTTGAGGATCTTCTTCGCCATGGAGTGCTCCGCCGCTACCGGGTGGGAATGACGAGCGTCGAGATGCTCGCCTCCGCGAACTTGAGCAGGTCGGCGGGGCTGCCTCGCCGCAAACCGGGGATGGCCTCGCCCACACCGCGCTCGTCGGCGCACAGCCCACAGTTCACCCAGTCGAGGAAGGTGCCCTGGAGGGCGGCGGTGTCGAGGAGCGCGCCAATCCAGTCCTTGGGATTGGGATGGTCCTCCTCTTTGGCGTCGCGGCCGTGCACGGCGTTGGCGTGCGGCGACTGCCGGGAGAAGCCCAGCGAGACGGCGCCCTCGTAGGCGAACACGTTGACGTGGAACCCCCGCTTGAGCGCGAGCTCGATGAGCCGCAGCGCGGTCGTCGAGCGTGCGGACTCATAGGGTGGATCGTTCAGCACGAAGGTGATGATCGGAACATCGGACATGGACAGCTCGGGAAGGTGAGAGGGGAGTCAGTGCCAGAGAACCTTGTGGCCGCCGGCGAGGTGATCGATGACGACATCGAGGGAGGAGGGACTCACCACGGGCACCAACCGGCCCGGGTCGATGCCTCGCTCCTTGAGGGAGAAGTCGTCGGCCAGCACGGTGACACCGGCTCGCGCCAGGAGCGCGACCTGGCCGGAGACAGCCGACTCGCGGGCCGCGAAGACTCCGTTCTCCACGAGCAGCACGGTGACGGTGTTCCGCTCCCGGACGAGGCTCGCCGCGAGTTCGAAGGTGCGGAACACGTCCGCGCTCTCGAAGGGATCCCTTGTTTCAATGAGCAGGAATCGAGACATGGAGCTGCCTTGTGCATGGGCGTGCGGGCACGGCGAAGGTTCGCGCGCGCACACGGTTGAGGGGTGAAGCCGAGGGGAAGAGAGGCGTCCTACGAACCGTCAGCTAGCGACACATGCCGCGACAACAGGAGTCGCAGGCGGTCATCAGGCTGGCGATGAGGAAGACCATCGACTGTCGACCCTAAAGATGAAACCGCCGTGCGTCAAGTGGGGTACCCGCGGCGGCGGTGACAAGCATGTGAGAGGCGAAGCTCAGCCCGCCCGCGACACGGGCGCCTTCTGCTCCACCTGCGCCAGGACGAGCTGGGAGTAGAAGCCGCCCCGCGCGAGCAGCTCCTCGTGACGGCCCATCTCCACCACCCGCCCCGCGTCCATGACGACGATGAGGTCCGCGCTGCGGATGGTGCTCAGCCGGTGGGCGATGACGATGCGCGTGCACCGCAGGCCCGCCAGCGCGGTCTGCACCAGGGTCTCGGTGATGGCATCCAGCGCGCTCGTCGCTTCATCCAGCAGCAGTACCGCCGGGCGGTGCACGAGTGCTCGCGCCAGGGCCAGCCGCTGCCGCTGCCCGCCGGACAGGGAGAGGCCCCGGTCCACCAGCAGCGTGTCGTACTGCATGGGCATGGCCAGGATGTCGTCGTGGACCTGCGCGAGCTTCGCGGCCTCCACCACGCGCTCCAGCGGCAGCCCCGGGCTGCCCAGGGTGATGTTGTCCCGCAGCGAAGAGCCGAAGAAGGACGGATCCTGCAGGACGATGCCCATCTGCGAGCGCAGGGAGCGCAGGTCCAGGTGGCCCAGGTCCACCCCGTCATAGAGCACGCGCCCCGAGGTGGGCAGGTAGAGCCCCAGGAGCAGGTTGGCCAACGTCGACTTCCCCGCGCCCGAGCGGCCCACGATGGCCACCATCTGTCCGGGCTCGATGCGCAGCGACACGTCCTGCACCACGGTCGGCGAGTTGATGCTGTAGCGGAACGAGACCCGCTCCAGCTCGATGGCGCCCTTGAGCTCCGCCGGGAGGCCGGGCTTGTCCTTGGCTTGCTCGGGGGGCGCATCCAGCACTTCGTTGATGCGCTCCAGGTAGCTGCCCAGCAGCTGGAACTGGCCCGCCGTGCCGATGAGGTTGCCCAGCGGCACCAGCATGGCGCTGGCCAGGGCGTTGAGGCTCAACATCTCCCCCAGCGTCAGTCTCCCCTGAAGGACCTGCCAGGCCCCCAGGCTGAGCAGCACCAGGGGCGAGGCCAGGCGCAGGGCGCTCGAGAACGAATCGACCTGGAGCTGAAGCCGTCCTCGTTGCAGCGCCACGTTCTGCACGTCCACGAAGAGGTGCGAGTAGGTCTCCACCGCGCGCTGCTCCGCGCCAAACGACTTGAGCGTCTGCATGCCCGTGAGCATGGCGATCTGGTAGCTCTGGTTCTTCGCATCCAGCTCGAGGCTCTGCGACAGCAGGCTCCGGCGGCGCTCGCGCGTGGCCTGGAAGATGAGCAGTTGCAGGAGCCCCAGCCCCAGCACCACCAGCCCCATCCACGGGCTCGCGATGAAGAGGATGCCGAAGAAGAGCACCACCAGGGTGCCATCCAGCAGGGTGGAGATGGCGGTGGAGGAGAGCAGCTCCCGCACGAGCGCCTGCGTGCTCATGCGCATCATCAGGTCGCCCGCGGGGCGCAGCTGGAAGAAGGCGAGCGTCAGGTCCACCAGGTGGTCCAGGAAGCCGAGCGTCATGCTCGTGTCGATGCGCGTGCGCAGCTCCAACAGCAGATGGCCGCGCAGCAGCGAGGACACCAGGTGGAAGATCACCAGCGTGGCCAGCGACAACGACAGCACCGCCAGCAATTGGTAGTCGCCGCGAGGCACCACCCGGTCCACCACCATGCCCGTGAGGACGGGCACGGCGAGCGCGAAGAGCTGCAGCACCGCCGACAGCACGACGATGCGCCCCAGCGTGTCCGACTGGCGCAGCAACGGCAGCAGGTAGCGGAAGGCTCCGGCACGAGGGGCCGTCTGTTGCTGGAAGTCGTCGCCCGGCTCGAAGAGGAGCACCACGCCGGTGAAGTGCCGGCTGAAGCCCTCCATGGAGACGAGCCGCCGGCCCTGCGCGGGATCGACGATCTGCACCTGGCCCCCAACCAGGCGCTCGAAGACGACGTAGTGGTTGAAGTCCCAGTGGAGGATGGAGGCGGCCGGCAGGTGGGGGAGTCGATCCATGTCCACGGAGGCCGCGCGCCCGCGAAGCCCCAACCGGCGGCCCGCTTCCAGCAGCGTGCGCGCGGAGATGCCGTCACGGCTCGGGCCCGTCACCTCCCGCACCGCATCCAGGCTGAGCTCCCGGCCGTAGTAGCCCAGCACCATGGCCAGACACGCGGCGCCGCAGTCCGTGGCCGACAACTGGCGCACCTCGGGCAGTGCCCTCCGCCGCTGCCGCAGCCGCTCGAGCGCGGGAAACCTCCGCATCAGCCACCCAGGCTCGTGCCCATCAGGACCCTGCTCAGTCGTCATGGGAGAAGAGCACCTTGAGCCCTGGAATCATGGCCACGAAGATGGGCTCGGATCGCACCGCGACCTGGACTCGCGCGGGCATGCCCTCGAAGTATCCCAGCACCCGGCCATTGGCGGAAAAGGTCCGCGAGGGGATGGGGGCTCGCACCAGGACGATGGGGCCGGAGATCTCCACCGTGTCCGCCAGGTCCGGCCCCAGGTAGCGCTTGAGCTCTCCAGGGCCGATGAGCTGCTCGCCCACGGACTCGATGGTCAGCTCACGGTACTCGTAGCGGAAGCCGTCCAGCTCCACCCGCAGGGGCATCCCGGGGCGCAGGAAGGGGCGGTAGTAACCGGGAAGCAGGGCCAGCAGGTACGCGGACGCATCGTCCTCCACGATCGACGCCGCGAGCGTGCCCACGGCCAGGTACTGGCCGGGCTGGATGCGCAGGTCCCCCACGACTCCCGCCACGGGTGCCCGGAGGGAACGAGCCTCGAGCCGGGCCTGGGCCAGCTCGCGCTCGGCACGCAGCGTGGTGAGCGCCTGGCGGGCGGTCTGGTCCGACAGGTTCCTCATGTAGCGCACGAGGAGCAGTTCCATCTCGTGCTCGACGCGCACGAGGGCGGAGCGCTCCTCCTCGGTCTGGAGCGTCACCAGGAGCTGTCCGGCGGCCACGCGCTGGCCCGGCTGGACCTCCACGCTGGCCACCACTCCCGCGCTCTGCGCCATCACGTCCCGGCGCTGCTCCACCCGGACGAGCGCGGGCCCGACGGCGTACTCGGACACCGTCCCCACCAGGCACATGAGCACACCCACCGCCAGCATGGAGACGAGCACCCAAAACGTCCAGCGCGTCCAGCCCGGCGCCAGCAGCAGCACGTCCCCTTCCTGCCGGCGGTAGTGCTGGTGGTACTCCAGCGCCTCCTTGCGGAATATCGACGGTTTGCCTTCCACGCTCGCTGCCTCTGCTTCGCCCGTCAGGAAGCCTGCCCGGGGGATGGGCGGCCAGGGTGGCTGGCCCGGCCGCTAGCACCCATACCACGAGCACGGTCCGCCCCCAGCCCCTGCGTGGTCGAGCACTTCCCCCCGGCAGGCGGCCAGGCGCGGACGGAAGGCTTCAGGCCGCGCCGCCCGTGGCGTAGTGCAGCACCAGCAGCCCCGCCAGCACGTACACCACCGGGTGCGCCTCGCGCGGGCGCCCCGACAGCAGCTTCAGCGCCGCGTACGACACGATGCCCGCGCTGATGCCATTGGCGATCGAGTACGTGAAGGGCATCAGCGCAATCGTCAGGAAGCCCGGCAGCGCCTCATCCATCCGGCCCCACTCCAGCTCGCGCGCCCCGCTCATCATCAACGCGCCCACCACCACGAGCACCGGCGCCGTCGCCACCGGCGGAATCGCCGCCAGCGTCGGCACGAAGAAGAGCGACAGCAGCAGGAGCACCGCCACCACCACCGCCGTCAGCCCCGTGCGCCCGCCCTCCTCCACGCCCGCCGCCGACTCGATGTAGCACGTCACCGCGCTGGTGCCGAACATCGCCCCCAGCGTCGTGCCCACCGCGTCCGCCAGGAAACCCCGGCCCGCTCCCGGCAACTCGCCGCTCGGCGTCAGGAAGCCGCCCACGCGTCCCACGCCCAGCAACGTGCCCGCCGTGTCGAACACGTCCACGAACAGGAACGTCAGCATCACCGTCAGGAACTTCCCCGTCAGTACCTGCGAGAAGTCGAACGCCCAGAACGTCTCGCGCGGCAGCTTCGGCACGCTCACGAAGGACTCGGGCGCTTTCGCCAGCCCCAGCACCCAGGCCGACACCGCCACCACGACAATCCCAATCAACAGCGAGCCCTTCACCTTGCGCGACGCCAGGGCTCCGATGATCACCAGCCCCGCCAGCGCCAGCAGCGGAATGGGCGCGTGCAGCACTCCCAGCTGCACCAGCGTGGCCGGGCTGTCCACCACCAGTCCCGCGTTCTTCAACCCGATGAGCGCCAGGAACATCCCGATGCCCGTGGTGGTGGCCAGCTTGATGGGAGGCGGAATGGCCTTGAGGATGAGGGTGCGGATGCCGCCGTAGGACAACACGATGAACAGCAGGCCCTCGATGAACACCGCCGTCAGCGCGAAGCGCCAGTCCACCCCCAGCCCCTTCACCACGCCATAGGTGAAGTAGGCGTTCAGCCCCATGCCTGGCGCCACCGCGAAGGGGAAGTTCGCGTGCAGCCCCATCATCAGCGTGCCGACCGCCGCGCCCAGCGCCGTGGCCACCGTCACATCCCAGACCGGCATCCCCGCTTCCGACAGAATCTGCGGGTTCACCAACAGGATGTAGGCCATGGTCAGGAACGTCACCAGGCCCGCGCGCAGCTCCGTCCCGATGGACGAGCCCCGCTCACGAATGTGGAAGAAACGGTCGAGTGCTTCCATGTCGCGCCCATATAGACGCCCGCGCGGCCGCACCCAATCTTTACAGCATGAAAAAAGGCGCGGGGAGCCACACTCCCCGCGCCCGGTACTTCACCCGTGAAGGGAAAGACGATGGCTACTCGGCGATCTCACGCACGCTCAGCCACTTGAAGTCCACGTCCGAGGTGCTGTCCCAGCGGAAGGTGGCGATGGGGCCGCCCCAGGTCATGGGCATGCCGTCCACGGAGGCGCCGCAGTGCTTGTTGTCGCCGCCGATCTGCCCGTAGTCCGTGGTGTCGTAGATCTTCTTCCAGGTCACCTTGTCCGCGTTGTCGTTGAGCCACAGCTCCAGCTTCACCGCGGGCTTCCCGTTGTAGGTGGTGTTCTTCATGATGGACTTGAAGCCCACCCAGCGGCCCTTCAGCGACGTGGTGGCCGTCTGGTACGGGGTCTGGTCGTAGCTCACGTGCCAGGACTCCTTCTGCCAACGGGCGCGGCCGTCGTAGTGCAGGCTACCCTTGTACGAGGTGCCCTCGCAGGCCAGCGAGTCGGTGTGGCGGCCACCGCGGGCGTACCAGGCGAAGTTGTCGGTCATGTCGCTGGCGACATTCACCTTCACGAAGCCCGTCATCTCGATGTTCTTCCAGTCGTTGGGCGCCTGCATGTACCCACGGCTCGCCAACACGTCCGGGTCATACGTAGGAATCTTCTTCGTGTCGTAGCCCGTGGAGGTGAAGGCCTCCATGCGCACCTGGCTGCTCTTCATCTTCCAGGAG
Organism: Vitiosangium sp. GDMCC 1.1324; assembly: GCF_003044305.1. Taxonomy (GTDB): domain Bacteria; phylum Myxococcota; class Myxococcia; order Myxococcales; family Myxococcaceae; genus Archangium. The sequence continues at coordinate 68,073 of NZ_PZOX01000012.1, read as the reverse complement.
CCATCCGCGTTCTTGGTGATGGTGTCCTGCGGATCGAAGCGCGCGTCATGCAGCGGGTCGTCCTTGAGGAACCACGTCTCTCCGCCCGCCTTCGTCGGGTAGATCATCGAGACGCCGAAGACGTCCTTGCCCGACTCGGGCGTGGGCGTCGGCGTGGGAGTCGGCGTCGGCGTGGGAGTCGGCGTCGGCGTCGGCGTCGGCGTCGGCGTGGGAGTCGGCGTCGGCGTGGGGGTCGGCGTCGGGGTCGTGCCAGTCGTGGCGGCCAGCTCGGAGATGCTCGCCCAGGTGGTCTGCGGGCTGCCGGTGAACGTCACGCGCACATAGCGGGCGTTCTTCGCCGGGAAGGTGAAGTGCTCGGCGGAGGCCGTCTTTCCGGACGAGGTGCCCGAGAACGCCTGCGTGAAGGTGTTGCCGTCCGTCGACGTGGAGATGGTGAAGGAGCTGGCGCGCTCATTGCCCCGGTACCAGGCAATGTCCAACGCGCTCACGGACTTCTCGGCACCCAGGTCGCCCTGGAGCCACTGACCGCTGCCCTCGGAAGACCAGCGGGTGGACAGACTTCCGTCGATGGCGTTGGCCGGCTTGTTGCCGTCATCACCACTCGCCTTGGCGGAGACGAAGCCGCCGGCCGCCAACGCATGCGTGGCGGTGAGAGTGACAGCAGAGGCAAGCGCGAAGGCGGACAGCCGCCCACGGCGGGAGTTGGTTCGATTCACTGTGTCGCTTCCTCGTGTTGGGGGGACCAGCACACCCGCGGAAATTCCCGGCGCGCCCATCCCTCGTGTTGGCGACGAAACACTCGATGCCAGAATCAATTCCTGGGGATTTCCCCAGTAATTTCAAGGACTTGAAGATGCAGCCCTCCCTGTGAGGTTCCATCGGGCCGATGGACCCCAGGCATCAGGTGCCGTGGCGTCCGGCCCGGGTGGGCCTGGCGCCGGTCGCTCGCCTGGAGACCTTGGAGGTCAGCAGGGCGCACGTTGCATAGCAAGTCGGTTCCAGGGTGCCTAGCTCCGGGCGGCCCCAGGAGCGGAGCACCGGCTGCCTGGAGGGGGTGTGACGGAAAGAGGGTGGGGAGGGGGCGCTTCCAGTCACCCGCGCCCGCGCCCAGTTTTTGACGGACCCTCCGAACGAACGGGGGGGTTACAGGGAGGCAACACCATGAGAGGCAAGAAGAGCTGGGGGCTCGGCGCGGTCGCCGCCGCCACGCTGCTGGCCATGCCTGCGTTCGCCGCACAGCAGGAGCACATCTACAACGAGCACAAGGAGAAGATGGGCATCACCCGCGACCTCGGTGTCTCCTTGACGGGCGGCCTGAACTACTACACGGGCGACATCGGCAGGGACACGGGCCTGGGCACGTCCCTGGGCATCCAGGCCGACTCGAGGCCGTTGCCACTGCTGGGAGTGGAGCTCGGCTACCAGGGCTCGCGCGCCCCGTTCGTGAACGTGGGTGACGGGCTGTGGCGGCACAACGTTGGCGCACTCGCCAAGGTGGGGCCGGAGCTCGGCTACAACGGCAGCCTGCAGCCCTTCGTCGGCGCGGGCTTCGGCGTGAGCGTCCTCAACCCGGGTAATGCCGCGGAGTTCCGCTACAGCAACGACTTCGTCACCGAGGTGCCGTTGGCCGCGGGCGTCGACTACAAGATCGGCAGGGTCAGGGCCGGCGCGCGCGCCACCTACAGCATCCTCGGCGGCGAGAACCTGGGAGCGGGCCAGAGCGGCAACAACGTCAACTTCGGCCTCAACCTGGGCGGCGCGTTCTAATCACCGCCCAGCGCTCCTGAAGGGGCTCAGTCCGTGAGGCGGATCACCACCGCCGAGGGCCCCTCGAGTCGAACGACCCCGCTTCGCAACGGTGCCTCCACCGAGGTGCCGCCGAAGCGGGGCGCTTCGGTCCACAGCACCAACCCGGCGTGAGAGGGCAGGCGGTGCTCCAGCGTCCCCCGGACGTTGACGAGGACGAGGAGCGAGCCTCCGGGGCCGCGGCGCTCCAGTATCAAGCCGTTCGGGCCCGAGGGCCGCGCGTCATGGGTTCCCCGGCGGCGCTCCCTCAGACTCGGCTCCGTGGCGCGCAGATGCAGGAGCTCGCGGTAGAGCGCGAGCACCCCGGCGTGTTCCGGGCGTCCAGCTTCGTTCCAGTCGAGCTTCGAGCGGGTGAAGGTCTCCACGGCCTGCGGATCCGGCACCGTGTCCCCAGCGAAGCGCTTGAAGCCGGCGAACTCCTTGCGCCGCCCTTCCGTCACCAGCCTGCCCAGCTCGGCGTGGTGGTCCGTGAAGTAGAGGAAGGGCGTGCTCGCGTTCCACTCCTGTCCCATGAAGAGCAGCGGCGTGTAGGGCGACAGCAGCAGCAGCGTGCTCATGGCACGGAAGGCCGCCGGAGACACGTCCGCCCCCAGCCGCTCGCCGTGCGCCCGGTTGCCCACCTGGTCATGGTTCTGGATGCAGTGCACGAGCCGCCACGGCTCCACGTCCCCCGCGGGCGTACCCCTCGCACGTCCGAACACCTGGGACACCTGCCCCTCGTAGAACCAACCCTGACGCAGCGTGCGCGCGAGGTCCTCCGTGCTGCCGGTGTAGTCGCGGTAGTAGCCCTCGTTGTCCCCGGCGAAGGCGCGGCGCATCTGGTGGTGGAAGTCGTCCGCCCAGACGCCGTCCAATCCATGGCCGCCCCGGGCGCGCGGGCGCACCAGGCGCGTGTCGTTGCGCTCATCCTCCGCGATGAGGAGTACCCGCCGGCCGGGAGCCGAGGCCCGGGCGCGCTCGGCGAGTTCCCCGAGCAGGTGGGACGAGCCGTCGTCCAGGATGGCGTGGGCCGCATCCAGACGCAGCCCGTCCGCGTGGTAGTCGCGGATCCACATCTCCACGTTGGAGAGCACCAGCTCGCGTACCACCTCGGAGCCCTCGCCGTCGTAGTTGACGGCCTCGCCCCAGGGCGTGTGGTGGCGGCCAGTGAAGTAGAAGGGCGAGTAGCAGCGCAGGTAGTTCCCGTCCGGCCCGAAGTGGTTGTAGACGGCGTCGATGAGCACCGCGAGCCCCTGGGCGTGGGCCGCGTCGACGAGGCGCCGCAGGCCCTCGGGGCCGCCATAGGCCGCCAGCGGGGCGAAGAGGTCCACCCCGTCGTAGCCCCAGTTGCGCGCGCCCGGGAAGCTGGCCAGCGGCATCAGCTCCAGCGTGGTGACACCCAGCTCCTGGAGCGAGCGCAGACGGGGGATGAGGGCCTCGAAGGTGCCCTCGGGCGTGGCCGTGCCCACGTGCACCTCATAGAGGACCTGGGCCTCCGGGTCCGGCCCCGTCCACCCGGCGTCCGTCCAGGTGAAGTCCGGCACCACCACCTCGGAGGGGCCGTGCACGCCGTCCGGTTGTGAACGGCTCCACGGGTCCGGGAAGGGCCCCTTCCCATCCACCCGCAGCATGTAGCGCACTCCCGGGCCCTCTCCGGCGAGGGCCGCGGAGAAGAAGCCTCCGCCCTCGTCCGTCAGGGGCAGCGAGGCGCCAGGCCGCCCGTCCCTCCCCTGCAACACCACCTCTACCTTCTGGTGCCCCGGAGCCCAAACGCGCCACCGCACGCCCTGCCCCGGCTCCACCCAGGCGCCCAGGCGAGGCACCCGACTTCGCGTGTCCGCTGCTCGTTCCATATGCACCTACTTATCCACCCCCACGTTTCGCGCAGGCCTCTTCGTGGTTTACGAGGCAAAGAGATGTTCACTGGTAACCCCCCACGCGTACGGTGTACGCCCCCTCCGAGAGCGGGCGGGCACTGGCGGTGTCGGCAGGCAACGCTTGTCCAGTGCCATGGCCCGACGGAAAGATGCCAACCACTTCATGAGCTCACGTCCCGACAACCTGCAGGCCCTTCCCATCCAGCGCAGCGCCTCCGTTCGCGAGCGCGTCGCCGCGTTGGAGGAGCTCTCTCCCCGTGAGATCGATCTCCGCCTCTCCGAGCTCGGCTATCGGGGCCAGCAGGAGGCGCGGAGGGCTGCCTCGGTGCTCGCCTACCGTCATGTGCAGAGGCTGCGGCGCATCCACCTGGAGGGCATCGCCCCCGAGCCGGGAACGCGCGAGAACTGTCTCTTCCTGGGCCCCACCGGCAGCGGGAAGACGTTCCTGGTGGAGCTGCTGTTCCGGGAGATTCTGGGCGTACCCACGCTCATCGTGGACGCCACCCAGTTCTCCGAGACGGGTTACGTGGGCGACGACGTGTCCACCATGCTCTCGCGGCTGTACGAGGCGGCGGGAGGGGACGTGGCATGGGCGGCGTGCGGGGCCATCTGCATGGACGAGTTCGACAAGCTCGCCACCAGCCGCTCCGATGCCCGCTTCTCCGGACAGCAGACCACCAAGGACGTGAGTGGCTTCGGCGTGCAGCGGGGCCTGCTCAACCTGCTGAGCGCGCCGAAGGCGGACTTCCCACCGGACTTCGGCTTCACCAGCCGCACGCCGCCGATGCCCATGGAGCTGTCGGCGCTCACCTTCATCGCCTGTGGGGCCTTCAGCGGACTGAAGGGCACAGCGGAGGAGCTGGGAGGGCACAAGGAGCGGATGGGATTTGGGCGCGAGGTGCGCAAGCGCGAGGCGGCCATCGCGGAGAAGGTGACGGAGGACCAAGTCGAGCAGACGGCGGCCTTCGCGCGCTACGGCTTCATCCCGGAGCTCATCGGACGGTTCAACCGCATCGTCTCCTTCTCTCCGCTGGACGCGGCGACACTGGGGAGCATCCTCGAGGACAACGTGCTGCGCGGCTACGAGCGCGAGTTCGCCCACGAGGGGCTGACGCTGGAAGTGGAGCCGGCGGTACGCGCGTGGGTGGTGGAGCGAGCGCTCAAGCGCGAGACAGGAGCGCGCGGCCTGCGCGCGGCGCTGGTGCCCCAGTTGGAGCGCGCGGCCTACGACCACTTCGGCGAGCCGGAGGTGTCCACGGTGCGCCTGGTGCTCGAGGGCGATCAGGTGGGCGTCGTCACCCGCTGAGCGGGCACGGCGCACGAACGAGCACAGCGGAGAAGCAGACGTCCCCTCTCCCTCTGGAAAGGGGTCAGGATGAGGCTCGTCCCAGCATCATCCGAGCGTCCCCGCTTTACTCCCATGTCGGTTATCGGCGCTCTGTGAGCATGCCGTGACTATGATGCCCCTAGAGAGTACGGCCCTTCCGGCCCGACTCGGGACATCATGTACCTCCTCGACATCAACATCTCCGGCCTCAAGCTGCTGCGCGACTTCCGCCTTTCGCTGCGGGACGCTCAGGGACGGCCAAGGATGTGGACGGTTCTCACCGGCGAGAACGGGCTCTGCAAGACGAGCATCCTGCAGGCCATCGCGATGGCCGCGAGCGGCTACGTGCGAGCCAATCAACTCGCGGACGTGCCTGCATTGCCTGACCGAAGACGCCCAGGCGAACCCACGAACATCGATGGCACGTTCACATTCGGCGAATGTCAACATGCAAGCCGAGTGTACCCCGGGCTTGTCAGGAGGCCTCTGTCCCCACCGGCCATCATATCGAACCTCTCAATCCATCCCGGGCACAGCATCCTCAGGGGACGCTCCACTTACTGGACCAACCCCGAGGAGCACGACGTCAATCGCGCAATCGATCCCATCGAGGACGCGCAAGCGCAAAACCTCAAGGGTTGGTTCGTTGCAGGGTATGGCACCTCCCGTTTGCTGCCTCGTCCATTTGCAAGCGATAAGGCAGAAGATCCGATTCTGAGCAGGCTCAATTCGCTATTTGAGCGTGGGCGTATCATCGGAACAGGGTTCGCGGATCTTTTTGAAGAACCCAATGAGTTCACGAAGGTCCTGCGTGCGGCACTCATTGAAAGCCAGTTGCTCCCACGAGCCACGGACGTCGAATTGAAGGGGCGTGGCGGGACGAAGTCCCCGAGTGAGCTCGTCGAGAAGCACAGCTTTGGTCTCAAGATCGGCCCGGAGACGTTGAAACTACCGGCCACCTGGCTCTCGCAAGGATACCAAAGCACCATCGCCTGGGTGGCCGATATCATTGGCCAGATGTTCTGGGAGAACGGTGGACCCATCCCGCTCTCTGAGATGGAAGGGCTGGCGCTCATCGACGAGATCGACCTGCACCTCCACCCCAAGTGGCAGCTCGGCCTCATCCCCACCCTCAAGCGCATCTTTCCGAGGCTCCAGTTCATCGTGACGACGCACTCACCCATGGTGCTGCCCGGACTGTCGCGTGAGGAGGTCGTCATCCTGGGCACCGACAAGGACGGCAACGTCGTCGCCCAGGAGAGCCCGGAATCCCCGGCACTGCTCACGGGCAGCGAGATCTACCGCACCTTCTTCGGCATCGACCGGCTCCACCCATCCGACCTCGGCAAGGACCTCCAGCGCTACAGCTTCCTCATCGCCGACCCACTCCGGAGCGATGCGGAAGACAAGGAGATGCACGATATCCAGAAGCGCCTCGCCGCAGCTGGCGTCGACCCCGGATGGGAGCCCGTCGAGCGTATCCAGGAGCCACCGGAGCAGACCACTGGGGATAAAGAGCCGTCATGATCCGTATCCATCGGGGTGCGGAACCCGCGGAACTCACATCCGCCAGGGCCACCGAGCTACCCAGAGTCCAGACCATCGCCGCCACGCGCCGGCCAACCCAGGACGATATCGGTAGTCACTACAAGGTTGCCCACGACACACTCTGGCGTGCTCAGCACTACAAGTGCTGCTATTGCGAACATCGCGAGCAGTCAAAGCGCAACGATGTCGAGCACTTCCGGCCCAAGGCACGAGCGGACCGGAAGCCCGGCGCCCACGAGGACCACGGTTATTGGTGGCTCGCCTGGACCTGGGAGAACCTCCTCTTCTCCTGTCGCAACTGCAATCAGCCGCCCGCCAAGTCTGACAAGTTCCCGCTCGCTGAAGGCAGCGAGGCCCTTTTGGAGGGTCAGCCTCCTCCTGGCAAGGAGCGGCTGTTTCTCATCGACCCGGCAATAGAGTCAGGCATCGAGCACATCCAGTTCGTCAGGATGCCCCACGGCACTACAGCGACGGGCAAGTGGTACCCCAGACCTCGCAATGGAAGCCGCCGGGGAGCAATGACCATCAAGGTCTGCATGCTGGATCGGCCCGATCTCCTCGATCTGTACGGCGCTCACGTCGAGCTCAACGTGAAGCCGAGAACTGACGACATCCGCGCAGCCATCCAAAAGGGCCACATCGTCGAAGCGCGACACGAATGGTCACGCGCTCTGCTGTCCCTGCTCAACCCTCGCCAGGAATATGTCGGGCTCTCGCACGACGCGCTCGACCATTTCATCCCCGCCGTGCTCCGCAACAAGCACCAACTCGAGCTCCGCCTGCCCTTCCCCTGATGTCAGGGCAGTCTGTCAGAAAGGGCCCTATAAGCGGCCGAGTCATTGAAACGCTGGGACGAAGGCGCCTCCAGTGCGTTCCAGAACATCGAAACCAAGGACCGATTCATGCTGTTGGTAACCCTCTCTTTCCTTGCCGGGCAGTATCATCCTCCTGACCTTGAAAGCGGTGGATTGTCAGCCCCTCTCTATAATCTCTGGGGCTGTGGTTTCCAATTCGGGTGGCTCGCCCAGAGAGGTGCGGCAATGTCCTCTTCCCAGTCTGTCGATTCGCGCCCTGTAGGTGAGCGGCGGCACTTGCGAGTTGGCGCCCTGGCCATGGCAGTGCTGATGATGGTTACCGCGTGCGCCACGGGAGCTCCCTCCGGCGGGCGACCAATGGTGGACCGCTACCACCCGCCAGAGGCCCAGGAGTCGGACGCATGGGCGCTGGAAACAGATGCCGATGAAGAAGATGCAGACGAGGGCGAAGCTGTCTTCGCCACGCTGCCCACGAACTTTGCTCCGGTGCGGGTAGGGGATGCGGAGTTCACAGACGCCGTGACAACGCTGGCGCTCAACATACCGCTTCGGGTGTCCACTTCATGTCCTCCACTGTATATCGGCCGTAAGCTGGCACTGACTTCCTCGCCGTTGAGTGGCGAAGCGTGGCAATCAGGCCTGGCGCAGTCCTATGGGCGGTTTTGCGAGCGGCGCGGCACTCCTGGCGATTGCTTGACGCTGTTTGAAGACGGGCCACGCCTGCAAGATGACGACAAACGCAGCATTGCGCTTGCACTGGCGGTGGGCCCAGCCCTGGAAGGTGTGAACGCCGAACTTCGGGCCATGCTCAACCCCACGCTGCTGCTGGCGACTGTCAGCATCGGCATCGCAGGCTACATGGCGCTCTTGCTAGCGCCCGAGCCGGTTTCCAAGGGCGTGGCCACCGCGTTTACCGTGATCATGTGGGCCTACCTTGGATGGGAATTCTTCGACCTGCTCCGAGCCTATGCGCAGCTTTATGAGGACGCGCCGCGAGCCTCTACCTTCGTGGAACTGCGCGAGATAGGCGAGAGGTTCAGCCGCGTCATCGGCCCCAACTGCGTGCGAATTCTCGTCATGGTGGGGACTGCGGCGATAGGTGAAACAGTGGCGCTCGCGTCCAAGGCGCCGAAATTGCCAGGCTTCGGGCAAGCCTCGCGCGCGGCCGAAGCCAGCACTCGTGTGCACCTATTGGACTCAGCAACCGGTGCCGAGCGTGTCATTGCCTCCGTGCCCGAGAACACGGTTCGCGTTGTGCTACCACGCCACGTTGTGGCGATGGCCTCCAGGAGCGGGAGTGGTGGACGCATAGCCGCCAGTGGGGGCGAAATCCTCTCCAATGTCCATCGGGCCTTCAAATCATTCAGGGCCTTCAAACGATTCATGGGAAGAGCTGGCAATGGCAAGGCATGGCATCACATTGTCGAGCAGCGCAATACCAATCGCTTCGGCGCCGAGGCGATTCACAATGCCGAGAACATCATTGCACTCGACAGCGAACTGCACGCGCGCATCAGCGCGTTCTATTCGTCAATACGCCCTAGAATCACCCACTCCGAAACACTCACCGTCCGACAGTGGCTGAGCACACAAGCCTACGAAGCGCAGCGGCAGTTTGGATTGCTCGCCATTGAGAATGTCAGGAAGGGCATATGGGGATGATGCTCGAAAAGCTCCTTCAGGATTTCGCATCCAATGTCGCAGCCCAAACAGCGGCAGTTCTCAGGGGAGATGCAAAGACCGGCAACAGGCACGCTAAAAAATACATCGCAGCAGCCAAGAAACTGCGGACGCTTGGCGATGAAGGGTGGGATGCATTCGCCACGCTCTTGAAGCATCCGGACGTCGACGTAAGAACCCTGGCAGCCACTTACCTTCTTCCTCGCCGGACGATAGAGGCCAGGGCCGTATTGGAAGAGGCGGCAAAAGGAGAAGGGTTGATTGCCTTCGAAGCGGCCGAGTCATTGAAACGATGGGACGAAGGGGTCTGGGATCTGGGTCCAAAATAAGGTCAAGGCCCAGCGGGGTGACCGCACCAAAAGAAAACGCGGTGCCGGTGTGGGGTACCGGCACCGCGCGTCCATCCAGGTCCCGGGGAACCGCCCTCGAGCGCCCCCCCTGTCTCGCGCGGCTCCGCTCAGCCGCGGTACTGGTGGATGGACATGATGGGGTAGTTCATCGACGAAATTGTGATGCGCTGCGAGCCATCCGCGTTCACGTTGTTGGAGCCGATGAACTGGGGCTTGCCGTTCTTCCAGCCGGCGAACATCACCACGTGCTGGCCGCCCGGCGTCTTCATGCGGTAGTTCATGGCCGAACCCTGGGGGGAGAGCTCAAGTAACAAATCCAGAGAAATTCTCGAGCCATGGGTCGGGAAAGTTGCTTCTACCGTCCCAGAATCCGCGCCAGCACCTCCACCCCGCGCAGCACCACGTCCGGCGGCGAGCAGGTGAAGCACAGCCGGATGTGGTGGGGAAATGGCCCGAAGCTCGGCCCTGGGGACACCAGCAGGTTGTGCTCGACGCACCGCTCCAACAGCCCCGGGAGCCCCTGCTCGTCCAGGTGCGCGGAGACGTCCAGGAAGAGGAAGGTGCTGCCCTCCGGTGGAGGAATGCCCAGGCGCGCGGCGGCCTTCGTCCCCGTGTCGCGGTACTGCGCGGAGGCCATGGCCACCCAGGCCTCTCCCGGGCCCCGGAGCACGCGCTCGCCCGCGAGCTGCGCGACCGTGGGCGCGCTGTAGAACCTGTGGGGGCCGTGAAGACCCAACTACCAGAAACGGACCGTCCCGCAACCCCCCTCCCTCACTGTTCTTCGCGGATGCCCTCCAGGGCCTCTGGTTGGCCCGCTGGGCTTCGTTCCGGTCTTCCTGCTGTCCCATCGGCCCCCTGCTCCTGCCGCTCTCGGGGCCTTCTACAGGCTCCCACGCGGATGGGCTGGGGTGGGGGTTGCCCGAAATGTGCTGGGAAGGCTCGGGGGCACGGGGGGAACCTTCGACCCGAGGGGGCACGTTAGGCCCCACGAAAATCACCATCGAAATTCTAGAGGCGGGTCTATGGGCGTGGATAGGCGAGCGGAACTAGCGGCGAGACTCCAGCGGGCGGAGCGGGCACTACGGGAAGCGAAGAGGGGCCTTGATGGGTCCGAGCGGTCCCGGATGCGCTACCTAGCTGCCCGGGTGGAGCACGCGGAATCCGAGCGGGATGCCGTGGGAGTGTTGCTCTCGGATACGGAAAGCAGAGCAGCCTGACCGGCCTTCCTTCACGCCCGAAAATCAGCCGAAAATCAGCCGAAAATGATCACTCAGGCTGAGAGAACTTCATCTTCGGGAGCCAAGATGCTCTCGCGTCAGTAAGACCCAAGAAGTCACGCCAAGCAGGTTCTTCGCTCTTGAAAGAGGCAGTCCCTCGGGCGCTCACCCATAAGGGAGCATGACCTAGTAGGTCGTTAACTTGATTGGGTGTCCCCCCCGCGCTTCATGTAGTGGGCAGGAAGCAGGTTGCCCTGCGGGAGGTACACAATGGCTGTTGCTGACGTTGCGGGTGTTGCTGTGTCCGTCGTCGAGAGGCTTAAGGACCCGTCCACGGTGAATGCGTTCCTTGTGGTGGTGTCGTACTTGGCGTTCCTGAAGGTGATCCTACGCACCTGGGAGCAAAGGCTCCTCTCACCCGAGCCAATGCTGAAGACTCGGAACGGGCAGCGGTAGTGGCCCCCAGCAATGCCCTCCAGGGCCTCCAGGTGCCCCGCTGGGCCTCTTTCGGGGCCCCGGGGGTCTTGGGGTAGCGGGTTGGCCCTTCCGGGGCTCCTGGGGGCCTTAGCGGTTGACACTGATTTGAAGCTGATCAACAGTGAATCCTACGGGCGTCACATCCACGCCTAACCCTTATCGGCTCCCCGTGCGGAGCCTAGTCAAAGGGCCAAGGGGACTCAGTCCTCGGATGGTTGTTGCGGCCCCTGACGGGCGGCAGGCGCGGTGCACGGACCTCTGGCCTTGCCATGCCCGAAGGAGACCCGCAGATGAAGGGAAACAAGAAGCAGAAGAAGGCGGCCCGTGCCCGTAGCGTGCGCAACGGTGAGTCGTACCGCGATGCGCTGATGCATGTTCGCGCCAAGTCCACCCGGTGTGAGGAAACCCCAGTGAGTCCTCCACCTGGAACGAACCAGCTTCGGCCAAAGGAACTGCGCCATTTGAGCCCGTCGCTCTCGGAAGCCATCGAGAGCATGACTGCGGTGTTTGAGTCCCCAGCCATGAAGCTGGCGAACCGGCTGGACGAGTCCCCCGCCATGAAGCTGGTGAACCAGCTGGCGGAGTCCCCCGCCATGAAGCTGGCGAACCAGCTGGCGGAGTCCCCCGCCATGAAGCTGGCGAACCAGCTGGCGGAGTCCCCCGCCATGAAGCTGGCGAACCAGCTGGCGGAGTCCCCCGCCATGAAGCTGGTGAACCGGCTGGAGGATTCCCCCATCATGAGGCTGATGAACCGGCTGGAGGATTCCCCCATCATGAGGCTGATGAACCGGATGGAGAAGCTCGCGGGTGGCCGTAACGGGCGCTGGTAGTTCGCCCATCAAGGCCCCTCCGGTGCCCCGGGGGAGCCCTTCAAGGCTCCCCCTGGGGAACAAAAAACCGGCCTCACCATGCCCACCCCACAAAGGGGAAGGGAGGGTGTAGGCCGGTTAGGGACTCCGGGTGATGCCCTATGAACTCGCCAGGGCCGCTGGAGAGAAACTAACGAGCTTCGGGGAATGAGGTGAATGCCCCGGCCATGGCGAACGATCCTCTGCCGTTAGTCCTCCACCACACCGCTCGTCCAAGCCATGCCGTGGTCAGCCCCCGTCCAGCGAACCTCTCTGGCTTCTTGGAGCGGTTCGATGCGGAAGACGAACCGAACGGAGCGGGCGTCGTCGGTGACCACGGGGCGGGCCATCTTGATCCTGCCGCCGAAGTAGGAACGCTCGGACTTCGTGTTGTGCAGGTAGATCATCCCTCCGATGAGCTTCTCGGCATCGGCTGCCGTGACACCCCAGTTCCCGCTTTCGTATTCGCCGTCATCGGAAACGCGGTGGAGGTTGAGTCGATCACGACAGATGAAGTGGATGGAAGGCATGACTCAATCTTCGGAAGTTTGACGGTCGGGTGGAAGTCCCCTCCAGTGGAGCCGAGGATGCACCGAGCGGACACCGGATGGGAACCCGCGCCTCCTCTACCGGCCGAGCACCCGCGCCAGCACCTCCACCCCGCGCAGCACCACGTCCGGCGGCGAGCAGGTGAAGCACAGCCGGATGTGGTGGGGAAACGGCCCGAAGCTGGGCCCTGGGGACACCAGCAGGTTGTGCTCGACGCACCGCTCCAACAGCCCCGGAAGCCCCTGCTCGTCCAGGTGCGCGGAGACGTCCAGGAAGAGGAAGGTGCTGCCCTCCGGCGGAGGAATGCCCAGGCGCGCGGCGGCCTTCGTCCCCGTGTCGCGGTACTGCGCGGAGGCCATGGCCACCCAGGCCTCTCCCGGGCCCCGGAGCACGCGCTCACCCGCGAGCTGCGCGGCCGTGGGCGCGCTGTAGAAGGAGTGCGTGCTCACCTTGCGCAGCTGCGCCACCGCCTCCGCCGGCCCCACCACGTAGCCGCACCGGTTGCCCGCCATCCCGTACCCCTTGCTGAAGGAGTACGAGGAGAGCGTCCGCTCCGGCGCCAGCGCGCGGGCGTAGGTGTGCTCGCCCGCATAGACGTAGTCCTCGTACACCTCGTCCGACAGCAGCCACAGCCCCTCGCGGCGCGCGAGCTCCGCCAGGGCCTCCACCCATGAGCGCGGCAGCACGCGCCCGGAGGGGTTGTTGGGCGTGTTGAGGTAGAGCGCCACGGAGCGCTCCGTGAGGCGCTCGCGCACCGCCTCCACCAGCGCCTCCGGGCCGTCGCAGTCCAGGAAGGGCACCGGCACTGGCCGGCCGTGGAACGCGGTGACGATTCCCGAGATGAGCGGCCAGTACGGCGCGAGGATGAGCACCTCCTCGCCCGGCGCCACCAGCCCTCCGATGATGGCCCCCAGCGCGCCCGTGGCCCCCGTGGTGATGAGCACCTGGGAGCGCTCGGTGGGCACGCCCGTCCTCGCGCGCACCCGCTCCACCACGGCGTCCACCAGCCCCGGCAGCCCCTGCACCGGCGCGTAGCGGTGCATGCCGGGGTGCTCTGCCACCCGGAAGTCCTCCATCCGGCAGCCCTCGGGCGGCTCCATCCACGTGTCCCCCACGTGCAGCGGGTACACCTCACCGGACCTGCTCGACAGGCGCTCTGCGAGCCCCGAGTACAGCGAGCTCGACATGCCCGAGACCGAGGGGGCGTAGGCGGGATGGCGTGGCATCGGCTCCTCCTGGATGTCGGCTGGACCATGCCACGGCCGGTGCTCGAACGAGGCACACCCGTCGCTCTTCCCTCCTCCCGGGACCGGACATCCTGGGAAAACCTGCGCCCCGAGGGCTCGCGGCCCGGCCTCGCGCTCGCCCACCAGACAGGCGACGCACCTCCTGCTCCACGCCCGCCCGGTTGTGCCCGCTCGCTCCGGCTCCACACCTTGTCTCCAGGAGCCATGGACCAGTCCCGCGAGCCGAGCCATGAACCACATGCGTGAGATTCCCCGTGAGGGGTGGGCCGACTACCTCTCCCTGTTGAGCGCCATCGAGCGCGACCACGAGGTGCGCATCCAGGCCGAGAATCCGGAGTTCGGAGACCAGACGGTGGCCGGGAGCCTGCCCCTGGTGGACATCGCCCTCGAGGAGAAGGGCAGCGACCTGGGCGCCATCGAGGTGACGGTGGGCCACCCGGGAGAGGAGCTCACCCACCGCATCGCCCACCCGGAGCACCTCTGGGCCGAGGAGAGCGAGCAGGGGGAGCTCGAGTGCCTCGACATCGAGGACTCGGACCATGCGAAGACACACATCTACTTCGAGCAGGAGGCACTGCTCGACGAGGCCACGCCACCGCCACCCCCGGCGTAGCGCGGCGTGGAAAAGGACGAGGCCGGAGACGCCACGCCCCATGTGGAGGCGTGCATCCCCGGCCCCTGTCAGCTCAAGCGAGCGGACGGATTACGGGTAGAGCGACTTGGCGCCGGACTTGTCCAGGCTGGTCAGCACGAGGTCGCCCGTCTGGGTGCCATTGCACTGGGGGTAGTGCATGACGGAGGAGCGGTCGTAGGTGCTGGTCAGCGCGCGCCACTGGGCGTCCTCGTAGCAGCCGGAGGCGGTGGAGCGGGTGTGCTCGTGGCGGAAGCCCAGGGTGTGGCCCAGCTCGTGGCGGAGCACGCCCGTCAGCGTCCAGGGCGAGATGCTGCCGAAGGCGCTGGTGCTGATGAGGATGTTGCGGGCCGAGCGGCTGGAGTTCGGGAAGAACGCGCGGGCCAGGTAGCTCGTGTCGGACGTCTGGCGCACGTCGAAGAGCACGGCCGACTGGGACGCGGTGCAGTTGGAGTCGTAGGTGCTGGAGTGCACGAAGTTGACGTTGGCGGTGGCCTCCCAGGCCGCGGTGGCGCTGTTCATCGCGCTCACCACGCTGCTGTAGCGCGACGAGCCGAACGAGGAGGAGCTCACGCAGTAGGTGAGGTTGCGCGCCTGGGTGGCGCTCCACTTGATGTCGCCGCCGATGTAGTACACCGCCAGGCCGTCCTGGGTAGTGCCCACGTCACCGTTGGCGACGAAGTTGTCATAGTACGCCTTCAGGCCCTCGATGCCCTCGACCGCCTCGTCGCCGTTGACAACGAACACGTTGTCCTCGGACTTGATGGCCTGGGCCTGGAACTCCTCGAACGTCGGAATCTTCTGCTCGGCGACCTCGGGACCGCCACAGCCAACGAGAGCCACACCAGCCAGCAACGCCATGGAGAGCTTGCGCATGGACTTCCTTTTCAGGGGGACGACGGGGAATGGGACGCGGCCGCCTGGGGGGTTCCAGCCGCAGCCACGCGCCCCCCGCCATGAGCAACTCACGGGCCAGGAAACCATCTCCTCTGAAATGGAGTTCGACGCGAATCACGATGGAGTGGGGATGCTCCAGACTCTCCGGGATTTCTCGTAAAGAGTCCTGACACTTTTCACATCAAACCCTTTGCTCCTCAAGGGTTTGAGTGTCGAGCAACCGCACCGTCCGATTCTCGGACGCCGATGTTTGCCAATCGGACAGCGGGCACACGGCCCCGTGAAGGGAAGACCCGCCCCTCGTGAAGGCGGCCACACGTGCGGTCAAAAAAGGGCGCCAGCACCTGGTGACGGGGCATGGGGAGCCGCGTGCCGCGGCGCGGCGGACGCTCAGCCGTTGGCGGCCTCGGGCAGCTTGGTGGGGGGGGCGAGTGGAGCGCTGGCGTTGGGCTGGGCGAAGTAGATGCGCTCGAGCAGCTTGCGGTGGTGGATGAGAGGCTTGTCGTACTTGCCCAGACGCATGCCCTTCATGCTGTAGGGGGTATGGGCGACGAGGGGGATGAAGAGGGCGTCGTCGCGGATCTCGTACCAGGCCAGGGCCACCGCGGCGCGGCGCACCAGCGGCATCAGCGGACGCAGGCGCTCGTTGTGGAGCTGGCCGAAAGAGAAGGTGTGCAGGCGCGTGGTGGTCGCCGTCTCCGGCACGAAGAAGATGATGGCGCGGTTGGTGAAGGGGCGCTGCTCGCCGGAGGGGCCCGTCCAGGTGATGGTGTAGTCGGTGCGCACCGGATCGAAGCGCGTCACCCAGTGGTTGTGGAAGAAGTCCCCGTTGCGCAACAGCAGCAGGGGGATGAGGAACGAGGGCCGCTGGGGCGCGCGGTAGCGCACCTCGGTGCGGTCGTCGAAGTTGTGGGCCTCGAACTCGATGTCCTTCGCCTGGACGCGGTTCCACCCCAACCGGGTGTGGACGAAGGGGGTGTGCTCGTCCTCGCTGAAGTTGTCGAGCGTCACGTGCAGCGGCGCGCGGAAGAGCATGGAGAAGGAGCCGTTGAACTCGAAGCCCGGGGGAGCGAAGTCGGGGAAGGCGGACAGGGGCGTGTCACGAGCGGCGAGCCACAGGCAATCGAAGCGCTCGACGACCTGGAAGGAGCGCGCGTCGCACCGCTTGAGGTCGGGCTGGCTGGGGCTGCGGCCGTGACCATCGGCGTCGAAGAGCCAGCCGTGGTAGGGGCACTCGAGGCGGCCCTCGCGCGTGACGCGGCCGGCGGAGAGAGGAGCGAAGCGGTGCGGGCACGAGTCGGCGAGCGCGGCCGGGTGCCCTTGCGCATCGCGGAAGAGGACGTAAGCGCGGCCGGCGAGCTCCACGCGCACCGGCTTGTCCCGCAACTTCCGAGCGGAGAGGACGGGGTGGAAGAAGTGGGTGACGTCGGGCATGGGCTCCATGGGGAGAAGTATACGCCCCCCTCTCGGGAGCACTTCCGCCGGGCGGGCCTCTGCAGGATGCTGGACGGAGCTCTCTTCCCTGCCCGCCCTCGGAGCAGGGAGCGTGCGCATACTGTCCCACTGTCCTGGTGCGGCGCGGCCGGGCGGAGGACGGATGACGCTGGAATCGCTGCTGCTGACGGTATGGGCGGCGCTCACGGTGGTGGCCAACCTGCTGGCCACCGGGCACGCGGTGCTGCGCAAGCGGGATGTGCGCGCGGCGGTGGCCTGGGTGGGACTGGTGTGGCTGGTTCCGTTGGTGGGGGTGGTGCTGTACCTGCTGCTGGGCATCAACCGCATCCGCCGCCGGGGCCGCTCGCTGGCGCTGCGCCAGGAGCATGGGCAGTTCCTCCCGAAGCCGAGCGTGGCCGCGTGCACCCCCGAGCACCTGGCGGCGGTGGCTCCTCCGGCGGCGCACCTGGCCTCGCTGGCCCGCCTGGTGGACGAGGTGGTTCATCCCCGGCCGCTGCTTCCGGGCAACCGGCTGCTGCCGCTGGAGGCCGGCGCGGGGGCCTACCCGGCCATGCTGGAGGCCATCGAGGAGGCGAGCACCTCCATCACCCTGTGCAGCTACATCTTCGACAATGACGAGGCGGGCCGGCGCTTCGTGGACGCGCTCGGGCGCGCGGTGAAGCGGGGGGTGCAGGTGCGCGTGCTCATCGACGCGCTGGGGCTGCGCTACGACTGGCCGCCCATCACCGGCCGCCTGCGCCGGGCCGGGGTGCGGGTGGCGCGTTTCCTCCCCACGCTGCTGCCGCCGCGCCTGCCCTTCATGAACCTGCGCAACCACCGCAAGCTGCTGGTGGTGGACGGCAGGGTGGGCTTCACCGGGGGGATGAACATCCGCGAGCACTTCCTGCCCGGCCACGGTGACGCGAAGGATTTGCACTTCCGCGTGGAGGGGCCGGTGGTGGGGCAGATGCAGGAGACGTTCGCCGAGGACTGGGCCTTCACCACGAAGGAGCGCCTGCGCGGCGAGACGTGGTTCCCCCCGCTGGAGCCCGTGGGGCCGGTGGTGGCCCGGGGGATTCCCGACGGCCCGGACGAGGACTTCGAGACGGTACGCTGGACGCTCTTGGGGGCGCTGGCGTGCGCGCGGAGCACGGTGCGGCTCGTCACGCCCTACTTCATTCCGGACTCGGCGCTCGTCACCGCGCTGAACGTGGCGGCGCTGCGGGGCGTGCGGGTGGACGTGGTGCTGCCCGAGAAGCTCAACCTTCCGGTGGTGCAGTGGGCCGCCACCGCGCAGCTGTGGCAGGTGCTGCGTCCCAACTGCCACGTCTTCCTCACCGCGCCGCCGTTCGACCACACCAAGCTGATGGTGGTGGACGGGGTGTGGTCGCTGGTGGGCTCGGCCAACTGGGACCCGCGCTCGCTGCGGCTCAACTTCGAGTTCGACGTGGAGTGCTACGACGCGGAGCTCGCCGCGCGTCTGGAGGCCCTCATCGAGGAGCGGCTGTCGCGGGCCCGGCTGCTCACCCGGGAGGAGCTGGATCGCCGGCCGCTGCCCATCCGCCTGCGGGACGGAGTGGCCCGGCTGATGGCGCCGTACCTGTAGGCCCGTGCTGGCTCAACCGGTGGCGGCCTGCGGGACGGCGTCCCTCCAGCGGATGAGGAAGGTGCAGGCGGTGCCATCGAAGGACCAGACGTCCACGTGCACGTTGCGCGCACCGGCCACCTGCTGGGCCCGGAGGATGAAGCCCGCCACGAAGGAGGAGTGCTCATCCAGGACGTCGTTCACCCACAGCTCGAGGTGCCGGGGTGCAAGCTCCAGCCGGACCTCGCTGAAGTTGTTGAAGCTGCGCAGGTCCTGCCCGATGCGCTCGAGCATCCGCCGCGGGCCGAACACCGGGGCCAGCTCCGCCAGCACGCGGCCCATGGACGTCTGGAGATAGCCCTCCATGAAATGGATGCCCATCCACCAGTGCGCCTCGGAGGGTGTCAGATGCCCGTAGAGCGACTCGGCACCGATGCGCACGAACGCCTTCCACTCCTCCAGCGGGTAGGAGACCTCGAGGGGACGCTCCAGATCCAACCCCGCCTCGCGCAGGCGCCGCCGGGCAAGGGAGGAGAGGTTCGCCCCCAACTCCCGGACGAACAGCGCCTCGATGGCCGTGGCAAACACCAGTTTCTCTGGCGGCATGACGCTCCCCTCGGCACCTCATCGGCGCCCCCACGGAGGAAAGCGGCTCCAGCGAGCGAGCGCTTCCCTCGTCGAGAACGGAGGCTCACTCTCTCATAAAGAAAAACGCATCCGCTACTCCCCCCTCGGAGAACACGTCCTCCGGTGGGAGTTGTAGGACTCAGGATGACACGCGGCCGACGAGGGCGAGGATGGTGTCGCCATAGCGCTCGGCCAGCTTGGGGCCGACGCCGTGGATGCGCTGCAGTGCGGCACCGTCCCGGGGGCGCGCGGTGGCGATGGCGCCGAGCACCCGATCCGTGAGGATGCGGAAGGCGGGCACGCGGCGCCGGCGGGCCTCGGAGAGCCGCCAGGCGCGCAAGGCCTCCACGAGCTGGGGCGAGGCCGAGCCCACCCCGAGCGTCGCCCCGCTGCGCCTGGAGCGCTCCAACGCCCGCGACAGGGCCTCGCGGCCCGGAGGGACCCGGGACACCGCCGCGGGCTCCCGCTCCTCGAAGTCGTAGTCGTACTCGACCTCGGGCTCGGAATCGGAGTCGGACTCGAACCGCGCGGGAGCCGAGCGCTTGCGCCTGCCACCCGGGGATGCCCCGGCGGAGGACGCCCCCGAGGCGGCCCGCTTGCGGCGCGAGGTGCGGCGGCCACCTCCAGCCTGGGAGCCCTTGGCCCGGGAGCCGCGGCGCTTGCGTGCGGGGGCCTCGTCGGGAGGCCGCGGCAGCTGCACCTGACCCGGGGCGGGCGCGTGCGTGCGGCGGCCCTCGGGCGTGAGCGTCACACGCTGGAAGGTGATGCTCTGGCCGTCCTTCTCGAAGGTGTCCTCGGACAGGCGCACGAGCCCGGCGCGCACGAGCCCCCCGAGGAGCCGCTCGAAGTCGCGGCGGGGGAGGGCCTCACCGAACAGCTCGCGGTGGAGCCTGCCGGTGGCCTGCCCATCGCGCTCGTGGAGGGCCTCGAGGATGCGCGCGAGAGCCTGAGCTTCGGAGGCCGAGGGCTCGCTGAAGCGCAGGGTGGCACAGGACTCGGGAGCACAGACGTCGCACAGGCCGCAGGGAGCGCCGGTGTCCTGGACGTCGCCGAAGTGAGCCACGAGGTGCCGCATCCGGCACCCATGGGACTCGGCATAGCGGGCCATGTGCTCGAGCTGGGACTGCTTGTGCTCGCGCTGCGCCGAGTACGCGGCCATCCAGCCCGGACGGCCGCGGCGCACGGACTCATCCGGAGTCATCTCCACGCCACCATGAATCCACAGCTGCTCGAGCGCCTTGTCGAAGACGTCGGACTCCAGGCGCACCCGGGCGGCGAGCGACTCCTTGGGCTCCGGCTCCTCGCGGGTGGAGCGGAAGAGCCGCTCGAGCACGGAGGGCTCGGGATAGTCGCGCTGGTGGAAGAACTCGTGCGTACGCCGATCGATGAAGGAGTGGAGCAGCACGGCGCGCGAGGGCTTTCCATCGCGGCCCGCGCGGCCCAGCTCCTGGTAGTAGCCCTCGAGGCTCGCCGGCAACGCGGCGTGCACCACGGTGCGCACGTCCGCCTTGTCGATGCCCATGCCGAAGGCCGTCGTGGCCACGATGACCTCCAGCCGGCCGCCGAGGAACGCCGACTGCACCTCATCCCGCTCCGAGGCGCTCATGCCCGCGTGGTAGGTGCCCGTGCGGAAGTCGGCACCGAGCTCTTCCGTGTACTTCTCGGCGTGCTTGCGAGTGGCGGCATAGACGATGGCGGGGCGGTGGGAGGGCTCGGCGAGCAGCTCGCGGATGGCGTCGGAGCGCTGGCTCGGGTTGAGCTCGCGCACCTCGATGGCGATGTTGGTGCGCCGGAAGCCATGGATGAAGGTGCGAGCGGGCGCGCTGCCCGTGCCCTGGAGCGTGAGCTGCTGGACGATGTCGCGCTGCACGTCCGGGGTCGCGGTGGCGGTGAGCGCGATGACGGGAGCGGGACGCAGCAGGGGCAACCGGGCGCCCAGGAGCCGGTAGTCGGGACGGAAGTCATGTCCCCACTGGGAGATGCAGTGGGCCTCGTCCACCGCCACGAGCGCGGGAGTGCGGCGGGCCAGCAGCTCCACGAAGCCCGGCACCCCGAGCCGCTCGGGCGCGATGAAGAGGAAGTCCAGCCGTCCCTCCAGGTAGTCGGCGCACACCTGGCGAGACGTGGCCCTGTCCCGCCCCGAGTGGATGCGCTCGGCCGCGAGCCCGAGCGACTGGAGCCGCGCCACCTGGTCCTCCATCAGCGCGATCAGCGGACTGATGACCAGTGTCGTGCCCGAGCGCGCGAGGCCAGGCAGTTGGTAGCAGAGCGACTTGCCTGCGCCCGTGGGCATCACCAGGAGCAGGTCCTTGCCCTCCGTGGCGGCGCGACACACCGCCTCCTGATACGGCCGGAAGTCCGGGAAGCCGAATACCTCCTGGAGCAACCCGCGCAGCGCGTTCGGCGGCGTGGGCTCACGGGGCTTGCGCTCGGGCCGGACGGTGTTGGGATTCGTGAGCGTCAACGGAGGGCGCGCGGTGTTCCCGGTACTCGCGAGAGGCTCGGAGGCGGCCGGGTTGCGCGGGGTCCTGGGCTGGGACCTGCGGAGCCCCTCACCCTGACCCCCTACTGGAGGGAGCGGGGTGTTGCTCGAGCGAGTGGTGGAGATGGAGGGCATGGGGATGTTAGGCGGAACCTTCCCCACCACCTCGATGACGTACGCCTCGATGCCTCGCAGGAAGGAGTCCAGGTCTCCACTGCCCTGCTCGATGCGCTGCAGCCACGCCTCCCACTGCCCCGTCATCGCCGGGCTCTTCACGTCCGGATGCACCACCCGGATGAGACCGATTCCCTTCTCCGTCGCCTCGAATGACTTGCCCCGCCGGACCAGGTAGCCGCGCTCGAGCAACGTCTCGATGATGGCCGCACGCGTGGCCGGCGTTCCCAGCCCTGACTCCCGCATCGCGTCCGCCAGCTCCTTGTCGTCCAGCGTCCGCCCCGCCGTCTCCATCGCCGTCAGCAGGCTCGCGTCCGTCAAGCGGGGAGGCGGCCGGGTCCGCTTCGTCACCGGCTTCACCTCGCGCACCGAGCGCGCCTGCCCCTTCGCCAGCCCCGGCGGGAGCACCTGGTCGTCCTCGGGCTCCTCCGCCTCGGCCTCGCTCCCCTTCTTCCCCGCCTCGCGCGGCTTCGGCGCCCGCTGTCCGCCCCCCACGTCCAGCACCTTCCAGCCCTCGCGCTCCACCATCGTGCCCGAGCTGTGGAAGCGGTCCACCACCGGCGCGCCCGCGCTCGCGGCCAGCGAGGAGACGGCGGTGATGACGGTCGTCACCGACCAGACGAAGTCCTCGTGCCACGCGGCCAGGAGCCGGCGGCAGACGAGCTCGTAGATGTGCCGCTCGTCCGGGGACAGACGCGCGCCCTCCGGCGAGGTCGTCGTGGGAATGATGGCGTGGTGGTCCGTCACCTTCGCGTCGTCCACGAAGCGGCGCCCCAGCGGGCGCACTCCGGTACCGGGAGCGAGCAGCGCCTCCCACGGCGCCCGGATGACACGCACCACCTCCGGGAGCGTCTCCGCCACCTGCTGGGAGAGATGACGGCTGGAGGTACGCGGGTAGCTCAGCAGCTTGTGCTTCTCATACAACGCCTGCGCCAACTCCAGGGTTCGCTGGGCGCTGAAGCCATACAAGCGGTTGGCGTGGCGCTGCAGCTCCGTCAAATCATAGAGCAACGGTGCCGCCATCCGCTTCGTCTCGGAGGTGACGGACTCGACGGCCGCGCGGCCCGTCTTCACGCGCTCCACGACGCGCCCGGCCTCCTCGCCATCCGCAGGCAGGCGCCGGGCCTCGCGCGCATCCCACTCCTTCTCCTTGCCCGGCTCGGCGGGGCGGAACCAGGTGCCCTGGTAGCTGCCCTGGGGACCCTCGGGGCCCGCCGGGCCGAAGGTGGCGACAACCTCCAGGTAGTCCTTGGGAACGAACTCCCGGATGGCCAGCTCGCGCTCCACCAGCATCGCCAGCGTGGGCGTCTGCACCCGCCCCACCGAGAACGTGTCCCCGCACGCCAGCGTGTACAGGCGCGACAGGTTCATCCCCACCAGCCAGTCCGCCCGGCTGCGCCCCTTGGCCGCGTCCGCCAGCCCATCGTAGTCCTGCCCGGCCCGGAGCGAGCGGAACCCGTCGCGGATGGCCCCCTCCGTCAGCGAGGACACCCACAGCCGCCGCACCGGCTTGCGGCACCCGGCCGCCTCGTAGATGTAGCGGAAGATGAGCTCGCCCTCGCGCCCGGCGTCCGTCGCGCACACCACGGCGTCCACCTCGGGCGCGGTCATCACCCGGCGCACCACCCGGAACTGGCTCGCCGTCTTCTCCTCCACCACCAGCGGCCAGTCCCTGGGCAGCATGGGCAGCAGCTCCCGCTGCCAGCGCTTCCACTCCGGCCGCATCTCGTGCGGCTGCGCCAGTCCCACCAGGTGGCCAATCGCCCACGTCACCACGTAGCCATTGCCGCGGAAGCACCCCTCGCCCTGCTCGCGCGCACCCAGCGCCCGCGCGATGTCGCGCGCCATGGCCGGCTTCTCCGCCACCACGGCCAGCACGCCCCGTCCTCCATCACCCATGGTTCATCTCCTGCGGCCTCCAACGGCCCCGACCATACCCCCACAGGCTCCTCCTACCTGCAAGGCCGTTCAGCCTACATGTCTGTATACTCGGAGAGCAGGCGAGCGGACACCGGGAGCGGGTTGCGATCGGCCGCCTGCCCTCTGGAAACACCGGCCACCGGGTTGGCGCTCTTACGCAAGCGGTTGGCGTCCGAGAGGAAAACTCCCGAGCGCACTTTGGCCAATATCCCTCCTGTCACCAACGCGCACACGGGCGCGCCACACGGGGGGAAGTGCCCATGCAGCTTACGGTGGAGAAGAACGGGATGAAGGCGTCGCGTCATCAGGACCATGGGAAGCGGACGGGCGAAGGGACGGGGGGCGTGGTCCTGCATGTGGGGGGGGAGCTGCATGCGGCGGTGACAAAGACTCTGGCCCGGCTGTCCTGGACGGCCGGGCAGTTCGAGCGCGATGGGGGCAACCGGCTGGAGGTACCGAGGCTGGTGACCTTCGCGGGGGCGAAGCGGTCCCAGTTGGCGGTGCTGACGGAGGCCGCGGTGACAGCTGAACTGCGCGAGGCGGTCACGGGGGTGACGTGCCTGGCGTCGGTGAGGCCCACGTCGCCGCGGCTGGCGGCGGCCCCCATCGTGCTCGCCAGAGGTCAGGAGTTCAGCCCGGGCCGGGCCACTTCCTGGCACGAGCTGGTGGAGTCGGCGCACAGCCACGACGTCCACTCCATGGTGGACGAAGGCGGTATCTACAGTTGGTAGGACTTTCAGCCCCCCTGGTGCACCGGGGGGCCAGTCTGGGAGACCGGTGGGGGCCGGGCTCCAGGGCTGACGACCCAACGACTCCTGCCCGCCAGATAGAGGGGGAGGGCAGACGAGGTCGAGGTCGAGTGATGAGGGATGCCTCGCTTTCAAACGAGGCATCCCTCATTTTTTTTGCCGTCAGCGCGCGTGGGCCGACCCGGCCCGCTGCTGGCGCCAGGCGGCGAGCACCTCGCGCTCGCGCTCCGGGCTGAGGCCGGCCCGCTTCTGCAGCTCCGCCTGACGCTCCGGGGGCAGGCCGTTGAACCAGGCCAGCGTGTCGCGAGCCGTGTCCACCGTGGGGCGGAACTTCAGTCCGCGCGCCACCGCCCGGGCGTTGCTGACGGCGCTCATGCCCGCCATCTCGCCCTCGGGCGTCACCCACACGGGCATGTCCATCCACGCCCTCACGGACTGCGTCTCCAGGAAGGCGGCGTCGGCCCAGGTGAAGGCAGCGTCGCCGGAGCTGGCCTGTCTGCAGGCCTCCAACAGCTCCTTCATGGTGAGGGGCTTGGCGGGACCGGTGGCGTTGAAGGTGCCGAGGTCCCGGTTCTCGATGGCGAGCAGGGTCCACTCGGCCAGGTCCCGCACGTCGATGAACTGAGCCGGGTCCTCGCCACTGCCGGGAGCGAGCACCTCGCCACCCCGGGCCACGCGCACCGGCCAGTAGGTGAAGCGCTGGGTCGGGTCATCCGGACCCACGATGAGACCCGGGCGGATGTTCGTGGTGCGCCCGGGGAAGGCTGCCTCGGCCGCCTTCTCACAGAGCGCCTTGAGGGCGCCATAGTTCTCGCGGACGTCCTCGTTGCTGGGGTCGCTCACGGTGGCCAGGGGCGAGTCCTCGTCCATGCCCGGCCGGGGCAGCTCCTTGTAGACGGAGATGGTGGAGATGAAGACGTAGTGGCCCACATGAGGCGCCAGCAGCTCCGCCGAGGCCCGCACGATGCGAGGCACGTAGCCGGAGGTGTCGATGACGGCGTCCCAGCTGCGCCCCTCGAGCGCCTTCAGCCCCTCGCCGTTCCTCGGGTCCCGGTCCCCGTGCAGCTTCTCCACATCCGGGAAGAGCTGGGGCCGTGTCTTGCCACGGTTGAAGAGGGTGACGGTGTGGCCGCGTGCGCGCGCCGCGTCCACGAGCTGGGGGCCCAGGAAGCCCGTGCCTCCGAGGATGAGGATGCGCTTGCTCCCCCCACTCCGTGGCGCGGACACCTGGGGCGCCTCACCGCTCTCACGGGTGGTGGCACACCCCACGGCCCAGAGCGAACCGAGCGCCGCGGCGCCCTTCAATACGCCTCTACGAGACAGCTTCATGCGATGGACCCCCTCTTGAGTGAAACAGAAGAACGAGCGCCGGGCCGCGTGCTCAGCGAGCCGCGTCCACGGTGGAAGCCAGGGCGGGAGCCGAGGCCGGCGTGGAGGCTCGTTGATGCCGGGCGAGCCACAGGGACACCGCGAGCCACAGGCCCGCGAAGGGCACCGCCGCCAGCGCCAGCCCCGTCGTGCCCAGCCCCAGCGTGTCGAGCCCCGTGTACATCCAGGCGCTCACCGAGTCGCTGCCGCGGTACACCACCGTGTCGATGAAGCCCTTGGACTTGTACTTCGTCTCGCGGTCCACGCTGGTGAAGAGGATCTCTCGTCCGGGCCGCTCGAAGGAGTAGTGCGAGGCGTTGCGCAGCGACTTGAAGCCGATGAGCATCCCCAGCGTGGGCACCACCGCCAGCCCGGCGAAACCGAGCGCGGTGAGCAACGGCGCCACCGCCAGCGCCGCGCCCAGGCCGAAGCGAGGGATGAGGCGTCCCGTCACCACCGTCTGCAGCACGAGCGTGAGCACCTGCACCCAGAAGTCGATGTCCGCGAAGGCGGCCGCGCGTGCGTTGGTGCCAGAGGCCACCTTGTCCACGATGTGGGCCTGCTGGTTGTAGAGGAAGGTGGAGGTGGCGGCGTAGAGGAGCATCTGCAGCCCCAACCCCAGCAGCAGGGGCGAGGAGAACAGCAGCCTCAACCCGGCGAAGATACCCCCTCCCACGGGGGCCTCGCCGACAACCACCCGGGACTGCACCTCGGACGCCCGGCGCGACAACAACCGCACGCACTGCGCGCTCCCCTCCAGCAGTACCGCCGTGAGGAGCATCAGGTTCGTGGCCCCCAGCGGCTCGGCCAGGAGCTTCACCAGGAAGGGTCCCACCAGCATTCCCGCCGTGCCCCCCGCTGCGATGAAGCCGAAGAGACGCCGGCCCTGTTCGCTCGCGAACAGGTCCGCCATGAAGCTCCAGAAGACGGAGACGACGAAGAGGTTGTAGACGCTCACCCAGACGAAGAAGGCTCGCGCCACGGCGTCTCGTCCTACCCCCAGCTTCAACACCACGAAGAAGGCCAGCAGGTTGAGCAGGAAGAAGCGGTAGACGAGCGGTATCACCCGCTGCCTCGGCCAGCGAGACACCAGCGCCGAGAAGGCCGGCACCGCCACCAGCATCACCCCGAAGGTCGCCGTGAAGAGCCACGGCACATTCTTCACACCCCCCGCGGTCGCCATCTCGTCCCGCAGCGGCTTGAGGATGGCGTAGCCGCACATCAGCGTGAAGAAGTAGACGAAGGACAGCAGGACCGAGCCCACCTCCTCGTCCTTCACGGTCACGAATCTCTTGAGCATGGGTGCCGGTGCCATCCCCGAAGGCCCTCGGAAAGGGGTTGGCTCCCCTCCGAGCGTGCCGTCACCAACCCCGGCACCCCCGCACTATTCCCGAGCCTGATGGGCCCCACCAGCACCCCCCCGAGCCGGGGCGCGTCACGACCTCGCGTGAAGCGCTCCCGGCCCTCGGGTACGGCTACTTCCCCACCGCCGCGCGCAGCACCGCTTCCACCCTCGGCAGGCCCGCGCGGATCTCCTCCATCGACACGGCGCCCACCGACAGGCGGAACCAGCCCGTGTCCTCCTTCAAACCAAACGCCTGGAAGGGCACCAGCGCGAAGCCCGCCTTGTCGAGCAGCAGCTTGCGGATGTCATCGTTCGTCTTCAGCCCCGCCTTGCCGATGAGGTCGAACTGCGCCGACAGGTAGATGGCTCCCTGCGGCGCGATGGAGCGCACCGGCAGCCCCGCCGCCCGCATCGCCTCGAAGCCCTGGTGCAGCGCCACCAGCCGCTCGTCCACCCGCCGCCGCATCGTCTCCAGGAAACTCGACATCGCCGGCACGTCATCCATGAAGCGCGCCACCGCGATCTGCTCGGCCTTGGGCGCCCACGCTCCCACGTGCCCCAGCACGTCCTTCATCCTCGAGATGATGGACGGCGGCCCCACCGACCAGCCCACGCGCACGCCCGTGGCCGCGAACGCCTTCGAGATACCGTCCACGAACACCGTGTACGGCGCCAGCTCCGGCACCAGCTCCAGCGGCGTCACGTGCTTCGTCTGACCGAACGTGAGCGTCCAGTAGATCTGATCGTACATCACGATCAGCGGCTTGCGCCCCTGCGCCTCGCGCTTGCGGTTCTCCTCCACCACGCGCTGGCCGATGCTCCGCAGAAGCTCGGGGGAGATCATCGTCCCCGTGGGGTTGAGCGGGCTGCATAGGCACAACAGCCGCGCCTCCGCTAGATGCGGCGCAAGTTGCTCCACCGTGGGCATGAAGCCGTGCTCGGCGTCCGTCACCACCGCCACGTGCTTCGCCCCCATCATGTGCGAGTAGTGGTTGTTGTTCCACGAGGGCACCGGGTAGACGACCGTGTCACCCGGGTCCATCACCGTGCGGAAGATGCCGTAGATGATCGGCCTCGCTCCGCCAGTGATGAGCACGCTCTCCAGCGGGTACTTCAGGCCCAGTGCGCGCTCGTAGAAGCGCTGCACCGTCTGCCGCAGCGGCAGCACGCCATCCGAGGGCGGGTAGTTCGTCTCGCCCGCCTTCAGCGCCGCGGCGATGGCGTCACCCAGCGCAGTGGGGATGGGGAACTCCTTGGGGCTGAAGTCCCCCACGGTGAGGTTGCACACCTGTTTCCCCTGCGCCACCAGCTCGCGGATCTCCCCCGCGATGCGGAGGATTTCACTGCCAACGAGTCCGCGCGCCATCGTGCCAACGGTGTCGTCCCGGCGGGGGCCAAACAGAGGGGTAACGTCGAGAGCCATGGGGGTCGCTCCAAGGAGGGGTCCGCGTCCGGGCGAACCATATACGCGGCGAGGTGCGTCATCCCAAGGGGGTCCGTGGGATTTTCCGCTCCCCCTGCGGCCACGGCTCCCGGACGCCCCCTTCCTCCCCTGGCCTCGGAGGACACTGCCCGGTAGCGGGCACTTCACTTCCTCCTGGAGCCAGGATGCACCGAAGTCCGGTAGACACGCTGCCCGACCGCTGAGGCTCCAGGCCCACCCTGGGTCCCCATGAGTCCAAGCGGACAGACAGGAGAAACCGATGCA
The DNA here is from genome assembly GCF_003044305.1 of Vitiosangium sp. GDMCC 1.1324. Lineage (GTDB taxonomy): Bacteria > Myxococcota > Myxococcia > Myxococcales > Myxococcaceae > Archangium. The sequence continues at coordinate 39,433 of NZ_PZOX01000012.1, read as the reverse complement.
CACGCGTAACACGAAGCACTGGGTGGTGCTGACCTGGGTTGCGGCCGGGCTGTTGGGACTGGCCGGCTGCGGAAATGACACGTTCGTGTCGACCACCGAGCTCAAGGGCGCCAACGAGGTCCCCGCGGTGACGACCTCCGCCAGCGGCACGGCCAACGCCACGCTCGACGGGGACACGCTCACCGTCACCGGCAACTACAGCGGACTGTCGAGCGCCCTGCACGAAGTGTCCGGCAGCGCGGCTCACGTCCACCAGGCCGCCACGGGCGAGAATGGCCCCATCCTCTTCAACCTCACCGTCACCCCCTCCGCCGCCGACTCGCGCAACGGGACCTTCAATGGCTCCAAGAACCTCAACGACACCGAGAAGCAGGCCTTCAAGGACGGGCTCCTCTACGTGAACGTCCACACCGAGGCTAATCAGAGCGGCGAGATCCGCGGCCAGTTCAGCCTCGTCAAGGCGGAGTGACGTGACCCCCGGGCGGGCCCGGCCTCGTCCCGGCTCCGCCCACCCTTCCTCCCCGGCAATCGTGCTGGCACTCGAGCGCCGCTCGTGCCACATGGGGCCCCGCCAGGCCCCGGCCATGCGGGCCGCCAGGAGGATGATGATGAAGGTGATTGGACGCTGGATGCCGATGCTTGGGCTCGCCGCCTGCCTCGTGGCATCGGGATGCAAGGAGCCGACGAAGCCGCCCCCGCCCGCGGAGCCCGCCGCTCCCGCCCCTGCCACTCCCACCGCGCCTGCCACTCCCGCCGCGCAGACCGCCGATGCGGGCGCTGGTACGGCCACCGATGCCGGTGTCGCGCCCGCTGCCGAAGCCACTCCGCCCCCCTCCTCCCCCACCCCGGGCGCCCAGACCGCCCAGCCGGAGGACTCGAAGAACCGCGAGTGGACCGCGGGCCGCGTGGACATCCAGCGCTCCAGCCAGAAACCGGTGACGCTGCGCGAGGTGCGCGAGGGCCGCAACGAGGGCTTCGACCGCGTCGTGTTCCAGTTCGACGGCGACCAGGTGCCCGGCTACCACCTCGAGTACATCGACAAGCCCATCATCAAGTGCGGCTCGGGCGACCCCACGGACGTCGCCGGCCAGGCCTGGCTGCAGGTGCGCATGGTGCCCGCTCAAGCCCACGAGGGCGGCAACGTCACGGTGGCCCAGCGCGAGCGCAAGCCCAAGCTGCCCCTCATCGAGGAGATGAAGGTGACGTGCGACTTCGAGGGCGAGGTCATCTGGGTGCTCGGCGTGAAGCACCCCAACAAGTACCGCGTGATGGAGCTGCACGAGCCCACCCGCCTCGTGGTGGACGTGCAGCACTGAGCACGCCCTTCACCCGCGTTGCAGCTGCTCGGCCAGCCGCTCCAGGGCCGAGATGAGTTGCTGATGCCGCGCTCGGGCCTCCGCACCGCCCGCGCGCAGCGCCAGGGCCAACGCCCTCGGCAGGTTCAGCGCCCCGTTGCTCCCGAGCTTCTCCGCGTACCCGTTCCGGTAGTCGTTGGGCACGCGCAGGCTCCAGTTCTCCTCGCTCACCGTGCCGGGCGCGTTGTACGTCTCCTTCATCCCCAGCAGGTCCGCGAAGAACACCATCACGTTCTCCGCCCGGCTGGCGAACAGGTCCGCGAACTTCGCCTGCACCAGCAGCCCCGGCTCCTCCACCAGCCGCTTCGCGAAGTCCTCTCGCCCCTCCTCCTCCGGGTGCAGCCTCCACGCCAGATAGTCCGCCTGCGCCTTCGTCTCGCCCGCCAGCTGCCACCGCTCCGCCAGCGCCCAGATGGGCTTCGTGTCGTGGTTGCCCACCATGATCCAATCCTGGGGCGCGGCGTTCTCGCTCCGGTACACGTCCCTCGGGTTCGTCAGATCCGCCTTCTGCGTCACTCGGAAGCGCCCCAGCCCGTACTGCTCCATCACCCGCTGCAACGGGTACGGCAGCGTGCTCAACACCTCGCACAGCAGGTCCGTCACCTTGCGCCCATGGGCTTGCGCCGCCGCGATGATGGCATCGAAAAGAGCGCTGTAGCGGCGCACCTGCACCGGGTTCAGCTCGCGCACCCAGCCATCCGCGTAGCGCGGCACCGAGCGATCCAGCTGCGCCGGCGGCACGATGGCCCAACGCGCCAGCACCGGGTGGTCCGGCAGGTCCGGCGAGGAGAAGAGCCGCGCCCCGTTCTGCACCGCGCTCAGCGCGTTCAGCTCTCCCGCCCGGTACACCCACGGGCACACCAGTCCGTGCGGATGGTCGATGCGCAGCCCGTCGTACTCGGACAGCATCTTGTTCACCCGCGCGCCCATGAACCACAACACCGGACCGGGCTGCCGTACCCCCGCGTAGGGACCCGTCGCCGCGGGCGGCGCGTGGTACTGCCCCGGATCCAACACCGGGTAGTTCCACGGCTGGCCCTCGGGGTTGGTGCGGCTGGGCGGCGCCCCCATCAGGTACGAGCCCACGAAGAGCCCCTGATACGCCCAGGCATCCCTCGGCGAGTAGCCAATCTGCAGATCGCCGAACAGCTTCAGACCCCACGCCGCCGTCCGCTCCCGCAGCGCCGCGTGCTGCGAGTGCACGAGGAACTGCCGGAAGGCATACGCCTCCACCTGCTCCGCGTACTTCGTCAGCAGCACCTTGCGGCGGTTGGCGAACGCCGTCTCCTCACCGGGACGCGGGCTCCACAGCCTCCGGTCCCACTCACTCGGCCACTCCTTCCAATACGGACGCCCGTGCTCCACGCAGAGCACGTCATAGAGCGCGTCCCGCTCCAGCCACTCGTGGTGCTCGCGGCGGAACTTCTCGAAGTGCTCGGAGAGCCAGGCGATGGCACCGCCAGGCACGGCCTGGGCCCGCTTGTGCCGGAAGCTCTCCCACGCGGCCTCCAGCGCCTCGTTCTGGGCTCGGAAGACGTAGCGGTGCTTCACCCTCGCGTCCTTCCCGGGCCGCGCCGTCACGATGGACTGCACACGCTCGGGCCGCAGCAGTCCTCCCCAGGACTCCTCGTGCGTGAGGGACGCCAGCGTCACGTTCAGCACGTTGCGCGAGAAGAGCGTCCCGTCATACGGCGAGGCGTTGTCCTCCGATGTCTGCCCCTGCGGACCGAGCTGGATGCCGTTGAAGCCCAGCTCCCGCGCGAACTCGAGGAAGCGCATGCCCCCCTCCGAGTACGGCGAGCCCCGGCCGATGTCCTCTCCCGGAGCGCTCGGGAAGCACGGGTCGTGGATGCTCAACACCAGATTGCGCACGTTCAGCGCGGCCAGCGCCGCCGTCACGTGTCGCCGGTAGTCTTCGGGAAGGATTCCTCGGGGCATTGGCACGAACCGGGGGAAGAGGCTTCCACCCTAGGAGATAGCAGCGGGGCCGGGAACTCCTTCCCGACCCAAGCCGCCCGGCCCCTGAGCAGGTGCTGACAGAATGGCAGCCGCGCGCCGGGCCGTGCGGACAGGTGGGGCACGAACCGTGGGCCCTGAGTCCTGGGAATCAGGATTTGTCTCGCGCGAGCGACCGGCACGCGGCGTGAAGGTGCTCCGGACATGGCGCACATGTCCCCCGGACATCCGAAACTTCACTGGAAGGCGTTCCTGCGCGATCTCCTGCTCAGCCTCGCGACCTTCCTGGGCGTTCTGGCACTGGGGTTCATCCTCTTGATGCTCTCGGTCAGTGTGCACTTCGAGCCCCCAAAACCGGACATCGTCAGGCACGACCTCCCGAACATCCTGAACGCACTGAGGCGCTACCACGCGAAGACCGGGCGCTTCCCCACCACCGAGGAAGGGCTGCGGGCGCTCGTGCGAGTCCAGGACCTGGAACAGATTCCGCTCGACCCCTGGGGAAATCCCTATGGGTATGAGCTCCGTGAAGGCCAGCCACGGGTATGGAGCCTGGGCGCGGATGATGCTCCCGGCGGCGAGGGCGAAGACGCGGACATCTCCAGCCATGAAGGCCGCTGAGTATCTCAACCGTCCGCGGGCGCCTCACCCTGGCCTCGTGCACAGTCCTCGCGCCGCAGCGGCTTCTTCGCCTGCTTCGTCTTCAGCGCGCCCTTCTCCACCGAGAAGCGCCAGATGCGCGTACCACACGTCGGGGCCATCAGCTCCTCCTCCAGCACCACCTCGCCCCGGACCACCCGCATCTCCTTCACCTCCGAGGTGGCCTCGTCCTCCGGCGGCTCGATGACAGTGGACTCCACGTCCTCCTTCTTCATCAACGCAAGCACCAGCAGCCAGCTCCGTTGCCGTCCACCCGCCTCCTCGCCCTCGGAGTTGAACGCCGCCGCCACCACCGTCCCTCCCGGGGCCCGCGTCCGCGCGCTCTTCCCGAAGGACCAGCCCGGCAACAGCGAGGGACACGCCAGTGGCTCCCGCTCGTCCCACAACACCCGCCGCGAGGACACCCGCGGCTCGAGCGCCGTGAACACCTTCGTCATCTCCTCGCCCGCCTTCACCTCGCACACGCCCAGCGCCACGATGAAGGAGCCGGGCCGCAGCCCTGGCACCTCCGCGCCTTCGATGATGCGGGGATAGCCCGCCCCCACCTCCAGCGCTCGCGCCCAGTCCACCGAGCGCTCCTGATAGGACTCCACCAGGGACTCCGCCTCCTCGCGCGTGCGGCCTCCTCCCCAAACCACCAGCACCCGCTCCCGGATCGGCCCGGACACCGGCAACTCCGACTGGGCCCACACCGGAAGCGACACGAGCAGGACGAGCAGAACGGGCACGAGGCGCATGGCACCGCCCACGATGGCACGGCTTCCGGGCCGTTCCCAGTCCGCCCCTCCGCTGTCCAGGCGGCCTCCCGCCCCTGAAACCTCCGGGCCGCCACACGCCGCCCCTCGGGTGTTTCCCTCCACGAGTGACCAGCACCCAGCAGTGAACACTGCCAGATGCGTGTGGATGGATGGCCCCGCTTCCCGTTGAAAGGTTTCGAGCCTCCCCCAGAGCGTCTTCTTCGATTCGGAGTTCCTGATGAGCATGGTGGCCCTTCCTCCCTCGTCCTCTTCTCCACCGGCGGCCCGGGCCGGAGAGGGACTGGCGGCGGAGATGCTGGCTCAGCTCTTCGAGCACGCCCGCCCCCTGGTGAACGCGCTCTTCGCGCAGGTGAGCGACTGTGTCACCGTCCAGGCCCCCGACCACTCGCTGTGCTTCGCCAACCCCGCCGCGGCACGCATGCTCGGTGTCACCTCTCCGGAGGAGTTGCTGGGCTGGGGCGGTCCCACGCTGACCGAGCACTTCCAGTTGTTCGACGACGCGGGCAGGCCGGTGGGCCCGGAGACGCTGCCCGGCCGGCAGGTGCTCGCGGGCCAGTGCGGCACCGAGCGCGTGCTGCGCATCCGCGACAAGCGCACGGGCCAGGAGCGGTGGAGCCGGGTGTCCGCGGCCCCGGTGCGCGACACACAGGGCAAGGTGGTGTACGCCATCAACGTCTTCCGGGACATCACCGAGGTGATGCGCTCCCAGGAGCGCTTGAGCCTGCTGGCCGAGGCCGGTGAGCTGCTCTCCGCCTCGCTCGACCTGGAGAGCACACTGACCGCCACCGCGCGCCTGCTGGTGCCCCGGCTCGGAGACTGGAGCGGAGTGAACCTGGCGAATGGTGCCTCTCCCGCACGGCTGTTGGCGGCCATCCACGCGGACCCCGCCAAGGTGGAGCTGATGCGCCAGCTGCGCGAGCGCTACCCGGCGGATGCTGGGAACTCCAGCAGCATCGCCCAGGTGCTGCGCACCGGCCAGCCCCTGCTCACCTCCGACATCACCGATGACATGTACGTGGCCACCGCCCGGGACGCGGAGCACCTGCGCCTGTTGCGAGAGCTGGGCCTGCGCTCGCTGATCGTGGTGCCCCTCAACGCCCGCGGACGGACGTTGGGCACCCTCTCGGTGGCCACCGCGGAGTCGTCGCGCCGGCTGGGGAGGGACGAGCTGCGACTGGTGGAGGAGCTGGCCCGCCGGGCAGCGCTCGCGGTGGACAATGCCCGCCTCTTCGCGGAGGTGAAGTGCGCCCAGGCCCGGCAGGAGGTGGCGCTCGAGGCGGGCCGCATGGGCGCCTGGGAGTGGGACATCCCGGCCGGGCGCGTGACCTGGGCCCCCGCGCTGGAGCGCATCCACGGCATCCCCGAGGGCAGCTTCGGCGGCACCTTCCAGGACTACCAGAGCGACATGCACCCGGAGGACCGGGAGCGGGTGCTCGCGAGCATCCAGCGCCTGGTGGCCCTGCGCGAGCCCGAGCACCATGTGCAGTACCGCATCGTCCTCCCGGACGGGCAGGTTCGCTGGTTGGAGGCCCACGGCCGGCTCTCACTGGACGAGCACGGCCAACCCTCGCGCCTGACGGGCGTGTGCACCGACATCACCGAGCGGCTCGCCCTGGAGGAGGATGCGCGGCGGCTGGTGCGCGAGCAGGCGGCACGCGCCGAGGCCGAGCGGGCCCGCCAGCACACCGCCGAGCTCCTGGCGAGCCTCGAGAAGGCCCAGGCCGAGCTCGCGCAGCGCGCCCAGGAGCTGACGCGCTCCAACGAGGACCTGGAGCAGTTCGCCTACGTGGCCTCGCATGATCTGCAGGAGCCGCTGCGCATGGTGGCCAGCTACGTGCAACTCCTGTCTCGCCGCTACAAGGAGAGGCTGGACGCGGACGCGGACGAGTTCATCCGCTACGCGGTGGACGGCGCCACCCGCATGCAGGCGCTCATCAACGACCTGCTGGCCTTCTCGCGCGTGGGCACGCGGGGCAAGGAGCTGGTGCCGGTGCCGCTGGAGAAGTCCCTGGAGCGCGCCCTCTCCTCCCTGCGCCTCGCCCTGGAGGAGTCCGGCGCCCGGATGGAGGTGGAGCCGCTCCCCTGGGTGAAGGGAGACGAAGGCCAGCTCGCCCAACTGCTGCAGAACCTGGTGGGCAACGCGTTGAAGTTCTGCGGTGGGCGGCCTCCACGCATCCGCGTGTCCGCCACGTCCGCGGGCGGCACCGTCACCGTCGCCGTGGAGGACAACGGCATCGGCATCGAGCCCCAGTACTACGAGCGCATCTTCGCCATCTTCCAGCGGCTGCACAGCCGGGAGGAGTACCCGGGCACGGGCATCGGCCTGTCCATCTGCAAGAAGATCGTCGAGCGCCATGGCGGGCGCATCTGGGTGGAGTCCACGCCGGGACAGGGCAGCACGTTCCACTTCACGCTCGAAGCGGCGGAGCGCCCCCAGGCCTGAGCCGTCAGTGCCTCGCCGCTCCACTGAGGTTCAGGACCGCGACGCCCGCGATGATGAGCGCGATGCCGCCGAGCGCCACCCAGTTGAACGCGTCCCGGAAGTACAGCCAGCCAATCAGCGCCGTGAGGGACGTGCCCACGCCACTCCACACGGCATACGTGAAGCCGAGCGGCAACGACTTCAGTGCCTGGCTCATGAGGTAGAAGGCCGTGCCGTATCCGGCGACGACGATGATGCTCGGCAGGGGCCGGGTGAACCCGTCGCTCGCTCGCAGCGCACTGGTTCCCAGGACCTCCGAGAGGATGGAGATGCCAAGCAGCAGGTACGGGTTCAAACAGGCCTCCTTGGAGGGTAGGCGGGTAGGGGAAAAAAGAATCCGGCGTGTCGATCTCGCGGCCCCTTGTCCGACGTCAGGGTAGAGCCAAGGTTCACGGCCGAGTCCGTCCGGAAACCAGCTCCCAACCCGAGACTAGAAGGAGATCCGACCATGCGGTTCATGCTGCTGATGATTCCCAAGGGATACGAGAAGGCGAAGCCGGGCGCGATGCCGGACGCCGAGGCCGTTGCCGCGATGATGAAGTACAACGAATCCCTGAAGAAGGCCGGAGTGTTGATCTCGCTCGATGGCCTCCACCCGCCCTCGATGGGCGCGCGCGTCTCATTCTCCGGTGGCAAGCCCAAGGTGACCGACGGGCCCTTCTCCGAGGCGAAGGAGGTGCTCGGCGGCTACTGGATGATCCAGGTGAAGTCGAGGGAGGAGGCGATCGAATGGGCGTCGCGCTGCCCCGCCTCGGACAACGAGGTCATCGAGGTCCGCCAGGTGCAGGAGTTCTCGGACTTCCCCGCCGATGTCCAGAAGGCCGCGGCCGGGTTCAAGGAGATGCAGGAGCAGTCCGCGCAGCACAGGGCGTGACGCCAGAGCCCCAGGAGCTGGAGGGAGCCCACCCTCCAGCCCCCGCCGCCTTCAGTTGAGCTGCTGCTCCCGGCCTCGCACCTTCCACGACTCGCGCAGCGACTCGGGGATGCGGAAGGGCGGGCGCTCGTGACCACGGCTCACCCAGACGATGCCCTCCAGCAGCTTGCGCCCGAAGAGCTCGCTGAGCTTCGCGTTCACCACATTCGCCTCATCCCCCTCGTCCATCACCCACCCCAGCAGCCGCAGCGGCTTGAGCAGGGCGCGCGTCCAGTCCGCCGGAGGCACGGCGATCAGATCCGCCGCCGGGTCCCCCATCAGGTAGCGGATGAGCGTGCGGCACAGACCATCGAAGAGGTTGCCGGGAATGATGTGCTCGACCTGCTCGATGAGGGCCTGCGTCATCGCCTTGCCCTCGGCGCTGGCGCAGAACACGCGTCCGAAGATGGTGTCCGCGAGGCGCTCGCCGTCTTCCAGACTCTCCGGCAGCAGCCGCTCGTCGACGCCCATGATGTACCCCACCACCCGCCACGCGTGGTAGTAGGCCTGCGCCTCGCGCGCCGACAGGGTGTAGCCCAGCTTCGCCAGCGCGCGGATGGTCACCACCGAGAAGGTGAGCAGCGTGCCGGCCATGTCTTCCTGGTTGATGGGCTGACCCCACTCGGGATTCCACCGGCCGCTGCGGCGGATGAGGTGGCGCACGGCGGCGTGCATGAGGCGCACCTTCTGTGCGTCCCGGATGCCCCAGCCGTCCGGCTCCAGCCCGCCCTCGCCCATGACGTCCACCACCATCTGCGCCGTCTCCACGATGCGGCGCTTGGTGTCCGTCTCCAGCCGCGCGGTGAGGTGCAGCACCTGCACGCCCTGGGCTCCCGCGTAGCAGGTGGGCAGCGACGCGCAGACCAGCGCCACCACCGACAACGAGCCGCACCGGCTGAACACCGCCTGGCCCTCGCGAATGAGCTCCCTGTCCGCCCACGAGGGCATCCGCGCGCTCTGCTCGAAGTACCCTCGCAGCGGCACGGGGAGCTGCTCCGCCGTCACCGTCTCATGGGCCACCAGCTGCTTCATCAGCTCGTTGGCCGAGCCCACCTGCCCCTGTGCGAAGAGACTCTGGACCGCTTCGTCCGCCGGCGCATCGCACTGCTCGCGCATGGAATCCAGGAATCCGTTCGTCCAGTCCTTCATCGAATCCACCCCCGAAATGGCGTCATCCTCCAACCCGCGAAGGACGGGGCGTCAGTCTGGCACACCTCGTTGAATTTTCGATAAAGGAAGCCCGCCCGCCCGCTCAGTGCACCTGGGGCCCGGGGGCCCGCTCCACTGAGAGTGAGATGCGAGGAAGGGTAAAGGAGAAGGTGCTCCCCCGCCCCTCCTCGCTCTCCACCGCCAGCACCCCGCCGTGAGCCTGCACGATGCCACGGCTGATGGTGAGGCCGAGTCCCGTCCCCTTCTTGCCCGTCCCCTCGACCTGCCAGAAGGGATGGAAGAGGTGGGGCAGGGACTCGGCGGGAATGCCCGGACCGGTGTCACGCACGGAGATGCGCACGAAGGACTCCTCGGGCACCGCCTCCACCGTCACCGTCCCCCCTCGGGGGTGAACTTGAGCGCGTTGCCCACCAGGTTGGACAGCACCTGGAAGACACGCTCGCGATCACAGCCCACCCAACTGCGCTCCCCCGGAAGCCGCGTGCGCAGGGCAATCCCCTTCTGGATGGCCAGCGGTTCGAGCAACACCAGGCCCTCGCGCAACAGGTCGTCCACGGCGTGGCGCCCCAGGTCCAGCTTCAGTCCGCCCGCCTGAAGGCTCGCCATGTCGAGCAGATCCCGGATGAGCCGGTCCATCCGCTCCACCGAGCGCTCGATGGTATGGGTGTGCTTGCGCATCCGCTCGCCCTCATCGCCCGGGGGAAGCAGCCGCCGCAGCAACTGGGTGCTCAGCGCGATGCTGCCCAGCGGATTCTTCAAGTCATGGCTCACCACCGCCAGCACCTCCTCGCGGGTGCGGACGGCGCGCTGGGCCTCCTGTTCGGCAGCCTCGGCCCGGGAGCGCTCACGCTGTTGCGCGGCGGCCTCTTCCCGCGCGGCCTGCTCCCGGGCCAGGAGCTGCATCCGCTCCTGCTCGATGCGCTGATGGACCGTCACCTCCATGGCCCCTCCCTCAGGCTCCCGGACGCGCCTGGGGTGGACCGTGCACGGGCCCACGCGCCTGCTGCTCCCCGGTGCGCCGGAGCTTGCCCAGGGCCCAGGTGCGGAAGTCGTGGAGGATCTCATACACCGTCGGAATCACCAACAACGTCAGCAGCGTGGAGGTGATGACCCCGCCGATGACGGCACGCCCCAGCGGAGCCCGGAAGTCACCGCCCTCCCCTGACCCCAGCGCCACCGGCACCATGCCGGCGATGAGGGCGAACGTCGTCATCATGATGGGCCGCAGGCGGGTGCGCCCCGCCTCGATGAGCGCGTCCCGCATGGGCTTGCCCCGCGCGTGCGCCCACTTGGCGAAGTCGATGAGCAGGATGGCGTTCTTGGCGACGATTCCCATCAATAGGATGACGCCAATGAGGCTCATGATGTTGAGGGAGTCTCCCGTCACCAGCAGCGCCAGCACCACGCCAATGAGAGACAGCGGCAGCGAGATGAGGATGGCCAGGGGATCCAGGAACGAGCCGAACTGGATGACCAGGATGAGGTACATCAGCAGCAGCGCCACCCCGAGCGCCAGGAAGACGCGGCCGAACACATCAGACACGTCGCGCGCCTCGCCGCCCTCCCCCAACACATAACCCGGCGGCAGCCGCACCTTGTCCAGCCGGGCCCGGATGTCCGTCATCACCTCCGAGAGGGAACGTCCCTGCACATTGGCCTGGATGTTGATGACCTTCTCGCGGTTGAGGTGGTTGATTTGAGCAGGGCCCACCGACTCGTGGATGCGCGCCACCTGTCCCAGCGGAACGAGCGCCGGAGTCCCTCTCGGTGCCGCACCCGCCACCAGGGGGAGTTGCTCCAAGTCACTCGGGCGCACACGGGCCTCGGGCACCAGCCGCACCATCACATCACGCGTCTCGCCCGTGGGGTCCACCCAGTCACCCGAGTCCACCCCCGCGAAGGCCGCGCGCAGCGACTGCGCCACCTGCGCCACCGTCACGTTCAGCCGGCCAGCAATGCCACGCTCCACCTCCACCTCCACCTCCGGCTTCTCCCCGCGCGTGGAGAGGCCCACGTCCACCGCGCCCGGCACCTTCTCCACCTCATGGAGCACCTGCTCGGCCAGCCGTGTCAGCTCCCCCGCATCCGGCCCACGTAGCTCCAACTGAATCTGTTTGAAGGCTCCGCCGAAGCCGCTGGTGAAGACAGACACCTTTGCTCCGGCCACACGCGACATCTCCCGGCGGAGGGTAGCGCCCAGTTCATCCTGGGTCACTCCCCGGCCGTGCTTGGGCGTCAGCCGCACGTACACCAGCGCCTGGTCCACGCCCGGCGAGCGCAGCGGCAGCGGCGTGCCGATGGTGGTGAAGGTGTAGCGCACCTCCGGGTGGTTGCGCGCGAGGCGGGACACCTCCTCCACCTTGCGCCGCGTGTAGTCGAGGCTGGAGCCCGCGGGCGTCTCCACCAGCATCTCCACCTCGGAGCGGTCGCTCACCGGGACGAAGCCCGCTCCGCCGAAGACGCCTTGCAGCACCAACGCCCCCACCAGCGAGCCCACCGCCACCAGCACCATGGCCAGCCGGTGGTCCAGCGCCCAGGCGATGACGCGCTTGTAGTTGTCCGCCTGCCGGTCGAACCAGTGATTGAAGCGCGACAGCACCCGCGAGATGGGCCCCTTGTGCGCTCCCTTCTCCACCGCCGGGTCCGGCCAGTATGCCGATAGCATCGGATCCAACGAGAAGCTCACGAAGAGCGACACCAGCACCGAGCACGCGATGGTGAGCGCGAACGGCTTGAACCACTGCCCGGCCACCCCGTACATGAAGGCCACCGGCACGAACACCGCCACGATGGAGAACGTCGTCGCCGCCACCGCGAGGCCAATCTCGCTCGTGCCCTCGCGCGAGGCCGTGTAGTGGTCCTTCCCCATCTCGATGTGGCGCACGATGTTCTCGCGCACCACGATGGCGTCGTCGATGAGGATGCCGATGGCCAGCGTGAGCCCCAGCAGGGACATGGTGTTGAGCGTGAAGCCGAACGCCCACACGCTGATGAAGGACGCCAGCACGCTCACCGGCAGCGCCAGGCCCGTAATCACCGTGGAGCGCCACGAGTTGAGGAAGAGGAACACCGTCAGCACCGTGAGCAGCGCACCCTCGACGAGCGCGGACTGCACGTTCCCCACCGCGGCCTCCACCCGGACGCCCGCGTCGCGGACGATCTCCATCTTCACGCCCTGGGGCAGCTTGGGCTGGAGCGCGGCGATGCGCTCGCGGATCTGATCGGCCACCTGGGTGGTGCTGTAGCCCTTGGCCTTGATGATCTCGATGCCTACCGCCTCGCGGCCATTGTAGAGGGCCAGGGTGCGCGGATCCTCGGAGCCGTCCACCACGTTGGCCACCTGGCCGAGCCGGATGGGCTGGCCGCCGCGCTCGGCGATGACGACGCGGGCGAAGTCCTCGGGCGTCTCCAGCCGGCCCTTGAGACGGATGGTGGTCTCCTCCAGCGGCCCATCCAACCGGCCCACCGGCGCCGCGAGGTTCTGCTCCTGCAGCGCCTGCACCACCTGCGCGATGCTCAGCCCCGAGGCTTGCAGCGCCGCCGGGCGCACGAACACCGTCATCTCCCGCTCGATGCCACCCACCACCGAGGCCTGCGCCACGCCCGGGATGGAGCGCAGCTCGCCCACGACCCCCGGGTCCGCGATGCGGGTGAGCGCCGTGGCCGGAATCGTGTCCGAGGTGATGGCCAGCGAGACAATGGGCAGATCCGCCGGGTCGAAGCGCGTGAGGACGGGCTCCTCCATCTCCTGCGGCAAATCATTGCGCTTGCTGGAGATGGCGTCACGCACGTCCTGCGCCGCCTGTTGGATGTCCTTTTCGAAGTCGAAGAAGATGGTGAACTGCGCGAGGCCGTCGATGGCGCTGGAAGTGGACTGCTTGGCATCCACGCCGCTGATGCTGAAGAGGGCGTCCTCGATGGGCTCCACCACCTCGCGCTCGACCACCTCCGGCGAGGCTCCCGGGTAGGCGATGGTGACGTTGATGATGGGCTGCTGGATGTCCGGGAACTCGTCCGTCTGCAACACCACCAGCGCCACCACACCAAACACCACCAGCGCCAGCATGGCGGTGATGGTGACGATGGGCTTCTTGATGGCGAAATTGGAGATCAACACGGGAAGGCTCTCCCTGGGTGAGGTTGGGCGCGAGGCTCAGCGGGGCGTGGGTTGCTGGGGCGCTGGAGGAGTGCCACCACCGCCCACGCCCGGCTCGTTCTGCGGGGGTTGCTCGCGCGGTTGCACCTTCACGGGTGTGCCCTCGGCCAGGTCCTGCGCCGAACCGCGCAACAGTACGTCCCCCACCTGCACGCCGGAGCGCACTTCCACCAGGCGCGCCAGCTCATCCTTCATGCCGAGCGTCACCGGCACGAGTTCCACGCGGCCATCCTTCACGCGCAGCACCGTGGGCGGCTCGGCGCGCGGGTTCACCGCGGAGACGGGTACGGCGGGCACCTCGCGCTGAAGCGCCGCCACCCGGCCCTCGGCGAAGAGCCCGGTGAGCAGCACCTGCTCGGTATTGGGAAGGGTGACGTAGAGGCGCACCTGGCCGGTGCCTGGATCCACCGAGGGATTGATGCGCTCGATGCGCCCCTCGAAGGTGCGGTCCCCATGGCCACCGACGTTGAACTCCACCCGCGCGCCGGGCTTCAGCATGTCCAGTTGCGAGACCGGAACCGACGCCTCCAACCGCATGCTGGTGGGGTCGATGATGGTGTAGAGCGGCGCGCCCGGCTGCACGATGTCGCCCGCGCTGGCGTGGCGCTCGCTCACCACACCATCGAAGGGGGCACGGATGCGGGTGCGGCCCTGCTGCTGGCGCGCGAGCGCGAGCCGGGCCTCCGCCTCGGAGAGCTGCGCCTGGGCCTGGAAGCGCGCGAGCACCACCCGCTCCAGGTCTCGCCGGGTGATGATGCCCGCTTCGGCCAGCTTGCGATTGCGCGCCTCCTCGGTCTGCGCCATCTGCAAGGCATTGCGCGCCACCCGCACCGCGGTGCCCGCGGCGAGGAGCTGGTCCTGTGACGACTTGTCCTCGATGCGCGCGAGGAGCTGGCCTTCCTTCACCTGCTGGCCCTGCTCGACGGCCATCTCCAGCACGGCGCCCTGGACCTCGGCCCGCATGGCGGCGGCACGCCGGGCCTGGAGCGTGCCGGAGAGGACGGGCCCGTTGCGCAGCTCCCGCTGCTCCACGCGCACCACGTCCTCCGACCCGAGCACCACCGGCTCCTGCTCCTGGGCTTGCGATACCTCCGAGCCTCCTCTCTTGCAGCCCGAGAGCACCACCAGGCTTAGCAAGACGAGGGCTCCGCACACGCCCGGTCCACCACCGGGGACCCACCGCCCCGAGCCCCGGCGTTCCGTCCTCACGCTCACGACCCATCACCTCCTGACACGCCGCGTGGTGATGTGCACGAAAGGGCTCGGTTGCACCCCTGGAGCGACAGGATGGTCACTCCTGGCCTTCCCCAGGTGTCTGCCTGCCTGCTGGCGGTGTCCCTCGGAGGATGGGGTTCACGACAGAAAGGGAGGCGGGGGCAGGCTGGCGGGCATGAGGCTGCTCCGTCCGCTGGCACATCGAGGTCCACCAGGCCAGCTCCACCAGACCTCGAGCCAGGAAGCAGGCCTTAAGATTCTCTTACGAGGTCTCCCGTACGACAGGGCATGAAGCACTACGGAGGACGGACACCCCATGGGCGAACGCATCCTGCTCATCGAGGACGACCCACAACTGGGAGCACAGATCGTCGACTTCCTGGGCCGCGCGGGCTTCGAGCCCACGTGGTGGACCGAGGGTCGGCCCCTGCAATCGGGAGACGTGGCGGCCTACCGGCTCGTCATCCTGGACCTGATGCTGCCCGGGACGCATGGCATGGACATGCTGCGCCAGCTGCGGGACGGCTCGGATGTGCCGGTGCTCATCCTCAGCGCGCGCAATGAGACGTCGGACAAGGTGCGGGCCCTGAAGCTGGGCGCCGACGACTACATGACCAAGCCCTTCTGGCCCGAGGAGCTGGTGGAGCGTGTGCGCGCTCGTCTGCGCCGGCCGGTGATGCAGCGGCAGGGCGGCGTGGAGATAGGCGCAATCTGCGTGGACCTCGAGGGCCGCGAGGTACGCGTCCAGGGCAAGACAGTGGAGCTGACGCGCGTGGAGTTCGACCTGCTGGCCGCGCTCGCCCGCCGGCCGGGAGCAGCGGTGACCCGCCAGTGGCTGGTGGAGAACGTGCTGGACCCGGAGCGCGAGGGCACCGAGCGTACGCTGGACGTGCACGTGTCCCGGCTGCGGCGCAAGCTGGGCCCCGGCAAGCACATCGAGACGGTGTGGGGTATCGGCTACCGGCTCGGCGAAGGCGAGGAGTCATGAAGCTGAGGATGCGCCTGGCGCTCACGACGCTCGCGGTGGCGATCCCCATCGTGCTGGTCATGACGCGGGTCCACAACGCCGTCGAGGTGAACGCGCGCAAGGCCGTCCTCTCCGAGTATGCCCTCGCGTTCATGCTCGCGGGAGGGCGCGAGCGCTGCGAGGCCTCGCCCGAGACCTGGAGTCTCGAGCCCCCCTCCCATGACCGGGGTCCACCCCCGCGCCGCGGCGGTCCTCCTCTCTCCGCGTTCGGGCCCAAGCGGGAACCTCCGCCCGACTGGTCGGGCGAGCGCCCTCCGCCACCTCCTCTCAGTGAGCGCCCGGGACCGCCTCCGGAGCGAACGCGAGGCCTCCGGCTCTTCGCCTACGACGCCGAGCTCTCGGCCCGCAACCCCGCTGCTCCGCCCCTGGACGAGACGCTCGTGGAGCCCCTGCGGCGGGGAGAGGAACTCGCCAGCAGGTCCATCGGCCACGGGCCGCAAGGGCCGAGCGAGGTGCTGGTGCGAATGCCCTGGGGTTCCGGACCGTGCGCCTTCGTGCTCGTGCAGCGGCAGGAACCGCCCGACCCGGGGCTCTTGAAGGGCCTGGTGCCCCCGCCCAACGTCTGGCTGCTCCCCACGCTGATCGCCCTGGCGGGCGTGCTGCTCTCGGTGGGCCCGGTGGTGCGCCGGCTGCGCCAGCTCACGGGAGAAGTGCGGACCTTCGTGCGCAGCGCGTATCAGGGCCCCATCACCCAACGGGGCAACGATGAAATCTCCGAGCTGGCGCGCGCCTTCGACGAGGCCGGGCGCGAGGTGCACGCGCAGATGGACCTCAAGGAGAAGCGGGAGCAGACGCTGCGCTCCTTCCTGGAGAACACCACGCACGACGTGATGATCCCCCTCACGGTGCTCCAGGGGTACCTGGCCGAGATGCAGCAACGCGCGGCCCGGGTGGAGCCCGTGGACGTGTCGGTCGTCACGGCGGCGAGCCAGGAGGCCCACTACATGGCGGCGCTCATCCACAACCTGGGCGCCGCGGCCCGGTTGGAAGCGGGCGAGCCGGCCGTCCAGCGCGCGCAGGTGGACCTCAACGCACTGGTGGAGCGGTGCATGAGCCGCCACCGTCCCATCGCGCGGCAGCTCGGCGTGGCGCTCGAGTGCGCCGTCCCGGAATCCCCGGTGCGGGTGGAGGGAGACGTCACGCTCATCGAACAGGCTGTGAGCAACGTCGTCTACAACGCCGTGCGCTACAACGCGCGCGATGGGCATGTCGCCGTCGTGCTCGAGCGCACGCGCGGAGAAGCCTTCCGCCTGAGGGTGCTCGACGACGGACCCGGCATCCCCGAGAACGAGCTGTCGCGCATCGTCGAGCGGCGCGTCCGGGGCGACGCGGCGCGCACGCGCGGTGTGCATGGACACGGGCTGGGCCTGAACATCGCCTGGAAGGTGGCGGTGCTGCACGGGTGGAGCCTGGAGCTGGGACGCTCGGAGTACGGCGGGCTCCAGGTGGACTTCCTGGGCGAGCTGGCACCCCACTCCGCGCAGGGTGGAGAGCGCGAGGCCTCCGGCACCGCATAGGCTCCGGGCCCCGTGGAGCTGGAGCTCCGCCCTGACGGCCTCGCCACTCGGACGAGCTGCTCCTCCTTTCCTGCGTTTCACTACCAGTGAATTTCGCACACGATTGAATAATTCAATGAAATTCTAGACTTACAGGGTAGTCAGGACCGCATGCTGAGCTTCAGGAGCGGCGCCCCGCCGCTCGTGGAGGAAGCCCTGATGCGCAGTCGATTGCTCGCAGCCTGTCTGTCGCTCTCGCTCGCGGCCTGTGGAACGGAGACGCCCGGCCCCACCCAGGACGAGAGCACCCGCCTCACCGATTCCGGCTCCACCGGAGACATCCGCTCCGCCCTCGCCGCGCTGCCGTCCGCCGAGATGCTCGGCACGCACGACGATGGAATCCCCTTCATGATTCGCGGCCAGCTCGCCTCGGCGAACGGCCCCGTGCAGGGGCTCGCGGCGAGCGAGGACCATGAGCGGGTCGGCACCGCGCTGGCCGCCATCGCCCCCGTGTTCCGCCTGCGCGCCTCGGACCTCGTGGTGCGGTCGAGCACGCGCGACGAGCAGGGCCACACGCACATCCGCTATGCGCAGACGCGCAACGGACTTCCCGTGTTCGGCCATGAGCTCATCCTGCACGTGGATGCGTCCGGCAAGGTGTACGCGGCCAACGGCTCGGCGCGCGACGGCGAGTCCGTCCCCGCTCCCAGTCAGGCGAAGGTGTCCCCCGAGGCGGTCCGGCGCGCCGCGCTCGAGTCCACCCCGGGCGGCGTGCGTGTCGAGGGCGAACCCCGGCTCGTGTACGCCCGCTCCACCGTGGACCAGCGGTTGAAGCTGGCCTACGAGGTGGTGGTGACGGGCGAGCACCTCGGGACACCCGTGCGGGACCACGTCTTCCTGAACGCGCTCGATGGCTCCACCGTCCAGCGCGACTCGGACATCCACAACGTGCGCAACCGCCTCGTCTACTCGGCCAACTACACCACCACCGTTCCCGGCACCTTGAAGCGCAGCGAGGGAGGCGCGCCCACGGGCGACCCGGTGGTGGACACTGCCTACGACAACCTCGGCATCTTCTACGACTGCTACAAGGCCGTCTTCGGCCGTGACTCGTACAACAACGCGGGCGCGCAATTGAAGGCGTCCGTCCATTACGGCAGCAGCTACACCAACGCCTTCTGGAGTGGGGGCGTGATCGTGTGCGGCGACGGCAACGGCACCACATTCGGCCCGCTGTGCAGCGACGTGGACGTGGTCGTGCATGAGTTCACCCATGCGGTGACGGAATCCACGTCCAACCTCACCTACGCGGGCGAGCCCGGCGGCCTCAACGAAAGCCTGTCGGATGTCTTCGCCGCGTTCTGTCAGAGCTGGTCCACGGGCACCTGGGCCATGAGCCCGGCCACCTGGATGATTGGCGAGACCGCGTACACGCCGGGAACTCCGGGCGATGCGATGCGCTACCTGGACGACCCGGCCCTGGGAGGCGCGGCGGACTATTACACCACCCCCCCGCCCACCAGCATCTACGACCTCGGGAGCATCAGCAGCCTGGCCTTCGCGATGCTGTCCAAGGGCGGGACGCACCCGCGTGGCAAGAGCACCATCGCCGTCACCGGCATCGGCATCGAGAAGGCGGGACGCATCTTCTACTACGCCAACACGACCTTCTTCACATCCAGCACCACGCTCGCCCAGGCGAAGACCTATACCGAGCAAGCCGCCACATCGCTCGGCTACACCGCCGCGGAGAAGACCTCGGTCACCCAGGCGTGGCAGGCGGTGGGCGTGGGCGTGCCTCCGCCGTTCTGCACCGCACTGGCCAATGGAGTCCCCGTCACCGGGCTCTCCGGCGCGGCCGGGAGCGACAGCTGTGCATACCCCATCGCCATCCCCGTGGGCGCCACCAACCTGAAGGTCGAGATGTCCGGCGGCACCGGTGACGCGGACCTGTACGTCAAATCCGGCGCGGTGCCGACCTCCACGGTGTTCGACTGCCGGCCGTACCTCGGCGGCAACACCGAGACCTGCACCTTCCCCACGCCCGTCACCGGAGGCGTCTATTACATCGTGCTGCGGGGCTTCGCCGCCTACTCGGGCATCACCCTCAAGGCCTCGTTCACCGTGCCCGCGGGTCCGTATGTGTACCCCAACATCTCGGGGGCCAGCGGCGCCTCCCAGCAACTCTGGGCCTATAGCGCGCCAGCGGGTGCGACGGTGACCGTCACCATCGCGCCGAACGCGGGAGGCAGCACGGGCAACGCGGACCTGTACGTCAAGTTCGGCTCGGCGCCGACTTCCACCCTGTACGACTGCCGGCCCTACCTCTCGGGCAGCAGCGAGCGGTGCACCCTCACCAACCCCACCGCGGGCACGTATTACATCCGGCTCAACGCCAGCTCGGCCTTCACGGGCGTGGACCTGACGGTGAATTAGCCGCAACCCACGCTCCCCTCCGCTCCGTCAGCCTGTGGGGCGGAGGGGTGCGCGCTCCGTAGATGCCAATGGCTATCAGTCCCGGTGCCGCTCGGCCACGCGGTAGAGCCGGGTGAGGGAGTAGTCCAGCAGCGACTGTCGCGAGCGCATGTAGCGTTGAGCTCGGACAAAGGGAAACCAGACGCGGTTGCCCACGAGCACCTGTGCCTCCATGAGATTCTTGCGCGGTATCCACTTGCCGCCCAGGTTGCGCACCAGCACCTCGCCCAGATACGCGCCGATGGCGGGCACCGCGTAGTCATTGATGGCTTCCGGCAGGCGGCTCGTCGGGAACTCCTCGCGCCAGAAATAGAAGTCGGCGTCCGTGAGCGACTCGGGCGTCGCCTCGAAGACGGAGGGTGCCTTCGTGTGCAGCAGGGCCACGAGGTGCTCGGCGAGAGTGTCGTAAAGCTTGAGAGCCCCCTTCGGGTCATCATCGTCCGAGGGCAGGGCGGAGTCGGCGGGGCGCCACTCCTCGGGCTCGGGCGGCTGCCAGGCGTTGAATTCGGCGATCCTTCGCTGGCGCTCGTGACTGGCGACGCGGTCCACCACGCGCGAGAGGAGCGGCGCCACGTCCGGATGGAAGCGGGGCTCCACGGGGGCCAGCGTGGCGCTGCGCTCGCGCAGGGTGCGCAGCACGGTGTCGAAGTCGAGGTCCGGGCGGAGGTGGGCGTACGCACGGGCCTGGGCAAGGCGCGCCTCCTCGCTGGCGAAGTCCGCCACGGTGGGCCACGTCACCAGGAGGACGGAGCCGTTGGGGAACTCCTCCACCCGGTGAGCCGGCGTAGACAGCATGCGCTCGCGGCCGACCGTTTCCACCAGCTTCGGGCCGAAGACGTTGAGCCAGAAAACCTCGTAGATTTTGTCGAAACCGTCTCTGAACAGGGTTTCATCGTCGCGGCCGAAATTGGGAGAGCCCGCCAACATCATGTCGTCAATGCTGTGAGCCTTGACATGAGTGACCGGGTAGCGGGAGGCCCAGGCACGCACCATCTCCACGAAGTGGCGGCAGCGCTGCGTCTCCGCGAAGAAGGAGAGGGGCTTCACCTTGATGGAGATTCTCAGTTTGGGATGCAGGGGTGGGAACCAGAGACCAAGCGTCATGTCCAACGCGGGCCACTTCGTGCGATAGAGCCCGATGGTCGTGCTGTCTTCGTCGCGCTCCTCTTCCAGGGACTTCCAGATGGCGGCGCGGGAGCACTTCCGTCGCCGCTTGCCTTCAACGACGTCCGGCATCCACTCACCGGCGTGCTCCTCAAGCGCCTGGAGAAAGGGCGCAAATTCGCTCTCTAGTGTCGCTTGTGGACTGAAAGCACCGTCGAACGACAGCCGGAGGTAGTCCTCGTCCCTCGAACCGTAAAATTTCAGCACCTTCATTGGAACAGCACCTCCACTCCCGGAACCTTTCTCTTGGTTTCTTCCACGGCTGCCTTCAAGTCGTCTACGTCCTTGGGCTTGAGCTCGCCCCGCTCATAGATGAGGCGGACCCGCTGGACGGGCACCTCGCTGCTCTCGCGGAGAAGGGGATGGAGGGACTCTCGACGGATGTCCAGCGTCCCTCCGTACTTGTGTAGAGCTTCCCTCGCGTCCTCAATCATCTGTGCCTTCAAAGCTTTTTCCCCCAGCCCCGAGAGGTCGCGACTCTTGAAGCTGAATGTCTCGACACGCGGTGGCCCTCCGGAGAGCGCGCCCTCCTCGATGATGAGCACATCCGCGAAGCGCAGGCCGGTGCCCTGATTCCACACGCCCACGGACCTCTCGATGCGAGGCTTGTTGAAGTCCCCGAGATAGCGGCGCTGTGCCCGAGGCAATTCCGCATCGGCCTGTAGCAACCTCACCATGAGGCGCTCGAAGTTCAGTCCCCGGGTGAACCACCCCCACATCCGCTCGTAGGGCGCCCAGCGCAGAGGCCCTTCGACTGCCATGCCCTGCTTGAGTTCCCCGAGGCGCTTCTCGCGGTAGGCGACGTACTCGCGCCAACGCGGGTTGACTTCAGCTCCGAGCGGCGGAGCGTCGAGCGAGGGGCGCTGCTTCTCCAGCACCGTCACGTTCGCGGGAAGGCGCGGACCCGTGGCTTCCAGTTCCGCCAGCGCCAGTCTGGCCTCCACCACCTCCTGGGTGAGACCCACCTGCTCGTCCACCAACGAGGCCATACCGAGGCGCTCCGCGGCACCGGCCGCTCTGTTGGTGGGACGTGCGGCGTCATCCGCCACGGTGGCTACTTCTCTGGGGCTCGTCCCCGCCCCGCTCCTGCCCGCCGAGGCACCCGTGGCCCCGGACCTGGCCTTGGACATCATCGCTTGTGCCCGGGCCACGTTGCCCCGGGCCTCGCGCAGAGCCAGGGCAGCGTCCACGCCTCCCACAGCCACGAAGCGGCCTGCCTCCCGGCTGGCTTGGATGTCCCGGGCCAGCTCTCGCAGGCCCTCCACGCCCAGCCGTGCCTCCAACTGCTGCACCATCTCCTTGAGGGCTGTCAGGCGCAGTTCCGGTACTCCCAGCCCTCGCGCTTCTCCGAGTCCGGCGCCCGGGGCACCTCGAGCCTCGGACAGGGCGCGCATGCCCTTGTCTCCGGCGTACAGGGCTCCCAGTAGCAACGCGGGCGCCAGCTCGCGTGCGGCCTGCTCGTACTGGCGCTGTGTCAGCGAGTACGCCCCATGGCCCGTTCCCGCCACCAGGTAGTAGAAGCCCAGCGGCGCTCCGAACGTCATGGAGTCGAAGGTGCCCAGCGCCACGTGGCCCGGAGCGAAGTGCTCTCGGTTGAGTGTCCGCTCCGTCTCGTCGAAGGCCTCCTGGTAGGGCGGTGGTAGGTGGGCTCGCGTGGCGAGCACTCCCCCGCCCTTAAGCCCATCCACCACCGGAATGGAGGAGGCCATGTCGTCGGCGGCGCGGCCCAGGCCCCGCAGCACGTCACCGGGTTGCTCGTCCCGGTCCGGGTAGCCCGAGAGCTTGAAGCCCCGCTGCTCCAACGCCTCGCGGACGGCCCGCATCTGCCCCAGCGTCTGTTCCAGTTGCTTGTCTTTCGCCAGCAGAACCAACAGCTCGCGCACCTCGTCATCGAAGGCGGTGTCGAGGAGGTAGAGGGAGAGCACCTGGGCGTAGGCCCCGTACTTCCGGGTGGCGGTGACGAGGAAGGAGAAGCGTTTGCGCTG
This sequence comes from Vitiosangium sp. GDMCC 1.1324, assembly GCF_003044305.1. Classification (GTDB taxonomy): domain Bacteria; phylum Myxococcota; class Myxococcia; order Myxococcales; family Myxococcaceae; genus Archangium. The sequence continues at coordinate 16,621 of NZ_PZOX01000012.1, read as the reverse complement.
GAGCACCTCGGCGGCCGGGGCCTCCATGGGTCCCAGCGCGCCGAGCCTCACGGCGGACCAGTCGTCCAACGCCTCCACCAGCCGGGGCATGTCCACCCGGCGCTGCAACGCGAGGAACTCCGCAGGCGAAGCGCACTTGAAGAAGGGCGCGAGCAGCTCTTCATCCAACCACGAGGAGTAATCAGGCCAGCCATCCGGCACCGCCTGGCCTCCGCAAGAGGGCGGGCCTTGGGAGGCAGTCGTGCTCACCAGAGCCACGTTCGAGGCCAGCATGCGTTCGCCGTGTCGGCGGTGTAGCCGCTCCTGCTCGCCAGGCTCGGTGGAAGCGAAAGAGAGGGGCGTCTGGAGTGGGGGCGTACCGGCCGCCGTCTCTCGCAACGCGGCCATGGTGCCGCTCCCGCCGGATGGCGGAGCCAGCGTGACGCAGCCCGTGGTGAGCAACGCCATTCCCAGCAACAGCACCGCCCACCTGTATGCCACGGCCTCAGCGCGCATTGCCCATCCCCAACCCCATGTTGTGGAAGTCATCTGCACCTCGAATGCATGACCGGACGGGCGCAAACGGCCTTGCTCTAGCGCTGGCCGATCGTCATGGCACGGATGACGGGTAGCAACCTGCCTGCCGCGCTCGCTCGCGCACCAGCGCCAACACCATCTCGCACGTGGGCATGGGCTTGCCCACGAGCTGGCCGAGCTCCACCACCGCGCCCAGCAGCGCGTCGATCTCCATCGGCCGGCCGCGCTCCAGGTCCTGCAGCATGGAGGTCTTGTGCGCGCCGACCTCCGCCGCTCCCTGGATCCGCTTGTCCACGTCGATCGGGAAGCGCACGCCCAACGACTCGGCGACCGCCTGGGCCTCGAGCATCATGGTGCGCGCCACCGCCCGGAGGTCTCCCTGTGTCGCGAGCCGGTCGAGCGTCGCCCCCGTGAGCGCCGAGAGCGGATTGAAGGCGAGGTTGCCCCAGAGCTTGACCCAGAGCTCATCGCGGATGCGCGGCCGGATGGGTGCCTTCAGGCCCGCCTGAATCATTAGCTTCGACAGCGCCTCGACGCGGGGGCTCCTGCTGCCATCGGGCTCGCCCAGGGTGACGCGGTCCCCATACATGTGCTCGATGACACCGGGCTCGACCACCTCGGCCGCCGGGTAGATCACCGCGCCGATGGCCCGTGAGGGGTGCAAGGTCTCCCAGAGCTTCCCGCCCGGATCCACGCTCTCCACCCGCCGGTCGCGGTAGGGACCATCCAGGCCATGGAAGTACCAGTAGGGCACGCCGTTGATGCCGGTCACGAGCGCTGTCTCGGGGCCCAGCAGGGGAACCATCTGCGCCGCCGCTCCCGGCAGCGAGTGTGCCTTCAGCGTGATGAGGACGTAGTCCTGCGGCCCCGCCTCGGCCGGGTTGTCGGTGCAGCGCGGATGGACGGTGACGCTCTCCCCGCCGCTCCGGAGGGTGACCCCCCTCGCGCGCATCGCCACGAGGTGCGCCCCTCGAGCGATGAAGGTGACGTCCGCGCCGGCCTGGAACAGCCGGACCCCGAGGAACCCGCCGATCGCCCCCGCGCCGAAGATGGCGATCTTCATGACGTGAGCCCCAGGCGCGCCGCGAGTCCGATGCGCTGCAACTTGCCGGTCGCTCCCTTGGGAATCTCCGGCAGGAACACGATCTTCCGAGGCACCTTGAAGTCCGCCAGGCGCGCCGAGACGAAGTCCTGGAGCTCCCGCTCCCCGGCGCTCGCGCCCTCGCGCAGCACCACGGCGGCCGCGACCTCCTCGCCCAGCTTCGGGTGCGGCATGGCGAACGTCACCACCTGCTGCACCGCCGGGTGGTCCATCAGCACCGTGTCGATCTCCAACGGGCTGATCTTCTCGCCTCCCCGGTTGATGATCTCCTTGAGCCGACCGGTGAGCCGCAGATACCCGGCCTCGTCGAGCACGCCCTGGTCACCCGTGCGGAACCAGCCCTGGGAGAAGGCCTTGGCATTGGCCTCGGGGTTGTTCTCGTAACCGGCCATGACGTTGCGGCCCCGGATGACGACCTCTCCGAGTGAGCCCGCGGGCAGCAGGTTGCCGGCCTCGTCCATGATGGCGACCTCCGGTCCCGCGGCGATGCCCACCGAGCCCGCGTAGTGCGGCCGAGGCGGCAGCGGGTTCGAGGCCATCTGGTGCGACGCCTCGGTCATCCCGTAGCTCTCGAGGACCGGCACGCCGAACGCCTGCTCGAGCTCCTGCATCACCTGCGGCGGCAGCGACGCGGAGGACGAACGGATGAGGCGCAGCCGCCCGGCCTTGATGACGTCGATGTTACGGCCGGCCCGCCCGAGGATCGCCTGGTGCATCGTGGGCACCGCCGTGTACCAACTCGGCCGCGCCTCCTCGAACCAGGAGAAGAACTTGAGTGCGTTGAAGCCCGGCGTGCAGACCACCGAACCTCCCGCCGCGAGGCTCGACAGCACCGCCGCGATGAGGCCGTGGATGTGGAAGAGCGGCATGATGTTGAGGCAGACGTCCTCTCGCCCCAGCGCCAGCGTCTGGCCGATGTGGAAGGCAGAGGCCGTGACGTTGATGTGGCGCAGGGGGACAATCTTCGGCCGCGCGGTCGTCCCGGAGGTGTGGAGCACGAGCGCCACGTCCTCGGCCCCGGCGAAGCCCGCCCGCGCCGGAGTTCCGGAGAGCGGTCGCTCCGGTCTCAACGTGAAGAGGCCGGCGGGCCCACTCGTGTCGGGGACCAGCTCGATGACCGGAATGCCTCGCGCGGCGGCGGCGGCGCGCGCCGGGCTCTCCAGCCCCTCGAGGATGACGAGCGCCCGGGCATTGAGGTCCGACAGGTAGAAGTCGAACTCCTCCGCGCGGTAGGCCGGATTGAGCGGCGCGGTGGTGGCGCCACAGGCGACGGTGACGAAGGCCGTCGCCATCTCCGGCCCGTTGGGCAGCACCAGGGCCACCCGGTCCCCTCGCCCGATGCCCATGGCATTGAGCGCCGCCACGGTGCGCCGGGCGAGTTCCCGCAGCCCTCCGTGGGTCAGCCCGGGCCGCCCCGGTGCTCCAATCGCGAGGTCCCCCTCGCGCCCGTGCTCGATGAGACCAACGACCGTGTCCGCGCGGTACATGCTCGACGCTCCTCCGCTCAGGCTGGAGGGGCTCCGATACGCCCTCCTGTGGCCTCGCGCAACCGGAGGAGTGCCGCTCCGTCCGCGAGTGGCGGCGGACCGAAGGGCTTGCGTACCAGGAACCCGCCCGGGCCGAGGGCTACGGCGTCTCGCTCTGGAGCAACGTGCCGGCGGAGAAGGACTCCGGCGTCCCGCACCGCGTCTTCTTCGGCGCGCCCGGGCACGACACCGGCGCGTGGGCCCGGTTGTGGTCCGTGAAGCAGCGCGCGCCCTCGGTGTCCCACTCCGCTTCCACCGCCCAGCTCTCCGTGTCCTGCTGCACTCCCGCCGCGTCGTACAGGTTCACCCACTGCCCGTTCACCGTGTGCGAGGTGCCATCGCCGCAGTAGTCCGCGCGGATGAGGCGCGTGCACGCCTGATGGTGCGCCGCCAGGCTCACGCCGTTGACGCTCGCCCACGGCTTGTAACCGAAGCGGATGCACTTCGCGATGGCCGCTCCCTCGCACGCGAAGGTGAAGGTGCTCGGGTCTTCGTACTTCGCACCACCCTGGCCAGGCAGCCCCTGCCGGTAGTCCCAGCGCCCCGCCACGGCGATGGCATTCGCGGGCTTCCCGTCCGCGTCCCGGCAGATGGGGTACCACCGGCCATCCGCCGGCTCGAGGTAGGAGACCCGGTACGTCCACACGTCCCGGTTCGTCCCCCAGCCCGGCGCAATGGCATTCACGCGCAGCTCCACCCGGCCGCCATCGTCCAGGTTGCCCTGGAACCGCGCGTGCACGAAGTCCAGTCCGGAGAGGAATTGCCCACGGGACCGGCCGTGAAAGACCGAGCCCTCCAGCCACACCACGTCGAGCCTGTCCTCACGCCACTCGAACCCGCGGCCGTTCCCGTCCCAGCGGGTGTCCCGCCGCTCGAACCACGCCCCCGCGTAGTCCACCGACACCAGCATCCGGGCAAGCCCCTTCCCGTTGAGCTCATCCCCATTCAGGTTCGAGCCATTGAGGTTGGACCCGTTCAGGTTCGAGCCGTTGCGCACGCCCAGCTCCGACCCGGCCTGCCCGAGGTGCTCATCCGGCGACACCGGCGCCTCGCCCCCACACGCCACCACGCCCACGGCCGCCACGACAACCCGGCACCACCCGCTCGCTCGCATCGCCACCCCTCCTGCACTCCGTCCCCGTCACACGCGACGGTGTGCAGTGGCCATCCCACGGGCAAGCCAGACATGTCGTACCCAGGCACTTGCAACGTCCACGGCCATCACCCCCCAGGGTGTCCCGTGGAGTCACTCCCCAGTGGGCATCGTACGGGAGGGCAGGTCCGCGCACAGGCGGATGCCCACGGTGATGTCACGGAGGGTCCGCTCGGGCAGCTCGCGGTTGGCCAGGCGCGCCGACGCGGCGGCGAAGTAGTAGGCGCCACCACGCGCCACCACGCGACCGGGCTCCACCGACGAGTACGTCCATTCCCAGGCATTGCCCGCCAGGTCGTCCACGCCGAAGGGGCTGCGGGACACGGGGTGCGCCCCCACCTCGTCCGGGCCGAAGCCCCCGGGCTCCTTGCCATAGGTGAGGTCGATGTTGGCATCGTCCGGAGCGAGCACGTCTCCGTGGGGGAACTCGCGGCCATCCTCGCCCCGCGCGGCGCGCTCCCACTCCAGCTCCGTGCACAGCCTCGCGCCCGGCACCCGTCCCGTCCGGTGCAGCCACGCCGCGTAGGCCTCCGCGTCTTCGAACGAAACACCGGTGACGGGAAAGCGCATCCAGTCCTGCGAGGTGCGGCGGTCGCGCTTCGCGTAGCGCAGCCGTTCCCCGGCGCGGACGGTATAGGGCACTCCGCCCGGCTGGAAGCGCAGCGTCCAGGTGCCCCGCTCCCGCTCCAGCCGGAGCATGCCGTGGTAGGTCGTACTCGTGCGTGGCAGACGACGCGTACGCTCCGCCGCGGGCAGCGACTCCACGAAGGCCAGCCACTCCGAAAAGGTCGTCTCGCGGCGGGAGATGAGGAAGCCCACCGTCTCCTTCGGGTGCAGCGGCACGGCGTTGAAGAAGCCGCGCACGCTCGCATCCGCCGCACTGCCGAAGAGCACCCGTCCCGGTGGGACATAGGCGAAGCCCGAGGGGAGCTCGCCCTCGCGCAGCAGCGGCAGGGCCAGGTGTCTGCGCTCCCCTCGCGCGAGGCGCAGCGGAACGAACGCGGGCTCGTGGCCCGGAGCCCGTACCGTCATCCGCCAGTCTTCCGGTGCCACGGTCAGGTCCACCCACGGCCCCGGCCCGATGGGCATCGGTGCACCGAGGAGCTCGTGGCCGTCCACGTCCCTGGAGACCGGCCGCAGCTCCAACGTCGCACCGGGCACGGAGACGTCGAGCGTCAAGAGTGCGGGCGAGGTCCAACGGCGCCAGCGCTCCCCCGACGAGTCATACAGCCGCAACCGCTGCAGCAGTGCCGGCAGCTCATGGGACTCCAGCGTCTGCTCGGCGTGCAGGGCGCGCTCGAGGAGGAAGTCGGCCAGGGCGTCGCGCACATCCTCGCGCGTGGGGTCCAACACCAGCGCGTGCTCCAGGGAGTCTCCCGCTTCGTCCAGGCGGCGGTGCAGCACGGTCTCCGCCGTGACGGTGCGCGTCCACGCGGTGTCACCCGCCTCCTTGCGGCCAGCATCGTAGTGCCCGAAGGCATCCTCGCGTGCCGAGGCGAAGGCCGCGTGCTCCCGCCGCACCCCATCCATCGCAGTGGCGGCCTCGGACAACCAGCCGCGCACCACCGTGTCCCGCTGCGCCTCCTCGTGCAGCCGCAGCCCCGCGTAGACGAGCCCCAGCGAGAGCACGAAGCCCGCGGCGAGGGCCCTCCGCATGCGCCGGCTGCGCACCACGGTGCGGCGCGAGGCCTCCAGGAAGGCCAGCTCGCGGCGGGTGAGCTCCGCGGGCTCGAGCAGTGCCGCCTCCGCCAACAGCCGGGAGCTCCAGAGCAGATCCCTCACATGCCCCACGCGCTCCCAGTGCGCGGAGTCGGCCTCCAGCCGGGCCTGGACGTCCCGCCGCTCGGCGGCCTCGGCCAACCAGCGGGCCAGGGTTCCCCAACCACTCAGCAGCGCCTCGTGGGCCACTTCGTAGGAGGTGCTTCCTTCCACCTCCCGCGCCACCAGCAGACGCGCGCGCACCAGGGCCTCCAGCACCGCGCGGTGACGCGGGTCATCTCCCACCAGCTCCCGGTCCGTCTTGCGCGCCCGGGTGCCGTCCGCGGTGATGAGGCGCAGCAGGACTCCGCGCGCCGCGGTCCGCTGGTCCGGCAACAGGCGCGCCACGGCCGCGTCCGCGTGTCTGGCCAGCGCGCCCGCCACTCCGCCCAGCCCATCCAGCGCGGCCTGGGTGATGACGCCCGTGGCGCCGTCGCGAGCCTCCCACAACTCGGCGAGCGCGAACTGCAGCAGCGGCAACCCGCCCCCGGAGGCCGAGCCCACCAGCGTCTCCACCAGGGACTCGGACTCGAAGCGCACGCCCTTCATCCGCGCCGGACCCACCACCGCCTCGCGAATCTCCTCCGGGCCGAGCGCCCGCAGCAGGTAGAGCGCCCCGGGCACCGCCGAGCCCAGTCCCGCCACCGCCGTCAGCCGGGTGAGGAAGTCACTGCGGCACGTGGCCAGCAGGCGCACGCCGGACACGCCCTCGGCGAGGCTCCCGAGCGCGAGCCCCGCCTGCGCGGCCTCCGCGTCGCCCGCGAGCGTCACCAGTTCCTCCAGCTGGTCCACGTAGACGGCGAGCCCCTCGTCCATGCCCAGGTGGGCTCGCAACCGGCGCGCCAGTCCCGTGGGGTCCGCGCGCAAGGAGGCCAGGAGTCCCTCCTCGTCCGCACCCAGCACGGGGGCCAGCGCGGCGGCGAGCGCGGTGGCGGGACGCCGGCCCGGAATCAGCCGCACCCCGCGCCAGCGCCGCCCATCCTCCAGCGCGCCGTCCGCGAGCTGGGGCAGCACCCCGGCCAGGCACAGTGAGGACTTGCCCACGCCGGAGTCCCCGGCGATGAGCAGGAAGGGCTCGGCGCGCAGCCGCTCCAGCACCTCGCGCTGCTCCCGCCGCCGGCCGAAGAAGAGGGCACGGTGCTCGGCCTCGAAGGCCTGGAGCCCGCGGTAGGGATTGCCCTCGGGCACGGTGCCCACCCACTCGTCCCGGGAGAGCTGCTCCAGCGCGTCCAGCAGCGGCACGGCGGAGGCGAAGCGCTCCTCGGGAGCCCGGCGCAGGCACCGGTCCACCACGGCCGCGAAGTCCGCGTCCACTCCCGGAGCGGCCTCGGCCAGGGGCCGTGCGTCCTCGGAGGACATCACCCTCGGGAGCTCCCGCAGGGGCACGTGCCGGAAGGGTCCCCTGCCCGCGCACAGCTCGTAGAGCACCAGCCCCAGCGAGTACACGTCGCTGCGGGCCGTGTGCTCCTCGCCCGCCCAGGCCTCGGGGGACATGTAATAGGGCGTGCCCACCAGCATGCCCTCCGGCAGCGACGGCAGCTCCACCCCGTCGAGCGAGCCCGCCACGGCCTCCGGGTCCAACTCCGAGAGCGAGGGTGGGCCCTCCCCGGCCACCCGGGGCGCGGGCACGTCCAGGAAGGGAGAGCCCGGCTCCATCAGCTTGGCCAGCCCGAAGTCCAGCAGCTTCACCTCACCCGTCTCGGTGAGGAGCGCGTTGCCCGGCTTGATGTCGCGGTGCAGCACCCCGCGCCGGTGCGCGGCTCCCAGTCCCCGCGCCAGGTCCCTGCCGAGCGCCAGCACGCGCTCCCAGGGCATGGGCCGGGGCAACCCATCCAGCGAGGTGCCGCGGACGAACTCGGAGATGAGATAGGGGTGGTTCTCCAGCTGCCCCACCCGGTAGAGGGTGACGACATGGGGGTGCTGGACGCGCGCCGCGGCGCGGGCCTCCACGAGGAAGCGGGTGAGCGCGCCGGTGCCGAGCGCTCGTACGAACTTCACCGCCACCGGCCTGTCGAGCAGCGTGTCATGCGCCAGGTACACGCGTCCCGTGGCCCCTCGGCCAATGAGTCGCACCAGGCGGTATTCGTCGAACGCCTCGGGTGGAGTCCACCCGTCGACGTTGGACCGAGAGGCAGGCGGAGAGCCCACGGTTCGTGCCTACGGAGACGAGATGAGGGGGGGGCGGACAGACGGACTAGGGCCTGTTCTTCGGCTTGCTCGGCTTGAGCATCCGGCGGATGCGGTCTTCCAGGTCCTGCGGCAGACACGGCTTGGCGACGAACTCGTCCGCGCCGGCCTGCCTCGCCTGTTCGGCGTTGCCCGCCAGCACGTGGCCACTGAGCGCCATCACGGGAATGTCGCGGGTGCGGTGGTCCTGCTTCAGCCGCCGGGTGGCCTCCCAGCCATCCATCACCGGCAGGGACAGGTCCATCAGGATGATGTCCGGTGGGGCCCCCTGGGCCTTCTCCACGGCCTCGACCCCATTGCGAGCCACTTCTACCTGAAACCCGACAAATTCGAGGTACTCCGCGTACATCTCGCGGGCGTCATCGAAGTCGTCGACCACGAGCACCCGCTTGCGATCGGGCGCGTCCGCCGGCTCGGCGACATCATTCGTCCTGGTTTCGAGGGTTTGCGTGAATGGTACAGTCATGGCGCGGGGCCCTCGTACAAGGTGGGAACGCCGCACCATGCTATGCACGCACCTCTGGATGTGCTCGTGCAGGCCAGGGTCCGGAGGGCCCCGGGCCCTCGAAACGTGTCAGGGCCCGGACACTCCACTCACAGCGATGATGACTTGGGACCTCCGGGCGCCGCAGTGCCGCCCGGAGGCCTGACCGCGGACTACCGGGAGAGCGGCGCCTCGATGATCGTCCCCGCGCTCACGGGCGAGCCCCAGGACGTCTCGTAATAATCCTTCGGCTCCGAGGTCTGGAACCGGGAGAAGTCCACCTTCACCTTGGCGGTGGTGGTGTTGAGGTTGATGGGGGTCAACGGCGAGCCGCTGGAGCCGTAGGTGAAGACGAAGCGGGTGGTGGCGTCGTTGAAGTCCGTGGAGTCGATCGGGTACTTCGTGGACGTCTCCGCGAGGCAGACATGGGCCGAGGGGGGAGGCGCCGGCACCATCTTGAAGGAGGGCGGGCTGGCCTCCGCCGTGGAGATGACGACGTCGAGCTGCACCGTGCTGGGGAGGACGAGCTGGTTGAATGTGAGGATGACGCACTCCCCCGGGTCCAGCGTTCCCGCCGTGCCGGTGGTGCCATCCTTGAAGACGGCGCTGGCGACCTGCAGGGAGCGCGGGGTCTTGGGGTCCCCCGTGACGAAATAGCCCTTCCAGGTCTTCACGGTGCCGTCATACGCCGAGGTGGCGCGCAGGATGACGTTGTACTCCTGGCCCTCGCGCAGCGACGAGGCCGCCAGCGTGTAGACATCTCCCGTGGCGCTCGGCGTCACGACGAGCGAGAGCGGCTCCTTGCCGAACTCGTCCGTCACGATGGCCAGCACGGAGTCCCTCGCCACGGGGTGGCTGAAGCCGAGGTAGACGGGCTGACCGGGCCGGACGAGGTTACGCATGGGCTTCTTCTGGAGCTCCGCCTGGGCCTTGCGCGGATCCCCATCCGGGTACTTCACATAGTTGAGGCTGGGAACGTTGGTGGCCACCAGATCAAAGGCCGAGGAGGCCTCCCCGCCGTCGTTGCGCGGGGCGAGCAGGCGGACGAGCTGGGAGCCGCCGTACTGCAGCAGGCTCGAGGCGTCGAACTTGTTGGCATAGCCGGCGGCATCGAAGATGCCGTCGTCGTTCACGTCGACGGGGTCCACCCAGAGGCGGTAGCCGCCCGAGTCATCGCCCACGCCGCCGATGCGCGCCAGCTCCGCCGGAGCGGGCACGTTGTTAAAGGTGACGACGCCCAGGTCATCCGCCTTGGCCGACACCACCACCGAGCTCACCGCCTTGGCCGTGCCGCCATTGAAGGCGATGGTGCCGGCGGGGACGGCCTCGAGGTACGCCTGGGCGCCCGAGGCGGGCTGGCCCGACGGCGTGACGAGCGAGAAGCGCACGGTGCTCTTCGTCTCGGCGAGCGCGAGGGCGCCGATGTTGGCGTTGCCGTTGTTGATGGGGATGTTGCCCGCGCTGGAGGGCACCGTCGCGGAGGCGCGCAGCGTGGCGTAGCCCTCCTTGCTGACGGTCACCAGGACCTCGGCGCCGGCCGGCACGTTGGTGAGCATGAAGTTGCCCGCGGCGTCCGTCTTGGTCGTGAACGGCTTGTCCGTCGTCGCGCTCCCGATGGTGAGCACCACCGAGGCGTCGGCGAGCGGCTCCATCCGGGTGTTGAGCACCTGACCGGAGACCGTCCCCTTGGGGTTGGCCGGAGCCACCACCGACACGGAGTCCGGCTCGCGGACGCCGTCGACGATGCCGTCCCCATTCGCATCCTGCGGGCCCGAGCACCCGACGACCAGGAGCGGCAGCACGACTGCCCAATGTTTCTTCATCTTCCCACCTTGAAAGGAATGCTTGGAGTGTCACCCGCGCGTGGCGGCCTCACGACACTCTCCGACCCGGCCCGTCTGCGTCAAGAATGCCCGGTCTCGGGCCGCGCTGGTAGCGTGGCGTGCCATGAGCAACGTGGACGTGAACAACCCCTGCCTGGGCTGCGCCTTCGTGAGCGGCGCCACCCGGCCGGTGGGAGGAGTGCTCGCCCGCTCGGCGGGCCTCGTGGTGCATGGAGTGGCCTCGCCGAGCCCCCTGCCCGGCTGGGTGGTGCTCACCAGCACGAGGCATGCGCGGGCCCTGTATGATCTCGACGACGAGGCGGCGCGGGAGCTGGGACCGCTCGCCGCACGGGTGATGAGGGCACAGCGCGAGGTGCTCGGCGCCGAACACGCCTACGCCTTCGCCATCGGCGACGTGCTGCGTCACTTCCACCTGCACCTGGTGCCGCGCTACCGGGACACACCCCAGCGGCTGTGGGGCCGAGGAGCCTTTGACGCGGCGCCCGGGGACTGGCGTCCGGAGGCCGAGCTGGAGGCCTCGGCCCGGGCCCTGGCGGCCGCCCTGGCCCGGTGACTTTCCACTCCTCCATGGGAGAATGGGGAGTCCCCATGCGCGCGCTCCGTCTCGGCTCTCTCGTCCTGTCGCTGCTGCTCGTGCCCGCTGCCGCGCTGGCCAACAACTCCGCGGACGAGGCGGACGTGGCCTTCGAGCTGGGCAACGAGGCGTACGCCCGGCGCCAGTACATCGAAGCCCTGCGCTCCTACTTCGCCAGCTACCGGCTCGTCCCCAACCGCAACGTCCTCTTCAACATCGCCCGCTGCTACGAGGCCCTCACCCGCTACAACGAGGCCTACCGCTACTACAACGACCTCAGCCAGCAGGATCTCTCCAGCGAGGACGCGGCCGAGGTGCACCGCTCCCTGGAGCGGCTGCGCCCCAAGGTGGCCCTGGTGCGCGTCACCAGCGAGCCAGCGGGGGCCGAGGTGCTCGTGGACCGCGAGGACCTGGGCGCGCGGGGGCGCTCCCCCCAGACGCTCGCGCTGCCACCCGGGAGCCACAAGGTGATGGTGCGCAAGGAGGGCTACCGCCCCGCGGAGGAGTCCATCCAGCTGGTGCGGGGCAGCTCCATGGTGCAGGAGTTCAAGCTGGAGCTCATCACCGGCGAGGTGAAGCTCGCCGGCACGCCCGAGGGTGCGGAGGTGTCCGAGACCCCCGAGGGCCCCGTGCTGGGACGGGTGCCCAGCACCCTGCGCTTCATCCCCGGCCGTCACGTGCTCTACGTGCGCGCACCCGGCCACATCGCGTCCCAGGTGCTGGTGGACGTGCCCGCCGACACCAGCGTCCCGCTCGAGGTGACGCTGCGCCCGCAGGAGCAACCCACCGGACGCATCATCGTCACCGCCAATCGCGACAACGCCTCGGTGCGCGTGGACGGCCACCCCGCCGGCTTCACCCCCACCGTCCTCACCCTCACCGAGGGCGAGCACACCCTGGAGGTGGAGAGCAAGGACGTGCGCCCCATCATCCAGCAGGTGACGGTGGTGGCCGCGCAGGAGACGAAGTTCCACGCCGAGCTGCGCTACGAGCCGCCCCAGGTGCGCGCCGCCTCCAAGAACCTGCTCTCCGTGGACGAGGCCCCCGCCTCCATCACCGTCATCACCCAGGAGGAGCTGCGCGCCTTCGGCTACACCACGCTGGCCGACGCCCTGGCCGGCGTGCGCGGCTTCTTCATTTCGAACGATCGTTCGTATACGTACCTGGGCGTGAGAGGCTTCGCGCCCCCGGGAGACCTCAACACCCGCATCCTCATCCTCTGGGACGGCCACTCCATGAATGATGTGTGGGCCGGCCAGGGCTACTCGGCGAGGGACCTGTCGGTGGACCTGGGGGAGGTGGACCGCATCGAAGTGGTGCGAGGCCCAGGCAGCGCCCTCTACGGTACGGGAGCCTTCTTCGCCGTCATCAACGTGGTGCCGCGCGACTCGCTGGGACCGGGGCGGAGGGTGGAGACCACGGCCGCGGTGGAGTCACTGGGCACCACGCGGTTGCGGGGCACGGCGGCGTGGGACGAGGGACGCAACTCGGTGCTGCTGTCGGTGGCGGGGGTGAACACGCAGGGCGCGGAGACGACCCGGATGGGGGACGGCCTGCCGGTGGTGGACGGGATGGACGGAGAGCGCGCCGCCAGCATCTCGCTGCGGGCCCGCTCCGGCGGCCTGTCGCTGCAGGCCTCGTTCCACGCACGGGAGAAGCAGGTCCCCACCGGGCCCTTCGGCACGGTGCTGGGCGCCGAGGGCACTCGCGTGGAGGACCTCCGCGGCTTCGCCGAGCTGCGCTACGAGAAGACCCTGGACGAGCGGCTGAGCCTGTCGCTGCGCGGCGCCTATGACGCCAGCCGCTACCGGGGCTACTGGATGTACTCGCAGCCGGGCGGCGGCCTCCGGCGCGATACCGACTCCGGCCGCGCCGACTGGCTCTCCGTCGAGGCCCGCTTCCTCTTCAACTTCACCCCCACCCACCGCCTCACCGTGGGCCTGGAGGGACAGGGCCAGCTGCGCGTGGATCAGGAGAGCCTCGGCCCCGAGGGGATGCGCCCCCTGAACAGCGAGCGGCGCACGCTCTTCTCCGCCTATCTGCTGGACGAGTGGCGCCCGCATCCGCGGCTGAGCCTCTCGGCGGGCCTGCGCCTGGACAAGTACTTCGACCTGCCAATCGCCCCCATCACCCCGCGGCTGGCCCTCATCGGCCGCCCCTATGACCAGGGCCTCACCAAGCTGGTGGCCGGCTTCGCCTTCCGAGCGCCCAACGTCTACGAGCTCGACTACAACGACAACGGCCTCACCCAGGTGGCCGCCCGCAGGCTGGAGCCGGAGAGCATCTCCACCCTGGAGCTGGAGCACTCGCACAACCTGACGGACGATCTGCGCCTCACCGTGGCCGGCTATCACAACCGCATCTCCAACCTGGTGGTGCTGGAGACACAGAGCGGGCCACCCCGGTGCGGCAGCGTGCCCGGCACCGTGCAGTGCATCACCTTCGCCAACCGGCCCGGTGAGACGCTCGCCTGGGGCGCCGAGGCCGGCGTGCACTGGCAGCCGGGGCGCTACCTGCTGGTGGATCTGAGCTACTCCTTCGTCACCCTCCGCAACGCCGCGGAGGACGTGGCCGCCGCCACCCCCGCGCACCTGGCCTCCGGACGGCTGATGCTGCCCCTGGGCAACGGCGAGGTGCGCCTGGCCACCCAGGCCACCTACCAGAGCGCCCGCGGCAGTGCGAAGGAAGGCCCGCGCAACGGCGAGGCCCTGTTGATCAGCGTGGGACTCTCCGGCGAATTCCTGAACCTGCGCTACTTCGCCGGCGTGCAGAACCTGCTCGACACCCAGTACTTCCTGCCGCTCGGAGAGGAGCGCGCTGCCGCTCCCGTACCCCAGTACGGGCGCACCTTCTCGCTGCAGCTCACCGGAAGCTTCTGAGGCTCGGCCGCCGGGAGCTCACAGCTTCGCGGGGAACTCCTTCTGGCCCTCGGCGCAGAAGAGCCCGAGCCGGTTCTTGCCCACGAAGGGTACGTCCCGTCCGCCCTTCTGGAAGCCACTCAGCGGAATCTCCCGAATGCCGCCAGGAGCCATGCCGCCCAGCTTGTACACGTCCCGTCCCCGGGCGACGAGGATGCAGCCGCTCCAGAGGATGGTGTCCGTGTTGGTGAGCTCGATCTTCTGAAGGAAGGGGCCGAGGCTCTTGACGAGGATGCGCCCGCTCAACTCACGCGGCTCGGGAGGTTTCGCGGCGGCCTCGGCGGACGGCGTGGCGGCGGGTGGCGTAGCGGCCTGGGCGCTGGACTCCTCCTCCTGCTCCGCCCCGGCGGAGGAAGGAAGCACCAGGAAGCGCTCGACGTCTCCAGCGTTGCGCGCGCGAGCATCCAGGTCCACTGCCGATTTACGCGCATACACCTCCACCACTGTCGCTTCGCCGAGCAGCTTCGCCTTGCCATTCTTCACTGGCGCCGCCACCACCTGGAGCACCATTCCCTGGGTGAGCCCGGCCGAGCGCCCACGAGGAACGACGTAGTACGTACCTTTATTGGGAGGCATCAACACCGCCACGTTGACGGCGGGAACGAGCTTGGGCGTGGTGCGCGGACGCGATCCGGTCTGCTTCGCGGACGGAGCCACCTCGGCCACGGCCGTCGGTTCGGCGGAAGCGGAGTCCACCGGGGCCGTGCCTGACTCGGAAGGAGGGGGCGCCATGGCCTCTGGCCCACCGGGAGGAGGCCCGCCTTCGGATCCACCGGGAGGAGGAGGCCTGCCCTCAATCCCACCCGGAGGAGGCCCGCCTTCAGGTCCACCGCGCGGAGGCCGCCCCTCCGGGCCCGGGCCGGGGTCTTCCATGCCTGGAGGATGATGCGGCGGCCTGTCGCGCGGCGGCGGAGGCAGAGGCCGTCCGTCCTCGGCAACCCACGGGGGTGGCGGCTCGGGATGGCGCGACATCAGGAACGAGGTCACCCCCGCCGTGGCACCAATCAACCCCAGCGCGCCGAGGGCAATCGCCGCCGTCCACCCCTTGCGGCCCGGCCCGGAGTCGGGACGCTCCATCTGCTGGGTCCCCGCTGGCACGGGCACCCCACCGACAGCGGGCGTGGCGGTGCTGCTGGGCGAGCGCACCATGGTGGGCTCGAAGCCCGTGCCGGGGTCGCTTCTCGGGTGCTGCGCGGTGGGCTCGAAGCCGGAGCCCAGGGGGGTCACCCCCGGAGGCAGAGGAGTCACCCCTGGGGGCAGCGGCGAGTGGCGGCCCGTGTGCATGGGCACCAGGGTGCCACCGGGCTGGGGCGTGCGGCGCAGCCCCGTGCTGGAGGTGAGACGGGAGATGAGCTTGCGCTGCGAGGCGAAGGCCTCCGGGCAGAGCGAGCGCACGAAGTTGCCCACCTCCTCGGCGCCGAGGCTGGAGGAGGTGCGCAGGAACTGTTCATTGAGGGCGCGGGCGAAGTCGTCGGCGCGGGCGTAGCGGTCCGCGGGAGCGGGAGCGAGCGCGCGGCGCACCACCGCATCCAGTGCCGGGTCCACGTCCGGGCGCAGCTCGTGCAGCGCGGGCGCCGAGGGATTGGACATGGCGGCCATCATCTCGCCCACGGTGCCATGGGCGATGAGAGGCCGGCCCGCGAGCAGTTCCCACACCACGACGCCACAGGAGTAGATGTCGCTGCGGTGGTCGACTGCCTCGGCGCGCACCTGCTCCGGAGACATGTAGCCCAGCTTGCCCATGACGGTGGACGGCAGGGTGTACTTGCTGCGCGCGGCGCTCTTGGCGAGGCCGAAGTCGATGACCTTGACCTCACCCTCGTAGGACACCATCACGTTGTGGGGCGAGACATCGCGGTGGACGATGCCCAGCGGCATGCCGTCCGGGCCCATCTTGCGGTGGGCGTAGCCGAGTCCCTCGGCGATGCGCTGGCCGAGCAGGAGCGCCACCGGCACGGGGATCTGCTGGCCCTGGGTGCGCGCCTGCTCTTGCAGATAGGACAGGTCCACACCGGCCACGTACTCGAGGGCCATGTAGTAGGTGCCCTCGGCCTCGCCCATGTCGTACACCTGCGCGATGGACGAGTGGACGAGGTGCACGAGCACCTTGGCCTCGTGGTGGAAGCGGTCGAGGAACTGCGCGTCCCTGAGCAGCGCCGGGAGGATTGTCTTGACGATGCAGGGCTTCTCGAAGCCCGCGGCGCCGGAAATCTTGGCGAGGTAGACCTCACCCATGCCGCCCTGGCCGAGCAGGTGCACGAGCTCGTAGCGTCCGAGGAGACGGGGAAACTGAGGGGGTTCGTTCATCGGCGGAGAGTCCATGGCCCGGGGACGTCCATCCTAACCCGGGATGTTCCCCACGGTTGCGGGGCCCCGGTGAGCAGACGAGCGGGCGTGAAATGTCCATTGCTCGCCGGAGGAGGGGCATACAACCTCCTGGGTGGTTCGCATGACCACCAAGGGCGGATATATGGTCGATCCGTAAGATCAGCGCGGACAGGGTGGGGCGGAGAGCACCACGACACAGGACAGGCTCGCACTGAACTTTTGTGCAGCCCC
>NZ_PZOX01000011.1 GCF_003044305.1 Vitiosangium sp. GDMCC 1.1324 | reverse complement strand
CATGCACCTGCTGTTCGTTGATGGCTTGAGTACCCACTTCTCCGGTAACATCCATGCCCCTACTGCTCAAACCACATGGCCAGATACGCGCTTCCTCGCCTGCTTGCTATATGAGGGGATGCCTCAGGGCCGGGTTGGGTAACCCGCGTGCGGCACTGCTGGCCTTCGGCGTGGCGTGCATGACCTACAACATATTGGCGGTGCTGCAATCGGCGGTGGAGACCGAGCATCGATTGGATGCGGCCAGCTTCCAGGTGTCCTCCTTCTACATAGCGGACGAAGTGCGGACCACCTACAGCGGGATGATGATTGCCGTGCCAGAAACGGAGTGGGACCAATTCGAAACCCAGTCCGCACCCGAACTGAGCCGCACGCTGCTGCAGATGGCGGCGAACGTCAAACCCGCCAGGCTGCGGAAGCATCCACGCAAGCCCAAGAAGAAGACCAAGAAGGGGTATGTGTCGGGAGAAGTGGCTCGACGCCATGTGGCGACTGCGCGCGTACTTCGGGGAGAAGAGTCCACATGACGGAAGAGAAACAACACAGTCCCATGGCAACTTCGGCGGGAGCAGGCGCCCCTGCCAACCAGAGGACTGGGCTGAGTCAGCCATCACGACAAGGATTGGCGAGCCAGGTGCTTTGGCGCGCCGTTCCTGGCCTCCGAACGAGGCGTTTCCCTCCCCCAGACTCCTCCTGGAAGTCCTCCCAGTGGTGACCCTCCCCTACACCTTGAAAGGGCTGGTTCTCATGGGGCTTCCCTTATCCCCTCCCCCTGTCGTCCGTAAAGATTGGAGGTTCACATGGGCGCACTGGAACGGAAGGATGTCGGTCATCTCAAGCCGCTCTTCCTCCTCGCCGACAGCTCACTCCTCTTCTGGCGCAGCGGGGACAAGCCGTTCCTGGATTGCCTCCGCGTGCTGACGGGGGCGGACCTCCGTGTGCCGCCCGTCCAGGCGGCCTACCTGGGCGCCTCCAACGGCGACGAGCCCGCCTTCTTCGATCTCTTCACCGCCGCCATGAAGGTGGCCGGCATCTCCCATTGCCGGATGATCCCCTCCCGGCCCTCGGCCGAGGACCGCGCCTGGCTCGGGCGGGCGAGCATCATCCTGCTCGCGGGAGGAGACCCCCTCCTGGGATGGGAATCCTTCCGGGAGAACGGCCTGGAGCCCCTCCTCCGAGAACGGTACCTCGATGGCGCCGTCCTCCTGGGCATTTCCGCTGGCGCGATGCAGCTCGGAACCCAGGCGTGGAGCGCGCCCATGACCGGCGCGGCCTCTCTCTTCCCGGTCCTCGGGCTGGCCCCCTTCCTCGTGGGCGTCCATGAGCAACCGGACTGGACGGAGTTGAAGCGAGCCGTGCAGGAGGCGGCCCCGGGCTCACGCGGGATTGGAATCCCAGCGGGCGGAGGGGCCCTCCTGCACCCGGACCAGACCCTGGAGCCGGTGCGCCATCCATTGGTCGAGTTCCGCAACGAGGGAGGCACGTTGCGCGAGGCCCTGCTCCCCTTGTGTCAGGGACTCGCCCGGTGAGCGGGAGGGCGTCCCGAGCGCCGGAACAATTTTACCCGGGCAATATTGACTCCGAATTATATCCGGGTAAAAGTCGTGTCTCATCCGGAGCGTCACCATGTCCTCTCCCGAAATGTCCTTTCCCGAAGCCAACCGTCATGCGGTCGAGCGCGCGCTCGAGGCCGCGTTCGGCACGACGACGCTGGACGCGGCGACATCGCTTACCGGCGGCCTGTCTGGCGCCCGGGTGTTCAAGATCCGGGTGGGTGGCATCGCCTATCTGCTGCGGCTCGAGGGCCAGACCGACCTCTTCCGCGACCCCAGCCGCTGGTACGGCTGCATGCGCACCGCAGCCGAGGTGGGTCTGGCGCCGAGGGTGCGTTACGCCTGCGTCGAGGACGGGGTGGCGATCATGGACTTCATCGCCGAGCGCTCACTCCGATTGGAGTATGCCGGCTCGAGGACCGACATGCTCACCGAGCTGGCCCAGGCCGTGCGCGCCTTGCACACAGCCCCGGCCTTTCCGCGGCTGGTTGACTATCTGGACGGCATGGAGGCGCTGATCGGACAGTTCCGCGCCTCGGGCCTGATCGAGCCGGCCGCCACAGCGGAACATTTCGCGCGTTACACCGAACTCGCCGCCACATATCGCCGTCTGCGACCGGAGCCGGTCTCCAGTCACAACGATTTGAACCCACGCAATGTCCTCTATGACGGCGGCCGACTGTGGCTGATCGACTGGGAGTCCTCGTTTCTCGCCGACCGCTATGTGGACCTGGCGACCCTGGCCAACTTCTTCACCGCCAACAAGGAGGAGGAGGCCGTGCTGTTGCGCACCTATTTCGGCGAGACGCTGGATGCGGCGCGGCAGGCCCGCATGTTCCTGATGCGGCAGATCAACCACGTCTTCTACGCGATGATCTTCCTGAATGGTGCCGCGGCCGAACGGCCGGGCGTCCGGCTACCCGACCTGGCCGTCCCACCGATGGCCGAGCTGCACCGGGGCCTGTCGACGAACGAGTTCACGCTGAACACCTGGCAGGGCCGGGTGGACTATGGCCGCAGCCGGCTGAACGAGGCACTTGCGAACATCAAGAGTCCCGAGTTCGAGGCGGCGGTCAGGCTCGCGGCCTGATGGCCCTCAGCCTCAGCCGTCCAACGACCGGTTCTCGGTGCAGCGCCATGAACGAGGCCTGCTCGCCAGACGGTGCCTGAGCGTCAGGGCCTCATCCGGCGTTACCGGTGCCTACCAGGTCGATGACCGCTATCTCCGGCCGGCAGAGAAAGCGCACGCGAGGCGCGTGCGGCTCGAAGCCGATGCCGCGGCTGACGAAGAGGGTGGTGGCCCCTACCTGGTGGCGCCCCATTTCGTATTTCTTATCAAAGCGGGACATGCTCACCACCGCGCCATAGAGGGGCAAACGTACCTGGCCTCCATGCGTGTGGCCCGCGAGGTAGAGGTCCGGCTCGAGCGGGGCCAGTTCCTCGACGAGGTCCGGCGTGTGGTAGACCACGATGCGCAGGCCGTCCGGGTTCTCACGCAGGCAGGTGTCGATGTGACCCTCCTGTCCGTAGGGTGCCCCGCAGAGCACCAGGCGCCCCTCGGCGGTCCGGAGCGCCGTCTGTCGTAGTTCCTGCGAGACG
Organism: Vitiosangium sp. GDMCC 1.1324; assembly: GCF_003044305.1. GTDB lineage: Bacteria > Myxococcota > Myxococcia > Myxococcales > Myxococcaceae > Archangium. The sequence goes on along the minus strand of NZ_PZOX01000011.1, from coordinate 382,240 downwards.
CCGCCGCTGAAGAGGTCCAGCTCGCTCCAGTACCAGACATCGTGGTTGCCCCGGACGGCATAGCGCCCGTAGCGGGTGTGGATGCGAGAGAGGACCTCGCGGAAGACGGGGAGGCCGGACTCGGCGTTGACGGCGTCACCGGTGGTGATGAGCAGGTCTGGCTGGAGGGCGTTGACCTCGTCCGGCAGTCGCGAGAGCGCCCGCGACCAGCCCTCGGCGTGCAGGTCCGTGAGGTGGACGATGCGCAGGCGCGTGCCCGCGGGCAGCCTGGCGGTTCTCACCTCCACCCGGGTGACCTGGAGCCAGTCCGCCTCGATGAGGAGCGCATAGAGGAAGCAGCCCGCCTCGGTCAGCAGCAGACCGAGGAAGACGAGGGCCGCCGCGCGCTCGACCCTCGGCAGGGAGCGCCCGCGCAGCACCGCGAGCAGGAGCTTCACCCCCAGGTAGAGCCCGGCACCCGTAACGAGCGCCATCAGGAACGCGAGCACGGCCAGCCGCAGCTCCTGAAGTTGGATGACATCCGTCATGGAGGGGGACGATACAACCATCCACCCTGCGTGGAACACGGGAGCTCCAAGCAGGGCCTCGGGCAGTGTTCTTGGCCAGTCCTGACGAAGAACCGCCGAGAGCCCTTCCCGGCACAGGCGGAGGGCCCTCGAACCGGAATACTACGGGGCGCGCTCGGAGGCCTTCACCACGCAGATGACCCGCGCCGCCACGGTGGCCGCCTCGCTCCCCTTCTTCAGTTCGCTGACCTTAGGGAGTGCGTCCAGGGTGGTGAACTGCCAGATCGAGAACCCGCCGGACACCTCGGTGGTGACGAAGGGCTGCGTGCCGAGCTTGGGGTTGATGTAGGCGCGCACCGCCGGGGCCGTCGCGATGGTGGGCAGCAGCACGACGCTGCTGATGAGGTTCATCTTGCGGCTCTGGCAGAGCTTCTTCGCCTCTTCGCCAACGGCCTGCTGCGGGGAGAAGACGTAGAGGCAGTTCGTGGCGCCATCCGAGACCTCATCGGACTTGCATGCGACCGGCGCCTGCTTGAGGCAGACATACGCGTGGCTGTCCCCCGACTTCCAGGGGCGCTTGCGTGTTACCCAGCCGTCCAGGTTGCTGACGACCTCGTAGGTGTTCCGCTCCATGGGGACGGCGGTGACGAATTCCCTGCCGTGGACCGCCGACTTGATCTCGGACACTCCGGTCAGCTTCAGCGTATTGGCGAACGTCATCCCCTTCGACGCGCACTGCTTCTCGGCCTCTTGCGGGGGCAGCGGGGCGCTGGTTTCGAAATGGAAGCACTGGTTGCTGCTGGCCGAATAGACCTGTCCCTCCGGACACGGCCCCTGCTGAGCGAAGCTCGGGCTCGGGAAGAGCAGCGCCGCGAAGGTGAATGCGGCAGTAGACAGCCAGACATGGGCTCGTGTTGAACGGGCCATGGTGATTCCTCCTTGGGTTGTGTGGGTTGGCCGCGCCGTTCGAGGGGCGCGGTGTCTTGTGATGGCTACTTCATCCCTGCGTTGGGATCTGGAGCGGACAGCAGTGGCGCCAGGATCACGCGCGGTAGCGTGGGGTCATCCTCTCGGTCCCAGACCCGGGCATTCACCGCGTCCATGTCCGTGGTTCCCCAGTAGTTACTGCTCGCGGACACGTCCTCGGACAGGAAGCCGCTGGGGAAATGAATCTCGTAGGTCGTGGGGTTCGAGACCGTGTTGTAGCGAAGCACCATGGAGCCGCCCCACAAGGAAAAGGTCGAGCTCGAGCCCACGGGTCCGCGATTGTTTTCGATGAGGTTGTACTCGATGACGGGTGCGCCGAAGCCGATGCTGAACGCAGCGCCGCTTCCATTGCTCCCATTCAGCGCCGAGTCCGTGACGTTGTCGCGAACCTCATTGTGCCGGACGAGAGCGGCTCCGCCATAGATGGCGATGGCGCCCGCGGTGTTGCGCAGCAGGCGGTTGTTCTCGATGAGCGCCGGGACCTCGCCGCTGTCGCAGGACTGTGCGGAATACGCATAGAGGTACATCCCGCCGCTGTTTTCCTGAAGGGTATTCCCGACGATTCGCGCATCGCAGGCGTATGCATGAATCCCTCGGCTGGTATTCTGCTCGATGAGGTTGTGACGTATGACCGATGCGGAGCGCGAAAGGATCAGCGTGCTGTCACCGTGGCCGTTATGATGGAAATGATTGTCGGTGACCAGTGGCGAGCTCCTGGAGATCGAGACGCCTTCAACGGCGTCACGGATTTCAGTGAACGCGAGGACGCTGCCACGGAGGTACTCATCGGAGTCGTCCAGCACCGCGTCGGTGCTGCTGTCTTCGAAGAGGATGCCCTTCCAATCGCCTGGTTGGGGATGGGCCGCGTTGGAGGCGAAGACAATCCGGTTCGTTGCCGTTCCTCGCGCGACCAGTTCTCCAGATACCGACAGCTTGTGGGGCCCATTGAAGCGGACCTCCACCCCAGGCTCGATGGTGAGCACGCCTCCCACCGGGACGAACAGGTCTCCGGTCACCACGTAGGGGCTACCCGCCAGGGTCCATTGGCTGCTGGCGGGAAGCTTGCCGGCGACCATGGTCCCCGTCACCACCGTCACCTGGGCGGAGACCGGCTCGGGCATCTCGTTGCCCAGCTCGTCGCGAAACGTCACATAGACCGCGGTCTGGGATGACGCATCGGACAGCGTCCATTCGCGGGTGCCGCTGAAGGGCTCCCAGCTGGCATCCGCGAGCGCCGGATCATTGCTGACCTTCATCTCGGCCACCTGCGAGCTCTGGTCCCTGGCGGAGAGCGTCAGCACGACCTGGCGTGAGGTGACCACCGCCATCCCACTGTTGATACGCACCTGGGCATCCACGGGAGGCGTGGTGTCCACGATGATGGAGTCCGTCACGGGAGGAGTCTCCAGCCCTCCGGTGTCGGAGAATCTGGCGTAGAGCTTTTGCAAGCCATCACCCGAGAAGGTCCACGAGGTGGAGGGCGTCATCACCTTCCAGGTGGCTCCGATGAAGTCAGAGCTCTCGCTGAGCATGTAGAGCGAGGCGTCCTGCGAGCCCTCCAGTGTCACCTCGACCGTGCGTGAGCCCGTGAGTGACCGCCCACCCGCGAGCAGGATGCTGCCCGAAGGCCCCGTGGAGACATTGAGCTCCCGCGCCTCCAGGCTCACGCGAGCGCCCGGGGGCACCTGGACCGCTGGCAAGGTCAACGGCCGGTAGCCCTCCTTTTCGAAACGAAGCGCGTAGCTCCCCGCCGGAACGACGTTGATGAGCCATTCTCCCTGTGCGTTGGTCTGGGCACGAAGGGACGTTCCTGGAACATAGACGGAAATACCCGTGTGCTCGCTCTGGTCCGCCAGTCTGGCGATTCCCTGGAGACTCCCCGCGGCCGTGAGCTCGAGCGCGCCCAGCGCCACGTTCCCAGCCCCCTGCTCGGCCCTTGGCACCTCGATGGGCATGAGCAAGGCATACACCCCTGTGGAGGTCGTGCGCTTGCAGATGAGGAGATAGCTCCCCACGGAGAGGCCGCTGTACCGGAAATAGCCTTTTGAATCCGTCACCGCGCGCTTGTTGGTCCCCTCGAGCGTGCACTCCACACCAGGCGCTCCCACCTTCTCCTGGGTCGCGTCGGTGACGGCGGGAGAGGAGAGCTCGAGTCCCGCCGATGCGACGATCTGACCCGCGACGATACCTGTCTCGATGGCCGGGCAACCGGCGGCGAGGGAGACCAGCAGGCAGAGCACGGGTGTGAGCGAGGCGGAGACGCCGCGGGAAGGCGGGACGCCGCGAGAACATGAGCTGTACACATCTTCGACTACGGAGCCGGGGAATCAGGCTGGCGAACTTTATTTTCCGACCGCGACAGCCAACGTCACGCCAGGGGCCAGGTTCCAGTGCCGTACCCCATCCCGCCTGGCCCAATCCGCCAGCACATGGGCCTGGGCCCGCCAGGTGATGCCCTGGAAGTCGAACCGGATGCCCGCGGCCGCGCGTCCCGCGAGCACGGCGAGGTCCGCCTGGTCACCCCATGGCGCTGTGATTCCCAGCATGGCCCACCCCGCGCCCACCTCGGCGGTGGCGCTCACGGACTCGGCCGACTCCAACCCCACCGTCGCAAGCACGGAGACGCGGTGCAGCGTCCCTCCATTGAGCCAGACCCCAGGCGCCACCCCGTAGGACACCTGGGCTCCATAGCGCCAGGGAAACGAGGAAGAGCGCCAGGCTCCCGTGACGCCTACGGCCAGTCCGTTGGCCCCCAGGGAGGGACGGCTCACGGTGGTGCCGAGCTCCCAGCGATGAGCCTCCCGGGGTGCCACTTCCCGGCTCGCCTGGACGGGGACGAGCGGCGCCTCCGCGGCGGGTGAAGGGAACTCCACCGGGACGATTCCGCTGGAGGTGGCGAAGCCTTCATAGAAGGCGCGGCCAAAGGGCACGCGAAACAACCCGTGGCGATAGTTCTCGGCCACGGGTCCACGCACCGAGAGCTCCAGGGGCTTCAGCGCGGGGAGTCCTCTTTCAAGCGCCTCCTGCGTGATGTGTGCTTCACCGTCTGGAGTCCGAATCCAGTAGCTCTCCCGCGGGGGCAACGCGAGCCGCAAGTGCTCGCCGGCGGCGCGGTGCACATCCAGCATCCGCGTCCCCACTTCATCCTCGATGGACAGCCGCAGCGCCGGGTGGGTGGGAGGAAGCTCCAGGACCGGACCCGAGCGTGTCTGGGAAGTGAGGGGGCGTCGTGGATCCTGAGCGGGTGGCAAGGTGTGGACGCTCAGTTTGGAGGGGAGGTTCTCGAGCCCCGCCATGGCGGCCGCGACAAAGGCTTGCAGCTCGCTGTATTCGATCTGCCCATCCCCGTTGATGTCCGCTCCACCGAGCAACGCCGAGCGGACCAGGTGGCTGAAGACGCCCGCGCGCCATTGCGACCACTCGTGCGTCTGACCCGTGTCACTCTCGGCGAAGGCCACTCCGACGTTGGGGCGACGAGCGAATTGCTCGCGATCGAGCAGGCCCTGGAGCTGACGGAGGACCTTCGGGTCCTCATCTCCCCGGCTCCCCACCACACCCGAGGCATGACAGGCGTCGACCAGCAGGTGGATGAAGTCCGCCTCCAGCGAATCAATGACCTCCGCGTACAGGGCGGTCTGGTCGAGCTCCCGATCGAGCAGCGTGAGGTAGGCACGGCCGTCTTCCCCTACGTCGCCGTGCCCCACGTACACCACCATCACATCCGTCGAGCGCCCAGCGGCGCGGTCCGCGCGATTGGCCTTGGCAATGAGCGAGACGGCAGCGCTCAACGCCGCGCTCGTCGGGGGTTGGGCGCGGCCGAGGAAGGGCGAGCGCCGCCGGGCCGTGTCGGCATCCGGAAGGGTCAGCAACCTCGTCTCGAAGCCGAGCCGGCTCAGCGCCTCCGCCCAGAGGAGGCCATCGTCATCCGCGTACCGAAGCGGAGGGCGCTGAGGATTTTCCGAGCCATTGTAGGCCACCACGAGCGCCCGGCGGACCGGCTCTCCCGCGGAGGCGGTGCCCGCTGCGGCCAGCACCATGAGCACCGTCGCGCCGAGCAATCCACGCCACGTCATGGCTCGGACCTATAGCACGCTACCGGGAGGACGAGACGGGGACCTGCTTCCGGAGTACCACCCCGTCCGGACTCGCACCACGCAAGCCAGCCCTGGCTTGTTCCGCGAGCGGGGCAAAGCTCGCCACCACCTCGACTCGAGCCCCGACAACGCTGTCGAGGGGTAGCGTGAGCTTCAGTGGGGCTTCGCGTCCTGGAGGCGCATCCACGGGGAAAGGGCCTCGTGTGAAGTCGAGACCTTCGCCCCGGACGGAGACCATGACCTGCATGGGACGGGCTTCGGCGCTCACCGCGAAGGCAAGCTGGCCATCCCGAGGGCAGGAGGATGCACCCCGGAGCTCGACGAGCTCGCCCGATGGCCGCGCACAGAAGACGCGGAGGACAGCCTGGGGCTGGCCGCTCCCGCGCGCTGTCCAGACCTCCTCCTGGGGCTGGAGGAACAGCGTCACCGCCACGGCTCCGGCGGCCAGTGTGCCCGCCAGCCCCAACCAGAGCCCTCGGCGTGGACCTGGCAGAGGCTCGGCGGAGGCCAGGGCCGCGGCGAGGTGGCTCTCTCTCAGGAGTGAGAGCTCGCTCGGCGCCAGGGCATCCCGATGATCATGCGCGAGCATCCGCTCCGCGTGCACGAGCCGCTCGTACCTTGCCTCGCATCGAGGGCACCGGTGGAGGTGGCGCAGGACGCGCGAGCGGACACGCGCCTCGAGCGTGCCGGCCAGCAGCTCGGGGATGTGGGCATCCGGGTGTCGGGAGAAAAGGGTCCACATCGGTGCTCACCTCGACGGAGAGGAGGCGCGTGGCGCCTCGGCGTCCAGCCACCCGCTTCCACGCAGGTGGCGCTCCAGGGAGTCACGCAGGTGGCGCTCGCACGTGCGCACCTCGTAACGTGTGAACGAAAGCCGCTCGGCGACGAGCTCCTGGGAGAGTCCCTCCATGAAGCGAAGCTGCGCCAGGGCCCGCTCGTTGGGCGACAACCTGTCCAGGAACTTCCTGACCACGGCCCGCAACTCGCTGTCGAGCGCATCCCGTTCAGGGGATGGAGCCTCGTCGGGGACCTGGAAGAGCTCGGGGGCTTCCTCCAGCGGGATGGCCTCCCGGGAAATCTTCCCCGCCGAGCGCAGCAGGTCGACCGCTGTCGAGTGCGCGATCCGCAAGAGATAGGGCAGGTAGGGGCGAAGGCCATCGTAGGCCAGCCGGGCTTCGGGGCGGAAAGCGCGGATGAACGTCTCCTGGTGCGCGGCCTCGACATCCAGTGGGCGCAGTCGCGCTCGCTGCGGACCACTCCCCAGGCGCACACCGACTCCACCCGCCAGGAAGCGCGCCACCTCGTCCGAGCACCTCAAATACACCTGGGTCAGGACGGTCTTCTCGCCCCTCCGGAATGCGTCCAGGATTGCTCGGTCCTGCAGCAGCGACATCCCCGTCAAGCCTTCTCTCCTACGCCTCTCCACCTCTCTACGGAGGCACCCTTCCATCCTGGCGAAATTTCGAAAAACCCCAAGCAGGACGCGCACTTACCCGTGGAGCCCTCCAACGACGCGCCGCAGCAGGCGGGTGCTCCAACACATACCGAAATACGGGAGTCATCCACGGGACATGGGGCGTGGACATCTTGGACCCTGACGCGTCAGGGAACCTGCAAGGCAGATGCAGGAAGGCAGGCCCACCCGGGACGCAAACAGGAGGAAGAACATGTCTCTCAAGATGATGCCGTTCATCCTGGTCCTGGCCATCCCGCTGCTGGCGGGCGCACAGGGCCCACATGGCCCCGGACGAGGCATGGGCAAGCCGCCCTCGTCTCTGGAGCTGCTACTGAAGAACCAGCAGGCGCTGGCCCTCACGGCCGAGCAGGTAGCACAGGTGGAAGCGCTGCAGGCGGCGCTGGAGCAGAAGGACGCACCGCTCGTGGAGAAGCTGGAGGCACTGAGGCCGCCGCACCCGCCGGGGCCGCCTCCCAGCGGCACGGAAAGGATGAACGGGCCGCCGCCCGACTCCGAGGCGATGCGCGAGCGGATGCAGCAGGTGCAGCCCATCGTCACCGAACTGCGAGCCAACGACGACGCGGCCTATCAGGAGGCGGAGAAGCTCCTGAGCGACACTCAGAAGGCGCGCGCCCGGGAGCTCATCACGCAAGAGCGCGAGGAGCACCAGCGCCGGCACGAAGCCATGCGCCAGCAGATGCAGAACCGCCAGTGACGCCGGTCTGGACGTGAGTGGTCTATTTGATGGCCGGGACCCGATCGAAATCCATGGTGCTCACCGGGGCGAGCTGCTCGAAGCGGTTCGTGCGCCGGTCGAGCGCCTGGGCCTGGCGGACGAGGGCTCCGAGCTCCTTCACGTCCTGCCGGTCGCGCAGGGGCTCGCCGATCTCCTCCCACAGCGCGTGGAACTGGGCCCAGGTGAGCGGGCGGACCCAGTAGGAGCCCCGCAACTTCTCGGCGAAGGCGGCCGCTACATAGGACAGGCGCGAGGGAGGAGCCGCGCGGCCGTAGTCGGGCCGCAGGATGCTCAAGGGCCGACGATGGTGAGGGTGATGCCCCTCGCGGCCTGTGCGCGCACCCGCTCAAAGATTCCGTCCGCGGAGGTGATGCCGTTGTTGGCGACGCCGTCCGAGCACAGGATGACGCGGTTGATACCGCCCTCGATCTGGTAACCGTAGTCGAAGCTGTTGACGAACTCCTCGACCCGAACGGCCTGCTCGTCGGGCAGTGCTCCCCGCTCCAGGTAGCCGCACGCCAGCGTGTAGGACGCGCTGTCCACGTCCACCGAGAAGGTGGAGAAGCGCTCCTCCTCGGTGTCGGTACTGCGGAGGACATACTTCATCGTTGGGGCTATCTCGCACATCGGGACGAGAGCCATCATCCCGATGCGACCTGCATGCCGCCGCATGCCAGGCTCCGCGCTTCATCATGGTTTCATCACAGGCACCCGACTGCCATCTCTCCGTGCCGCCGGAGGGAGAGAGGAGATACTCCATGTCTTTTCAGACCTGCCCCACGGACATCTTCGAGGCCTCCGCCGAACACATCTGGGAGCTGCTCACCACACCGCGCCTGTACGAGGAATGGGTGGACGCGAGATTGCTGAATGGGCCGGAGCGGCCGCTCGTGGCCGGAGATCGCCTGATTCTCGGTGCGGGTCCCGGGCACCGGCTGAAGGTGGTGTTCGACGTCCTCCGGCTCGTCCCCAAGGAGGAGGTCGTGCTCGACGTCCGGCTTCCGTTCGGCGTGGCGAACCACGAGGTGCTCCGAATCACCCCGCTCGGACCCCGGCGCTGCCGGGTGACCTACAACTGAGACTTCACGTTCCCTCCCGGGTGGAGGGGCAGACTGCTCGAGAAGCTCCTGGCGCGCGAACTGGTCGCGGGTCCCGCGGACTCGCTGGCACGGCTCAAACGCGCCGCCGAGCGGCGCATGATGGGCTCCTGAGCGCCGCTGGCGGTCAGGAGCGGGCGCCCGCGCCGATGCGTGTCCTCAACACGCATCGGCGTTACGGCACTACGCAACCTCCCAGCGCTGAGGCGTTCCAGCGCACCGTCGGTCTGCGTCTCAGGGACAGAATCCGCGGGCGCCGCGAGCCCAGTCCGTTCGTCGTGCTGGTACGCCGCTTGCTGATGCCCCGCTACACGCCTACCCAGGCCGAGACCGAGGTGAGTCGGACCGATACCCGTGAACGGCTACGGGTCGGCACGCGTGCTCCTGACCCAAGGTGCATGCTGTTGCTCTGTTTTCCGTTACTGCTTTCTTGTGGTAGGAGCACTGTCAAATGGCAAATGAATTGAATCGACGCGATGTGCTTCGCGGACTCGGTGGGCTCGCGCTCACGAGCGCGCTTGGATATGGAACGGAAGGTAAAGGCCAGACCGCCACCTCGGCATCGATCGCGGCCGTGGCCAATCGCACGGTAGCGATTCCGGGTGCTGTTGAAGCGTACGCGCAAAAGAGCGTCGCCGCTGGTGGCACGATCGATTTCAGGATTCACAGCACGGTTCCCTATCAACTCTCAATCGTGCGCCTCGGATGGGACACCGAGACGCCTTCGCGCGACTGGGTGGTGCAATCCCTGACGGATCAACTGGCGGAGCCTCGGACGATGACGATCCGCCCGGGCTCGTACATCCATGTCGAGAATGCGCTCGCGCCAACCGCGTCATTGAGTCAGCTCACGCTCGAGGCGTGGGTCCGTCCCTTCCGCCATGCATGGCAGGGCGTGATCTCTCAATATTCCTACCCGGACACGTGCGGATATGGGCTGTTCATCAGCGGCGACGGCTACCCGTACTACTACTTCGGGAACGGAGGGGCTCACAACGGTTCGTGGTTGAGAGCCGGGCCGGACGCGCTCGACGTGCAACAGTGGCATCACCTCGTCGCCGTTTTCGATGCGGGCACGGTGCGGCTCTACGTCAACGGCGTCGAGGTCGATAGCGCGAGCGGCTTTCCGGCGACCCTCTCTCCCGGAGTAGCGCCGCTTCGCCTCGGTGCTTACGGCGACAGCAGCGGTACAGCGAATTTCCTCGACGGCGATCTGGCGATGCCGGTCATCTACAGCCGCGCGCTCTCCGCCCAGGAGGTCTCGGCGCGCGCGAACGCGGGAAGGAGCGCTCCGCCCACGATTCCCATGGGTGGCCAGATGCTCGGTTGCTGGCCGCTCGACGAAGAGACCGGTGTGAGCGTCCGGGACGCGAGCGGCTACGTTCGGCCGGGGTTGATCGTCAACCGCGGCACCTGGATGATCGGTGGGCCCAGTTTCAACGCGGAGGCTGTGCCGCGTTTCGGGCCCTACAATCCCGACACGGATCCCACGCGCGGTCACGCGCTGCGGTTGTCGTCTTCGGATCTCTACGATTGCGCCTGGCCGATCAGCCATTCCTATACCATCCCGTCCGAGTGTCCGCCGGGTATCTACGTCGGCCGGATTTCCGACGAAGCGGGGACGCGTCTTTACGACGTCACCTTCGTCGTCCGCCGCGCGACGAACCGTGCTCCCGCCCCCGTCCTCGTCCTGTGCGCGACGAACACCTGGCACGCGTACAACCAGCCACTCGGGCTCTTCAGCTTCTACGCCGCCCACGCCGCGGGGCAGCCGACCTACTCTCAAGGTATCGACATGCCTTGGACGAGCGCGGATCCCTATCAACGGTGGTCCGCCCCGGAGTACGATTACAGCCATCTCGTGCGCGCTGAGCGCTTCACGCATGTATGGCTCGAGCAGAACGGCATCGATTACGACGTCATCAGCGATCAGGATCTGCACCTGAATCCAAGCGTGCTCGGGCAATACCGGACGTTGTTCATCCTTGGTCACAGCGAGTATTGGTCGGTGGGCGCGTACCAGGCCGTCGCGGATTATCTCGCGAGCGGCGGCAAGGTGATCATGGCCTCGGGCAACACGATGTTCTGGCGTGTCAGCTACGATGGCTCGGTGATCGAGTGCCGGAAGTACCCCACGGAGGTCGGTGGGTTCGGCAACGCGAAGTGGGGCGAACTCTATCACGAGCATGATCATCAGCGCGGCGGGCTGATGCGCGAGGCCGGACATCCCGGGTGGAAGGTGCTCGGGCTCGAGTGTGTGGGCTACGATGGACCGCACGTCCCGTACGCGGTGACGAACCCAACCCATACCTACTTCCAGAGCCCCGAGCAGCTCCCGGTGAGTGCGGGGACCCAGCTCGGTGGAGCGATCGCCGTCGGACACGAATGGGACGTACGTCTCCAACAGATCCCGGGAAGCAATACCCCCGCGATCCCTTCCGACTATACGCCGGTGGTGCTCGCCGAGGGACGCGGCAGTCAGGGCCGGTTCGACTATGAATGCAACTGGGTCGGCTCCTCGAACAACGTGATCAGCGAGATCATCGACTGGCAGAAGCCGAATGGTGGCCGCGTGTTCTCGGCCGGCTCGATTGCCGTGGGACAAGCGCTCCACGCCGACGACACGCTGGCAGCGCTGTTCCGTAACGTGCTCCATCACCAGGGCGTCGTCTTCCGGTTGAACGCGATGGCGATCGGTCAGGACGGACACTTCTACAACAAGAGCTTCGACGGGCAGAACTGGCTGCCGTCCTCGACCACGTGGGAGGACACCGGCAGCGGTTTCGGAAACCATCCGCCCACAGGGGTGCAGTGGGGCCCGAATCGTCTCGCGGCCATGGCGATCACCGCGACGGGGTCATTCTTTTATCGGTCTTTCACGGGAGCTGCCTGGAGCAGTTGGAGCAATTTCGGCTCGTCCTTCCAGGGGCGGCCGGCGGCGGTGGGTTGGGGACGGGACCGGCTCGACCTGTTCGCACGAGGAACCGACAACCACCTCTACCGGAAGGCCTGGGACGGAAGCGCATGGACGGGCTGGGTGGACCTCGGCGGTTCCGTCGCGAGCGATCCTTCCGCGATCGTCTGGGAGGGAATCCGTCTGAGCGTCGCGGTGCGCGGTACGGCGGGCAATATCCTCTACAGGTGGTTCGATGGTGCTTGGAATCCCACGGGTTGGATGGACATGGGCGGCAGCTTTGCGCATGCCCCCACACTGGTGACGTGGGGAGGAAAATACATCAACGTCTTCGCGGTCGGCACGGACGGGCACCTGTACTCCAAGCACTGGAACGGCTCCGAGTGGTTGCCGTCGGCGACGGGGTGGCAGGATCTCGGCGGTGCGCTCGCCGGTCCCGTGCACGTCGCTGTCTGGGGGCGTGACAAATTCACCCTCTTCGCGCTCGGTCAAGACGGACGCATGAAGTCGAAGTGGTGGGACGGTGCGTCATGGGGCCCTTCGCTCACGGATTGGCTCGATCTCGGTGGTCCCTTCACCGGCGAGCCCGCGGTCGTGTCGTATCGAGGCCACTCCATCAGCGTCATGGCCGTGGACCTCAACGGCCGCCTCCAGCATAAACAGTGGGACGGCTACCAATGGTCTGGATGGCAGGACATGGGGGGCAACCTCCGCGGCAGCCCGGCCATCTTCCGCTGGGTTGCCTCCTCGTGAGCCGTCCCACCGAAACTGGTCGTCATTGCCGGGAGGGTGATTCTCCCGGTACTCCGACACGGCGCCCTGCTGCTTGAGCGGGGCCACCACCCGAGGCGGTCGCTCGACGAAGCGACTGCCCTCGGGGCCATACCGCCCCCGCGACTGTTGTCGGGCTGCGCTACGCGCGAATTTTCCGGCGCTGCCATCCCCGCGCGGTCGTCTCGCCGCCCGGGGCCTTCACTTGTTGACACAGAACGCTCGCACGCGGTGTGCTGGAACTCCAGCCTCCGGTGGCTGGCAATCAATCCCTGGGAGTCCCTCCATGACGAAGAAGAACCTGTTGGTGGTGGCCGTGTTCCTCGCTGGCCTGCTGGGTGGTGGCACGGCGGCGGTGGCATCTTCCCGGTCCGACAAGGCGCCCTGCGCGGTGGACATGTGCTGGGACATGTACGGGCACTGCGTCGCCTGTCCGGATTAGTGCTCCTCCGCGAGGAGCGGATGACTGCGCCACGTGTCGCGCCAACGTGAGTGCGCGATGAGGTGCTGGGAGCCCGAGACGTCGGGCTCCTTCTCCACCCGCCGAGAACCCTGCGAGCCCGCGATGGCTTGAACGGCGGACCTGTCCACGGGCATGATGACGACCATCTCGCGCGGAAGAGCGCGTCCCATGACAGCCCGACGAATGTGAGCATCTGCAGCCGTTGTATTCGTGTTCATCACGAATCCGGTGCGGAACTCATGCACTTCGTGCTCTGCTCCAAGGCTCACACACCGAAAAGCCAGCAACCAAGGGAGATCGAACATGGCCCCCAGGCATCCCACGAAAATAGCGGTGATCGGCAGTGGCCTCATGGGAAGCGCACTGGCGCGCGCCTTCGCAGCGGCGGGTCATGACGTTGCGGTCTGGAATAGGACCCCAAGCAAAGCAAGAGCCGTGGGCGGTGGCACCATCGCGTTTGAGAATCTGCTCGAGGCCGTATCGGGACGGGCGCTGGTCGTCGTCTCCTTGTCCAACTACGCCGCCTGCTTTGAACTGTTCTCTTCGGAGGGCGTCGCCCCGGCACTTGCCGGAACGACGCTCGTTCAGCTCACCAGCGGCTCACCCGCGGACGCTCGCTCGGGGCTGGAGTGGGCGAGGGCGAACGGCGTGGACTACCTGGACGCCGCGATACTCGCCTACCCGAGTTTTGTAGCCACCGATTACGCCACGGTCTTCTACGCCGGGTCGCGCTCCGTCTTCGACCGGCACCTCGAAACCCTCCAGGCGATCGCCAAGAATTCGATCTACGTCGACGAAAAGATCGGGTCCGCCGCGACGATCGACTGCGCGATTCTCGAGGCCTACTACGGGAGCTCTCTGGCATTCCTCCACGCCGCGGCGATGTGCAAGGCGGAAGGTCTTGATCCGAAAACCTTCTTCGCCCACAAGAACTCCTTCCTCGGTTTGGTTTCCGTCACCGCCGACGCCGCGCAGGGAATGATCGAAAGCAACAACTTTTCTGGCGACCAGTGCAGTCTCAATACCCACGTCGCGGCAATCGAGCACATCGTCCGGCTGAGCAAGGACGCCCGCATCAGCGCGCGCTTTCCGAAAGAGTTGCTCGACAACTACAAGCGGGCCGTCAGCGCGGGCCTGGGCAGCCAGGAATTGCCAGCTGTGTTCCGTACCCTCACGGAGGATTGACGCCTGGGTCTCGAACCCGGCCTGCTCTCCACTGGAAGGCCCGTGGTGTGGGGCCCCCTGACACCCAGGGCGTGGGCCCGCTGTCCGATTGGTGAGCACACCGTCCGAGACTCGGACGGTCCTGATGTCATGCACGCAACCCTTTGAGCCAACGGACGATTCACCCGGAAACGTCAGGACTCTTTACAAGAAGTCCAAGGAGAGCAGGTACATCCGTGCTCCATGGCTAATCCTGTATTGCCAACTAAGTTCTTGTTTTCTGGGACTTCCAGGTGTTGGCCCGAGGGTTGCTCATGGGAAGGGGCGCGCGGTCGCGGCGGGAAATTCCCGGCGGCCTCGTCCAACCCCTGTAGTCCCCCACAAAGGAAGCCCCCATGCGCAAGCTTTCCATGGCGTTGCTGGCTGGTGTTGCCCTCGTTGGCTGCGGTGTCGACCCCCAGGCCGAGAACCAGGAGATCGTCAACAACCTGGTCGAGGCCGGCTATCCGGCCGACGACATCAAGGTCGTCGATGACCTCGTGTACGTGGGCAACGACGCTCACGTGACCCTCGAGGCCTCCCGCGAGATGATCCAGGGCCACACGGGCCACGAGCAGTACAGCACTACCAATCTCGTCGGCACCGGCGTGACGAAGATCTGCCTCAACCCCACCGCCACGTTCAACAGCTACAGCCAGCTGAGCGCGGGTCTCGATCTGGCCATCCAGAACTACAACCAGCTGGGCCTGCGCATCACCTTCCAGCGCGGGGGCACCGGCTGCACCGCGAACATCACCGTGCAGACCACGAGCGGCACCGGCGGCTCCTCGGGCTTCCCCTCGGGCGGCAAGCCCTACGGCACCGCCAACATCGGCACCGGCCTGCAGAGCTACAGCGTTGACGTGAACGAGCACGTCATCACCCACGAGATCGGCCACACCATCGGCTTCCGTCACTCGGACTACTACAACCGCGCCATCAGCTGCGGCGGCACCGCCACCAACGAGGGCACCGCGGGCGTGGGCGCCAACCTCATCCCCGGCACCCCGAGCACGGCCACGGTGGGCGGCTCCATCATGAACTCCTGCTTCCGCTCCACCGAGACCGGTGAGTGGACCAGCTCCGACATCACCGCGCTGAACTACCTCTACTGAGAGCTGGCGCTTGAGCCCCCGGTTCCATGAATCCGTGGGGCTCGATTCTCGCGGGCACCGTACTCCCGGGCATTGCGGCCTGTGGAACCGCGGTGCCCGCGGGCTCCTCCGGTTCGCTGGAATCCGAAGACGCCGGAGGTGGGCAGCACCTCGGCACCCGCTTCATCAGCGGCAGTGTGGCTCCCCTGACACCCGGGGTGCGGGCCCGCTGTCCGATTCATGGGCACACCGTCCGAAACCCAGACGCTCCAGGTGTCATGCGCCAACCCCTCGAGCCAACAGGTGATTCACCCGAAAACGTCAGGACTCTTTACAAGAAGTCCCAGGAGGCGGGAACATCCGTGCTCCATGAGTAATCGGGCATTGCCAACTAAGTTCTTGTTTTCTGATACTCCTGAGTGCTGGCCCATGGGTTGCTCATAGGCGGCAGCGTCCAACCCTTGTGGTCCCTCGAAAAGGAGCCCCCATGCGTAAGCTGTCCATGGCGTTGCTGGCCGGTGTTGCCCTCGTTGGCTGCGGTGTCGATCCGCAGGCCGAGAACCAGGAGATCATCTCCAACCTGCTCGAGGCCGGGTTCCCAGCCGACGACATCATGGTCCACGAGGATGCCGTGTACGTGGGACGCGACGCTCACGTGACCCTCGAGGCGTCCCGCGAGATGCTCCAGACCGGCAAGCAGACCGCGGAGCAGTACCGGACGACCAACCTCGTCGACACCAGCAGCGTGAAGAAGATCTGCGTGGTTCCCACCGCCACGTTCAACACCTACAGCCAGCTCAGCGCGGGCCTCGACCTGGCCATCGACAACTACAACAGCCTGAATCTCGCCTTCACCCTGGTGCGGGGCTCGGCCTCCGACTGCGACGCGACCATCAGCGCGAAGACCACGACCGGCGCCGGCGGCTCCTCTGGCTTCCCCAAGGGCGGCAAGCCCTACGGCACCATCAACATCGGCACCGGGCTGCAGAGCTACAGCACGGACGTGAACGAGCACGTCATCACCCACGAGATTGGCCACACGATAGGCTTCCGCCACTCGGACTACTACGATCGGTCCAT
The DNA here is from genome assembly GCF_003044305.1 of Vitiosangium sp. GDMCC 1.1324. Classification (GTDB taxonomy): domain Bacteria; phylum Myxococcota; class Myxococcia; order Myxococcales; family Myxococcaceae; genus Archangium. The sequence continues at coordinate 365,839 of NZ_PZOX01000011.1, read as the reverse complement.
CAGCTGCGGCGGCACCGCCACCAATGAGGGAGCCTCCAACGTGGGCGCCATCCTCATCCCCGGGACGCCGAGCACGGCCAAGGTGGGCGGGTCGATCATGAACTCCTGCTTCCGATCGTCCGAGACCGGCGAGTGGAGCACCTCCGACAAGACGGCGCTGGACTACCTCTACTGAGAGATGAAGAGACAGCCCCCTGGACCATTCATGACTCCGTGGGGCCCGCTCCTCGCGGGCACCCTCCTCCTGGGCGTTGCGGCCTGTGGACCCAAGGAGCCCGCGACTCCCCAGGTCGATCCCCCGGTCTGCGGGAATCCGACGGGAGCAGGGGTTCCTGCGCGGCAGAGGCCGGAGGTGAGCGGCCTCTCGCAGTGCGGCCCGACCGAGGATTTCACCCCCATCAACAGCTATCAGGGCGAGTTCGCGGACGTCGTCCAGGACACGGAAGACGCAGTCGTCCTGATCGACGGACGCTGCACCGGAACGCTGATTGAAGCGAGCGCGGGACCGGTGGTGTTGACGGCGGGCCACTGTGTCGGGCTTGGGGACCGATCGCTGCTGGTCTTCAACTTCGAGGACGCGCCCGACGGCGACCCACTGGTGACCGAGGGCGTTGTCATCGAGCAAGCGCTCGAGCCCGACTATGCGCTCATCCAGCTCGACGTGCTTCCCGAGGTCACTCCGGTCTTGCTGACGACCCGGGCCAGTGAGCGGTTGGCAATCATCCAGCATCCCCGGGGCCGGCACAAAGTCATCGCCGAAGGCGGGTACCTGGATTCATGTAACCAGCTCGTCTACTACACGGACCTGGACACGCTGGTCGGGAGCTCCGGCGCGGGTGTGCTCAACCGTCAAGGCCACCTGCTGGGCGTCCACACTGACGGTGATTGCGACAAGAACGGCCACGGAAACAACAGGGGCTGGACCGCGGCAGCGATTGTCGAAGCGTCCCCGTACCTGCAGAGCGCCGACATCGCCGACCGCTAGCTCCAGGTTCTCATTCGTGAACGACGCGACCTTCTTCCGCGGCGCGCCGTTCGTTCCCTGAGATGCGTCCCCGGCTGGCACCTCTTAGAGCCGTGGGTCCACCGGCTCGCTTTCTAGCGCGAGGACCGCGAAGACACACTCGTGGACCTTCCGGAGCGGCTCCTTCCGGACGAAGCGTTCGAGCGCCTCCACTCCGAGGGCCAGCTCGCGCAGGGCCAGGGAGCGCTTCATCGAAAGTCCTCGCTGCCGCAGGCGCTCGAGGTTCTCCGGGACGGAGTACTCCGGCCCGTAGATGATGCGCAGGTAGTCCGGTCCCCGGCATTTGATGGATGGCTGGAGCAACCCCTTGCGCCCACGCGCCGTGAAGGCCAGGGGCTTCACCACCATGCCCTCCCCTCCTCGGGACGTGAGCTCCTCCCACCAGCGGCAGCCCGCCTCGACCGCCCGCTCGTCACCGAGCTCGACGACACGGTAGCTCGTCGCGAGAAGGAGCCGCTCGTCCGCCCGGCACACCTTCGCGAGCGTCTCCATGTGCCACACGTGGTCCTTGTCCACATGGACCGCGCCCTCCGTCGCGAGGAGGTGGAACGGAGCGAGCCGCAGGTCCTCCAGCGAGCGCACCGGCCAGCAGTAGCGCCGGTAGGCGTCGACGTAACGGCCGACTCCCTCCGCCCTTGCACGAAGCTTCCGCTCGAGCCCGGAGACCTCCAGGCCCGCTCCGGCGGCCTGACCGACCACGGCGATTGCCTCGGACAGGGACGCGCGAGCCGCCGTGCCGACCGCCGCGTACTGCTCCCGGAGCAGTTCCTGGGCCTTGAGCGACCACGGCATGAGCTCGCAATCGAGGCACGCCCAGTCCGTCTGGTGCTCCTCCCAGAAGCCCGACTTGTCGAGCGCTCCCCGGAGGCGCTCCAGGAACGCGGCCTCGAGCGCCTCGTCGGAGAAGAAGCGTCGTCCGGTGCGGGTGTAGCAGACCCCACTCTCGTTCCCGGTGACGCCGAACCTCCGCTGGGCCACCTGTGCGTCGCGGCACACCACGACGACGGCCCGCGAGCCCATGTGCTTCTCCTCGCAGACGACCTTCTCCACGCCGTCCTTGCGGTAGTAGGCGAAGGCCTCCGCTGGGTGCTCCAGCAACCCCGGGGCCTGGCTCGTCTCCGAGGGAGACATGGTGGGCGGCAGGTAGATGAGCCACTTGGGGTTGGTGGCGAACCGGCTCATCGCCTCCAGCGCCGCCGTCGCGTTCTCCTCGCGGATGGTGATGTGGTGGTGCAGGCGCGTGGTCACGATGCGCTTGCCCAGCACGTCCTCGATGTCGAGGAGGTCATCCTGCTGTTGCTGCGCCGTGAGCTCGGGCCCCGCCGGTGCCGCGATGAGCGGCCTGGTGGGCTCGCAGTAGACGCGTGCGGCGGGAACCGACACCAGCTCCTTCTCCGGATAGCGCAGCGCCGTCAGCTTGCCGCCGTACACGCACCCGGTGTCCACGCAGAGGGTGTTGTTCAACCACTCGGCCTCGGGCACGGACGTGTGGCCGTAGACCACCATGGCCTTCCCCCGGTACTCCGCCGCCCAGTTGTGCCGCACCGGCAGCCCGTACTCGTCCGTCTCGCCCGTGGTCTCACCGTACAGGGTGAAGTCGCGCACCTTCCCCGAGCCACGGCCCTGCATGGACTCCTTGAGGCCCGCGTGGGCGACGACCAGCCGTCCCTCATCCAGTACGTAGTGCGAGACGAGGCCGTCGATGAAATCGGCCACCTCGCGGCGGAACTCGGGTGTCTCGCGTTCGAGTTGTTCGAGCGACTGCGCGAGCCCGTGCGAGACCTTCACGTCTCGCCCCCGGAGCTTCCGCATCAGCTTGATTTCATGGTTCCCCGGGACGCACAGCGCCGTGCCGGCCCTCACCATTCCCATCACCAACCGCAGGACCCCAGGGATGTCTGGACCGCGATCCACGAGGTCCCCCAGGAAGACGGCCTTGCGACCCTCGGGCGGCCGGACCGCGTCGTGCGACACCGTGTAACCCAGGCGGGTGAGCAGCCGCACCAGCTCGTCCAGGCAGCCATGTATGTCTCCGATGATGTCGAAGGGCCCGTGGTCCTGCTTGCGGTTGTTCCACAGGGGCTGCCGCTCGATCCGCACGGACTCCAGCTGCTCGGGCTTCAGGATGTGGAGGTGCCGGAAACCCTCGCGTTCCATCCCGCGCAACGACCGGTGCAGCTGTTGGAGTTGACCGCGAACCACATGGGGACCGAAGTCCCGGCCGGGACGTTGGCGGTTGCGGTCGTGACACATCTTCTCGGGGACATCGAGCACGATGGCCACCGGGAGCACGTGGTACTCCCGAGCGAGCTCCACCAATGGCTTGCGCGCCTCCGGCTGCACGTTCGTCGCGTCGATGACCGTCAACCGGCCTCGCGCCAGACGTTTGGCCGCGATGTAGCGGAGGACCTCGAAGGCGTCCCTGGTGGCGTCCTGATCGTTCTCGTTGTCCGAGACGAGCCCCCGGCACGTGTCGGAGGAGAGGATCTCCGTCGGCGCGAAGTGCTGGCGCGCGAAGGTGGACTTGCCGGAGCCCGAGGGGCCCACGAGCAGGACGAGCGAGAGCTCGGGAATGGAGATCTTCATCGCGAGAACACCGCCATCTGGGTTGGCGCGCCAACCGCTGCATCCACCACACCCACCGGGGCGAAGCGCACCCCGTAACCGAACCGCCCGGCCACGCCACGCCCCCAGGACTCGAACTCCGCCCGGGTCCACTCGAACCGGTGGTCCTTGTGGCGGAACCGTCCCGCTGGCAACCCCTCGAAACGCACGTTGAACTCGGCATTGGGCGTGGTGAGCACCACCATCCCAGGCCGTGCCCACTCGAAGAGGACTCGCTCGAAGGCGGCCAGCCGCGGCGAGTCGAGGTGCTCGATGACCTCGACGACCGTGGCCGCGTCGAAGCCTGCCAGGCGCTTGTCCCGGTACATGAGCGAGCCATGCAGGAGCTTGATGCGCTGCCTCTGAAGGTCCGGGAGTCGCTCCAGGTCCAGGCGATCCTTCGCCAGCTCGAGCGAGCGGATGGACACGTCCATGCCGATGAGCTCGGTGAACTGCCGCTCCTTCAAGAGAGCCTTGAGGAGCTTCCCTTCCCCACAGCCCATGTCCACCACCCGTGTCACCCCACCCTGCTTCAGGGCCGCGACGACCGCCTCCCGGCGCTGCTCGTCGAGGCTGATGCGCTGCTCCAGCACCGCCTCCTCTTCGTTCCGGGTGGCCTCGCGCTCCTCCGAAGCCTCGGTCTCCTCGGACACCAGACGGGCCAGGGCCTCCCGAGCCAGGCTCCGCTGGTGGCGGAGATAGCGCCGGGTGATGGCGTCCCGTTCCGGATGTGCCGCCAACCACCCCTCGCCGTGGCGGAGGAGCTTGTCGACCTCGTCCTCCGTCACCCAGTAGTGCTTGTCATCGTCGAGAACCGGGATGAGCACGTACAGATGGCCGAGCAGCTCACTCAACCGCTTCTGGCCCTCGAGGACGACGGTGAAGTACCGGCTGTCCCCCCACTCGGGGACCGTCTCATCCAGGGAGTGACGCGCGGTGCTGACCGTGTAGCCAAGGGGCTCGAAGAGCCGCCGCAGGAACCCCTCGCCTCCGCGACAGGGGAGGACGGAGAGGCGCGCGGTGAGTGGAAGCGGCTGCTCGGCGAGCGCGGGGCGCTCCCTGCTCCGGCCCGACAAGGCCGCGCCGAGGACCCGCGCGATGGCCACGCTCATGAAGGAGGAGGCGACGTAGGGGCGGTCGTTGACGTACTGCTCCAGGGCGCGCCCCTCACCGGAGGGACCCCGCCGGTCACGCACCAGGGCGACCGGGTCCACCTCCAACAGGAGTGCCACCGTGCACCGCTCGTGGGTGGCTTCCGGATAGAATACGTGCGCCGAGCCGAAGGGCAGCTCGAACACATGCGGACGGAACGGACTCTTGTGGAGGAGATACCCCAGGTCCGTTGCGGGAGGGAGTGTAGAGGAGATGGTCAGAAGCATGCTTCTCCGGGTTGCCGCCAGCGACGTGCCCGAGCAGCGACCCTGACACACCATCTCGTACAGTGCGACAGGGTCTTCACTGAGAGAGCGTCTGCTGCCAGATGGAACGCGAAGCCCCGGCCAGGATGCGAGACGGGCCTGTCTTCCAACCCACTGACCGCGCGGAAGCGCCCAATAAGAGACTGCGTATGCGCCATTCGGGGCAATGGCCAGAACCTCCCGCTTGCTTCATGACTGCGCATGCAAGTCACACATGGGGGGCCGATGAAAAAGACTTTCGCTCAATGGATGTCAGTCATCGCCGTGGTGCTGCTGGTGGGCTGCAATGATTCTTCTTCCGAGACGGGCTCGGCCCGATTCGCCGTCTCCATGCGTCAGGCACTCGCGTCCAGCGTCTCTCGTGTCTCCGTCACCTCCAGCGCCGCGGACATCCCTTCCGTGACCATGGACCTCGCGCTCTCCAACGGTGTGTGGGGCGGCATCATCGGCAACATCCCCGCGGGCCCCCACCGCTCCTTCCTCGCTCGGGCCTTCGACGCGTCCGGCACGCTGCTCTTCGAGGGCTCCGCCTCCGACGTCACCCTCTCCTCCCATCAGACAACCCTCGTCGCCATCACCCTCCAGCAACTCAACCCCCCGCCCCCCTTCGAGAACGAGGCCCCGCTCATCGACTCCCTGATCGCGTCCTCCACCTTCGTGGCCCCGGGCGGCTCGCTCTCCCTGGTGGCCTCGGCGCATGATGTCAACCCGAGCGACACCCTCGCCTACGCCTGGAGCGCCACCGCGGGCTCCTTCTCCTCGACCTCCGCGACCTCCACCTCGTGGACGGCGCCCGTCTCCACCGGCTCTCAAACCCTCACCCTCACCGTGACGGACTCGCGCGGCCTGTCCTCCAGCATCTCCCTGGCCGTCAACGTCCTCCTGGACGGAGGCGAGGGCGAGGCGCGGCTGTCCATCTCCTTCAACAGCTCCCCCGTGGTGGCCTCGCTCGGTGCCTCTCCCACGCAACTGACCGTCGGGCAGACGACCTCGGTCTCCGTCTCCGCGTCCGACCCGGATGGGGACAGACTCTCCTACGCATGGAGCTCCACCTGCACCGGCACCTGGAGCAACGCCGCCTCCCGTTCCACTCGGTTCACACCCACGCGCCTGCCCGCTGGCGCTTGCAACAACTGCCGCCTGATCGTCTCTGTTTCTGACGGGCGAGGAGGACAGACCACGGGCACCGTCGCCCTGTGCGTCAGCAACACGCCTCCGCCCCGGTACTTCAATCCCGTCATCGTCCGCACCTACCGCTCCTCGGACACGGCCACCCCGCGCCAGGTGCTCACCTTCGAAGTGGTTGCCAGCGACCCGCAGGGCGCTGACCTCATGATCTTCTGGGAGGCCAATACAGGCGCGCTGGACAGGTGGCGCGATGACGACTCCCGCAGCCGTGCCACCTGGACAGCCCCCTCCTGTGTCAGCGCTGGCACCTCCCCCTCCATCACCGTCACTGTCAGGAATACCTTCAATCTCACGGCGACCCGGAGCTTCGCGGTGACGGGGCTGCCGGTCTGTGTCCCCTTGGGGAGTTGGGCCCAGACGAGCCCCATGACCCAGACCCGCCACGCTCACACGGCGACGTTGCTGCCCAACGGCAAGGTCCTCGCCAGCGGGGGATTGGTCGATGAAGATATCTGGGAGCCTGGTGCTGATCTTTCCTATAAATCAGCGGAGGTGTACGACCCGGCCACGGGCACCTGGAGCCCTACCGGCGCCATGTCTGAAGGGCGTGCCCGCTACACGGCGACGCTGCTGCTCAACGGCAAGGTCCTCGTCGCGGGGGGAATCGGCACCAACCCGACGACCGGAAACGGCATGCCCCTCGCGACCGCGGAGGTGTATGACCCGGCCACGGGCACCTGGAGCCCTACCGGCTCCATGGCCTCACCTCGCGACTTCCACACGGCGGCGCTGCTGCCCAACGGCAAGGTCCTCGTCATGGGCGGCAGTAGCGCCCCCGTCGCGGAGCTGTATGACCCGGTCACGAGTACCTGGAGTCCCACCGGTTCCATGGCCACACCTCGCCACAACCACGCGGCGACGCCGCTGCCCGACGGCAGGGTCCTCGTCGTGGGAGGATGGAGCGAATCCGCCCATCTCACCACGGCGGAGGTGTATGACCCGGCCACGGGCACCTGGAGCCCTACCGGCTCCATGGCTTCACCTCGCGACAACCACACGGCGACGCTGCTGTCCAACGGCAAGGTCCTCGTCGCGGGGGGCGGTGGCATCCTCGCCGCGGAGCTCTATGACCCGGCCACGGGCACCTGGAGCCCCACTGGCTCCATGGACGCACCTCGCACCTACCACACGGCGACGCTGCTGTCCGACGGTAAGGTCCTCGTCGCGGGGGGACAAGGCGGCATCGACGGTTCCCAGTCGACGGCGGAGGTGTACGACCCGGCCTCGGGTACGTGGAGCGCACCCAACTTCATGGCCTCGCCTCGCGAAAGCCACACGGCGACGCTGCTGCCCAACGGCAAGGTCCTCGTCGCGGGGGGACGCATCGTCGATGGAGGCGATCAGCTCGCGAAGGCGGAGTTGTACACGCCTGGCCCCCCGTGACGCATAGGGTCAATGACAAGCACGCGGTGAGGCCGGCGCACGATGCTCGGGAGTCATCACCGCCTGAGCAGCCCGCTTGCGGGGTCGGCATCCATCCCCAACCGTCTTTTCAGCTCCGCGAGCGCGGAGCTTCCCGGGCCATTGCACGCGAGCACGTCCACGATGGTGGCGGCGGGGATGGCGCGCGCGAGCAACACCCCGTTGGGTGAGCAGAAGATGCGCAGCCCCGAGGCCCGAAGGCGCGCGGGGGAGATGACCAGCAGCACATCCACACCGGCGCGCTTGCCCACCTTCGAGTCCACCGCGGCGGCCAGATGGACATGGGTACGCGCCGCGGAATGGATGCCCTCCCCGGAGAGGATGGCGCGCGCGGCGACCACGGACGTGCCGTGGTAGAGGGGTGCATCTCCGGGCACCTCGTCCCAGCTGCGCTCCAGCCCGTCGAGCGTCACGGGGGTGCCTTCCAGGGAGTGGCCCTGCACGGCGCGCACCTGCTTGCCCCGCACCTCGAAGCGCGACTTGTTGTTCTCCGCGACCACCTCGTCGAGCTCCGCGCGAGACAGCCCCGTCATCCGCAGCACCTCGCCGATGTGGGCAAAGCCCGCGGAGTCCATGGCAAGGCCCGCCTCCCGGGCGCCATGGCGCAACAACCATGAGAGCTTCTTCGATTTCCTGGCGAGTGCCTGGAGTTCCTTCTCCGGGCGGCGTGAGCTGGCCATGACCGTTCTTCCTTTCTTCCGAGGAGGAACACTAGCCGACCCCGTCCCCGCTCACGAATCGGGACTTCCCTCCAGCTATCGAAGAAGCGGATAGTTGCACTCATGGAAACGGATGGGCTTCGCGCCCTGGTGGCATTCGCGGAGGCTGGCTGCAATCTGACGCTCGCGGGGCGCGCCATCGGGCTGTCCCAGCCAGCGGTGCATGCGCGGCTGCAAGGGGTGGCGCGGGCGCTGGAGACCTCCCTCTACGAGCGGCGGGGCCGGCGCCTCCAGCTCACCCCGGATGGAGCGCGCGTGGTCGCCTGGGCGCGTGACGTACTCGAGCGTGAGCGCGCCCTGCGCGTGGAGCTGCGACAGGGGCAGGCGGAGGAGCGGGTGGTGCTCGCCTGCGGAGAGGGGGCCCTGGTGCATGTGGTGGCCGAGCGCGTCGCGCCTCTCCTTCGCGAGCGGACCGGCGTGCTCTCCTTCCTCGTGCTGGATGGCCCCGCTGCGGTCGCCGCCGTGGAGCGCGGCTCGGCGCACCTGGCGGTGGTGGCCGGGCCCGCGTCCAGCCCCCCGGGGCTGCGCTCGCAGCCGCTCGTCACCGCCTCGATGCTGGCCGTGGCTGCCCGGCAGCACCCTCTGGCGCGGGCGGGACGAGAGGTGGAGGTGGGGGCTCTGCTCGAGCACCGGCTCCTGGTGCCTCCGCTCGGCCGCGCCCTGCGCGCCACCCTGGAGGACGCCGCCGCGGCCCATGGACGAACCCTCGAGATCGCCGCGGAAGTGACCGGCTGGGAGGCGGTCTGCCGGCTCGCGGCCTTGGGGGTGGGGGTGGGGGTGATCAACGACGTGGTGGCCACTCCGGGCCTCGCACGCCTTTCCGTGCGCGGCCTTCCCCCGGTGATCTACCGGTTGCTGATGCGGCGTGGACGAGGCACGCGGCTCGCGGAGGAGGTGGTGCGGGCCCTGCTCGGCTGACGCTCCGCACGCCCACTTCGCCACCTCCCGCGCGTCTCGGAACTTCAGGTACGCCGCCAGGGACGCATGCGCCGCCAGCACCTCAAAGCCGGTGGGCACGCTCTCGCGACAACTCCGTTGACACTCACCGAGAGGAGCCCCTGCTGGCAGGGGGCCATGGCCGACGCGTGCCCCAAGGGGACTGCACGGTGAGGGCACCGGCATGGCGCACAGCCCTTGTGTTCCGTCAGCGGCCTTCCTCTGCCTCTCTGCTCCAACCCCCTACCCTCAATAGAGCTCCAAAATCTCCTATGCGCTGGAAACGGCGGATACATCCAATGGCCCGCCTGTACACCACCTCGCCGACCCTCGCCTCGATCCGACCACCCTCTCGGTGATTGCTAGGTGCTCGCGGGCGATGGACGCATGTACCGCTGGAGCGGCCAGGGACAACTGGTGCTAGGAGGCGCTGCTCGGAGCGCCCGCCACCGCGCTCCACACCTGAGACGACCACCGGAGCATCGCCGTCGGCCCAAAGGGGCAGGTGCATAACCATGGAGGATACACCCACAGCGTACGGCAGTGCTGAAGCGACTGGTCGGCCACGAGCGAGAAGGCCCACCGAGCCTCGCAGGGAGAACTCCCGCGAAACCCACCATCCACGGCCCGGCTGGTTCAGCTACATGCCCAGTGGGGATAGGCTGGCCGCTGGGGATGTTCCAGGAGGAGGGGGAGCGAAACTGCGGGAGTGGTGGCCAGAATTAGGCATCGTCAGAGAGCTACCGTAGAGTGGTACAAAGGAACACCATGGCTACTGCCGAGCAAGTCAAAGCACTCATCGAGAGCCACACAGAGGGAGACGAGCCCCGTTTCCTGGCGGTTGCCATGCAAGTCGCCGCTCTTGAGGCTAGGCAGGGCCACGTCCGGCTGGCTGGGGAGCTACGCGAGCTCATCGACCGCGCGAAGGAAGACCGGGTCAAGCGGCCTGTCCCACTCGCACAGCCCCGCGGCGAGCTTGGTGGACTCCTGGCCGCATCATACCCGAAGGCGACCCTGAATGAGCTTGTGGTCGCGCCCGAGCTTCGGCGCCGTCTCGACCGACTCCTGCACGAGCAGCGGCAAGCGGAGCAACTCCGGTCTCATGGGCTGAGCCCACGGCATAGAGTGCTACTCGTCGGCCCTCCGGGAACGGGCAAGACATTGTGTGCAACTGTCATCGCAGGCGAACTCCACCTCCCTCTCTTCAAGGTCGTGTTCGAGTCCCTCGTGACGAAGTTTCTGGGGGAGACGGCCGCGAAGTTGAAGCTCGTCTTCGATGCGATACGGGCAACCCGTGGGGTCTACCTGTTCGATGAGTTCGATGCGATCGGCGGGCAGCGCACTGCCGGGAACGATGTCGGTGAGATCCGGCGGGTGGTGAATTCGTTCCTGCAACTCCTTGAGCAGGACGAATCGAACAGTGTCGTTCTCGCCGCCACCAATCATCCTCAGATGCTTGACCGTGCTCTCTTCCGTCGCTTTGACGATGTCATCGAGTTCTCGCTGCCTTCCCAGGCACAAGTAGAAGACACGATGAGGAATCGGCTTGCCCCCTTCGATACGGATGGTCTCAAGTGGACGCGGATTCGTCCCGCCGCTCGTGGGTTGAGCCATGCGCATCTGGCGCGAGCGTGTGATGATGCGGCAAAACAAGCCGTTCTTGCTGGTACGCGAGAGATCTCTACCGAGGCGCTCCTCGATGCGCTCCGTGAACAGCGGGAATTCGCCGCGATGAAGTAGGTCGACAACGGGAAAAGGATGGCCGAAGAGAAACCGGAAACGCTGCGGCACCTGCTCGTCGAAGGAACCGGCAGATCGTTCGATTACGTTTCGCCGCGTTCCGTGCCGCACACGCGTATTCATCCGTTGAGAGATCGTGCTGTTCACGGTCAGCGTCTGCTCCGTGAGTACGAATCTGCCTTCAAGCGCGGGCTCAAGGAGCGCGGTGGAGGAGTCGATGTCCCGGGTGTCTCGATCACAGTCCGCGGCGAGCCTGGTATCGAACTGCCCATCGAGTCGCTCGACAGTCGACGTCCTGATGGCCCTCGGGTTCTGGCCGTGCGAGAGGTCGAGGGTGCGACAGTCGCACAGCTCTTTGTTCCCCAAGGTGGCTTCCGGGTACTCGAAGAGAAGCTGCGGGATTTCCTCGGTAAGAACACCCGTAGCGGAAAGCCGAAAAACGAGGCGCTTGTCGCTTCGATCTCCTCTTTTCAGCTCGCAGCTCTTCAGGAACTCTGGACCGACCCGGATACCCCGTTCCCATCACCCGCCCAACCCATTGCTTGGGAAGCCTGGCTCCGTGACCCATCGGCGGAGGTGCTCACCTCCTTTCGCTCGCTGTGCATGCAACGTGGACTGGTTGTTGGACAGCGCTCTCTCGAGTTTCCCGACCGGCGGGTCGTGCTTGTGTCAGGAACAGCAACCCAACTCTCGTCTTTTGCCATCTTGGACGCGCTCGCTGAGCTCAGGCCAGCGCGCACGCCGCCGACAGAGTTCGTGGAGATGCCTCCGCGTGAGCAAGGCGAGTGGGCCCAGGATCTGGCGTCCCGCCTTGAACCACCAGCACCAGACGCACCCGTGGTGTGTGTGCTCGATACCGGAGTAGCGAATAACCATCCACTCCTCACTCCCCTGCTCCCGTCCGCGAACATGTTCGCCTATCTGAAGAGTTGGGGCTTCGACGATCACGCCGGCCACGGCACCGAAATGGCAGGCCTCGCGGGGCACGGTGACCTGATTGTCGCGCTAGTTTCGAAAGAGCGTTTCTCCCTCGAAGTGGGCCTCGAGTCGGTGAAAATCCTTCCACCCCCGCCGGCCAAGAACCCCCCGGAGCTTTACGGTGCGATCACCGCTGATGCGGCCGGTCAGGTCGAGATGGCTGCTCCGGAGCGGCTCCGCGTGTTCTCGATGTCGGTTTCGACGAGTCACGGGCGGACTACGGGCCGCCCCTCTTCGTGGTCGGCGGCGATTGATCGACTCGCCGCGGGTGTGGGCGATGAGCGGCAGCGGCTCTACTGCATCTGTGCTGGCAACGCCGACCCGGACTGGTATCCGCAATACCCTGAAGGCGTCATGACAGGGAAGCCGCTTGATCCAGCTCAGGCGTGGAACGCGCTAACCATCGGTGCGTACACAGAGAGGGACATCATCGCGGAACCTACGCTTTCCGGGTGGTTGCCGATTGCTCCGCGTGGTGACATCTCTCCAACGAGCACTTCGTCCATCGCCTTCGACAAAGGCTGGCCGAACAAGCCCGACCTCGTCCTTGAGGGAGGAAATGTCGCACTCAGCCCCGGAGGCATGCTTCCGCCGGACGACTCGATTCCCAGTCTTTCGCTGCTCACGACCGACCGGATGAACCGGGGTCGACTGTTCACGTGGACCAACGCCACGAGCGCGGCGACCGCTCAAGCTGCTCGCATGGCGGCCCAACTCTGGGCCGAGTACCCCAATCTCAGGCCAGAAACGATTCGTGCCCTCCTTGTTCACTCAGCCCGCTGGACACCTGCGATGTTGAGTCGAACCGACAACAAGGATGAGCGCGTCCGGCTCTATGGCTACGGCGTACCAAATCTTGCACGAGCCCGGTGGAGTGCGCGTAATGCTCTGACCCTCGTCATTGAGGACGAGCTTCGTCCTTTTGCAGTGAGCAAATCGCGGGCGCAGATGCGAATTCACGAGTTCCCGTGGCCAGTTGAGGAGTTGCAGCATCTCGGAGCCGCCGATGTCCGGCTTCGGGTCACGCTATCGTACTTTATCGAACCGAATCCGGCGCAACGAGGCTGGATGGGACGGTTCCGCTACCAGTCTCATGGACTCCGGTTTTCGGTTCGCCGTCCCGTTGAAAATGATGCTGCCTTTCGTGCAAGGCTCAGCAAGGCGATGCAGGACGAAGGTTACACGGGGAGTACTGGGACAGACCCCGGGTGGGAACTCGGGGTCCGTCGTAATCGGGGCTCCATCCACTCGGACGTGTGGAACGGGTCGGCAGCGGCTCTTGCATCCCGCAGTGTTCTGGCTGTCTTCCCGGTAGGCGGTTGGAAGGCAGATGCGCGCAAAGAAGAGAAGCCCACGTCCGTCAGGTACTCACTCGTCGTTTCCATCGAGACCGACGAGACAGAGGTCGATCTCTACACGCCAGTGGCAACCGAGTTGGGGGTGCCGGTCGCCATCGAAAGCTAATACTGGCTGTGGAGGCGGGTTCACACTCCCAAGCCCAAGCGGAGGGGGTCATCAGACTCTTCGGGTCAGGGGCGTTGGCGCTTCGGTCGGGTAGTGGATGTCCGCATCGCTCAGGTGCGACTTTCATGAGGGCTTCGCTTCTCTGAGAAGGTGTCAAAGGATTCGAACGGCTCGGCGAGCATGAAGCTTCCCGGGCCATTCTGTGGGCAAGCCCGCGAGTCCATGGCAAGGCCCATCTCCCGGACGATCAAGTCCCCAGGGAGAACCCAACAGGACCCGCTGACCGGCTTGACTCGTGGAGTCAAATCCGTTCCCCTGGGCGGGCGTGAATCGCGCATCCATGAAGGGACAGCACGTGGCGAACGAGAAGGACGGGAAGGACGAAGGGCTGGAGCCGCTCCAGCTCGGCAGGAGATACGAAGAGGTGGGCCCCGAGCTGGGATGCCTCCACGAAACGCGGGATGCCCACACCGGGAGAGCGACCCTGACGCTGTTCCCCGATGAGCGCACGGGATGGAAACCCGAGGGCCCATGGCGGATGCGGCTCTCCTGCCAGCAAGAGCCGCCTTCCGTGACACTGGCGGTGGAGCAGGCGCCCACCCCGCTCTCGGTGCCAGAGCTGGTGAACATCCTCACGCTGATGACCGCGGCGGTCGAGCTCGTAGAGGACAACCCCCAGGTGCAGGCCCACCTCGCGCGAGGGCGCGTGCGTCAACAGGCGCGGTGGCTCCCTGGTGCTGTCGCGGGCTTCGCCGTACTCGCGCTCGCGCTGGGCGTCTGGATTCATGGGGCGAGCGGGCCCAAACACCTGGACCCCTCCCCTGCCAGCGTGGATTTCCGGGGGCCCTCCCAGGCCAATGCTCCGGATTGGATCAACGCGGAGGACTCACAGACGACGAGCATCAACTATCCGCTGCCCAAGGAGCCTTTTCGCAACCAGGCGAAGGCACCTTGCAGAACCAAGGCCGGTCAGGTCGAAATCAACGGGGGTTGCTGGGTAGCGCTCGAGCAGAAGCCTCCGTGCGCCGAGACCCAGGCCGAGTACCAGGGCAAGTGCTACCTGCCCGTCGGCAAGGACCAGAGCCGTCCGCCGCAATCCGTCGAACCCTGAGACGACCACCGTGTGATGGGCCGGTGCCCCCCGGCCCCCCGGAAATGGACGGGGGCCTCTCGGTTCCCCTGCTGGGGATGGCCTGGCACTCCCCGGGCGACCCCGTGTAGAGGAGCCGGCATGACAGCCGCTCGCACCTGGCTCCTTCTCGCGCCCCTCCCGGCGATCGTCCTGGGGGCTGCCGTGGCGGACACCCTGTCGGTTCCCATCCGGGTGTTCGCGCTCAACCTGCTCGCCCTGCTCCTGGGCGGTGCCACCTCGCTGGCGCTCATGCGCGCCAGTCTGGAATTGCGAGCACGGGTACTCCGGTGGCTGCCCTGGCTGGCCTTCCTGGCGCTCCTGGCGACGCTGGTGTTCCCCGGGATCGAACACGTGCATCGCTGGCTCTCCCTCGGGCCCATTCGCCTCCATGCCTCGGCGGCGTTTCTGCCGTGGGTCCTCGGCGGACTGGCGTCGTCGAGCGAGCGGGCCCGGGCGAACAGTCTCGCGCTCGCCCTGGGCGCCCAGCTCATCCACCTCGCGCAACCCGATGCCGCCCAGGCCACCGCGCTCGCCCTGGGCCTGCTTCCCCTGCTCTGGAGCGGAACGCTCGTGCGGCGCGGCACGGGCCTCGCCCTGGCAGGGGTCTTCCTCATGCTCGCCGCGGGCAGCTGGACACGCGCGGACCCGTTGCTCGCGGTCGACCACGTCGAGCGCGTGCTCGTGCTCGCGTTCTCCCGGGGGGTGCTCTGGACACTGGCAGCGGGGGTCGCGGGAGCCCTCGTGTTCGTCCCGCTGATCCTCTCGCTCCGGCGGACAAGCACCGCCCCCCCAGGATTCGGCCTGAGCGTCACGCTCTACTTCACCACCACCCTGGGAGTGACCTTCCTGGGCAACTTCCCGGTGCCCGTGATGGGCGCGGGGGCAGGGCCCGTCCTGGGTTGGTATGCGATGGTGACGCTGCTCTTCGCGCTCCCTCCGCGGGTTGACACCCGCGGTACCGTCAAGGCTGCGCCTGGGGTGTGAAGCTCCAGTCGAAGGTGAAGCCCGAGGCGGAGAAGGACTTCACGAAGCGCCCATCAGGCAGGACCGTGGGTGGATTCACGTCCACCTCATTGTTCACGTCGTTGGTGACGAGGAGTCCTCCGGTGACGCTGAAATGGGGACTCTGGCAGTCCTTGCCGGTGACCACCTCGGAGACGCTCGAGTTGTCCACCAGCCCGCCGACGTACGCGCGCCCCGACTGCTTCAACCACCCTGTCACCGCGTCGTCCGGGCTGTGCAGCTCAGGGAAGGGATTCGTCTTCAGGAAGCCGGAGAGGGGGGCAATCACGAAGTTGGCGGGGCCGAAGCTGTACGAGCAGGGGCTGTCGCCGTAGCTCACCTCGAAGGAGAAGGAGCCGCTCGGGGACATGAGCAGGTTCGCTCCCACCCGGAGCGTGTCGGGGAAGAGCGGGCTCTTGAAATTGAGCGCCGCCCCCGAGGCGTCCACCTCGTAGCTCACCGTGGAGACACCCTTGCGGCCCAGCCCCGTCCAGCCCGCCTGTTTCTCCACGACGGTCGCCGTACCCTGAATCTTCCAGCAGCCGATGTTGTTGCGCTTCAGGTACGGCGCGCGAGTGGCCGTCACACTGCCGCCCGGCTCGGTCTCCGCGTTGCTCAGGATGATGACCAGGTGCTGCGCGCGCTGATCCTTGATGTCGCGGCAGAGCCCGACGAACTCGTAGTCGGACCAGTCCTCCTCCTGCCATGTGCCCGCGCCGTCCATCCACATCGCCTGCACCTTGAGGTGCTTGCCCGCCTTCTTCGGCTCGAAGAAGCCGTTGTAGAAGAGCACCGAGCGCGTCGCCGGGTCCTTGAAGTCGAAGTAGTACACCCGGTGCGAGAGGTTCTTCAGCTCCGACTCCAGCTCCTCCTTCTTCTCCGCCGCGCCCGCCAGGTCCCCGTGTGCGTCCACGCTCTTCACCGGCTCCTTCAGTGAGTCCCACGTCGAGAAGGACGCGGGCTTCGAGTCCACCGGCGCCTGGTTCCAGAGCATCTTCCCGAAGAGGGGCCAGTGCTTCTGGAAGCCGCCGGGCACCACGTTGTCGATGGCCTCCACGCCGGTGTCCACGGACTGCGTCGCGGAGAGGATGCTCTTCACCGTCGAGGGGCCCAGCGTGTTGGCCACGTACTGGAACCAGAGGTAGGCGCCATAGTCGCGCTCCGCGCCGGCATTGCTTCCGGTGCAGTGGCCCTTGGAGCGGTCCTGGAGCGGAAGGTCGGGCGTGCTCAGGTAGCAGTTCGCGAAGTCCTGCTCGAGCTGGATGGACTTGCCGTACACGGCGTCGATGGCCCAGTTGGCGACCGCGTCGCGAATCCACCCGTAGCTCATCTGGAAGGACTTCGTCCGGTACGCCCAGTGGATGGCGTGCATCAGCTCGTGCGCGGCGGAGGCCTTGAGCTCGTCGGGAGGCAGCGACTCGTTCACCATGATGAACACGGAGGACTGGTAGGGCGCGCCGAACTCGGGGACGGTGAGGCCGCGGAAGTCGACGTTGCGCACGAGGAACACGTCGAGCTTCGGGCTGTTGAGCGAGCAGCCGCCGCCCGTGTCCGGAAGAGGCTCGGGGAAGCCGAGCACGTCGATGAGCTTCGGCCAGATGTCCTTCTCGATGGCCTCCGACACGAGGGCGGCCTTCTCCTTCTGGCCGGGGACGGTGAACTGGTACCAGACGTTGACCTTGGCCTGCGTGGAGTTGACGAAGTCCCACCCGTCCGTGCTGGCCTTGCAGGTGGGGCGGCCATTGCCGAGCCCCTGGCCTCCACCGCCGGGAGGCGCGAGCCAGCTCGCACCGTCCGCGGGCGGCACGAGGTACGGGTCGAGCGCGGCCTTCGTCTCGGCGGGCAGCGTGTCGTACTGGTCGATGATGTCCTGGAGCGCATCGGTGTCGAAGCCGCCACTCGCCCGGCCCTTGTACTGGACTGGCAGGCGCGGGTCGGAGAACGCAGCATAGACGCGGTAGGTGAGCACCTCGGCCGGTGTGAGCAGCCCCAACTCGGCGGCCTGGGCGATGTACTCGTCGGAGGTGGACATGCTCTCCGGCGCGTCGACGACCATCATCACCACCGGCGAGCTCGTGACACCTCCGGCGGACGCCGTCACCAGCGACACGCCACTGGAGGCGGCCCGGACGTGCCCGTCCTCGACGCTCGCCACCTTGGAGTCGGTGCCGGACCAGGTGAACGTCACGTTCTTCAGCAGCGCGCCGTCCCTGTCATAGGCGAACGCGGCCAGCGTGAACTGCTCCCCCGTCCACAGGAAGGACTGCTCCGGGGTGACGACGATCCGGTCGACCTTCGCGTTGTCACTGCCAGGGTCGTCGCCATCGTTGGAGTCGGAGCAGGCGGCCAGTGCCACCAGGAGTGCCAGTAAGCAGAACGGAGGTATCGAACGTGAGCGCATGTGTTCACCCAGGGTGAATCGTCGACTCTACGTCGGCTCGTGCGACGCGCAACCGGAGAGCCCTCCATTCCTCCTATGCTCCCAACCGGAAGGAGGATGTCCCATGTTCAAGAAAGTCGCTTTCACGATGTACCCGGTGTCGGACGTGCACCGCGCGCGCAGGTTCTATGAAGAAACGCTCGGGCTCACGCGGGGCTCCATGGGCAACCGGGGCGAACAGTATTGGGTGGAGTACGATCTGCCCGGCGGCGGTTGCCTGGCCCTGACCAACTTCATCCCGGACAAGCCCAGCGATGCGGCCGGGGGAACCATCGCCTTCGAGGTGGAAGACCTGGACCGCCTGGTCGCGGACCTCAAGGCCAAGGGCGTCACCTTCAAGAGCGACATCATCCACAGTCCGGTCTGCCGGATGGCGGTGTGCCTGGACTCGGAAGGCAACTCCCTGTTGCTGCACCAGCTCAAGCCCAAGCCGACGGCCACCTCGACTTGACGAGCGGTTCAGCGCGGGGCCGACTGCGGCGCCAGTCCGGTATCGACGGGCCCTCGCCGCGGCCCTACCATGGCGCCCGCGGTCCAGTCCCCCCCATACACAACTGGAGGCGTCCATGAAGTCCTTCACGAAGTCGCTGCTCGCCAGTGCCGCTGTCCTCACCCTCATGCCCCTGTCCGCGCTGGCCCTGCCGCTGGACTGCGACGATGCGTGCACGGACACCACCCCGTGCAGCGACCGCTGTGCCATCCCCTGGAGCTTCCAAGTCGTCACCTGCGGTAAGTGGCTCGATTACGACCCGTCCAGCAGCTGCGCGCCGGGAGTCACCTCCACGGAGGAGGAGGAGTCCGCCACCGTGACGCAGGATTCCGCGGACGGCTCGGAGTGGGAGTGCCGCGAGTCCGCGCAGGCGGAGCTCTCGCAGCCCGCGGAGGGCTGACACGCGGACCGCCCGCCCCTTCTCATTGGAAGGGGCGGGCCAGTCTCCAGCTCAGGCAGCCACCGCCGGACGGCAAGCGCGGCCGGCGGTCCCCTCTACTCGGCGCGCACCCAGTGCTGGGTGCGCCCGATGAGGGACAGGCCGATGTAGCCGCGCACCTTCAGCTTCTTGCCCCCGTCCTCGACGGAGATCTTGCACTTGTATGTCTTGCCATTGGCCGGATCGAGGATCGTCCCTCCCGACCACTCATCGTCGTCCTTCTGGAGGTCGCGCAGGATGACCATCCCGACGATGGGCTGGTTCTTCAACGCCCCCTCGCACTTGTCGCAGACCGGGTTCTGCTCCTCGTTGGGCTCGCGGAAGAGCTTCTCGATCTTCCCGAACAGCTTGCCGCCCTCCTCGTAGATGATGATGACGGACTTCGGCTTCTTCGTCTCGTCATCGATGGTGGTCCAGCGCCCCACCGCGCTCGGCGCCTGCGCCAGGGCACTCGAGGCGAACAGCACGGTCAGCGCGGCCAGTCCCAACCAACGGTTTGCAGTCATTCTGGGTTCCTCCGGCACCGGGGTCACATCACGGGAGGGGCCGTGTGCCATGGCGACGCCCCCCTACATTCCTCTGCACTCAGCGGCGGAGCCTATCCTGCCGTTTCATTTCTTCTATACTCCCTCGAGTCATGACCGTGCGGCCGTGTCCGTTCCGCTCCATCCGGCAAGCGGTGAGGAGAGAATGCTGAGGATCCGCAAGGAGCAGATGGCGGCGTTCCAGTCCATGCGGGATGAGGTGTTTGCCCGCTGGCTCGCGACGTACCTGCGCACCCATTACTCCGGACTGCTCGGTGCCCTCTCTGATGCGGACCTCGAGCGCCGCGTGCTCGTCGGGCTGGCGCGAGCCCTGGGGCATGGGCTCCGGGATGAGCGGAAGCTCGCCCAGTTCATCATCCTCATGTTCCAGCACGCCCCCAACTTCGACGAACACGAGCACATTCGCGCGAGGCTCTCGGAGGGCGGCAGGTCCGCCGAGTGGCGCTTCAGCGAGATGGTCGCGCGCACAACCCAGGAGGAATGGGCCGAAGTCCGGTATGCGCGGGATGACGCGACGTGGGGTACAAGCATGGAGCCGAGCATTCAATGAGCTATCCCCCCAGCATCGGGTACAGTGACTTCAAGATCGCCTCGCCTCCCTCCAGGGACCTCTCTGCGGATGAGTGCGTCAGGTCCCGCAAGTGCTCCATCGTCGATCTGTGGCTGCACCCCCATCCCAAGAGCGCGCCATTCACAGCCGAACATGGTGAGCTCGCGGCGAACGCCGCCGGCCGCTACCGCTTCGCGCCGGGCGCCGCGAATACTGACGTCATCCACTTCAGCTTCTCGAACGTCAGCGCCATCCGATCGGCCACGCTGGCGCTCTATGAGCGCACGACCGAGCCCACCCTTCCACTCTGGTCGCGCGACCTCGCCCTGGAGGGGGACGAGGGAACCCTCCCCCTGAACGAGCTCCTGAAGGGCGGCGATGGGTGGCCGAATGTGTGCCGGGCCCCCTACCGGCTCGAGCTGTCGATCACCCCCGCCGATGATGCTGATGCCACGGTCTCCTGCGCGTGGATCTACCTCGACGTCGTGGTGAAACGGCTCGCACTGCATCTCGCGAAGGACATCACCGTCTCCGCGAAGGAGAAGGCAGTGCTGGAGACAATTGATGAAACTGTCCTCGGCAATCCCGACAAGCTCGCAAGGGTGCTCCTGCCAGGCAACGTGTTCGCCCAGACCCGAGACGAGTTCCGAGGCGTCGCCAACGGGGAGTCGATGGTGTGGCACGGCGCGGACTGCTCATTCGAGCGACATGCCGCCATGTGGGACCAGGGGCCGACACTCCCGCTCACGGCCGAGCTCCTCATCGAGGACTCGAAGGGCGAGGCGATCAGTTCCCCCGAGGGAACCCGGGGTACCCCGCTCCTCTGGGACGTTGCGGACGCCGGGCAGGATGCGCCTGACGAGCTCGAGGGAGTGAGCGACGCACAGGTCATCCGCACGTACCTTCAACACTACAAGAGCTTCAAGCCCACGACCCCCGCGGGCATCAACTGCCATGTGGACTTTGGAGGCAAGCGCGGCTCGGACCAGCGGCTCCTCCTCGCCGCGGTCCCCCGCTCCGGGGAGAACCCAGGCCACTACGACGTTTCATATCCAGAAACCCGCCACTGGGCCGCATTCAGCAAGGTGCTCGCTTCGGGCAAGGCGGGAGTATATTTCCAGCCCTCCCGCATGGCGGGGGATGCCTACAAACTAGCCGTGCACTTCCACTATTCGCCCGATGGGGATGGTGCCCGCCGGATGGACACTGCGGAAGCCATCGAGTCCACCAGCAAGGGGCAGACGGGCATTCTCCAGATCTGGAAGCAGATCGACATCGTCGAGAGGCTGCAGCTCGCGCCCGAAGAAGAGGCTCTTCAGCTCAAACTCAATGGGTTCCGTGATGAGCGCGCTCAGTTCGTCGAAGATATGGAAGATCCCGAGCTGACGGAGGCTTGGAATGCGCTCGCGACGCAGGACGCCAAGGACAAATACAAAGGGACCAGGTTCTGTGAGATCTATCCTTCTGTCACTGACGTCAGCAAGGTGAAGAACCAGCTCCTGAACCTCCGCGCGACCTGGGCAACGGAGCTCACCGCCATTCGCTCGCGGCTCAACCGCGCGTTCATCCACGTCAATACACAGGAGGAGCGCGCGTCCGCCGAACTCGACGGCTATCACGACACCATCCTCCAGCTCGCCGAGCAGAGTCCGATCATCCGGCTCGCCATCGCTGACACGGAGA
The DNA here is from genome assembly GCF_003044305.1 of Vitiosangium sp. GDMCC 1.1324. Lineage (GTDB taxonomy): Bacteria > Myxococcota > Myxococcia > Myxococcales > Myxococcaceae > Archangium. The sequence goes on along the minus strand of NZ_PZOX01000011.1, from coordinate 344,065 downwards.
CGTGGAGAAACGGCAAGCACGCCCTGGAGTTCATCACGCCTCAAGCGTTCTGGGAGAACATCCAGGAGAAAAAAGGGGGCCTGGATGCGGCACTGCTCTGGGCCGAGCAGTATTTCGGACCGACCTCGGACGCCGCGGATGGTCAGGCATGTAGCAAGGGCGACAGCCTCTTGAAGAGCAGTGAGCTGGACAAGAAATTCTTCGACGACCTCTACAAGGAGAGCTGCCGGAGTTGGGCGAAGCGGCTCCTCGCCCAATTTGCCGAGCGCACGCTCACCGGTGCCGCCGGCATCTACGTGTTCTCGTTCTCGGCGCTCTACAAAATGGACGAGGATGAGGAGGGACCCATGGCCTACGCGCAACCCCTCTCGGGACTGGACGGCTCCAAGCTCCTCTACGTGGTCTTCGCACGTAGCGATGAGACCACGGCGGCTCACGAGATTGGACACGGACTGTTTCTCTGCCACGCGCCGGGCGGCATCGTCAGGGATCCGGACCCTCACGCCCACGACGCGAACATGAGCAATTGCTTGATGGGCTACCACGAGAACGCGACCGATTTCTGTGGGTTCTGCCAGTTGCGGCTCCGGGGATGGGACCGCGCACTGCTGCATCCCAGGAATTGAATTCGTCCAGGTGGCAAAAAGCCCCGAGCGGCCCCGATGAACCAAGCGCTTGCAGGCTGGGGGGGAGGGCAAGCGTGCCAGCGGCCACCGCGCAGCGCGCCGCGGGCATCCGGACGAGCACCGCTGTCACCACGTCGCGGGCTGTGGAGAGCCCAGGGCTCGACGTCATGCCAGACGTCCGGTACGTTGGAGCCCGTGGAAGAAACGCACCGCGAGAGCGCCGAGTGGATTCGTTCCCTGCTCTCGAACGCTCAGGCCACCCCGGCTGTGTTCCGCACGGCCCTCATGAGTGTTCCGCCCACCGAGCGCGATGCCTGGCTCGATCGGGTCCTGGGGCTCGACTCGTTACCTGACGATGGCCCCGAGCTTCCGCGAGGCTGCGTTCCCTACCTGCCCTGTCCTGTCGATGCCCTTCTTCGAATGGTGGAGTGCGCGGCAGTGCAGGCTTCCGACGTGTTCGTCGACGTTGGCTCGGGCACGGGGCGGGCTGCCGCGCTGGTGCACCTCTTGACCGGGGCCGCGGCGATTGGCATCGAGATTCAGCCCGCGCTCGTCCACGCCTCACGTGACCTCACAACGCGCTTGAACGCGTTGCGCTTTTCGCCAATCCAGGGCGATGCGACGGTGCTCACCGGTTGCATCACCATCGGGTCGATCTTCTTCTTGTACTGCCCATTCAGTGGCGCGCGACTGGAGAAGATTCTGGACGACCTCGAGCCCATCGCGCGCACGAGACCGATTCGCGTCTGCTGCGTCGATCTGTCACTGCCGCCCCGCCCGTGGCTCACGTTCGCGGCTCCCCCCTCCGGGAACCTCACGGTCTATCGCAGCACCCTGCTCGACAAGGGGTCCTGAGAAGAGGACTCGTGTATCCACTGGGGGGCCTGGGCGGACCCGGTGCCCACGCGCAGCACGCGCCCGAAGCCGCGCTCCCGGCCCAGTTCGGCCGTGGTCGCGCCGCCGTGCACCGCGAGCCGCCCGTTGATGAGCACGGTCTCCACGGCGCCACCGTTCTGGTTCACCAGCCGCACGAAGCCATCGAAGCCCTCCATCGAGGCCTCCCGGGGCTCGTCCAGCCCGGCGCCGAGCCGCTCCGGGTCCAGCACCACCACGTCGGCCCTGCGGCCCGGCGCGAGCGTCCCCGCGTCCAGCCCCAGCCAGTCCGCGATCTCTCCCGTAAGCCGGTGCACCGCGTGCTCCATGGGCATCACCGGCTCGCCGCGCTTCTCTGCCTCGCGCACCAGCCGCAGCATCCGCAACGGGAAGTTGTAGTGAGCCATGTTGCGCAAGTGCGCGCCCGCGTCCGAGAAGCCGATGAGCACGTCCGGGTGACTCACGATGGACTCCAGCTCGCGCGGTCTGTCATTGGCCATCACCGTGTACCAGCGCAGCTCCGGGCCGTACCTCGCCACCAGGTCCAGGAAGGTGTCCACCACGTTCTGTCCCCGCTCGCGGGCAATGTCCGCGAACGAGCGCCCCACCAACGACGCGTCCGGCGCCTTCAGCACCCGCGACTGGTTGAAATCCCGGTGAAACACCTTGGGCAGCAACCGGCTCTTCCACTGCCGCTTGAACCACGCCCGGTACTCCGGGTCCTCCAGCAGGCGCTTGCGCTCCGCCGCGTCCTGCAGGTGCAGCGCCGCCGCTCCCGCGCCGAACTCCTCGAAGACCACCAGGTCGATGCCGTCCGACCACAGGTCGAAGAGGTCCGGTAGCGCCTGCCAGCGGAAGTCCGCCTTCAGCATCCGGTTGAAGAAGCGAGACAGCAGCCCGATCTGCCAGTGCACGCCCCGGTTGGCGCGGGTGTCCATCATGGAGATGACCGTCGTCTTCAGCGGCTTGCGCAGCAGCCCCATGCTCTCCCAGAGGAAGAGGAGCACGTTCACCTTGGTGGTGATGTTGGGCACGCCCTGGAAGACCCGGCCGCGCTCGCGGAGGATGCGCGTGAAGCGGCGGTACTCGGACCAGCTCGCGAAGGTGGAGGGCAGAGGACGGCTGCGGATGGGGCGATTACCGCCAATCTTGTCCCACCCCAGCGTCATGATGGAGAAGCCGGCGTAGCCCTCGTCGAGCCCCTCGCGCAGCAGGGCATCCATCCGGTCCATCTCCTCCGGGGATGGCTTCACCCGGGCATCCAGGCTGCGCTCCATTCCCATCACGTGCGCCCGGAGGGCGGAGTGGCCCACGAAGGAGCCCACATTGGGGCCCAGCGGCAGCCCGTCCAGGTGCGTGAGGTACTCGCCGAGCGTCTCCCAATCCTTCTTGCGCTCGAGCAGCGAGCGCACCGTGTCGTAGGGGATGGCCTCCACCCGGCAGAACTGGTCGGCAAGGTCCTCGGGGGTGCCCACCGCGAGACTCAGCGAGCAGCTGCCCACCATCACCGAGGTCACGCCGTGGCGCACGGACTCGGAGAGCGACGGAGCCAGCTCCACCTCTGCGTCGTAGTGGGTGTGCAGGTCGATGAAGCCGGGCATCACCCAGCGCTCCGTCGCGTCGATGACGCGCGTGTCCGGCCCGGCGGGCAGCGGTGATTCACTGATGGCCGCCACCCTGCCCTCGCGGATGCCCAGGTGCCGCACACGAGGCGGGCTGCCACACCCGTCGAAGAAGAGTCCGTTGGAGATGACGAGCTCGTACGGCGAAGCAGACATGGTGCCCCCGGCATGGCAAGAGAAGGTCTTCACTAAATCGCAAGCCGCGAAAAGGGCCCAGAACTCCGATCGGTTCGCCGCGAAGGGGACCACGGGCACCTCGGCGTTCATTTCTCGGCATCGCAGGGAAGCGCAAGGGCCCACGCCGCCGTCTCATACTGGAACCTCTCCCACCTGAGCGGCGGCGTCTCGTTTCGGATTCTACACAGAGAGCGTTCCGAACGCCGACCCCGGCTCGCGGTTCCTCTATTCCGAGGTCACGTTCCTGCTCGGGTTCGTGTTCGGCCGTTGATGACGGCAAGGGGGATTGTGTGAAGACCCATCCTTTCGCGCGACGGGGTACGGTGGCGATCGTCACCGCGGCGTCGCTGATCCTGTCGCCACCCGTGCCACTCCTGGCCGCGCCGCTCCAGGCCACGGACAAGACCGCCGCACCGGAGACGCCCGCGGCCAGTCCGCCTCCCAAGGACGCCCCGGTCGCGAATCCCGAAGAGTCCTCGACTCCGCCGGACGGCGGCTGGCCGCGGGCCTACACGACACCGAAGGGCGGGCGCATCGTCGTCTACCAGCCGCAGGTGGCGAGCTGGGAGGGCCAGAAGCACATGGCCGCCTACGCGGCCGTGTCGTACGAGGCCAAGGACTCGACGAAGCCGACCCTGGGCACCGTGAAGGTCGAGGCCGACACGGAGGTGGCGGTGCCAGAGCGGCTGGTGAGCTTCCGCGACTTCAAGATCACGGAGTCCCACTTCCCGACGCTGTCCAAGGAGCAGATGAAGGAGATCGTGGACGAGATCGAAAAGTCGTTCCCGGTGGAGGACCGGGTGCTCGGCCTCGACCGCGTGCTGGCCAGCATCGACCGCAGTCAGATCATTCCCAAGGAGACGCCGGACGTGAAGGCGGACCCGCCGGAGATCTTCTTCAGCAAGAAGCCGGCGGTGCTGGTGAACCTCGACGGCGACCCGATCTGGAGCGCGATCAAGGACAACGATCTGAAGTTCGCTGTCAACACGAACTGGGACCTCTTCCTCCACGAGCCGACCAAGATCTATTACCTGCGCAACGAGAAGAGCTGGCTCCAGGCCCAGGACATCAAGGGCCCGTGGACCGCCGCTGGCAAGCTGCCGGAGAGCTTCCAGAAGCTTCCGGATGACGAGAACTGGAAGGACGTGAAGGCCGCCCTGCCGGGCCAGAAGCTCTCCGCGAGCAAGCTGCCGCAGGTGTTCGTGAGCACGAAGCCCGCGGAGATGATCCTGCTCAGCGGCGAGCCGAAGTACCAACCCGTCTCCGGCACTTCCCTGCTCTGGGTCAGCAACACCGAGAGCGACGTGTTCCGAACGGGCAAGACGGGCACCCTCTACTTCCTCGTGGCGGGGCGCTGGTTCTCGGCGCCCGACTTCAAGGGCCCCTGGAAGTTCGCCTCGCTGGAGCTGCCCGCCGACTTCAAGAAGATCCCTCTCGAGCACCCCCGCTCGCGGGTGCTGGCCTCGATTCCCGGCACCCAGCAGGCGGCGGAGGCGGTGCTGCTGGCCCAGGTCCCCCAGACCGCGCGCGTGAACAAGAAGGAGGCGAAGGCGCCCGACGTCGAGTACCAGGGCGAGCCGCAGTTCGAGAAGATCGAGGGGGCCCAGGTCGAGCGCGCCGTCAACACCGACAAGAGCATCCTCAAGGTCAGCGACACGTACTACCTCTGCTACGAGGGCGTGTGGTTCACGGGCGGCAGCCCGACGGGCCCCTGGGCGGTGGCCAGCAAGGTGCCGGAGGAGATCTACAAGATCCCGATCAGCTCGCCCGCCTACAACGTCACCTACGTGACCGTCGAGGACAGCACCGACGAATGGGTGACCTTCGCCGCGGCGGCGATGTACACGGGCGTGATGGTCGCGTGGGGTTGTGCCGTCTGGGGCACCGGCTGGTACTACCCGCCCTTCTTCGGCGGCTTCTACATGGGCTACCCGCGCTACTTCGGCTACTACCCGACGTACGGCTACCGCGCTGCGTACAACCCATGGACAGGCGCCTACGGCCGCGGCGCGGTGGCCTATGGCCCCTACGGCGGCGCCGGCGTCGGGGCGCGCTACAACCCCAGGACGGGCACCTACTCACGCGGCGCCGCGGCCTACGGGCCCTACGGCTCGCGCGCCGCCGGCCAGGCGTACAACCCGCGAACCGGCACCTTCGGCCAGACGCGCCAGGGCTCGAACATCTACGGGAGCTGGGGCAGCACCCAGGTACAGCGCGGCAACCAGTGGGCGAGCACCAACCGCGTGACCAACCGCGCGACCGGAGCCACTACGCGGACCACGCGCACCAGTGGCGGAGGCGAGGCCATCACGCGCAGCGGAACGGGTGGCTCGGGGGGAGTGGCACGCACGGGCAGCGGCGACGTCTACGCCGGCCGCGACGGCAACGTGTACCGCAACGAGGGCGGGAGCTGGCAGAAGTACGACAACGGGTCCTGGGGAAACGCGGACCGGCCCACGAGGAGCGGAGAGTCCGCGTTGAGCGGCACCACCCGCGACCAGCTCAACCACGACTTCAGCGCCCGCTCAGAGGGCGCGCAGCGCACGCGTGACTACGGGAGCTACCAGAGCGGAGGAAGCCGCAGCAGCGGGAGCTCCTACCGGGGAGGCGGTGGCGCCCGAGGCGGCGGTGGCTTCCGGGGCGGTGGCGGTGGCCGGCGCCGGTAGCGCCGGGGAAGGCCCGAGTGACTGACGAGTCCTGTAGGACTCCCCAGGAGTGACGCACTGCGGCATCGGCCCGCAGGAGCGCGTCTCAGCCGTAGCGCGATCCATCTTCACCCCCGTCGCGCAATTACGGTTATGCGAATTTTTCCACTCCTGGTGGCCGTGAGCCTCACGTTCCTGGCCTGTGATTCGCGGACCTCCTCCGGCACGGCGGACGCCGAGACCCCGCTGTTCTCACGCCCGGGAGGCAAGGCGTTCGTCACCGGCACCCGGTTGTTGAAGAGCGAGAAGGCTCGCCCCGGGCGCTACATCGTCGTCCTCGACGACCAGGCCGCGCGCCAGGCGCCGACGCAACGCCTGGCGTCCGAGCTGGCCTCGCGCCATGGAGCGGAGGTCGGGCACGTGTACTCGCACGCCCTCCCGGGGTTCGTCGCGACGATGTCCGAGGCCAACGCACGGCGGCTGAGCCTGGACCCCCGTGTCCGCTACGTCGAGGAGGACGGACTGATCACGGCCGCCGGCACGCAGGCGTTGCCCCCGTGGAACCTGGATCGGATCGATCAGCGGGCTCTGCCGTTGGACCAGGGCTACTCCTACAACCGGACGGGCAGTGGGGTGCATGTCTACGTGCTCGACACGGGCATCTGGACGCCCCATGCCGAGTTCGAGGGGCGCGCCCGCTTCGAATACGACGTCGCCAGCTACAGCTGGAGTCAGGGCAACCCGGACTGCAATGGCCACGGCACCCATGTGGCGGGAATCATCGGGGGCAAGACCTATGGCGTCGCCAAGGGGGTGAAGCTCCACGCGGTGCGCGTGCTGGGCTGTGATGGCATGGGTTACGTCTCCGATGCCATCCGGGGCATCGACTGGGTGACGGCGAACCACGTGAAGCCAGCGGTGGCCAACATGAGCCTGACCGCCTGGGCCGAGATGGATTCCCTGGAGGAAGCCATCACCCGCTCCATCAACGCGGGCATCACCTACGTCGTCGCTTCGGGCGACACCACGAGCGGCTCCTTCGTCTACGGTACGGATGCGTGCTTCCGCTCGCCCGCGAAGCTACCGGCCGCGATCACGGTCAGCGCGACCAAATCCACGGACAGCCGGGACCCGTACGCCAACTTCGGCAGCTGCGTGGATCTCTTCGCGCCGGGAACGGACATCACGTCAGCCTGGCCGGGCTCCTCCTACCCCGTCAATCAAGTCACCCGGCTGTACACCGGCAGCTCCATGGCCGCCGCCCATGTGGCCGGCGCGGCCGCGCTCTACCTGGAAGGCAACCCCACCGCCACGCCCGAGCAGGTCGCCGACAGGCTCATCGGCCGCGCGACGCTGGACAAGGTCTCCGACACCCAGGGCGCGCCGAACCGGCTGTTGTACACCCCCTGCCCGGTGCTGGAGACGACCCAGCCACCACAGGTTGCCCTCACCGCACCGGCGGCCGGCGCGGCGCTGAGCGGCACGGTGACCCTCACGGCCACGGCCACGGACGACGTGGGCGTCGTGAAGGTCGAGTTCTACGCCGGCTCGCACCTGCTCGGTACGGACACGTCGCCGCCCTACGAGGTGACCTGGGACACCACCACCGCCAGCAACGGCCCCAACACCGTCACCGTCCGGGCGTACGACGACAGCTGCGGCTGGACCCAGAGCGCGCCCGTGGACGTGTCCATCCAGAACGCGGGCAACGCGACCTTCGACGCGCAGTGGCAGGTACCCGCCTGCGCGACGGTGGGCAACCGCTGTGACTCGGTGTGGCTGCTCGAGGGACGGGGACCGCTCGGTCCCGAGCTCCATGCCCCAAACACCCTGGGGGGCAGCTGCGCGGATGGGGCGGATCGGCCGGATCTCCCCGCCCCCGCGCTGCAGCGGCTGGCCGTCATCCGGGCCGATGGCACCGCGTTCGCCGAGGGCAAGCAGGTGACGCTCCAGGCGACGGTCCGCGCCAGCCACCAGTACGGAGTGGAATACCTGGATCTCTACTCCGCCGCCGATGCGAGCAACCCGGACTGGAAGTTCCTCGCGACCCTCTATCCCGGAGGGTCTCGCGACCGGGTCATCTCAACCACCTTCCTCCTCCCCCAGGGAGGCCTGCAGGCCATCCGCGGTGTGTACCGCACCCAGGGAAGTGCCCAGGCGTGCAACACGGGGACCCTCTCCGACCACGATGATCTGGTCTTCGCGGTGGGTCAGGAGACGGACAGTGTTCCGCCCACCGTGGCGATCACCTCTCCCGCAGCGGGCGCCACGGTGGAAGGCATCGTCACCGTCGGAGTGACGGCGAGCGACAACTTCGGAGTGGCGCGCGTCGAGTTCTATGACGGCACGACCCTCGTCGGCAGCGCCCCCCGGCCTCCCTTCTCCATGCAGTGGAACACGAAGGGATTGCCCAATGGCACCCACCGCCTCACGGCACGGGCCTACGACGCCGTGGGCCTCAACACCACGTCGGACCCTGTCGACGTCATCGTCAACAACGACATCGTCCCGCCGCAGGTGTCCTTCCTCTCGCCCGCGGAGGGAGCGGTGGTGAACGGGTACGTACAGATGAGTGCCAGCGCCAGTGATGACCGGGGAGGGAGCGTGCGTGTCGAGTACTACTATACGAACCCGCCCTCCCCCTACAGCCTCATGGGCAGCAGCTCGACGGCCCCCTACAGCGTGTCTTGGAGCACCCGCGGAAATTATGCCAACGGCACCATGTCGCTCTACGTGAAGGCCTATGACGAGGCCGGCAATGCCACCATCTCGGGGCCGCTGCACGTGGTGGTGGACAACGACTACACGCCTCCGACGGTGGCCGTCACCTCGCCGGCCTCTGGAGCGACCGTGAGCGGCCAGGTCTCCGTCGAGGCCTCCGCGAATGACAACCGGCAGATCTACTGGGTGGATTTCTATGTCGATGGAAACTGGATCGGCAGAAGCCTCTCGGCGCCCTACGTCGCGACGTGGGACTCGACGATCGAGACCAATGGTAGCCATACGCTGACGGCCCAGGCCGTCGATACCCAATACAACTCGACGACGAGCGCCGCCGTCACCGTCAACCTGAGCAACCAGGGCGGTGCGGCGTACGATGCGACCCTGAAGGCTCCGACCTGCACCACGGTGTCCGACTACTGCGATTCGGGCAAGCAGCTCAACGGAAAGGGCTCCTCCGAGCCCCACACTCCCAACACCCTGGACGCGTGCGCCGACGGCACCACGGGGACCTATCACTCGTCCACGCTGTCCATCGATCGGATCCGCGTGTCGCGGCCGGACGGGACGCACCTGGCCGCCGGAAAGCGGGTCCGCATTGACGTCAACGTCTGGTCCTACAACCCGGCCCAGGAATACCTGGACCTGTACTACACGAGTGACGCGGCCCACCCGTCGTGGACGTACCTGACCACGCTCACTCCGAGCGTGAATGCCTCGCAGACGCTCTCCGCGGAGTACCGGCTGCCCTCCGGAAGCGTGCAGGCGGTGCGCGCGAATTATCGCAAGACCACGACCGCCAACGCGTGCAGCTCCGGCAGCGAAAACGACCACGATGACCTGGTCTTCACGCTCGCCCAGGAGCCGGACACCACGCCGCCGTCCGCGCAGCTCACCTCTCCGGCCGCGGGCGCGGTGCTGACAGGGATTGCCACGGTGACGGCCACCGCGAGCGATGACTACGACGTGACAAGCGTGGAGTTCTACGAGGGAACGACCCTGATCGGGACCGATGACACGCCGCCGTACAGCGTGAGCTGGAACACCTGGAACACCCCCAATGGCAGTCGTTCCCTGACCGCGATGGGCCGGGACGCCGCCGGGAACGCGGGCCCCTCGAGCCCCGTGGTGGTGACAGTGAACAACGATCACGCCTCGCTGCTCGCCCCCCTCACCAGCCCCACGGAGGGGGCGACCGTGGCGGGAACGGTGACGCTCTCGGCCACGGCCGGCAACCCGAGCAAGGTGGCGCGGGTCGAGTTCTATGCGGGGACACGCCTGGTGGGCACCGATTCCACGTCTCCCTATAGCGCGAGCTGGAACACCGTCACCGAGCCGACCGGCCCGTACACCCTGAGCACCCGCGCCTACGATGCATCGGGCAACGTGGAGGTTTCCGCGCCGGTGAACGTGACCGTTATTCGCGATACCACCGCGCCCACGGTGTCGATCACCTCGCCCTCGGCGGGCACCACGGTGCGCGGGACCGTGACGGTCCAGGCCAGTGCCACCGACGACACGCAGGTCTCCCGTGTCGAGCTCTACGTGGACGGCTCCCTGGCCGGCACCAGCTCCACCTCGCCCTACGCGATCGCGTGGAACCCGAGCTCCGTGGCGAATGGAGACCACACGCTGACAGCCAAGGCGTACGACATCTATGACAACGTGGGGACCTCGCCTGGAGTGCTCGTGACGGTGAGCAAGGACGTCACCCCGCCCACGGTCTCCGTGACCTCACCCACGGGGGGCGCCACCGTGAGCGGTTCCGTCTCCCTGTCGGCGAACGCCGTCGACGACTACCTCATGTCCCGGGTGGAGTATTTCCTCGATGGAACGTCCCTGGGATCTACTCCCTACGGCCCGTCGTACGGCTACATCTGGAATAGCCGGAGCGTCACGAATGGTGCACACACTCTGGTCGCCAAGGCCTACGACTCCGCCGGGAACGTGGGCGTCTCGGCCACGCGCTCCTTCACCGTGGACAATGACCTCATCCCTCCGACGGTGGCCCTCACCTCGCCCGCGCAGGGCGCGAGTGTGGCGGGGGTGGTCTCCCTCCAGGCGAGCGCGAGCGACGACCGTGCCCTGAACATGGTCGCCTTCTACGTCGACGGCTCCTACGTCACGAGCGTCTCCTCGCCGCCCTACGTCGTGAACTGGGACAGCCACTCGGTGCGCAACGGCAGCCATACCCTCACCGCGAGGGCCTATGACCAGGGGGGCAACTCCACCACGAGCGCCGCGGTCACGGTAAGCGTGACCCAGCCCGGCACCGCCGTCTACGACGCCACGTGGAAGGTCCCCGTGTGCACCCAGTCCTCCAATGTCTGTGATTCCGAGTCGCTCCTGCAGGGCCGCGGAGCCTATGTGTATGGCTCCGAGCTCCACCAGCCGAACACGCTCGATGGCTGTGCCGATGGAACGGGGAGCTCGTATTCCCAGACCGAGCAGATTCGCTGGCTCAGGGTCTCTGGCGTGAATGGGGTTCCCCTGGCGGAAGGCCAGCGCGTCCGGATCGACGTCGGGGTCGAGGTCGTCAGCACCGCCGCCGACTCGCTCGACCTCTACACGGCGAGCGATGCCGCCGCGCCGGTGTGGACGTACCTGACCACGCTCCGGGCGAGCCAGACGGGCACGCAGATCCTCTCGGCGCAGTACGTCCTGCCCACGGGGAGCCTGCAGGCGGTGCGAGCCGGTTTCCGGTATGGCGGGAGCGGCCCCTCTGCCTGCAGCACCGGCTCCGCCGACGATCATGACGACCTGGTGTTCGCGGTGGGCCCGCCGTTGCCGGACGTGACGCCCCCGACGGCGGCGATCACCTCACCGGCCAGCAATGCCGTGCTGCGCGGCACGGTGACGGTGGCGGCCACGGCGGATGACGACACCAGCGTGACGAAGGTCGAGTTCTATGACGGCCAGACGCTGCTGGGGACGGACACGTCCGCGCCCTACAGCGTGAGCTGGAATACCGCCGGCGTGACGGAGGGCACTCACACGCTCACGGCGAAGGCCTACGACAGCGTGGGCCTCACGGGGACCTCCGCGGGGGTGTCGGTGGTCGTCGACAACACCGCTCCGACCGCATCACTCACCTTTCCCACGGCCACCTACGTCCAGGGCACCGTCCAGGTGTCGGCCACCGCCAGCGACAACCGGGGCGTCGTGAAGGTCGAGTTCTATGATGGCCCGACGCTGCTCGGCACCGCGACCAGCGCGCCGTACTCCGTGAGTTGGAATACCGCGGGCGTGGTGGGGGGCGCTCACACGCTCACGGCGAAGGCCTACGATGGCGTTGGTCTCACGGGGACCTCCGTTGGGCTCACGGTGATCATCGACAACACCGCTCCGCAGGTCTCGCTCACCGCCCCCACGGGTTTCTACGTCCAGGGGACTCTCCAGGTGTCTGCCAATGCCAGCGACAACCAGGCCATCGCCAAGGTCGAGTTCTATGACGGGCAGACGCTGCTCGGCACCGCGACCAGCGCGCCGTACACCATGAACTGGAACACCGTGGGAGTGGCGGAGGGGACTCATACGCTCACGGCGAAGGCCTACGATGGCGCTGGACTCACGGGGACCTCCCCTGGGCTCACGGTGCTCGTCGACAACACCGCTCCGACCGCGTCGATCACCTCTCCCACGGCCACGTACGTCCGGGGAACCGTGCAGGTGACGGCCACCGCCAGCGACAACCAGTACGTCGCGAAGGTCGAGTTCTATGATGGTCCGACGCTCTTCGCGACGGTCACCTCGACCTCCTACGACGCGAGCTGGGACACTGCGGGATTGCCCGATGGCAGCCACACGCTCTCCATCAAGGCCTATGACGCCGCCGGGAATGTCCGGAGTGCCTCCCGCACCGTCATCGTGGACAACACCGGCCCGGCCGTGGCCATCACCTCCCCGCAGAACGGAGGGACGGTGTTCCTGAGCACGACCATTCAAGCCACTGCGAGCGACACCAGCGGCGTGACCCAGGTGGTGTTCTACGATGGGAGCACCGTCATCGGCACGGACACCACGGCGCCCTACAGCGTGGGCTGGAGCACCCTGCTGGTGAGCAAGGGCAAGCACACGCTGACGGCCAGGGCCACCGACGCAGTGGGCAATGTCACCACGTCCGCGGCGATCTCCGTGACGGTTCAATAACAGGAGGAGGCACGGACCCGAGCAGCGACGACATCCGCCGGCCGGCAACTCGAACACCCCCTTGCCGGCGGCGCACTACGCGCTGCACCCGCAGTGCGAGCCGTGGCAGCATCGCGCCATGAACGTGCCTCGCAACGAGACTGCTCGAGCCTTCCGGACGGCCTGGCTCCTCTTGACGTTGTTCCCCGCATTCGTGGTCGCGGGTCCGGCGCCGCGAGCTCCAGCCGAACGGCTCATCGGGACGTGGGGCAGCGAGCAGCGCCTGGGTCCGGAAGTCCGTGGGGAGCTGACCGTGGTGCGTGGCGCGGGCGCGTGGCGTGCCCGCCTCGCGGGCTTCGACGTGCCAGCACGGGTGGAGGGGAAAAAGGTCTCTGTCGTTCTTCCGGGAGGACAGGGGGAACTGCGAGGAATGTTGGCGGAGGACGGGAAGAGCATCCGCGGGCATTGGCTGCAACCGCGCGTACTCATGAGCGGGATGCGGTTCGCCACTCCGGTGGAACTGCGCTCCCTTCAAGCGGACGTCTGGCGCGGAGAGGTAGCTCCGCTCGAGGACCGATTCTCACTGTACCTGGTGGTCCAGAGGCAGCCGGATGGATCCATCAGTGCCTTCTTCCGCAACCCGGAGAGGAATTTCGGAAACAGGCTGATATTTCGCGTCACCCTCCAGGAGGGCGTGGTCCGCCTCGTCTCCACTTCGGGAGGGATGAGCCTCGAGGGCACGTTCGACGCGCAGACCGAACGGTTGTCGCTGCTCTACCCACCCCTGGGCCGCACCTTCGACTTCACGCGGCGCGACCGGAACCAGGCCGTGGGGCTCTACCCGCGCACGCCCGCACCGGGCCCGTACGTCTACCGCAGACCCATCGCGGAGGAGGATGGCTGGGCAACGGCCTCGCTCGCCGACGTCGGCATGGATGCCCAGCCCATCGGCCAGCTCGTGCAGCAAATCCTCGATCAGGAGCCCGGTCCCAGCCCGGCGCCTGCAATCCAGGGGCTCCTCATCGCGCGCCATGGAAAGCTGGTGGTCGAGGAGTATTTCTACGGCTTCGACAAGGAGCGGCCGCACGACCTCCGCTCCGCGGCGAAGACCTATGCATCGGTGCTGATTGGCATCGCGCTCGACCAGGGCGCTGCCTTTTCCATCGACACGCCCGTGGTCTCCCTGTTTCCCGAGTACCAGGGCGGCATCGCCAACCTGGACGAGCGCAAGCGCGGGCTCACGGTGGGGCACCTGCTGACGATGTCCACGGGCCTGGCGTGCGACGACGAGGATGCGTCCTCTCCGGGTAACGAGGATCGGCTCGAGGACGACGTGGCGGACTGGTACAAGTACACACTCGACCTGCCGATGGTGAGGGCGCCGGGAGAGAAGGGCGTGTACTGCTCGGCGAACATCAACCTCCTGGGGGGCGTTCTTCGCAACGCCACGCACACCTGGATACCGGAGTTCTTCGAGCGCAACCTGGCCACGCCGCTCCAGATGCGTGGGTACCATCTCGACCTGATGCCATCGGGGGAGCAGTACCTGGGTGGGGGCATCTACATGCGCCCGCGTGATGCGTTGAAGCTCGGGCAACTCTACCTCTCCGGCGGCACGTGGAACGGGAGGCGGGTCGTGAGCCAGCAATGGGTCGAGCGCTCCACGGCGAACCACGCGACCCTGGAGCCAGGCCGGACGTACGGGTACACATGGTGGCGCCAAGACATCCGCGTCGGAGACCGCGTCTATTCCGAGTACGAGGCGAGCGGAAACGGTGGGCAGCTGGTGATGGTCGTCCCCGAGCTCGACCTCGTCGTCATGTTCACCGCTGGCAACTACAACCATGTGGCCATCTGGAGGAAGTTCCGGGAGGAGCTGCTGCCCCAGTTCATCCTCCGTGCAATCACACGCGATGAGTGATGGCCACGTTGTCGGCTCTCCCATCGCGTCCTGAGAGAACTTCGATGTGGCGCGTACTCCTCCAACGCAGGCAGCGCTGGCAGAACGCCGCTCACTCGAACCAGCGATTGACCTCGGGATAGGTCAGCATCGGTCCATCGAACGTGGGTGCCCAACGCCCCGCCAGGAGCTGCTCCGCATCGCGCCTCGCGGCCGAGAGCGCAGCCAGTGCGAGGCGTGGCCCCACACTGATCCGGCGCACCCCCATTGCTCGGAGCTGCTCGACGGGCGCAAGTGTCGACGCAGCCCAGACGTTGAGCGGGACTCGCACCTCTTCGGCGATCCGCACCAGCTCCTCGGGCTTCGCGAGGCCCGGCACGAAGAAGCCGTCACAACCCGCCTCCACATAGCGCTTCCCGCGCCGCACCACCTCATCGAGAGCCTCGCTGCCCGACAACATGCGGCGGAGGATCACGTCGGCCCGGGCGTTCAGGAACATATCCAGCCCCTGGCGCTGGAGCGCCTCACGTGCTGCCGACAGCTTCGCGGCGAGCACCTCGGGCGGCTCGGTACCGTCCTCCAGGTTGACGCCGACCACTCCGACCTCCGCGAGACGGCAGATGGCGTCGGCCACGCCTGCTGGGCTCGTTGCGTAGCCTCGCTCGAAGTCGACGCTGACCGGTACGTGCACCGCTCGAACGATGTCGCGGGTCGCGGCGAGCACCTGGTCGAACGGAAGTCGCTCACCATCGGGAGCCCCGCGCGCCCAAGCCACCGCCGCGCTGCTGGTTGCGAGGGCGACACCTCCCACGGCCTCGACCAGACGGGCACTCACGGCGTCCCAGACATTCGGCAGGACGAGGAGCTGACCCGGAGCGTGGAGTGCTCGGAACCGGGCCACATCGCCAGAGGCGGGGCTCATCGGCGAACCGCCGTGAGGGCCTCTGGCGGGAAGCGGTAGGCCAGCGCGATGCGATTCCAGGAGTTGATCGCCACCACGACCGAGGTGAGCGCCGCCAGGTCGGCCTGCGAGAAGAGACCCGACACTTCGCGGTACAGCACGTCGGGCACATCCCCGTTCGTCAGGCGAGTGAGCGCATCGGTCCAGGCAAGCGCCGCACGCTCGCGCGGGGTGAAGAGCGACGAGTCGCGCCAATGCTCGAGTGCAGCGAGCCGCTCCTCCGAGATGCCCTTCTTGCGAGCCGCACTCGTATGCATTGCGATGCAGAAGTGGCAGCCGTTCACCCTGGAAGCGCGCAGCTTGATGAAATCGATGAGCTCCGCGCCGAGACCGCTCTGTCCCGCCGCAGTGGAGATCGCGATCAACGAACGCCAGGTCTCGGGAGCAAGGCTCTGGAATGCGTCCAGGTCGATTCGAGTGGATTCAGTGTTCATGCGCGGCAGGATAGATTCTCGATGGTGTAGCAAAAGGGCCAAGAAAGATGAAAATGACTGGGCCATCATGAGTTCTCGCGGAGCCATGTTTCATCCCTCGATCCGGCGGCAGCGGGGCGACAGCCCCCTGCATGTCCAGCTGTACGACAGGATCCGTCAGGCCATCCTCACCGGGACGCTGCCACCCGGCGCTCGCCTTCCCTCGGCGCGAGCCATGGCACAGGAGGCCTGTGTCGCGCGCGGGACGGTGGATGTCGCGTACGCACGCCTCACCGTGGAGGGGTTCCTGGTGACACGCGGCGCAGCAGGCACGTTCGTCACGGGAGCGCTCCCCCTGCCTCCTCGCGGAGCCTCCCTGGCGCCTGTGCAGCCACAGCGCGCCGAGCCTCGAGCCCGCGAGGCGCTCCGACCGTTCCGGATTGGCATCCCGGCGGTCGCCGCATTCCCCGTGTCGACCTGGTCGCGAGTGCTGGGTCGGCACTCACGCCGGGCCCGGGCCGCTGACCTCGCCTACTCCGACTCCTGCGGCGACAGCACGCTGCGCGAGGCCATCGCCGCACACCTGGCGGTGTCTCGCGGCGTCATCACCCATGCGGACCAGGTGGTGATCACCAGCGGATTTCACGGTGCACTCGGGCTGATGGCTCAGGCGCTCGCGAAGCCGGGCGATCAGGCGTGGATAGAGGACCCTGGCTACTTCCGGGCACACAGCGCGCTCTTGCTCGCGGGGCTGCGGCTCGCTGCCGTGCCCGTGGACGCCGAGGGAATCGACGTTGCCAGGGGCGTCGCGCTCGCCCCGAACGCCAGATTCGCGTTCGTGACGCCGAGCCACCAGATGCCGCTGGGCATGGCGCTCTCGCTGCCTCGCAGGTTGGCGCTCCTGGCCTGGGCGCGCAGCTCGGGCGCGTGGATCGTCGAGGACGACTACGACGGCGAGTACCAGTACGCCTCGACGCCCCTGCCCGCGCTCAAGAGCCTCGACGACAGGGGGCTGGTGCTCTACGCGGGGACCTTCAGCAAGTCGATGTTCCCCACCCTGAGGCTCGGCTTCCTCGTCGTGCCGGACAAGGCTCGTGAACCGCTCGCCCGAGTCGCCAACCTGTTGCATCCCGCCCCACCGCTCGCCTTGCAGCGCGCGGCTGCCGACTTCCTCGGAGAGGGGCACTTCGCTCGTCACGTGCGCCGGATGCGCACGCTCTACGCGGAGCGGCGCGCGGCTCTGTTGCGCGCTCTAGACGAGCTCGGCTCACCGTACCTCCAGATCGAGCACGCGACGAGCGGGCTCCACCTGCTCGTGCGCTTGACGGGTGTCCGCGACGACGCGGTGGTGGCCCACGCGGAAGCTCTCGGCCTCGCGCCAGGATCGCTGTCGCTCCATCAGGCCAGCCCGGCGAAGGAGCGGCTCGATGGACTATTGCTCGGATTCGCCGCGCTGCCCGCTTCCCGAGCCCGCGATGCCGTGCAGCGGCTCGCTCGAGCCATCGAGCTGGCGCGCCAGCACCGTGGCAAGGAGACATGACCTCGTGCCGGGCCTCCGGACGGACGCTGGCAGGCGGTGACCTGGCTGGTGACGGGCATCGACTGAGGGCCTCACACTCCACCTCCCCTCGCCCCGGGCAACGCGGCATAGTCGCGCCTGGAGCCGCCACGGCGAATCGCCCGACCTCTTCACTCATTGGCGGCTGGCAAGGGGTAGCATGTCATTCATCATCCAGCGCGGAGATGGCTCGGCGCGACGTGTCTCCGGTTACAAGTTCGCGGCACCCAGGCCGGGGACGAAGAAGTATGGCGGTGAGCGCCTCGGCAATCGCGCGCTCCCGCCCAAGGTGGATCTCCGCCCGTACCTGACCACCATCGAGAACCAGGGCGAGACCAACAGCTGCGTCGCCAACGCGGTGGCGGGGGCATACGAGTACCTCGTCAAGCGCCACCTCGAGGAGGACGCGTACGACGTCAGCCGCCTGTTCATCTACTACAACGCCCGCGCCCTCGAGAGAGATGACATCAAGGACGAGGGCTCCATCATCGCCAACGCCATCGAGGGCCTGAAGGAGCACGGCGCCTGCTCGGAGGAGACCTGGCCCTTCGACAAGGAGACCGTCAACGAGGAGCCCAGCGAGGAGGCCTACGAGGAGGCCCAGCAGTTCGTCATCGAGGACACCGAGCAGGTGCCCACGAACCTCGAGGCCTGGAAGCGCTGCCTCGCCGAGGGCTACCCCATCATCTTCGGCATCTCGCTCTACAAGTCCTTCGACGCGCAGCGCCAGAAGGGCCTGGTGCCCATGCCCACGGACAAGGAGGCCGCGCGCGGCTCGCACGGGGGCCACGCGATGCTGTGCGTGGGCTACTCGGACGCAGACAAGGTCTTCATCGTCCGCAACTCGTGGGGCACCAACTGGGGCGACAACGGCTACTGCTACATCCCCTATCGCTACCTCATCAGCGAGAAGCACAACGGCGGCGACTCGTGGATCATCCGCCGGCTCGAGACGCTCGAGGTGGACGAGGACACCTGGGGCGACGACTCGCCCGTCATCGAGGAGCTCTCCCACGAGCTCGCGGACATGGACGAGAA
This sequence comes from Vitiosangium sp. GDMCC 1.1324, assembly GCF_003044305.1. GTDB lineage: Bacteria > Myxococcota > Myxococcia > Myxococcales > Myxococcaceae > Archangium. Next base: position 325,403 of record NZ_PZOX01000011.1, on the reverse strand, counting down.
GGCCTACCACGCGCTGCTCGATGCCATGGGTGACGTTCCCCTGGAGACCCGGCTCGCCGTGCTCTTCCTCCAGGCCGCGGGCGTCGACGGGGACATCTCCGACGAGGAGCTCGAGGGCATCGCCGAGTACCTGGGCGAGGTGCTCGAGGCCATGGGCCTGCGCCTCGAGCCCCAGAAGGTCCTCAAGCACTGCCTCAGGTACATCGAGAACGAGGACCTGCTCGAGGAGACCGTCGAGCTGCTCGGCAATCACCTCTCCAAGGCGGCACTCGCCGGAATCGTCGCCCGGCTCGAGGAGGTCGTGAGCGCCGATGACCTCTCGGAAGACGAGGAGAGCTTCCTCGATGAGCTCATCGAGCTCTGGCAGGTCGCCGAGGACGGGGACGAAGACGAAGACGAGGAGGAGGAGGAGGACGAAGACGACGACGAAGACGAGGAGGATGAAGACGAGGACGATCGCTGAGCTGGCGCGCCGGGGCGGGGGTGGACCGGGTTCGAGGACCTCCCCCTCCCGAGCGTGAGCCCATCGCCCGTCCGTCTTGGCACCTAAACAGGAGGGCGGCCGCCGCCTCTTCAGACCCCCAACTGGAGAGGGTCAGCTGAACAACCGGGTGCTTCCCTCGCAGGACTTGCAGGCGCGGACTCCGGGGTTCGAGTAGTCGCGGTCCATCGCGCCGATGACCTCGTCCATGTCCCGGAACTGGTAATACTTCAGCCTGAAGCCGCAGGCCCAGCAGTACACCGCGCTGCACGTGTCACAGATGTGCCAACGCCGCGCCAGGGACGGGAACCTTCCGTGCACGGCGTCGCAGGAGTTGCACATCAGGTTCCGGCTCGAAACCTCCGGATCCGGCACGTTCCACTTGTAGATGATGCGCTTCTTCAGCACGTAGTTGTTCTGGTACTCGGTGTTCAACGTCTGCAGGTTGTTCACGGGGTACTGCATGTAGTGCAGGTGCGACGTCGCCGGGAAGTTCGCCGCCAGGATGCCGAGCTGGTTGTTGTAGTAGGCCGTCGTCGTCTTGGTCCAGGCGTGGGACTCCTGGTCGTGCCCGTGCAACTGCTTCAAGGTGTTCCCGAAGGGAATGTGGAAGGGAAATCTCGCGCGCACCATGTCTTGATAGGGAATGGGGATGCAGTGCCCATTGCGCTGGTTCTCCAGCATGAAGGCCGGCGTCGAGGTGTTGAAGTTCCGGTCATAGACGAGCGTCGCGAACAGGCTCGTGTTGTAGGAGATGGGGAACCCGTTGCTGCCCACCAGGGAGTCGACGTCGTAGTCCGAGCCCCGGTAGAGGAGCAGACTCCCCGCGCTCTCCATCTCCACCCGCATCGCGGCGCGCAGGCTCCGGACGAGGATGTCCACCTTCGTGCGCAGCGGCAGGCTCCCGTTGAGGCGCTCGCCCAGGCTGATCTGGCTCGCCACATTCGCCGGGTTCAAATACCTGAAGCGGGACTGCCGGGCCGCCGCGCGAAGGATGTGGGCCTTGAAGCGCGCCAGCTCCGGGTTTATCAGGCTCCAGAGCTGGGCGCCGGAGAGCGGAAAGTGCCGATCGTGCACCGTCAGGAGGGCGCGCAGCTTGTCGGTGATGAGGACGTTCATCCCGAGCGAGCAGCCGATGTTCTCCGCATCCAGGTTGATGACGGGGTCGACGTGGGCGGCCTCGTACTGGGCCATCGGTTCCAGGGCCCACTGGTCATACCTCGCGAGCGTTTCCTCCTGCTCCATCAGCTCGTTGAGGAACACCAGTTCGTAGAGCGTCTTCGGAATGAAGACGAGCCCGTAGGAATAGGGATGAATCGTGGCGTTCCGGTTGGTGAGCTGCTGCTGCACCGTGGCGGCGCGATTCCTGACCGCCTGCTCCACCGCCGTGGCGGCCTGCACCTCGTTCATCACGTGATTCGTCACGTTCAGTCGGTGCTGGTGGACGATGTGAAAAGGCGAATGGGGGTGGAGGATGTTCCGGTAGATGTCCCGGTACTCCGCGCTGCTCAGCCGGCCCAGTGGATGTCCCGGCCGACTCTTGATGACGACGAACTCCCCGTAACCATCTGGCACGAGCGGCATCGCGTGAGGCCCCCTTCCCAGGAATCGAGCCAGGATATCACATCAATGTCCGGAAATCCTGTTGCCCGGGGAAGCAAGAGAAGGCCTTCCCCTCCCTCGTCCTGTCGGGCATCGACGGAGGCCCTCTCGCTTCAGGAGGGTGTCGACGAACGCTCGCCTGAAACGATGATCGGACAATCCAGCCAGGGATGCGGGAGGGTGCTCATGGGGTAGTCGAAAGCCCGGGTGAGGATGTCTGTCGTCATGACCGAGCGAGGCTCCCCGAATGCAATGGCTTTCCGCTCGGCGAGCACCAGGACCTTGTCCGCGTATTGGGCGACCAGGTTCAGGTCATGGAGGATGAGGAGCGCCGCGACGCCTTCCCGGGTCGCCTCCTTTACGAGCTGCAAGGCCTTGTGCTGATGGGCGATGTCCAGACTGCTCGTGGGCTCATCCAGCAGGAGCAACCGGTCTCCCGCGGTGTCATGAATCTGGGCGAGTGCGCGTGCCAGGTGGACACGCTGCTGCTCTCCACCCGAGAGCGTCAGGTAGTTGCGCGCCTCATACCCCTCGAGCCCGACCCGCGCCAGGCAGGCGCGAGCGATCCGCACGTCCTCCCGCGACTCCGGACGGTGCTGCTGGTGGGGGATCCGCCCCAACATCACGACCTCCAGGGCCTCGTAGGCGAACTGGAGGTTCGTGCTCTGGGGCAACACGGCCCGTCTCCGGGCGAGCTCCGTCCGCGAGCTGTGGCCCAGGGGGGAGCCGAAGGCGAGCACCTCGCCACTCTGGCTGCTCAGCTCTCCCGTCAGGTGTTTGAAGAGCGTGCTCTTTCCCGCCCCATTGCGTCCGATGACCACCAGCAGCTCGCCAGGCGCCAAGGTCAGGTGGATGCCGGACAGGAGCCGCGTCTCACCGAGCTGGCAATGGAGGTCGCGGACCTCGAGTACCGGGCTCATAGGACGTGGGTCCTTCGCTGTCGCAAGAGCAGGTACAGGAAGAAGGGCGCACCGGCGAGCGCCGTCACGATGCCGATGGGCAACTCGGAAGGAACCACGACGGTGCGGGCGAGCAGATCCGCGAGGACCAGGAGCGCCGCGCCCAGGAGCGCGGAAAGGGGCAACAGGACACGGTGGTTGGGACCGAGCCACAGCCGGATGAGATGGGGAACCACGAGCCCGATGAAACCGATCATCCCGGAGACGGCGACTCCCGCCCCCACGCCCAGGGCCACGAGCGCCACGATCTTCCACTTGGTGCGCTCCACCGAGATGCCCAGGTGATGCGCGTTCGCCTCGCCCAGGAGGAGGGCGTTGAGGGGGTTCGCGAGAAACAGCATGCCCACGGCGCAGAGCAGCACCAGGGGGGTGATGGTGGAGACCAGGGGCCACGTCGCTCCCGCGAGCGAGCCGAGCTGCCAGAAGGTGAGGGTCCGCAGCTGATCGTCGGTCGAGAGATAGGTGAAGAGGCCCGTTCCGGACACGCAGAGCGCGTTGATGGCGACCCCGCACAGAAGCATCATCGCGACGTTGGTCTTCCCGTTCTCCTGGGACAGCGAAGCGATGAGCAGGATGGCCACGAGGCTCCCGACGAACGCCGCCACCGGAAGGGTGTAGAAGCCGAGGAGCTGGAGCTTGAACACCGTGACGGCGGCCACGGCGAACGAGGCTCCGCCCGACACCCCGAGGAGACCGGGATCTGCGAGCGGATTGCGGAAGAGTCCCTGGAGGGCCACGCCCGCCACGGAGAGCGCGGCCCCGACCAGGACGCCCAGGAGGACGCGCGGCAAGCGGATGGCGTAGAGAACCACCGCCTGCTGCTCCGTGAACGCGGCAAACGGAGGCAGACCGACCTGCTCGAGAAGGATGGACACCACCTGGGCGGGGCTGATGGAGACGGCCCCAACCCCCAGGGAGATCACGACGCAGAGCAGCAGAAGCGGTCCGAGGACGAGCAGACCCTTCGTCCTCTTGCCGAGAGCCGTCGGAGCGTGCTCGCCCGGCCGCGAGATGAGCTCACTGCTGAGGCTTCGCATGGATTGCCGTGAAGATCGCGTCAGCGAATTGGGGGAAGCGGGGACCAACCCAGCGGATGCTGTTGTCCACGGCCAGGATCTTCTTGTTCCGGCCCGCTGGAGTCAGGGCCACACCCGGGAGCTTCAGGGCGCCGTCGATTCCGCCCACCGCTTCGAGGCCCCGGTTCAACATGATGATCGCATCGGGGGACGCGAGCACCATCCCCTCCGCCGTCAGCACCTTGGTTCCCGTGGTGAAGTCCGCGGCGTTCTGACCTCCCGCCAGCTCGATGAGCACGTGGACGCCCGTGTCTTTCCCGTAGACGAAGGCTTCTCCAGGGCCGTGGGCGTAGAGGAAGAGGATCCGGGGCTTCTTCTTCACCGAGGAGCTCTTCTTCCCCAGCTCCGCGCACTGCTTGTCGAGCTCCTGGGTCATCCGCTTCCCGGCCTCCTGGGCATGGAAGAGCCGCGCGACGACATCGATGCGCCTCTTCAAGCCGTCCATCCCATCCCTGGCGGAGTTCTCGAGGATCAACACGGGAATCTTGGCGCTCCGGAGCTGCGTGGCGGTGGAGGGCGTCAGGTTCTCCTCCGTCGCGAGAACGAGGTCCGGCTTCAGGCTGATGATGCCCTCGACGCTGGGATGGTAGGGGTGGCCGACCTTCGCGATCTTCTCCTGCTCGGGCGGGTAGGTCCCCCCCACGTCGGTTCCGACGATGGTGTCCCCCTTGCCGAGTCCGAACAGGATTTCCACCAGCGAGGAGTTGACCGCGACCACCCGCTTCGGAGGGCCCATCTCCACGGTCTGTCCGTCGACGCCCTTGAACTGCTCCGCGTGGACGAGGGAGCTCGCGAGAACGGAACTCATGAGCAACAACGAGAAGGCTGGATTCCTCATGACAACCCCACTCCATCCCAAGAGGTCACCGGGACCCTCTTTGGCCGGAATACTGATTTTGAGAATCAAACTCAAAAACCACCGAGACATTCCCCTCTCGCGAGGCTCCTGTCAAGGGCGAGGTTCAGTTCACGAACGGGCTCCGTGTCGCGGGCCTTCGGAAGGACCGGCCATCGTAGGTCTCCTCCGACGGTGTGGCCATGGCGGCCCTATGCTGTGCGCATGGCAAGAATAGAGCTCAGCAAGGAGCAGCTGGCGCATCTCCTCGCCGCACTGAGAGTGTACGAGGAACGGTTCGAGGCCAAGGACGGCGACACCAGCAACGACCTGCCCGTCATCCAGTCGCTCAGGAATCATCTCCGGACGCTCCATGACGAGGGCTCGCCCAAGGAGTTCATACCGGCATCCCTCACGCGGCATCTGCACGTGATTGCGAAGCAGATGCTCGACGACATGGATGAAGCCAACCGTCTCTACGAATCGGGCCAGGCGGAGGGAAATGACTGGGTCGATCCCAACGATTACTTCATCTGGCAGGCATTCATCCTCGACGTTCTCGAAGAGAGGCGGGACAGCGGATTCCAGCGGGATGAGATGCTCGACAAGGGATACGGATTCCTCATGGGCTGCATCCCCGCCTACTTGAAGCAGGAGCGGCAGCTCGATGCGTCTCACCGCGGAGGGCTCATGCGGTTGTACGTCCACTGGACGCTCGAATGGGCGACGGACTATGCCGGTCATCTGAACGATGCCGACTGGCCGGCCAATCTTCGTTCCGTGCAGCAGAGCCTCCAGCGAATTCTGGATCTGACCTGAGGTGGTGGAACACGCCGCGCGGGGTCCACGGCGTCTGGCCCGTCGCCCACAGGCCAGGGTCGACGCCGAGGGGTGCTGGCTCCTAGCTATCAGGGCATGGTCGGCTGCTCGCGTTCCAGCTCCACTCGGACTGCGCCTCAGTCAGTCTGCGTCGCGCTCGTCGGCGTGAGCTGCGCCTCGAGTGTACGCGCCCAGTGGGCGAGCACCTTGCGGCGCCGGGCGGTGTCGTCGTGGAGCAGGTTCGCGAGCGCCAGACCACGGAGGAGGTCGAGTGTCGCGCGCACGGCGTCACGGACATCGCGGTCGCGTTCATCGAGGCCGAGCAGCTCGACGGTGAGCCGGTGCACCTCCCGGCCGAAGTGCGTCTCCAGCGGCAGCAGAAGTGCTTTCAGCTCCTTGTCGACCACGGCCGCCACCCACAGATGCGTCGCGGCCGTGAAGAGCGGACCGGCGTAGACGTCAGAGAGCAGGTTCAGCAGGGGCTCGACGCGTCGCCGGCTCTGCGGCAGGCCCTTCGCGCGCCGTGCAATCTCCTCGGTCTGCTGGTGGAAGACATGCTCGACCGCGGCCGCGACGAGGGCCGCCCGCGTCGGGAAGTGGTGCTGGCAAGCGCCCCGCGACACCCCCGCCCGCTCGGCGATGGCGCCGGTCGTCGCCCCCGCCCAGCCCTGCTCCACGAGCACCTCGATGGCTGCCGCCATCAGCTTCTGCCGCGTCACACGGCTGCGTTCCTGCTCCTGCCTCGTCGCGCCGTTCGCCGTACCGCTCATGCGCCTACCCTGTTGCATTGCTCAGAAAAAAGCAATCACGCTTGCTTTTTTCCGGATGGGGGGTACAGACTTTTCACTCACTGGCACGGGAGGTGCGATGGACGCTCGATCGCTGCGCATCGGCAATGCATCCGGCTTCTACGGCGACCGCTTCTCCGCGTTCCGTGAGATGCTGGAGGGCGGCCCGCTCGATGTCCTCACCGGCGACTACCTGGCCGAGCTGACGCTCCTCATCCTGGGCCGCGACCGGCAGAAGAACCCGGCAGGTGGGTACGCCAGGACGTTCCTGCGCCAGCTCGAGGAGACACTCGGCCTCGCCGTCCAGAAGAAGGTCCGCATCGTCGCGAATGCCGGCGGCCTCAACCCGGGGGGGCTCGCGAACGACCTGCGCGCGCTCGCCGCGAAGCTCGGCCTGTCCGTCCGCGTCGCGCACGTCGAAGGCGATGACCTCGTGGGACGAGCGGACGAGCTCGGCTTCGGCCGGCCCCTCACGGCGAACGCGTACCTCGGCGGCTGGGGCATTGCGGCGTGCCTCGACGCCGGCGCGGACATCGTCGTCACGGGGCGCGTGACCGATGCCTCGCTCGTCGTCGGCCCCGCCGCCTCCCACTTCGGTTGGAAGCGCCACGACTGGGACCGCCTCGCTGGCGCCATGGTCGCTGGCCATGTCCTCGAGTGCGGAGCGCAGGCCACCGGTGGCAACTTCGCATTCTTCGGTGAGCTCGACTCGCGCCGGCCCGGCTTCCCGCTCGCGGAGATCTTCGCCGACGGCTCGAGCATCATCACGAAGCATCCGGGCACCGGCGGCGCCGTCACCGTCGATACCGTGAAGGCCCAGCTCGTCTACGAGATTGCCAGCCCTCGCTATGCGGGCCCCGACGCCACCGCGCGCTTCGATACCATCACGGTCGAAGCCGCTGGCACCGACCGTGTGCGCCTGTCGGGCGTGCGCGGCGAACCGCCTCCTCCGAACGTGAAGGTATGCCTGAACCGGCTCGGCGGGTTCCGCAACGAGGCCAGCTTCGTGCTCGTCGGCCTCGACATCGAGGAGAAAGCGGCGCTCGTGCGGGCGCAGTTCGATGCGGCGCTCGACCCGCGACCGGCCGAGGTCGTCTACACCCTCGCTCGCACTGACCACGTCGACGCACCGAGCGAGGAGCAGGCCTCGGCGACGCTGCGCGTCACCACGAAGGATGCCGATGCGAAGGTCGTCGGACGCCACTTCAGCAGCGCCGCGGTGGAGCTCGCGCTGGCCAGCTACCCCGGCTTCTTCATGACCACGCCGCCCGGCGACGCCTCACCCTTCGGCGTCTACACGCCGGCCTGGGTCGATGCGCGGAAGGTGCCGCACGTCGCGGTGCTCCCGGATGGGACGCGCACCGACGTGGCGCCGCCGGACGAGACGCGCGCGCTCGAAGCGGTTCCGGCGCCGACGCTGCCGGCGCCACTGCCATCGGGGCCCACCCAGCACGTGCCGCTCGGCCGGGTGGCCCTGGCACGCAGTGGGGACAAGGGCGGGGACGCGAACATCGGCGTGTGGGTCCGCACCGAGGAGGCGTGGCGCTGGCTCGTGCACACCCTCACGGAGGAGAGGCTGCGCGCGCTGCTGCCAGAGACACGCGAGCTCACGATTCACCGGCACGTGCTTCCGAACCTGCGCGCCTTGAACTTCGTCATCGAGGGCCTCCTCGGTGAAGGCGTCGCGTCGTCCACCCGCTTCGACCCGCAGGGCAAGGCGCTCGGCGAATGGCTGCGCGCGCGCCATGTCGAGGTACCGGAACAGCTTCTCTGACCCTTCGCACGCTCTCGAGTCCACCGAGGAAGCCCATGAAGCAGACCCAGGAACACCGCGCCATCCGCCAGACCGTCCGCAAGTTCGTCGAACAGGAACTGAACCCGCATGTCGACGCCTGGGAGGCCGCTGAGATCTTCCCGGCGCGAGAGGTGTTCCGGAAGCTCGGTGAGCTCGGGTTGCTCGGCATCACGAAGCCGTCGGAGTTTGGAGGGCTCGGGCTCGACGCGTCGTTCTCGGTTGCCTTCGCCGAGGAGCTCGGCCACTGCACCTGCGGCGCGCTGCCGATGGCAATCGGTGTCGTCACCGACATGGCGACGCCCGCCCTCGCCCGCTTCGGCAGCGACGCGCTGCGACGGGAGTTCCTCGCGCCGACGCTCGCCGGCGAGCGCGTCTGCTCCATCGCGGTGAGCGAACCTGGCGCCGGCTCCGACGTCGCGGGGGTGACGACCACCGCGCGCCGCGACGGCGACGACTACGTCATCGACGGCAGCAAGATGTGGATCACCAACGGCATGCAGGCCGATTGGATCTGCCTGCTCGCCAACACGGGCGGCGGGCCGGCGCACGCGAACAAGTCGCTCATCATCGTGCCGATGGACCGCCCCGGCATCACGAAGTCGAAGATCCGCAAGCTCGGCATGTGGGCATCCGACACGGCGCAGCTCTTCTTCGACAGTGTGCGCGTGCCGGTGCGCTTCCTCATCGGCGAGGAGGGGCGCGTCTTCGCGATGCAGATGCAGCAGTTCCAGGAGGAGCGGCTCTTCGTGTCCGCGAGCACCCTCGTCACCTTCGACCGGCTCATCGCGCAGACGGCCGAGTACACGCGTCAGCGCAAGGCGTTCGGTCAGCCGATTCTCGACAACCAGACCGTGCACTTCCGGCTCGCCGAGCTGCAGACGGAGGTCGAGGCACTCCGGGCGCTCATCTACCGGACCGTCGAGCTGTACGTCGAGAACAAGGACGACCCCGAGGTCTTGAAGCTCGCCTCGATGTGCAAGCTCAAGTCGGGCCGCCTCGCCCGAGAGCTCGCCGATGGGTGCCTCCAGTACTGGGGCGGCATGGGCTTCACCTGGGACAACCCCCTCGCACGCGCCTACCGCGACCTGCGCCTCGGCTCCATCGGCGGCGGAGCCGACGAGGTGATGCTCGGGATCATCAGCAAGACAATGGGCACCCAGCCTCGCAAGTCGCGCGGCTAAGGAGGAGTGATATGCCGACGCTCGTCTCCCGCATCGAACCGACCTCCTCCGCCTTCACCACGCACCGGAAGGAGATGCTCGCCCGCGTCGCCGAGCTGCGCGCCATCGAGCAGAAGTCGCGTGACACCGAGCAGCAGGCCCGCGAGAAGTTCCAGAAGCGCGGACAGCTCCTGCCGCGCGAACGGCTGGCGCTACTGCTCGACCGTGGCTCCCCCTTCCTCGAGCTCTCGACGCTCTGCGGTTACAAGCACCACGACGACACCGACGGCTCGCTTGCCGGCGGCAACACCATCATCGGCATCGGCTTCGTCTCGGGCGTGCGCTGCCTCGTGTTCGTGAACAACTCCGCCGTGAAGGGCGGCACCGCGACGCCCTGGGGAGTCCAGAAGGCGCTGCGCGCGCAGGAGATCGCGCTCGAGAACCGGCTGCCCGTCGTGTCGCTCGTCGAGAGCGGCGGCGCGAACCTGCTCTACCAGCAGGAGATCTTCGTCCCGGGCGGGGAGACCTTCTACAACCAGGCGAAGCTGTCGGCGGCCGGCATCCCCCAGGTCACCGTCGTCCACGGTTCGAGCACCGCTGGCGGCGCGTACATTCCGGGGCTCTCCGACCACGTCGTCATGGTCCGCGGGAAGGCGAAGGTGTTCCTCGCGGGCCCGCCCCTCCTACTCGCGGCCACAGGCGAGGTCGCCACGGACGAGGAGCTCGGCGGCGCGGAGATGCACGCCACCCTTGCCGGCACCGCTGACCATCTCGCCGAGGACGACGCCGATGGCATCCGCATCGCGCGCGAGATCATCGCGTCGCTCGGGTGGAACGACGCATTGCCGCCGCCCGCGCGCTCTGCCTTCGAGCCACCCCGCTACGCGGTGGAGGAGTTGTGTGGCGTCGTGCCCATCGACCACCGGCGGCCCTACGACTGCCGCGAGGTGATTGCGCGACTCGTGGATGGCTCGGACTTCGCACCCTTCAAGGACGACTATGACGCGCTCACCGTCTGCGGTTGGGCGCGCATCGAGGGCCGGTCGATTGGCATCATCGGCAACAACGGGCCCATCACTCAGAAGGGCTCGACGAAGGCGGGGCAGTTCATCCAGCTCTGCTGTCAGGCGAGGACGCCCATCGTCTACCTGCAGAACACGACCGGCTACATGGTGGGCACTCAATCGGAGCAGGGTGGCATCGTGAAGCACGGCGCGAAGATGCTGCAGGCGGTGGCCAACGCGACCGTGCCGCAGGTGACGATCCTGCTCGGTGGTGCCTTCGGCGCTGGCAACTACGGCATGTGCGGCCGCGCGTTCCACCCGCGATTCATCTTCGCCTGGCCGAACGCGCGCACGGCGGTGATGGGTGGCGAGCAGGCGGCAAAGGTGCTGTCCATCGTCTTCGCCGAGAAGGTCCGGCGCTCCGGCCAGCCTGTCGACGAGGAGGCGCTGAAGGAGATGTCGCGACCGCTCATCGAGCAGTTCGAGCGCGAGTCGGATGCCTTCCACTGCAGCGCGCGGCTGTTCGACGACGGCGTCATCGACCCGCGGGACACGCGGCGGGTGCTCGGGTTCATCCTGGCGACGTGCGAGGAGGCCGCGCGCCGCACGCTCTCGCCCAACACCTTCGGCGTCGCCCGGCTGTAGCGAGGGAAACCATGAAGCGCATTCACAAAGTGCTGGTGGCAAACCGGGGCGAGATTGCCGTGCGCGTGCTGCGGACCTGCCGCCGCCTCGGCCTGCGCACGGTCGCCGTATTCTCCGACGCCGACCGGGACGCGCCTCACGTGCGGCTCGCCGACGAGGCGGTGCACCTGGGACCGGCGCCAGCGAAGGAGTCGTACCTCTCCATCGAGCGGGTGCTCGCGGCGGCGGCGGCGTCCGGCGCCAACGCCATCCATCCCGGGTACGGATTCCTCTCGGAGAACGAAGACTTCGCGCGCGCGTGCGCGGAGGCCGGCCTCGTGTTCATCGGGCCGCCGGCGGATGCCATCGAGTTGATGGGAAACAAGCGGCAGGCGAAGCTGCGCATGCAGGCCGCCGACGTGCCGTGCATCCCCGGCTACGAGGCGGCCCGTCCCGGCGAGTCGCTCGACGACGAGGCCCTGGTCCGTGAGGGCAATCGCATCGGGTTCCCCCTCATGGTGAAGGCGGCGGCAGGCGGTGGCGGGCGCGGCATGCGCCTCGTCCGCGAGCCCGGCGCACTGCTCGACGCCATCCGCTCCGCGCGCTCGGAGGCGACGAACGCCTTCGGCAGCGGCGAGCTCATTCTCGAGCGAGCGCTCGAAGGCGCGCGTCACGTCGAGGTGCAGGTCTTCGCGGACGAGCACGGGAACGCGGTGCACCTCGGCGAGCGCGACTGCTCCATCCAGCGGCGGCACCAGAAGGTGGTCGAGGAGAGCCCGTCCCCGGCCGTCACGCCGGCGCTTCGCGAGCGCATGGGGGCCGTGGCGGTGCAGGCGATCCGCGCCATCGGTTACCGCGGCGCGGGTACCATCGAGTTCCTCCTCGCGCCGAACGGCGACTTCTTCTTCATGGAGATGAACACGCGCCTGCAGGTCGAGCACCCGGTGACAGAGCTCGTGACGGGGCTCGACCTGGTCGAGTGGCAGCTGCGTGTTGCCGACGGCGAGCCGCTCCCGCTGACGCAACCAGAGATCGCCTTCCGCGGGCATGCCATCGAGGTGCGGCTGTGCGCGGAGGACCCGGCCAAGGGGTTCCTTCCCCAGACGGGACGGCTCCTCGCGTGGGTGCCACCGGCCGGCGAGGGCGTCCGCGTCGACCACGGCGTGCGCGAGGGCCAGGACATCACGCCGTTCTACGACTCCATGCAGGCCAAGCTCATCGCGCACGGGCCGGACCGCGAGACGGCGCGCGAGCGGCTGGCCGCGGCGCTGCGGGAGCTGACGGCGTTCGGCGTCACGACGAACGGCACCTTCCTCCAGCACGTCCTCGCACACGAGGCGTTCCGCTCCGGCCGGTACGACACGGGCTTCGTCGCCGCGCACCTGCCCCCGGAGACGCTGCGTACGCTCGGGCAGGCGTCCGCCGAGGACCAGGCCGTCCTGGCCGCCCTGCTCTTCCACGACGACGCGGTGGCGCTCGCCCAGCGGGGAGGCTTCGACGTACCGCTCGCCGGCTGGAGCAGCTCCTACTCCCTGCCCGTGCCGATCGTCCTGAATGATGGGGCATCGGAGTTCCGCGCATCGGTCCGCCCCGTTGCGCCGGCGGAGTACGAGGTTCGCATCGGCGACACCTGTGTCGCGCTCTCCCTGCGCTCCATCGCCGCCGAGCACGCCGAGCTCGAAGTGGCAGGAAGGCGCCGCGCGGTCCGGTACCGGCGCGCGGGGGGGACGCTGTGGTGCTCGCTCGACGGCGTCACGCGCCACCTCCGCGACGTCTCCTTCCGGCTCCCCTCCGAGCGCGAGCGCGCCAGCGACGGCCGCCTGCGCGCGCCGATGGATGGCCGCATCATCCGGGTGAACGCCGAGGTCGGCGCGACCGTGACGCGGGGCGACGTGCTGGTGGTGCTCGAAGCGATGAAGATGGAGTCGCCGCTCGTCGCGCCCATGGACGGCGTCGTCACGGCGGTGAACGTCACGGTCGGGGCGCAAGTGCCGACACGCCACGTCGTCGCGATCGTCTCGCCCAAAGGAAAAGAGGCAGCATGAGTGAAGCACCGATGTCCGCGACCCAGGAAGCGCAGTACAGGCGCATCAGCCGAGTCTCTCTGGGAGACGTCATCCACCGGTCGGCGCTGCGCTGGCCGGAGAAGACGGCGCTCGTCGACGGCGAGCTCGAGTTCTCCTATGCGGAGCTCGACCGGCGATCGAACGCGTTCGCGCACTACCTGCTCGCGCAGGGCCTTCCCCGGGGCGCTCGCATCGCCATGCTCTGCGGCAACTCGGCGCAGATGGTCACGGCGTTCATCGGCATCTACAAGGCGGGCCTCGTCTGGGTGCCCATCAACACCGGCCTCGCCGTGGATGCCGTCCGCTACATCCTCGAGCATGCCGAGGCGACGCACGTCGTCATCGACGCCGAGTTCCTCGCGAAGCCGGAGCTGCGGGTAGTGCTCGACGCGCTCGGCACCCGCATCATCGTCTGCGTCCCCGAGGGGCAGGCCTCGCCCGGCGGGAACACGACCGCCTTCCTCGACACGCTGAAGGGCCAGCGCGGCACCCTGCCGGAGGTGGACATCGAGAGCGGCCAGCTCGCCCAGATCATGTACACGAGTGGCACCACCGGCCAGCAGAAGGGGGTCATGCACTCGCACGCGTCGGTGCACGCGGCGATCAGCGGAAACCTCTTCGAGCTCGGGCTGCGGCCGAGCGACTCGACCCTCTGCGTGCTCCCGATGTTCCACTGCGCGCAGCACGCCGTCTCGATGTCGTTCCTGCTCGCCGGCGCGACCATCGTCGTGCGGCGCGCCTTCGAGCCGGGCGCGATGCTCGCGACCATCGAGCAGCGCGGCATCACGCTCCTGCTGGGCCTGCCGATCATGTACGGCGCGATGCTCGCGCACCCGGCGCGTCCGGCGACGAAGCTGTCCAGCCTGCGCCTGTGCCTCTACGTCATGGCGCCCATGGCGCGCACGCTGCTCGTGGAGCTCATCGAGAAGTTCTGCCCGGGAGGCTTCGCGCTCGCGTCGGGGCAGACGGAGATGTACCCGGCGACGACCATGTTCAAGCCGGAGCAGCAGCTCAAGCGGTTCGGCTCGTACTGGGGCGACTCGGTCGTGACGAACGAGACGGCCATCATGGACGATGAAGGCCGGCTGCTCGGGCGCGGCGAAGTGGGAGAGATCGTCCATCGCGGGCCGAACGTGATGCTCGGCTACTACAAGGACCCGGAGGCAACCGCGCGGGCGCGCGCATTCGGCTGGCACCACACCGGTGACCTCGGCATGTTCGACGCCGACGGCCAGCTCCTCTTCGTGGACCGCAAGAAGGACATGATCAAGACCGGCGGCGAGAACGTCCCGTCCATCAAGGTGGAGGAGATCCTCCTGCGTCACCCCGCGGTCCTGCAGGTCGCGGTCGTGGGCCTGCCGCACCCGCGCTGGTCCGAGGCGGTCACCGGCTTCGTCGTGCTCAAGCCCGGCGCCTCCACGACCGAGGCCGACATCATCGGCCACTGCCGCCAGCACCTCGGTGGGTTCGAGGTACCGAAGTCCATCGTCCTGCTCGGGGCGATGCCGCAGACGACCACCGGCAAGGCGCAGAAGTTCGTGCTCCGGCAACAGTACGATCGGCACTACGGGGACGTGAGCGGGGTGGCGTAGCGCCCCCTCCAGATGGCGGGGAGTTGTGCGAACGCGACGGAGTGGGTGGCGCACTCCAGGCAACGCGCCAATCGTCTGGCAGCCTTCCCGCTGGGCGGCCCTACCAGCCTTCGAGGCCGCACTGGCACTCTCCAGGAAGCAGACACAGGGTGAGAGCCATGGCGACCATGGAAATTGGCAAGGACAACTTCAAGGACGTCGTGTCGAAGGAGGGGATCGTCCTCCTCGACTGGTGGGCTGACTGGTGTGGCCCATGTCGCGCCTTCGCCCCCGTCTTCGAGCAGGCCAGCGACCAGCACCCGGACATCCGCTTCGGGAAGGTCGACACCGAGAAGGAGCCGGAGCTGACCGACGCGTTCGCGGTCCGCTCCATCCCCACGGTGATGGCCTTCCGCGACGGCTTCATGCTCTTCGAGCGGGCGGGAGCACTGTCGGCGACGGATCTCGAGGAACTCATCCGCCAGGTGCGCGCGCTGGACATGAACGAGGTCCGCCAGCGAGTCGTGGAGCTTCGGGCTCAGCAATAGCCCCACGGCAAAGGACTCGAACTGCTCGTGCGCCCCCCAAGCGATGGAGGCCCCCTCCTCCATGCCTGCGGCGTCGATGCGAACGCCCCAGCAGCTCCTGCTCGAAACCTGATGTGCCATGGCTCCGGCTGACGCGTCATGACTCCAGCTGACGCGTCAGCGCCCCGGCTGACGCGTCAACTGACCCGCCGCGAGGAACCTCACGGGCGTAAGCACGCGGAAAGACCCCTATCGAGTCGAGAGCTTCGAAGTGGCACATGCGTTGCTGGGTTGTTTGAAGTCACACCAACACCAGAGGCCGTGGTCCCGCGAAAGCCACACATCCCGCACAGCGGCCCCTCCGCATGTGCACGGACCACCCTCTCTCATCCCCTTAGGACTTCATCTCGAATGTCTGCACCCAGAACAACCCTCCTGGCCACTGTATTCACGGCCTCCGTCCTCGCGGCATGCGCGAGCACCCCGGCACGCCACGGCGCGAAGACTGCCTCCCGTGTGTTCCTCGGCAAGGTCCGTACCATGGACGCCCGGGACACCGTCGCCAAGGCAGTGGCCGTCGATGCGCGCGGTCTCATCGTCGCCGTCGGTACCGAGCAGGAGGTCATGGCCTTCGCCGACGATCAGACCAAGGTGGTCAAGCTCGACTCTGGCCAGACCCTGCTCCCCGGCTTCCTGGACTCTCACATGCACGTCGTGGGCTTGATGCAGCAGGAGACAGGCCTCGTCAGCCTCGTCGGCGCCTGCCGCCCCCAGCCCTACGCCGAAGGCAACGGCCAGTGCAGCAACTTCATTTCGGAGTCGCTCCAGAGGCTCGGCGAATCCCTGAAGAATGACACGCACAACACCTTCGTCGTCGCCATGAACCTCGACCCGTCCCGCCAGCAATATGACGCGGTCACCTCGAGCGCCGAATTCAAGAAATGCCCCGCTCAATACATCGAGAAGCTCATTCCTGGCTCGCGGCCCATGCTCATCATCGACCAGTCCGGTCACTTCGGCTACGTCAACCGCGCCGCGTTCGATGCGCTCAAGAAGGTCCGCACCGCGCACGGGCAGGCATGGCCCCCCGCGCTCTCCGCGGGCAGTCTCTGGAATACCACCACCGCGACCGACCCGTGCTCCGTCACCTACGACGACGGCGGTAAGCACTACACCGGCCTCCTGACCGAGCTCGATGCCTACAACGTGTTCTTCCCCGCCATCGAGGACCAGGTGCTCGGCGATCTCCTGCAACACCCGGACACGTACGTCCAGGACGGGCGCAAGGGCGCCACCCAGGTCCTCTCCGAGCTGCGTCAGGCGGGCATCACCACCCTCACCAGCATGGCTCAAACCAAGGCGGCGCTGCAGATGACCCGGCTGCTCGCCATGAGTCCCGCCTCCGGGACTCGAATGCTGTCCGTCGTGCCGGCAGACATCGCCACCCAACACCTCAACAGCAAGCCCATCCTCCCCTCGTGCAACCCTCTCGAGGACTCGGCCTGCCAGTGGCCCAAGGACCTGGGCGTCAACGGCATCAAGATGATCGCCGATGGTTCCACCCAGGGTTGCACGGCGGCGCTGTCGCAGACCTCCTCCGGCCCTCAATACCTCTCGTCGAGCGAGTGCGCCCCTCCCGATGGCCATATCGACTTCTCCCGCGATTACCTGATCAACCAGCTCAGCCCCCTCTGGAAGACGGGCCTCTGGCGCTTCGAGACGCATGCCAACGGCAACCGCTCGATTCGCATGGTGCTGGATGCCTACGCCACCCTGCAACAGCAGCAGCCCAACGACCACACCGCGACCCTCATCCACGCCACTGTTGGTGAAGAGTCCCTGTGGAAGGATGCTGGAAACCTGCGCAATGGCAGCTACCAGCTCGACGGCAACACCGTCCCCAAGGTCAGGCTGCACTTCACCCATCTCATCGGCCATGTCGCCTACTGGGGCGCCGTCTTCGAGCGCCAACTGGGCAAAGACGCCGCCGCCTATATTGACGCGACGGGCTACGACAAGCAGTACGGCATTCCCTTCAGCTTCCACAGCGACGCGCCCGTCTCGGTGCCCAGGCCGCTGTGGTTCATCCGCCAGGCCGTCACCCGCGAGACGTGGACCTACCCCGAGCTCACCCAGCAGCATGTGCTCGGCGCGCCACAGCAGATCTCCGTGCGCGACGCGCTGCGGGCTGTCACCCTCGATGCAGCCAAGGAGAAGGAGCTGGATCCATGGATCGGCAGCATCGAGGTCGGAAAGGTCGCCGATTTCGTCGTCCTCAGTGAGGATCCCGTCGACTACGAGCCCAAGAACGGCGGCGATCCCACCAAGATTTCGAGCATCAAGGTCGTGAACACCTATCTCGGCGGTATCGTCACCGGCGCAAGCTCCTCCGCTCCGTAGGAAAGATGCACAGAGGGGTGGCCCCGGAAGGCCACCCCTCTTCACTCAGGAGAACCTGCGCCTACGGACTCTTCGGCTCACACAACCAGGGCTTGAGCTCGCACAGGTTCGGCTCACAGAGCTGGGGATCGGTATCGCACGGATCCTCACAAAGGGAGGGATCGGTGTCGCAGGGGTTCGGCGGCGGGGGGATGGAGGGGCCATCCACCATCGGTGTCTTGAGGAGGAGCCCCGTCTCCACCAGGGCGGTCCGATCGGAGCGGAAGCCAATCAGGGAACCATCGGAGGTACGGCCCACCAGGTCGTCATCACCGTCCTTGTCGAAATCCATGACGAAGAAGCGGTGGCCAGTGCCCCAGTTCCAGGCATCCGTGTACGGGGTGTTGAGCACCACGCCGCGATAAACCAGGGCGTTGCCCTCCGCGCTCAAGAGGGAGAAGGTGCCAGCCGCATCACGCAGGAGCAGGTCGTCGTCGTGGTCGCCGTCGAAGTCCATGACGTAGTAGCGGTTGCCCTCGTTCCACCCATCCGAGTCCTTCAGACCGGTGTTGACGTAGAGCGCGGGCGTGCCGACGAAGTGGGTCCGCTCCGAGCGAATCGCAGTGAAGTGGCCGTAGGCGTCGCGGGCAACGAGGTCGTCGTCTCCATCTCCGTCGTAATCCATGACGAAGTAGCGATGACCGGCATTCCACCCAGCCGCATCGTTCATACCGGTGTTGATGTAGAGCGCAGGCGTGCCGACGAAGTGGGTCCGCTCCGAGCGAATCGCGGTGAAGTAGCCGTAGGCGTCGCGGGTAACGAGGTCATCGTCTCCATCTCCGTCGTAGTCCATGACGAAGTAGCGATGACCAGCGTTCCAGCCGGTCTCATCCGCCATGCCCGGGTTGGTGAAGAGCGCTCCGGTCGCGACGAACTGGGTGCGCTCCGACCGCAGGGCGGAGAAGACACCATAGGAGTCGCGGGCAACGAGGTCATCGTCTCCATCTCCGTCGTAGTCCATGACGAAGAAGCGATGACCGGCGTTCCAGCCCCAATCGTCCGTCCACGAGGTGTTCACCAGGATGCCAGCGAAGGAGAGCTGTCCTCCTTCCGAGCGGAAGGCCATGAACTGGCCATGGGGCCCACGGACGACGAGGTCATCATCCCCATCACCGTCGTAGTCCATGGGGAAGAACCGGTGCCCCGTGACATAGGGGCCCAGCACCTCCGTGGCCTTGCCAGGAACCCAGTGGATGGTGCCGAAGAGGAACTTGCTCAGCTGGCCGCCGGTGCTCGGATCGTACTCCTCATCCGAGACGGGGAGCCCCAGCAGCCCCTGCCACTCTCCCATCGTCTTGTATTTGGCATAGATGTCCCCGTGCACCTCGAAGGCGCCCAGCAACGGGTGCCAGGAGATGGCTCCGCCGGTGAAGCGCACGTACTCGCCACCGCCGAACGTCATGACATTGGAGACGGGGTACCCCAGACCTCCGTTACGCCCCCTCAGGTACTCGTAATGGATTTCAATGGAATTGATGAGGCTGATGGGGCCGGTCGCGTCCGAGGAGTAGATGGCTCCACCCCTGAACGACTGGTAGGTATAGCCATTGCCCACGTTGGTGCTGGACTGCTCCGGGTATCCCAACACGCCGCCCTCGGCGCCGCGCTGGTTCCAGTGCTGCCGGATGGACCCGTTCTTCACGGCCACCGCTCCCGTGAGGGAGTGCCAGTAGAAGGCGCCGTTCTGGTACTCGACCATGGCGCCCCCGGTGGCCGCGGCGCGCTCGTCCGCGATGGGCAGACCCGCATCGAAGGTGGTGCGGGAGGTGCTCCAGGCCTTGTGGATGGCCTTGGTGTAGATCGCCCGGGCCCCCACCTGCGTGTGGTGGACGAGGAAGCCGTTCTCGAACTCCTGGAAGAGCGTGCCGCTCGGCGAGGTGATGGACCCCTCCACCGCGATGGGATAGCCGAGGCGACCGTTCTCCGCGCCATCCGAGGACCACCGCTGGAAGATGGCGCCACGAGAGACATAGGCAGTGGTGGTCCCCAGTTTGTAGAGGAGGACGCCGTTCTGCATGCGCACCAGACCGCCACCCTTCGAGTCCGTCACCTCATCCGCGATGGGGTAACCCTCGGAGCTCCCGCCTTCTCCGTGCTGCTGGTAGGTGCTGAGGACCCTCTCGCTGTAGATGGCGAAGGTGCCCGTGCTGGGGTGGTGATAGAGCCTGCCATTCTGGAACCTGCCGACGAGCCCACCCTTGGTGTCCGCCTTCACGTCAGCGGTGGGCCAGCCCAGCCGGCTCTGCACGCCCCCCATGGACTCATAGCGGGAGTAGATGGCGCCATGGACGGCGAAGGCGGGCTGCTCGGCGCGAGACTTCCAGTAGATGGCACCCGAGGTGAAGTGTCGCAGGCGCCCCTCTCCATCCGGAGCCTCGCGCTCGTCTCCCTGCGGTGAGGGCAGCGGGGAACCCAGCGGCCCGCGCGCGTCCTGCAGGGACTCGTACTTGCGCTGGATGATGTCCGTGCCCTGGGGGGTGCCGGAGATGATCGTCATCGGCGAGCCCGCCAGGTGGAGCAGGAGCTGGTTCGCATCATCCCGGACCACGGCCTTCACCTCGAGCCGGTAGCCCGTCTGGTACGCCGCCGGAATCTCGAACTCGAAGCCATTGTTCCGCCCGGTCGACGTGGGCAGGTTGGCCACCGCCGTGCCCATCAGTGAGCCGCCCGCCCAGAACTCGACCGTCGCCGGGCTCGCCGCGAAGACAGCCATCAACCCACTCGAGCCTCCATCCGGGGCGTCCGCGGATCCCTTGAGCTTCTTGTCCTTGTCGGTCGACGAGGCATTCCCCGGCTGAAGTCCGCTGACATTCGAGGAAACCCACCCTCGGAGGGTTTCGGCGGCGATTTGATAGGCAAAGTACTCGATCGGCGGCCCAGGCTCGTAGCCCACCTCATCGGTGATGCCCGTGAGGCACCCGCCGGCACAGTCCGGGTCGGGAACCCTGATGATGCAGGGCCCTCCCGAGTCCCCCGAATAGACCATGTTGGCGTGCGGCGCGAGAAGGACCCGATTCGGACGACTGGCGGACGCCTCCGTCTTCAACGTCGTCTTCCGGAGGGTCCCCTGCCCCGCCGTTCCAGCACCTGGCTCCGCGCTATTCTTTCCATAGCCAAAGCACTCGACAGTTTCACCGATCATGTCGGTGACCTTCTTGGGATACAGGCTTCTCCGGTAACCGTTCAACACCGACTGGCCGCTCGCATTCTTGATGGCGAAGGGAGCATCCACCGTCACGAGCGTGGCATCCTCGAACACGCCAGGGGAAAGCTCGAGATCCTTGGCGGAGCTCACCTTCCGCTCCTGGACCGAGCCATCGGCGGGAAGCATCTGGTCGTTGAGGTTGCCCATGTAGACCTTCACCGTCTGGGACGGCAAGACCTGCGTGACACCACAGTGTCTCGAGGTGAGGAAGGTCGTGTTCGTCAGCATCACGCCGCTGCAGAACAGCTTGGCGGAGAAGGCGACAACCCCGGAGTGACTTGCATCCGGAACGGTACTCGCGCCCCCGAGGATGGGACTGCGACCCTGCCCCGTTTCAGTGCCCTGGCGACTCCCCAGATCGGACTGCTCGGAGTTGTCGCAGGCGGTTGTCAGGAATGCACACAATACGGCGCCCGCCACCCCTCGGTGGACAGGCCTCTTCATGATTCGCATCTGGGATTCTTCTCCTGTGAATAGAGGCGCCGCGCCACATACCCGGTAGCCTGTGACCAGGGCGTGACGGCCCTCCCCGCCTCCTTCCCGAGCCAAACGCGACCGGCGGGGCTCCTCACCGCTCCTGGGACCCCATGATGCGTAGGTACTCCTCATGGGTCGGCGGGTACCCCGACCAGAAGCGGAGCGTTCGAATGTTTCTGCTTGCCTTTCCCCTTCCACTGATGGGCTGGGCTATTTCACTCCGGGTTGATTCCCCAAGCCGGTTCGAGGTATCTACAGCGTGTCCAAGTACGTCAGCTTGGATCAGATTGTATGCCTTCATTCGCCGTACGATTCCGTTGTCCAGCCACACGAAAGCGAGCGCATCATGGGATTGCCCGAGAGAAGAGCCATCGCGGAGTATCAGAAGAACACCTTCCCGAAATGGCAGAAGGAGTTTGATGACTTCCTGGGCTATCACCTCGAGATCGAAGTGGATTGGCCGACGCTGGGGGCCGAGGGACAGGCCCATGTGTTCGATCAGGGAATCAGTGCGATCTACTTTGAGCCGCTGATGCTCGCCTTGAAGGATATTGCCGTTGATGATTTCGGAAAGCAGGCGTTGAAAGACGGCTTCCACAAGTATGTGATTTCGGGAGTCGAGCCGGACGATCGCATCTTCTACAAGTTCGCCAACAAGACCCTGTCCTACGGCATGACCTTCTGCAACATCGAGAACTATGTAAACGAACGCAGGCAGCGGATTGTCAATCTCCTGGAGACGAGCCTGTAATCCGGCTTCTGGCCTGATGGATGTTCGTGGGGGCGGGTGATGACTCATCCGCCCCCTTCCTTTTCTCCGTGCGTCCTATGGCAGCCGGTGGAACAGGGGAAGGTTGGCGGGAGCGGGATAGAGCGAGAACCAGCCCGCATAGCCAACATCCGCGCTGCTGATGATGACCTCGGGGGCCTTGTTGCCCGAGCTGGTGAGCTGGCCCGGACCCAGGCGCCCGAACTTGCCCGCGCTGAGCGCGAGCCACAGGTTCCCTGACTCGTCGAACACGAGCCCATCGGGCAGCGCGGTGACAGAGAGGCCGATCTGCACAGCGGGGGTCGTCGTGACGGTACCCGAGCCCGATTGATCCGCGGGCGTGAGGCGGGCGAGCGTCCCGTTGTAGTTCACCCACAGGTTGCCGGCGGCGTCGAACGCCAGGCCCGAGGGCGCGCTGAGGTCGCCAATGACGGGTGGCGGAGTCTCCGCCTGGAGGACGAGGTCCGGCGAGGCGTTGGACGAGGTGGTGAGCCGGCTCGCGTTGTAGCGGGCCACCCGGTCATCACCGGTGAAT
Source organism: Vitiosangium sp. GDMCC 1.1324 (assembly GCF_003044305.1). GTDB lineage: Bacteria > Myxococcota > Myxococcia > Myxococcales > Myxococcaceae > Archangium. Next base: position 302,671 of record NZ_PZOX01000011.1, on the reverse strand, counting down.
GCGACCCACAGATTTCCGGCCGAGTCGAACGCCAGGCCCGAGGGGCCCTTCAGGCTGGTAAGCTCGACGGCGGGGGTCGGGCTGCCGCTGGTGGCGAGCTGATCCGGCGTGTACCGGACGATCTTGTCGTTGAAGCCCACCGTCACCCAGAGGTTCCCGTTGGGATCGAAGGCCAGCGCGCGGGCTCGGGGGAAGCCGCCCTCCAGGGGGCCGCCCGTGAGGGTGACGTCCGCCGTCTTCTTGCCCGAGGCCCCCAGCGAGGAGGCCGGGATCCGGAGCACGGGGGGATCCGCCGTCGTGCCGCCTACCACCCACAGGTTGCCGTCATGGTCGAACGCGGAGCCCTCCGAGCCTCCCGTGGTCGCGGCCACCGTGGCAGCGGGATTCCCGCTCGCCCCCAGCAGGTCCGCGGCGAATCCGAGCAGCGGTGCGGTTCCGCCCGAGCCGTTGCTCGTCCAGAGCTTTCCGCTGCTGGGAATGGGGAAGAAGGCAACGGTGGCCTCGGTGGTCTTCCCCTCGCGGACACAGACCGGACTGCTGGGGGAGATCTCCGGCCGGTAGGCGGTCCTCACCAGGGGATGGCTGGCGGCGACGAGCTCTTGGGAGAGGGAGTAGGCGCCGGCCGGCAGACTCAAGGTCTGCGAGCCCGTGAGGGTCTGGGTGCCTCCCCGGCCTTGCACCTTCACCCCCGCGGAGGTGGAGCCCGGCAGCCCGGTCACGCTCACCTGGAGCATGCCGTTACCGCCGCTCTCGGGACACCCCGAGCCGTCCCCGTCAGAGCCACAAGCAGCGAGAAACAGCGTCAGCCCGAGCAGGCTTGAAACGATGAGTCTGTGCATGAATTCTCCTGATGGATATGCAGGGCCCACTTCAGGGCTCAGACGCACCCGCCGTCAAGGGGGTGAACCCGGCGGCTACTCTGCAAAGCTTTGGATACACAGGCAGAGAGGGAACGGCTGCTGAGCATCCGGCCGAGGCCCACTGCCGCCTCATCAAGGGAACCTCGGATGGGGTAGGTTCGCGCTACCTCATGCGTGACCGTTCAACCCATCCCTCCCCCACCCTGGCCACACGGCAAGGACGTGCCAGCGGGTGGTTCGGCGTGCTCTGCGTGCTCGCGGTGCTGGCGCTCTGCGTAGCCCTGATCCCCGACTACTGGCGCATTCGCGGCTTTCCGCTCGACGATGCGTGGATCCACGCCGTCTACGCGCGCTCCGTGGCCCGGGGAGACGGGCTCAGCTACAACCCCGGTGTGCCCGCCACGGGCGAGACGTCCCCTCTGTGGGCCGTGGTGCTCGCCGTGGCGCACCTGGGGAACGCGGACGCGGAGAGGGCGGTGCTCGTCACCAAGCTGCTGGGCTTCCTCCTGCATGCGCTCACCGCCGCCGGCCTGTACATCGCCTTCCAGGACTCGGGCCGGCGTTGGGCCGCGAGCGCGGCGCTGCTCGTGCTGGTGAGCCCACACCTGATCGCCGCCAGCCTCTCCGGCATGGAGGTGCCCCTGGCGACGTGCATGGCGGTGGGGTTCCTGCTCGCCCTGCGCTCGGAGCGGCCCTGGCTCTACGTGCTCTGCGGCGTGCTCGGCCCGCTGGCGCGTCCCGAGGTGGGGCTCTTCCTCTTCCTCCTGCCGCTCGTGGTCCGGCCCCAGCCCGGGTGGAAACCCGTCCTGCGGCGTTGGTTCCAGGCGGGGGTGGGCGTGGCCATCGGTGGGGGCGCCTGGGCCCTGTGGAACCTGCATGCCTCGGGCAGGCCGCTGCCCGCGACGTTCTACGCCAAGGTGGGCGCCTCGAATCAACTGCCCCTGCTGGCCACGCAATGGGCGGGTTTCTTCCGGGTGGTGCCGGAGCTTTCCTGGCCCGGTCCGGTGCTCGCGGCCCTGGTGGTGGTGGCCGGGGGAGTACTGGTGTTGCGTCGCGTGCCCCCCTCCAGCCCCGAGCGTCTGGCGGCCGGACTCGTGGGAGCGGCGCTGGTGTTCTGCTCCGTCTCGCAAGCGCTCCTTCGGCAGCCCGCGGCGCAGATCTTCTACGTCCAGCGCTACCTGCTGCCCGCGATTCCCTTCCTCCTCGCCGCCCCGCCCCTGCTGCTGGGCCGGTGGCTGGAGGCCCGCCTGGCGACGCGGGGTCCGTGGCTGGCCACCACCGTGGCGGCGCTCCTGCCGCTCACCCTCGCCACGGGGCTCCCCGCTCGCCTCACCCGGCTCGAGAACGACGCACACAACATCGACGACCTGCAGGTCCAGGGGGGCCGTCTCCTGGCGAAGGCCTCACCTGACGAGGTGGTATGGGTGCTCGATGCGGGAGCGCCGCGCTTCTTCGGCCAGGCGTTCGTGGTGGACATGGTCGGACTCAACACCCCCGAGATGTTGACGGAGGGCGCCCAGGCCTACCTCGACCAACACCCGCCCCGCTTCATCGAGTGGGCGCAGGGCTGGGCGGCAATCCAACCCGACGACCGGAACACGGGGATGCGCGCCGTCCACCGCTTCCAGACAACCACCGACTACACCGTCACCCGGGAGCAGGCCTTGGCCCGGCGCTTGTTGCTGGAGTGTGCACCGGGCACGAGCGGCATCTATGAGCGCGCACCACGCCGCTGGCGCTACACGTGCGCCATGGCGCCTTCGGCCTCCGCTCCGGGGGAGGAACACCCGGTGCGCCTTGCTGGAGGGCGCCTCCCTGCACGCCAGCTACCGGGCACTGCTCACGGTGGGTGACCCTGCACTCCCTCTCCGGCCGAGACCCGCCAGGACGACCCATGAAAGCCCTCATCTACAGACCGGGACCTCCGCTCGAGGAATCCATCTCCTGCTTCTGGCTCTCGGAGGACTGCCGCGCGTCGACCTCGAAGGAGCGTGTGCTGCCCACGGGCACGCTCAGCCTCGTGATCAACCTCTGCGGTACATGAACGAGCTTGGCGCACCGTGGCGCTACGGCAATGACCAACCGGCGACGCTCGTCGAGGGGCGCGGGTGGCGGGCCGCCCCCGTCGACCCCGCGCGGATCGGAACCGAGTGGGGACGCTGGCCGGCTCCGCCCGAGCCGTCAGGCCCGCGGAGCCCCCCGCTCGGAGCGCTGGTGGAGGCCACCAAGGGCTGAAGTCTTCAGACCTCCACCGTTCCCTCCTTCGGCGGCGAATAGACGACATTACCTTTCGCCGTGTCCTCCTGCACCAGTGTGTAGTTGATGGATTGGTCCTCCTTCAGGTCGAGGTCCTTGAGGAAACGCCGCCACTCTTCGGGCGGCATCGTCTGGCAACCGGCGCTGCGCGGGTTGTCGTCCCGGCCCATGTGCCAGAGGATCTCCTCGCCGTCCTTGCCGCGCACGTTCTCGTCGAAGTCCCCGTCGTGGTCGATGTCGTACTCGGCCTGCCAATCCGCGCCGTCGGGCGCGCCGAGAACCTGGCGCGTGCCCTCGTTGTCGAACGGCCCCCGCTTGAAGAAGCCGGCGAGCTCGCGGCCGTAGTCATTGCGCAAGTGGTACGTATACGAGCCCGCCGGCAGGCGTCCGAGGTCCTTCCGGTCGTCTCCGCCAATCGCCTCGCCGTAGTCCTCTTCCAACATCTTCTCGCCCGGCTCGGTGCAGGCATTGTACGACGTGCAGTGCTTCCCACCCTGCTCATCGACCCAGAGCAGCACGGCCTTGTCGTCGTAGGCGCCCTTGCCGTCGTTGGTCTTCGTGTTTGTGTCGTGGCGGATGGCGAGCATGTTGCGCTTGCCAGGCGTCGAGTCGAACGTGCCACCGTTCCGTTCAATCATCGCCTTGTAGTAGTCATACTGCGCGGCCTCTTCCGCGGTCCGCCTCTGCTGGACGACCTGCGGATCCTCGGGCGCCAGCACCGTGGGCTCATTGTCGGCGACCATCATCTGCTGCAAATCGGGTGACACCTTCGCGGCGTCGAGTGCCGCCTGCCGCTCGGGGCTGCCAGCCCGGGTCGCGAAGATTTTCATCGCGTCCTCGCCCGATACCGTACCGGCCTCCGAGTACTGCGGGTTCTTCGCGAGGTACTCGGCGGTGCTCGCATACTTCTTGCCGCTCGCCGGGTCGACCACCTGATCGCCCTGGCGCACCACCACGTGGCCGGAGCTTCCCTCCGCGCCCGCGCGCTGGTCCTTCAGCATCACCAACTCGGCGTTCTTCTGCTCACTGGCGGGGAGCTTGCCAATGTAGTCGACCGCCTGATCGAGGCAATTGCGCTTCGCGTCCCGGGCGTCCTCGGTCAGCAGCGATGACGCCGGGCCCCCTTGCAAGTCGACCAGCGTCTTCGTGCGGGCGGGCGAGAACGTGTCACGAAGCTGTTGCTGGGGGAGCGAGGATGGCTGAGTGGGCCGGGCCGGCAGCTTCAGCTCGGGGGGGACCTGCCGGACCGCGGGCTTGATGGACTGAGCGAGGCGATTGAGAAGGGACAGGCTCATCGGGACACCAGGGACGGTAGGGAGTACTCCCTGGTTATCGGCTGCCATCCCGAGCAGTTGCGTGTTACCGGGAGCCTGCCGAATTCCACAGTGTGGAATCTGGAGACAGACGGCATGTCGTGGCTCTACTTCGAGTGCGTGCATCCCTCCTACTTCAGGAGCTCCTTGAGCCGAGCCCCCGACATCCTGCCCATGCCGATGCGGTAACGGTCGCGCCACGAGCGATCGAGCATCGTCTGGCGGATCCGGTAGGAGAGATAGCCGTGGGGGTCGATCTTCCTCCCATCCGGCTCAAGCCATTGACTGCAATTTTCGCACGGCGGCCTCTCCTCTCCGGCATTCGAACCCGACACGACCTTGATCGAATGCACCCGAATGTCCTCCAGGGGAACGTTGAAGCCCGCCTGCCACGCGACCGCGTGCGGCTCCGCGCAGTCGAACTGGTGCATGCCCCGGTTGCGGCCACCAAGCCTGTCCTCGACGAGGAAGTTGAGAATCCGGAACAGGCGGTCGGACTGGATCTTGTCGGGGCGCGCGCCGAGCAACGACTTCAGCGTCTTCCCGTCGCCGGAGTAGGCAGTCATGTTCTTGTCCCGATCCGTATCGGCGGCGTTGATGTTCTCGGCCGTGGCCGCGTGCCGTTCGAACGTCTCCTCCACCAACTCCTCGGCCCGCTGCACCAGCGGGGCAGACCGGGCCGAGACGCCGAATGGGCTCCCTCGGAGCGGCAGTGAGAACATGGGCCTCCCCGAACGATCCATCGGGCCGAGGCTCTGCGCAGCACGCATTGTAAGCAACATGCTCATTCCTCCTGATTGGGGTCACGGATGTTTCCTCCAAGACGGGCAGTCTCTCCGCCTGTGAATTCCGTGCAGAAGAGCGTTACGGCGAAACCTCGTCGGACACCACCTTCCCGTTCGGGTCGAGGACCGCCTTCCAGTCGTGCTTCTGCTTGTCGTGCACATCGTCGTAGTACCGGCCGGTGATCAAGACCGAGCCGTCGGGCAGCAGCTCGAAATGGTCGCCCAGCGGCGTCTGGGGTCCGCCATCGCCGCGGAATTGGTAATCCCAGAGGACCTTCCCTTTCGCGTTGAGCTTCACGAGCCGGGTGACCGGATGCCGGCCGGGGTGGACGTACGACAGGATTTGAGCCACGCAGCCGCCGTCCGGCGTCGCCGCAACCGTGCCGCCCTCGTAGTCGAGGAAGCCCTTCTTCACGAGCACCTTCTGCCAACGCGGCTTGCCGGTCGGATCCAGTCGCGCGACGACCGGCTTCGTCCTCCCCGGCTTGTAATCGTAGTCGGTATTGCCGCTGAGCGTTCCGATGAGGAGGACGTCGCCGCTCGGCGCGACCACGAACTGCTCGAACGTCGCGGCCGGAGCGACCTTGAAGTCCGCGTAGTGGATGCCGTGGTTGTCCGCGTACTGCTTGCCGAGGATCACTCCCTGGGCAATTTTCAAGTCGCCGCCCGCGCTGCCGGCGACTTCCGGCGAATCCACGTCGTCGGGCACTTCGTACAGCCGCACTCCCTTCCTGCCGGGCCAACCTTTCTCGTCGACGAACGGGGTCATGAGAATCCGCCCATTGAGCCCGACGATGGCTTCCGCCGCGACGCCGTCGTTGCCGGGGAAGAGCATCCGCATCGGGATCGACGTCTGGAGGCTCAAGTCAGAGACGCGCCGCACTTCGACGACCTTCGGCGAGATCTGCTGCGTATTCGAGATCACCAGGAAGCTCTTGCCCGATGGCGTGAGCACGAAGCGGTGGACCCTCTTCATTCCCTGCGTCTTCGCGTCGATCGTTTTCTTCTGGAGGTCGATGCGGATGACGTCGCCGAGCTCGTTCGAGCCGAGGAGGAGGTAGCGGTCGTCGGACGTGAAGGCCGTACCGTAGGTGGTGATCGGAACTGGATAGGAGTCCACCTGCTTCGACGGGATGTCGATGACGAGCACTTGTTGCTGCGGCTTGGCGGGGTGGTCGCGCTCGTTACCTCTGTCGTTGTACTCGACGAGCGCGAGCTTCTTGCCGTCAGGGCTGAACACCTTGGGACCAGACACCAACTTGATCGGCTTGTCGCGCTTGGGGAAGTCGACCTTCATCGTCCAGTCGATGGCGCGCGTCTTGAGATCGATGCGGGCGACCTCGAACGAGGTGTAGCCATCCTTGAGCACATTGCCCGCGGGGTTCACGGCGGACGCGTAATAGAAGTACGTGTCAGTTGGATCGAACCCGATGTCGTAGAAGTAGCGGGTGTCGTCCCAGGGGCCGAGCAGCACGAGGTCGGAGAACTGCCTGGTGCGTTGGTCGTACTGGCAGAAGTAGGTTGCCACCGCCGCGTAGCCCCTCGTCGCGTTGAACGTGAGCGAGGTGACCTGGCCGTCGTGATGGATGACGGTCGCGGACGGGTTCGTGCGGCCCAGCGTGTCGGTGTGTGCCTTCGGGAGTTGGTGCAACGGCACGGGCACGTCGATGACCTTGCGCTCCTGGAAATCGAAGAGCTCGTAATGCGGCATCGTGGCGCGGTTCTTCTCGTCGCGGTCCCACGTGACGCCGACGAGGACGAAGCGCTGCGCGCTTACTTTCGCGACGTTCGTGTACTTCACGTCTGGAAGCTCGGCCGCCAGTCGCAGGCCCCCGGCGAAGGCGAGCTGCGGAAAGAGGAGCAGGAGAGCAACGATGCGCGTTCGCATGCGGAGGACTTTAATGTTCCGCACGTCGCCCGGTCACGCCCCGCCCTCCTTCGACCGTGCGCGGACCTCCGCCGCGAACAACTCCGCCGCTGGCGTGCGAGGCGCGCCCTTGCGCCAGAGGAGCGCCGCGAGCTCGGAGCGTGGTGCGGGCGATAACCGCTTCACCACCAACCGCTCGACGTCCGCGAGCCGTGGCTCTGGGAGCACCGTGACGGCGAGGCCCGCGCGAACGATCGCGAGCACGGTGGCCACCGCGTTGGACTCGAGCGCAATGGGCGGCGCGAGCCTCATGGCGGAGAACCAGGCGTCCACGCGCGCACGCACTCGCAGCCCGCGCGAGAGCAACGCGAACGGCTCCTCCGCGAGCTGCCGCGCCCCCACGGCTTCCGCTCCCGCCAGCGGATGCCCCCGGCCCACGACGAGCGCGAGCCTGCTGTCGAAGACGGGCTCCGCGTCGAGGTCCGGCAGGCGAGCAGGCGCATACCCCAGCCCCACGTCCAGCTTGCCGTCCGAGAGCCGGCGCTCCAGCCTCCGCACGATGGCCTCCTCGGCGCTCAGTGCCAGGCCCGGATGCTTGCGCAGCACGGCGGCCAGCGCGGGCACCACGACGCCTCGCATGCTGGGCGGGTAGCCCACGCGCAGCGCCCCCGTGGCCAGCCCGCGCAGCGCGCCCACCGCCATCCGGCCAGCGTCCACGTCCTCCAGCGCGCGCGAGGCGTACGTGCGGAACAACTCCCCCGCCTGGGTGAGGCGCACACCGGTGCGCGCGCGCTCGAAGAGGGGCGAGCCCAGCTCCTCCTCGAGCTGGCGGATCTGCTGCGACAGCGTGGGCTGCGAGACGTGGACGCGCCGAGCGGCGCGTCCGAAGTGCAGCGTGTCGGCGACGGCAGAGAAGTAGCGGAGGTGACGGAGCTCCATTCTTCCATCATAGGCATTGCCTATCGACTCCATGGGAACAAACGAATGTACGAATCGACGGCGGCGCGTAAATCTTCTCCCGTACCGAGAGGAGAAACCCCAATGAAGGCATCGGACCTGTTCGTCAAAGCACTCGAAGCGGAGGGCGTGCGCTGCGTCTTCGGACTGCCCGGCGAGGAGAACCTGGATCTGCTCGAGTCGATGCGCGCCTCGGGCATGCGCCTCGTCGTCACGCGCCACGAGCAGGCCGCGGGCTTCATGGCCGCCACCTGGGGACGGCTCACCGGACACGCGGGCGTGTGCCTCTCCACGCTGGGGCCTGGCGCCACCAACCTCGTCACGGCCGCGGCGTACGCCCAGCTCGGCGGCATGCCCATGGTGATGCTCACCGGACAGAAGCCCATCAAGGCCGGCAAGCAGGGCCACTTCCAGATCGTCGACGTCGTGGGGATGATGCGGCCGCTCACCAAATCCACCCGCACACTCGTCTCCGCGGAGCACGTCCCCTCGGCGGTGCGCGAGGCCTTCCGCCGCGCGGAGGAGGAGCGCCCCGGTGCGACGCACCTGGAGCTCCCCGAGGACGTGGCACGCGAGTCCTCCGACGCCGTGCCGCTCGCGCCCAGTGCCCAGCGCCGGCCCGTGGCCGACGAGGCCTCCATCGCGTTGGCGGTCGAGGCCATCGCATCCGCCCGCCGCCCGCTGCTCATGATTGGCGCGGGCGCCAACCGCAAGCTCACCTCGGAGATGCTCCGCGTCCTCGTGGACCGCGTGGGGATTCCCTTCTTCAGCACGCAGATGGGCAAGGGCGTGGTGGATGAGACCCATCCGCTCTGGATGGGCACGGCGGCGCTCTCCGACGGAGACTTCGTCCACCGCGCCATCGAGGCCTCGGACTGCATCATCAACGTGGGCCACGACGTCATCGAGAAGCCGCCATTCGTCATGCGCGACCACCGCCGCACGGTGGTCCACCTGAACTTCTCGTCGGCCGAAGTGGACCCCGTGTACTTCCCGCAGGTGGAGGTGACGGGCGACATCGCCAACGCGGTGTGGCGCATCGCGGAGGGCGTCGGCCCGCGCACGCACTGGGACTTCGCACCCTTCGAGCGCGCCCGCGCGGGGCTCGACGCGCAGCTCGCGCGCGGCACTGACGACGAGCGCTTCCCCATCTACCCCGCGCGGCTCGTCGCCGAGGTGCGGCGCGCCCTGCCGGACGACGGCATCGTGTGTCTGGACAACGGCATGTACAAGCTCTGGTTCGCCCGCTACTACCGCTGCCGTCGGCCCAACACGCTGCTGCTCGACAACGCGCTCGCGACCATGGGGGCGGGGCTCCCCTCCGCCATCGCGGCCAAGATGGTCCACCCGCGGCGCAAGGTGCTCGCGGTCTGTGGCGATGGTGGGTTCATGATGAACTCGCAGGAGCTCGAGACGGCGGTGCGCCTGCGGATGGATTTGACGGTGGTCGTGGTCCGCGACGACGGTTACGGGATGATTCGCTGGAAGCAGGGGCAGATGGGGCTCCCGGACTTCGGCATGGAGCTGGGCAACCCGGACTTCGTCCGCTACGCGGAGGCCTACGGCGCACGCGGTCACCGTCCGGCGAGCGCCACGGAGTTCGGAACCACGCTCGCGCGCTGCCTGGACTCGGGCGGAGTGCACGTCATCGACCTGCCCATCGATTACTCGGACAACACCCGCGCGCTCGGAGCCGGTGACGAGGACGCCACCACGCGCTGAACCATGAGCACGAGAGAGAAAGCGAGGAGCACCATGCTGGCCGAACGCTACCCCTATTACCTGGCCAACCGCCCGCGGCAGCCCAACGCGGAGCTGGCCGTGACCAACAAGTTCTCGGGCGAGGTCGTGACGCACGTCGCCCTCGCGGACGCGGGTGCCGTGGAGGAGGCCATCGCCGCGGCGGTGCGCGCGGCCGGCCCGATGCGGCGCCTGGCGCCGTACGCGCGTCAAGAGGTGCTCGAGCACTGCGTCCGCCGCTTCCGCGAGCGGGCCGAGGAGCTCGCGCTCGCGCTCTGCATCGAGGCGGGCAAGCCCCTTCGCGACGCGCGGGGCGAGGTCTCCCGGCTGATCGACACCTTCAAGGCGTCGGCCGAGGAGGCCGTGCGCATCGAGGGCGAGGTGCTGAACCTGGAGGTGTCCCGGCGCGCGGCGGGCTACCGGGGCTTCACCCAGCGCGTGCCCGTGGGCCCGTGCTCGTTCATCACCCCGTTCAACTTCCCGCTCAACCTGGTGGCGCACAAGGTGGCGCCCGCCATCGCCGCCGGTTGCCCGTTCGTGCTCAAGCCGTCGGATCGCACGCCCGTGAGCGCGATGATCATGGCCGAGGTGCTCGCCGAGACGGACCTCCCCGAGGGTGCCTTCTCCGTCCTCCCCACGCGCCTCGAGGACGTGGGGCCCTTCATCGAGGACGACCGGCTGAAGCTGCTCTCGTTCACCGGCTCGGAGAAGGTGGGCTGGGAGCTCAAGGCGCGCGCCGGCCGCAAGAAGGTGGTCCTGGAGCTCGGAGGCAACGCGGCCTGCGTGGTGGACCGCGACCAGGGCGAGCGCCTGGACTTCATCGCGGATCGCGTGGCCCACGGCGCCTTCTTCCAGGCGGGGCAGAGCTGCATCTCGGTGCAGCACGTACTCGTGCACGAGGAGTTGTATGGCGCGCTGCGTGAGCGGCTCGTCTCCCGGGCGCGGGCGCTGCGCGCGGGGGACCCGAGGGACGAGGCCACCACGCTCGGGCCCATGATCGACGAACCCGCCGCGCGGCGGCTGGAGGGCTGGATTCAGCGCGCGGTGGCGCGAGGGGCTCGCGTGCTGAGCGGGGGAGGACGACGCGGTGCGTTGCTGGAAGCCACCGTGCTGGAGGGCGTGCCCGCCGACGAGCCGCTGAGCGCGGAGGAGGCATTCGGGCCGGTCGTGCTGCTCCAACCCTTCGCCTCGTTCGACGACGCGCTCCGCGTGGTGAATGGTGGGCGCTACGGGCTGCAGGCGGGCCTCTTCACCAACGACCTGTCGCGGGCGATGCGGGCGTGGGACGAATTGGAGGTGGGAGGCGTCGTCGTGGGGGACGTGCCGAGCTTCCGGGTCGACACGATGCCCTACGGAGGCGTGAAGGGCTCGGGACTGGGGCGTGAGGGCGTGAAGTACGCCATCGAGGACATGACCGAGCTGCGGTTGCTCGTGATGCGCGATCCCTCTCCGAGCACTTCGTCGCCCGCGGCGCCCACCCGGTCCTGAGCCCTCCCCTGCCGGCTGTTCCCTCCTCCCACGGTTCGCTCTCGCCACCGTGGGAGGGCTCCGATGTACTCTTCGCGCCTCCTCACCCCCCGGAGGCTCGAATGGACCGCATCACCAGAATCGCTGTCGTGTCGTTGGGGTTGCTCCTCGCCGTACCGGGCCCGGCCTTCGCCGACGGGCTCGACTCCATCCCCTATGGTGACAACTGCTGGGGCTCCGGTACGGACGCCGATCGCGACGGGCTCAATGACGACTGCGAGTACCAGGTCGCCTTCTGGTTCATGCCCCTCTTCTGGTTCGACAGCGGCGAGAGCGGCTATGGCCGGCGCCCCTACTACGCGGTGAAGAGCACCAGCTTCTCCACCCGCACGCTGCAGATCTTCTACATGGACACCTTCTTCGACGACACAGGTGTCACCACCGGCCACGACGGAGATCCCGAGTTCCAGCTCCTCGAGGTCCATTACTCCGGCGGCAGGTGGTACCTCGACTGGGCCTATCTGTCCGCCCATCGCAAGAGCATCTGCGACTCGTCGGCCTGGTACTCGTCCAGTCAGCTCGAGTACGACACCGCGAGTGATTCCCGCAATGCCTATCGCGGCTGGCCCACGCTCTACGTCGCCGAAGACAAACACGCCACCTACAACAACCTCACCACCTGCGACAACGGCTGCGCCTATCAGGATTACTGCAGCCGTTATGCCTATCAATACCTCGATACCTCGAGCCGGCTCGTCTCCCGGAACGTGGGCTCCACGGCCGTGCAGCTCATCAACCAGGTCACCCTCAATGGCGCCACCGAGTGGCTGCTCGATGACGTGGCGTTCACGGGTTGGGACAATCAGTGGTACCGGCCCAACTCGGAGGGCTATCGCCGCCACCTGAACGACTTCGGGTTCTAGTCCCTCGTGCGGAACGCTCCCGTGCCCCCCGAAACCCCGGAACGTCCTGGCTCCAGGGCTCGTGCTCTCATGCTCGGGGGGCTCGTGGCCGTGGCGGTCCTGCTCTCGTTCGCCGTAGCGCTCTGGCCCCGGCCCGACGGCGAAACCCCGCCCCCGGCTCCCCGAATCGCCGAGCCCCGTCCCCGCTCCACCGAGGTGCGGCCCGCGGCTCCTCCCACGCCTCCGCCGACTCCCCCACCCCGCGTGCCCGCGCCCCAGGCCACCTCCGGGGAGGCACTCTCCGCGGCCCTCCACGAGGAGCGCGTGTCCGTGGCCTCCAGTGTCGTGGTCGAGGGTATCGACACGGATCGCCCCTGGGTCTGCGCGGGTGAATCCATGTCACTGTCCGCTCGCCTCGGGGGCGTGCCCGAGCCGGGCGCGGTCTACCGATGGGTCTGGCCCGTCTCCGGGGGCGGCGCCGAGCTGCAGCCCGGTCCAACGCTCCAGTGGCGGGCCCCCGAGACGGCCGGCAGGTACTTCGTCCGCTTCCAGGTGTGCACGGACCTCGGGGGGCGGCGCGTCGGCGTGCTCGCCGAGCGCGAGCTCGAAATCGACGTGCGCCAGTGCGGTGACTCGGACAGTCAGCGCAACGAGCCCCTTCGCCTCAGCGTGGCCCAGAGAGGGCAAGCGGCCTTCGAGTTCCAGACGTTCCACACGGGACCCGAGCGCGTCGTCTCGTACGCGTGGGACTTCGGCGATGGCTCCACCGCCACCACGTCCGAGCCTCGTGTCGAGCACACCTATTCACTCCAGGAGCTCGGCGCCCAGGAGGTCCGGAGCTTCACCGTGCGGCTCCAGGCCCGGCTCGACCGGGGCGGGCCGCTGGAGGCCACCGCGTTCGCGCTCGCTCGTGGGCAACCTCCCTCGGAGGTGCCGTCCCCCGTCGAGCTGCGGGTCTCCCGCTGGCGCCCGCTCCCCGAGGGCGGCTGGCGCAGCGACGTGGTGGTCCGTGCCCCGGGCGAGACGGACATCACCTGGGAGCGCCTCGAGCGCATCTCCCTCCACTGGGACGGCCAGCCCGATACCGTCACGCGGCCCTGGACCGAGGCCCTCCATGTGGACGAGGTGCTCGAGCACGGGGGCTTCCGTGGCTACGTGACGGTGAGCGCCTCCGAGGCGTCGAGCGATATCAAACAGCTCCTCGATTTCCTGTATGGACATGACGCGCTGGGCAAGGAGGTGGTGGTGTCCTGGAGCCCCTTCAAGCGCGAGGCTCCCGCCACGGCTCCCGCGTCGCTCGAGCCGCCGCCCCGGAAGTGACGGCCCGGGGAAGACTCGAGCCTCATCACCGCCATGCGTCACGTCGAGGGTGACATGGAGCAGGCGCGCAGGGTGGCCGAGCTCTCTCCCCGGAAGAAGAGATGGAGGGCGTTGCCGAGTACCGCCAGGGCGGGCGCCTTGGAGGTCTTCGCGCCATTCACCCCCGTGACGTCGTTCTGGAAGCCCCACTGCCCCGCCTCGAGTGAGCAGCTCCAGAGGGTCGACGAGCCTTCACCTCGATAGATGGCATACAGCCGGTCACCGAGCGAGGCCAGCGCCGGTGTCTCCGAGGTCTTCGCGCCATTGAGCGCGGTCAACTGGGTCTGGGCAGACCAGTTGCTGCCATCGAACGAGCACACCCACAGGTTCGTGAGGCTCTCGCCCTTCCAGGCCAGGTACATCCTGTCCGCGTGCATGGCGAGCGTCGGCGCGCTCCCGGCCTTCGCGCCATTGACGTCCGTCAGGCATTGCTGGCGCGACCACGACGTCCCGTCGAAGGTGCAGGTATAGAGCTTCGACGAGCCGTCTCCACGAAAGACCAGGTGCAGCGCGCCGTTGAAGGACGCCAGCGCGGGAGTGTCCGAGGTCCTCGCGCCGTTCTTGTCGGTGATGCGCGTCTGGGCGGACCACGTCGAGCCATCGAAGCTGCAGCAGTAGAGGTTCGACGAGTCCTCACCGCGATAGGCCATGTACAACCGGCCGTTGAAGACCGCCAGGGAGGGCCCATGTGAGCTCTTCGCGCCATTCTTGTCGGTGATGTGGTTCTGCGCGGACCAGTTCACGCCGTCCGAGGTGCAGACGTAGAGGTTCGAGGACTCCCTGCCACGATAGGCGACATGAAGCCTGTTCCCATATACCACCGCCGCGGGCATGTCCGACGTCTCCGCCTGGTTGCGCTCGGTGATGTTGACCTGCGGAGACCACGGGTCCGGAGTGCCATTGCGCATGAGCGCCACGTCGACCAGCGAGGAGTCCTCGGCCCAGTCCACCATCACCACGTTGACGGGCTCGTCGGCCCACTCGTTCCTCACCCAGGCCGCGACACGCGGGCTCACCTCCCGGGCGACCTCGCGCAGCGACGAGGGTTGCTCGACGTCCGTGTCCGCGCCAAACCAGCCGGTCACGGTGTCCACCGCCGCGCCCACCTCCGAGGTCAGCCCCGCGCAGATCATCCCCTCATCGGGTGTCAGCACGCCCTGGAGGACGAGGAACGACTCCGGCGAACGCTGCGCGAGATATCCCGTCAGCTTCTTCTCCAGCTCGCCCTTGCTCTGGGTATGGGGGTTCGGTGACACCAGCGGGGCTGCCTCCTTCGAGGAGCGGGCCCACAACTCCGGGTAGGCATCCACCATCTCCGAGTTGCCATAGGCGACGATGACGCGCTTGCCGTGGGCCCAGAGCTCGTTCAGGGTGACGTCGGTCCCCAGGCTCCTCGGAGCGAGCTGCCGCGGGAAGGTGCTCTGGAGCAACAGGACGAGCGCATGGTGGGCAAACGTCTCCATCTCGTAGAAGCGCTCGAAGTCCAGGATGACGATCTCTCGCGGATGATTCGTCAGGAACGTCTGCACGTCCGGCAGTACCTTCCCGAGGTCCGCGCCATACAATCCCTCGCAGGCGTAGAAGCCTCCCTTGCGGTGGGCGACACGAAAGTGGAGGTAGCGGATGCCCTGCTCGAGCTGCTCGGGGAGGTTCATCCCCTGCGCCTTGCCCCACCTCGCGAAGAGCTTGCGCGTCTCCGTCAACGACAGCCCCGACTTGTTGAGCACCGCGGACCAGGGGAATTCCACCTGGTCCGGCGAGAAATCATCGTCTGCTGAAAGCGAATACGTGCCCGAGTTGTGCGTCCCCGGCAGCACCAGGTCCTCGAGCCTCCGAGGCCCCAGCGAGTCCGCCATCAGCTCCATCCACTGTGCCTTCTGCGATGCCATGGAGTGTCCCTCCCATTTCGGGGTTGCGGGCGCGTCCCGCCGCGCCTGTCACCCGCCATGACGTCCTGGAAGTGTTGAGGGTCCATGGAGCGCGTCCCCGCATCGCCCTCAACAGTTCCTCAACAACTCGTCCGTACCTTGCTCACCCATCACAACGTTCTCCCACTGCCCGGGGGAAATGGGCGACAGCTCAGGAGGCAGTATGACGACGACGACGACGAATGATTGGGATGCGGTCATCGGCCTGACGGAGGACTTCTTCTCCACCGGTATCGACAACCTGTACAAGGACGGTTCGATCCCGACGCAGTTCGACTACGAGAACAATGGTCTCTCCATCTCGGCCACGCTCGGAGAGCCAACGGTCGCGCTCGACGCCACGTCGGGCCTGGTCAACATCACGCTGCCCATCACCAGTGGAACGTTGAGCGGTCAGAGTGGACCGGCCACGTCCATCAGCGGCCCGGTAACGGTGGGCGTGAAGGTCTCGACCCTGTCCTTCGCCACCGTCATCCAGCAGAACTATCTGAAAGGAACGGGAGGGACGGGCGCCTATGCGCAGTGCATCACCAACAAGCCCCTCAGCGGCGGCGCCGCCACCCTGGAGATGTGGCTCCGTACCCTCTCCACGGAGGACCAGACCCTGCTGTCCTTCCCCGGTTCGGGCGGAGCGGCCTCGCCCGGCCTGTCCCTCCGCGGTGGGCAGCTCGTCGTCGACTGGGGGGCGGAGTACGTCTGCACGACGCCCCTCTCCATCACCGACGGCCAGTGGCACCACGTGGCGGTCGCGTTCGACGCGGGCCTGCTCTTCTTCTACGTGGACGGCATGATGAAGTGCGAGGTCGCCTTCGCCATGCCGGAGCTGACCTCCGGCGCGAGCCTGATGATGGGCGGCGCCCCGGGTGGAGCACCGTCGCTCGATGGAGCCCTCGCCCAGGTCCGCATCTGGAATGTCGTCCGGACCGCGCCACAGCTCCAGCTCGCGATGAACTGCCACCTCCCCGTGCCACAGAGCGGACTGATTGGCAGCTTCGACTTCGACGGCTCGGTCAAGAACGCGGTGACCGGCGCGAAGGGAAGCGTCACGGGTGGCGCCACGCTCGTGACCGAGGACACGAAAAACCTGCCGTTCTCCGTCTGCTTCTACTGCTTCGCTCTGGACGAGGCCTTCACGGTCACGAGCGACATCAACGACAACCCGCGCGTCTCCCAGAGCGTCAACACGCTCGTCCAGAGCTTCCTCGAGTCCACGATGAAGCCGTACTCGGTCATCGCCCAGGGCACCGCCGCGGGAGGGGCACCGGGTGACTCCTCCAATCCCTATGCCCCCATCCTGCCGACGACCTCTTGTTTCCAGGTGTCCTCGGTGGCCGGGAAGCCAGAGCTGCTCATCGTGATGATGACCGCCAACACGGTGCCCCCTTCCACGGACGTGTCGACCGCGTTCGCCAGCGACCCCCTCATCCAACCCCCCTCGGGCAGCAACATCACCATCGCCATCTCGGACTACGCCCTGTTCGATCGGCTGCTCATGCCCGCGCTGGCGAGCGCGCTCGACGTGAGCACCTCCGCATTCGACCTCACCAAGGACCCGGCCGTGCTCTCGCTGGCGAAGGACGTGGACTACTCCCTCAAGAAGGGGCTTTCCCTGACGATCACGGACCTCATGTCGAAGGTGGTCGAGAAAGGGCTCTACCTCCGGGCGGCGGGTGAGACGTTCGCCCTCGAAGGGTCGGGCTCGGTCACCGTCAATTTCTCCGTGGTCCAGGCCGAGGACGGCACGCGGGGCATCTCACTGGCCTTCGTGTCACCGGACATCGACCTCCACACCAATGACCAGGGCTTCTTCCGGATGGCATTCCTGGCCGCGGTCACCGCCGCGCTGGCCGCGGTCGCCGTCATCCTCGTGCCGCTGTCGCCATTCATCGCCGAAATCCTCCTCGCCATCCTCAACTCGCTGCTCGGGCGGATCTCCAAAAAGCTCGAGCACAAGATCTCCAATGCCGGCACGACCGCCAACATCGAGAAGGACAAGAACGTCCTCATCACGCTCAATGACATCGTCTACAACGGGGGCGTCGTCTTCTACTTCGGGCTGACGGACATCGTCGTGAATGCCACGGCCGAGCCCGTCCAGACGGCGCCAGAGGTCATCGCGTCGGGAGGCCCGCCGAGCATCACCGGCTTCAGCCCCACCACCGGAGCGCCCGGAACGGCGGTGACCGTCACGGGCTCGGGGTTCTCAGGCGCGCTCGGGGTGACGCTGGGAGGCGCTCCGGCCGCGGTCTTCCAGATCAAGAACGACGGACAGATCGTCGCCAAGGTCGGAGATGGCGCGGTCACCGGTCCGGTGGTGGTCACCACTCCCGCCGGAAGCGCCACGTCCTCGGGGAAGTTCTCCGTGCTGACGCCGCCGGTCGTCGCGAGCTTCTCCCCCACGTCGGGCAAGGTCGGTACCGGGGTCACCCTCACCGGCTCCGGCTTCACGGGCGCGACCCAGGTGAGCTTCGGCGGCACCCTGGCGTCCTTCACCGTGAAGACCGACAGCCAGCTCGTGGCCACCGTCCCCTCGAACGCCTCCACGGGACTGATCGTCGTCACCGGGCCCGCGGGCAAGTCGAACTCGACGAGCATCTTCCAGGTGACGAGCAGCACCCTGCCCGTGATCCAGGCCATCACGCCTTCGAGCGGAAGCGAGGGGACCACCGTCACCCTGTCCGGGGAGGGCTTCACGGGCACCCGCGGTGTGACCTTCAACGGGAAAGGCGCGACGTTCCAGGTGCTCTCCGACACGCAGCTCTCCACCACCGTGCCGCCCAGGGCCAGCACCGGCCCCGTCGTCGTCACGAACACGGTGGGAGCGTCGAAAGACATCGGCTTCACGGTGCTGCCAGGTCCCGCCCTCTCGGGCTTCAGCCCCACCCTGGGAACGCCGGGAACGAGCATCACTCTTCATGGGAGCGGCTTCACCGGAGCGACGTCGGTGACCATCGGACGGCCGGCCACCGCGGCCTCGTCCTTCAGCGTGAACTCCGACACGCAGATCATGGCCGTCGTCCCTTCTGGAATCGCGGCAGGCCCCGTGACCGTCACCACGCCCGGCGGTTCCGTGGTGTCGTCCGACAGCTTCGCCGTGCAGAGCGTGGGGAAGCCCACCCTCAGCGGCTTCTCGCCAGCCAGCGCGGGAGTGGGAGCGACGATCACCCTCGAGGGCACGAACTTCACCGGAACGACCCAGGTGACCTTCGCGGGCAACGCGGCAGCCCCCTTCACGCTGCGAGGGGACGGGCTGCTCGACGTCGTCGTCCCGAACCAGGCGACCTCGGGGTTGCTGCACGTGACCAACACGGTGGACACGGCCGCGTCCAGTCAGTCCTTCACGGTGCTGGCGGCGCCGAAGATTCTCGGTTTCACGCCCGCCACGGGGACGCAGGGGACCCCGGTGACGATCACCGGCTCCGGCTTCACGGGCACCACCTACGTGGCCTTCGGCGGGGGAAGCTCGCCGGCCACGATCTCGGTGCGGAGTGACACACAAATCACCACCACAGTGCCATCCGGCGCCGTGAGTGGGCTCCTCGTGGTCGAAGCACCTGGGGGCGTCGCGATGTCACAGGGAAGCTTCACCGTGAAGAGCAGCACGGCCCCCACCCTCACCGGATTCACTCCCGCCGTGGGCATGCCGGGACTTCAGGTGACGGTGACGGGAACCGGCTTCACGGGGACCACCTCGGTGAAATTCAACGGAATCGAGGCGACGTCCTACAACGTCGCGAGCGACACCACGCTCGTCGCGCGCGTCCCCCAGGGGGCCACCACGGGACCGATCACGGTGACCAACACGCTGTCCCCGCCGGCCACCTCCTCGGCGAGCTTCCAGGTGGGGACGGCCACCGCCAACGCCGCTTGACCGGAGCGGAGACCCCTCCACACGCCGCCGTCGATGTGGACAACGCGGCCATCACCGCCCTCCAGGAATCGCTCCGGATTGAAAGTGGCATCCCGCACTCCACCGCGGGATCCACCCCGGAGGGGTTCAATCAATACAGCGCGAAGAGACGAACATATCTCTGGGAGGGACTGTGATTTCAGGGTGTAGAGGGTTGCTGCCCATCCTCGTGTTGATGGGAGCGGTCATGGGGTGTGTGCCGAGCAACGAGGAAGAGGAGGTCCCCGAGGGCTCCTCTCCCGGGCCGTGTGTCCCCCGGCAGGTCGCCGACTGCACGTGCGCCGACGGCCGGGCGGGCCTGAAGCTCTGCAACGACAAGGGGACCCTGTATGAAGCGTGCTCCTGTGACCAGGTGGGTTCCTGCTCCGAGTCCCGGATGGTCGCCTTCGGCTCCGTCCTGACGAGCCAGACGCCGATCGACTACAACGAGAGGATCCCCTTCTGGGTGAAGGGCACACACAAGGTGGACGTGGATGCCGTAGAGGATGGGTGCATGAGCCAGCTGTCCGTCGTCCTCTCGGGCAGCTGCCAGCTTTCGCTGCAGTTCCGCGGGGAGAATGGGGCCTTTGGAGGTCTCTCGGCGGTGGAGCTCAAGGCGGACTCGTCGTGTCCGGGCTTCCTCGACTCGGCCGAGGGCACCTACACCGCTCCGGAGGGATTTGCTCCCTGGTCCTTCCTGGGGGTGACCTCCAGTCCCCAGCACCAGGCCCAGACGACGTGCAGAGCCCCGGTGCGCATCACCTTCCCAGACAGGACCATCCGCCTCTTCCGCTCGAATCCCACGTTCGCGGAGCTGACCGTCAACCTCAAGGACCTGGAGTTGCAAGGTGAGCTGTTCAGCAAGGGCTCCACCAGCGAGCGCTGTCTGGACACGTCGGGTTGCGGGCCCGGCATGCATGACGGCGGTGACGGCTGGTGCGTTGCGGAAAACAAGTGCTCCCTGGGCTTCCAGGATGGGGGAGATGGGCGCTGTGTCCTCGAGGGCTCGTGCACGGAGGGCTACTTCGCCTCTCCGGAAGGCAAGTGCTCACCGTGGAGGTCCACCACCCCGATGCCAGGGGCCCATTTGTGGTTCGGCAGCGCGGTCGCCGGAGACTACCTCTATGTCGTGGGTGGCTCCGCCAACGGACCCCGAGACGAGGTGTGGTTCGCTCCCATCCTCCCGTCGGGCGACCTGGGTGAGTGGAGCCGCACCACCTCCCTGCCCTCCGCGCGCTCCCATGTGAGGGTGGTTGTCTTCGGCGGGCGTCTCTATGCCGTGGGCGGCCGGGTGGCCTGCACCTCCAGCTCGGAGTGTTGGTCGGCGACGAAGGAGGTGCTGATGGCGGATATCCGCTCGGATGGGACGCTCGGTGCCTGGTCGCTGGCGGGCGCCCTCCCCGAGTTCTTCGACCACCCCGCCGTGGTGAGCCATGACGGCTTCCTCTATGTGCTCGGGGATTCGGCCGGCGGGACGCAGAAATCGGTCGCCATCGGCCGCTTCCTGTTCGATGGCTCCCTGGGGGTGTGGCAGACCGGCACCCCGCTCCCGCAGGAGCTCTTGGGTCATGCAGCCGTCGTGGTGGGCCGCACCCTCTACGTCCTCGGCGGAGTCATGCCAGTTGGCGGCTACCGCACCCGCACCGTGTATCAGGCGGCGCTCGAAGCGGACGGCACCGTGGGCATCTGGTTCACCAGCAGCATGCCCTACAACTGCGGCTACCACACAGCCGAGACCCGCGATGGCTACCTCTACCTGTTGGGCGGGGACTGTCAGGGCAGCGACGGGAAATACCAGACGAACCTCTTCCAGTCCGTCCCCGTCAAGTCCGATGGGACGCTGGGCGCCTGGACCGCCCGGCCCCTGTTGACTCCCGGGCGCATGGGCCACGCCACCATCCTCCACGGCGAGCACGTGTACTTGTTGGGCGGAAGCGAGGGCATCGACAGGCAATCGCGCCCGGACGTCCAGGTGGCCCACTTGCGGCCCTCGGGTGGAGGACTCGGGCCCTGAGTCATCCGAGAAGACGCAGGGGTACTTCACCTCGCCGCGCCGAGGATGAAGTTCACGTGCTGGCCTGCGCGGCCCTCGTGCTAGGATTCCCTGTTTTCCCGTATTCTCAGGAGGAATCATGCACCCGTTGCTGAAGACCCTTGCCGCCGTCGCCTTCGCCGTCCTCGCCTTCAACCCGACCTCCGCCTCGGCGCAGCGCTGGCCTCCGCTGGACTGCGAGGATGTCTGTGATGGGTACGCGCTCTGCAGCGAGTACTGCACGCTGGGTTACCCGGGGAACCCACACATCTACACGTGCGGCCAGGTCGGCTATTCGTGCACCGAGGGTCTTGATGCCCCGCAGTCCGTGGAGCAAGAGGCCCGCGAGGACGAGGCCGCCGCCAGTTTCGACCTCGCGCCCGGCAAGACCTGCGCCCAGGTCTGCACCTGCGAGTCCGCGTGCGACCAGGTTTGTTATTGGAGCAGCACTCCGGGTACCTGCGGCGAGGAGTGGATCTGCTCCGGCTCCCCGCAGTGCGCGCGTCAGGCGCGGCTACCCAGTCCCTGAGGCATCCCCTCATATTGGGCCGAAGACTTCACGGAAGACAGGCTGTTCGCGGAGGAGTTCAACGAACCGCACCATCAAGGGCAGCAGCCTGCTTTCCGGCATCATGGGAGTGGCTTGAGAGTATTCCGAGACTCGCCCCCGCCGCTCCCAGCAGCATCAGCAGCGCACACGCTTCATCTCCCCCAGGTGCAGGATGACCTGCACACTGTCGCCTCCGCCAGGCTGCGAGCCTCTCTCCTGTCTGTCTTTACCCGCGTGCGGATGCGCCGCTCCAACACCACCTCATCGATACTGAGGCATTCCATTGCCCTCTCCCCCACTCCGCGCGCCGCCGCAATGTAGGGCTCGGTGGGCCTCCACGCCTGTGGCTGCCTGGCCGCTTCATCACCGCTATGCGCTGGCGTGAGCGGAAGTCGCACAACCCCCTCGGGAGAAAGCCTGCTCGGTGTGTCACAGGCGGCCCAACACTCTCCGTACGCGCAGGTCGAAACGGTCAGCTCACCCAGCGTGGCGTCGAAGGCCCCCACGCCACCTTGCGCAACGTGACCAGGACGCAGCCCGCTTGGGACACACTTCTGTCCTGGCCCCTATTTGCTGGCCAGCCAGGCAGGGGACCTGGATGTTTTGACAATCAAAATTCCAGGCTCAAAACCACGCGCTCCAATCCAAGGCGAGCCCCGCTCCAGGGGGGGGTAGGCTAGTCTTTTCTTGTGAAATGGGATTACAGTTAATACCCAAGATGACCTTGAGGACGAGTTTCCCCCGCGGAAACGCTCTGATGCTGACGATCATCGCCAACCTGGTGCTGATGGTGCTTGTGGTGGGGGCCATCCAGTTCACCACCACCAACCGACAAGCCTCGACCGAGAAGCTGCGGGGCGATGGCATCAGTGCCTGCACGGACGTGGCGCGCCGGCACCTGCTGTCACGCCTGAAGCTGTACGGCCCGTCTTCGATCTTCCAGTTGATGGACACCAAGCTCATCGATGATCCGGATCCTCAGGCGCGCACGTCGATGATGACGGGCCACTACGGCTCGGCGGATGCGCAACCCACGGTGGTGTTGGTGAGCCCGGAGCAGATGGGGGCCTCGGATCGCCAGGTGCGCGACGTCGTCAACATCGCTCCGGCCGGTGGCGGCTTCCTGGGCGGCCAGTACTACCGCGTGGTGGTGAAGTGTCAGGAGGGCTCGGGCCGCGAGTCCGAGGTCGAGTTCCTCTTCCGTTACGGGCTATGAGGAAAGGCGCCATGTTCCGCAAGCTGTCGCTCAACCTTGTCATGTTGCTGGTGGGCGCCATCGCGCTCCGGGCGGACACCGCGGTCGCGATCGATCAGGCTGCCTGCTGTCTGCCGACCACGTCGCGGTTGGATGCCCTGATGAACCCGGTCAAGGGCGGCGACGAAAAGTTCTTCTCGCGTTCCGGCGGTCCTCCCAACATCCTCTTCATCATGGACACCGCGGCGTCGATGCGCTCCTGGCCCACGGCCTGGTCCAGCACGCGGGGCTGCTCGGACCCGTTCCTCAACGGCCTGGGCTATGACAAGAACACCCAGTACGACCGCCTGTGGACGGGCATCAACAGCCAGTCCAGCACCTGGTTCGACAACACGAAGTACTACGACGCCCCCACGCAAGGGTACGGCGTCCTCTTCGGTGGCTCCCCGGCCGCCACCACCTGGACGAGCGCCTCCACCGCGTGCTCGTCCCTCAATGGGATTGGCACGGCCGACCTGTCCACCTGCCAGGCGTGTCTGGACAACCAGGGCTACTACATCTACGACAGCACCAATCGCCGGGTGAAGGGCAACTTCCTGGACTTCTACGCGCCGCGCGATTCGGGTGCCGTCAAGGTCCTGGCGGACGTGGTGCGAGACCTGCGCGAGGTGCGACTCGGAGTCCTCGGCTACCAGACCCGGGCCGCCAAGACGTGCTGGGGCAAGAAGCAGAGCAACGGCAACCAGTGTCTGTGCATCGAGCAGTCCTCGGGGCCCAGCTGCGCCAAGTCCTACCCGCTGGACAGCAGCGCGGTGGAGAACAACCGCAACTCGCTGCTCAACGACCTGACCAACGTCAACGCCAACAACAACAACGGCCTGGGATGGGGCGGCTGCGCCTCCCCGCTGGCGGATGCGCTCTACGCGGCGGGCTACTACTTCCAGTCCAAGACGGCTCCCACGCCCTTCTCCACCTACCTGGGCGCCCACCCGACGAGCAGCAACTTCAACCTCACGGACGCGGTGTGCTTCGAGTGCGGCTTCAACGCCATCATCCTTCTGACGGACGGTAACTTCCAGGAAGAGGGCGACGTGGTCACTGCCTTGCCCTCCGCCATCACCAGTGACCCGGTGGGCTGCGATGGCTGCTTCCCCGACCCCACGAAGACGAGCAACCTGCACAAGGTCGCCAAATTCCTGTGGGAGAAGGACCTGCGCTTCGACATGGCGGGCCAGCAGCGCGTGGCCACGTACACCATTGGCTTCTCCGAGAACGCGGCCAACAACGCGCTGCTGCGCACGGCGGCCCAGGTGGGCGGCGGCAAGTTCTTCTCGGCCCGCAGCACCAGCGAGCTCAAGCGCTCTATCCTCTCCATTGTGGACGACATCTACGCGCGCAACACGTCCTTCTCCGTGTCGGCCATCAGCACTCTGCAGACCCAGAGCGAGGCGCTGACGGCGATCGTCCCGCGCATGCTGCCCTCCAAGAACGACGCCTGGACGGGCAAGCTGTTCCGCTACCGGCTGTTCAACGAGTTCGTCGAGGACCAGGACAAGAACGGCGACGGCGACCGCTCGGACGTGCTGCTCGTCGACAAGGATGGGAGCGTCATCGCGGATGACGGCTCGAGCACCTACCGCAAGGTGGTGGGCCAGAACCCCGACGGCACGCCCCTCCTCGGCAACACCGCCACCGCCTACTGGGAGGCGAGCACCCGGCTGTACGAGACCACGCACTCGGGCCGGAACATCCTGACGGTCACGGACAGCAACCAGGATGGAATGCTGAACCAGTACGACGCGGTCATCCCCTTCACGCTCACCAATCTGGGCCAGCTGCGCCAATACCTGGCGGTGGGCGGGGCACCGCTGTGCCCTACTGGGACTGGAACCACCTACAAGCCGGGCCTCCTCCTGACCCGGATGCAGATGCTCCAGCAGACGGACCTTTCGCGAGCGATATCCTCGACGGGCCTGTCCTCCGTGGCGGGGCTGCCGGCCAACCCCACGACCCAGCAGGATTATGATCTGCTGTGCGCGGCGCTCGTCATGCAGTACGTGCGCGGGCAGGACATCTTCGACGAGAACGTGAACGGCAACCGGCTCGACACCCGGCCGTCCCTGCTGGGCGACATCTTCCACTCGTCGCCGGTGATGGTGGACCCTCCGGCGGACAAGTTCGTGTGCGATCTCGGTGTCGGCAACCAGTGCGTGCGCACGCTGTACGCCGTCCCCAATGACCAGGCCAAGCAGGGGGCCACCCCGATGGTCACTCCACCCACGGAGCTACCCGCCACGTGCGAGACCGGTACCACACAGACCAAGCCCCGCGACGCCTACGAGTACTACCAGTTCCTCAACCGTCAGCGCGAGCGCATCATCCTGGTGGGCGCCAACGATGGCATGCTGCACGCCTTCAGCGATGGGAAGGGGACGCTGAAGGACGCCAAGACGTGCGACTACGACTACACGGGCCAGGATGGTGAAGGCGGCAAGGAGAAGTGGGCCTTCATCCCTCCGGACGCGCTCCCGCGGTTGCAGGAGCTGCTGCAGGGCCACGCCTACCTCGTCGATGGCGACATCATGGTCCGCGACATCTGGGCGGACTCGAATGGGGACGGCCAGAAGAACTGGGACGAGTACCGCACCGTGGCCGTGGTGTCCGAGGGACGCGGTGGCATCCACTACTTCGCCCTGGAGCTGAAGTGGCTGGTGAATGGCACGGCGACGACCGATGCGCAGGCGCCCGCCTTCCGCTGGATGTTCCCGCAGCCGTGCACGGACGAGGCACAGCGCTTCGGCAAGACGCTGCTGAGCCTCAGCCCCAAGCCGCCGCCCATCGGCCCCGTGCTGCTGCAGTCCAACAAGGGGCAGGAGCGCCATGGCCCGAACGGGCCCAAGAGCGTGGAGCGCTGGGTGGCGATGCTGTCGGGAGGCTGGTCTCCCGGCGGCGAGAAGGGGCGCGGCATCTACATGGTGGACGTGTGGAACGGCACGGTGAACGGCCGCCGCGACAACCTGCTGTGGAAGTGGGAGTTCGTGGACCCCGGTTCCAGCGGCACCCCCACCAACCCGGATGATCCGCGCAAGGCCATGACGTACGGCATCGTGGCCCCAGTGGCCCTGGCGGACTACGGCGCCAACGGCAATGCGGGCTTCGACGGCTTCTTCGACACCGGGGTGGTGGGAGACCTGGGCGGCCAACTCTGGACGCTGCGCTTCTACCAGCCGGGAGTGGTCGACAACGTGACCAAGCTCGTCAGGAACTGGAGTGGCGCACGCTCCTTTTCGATGGACCGGGATGGCGTGGCCGTGGGCAGCTCCAACAGCATCCGCTCCCGCTCGCCCTACTACTACATGTCCTCGCTGGCGGTGCAGCCGGGCAACAAGGCCTTGCGCGCCTACGTGGGCACGGGCAACCGCTACTCGCTGCTCGACAAGAGCGCCGGCACCTGCCGCTTCGACAACCCGCAGACGTGCTCCAAGCTGGGGTGCACCCAGACGCAGGTGGCCTACAAGACGACGCGCGGCACGGACTACCAGCGGCTGAGCAACGAGTGGACGGATCGCGCCTACAAGCTCGGCCGCTATACCGCCTTCAGTGGCTCGTCGCCCACCGACTACTGCGGCTCACCGGGTAACACGTACCTCAAGGCCGAGTTCGAGTCCCGCAACGCCTCCGCGTGCTCCTCGCCCAGTGGCTCCGGAACAACCAGCTACGACTTCTCCCGCCCCCAGGTGTTGTGCGGTCAGGACTCGTCGGGCTCCACCTTCGACTGCCGCCTGTCGTCCGACCTGGGCAACCCGCTGAACATGAGCGACCTGGATGTGAACGTCTCCAGCACCTCGAGCACGCTCGGCAAGAACCGCTTCTACGGCGTCTGGGTCTATGGCGGTCCCGCGAACATGCCGGAGCACACGTTCGACGAAGACATGGGCGGTGGGTCGGCCAACGTGGCCAAGGACTTCGATGCGCGGCGGCTGACGGATACCGGCAATACGTCTGGCACGGGTAACCTGGTCAACGTGACGAACGTGCAGTGCAATGCCCTGGGCGTCTGTACGTGCGCGAGCGGAATGACGTGCGGCACCAAGCTGGTGTCGGGCCCGCAGGACGCCGGCTGGTTCTACGAGTACGAGGGACTGGAGCACAAGACGGCCAGCGGCTCGGCGGTGCTGGCCAGCTGCGCCATCTGGAACGCCATGTTCCCGTCGACCACCACCAGCAGCGGGCCCTGCTCGAGCACGTCCACCAACCAGGCCCGCCTCTTCCAGGGCGACTACATCTCCGGCGCCCCCAACTGCGCGGTGGCCTTCCTCGACAAGACCACCGGCTACACGCGCTACCAGACGCGCTCGGTGGTGGCGCCTCCGCCCGAGCCGGCGACGGCCATCCAGGTGTCGAAGACAGGGAAGGTGAAGTACAGCACCATGTTCATCGAGCCCGGCAAGTCGCAGGCGAGCGATGTGGCGGTGTCGTCCGGAGGAGACGTGCTCCAGTACATCTACGAGCTGCCCGTCTCGAAGGATCTGCACACGTGCCGGCACGACCAGGTGAACGGTGGACAGGCCTTCTGCATGCCCTCGGACATGTAGGAAGACCGGGAGTGGTGACTCCAGTCACCAGGAAGAACGGCAGTCACCAGTCCCCGAGTATCCGAATCGAGGGGTGAACACCCCTCTCCAGGGCCGTTTTCGAGGAAGAACGGCCCTTTTCGGGCGCTCCAGGAGCCGAGGCGCCGCTGGCATGCGTCCTGCTTCAGGGCAGGACATCTCCACTGCCTCGAATGGACCCCGACCATGACCTCGCCCATCTCCTCTCGTGACCTCGCCGTTCGCCTCCCCACGCAGGACATCTCCGCTGCCCGCGTGGGCGGCGTGCAGACCGCCAGGCAGTCCGAAGCTCCGTTGGAGACCAGCTCCAAGCGCACGGGCTCGTTGGACATGCAGAAGGACAGCTTCAGCGCGGGCCCGCAGAGCGGCGCTCAGTGGACCCAGTTCCTCCAGGGGCTGCAGGGCCTCGACGCGGGCAAGCAGCAGGAGCAGATCATCCAGGCCTATCAGCAGATGGTGCAGGCCCAGGTGCAGACGCAGCTTCAGCAGCTGCAGCAGATGATTCAGCAGCAGCAGCAGATGGTCCAGGGCGCCGCTGGGGCCGCCCCGCAGACCGGTGGCGTTCAGCCGGCCGGTGGCGCCAGCGCAGCTCCGACCGCCCCATCCGCCCCCTCGGGCAACAGCGGCATCGTCCCCCCCGCCCAGCAGGCCCCCGTGGAGTCCAGCCCCTCCACCCCCAAGGACTCCGGCTCCGTCAGCGCCTCGGGTGACGCCAAGCTGGGCTCCGGTTTTCCCCCGGCCCTGGGCCAGTACAAGAACGCCATCGAGTCGGCCGCCGCCAAGGCCGGAGTGCCCGCGGCCATGATCGCCGGGCAGATCTGGCAGGAGTCGCGCGGCAACCTGAGCGCGACCACCATCAACGGCGGCAACGGCCTGACGGACACGGGTCTGATGCAGGTCAACCCCAACACCTTCGGGGAATTGCAGGCCAAGCACCCGGAGCTGGCGGGCAAGAACCTCGCGGACCCCGAGACCAACATCCTGGCGGGCGCCTTCTACATGAAGGACATGAAGGAGCAGTTCGGGAACTGGGACCTGGCGCTGCGCGCCTACAACTCGGGTCCCAACGGTGTGGACCGCAACAACCCCAACGCCATTCCCGCTGGCACCGGTGACGCCACCTACGTGCAGAAGGTCAAGCAGTTCTGGAACACCATCCAGACGGGCAACGGCACCCTGCCCGCGTAGACACCCAGGACGGGCTGACGAAGGTAGATGGAACGCCCCCGCCGCCCACACAGCGGGGGCAACGTCCACTCCTCCAACGTCAGGCGACACACGGCGCTACCGGCGGGCCCCTCGCGCGAGGCCAACCATTGCCGCGCTGGCGGGCGATACCGCGCTGGCCAGGGCGCCGCCGGTCATCGAGCTCGTGTACTCACGACTGCGTGATCGTGACGAACGGATCCCAGTAGAAGTACCCGAAGGGCTTGCCCTGGTTGTCCGCGAGCATGAAGTAGAGCTGGTAGGTGACCTTTCCCGGCCGCTGGGCGGTCGACTGGAAGTAGAAGTCCTTGTAGGGCTGGGAGCCAATCGACACCCCATTGCCGTCAGGCGCCGGCTTGGGAATCTTGATCGAACCCTCGTATGGCGCTGGGATCGTGATGAGCTCATTTCCAGGCGAGCCATTATTCTGGAGGCGCATCTGGTAGAGCAGCGTGCTGTAGCCCGTGTTCATGGTCAGGGAGCTGGTCCTCCAGCGGAGGATATCACCTGTCTGGGCGGCGACGTTCAGCTCGGGTATCGCCTCGATGCCGTTCGCCGCCTCGCTCCGCTTCACGAGCATGAAGACGTACTGGTTGGCCCTGTTTCCGAGGGAGATGGGTGACCCACTCGTGCTCTGGTTGGGGCTGTAGTCGCTCACGATGCTCTTCGCATCAATGACGGTGAGGATGTCGATGAAAGGGTCGTTGCTGGCCATGGTCGTGCCTTTCCTATGTCTTTGAGAGTCAGCGATCCGAATCGGTGAGGCCTGGAGGGCTCAAGAAACCACGAGGGAGGGATCCCACTTGAAGTACCCCAGGACGTTGCCGTCGTTGTTCGTGACTGCGAACGAGAACGTGTAGGTGACCTTACCGGTGTCCAGGGCCACGGACTGGAAATAGAAGTCCTGGATGTTCTGGAGGGGCAGCGGGTTCGTGACGACCACATTGCCGTTGAGTTGGGGAAGCGGGACGGACACCGAGGGAGTGATGGGGGCCGGCGATGAGATCAGGTTCTGCCCCTGGGTGAACTCGCAGGCGGTGAGCACGACGCTGTAGTGGGTGTTCAGCGCCAGGGAGGTTCCCCTCCAGCGGATGATGTTGTTGGGCGAGACGGAGACGCTCAGGCCCGAGGAGGCATCTCCACTGATCACCTCATCCCATTTCACGAACATGTAGATCAGGTTGGGGTTGGACCCGATGGACGTGGGTTTCCCCGCGTCGGAGCTCGGCGTGAACTGCTGCATGACGCTCTCCGCGTCGATGACGACCAGGATGTCGATCAGATTCTCGGTCTCTGACATGTCTGTTCTCCAGTGGGGTGCTTCCGGTGTGAAGGGAGCCGCGAAGCTCAGTTGGCCGACTGCGTCCACTCGCCCAGCACCATCGTCCAGTTGTTCATGAAGTCGACCGGCTGGCTCTGCTGGGTGGGGGTGTACTTGAGCCCGGTCTGCGTGTTGAGGCGGCTGGTCATGTAGATCATCCGCGACATCGCGGGCCCCGGAGTGGTGGGTTTGCCAGTGCCATCCAACAGCGCCTCCTTGAACCGCGCGGACAGATAGGAGGGGGGGATGGTCTGGTAGTTCACCCGGGCCCGGACCGACTGCCAGCCGCTCACCGCGGACAGGGGGATCTGGTACGTGATGTGATCGACTCCCGGCGCATGCGCCGCGGTGTAGTCGGGATCGTCCGTGATGCTCGTGTCGTTGTTCCCCAACACGCTGCTCTCGGGCTCGGTGAGCGCGGCCAGCTGCTGGAGGTTGAGTCCGAGCAGTTGTTCGCTCGGTTTGCGGCTGGACGGGGGGACCCACCCCAGGGGCAGGATGCGATTGTCCTTCACCACCTTGAACTGTTGCAGCTCCGTGGACGTCAGCTGATTGTAGTCGTTCACCACCCGCACCTCGTAGATCTGCGCCTGACTCTGACGGGTGATGACCTGGTAGTGGGGCTGGAGCGCCTGGGGATTGGTCGTGAACTCGCTGGGCAGGTAGTTGCCGCCATCGGAATTGCAGACACCGTCACAGATGGCTCCCCACGGATTGGGTTGTCCGGAGGCCCAGAGGACATTTCCGCCTCCGTCGAGCACCTCGAGCTGGATGAAGGCCCGCCGGAAGCCGGCGCCGCTGGGGAACTTGTGGCCCACGTTGTTGGTGAGGGTGACGTCGACCTTCAGGTTCGAGCCGGACACGGTCGGCGGGCTCACGTACGCCTTCATCGCGGGTACCTTCGGATTGTATTCGCCTTTCGACGTATTGACGGCCAGGTCCAGGATGGACTGCTCGGCGTTCAGGAGGTTCTGGGCGACGGCGTATTGCCGTTTCGCGTCCTTGAGCGACGCGACGGAGCCCACCGGGAACTGCAGGGCGAGGAACAGATCATCCACCCTGCTGCCATTCGGCAGGGTGAGGGTCAGGTTGCGAGTCCCCCGGGAGAGGGACAGGGCTCCCTGCAGAGCGGTCCACGTCCCTGGCGTGTTGTTCACGAGCTGGCTACCGCCGCCCGAGTCCTGCGAGAGCACGAGCGCCGGGCAGGGATTGCCGGTGGAACAATAGGAAGCGGCTCCCCAGGTCACACTCACGGTGCCATCCCCCTGGCCAATGATGTCGGCATACTGGGACACGTCGAAGCTCAGGGTCACCTTTCCGCCACTGTTTCCTCCCACTGTGAAGAAGTACTGCCCATGGTTGGGATTGATGGACCCCTGCTCGCTCCGCACCGCCTGGATCTGGCTCCCCTCCGCCACCCAGCCATTGGCATTCCCGCTCTCCGCGCCCGGGTTGAGGACGAGGTTCCCTGTCTTGTTCAGGATGGAAAGATCCTGGAGGTATGGAGGGATGAGCGAGCCATCCTTCAGGTAGTACTCGATGCCCAGGATGTCCGGGAACTGCTGGAACATCTCATGGACGAAGAGGTTGATGCCCAGCAGCGTGTGGCGGTTGTACTGGCGCGGGGTGAGCCCGGTGTCACTCCCGTAGAACTTCGTCAGATCTCCGTTCACCTGCGCCACGTCCAGGCTTCCGGCGGTCGTGTCTGTCTGGGTCCCCAGCTGCATGTGACACGTCAGGCAGGAGGCGGTCTGCGTGGCGTAACTGCTGTTGAGCCACTCGAAATAGGTCGTCTGCTCGTACGCCAGCGCGACGCAGGGGTCCGTGAGGAAGTTCCCGGTGAAGTTCGTCTGGCTGGGGGGGCAGCTGGCGGGCTTGGAGTAGCCGCCTCGGGACAGCGCCTGCTGGATGGTCAGCGAGCTGCTGTACTTGTCGGGCACCTTCGGCAGCACCACCACGTGGCACGAGCCGCAGATGGTCGCATCCCGCAGGTAGGGCTGACTCGAGCCCTGGGTGGTGGCCGTCTCCAGGCTCAGCCCCGCGGCGGCCATGGGCGCGATGTTGAGATCCGAGTCGGGCGCCACGACCGTGCCCGGCCGGGTGTTCATGGAGGACGTGAAGGGAAAGGGGGGCGGCTGCGTGGTATCGCCCAGATCCTTGAGGCGGTTGGAGACCCCGCTCCCGTACACGCTCTGGGTGTCACTGCCGTAGAAGACGGTGTAGTCCGTGCCATTCCAGGGCAGGCCCCCGGCCGGCGACGTGGAGTGGCAGCTGCTGCACGAGACGCCATCCCGGCCCAGCGCGCCATACACCGAGTACTTCGAATGCGCGTAAGGCTGCTCGGGGAACGGATTGTTGTAATTGGAGCCGGTCGGCGTCGAGTACAGCATGTAGTGGCTGAAGAGGTTGCCGTCCCTCTGGGCCTGACGCTGGCCCAGGGGGGAGTGGCAGCGCAGGCAGAGGTTGTCGACCTGCTCGGGCTGGTTGGGAGACAGGTTGCGGGTGTTCTCCACCTGGGCGAGGAAGATGGGATCTCGTGCGGCCAGGGCCTTGATAGAGGCGCTCCAGTCCCCGAAGAGGGACCAGTTGGCGGCCAGGGAGTTGGGCGGTGGGTTCGGATACAGGTCCTGCACCGAGGGCTGTGACCAGAACATCATGTTGCCCACGTCCGTCCCCGAGGCCTTCCAGTCACCATCGTGGCAGGACTGGCACACCAGCGAGGAGTTGAAGTCGCCGGATGACACGTTCAACCCGTTGTGCGCGATGTCCAGGTTGCGGTTCGGGAGTCGCACCAGCAAGTCGCGCATCAGGTCGGGGAAGGAGACCCCGCTCACCCCGCCGTAGAAGCTCAGGAACTGCCGCACCTGGGAGTCGCTGTCCGGCAGGGATTGCATCAGGGTGTTGCCGCGAGGGAACACCGGATAGGGTGGAGACAGGTACCCATTGGACGCGCTGACGGCCAGCGTCTCCGGGTCCGGGTTGACGATGCTCCTGTCCACCGAGGTGCATGCACCCACCGCGAGCCCGAAGGCCAGCGAGAGCGCGCCCGCGGCGGCAAGGGAGAGCCGCAGTTTTCCATGGCGTCCTGTTTTCATGCGTCCTTCCTGCTCATTCGTGGAAATGGTTCATCGCGCCCGCGCGAAGCCCTGCCCTGGCACCTGCTCGCGGTGGCTCCAGAAAGGGGCCGTGGGCCAGCGCCGCTCCATCCGGTAGTACCGGGCCCGGGTATGGAGATGAGCCTGGAACTGTCTCTGCAAGGTGTCTTCGTAGGAGTTCAGGGCACCCGGCTCGCCACGGAAGTGCCGGCGCAGCGCCTCGGCGGCGAGCAGGGCGGAGCGAAGCGCCTGGGAGATGCCCTGGGAGGAGAGGGGATCATACGTGCATGCCGCGTCTCCCACCGCGAGCCAGTCCTCTCCGCGCATCCGGTCCAGCCGGGCGATGTTGGCCGGAAGCGACAGCAGCGTCTCGCCGGTGAAGGCGCAGGCATCCAGCTTCCGCCGCGTCGCCGGGGCCCGCTCGAGCAGGGCCAGCCACGGCTCCGGATGGCCTGGCTTCAGGCCCCGGAGCGACTCGCCATCCCCTACCAGCCCGACCACGACCCTTCCCCCGGGCAGGAGCGCGGAGTACCACCATCCCTCCTCGCGGGCTTCCACGAGCGTGTACGCGTCGAACATCTGCCCTGGCCGAACGTGGAAGAAGCCATACAGGCTGAAGGCCCGATCGAGGGTGAGCCGCCTGGCGCCCCGGGCCGTCGCGAAGGCGGCACGCCGGCCCGTTGCATCCACGACGAACCGGGCATGGAGGCAGGTAGTGGGTCCACCCTCCCCGGGCCTCCGCACGTGGAGCCGGTAGCCTCCCTCTTCGAGGTGCTCCCATCCCGCCAGCGCCGCGGAGGTGTACAGGTCCACGCCGCGCCGGGCCGCCTCCTCGGCCAGCATCAGATCGAAGCGCCTCCGGTCCAGATGCCACCCCGGGCCCCACGGGGAGAGGAGGTGATCATTGTACCCCAGCGTCTCGCTCCCCCAGTTGGAGCACGTTCCGCCCGAGCGCAGATGACCCTGTTGGAGGAACGCCTCCCAGACACCGAGCCTCGCCAGGAGCGTCCGACTGTCCGGAGGCAGCGTCTCTCCGAGCCGGGGCTCCTGGTAGGTGGAGCGCTCGATCAACGCCACGGAGTGGCCCGTATGCCTGCGAAGCGCCAGGGCCACCGCCGTGCCCGCGGGACCGCCACCGAGGACGGCGACATCATGACGTGCCCTGTCCACGGTCAGTCTTCCGTGTTCGATTTCGCCAGAGGTTGACGCTGCACCTCCAGGTACTTGGGAGTTCCCGCCTGCTGGAGGAGGAAGCCGAGGCTCTTCCAGTTGTAGACCATCGTCTCATCCTTCTCGAACTGGCTGCCCTCCGGGCGGGTCCAGAACCCCTGCTCCACCGTGTCATCTGCCTTCTTGTAGGAGACGAAGTAGGGACGCTGAGCAGGCCACCACCAGATGGTGGTGCTGTCGACGGTCTGGTCCGAGCACTCGTTGAAGTCCGCCTGCCAGGGCAGCGCCATGTACTTGGTGACGTCCCCTGGTTCGAGCCCCTTGCCCTCCGTCGGCTCGGTGTCCCACTGGAGGCCATTGCCGCTGGCCGGCTTGGGCTTGATCCGGAACGGCTCGCTGTAGATGGCCAGGCTCCGGGAAACCCATGTCATCTCAATCCCCGGGCAGAACGGCCCTCCGACGCAGTTCGCCAGGACAGCGCGATCCAACTGCTCTCCAGGCCCCGAGGAGTCCACCGGCTCCGAGGTGTCGTACTGATACTGGCTGAACTGGCCCAGGATGAAGTACTGGGTTCGTGTCAGGGTCATGTACTTGCTCGGGATGACCGAGGAGATGGGGTTGTCGCCCGCGAGTTTTGGCATCAGCCCGGGCGACACGGTGTTCTCATCCCCGGGCTCCCGGATGAAGTCGAAGAACGCGGAGGGACTCCCATCGGGCAGCTCCAGCGCATTGTGTCCGGAGTTTCCCTGCGAGTTGATATTGGCGGCCCACTGGTAGTCGGGAGGGCGGCTCAGGATGGGGAGGATCTCGGCCTTGAAGTTCGGCTTGTACTGACTGTTCCACTCCTGCGTGCTGGGATTGTAGAGGTTCGGGTTGTAGCCCTGGTTGCGTACGAACACGTCGTACATCGTGTCGTACAGCGTGGTCATGTTGAGCATCTGCGGGGCATAGGCCGGCGGAGCGACCAGCACCCACGAGGGCGTCACGTCCACCGTCACGTCGCCCTCCAGGATTACCTTCGCAGTGATGGGGCCGTCAGAGGTGTCATCCCACCAGAAGTTGTTGTTGGCGTAGGCGTCGATGCGGGGCTGGGGGTAGGCGTACTGCTGGATGATGGGGTTGTATTCGGCGTAGTTGGCGGGACCGAGAGCCATCCGGATGGCCGCCTCGAAGTCCTCCTGGCTCTGGTAACCGATGTCCACGATCGGCGTCAGCTGGTCGGCGACGGACGGGGGAATCGCCTCGTCCTTGCGCATGCGGGAGAGCACGGCAGCGGTGAGGTCATACGCCACGGAGCACCCGGAGCGGCCCAGGCCGCCCAGGACATAGAGGTAGCCACTGCTGTCCGCGGAGATCTGCCCCAGGGTGGTGATGTCATTGCCCTCGGGGATCAGACCCGTGGGGGGGAAGGTCTGCGTATAGCCGGAGGGGCCCTGGCCCTTGGCGAAGTGGGCCTGCTGCGGTGTCGAGTTGATGCCCAGGCAGGAAATGGTCTGGGGGCCGGGGTCGATGATGAGCTGGTTGCGGCCCTGCCCCAGGGTCCTGGGGTTTCTCAGCGGCTGGCCCGTGTGGTTGCCGTCCGAGCCCGTGAGTTGCTGGAACTCGTACCAGGAGGACTTCTTGTTGGCCAGGTGCACGGTCCACTGGATGTCCTTGATGTTGGACAGCCCTGGCCCAACGGGCCGCCCGTTCGGGCTCGTGGAGTCATAGGCGTAGATCTGGAATCGGGCCGCCTGCCTTCGAATGCCTCCCGCATCGTCACGGAATCGGGAGACGTGTGTCGTGCCATCCTGCTCGAGCGGTAGCCCCCCCGCGGTCACGGGTGCCAGATAGTAGTCCTGGCTGTTTCCAACGCGTGCAATGCCGATAGCAGGATGGATCTTGAATGTCGTGCTCATTCGGTCCCCCGGGGCACGGAGCCCCTCACGGACAAGCAAGGTAAATGACGAAAGACCACAAAGGCAAACATTTATTTTTGACTAATATTTGAGAAGCAAAGACTGACGCGTCAATTCGGACGTTGACGCGTCAATCCAGTGCCAATCCCAGGCGTTGACGCGTCAATCCAGGCAGCCGGGAAATCTTCACGAGGGCTGTCCGGGCGGTGAGTGTCAACGGAGTTGTCGCGAGAAGCCTCCGCCGACTCCGGCTTGCGCTGCGAGGGCTCGCTCGACGGCCTCCTCCCTCCAGAGCTTCCCGTGCCAATCGTGACGGGTCCGGGGAGGAGATCATGGAACAGGCACAGAGCGAGCGGGAGATCATCAACCTCGAGCACGCCTACTGGCGGGCCATCCAGGAGCAGGATGTCGACACGGCGCTGGAATTGACGGACGAGCGCTGCGTGGTCACCGGGTCACAGGGATACGCGAGCATCGAGCGCGACCAGTTCGCGCAGATGCTGAAGAGCGAGCGGTGGCAGCTCCACCGCTACGAGCTCCTCGGCGAACCCTCGGTGCGCTTCCTCGGCCCCGACGTGGCAGTCGTCGCCTACAAGGTGAAGGAGGAAATGAAGGTCGAGGGACAACCGCTGACCCTCGAGGCCGCGGACGCGTCGACGTGGGTGCGCCGAGACGGAAAATGGCGGTGCGCGCTGCACACCGAATCCCTCGTCGGAGACCCCTTCGGCCGTGATCGCGTCTCGAGGGAACCGACGGACGAGCCCCTCGCCGCGCAGGACGCGGTCGCCAACCTCGCGGTGAGGGATTTGAGCAAGGCGAGGAAGTTCTACGAGGAGACGCTCGGGTTGAAGCCCGTCCACGAGGAGGGCGGCGAGCTGGTCGTGTACCGGAGCGGAAACTCGACCGTGAACGTCTACCGCTCGGACTACGCGGGCACCAACCAGGCCACGGCCGTCACCTGGACGGTGAGCAACATCGAGGAGGTGGTGAAGGAGCTCCAGTCCAAGGGCGTCACCTTCGAGCACTACGACATGCCCGGCATGCGGCTGGAGGGCGAGCTCCACGTCTCGTCCGGGATGAAGGTCGCCTGGTTCAAGGACCCCGACGGAAACATCCTGAACCTCATCAGCCCCGAGGGTGGTCAGTAGACCCTCGGAAAGAGCGCGCGAAACTCGAAGTGCAGCGTCTGGGCGTCCTCGGTGAGCGCGGGGTTGAGCCGCATCACCGGGCGCTCGTCCTGGTTCCCAGAGCAGCGGCATTCGGCGTGGCCATCGGTCTGTTGTCTCCCGGACATCCGACAGGGCTCCTGCCCGCCCTCCCGCTTACTCCACTTGGACTGGCATTTCCGGATTTCGTATATTGGAAGAGCTGCGGCGCAACCCCTCGCTCAAGGCCTGCGCCGCCGTGGTCGAGGAGACGCTGCGCTACGACTCGCCCGTGCTGGGGCTGATGGCTTCGCGCCCCGCCAGCCCGAGCGCGTCGACTACGGCGACTCGTTCTTCCTGCGCGGGCCCCGCTCGCTCTGGCTGCGCAAGAGCTGAGGAATCTACAGGCACTGTATTCAACGCTTCTGTCGCGGGCCCCGGTGCGCGGCCAGCGTCTGGGATTGCCCACGGCAGGTGCGAACCTGGCTCCAGGTGGATGGGTCGACAGAACCCACACTCAGGGTGGTGATCGATTGGACGCTGAATCCCGGGCAATCGCTCGGGAGCCCGTTCGTGCTCCGTGGGGAAGGTGGAATCCGCCCGCCCTCCCCCGAGGAGCTTCCCCCCATGTTCTCGTCGTCCCGCTTCGGCAGGCTCGCCACCTCCGTGCTCGCCTTCTTCCGCCGTCACGACTGGCTCGCCTTCCTCCTCCAACAGGTGCTGGTGTTCATCCTGGCCGTCGTCCTGCTCCAGGGCGCGCGCCTCCTCACGGGCAAGAGCATCCACGGCGGCAAGGACATGATGGGCCCCGTCGAGTTCGTGGGCATGCTCGTCCTCTTCTCGGCCATGATCGGCGTCTCGGTATGGGTGTACCGCAAGGTCGCCGGCCCCGAGGCCCCGGCGCTCGGGCTCGTGCCGGGAGTCCGCGGTCTCGGGCACTACCTGGTGGGCCTGACGCTCGGCCTCATCACGGCCGGGTGGCCCCTGTTCGTCTCCCTCGCCTCCGGCCAGATGCGAATCACCGAGACCCTCTTCTCCCGCTTCGAGGTCACCGGCATCCTCGGCATGCTCGCGCTGGGCACCGTCACCCTCACCGCCAATAGCATCGTCGAAGAGGCCACCAGCCGCGCCGTCCCCTTCCAGCTCTTCCGGCACCGCGCGCGCCTCTTCCGCCTCCTCGTTCCCGCCCTCCTCTTCGCCGCCCTCCACCTCGCCGACGAGCCCTTCCGCCTCGGCGCCTTCTACAGCCGCACCCTCGCCGGCATCGTCTTCGGCCTCGCCTACCTCCTCACTCGCGACATCTGGCTTGCATCGGGTCTCCACACCGGCACCAACCAGGCGGTCCTCCTCGCTTCGGGCAAGTGGCACATGGGCGCCCTCTGCCTCGCCTCCGGCGAGCGCTTCGGGAGCGCGTGGGCCGACTCCGTCTCGTGGACCCTCCTGGCCGTTGGCCTCGGGTGGATGCTCTTCCGGCGGCACGGCGCGCTCCGGGTCTCACGAGAGGAGCGCGTCGCCGGTGGGGTGGAAGCGGCGGCGGGTGTGTAGCCCCTCCTCGTGGGAAAGAGCGGGCGCCGCGACCCGCGAGTCCCATCGCCGGAGGCAATGCATCCTATGTGTCAATTCACCAAGCGCTGAATGGACCTTCTCCGGCACCCGCGGCTATAGGCGAGAGCGCCACGAGAACCACGAAGCGTCCATCCCACAGAGGTGAAACGGCCACTGGTGCCCGTGGGACTCGAGGCTGAAGCGGGAAGTCACTCCCTGAGGGCGTGACCCGCCCTCGTCCATCTCTTTCCCACCCGCCCAGAGCCAATCATGACCGTTTCCGCCACAGCCAGACCGCCGAAAGCCCCCGAGGGACTGGCCGCCTATCGCCCTCCCGCGTCCATGCTCAAGGGCACACATGGCGACGTCATCTGGTACCGCGACCTGGACAGCAACAGTCTGGCCGGCCTCTCCTCCGCCCGGAGCAACGAGCTCGTGGTGTATCTCTCGGAGAGCGTTCACGGCAAACCCATCGCCGTCTCGGGCATCATCGCCCTGCCCAAGAAGGCGCCCCTCGACAGCGGCTACCCGGTCATCAGCTGGGCGCATGGAACCGTGGGCAGCGCCGACCGCTGCGCGCCGTCACGTGACGTCGAGGGCGAACAGGCGCATCCCTACAACGCCTTCCCACATGTCCTGCTCAACAAGTTCCTGGACCAGGGTTGGGCCGTCGTCATGACCGACTATGAGGGCCTCGGCACCGAGGGTCCTCACCCCTACCTGCTCGGCAAGTCCGAGGCCCGCGGCATCCTCGACATCGTGCGTGCCGCGCGCCAGCTCCACCCGGAGCTCTCCGACCAGTTCGCCATCGTCGGCCACTCCCAGGGCGGTCAGGCGGCGCTGTTCGGCGCGCACTACGCGCCGGAATGGACACGGGAGCTCACCCTGCGCGGCGTGGCGGCGTTGGCCCCCGCCTCCGCGATCGGAACGCTCGTCGAGCTCGCCTGCCAGAAGGATGAACCGGATGGCGGCAACGCCTTCGTCGCCCTGTTCGTCACCGGAGCCATCGCCGGGGATCCGAGCATCAAACTGGAAGAGGTGTTGAAGCCAGAGTCCCTCGCGCTGTACCCCCATGTCGAGGATCGGTGCCGGGTGGGGCTGAGCCATCCGAAATCCTGGGGCGGTTTGACGGGGAAGCAGCTCCTCCGGTCCGAGGAGAGCACGAGCAGGGCCTCGCTGTTCAATCAGTTCGTGGCCATGCACCCGAACCTCGACATCCAGGCGCCGATCCGGATCTCTCAGGCCATCCCGGACAAGCGCGTGAACGCGGCCCTCACAAAGATCCTCTCGGAGCAGCTCGCGGCCAAGAACGGGAGGGACAAGGTCACGTACAAGCCGTACCTCACGGTTTCGCCGACCCATGATCCCGAAGAGCTCGGATACCACTTCGGGCTGATCGACACGGACTCGGACGCGTTGACGGGCTGGCTCGCCGGCCTGCTCCCGAAGGTCGAATGAAGCGCCCGGCCTCCCGCCCCTCTCTGTAGGCGACGAAGAGGGGCGGCGCGGTGGTGTGCAGGCAGGCCCGGCGGTATCCACCGTTTCTGGCGACACGTAGGGCCCACGTCAGTGGAACGACACGAACACCTGGAACTGGGGGCTGCGCCGGAAGACATCTCCGAGGGACTCGTAATGGCTCTCGCGCACGAAGAGGTCGAAGGCCCCGCCCAGCCCCCAGTGACCGTACACGGGGACATCCAGCTTCAGCCGGCCGAAACGGACGAAGTGATTGCCGTTCGAGCCGCTCACGGGGTGGATCCACGAACTGCCTGCCTCAAAGGTGAGGATGTTCCAGTCCCCCCGTGAGAACATCGCCTCGAGCTGGATGCCGAGACCGGGACCGTAGTCGTAGTTCCGACCGGTGCGCGCGGCGTACTCGGAGGAGATGGCGGCGAGCAGGACCCCCCGCAGGAGGAGGCTCGCCCGCACCTCCGTGCCCGCCCAGAGCTGTCGCCGGTAGAAGAGGCCGCCGTCGAACGACTGCGCTCCGAGCTCGTACGCCCTGTTGTTGGCGTACCGGTAGGCCTGGCCGACCCCGAGCAGGAACGATTCCTGCTCCGTCCGGAGGAAGGCATGCGCCGCGAGCGCTCCCAGGATCTCGGCGCGGCTCACCACCGTCACACTCGTGCCCGAGGCGAGCTGGAGCCTCGCGTCGAACGCATCGAACGGGTGGCGGACCGGTTCGCGGAACAGGTCGCCGTAGAACAGGTCGACATCGATGGCGACCCCGTTCTGCACACTGTTCGGGGAGTCGACGTACGTCAACCTCCGCCAGCCACCCGACACCGAGTGCACGAAGCGGGAGGGCCGCCATTCGGTAGGGGTGGGGCCAAGCCTCCACGCATCGCCCCGGAGGAGCCGGTTGACTCCCCGGAGGGGGCTCAGCAGGCCCGCGACGAGCTCCCGACGCACGCGCTCGCCCCCGGTTGCGCCGTTGTCGAGCGCCAGCGAGGAGAGCCTGTAGAGCACCTCTCCCATGGCATTTCCGCCGAGGGTGGTGTTGATGATGTCATTGGCCGAGGGAGCATCTCTCTCGGCGAGGTACTCCCACTGGAAGGCCCCGATGAGGGCGAAGAGGCCCGATTCCCAATAGCCGAACCCGTTGTCGCGCGCGGCGGTCGCGTAGAAGGCCCCGTGGTACGGGTGCAGGAACTGGTTGGTCGCGAAGTCGTCCTCGTCCCACACGAGCCCGTTCCTCACGCCGGCCGCCCACGTGGAAGGACCCACCCGGGCCCAGTCCTGCTTCTGAACGAAACGATCGTATGCCCAGACCAACCCGTTGAGAGCCGTCACTTCCGCCAGG
The DNA here is from genome assembly GCF_003044305.1 of Vitiosangium sp. GDMCC 1.1324. Lineage (GTDB taxonomy): Bacteria > Myxococcota > Myxococcia > Myxococcales > Myxococcaceae > Archangium. The sequence goes on along the minus strand of NZ_PZOX01000011.1, from coordinate 260,775 downwards.
GCGAGCCAGGGGTGCTCATGCGGGGGAGCGACCTCCTGCTGTTCCGCGACCTTGGCCGCAGGAGCCTCCGCGTGCTCGTCTACGAGAGCCGGGAGCCCAGCCGTCACCAGGTGAAGTGCTACGAGGACGCCTGCGATGTGCAATCAACGACCTCCCCCGCGCTCGCCAATGTAAGCCCTCCCGTGCCTCGACGCCCCATGCGCGCATCGAGCCTGTTGGTTGCCGTACTTCCCCAGGGGCCGGACTGCTGTGCCCTTCTGAACCACTTGGAGTGAGCCGGTAACGCGAACAGCCCCAGATAGGAACCGGGCTCGACGGAGCGACCTCTCCCGTCGAGCCCGGGTCATCACCCGCTTCCCTTCATGGAGCCAGCCCACCGAAGGGAAGCCCCGGATTGCGCACTACGGAGTACGAACGATACGGATGCCGTACCAGCTTCCGCCGAGACGGGCGCGGCCGTAGAAGCTGCCGGCCTTCATCGAGTACTTGTAGTTGACCTGGGTCGGCGGCGAACCCGGCGGCCCGGCGACGCCGCCGCCCTTGACGTAGCGGAAGCCGAAATTCGCGTCGAACCTCCAGGTGTTCTCATGGCTGTAGCACTGGGGTTTCTCGCCCTTGCCCGAGACCCAGCGGAGCTTGTACGCATCGTCGATGTCGGACACCATCTTGGTGTACGCCGCGTACCGCGTGTTGTACGTCGGATCGATGGCATCCATGACGTGCGTCTCGATCCCCTTCCAGATGTCGTTGTAGACATTGCCGATCACCGAATTGATCCCGCCGTTGACCCAGTTCGCCACATCCTGCGTGGTGATGGGGTAGTAGGGGAGCTTCAGGTTCACGGAGATGTTCGCCGCCTGCACCACCCAGTTGCCAATCTCGTAGTCAGCCAGGCCGTTGAACTTGGGCTTGTTGAGGCTGTTGTACATCTGGGGGTGCGGGACGATGTAGTCCGTATCGAGCTTCATGTTGTCCATGCCGACGACAATCTCGTCGGCATAGGACGGACCCCAGTAGCCAATGCCCAGGAAGCGCTTCTTGCGTTGCAGCTTGCCCTTGATATCGATCTTGTGGAAGCCGAACTCGATACCGCCAATCTTGAGCAGGAAGCCAGGAGACTGGGTCTTGAAGACGAAGCGCCTGTTGCTGAAGGTAATCGACTCGGATCTCTTGAAGTTCGATCCGACCGTATAGTTCGCGAAGTTGATCGCGGGTGGCGTGGTGGTGCAGCTCGGAGGCGGAATGGAGTCATCGTTGCAGGTCCACTCCCGCAGACCATTGCCAGAGTAAACCTGAGCGCAGGACGCGGTGTTCCACAGATTGTCCGGCTTGGCCGTCACCGACACCTCGGTGACCGAGGTCGTCCCCGGAAAGAACTTGCGGCAGTACGTGAGAGGATCGATGTCGGCGCCCGAGGTGCAGTCGGAATCCTTGAGCCAGGATCCACCCGGCGCCTTGTGCACATTGACCTTGCCGTACCAGTACGAGATGCGGCCGACCTCTGCGCCGCCAGCGCCCTTGAGCACCCCCGAGGCCACCATGTCCGAGGCGCGACTCACCGCGCTCCGCTCCTGCTCAAACACAGGTTGGCCGCTGGCGACCGCCGCTCCGGCGGTGCCATGACCGTCGAGCGTGGACTGGCCCTCGACGGGCGGGACCACCCGCCACGAGGTGGTGTCGCCACCGTCGTCGTCGAAGCCCAGCAGCTTCACCGACGGCGTGCCAAAGCCCCCGACCGTGCGAATGACGCCCGGCATGACCCGGTAGGAACTGCCACCGATCGCGACCTCGCCCGGAATCGCCTGGAAGTTGGGGTCGGTGTTCATCGCATACGCGTTGGTGCTGAGCCATGCGCGATAAGCAGAGAGGGCCGACATGTCGACCTGGAACACGCCCATGTTGGTGAGCTGGTACAACTGCCCCTCGATCACGACCTGGAGGTTCTGATCGACGATGCGGCGGAGGGTGTCATCCTCGGTGAGGTAGTCCGCGATATCGTCGACGAACTCGTTGTAGTCGACGTCGACGACGGCATCTCCCGGTTGCTCGCCCGGGCGGGCATACGCGAGGTAGGTCTTCGCACTCACGAACGAGGCCGGCAGCATCTGCGAAGGGCTGAGCTTCGGGGTGAGGGTATAGGCAAGCGTTCCCGAGCACGTGGTCTCCATGTAGCACCCGAGACGCAGCTCGAAGACACCCGTGCGGTCCGCAGTGTAGGTGATGCGGCTGCCGTGTCCCCCACACGCGTCGTCGTTGTATGCGATATCGACGTTGCCGTCCGCATCAATGAGGCGCAGGAACGAATCACCGGTCACCGAGGAGCCCGTGACACCGCAGGTGCCCACGTCGAGCACCTGGCCTTGCGATAGGTTGATGACGAGGGTGGAGTAATTGGCGGTGGTGCTGCTCGTGCTCACGCCGCCGTAGGTGCGCGCGCCGCTGAGTCCCCCACTCATGCCAGGGGTCAAGACCGAGTAGCTCGCCGTGCCGCTGCAGCTGCCCCCCGAGTAGCAGCCCATGCGGACCTCATAGAAGCCGGCCGTGGCGGCGGTGAAGGAGAGGCGGCTGCCGCTACCGCCACATGCGTCGTCGTTGGACGCGACCTCGGTGCCGCCCAGGGTCAGGCGGAGGAAGGTGTCGCCGGTGAACGAGGAACCCTCGAGATCGCACGTGCCGACTTCGAGGACCTGGCCGGCGTTCAGCTTCACCGAAAACGCCGCATAGTTCGTGGTCGCGCTCGCGGTGCTGCCGGCGCTGAACGGGGTGACACCGCTACTGCCGCTGCTGGCGGAACTCGAGCTGACGGCCGAGTCGAGGGCGAGATAAAAATTGGCGAAGTCGCTGGCCGTCGCGAAATTCAGGACGCCGTTCGGGAAGTTGCTGTCCACGAGCAGCGTTGGCGCGGTCCACGGTCTCGGCGGATAGACTCCATCCCAAACGGTTTCGCTGACCTCCTGTGTCTGCGATGGGAGCTCTTTCGGAGCGGACTCCATTTCACCGCCGCAGGCCACAAGACCGATGACAACTGGCGCAAGCAACACCACCCACACAGGTGTGTTTTCTGACTTCCTCATCTCTACTCCAGAGTGAGCCACTGCACGTCCACCATGGATGAATGACTCGGCTCACTGCCTAAACACATCTATCCGATATTTCACACTGAGTAAAGGGAAAGCCGGAATTCTCCCCTCAGGGGATTGCACTCCAGCAATCATTGCTTGACTGTCAGTACGAGCCATACCTCGCAAGACAAGAACAGAATCCATGGACAAGGTGATTTCGAAGGACGGCACTCCCATTGCCTACGAGAAGCTCGGTTCGGGCCCTGCCCTCATCCTCGTGGACGGCGCCCTGTGCAGCCGGAAGTTCGGGCCCATGCCGAAGCTCGCTCCACTCCTCGCGCAGCGCTTCACGGTCTTCATGTACGACCGCCGAGGCCGTGGCGACAGCGGTGACACGCAGCCATACGCGAAGGAGCGCGAGCTCGAAGACCTCGATGCGCTCATCCAGGTGGCAGGGGGCTCCGCGTTCGTCGTGGGGCTGTCATCCGGTGCCGGCCTCGCGCTCGAGGCGGCTGCGAGCGGGCTGAACATCTTGAAGCTGGTGGCCTACGAGCCTCCGTACATCGCGGCGCAGGACGCGAACCACGCGAAGGCCAACCACGAAGCCCAACTCAAGCGGCTGCTCTCCGAGGGCCAGCGGGGCCGTGCCTTGAAGTACTTCATGCGGGACATGGTCGGCGTGCCGGCCTTCGCGGTCGTCATGACGCGGCTGATGCCGGGCGTCTGGAAGAAGCTCGAGGCCGTCGCCCACACGCTCCCGTATGACGCCAACATCATGGGGGACTTCACCGTCCCGACGGCACGCCTCGCGTCCATCCAGGTCCCGTCGCTCATCCTGTACGGCGGCAAGACCGATGCGAAGCTGAAGAAGGCCGCGGAGACCGCCGCGGGCATCCTGCCTCGGGCACAGCGCCGCACGCTGGACGGACAGACGCACAACGTCAACCCGAAGGTGCTCGCCCCGGCCGTGACCGGGTTCTTCACTGCCTGAGGTCCACCGAAGGAAGGGGGGCATCCGCAAATCCGCGCTTTTGCTAGACTTCTTCAGCGGTCCTTTCCCCCCCAAAGGAGCCCTGAATGCCCGCGACCGACTACCAGCAGCGCTATACGGCCTACCCCGACGTCGTGAAGGCCATCGATGCGCTCGCCAAGCTCGCCCGTGACCACAGTGGGAGTCTCGTCTCCGGCTTCTGCCAGGGACGGGAGAACAGCCTGAAGGACGCCGCCACCTACAAGTACTCGGTGGGGGGCGCCTGCTTCGCGATGGTGACGCGCTGGTTCCGAGGCAAGTTCGCGGGCGAGAGCGACGCGGCCTTCTTCAAGTGGCTCCTGTCCGACACCCCCACGATGGATGTGAGCGACGTGAGCACCCACGCCAGTCTCACCGCGCGCGATGCGCAGCTCGACAAGTGGATGAAGCGCCAGCATTTCGCGCCCGTGCGGATCACGGTCGACCACATCGTGGATGTCTCGGATCCCATCACGATGCCCGACTCGGTCACCTCGCTGGCCAACCCCAAGGAGCCGGGCGTGCTCCTCGACAAGGACAGCAAGTACAACCACGCGACCAAAGGGGCCGGCTACCTGAGCAAACCCTCGGGGACGTACAAGCACATCACCCCGGTGACGAACCTGCCGCAGATGGAGCTCTGGAGCATGGAGCTCAAACACCAGCTCGTGGTGCGCAAGATCCTCAAGAAGTCCACCGAGTCCAACAAGTTCAACACCAAGAGCCGCAGCCAGAACTTCCGGGCCACGCTGGATCGGACCAAGGTCCCCAAGGTCACCACCGAGGAGCTGCTGGAGGTGGGCGACCTGCTCCTCACCGCCATCTCGAGCTGCTCGGCCACGTTCGGCACGACGGAGCTGTATATCAACTTCGGCCTCAAGGAGCAGGGCAAGGGCGGCCACGTCATGGGCATCCATCACCGCTCCGTCTCCGCGTTCTCCTCGGGGACGCAGAGCGTGCTGGAGTTCTTCGATCCCAACTTCGGCTTCTACCGGTGGACCGGAGAGAACAAGGCCCAGCGGCTCGACTCCTTCCGGGTGTTCATCCTCACCTTCCTCAAGTGCTACTACCCCGAGCTCGCCCAGGTGGAGTTCGACGTGCTCGCTCGGTCCTGAGCGGCCCGGCGAGCCGAGCTCGTGATGGCGGCGAATACGAGCCCGCAGCGACGCACGGCTTCTATTCCGCCTCTGCGCGACTCCCCATTCGTCGACCAACTAAATCCTTAGTTGCGATCCAACTAAGGCCTTAGTAGTTTGCGGCTCGGAGGTTGGGACCGTGTCCAAGCCAGCCGAGAACGAAGCGCCCCGGCCGCTCACGCCAAAAGGAACCGCAGTGCGACATACGACCGTTCGATTCATCATCGCCGCGCTCGCTTTGGCGTCGATGGCCGCCCAGGCGCAATCCGTCGCCTTCACGTTCGACGACGGCCCGCATGTCAGCGACATGCCGCGCATGAACGCGCAGCAGCGCAACCAGGCCATACTCGATGCACTGGCAAAACATCGCGTGCAGGCCGCGCTGTTCGTCACGGCGGGGAACGGCGCCAATACCGAGGCGGGCCTGGCACTGGCGCGTGCGTGGGGCAAGGCAGGCCACGCGATCGGCAACCATACGATGACGCATCCGGACCTGCACAAGGTGCCGCTCGAAGAATACCAGCGCGAGATGCTCGATTGTGACCGCATCATCAGCGGCCTCCCGGGTTATCAGAAGTGGTTCCGCTTTACCTTCCTGCGCGAAGGGAACACGCCGGAGAAGCTCGACGGCATGCGCAGCTTCCTCAAGCAGCAGGGCTACCGGAATGCGTACGTGAGCCTCGATACCAGCGACTGGCGGCTCAATGAAAAATTGGTGGAGACGCTGACGAAAAATCCCGCCGCCGACGTGAGTGCGATCAGAGATGCCTATCTGAGTCACATCCGCCAGCGCGCCCTGGCCTATCGCGACTTGTCGCAGAAGCTGCAGGGCCGTGATATCGCGCAGGTGATTCTCCTGCACCACAACCTGATCAACGCGATGTGGCTGGATGATGTGATTGCGATGTTCAAGCAGATGGGGTGGACCATCACCACGCCGCAGGCGGCGTTCGCCGACCCGGTATATGCGCTCGCGCCGGATCGTCCGGTCGCAGGGCAAAGCCTGCTGCTGTCGATGGCCCGCGTGCTGGGCCTCGGCAGGTTCGAGGGATGGGAACGGCTGGTGGATGACGGCGACTACGAAATCGCCGCGCTGGCTGCGAAAGGATTATAGGAGCCCAGCAGTCTTGTGCGGTAGCTGGGTGGACACCGGCCTGGTGCACATCCCAGGCGGCTCTACGCATACGGAACAGGGGGGCTGAGCTGCCTCTCCCCTGAAACGGCCCTGCCCCCGCGTGCCGGTCCTTCGCACGCAGGGGCTCCTGTCCTGCCCTGCCCGGATGTCGCGCTTCTGCCTCATTCCAGCGTCAGGTTCTCGGGGTTGGAGGCGGACTTGTCCATGATTCCGGTGGGTCCGTCGTTGAGCACGCACTCACCACTCACCTGCTCCGAGAAGCCGCAGCCAGACTTGGGATTGCCCCAACGGCTGGTGGAGTTGAGCCACGACAGGCTCCCGCCATACGTACCGGGCGACTGCCTGAAGAAGGGCACGGTGCTGTTCCAGGTGTTCCAGGCAATGCCTCGGCTCGTGTCGTCGGCGAGGAAGTCCCCGTTGCCGATGGTCTGGTAGATGTGCCGGGCGGCGTCCGGGTAGACGCCGTGCGAGCCCAGGGCCGAGTACACTTCCGTGTGGAAGCCCGTCAGGGCCAGGTTCTTGTCCCCAAAGTTGAAGGTCTGCCCCCCCGAGTGCTGGCTCAGGAACACCTGGGACGGCCGGCCATCCACGAAGCGCACCGTGAAGTGCTCCCAATCTCCCACGTGGTTGCCAAAGGTGGAGTAACCGCCACAACACACCCAAAGGGCGAGTGATGGGCACCTGGGTCGTGTCCGGCCGCTGATCATCAAGGAACTGGGGCTCCGTGTTCGCCTGCGCCCGGTGTGCAGGCCTGCGCATGGTGCTGGCGTACCTGACGGCACCCGACGGGATACGCGCCCTTCTGGACCACTTGGAGTTACCCTCGCCGCCTGCTCAGCCGGCCCCAGCGCAAGGGCCACCGCAGCTCGCTTGGTGTTGAGCCCCAAGCCGCAGGTGCCCACAGGCCCAACCCCCCTGCCCTCTCCCTCCTGGGCGGGCAGCCTGGGCGGCGTGTTCCCTCATGGGTCTGCAGGGCCATCCACCGGCCTGGAGCACCGCCCAGGCGGCCCCCGTCTGCGGCTCTCCTCCGCCCCTCTGCACCAACCCTCCACCCTCAAAATTGCCCCCATCTTTCCTATACGCTCAAACGGTCTTAGCAATTGGAGCGATGGCCTGTGTTTGAGTGTTCTGCTGGAAGGTGCCGACTTCTGTGCTTTCAACCAAGCTGGGCTGAGCCACCGGCGCAAGCGCTTCAATCACATCCAAAATCGCATAAGCCCTGCGCGCAACGAGTTCGCTGGCGACATATCGATCAACTGAATCGGGAAGTGCCACCTCCCTGGGAAGCCGGGCATCAGCCGCAAGGAACTGCCTGACGATAAGGAAGCTCTTGTAGAAAATCTCCATAAATCCTGCATTGTAAGGCAGGGGGCAAATAATGAGGTTCTTGCTTTCGTCGAGATAGGGTCGCTCCCCGTTTCGGCTCTCCGGGTAAATTCCGATGCGGAGTCCTGCATCTCCAGAGAGATCGCGAGCGTTGATCTTCAGGGTTGTGGCCACCCACTTGTCCATGGTCGCGGAGCCTAGAAACAGGTCCGCTCGCCAAATGCCACGAATGCTGCGGGGGAGAAGATTTCGATGCTCAGGCTGATGGAACGCCTTTTCTGCAATTTTTATATATTGCTTCAACTTGGCTGGCTGCCCACGATTGCCCACCCATATTCTGGATTCTTCTGTAAGCAATGCTTCGGCGGGCTCGATGAGCGAAATTCGTCCTGCCTTTTCAGCACCAAAGAGGATAGATTTCGCATTCCCAGTAATCCCGCAGAAATCCTCAAGCACCTCATTTATGAGTGGTGCTATCAGGCGATCCCCTCGGCATATCGCATCGTGCACTGCATATTCAAAACAAATGCCGCAGTCCCCCGAGCCCTCACGATACTCCCTTGCCAAGTCTGCAAGCGTGATTTTTGCGACGCCCCCCAATCGTTCCATGCGCTCCTTTTGCAATGCGTGCAGAATTGCATTCAGAATCGGACGAACGAGTGCGATTCGTGCTCGCATCTCGTCGGTTATTTCACCGATCTGCGTTTCGACCGCGAGCTTGAAAGGGCTCGTCTCTAGTGGGCTTCCAGAGGAATTTAGGCCGAGACGTACTTCGGACGAATCGATGACTTTACTCTCAGTTACCGACTGATGAACAGTCGAAGGCACAGCCTCTTTGCCTGTAATTGAAAGGAGATTCTGGGCAGAGGTCCAGCCAACAGGGCGAACTACTATGTTGTACCCGCACCGCTTGCAACAGACCTTGACTCCCTTTGGACCGACTTTGCCAGCATCGATCATGTACTGCGCACGACAGCTATCGCAAGCAAATCGGATTGGCGCTGGAGCCTGCACAGTGCTTGCGTTGAAGATAGCCGATGGGGAGACCGAAGGCGAAGATGAGGTTGGAGGTGGGTCAGGAGCAGCAGAGTCCGTATCTCCCGTCCAACCAGCAGGGCGAACTACGATGCTATAGCCGCAATGTTTGCAGCGAACCTTGACTCCCTTTGGACCGATCTTGTCGTCGCTGATCAGGTACCGCGAGCGGCAGCTATCACATATGAAGTACATTCGGTCAGCACCTCGGAAATCTATTTACGCAGTTTAAGGTATTTGGGGCTTATGCGCGACCACGCCCTCAAGCAGGGATGGAGTCCGCGCCGGAGGAGGAGAGCCTATCCTTGGCCACGACGGAGGGGGTGGCGAAGACGGAGCGCACGCCGCGAGTGGACTGGGCCGGACCGCTTCGCCGTACTTTCGCGCTGGACGTGTTCGCCTGCCTGCGCCCGGTGTGCAGGCCGGCGCATGGTGCTGGCGTACCTGACGGCACCCGACGGAGTACGCGCCCTTTTGGACCACTTGGAGTTGCCCTCTCGGCCTGCTCAACTGGCCCCGGCGCAGGGGCCACCGCAGCTCGCCTGGTGTTGAGCCCCAAGCCGCAGGTGCCCACAGGCCCACCCCCCCTGCCCTCTCTCCCTCCTGGGCGGGCGGCCTGGGCAGAAGTCTGATGGAAGAGCCAACTGAAGAACGCTGCGACGGCTCCACTCCCACCAAGCGACACGACCCATTCTTCGACGCTCACGTAGCCCCCCGGTTTCGCCGTGGCTCACCTTGCTCGTGGACCTACCCGTATGTGTTCCACGCTTTTCTCGCAGCAGCAAGTGTGAATCGAACCTGCATTCCGGAGGGGACGTATCCCCGGGCACACGCGGTCCCGGCAGAACACCCCTTCTGGGGCTCGTGTCTTTTCACCCACCCCGGAGGAAGCCCATGCCCTGTCTCGCCCCGCCATCGTCCCCCACCCAGCCGACCCTGGCCGAGATGCTTGCCGAACTTGCCGCGGTGGACCCCGTCGGCGCCGAGCTCCTCCACCCCGAGGTCGAGGCCCTCGAGGAGCGGCAGGTGTCTTCCCGGGTCTAGCTGGACGCCGCAGAGGCCGAACTTCGGAGGGCGACGCTCAACCAAGCCACCTACGAGGAATGGGCCCTCCGGTACCGGGACGCCACCTGCCTCCGCCATCAGGAGCGGCTCCTCGGCGTGGACGTCGGGGGCCTGCGCGCGCAGCTCGAGCGGGAGCTCTTCCTCGCCCGCAAGTTCGCCGCCATGGGCGTGGAGCACTGCCAGGACTGCGGCGATACCGGGGATGGCGAGCTGCTCGACGGAGGCACGTGCCTCGTCCTCACGTACCACAACACCTGCGAGGGCAAGGGGTTCGCTACTACTACCGAGATGGCGGGCGCGGATTCTGCGACCGCTCCGGTCCATGACGACATGAACGGAGCGGGAGGCACTGGCGACTTGACTGCCCAGGACTGAGATGGAGCCAAGGCAGGCGCAGCAACAACTGGACGGCGTTCCCGAGGCGAGGACGATGTATGCAAGGACCCGAGAGCCGTTCTGGCGGCGGAGACGGCTGCTCACGCCGCACCAGACACGGAGGATAGTGGGGCGTCAGGCTCCAGATTTTGTCGCCTTTAATCCACAGCCAGTTTGCGCAGTTAGCCTGCCCTAGACTCCATCGAAGGCGTTAAGGGCTCAACCGCAATGTTTCGCACGACATAGAGGCACTTATCCGTTCGAGGCGCCTCTGGGATAGGGGTCAGCTTCTTTAACGACACAAGCACCAGGTAGCGATGGGTGGAGAGTTCGAACCCAGCAAGCGTATCGCGAGAGTATCTCTCTGCCTGCCTGAAGGCCGTCCGAACACTGTCGTTAGCATCATCCCCATCTCTCACCATCTTCCATTCCGTCAGCACCATCGCATCGGATGAGCGCGCTGCATCAGCATCCCTTACGCTGTCTCCCAGAATGAGATCTGTCCTTCCCCCTTCGGCGTTCGCCTTAAATGCCCAAATACCATGGAGGAGCATATGCACGGCCCCCAGTTTCTCGCACGCCACCTCCCCAACATCGAATGCCCTCCTCCATTTGGCATGGACATCTTCATCCGCAATCAAGCTGCGCTGAAGATGCTCAAATGCTCGCTCGCTAGCGCGAACCGCATGTGCCCCCTTGTCCGCCAAGCAAAAATCAATCTCGGCCTTTACCATTGCGAGCGCGCCCAGCAGTCTCAAGGCGCCTGGCAGGCCGGCGGCCCCTTGCGCATCGAATTGTTGCTCGGCCAGTTGTCCTTGAAGGTGCTTTTGAAGCGACCGCGCAGCATCGGGCGGCAGCTGCGAAGCAAATCTATCCCTAAACCCCACAAGCAAGGCTCGCTGATCCACGAGCTGTGGAATAATTTGTCGTCCTGCCAAGTCGGCAAAAGTAGCAAACGTGCCTGCCTGTACGTATAGCTGCACTAGCGCGGCAATCGCCTCATATCGAGCCGACCAAGCCTTCCATTCGACCATCCAAAACATTGCGCCTCCGGGTGCCACCAGTTGCGACGCAGGAGCGTATCACCAACGTCGATGCATACGCACGCTAAGAAATATGGCTCGCCAGATCGCCCACGACCCTGGCGAACTGGGCCGACGAGGTAACGCGCTATTGGGCTGAGGGAGGTAACTGCGGCAGACGTTCCTTCTGCACTACCCGCCGTCATGACGACACGAATGGAGCTGGAGTTCCTGGCGGCTCGACTGGCCAGGACCAAGGTCGAGCTACAACAGGCTCAGCGAGGGATGGACAGCAGTCCCCAGGGTATGTGACTACGCCGGCCAGTTGAATGTTACGGTCAAACTTGCTCTAAAGAGACGTTCGTAGCATCTGTTTGCGCTGGGGCCGAGCTTTCGGCCTCTTTCGTGCCTCTGCGATACGGATTCCTATAGACATAGGAACATTCAAAAGAAGCCATGGACCGCGAAGGTCTGGGCAGTAGCGGTGGGTTCCTGGTCAACGTCGTGGTGGACGTCACTACGAACATGATTCCTGCTTGGGAGGGCGGCCTGGGCAGGCGTGTTCCCACATGGGGCTTCACGGCCTGTCCACCGACTTGACGCACTGCCCAGGCCGCTCCCGTCAGCAGTCCTCCTTCGCCACTCTGCACCAGCCCGCCACCCTCATAAGCGCCCCCATCTTTCCTATACGCATACGGATTTGGTCCAAATTTGGTCCGACAAGAACCGATTTGCTCCCCAAGGCGCTCTCTCCTGCTCTCGTAGGCCTCGAACCACCCGAGCGACCAGGAGCTCCACAGAGGCCCGTGGGAGGCTGACGGTAGCGTGTGCCCTGGCAAGAACAAGAGGGCTGAGCTGCCTCTCCCCTGAAACGGCCCTGCCCCTGCGTGCCGGTCCTTCGCACGCAGGGGCTCCTGTCCTGCCCTGCCCGGATGTCGCGCTTCTGCCTCATTCCAGCGTCAGGTTCTCGGGGTTGGAGGCGGACTTGTCCATGATTCCGGTGGGTCCGTCGTTGAGCACGCACTCACCACTCACCTGCTCCGAGAAGCCGCAGCCAGACTTGGGATTGCCCCAACGGCTGGTGGAGTTGAGCCACGACAGGCTCCCGCCATACGTACCGGGCGCCTGCCGGAAGAAGGGCACGGTGCTGTTCCAGGTGTTCCAGGCAATGCCTCGGCTCGTGTCGTCGGCGAGGAAGTCCCCGTTTCCGATGGTCTGGTAGATGTGCCGGGCGGCGTCCGGATAGACGCCGTGCGAGCCCAGGGCCGAGTACACTTCCGTGTGGAAGCCCGTCAGGGCCAGGTTCTTGTCTCCGAAGTTGAAGGTCTGCCCCCCCGAGTGCTGGCTCAGGAACACCTGGGACGGCCGGCCATCCACGAAGCGCACCGTGAAGTGCTCCCAGTCTCCCACGTGGTTGCCAAAGGTGGAGTAGCCGCCAACACAGCCCCAGGGCGAGTACCAGCCGATGCACACGCGCTTGCCATTGTTGTACGGGTAGAAGGTCCAGTAGACGATGTCCGTGATGTTGGTCGGCTGGCCACCCTGGGTGCGGTTGACGATCTCCGCGTAGACGGGCACCTGGGTCGTGTCCGGCCGCTGACCATCGAGGAACTGGGGATCCGTGCAGGAGTCACACCCCAGGGCCTGGTTGGTCACCATGTACCCACCGGACTCGTGCACGTTGGGGAGGAAGAACTCGACCGAGGACGGGAAGTAATACTCCTCCGAATGCAGCCACACGAGCGGCGCGTACTGGGAGACCGTCACGGCATCCACGGGCACGCCCTTCATCTCCGGGTTGGCGAGGGCGCTCTTGTTGAGGACCCAGTAGCGGTTGCCGCCGGTGTCCGTGTGGCTGGGCCGGGCGATGAAGGTGGAGAGCGCCAGGCCACGCGGGTCCCGGGGCTCCACCTGCCAGATGCCCACGTCGTAGTCCGCGCCCGAGCCGCTGTCATTCCAGAGCCCGGAGGGGTTCGCCGGGAGCACGTACTCGCTGCGCACGCAGCGGATGAGGTCGGTCGAGGGCTTGTCGTAACCGAGCACCGTGACGGTGCCGAGACAGGTGTAGCCCGCGGCGGGCAGCGGCTCCCAGATGGAGACGTCATGGGTGCCGCCCGAGCCCCAGTCGCTCCACACCCAGGCGTAGTCGACGGGCCGCGCCAGGACATCTCCCTCGCCGGAGGCCACGAAGCTCCCCCGGGGCGCCGAGCCATGGAAGGGCTGGGCCACGTCGCCCAGCGAGTAGTAACCGGGGTACTGGGCGAGGTTGGCGCGCCAGACGGCCACGTCGCTGTCGGCACCCGTCCCGTGGTCGTCGTAAACCCAGTTGAACGCCGTCGCCGCCTGGACGTAGAGCCGCTGGGGATAGCGGATGACCGCCTTGTCCGCCTTCAGCGTGAACTCCCCGCTCAGCCCGGGGGAGTAGGTCGCCGCGACGAGCTTGTAGGTGCCCGGCGACAGGAAATAGGACAGGCGCGAGGTGAGGTTCCCACCGGCGTCATCGTCCTGGGCGAGGACGTTGCCATTCGCATCCGTCAGGTAGAGGTAGGTGTCGAGCGGCGCGGTGAGATTGAACGTCACCGTGCTGGCCGGGCCGGTGTAGTCCACGATGAATTGCCGGTTGGCCGGGCTGGTAGGGACCCTCCCCCCCGAACTGCTCCAATAGCCATACACGGAGTTACCCTGCGGCAGGGAGGGCGCCTCCACTACCACGCTCGAGGTCAAGTCGTTGAAGTCGTCTCCCACCCAGGTGGTATCCGCGGTGAAGGTCTTCGACCTGCCGTTGAAGCCGCCGTGCTCGTAGAGCGTGACGCTCCAGCCGCTCGGCACCTGGAGCGAGCTGACCGAGTCATTGCCCACGGTGGTCAGTTGGCCCACGTCGTAGCGGCCGGGCTGGAGGGACTGGACGCGGCCCCCGTAGGTCCCATGCTCGAAGAGGAGCACCGTGGTGGCGAGAGCCTGGCCGTTCGAGCCGGTCTCCTCCTGCACGGGAAGCTCCTCCCCCGGGCCGCAGCCCACGCTCGTCATGAGCGCGGCGCCCAGGAGCAATCCCCGTAGGGAGAGGCTCCTCGATTTCACGGAGAGGGAAACGGCGAAGTCAGGGGGATGATTCTTCTTCATGGTGGGACCTTCTGGGTTCGGAGAGTCTTGGATGAGTTCGCGGGGCCCGTGAGCACGCCTCGTGCCAGCACGCCCCTGGAACTCTTCCGAGGAGGAACCCCGAGGGGAAGGCCTCGGAGGCCGCGGAGCGTCTGTCGGCGACATGTCGCCGACTCCACGAAACGTCGCGGCGGCAGGGGGCACACCTCCAGAGCCCCGTGGAACGAGCTTCGGGAGGGAAGTGCTACAGTCGCGGGCGATGTCCCGCTCCGAGCCCCGCGATTCCCAGTCCCCCCCGCTGGTCGCCGAGGTGTCCACAGCCATCGGCCAAGAGCAACGCGCCGCGGCATCCGCCGACCAGGTGGTGCCGGTGCTGACCCTCATCTCCCACCCCACGGCCACCCGGGCCGGGGAGCGGCTCCTGCTGGAAGGGGTCGCGGCGGGCCGGGAGCTGTCCCTGTCTCGCAACGGCCCTAACTTCACCCGGCCTGGAGAGACCTTCGGGCAGCCCCTGGCCGATCCCTTCGTGAGCCGGACGCCCCTCGTGTTCTCACCGGGCGAAGGGGGGCGCCTCCGGCTGCGCGTGGGCGAGGGCGGAACCCGGGTGGTGGTGGACGGACAGCTCGTGACGAACCGTGAGTTCACGCCGGAGGAGTTGGCGACGGGCGTGCTGTTGGAGCTCTCGGGCCGGGTGGTGGTGCTGCTGCACCAGGCCTCGCGCAAGACGCGAACGCCCGGGGACACGCTGGGCATGGTGGGCGAGAGCCCGGGCATCCTGCGCGTTCGCGAGCACATCCAGCGCATCGCCGACCTCCACGTCCCGGTGCTGGTCCGGGGAGAGACGGGCACGGGCAAGGAGCTGGTGGCCCAGGCCATCCACCAGCACAGCCCGCGCAAGGGACGCCCTTTCCTCAGCGTGAACCTGGGCGCCATCCCCAAGGAGCTGGCGGCCGCCGAGCTGTTCGGCGCGCATCGGGGTGCCTTCACCGGAGCGACCCGCGACCGCGAGGGCTTCTTCCGGGCGGCCCAGGGGGGCACCCTGTTCCTCGACGAGGTGGGCGAGGCCCCTCCGGAGGTGCAGGTGATGCTGCTCCGGGTGCTGGAGACCGGAGAGCTGTACCCGGTGGGCGGACATACGCCCATCAAGACGGATGTCCGGCTGATCGCCGCGACCGACGCCAACCTGGAGGAGCACATCCGGGATGGGCGCTTCAAGGCGCCGCTGCTGCATCGTCTGGCCGGTTATGAAATCCGGCTGCCGCCCCTGCGCGAGCGCCGCGAGGACATCGGCATGTTGTTCCAGCACTTCGCCCGGGAGGCGCTGGAGGCCATTGGCGAGGCCCATCGTCTGACTCCCGGGGATCCCTATGCCGAGCCCTGGTTGCCGGCGTCGCTCGCGGTGAGCCTGCTGCGCCACCCCTGGCCCGGCAACATCCGGCAGTTGCGCAACCTCACCCGGCAGTTGGTGATTGGGAGCCGGGGGCAGCCCGTCCTGCAGTTGGATCCGCGGCTCGCCGGGGAGTTGGAGGCCCCGGGGCCCGTCCCCAAGCCATCGCAAGACGCCGCGGAGCCCACCCCGAAACCCTCCACGGCGGTGGCTCGGCGCAAGTCCACCGAGGTCACCGGAGACGAGCTTCTCTCCGCGCTCCGGCAACATGCCTGGGATCTCAAGTCGGCGGCGGACTCGCTCGGGATTCCGCGCACCTCCATCTACGACCTCATCGACAAGCACCCGAACATCCGCAGGGCGAGCACCCTGAGCGCGGAGGAGCTCACCTCCTGCCATCGGGAATGCGGGGGTGACCTGGACGCGATGGTCCAGCGCCTGGAGGTCTCCAAGAAGGCGCTCGCCCGGCGCCTCAAGGAATTGGGCCTGAGCGCCAGGAGCTCCTGACGCGTGGCATGTCGGATGCATTGGGTGGGCTCAGTGTCGAAAGGAGCAACAACGTGGCGAAGCATCAACTGATCATCTCCAAGGACATCAGCAGGAATTACCCGGTCCGTTCCGAAGCTGGGGAGCTCAAGGAGACCCGCACGCTGGTGGTCAACTGGGATGGGACGTGGAAGCCAAACGATCGCCCAGACAAGTACCTGGTGGTGGCTCCGGGGGATGAGCTGGAGATCGTGCTCGCCGCGGAGAAGGACGAGGGCAGCAGCCTCTGGCTCTACAATCGGGTGCGCCCCCTGCCCTCCTTGCTCCTGCCCCTGCCTGAAGACCAGCGTCAGGGCGGCGTGGAGCGCGTTGATATCAAGAGCGGGAGCGTGATCCTCGAAGTGAACCGGGCGATTGCCCGTGACGCGGGAGAGTCGCGCTATGACCTGCGCATCAGCGCGATGGGGGAGATTCCCATGCCCATCGTCGGGCAGGGCCAGCCCGGCACCCTGACGGCGACCAGGCCCTGAGGTGGCTCAGGGCACGCCGGATTGGAGGCGCTGGAGGGAGCTTCCCCATTCCCGTTGAAAGCCCGCGTTGGCGGCGAGCGCGCTGGAGAGATCTTCCCGGGCCTGTCTGCGCCACTCCTGCTTCTGTCCAGGGTCGGCGGAAGGGAGCGCCGCCTGGAGCGCCAACAGACTGCCTCGCAAGAGGCGGGCATCCGGCCATCCAGGACGGACCGCGAGGAGCTCCCGGGCCATCTCCAGCCCTCGTTGAAGCAAGGGGCCCGGGTCCTGCTTCTCCTGCATCAAGCGGGTGGACCAGCGGCGGAGGAAATGCCCGAAGCCAACGCGAAACTCCTGCCGCTCCGGAGCCAGCGCGAGCCCCTTCTGGTACGCATGGTCCGCCTCGTCCGAGTCCTGGGGGCGTCCCCCCGTGTAGAGAGCCCGGGCTCCCAGCGCCTCTCCCAGGTAGTACCAGGCCTCGGCGTGGGCCGGATTGTGCGCGAGTGCTTGCCGCAGCGCCTTCTCGGCCCGCGAGCTGCTGGGGCGGGGATCGCGCCCGTGTTCCAGCTCGAACGTGGCCAGGATGGCGTGGACCATGCCGCGGTTGGCCAGGGCTCCCGCGTTCTCTGGAAGCCATTGGAGCGCCTGCCGCAGGGCCTCATCGGCCGCGTGCACGCTCGGGCCTGGATCCTCTCCCCGGGCACGCTGGTACAGGGCTCGATGGGCGAGCACTTCGCTGAGGTTGATCTGCCCGTAGCCACTCTTCGGAGCGATGGCCACGGACTGCTCGCAAGCCGCCCGGGCCTGGTCCAGCACGGGGAAGGGATCCCCGCCGCGGTCCCAGCTCGCCTGGGCCTGCTGAACCAGGGTCAGGCACAGGCCGTTGTGAAGCTGGGGAATGCCGGGGCCGAGCTCGAGCCCCTTGCGGTACATCTCCGCGGAGCGCTCCAGCGAGGGACCCGGCTCACCCCCCGAGACGCGGAGCCTCCGGGCCACCAGCTCGTGCGCCAGCCCCGCGTAGAAGTAGGGCACCACGTGACCGGGGTTGAGGATCCGGGCCTTGTCCAATGCCGCCAGCGCCTGGGTGAGGTCTCCGTCCGGCTCCGGGGCTCGGGGATGGGAAGCGCGGGTGTAGTGCGCAATGCCCAGGTTGATCCACCCCTCCGGCACCTGGCCATCCAGCTCGATGGCGGAGTGAAAGGACTCAATCGCCTTGCCGTACCGGGGCAGCGGGTCCGCGCCCACCTGCTCGTCGTAGTCGGCCCACGTCTTGTAGACCAAGCCCAGGTTGAGGAGGAAGTCGTAGTCCCGCTCCGCCGGGGCGATGCTCTCGAAGCTCTCCACGGCCTTGCGGAGTTGCTCGCGGGGGTCCAGCGAGTGGCTCTGGCGGGTGTAGCCCCAGATCCAGTAGCTCAGTCCCAGCTCCAGCCGGGCCTTCGAGCGTGAGGACTCGAGCTCCAGCGCGCTCCGAGCGGCGGCCACGGCCTTCTCCGGCAACGTCTCCGAGTAATCGCCCAGGTCGCGTTGATGCTCGGCGAGCCGCCGGTGGAGGCGGGACTCCAGCACCCGGGCGTCGTAATGCTCCGGCATGGCCTCGAGCGCGCGAGAGACGGCCTGGAGGGCCTGGGTGTAGTGGGGAGTGACCTCGCCCTTCCCGTATTGCTCCAGGATCAGCGCGCCGTACTCCAGCTCTCCCTGGGCCGTGTAGATGGAGGCCACGCTCTCGCCGATCGCGGCCGCCTCGGCGTAGGCCTTCCGGCCCGCCTCGAAGTCCGCCCGCGCGCCCTCGTGCTCGCCCTGGTTCCAGTGCCGCATGGCGCGAGCCAGGAGGATGTCTCCGCGCAGCTTGGGGGCCTCATGGAACCAGGACAGCTCCGTGCCGATGGCGTCCAACTGAGAGAGCGCTTCGTCCCACCGGTTCTCGTAGAAGGCGAGCAGCGCGGCCACATACGCGGCGGAGGGAACCTCGGCCCCTTCACTCTGGCGGAGATAGGCCAGCGCCGGCTCCCGGTAGCCGCGCTCGATCTCGCGCTTGCGGGCCTCACGCCGCTCGGTGTCGCGGATGCGCTCGGCCTCCAGCAACTGCTCCTGGTACTGGTGCCCCGTCACCAACGCCAGCGCATAGGCCACCCGGGGCTCGCGGAAGCCGTGCTTCCAGGCGGACTCGAGGGACTCGCGGGCCCTGGCTTCGTCTCCGAGCGCGAGATAGCCGCGCCCCAGCGCGTAGTGGCCGGGCCCCACGGCCTGCTCGCCCGCCTCCTGGATCTCCGCCTCGAGCGCCGCCATCCTCGCGCGGATGACACGCTGATCCGCGCGCGTGTCGTGCAGGCGGGAGAGGTCCGAGTAGCGCGCCAGCGCTTCGATGCGCTCCACGGACTCGGTGAAACGCCGGGCCAGACGCTCGCGTACGGCGGCCTCGCGGCGAGCCAGCCCCGCCTGGCCCAGGGCCAGGAGCACGAGCACCGCGGCCACGGACACCACGAGCCGGTACTTGTGGAGCTTCTTGCGCAGACGGTACCAGGCCCTGTTGGAGCGGGCCTGCACCGGCTCGCCCGAGAGGAAGCGGTCGAGCTCCTCGACCAGGGCGCGCGCCGAGTCATACCGGGCCGAGCGCTCCTTCTCCAGACACTTGAGCGCGATGGCCTCGAGGTCCGCGGGGATGTTCGGATCCACCGCGCGAGGTGGGCGTGGCTCCAGCTCGAGGACGTTGTTGAGCACCTCCAACCCGTTGCCGCCGGGAATGGGAGGCTGGCCCGTCAACACACTGTAGAGGGTGGCGCCCAGACTGTAGACGTCCGCCCGGCGATCCAGGCTGGAGACCTCACCGCGGGCCTGCTCGGGCGACATGTACTGGGGCGTGCCCATCACCGCGCCGGTGACGGTGGCCCTATCGTTCCAGTCTCGCGCCAGCCCGAAGTCCATCACGTAGGGGCGCAACGACCCATCCTCCGCGCGCTCCACCATGATGTTGGAGGGCTTGAGGTCCCGATGGATGAGGCCCACGCGGTGCGCCTCGTGCACGCCCTCGGCGGCCTCCCGGAGCACCAGCACCTTCTGTTCGACGGAGAGCTCGCGGGCGAGCGCGCTCAGCGTCCGCCCCTCGATGAACTGCATCGCGATGTAGACGCGCCCCTGGACCTCGCCCACCTCATAGACCTTGCACACCCGCTCGTGGGTCACCCGCGCCTGGGCCCTGGCTTCGGAGAGGAAGCGCCGGGTGAGCTCGGGCTCGTCACCCCGGACGAACTTCAAGGCCACGTTCCGGTTCAGCCGCGGATCATGCGCGAGGAAGACCCGCCCCATTCCACCCTCGCCGAGAAAGCGCACGCACTGGTAGCGCTCCCAACCGCTGACGGGGAAGACCGGGACCTCGGGGGCTGGCGGTGGTGGAGGGGCGGCCACCTGGGGGGGCGTGGCGCCGCGGACCTGCGCCATCATCGAGATGAGCGTCCCCTCGGACAGACGGCCGCGCTCACGGAGCAAGGCCAGGGGACTCCGCTCCAGGCGCCGGGCCTCCTCGCGCAAGCTGTCCGCCTCCTGCTCGGAGAGAAGACCCTCGGCCAGGGCCGCGCGCAGCTCGACCTCGAAATCCGGATGCATGGGGGAACGCTCCTCGGAGCCCCCATCGTACAAACAGCGCTTTCAGCCAGATAGGGCCTCTGTGCCCGGCAACTCCTTCGTGCCGCCGAGGATGGAGCAATGGGCCCGGCCCTCGTGGTAGGGGCATCCGTGTCGTCCGGAACGCATGCGGAAAGAGGAGGTTCACAGGATGCGTCAGGTGCGGTGGCTGTCCGTGATGGGAGCGCTGTGCGGGCCGTGGACCCCGGTGGCGATGGCGGAGGGCACGCCCATCGACTGTGAGGGTGTCAGCGGCGAGGGCATCCGCGAGATGCGGGCGCTCTTCGAAGCGGAGCAGTCCTTCCTCTTGGAGAAGGATCGGTATTCACAGGACCTGACGCAGGTGGGCTTCTCGCCCGCGGCGTGCGCGGATGGCTCGCGTGCGCCCGTGCCCGGACCCGGCTGGGTGGCGGGCTGCCATTTCGCCTATCAGGTGACGTCGGTGACGGGTCTGCCGGCCTCGTCCTTCGCCGCCATCGCTCGGGGCGCCACGGGCACCCCAGCCGAGGACGTGACGTTGGAGATCGGCTCGCCCCAGTTCCAGAACATCTTCTTCTGGCTGGAACACTCCGGGGAGCGTCGCTACGTCGACTGGAACGAGTGTCGGCCCACCGGCTCTTTCTCCACTCGAGAGTTCGAGGGCGTCGAGGCCATGAGCCACGTCTTCGAAGGGATGCAGGCGTACTTCGCGGAGAAGGACCAGTATCCGTCCACCCTCACGCAGATGGGTTTCTGGCCCATGAGCTGTACGGATGGCTCGCGTGCGCCCCTGCCTGGAACCGATTGGGTGGCGGGATGTCACTTCACCTACCGGGTGACGTCGGTGACGGGTTCGCCGAATCCCTCCTTCATGGTCATCGCGCAAGGGGCCGCGGGCACTCCGGTCGCGGACGTCACGCTGGGGATCGGCTCGCCCTCGATACAGAACATCGTCTTCTGGGTGGAGCGCGCCGGGGTGCGCCGCTTCATCGACTGGGAAGAGCGGGTGCCAACCGAGTCCGTGTACGCCGCCCAGGAGCAAGAGGGCGTGGCGAACATCCGAGCTCTCTTCACGTCGGAGCAGGCCATCTTCCAGGAGAAGGATCGGTACTCGAGCAACCTCGCGGAGGTGGGCTTCCTGCCCCTGAGTTGCACGGATGGCACGCGCCCTTCGGGTCCGGACAGCTCATGGCTCGGTGGGTGCCGCTTCATCTACCATGTACAGGTGACGGGCCCGTCCTCCTTCATCGCCACGGCGCGTGCCGTGTCCGGCCGCGTCGCGGGCACCACGCTCCAGATCGACGAGACCGGCACGCTCACTCGCACGCCTGTCTACTCCGACGCGTGCCCATGAGGCGTTCGCCTCGCGCCCGGCCGCACCGGCACGCGTGAGCCCCCTGAGCCTGCCCCACGAAATCGGGGCAGGCCCACCTCGGATGAGATGAGGCCTCGAGTCTCGCCTCCGGTCTCCAGCCGCTGTATCAGTTGACGGTGCAGGTCAGGGATGGCGAGGCGTTGGAACCAGAATACGCCGCCTGGAATCCGAAGGTCGTGTTGCTCCCTGGCTGGATGACACCGTTGTAGCCCATGTTCCGCGCCGTCACGCTCGCGCCGGATTGGGTCGGCGTGGCGTTCCACATGTTGGAGATCTGCTGGTTGCCACCGAAGGTCCAGCTGACCGTCCAGCCCTGGGTCGCAGTGGTCCCGGTGTTCGTCACCGTCACGTTGGCGCCGAAGCCAGAGCCCCAGTCGCTCGCGACCTGGTAGGTCGCCGTGCAGCCGCCGTTTCCTCCCCCGGAGGACTGGGTCGTCGCGGAAACGGTGTTGGACGCCTCGCTCACGTTCCCAGCGGCATCACGCGCATACACCTTGTAGCTGTAAGCCGTGTTCGCCGACAGACCCGTGTCCGTGTACGACAGCATGCTGCCAGACAGCGTCGCAACTCGGGTGGACCCGCGGTAGACATCGTAACCGGTCACCGCGACGTTGTCGGTCGAGGCGCTCCACGCGAGCGACACGCTGCTCGACGTCGTACCTGTCGCCGCCAGGTTGCCGGGCGCGGTCGGGCGCTGCGTGTCGCCACCACCACCCCCAAAAACCGAGGCCTCGACGGAGGTGGCCTCGAGACCATTGGCACTCGTGATGAGCCAATTGCCCCAGTCCGTGCGGCTGGCCGGGTTGAAGTTGGTGACCATGTCGAGGTACTCGACGCCACCTCCGTTGCCGCTCCACGACCAGCCGATGTAGCCGAGCCCCAGCGTCGTGGTGTACTCCGCGACTGTCACCTCATCCGGATCGCCGTCGGAGTGATACCACCCGAACTCGCCGACGAGGAGGGGCAGGCCACGGCTGGTAAACGAGTCGAGGTAGGCCTTGACCTTCGCTGGGGTGTTGTAGACGCCGTACATGTGGATGCTGAAGATGGAGTTGCGCAGCGCGTCGGCCTCCCAGACCGCCTGGGCGTTGTCCCGCATGGTGTTGGACCAGTCCTGCCCCCAGTTCGGCGCGTCGAGCATCAAGGTGTGCGTCAGCCCCGCACTCCGCAGGCGTTGGATGGCATCGATGGTCGCCGCAACCCACGTCGTGGGATTGGTGTTGCCAATCGGCTCATTGCCGATGTTGATGATGACGTAGGCCTCCTGGCCAACGAGCGCACTGCGAATGCTCAGCCAGTAGTCGACGGCCTGAGAGAGGCTGTAGGCGCCACTCGCCTCCCCGTAGCCCGTCGTGTCGTGGTTCTCGAGCACGCAGACGAGCCGGTTCTGCTTGCAGAGCGAGATGACGTTCGCCACGTCGCTGGCCGTGCTGACCGGCCACCGGCCACCGCTCAGCACGACGCGGACGCTGTTGGCCCCAACCACCTTGATGTCGGCGAACGAGCTGGTCCTCTGCGCGTACCACACGTGCGGGTGGCTGATACCGCGGATGATGAAGTCGTTGCCGTTCGCGTCGAGGAGCCGGCCGTTGACGATATGGAAGCCGCCGTCAGCAGCATGGGCGGCACTGATGGGCGCGAGGACGGAGAGCGCAACAGTCAGCACCGCGGTTGTCACGGAAGTGAGAAGCCTGCGCCACCAGAACCAGGTACTACGGGTTTCAGTGTGGTGAATCTGTCGGGACATGAGGTGTCTCCAGAAGTGAGTGATCGAGGCGTGATTCACAACTTCATCCAATGGAGCGCCACGGCCCGGTGCATGGGCGCGGTCCATTCCAAAGCAAGACAACTCCCAGTGGCAGGCCTGGGCCCGTCATGGGTCTGCAATTCTTGACAGCATTGCGCACCCTCTCCCTGGAGGGATGTCTCGACAGCCCATCCCTGCCCCAGCTGCCCCAGGTGATGGCGGCTCCGAGGTCACAAGGGGGGGCGAGCGAATCGCAACGTTGTCATTTCAGCAAAACAAAAATCTTTCAGCCCGATGGCAATAGCATGATTCCTCCCGAGGTCACCGGATTGGAGTGCGCGACCGCTGGGGGAGAACGAATCGTAACGTTGTCATTTCTTCTTAAAAGAAAACTCCAGCCCGGCGACAATGAGATGTTTCCTCGTAGGGGTTCCTGGGATTGGGGGGGCGCTCCCACTGAGTCGCCCCAGAATGCGAAACGCCAATGACAGTAAATGAACCAGATTGCGAAGGAATTCAAGCGAAACCGTCTCTTCCGGAGCATATTCAGTACAGAACAGTTCTTCGGAGGCAGGGGAGCGAGTCATCCGGGAGGCGATGCCGGACGTTGTGAGGGCTCGGCGGGTTTGCCGCACAACGTCATGCGGGAGGTGCGAGAAAATCTCCCGCCCTGAAGACACCTGAAGACAATTGAAACCATTTGACGGGCCGTGAAATCACGAATTATCATCCTTTCTCTATTTGATGCGATTGGGTGATTACGCCTGGCCATTGCGGCCGAGGACCGTTTCGTCCAGCCATCTCCAAGCGCAAGACAAGAAAGGGACATGAAACCCATGAAGAACAAGCCTGTCCTGAAGGTGCTTCAGGGGCTCCTGGTATCATCCTTGGCTCTGCTGGTCTTCTCGTCGCCCCCCGCGCATTCTCAAAACACCCTGCTCCTCCAGACTGACTTCGAGGATGGAACGACGCAGGGATGGACCGGACGCGGCGGTGTGGAGACGTTGGCGGCCGCATCGGACGCGGCCCGCAACGGCTCGTACGGCTTGAAGGTCGGTAATTTCAAGCAGTCCTGGCACGGACCGACGCTGGACGTCACGGCATACATGGAGCCGGGCCAGACCTACGTGTTCTCGGGGTGGATCAAGCTGCCACAAGGAGTCTCGAACACGACCGTCTACATGACGATGCAGCGCAAGGTGCCGAGCACCACCTACTACGAGCAGCTGTATTTCGATACGGCCACGTCCAGCAACTGGGTGAATTTCAAGGCCCAGTACAAGCTGCTCGAGGCGGCGGACAATCTCTCCATCTACTTCGAGGCACCGAACAACTCCACGCTGGTGCTTCAGCTCGACGACTTCCGCCTGGAGAAGCTGCCGGACCTCGGGCCCATCGTCATCGAAGAGAACATCCCCTCGCTCAAGGACGTCTTCGCCAACGACTTCCTGCTCGGAACCGCGTTCACCAACGATGAGCTCATCGCGGAGGCGGACAGGAAGCTGCTCGCCAAGCATTTCAACAGCATGACCCCGGGCAACGTCTTGAAGTGGGACAGCACGGAGCCTCAGGAGGGGGTCTTCGACTTCAGCCGCTCGGATGCAGCCGTTCAGTTCGCGCTCCAGAACGGACAGCAGGTCCGGGGACACACCCTGGTCTGGCACTCGCAAACGCCGGACTGGGTCTTCCGGGATGCGAGCGGGAATCTGGCGAGCAAGGAGCTCTTGTTCCAACGGATGAAGAGGCACATCACCGAGGTCATGGGCCGCTACCAGGGCCAGGTATACGCCTGGGACGTGGTCAACGAGGTCATCGATGCCTCGCAGCCCGACGGATTGCGCCGCAGCACGTGGTACCAGATCGCCGGGGAGGAGTTCATCGAGAAGGCGTTCCTGTATGCCCGCGAAGCGGACCCGAGCGCCGCGTTGTTCATCAACGATTACAACACGCACGAAGCAGGCAAGAGCCAGGCCCTTTACAACCTGGTCCAGCGGTTGAGGGCCAAGGGGATTCCGATTGATGGCGTCGGACATCAGACGCACATCAGCCTCTACTATCCAACGCTCCAGGAGATCGAGAACTCCATCGTCAAGTTCGCCGACCTGGGTGTCGAAACGCACATCACCGAGCTGGATGTGAGCGTGTACTCCAATTCTTCGCAGCGGTACGACACGTTCCCGGAGGACTTGAAGCAGAAGCAGGCCGCCCTCTACAAGCAGCTGTTCGACGTCTTCAAGCGGCACAAGAACCAGGTCACCAGCGTCACGCTGTGGGGCAAGGATGATGCAAACACCTGGCTGCGGACGTTCCCGGTGGCCCGCAACGACTGGCCGCTCCTGTTCGATGAGCGTCTGCAATCCAAGCTGGCCTACTGGGCCATCGTGAACGCGACGACGCTTCCCAATCCCCCCACCGGCCTGACCGCAACGGCAGGCAACGGAAGAGTCGATCTGGGCTGGAGCGCCTCGAGCAATGCCACCTCGTACAACGTCAAGCGCGCGACGGCGGATGGGGGCCCGTACACCACCCTGGCGGCGGTCAGCGGCACGAGCTACTCCGACACGTCGGTGACGAACGGAACGACGTACCACTACGTCGTCAGCGCGGTGAACAGCGCGGGTGAGAGTGCGAACTCGGCCCAGCTCAGCGCAACCCCGCGGGGCACTTCGACGCCACCGCCCCAGGGCAGTCTCGTGGTGCAGTACCGTGCGGCGGACATCAACACGGGCGACAACGGCTTCAAGCCGCACTTCAAGATCCAGAACACTGGCGGCGACCCCGTGGCGATGAGCGAGCTGGCCATCCGCTATTGGTTCACGATCGATGGGGAGAAGCCGCTTGCCTTCTACTGTGACTATGCGGGCGTCGGCAACTCGAACGTCACCGGCAGGTACGTGACGCTGGGCACGGGGAAGACAGGGGCGGACCACTATCTGGAAATCACCTTCAACTCCTCCGCTGGCAGCATTCCCGCCGGTGGCAATTCGGGGGAAATCCAGACCCGCACCCACAAGACCGATTGGTCGAACTTCAACGAGTCCAATGACTACTCCTTCGACCCCTCCAAGACCTCCTTCTCCAACTGGGAGCGGGTGACGCTGTACCGGAACGGTCAGCTCGTCTGGGGGACGGAGCCGCCCTGAGACTGCGCCCCCTCGAAGCGGTCGAAGAGCTTCGCCAGGACGAACTCGTAGAGCCGCATCTGCCCGGTGACAATCTCTCCTCGCACCTTGTAGCCCGGGCGGACCTCGAACGGGTGTGGAGGGGGCAGGTCCACGATGGCGAAGAATTCATTGGCATCGTTCGGTGGGGACACGTAGCGGACGCGTCCCTTGAGCACCCCGTACCGATGGAAATGGAACGCGTCCACCTTGAGGTGCGCCGGCTGGCCTGACAGCACTCGCTTCACCTCGTCCTGCGTCAGCTTGAACCTCGCATACAGCGCGCTCCCCTCCTCCAGCACGGGCGCCACCTCGACCAGGATTTCTCCCGCGAGGATCCGGTCGCTGCGCGCCTTCGTATTGTAGACGTAGCGGATGGTGCCGCGGATGTCCGCGCGCACCTCCCGCCTGGCCGCGAGTTGGCCGCGCAACTCCTTCTCCTCGCGCTGCTTCTC
The DNA here is from genome assembly GCF_003044305.1 of Vitiosangium sp. GDMCC 1.1324. Lineage (GTDB taxonomy): Bacteria > Myxococcota > Myxococcia > Myxococcales > Myxococcaceae > Archangium. The sequence continues at coordinate 233,797 of NZ_PZOX01000011.1, read as the reverse complement.
CAGCTCCCTCCGCAGCTTGTTGGCTCGCTCGAGCAACGAGAGCCGCGCCGCCTCCGCGCCGAGGAGCTCCAGCTCGACGCGTGTGAGCTCGTCGCGGTAGGTGTCCCCCAGCTTCAGCGCCGCCGCCTCCTGCTCCCTCCGAAGCCTCGACAGCTCGGTGGCGGCGCTCTTCGCCTCCAGGACGCCGCGGTAGTCCGCCTCGTGCTCCTCCTTCGAGAGCAGCTCTCGCTCGTACAGCCCGCGGCTGCGCTCCGCCTTCACCTCCGCCAGCGCCTGCTTCTCCCGGGCGAGCTCCAGCTGGCGGGAGAACGCGCCCAGGCTCTCGCGGGCCTGGGCCTTCTCCACCCCGTGTTTCTGCCCCAGGATGGCGAGCAGACGGCGGTGGCGCACGGCCCGCTCGCCCGCATTGTCCATCTCCTCCACCACCGTCCGCAGCTCCTCCTCCAGGGCCTGGTAGTCCGCCTCCGCCTTTCGCGCGGCAGTGTCGACCTCCTCGTTCTCCAGGAGCATCAGGAGCTGGCCCTCCTGCACCGCGTCCCCCTCGCTGACGTACTGGGCAACCACCCGCACCTCGTACGGCGCCTTGTGGACGGAGCGAGGCCGGTAGGAGAGCACCTCCCCCTCGCGGACGTGCACGACGGCATTCACCTCCACCGTCGCGAAGAGCACCACCCCGATGCCGAAGCACCCCACGAGCAGGGCAAACATTCCCCTTATATGGCGGAGGCCGCCCATGCCACCTCCCGGGCCGGCGTGCCATCCGTCGCGCCCTCCCCGCACCCCTCCTGGATGCGCCCGCCGCGCAGCAGGACCTTGCGGCTCAGCTGCAGCCCCGCCACGGATTCGTGCGAGATGAAGAGCATCGCCCGATCGCCAATCTCCCCCAGCAGCCTGGCGATGGCCGCCTTCGACTCCTGGTCAATCCCCCGGAAGATCTCGTCGAAGATCAGCACGTCCGCATCCGAGAGCAGGGCGCGCAGCACCAGCACCTTGCGACGCTGACCTGTGGACAGGTTGCGTCCCCCTTCCTCGATGAGCCGCTCCAGGTTGTCCGGGTGCTGGACGAGGCAGTCGTAGAAGCCGATTCGCTTCGCCAGCTCCACGATACGCCGCGTGCTGTGGTGCCTGCCGAAGGTGATGTTGAAGCGCAGCGTCTCGTTGAAGAGGGTGTCCTCCGCCGAGACCAGCACCACCCGACGCCGCAGCGCCCGCTCGCCGAAGAGCTCACGGGCGACGTCGTTGACCAGCACCGTCCCACCGGAGGGCTGCTGAAGCCCGGTCAGCACGCGCACCAGGGTGGACTTCCCGCTCCCGTTGGCCCCCAGCAGGAGCACCTTCTCCCCCCTGCGCAGCGTCAGGTCCACTCCTTCCAGGACGGCCAGGCCCGAGGGGTAGCGGTAGGCGAGCCCCCGCGCCTCCAGCACCTCCACCCGCACGTCCTCCTCCGGCGCGCGCGGGGCGGGGCGGGCTGTGCCCTCGCCGAAGTCGAAGTAGCGCCTCAGAATCACGAGGTTCTCCTGCAACGAGAGGTTCTCCTCGAGCAGCGTGGTGAAGGAGGAGAAAATCTTCGCCGACAGGGAGATGAAGGTGAGGAGCTGTCCGAGCGTGAGCGCCTGCTGGGCAATCAGCCCACGGGCGCACAGCAGGATGAGCAGCAGCGAGGAGGACGTGGTGACGAGGGAGACGGCCGCGGTGCTGGCGAGGTCGAGCAGCTTCCCCTTGCGCTGCGTCTCCAGGTAGCGCCCCGCCTGGGCCCCCAGCTGCGCGCTGAAGTGCGCCTCCAGGCTGAAGGCCCGGATGGGCTGCACTCCCTCCAGCCCTTCCACCATGCAGGAGAGCAGGTCGGCCTTGTTCCGGAAGCGCTCGTTCTCCAGCCGCCGCAGCGCCGGCGTCATTCCCACGAGGAGGGCGCCCAGCACCAGCAGGGTCAGCAGCACGAGCGCGGCGGCCTGCGAGTTGAGCACGAACAGCACGATGAGCGCGTTGAGCGAGACCCAGGCGTTGACGGCGATTCGTGAGAAGTAGCTGGTGAAGAAACTCTTGAGCTTGAGGCTGTCGCTGATGCGTTCGAGGTAGTCCCCCCGCGTGAAGGAGCGCAGGTACTGGATGCTCCCCGTCAACATCCGCTCCCCGAAGCGCAGCAGGAAATAGCGGTCCAGCTCCATTCCCAGGTGCACCGCCACGTACCGGGTGAACACCCCCATGAGAATGTCAAACAGCCTGAAGAGTCCCAGGCCCAGGGTGAAGGTGAACAGCACTCCGAAGTCGAACTGGGGGATGATCTCGTCAACGAGCAACTGGTTGACGAAGACAGCGGCGTACGTCATCACGGACGAGAGCACGGCGGCCAGGAGGAAGAGGTACCAGATACCGCGCAGCGAGCCGAGCTCCTTCATCAGCCGCCGGAGCGGATGGTCCGGCGTCTCGTCAAGCACCTGCCGCTCGGCCCTCGAGGCCGGCGGCCGCACCGCGAGCACCACGGGCGCCGCCAGCATCCGCCTCTCCTCACTGCCCTCCACCGCGCGGAAGCGCTGGGGCACGGACGAGAGCTGTTGGTGGTGGACCAGATCGGCGAGGAAGGCCCGCTCGGCGGCCTCGTCCTTCAACCCGAAGTTCTGCTTCACATAGCCGAAGTAGAGCAGCTTGTTGTACAGCGCCGCCACCTCGGCCTCGCTGGGAGGAGCGTCCAGCTGGAGTCCGTGCCTCTCCAGTTCCTCCATTACCTGGCCCCGGATGCGGCTGCGCCACAGCTCCTCCGTCAGGGGCACCTGGACGGTGTGCGCACGCCGGATGTAGTCGGCCACTGTCCAGCGCTCCACCTGCCCGCGTGTGGGGTTGAGGATGCGCAGCCGCCCCCGTTCCACCCCGTCGACCACCACGTAGTGCAGCAGTCCGGTGGCCTCCACGCGCACCGTGGCCAGACACGGGGCGAGCTCGCCCAGCTTCCTCTCCAGCCCCGCGACATCGTTGACGTCCAGCGGTTGCGTGCGCACCCCGAAGCCGTGCTCCTGGAGAAACGCCTTGAGGCTGTCGAGGCGCAGACCCTCGACGTCCAGAGGGAGGGCAGCGGCAATGGCCTCGCGGCTCAGGGGTACCCCGAGCCGCTCGCAGAGCGTCTTCACCGCACTGATTCCGCAGTCGTTGCTCCTCAGCTGCGGGTCCACCTTCGGACGGGCCCGGCGCCACCATCCCCCGAGGCTCATGGGCAGACGTGCTCCCCGGCCCGGGCGCGCCGCGCGCCGCGCCGCCACGCCGCACGCCAGGCCTCCAGCAGCTCCACGGCGCAAGGGAAGCGCTCCTCCGGGGCCTTGGCGAGGGCGCGCTCGATGACGTCGGCGAGGGCCTCCGGGATGCGCACGCCCTCGGGAGTCCATACCGCGCGGGGGGCGGGCTGATCGCGGATGGCCTGCGCCAGACGCTTCCACAGCACCTTCTCCGAGAAGGGCCGGTGGCCCGTGAGGATTTCGTGGAGCAGCACCCCCAGCTGGAACACCTCCGAGCGCATGTCACCCGGGCGGCTGCTGATGCTGAGCGAGCCGGGCTCGATGCGCTCGGGGGGCATGAAGGCGGGAAGGCCGCCGTGAGGGACGGAGGCCTCCTCCGCCGCGTCGCCGCTGCGCCGCGAGAGGCCGAAGTCGATGAGCTTCACCCGGTGCTCGTCCGTCAGCATGAAGTTGCGCGAGTGAACATCGCCGTGCAGCAAGCCGTGGCGGTGCAAGTGGGCGAGCGCGGCGAGCGCCTCGGCACCGATGCGCACTCGCTCCGGCAGGGGCAGAAAGACCTCCGCCATGGTGTGACGAAGCGGAGTGCTGCCGGCGTACTCCAGCGCGGCGTAGCAGGGCTCCCCGGGGTGGAAGGCCAGCAGGCGACAGATGTTCTCATGAGGGGCCAGCCCGGCCATGAGGGAGAACTCCCGCTCGAAGAGCTCGCGATCACAGTCCGCCCTGGGCCCCTGCAGGATGAAGACCTTGAGCACCACGGGCATCCCAGTGCCCACCTGCCGCGCGTGATGGAGCGCCACGTCTGGCTTCTCCACGATCAGTTCCCCGACGCGGTACTCACCGAGCACCTGCCCGGGGGTGAGCGCCCAGGTGGAGTCCTCCCGGAGGTCCGCCCCTGCGGAGCGCAGCAGGCCAGCGCGCCGCATGCGCTGGAAGAAGGTCCGCACCGTGGCGGCGATGGCCTCCGGCGGACACCCCGCCTGGCGCGCCAGTTCCTCCAGTGCCTCCGCTTCCGCCCGCGGCTTCCTGAACAGCTCCAGGTAGCTCTTGATGACGGGGTTGACCAGATAGCAGTTCTGGTGAGCGCGCGTGTCCACCACCATGATGCGCTCGCCGACGCTTGCGCCGGTGCTCGGTTCCGAGCCACCGAGGAGACTCGAGCCCTCGCCCTCACCCCAGGGGTGGAGCTCGAAGTACTCCGGAAACACATAGAGATGTTGCTCAGTCATGACCGAGACAGGGGCGTGGTGCGCCGGGGCTGAAGCCTGTTCTTCAGCCGCTCTAGCAGGTGTGGTGGTGGTGGCTCCTACTACTGTGGCTCTTTTTGTGGCTCTTGCTGCTCTTTCTGTGGCTCTTGCTCTTACTGCCGTGCGACTTCTCCCAGCCGGCCTTGAACTCTAGGACGCGGTCCATCTGCTCTTCGGTCAACTCATTGAGAACGTTCGAAAGGTTCAGCATTGAAGTCTCTCCAAGAAAGGATTGAAGGTGACTGCTGTAGATGACAATGCCGTAGCGCACCCCGCCCCCGATGCGACCCACTCCAAATCGCACCGCAACAGGATGTTAGGCAGTGGCCCTCTCGCGGAAGAACTGTCCTTGAGGATGGCCTTGACGGCGCACAGCATACAAAAGGACCGTTCTTGCCCAATCGCGCTTCATTCGCCGTGGTCATGTCGAGTTCTCTCTTCAGATTTCGAAGTAGCGGCCCCGCTCGAGATCGGCGATGAGCCCAGGCTGGCGTGGGCGCCATCCAAGCTGTGCCTGCGTTCGCGTGCTCGAGGCCGCGATGTCGCGCGCGAAGAAGCGTGCGAGCCAGGCAAAATGAGCTGCTGCTTCCTCGGGTGATTTCGAGTTTGGTCTCCCGGAACCGTCGGCGCTGAAGTCTCGCCTCCTCATGCGCACGCGCGTCATCACCTGCGCATCGCCCGCGTACGTCGCACGTCACGGGCTGCCACGCCATCCGAGCGACATCGAGAAGCATCGGTGTGTGCTGATGCGAGATCCCTCCACGGGAAGCCACTTCGGATGGGAGTTCGTGCGCGGGAAGAAGACCGTCCCTGTGGACGTGTCTGGACAGCTGATGGTGAACGGCTCCGGTCCGCTTCTCGCGGCGTGTCTCGGGGGACTAGGAATCGCGCAGCTGATCGAGCTCTACGCGCGCGACCTCGTGGCCGACGGACGGCTCGTTCAAGTGCTCCCGGAGTGGGCCGAGGAAACGTATCCGCTCTACGCGTACCATCATTCCGCACAACTCATGTCGGCCAGGGTCCGCGCCTTCTTGGACTTCGTCGTCACACTGACGCGCGAGCCCTCGTCAACCGGCGCCCTTGCGTCGAAGACCGACCAGGCACATCGGTCAGGCGACCGGGCCAGCGGCGAGCGACGAGCGCGTCGTAACGAGCCGTAGGGCCGTACCGAAAGCCGGAGCGCGGTGGGCGTGAACTGAACGGGTGACACACCCGAAAAACCCGAAAAATCGAGCACCGCTCTCTTAGTGGGTGAAAACGAGCACCTGCACAGGAGAGCTCATGAAACGTTCGATTCGCTCCGCCGTGTTCCTCGCGGCCATCCAGCTGTTTGGCACTGCCTGCGGTGGGCAGGAAATGACTCCTCTGGAACTGGAGGAAGGGACCCTGACCGCCGCGGCCTGCGCCGAGTGGGCGGAAGGCAATACCTACACGGCCGGGCAGGTCGTCTCCTACCAGGGCCTGTCGTACACGGCGCTGGTGACCCACACCGCCTACGTCGGCACCGGCTGGAACCCCCGGGACACGCCCTCCTTGTGGACGGCCGGGGGCAACTGCGGCACGCCCGCGTTCACGGTGAGCCTCTCGGCGAGCCCATCCTCCATTACCGCGGCGGGCAGCATCGGCCTGACGGCACAACTCAGCGGCGGCACGGGCACCAAGGTGGAGTTCTACCGGGGCGCCACGCTGCTGAGCACGGACAGCAACGGCGCGGATGGCTGGACGGCCTCCGATGCGTTCAGCTCCTCGAGCCAGAACGGCACCTACAACTACACGGCCAAGGCGTACACCTCCTCCGCCAACGCGACCAGTTCGGCCGTGAGCGTGTCGGTCAACATCGGCGGACAGCCGCCCCCCACCACCACCATTCCGAAGCACGCGCTCATCGGCTACTGGCAGAACTTCAATAACGGCGCCAAGACGCTGCGCATCCGCGACGTGCCGGCCGCCTACGACGTCATCATCGTGGCCTTCGCCGAGCAGACCGCCACGCCCGGCCAGGTCACCTTCGCCGTGGACTCGGGCCTCTCCAGCGCCCTGGGCGGCTACTCGAAGGCGGACTTCATCAGTGACATCCGCGCCAAGCAGACCGCGGGCAAGAAGGTCCTGCTCTCCATCGGCGGCGAGCGCGGCAACGTCGCCGTCAACAGCTCCGCGACCATCACCGCCTTCGTCGACAGCTTCCACGGGCTGATGAACGAGTACGGCTTCGACGGGCTCGACATCGACCTCGAGAACGGCATCGACACCGCCAGCATGAGCACCGCCGCCCGGCAGCTCGCCAACAGGGTCGGCACGAGCTTCGTGCTCACCATGGCCCCGCAGACGCTCGATGTACAGCAGGGCGGGCGGTACATGCCGCTCATCAATAACACCAAGGACATCCTCACCATCGTCCACACCCAGTACTACAACTCGGGAGCCATGCTGGGCCGCGATGGCAAGGTGTACAGCCAGGGTTCCGTGGACTTCATCACCGCGCAGGCGGACCTGCTCCTGGCCACGCTGCGCGCCGACCAGGTCGCCCTCGGCCTGCCGGCCTCCACGCAGGGCGCTGGCAGCGGCTATGTGAGCCCCTCGGTGGTCAACGCGGCCCTGAGCTGCCTGGCCCTGGGCACCAACTGTGGCAGCTACAAGCCGGTGGCGAAGTACGCGTCCATCCGCGGCGTGATGGACTGGTCCATCAGCTGGGACGGCACCAGCAACTGGGCCTTCTCCAACGCGGTCGAGCCGCACCTGAACTCACTGCCCTGAGCAGCCTGGCACTGCTCCCTCGAGAGGGGGGGCAGTGCCGAAACCGAATCCAGTGGCCCGAGAACTGAAGTTTCGCGCCCGACGGACCCGCGCTCGGCCTGGAATTTGCGAACACGCCTCCGTGAACGGAGGAACGAATGCGCATCCGAGCAGGCGTGGTGGGTGCTGGACTGGTGGTCATTTCATTGCTCGCGGTGGGTTGCTCTGACCAGACCAGGACAGGCGGCTCGCAGGGGAAGCAGGAACCCGATCCATCGATAGGAAACGAAACTCCCTCGGAGCCCCCTCCAGTTCCCGCGGAGGATGCAGGCACCCCCCCACCGGACGAAGATGCGGGAACGACGCCCGATGCCGGCACGCCGGAGGACGCGGGGACGACGCCTGATGCCGGTCAGACCGCGGGTCCGTGGCCGGTCGACGCGGTGCTCGACTACACGCAGACGTTTGGCGCCGGCACACCGCAGAGCGTTGGACTCGATGAGGGGCTGAACCTCTGGTTGCTCAAGGACAATCGTATTGGCGTGCTGCGCCCGGGCAATAAGGCTCCAACGTGGACCACGGGCATCGGACAGGCGAGCCAGCCGTTCGGTGGGAATTCGCTCGCGCTCGGCTCGACGGTCATCTGCGGCGGTGAGGCCGGGCGCGCCTACGTGGGGTATAGAGCGCTCACCATGGAGTCGGCGGAAGGGATCTGGGATCACGCGTACATCCCCGGACCGGGCGAGGCGTACTACACGCCCGAGCGCTACGCCGAGTACCAGAAGGGAGACCTCGACGCGGTCCGCCTCCAGTCGGATGGAAGCGTGGTGCTCGAGGAGCACATCTGGCGTACCACCGGCGCGTCGAATGCGGGCAGGAAGATCGGCATCCACAACACGAACGACTTTCACTACGAGGAGGATCGCAGCATCCTGAACTGCGCTCGCGTGACGCGCGGCCCGTATCGCGGCGACCTCTACATCACGACGAACCACGGCGTGACCCGTATCCAGGGGCTCACGTACAACAGCCACCGTCATCCGGGCTGGGAGCTGCTCATCGCCACGAATCCGGACGGAACGCCGCAATATTCGCTCCAGCTCTCGTCGATGTACGGGCTCGGCATCGCGCCGAACGGAGACGTCCTCGTCGCGAACGAGCAGATGGTGGGAGTGCTCATCCCGAGTCCGAAGCTCGAGGAGTGGGACCGCGAGAACACCTGGGAAGGGCCCACGCCCTGGCGGTACAAGGGCTACAATGACAAGCTCAACGGCCAGGCGGACGATGATTACTGGCGCGCCTTCGAGCAGACCACCTCGGGTCGCTACTACCTGGGGAGCGCGGAGTTCGGCGTCTGGGCGATGACGCTGAGGTCACGCTCCGATGGGGATTGGTCGAAGCTCGCCGGGCTGCCGACGAATCAGATCATCGCGCTCAAGGCGACGGATGACGGCGCGCTCTATATCGGCACGAATGGTGCGGGGCTCTGGCGGCTGGAGCCGGACGGCACGACGCTGTCCAGGGTGCAGCAGGTGTCCGGCCAGAAAGTCTTGCAACTCGTCTACGAACCCACCGTGAAGCCAAGCATGCTGCTTGTTCTCACCGACCGGGGACTGACCGTCCTCCGAGGGCCGTAGGGTCCGCTCCGGACACCCGGAAGAAGGTATCCGGAAGAAGGTATCAAAGGACTCGAACGGTGCCTTGGCACGGTGCACCCCCCGGAAAAACAAAAGGCCCCAGGTTCCTGAGAACCTGGGGCCCTGATCGGCTACCACGTGTCATGGTTGCGCAGTTCTCCAGGCGGAGCGGGGCTTCAATCCCTATCCGGCGCCCCGAGGGGAAAGAGCGACCGGAACGGCCGCGCTTCCTCCACCGCCCGGGCGAAAGACGGGCGGGCAAGCAACCGCGCGCGGTAGGCACGCAGCACGGGAAACGCCTCGGAAATCCGGTGCGTCCAGTCCGCGTAGAACAGCGAGGGCGCGGCCGCGCAGTCCGCCAGTGTGAAGTCAGCGCCAGCGGCCCAGGTCCTGCCAGCAAGCTGTCCTTCGAGCCACGCGTAGGCGAGTTCCAGCTTTTGTGTAGCAAGCGCCAGTCCTTCTTTGCGCTTCACCGGGTCACCTGTCAGCGCACCGTTTACCGCGTGCTGCACCTCGTTCATGACGTGCAGGTCGAAGAAGCGGTCGAGGAAGCGCACGTCCAGCGCGGCCATTGGGTCCGCGGGCAACAGGCGCACCGGCCCGGGATGCACGAGCTGCAGGTACTCGATGATGATGCTGGTCTCGACGATGTGGCGCTCGCCGTCCAAGAGCATCGGGAACTTGCGCAGCGGCCAGCGCCGCAGCCACTCCGCCGAGTGCTGCGGCGTCTCCGGCCCGAGACAGCGGAAATCGAAGGGCAGGCCGTTCTCGTACAGCGCGATGAGCACTTTCTGCGTGTACGAGGAGAAGGGATGACCATAGAGCGCGAGTGACATTGTGAGACCTCTTCATTCAAACCGATTGCAGTTTGCAACCGGTTCATTGGTACCCTTACCGCTTGCACATTGCAAGTACCAACCTCGGGAGAACGGCCGTGCGGGGCTTCCGGGATGGCTGAACGGGGGGACATACTCACCCATACTCACCGTCCATGAAACGCACACCGCAGCGCTCACCTCCCCATCTCGTCACCCTGGACACGATGGGCGCAGGGGGCCTGCCCTTGCGTGTCATTCGTATACCAGGACACAGGCCCGTGCCTCCGCCCGGGCCGCTCGTCTCGACCTTCTTCACGGTCTTCGTGCTGACGGCGGGAAGGGGGCGAGGCCGCCACCTGGAGCAAGTCGAGCTCCATGAGGGGGACATCCACCTCGTCCCCGCCGGCGTGGAGCACCAGCCCCTCGATATTGGCAACCTCGAGGGGTGGATCGTGGGGTTCGATCCGCTGCTGCTCCGCTCGCTCGGACCGGAATGGTTGCCAGAATCGCCTCGAGACACTGGAAAGACGAAGCCCCCTCCGGCGAGGAGCCTCTTCGTCCGGGGACTGCTTCGGCTGCGGCCCGGACCATCCCGGTGGCGTCGAATCGTGCACCAGGTGGCCGAGCTGGAAGCCGAACTGCGAGAGGCCCGGTGGGGCGTGGAGAACGCCGCACACGCATGGTTCGTCTTGCTGGTCACGGAGCTCCTGCGCGAGCTGCAGGAGCACGCGCCTATCGCGCCGTCCATGAGCGGCGGGCTCGTGCACGATGCGCTCGCCTACATCGAGGCGCACTGCTTGCGGCCCCTCTCGCTCCAGGACGTCGCGGCGGCGGTGGGGTGCACGCCCTCGCACCTGGCCAACGTCATCCGCAAGGAGACGGGGCTGACGGTGGGCGACTGGCTGCGAGAGCACCGCATGGCCGAGGCCCGGCGGTGCCTGCTGGAAACGGGAGCCAGTATCGAGACCATCGCCAGCCAGGTGGGTTACACCGACGTCACCCATTTCATCCGCACCTTCCGGCGCGTCCACGGAGTGACGCCCCGGGCCTGGCGCGAGCAGCGCCGCCGCTAACCCCAATCCAAGCCGATTTCCGCCCCAGACCACGCTCTGGGTCGACGTCACGATGACCCACACGAAGAGCGGCACGACCACGACCGAACGCTTCGACCTCGTGGTGGGCGCGGACGGCATGCGCTCGACCGTCCGTCAGCTCGTCTTTGGTCCGCAGGAGGACTTCTTCTACCCGCTGAACCAGGCGAAGCTGCGCCCGTTCATTGTGAACATGCAGCTTCAAGGGCTGAAGTCGAGACAGCTCTTCACCCCGGCCAACGAGGCTCAGCGAATCATTCGCGGGGCAGCCCTGCGCCTCATGGGCAATCGCCTGACGGGCCCGATCGCCAGAAGAATACTCGGCCCCAACAAGGCGATGATGCTCGACATCGTCGCGCAGTAGCGCGGCCGACGCCCCGCCTTCGGCTCCGGCCCGACATGCTGCTAGTCTCCGGACAGCATGGCAACCGCATTACACAAGCAACTCCTGGCCGCATCCGCGTTCGTCGCGCTCGTCCTGGGAGCCGCCGTGGTCGGGGGCGTCCTTCCCGGCGCGAAGCCCGCGGTGCCGCCCCAGCGCGCCAGGCCCGTTCGAGAGGCGCCCACGCCGCCGCCTCGCGGTGACGGGGTCATCCAGGGAAGGGTCGTCGCCTGGGACGACACCCCTGTCGCCGGTGTCGAGGTCTCCGCGACGCTGAGCCTGCCCGGGAAGTCCCTGTCCGCCCTCCCCTGTGAGGGGAAGTCTCCGAACACCCTCCTGTCCTCTCCCAACTGCCGGGGCGCGCCGAGACGGCGGCTCACCGGGCTCATCGAGCAAGGACTGGGTGCAGCGCCCGTGGTGGCGAGGACCACGTCCTCCGCGGATGGGACCTTCTCGCTCACGGGACTGCCCGATGGAGCCATCGCCCTCTGGGCCCTGGATGCGCGAGGCGCCGGGGTGGCTCCCCACGTGGAAGCGGGCGCCACCGGCCTGAAGCTCGTGCTCGGAAGAAGCGCCACCCTTTCCGGCCGTGTCGTGGACGAGGCCAATCGCCCCCTGCAGGACGCCAGCGTGACGCTCTTTCTCGCCGAGCACTCGCGCTACTTCGAGGCGACCACCGACAAGCAGGGCCGCTTCTCGCTCGGCCCGCTGCCCGATGGAAACTACGGACTCGTCGCCCAGCATCCCGACCTGCTGCCCGCGTACGAGTCGCTGTCCTCGCTCCAGGACCTGGATGACGACGTGGTGCTCCATGCGCCCCGGCGTCTCGTCGGGCAGGTGCGCGACGGGGAGCATCCCGTCGCCGACGCGGAGGTCGTGGCCACCGGGACAGGGCATTCCACACGAACGAGCGGGGACGGGCGCTTCATCCTCGAGGACATGCCCTCGGGTGACCACGAACTGACGGCAAGCACCTCGCGCAAGCGCGGCCACGCCCGCGTGAAGCTGGAAGAAGGCTACCCGGAGGCCGCGGTCGACATCGAACTCGAGCCACTCGTCTCGTTCAGCGGCACGGTGAAGGACCCGAAGGGGAACCCCATCCCCGACGCCGTGGTCGAGGTCGAGGGGCCCGACGAAGAGAAGACCCTCACGGACACGCAGGGACGCTTCACCTTCGAGGCCTTGTCTCCAGGAGACTACAAGGTCACGGTGAGGGCCGAAGGCTACGCGGACAGACGCTTCCCCAACGTAGCGCCGGCCAGGACTCCGACACGGGACTGGGTCCTCAAGCCGACCGTCCGCATCCGTGGCGTGCTCGTCGACACCGAGGGCCGTCCCGTGCCGAAGGCCATCGTCCAACTCTCGGAGAGTGTCATGGACGAGGATGAGGACGACAAACCCTGGCTTTCCCCGCCAGAGGAGGATGGGAACGATGAGCCAGGCCCCATGGGCGGCCCCATCGACGCTCATGAGTCGCGCGTGCATCAGTTCCGCGCGGACGAGAACGGTCGCTTCGCCTTCGAGCGCGCCGCGCCCGGCCGTTTCGCGCTCCGCGTCGATTCAGACCCATACATGCCCCTGCACACCCTCGTGGATGCGCCAGCCACCGGCCTGCGCCTGGTCCTTCACCCGGGAGCACGGGTGAAGGGAAACGTCGTGGATGCCCAGGGCATGCCCCTGGCGGAGGTCAAACTCTCGCTGCGCACAGGACCCGACGAGACGGAGGTCATCGCGCCCACGACCTCCGACGAGCATGGCCGCTTCGCGCTCGGGGGGATCCCCCCAGGCCACTACATCCTCCGGGCCCGCTTCGACCAGGGAGCACCCCACGGCACGACGCTCCCCATCGAGGTCCTCGGCACGGAGACCGTCGAGGCCGTGGTCCGGCTGGACACCGGACTGAGCGTCTCCGGCATCATCATGGACGAGTCGAACCGCCCCATTCCCCACGTCCGAATCGAGGCAACGTCTGCCAAGGGGACCTATGAGCCCCAGGAGGGAGACTCCCCCTCCTCCTCCCCCGCCATCACGGATGAACAAGGCCGCTTCACGGTGAGGCACCTGCGCCCAGGCCCGTGTGAGCTCGCCATCGACATCCCAGGCCACGAGCTGAGCAGGGTGCGCGCCGCGGGCACCGATTCGACGGGCGAGCAGTCCCCGCTCGTGGTCCCCGCCGGCTCCACGGACGTGACGCTGACCTTCCGCTACATCGGCGGAGTCCGCGGGCGTCTGGTTCGCGAGGACGGCACGCCCATCACCTACTTCTCCATCGACACCTACGAACACCGGGATCCCCAGGGGGCTTTCCAACTGGACCTCCAGAGGCCAGGCCCCACCCAGTTGGCCATCTCCGCCCCCGAGCGAACGCCCATCCTGCTGCGCGAGGTCGAGGTCGCGCCAGGGCAGGTCAAGGACCTGGGCGACATCGTCATGAAGGCCCGACAGCCGCTGCGCGGCAGGGTGACCCACGCACGGACCGGTGACCCCATCGAAGGGGCATGGGTCTCGCGCCTCAGAGCGGACTCGGGGGATGAGTTGCTCGGCTTCGGGAGGGACCTCAAGTCCTCCGCCGTCACCGGTCACGACGGAAGCTTCGAGATGGACGGAGTGGAGGCCGATGGCCTCGTCCTGGAAGTCTCGCACGACCAATTTCCAACGCATCGCCAACCCATTGGCGCGGGCGACACCTGGTTGGACATCCGGATGATGCCTGGCGCGAGGCTGCTGGGCACCGTGACGGACTCGGAGGGACACCCGGTCGAGACGTCTCTCCAGCTGCTCACCGACTCACCCGAGTTGCCAGGGTATGACCTCTCCTCTGTCTATGACGTCTCCCCCATCCAGGTCAGCGATGGGCGTTACGACATCGATGGGATTGACCCGGGAACCTACCTGGTCGTTCCCACTCCGGTGACATCCCCAGGGAAGACGCCCATCCGGTTCAAGCCTCAGACCGTGGTGTTGGCCCTCGGCTCACGACACGTCCTGGACTTCCATGAGCAGCGTGGGAACTCCCGGCTGACCCTGCTCCTGTCCAATGGGGGGCCCACCACTCCCGACGATGAGCGGGTCACCCTCGATGACAGGGTGCTCGTCGAGGGAGACCTTCCCCTGCCTGAATACGAAATCAGACTGCAGAATGCGCGCGGTGCCTTGGAAGTCCCTCTCGATGAAGACCGAGGGAACCCGGCGAGCGCCTCCGCCTCGGGACTGTCCGCAGGGCGCTACACCTACTTCGTGTTGGGAACCAGGGGCCGAGATGACAAGGTCGCCCACCGCGAGGTGGTGGACGTGGGCCCGGGAGAAGACATCGTCCGGCGAATCCAACCCCGATGGACGTCGATCGTGGCCAGGCCTCCACGCATCATTCGAGAGCCTTGTCGCACCCGCTGCTCCTTCGACGGGTGGGACCCGGAACCAGATGGGCCCGAGGGGCAGTGACCGGGCCTCCTGCCCGGGCTCCCGCCACACGGGCTCGCTCGCACGAGGGGGGATGCGCTAGCCTTTCCAGGTGCCCAGCCGTCGCGAGATCCGTGCCGATCACGACCAGACGTCCATCATCGTGTATCAGGCCTACCCTGATGCCATCGCGGACGTGGCGCTCGAGCGGCAGCGGTTTGCTCCGCCGTTCTCGCTCAATCGGATGACGTGGATCAAACCGAGCTTCTTGTGGCTGATGGAGCGCAGCAACTGGGGGCTCAAGTCGGGACAGGAGCGGATCCTCGCCATCCGCATCCAGCGCGAGGGCTGGGAAGCCGCGTTGGCTCTCGGGGTGCTGACGAGCTTCGAGCCAGCGGCCCACGGTACTCCCCAGGCGTGGAGCCGGTCCTTCGAAGCCGCGGCCGTCCACATCCAGTGGGATCCCGAGCGCTCGTTGCGAGGTCAGGCCCTCCCGCACGACAGCATCCAGGTGGGGCTCGGGCGGACGGTCATCGGCCGCTACGTCGACGAGTGGTGCCTGTCCATCGAGGACCTCACGGAGCGGGTGCGGAAGATTCGCAAGCTCCTCGATGCCGGGCGAGCCGAGCAGGCCACCCGGCACCTGCCGCGGGAATCCGTCTATCCGCTCCCCGCGGACTTGCGCTGTCGACTCGGGATGTGACGGCGCTGGCGGTTACTCCTCGCCGAACGTCAGTTGCACCTTCGCCCCATGCGGCTCGAGGGCGCTGATGGACAGCTCCCAGGCAAACCGCCGCGCCAGCCGCTCCACGAGCGACAGGCCCACGCCGAACCCCGTCCGTCCGGGCTCGACACGGCCGAAGCCCACGCCCGTGTCCGAGATGGTCCAGCTCCGAGGCTCCACGCGGATGACGATGCGCCCCTCGCTCGTGTAGGCGAGTGCGTTCTTGATGAGGTTGCCCAGCATCACCCGGGCCACCGGTCCCGGGAGGGGCACTCGGACCTCGCCTGCCGCCTCGATGACGAGCTCCACGCTGTCGCTCTGCCGCGGGCCACCGTACAGCGCGACCATCTCGCGCGTGATGCCCACCAGCTCGCAGTGCTCTTCGGAGTGGCCCGTGCGAGCCAGCCAGAGGATTCCCTCCGTCAACAGGCCCATGTGGTGCACCGCATGACGCAGACGCGCGAACGTCTCCACGTCCCGGGGTGGGTCCAGCTCCAGAATCTCCACCGCCCCCTGCGCCACCGCCAGGGGTGTGCGCAGCTCATGACTGGCGTCGCGGTTGAATGCCCGCTCCCGCTCCAGCAGCCCCTGGATGCGCTCGTCCCGGGCCCTCAGCGCCTCGACCAGCGCGCGCACCTCGGCCACGCCGCCATCGTCTCCCGGAGGCGGTGCGCCGTCCGCCCGCACCCGTTCCACGAGCTGTTCCAGGGGACGGCTGAGCCTCCGCGCGACGAGGCGGGAGAGCAGCGCGGCGGCCAGCAGTGCCAGCAGGGCGCTGGTCACCAGCAGTCCGGCCGTCCGCCGCAGGTGGCTGGTGGCGCTCGTCAGCTCCGTCACGTCGAAGACGACGTAGAGCCCACGTCCATTCGCCGCGCCCGGGCGCACCGCGACGTGGAAGTGGCCGTGGCCCTCGGTGAAGACCTCGCGCTCACGCCGGGGAGTGTCCTCCGGCAGCGCCTCCCCGAGCCAGGGTGGCAGGCTCGCGTGGCCCACGTAGGCCGTCATTCCAGGCAGGCGTGCCTGCTCGAGCGTGCTGCCTTCCGGGGCGGCCGTCTCCAGGCGCCGGTCCGCCTCGGCGGCCACGAGCCGGCTGAAGATGACATCCTCGAGGTCGTAGCTGAAGAGCGTGAAGAACGCGCCCATCAGCACGAGCGCGAGCGCCGCGGACAGCCCCATGGCGCCCAGGAGGATGTTACGGACCGACCTGGCATTTCCGCGCATCCAGACTGTATCCCTCGCTGCGCCGGGTGGTGATGGACGGGTCCATGCCCAGCTCGGCGAGCGCTCTGCGCAGGGCATAGACGTGGGTGCGCAACGCGCTCGACTCCGGGACCTCGTCGCCCCAGAGATGGTGGGCCAGGGTGGCCGCCGAGACGGGCTCGGGCGCGGCCTCCATCAGCAGCTTCAGGATGAGCGCCTCGGTCCGGTTGAGACGGACGGTGCGCTCGCCCAGGTGGGCCTGGCCGCTGTCCGGCTCCAGCGAGAGTCTTCCCACCGTCAGCCGCCGTCCACTCGGTGGAACCGGCCGGCGCGCCAGCGCTTCGAGACGCCAGCGCAGCTCCCGGAGCGAGAACGGCTTGACGAGGTAGTCATCCGCCCCCGCGCGGAAGCCCTCCTCCTTGTCCTCGAGCGTGTCCCGCGCGGTCAGCATCAGGATGGGCACCAGCCGGGGCGCGAGCTGGCGGTAGCGCTGGCACAGCTCGATGCCGCTCAGGCCCGGCAGCATCAGGTCCAGCACGATGACGTCGTATTCGTGGCTCAGCGCGAGCGTGAGTCCCTGAGGCCCGGTGGCGGCGAAGTCCAGCAGGAAGTCCGACCCCAGGAACCTCGCGATGTTGGCCTGGAGGTCTCGGTTGTCCTCGATGACAAGCACACGCATGGGGGCAGGAGAGGTGCTTCGGAGTGGGAACGGCGGCAGATTACCAGCCGCTCCGTCAAACGAGTGTCAACCGCGGCTTGACGCCCCGCTGACGTACACGACGGCAGTGTGCCAGGGCCTCTCACTCCCAGGAGTCCCGCCATGAAACGCCTGCTGCCGCTGTGCCTCATGCTCCTCGCTGCCTCCGTGGCTCGTGCCGCCGGTCCCGGTGCTCCCATGGAGATCCGTGCGGAGGACGGAGAGCGAATCCCCGTGCTCGTGCTGGAACCGGAAGGCCGCGCGGCGAATCCTCCGGTGGCCGTCCTCCTGCATGGCCTCACCCGGCGCAAGGAGGACTGGCTGTCGGATGCGGCCCCCACCTACGGTGGCGCGCTGAGGGACCACCTGGTGCGGTCGGGGTACCGGGTCTATCTCCTCGATGCGAGGCGGCACGGCGAGCGGGCGACTCCCGACGCCAGACCCGGCGAGCTCGCCAGGCGTGCCCATCGCGGCGAGCCCGCCCTGTACCAGGCGATGATCGCGGACACCGTCCGGGATGCCCACGCACTGCTCTCCTCCGTCCTGGCGACCCGCAAGCCGCCGCGCGTGCTCGTCGCCGGGTACAGCATGGGAGCGCAGGTGGGCCTCCTGCTCGCCGCGCGTGAGCCCCGCATCACCCATCTCGTCACGATGGTGCCGCCGCACATCGACCCCTCCCTGGGCGAGATTGCACCCGCGGGCCACATGGCGCGGATTCACCAGGACTGGCTGCTGCTGACCGCGAACCAGGACGACTTCGCCCCCGTCGCGGACAGCCGCGCCCTGTTCGATGCCTCCCCCTCCCGCCGCAAGTCGCACAAGACCTTCGACAGCGGGCACGCCCTGCCGCGCGAGTACCTGGACGACGTGCACCGCTGGCTCGGCGCCAGGCGGTAGCGTCCCGGAGCGGCCCCGGGGGGACAGAGGGCTCCGCGAGGAAAGCGCTCGCGGAGCCTCATCGCCGCCCCCTCACCGGTAACTTCGTGAAGGAGGTTGGTTCCCGTCACGAGTGGTCCCCAGGAGAGGCAGGCTCCTGGGCGGGTTCGACGCCCGGATACTCGCCCGTCCCGGTCGCTTCGGCCTCCTCCGCACCCTCGCCCGAGAGCACCGCCTCCAGGGTGGGATACAACATGATGAACCGGTCGAGCCGGGCCCTCCGGAAACCCTTCTCGAGGGTGATTGGGTCGTCCAGTTTCAGGGTGTGGTCCTTCGGATTGAGGAGCCCGTACTCATTCTTGGGCCACGCCACGCTCCCGCTGGGGGTGCCGGTGTTCGCGAACGAGTACCAGTAGTCGACGACCTTCTCGGACACCGCCCGGTCGTTATCCGTGAAAACGTCCTTGCTCCCCACGAAGATATCGCCCGTCCCCATGGTGTAGACGACCTCGTTTCCGTGAGCGACGCCGTAGCGATGTTCCTCGCGATCGGCCTCCGTGACGTAGCTGAAGTAGTAACGCCAGCTCGACGACTTCTTCGAGTGTTGATCCGAGATCCAGCGGGCCTGCATGGTGAACAGCATGTCGCGCAGCAGCAGGGGGGCGAAGCGCCGTTTGTTGTCGAGCTCCTTGGGGTTTACCTCTGGATCCTTGGCGTAGAGGCTCTTCAGCTCTTGCAAGAAGGCTGTCGCATCCTCCCCGCCGGCATCGACGAACCTGCCCAGCACGGCGACCGGATCCATACCGAAGGCCGCGAGCACACTGGCTTCGTTGCTGGTGCTCCCGATGATCAGCGGTAGCACCTTCTGATCACCGTCCTTGAAGGCTTGCCGGATCTTCTTCTTCAGCACCACGCCGTCGACCACGGGCACCGGAGCCAGCCCACCTACCGGAACCGGCTCCCCGTCCGGGCCCTCCATCTCATTGGCGGCGAAGAGCTCGGCCGGCACCTTCCGGAGCTCGGCCGCCGTGGCATCGGGGCCCAGCTTGAACAGCGCGCTCGCCACCAGGGTGCCATTCTCGATGGCCTTCTCCCGCGAGTGCTCGGGAATCGCATACGGGCTCTGCGCGATGCCCTTGTGAAACAGCCCGGTCGCCAGCGGCGAGGCGAACAGGGCGAGCACGCTCACTCCTCCGGCCGACTGGCCGAAGATGGTCACGTTGTTCGGGTCGCCTCCGAACGCGGCGATGTTGCGCTTGACCCACTCCAGCGCCGCGATCTGATCCAGGAGCCCGAAGTTCACCGGCCCCTGTTCCCCCGTCTCCGCCTCCAGGCCAGGATGCGCGAAGAAGCCAAGATTCCCGAGGCGATAGTTGAAGCTGACGACCACGGCGCCCTTCCGCGCCAGGGGCAAGCCGCTGAACATCGTGATGTGGGAGGCACCGATCTTGAAGGCACCGCCGTGGATCCACACCATGACCGGCTTGGGCTTCGAGGTGTCGACGCCGGACGTCCAGACGTTCAGATACAGGCAGTCCTCGCTCTGCTCACCCACGGGCTCGGAGCCATCCAGCGAGTCCTCATAGACGGGCTGGAGGCAGGCCAGCCCGAAGGTGTCGGCCTTGAGTACGTCCGGCCGCCACTCGGTGACCGCCTGCGGCGGCTGCCAGCGCAGGTCGTCCACCGGCGGCGCCGCGTAGGGGATGCCCTTGAACACGTGGATGCCTTCCTCGATGGTTCCTTCGACGTGTCCCTTGTCTGTTTCAATGATCATCGACACTCCTCCCCTTGCCTTGCTACCCGGCACTGGCCTGGGCAGCGTGATGCGACGCGCGATGAACCGGAAGCTTGGGCGGGTGCGGGGTCTCAGCATCTGCTCCCAGGTTCGAAGCAATGACCGCTGCCGGATAGCTGGGGAGGTGTCCTGGGAAGGTGTCAAAGGCCTTGGCTGGTTCAACTGCACCCAAGGACGGCGTAGGAGGACATAGGCCGCCCCCCGGCCTTCTACAGTTCGTCACGGCGTGTACAGTTCCGCCCAGAACAATGCATTGCTACTGAACATCAGCACCTCACGAAGATAGGCCACCGGGCAAAACCCGAACCCGGCTGGGTGCGGCGGAGCAGGGGCCAGCCCCGAAAGTCAGCGACCCAGCGGACGGATTCAAATCCTGTCTCCTCGACCGTGGGGAGGGCAGCCTGGGCCACTCTAAAGGAGACAACCCGGTGCGGGCGGCGACCCGCCTGCGCCTCCTGCTCTCGCAGACCTCGAACCACACGAGCAGCCAGGAACTCCACGCAAGCCCGTGGAAGGCTGACGGTCTCAAGTCCCTCCTTCGTCGGTTTTCCGGACCGTCGTTTCATCCCAGCCAAGAACGCGCCCTTTGGCCGAACGCAGTTCGAGGCGCATGACGGGTCTGCCGCTTTCCTTCTCGACCAGGACCGAGTGGCGCTCACCTTCCTGGAAGAGATGGTCCTCGCCCCATTGGCGCAAGGCAACGATGACGAGGAAGAGCCCACGCCCCTTCTCGGTCAGAACGTATTCCTGATAGGCGCTACCATCGGAAGCTGGCGCCATTTCCAGAACGCCCCGCTCTGTGAGATCGCGTAGTCGCGTCGCCAACATGCCCTTCGCAATGCCGAGGCCGGTCTGGAACTGGCTGAAACGCCGGACGCCATCGAAGGCATCTCGGATGATCAGCAGCGACCACCAGTCGCCGATCATGTCGAGCGCCCGCGCCACCGGACAATCCTCCCCTGCCAGACTGATACGTTTCACCACGGTTTCCGCTCTCCTGAAGTCCCCTGCAATCTGGTCCTAAAATAGAACTAGAACCGCCTCGTCGCAAGTGGTTCTATCATAGGACCATCGAAAGGGATGTGCGGCAATGAGCGACGAGATGGCGAGGCCCCGCATTGGGGAGGAATATGACGTCCGGGATGAAGCGCCTTCGATGGCGGTGGGGCTGTCGAAGAGCACGACGTTGCTCTTCGCCGTCGCCTGCGGTCTGAGCGTTGCCAACATCTATTATGCCCAGCCCCTGCTCGATGCGATGGCGCAGGATTTCAGAATCAAACCAGGCGCGATCGGGCTCGTCGTCACCCTGACCCAGGTCGGTTACGCGCTTGGGCTACTCTTCATCGTCCCGCTCGGCGACCTCCTGGACCGCCGGCGTCTCATCGTTGGCCAGGCCATCCTTTCGACGGTCGCACTGCTGTTCGTGGCCACGGCCCAGACCGAAGGCGCGCTACTGTGCGGGATGGTGGCCGTTGGCCTGTTCGCGGTCGTGGTCCAGGTGCTCGTTGCCTTTGCCGCAACGCTTGCCGCGCCGGGCGAAGGCGGCAAGGCGGTGGGCATGGTGACGAGCGGTGTGGTGATCGGCATCCTCGCCGCACGCTTCGTCTCCGGAGTTCTTGCCGATCTCGGTGGCTGGCGAGCTGTCTACCTGGCTTCGGCCGTATTGACGTTTGTCATGGCGGCGATTCTCTTCTGCGTCCTGCCCAGACATCGTCCGAGCGAAACCTCCGCCGGCTATCTCGCCATTCTCCGCTCTGTCCCAGTCCTGTTCCTTCACGAGCCGGTCCTCCTCGTGCGTGGCGTGCTCGCGCTGTTGATCTTCGCGACATTCAGCACCTTCTGGACGGCGCTTGTGCTGCCGCTCAGCGCACCGCCGCTAGCCTTGTCGCATGGCCAGATCGGGCTGTTTGGCCTCATCGGCGTCGCGGGAGCGCTGGCTGCCGGCAGCGCGGGAAAGCTGGCGGATCGTGGTCTCGGACAATGGACCACAGGCCTGTCACTCGGCCTTCTGCTCGCATCCTGGGGATTGATTGCACTCCTGCCGGCATCAATCCCGGCGCTCATCGTCGGAGTGGTACTGCTCGACCTGGCGGTTCAGGCGGTCCACGTCACCAACCAGAGCATCATCTTCGGGTTGTTTCCACATGCGCGGAGTCGGCTCGTCGGTGGATACATGGTGTTTTATTCGATTGGCAGCGCAATCGGCGCCATCACCTCTACGCTCGCCTTCGCCAATGCCGGCTGGTCCGGCGTTTCACTCCTGGGTGCGAGCTTCAGCGGCGCCGCCATACTCGTATGGGCCACCGCGCACCGGGCCCGTCCCCGGCGCTCGTAGGCCCCGAACCCCACAAGCAGGCAGGAGCTCCACCGAGGCCCGTGGGAGGCTGACGGCAGCGTGCGCCCTGGCGATTTCTCTTATGCGCAAAGCTGTACATCTGAGGAAGAGTTGACGCGCCAGGGGAATCCGTTGACGCGTCAACCGACGCGTCAGAGACGCCCGTAATCGCCGGGCCAGGCGTCGCGCTCGCGCCTTTTCAGCCCCCCGGCAGGCAGCGTGGTGTTGACAGCCAAACACCCGGCGCCTGCCTCCACACCCAATACAGGCGAAGAAATACAGTGTGAACGCCTTGCGCAGCAGCCCGGCCCAATCCAGTCGCGACGTCCGCTCCTCCCTCGGTTCCGCCATCGCTGCTGCCTCGGTGGAGGGCTCGCCTCTCGCGGCTTCGGCTCCGCACTCGCCCCCATTCCCGGGATGCAGGACCACCGTCGCGCTGAGGAGCCCTCGGCCATGGGCAGGCACGTGGCTTGCTGAAGCGCGGTGCGCCCTTTTCGAAGGGAATGCCGTCGCACCAACTACCGAAATCGAAGCAAGGAGAACGAATTCATGTCGACCCGTATCAACGTGGCGAAGTCTCCCGCTTTGCTGCGCAAGATGTCTTTGGGGAGTCTGCTGGTGGGGCTCATGGGGCCGCTCACCGCGAGCGCACTGCCGTCTGGCGGGCAGAACAGCCAGATCGACTGGACGCAGTCCGAATTCTCGGGGGTGGCTCGTCCCGAGGTGCTATCCCTCACCGAGCTGAAGACATATCACGAGGATCGCAGCTACGTCCGGAGCATGGTGACGCCGGACGTCGCCACGAGCCTCGACTACTCGGATCCGCGGGTGTTCCGGTTCGTCCTCGCCCGCCTGAAGATGGCCGGGAAGACGCCGCGGACGGCGCCCCGTCTCTTTGACCTCATCAACCAGCAGCGTGCCGCCGATCAACTGCGAAAGACGGACCGCACACAGACGCTCACGGCCACCCGGACGCCCCAGCACTTCCTCAACTCGACCAACTTCCTCTCCGAGACCAGCCCGTACATGGAGGCCAACGCGCTGGTCACCTACCCCGGCGTGGCCAACTACCTCTATATCGACAGTGCCACCTATGACAAAAATGGCAACGCCCTCGGGGCGATGGGTTACGCCGAGAAGTACAGTGGCTCCATCGTGAGGGTGGCGGCGGTCGGGGACGTCACTCTCACCAGCGCGCTGGATTACGAGGTGGAGTCGTACGCTCTCATCGACTCGGCCGAGGGCCTGAAGAATTACTACACCTTCCGCGAGAACAACAGGAGGTGCCAGTTCGACCTGTCCACACTGAACATCACCGACCCCGTGAACCATACGGGCGGACAGTGCGTGGACCTCTGTCTGAACCGGACCTGGACGGGTGATTGCGACTACGACCTGACCGGAACCCCGTGGGCGTTGAAGATCCCCTTGTCCGGCTCCATCGGCATCACCTTCAACAACCCCACCTGCGTCTTCGATACCAACAGGATCGCGCAGTACCAGAACGGAACCCTGACGCCTCCGGGAAACATCAAGGTCGTGTTGGCCAACGTGGGCGGCGGCTGCGACGTGGACAGCAACAATGCCCTGTCCACCCCGATGCAGAACTTCTGGCAGCACGTCACGATCTCCCCTGACGGCAAGACGATGAACTGGAATCTCACGGGGGCGGACGCGGCGCTCTTCGACCCGAGCTGCCGGCAGGTCCAGGATCAGCTGGAGCTCACCATGATTCTGGGCATTCCGATGAAGCAGGGAGCCGTCGAGATTCCGCCACGTCCCATCGTCATCAGCAACGATCCAGACTCCCAGGCCACGGACTGGCAGTTGCCGTGCATGACCATGACGAACAGCTGCCTCGCCGAGGGCACGAAGGTGCAACTGGCCGACGGCCGCATGGTGCCCATCGAGTCCATCCAGATCGGGGACAAGATCTTCAACCCCTTCCACCCGGGCGACCAGGCACTCACCGTGACCGACATCGCCAAGGGCTTCGAGACCGTGCCCATGGTTCGCATCAAGGACAAGGCCGGGAGGGAGCTGCTGATGACGGAGATGCACCCCATCGCCACGGTGGACCGGGGCATGGTGCAGGCCCGGAAGCTGCACGTGGGAGACAAGGTCCAGACCCAGACCGGCGTCAGCCAACTGGTGAGCGTCACCCGCGAGCCGTTCGGCGGAAAGGTGCACAACCTCAAGGTCGGCTCGAACGAGGAGGCCCTGAAGCTGGGCACGGATCAGACCGTGGTGTACGCGAACGGCTTCCTCGTCGGTGACGGGCAGATCCAGCAGAAGTACGAGTCCGCCGAGCAGAATGCCAACGCGAGGCTCGACATGCGCACGCGTGTGGACAAGCGCTGGCGCCAGGACTACGTGAAGAGCGCCACCCGGTAGGTGCACAGGCTCCCCTCGTTCGGGCGGAGCAACCCAAGAAACGTCGCGGCTGTGGAAGGAGGCTCCTCCCTATGAGCCTCCTTCCACATACGTAGGGCTCCTGACTCTACTTCCCCGTCGTGAGCACGGCGCGGAAGCGCGCCTTGCCGCTCATCATGCGGTCGTAGGCTTCGGCCGCCTTTTCCAGCGGGTAGACCTCGTTCATCGAGCGGACGCCGGAGTGGAGGCTGAAGTTCAGGGTGTCCTGGGCGTCAATGGAGGTGCCGGAGTACCAGCCCTCGATCGCGCGGCGGCCCGAGAGGAGGACGAGAGGTGAGGCCTGGAGGGTGTCGGCGGCGCCGAGGACCATCAGTCGCCCGTGCGGGGCGAGGCCGCCGACTGTCGCGCTCATCGCCGGGCCGTAGGTGACAGTGGCGAGGACGACCTTCGCGCCGCCCAACTTCGTCAGTTCGGCGGCGGGGTCAGAGGCCTGGCTGTCGATGTAGTGGGAGGCCCCGAGCTGCCGCGCGAGCGGCGCCTTGTCCTTCCCACGGGCGATGCCGACCGTGATGAAGCCCATCTTGACGGCGTACTGCACACCGAGGTGGCCGAGCCCACCAAGGCCGAGGACGGCGACGAGGTCGCCAGGTGTGGCACCGCTGTGGCGGAGGGCGTTGAACGTGGTGAGGCCCGCGCACATGAGCGGCGCGGCGTCGGCGGCGGACAACTCCGCGGGAATCAGCGCGAGGCCGGTAGCAGGGGCGATCATGTATTCGGCGTAGCCGCCGTCGAACGAGAGGCCGGTGACCTGCACACCCGTCTGGCAGGCGAAGAAGTCGCCACGGCGGCAGGCGTCGCAGTAGCCGCAGTGCCAGGCGTGCCAGCCGATGCCGACGCGCTGGCCGACGGCCCACCGTGGGGGGACGTTGGGGCCGAGGGCGTCGATGACGCCGACGACCTCGTGGCCAGGGACGCGCGGGTACTGAATGCCGGGCATGTGGCCTTCCTTGGTGAGCGCATCACTGTGGCAGATACCGCAGGCCTGCACCTTGATGCGCACGGAGCCGGGGGTGGGTTCAGGGATGGGGCGTTCGACCAGTTCGAGGGGACCACCGGGGCGGGAGACCTGTACGGCACGCATGTTCGGCATGGTGACTCCGGTCGTGAAGCAGAGTGTCCGTTACGGCGCGAGCGTGGCGCTACGTCTGGAGGATATGCACGGCGTTGGCACGCCTCCGTGTGGAGACAATCGGACAGGTCTTTCCAAAGTGAGACAAATGCTGCGTTCACGATGGAAAGCGCCAATTCCGGTGGCGGCCCAGCGATTCATGGCCAGGCGTGCCGGGGACCCCCCTCACGCCCGCCTCGTGCTCGAGCATCCGCTCGATGGCACGGTGGGTCTTCTCCGTGTTCGTCGGACCCATTCGTTGGAGGCGTGAGGCAACCGCGACGGGCCGCCTCGTGTGGGCCGTTGCTTTCACGCCACCGAGACCGCACCTTCTGGGGGCTCGGAGTGGTCCGAGCGGTGAGCACCGCGTCGCAAGGAGACGAGCGTGATGGCACGGAACAAGCGCTTCAACGTCGTTCTCGTTCACGGCGGCTTCGTGGACGGCTCTGGTTGGCGGAGTGTGTACGAGCTCCTGACGCGGGACGGCTACAGCGTCAGCGTGGTGCAGAACCCGACCACTTCTCTGCTCGACGATGTCGCGGCGACGAAGCTCATCCTCGAGGAGCAGGACCGACCCGTCATCCTGGTGGGACACTCCTATGGCGGCGTGGTGATTACCGAAGCAGGAAACGACCCCAGGGTCGCGGCGCTCGTCTACGTCGCCGCTTTCGCGCCGAGCGAAGGCGAGTCCGTGGACACGCTGATCAAGAACCCACCGCCCGGAGCTCCAGTACCGCCGATCCTCGCGCCGCGGGACGGTCGTCTCTTCCTCGACAAGGAGAAGTTCCACGGAGCGTTCGCCGCCGATCTGGACGCAGGACTTGCCGGGTTCATGGCCAACTCGCAGGTACCGTGGGGGCTCCATGCCCTGCGTGGCGCGGTCAGCAAGGCGGCCTGGAGGACCAAGCCCAGCTGGTACCTCGTCACCACCGAGGACCGGATGATTCCGCCCGAGGCTCAGCGGTCCATGGCCACGCGTGCCGGAGCGACGATCGTCGAGCAGAGGGGTAGCCACGCAATCTATGTGTCTCAGCCGAAAGCTGTCGCTGCCCTGATCGCCGAAGCCGCGAGCGGAACGAAGGCTGCGGCGAGGGAGTCTGAAGTGAATGCTGCCGTGCAGCCGGATTGATTCGTCACGGCGAGTGGGTCTGAAATCAATTCCAACAGCCGCCTCGACGAGCTACTGCCGGTCGCCTGGAAGCGCCTGCGCGCCGTCCATACCTCCTGAGCTCGCCCCGAAGTAGCTCTTGCTCCGAGCACGACCACTGCTTCGCTCGCGACCCTCGCCGAGCGCTGCACCCGTCCGCCTTCAAGCCGCTACCACTACGTCGAACTCCGGACAGGTACCTGCGACCGGTGTGCGACTGCGCGTGCGCGAACCTCGAAGTATGAGATTGGACGCGACACTGGAATGGGCGCTCACCGATTCCTTCGGGATGCAGAACCAGGAGCATTCTATGTTCATGGTCCGGACGCAGTGGAAGGTCGGGCTGGCCGCCCTGCTTGTGGTGACGGTCCTCGCTGTTCCAGGCGCGGTCGTAGCGGAGGGCTCGCACGACTCCATCGCCGAGGCGCGCCAGCAGCCCCTGGATAGCACCGTGACGGTGGTGGGCGTGGCGACGTCGTTCACCGGAGCCTTCTTCCCCAATGACAACGGCTTCGCCATCCAGGAGAAGAAGGCAGGCATCTACATCCTCGACTCGCTCGATGCGAACATCCAGGTCGGCCAGGTGGTCCGGGTGACGGGCACGCTGACCAACTCCTTCGGGCAGGTGCTCAGCGTCGCTCCGACCTCCATCGAGGTGCTGGGCGAGGCGAACGAGCCCCCACCCCACCCCGTGAAGACGGGCGATGTGAGCGAGGAGACCGAGGGCCGCCTCGTCCGCATCAAGGGCACCCTCGTCAGCGACATCGAGGATGACACCCCCTTCGGGTTCAAGTTCGCGGTGGATGACGGCACCGGCCCCACCTTCGTGTTCGTCAATGCCGGCACGGGCATCGACGTGAGCGGGCTGGAACAGGGCCAGCGCGTCGTCATCCAGGGCTTTAGCGGAGAGTTCCTCGGGGAGTACGAAGTGGACCCCGTGTTCCAGGAGGACATCCGTATCCTCCCGTCACCGTGATGCCTGGCTGGGAACGTGTCAAAGGCTTTGGCTGGTTCAACTGCACCCAGGGACGGCGGAGAGGACATCCACGCCGAACGTCCAATCGCGCAAGGTGTAGGCGGGAGTCTACAAAGTCGGGTCGGACTGTAGGCTGAAGACTATTTCCGAAGAAACCTAATGCCTGAAATGACGACAAGTTAGGTGAGGCATGCGCGGTGCATGTGCGCTCAGGCAGGCCGACCACTCCGGTCGCCCCCCCCGAGCAAAGAGAGCACCGCCATGGCCCCCATCGATCGCCGCATCCCTCCCCGCCCCGACGAAGTCGCCAAGCCGAAGCCGCCCCCGAAGCCCGCGCCGAAGATCGAGAAGGTGGAGACGGCCAAGGACAAGGCCACCACCGCGATCAAGGAGTCGAAGAACGCGCAGCAGACGGCGAAGAAGGACGCCCGGGCGTTGGAGAAGGCGGAGGAGAAACAGCAGAAGGCGCAGTCGCACTATGACCGGCTCAACCGCGACGCCGACAACGACCCCAAGTTCTCGCCGGAGCAGCAGAAGGCGCGACGCGACGCACGTGAGGAGGCGAAGAAGCAGCTGGACGACGCCACCGACGACGTGAAGGCGGCGAAGACGAAGGCGGGCGACTCCCGCGCCAAGGCGATGACCGCCGCCGACAAGGCGCTGGCCGCGCAGAAGACCGCCAACCAGGAAGCCACCAAGTCCAGGCAGCCTGTGCCCTTCCCGCTGGCGGACGCGGTGGTGGACACCTTCGACGCGGGCAGCCTCACCGCGAAGCAGCAGACCCAGCTGTTCGGCGCGCCGTCGCAGGTCACCGCCGTGGAGGCGGCGAAGTCGGACGCCGGACGCATCGCCGCGCCGGGCGCGTCGGTGGACCTGAACAAGCTGAAGGCCCAGCTCCAGGAGAACCACGACCCGGCCTACCAGAAAGCGCTGATCCAGGACCTCAAGCCCCAGCTCACCGAGCTGGCCAAGGGGCTCACCGAGGACGTCTGGACCAACGTGGGGCGCAAGGACAGCTCCCAGCAGCAGGCGGCGGCCAACACCCTGGGCCAGCTCGACCAGCTCACCAAGGAGCTGCAGCCGGAGGCGCAGCGCGCGCTGGCGGACGGCTTCGCGGCCGGCTTCAAGGACGGCGCCCGCCTGCTGGGGCAGGAGGGACTGGAGGCGCTGAAGGGCGCCGGCAAGCGGGGCGAGAGCGGCGGGTTCCTCGGGGTGCTCGCGGGGTCGCTGCAGAGCGCCGGCAAGACCGAGTCCGCGCAGTACATGGCGCGGATCGTCAAGGACCAGATCAAGTCGGTCCGCGAGGACTTCGAGAAGAAGGCCGGCAAGGTGGAGGAGCTGAACGCGCGCCTGGCGCACCTGGTCTCCGGCTTCGGCAGCGGGATGAGCGCGGACCAGAAGAAGGCCGCCATCGCCGCCTTCAAGGAGCGCCACAAGGACGAGTACGCCGCGGTGGAGGCGGCCGCGCAGAACCTGCACGGGCTGCTCAAGGCTGCGCCGGAGATGAACAAGGTGCAGGTCTCCGGCGAAGACGGGAAGGAGCTCCAGGGCGAGGTGAAGAACCTGCTCAAGCAGGCCGGCGCCTTCGCGGAGACCGAGTACGGCCAGAAGGCGATCCAGGACGACCTGGCGCAGTCGCTGGAGACGGACGGAGACAAGCCGTCCTCGTCCAGTTGGTTCGACTCCGTCGCTGGCGAGCTGTCCAAGGACAAGGACCTGGGCGACTCCGCGCTGAAGTTCTCCGGCGCGGCCACCAAGGCGGTCGGGGCGCTGATGCTGAACGCGATGGCGGAGAAGGGGCCGGAGGGCGCGACTCAGATCCTCGACGGCCTGAAGAACCACGCCGCCCTCTTCGGCGTCAGCGACGAGGTGATGCAGGAGATGACCCCGCTGATGGAGGCGGTGGTCCGCGGCGACGAGGGCGCGGTCGCGAAGATGAACGAGCGCTACAAGGCGCTCTCCGGGGAGATCAACGGCGGGGTGGGCGGCACCACGACCCTGACCAACGGCAACCGCATCTTCGGCGGGCTGATGATCGCCACCTCCGCGGTGGGCGTGGTGAAGGCGGTCAAGGACGGCGCCGCCGGCGACCTGGAGCTGAAGGATGGCATCAAGGCGGTGGGCGACACCGTCGGCGGCGGCGCGGACACCGCGGCGATGGTTCTGGAGATCATGGGCCGCAACCCGGCCACCCTCACCAAGCTGCTCGGCGGCGCGTCCGGTGTGGGCACGGCGCTGGGCGCGGTGTCCGATGGCATCTCCTCCTGGCAGGAGTTCAAGAACGGCCACGCCCTCACCGGCGGCTCCAAGGCGGCGGCGGCGGTGGGCGGCGCGGTGCTGGCCACCACCCTCATCTCGGGCGCGGTGGGCGCGCAGGTGGTCCCGGTGGCGGGCCAGGTGATCGGTGGCCTCCTCTTCGTCGGCGGCACCGTCGCCGCGGTCTTCTCGTCGGCGAACGACAAGACGAAGGACGCGGAGAAGGACGCGCAGGCGTTCCTGGAGGCGGGCGGCGTCCCCAAGAACGTGGCGGAGAAGCTCAAGGCGTTCGACGAGGGCGTGGACGCGGGCGGCTTCTTCCGCCAGGCCGCCGCCGAGCTGGCCATCAAGCCGGAGCAGCTGCTCGCCAGGCTGAACGGGATGAACGAGGACCAGCTCGAGACCTTCATGAAGGCGGCGAAGGAGACCGAGCACGACAAGAACGGCGTCTTCAACGACAACAAGGACACGACGCCCGGCCAGTGGAAGACCACCACCATCGGCGGCGGCAAGGGCGGCTCGGTGACCAAGGTGCGGCTGGAGGGGATGGAGGATGCGGTCGCCTGGCTGCGCTACCAGCACCTCCCGGTCTAGCCGGGCCCCAGGTGGCCTCCAGTCACTGGTGCAGCACCGCCCACAGCTTGAGGGTCCGGCTGCGGGCGGCGCGCTTGTCGATCAAGACTTCCATCGGTGGCGTCCACCGCTCGTCACGCGGGCTTCACGGGGGATAAATCGTCTGCGAGCACGGGTTCGCGTTGCAGTAGAGCTGTTCATTCGTGTGGCTCGCGGGATAGTCGAGCGAGTAATCGTATCGGGCGGCGAAATTGGCGAGCCTGGTGCCACGATCGGCCATCTCGTTCAAGGTGTAGAGAGTGCCGTTCGGGTTGACCGTCACGGGCCCGGTCAGAAATGCCGAGACCTGGGCATCCTCACCGGCCAACCTGGGGCTGATGTGGAAGACCGTCGAGTTTCCCGTCTCCGTCGCATGACAGCCGCTGCATGTGGCCGCGGCGGCCTTGTGCCGCTTGGTCTCGCCGAGGTTGCTCATCCTCCATACCGTGCTGCTGGTGAAGCGCGTGAACTTGGCTCGGAGCCCGTATCCGCCGGATTTCAGGTCCTGTCCGTAGGGCAGACCCTCCGGTGATGGGTATTGGTTGTTCCCGCAAAGTCCCGACAACTCGTCGACCTCGGCCTGTTCGAGCTTCCGCTCGCCCAGCATGAACGTGAAGTGGAAGTCATTGGCTGGGGCGTTCCATTCCTCCACGATTCGGTTCTTGAGGGTGGTGCTCCCCTGGGCGCAGAGGATTGGCTCTCGACGGAGCTTGCGCGTCGCGAGGTTCCACTGATCGTTCAGGTAGAACTCGCGGTACTCGAACTCGTTGGTGAATGCGCCGGTGGTCGGATCGTAGACCCTCTCTCCTGTTCGAAGGGCAAGGAGGTTGTCTCCGGTGGCGAACAGCTTGACCATCTTGAGCAACAGCGCCTTGTAGTTGGCGTCGGTGTGAGGATACCGGGACAGTTCCTGCCAGAGCCTTGCCCAGCGTGCGCGGCCGTCTCTCCATGCGTCGTTGCCCGCGGGCCCGGTCACGTAGTCGAAGTGGGTGTCGATCTCGTACGTGGTGCTGCTACCGGCGGTGGTCTCCTTCAATGCCGGCAACCGGAATTCCAGGATGAGCGTCATGGGGTACGGCGTGCTCCCGTTGACATCCTGGTTCAGACCGAAGACCAGCCGTGCCTCCCCGAACCATCGCCGCTCGCCCCCCGCCAACTGGCCGCCGCCGCGGCTATCGACGTCACCGGCGATATCCAGTCGGTTGACCACCGCGAGAAGGCGGAACGGACCGTCCTCGTCGTCGGCCGCCCACGGGGTCAGAATCTTCTCTTGAAACGTGTTTCTGATCGTCGGAATCGTCCCGACCTTGACCTGGGTCCAAGCGTTGTGTTCGTCCACGTCCCTGGCGCCTCCTTGGAACGGAGAACGTACGAAGCTCGACAGATCCTTGGGCGGGTCGCCTGGGCGATCCTGGCAGATGCGATAGTTGATGAAGTTGCCGTTATCCTTGAGCAGCCTTCCGAGCGTGAACAGCGGCTTCACGGAAGAATACCCGGCCTGCCTAGTGATGAGGAGGCTCCTGTCATTCACGAGGGTGGGCGCCGGCAGGGTGTTGTCGAGCGTGATGCTGACAGTGCCGTTGAGCGGCACGTAGGGACTACAAACGGCGTCCTCCGCCTGCCCGGTGATGGTCTCGACTGCGGCACCGTCAACGGAGTCCGGTTCTGGCAGGCAAGCCCCCATGGCGACGAGGGCCGGAAGCAAGAGTGCCATGAGAGACGGGGGTTTTCTAAAGAGGGGGGAATCAGAGGCCATGGTGTCGTTTCCTCGGGAATTGAACGGGGCGCAGCTGGAGTGCGGGGAATCCGGGCAGGCGGTTGGAGGCGCGGAAATCGCGCTTTCCAGCATGAACACGGGAGCCGCGCAAAAGTTTCGTGGCCGAATGTGGCTTGACGGGAATATGAACCGATAGGTATATACTCCATATGGAATCATCGTTCGCGATCATCGCGGAGCCGAACCGCCGGACCATCCTCAGTCTGTTGGCGTCGTCGGAATGCTCCGTCGGCGAGATCGAGCGCCAGCTGCAGATGCCTCAGACCTCCGTGTCCAAGCACCTCCGCGTGCTGCGCGAGGCCGGCTTCGTGGAGGCGCGCGTCGAAGCCCAGCGGCGCGTCTATCGGCTCCGGCCCGAGCCGCTCATGGAGGTCGACGCCTGGCTGGCGCCTTTCCGACGCTTCTGGACGGCCCACGTCGATGCGCTCGAACGCCATCTCGATCAGATGGATCAGGCCCCCAGGAAAGGAAAGAAGCGATGAGCCACCGTGAGAAGTACGCGCCCGGCCCCGCGGCCGGAGCCAAGATCCAGAAAGAGGGAGAGAAGTGGACGCTCGTTCTCGTCCGCGACCTGTCCCATCCTCCTGCAAAGGTTTGGAGGGCACTCACGGAGCCCGAGCATCTCCGCGAATGGGCTCCGTTCGATTCTGACCGGAACCTCGGTGCCGTTGGCACCGCAAAGCTCTCCACAGTGGGAACGCCGACGCCGAACGTATCCGAGACCCGCGTGAAGCGGGCTGACGCGCCGAAGGCGCTCGAATATACCTGGGGCGGAGCCGACATCCGCTGGGAACTGGAGCCGCTGGGAGGCAGCGGCACTCGGCTCACGCTTTGGCACAACATCAACCGTGGATTCATCTCGATGGGCGCCGCGGGCTGGCACATCTGCTTCGATGTGCTGGATCAGCTTCTCGCCGGTCAGCCCATTGGACGCATCGTCGGCCCCGAGGCCATGAAGTTCGACGGCTGGCAGCGATTGAACGCCGAGTACGCGAAGCAGTTCGGCGTCGAGCCCCCCGGTTGGCCCTCTCCCCCACGGACTTGAGCTCGAGCCGAAGCGACGAGTCAGGCGCGCGGCACCAACAACGGAGACGACATGAACCCTTCTGAGCTCATCGACAAGGAGATCGCCGATCACCCCGACTGGCGGGGACAGACGATGGCGGAAATCCGTCGCATCATCCGCGAGACCGTCCCCGACGTGACGGAGGAATGGAAGTGGATGGGCACGCCCACGTGGAGCCACAACGGCATCCTCTGCATCTGCAATGCCTTCAAGGACATGGTGAAGGTGACCTTCATCAACGGAGCGAAGCTGGAGGACGTGGACGGCGTCTTCAATGCCGAGCTCGGCGGCAACAAGTGGCGCGCCATCAAGCTCTTCCAGGGCGACAAGGTGAACGCGAGCGGGCTGAAGAAGCTTCTCCGCGCCGCCGTGGCGTTCAATGCCGCCAAGGGAAAGGGCAAGGCCAAACCAGCCACGGCCAGCGGGGCACGAACCGGGAAGTCGGCCACAGCAAAGGAGCGGCTGGCCAAGGCAACAGGAAAGACGACGAAGGGCACCAGGACAGCGCCGAAGGCAAAACGCGCGGCCGCCCGCGGTGCCAGCTCGAAGCGGTAGTGTACTTCAGCAGGCGGGCAGGCCCGGCGCCGAGGGACCCTCTGCGCCCGGAGCTACCCGTTGACGGGCGCGCTCAGCAACTCGCGGTAGGCGCTCGCCGCATGATGAAGCGCCTTGCGCAACGGCTCGATGTTGCCCGTCTCCCCGCTCGCACGCATCTCCAGGGAGACCCAACCCCGGTAGCCCACGCTCCGCAGGTTCCGGGCGAAGTCCTCGTGCCTCGTGCCGCCACTGCCCACCGGCGCGAGGTTCGGCTCGCTGGCATGGAAATGGACCGCCTCGGCGAAAGCGGATGAGTCCAGCAACTCGCCCGTCATGGTCATGCCGCCCGCGTCCAGGTGGAGCCGGAAGCCACGGCTCCCGACCTTGCGCACCAGCTCCA
This sequence comes from Vitiosangium sp. GDMCC 1.1324, assembly GCF_003044305.1. Taxonomy (GTDB): domain Bacteria; phylum Myxococcota; class Myxococcia; order Myxococcales; family Myxococcaceae; genus Archangium. The sequence continues at coordinate 199,330 of NZ_PZOX01000011.1, read as the reverse complement.
GCCCTTCCGCCGCGGTGGTGATGAAATCGGCGCCATAGGCAGGCGGGTTGGGCTCGATGCACAGAGCGGTCCCGTGCTGGACCGCGAACTCCCCGAGCCCCCGGAAAAACGGCAGCGCGAGCTCCTCCGCCACGCTCCTCGGCAACTCCCCGATGGCGCGGTTCTTCGGTGAGCCGAAGACGAGCGCGGTGGCGCCCAACTGCCCTCCCAGGCGGATGATCCCCGCCAGGTAGTCGAAAGTGGCCTTGCGCGCGGCCTCATCGCCGAAGATGCGCAGCTCGGGGCGCCCGAAGAGCAGCGCCTGCATCGAGACAATCCTCAGTCCCCGCGACTCCCAGCGCCGCCGGTACTCGCGGATCTCCGCGTCCGACGCCTCCAGCGGCTTCGGCCAGACAGCGGTGGGGGCGATCTCCACGCCCTCGGCACCCACCTCCCGCAGGGCCTCCGCGGCCGCTGCATCCTCGGCGCTCTTCCATGCGATGTTGGACGCGGCGAGCCTCATCACGCCTCCTTCCGCTTCGCGTGCACGAAGGCGCGGATGCGCTCGAGCACCTGCGGCTTGGAGTAGAGGTAACCGTCCCGTCCACCGAAGAGGTGGGCGTGCCGGCTGCGCATGTCATACGAAGCCGGCGCATTGTGGGGACGGTTGTCGAAATCCCTCCCGAAGCACTCGCGGGCGATGTCCGCGACGCGGGTCGGCTGCGTGGAGAAGTTGACCACCTGGAGCCCGGCGTCGAGGGCCGTCTTCACGTCCTTCCACAGGTTCTCCAGCCCGTAGAACTGGAACACGCCCTCGGAGTGGATCGCCTCCACCCGGTTGTCGTGGAGGAAGTCGTAGATGACGTTCTTCTTCAGGCCCTCGCCGAACAGCCCGGGGAGGCGGACCACCAGCGCATCGAACCTCGCGCGCACGAACTCCTCCAGCTCGTGGCGGTGCCGCCCGTACGCGTTCGCCGGCTGGGGAATGATGGGGCTGTCCTCGTCCACGTCCCGGGGCACGGAGTAGACGTCGACGGTGGAGATGAGGACCACCTTCCGCGCGCGCACCCGGCCGAGTGCGTCCATCAACCGCCCCAAGCTCTTGCGATCCGTCTCGGGCTCCTGGTTCGCCTTCCACTTCTCCGCGGGGGCGCCCGAGCAGACGAGGATGTCATAGCTCTTCCCCGCCAGCTCCTCGACGTTCTTGGAGTTGAACAGCCCCTCGAAGGTGGCCTGCCGCAGCAGGTTGCCACCCACGAACCCCGTGTATCCGATCAATGCGTTGGCCATGGCCGCCTACCTCTTCTCCACGCCGGGGTCGAACTGGCTCATGCACGCCGCGAAGAGCGTGCGCAGGACGAGCAGGTTTCCGCGAACCGAGCTGATCTTCGTCGGGACGGGCCCGGAGGCCGGGTAGACGCGGGTGACGGGCAGCTCCTTCACCCGGAAGTCGAGCTTCGCGGCGCGAATGGCCAGGTAGTAGTGCAGCTCGTACGCCGAGAACACGTCGCGGAAGGGAGCCACCCGAGGGTCCATCAACAGCCGGCGGCTGTAGGCGCGGAAGCCGTTGGTGGTGTCGGTGTAGCGCACGCCCGACGCGAGGCTGATCAGCGGCGCATGCACCAGCCGGATGCCGAGCCAGCGCGCCATCGGCGTGTTCTCCGCGTGTCCGCCGGGAATGAATCGCGAGCCCTGGACGTGGTCGTAGCCCTCCTCGAGCGCCGCGATGAAGGCGGGGATCGCCGACGGGTCGTCCTTGTTGTTCCCGTCGATGGTGACGATGCCCTGGTAGTCCTTCTTCATCGCATGGGCGAACGCCATGCGCATCTGCGCGCTCAGCTTGCCAGGCCCGGTCTTCACGAGCAGCGTGCTCACGCCCAGCTCGCGCAGGAGGCCGGGCTCGACCGAGCCGTCCGTGCTGCCGCCATCCGCGATGAGGACGTCGGTGTTCGCCGAGACGTCCCGCATCCGCTCCAACTGGGCGCGGATCTTCTTGCCCTCGTTGATGACGGGGATGACGACGCAATACCTGGAGCGAGGAGGCCGGAGCTCGGTCGCCTCGTACGTGGGGACTTCCCAATCCATCATCCAACCCTCGAGAGCTGCTGCTCCGGTGCGGAGTCGGTGGCGATGTTGCGACGCTCCGGCTCCGCCAGCAGCACGTTGCTGTTTTGCTCGTCGAGCACGTGGTACAGCGGCCGCTCCCGGGACTCCTCCATCAGCCGCCCGATGTACTCCGACAGGACGGAGAGGATGAGGAAAACCAGGAAGAAGAGGCCGCCCACCTGCAGCGACAGGGTGGTCCAGCCCTCGGCCACCGTGGACTTGAGCAGGTAGATGGCCAGCACGTAGCCCATGTACACGACGTTCACCAGGCTGGCGCCCAGGCCCAGCCAGCTCACCAGCCGCAGGGGATTGGTGGACTGGCTCACCATGATGTTCATGGCCAGGCCAACCGACTGCATGAAGCTCCGGTGGCGCGGGGGCTGGTGCCGGTGGAGCGGCTCGTAGGGAATCTCCCGGCTGGAGTAGCCCACGGACGAGCTGAGCAGCCGCAGGTAGCGGTAGCGGTCCTTGATGCGCGTCACCGCGTTGACCGCCTTGCGGCTCAGCGCCCGGAAGTGGGTCGAGTTCTTCGGCAGGTGGATGTCCAGCAGCCGGACACACAGCCAGTAGAAGAGCGCCGCCCCGGCCCGGAGCCAGAAGGGCTCGCCCTGGCGCGAGGTCCGCACGCCGTACACGTTCCCCACTCCCGAGCGGGCCTGCTCCACCATCTCGGGGACGAGCGCGGGCGGATCCGAGTCCGGCATCATCACCACCACCATGTCCCCAATGGTCATGTCCAGACCCGAGGCAATGGCGTTCTCCACCCCGAAGCTGCGCGACAGGCGGATGTAGCGGATGCAGGGCTGACGCTTGAGGAGCACCCCCATCCGCTGGGCAGTGTCGTCCTCGGAGCCGTCATCCACCAGGATGAGCTCGTAGTTCGAATAGTTGGCTCGCAGGACGGAGAGCACCTCGTCCGCGAACGACTCCAGGATGGCCCCGTCATTGGAGAGCGGTGCCACCACGGAGACAAAGCAATCCTTGATCGCCATCAGCTCAGCTCTCCCCGGGCGCGCATCTCGTCTATCTCCTGCAGCACATCGAAGACGTTGTCGATCTTGCCGCCCATCACACAAAAGAGGTTCTTCAATCCGTGATGCGCCTTGAACAGGATGGGGCGGCTGTCGTCCGCCTCACTCGCGGGGAGGATCGTCTTGGTCTCCCAGAGCGAGTCCACATAGCGCGACCCCGAAAGACAGGGCAGGTAGCGCGAGGCGTCCTTCACCATGTGAAGGAAGCGCGACGGCCCCGGAGGACCCTTGCCCACCGGATCTCCGCCCGCCCGAACGTCCCAGGAGAAGTGGGGCGTGTACCGGACATGGCTGAGCGTGTGCGCCTTGCGCGTGGGGAACGGCATCACCGAGAAGAACGGGCCGCACATCACCGTGATGCCCGCCTGCTCCAGCTCCTTCGGGGGGTGCACCAGCGCCATCTCGGTCGCCTCGAACTTCAGCGAGAGGGGCGGAAGCTCGGAGGCCCTGAGCAGCTCGTTGATGCCGGAGTAGGTGCAGTTGAAGACCCGCCCGGCGGTGAGCTCGTCCTCGCTCCCCGTCGTGCTCCGCCGCAGGGTGACGGCCAGGTGCTGCCCGGCGGAGCGCACCTTGCGCGCCTCGCACTGGAGCCGGACCTCGACGCGCGCCCGATCCAGCTGCCGGTCCATCTCCTGGCGCAGGATGGAGGAGTCGAAGGCGTACTCGCGCACCTCGAAGACCGCCTCGATGAGGTCGGGGTTGAACAGCCGGCCCACCGCCCCGGGAGCCGGCTTGAGCGGAGCGCCGATCCGCTCGCAGAAGGCCTTGAACTGCGCGGCGGTGACGCTCGAGAAGACCCGGCCCACGGCGTAGTACTTGGCGAAGTCGTTGACGATGGCGCTCCGGTACGTGTCCACGAAGCGATCGAAGTTCATCCGCGACCGGAGCGCGGTCAGCAGGCTGCGCGGGTAGTGGTAGCCGTTGTGCACGCGGGCTTGGTTGGAGTACGAGGCGCGCTGAAGCAGCGCCGGCTCCCGCTCGACCAGGAGCACCCGCTCCTGGAAACCCGCCAAGTGAGCGGCCAGGGAGGCGCCGAAGAAGCCTCCGCCAACCACGATCGAGCTGTAGTCCGGACCTCCCATAGACGATGGGGCGTAGAGCACAGGAGAGAAGACCGGGTCAAGCACCCCCTCGGCTCGACGCACGGGGCTCCCTATGGCATACGGGGCGTCCCGTCCGTGCCGTCATGACCCCTCCTCGCCCTGCCCCCCTCCGCTTCGCCGACCGCGCACGAAAGTGGCTGCCGCTGCTCGCGCTGACATTGCTGTTCCAGGCATCGCTCCACTTCAATGCCTTCCGCATCCTCGGCAAGGGCCACACCGAGGCCTACGACGCCTACTCGTTCGATCTGATGCGCAAGACGATCGAGGAGCAGGCGAGCAGGCCCCTGCTCTACCCGCTCGTCTTCGGGCCGGGGACCCCGTACTTCTCCCAGCTCGGGCTGCACGGCCGCTCGCTGTACTGGCTCTACCGGGCGCTCGGCTCGCCCGCTCCGGAGACGTTCTACGCATCGGTGAACTTCGTCCTCGCGCTGCTGATGGCGCTCCTGCTCTCGGCGTTCTTCTTGGAGGCCCGCAAGCGTTTCGGGACCTGGCCGGTGGCGATCGCGGCGGGGCTCACCGCGCTCTCCCCGTACCTGGTGGCGCTGGCGTCCGAGACGTACTGGGTGATGTTCCTGTCGTTCACCCCCTTCGTCGCGGCGTTCTGCCTCTACCCGCGGGTCCAGCGCGGCGAGCTGGCCCGCTGGAAGTTCCTCGCCGTCCTCGGGCTCTCCGTGCTGGTGAAGTCGCTGTGCGGGTACGAGTTCACCTCGACGGTGCTGCTCGCGCCCTGCGTGGCGATCCTCTTCCACGAGACCACCGAGACCCTGCAGCCGCGGCGCCTGGTGAAGCTGCTCGTCCTGCCGTCGGTGGCGATGATCGCCGGCTTCGCCACCGCGATGGTGCTCCACCTGACGCAGATCTACGTGCTGCACGGGGAGGAGGGGCTGCAGGGCCTGCGTAGCTCCGCGGAGCTGCGCACCGGAGGCTCGGGCTACAACAACCTGACGATGCAGGTCGTCGCGCCCGAGGTCCTCTCCCAGATGAGGCTCCAGCGCGAGCTGCTGGCGAACCAGACCGGAGTGGAGCTCCCGGATCGCCTGTTCACCAAGGCCACGGAGGGATATCGCCGCGTCGTCTTCTTCCGGCTGCTGAGCCACCTCTGGCTGCCCGCCTTCGCGCTCCCGGGCGTGAGACTGGGCATGCCCACCGACGCTCCGCGAGCCAGCATCGCGATGGGCACCGTCATGGCCGCGCTCCTCGCCGCGGCGGCCTTCACCCGGCGGCGGCGCAACCCGGGTGAGCAGGTGCTCTTTCACGTGTCCGCGCTCTCGCTGCTCGCATTCCTGGCGCCATTCAGTTGGCTGATCCTGGCGAAGGGCCACATGGTCTTCCATCCGTTCATCAACGGTATCCTGTTCCATGTGCCCGCCCTGTTGCTCGGCAACCTCGCCCTGGGGCTCCTCCTGGCCAGGGCGATGCCGGCCGTGTTCTCGGCGTACGCCGTGGCCGCACGCGTCGTCGGCGGGCGGTGGCAGGCTCCGGAGGGCACCGTTGAGGCGAACAGGCGGGGGCTGGCGCGGGGGCACCTACTCCTCGCCGCGACCGTCCTCGGCCTCGCCTGGGCCGTGTACCCGCCCACCTCGCGGCTGATAACCCCCTCGAGCCTCACCGACGAGAACTGGGAGAACGGCATCCACCGGCTCCAGGCGGGCTTCTTCGTCGAGGATCAGTCGCGCCTGGCTTCCATCCGCACCGGTGCCACGCTCACGTTCGCTGGCTCGGGGATGCGCAAATTGAGCAAGCTCGATGGAAGAGACGTCTGGGTCGAAGGACCCGTGCTCGACCCCGCGACCGACGGCGCTCCGAACTTCGTCCGCGTCGAGTTCGGTTGGAGCCAGAACCGGCAGAACCGGTGGGTCGGAGCCATCGCGCTCGGCTCTATCGGTATCGGGCTCCTCCTGTTGGGCCTCTTCCGGACAGTCCTGCGTGCCGGCCGCCGCCCCACCCCCGCGACCGAGGGGAGTGCACCAGCCAACGGAAGCTAGGTGGTGTGGTGTGAGCGGCCATGCGCTCCGCACCGCCGCCCATCGACGTCCTCGGCCTCATCGGCAACACCCCCGTGGTGAAGGTGACCCGGCTCGAGCCGCTCTGACCCGGGAGAATCCCCAAGGACAGCTTCGTCCGGCGCAGGAGCTGAATTCTGGGATGGATGGGAAGACGAGCCCTCCTTCTGGGTGAACCGCGGTCTTGGCTGGACCTTCCAGTCCAGGGCCTCCATTCCTCAGAAAGTAAGGCATCCCTTGTTCAGCTCGAGTGTTCCCCGATTGAAGCACGGTCTTCGTTTCCTACTCCTCGTGGGAGCAGCGGCCGTGTCGGCCTGCGCCCCTCCCTCTATGGCTCCCAGCACGGACGACGCGCCCCCTGACACCGGAGCCAATGTCTCCGATGGCACCACGTGTGGGGATGGTCGAACCTGCTCCGCGGGCGAGGGCGTCGGTGGCGTCGCCATCACCCATGGTTCGCAGCTCACCGTCTCGGACGTGGGACCGGCGGGAATTGGCATCTCCTCCTTCACGAACGTCTCCGGAGGAACCTTCACGGGGACAGCGCTGGGCGGCTGGGGCGCTCTCGCGCGCACCGTCGGCACCGGGGGCGAGACAATCGACGGCTTCTTCTTCCCGCAGGGCACCGTCGTCCTCCAGGGCGCGAACATCACGTCGCTCGTCACCGTCAACTCCGGATGGCTGGTGCTACGCGGCTGCAAGGGCAGCATCCTCCTCAACCATCCGGCGGGAAATGGAGGCGGCGGCGCGGCACTGTACAGCCAGCTCGGCGCATTCAACACGGTGGGGGCGAAAGACGGCAGGCAGCCAGCAAAGGCGATTTGCCATCGCTGCTACTTCCCGAACAGCGGGTTGGAAAATGTCTATTCAAACAATGTCACCATCACCGAATCGTGGATTGCCGTGGATCCCGGTGGTGCCGGCGATCACGTGGATGGCATTCAGACATGGGGTGGGCAGTCGTACTTGAATTTCTCTCGCAATCGCCTGCAGTGGAACGGTTCCTGGAACAGCACGCAGTCCGGGCTGATCGCGATGTATTCCGACGGTTCGCAGGGCGGGTTCGCCGGCTACGACCAGGTCACCGTGCAGGACAACTACATCGTGATCGGGCGGGGCAGTGGAATCGGCCTGCACGCGCCGATGGGGGTGCCGGTCACGAACATGATCGTGACCGGAAACCGTTGGGCGTGGAGCCCTGATTTCGACGACCCGGACTACACTCCAGCCGTCTATAGAAGCTCCGGGGCGGCGAACTACAAGACCGGTGGGAACGCCTGGTCGAACAATCGCTGGGCGGACGGTCCCTACGCGAACCAGTTCCTGCGGCCCGACAACAGCACCCGCGCGACTGATTACTGAGGTCTACCCGCCCCGCGCCTGCTCTTCTATGTAGGGTAGGCGCTCTGCGGACGCCCTACCGGGCCGTGTACCCGCCGTCGATGACGAGCGACGTGCCGGTGATGTACGTGGACCAGTCGGACAGCAGGAACAGCACCGGCCTGGCCACCTCCTCCGAGCGGGCCGCGCGCTGCATCGGCACGCCGTCGACGAAGCCCTGGCGAATCGGCCCGCCGTGCTCGATGTGGCTCCAGATCTCCGTCTCGATCGGGCCGGGCAACACCGCGTTCACGCGGATGCCCTCGGTCGCGTAGTCGAGGGCCGCGGCCTTGGTCATACCCAGCAGCCCGTGCTTGGCCGACGAGTAGGCCCCGAAGCCAGGCCCCGCGACGAGCCCGAGGACGGAGGCACAGTTGACGATGGAGCCGCCACCGGTCTTCTTCATCGCCTGGATTTCGTGGCGCATGCAGAGGAAGACGGAGTCCAGGTTGATCGCCATGAGTTGGCGGTACTCGGCCGCCGGGAGCTCGGCGAGCTTCCCGAGCGGGCCGGGGATGCCAGCGTTGTTGAAGGCGCCATCCAGCCTGCCGTACTCGCGGACGGTGCGCGCGATGAGCGCCTCGATATCGGCCTCCTGCGAGACGTCCGTGCGGACGAAGAGCGCCTGACCTCCGTTGGCGCGGATGAGACCTACCACCTCCTCGCCCTTGTCGGCGCGGCGGCCGGCGACCACCACCCGAGCCCCCTGCCGGGCCGCCTCCACGGCGGTGGCGGCTCCAATACCAGACGTGGCGCCAGTGACGATGATGACTTTGTCCTTGAGCAGCATGTATTCCCTCTTCCCTGCCGCGAGAGGTCGCCTCGGAGATGGGCTCCACGTCCGCGCATGGGAGGCGGGATACTCCGACGGATGGCGTGTTCAGTCCAGCCTGATGGTGCGGCTGACCCGGCCATCGCTCGCGCGGGTTCTGAGGAGCACCTGGCCCGACACTGGAGTGGGGGTCCAGCGTACACGGTCCACGTCCTTCCCGCGTCGGTCGAGTACTCGAGGAGGCGATGGTGCTCTCCAGACAGCTCGATGCTATCTGCCAGCGGGCGGACCGTCGCACCGCCCATCGAGGCTCACCCGATCCAGGATCCAGCGGGTGTCCTGCTTGCCCAACCCCCCGAAGCAGGCATACACCTCGCCGGAGAGCTTCTCCGTTTTGAGATGTGCTCTGCGAAGCATGGCCTTCAGTCCAGACTGCTCGACGGTCGCGGACTCGCAGCGGAACTCGCTGGTGATGTCATAGCCGTAGGTTTGGCGAAATTCGCGAGCAGCTCCAGCTCGAGATGGGCACACGCCAGCTCGCGCGAGAGGCTCACCTGATTCTTGCCGAACACCTGGGAACGCAGCTTCTCCATGCGCTCGTACTTCTGCTGCTCCCTGGCCTGCGCGGTGTTGGCGGCTGTCGAGGCGGAGAGGAGCAACAGGAAGAGGCACGCGGGTATCGCCAGGAGGCCCAGGCAGCCTGGTGCCTCGACGCCGCTCATTGCGGAGACTTCGTGCCGCCCTCGCGGAGCTGGCTGGAGACCACCGCATCGCCGAACCGCTCCACGTTCACCAGCCACGCCGCCGCGTTCTTCACGTACCGGCCCGTGCCCGCCGTGTCCCACTTGAGGAAGAGCCGGGTGAAACCGCCATCGAGAATGGCTCGCTTGCCATTGCGATCATAGATCGCCGTCACCAGGTTGCCCGCCGAGCCGTAGATGAGCGGCGTGAGCGACTGGTTTGGCTGGATGGTGGCGATGGTGATGCCCTCGTAGATGTACTCCAGCCCGGTCGTCAGCAGGTGGCGAGGCAGCAGCCCCTTCTGACCCGGCGCCTTCTGGAGTCCCACCACCTTATCTCCCAGGACGTTGCCGCTCATCCCGACATCCAACAGCTTCCTGGCCACCGCGTTCGCATCCGCGTAGTAGGGCTCGTTGTCACCCCAAATGTAGACGCCCTTGCCGCTGTCGAAGAAGCGCTTGATGACCTCCAGGTGTTTCTCGGTCAGGAGCCGCCGAGCGTCCGAGATGATCCAGAGCTGGCAGGCCTGCTTCAGCTTCTCTTCCAGGACCTCCGGGCTCGGCGGCTGGTTCATCCAGCGGTAGACGGAGAATCCCTTCTCCGCCAGCGCCTTCTTGGGCAGCGCGAAGTCGAAGCCCTCGCCCGTATAGAGGTGGAGGACGGCCACCGTCTGCCCGTCGAAGGCCCCATCCACCGCCAGGTCGTGCTGGTTGCCGGCGGCGTTGCCGAAACTGTCCGCCGCGGCCTTGACCTCCACCTCGCGGACCTGGCGCTGGCCCTTCTCGTCGACGTATTCCTGCTTCATCACCGCGGAGGGCGCGTTCTGCCCCGCCGAGCGCGTGTACTGCGCCATGGCCGCACTGCCCGCGAAGAACACCGCGAGCGCCGCGGCGAGCTGGATCCTGCTCCGCACCATGTGGGTCTCTCCTGTCCGTGAGTCCGGGCTTGAACGTGCAGGCGGCGGGATCGATCTATGCGTGCATGAAAAAGCCGGCCCGGGCGGTTCCACCTCTCCCCCGGCCCGAGAGCCCAAGGCCTTCGCCCAGGCGGTGCTCGACGTGACCCAACTGACCTGGATCGGAAAAGAACGGCGGCCCACCACCCTTTCTTGACTATCTGTTCCAAAACCCTTATCCAACGACCATGGCCAGACCCAAGGCGTTCGACACGGATGAGGCGCTGGACGCCGCGATCGGCGTGTTCCGCGAGCATGGCTTCGAGGGGACCTCGGCCGACATGCTGGTCAAGGCCATGGGGATCGGCCGCCAGAGCCTCTACGACACCTTCAGCGACAAATGGGGCCTCTATTGCGCCGCCGTACGGCGCTATTCATCCCTGGAAGGCGGCGCCCACGTCGCGGCCCTGCGCAGTCGGCCGCGGGCCATCGAAGGCCTTCGGGCCATGGTGGAGCGCCTGGTCGAGGACGCCGGGCAGGCCTGTCTGGGGATCGGGTCCATCTGCGAGTTCGGCCGCGCGCGGGCCGATCTGGCGAAGATCCACGACGCCGCCGAGCGGGCGCTGCACCGCGCGATCGTCGAACGCGTGCGCGCGGCCCAGGCTGACGGCGACGTCGGCGTCGATCTGAACCCCGAAGAGGCGGCGGGTTTCCTCATCTCGAGCTTCGCCGCCATCCGCATCGCCGCCCGGGGAGGCGCCGACACCGGCCAACTCCGCGGCCTGGGCCGTCTCGCGCTGCGCGCCCTGCGGTGAGCTTCTCTTTTTTGCGCGTTTCTGGAATGATCATTCAACATGAGGAGAGAACGATGAAAGCTGTCGTGATGACCCGCCAGGGCGGGCCCGAGGTCATGGCGTTTGTAGAGCGTCCCGAGCCGGTCGCTGGGCCGGGCGAGGCGCTCGTCGAGATCGCCGCGGCGGGCGTGAACTTCATGGACACGGGCGTGCGGCGGGGGCTCGCCTGGAGCGACAAGCCAGACCCGAAGGTCCTGGGCGTCGAGGGCGCCGGGCGGGTCCTGTCGGTCGGCGCCGGCGTCGATCCGACGTGGGTGGGACGCCGGGTCGCCTGGGTCTACGCGCCCGGCAGCTACGCCAAACGGGTCGCCATCCCGGCCGACGCGCTCGTGCCACTGCCCGACGCCATCGACGATCGCACGGCGGCGGCGGTGATGATGCAGGGTCTGACCGCGAGCCACTTCGCCACCGACTTCCACCCCGTGCAGCCCGGCGAGGTCGCGCTCGTCCATGCCGCCGCTGGCGGCCTTGGCCTGCTCCTCACCCAGATCATCAAGCTGAGGGGTGGCAAGGTCATCGGCCGCGTGTCGCACGAGGACAAGGTCGCCGTCGCGCGCGAGGCGGGCGCCGACCATGTGATCGTCGACGACGAGGGCCGGTTCGCCGACGAGGCGGTCCGTCTCTCCGGCGGCGACGGCGTGCACGTGGTCTACGATGGCTCGGGTCCGAAGACCTTCCAGGCCTCCCTGGCCTCCTTGCGCCGCAGCGGGACCTTTTGCTGGTACGGGCCGGTGCTCGGCGGGCCCGGGCCCATCGACTTGATGAGCCTGCCCAAGAGCATCAAGCTCGGCTACGCGGTCTTCTCCGACCATATCGCGACCCGCGAGCTGCTGCGCAGTCGCACCGCGCGCCTGTTCGACTGGATCGCCGCCGGCTCGCTGAAGGTCAGGATCGGGGGCGTCTATCCGCTGGCCGAAGCCGCGCGGGCCCATGCGGACATGGAAAGCCGCCGCACGACCGGCAAGCTCCTGCTCATCCCGTGAAGCGCCAGCGGGCCGGCTAGCGCGCCGGCGTGGGCGTGGATGCCGGTGCCACCGGCAGCAGCAGCGTCGCGCGCAGGCCACCCCCGTCACGGTTGGCGAGCACGAGCTCGCCGCCCAGCGTGGCCACCAACTGCTGGGCGATGGCCAGCCCCAGCCCGGTGCCGCCGGTATCGCGGTTGCGCGAGCTTTCCAGCCGGTAGAACGGTTGCAGCACCGCCTGCATCTCCTGTTCGGGAATGCCCGGGCCACGGTCGCACACGTCCACGGCCATGCGCCCGTCGTCGAGCCGGCGCACGCCGACCTCGGCGCTGCCGCCGTACTTCACCGCGTTGTCGATCAGGTTCTCGACGATGCGCCGCAATGTCGGCGGCCGCGTGCTCAACGAAGCGCGCGCGCATTCGCCCAGCGTGACCGGCTTACCCACGTCCTGGTAGTCGCACACCACGCTGTCGAGCAATGCGTGCAGGTCCAGCCACACCGCCGGGCCGGTGGCCCCGTGGGTGCTGCGCGCGTAGGCGATGCCCTCGCGCACCAGTTGCAGCAACTGCTCCAGGTCGTCGATCAGGCGCTCGCGGTCGGCGCCCTCCTCCATCGCTTCCAGGCGCAACTTCATGCGCGTGATCGGAGTCTGCAGGTCGTGCGAGATCGCGGCGAGGATCTGCAACCGCTCCGCGAGATAGTGGCCGATGCGTGCCTGCATCGCATTGAACGCGGTGGCGGCCTTGACCACTTCCACCGGCCCTTCCCGCGGCAGCGGCGGATGCGCGCGCGCCGGGTCCAGCCGCTCGACCGCGTCGGCGAGCTGCACCAGCGGCCTCGTCGCCAGCCGCACCGCCAGCCACGCGCACAGCAACAGCAGCGCCAGCTGCACCGCCAGCACCACCGGCAGCCAGCGCGCGATCGGCATCACCGAGGGCGTGACCTCGATGGTCAGCGGCTGGCCATCGGCCAGGGTGAGCTGCACCTCGAAGCGCTCCGGCGAGGTGGACACCGTGCGCGCCTGCAAGCGGTAGCGATGGTCCAGGCTGCGGTCGATCAGGGCGGTGACCTCGCGCGCCCGGTCGCTGGTCAGCGGCACTCCGGGCCGCGCCGGGCCGAGCAGGTAGCGGTAGGTGCGCCGCTCCAGGCGTGGCGCCCATCGCGCGCGCTCGGCCGGGTTCAGGCGTTCGAGCAGGGCCACGCTGACGACCACGTCCTGGTCCAGGTTGGTGAGCATCATCGAACGCGTGGCCATGTAGCGCTCGGAGAACAGCAGCGCGAAGGACAGCGCGTGCGCGAGCAGCAATCCGGAGAACAGGATCAGGGCCAGGCGCGCGGCGAGGGTGCGTGGCAGCAGGCGCCGCCAGCCGGTGCTCGGGGTGGCGTTCATGCGTTCTCGCCGAGCAGGACCACGGGCTGGCAGAACACGTAGCCCTCGCTGCGCACGGTCTTGATGTAGGCCTGCTCGCGCGCGTCGTCGCGCAGGCGCTGGCGCAGGCGGCTGACGAGCAGGTCGATGGAGCGGTCGAACAGCTCGGCGTCGCGGCCCTGGGTGAGGTTGAGCAACTGGTCGCGGCTGAGCACGCGCTGCGGGTGGTCGAGGAACACGCGCAGCAGGCGGAACTCCGCGCCGCTGAGCGGATAGGCGGTGCCCTCTTCGTCGAGCAGGTGGCGCGCGGTGGTGTCCAGCCGCCACTGACCGAAGCCGATCAGCCGGCCGGCCTCGGTGACCTGCAGGTTGGGCGGCATCATGCGCGTGCGCCGGATCACCGCGTTGATGCGCGCCAGCAGCTCGCGCGCGGAGAACGGCTTGACCACGTAGTCGTCCGCACCCATCTCCAGGCCGATGATGCGATCGGTTTCATCGTCGCGCGCGGTGAGCATCACCACCGGCACGCTGCGGTGCTTGCCGGCGCGCAGGTTGCGGCACAGCGACAGGCCATCCTCACCGGGCATCATCACGTCGAGCACGATCAGATCGACATCGCTGGTGTCCAGCGCCGCGCGCATCTCGCGGCCGTCAGCGGCGAGCGTGGTGCGCAGGCCGTTGCGCTGCAGGTAATCGCCGACCATGCGGCGGATCTCGCGGTCGTCGTCGACGATGAGGATGTGGTCTGTATGAGCCATGGTGTCGTCCGGGAGAAGGATGGCGGCGGCCGCGCCGCGGCCGCCACCATGTTAGCGCACCGGACTCAGCGCGCGGCCAGCAGGGCCCGGATCTGCGCCTCGGTGCGGTCGTAGGCACCCTCGCCGAAATGGCTGTATACCACCCGGCCCTCTCTGTCGATCAGGTAGAGCGCGGGCCAGTACTGGTTGCCATAGGCGTTCCAGATCCGGTAGCCGTTGTCCTGCACCACCGGATGCTGGATGTCCAGACGCCGCACCGCCTCGCGCACGTTGGCGCCCACGCGTTCGTAGCCGTATTCGGGCGTGTGCACGCCCACCACGACCAGGCCCTGCTCGGCGTAGCGCGCGTGCCATTGCGAGACGTAAGGCGCCACGCGCAGGCAGTTGATGCACGAGTAGGTCCAGAACTCAACCAGCACGACCTTGCCGCGCAGCTGCGACATGCGCAGCGGCGGGCTGTTGATCCACTCACCGCCGCCGCTGAAGTCCGGCGCGGTGGTGAGAGTGGCCAGCCGCGCCTCGTCGGCGCGGGCGGAGGACCAGGCCAGCACGATGGACACGGCGGCGATGGCGGCGATGAGAAAGACACGAAGGAAGGTAGGCATGTTCACAGTCCGGTGGAGATGGAGGGCAGCCATGGCAGCAGTCGCGCGGTGAGCGCGGCATCGAGCTGCCACAACTGGAGCAGGGCCATGGCCACGGCGCAGACGCCGAAGCCGCGCCGCACCCAGGCGGTGTGGCGTTGCAGCGGGCGCAGCCGGGCACTGGCCCAGCGACCGCCGTAGACCAGGGCCAGCAATGGAGTGGCCGCGCCGAGCGCGTACACGCCGAGCAGGGCGCAGGCGCGCGCGGTGGCCTGGGCGCTGGCGGCCAGCGCCAGCACCGAGGCCAGCACCGGCCCGGCGCAAGGCGTCCAGGCGATGCCAAGCGAGACTCCGACCAGCAGCGCGCCGCCCGCGCCAGCCGCCCGCGGTTGCCAGGCGAACAGACGGGAGCCGGCCAGCCAGCGCTGCCACAGCCGTTCGAATGGCGTCGGCCACACGCAGGCGAGCCCGGCCAGCAGCAGCACCACGAGCGCGACCACGCGCACGCCCGCCTCGAACTGGCCGGAGGACGCCGCCAGCGCGCCGATGGCGATGCCGCCGACGGCGAAGGAGGCGACGAAGCCGACGACGATCAGCAGCGGTTCGCGGCGGTCGCCGCCGGCCCCGCGCGCCAGCACGATGGGCAGCATCGGCAGCACGCACGGAGAGAGGATGGTGGCCACGCCAGCCAGCGCGGCCAGGACGAAGGCCCACATGTCAGCCACCCTCCTTGGCCGGCGACGGAGCGGCCGACTCCACCCCGGCGGCCTCGAGGATGACGTCGGCGACCTCACCTGGATGGGACACGTCGGCGAAGGCGCCATGCACCAGGCTCACCGTGGGCGCGGCCGGCTCGGCATGCACCGGACGCGAACCCGCGGCGACCGGAATCAGGGCGGTGGCCATCAGCGCGGCCAGCATCGTCTTGCGAATCATGGAATGCGCTCCTGTGGAAGAGGAGCGCCCATTGCAGGCCAGGACTGTATCGCCGCTGTTTCCGCGCGGCCGGCGTCTTGTCACACAAGGTGTCGGCGCGGCGCGGGGCTACGTTTCGACACACAACGCCCACGCCCGGCCCGCCCGACACGGGCGTGTGCCTGATGAGGGCTGCACCGCCTCTCCTCCGGCCCTGCTCTCAGCCCGGGTGGCACTGCCGCCCTGATGTTGAAAGGCCTGGGCGCCCTCGCGGTCCTGCTCAGGTCTTCCCGTAGCGGCGGAGAGCCTCTTCGAACTCGATGCGGCGCGCGCGCAGCAATCCCCCCTCCAGGGGCTTCGCTCCATCGACGTCCACGTAGTCGAGCTTCCAGGCGAAACCGAGCGCCGGGTCGATCCGGTCGACGATGAGATCGAAGGTATAGGCGGGGCCCTTCGTGGCCACCAGCCAATGCACGTTGTCGCGCTGATCCGAGATGCTCGAGAGATCTCCAGGGCCGGACACGCGGTCGATGCTCGGACGCAGAACCAGGTGCTCGGGCTGGTCCTCGACCCGCTCGAAGTGGCGCAGGTGGAATTCTCCTGCCAGCACCACGTGCATGGACACCATGTTCTGATGCCCATGCGGCACGACGGCCCGGCCTTGCGCCAGCCCGAAGAGCTTCGTGCCAAATACGCGCGGCAGCCCCTCGATTCGAGGCAGCGGCGCGGACATCGCACCGGCCCGGTCATCCGGCAGTTCGAGGCTCGGCTTCAGCCGGTCGACGTCGATGGCCCGGAGCAACTCGGAGAGCGGGACCCGGGCATAGAGCGCCTCGACTTGCTGCTGCCACTCCCTGGGTGCGAGCTTGCGGTCTCGCACCTCCGCACAGAGCTGATGGGTTCGGGAGAGCCAGGCCTGGACCTCGTTGCGCACAGGCCCCGCCAGCGCGTCCTGCCGCAGGAGCGTCCGGACCAGGGCATAACCCGCCATCGCCTGGAGCAGGACCTCACGCCGTGTAGCACCTCGAGACATGCTGTTCTCCTTGAGAAGGGGGCCCGCCCGTGAGTCGAGGGCGGGCGGGACGCTCTTGGCAAGGTGCATGCCAGCTTTGTGGAGGGAGGGCGTCCGAGCCAGAGCTTCTCGCCGCGCTACTTCCGGGCGCTCTCGCGTGGGCGGGCGGCCACAGGTGTGTCTGCCCGCCCACCCGTCCGCGCATTCAACCGACTCTTGCAGATGCCGGTAGTCCTCGCTGGCGTACTGGCTGCCCCTGGCGGACTGGTGCGGCGCAGGGGCCACTCACTCCATGAGCGCCATGTCGGGCGCGGCGAGCACCATGCTCCAACCCACGACACGGCGGCTGAAGAGGCCGAGCACGATGGCCCGGTAGAGACAACCCTCGGCCATCCAGATGTGGGGGCGGGCCGCCAGGCCCTCTACAGAGAAGGTGTCACTACGCCGGCCAGTTGAATGTTCCTATATTTTATATCCACAATGTTTGAACCAGCCAGCGATGTCCTCGAGGGTGGTGAGCTCCATGGCCTCAGCGATGGCATGATCGAGTTCCTGCGGGGTACGCGCGGCCATGCGCCTGAGCAGTTCTTTGAACTTGTTCCAAAACAGTTCAATGGGGTTGAGGTCCGGCGAATACGGAGGAAGAAAGAGAACGTGGGCGCCGGCGGCGCGAATCCGTTCCATGATGTATGCAGGCTTGTGCGCGCCCACATTGTCCATCACGACGATATCGCCCGGGTTGAGCCTGG
Organism: Vitiosangium sp. GDMCC 1.1324; assembly: GCF_003044305.1. Classification (GTDB taxonomy): domain Bacteria; phylum Myxococcota; class Myxococcia; order Myxococcales; family Myxococcaceae; genus Archangium. The sequence goes on along the minus strand of NZ_PZOX01000011.1, from coordinate 182,117 downwards.
GCACGAGCATGGACTCGACAAACGCCTCGAAGACATCGGCTGTGGTGGCTCCATCGATGGTCATCAGCGCCCGGATGCCGTCCAGGGCCATGGCGCCCAGCACGGTGGTGACGACACCCCGGATTCTGGGGACATGTTCCACCACTCGCCCCCCCGGAGGGGCTCGTGCATGAGTGCGCGTCATGCTGATGTGGCAGCCGGTTTCGTCGAGGAAGACGAGCCTATGGGGGTCGAGCAGCAGAACCAGCAGGAGGAAGACACGTCGCAGGAACTGGACCCGAGGGGAGCGCTGCTCCGAGGCTATGAGCGACTTTTTTTCAGCCCCAGTCCCTGGCGCCGCAGGGCTCGCATGACCGCGGAGCGACTGGTGTAGACCTGGGTGCGAGCTACCAGCGCCTCGAAGTGCTCCTGCACCATGGCATCGGGCCGCATGCGTACCTGGTGCCGGAGCGTCTCCAGGACCTCTCCCTGGATGGGCGAGAAGTGGCCCCCGCCCCTCGGTCGGGGCTCCAGGCGTCCCGTCTCCGCCTCGAGTTTCAGCCAATGAGAGAGTGTCTTGTCGCAGACACTGAATTCGGCGGCCACATCCTCCCGGGTTCTGCTACCGCGCCTGTAAGCCGCAACGGCTCGCTCACGCAGGTCCACCGAATAGGGTCGGGGCATGATTCCTCCTCCAGCCCTGGTAGAACAATTTTGACCGGAATATTCAACTGGCCGACGTAGTCACAGGAAACCGTGCGTTCCTATTGGTACCGGAGGCGGAAGCGCTGTGTACAACCTCCGCTACGACTATCTGTGTCGATTCGTATAGCCACCGAATTGCTCGATGTCACTGTATGCGTGCCAGCATTATTACATTGGCCTGGGTTTCCATCAGGAAGGAACTCAATGTCAAGTGCGATATCATTACGTCCGCTGAGATAGAAAACCTGCCAGCATCCACCAGCGCGGTTGTCCGCATCAATCCGGTATCCATAACTCCATTGGACATTGGTACTTGAAGAAATGGGGATCGTCCGATAGCCGGGAAAGTTGCACTGGTCGGCATTTCCATCCGCATAGAAGTTCACTGCGAGATTCAATCCAGCCAAGACACCCGTCGGATCGGTTACGCCAAATTGCTGGTAGCAACCGCCGGCGCGGCCATCCGTGTCAATGCGAATGGGAGGCGTCCAGTCACCAAACCCAGTTCGGATCATTCCATACGCGAGAGCATTGCATTGCCCTGCATCTTCGTCTGCGTAGAAGTTCTCGAAGAAGAACACTGGATTGGCGCAACTCACTACGAGATCGTAATTGCCAGTCTGTATTGCACTGAAACCACCAACATCGACGTAATAACGTCCCGGGGTAAGGGTGCGCTGAATTTGAGATGCAAGGCCGGGACCGCTATCGTCATCAAATTGCAAAAGCGAGAGATTTTGGTCATACAACCACATCACTGAATCCTGGAGAGTATTTAGTGATGTCGTGAAGGTGCACTGCCCTCCGTAGACCAGATCGATCTCGTGACGGTACCTGTCTCCTCCACGGTTGATTTGACCGGGAGTTGTGACGGGAATCGTCCCTACGGCGATCCCTTGCTTGAGGGTAGCCAAAGGATCCGCTGTTGCCTCTGCAAGGTCTCCTCCACAAGCTGCGACGAACGATCCTAGCAGCATTGAGCCAACCAACGTTGCCAAACGTTTCATTTGCCCCCCAGATTCTCAATGATTGAGCCGTACTTGGAGAGAACCGAATTCTCTCCCTCTTAATCTGCCTCAGAGTAAACCAGGAAGGAAGGCTGAGCCCTGTTCTCTTGCTGGTCAGGAAACACAAAATGCCTCTGTTTTTTCAATTGCGCGACAGTAGGCTGGGGTCTGGATCTCATCCTGATCACGCAGCAGCCTGGACGTGAGAGCGCCGCCGAGACGGTGTCAAAGAACTCTCCCGAAACGGTGGTCAAAGAACCCGAACTGAGTGGCGGCAGAGCGGGTGTCACGCGGAACTCAATCAACATCGACCTCCGCCCGGGCGGGACGTGGCACTACGTCTGGCGCGGCCCCGACGGCGCGGAGATGGAGATGAACGGGGTGTACCAGGAACGCGTGCCACCCGAACGGCTGGTCCAGACTGAATCGTGGGGCAGCGACTGGTCCGAAACGCTCGACACGCTCGTCCTCACCGAGCAGGACGGAAAGACGACGATGATGTGCACGGTCCTCTACGCGTCGAATCACGCCCGCGACCGCGCGCTCGCGACGGGAATGAAGGAAGGCTTGTCCGCGAGCTACGACCTCCTCGACCTGTACCTGCGAACGCTGGCGTCACGCTCGGCCGAGGCGGGTTTCGCCGACACGCCCTGAAGGGGAGGCGCGGCGGCGTACGGCAGCGTTCGCTGGGTGAGCTATTTTTTGACGTCCCAGGCGACCTCGAGGGACACGGGACCCCGAAACATGGTGACCTGCCGGAACTTCACCGGTCGTTCGTCCGCGAGGCGGAGGCCTGGCAGGCGCTGCGTGAGCACGGTGAGCGCCACGCGCCCCTGGAGGCGCGCAAGGGGGGCACCGAGGCAGAAGTGCACACCACGGCCAAACCCGAGGTGCTCGCCCGAACCGGCGCGCCCAAGATCGAACTTCGACGGGGCCTCGAAGACGCTCTCATCGTGATTGGCAGAGCCCAGGAGCACGAGGATCCGCGCATCCTTGGGGATCGTGACGTCTCCGATCTTCACGTCGACATTGGCGACACGGGCTGTCCCAGGAACCGGGCAGTCCCGGCGCAGGGTCTCCTCCACGGCGGCGGCGGCGAGGGACGGATCGCGCACGAGCGCCGCGAGCTGCTCGGGGTGCAGGAGCAAGAGGCGCAGGGCGTTGCCGAGGAGGTCCGTGGTGGTCTTGTGGCCCGCGAATACGAACGCGGTCGCATAACTGACAGCCTTGGTCATGTCGAGCTGACCGCTCGGAGCCGTGGCCGTCTGGATGAGCGTGGTAAGGAGGTCGTCGGCTGGCGTGCTCCTGCGCGCGGAGATGAGATCCGCGAGATAATGCTGCATGGTCACCATGCTCTCGGCCACTCTCACCCATTCATCGGTGGGGAGCTGACCGCTCATGAGCAAGCGCGCTGAGTCATCTGCCCACTGGCCGAACTTGCCGGCGTCGGCCCGCGAGACCCCCAGGATGTCCCCGATGACCGCCACCGGCAGCGGGCCGCAGAAGCTCGCGATGAGATCCGTCCGACCCGTGGCCTCGAAAGAGTCCACGAACTGGTTCGCCAGCGAGGAGATGGCGCCCTCCAGGGAGGCAATTCGATGGGGGGTGAATGCGGCGTTCATCCTCCTCCGGACCGACGTGTGCTCCGGCGGGTCGAGGTGGATGATCGAGCCGGTCCGCGGGAACCCCCTTCGCATGACGGCCACGACCTCGGGCGGCGGCTCCTTGACGCTCACGGTGGTGAGCCGCGAGGAGAAACGGTCCGTGTCGCGGAGGATCGCGGTGACATCGGCATGCCGGGTGGCTACCCACATGCCCAGATCTTCGCAGAAGAAGATCGGCTCCTCGGCGCGGGCCTGCGCATAGAGCGGGTACGGGTCCTGCTGCACTTCTGGCGAAAAAAAAGGAAACACACGCGACATGGACCACCGGGGGCAAGGAGGGTGCAGCCCTCTCTCCTTTCTAGCACGCCCGCAGGCCCGTCTTCCTGGTCCCATGTCGCGGGAGACCTGAGCCGAGGCGAGCGTACGCCCAGTTGCTTTCAGTGGCGTGCAACCCGCTTCGCCACGTCGAGAACCGCCTGACCGAATGCGCGCGGTGCTTCCTGCGGTAGGTTGTGGCCGATGCCGCCGGCAAGGTGGCGATGCTCGTACTTGCCTGGGAATTTCTTGGCGTAGACCTTGGGGTCCGGATGCGGAGCACCATTGGCGTCGCCCTCCATCGTGATGGTCGGGACAGTGATGTTGGGAAACTGCGCGAGCTTTTGTTCCAGCGCTTCGTACTTCGCCTCGCTCGGCGCCAGGCCCAGACGCCAGCGATAGTTGCTGATCGAGATCGCGACGTGGTCGGGGTTGTCGAGCGACGCAGCGGAGCGCGCGAAGGTCGCATCGTCGAACTTCCACTGCGGCGACGCCAGCTCCCAGATCAGTCGGGCGAACTCGTGCGTGTATTGCCGATAACCCGCCTCGCCGCGCTCGGTGGCGAAGTAGTATTGATACCACCACTGCAGTTCGGCCTTGGGCGGCAGGGGCTTTCGGTTCACCTCCTGGCTGCCGATCAGATAGCCACTGACCGACACCAGCGCCGTGAAACGTTCCGGCCACAGCGCGGCCAGCGTGTCGGCGATGCGCGCGCCCCAGTCGAAACCGGCGACGACGGCCTTGTCGACCTTGAGCGCATCCATGAAGGCAATCGCATCGGCAGTGAACACGGACTGCTGCCCGTTGCGCAGCGTATCGGCAGAGAGAAAGCGCGTCGTGCCGTAACCGCGCAAATGCGGAATGATGACGCGATAGCCGGCTGCGGCAAGGATGGGTGCGACGTCTACGAAAGCGTGGATGTCATAGGGCCAGCCATGCAGCAGCAGGATGGGGTAGCCATCGGCGGGGCCCGCTTCGGCATAACCGACATTGAGCACGCCGGCGTTGATCTGTTTCAGCGTCGAGAAGCGGGTGCCGGCGTCGGTGATACCTCTGCCGCTGGGGATGCTGTCTTGCACGACCGGCGCGGCTTCGGCATTGCCCATCAGGCCGAGCTGGGTTGCAAGCAGGCCGAAGGCTGCCGTACCGAGAAAACCGCGACGCTGCTGGTTGAATTCTTCTGACATGAATTTCGCCTTCGAGGATTGTTTGCTGGATCGGCAGTGCATGCCGATCCAGTCGGTGTTGATTACTTTGCTTGGGCAGCCTCTTCGATCACCTTCGCTACCGCATCCGGGTGCGAGACCATGACCACATGCGAAGCGCCCTTCACTTCGACGACATCCTTCGGGTTGGCGCGCTTGGCCATGAAGCGCAGGCCTTCGAGCGGGATGTTCTTGTCGGCGGTGCCATAGACGAAGTAGGACGGCAACTGCTTCCAGGCAGAACCGCTCGCGGCTTCATTGAGCGCGACCACGGTCACCGGGCGCTGGCCGGCGGCCATCAACGCGGATTGATTCGGCGCCACGTCGGCGGCGAACTGCTGGTGGAACTTGTCCTGGCGGATGTAGAGCTCCTTGCCGCCGTCAGCCAGCGTCACCGGATCGGCGAGCGCATCGCCCAGCGTGCCGCCGGGAAACTTGCCGGCCAGGCCGGTGACGGTCTCGCCCTGCTCGGGCGCGAAGGCGGCGACGTAGACCAGCGCCTTCACTTCGGGGTTGCCCTCGGCAGCCTTGGAAATCACCATGCCGCCGTAGGAGTGGCCGACCAGGACCAACGGGCCCTTGACGGCGCCGATCACGCTGGCGGCATATTGCGCGTCATTGCCGACACTGCGCAGCGGATTGGCCACGCTCAGCACCGGATAGCCCTTGGCCGTGAGCTTCTTTACCACACCGTCCCAGCTACTCGAGTCGGCAAAGGCGCCGTGGATCAGCACGATGGTGGGCTTGGCGACGGTGCCCTGTACGGCAGTGATGGGTGCTTCGGCATGGGCCGTCGGTACGACGGCGGCAAGGACGCTCGAAGCGACGAGAGAGAGCAGCAGGTTCTTCATGATGGTTCCTTTGCAATCGATCAGATTGAGAAGATGGGTGTGGAAGTTTTCGCGCTTACTGGGCAGGACCCGTGAGCAACCCGGTAACGGGGGCGAGATCAAGCGATGCCATGGTCACGTTCCTCGTTCAGGCCGTACGGACTGGGGCTTCAGGCCAGGGTGATGCTCACGTCGATGTTGCCGCGCGTCATCTTCGAGTACGGGCAGGTCTGGTGCGCAGCATCGACCAATGCTTGCGCAACATCGCGCGGCAGGCCGGGCAGGCTCACGTTGAGGCGCGCCTGCAGGAAGAAGCCGCCGTTGCCGGTACCGAGGTCGACTTCCGCATCGACAGCAGTGCCGGCGGGAAGGGCCACCTTCTGTTCCTTGGCGGCCAGGCCCATGGCGCCGATGAAGCAGGCCGACCAGCCGGCGGCGAACAGCTGCTCCGGGTTGGTGCCGGCGCCGTGGCTGCCGGGGGCGGACAGCTTGATGTTCAGGCGGCCGTCGCCGCTTTGCGCGACACCGTCGCGGCCGCCAGTGGTGTGGGTCTTGCCGGTGTAGAGGACTTTTTCGATCTTGCTCATGATGTTTCCTTTCAGGTGGATTGAGTGATGCAACGGTGGAGCGACAGACTTGGTTCGGTTCGGCGAGCAGGGCGCGGAGGGCGGCTTCGGTTTCCTCATGCGGTCCTGTATCTCTGATGACGGCATTCAAGGCCCGCAACGTATCCGGGATGTGTCCCGAACCGGTCTCAGTTCAATGCTGTGTGTCTGTAGCCGCTCCAGATACAGTGAGATACAAATCTCCGGCTCGACCCCGGTAGAACGCGCGCCAGAGGGCCCTTTCCGGCCACCAGGAGGGCAAGAAGTGACGCGCCTGGCGTTCCTGAACACCCGAGGGTGGCCCAAGCGCCTGACTCGCGTCTTCGGGGAGGCGTCCGAGCACCTCAACCCTGTCGAGCGGGAACTGTGGGAGCTCTCTTGGATTGGAGAGCGGGCCGGGGACGTGGGCACCGTGGGCGTGCACGAACTCCTGGTTACGTGCACGCCCTGGGATGATTGCAAGCTCGCCATCCAGCGAGTCGTTCAGGCGGCGGTGAAACACCCAGCCTGGTCACCGCCGTAGACGACGATGCCCCAGTTCCCTATTCGACCTTGCGAATGCAACCCGTCCTCGCAGTGATTGCCGCTGGACACTTCATCTGCTTCGAGCACGACGGCACGTTCAAGTTCCGCACGTCCACGCCCGCTCAGATCTGGGGTGGCATCTCCTTCGCGGATCTGGACCATGACGGCGACGTGGAGATCCTCGACGGCAGCCATGTCTTCAGCAGCACGGGCGACCTGAAGTGGATCGGCTCCGACGGAATGGGTGGTGCAGCCATCGCGGGTGCCATCTCGTTCGCCGCGGACATCGACGGGGACGGCCTGCAGGAGGTCATCAACGATCGGGCCGTGTACCACGCGGACGGCTCGCTCAAGCAGTCCCCGACCGAGAGACGCTCCGCCTCCTCCTCCCGGACGGGAAAGACGTAGCGGAGCTCATGCTCGAAAGGCAGGTGTACCAGGAGGTGTTCCAGCTCGGCCGACTCGTCTCCGTCCACGCTCACCTCACCCGAGACGAAGTCCTGCCAGAGCACCAGCTCGAGCCCACAGCTCGTGTACAGCCACCACTGGCGCCCCGGGGAGGGCGGCAGGCGTACCTCTCCCGGGCCGCGTACGACCTGACCGGCTCCTTCATCCAGATCGAGGTCGTCCAGACGCTGCTGTCCGCGGTCCCCTCCGATACGACGTTCGTGGCCAGGCTGGATGGCAACAACGTGGTTTATCTCAATGCCTCACGTGGGAGCCTGGGCTGCTCCCAGCGTGTGGCGGGCTCCACCACGCAGCTCGCGCGCGTCCCCTACGACCCGGAGGGCCACCGTTGGTGGCGTCTGCGCGAAAGCGGGGGCGTGCTCTATTGGGAGGTCTCGGCCGACGGGCAGGCCTGGACCGCCCTGGCCTCCAAGGCCCCTCCCTTCTCCGTCTCCTCCATCTTCGTCGAGATCAATGCAGGCGTCGCCACGGTGTCCCCGTCACCCGGCGTGGCCATCTTCGATTCGTTCAACACCTCCGGCACCCGCCAGCCCCGGCGGATAGAGGAGCGGCGCCTGTCCGTGCTGGGCACCCGCGAGAAGGTCGCCCAGCTCGCCGCCGCGCGCCTCCACCCCGAGCACTTCAACAACAACGACGAGGTCAACTACCCGGACCGCCCCTTCATCGGCAACTACTCCAAGAGCCTGAAGCACGACGCGGTGGGCGATCCCGATCCCATCTCCTATGGCTCGCTCCTCCGGGCCCTGGAGAGCCGTACCCCGGGGGAGTTCGAGAAAATCCTCCAGCCTCCGGGAGCCCTGAAGCTCACCAATCCCCAGGCCGGCCTCACCTTCGAGCTGGCGGGACTGGACGCTCAGGCCGTCACCCAGCCACCCGCTCCCCGTTTCGACGGCAAGCAGGCCGCGGCGGAGATGGGGGAGCTGTACTGGATGGCGCTCGCCCGCGACGTGCCCTTCATCAACTACGCCTCCGAGGCGGGCATCGCCAACAGCATCATCGAGCGCGCCATCCGCTCGCTCGGTACCGAGTTCCCCTCGTTCGGAGGGCCCGCGCCCGTCACCGCGCAGAACCTCTTCCGGGGCATCTTCCCCGGGGAGCAGGTGGGCCCCTATATCTCCCAGTTCTTCTGGAAGGGCAACAGTGACCCACGCAAGCCCGACGGCCAGGGGCGCGACGCCGACGAGGGCTTCATCACCTACGGCTCCCAGGTCATCGATCAGCGCCAGTGGACCGTGAAGGGCTTCCCCGATATCGGTGCCACCGCCGACTACCTGACCACCTTCACCAACTGGCTCGCCGTGCAGAACGGCCGGGATGACCGGGGCAAGGACCAGTTCGACACCACGCGCCGCCGCTTCATCCGCAACCTGCGCGACGGAGCCAACTTCGTCCACTTCGATCAGGTGGTGAACGCGTTCTGGAACGCCGCCTTCCTGCTGCTTTCCGAGCCCCTGGGCAACCAGCTCGCGGGCACGGGCGCCAGCCGGCCCCAGGTGGACAAGGAGTTCCCCTGCGGCCCGGGCAATCCCTATGACCCGCCGGGCACCACCAACGACTCGCGCACCCAGATGGGCTTCGCCACCTTCGGACCCGTCCATCTGCTGCAACTGCTCATGGAAGTGGCCGGGCGGGCCGCGCGAGCGGTGTGGTGGCAGAAGTGGGGAGTGCACCGGAGGCTGCGCCCCGAGGAGTACGGCGGGCGCATTGACAACCACCGGTCCGGCCGGCGCACCTACCCGCTCGACGCGTCCATCCTCACTTCGCTGTCCACCGGACTGCTCAGCGCGTACTTTCCCTCGCGCTGGGGCTCCTTCCTGCTCCCGCAGGCCTACTCCGAGGGGTGCCCCACCCACCCGGCCTACGGCGCGGGCCACGCCACCATCTCTGGCGCCTGCACCACCCTTCTCAAGGCCTTCTTCGATGAGAGCACGCCCATCGAAAACCCCCTCATCGCCAGCGCGGACGGCACCACGCTGGTGCCCTATACGAGCGCGGACGCCGGACAGATGACGGTGGGCGGCGAGCTCAACAAGCTGGCCAGCAACATCTCCCTCTTCCGCAACGCCGCGGGCGTCCACTGGCGCTCCGACCACACCGAGTCCCTCGTGCTCGGCGAGCGCGTGGCCATCGGCCTCCTCCAGGAGATGAGCCTCACCTTCAACGAGGACGACGCCTTCTTCCAGTTCACCCGCTTCGACGGCACGCTCATCCGCATTGTCGACGGGCGCGTGGAACCGAGCTGAGCATATTCTGCGTGGCATCCCTCAGCAGCCCTCCCCTCCCTCTCTGCTCCAGCTCCCCACCCTCAACAGCGCCCCCATGCGTACGTAAGACAACTCGGAAGGTGGCGCATGGGGCTGCGGAGGGATTCGGTAACCGCAGCACCCTTCAGTTCCTTCCAGCCACGGGCCCGGATGGCGATAGCCTGGCGGATGTGTCCCCACACTTGCATTGCCACGTGCAAGACACATCCGGCGGGAGTGACGGGATGGAGGAAGGAAAAGTGAACAGCACACGCTTTTCTCGTCTTCATGGGGTTGAGACATTTTACACTAAAGCCAATATGTCCATGAGTTGCCTGGAGGTGGACCCATGAGCATGTCCACGCAAGAGTTGAAGTTCGAAGCCGCGGGCCGTCGGTTTCCCTGGATGCTGGTAGGGCTCTGGCTGGCCTTGGGTTGTGCGCCGGAACCCCAGGACTTCGGCGAAGCGGCGCTGCCGGACAGCGCGGCATCCGCGCTGAGTACCACCAACAGCATGACTCCGAACGGGCTCACGTTGAATGGCCTGTCCCTCAACGGCATGTCCTACAATGGGCTGTCGACCAATGGGCTGTCGACCAATGGGCTGTCGACGCCCGCGTTCTCGTCCTGGTTCAACTCGAACCCGGCGAGCATCTCGGACATGGTGATGCGCTACCTCGTCCGCTGCGCCGTGCCCTCGGGCCAGAGCCGCACCTGGACCAACCCCTCCACCGGCAGCAGCTACACGTGGGCGGGGGGCTTGGGACTGACGCCCGACTGGGCCAGCGGCATGCCCTCCACCGAATTGGAGGAGCAGCTCATCACGGCCTGTCTGGCTGCCCACGTGAACAAGTATGGGGTCAGCATGCAGATCTCCATCGTCGGGCGGAACTCGAAAGGCACCGCGCTGCCCATCGCCGCAGGGGAGCTCGAGACCTATTCGCAGAAGGAGGCTGCCTTCTACGGCAACTTGTTCCGCAATGAGGGTGTCTACGTCTGCAAGGACCCTCTCCTGAAGCTCAACTCCTCGCAGAGTACGCTGCGGGCCTGCTCGCTCGAGAGCCAGATCGTGGGAGGGAGCACGGAGTGTGGACCCATGCTCATCTGGGGCACCTGCGGTGGCAGCAACAGCTGCAAGCCGGACAGCAGCAAGCAGTACTACTCCACGTGCTCCTACAACGGGAAGACCTACGCGGTGCTGTCCACGAGCATCCGGCCTCAGGACATCTACAAGTGTGGCGATGGTGTCTGCCAGCAGTCGGAGTCATGCGGGACTGGCACCACCGCGAGCAGCTGCCTGGCGGACTGTGGCACCTGCGAGTAGCACCTGCGAGTAGCGGGATGCTCTCGGCCATCACGTCCACCGTGGGGTTCTTCCAGGCGCCCTCCCCGAGACGGTGTCCGAGACGGCCGAGACGGTGTCGGCCGAGACCCGAGACGGTGTCCCAAGACGGTGTCAAAGAACTCCCCCCCACCGAGACTCCGAGACGGTGTCCCGAGACGGTGACCCTCCGAGACGGTGTCAAAGAACTCCCCCGAAACGGTGGTCAAAGAACCGGAACTGAGTGGCGGCAGAGCGGCTGTCACGCTGGACTCAAGCACCAGGTAGACAGGCCTGGCCTGGACGGGTGAACCGACCCGCCTCCAAGTCTTTCCGAGGACTTGCGAGCTGGCCCACGAGCTGCATCGGGCCCTGCCAACCGACTGCAGAGGATGGGGATGGGCTGGCCGCTGAGGATGTTCCAGGAGGAGGGCTTCTACTTCGTCACTTCCAGGTGCTTTCAGGGGCGCCTGCTGCTGCGCCCCTGCCTGGAGGTGAATGAGGTGGTGGGCGGGGTGCTCGCCAAAGCCCTCCAACACAGCGCCGGCTCAGTCCGCTTGCACGCCTTCACCTTCGCCTCCAATCACTTCCACCTGCTGGTGTGGGCTCGAGGTGCCTCTCTCTCCTCCTTCATGCAGTACCTGCGCGCCAACCTCTCCAGGAAGGTTGGGCGCCTGGTGGACTGGAGTGACGGCTTCTGGGAGCGGCGCTATTCGGCGGAACCGGTGCTGGACGACACCGCACTGGTGGGACGACTGAGCTACGTGCTCGCCCACGGTGTGAAGGAAGGACTGGTGGAGAGCAGTGCCGAGTGGCCGGGCCTCACGTGCCTGCCTCAGTTGCTGGGTCCAGCGCGCCGGCTCTTCCGCTGGTTCAACTGAACGAAGCGCATTGCCCTTACACTTTCCGTACGGCTTCCACCTACCGCTGGCACGCCAGGAGTGCATGCTTTGGGGCCATATGCCATTGAGGCCGAGCTGGTGAGCTGCTCCCGAGCACGCTGACACGTCAATGACATGTCAATGACACGTCAATGGCGTGTCAGCCGGAGCGCGGTGGAGGGAGCTCCCGAGGATTCCCAGGCACTTCCGAACTGGCATGGGCCGTGCTGTCTGGCGGAATGTCTCAGCCACCGCGCTGACTCGGAGAGGGAAGGCCCCATGCAAAAGCCGAGCGGGTCCTTTGTCGCTCTCCGAGCTCCATGAGGGTTCGACCTTGTCCGCACATTCCGTCGTTGTTCCCGAAAGGCACATGAAGCAGGCGTCCCGAGCTTCGCAGTCCCTTCATCCAGAAAGATGGCGCCTGACGCGAGCCGAAGGAGGGTTGTGCCTGGAGGGGAAGCCGCTCTCGAGCCTCGTGGAGCGTTGGGGGAGCCCTCTCTTCGTCGTCCACGCCGACCAGCTCGCCGAGAACGTCCGGCGCTTCCAGCAGGTGCCGCCGGGCCAGCAGCGGGGTGTCGAGGTCTTCTATTCCTACAAGACCAATCCGATCCCGGCCGTGCTCCAGAGGTTGTCGCAGCTCGGCGTCGGAGCCGAGGTGGTGTCTCCGTACGAGCTGTGGCTCGCCATGCGGCTCGGGGTCGCGCCCGGAAGGATCATCTACAATGGCCCGGGCAAGACGCCGAGCGTCGCGCGCACGCTCGTCCAGAACGATCTCCTGCTCACCCACCTGAATCATCGCGAGGAGATCTCGCTCGTCGCACAGGCCGCCTCGGAGCTTGGCAAGCGGCCCACTGTGGGCCTGCGCGTGGCCACCTCCGATAGCTGGTCGGGCAAGTTCGGCATCCCGATCGCCGGAGGGCAGGCGCTGGCGGCCTACGAGGAGGCGCTGTCGCATCCCTCCCTCCGGGTCGTCGGGTTGCACGCGCACCGGGGCGTGGCCATCGAGGATGCCGATACCCTGGAGCGCTTCGTTCGAGAGGTGCTGGAGTTCTGCGACGCGCTCCACGCCCGGCTCGGGCTCGACGTGGAATTGCTCGACCTCGGCGGGAGCCTGGCGGTCCCCACGGTCCTGCCGCTCAACGACTCGCCTCTCCCACTCGCCGAGCGGGTCAGCCGCAGGCTCTCGATCGACGGCTACCTCGCGCTGCTCGTCGAGCGGGTCGAGGACCACTTCCGTCGCGCCGGCCGTCCGGCACCTCGCATCCTGCTGGAGCCCGGACGCGCGATGACCGGGAACACCCAGATGCTGCTGTGCCGGGTCAGCAGCCTCAACGCGGCCGGAGAGGGGCCCGCGCATGCGATCCTGGACGCTGGCGAGAACATCGCCCACATCCTGCACCGCGAGTATCACGAGATCTTCCACGCCGAGCGATGGGGCGAATCCCCGAGTGAGACGTACACCCTCGATGGCCCCACCTGCAGCCCGATGGACCGCCTGCGGACCACGATCGATCTCCCCCGGCTGCGGCTTGGAGACACGCTCGCGATCATGGACGCGGGTGCCTATCTGGTCTCCTTCTCGAACTCCTTCTGCTTCCCGCAGCCGGGCATCGTGGTCCTGGACCAGGGCCGCGAGACGCTCGTCCGTCGCGCGGAGACCTACGAGGACATGATCGCCAGGGATCTCCACGCGAACGAGGCCTCCCGATGAAGGCCCATGCGCGGTTCACGTATCCGCCGCGGGATGAGCCGTCCTGCGTGTTGCGTGGTGATGTCGTCGAGCTCTCGCTCGGGCGCATCGAGGTGACATATCTCACGCCCGGGGAGCCGCCGCGGCTCTCCGTCGCCGGGCAGCCGCTGTCGATCGAGAACACGCTGCCGGCCATGGACACGGCGGCGTTCGCCCTGGCCGCGGGTTCGGACAGCATCCTGATCTCGGATCGCGACGCGAGGCTGGCGATGCTCGTCCCACGTGACGGCTCGTCACTGAGGGAGGCGCGGGCCCCGCTCTATGTCACGGGTCCGGCTCCCAGGCACGAGGGCCAGTTCCGCGTGACGGTCCACGGCGCGCCGGTTCCCTCGGGCGTGATGTACGTCGCGCAAGCCTTCGGGCACACGACGGGCTGGGTCCCGGCCGTGCACGGAGCCCTCGCCAGGATCCCGGACCCGGTGCCGTTCACCGCGGCGATCCGGCGGCAGGAGGACGCGGCATCCGCGCTCCGGAAGGCCGAGAACCCGGCGGGGCTCCACGTGGTTCCGCTCCATTACAGCGACTCGGAGTCGGCGACGATCACGCCCGCGGATGTCTCCAACGTCTCGCGCCCGGCGCTGTTGAACCGCGAGGCGGCCCTCCTGTGGATCGCGGACAACCGCGAGCTCGCCCGGGCCAGCGCGGGCGCGGCCGCCATCGTGAACGACTGCCGGCCGGAGACCTGGATCCTGCACCAGCTCGCCGAGCATGCGCGGAGGAAGGAAGTCCCCCTGCATGCCGTGCGGTATGCGTTCGAGGAGTTCGAGTGGCTCAGGCGGCTGGCACGACAGGCCCCGGTCGACGACGGTGGCACCGGGGCTGGCCGAGCTCCTGGTCGCGTCCGCACCAGCGCTCCACACGCGGCGCGAGCTCGAGAACGCGCTGAGCGCATCGGGGATCGATCCGAGGCGCAACCCCTCGGTCGACTTCGAGGCCGCGAGCCGGGAACTCATGGCTGGCGTGCCGGAGAGCGGCACGATCTGGTATCAGGCCGTCAACTGGCGTGACTGGCAGTCGCTGGAATCGGGCAAGCGGCCCTACGTGGTCATCCCGCCGCTCGGCCAGGCCAGCGCGCTCTCTCCGGAAGAGGCCGCGGCGCGGGCCGGAACCCTCCTGGCCCGACACTCGCCGGCGCTCCAGCACCTCTTCACCCCGGGGGATCCGCGCGGCGTCGTGCTCGTGTCGCAGGGCAACGGCTTCTCCGCCTATAGCCGCCGGCACTGGAGCGCGATGCTGGCGTTGGCGGCACGGATGGAGGAGACGCACTTCTTGCTCGCGGGTGGGAGCGCGGAGGATCGAGCGTGGCTGTCGCTCGAGCTCGAGCGCTCGCGGCTCGCGAACGTGACGCTGCTCGGATGGATCAACGAGGACTGGAGCACGTTCCTCCGGGCCCTCAGCGCCAAGCCACGGGCGACCTTCGTCTGCCGCCCGGGCCTGAGCAGCATCGGCGCCGCGCTCGTGAACGGCATCCCTCCGCTCCTCATGCCGCCGGATCCGCTGGAGGGGCCGGATGGAGCCGTGGACGCGATCGCCGCGGAGGTAGCCATGGAGCGCGCGGTCTACGCGTTCCAGCTCGATCGGCTGTATGCCACCCGGTGCACCACGCACCGGGATTCGCCGCTGCCGATCCTCGTCGACACTCTCGGCGGCGATCTGGAGCGGGCGCTGGCCACGCTGCGCCGTGCGGTGGATCCAGCCGTCCAGCTGCTCCAGCGAGAGGCGATCAACGGGTACTGCGACTGGTCGCGCGTCGCGCATCTCATCGCGAGCGTGCTCGCGCGTGAGGCGGTCTCCGGCGCGCTGCCGATCCAGCTCAAGCGCCAGGTGCGTGACCAGGAGCTCTCGGTCCAGCGCGAGCCGTCCGGCGCGAGCCCACTTCCCATGCAGCACGTCACGGCCGCGAGCGCAGAAGCGCAGGTGTGAGCCCCAACCGAAGCACGTGAGGACGATGATGCCCCAGCGTTTTATCCCCCCTCGAGACGCCTACGAACAGCGACTATCGCGAATCTGGGCGGACATCCTGCACAGAGACTCCCTCGGAATCGGGATGAAGGATGACTTTTTCGAACTCGGCGGCGACCGTGGCACGGCGGAGGCCGTCCGCGCCGCGACCGTGGCTCAGTTCGACAGCCCGCTCTCGATGGAGACGTTCCTCGAGGAGCCGACGATCGAGCGCATCGGCTGCCACCTGCGCGCGCGCTCGAGGAAGCTCAACGAGCAGCCCGTCGTCCCGCTCCAGCCGCACGGCTCGAAGCGCCCCTTCTTCTTCCTACCGGGAGGCGAGGGGAGCCTGTTCAACTACTACGCGCTGGCGCGCTGGATGGCACCGGAGCAGCCCGTCTACGGCCTCCAGACGCGAGGACTCCATGGCGCTTGCCCCCCGTTCGATCGCGTCGAGGACATGGCGGCCGACCACATCGAGTCCATGCGTGCGGTGCAGCCGCACGGACCCTACCTCCTGGGGGGCCACTGCTCCGGCGGCATGGTCGCGCTGGAGATGGCCCTGCAACTGCAGCGCCGCGGGGAACGGGTGGCCGTGCTTGCCGTGTGCGACGCCTGGTCGCCCGCCAACCTCCGTCTCCGCCTGCCGAACGAGACCTTCCTGGACGACCTCGTCGAGTTCTACTCCATCATCGCGGCTGGCTTCCGGTACTGGTTCGATGTGGACATCGGGCTGAAGAGCGACGACATGCGCGCCCTCGATCCGCGACAGCGAATCGCGCACTTCATGGACCTCGCCAGGAAGCACGGTGTCTATCCGCCGGATGAGCCCGACGAGCGCATCGAGCGCATCCTGGCGCTCTTTCGCAGCGTCAGCTATTCCGGCTACGAGCCGGCGGAGCGCTTCCATGGCCCGATCACCTTTCTGCGCGCGCTCGACAGCAAGTTCTGCGAGACGCTCACCGAGGGGTGGGAGGACATCACGATGCAGCCGCTGCGCCTGCGCGTGGTCCCGGGCAACCATGTCTCGCTGCTGACCGAGCCGCACGTGAAGGTGGTGGCGAACGAGCTCCGCATCGCCATCGCGGAGGCGCAGGTGTCATGAGCGGGCTCTCCTCCTCACTCCGAAACATCATGCCTGGTCTGAAGTCCTTCACATTGCCTGGGAGCCTGGCCCCGGCGCTGGGGCCACCCCACAGCGCGTGGTGTTGAGCCAAAGCAGTGGCTGCTGCTCCCAGCACAACTGCAGGCCTCATCCATCCCCTGGAGCGTTAGCCCATGTGCAGCGGCACGCGCAGCGCCACCCTGGTGCCTGCGCCGAGCGCGCTGTCGACGGCCAGCGTGGCGCCGATGCGCGCCGCGCGCTCGCGCATGCCGACCAGTCCCCAGTGCCCTGCCCTGGCCGCCTGCGCGAAGCCGCTGCCCGTGTCGCTCACTTCGACCAGCAACTGGCCGGGCTGATAATCCAGCAGCAGCCTGACGGCGCAGGGGCCCGCATGGCGGAAGGCGTTGCGCAGGGCTTCCTGCGCAATATTGCACACCTCCTCGGCCACCGGCGCCATCAGGGGGCGCAGTTCGCCCTGCAGTGACAGCGCGAAGCTCGTGCCCGGATAGTGCTCGGACAGGGTGAGGCCCGTTTCCTCCAGCACCTGCGCCAGATCGGCCGACGGTCCGTTGCGCAGTTCCTGCACCTGGTCGCGGCCCTGTTCCAGCGTCTTGTCCGCATAGTCGAGCAGCACTTCGAGTTTGCGCCGCGCCGCGCTGCCCTCGGGCAGTTCGGCCGCCACCGTATGCACACGCAGCACGATGGCCTGCACGCTTTGCAGGAAAGTGTCGTGCAGGGTGCGAGCGATGCGCTCGCGCTCATCCAGCCGCACCTGCATGCGATCCATCACGCGTGCCGTAGCAGCGCGCAGGCGCAGGCGATAGACCAGATACAGCAAGCCTGCTGCCACCAATACCACCAGCACACGGAACCAGGCGCTCTGCGTCAGCGTGGGCGTGACGGTGACGGCCAGCGACGCTTCCTGCTCGCCCGGCACGCCGTCTTCATTGGCCGCGGCCAGGCGGAAGCGGTAGTGGCCCGGATCCAGGTTGCTGTACAAAGCCGTGCGCTGGCCTGCACCGTCCCGCCAGTCGCCGTCCGCGCCTTCCAGCCGGTAGAGGAACTGCAGACCTTCCGGCTTGCGCAGGCTGGGCGCCGTGAACTGCACGCTGAAGCTCTGCACCCCGGCCGGCAGCGTGACGGGCAGGCGTGCGTCGTACTGGACGCTTCCCGCATGGATGCCTTCGATCTGCACATGTGGCGCCACGGGATTGCGCTCAATGGCGCGCGGGTCGAGGTGGACCACGCCGCCGGTGGTCATGAACCACAGCCGGCCATCCGGGGCCTGGAACACGCTGGGCAGGCGATTGGCCAGCATGGCGCGGCCGGGATAGCCGTCGCCGCTGTCCAGCAGTTCATAGCGCAGCAGTTGGGCGGGATCGCGCATGGCGGCCTGCCAGTCCGCGCTGCGCACGTGCACGATGCCTTTGCCGCCATTGAGCCAGTAGTCGCCATCGGCTGTGACGGCGATGCCGGACACGTTCAGCAGCACCTCGAGATCGGCCGCCACCAGCGGCCGCAGGCGACCGTCCTGCAGCACCGCTATGCCTTTCGCACCTGCCGCCAGCACTTCAGCGCCAGCGCGGATATAGGTCGCCATGCCGATCATACTGGCGTCGTAGCGTGTCAGCTTGCCGTCGTCGTACAGCACCAGCGAACCGTCGCCGCAGGCCAGCCACAGCTGGCCCGGCCCGCCGCGCGCAGACACGAAGATCTGCTGCGGCAGATTGAAGCGCGACCACGGCAGCCATTCGCCGTTCACGCGGCCCATCAGGCCGGTCTGGAGGGAGGCTATCCACAGCACCTTGCCGTCGTCCAGTATGCCCGCCAAGTCCAGATCCGCTGGCTTGCCATCGCGGCCAGATGGCAGGGCGATCTTCTCGACCCGGCCCTGGTGATGGCGTTCGATCTCACGCCGTCCCACCAGCAGCAGCGCCCCGTCGCGGTCATTGGCCACCAGCCCAACCGGAGCGCTGTCTTCTAACGCGCCATCGGGACTCAGCCGCCAGGCATTGCCCGCCATCTGGTCGGAAATCCACACGCGCCCGTTCTCGCCCGCCGCCATGCTATACATGCCGCTGGTTTCGGGCAGCTCAGGGCTGAGCAGGCGCTTGCGGCGCAGGCGGTCCAGGCCCGCCTGCGTGGCCAGCCAGATACTGCCCTCGCGGTCCTCCATCACGCTGTTGATGGCCAGCGAGGAGAGCTGCCACGGTTGGTCCAGCCTACCCGCCGCACCGGACGGCGGCCGCATCTCTGCCTCCACCGACTGAGCCTGCACCATCGCGACGCCGCGCCTGCCCAGCGAGGCCCACAGATTGCCCGCACGGTCGAACTGCCCGTAGCCGCGCGACTCCACCTGGTTGAAATGCACCGGCCGTGGAAGGCGCGGGCCGGACGGTGGGTCCGGCAGCACGCGCATGCGATCGCGCTCCGTCAGCCAGATGCGGCCATCGGGCGACTGGATCAGGGTGCCGTCGGTGTGCGCGACATCGATGTCGGCAAAGCGCTCCACAGCCGCGTCCAGACGGAACACGGCGTTGGCATTGGACACCCAGATGCGCCCGTACT
This sequence comes from Vitiosangium sp. GDMCC 1.1324, assembly GCF_003044305.1. GTDB lineage: Bacteria > Myxococcota > Myxococcia > Myxococcales > Myxococcaceae > Archangium. Next base: position 163,065 of record NZ_PZOX01000011.1, on the reverse strand, counting down.
GGTCGGCCAGCACGCCGTTCACATAGCCGGGCGGCAGGCCCTCGGCCGCGGCCTGCTTTTTCCATTGCCCCTGCCGGTGGCGATACAGGCCTGAAGTAGTGGCGAGCCAGATACTACCGTCCGCGCCGAAGGCCAGCGTGCGCACGGCTCCTACCGAATTGCCGCTCAAGTCACCGCGCGGCGTAAAGTTTTCGAAATTGCCGTCCGGGTGCAGCACGACCAGTCCGCCGACCGAATCCCCGATCCACAGATCGCCATTCGGGCGCGCCACCAGCTCGCCTATGCGGGCCAGCGAGTAAGGACTTGGAGGAAGCTGGTAGCGGCTGAAGCGCACGCCGTCGAAGCGGTACAGGCCCGTGGGCGTGCCAAGCCACAGCCAGCCGTCCGGCGTCTGTGCCATGACCTTGATCTCGGTGGGCGCGCCGTCCTTGGCGGTCCAGGCGGTGTGGTGGTAATCGGTGATGCGGGGAAGTGGTGCGGCGGTGGCCTGGCAGGCCACCAGTACGGACAATGCGGCGAACAGCCGCAGGCGCGTCGGCGGGATCATGGAATGGGGGCAAAAACGTTGCTATCTTCGCCAGTATGCCATGCCGACAAGCCTTCGGACAGCGAATCCCCTTCAGGTAAGTCCGCGAAGAGAGAGACCTGCGTGGTGGAAGTAGCCACGCAGGGCAGTGGGGCGACGACCCAGGCGGATGAAGGCCGAGCGTACTTGCCGGTGAAGCTCTTCGACCGAGGCGGGTAGAGCATTGCTCATGTCGGCTTTCACCTGGCTGTTGCAGCCCCCCTCGGGATTGAGTTCCGGCGAGTGAGCCTGCCCCAGGTGGCCAAGGACCTGGACCTGACCGAGTCGGCCCTGCGCAACCGGGTACGCGAGGCCGACGGCGACAAGGGCATGGAGCCGGCAGGCGCGCTCTCCACGGCCGAGCGGAAGGAATCGGCTTCTCACCGAGGCCTGAGCGGCCTGGGGTGATACGGAATCGAAGGTGAATGGATGTGCCGCCTTCCTGGAGCAGCTCCAGGTAGACGCTGGGGCGCGTTCCGAAGAGGACCCCCATCACAATCACAAACGTCTTGCTCCGTGATCAGTCTATTTGAGGCGTAGTGCAAACAAGGTCCGCTCCGCGAGAGTGGGCCGAGGTCCGCTACGAAGAGATGTACGAACGCGCCCAGCGCGGCCTGAGGGGGTTCCGAGAGGACGCGCTGCATCGCTTCCAGGACGCGTTCACCCCCGCGGGGGACGAGGTGGATGAGAAGGCCCACCTGCAAATCCGGGAGTTGCTCCGCTCGCGCGCGGGTGAGCCCTCGGGGACCCGGAGAGACGTCCTCGATATCGTGGCGGACACCGTGGCGAAGCACCTGGCGCTCGAGCGCTCAGTGCTTCGCGCCATGGAAGGTGCTCAGCGCCAGCTCAATGCGTTGCTTCAGCGCCCCCACCCGGCACGCAAGCTCTCCGGCGCGGAGCTCTCGATCAATCATCACCTGCGCATCGACACCCTCCTCATGCGGCCCCACCTGCTGGAGGTGCTCGAGGATGAACTGGGCATCACCGTTGAAAACACGGAGGACGCCACCCGCTGCCATTGATTGACACCTTCCCCACCCGCCGATCCGTGTCGCACACGGACCGGCGGGCGGGATATGGCCCTCCGTCCTCAGAGCGCCGTGCAATCGAGCTTGATGGGCTGGCGGTTCAGGGCCTGACGGATGCCGCTGTAGACGACGCCGTTCGACGCGAGCCCGATGTGCTCGACGAGGTTGCCCTGGCAGTCCTCCTGCACGGTCACGTTGCACCTCAGGGTCGGGCTTGTTGGCACCCGTTGGCGGCCCTTCCCTCCCCCTCGGCGCCAGCATTTACCCTCAACAGGGCCCCCATTCCGCCTATGAGCCTCGGGAGGAGTGGGGGCGAGCGTGCCGAGCGCCCGCTGCCAGACGCGGGCCGAGGACCTACCCTCGGGTGTGCGCCTCGGGAGCGCCGTGGGCACCGAGCGCCTCGTCCGGGGGTTCGCATGGAGCGCCTTCTCACTCGCGACGGGCGGCCCGCACCGGCACACGGTACCTGGCACCGTACCGCGCCCCGGTGGCTCCGCGCCTCGCTGCCGGGGTCCTGGGTCGCGCTCCTCTTCACGTGTCTGTCCTTCACGCCGTCCCTGTTGCCGCGCCCCGGGCTCTTCCAGGGGCTCGTCAGCGGCATCAGCTCGGCCGTCGGCTATGGGCTGGGAGTCCTGGGGGCCTGGCTGTGGCGCGAGTTCGCCCACCGTCCTCCGAGGTCTCCGCGTCCGCATGCGTGGCAGGGCTTCTTCGTGGCGGGCGGCGTGGCGTTGGCCGTCGCGCTCCTGCTGGGCTGGCACTGGCAGCGGCAGCTCCGGGAACTCATGGGTATCCCCCTCCCGGGAAGCGCGGGCTACCTGCTCGCGCCCATCATCGCGGCGGCCATCTTCTTCCTGCTCCTCTCCGTGGGACGGGGCCTGCGGGCGGTGCACCGCCGGTTCGACGCGCTGCTCGCACAACACATCGGTCCTCGCGCGGCCCGCGCGACGAGCGGGCTGGCGGTGGTGGTGCTCACCGCCCTGGTGGCCAGCGGCTTGCTGTGGAATGGGCTCATCGCGCTGGCGGATCGCTCCCTGGCCGTGCGGGACATGACGACCGCGGAGGGCGTGGTCCCGCCCCGCAGCGCGCTGCGCTCCGGCGGCCCTGGCTCCCGGGTGAGCTGGGAGTCGCTGGGACGGGAGGGGCGCAACTTCGTGGCACGAGGCCCCACCGTGGACGACCTCTCCGCGTTCAGTGGGGCGGGCGCGAAGGAGCCCATCCGCGTGTATGCCGGCTACGCCTCCGCGCCGGACGCGGAAGCCCGGGCCGAGCTCGCAGTCGAGGAGCTCGAGCGGACCGGCGGCTTTCAGCGCTCCCACCTGCTGGTCGTGACGACCACGGGCAGCGGCTGGGTGGTGCCAGAGTCCGTGGACGCCTTCGAGTACCTGACCGGCGGGGACTCGGCGATCGTTGCCATGCAGTACTCGCACCTGTGGTCATGGCTCTCCGTCCTGGTTGACCGGAAGCGGGCGCGCGAGGCGGGCCGCGCGCTCTTCGACGCGGTCTACGAGCGCTGGTCCAGGCTTCCCGCAGGCCAGCGCCCGAAGCTGCTGGTGTTCGGAGAGAGCCTGGGCTCCTTCGGAGGGGAGACGGCGTTCAGCGGCGAGCGTGATCTGGCCAATCGAACCGACGGGGCGCTGTTCGTGGGGCCACCCCACTTCAACACCCTGTATCGCGAGTTCACCGACCATCGTGATGCCGGCAGCCCCGAGGTGGAGCCCATCTACCGGCAGGGCCGCATCGTCCGCTTCAGCCGCCGGCCGGGCGTGGACATCCCGCCAGCGTCCGCCCCGTGGGGCGCCTCCCGGGTGCTGTATCTGATCCACCCCTCCGACTCCATCATCTGGTGGAGTCCCCAGCTCCTGCTCAAGCGGCCGGACTGGCTGCGGGAGCCTCGTGGCGACGACGTCCTGCGGGCGATGGTGTGGCTCCCCATCGTGACGTTCTGGCAGGTGACGATCGATCTCCCGCTCGGAATGAAGGTGCCTCCCGGCTATGGCCATATGTACGCCGGCGAGCACGTGGATGGATGGGCCGCGCTCCTCCGGCCCGAGGGCTGGACGGCCGAGAAGTCGGCGCGGCTGCGGGAACTCCTGAAGCCGGCCCCGTGACCCTCCCCCTCAACAATGCCCCGGCAGGAGCACGCGTATCGAGGTTGACTTCCGGGATGCGGGCGCGCTACGAGGCCGTCCAACAATTGAATCGATGCTCCCTCGGGTGCCCTCGGTTTGAGGGCATAACAGGGAAGCCGGTGAGAGTCCGGCGCGGTCCCGCCACTGTAAGCAGGGCGAAAGCCCCTCCGATGAAGTCCCACTCAGAGAAGCCCACCAGGGCATCACTGGGGAAGGGGGAGGGGAAGGAGAGGATGACATCCTCTCCGACCTTGCGAGCCAGGAGACCTACCTGAGAGGGCGTCAAACCCCTGCCTCGGTCCGCCCGTCGTCCGCAGACGTTTCCCCGCTTTCGCGGTGGAGCGGCTGCTCCGACGGGCTCCGCCGGGGAGGAGGTCTGCCAATGCGATTGCGCGCGATGCGCTCGGGTGCGGAGTACACCCGACGAGGCTCCATCTCCTACCGTTTGCCCGTTTGCGCTCTTGCTGCGCGTGCATGCCGCCGTGCAAGCACGAGCCGTTCGCGCTCGGTCGGAGGTCCGCATCCCCCTTCGTTCTTCGCGGCCGCCATCAGGGGTCTTTCGACTCACCCCCGCAGCACCCCTGAAGGAGGAGCGCCATGAAGAGCAGGATTGTGTGCGCAGCGTTGTCCGCATTGGCCGCGGTCGCACTGATGAGCTGTGAAGACAGCGAACCCGAAGTCAACCTGAAGAACCGCGCCTACATCGTGAGCCGCGACTCCGATGAGCTCACGGTCATCGACCTCGACCGGCTGGAAATCATCGGCCGCATCGCGACGCAGGGGCGCTCCAACCACATGGCGGAACTCAGCAAGGACTTCGACAGGGTCGTCATCGACTCGAGCGCGACCGACGAAGCGGTGGTGGTCGATGCGCGACGGCTGGAGGTCACCCACCGCGTGCGAGTGGGCAAGCACCCCACGCACCTGTCACTCACCCGAGACGGCAAGTACTTCGCCATCATGAACGAGGAGGAGAACTCCATCTCCTTCCTCGACTCGAAGACGGACGCCGAGGTGAAGCGCCTGTCTGGCTTCTCCATCCCGCACTTCATGCGCTTCAGCCGGGATGGCCGCTTCGGGTACGTGGCGAACATCGGCGCCCACCACCTTACCCGGGTGGACATGGAGAAGCTGGAGGTGGCCGGCCACATTCCCCTCGACGGCTTCGATTCGGCCACTCCGGTGAAGGACGAAGAGGGCTTCGCCGACGCTCAGGTGGACGAGCGGGGCGTGCTCTACGCCGCGCACGCAGCCACCGGGCGGGTTCTCGTCTACGACACCGTGGCGCAGCGCAAGCTGTCGGAGGTGAAGGTGGGGAGCAGGCCCTGGGTCGCGTTTGCCGAGCACCCGTTCGCCGGCCTTCCGCCGCGGACCCTGGTGCCCAACTTCGGTAATCGCACCGTGTCCATGCTCAACACGACGGAGCACCGGGTGGCGGCCACGCTGCCGGGCGACGAAGAGGCCTACGGGGTGAACTTCTCCTCGCTGGCCCCAGACAGGGCCTTCGTGATGAACCGCGTGCGCCAGGATGTGGCGGTGGTGGACACCACGCGTGGTGAAATCGTCGAGCGCATCCCGCTGGATGGCAACGTCGAGATTGCCTCCACCACCCCGGACGGCCGCTACATCGTCGCGGCGGTGAGCAGCGCCAACCAGGTGGCGGTCATCGACGTGCAGACACGCAAGGTGGTGAAGGTCTTCGAGGACGTGGGCCTCTACCCCTGGAGCGTCACCATCCCGATGGGCCAGAACTACTGCCACTAAGGAGCACGCGATGAACTGGGGAGCGAAGCTCAGGCGCGCCCACAGGGTGGCCACGCTTGTCATCGGGGCGCAACTGCTCATCTGGACGTTCACGGGCTTCGCCTTCTCCCTCTTCGACTTCGGGCGGGTGCGCGGAGAAGACGACCGCGCGCCCGCACCGGTGTTCGACGTGGCGCGGGTGCGCATCGCCCTGGATGATGCCGCGCGCCGCGCGCTGGCGCAGAGTCCGGGCAGCTCGGTGCAGAAGGTGTCCGCGCGGATGCTCCTCGGCAGGCCCGTCTACGCCGTGGAGCTGACGCCCGGCGGGGCGGTGTTGGTGGATGCGGAAGATGGGCGTGTGCGTCCCGCGCTCAGCGCGGAAGAGGCCGGCGCGGTTGCCCAGGCCGCGCACCGTGCCAGGGCTCCGGTGGCCTCCGTCGAGTCTGTCTCGCAAGAGGGGGAGGAGCCGTTTCTCACGCCCCCGGTGTTCCGCGTTCGGCTGGAGGATGGCGCGGGCACGGTGGTGTTCGTGTCTCCGACGTCTGGAGAGGTAGTTGCCTGGCGCAATCACACCTGGCGCACCTTCGACGCACTCTGGAGCTTGCACACGCTCGGCTATGTCTCACGTGAGAGCCCGGCGCACTGGGGGCTGCGCATCACGGGGGCGTTGGCGCTTCTCGTGGCACTCAGCGGCCTGGGCATCCTGGGAATTCAGCTTCGCGCGGCGCGCATCCGCCAGAAGGCGGCCTGAGCCAGGCACTTCCCTGGATTCGAGATGTGGCAGGCTGGGAGCGCTTCTGCAGCATCCCGTCGGGCTCCTGTCCTTCCTATCCGTAACACGGAATATGATGCGCGAGGGGCCCAAGACAGCCCCTCTTCTCGATGAGAAGTGGGAGCGCACCCATGAAGCTCAGACTCACGACCGGTGGTGCCCTCGGATGGGCGTTGATGTCGGGCACACTCCTGGCCGTGGACGCGCGTGCCGCTTGCGAGGGTGCCACGCCGCCGCGCGTGCTGTCGCAGGCCGAGGCACGTGAGGACCTGGAGCTGTCGATCGCCAGCCTCGAGCAGGCCTTCCCTGCGCTCGACTGGCATCACCCGAAGCGCCACTGGCAGGAGGCCACGCGCGCTGCTCGGGCGCGGCTCTCCTCCGTCGAGGATGATTTCGGTTTGTACCAGTTGATGGCATCCCTGCTCGCGAGCCTGGGCGAGGATCACCTGACGCTGCGCCTGAGCGACGCCATGCGCTGCCGCTTCCGTGCGGAGGCCAGGCTCTTCCCGCTCGATCTCTACTGGACCGACCAGGGTGCCTATGTCCTGCGCGGCCATGGAGATGCCGCCGACGTACCCACGGGAGCCCGGTTGCTGGCCATCAACGGCCAATCCTGGGAGGACCTCTTTCACGAGATGTGGCTGGCGGTCGGGGGCGATGGAGACGTCGCCACCGGCGTGATGCGCGAGCTGGATGGTGGCGGCTATGCGCGGCAGCGCTACCTGCTGCGCGGCGCGGAGCAGCGGTTCCAGGTTCGCCTCCACCTTCCCGATAGCACCCTCCGGGAGGTTGCGCTCACGCCTGTTCCCGTGGCCGCGCGCCCACCGGAGGATGACGCCCGCTCTCCCCTGGCCACCCTCCGCTGGGTTGACGAACACACAGCCCTCCTGCGTGTCCCGACGTTCAGCAACCGGCGCTACCGCGAGGCGGGCACGAGCTATCCCGACACCCTGAAGGCGCTCTTCGAGGAGCTCGAGCAGCGCAAGGCCCGTGACCTCATCCTCGACCTTCGGGACAACGGTGGCGGCTCCGAGTCGAACGAGAACGTACTGTTCTCGTACCTGGTCGAGCAGCCCTTCCGCAAATACGCGTTCGTGGAGGTGCGCGCCCAGCACCTCTCCGTCACGAGTACGAGCGGCCAGCAGTTCGAGCAGACCGTCTTCGAGCCCGAGGAGCTCGCCACCTACCGGCAGACGCGGCGCGGAACGCTCCGGCGCCTCGATCTTCCGCCCCTGGGGCTGAAGTCTCACTGGCGTCCCGTCTCGCCCGTCTTCAAGGGCCGCCTGGTCGTGCTGGTGGGTGGCCGCACCTACTCAGGTGCCGCCGAGCTGGCCAGCATGCTCTACAGTCAGGGGCGCGGGCTGTTCATTGGGGAGGAGGTCGGGGGCACCTATGAGGGCAACAGCAGCGGCTACAGCTGGGAGCTGACGCTCCCAAACTCGCGCATGGAGCTCTCGGTGCCGCTCCTCCACTTCCGGTTGAACGTGTCGGGTCTACCGCGCAATCGCGGCGTGATTCCGCACTGCGTGCTCCAGCCGGACGTGCGCGAGTACGGCGTCCAGGAAGATGCCGTCTACCGGCTCGCGGTCGACCTGTTGCACCACAAGTGGCGGACGCCGAACTCCCGTCTCTGCATGCTCAGCGGAGGCCATGGCGTCTCAGCAAAGTAATGTCCTCCGTGGGCGGAGTTTTACGCCGAAGTACAAGGCCGAGGCAGTCCGGCTGGTGCGCGAGGGCAGCAAGAACCTGCCCCAGGTTGCCAAGGACCTGGACCTGACTGAATCGGCCCTGCGCAACTGGGTGCGCGAGGCTGACGGTGGCGGCCCTTCCCTCCCCCTCGGCTCCAGCCTTTACCCTCAACAGTGCCCCCATTCGTCTTATGCGTACAAGAGGAGCAGAGAAATAAGGCTTAGTACTTACACTCGAGCGCGTGCGGGTCGTCGCCCCATGTGAAAGCGATTACCAGATTCTCAAGGACGGAGCGGGTTTCGATGCACGCCGAGCGACGTCAGAAATCCTGATACGCCTCGCATCCATCACGATGTAATTGCCATTTGAAGCTAGAGATTTCCATGTTATGGACGAATTGTGCATGACACACATGCACCAATCACAAAAGACAAAAGGAATTATTATGAAGCGGCTCGCACTTGCGGCTGGCCTCATGGGCTCGCTCTTTGCCTTCGGCTGTGGAACTGAACTCCCCGTTGAGGACGACGCATCGGTGTCCCAGTCGGTGGATACACAGACGCTGCTGGCCTGCACCAGGACGACGACCCAGGCCCCGTGTGGTACCGGCTACACCAAGACGACCGACGTCATGTACTGCCCTGACATCAATTACATCCACAGCGAGACCATCTGTGTGAAGTGCAGCACCGGGTGCTCGGTTACCAGCGTAACCGAGACCATCGGCGGGTGTCAGCACACGTACGGCGCTTGTAAGTAGAACACCGCACGCATCTCGTCTCATGATCGCCTGACAAGAGAAGGGGCTTGTCTGAGGCAGCCCCTTCTCCCGATCCGTCCCGAGACGGTGTCCCCGAGACGGTGTCAAAGAACTCCCCTTCGCTCCGCACCACCATGGACCGTCCCGTGTACCGGCGCGGCGCTCGGCCTTGCTAGCCCCGGCTGCGGCCCTTCTCGGCCCCTCCGCTCCAGCCCTCACCCTCTACATGGCTTCTCTCCCGCCTATACGCCAGCAGGCGGTGTGTTGAGCCTTGGATGACCGCCCCGAGCATCAAAGCCTTGCTCAGGTCCCGCCCGGCTCCCGCACCAACTCGTCGGCGAACTTGCGCATGAGGCGCACCAGTTCGTCGAAGTCGTGGGCACTCCACTTCTCGAAGATGGCGATCCCCATCCGCTCACGCGCCGCATCCACGGCGTCCGTCATCTCCTTGCCCTTCGGAGTGATGACGGCCTCACGGACCCGGCGGTCCGCCGCCCCGGCCCGGCGCTCGACCAATCCCAACTCCTCCAACTTCGCGACCTGGCGGCTGACGGTCGTGTAGTCGCGCCCGGCGCGGTCCGCCAGCTCCACGACCCCGATGGGACCCAAGCGCTCGATGCCCACCAGCAGGGGGAACAGGGCCCGGTCGAGCGCGATCCCCGCGGCCTTGACCATGGCCTCGTCCCGCTGCGGCCGGTTCATGGCGCTGACGATGTCCAGCAGCGCCATGTGGAGCTCCCGCATCTTCGAGCCAATATGTGCATTTTGCACATTTCTTCTTGACGTCATCCCTTCCTCCCAATTATGTGCATTATACACCCATTGAGGAACCCATGACATCCCCATTGACGACGGACGTGCTGATTTGCGGAGCAGGAGCGGCCGGTCTCACCCTGGCCATCGAGCTGGCCCGGCGGGGCGTGGCCTTCCGCCTCATCGAGAAGATGGCCGAGCCGTTCCGGGGCTCCCGCGGCAAAGGCATCCAGCCCCGCAGCCAGGAGGTCTTCGCGGATCTGGGCGTTCTCGACCGGCTCGTCGCGGCGGGGGGGGTCTATCCTCCGCAGCGTGTCTACCGTGAAGGCGGGTACGACGAGGAGCGGGTGGACCTGCCCGCCCCGACGCCCAGCGAGCCCCATCAGCGCCCGCTGCTCGTGCCGCAATTCCTGACGGAGACGGTCCTGCGCGAGCGGCTCGCCGAGCTCGGGCACCGTCCCCAGTGGGGCTGTGAGCTGAAGGGCTTCGAGCAGGACGCGGAGGGCGTCACGGCCCACGTGACCGGGATGGCCGGAGAGGAGGCCCCGCGGGTGCGCTACCTGGTCGGCACGGACGGGGGCCGCAGCTTCGTGCGGCACGCGCTCCACATCGACTTCGCGGGCAAGACGCTCGGTGTTCGCGCGCTGGTCGCCGACGTGGTGCAGGAGGGGGTAACGGCGGATGCCTGGCACCGCTGGAACGAAGGGACGCCGGAGCAGCTCTCCCTCTGCCCCTTGCCAGGGACTCCCCTGTTCCAGCTCCAGGGTCCCGTGGCATTGGAGGGCGACATCGACCTGTCGGCCCAGGGGTTGACGGCGCTGCTCGCGAGGCGGACGGGCCGCCAGGACATCGTCATCCGGTCGGTGTCCTGGGCCTCGGCGTTCCACATGAACGCGCGGCTCGCCGAGCATTACCGCGTCGGCCGCGTCTTCCTCGCGGGAGATGCGGCCCACATCCACCCGCCGACAGGGGGCCAGGGTCTCAACACGAGCGTGCAGGACGCGTACAACCTCGGCTGGAAGCTGGCGGCCGTGCTGGCGGGGGCGCCCGACACGCTGTTGGACACCTACGAGGAAGAGCGGCGGCCCATCGCCGCGGAGATGCTGGGCCTCTCGACAAGGCTCCTGAAGGCAGCCCAGGAGGGCGACAGGCGGCGGGGCCGCGAGGTCCATCAGTTGGATCTCGGCTACCCGGACTCGTCCTTGTCCCTGCCGAGCCCCTCACGCACGCAAGGCATCCGGGCGGGAGCGCGCGCACCGGATGCGCCCGTCCTCGGAAGCGCTGGACTGCCCACCCGGCTCTTCAAGCTCTTCCAGGGTCCCCATTGGACGTTGCTCGGCTACGAGACGGCTCGCGACTCGGCACTCCCCCCGCGCCCCCATCTGCACATCCATGCCGTCGGACCGCGAGGTGACATCGTCGACGCCCAGGGCCATTTCCAGCGGGCTTACGGGGTGGAGCCGGGTGACTGGGTGCTGGTGCGGCCGGACGGCTACGTCGGCGCGGTGGTCACCCAGCACCAGTTCGCGGCCCTGAACGACTACCTGGAGCGGGTTGGACTGCGCGCCGGGGTGTTCGCGGCTCGAGCAGCTTGAGCAGGACCCGCCCCGGAAAGATTTCATCCCCCTCAGTGACGACATCAAGTCCCGTACTCCTCGCCGGGGAGGCCCCGCCGAGACGGTGTCCCCGAGACGGTGTCAAAGAACTCCCCCGAAACGGTGGTCAAAGAACCCGAACTGAGTGGCGGCAGAGCGGGTGTCACGCGGGTCTCAAGCAACAGGTAGACAGGCCTCGCCTGGACGGGTGAACCGACCCGCCTCCAAGTCTTTCCGAGGACTTGCGAGCTGGCCCACGAGATGCACCGGGCCCTGCGAACCGACTGCAGGGGATGGGGATGGGCTGGCCGCTGAGGATGTTCCACGAGGAGGGCTTCTACTTCGTCACTTCCAGGTGCTTTCAGGGGCGCCTGCTGCTGCGCCCCTGCCAGGAGGTGAACGAGGTGGTGGGCGGGGTGCTCGCCAAAGCCGTTCTACACAGCTCCGGCTCCGTGCGCTTGCACGCCTTCACCTTCGCCTCCAATCACTTCCACCTGCTGGTCTGGGCTCGAGGCGCCTCTCTCGCCTCCTTCATGCAGTACCTGCGCTCCAACCTCTCCAGGAAGGTTGGGCGTCTGGTGGACTGGAGTGGCGGCTTCTGGGAGCGTCGCTATTCGGCCGAACCCGTTCTGGACGACACCGCACTGGTGGGACGACTGAGCTACGTGCTCGCCCACGGTGTGAAGGAAGGACTGGTGGAGAGCAGTGCCGAGTGGCCGGGCCTCACGTGCCTGCCTCAGTTGCTGGGTCCAGCGCGCCGGCTCTTCCGGTGGTTCAACTGGACCAAGCGCTGGAGCGGACGCACGAGCGAGGACCTGGCGGCGCAGCCAGGGCCCTTCGCCGAAGAATGGGCCGAACCGGTGGAGTTGGAGCTGGCCCCACTGCCGTGCTGGCAAGGACTGGATGAGGAGGACAAGCAGCGTACCGTGCGCGCGTTACTCTCAGAGGTGCAGGCCAAGGCCCGAGCCCGGGGCAAGCCTGTCTTGGGAGCTCGGGCCGTGCAGGAGCAGCACCCGCATACCCGTCCCGAGCGCCTCAAGCGCAGCCCTCGTCCTTTGGGGCATGCCTCCAAACCCCAGGTGCTGCTCGAATTGCGCGCGCAGTACCGTGCCTTCGTCTCGGCTTTCCGCCAGGCGGCTGCTCGCTGGCGGCGAGGGGATTTCTCAGCCCCCTTCCCTCCCTTCTCCTTTCCTCCTCGTGTCGTGCCGCGTCACCTCTCTCTCGTTCTTTGACTCCCTCCGGACTCCCTCTCGGGTCGCCTCGCTTGAGTTCTTTGACACCCTCTCGGAGTTCTTTGACACCCTCTCGGAGTTCTTTGACACCCTCTCGGCCCTCTCGGGGAGTTCTTTGACACCCTCTCGGACACCCTCTCGGCGTTCTTTGACTCCCTCCGGACTCCCTCTCGGGTCGCCTCGCTTGAGTTCTTTGACACCCTCTCGGAGCCCGAGATAGGTGATGGTCGTGACTCCGAGGGCCATGAAGTCGTTGTCGGGCGGAGTGTTGACCACCGGCACAGGGCCGACGTCGGGGACGACCGTCGCCGACGTCGTGGCCTCGCTCGGCTTCGTGTCCGGCGGGCGATTCAGCGTCGAATACAAGAAGCTCTTCGATGAGAGCCCGTCGGACCCTCGCGGCCTCGCGCGGGCCCGCGGGGCCGACGACGAAGCGCTCCCCCAGAGAGCGCTGAGCCCCGCCACTCCATTGCTTCACAAATCATTCGTCGCCGCCGACGCGCGTCCGGCCTCACGAGGAACGTGATGGGTTTGCGCCGGAGCATGCATGAATGTCGCTGTGCGAAAACTGCAGTCATTGTGCCGAATCAGCAGGAATCCGACCGCGGTCATGAATCGGTATTTGGTAAATTGCCAGCAATGCTGTATTTTCTTGATCTGCGGGTGAATAAGAAAGCGACCCGCAGTCAACAGTAGTCTCATTTGGATGCCCGCGCTCTCCGCGCAAGCCGTCGCGTGGCCGTGGTGCGTCCTTTCAGGGGGAACCCAATGAAACGTCAATCCTCTTCTCTCCTCGTCATGCTCGCGGGGGCCGGTCTGCTCGGCCTCATCGGCGGTTGCAGCGCGACCTCCGTCGGAGACAATGACGCGGACGTCGGTTCGGCCGACTCCGCCCTCACCGCCGAGCAGTGCAACTACTTTGAGGTCAACGGGAAGGTCCAGATCTGCCACAAGACCAGCTCGACGACTCATCCCTACACGATCGTCCGTGTTAGCGAGCAGGCGTGTATCAACGCGCACAGCGCTCACAACGGCGACTATGTCACCAGCCTCGACCCGACCTCGCCGCTCTACGACCCGACGTGCAGCGGCCAGGGCAGCCTGCCCGTGAACGCGCCGTGCGACGCCACGGTCCCCTGCGGCGACGGCCTCACGTGCCAGAGCGGCACCTGCACCGACGTCAACGAGTGCGTCGCCGGTACCGACAACTGCAACGAAAACGCCACCTGCACCAACACCGTGGGCTCCTTCACCTGCGCCTGCAACGCGGGGTACGAGGGCGACGGCGTGACCTGCACCAACATCGACGAGTGCGCTGCAAGCCCGTGCCTGAACGGCGGCACCTGCACCGACGGCATCAATAGCTACACGTGCGCGTGCGCTCCCGGCTTCACCGGCACCAACTGCGAGACCAACATCGACGAGTGCGCCGCAAGCCCCTGCCTGAACGGTGGCACCTGCACCGACGGCATCAATAGCTACACGTGCGCGTGCGCTCCCGGCTTCACCGGCACCAACTGCGAGACCAACATCGACGAGTGCGCCGCAAGCCCCTGCCTGAACGGTGGCACCTGCACCGACGGCATCAATAGCTACACGTGCGCGTGCGCTCCCGGCTTCACCGGCACCAACTGCGAGACCAACATCGACGAGTGCGCCGCAAACCCGTGCCTGAACGGTGGCACCTGCACCGACGGCATCAATAGCTACACCTGCCAGTGCGCTCCCACCTACGAGGGGACCAACTGCCAGGCTTGCTCCGGCACCCTCGGGGACTGCAACGGGGACTCGTCCGACGGCTGCGAGGTGAACCTCCAGAGCGACGCCGATAGCTGCGGCGCCTGCGGCATCGTGTGCGCGACGGGCCAGATCTGCTCGAACGGCACCTGCCAGACCGCGCCCACCGGCCAGGTCCCCGGCACGCCGGTCAGCTCCCCCGCGAACCACAACCCGCTGGCCCCGGCGGTCGCCGATGTGAATGGCGACGGCAAGCTCGACATCCTGGTGGCCAACGCCGAATCCGGATCGATCCTGACCCCCTCCGGCTCGCTCTCCGTTTTCCTGGGGAACGGCGACGCCAGCGTCCAGCCGGAGGTCAACTACGGGAGCGCCTCGCTCTCCAGCAACGCGGTCGTGGCCGTGGACGTGGACGGCGACGGGTGGCTCGACGCCGTCACCGTCAACGGCCAGACCAACCTGATCCTCAGCAACGGAAACATCAGCGTCTACAAGAACCTGGGCCCGAGCGCGCCCGGGACCTTCGGCGCGCCGACGAGCTTCACCACCGGCACCCCGGGCTCCGTCCACCTCTGCACCGGGGACTTCGATCACGACGGGGTGGCTGACATCGCCACGACAAGCGTGACCCTGAGCCAGGTGAGCGTGCTCTTCGGCACCGGCGCGGGCAGCTTCGGCGCGCCCACGCTCATCGGCATCCCGAACACCGGCGGCGTGCAGTCGACGATCGCCTGCCGTGACCTGAACAGCGATGGCTTCTCCGATCTCGTGGTGACGAGCCCCGCCAGCGCACGCCTGTCGATCCTCATCAACCAGGGCAACGGCTCGTTCGCCGCACCAGTCTCCTACACCAACGCCGTCAACGGCCAGACGGCGGGCATCGCCTTCGGCGACGCCAACGGCGACGGCACGCTCGACATCCTCTCGAACGGCGCGGCCGGCCGGTACCTCTTCTTCTTCAAAGGGAACGGCAACGGCACCTTCGCGAGCGGCGTTCAGTCCGCCGCCGCGGCCACTACGGCCACCAACTCGGCGCTGGGCGTCGTGGCCGATGACTTCAACGGCGATGGCAAGCTCGACGCCTACATCCTCGTGACAACGGCCTCGGGCGGCGTCCGCCCGATGACCGGCAACGGCAACGGAGGCTTCACCTCGGGCACCGTCGTCACGACCGGCGCCTCGCCTGGCCTCAACGCCATCGCCACCGCGGACATGGACGCGGACGGGTACGCCGATCTCATCCTGACCAACAGGGGATCCGGCACCGTGACCGTGGTCCCCAACGGACTCTGAGTCGCTGTCCGCGATACCGGGCAAGCGGGCGCTAAGGGGCGGTGTGCCCTGATTTCAGCGCGGTCTCGGTAGGACAATCGGTGCGCCGCGTGCTTCGCGCGCGGCGCACCGAAAGACGCGCAGGCGCCTGACCCGACCTCACCTCCACAGAGGCCGTATTCCACACGGGTGCAGGACCACGCGGCGTGCTCGGCCTCAACGTGGGGCCTTCCGGCCCCGAGACGGTGTCAAAGAACTCCCCCGAAACTCCGAGACGGTGTCTCCGAGACGGTGTCCCTCGAGACGGTGTCCCTCGAGACGGTGTCCTCGAGACGGTGTCTCCGAGACCGAGACGGTGTCCGAGACGGTGTCTCCGAGACGGTGTCAAAGAACTCCCCCGAAACGGTGGTCAAAGAACCCGAACTGAGTGGAGGCAGAGCGGGTGTCACGCGGGACTCAAGCACCAGGTAGACAGGCCTGGCCTGGACGGGTGAATCGACCCGCCTCCAAGTCTTTCCGAGGACTTGCGAGCTGGCCCGCTCCTACGAATCGTCTGACACCCTTCCTGGGGCTCCTACGAATCGTCTGACACCCTTCCTGGCGGCCAGAGGCGGCCAACGCAGGCGTCGTCGCCATCCTCATGGGAGCGGGCGTCGGCGTGAGCACGCGAGCCGTTCCTCAGCCGGGAAGTTCTCCCGAGGCTGAACCTTCCGAGAACTACTACTGGATCAACCTCGTCCAGGAGTACTGCGCCAGCCCTGTCCTCTTGCCTTGACGGTCATGAGGGCCCCCAATCCAAGCGAGCCTTCCTCCACCTTCACTGCCGCCGAAACGCGATGCGCCTCGCCCTCCCGATGCTAACGTCAATGGCCGTGACCGCGCCGCGATGATCGCGGAGGACATGCAGAATCCAGCCTGTCTCCGGGGCCTGGAAGGTGTCGGCGATGGTCGGCCGCAACGGCTGCGATAGACCGCGCGGATCGATCCATCGAAGAACCTGCCCGTCAAGCAGCAGCCGGTGCTCACCATCGATATCGGCGCTACGATAGCGTCCGGCAATGAGGCCAAGCGCAGCCGGGTCGGGTGCCCATGGCATCGCCGGTTCCAGCTGAATCGGCGCGTTGCCCGATCGGGTCACATCGAGCGCAACGACGCGGCCAGCACGATCGCGGCGGACCGTCGCGCGGCGTCCCTCATCGGTGGCGAACAGGTCCGGCGCGGTCATCGCGAACAGCGTATCGCCGATGCGCAGACGGCCATTGACCTCGCTCACCTTGACCGTCGCGTCGGTCACGAGGTTGCGATACGAGCCCGCAAGGTTGGCCGGCACGCTAACGGCCGCGAGCGACGTCTGGACGGCCGGAGTCTGGGCGGGGGCGATGACCGGCAGGAAGCGCGCCGCGACCTGCGGCCCCAGTTCCTCCGTGTTCAGCGAGCCCGCGTTGCACAGCAGCGCCACCGACACGCCGTCCGCCGGAAAGCGCCCGAGCCAGGCCCGATAGCCCGCGGTCGACCCGGCATGGCTGACGGCAGAGCGACCATCGACCGGCCCGAGCTCGAGCCCCAGACCATAGGTGACGCGGGTGCCGTCGACCAACGATCCAGGCTCGGTCATCCGCGCCACCCATCCGCGCGCCGGCTCATCCAGCGCGGCGTCCCATCTTTGCAAGTCGCCAACGGTCGTCAGCAGCCCGCTGGGGCCGACCACGTCCTCGAACGGCATGTCGAGTTGCCAGGTCCCCTTGGCATCGGGCGAATAGGCCTGCGCGCGGTGCGGCACGACATCGCGGAAGTCGCTGCGCCAGCGTGTGTGGGTCATGCCGAGCGGTGCGAACAATTCGGATTCGGCGACCTGCGCGAACGGTCGCCCCGTCGCGCGTTCGACGATCCGCGCGGCGAGGAGATAGTTGGAATTGCTATAGAGATATTCGGTGCCGGGTTTGAAGTTGAGCGCGTGCTGGCCCGCGATCAGCGCGATCGCGTCGTCCATCGCATAGGCGCGCGATCCGCGCGGCCAGCCGGTCAACTCCGCCAATACGCCCCAGTCGCGGATGCCGCTGGTATGGTGGAGCAGCATTGCGATCGTCACCGGCTGATAGAGCGCGGGCAGTTCGGGCAGCCAGCGGCGGATGCTGTCGTCGAACGACAAGGTGCCGCGTTCGGCGAGCAATGCGACGAGCGCGCCGGTGAACTGCTTGGAGACCGATCCTGCCTCGAAAACCGTGTCGGCATCGATCGGCTGCGGCGTCTCCAGATTCGCCATGCCGTAGCTGCGCTGGACGACGACCGCACCCTTTTGCCGGACATCGAGGGCGCAGCCGGGCGTATCCTTGCGCGCGACGGTGGCGAACAGCGAGTCGACATCGGGCACTGCGGCGGACAGGAGCAGGGCGAGCAGCATCGATGGGAAGGTAGCCTATTTCGCGGGTGGATGCGTCGGTGTCGCCGCGAAATCCACCGGTCAACGGCTCGCGAGCCTCGGCTCCTCCACACTCCACCATTGAATGGAGTTGTCATCCGCCCCAGGGCGGCCCAGCCCTCGGCGCACCGCTGGCAGCGAGGCCGTCACCGAGCCCACGTAGAACACGCCGTTGAAGCCGTTCTCGTCCCGCCCATCCCACAGGTGCACGAAGTGCCGGTCCCCGTTGTCCTTGCCCTTCGCCTCCTTCACTCCGCACTCCAGCTGCTCCCCCTTGGGCCCCATGGCGCAGCTCCACGCCGTGCCGGTCTCCTACGAATCGTCTGACACCCTTCCTCTCTTCCTCGACACCCTTCCTCTCGGCGACGGTTGCCGCCGAATGGCTCGCGAGCGTCAAGGCGCCATCGAAGCAGCTCGTCTGGTTCGAGCAGTCGGCGCACGAGCTGATGGCCGAGGAGCCGGGCAAGGTGCTGTTCTCACTCGTCCGCCATGCCCGTCCGCTCGCCGAGCGCGTCGGCGATGTCGCGTCCGCCAGCCCCAGATAGCGTGGGCCTGTGCCCCCGGCGCGCCGGGCCCGAGCGGACCTTCTCTGCTGGGAGTGCATCGGCGCCGCCACCCAGAAGTGGCAGCCGCGCCGACTCACGCTTCCGCGAGAGGCAGGGCCCGGCGAACTGACACCGCCTGGGTGTCTCGAATCCCGAGATTCGAGACGGATTCATCATCCAGAGTTGTCGCTGAGGGTTTGGGGTGGGGGCGCGCTATGAAACATGGCGCGCGGCCACGGCGGGAAGCTCACGCCGGGCGGCATATTCCCCGCAGTCAGATAGACGAGCATCCATGTTCAAGCAGGCAGCAGTCCTCGCGGTGACCGGTGTCGCAATGCTGGTCGGTTGCGGCGGTATGGACCCGCAGATGGAGCACGAGGAGATCATCTCCAACCTCATCGAGGCCGGCTATCCGGCCAAGGACATCCAGGTCGTCAACGAGGCTGTCTTCGTGAGCGGCGACACGCAGGTGACGCTCCAGGCCTCCCGAGAGATGATTCAGGCCCCCTCGGGGAGCGCCGAGCAATACCGCTCGACCAACGTCGTCGGCCCCGAAGTGACGAAGATCTGCATCAACCCCTCGGCCGCGTACAACAGCTATTCCCATTTGAGCCAGGGGCTCGATATGGCCATCGAAAACTACAACGAGCTCGGTCTGCGATTCACCTTCGTGCGCGGTCCAACGACCGGCTGCTCCGCGACCATCGTCGCGGCGATCTCCGTCGAGGCCAATAACTGGTCGGGCTTCCCTTCGTACGGCCTGCCCTTCGGGTCCATCAACATGCTCCCCGCGCTGGACACCTACAACCTCGACATCAACGAGCACATCATCACGCATGAACTCGGCCATACCATCGGCCTGCGCCACACGGACTACTACAATGCCAGCATCAGTTGCCTTCGCCCATACCCCGACCCCGAGTCGGACCCGTATAACGTGGGCGCCATCCACATCCCTGGGACGCCGACCACCGCCGTCTTCGACGGGTCGGTCATGAACTCCTGCCCCCACCTCGACAATACCGGCGAGTTCACCAGCACCGACATCACCGCGCTGAGAGTCCTCTACGGCCAGAGCGCGGTCCAGAGCTGCTCGAACGTCGACGTCACGGCCTACCGAGGGCAGACGGGGGCCCAGGTTCGCTGCACCTGCTCCTCGGGGGGCGGAGGCTCTGTCTGGGGAACGAATCTCTACACCGATGACTCGAATATCTGCACCGCCGCGGTGCACGCGGGTGTCATCTCCACCAGCGGTGGGATGGTGGTCCTCGAAATCCAGCCGGCCCAGAGCACCTTCATTGGAACCACCCGCAACGGCGTCACCACGAGCTCCTACGGCGCTTGGCCGGGGAGCTTCCGCTTCATCGGTGCTCAGGTGCCGCAGCCGCCGCCGCTCTGCTCGAGCTTCAACATCATGTCCTACCGAGGGCAGAACGGGACGCAAATCCGGTGCAACTGCCCGACGGTGAGCCTGGGAGCGTCGGTCTGGGGGACGGACCTCTACACCGATGACTCGGATGTCTGCGCGGCATCCGTGCACGCGGGCGCGATTGCCTCCAGCGGCGGACAGGTGACCGTCACCATCCAGCCGGCCCAGGGCGGCTACGCGAGCACCACCCGCAACGGCGTCACCTCGTACTCCTACGGTTACTGGCCGGGGAGCATCTCCCTCAGCCCGTGATCGCCTCGTCGGCAATAGGCGGCCCGGACAGCAGTGCTCCGGGCCGCCGCGTTCGATTCATCCCACTCAATGACAGACCCCGGAATACCCACGCGGGTGAGCGCCCATCCGGGTCACTTCGAGCCGCGTTGTACTGCCTGATCGAGGTGGTCGTGCCGAGACAGTGTCCGAGAGGTAGACATGCCTGGCCTGGACGGGTGAACCGACCCGCCTCCAAGTCTTTCCGAGGACTTGCGAGCTGGCCCACCAGGGGCATCGGGCCCTGCGAACCGACTGCAGGGGATGTAGATGGGCTGGCCGCTGAGGATGTTCCAGGAGGAGGGCTTCTACTTCGTCACTTCCAGGTGCTTTCGGGGGCGCCTGCTGCTGTGCCCCTGCCAGCAGGTGAACGAGGTGGTGGGAGGGGTGCTCGCCAAAGCCGTTCTACACAGCTCCGGATCCGTGCGCTTGCACGCCTTCACCTTCGCCTCCAATCACTTCCACCTGCTGGGTGATGGGCCACTCCACGCCCCTACGGCTCCTCCCATCATCCAGTCGGTCCGATTCCGGGCCGATCTCTCCCATCTACGCTGCGCGGTAACACGCGCCCGTACCTCAGCTCGCTCTCACCGCCTGAGTTGGTGAACGGTTACGACTTCGTTTCATCGGATGAGCTCCATCAGATTGTTCGCGCAGGGCCGCCGGAGCACCCTGCCCAAAAACCATGGGCCATTCGTTCTCACTTCTCTGATGCGCCACCCTGCTCGAGCCATGGCGCATGTCCGCCGCCGCTTACGGCCATCCTGGCAGCCGGGGGTGGGTTCTCATCAAGAAAACAACCTCGAGCTCATCACCCGGCAAGATCCCCACATCCTCCAGCGAGCGGGAATCGAGCATGGGCTCACCAAACCTTGGCTCGTCGAGGGTCTCTCGTACATGTACCAGGTCAAGACCCGACACCCTGTTGCGCAAGCGCCACGTCTTGCCATACGTATAAGCAGGGACCCGTGGAAGAAGCGCGAAGTATACCCCGTCAAGCAAACCATCAACCCTGGAGAACTCGCTGACATCCATTTTTACCGTGATCTCCTGCTGACCCGCGCCGACAGGAATGTGCACGTAGATCTTGCGGTCCTGACGCCTCGGCGTCGCACGCTTTTGTTCAGTCGCTTCGCCAAAGAAGCCATCCGGCCACGCGGGGATGCGCGTCTGGTCGAGTGCGTTGCGCGAACGGACAAGCGCCGCATCCGAGCCCTGCATCCACTGAGAGATCACGGCCCTGGTGCCATGACGAAGGATGACGCGGTCGAAGGCTCTCTGCCCTCCGTTTTCAAGTCCTACGAGATAACCCGTGCCGTCCTGACCGATGTGAGCGATCTTCCCCCTCCACCAATCAGCCCCCACGCTCGAGGGATGTCTCAGCCCGATGAGCGCGGAGGCAAAGAACCGGTTCAGGATGCTGGAATTGAGATTCCATGGGAACTGGTCGGGCCCGTTCAGGGTCGCGCGCGTGTCTCCGCGAAGCCTGGTGGCGATTTTGTCATCGATATAGCGGGGGCGGATGCGTTGATATTCGTCATAGAGGAAATCAGAGGGGTCCTCCCCGCGCTCCACCTTCGCACGCGCCGCCTCCTCGGTGAGAAGCAATTGCTTCTCCACCCGAGCACCCTCGGGATGCCTTCCAATCAACTCCTCAAGGATCTCTCCATGCCGGAAATCACTGATACGTATCCGCAACAGGTCGACCAACCCACCGTCCCCACATCCAGAGACAAGGTAGTTGCGCACTCGCTCCGCATCGAGCTCGAATTGAGCCAGGTCGTCATTGCGCCAGTAGGATTGTACCGGGCAGAGAGTGGACCCCTCGAGGCCGAATCCCACCGCGAGGATGACAGCATCGAAGGGCTCGCTCCAGAATCTGCCCCCCGGACCATTCCACTCCAAGCGCCGGCCCGCTGAGCCGGGCTCGGGGGGCTTGACGTTTCGCACGCCTTTGTGGATCTCGATCGCCTTGGTTTCCCGAACGTGCCGGTAGAACTCGTCTCGAAGGACGAGCGCGACATTCGCCGCATAATCGGCGGACCAGTTGAGCAGGGGAAGTCCACTGTCGGGGTTGTGGCAACCCTCCTCTGGCCATTCATAGATGTGGGGATGCAACCACCGGGTCAGATTCCCGGACTGGAAGGGGATGACCGCGTCGAGCCGTTCGAGAAGAGTGACGGTTGCTCCACACCTGGCAAGTGCGACCGTGGCGGTCAGCCCCGCCGCACCGCCCCCCACCACCGCGACCCGACTGGAGCGCTGCAATTTCTTGCGAGCGAAGAGCGCGAATACCAGATTGAGGGCTCGGACCTGTTGCGAGTAGAGGGTCACCCGGCGCTCGAGACACCCGATCTGGTACACCTCGGGTCTTTGAGGCACCGCCATGTGTTGCAGGATGTTCTCCGCGGAGATCGCCATGAGAACCCCGCAGTATAGAGCAGAGTCTCAGCTCGGAGCCGCGGCTCGGCCCCCTCACTCCGCGACTCGCGCATCACCTGAAGTGAAGTGCGTCGCTCCCGCCCAGGCGAAGCCTCCCCCACGTGAAAGATACAGGCACGGAAAGTGGGCCCCTGCGTGCTCGAACAACAGCGCAGAAGACGCGGTAGATCTGCCCGGTCTGGTGGCCCTCCACGCTCCGGCTTCCTGGCCATGGCGGATGAGGTGGGCGCATTCTGGCGCTACGCCCCTCAACAGATGGCAGCACCCGGTCGGTTCGGACCCCAATGCGCACCGGGCCCCGAAGAGGACCCTACGAGAGTGCGGATGGAAGGTGGCGAAGCAGTAGCTCGAGAGGTACTCGGCTTGGGGGCAGTGCTGGGACCTGACACGGAGCGGCCTCCTCATGGAAGGCCTTCCCTCCTTCCTATGCTCCGACCTTCGCCGCGAGACGGAGGTTGGGTTGGGGCGAGGAGATGGCCGCCATCGCGACGGAGATGGCGGGTGGTCGCGGGCCCGATAGACTCATCCGTCGCATGTCGGTATTCCTCGTCCTTCCCGATGGCCGCCGCCTTCCGCTGACGAAGCCCGTGATGTCCGTGGGCTCCGATTCCGCCTGCGACGTCGTCCTCGATGCGTCCGGAGTGAAGGCCAGTCACGCCCTGCTCTTCCGCGACGCGCGCGGTTGGTCCGTATCTCCCGCCAGCAGGGGCTGTGAGGTGCGCGTGCGCGGCAAGCGCGTGGAGCTCGCCCCGCTCTCCCCGGGAGATGCCTTCTCCGTGGGCAGTGCCCTCCTCACCCTCGCCTCCTCCGAGCAGTCCCAGGCTCCAGGGGAGGCCCCGCCCACGGCCACCTCACGCGGGCGGCTCGTCTCCGTCCTCGCGGGCTTCGCCTCCCGGCTGCTGGTGCAACGCCCTCCCGCGGAGCTGCTGGAGACGGCCATGCGCGGGCTCGCGGAGGCGACGGGCGCGGACGTGGGCTTCCTCGTGTCGGCGGAAGGCACGCGGCGCCACGTGCTGTGCGCCACCGGGCCCGTACCGGAGGCGGCGGTGGTGGACAGTCTGGTGGACCGGGTTGTGGCCTCGGGAGCACCCGTGCTGGTACCGGACGTGGCCGCGGACGCGGTGCTGGCCGGAGCGCCGAGCGTCGTGGCCCTGCGCCTCACCTCCGCACTGGTATTGCCCTTGCGCGCGGAGCCCGCGCCGCTCTCGGCCGTGTACCTCGGACGGCGCGTGGGCAGCGCACCCTTCTCCGCCGTGGAGCTGGAGGAGGCCCTGGCCCTCTCCTCGCTGGCGGCGATGCTGCTGGCCACCTCGCGAGAGCTGACGGAGCTGCGCGCACAGGTGGACAACCTCACGCAACGCATCGAAGCAGCCACCTTCGAGGGCCTCATCGGCGAGTCGCGCCCCATGCGCGCGCTCTACCGGCAGGTGGAGCGGCTGGGTCCCACCTCGCTCAACGTGCTGCTCCAGGGCGAGACGGGCACGGGCAAGGAGTGGGTCGCGCGGGCGCTGCACCGGCGCAGTGGACGGCGCGGGCGGCTGGTGGCCATCAACTGCTCGGCGCTGCCCGAGTCCCTCATCGAGCGGGAGCTGTTCGGCCACGCGCGCGGAGCCTTCTCAGGCGCGGGGTCGGACCGGCCGGGACTGGTGGAGGCGGCGGACGGGGGAACGCTCTTCCTCGACGAAATCGGGGACATGCCGTTCGCCCTCCAGTCGCGGCTGCTGCGGGTGGTGCAGGAGCGGGAGGTGACTCGGTTGGGAGAAAACCACCCGCGCAAGGTGGACATGCGCGTCATCTCGGCCACGCACAAGCCGCTCGAGACATTGGTGGAGAAGGGAGCCTTCCGGGCGGACCTCCTCTTCCGGCTGGAGGAGGTTCGCGTCGACGTGCCGCCCTTGCGCGAGCGCGGCGACGACGTGCTGCTCATCGCCCACCATGTGCTGACCCAAGAGGGCCGGCGCGCGCGGGGCTTCACCCAGAAGGCCACCGAGGCGCTGCGGGGCCACCCCTTCCCCGGCAACGTGCGGGAGCTGGTCTCGCGGGTGCGGCGCGCGGCGATCCTCGCCTCGAAAGAGCTCCTCGGCCCGGAGGACCTGGAGCTGGGCGGAGACGATGCGCCCCTCACTCCTCTGGACGAGGCCCGCGACGCCTTCGTTCAACGGTACGTGCGTGAGGCCATCACCCGCAGTGGAGGGAGCAAGAAGGAGGCGGCACAGGCATTGGGGATCGGCCTGCGCTCGCTGTTCCGCTACCTGGGCGAAGGGGACTGACACGCGTGTCCCCTCGGGAGGGCCCTCTCGCGTGCCAGCTCTGGCACGTTCCTCCCGCGCCGGAGGGCCTTCCCGGGACTCCCAGGCGTGCAAACCCGCGAAATAGTGGGCGTCCACCGCTCCGAAGCCCCCTGGCACTCCACTTGCCCTAGGGAGTGCATGGCTGCGCCGGCAGGGGCCGATGCGCAGGACTCATGAGGGCATACACATGAAGCGGATGATGATGGCTTTCCTCCTGGTGCTGGCGGTGGGCTGTGGCAACACCTCGGGCGGCGACGACGATGGCAACAACGGAGGAGGAGGAGGCGGCGGCGGTGGCGGCGGCGGAGGCACCCTCCCGCAGGGCCTGTGCAACGCCACCCACAGGTGTCCCGACGGCCAGTTCTGCTTCAACGGCATCTGCGCCCTGGGCTGCACCTCCAACAAGGACTGCGGTGACAGCATGTACTGCGACACCGAGGACATCGGCCCGCCGTTCTTCTGCAAGAACAAGACGGTGCCCACGTGCACCGCGGACAGCCAGTGCGCCGCGTCGCAGGTGTGTCTCAAGAACTTCTGCAGCCTCAAGCCGCCCGAGGTGAAGCCCACGTGCGACCCGGACAAGGCGGGCTCCGCGGAGGACGGCTGCGACAAGTACGCCATCTGCGTCGACCCGAACGAGCAGAACAACACGAAGCAGGACGCCTACTGCGCCTCGTTCCCGCCGTGCCCGGAGAGCGGCGTGTGCCCGACGGGCCAGTTCGGCGCTGTCTGCAACGACGGCTACCTCAGCGGCAAGGGACGCTTCTGCATGGAGGGCATGTGCAAGGACAACTCGAACTGCCCCTCCAACTGGAACTGCGTGAAGCCCTATACCAATGCGGTCCTCGGCTTCTGCAGCTCCGGCGCTCCTGGCATGCCCTGCGAGAGCAACAACCAGTGCGCCAGCAACAACTGCGCTGGCTTCCCGGGCATGGCCGGCGTGTGCATGTAGCGCGACCCTCGCTCCACCACGCGTGAACCCGTGACAGGAGGGCGGAAGGACGGCTCCCCTGCCGGAGCTGTCCTTCCGCCCCTGCTCACATAGAGTCCCCCCTGTTTCCCCATGCGCCGACTCCTCTTCATCGCCTCCGCACTCCTCGCCCTGGTGGCCGCCGGGTGCCCGCTCACCATCCAGGTCCGCTGCGACGAGTCCTTCCCGTGCAACGACGGCGAGACGTGCGTGGCGGGCGCGTGTGTCCGGGTGGAGTGGGAGTCCGCACAGGTGGGTGCGGCCTGCACCTCCGACGCCGAGTGTGGCGCCGGGCTCACCTGTGGTACGGGCTTCCCTGGCGGCTACTGCCTCGCGCCGTGTGGCGAAGGAGGCACCTGCGCCTCGGGCTCGGTGTGTGTGAAGGAGCTGGGCCGGTGCATGCGCGCCTGTGGCGAGGCGTGCAGCCGCCCGGGCTACGCGTGCAGGCCCGTGCCGCAGCCTGGGAGCAGCACCTGGGCCTGCGCACCCACCTCCAGCAACGGAGGGGACGGGGGGACGGTGGATCCGGCTGACGCGGGCTGCACGGGCCAGGTGCCCCTGAACGAGCGCTGTGCCCAGGCATGCGACTGCGCCACCCCCGGGGCGGACTGCGTCGACAGCGTGTGCGTCCGAACGTGCACCCGGGACTCGGACTGCCCGGACGGCTCGCGCTGCCACGAAGGGCGGCACCAGTGCGAGAAGGGGCCGCGGCTCGGTGAGGCGTGCCGCGACAGCTTCGACTGCCAGGGCTCCGCGACATGCAATGCTCAGCACCGCTGCACGACGACCTGCAAGACGGATTGGAGTTGCCCGCTCGACTACCGGTGTGCCCCAGACTCGGTGTGCGTGAATGAGTGCACCACCAGCGCGCCGCCGGAGACGGTGGGGCTCACGTGTGAAACCTCCCTGGACTGCGCCCGCTGCGGCTTTTGTGTGGCCTCCGGTGCCGTGAAGCAGTGCCGCCAGCCCTGCCAGCTCGACCGGGACTGCCCCGGGGGCGCGGTGGGCTCGTGCGAGCAGGTAGGCTCGACGGCGCTCCGCGCCTGCCGCCTGCCCTGAGGCGGAGGTTGCTCCCGGGAGGCCGGGCCCTACAATGTGCCCGCGATGACGGGTGAACCGCTGGCCGGCCGCTACCAGCTGGAGCAGGAACTGGGACGCGGAGGCATGGCCACGGTCTTCCTGGCCACGGACCTCCGGCTGTCGCGCCAGGTCGCGGTGAAGGTGATGCACCCGGGAGGGGACGGGCGCCGCGCCGAGCGATTCCGCCAGGAGGCCGCACTGGTGGCCTCGCTCAAGCACCCCAATGTGCTGGAGATTCACGACTTCGGCGAGGACGCGGCACGCGGTCCCTTCCTGGTCTGCGAGTGGGTGCAGGGAGAGGACCTGCGCGAGCTGGCGCGGAGGCTCTCGCCCGTGCCCCCCGAGGTGGCGGCGGTGCTCGGCTGGGAGCTGGCCCGGGCGCTCGGGGCAGCGCATGCGCGGGGGGTGGTGCACCGGGACGTCAAGCCGGAAAACGTCCTGGTGGCTCGGGGTGGGCCGCTGAAGCTGGCGGACTTCGGCATCGCCGCACTCGCCGACCAGGAGCGGCTGACGAGCACCGGCGCAATCACGGGCTCGCTGGCGTACATGGCGCCCGAGCGCATCGACACCGGAGCCTTCTCGCCGGCCTCGGACGTGTACGCGGTAGGTGTCGTCCTCTTCGAGCTGTGCGCCGGCAGCACACCCCACGGAGGAAAGGGGGCCGCGTACCTGGCGGCCTCGGTGATGACGAAGGACGCGCCGCCACTGGCCTCGGCGGTGCCCGGCACGCCCGAGCCGTTGAATGTGCTGGTGGCACGCTGTCTCGCGCGGGACTCGCGCGATCGGCCCACGAACGGTGAGGAGCTGGCACGGATGCTGGAGGACGTGGTGGGCCGGATCGCCGGCCCTCCCGCCGAGGAGACCCGGGCCTTCTTCCAGGCACCGGAGGCGTACGCGGCGCGCTGGCGCGAGGCCCGTTTTCAACGGCTGCTGAGCGAGGGCGGCTCGCTGCTGGCCCAGGGCGAGGGGGCACGGGCCGCCAGGGTTCTCAACGAGGCACTGGCGCTCCGGCCGGACTCGCCCGAGGTGATGGCCCTCCTGCGCGCACGTCCGAAGGCCAGACGCTCGACGGCGCTCGGAGTGGGTGCGGCGCTGGCCGGCCTCGTCGCGGTCGTCGGAGTGGTGGGATGGGGAGCACACCCGTGGCGCACACCGCCACGACCTCCGGAGGAGACCTCGGCCCAGGGAGCCGAGGAGCGAGTCATCGCGGAGCCGGTTCCAGCACGGGACCCGGAGACCGACACCCCGAAGGCCCTTCCCAGGGAAACGGCCAGCTCCGCACCGGCGGGAGTTGCGCCCGTGCGCATGACAGCGCCCACCAGGACGGAGGGCGCAAGGGGGGCGCGTGCTCCGACGCAGGGAGCAACCTCCGGGAGCCACCTCCCCCAGCACCCACTGGACGAAACACCCCCCGAGTCCACGCCTCCGGCGCCCTCCGGCTCACCCGACGGCGCCGCGGCCTCCGCCACGGGAGCGCCCCTGGCCGGGGAACCCGTGAAGCCCGCGACCCTGAGGGTGACGACACGCCCCTGGGCCGAAGTGTTCGTGGACGACCAGAGCCGGGGCTACACACCGCGTGTGCGCGAGGTGAACCTGTCACCGGGCACGCACCGGCTGCGCTTCGTCAACCCGCTGTGTGACGCCTGGGAGGAGGTCATCCAGGTAGCCGCCGGGGAGCTCGTGTCGCGAGAGGTGAAGCTCCAGGTGCGCAAGGCCGAGATGGTCATCGTCGCGCCAGCGGGTGCCCGCGTCTTCGTCGATGGGGTGGAGGCAGGGGTGGCGCCGTTGCCCGGCCCCGTGAATGTCGAGCACGGCTCGCACGTCATCTCGGCCCGGGCGCCCGGCGTGGCCGCCCTGCAACGCGAGGTGGACGTCGTGGCTGGCAAGCGCATCGAGGTGGTGTTGGAGGTGGCGCCGTGACAGGCATCGTCGTGGCCCTGGTCCTGTCACTCGCGTCCCCGCTGGAGCCGGCCCGCGCGGCGTACCAATCCGGCGAGCTGGCGCAGGCCCGTGCCGAGCTGGAGGCGCTCCTCTACCCACTGCAACTGCACGGGGACGAACTGGAGGGCGAGGCCCATCTGCTGCTGGCCGCCACCTACCACGCTCAGGAGGATCCGGCCCGCGCCGAAAACGAGGCGGTGCTGGGGCTCGGCGCGAGCCATGACACGAAGCTCGATCCGCTGCTGTACCCTCCGGACTTCATCGCCTTCGTGGAGCGCGTGCGCACCGTTCATCGCGAGCGCATCGCCGCGATGACCGCCATGCGCCGTCCGCCCTCCCTCACGCCGACCCTCCCTTCAACCCCCGAGCCCTCCACGGCGGATCTGGCACTCCGGGGAACAGCCTCCCCCTCGCGTGGCTGGTACCTGGTGCCCTTCGGCGTGGGCCACTTCCAACACGGCCGGCGCACCCAGGGAACCGTGCTGGCGGTGACGCAGGGGGCGAGTCTGGCCATTTCCGCGGCATCGCTGGGCACGGCGCTGGCGCTGCGGGGTCCCGACGGGCGGTACAGCGCCGGGGACGCGAGCGTGGCCCGAGGGCTCAACATCTCCTACCTCGTGGGGGCCTACGCCTTCGCTGCCCTCTACACCTACGGTGTCCTCGACGGCCTCGTCCTCACCCCACGAGACCCTTGAGTCCTCCTGGGTTGGACCCATCCCATCCCTGCGCGTCTCTCCGGCGAGATGGGGAAGCAAAGGAGCCGCCCGCCCCCGACAGAGGCTGTACGAATCCTCTGACACCTTTTGCAGACACCTTTTGCAACGAAGCGGGTCTTTTCAGCGGGAATCGCGCGCGGCCATCAGCTCCTCGAGCGGCACGTCGCTGTGCAACATGAGCTCGGACTGGGCCGTGTCGATCTGCGCAGGCAGCGCGAGTTGGCGCATCTCACGCTCGTACTCGCGGAGCGCTTCGAGGACCGGCGCGTGCGACTTCAGTGCGTTCGCCAGGTGCAGCACGTTCACGAGGCCGATGTTCACGCCGACACCTCCGAACGGAGGCATGAGGTGCGCGGCGTCGCCGACCACAGTGACGGGCCCGGCATCGGGACGGCGTTGCCAGTCGGCAGGCACGACGCGCATCGGCAGTGGCGTCAATCCCGAGGCGGCGGTGAGGGCCTGCTGAAACGGCGGCGCCCAGTCTGCGAGCAGCTCACGCACCTGAGCATCGGGCTGACGAGTCGAGACGTAGAAGTTGATCGATCCATCACCGCGCGTGGTCGAGAAAAACAACACGCCGCGCCCACGCACCATGAGGTTGCCGCCGTTGGTCAGCGCCGCGAAGTCCGGAGCCGATTCAAACGGTCTCCCGATCTCTCCCTGCATGACGAAGGTGCCGGTCTCTCGAGGCTCGACGTCCGTCACGTGGGGACGCACGCGGCTTCGACCACCATCGGCGCCAATGACCAGCGCGGCCTCTTCGCGTGAGCCGTCTTCGAAGTGGAGCTCCGTTCCGTTCAGCGCGCTGAGCTTGCGGCCCCAGCGCACGGTGTCTTTCGCGAGCGCTCCGAGTGCGAGCCGGCGGAGATCGGTTCGATCGATCTCCGGCGCCTCCGGGACCTCGTCCATCAACACCACGCCTGATGGATCTGCCGCGCGTTGCCGGGTGATTCGAGCGAGCCGATGAAAGCCCTCGAGCAAGCCCGCAGCGTGAAGCGCCCGTTGCCCGAGCTCGCGATGCAGGTCGAGGGTTCCACCGCTGATGCGCACCTCGGGTCCGGCGTCTCGCTCGAAGATCCGGACCCGATGACCTGCGTTCTGAAGAATGACTGCCAGCGTCAGACCAACGGGACCTCCGCCCACGATGGCGACGTTCAATGCATGTGACATGTGAATTCCTGAGAGTTCGAAAGAGAAATGAAGGTGGAGTGCGGGTTCAGCGCACCGTCACGGCTGCCGAGGCAGCGCGACACCGTTCACTCGTTGATCGAACTGCGGGCGCGCCGTCACTTCACGAACCGAGCTGTCGCCGCAGGAATGCATGCGTCACGTGTAACAGGCCCCTTCGACGGCTGCAATGCGGTTGCGTCGGGACGGCTCATCTGGCTCTAGCGCGCCGAACACGAGCCCGTTAGTCACGGAGCCTCGTGCGCCACTCACTTCCTGCCCTGCCCTCGATCAAGTCGAACCCGGTCTACCAACGTCGCGATCTGATCGAGCGCGCCTGGGCCTTGCCGGTGGCGAAGCTGTACGCGCCGCTCCAGTCGCAGTCGTGGACGGCGATCTGCGGCCCCACCAGCGTGGCCAATGTGCTGCGTTCGATGGGCGTGCGCGCCGGGAACAACCCGTTCAAGCGCCCGGGCATGCGCGCGATGAGCCTCGATCAGGTGTCACTCGAGTCGGCGGACATCGTTCCGTCCGGGTGGAAGGTGAAGTCGGTGCGGCCGAAGTCGGTGGAGGAAACGCGCGCCCAGCTCCAGCTCTCGAACGATTCGAACTACCGCTTCATCAGCAACTTCGCGCGCACCTCGCTCTTCGGTGGCGGCAGCGGCCACCACTCGCCCATCGGCGGCTACCTCGAAGATGAAGATATCGCGTTCGTGCTCGACGTGAACGCCGGCTACGGCCCGTGGCTGGTGACCACCGAACGGTTGTTCGACGCGATGAACACCGGCGACTGGGGCGAAGGACTGACCCGCGGCCTGGCGCGCTTCGAACGCGTGGCCTGATCGTCGCGCACCATGTCGGCCGGGCTGGCAGAGGGTGTAGCCCCGCTCGTCCATGTACGCGACCAGCCGGCAGAAATGCTCGCACAACAGGCCAATCTTCAGTGTCCAGGCGAAGAGGCTGCAAGCTCGGCTCACGCCGCCGGTGGCACCCAGCACCAACCCTTCTTCCCCCCCGGACCCAGGGCCTCACCCCGCAACAGGGCCTCTGAACGTCCTATGCGCAGCGACATGGAGCCAGGCGCAACCCCGGGCAACGGTGACGGGGTGGGCTGGAAGGAGCCCTCCCAGCGTCAGGCTGGGAGGCCCTCCAGGACTCGCGGTCGGCTCAGGCGGAGGGGCCTGGGCGGACGGCTAGCACGAGTAGATGTACTCGATGTAGGCCGACGACTTGCCCCAGTTGTACAACCCGCCGCAGTAGCACCCCCATTGACCAATCAGGTTCGTATGGGCCGCGTCGCTGTAATAGTTGCGCAGATTGTCCGGACTGACGGAGCAGTCAGGAAGCGGAGCCTTCAGCGACCCAAGGTCCGAGCTGTCCTCCTGCTCCATGGTGGGCCCGCCACATCCCACCGACATCAGCGCCGTCGCCAACAGACTACCGAAAAGAATCGTTCGCACGTGTCCTCCGTGAGGGGGGTACTTCTCAGAGCATACCCACGCGCTGACTGCCGGTGAAATACCCCACACCGGCTCGAGGGACCCGCTTCAACGCCGCCGACGAGCACGCGACCTTCCAGACCTGACGCAGGACCGGCTCCCATGAGCCGCACGTCAGGGCGCCGGCGCTACTCGACGTAGTGATGACTGACCAGAATGCTGGCGCCGTTCTGCGTGTCGACGAAGAAGATCTTCGAGTCGTATACCCAGGGATTCGGATGGGAGTGGATGTAGCAACCGACGAACGAGTGATTGGCGGAGCGCCCGCCGAGATCGGCCAAGCCCGGAGCGGGATTGAACGACGTCTCCGCGAACACGTGGGAGGACGCGACCGCGTCGCCGACGATCCCGAGGACCTCGCCCCCATCGGCCAGATTCGGGCGATGGGTAGCGCCCTGCGGCAGCAGCGCCGGGTCGATGCCGAAGCACTCCATGGCGGTCACCGGCTCGTTCTGCGCCGCGGCGACGATGGACCGCCAGTCGAAGTGCTGCTCCAGCCGGATCTGCGCATCGGGGTGGTCGAGGTCGTTCACCGCGCCGACCAGCTGTTCGAACGGCCGCCAGTGGGTGGCGGCATTGCGCAGCGAGCGGAAGACCGCGTTCCCGACGCCGGAGGTATTCGACACCGCGGCGACGCCCGCGTACGGCCGGGTCGCGGTCAGGGTGTCGACGACGGTCTCGTTGATGAGGAACGAGAGCACGCCCCGGATCTCCTCCCGGCTCGCCTGATTGACGAAGTCGACGATCGCAGTCGCGCCAGCCGTGGAGACGGCGACCTGATCGTAGATGCCGCTGCAGCTCGCGCCGACGTACCCTCCGTTCTTCGCCGCCGTGTAGAGCTGCTGGAGGCGCGTCTCGGCGACGCCGTCCACCGCGACCACCGACGCGACCGAGCTGAACGGCTGAGCGGCACGCGCATTCACGATGGCCTGCGCCACGTTGCTCGGCAGGTAGGCGTCGAGCTGGACGAAGGTCGCCGTGTTCGCGTAGTCCAGGAAGCCGTGGCACTCCGGCGCGGTGTCCCCGAGATCGTAGTTGAAGACGCTTGGGCCGCACTCCTCCGGGAAGCCGTCGTGGATGGCCGCGGCCACCTGCGCCGTGCCCCAGTAGAGATAGGCGCCATAGGAGTTGTCCCCCGCGCCGTATTCGATCTCCACGTAGAACTGGTTGGTGTAGCTGTCCCGCAGCACGAAGCGGTTGATCCGGTCCTCATCCACCGCGTCGAAGGCCTCTTCGATGGTGATCACGTCGGTGTGCGCCGACTCGTGGACCGCCGCGATGATCTGTGCGCGGTCGAGCTCGGACAGGCTCGGGATCGATGCCGGGGTCAGCACCTCGTGCGTGATGAGCTCATTGCCCATCGGGCAAGGGCCGGGCCCGAGCGCTGATTTCGCGCTCCCGACCTCGACCTCCGAGCTGCCCACGTCGACGGACGCGCCGCAGCCGGTCGCCGCGATCACGAGTGAGCCGAGAATGGTCGTAAAGAGCTTTGAGTCGCGAAGCATCACTGAGGACCCCTCATTCCGTTCGATGATTCAGAGATGTGACGACAGACGAAACGGCGGGCTTCAGAATACAGAGAGACCGGTGAGCGTGGTGAACCGGTCCAGCACCTCCACGCCGGCCACCGAGTTCCCCCGCGCATCGAGCCCCGAGACGGCCGAGACGGTGTCCCGAGACGGTGTCAAAGAACTTCCCCGAAACGGTGGTCAAAGAACCGGAGGCGATGCCAACCCCGTAGACTCGCACCAGCAGCGAGCCCGGCAACCGGAAACCCCTCACGGCTCCTCTCCCCGGCTGAGCATGTAGCCCACACCGCGCACCGTCTTGAGCAGCTGGGGGCTGTGCGGATCCGCCTCCATCTTCTGCCTGAGGCGGAAGACGTGCACGTCGATGGAGCGGTCGAACACCTCCTCCGCGTTTGTATTGATGGCCCCGAGAATCTGCTCGCGGCTCAGGACGCGGCCGGCATGCTCCGCCAGGACGCGCAGGACCATGTTCTATGTGGGCAAGCTGACAATCCAGGGCCTCCGCCACAGCCAGGGCCCTCCGATTCGTCCACTCGTGGGCGCTCGGGTGGGTGGGGCATGCGGCGGGCGTGATGCTCGATTGCCCGCTCTCTACACTGACTCCGGCTCGTACCGGGGCGCCCGTCCGGCGCGAGGCGCCTCTGCCACTGCCCGGAGTGCCCCATGTCCCTGGCGTCCTCGGTTGTGCGGCTCATGTTCGCGGTGATGGGGCTCGGGGCGGGGCTCGCCCGGGCCGAGGCGCCCGCCGCCAGCACCGAGGACTTGCGCGACACGCCGCCGCGCAACTACGGCAACCTGCGCATCGGCGCGTCCACCTCCAGCCGCCGCCCCACGCTGTGCCTTGAGCTGGCGCCGCTCGAGCTGCTCAGCGTGGAGGCGTGTGGCAACGGCTCGGGCTTCCTCCACCATGACGACGAGCCGGAGATCGCCCACTTCCGCGCCCTCTTCAAGCTCACCTCCTGGAAGATGCCCCTGGGTTGGCTCCAGCCCCGGCTCGGCGCCGGCTTCGCCGAGTTGCAGGTGGGCCAGGACGACGGCGGCTTCCACTTCCAGGGCACCGGACCCACGGGCATCGACACCGCCGGGCCCGAGGTGGGGGCCTCGCTGCGCGCCCTGCTGCCGGTGAGCTCCGGCATCGAGCTCGTTGGCGAGCTGGGCGTGAGCGCCGCGTACTTCCGCTACGCGCCCCGGTTGCTGCGGCCCCAGGACGCCTTCCAACCCCAGGCCTCGCTCACCTTCGGCGTCGGATTCTGAGCGGCCGTGAACCCACGCCCCGCGCCCTCTCGGGGGAGCGGGGACCTCCCAGGAGATGCGCATGGACGAGTCCCTCGTGCCGCTGTACCAGTCGTGGTTGGAGTCCTTCGCCTCGCGGGAGGGAGGCACGGCGGGCACCGTGCACCTGCGGCACGGCGATGCGCTGAAGCTGGTGGCCGCGATCAACATTCCGCCCCCGGTGCTCAACGCCGTGCGCACCATTCCGCATGGCAAGGGCATGGCCGGCATCGCCTTCGCCACCAAGGAGCCGGTGCAGACGTGCAACCTCCAGACGGACCAGAGCGGCCACATCGAGCCCGGTGCGCGGGCCGTGCCGGTGCGCGCCTCGGTGGCCCTGCCCGTGTTCGACGAGGCCGGAGCGGTGCGCGCCGTGGTGGGCATCGCCTTCACGTACGAGGGCGAGCTCTCCACCGAGGTGACGAACATGCTCAGCACCGCAGCGCACGCGCTGCCGCCCGACGGCTTCTGAGCCCCTCTCCGCGGGGAGGCGGGTACCGCGCTTCCAGGACGCGTTCACCCCCGCGGGGGACGAGGTGGATGAGAAGGCCCACCTGCAAATCCGGGAGTTGCTCCGCTCGCGCGCGGGTGAGCCCTCGGGGACCCGGAGAGACGTCCTCGATATCGTGGCGGACACCGTGGCGAAGCACCTGGCGCTCGAGCGCTCAGTGCTTCGCGCCATGGAAGGTGCTCAACGCCAGCTCAATGCGTTGCTTCAGCGCCCCCACCCGGCACGCAAGCTCTCCGGCGCGGAGCTCGCGATCAATCATCACCTGCGCGCCGACACCCTCCTCATGCGGCCCCGCCTGCTGGAGGTGTTCGAGGATGAACTGGGCATCACCGTTGAAAACACGGAGGACGCCACCCGCTGCCATTGATTGACACCTTCCACACTCGCCGATCCGTGTTGAGCCTGCCCCGGGCCAGGCGGGGGAACAGCTCGGACCCCGAGAGGTACCGGGCCATCCCCATCGCGACCTTCAGGTACGACGTGCCTTTGAGCCTGCTACAGGCAGGAGTTGAGGCAGCCGCTGTTGAACAGGACGAGGTTCGAATTGGCCTGGCAGTAGATGTAGCCTCCCCCGCATGAGGCCACGTTCGTGGCGCTGACCAGCACACAGCTATTCAGCGCACCATCCGGGTAGAGACTCGAGGCGGAGGGCGCCTTGCAGTAGAGATAGGCGTTGTTACCAGCGAGGATGTTCGTGTTCGCGACCAGCGAGCAGTTGGAGACATTGCCCGTGTCGTACACTGAGGCCAACATGTTGGCCTGGCAGTAGAGATAGGCGTTCTTTCCAGTGATGATGTTGGTGTTGGCCACGAGCGTGCAACTCGACACGTTTCCACTGATATTGATCGCAACCTGCGTACCCTCTTTACAATAGAGGTAGGCGTTCTTTCCAGTGATGATGTTGGTGTTGGCGACAAGAGTGCAGCTCGACACAGCTCCATTGTCATACAGCGAGGCCTGCAAATCGCTCTGACAGTAGAGGTAGGCGTTCTTTCCAGTGATGATATTGGTGTTGGCGACAAGAGTGCAGCTCGCGATGTTCCCGTTGCTGTAGAGCGAGGCCTGCGCGCCGCTCTTGCAATAGAGATAGGCGTTCTTGCCCGTGATGATGTTGGTGTTGGCGGCCAGGATACATGACTGCAAGTTGCCGCTGGAGTCCAAGACGATGCTGCTCTGGCAAGGCACATAGGCACCGTTTCCGGTCCGCACATTCGTCGCAGCCAGGGACTCGGAACCACTGAACAGCGCCAGCGCTACAACCAGGATGGGAAGACTACGGACAACTCTATTCATGAAACCTCCTGTACGGTCCACCACGGGTTATCCGGTTGGCGACCGCGCCTCCGCGGATCGCCGGACTTCCAGAAGCCACTGAGCAACCGTGCCCCCCGAAACCAGAACAACCCGACACCCTAGCCAGGTATTTTTTGGAGGACAAGAAGGCCGGGGCACCCGGTTCGCGTCCGCGAACTGTAACGACTCGGTGGTGGCTCTCGACTTGCTGGTCGGCACCCCAACGACACATTTTTCGAGCAGTCGTTCACGTGGAGCATCCGAGTTGGAGCCTGCGGTAATCACCATCCTCTCAAGTATTGGTACGAGGGCGTCCACGACAACGGAAAGCCAGCCGTGCCGCCCCCCCCGGTTTTCTCTCCGTAGCCGGAGCAGCCGGAGCGAGACGCGCCCTACTTCGGCTTGGGGGGCGGGACCGTGGCGGGCAATGAGGGCGTCAGCCGATCCGCGTAGATGACCCCGTGGTAACCCTCGCGGCTCAGGTACGGGAAGACGTAGACGAAGGGGCTCACGGGAACGATCGACGGGAGCCATTGGCTGCGAGCGAGCCTATGGACGCGGCAGTCGAGTTGGCCTTGCGCGTTGAAATCACACGCCCACCGGGAGCCCGCGAGGTGGCTCAGGTCGAACGCCTTGAGCGTTGGATCCGCTTGTGCCAGGTGCCAACCCATGGGGGTGTAGTCCTTGTCCCAGGGAGCGCCCTTGAGGGTGCTCACATGGGTGTTGCCCGCCAGCACGATGAAGAGCTCTTCCGGGTGTTCCTTGCGGCGCTTCAGCCAATATCGGGCGAACACGTCGTCGCGTTGGCTGCCGAAGGAATCGTCCGTGTCATAGGCCACCGATGAGCAGTCCCAGGGCGCGCAGTGCTCGCACCTGATCCACCAATTCCAACATGGCCCGGCTGCTGCGTCCGTCCTGATAGGGCCTGCGCCAGAAGTCTCCGTCGAGCAACGTGTCCTGGTCCGCGGGGGTGCCACGGCTGGCCAGGTAGGTGTCGAGCCGTGACTGCTCGCTCATCCGGGTGATGGGAATCGAGTTGTCGTAGTAGGGCGTTCCGGCGGTCAGCACGATGACCGCATGGGTCTGGGAGCTGAAGCTACATCCGTCATGCCGACGGCCGCGGCCGGCGGGGGATTCGTGGTGCCGATGGTAACGCCCGGGCCACCCGGGTGCCTCAGGGCTTCACGGACATGAGGTTGCCGGCGAGGGTGTTGTTGTCCTCGATGAGCTCGAGGCGGTAGTTGCTCGGGTCGGCGGCGGCGCCCAGGTACCAATTGCCAGAGCTGGGCACCCAGGCGTAGGCGGACATGGAGAGCGTCTGGCACTGGCCCGGGTTGAGATAGCTGGTGGACGTGCGGCCCAGGGGCTGATCCGTGGTCGGGCCCGGAGTCGTGGTGGGGGTGATGGTAGCGTCGGAGGAGAAGTAGAGTTCCACGTCGGTGGAATCACCCTGGGTGCCCTGGTTGCACACCGTCACCGAGGCAATGAACTGCTGGCCGGGTATGGCACTGGCGGGTCCGCTCATCGACTGGATGATGAAGTCGGCCTTGCTGCCCACTCCGATGCGCGAGCCGGCGAGGGTGTTGTTGTCCTCGATGAGCTCGGGGCGGTAGTTGCTCGGGTCGGCGGCGGCACCCAGGTACCAGGCCCCTTCCGAGGGAGCCCAGGCAGAGGTGCTCATGGAGAGCGTCTGGCATTGGCCCGGGCTGAGGTAGCTGGTGGGCATACGGCCCAGGGGCTGATCCGTGGTCGGGCCCGGAGTCGTGGTGGGGGTGATGGTGGCGTCGGAGGAGAGGTAGAGCTCCACGTCGGTGGAGTCGCCCTGGGTGCCTTGGTTGCACACCGTCACCGAGGCAATGAACTGCTGGCCGGGCGTGGCACTGGCGGGGCCCGTCACGGACTTGATGATGAAGTCGGCCTTGTTGCCCACCCCAATGCGTGTGCCAGCCAGGGTGTTGTTGTCCTCGATGAGCTCGGGACGGTAGTTGCTCGGGTCGGCGGCGGCGCCCAGGTACCAGGCTCCCTCGGAAGGCGCCCAGGCGGAAGTGCTCATGGAGAGCGTCTGGCATTGGCCCGGATTGAGGAAGCTGGTGGGCATACGGCCCAGGGGCTGATCCGTGGTCGGACCCGGAGTCGTGGTGGGGGTGATGGTGGCGTCGGAGGAGAGGTAGAGCTCCACGTCGGTGGAATCACCCTGGGTGCCCTGGTTGCACACCGTCACCGAGGCAATGAACTGCTGGCCGGGTGTGGCACTGGCGGGGCCCGTCACGGACTTGATGATGAAGTCAGCCTTGTTGCCCACCCCCATGCGCGTGCCAGCCAGGGTGTTGTTGTCCTCGATGAGCTCGGGGCGGTAGTTGCTCGGGTCGGCGGCGGCACCCAGGTACCAGGCCCCTTCCGAGGGAGCCCAGGCAGAGGTGCTCATGGAGAGCGTCTGGCATTGGCCCGGGCTGAGGAAGCTGGTGGGAATGCGGCCCAGGGGCTGATCCGTGGTCGGACCCGGAGTCGTGGTGGGGGTGATGGTGGAGTCGGAGGAGAGATAGAGTTCCACGTCGGTGGAATCACCCTGGGTGCCCTGGTTGCACACCGTCACCGAGGCAATGAACTGCTGGCCGGGCGTGGCACTGGCCGGACCCGTCACGGACTTGATGATGAAGTCGGCCTTACTGCCCACCCCGATGCGCGTGCCAGCCAGGGTGTTGTTGTCCTCGATGAGCTCGGGACGGTAGTTGCTCGGGTCGGCGGCGGCGCCCAGGTACCAGGCTCCCTCCGAGGGCGCCCAGGCGCCGGTGGACATGGAGAGTGTCTGGCATTGACCGGCGTTGAGGACGCTGGTGGGCATGCGGCCCAGGGGCTGATCCGTGGTCGGACCCGGAGTCGTGGTGGGGGTGATGGTGGCGTCGGAGGAGAGGTAGAGCTCCACGTCGGTGGAGTCGCCCTGGGTGCCTTGGTTGCACACTGTCACCGAGGCAATGAACTGCTGGCCGGGCATGGCACTGGCGGGGCCCGTCACGGACTTGATGATGAAGTCAGCCTTGTTGCCCACCCCAATGCGCGTGCCAGCCAGGGTGTTGTTGTCCTCGATGAGCTCGGGACGGTAGTTGCTCGGGTCGGCGGCGGCACCCAGGTACCAGGCTCCCTCGGAAGGCGCCCAGGCGTAGGCTGACATGGAGAGCGTCTGGCATTGGCCCGGATTGAGGAAGCTGGTGGGAATGCGGCCCAGGGGCTGATCCGTGGTCGGGCCCGGAGTCGTGGTGGGGGTGATGGTGGCGTCGGAGGAGAGGTAGAGTTCCACGTCGGTGGAATCACCCTGGGCGCCCTGGTTGCACACCGTGACCGAGGCAATGAACTGCTGGCCGGGCATGGCACTGGTGGGACCCGTCACGGACTTGATGATGAAGTCCGGCCCCATGGATGCCGCCTGACGCAGCGCTCGTCGCTCCAGGGCCCCTTCGTCCGCTGACCTCCCGCACGCCCCCAACGACAACAACACCACGGCCCCGATGACTCGAGTCCCCCAGACTCCTGCTGTCATGGCTCGTACTCTCGCGTTTCAGCCTATCCGGCGCGTTATTTTGGAATACCCGCCAAGCCAGAATCGCAGGTTTTTCACGAATGGTCAATCAGTGCGGCTGTACTGTTACAGCCTGATGACAACAGCGGTGGGCTCGGTGGGTTGGTTGGAGATGCGAGTATGGCAACAGGGAGCTCCACTGCGTTCCCCTCGGCCTCGTTCGCTGAAGCGCCCGCTGCCGGACGGCACCACGCATTCGGTGGCTCAGGGGGTCCGCGAGTATTCGATCTTCTCGATGAGGCCCTGGGCCTCGGCCGTGCCGAGGGCCACGGTCTGCTCGAGCTCGCCGCGGAGGAGCAGTTTCGCCGACGCGCACACGAGCTGCTTCCTGGCGAGCTTCTCCCGGCCCCGGGTGATGCCCGTGAGGGCCGCGACCGGCCGCAGCAGACGAAGCCGCACGCCCGAGTTGGCGGGCAGCCCGGCATCGAAGTGGCCCAGGCCGACCGTCGCCGCCAGGGCCGCCGCGAGGACCTCGCCGAACAGCTCGTCCGTGCGCTCGATCGTCCCTCCCCAGACGACAATCGAAAGGGAGACCTCGGCGAGCTGCTTCGCCTGGAAGCCTCGGGCCGGTCCGCCCCGGAGAAGCGCCACGACCTCGCCCGTGGGCGGCCGGAAGAACCTCACCCTCCGCCCCTCCAGCGCGTAGTCGTCGCCCCGGCTCGCGGGCTGGCCCGGAGGAGACTGCACCTCGATGACGTCCCCCCACACGTCCGCTGGCACCTCGAAGTCGCTCGTCGTGCCGTCCGCCGTCCAGCGCTGCACCTGGGTGAGGAAGGCGGGCTCCCGGCCCTCCGTCAGCGAGTCCCCCTCCAACCGCGAGAACTCGAGGCGGGATGCGAAGACCTCCACGAGCTCGGTCATGCTCGGCGAGGGGCCCGTGCTGGGACCCGTCTTCAGGTAGACGGTGTCGGCAAGCGCGGCATCCAGTGCGGTGAGGAAGTGATGTTCGATCGCGGCGAGCATGGCGGCGGGGCTGCCTTTCAGGGATCGAGGCCAGACAGGAGCGCCTTGTCCGCGGAGAGGGTGACGCGGAGCTGGCGGAGGGTGACGTCTCCGGCGATCGTGGAGCCAAGCACCACGCGCAGCGGAGGTTGCGCGCCGGTGCCCGCGACGGGCGGAGGAAGCGCCTCCAACTGCTTCGGGCCGAGCGAGGCGTGGCCCTCGCCATCGAGCGGCACGTCGATGCCCGCGGTGCCCCACCGGAGCTGGACGCGCGGCGGGGGGCGCGGAGCCGGGTCCGCCAGACGGGGACGGGAGTAGGCCCACGGCCGGGTGAGGCCGGGCACCTCGCGCGCCAGCCAGGGATTGGAGTCCAGGCGAAAAGCCGCCGACTGGGGCAACACCTCGGCCGAGGGCTCGAGCTGCGCGGCATCGCCCAAGGACCAGAGCAGCTCACCCGCTGTCAGCGTGAGCACTGCCCACCACCCGCCCTCCCCCGTGGCCAGGACCTTGGGCAGCTCGAAGGACACCCACCGGGAGGGCCCGGGCGGGGTGCCGAGCTCCTCCAGCGCGAGGTCCACGGTGGCGCCGGGGAACGGCGCGACCGCGGGCTGGCCGTGGTCATCGGGGTGGATGGCCAGCGTGCCCGTCGCCGCGCGGGACAGCAGCCGGAGGAAGAGATCGATCCCCTGAAGGTCGGCGCCCGGAGGCAGCGGGGAGAAGCCCTGTGCCGCCGCATGGTGCTGCCCACAGTGGTGCGCGAGCGGGGGCGCGTCGGGAGGACGAGGCAGGAGGCCGGAGCGCTCGGGCCGGAGCCGGGGCTCCACGGTGAGCTCCACGCCCTGGAGCGTCCGCCCCGCCGGGACGGGGATGGCCGCCTCGGCCTGACCATCGGTCGGAAGGATGCGCGAGGCCACTGCCTGCCCACCCTCGAAGGTGGTGAGGACGGGGGCGGTAAAGAGCGAGAGCCGGGGGCGCAGCAGCCTGCCGGGGGCCGACGAGCGCAACGTCACCACCACCCGCCCTCCTTCGAGCGACGCGGGCCACGCCCTCGTCAAAGCGGCGAGCAGCTCATCGCGAAGGGTGAGCTCCTGGAGGGGTTGCAGCGGCAGGGCCTGGATGAAGAATGGGGACTCGGTGCCGACCGCCGCGCGCAGGTCCACGGGGCGCGCGGCGGCCTTGAGCTCCAGCCCGGTGATGTCGGCGGTAGCCGGAGCCTCGTTCGGGTTCTGGGCGGTGGCCAGGGTGATGACCTCCAGCATGAGCCTGCTGGCCATGAGGGCTGGCAACGTCCGGCTGCTGCCCAGCGGCACGACGACAGCGGGCGTGGGGAGGAACCAGGGCCCCCCCTCCGTGAGCCGCAACCGGCCGCCCTTCCCCGTCCCGGTGGTCCCGGTGGGCACCAGCTTGAGGGAGACGAGCGGCCTGCGGACGCCCCAGTCCACGGTGAACCACTCCACGGTGGTGTCCGGCAGGCTGGCCTTGCCCGTGCTGGTGACGATGGCGGCGGGCGGCGAGCCCTGGAGCACGTCCAGCGTCTCGCTGTCCGCCGGAGCCTTGAGCGTGAGCGAGGCGCTGACGAGGGCGACCCCCGGGGGCACCTGCAGCTCGACCTCGAGGCCAGAGGCGTCGACGGGCACGGTCGCGCCCGCCGGTGCCGGCTGACCGCCGTACTTCAATGTGGCGCTGACCTGGGGAGGGGGCATGGGGGCGGCTCAGGACGCTGGGGGCCTCGGCGTGGCGTCCGGGCCCGCCTCCGGCGACGGGTGCTCCAGCATCTCCTGGAGCACCTGCATGGCGCCCTCGATGCGCAGCATCGCCTGGGTGAGGGTGGCGCGCCGGGTGTCGATCTCCGCGAGCATCTTCTGTCCGGAGGCGTATTCGGCCTTGAGGGCCTCGAGGCGTTCTTCGAGCTTCGCTTTCATGCGGGGCGTTCCTGGGTGAGGGTCTTCAATGCATCGCGCAGCCCGTCGAGCTGCCGCTGCTGGGTCTTGATGGCTTCGATGAGCGGAGCGACGAGGCTGGAATAGTTGATGCCCTTCATGCCTTCTGCGTTTTCCGCGACCACCTCCGGGAAGATCTGCTCCACCTCCTGGGCGATGAGGCCGAGGTAGACGGCGTCATCCTGGGAGTCGCGCAACCGGTAGCGGAGCGCGCGCAGCCGCAGCACCTTCTCCAGTGCGTCCTCCACCGGGGTGATGTCTTGCTTCAGGCGGAGATCCGAGCCCGAATACCCGCCGCGGAACCAGGAAAATCCCTGGACATTCAGGCTTCCGTTCACATCGAGGGTGGCACTGGGGGTCTGCGTGTTGATGCCGACACAGCCGTTATAGACCGTCATGCGCTCGGCGCCGTACTGCCAGAACCCCAGGGTGTCATTCGGATCGTTGTCGTTGCCGAGCAGCAGCTTGGTGTCTTCGCCGGACCCCACCTGGAAGTAGCGCAGGAACGCACTGTCGCCACTGCCGCCGAAGGGGTCCATGGGGAACTGGATGCCCGCGCTCGAGCTATTGCCTACCGTGGGCATGATGGCGCCGTTGGCAACCTCCAGGCGGGCGCGCGGAGACTTGGTGCCAATGCCAATGTTGCCGTTGCTGGCCAACCACATTTTGTGGTCGTCCGCCCCGTTGAGTGCGAACGAGAAGGCATCACCCGCGCGTACCCCCACGTCCCAGAAGGCGCCGCTCAGCACGCCGCCACTGCGCCCATACCGGATGGCCGCCCGGGGATCATTATTCCCCTGCCAGGGGACGTGGGGATTGACGAGCATGATGCCCGTAGCCCCCCCCGATCCGATGGAGACGTGGCGGACGCCATCCCCCCACAACGGTGTCGCGGTGACGACCAGCCGGTCCCAGCCGTTGATGGCGCCGGCGACCCGGATGTCCAGCGAGTTGATGGCCCCCCACCCCGCCCCCATGTCCCGGCCGATGGTGATGCGGTTGTCGGCGTCTCCCTCATAGAACATCAGGCTCGCGACACGGTTGCCGGAGTCGTGAACGGCGATCTCCGTGTTCTTCAGCGTCTCCAGC
The DNA here is from genome assembly GCF_003044305.1 of Vitiosangium sp. GDMCC 1.1324. GTDB lineage: Bacteria > Myxococcota > Myxococcia > Myxococcales > Myxococcaceae > Archangium. The sequence continues at coordinate 118,871 of NZ_PZOX01000011.1, read as the reverse complement.
ACCAGGCCCGCCATGTTGTTGTTCCAGCCAGAGCCACCGCCAAAGCTGGCCGTGACGCTGCCAATGGAAAGCGCTCCGAGGGCGAGGTTCCCGTTCTTCATGACGTAGCCGGGGCCGACGGCGAGGCTGCCGGTCACCGTCGCGCCAGAGTTGACGGTGAGAGGGCCATTCACCGTCGCGCCAGAGCTGGCGGTGAGGAGGCCCGTCACCGTCGCGCCTGAGTTGACGGTGAGAGGGCCATTCACCGTCGCGCCAGAGCTGACGGAGAGAGGGCCATTCACCGTCGCGCCTGAGTTGGCGGTGAGGAGGCCCGTCACCGTCGCGCCTGAGTTGACGGTGAGGGTACCGGTCACGCTGGAGCTGGCGGTGAGGGGGCCGGTGACCGACAGCCCGCCGGTGATGGTTCCTCCGCCAGCAAGGGAGAGCTTTTCGGTGTTCAGCTTCGCGAGCGTGGCCTCCACGTCGGTGGTGTTGACGATGAGCTTCACGGCCGCGGTGACCCGCTGCACGGAGAGCACCGCGGTCGGATCGATGGCATCCCCGCTGAGCCGGGGCCCATCCGTCCCGCCCTTGTGCGTGTGGGTCATGATCTTCGTGCTGATCTCGTCGCGCATCGAGATCTGCATGTTGTTCCACTGCTCGGAGAGGATGGGGTCCCCGGGGTTGGCTTTGAAGAATGGCTCGGTCATGGCTCACTTGAAGACGGACGTGTTGAAGCGGGTCGCGTTGAAGGTTCCGGACCAGGAGAGGCGTTCCTTCATCTCGGGCAGCGTCTCCTTGAACTCGACGGCCTGCCCGACGGCCCGGATGGGGTCCTTCACCTCGAGTGCCTCGGAGAACGACTGACTCGTCTCGATGCGGGCGGTGCTCTCGGCGAGCTCGAGCGCCTCCGGGGGCAGGGTCAGGGTGAACTCGATGCGGGGCCGCACCCCGGCGGCCCGGCCATACTCGAGCGCCCGGGCGAGGTCGCGAACCAGGCCGGGCAGGCCCGGAACGGGAGGGGCCTCGGTGTCGCCTTCCTTCAGCCGGTAGCGCGGGGGCACATAGTCAGCGGGGATGCGCAGCACGAACGTCGCCGCGGCCACCTCTGTCCAGTGCAGTGCCAGATCCACCGGAGGCGAGCTCTTCACCGTCAGGGCCGTGTTGATGAGCGCGGCGGGCCAGCCCGGCACATAGGACTGGAGCGTCGCGCGATCCAGGGTGTCGTAGCTCCACCGGCTCTCGCCGGGCGGCAGCGTGGGGAGGCTGCGCTGCTCGTCGAACACGGAGAACCGGGCACGGGGGGCGCCGCGCTCGCCGAAGCGGGACTCGGTGTTGAGGGTGCCCTGGGCGACGAAGCGGGTGGGACTCGCCAGGATGACGGGGGCCTGCGAGGGCGTGCCGTCGATCAGCGGGACGCGCTGGTGGCGAAGGGTCAGGGTCGCCTTCCTCGGCACCACGCCCACGAAGATGACGTTCAGGCCCGTCTCCTGCTGGGTCAGGATGGGCACGGCGACGTCCCGGTCCGCGGGCGCCGTCAGCGACAGCTCCGGCATCGTGGTGTCCAGGCCCGCGTTGCTGATGACGAACCACTGACCCGGCTTCGCACCGGTGAAGCGGGCCGAGGCCGGACTGAGCGGGTTGTCCACGAGCTCCACCCGCACCGCGCGCCGCGAGCCATCCGGCTCGCGCACCTCGAACTGGCCCACGGCCACCCGCCCCTCCCAGGAGATCTCCGGCGTCTGCTCGGCCAGGTACACCATGGCGACGAGCTGGAGGAGCGCGGGCGCGGTGGTGAGGCCCACGCGGTGCAAGCCCACCAGCGCGGCCAGGTGGCGGCGGAAGGCGTCGTCCCGCTCGTCCCGGCTGGCGTAGAGGCCGTAGAGCGCGGCCAGCCGCCCCAGCTCGCTCTCCGCCTTCCGCATCGGCGTGTCGCGCGCGGAGAAGCCCTGGGCGAGCGTATGCCAGCGCGAGCGCATCAGCCGGGTGACGCCGCCCTCCATCTCCCCGAACCCCTGCCCCAGCACGTCGAGGATCAAGCGGATGTTGCCACCGCGCTGCAGGAACAGCGGGAGCATCTCCAGCATGCGGCGCGTGCGCTGCGCGGGTGTCACGTGGCCCCCACGATCTCGGCGCCACCCAGCACGAGCCGCCCGTTCTCCCTCATCACGAAGCCGGGGGGCGTGTCCTTGTCGGGCGTCACCTTCTTGAGGACCGTGGCGAGCCCGGTGTCCGCGGCGGTAATGACCACGCCGAGCAGTTCCTTGACGTTGGCGCGGGAGAGGAGCGCCAGCTCCAGCGTCGTCCACTGGATGCCCGTCGCCGGTACCCGGCCCAGGTCCGCGCCGTAGAGCTCCACCGCGGTGCGCACGTCCTGGCGCACGACGTCCGGAGCGCGGCGATCGTTGCTGTTGATGGAGACCACCAGGTCCAGCCGGTAGTAGAGCGGCTGGTACCAGATGATGAGGGGCGGCTTCTGGTCCGGATCGATGAGCGGCAGCTCGAGCGGCCCCATGCGCCAGTCGCGGCTGGCGCCCGTCTCGCGTGCCTCCTGCTCGGCGACGAGCACCCCCTCCTTCCAGGAGTAGGTGAGCATCTTCACGTCGGTGACGTTGCGCACGGCCGGGTTGCCGAAGAGGACGGCCTCCAGCTTGCGGCGGCTCACCAGGGTGCCCGCCGACAGGCCGGCGGCGAAGCGCACCAACTGGGACTGGAGCTCCGCGCGCAGCCGATCAAAGCCGCGCTCGTCCAGGTTCTCATCCGCGGGCTCCACCTGGAAGGTGGGTTGCAGGTAGATGCTGCGCGCGTAGTTGAGGTTGACGCGGACGCCGGCGGCCTTCGAGGCCCGGATGGCCGCATCCACCCTCGCCACCCGGCCGGCGTCCTTCTCCAGGTCCGGGTCGCCAATCACCACGTCGATCACACCGGCGGGGCCGTCCACGGGCTCGCGCACGGTGACCTGACGAATGCCCTGCTCGCGCACGGCGGCGGCGATGGACTCCAGCGTCCCCTTCTCCCCATCGCGCAGCGCGGTGCGGGCGCGGGCGCGCAGGCCATCGTCCGTCTCATCCTCACTCGAGCGGCGCAGCGGATCCGGGTTGCTCACCGTCTCCACTCCGAGGATGGGCCGGGGCATCAGGTTGAGGCTGCCCGGGTTGATGACGGGCAGCAGCGGCCCCCCGGATTCTCCCGCCTGGAGCTCCTGGACGCCCACGGTGACACGCATCTCGCCGCGCCGGATGACGGCCTCCTCCACCGTCGCGAAGAGCGGAAGCGGTGTACCCTCCGTGAGCGTGCCCGTCACCTGCCGGCCCGCGGGAATACCGATGTCCTCCGGCGCGGGCGAGGAGCGGCTGAACTCCACCGTCCCGGTGAGCCGCCCGGCGCGTGCCCGCTGGATGCCGAGCACCGCGACGACGTTGTCCAGGGCGTCTCCCTCGGCCGTGTCGAGGAAGCCGGACTGGTAGGCCAGCTCGAGCATGCCGTAGAAGGTGGCCATCTCCCGCGCATACGTCTCGAGCAGGGTGCGCACCACGCCCCCATCGGTCGTATCCGAACGCGGGCCCATTCCCTCGAGCAGACGCTCGACGATGGCGCTGTAGCTGATGTACTGGGAGTCGAAGAGGGCGCTCATCTGGAACCTCTCAGAAGGTGATCTCCCAGCTCAGCGTCATCTGCATGTTGGGCCCCCGGTTGACGGGGGCGAAGATCACCCGGTTGAAGAGGATGCCCTCCACGCCGGCCTTGGTCTTGATGCGGATGCCCGCCTCGGTCAGCGGCTGCACCTCCCCCTGCTTGCGCTCCGGCAGCGTCGCCGTCACGGTGGCCCACACCACGCTCGTGTCGTCCGGAGCGATCACGTCCACGCGAGCGTCCGCGCCATCCACCGGGATGGCGAGCGCGACATCGGCCATCTGCGCCTGGGTGGAGCCAGTGCCCACGGCAATGGTCCACGCATTGGGCAGCGCGTCCACCTTGCCCATGAGCAGGTTGGCCAGCAGCTTCTTGCCGCCGCGCGTGATGAGGTTGTGGACCCGCCGCTGGTCCACGAGCGCGCCCTGGCTGTCGCGCAGCTCGATGGTGAGGACTCCGGTCATTGCCTGGTGCTCTCCGAAAGACATGTGCTCCTCACGTGGGCCTGATCAGCCCAGGTCCAGCGCCATCGCGAGCTCCACCGGCTCACCGGTGATGGCCCTGACGGCCGCTTCGATCTCCACCACGCCGGGCACGTCCTCACGTGCCCGTGCAGTCACCTTCATCACTTCTTCTACCCGGGGGTCCGACAGGAGCGCCTGACGCACGAAGCGGCGCAGCAACTCCAGGTTCGCGCGGTCCAACGGCTCGCCGATGAGCTCGTGGATGCGGCTGCCGTGGCGCGGGTGGCCCAGATCATCCAGCTCGCCCTGGCGCACCAGCAGCCGCATCGTGAGCGCCTGGACCAGGTTGTCCAGCCCGTCCACCGCCTCCGCCCCACCGCTGTCGAGGACGATGTCCACGACCCCCGTGTCATCGAAGCTCAGCCGCAGATCCGTCTTCATCACGTCGGACATGTCAGAGCAACCTCCCCGGCCCCGCGGTCGCGGCCGGTGTACAGGGGATGCCCGGCATCACCTTCAGCCGGCTCATCATCGCGTCCAGGGAGGTCGCCAGCGTCTCCGCGATGGCGCCTGCCAGGTCCTTCGCGTTCTTCCCGCGCAACCCCTCGGCGGTGAGGAAGCCCATGGCCAGCGGCTCCAGCAGGGGCTTGGGTGGGGCGGCGCCCTGGAGCATCCCGGGAGCGCTGGTGGCGAAGCCAGCCACGGCGATGCCAGGGGCCACCATCACCTGAGAGGTGAAGAGCAGCAGGGCCTGGGCCGTGGTCTGCGCGAGCGCCTTGGCCAGCGCCGGCTTCTGCTCGCCGTTGAGCTGGTGGGAGGTCAACGCCCCCAACGCCAGGGGCTCGAGCTGCCCCGCTCCCGGGCCCCCCGCGGGCGGCGGCATGAGCAGACCCGGGCCGACCGTACTGCCGGCCCCGGTGAGGGGCACCACCGCCGCCGGGATGCCGGGCATCACCATGGCCATGGACACGAAGAGGGTGAGCGCCTGGCCGATGCACTGGCCCATCGCGGCGGCCAGATCGGGCGCGTTCTCGCCCCGGAGGCCCGCGGACTGGAGGGCGCCCTTGGCGGTGTTCTCGATTTCGGAGGCGGTCGGGGCGGGCATGGCGCTACCCCTTGGCCTTGACGGTGGTGGAGCCCACCAGCGGCGCTCCGGTGAAGTAGCACTTGTGCGTCTTGTCGGTGATGACGCCACCGCCCCCGGTGCCCAGGTCGATGTTGCCCGAGGCGTCCACGGTGCAGTCCGCGCACTTCACCTGCACATTGCCATCCACTTCGATCTTCAAGTCCGAGGGTCCCTGGATGGACACCACGTCGTCCTGCTTCAGCGTGAGGATGGTCTTCCCCGCCGTCACCACCACGGACTGATCCTTGTCGATGGCGAGGGACGTCTTGCCCTTGAGGGGCGATTCGACGCGCCACTCGTCGGCCGCGTGCACGGGCGGATTGCGTTCGTCCGAGTACAGCCGGCCGACCACGATGGGCCGCTGGGGATCCCCATTCACATAGGAGATGAGCACCAGATCGCCGGGATTGGGCGCGCTCACCATTCCGATGTGCGACGTGGCGATGGGCACATTGCGCAACTCCAACTCGCCCTCGCGCAGCTTCACGTTGCACTCGTGGTTGTGGGAGTCGCCGTCCGCGTGGGGGAAGGCGCTGGTGACGACGCCCACGTCGCCCAGGCGCAGGGACTTGAGCTCCTCGCGGATGATGGCGCGGATGATGGTGACCAGGTCGCTCATCGGGAACCTCCGGCGGGTAGTGCGGGGACCGCGGCGGGCGGCGGGGCTTCGAGCAGCTTCTCCCGGTAGCTGCCCAGGGTGGCCCGCAGCTCGGTGAAACGCCCCTGGATGAGGGCGAGGTCCTCGGGCTGGGGGAGGTTCGCGATGACGATGGTGGCGGTGTGCTGGATGCGGCCCACCATCTCCGTCACGCCCTGTGCCATCGGCTCCAGCATCTCCAGGATGGAGTCGAGCGGCTCCATGAGCTGGGGCACCTGGACGGCGGACTTGAAGGCCACCTTCACCTTGTCGAGGAACGCGACGAGCTGGGTGAAGAGACCCTGAAGCGTCTCGATGCCCGTCTTCACCATGGGGCCCACCCCGAGCCGCCGGGCCAGGGACACGACGGCATCCACCGTGTCCGTCTTGAGCAGGGCGTCCAGCGAGGTGAGCAGCTCGGAGATGGCGCTCACGATGTCCCGGGTGGTGCTCACGAACCTCCTCCTTGCACGTTCGAGGGCTTGAAACCGTCCTTGGGCAGCGCCTCGAAGCCGGCGAGCGGGTCGAAGGCGCCAATCGTCTCCACGAGCTGGGTGGCGCTCCCCACGACCTTCTGGAGCTTCGCGAGGAAGTCGCTCGCCCCGGCGATGCCCTTGATGACGTCCAGCGCGGCGCCCAGGTCCACGCCGGTGAGCTCGTGGATGAGGTTGACGCCCTCGGTGGCGAGCTTCTGGATGAAATCACCGAGGTTGCCCGAACCGCGCACCACGTCGATGAAGTCACCGATGATGGCCGGGTTCACCTTGCCCAGCGCCTTCATCAGGGTTCCGAAGTTCCTGCCGCTCAGGCTGTCCTTGGTGCTGTTGACGATGTTGCCCAGCTCGCTCGCGCCCAGGTGGCCGAGCAGGTCGGGGTTCTTGTCCACGGCGGACATGAGCGAGGACGGGTTCTGGATCACCGCGGCGGCGGCGGTGGAGCCCTTCGCCCAGGCCTGCGCATCCTTCTTCACGCCCGCGTCCACGGCGGCAGTGCCACGCGGCGGCGGAGGCTCGGTGTACTCGCGCACGCGCAGGAAGAAGCTGTAGCGGCCCTGGTACCCGGCGAGCTGCTTCACCTGGAAATCAACGATGAGGACGTCGGTGAGGGAGGCCCCCGCGATGGCATCCGCCGCGAACGACAGGGGCTTCGCCTTCGTCTGCGCCTGACGCAACTCCTCCAGGGCGGCGGTGGTGTCGTCGCCGACGAGCACCCCCTCCATGACGATGGTGACGGGCTCGCGGCCCAGATCCTGGGTCACACTGCCGGACATGCCCGGGCCGCGCTGCTGCACGAGGCTGCGGGTGTCCTCGGTGTAGATGTTGCTCAAGCCGACGAGCGCGATCTTCCCGATGCGCACCGCCATGTCAGAACTCCATCCGGGTGACGTAACCCTGGCGCAGGTTGACGGTGTGCCGCACCGTGCGCACCCGAAGCACCTGGCCAGAGACCAGTGCGCTCGCGGGGTGCTGACGCGGGAGCTTGTCCAGCTTCACCAGATCCCCCGGCTTCACCGCCGGGCTGCAAGTCACACGCAGGAAGCCCTCCACCGCGCGAGCAGCCACCTGGCCCATGCGTCCCTTGGCCTGATCCTCAGCGTCGGAGCGGCTGCGGACGGCGCCGTCGCGCACCTGGAGCGTGTGCTCGCCCGCGCTGCCCACGCGTACGTCGCCGCTCGCGCCGAGCGACGCCTTGCCGCTGACCTTGGAGAGATTCGCGGTGAGCCAGTGGGCCTTGTCCGCGCCCTTGGAGCCAGCGGCCCCCTCCCCCCACACCACCACGCCCTCGCGGGGGTGTTGGGCACGCCGAAGCTCGAAGTCGAGCACCTGCTCGCCATAGGTGAAGGTGTGGTCCACGCCACTCGACCGGGGCTTCTGGAAGTGGACCTTGCCCTCGCCGTCCGTGAAGAGATCGAAGCCACACGACTCCGCGAGCCGCGTGACGTGGTGCAGCGCCGAGGGCCCCGGATGAAGCGCGTAGCTCACGAGCTTCGGCCCGTCCTGCACGGAGCTGGCGGACAGCCCCGCCTTCTGGAGCAGCTCCTTGACGATGGAACCAGCGCTTGAGTCCTTGTAGGCGGAGGCCACCTCGATGCGGGAGAGCTCGACGAGCCCATCGCTGGCGGTGACACGCACGCCCATGGCCGTGGCGCTCACCTCCCGCACCTGCCCGGTGAAGACGGAGGCGCTCCCTCTTCCGCCGTCCAGGCGGATGGCCACCTTGTCCTTGGGCTTGGGCGGAGACAGCTCCGACGCGGCGAGCTCCACCGCGCAGTGGCCGCCCCCGCCATCCAGGGTGAGCGCGCTCCACAGCGAGAGGAGCTGCGTGCCACCCCGGCTCGAGTTGGAGACCTGGAGGCCGCCGATGCTGACGTCATAGGAGAGGCCGGCCATGGCTCACACCTCCAGCCCGTGACGGCGAGCCGTCTCGCGAAGGATGTCCACCAGCGTCTCTTCGAGCTCCTCACGGCGCGTGCCGGTGTTCCCCGCGCCCGAATCGAGATGAACGTTGACGTTGAAGGTGTTGCGGGCCTCGGTAGCGGGCGAGGCGGATGGCGCACCGCTCGCGCGAGCGGAGGACGACGGGGCGGCCGAAGACGAGCTCCCGTTGACGCGCTGGGCCTCGCTCCACACGGGCGCCATGACACTCGAGACGCGCTCGGCGACCTCGGTGGTGGCACGGCTGGGAGGCGGCTGCCACGCACGAGTGGCTTCACTCGGAGCCGCGGAGGTGTACGAGGGCGGAGGGCTCACCTGGGGTCCCGGCTGGAACACGAGCCGTGGGCCTGGCCGTGAAGATGGGGCCGTAGGAGCCCGCGGGGCCCCAAGCGCCGCGGGAGCGTCGGGCGGAACCGGAGTGGGCACGAATGCTCCTGACGCCGCCGGTGCCTCCAGAGGGGCCGATGAAGCACGGGCCGTCACGCGCTCAACGTGAGGAGGTGCCGTCACGCGCTCAACGTGAGGAGGTGCCGTCAGCGCGAGCGGGAGTGCCGCCACGCTCCGTGGAGGGTGGGCCGCCACCTCCGGCTGTGCGCTCGGCCCAGCCTGCGTGGACATCTCCGCGCTCGCCACGGCGGGGCTCGCGGTGACGGGCGCGGCGGGCTCACCAGCGCGTTCGCTCCCGATGAAAGACGGACCGAGGGGGCGGAAGGCCACGCCGCCGCCGACCTGCTCGCCAGCGCCACTCTCGCTCCTGATGACCGACGGACCGAAGGGGCGGAAGGCCACGCCGCCGCCGACCTGCTCGCCCGCGCCACTCACCGGCCTGACACCCGTCGAGGCCGCCAGCGAGAGGACACGGAGGGGCCGCCTCTCGGGGGGGGCCGAGCGTGCACGGACGCCCGGCGAGTGCTCCTCTCGAGCCATCTCCCGCGAGTTGACCGCATCACCGAGGGAAACCGACGTACGAGGAGTGGCGCGCGGTGAAGGCGTCACGCCTGAGCCCGGGAGCGCGCAGGGATCCTCCGCGCGGCGCGAAGGCACGTGCCCTCCAGTGTGCGGAGGCGGTGAGGACACGGCGGCGGCGTGCGGAGCAAGCGGAGCCTGCTCGGGGGCGAGCTCCGACCCAGGCCCATCCCACGCGGCGACGGGGGTCGTCACCTCCGCGTCCACGTGCTCGGAGCGTACCTCGGGCTCGGCGAGCCCGGCATCCAGCGACCGGCTCACCTCCCCCACCACGCGGTGCACTGGCCGGAGCAAGAAGGCGCAGAGCTCCCGGGTCGTTACCAGGGATTTCATCAGCCTTCCTCCACCTGGATGACGACGGCATCCGGATGGCTCGCCAGTCCCGAGGCACCCGCCGGGGCCGCCGCGGGCGCGGGCACCTCCACCACGTCCAGGAGCGAGAGGAGACGATCGACCTCCGCCGCCGGCGCCTCCCACACCTGGGAGGGCGTCCACCCGAGCGCCTTGCACAGGCGCAGCGTGAGGTGTGCCAGCGCCTGGCCCTCGGGCTCGCGGCTCCGGGAGAGCTGATCCTCCAGCCGCTCCCCGGGAATGTTCATGGCCACGGCGGCGTCGATGAGGGCGGCGGTCTCAGGGCCGCTGAGTGACTCCAGCGAGAAGGCGGATGGCTCGGTGGCGACAATGGAGGCGGAGAGCATTTCACGCAGGTAGCGCTCCAGGCTGAGTGCCCGGGTGCCGTCGTCACGCGTGGAGACACTCGCGCTCAGGGCCCGGCCACGCCGCACCCAGGTCCACGGCCGCAACTGAACACGCACCGGTCCCACATCCACCCAGCCGTCCGAGGCGGGCTCTCGCGGCCCGGCCCCGCTTCCGGCCGCGGCCCACCACAGCGCCAGCGGGGACAGCTCGGCGAAGAGCGCCACGGGAACGCCCGAGTGCTCGAGCACCTCCCGGGAGAACGCGCCCGGGTCGAAGCTCAACCCCTCCGCCCCCACGTAGACATGCCGGTCCAAGGCCGCGAGGTAGGCGTCGAAGCGGAAGGCGAGCAGCCGCACAGGCTCGCCCCCGGAAGTCTCTACCTCCAACGAGCCCTCCAGCGGATCGAAGCGGACGCGGAAGCGCTGGCCATCCACTTCGACGATGCGCGCCTCCCCGTCCATGCGTCACTCCTCCCGGATGCGGGTGGCGGTGAAGGCATACGTCGTGACGGCACTGCCGTTCGCGCTCATGGAGAAGGACTTCCCCTCCACGAAGCAGTCGTCGAAAGACAGACTGCGCAGGTCGTCGCTTCCCTCGGTCTTCTTCAGGTTGGCGACGAGCTGGAATTTCTTGCGCTTGTCCAGCAACTCGTCGATGGCGACACTGGTGGAGCGGATGGCCAGCTCCCCCTGGACGGTGCGCAGCCCGAAGATGACGTCCACCCGCTCGTTGGAACCGACCGCGCGGATGTCTTCCCGCTCGGTGACGACCCGGAAGACGAGCGACTGGAGCCCGTCGACCTGCTTGCCGTCGACGAGGACATTGCTGCGATTGGCGGAGAATACCGTGGGCATGGGCTATGTCCTCGTCAGACCTGGACCGTGATGGTCGCGTAGATGTAGTCGATGGCCCGCACCGGCCGGATGGCCATGTTGACCCGGACGATGCCCAGCGCGAAGTCGGCCTGGGAGGAATAGACCTCCACCTTGAACGCTGGATCCGTACCATCCGTGGACGGCACGATCGCTCCCTCCTTCTGCATCTGCACCAGGAACTCGGTGAGCTTCTGCTTGAGCGCGTTGCGTCCGTCGGCGTTGTTGAGCAGACCGATGAACAGGTCGCCAATCATCTTCATCCCGCGCACTGCGTGGTCGGCGACCCGGCGGACGTTGATCTGATCCCCATCCGTGGTCAGCCCGCGCAACACCACGGTGCCCTTGGCGCGCTCCGTGACGATGGGCACCACGCGGCCGGTCAGCAGGGCGCGCTGGTCCTCCACCGTGATCGCATTGTCGAGCACGCCCAGTCCAGACACCCGCTTGAACGTCGGCGAGTCGAAGTAGGACAGGTTGCCCACGACGCCAGCGACCGCGCCCACCACACCGTTGGGCGCCACCAGCACGAAGCGGTCACTCACCAGGTTGCTGGCCAGTTGCACGCTCGCCGCGGTGGTGCTGCCCGCCGGAACCTGGCCGAATCCGATCCGGCCCTTGCACTCGTCGCTCAGGTTGTTGCAGTGGCTGATGACGTCGCCGTAGATGCGCGCGACGGTAGCCGGATTGGAGAAGTCCTGGACGGCGGCGAGCACCATGTCCACGTCCGACTCGTCCTTGAGCCGGGCGAGCGCCGCGGCGTAGTCCGTGGGGGTGGCGTCCTTGCCCTCGACGAAGACCTGCGTGCTCTCCTGGGGCCAGCCGATGGGCTTGTCCGTGTCCACCCGGGCGATGGACGAATCCGCGAGCGCCTTGACGATGTACTGGGCGCTGTCCTGCTTGTCTGTGTTGAGGTTGCGCAACACCTCGGTGGTGCCGTCCTGCCGCGCCAGGGTGAGATCGAACGAGGTGGAGTTGTCGAGGTTCTGCCGGTACTTCACCGACGCCGAGATGCCATTGGCCCAGGGTCCGGGCGCCCGCGCGAGCAGACTGAAGCCGGCGGCCTGGGGCGTCGCATCCTTCTTGGGAAAGGTGAGGCTTGCCCGGGCTCCAGTGGCGCTGCCGAGCGGGGAGATCACCAACTCGGAGATGCCATTGTCGAGCGCCTGGCGGGCCTCGGGCAGACTGAGCGCGGTGGAACGGCCCAGCAGCTCGATGAGGCGGCCGAAATTGGAGACCCGGACGGTCTTGCCCGGGTTGATCTCCGTGAAGCCGATGAGCCCCAACACTCCGGACGGCGAGAGCTGTTGAGGGAGCACTTGTTTGACAACGGCAACCTGCACACCGGGAATGACGAGGGCGCCTGCCATGGGCTCTCCCATACGGGTTGGGGGTTTGTGGACCGAGGGCTAGGCGGCCGGCGCCAGGATGGCGACCGTCGCGGCATCCAACGTCGGGGTTCCACCCGAGAGGGCGATGCCAATGCCGCGCAGGAGGTCGACGATGGCCTTGATGTGATTGAGACCGGCCGCCGCGAAGTCGAGCACGATCTTGATGAATCGCGCCGCCGTATCCGCCAGGTTGCGTGCCGCTTCGGGGAGCAGGTCCGTCGCGGACTCCACCACGCTCTTGCCCGCCTCGAGCACGGAGGTGATCTTACTCAGGATGTCTGTATTCAGGAACTGACGCACGACGGCGGTCACCTGCTCGAGGAGCCCTCCCAGCGTCTTGAGGACGGTGTCCTTGATGATGCTCGGGAGCTGCTCCCGGATGCTCTTGAAGTCGCTGCTCGTCACCGCGGTGTACAGTTTGTACAACCCAGACTCGATCTTGATCGCCCCATTGTCGAGCGTCGCCAGTGCGTCGGTCATTGACATCTCCCTCGTACGTACTCAGCTTTTTTGGAAAACAAAAACAAGGTACCCGTAGTGTTCAGAATCCGTCAACAGATCTCGTATTGAGAATCTATCGATCAGGAACCACCTGACAGCACCTGCAACCTACATACATCTACAACATCTAAACTATGTGGACCAACGAAGCGCACGACGAAGCCACTGGATGAGGAGCGCCATCATCGCCATGGCTCTGACATACGCCCTGGATGCGGAAGCCCCAGCCAGGCCCAACCCAATGACGCCGCGGAGCCGCTCCCTGTGAACGCGACGTGGCGGATGACGCAATGGGCCGTCGGGCGGGCGCACATGACCTCGGGTCACTCCAGCCCGATGACTGGAAACGTCTCCACCTGGCACAGGAGGATCCAGTCGCCATCACCAAGGGCAACTCGCACCTCCTGCTTGCCTCCGCCCAGGATCGGAGAGTCCTCGGAATGGGGCTCCTGCGGCAGAGCAAGCTTCCCCACTGCCGACACCTGGCCGAGGTCCAGATCGGGTTCCTCCACCCCAGCGTGCGTGGGGGTGGGCTCCTTGAAGCCATGTTCGAGGACTACGCCCGGGTGAGCCAACAGACCCACGCGGACATCTCCATGCACCAGTTTTTGTATGCAACGCCAGCGCCCCGGCTGTGGCCCACCTCAAGGGGGCAGATCTTCCGGCCGGTGGGTTTCCAACGGCGTCACTGTCAACTCAAAGCGTTGCAACAGACTGGCGACCAGAGAGGTTTTCCACCTGAACAAGGGGGATGTGATTACCCTGGAGGTTTCCGATAGCGATAACGGCCCGGCTCGGGGTATAGAGCAAGCGATGCTGACGGTGCTCAAACTGAACTGAAATCCTGAGCACAAAAAGAAAGGGCCGAGTTCCGTCAGGAACTCGGCCTTTTCTCGCTGACGCAAACCGAAGGGCGAACCCGTCGAGAGTCTTGCGTGGATGTCGGTTGGTCAGGTCAGCCCGCGACGCTGGCGTGCCCAGGTCTCGAAGCTCATGAGCGAAAGGCCGTAGGAACGCGCGATCTCGGGCCGTGCCAGCACCGGGGAGACGTTCATGTACGTCAGACCTCGCGCCACGCTGGGATGCAGGCCGGCCGCGACGGCCTCCTCGATCGTGCCGGACTGGACTACGTACTCCTTGCCGTCGAGGCGCGAGAGGATCTCGGCCATCTGAGGAAGCGTGAGCAGGTCACCCGCGAGCTGCAGCGTCACACCGTTGAACGTCGCGGGATCATGAATTGCCGCCGCGGCCGACTTGCCGATGTCCTCCGGCGCGATCAGCGCGATGGGCCGATCGGTCCTGATCACCGTGAGCAACCGGCGCCCGTCGACGAAGCCGGCGGGATCCAACATCGGATGGTCCATGAAAGTGGAGGGCAGGATGAGGGTCCAGTGCTTGAAGCCCGCGTTGCGTACGAGGTCGCAGGTGGCAAGCTTGTTCTCCCAGTACGCCTCGTGCGCCTTCCAGCGCCCCTCCGCCCAGCCCTCGACGTTGCGGTGGTCGCCGACGCCGGACGTCGCGGTGTGCACGAACGTCCCGACGCCCTCGGCAAGCGCGGCCTCGACGAGGTTCCTCCCTTGCTGCCGCTCCTTGCTGTGGTCGACACCCGTCGCGGATACGATCGGTGACTGCATCGAGAAGACCGCCCGCACCCCGGCGCAGGCGGCGCGCAACGACGCCCGCTCGTCGAGGTCCCCGACGACCACCTCGGCGCCAGCCACCGCGAGGGCCTTGGCCTCTGGCGCCTTCGGATTGCGCACCATCACGCGCACGGATGTCCTGCCGTCGGCCAGCAGCGCCCGGGCGGTGGCGCCGCCCTGACGCCCTGTGGCGGCGGTGACGAGAACGGGAGCGTTGCTGCTCATCGGCAGCTCCTTTGTAAGTGGGGGACCCCACCGTTTAGTTTCATGGTTGAATACGGAGGGGGCCCCCGTTTGTCAAGAAAGGCCTTCGTGAGAAGAAGAGCGCCATGGATCGTGTGAAGCCGTTGAGAGCGGACGGGCGACGCAACCGGGAGCGGATTCTCGCGGCCGCGGCGGAGCTGGTTGGCAGGGATGGAGCACAGGCGTCGCTCGAGGAGGTCGCGCGGCGAGCGGGTGTAGGCTCGGCGACCCTGCACCGGCACTTCTCGTCGCGGCAGGCGCTGCTGGAGGCGGTATTCCGCGATGGCGTCGCGCAGCTCTGTGCGCGGGCAACCGCGAAACCGGGCAAGGAGCCTGCGGCCGAGTTGGCGGATTGGCTCGAGGAGTTGACGGTCTACACCGCGACTCACCGCGGGCTTGCCGCTGCGCTGCTGGCCGGCCCGGATGGCCTTTCGGCTGAGGAGATCTGCTGCACCGACAGGGTGCTCGACGTGTTGAACGTGCTGGTGGCACGGGCGTCATCGGTGGGCGCGCTCCACGCGGGCGCCACAACGGAGGACCTGATGCAGCTGGCGAACGCGATTGCCGTCGCCAACGAAGATGATCCGCTCACCGCGCGCCGGGTGTTGCGCCTCGCGCTCACCGGCATACGGCCGTGAAGGCCGCGAGAGCGTCTCCTCTTGGCGTCCGCTGCGAGAGCGGCGCGCGGCTTCGTCGCCTAGCTCCCGGGGCTGGTGTCGGGGCTGGTGTCGGGGCTGGTGTCAAAGAACTCCGGGCCCCCCCGGGGCCGGGGCTGGTGTCGGGGCTGGTGTCAAAGAACTCCGGGCCCCCCCGGGGCCGGGGCTGTCGGGGCTGGTGTCAAAGAACTCCGGGGCTCGGGGCTGGTGTCCGGGGCTGGTGTCGGGGCTGGTGTCAAAGAACTCCTCGGGGCTGGTGTCTCGGGGCTGGTGTCTCGGGGCTGGTGTCAAAGAACTCCGGGGCTCGGGGCGAGGCTGGTGTCAAAGAACTCCGGGGCTGGTGTCTCCGGGGCTGGTGTCCGGGGCTGGTGTCAAAGAACTCCGGGCCCCCCGGGGCGCCGAGACGGTGTCCGACGGTGTCCTGTCAAAGAACCCGAGATGGTGTCAAAGAACGCCCCTGAAACGGTGGTCAAAGAACCCGAACTGAGTGGCGGCAGAGCGGGCTTCACGCGAGACTCAAGCAACAGGTAGACAGGCTTGGCCTGGACGGGTGAACCGACCCGCCTCCAAGTCTTTCCGAGGACTTGCGCGCTGGCCCACGAGGTGCATCGAGCCCTGCGAACCGACTGCAGGGGATGGGGATGGGCTGGCCGCTGAGGATGTTCCAGGAGGAGGGCTTCTACTTTGTCACTTCCAGGTGCTTTCAAGGGCGCCTGCTGCTGCGCCCCTGCCTGGAGGTGAACGAGGTGGTGGGCGGGGTGCTCGCCAAGGCCGTTCTACACAGCTCCGGCTCCGTGCGCTTGCACGCCTTCACCTTCGCCTCCAATCACTTCCACCTGCTGGTGTGGGCTCGCGGCGCCTCTCTCTCCTCCTTCATGCAGTACCTGCGCGCCAACCTCTCCAGGAAGGTTGGGCGCCTGGTGGACTGGAGTGGCGGCTTCTGGGAGCGGCGCTATTCGGCTGAACCGGTGCTGGACGACACCGCACTGGTGGGACGACTGAGCTACGTGCTCGCCCACGGTGTGAAGGAAGGGCTGGTGGAGACGAGTGCCGAGTGGCCGGGCCTCACCTGCCTGCCCCAGTTGCTGGGTCCAGCGCGCCGGCTCTTCCGCTGGTTCAACTGGACCAAGCGCTGGAGCGGACGCACGAGCGAGGACCTGGCGGCGCAGCCAGGGCCCTTTGCCGAGGAATGGGCCGAACCGGTGGAGTTGGAGCTGGCGCCTCTGCCGTGCTGGCAAGGACTGGATGAGGAGGACAAGCAGCGTGCGGTGCTCGCGTTACTTTCAGAGGTGCAAGCCAAGGCCCGAGCCCGGGGCAAGCCTGTCTTGGGAGCTCGGACCGTACAGGAGCAGCACCCGCATACCCGTCCCGAGCACCTCAAGCGCACCCCTCGGCCTTTGGGGCATGCATCCACTCCCCAAGCCCTGCTCGAATTGCGCGAGCACTACCGTGCCTTCGTCTCGGCTTTCCGCCAGGCTGCTGCTCTCTGGAGGCGAGGGGATTTCTCTGCCCTCTTCCCTCCCTTCTCCTTTCCTCCTCGTGTCGTGCCGGGTCACCTCTCTCGCGTTCTTTGACTCTCTCCGAACTCCCTCTCGGCTCGCCTCTCTTGAGTTCTTTGATTCCCTTTCGGGGAGTTCTTTCGGGGAGTTCTTTGACACCCTCTCGGGGACACCCTCTCGGACCGGGGGGAGTTCTTTGACACCCTCTCCGGACCGGGGGGAGTTCTTTGACACCCTCTCCGCGGAGTTCTTTGACACCCTCTCCGCCGCCCCCTCTCCGCAGGCACCCTCGGGTGTGGACCTGGACCTGGCTGGGATGCCCTCGACTGCACGCTTGATGTGACGAGCGCCCACGGGATCCTGGTGAAGGATGAGTACAATTCGAAGACGGGAACGTATGCGCTGAGCGTCAGGCATCCTGGCGAGATGCCGCCCACCCCATCTCCCGACGAAGCCGTCGACAATCAGGCCAGCGGCGGTGACGGGCAGGTCGGCAACGGTGGCGGGCCCAACACCCAGCTTCTGGCCGCGCTCATCGCAGCCACCGCCACGGTCCTCGCGGCCTGGCTGAGCGCCCGTCCCCGGCTCAGGAAGCGAAGGAGGCGAGCGAGCGCCTCCCCAGCGGAGCGCGGGCCCGGGCAAGGGAGCGAGAGGAGCGCTTGAAGATGAGACACTCCATGACATTCCAGACCTGCCCGACGGACATTGTCGAGGCCCCCGCCGAAAACATCTGGGAGCAGCTCACCACACCATGTCTGTACGAGAACTGGGTGGACGCGAGGCTGCGGGAGGGGCCGGATCGGTCCATCGTGGCTGGAGATCGCCTGCTCCTGGGCGCTGGTCCCGGGCACCGGATGAGGGGGGTGTTCGACGTCGTCAGGCACGAGGTACTCCGAATCACCCAGCTTGGACCCCGGCGCTGCCGGGTCACCTACAACTGAGACTTCACGTTCCCTCCCGGGTGGAGGGGCAGGCTGCTCCAGAAGCTCCTCGCGCGCGAACTGGTCGCGGGTCCCGCGGACTCGCTGGCACGGCTCAAGCGCGCCGCCGAGCAGCGCATGGCGGAATGACGCCAATCACAAGGCCGCGCCCCGTGCTCAATCCAGAGGAGAGCCACATCCCGTGTCTGGAGCAGCCGCCCCTCCGCGCCAGCGCATTCCGGTCCTGCTCCGAGGAGCCATTGCATGAGCCCGGAAACCCTGCCGGTTGATCCCCATGAAATGTTGTACCTGCCCCTGCGGCGTCGCTTCAGGAGCGAGTACGAGACCACCCCCGAGGGCACCCGAGAGCTGCACCTCTTTTTCGGCATCAAGGAGATCACGTTTGATGAGCCGGAGCTTTTTTCCTTCGGCGAGGCGCTGATCAAACAGGACCAGTTCATGGCGGGCAGCGCCACCACCTGGAGCTCGGGTGAGCCCTATCCCTGGGAGCGCGTGAAGGAGCTGCTCGAGGCCCTGCTGGCCGAGAACATCCTCTCGCGCGAGGCCCAGAGCCCTCCTACCGCCGAGAGTGACAGCCATCGGAGGTTCCTGGAGGCCGAGGCCCGGCGGAAGGCACCCACCGAGCCCCTGTGGTGGAACCCGGACTGCCCAAAGGTCATGGAGCGGTTGACCGGGCGGCCGCTGGAACTGGGTTTCCTCGAAGCGGTGCTCCCGCTTCAGCGCATCGCACATCCTGCGCTCGACGCGGAGGGACGCCACGTCGGGGAGATAAACGTCTTCCCGGATTCCCTGCGCATGAATCTACCGACGGAGTGGCGCCCGTGCCCCTACCCGGGCGGCCGCTATCGGGACGATGCGATGATGAACGTGACGGCGCTCAGGTCGATGACGCGGCACTGGAAGCCCGTGTTGCGGGGAGTGCTCGCGGTTCGCGAGGAGTTTCTGCGCCGTCATTCCCCGCTCCCGGACGGGAGCTTGAGGGTCGGGGATCTTCATGCCGTGTCCTACTCCGTGCTGGCCCTGCCGACCCTGTTGCTGATGCGGGGGACCGAGCCCGTTCCCAACGGTGCGCTGGATCCCGTGCTGTCCTCCATGTTCCGGGTGACGGACGGCGTGCGGATGGTGACGGCGACCCTGCTCGGCAGCCCGGAGCTGGGGGCGACATACGACTCGTCCATGACGGCGGCCGAGCTGCACCGCATCACGGAACGGTACGACCTGTTCTTCTCGAAACGGGGTGTTTGCGCCGGTCCCCCGCATATGGTGGAAGAGTTCCTGGCGACGCTGTTGGATGGCAGGCCCGCTGCGGGTGCTCCCTCGCCCAGGGCGGGTTGGGAGGCTGAGCTTCCCGCGGCGGTGGATTACGGGCTGCTGGGGCTCCAGCTCTATGTCCTCCAGTTCAACCTGTGGCGCTACATGGGTCCCGCCTACGAAGTCATTCGCGGAGCGCTGCTCACGGTGGAGGATGAACCGGGGGGAGTCCTGGACCGGCTGCGCGCCCGTGTCGAGCGAGACTGGGAGCGTATCCTGGCCAATGGCTTGCACAAGCCCGATCGCCAGGACTGGATCCAGGCTCGCCGTGCCGAGATGTACGAGCACGCTCAGCGCGGCCTGAGGGGGTTCCGGGAGGAGGCGCTGCGTCACCTGCGAGACGCCGTCGTCCCCGCGAGGGACGAGGTGGATGCGAAGGCCCGCTTGCAGCTCCGGTCGCTGATTCGCTCGAGCGCGGGTTCGCCCTCGGGAGCCCGGAGGGACGTGCTCGATACCGTGGCGGATGCCGTAGCGGAATTCCTGGCCATCGAGCGCTCAGTTCTTGGCGTCATGGAAACCGTTCAGCGCCAGATCAATGTGCTGCTCCAGCGCCCTCACCCAGCTCGGAAGTTCTCCGGTGCGGATCTTTCGCTCCATCATGTGCTGCGCCTCGGCCTCATGAGCATGTTGCCCTACTTGCTGGACGTGCTCCGGGATGAGCTGGGCATCACCGTGGAAAATACGGCGGAGATGACTCGAATTGAAATCACAAACACTTGATCCCTTCTCGGTATAAGTGAACGCAGCACAAACAAGGAGCAAACACATGAAGATCAAGACGAACATTCGTGGGGCGGGGTTCCCGTTCGGCCTCTGCAACGGCCGCCACCTGACGTTGTCGTAGACGACCCCAGAAGGGCACGTGGTTGACTCGAGTCGCCAGCTTGCGGTCCATCGCCTGCTGGCGACTGTGCTGTCATGGCCGCACCGGTGTGCCCTGGATGATGGGCTTGACGGGCTCTTGAGGAGGCTTCTCCGATGAGCAGTGGAACTTTGGGTGGGAGCGCGGCTTCAGCGGGCGTAGCGATCCACGCTGGTTCCACTGCCCACGAGCAGCACCTCGCCGGTGTGCAGCAGCGTCGCGACCTGGCCCGCGCGAGCCACGGGCTGCGTGCCCGCGGACAGCCACGTGTTCGTCGAGGGGTCGTACAGAGACGCCTGACCGTTGCTGTTCGTGACGAGCACCTCGCCCGAGTAGAGCAGCGTGGCGCTGACGGCCGAGCCACCGTTGGGGAGGGAGGGGCCGGCGAACCACTGGTTGTTGTACGGGTCGTACATGTCCACGGAGTCATCTCCGCCACCGAGGACCATCACAATGCCCGAGTAGAGCCGGACCGCGACATGGCCCGAGCGCGCGTGCAACGGGAAGGCGGCAGGCCGCCAGGAGTTCGTGTCCGGGTCATACACCTGCGCGTCCTGGAGGACGCAGCACGGGTTCGTGCCGCCCGTCACCAGCACCTTGCCGCCGTAGAGCACCGTCGCGGTGTGTCCCTGGCGCGGGCCGTACAGGGTGCTGCCCCCCGAGTTCCAGGTGCCCGTCTCCGGGTCGTACAGCTCCGCGTTCGTCGGGTAATCGAAGGTGGAGACGCCGCCCACCACCAGCACCTTGCCCGAATCGAGCAGGGTCGCCGTGTGGTCGCCGCGGGGCATGGACAGGCTCCCCGTGGAAGCCCACGTGTTCGTGGCCGGATCGTACAGCTCGGAGCTGTTGCGCCAGTAGACGGGTTTTTTGCCGGTGAAGCCACCGGCCACCAGCACCTTGCCCGAATCGAGCCTCGTCGCGGAGTGCCGGGTGCGCGAGACGCTCGGAGGCGCGGCGGCCCTCCACGCATTGGCGTAGGGGTCGTACAGCGCCGCCGTGGTGTCACCCACCACCAGCACCTCGCCCGTGCTGCTGATGACCGTCGCGCTGTGGTTCCAGCGCGGGCTCGACAGGGAGGCATTGACGGCCCAGGTGCCCACCTGCCCCTCGAGCGCGGCCGCGTGGGTCTTCAGCTCGGGGAGGAACGCGTGTCCGGGCTCCTCGGGCTGACAGCCGACGGTGAAGGAAACGAATCCAGCCAGCAGCAATGACAAACGGGTCGTCTTGTACATGCGTCCTCTTCCCAGATGTGGTGGCGCTCCCGGTGAGCGTGCTGGAGGATCCAGGAAGAGTCCCAGGGATACAAGAAAAAGCGGATACAATTGTACTCCCGTACTACGTGTGCCCACCGACCTTCGGCTACAGGTTCGCCTCCTTCGCGCATGGAACTGACGCTCACCACTCCCGGCATAGAGGAGGGATTGGGGAACTGTGAAGGGCAGTGGGCGGGCGGCCGAGGGACGGAGGAGGGCTGCTGACGGGAGCCGCCAACTACGCCAGCACCCGGCGCCTGCCGCCACACCCCAGAAGGGCTGGTCGTGACAGATTGAGCCTTTAGCGGAGCCCCTCCTCTTCGCTTGCATGGCGACCACCGCCCGGATTCTCCGCGGCGGTGAACGCTCACACAGGGTCAAAACTACGGAGCCTACGCTCTTTTACGCTCGCGCACTTCCGAGAATGTCCGGGAGGTTGCCCGTCTTTTGCCCGCGGGCCGTGCGAGGCTGCACGAGCGCGCCGTCGCCGTAGCCAGCGCCTCCCGGGTGAGCCAGAGTGCGCGCCCTCGCCCCGACGTTCGGGGCGGACGATCGTCCGCTCCTCCGAGTCTCAATCCCTCTCTCACGCAACCGCGTAGGGGGGGCAAAATCCTTGCCATCCTGGATGTGCTGTGCAGAGTGCCCGCGCGGTCTTCGATGCCGAGGAGGCATGATGCGTCAATCCAGGATGTTCGCCGTAGCGATGCTGCTGGGAGGGCTGGTTGCCTGCACCGAGAGCCAGGGTCCCAAGGGAGATACGGGCCCCCAGGGTCCCAGGGGAGACACGGGGCCCCAGGGTCCCAAGGGAGACACGGGCCCCCAGGGTCCCGCCGGCACTTCGCTCCCTGTCGCCGTGTGGCGGGATGCGAACAACACGTTGATCGGCCCGGGAGTGCGCGTGAAAGACGCGGTGCCCTATTTCGATTCCAGGGGCCTCATCTGGCTTCTGGATGAGTCGACCGGAAATATCCTGAAGCAATCGGCTGACATCGTCTACGACGGCGTCGGTTGCACGGGCACTGCGTATATCACCGCAACCCGCCTGCCCCGGATCGTGTTCTCGGTGGCTGGCGACCCCCCCGATACATTCCGGACCCTGCCCGATACGTTCACCCCCACGACGGTCCAGAGCAAGTCCTTCCGGAGCAGCGCGGGGGCTTGCACCAACTTCACGTATGAGACCGAGCACAAGGGCGTGCCGCCGGCGGACACTCTGCCCGCGACGCCCATCGTCAGGCCCACCATCAACTTCGTGGGCCCCTTCCGCCTCGTCGTGCAGTAGCCTCCGGGTCTCCAGGCGGTGCGGCACGAACCCCGCCTCACCCCCTCCCGCTGCCAGACTCGTTTCCGCCGGCTGGAGCATGCGGTGCATTGAAAAGTGATTTCAGACCGCTCTCGAGAGAGGAAGGCTGTCGTCCCAGACGGTTTCCCAGCTCGGTGGTCACCCCGTCGAGCTGCCCATCTCGAATGTCGCAATAGAATCCGTAGTGGCGCTGGACGGAGGTGGACGTGCGGCCCCCTCCCCGAAAGCAATCCCGGTGCGCCTTGCTGGAGGGCTTCTCCCTACACGCCAACACGCATCTGCATGCCAATGACAGGCAGGGCCTGGAGCGGCTGTGCTGCAACGGGGCGCGGGGCGCGCTGGCGCTGGAGCGGTTGTCACGAGCGGAGGATGGCCGCATCACCTGGCCTCTCTGGAGCAGGCGACCCACCTCGCAGAAGGCGCCGCTGTGTGCACCGGCCCTGTAGCATCCTGTGCGGGGCTAGATTGTCACGGTGCTTCATCACCCAGGCGGCGCATCCCCCACTGCCTCTTGAGGGAGTGGAGCGGGTGCTGCCGCACGTGCCTTGTCGACAGTGGACGCTGTCCTTTCCGATTCATTCGGTGAGGTCCATTTCCTTCCACCTAGGGCAGGCCACCTCGATTAACATGGCCCGCGCAGTGCCCACCCAAGGAGACACATCACAGTATGCTCAGGACAATCATCGCAGGGTTGATGGCAGCGGGGATGCTGGCGGGTTGTGGAGGCACCACGACCGACGGAAACGGAGAGGTGCACATCGCGTGCGCCGACGGCACCGCGTGCACCGGTTCCGCTGACGAGTGTGCGAAGAAGTGCGGCCAGTCCGATGAGGGCAAGAAGCACGCTGAATGGTTCAGCATGATTTGTTGCGACGGCAGCGAATGCCGCACCCCCGGCGCGCCTTCCATCTGCATCGACTACTGCAACAAGTACGGCGACGGCGGCTACTGCGGATAACTGGCGCTGCCAGCGTCGGGCGCGGGCGCGGAGTTGAAGCTGGAGGCGCCGCAGCAGGAGGCGCAGTTCTTCTTCCGCGCCGCGCAGGCGGGAGCTGTCACCGTGTCGGTGACGAGAGACGGCGGGAGCGCGTCGCAGGTACAGACGACAGACGGTGGAGTGAGCGGGGCATCTTCGATCCCACACACGACGCTTATGGGTGTGGGCCTCGATGTAACTTCGCCAGCCCATGGGCTCGTACGACTACCGCTGTCTGTTGAACCGGAGGCGGGTGGAGTCGGAGACCCGGTCAGGGGTTGTAGAGCACCGCCGGGATCATCCAGTAGGCGGGGCCGCCCACCACCAGCACCTGTCCGGAGGGCAGCGGGGTCGCGGTGTGGCCCGATTGGAGCTGGCCGGCATCCTCCGCGACGGTCCACGTGCCCGTCTCCGGGTCGTACAGCTCCACGCTGGCGGTGAGGGAGGCACAGCCCCCCACCACCAGCACCTTGCCCGAGGACAGCAGCGTCGCCGTGTGTCCGAAGCGGGACTGGGCCATGTCACCTGTCGGGGTCCACGTGCTCGTCGCGGGGTCATACACGTCCGCGCTGGCCGAGCCGCCTCCTGTCACCAGCACCTTGCCCGAGGGCAGCAGCGTCGCCGTCTGTCTGGAGCGAGAGGTCCGCAGCGGCGCGGTGGCGGACCACGTACCCGACTCCGGGTCGTACAGCTCCACCGTGGCCGAGCCACCTCCCGCCACCAGCACCTTGCCCGAGGGCAGCAGCGTCGCCGTGTGCCCGAAGCGATAGACAGCCATGTCGCCTGTCGGGGTCCACGTGTTCGTCGCCGGGTCGTACAGCTCCGCCGTGGCCGAGCCACCTCCCGCTACCAGCACCTTGCCCGAGGGCAGCAGCGTCGCCGTGTGCCCGGAGCGCGATTGGTTCATGGAGGGCAGATAGGTCCACCTGTCCGTCGCCGGGTCGTACAGCTCCACCGGGGGATCGGAGAAGTAGGGGTCCCCTCCGGCCAGCAGCACCTTGCCCGACGGCAACAGCGTCGCCGTGCCTCCCGAGTGCTCGGAGATGAAACCCGCGGACTTCCAGGTCCTCATCACCGGGTTGTACAGCTCCGCCCGGTCCGCACGGCCTCCGGCAACCAGCACCTCTCCCGAGGGCAGCAGCGTCGCCGTGTGGTTGTGGCGGCCGGTGATCCCGGGGGTGGAGGAGGTTCTCCAGGTCCTCTTCACCGGGTCATATACCTCCGCGTTGAAGGAGTCGCTCAGGCCGCCGAGGAGCAGCACCTTGCCCGAGGGCAACAGCGTCGCCGTGGCCAGGCCCCGGCCCATATAGAGCGTGCCGGCGGACGTCCAGGTCCCCATTTCCGGGTCGTACAGCTCCGCCTTGCTGGAGCCCATGTACTGGTTCTGTCCCGCGGCCACCAGCACCCGACCCGATTCCAGCACCGTGGCCGTGAGGTGCTCGCGAGGCTCGGCCATGACTCCTGTCGAGGTCCACGTCCCCGTCGCCGGGTCATACACCTGCGCCGTCGCCAGCGTCGTGTTCGTGGCCTGTCCGCCCACCACCAGCACGCTTCCCGAGGGAAGGAGCGCCGCGGCGTGCCAGGACCGGGCGTCTCCCAGGGCCGCGGTGGAGCTCCACGTTCCCGAGCCGGGCTCGTACAGTTCCACCGCCGTCGTCGCGCCCCCCGCCACCAGCACCTGGCCCGAGGGCAGCAGCGTCGCCGTATGTGCCTGGTGCGGCGCGGCCAGGGTTCCCGCCGGGCTCCACGTGCCCGTCGCCGGATCGTACAGCTCCGCCGTCGCGAGGCCCGTGCCCTTCACGTCATGCCCCCCCACCACCAGCACCTTGCCCGAGGGCAGCAGCGTCGCCGTGTGCGAGGAACGGACCTCGGCCATGGAGCCCGTCAAGGTCGACGTCCGCGTCGCCGGGTCATACAGCTCCGCCGACGCGGTTCCACCCCCCGCCACCAGCACCTTGCCCGAGGGCAATAGCGTGGCGGTGTGGAACGTGCGGAGCTCCACCAGCGGCCCCCCGAGGAGGGACAGCTCCGTCGCCGGATCGTACATTTCCGTCATCCGGACGTCGGTAGGCCAGAACGCTCCGCCGATCACCAGCACCTTGCCCGAGGGCAGCAGCGTCGCCGTATGGGACTCACGGGCCCAGCTCAACCCGCCCACGGCGGACCATGAGCCGGAGGGCAGGCATTCCGGTGCCCCCCGGAGCGTAAAGGCCGCGGACGTGGACAGCCCCAGCGCGTTGCTCACCGTGACCGTGATGGACACGGGTTGTTGACCCGACACGCACGCGGGCGCCGTCCAGACAACCTCACTCGCCGAGGCGGTGCTCGTTGGCGCGCCCAGCGTCCCCACGCTCGCCGCCCACGTGAAGCCGAGCGCGCTGTCCTGCGGATCCCTCGCCTCCACCCGCAGCGTCACGGTGCCGCTCTCCGGCACGGTGGGGGAAGACTGAGAGGTGTGCACCACCTCGGGCGGCGCGTACACGGGAGGTTGCGCCTCCACGCAGAGGCTCTTCTCGCCCTGGGCCACTCCCCCGCGAGCATCGTTCACCGTGACGCTCAGCTGGCAGTCACAGGAGCCACCCGGGGGCACGGCCTCGGGTGTGAACCGGGCGGTCGCCGAGGTGGCATCCACCCAGGTTCCCGAGCACCCCGACGCGCTCCACTGGTACATCAGCGCGTCCCCGTCCTCGTCGGAGGCGGTGACCTTCACGGTGGTGGCCTCGCCGACCTCCACGGTCGAGGGCGTGGCGGTGACGCTCGCCACCTGGGGCACCCTGTTCAGCGAGTGCAGGAGGAGGGTGACCTCCACCGTCTTTCCGGCGGGGATGGTGATGCCCGAGACCTGCCCCGCGTACCTCTTCGAACCGTCCGCGCCGAAGGCCTCCGCGGTGAAGGTGCGCTCCTCACCCGCGGGAATCTTCGTGAGGGTCCCGCTCCACTCGCCGCCATCCTGTGTCAGCTCCAGGCTGCGCGAAGCGGCCAGGTCCGGCGCCGTGAGCGTGACCGTCACCCGTGTCACGTCGCTCCCGAAGCCGGCGTGTTCGAAACGGCCCACCAGTTGGGCCGAGCCCACCGGATCGGCGGGTTGCTCGGGCCGGCAACCCGAGACAATCGCCATCCACGCAGCCGCCAGCCAGGGCAGCAGCAGGAGCCCCCTCTGATACATACATTCCTCCTCCTTGCGCCGCGTCGGTGCGTCGAAAGGAGCCCTTGCTAACGCATGGGGTGTGACGGGGTCGCGACCGTACAGAGACCCTCTCCGCGCACCGCCGCAGCCTGCATGGGCCTTCGCTCCTACCCACCCCGCGCCCGTACCTCAGCTCGCGCTCACCGCCTGAGCTGGTGAACGGTTACGACTTTCCTTCGCCCGATCTTCTTCTCCACGGGTGGCACACCGGCGCTGAACGCCACAGCATCGCGGCAGGCCTGGAGCGAGCTGCTTCGCTTCCTTGGTCAGGTCGACGGCGCAGAGCAGAAGAGCCGTTAGACTGTGCGACCCAATGGATCGTAGACGGTGCTGGACGAGCCGCCGCCTCTGACCTCCCCCAAGGAGGACTTGATGGCGGCAACGTGCAGCTCCACCCCGGCATGACCCGGATGGGTGGAACGCCACGTCCCAGACCTGGGACACCAAGACGCCGAGGCTGGCCGCGCGTGAACGCGTCTCCGAGGTAGGACGAAGGACGGAGTCGGGTTCAGGTGTAATCCGCCCATTGAAACCGGGAGAGGGTCGCCGCGAGAATGCGCCCCCTCGCGCCTCGCGGCGAAGGACCCACCATGCCCCACGACCTCGCATCCCTCACCGAGCTCTCCACCCTCGAACACCTCCTGAGCACCCAGGGCGTGGAGGCGCTGCTCGCCGCACTGGACTCGGCGCTCGCCCAGACGCCCGAGGACGCCCGCGTGCTGCGGGAGGACGGGCCCACGGTGGGCCCGAAGACGCTGCGCGTCTTGCGCAAGGCCATCGCACTCGACGCCGACTTCCTGCGGGCGCACCCCGAGGCCCTCTTCCAGTGTCTCTACAACCGGCTGCGCTGGTACGACGCGCCCGACGCCGCCGCGCACTACTCCGGGGAAGGCGCGAAGCCCTGGAGCGACCCGGAGGCGCACCTGCACGCGCTGGCGGCGCAGTGGCGACGGCAGCGCGAAGCGGCGGGTGGCGCGTCCTGGGTGGAGTCCCTGCTTCCGCTGCGCGGCGCCCTCGAAGGCGTGGACGAGGTCCTCTGGCACGACTCCCAGGTGCTGTGCGCGGCGTTCGACCCGTCGGGGACGCGGCTGGCCACCGGCTCGTGGTCGGATGGCCACAACGTGCGCGTCTGGGACGCGGCCACCGCCCGGAGCCTCCTGGTGATGGAGGGCCACGAGGGCGAGGTGCGAGGGATTGCCTGGAGCGCGGACGGCAAGCGCTTGGCGTCAGGCTCGAGGGACCACGACGCGCGCATCTGGGACGCGGAGACGGGAACGCAGCTTCATGCCTTCACCGGCCAGGAGGGCCAGGTGACGTCGGTGGCCTTCAGCCCCGAGGGGACACTGCTCGCGGTGGGCAACCTCGGCTGGAGAATCCACCTGTACGACGTGGCCTCGGGCAGGAAGGTCCGCACGATTCAGGGGCACCAGCAGTCGGTGCTGAGCGTGGCGTTCCATCCCTCGGGGCGCTGGCTGGCCTCGGGGGCCTCGGACGACACGGTGCGCGTCTGGGACGTGGAGACGGGGGCGCAGGTGGCGCGGCTGGACTCCGACACGTCCGTCGGCACGGTGGCCTTCAGCCCGGATGGTGAGTGGCTGGCCTGGGCGGCCCTGGACGGCGTCGCCGTGGCGCGGACGCGGGACTGGAAGCGGATGGAGGGCTTGAAGGGGGCGGGGCGCTACTCCCAGGTGAGCTGGCTGGGGACGTCGCGCCTGGGCCTGCTCCGGTATGACCGGCTGGAGGTGCTGGAGCTGGGCGACGGCGTCACGCTGTGGACGCGCCCCTATGCCTCGGATGGCCACGAGCGTGGCGCGGCCTTCTCGCCGGACCTGAAGCACTTCGCGCTGACGGCCGCCGACGGGGGCGTGCTCCTGAGCGAGCTCCACGCGCCCGCGCCGCCCACCCTGCTCGCCGAGCAGCACCGCGTGGTCAACCTCTGGGGGCAGGCGGAGGGGAACATCGCCATCGCGAAGCGGTTCGACGCGGCCTTCGCCATCGATGCCCGGGGACACATGCGGGCGGTACCCGCCGACGCCAACGAGTCCGGCCTGCAGCCCTGGCGCTTCAGTCCGGACGGCGCCCTGGCCGCCTACCCCGTCCTGCGCCTCCACGAGGAGATTTCCAGGCGGGGCGTCCAGCTGATCGACGTGGAGCGCCTCGTGCCGGTGCGGGAGCTGTCCGTGCCACCGCTGGAGGGGCGTGATGCGTCGAAGAAGCTGACGCTGGAGCCGCCCATGGCCTTCTCGCCGGACGGGCAGTGGCTGGCGGCGGTTATCGAAATCGGCGTGGTGCGGGTGTGGCGCGTCGCGGACGGGAAGCTGCGGCACACCCTGAAGGGGCCGGCGACGCCCGTCTCGCTGGTGGAGTTCACGCCCGATGGGGCCTACGTCGTCTCGGGCTATGCGGAGGCATCCCGGCTCATGGTGCACGACCTGGGCACGGGGGCGCTGGTGCTCGACACCCAGGCGATGCTGAAGCCCGCGCCCGCGTACGCGGCGGCGGCTCGCGCGCCTCGCATCGCCGTGGGCCGGGCCTCGGGGGAGCTGGAGGTCTTCGACCTGCCCGCGGGCTTCCGGCGCGTCCTCCAGCCCTCCGATGAGCCTGTCATCGCGGTGCGGCTGTCCGACGATGGCGGCCGGGTGGCCGCGTGCAGTCTGGACGATCGCGTGCGCCTCTTCGACGCGGGGACGGGAGCGCTCCTGTACGAGGTGCCGCATCCGGCGATGCCGTTCTCGGTGGCCATGGAGGGGGATTGGCTGGTCACCCGCGCCGATGACCAGACCACGCGCTTCTTCGACCTCACCACGGGGGCGCCTCGCGCCGTGATTCAGGGCAACGCGGAGCCCGAGGAGGTAACGCGTCGCAAGTACTGGGAGGTGTTGGGGGAGGACCCCGTCGCCTTCCATCGCCGGACGGACCCCGTGCCCATGGCGCACTTCCCGGACGTCCTGGAGGAGGACCTCATCCTGCGCGACGGGCTCGTCGTGGCCCGGGGCCGCACCCTGCGGGACTTCCTGTATGTGTTGCGGCTTCACGACGCCCAGGGCGGGGCGTGAGTCCAGGACCCGTTGCCGTGCTCCGGGCACGCGGGTGCCTCCGCCCCGGATGAACCTGACGCGCTACCACGGTGTGTTCGCCCCGGCCGCGACACTGCGGCCATTTCTGCTCCCCGCGGCGCCAGTTCCTGCCAAGAATGAGTCCGCGAGGCCAGCGCAAGCGGGGGGGTTCGCGGCCGGTTCGGGCTGGTGACCCACCCGGCGCGCACCTTCAGAACGCTCAGAGAGAGAGGCTGCGCAGCAGGATGGTCAGAAGCGCGCCGCCGGTCGTGCCGACTACGAAGGACTTGTAGACCGGCTCGTATCGCGCGAACCGGGATGCGAGCTGGTGGCCAGCGACCAGACAGGCGGCCGTGAAGAAGAGCAGCCCGTACACGACCCACTCTCCCAGCCCCTCGATGAGGGATTCGAGGTGCTCCGCCTGGAACTGCAGGGCCAGCAGATAGAGGAGGGCCGAGCCGAGCAGCACGAGGGCGATGGACAGATGCAGGGCCATGGCGCTGGAGCGATCGCGAGGGAAGGCCAGACCCAGCGGAATGCCGATGAGCCCCGAGAGCGCGCCGCCCACGAAGGCCCGGTCCGGGGATTGGGGGATGAACACCGGCAGGAAGAACGCGGGCACCAGGAGGAAGCCCATGGCCAAGCCGTACCTGAGCCACCGATCGGAGGACTGACGCGCGAGCGCTCCCCACAGGATGGCCGCCATCACGAGAGCGCCGGCCAGACCGACTCCGCGCACGCCCATGGGTCCGAGCGGAACGGATGCATCGAGGGCCGAGAGCAATCGCGCGTCGAACAGCCTCGAGCAGGCGAGCGCAGTGAGGAGCCAGAACACCGCCAGGGCACGGTACGAGATGGAGGGACTGACTGTGGCGCCTGGAGATGGCGGGTGGGGTATTTCCATGGAGTGACAATAACAAAGGTCCACTCCCAACAACGGTTGCACCCCCTCACCAATTTGAGCCGCAGAAGGTGTCAGAGGATTCGTACAGCGCATTGCAACTGCGGATCGCCTCCTTGAACCGGAGGACGGTCGGCCCGTTGCCGGTCACGCTCTCCTCGCAAGGCAGCAGGCTCCGACCCGAAGTCTCCGACACCTTTGTCGAGTCTTCACCTGTGCGGAGAGCGGGGGCTGGCGGCGGGTGCTGGCCTACCTGACGTATGGGCCCGTTGTGCGGGGCATCCTGCGGCTTTTGAAGCTGCCCCAGGTTCCTCCTCCACTCGCCCCGGCGCGAGGTCCGCCGCTGGCCGCTTTCTGGCAGTGAGTGTCACCTCGGCTTGCTGGCCAGCCTTTACCTCTCTCTGCCTGGCGCGGTCCACCTGGAGTGCTTCCAGCGGGTGTCCACAGCCATTCGCCGCGAGGGACTCGGCACCTTCCGCTCACTCTCGAGGACCCACCGCGCCCACTGTCTACCGCCCCGCGCGCTCTCAACTGGGCCTCTATACTTCTCATGCTCCCCGCGCCATCCTACCCTGAAGGTTACACTTCAGCCACCGCCCTGTTTGAGCGGCCAGAGGGGCGCACCACCGTCAAGGCGACTCTTCCTCGACCTCGAGGATACTGAAGGCGACGCGGCGGTTGTTCTCGCGGCCCGCCGCCGTCTTGTTGGTGTCCACGGGCTGCGTCTCCCCGTAGCCCACGGACTCCAGACGCTCGGAAGCGATCTTCGCCTGCTCCACCAGGTGCTTCCTGACGTTGTTCGCGCGCCGCTGGGAGAGATCCATGTTGAAGGCGTCGTTGGCCCGGTCGTCGGTGTGGCCCTCGATGCGGACCTTCTTGAGCTGCGGGTTCGCCCGGAGCACCGCCGCCACCTGCTGCAGCAGCGGGAACGAGCGCGCCAGCACCACGTCCTTGTTCGTGGCGAAGTGGACCTTTTCGAGAATCAGGATCTTCTTGTCCTGGACCTGGACCACGGGCTTGCCCTCGTCCGGGCACCCGTCCTCATCCGTCACGCCGTTGATCACCTCCGCCTCGAGCGGGCACTTGTCCTCGGCATCGGCGAAACCATCCCGATCGTTGTCCGGATCCGGGCAGCCGTCCTCATCCTGGAAGCCGTCCTTGTCCTCCGGCTTCAGCGGGCACTTGTCCGCCACATCCAGGATGCCGTCCCCGTCGTTGTCCGAATCCGGGCAGCCGTCCTCATCCTCGAAGCCGTCCTTGTCCTCCGGGCCCATCGGGCACTGGTCCGCCACGTCCAGGATGCCGTCCCCGTCGTTGTCCGGATCCGGGCAGCCATCCTCATCCTGGAAGTTGTCGCGATCCTCGGCCTCGGTGGGGCACTTGTCCTCGGGAGCGGGGATGCCATCGCCGTCGGTGTCCTGCGGGGGGGTCCGGGCCGCCTCCTCCTCTGCGGTCCAGGAGACGCCGGTGAACACGCGGAAGACAGGCATGCCATAGCCGAGCGTGAGGCCACGGCCGAGCCCCAGCGTGGCCAGGACGCTCTTGCTGAAGTGGTACTGGAGGCCCGCCTGCACCTCGAGGGGGATCTCCTCCTCATCCGCTCCCCCTGTGGCGCCCAGTCCGAAGGCGCCCCCCAGCGACGCCAGGCCGGTGAACTGCTGCTCCTGGAGCCGGAACGGGATCGCGGCGCCGAGGCTATAGGCCAGCTCGTTGCCCACCGAGAGGTTCAGCAGCTCCTGGCGGCTGCGCAGGTTGACGCCCACGTTGGCGAGCAGCCGGGTGCCACCCTCGAAGGCGTAGTCGGCGGCCACGCGCGGCTGCACTCCGACACCGTCCTGACCGCGCAGGGCCGTGGCCCCGCCCGTGGGGAGCACCACCGGCACGGCGAGCGCCAGCCGGAGGCGCTCGCCCGAGAGCAGCAGCGCCTTGGGGACGAGCCGCAGATCGCCGATGCCGCCCGTCCACTGCTGCTCCAGGTTGGGCTGCCGGTCGAGCTCGCCGTGCTGGAGGTTGAGCGGCAGCACCGCTCCCACCTCGACGCGCTCGCCGAGGCCGATGGCGCCCATGAAGTCGAAACCGAGCTGGTTCTTCACCAGGTGCTGGAGCAGCGTGTCGCTGCGCGGGTTGATGACGACCAGCGGATCATGGGCGTAGTTGAGATAGAGCCCCGCGTGCCAGTTCATGTTCCCCGGCACGCCCGCGCCATGCAGGCCCAGCACGTCCTCCTTGCCCGGAGCGGGCTTGAATAGCTGGACATCAATGGCCGAGCCGCTGGCCTGAGCCTGAGCCGGCGTGGAGCCCCCCAGCACAGCCAGGCCCCCCAGGGCGACCAGGGCCTTGGACACCCGCGGCCCCGACTTGCGGACGTCCCGACGCCCGAAGAGGGCGAAGCCCACCAGGGCGAGGAATACCCAGAGGGCGCCCGTCAGGCAGTTCCCACCCGCGGCGCTGCAGCCACTGCCCACCACGCGGCGCTCGAAGTCCTCTGTTGGCGAACCGTTCACCGGCGTGACGCTGATCTCGACGGTGTCGGTGTCGCTCTTGGGACCGCCCGCCCCTGTGCTGCCCTGATCGTTGGTGGTGATCGTGAGGGTGGCGACGCCGTTGTAGTTGGCGTCCGGCACGAAGGTCAGGCCCTGGAGCGCCAGGTTGATGAGGTCCAGAATGCTCGTGAAGGTGATGGTCGTGTCCGACGTCCCGTCACCGGTGGTGAGCTTCAAGCCCGCGGTGCTGTCCAGCGTGAGCGTGCCGTGGGTGACGGTGAGGGTCACCTGGATGAGCCCGTTCACCGCGTCGGGGTCGGCGATGGAGAAGGCGTTGCCGTTGGCGGTGGAGAAGACGAGCGGGGTGTCCTCGGGCGTGCTCGGCGCGGCCGGCACGGTGTTCACCGGGGAAGCGTTCTCATGCGAGATCGCCGTGGTCTCCAAGTCGTGGTTGTTGGCGTTCGACGGATCCTCCTCCAAAGAGACGACGGACACCAGGGCGCCGAGCACGGTGCCCTCGGTCGTGGGGATGACCGTGATGGTGATGTCGGAAGCGCCGCCGGAGGGCAGGCTCGAGCGGGTGCAGGTGACCCAGCCCTCCGACTCCTCGCAGCTCCAGCCCGTCCCGGTGGCACCGGAGAAGGTGGAGCCCTCCGGGACCAGGAAGCTCACCCACACGTAGTTGGCGGCGGCGGGGCCGGTGTTGGCCACCTGCACCGTGTAGCTCAGCGGGCTGCCCGCCAACGCGGGATCCGCCGACTCGCTCAGGGTGACCGACAGATCCGCCACGTCCTCCGCGGGCACGAGCAAGTCGCTGTCCGTGGCGCTGTTGTCAGTGGGGTCCACTTCGCAGTACTGGGGCGGCTCCGACGCGGTGGCCGTCACGTCCAGGGTGCCCGTGTCCACGCCCGTAAGCGTGAGGGCCTGGCTCTCGGTGAGTGCAGGTTCAGGGGTGGGCTGGCCGCAGGCCGCCGCGAACACAGCGCAAGCGGTCAGCGCCAGCAGGCGCGCTGACAAACGGGGTGGCATGACGGAGCTCCGAGAATGTGTTGAGGCAAGACGTCAGGCGACCTGACGTTGTGAAAGGGAGGTGATGCTGATGGCGAGGGAGCGCATCCGTCCTGGACGTGATGATGTCTGGCCAGATCGCCCGATCACCGACCGCGCAGGTGCAGCTCATCGAAGGCGGCGCTGTCCTTCGTCTGCGACTGCAACAGCTCGCTGAACTGAGACTGCCCGCCCGGCCGCGTCAGGAAGACGACCAGCTCTTTTGCCACCTTCATGGCGATGGCATGTCCATGGTCCGCCTCCACCAGTGCCAGAGAGAGGTCGATGCCCGCCCCCAGCTTGGACCAGGCGGGGCTGCTGCGCCGTGCGTTCGCGCTGGACGTCTTGCCCTCGTCGACGGAGCCGGGCTTCGCTGCTAGCGTGCGCGGCGATGGGCATCACCGCCTACCTCGAGCGCTACGACTCCGAGAGCTTCGACCCGGCCTTGGGTGGCAGGCAGCTCTTCGTGACCAAGAGCATCCTTCCGCCGGCTTGGTTTCTCTTCTTCGACGCCGCGGACTTCGTCTCCGTCCGCTCGCAGCACGACAGCAGCGTCTACACGCTCCTCCGCCGCCCCGCGGCGTCGGCCGTCGCCCGCGCACGTGAACGGCTCGAGGCGCTGAATCCCCACATCACGCCGGAGCTCGACACCGCGCTGCGCTCGTTCCTCGCCACGGTCGAGAAGGCCTGCGCTCCCGGCGTTTCCCGCAAGCGCCTCGACCGCCCGCGCGTGCTCGTCTTCAACACCCACCGCTTCGAGTCCACCCAGGCCGAGCTCACCGCCTGCATCAAGTGGTTCGACGCGCTCGCCGCGAAGGGCTACTCCGATCCCCCATCGCTCCTCGACCTGGGAGACGGCCTCGAATTCGACGAAGACGACCGGAAGCTCGACATCGGCGACCCGGACGCGCTCTGCGGCTGGCCCTGCGGCGTAGCCCCTGTGCGCCCCGTCGCGCCCAAGCCACCCCCGCCCACCGCGGACGCCGGCTCCGCCGACGCCATCCTGTCCCGCGTGTGGGCCCATCCGGAGGATCTCGCGCTCCGCCTCGCCTGCGCGAAAGAGCTCACTGCCCTCGGCGACCCGCGCGGCGAATTCATCACCCTCGATTGCGCCGAGAACCTCACCCACCGCCAGCTCAAACGTCACGAGCGGCTCCTCGACGACGAGCGGCCGCGCCTCGCCCGTCCTTTCCAGCGCGTGCGCACGTTCCACCACGGCCTTCCGGTCGAAGTGGAGTGGAACGCCGCGCCCGGCGATCCCCTCGTCGGCCACCCCGCTTGGTCCATCGTCGAGAGCGTGATCTTCTCCGGCCCTGTCGCGCTGCTCCCGGCCGTGCGCCAACTGCAAACGACGCCCGCGCTCATCCGCGCCATCGACCGGCCCGTGCCCTACGTCTCCATCTGCATGAGCGACGACAAGGATCCCGCGGCCTGGGAAGCGCTCGAATCCACCAAGCGCTTCCCGAACCTCATCGAGGTCTGCGTGGACAAGCCTGCGACCATCTGGCTCCCCGAAGCGGGACAGCGCTTCATGGCGCAGAGGCCCTCGGTGCGGCTGCACAGCGGGTCAGCCGTTGTGCCCCTGACTCCGCTCACGCCCCTCACGGCAGAGGAGCACGCCGCGCGCGTCGCGCGGTGGACGAATCCGCCGGCGGCCCGCTTCCTGGCGGGGCCTCGCTATGACAATGGGTTCACCTGAGCCGTTGAGCGGGCTCGTCATCCATTGCGGTGCGGCGACGCCGCTGTGGTGCGGAGGGTGCTCGAGCTGCTGCGCAAGAGCGGCAACGTCGCCACGTGACGTGAGATGGGGCGGCCACCGAGTTTTGGCACGTTAGAGGCTGTCGAGGAAGGCGAGCAGCGCCAGGCGGTCTTCTCGCGGCAGCGCCACCACCGAGTCCCGCGCCGCCTGCGCTTCCCCGCCGTGCCACAGCACTGCCTCGAGCACCGAGCCGGCCCGCCCATCGTGCAGCAGGTTGACGGAGCCAGACACCTGCGCGGTGAAGCCCAGGCCCCACAGTGGAGCCGTGCGCCATTCACTCGCCTCGGGCAGACCGGAGTCGTCCGCCAGCCCCGCGCCCATGTCGTGAAGCAGCAGGTCGGTATAGGGGTGCACCGTCTGTGCACGGAGCTCCTCGAACGGGTGGCGCCCACCCGTCGTCAGCTCGCGCAGGTGACAAGCGCCACAACCCACCGCGGCGAACACCTCGGCGCCGCGACGGACCTGCACCGGCGAGGTCACGCGCTGCGGTATGACCCCGAGCAGTCGCAGATAGGTGACGAGGCGAGACCGGTCTTCGCCGCTGAGCGCGCTCGCCGTCTCCCCCACTCCGAGGTGGGCCTCGAGCTCGGCGTCGACCTGCGCGGAGACCGATGGGTGCTCAGCCTTCCAGCCAAAGCGGCCGAGCCGCGGTTCTTCACCCGGCGCGCCTCTGCTCAGCGCAGGGCGGCCCGAGATGCCGTCCCCGTCGCAGTCGGTCTCGTCGGCGGCCGCCAGGATGGTCGCTTCGTCGACCGCCTCGAGGAGCCCCAGGCCGACCAGAGCCGGCGCCAGCCGCGCCGACGCGCGCAGCGGCTGGCCGGCGTCGAACACCGGCCGGTGCAGCATCACCACCTCGCCGTCACTGAGCGTCACCGGCTGCGGCTCGAGGCGCGAGAGCCGCACCGGGGCCTCCTGGGGCTGAAGCTGGTCGCCGAATTCCGGCTCGTTGGTCAGCCTGAGTACCAGCGATTGCACCTGCTCTCCCACCGGCGGCAACACGCCGCGGCCGTTGAAGGCATGGCAGGCGACGCAAC
This sequence comes from Vitiosangium sp. GDMCC 1.1324, assembly GCF_003044305.1. Taxonomy (GTDB): domain Bacteria; phylum Myxococcota; class Myxococcia; order Myxococcales; family Myxococcaceae; genus Archangium. Next base: position 82,017 of record NZ_PZOX01000011.1, on the reverse strand, counting down.
TTCTGGCGTTGAACAGCGGCCCCGGCACGCCCTGCAACGGTAGGGGCGGGTTGCCCGCCTCGACGTGGGCGCCCGTGTCGAGCTCGGTGTAGAAGAGCCGGCGGCCTTCGAGAAACCCTTGAGGGTGTGGCCACTGGATGTTGAGCGCCAACTGCGAGAGCGCGTACTTCGGCTCGACCGGGGTGCCGTCGGCGAGGGCGACGAAGGGCACGGTGGTGCCTCCGCCGAGGCGGGCGTCGGGAGGAGGCCCCAACATGCCGGCGGAGTCGAAGGTCTCTGGCGTGAGGCCGCCGAGGCCGACCTGGTAGCGGAAGGTGTCGGAGAAATAGGACGACCCGCCGGCAATGGGGGCGGGATCCTTGGGATCGGCGCCGGCAAGGTAGATGCCGAGCTCGAAGTCGAGGATGTCACCCGCGCGGAGCGGCCGGCCTTCGCGGGCGTTGTCGGTCACCGTCTGCTCGAGCTGGCGCGGCGACACCTGACGCATCTGCTGGTTGACGTGAAAGGTGTAGCCCCCGTTCTGGTTTCCCTCGAGACCGTACATCTTCCAGCTGCGGAAGTTGGTGATTGGGCCGTACATCGAGACGTCGGCGATGGGGTAGTACGTGATCTTGATTTCGGAACGGCCGGCCGCGACCGCGTCTTCGACCACGAGCCGGTAGCTCCGGTTCTCGAACGAGCGCGTGTCGAAGGAACCGAAGCGCTCCTCGCGCTCATGACGGCCGCGCACCCGCCCGGCGACCTCAGTGACGAGGACGCCGTCCTCCCGGTGGAGGATGATGGGGCCGGTCTCGGCGGGGCCTTCGGCGAACAGCGGCGTCACCCGGGGGAGCGACGCCTGCCGGCACTGCTGCTGGCCGGGACCGAGCACCACCCCAGCGCCGCCACCGAGCTTGATCGGCTCGCACCCCGCGAGCACCAGCGCCAGCACCAGCATGTTTGGCGACCGTCTGCGCATCGCTTTCGCCAGTCTACCACCCGCGCACGCCGCCCGAGAACCAGAGCGAGCCGAAGGCGCCGCCGACGCGAACGGGCGACTCACCCACCACGGTGCCCTCGAGGCGCGGGGCCCAGATGGCTCCATCGAGGCCCAGCCCGAGTGCAAGCCACCTCCACGGCCGCCACTCGCCGCTCACCCCCACCTGGGGACCCCAGAGTACGCCCTGCGTGACAGCCCCCACATGCCCTTCCGCAGGCAGGCCCTTGAGCACCCCGAGTCCGCCGCGCAGCCCGACGCCGCCCCGAACCATCCACCGCGCCCGCTCGGCCCGCACGTCGAAGGTGACACCCCCATCGCGCAGCGTCGCCGACACCGAGCCCGAGGCCCGCTGTGCTCCTCCCCGCAGCGACGCCACATCGATGCGTATGCCCACCCAGCTCCCAAGCCGCACGTCGGCCGCGAGCCCCCCGCCAAACAGCGGCACCGCCCCCGTGCGGCCGACACCGAACAGGCCGAGCTGCACCCGGCCCGGCTCAGCGATGGGAGCGGGCGCACCCTGTGGGGCGGGCAGGGCCTGTGGGGCGGGAGGGGTCTGTGGGGGAAGCGGGGTCTGTGGGACAGGCGAGGCCTCGACCGTCGGGTGGGGCGGCTCGGCTGGGGGCGAAGACCACAGCCGCGCGACGGCTTCGGCCACCAACAACGCGACCGTTCGGGGAACGGCCAACCCGCTGATGTCGGAGGTGTCGACCTCGAACTGCTCGGGCTTTCGGCTCAACACCTCGAGCGCCACCCTGTAGCGCGGCGCCGTGCAGTCGACGGTCACCCGCGTGTCACCCTCGCTGGACGCCGCGTCGACGGGCACCTTGAGCTCGACCGCCAGCAGGCGGCGCAGCTCAGGTTCGACGCCTGGTGGGCAACCGGTGGCGCGCATCGCCACATGCCCCGAGCCAGGCATCGAGACGGCGGCCACCCACCACACCACAGCGACCATCACGCCTGGGCCCCCTGCGCGGCGCCGGGGTACCCGGACGAAAGAGGGAACATCACGGTGCTCCGAGCCTCCCCCACTGTCTCACGGCGTCGACCCGCCCCGACTGCGGAAACTCGTCGACGAAGCGCTCGGCGGTGTTGCGGGCGGCCGCGGCGTCTCCCGCCCGGGCCTGGGCCTCGACGGCGCGGGCAAGCGCGTCGGGGGCGAGCGGGCCCTTCGGGGCCAGCGCGTGCGCCTCGAGAAACGCGTCGGCCGCCTCTCGCGGGTTGCCCAGGTCGTCGAGCAGCACCCGACCGAGGGTAAAGGCGGCGAGCGACGCGCGCGGGTCACCGCGAAAGCGCGACAGCACCCGGCGGAGCGGGGCGAGCGCAGCCGCGGGGTGGCCACTGAGACGGGCCACGTCGGCAGCGCGGAGCAGATCGCCGGGCTCGTCATCGGGAGCGCCCTCGCGCTGCAGCGCCGACCATGCAGTCTGGAAATTGCCCTGCTCGGCGAGCGCTCGCCAGGTGGCCGGACGACGCACGCTCTTCCTGCCCGGGGGCTGCGGTGCCGACGTCACGCTCGGCGCTCGGGGCATCGCGGGCACACCACCGTCCTCGCCCACCTCGGTGGTCACCTCGTCAGGCCCGGCGGGCGCGCCGGCAGCTTCAGGGGCGAGTGCCTCGGCGCGGAAGGTGCCTTGCTCGCCCGCCGCCATCAGCGTCTCCCGAGCTCCGGCGCGCACCCGAACGCGGCCCTCGGTGACCACCACGCTCACCTGCTCGTCACCTCGGGTGACCGAAAACGCAGTGCCGACCACCTCGACATCCACCGCGCCAGCCGACACCCGCACCAGCCGCCCATGCTGCGGGGCGACACGGAAGCGCATGGCGCCACGCTCGACCTCAAGCCACAAGAGTCCCGGCTCCGAGCGGAGGGTGCGCACCGGCGCGCCGATGGGCATCACCACCCGCGCGTCTTCACCGATCGCGACCTCGGGAACGCCGGGCCCGCGCAGCTTCGACGGGACGAAGAGCCCGACCAGCAGGAGCACCGCAACGCCGAGCCCGGCCAGAGCCACCCGCCGGCGCACCGCCCGTTGGCGGTAGCGCCGACGCACCTCCGCTTCGAACAGGGTTGCCTCGTGGGTCGAGTACTGCGGTTCGAGCGAGCGCGCCGCCTCAGCCAAACGCTGGTGCAGTTCAGTCACGGTGCGCCTCCTCCATCGCCGCGTCCACCGCGGCGATGCGTCGTTTGGCCGTCGAGAGCGAGCAGCCCAACAGCTCGGCGACGCGCTCGAGCCGCTCACCCTCGAGGTAGCGCAGGCTCCACGCCACCTGCTCGTCCGCCGACCTGCCGTCGAGCACCCGGTACACGTCGCTCAACAGCGCCCGGTGCTCGCCGTTGGCGCGGGGCGTGGAGAGCAGCGTAGGGTGCCAACGCTCCCACAGGCCGAAAGCACGCTGCAGCCGCCGCCTTCGCAGCCGCCTCAGCGTCAGCCGCACCGCGGTCGACGCCAGGTAGGGCTTGACCCGCAGGGGGTTTTCGAGCCGCTTGAGACCATCGAGGGCACGCACGAAGGTGTCCTGCACGATGTCGTCGACCTCGTCGTCACGCCCCAACATGCGCTTCACCACCCCCGCGATGTAGGGGCGGTACGCCCGAACCACGGCGGTGAAGTCGGCCGGGTCGACCTCCAGCTCGCTGGCGTCCTGGTGCAATGGAATGAGTCGCCCGGGCACGGACATGCCCCTTTAGAGACACTACCGCGCAAAACCAGGTCACGCCACGGTGTTCGCGCATGGATACCCACACCATAGCACACACCGAGAGCGAGGTACTCCCTACCCCCACACCAGGCACCGCCTGCCTCCACACCTCGAGCAAACGAACACGGCTTGTCGATTTTGTTGAGCCGAATACAGCCGCCAGAGTCTCTACAGACGCGATGGCATTTGCAGACATGCGTTTTTCCCGAAGCTCCTTTCGGTCCTTCGGCGTCTCTGCAAGGAGCGACCATGCGTCTCGGCTTGGCCTTCAAACGTGTTGGAGTCTGTGTATTTCTCGGGCTCTCGGCATGCGAGGGCTCTTCCTTTCTTTCTGTGTCGAACCAAGGTGAGGGCGAGACGATGTCGGCGCATCTGCTGACAGCGTCGGAATACAACGCGACGATTCAGGATCTGCTTGGAGTCACGTCTCGGCCGGCCGACTACTTCCCAGCGGTTTCAGCGTCCGAGTTCGACGCGAACGTGGGCGTGCTCGCCTCCCTGTCGGAGGTTCAAAGTGAAGCGGTCTTCAACGCCGCCCGCGACGTGGTGGCCAAGGCCTTCGAGTCGCCCGAGCTTACCGCGCGCCTGGTCACGTGCACTCCCGCCAGTGACACGGATGATGAATGTCCGAAGTCCCTCGTGAAGAAGCTGGGTCGCCGCGCGTTTCGCCGCTCCCTCGACGCCGAAGAGGTGGACGCGTACCTGGCGACCTACCACAAGGCGAGGCAGTCGCTGGAGATGGGCCACGTGGACGCGGTCGCGCACGTGCTCCGGGTGATGCTCAGCAGTCCGTCGTTCTTCCTTCGCATCGAGCGTCCCGGACAGGGGAAGAGCGCATTCGAGTCCGCGGCGCTGGCGAGCCGACTCTCCTTCCTGCTCTGGGGCTCCATGCCCGACGATGAGCTGCTCGATATCGCCGAGAGCGGCAAGCTCGACGATGACGCGGCGCTAATCGCCATGACGGACAAGATGCTCGCGGATCCGCGAGGGCAGCGCTTCGTTTCCCACTTCCTCGGCCAATGGCTCGGCACCGTGCGCCTCTCGAGCCACAACGTCGACACCAGCCGCTTCCCCCAATGGACGCCGGCGGTGGCAAAGGGGGTCGAGGCGCAGGCCAACGACTTCTTGTATGGCTTCGTGACCGGGACCACTCCCTGGAAAGAGCTGTTCCTGGCCCCGCACCCGGCGAACACGGCGATCCAGCCGCTGCTCGCCGCTGACCCGACGACCCTGAAGCGTCGCGGCTTCCTGACGCTGCCGGCCTTCCTGACGCTCAGCTCTCACAGCGATCGCACCTCGCCCACCTCCCGTGCCAAGGGCGTCATCACGTCGCTCTTCTGCACCGACATGACGCCTCCGCCAGGAGTCATCACGGAGCTGCCGCCGCAGGATGGCCAGACGCCCAAAACCGTCCGTGAGCGGCTCGAGGTGCACCGGCGCAATCCGTCCTGCGCGGGCTGCCACAACATGCTCGATCCGCTCGGACTCAGCCTCGAGAACTTCGATGCAGTGGGCCGCTACCGCACCCAGGACGAGGGGCAGCCCATCGACGCGAGCGGCGTCTACGAGGGCACACCCATCGCCAACGTGTCGGAGCTGCTGCCGCTGCTTGCGGAGGATTCGCGACTCGGCGCTTGCGCGCCGCGCAAGCTGTACAGCTTCGCCATGCGCCGCAGCCTGGGGCCGGATGACGAGCCGCAGATCGCCAAGTTTGCATCTACCTGGAAGGCAGGAACGCTCCGCGAGCTCCTTCACCAGGTCGTGGTTTCGCCCGCCTTCCGTGGGCACGCTGAGGAGGCTCCATGAAGACCATCTTGTCGCGCCGAACCGTGCTGCGTGGAGCAGGTGTCGCGCTTTCCCTTCCCTGGTTGGAGGCGCTCGCGCCTCGCTTCGCCCGCGCCGCGGCCGGGAGCATTCCTCGCCGTTTGTTGATCTGCGCCTTCCCCAACGGCGCTCCGCACGATTGGTGGAGCACGGCTCCCGCGTTCGGAACGTCAGTCTCGGGTGACGCGTTCAAGCTGCCCAACGTGCTCGCGCCCTTCCAGCCCATCAAGCACAAGGTGATGATGGTGAGCCGACTGGGCAACTACACGTGGAGCCATGTCAGGCCAGACGAGACGCAGACCCCGAGCGTCGAGCCATCGCACGCGCGTTGCATGTCGGCCGTCACCACCTGCATCGACGCCGACGAGGTCGCGCGCAAGGCGAACCTCCCCCTCGACTCCGCGGTGCGAAGCACCACCTCGGTGGATCAGCTCATCGCGCAGACCCTGCAGGGCCAGACCGGCCTCAACTCGATGCAGACCGGTCTGGGCGTCAAGCCCGGCTTCTTCGACTACCGCAGCTACGCCTACAACCAGGTGCTGTCGTGGAAGTCGCCGACCGAGCCGCTCAAGCGGAACGTCAATCCACGTGTCATCTTCGATGCGTTGGTCGGAAGCGGCAACGCGCAGACTCCGGCGGAGCTCGCCAGGCTCAAGGCGCGAGAGAAGAGCGTGCTGGACGCGGTCCGAGAGGACACGAACCGCATCAAGAAGCGCGTGAGCAGCCGCGATCAGCAGGTGCTGGACCAGTATCTGACGACCGTGCGGAGCCTCGAGCTCGCCGCTGAGCAGGTCTCGGCCACATGCCGTACGCTTCCCGCGCCCAACGCAGTGCCCGAGCCGCCCGGCCCGCAGCAGGGTCTGTCCCAGGGACAGGACGGGTACGATCATGAGCTCCACGCCGACGTGATGAACGATCTCATCACGCTCGCCTTCGAATGCGATCGCACGCGCGTGGTGACCCACCTGCTCGATGACGCGCGTTCCGAATTCGAATATCGCAACATCCCCGCCTCGGACCGTACGCGCGTGGGGCTCACGTACAATGCAGGAGCCAGCCTCCACTATCACGGCAGCCAGCACGGAGAAGGCGAGCTGGCCGATACGACGGAGAATGGCCAGTACAAGATCGTGAGGCCGAGCAACCGTGACTTCGCGGCCATCAACGCCTGGATGGGCCGTAAGGTGGCAGAGCTCGCTCTCAAGCTGGATGCCATCCCCGAAGGTGATGGCACCGTGCTCGATCACACCACGCTCGTGTTCCTCAGCGAGATGCGCACGCACGACCACGATGCGTTCGATCTGCCGATCCTGATCGCCGGCGGCAACGGTATCCTGAAGCGGAATACGCACATCGCCTATAACTCGGTGGGCAACGACCGGCAGCTCCGCGATATGTGGTACACCCTCATGCGGCACGTCTTCGGCATGCCTGTGACCTCGTTCGGAGAGGACACCCGAGGCGTGGCGAACGCGGAGCTCACCGAGATCCTCGCGTAATCTCTCTCTTGGGGGCGTGCCGTTAGAGATTGCGCAATAGCGCGGCGCCGCGGGTTGTGCGCGGCGCTTCCAGCGGCTGCTGGCAAACACCGTGACTGGCCGGAAAGTGACTGATGATGAGTCTGAGGTCGATGATTGTTCAGAGGGTGCTGTTCCTGTGGCTTTTCTTGGGGGCTCCGAGTGTCGCTTTCGCTGAGGGGTTCACGCTTCAGGGCGCGACCAAGGTGTCATTCACCGGGAAGGGACCTGCCGGCTTCAAGATGGTGGGGACCACCGAGAAGCTGTCGCTCCAGGACGACGGCCAGTCCATCACCTTCACAGTGCCGCTGGATTCCCTCGATACGGGCATCGAGCTGCGCAATCGGCACATGAAGGAGAAGTACCTGGAGACGGGCAAGTTCCCCCAGGCCGTACTCGTGGTGAAGCGTAGCGAGCTGCTAGTGCCGGCCAAGGGTGAGACGAAGTCTGGCCAGGCCAAGGGAATGCTCACCCTGCACGGCGCGACGCAAGAAGTCGTACTGCAGTACCGCGCGGAGCGAGCAGCCGATCAGACGACGAAGGTGACCTCGCAGGTGAAGCTGAATTTCAAGAACTTCGGCGTCGACGTCCCGAGCTACATGGGCGTCACCGTCAAGCCAGACATCGACGTCGACGTCGCCTTCGAAGTCACCCAGGCTTGAGAACATTCGCGCGCGCCGGCGAAAACTGCCGTTCGTGAGCGCTGAGGGAAGGACCCAGACGTGTCTGTTCGAGTGCTCACGTGGACGCTTGCGGTGTTCCTGCTGATCCATCCGCAGGCGGCCTCGGCGTTCCCGTGGATGATCAAACACAATTATACGAGCTGCCAGTCGTGTCACGTCGACCCCAGCGGTGGCGGCGTGATGACTGATTACGGGCGCGCGCAGCAGCAGACGCTCCTCGAGACCCAATGGGGGACGCCCAACCTGGAGGGTGAAGCGAGCCCCAACACCCAGTTCCTCTATGGCGCGCTCGGTTCCTCGCGCCCGGAGTGGTTTCTGCCGGAGTTGTCGGTGCGCGCGGGTGGCCTCTTCTCGCGCTCGGTGAATCTCGGAGCCTCAAGCAACGAGGGCCAGGTCCGCGACGTGCTGGTCCCCGTGGTGATGGCCGCCGATGTTCGCGCCGCGGTGGTGGCGGGAGCCTTCCGGGCCATGGCCTCGCTCGGTGTGGCACCCCGCCGCGCCTTCGCGGCCAGCCTGACCCCTGTCGGCGACGTCGACGGGACGAAGCTCATCAGCCGCGACTATTGGCTGGGAGCCGCCCTGCTGGATGATGCGCTGTTCATCAGGGCAGGACGTTTGACACTTCCCTTCGGAATCCGCTCGGTCGAGCACACGCTCTGGGCCAGAGCGGTGACCCGCACCGACTTCAACGACAGCCAGCAGCACGGAGTGGCAGTGGCCTACTCGGGAGAAAGCTTCCGCACCGAAGTGATGGCGATCGCCGGCAACTTCCAGGTGAGCCCGGACGACTATCGCGAACGTGGGGCTTCCGGCTACTTCGAGTACGTCTTCGCGCCGAACCTGACCGCCGGTGTGTCCAGTCTGGTGACCTTCGCCCGCTACGACCGCCTGAGGTCCGAGGCGAACACGTTGCGTCAAGCGCATGGACTGTTCGCCCGCTATGCGCCGTCCCCCGACCTCGCCCTGGTCGCGGAACTGGACGCGCTGGTGCGCAGCAGCCAGCAGGGAGGGCTCCAGGCGGGCGTGGTGGGGTACGCCCAGGCGGATTTGGAGGTCGTCCGTGGCCTGCACCTCCTGGGCACCGTCGAGCTCCTTCGAGAGGACCAGCGCGGAGCGGCGGGTACGCAACTCGGTGGATGGCTGGGCATGAGCTGGTTCGTGACGCGTGGCCTCGAGGTCCGGCTCGACGGGTTTGCCCGGCAGACGCCTGTCCAGGGGCAGCCCTCCATCTCCAACCTGGGCGGCGTCCTCCTGCTGCACCTCTACTTGTGAGCCCGAAAGTGCCAAGCACCTTCTGTCTTTCCCGTTTCGCCCGACCGATGGTGACGGTCGCGCTCTTCCTTGGCACCACTGCCGGGGCTACCAGCAATTTCCCCCCCGTGATCCGGACGGCGACGGCGATGGAGAACCCACCGCCATGCACCGTTTGCCACGCCACCGCCGTTGGCGGGAAGGGGACCGCCACCCAGCCCTTCGTGGAGACGCTGCGGCAGCACGGCCTGACCGGCGCGTTCAACTCGGAGTCTCTTCAGACGGCGCTCAACGGAATCAGAGGGGATGGCGTGGACACGGATGGCGACGGCACCGGTGATTGGAACGAGCTGGCGGCGGGTCGTAATCCCAACGTGGCCTCCTCGAATGGAAGCTCCGACCTCTTCTATGGGTCGGCCACGGATGGAGGCACGCCGGGGGAAGTGCCATCGGATGCACCCCCCATTCACTATGGCTTTGGATGCACGGCCGCCTCGGCTCCTTCTACGTCCGCGCTGCTCGGCGCCACGGTGGTTGTCCTCCAGCGTCGTCGGCGCAGCCAGCGCTGAAGACCGGAACGAACGAACCCGAGACAACGACAACCCGTATGAACTTCAAAGTGAAGAGTCTGCTCCTGGCGCTGCTGTGTGCATGTTCACAAGGTCCCGGTTCGCAGTCGCCGGATGGAGGCACCCAGACGCAGAACCCCGGTCCCAAGCCGGATCCCGTCGATGGTGGCTTGGGAGCGGACCTGGATCCTTCGGAGCTGGACCCGGTCTCGCACGGAGGTACCCTCACCTTCGAGTCCATCGGTGCGCCGGGTTGGTATCCGAGTCGGCGTGATCCCGAGACGGGGCCCTGCGATGCCTACCAGGCCTCGGGTTGTTGTCTCAGCAAGCACACCATCGAAAGCAATGCGCTGACCCCGTGGGACGAGGATCTCATCGTGACCCTGCGTGGTCCGATGAAGGTCAAGCAGTTTGCCGTGTATCAACCGGCGGGCGATTCGAAGGGTCCCTGGAACCTGGTGTCTTCTTGGGACGATCGGAGCCCGAAGAGCCCGCAGGGCCTCCACTTCGAGGGGAACAGCACCGAGGAGAAGGGGTTCGACGGCATCATCGGGACCGAATGTCTGGTCGACGTCTCGACGAGCGAGGACTTCGCGTGCGGTCCGAGAAGCGTGCCGTACTGCCCGCCGCAAGGTAGCGGAAAGAAGAAGACCTGGGGTTGGTCTGGCTCGAAGCTCTTCGTGATGCTCGCCACCATGCCCCACGCGGGTTCGCTGGGCCATGCTTGCTCGCAGAATTCGAGCGGAAACTGGTTCGATGCCCCGTGGGTGGGCCTCAGTCATGGAGAGCTCGTGCGCGCTGGCGCCTTCGGCGGCTGTCACTGTTATGCCAAGGAGCCTGACAAGTGGTACCTGGGTGACGGCTGCGGTCAGTTCAACGTCTTCGAGGTCGTGAACGACAACAACGACTTCCGGAACTTCGACGTCTTCAGCACCAACATGTTCGGCTATGCGGGCTACGTCGGCGAGGGCCCCTGTGGCTCGAAGTGCAAAGCCGACTCTCTGGGCAGTGAAGTCGACCTGATCAACAAATCGACGAGTACCGAAGCGACACAGGGCGCGGTCGCCAGCCCCACCCGTGGGCCCGGTGCAGCGCTCCGCCGTCCGGTGTCCGGCTATCGCTACTTCTTGATCCTCCTCGACGTTCCGAGCCGGACCGTCCAGTTGGCGATCATCCATCCGCTCAATGTTCCCGCCTCGGTCGGCGCGCTGCTCCCCGGATTGCCGGCCCAGATGGAGGCGTCGACCGTCGAAGCAGTCCGAACCTTGCGGCTGCCCAGGTGAGAGGCGAGTTCGGTTCACTTTTGAAGGCGACGTGACAGAGGTATGGGACGAGTGATTCTTCGCGGCCAGTGGTTGAATGCAGTGGTTTCGCTGTGCGTGCTCTTGATGTCCTTCTGGGCTCGTGCGGAGCAGGGGGTCACGGTTCTCGAGCTCATCGGGGACCGTCGGGACGCGGTTCGAGGACAGCTCGAACGTTCGTTGCAGGCCAAGGGCTCCGAGGTCGTCAAGGGCAAGCTGTATGAAACCCGTGCGCGACGGTTGGGGTTCCGGGGACACGAGGCCTACACGGATGCGGCCATCGCCGCGCTCTCGCGGGAACTGGGGCTCGCGGCGACCGTCCAGGGAGCCGTATCGGGACCTACGCTCACCGTGAAAGTGGTGAGCACGTCAGGAAGGCTGCTCGGAACCGAGTCATACCCGCTCAAGAAGGGAAAGCTTTCACAGAAGGACGCCCTCCGCGCTGCGGAAACGATCTTGACGAGGTTGCGCGGAGCCGCAGCGGAGGTCGTCCCCCAGGAGTCTGTAGAGGCAGCAAAGCCGGCCGCAGACGCACTCGTTCCGAGTGGCGCCGGCACCGCCGAACCCACGGCCAAGGTCGAGGCAGCTCCAGCAGTTCCACGGGAGGAAGTGCCGCCGGTGAAGGCTCCTGCGCCGATGATGGGGCCTCGATGGGTCTCCGTGAGGTTCGGTGGAGCCACCACCTGGCGCTCCTATTGTGCGGCCCCCGGCATCGCGTCGTGCGGTCAACTGGAATCGCAGCCGGTGGAGGAGAGGCCGGGGAACTACTTGTTGTTCGGAACGCCGAGTCCGTACTCGGGCCTGAGCGCCGAGCTCGATGTGTTTCCGCTGGTTCTCCTGGGAGACACGGCGCTGAAGGGCCTGGGCGTAACCGCTGAGCTGTCGCGTCGCTGGTCCCAGGTCAGTGTCACCGGAGGCGGACGTGGGGGAACCATGAGCGCCGCGGACATGTATTGGTCGCTCTTCGGCACCTATCGTTTGTACTTCCCGCTACCGTTGACGGCCACGCCCCTCCCCGCGTTCGTGGGGCTTCGGGGGGGAGTGATTTCCCGCTCGTTCGAGGTGGCCGAGGAGTACCAGGCGCTGCTTCCCAAGACGAGTCGCACGCATGCGTCGTTGGGCCTGGATGTGTCAGTGACCCTGACCCGTCTGGCTCGGGTCGAGGCGGGCTTCCTGTACTTCATCCGGCCGCAGCCAGGCCATGAGCAGAAGGATCGTTATGGTCCCGAGGTGTCGAGCAGCGGTTTCGGGTTCGAGGTGGGAGTCAGCGGCGATCTCTTCGGGCCACTCGACTACAGCATTCGCTACCGCTTCCAGAAATACGCGGACACATTCTCCGGAGCGGGAACGGACTGGACCGAGGGAGGCATCTCCCAGGAGAGCTATTCCGGCCTGACCTGGACGTTGGGCGCATCCTTCTGAGAGCACTGCCACCCTACCCCACTTCAAAGGCGCTTATGATACTTCGTGGCCTCGTTTTCAGCCTCCTGATGGTTGCAATCCAGTCCTGTGCAGTCGCTCCCAGCGAGCCGAACGATCCCATCGGGGATGGCGGGAGCCCGCGTGCGGATGGAGGAGTTCCCGACGGTGGTGGTTCCGCTGATGGTGGCACAGACGACTGGGGCAACGGTGCGATCTCGGTGGATGGGCGAGCCATCAAGGCAGGTGGCAAAGCCGTCCAGTTGAAGGGCGTCTGCTGGAATCCTGTCGGAAAGGGTCACGACCACCCGCCCAGGGGTGACTACGCCGCCTTCGCCGACAAGGATATCGCGCTGATGAAGGCCGCGGGCATCAACGTGGTCCGCACCTACGACACCATCCGCGACACCGCGGTGCTGGACAAGCTGCACGCCGCGGGCATCCGCGTGATCATGAGCGTGTACGCCTACGGTGGCGACCCCGCATCTCGCGCCTCCGAGCACGTCACGGCGCTCAAGGATCACCCCTCCATCCTCATGTGGTCCCTTGGCAATGAATGGAACTACAACGGCCTGTATACCAATATGTCCTTCAATGACTCGATGGCTCGCTTGAACCAGATCGCCGCCGCGATCAAGTCGCTCGATTCCAAGCACCCCATCGCGACCGTCTATGGCGAGCTGCCCTCCAAGGCCACCATCGAAGCAATGCCGGACATCGACGTCTGGGGCCTGAACATGTATCGCGGAATCACATTCGGAGACGCCTTCACCAGGTGGAAGGACCTCAGCCCAAAGCCCATGTTCGTCGCCGAGTACGGTGCGGATGCCTTCAATGCGAAGATCCCCGGATACGATCCCGAAAGCCAGGGCAAGGCGACCCACGATCTGACCCAGGAGATTCTCGATCACTCGACCGCGAACAAAGGCGGCGTGTGCTCCGGCGGCACCATCTTCGAGTGGTCGGACGAGTGGTGGAAGTCCGGGAATCCCTCCCAGCACGACAACGGTGGCACTGCCCCCGGCGGTGGCCCCTACCCTGACGGCACCTTCAATGAGGAGTGGTGGGGTATCGTCGACGTCGACCGAAACACGCGGCCCGCGTACGAGGCGCTCAAGAGCCTCTACGCGCCTTGAGCTGAGTTGTGGCGGCACGTTGTCTTGAAAGGAGTCGAAATGTGAGCTGCGTTCCTGAAAAGTTTGCCTGTCGGAATCCAAAGCAGGAAGTGACCATCCGGCCCGCACTGTTCGCGACGGTTTCCTGGGTATGTCTGGCGGTTGCCGCCTGCAGCCCCAACACCGCGCAAATCGGCGACGGGCCAGCGCCGGGCGATGGGTCTAATGGCTCTGACGGCTATACCGAGCTGACCTGGCCCGAGCAGCAGCCCACGATCCATTACACGCTCCCCAGTGGCACGCTCGTGACGAAGGTCGGCGGACGCACGCGCGACCGCCACGCACGCGAGATGCCCCCGAAGGGCGATCCGATGGGCGGGGACAACTACATGACCTTCGCGGCGCACTATTTCGAGCGCCGCACCCACGACATCACCATCTACGACAATCCCAATCCCGACCCCAAGAAGCCAGGTACCCGCATCCTGACGCTCGTCGTGCGTCCGCAATGGTGGTTGTACGGGACGAACTTCCGGGGCGGGTACATCGGGCGGCGCGGAGACGAGCCCTACCTGCCGATGTCGGTGGCGCTCTACGGCGACAACGGTGGCATGAAGCAGCAGCCCCCCGGGACCCTTCTGAAGGACCAGGAGCTGAAGACTCCGATCGAGAACTACGACGCCCTGCCGGACAACAACAGCCCAAGCACCTATCGGGATCTCAAAGTTCCTCTCGCGGACGGCGAGTTCGTGTTGGTGAAGCAGATCACGCGCTCTCCCGCGCTCAATCGGGATCTGCGAGAGGGCGACCTGTATGAATTCGAGCTCGGCATCTTCCTGGACGGCACCAAGGGCGACGAGCTCGGTCGCTTCAATTACTACTCGGATGCGCTCGTCTACCGCGTCGGCTCTCCTGGCATTGTGCCCTGGTACCGAGGCCCCTGCTGTGATGCCCCCTCGATTCCCTGGGACTCGACGCCCATCCCGGACAGCGCCCTGGCTGGCGGCAAGATGATGACCCTGCAGGAGGACACCTCGGGGTTCACTCACATCAATTTCATGCAGGCGAGCCTCAATATCGCCGGTCGCAACATCCAGGCCTTCACTGAAGGGCGACGTCTGATCCATACCTCCTTCCTCACCGGTGGCCACCACGAGCCTGGCAATCCGCCTGTCACGGCTGCCATGAACAAGGCGGGCCCCAGGTTCCAGCAGGCCTCATGCATCGACTGCCACGTGAACAACGGCAAGAGCTCTCCTGCGCTCAACGCGCCATTGTCGACGATGGTAGTGCTCACCGCGGATGTGGACGACACCGGCAAGCTCGTGCCGGACAGCCGCTTCGGCGGGCACCTCTGGCAGGGAGTGGTGAACGACGGCAAGACCCAGTACGACGGACGCAACGCGGTACTGAAGATCACCGCGTATCGAGAGATCCCGGGGCAGTATCCGGATGGCACTGCGTACACGCTGCAAGAGCCCATCTATTCGTTGACGGATCGGATGGGCAAGCCGCTGGAGATGCCTGCCCGCATGTCGGTGCACACGGCTCCGCACATGGTGGGGATGGGCCTCCTGGAGGCGGTGCCGGAGAGTCAGCTGAAGGCCCTTGCCGATGCGAGCCGACATGATGCCGATGGTGCGGTCGGCAAGCTTCAGTTGATTCCGGATCCACGTTCCCCGTCGGTCATCCGCGTGGGTCGCTTCGGCTGGCGCGGCACGGCTTCGACCGTGGAGGAGCAGGTCTCAGGCGCCCTGAACAACGACATGGGCGTGACGACGTCGATGTTCCCCACCCACAACTGCGGCCTGGCCAAGGACGACGCGGATTGCCGTAATGCGAATTCCACCACTCCGGAGATCAGCAACGAGGACGTGCGCCGCATCGTGGATTACACGAGCCTCCTGGCGGTCCCACCCCAGCGCCACTTCCCCGGTGAGCAGCCTCTCCGGAACTACGCCGTGGACTTCGGAGCGCTGGTCCAGGATCCGGATCAGTCCAAGCTCGAGGCCGAGTTGGCGAAGATGCGGGAAGATGAAGCGGCCGAGCGTCAGATGCAGGAGCGCGTCGCTGCCGGCTCTGTGCTGTTCAAGCAGGCTCGCTGCAATGCGTGCCACGTGGCGACGCTGACCACTGGAACCGCACACCGCTATGCCGAGCTGCGGGAGCAGACCATTCATCCGTACACGGACCTGCTGCTGCACGACATGGGGCCTGAGCTTGGAGACAACTACCCTCAAGGTGTCGCCACTGGGCAGGAGTGGCGCACGGCGCCGCTGTGGAGCCTGGGTCTGCTCGAGCACACCAATCCCGGTGCGCGTTTCCTCCACGATGGTCGTGCCCGCACCATCGAAGAGGCCATCTTGTGGCACGGAGGGCAGGGCCGCGCGAGCCGGGACCGCTTCAAGGCCATGTCAAAGGAAGAGCGCGGCAAGCTGATCGACTTCGTGAAGTCGCTCTGATCCCTGGTGCCTTCCGGGGTGGAATTGCTCGAAGCGTTCACGTCCGAGGCCGGGCGTGAACGCGCCACTCCTCCAGGCAGACAACCAGCAGGTGCCGGCCCGGCTCGCGAGGCTGCCTTATGCGTCGAGGAAGAGCAGAGCGACCACTGGTGCCAACCACATCCCTGATTCCGTTCTACAGCCCGAAGCTATCGCTGATGATGGCATGTCGACCCCAGGCCTCGGCCTGGAGCGACTCTGGAGGGACAGGCGCAGGGGATTCAGGGGAATGAGACGCGTTCGCGCTCTATGATCTGAGGCCCCTCTGACGTAGCAACAATCTCCTGGATGGCGAAGGTGGAACGGGTGACGTCACCCGCCATGTCGAAGTCAATGTCACCACTGGCGCCTTGGAAGTCCAGGTCGGCGCCGACATTCTGCACGGCCAGCGCATGAACTCGTCGGTGCCGACCCACCACCACAGGCGTCGCCGAGTCGGGTCGTGACACGTCGCGCTCCCCCAAGCGGGAGCGCAGAAGGCGAGCGTGGCGCCTGAAACAGTGGCGGAGCAGGAAGCGAGGAAGGAGCGGCCAGCGCGAGTGGACCGGGCAGGGCTGCTACGAAAGACCTTCGCGGTGGATGTGTTCGCCTGCGTGAGGTGTGGAGGCAGGCGGCGAGTGCTGGTGTACCTGAGGCATCCCCTCATATTGGGCCGAAGACTTCACGGAAGACGACTGTTCGCGGATGAGTTCAACGAACCGCACCATCAAGGGCAGCAACCTGCTTTCGGGCGTCATGGGAATTGCTTGATAGTATTCATATCCCTGGCGGAAGAGCGAGTAGGTCCGCGTCTTCACCGTATTGGCTTTGAGGTGGCGCTCCATTCCGAGGCTCTCCCCCGCCGCCCCCAGGAGCGTCAGCAGCGCACACGCCAGCGCGCTCACCAGCAGCAGTCGGTCCCGTCTCTCCGTCGAGCGCACCTTCACCCAGGACAGGCCCATGCCGAAGCGCAAGTCCTTCATGTCCCGGAACGTCTCCTCCGTCCGGAAGCTCTTGGAATACAGCCCCACCACGAAGGCCGCCGTGGCCTCTTTGAGACTCGTCGCCAGACACCAGGGCTCCTTCATTCCTTTCTTCTTCACGCACACCACCGCGGGCACGGGGGTGTTGTCCTGGGTGACACTCGCTCCCGTCATTCGCAGCGCACGGCCCGATTCGGGCACCCACTCTCCCGCGATTTTCTTCTCTCCTGTCGCATCCGTGACTTGAATGCACTGGCGGAAGCGCACCACATAGTCAAACTTCAACTGCTCGAGCAAGGCGTAGAACTTCTGGTCCCCAAAGCCCCGGTCGGCCAGCACCGTGAGCCGCACCGGCTCGGGCACGACTTCCCGCAGTCGGTTGAGCAGGAAGTCCTCCGTCTCATTGCGCATTCCCTCCAAGGCTGCTTTCTCCACGGTGAACCACACCAGTGGCGTTGTCCGCCCGTGACTCGCAACCAACGAGGCCACGAGCGTGGCGTGGCCATCCGCGTCGAAGTCCGTCCAGTCCAAGGCGACTACAGCCTCGTTTCTCTGTCCCAACACGTACGGCACCCACTGGGCGAACAACTCCCAGACGTTGATGCCCTGGTTGGAGAGGAATCGATCCTGAGCCATCCCCTCATTTTAGCAGGCAAGCATGCCCGCTCGTCCTCGCGGCGCGGGAGAAGCGCTCGAAGGCCCGTTCCGCTGCGGTGAGCTTGCGGTCCAACTGTTCCCACTGACGCGGCTCGATGTCTTTGCGTGCCCGAGACAGTAGTGCCCTGGCATTGTCCAGGTCCGCCTTTCCAATCCACGACCGATCCGGTGTCGGCTCCATCGGCGCGGAAACGAGCCGGATGCGCGGGCCCGAAGTGGGAGTCGAGCCGAAGGCGTGGGGCCGTGGCATCGACTGTGGGGCGGGCGCGCTAGCGCAGGCGGTGAGCAGCACCAGGAGCGCGCTCCAAGTTCGCAAGCGCATCGTCACGTTCTTTCATCAAGCGAGGGGGCAGGCTCAAGTCGGGCCCGTTGGGGAGTATGCCAGCACGCCCCGATAGCGAGGGACGAGCACGCGGGGGGAGCGGCACACGGCAGCCGCAGCTCGGGCCTGTGGAGGGCTCCCTGGGAGGTAGCGGTGCCAGCGGGCAGGACCCTGGCACCGGGGAGCAAGCTGCACCCCGCCAGTCGCACACCGCCCGGCTTGGGGTGGGCCGCAGGCGGGAAGGTGGGGCGCATGTGCCCTCAGTGTGCCCCTCCAGCGGGTGGTGCGGGCCCTGCCCGCGCTGGAGGCCGCTCGCTCACTTCGCGGACAAGCCGCGCTTCCTGAGTGTCGACTCCATCGAGCCGGGGTTGATGTCGCGCCCCTGCGCCACTCGATCGTTCCACGTCTCCTTCTTGCCGATGGTGCCGGGCACCTCGACCATGGAGATGGTGCCCGGCACCGGGCACACCAGGTGGCAGAGGTTGCAGCCCACGCACTCGTGGTCGTCGATGACCGGCAGGAAACGGCCCACCGCGCCCGCGGCCTTCACCGGCACCTCGGGGATCGAAGCGGGGATGTGCGTGTGGCCGGCCTTCTGGTGCTGCTCGACGGTGCGCCCGGGGATCAAGATGCATTGGTGCGCGCCGTCCATGCACGCCACGTGGCACAGGTTGCAGCCGATGCAGGTGTCCGGGTTGATGCGCGCCTTCAGGTTGTAGTTGAGATCGAGGTCGCCCCACTCCGCGTACGCACCCACCGCCCGGCCGCGCAGCTCGTTGACCGACTTCATGCCCTTGCTGTCGAGGAAGTCCGACAGGCCTTCGAGCATGTCTTCGACGATGCGGTAGCCGTAGTGCATCACCGCGGTACACACCTGCACCGAGGTGGCGCCCAGGGCGATGAACTCCGCGGCATCCCGCCAGTTGGAGATGCCGCCGATGCCAGAGATGGCCATGTGTCTGGTGGCCGGGTTCTTCGCCAGCTGGCTCACCATGAAGAGCGCGATGGGCTTCACCGCCGGGCCGCAGTAGCCGCCGTTGGTGGACTGGTTGCCCACTCGCGGGTTGGGGACCATGCGCTCCAGGTCCACGCCCAGCAGAGATTTGACGGTGTTGATCAGCGACACCGCAGGCGCGCCCGCACGCGCCGCCGCTTCGCCCGGCTCGTTGATGTCACCGGTATTGGGCGTCAGCTTGATGATCACCGGGGTGCGCGCGTACTCCATCGCCCAGCGGGTGATCTCCTCGAGCACCTTGGGCTCCTGGCCCACCGCGCTGCCCATGCCGCGCTCGCACATGCCGTGAGGGCAGCCGAAGTTGAGCTCCAGGCCATCGCAGCCGGCGTCCTCGGCGCGCTGGATGATCTCCTTCCAGTTCTCCCGGGTCTCCACCATCAGCGAGGCGATGACGGTGTTCTTCGGGTAGCGCTTCTTGACCTCGTACATCTCCTTGAAGTTCACCTCGAGCGGCCGGTCGGTGATGAGCTCGATGTTGTTGAGGCCCATCATGCGCGTGTTGCCGTAGTCGTGGCTCCAGAAGCGCGAGGTGACGTTGGTGATGGGGTCACCCAGCGTCTTCCACACCGCGCCGCCCCAGCCCGCGTCGAAGGCGCGCATGATCTGCGGCCCGGAGTTGGTGGGAGGCGCCGATGCCAGCCAGAACGGGTTCGGCGACTTGATGCCGCAGAATTCGATGCTCAGATCAGCCATGATTCACTTCGTTCCCAGCGCACGGATCATGTCCCGCACGGCAATCTTTGCTTCCTGAACTGCGTTCACGACCTCTTTGCCCCCGTTGACACAGTCGCCGCCGCTCCACACCCTGGCGTGGCCGGTGCGGTGCGTCTGGGGGTCGACCACCACGCGGCCCTTCTGATCGACCTGCACGCCGGTGAAGCCCCCGGCGACACTGGTGGCCGTGGCCTGGCCGATGGCCAGCGCCACCAGCTCGCACGAGAGATGCTCTTCACCTCCGCCGACCGCCCTGCCGTTCTCCGCGCGGGACAGGGTGGCGCCGGTCAGCTTGCCGGCGCCATCGCGGTGGAAGGCGCTCACCACGCGGTTCTCGATGAGCCGCACGCCGTGCTCGCGCGCGCGGGCGAGCTCGTGCTCATAGCCAGACATGTTCTTGGCCGAGCGGCGGTAGACCATCGCCACCTCGCTGAGGCCGAGGAGCTTGAGTTCGTGCGCGATGTCGATCGCGGTGTTGCCTCCGCCGATGACCAGCGCGCGATCCACGTGCGAGACGGAGAACTTGGGGGCTGCCTTGATGCGCTCGATGAGCTCCACCGCCCCCCACACGCCGTCGCCCACCTCGCCCGGCACGCCGAGCGCGGAGTCAGGCCCCAGGCCGAGCCCGAGGAACACCGCGTCGTACTCCTCGAGCAGCGCCTGTGCGGAGACCTGGCCCTGGCCCGCCTCACCAGCCACGACCTCCACGCCGCTCCGCAGCTCGATGTCGCCGAGCGAGAAGATCCAGTCGATTTCCTGCAGCGCCTGCTGGCCCGATTGTTTGTAGGGCGCGATGCCCAGCGTGTTGAGCCCGCCGGGAATGGCCTTCTTCTCGTAGAGCACCGACTGGTGGCCCTCGAGCGCGAGCAGGCCCGCGGCGGTCAGCGAGGCGGGGCCGGTGCCGATGAGCGCCACCTTCTTCCCGGTGGGTGGCTTCCTGGCGGCGACCAGCTTGCCCATGGGAACGGAGGCCAGCGCCGACTCGATGGCGAAGCGCTGCAGGCGGCCGATGGCGATCGGCTCGCGGCTCCACGCGTTGTAGACGCACGCGCCGGCGCACAGCACCTCGACAGGACACACCCGGGCGCA
Source organism: Vitiosangium sp. GDMCC 1.1324 (assembly GCF_003044305.1). GTDB lineage: Bacteria > Myxococcota > Myxococcia > Myxococcales > Myxococcaceae > Archangium. Next base: position 61,399 of record NZ_PZOX01000011.1, on the reverse strand, counting down.
GGAGGCCCCCAGCAGGTTCTCCTTCAAGATGGTGCGCGCGGCGCCGGTGGTGTTACCGGTACTGATCTTGTGAATGAAGTTGGGGATGTCGATGCCGGTCGGGCACGCCTTGATGCACGGCGCGTCGACGCAATACAGGCAACGGTTGGCTTCGGTGACGGCCTCGGCGGGATTGTACGCCGGCTTCATCTCGCTGAAGCGCTGCTCGAGTCTGCCGCTCGGCAGCACGGGAAGCGGGAACATCGGATCTCCGGAAACTTTTGGGGAAGCCGGAAAGATCGCAGCGATGATTCACGTATGTCAAGTTCGGTGGGTTGATGCGTCGCGACGCGCTCCCGGAGTTCCCTCACGAAAGCAAGCGCCGAGTAAATTCGACAAAGGCCGCGGTCACCGCCACCGGATGGTCGATCCACGGAAAGTGGCCCGCCTGGGGGATCGAACGCGCCAGCACGTTGGGGGTGTGATAGGCCGACGCAGCCCATCCGTGCTGGCTGACGATGCGGTCGCACTCGCCCCATAGCCGCAGCACAGGGATATCGGTGGGCCACCACTGTGCCGTGTAGGTGTGGTCGAAATGCGCGTCGGACCATTCGACGGCATCGATGTTGTATGGCATGCGCGCCAGCAGGGCGCGGCCGGCTTCCAGGGCGGGCGGGGTGAAGTTCCATTCCGCGGAGGTGACAGCCAGCGCGGTGAGGTTCGCGATGGTCTTCTCTTGCGCGTAGGCGAGGGCCGCGCACTCGAACGCCGGCAGCGGGTACTGCTGCGTCATCGCCACATACTTCGGGTGCCACGAGCTGTCCGGCGCCGTATCGAGCAAACCCATGCCACGAATCAGGCCCTTCAGTTGCGGCGTGGCAAGCAGGTACATGCCACCGGTGGAGTGGCCGAGGAACACCGCATCGGACACCGCCTCGGCCGCCTCGACGAGTACCTGCGGCCACTGGGCATAAGGGTCATCGTGCTGCCGCGCGATGTTGGAGCCGTGGCCGGGCAGATCGATCAGCCAGATCGAGCCCGGCACGTCCATGACATCGGCCAGTTCCTGCAGGCTTTCCGAACCGATGCCCGGGCCGCCGGGCAGCAGCAGCCAGTTCAGGGGGCCTGGACGGGTCGAGTGACGTCGCATCCGGACGCCGGATGGCGTGTAGCGTGTTTCCATCTTCAAACCTGTGGCGAGCGCGATGCCGCATGGTCGGGTGGGCGCGGGTGGCAAGCTTTTCCAATGGCCATGCCGCTGAGTCAAGTTCGGACAGATCTGGGCAGTCGGACCTCCGTGGTCTCTCAGCCTGCGTGAAGGATCCGAAAGCGATCGGGTTCCGCCGGATCTCGCTCAACGACTTGGATTGGCGCCCAAGCCCACTGCCAAACGCTGATGCCTGGCGTGCGGGAGAACTGGATCTGCCCGCGGGTGCCTTCGACTGCAACGCGCGGCCAGGATTCGGCAGTGCGCGCCCGCTCCGCGCCGTGAGAACGCAGCACATCGGCGAGGACGGCGACCGTGTCGTAGCCCTCGAAGGCGACGAAGGAGGGCGCTTTGGCCAGCCGCTCGCGGAGGGCCGTCTCGACTCGTGCACCGAGTGGGCTGAGGCGCTCGGGCAGGTAGCGCAAGAACGGGATCCCGGCGCTGTCGTCGCCCAGCAATGTCGCCCATTCGGCGAACTCCGGTTGCCCGGCCGGAGCACCCATCATGATCTCGGCGAGGCGCTGGTCGCGGCGGACGGACTTGACGATCGACACTGCCGGCTCCGGGTGGCCGACCAGAAGAAGGAGGGCTGTCGCGCGATTGTGGACGAGCTCGTCGCACACGGCCGTGAGGGCGAGCGTGCGCATGTCGAGTTCGATGACGGTGCCGCCGCGTGGAGCGAGGTAGTCCCGCAGAATGCGGGTCCCAGATGCCCAGTAGACACTCGACTCGACGGCTACGGCGATTCGACGGTGGCCCGCGCTGAGGAGGAAGTCTGCGTAGATCTGCCAGCCGTGGGACTGCGCCGGGGCGAGGCGCGCGACCCATTCCGTTGGCTGTTCGGTGAGCGCGTCGAGAACCGCTGATGAGCAGAGGAACGGCATGCCGAGGGCGTCGGCCCTGGCGGCAGCGGCGCGAGCGACGACGCTGTGATACTCCCCCGCCAAGGCAGCCACGCCCAGGCGAGCCAATTCGTCTACGGCCGCCGCGGCCCTCTGTGGATCAGCCGCGGTGTCTCGGACCACCAGCTCGAGTGGTCTTCCGGTGATGCCGCCGGCGTCATTGACTTCGCGAACGGCCAGCTCGAGTCCAGCGAGCAAGTGTTGGCCTGCCTCGACCCACCCAGGCCGAGTCAGCGGAACGAGAGCGCCGATCTGGACGGATGATCCGTCAGTCCGCTCCGCTCCAGGTGGCGATGGTGGCGTATTCATGCGTTGGCGTCTCCCGTGTGACGATTCGGGTGCAGTTTGCCCGGCTCGCAGAGAGAACGTCCCGGTCAGCCGGCAGCGGAGGTTGATGTGGGGGACGAAACCAATCACTACAGCGCGACGGCCGGGAGAGCAGCTCCCAGCGCATAAGAAAGCTGGAAGGCCGGCCAGGTCAGTCGGAGACCCAGGCGGCCAGGTGCTCACGGCCGCCGGAGCGGGTTGAGTTCCGGGCGCCAACGTCCCACGTCGATCAATCCCGCGTCAGGAGACGAGGCGTGGCCTCGCCCTTCCACCATAGCTCCAGGGTGTTCGGCTTGAGGCCAATCCGAAGCATGTCGACCCCGTCCACCGCGAACAGGCCACCGTTCGTCAACGGCGTCAGGTGCCGTGGCGCCGGCCAGAGCGGATGGCCGGGACGTGCGATCCACAGGCCATCCTTTTCGGCGGTCACCACGTATTTGCCGTAGGTACCGGGCGCGGCTTGGAGCGTGGCCTCGGGAGGCGTGACGGGATGGAGGCGCGCCTCGAGCGCCAGCAGCGCCCAGGTGTAGTCGGCTCCGACGCTGGGGTCGGGATTCGCCGCGAGGAGCTCCCGCAGTGCGCGCGCATGTGCCGCGTCCTGCGCCTGCTCCGACGAGGTGGCGATCTCCGGGGTCACGCCGGTGCCCTCCCAGTTGGTCTTGCTGACCGGATGCACCGGACGCCCGGTCGAGACGCTCAACATGAAGCCCGGCGCGATCGGCACGAAATCGTTGTTGTTGGCCGCGCCGGCGGTGCCCGAGCCGACCAGCTTGCCCAGCTTGAATTGCTGCACGTCGTACGCGAAGGACTCGGCCGCCGAAGCCGAGCCTTGGTCGATGAGGACGTAGAGCGGCTTGCCCAGCATCCGACCCGCCGGGAGGTTGTCGAGTGCCCGCGTCTGCACGGGTTCGCGCCCGGCATGAAGGAAGGTGATCTCGAGCGTTCCAGGCTTCAGGAAGTGGCTGACCAGATACTGCACCGCCTCGGAGGCCCCGCCGCCATTTCCGCGCAGGTCGATGATCACGGCGTCGCCGCCTTTGAGGAAGCGCATCGCCTCGTCATAGGCCTGGCCGGTCTCGTCGCTGATCCAGTGGAACCCGGCGATTCGCAGGTAGCGGACATTCCCGGCCAGGATCCGCATGTCGGTCAGGCCATGGTTATCCCGGCGCGCGGCCGCAGCGTCGAAGCCCGCCAGGTCCTGGCCGGGCGGGCCCGAGGCCGGCATTGTCGCCGCAGCATAGCGCTGCGGGTTGTACTCGATGAACGCATGGCTGTCCTGACTCGCCTCCCGCAGGTCGCTGGTGAGCAGGCCGGCGAGCTCATTGGGATTCTCGACGTTGTACCGTCTGGCCGCTTTGGCCTTGTCCAGTCTCGCGAGGATGGCGGGCGTCTTCTCTGGGAACACATAAGCCTTCTGGTAGGCGGCCTTGACGGCACTCAGCACCGCGTCACGTTGGACCGGCGACAGGACTTGCGTCACCTTGGCCTCTGTCACGGGCGTGCGCACCTGAGCCTCCGCGGCAGTGGGGCCGCCGACCAGGACGAGCGCCATCGCGGCGGCTGAAATCAATTTCAAACGCATGAGCAACTCCGACAATGAAAGGATTGATTACGACTTGGATTTCGCGGCCAATGCCTTGGCTTGTTGCTGGATCCGTTCCCCGAAGGGACGTTGCGTGAGCGCTTCGATCGCTTCGCCGACGATCCGGGACAGCGGAGCGGAAAGCTCCGCGTCCAGCTGAGCCGCGGCGGCGTTGGTGGCGGCCCACTGCCGCTGCAGGTCCGGGATCATCTTCTCGGTCCGCCCGGTCAACACGACGATCCGCTCCCTCGCATCCTCGCCAGGCCTGAGCTCCACCAGCCCGTCCTTGACCATCTGCGACACGGTCTGACTCACGGCCGAATGGCTGATACCGATGTGGCGAGACAACAGCCGGATCGAGGAGGGCCCGGTTGCCATGAGGGCACGGAGAACAGGGGTGTAGCGCGGTCGCCACGTCAGCCCGGCGGCCGCATAGGCCGCTTCGACGTCCTGGTCGAGCAGTTCGATCAAGTGCCGCACGAGCGTGCCCAACGTCGGTGAAGCAGGAGCCATGGCCACGATATATAAGCGCTGTTACATCTCGTCAAGAGGACCCTCGTGAAGTGCGAAAGCATCACGCCCAGACAATCGCATTGACCCAGCGGACGTCCGAGACCGGCCGGGAGCGCGCTCCAAGACGGGCGAGCACACGGAGGGAGCGCCACAAAGCCAGGGCAGGCTCACTCTCACTCATACGCTCGTAGCGCTTTCGTGAGCGCCTCCAGGTACTGGGCTCCGTCCACCTCCACCATCGCGAGCCACGCGGGGATGCGCCACAACTCGCGCCGCTCGGCGAAGCCCGGGTCCACGGGGGCGAGTTCCTGGTAGCCGTGGAAGAATTCCTCCGGCACCGGCGCGAAGAAGTCGATGTAGGCCAACTTCAACTCGGGGTGGCCGTAGTAGACGGCGGGGTCGAGATGTCATCCGGAGGTCCCCGCAGCGAGAAGGCCCCGGGCGCTCAGGTGCCCGTGCCTCGTGAGCGCACGAGCCTCCCCAGTGAGCCCGACTCCCCGCTCGCCTCCCGCTCCCTTCACGGTTCAGGGAGTTTTTCGGTCGTCGCCGCGAAATCGTCTGGGAGCCGCGTCGTAGTCAGTGCTGAACGAGCACGTGCTCGGACTCCGAGCACCTCCGGCATCCAGGACGCTCGGAGCCTCCCCTCAGCCGCCCCAGAGAACCGATGAAGAGGTTTGCCCCCTCCCGATGAAGAGGTTTGCCCCCCCTGTGGGTCTTCGCCCTGCTCGTCCCGATGCTCGCCCTCGGAACGACCGCCCCCCCCGCAGCCGGGACCGGCGACGGCGGCCGAGCTGCGGCAGTCCCTCACCGCGCTGCTCGAGGAGCACCACATCCCGGGCGCGAGTTACGCGGTGTTCGACCGTCAGGGGACCGTGCTCAGCGGGGTCATCGGGCTGGCCGACCACGGCACGCGGGTCCCCGTCACCGATGGCACGCTCTTCCGCCTCGGCTCCATCACGAAGGTGGTGACGGCGATCGCCATCATGCAACTGGTCGAGCAGGGCCACTTCGGGCTGCAGACCCCGGTCTCGGAACTGCTGCCGGAGGCGCCCATCCGGAACCCATTCGGAGGCAGTGACCCAGTCCGCGTGATTCACCTGCTCACCCACACCGCAGGCTTCGACGACACGCACGCCAAGGCGTTCTTCAGCCCCGTCGAGCGACAGGGGCGCCACCTCGAGAGCATCCTCCAGAACCCCGAGCCGCTGGTGGTGCGCTGGCGGCCCGGCATGCACGAGGGCTACAGCAACCCGGGGTATGTGCTGCTCGGCGCGATCCTGGAGGCCCACTACCAGAAGCCCTGGGATGAGGTCGTCTCGGAGCGGGTCCTGAGGCCGCTGGGCATCACGCAAATCGCCGCCCTGGCCACGCAAGCCGCCCAGCGGGACCACGCCGAGAGCCACAGCGGCTCCGACATGCACCGCACTCCTGTGTTCTTCGAGCAGACCCAGGCCGACGGGGCGCTGTGGTGCACGGCGACGGACCTGGCCAGGCTCGGCCGCTTCGTGCTCACCGACGGCGCCTCCGCACCCGGGGTGCTGCGACCTGAGACCCTCCGCGCCATGAAGCAGGCCCAGTCGACGGTGGGCACCCGGGCGGGGCTGGCCTACGGCGCGGGGCTCGGGCTGCACCACCGCATCGTCAGGGGCGCGCTCTGGCAGGGCCACACCGGGGGCGTGCTGGGCGCGAGGGCGAGCATGCACTTCCACGCCGAGCAGGGCATGGGCTACGTGCTGCTGCTCAACAGCGAGAACGAGCTGCGCAAGCTAGAGGAGCCGCTCGCCGAGTTCATCTCCCACCAGACGCACTGGAATCCGCCGGCGCCGGCCCATCGCCCCATCGCAGGAGACGTCGACGGCTGGTACCGCCAGGTCAATCCGCGCATCTCGCTGCAGAGCCTCCCCACCTACCTGCTCAATGCTGGCCACGTGAAGGCGCAGGCCGACACGCTGACGGTCGAGCCCTTCCTGCCGGGCTTCGGCTACCAGGCGACGCTGAAGCACCACGGCGATGGACTGCTCTCCGACGTCGACTACGGAGAAGTGGTCAACGGGGTCGTGGTCCGCGACGGGGACGGCGCGGCCGTGGGACTCGAGACGGGAGGCGACTACCTGCAGCGCACCTCGATGGCGGCGGCGCTCCTCCCGCTCGCGAGCGTGCTGCTGTCACTCGCCCTCCTGCTGAGCACACCCTTCGGGCGACGCACCGCGCTGCGCAACCGCTGGGTGCGCCGCCTGCCGACCCTCGCCCTGCTGTCGCTGGTGCTCGGCATCGTCTGCGCGGCGAACCTCGAGCTGACCCTGCTCGCGCACGTGAACTGGCAGACGGTGGGGGTCTGGGCTGCCTCTGTGCTGTTCCCGGCGTTCGGCGTGGCCGGCCTCGTCCTCAGCGTGCGCACCTGGCGGGAGGAGCCCGCGGCCGTGGCCAGGTGGCGCTGCCTCCTGGGGTCCGCGTCCGCTGTGTGCCTGGGGGCCTGGCTCGCGACGTTCAATCTGCTCTCGTTCGCGCTGTGGCGGTGGTAGCGCGGCGCGACCACCAGGAGCCCGCCGGACTCGGCGTTCGGGTCGCCGGAAGCAAGGTGATTGAAAGCGATCCAGGTCAGAATCCGAGGAACTCGAGCTCTTCATCCGTGAGTTGAGCACGCACGGTGCTCCAAAAGCCCACGCCCCAGATGCTCGATGGCCTCGCGAGCTGAGCACGGGGCGAGCTTCATCTTCGCCATCATCTGCGTGACCGTGCTGATGACTGTCAAAGAAGAGTGCGGACACGAGCCATGGACTCCCTACCGCCTGACGGTTTCCTCCTCGATGTACTCACCGTCCTCGTCGTCGTAGCAAAAGGTGATGTCGTGATGGATGCCCCCCTCGAGGAGGGTGTCGCTGAGCTGCTGGTAGAACCTCCTGGCCTCATCCCGCGGTCCTTTCAGCGACGAGGTGAACCAACTGAAGTTTCCCTGACGCCGAGCGCCTCTCCCGGGCCCGTCGAGGTAGAACTCAAAGTGGGTGGCGTCGATACGTAGCTCGTCCCAGGCACTCTTGATTCGGATGCTCAGCGTGTCGTCGTTGGCGAACCGCCTTGTCAGGAAAGGAGTCAAGACACGAGCCAGCAACTCTAGGTTGGTGGTCTCGACCCTTCCGGCAGCGCCGGAGCTCTGATCCTTGAGCGACGTCTCGTCCATTGCGGGCTCACGAGTTTAGCGTCTGGGACGAGCATAAGCCGGACCGGTACTGGACAGGGAGTCGTCCGGACATCCTGACGAATGCGCCAGCGCTCCTGCCCCGGGGAACTGTTCACTCCGCTGGCCGCTGCTGCTTCCCGGCGCGATCGAAGGCATCGCAAGCACGCTGTGCGCCGCGCGCGTGATGGGGCTCGCGCCCGCCACCCGTGTTCTCGCTGAAGGGGGTTGGTGGGCGCGGCTGGAGGGGCGTGCCCGCTCAGCGCGTGTAGCGCTGCACGGTGGTGACCGACGTACCGGAGGTGTAGCCACCCGTCACGAGCACCTGACCCGTGTGGAGCATCGTCGCGGTATGGCCGTTGAGCGGCGCCGACAGCGTGTTCGCGAAGGTCCACACGTTCGCCGACGGGTCATACACGAACGCCTGCCCGTTCGAGAGCGTCACCAGCACCTCGCCCGAGTAGAGCATCGTCGCGCTGACGGCCGAGCCGCCGGAGGAGAGGGTGGCGCCCGAGGTCCAGACGTCGTTATACGGATCGTAGAGGTCCACGGCGTCGGAGCCTCCGCCCAGGACCAGCACCGCGCCCGAGTAGAGCCGGACGGCGAGGTGGCCACTGCGCGCCCGCGGCATGGCCGCCACCGGAGACCAGGCATTCGTGCTCGGGTCGAACACCTGCGCGTCCTGGAGCGTGACGGACGACGCGTTTGTGCCACCCGTCACGAGCACCTTGCCCGAGTAGAGCAGCGTCGCGACATGGCCACTGCGAGGTACGGACACGGAGGCCGTGTTGCTCCACGCGTTCGTGTCCGGGTCCCAGAGCTCCGCGGTGCTCGTCAGTCCATTCGTGGAGTTGCCGCCCACCACCAGCACCTTGCCCGAGTCGAGCAGGGTCGCCGTGTGGTTGCCTCGCGGCGTGTTCATGGAGCCCGCGAAGGTCCACGCGCCCGTGGCCTGGTCATACACCTCCGAGGTGTACTGCCAGTAGAGCGGGGCCGAGCCGGTCCATCCACCCGTCACGAGCACCTTGCCCGAGGGCAGCGGGGTCGCGACGTGCTTGATGCGCGCGTAGATGGGCGCCGCCGTGGGCTGCGACATGTTGGAATAAGGGTTGTAGACCTCCGCTGTGGCGTTGCTCACCACCAGCACGTCTCCCGTGGTTTTGAGGAGGGTCGCGGAGTGGTCGGACCGCGCGGTGGTCAGGTTGCCGTTGACGCTCCAGGTGCCGACTCCGCTCGGCTCCGGGGTCTCCGAAACCACGATGTTCGGAGGCGTGGTGCTGGTGAAGAAGTTCGGGTAGGTCGCGACGAAATAGGCGCCGCCCCAGGTCTCCTCTCCCGGGAAGTTGGCGCCCTTCGTGCCCTTGACCTTCAGGGTGGTGCCATCGAGCAGGATGGACAGCTCGCCGCTGACATAGCTGGGACGGGTATTGTAGTGGGATTGGAGCGACTCGGAGCGCACCACCGACAGGGTTTGGGGGTCCAGGTGGACGATCTGCAGCCACGTCCCCGCGGAGCCGCTCGGCGAATACTTGTACGTGTAGCTGACGGCGACCCCGAGATCATTCGCGGCGATCGATACCTGGGGAGGAGAGTAGGCGCCTGGGAGCTCCGCGCTCCCGGCGCCCCACGGACACGAGGCCGAGGCCTGCCGGGTGATGACGGGCACGTACGTGGGTGGGATCGGGGGCATGACCTCCTTGTAGGAGACGGTGAAGGTGCACCCGCGCGAAGCGGCGGAGGTCAGCGCCGAGACGCTCGTGGCGAGCTGGGGTGATTCCTGGGAGGCGTGCCCACCACAGGCAGGCATCAGGAGTGCAACGGCGAGGGAAGCAACGAGTTTCACGGTTCGCATGTGTTCTGGTTCCTTGTCGGCGGCGTGCGCCAACCGCTGCTCCGTGCAGCACTCGGGATGTTCCGATCCAGCAGCTTTTTCGTCTATTGGTATTGTTTCAGGAGGAACATTTCTCTGTGTCTGGTCATGCGAGAAGGACAGCCTCTGCGAGACCTGACGCGGAGTGGCACCCGGTCCGGTCCTGCCGTGTCCATCGGGGCCGCGAAGCCAACACCTGCACCGTCCAAGCCCTGCTGGCCACCATGCTCCTCCTTGGCCGGGCCTCCCCGGGATGCCGGCGCGGGCCCCCAGTATAGCGAAGTAGCCAGGCGAGCGGACGAAATGCCGCGGTACCTCGTTGCGCGCCTCGGGACAGTGGATCGTGTCCGTCATCGCGACCTCCAGTGGCGCGGCGGCCGCCTATGTGCGCGAGCGTCTCACCAACCTGCGCATGGCCATGTTCCTCGAGCTGGCCACCACCGCCGGGGCCCTGACGGGGGCCGCGCTCGCGGGATTCGTCAGCGGGCGCTGGCTGTACGTCGTCTTCAGCGGGGTGATGGCGTACTCGGCGCTCGCCATGTTGCGCAAGCTGGGGCCTCGCCCCTGTGGGAAGCGCAGCCTGAGCAGTCGTGTGCCCAATGCGAGCTGCACGGCCTGTCCACCGGCTTGGTGCACTGCTCGGCGCCACCCTTCAGCGGCCCTCCTCCGCCCCTCTGCACCAGCCCGCACCCTCCACAGTCCTTCTGAGCCACGGGACCCGGCATGTCAGCGGGCTTCGTTGACATATCAATAGACTCCGCTGACATGTCAGCAGACAGCATTGACGTGTCAGCGGCCCTCGGAGGCGTGTCAGCGGCACGCTCCAAGCTCCTCCCCCGAAGGCAGCGCTCACGGCACGAACGTTGCCTTTATGGCAGTCCGTCGGCATTCTGGCCGGCGCATGGACCGCGAACAGCGGGGAGGCAATCCACCGTGAGCACGACCTACAAGATTCACCCTGCCATCGGCATCGCGCGGGTGGGGAACAGTGACGATTACTACCTCGCGCCTGTCACCGCGGGCGGGCTGCCCCAGGAAACGAACGGCACTCCGGTCTCGCAATTCCGCGACAACCAGAACCGCATCCGGAGGCAGGCGGCCCGCTTCAGCGTCTACGTCTACGACCAGAACAGCCCCAACGGACGCCTGCTCCAGTTCGATCCCAATGGCATCGTCGATATCGAGTGGAAGGTGCGTCTGGCCAACAAAAAGGCGGCCTGGCGCAAGTTCCTCCAACTCTATGGGGAGAACGGCTACGATGCGAACCACCCCTACCGCAACCCGCTCACCGTGGGGGACGACCGCAAGAAGCTCATCATCGACCCGGGCCCGCAGACGGTCCGCTGCACCAGTGGCACCACCCAGGCGGAGTTCGCCCAGGGCAAGGGGCCAGCGGGTTATGCCCAGACATTCCCCCCGGCGCTGACGCCGAACGGCATCACCACGCTGGGAGAGCTCCAGACAGAGCCCGAAGGCAGCCTCATCGTCGCCGGGGGCTATGGCAACTCCGGCGTGGACGCGAGATACCCCTACACCTTGTCGCCCGAGCTGCTCGACACGCTGGAGACGCTCGACACGAATCCCCTTCCCTCGGATGTCGTCGAAAAGCTCCAGCCGATCCAGAACAATGCCTATACCGATTCCGCCTCGCTCGACGCGGATCTCAAGAAGGTGCTCGGCGCAGACACGGATGACTACAAGACGTGGGGGCCGAAGCTCATCACCGCGGCGCAGCAGCCTCGGATCGATGACTACGCCAACAACAACTACTGGTTCGACGACACGTCGGACGGCCCCGTCACGGCCACGCTCATCCTTTACAATGGCGACAGAGTGACGGTGAATGAGCCTGCCTGGGTGCTCGTGGGGCCCCCCGCGTACGCGCCGCAGCTCCTCAACATGGTGACGCTCTATGACACCCTGTACGACGTCGCCGTCCGCGAGTTCGGCTACAACCCGGCGCTCTACTCCAACGGGAAGTTCAACGAGAGCTACACCCCGAACATCCAGGCGGAGATCCAGCCCATCCTGAAACGTCCGGCCGCCTACCGCTGGGTCGCCGACATCAATGCCCAGGGTGTGCAAGCGCACAACGCGGCCAACAGCGATCCGGGCTCCAACTTCTTCGACTACCTGCGCAAGCCCGGGGACTTCAACCGGGCCGGGCAGATGCCGCAGCTCGCGGGTGACAACCCCCTCAACAACTACGATCGCCGCAACTACCTGACGCTGACACAGACCCAGTACTTCCTGCTGTCGCAATACAACAATGGGCAGGTGGATACGAACCCGCCGGTAGACAACTCCGGCGACGGCGAGAAGCTGGACCGCGCCGTGCTGGAGAACTGCGTGGGAGGCCCCTTCTGCCCAGGCATCGAGATCACGTGGATCAGCCGCAACCCGGCCATCTACAGCCGGCCCTTCCGGCTGAAGCACAAGCCGCTCTCGGACACCCAGGGCCTCAGCTTGAGCGAGGACTTGAGCCAGGGGTTGGAGCCCGGGGATTGCACCCGGTACATGGCCCTGCCCTGGCAGGCCGACTACAATGAGTGCTCGGACGAGTACATCGACAACAAGAACATCTGGTGGTGGCCCTCACAACGGCCCTACATGGTCTACCCGAAGGACAATCCCGATACCCAGAAGTATTGGACCCGGAACGATTCAGGTAACGGCGCGGACAATTATGCAGACGACGTGTTGATGATCTACAACTGGAAGGACCTGGGATTCATCGTGCAGCAGGCAGGCACGCCGCCCTTCGTCGAGGTGGAGCGGCTCTCTCCCGAGAAGCCGGACCCCACATTCGACACGCCGGACCCCACGTTCTAGAGCACGGCCATGCTCAGCCATTGTGATGTGGCCATCCTCGGCGGAGGTCCCGCCGGGGCTGCCGCCGCCTTGCTCTTGCGCCAGCACACGGGCCTCTCCGTGGCGCTGGTCGAGCGCTCCACCTACCAGCCGCCCCGGATTGGGGAGACGGTGTCTCCGGACAGCCGCCGCCTCCTGCAACAACTCGGAATCTGGGAGGCCTTCGTGAAGGATCAGCACCTGCCCTCGCAGGGGACGTGTTCCTGCTGGGGCAGCGCGACTCCCGGCTACAACGACTATCTCTTCTCGCCATGGGGCCCCGGTTGGCACCTGGACCGGGAACGATTCGATCGGATGCTGGCCACCGAGGCGCGTGCGCGCGGAGCGCACGTGCTCATGGATACGGAGCCCGTACGCTGGGAGCCTCACTCGCAGGGTGGCTACACCCTGCACCTGGCCACCGGAGAAACTCCTTTCACGCTCCAGGCCCGCTTCGTGGTGGACGCGACGGGGCGGCGCGCTGTCTTCGCCAGCTCCCGAGGCGCACGCAGGCACATGGCGGATCGCGCACTGGGATTCTACGGGTTCTTCCACATCCCGCCCGGGAAGACCTTCGACACGTACACCCTCGTGGAGACGTGCCGCGAGGGGTGGTGGTACTCCGCGCGGCTACCGGGAGACCGGGTCGCCGTGGGCCTGATGGGAGACGGCGAATCCCTGCGCGGCCTCAAGCAGCACGAGCCGAAGCCATGGCTCTCGTTGTTGAAGCAAACCCAGATGACACAGCAGCGGCTCGCGGGCTGTGCGTTCGCCGATGCGTCACTGCTCGCTCTGCCCGCGTCTGTCTCGCTTCTGGATCCAGTGCAGGGCCAGGACTGGATCGCCGTGGGAGACGCGGCCTGCACGTACGACCCGCTCTCCTCACAGGGAATCCTCAAGGCCCTGCGCTCCGCGGTCATGGCCACCGAGGCGCTGGAGCGAGCCGCGCGAGGCGATAGCGCGGGGCTGCACGCCTACGCCGCGCGAGTGCGCGAACAATTCCAGGAGCACCTGGCGATCCGCAGGGGCTTCTATCGCCAGGAGACGCGGTGGTCCGAGGCGCCCTTCTGGAAGAACCGTGGACGAACCGAGGTAACCGCATGAAAATACCCATGACTCGATACGTGCTGGCCATCGCCGCCCTGCTGCCCTTCACGGCCGCCGCTGATGGCTTTACGAACCCTTCCCCTGTCTACCAGCGAGGCAACCAGCTCTCCCAGCCGCTGCCGGACAATCACCCCCGCGTGAAGAACTTCCTGGACTTCTATTCGTCGCTGCTCCAGAAGCCCCTGCCCGCGGTGTCTCGCTCGCAGCTCGCACCGTTCCCCGCCCGCTACCTGGATATCGCGGACAACGGCGGCAATCCCTCCTCCGGCAACTTCAGCTCCTCTCTGGTCTGCCAGAGCTGCCATGACAGTGATTGGACGGTCACCGGCCAGAACCTGCCCAACATGACCTTCTGGGCCCAGGGCTTCCACAGCATCGACCCCTCGGTTCAGAACTCACATGATATCGCCGCCAACTGGTCGCTCTTCGGCGATTGGAGTGGCTCCATCAAGGCTCTCGCCGGCAGGGATCCTGTCTTCCTGGCTCAGGTGGAGACCACGCGCCAGCTCAACTCCTCCATCCAGCCCGTGGAGATCGACAACCTGTGCTTCCGCTGCCACTCGCCCATGGCCCAGCGCCAGGCCGAGAAGAACAACCTCAAGTTCAGCCACTCCATGCTGTACTCCACCCCTCAGGGCTCCGGGTACACCAACCCGTTCCCCAATGATCCCCTCACGCAGCCTCAGTACGCCACCTACGGCGCCCTGGCCCGGGACGGCATCTCCTGTAGTTCCTGCCACAGCATCACCCCGGACAAGCTGCCCTGGGACGGCCAGGATTACTCTCTCTTCTACGGTGATCCCAACAACAACGTGTTTGGCGCCAACCTGAGCAACCGCCTCAAGGGCATGACCGATACCGTGGTGCCGCCCCCCTTCCCCTTCAGCGCGCCCAACAACACGCGCCCGGGCAACATCGTCGGCCCGGACACCCAGCTCAACACCGCTCCCATGCAGAGCCTGGGGTTGACGCTGGCCACCGCCTCCACCCAGCCCAGCTCGGGCAACCTCACGCCTCAGAGCTACCTGCGCGACGCCACCGTGTGTGGCTCGTGCCACGCCGTCATCCTGCCCAAGGTCCCCACCACCTATGGCAAGGACCTGGCCATCCCCCCCAACTACGAGCGCCCCGCCAGCTGCGACTCCAGCCACACCACCTTCACCGGCGACTACCTCACCGACCCGTGCGTCGGCCTGGACTATGAGCAGACCACCTACTTCGAGTGGCTCAACAGCGGCTACTCCTCCGGCACCGCCACCTGCCTCACCTGCCACATGCAGGTGGCCGCGACGCACGATGACGAGGGCAACATCAAGGTGGCCCAGTACAACGCCGATCTGGCCAAGTACTACGGGAAGAACACTCAGCTCACCCCGCGTCAGTACAACCGCCACACCCTGCTGGGCATCAACCTCTTCGTCCACGAGATGTTTCAGCAGTTCTCCGACGTGCTCGGCATCCAGTTCTACAAGGACGCCAACTCCGTCGTGCCCCCGTACCTCCAGAACCAGCCGGCCTTTCCCACGTCGAACCTCGTTCCCAACCCGGGCGCCGAGGATGGAAATGCCGCCGGTTGGAGCCTGATCAACCAGTCCAACATTTCCACTAACTCCGACATCACCGCGGTGACATCGACCAACGAGTATGGGGTGCATTACGATCACGTTTATGGGAAGGGCGCTCCGCACAGCGGCCAGTACTTCTTCTCTTTTGGCGGAGTCGTCCAGATGACAGTGGATCTCTCGGCCTACGCCAGCCAGATTGATACGGGTTCGGTGAAAGCGCTCGTGGGCGGGTATGTGCGCTGCGACATCCCGACCGATTTCGATATCTGTGTGACGCCATCGCTCACCTTCCAGCCCATGGGCGGCGACAACAACGGGAATGTCAAGGGGAACCCCTTGAGCTCGTATACGTGGACGCCCGTCTCCGGCACGCTGAATCTGACCAAGGGGACTCGCTCGATCCAGATCCAGGCGACTGCGGCCTATCCCACGAGCACCCAGAACTACTTCGATGCGGTCGAAGCGTCCATGGACGACCTGTCCATCACCCTCCAGTTCCCGGACGGCACCCAGCAGTCGGTCGCGATACCGGGGAAGGGCATCCAGCAGGCCCCGCGCAACTACATCATCGCGCAGAACCTGCTCAACGCCGAGCAGTCCATCGTGGATCTGGCCCTCAACCAGGCTCAGGGACAGGCCGGAGTGGGCAAGCCCGCCGTCCAGGTGTCCCTCGACAGCGTCAAGGTGGACCCCTCGACACTCACCGCCACCGTCACCGTCACCAACAACGCGGGCCACAAGTTCCCCAGTGGAGCCCCCTTCCGCCGCGCCTTCCTCGAGCTCGAGCTGCTCGACCAGTTCGGCGGCGTGCTCTGGGCCTCCGGTCAGCCCAACGCCTACGGCGCCATCTGCAATGGTCCCTGCAACTCGGATGGCAGCAATGTCCTCGACTCCGAGTTCACCTCCGACCCCACCAAGCTCCAGCCCCACCGCCAGACCATCACCCGCCAGGATCAGGTTCAGATCTACGAGCTGCGCGCGACGGATGACCAGGGCGCGCTCACCTCGAAGGAGCTACAGATCTTCCACCCCGTCAAAGACAACCGCATCCTGCCCAAGAAGTGGGTTCCCCCGTCCGCTCGCAACGCCTCGGACACGCGCCTGGGACTCAACCTGCTGCAACTGGCCAAGCTCACGGCCCCCCGCAGCACCGTGCCCGGCTCGGAGCTGGCCAACGACACCAACTACACCAGCGTCTACAAGACGGGCTCCGACCAGATCACCTACAAGATTCCCCTGCCGGGTGACACATCAGAGACGAACGCGGTGTGGGTGCGAGTCCGGCTGAACTACCAGTCGGTGCCTCCGCCGTACCTGGCCGCGCGCTTCAACGAGGCGGCGACGCTCAACGGCGGTCAGCCTGGACCAGCCATGCAGCGGCTGATCTACATGACCAGCCGGCTGAACACGGACCTCGGCCTCAAGAATATCGCCAACCCCGCCAACTCGCGGGACCTGATGAACAACTGGACCATGGTCCTGAGTGAGGCGACCCAGCCGATCAACTACGCCCCGCCTCCGAAGTAGGCCTTTGAAAGGGAGCCGCCTCAGCGGGGGGAGCGGACACGCCAGGAGCGCACGGCCTCCGCTCCTCCAGGCGATTGAGCAGGGGGCGACCGGAGACGCCCTGGCCGCCCTCTTCCACCCCGAGGTGTCACTGAAGGACCGGGGCCTGGAAGGCGTTGCGGCAGCAGGCGTAGGACATGAAAAAAGGCCCACCTGATTCCAAGTGGGCCTCTTCTCAACTCGAGCTACAACGGACAGCCAACTACCAGGCAGCCACCAGCGAGTACTTCCCGTTGGTCGAGCCGGTGCCGCCGCTGTAGTAGATCACCTTGACATAGAGGTCGACCGACGTCGTGCCGCTGTTGGCCCGGGTCACCACGTCCACCGCGCCGGTACCCGCGGTGCTCGAGGTCAGCTTGGTGCCCGCGCTGTTGTACAGTTCCAGATCGTAGTCAGAGGTCGAGTTGGGCGTCATCGTCGCGGTCAGGGTCTTGCCCGCCGGCAGGGTGACCTTGAAGAAGTCGACATCGCTGCTCGAAGCGATCGCGGCGTTGACGGTGGTGTTGGTGGTGGAGATCACGTTGGCCGTGGCCTGGGTGTTGTTGGATTCGGTCTCGTTGATGGTCGGGCCCGGGGGGAGCGAGCTGATGATGTTTTGTGCCTGGAACTTCGCCTTGAAGGTGTCCTCGTAGGTCACATCATTCGGGAACAGGTTGTGCGCGGCGTTGACGATGGCCGTTGCCATCGCCGGCATCCTCACGCCCGAGCCCAGGCCGAAGTGCGCCTGGAGGATGATCTTGTCGACATCCGCGCGGGACTTGCCGTTGGCCATCAGGCTGGTCAGCGCCTGGAACAAGGGCGCGGACCACAGCTCGTCGGACGCGAAGGTGACGCCGCCCTCGGTGATCGACTGGTGCGCGCTATAGGTCCTGGAGCTGTTGTACTTGGCATCGGTGCGGTTCAGCGCCCGGCCGCTCCAGCAGTTGCTGTGACCGTCCCAGCTGAACACCCACTCGGGGTGATACGTGGGGCCATTCGGCGTGCTGTAGGAATACGAACCCGCCCAGTAGTCGCCAAAGCCCTCGCCCATGGCACCGGTGTCGCCACCGGACCAGCTCGTGTTGATGTTGCGCTGGATGCCATGGCCGTACTCGTGGAGGATCACGTCGGCGTCTTCGCTGTCGTTGACGCAGCCATGACCGAAGGCCAGGTAGTCCGTGCCGCTGCTGTAGCTGTAGTGCGAGTTGTCGTCACCGTTGACACCGTTGGTGTCTACATCGAACGGACGGTTGATGATGTTGGTGAACCCGAGCGACTGGATGTAGCGCTGGTTCTGATCGAGCTGGAAGTAGACGTTGGTGTCGTCGAACGCATCACTGCCACGCTTGGCAGTCCAGGCGCCGTTGGTGGTGGTGGAAGGCGCGGTGTTCGGCGCTTCGATGTCCTTGATGTTGACGTACGGGCCGGCGAGCGAATACACGCCGCCACTGAGCGTGATGTCGCGCAGCGGCTTGTTGAAATAGGCGCTATCGAAGGCGGACGCGGCCGAGGTGTCCGTCAGGCTGTCGTCGTTCAGCGTGGTTCGCGGATCCGGATCGAACACGAAGCCGGAGCCGTTGATGCCGGAGGGCGCGAGCGAAGTCACCGGCTGGGCCAGGCGCTTCTGCCGCTCGATGGCGGCCGTCTCGGCCTTGCGATCCAGAGGCGAGCCGAGTGCCAGCTGGCGAGCGGCGAGGGTCCGCTCTTCGAACTTGCCGTTGCGCGGCATGGACGTGGAGTAGGAGTCGATCAGGCTGCCATCCTGGGCGTTGATGTATTGCACGAAGCCGCCGGTAGGCATCTGCGCCGAGATGGACACCTTGTACGAGAGCTGGAAGCCGTCCTTGACGGGGACCCAGACCTGCTCGCTCTTGGGCAGGTCGACGAGGGGATTCTGGACCCTCATGTTGGTCCAGGCGCGATCGAGGGCGGACTCGCTGGAGAGCTGCGCCTTCAGATGCAGTTGGTTGACCGCCGCCTCCTCCATGTCCTCGCTGACATGCCGGCTCGTGTTGTAGATCTGCAGCAGCTGGCCGTCCTTGCCGAGCGAGACGACGATCTCCGCGCCATCAACGGGCAGATCCAGCAGCGTCTGCTGGTAGTGGTAGTGCTTGCCGAGCAGGGACTCCTTCACCTGGACCAGGACCAGATTCTCGAGGCTGGCGGGCAGGCCGAAGCGCTCTGCGTTGTCGCGCAAGGCCTGCTCTGGAGAGGTGGCCCGCGATCCTGAATACACAGTCAGGTTGTCTGTGGTGACGCTCTTGGCCAGGGCTGGGGCTGGGGCCGGGGCTGCTTCGGCGGTTCCAAGAGTGAGAGAGAGGGCCAGAATATGAAGACCAGGGCGTTGCATATGCCTCCGTGGGGGATGAACGGGGTGACACTATTTGATTTGGTTCAAGCCTCGCGAAAACAGAAAAATCTGTCAATCACTGTCTGAACTGAGGGTTTCTCTGCGGGTCTCAGCGAGCCCTGGCGGCGCACGTGGGCTCAGGGACAACAGCCCTCTTAGGAGGGGCCCTTGTCTCCCTTTCTCAGTTTCCGAGGTCAGGGGGGGTTGATCCGCTCGTACGCGAAGGAGGCCCTGCCCTCCTCGCTCCAGAGGGCCCTGGGCGAGGCGCAGGCGCGGACTGGCTCCCGTGCGGCCGGAGCCCACCCTGTCCCACGCGGCGGACCTGTTACGCATGGTGGGCGGTGAGTTCCAGCCCGAGCGCGCCTCCGGGCTCGTGGACATGCTCGAGGCCATTGGCCAGCCGGAGCGGGCCGCCGCGTGGCTCGAGGCGGAGCTGCGCGCCGGGCGCCGCATCATGGGCATGGGCCATC
The DNA here is from genome assembly GCF_003044305.1 of Vitiosangium sp. GDMCC 1.1324. Classification (GTDB taxonomy): domain Bacteria; phylum Myxococcota; class Myxococcia; order Myxococcales; family Myxococcaceae; genus Archangium. The sequence continues at coordinate 41,957 of NZ_PZOX01000011.1, read as the reverse complement.
GCATCTACCGGGTGCGAGACCCTCGCGCGAGCCGGTCGCCCAATCGCTCGACACGCGCCGCCAGCTCGCGGCGACCGCTCGCCCGCGCAAGGCAGTGGTGCGCCTGGAGCGCGACGTGCAGGCCTCCTTGGGAGGCCTCCTTCACCGTCCAGGGCATGTCGCAAGGCCCTCCTGGCCGGCCGCATCGAGGATGGCGGCCCGGGCCTCCTCCTTCATCCGCCCCCCGGACGTCTGGGAGTCAACACCGGAGGGACGCGACGGCGGGTTCGATTCCCGCCGCTTCCAGCCGTGCAGCCCCCTTTGGGCACACGCCGGCCCATGCGGCGCAGCAGGGGCGTGGGTTTTCTGGGGCACTGCGACGGCTTACGGAGTGGGCCTCCGCCCAGACCTCGAGCTCCTGGCGGGTCGAGAATGAACGCTCGTCAGGGACGGCATGACGGGTCGCCGACTCCAACAGCGTCGAGCATCGGACGCATCGCGGCGCTCCGGCACACCGGCGACCTTCCGCTTCTTATGATTGAGAAGGAAGGGGCACCGCCCTGAGGTCCCTGGAGGTCGAGCCATCCACACCCGCTCAGAGGTCAAAGGAGCTCTCCCGCCGCTTCGGCAGCCCCGGAGCGAGAAAGCACGGTCCCCGAACACCCTCTTCCTAGTGTCCACGGACCTCCGTCGTCAGCTCGAAGGTGGAATCGAAACGCTGGAGCTTGCTCACGCGCGCTACGTCCTCCTGGAGAAGGCCCTGTGCGAGAAGCACTGGCAAGAGGCGGTGCAGGAGCGGTGGGACAGCCTGGGGGAGCTGATCCTCCAGGAGCCCGAGTGTGAGGAGGCCCTGGCCCGCCTCCTCCATCGGGCCAAGGTGGAGCGGTGGCGCGAGACGGAGCCCACACACGCGCGAGTCCGGGAACTGGAGTTGCTCCGGACCCGGCTGGAAGCACTCACGCGCAGGCGTCTTTGCATGCCAGCGAGGTCGACGGCCCGCCTCGGGGAGGTGCTCGCCCGGCTCCATCAATTGCTGGCCCGGACGCTTGCTCCCCCTGTCTCCTCCGAGGAGCTGCTGCTGCATCAAGGCGCTTTCAAGTTGGACACGACGGCGACACTGCTGCTCCTGCCGTTGCTCTGCTTCCTGCCCATGCTCCTCGTCTTCTGCACGGGCTTCGTCGCGTCAGGGGGTCTGTGGCTCACCCTGAGCCAACTGGTGTGTTCCCTGATGATTCCGTTCCTTCCTTTCGTCTGCCAGATGCTCCAGCGCCATCTTTCCGGGAGGTTCTGGCTCACCCAGAAGCGACTGGTCTGGCAGCCCACGGGGAGAGACGCCATCCACATTCCCCTCCACGCCATCTGCCCTGGCGGCGTCCATCTCCGCTTCTCCGGAAGTGTGGAGGTGCGCCTGGTGGATGGGCGCCAGCTCCGCCTCGACTTCATCCGGGGCGCGAAACAGCTCGTTGCCCTGCTGGAGAGGTACGGCCCGGCCTCGCGGCCTGTCGCGTCTCGCGCGGGCACTCGACCGCGTACTCGCCGTAACAGTTCCACTCGCTCCCGTGCAGTAGAGCGGCGCGCCCATCCCTTCGGAGGAACGAAATGAGCCGATTCATCTGGTACGACCTGCTGTGCTCCGACCTCGCCGGTGCGAAGGCCTTCTATTCGGACATCATCGGCTGGAAGACCGAGAAATTTCCGGGCGGCGACTACGAGCTCCTGAAGGCCGGCGACCGGGGAGTCGGGGGCGTCATGGCGCTGCCTGACGAAATGAAGCGCGCTGGCGTTCCGCAGCACTGGATGGGCTACGTCCACGTCGACGACGTCGATGCCATCGCCCAGCAGGCGCGGAAGATGGGCGGCAAGGTCATGTCGCCTCCCTCCGACATCCCCACCGTCGGCCGCTACGCCGTCCTCGCGGATCCGCAGGGCGCCGTGTTCGCCATCTTCAAGCCGCAGCCCCGCGAAGGCGAGCAGCAACTCGCTCCTCGCGAGATGCTCGGCAACTTCAGCTGGGCCGAGCTCAACACCACCGATTGGCAGAGCGCCTGGAAGTTCTACTCCGCTCTCTTCGGCTGGAAGGCCACCTCGTCTATGAACATGGGCCCCGAGCTCGGCGAGTACTTCATGTTCGGCACCGACCCCAAGCAGTCGATGGGCGGGATGTCGAACGCCGCCAACATGATGAAGGCCCCCGCTCACTGGCTGCACTACATCAACGTGAAGAACGCCGACGAGACCGCCAGGCGCATCCCGGAAAAGGGCGGAAAGGTGCTCAACGGCCCGATGGACGTCCCCGGCGGAGACCGCATCGCCCAGTGCATGGATCCGCAGGGCGGTGTGTTCGCCATCTATTCGGCGGGCAAGCGCGCGTAGGGAGGGCTTCCTGTCCCGCGGTCACGGGCCGGCCACGCGGCTTCACGCCGTGTGGGCCATGGGCTCGGCGCGCACGTTCCGAGAGCCCAGCGGCGGCACTGCTGCCATCAGGTCGCGCAGCCGCTGGGCCCGGAAGCCGGCCACCTCCGCGTCCAGCTCGGGAACGTCAAAGCCATACTCGGAGCCCCTGGAGCTGGAGCCCCCTAAGGGCGGGCGCATCCTCTACTGCTTCATTCGCATCGTGGTTGCTCCTCTCGAGCTCGGGCCCTTCGCGCGGGCGAACGCAGCCAGTGCTCCCGCGCGCACAGAGGGCTGCTACACCTCAGTCATTTCCGCGCTGGAGCCCTTGTCGTTCAAACCCCTTGAACCAGGTTCCCTGCGACACGAGGGTGCCCTGGTCGCCTTCCGCCAGGAGGCCATGCACGTTGGGGAGAACCCTGAACTCCTCGCGACTGCCGTCCGGGAACTCGAACGTCACGAAGTAGACGGTGGTGCCCCAGTCGCGCGTGGCAGAGACTTGCTCTCGCTTGGCGACGACGCGCCCCGGCCGCGAGAGGACGGGGCTGCGGAGGTTCCGGACTATCGGCATCCATCTGAAGTAGGCCAACAGGCAAAACAGCAAGACCAAGACGAACATGAAATACAAGCAGCTCATGAGTCCCCCACGGTCTACTGCTGCGCGGCCTAGGGTGAGGCGCGCACCTGGCCCTCATCACCGATGAGGACCGCCCCCCGGAGCTCCCGTCAGCAGGTGACGAGAAGCGGGCCTACGTGATGGCGCGTCGACCGTAGCACCCCCCGAGGCGGGGGCGGCGCCGGGTTGAGGGCCGCTGTCGGGGAGCGGACGGGGCCCCTGGCACGAGGGCGGCGTACCCGGACGGAAGTCCTACGGAAAGCGTGCGGGCTTCGCCCTCGATGCGCCATCGACAGGCGGCTCGAGCCCGGCCTGGAGTGTTTGCTCCGCGGCCTTCCTGCCCGTTTCCCCGTTTGCTCCCGGAGTGAGCGGGGTTTACCACAGGCCTTCTATTCGCCCTATGCGTCTTACCGCGTCAGCAGGCGCTCGAGCCACGCTTCCCTCGCAGCAATGCAGGAGCGCGCGAGCTCGGAGTTCGGAGCGATGGCGTAGAAGCCGTGGAAGGCACCTCCCCACACGTGGAGCTCCGCGTCTCCGCCGGCTGCCCAGATGGCGCTCGCATACGCGACCGCCTCGTCACGGAACACCTCGGCGGCCCCTGCGTCGATGAACGTCGGCGGCAGGCCACCCAGCTCCGTGGCTCGAGCGGGCGCCGCGTAGATGGAGACATCGTCGGTCCCTCGGCGATCACCGAGTACCGCCGTCCACGCCGTCAAGTTGCTTGTCCGATCCCAGACCCCCACCCCATGGTATTGGTAGGACGAGATCGTCTCGTTGCGGTCATCGAGCATCGGGCACTGAAGGATCTGGCCGATGAGCTTCGGCCCCTTGCGATCTCTCGCCAGGAGAGTGGTTCCTGCGGACAGCCCACCTCCACCACTCCCCCCGAAGATCACCAGACGCTCGGGATCGAAGCGGAGCTCCTCGGCATGCGAGTCCATCCACTGGAGCCCGGCGTAGCAGTCCTCGACCGGGATGGGATCCGGCGACTCCGGCGCGAGTCGGTATTCGACCGTGACGCACACGGCGTCGTGTTTCATCGCCCAGTCGACCAGGACAGACGCCTCGGCGAACCGATTGGCCATGACCATCCCGCCTCCATGGATGTGGTAGATGCCGGGACCCGGCTTCACGTGGTCCTTTCGAGAGATCACCGACACCTGGATCTCGAACCCGCCATACCCTGGGATCGTGTAGTCCACGCATTGCACGGGGCGGTCGCCGATCTGATCGGCGAGTGAGGGCATCGGCATCTCGCGGAACTCGTTGATCCGGTCGGTCGTCATGTTGACCGGCACGTAGCCCTCCAGGCGAGGCAGGAGCTCGGCGAGCTTCAGATCGAACGGCGGGCGCTGGAGCTTCGACTTGTCTTGCATGGACTTCACCTCTGGGTGTTCGAACTTCGATGGATGAGACAGCGGCTCTTCGTTGCAGCAGCTGGAGCCCCCTCGTGGGCAGCCGCGGAGTCCACGGGGGCTGACGTCACCTGGCGGTCGTGGGCGCGGACAGGGCCGTACGCGCATGGAGCTGGCCGCATGCGGCATCGATGGACGAACCGAATTGCTGTCTGCGCGTCGCATGAACCCCGCTGGCCTGGAGCTGCGCCACGAACCCGGTCACGTGCTCCAACGTCGGCGCTCGGTAGGAGGGAGCCGCGCCGAAGGCGTCGTTGTATCGAATGACGCTGACGTGAAAGAGCTCCGGACGTGAGCGAGCCTTGACAAGCCGGGCGAGCGCCTTCAGGTGGTCGACGGAGTCGTTGACGCCTGCGATGAGCAGGTACGCCAGATAGATTTTTCGACGCACGTCGACCACGTGCTTGTCGAGTATCGAGAGGTTCTCCTCCAGGGAGTAGCGGCGTTCGAGCGGAATGAGCTCCGCGCGCTGCGCTGCGAATGGCGAGTGGACAGACAGGGTGAGCGTGACCTGGGGATGCTCGCGCGTGAGCCGCTCCAGGTTGGGTGCGACCCCCACGGTCGAGACAGTGATGCGTCTCGGTGAAAGACCGCCGAACCCCTCGCTCGTGAGCACCTGCAGCGCGGTGAAGACACTCGGGTTCGCCAATGCCTCACCCATGCCCATGAAGGCGACGCTATCGGGCACCGTCGACGCCTCCGTCCTCCAGCGCCGGTGAACGACCTGTGCGCAGATCTCGTCGGAGCTCAGATTCCGCACGAAGCCCAGGGCGCCCGTGGCGCAGAAGGTGCAGCCGAGCCCGCATCCCGCCTGGGAGGACACACAGACCGACGACCACCCGGCGCGATAACGCGAGTGCACCGTCTCGAGTCGCGCACCTGCTTGCGTTTCGAACAGGACCTTCTCGACCTGCTCCTCGGATTGCACAGACATGATCCTGAGGGGCAGGATCGTCCGGCCGAAGTGAGCGCTCAGCTCCTGCCGCAGGGGCTCGGGCAGCTCTCGCACCTCGTCGAAGCTCTCGGCTCCCTGTTGCAAGGCGAGGACGAGCTGGCGGAACCGGTACGAGGGGACGCCTGTCCTCGCCAGGTGCTCATGGATGTTTGCCAGGATCGTCCCGGACGGCGGGCTCGGCAGCACATTGACGCGTGAGGCAGGGTGCTTGACATTTCGATGTGCTCTTGAACTCGATTGACTCGGCATTGATGGATTCCTCTGGGTGGAGGTCGTGGACTCGAGCGCGCCGTCGCCAGACAGAGGGCGTGCAGAGTCGGCGCGATCGCAGCGAGGCCGCCCCCGGGCAGAAGGCAGCAACGGACGTGGCCGATGCACGCATCCCCGAAGGAACAGGGTGCTCGAGGTTGAAGACAGACGGATGGCGTCAGCGGCTCGTCGTGGACGACTGGACGAAGGCCTCTGCCTCCCCGACACGTTCGACTCCGGGTCGAGGCAGGCCGGGCTAGCGCCCCGACCGCGGGCTCAGCCCGCTCGCACGAACCCGGAGCGCGTGATCACACGGGAGGTCCAGCGCCTCGCGGACGCACGCGTGAAGGACGCCTGCTCGGCGAGCAAAACCCAAGGCCCAGGGTGTGGGAGGACAGCGACGACATGCGGGAACTCCGGAATCCGGTTCCGGGCGCGAAAGTGGAGCACACGGAAAGAAGGAACTGCTCAGGGCCGAGGATTCAGGAGTTCAGGCGCAATGGTCCTCCAAGGAGAAAATCGACTGCGCCATCGTAAGAACGAGACGCAGAGCGCGCAAGAGATTCTTCAATTGCTCGAGGACGACAGCACGCCTGCCCGCTATGCAGCATGCGTCGACCTCAACTCCCGCTCCGCTCCTGAGCATAGGCGGCATGGGAGCGCTGTTGCGGGCGAGGGCGGAGGTAGGTGGTCGTCCAGGAGGGCCCGCGCGACACGACTACACCACCTTCACGCCCGCGCCCCACCACGAGAAGTCCGTCCAGGCCATGCTCGACCAAGTCATCGCCTGGGGTGGGGCGTTGAAGCCGCTGCGCAAGAAGTGACGCGGCCGTCCGTCATTCCCATTCGTATTGCAGGTCGAGGATCTTCCCCGCGGAGTCCAGGCGAAAGGTCCACTTCAGCGAGACATCCGTTCCATACACCGCGCGATAGACGCGCTTGCGCGAGTCTCCGTCCTTCCGTTCCTCGAGCAGCGTCACCCGGTGGAGGGGGGGCAGGAGCGCGTTGCCCGGGGTTCCGAAGCCCTGGAGGATGGGCAGCAGCTCCTGCTGGGCGCTCGGCGCGAAGGCGGCGGCGTCGAGCGTGCCGTTGAACAGGCCTTCCATGGTTCCGCGGTGCACCGCCGTCAGAGCCGACTCCGCGTCCGGAATACCAGGTGCGTCCAGCTCCGGCAGTGGCGGCAGGTAGTGGCTCGCGACGACGGGCGCCAGCATGGGCTGCAGCCCCTGCGCGTTCGTCAGGACGATGACCGTCAGCTTCTTCTCCGGAACGCGCAGCACGTCCCCCAACGCACCGCCCCCGGAATGCCCGAACATCTTCAATCCCCGCAGCGTGCCGTGGGTGAAGGCCACGCCGAAGTCGCCCTCGCGGCCGTCGTTCAGCTTGAAGGGCGTGGCGGCCGCCCGCTGCGACTCGGGGCTCAGCAGCGTGCCCTCGTCCATGGCCACGGCCCAGCGGGCGAGGTCCTTCACGCAGGAGAATGCTCCGCCCGCGGAATAGGTGTGTGGGGGGTAGAGGAACCAGGCGCGATGCGGCGCTCCGTCCACGTAACGGTAGGTGGTGGCTCGGCGCGGGATGACATCGGCGATGCGCACCGGCCCCTGCTGCCGCGCGTGCTCGAAGCGCGTGCACGTGAAGCCGAGCGGCTCGAAGAGGCGGCTGCGCAGCAGCTCCTCGAAACCCTGGCCCGTCACTTTCTCCAGCACATGGGTGAGCACGACGAAATCCGTGAGGCCATACGCGCTGCGCTCGCCGGGCGTGTAGTCCAGGGGTTCCTTCCGGGCGGCTTCGTACCGCTCGGCGACCGAGGCGTTGCTGCTCGTCTGCTCGGCGGAGCCTTCCTTCAAGCCCGACTTCACGCCCGACGTGTGGGCGGCGAGGTGCCGCACGGTGATGCCCTTCCACGTCTCGGGTGCGTCGGGCAGGTACTTCGAGAGCGGCTCGTCCAGGCCGAGCTTCCCCTCCTGCACCAGCAGCATCACCAGCGTGCCGGTGAAGACCTTGGTGGCGGAGGCGATCTGGAACGCGGTGTCCGGTTCACTCTTCGCCCCGTCTTCCAGGTCCGCGAGGCCATACGTGGAGAGCGTCTCGAGGTGTCCGTCGCGGACGACGGCCACGGCCGCGCCGGGGACATGGTTCTTCTCCAGGACGGCCTGGATATAGGCGTCGGTGGAGCGCGCGGCGTAGGGGGTCGCACAGCCCACGGAGAGCAGGAGGGCGGGGAGGAGGAGGGCATGGGAGCTTGAGCGCATGCTGCCCCGGCTAGCAGTTGCGGACAGGCTTGTCGACAGGACCTTGCCAGCGGGCCTCCAGGTGCGGGAGCCACGCAGCGCATCCGCACCGGCCAACGCATCCGCGTGGATGGCACTCGCGGCTTCGTGGAGCTCCTGCAAGGAAAAACACAAAGTCGCCAGCAGGCGATGCACCGCCCGCTGACGACTCGAGTCGACCGCGAGTTCGTCTAGCGTCTCCTACAGCTCCAGCGGGAAGGGGTAGAAACGGGGACGAGGGCCGCCGGGGGGGAAGCCAGAGCCGGGGTAGGCGCGGGAGCAACCACCACCGCCACGAATGTTCGTCTTGATCTTCATGTGCTTGCTCCTTGCTCGAACTGCGTTCAACCTTGCAGAGTGCGGGTCAGGCGTTTGTGATTTCAATTCGAGTCATATCCGCCGTATTTTCAACGGTGATGCCCAGCTCATCCCGGAGCACGTCCATCAAATAGGGCAGCACGCGGATGAGACCGACGCGCAGATCATGATGAATCGCAAGATCCGCGCCGGTGAACCTTCGATCCGGGTGGGGGCGCTGGAGCAACGCATTGACCTGGCGCTGAACGGTTTCCAAGGCGCGAAGCGCTGAGCGCTCGATGGCCAGGAACTCCGCTACGGCATCCGCCACGGTGTCGAGCGCGTCCCTCTGGGCTCCCGAGGGGGAACCCGCGCGCGAGCGGATCAACTCCCGGAGCCGCAGGCGGGCCTTCGCATCCACCTCATCCCTCGCGGGGGTGAAGGCATCCCGTAGGTGATGCAACGCGTCCTCCCGGAAACCCCTCAGGCCGCGCTGAGCGCACTCGTATACCTCGGCGCGGCGGGCCTCGATCCAGTCCCGGCGATCGGACTCGTGCAAGCGATTGGACAGGATGAGCTCCCAATCGCGCTCGACATGGGCGCGCAGCCGACCCAGGACGCCATCCGGCTCATCCTCCACCTCGAGCAGCGCCCCGCGAATCGCTTCGTAGGCGGGGCCCATGTAGCTCCACAGGTTGAACTGGAGAACATAGAGCTGGAGCCCGAGCAGCCCGTAATCCACCGCCGCGGGGATCTCGGCCCCCCACCCCGCCATGGGCGCGGGAGCACCCGCCATGGGCTTGCCATCCAGCAGCGTCGCCAGGAACTCATCCACCAGGTGCGGGGGACCAGCGCAGACACCTCGGGTCGAGAGAAACAGGTTGGTCTGTTCCGTGATGCGGTGCAGCTCGGCCGCCGTCATGGGCGAGTCGTACGTCGCCCCCAGCTCCGGGACGAGGAGCATGTTGGACATCACCATCCGCACGCCGTCCGTCACCCGGAACATGGAGGACAGCACGGGATCCAACGCACCGTTGGGGACGGGCTCGTTCCCCCGCATCAGCAGCAGGGTTGGCAGGGCCAGCACCAAACAGGACACGGCATGAACATCCCCCACCCGCCAGCGCCCGTCCGGGAGCAGGGGATAACGGCGCAGGAATTCCTCGCGAACCGCGAGCACCCCCTGCAACACGGGCTTCCAGTGCCGCGTCATCGACCTGAGCGCCGTCACGTTCATCATCGCATCGTCCCGATAGCGGCTGCCCGGATAGGGGCACGAGCGCCAGTCCGTCGGTAGATTCATGCGCATGGCATCGGGGAAGACGTTCATCTCCCCGACGTGGCGGCCCTCCGCGTCGAGCGCCGGGTGTGCGACGCGATGCAGCGGGAGCACCGATTCGAGGAAGCCCAGTTCCAGCGGCCGCCCCGTCAACCTCTCCATGACCTTCGGGCAGTCCGGGTTCCACCACAGGGGCTCGGTGGGCGCCTGGCGCCGGGCCTCTGACTCCAGGAATCTCCAATGCTGGTCACTCCCGGCAGGAGGCTTCGGTGGCTCGCGCGAGAGGATATCCTCGGCCAACAGGGCCTCGATCAGCTCCCTCACTCGCTCCCAGGAGTAGGGCTCACCCGAGCTCCAGGTGGTGGCGCTGCCCGCCATGAACTGGTCCTGCTTGATCAGCGTCTCGCCGAAGGAGAACAGCTCCGGCTCATCGAACGTGATCTCCTTGACTCCGAAATGGAGGCGCAACTCCCGGGTGCCCTCGGGGGTGGTCGCGTACTCGCTCATGAAGCGACGCCGCATGGGCAGGTACAGCGTCTCATGGGGATCAACCGGCACAGCTTCCTGACTCATGCGGGGGCTCCTCGGAGCAGATCCGGGATGTTCAGGCGCGGAGGGGCTGCTCCAAACGGGGTACGGCCGCCAGCGGCCAGCGCTCGGGCCGCTGGCGGCTCGAATCAGATGTCAGACACGCGTTCTTCTGACTCACAGCGGGTAGGCGCGGCAGTTGCCCGTGTAGGGGAGGGGATCATTACCATTCCTGATGAAGAGACCACCACGAATGCTCGTCTTGATTTTCATGTGCTTGCTCCTCGTTGCTGCTGCGTTCATAGAAACTGAGTACAGGGAAAAATGCCTGTGATTCGAGTTCGCGCCTTCTCCGGTGAGCCTGTCTGGAGATCGAGCCGGCCGCGCTCCTCAGAGTGCCGGAGCCGCTGACGAAACCGGCGAGCTTGAAAGCATTTTCCCCCGCACCTGACACGCCCTGGTGCGCGGGCGGGGGCGGCCGGTGCTCTGGCTCTTGCCGGTGGGGCTGATCGCGCTCTGGGGGCTCTGGTTCTTCCGGGCACACGTCACCGTCTATGAGCGCAGCGCGCAGGCGCGTCTGGAGCTTCACCGCTCCGTGCATGCGGGGGACGTGCTTGTCGAGCTGGAACATGAGCAGGAGGAGCGCCAGATCGCGGAGGCGCAGCTTCAGGGGATGGGGCCGCAGCTCGAGGCCGCGCGCGCGGAGCTCGAGGCCGCGCAGCGCGGGCTGGTGGAGCAGAAGGGCCAGGGGGGTCGCGGGCGTGGTGGAGGAGGCGCGGGCCCGGCTCGCCGAGGCTCAGGCGGTGACGCAGCGCACCAAGGAGGACGAGGCCTCCACCGAGCGGCTCTTTCAACGGGGAGTGGTGAGCAGGATGGAGTGGAGCAGGAGCCAGACGGAGCTGGAGCGGTCCCTGGCCGCGGAGGAGGCCGCGCGTGCTGCGCTGGCGCGTGTGAGATTCGAGGGAGCGACGCAGTCCACCGAGCGGCGTACCCGCATCGCCGCGCTGCAGGGGAGATTGCCCGCCTGAAGGCCGAGGAGAGTGTCACGCGCGCCAGCGTGAGCATAGGCGGCATGGGAGCCCTGTTGCGGGCGAGGGCGGGGGTAGGTGGTCGTCCAGGAGGGCCGCGCGACACGCATTGGACGGTGCAGGAGGGCCCCGAGGAGGCCCGTCTGCGCAGGCGAGCGGAGGTGGCCAGGAAGGTGCGCCTGAAGTCCGGCGTCTACGGCCGGGTCGAGCGGGGCGCCATGGTGCCCAGCGTCCCCACGCTTCGGCGCATCTGCGAGACCCTGGCCATCTGCTCGGATGCGCTCCTGTCCCTGGGTACTCAGGCCCACGAGGCAACGGCGCCGACCCCTCCACCCGCGGCCGGTGAGCACCCGGAACTGAACCGCATCATCCACATCTTGCAGGGGTGGCCGCCGGACGTGTTCAAGACGCAAACGGCAAAAACCCCATCCGCTTCTCGCTCCATCGCCGGGTTTTCAGGCTGCCCAGGCGCTCGTCGGCTTCGCGCGTAGCCGCCCAGCAGGCGCGCCATATCCTCAGCAGCAGGGGCCGTCAGGCGAGCGGGATGGGCAAGCGTGTTTGGAAAGTGAAGTGGAAGGCGTTCCCGGCCCCGGACGGCGAGGAGCGGCTGAGCAGGACCGTCAGGCTGCTGCTGGAGGCAGCCCGCAGCGGCTCGTCGGCAAGAAGGACAGGCCCCAGGGCCGCATCATGCAGCCAGGAACCAAGGGGCGAGGAGGACGCCCAGGAGGAGGGCCATGATGCAGAGAGCGGCACTGTATGCGCGCGTGTCGACGACGCGCCAGCAGGAGGAGAGGACGGTGGCCTCGCAGCTGGCGGCTTTGGAGAAGGCCGCTGAGGGCATGAGGCTGGTGGTGGCCGCCGAGCACCGCTACGTGGCTGTGAAGCGGCCCCTAAGGGGCGACGCTCTCGATGCGGGCCGGGCACTGCTTCGAGCACCATTGACGCCCGTGACGCGCCCGCGCGTCCTCGCTGATGCCCATCAACCAGCCGGTACAAATCTTCATCAACAAGCGTGCGCGGTAACATCAATACGCCCCAACTCCCTGCCTCTCTCCTCAATCCAGGGCGGCCTGGGCTGGGGTGTGCCCCAACGGGTTGCACCGTCCCGTGTACCGGCTCGGCGCTCGGCCTTGCTCGCCCCGGCACCAGCCCTTCTCGGCCCCTCCGCTCCTGCCCTCTCCCTCTACATGGCTTCTCTCCCGCCTATACGCAGGACCTGAAGGCGGCGCCAGCCCCATCGGGCCTGGCAGCAGCTCGAGCATGAAGCGAGCCTCGAGGCCCATCCCGAAGCCGCGCGCGCCGCGCTCGAGCAGGAGCGCGACGAGTATCGCGCTATCGCCAGGCGCCGCGTGCGTCTGGGACTCCTCCTGCCCGCGATCGGACAGGCCCACGGCATCGCGGGGGAGTACCACGGCATGGACCCATCGAGCCCAGAGGCGCAGCTCGGCGCGACGGCGTACGAGGAGAAGGTGGTCGACTTCCTTTTCTCGAAGGCCGAGATCACGGACCGGGCAGTCACCCGTGAGGAATTGGTCCAGGCAGTGAATTCCGCAGGATAGGCCGAAGCTCCCGCCTCCCACCCGGCAAGAGGTGCGCTCTTAAGGCTGCCGAATCTGGAATCTGCATTTCGTTCAAGTCTCGCATCCGGCGCTCTGGCTAGAGTCACGCTGTCACCTTCGTGACCTACCTTTGCTTACGCCCATGAAAAAGACTCTTGCCTCACTTCTTGTTCTTTCTGCCGTTGTCACCTCCTGCGGTGATGAAGGCTCCGGCTCCAAGGACCTGGCCTTCAACCTCGCGGGTGCAAAGGCTCTTCTCTACAGCCAGCAGGGCATCAGTTCCGGGCGTTCAAAGGCCGCGGAATCAAACCTTTTCAAGATTGAAGCGAATGGCAATGTCACTCCCGTACTTGAAGGAGCTGAAGTGGTGAGTGTCAATGCAATCTCCTGGGGCATGATAGTCACGACTCGTGCCACAGGAACGGATGACCTCCGGACTTTCTATGTAAAGCATGACAACACCTCCGGCGAAATCCCTGCAGACCTCGGGAGATTCGTTGGGGAGAATGATAACGGCGATGTTGTATTCGTCACCGGCACAGTGCTCAGAAAGTCGACCTTGACGTTGGAGCCAATACAAACCACGCTCACCCGACCGCTCGTGGACACCATGTCTGGCAACTTTGCCATCATCAGTGATAGCTCCATTCACCAGATTTTCAATACTGTTAACGGTGTACGCTACAATGTCATGAGCTGTAACGGTCCGCATATCATGGCTTTGGATGCCACCCACGCGGTGATTGATGATTGCCAACCCAAGGCAGTGATCGACATGGCTACTGGCGAGCGCACAGAAGGCGACATCCGCGCGTTGAACCATGAGAGCGTACACAGTGAGAACGGAGCCGTGGTGCTTGCTCAAGGACTGGGAAGCGACTTCAACCTTTTTCATCTCGGTGAAGTTGACGTTCACGGCGGCCTCACACTTGTCAATGAATACGGATTCCAACCCGGCTCCCCGTGCATGAGCTGCAGCTCGAATTCCGTGCTGCATAAGACCGGTGATTATTTCATCGTGCGCGAGCTCAACAAGGTGACTGTCGTCAAACGCGGTGAATCCAATCCTGTTTTCATCTTGTCAGGCTATAACGTCACTTCTATTTCGACGAATGACAATCGTGTTTACTATCTAGCGGAAGACAGCACGGGTCATCCCATCACCGGTGTTTACGATCTGGCGACCCATGAGAACAAGGTATTGCTGGATTCAGAGCGGTTTACAGAAATCCATGCCATGAATTAGATGCGGGTGCGGCCCCGGGCCCAGGGGGAGCTCAGTCCTGCCCCCTCAGTCACAATTCGACCAGGTCAGCGCGGTGTTCGCCCTGCAGCGCCGGAGGGCACGGCGGCAGGGGCTTCGCGGTGGGCAGGTCAGGGGCCGTGTCGTTCATCCAGTTCTTCGGGTCGGCCCATCAGGTGACGCCGCACTTCCACTCGCTGGTACCGGACGGCGTCTTCGTGCCGGGGGAGGGCGGCGCGCGCTTCGAGGCGTTGCCGCCGCCCACGCAAGGTGAGGTGGAGCGGCTGCTGATGGGGGTACGCCACCGAGTGCTGCGGCTGTTGGAGAAAAGAGGGGCCCTGACAGGCAGGGGCTGGAGCGGCTGTGCCGCTATGCCTGGCCAGACCTCTCCTACGCCGCCGTGGACCTGGCGTAATACACGTGCACCCCGCGCGTGGCGGCGTCCCACCACTCCACCATGCGCGCCTCATCCATCGTGCTCCAGTCCGGCGCCTCGGTGAGCAGCGCACGGCCCAGCACCTTCCCCAGACTCACCTGCCTGTCCCCCACCCCCCACACCTCCTCGTTCCACGCCCGCAGCGCCTCCTCCAACGTGCCGTGCGCCTGCAGCGCCTGGCTCAAGGCCATGGCCTGTTGCTGCGCCTTGATCGCCCCCGCCGCCGTGTGCGGCCGGGCGATGGAGCTCGCGTCCCCCATCAGGCACACCCGCCCCCGCACGTACGCCGGTACATGCAAATCATAAACAACCTGGATGAAGGGCTCCGCCGTGGCACAGATGACGTCCGCAGCCACCCCGCGCAGTTCCCGCCGGGCGCGCTCGTGCAGGACGCGGACGTGCTCCTCCCGTGCCGCCCCGCGCGGCAGCGACGTCTCATGCCGGCGGCCCCACTTGTCCGTCAGCAGCTCCGCGAGCCGCGCCTCGGGCGTGAGGGCGTACCAGCCCCAGTTCACCCTCCGCTCCCCGGCCGAGCATTCCCCCCCAGACCCGGGGATGGCGTAGAGGATGCACAGCCCCCCCTCATGAATGGCCCACTCCACCCGGCCTTCTGCTCCATACGTTGCGGCGGGCACCCGCGCCTCCTCCACCATCCCCCGCCAAATGAGGTAGCCGGCGTACTCCGCCTTCACCTCGGGGAAGAGCTGTCTGCGGCCCCAGGACTGGTAGCCATCCGCGAAGACAACCAGATCGAACGTGAGGCGGCGCCCGTCCTCCAGCGCGAGGGTGACCGGGCCGTCCGCATGCTCCTCCACCCCCGTGACGTTGCACCCCCGGTGGTACACCTCCTCGGGTACCCGCTTGCGATGGTTGGCGAACAGCAGGCCCCAACTCATGCTCGCCACGGAGGCCGGCTGCACCCGGAGGATGCGGCCCTGGCGCTCCCCCTCCGTGGGCACCGTCCATATGGAGTTGCCCGTGTGAATGACAGGAAACCCGGAGTCCACCAGATCGCGCCGTTTGAGCAGCTCCAGGTGGGGGATGGAGGTGGCGATGCCAGCACCCCGGTCCTCGAGTTGCCCCGTGGAGCGCTCGAACACCTTCACCTCACACCCGGCGCGAGACAGCTCGATGGCGCACATGCAGCCCGCGATCGAGCCCCCCACGATTCCGACCCGCAGTCCCTTCGCACACCCCGAAGCGGATGCCTCCATGTCCATGCCTCCTCCCGTGAGCACGCGCGCTGGGCGCACTGTACGAGGTGTTTGACACCTTCCGGGGGATGCTACTCCAGCTGGGCGACCCCCCCTCTATCCGCACCAACGTCGAGGCGAAGGTCATCGACGTGGCCGAGCGGCTCGCGGGCGCGCGGCGCTGACGGCCGTCACTCCGGGCGCTTGGGGGCGAGCGGAATCTCCAGCGTGGCCGTGGCTCCCCGGCCCGGCCCCTCGCTCTGCAGCGTCAGCCGTCCTCCCAGCATCTGCGCCGCCAGGGCGCTCCAGTGCAGGCCGAAGCCGTGGCCGTCCCTGCGCGTGGTGAAGCCGTGCGAGAAGAGCTTTCCGAGCACCTCCGGCGCGATGCCAGCGCCGCTGTCCACCACCTGGATGCGTGCCCACCCGTTTTCCGAGGTGAGCCGCACCAGCAGGCGCCGCTGTTCCTCGGGCATCGCGTCCATGGCGTTCTTGGCGTTGGCGAGGAGGTTGATGAGAATCTGCATCACCTTGTGCTTGTCCAGCCGGACGCGGGGTAGGAAGCCGACCTCGCGGGTGACGCTGATGCCGTGGCGTTGGAGCGCGGCGTACTGGATGCGCAGGGTGTCGTCGACGAGCTGCCCCAGGTCGCACTCCTCGGTGAGCAGGGGCGTCTTCGCGTACGTCTGCTGCACGTGGACGATGGCCCGGATGTGCTCCACGTGCCGGCTCATCGCCTCCAGGCTCTCCTGGAGGTTTGTCTGCTCCGTGATGAGCTCGGCCCCGAGCGCGGCGAGGTAGTCGGGCAGGCACGTGCCCCGGGGATCCGCCGTGAAGAAGTCCGCGAGCCGCGCGCGGTGCTCCTCGAGCAGCCCGGCCACCTGCCTCACCCGGGTGACGCGCGAGGCGCCCACCCCGTGACGCATCGTCTCGAGGTTCACCACGGCGCTGGTGAGCACGTTGCCCACGTTGTGCAGCACGTTGGAGGCGATCTCGGACATGCCCGCCGCGCGCGCCATCTCCACCAGCCGCGCCTGGGCTTCCTTCAGCTCGTGCGTGCGCTCGTCCACCCGCCGCTCCAGCTCGTCGTTGGCCTCGCGCAGGGCGGCCTTGGCGCGCTGGATGTCGGCGTAGAGCCGTGCGTTCTCCAGGGAGATGGCCGCTTGCGAGGCGATGTGCCCGAGCAGCGCGATGCGCGCCGGCGTGAAGGCATCCGCGGCGAGGCTGTTCTCCAGGTACAGCACGCCGACGAGCTCCTCCTGGCGCATCAGCGGCAGGCAGAGCACGGACCGGGCCTGGCCGCGCGCGAAGTAGCCGTCCGAGGAGTAGGGATGGGGCTTGGAGGCATCGCCGATGAGCACGTGCTCGTGCGCGCGCTTGACGTAGGTGAGCAGCGACCAGGGCAGCGCGTGGGGGACGTTCTCGTCCGGGAGGACCACGGTGCCGCCCTCCGTCTCCTGGGAGAGGGCCACCAGCTGCAGCTTGTTGCCGAGCGGGCGCAACAGGGCGCCGCGCTGCGCACCGGCGTTCTCGATGGCCACCTGCAACAGCGTGGACGCCAGCCGCTCCATGACGATCTCCCCGGAAATGGCCTGCTGGGCCTTCACCACGGTGAGCGCGTCGATCTGCGTCGAGGTCGTATCGCAGGCGCCCCGGTCCGGACCCTTCGCCACTCCCGAGGGGAAGGGCCACTGGTCATCCAACTGCCGCACCTTGCCGTGGGCGCCCCACGTCCGGTACGCCTCACGGGCCTCGCGGGCGTAGGCCAGGGCGATGGTGGAGACACTCCGCTTGCGCCAGAAGCGCGCCGCGAGCTCGCTGACCAGGGCGACGTGCTGGATGAAGCCGTTCTCGCGGGCCGACCGGAGCGCCTCCTCGTAGGTGTGCATCGCGTCGTCCCACCCGCCCAGGCGGTATGCGAGCTCCGCGGAGACGAGCCGCTCGGCCGCGCGGAAGTTGCCGGGGCACTGGACCGCCCACTCCTCGAGCTGTTGCCGGTGCCGCTCGAGGGCCTCGAGGTACTCCCGCCGCATCTCGGGCGTCGCGTCCTCGCAGCAGGCGGACAGGGTGAGCGCGCTGTAGAGGTGGAAGTCCACCAGCTGGATGTAGCCCGCCGAGGACCAGAGCAGCTCCGCGGCCCGGAGCGACGCCTGGCGCGCCTCCTCGTACCTGCCGCACATGAAGCGCGAGCGCATCTTGGTGATCCAGTACCAGCACCCCATGGTGCCCACGTGCGGTGCCGACGCGAGCCCGGCCTCGAAGGCCTCCTCCTCGAAGTCCTCGCCGTTGAGCGAGTCGAAGGTGCGCGAGAGGCCGCGCAGCTGCTGCACGTAGCGCTGGGTGTGGTGGATGCTGTGCTGCACGGCCCGGTAGCCCGTCTTGCGCGCGAAGTCGAGGCGCGCGATCGACTCCTGGTAGACCTCTTCCAGGCCGTGCCCCAGGGCGAGGCGAGCCATGACGATACTGGGGCAGCTGTAGCAGGCCGTCTGGAAGTCACCGGCCGGGACGGCGTGCTGGAAGGCGCTGCGGACGTACTCCAGCGCCAGGGCGAGCGGCCGGGTCCAGATGCTGAGGCGCTCCATCGCGTAGAGGACCCTCGCCCGGGAGGCGGAGAAGCCGTGGCGCTCGATGAGGGCCAGGGCAAGCTCACCGAAGGCATGACCCTCCTGGTGCCTCTTGAAGAAGGAGACCAGGACGATGCCGTACCTCGCATACCCTTGCGTGGCGGCCTCGCTGTTGCCGTGGCGCAGGGTGAGCAGGAGCATCCGGCTCAGGTGGAGGACGAGCAGGTTGTTGTCGGTGAGGAACGCGGGCATGAACAGGGTGTCCAGCACGCTCATCACCGCCTTCCTGTCCGGGTCCGTCATGAGCGGCAGCTCGAGGAGGCTCGCGATGGGGCGTTCCCCCAGCAAGGCCCAGAGCTCCGCGTTGGCGGCCTCCACCTCGGCCCAGGTGGGGTGTGGGGACATGGGCATGCCCAGCGACGCCAGGCACTCCAGCAGGCACGTGACGGCCGTCGGGGTCTCGCCCTTGGTGAGGTGGATGTCGCACCGCAGCCGGGACACCGCCGCCAGTTGCGACGGGGTGCGTGCCCGCGAGCGGAGCGCCCCCACGAGCTGGTGCGCCCCGGCCAGGTTGCCGCTCATGAACTCGCTGGTCGCCCGCTGGAGGCTCAGCTTGAAGGTCAGCTCGGGCTCCTGCTCCCAGGAGTCCCCTGGCAGCAGGGAGAGGGCCGTCGTGAAGTAGGCGATGGCCGAGCGGTGCGCCGTGGAGGCCTGCGCCTTCCAGCCGGCCTCGGCGTTGAGCATCGCGACGTGGTGGCGTTCCTCGGGGGACTGGAGCAGCTCCGCCCCGGCGTTGAGCTGGTTCACCACGTCGAAGATCTTCTCCCGCACTTCCTCCGCGGGCAGGCTCGCGAGCAGCAGCCGGCCGATGCGCAGGTGGACGGCCTTGCGCTCCTCCTCGGGGATGAGGGCATGGGCCGCCTGCTGGATGCGATCATGGAGGAAGCGGTACTGCTCCTCGCCCCCCCGCATCACCAGGCCTTCCTGGAGCGCGGGCTCCAATCCCTGTTCCACCTCCTCCAAGGGCTTGTCGGAGATGAGGGACAGGGTCCGCAGGACAAAGGCATTGCCCGCGCACGCCGACAGGCGCAGCAGGTGCTGGGTCGCCTCGGGCAGCTGGCGCAGCCGGCCCACGAGGAAGTCGACGACGTTGTCGGAGTACGCCCGGGCCCGCACGCCCTCCGCGTCCCACCGCCAGGAGCCCTCGGGCGTGCGCGTCAGCAGCCCGTCCTGGTTCAGCGTCCGCATGAGCTGGAGGAAGAAGAACGGGTTGCCCCCCGTCTTCTCGTGCACCAGCGCGGACAGCGGCTCGACGAGCTCCGGCCCCGCCCCCGGCAACGCGTCGGTGATGATCTGCCGGAGCTGCTCCGCGCTCAGCGGCTCGAGCCGGAGATCCGACACGCGCGCGCCCGCCGCGCGCAGCTCCTCGCGCGTCAACATCAGCGGGTGGGACGGGCTGACCTCGTTGTCGCGGTAGGCGCCAATCAACAGCAGCGGCGGCGTGTCCGGATGGGTGAAGAGGTGCTGGACGAGCCGGAGGCTGGCCCGGTCCGCCCACTGCAGGTCATCCAGGAAGATGGCGAGCGGGTGCTCGGGGGTGGAGAGCACCCCGAGGAAGCGCTGGAAGACGCGATCGAAGCGGTGCCGCACCTCGGCGGGCGAGAGCTCCGGGAGCGCGGGCTGCTTGCCGACGATCAGCTCCAGCTGGGGAACCAGGTCCACGAGCAGCTGCCCGTTGCCCTCCCACGCCTCGCGCAACTGCTCGCGCCACGCCTCCAGCTCCGCGTCGGTGCCGGCGAGCAGCTGGCGCACCAGCCCGCGGATGGCCTGGGCCAGCGTGGCGTAGGGGATGTCGCGCTGGAATTGATCGAACTTGCCGTCGAGGAACAGGCCGCGCCGCTGCACGATGGGCCGGTACAGCTCGTGGACGACCGAGGACTTCCCGATGCCAGAGTAGCCGCTGATCAGCACGAGCTCCGGACGCCCGCCGCGGGCCACGCGCTCGAAGGCCTGGAGCAGCAGGTCCACCTGCGCCTCGCGCCCATAGAGCCGCTGGGGCATCTGGAAGTGCGTGGGGACGTCGTGCTCGCCCAGCGGGAAGGGCGCGGACTCGTCCCGGGCCAGCGCCTCCCGGCAGCGCAGCAGGTCCGCCTTCAGCCCATCCGCGCCCTGGTAGCGCTCCTCGGCGACCTTCGCGAGCAGCTTCATCACGATGGCCGACAGGCTGAGAGGGATTGTCGGCACGCGCTCGTGCGGCGGCTTGGGCGCCTGGGCCATGTGCGCGTGGAACCACTCGAGCGCGTCGCGCCCGTGGAAGGGCAGCGTGCCCGTGAGCAGCTCGTAGAACGTCACGCCCAGCGAGTAGAGGTCCGTGCGGTAGTCCACCGAGCGGTTCATCCGCCCGGTCTGCTCCGGGGACATGTACGCCAGCGTGCCCTCGATGAGCGAGGCGGGGGCGGCCTCCACGTGCTCGATGCCCTGCAGCGTGGCGGTGCCGAAGTCGATGATGCGCGTCTCGCCCGAGGGCAGCAGCACGATGTTGGAGGGCTTGAGGTCCTTGTGGATGACGCCGCGGCGGTGGATGTCCGCCAGTGTCGAGGCGATGGAGAGGGCCAGCTCCAGGAAGCGGTCCACCTCGAGCGGCGCGCCCACGGACTGGGACAGGGCCACCCCACCCTCGTGCTCAAGCAGGAGCACCGGGCGGCCCTGCGTCAGCTCACAGCCCACGACGCGGGTGACGCCGCGCACCTCGCGCAGCCGCTGCAGGATGGCGTGCTCCCGGCGGTAGTGCTCGAGCTCGCGCGCGCTCGGGTGCTCCGTCGCCGGCATCTTCACGATGACGGGGAGGCGATCCGCATCGCGCACCCCCTGGTAGAGGACGCTTCCCCCCGTCGACTCGAGCCTGTCGATGAGCGTGTAGCCTGGAATGCCGACCATCAGGGACCCTTCTCCTGGTTGAACCCAGGCCCCCCTGTCGGGGTACCACCTTTCCTGACTCACGGCGGTGCCTTGGATCCACTTCTGGCTCGCGAGGGCCCCCTGGGGTGCTGCCCTCGTTCTCTTGTCAGATGAGAGACACCGAGAGCAAGAACGTATTCAGGACTGAACAGCCTCTTCCCCGAGTGCTTGACCGGGAGTCGTCCAGCCTGGCGCGGAGAGTGGCTCAGGCCGCCTGGGTGGAACCCGGGGCCAGCCGGGGCACGAACACCTCCACCGGCTGGGCCTTGCCCTTCACCGGCACCGCGCCGATGGGCGTGCACGTGAGGACGTCTCCGGCCTGGGCGCGCGTGGCCTCGGTGATGAGCAGGTCCACCCATGGACGACAAGAGCCGCTACGTGGTGGCGCTGGAGGCGCGTTGCAGCGAGCGCGAGAGTGTGGTGCAGCTGGACGGCCAGCTCTTCGAGGTGCGTCAGGGCTTCCTCGCCGGCCGTCGGCTGTGCTCCGTCGCCTGGCGTCCCTGGTGCCTCCGCCTCGGGCGAACCTCACGAGGTTTCATGGCGTCTTCGCTCCGGGCGCCAAGCTCCGGCCATTTCTGCTCCCTCAAGCGGGGACGGAGGCGGGCCCACAGAAGGAGAGCCTCTGCTTGGCCGCGACGGTGGAGGAGCCGAGGAATCAGAGGACGGCGCGGGTGGATTGGGCCGGGCTGCTCCGCAGGACGGAAAGCCCTGGACGGGCTTCGCCTGTCCGCGGTGTGGAGCCAAGAGGGTTGTACCGTCCCGTGTACCGGCGCGGCGCTCGGCCTTGCTGGCCCCGGCTGCGGCCCTTCTCGGCCCCTCCTCTCCTGCCCTCTCCCTCTACATGGCTTCTCTCCCGCCTATACGCCAACACATGGAGGCAGGTGGCGCAGCACTTCCCGGCAAGAGTAGGCGGTGTCGGCCACCAGTTAAGAGAATGGGCAGTGCCCAGACTCGACCGGAGAAGGGCACGGGCACCAGCACGGCCCGCACCACCCAGACATGGCCGAAGGTGAGCAAGCGCCTTTTCCGGGTAGAGCGTACCGCGTCGACGTGAACACCCAGCCCGAACACCTTGGGTCCCTTGTGAGTGCACAGGGTGTCATCGAGCACCAGGCGCAGCGGCCCCGGTGCGAGCGCCACCAGCTTGAGCAGCAGCAGGCGCCCCACCTCGTCCAGGCTCCAGTGAGCGTGGGAGAAGAAGCGGTGGAAGGCGGCGTGGTGGAGGGTACCGGAGACGCCTGCCACCACCAGCGACTCAGTGACGGCGTGCAGCCCGCTGGTACGCACCCAGCCTGCAAACAGGGTGAGGAAGCGGCGAAACGAGGGTCGTGTGAAGGCGGGGCTGACGAGCAGAAGTATCGACAGCAGCGTGTTCAAAGAGGGGGCGGTCATCGGTGTGCTGGACGGGAAAAGTCTTGGTCGACTTCTCAACCTCTCCCGTTGGCCGCCCTCCTCTTGCGCTCGCGCCCTCCTCGCCTGCTCGCCTGCTCTCCTCAAAATGGCGAAAGTCGAGTTTGACACCTTCCCTGGACGCCTTCCCTGGCACCGGGTAGGCGTCCCGATCCGCATCAGGGCTGCCCGGTCACCCACGCCGCGAAGCCGCGGAGGCCCGGAATCTGGTAGCTCCAGGAGAGCATGAGCACATACAATCAAGGTGAACGAGTGAGCCGTATTTCTGAAGTGACCGAGCACGATTTCGACGAGCTCATCAACGTGTGGGAAGCCTCCGTGCGCGCCACGCACGATTTCCTGCCCGCTGCCGACATCGACTGGCTGCGCCCCAAGATCCGCAACGAATACTTCGGCATGGTCAACCTGCGCGCCTACAGGGACGAAGCCGACAAAATCCTCGGCTTTGTCGGCGTGGCAGGCGGCAATGTGGAGATGCTGTTCATCGCGCCTGCCACGCGCGGCCAGGGCATTGGCAAGCAGTTGCTTCAACACGCCATCGAGCACCTGGGCGCCACCACGGTGGATGTGAACGAGCAGAACCCGCAGGCTGTGGGGTTCTATCTGCACGAGGGTTTCGAGACGACGGGCCGTTCGGAGCTGGACGGACAGGGCAAGCCCTATCCGCTTCTGCACATGAAGCTCAAGAGCGCAGCCTGAAGCAGACAACAAAAGGCTCATCACGGAATTCCGAGAAAAGCGTTGTCATGCGCGAATAAGGGGCCCGAGCCCTTCGCTCTTCCTTCCCTCAGCCTCTGCGCCTCCTGCCGGAACTGCTCCAGCTCCTTCTCCACGTGCACCTCCAGGTTTATTGCCTGGACGTCTCACGCCACTGCCTCTCTCGTCACGACGGGGTCCGGCGAGCAGTTACGAGCAGTCACGGTGCCAAAGACGCCCACGCCCCTGCTGCCTCCCCCTGGGGAAGCCACTGGGCCGATGTGTGCCCCATGGGGCTGCACCGCCTCTCCACCGGCCCGGCGCACAGCCTCGAGGCACCCGTCAGCAACCCTCCTCCACCCCTCGGCTCCAGCCCTCTCCCTCAACACCGCCCCCATCCCTCCTATACGCAGCACCGCGCCCTGGAAGGTGGCCTTCTTCCACCACCCGCCCTGGTCCAGCGGGGAGCATGGCTCACAGCTCGCGGTGCGCAGGGAGTTCGGCCCTCTCTTCGAGCGCTACGGCGTGGACCTGGTCCTCACCGGTCATGACCACAACTACGAGCGCAGCAAACCCATGCGCGGGAGTGAGGTGGCATCCGCGCCGACACAGGGCGTGAGCTACCTCGTGGTGGGAAGTGGTGGCGCGGCGCTGAGGGCCTTTCCCGAGAGCCAGCCGACATGGGCCGCCTACCGCAACAACACGGCCTACGGGTACCTCGACGTCGTGGTGGAGAATGGAGCGCTGCGCGCACGCTTTCTCAATCCGGGCGGCGTCGTGCTGGACAGTCTGACGCTCAGCAAGACGGTGACGGCTGCCGGTGGACGTCCGGTGGACGAGGTCGGAGCGCCGGCGGTCCTCCGGACGCCTCCAGGGCCCGTGGATGACCCGGCCGTCCGGCCCGCAGGCCTCGGCGAGCGCCACGAGCTCGCGCCCGTCGACGACTCGGACGTGGCGCCGCTTCCCTGAGCCTGCGCAATGCGGAGGAGTCCGGCAGCGGGTCTGAGGGTCGGACCTGCTGCCGGGCTCACCCTGCGGGGAGTGATGCGGTCGACAACGCCAAAGACGCGACGTGGTCGGGATGGCCGATGGCCGTCAGGAGCTCCCCAGCGTGTCATCCGGAACCGTCGCGGAATGAGGCCGCGTTCTCCCGTGCCCAGGCCTCGAAGGATCTGGGCCCTCGTCCGAGAACGTGCCGGACCGTTTCGGTGACGGTGTCGAGCCGCCCTCCGCGGATCGCGCTCCAGATGGACAGGAGCGCCGCGACCATCTCCGGCTCCTCCCGTCGCGCCACGAACAACGCTCGCGCTTCCTGGTCGGACATGGACTGGAACACGAGCGGCTCGCCGATCACTGCACTGATCCGTGCGGTCATCTCTGCATAGCTCAGCGCCTCCGGCCCGGTGATACGCAGTGCCTGCCCCTCGTAATCCCACCGAAGCAGCGCATGTGTCGCGACCTCGGCGATGTCGTCGGGATGGATGAGGGCGATCCGCCCCTCTCCCGTCGACGTACGAACCAGCCCGGCCCCCCGGATGGAAGGGGCCCAGCCCAAGGCGTTGGACATGAAGCCCGATGGGCGGAGGAAGGTGAACGAGAGCCCGCTCTCGCGAAGGGCCAATTCACCGCGCGCGTGCCACACGCCGGTCCCAACCTCCTGCTCGACGTCCAGCGACGACAGCTTCATGACGCGCGTGACGCCCACCGCGCGTGCCACCTGCACGGCGGCGGCGTCACGTGCAGCCAGGTCGGGGCCGGCGTTCACCAGGAAGAGCGTCGAGCCCCCGGTGAAGGCGGGCCTGAGGGACGCAGGGTCCGACAGATCACCAACGCGGATGTCCACGTGCTCCCCGTACGACTTGCGCGCCTTCTCCGCGTCGCGCGTCAGGACCCTTGGTCGAATCCCCGCTTCGAGGAGGCGGCCCACCACCCGCCTCCCGATGTTTCCTGTCGCTCCGGTAATGATGTAGCTCATGGCCAGGCGAGCGCGTCCTTGAGGAAGGCGAGCGTCCGGTCCCAGGCCAGCGACGCGCTCCCGGGGGAGTAGACGTCGCTGCGCTGCTCGTTGAAGAACGAGTGCTTCGCGTCATAGCGGTGCAACGTGACCGGGACGCCTGCGCGCTGGAGCTCGGCCTCGATCTGGCCGAGGCGCTCCGGGCTCACCCACTCATCGACGTTCACGTAGTGACCCAGCACCCGGGCTCGGGTCTTCGTCAGGTCCCCCGATTCGGGCCTCGGCACACCGTAGAAGGAAACGCAGGCGCGCACCTCGGGGACCTGGGCCGCGGTGGAGAGCGCGAAGGCCCCTCCCATGCTGAAACCCACCACGCCCACCTTGCACGGGAGGAACGCCTCCACCGCGCGCTGGAGGTCCGCGAACCACTGAGCCTTGTCTCCGGTGACGACCAGCCGCTGGGCCTCCTCAGCGGTCTGCGGGAGCTTGCCCCGGTACAGGTCCGGCGCGAAGGCGACGAACCCCTCCTTCGCGAAGCGGTCCACCACCCCCCGAATCTGCCCAGTCAACCCCCAGAACTCATGAATGACGACGAGGGCCGGGCGGCCCTGTCCTGCGCTGTCGTTCAGATAGCCCGGAAGCTCGCGTACGCGGAGGTTTCCAATCGCTGCGGTATTCAGATAAGTCACTGGCTGCTCCTCACCCATCGACACGGGGTGTGCCGAATGGAAGGGCGCAAACTACGGAGCAAGACTCTCCCCGTCAGCTCGCGTTCGGAGCACAGCTCTTCAGAGGGAAGGGCCCAGCACGCGGGGCCGGTTGCTCAGATTCATCGAGGTTGCCAATGCCGCAAGCCCCGGAAAGGAAGCCAACGCGTCGCCAGCCGAAGCAACAACGCGCACAGGAGACCGTCGGGGTCGTGCTCGAGGCGACCGTCAAGGTGCTCGGACGTGAAGGCGTCGATGCGGTCACCACCAATCGGATAGCGGAGACTGCAGGGGTGAGCATCGGCTCGCTTTACCAGTACTTTCCGGACAAGCACGCCATCTTCGATGCCCTGCATGAACTCCACGCCCAACGCATCCGGCAGGTCCTCGCGCGGATCCTCGACACGCACGCGACCTCGCCTCTCGAGCCACTGGTCCTCGCGCTCGTGGACGGCTTGATCGATGAGCACTCGGCAGATCCACCGCAGCTTCATGAGCTGCTGGCACAGCAGCCGCCGGATGGCGGGGGACTCCGCCGTGCTCTGGGAGCGATCCTCACTTCGAGGCAGCCAGAGGTCGGCTCCCACCCGAGCGCAACGCTGTTCGTGATCCCGAGCCTGATGGATGTGCTGGTCCACGAGGCCGTGCTCGCCCGGCCGAGTGGATTGTCGTTGGCCGCTGCGAAGGCAGCGGCTGCTCGAGCTGTGCTCAGCTGCCTGCACGGATAGCGGTGCAGCCTGTCTGCGCCCGCTTCAGCGTCTCCTCCAGCGCTCAGGATCGGATCCAGACCCGCGATGCTCAGGGGAGCGGGTCAATTTCCCGCACGCTCAGCCACTTGAAGTCGACGTCGGGAGCGGAGTTGAGGCGGAAGAAGGCCGTCATCTCCAGGTTGCGCCAGTCCTTCGGAGTCTGCATGTACCCCTTCTCCTGGAGGGCCCGACGGTCGTAGGTGGCAATCCGGCTGGTGCTGTAGCCGTCCTCCGTGAGGACGTTCATCCGCACCTGGCTCGAGCGCATCTTCCAGGAACCGTCCGCATTGCGCGTGATGGTGTCCTGCGGGTCGAAGCGCGCATCCCTCTGGGGGTCCGCGCCCAGGAACCATGCCTGCCCGCCTGCACGCGTCGGATGAACCATGTGCACCCCGAGTGGGTCCACCGTTGCGTCCCCGGGGCTGGGGCTGGGGCGCGGGGCCGGGACCGGTGCCTGCTGCCGCACCTGCACCGCCACCTCGGCGATGCTCGCCCAGTCGTTTGTGGTGTTGCCGTTCACGGTGATGCGGAGGTAGCGAGTGCCGGGCGGAGCGTTGAGCTCGTACGTCTCGAGCGCGCGCGTCTTCCCGGTGCTCCTCGCGGAGTGGAGGTCTTGCCAGGTGGAGCCATCCGCGGAAACCGCGATCGTGAAGGTGTTGCTCCGACTGTCTCCGCGGTACCACGCCACCTGCACGGCGCAGAGCGGCCGCGCCGGGTCCACCTCGTAGCGGATCCACGCGCCCTTTCCATGGGCGGACCAGCGCGTGTTGAGCTGGCCATCCAGGGTGTTCGCGGGGAGGTTGCCGTCGTCTCCGCTGGCCTTGACGCCGAGGGGGCGGAGGACTGCACAGCCATCGAGGGGGGCTTCGATGAAGGACTCGAGCGCCGGCGGGCTCGGGTTCCCTCAAGCGGGGACGGAGGCGGGCCCACAGAAGGAGAGCCTCTGCTTGGCCGCGACGGTGGAGGAGCCGAGGAAGCAGAGGACGCCGCGGGTGGAGTGGGCCGGGCTGCTCCGCAGGACGTTCGCACTGGACGTGTTCGCCTGCGTGAGGTGTGGCGGCAGGCGGCGGCTCTTGGCGTACGTACTCTCGGGAACGTCACCTTCCCGGTGAGCCAGAAGGCGGCGCCCTGAGCACGGCCACCGCGAGCCGTGCCGAGCCTCACAGGGTGGAGCGCCCGCCGATCTCCGGGAAACGCTCGTAGGCCCGCTTGAGCGCGTCCAGGTGCGCGGGGTTGTCCAGGTCGAGCGGCGCGTCCGTGAGCTGCACGACCCACCCGCCCGTCGCGGTGCGCCGCGCCCGTGAGAGCAAGTCCGCGTCGCGCGCCGTGTCCGGAAACCCGATGGCCTGAGCAGCGGCGGCCGACCAGTAGCTCAGCCACCCGAGGCAATGCGGAATCTCAGGCGAGCGGATGTAGTCTGGGAACCTGAGCGTGGGCAGCCCCCGTGGCGGAACTCCTGGCTTACGCACCGGGTCGACCGTCTGCCGCGAAATTTCCACGGTCGCGCTGGATGGCGTGGCGTGACCCCAATACGCGCGTGCGCCTTCCCCAATGGCCGCTAGCACATCCGCTACCGCCGCGATACTGGCTGGGTCGAGTGGCAGGTGCGCATGAACTTCAAAATGCGGCGCGCCATCTGCGGCAAGACCGTTCGGATTTTCCCACCCGGAAATCGCCACCAAGTGGTCATCGTCATCGTTGCAAAGAAACGGAAACCCTCCGTCTGTCTTGTTGGACGCAACCCACTCATCGCGGTGATGTAGCGGGATGAGGTCTTCCTTCTCCGAAGTCGTCCACCCCAAGCGCAATCCAGGAAGCGCACGCTCCATTCCATGAACGATGGCAAGCGGGCGATTATCGTCGCCCACGAGCGCAGGCGCGTACACGCTGATAGTCACCTCATTTCGACCAAACACCATGTCAGCACCAGTCCATAATGACAATGTTGAGGTTGCGATCCAGGCTCTCAAGAGCAACTTTATGTGCGGTGCTTTTGACGCCAACGACAAAATTATAACCACATGCCTCCGCAATCCTTTTCTCGCGTTTTATTTCCGGCAATTTCATGTTGTATTTCCGGCAATTTCATCCTGACAAAGAATATTTGAGAGCGAGATGGTTGTTTTTCAAAGTCATCCGTCTTGACCTCCCAGAGCGTGCGCGTGGCCAGTTGCAGCGCGTCGAAGTTCTTCCCATTCACGTACACATCTCCACCAGGGAAAGTGTTGCCCGGCATCTTGTCGGCACATTCGTTGTGCGGGTCATGCCCGCCACGGTGGCGCGGCTAGGGGATGGGCTTACATCTCGGGTCGTCTTCCTCCACGAGGACGGACGCGAGCTGCTTCTGCGGCGAGGGCTCCCGGGCCGCTGCTTTCGCCGGACGAGGCTGGGCCTCAAGTTCCACCATGAGCTGCCGCGAGGACTCCGAGACGTCCCGCAGCCGTGCCTCGAACTCCCGCTGAGCGCCGACCCAGGGCGGGCGACGGTCGGTCTCCGGCCCGGCGGTGCTGGAGGGATAGAGCAGCACGAGGACCGCGAGCAACGGGCCCACTCGAGGGAGTGCTTCAACCAACGCCCCGGCGCGTCCAACCTGGGCGAGGCCCTCGGCTCCCCTCGCCACCTCTGCGGCTTGTCCGCTCGTCCTCGCGGCGCGGGAGAAGCGCTCGAAGGCCCGTTCCGCTGCGGTGAGCTTGCGGTCCAACTGTTCCCACTGACGCGGCTCGATGTCTTTGCGTGCCCGAGACAGCAGTGCCCTGGCCTTGTCCAGGTCCGCCTTTCCAATCCACGACCGATCCGGTGTCGGCTCCATCGGCGCGGAAACGAGCCGGATGCGCGGGCCCGAAGTGGGAGTCGACGCGAAGGCGTGGGGCGGTGGCATCGACTGTGGAGCGGGCGCGCTAGCGCAGGCAGTGAGCAGTACCAGGAGCGCGCTCCATGTTCGCAAGCGCATCGTCACGTTCTTTCATCAAGCGAGGGGGCAGGCTCTAGTCGGGCCCGTTGGGGAGTATGCCAGCACGTCCGACAGCGAGGGACGAGCACGCGGGGGGAGCGGCACACGGCAGCCGCAGCTCGGGCCTGTGGAGGGCTCCCTGGGAGGTAGCGGTGCCAGCGGGCAGGACCCTGGCACCGGGGAGCAAGCTGCACCCCGCCAGTCGCACACCGCCTCTTTCCAGGCTCTCACTCATACGCTCGTAGCGCTTTCGTGAGCGCATCCTGGTGCTGGGCTCCGTCCACCTCCACCATCGCGAGCCACGCGGGGATGCGCCACAGCTCGCGCCGCTCGGCGAAGCCCGGGTCCACCGGGGCGAGTTCCCGGTAGCCGTGGAAGAATTCCTCCGGCACCGGCGCGAAGAAGTCGATGTAGGCCAACTCCAACTCGGGGTGGCCGTAGTAGACGGCGGGGTCGAGCAGCACCGGCCCCGCTGGCGTGCTCAGGAAGTTGTTCTGGTGGGCATCGCCGTGCAGCA
Source organism: Vitiosangium sp. GDMCC 1.1324 (assembly GCF_003044305.1). GTDB lineage: Bacteria > Myxococcota > Myxococcia > Myxococcales > Myxococcaceae > Archangium. The sequence continues at coordinate 12,017 of NZ_PZOX01000011.1, read as the reverse complement.
GGGCCGGCACGACGGGTGGGCCGCAAAGCTCGGGGAGCCGGTCGCCCAATCGCTCGACACGCGCCGCCACGTCTGGCGGCAGGTGACCCGAGGTGACCGCGGCTCGCAGGCGCGGCACGAGCCGGCGCTCACGGAAGAAATCAGCCCACCCCTCGAGCGGCGTGTTGTCCTGAAACAGGCGGCCCCAGTAGGCGTGCGTTTCGAACCCGAACCGCTCCCCCTTCACTCTGTGGAGCCGCGCCAGGGCTCGCCCCATCTGCCGCCAGTGCTCGGGGGTCCGCTCCACGACATCCACCGCCTCCAGCACCAGCAGTGCCTCGTCGCCGACCTGCACGATGCCGAGGCCTGTCGGGGTGAGCACTCCGGCGCGCTCGGTCAACGTGCGCAGTCCGGAGAGCTCCCGGTTGAACTGATCCCGCGCGAGCTCACCGACCCCCAGCTTCACGAAGATGGAGAACGTGTCGTCGGACAGGAGCGCGGCCGGGTGCGAGGCCGCATCGCTCCGGTCCTGCACACCGAGCACCCGCCACGTCCGGCCGAGAAAGGCCGACACGTGCCGCTCCAGGGGAATCCGCACCTCATCCCGTAGCAGGCGTTCCGAATGGCCCCCTGGCATTGGTACTCCCCCGGAAAAACAAAAGGCCCCAGGTTCCGGAGAACCTGAGGCCCTGAAGAGTGGAGGCGGCGGGAATCGAACCCGACGCCGGAGGCTTCCGGCCAGAGCGCTCCAGAGAGGTCGAGAGCGGTTTTCGTAGGAGCTCCAGCCGGTTACACCGTCCCCTGCCCCACGCCGAGCTGTGTTGCGTGACGGGCGTCCTTGCGCCCAAGGACTTCCTCTTCGAGATGCGCAAGGTGAAGTGAGCCGCGCCTCCCTCTCCTCCGTGAGGGGGCCGGGGGGAGGGGGAGCGCGCACCTCCTCCTCTCTTCATGGGAGAGGGGTGGGCGCTGGCCCCCCGCGTGGCCAAAATTGTGGCGAAAGGGGCTTCTCCCCATGGCCACACTCGCTCCTCCTCCTCCAGCTTCGGGCGTCCTTGCGCACGGTCTGCCAGCCGGTACGCGTGCACCCGAGCTGGACCTTCCATCCACCCCTGATGGGCGACGGGTCAAGCTCTCGGACCAGAAGGGCTCCCCCGCCGTCCTCGTCTTCTACCCGGGGGACTTCACCCCCGTCTGCACCAACGAGCTGGGGCTCTTCAACGAGCTGATGCCCGTGTTCGGCCAGTTCGGCGCGAAGGTGTTCGGCATCTCGTGCGACTCCCTCTGGAGCCACATCGCCTTCGCCAAGGAGCTCCACATCCAGATTCCGCTCCTCTCTGACTTCCATCCGAAGGGAGAGGTCTCGCGCCGCTACAACGTCTACCGGGAGGACGTCGGCATCTGCGAGCGGGCGCTCTACGTCATCGACGGCAAGGGCGTCATCTACTGGAGCTACGTCTCGCCCATCGAGCTCAACCCCGGCGCGGACGGCGTCATCGACGCGCTCGAGCGGCTGACCGGCAAGCAGATGGAGTTCCCCACCTTCCAGCCACAGCAGCAGCCACCTCAGCCGGAGGCCCGGACATGAGCAGACTTCGCAGAGGCGTGGACGCCAATGACTGGGCGAAGGGACCGGCCGATGCCCTCGTCACCCTCCTGGAGTACGGCGACTTCGAGTGTCCCTTCTGTGGGCGCGCCTTCTGGGAGCAGAAGCGGCTCGAGAGCGCTGTTGGAGACCGGGTCCGCCTCGTCTTCCGCCACTTCCCCCTCACCCAGCTCCACCCGCACGCGCTGCTGGCCGCGGAGGCCGCGGAGGCCGCCGGCGCGCAGGGAAGGTTCTGGGAGATGCACGACGTGCTCTTCCAGAACCAGCAGAACCTGGAGGCTCCCGCGCTGCTGACGTACGCGGCCGACCTGGGGCTCGACATGGGCCGCTTCACTCGCGACCTCCAGGAGCACCGCTCCCTGCCGAAGGTCCAGCGCGACTTCATCGAGGGCGTGCGCAGTGGCGTGAACGGCACCCCGACCTTCTTCATCAACGGGGAGCGCCACAACGGCGCCTACACGGCCGAGGCGCTGCTCGCCGCCATCGAGCAGCGGGTGGGGCCCGACATCGAGCCGATGACGGGGCTTCCCTGGGAAGGCGACCGCGTGCCGCGCATGGGCCGGCCCCAGTCGCGCATGCATGTAGGGGGCACACGGGCCCCGTGATGGCATCGCGACGAGAGTCATCGGGGGCGAGCGCGAGCGTGAAGCGCGCGGACCAGCGGTACATGGGCCGCAGCTCCCCGGGAGCCGACGTCCAGTTCGTCGGCTCCCGGGGCAGCTACGTCCAGGGGGCGGACGGGCGCCGCTACGTGGACTTCATCGCCGGCTGGTGCGTGGGCAACCTCGGCTGGGACGTGCGGGAAATCCGCGCGCGCCTGCGCCGCTTCGACGGCCCCGACTACGTCCACCCCTCCTACCTGTATGGGCCGTGGACGGAGCTGGCGCAGCAGCTAGCGGACATCACCCCGGGCCGCCTGCAGAGGAGCTACCGGGCCACCGGTGGCACCGAGGCGGTGGAGATTGCCCTCCAGCTGGCCATGGCCTCCACCGGCCGCTCGAAGTTCGTGTCCATCGAGGACAGCTACCACGGCAACTCCCTGGGCACGATGAGCGTGGGCGCCTCCGAGTACCGGGAGGACCTGCCCAACCTGCTGCGCGGCTGCCTCAAGGTGAAGCGCCCCCTGGACGCCAACGCGGTGGACCGGGTGGAGCGGCTCCTGCGCAAGCGGGACGTCGCCGCCTTCATCATGGAGCCCATCATCTGCAACCTGGGCGCGCTCGTCCCCGACGCGCAGTTCATGCGTGGCCTCCAGCGTCTGTGCCGCCGCTACGGGACGCTGCTCATCCTCGATGAGGTGGCCACGGGCTTCGGACGCACGGGCCGTCTCTTTGCCACCGAGCTCTTCGGCCTCGCGCCGGACATCCTGACGCTGGCCAAGGCCATCACCGGCGGGCATGCGGGCATGGGCGCCACCGTCGCCACCGAGCGAGTCGCCAGGGCGGCCGAGGGAAAGGTCAACGTCTATTCCACGTACGGCTGGCACCCGCTCAGCGTGGAGGCGGCGCTCGCCAACCTCGCGTACCTGCGCGCGCACCAGACGCACCTGCTGAAGAACGTGGCGGAGCGCAGCGAGGACTTCCGCTCCCGGCTCCACCAGATGGACTTCGGCTCCCCCGTGGACATCCGCGTCACCGGCCTCGCCATCGGTCTGGAGTTCGAGGATGGGGCCTACGCCGGTGCGCTGGCCGACCGCTGCCGCAAGGCGGGGCTCCTCCTCGGCATCGACGACGACACCCTCACCCTCTTCCCCGCGCTCACCATCTCCAGGAGGACCGTGCACGAGGGACTGGACATCCTCGAGCGCTGTCTCTGACGGACGCACATGCCTGGCTGGCTGGAACAGACAAGTGGCTTCCTGCTGCTCGCGCTGGTGCTGCTGGACGTGTTCCTCACCGTGCTCTACGCGCGGCTGGGCACGGGAATCCTGGCGCCACGGATTTCACGGATGGTCTGGCGGCTCTTCCTCTGGGCGTCCCGGCCCCTGGGCAGGCAGCGTCGCGTCGCCATGTCCTTCTGCGGGCCCGTCATCGTCGGGGTGCTGGTGGTGACGTGGGCCCTGGGGCTGACGCTCGGAACGGCACTGGTCATCCACCCGGTGCTCGGCACGGCGGTCCGCGCCAACAGCGGACCGACTCCCACCGACTTCCTCACCGCCATGTACGTCGGCGCCAGCAGCGTCTCCATCGTGGGGGGCGGCAACTTCTCCCCGCAGACGGGGGCCTTCAAGTTCTTCTTCCTGTTCAACTCGCTGCTAGGCTTGTCGGTGCTGTCGCTCACGCTGACGTACCTGATGCAAATCTACTCCGCGCTCCAGCGACGCAACGCGCTCGGGCTCCGCGTCTACCTCTTCTCCGCGCAGCGCGAGGACGCCGCGGAGCTCATCGCCCGGCTCGGCCCGCGGGGGCAGTTCCAAAGCGGCTACTCCAACCTGTCGGAGTTGTCCGGCGCGGTCGCCGAGATGAAGGAGACCCACCACTTCTACCCGGTGCTCTTCTACTTCCGCTTCCCCGTGACGTACTACTCGGTGTCCTCCATCAGCACGGTGAGCCTGGACGCCGTGTCGCTCATCCTCAGCGCGCTGGACGAGCGGGAGTGTGGCTGGCTGCAGGAGTCGGGCGCGGTGGCGGAGCTGTGGGCGGCGTCCAGGCTCGCCATCACCTCCCTGGCTGCGACCTTCCTGTCGGGGGGCGCTGCCCATCCGCGGCCGCCGAGCGCGGAGGAGAAGGAGCGCTGGCGCCGGCGCTACCGCGTCGCGCTCCGCCGGCTGCAGCAGGCCGGCATCCGGACCGTCGCGGACGAGCAGGCGGGGGCCCGTCACTACGTCGCGCTGCGCGCAGAGTGGGACGACGTGGTGGGGCAACTCGCGTCCGCCCTGGCCTACACGCGGGAGGAAATCGACCCGGCGGGCACGCACCCGGAGCGAATGGTGAAGGGGCCCCCGCCGACGACGGAGCTGGCGCGCGAGCCCTTCCCGGAGGGACCCCAGGAGGGCCCCGGTCCCCTGCACTAGTCCGCAGGCAGCAGACGTCAGCGCAGGCCCTGCAGTGCGTCGGTTACCCTTCCGCCGCGCGGCCAGCTCCCTCGGTGGGGCGGGTTGTCCTGACGTGCGCTCCTGCCAAGGCTTGTCGAGGACCACTGCAACGCCAGGTACAGGGGGACACCATGAAGGCACTCGTCTACGAGGGACCGCGCAAGGTCAGTGTGAAAGAAGTGCCGGACGCGAAGATTGAGCGGCCCACCGATGTGGTGGTGCGCATTCGCAGTACCAACATCTGCGGCTCCGACCTGCACATGTACGAAGGCCGCACCGACATGGAGTCGGGCCGGGTGCTCGGGCACGAGAACCTCGGAGAGGTGGTCGAGGTCGGCTCGGCGGTGGACAAGCTGAAGGTGGGCGACTGGGTGGCCGTTCCCTTCAACGTCAGCTGTGGCCACTGCGAGAACTGCGAGCACGGCCTGACCGCCTTCTGCCTCAACGCCAACCCGTCGGGGACGGCCGGCGCCGCCTACGGCTTCGCCGACATGGGGCCCTACAACGGCGGGCAGGCCGAGTACCTGCGCGTGCCCTGGGCCGACTTCAACTGCCTGCGGCTGCCGGAGGACGCCGAGGAGAAGCAGCTCGACTACGTGATGCTCGCCGACATCTTCCCCACCGGCTACCACGTCACCGAGCTCGCCGGGCTCATGCCGGGCGAATCCGTCGTCATCTTCGGTGGAGGGCCCGTGGGACAGATGGCCGCGCTCTCCGCCACCATCAAGAGCGCGAGCAAGGTGATGGTCGTCGACAGCCATCCGGACCGGCTCGCTCTCTGCGAGAAGATTGGCGCCATCCCCATCGACTACTCGAAGGTGGACCCCGTCGAGCGGGTGAAGGAGCTCACCAACGGCAAGGGCGCCGACCGCGGCTGCGAGTGCGTGGGCTACCAGGCGCACGACCCGCAGGGGAGGGAGCACCCCAACCTGACGATGAACAACCTGGTGAAGGCGGTGAAGTTCACCGGCGGCATCGGCGTGGTGGGCGTCTTCATCCCCAATGACCCCGGCGGCCTGGACCCCTTGGCCAAGCAGGGTGAAATCGTCTTCGACTGGGGCATGCTCTGGTTCAAGGGGCAGCGCGTGGCGACCGGCCAGTGCAACGTGAAGGCCTACAACCGCCAGCTGCGCGAGCTCATCCACCTGGACAAGGTGAAGCCCTCGTGGATCGTCTCGCACACGCTCCCGCTCGACAAGGCGCCGGACGGCTACCTGCACTTCGACAAGCGCGACAGGGGCTGGACCAAGGTCGTCCTGCAGCCGGCCGCATGAGCCGGCGCGAAAGCGGGGGAAGGGAGCCCAAGCACGGGCGCCCCAACAAGCCCATGCCCCCGGTCTACGGCACATCCGTCGGGTTGAAGGGCGTCTCGGGCATCATCCGCAGGATTGCCTACCGCTACCCGGACCACAAACACGGCCCTGAAGGGGGACTCCGCACCATGGCCAACCTTTGTCAGCTCTGCCAGCAACGCCCCGCGACGACCCAGGTGACGCGCATCATCGGCAACCGGAGGACCGTCGAGGAGCTGTGTGACGTGTGCGCCAGCCAGCGCTCGCGCTTCGGGCGCATGGGGCTGGGCACGTCACTGTTCGACCAGTTCTTCAGCGGCTTCGACGAAGAGGACTTCGGGGGCCTGCGCGGAACACCCGAGGCCATCCGGCAGCCGGTGGAGCGCTATGACATCACCGAGGCCTTCTCGGAGGACACCCGCCGGTGCTCACCTCGGCCTTCGAGGCCGCGCAGAAGGCGGGCGCACCCGCCATCGACACCGAGCATCTCCTGGTGGCCATCGCATGGGACCCGCACGGCCAGGAGGTGCTCACCCGCCTGAAGATGGACCCGGCCCGGGTGGCCCAGCGCGCCGAGGCGGAGATGCGAAAGGGCAAGCGGCCCATGGAGCGGCCCGAGCTGTCGCCCCACGCCAAGCGTGCGTTGGAGCTCGCCTACGAGGAGGCCTACGCGCTCGGCCACTCCTATGTGGGACCGGAGCACGTGCTGCTGGGCCTGCTGCAGGAGGGCGAGGGGACGGCGTCGGAAATCCTGCGGGAGCTGGGCGTCAAGCACCAGGACGCGCGCGAGACCGTCACGGAGGCGCTCGCCCCGGGCGCGCAGAAGAAGCGGTCGGACACGCCCACCCTGGACGAGTACTGCCGGGACCTGACGGAGCTGGCCTCCGAAGGTAAGCTGGACCCGGTGGTGGGACGGGCGAACGAAATCGAGACCACGCTGGAAATCCTCTCCCGCCGCACGAAGAACAACCCCTGCCTCATCGGCGAGCCGGGCGTGGGCAAGACGGCCATCGCGGAGGGCATCGCCCAGCGCATCGCCTCCGAGTCCGTGCCCGACACCCTGCGCAACAAGCGCGTCCTGCAGCTGGACCTCTCCGCACTGCTGGCGGGCAGCAAGTACCGCGGCGAGTTCGAGGAGCGGCTCAAGAAGGTGATGGACGAGGTGAAGGGCCACAGCGAGGAGATCATCCTCCTCATCGACGAGGTGCACACCCTCGTGGGGGCGGGCGCCGCCGAGGGTGCCATGGACGCCGGCAACATGCTCAAGCCGGCCCTGGCCCGCGGGGAGCTGCACGTCATCGGGGCCACCACCCTGAACGAGTACCGCAAGAACATCGAGAAGGACGCCGCGCTCGAGCGCCGCTTCCAGCCGGTGCTGGTCCCCGAGCCCACCCCGGAGCAGGCCATCGAGATCCTCGAGGGCCTCAAGGATCGCTACGAGTCGCACCACCGCGTGCGCATCTCGGAGGCGTCCATCGTGGCCGCGGTGGAGTTGTCGGACCGCTACATCCAGGGACGCTTCCTGCCGGACAAGGCCATCGACCTGGTGGACCAGGCCGCGGCGCGCGTGCGGCTGAGGCAGTCCGCACGCCCCGAGCGGCTGACGAACGCCGAGCAGGAGGTGGCCCGGGTCAAGCGCACGCTCGACGAGGCGCGTGACCGCAAGGACAAGAAGCGGACCCAGGAGTTCGAGGGGAAGCTGAAGGCGGCCGAGAGCGAGGTGGAGCAGGCCCAGAAGGAGTGGCGCTCGAAGAAGGCCGAGGAGACGCCGGAGGTGACGGACAGGGACATCGCCGAGGTGCTCTCGCGCATGACGGGCATCCCCGTGACGCAGATGACCGAGGACGAGCGCAAGAAGCTCATGTACCTCGAGCAGCGGCTGCACGAGCGCGTCATCGGCCAGGACGAGGCCATCCGTGTGCTCTCGCAGGCCATCCGCCGGGCGAGGGCCGGGCTGAAGGACCCGAACAAGCCCATCGGTTCCTTCCTCTTCCTGGGCCCCACGGGCGTCGGCAAGACGGAGCTGGCCAAGGCCCTGGCCGAGTTGATGTTCGGGGACGAGAAGGCGCTCATCCGCTTCGACATGAGCGAGTACATGGAGAAGCACACCGTGAGCCGGCTGGTGGGCGCCCCTCCAGGCTACGTCGGCTACGAGGAGGGCGGTCAGCTGACCGAGGCCGTGCGGCGCCGCCCCTACTCGGTGCTCCTGTTCGACGAGGTCGAGAAGGCCCACCCTGACGTGTTCCACATCCTGCTGCAGGTCCTCGACGACGGGCGGCTCACCGACGCCCAGGGCAAGGTGGTGAGCTTCAAAAACGCGGTCATCATCGGCACGAGCAACCTCGGCTCCAAGATCATCCAGGAGGCGACCGAGCGCAAGGAGCCGCAGGACCGCATCCGCGAGCGGGTGATGTCCGTGCTGAAGGGGCACTTCCCGCCGGAGTTCCTCAACCGCATCGACGAGGCGGTGATGTTCGAGCCTCTCAACCGCGCACAGCTCCGTGAGATCGTCAACCTGATGCTCGAGAGGACGCGGCGCCTGCTCCACGGGCAGGCCATCCAGATGGAGGTGACGCGCGCCGGCATCGACGCGCTGCTGGAGCGTGGGTGGGACCCCACCTACGGGGCCCGGCCGATGCGGCGCGAGATCCAGCGCTCCATCGAGGGCCCCATCTCCGAGTCCCTCATCAGCGGCAAGCTGCGCGAGAACAGCCGGGTGCGCGTCGACTTCCGCGAGGGTGGGTTCAAGTTCGAGGAGGTGGAGGCCGTGGAGGAGCGGGCGGAGCGGCCCGCCGCGGAGAAGCAGCCTTCAGCGGTCCACTGAGAAACCCGGCGTCGGACGGTCAGGGGGGCGAGAGGACGCTACCAGGGGGACGGGCATGCCCTTCGTTCAGCAGGCGCTCATCCCCTTGGTGCGGCGGTCGTCGGCTATCTCGTGGCGGGGTGGTGATTGGTCCCTGGGGGCTGGGGCTGTTCACCCAGCCGGAGACCATCCTCCACGTGGCCGAGCTGGGCGTGGTGCTGCTCCTGTTCCCCCAAGCGGGGGTAGAGCCGAAGCCGCAAGAGGCGAGCCCCGCGCCTGAGGCAGCAGCGAAGGCGGAAGCAAAGAAGGAGCGGACGCCGCGAGTGGATTGGGCCGGGCTGCTCCGCAGGACGTTCGCGTTGGACGTGTTCGCCTCTCCGCGGTGTGCATGCAGGCGAACGGTGCTGGCGTATGTGACGGCCCCCTCTGGGGTGCGCTCGACATGGGAGCACCTGGGACTTCCCTCTCAGGCTCTGAAGCGGGCCCCGGCCCGGGGACCATCCCAGCAGGGGGGACCAAGCTGGTGAAGCCCTTCACGCCGCAGCAGTACCGCGAGATGCGCTGAGGGGGACGGAGCTCCGTTCCGTCTACTCCGCCCATCAGACGATGTCCTCTCCTGCCAGTGGAGGGAACACCCCAGCGCGCCACGCCACACTTGCTACAGCCGTTGGAGCGGATGCCTCAATCCCCTGGGCCCTCCTCGGCCTCTTCCTCGTACCCCTCTGCCATGGAAAGAGGATAGAGGGCCCGGTGGTTGATATTGGGGTGATACGCCGCGAGGAAGAACTCCCCCGCGATCGTCACCCACACCCGCCGGGACGGGTTGGGTTGGCTCCTCAGCCAGGCTTCCGCCTCCTCACGAGTGGCGAATTCCGCGGCGGCAACGGGTGGCTCAACCCGTTTGAGCCACGCGAGGTAGCGCTCGAGATCACGATTCCACGGCAGGCGGCGAAAATCCGTTTCGCGCTCATAAACCACATCATGGTATCGGCCGCCGATCAGGATATCGGCGAAGGCGGGCGGAGCCGGGTGATTCTCGAGCCAGGCTTCTGCTTCCTCCTGCGATTCAAACGAAGCAACTACAAATGGGGGGGCATGGAATTCGACATGCTCGACGAAATCACCAAAGGCCGAGTACTGCCTGGTCGAAGAGATGAAGCGAAACGCATCGAGGATGAGCTGGATTGAAGCCTGCTCTCCAGCGGCCGTGGGTTCATCGAGCAGCTTTCCGAAATAGCGCTCTGTCTGGATCAAGAGTTCGCGCAGTTCCTGGGGGCCATCTTCGGCAGAGCTCTGTACGGCGCGATGCCCATCATCCAATCGAAAATCCGCGAAGGGGTACCATTGGCCAGTGGCTGAGATGAAGTCCAATACGTCCCGTGCGAGGCGGAGAATTCGCTCCTGCTCGGGAGACTGCCTCTCGCGCCAACGCCGCCCGATCACCTGCTGTGCATCCGAAAGGACGAGGGGATTCATGAATGTGCCGTCAGATCGAAGTCCTTGATGGGCTTCCATGAATGCGCCGTCTGCCCATCCGAGGCCCTTTCGATGATGAGAACGTATCTGCCCAGATCGAGCGCACCGGTAGGGCCTGGGATTGTGTGCCGACGAGTAGCACTACAGGAAAGAAGCAGCAGGCAGAGACTCGAAGCCAGGAGCCTCCCCGAAATTGAGGTCACCATCCGGGCACGATACCTCGCACCGCACAGGAGAAAAGGTGATTTCGCCCTCACCGCCTCGGTCTCCACGGGCACCAGCGCACCAGGCTTGTCCACTCGCTGATCCGCCACCACCACCTGCCCGGCAAGGATGAGCGCCTGGGCCTTGGTACGGGACTCCGCGAGCCCCCGCTCCACCACCAGTACGTCCAACCGCTCCTTGCGCGGCTTCACGGCACACCTCCCTCGGAGAGCAGAGCCAGGGCAGCACGCCGCAAGCCCGCGGCATCCAGGCCCAGCTCCGCCCGCTGCACGCGCGCATCCCCGTGGGGCACGAACGCATCCGGCATGCCCAGCAGCTTCACCCGAGCGCCCACGCCCTTCGCGACTCGCCGCGCACGAGCTTTCCAGGCTCTCACTCATACGCTCGTAGCGCTTTCGTGAGCGCATCCTGGTGCTGGGCTCCGTCCACCTCCACCATCGCGAGCCACGCGGGGATGCGCCACAGCTCGCGCCGCTCGGCGAAGCCCGGGTCCACCGGGGCGAGCTCCCGGTAGCCGTGGAAGAATTCCTCCGGCACCGGCGCGAAGAAGTCGATGTAGGCCAACTCCAACTCGGGGTGGCCGTAGTAGACGGCGGGATCGAGCAGCACCGGCCCCGCTGGCGTGCTCAGGAAGTTGTTCTGGTGGGCATCGCCGTGCAGCAGGGCCGGCACAACGGGTGGGCCGCAAAGCTCGGGGAGCCGGTCGCCCAATCGCTCGACATGCGCCGCCACGTCCGGCGGCAGGTGACCCGAAGCGATCGCGGCTCGCAGGCGCGGCACCAGCCGGCGCTCACGGAAGAAATCGACCCACCCCTCGAGCGGCGTGTTGTCCTGAAACAGGCTGCCCCAGTAGGCGTGCGTTTCGAACCCGAACCGTTCCCCCTTCACACCGTGGAGCCGCGCCAGGGCTCGCCCCATCTGCCGCCAGTGCTCGGGGGTCCGCTCCACGACATCTACCGCCTCCAGCACCCGCTCCGGTCCTGCACACCGAGCACCCGCCACGCCCTGCCGAGACAGGCCGACACGTGTCGCTCCAAGGGAATCCGCAGCGAATCCCGTAGCAGGCGTTCCGAACCGTGCCCTGGCATCGGTGCTCCCTTCCCCCGGAAAAACAAAAGGCCCCAGGTTCCGGAGAACCTGAGGCCCTGAAGAGTGGAGGCGGCGGGAATCGAACCCGCCGCCGGAGGCATTCGGCGAGAGCATTCCAGAACGTTTGAGGGTGGTTTTCGTAGGAGTTCCAGCCGCTTACGCCGCCCCCTGCCCCATGCCGAGCTGTGTTGAGAGCGCTCCAGCGCGGGTCTGCTGTAGCAATGTAGCAAGGCACGTCACAGCGGCCCTGGAGGCCCTGGAAGGGGGCAATCCGGCGCGAGCTGCGACCCTCCTACGCCTCTTGCTCTCGTAGGCCCCGAACCCCACCAGCAGGCAGGGGCTCCACGGAGGTCCGTGGGAGGCGGACAGTAGCGTGTGCCCTGGCGAGGTGTGGCTGGGGAGGGGCGGGTGGAGGAGCGCGGGTGGGCGTACCGGCGGAGGCGGCCGGAGGGGACGGTGCTGTACGAGGCGGTGAGGGACAACCTGGCCACGCTGCTGGAGGAGGCGAGCGAGGTG
>NZ_PZOX01000010.1 GCF_003044305.1 Vitiosangium sp. GDMCC 1.1324 | reverse complement strand
GGCCCAGGACGCCGAAGACTGGGTCCTGGGCCTCTCTGCGCAGCAGGCGCTGCGCAAGGCGGGAGTCCTCTCCCTCCACTTCTGGCTCCATTCCTTAATGTAAAGGAACTTTTGCCTACCTACTTAGCCCGCGCCTGCCGCCGGTTCCACGGTTGACCTGCGACGCGCGATTGAAGCGCGTCGAGTCGCTGGCGGGGCCGCGGCTACCAGCGCATCGGGTCCTTCCAGAGCTCCGAGTCCGGACGCGAAGATGCTGGGAGTCGGACCAGGGAAGGGACTCGCGGGTACTCGGACATCGTCCGCAACCCCCACTGCTCGGCCAGCCGCACCAGGGCCAGTCCCGTGCACTTCGGTGGCAGCATCCTCCTCGTGCACTGCGCCTTTCTCCTGGAGCCGTCTCCACCGAGCGCTGTCCTCATGGAGCATCCGGGCCAGGGAGTCATTGAACCGGTCCGAGTCTCCCTGCTGGAGCGCCTCGACGAGATTCCAGCGGGCGTCATCTGTCTCCAGGGTCAGCGCCGTGTGGCGCGCGCGCATGCTCTCATCCCCTGCCGTTTTCGTGACGACCAGCTCCATGAGGCGCACGACGTAGAGGAAGTCCTCCTCGTACTCCCGCCTCGGGTTGAAGGGCGCGGGTCCGGTCAGGGCGATTTGCCGGGCGGTCTCGAGATCCATGCTCGCGAGCGCATCGAAGAAGGGGGCGGCCTTGCTGGTGTGCCTCTGCGCGGGGACCGCGCGCTGGAGAAAGTGCAGGTACGCTTGGCCGCTCATGGCCAGGAAACGTTGGAGGCGCTCCGGAGTGCCGTCGAGCAGCACCTCGCAGAGGCCCCGCAGGCGGAAGCACCTGCACACTCCGAGGATGTCCTTCTCCGTCGCGGTGCCGTCGAGCAGCGTGGGAAGAGCCTGGTGGGCTTCGATCAAGGCGTTCTTGGCGAACACCGGAAGGAACTTCGAGGTCACGGGTTCCTCTGGGAGTGGTCAGGCCTGGCCCGACTGAGGAAGCTCGGTGACCAGGATGTTGGTGGGCTCCGACTCCTCCAATGCATCCATCAGTCGTTCGCTGATGACATAGGTCTGTGGCTCCCCCTCGATTCGGAACAAGTCGAGCGCACGAGCCAGTTTCTTCGGGTCGAGCACGCGCTCATTGACCCTGACGATGTCCTTGCCCAGGTACTGGATATCGCTCGCGCCGAAGTCCAGGCAGTCGAAGGTGCCGATGGGGTTGACGATCCAGTAGTCACGCGAGTGCACCCGGCCCTTGTGGTTGTAGAGGGTGAAGGGCAGGTACTCGATCTCCGTGCCTGAGCACAGGCGGGCGAAGATGTCCTTGGTCTTCGTGTCGACGATGAGGAACCGCTTGACGTTGCCGATCAACGAACCGGTGTCGAGGCCGGGATACTCCTCGCTCATGTGGAGCTTGGCATCCGCCGGGAAGAATGGAGCGGCCTTCTTTCCCACCGCCAGGTAATAGCTCTCGAGCCCCATGCCCTCGGGCTCGCTGTCGAGCAGGCAGAGCGTGTCGTCGCTCGTGTCGCCCAGGGTGTCAATCAGGAAGTAATTCATCGGAAGTCCAGAGCCCTAGCTGGTCTTGCGCTTGCCAAGCACGCGCGGCGTGGAGGGCGGCTTCTGGCGGGGACCGAGCACGGTATTGAGGGTGCCATCGTAGCCCGGGGGGCGAGCACTTGAGGTGATCTGCCCATAGATGTTCTTTGACAGCGCCTCCAGCTTCGCCTTGGTGAGCGAGTAATTGGGCATCACATGGTCCTGGCCGGCCTGAGCGACCTCTTCCAGCGTCTTGGCATAGTCATTCATGATCTCGCCCAGCGCGTCCTTGATCTGCAAGGAGTAGGTGCGGTGCGCGCGCTCTGTCACTTGGTCCAGGTGGCGAGGTAGGCCCAGCTCGTCTGCGATGGCTTTGTCCATGGGGACGATGATCATGTTGATCTTATGATTGAGGTTATAGCCGACCTTGAGCAGCCCCCCACGGACGAAGGCATTGGCGTCGGGCACCCTCGACTCGAATTTCGCTGTGAGCTGGTTGATAGCGTTGCGCAACTCCGAGTTGGTCACGATATGGTGCGCGTTGTGGTAATAGGGCACCACGCAGCTGTGCCGGAAGTTGCCCAGCCGCTCCACGTCCCACTCGAACTGCTTGGGCGCGTCGAGGAACTCCTTGTAGAAGGCTGGATAGACGGGCCACACCGTCTTGTTGCCAGCCTTGTCGGAGGTCTCGTAGTTCTGCTTCGCGTCGGTGCGGATCTGCTGGCCCGCGTTGGTGAAGCGCTTGTACTTCGGCCAGTTGTACAGCGCCTTGTCGTCGGTGGCCCGGAGCCAGGCCTGCCAGCGGTGCGAGCAGGAATGGGGCTTCCAGATAGAGACGTGTCGGTTGAGACACTTGCCAGCGGGGCTGTCCGCATTCCCTTCATGGAATACCGACGCGACGTCCTGGAGGTGTTGCTCTTCCGATGGAGCCGCCATGACCTATTCCTTTCCTTCAACCAGGATGGCCCCCACATCGCCCCACTCCGAACTGGAGAGGGCGAGTACCTGGCGCCCCCTCGAATAACGACGCACCAGCGAACGGACCGCCACGCATAGTCCGACGGCGCCGCTGGCCGCGCCCACGTCTCCCACCGACACGCTGGGGAGCACCCATCTGGAGGACTCCTCGAGGTGCTGCGCGAGCCGGACCCGGGCATGGCCCCACTCCCGCGCCCGCCATTCCTCACCATTCAGGTCCAGCACGATGTCTCCACCGAAGGGCGCGCCGGGCGCACCCGCGTCGAGGCATGCCGCCGCGACCGCCGCCAGTGCTTCACCTGTGTTCGGCTTGTCCTGAAAGAGGTGCCGGGATTCCTGGCCTGTGGCAATGGCTCGGATCGACGCCTGTACGCGCGCCCCGCGCCGCAGCGCGGAAGTGCGGGACTCCACCAGTAACGCCGCCCCCGCCTCGCCAGGCATCAGCCCCACGGGGCGCTCACCTGTCTTCAGGCGGCGGCGTTGTTCCAGCCACTCGAGGGTGAAGGGATCCAGGTAGGAGTCGACGGCCAGAACCACGACGCGATCCAGTCCGCTGTCGATCTATTTCCAGGCGAGGTCGAGCGCTGCCGCGCACCCTGCGTGTCCCCGGTGGAGCACCGCCATGTGGCGCGACTCGAAGGGCCAGCGCAGGCCGGCTCGTAGCCGCTCCAGGAAGAGTGCTCCCATGGCCTGACCATCCCCCCTGGGTGGGGGGACCTCCTGGAAGCGTTGGGCATCCCAGGTGGGAAGTGCCGCCGCCAGGCCCGTCCGCCGCCAGAAGGTGACGTCTTCCGGGCCGGGGAGGTGGCCATGTGTCCGCAGATCCTCCAGGCAGCCCAACGCCACCCGCACCCAGAAGCCCATCAAGATGAAGCCGTTGGCGAAGCCCTCCAGGGGATGTCCCAGCAGTGGCACGGTGTCCTGGGCGTCCTCATCGAGGACCCGGAAGTAGGGCAAGGGCCGGGGGCGGGTGATTCCCGCCCGGATGGAAGCACAGGCAGTAGTCGCATCGTGTCCCACGGACGAGAGCATTCCGAGGCTGGTCACAGGGAGGTTCATGGGCCTGGCTGCCAGAGGGTCACGCAACTGCACCACGAGCATCTCCCGAAGGAGCGGGGAAGGGGATTCTACCGCCCCGCATCCGCTGCAGCCATCCAGCCCTGACCCGCGGTGGGCGAGTGCCCCGAGCGCCGCCCTCCCGTGGATGCATTGACGCACCCGTGCGTGCGGCTGTGGGTCTCGCCAGCCACGCGGTGAGTCCGTGTGGCCACGCGTGGGGGCCGCTCGTGGGTGCTCGCCAAAGTCCGTTCCTCTGGGCGTGCCCGCTCGCCTGCCCGGCATCCGTTCTGCATTGTCCTCCGCGCGGGGGAGGGCACCCATGAGCAACGAAACACAGAACGAGCAGAAGCAGAGCGAGCAGAAGCAGAACGAGAAGAAGCGGGGCGAGGTCCTGAAGAAGATGGTGGCGCTGGCCGGTGGGGCCGTGCGGGGGACGGTCAGCCGGGTCCGCTGGCTCATCTATACCCAGCGGGGCCGCCGCGTGGTGGCCGGGCTGGCGGTGACGGGCGTGGTGGCCGGGGTGGTGATGGCCCAGCCCGTCTGCATGATCGAACCGGGCGAGGTGGGCGTCCGCGTGAACCGGCTCACCGGCAACGTCTCCGAACTCCACGAGGGCTGGTCCTTGTTGGTGCCCCAAGTGCACCGGTTGAGCCGCTACAGTCTGAAGGATCAGACCTTCCAGCCCTCCCGGAGCGCCCGCGCCTCGGACCCGGCGCCCTTCCAGTCGGTGGAGGGGCTGTCCCTCGGCGTCGAGGTCAACATCCGTTACACGCTCGACCCGGCGCGCATCCTCACCCTGGCCGCCCGGCTCCCGGAGAACGTGGGCCGTGACATCGTCGAGCCAGCCATCGACGGGGTGCTGCGCCGCCACTTCGCCCAGCACTCGGTGCGGGAGATCTTCTCCACCCACCGCGTGCAGATTCAGAAGGACCTCACCGCGGAGCTCACGCCCCTGCTGGCCGCAGATGGCGTCATCCTCCGCTCGGTCACCCTGGGCAACGTGGACCTGCCCCACCAGTACCGTACCGGCATGGAGGCGCTGCTCGCCGAGGAGCTGAACTCGGAGAAGATGCGCTACACGCTCGAGCTCAAGGACAAGCAGGTCAAACAGTCCGAGCTCGAGGCCGAGGCCGACAAGGTCCGGCGCGAGAAGGCCGCCGAGGCCGCCGGCAACGAGGAGATCATCGCCGCCAGGGCCAAGGCCGAGGCCATGCGCCACATCCTCCCCTTCAAGGAGAAGGAGATCGAGCAGCGCCGGTTGGAGGCGGAGGCCGCGAAGGTCTCCCGCCTGACCCAGGCCACCGCCGAGGCCGAGGCGCATCGCATCGAGGCCTCCGGCGAGGCGGATGCGCGGCGCAAGCTCGCCGAGTCCGATGCCTACCGCGTGGAGGTCACCGGCAAGGCCGCCTCCGAGCAGCTCGCCCGCGACGCCGAGCTCATCAGCCGCAACCCCTTGCTCATCCAGAAGACGCTCGCGGACAAGCTGTCGGACAAGATCCAGGTCATCATCGCGCCGCCGCAGGCGGGCGGGTTCATCGCCGGCAACCTGCTGGGACAGTCGCAGACGGCCGGGTATGCGAACGCCCCGAAGCCGCCGCGCCCTCCCTCCTCGGAGCTGGCCAGCACCGACGAACAGTCCTCTGGGGAGGAGTAACACCATGCTCGCCACGCTCGTCGCCATTGCTCTCGTGGTGCAGGACCAGGCCCCCCTGCGCGCCGCGCCCCAGGACTCCGCTCCCCGTCAGGCCAACCTCGTGCAGGGCGAGTGGCTCGAGGTCCGAGGGGAGCGGCAGGGTTTCATCCAGGTGTATGACCATCGCCGCGAGCGGCCCGGCTACGTGCGTGAGCATCAGGTGCGTGTCTACCGCCTGGACGAGACGAGCGTGCCCCGGCTCCAGGCGGTGGTGGAGTTCCTGAGGGACACACCGGGCTCGGAGGCGCTGGGCATCGGCTACGCGGCGGCGCTGTTGCGCGCGGCGCCCGCCTCGCAGGTGGGGCCGGAGCTCTTCGATGCGCTGGGCACCCTGGCGGATCGGCTGGCCCGGCGCGCCACTTCCAACAAGACCAACGACACGGCCCTGGCGGCACACCTCGACGTGGCGGCCAGCTATGGCGTGAAGCTCGTCAGCTTCGAGCGCGAGGGCCGCACCCGCGTCTGCTACGACGGCGAGGCCTTCCGCCGAGTCCTGGCGCTCGGCGGCAGCCCCGAGATGCGGCTCCGGGCGGCGCTGGCGCTGACGCGGCCGGAGTGCATCGACCCGGCGACGGGCCCGGTGGAGCTGCAGTCCCTCAACGAGTGGCGGAGCTCGGTGCTGGAGCAGGTGGACGCGGCGAAGCTGCCGGCGTACCTGGCCAACCGGCTCCACCTGCGCCGGGCCGAGGTGCTCGCGGCGCTGGCCTGGCAGCTCACCCGTCGCGGAGAGGCCCAGCGGGGGGCGAAGGCCAGCGAGCGCTCGGTGGAGGAGCTGGCGCTCGTGCTGAAGGCGGAGCTGGCCGAGGAGGACAAGCCGGCCTACACCGCCGCGGCGGTGCGGGTGGGGGCGTCGCGCCACGCCTCGGAGCCCACCCCAGAGCGGCCGGGTTCCGGGCCGGTGCTCGAGTTGACCCGGGGGCAGCCGGGAGAGACCTGCCTGCGTCTGGTGGACGCGAAGGAGCCGAAGACGGCCCTGTCCGAGCGCTGCACCTATGGCCTGGTGTGGCCCGGCTCCGTGCGGCGGTCGGCGCAGGGCACGTCGGTGGCGGTGGCGGTGCAGATGCTCGAGAGCTGGACCGAGCTGTGGGTGTTCCATCAGGAGGCGGGGGCGTGGGTGCTGGACACGGTGGCGCCCGCGGCGACCGAGCCCGTCCTCGGCTACGTGGAACTCGCGGGCTTCTCCCCGGACGGCTCGCGCGTGCTGGTGGCCCGCGAGGCCCTGGTGGAGGGGCGGGTGAAGTCCTCCTTCCAGCTCCTCAAGCGCGAGACGCTGGTGCCAGAGAAGAGCGCCGAGAGCCCGGAGGCAATCGGCTCCTTCCAGCGGTGGAGCTCCGCCGACTGGCGCGGCCGCACCGTGGCCGTGCGCTGAGGGCCGCACTCGCTGTGTGGCAGGTTGGCTCCCTGTCCTGGGGCCAACCGGGCCCCGGTGCTTGACGCGATGCGGCTCCTGGCCGCCCCCACCGCATGGTTGCGCTCCTGATGATAGTTTTGCGCGCGCACCGGGCCTTCCCCCCAGGGTCATCCATGCGCCGTCCGTTCACCAGACAGGATCGTGGCTTCTCTCTCGTCGAGCTGATGATCGTCGTGGCCATCATCGCCGTCCTCGCCGCGGTCGCCGTTCCGAACTTCCTCAAGTTCCAGGCGCGCTCCAAGCAGGCGGAGGCCAAGTCCAACCTGCGGGCCTGGTTCACCGCCCAGCGCTCCTACCTGCAGGAGAAGGGCTCCTATGCGGAGGCCATCGGCGCCGTCGGCTTCGCGCCGGAGCGCGGCAACCGCTACGCCTACTACTTCTCCACCACCCAGACGTGTCAGGCGCGCAAGAGCGACGGCTCCGTCACCACCCCGGAGGGGGCCAACTGCATCACGGTGGACGAGGGCAAGCACAAGGTCGTCACGGCCACGCCGGCGCCCCTCGTGGTCAGCCTCAGCTGGAGCGCGGGGGGCGGCGGGAATCCGGCGACCCCGGGCGTCTCGGGGCCCTGTCCCGGCTGCAACATCGACGCGCTCGCGGTGGGGGAGATCGACAACGAGAAGGGCGGTCTGGACACCTGGCACATCGCCACCAAGGACGCGAAGCTGAGCACCCCTCCTTGTGGCAATGACGAGATCTTCATCGTCACGGGCGTACCGTTCAATACCTTCAACGACGTAGACTGCGACAAGTGACGCGGTCGTGAACGGGGCCATCCGCTCCCGGCGGCCAGGGGGAGGGTATGACGCAGCAGCCGCCACCTTTCGGGGAACGTCCCTCCGCACGTGACCTGGAACTGCATGCCGTGGGAGCGCCTCCCGTGCCGAGGACGCTCCTGCCGCCCGGCAGTGAGGCCCTGGCCATGCTGGTGCGCCGGGGTTTCCAGCCCACCGTGGCCCCCTTGGACCTGCCTTTCCCGCCCGACGTCGAGGGCGAGGCTGCCGAGCGGCTGGCGGAGCACCTCGGGCACTACGCCTTCCGGCTCTTCCTCCGGGGCGCCATCCTGCGGCGGGGCAGCTTCTCGCCCACCGAGGCCACGCGCTACCTCGGGGCCTCGCAGGCCGCGAAGATCGCCGAGGAACTGGTGGGGCTCGGGCTCGCGGAGCGGGAGGAGGGCGGGCGCTACCGCCTGCGCTACCCGGCCCACAACTTCGGCCCCACGCTGGAGTGGTACGTCGCACGCGAGCTGCGTGGGCGGCTCGGCTTCGACGTGGCCGTGGGGGTGAAGTTCCACGCGCCCGAGGTGGGGGGCGACCTGGACGTGGTGGCCGCGGCGGAGGGTCGGCTCCTCTATCTGGAGATGAAGTCCTCGCCGCCCAAGCACCTGGCCGCCGACGAGGTGGGCGCCTTCTTCCGGCGCGTGCGCGCGTTGCGCCCGCACCTGGCCATCTTCGTCATGGACACCGCGCTGCGCCTGTCCGACAAGGTATTGCCGCTGCTCCAGGCCGAGCTGAGCACCCAGCCGCCTCCACCGCCCCAGCGCGTGCTGCGCGAGGTGTGGGCGCTCACCCCGCACCTCTATGTCGTCAACGCGCGGCAGGACCTGATGGCAAACATCGCCGTCGCCATCGCCGAGGGACTGCGCGCTCTCTCCCCGCCCCCACCGTGAGAGGCGCTCGCGCCGCCGCACCGGGGCACGTCCGGTGCGGCGGGAGTCGCGAGCGGAGCGTCGGAGCGGCTAGTGCTCCGTCGCGGCCTCCTGCTGGTGCTGGGTGACCACGCGCTCCGCCTGCTTGCCCACCAGCTCCGCGTAGTGGTCATGCCGCGTCACGAAGCTGCCCAGGCCGGAGGAGGCCGAGCGCAGCTCCACGATGAAGCCCTGCATCTCCGCCTGGGGCACGTAGGCGGTGAGCACCTCCCAGCCCGGTATCTCCGGATGCGCGTCGAAGCCGAGAATCTGTCCCCGGCGGCTGGTGACGAGCCGCTGGGCACGCGGGGTGGCCTCGTGCGGCACGTGGATGTCCACCTGGAGGATGGGCTCGAGCAGCACCGGCTCCAGCTCGGGGAGGAGCTCCACCATGGCCAGGCGCCCGGTGGTGCGGAAGGCCTGATCCGAGCTGTCCACCGAGTGGTAGGTGCCTCCGGTGAGAGTGACGTCCACGTCCACCACGGGGAAGCCGAGGGGTCCGCGCCGCAGGCCGTCCTTCACGCCTTCCTCCACCGCGGGGATGTACTGCTTGGGGATGGCCCCGCCCACGACGGCCGAGGTGAAGCGGAAGCCCTGGCCGCGAGGCAGGGGCTTCACGTCCACCACCACGTCGCCAAACTGTCCATGTCCGCCGGACTGCCGTTTGAAGCGCGCGTGGTGCGAGCCCGTGCGGCGGATCGTCTCCCGGTAGGGAATGGGCAGCGAGCGGGCCACCACCGGGACGCGCATGCGCGTGCGCAGGTGCTCGAGGGCTTCGCGCAGGTGCATCTCCCCCTGTCCACCCAGCAGCAACATCTGCGAGTCCGCCTCCTGGTCCACCGACAGGGAGGGGTCCTCCTCCACCAGCCGGGCCAGGGCGCTCGTCAGCTTCACGTCATCCGTACGCTTCTCCGCGACGATGGCGAGCTGGTGCACCGGAGGCGCTGCTGCGGGCCACTGCTTGGGGGCACGCGAGCCCTGCGGGTCGGCCAGGTCGCCCGTGCGCATCGCGTCCACCCGGGAGACGGAGACCACTTCGCCCGCGTGCGCCGTGTCGATGGGAACCTGCTTCGTTCCATGCACCCGCTGCACACCGCCCACCCGGGCTTCCGCCAGCGTGGCTCCGTCCAACAGGTCTCCGCGCCAGATGCGCACCATCGACATCTTGCCCACGTGCGGCAGGTGCTGCGTCTTGAAGGACTGCACCATCACCGGGCCGTCACCGGGAATGCCCACGCGCTCGCGCGTCTCGTCCACCGTGGGGACCTCGTGCCGCAGGCCCTTGAGCAGCCTCTCCAGGCCGAGGCCCCGCTCCGCCGAGCCGAGGAAGACGGGCACCAGCCGATCCTCCCGCAGCGCGCGCTCCAGCTGCCCATAGAGGGCCTCTGGAGGGGGGATGACGTCCTCGAGGAGCTGCTCGAGCAGCTTGTCATCCAGGTCCGCCAGCCGCTCGATGAGCTCGCGCCGTGCCGTCTCCTCCCGCGGCTTATCCGCGTCCGGCAGGGAGATGAGCGCGGGCTTGCCTTCCTTGCCCTGGCCCCAGGCGCGCTCGCTCACCAGGTCCACCACGCCCACCAGGTGCCCGCCCTCGCGCAGCGGTATCTCCCGCAGCACCAGCGGCCGCGAGGAGACGGCCTGGAGCGACTCGAGCACCTCCCGTACCGGGGCGCTCCCCTCCTCGAGCACGTTGAGGAAGAGCAGGTGGGGAATGCGGTGCGCATCCAGGAAGGTGAAGAGCGGTGCCAGGGCCGCGGCGCGCTCGGGTGAGGCGTCGCACACCACCAGGGCCGCGTCGGACACCATGAGGGCGTGGCGCGCCTCCTGGGTGAACTCCGATGCTCCAGGGCTATCGATGAATGTCCAGTCCTCTCCCAGGAACTTCGCGTGGGCCACGGACGGCTCGAGCGTCATGCTCCGTCCGGTGGCCGAGCCACTCGTTCCCGATGTTCGGATTTCCTCCGCCCCCATGGACCGCAACAGGGACTCGAGCAGGGTCGTCTTGCCGACTCCCTGGGGTCCCACGAGGGTGACGACTCTCGGCGACGCGGGATGCTTCATCACCTCGTCCTCCTGCAGGCAGGCCTTCGCTCTGGTGAAGGTGGGTCTCCCGGCCATGCTCGGGAAGCACCGCTTCCAGCAGGGACGAGGGCCTCTCCCCATGCTCGCCTGGGACGTTGGCCGCGTGACACCGCCCCTGTCCTCGAGGGTGTGGCGGGCGAGCGTGTTTCCGGAGCCGCCTCAGCGCGTGAGGCGCGTGTCCACGCCGGCGCCGTCCTCCGTGCTCATGGGAATCCACCAATGCTCTCCCCCGGAGAGTCCCTCGCGAGGGCTGTAGAGCACGGCCACCACGCGGCCGAGCAGATTCTCGCGCGGGAGCAGTCCCCAGACGCGGCTGTCCGCCGAGTTGCCACGGTGGTCCCCCATCACCACGTAGTGCCGCGGCGGAACCTCCTGCTCGTCCATGCCGGGGCCCTGGTACGGCTCGGGGTGGAGCGGGTGGAGCGCTCCCGGCAGCAGCTCCAGGCGCGAGCCATCCTGGGTGAGCACCTGCGCCACGGGCTGCCCGTTGATGCGCAGCACCCCGTCCTCGAAGGCGATGTGGTCCCCCGGCAGGCCCACGAGCCGCTTCACCATCACCTTGCCGTCAATGGGCGAGTCGAAGACGACGACGTCCCCCCGCCGTGGCTCGGACTCGGTGAGCCAGACGTGGGTGAGGGGCACGCGCAGCCCGTAGGCCCGTTTGTCCACTGCCAGATGGTCCATCACCCGGAGCGTGGGCTCCATGGAGCCGGAGGGCACGTGGTAGTGGTCCGCGAAGCTGGCTCGGCCCACGAAGAGCACGCCCAACGCGGTGAGCTCGATGAGGTACTTCTTCCACCCGGGACGGTTCTGTTTCATGGCGCTGTGGGGGCTCATAGGAATCTCCTCGACGGGCCTTCCCTCTACGGCCAGGGGGGCCCGGCTATTGCAATCACCGTGGGGCTGCACGGGCCGAGGGCCTGTGGCATACAGGACTGGTCATGTCCGACTCACTCCACCTGCAGCTCGAGCGGCTCCGGTCTCTTGGCCGCTCTCCCGAGGCCCTCGCCACCGCGGAGGCCCTGGCGGCGGACCTGGCCCGGCAGGGCCAGCCGCTGCGCGCCATCACGGTCTGCAGGACGCTCCTCCAGCTCGAGCCGGCCCATGTGCGCACGCCGCAGTTGCTGGCGGACCTCTACGCGAAACCCGGCACCTCGGGGGGCGCCCCTCCTCCGGGCGCCCGAGCCGTGCCGCTCTTCTCGCAGCTCACCCGCGAGCCCTTCATGGCCCTGGTGGGGGTGGTGGAGCCGCGTTTCTTCAAGCCCGGAGAGAGCCTCATCGTGGAGGGCGAGCCGGGCCGCTCCTCCTTCGTCCTCGTCGAGGGGCGCGTGGACGTGGTGCGCCAGATGGACGGGGGCGAGAAGCGCACCTTGTCCTCCCTGGGGGAGGGTGAATTCTTCGGGGAGATTGCCCTGGTGTCCGAGAGTCCCCGGCTGGCCAGCGTGGTGGCCACCGAGCCCGTCGTGGCGCTCGAGCTCCACCGGACGCGGGTGGAGCGGGTCGCCCTGAAGCACTCCACGCTCAGCGAGACGGTGCAGTCCTTCTACCGGGAGCGTCTGCTGGCCAACGTCCTGCGCAGCCATCCCATCTTCGCGACGCTGGCGCCCGAGCAGCGGCAGGCGCTGGCCCACATCTTCGAGCTGAGGACGGTGGAGGCCGGGCGCGTCATCATCGAGCAGGGCCAGAAGGGTGACGGCCTGTACCTGATGCTTCAGGGGCAGTGCACGCCGCTGTTCCGCCGCCCGGATGGGCGGGAGACGGCGTTCGCCCCGCTGCGCGAGGGGGATGTCTTCGGGGAAATCTCCCTGCTGCTCGGCCAGCCGGCGAGCGCCACGGTGCGGGCGGAGACGGCCTGCCACCTGCTCCGGCTGGGACGCGAGGCCTTCGAGCAGTACCTCGCCAAACAGCCGGGAGTGCGCGCGGCGCTCATGCGGGTGGGCACGGAGCGGCTGCTGCAACTCTCCAAGGTGCTGGCGTCCGGCCGGAGCGTGCACCAGGGGGATCAGCGCGTCTGAGGCAGGGTCTCCAGCCACTGCTTGACGAGCGCGGGTACGCCTTCGCGGACGGTGGGGTAGAGGAACTGGAAGCCCGTGGAGTGCAGACGTGCGTTGGACAGCCGAGCCTCCGCCGTCAACGAGTCCGTCACCACGGGCCCCATGGCGAGGTGGCACAGCCAGCGGGGCAGGATGACCTTGCGGTAGGCCACGCCCAGGGTCGTCGCGGCCACCTGGATGAGCCCCGAGAAGGACACCGGCTCGTCATCCACCACGAAGTAGCGCTGGCCCACCTGGCCGTGCTCCAGCAGGTGCAGGAGGGCGCGGGCGCAGTCGTCCACGTGGATGGGGGACATGCAGAGCGTCAGGGTCTCCTTCAGACCGAAGAGGCGCCGGCCGGCCTTCAGCGGCTCCAACGCGTACTCCACGAACCAGGAGCCCAGCCCGTACACCGAGCCGGGGTAGGCCTCCACCAGCGGGAGCCCGCGCGCCAGGTGCTTGGGGAGGGACTCGATGGCGGGCGCGATGTACGGGCCCCAGCCCGAGGGCTTCGGCGGAGCATCCTCCGTCACCAACTGGGCGCCCTGGTCGCCGTAGTAGCTGGTCCCCGCGACATAGAGGACGCGCTTCACGGTGCCCGGCTTGAGCGAGTCCAGGAGCAGCGAGTCCATGCGCAGCCGCTGCTCCCGGTAGGCCTCGGCGCGCTTGTGCGTCACGCGGCCTCCGAAGGTGAGCGGCTGCGCGAGGTGCACCACGAACTCGCTCGCCGCCGCCTCCTCCTGCCAGGGTCCCGGGGTGAGCAGGTCTCCCATCACCGGGGTGACACCCGCCTGCCTCCACCGCTCGGCGGCCTGGGCACTCCGGGTGAGCACCCGCACCTCATAGCCCGCCTCCCGCGCCAGAGGCACGAACCGCGCGCCGATGAACCCCGTGCCACCCGTGACGAACAGATGCTTCACCTTGGTTGCCTCCGCTCCCTGTGCACCGCGGAGGTGGACGCTTAGCGCACTGGAAGACAGGGCGGAAGGTCACCCGGTGTCACTTCAATGGGCGACGGTGCAGACGCCCCCTCCATTGAGGTGCGCCTGGTCCACGATGCTCTGGGTGACGAACTCCTGGAGCGTCCGCACCGTGTAGGCGCCCGGCTCATAGACGACCGGCCGGCCCTGGTTGTCCTTCAGCTCGCGGCCGTCCAGCCCACGCAGGTCCAGGAGGTCCTGCGAGGCGAGCCCCTCGGGAGTGATGACCTTGTCCGCGTCCGCCGTGGCGGCGAGGGCGTCGAAACGCAGCTGCACCCCCCGGTGGGTGCCGAGCCTGTCATAGAACATGTGCTCTGCGTGGATGGTGACCTCGGCCTCCGCCACGGAGTTCTCCGGCACGACGATGCCCAGCGTCCCGTCCACGCCGTTGACGCAGTCCACCATGCGTACATCCACGGGAAATCCCATCCGGAAGGAGTAGACGCCCACGTCCGGCTTCACGGCGATTCCCTCCACCCAGTAGCTGTAGCCGCGCGCACGCATCCTCGCGAGGTCCTCGGCGGAGACGTTGCCGTCCGGCAGCGTCGTGTCCTCCCTTGGGGGGCTCACCCGGAAGCCCACGCTCCAGCGCCCGGCGGCCAGGCCCCTCAGGGCGGTGAGGGCCACGTCTCCCTTCTGTACGTCCACCAGCACGTGCCCGGGCGCGGTGCGCTTCTCTCCGGACGCCGACGTGAGGGTGAAGTCCCCCAGGGAGACCAGGTACTTCGTGAACTGCACGGACCAGCCATCCTGGAAGAGGTGGCTCGCATAGCCGCGCTGGGTTCCATCCCCGCCGCTCATCGTGACGCGCACCTCTCCCTCGGCCACGGGCTCGCAGGCCGCTCCCACGAGCACCATCGTCACGAGCGTCAAGCACCAGGTCATCCGCCATCGGGTATTCATGTAGCTGTGAAGTAGATGCAACGTTATTGCAAGTCAAGCAGGTGGCGGTGTATCTCCCGCGTCACCCATGTGGATCTCCCCTCTGGTGCTCTGTCTCTTGAGCGCCGCGGCCGAAGTGCCCGTGTCCCCGCCCGTGCCTCTGGAAGCCGCTCCTCCGGTGATGCCGGCGGATGCGCCCGTGTTGCCCGCTCCGGCGACGGTGCTGCTGCGCCTCACCATCGATGAATCGGGCGAGGTGTCTCGTGTGGAGGTGCGTGAGTCCGCGGGGGCCGTGTTCGACGGAGCCGCCATGGCCGCCGCGCTCCGCTGGCGCTTCCAGCCCGCCCGGCGCGGAGAGGTGCCTCTCGAGGTCCAGACCGATGTGCCCGTGACCTTCACGCCTCCCGCGCCGGTGGCGGAGGCGGCTCCAGCTGCTTCCCCGGGAGAGAGGGAAGGAAAGGCGGGGGAGGGCCCTTCGTTCTCGACCACCGTGCGAGGCCGGGCCCAGGCTCCGCCTCCCTCCGCGGTGGGGGACTTCCAGATCTCCGTGGGGCAGCTCGCGGATGTGCCTCGCAACTCCGCCTCGGACCTGATGCTGCTCGCTCCGGGCGTCATGCTCGCCAACCACGGCGGCGAGGGCCATGCCGACACCATCTTCATCCGTGGCTTCGACGCAGGCGAGGGCAAGGACGTGGAGTTCCGTCTCAACGGCGTCCCCCTCAACGAGGTGTCGAATGCCCATGGCCACGGCTACGCGGACACGTACTTCATCATCCCGGAGCTGGTGGACTCGCTGCGCATCACCGAGGGACCCTATGACCCGGCCCAGGGCGACTTCGGCGTGGCGGGCACGGTGGAGTACCAGCTCGGCCTGAAGCGCCGGGGACTCACCGCGTCCGCCAGCGCCGGCAGCTTCGGCTCGCGCCGGTTGTCGCTGGTGTGGGGGCCGCCCGAGTCGAGTGAGGCCACCTTCGTGGGGCTGCTGCTGCGCCAGGGACAGGGCTTCGGCCCCAACCGCGCCTACGCCAACGCAGGCGCCATGGCCCAGGTGGAGCTGCGCGTGGGCGAGGAGACGCGGCTGCGCCTCTTTGGAACCAGCTACGCGGCGCGCTTCTCCTCGGCGGGCGTCGTCCGGGAGACGGACGTGGTGGACGGGCGCATGCCCTGCTCCGCCGACGCGGACTCCCAGTTCTTCTGCCTCTACGACGCGAACCAGGGCGGGGCGGGACAGAGGCACATCGTCTCCGCCGAGCTGCAATCGCGGCTGCGCCGGGGCGGGCGCTTCGTGCAGCAGGGGTTCCTCGTGGTGCGGCAGATGCGCATCCGCGACAACTTCACCGGCTTCCTCAATGACGTGCCACCCATCGGTGAGTCGCAGCGCGGCGACAACACCGAGCAGTACTACCGGGGTACCACCGTGGGGCTGCGAGGGCGCTACTCCCCGGGCCTCACGCTCCTGGGCCAGACGCAGCCGCTGGAGCTGGGATACGTGGCCCGCTTCGACGACGTCATCACCCGGGCCCGCCGCCTGAGAGACCACGGCGGTGCGCCCTACAGCACCCTCTTCGACAACCAGGTGCGCACCACCAACCTGGGGGCCTATGGCTCCCTGCGGCTCGCCCCGCTCTCCTGGCTCACCTTGAGAGGCGGCCTGCGCCTGGACACCTTCCTCTTCGGCGTCGAGGACCAGAACCGGCCCGCCTCGGACCGGCAGGGCACTCGAATCCCCGAGGAGTCCATCGAGGCCTATGGCTTCTTCGCCAGTCCCCGCCTCACCGCCGAGGTGCGGCTCTCCCCCCAGCTCATCTGGCTCACCAGTGCGGGCCTGGGAGCGCGCTCCAGTGACGCGGCGGCGCTGTCTGATGCGGAGTTCGCTCCCTACGCCCGCGTGACGGCGGCGGAGACGGGCCTGGGCTGGAATCTCGGAGGGGAAGGGCGGGCCTACGAGCTGGAGGCCCGGGGTGCCCTCTTCGCCACCCGCGTCTCACAGGACCTCGTGTTCGACGAGACGGCCGGCCGCAACCAGCCGGTGGGCCCCTCGCAGCGGCTGGGCGCCTTTGGCACCGCGCGGTTCACCCTGGAGCACCGGCTGGACGTGCAGGCCAGCGTCGCCTGGGCTCGTGCCACGCTGCCCGTCCCGGGTGCCTCGCCCTGGAAGGTGTGGGACGGCACCGTCATGCCCTACATCCCCCAGCTTCTCGGCCGCCTGGACGCCTCCGTGCGCGGTGACATCTCCCTGGCCGGGCTTCCCCTGGGGTGGAACCTGGCGCTGGGACACAGCGCCATCGGACCGAAGCCGCTGCCGCTCGACCGCTACAGCGAGCCCATCTTCCTCTTCGACGTCGCGGCCCGGGCCCGGTGGAAGTGGATGGATCTCGGCCTGTCGGTGGAGAACCTGCTCGACGCGCGCTGGCATGAGGCGGAGTTCAACTACGTGTCCAACTTCCGCGGCCCGGATGCGCCCGCCTCGCTGATGGCCACGCGCCACTTCGCCGCGGGCGCCCCACGCACCTTCCGCGGGACGCTCACCGTCTACCTGGACCTCCAGGAGGAGCTGCCATGACGACTCCACTGCGTACCACCCGCCGTGCCTTCACCGCGCTGCTCGGCACCGCGTTGCTCGGAGGCGGTGCTGCCTGCGGGCTGTCCGGCACCGGAGGCCGCGGCATCATCTTCCGCATGGGCCTGCGCACCGCGCTCGCTCCCGGTGAGACAGAGCCGGGCCACTTCACCACCGATACCGGCTGGCGCGTGGCGCTCTCGTCCGCGCTCATGGTGCTCGGCCCCATCTACCTCTTCGAGAACCCCTCGCCCCTCCAGAAGAGCACCACGGGACGATGGTTGCACCGCATGGGCGAGGTGCTCGCCCCTACCGCACACGCCCACGACACCTCCTTCTTCTCCGGTGGGCGGGTGCTGGGCGAGTGGGACCGTGAGGTGGTGTTCGATTTGCTGGCGGCGGGCCGCGAGACGCGGGTGCTCGGCCGCTCGCCGGGAATCGCCGGTGTGGCCCGCTCCTTCTCGCTGCTGCTCCAGCCACCATCGCGGGCGCTGGGCGCGGAGGCGGAGCCGCTGGAGGGCCGCTCGGTGCTGCTGGAGGGGACGGCCTCGCGAGACGGACGCACCCTGGCCTTCCGGGCCGCCCTGGACTTCCCACCCCCGGTGGAGTTGCAGCGGGTGGAGTTCGTCCCCATGGAGGTGGAGTTGGACGACGACGACCTCTTCGTCGTGGAGCTCCAGCCACACCGCTGGTTCGAGGGCACTCTCTTCGAGCGCCTGGAGGTGCCGGCCAGCGGCGCGGCGGTGGCGGTGCCCCCGGAGAGCCAGGTGCACCGCGCGCTGTTCATCAACGTGCGGCGGCAGACTGCGTTCTGCGCCGCGTGGGAGCCGAGCCTCGGAGGCTGAGGAGACAGGCCCGCTACATTCCGTGCCTCTCGAGGACGAACTCGAACGTCGCGAAGTCGGCCGGTCCGTAGTGGAACATGTAGCTCATGTCTCCCGCCCTGGCGGTGAATCGCGCCTGATGGGTGATGTTGGCGCACGCAGGAGCCGTGGTGTGGAGCTCCACTGGGACCTCCGAGCCCTCGGTCTCGTTGCGGACGCTCAGCGGTACCTGCCGATCCAGGTACAGCGTGACGTTCTCATCGGTGTCGGGTGCCGAGATGAGCTCCGAGTACCCCTGATGGGAGCCGTCGCTGTTCGGGAGGGTCAGCCTGTAGCGCGTGTGACCCGTGTCCGTCGAGGGCGGAAAGGCGAAGGGGGTGGGAGCGGCGTTGAGCTCCTCGGCCGTGTTGATGAGTGTATGGGTACAGGCGTGCTCGAGCTCTCCGTTCCGTGTCCCGGTGGTGAAGTCCAGTGTGCCGTCACCCAGCGAGGGCACTCCGTCGAGCAGGTGGCCTGCCGCGTCCCGGAGCAGGGAGAGGTCCATCGCGTATGCGGAGTCATCCTCCAGCGGAGGCCCGCCTTCCTCCGGGGCCGAGACGGTCACGGTGAGCGTCCGTTGGTTGGAGGACCACTGGCCGGTCAGGACGCGCGGCTCGACGAGGGGGTCGGTGCGATTGCGCAGCGTGACCTGCGCGATGGACGCATCCATGGGACCACTGAACGTCACGGTGAGCACCTTGCGCAGGTACACACCCGGGCGGCTCGCCGCGCCGTCGTAATACATCTCCACGGAGTAAATGCCTTGCGTGCCTTCCGCTGGCTGGGAACTGGAGACGGACGTGCGGGGGCCGTTGCTGCCCGTGGTGAAGTGAAAGGTAAAGGGAGCCGTGAGCGCGTTGCCCGCCTCGTCCGTGAAATCCGCTTGCACGGACACGCTCACCTCGGAGTCAGGTGGCAGCGGCATGGCCGGCTGCACCGTGAGGACGCGCCGGGCGGTGTCCCAGGTCCCTGCGGGCAGCGAAACCTCCGTGTCTCCAGCCGTCACCCTCACGGTGCCCCTGCCGGCCTTCATGGGCTCGCTGAAGGCCACGGTGAGGGCCGTGGAGGTGGGCACTTCCGTGGTGCCCTGGGCCGGCGTGGTGGCCGTCACCGTGGGGGGCTGGGCGTCGCCAGCATCCGGGCCGGGGGGCGTGGAAGGTTCATGATGGCAGGCCACCAGTGCCAGGGTGCAGGCGGCGAGCAAGGCAGTGACAGGGGAAGGGCGCATCGTTCCGATTTCTTCGAGGGGTGAAGGCACAAATGGCGCCGGGGCGACCTCGGAAGGAGGCCGCCCCGACTCGCGGGTGGAGACCCGCTTCAGTGACTGGGGAGGATCAGTTCGTCAGCGAGCCGTTGCAGTTCTCATCCACGCTGTTGCCGAGAATCTCGGTGACGCCCGGGTTGATGCTGGCGTCGGCGTCGTTGCAGTCGAACCGCTGGGTGATGTATCCGGCCGGCGGCACGCAGGCGGTGAACACGGAGACGCTGCTGTTGCCGTACGCGTCACTGTCCGCGTCCTGGTAGAAACGGACGCGGTTGTCCTCGAGCCGCTCGGGCACCACGCCCACCAGGTTGCCGGACGCGGTCCCGAGAATCACCTCATAGTCGGTGGTGGTGCTGGTGAGGTCATACACGGCCACCTTCACCAGCGAGCAGCCGGTTGCGGACACGGCATGGCCCAGCACCGGGCTGACCGGAGTGCCGGAGGAGTCCTTCACCGTCAGGGTGATGTTCTGGGTCAGATAGAAGGCCCAGGAGCCGGCGGCGGACGGCCGGAACTTCACGGTGCCCGCGGCGCCGGAAGGCAGCGTCGCGCTGTAGTATTTGTGGTTGGTGCTGATGCTCGGCGTGCTGGCGGTGAGACCGCTCGTTGCCGTCACGGAGACCTGATCGGCGCTGTTGTTCGCGTGGGTGCAGGCGTGGGTGGTGATGCTGGAGCCGAGCTGCGTGCAGCCCGCTTCCAGCGATTGCCCCTGCTGCCCAGCGCCTTCCTCTGCCTCGAGGGCGGGCCCGCAGGCCGCCAGCGACAGGCCGAGGATCGCGCCACAGATGTTTCGCATCGTCATCTTCATGGTTTGTCCTTTTCAGTGAACCGGGAGCGGCGCGGCGCTTTGCGCCAGCACCACGTGCTCCGCGGCGCGATCAGTGATGCCGCATATGTAACATGGTTGCAATAGTGTCTTCGTCACTTCGAGCGCCGTGAGGGATTCACTCCAGGTGCTCGATGACGAGGCCCAGCTCGGGAAGAGAGGTGGGGCCGAAGGAGACAGTGTATTGGACCTTGTCGGTGAGCTCGTAGCCCACCATGTGCACGAGGCCGGTGCAGACCTCTGGGGGCACGGGGGCGGTGGCGACCGGCTCCACGAGGCGCGCTCCCTCCCTGAGCGAGACGGGGACGCTGGCGTCACTCAGGTAGACGACGAAGTCACCCGTGGCGTAGCCCTTGAAATTGAAGGTGCCCACGTACTGCCCGCCCTCCGGACGCAGCTTCACGGTGTAGTGGGTATGGAAGGCATCCACGCGTGGCTGCCGGTCCACGGACGCGCTCACCGTGGCGAAGGGACCGTTGGTGACATGCCAGCACGCGTGCTTGCCGTTGTCACCGAAGTCGAAGCCCTCGCGTGGGACGTAGTTTGGGTCCTGCTGGCACGACAGACCCTGCTCGGCCGCCAGGTAGCCGCGATCGCAGTGGCACCAGTCCCCCGTGGGCTCCCGGTGGATGTGACCGTGGGGCGCGCAGGGATCTCCCTGCTCCTGGGGCGGGTCACCGGAAGGTTCGGGTTCCGGCTCTGGAGGGGGGCCACAGGCGGCGAGCGCCGAGACGCTGGTGGCCAGGACGAAGACTCGGAGGAGAGGGCGCATGCGCGACTTTCCATCCACGGCGATGTGGACATGTGAACGAGAGACATGAAGGCGCGGACGGGGTCCGCGGGCGTGGGGCCTGCGGACCTCGCGTCAGACTGGAAGGCCCGAGGAGGAGGGATTACTCCTCGTGGTCGTGGTGGGCGGTCTCCTCGATGACGAGGGTGAACTGGGCGTTCGTCTGCCGGATGGCCTTGAACTCGAGCCGGTAGTCCTTGCCGGCCTCGAGGTCCGCGATGGTGGCGGCGCGCAGGCTGCCGCAGACGTCCTGGGGCACCTCGTAACGGCACTCACGCGTCACCTCGGTGTTGCCGTCGAAGATGCGCAGGCCGCGAGAGCGCGACGTCAGGAAGGCGTACTCGGTGGACTCTTCCGGGGTGAAGATGACCGAGCCGCCGTAACCGCCGCAGCTCGCGGCCGGCAGGGTCACGACGTAGGCGGTGTGCGGGACGCTCACGTCGACGAAGGGGATGGTTCCCAGCGCGGCGGCCGTCACGTTCTGGAAGGGACCGAGTTCCGCATGGGTGCACGAGTGCTCGGCTGCCTCCGCCAACTCCGTGGTGTTCTCGCAGGCGGCGAGCGACTGCTCCTGGGACTCCAGCGACGTCTCCTCCTCGGACTCGATGGTTCCGCAACCGGTGAGCAACAGCGCCATGCTGGTCGCGAGCAGGCGCTTCTTGAACACAT
The DNA here is from genome assembly GCF_003044305.1 of Vitiosangium sp. GDMCC 1.1324. GTDB lineage: Bacteria > Myxococcota > Myxococcia > Myxococcales > Myxococcaceae > Archangium. The sequence continues at coordinate 399,049 of NZ_PZOX01000010.1, read as the reverse complement.
TCTTCAAGGTGTGACTCCTTTGTGATGGGGACTGCTTGTTTTGACGCTTCGTGAGTGGCGGAGGGCAGGGGACCGTCAGGTGTGCCGCCGTTGTCCGGCGCCGGTGCTTCCAGGTCTTCCGTCGAACCTGGCAACACTGTGCCATCACGAGTCACATGCAATCAAGTTGCATATGTTGATGCGGCGGACTTTTTCTGGCCCGGGGTCCTCCGGTCTGGAGTCCCGGCGCGGGCTGGGGTCGTGAGGTGCTCGACAGGGGACGGGCTGACGCAAGAAGGCCCGTTACGCCAGGGGGTGGCGTACGGGCCCTCGTGCCTGCGCGTTCATCGGGACCGGGCGGCTACTGGCCTTCCACGCGCCACGTGTCCCGGAGCATTTGGGGAATCCGGAAGGGAGGCCGTTCGGCGCCGCGGTTCATCCACACCATCCCCTCCACCAGCTTGCGGCCGAATATCTCCGCGAGCTTCGCCACCGCCCGGGAGCGGTCTCCCAACTCGTCCGAGGCCCTCCCCAGAAGCGCCATCGGGCCAATCAGATACCGCGTCCAGTCCGCGGGCGGCACCTTCAGCATCTCGGCGATCTCCTCTCCCAGGATGTGGCGCATGAGCGAGGCCGCCATTCCATCGAAGAGATCACCCGGCGTGACGTGCTCGGCCATCTGGATGAGGGCGCGCGTGAGCTCCTGACCCTCGAGACTCGCGCGGAAGTGGCGCCGCTGGACGGCCTCGGCGAGCGCCGCGCAGTCCGCCATGTCCTCCGGGATGACGGCCGGGTCCAGCCCCATCACGTGTCCCACCACCTTCCAGCAGTGGAGGTAGGCGTTCTGCTCCTGCTCGGACATCGTGCAGCCCAGCTTTTCGAGTCCCAGGACGACCGCGTACGAGAAGTCGACCAGCGTCCCGGCCAGGTCCTCCTGGTTGATGGGATGGCCCCACTCGGGGTTCCACTCTCCGCTCTCGAGGATGAGGTGGCGCACGGCTGCATGCATCAGCCGCACCTTCTGCGCGCTGCGCAGGCCGTTGCCCCCCGGCTCGAGGCCCCCGGGGGCCAGCACGTCCACCAGCATCTGCGCCGTCTCCATGATGCGGCGGAAGGGATCCGTCGCCAGCCGGGCGGTGAGGTGGATGACCTGAACCCCCTTGGCCGCCGCGTAGCTCGCTGGCAGGGCGCCACAGAAGAGGGCGACGACCGCCTGGGGCCCGTACCGGCCGAACAGTGCTTCGCCCTGGCGCATGACCTCGGGGTCCGCCCATGACGGCAGGCCTCCGGTCTGTGCGAGGTACTCACGCAGCAGTCCGGGGAGCTTCTCGGGAACGAGCTGGTCGTTCCGGATGAGCTGCTTCATCAGCGCGTTGGCAGTCTCCACCTGCCCCTGGCGGAACAGGTTCTTCACGGTCTCGTCCGCGAGCGGGTCTCCCCGCTGGCGACACCCGTCGAGGAACTCATCGGTCCATCGGTTGGCACCCATGGGCGTGGCATTCTAGCCGGGTGCTCTGAAGCGCAAGGTCCCGCCACCGGGGACCCGGCGCGGACCCCGCCTCTCCCTGGATTTCCGGGAGTGTCCCTGATGAATCCTTGAAGAAGGGCACCCGGGCGGGCATGCGGACGGCCCATCGGCATCTTCTCGGATGGAGTGCACTGCCGCTCCAGCCAGCGGAGCCCCAGCTTTCCCGGAGGCTCCTTGCTCCTGGGGAGGTGGCGTGTGGATCCCGAGAGGCCCGTTCGTCCGCCTGTCGAGCCGGTGAATGATCTCGAGCCGGTGCCGGTGCCTCGCTCGCAGGTGACGGTGAAGACCGTGCTCACCATCTGTGGCGCCGTGGTGGGGGTGCTGGCCGCCCTCTACGTGGTGATTCACGGCATCGTCATGCTCACGCTCACCGTGACGGCCGTCCTCCTGGCGGTGGCGTTCAACCACGGTGTGGAGCGGTTGGAGCGGTGGGGACTGAAGCGGCCTCTGGCCATCGTGGTGGTGATGTTCGGAGTGGTGGGAGCGCTCATCGGCGCGAGCTTCCTCATCATCCCTCCCACGGTGAGCCAGGTGCGAGACCTGGCCGATCGCCTGCCGGAGCTCAATGCGCGCATCCACCAGACGAGGTTCTTCCAATGGCTCGACGCTCGGATTGGCCTGGAGCAGCGGCTGGGAGCGCTCGGAGAGGGGAGCTCCGGGTTGTTGCAGCAGGCGGTCGACCCGGCCCTGCGCGTGCTGCGGGGACTGGTGGCCGGACTGGGGGCCTTCGTCACCGTGCTCTTCCTCGTCATCTTCATGCTGGCCTATGGCGGCAGGGTGGTGCGCGGAGTGCTCGCCGAGTCCCTTCCAGCCCACCGCCAGCGCTACGAGCGGGTGCTGGACAAGGTGTACCACTCCGTGGGCGGCTACCTGAGCGGGTTGGCCCTCATCGCCGTGGTGAATGCCACGTGCGCCACCCTCTTCCTGGCCATCCTCGGCGTGCCCTTCTTCCTGCCGCTGGGAATCCTCTCCGGCCTGGGCAGCCTCATCCCCCTGCTGGGCGCCACCCTGGCCGGCTTGTTGCTGTCCGTGGTGGCGCTTGCCTCGAGCGGGGTGCTCGACGGTCTGTCGGTGGCCGTCTACACAATCGTCTACCAGCAGTTCGAGAACCACGTGCTGGCGCCCGTCATCTACAAGCACACCGTGAAGCTCAACCCATTGGTGACGCTGCTCGGCATCCTCCTCTTCGCCGAGCTGGCCGGCGTGCTCGGGGCCTTCCTCGCGGTGCCCATCGTGGGCACCTGTCAGATCGTCATCCGCGAGCTGCTCCTCCTGCGGCGCGAGCGCCTCAAACTCCCGCTACGGGGGGACGTGGCGGAGCAGCTCGAGAAGCGAGGCCCCCGGCGCCCCTCCTTCTGGCGCCGGCCGAGGCACGTCTAGCGAGGACGGGGCTCCCCGGAGGGCTCTGCGTCAGGGCCGGTACATGGCGGCCGTGCGCTGGGCCAGGAATCCACGCGGGAGCAACCTCGCGGCCAGAGTCAGCGTCTGGTTGATCAACCCGGGGACGTAGAGCTCCTTGCGGTGGATGAAGGCCCGCAGTGCGTGGGAGGCGCACTCCTCGGCACTCATCACCCCCATGTCTCCCGCCTTGAAGCGGTTGGAGAGCCCGGCCTTGTCCAGCAGCTCCGTGGAGATGCCGCCCGGCGCGAAGACGGTGACGGACACGCCCTCGCGCCGCACCTCCTGTGCCAGTGCCTGGCCATAGCTGAGGATGAAGGCCTTGGTGCCGCTGTAGGCCGCCTGGTACGGCACCGGGATGAACCCCGCCACGCTGGAGACGAACATCAGCCCGCCTCCCACCCGCCGCTCGACGAAATAGCGCGCGAACAGGGTGGACAGGCGCACCAGGCTGGTGACGTTGGTGTCCAGCATGGACTGGAACTCCTTCCAGTCCAGCTTCAGCGCCTCGCCCCAGTACGTCACGCCGGCGTTGAGGATGACACCGTGGATTTCCCGCTCACGGGTGGCTTCGGTGAAGACGCGCTCCACGTCCTCGGGACGCGACAGGTCGGCCACGATGAAGTCCGCCTGCACGCCATGACGCGAGCGCAGCTCCTCGCACAGGGCCTCCAGCCGCTCCCTGCGCCGTGCCACCACGAGCACGTTGCCGCCGTGCTCCCTCGCGATGGACCGGGCAATCTCCTGGCCCAGTCCGGAAGAGGCGCCTGTGACGAGGGTCCACCGCGCTCGAAGTTCCAGCATCCGATTCATGTCGCGCACCCTACCTGTGAACACCGGAGATGTTGAGGGTTCCCTTCAAGGACTCCCGGCTCAAGCCGCCAGCGGAGGTGCACCGGCGGCACTGGACTCCTCGCCGGGCGGGCTGGCACGGGCCTCCTCCACCGGGCGGTTCTTCCTCAACGACAGGACGACCGCCGCGAGCACCGTGGCCCCGGCCTGGTAGTAGTAGTTGCAGAACGCTTGGCGGCCCAGGAAGAAGAACACCCCGAAGACGAGCGCACTGCCCAGCACCACCGTCTCCGGGCCGCGGCGCCGCGCGAGCGTCAGCACCCAGAGCGCCAGCGCCCCCGCGAACCCGAGCCAGCCCGGCAGGGACACGCCCTGGTGTGCGAACCAGGCCAGCAGCGAGAGCGAGTCCGGCCGGAAGGGGTTGGTGAGGTGGTGCACCACCAGGTCCTTCCACAGCCCCTCGGGCGTCCAGACGAGGAACGGGACGAAGGTGGCCGCCGCCGTCCCCACGGCGATGGCCGCGCCCCGCCAGCGAGGCCCGGGCAGCAGCAGGGCGAGCGGCAGGTACAGCACGAAGTGCTGCTTCGTCGCGCAGAGCAGGCCCAGCGCCACCGCGGCGGCCGTCCCTCGGCCTCTACCGAGGAAGTACACGAAGGCACCGAGGAACGGCAGTGCGAGGGGCTCGCCCCAGGCCTGTTCCAGGGTGAAGAGGGCTCGAGGGTGGAAGACGAGGCAGGCCACGAGCAGCTCGGGAAGTGGATCTCCCGGCTCCACCTCGCGCCGGGCGGCACGCCACAGGAGGAAGGCGCCCACGAGGATGCACGCGAGCTGGGCATGCCGCGTCTCCCCCGTGAGGGCATACGCGGCGGTGGTGAGGAGCAGGTTGAGCGGAGGGTACGCGTAGGAGTCGATCGTCCTCGCGAAGGTGTGCGTGTCGATGGCGTGCAGGGCCCCGCCGTAAACGGGCTGCCCGCTCAGCAGCGCGTGCGCGCCCTGTTGGTGGAGCTCCCACACGTCGATGAGGGGCTTGGGCGACGCGGCGATGAGCTCGAGCCCGAGCGCCAGCGGGAGGACGAAGAATCCCACCGTGCGAGCCGAGCGCAGGAACCAGGCGAACCGCGAGGAGGAGGCCGCTGGCACGGCGCAGCTTCCCACCAGCAGCACCGCGAGCCCACCCAGGAACGAGAAGGGGCGCAGGTCGGCTTCCGGAACCATGTTGTGGCCCGGAGGAAGGGCGAGGTTGTACACCGTGAAGAAGGCGGCCACGCCCCAGGCCCAGGCGCGTGTCCTGTTGCGCACCACAGCCGCCTGGCCCGGCCGTGACACGGCCAGCAATCCCACGAGCCAGAGCAGCAGGGCGCCCGCGACCACGATGATGAAGTCGCTTCGGTAGAGCCCTCGCGTCCGCCCCAGCGCGAAGCCCAGCAAGGCATGGCCGGCGAGTGCCAGCGGGGCGAGCCAACCTTCCATGGGGAGGGGCTCGGACGAGGGGGGAGGCGGCGGGACCAGGGAGGGGGACGGGTTCATCGGGGGGGGGCGGCTCCTGCCGCGATGGGCGCGCACCCTATCAGACCCCTCACCCCGGCCCTCTGCTGGAGTGCAAGAGGGACGGGGGATTCCAGGCAGGGAGACGGGTCCCTGCCCGGGTGCTTCCTTCGACTACGGCGTGGTCGGGTTGAACGTGGAGAGGCTCCACCCCGAGCGCTCGTGGCCCCACTTGTCCCACTGCGGGTTCTTGCCGCTCACGATCTGCGCGTCGGTGAAGTCCGCCGCGCCCGAGCCGGAGCCCGTGCTGATCGTTCCGCCGTAGTAGGTCGGGTGCGTGTTGTCGGACTGGATGTAGTCGTAGCTGGCGCTCGAGCTGACGAAGTGCGTGTTGGCGTCGCGCAGGGTGCTGGCATACGTGCTGGTGACGCGGGTGACGTAGGCGGCCTCGGTCTCGCCCGAGCGGTAGCGGATGGCGTCACGGTCGATCTGCCCGTCGCCGTCGGAGTCGTAGTCGGCCGCCATCATCTCGGCGAACGCGTCGGCACACTTGAAGCCGTACTTCTCCGCCAGGTTACAGGTGCGCCAGTTGCTCTTGGCCAGATAGGGCAGGAACTTGGCGCGCTTGTTGATCTTCGCGCCGGTGGCGGAGTCCGTGCAGCCGGTGAGCACGTTGTCCGCGTCGTAGCCCGGGTAGTAGATGTTCATGACGATCTTCGCCGTGGCCGTCGTCGCGTACTGGTTGATGGCCTGCATGGCCTTCTCCGTGTACGTGGTGCAGTTGGCCAGGGCCGTGTCCAGGCCACTGTAGCTGCAGGTGCCCGTCTGGTCCGTGAAGGCAGAGCGTGCCTGCAGGTAGTCATTGCCGCACATCTCGAACGTCACCGCGCGGGTGTTGCTCGCCTGCATGTACGAGCGCTCGGAGACGATCTTGTTGTTATAGATGTCATCGGCCTTCGCGCCGGACTTGGTGCGGCGGACGACCTCGATGTTGGCGTTGAAGGTCTTGGCCAGATACTCGCCCTCGACGAGGGGCGCCGCACGCTTCGCCACGCTGAAGAGCGAGCCGTTGTAGCCCGCGAAGATGGAGTCTCCGTAGGCCACGACGCGGTACGTCGAAGTCGCGCCCGAGCGGTTGATGGTCCACGACGTGTTCTGATTGATGGTGCTCGCGAACGCGTCACCGCCCACCACGAGGGTGGCCGCGAGCGTCACGGCAAGGGACACCCCTTGCCCGTTGAGACGAGAGAACATGGACGGCTCCTGGGATATCGGGATTACAAAGTGAAGCAGGGGCTCGGCTGATTCGCCGGCTTCGCCGATATAACAGAAAAACTGCTCGATAAGAAATGGTCGGGTCAGAACGGGTTGCCATAAGGGCTCTCCCGGGAGAGGCCGCCCTTGTAACGCGGCGCGGCAGAATCCTTTCATCTGTTCAATTCAAACCATGTGAGGGCCACCGGGGGCGCGGTGCGTTGCGGACCGGCCGCCGTCACTCGGGCGGCAATCGCGTTGTCCTGGAGTCGCATGGTGGGTCCCAGCGCTTCGCAGTACATGGCGCCGGGCACTGTCCACGTGCTGTGCTCCGATTGGGGCTGGGGCCAGGACTGGCCACGACATGCACCGATTCCTCTCCACCGCTACCGCGATGGTGCTCCTCCCCGCGCTGATTGCGGTAGGGGCCCTGCTGGTGGTCCTCCGTGTGGTGAGGGTGGAGCAGGATTCGCTGCGGCGCTACACCACCGCCGCCGAGAAGTCCGTGGAGGCCGAGCGCCTGAACGCGGAGCTCCAGTACCAGGGGCGGATGGTCCGTAGCTACCTGCTCTCTCCGGACCCGCGGGCACTGGTGGAAATCGAGCGCTCACGGGAGCAGATCGATCTTCTCCTGCGGTGGATGTTGGAGATGAGCCGGACGCCCAGGGAGCGGGAGTTGCTGGAGGCAAGCGCGCGAAGCGAGGCGCGCATCCGAGCCCAGTCACAGAAGCTGCTCGAGCAACGCCAGCGAGGCGCGCCTCTCGAGCAGCTCCTGCCGCGCGTCGACGGAGAGCTGCAATCCCTTCGCGCGGCGCTGGATGAGAACATGGCGCTCCTGGTGCGCTATCAGCAGGAGGAGATGGAGGCCGCGCAGCGCTGGGCCAACCAGGTGGTCGACAGCTCGGTGCGGGCGTACCTGTTTGGGATTCCTGTGGCCGTGGCGGCCCTGGTGACGCAGGCGGCGATCGTGATGCGTGAGTTCCACCGCAGACGTGATGCGCAGGAAATGGCGGAGCGGAACGCGGCGGAGCGCGCGGCCTCGGAGGCGCGGTTCGCGGGCATCGTCTCCATCGCCGCGGATGCCATCATCTCCGTCGACGAGGAGCAGCGCATCACCATCTTCAACACCGGGGCGGAGACCATCTTCGGCTACAGCGCGCAGGAGGTGCTCGGGCAACCGCTCGACGTGCTCCTCCCGGAGCGCTTCCGGACCCACCACCGCCATTTCATCCAGGCCTTCGCCGGGGGGACCGTGTCGGCCCGGAGGATGGGTGAGCGTCGGCTCCTCTTCGGTCTGCGAAAGAGCGGCGAGGAGTTCCCCGCCGAGGCGGCCATCTCCAAGCTCGAGGTGGGTGGGGCACGTATCCTGACCGTCATCCTTCGGGATGTCTCCGCCCAGAAGCGGGTGGAGGAGGAGCAGCGCTTCCTGGTGAGGGCCGGGGAACTCCTCTCTTCCTCTTCCCTCGACTATGAGCGGACGCTCTCCAGCGTCGCCCATCTCGCGGTGCAGTCACTCGCGGACTGGTGCATCGTCTACCTTTGGGAGGGAGGCACGATGCGCCGGCCGAAGGTGGTCCACCGCACGGCCGACAAGCAGGAACTGGCTGCGGAACTCCAGCGCATCCCTCTCGATGTGCTCCAGCCCTTCCTCGCGCGGGAGGTGATCATGCACCAGGAGCCCCTGCTCATCCCCCACACCACGATGGAGCATCTCGCATCCATGGCGCAGAATGCCGAGCACCTCGAGCTGCTCAAGCGGCTGGAGGCGCGCTCGTTCCTGGGTGTTCCCCTCGTGGCGAATGAGCGGCTGCTCGGGGCGCTCATGTTCATCTCCTCCGAGTCCGGGCGCACCTTACACCGCGGATGACCTGGAGTTCGCACGAGGGTTGGGGCGGCTGGCCAGCCTGGCGGTCGAGAACGCGCGGTCATACCAGTCCGCTCGTCGCGCCACCCGGGCTCGCGACGACGTGTTGGGCATTGTGGCGCATGATCTCCGCAGCCCCTTGAATTCCATCATTCTCAGCGCCCAGGCGCTGCAGCGGTGGAAGGGGAACGCCGCAGCCGATACCCCCCGGGCCGCAGACGCACTGGGGACGATTGTCTCCTCCGTGCGGCGCATGAATCGGCTGATCGACGACCTGCTGGACGTGGCCCGGATGGATGCCGGTCAACTGTCCATCCGCCCGAGTCCGCAGCCCACCGAGACGCTTCTCCGGGAGGTCATCGAGGCCGCCCGCCCCCAGGCCGAAGAAGTCCACCTGGTGCTCGAGCTGCCCGAAGTGCTGCCTCCAGTGCTCGCGGATCGCGATCGGCTCCTACAGGTGTTCTCCAACCTGCTGGGCAACGCGTTGAAGTTCACCCCGCCTGGTGGAGAGGTGAAGGTGAGCGCCCGGGTGGAGGGAGGAACCATCTGCTTTCAGGTGCATGACACGGGTCCAGGAATCGCTCCGGAGGCGCTCATGCACATCTTCGAACGCTTCTGGCAGGCCGACCGGCGCGACCGCCGTGGTTCCGGTCTCGGGCTGTCCATCGCCAAGGGGCTCGTCGATGCGCATGGCGGAAGAATCTGGGTGGAGAGTGAGCCGGGCCATGGCAGCACTTTCCTCTTCACCATGCCTGTCGCCGCCGCCCCGCCCAAAGGGCATGGACCCGTCGCACCCTCCGATTCTTGAGGGTGTCTCTCTGCGCGGGTGAATCCGTCCGGCGTTACTCCCAGGAAATCTCATATGCCACGAGGCCCTTGTCCTTGTCGGCGTCGTGGATCTCCACCCAGCCCTTCTTGGAGACCCGCCGCAGGTACATGTCGAAGGTACCCGCGAGCGACTCGATGAAGGTGCCCGTGCGGAGCTGCGCGGGAGGAAAACCCTCGAGCACCATCGTCACCCTGCCGTGGTTCATCGCTTCCCGGTGGGGTTGGTACCTGATCTTCCCACAGTCCCGGAACGCCTGTTCCCAGGCATAGGTGGTCCACTTCAGCAGCGCCTGGGGCGTCAGGCCGAAGAGCCGCACCGCCCCGTCGAAGAAAGACTGCAGCAGCGGGTAGGTCAGCATGCGTTCCGAAAGAGACGAGAAGAACTGGCGGAAGCCCGGATTGCCCAACACCTGGTGGAGGGCGCCAGACAGCTTCATGTTCTCCTCGAGTGGAACCCAACCCAACCGGGGCGTGGCGTCGATGAGGGCAATCACTTGCTGCGGCACGAGTGCGAATACCCGCTGTTTCTTGTCGGCTGGCAGGCTCCTGGCCGCTTCGAGGATCATCCTGGACATGAAGCCGCGAATGGCTGGCTGGGCTGGCATGACGCCTTCATTCTTTCACACACGGGCGTGTCTAACGCACGAGCCGCAGAGTGCGAGTGCCCGGCACTTCGGCTGCGCGCGCCCGGACCTCGAACCAGTTGTCGCGGTACGGGTGGCGCCCTCGCGCGAGCTGCCAGAGTGAGGCGAGGCCGTAGAGGGGGAGGAACATCGGCCCGAGGACGAGCGTCTGCACGACGTGCGCTCGCTCGTGGCGCACCAGGCGGATCTGCCTCGGACCGTCCGCTCCAGCGTAGGTCACCACTGCACCCAGGGTGAAGGCGGCGATGTGGAAGTGGCGCACGTACCAGGAGAGAAGTCCGCCGGGCTCGACGACGAAGTGGAGGATGCCTTCCTCGTCCACGGATTCGAGGCGTGCGAAGAGTAAGGCGAGCGTCAGACCCAGCAACGTCACCGGGAGCGCCCAGACATAGCCAGCGAGCCAGAGCACCTTCCTCATGGTGTTCATCATGTCAGCACGCGCGGGAATCCGTTGAGGCGCTTCCAGCTGGCCGGTGGCAGCTGGCTGCTTCCTGACAGCTGGCCCCGACGCCAGGAGCCGCCGGAAGGGCACCGGGAATAAGACGGCCCGTCATGGCCGCTGGCGAAGACACTCCCTCCTCGCAGCCGACCCTGGCCCGCACCATGAGGCGACATCCGCCAGCTCGCCGACGCCACGTCGCTGCTGCTGCTGGGGGCCTTCGTGGTGGTGAATGGGGCTGAGCGTCCTGAAGCTTCGTCCGGGTGAGCCCCGGGGCGCTTTCGAGGTGCCGGTGGCCGTCCCCGCCGCTGGCGTGCTGGTCTGTCTGGTGATCATCGCCGGCCGTGTCCTGGGCGCCGAGTCGGATGTCCGCGCACCACTGCGGCATCCTCGTGGGCATCAGCCTGTTGTACGTCCTCCATCGGCCCAGACACGTGGTACTGGAGGAGGAGCCGGAGTGCCCATAGGAGGCCCGGACGCCCGGTCTCCAGGCCGGGAGTCGGCGAGCGCACCGGGTGCACGTTATAGATTCCTCCCGAATGACCGCCCGCCTGGAACAACCGTCCGTTTTCGATGCGCTCGAGGGCGCGGAAGTCCTGGCCGCGCTGCTTCGAGGCCGCTGCGTCGTGGTGCTCACGGGAGCCGGATGCAGCACCGAGTCGGGTATCCCGGACTACCGGGGGCCCGGTACGCGCGCCCGTGCCCGCAACCCCATCCAGCATCGCGAGTTCCTCACCCGGCCCGAGGTGCGTGCGCGCTATTGGGCCCGGAGCCTGCTCGGTTGGCCGCGTTTCTCGTCGGCCCGTCCGAATGCGGCGCACCAGTCCCTGGCGGTCCTGGAGCGCGACGGCTTCGTGCGCGGCCTCATCACCCAGAACGTGGATCGCCTGCACCATGCCGCTGGCAGCCAGCGGGTCATCGAGCTTCACGGTGCGCTCGCCCGGGTGCGGTGTCTGGACTGTGAGGCCATCGAGTCCCGCGCGGAACTGCAGGAGCGGCTGCTGGCACTCAACCCCGGCTTCGCGGAGCGTACCGCCGAGCTGCGGCCAGATGGAGATGCCGAGCTGCCGGTCGAGGCGGTGCAGGCCTTCCAGGTCGCCAGCTGTACCCGCTGTGGTGGGACGCTGAAGCCGGACGTGGTGTTCTTTGGCGATAACGTTCCACCCCCCACGGTGGAGGCCGCGTTCGCGCTGCTCGAGGAGGGGGATGCGCTGCTGGTCGTGGGGTCGTCCCTGGCCGTCTACTCGGGTTTCCGTTTCCTCCAGCGAGCAGCCGATCGCCACATGCCCATTGGCCTCATCAACATGGGTGAGTGTCGTGGCGGTGAGCTGGCGGACGTGCGCGTGGAGGCGCGTGCGGGCGAGGTGCTCCCCCATCTCTCGGTGGCTCTGGCCAATGGCTGAGAACGAGTCCTGTTGTACGGTACGGCGCTCCGGTCCAATCTCCCGGCGCTCCCGCAACCGAGAGGACCTGATGCCCGCAGTCATCCGCCCCGCAACCCCGGAGGACCTCCCCGCGCTCGCCGCCGCGTTGGCGCCACTCCCGCTCTTCAAGGCCTATGGCCTGGATGCCACGGCGCTGGCGGGCCGCTTCCGCGGCGCGCTCGACAGGGGAGAGGGGTTGCTCATGGCCTCCGACGAGAGTGGCCCGGTGGGCGTGTGCTGGTTCCTCACCCGGGGCACCTTCGGTACGGGCGCCTACCTGCGGACGCTCGCCATCCGGGAAGACCGCCATGGCTCGGGCCTGGGTGCTCAGCTGCTCGCGGCCTACGAGGCCGGGTGTGGGGAGCCTCCTGGGGGCTACTTCCTGCTCACCTCGGACTTCAACGAGGGGGCGCAGCGCTTCTACCAGCGGCATGGGTACCGCCAGGTCGGCCAGCTCCCGGGATTCGCCGCCCCGGGCGTCACCGAGTTCGTCTTCTGGAAGCCGCGCGTCAGGGGATGACTTCCGCCACCATGGCCCGCTCGGGCTCGTCGGTGGGCCTGCACATGGGCCAGGTGGTGTCCTCGAGAAGCGTGCCCACCGTGACGAGCTCGAAGCCGCGCTTGCGCAGCCCCTTGATGACTTCCGGGAGCGCCTCGGCCGTGGGGAAGCGCTTGTGGTTCATGTGCATCACCACGATGCCGCCGGGGCTCGCCTTGCGCAGCACCCAGTCCACCAGCCGCTTCGGCGTGACGGTCTCGTCCGGGTCTCCCGAGGGGAGGTCGAAGTTGATGGTGGTGAGCGCGGCCTGGGACGCGAGCCAAGCGACCCGCCTGTCCACCTCCCCGAATGGCGGGCGGAAGTACTTGGGGATGCGGCCCGTCAGGTCATAGACAACCTGCTGCGTGCGCTGCAGCTCCTCCAGCACCTTCCGGTCATCCTTCACCTTGGGCATGTTCGGATGGCTGAAGGTGTGGTTGCCGAGTTCGAAGTCAGGATACTGCGCGAGCTCCTGGACACGTCTCGGGTTGGCCAGGGCCCAACCCCCGCCGATGAAGAGCGTGGCCGGAGTCCCCGTCTCCAGCAGGGTGCGGATGACGCGCTCGTCATACTCGTTCTTGTGGGTGGAGCAGGCGTCGAAGGTGAGGGCGATGCGCATCCGGCTCCGGCTGCCATTCGTCACGATGGGCGCCGTCAGACAGGCCGTGGGCTCCTCGGGTGGAGGTGCCTTCTTCTCGGGTGGGAGAGGGGGCTCGGGCTCCGCGGGAGGAATCCACGCGCAGGCGCTCGTGGCGAGTGCCACCAGCGCCAGGATGGGATGCACGGGAGACCGACGAGCCATGATGTGCGACGCGCTCCTGTCGTCCGCCGGAAGCGGAGGGAACGGTGCAGGTATAGCGCGGATGGCTCCTTGTCTGTTGGATGTGCGACGAGCAGTGCACCCATGTGACGGGCCGTGTGGCACCCGTGGCGGAGCTTTACGGAGTCCTCGAATTCGGAGGCTTCCGATGCATGGGGCGTGGGGCTTGACGCACGCGTGCTACGCTGCCCTCACTCAAGGGAGGCTCCGCATGGGATACGGACGCAGACCCCGAGGTCCAGTGGAGCGCGTGACGGGCATCTCTCGCGCGGAGGGCGCGGACGTCATCCTCCGCGTCCGCGCGCTGGAGCGCGTCTCGGGGACGGCGCCTGTCGAGCGGCGGGGCTCGTCGCGGCGCTCCTTCGCCGAGGTGCTGGAGCGCCAGGAGCGGGGTCTGGGTCGAGCGGAGCCGCTGGTCGAGCCAGCCCACCCCCATCCCCGCCCCGCGTCTCCACCGGAGGTTGAAGACGAGTCCCTCCGTCCGCCAGCGCCGCTGCCCGACACCTTCCTCGGGTTGCTCTGGTGGAAGGTGAAGGGGCACCAGCGCTAGGTATTGGCGAAGAGCGTCAGGCTGAGTGACAGGTCCTGGTGCACGTTGCCCAGGCCGGGGATGTGGCCCTGCTCACCGAAGGTGCACAGGCCCAGCACGGGTACCCCGGGCAGCAGCCGTGCGAAGGTCCGCAGGCCCTCGTCGATGCGAGGCCCCAGCGCACCCGCGCACCCGGCGCAGAAGATGAGCGAGGCTCCCTTCACGTCCCGCGTCGTCAGGCCGCCCTGGGCCAGAGCCGTGTCGATGAGGTGGGCCATTTCGTTCACCAGACCCTCGGACGTGCCGCTCATCAGGCAGACCTCGTCCTCCGGCTCGATGCGGGCGAAGACATCCACCGCCCCCCGGTCCGCGTGGATATGGGCCGGGTGCACCGTCACGTAATGGTCCCGGTGGCCCACCTCGCGGCGCACGGCAATGGGTCTCAGCGCCGTCTGCGCCAGGATGTTGCCGCCCGAGCGCATCTGGTCGTCGATGGCTCCCTCCATCCAGCGTCCCAGCACCTGCGCGGCGGGCTGGCCATCCAGTGACAGCAGGGTGCGGCCCTCGGCCGCCGTGGCCCGGGCGTGCACTCCCGTGGGCTTGTAGGGCGTGGACAGCGCCGTGCCTACCCGCACCTCGTTGAAGAGACCCAGCAGTGACACGCCCGCGGGTACCGGACCTTCCTGGGTGAAGACGCTCCACTGTCCAGCGATGGCATGGTCCGCGGCGCTGCCGCCCTGGCACGGCACGTCCGGACACACGCTCGCGATGCCCGCCAGCATCTCCTCTTCCTCGCCGGGCGAGGCGTTGAAGAGGATCATCCGCGGCATCTTCCCGCCGGCCTTGCGCACCAACTCCCGGGCCGCGGTTTCCCCGGCCCGGCGTCCGTCCGCTTCCGTGGAGGAGGCCACGAAGGCCGTTCCCGGTGCACCCCCCACCAGCATCACCGCCACCGCGCCGTGGCCCTCGTTGCGCACGCCCGCCGGAGTGAGCACTCCCAGCGACGTGGTCACCCCGTGCAGAGGCACTCCCGCCAGCGCTTCCCGGAAGGCGGCATGGACGCGTGGGGCTTCGTAATCCACTGTCGCGGTGATGTAGGCCGCCTGGGCGGGCACGCCTCCGAGCGCGGCTCGGGCTTGCTCCACCGCCGTCCGGACGGCCTTCTCCACGTCCACGGCATCTCCGACTCCGACTCCAATTGAGACCGCCATCTTCATGCCTCCGTGAGAAGTGACTGGAGCTCCAGCAGCTCCTGGGCCGACAACAGCTGGGGCAGCGCCTGCTCCAGACGCCGCAGTGCGTCTGGCGGGTCCGGATCATTCGGGCCAAAGCTGCGGACATTTACTCCGCTCATCATGATGAGGCGCGCGACACCGAAGCCGAGCTTCTTCTTTTCGACGTAGGTGGTGATGCGGCTGATCCTGTTGGCCATGCGGTCCTCTCGTCTTCGTCCACCAGGAGCGCACCGCGCGGGCGCTCACAGAGAGCGGACGGCAATCTCCGTGAGCTCCTCGTCCGTGAGGGGAAGGGGGTTGGCTTTCATGCTGCTGGCTGCCTTGGCCCGGGCTACGAGCTGAGGCACCTCGGCCTCGGTGAGTCCGTAGCGCTCGAGCCCCGGAATGCCCAACGCCTGACACAGCTCCCTCACCCAGGTGATGCCGTCCTCGGCCTGGGCGTTCGCACGTCCAGTGAGCAGTACCGCCACCTCCTGGAAGCGTGGAATCGCCGGGTGCGACGGAGTACGGGCCCTCAGTGCGCGCAGGTTCACTTCCAGTGTGGCGGGGAGCAGTGCCGCGCACACCGCGCCGTGAGGCGCTTCGAACATGCCTCCCACCGGAGCCGCGAAACCGTGCACCGCGCCCAGGCCCGCGTTGGCCAGACACAGGCCGCCGAAGAGGCTCGCGAGTGCCAGATCCTCCCGCGCCGCCGCATCGGGGCCCTCCAATACCGCGCGGCGCAGGGAGCGCGCCGAACGGCCGATGCCCTCGCGTGCCAGCGCATCGGTGAGCGGGTTGGCGCGGGCCGAGAGGAAGGGCTCGATGAGCTGGGAGAGCGCGTCCAGTCCACTGGACGCCAGCACACCTCGAGGAGCGCCCGCAAGCAGGTCCGGGTCCACGAGGGCCAATCGGGGGAGCATGAGGGGACTGCGGAGGCTGGCCTTCACCTGGGCATTCTTCACCCCCAACACCGCGTTCCGCGTCACCTCGGAGCCGGTGCCCGCAGTGGTGGGAATGGCCACCAGGGGAAGCGAGGGCTTTGTCAGCGCCTGCCCCCGCCCCACCACTTCCAGGTAGTCGAGCGGCTCGCCGCCGTTGGCGGCCAGTGCGGCGATGGCCTTGCCCGCGTCCAGTGCACTGCCTCCGCCGAAGGCCACCACCGCGTCGCACCCCTCGGTGCGCGCGAGGGCGGTTCCCTCGCGAGCCAGCTCCACGGTGGGCTCGCCCTCCACCGCCAGGGGCACGGTGGAGAGGCCGAGCCTGCCGAGTCCCTCGCGCAGCGGCCCGGCGCGCGTGGGATCTCGGCCCGTGACCAGCAGAACCTTGTGCGCGCCCAGGGCCTTCACTGCTGCGGGAGCCTCGGCAAGCTTGCCGGCGCCGAAGACAATGCGTGTGGCGGTGGTGAACTCAAAGCCCGTCACACTCATCTCACCACCCCGCATCCTCGGGGAAGCAGTTGACGTACTTCCGGGACGTGCGCGGCTCGGCCATCATCGGCGTCACGGTATCCCTCCACTTCAGGTAGTGGGCCGTCTCCTTGTGGGCTGCCGGCGCCTGGGGTGTCTTGTAGACCTCGACGAGCACGAACCGCGTCGGGTCCTCGGTGTCCTGGACGACGTCGAAGCGGGCGATGCCTGGCTCCTTCACGCTCTCCCGCGCATTGGCGAGGGTGGCGTCGCGGAAGGCATCGACCGAGTCGGGCTTGACGTGGACGTGGACATGGACGACCAGGAGGCTGGTGGGCATGTCCCCAGGATACTAGAGAGCCTTCCTCACAAGAGAGAGTCCCCCAGTAACGTGTCGAGTCGGATGCGCTCGCCCCGCCGGGCGCCTCGCGCGTCCGCGTAGGCCGCGTCCAGGGCACCCAGCACGGTGGACAGGGTTGTCTGGTCGAGCACACAGTCTGGGGACACGTCGGGCAACCCGGCCCCGGCCTCGAAGTTCTTCTCGCATGCGGAGACGGATGTTTCGCCATCCGGCTCCCGGTGGCGGATGGGCACTCCGTGTGAGCGGCACACCAGGGGACGCCAGGTGTAGATGGCGCAGCGCCCGTCCGCTTCGAGCGCCGGGCAGGCTCCCGGAGCCCCCTGTTTCGCCCGGTGGGCCAGCCGTACGCGCTCCTCTTCCGGCAATCCGGCAAGCCCCTCGCGGATGACACTGGCTTCGAGTGCGGTAACGGACAGCCGTACGTGACAACAGGCCGTGCAGCCTGCCTTGCACTGCATGGCGCTTCCATGGCGTGACTGCACGCGGGTGAAGAAGGTGTCCACCTTGGCGGCCAGCTCCCGGTAGCGCTCGCGGACGTCCCGAGCCGCGCCCTTGTCCTGTTCACTCATGGTGCCCCACCGTCGCACATGGGGACACCCTGGCCAAGGTTTCCTGGCACCAGCGGATGCCTCGTCGCACGAAGGCCGACCTGGAGAGCGGACGTGCATTCGACCGGCATCCAGATGCCCGCTTTGTTATGCACTGGCGCCCATGGGGAGACTCCTCTTCATCGTCCTCGTCAACCTCGGCTCGTTTCTCGTTCTGCGCCAGCTGTGGCCCAGCATCCGTGAGGGGTGGCGCCGACAGGTATTCCTCGGGCTGTCGGGACTCTCGGTCCTGGCCTTCGCCCTCCCGTTGACGCTGGGGTTCGGAGAGCACGGCGTACTGCCGGTGGTGGGCATGCCCCTGAAGCTCTTCAGCTCGGGGTGGGTTGTCGCGGTGGGGTTGGTGATGCTCCTGGGATGGCCCCTCGCGCTCCTGCGCAGCCGCAGCGCGCGCGCCCAGGCGCGCCTGGTTCCCGCATTGCAATCAGGCCAGGAGGGCTCGGCCCTCGTGGCCGCCGCTCCAGTGGTCGAGGTCGACATGGAACGAAGGAGTCTGCTCACGGGGGTGGGGCGTGCATTGCCCTTGCTGGCGGCGGGGACGAGCTCGGCGGGCATCGTGGCCGGCTCCTCTGGCTTCGAGGTGCGCCAGGTGGAGGTGCGGCTGCGGAGCCTGCCCCGGGCGCTCGACGGCTTTCGGATCGGACAGATTACCGACATCCACGTTGGGGCGTTCATCGACGCCGCGTACGTGCGCGCCACCGTGGAGGCGATGAACAAGGCGCAGGTGGATCTCCAGGTGATGACGGGGGACTTGATCGACGACCTGACGCAGCTCGACGAGACGATGGCCGCGCTCGAAACGTGCCAGGCGCCGCACGGGATGCTCGCCATCCTGGGCAACCATGAGCACTGGCGGGGCATCCACCCCATTCGTGAGGCCTATGCGGCGAGTGAGCGCCGCGGGAGTCCGGTCCGCCTCCTGGTGGACGAGGCGCATGTGCTCGAGCATGCCGGGCAGCGGGTGCGCGTGGTAGGCGTGGACTACCCCATGGGGCGCGGGCGTGGCATGAGCGCGAAGGCGGATCGCATGCGGCGCTCGGCGGAGGTGGCCTTCCGGGGCACGTCGGCGGATGAAGTGGTGCTCTGCCTGACGCACCACCCGGACTTCTTTCCCTTCGCGCTGGAGCGAGGTGCGCGGCTCACGCTCGCGGGCCACACGCATGGCGGGCAGGTGGCGATCCTCGGCATGCCGCTGTTCCGGTTCGCCTTCGACTACATGCTGGGCCGCTACCGGCGCGGGGACGGCCAGCTCTACGTGTCAGGTGGCACGGGTCACTGGCTGCCCTTCCGGCTCGGTGTGCCGGCCGAGGTGTCCATTTTCACGCTTCGCGCGGACACCTGACCGGATTGACGGACTCCCGTGTTCTCAGCCCGCCGCGCGCACGGGCTGGGGCATGAAGCCATCCAGGAGCGCTTCCATGAGGCGATCCACTTCCTTCAGCGGCACGCCCTGGATGGTGAGGACGGTCTCACCGCCCTGGACGCTCGTCTTGAGCTGAACGCGGGCGCGCTGGGCGAAGTGCCGCGCGAAGCTTTCCCTGATGAACTCGACACGGGCCGAGTCGGCGGTAGGCACGTTTGCCCGGGAGGGCGCCCGCTTGTGCTTCACCGCCAGCTTCAACTCCGCCACGCTGCACTCGGAGAAGGATTTCTGCACGGGGTTGCCGCCCTCCTGTGGAACGTCGATGGGCGTGGGGCCCGGGTCGCCGCTCGTGGGCTGGATGTTGGCCGCTACCGCGTAGGCTCGCAGGGCGAGCAGATTGGTGACACCGTATTTCCTGCACGCCTCCTCGGTGAACTGCCGGGCCACGGCGCCATACCGCGTCAGCATCGCCTGCGAGAGTGCCTTGATGTGCTGGTTGAAGAAGGCCTGGGCGTTCTCGTACCCGTTCTTCTCCGCCAGCTTGTGGTCCACGGTGTGGTTGTAGAGCCGGCCGATGTTGTAGTGCCCGGAATTGCCTTGCTCCAGGTAGTTGATGATGGAGTCACGCACCTGCTCGAGCGTCAGCTCGGAAAGTGTGTTGTTTCCGTTCGTCGGTTGCATGTGTCGCCTTCCTTGATGCGGTAGAGCCGCGAATTGCGGCAGGGCGACGTCAAGCAACTCGAAGGCCAGCATCCGGGCCCCTGAATTCGCACATTTATGTGGTGGGAGGGTGCAAGGGAATCTCAACTCACGGAGGGATTGTCCAAGAACAGGGACTCCCGATGTCCCTCCGCGCGAGGTTCGGGTTCCACTGCGCATCGATGCGCAGTGAAATGGGGTGGGGCAATCCACTGCGCATCGATGCGCAGTGAAATGGGGTGGGGGCAATCCACTGCGCATCGATGCGCAGTGAAATGGGGTGGGGGCAATCCACTGCGCATCGATGCGCAGTGGATTGGGGTCGGGTCGTCGTGCCGGTGTCCGTCGCCTTCAAGGAATGGCGCGGATCGGCGTCTCCTCATCGGAGAGTGGTTGCGAGCCATGGTGGCCGGCGAAGACGAGTGGGGCGGTGAGTGCCTCCTGGTACTCCGCCTGGGTGATGTCGCCCCCCGCGTACAGTTCCGTCAGAAGGTCGTCCACGTTCTTCTTCCAGATGTCGGAGAGGGCTCCCCGGCTGCAGTACACGTGATAGCGCACCGGGTTGGGGATGATGGTGGCCAGAAAGGCTGACTCGCGGATGCTCAGCTCACGCGCATCATTGCCGAAGTAGTGTCGTGCCGCCTCGCCAATGCCATAGAGATTGGGGCCCCATTCGATGATGTTGAAGTACACCTCGAGCAGTCGCTCCTTGGGCACCGAAGCCTCCAGCCCCAGCGTGAGGAACGCCTCCTTCACCTTGCGCGCGTATGTCTTCTCCCGGGACAGGAAGAGGTTCTTGGCGAGCTGCTGTGTGAGGGTGGAGCCGCCGCGTACCTTGTTGTCCTCGGGCGCCAGCAGGATGGTCCGGAGCGAGTCGAAGTCGAAGCCCCGGTGAATCCAGAAGGCGGCATCCTCGCTCCGTAGCACCGCGCGCACCAATGGCCGTGGGAGCTCGGCCAGCGGTACGTAGGATGGGTTTTCCGGGCCGATGTTCAGCTCCCGCCCGCGGCCCTCATTCGTCAGCGGCCGGTAGTCGAAGGGCTCGCGCAGCCATGCCAGGGGTCCCGCCCTGGCCGAGTGCTTCAGCTCGGATAGGTCCAGTTTCGCCTTCACCTCCCAGTCCCGGCGGTGGAGCATCGGGCCGGAGAGCGTCAGAAAGGCCTGGAAATGGCCTTCCAGTCGCGCCAGTTCGGAGCCGGGCACCAGGGCCGCGGGCAGCGCCGCCATGGCTTGCTCGAAGGAGAGTGGTTGCAACTCCGCCTGCAGCGAGAAGTGGGGCTCCCGGCTCCAGGCGGCCTCGCCGTGTACCTCGACGTGCGCCTCGCGGTGCTCACCGACTGTCAGCCGCAGGGACTCGAGCTCCGCGTGCCGGCCCTTCATGTCCCAGTGCGCACGGCCTTCAGCAGAGAAGGCGAATGGCCCCATCGGCTCGGGAGCGAGCTGGGGACTGCTCACGGAAAGACCTGTCATCACCAGGGAGA
This sequence comes from Vitiosangium sp. GDMCC 1.1324, assembly GCF_003044305.1. Lineage (GTDB taxonomy): Bacteria > Myxococcota > Myxococcia > Myxococcales > Myxococcaceae > Archangium. Next base: position 378,395 of record NZ_PZOX01000010.1, on the reverse strand, counting down.
AGGTCCCGCCTGAAGCGTCCACCCGCACCTCACCCTCCAGGGTGCCCCCTTCCAGACGCACCGGAGGCTCCGCGAGCGACAGCAGTGGGCCGGCCTGGACATCCTGTCCCCGGAGCGTCCCCGAGAAGCCCGACTCCCCACGTTGGACGGACAATGCCGCGCTCCCTCCACCGGGCAGCTCAGCTGTCGCCTCGAGCCGAGGCGCCTCCGCCGAACCCTCCAGTCGCACCCGGGCCGAGAGCGGACCCCATTCCACACGGCCATGTCGCTCGAAGGCCAGTCGCACGTCCTTCAGCACCAGCTCGGGCAGCTCGCGGGACGAGTCCCCATCCGAGGACGAGGCGGGGACGGGATGCCGTTTCTCTCGCGCGTCGCGCACTCGCGCTACGAGTGCCCGCACCTCCTGCCCCCGTGGCCCGGCCTCGACCGCCACCCCCGAGAGCACCACCCGACTCGCCTCGACGTGGCCCGAGAGCAGTGCCATCCGCCGGAGGTGCACGGTGACACGCGAGATTCTCACCACGGGAGGGCCCTCGGGCCGCGTGCCCGGAAGCTCTACCGGCCCCAGCATCACCGTACCGGTCCACCCGATGTGGAAGTCCTCGCCGATGTGCACGGGACCCAGCCGGGACTCCAGGGCGGGCTTCACGCGGGCGAGCACCCGAGCGCGTACCGCCTCTCCCTGGAGCCATGTATGCCCGGCCAACCCACTGACGGCGATCAGGAGGGCGAGCAACAGGAGGACGAGGAGCCCTCTCTTGGAGGGACGGCGCGGGAGGGGGGACATGGGGCTCGCGCCTCCCTAGCGGCAGGAAGCGCGAGGTTCAAGCCCGGCGAGAGGGTTACCGGGTCGCGCAGAAACCGAAGCTCGTGCTTTCGCCCGGCTCCAGCTCGTCGTTCCAGTCCAAGCCCGTGAAGGTGCTCTGGTTTCCGGAATGGGTGGAGTTGGCGCTCCAGGCGTGCGTGAAGGTGCCCTCGATGGTCAGGGTCACGGTCCAGACGAGCGGGGCCGTACCGCTGTTGGTCACCTTGACGTTGTGGCAGTAGCCGGTTCCCCAGTCATCCTGGACGGAGATGGAGATCTGCGCGTTGCTGGAGGTCGGTGGGGGAGTCCCCGTCCCGCCGCCCGTGTTGCCACCTCCCGTATTACCGCCGCCCGTGTTGCCGCCCGTTCCCGGACCCGGGTCGACCGTGCCGCTCGTGTCTCCCAGGCGCTGGGTGAAGCGCGGAAGCTGGGTCAGGGAGATGACCAGCTCGGGAATGCTCAGCCCCTGCTGACGGAAGGTGTCCGTCAGCTGGCGGCTCACGCACGCCTCGTCATCCCCGGAGACGCCGTAGCCGAAGCGCAGCCACTGCTTCGAGAAACAGGCGTGCACGTCCGGGCTCTGCGCCAGTTTTTGCTGGAGTTCGTCCACACCGTTGAAGGTGCCATTGGTGGCGGACGAGGACAGCACCTCGCCGCTCGCATCCACCGGGTTGCCGTTCTGCTCGGGCTGGAAGCGGCCTACGCTGTCAAACTGCTCGAAGCCGAAGCCGATGGGGTCCATCAGCTTGTGGCAGGACGCACAGGCCGGGTTGCTCGAGTGCTCCTGGAAGCGTCCCCGGTTGGGCAGTTGCTCATCCACGGGAGACAGCTGCACGTTGAGGCCCGGCGGAGGAGGCGGGAGGGGTTGGCACAGCATCCGTTCACGAATGAGCTTGCCGCGGCGCACGGGAGAGGACGTCTGCGGCGTGGACTGGGCGGCCAGGATGCTTCCCTGGGTGAGGATGCCGCCGCGCCCCGAGCCCGTCAGCTCCCACATCCGCAGGCCGCTGCTGGCCGCTGCCGTGGAGGAAGACACCGGTCCGGAAGGCAGACGGTAGAACATCGCCAGCCCGTCCGAGGCGAACGTGTAGTCCGCGGAGAAGAGTTCTTGGAGCTGCCCGCTGCTGTTGCGGACGATGTAGTCGAAGAACTCCGTCGTTTCGGCCTTCATCGCCGCGCGGATGGTGGGGCTGAAGTCCGAGAAGGCAATGGCGTCCTTCTGGGCCTGGTTGAGCTTCTCCAGGTCCAGCCACTGGCTCACGAAATGCTCGAGCATGGGGCGGCTTCGGGGGGCCGCCAGCATGCGGCGCGCCTCGACGGAGATCTGCTCGGGCAAGTGCAGGGCGCCCGCACTCGCCTTGGCGAAGAGCGTCTCATCCGGCATCGAGCCCCAGAAGAGATAGGACAGCTCCGAGGCGATCTCGTAGTCCGTCAGCGCGTACCGCCCGTCACCCAGATGCTGTCCCAGCTCCGTGCGGTAGAGGAAGTTCGGGGACTGAAGCATGGCGGTGATGATCGCCTTGATGCCTCCGGTGTACCCATCCTCCAGCGCCACGCTCGTGTAGAGGGATTGATAGCGGGTCCGCTCCGCGTCCGTGAGCGGCCGGCGGAAGGCGCGCAGGCCGAAGTCCTGGATGAACTGCTGCGCGCACGCATCTCCCGGCGCGCAGGACACGTGCCGCGACAGGTTCGCCATGGCCGCTTCGGCCGCCTGCTCTGCGGCGCTGAGCAGCTTGTCGGTCAACAACTGACCCACCGCCCGCGCGTCCGCGTTGTTGTCGAAGCCGTTCACCACCTCTTCCGCGGGCAGGGACTGTCCCCAGCTGGAGTCCAGGTAGAGCAGGTCGCGCAGGGTGTTGTCGTACTCGAAGCGGGTGAGCATGCGGATGCGCCGCTTCGCGCTGGGGTCGAGCGCGTTCGGCTGGCAGGCCACCACGGGGGAGGCCTCACAGGCCCCCTCGACACCGTTGATGCGATCCGTGAAGCGCTGGAAGTCCACGTAGCGCGTGCTGCCCTGGGCCACGAGCGTGCCACCCCCATGTCCCTGCGGGTGCATGCCCGAGGGCTTGAGCAGGAGCAGGGGCACGCCGTCGACCTTCTCGCGCGCCATCGCCCGCACCGTCATGAAGTTGCTCTCCACCGCGCCCGGTTCGGAGGGGGGGAGCAGCACCATGCGTGTTCCGGCCGCGAGCCCGTCGGACTTATGGCAGGCGATGCATTGCGTCGACATCACCGGCTCCCACATCCGGGAGCGGAAGAACTCCAGATCATCAGGGCAGCCGCCCGTATCGGACTTGCTGCAGGCGGAAAGAAGGACCGCGGAGAAGAAGAGGGCGCCAAGGGCAGTGAGGTGCCGGGAGTTGAGCACGGGTCTGCCTCCTAATCGCGAGGGATGACTGTGAAGGGGGAGGGCGGTCAGACGAGCCCGGCGAGCGGACCGGTGGCCTTGGTGGCATCACCGAAGGTGTCGATGGTGACGCCCAGGGCGTGGCAGACCGAGGTGAGCAGCTTCTGGTGCGGGGCTCCGTTGAAGCGCAGGTAGCGCCCGAAGCGCAGGTAGCTGCTCGCGCCTCCAGCGAGGACGAAGGGGACGGAGCGGCAGGTGTGCAGGCGGCTGTCGCCGAGCTCCTTGGCCCATACCACCAGGGTGGAGTCGAGCATCGTGCCGCCCCCTTCCAGGTCAGGGCGGGCCTTGAGGGCGTCGAGCAGGTAGGCGAACTGCTCGGCGAACCATCGCTCGCATTTGACGAAATCCGCGAGCCCCGTGGTGTTGGAGTCGTCCTTGTGAGACAGCTCGTGGTGGGACTCGGCCTCGCCCTCCCAGGTGAAGACCTGGGGCGCGACGGTATGGGCCCACTGGAGGGAGGCCACGCGCGTCATGCCGCAGGTGAGCGCGCTCACCATCAGGTCCGTCTGGGCGCGGCCCACGTTGGGGAAGTTGGCGTTCGCGAAGACTTCCATGGCGGCGGGCGCCGTGGCGGAGGGGCACCCTGGGAGCGCCACGGGCTCGGTCAGCCCCTTCTCCGTCTGGCGGAGCGCCTCGAGGTGCTGCTCGAGCTTGCGTTTCTCCTCCGCGCCCACCCGCTGGGACAGGTCGTTCATCTCGCCCCGCACCAGGTCCAGCACGCTCTTGCGCCGCCGCAGTAGCTTGTCGGCGCTGGCCGTGTCACCCCCGAGCGCGCCGAAGAGGCGCTGGAAGGCATTGCGCGGGTTGTCCTCGGGAGAGACGAAGACGCCAGGGGCCGAGTACGACATGCGCGTCGAGCGCGCGGCACCCCAGAGACTCGTCTGGACGCCGAACTCCAGCGACTGGAAGCGCGAGCCCTGGCCAATCTTGCTCGCGATGAACTGGTCGACGGACAGGCCCCCGGAGATGCTCTGCGCCGTGCCTCCGCCGGTGAGCATGTTGGCCATGCCCGCCTCGTGGTTGTCCACCTCCACGAAGTCGATGCCCTCGCAGACGAGCACGTTGGCGCGGTGCCGGTTGAGCGGCTCCAGGATGGTGCCAGCGGGGAACGTGAAGTCCGTCTCCGAGCCACTCGGCCGCCAATAGCGGTGGACCGTGCCGTTGGGCGTGAAGAAGACGATGAGCCGCTTCGCCACGGGTGTTGCCGCCTGGGCCTCCCCGCTAAGGAAGTTCAACAGCGGGGTCGCCAGCAGCGAGGCCCCCAATCCTGCTGAGAACTGCCTTCGCCCGATCCGAATCATATGTGTCGACTCCGTTCCCGTGGTTCCGACCCGGCGGCCTGCTCAGGGCAGGTTTGTGGCAATCACTGTCGGTCAAGTCAAGCCAAGACAATGCGTGTAATGACTTCCCGCAGCCAGGAAAAAGACCTGCGCCCCTCCGCTTCGAGCACAACCCAGATGCTGTTTCGCTTCGAGGGAAGGCGGGTGTAATCCCTTGTCCGACCACGCCTACTCGGCAATTCTCAATTATCCGGATGGCGAGCGGAATGTCGAGGCTTTGTGATGGGGCGGCGTGGATTCTTCACGGGAAATGATTTGCAAGACGCCGCGTACGTGGATCGTTTTCGCGCGCATGCCAAATTTCCGTTTGACTTTAACGCGGGGCCGTCGGTGGATGTGCCGTGGGCTCGGGAAGTGGGTGAAGCTTCCGTGGCTCCCGCGTGTGTGTGCTCGGGGGTGCGTTCGAGTACCCCCCCAGGGGCGGAGCCGGACCATCCAGGCGGCCGTCGGACGCGGCTTGCCCTCGCCTTGACATACGCTGACGGTGCATGATTTGCGTGGATTTCGAACCCGAAGGGGGAGTCATGCCCAGGCAGGGGTCGCGCTGCTTCCTCGTGGTGAGGGCGCAGGAGTGGATGTGCGCGCTGCCGCTCGAGGAAGTGGAGGAGACGATGAGGCCGCTGCCGGTCGCCCCGGTATCCGCGGCCCCGTCATTCGTGCGGGGAGTGTGCGTGATGCGAGGCGCACCCGCACCGGTGGTGAGCCTGGCGATGCTGCTGGGGGGAGGTCAGGCCCAGGCCAGCACCGGCCAGCGCTTCGTCTCGCTGCGCGCGCCCGAGGGGCGTCTGGCGCTCGAGGTGGAGGAGGTGCGGGGCTTGCGCTGGCTGGAGGAGGGCACCTTGGACTCCGTACCCGCCCTGCTGCGTGCCACCGCTAGCGGCCACCTTCAGCACCTGGGCTCGTTCGACGGCCGCCTGCTGGCCGTGCTGGGCGCATCCCACCTGCTGCCCGAGGAGCTCTGGCGCCGCCTGGAGAGCCCCGCCAAGGAGGGGGGCGCGTGATTGCCACGCCCCCCCGTACCCCCGTGGGCCGCTTCGCCGCGCTCGTGGAGCAGCGCCTGGGCCTGCACTACGACAAGGCCCAATGGGGTGAGCTGGAGTCCCTGCTCGCCGAGCGAGCCGCCGGGAGTGGCGTGGAGCGCTACCTGGAGCAGCTGGCCTCCACCTCCTCGCAGGCGGAGTGGAAGGCGCTCGCCGAGCGGCTCACCGTGGGAGAGACGTACTTCCTGCGCCACCCCACCCAGCTCGAGACGTTGGTGGAGCAGGTGCTGCCTTCCTTCATGCGCCAGACGCCCAACATCCGCGTGCTATGCGCGGGTTGTTCCACCGGAGAGGAGCCCTACTCCATCGCCCTCCTCGCCCGCGAGCGCGGCCGCGTGGATGTTTCCCGCCTGCGGATCCTCGGCGTCGACGTCAATCCTCGTGCCATCTCCCACGCCCGCCGGGCCTGCTACTCGCCCTGGTCGCTGCGGGCCATGCCGCTCGCCATGCGCGAGCAGTGGTTCCAGCGCACTCCCGAGGGTTTCGCCCTCCGGCCCCAGGTGAGGGACCAGGTTATTTTCGAGGAGCGCAACCTGTTGGAGGAGGCCCCCGCCTTCTGGGCCCCGGGCTCCTTCCATGCCATCCTCTGCCGCAATGTGGTGCTCTACTTCCCTCCCGAGGTGATTCGGAAGATCATCGCCCGCATGGCGCAGGCGCTGGTTCCCGGCGGCTACCTCTTCCTCGGACCGAGTGAGACGCTGCGCGGTATTTCCGAGGACTTCGAGCTGCTGCGAGGGGGGGACGCCTTCTACTACCGCCTGAGGCAACCGGCGCCCTCCGCCGCCCCGCAGCGGACACCGTCGCACCTGGAGCTGCCGGTGCTTTCGTCTCACACCCCGCCGCCGTTGCCGGACGGGCTGGAGGGGGTACTGCATCTGCTCGAGGCGGAGCGCTACACCGAGGCCTGGGGGCTCCTGGAATCGCAGACCCAGGTTTCACCCAGGGCGCTGCTCCTGCGCGCGGTGCTGCACCTGCATGCGGGACGCCTGGGACAGGCCGAGCAGTTGGGGCGGCAGCTGGCCACGGAGAGCGCCACCGAGGCTCCGGCCCACTATCTCCTGGGGTTGTGCCTGGAGCAGTTCGGGGACGAGTTCGGTGCCCGCAGTCGGTACGCCGCGGCCGTGCGCGCGGATCCCACCTTCGCCCTGGGCCAGCTGCGTGCGGGGACCCTGGCGCGCCGGGCCGGGGACGTGGTGGACGCCCGGGTGTCCTTGCGGATGGCCCTCTCGCTGCTGCCCCAGGAGAAGCCGCTGTACCTGGCGCTCTTCGGCGGGGGCTTCGGCCGCCACGGGCTGATGCAAGTGGTCTTGCAGGAGTTGCATGCCTGTACGGAGGTTTCATGAGTCTGCCTCGCACCCGGGTGACACTGCGGTTGGACGAGCTGCGTGACAGCTTCGACTCCTCCTTCTCCCGTCCGCCTCCTCCACAACGGGAGCCCGGCGAGGCCCTGCTGCGGCTGCGCGTGGGGGGCTCCTCATTGGCCGTGCGGCTGGGGAACCTCTCCGGCCTCCACCTCATGCCCCGCCTGGTGCGCCTGCCAGGGAGCCCGGCCTCGTTGCTGGGGTTGGCGGGGCTCCGAGGGCAGCTCATCGCCGTGCACGACCTGGCGGCGCTGCTGGGTCTGCAGACCGGTGAGGCTCCCCGCTGGCTCCTGCTGGCCGGCGGCACCCGGCGTGTGGGGCTGGCGGCGGCGGGATTCGAGGGGCAGCTGCGTGCCACCCAGGAGCAGATGCGGCCCGCAGGTGATGCGTCCACCCACCCCATGCTGAGCACCAGCATCCTTCTTCCGAACATCCCTCCCGTACCGGTGCTCGATGTCGACTCTCTCGTGAGAAAGTTGCTGGAGGAGGCCTCGGGCCCGCTGCAGGTGCGATGATGAAGACGCTCTCGAAATGGACCCTGGTCCAACAGTTCGCCGCCGCGGTGGCCATGGTGGTGCTGCTGATCGGTCTCTTCGTCTCCTTGGCCCTCAAGAGCACCCGGAACTTCACGGGGGCCGCCACCTCCGTGGAGCACTCCCACCGGGTCATCAACGGGTTGGAGCGCGTCCTCTCCAGCATGAAGGACGCGGAGACGGGGCACCGCGGCTACGTCCTCACCGGTGACGCGTCCTACCTTGCTCCCTATGAGGAGTCGCAGCGCGGCCTCGAGGCGGAGCTCACGCGCGTGAGCGAGCTCGTCGCCGACGACGCCGAGCAGGCGCAGCGCCTGGAGGCGTTGCGTCCCCTCCTGACGCGGAAGCTGGACAGCCTGAGTGCCAACATCGAGCTGCGTCGCACCCGGGGCTTCGATGCCGCCCTGGCTGCCCTCCGCGCGGGTGAGGGCAAGGAGTTGATGGCGGCCATCCGGAGCGCGATGGAGGAGCTGCGCCAGGCGGAGCTGAAGCGGCTCGAGTCGCGGGATGCGCAGCTCGCGCGCGACTCGGAATCCTTCGAGGGGCTCTACAAGTGGGGAGGCGTCGTGGCGACCCTCCTCGTCGTTCTGGCCGCCACCCTGGTTGGTATCGGCCTGCAGAAGAAGATTGGAGCGGCCATTTCGCTGGTGCAGGGCTCCTCGGCCGAGCTCCAGTCGGCGGCCTCTCAGCAGGCCACGGGCGCGCGCGAGCAGGCCTCGGCCACTACGGAAATTTCCACCACCGTCAAGGAGCTGCTGTCCACCTCGCGGCAGATCGCCTCGAGCGCGCAGCAGGTGGCCCGCGTGGCGGACGAGACGGCCGGTGCCGCCCGCACGGGCAACGAGACGGTGCACCAGGCCCAGGACGCCATCGATACGGTGCGCCGCCAGGTGGACTCCATCGTCAACCACATGTTGGAGCTGGGCAGGCGCTCGCAGGAGATCGGCGGCATCCTGGACATCATCAACGAGCTGGCCGAGCAGACGAACATCCTCGCCATCAACGCCACCATCGAGAGCGCCGGGGCGGGGGAGCATGGCAAGCGCTTCGCCGTGGTGGCCGAGGAGATCCGCAAGCTGGCGGACCGGGTGGGCAGTGCCACCAAGGACGTCCGCGTGCTCATCGACGAAATCCGCGCTGCCTCCAACACCACCATCATGGCCACCGAGGATGGTTCCAAGGCGGTGCAGAGTAGTGCGAAGCAGTTCTCCGATGTGGCGGGCAGCTTCCGGCGCATCGCGGAGTTGGTGCGCGCCAACCTCGATGTGGCACGGGAGATCGAGCTGAGCACCCAGCAGCAGACGACGGCGGTGGAGCAGGTGAACACCGCCATCCTCGAGGTGGCTCAGACGGCGCGTCAGTCCGAGGTCAGCTCCACGCAGACGCTGCAGACGGCCACCCGGCTCATCCAGCTCTCCAAGCAGCTCCACTCCATCATCGACTCTCGCGCCTCCGCATGAGCCTCGACAGCGATCCCTACCGCTATTTCCGTATCGAGGCCCAGGAGCTGATCGAGCAGCTCACGCAGGGCCTGCTCTCGCTGGATGATGGCGAGGGTGGTGCACAGGCCGTTCCCGAGCTCTTCCGTTACGCGCACACCCTCAAGGGGGCGGCGCGGGTGGTGGGGCAGGTGCGCATTGCGGAGATGGCACACGCGGTGGAGGATGCGCTCTCTCCCTACCGCAACAGCGGCCAGTCCCTGCCTCCCGACAGCGTGCGCGAGTTCCTGCGCCTGGTGGGGCAGATGGCGGATGCGCTGGATGGGTTGGGCGCCCCGACGCCGGCCTCCGCTCCCGAGGAGACGAGCCAGCCCCAGGAGGGGGCTCCGGCGTTGGTGCTCCCCGAGGGCCCCTCGTCCGAAGTGGTGCGTGTGGAACTGGAGCGGTTGGACACGCTGCTGGAGGGTCTGTCCGAGGCGGTGGTGCAGCTCGGCGGACTGCGCGGGGCGGTGGAGTCGCTGGCGCAGGCCCAGCACGGAGCGAGCAGCCTCATCGAGCAGCTCACCGCGCCGGTGGCCTCCAGTGGTTCTCCCGCGGAGCGCGCCCGCTGGTTGTCGCGCGTGCTGTCCGTGACGGAGAGCCTTCGTTCCTCTCTGGTGAAAGCGGGACGGCAGCTCGGCGGTGGGTTGGGGCAGGTGGAGTCGGAGCTGGCACGCCTTCGGGATGGGGCCAACACCCTGCGGCTCGTTCCCACGCAGACGCTCTTCGGGCCGTTGGAGCTGGCCGCGCGCGACGCGGCCGCCCTGCTGGGCAAGCAGGTGGAGGTGAGCGCCGAGGGCGGTGACATCCAGATTGATGGACACGTGCTGGCGGCGGTCCGCCAGTCGCTGGTGCACGTGGTGCGCAACGCCGTGGACCATGGCCTGGAGGCGCCCGACGAGCGGCGGGCGGCGGGCAAGCCGCCCACGGGCCGTTTCTCGGTGAAGGTGCAGCGGCGCGGCGGACGCGTCTCCTTCCTGTGCGAGGACGATGGGCGCGGCGTGGACCTGGGGCGGGTGCGTCAGGTCGCGGTGGAGCGCGGTGTGGTGACCGCCGCCGAGGTGGACTCCCTGGACGAGCAGGGGCTGCTGGAGTTGCTCTTCCAGTCCGGTTTCAGCACGGCCCGCGCCGTGACCGAGGTGTCTGGCCGCGGCGTGGGACTGGACGTGGTGCGGGACATGGTTCGCCGGCTCAAGGGCGAGGTGCACATCACCTCCCGGCAGGGGCTGGGGACCTGTATCACGCTGGAAGTGCCTCTCACGCTGGCTTCGCTGGAGATGCTGGGAGTGGAGGCCGGCGGACAGCGTCTGCTGGTTCCGCTCGAGGCGTTGAACGGCGCCATCCACCTGCCTGCCGAGGCCGTCACCTGGACGGGGGCTCGCGCCTGCATTTCCTACGCGGGCGAGGTGTTGCCCTTCCTCCCCCTGGTGGACGCACTGGGGAACACCAGTGGGACGCAGCGGCCGCGTGCATGGTCCGTGCTGGTGCTCGACGCGGGTACGGCGGGCCGGGCCGCGGTGGGGGTGGAGAAGTTGCTGGGCATCTCCCGCCGGGTGAGCCGGCCCCTGCCCGCCACCGTGCCGCAGTTGCCGCTGGTGGCCGGGGCCAGCTTCGACGAGCAGGGGGTGCCCCTGTTGCTGCTGGATGCGGCGGGTCTGGTGCGCCTGGTGCAGGCGGGCTCCTCGGGTGGGCCCCCCAAGGCGCGTGTCTCGCAGCGGCACCTCATCCTCGTGGTGGATGACTCCGTCACCACCCGCATGCTGGAGAAGAGCATCCTCGAGGCCGCCGGCTACCAGGTGGAACTGGCCGCCTCGGGCGAGGAGGGCCTGGAGAAGGTTCAGCGTGGCGGCCACTCCCTGCTCATCGTCGACGTGGAGATGCCGGGGATGTCGGGGTTGGACGTCACCCGCCGCATCCGCGCCATGCCCGCGCTGCAGTCCCTCCCCATCCTCATGGTGTCCTCGCTGGCCACCGAGGAGGACAAGCGGCGTGGCCGGGACGCGGGCGTGTCGGCCTACATCGTCAAGGGCGAGTTCCACCAGCACAGCTTCCTGGACACGGTGGCCCGCCTGGCGGCCTCCGGGCGGAGGCCCGCATGAGTCGCCTGCGAGTCCTCATCGTCGACGACTCGCTGACGGTGCGCCGCAGGTTGGCGGATGCCTTCGCGTTCGACACTACCTGCGAGGTGGTGGGCGAGGCCTCGGATGGTCAGCAGGCCTTCGAGCAGTGTCAGCGCCTGCGCCCGGACGTGGTGACGATGGACCTGGTGATGCCGCGGGTGGACGGGCTCCGGGCCACCGAGCTCATCATGGCCCACTGTCCCACCCCCATCGTCGTGCTCTCGGCGGCTGAGAATCGCACGGAGGGCTTGCGGACGATGGATGCGCTGGCCGCGGGGGCGGTGGACGCGGTGGACAAGCCCTCGGGCCTCCTGGACGCGAAGTGGATGGAGACGCTGGTGTCGCGGGTGCGGGTGGCGGCGAGGGTGCGGGTCATCACCCACGTCCGGGCCCGGCTGCGGCAGGAGGAGGTCCAGGTCCACGTGCCGCCGCGGGTGTCGGCGCCCAGCGTGCCCCCCCGGTTGCTGGTGATGGGCGCTTCCACGGGTGGGCCGGCGGCCGTCCGCCACATCCTCCGCTCGCTGCCCCCGGATTTCCCATTACCGGTGCTATTGGTACTGCACATCACCGAACACTTCGACACCGCCATGGCCGAGTGGTTGGAAACGCAGAGCGGCCTGACTGTGCGCAACGCGGTGGACGGAGAGTTGCTACCGTTGCCGGGCCGGTTGAATGTGCGGATGGCGCCGGGTAACCGGCATCTGGTGGTGCGGGCCGGGAGGTTGCGGTTGGTGGACGGGCCGGAGCGGCACTCGTGCCGGCCCTCGGTGGACGAGCTTTTCGAGTCCGTGGCCCGGGAACTGGGGGCGGCCTCCATCGGCTGCCTGCTGACGGGCATGGGACGGGACGGGGCGGAGGGGTTGGCGGCGCTGAGACGCGCGGGCGCCGCGACGGTGGTGGAGGATGAATCGACCTGCGTGGTATTCGGCATGCCCCGGGAGGCCATCCGGCTGGGGGCTGCACAGCACGTGGTGGGGCTGACGAACATCCCCCCCCTGCTGACGGCTCTCGCGCGAGCGGGCGCCAGGGAAGGAACGGCATGAAGGCACGTGTGCTCATCGTGGACGACAGCGCGACGGTCCGGGCGGACATGCGCGGGGTGTTGAGCGCCGCGGGTTTTGGCACCACGCTGTGCGAGAGCCTCGCAGTCGCCCGCAAGGCGCTGAGCGAGAGTGAGTTCGACCTGGTCATCCTGGACATGCTGCTCCCGGATGGCGAGGGCGTGGAGTTGCTGGAGGAGCTGCGCCGGGTGCCCCGCACCGCGCACCTGCCGGTGCTGATGCTGTCCACCGAGGCGGCGGTCATGCAGCGGCTCAAGGGCCTGTCCCATGGCGCCAACGACTATGTGGGCAAGCCCTACGATTCGGCGTACGTGGTGCGGCGTGCCCACGAGCTGACGCAGGTGCCCGAGGCGGATGGTACGCCCCGGTTGGTGTCGGCTGGCAGGCGCCGGCGGGTGATGGTGGTGGACGGCCGCATCGACTTCCGCCACCGCGCCGCGGACGCGCTGCGCAAGGACGGCCATGACGTCATCATCGCCGAGTCCGGTGAGGACGCCATGCGGCTGCTGGAGGCCCAGCCGGTGGACTGCATCCTGTTGGACCTGGAGATGCCGGGATTGGATGGGCCGGAGTGGGTGCGCGCCGTGAGGTCCCTGCCGGCGACGGCCCAGGTGGCCGTGGTGGGGCTGACGGCCGGCTTCGACGCGAAGCTCATCTCCGAGGCGCTGGCGGTGAAGGTGGATGCCTTCTGCTCCAAGACGGAGGACATCGAGGTGCTGCGCGCGCAGGTGCGCACCGAGCTGCGGCGCCGGGCGGAGTCCGAGCAGTCCGCTCCGGGCACGCCGGCCGCGCCCCATCTGCCCCACGCCGCGGCCCCGGCCGCCCCGGTAGCACATGCACATGCCACCCCGGTGGCGCACGCGCCGCACGCGGCTCCCGCCACTCCCGCGCCGTCCGTCGGCTCGCCCCATGGTTCCCTCTTCGATGCCCTGGTGGCGCGCTGCGGTCTGTCTCCTGTCATCGCCCCCTCCACCATGGCTCGTGCGTGCCGCAAGGCCGGGGTGGAGCCGCAGTTGCTCACCCCCGCGTCCCTGGCGAGGGCGCTGCCGAGCATCCGCGACATGCTGCACATCTTCCTTGACGCCCAGGAGGCGGAGCGGCGCATCCAGTCCATCCAGGCTCTGGCGGAGCCCTCTGGCGCACACTCCCTGGGGAAGTCCCGCGGCACCTGAGTCGTGCCCCGGCGTCCGTCAGGCGCCGGGCTGATGCTCCAGCGCGCGCAGCCCGGTGCGGGCGCGGAGCAGCCCCACCCCGTAGAGGACGGCGAGTGCGGCCAGACAGGCCAGTCCCAGTCCGTTGTAGCGGTGGATCAGCTCCAGCTCGCCCCAGCCGTAGACGTCGACGAGCTTGGAGGGGTCGCTCAGCCCGACGTTCTCCATCTCGCCGAAGGGGATGCGCGCGAAGTCGGTCCGGGCGGCCCACCACTGCTCGAAGGCGTCCATGAAGGCGGCGGCGCCGATGACCAGGTACCCCCAGTGCAGCCAACCCCGGCGCAGGGCGGAGTCCCTGGGGGCGTAGAGCGTCGTCATGAGGAGGCTGCCGAGCACCATGCAGCCGGCGTCGCCTCCGAATGTGACGAGCTGCAGGCCCTTCGAGGGTGGCAGCAGCACGGTGCCCACGAACTGGAGGACGAGTCCCGTGGCGCCCGCGATCACCAGGAGCCGGTTCCGGGTGAGGTAGCCCCGGAGGCCCAATCCCCCGAGGGCGGCGGCGAGCAGCAGGAAGACGACGGTGGAGCGCTCCTCCCCGATGCGAGTCACCCAGGGTCCGGGGATGGCGGGGATGCCACAGAACCACGCGGTGACGGCGTGGCCCAGCTCGTGGATCCACATGGAGAGGAAGATGCGAAGCAGGCCTCCCCACATCGGACTCTTCACGAGCAGCCAGGCCACGCCCAGCGCCACGGGAAGGGCGAACTGGCGCAGCCGCAGCTCCAGCCGTGCGTCCTCGAGCTCTCCGCCCCAGGAGGGACTCTCCGGCGGGAGATGGGGAGGGCGCTCGGGTTCGGCGTAGGTGAGGGGAGGGAGCGGTTGCGGCTCCTCCTGGGCGGGAGGTGGTGGTGAGGCCTTCGCGGAGATCTGCGCGGCACGGGCCTCTGCCTTGGCGTAGAGCACTCCGCACCTCGGACACTCCGGCGCGAGGATGCGAGGCTCACCACAGCGGGGGCAGGCCTTGGGCAGGGGACTCTCCATCACCTGGAGTGTACATGGCCCCTGACCGGGCGCGGGAGACCGGGAGCGGCGTGGGTGGTGCGCTCACGTCCACGCCGCTCGACTGCCGTCAGTGCAGGGTCCTTTTGAGACGGCTCAGCCGCTCATGGGTGCGCTTCTGCGCGGGCAGCAACTCCATCCGGACGAAGCGCCGGGCCTCGCCGTGCGTCTTGTCCATGTCGCGCTGGTAGTCCGCGAGCCCGAGGTCTTCTCCTTGCTCGAGCGCCTGGACGGCTGCCTTCTCGCCCATGAGAGCTGCTCCCCCCTGCACCAGCTTCGAGAAGGTCCCCCACAGACCCGAGCCTTCGGAGGGCGTACCGCCCAGTTTCTCGATGCGATCGCGGAGGGTCTCCACGCGGTGCTCGTGGTCGTGCAGGCAGTCCTCCAGGTTGCTGCGAATCCGGTCATCCGACACATGATCGATGGCCTGCCGGTAGGTCTCCACCGCGGAGAGCTCACCGCGAAGGAAAGAGTTGAGCGTCTCGACATCGGTATTCGCCATGCGCTTGCCTCCTGCATGAGATGGCTCGCGCAAAGGTGATGCTCCCTTGCGGAGCGGCAACGAGCGCTCCTCCGTATCGTCTTGCCCCGAGAGGACGGCGCGGGGGTTGCTCGCCCGCAAGGTGGAGACCTGAGGGTGACGGCGGCGTCGACCCCCGCACGGTTCGAGCTCAACCGCCTTGCTTGCCCTGGGCCTGGGCCCAGAGCGAGAGCAACTCCGCCTCACGCTCGGGGGGAAGCCCGGCGCGTGCTTTGTCGCGGCGCTCCTCGGGCAGACTCTTGAACCACGCGAGCGTGTCCCGGGTGGTGATGACCGGCGAGCGGAACCTCAGCCCGGCCTGCACCGCCCGGGTGTTGCTCCGCAGGTGCATGCCCGCATAGGCCCCGAAGGCCGGTGCCCAGATGGGGAGCGCTCCCTCTCCGTCCTCGCCATTCTTCAGGAGGAACTCCCCCGGCACCCAGATGAGCTTCGTGTCCTTGCCCGTCACTTCCTTGCAGGCCGCGAACATCTCACCCATGGACCAGGGCTTCTCCGGCCCCACGGCGTTGAAGATGCCGGTGGTGTTGCGCTCGACCAGCAACACCATCCACTCGGCCAGGTCTCGCACGTCGATGATCTGCAGCGGATCCGACGGGCTGCCCGGCGCGAGCATCTGACCGCCCTTTTCGTAGCGCAGGGGGAAGTACGTGTAGCGATCCGAGCGATCTTCGGGCCCGACGATGTAGCCGGGGCGGACGACGGTGACGCGGCCCGGCATGGCCTTCTCGGCGGCCTCCTCGCACGCGCGCTTCAGCCCGCCGTAGTACTCGAAGTTCTTGCCCATCGTCTCGACGTTCGGGTCGGCGAGCGTCGCGGTCTCCGCGCTTTCGTCCGCGTGGGGTGTGTCGTTCTTCGCGTAGGCCGACACACTGGAGATGAAGATGTACTGCCCGACGTTGGGGGCCAGCAGCTCCGCCGAGGCGCGGACGATGCGCGGGAAGTAGCCCGAGGTGTCGATGACCGCGTCGAACGAGCGGCCTTCTAGCGCCTTCAGGCCTTCATCCTTGTTTGGATCCCTATCGCCGTGCAGCTTCTCCACGTCCGGGAAGAGCTCCGGCCGCGTCTTGCCGCGGTTGAAGAGCGTCAGCGAGTGCCCACGTGCCTGGGCCGCGGTGACGAACGCGGGGCCGAGAAAGCCCGTCCCGCCGAGGACGAGGATCTTCTTCTTGGAGGCGGCGCGGCCATCCGAGGACGTGGCCCGCATGCCCGGGCTGCATGCCGTCAACGCGGCCGCGGCCAGGGAGAACTGGAGGAACTGCCTTCGGGAAGTGGTCATGGGTCGGGAATCGAAGGGGCTGGGCGCAGGGAATGGAAGCGGCCGGGCCACGAATGGCCCGGCCCCCTGGTTGCTCCCCACGACACCCAGTGGCTTTTTCTATTCCCGGCCCGAGGCTTACGCGGGGGTGGGGTGCTCGGGCGTGGGCAGTGTGGCGGCGAGCTGGGGCCGGGCCACCCCGGTCTGTTGGATGACGGACCGTGCGACCTCTTCGCCGTGGCGCATGCGCAGCCGGATGGTCTCCTGCGAGAAGTCGAGGGTGTCTCCCAGCGGCTTCTCCGGTTCGATCGTGACGATGGGGCAGTAGACATAGGGGGTGCCGTCTGGCTTCTTGAGCGTCACCCCTGCATCGTGTGCCTGCTTCACGAGGTCGTTGATTCGGACGAACTCCTCGACGTCGTTGCGAAGGATTTCGTTGATGGTGATGTCGGTGAGGCTGCGCTTGGCCACATCCAGGATGTTGGAGGGTGGCTTGATCGTATCCATACGGGCCGAGTTACAGGTGATGACGACGATCTCTTTCGGCTGGGAGTTCAGTGCATCGCCGAGTGGGGTGACATTGCGCAGGCCTCCATCCACGTAGGCCATGGAACCAATCGCCTCCCAGATGACGGGCATCGTCGCGCTGTGCCACACCGCGTCCAGGAAGTCTGGCGCAGTGCTGTCGACCTGTTCGTACTCTCCCGACACGAGCGAGACACGGCCCACATGGGCGGGGATGCGGAAGGGCCGCCCCGCGGCATGCTTCTGGATGAGCGCTCGCAGCGGCGTGTTGTCGTAGAACCCGAGTTTGCTCTGGATGCCGACCCGGAATGCCACGAGGGGCCAGGGGATCTTCTTGTAGATGTCCCCCTCCCGGATCGTCAGCCAGAGGTTCATCAGCCGCGCATACTCCTCCTGGGCGAGGAGTGTGCCGTTGAGTGCTCCGACGGACACTCCGAAGATGCGCTCCCATCGGAACCCGAACTCCTCGCGCAGGACGCGCTCGGCACCGACCTCGAATGCACCCTTGGCTCCTCCTCCGGAAAGCACGAGCGTGGCAATTCTCTCCGCCATGGCAGCCTCCTGTGTGGCGTGGAGCGGCGATGCGAAGGAATCGTCGCCACGCGAATGCAACGATTCATAATGGTGGCGCACCAGAGGTGAAATCGCCCCCGGGCGCGAGGCCAGGGTGACGCACGAGACACCCATGGCTCGCGCGGCTGTTCGTTGCCAGATTCACCGCTGTGAGCGCCGGGATGTCGAGTCTGGAGTTGGTGCGGGCTATTCCGGGGCGGGCTCCGCCGGGAACCGGGGAATCGCCGCGTTCACCAGCTCGCCCGCGGTGAGGGCCGCGCCTCGGGCCTCGCACGTCTCCCACATGTGGAGGAAGGCCTCGGCCGAGGAGAAGAGCGGGTCGAACTGCTCGGGGGTCATGCCCACCTGGACGAGGTCGAGGAGGAAGTCGGGCAGCAGGCCGACGTGGGCGAGCCCGTCGGTGTTGTAGTCGAACTCGCGCGAGCCGGCGCGAGCTTTCACGAAGGGCACATCCGTGCGGTGCATGGTGCCCGTGTACTTCAGCTTCAGCTCCTCGCTCTGCCGCTTCTGCTGGACGGGCCGCCGCTTGATGCGCAGCGCGTCGTTCAGCAATCCGTGGGCGGCATTGGGCCCGTAGCGGGGGCCCGGCTGTTCGTTGAGTCCGTTGAAGTCGGTGCCCAGCGCCACGCCACCGGAGCCCACCTCTCGCAGCACGGAGAGGGCGTACTGATAGGACTGTGCCCACGTCTTGGACGAGCCCGCGCAGTCGTTCTCCACCGTGCTGCCGGGGAGGTCCTGGAGCTCACGCTGGTGGGTGATGGGGGCCAACATCCCGCCCAGCGCGAGGATGCGCCGCGCATGATCGCGCGTCGTCATGTATTCACTCGCGCGCTTCTCCTTGCGGCTCGTCTCCTGGGCGCCCAGGCCCTGCTCGCGGAAGGAGCAGTGCGAGGCGACGACGGGGTAGCCCGCCTGTTCGGCCAGGGTGAGCACCTCATGGGTGCAGCGCTCGGACATGTGCTGCACGTCGAGAATGAAACCCTGGCGCATGGCCGCGCGCAGGAAGGCCTCGCCCATGGGCGTGAGCCCGAGCTTGTTGACATGGCCCTGGCCCGGGGCGTTGAGGGCATAGCCATGGGGGTAGTGCGCCCGGCGTGTCAGCTCGTAGAAGACGATGGCTGCCTTGCTCTGGGTGTCCAAATCCTGCCCGAGCCGGAAGCCCACGCTGGGACTGCCCTGCACGTCGAAGAAGCGCCCACGCAGGAAGTGGTTGAGCAGGTTGAACTTGTCGTCATAGACGGCGGCACCGCCGAAGCTGTTGTTGGCCAGGTGCAGCGGCGTCATCATCCGGAAGCCCAGCTCCCGGAGCCATTGGAGGATGCGGGGGAGCTGTTCGGGCGCGAGGGGTTGGCGGTTGAGTGCCGCGCGGTCCCCCAGGATGCTGTCCAGGGAGTCCACCTCTACCCCGGCCACCACGGCGAGCTTGCCGGACGTGATGAGCTGGCGGGCCTGCGAGGCACTCAGGGCCAGGCCCATCCAGTCCGCGTGCCTCTCGGTGAAGCGGCGCAGCTCGCGCATCTGCTTCTCGATGGAGCTCTCGTCCTTGTCGGGATGGCCGAACTGCTCCGCCAGCAGCTCGTTGTTGACGGCCACGCTGCACAACAGGCGCAGCCCTCCGTCATGGGCCCGCTTGAGCCAGTCCACGAAGACCTGCTGGTGGACCATGGTGGTGAAGGAGGGCCAGTTGGCATAGGTGCCATGGCCGCAGGGCCCGTGGCCCAAGGTGCCCTCGATGAAGGGCTGCACCAGCGACCAGCCCCGCCCGAAGGAGCCGAGACCCCACTTGCCATGGGGGAAGATGTCACACCGGGAGAGTGCCCTCTCGATGTCTCCATCCGGGAATCCGGCGAGCAGGTGCCCGCCAAAGCCCAGGTGCGCCATCATGTGGCAATGCAGATCGGCGAATCCGAACACGGAGGATGCCATGGGAACCTCAGGAGCCGGCTGCGACAGGGGCCAGCATGCCCCGGATTCTTCACGGCGTACCAGCCACGGGCCACTTTCGTTTCCTCACCAACTCCCGCGGGGTGGGGGGGCGTGGATCCGGTGCGTCGAGGGGCTCGAGGATGAGGTCGAACAGGCCGTTGTCGAAGGGCTTGCCGGGCGCGGGAGCCTGGGGGGCCAGCCGCTCGCGGAGTCCTTGCCGGGCCAGGGTCCGGGCGCGGTAGTGACAGTAGGGGTTGTTGCCCGGTCTGCCGAACAGGGAGTGCGCGGTGAAGCTGCACCCGGCCATGCACGTCGCCGCGAAGGGGCAGGTGCGGCAGAAGCCCCAGAGGTCTTCCACGGTGCGCGTCCGCGTGAAGGCGAGTTCCCGGGAGCCCTCCCAGATGTCGCGCAGGGGCTGTTGGCGCAGGTTGCCGCCCACGTAGTGCGCCGTCTGCAGGGAGGGGCACCCCTTCACGGCTCCGTTCGACTCAATGCCCATCACGTACCGGCCGGCCATGCAGCCCCGCCAGTGGTCTCCGGCGTCGGGGCGGGGTGAGCGCAGCAGGCCTTCCTCGGGCCCGAAATACCCCAGGTTGTTGCCGGGCATGAGGGTGATGCCGTCCTCGAAGGCGCGCGCCTTCAGGGCCGCGATGCGCGGGAGCAGGTCGAGCAGATCCCACGGCTGGAGCAGCATGGCCGGGCGGTCGGCCGCGCGCCCGAGTGGGGCCGTTATCTGGAGCTGCCAGGCGCGGATGCCGAGCCCCTCGAGGTGCTCGTAGAGCGGCTCGAGGTCGGCCTGGTTGAGCCGGTTGAGGTTGGTGTTGGCGGCCACGCGGACGCCGGCCTCGGCCAGGTAGCGGATCGCCGCCGTGGCCGAGGCGAAGCTGCCCGGAGCGGCGCGCATCAGGTCGTGCGTCGGCTCCAGGCCGTCGATGCTGATGGAGGCCGCGTACAGGCCGGCCTCCGCCACCTGCCGGGCGAGTGCCTCGGTGATGCCACGGCCGCCGGTGGTCATCCCCGGGCGGATGCCGGCCTCCTTCAGTGCGCGGATGATGTCGAGGAAGCCCGGGTGCAGGTAGGCCTCACCACCAATGAGCACCACCTCTCGGGCGCGCATCTCGCGCAGCTGCCGGACCACGTCCAGCGCCTCGTCGGTGGAGAGTTCGTCGGGACGGTGTGTCCCGGCTCGCGAGCCGCAGTGGGTGCAGGGCTGATCGCAA
The DNA here is from genome assembly GCF_003044305.1 of Vitiosangium sp. GDMCC 1.1324. Taxonomy (GTDB): domain Bacteria; phylum Myxococcota; class Myxococcia; order Myxococcales; family Myxococcaceae; genus Archangium. Next base: position 358,000 of record NZ_PZOX01000010.1, on the reverse strand, counting down.
CGGAGGGTCAGCTCCCAGACCACGTAAGCGGGGTGGTGGTCCGGGCGGGTGACGTCGAGTCGGCGCAACATGGACATACGTTCCGACGGAGCAAGAAGCGGGCGCGAGGCCCTCCCCCTGACACGCGTGTCAGAGGGGGTGGAGAGGAAAACCCTGTCCTTTCAGTATATTGGACGCGGCACGCTCTTCGCTGGTGGCCCGCCCACCCGGCCACCATGCGGGTGGCCCCTGGAACGAGGTGTACCGATGTCCGCTCTCTCCTCCTGTCAGAAGTGTCGTGGTTTCGTCCCGCCCGCGAGCGCCGAGTGCGTGCACTGCGGCGCTCCGATGATGGAGGCGCCACGTGGAGGCGTGATGGTGAAGGGCCTGTTCTGCCTGGCCAGCGCGGGTGTGGCGGCCATCACGCTGATGGCCTGCTACGGCATGCCCCCCTGTGACACGCCCGCGCCGGATGGTGGCACCGACTCGTACCACTGCTACGACCAGGAGCCCGTGGACGGTGATGGTGGCACGCTGTCCGATGGTGGCACCCAGCCCACGGATGGCGGAGTCGACGGGGGGCACTGACCCCACGGAGCCCGAAGGCCCGGTTCAGTGAATGGCCGGGCCGATGAGCCAGCGCGCGCGGGCCCGGGCCACCACCTCGCCGGACTCATCGGTGAGGTCCGCCTGGACGTCGTATTCGCGCCGCTCGCCCGGCGTGGCGGTGGGGGCTCGGCACTCGGCGGTGATGGGGCCGCGGGCCTTCTTCAGGTAGTCCATCTCCAGGTGGCTGATGATGCCCCGCATGCCCTCGGGCAGGGCGGACATCATGGCCACGCCGGTGGCTACCTCGCCCAGGTTCATCAACGCGATGGCGTGCACCGAGCGCAGGTGGTTGCGCACGCCGCGTCGGTCGCGCATCCGCACCCGGGCGTAGCCCTCCTCCAGGGAGAGGACCTCCGGGTGGATGGTGCCCGTATAGGGCGCGAGGTTGCCGAGGAGCTGCCCCATCAGGATTCCACCCCCGGGAGCGTGGCGCAGCACGCCCCACGCGCGGCGCAGGGTCTCGGCGGAGGCGAGGCGGGTCAGGGCGTCAGTCAGATTGGAGAGCGTGGGCATGGCTCCGAGGACATAGCATCCCCACGCTCCAGGGAAACCCGCTTCGAGAGGATCCTCCTCAGAGGATGTAGTTGGCGACACCTCCGTCGGCACGGAGCGCGGCGCCGGTGGTGGCCGAGGCTCGCGGGCTGCAAAGGTAGACGGCCAGGTTGGCCACCTCCTCGGGGGTGGCGAAGCGGCGGATGAGCGAGGTGGGGCGCTCGGTGCGGAAGAAATCCGTCTCTGTCTGCTGGAGCGTCCTGCCGCTGCCCTTGGCGAGGTTCTGGACGAAGTCCTGCACGCCCTCGGTCTTCGTGGGCCCGGGCAGCAGGGCGTTCACCGTCACCCCGGTTCCCGCCAGCTCGATGGCCAGCCCGCGCGAGACGCTGAGCTGGGCCGTCTTGGTCATTCCGTAGTGGATCATCTCCTTGGGGATGTTGAGGGCGGACTCGCTGGAGACGAAGAGGATGCGGCCCCAACCGCGCTCGCGCATGCCTGGCGCGTAGTGGCGGGCGAAGCGCACGCCGCTCAGGACGTTCGTCTCGAAGAAGCGCATCCAGTCGGAGTCCGGAATCTCGAAGAACGGCTTGGGCTCGAAGATGCCGAGGTTGTTCACGAGGATGTCCACCTGGGGAATGCGGGCGAACACGGCCTGGGCTCCCTCGGCGGTGCTGGCATCGGCCGCCACGCCCTCGAGTTGGGCGCTGGGGAACTCCTTCCGGATGCGGGCGATGGCGTTGTCGACCGACTCAGTCTTGCGGCCATTGATGATCACACTGGAACCCTCGGCGGCCAGGGCACGTGCGATGGCGAAGCCGATACCGAAGGTGGAGCCGGTGATGAGGGCGCGGCGGTTGCGAAGCTCGAGGTCCATGGGTCGATTGACTCCTGGGAGGACAAGGGGTTGCAGACCAGGTGGGCGGCGATGCGCGCCCGGGTCCCTTGTATGGGGCACGGTGGGCCGCTTCGCCAGTCCGAGTGCCTGCTCGCCGGACGAACATGGCGGTGCCCTGGCCATGCGTCAGGCGGTGCCTAACTTCGAGAAGACGACTGAACGTGTTTTCAGATGAGTGGGAATCGGACGATTCCACGAGAGGACTTCCGTCATGGCACGCACACGCAAGGAGGGCCGGAGCAGCAGCGGGCGGGAGGTGCTTCGGCGCAACGGGATGATGGCGCACCTGCTGGACTCGCTCGACGCGGGCCAGGACATCGGGCACTTCGGCCGGCTCGTGTTCGCGATGGTGGCGCGCTACTTCCTCGACGAGCGGGAGTTGCGCGAGACGCTCCTGCAAGACCCGGCCTGTGATGAACGGCAGGCGCTCGCGCTCATCGAGCAGGTGAAGGGGCGGGACTACAGCCCTCCCCGGCGCGAGAAGGTGCTCCAATTCCAGGCGCAGCAGGAGTTCCCTCTCTGCCCCAACCCGGAGGACCCGGACGCCTGCAACGTCTACAAGGACCTCCAGTTTCCGGAGAGCGTCTACGAGCACATCACCGACTACCGGGAGCAGAAGGCACACCTGCACGGCGAGGACTCACCGGCGGCCGGTTCGGCGTGAAGCCACGTGGGGCTCCGGGCAGGGGAACTGCCCCGGCGGCACCGGGCACCGCCGGGGGAAATGGGGAGGCTCAGTGCTGGATGCGGGTGCCCAGCACCTGGAGGAAGCCGGCGATCCAACGCGGGTGCGCGGGCCAGGCGGGAGCAGTGACGAGGTTGCCGTCCACCACCGCATCATCCACCGGTACCTGCACGTAGGTGCCCTTGGCGAGCGTCACCTCGGGACCACAGGCCGGGTAGGCCGTGCAGCGCTTGCCCTCGAGCACGCCCGCGGCCGCGAGTATCTGCAGGCCGTGGCAGACGGCGGCGATGGGCTTGCGCGCCTCGGCAAAGTGGCGCACCACCTGGAGGACCTTCGGGTTGAGACGCAGGTACTCCGGCGCCCGGCCACCCGGAATCACCAGCCCGTCATACTGCGAGGCCTCGATCTCCGCGAAGGTGGCGTTGACGGCGAAGTTGTGGCCCGGCTTCTCGCTGTAGGTCTGCGCCCCTTCGAAGTCGTGCACGGCGGTGCGCACCGTTTCGCCCGTCTTCTTGTCCGGGCAGACGGCGTGGACCGTGTGCCCCACCGCCTGCAGGGCCTGGAACGGCACCATCACCTCGTAGTCCTCGACGTAGTCGCCCACCAGCATCAGCAGCTTCTTGCCAGCCATATGGAACCCTCCGGGTTGAAGACCTGCTCTGGATAGCACAGGTTCGCGCCTTGGCGGACGGGCAGCGGCTCGAGGGTGGCCCGCCTAGGCGAGCGGAGGAAGGTGTGCGAGCAGGCGCGCCAGGTCTGGCTGGAGCTCGTCCGGGGTCGCGGTGGCGAGCACTCCGGCGTCGTGGTTGCCCCAGGTGACGCCGTAGGTGCGCAGCCCCGCGGCCCGTCCGGCGAGGATGTCCGCGGTGGTGTCCCCCACCATCCACAGGCCCTCGGCGCCCAGTGCGGCCAGGGCCCGGTGGATGACGTCCGGCGAGGGCTTGTGCGGGAAGCCGTCGGTGCCCTGCACGTGGTCCACGGCGGGCATCATCCCGAGCGCCTCGACGAAGCGCCTCGCCATGTCGGTGCGCTTGGTGGTGGCGATGGCCAGCTTGTAGCCCCGCTCGCGCAGCGTTCGCAGCAACTCGATGACGCCCGGATACGGGCGCGAGCGGTTGACGAAATTGCGCGGGTAGTGCTCGCGGTAGATGGCGCACAGGGTCGTCACGTGCGCGGGCGCGAAGTGCGCGTACATGTCCTCCAGGGGCTGGCCGATGAGCATGCGCACCTCCGCGTCCGAGGGCGTTGGGAGCTCCAGGCTCGTCAAGCTGTACTGGAAGCTGGCGATGATGTCCGGCAGCGAGTCCACCAGCGTGCCGTCGAGGTCGAAGACGATCGTCTTGGGCGGGGGCGTCATGGCGAGGTGTCCTGGCCTCTACCACTCCAGACGGCCTCCGGGGGAATTCTGTTATCAGCGGCCATGTCGGCGAAACGCCTCCTTGGCGCTCGTGACCCTGCTCCTCGTGCTCCATGGGTGCGAGTTCAGGCCCGGGTCTGTAGCGGACAGTCGGGTAGGGGGACGGCCCCCTCCCCGGAGAGCATTCGTTTGCATCCGGGCGTCTTCAAGGGTTAGGGGAGGATGGGCGCCCCCATGGCAACACAGATCCGCTATTCGCATCCCTTCCTCCCCACCACCCGTGCCGACATGCAGGCCCGGGGTTGGGAGCAGCTCGACATCATCATCGTCTCCGGGGATGCGTACGTGGATCATCCCGCGTTCGGCCCGGTGCTCATCGCCCGTTTTCTCGAGGGGCGCGGCTTCAAGGTGGGGATCATCTCCCAACCGGACTGGCACTCGGCCGAGCCCTTCAAGGCCCTGGGCAAGCCGAGGCTCTTCTTCGGGGTGGCTGCCGGCAACCTCGACTCGATGCTCAACCGGCTCACCGCGCAGAAGAAGAACCGCTCGGAGGACCAGTACAGCCCGGGCGGGCGCACCAACTGCCGGCCGGATCGCGCCACCATCGTCTACGCCCAGCGCTGCCGCGAGGCGTTCCCGGACGTGCCCATCGTCCTCGGTGGCATCGAAGCCTCGCTGCGCCGCATCGCCCACTATGACTACTGGAGCGACAAGGTGCGGCGCTCCATCCTCTTCGACTCCAAGGCGGACCTGCTCGTCTTCGGCATGGGGGAGCGCCCCATCTGGGAGGTGGCCGACCGCATGCGCCGGGGCGAGCGGATCGAGGACATCCGCGACGTGCGTGGCACCGCGTACATCATCAACGACGCGGAGATGAAGGCCCACGAGGCGGACCCGGCGAAGCGGGCCGTGGACCAGAAGGTGGTGGTGTTGCCCTCCTACGAGGAGGTGACGGCGGACAAGGAGGCCTTCGCCCGCATGTCGCGCGACTTCCAGATGGAGACCAACCCCGGTAACGGGCGGCCCCTGGCGCAGCGGCATGGCAATCGCGCCGTCTACTTCAACCCTCCGGCGCGGCCGCTGGAGGACGGGGTGGGCAAGGGCGATGGCGCGTCGGTGGCCATGGACGAGCTGTATGACCTGACCTTCAACCGCGTTCCGCACCCCATGTACAAGGAGCGCATCCCCGCCTACGAGACGGTGAAGCACTCCATCGTGCTGATGCGCGGCTGCTTTGGCGGGTGCACGTTCTGCTCCATCACCGAGCACGAGGGCCGCGTCATCCAGAGCCGCAGCGCGGAGAGTGTGCTGCGCGAGGTGCGGGCCCTGCGGCGCATGGGGGACTTCCGCGGCACCATCACCGACCTGGGTGGCCCCACGGCCAACATGTACAAGCTCAAGTGCAAGAGCGAGGACATCGAGCGCAAGTGCCGCAAGCTGTCCTGTGTGCACCCGGGCGTCTGCGAGAACCTGCAGACGGACCACGGGCCGCTCATCGACGTGATGCGGCAGGTGCGCGAGGAGGAGGGCGTCAAGCACGTCTTCATCGCCAGCGGGGTGCGCTACGACCTGGCAGAGCGCTCGCCCGAGTATGTGAAGGAACTGGCCGCGCACCACGTGGGAGGCCAGCTCTCGGTGGCGCCCGAGCACGTGTCGCCCCGGGTGCTGGAGAAGATGAAGAAGCCCGGCATCGAGAGCTTCGAGCGCTTCCAGAACATGTTCGCCTGCGCCAGCGAGGAGGCGGGGAAGGAGCAGTACGACATCCCCTACTTCATCAGCGGCCACCCGGGCTCGACACTGGATGACATGGTGGAGCTGGCGCTGTGGCTGAAGAAGAACGGCAAGCGCCCGCGCCAGGTGCAGGACTTCATCCCCACGCCGATGGCCGTGGCCACGACCATGTACTACACGGGGATCGATCCTCTGAAGATGGAGCCCGTCTACACGGCGAAGGGCCTGAGGGAGAAGCGGCTGCAGAAGGCGCTGCTGCTCTACTGGAACCCCGAGCACTGGCCGCTGGCGCGCGAGGCCCTGTCACTGGCGGGCCGGGAGGACCTCATTGGCCGTGGGCCGCAGGCGCTGGTGCCTCCAGAGACGGCCGCCGAGGCCTCGCGCCGCAAGCAGGCCGAAGCCCGTGAGCGCCAGGAGCGGCGGGCGCGCTGAGCGGCGCTTGCCCCTTCGCAAGGCCGGTCTCCGGTCGTGTGAAGGGGGCCCACGCATCCGCCCGGGTCCGTCGCCACCTTTGGCCGCATGACGGACCTGTTCCAGCTCTTCGCCGTGGCCGCGGTGGTGATGGGCATCTCCCAGACCATCACCAAGGAGCGCATCTTCGCGCCCCTGCGCGAGCGGCTGGGGGGCAAGGAGCGATGGTGTGGCTACCTCGTGTCCTGCCCCTACTGCGTCTCACACTATGTTGCCTTCGTCCTGGTCCCGCTCACGGGCACCTACCCCATCCGGGTGGTGGTGGGGGGCTGGGTGGGGCTCGTGTTGAGCTGGTTCTTCTCCTCCATCCTCCTCACCGTCATCGCCGCCTTCTACCGGGTCCTCTTCTGGTTCGTGGACGAGTCGCAGGGCCTGGTGCGCCGGCGCCAGCGGGCCGAGGAGGAGGAGATCGCCACCCAACGTCTGGTGCGCCAGAAGGTGGAGCACCAGCTCCCTCCCGAGCAGCACGCCGAGCCCCCTCCACCGGACTCCCACTGAGCCCGCGCAAGGGCCCTATGCCCGGCGCCGGTAGAGGCGCTCCTGGAAGTCCACCTCGTCGTAGTCGTTTTCAATCACCGTGTGGCGCAGCGTCTCGCCGCGCCCCAGCGCGAGGATGCCGAAGCGGCGCAGGGACTGGTGCAGCAGCCGGTGTACCCGCTCCTGCAACTGCGGGCCGAAGTAGATGAGCACGTTGCGGCACAGAATCACGTTGAACTCATTGAACGTGCCGTCGCTCACCAGGTTGTGCTGCGCGAAGACGATGTTCTTGCGCAGCGGGGCCTTGAAGATGGCGTGGTCGTAGTTGGCCGTGTAGTAGTCGCTGAAGGCCGCCGAGCCCCCGGCCCGCAGGTAGTTGGCGGTGTACTCGCGCATGTGCTCCAGCGGGAAGATGCCCGACTTGGCCCGCTCCACCACGGCCGCGTTCATGTCCGTGGCGTAGATGCGGCTGCGCTCGTACAGCCCCGCCTCCATGAGGAGGATGGCCAGCGAGTACACCTCCTCACCCGTCGAGCACCCCGCGTGCCAGATGCGCACGAAGGGGGCCGAGAAGAGGTGCGGCACCACCTTGTCGCGGAACGCCTCGAAGAAGCTCGGGTCTCGGAACATGGTGGTGGTGTTCACCGACAGGTGCTGCAGCAACTCCTCCATCACCGCGGAGTCGTGCAGCACCTTCGCCTGAAGCTCGGAGATGGTCTCCAGCTTCCGGGCATGCGCCATGTTCCACACCCGCCGCCTCAGCGATGCGCGGGCGTAGCCACGGAAGTCCAGTCCGTAGCGCCGCAGGATGCCCTCGAGGAGCAGCTCCAGCTCGATGTCCTCGAGGGCATGCTCGCCCTCCACCGCCTCCCGCACCAGTGCATCCTTCATCGCCCGTTACCCGTTGTGCAGACGCTCCGCGGTGCGGAACAGCCACACGCGGAGCAGGCTGAGCAGCTGTTCGGTCTCCACCGGCTTGGTGATGTAGTCGCTGGCGCCCGCGTCGATGCACTTCTCGCGGTCGCCCTTCATCGCCTTGGCCGTGAGCGCGATGATGGGGAGCGTCTTCAGCTCGTTGACCTGGCGGATGGCGCGCATGGTCTCGTAGCCGTCCATCTCCGGCATCATCACGTCCATGAGGACCACGTTGAGGTCCGGCGTGGTGCGGATGATGTCGATGCCCTTGCGGCCGTTCTCCGCGTAGAGCACCTGCATCTTGTGCTTCTCCAGCACGCTGGTGAGGGCGAAGATGTTGCGCACGTCGTCGTCCACCACCAGCACCTTCTTGCCGGCCAGCACCGGATCGCTCTGGTGCACCTGTTTGATCATCGCCCGCTTGTTCTCGGGGAGGTTGGCCTCCACGCGGTGCAGGAAGAGCGCCGTCTCGTCCAGGAGCTGCTCGGGTGACTTGACGCTCTTGATGATGATGGCGTCGGTGACGCGCTTGAGGACGGTCTCCTCCTCCTCGGACAGCTCCTTGCCCGTGTAGACGATGATGGGCGGGGTGTGTCCCTGGGCCTTCATCTGCTCAATGAGCTGCAGGCCCGTCATGTCCGGCAGGCCCAGGTCCAGCACCACGCAGTCGAAGAACTTCTCCTGCATGGCGGCCAGGGCCTCCTGCCCGCTGCCCACCGGAGTCGTCTTCACGTCGCCGTTGCCAATGAGGGTGACGATGCTCTCGCGCTGGCGCTGATCGTCCTCCACCACCAGCAGGTTCTTCACCGGCCGCTCGATGAAGCCCTTCACCCGGCCCAGGGCCTCGCCGAGCGCGTCTCGGCTGGCGGGCTTCTGCAGCACCGCGAGGGCGCCCAACCTCAGGCCGCGGCTGCGCTCCTCCTCGCTGGCGGAGATGATGTGCACCGGGATGTGGCGGGTGCGGCTGTCGTGCTTGAGGCGATCCAACAGGTTCCACCCGTCGATGACGGGCAGCCCGATGTCCAGGGTGATGGCCTCCGGCCGGTACTGGCGTGCCATGGCCAGGCCCGTGTCACCGCGCAGTGCCACCAGGCCCTTGAAGCCCTTCTCGCGCGCCAGGCCGAGGATGATGCGGGCGAAGACGATGTCATCCTCGATGATGAGCAGCGTCCGGTCTCCCGGCTGGATGTTGCGCCGGTCGTCCTCGACCTCCTCCTCGCGGGCCAGCTCCGCGTCCTGCACCGCGGACTCCACCTCCGCGCGCAGGGCGTGCAGCCGCTCCTCGGACGCCACCCGGCTGGCGTTGGAGCCATTGCTGTTGCCGCTGATGGGCTGCGGGCGCGCCTGGTTGGACGGCGGCACATACGTCTGCGGCACGTAGAGGGTGAAGGTGCTGCCCTTGCCCAGGGAGCTGACCACCTTGATTTCGCCACCCAGCAACCTGGCGATCTCCCGGCTGATGGACAGGCCCAGACCGGTGCCGCCGTACTTGCGGCTGGTGGTGCCATCCGCCTGCTGGAAGGCCTCGAAGATGATCTTCTGCTTGTTCTCCGCGATGCCAATGCCCGTGTCGCTGACGGAGAAGGCGAGCACCGCGCCGCCCTGGTTGAGGATGGGGTGATCGATGCTCCAGCCGCCGAGGGCCGGGCGCACGTCGAGGGTGACGCGGCCCTTCTCGGTGAACTTGAAGGCGTTGGCCAGCAGGTTCTTGAGCACCTGTTGCAGCCGGCGCCCGTCGGTGAGGATGTGCGAGGGCAGCGCTTGGGCGAACGCGAGCTCGAAGTCCAGATTCTTGTCATTCGCCATCTGGCGGAAGGTGCGCTCCACGAAGTCCTTCAAGCTGTTGAGCGGCACCTCGTCCACGTCCACGCTCATCATTCCGGACTCGATCTTCGACAGGTCCAGGATGTCGTTGATGAGGGAGAGCAGATCGCTTCCCGCGCCGTGGATGGTTTGAGCGAACTCCACTTGGCGGCCGCTGAGGTTGCCCTCGGAGTTCTCCGCCAGCAGCTTGGAGAGGATGAGGAGGCTGTTGAGCGGCGTGCGCAGCTCGTGGCTCATGTTGGCCAGGAACTCGCTCTTGTACTTGGAGGAGAGGGCGAGCTGCTGGGCGCGCTCCTCCAGGGCCACCTTGGCCTGCTCGATCTCGCGGTTCTTCCGCTCGACCTCCATGTTCTGCACCTGGAGGAGGCGGCTGCGCTCCTCGAGCTCCTCGTTGGTCTGCTGCAGCTCCTCCTGCTGCTGCTTGAGGCGCTCCTCGGAGGCCTGGAGGCTCTTGGCCTGCTGCTCCAGGCGGCGGTTCGTCTCGGTGAGCTCCTGCTGCTGGCTGCGCAGCTCGTCGGCGAGGCTCTGCGACTGCTTGAGCAGCTCCTCGGTGCGCATGCCGGCGGCGATCGTGTTGAGCACGATGCCGATGGACTCGGTGAGCTGGTCCAGGAAGGACAGGTGCGTCTCGCTGAACCGGTAGAAGCTGGCCAGCTCGACGACGGCCTTCACCTGGCCCTCGAAGATGACGGGGAGGACGACGATGTTGAGCGGCTTGGCCTCACCCAGGCCGCTGTTGATGCGGATGTAGTCGTCCGGCACGTCCGTGAGGAGGATGCGCTCCTTCTCCACGGCGCACTGGCCCACCAGACCCTCGCCCAGCTTGAAGGAGTTGGCGAGGCTCTTGCGCTCCTTGTAGGCGTAGGTGGAGAGCAGCCGGAGCACCTGCGTCTTCTCGGCGCCGTCCATGAGGTAGAAGACGCCGTGCTGCGCCTGGACCAGGGGCGCCAGCTCCTTGAGGATGAGCTTGGAGACCGTCTCCAGCTCGCGCTGGCCCTGCAGCAGGCGGGTGAAGCGCGCGAGGTTGGTCTTCAGCCAGTCCTGCTCGGTGTTCTTCTGCGTGGTGTCACGCAGGTTGGCGATCATCTGGTTGATGTTGTCCTTCAGGGCGGCCATCTCGCCCTGGGCCTCGACGGAGATGCTTCGGGTCAGGTCGCCCTTGGCCACCGCGGTGGCCACCTCGGCGATGGAGCGCACCTGGGTGGTGAGCGAGCCGGCCATCGAGTTCACATTGTCCGTGAGGTCGCGCCACGTGCCGGCCGCGCCGGGCACCTTGGCCTGGCCGCCCAGCTTTCCTTCGATACCCACCTCGCGGGCCACCGTGGTCACCTGGTCGGCGAAGGTGGCCAGCGTGTCGATCATCCCGTTGATGGTGTCGGCGAGGGCGGCGATCTCACCCTTGGCGGCGAGGGCCAGCTTGCGCTTCAGGTCACCGGCGGCGACGGCGGTCACCACCGTGGCGATGCCGCGCACCTGGGCGGTGAGGTTGCTGGCCATGCTGTTCACGTTGTCGGTGAGGTCCTTCCAGATGCCGGCGACGCCTTGCACCAGGGCCTGGCCGCCCAGCTTTCCTTCCGTACCCACCTCGCGGGCGACGCGCGTCACTTCCGAGGCGAACGAGGAGAGCTGGTCTACCATCGTGTTGATGGTGCCCTTGAGCTCGGCGAGCTCGCCCTTCACGTCCACGGTGACCTTCTTGCTGAGGTCGCCATTGGCCACGGCGGCGGTCACCTTGGCGATGTCACGCACCTGGGCGGTGAGGTTGCCGGCCATGGAATTCACGTTGTCCGTGAGGTCCTTCCAGGTGCCGCTGACGCCCTTCACCTGGGCCTGACCGCCGAGCTTTCCTTCCGTACCCACTTCCTTGGCGACGCGGGTCACTTCGGAAGCGAACGAGGAGAGCTGGTCCACCATCGTGTTGATGGTGTTCTTGAGCTCCAGGATTTCGCCCTTCACGTCCACGGTGATCTTCTTGGAGAGGTCACCGCGAGCCACGGCGGTGGTCACCTCGGCGATGTTGCGCACCTGGTCGGTGAGGCCGCTGGCCATGGAGTTCACGTTGTCCGTGAGGTCCTTCCACGTGCCGGACACGCCCTCGACCTTCGCCTGACCGCCGAGCTTTCCTTCCGTACCCACCTCGCGGGCGACGCGGGTCACTTCGCCGGAGAAGGTGTTGAGGTTGTCCACCATCTTGTTGATGGTGTTCTTGAGCTCGAGGATTTCACCCTTCACGTCCACGGTGACCTTCTTGCTCAGGTCACCGTTGGCGACGGCGGTCGTCACCTTGGCGATGTCGCGCACCTGGGCGGTGAGGCCACCGGCCATGCTGTTCACGCTGTCGGTGAGGTCCTTCCACGTACCGGCGACGCCACGCACCACGGCCTGGCCGCCCAGCTTTCCTTCCGTGCCCACCTCGCGCGCCACGCGCGTCACTTCGGAAGCGAAGGAGGAGAGCTGGTCCACCATCGTGTTGATGGTGTTCTTGAGCTCGAGGATTTCGCCCTTCACGTCCACGGTGACCTTCTTGCTCAGGTCACCGTTGGCGACGGCGGTCGTCACCTTGGCGATGTCGCGCACCTGGGTGGTGAGCGAGCCGGCCATGGAGTTCACGTTGTCGGTGAGGTCCTTCCACGTACCGGCGACGCCCTCCACCTGCGCCTGGCCGCCCAGCTTTCCTTCCGTGCCCACTTCCTTGGCGACGCGGGTCACTTCGGAGGCGAAGGAGGAGAGCTGGTCCACCATCGTGTTGATGGTGTTCTTCAGGGCCAGAATCTCGCCCTTCACGTCCACGGTGATCTTCTTGGAGAGGTCGCCGCGGGCCACGGCGGTGGTCACCTCGGCGATGTTGCGCACCTGGGCGGTGAGGCCGCTGGCCATGGAGTTCACGTTGTCCGTGAGGTCCTTCCACGTGCCGGACACGCCCTGCACGACGGCCTGGCCGCCCAGCTTTCCTTCCGTACCCACTTCGCGCGCCACACGCGTCACTTCGGAAGCGAAGGAGGAGAGCTGGTCCACCATCGTGTTGATGGTGTTCTTCAGCTCGAGGATTTCACCCTTCGCGTCCACGGTGATCTTCTTGCTCAGATCACCGCGAGCAACGGCGGTGGTCACCTCGGCGATGTTACGGACCTGGTCGGTGAGGCCGCTGGCCATGGAGTTCACGTTGTCCGTGAGGTCCTTCCACGTGCCGCTGACGCCTTCCACCTTGGCCTGACCGCCCAGCTTGCCCTCGGTACCCACTTCGCGGGCGACGCGGGTCACTTCGCCGGAGAAGGTGTTGAGGTTGTCCACCATCGTGTTGATGGTGTTCTTCAGGGCGAGGATCTCGCCCTTCACGTCCACAGTGACCTTCTTGCTGAGGTCGCCGCGGGCCACTGCCGTGGTGACGTCCGCGATGTCTCGCACCTGGGTGGTGAGAGAACCGGCCATGGAGTTCACGCTGTCCGTGAGGTCCTTCCACGTGCCGGACACGCCCTCGACCTTCGCCTGACCACCCAGCTTTCCTTCCGTGCCCACCTCGCGGGCCACGCGGGTCACTTCGCCAGAGAAGGTGTTGAGGTTGTCCACCATCTTGTTGATGGTGTTCTTCAGCTCAAGGATTTCACCTTTCACGTCCACGGTGACCTTCTGGCCGAGGTCACCGTTGGCAACGGCGGTCGCCACCTTGGCGATGTCGCGCACCTGGGCGGTGAGGCCGCTGGCCATGCTGTTCACGTTGTCCGTGAGGTCCTTCCACGTACCGGCGACGCCACGCACCACGGCCTGGCCGCCCAGCTTTCCTTCCGTGCCCACCTCGCGTGCCACGCGCGTCACTTCGGAGGCGAAGGAGGAGAGCTGGTCCACCATCGTGTTGATGGTGTTCTTGAGCTCGAGGATTTCGCCCTTCACGTCCACGGTGACCTTCTTGCTCAGGTCACCGTTGGCGACGGCGGTCGTCACCTTGGCGATGTCGCGCACCTGGGTGGTGAGCGAGCCGGCCATGGAGTTCACGTTGTCGGTGAGGTCCTTCCACGTACCGGCGACGCCCTCCACCTGCGCCTGGCCGCCCAGCTTTCCTTCCGTGCCCACTTCCTTGGCGACGCGGGTCACTTCGGAGGCGAAGGAGGAGAGCTGGTCCACCATCGTGTTGATGGTGTTCTTCAGGGCCAGAATCTCGCCCTTCACGTCCACGGTGATCTTCTTGGAGAGGTCGCCGCGGGCCACGGCGGTGGTCACCTCGGCGATGTTGCGCACCTGGGCGGTGAGGCCGCTGGCCATGGAGTTCACGTTGTCCGTGAGGTCCTTCCACGTGCCGGACACGCCCTGCACGACGGCCTGGCCGCCCAGCTTTCCTTCCGTACCCACTTCGCGCGCCACGCGCGTCACTTCGGAAGCGAAGGAGGAGAGCTGGTCCACCATCGTGTTGATGGTGTTCTTGAGCTCGAGGATTTCACCCTTCGCGTCCACGGTGATCTTCTTGCTCAGGTCTCCGTTGGCGACGGCGGTCGTCACCTTGGCGATGTCGCGCACCTGATCGGTGAGCTTGCTCGCCATCATGTTCACGCTGTCGGTGAGCTCCTTCCAGGTGCCGGACACGCCGCGCAGCACGGCCTGGCCGCCCAGCTTGCCTTCCGTACCCACCTCGCGAGCCACGCGCGTCACTTCGCTGGCGAACGAGGCGAGCTGGGCCACGGTGCTGTTGACGACCTTGGCGGTGCGCAGGAACTCGCCCTTGAGCTCGCGGCCCTCGAAGTCGAGCGCCATGGTCTGCGTGAGGTCACCCTTGGCCACCGCGCCAATGACACGGGCCACCTCGGTGGTGGGCTGGACCAGGTCGGTGATGAGCGTGTTCACCGCCTCCACGCTCGCCTGCCAGCCGCCCGTGGCGCCGCTGAGCGTGATGCGCTGGGAGATGCGGCCCTCTCGGCCCACCACCTGGCTGATGCGCTCGAACTCGTGCGTCATCGCCTCGTTGAGGGTGATGATCTCGTTGAGCGTGTCGTAGATTTTTCCCGTGGTCCCGGTCCGGTCCTCGGGCATGCGAACGCTGAAGTCACCCTTGCGGATGGATTGAATCGTCTTGAGGAGAAGCTTGGGATCGAGCGCGTTGTCGGGCTGCGCTTTCGTGGACTGCGTTGCCATGGTGGGGGGCATCTCCTGTGCTACGGACTCGGTGGAAGGGGCCGCTTGGGGGAGGCGTCCCGTCCAATGAGGCGGAATGCGAGCGGTCTAGGCCGCCGTGCAGAGTTTCTTCAGGACTTGTGACAGGTCATCCGAGGACACCGGCTTGACGAGGTGGGCATCGAAGCCGGCCTCGAGCGCGCGTTTGCGGTCCTCGGGGTGGCCGTAGCCCGTGAGGGCCACCAGCCGGGTGTCGGCGCCGTTGGCGGAGGCGCGGACCAGTTCGGCCACCTTGTAGCCGTCCAGCTCCGGCAGCCCGATGTCCACCAGCGCCACCTGGGGGTGCTGGGAGAGCACCAGCTCCACCGCCGAGCGCCCATCACTGGCCTCCTCCACGCGGTGGCCGTGGAGCTCGAGCAGGTCGCGCAGTGTCTCGCGGATGTCCGGGTTGTCCTCCACGAGGAGGATGTGGAGCGGCTGCAGCTTGTTGGCGGTGGTGGAGGCCTTCGCCATGCTGGGGAGCGAGAGCGCCGCGGGGGTCTCTTGGGGCAGAGGCAGGCGGACGGTGAACTCGCTGCCCTTGGAGATGCCCTCGCTGCGCGCGGACACGGCGCCGCCGTGCATCTCCACCAGGCTGCGCACCAGGGTGAGGCCCAGGCCGAGCCCGCCCTGCGCCCGGTCGCTGCCCGGGTCTACCTGGACGAAGAGCTCGAAGACACGGTGGAGCATTTCCGGCCGCAGGCCGATGCCGTTGTCACGCACGGAGAGGAGCAGCTCGTCCCCCTGGCGCTCGGCGTGCAACTGGATGCGGCCGCCCGAGGGCGTGTACTTGGCCGCGTTGTGCAGCAGGTTGGCCACCACCTGCGTCATGCGGGTGGGGTCCACGTTGAGCATGAGCTGCTCGGAGGGCAGCGAGACGGTGAGCTCGTGGCGGCGCTGGCTGATGATGGGCTCGCAGGCCTGGACGGCCCCTTCCACCAGGTCCGTCAGCGACAGGAGGATGGGTTTGATCTCCACCTTGCCGCGGGTGATGCGGCTGACGTCCAGCAGGTCATCCACCAGCCGCGTCATGTGCGCCACCTGGCGGTCCGCGCTGGCGATGGCGCGCTGGATGACGTTGTCCTGCCACATGCGCATCCGGAAGACCTCGAGCGCCGAGCGCACGGGGGCCAGGGGATTGCGCAGCTCGTGGGCCAGCATGGCGAGGAACTCGTCCTTGCGGCGGTCCGCCTCGCGCAGCGCATCGATGAGGCGCTCGCGCTCCAGTGCCACGGCCACCTGATCGCACACGCCCTGCATGAGGGAGAGCTCGTCCTGGGAGAAGACGCGCATGGTGCGGGTGCCGAAGGCGAGCGTCCCCAGCACGCGTCCCTGGCTGAGCAGCGGGTAGCACGCGAGCGCGGCCAGGCCCAGCTCCGGAGCGGCATCTGGCGAGGGGCCGTTGGCGGCGGCGCCGGCGTCGAGCATCCACCGCTTCTGCTCGGCGGCCACCCGGCCCGCGACACCCTGTCCGTGCTCCAGGTGCTCCAGTCTGGGAATCATGCTGGCCGGGATGCCCGCGTGGGCCGTGAGCTCCAGCGGGCCGTTGTGCTCCCGGAGGAAGTAGCCCAGGCAGACCTCGAGTCCCAGGTGCTCGGCGATCTGATGGTGGACGCTGTCCAGGAGGGTGTTTCCGTCGGCGCCCTTCAACAGCTGACTGGCGGTATCCGCCAGCAGCCGCAGCCGCGCGTTGCTCTCGTGCAGTGCCGCCTGGGCCTGCTCCTTCTCCTTCACCAGCCGCGCGAGCTCCAGGGCTCGCTGCTCGCGGGCCTCGGACACCTTGCGCTCGCGCTCCACTTCCTGCTCCAGCAGGGAGCGCTCGTAGTGCGCACGCGCCTCAGCCAGTTGCTGCTCGTGCTCGCGGTTCTCCGCCTGCCGCAGCAGCTCCGCCTGGCGGCGCACCTCCTCCTTCTTGCGGTGCAGCTCCAGGAAGACGCCCACCTTTGTCCGGAGGATCTCCGGGACGATGGGCTTGAAGAGGTAGTCCACCGCGCCCAGCTCGTAGCCGCGCGTGACGTTCACCTCGCTGCGGTTGAAGGCGGTGATGAAGATGATGGGGATGTGCCGCGTGCGCTCGCGCATGCGGATGAGGCTCGCGGTCTCATAGCCATCCATCCCAGGCATCTGCACGTCCAGGAGGATGAGGGCGAAGTCGCGCTCCAGCAGCAGGCGCAGCGCCTCGTCACCCGAGGAGGCGGGGACGATGTTGGCCCCCAGGTCCGCCATCAGCACCTCCAGGGAACGGAGGTTGGCGGGCGTATCATCAACGGCCAACACATCGACGCGGGGGGGAGCGGGGGGCGAGGACATGGTGAGCGGGGCGGGGGAAGCGCGAGCCGGATCAGACACCGGGCTTCTTTACTGCCTCCGGACACCTCAACCCAGGGCGAACCCTGAACGGGCTGTCGGCTGATTGACGTCCAGGCAGCCAACCGGACAAGCAAGTGTTGGCCAGGGGACGTCCCGAGGGCGGGGGACTGGAAACTGCCGGTTAGCCAACATCTGGCTCATCGTCGGGGGCAGCGATCGTCTCGAGCGCCACCTGGAACAGCCGGAGTCTATCAGGAGGCAGCTCGCGCACGAGCAGGGTGAGGCGCCGCAGCTCCGGGGACGCCTCGGGGGCGTCCAGGGGAGGCGGGGCCGAAGGCGCGTTCTCCGGAGGGCCCAGGGAGAGGAGCACATCGGCCGAAACGCCCAGCAGGAGGCACAGCTCACGCAGCTTGGGGACGCTGGGCACCATGTCCCCGCGCTCGATGCGCCCGTAGACGGCAGGGACGAACCCCACCGATCTGGCCACCTGCTCCTGGGTGAGATCCATGCGCACCCGGGCCATCCGGAGCCGTGAGCCAAGCCTGGGTTGCGGCGTCTCTTCCATCGGGTGCACCCACGCGCAAAAGGTCGCGGGCGACCCTACTTGAGGGGCCAGGCACGCGAAAGAAAACCTGATTCGTGCTCCGCGCGGTCAGATGGGCCGCGCCCACAGCGCCCGGAGATCCGCGGGCAGCTCGTGCCCCACCTGCTCGGCTTCACCCTCGGTGATGTGGGCCCGCACCGTGGCGAAGGCCGCCCGGGTCACGCTCTCGGCCTGGGCCCTGTCGCCACCGATGTCCTCCGCCACCATCTGGAGGAACTCGTCCAGGCCGAACTTCCACACGGGCCGCTCGCGCTGCGGATTGCAGGCCTGGAGCGCTTCCTGGAGTTTCATCGGGAGTTGGGCCCGCAGGTCATCCGCCTCGCCCTTGATGAGCCGCTGCTCCAGCGCGCACAACACCGACACGAGTGCCTTCTCCGCCCGATCCCTGGGAAGTCCACTCGCCGCGCAGAAGTCCTTCAGGAAGAGCGCGTACGTCTGGGTCCTCCGGGCCTCGCGCCGTCGAGCACGCAGATCCAGCTGTTGCTCTCCCATGCCTTCGGGCTCGTCCGCCATGGTGCTTCACCTCCAGGGAGTACGGTGGGTATCCCGTGGGGCGGATGCACCCGCCGGAGGCCTCCACCAAGGGGGCGGGGGAGCGGGGACCCGCCATGCCGCTGGGGCTCGGCCCGGGCGCCACCAGGGACTTCCGCGGAGGGAATGATGTGGACCGGCTCAGCTCGTCTGGCGCCAGGCGGCGAGGGCGAACAGCACCCAGCCCACGAGGAAGCCCGTCCCGCCAAGCGGGGTGATGGCGCCCAGGGCGCGCACGCCGGTGAGCGCCAGCGCGTACAGGCTGCCGGAGAACAGGAGGATGCCGGCCAGCATCGCCCAGCCCGCCCCGTTCAACAGTGGGCTGGGACGCAGCTGCGCCAGCAGTCCGATCGCGATCAACCCGAGCGAGTGATACATGTGGTATCGCGCGCCGGTTTCGAAGATGGTCAACATGTCCGGGGTGAGTCTTGCCCGGAGCCCATGCGCACCGAATGCTCCCGCCGCCACGGACAGGAACGCGTTTGCCGCGCCGAGAATGAGCCACAGCCGCATCGCCGAGCGCCTTTCTTTCCTCAGAGGTCCGACTGAGGCACCCTACCGCGCCTGACCCGGCGCGTCTCTACCTACCGATGCCAGCTCCCACCACCAAGAAGCCCACCTCCCGCAAGATGCCCACCCTCACGCCCCAGCCCTTCGAGCTGAGGTCCTCGTCCATCCAGGGCCAGGGGGCGTTCGCCACGCGGCCCATCCGCAAGGGCGCGCGCATCATCGAGTACGTCGGCCAGCGCATCTCCCAATCCGCGGCGGATGAGCGCTACGACGACACCGCCATGTCGCGCCACCACACCTTCCTCTTCAACGTGGACGAGGACACGGTCATCGACGCGGCCCACGAGGGCAACGACGCACGGTTCATCAACCACTCGTGCGATCCCAACTGCCAGGCCTTCCTCGAGGGAGACCGCATCTACATCTATGCCCGGCGCGACATCTCCGTGGGCGATGAGCTCTGCTACGACTACGCCTACGACCGCACCGAGGACATGGGCGAGGAGGAGGAGCGGCTCTACGTCTGCCGCTGTGGTGCGGCCACCTGCCGGGGCACCATCCTCGCGACCACGGAGGAGCAGAAGAAGGAGCCTCGGAAGAAGGCCCCGGTGAAGGCGTCGAAGAAGTCGAAGAAGAAGTCGTCGTCTTCCACGTCCACCCGCAAGCCGCCCGCGAGCCGGAAGCGGAAGTCCACGGCGAAATCCGGGCGCTCGGCTTCCGGGGCTGGTTCGAAGCGCCGTGCGCGGACCCGCGCGGCCCGCGGTTGACGCACCCGGTCGTCCAGGGAGGGGGCGTGACTCCGCGTGCGGGTCGGAGACCGGGGCGTCGGTTGCCCTTCTGGCCGTCGGGATGAACGGTGGACAGCGACGGTTGAAACGGGCACCGTCCACCCGCCTCGCGCCCCGGCAGTGCCGCGGGACGTGAGCGGTTGACTCGCACGGAGGACCCTTTGACGCTCTCCCTCGTCGCGGCGCTCGCCCTTTCCGCCGCTCCCGCCAAATCCCAGCCCTACACCATCCAGGACCAGGTCACGATGCGCCGGATCAGCAATCCGAGCGTGTCCCCGGATGGCAAGCGCATCGCCTTCGTGCTGCGCACCACCGACCTGGAGGCCAACAAGGGCCGCACCGACCTGTGGCTCGTCAACGCCGACGGCAGCGGCCTGCGCCAGCTCACGCAGTCCCCCGAGAGTGAAGGCCAGCCCGTCTGGGGCCCGGACGGCCAGAGCCTCTACTTCCTCTCCTCGCGCGGCGGCTCCAGTCAGGTGTTCCGCCTCCCGCTGGATGGAGGGGAGTCGCGGGCCGTCACGAAGCTGCCCCTGGACGTGGGCGCCTTCGCCCTGTCGCGCGATGGCAAGACGCTCGCCGTCGCCCTGGAGGTCTACCCCGACTGCCCCACGCTGGAGTGCACCACCCAGCGCCAGAAGGAGCAGGCGCAGAAGAAGACCACCGGCCGCGTCTACGACAAGCTCTTCGCCCGTCACTGGGACGCGTGGTCGGATGGCCGGCGCAACCACCTTTTCGTCCTGCCGGTGGATGGCAGCGCCGCCCCTCGCGACGTGATGGTGGGCATGGATGCCGACGGCCCCAGCAAGCCCTTCGGCGGCCCGGAGGAGTTCACCTTCACCCCGGATGGCAAGGGGCTCGTCTTCACCGCGCGCGACGTGGGCGCCAGCGAGTCCTGGTCCACTGATCTGGATCTCTTCCTCGCCCCGCTGGACAAGCCCGGTGCGCCGAAGAAGCTCACCGAGAAGAACCGCGCCACGGACACGCAGCCCGTGTTCAGCCCGGATGGCAAGACGCTCGCGTACCTGGCCATGTCGCGTCCGGGCTTCGAGTCGGACCGCCTGCGCGTGGTGCTGCGCTCGTGGCCCGAGGGCAAGGAGCGCGTCCTCGCCGAGCCGTGGGATCGCTCGGCTGGCTCGCTCGCCTGGACCGCGGATGGCAAGTCGGTGCTCGTCACCGCCGATGACATCGGTCAGCACCCCGTCTTCTCCATCGACGTGGCGAGCGGCCAGGTGCGCGCGCTCAGCGGGCCGGGCAGTGCCGGCGAGCCGCAGCCCCTGCCGGACGGTCGCGTCGTCTTCCTGCGGGATGACTTGAAGTCGCCCGCGGACCTGTACTCGGTGCACGCGGACGGGAGTGAGCTGCGCCAGCTCACGCGCGTGAACGAGGAGGCCGTGGCCCGCATCCGCTTCGGTGACTATGAGCAGTTCGAGTTCCCGGGCTGGAATGGCGAGACGGTGCGCGGCTACGTGGTGAAGCCGGCCGACTTCGACCCGAAGAAGAAGTACCCGGTGGCCTTCCTCATCCACGGTGGTCCGCAGGGCAGCTTCGGCAACCACTTCCACTACCGGTGGAACCCGCAGACGTACGCGGGCCGGGGCTACGCGGCGGTGATGATCGACTTCCACGGCTCGACGGGCTACGGCCAGGCCTTCACGGATGCCATCAGCGGGGACTGGGGTGGCAAGCCGCTGGAGGATCTGCAGAAGGGCCTGGAGGCCGCCATCAAGCGCTACGGCTTCCTGGATGGCGACAAGGTGTGCGCGCTGGGCGCGAGCTACGGCGGGTACATGATCAACTGGATCGCCGGCCAGATGCCGGACCGCTTCCGGTGCCTGGTGACCCACGACGGCAACCTCGACGAGAAGCTGGCGTACTTCAACACGGAGGAGCTGTGGTTCCCCGAGTGGGAGCACGGTGGCACGCCGTGGGAGAAGCCGGAGGGCTACACCAAGCACAACCCGATCGACCACGTGGCGAAGTGGAAGACGCCGATGCTGGTCATCCACGGCGGGCAGGACTTCCGCGTGGTGGACACGCAGGGCCTGGCCACCTTCACGGTGCTCCAGCGCCGGGGCATTCCGTCCAAGCTCATCTACTTCCCGGACGAGAACCACTGGGTGGTGAAGCCGGCCAACAGCATCCAGTGGCATGACGCGGTGCTGGACTGGTTGGATCAGTGGACGAAGGGTGCGAAGAAGCCGGCGGGCCCGTCGGTGGCGCCCACGGCGAAGGCCGCGCAGTAGCCTCCCGAGGGCCGGACGGCGCGTTTCCTCACCCGAGCGCGCCGTCCTTGGCATGATGCTCCCGCCATGACTCCGCCCCCCGATCTCGACGCGTACCGCTCCGAGTTCCCCGTCGTGCAGGAGCAGCTCTACTTCAACCACGCGGGCGTCTCGCCTACCAGCCAGCGTGTCGCCACCGCCGTGCGCGAGTGGATGGAGGACGTGCTCCACCACGGCGTCCGCTTCGAGCGTGGCTGGGAGGCTCGGACCGAGAACACCCGCACGCTCGCCGCCCGGATGATTGGCGCAGCGCCCGAGGAGATCGCCCTCGTGCGCAACACCAGCCATGGGCTCGGGCTCGTCGCCGAGGGACTCGACTGGCGGCCCGGAGACGAGGTCGCCGTCGCGGCGTCCGTCGAGTACCCCTCCAACGTCTACCCCTGGCTCCACCTGCGCGACCGTGGCGTCGTTGTCCGCGAGATAGAGTCTCGGGACGGCGGTGTCACCCCCGAGGCCGTGGCCGCCGCGCTCACCCCACGCACCCGGCTCGTCGCCCTGAGCTCCGTCCAGTTCGCCTCCGGCTACCGCACCGACCTGGAGGCCATTGGCGCGCTCTGCGAGCGCTCGGGCGTCCTCTTCTGCGTGGATGGCATCCAGAGCGTGGGCTGCATTCCAGTGGACGTGAAGAAGAGCCGCGTCCACTTCCTCAGCGCCGACAGCCACAAGTGGATGCTCGGCATCTCGGGCATCGGCTTCCTCTACGTGGACCGGAACGTGCTGCCGCGCGTGCGGCCCGTGCTCGTCGGCTGGCGCTCCACCACGGATGCCTGGAACTTCAACCGCTCCCACTTCGAGCTGCGCCCGGACGCCACGAAGTTCGAGGAGGGGAGCCACAACTACGCCGGCATCTATGCGCTCGGGGCCGCCCTGGGCCTGCTCCTGGAAGTGGGGATGGAGAACGTCGAGGCGCGCATCCGGGAGCTGCTCTCCCAGCTCGATGCCGGGCTGCGCGCCATCGGGTGCGAGACCGGGCCCTCTCCCGAGCACCGCGCCGGCATCCTCACCTTCCTGCCTCCCCGGGGCGAGGTGAGAGCGCTCGGCTCGTACCTCTCCGAGCGCAACGTCAGCTTCTCGCTCCGCCGCGGGCGCATCCGCATCTCGCCCCACTTCTACAACCAGCCCGGGGAGATCGACCGGCTCGTGGAGATGGTGCGGGCGTTCTCGGGGAAGTGAGTCCTCGAGGGGGAGGGCCCATGGACCCTCACCCCAACCGTCTGGGGGAGAGGGGTGCTACTGCGCGGGGAAGAGGTTCTCGATGGAGAGGTAGCGCTCGCCCGTGTCGTAGCAGAAGGTCAGCACGCGGCTCCCGTCGGGGATCTCCGCCAGCTTCTTGTTCACCGCCGCCAGCGCCGCTCCCGAGGAGATGCCCACGAAGATGCCCTCCTCGCGCGCCGACCGCTTGGTGAACTCGAAGGCCTCCTCCTCGGCCACCTGGATGACGCCGTCCAGCGCGTCCTTGTGCAGGTTCTTCGGGATGAAGCCCGCGCCGATTCCCTGGATGGGGTGCGGCCCCGGCTGTCCGCCGCTGATGACGGGCGACTTCACCGGCTCCACCGCGAACACCTTCAGCTTCGGCCACTTGGGCTTGAGCACCTCGGCGCATGCCGTGATGTGACCGCCCGTTCCCACGCCCGTGATGATGTAGTCCAGGCCCTGGGGGAAGTCCTTGAGGATCTCCTGCGCCGTGGTGCGCTTGTGGACCTCGATGTTCGCCTCGTTCTCGAACTGCTGCGGCATCCACGCGTTCGGCGTCTGCGCCACCATCTCCTGCGCCCGAGCGATCGCGCCCTTCATGCCCTGTGCCCTCGGCGTCAGCTCGAAGGTGGCCCCGTACGCCGCCATCAGCCGGCGCCGCTCGATGCTCATCGACTCGGGCATCACCAGGATGAGCTTGTAGCCCTTCACCGCCGCCACCATCGCCAGGCCGATGCCCGTGTTGCCCGACGTGGGCTCGATGATGACGCTGTCCTTCTTGAGGATGCCCCGCTTCTCGGCGTCCTCGATCATCGACAGGCCAATGCGGTCCTTGATGCTCCCGCCCGGATTGGCCCGTTCCAGCTTGATGTACACCTCGACGCGCGAGGGAAAGAGCCGGTTGATGCGGACGTGGGGCGTGTTGCCGATCGTCTCGAGGATGTTGTTCACCGTCATGGGTCTGGAGCCTCGTAGGGTGAAGGTGTCTGCCGTGGCAGATGGACGTCTGCTATATCAGATGTGATACTCCAGCTCATCGAATTCCGCACCTCCGTGTCGGTGGCGCACCTCGCTGCGGCGGGAGACCACGGACTCGGGGGGAATGCTCTGGGTGATGAAGGCGTTGCCCGCGATGATGCTGCCGCGGCCCACCACGGTGCCGCCGCCGAGGATGGTGGCGTTGGCGTAGACGACCACGTCGTCCTCGATGGTCGGGTGGCGCTTCTTGTCCGCCAGGGCCTTCTGCACCTGGAGCGCGCCCAGCGTCACGCCCTGGTAGATCTTCACCCCGTTGCCGATGAGGGTGGTCTCGCCAATCACCACGCCGGTGCCGTGGTCGATGACGAAGCGCCGCCCGATGGTGGCCCCCGGGTGGATGTCCACGCCGGTGCGCTGGTGGCCCAGCTCCGTGAGCAGGCGGGGCAGCAGCGGGAAGCCCAGCACATGCAGGGTGTGGGCGATCCGGTAGATGGCGATGGCCTGGAAGCCCGGGTAGGTGAGGATGACCTCGTCCACGCTCCGGGCGGCGGGGTCGGCCTCGAAGATGGCGTCGGCGTCCTGGCGCAGCCAGGCGTAGATGTCCGGGAGCTGCTCCATGAAGCGCCGGGGCAGGTCCGGAGCCATGCCCGGATAGCGCGGGGCGAGCGTGTCCAGGGCACGCGTGAGGATGGCCTCCACCACCGCCACCTCGGAGCGGACGCCGACGGCGCTACAGTCCAGCCGCTCGGCGAAGTGGGGGAAGAGCAGCGCCAGCACCTTGTCGATGAGCTCCGGCGCCCCGGCACGGATGTCCGGGGGGAAGCAGTGGTGCCTGCGCGCGTCGATGAGGGTCTGGATGAGCCGGCCGTTGGGTTCGTCCATGGGCCGGAGAAGTTAACCGCTAGTAGCGGCCTCCGCCCAGTGCGCTGACGATGGCCGACAACACCCGGTTCTCAACACCCCACACGGCCTTGTTGAGCCCCTGGATGCCCGCCCCCCGGAAGTAGTCCGTGAAGTCGTGCAGGGCCGTGGAGCGCTGCATGCGCTCCGTCTTCGCCGCGTAGAGCAGGGGGGTGTTCGGCGCTCCGGTCATCCCCAGGTCCGGACAGGCCTCGGACAGCTTCTGGGGATCAATCCCCGTCACCGCCGACATCATGGCCACGGTGAACTTGTGGACGGGCAGCTCGCGGGCGTTGGGAATCTTCTCCAGGACCTTCTGGCGCGTCTCCGGGCCGGAGTCGAGCTGCTCCAGCGTCACCTTGGACATGGCGAGCAGTTGCTCGTTCGTCACGTGCTTGTTGTCGAGGATGGCCCGCCGGAAGAGGCTCTCCGGCGTGTCACCCTTGATGGTGATGGAGCACTGCTTCAGCTTTTCGAGCATGCCGCTGAGGGCCCGTCCCAGCTCCGAGTCCGCCGGAGCCCGCCAGGTGGCGATGGGGGCAGGGGCGGCGGCCTTCACGCCCGGGGCCTCGAAGCCGCTCTTCTGCGTGTGCCCCACCGTCTGGGCGGTGTTCACCGTCTGGGCGGTGGTTGGGGCGGACGGGGCCGCCTGGGGCGCGGACGCGGTGGGGGTCCTGACGGCAAGGGGGCGGCGGCTGATCGGATCCATGGAATACCTCCGGAGCCCGGCTCGGAGGGGAGCCTCGGTCCGGAGGTATTATCGCAGGAGCCCTGGAAAGGTTGCGTGTCCCTCAACTCGACAGCTTGTTGGGCTCGAAGTTGGCGCCGAGGTTGGAGGTGATGCCCACCGCGTCGAAGGCGGCGCCAATGGCGGCGAGCTTCTCCTTCTGGCGCGGGTCGTTGCGGAGGAAGGTGCGCGCGGCCAGCTCCACCCCGCGCCGGCTGTCGATGAACTTGGACGTGCGCGACAGGTGCTGGGTGAGCGCCAGGTAGAAGATCGCCGCCACCTCGCGCGGGTCGAAGAGGAAGTTGCCCTGGGCGTCCTTGGAGGTGAGCAGGTGGTAGGCCGCCTTGTTGTGGATGCCGCTGTTGGTGTGCACCCCGCCCCAGTCCGTGAGCGGGCCCACGGCCAGGAACTCGTAGTCCTTCATGTGCGCCGGCTGGTTGTACTTCTCCGGCTGGCTCAGGTCGCGGATGGGGATGCCCGAGGTCTCCAGCTCCTCGCCCATCTCCCAGTTCCAGGTCCCCACGTCCGGGTTGTTCAGGTTGGACACGATGACGCCGAAGATGTCCGAGTAGGACTCGTTGAGCGCCCCGGACATGCCGGCGTACTCGAGCCGGGCGGTGTGGTCCGTGAGGCCGTGGAGGATTTCATGAGCCACCACGTCCAGGGCCACCGCGTACGAGCGGATGCCACCACCCTGGGCGGCGCGCTGTCCGTACACCATCTGCGTGCCGATCCACGCGGCGTTGTGCCACTCCTTGCCGCCGCCGCCGCCGTAGCAGCAGTTGATGCTGGAGATGACGGGGCCTCCACGGTTGTCGAGCCCCTCGCGCTTGAGCACCTTGCGCAGGAAGAGCGCCACCGCCACGGCGTTGGCGTGCGCGCTCACCGCGGCGGGATCCCACGGCTCCGGCGGGCGGCCCACGTACGCGCCTGGCAGCAGCCTCTCGTCCCGCTCCAGGTCGTGGAAGCTGAAGTCGTAGGTGTGCACGTTGAGCTCGCTGTCGATGAGCTTCCACACCTCGCCCATCTTCTTCGCCGCGAACTTCCGGCGCACGCCCAGGCCGTCGGCGGCCTCTTCGAACTCGGGCTCCATGCGCCGCCTGCGGAAGAGGAGCTCCTGGGTGGGCTGCATGCCCTGGGGGTGGATGCTCTGGGTTCTCGGCAGCTCGGCGATGAGGTTCCCGGAGTGGGCGTCGACGATGTAATCCATCAGCTCTGGCGCGCGCCGCATGGCGCCCTTCGGGGTGTCCGGCTGGCGCCGGGTGACGTTCTCGACGAGGTAGGCCAGGTGCCAGTGCTGCTCGGGCTCGTGGAAGTAGAAGACGAGGCGGGGCAGGGCGTTGATCGACTCGGCGTCCTGGCCGGCGCGCTGGCGGACGACGTCCATGGCCTGCGCGGGCGAGAGGGTCGCCATCACGTTCAGGTCCGCGGGCGGGGTCCCCAGGGTGGAGTTGAGGGCGAGCAGCTCGTTGTTCTCGTCCAGCTCGACGGTGATCAGCGAGCCGTAGATGGGGATGCGCCTGTAGACCTGCCGGAACTTCACCACCTGGGTTCCGGTGAGCGGAACGTTCTCCGTGCCCAGGGTGCGGAATTCGGAGGCCTTGCCGTCGATTTCCGGCGTGTTGAAGGTGGGGAGGGCCGGGCTGGCGAAGGCCTCCGTGAGGTAGCGCCTGGCCGCTGTCTCCGGGTCGAGCCCGGCGATGGCGGGACGGCCATCGGGCAGGGGTCTGTCGAAACCGACAATGGGCCGGATGGCATCCACGACATCGGATTGCTCGTGACGATGGAAGGCGAAGCTCTGAAGTCCGCTGGCACTCATCGCATCTCCTCGCTTGGTTGCCAGCGATGGAGGGCCGACATGGCCACACCGCTGGCTGAAAAGTGGAGTGGGCGGGATGGGATTTGTGACAGGGGAGGGAGCCGACGAGGGCCAGGGCTGGCCGGAGCCAGCGCGGGCGCTCCGGCCTTTGTCTGGCCCGTGTGTTACCGGGCCGGAGCGGGAGCGCCTCCTGGCCCGTGTCTCCGGTTGGGTGGGGGCGTGCACCCGTTCTCGCCCCTTCATCTTGACGAACGCTCGTACGATTCCCAGTGAGCGCTCAGAAGGACAGGCCGAGCGAGAACCGTGCGTCGGGCGTCAGAGGACCCCGCAGGGTCCGCACGGGGCCTTGCCAGGGGAGGTAGGTGGTGCCACCGGCGACGAGCTGCGCGCTCACGCCGAGATAGCGCAGCACCCAGTACGTCCCCTCGAGTGTTCCCACGACGTTGAGCCCCCACTGCCCGGTCCAGTTTCCCTGGCTCACCGCGTAGGCGGCGGTGTTGCGCGCGCCCGCGAGCGCCGACAGCCGCAGCGACAGGCCCCGTCCCGCGTTGTTCCGGCCCTCATACAGGCTGAAGCGCGGGCCGGCCCGGAGGTACAGGGAGCCAATGACGGGGTTGACGAGCGTGGCGCCCACCTCCACGTCCACCACCGGGAGGGCGTGCACCGTCAGCGACGCCCCGACGTAGTCCGGTACGCCCGTCCGCCAGCTCGCCCGGACGGTGGCGATGCCACGCCGCTGGGGGGCGCGTTCCTCCTGGGTGATAGCGCCCGGCTCGTCGGCCCGGGCCTCCAGGCTGCCCGCGCAGAGCAGTGCTCCCACGAGTGCTCCAAGATGCAGTCCGCCTCTCCATGTTCCTTGCTGTCTCATCGGTGTTCCTCGCCGTGCTCGCGGGAGCGAGTCACTCCGTCATGTACAGGTAGGCCAGACACATCTCGTCATCGGTGCCCTCGCCCCACCTCACCGTGCGGGACGTGGGATTGTCCCAGGTGCAGGTGAGCTTCAGCTGGCTGAAGAGCGGCACCTCGAGGGGCTTCTTGTAGAAGTACATCTGCTGCCAGTGGAAGTCCCACGCCGGAATCTCGATGAGGGAGTCTCCTCCCTTCTCCACTGTGATGCGCCTGCCCTTGGTGTGCATGTGCGGCAGCACGCCCCAGAGGGTGCCAGCGGGCACGTACTGCTTCGCGTGGTGGGTGTAGCCCGTCGCCCCCGCGGGAATGGCGAAGTCTCCATCGACCAGGGCATACAGGGAGGCCGGTTTCGCCACGGGCTCGCGCGAGAACTGCAAGGCCATGCGTGTGAGGTCCGGCCTGGCCTCTCCGTGCATCGCGCTGACATCCGAGGCGGTGATGCCCTGGGGCGGCTCGGTGGAGCGCTGGGAGATGTTGTAGTGCACCTGCATGACGAGCACCGAGTCGGCCGCCACGCTCACGCCCGTGCCTTCCGGGTAGCGGGTGGGCGGAGAGCCCGGCGCCCACGCCCCGAGCAGCGACTCGTTGTCCACCCCCGAGTCACCGAAGCACGTCCACCCAGGCTCGGCCTCGCGCGCATCCCGGGCGAGCGCCGCCTTGCGGGGCGCGGCGAAGAGGAGCACGTGGTGTACCTGCTGCTTCACTCCTGGCATCACCTCGAAGCCGATCAGATCCCGCCCCCGCTCGAGGTGGGGATCCAACAGGAAGCAGTGGTAGTCGTCCGCGGCCGTGTCCTTGGGCGTGTAGGGCACAGCGGGCCCGACGGTCAGGTCGGTCCACTCGAGGGGCGGCGCGGGCTCCCGGGGAGGAGGCGTGTCCTGGGGGTTTCCCTCGGGGGCACCCTGCTCGGACCAGGCGGAGAGGATGTCCACCTCACCCTGCGTCAGCCGCCGCGAATCCCGGAAGCGGTGGGGGCCTTCCGCGGGCATCCACGGAGGCATCCGGCGCGCCTGGATCGAGCTGGCCAGCGCCGCGTGCATGCCGGACGCCTGGTCGTAGGTCTCCAGCGAGAAGGGGGCGACACCGTTGTCGGTATGGCAGCCCTGGCAGCGGTTCTGGAGGATGGGCAGCACGTCCCGGTGCCAGGAGACCGGGCCTCCGTCATAGTGGGGGCCTTCCTCGGGGGGGTCCTCTTCGGAGGTGGAGGAGCAGCCCGGAAGTCCGAGCCAGAGAGTCCCCAGCGCCAGCAGCAGCAGGCGGTCGCGCATGTTCGCGTCCTGTTCGGGGGCCGCTCTCCGGCCGAAGCGGCCCACCGGTGGATTCCAGGGTCGCACCATGCCAGCACTGGGGGGGTGATGCACGTGGACTCCTCGACACGGTGAGGGGACGACATGGAAAAATCAGGGGGGTGAATCCAAGAAATCGGGTCCGGGAGTCTCAACGCCGAAAGAAACCGACGGTAAGGAGCTTTCGCATGAAGCGTCAGATTCTCACGGTGTGCCTCCTGGCCTCCCTGGCGGGAGCGGGGCGGGCCGAAGCCGCACCCATCGCTGAAACCCCTCCTGTTCCCCCCTCTCCGCCTTCCAAGGTGCGGCAGCCGGAACTCGAAGCGCGGCGCCAGGCCCTGGAGGCCCGCCGGGGCGAACTGGAGGCCGAGTTCCAGGAACTGGAGACCGAGATGGCGGCCCAGGCGAAGGAGATGGATCCCGAGGGGCGGCTCACCTCCGACCAGCTCTTCGAGCTGCTCCAGACGCGCGAGCGGCGGCTGGACAGGGATCACTTCGATCCCGTGCCCGCCATCATCAGCATGTCCTTCTTCGGCTGCACGCTGACGGCCTTCCTGGCGTGGCTGTACGCCAGCTACCGCAGGGCGCGTCAGATCCACGAGACAGTGCGCATGATGGTGGAGAAGGGCGCGGAGATTCCCCAGGGGTTGCTCGCGCCACCTCCCAAGCGCAAGCCGTCGGATCTGCGGCGGGGCATCATCCTGTCCACGGCGGGGCTGGGGCTGGCGATCTTCCTGGGCGCGCTCCCGAACGCGGAGGGGGCCTGGGGTGTCGGGGTGACGCTCCTGCTCATCGGCCTGGGGCACCTGATCGTCTGGCGCCTGCAGCAGGGGAAGGGGCCGCTGTCGTCCGCTCTCTCGCCGGAGCCTCAGCTGTAGCCCTCCCGCCCCATGGCCTCCCCTCCTGAAGTCCCCTCGGACAGCGAGCTCATCGCACGGGTGCTCGTGCGTGACGACCGCAGCGCCTTTGGCGAGCTGGTGGCACGGCACCAGTCCGCGGTGCGCGGTCTGGCGCGCCGTCTGACCGGGGGAGACCTGGCGCAGGCGGATGATCTGGCGCAGGAGACCTTCCTCCGCGCCTACCGGGGGCTGCGTGGCTACCGGGGAGGGGCGAAGTTCTCGTCCTGGCTCTACCGCATCGCCTGCAACGTGTTCTTCAGCCGCGACCGCGGTAGCCGCGAGGCCCCCGTGGAGCTTCCCGCCCTGGAGGCCGGAAGTCCCGAGGGTGTCTCCCTTCCGGACGCGCTCCTGGAGCGCTATGACCTGGAGCGGGCGCTCGCTTCCCTCAAGCCCCGCGAGCGGGCCGCGCTCGTCCTCACCTACGCCAACGAGCTGACCCACGAGGAGGCGGCGGTCGTCCTCGACTGCCCCCTGGGAACGCTCAAGACCCACGTCGCGCGCGCGAAGGAGAAGCTGCGCCGGCAACTCGAGGAGGTCCCATGAACGGCCGCGATGACGAGGCCTGGCTCGACACGCTGCTCCAGCGGCAACTGCCCTCCGGGCTCTCCGATGACGGCTTCCGGGAGCAGATCCTGCTAAGTCTGCCCCCCCGCGAGCGGCCGGCACGCCGCGCATTCGGCCTCGGCGTCACGTGGTTGGTGGCGGCCGCGACGCTGCTGCTGCCCACGGGCGGAGGGGACGTGGTGCTCTCCTCCACGGGCGCGGGCAGCCTCTTTGTCCCGTGCAGCCTCGGGACCGCCCTGTTGTGGTACTTCGTCGACCGCCTGACGGCGTGAGCGGGCCCGGGCCGCTCAGCTGTCGAGCATCGGGCGGCCCTGGTGCGCGACGAGCAGGTCGTGCATGTCGTTGGCGTGCTCCTCCTCCTTGGCGAGGATCTCCTCGAGCATCCGCCGGGTGGCCGGATCGTGGTTGGCGAAGTAGCGGATCATCTCCTGGTACGTCTGGATGGCGATCCGCTCGGCCACGAGGTTCTCGCGGATCATGTCCACGAGGTTCTGTCCCTCGACGAACTGGCTCGCGCTGCGCGTGGTGATCCCCTCGGGGTTGAAGTTCGCCTGACCCCCGAGCTGGTTGATGCGCTCGGCGATCATCAGGGCGTGTTGCTGTTCCTCGCGGGCGTGCTGGCCGAACTCCTCCTTCACGGCCTCGCTGTGGATGCCCACCGCGCTGATGTAGTGCGAGGTGTAGCGCAGCACGCAGACGATCTCCGTGGCCAGCGCGTCGTTGAGCAGCTTGACGGTGACTTTGACGTCGCCCTCGTAGTCCGAGGTGAGCGCGCCCTCTTCGAGGTGCTCGCGAGCCCGGCGGCGGATCTCATTGATGTCGGTGATGAAAGGCTGTTGTGGGTCGGCCATACGGTGTTCTCCCTTGCGCCAAGCTAGGGAGTGCGGAGCCGGATTGGCCACGGTCCCCGGGGGTCTGTCCGGACGTGCTCGGCGGGCGGACAGCCGGGCATCCGAAGTTGCCCGCTCCCCGGACAACCGTGCTCCGCCAGGCCGCCCGGTGCCCCTACAGCCACATCCGCCAGAGCAGCCCGAGCCGGGTGGTGTACCCGACAGCGGCCCGCTCGATGCGGCCCTCGGAGGACACGAAGAAGGTGGTGGGGAACTGCTCCACGGCGTAGGCCCGCATGAGCTCCGGGCCACCGAGCAGCACGGGGTAGTCCACCTCGTGCTCCTTCGCGAAACGGCGCACGTCCTCCTCGTGCTCGTAGGCCACCGCCACGGACAGCACGTGCGCCGAGCCGCCCACCGTGCCCTGGAGCCCGGAGAGGGTGGAGGACTCGGCCTTGCACACCCCGCACCAGGGAGCCCAGAAGGAGAGCACCACCGGTTTGCCCCGGAGCTCCGACAGCCGCACCTGCTCGCCGGAGAGGGTGCGCAGGGTGAAGTCCGGCGCGGGAGCACCCGTCGGCAGGTGACGGGTCTGCCAGGTGGCGATCGCCATGAAGATGAGCGCCACCATGCCGATGTCCATCACATGGCGCACCCACTCGCGCTCGCGTGCCCGGCTCCAGGCGTGTCTCAGGGATTCCAGCACCCGTTTCATGAGGGGCATTGTCCCCCGGTCTCCGGCCGGGCGCCACCGTGCTCGGAGCACGTCGGCGAGGCCGCGGGCCATGGCGGGCGGCCCGCCCGGAAATCTCGAGGCAACGGCTCCCCCGGTACGCACGCGCGGGCCGGGTGTTCCCGGGGCCGGCCATGCCGGGGCCAACGGGGTCCCGCTATGATCGTCTGGGTGGGGGTGCACCCGTGACGAAGCTGGATTCGGTTCCCGAGGACGTTCGCTGGCGGCAGGCGCTGTATGGGGGGCTGCTGGGGAGCGCGGGGGTCGTCCTGGCGTGGATGGTGTGGGTCGTCCTCCAGGCCTGGTTTCAGGACTGGGTGAGCGTGGTGCGCGCGCCCGCGGTGGGGGCCTCGCTGGGCATTGTCGTGGACTTCCTCTCCGAGCACGTGCGTGCCTCCGCCCGCGAGGCCCGTGGCGAGCACGAGCCCTCCGAGTCCTCGCCCCCTGCGGGGACGGTGTCGAGCCGGAGCCGCCGTGTCCTCAAGGCCATCGGGGTCTTCTCCCTCGTCTTCCTCGCGGGAGCCTGCGAGAACCTGGTGGGCGATCGCCTCGCCTCGCTGTGGCGCCCCTTCCTCGTCAGCGTGGCCACCTTCTTCCCGGTGGGTGCCGTCTTCGCCTGGATGCTGCATGCGCGTGACTTCTCCTCGCACTCGTTGCCGTCCAATCTCTTTCACGGCGTCTTCGCCGGGCTCTGCGCCGCGACGACCGTGGTGGGCATGGGGCTGGTGCTCGGGACGCTCCCGCGAGGGGAGGAGGGTGTGGACTGGAGTGCCATCCTCGCCCTCTTGGGCTGGTGGGGTCTGCTGGGAGGAGCCTTCGGTTTCGCCTTGCGCGAGGAGGACTCGCCCAGCCTGCTCGGACCCCCGGTGGGCGTGGGCTGCATGCTGGTGCTCACCCTGCTCGGCGCGGTGCCGGTCTCGTGGTTCTCCGACACCCCTGGTCCGGTGGGCCTCCTGGCCCGTGCGGCGCGTCCGGTCTCGGCGTTGGTGCTCACCCATCCCGGGCTCCCCGCTCAGGTGCTGGCCGACGTGGAGACGGCCTCGGGGCCCGCGCCCCTCACCCCATCGCCGGGGGGCTCCGGTGGCGTCCTCCGGGCCGCCCCGGCGCCGGAGTGGAGCCTGCGGGTGACTCGGCTGCTGGGCTGCGAGGCGCTCGTGGCCACTCCAGGCCCGCTGCGGGTGGTGCGGTGGAGCGAGCTGAGCCCGCGCCACCAGATTCTTTGCAATGACTTGCGGCGCGGGAGTCATTCCGGGCTGCTGCGCTCCTGGCTGGTGTTGCTGGTGTTCAGCCTCGGGCTGGGGCTGGCCCATGTGGTGGAGGCCCACCTTCGTCCCGCGACCTATGCCGGCAGCGCGACACAGGGCCGGGATGGAGTCCTCGCGGTGGGGGCCGGTGTGTTGCTGTTGGCGGCGGTGCTGTTCGTGCGCTTCATTCCTCTCTGAGGGGAGGGACGCCTGGTTGGGAGGCTCGAGCGCGACATGTCGATTGTCGAATCGAGTTTCGAGCCCGGAGGGTGGAAATTAAAGCTTGCGTCGGAGGACCACGAATATGGACGCGACGCAGGCAGCGGTGCAGGCGGGTCTCGAGGGTGTGGTGGTAGCGGAGACCCGGTTGAGCGAGGTGGACGGCGAGCGGGGACGGTTGGTGATTGCTGGCGGTGATGTCGAGTCACTCGCCGGGACGATCTCCTTCGAGGATGTATGCGCGAAGCTCTGGGCACCGTATGCGAAGGAGGCCTTGCCTCCGTCGCTCCAGAGGGCCCTGGGCGAGGCGCGGGTGCGAGCCTTCGGGTTGCTCGAGCGGGTAGGGGATGCGCTCGAGGCACCGGATGCGATGGACGCGCTTCGGGCCGCGGCGGCCCATGTTCCGGTGCTCCCGGGACGTGAGCTGGACACGTTCATCCTGATGACGGGAGCCCTGGCGGTGTTCACGGGGGCATGGGCGAGGCGGCGGCGCGGACTGGCGCCCGTGCGGCCGGATCCGGCCCTGTCCCACGCGGCGGACGTGTTGCGCATGGTGGGCGGTGAGTCCCAGCCCGAGCGGGCCGCCGGGCTCGATGCCTATCTGGTCACCGTCTCCGACCATGGGCTGAATGCGTCCACGTTCACGGCGCGGGTGATTGCCTCGACGGGCTCGGATGCGGTGTCGGCGGTGGTGGGCGCCATCGGGGCGTTGAAGGGGCCGCTACACGGTGGCGCACCTGGGCCGGTGCTGGACATGCTGGATGCCATTGGCCGTCCGGAACGGGCCGCCGCGTGGCTCGAGGCGGAGCTGCGAGCCGGGCGCCGCATCATGGGTATGGGCCATCGCATCTACCGGGTGAGAGACCCTCGAGCGGCGGTTCTGGAGCGCGCCATCGAGCGGCTCGAGAAGGGGGGACTGCGGACGGATCGGCTCGCGCTGGCACGAGCGGTGGAGCGCGCGGCCGACGAGCTCCTCCGCCAGCGCTACCCGGACCGGCCGCTGCGCGCGAACGTGGAGTTCTACACGGCGGTGTTGCTCGACGCGGTGGGGCTCGATCGCGAGCTGTTCTCGGCCGCGTTCGCCTGTGGGCGTGTGGCCGGGTGGCTGGGTCATATCTCCGAGCAGCGGGCCACCGGCCGGCTCATCCGTCCTGCGTCGCGCTACGTGGGGCCGATGCCAGGCTGAGCGCGGAGGCGTGTCAGGCGGGCCGATAGTCTGGGAGGTGCAGGTCCTCTCGGGAGGCGTGCGGCTTGTACAACATCACGGGTGACCAGCCCGTGATTGGTGCTTCGTCAACGTGAGAGGTAGCTTGCCGCAGGATGGCTCGGTACGTTCTCCGGTATGGGTGACAGGTTCCAGGTCCTTGTCGACAGTGACGTATCTGCGGAGGAGGCACCCCGCCTCGCGGAGAACGTTCGAGGGTGGCTCGTTTCTCGACGCATCATCGAGCCCGTGCTCTCGGATTGCACGTTGGGTGAGTCAGGGCATCCACCAGGGGCCGCTCACACCACCGTATTGGAGAATCCCTCGTCGGATGCCTTCCGCTATTTGACGAATGGCCTCGAAATAACGGTGGGTCGGACGTTCTTCTGGACGCCTTACACGGACTTGACGTGCCGCATGTGCGGGGCTCGCTTCGATCCCTACAGCGACCCCTGGGTTGATGCAGTCGGTGTATGGCACCAGGGCGACGATTCGGCCACCTTCGACTGCCCCAAGTGCGGGCGGCCAGAGCGAGTTGCCGAATGGAGCGGTGAGTCCCCCTGCGGGTTCGGCAACTTGGGACTTACGTTCTGGAACTGGCCGCCTCTTTCCTCAAGTTTCGTGCGCGAGATGACAGAGTTGCTGGGGCACCGCACGGTGCTCGTGCGCGGAAAGCTCTGACTCGACTTTCGCCATTTTTGTCCGGCTGGGCTTGCCCCGGGTCCGTCCGCTGGTGGGCACCTTCCCCGAGCGCGCGTGTCCGAGGGCGGACGATGCGGACGGGTCGTGCACACAAGTCTTTGACCCGACTCTCCAGGTGGGCGCGAAATCCGGCGGCACGAGATTCGCCCGTCAAGGAGACCCCGCATGACACGGTTGCTCCCCGTCCTCTTCCTGCTCGCCGCCGGGCTTGCCCGCGCCGACGAGGGGATGTGGACCTTCAACAACTTCCCCTCCGAGCTGGTGAAGGCGCGCTACGGGTTCGCTCCCAGCCCGGAGTGGTTGAAGAAGGTCCGGCTCTCCGCGGCCCGCATCGCCGGAGGTTGCTCGGCCAGCTTCGTCTCTCCCAATGGTCTGGTGATGACCAATCACCACTGCGTCCGCGAGTGCGTGCAGCAGCTCTCCACCCCGCAGAGCGACTTCATCGTGAAGGGCTTCTACGCCGCCACCGCGCAGCAGGAGAAGCAGTGCCCGGCCTTCGAGGTCAACAAGCTGGTGGACATCTCCGATGTCACCGACGCGGTGATGCGGGTCGTCCAGGGCAAGGAGGGCGCGGCCTTCCGCGACGCGCAGCGCGCGGAGATCGCCCGGCTGGAGAAGGCGTGCGCCACCGCTCCGGACATCCGCTGTGACGTGGTGACCCTGTACCAGGGCGGCATGTACAACCTCTACAAGTACCAGCGCTTCCAGGACGTGCGGCTGGTGTTCGCTCCCGAGGAGGCCATCGCCTTCTTCGGCGGTGACCCAGACAACTTCGAGTTCCCCCGCTACGACTACGACGTGTCCTTCGTGCGTGTGTACCAGGACGGCAAGCCGGCGAAGCTGGACGACTACTTCCGATGGTCACCCCAGGGCGCGCAGCCCGGCGAGCTGACCTTCGTGGCCGGGCACCCGGGGGGCACCTCTCGCCTGCTGACGGTGGCCCAGCTCCAGTACCAGCGCGACTACGCCCTGCCCGAGCGTCTCGTCCAACTCGCGCAGCTCCGGGGGCTGCTCGACGAGTTCCAGCAGCGCGGCCCCGAGTTCACCCGTATCTCCAACAACCTCAAGTTCGGCGTGGAGAACTCCTACAAGGCCCTGGTCGGCCGCCGCGAGGCGCTCGTGAACCGGGAGTTCTTCGCCACCAAGGTGGCCGAGGAGCAGAAGCTGCGCGATTGGGTGAAGGCCGACCCCGAGCGGCAGAAGCGCTACGGCCAGGCCTGGGACAACATCGCCCGGGCCACGGACACGCTGCGCGACATGCGCATCCGGCTGCGGATCCTGGAGCAGGGCGCCGGCACGGGCTCGGACCTCTTTGGCTACGCGCGTCAGCTCGTCCGAGCGGCGGAGGAGCAGGCCAAGCCCAACGAGCAGCGGTTGGAGGAGTACGCCGAGGCTCGCAAGCCGGAGCTGGAGCAGCAGCTCTTCAGCCCGGCTCCCGTCTACCCCAAGCTGGAGGAGGCGCTGCTCACCTTCTACCTGACGAAGCTGCGCGAGCAGCTCGGGCCGGATGACCCGGTGGTGAAGAAGGTGCTCGGCAAGCAGTCCCCCCAGGCGCTCGCGCGCAAGGCGGTGGCCGGCACCCGCCTGGCGAGCCCGCAGGTGCGCCGCCAGCTCTACCAGGGCGGGGCGGCGGCCGTTCGTGACTCCAAGGATCCGATGCTGGAGCTCGTCCGCTCCCTGGACGAGGAGGCTCGCGCCATCCGCAAGCGCTATGAGGATCAGGTGGACTCCGTCATCGACAAGAATGGCGAGCTCATCGCCCGGGCCCGCTTCGAGGCCTATGGCACCAGCATCTACCCGGATGCCACCTTCACGCTCCGTCTGTCCTTCGGGCAGGTGAAGGGCTTCGAGCACAACGGGAAGCAGGTGGAGCCCCTCACCCGGATCGCGGGTCTCTTCGAGCGCGCCACCGGGGAGGATCCCTTCCGCCTGCCTCCCAGCTGGCTCCAGGCCAGGCCCCGGTTGGACCTCCAGACGCCCTTCAACTTCGTGAGCACCAACGACATCATCGGTGGCAACTCGGGCTCGCCCATCTTCAACAAGGACGCGGAGATCGTCGGCATCGTCTTCGACGGCAACATCTACTCCCTGGGCGGCGAGTACGGGTTCGACGAGTCCCTCAACCGCACCGTCTCCGTCCACAGCCAGGGCATCCTCGAAGGCCTGCGCAAGGTCTACAATGCCCGCCGGCTCCTGGATGAACTGGGGCAGGGTGGTGGGGGGTAGGATACAGCCTGGGAAAATCCGTTCATTTCCGGGCAGTATGTTCTCCCGTCAAATTCGTTAAGACGTCTGCGGGCATGACGTCTTTGGGGAGGTATGGATGCGAGCGGCCATCTTCTACTCGGTTCTCCTCGTGGGGGGGCTGATGGGGTGCGCCTCCCGACAGGGCAACCTCCTGCTGGAGAAGCAGGAGGAGGCCTCCTACGAGCACCCGCTGGAGGAGGTCTGGCCCTCGGTGCGGAGCTGGTTCCAGGAGCGCGGGTTCCGGGCCCGGGAGGACGCGGCCAACTTCGTGTTGCAGACGGACTGGCGCGAGGAGTTCCCCGGCTCGGCGGTGGCGGGCTACTGGCACCGCTACACCGTCGTCGGCAAGCGGGAGAGCCCCTCTCGTTGCCGGGTGTGGGTCATCCGCTCCAGCCGCAGCCCGGACGGGGCCCCTGTCTATGAGGCGAAGCAGCCGGACTTCGAGGCGAGCCGCTTCCCGGGCCCCGGCAATGACGGGCTGCCGGGTGGGGGCCTGCGCATGGAGGAGATGGATGTGCGCCTCCCCAGCATGGAGCCGCGGCTGCGCTTCGTCCCCTCCGAGTCGGTGTCGAACGTCACCCTGGCCACGCGGGTGCCGGGCGTCGCGGGCGAGTCCCTGCTGGGGGCGAGGGACTTTGGAATGGAGTGGGTGCTGAGGGATGCCATCGCCCCGGGGTTGGACGCGCGCAAGCAGGGCCTGCAGGGGGCGGCGCTGTCGGCGGCGAGGCAGGAGCCGGGCAACGTCTCCATCGAGTGCGGCATGCCCATCATCGGGCTGGCCGGGCGCGCCCAGCGGGGCTCGGTGATGTTGCTGGGGGAGCTGCATGGCACGCGCGAGGTGCCCCGCTTCGTGGCGCTGAGCGCCTGCCAGGTGTCCGCCCGCGGCATCCCGGTGACGGTGGGCCTGGAGCTGCCGGTGGAGGAGCAGGAGCGGGTGCGGCGCTTCATCGCCAGCGACGGCTCCGCGCAGGAGCATGCGCTGCTGATGGAGAGCCCCTTCTGGCGCAGCCCCTACCCGGATGGTCGCAGCAGCGAGGCGGTGGCCCAGTTGCTGGAGCAGCTGCGCTGGCTGCGCGCCCAGGGGCTGGACGTGAAGGTCTTCGTCTTCGATCACCCGGAGCTGCAGGGCGAGGCCCGCGAGGCGGCCATGGCCGGGAGCATCCTCTCCCAGGTGGAGGCGGGCGCGGAGCGCTTCTTCGTCATCGCCACCGGGAATGTCCACCCGCGCATCCTGCCCGGCGTGCCGTGGGACCTGGGCTATCGCCCCATGGGCTACATGCTCGCCCGCAAGCTGTCCTCCCTGGTGTCGCTGGACGTGGCCTATGACAGCGGCACCGCGTGGATCTGCTCCGTGGGCGAGACGCTCGAGTGCGGCGAGCGGTCCACGAAGGGCAAGAACAATGGAGACAGGTACTTCATCTCCTTCTTCGAGCAGCCGAACGAGTCCGGCTTCCACGGCGTCTTCTACGTGGGTCCGGTGTCGGCTTCTCCTCCAGCGGTGCGTCCTGGCCAGAACACCGCTGGCTCCCACCCGATGTAAGAACCGGTGCTCGCGGCTCGTTCCGCGGTACCCGGCCTAGAACCCAGGAGGAAGTCCTGCATGAGAAGGATGGCCGTCGGTTGCCTGTTGCTGCTCGCGACGTTGTCGGGGTGTTCGTCGCGCTTCGTTGACTTCACTCCTGACGAGGAGGCCATCTACGACCAGCCGATCGACGAGGTCTGGCCGCAGGTACGTGCCTATTTCTCGGTGAATGGCTTCGCCTTCCGGGAGACCCCGGGCGGAGCCCAGTTGGAGACGGAGTGGCGCGAGGAGTTCGCCGGCTCCAAGGTGGCGGCCTACTGGCACCGCTACCTGGTCATCGCGAAGCCCGAGGGTCCCCACCGCTGCAAGGTGGTCATCACCCGCGATACCCGCAGCGTCAACAAGGCGCTGCAGGCTCCGGGCAGTGATCTGCTGTGGACCGTGGACGGGCGAACCGCCGACAACCCCACGGGTCTCGGCAGCGACATGGCCGCCCAGTTGGAGATGCAGAAGGCGGACGACAACGCCGTCCTCGTGGGCCAGTCCCGGCACACCGCTCGCGACATGGCGATGGAGTGGAAGATCTTCCGCAAGATCTCCCCGGTGCTCGCGCAGAACGCGAAGAAGTCCGCCGACAGCCCGGACGTGGTGGTGACGAAGGACGCCTCCATCGAGTGCGGCGTCCCCATCCTGGGGCTGGGCAAGTTGGCGCGTGCTGGCAACGTGGTGCTGCTGGGCGAGCTGCACGGCACGCAGCAGGTGCCGCACTTCGTGGCCCAGAGCGTGTGCCAGGTGGCCACCCAGGGCATCCCCGTGACGGTGGGCCTGGAGGTGCCGGACATGAACCAGGCGCGGCTGGAGGCCTTCCTGGCCAGCCCGGGCAAGCAGGAGGACTGGGCGAAGCTGATGGAGAGCCCCTTCTGGCGCAGCCCCTACCCGGATGGCCGTAACAGCGAGGGCGTGGTGTTCCTCATCGATGCCCTGCGCAAGCTGCGCAGCCAGGGGCTGGACGTGCAGGTCTTCGCCTTTGATCGCCCGCCGCTCGATGGGGATGCGCGCGAGGAGGCCATGGCGAAGACGGTGCGGGACGTGGCCCTCAAGTCCCAGAAGCGCGCGCTGCTGGTGGTGAGCGGCAACCTCCACCCGCGCCAGGTGAAGGGTCTGCCCTGGAACCCGGACTACCGCCCCATGGGCCAGCGCCTCGCGAGCGAGCTGCCGCAGGTGTACTCGCTGGACATCGCCTACAACAGCGGCTCGGCGTGGATCTGCGCCGTGGACAAGGATCAGAAGCTGGACTGCGGCGTGAAGCCGGCCAAGGGCCAGGACAACGGGGACCGCTATTTCGTGCAGCTGTTCGACGGCAGGAACGGCCAGGGCTACAACGGCTTCTACTACGTGGGCGTGGTGTCGGCCTCGTTGCCGGCCGTGTACAACGGGGTGGAGCCTGCGGGTGATGCGCAGGCCTCCGTGCCCGCACCCACCAAGTAGACACTCCCCGGCACGGGTCCCGCCTTTCCTGTGGCGGGGCCCGGCGGCGGCGCTAGCCTGGAGGGGATGACTCCCTCCGATACCAACGCCGCCGCCAATGATTTGTTGGCCTTCATCGATGCCTCGCCCACGCCCTACCACGCGGTGCGCGAGAGCATCCGCCGCCTGACCGCCCAGGGCTACCGCGCCCTCGACGAGCGCGAGCCCTGGGATCTCAAGCCCGGGGACAAGGTGTTCGTCACCCGGGGGGACACCAGCATCGCCGCCTTCCACCTCGGCACCGCGCCGGTGGACCGCGCCGGCTTCCGCCTGGTGGGTGCCCATACGGACTCGCCCAACCTCCGCCTCAAGCCCAACCCCCAGGTGTTGCGCTCCGGCTTCCATCAGCTCGGCGTGGAGGTGTATGGCGGCGTCCTCTACACCACCTGGATGGACCGAGACCTGTCGGTTGCCGGCCGCGTGGTGACGGCGAAGGACGGGCGCCTCACGCACCACCTGGTGGACTACCGCCGCCCGCTGTTGCGCATCCCCAACCTCGCCATCCATCTCAACCGCTCCGTCAACACCGACGGCCTCAAGCTCAATGCCCAGGAGCACCTGGTGCCGGTGCTCGCCCTGGAGCGCTCGGGTCCGGTGGACCTCAAGGCGATGCTCGTCGAGGAGCTGGCCCGCGGGGGAGCCCGCGTGGAGTCAGGTGACATCCTCGGCTTCGACCTGTGCCTCTATGATTTGCAGCCCTCCACCCGCTCCGGCGCCTCCGGCGAGTTCCTGAACGCGCCGCGCCTGGACAACCTGGCCAGCAGCCACGCCGGCCTGTCCGCGCTGCTGGCGATGCGCGGGCCGAGCGAGGCCACCTGTGGTGTCGTCCTCTACGACCACGAGGAGTGTGGCAGCGTCAGCGCCCAGGGGGCCGCCTCTCCCTTCCTGAGGGATCTGCTCGAGCGCATCACCCTGGCGCACTCGGACGGGCGGCGGGACTCCT
This sequence comes from Vitiosangium sp. GDMCC 1.1324, assembly GCF_003044305.1. Taxonomy (GTDB): domain Bacteria; phylum Myxococcota; class Myxococcia; order Myxococcales; family Myxococcaceae; genus Archangium. The sequence continues at coordinate 315,954 of NZ_PZOX01000010.1, read as the reverse complement.
TCCACCGGAGCATCCGCCACTCCTTCATGGTGTCGGCGGACATGGCGCATGCGCTGCATCCCAACTACGCGTCCATGCACGAGCCCAAGCACCAGCCGCTGCTGGGCGCGGGCCCGGTCATCAAGTCCAACGTCAACCAGTCCTACGCCACCGACGGCGAGACGTGGGCGTGGTTCGCCCTCTGCTGCCGGGAGGTGGGCGTGACGCCCCAGAATTTCGTCACGCGGACGGACCTCGGGTGCGGCAGCACCATCGGCCCCATCAGCGCCGGGGAGCTCGGCATCCGCACCGTGGACGTGGGCAGCCCCATGCTCTCCATGCACTCCATCCGCGAGATGGCCGCCGCGGCGGACGTGGCGGCGATGATCTCCGTGCTGCGCCGCTTCTTCGTCCGCTGAGCGGCTGTCCGGCCGCCCGCGAGCTCAGGGGCGCCAGGCTCAATCCGCGTTCATGCGGAGGTGGTCGGGCTCCAGCAGCGTGATGCGCCCCTCCTCGTAGGTCAGCAGCCCCTCACGGACGTAGAAGCGCAGCCACCGGTTGGTGCTCTCGCGGGTGAGGCCGGCCAGGTTGGCCAGCTCGGTCTGGGTGAGGCGGGAGGTGAGGGCCACCCCCTCGGTACCGGGCTGGCCCTGGGTCTGGGCCAGGTCCAGGAGGACGCGCGCCAGGCGGGCACGTGCATCCAGGAAGCTGGCATCGTGCACCGTCCGTGTGACCCGCCTCACCAGCCGGCTCAGCTCGGCCAGCAGGGTCGGCACCACCTGGGGCCTCTCCTGCAGGAAGCGTTGCAGGTCCGCGCGGTGCAGGCTCAGCAGGTGCGTCTCCTCGCGCGCCACCGCGTCCGTCGAGCGGGGGGCTTCGTCCAGCAGCGCCAGCTCTCCGAAGGCGTCTCCCCGCCTCAGGAGCGCCAGGGAGACCTCCCTTCCATCCGGTGCACTGAGGCGGATGGTCACCTCGCCCTCGCGGATGATGTAGAGGTCCGTCCCCGTGTCGCCCTGATGGAAGATGACCTCCCCCCGGGGGTAGCGCCGGGATTGCAGACGCGCGGAGAGCCGCTCCTGGTCGTCGGACCCGAGGGACGAGAACAGAGGCACCTGGGCGAGGAGATTGGAATGAGACATGGCGTGCGGCCTTCCTGGTGGGCGCTGCCTGGGGGGAGTTCATCTTGCACGGAGCCGCGCAACCGGACCAGGGTGGGGTGAGCCCTCGCCTGCTTGCGTGCCCGTTGAGGGCTTCGTCGCATGCTAACGTCCCCGGCCCATATGCAGCTCATCATGAACCCGGGCCTGCTGGATGAGCAGGCGTTCGAGCTCCCCGAGGGGCCTGTGACGATTGGCCGTACGGAGGAGAGCACCATCTGTGTCCTCCACAAGAGCCTGTCGCGGCGGCATGCACGGCTCGAGCGCGAGGGTGAGCGCGTCACGCTGTTCGACATGAACAGCAAGAATGGGACGTTCATCAACGAGATCCGGGTCGAGCGCCAGGAACTGCGGGTGGGCGAGGTCTTCCGGTGCGGTGAGGTGCGGTTCAAGCTGGTGCCCACCTCCGTGCGCGAGTTCCCGGTGGATGTGGCGCCAACGCAGGTGCAACCGCTGCAGACCCGGTTCTCTCCCAGCTCGATGGATGAGCTGCTCGAGCGCACCTCCGGGCGAGGGGAGACCTCCGCCCTCAAGGTGCGGAGCGCGAACAGCGAGAGCCGGGCGAACGACAAGCTCCAGGTGTTGCTCAAGGTGAGCGAGTTGCTCTCCTCCCCCGGCTCCATCGAGTCCCTGCTGGAGCGCACCCTGGATCTCGTCTTCCAGATCATGGAAGTGGATCGCGCCGCCATCCTGCTGGTGGACCCCTCCACGGGGAAGCTGAGCCCCCGAGTGGCGCGGTTCTCCAGTGGCGAGTCCCCCTCCGGCTCGTTCTACAGCCAGAACATCGTCGACTACGTGCGCACGCAGAGCGTGGCCGCGCTCTTCTCCGATGCCCGGGTGGATCCCCGGCTGGACGATGCGGCCTCGGTGGTGCTGCAGTCCATCCGGGCCTCGATGTGCGCGCCGCTCAAGCCCCGGGACGAGGTGCTGGGCGTGCTGTACGTGGACAACCTCACCCGGCCCAATGGCTTCGGGCAGGAGGACCTGGAGTTCCTCACCGCCTTCGCCAACCAGGCGGCCATCGCGCTGGACAACTCGCTCCTGTCGCAGCGGATCGAGGAAGAGGCCGTGCTGCGCAACGCCTACCTGCGCTTCTTCCCCCCGGCCACCCTCAAGAAGCTGCAGATGGCCAGGGGCGGCCCCCTGGAGACCATCGAGACGGAGGTGACCGTCCTCTTCTCGGACATCAGCGGCTTCACCGCGCTCTCCTCCGCCCTCGAGCCCCGGCAGGTGGTGGATCTGCTCAATGACTACTTCCCGGTCATGGCGGAGATCGTCTTCAAGTATGAGGGGACGTTGGAGAAGTACATCGGCGACGCACTGATGGCGGTGTGGGGGGCGCCCTTCTCGCACCCCGACGATGCCGACCGGGCCGTGCGCGCCGCGGTGGAGATGCAGCAGGCGCTGGCGGCGCTGAACGCGCGCTGGCGGACCCAGGGCCGGCCCGAGCTGCAGATCCACGTGGGCCTGAACACGGGGCGGGTGGCGGCCGGGAACATCGGCTCCGAGCAGTACCTGCAGTACGCCACCATCGGGGACGCGACGAACGTCGCCAGCCGGGTGTGCTCGGTCGCCGGGGACGGGGAGATCTGCATGACCGACACCACGTTCGCGCTCTGGCGGGAGCGGGCCTGGCACACGAGTCCGCTGCCGCCGACCCGGGTGAAGGGCAAGCAGGAGGCGTTGAACCTCTACCGGTTGGAGTGGCGCGAGCCGGCTTCGAAGTGAGCCGGCCCCTGTGACGGACCTCACACGGGACGCGTCAGTCGCGTCACATCCCTGGAAGGGACTCCGTGAGAGAAACGGAATGCAAGCGGGACGGGAGACCCGAGGACGGCCCGCGCAATCCGTAGAGGAGGTCCGCCATGAGTGAGGCGCTTCGCACGCACAAGGACGCTGCTGCTCAACTCTTCGCTGGTGGGCAGCTGGAGGAGGCGCTCGCCGAATACCAGCTCTTGGCGCAGGCCGCGCCGGAGGACCTGGCCATCCGCCAGAAGGTGGCCGAGCTGCTCCAGCGGCTGGGCCGCAAGCAGGAGGCCATCGGCATGTACGAGTCGGCGGCCATGGCCTGGGCCCGGCTGGGCTGGCTGCTGCGCGCCATCGCCTTGTGCAAGGTCATCCTCCAACTCGACTCGGGACACGGCCGGACGCAGCGGATGCTGGCGGAGCTCTACGCGCGCCGCATGGCGCCCGCGCCCCGGCTGACTCCCGCGCCGGTGCCCGTGACACCCCCACCCACCAAGGGGACAGTGCCCGAGGCCCTGCCGCGGATTCCCCTCTTCTCGCAGTTGAGCCGGGAGGCCTTCGTGGCGGTGCTGGAGGAGCTGGCGCTGAAGGCCTTCGCACCTGGGGCCACCATCGTCACCGAGGGCGAGCCGGGCAACTCCCTGTTCGCCCTCGTGGAGGGGCGCGTGGACGTGGTGCGGCAGTTGGAGGGAGGCCGGCGGCGCAAGGTGGCCTCGCTGGGCGAGGGCGACTTCTTCGGGGAGATGGCCCTCCTGTCCGAGGGGCCCAGGCTGGCGGGAGTGGTGGCCACCGAGCGCACCGTGGTGCTGGTGCTGACGCGGGAGCAGGTGGAGCGGCTCGTTCAGCGCCACCCCTCGGTGGGTGAGGTGCTGCGGTCCTTCCACCAGGAGCGGCTGCTGGCCAACGTGCTGCGCAGCAATCCGCTCCTCTCCGCCCTCACGCCCGCGCAGCGCGAGGCCGCGGCCCGCGCCTTCCAGCTCCAGACGGTGCCGGCCGGCCAGTCCCTGCTCGTCCAGGGACAGCCGGGAGAAGCCCTGTACCTGCTGCTCCGGGGCCAGTGCCGGGTGGTCCACCAGCACCCGGACGGGCACCAGAGCAACTATCCCGTGCTGAGCGAGGGGGACGTCTTCGGCGAGCTCTCCGTGTTGCTCGGCCTGCCCGCGACTGCCTCCGTGTTCGCGGACTCGGCCTGTACGCTGCTGCGGTTGGATCGCCAGTCCGTCGAGCGCCACATCCTCGTGCAGCCTGGGGTGCGCGAGGCGCTCTCCCGGCTGAGCTCCGAGCGCCTCCAGCGCACGGCCCGGCTGCTCTCCGGGCAGGAGATGCTCGAGGGCGACCAGCGCGTCTGAGGGGATTACTCGTCCAGCGGTCGCAGGCCCGTCTCCCGGCGCTTCTCTGCGAGCGCCTCCAGTAGACCCTGGCGCAATCGGTTGGAGCGGGGGAGCCGGAGCAGGTGCCGTTCGGTCTCGTCCAGCAGGCGGCGGGCTTCTCGGGGGTCATGCTCTCGGTGGCGCTCGCACCACATGGCGTAGAGGCAGGCGACATGATAGCGGCGCTCCGCGTTCGAGTAGCCCAGCCGCTGGATGCGCCGCAGCAAGCGCCCGAAAACCGGCCAGGGGCAGTTGTGTGCGAAGGCCTCGGTGAAGAGCCTCTCTGCGATCCGTCGCTGGGCCTCCTTGCGTTCGAAGGCTGTCTTGAGCAACGAGCGCAGCAGGTGCCGCTCCAGCTCCTTGTACTTACCTTCGAGGATCTCGAAGGAGTCGTCGCTGGTTGCCACGATGAGCTGGTCGAAAGCCCGTGCCACTTCCTTGGAACGGCGTTCGGAGGCCTTCGACAATTTCCTCACTGACAGGGTCTCCCATCCCAGCGCTTGTTGGGGTTGCTTCCCTTCTGCCGTATGCACACGCCCGCGCCAGCATCGAGCGCTGGCCTCTGCCCTCTCTCCTGGAGGACCTGGAATCCTCCCGGGCTCGCAACGAGCTGGCCTGGCTGGGGGCCTTCACTGGTCGTGGCGACCTCCCTTGAACCCCGTCTCAGCCGCGGGCGGCGAGCACTTCGCTCGTCACCGCCAGCAGGGCTCGCGCGTTGAACGGCTTCTCCACCCGGCGGTTGGGCACTCGCTCCAGGAAGGTCTTCGCCTGCGGTGTGAAGGCTCCGCCTGTCAGGAAGATGACCCGGCCCGTCAGATCCGGCCTCAGCCGGTGCAGTGCCGCGTGGAAGTCCATCCCGTTCATCCTCGGCATCATCAGATCGCACAGGATGAGATCGAAGTGCTCTCCCGCCTCCAGCCTCGGGAGCACCTCGGCCGCCAGCGTGGTGAACACCACGTCATGGTGGGGCCGCAGGATCCGCTCCACCGCCGAGCACAGCAGCGGCTCGTCGTCGATGACCAGCACGCGGCCCCTCGGCCCTCCGGTGACCGTCACCTCGGACCCCGGCGCGGACGGCTCCAGGGACGTGGTGGCCGACGGCAGCAGCACCTGGAAGGTCGTGCCCCGCCCCAGGTCGCTCTGCACATGCAGCTCCCCGCCCATCGCGGTGATCAGGTTGTGGCAGATGGACAGTCCCAGCCCGGTGCCCACTCCCGGCGGCTTGGTGGTGAAGAAGGGATCGAAGATGCGGCCCAACAGCTCCGGGGCGATGCCCGCCCCCGTGTCCGATACCTCCACCGCCACCCACCCGCGCTCCGTCAGGCGCGTGGTGACGCGAATCTCATGGTGGTCCGCGTCTCCGTCGGACGGGATGGCCTGGGCGGCGTTCACCACCAGGTTGAGGAACACCTGGCCCAGGCGCGAGTCGTTGCCGCGCACCGGGGGCACTCCCTTCCCGTACTCCTTCACCAGCCTCGCACGGTGGCGGATCTCCCCGGCCGCCAGGTTCAGCGTGGAGTCCAGCACCTTCTTCACGTCCACCGTCCCGAGGGACTCCTGCGTCTCGCGGGAGAATGTCTTGAGATCCCCGACGATCGTCCGCACCCGATCCGCTCCCTGCAGGGCCTCGCCGAGCGCGACGCACACCGACTTCAGCGGGCCTGCTGAAGGAAGGCCCTCCGCGGGCCAGCGCTCCAACTGGCGGAGCAGCTCCTCGTGCGCGTAGCCGAGGTTCGCCGTGACGTAGGCCAGCGGGTTGTTGATCTCATGCGCCACGCCCGCCGCCAGCGTGCCCACCGAGGCCATCCGATCCGCCAGCAACAGCCGCGCCTCCATCTGCTTGCGCTCGGTGACGTCCGGGAACATGGACACGATGTGCGGAGTGCCCGCGTACTCGGCGATGCCCGTGAAGACGAGCACGTGCCGGCACTCCCCGCTCTTCGTGCGCACGCGGCACTCCACCCCGCGCACCTCGCCATGCTCCCGGAAGATCGCCGCCAGCCGGTCGGGCTCGATGGGGTTGTCCCACAGGTCCAGGTCCCTCGCGGTGCGCCAGAGCATCTCCTCGCGGGTGTAGCCGAACAGCTGCGCGCACGCGTCGTTCACCTCCACGAAGGCGCCACCCTCGCGCGTGGTGATGGCGGTGGGCACCGGGCTGTCGCGCAGCAGCACCGCGTACAGCCCGTCCAGCGCGAAGGCCTCCGGGAGTGGCTTCGGCCGCTCGGACCACCGGCGCTCGGCGAGCCGCAGCCGCAGCATGGCCGAGGCCTCGTCCAGCGGCAGCAACAGGAAGTCATCCACGCCCGCGTCCAGCAGGGGGCTCATCCGCTCCAATTGGTCGGGGCGGGTCACCAGGAGAATGGCGGTCTCGAGCCCGCGCGGACTGGCCCGGAGTGCGCGCACGAGCACGACCTGGTCTCCCGCGTCATCCATCCCCAGCAGCACGAGCGGATAGGGGGACAGGCGGAAGGCGGTGATGGCCGCCTCGTCGTCCCTGGCTCGCGTCAGCGTCATTCCGAGCTGTCGGAGCAGCGGCTCCACGGGCGAGAGATCGATGTTCCCGGATGGAACGAGCAGGGCCCGCATGTGCTCCTCGTCGAGGGGGGTTGCCGAGTTGATCCCGTGTTTTACTACGGGTGGGCCCGGGCCTCCGACGGGGCGGGGTCCCCGCCGATACTTTGCTGTCCCGAGGTCGCCTCGGCCGTCAGGGAACGAACGAATTCCCGGGATGGCTGGTACCCCATGGCGTCAGGTCCGCAAAGGCCGTCACTGGAGGTAGGACTTGGGGGCCGACATGCGGGCGAAGGCGGCCTGGGCCTGGAGCCAGCGGTCGATGACCTGGAGCAGGCCGTCGAAGGTGTCGCGCAGGGCCCACGCGCACGAGTCCGCGTCCTCGAGCTGGGCGCACCGCTGGAGCCCCTCGCGCAGGGCGAGCTGGGCGCCGGGGCAGTCCGTGCGCTCCTGGACGAGCCGCTCGGCCGTGCGTTCATAGAGGCGGTAGCAGGCCTCGGGGTCTCCGCGATTGTAGGCGGGGGCTCCCTGTTGGATGGCCTGCACGATGGCGAGGGCGACCTCCTCGATGCCATCCGTGACGCACCCCTCCAGCAGTGAGAGCGGGTGTGTGGGCACCTGGCGCTGCCGGGAGGCCGAGGGCTTCGCGAGCGCGAGCGCGGAGAGCGGCTTCGTGTCGGGCTGCTCCAGCAGAGGCACTACATAGCGCGAGGGGATGACGATGGTGACGGGACGTCCGTCCGCGAAGGCGCACGTGGCCACGCCCACCAGCGCGCCCGCGGCATCCAGCACCGGGCTGCCCGAGGCGTCTTCCGGCAGGGACGCCTCCAGCTCGAGGAAGGTGAGGAACTCGTCGAGCCGCTGCACGGCATGGACTCGCGTCTCCAGCAGTCCCAGCATGCCGCCTCCCGCGGGCAGGAGGATGTAGAGCGCATCGCCCTCGCCCGGGTGCGCCGCGTCATCGAGCCGCAGTGCCTCCATGCCCTGCGTGGGAAGCTGCAGCACGGCCAGGTCCCGCTTCTCGTCGAGCGCCACCACCTGCTCCACCCGCAGGAATTGATCGTCGGCGAGGACGACGTGGATCTCCTCGGCGCCCGCCACCACGTGCAGGTTGGTGACGAGCTGGCCCTGAGGCGAGGCCACGAAGCCCACCCCCTGCCGGCCCGGCATCTCCAGGATGGCGAGGGCGGGGGCTGCCCGGGCGGCGACCGCTCGAGCGGTGGAGAGATCGGTGTCGACGGTCAACATGGGGGAGGACTCCTCCTCCCCTACAGCATGGGCATGCCGATGGAGCCGGGCAGATGGCTGCTCCCGAGTGGCTCGATGGAGGCAGGGCAGCCGGGCGGACTCTCCGCCCTCTCAGTCCGTGTGCGCGACGAGGGGCAGCTTCGCGGGGCCCCGGACGATCAGCGAGGCGTTCCACCGCACCGGTTCGCCTCCCGCGGTGAGCCGGGTGAAGCGGCCGAGCAGTGCCTCCACGGCCAGCCGTGCCTCCAGGCGCGCGAGCTGGGAGCCCAGGCAGAAGTGGATGCCGTGGCCGAAGGGCAGGTTCTGCGGGCCGGGCCGGTCCAGGTTGAAGAGGTCCGGATTCGGGAAGTGGGCCTCGTCGCGGTTGGCCGAGCCCATGAGGATCAGCACCCGCGCGCCCTTGGGCACGCGCACGCCGCCGAGCTCCACCTCCTCGGCGGCCTGCCGCATCATGCCGTGCACGGGCGGCTCGTGGCGCAGCACCTCGTCGATGAAGCGCGGGACGAGCGCGGGCTGCTCGCGCAGCAGCGTCATCACCTCCGGTTGCAGGTGGAGCCGGTGGGCCGAGTGGCTCAGCAGGTGCAGCGTCGTCTCCAGGCCGCCGATGAGGAGCAGGAACATGAAGCCCAGCAGCTCCGTGTCCGTGAGCGCCTCGCCGTCCACGCGCGCCCGCAGCAGGTCGCTCACCAGGTTGTCGCCCGGGTCGCGGCGGCGCTCCTCCAGCACCTGCTCGAAGTGTTGGCGGGCCTCGTTCACCGTGGCGCGCATCTCCTCCTGCCGCTCCGTCTCGTGGGGGCCGATGCTGGTGAAGCGCGCCAGGTGCTCCGCCCAGCGCATGAGCAACGGGTGCACTTCCGGGGAGAGCCCCAGCAGCTCGCCGATGACGCCCATGGGCATGGGCGTGGCGAAGGCCTCCACGAAGTCCACCGGGCGCCCCTCGGGGATGTCGGCGGCGATCCGTGCCGCGAGCTGGCGCACGAAGGGCTCGATGCGCGTGATGACGGAGGCCCCGAAGGCGCGGCTGATGAGCGAGCGCAGCCGCGTGTGGCGCGGCGGATCCATGACGAGTGCCGAGTCCGCCAGCGGGTAGTTGGAGATCCACGGCGGGCGGTAGGCCTGCCGGAAGCCCTCGGAGGTGAAGAGCTGCGGGTTCTTCAGCACGTGCACCACGTCATCGTGGCGAGAGACGGCCCACAACCCCATTGGATCCACCTGGCTCACGGGCGCGTGGCGGCGCAGCTCGGCGTAGACAGGATAGGGGTTGGCGCGGACCTCGGGGGCCAGCAGGTTCACTCGGCTGCTCATGGGCGTACCTCGGGCGTGACGGTTGCAACGCCAATGGTAGCGCAGCCCGAGGTGGGCCCTGCCCGCGGTGGAGCAGGGCGGTTCACCGGATGACTCAGGCAGGATGTGCCACGAGCGGCAGGGCCGAGGGGCCTCGCACTACGAGTGAGGCATTCCACCGCACCGGTGCGTCTCCGGGTGTGAGTCGCGAGAACCGGGAGACGAGGGCCTCCAGGGCGAGCCGCCCCTCGAGCCGCGCGAGCTGGGCGCCGAGGCAGAAGTGGATGCCGTGGCCGAAGGGCAGGTTCTGCGTCCCGCCACGCTCCAGGTCGAAGCGATCCGGGTCGGGGAACTGCGCCTCGTCGCGGTTGGCCGAGCACAGCAACAGCAGCAGCCGAGCCCCCTTGGGCAGGTGCACGCCGCCGAGCTCCACCTCCTCGGTGGTCATCCGGAAGACGCCGTGCACGGGAGGCTCGTAGCGCAGCATCTCCTCGACGAAGCGGGGGACGAGCGAGGGGGCCGCGCGCAACCGCTCCATCAGCTCCGGCTGCAGGTGGAGCAGGTGGGCGGAGTGGCTCAGCAGGTGCACCGTCGTCTCCAGCCCGGCCACGAGGAGCAGGAACATGAAGCCCATCAGCTCCGTGTCCGTGAGCGCCTCGCCGTCCACGCGCGCTCGCAGCAGGTCGCTCACCAGGTCCTCGCGCGGCTCGCGGCGGCGCTCCTCCAGCACGTGCTCGAAGTGTTGCCGGGCCTCGGCCACGGTTTCACGCATCTGCTGCTGCCGTTCGGTGTCGTGGGGGAGGATGCCGGTGAACGAGCCGAAGATGTCCGCCCAGCGCTTGAGCTTCGGATGGATGGAGGGACTCAGGCCCAGCAGATCCGCGATGACTGCCAGGGGCATCCGCACCGAGAAGGCCTCCACGAAGTCCACCGGACGGCCCGCGGGCAGCTCAGCGGCGATCTGCTCGCCGAGCTGGCGGATGCGTGGCTCCAGCCGGGAGAGGACCGCCGGACCGAAGGCGCGGTTGACGAGCGCCCGCAGCCGGGTGTGGTGCGGTGGATCCATCACCAGCATGGAGCTCGCCAGCGGGTAGTCGGAGATCCACGGCTGACGGTAGGCCTGCTTGAAGCCCTCGGAGGCGAAGCGCTGCGGGTTCTTCAGCACGTGCGACACGTCCGCGAAGCGCGATACGGCCCACAGCCCACCCGGATCCACCTGGCTCACGGGCGCGTGTCGGCGCAGCTCGGCGAAGACAGGGTAGGGATTGGCTCGGACCTCGGGGGCCAGGAGGTTGACGCGGCTGCTCATGGGTCTGCCTCTCAGGGAAGGAGTCCGCGCATGCTAGCGCTCAGTCCAGGTGCCCCGCGAGTGGCAGCCAGGTGGGGCCCCGTATCACCAGCGAGATGTTCCACCGCGCGGGCTCGTTTCCGAGCGTCAGCCGCGCGAACCGGGCCAGCAGCGCCTCCAGGGCCAGCCGGGCCTCCATCCGCGCCAGCTGGGCACCCAGGCAGAAGTGGGCGCCATGGCCGAAGGGCAGGTTCTGCGGGCCGGGGCGCTCCATGTCGAAGCGGTCCGGATCGGGGAACTGTGCCTCGTCGCGGTTGGCCGAAGCCAGCAGCAGCAGCAGCCGCTCGCCTCGGGGCACCTGCACGCCCCCGAGCTCCACGTCATCGGTCACCATCCGCACGATCCCATGCACCGGCCCGCTGTGGCGCAGCATCTCGTCGAGGAAGCGGGGAATGAGGGCGGGCTCCTCGCGCAGCCGCGTCATCAGGGCCGGGTCCTCCTGGAACTTCAGGACGCAGCTGCTCAGCAGGTGCACCGTCGTCTCCAGGCCACCGATGAGGAGCAGGAACATGAAGCCCATCAGCTCCGTGTCCGTGAGCGCCTCGCCGTCCACGCGCGCCTGCAGCAGGTCGCTGATCAGATCGTCCCGCGGCTCATGGCGGCGCTCCTCCAGCACCTGCTCGAAGTGTCGCCGGGCCTCGGCCAGCGCGGCGCGGATCTGCTCCTGGAGCTCCAGGTCGTCCGGACCCACGCTGGTGAAGCGGGTCATCACCTCCGCCCACTGCTTGAGCTGTGCGTGGAGTGAAGGCGGGATGCCCACCAGCTCTCCCAGCACGCAGATGGGCACGCGGCTGGAGAAGCCATCCACGAAGTCCACGGGACGGCCGGCGGGCAGCGCGGTGACGACCTGGTGGGCCAGCTCGCGCACGCGCTCCTCCAATCGGTGCAGCACGGAGGTTCCGAAGGCGCGGTTGACGAGCGCCCGCAGTCGGGTGTGACACGGCGGATCCATCACCAGCATGGAGTCCGCCATGGGGTAGTCGGGAATCCACTCCGGGCGGTAGGTCCGCCGGATGCCCTCCGAGGAGAAGGGCTGGGGATGCTTCAGCACGGTCACCACGTCGTCGTAGCGCGAGACGGCCCACAGCCCGCCCGGGTCCACCCGGCACACCGGGGTATGGCGGCGCAGCTCGGCATAGAGGGGGTAGGGATTCGCCCGCACGTCAGGTGCGAGCAGATTCACTCTGCAGCTCATAGAGATTCTCGCGCGTTGAGAAGCGGGGGCCTCCAGGGTAGCTCGATCCCGCCTCCGGGTTGGGGAATTGCTTGGTGGGCGAAGCAACGTCAACAGGTGAGATGAAGCAGCCAGCCAACCCGTTGCACCCCACGTCCCAGATTCCGTTGGCGCGCCTGACTTCCAGCGTTAAACCACAACCCCCCATGCATAAGACGCACCTCGTAGGAGCCCGGACCCACAACCTCCAGTCCCTCTCCGTGGACCTCGCCGAGGGAGAGCTGGTGTGCCTCACCGGTGTGTCCGGCTCCGGCAAGTCCAGCCTGGCCCTGGACACCCTCTACGCCGAGGGACAGCGCCGCTTTGTCGAAAGTTTCAGCCCGTACGCACGCCAGTTCCTCGAGCGGCTGGAGCGGCCCCCAATGGACACGCTGGAGCCCGTGGCCGCGGGCGTGGCGGTGGATCGCCGCGCGCCCGTGAAGAGCTCGCGCTCCACGGTCGCCACCCTGGCCGACGTGGAGGCGTACCTGTCCGCGCTCTTCACGCGCGAGGCGATGCCGGTGTGCCCGGCGTGCGGAGTGGAGGCGGTGCGCACGGATGCTCGCGTGGCGGCCTCGGCGACGATCGCCGCGGAGCCCGACGCGCTCGCCGTGCTGGCCTTCCCGCTGCGCATCGCGGACACCGCCGAGTTCCTCGACGTGCGCGCCCGGCTGTTGAAGGAGGGCTTCCACCGGCTGGTGGTGCAGGGCGAGGTGCGGGAGTTGGAGTCGCTGCGGCCGAGCGAGGCCACCGACTCGGCGGGTGTGGCGCACGTGGTGGTGGATCGGCTGAAGCTGGCTCAGGGACAGCTCGGCCGGGTGACGGCGGCGCTGGAGTCGGCGTGGGCGATGGGCAACGGCGAGGCGGTGGCCTTCACCCCCGCGGGTACCCGGCGCATCCGCCGCGGCCTCGTGTGTCCGAAGTGCTCGCGCGAGTTCGAGCAGGCCCGGCCCGGACTCTTCAGCTACCAGTCGCCCACCGGCGCCTGCCCCACGTGCCGGGGCTTCGGGCGCACCATCGGCATCGACTGGGCGAAGGTGGTGCCCAACCCGGCGCTCAGCCTGGAGAAGGGCGCCATCCGCCCGTGGTCGGGCAAGACGTCCGAGTGGGAGCGGAAGATGCTGTTCCGCTACGCGCGGGAGCAAGGCATTCCCCTGGACAAGCCGTGGGGGGAGCTCACCCCGGCGCAGCGCGAGCAGGTGCTGGAGGGCGAGGGGGACTACGACGGCGGCCGCGTCTACCCGGGTGTGCGCGCGTGGTTCCGCTGGATGGAGAGCCGCACGTACAAGATGCACGTGCGCGTGCTGCTCTCGCGCTACCGGGCCTATACGCTGTGCGAGAGCTGCGGGGGTGCGCGCCTCAACGAGTCCGCGCGGGCCTGGCGCGTGGGCGGGCTGGACCTGGCCGCGTGGCACGGGCTGGAGCTGTCCGATGCCCGTGCTCGCCTGGAGGCCCTGCGCACCCACACAGGCCAGGGTGAGCTGGTGCGCCGCGAGCTGGCGAGTCGCCTCGGCTACCTGGAGCGCGTGGGCCTGGGCTACCTCACGTTGGATCGGCCCGCGCGCACGCTGTCCGGCGGTGAGGCGCAGCGCGTGTCCCTCACCGCGGCGCTCGGCACGTCGCTGACGGGAGCGCTCTTCGTCCTGGACGAGCCCACCGTGGGCCTGCACCCCTCCGACGTGGGGCCCCTCACCGGCGCCATGGCCGAGCTGGCCACCCGGGGCAACATCGCCCTGGTCATCGAGCATGATCCGCTCGTCATCCGCTCCGCGCACCGCGTGCTGGAGCTGGGACCCGGAGCTGGCAAGCACGGAGGGAAGCTGTGCTTCGACGGCACTCCGCAGGCGCTGGCGAAGCGCCTGGAGCTGCCCACCGGCCGGCTCCTGTCGGGCACCGAGGACGTGAAGCGCACGCCCCGCACGCGCACCGGGGAGCTGGTGATTCGCAACGCCCGGGCCCACAACCTTGAGGGCGTCTCCGTGAGCGTGCCGCTGGGCGTGTTGTGCGCCATCACCGGGCCGAGCGGCTCGGGCAAGAGCACGTTGATGGACGAGGTGCTGTATCGCCACCTCGGGCGCGCCCTGGGCGAGAAGGACGTCGAGGTGCCTGGCGAGGCGGATGGGGTGGACGGGCTCGAGGCCGTGGAGCGCGTCACCTTCGTGGACCAGTCGCCGCTGGGGCGCACCTCGCGGGGCAACGCGGCCACGTACACCAAGGCGTGGGACCGGCTGCGCGAGCGTTTCGCCTCCGAGCCTGAGGCCGAGGTGCGAGGGCTGACCTCGGCGCACTTCTCCTTCAACGTGGACAAGGGCCGCTGCGAGGCCTGCTCGGGCGAGGGCTACGAGACGGTGGAGATGCAGTTCCTCGCGGACGTCTCCCTGCTGTGCCCGGTGTGCCGGGGCCGGCGCTTCAAGGAGGAGGTGCTCGCCGTCCGGCACCATGGCCTCTCCGTGGCGGACGTGCTGGAGCTGACCGTGGACGAGGTGCTGGAGCGCTTCGCTGGCGACAAGCCGCTGGCGCGCGCGCTGGGGCCCGTGTCCCGGCTGGGCCTGGGGTACCTGCCGCTCGGCCAGCCCCTGTCCACCCTGTCCGGTGGCGAGGCCCAGCGCCTCAAGCTGGCGCGTGCGCTGGCCAGTGAGGCGAAGGGCTCGCTCTTCCTCATCGACGAGCCGAGCGCCGGTCTGCACGACGCGGATGTGCGGCAGGTGCTCGCCGCGCTGCACGAGCTGGTGGAGCACGGCGCGAGCGTCGTCGTGGTGGACCATGACCTCGTCGTGATGCGGGGCGCGGATTGGATCATCGACCTCGGGCCCGGAGGTGGCCGCAACGGTGGACGCCTGGTGGCCGAGGGCACGCCGGAGCAGCTCGTCACCCGGGGCGAGGGACTCACGGCGGCGGCGCTGCGCGGGACGTTGGGCGAGCCGGTGGTGCCGGGCAGGCGCGGGAAGGGCGGGGCGGAGGTGCCTCCGGCCATCGAGGTGGAGCATGCGCGCGAGCACAACCTGCAGGAGGTGTCCTGCCGGATTCCGCTCGGGAAGATGACGGTGGTGACGGGGCCGAGCGGCTCGGGGAAGAGCTCGCTCGTCTTCGACGTGGTGTTCGCCGAGGGCCAGCGGCGCTTCCTGGAGACGCTGACGCCGTACGCGCGCCAGTTCCTCCCCACCATGCCGCGCCCGGACGTGGAGCGCATCAGCAGCATTCCGCCCTCCGTGGCGCTGGAGCAGCGCACCTCGCGAGCGGGCGCCACCAGCACCGTGGCCACCGTCACCGAGGTGGCCCACTACCTGCGCCTGCTCTTCGCCAAGCTGGGCCAGCCCCACTGCCCGAACGACGGTGAGCCCATCGCCGCCACCACCGCCGAGGCCCTGTACGCCCAGCTCACCGCGATGAAGGGGGATGGGACGGTGCTGGCTCCCGCGGTGCGCGCTCGCAAGGGCACGTATCTGGACGTCTTCACCGCCGCCGCTCGCGCGGGCATCGAGACGGCCATCGCTGACGGGAAAGTGGTCTCCACGGATCAGCCGCCGCAGCTCGTGAAGTCGCGCGAGCACGACATCGACCTCGTCATGTACCAGGGCAAGCTGGCGAAGCTGCCGCGCGAGGTGTTCGACAAGGCCCTCACGTGGGGCAAGGGCGCGCTGAAGGTGCGCAGCGGTGGCAACAAGGAGACGCTCCTGTCCAGCGAGCGCACCTGCCCCGTCTGCGGTTTCTCGGTGCCGGAGTTGGATCCGCGCTGGTTCTCCTTCAACACGAAGCAGGGCCGGTGCGTGGACTGCGAGGGCACGGGCGTGGAGGGCGGCGCCGAGGCGCTGGCCGAGGGCCATTCCGAGCCGTGCCCCACCTGCGAGGGCTCGCGCCTGGAGCCGGTGCCGCGCGCCGTGAAGCTCGAGGGTCTGCGCTACCACGAGGTGGTGCAGCAGTCCGTCACCGCCGCGCTGGAGCAGGTGCGCGGGTGGAAGTTCCGTGGAGACCGGGAGCTGCTCGGCGAGCCCTCGCGCCAGGAGCTGCTGCGGCGCATGGAGTTCCTGGACCGGGTGGGGCTGGGCTACCTGTCGCTGGACCGGAACGCGTCCACGCTGTCGGGCGGGGAGATGCAGCGGTTGCGGCTGTCCGCGCAGCTCGGTGCGGGCCTCACCGGCGCGATGTACGTGCTGGATGAGCCCACCATCGGCCTGCACCCGCGCGACACGCACCGGCTGCTGTCCAACCTGCGCGCGCTGGTGCACACCGGCTCCACCGTGCTGGTGGTGGAGCACGACACGGACACCATCCGCGCGGCGGACCACCTCATCGAGCTGGGCCCCACGGGAGGCCGGGGAGGCGGACGCATCCTCGCCGAGGGCCCTCCCGAGCAGGTGCTGCAGAGCGAGGACGCTCCCACGGCGCGGGCACTCCGCGAGCCCGCGGTGCTGGCCGCCACGAACCGGGGCGAGCCGGAGAAGTGGATTGAGCTGAAGGGCGCCCGCGCCAACAACCTCAAGAGTGCGGACCTGCGTATCCCCGTGGGCCGGCTCACGGTGGTGTCGGGGGTATCGGGCTCGGGGAAGAGCACCCTGGTGCGCCAGGTGCTGTACCCGGCCCTGCGCGAGAAGCTCGGGCTGGTGACGACGCGCCCGGGGCCCTTCAAGTCCCTGTCGGGCGTGGAGGCCATCCGCCGCGTGCTGGCCGTGGACCAGTCGCCCATCGGACGCACGCCGCGCTCGGTGCCGGCCACCTTCCTGGGCCTCTGGGACGAGCTGCGCCGCGCGTTCGCCGCCACTCCCGAGGCGAAGCTGCGAGGCTTCAGCCCCGCGCGGTTCTCGTTCAACACCGCGTCCGGTGGCCGGTGCACGGCATGCGAAGGGCAGGGGGCCATCTCGCACGAGATGTCCTTCCTTCCGGATGTGGTCACCCCCTGCGAGGTCTGCGGCGGGGCCCGCTTCGACGCGGCCACGCTCGAGGTTCGCTACCACGGGCTGACGATTGGAGATGTGCTGCGCCTGTCCGCGGACGAGGCCAAGGACGTCTTCCATGCGCTGCCCAAGGTGGCCGCGCCGCTGTCGTGCCTGTCGGACCTGGGCGTGGGCTACCTGCAACTGGGTCAGGGCTCGAACACGCTGTCCGGCGGCGAGGCGCAGCGGTTGAAGCTGGCCGCGGAGCTCACCGCCTCCACGCGCCACGAGCCCACGCTGTACGTGCTCGACGAGCCCACCACGGGCCTGCACCTGGGAGACGTATCGAAGCTGATCGCCTTCCTGCGCCGGCTGGTGGACCGGGGGGACACGCTGGTGGTCATCGAGCACCACCCGAGCGTCATCGCCTCGGCGGACCACGTGGTGGAGCTGGGGCCCGAGGGCGGCGAGGCCGGCGGGAGCATCGTGGCGGTGGGGACGCCGCAGGAGGTGGCTCGGCTGAAGACGGCCACGGGCCGGGTGCTCAAGTCGGTGTTCGCCGCGGAGGAGCCGGCCCGGAAGGTGGCGCGGGGGCGGTGAGAGCGGGGCCTCCGGCCTGGAGGTGTGCAACCAGGACGGAGGCCCTTTCGGCTACTTCGCGGGGGCCGGGGCCGCGTTCACGTACGGCTTCTTCTCGCGCTGCTCGAGCGTCTTGCCGACGGTCTGGAGCGTCTCGCCCACGTGGGTGACGACGCCATCGAAGTACTTCGGACCCGCCTCGATGACCCACGACGCGAGCTGGATTCTGGGCGCCAGGCCCTGTTGCTGCAGCCGCTTCTCCGTGTCGAAGGCCAGCAGCAGCTGCTCCACCACGGCCGCGTCTCCCTCGCCCACATCGATGACCGAGCTTCCCTGATCGCGCAGCGTGGGCGCGAACGACACGTGCTTCACTCCCAGGCGCACGGCCTCGCGCACGGCAATCCGTCCCGTCAACCGCAGCCTGTCCAGCGACAACTCCTTGGCATCCCCAATGCCAATCAATAGCACCCGCTTCGGCGTGATGGAGTGCGGCGGCGGCGTGTAGAGCAGCGTCTCCCCCAGCTCGCCTACGAACTCGCCCCGCTCGCGCAGCGCCGAGAGCAGTCCCCCCTGCTTGTCATTGAAGTCCTGCATCGCCTCGATGTACTGGTCCCCGGCGGGGTCGTGCTTCAATACGCAGATGATCTGCAGGTCGGTGGTCTGGGTGACCGGGCCGATTTGCTTGATGCTCAATGCAATCCCTACCGGCGTCTCGAATTTCTTCTCGGGCGGCGGCTTCGCGTTCTCGGCGAGTGCTGGCCACGACGCGCCGAGTGTGAGGACAAGACCCAGGGCGAGCAGCTCGTGCTTCAGTGTGAGGCGCATGTCTTTCTCCTGAAGGTCGGCGGGGCGCGATGTGGCGCCCCGCCGAATTCCCAATCACGATGTTGGAGAAAGGCGGCACTGTCATCCCTCACATGAGGGAGGAGATGCTCGCCCCTTCCAGGTCGCTCAGGCGAGGTCGAAGAGCAGCGCCTCGACCGGCTCGGAGGCCGTGAGCACCAGCCGCGACTCCTGGGACACGGCCACGCCGTCTCCGGCCTTCAGCTCCACGCCGTTGAGCGTGCCCTTGCCCCGTGCCAGCTGAACCCAGGCGTGGCGATCCGGAGCCAGCGTGTACTCGGCCTGCTCGCCCTTGCCCAGCAGCGTGCTGTGCAGCACCACGTCCTGGTGCACGGTGAGGCTGCCGTCGCGGGCGTCCGGGCTCACGATGACGCGCCAGTGGCCCTTGCGCTCGGATTCGGGGAAGGCCTTCTGCTCATAGCCGGGCTTCAGTGCGCGCTGGTTGGGGAGGATCCAGATCTGCAGGAAGTGCAGATCCTCGTTGGCGCCGTTCATCTCGCTGTGCAGGACGCCGGTTCCCGCCGTCATGCGCTGCACCTCGCCTGTGCGCAGCAGTCCCTGGCCGCCGGTGCTGTCCCGGTGCGCGATGGCGCCGCTGAGCGGATAGGTGATGATTTCCATGTCCCGGTGCGGGTGCGTGTCGAAGCCCTCGCCCGCCGTGACGCGGTCCTCGTTGATGACGCGCAGGGCTCGGAAGCCCATGAACTCCGGGTCGTAGTAGCTCGCGAACGAGAACGTATGGTGGGAGTCCAGCCAGCCGTGGTTCGCATGTCCGCGTGCTTCAGAGGGTCGAACGATCATCATGGTGTGCTCCTTTTCTCGATTTGGACCCCTCCAAGATGACCGTGAGATTGGTGCTCCGCCAGACGTGAATCCTGGAAGGACTGTTCCATCCATGGGACAAAGCCCCCGACGCCTGCAATCTCCGCCGCCCTCGTGCGTACGGCTTGGGACAACCCGTCTGGCTGGAGTTTCCTCCAGGGTGTGCCCTAGAGTCCCACACGCTCCTCATGCGCTGTCCTTCCTGTCAGAACGAGAATGATGCGGGCGCCGCCTGGTGCGACATGTGCGGCATGGATCTGGCGTCTCCCAGCCCGGCTCCGGCCGCCGGGAGCGCTCCCGCCCCCCGGCCTCCCCAGCAGCCGGCCAACCCGCATCAGAAGCGTCACACCATCTTCGAGCCGGATCCGGCTGCGCCTCCTCCGCCTCCTCAGCGGGGCGCGGACTTCTTCGCCAATCCGCCTCCACCCCGGCCTACCTTCGACCCGCGCGATCCCTTCGCCGCCGCGTCCCTTCCCCCTTCCCGTCCGGCTGCACCGGCTCCGCCTCCCGCTGTCCCGCCGCCGGCTCCCGCCCCCGCCCCTCCGCCCGCCGCCGCTCCGCGCCCCAAGGCCCGCACCATCGTGGAGACCGCCAACGAGGGCTCAGCCGCGGGGCTCGTTCGCGGCGCCCTCTTCGAGTACCGCGGTCCCACCGATCCCGGCCGCGTCCACCCGCTGCGTGCCGGGCGCAACGTGCTCGGCCGCGATTCCGGGTGCGACGTGGTGGTCGATGACGGGCGCGTGAGCGGCCAGCACGCCTTCCTGTTCATCCGCGCCGAGGACGCCTCGTTCATCGATGTCTCCAGCAACGGCTCCGTCGTCAATGGCTCCGTCGTCCATGGCGAGCAGGTCGTCCTGCAGAACCAGGCGGTGATTACCCTGGGCGGGACGACGCTGGTGCTCGTCATCGTCCCCGAGCAGCTGCTGTCCCGCCGCTCCCAATGAGCAGCTCCCGAGGGGGGATGCACATGACTCGCGCTGTCATCACGCTGGCGGGCCTGCTCGCCGCGCTTCTCGGGGGAGCTCCCGCCACCGCCGCGGACAATGGGCTCACCGTGCTCGCGGTGCCGCCCGCGGCCAACGGGCAGACGCGGCTTCAGGTTGAGGTCACCGACCCCACGCTCCAGAAGGAGCTCCGGTCGGGAGGCGCCTTGAAGGACCGCTTCCGGGTCGCCGTGGAACAGGCTGGCGCGCAGGTGTCCACGGTGCGCCGGATGGCTGACTCCTCGGAGGGCCGCTACACGGTGCTCGCCTTCGATCAGTCCGGCTCGTTCTCTCCGTACTGGTCCGAGGCATTCGGGCTCGCGAGGGCTTACGCGGACGAGCTCGGCGCCAGGTCCCGGAACCACACCGTGGCGGTGATGACCTTCGGGAAGAGCAAGGACACGCCCTGCGAGGAGACCACCGCCGCCGGGCTCGAGACGTGTCTGGACAAGGTCGAGCAGTCCGGCACGCGGCAGCTCGTCACCCGGCTCAAGTTCTACATCCAGCAGGCAGTGCGTGACGCCGCTGGCAAGCAGCCGCTGTCGCGAGGCGGCTCGCGCGAGGTCATCGTCTTCACCGACGCCGGTGAGGAGTCGAAGGCGCTCAATGTGAAGGACGTTGCCCGCGAGGCGCGAGACAAGGGTGTGCGCATCCACGTGGTCGCCTTCAGTGGACAGGGCGCGGGCAGGGGCATCGCCCAGCGGCTCGATGACATGTCCCAGCTCGCCGAGGGCTCCGGCGGCCGCTACATCCAGGTGGGGGACGTCGATGCGCAGCAGGCACTCACGGGGCTCGTGGGCGCGTTGGAGAACATCTACTGGCTGGACGTGGCCTTCTGTGGCGTGAAGCCCGGGCAGACCGCGGATCGGCTCTCCGTCGAGGGACTCTCGGGCCGTGCCGCCACCGCGTGGAGCGACTCCATCTCCTTCCGGCAGAGGGCCGAGGGCGGGGCGACGGCCGCATGCCCCGGCACCGTCGCACTGGGCCCTTCTCCGGCTCGGACGGGGACGGGCTCGAAGACGGGCGCCTCCGGAACGGTCACTCCACCGGGGAAGGGGACGGCCAACTCCGGAACCTCTACACAGCCCGGCTCCACCCCGGGAAGCGCCGGCTCCGCGACCCGGCCCGGGAAGGCGACGGGCAACACGGGCTCCTCGCAGCCCGGGGCCGCGAAGGGGACTCCCGGGGCGGGCTCGAGCGGGAGCACCGCGGGCACTTCCGGTTCGTCCGCGCAGTCGGGCTCTCCAGCGGGAAGCCCTGGCACCTCAGCTCCCTCGGGGACTCCCGGGTCGGCGATGCAACCCGGTGGCTCGATGGGGAGTCCTGTCTCCGAGTCGGTTTCGCGAGGGCTTCCCTGGTGGCTGCTCGCCCTGCTCGCTGGCCTGGGGCTGCTCCTGCTGCTGGTGCTCATCGTGCTGCTCTCCCGGCGCCGCTCGGAGCCCGCTCCGGCTCCCCAGGTATCGACGCCCGTGGTGCCGCCGCCCGCCGCCGAGCCTCCTCCCGCGCAGCCCGAGCCCCCTCCGGCCGCTCCCGCGGTGTGGAAGGATCCCTTCGCCACCCTGCCGGAGACGCGGCTGGTGGTGACCAAGGGGCCCGCCGGGCTCGAGCCGTTCTACCGGGTGACGAAGTCCACGTTCACCATCGGGGCTCGGCCGGGCGAGATGGATCTCACCGTGGAACTGCCGCAGCTCAGCGGCCACCATGTGACCGTGCAGCTCTTCAAGATGGGCAACGTCTTCGTCAAGGACGAGCACTCCACCAACGGCACGTTCGTGGACGGGCGCCGACTGAACCCGGGCGAGCGCGTCCAGGTGAAGCCAGGTCAGAGCATCCGCCTGTCACAGCAGCTGGAGCTCACCCTGGTGCAGCCCGGGCTCCAGCCCGCTGCCGAGTCTCCCTCGGCCGATGTGCCCCTCGTCGCGGCGCCTCCCGTGGCCCCCGCCGCTGCCCAGCCGCCCTCCGAGGCACCTCGAGCGAAGGCCCGGACCCTGTATGCACCCGCGAGGGGAGATGACGAATGAGCCTCCCGCTCTACATCCACGGGAGTACCGACGTCGGCCGTCAGCGCGCTCAGAACGAGGACTCCTACCGCATCGCCGCCCAGCCGGACGGCTCCCGGTTGCTCATCGTGTGCGACGGCATGGGCGGTCACGAGGCCGGTGAGGTGGCCAGCCAGGTGGCCAGCGATCGCATCGTGGAGATGCTCGCCGCGAGCTCGCCCGACAACGCGCCCCGCGCCATCTACCAGGCGTTCATCGAGGCCAACCAGGCCGTGCTCGATGCCTCACGCACTCGAGGCGCCGAGGGCATGGGGACCACGGGCGTCGTCGCCTGGGTGAGCGGCTCGCGCTGCTATGTGGGCTGGGTGGGTGACAGCCGCCTCTACCAGTTCCGGGCGGGCGCCCCCATCGACCGTACGCGAGACCACACGCGCGTCGCCCAGATGGTGAGCCACGGCATCCTCAAGCCCGAGGAGGCGCGGAACCACCCCGATGCGCACGTGCTCGTGCAGGCGCTGGGAGGGAGCCCGGGCGTCCAGAAGAGCTTCAAGCCCGAGGTGTGGACGGAGCCCCTGGAGTTGCGGTCCGGCGACGTGGTGCTGCTGTGCAGCGACGGGCTCTACGACTTCATCGAGGACCACGAGCTGTATCCGCTCATCGAGGGCCAGGACTACCAGGATGCGGTGACGCGGCTCATCCAGACGGCCAACGAGCGGGGCGGAGCGGACAACATCACGGTCATCCTGCTCGTGGCGGGGCAGCCCGAGGTGCCGCGGACGGCGAAGGGTACCGCGCAGGCCCGGAGGGAGACGCTCCCGGATGGCATGCCGATGCTCTCGCTCGTGCCCGTGTCCTCGGAGCAGGCCACCCCCGTGACTCCAAGCGCGCCGGTGATGCGGACTCCTCCTGCTCCCGAGCCTCGGATGAAGGACGCGCCCGTGCCCACGGAGATCGCCGGACGCAATGTTCCCCTGTGGTGGCTGCTCGCGACGGGCATCGTGGCCCTGGGACTGGGCCTCGCCCTGGGACTGCGGGCCGCGAGCCATGGCACTTCCTCCTCGGCGGATGCGCCGGCTCCCTCACCGGCACCGAGGCCCTCGCCTCCCGGGTCCCAGGGCAACCCGGGGCCGCAGGACGCGGGCGTCGTGCGAGCCGGACCTCCCGCCGGAATGGAGACGCCACACACTCCCGCACCGGTTCGCTCGGGTGGCTCGCGCGTCTCGGAAGCCGGAGGGAAGTGATGGCCCGCGCGCTTCCGGCGCTGCTCACCGCCGTGTGGCCCCTGGCCCGGGGACACGTTTCTTCTTCAAGGTGGAACTCTAGATGACGCTCGCGCAGCTCGTCCTGCCCCTGCTCCTGTCCGGCGCGGCCGGTGGGGGCAATGAGATCGTCCTCATCCTCGACAACTCGTGCTCCATGGGCGTGGAGGCCCGGGATGACAGGGGCCGCCGCGTTCCGCCCAATGATCCCGAGCGCGCCGCGGTGCTCGGCACGCTCGTCGTCGAGGGACTGGCGCGAGGCTCGGCCGACCGGGTCAACGTGCTGGCCTTCGGTGATGGCAAGGAGGCTCCGCCACGGCCGGCCCGGAGCGCGGACGACATCCGCGCGCTGCCCTACTCCAACGGCACCTTCTTCCGCCGCCCGCTGGAGGAGGCGGGCAACCGGCTGCGAGGCTCGGCGCTCCAGAAGCGGCTGTTCCTCTTCTTCACCGACGGTATCCCCGAGGACCTGAGAGACCCCGCCGAGGGGCCCAGAGCGCTGGGGCTCTCCGAGTCCGCCGAGTTCGAGACACTGGTCATCGGCCTCTTCGGGAGCGACGAGGTCCGCCAGACGGGCGAGCAGTTCCTCCGGCCGCTGGCGAGAGACCCGCAGAAGGATCTCATCTTCGTGCAGACGCCGCGCGAGGTGATTGGCGCCTTCACGAGAGGCTATGCGCACGTGCTCGGCTCGAGGCCGGAGACGGGCTCGCTGTCGCCGGGGGAGGCGAAGACCTTCGAGGTGGGCAAGTACGTGGTGGAGGTGCTGGTGGCGACCGCGTCGGCGTCGCCCGGGCCCGAGTACACGGCGAAGCTGGAGGGCCCCGAGGGGGATGTTCCGTCCCAGGCATCGGGAGACAACGGGTGCCCGCCGGGTATCCGTTACGCGGGAGCACCGAAGCTGTGCCGGCCGCCGCACCGCCACTACCAGGTCTTCCGGGCGCCGAACTCACCGGACCAGCGCAGCCGCTGGACGCTGTCACTGCCGAAGGGGGCGGGTGCCATCGATTACGGCCTCATCCTCCGTTACGACCTCGAGGCCTCGCTGGCCGTGCCAGCCACCGCGCGAGTGGGGGAGTCGGTGCGGCTCGACGCGCGGCTGCTCTTCCGAGGGAAGACGTTCGACGACGAGACCTTCTTCCAGGCGGACGGCTTCACGGCGGTGGCCACGGTTGACGGGACGGAGGTGCCCCTGCGTCACGAGGGAGGAGGGCGCTTCGTGGCGGACTGGACACCCACGGAGCCGTCGCGGGATGGCGCATCCATGCCCGTGCAGGTGACCTTCCGCAACGCGTGGATGGAGCAGAGCGCTCGCCGGTCCATGCAGGTGGAGGGCTTCCTCGACTTCGCCCTGGTGCCGAACCCGGCCTCGCTCGACTTCGGCGCGTGGCGGGGTGAGCGAAACGAGACGCGCCGGTGCTCGGTGGTGGACCTGTCGCGCTCCACGAACGCGGATCGCATTCCCATCCAGTGCACGGCTCAGGGGACCGTGGAGGGAGGCGTGTTGAGCTGTGCTCCCGTGGCGGGCTCGGAGGCGGACCTGGGGGGAGGCCGCAAGGGACAGCCGCTCAAGTATGAGGTCTGCTTCACCGCCCAGGGGTGCTGCGGAAACATCAAACCACCGGGCATCGGAGTCCATTTCGCCGCGACCCACCCGCACTACGAGGCCGCCGCTGTGACGGTCCCGACACTCGTGCAGGTATCCGAGACGGGGTGGCTGCGTTGCTGGTGGCCATGGCTGGCATTGCTGGGAGGGATGCTTGGCTTTGGCTGGGTTGTCGCGGGATTCGTCCGGCCGAGCGACTTCGATCCATCCGCGTGTGTCTACGGGGCGGGCTCGGAGATGGGACTCAAGCGCGCCTCGGCGCTCACGCTGCGAGAGACTCCCGGAGGGACGCGAGGCTTCTACCGCAACGCCCGTATGTGTTTGAACGCAGGTGGAGACTTCGTGCGCTCTCCACGAGCGGCCGTGCTGGTGCTCGAAGCGGGGCCTGGGGGCTCCACACGCTTCGTCACCGCCGCGGGCCTGGAGCGCAAGGTGCAGCGCACCGGAAAATGGGAGCCCGTACCAGCCGAGGAACTGGCCCTCGGATACACGCCCAACACGGTGTATCGGATTGGCAATCTCCACATGAAATGGAGTTGATCCCGGCTCGGTCATGCGCCTCGGCGTCCGGGTGTTTGTTGCCCGACTGCTGCGTCCCCGCTGTGCTTGCTCCCTCTTGCGCGGTGGTGGAAACGTGGGGGCGAAGCGCGCCAGCGCAATGGGGCCCTCGAGTCCAGGGAGGAGCTGTGAGATGGATCGCTCTCATGATGTCCGTCGCGGTGGCCATCACCGGGTGCGCTCACGCGCAACAGCCAGAGCGACGTATCTACGTCATTTCCGACGATGCGCAGGGGGTTGGCACTGCTCTCGGAACGGGGGGCTCTGGCTTCCGTAATTGCGATAAGGAGCAGAATGAGTGTTTTGATGATTGTTGGAAGACCGAGCCTCTGCCATACCCTCATGAAAAGCGTGACGGAGCGTTCTACCAATACTGCACCAGTGAGTGTCTCAAGGTGTATATGGAATGCGAAAAGGCAAATGAAAAGAAAGTGAAGGAATTGAAATTCTCGCGTGTTGACGAGGCGATTGAGTGGATCAGAAGCCACAAGGCCCAGGTGGCTCTTGGCACGGTCGTCGTTATCGCTGGCGTTGCCTTTGTCATCACGACAGGCGGTTCTGGCGCGCTGATTCTGGCCCCTCTCGCCCTCTGATCCGGTGTGCCAATGATCTATAATCCAGACTTTGATGTTGATGCGGTGATGAAGGTGCTCGGTACCATCAGCGATAAATACTCGGAGGGCTCGCCAGAAGACGAGGCACTCCGGATTGCTGCGGTGTCGTTGCTCTATGTCCGTGACATCCAGAAGCTGGAGGAGTACCGCAAATATTTCCAGGAGTTCGTCACCGGTAAGCCCATCATTGTTTCTCAATCGTTCGCGACGAGAGAGGATGCGGACAAGTGGCTCGCCAGTGGAAATGCCAAGGAATTTGATCTTGTTGAAATCGCTGGCCAGGGTTTTGTCGTTTATGGTCTGCCAAAGGTTCTAAAGTTCGCTCCGGCGCCCCTGCCGCACGAACTTCAACCCCCGGAAACGAAGGCAGATCCGAAGTAGGTGCTCTGATGCCACGAAGCCCCGTGCGTCGCCATGGAAGAGCCCCTGCCCCCTGGGGCTTTCCCGACTGTACGACGAATGGGGCGTTCTCGACGAGCTGGCGGGGCTGCTGTCGCCTCCGAAGTGAATAGGGCGGGGCCTGCATTCGCGGTACCGACCCCCGGTTCCGGTTCATGCAATCGGAACCGGCCCTCTTCGTATTGGCTCGGAATGTGACTCCCGGTGCAGCCTCCTCGGCCAGCAAGCAAGGGCCCTCGGGCTCGGGCGGCACATGGTATACCACCCAGGTACTCTCTACCTGCAGTGGAGCTGATCGAAGGGGGAAGCCTTGGGGCTGCTCACGACGGAGAAGTTCAACCCGACCTTGTTCGTGGGTCTCGGCGGTAACGGCGGGAAGATCGTCCAGTTGCTCGCCGGCCGGTTGCGCCGCCATCCCAACTGGGAGCGCATCAAGTCGATGACCCACTTCGTGGCCATCGACACCAACAAGGACGACCTCGACAAGCTCAAGGACGTCCCGGTCGAGAACCGCTTCCTCATCTCCGCCTTCGACGCTCGCGCCTACATCGAGCGCAAGCGCGGTCAGCGCGAGCTCCAGGAGGACAAGCTCGTCACCCAGTGGGTCCCCTCCACCTACCAGTTCCGCTCCACCCAGGGCGCCGGCGCCGGGCAGATCCGCATGGAGAGCCGCCTGCGCCTCTACTACAACCTCGAGGAGGACCGGCGCGGCATCCGCAAGGCCCTCCAGAAGTTGCTCGACGAGTCCACCCGCCGCGAGAACCCCTGGCGCGACAACGAGAACCGCGTCGTCCGCGTCATGCTCTACGGCTCCGTGGCCGGTGGCACCGGCTCGGGCGGCTTCTTGCCCATGGCGTACCTGCTGCGCCGCATGGTGCTCGACGCGGGCTGGGGCCGGCCCAACGTCACGGGCGTGCTCACCCTGCCCACCGCCTTCCTCGACAAGGTGAAGCCCCAGCTCCACCCGGACATCCTCGCCAACGGCTACTCCGCCCTGAAGGAGCTGGAGTACCTCAACCGGCAGCTCGATTACGCGGGCGGCTCGGGGGAGCTCGAGTTCCACTACGACCCCGGCAGCCAGGACCGCGACCGCCAGGTCGTCGCCGAGCGCCCCTTCACGCTCACCTACCTCATCGACCGGCCGGACCAGCTCTCCATCGAGAAGTACGAGAACGCGGTGGCCGACGCCTGCTACCTGCAGATCTTCTCGCCGCTGCTCGGCGCGCAGGTCGGTGAGTACGACAACTACGAGAAGCACCAGAAGAAGCTCGCCCTGGGCCACTTCTCCGTGCACTACGGCTCGTTCGGCACCGCGCTGTTGCAGCTCCCTCGGCGGGACATCCTCAAGTACGCGGGCCTGCGCTACGTGGCGAGCGCCTTCCGGCAGTTCCTCTGCTTCGGCGCGGACCATCCGGACTTCCAGGTGCCCTATGGCGACCCGGCCTTCCAGCGGCTGGAGCCCAACGAGAAGAACCGCCGCATCGACGAGAAGTTCAAGGGCTACGTCGCCTTCCGCGCCTCCGAGGAGGAGCGCCGCGATGAGAAGGGCCAGTTCTACGGAATCCAGCAGCAGATCGGGAAGGGTGGGAAGAACCTGGCCGAGGCCTTCCGCGAGAAGCTCGAGGCCATCTTCGGGAGGCTGGACGAGCAGATCGACATTCCAGACGTGGAGAAGCAGTCCATCAACCCGGGCAACCCCTCGCTGAGCCGCGCCATCGCGGTGCTGCGGCGTGCCAAGGACGAGTCGCGCGCCCGCGTGTGTGGCGAGTACCTCGAGGCCCAGCGCGGTGACGTGCGCACCGGCCGCTTCTTCGAGTCCTTCTTCAAGGAGTACGAGGTCAACCCCATCGCCCAGCGGCTCTTCCTCGTGCGCCTGCTGGAGCAGTCCTTCATCGTCCCGTTCAAGGACCCGGAGGAGGGCGCCTACCTCAAGGCCGATGGCACTCCGCCCGACCTGGACAGCCCGGAGCTGCGGCAGGAGGTTGCGCGGCTCGACTCGGAGATGACGAAGCAGGCGCAGCCCGGCTTCTTCCAGAGCCTCACGGACCGGGACAACAAGGCCTTCGCCACCGCGAAGCTGCGTGCCGTGGCCAAGGTGGAGGGCTGGGCCAACGAGTTCCGCGACGAGATCAAGCGCTTCTTCTGGAAGTCCTTCGAGAGCGAGCTGCGCAAGGACGCGGAGGCGCGGCTGGAGTCCTTCCGCAAGGTGGCCCAGGTGGCCGACGAGCGCGCCCGTGACGCCGAGTCCCAGGCCGAGCGTTTCCGCAAGGATCCGGCCGCGGTGGACCCCGCGTCCGACGTGGCGCAGTTCTACCTGGACGCCGAGGTGCTCCGCGACGACCGGCGCCGCGAGCGGTTGTGGAAGGAGTTCTACGCCCACAAGCTCGACAGCGACGCGAACTTCCGCGTGGCCGACATCTTCGACGCCGTCACCGAGGCCTTCACGCCAGTGCGAGACCCCAGCGGTCAGCTCCGCGCCCGCGACGCCAATGAGATCGTCACGCACGTGCGCGGCAGGTTGGAGGCCCAGGCGCTCCAGGTCTACAGCCGGGTGATGGAGGAGATGGGGCTCGATCTGGGCACGGGCCTGGACCTCGAGCAGCGCTACATCGCCCTGCAGAAGGCCGGGAAGGACCTGGAGGAGTTGCGACGCAAGGGCAAGTTGGAGGACGAGCTGCGCGCCGTGTCCGCCACCGAGGTGCGCCGGGGCATCGAGGACCGGCTCAAGCGCCTGTCCGACGAGTGCGTGCTGCTGGCCCATGTCGATGCCACGCGCCGTGATGATCCCACGGTGACGCCCGCCGATGTCTTCTACGCCGGCCTGCACGACAAGTACGCCAGCGACGAGGAGGGCTCGCTCTGGAGCGTCCTCAAGGGCGTGGTGTCCGGCACGAACCGCGTGGCGGGCTGGGAGGAGCGCGACTCGCTGGTGCTCTACCGCGCGCTGCTCGGCGTCCCCGTGTACTGGTTCAAGAACGTCCAGTCGGACCTGTACTCCGGCTACAAGCGCGTGCGCGACGACAAGAACCGCACCTATCCGTTGCACATCGAGGCGCTTTGGGAGTCCTCGCCGGGCCTGCCCGACCTGGACCCGGTGGAGCTCAAGCGCGCCGAGGAGCGCCGCGCCACCGAGCGCTCCGCCCAGGCCTCCCGCGAGGCCCGAGAGACCCGGCTGCGCGCCTTCACGCTGTGCGCCCTGTTCGGCGGCATCTCGCGCGACGACGAGGGCTACCACTGGAGCTTCGCCGGCACGAAGAACAAGCTGGCGCCGGACCGGGCGCGTGCCTTCGAGGCCTTCGAGGCGCTCGATCCCGTGCTGCGGGGCGACCTGGAGCAGAACGCCCGGGACTCGTGGGTGAACGCGACGGCGGAGCGGCCCGCGCGCAACAAGCTGCTGGAGGAGGTGCAGGCCCACCAGCGCCGCCTCACTGAGGCCTATGCTCGCGCCGTCTCCGAGCAGAAGGACTCCGAGCGCCGCTTCCTCCAGGACGAGCGGACCGTGGTGGAGGCGCTCGCCGCCGAACTGAGGAGCTAGCTTGGACGCCGCCGTCTCGTACCCCACCGTCCTGCTCGGACTGGGGCGCTTCGGCCACGATGTCATCGGCCGCGCCCTCCAGTCCCTGGAGGCTTCTTCGCCGCTGTTGGGCGTGCTGCGCTGCGAGCCCTCGGGCGTGGCCGCCGGGCTCCATCCCCTGCTGGAGGACCTGTTGCGCGCGGGCCGTGGCTCAGGCGAGCGGCGCGATCAGCGGTTGGATGTCATGGCCTTCGCCGCCGCGTTGCAGGGCGGTGACGAGGATCTGCTCGTCGCGTGCGAGCAGGCCGCGCGCCTGCTGGCCGAGGGTTATGGCGCCATGTTCCCTCCGGACCGGCCGCCGGAGCAGCGCACCGCCATGTTGCACCTCGTCGTGCAGGTGCCGGCGCTGTCCAATCCCCGGGCGTCCGTGGCGCTCGCGCGGCTGGCCGCCCTGGAGAGCTGGGCCCGTTCGCGTCCCGTGTTCCCCCTGTTGGCCCGCATCTGGGTCGTGTCCCAGCAGACCGCCGCGGGCACCCTCACCTCCGAGGAGATGGTGTCCACCTGCGCGTCCTTCGCGCTCGGCATGGTGGCCTCGGGGCTGCGCATCGAGGACGAGGTGTCCCGCCGCATGGCCCACCCGGCTCGTGACGAGGGGCTCGTGGGTTTCGTCTCGCTGGCCTCGGTGGAGCTGCCCGAATCGCGCCTGCGCTCCTACGCCGCCGCCCGTGCCGCCTATGACGGACTGGGTGTGCTGGTGGAGCGAGTGCAGGAGCCCGGGACGGATGCCACCCTGGCCATGGGTGCTGTCTCCGCGCTCCAGCATGACCGGTGGCTCGCGCCCTTTGTCGAGGGTCAGGCCGCGCAGCTCTCCCGTCGTCTCGCGGCGGAGCTGTCCCGATCGCCAGTGGACCTGCCCGCGGAGATCCGCGTGGGGCCGCTCGATACTCCGGAGGAGATCCGCGCCAACCACTCGGGGCTCTTCAAGCCAGCGTCCGTGGAGTCCGCGACCACCACCGTGGACCAGGCCCGCACCGATGAGACCTTCCGCGCGCTCGACCGTGCCGAGGCTGACGTGGCCACCGCGGTGGAGCAGGGCATCCAAGCGGTGTTCGATGCCTCGCTCGGGCCCACGTCGGGCCTGTCCCAGCTCCCCGCCGTCGAGCAGGGGCTGAAGCGCGTCGTCGCGCAATTGCATGACGAGCAGGTCCAGGAGGACGCGGCGCTGCGGAAGTTGGACCCGTCGCAGCCCTCGGGCCCTCCCGTGGATCCTCATCGCGAGGAGCTGGAGCACGCCCTCATGGAGCTGCCCTCGCGAAGGCTGGCGCTGGCGGCCGCGGCGGCGCTCGCCCTGGCCGTGCTGCTGGGAGTCTCCTTCGGCACGTTGTCCTTCATGACTCCGGCCGCGGCTCCTGCTGGCACGGTCCCCTCGCACGTCGTGGTGTCGGCTTCGGCCACCCCGGCCACTCCGGGCTTCGACTGGCACGAGGCCCTGCCGTGGATTCTCGGAGTGCTCGCCGCGCTGGGCGCCGGGGGCGGGTGGCTCTACTTCGTTGGCCACCACACGCGAAAGGAAGTGCGCCGCGTGCTGAAGCTCCGGCGTGATGCTCTGGAGTCGCTCGTCAGCCGGGGTGGGGGAGGGCGGCGCGCGAAGCAGGCGGAGCTGCAACTCGTGGTGCGCCGCAAGCGTGCCCGCCGAGGGGCCATCCTCGCCCTGGAGAACGCCGTGGCCCGGTTGCAGGCCGTGCGTCACGCGCTGCTGGAGGCGAGAGATCGCAAGCGTCAGGAACTCCTGGCGCTCGGGGTGACTCCGGCCGCCGAGGCCCGCCTGGATGACCTCGGGCCACTGCTCGGGGCGGGGGGGCTGCTCCATGGCTCGCTGGTGCCGCCGGAGGTCATCAGCCGGTGGATCGCCGCGCGCCGGGAGATCTCCGAGGATCGTGTCTGGGCGGACCGGCTGCTCGAAGGTGCCTGGCCCGAGGGCGGGCTGCTCGAGGACGTCCCGTGCGGAGACCCCGAGCGCATCGCCGAGCTGAGCCGGCGCCAGGTGCAGCCGATGGGTGAGCGCAGCGTGCTGGATGACGCCGAGGGCGGCCAGCAGGCGGCGGATGTGTTGCGCGACTTCGGCTCGAGGATGGGGGCGGTGCTCGCTCCGCCGTGCCAGCCGCTGAACGCGCATGGAGACCCGGTGCTCGGCCTGCGTCCGGGCGAGGGCTTCGTCATCGCTCCGTCCGCGGGGCGTGACACGCTCGATGCGGGCCTGCGCGATGTGCCCACGCGCCTGCCCGTGCTCTGGTCTCCCTCGAAGGCCGCGCGGGTCATCTTCCTGCGCACCTGGGAGGGCTTCTCCGTGGAAGAGATGACGCGAGGGGCTCGCTCCATGCCGCAGCAGGCCGTGGCCGCCCCGCGAGGTGTGCGATGACCTTGCAGCTCCCGCATCCGTCCGTCCTGGCGACGCTCGCCTACCTGATGGTCTGGGGGTCGGTGCTCGTCACGCCCGCTCTGGCCTGGGCCCTGGCGGCGCTCGTGGTGGGTCCCGGCCCCAACTCGCGCTGGCGCCGTGCCGCCCTCCCCGTGGGCAAGGCCGTCTTCGTCACCCTGGCACTGGTGCTCGTCACCCGTCTGGTGGAGGCCGCCAGTGCCTCCATGCAGGGCGGACCGCTCGGGTGGCTCGCCACGCTCACGGCGCTGCCCCAGCTCACGGGCCCGGGCGGCGCTCCGGTGTCGGTGCAGGCGACCTGGCTCCCCGTGGACGCGGTCCTGCTGGTGGCCCTGCCTCATGCCGCCGTCTTCCTCCTCGCGACGGCGGTGTTCGCTCTCCAGGAGTCGAACCACCAGAGCCTCACGTCCTTCCGCGTGCCGCTCGCGGATCCGCTGGCGCTCGTCCTGATGGCGGTGCCGGTGCTGGCCCTCATCGCGGTGGATGCGCCGTGGCGGCAGGACAAGCCCCGCGTGCTGCTGGATGTCGCGGCCGTGCTGCCCATGCTGTGCGTGGCGCTCGCGGTGTGGACGCGCGCCGAGCGTGTCGCGCCTCCTCCCGTGAAGGAAGAAGCGCCGCAGCCCCAGACGCCAGCGCCCCTGCGTGCGGACGTCCCGGCGATGTGGCGGAAGCTGGGGGCCATCGAATCGAACGGTCGTCCGCTTCTCGCGACCCAGGGAACGGACCACCAGGAGCCGGCTCCGGCCTGGAGCGCCTCGGCATGGCGGGACGCGGGCGCCACCGGGGCTCCGCCTCGGGCGCTCGAGGAGATCGCCAACGCGTGGAGCACCCCCACCCAGGGCTGGTTGGTGGGAGACCTGCCCGACCCGACCGAGCGCCACTTCCTCACCTCGAGCGTGCTGCTCGCGCTCCAGCGCGAGGGCCTGCCCTGCCTCGTCATCAGCGACGAGCCGGAGGCGCTGCGCGACGCGGTGCTCGAGGCCATTGCCCGCAGTGGCTCATGGCCCTCGGGGCCGCTGCTGGCCGGCGAGGCGGCGATGCGCGAGGCCTTCGCGGGCAACCGGATGCCGGCCGCCGTCTTCCTGGACGTGGAGCAGCTGTCCGCCGGCGGCATCCGCGCGCTCTCCGAGACACGCGGCGGTTGTGGCCGGCTGTGGGCCCGCTCCGTGGGGCTGGTGCTCCTGTCTCGCGTCGACCGGGGCACACCGCTCGCCTCCACGCACCGCATGTTCACCCTGCGGCGGCTGGAGCTGGCGCTGTCGGCGGCGGGGGCTCGCTGGAATGTGCTGGCCACGGGCGTGGGAGGCGCGGGCACCCGGGGGCTGGTGGAGCAGATGTTCCCGGGCATCTCCGTCCGCGAGGTCCCCTTCACGCCTCGGGCGGCGGCTCCCGTGCGGGTCTGGCGCGTGGCCGAGGGCTTCCGAGCCCAACCCGGGACGCCCTGGGTCCGCCGGGCCTTGGAGCCGGTGGTGGGGGCGAAGCTGCCCGCGGCGGTGGGAGACCCGGGAGGTGCTTTCGATCTCAAGGCCGTGGATTTCTGGGGCGGCGAGCTGCGCTTCGTGCGCGACGTGTCCCTCTTCGGCGTGGCCTCGGTGGGCACGCTGGATGAGGCGTGGCTGGTGGCCGCGTACCGGGCGCTCCCGCACCGGGTGCCGCTGGCGGACGGGCAGCCACATGACGCGCTGTGGGGGCTCGCCGACAACCCGGTGACGCGCTTCCTCACGCGGGATGGCAACCTGGATGGCCTGTCCCGCCACGGCATGCTGATGCCGCCGCGTCCGCTCGTGGGCTACCACAACGGCGCGCTGGCATCGGCCCACCTCAAGGCCGCGATGCAGGAGGGCTCGCAGGACGTGGAGTCCCTGGCGGCCGTCTTCGGGCGCTCGCGCGTGGAGCAGGTGCTGGGGCCGAAGTTCCGGCCCGAGCGGCACGTGGTGCGGCTGGCCCCCGGCCGCGAGCCCGTGCGCAGCCCCGTCGTCCCCGCCGGAGTCTCCGAGGCCGTCAACCCGCTGCGGCGCACTGTGAGCGAGCAGGTGGTGCGCATCCTGGATGTGCACAGCGGCCAGCTCCTCACGGAGGTGGACCGGCTGCTGGTGGAGACGCGCTACTACCCGGGCCGCGTGTTCGCCGTGGGCGATGCACGCTACGAGGTGCCGCTGCACTCGCTGGACACCAAGCGCAACGAGCTGCGCGTGAAGCCGGTGCCCAACGACCGGCCGCTCACCCGGCCGCAGCTGCGCATCCAGTTCGAGTCCGCCCACGTGGTGGAGTCCCCGCAGACGGTGCGCACCGGGCGGTGCGTGTACCAGGTGTGCACGCTGGACGCGACGGTGGTGGAGAGCGTCACCGGCTACTCACAGGTGGGGCGGCCGGGGAGGGTGGACGTGGGCGCGGTGAGCTGCCGCTACCGCACCCGCGTGCGAGGCATCTTCTTCCCCGCAGCCACCACGCCCAACGTGCTCGTGCACCTGGCGCGCTCGGTGGATGGGGTGCTGGTGGCGCACCTGCTCTCCAACGACGAGGACATGGACGTGGTGCCGGTGGGGCCGGGCATGTTCCCGGACGCCCCCGCCGGCATCGTGGTGGTGGACCGGTACCTCCAGGGCATGGGCGTGGCCGAGGCGCTGGACCTGTCGCTCGTGGACGACACTTTCAAGTGGGTCCGTGCCATCCTTGCCAACTGTAAGTGCGCGAATGGGTGCCCCGAGTGCACTCCGCAGGACGTGTTGGCGTCCGGCCCCGACAAGTCGGGTGTGCTCGGGCTGCTGGGATAGGCGGATGCAATCGCCAAGACGGATGAGCGTATGAGCCGTGACATGAACCTCCTCCAGCCGGGAACGCAGCTGGATGGCCGTTATGAGGTGGTGAGGCTGCTCGGGCAGGGCGGCATGGCCACCGTGTATGAAGTTCGCCACCTCGGGCTGCACAGCACGCACGCCCTGAAGGTGCTCAACGAGGACCTGGCGCGCACCGACGACATCCGCGCCCGCTTCCTCGCTGAGGGCCGCATCCAGGCGCGTCTGCGCCACCCCCACATCGTCCAGGTGACGGAGATCGTCACCAACCCGGTGGCGGGCCTGGTGATGGACTACATCGAGGGCCCCACGCTCAGTGAGCTCTGCCGGGGCCAGGGGCTGGAGCCGAAGGTGCTCCTCGAGGTCTTCCTGCCGGTGCTGGACGCCATCGAGGAGGCGCACAAGCACAACGTCGTGCACAGGGATCTCAAGCCGGACAACGTCATCGTCGGCAGGGACAGCCGGGGGCGGCTCCAGCCCATGGTGACGGACTTCGGCATCGCCAAGATGCTGGAAGGGGAGGGGACGGACGGAAAGGCGCGCACCCAGGCGGGCGCTCGCATGGGCACGCTGCTGTACATGAGCCCGGAGCAGATCCGCGGGGCTGGCGAGGTGGACGCGCGCACCGACATCTTCGCGCTGGGCGCCATCCTCTACGAGGCCGCCACGGGGCGCGTCGCGTTCCACGCCTCGAGCGACTACGAGACGATGAAGAGCATCGTGGAGGGCACCTACGAGCCCCCCGAGCGCGTCGTGGGCGGCCTGAATCCCGTCATCGCGGGCTGCATCCGCAAGGCGCTGGCCGTGGACCCCGCCGAGCGTTTCCAGGACTGCGCGGCCTTCCGCGAGGCCCTGGAGAAGGTTTTCGATGCGGACCCCACGGTGCCCCAGAAGCCGTCGCGCTCCTACGCGGTGACGCAGGTGGGCAACCCGCCATCCCCGGCTCGGGCGCCCTCCTCGCCGCCCGCTGGCGTCACTCCCGACTCGCATCCGGCCGCCTTCGCGCCGACGTTCGTTTCGGCCGAGTCTCCTCGGGCTCCGGACACGGCCAGGTTCCCCTCCTCCCAGCCGCCCTCCGAGCCCGGCACGCCCGTGCCGCCTCCGCCCGCTCCCTTGCCTGCTCCGTCCGCGCAGGCTCCCTCGGCCCTGGCTCCCTTGCCCCCCTCGGCGCTCCAGCGGGCCCCGGCCAACGCCGTGCGCTCGCAGCAGATGGCGCATGTGGCACCCGGTGTGGCTCCCCACGGCGAGTGGCTCGCGCCGGCCCCCAATGTCTCGCCCGGCCTGGCCCTGGCGTTCAGCCTGCCGTGCGTGTCCGGGTTCGGGCAGATCTACAACGGCCAGGTGCTCAAGGGCCTGTGCGCGCTGGGCCTGTCCATCGTGCTGCTGGCGAATGTGCCGGTGGGCGGGTGCTTCTGGTTCATGGGGTATATCGGGTTCGCGGTGGACGCGTACCGCATCGCCGCCAAGCGCAAGCGTGGCCTGCGCGTGGGCCCCTGGGAGTTCTTCTAGTTGGAGTAGAGTCGCCGCATGTTGAGCCCGGGGAACGTGGTCGAGCGCTACGAGGTGGAGCGCGAGCTGGGCGGCGGCGGCATGGCGCGCGTCTACAAGGTGCGCCACGTGGCCCTGGGCAGCGTGCATGCCCTCAAGGTGTTGGATCCCGAGCTGGTAGGGAACGCCGAGCTCCGGGCCCGCTTCCTCGACGAGGGCCGCATCCAGGCGCGCCTGAAGCACCCGAACATCCTGGGCATCACGGACGTGGTCGCGGCTCCCGGGGTCGCGGGCCTGGTGATGGACTACCTGGAGGGCGAGTCGCTCGACAAATACCTGGCACGCGCGACGCAGCCCCCGGCCGCGGACGAGGTGCGCGACATCTTCCGGCAGGTGCTGGAGGGCATGGGGTTCGCCCACGAGCAGGGCGTCATCCACCGGGATCTCAAGCCCTCGAACATCTTCCTGGAGCAGGTGTACGGCCGGCGGGTGGTGCGTGTCCTCGACTTCGGCATCGCGAAGGTGACCGGCGCCGAGGGCCGGCCGACGACGCGCACGGGCACGCGCATGGGCACGCCGCAGTACATGAGCCCGGAGCAGATCCGGGGGGCCGGGGACGTCACCCTCCGCTCGGACATCTTCTCGCTCGGGGTGACGCTCTACGAGCTGACCACCGGGCTGCCGTGCTTCCAGGGCGAGAGCGACTTCAACATCATGGAGAAGGTCGTCCGGGCCGAGTTCGTGCCTCCGGACGTGGCGCATCCGGGAATCGACCGAGGGCTCGCCGCAGTCATCCTCCGGGCGATGGAACAGGAGCCGGAGCGGCGCTTCGCCTCGTGCCAGGAGTTCGCCGCCGCGCTGGTGGAGCAGGCCCCGGTCGAGCAGGCCGAGGAGCCAGTCCCGGAGGCCCCACCCGCGCCCCGGGTGGCGACGCCGCCGCGAGTGCCCGTGACGAGCGCTCCCGCTCCCGCGCCCGCCGTGGAGCCCGAGCCCGCGCCCGCCCAGGTGCCCGCACCGCGTGCCGTGGCGGTGCGTCAGACGCCTCCCGCCCCCATCCGGGTCGTCGAGCCGGAGCCTCCCGCGCCCATCCAGAAGAGCGCGCCCGCTCCGGTACGTGAGCGCTCGCTGCCAGCGAAGAAGCCCGAGCCTTCCTCTCAGGAGGATGCCGCTCCCCCTCGTCGCAGGGCGTGGCGCTGGGCACTGCTCTTCGCGCTCGCGGGGCTGGCGGCGATGTTCGGCCCGGGCCTCATCGGGATGCTCCTGGGCCGGGTGGCGGAGCCTCCGAGCCTGCCCGCGCCGAAGGGGTCAGTGAACCGAGCTCCGCCCGGTGGCGTGCCGGGTGCCCGGTCGTCCTCGGCCGAGCGGGACGAGAGCCTCCTCATCGAAGTCCGCCCGGCGCACCGCACGACGCTGGAGTTGATGGATCCCCGGGGCAGGAGCTTCACAGTGACGAGCCCCTATGTGGAGCGGAAGCCCGCGCCGGGCGTCTGGCACGTGACGGCGAAGGCCCCGGGGTACGAGGATGAGCGGTGGACCGTCGACGTCACGCCGGGGAAGCCCGCGAGCCTGCGTGTGAGCCTCGCGCTGCGCGTGGGCAGCAATACGCCCTGACGAGAAGTGGTCGACACGCCAACGAGTCCCTCGAGGGATCAGACATCTGCCCGCTGTCGAGTTCCCGCGAGGTATTCCTTCAATTCCGTCTTCATTCGCACGGTGCGTTGCTCCACGACAAGCCGGACGTCGGCTGTAGCCCTTCCGCCTGGGTTCACGAGATTCGAGTCAATCCCGATGTTCCTCGCCCAGTCCGCCACCTTCAGCGTCCCCGTCTTGAATTCGTGGACCCGGTCGAGGAACGCCTGGAGCGGCTCCGCTCCCTTGGCAATATTGAAGGACTTCTCGAGAAGGCAGCAGTTGCCGAGGGCGTTTATCGTGGTCGAGAGATCGTCGGTGGTCAACGGCCCGGCATCCCCGACATCTTCACTGTCAAGTGAAGCGCCATGGAGTGTCTCCCAAAGCTTGACTGCGACCACATGGTCCACATCGAAGCTCAGGCTACCTCGTTTCGACTCTCGCAGGGGCAGGGCAGAAGCCTTCCACCGCTCGGCGTCCAAGCGATGCCATAGCCAGAGAGGAAGGTAGTACTGGTGGACGGCGTCGCGCGTGAGCACGCCCAGATCGTCGATATACTTGGCGGACTCGGCCTGGAGCGCACCGATCCATGTGTCCATTCGCTGTTTCAGGACCGCGATGACGTCGTCGGGCGACGATGACTTCCGGATGCTCGACCAATCCGACGAGAGGTCCTTGATGTAATCTGCAAATGCCTTGTCCGTGGACTTTCCCCAGCGTCCAGACCACTGCGACATGAGAATCCAGCGGTCGCAGAAGGAGGCGAAAGCAGCGTCAAGCGACTTTTCGAAGCTGTCCTTTGCCGTCACACTGAGTGCATGCTCGGCAAGCCACTGCCGCCCCAACAGGCGCCAGCAGAGGAGCAACGTGAGCACATTCAGTGATCGATAGTGCTCACCGAAACGGAAGCCCCGGTCGTCGACGAGCTGAGCACCTTCGATCGCATTCGATGACACCGTGTCCCAGTTATGGACGAGATCTTGCGCCATCGGCCGAACCTTCTCGCCACGAAGCAGGTCGTTCGCGGTGAGAAGACTCCCATCTCGGTGTAGCACGGACCACATTGCGGAGACAGTGCCGACAAGAGCATCGATGTCGACAGATACGCCCTCGGCAGCGAGGGATTCGCTCAGTTCATCAAAGCACCTCCCGGCGCTCCGGTTCCCTGTCTTGGAGGCGTCCCAGCCGGTCTTGATCCAGGCGAAAGTGATTTCCTGTCGGGTAAGCGCGCGGCCGGCGGTGTTCAAGCGGGTGAAGATGTTGACGATCGCGTCGTTGTAGAGGTCCTGGCTGAACACCTGATCGTTGAACGGAGACAGCTGAAGGTAGGACACCTTCGACTGCTTGATCGCGACCAGCGTGACGACGAGTTCGGCGAGCGGCTCAAGGACAGTCGCAATGATGTCCTGCGGGACGTCATGGTCCTTCAGGAGCGGAGCGAGTCGCTCGCGAAAGTGCCGTTCGTAGAGCCCCGGCTGGGTCGAGGCCAGGTCCCACAACCGACTCAGTCGAACGTAGCGGCCTTTGTTTTCTGCGTCCAGACCACTCGGGATGGGATGCTTGTAGTTCGAAGGGCGCTTGAGCGTCGAGCGCCCTCCATCTGGACTCTGCACGACCCAGGACAGCACGTCACGGAAGTCGATCTTGGTGACCTGGCCGAATTCCTGGATGCGATCACGAAAGGCCCAGACGTCGAGGGATAGATGACCGAGCGACCAGTGGCGCTTCGCGTTTCGTCCCCGCGGGCGCTCCGCGTCGAGCACTGTGGACCACTCATGATCGAGGAGGCGAAAACCCCAGCTATCTCCACCGAAAGCGAGGAGAAGACTCTGCAACCGCTGCTGCCCATCGAGGACCATCCGGAACTGCGCGGGCGGGTTGCTCTTGCTCACCTGGGCGTCATCGAACTCCCCAGTTCTGTCCGCGACCCGCCAGAAGGGACGCGAGGGAATGCCGGCGAGATCTTCTTTGTGGACGCTCCAAAGGAGCAGTGTGCCAAAGGGCCAACCTCGGAGGAGCGAGTCGACCAGAAGAGTGACCTGGCTCGGACTCCACACGTATGGGCGTTGCAGGTCGGGGACCAACAGTGTCGCACCCTGGTCGGAGCTTGCGGCACGCAGCAGTTCGTGGAGTGGTTCGGACCCTTCGTCGTAGATCTTCATGGGCTCTCTCGGTGACGCAGTGTTTTCGTGGGGACTACCTGAAGGGGGTCATGCGATGGCACGTACCTGCTGGGGTGAGGTCCATGGGAAGTACAAGGGCTCCATGCCCAGAAGGGAAGAAGTGAGTTGTTCAACTGTTAATCCGACCACAGGTGCGAAGAGGTACACCGACTGTCTCAATCACCTGTTTCGAGCGCTGTCTCGCGCTCGATTCTGCAGAGTGCGACGGCGAAGCCGGCCACTTTCACTGCCTCTACATGCTGAAGAAGGTTGACGACGCTAAAGAAGAAGAGCGTGTCTGCGAGCGCTCCCTCCTTGGATGTGGCGATGGCATAGACAACTCGAGGTCCACTCCTGACCCGGTCAAAGGCGTGCGCGACCCCATAGAAGCTGTGAAATTGCTTCTTCACCTCGTCCGCGTGAGCGGGTTCCAGCTTGAACACGGTGGCGGAGACGCTCCCCTGGCTGAACAGGTGGCTCAACGTCGCCGAGTCCCTCATGTCCTTGACGTGAATGAAGTCACGGTCCCGACTGAGCAGATCGCACACCTCGAGCTTTCCCGTGCGGCTTTCGGGATAGAAGGGCACTGCGTCGAGCACCAACCACTTCTTCTCCTGGCCTACGTGTTTGTTGTACTGGCCTTCCGTCTTGAAGGTGTGGGTCCATACGGGGAGCATCAGGTCGTTCGTGACATCCGGTAGCTGGCGCACCTTCTCTCGAACCCTGGCGATGTAATCCTTGTCGACCCGGAACCATTGTCCGAGCGACAGAACATAGGTCGCCTCCTTGAGCTCGACCTGTGCGACCAGGTACTCGCGAAGATGCTCCCTCGGTGTCTGTGGAAAGCCATCGGAATTCTTGCCGACCACCCAGAGCTTGTCAGGAGAGATGGGGACGTCCGGGTGCTTGTCCAGGAAGTCATAGACCCGGTCGATGTCGAGGTCTTCGTATTCCTCCCAGGTGTGACCGTGCGAGAGGCGCCAGTTCACGATCTGGTCATCGGGCATCTCGAGAAGCGCGATGGAGACCCATTCCTGGTCACGGGCTTCAAGAAGCTCGACCAGCCGTGCCTCCAGTGAGGGGCAGAGCGGATCCTTGGGCTTGAGCGGGCGCAGGTGATCGATGAACGCGAAGTGCTTTTTGTAGCTCTTCTTCCGATACTGCTTGAGGAACGTGCGACAGTGCTCACCCAGCTCCGAAACTGCACACTTCATGGAGATCTTGAGCGAGTCCGAACCCGCGAGCTTCTTCGTCATGTCCGAGTCGAGAGTCCGGCCGCTCACCCGCCGGATCCAATCCATGTCGGTGCTGATGTCAAAATCGCTGACGCCGCGTCCGACATTGAGATGGGTCCTCCGTTGGCGGCTGACACGGTCTACCCTTCGTGTGTCCAGCATGTCCAAGGCATTGGGATCCACTTCGTTCAGGGTGACCTTCAGCCCGAAGTCGGGCTCGATGAGCGAGCGGTCAATGGCATTGAACCCATAGCCAAAGGTGATCGCGAAGACGCGTTTGTCCACCTCCAGGAAAAGGACAAAGGAGTTGGACTGGTTCCGCGGATTGAGTGCATGGACGTTGAACGCCGTCCCCAGCCATGAGGACCA
The DNA here is from genome assembly GCF_003044305.1 of Vitiosangium sp. GDMCC 1.1324. Classification (GTDB taxonomy): domain Bacteria; phylum Myxococcota; class Myxococcia; order Myxococcales; family Myxococcaceae; genus Archangium. Next base: position 273,938 of record NZ_PZOX01000010.1, on the reverse strand, counting down.
CTTTGGAGGCGTGGGTCTATTGGCCTGAAACCACGCCAGACAGGGGAAGGGCAGCTCGTCGCTGGGGTCCAGCTTCTTGTACCCCTCTACAGCAGGGAGTTGGCTGATTCCCGATACCGTGTCGCGGAGCAGGTACACCGTCAGATTCATGAGTGACTTCCCCGTTCCATTCTTGATTCGAATGACCGGATCCAATCCGACGGTTCCTCCTGTCGCCATCCCTCCCAGGGGGTATTGACTGCCGCGCTTCCTTCGACCTCGAGAGGGAGCGGATTCTCAGCGCGGACGGCCCGAAGCCGCCGCTTCCGTCGCGCGGCTTCCCGTCTCCCCGGTGCCTTCCGCTGACTTCGCCACCCGGACCACCAGGTCGCGCATGAAGCGGATGGCCTCGTCGTCCTCGACCGTGCTCCGCCAGAGAAGCTCCATGGGCGCGCCACTCAGGGCCAGCGGCACCGGCAGGGGTGTCGTGCGGAGGTTCGGGCGCAGGGACATGTGCTCTCGTGCGACCACGCCGGGCACCGTGGCGAGCAGGGCGCTGCCCTCCACGAGCGCTCCGATGCTGTGAAAGTTCGGTACCGACACCCGCACGCGCCGCTGGATGCCGTGCACGTCCTCGACGACGCCCCGCAGGTCTCCGTTGTACGAGACGATGACGTGCTCGTGTTCGAGGTATCGCTCCAGCGTCAGACGCTTGCCTGGCCGGGCGTGCCGTGGATCAAAGAGACACACGAAGCCCCCGGTGTACAGCGTGAGGCGCCGGATGTCGGCCGGAAGCTCGTCCGCCACCGTCACCGCGAGATCCACCGCCGAGGAGCTCAATGCCTCGCCGATGGTGCGGAACTGGACTGGCAGCACGATGAGCCTCATCCGCGGAGCCTCCTCGGCGAGCAGGCGAAGGAGCGGCGGAAGGAGCCAGGACTCGTTCGCATCCGAGAGGCCGATCCGCACGGCCCGCTCGCTCGTCTTCGGGTCGAACGTGGGCGGAGAGATGGCGGCCTCGACGAGCGCCTGGAGGTGCGGCCGTGCTGAAGCGAGCAGGCGCTGCCCGCGGGTCGTGAGCGCGAGCCCGCGTCCCGCGCGGACGAAGAGGGGCGCTCCGACCGCCGACGTGAGCCGCCTCAGCGCCGCACTGACCGCGGGCTGCGTGAGGTACAGGCGGCTCGCTGCCTCCGTGACGCTGCCTGCCTCCGCCACGACGACGAAGACGCGGAGCAAGTTGAGGTCGAGGTTCCTTCCATAGATGCCGTGCATGATTCAGATACATCCTATTCATTGGATTTAAGCGTGTCGATCCTTAGTCTTTGCGCAGAAGGAGAGACGAACGATGAGCACGAACGAGTCCAAGAAGACGCAGCGCAGGGTGAAGCTGGGCGCCACGGGTCCCGAGGTATTCCCGCTGGGGCTCGGTTGCATGGGAATGTCGGGCATGTACGGCGCGACCGATGACGCCGAGAGCATCCGGACGATCCAGACGGCGATCGATCGCGGCGTCACGCTGCTCGACACCGGAGACTTCTACGGGATGGGCCACAACGAGATGCTCGTGGGGCGGGCCATCGCGGGCCGGAGGGAGCAGGTCCAACTCTCCGTGAAGTTCGGCGCGCTCCGAGGGCCGGATGGGAGCTTCTTCGGGGTCGACACGCGCCCGGCCGCGGTGAAGAACTTCGCCGCCTACAGCCTGAAGCGGCTGGGGGTGGACGTCATCGACATCTACCGCCCCGCGCGGCTGGATCCCAACGTCCCCATCGAGGACACCATTGGAGCGATCGCGGACCTCGTGAAGGCGGGCTACGTGCGCCACATCGGGCTGTCCGAGGTCGGCGTCGAGACGATCCGTCGCGCCCACCGCGTCCACCCGATCGTCGATCTGCAGATCGAGTACTCGCTCGCCAGCCGCGGCCCCGAGGCGGAGATCTTCCCCGTGCTCGCCGAGCTCGGCATCAGCGCGACGCTCTACGGCGTCTTCTCGCGAGGGCTCCTCACGGGCAGCAAGCCGAAGGAGAAGGGAGACTACCGCGCCCACCTTCCGCGCTTCACCGGCGCCAATCGTGAGAAGAACGAGGATGTCGTGAGCGCCCTCCAGCAGTTCGCCCACGAGCGCCGCATGACGCCGGGGCAACTCGCTCTCGCCTGGGTGCTCGGCCGCCAGCCCGGGTTGGTTCCCGTGGTGGGAGCGAAGACCATCGCGCAGCTCGAGGACTCGCTTGGTGCCCTGGAGCGGCCGCTGTCGAAGGAGGACCTCGCGGCGCTCGAGTCGCTCGTGACGATCTCCGGCGAGCGCTACGGCGCGGAGCAGATGAAGCAGCTCGACAGCGAACGCCGGTAACGCCTCGGCGTCATTTCGTGCCGCTCGTTCCACTTCACTCCGGGGACGAGCGGCATGCCGCACATCGGAAGTAGGTCCGCGTTTCGCGGCCGGAAGTGTGGCTCATGACGCTGCTCTCCCTGGAGAGAATGCGTGGTCAGCGGTGCACGGCGTGTCCTCCCGTGTGCAACGTCCGTACAACTGGCTGCACACCGCGCGGCGCGGCTCGCTGTGTCCAGGTGCTGGCGCGGACCCTGCAATGCAGCGCGCCCATGAAAAAGTTCATGCCGTTGCTTGCCGTCGCCGTCACCGCCTGCGGACCCCCGCTCCTCGACCGGGACCTGCGAGACATCCCGAGCCTGGGGCTCTACCTCCCGTCCACGTACTCATTCAGTGACTCCGAGGATGCCGTGCTCCACTTCGACTGGAGCAGGGGCGGAGCCTGCTACCAGATTCCCGCCGACACCCGCCTCACCATCAACTCGGAGGCCGCCACCCTGGAGAGCCGGGGAGATACGCACCTGAGTTTCGATGGGGCCTTCAGCTGCGATAAGCCCAGCTTCAAGGGCTCGTTGCGTCCGGCCGACGAGCCGCGCACCGAGTTCATCCTCTCGGATGACCGCTCGAAGATGCGCGCGGTCTTCCAGGAGCTCCGCGCGCCACGGCGCTTCCGTGTGAATGGCCAGGAGCAGGCCACCGTTCGCAGTGGGGCGGCGATCGACATCGAGTGGCTGCCGGTGACCGACCAGCTCGAGAAGGTGGACCTTCACGTGGAGTCGGAGGGTGGCTCGGGCTCGCACTGGATTGAGGCCCCCCAGGTGGAGGGCAACCACGTCCGTTTCACCCTGCCCACCTTGAAGCCCGGCCGCTACGTCGTGAGCCTGCTCGGCCAGGGGGCCATCGGCGTGGAGGCGTGCGAAGGCTTCAGCTCCTGCCGTGCCGACTTCTTCAATCGGATCGACGTGCCCTTCGTCGTCGAGTAGCAAGCCCTCTCAGGGGGACGGTGGCGCGGCATAGAGCCGCGCCCGGACCTGACTAGCGCGCCAGCTCCGCCGCGGTGGCGAGCACTTCGGCCACCACCGTCTGGACGTCCTCCGCCGTGGTGCGGTGATTCACGAAGCAGGCGCGCAGGGCGAACCGCCCGGACAGCGTGGCGTTGGAGAGGTAGACGCGGCCGCGGGCGTTGAGGCGTGCCAGCAGTTTCGTGTTGAAGGCGTCGCGCTCTTGCTCGGCGAGCCCCGCGACGTAGCGGAAGCACACCGCGCTCAAGGGCACGGGGGCGAGCAGCTCCAGCTTCGGCTCCGCCCGCACGAGCTCCGCCAGCCGCTGGGCGTTCGCGAGATCCTTGCGGATGGCTTCCCGGAAGGCGCGCAGCCCGTGGTAGCGCACGGAGAGCCAGGGTTTGAGTGCGCGGGCCCGGCGGGAGAGCTCCACGGACTCATCGAAGAAGGCGAAGCCCTCCACGGCGTCCGAGGTCATGGTGCGCACGTAGTCTCCGGAGAAGGAGAAGGCGCGGCGCGCGGCGGAGGCGTCTCGGACGAGCAGCACGCCGCAGTCCACCGGCTGGTAGAGCCACTTGTGCGCGTCCAGCGAGAGCGAGTCCGCGAGCGCGAGGCCCTCGAAGCGCTCGGGAACGGCCAGGGCGGCCAGGGCGCCATAGGCCCCGTCCACGTGCATCCAGAGCCCGTGCCGCCGGGCGATGGCCGCCACGTCTTTCAGAGGATCCACCGCGCCGGTGTTGACGGTGCCCGCGCTGGCGACGACAGCCAGCGGGCGCCTGCCGGCGGCCACGTCCTCGGAGATGGCGCGCTCGAGGGCCTCGGGGCGCATGCGCCACTCCGCGTCCGTGGGGATGAGGCGCAGGTTCCTGCGTCCCAGGCCGAGCAGTGCCAGGGCCTTGGGAATGGACATGTGGACCTCGGTGGAGGCGTACACCACCCCCGAGGGCGAGCCCTCCTCGTTGGCGGGGGCCTTCGCCTCGCGCGCCATCGCCAGGCCCATGAGGTTGGCCGACGAGCCTCCTCCCGTGAGGCTCCCGGTGAAGCCCTCGCAACCCACGGCGGCCGCCAGTCCTCGCACCACCGCGCGCTCCAGACTCACCATGGTGGGGCCCGAGCGCCACGCGGTGACGTTCTGGTTGAGCACGCTCGCGAAGTAGTCCCCGAGCGCTCCCACCGGCTCCCCCGAGCCGAGCACGTAGCCGAGGAAGCGTGCATTGCCCGCGCGGGCTCCGGCCATCAGCGGGCCCAGAACGTCGAGCGCGGCGTCCTTCAAGCCCTCCTCGGGGAGTCCGTCGGCGAAGAGGGCCTCGGTGGCGGCGCCCGTGGTGGAGGGCGCGATGGCGCGCGTGTCCAGCTCCGAGAGCCACCGCTCGGCGAGGGTGGTGAGCCGGTCGGCCAGGCGCCGGAAGTCCGAGGGGGAGAGCTCGAGCGGATTCATGGTCACATCCAGGTGGCGCCGCACGGGGGCAGAGGGGGCGCAGGCGTAGCAGGTCCGCGTGGATTGGGCGAGGCTCGCGCAAGATTCACCTCGCTCCTCCCCTCGCGCGCAAATCCTGCACCCCGGAAGCCATGTTTCCGGGTGACCGCCCCATGGCCCGGGAATTGATATCGACACGAGTCATGGAACGCGCGGCGGACAGGAAGATGGGAGGAGCCCTCAGGGCCCGGACCTGGCTGCTCATCGCACTGGGCGCGTGTGTGGGGCTCGCCCTCGGTATCGGCGGCTTCACCTTCACCTACGCGAAGGGCTACTCGTACCTCGCGAATGACCCGGCCGCCTGCGCCAACTGCCACGTGATGCACGAGCAGTACGACGGCTGGATGAAGTCGAGCCACCACGCGGTGGCCACCTGCAATGACTGCCACACGCCGCCGGGCCTGGTCGGCAAGTACGCGACCAAGGCGTCCAATGGCTTCTGGCACTCGTTCTATTTCACCACCGGCAGCTTCCACGAGCCCATCCAGATCCGCCCCGGCAACCGCGAGGTGACGGAGCGGGCGTGCCGCAAATGCCACAGCAGCTTGGTGGAGCCCCTCGAAGCTCCCCACGGCGCTGGGGAGACCTCGTGCCTTCGCTGCCATAACTCGGTGGGCCACCCGGAAGGGCTCGGCCAGCCCGGGCTGACGGCCCAGGAGTCCAGACCATGAGCAACCCCTCGACACAGCCGGAGCCGAGGCTCTGGAAGACCCGGATCGTCATCCTCACGGCGGTGGTGGCGGCCACGGCAGCGGTGGCGGCCACGGCCCTGCTGGTGAACATCTCCGAGCGCAAGCAGGAGGCGCGCAACCCCTTCTACCGGGTGGTGGAGCTGGACGACACCATCGAGGACCCGGCCATCTGGGGGAAGAACTTCCCTCTGCAGTACGACGACTACAAGCGCACGGTGGACCAGGTGCGCACGAAGTACGGCGGCAGCGAGGCGGTGCCTCACACGCCCACCCAGGCGGATCCGCGCTCGGTGGTGGCCCAGTCGCGGCTCGAGGAGGACCCTCGGCTGAAGACGATGTGGGCCGGCTATGCCTTCGCGGTGGACTTCCGCGAGGAGCGCGGCCACGCGTACATGTTGGACGACCAGACGTTCACCGAGCGCCAGCACGTCACGAAGCAGCCGGGCACGTGCATGCACTGCCACGGCTCCGTCTACCTGCCCTACAAGAAGCTGGGCGACGGAGACCTCATCAAGGGCTTCGAGAAGATGAACGCGATGCCCTATTCGGAGGCGCGCAAGCTGGTGGATCACCCGGTGGCGTGCATCGACTGTCATGATCCGAAGACGATGGCGCTGCGCGTGACGCGCCCCGGCTTCATCGAGGGCATGCGCGCGCTCAAGGCGGGCCAGGGGGTTGCCAACTACGACGTCAACAGCATGGCGACGCGCCAGGAGATGCGCTCGTACGTCTGTGGCCAGTGCCACGTCGAGTACTACTTCAAGGGTCCGGAGAAGCGGCTGACGTACCCGTGGGCCAAGGGGCTGAACATCGACTCCATCATGGCCTACTACGAGGAGAACGGTCACAAGGACTGGGTCCACGCCGAGACGGGCGCTCCGGTGCTCAAGGCGCAGCACCCCGAGTTCGAGCTGTACAACCAGGGCATCCACGCCCGCTCGGGAGTGGCCTGTGCCGACTGCCACATGGCCTACAAGCGCGAGGGCGCGATGAAGATCAGCGACCACCACGTGCGCAGCCCGCTGCTCAACATCAACCGCGCCTGCCAGACGTGCCACAAGTGGTCCGAGGAGGAGCTGAAGGGCCGGGTGGAGACCATCCAGGACCGGCACCACAAGCTGCGCAACACGGCCATGGACGCGCTGGTGGACCTCATCCACGAGCTGGGGGAGCGCAAGCGGGCGGGCGCCACGGACGTCGAGCTGGCCGCGGCCCGGGGCTTCCAGCGCAAGGCCCAGTTCTACCTGGACTTCGTGGAGGCGGAGAACTCCAACGGCTTCCACGCGCCGCAGGAGGCGGCCCGCATCCTCGGTGACTCCATCAACTTCTCGCGGCTCGGCCAGAACGCGCTGCGCCGGCAGCCAGGAGGGCAGGGCGCGGAGGCGCGCGGGAGCGAGTGACGCCGGGCGGTCTCAGCCCGTGGCCTGGGCGGTGGGGACGGCGCGCTCGGCGGCGTGGAGCAGGGAGGGCCAGAAGTGCTCGGCCATTCGCGTGTAGCCGGTGTCCGAGGGGTGGAAGCCATCGGCGGAGAAGTAGTCGGGGCTCCCGGGCAGCTCCACGAGGCTGGGGGTGTGGAGGTCCACGCCGATGAGGCCATGGCGGGACACCACGCGGGCCACCGCCGCGTTGAAGGCGGCGATGCGCGCCGAGATGAGCTCGAGCGGGAGGAAGTGCGTGGCCAGCCGCGCCACGGGCGCCAGCGACATGTCCGGCAGGTTGGCCAGCACCACGGCGGCCCCCGTGCCCACGAGCCCGCGCGCCAGTTGATCGAGGTTGGACTCGAACGGGTGGGGCTCCACGCCGCGCCACAGGTCGTTGATGCCGACCGCGAGCGTCACCACGTGGGGGCGTGAGCGCATGGCCTTGGGAAGCTGCCCGGAGAGGACCGTGGCGCTGGTGGCGCCGCTCACGGCCAGGTTGAGCAGGCCCACGCCCGGACGGGTGCGGCGCAACCGCTGGAAGAGGTGTTCCACGTAGCCGCCCTGGCGCGCGCCCACTCCGACGGCGGAGGAGTCACCCAGGGCCACGTATCTCAGGGAGAGTGCGCTCATGAGTGTCCTTCCATAGCGGCCGAGAGTCGTGTTCGCAGCGGCGCTCGCATGCCTCCTCGCCCCGCGGGCGTCTGATTTCACTCTCCGCGCTCCGGGTGTGCTCTAGTGCCGCACCCCACAGGTTTCCTCTCTGGGAGCCGAGGCGATGACGCGACCTTCGATTTCCTTCCTGGGCTTTGGTGCCGCGCTGCCGGAGCGGGTGCGCACCAGTGCCGACCCCATCTTCGATCGGATCCGCGAGGCGGCCCGGGCCCAGGGTCAGTCCGAGGCCTCGCTCTTCTACGGCAACCGCGAGCACCGGTGCCTGACGCCGGGCGAGTCCCTGGCCTCCCTCACCGCGAAGGCGGGGCGCGCGGCGCTGGAGGACGCGGGCGTGAGGCCGGAGTGGGTGGACCGGCTCTACGGCTACGTCTCCGTGTCCGAGTTCATCACCCCCAATGAGCTGTACGAGGTGCACCGGCAGGCGGGCCTGGGCCCGCACGTGCTGGTGGTTCCGGTGCAGTCCGACTTCGCCAACTTCCTCATGGGGTCCGTGCTGGCCTGGGAGGCGATCCTGGCGGGCCACTCGGAGCGGGCGCTCGTGGCGGTGGGGGCCGGGTGGACGCGCAACGTGGACTACGCGCAGGGCCATGCCTTCGGCATTGGAGACGGAGCGGGGGCGGCCGTGCTCGGCTTCGGGGAGCGGCTCGTCCTGGTGGACTACGCCGCCGAGACCTTCAGCGACGAGTACGGGGCCATGACCATGCGCCCCCGTCCCGAGGTGGGCATCGACAAACCCGTGTACGGGCTCGAGCCTGCCCGGGGCCTCCATGCCTTCCTGAACACCGGCATGGACGGGCCGCCGAGGCTCGTCGATCGGCTGTTGCGCAAGCACGGCCTCACCGGGGACGACATCACCCTCGTGTCACATCAGGCCACGCGCAAGCTGCTCGACCACTGGAACGAGAAGATCCGCCCGCGCGAGTACCTGCACACCATCGAGGACTGCGGGAACATGGCGCTCGCCTCGATTCCCGTCACCCTGGCCCGCCACCACCGCGAGCTGCGCACGAAGTACCTCGTCCTCTTCGGCATCGGTATCGGCGCGCACCACATGGCGCTGCTGGTGCGCGTGTAGGGCTCGGGGCGCTACGGGACGCCAGCGCCGCGCTGTTGCAGTCGCTCCTGCATCCGCTGCAGGCGCTCCTGCATCCGCTTCTGCCGCTCCTCGCGACGGCCCTCCCGGTCCATCTCCTTGAGCAGCTTCAGCTTGTTCCCCTCGTGGCGGGCCATGAAGATGGCGAGCTGCGCCCGCTTCTGCGGCGGCAGGTCCTTCGCGAGTGTCTGGTACATCTCACGATCCAACGCCGTGAGCTGCGCCCGAGCGTCGAACACCCGCTGCACCGCCTGGTCCACCTGCGACTGCGCCGACGTGTCTCCCTGTGCCGCCTTCCTCAATACCTGCGCGGACTCGCGCACCTGCTGGGCCAGGGGCCTCCGGCGCTCGTCGAACTGACGCATCGTGTCCGCCAGCTTCAGCGCCTGGGACTCGTTCAACTCCAGCTCCTCCGCCAGCCCCAGCACTCGCATCATCCGCGTGCGCTTCTCGTCGCGCGCCGCGTCGTCACCCTCGGGCGTCGCGGCCAACGAGAACAGGGGCAACAGGGCCAGGGTCAGCACCGCCAGTCGAAAGGGCTTCATCACAGCGACTCTCCAGGATTGGGGGATGAGAGGACATCTTCCGGCTCGAGGTCCCAGGACTCGTCTCCGGCCTCGGCGTCATCCAGGTCCGCTTCGGCCAGCTCGAGTGCGTCGGACAGAGGATCCGTCAGCGCCCACTGCTCCAGGTCGGAGGACGTCTCCTCGGAGGAACTGGCGGGCGTTTCCACGGGGGCGGCCGACGTGGTGCGAGGCGTGACATGGCGCAGCACCACCGGGCCCAGCGCGAGCAGCACCACGGCGGCCGCCGCCATCAGCGCTCCAGCGGTCCTCATTCGCGCTGCCTGCCGGACCTGCTCGCTCCGCCAGACGCTCACTGTCGTCCGGGGCAGTGCCGCCAGCACGGCCTGTTCCCGTGGGGACGGCGGTGGCAGCGCGGCCAGCCCGAGCACTTCGTGGTGGGCCTCGACCTCGGAGCGGCATGCCGCGCAGGACTCCAGGTGCGTGCGTACGCGGGAGGCCTCCTCGGGCTCCAGCGCTCCCGCGGCGTAGAGGGTGAGCAGTTCGTCTTGATCCGGGCACGCGGACATCAGCGTCCCTCCTCGGGAGTGTCAGCCACCTGCGCCCGCAGGCGCTTCACGGCGTGATGGAAGTTCACCTTGGCGTTCGTCTCGGTGATGCCGAGCGTCTCGGCGATGTCTCGGAAGCCCAGCCCACCGTCCACCCGGAGTGTCAGCACCTCGCGCTGGCGGCGGGGCAGGGTGAGCACCGCCGCGCGCACCCTCCGCTCCCGCTCGGTCCGCTCCAGGGCTTCATGGGCGGATTCGTCCGGGGCCTCGGTCTCCGGTACGTCCACCACCTGCAACCAGCGGCGTCCCTGGCGGGCGTGGTTCTTCGCCAGGTTGAGCGCGATGCGCAGGAGCCAGGCCCGGAAGGGCGCGGGGCTCGAGGGGCTCCAGCGAGAGAAGACGCGGCGCGAGGCCTCCAGCGCCCGCAGGAAGGCCTGCTGGGCGAGGTCCGCCGCATCCTCGGGCCGGGGCGCATAGCGGCGCATCAGGGAGAAGACCAGGGCCCGGTGCCGCTCCACCAACGTGCCGAAGGCCGCCTCGTCACCGGCCAGGAAGGCTCGGCAGAGGGCCTCATCGCTTGGCTCGGTGGCGGCGTCCGCCATTGCCAGGGATGTCTCCAGGGCCTTCACGTCCCCTACAAACCCCGGAGCCGGCGAAAAGTTAAAGGGGGTTTTTCCGCGGGTACCCGGGGTGACGGCGGAGGTTCTGTGGGGGGCGTGGAGATGACCCTACTCGAAAGGTTAGAAAAAGGTTCGCATCCGAGGCGTGTTCCGCTATTCTGTGCGTCGTAGGCTTGAGGGGCTCACGGAAGCCCGGCAGGGCGAGGAGGAGTGACGATGGCGGCGAGCATTGAGGGGGATATTGGCGTCCAGATTCTGCAGGCCGTGAAGGGTCTGGAGGTCCGGATGGACAGGCTGGAATCCCGAATGACCGGCCTGGAGTCCCGGGTGACCGACCTGGAATCCAGCATGACGAGGCTGGAGTCTCGGGTGACCGGCTTGGAATCCCGAATGACCGACCTGGAATCCAGCATGACGAGGTTGGAGTCTCGGGTGACCGGCTTGGAATCCAGCATGACGAGCATGGAATCCCGAATGACCGGCCTGGAATCCAGCATGACGGGCATGGAATCCCGAATGACGAGCATGGAATCCCGCATGACCCGGCAGGAAGGATGGCTGGAGCGCCTGGGGGGCGAGTTCATCAACTGGCGTGAAGAAGTGCGTGGGGAGGTCCGGCAGTTCCGAGGGGAGATGCACCTGGTGCGCGGCGAGGTCCATCAGCCGCGCGCGGAGCTGAAGGCGGAGATCCAGGACCTGCGCACGGAGGTGCATGACGGTTTTCGCCGGTTCCAGGCGCGCCTCGACCTCACGGACAGCACCGTGGTCCTGATGGCCTCGGTGTTGCGTCGGCCGACGGAGCTCGGCGAGGAACTCGAGAATCAACTGCGGGAGATCAAGGCGCACTGACAGTGCTCGCGCGTGGGCTCGCCTGCTTGCTCCACTCTGGAGGTTTCCCCCAGGCAGGTTGCTGCCCACATTCACCGGCTGACACAATGAAGGGACCCTGAGGGGGAGCACCAACATGTCAACGGACAGCGCGGCCGCACGCATCAAGGGAAGCGTCCTCATCGCCCGGCTCAAGCTGTTGACGAAGCAGGGCGGAGCGGGACGTCTTCACGAGGTGCTCCAGCGGCTGCCTCCGGCGGATCGCAAGGTGCTCGAGGGCGTCATCATGCCCATCGGCTGGTATCCCCTGGAGCTGAACCTCCGGCTCGACGCGGCCATCGCCGATGTGCTCTCGCCCAAGGACCGAGCCAAGGCCTTCATCGACATGGGCCGCGCCTCCGCCGAGGACAACCTGAACGGTCCCCACCACGTGTTCATCCGCAAGGGGGATCCGCACTTCCTCCTCAGCCACGCGCCGGAGATCTACCGGCTCTACTACGCGGTGGGCTCGCGCTCCTACGAGAAGACAGGGGAGCGGAGCGCGGTGCTGCGCACCGTGGGCGCCGAGAGCGTCACCGAGGCGGACTGTCTCACCATCATCGGCTGGCACCAGCGCGCCATCGAGCTGAGCGGCGGGCGCAACGTGCTCGTCGAGCACCCCAAGTGCCGCGCCCGGGGCAATGGCCACTGCGAGTACCGCTGCACCTGGGAAGCCTAGTTCTCCTCCGCCGGGAGCGGGTGCTGCCGCAGGTAGCTCAGCACGTCGTCCAGGTGCTTGTAGACGCGCACCTCGTGGCGGATGACGGACTCGATGGAACCTTTCGGATCAATGATGTAGGTGACGCGCCGGTCCACCTTCAGCACGGGCCAGAGCACGTCATAGGCGCTGCTGATGGTGCGGGCCTCGTCTCCGAGCAGCGCGAAGTGGATGTCCTCCTTCTCCGCGAAAGCGCACTGCGTCTTCACCGAGTCCACCGAGATGCCCACCAGCTCCGCCCCGAGTGCCTGGATGTGCTCGTGGTTGTCCTGGAAGTGCCGGATCTCCTCGGTGCAGGCGATGGTGAAGGCCTTGGGGAAGAAGAAGAGGACCACCCGTCGTCCCCTCAGCGCGGAGAGCGAGAAGGGGTGTCCCTGACAGTCGATGCCGGTGAAGTCCGGGGCGGCTTGTCCCACGTCGAGCATCTTCTTCGGCCTCCTGTGCCCGGTCTCCCCTAGCATGCTTCCCGCTGATACGACCACGCTCACCCAACACCGAGCTCCCCCGTGGCCCTTCCGACTGCCGTACCCTTGACGCATTCTTTTCTCGAACGGCTCGCCCGTGCGCTCGGTGTCACCCGGGTGGCACGGGTGACCGGGTTGGACAGGGCTGGAGTGGAGGTGGCCGCCGCAGTGCGTCCAGGCGGCTACGTGTTGCAGGTGTGCAACGGCAAGGGCCTGGATTTCCAGGCCGCGTCCGCGGGTGCCCTCCTGGAGACGGCGGAGCTGTGGGCCGCGGAGACGGTGCCTCGAGGGCGGCTCCTCTGGGGGACGCAGGCAGGACTGGAGGCCCAGGGACTCACCGTCTGGGGCGCCGAGGCCCTGGGGACGCGGGGCGGCGTGGTCGTCCCCCGCTTGTGGAACCGCGAGGTGCGCTGCGCCTGGTGCGAGGCGACCGGGCTGCACTCCGGACAGCGGGTGCTCGTCCCCGCACAGGGCGTGTACTGCCCGCCCTCGGGGGCACCGGCCCTCGGCCCGGTGAGCGTACAGTGGACGAGCAACGGCTCGGGCGCTCACCCCGAGCGGGCGCGGGCGCTCCTGCATGCGCTGCTGGAGGCGACGGAGCGAGATCAGCTCGCGCGGCTGCTCCCGGACGGGTGGACGGAGGAGGTGCTCCGCTCGCGCATGCTGCGCCCGGGTGGACTGGAGCAGGGGGCTGCTCGCACGGCGGCGCTCGCGCGGACCCTGGGGGAGCGAGGCTTCGACGTGCACCTCTTCGATCTGACGCCCGGTGCGCGGGCTCCTGGAGCCGTGGGCCTGCCCGTGGGTGCGGCGCTGCTCGTGGACCGGGACCAGGGACCCGTGCCCCTGGCGGCGGGTTATGCGTGCGCGCTGGGAAGGGACCAGGCCCTGCTCGGGGCCCTGCTCGAGGCGGCGCAGTCCCGTCTGACCGACATCCACGGAGCGCGCGAGGACGTGGCCGCGACGGACCACGAAGCCGCCCTGGCCCTCGCGTCCGCGTGTGCCGCGGTGCGTCCGCGCCGCGCCGTGGAGTCCATGCCCGACCTCTCCGACGAGGTGTCCTCGCCGGACGAGGCCGTGCGCGAAGTGCTGGCCCGGCTCGACAGGGCGGGCTTCTCCCAGGCCGCCGCCGTCGAGCTGGAGGCCCCTCTCCCCGGACTCCACGTGGTGCGCGTGGTGGTGCCGGGCCTGCGCGTCTCGGAGTTGCTGTGAAACGGCGTCCAGTCCCCTCGCGTCCCGATGAGCTCGTGGTCTTCCTCGGCCCCTCGATGCCGGAGGAGGAGGCCCGGGCCCTGGTGCCCTGCCGCGTGCTGCCGCCCGCGCGCCAGGGTGATATCTGGCGGGCACTCTCGTTGCGTCCCAAGGCCATCGCCCTGGTGGACGGTGTCTTCGAGGCCCAGCCCTCCGTCTGGCACCACGAGTTGCTGGCCGCGCTCGATGCCGGAGTGGCGGTGTTCGGCGGGGGCAGCATGGGCGCCCTGCGAGCGGCGGAGCTCGTCGAGCATGGCGTGGTGGGCGTGGGCCACATCTTCGAGGCGTACCACCGGGGCGAGCTGGTGGATGACTCCGAGGTGGCGCTGCTCCACGCAGACGAGGAGCACGGCTTTCGTCCCCTCACGGTGCCGCTGGTCAACGTGCGCCACGCGGCTCGGCTGGCTCAGCGCGCCCGGGTGCTCGCCCCTCGCGAGGCACGAGCGCTGGTGGATGCGGCGGTGGCGATCTTCTACCAGGACCGGACCTGGCCCCGGGTGCTGGCGGCCGTGGGAGAGGCGTGGCGTCCGGCCACCCGGTCGAAGTGGGAGGCGTGGGCCGCTGGGGGCCTCGAGGACCTCAAGCGCGAGGACGCTCGTGCCTGCATCCAGGCCGCCGCGGCCTTCGTCGCCTCGGGCGCGCGAGCCCCCTCACGAGCGCGCTCCAGGCTGGCCCCGCCGTCCTCGTACGTGCGCCGCCGCCGCCTCGTGGAGGGGTTGTGCGCGACGGGGGATGACCTCGTGTCCTCGGAGGAGGTGCTCGAGCGGTTGCGCGCCGCGCCCGACGCGGGGGAGCTGGCCGAGGAGGGCCTGCGGCGGGCACTGCTCGCGGGGTGGGCCCGCACACTGGGGCTCGTTCCCACCTCCGAGGAGGTGGCTCGGGCCGAGGCGGAGTGGTGGGCGCGGCTCGGCATCCCGCCGGCGGAGCGGGAGGCCTGGCTGGCCGCCTGTGGCCTGGACGCGCACGAACTGCGGCGGCTGTGCGAGGAGCGTGCGCTGGAGCGGCTCACGCTCGAGCACTCGTCGAGGTTGTTGCCGGATGGGCCCTCGTGGGACGAGGCGCTCGCGACCGGGGCTCGCTTCCGGGGCCGCTGGGTGGAGGAGGCCCGGAGGCTCGGGGCTCCGCGGCGGAGCCGGCGCAAGCGGTGAGCCCGGAGCGGACGCGCGTGTTACTCGCAGATCTTCCCGCAGACAGCAGGCGCCTGGCTCGGGTCATTCTGCTGGTTGATGTAGGCCTGACACGAGAGGGACTCCAGGGCGTCCTGGCAGTCGGAGAACCTGCTGGCGCTGAACTGGCTCTTGCCCGCGTTGGAGCCCACGCAGTTCTGCGCGTCCTCCGTGCGCGCGTCACAGCCATTGGCGTCGTAGAACTTCGTCTTGCACGCGGCCACGTCCGCCCCGAAGACGTACTGGAAGGTCGGGGTGTCCTTGTCCGTCCGGCACGCGAAGTTGCGCTCGCACAGCTGATCGACCATCCGGCGGCACACCTCATCCGGCGAGGGCGCGCAACCGACGAGGGAGACGGTGAGCAGCGCACTGCCCGTGAACAGGGTCGGACGCATGGCGGTTCATCTCCTGGAAGGAAGGGGCCCCTGCGAGTTACCACCCGCCCCGCTGGCGTGGCCGTTCCCGGGCGGGCGCGGCGCCCGGAGGTGTGCGTCAGCCAACGGCGGCGGGCGGGTTCGAGGTCAACGGCCGACACTGTGACCTGGACCGTGGGCCGGTTCAGGGGCAACTCGGAGGCCGCTCTGGTGGGCGGGGGGATGGAAGGGACGCTACGCTTGGGGGATGCGGCGCGGAGGGACGGCGCGCCGGAGGTCGCGAGACGATGACCCGGATATGCCAGGACGACGTGGGGCGCTGTGACTTCCTCGACGTGCTCGAGGAGGCCGTCCTGAGACATCGCCCGGTGGCGGTCCAGCTGCGCGAGGGCGAGTCCTTCATCGACGAGGTGGTGGACGTGGTCACCGAGCAGGGGGACGACTTCGCCGTCTTCAAGACGCACGCGCGGGTGTCCGTGGGAAACATCCTGGCCGTCACCCGGGCGGGGCTTCCCGCGGCGAGGTGGTGAAGCAGGGCGGCTGGGGTAGGGTGCACGCCGGATGAATCCTCACGACGAGAGCGAGTCCTTCCGCTGCATGCGGGCCGATGCCCGGGAGCCCGGGGGTTACCGGACGGTGTTGGGCGAGGCGAAGGCCACCTTCCTGCACACGGACCCGCCGTATTGCCTGCTCACCCGGCGCCGCAAGGGGGGAGACGAGAGAGACCCCCGCGCGCACAAGAAGATCGATCGCAACCCCATCGTGCGCTTCGAGACGGTGCGCGACTACCGCGCCTTCACCGAGGCGTGGATGACGCGTGCGGTCACGCACCTCACTCCGGACGCCACGCTGGCCATCTGGACGAACCTGCTGGGCAAGGAGCCCATCCTCGCGGTGGCCCGCTCGCTGGGCTTCGGCCACCTGCGGGGCGAGTACGTCTGGGGCAAGCGCACCACGGACAAGAACGCCAACGAGCAACTGCTGCGCGTGTACGAGGTGGCGCTGGTGCTCTCGCGCACGCCCGCTCCGGTATTGGGCCCCGGAGACCTGCCCACCGTCTGGGCGGTGGTGGGGGGCTACGACGACGATGCCGAGGCGGCGCGCTGGGGCAACCACCCCCACCACAAGCCCTTCTCCGTGCTGGAGCCGCTGGTGAGGACGTGGAGCCGGCCGGGGGACTGGGTGTTGGACCCCTTCGCGGGCAGTGGCTCCATGCCGTCGGCGGCGCTGCGGCTGGGACGCAAACCCGCCTGCCTGGAGGTGGAGCCCGAGTGGGCCGAGCGGGTGAGCCGGCGGTTGAGTGAGACGGCGAGCGAGCTGGCTCGGGGACCGGGAGTCCAACCGGAGACGGCCACCCCCGACGAGAGGGTATCCGCCACTCCCGATCACCGGTAGTCTGCGCTGCCCCCTGGGCTTCCAGGGGGTGCTCTCCCCCAGCGATACGCGAAGAGGCTCCCGGATGAAGCAGCACCAGAAGATGCTCCTGGGCATCGTCATCGGTACGGTAGCGGGCATCGCCGCCAACACCCTGGCAGGAGGCACGCCATGGCTCGACTGGGTGGTGACGAACATCACCGCGCTGGTGGGGCAGCTCTTCCTCCGGTTGCTGCTGATGCTGGTGGTGCCCCTGCTCTTCTCCGCGCTGGTGATGGGCGTGTGCGAGCTGGATCTGAAGCAGCTCGGCCGGTTGGGCCTGCGGACCATGGGCTACACCGTGGTGGTCTCCTGCATCGCGGTGCTGATCGGCCTGGTGCTGGTTAACACGCTCAAGCCGGGACTCGGGCTGAGCGACGAGGCCCGCGCGCTGGCGATGAAGGGCACCTCGGTGAAGGCGGCTCCCACGCCGAGTGACACCTCGGTGCCCTCGCTGATCGCCGCCATGGTTCCCAGCAACCCGCTGAAGGCGGCGGCGGACGGGGACATGATCGCTCTCATCGTCTTCTCGCTCATCTTCGGCCTGGGGCTGGCCATGACGCCCACCGAGGGCGCACAGCGGCTGCGGGAGACGATTCAAGGCCTGCACGACGTGATGATGAAGCTCATCGACGGCGTGCTGAAGCTGGCGCCCGTGGGCGTGGGAGCGCTGCTCTTCAGCATGATGGCGCGCCTGGGCGTGGGCGTGCTGATGCAGGTGGCCTCCTACGTGGGCGTGGTGCTGCTGGCGCTCGGGCTGCACATGTTCGGCGTGTACTCGCTGTCCGTGCGCTTCCTCGGCGGGCGCAACCCGCTGGCCTTCTTCCGCGACTGCCGCCTGGCCATCGTCACCGCCTTCTCCACCGCGTCCTCCAGCGCCACGCTGCCCACCGCGCTGAAGGTGGCCGAGGAGAACCTCAAGCTGCCGCGCAACGTGTCGCGCTTCGTGCTCACCGCCGGCTCGGCGATGAACCAGAACGGCACCGCGCTCTTCGAGGGCGTCACCGTGCTCTTCCTGGCGCAGGTGTTCGGCGTGCAACTGAGCCTGTCGGACCAGGCCGTGGTGATGTTCATCTGTGTGCTGGCGGGCATCGGCACCGCGGGCGTCCCGGCCGGCTCCATCCCCGTCATCGCGATGATCCTCGGCCTCTTCAAGATTCCCCCCGAGGGGCTCGCACTGGTGCTGGGCGTGGATCGCTTCCTCGACATGTGCCGCACCACACTCAACGTGACGGGCGACCTGGCCGCCGCTGTCTACGTCTCCCGGGGCGAGCCCTCGCTCGTGACCGACCCCGAGCCCTCCCGACTCGAGCCCGGATCGTCCGCTTCTTGAGCCTCCAGACAGGTTCGGGGTTGCCCCGGCCCGCTGGGTGTCCCATACCCGTAGAAAAGAAGGAGCAGCCACATGAAGGTGTCCAAGGACCACGTTGTCTCGTTGGAGTACCGGTTGCACCTCGGGGATGGGCAGACCATCGATGAGAGTGAGCCCGGGCGGCCGCTCGCCTACATGCATGGCCGGGGGCAGATCGTCCCGGGCCTGGAGGGGCAGATCGAGGGGATGACCGCCGGAGAGTCCAAGAAGGTGGTGGTGCCTCCTTCGCAGGGCTACGGCGAGCATGATCCGCGCGGCCTCCAGGAGGTGCCTCGCGCCATGTTCCCGCCCAACGCCCAGCTCCAGGCGGGGCAGAGCATCACCGCGCAGACCGCGGACGGAGAGGTCATCCCCATCACCATCCGCGAGCTGAAGGGCGACACGGTGGTGGTGGACCTCAACCACCCGCTGGCGGGCAAGACGCTCCACTTCGACGTGACGGTGCGAGAGGTCCGCCCGGCCACGGACGAGGAGAAGGAGCACGGCCACGCCCACGGGCCTGGCGGCGCGCACTGAGCCGGCGCCCGAGGCGGGCGATACCCACTCGTCGGGTAGGGGATGTTCCGATATCGTCGGCTCCTCAATGACTCAGTCCGCCTCGCCCTCGCCCCAGCAGCCGAAGCTTCCGCCCGAGTCCGCGCCCGAGCAGGCGCCCTCCGCCGCGTCCCAGGATCCCGAGCGCTACTGGCTCGAGAACGTCTACAAGGGCGAGGAGAACCAGCTCACGGTGCGTGCCGTCATCGCGGGCATGCTGATTGGCGCGGTGATGTGCCTGTCCAACCTGTACGTCATCCTCAAGACGGGCTGGAGCCTGGGCGTCACCATCACCGCGTGCATCCTGTCCTTCGCCGCCTTCGGCGCGTTGCGAGCGGTGAAGCTGGTGAAGACGGAGGTCTCCGCGCTGGAGAACAACGCGGTGGCCTCGGTGGCCTCGGCGGCGGGGTACATGACGGGCGGCGGGAACATGGCGGCCGTGCCCGCGCTGCTGATGCTCACCGGGACGCTGCCTCCCACGGGGTGGCTGGTGGCGTGGTTCGCGGTGGTGTCGGCGCTGGGCGTTTTCGCCGCCATCCCCATCAAGCGCCAGCTCATCAACATCGAGCAGCTCCCGTTCCCCACGGGCACCGCCACCGCGGAGACGCTCCAGGCGCTCCACGGACATGACGAGCGCTCGCGAGGCAAGGCGCGCTACCTGGGCATCGCGGGACTCATCGGAGCCCTGGTCGCCTTCTGGAAGGACGCCCGGGGGTCGTGGCTGGTGTGGAACCTGCCCGCGAAGCTGAGCCTTCCGTTCAACATTGGAGGCAAGCCGGCGGGGGCGTGGACGCTCTCGTTCGACCTGAGCCTGTTGCTGATTGGCGCCGGGGCGCTGGTGAGCTTCAAGACGGGCTGGTCCATGCTGGTGGGCGCCCTCCTCACCTACGGCGTCCTCGCTCCGGAGATGGTCAGCCGCGGCGTCATCCCCGAGGTGTCCTACAAGGCCATCAACGCCTGGGCGCTGTGGACGGGGGCCTCGGTGCTCGTGTCCTCGGGCCTGCTGTCCTTCGCCTTCCAGTGGCGCAGCGTGGCGAAGTCGTTCCAGGCGCTCTCGGGTCTCTTCGGCAAGAAGGCCGAGGAGGAGAAGGATCCGCTCGCCGGAGTGGAGTGCCCGCCCACGTGGTTTCCCCTGGGCTTCCTGGTGCTGGGCCCGGTGGTGGTGGCGCTGATGGCATACCTCTTCCAGATTCCGTGGTGGGCGGGAGTGATTGCGCTGCCCCTGTCGGTGGTGATGGGCGTCATCGCCTCGCGCGTCACGGGGGAGACGGACACCACCCCTACCAAGGCGCTCGGGCCGGTGACGCAGCTGCTCTACGGAGGGCTGCTGCCGGGCAACCTCGCGGCCAACGTGATGAGCGCGAATGCCACGGGCGGAGTGGGATTGCACGCGGCGGACCTGCTCACGGGACTCAAGTCCGGGTGGCTGATTGGCGCCAGCCCGCGCAAGCAGTTCCAGGCCCAGCTCTTCGGCGTGCTGGCCGGGGCGGCCGTGGTGGTGCCCGCGTTCAACCTGCTGGTGCCGCGTGCGGATGTGCTGGGCACCGAGGAGTTCCCAGCGCCCTCGTCGCTGGTGTGGGCCGGCGTGTCGAAGATGCTCGTCAATGGCGTGAGCTCGCTGCACACGTCGGCCCGCATCGGCGCGCTGTGCGGCCTGGCGCTGGGCGTGGCGCTGGTGCTGCTGGAGCGCTGGGCGCCGAAGAAGGCGAAGCCGTTCATCCCCTCGGCGTCGGGCCTGGGGCTGGCCATCGTGATTCCCGGGGCGAGCTCCATCAGCTTCTTCGTGGGCGCGGCCATCGCCGAGTACCTGCGCCGCAAGAAGGCGCAGCTGGCCGAGGCCACCGTGCTCCCCGTGAGCTCGGGCTTCATCGCCGGAGAGAGCCTCATGGGAATCGCCATTGCGATGCTCAAGGCCTTCGGGGTGATGCCCAAGTAGGGACAGGCGCGGAGTAGGGAGACTCGAGGTCTCCTCGCTCCGTGTTCCAGCTCACAGTCCCTTCATTTCGAGTTCCGGCCAGGCTCCTGGGTCTTCGGCGTGGCCTGTGTCTTCTGGGTCGCCGGAGCCGTTTCGGAGATGTCGACGACCACGGGCACCGTCTTCTTCTCGCTGTCAGGCGGGCCCGGCACCACCAGCACGCGCTGGAATGTCCCGAGCCGGGAGACGCTCGCCTGGATGTCCTCGAGCGTGCGCGCCGTGCAGGCCTTGTCTTTGGGGAGCGCGCTCTTCGCCGCATGCGTGATGCGTGCCGGTGGCACCGTTGCGTTCTTGCCCTGGACGACCCAGATGGTGTCGACCTGGTAGCGAGCTCCGAGCTGGACGTTCAGCCGGGGCTGAGCGGCGGGTGCTCCGGCCGTCCCGGTGCCGTTCTGATGTGTCACGAGCGCTTCCGGCCAGCAGAGCGCGTGAAGCCGGTCCTCCAGTAGCCGGGCCGCCACATCCTGGCACTGCATGAACGGTCTGCTCCCGACGGCCTCCACCGGAAGGTCCGCGAGCACGCGGTCTCGAAGGGCCGCAGGCAACTCCTCGAGCCCGGTGACCTGCTCACGGGGAAGAGGAGCCGTGCTCTTGGGTTGGCACAGTTCCCGGAGGAAGAACCGGCTGTCGGTGCGATGAATCACTTCGCGGGTGTTGTGCTGCGGGGTGGTGCAGGCGGCCAGCGTGAGGCTGAGGAGGGCGAGGGAGAGGCGGCAGCGCATAGGCGGGCATGTAGCCGACCAGGCGCCGCGGCGCATGAAAAGAGTCGGGGTTCTCTCGGGTGGAAGACGGTGTGGCGCGCGCTCGCCGTGGTAGGGTCCGCGCCGATGAGTACGGACCTGTTGCGTGAACTCGCGGCGGTGCTGCCGCCCGAGGCCCTCGTCACTGACCCTGATGTGCTCGAGGCGCATCGCTACGATCAGGCTGGATGGGCCCAGGCCGGTTCCCCTCGTGTCCTCGTCCGCCCGGCCTCCACCGTGGAGGTTCAGGCCGTGCTCCGGGTCGCCTCGGCCCACCGTGTGCCCGTGGTCGCTCGCGGCGCGGGCTCCGGGCTGTCGGGCGGTGCCAATGCCGTGGACGGGTGCATCGTGCTCTCGCTCACGCGGATGAATCGCATCCTGGAACTCGACCGGCGAGGCCTGTTCGCCGTCGTCCAGCCGGGTGTCATCAACGGCACACTCAAGGCCGCGGCGACGGAGCAGGGGCTCTGGTACGCGCCGGATCCCGCCAGCTGGGAGTTCTCGACGATCGGCGGCAACCTCGCGACCAATGCCGGCGGTCTGTGCTGCGTGAAGTACGGCGTGACCGGGGACGCGGTGCTCGGGCTCGAGGCCGTGCTCGCGGATGGCTCCGTCGTCCGCACCGGAGGCCGCACCGTCAAGAACGTCGCCGGCTATGACCTCACCCGGCTGTTCGTCGGCTCCGAGGGCACGCTCGGCATCATCACCGAGGCCACACTGAAGCTGAGGCCCCGCCCCCCCAAGGCCACGACGCTGGTGGCCTCGTTCCCCACGCTCGTCGGGGCCGGTGCGGCGGTCACGGAGATCATGGCCGACACCCGGCCCTCGCTCCTGGAGCTGATGGATCGAACGACCGTTCGAGCCGTCGAGGCCTCCATGCCCATGGGCCTGGACGTCGAGGCCGCCGCGCTCCTGCTGGCGCGCTCCGACGCGGGGGGCGAACAGGGCGTGGCCGAGTGTGCGCGGATGGTGGCCGCCTGCGAGGCCGCCGGCGCGACCTTCGTTGCTCACTCCTCCGACGAGGCCGAGGGCGAGCTGCTGCTCGGCGCGCGCCGGTTCGCCTTTCCCGCGCTCGAGAAGCGGGGCTCGACGCTGCTCGATGACGTGGGCGTGCCGCTCTCGCGCATCGCGGATCTGCTCGCGGCGGTCGAGCGCATCGCCGAGCAGCGCGGGGTGCTCATCGGCACGTTCGGGCACGCGGGCGACGGGAACATGCACCCGACGCTCGTCTTCGACCGGAACAATCCGGACGAGGTGGCACGGGCGAAGGCGGCGTTCGACGACATCCTGCATGTGGTGCTCGACATGGGCGGCACCATCACGGGTGAGCACGGGGTCGGTTCGCTCAAGCGCCCGTTCATCGCCAGGCAGCTCGGCCCCGAGACCCACCGGCTCCACCACCTCATCAAAGCCGCGGTGGATCCGCTCGGCATCCTCAACCCCGGCAAGCTGCTCTGATTCGCGGGCCCGGCCACCGGGCAGGCGCTAGTGGGTGAGCATGGCCAGTGCGTGCCGGTAGAAGGCCACGTGCTTGGGCAGCACGCGGTCCCTCCCGGTGAGGCGGCGGTTGATCTCCTCGAAGTCCCCCTCGTCTGCCACGGTGTTGAGGTCACGGCTGGTCCAGAACCAGCCCGCCACGCGGAAGCCCACATCGAGGTCTGCGGCGCGCTCGGGGTTGTTCTCCAGATCGATGCCCAGCGCCTTGCCGGCGGCGCGGTAGTTGGCCCGGCCGATGAGCGGGATGAGGCCTCGGCCCTTGTAGCGGGGGCCGTCCCCGGGTTGCACGTTGCCCAGGTCCTCGCGGCCCTCGTACTGCTCGCCGGAATCCGGTTCCTCGAAGAGGTTGAGCTGACCACTCGGGATGGCGAGCTGGACGAGGAAGGCCGCCTGTCGTTGGGGGGTCATGATGTCCGCTTCGGCCATCACCTTGTTGAGGTATGGCAGGACCTCGGTGGCCCGCATCTCCGAGCAGTTAGGCAGGACGGTCTGCAACTGCTCCACGGAGAAGCCCGCGCCTTCGGGGGCCTGCCGCTCCGCGGGCCGGAACTGGACCCCGAGCTCATGCCAGATTCCGGAGTCCACGAGCCCATCCACCTCCAACCCCCGCGCCTTCTGGAAGGCCTGCACCGCGTCCTCCGTCTGCGAGCCGAAGAAGCCATCCGCCGGGCCGGGGTCGAAGCCGGCGGACATCAGCCTGCGTTGCAGCTCGATGACCAGAGGGCCACGCGAGCCCTTATGCAACACGGTGGGTTGGCCGATGGATGTGAGTTGGAGGAAGGACGTATCAATCTCGGTGGGCGCTGGCATGGCGAACCTCCATCTGACTGAAGGTGCGGTAATGCCAGCGCGTTTGTGAAGGCTCGCGGCACCCGGACGGGCGGACCCTCCCTTCCATGCCTCGTGCTCCGGCGCGTATCAGCGTGCTTCGTCGAGCGCCTGCTCGAGGTCCGCGATGAGATCCTCGACTGCCTCCAGGCCCACGGAGTAGCGCAGCAGCCCATCCCCGATTCCGCGCTCGAGCCGGACCTCACGAGGCATGGCCGCGTGCGACATCATGGCCGGGTAGGACAGGATGCTCTCCACCGCGCCCAGGCTGACCGCCACCAGGGGAAGGGTGACGCGCTCGAGCACCTGTCTCGCGCGGGCGCCCGTGCCGACGTCGAAGGACACCATGGCTCCGTGGCCCTGGGACTGGCGCTCGTGGATGGCCCGGCCGGGATGGTCCGGCAGTCCGGGGTAGTAGACCCGAGTCACCGCCGGGTGCCGGGTCAGCCAGTCCGCGAGCTGCCGTGCGCTGCGCTCGGAGCACTCCATCCGGGCGGAGAGCGTCTTCATCCCGCGCATCAGCAGCCACGAGTCCTGGACGCCCAGCACACCCCCCACGGCGTTTTGGAGATGCTTGAGCTGCTGGCCCAGCTTCTCATTGGCCACCACCGCGAGCCCGGCAATCACATCGCTGTGGCCGCAGAGGAACTTGGTCGCGCTGTGGAGCACGATGTCGATGCCCAGCTCGATCGGCCGCTGGAGGCAGGGCGTCATGAAGGTGTTGTCGAGGATGGACAGCAGGCCGTGCTTCTTCGCCCACTCGGCCACCGCGGCGATGTCTGTGATTTTCAGGTTCGGATTGGACGGAGTCTCCACGAACACCGCGCGGGTGTTCGGCCTGCGCGCGGCCTCGAGCCTGTCCAGGTCGGTCATGTCGACGAAGGTCGTCGTGATGCCCATGCGGTTGAGGATCGTCGTCAGCAGGCGATACGTCCCGCCATACACGTCCTCGGAGCAGAGGATGTGGTCGCCCTGGGAGAGCAGCATGAAGGCGGTGGAGACCGCCGCCATGCCCGAGGCGAAGGCGAAGCCCCGCACGCCTCCCTCGAGCTCGGCGATGGTGTCCTCGAGCGCCTGACGGGTCGGGTTTCCGGAGCGGGCGTAGTCGTACTGGGGCGGGTGCTCCAGCGAGAAGTGGTGGTAGGTGGAGGCCTGGTAGAGCGGGATGCTGGAGGCACCGGTGCTCCGGTCCACGCTCGAGGCCGAGTGGAGCACCCGGGTGGCCAGCTTCCTGCCGGGACGTTGGATGTCTCTGGGATGGCGCATGGTGTTCCTCACCGGGTTTCCGTACAGCCAGCGACTTCCTGGCGGGCCGCTTCAAGTGCCTGGGACAGGTCGGAGATCAGATCGTCCACGTGCTCGATTCCCACCGAGTACCGGAGCAGACGGTCGTCCACTCCCACCCGGCGGCGGATCTCCTCGGGGATGTCCGCGTGGGTCTGCACCGCCGGGTACGTCATCAGGGACTCCACGCCGCCGAGGCTCTCCGCGAAGGCAATCAGCCGGATGTGGCGAAGGATGGGCTCGACGAGGCGGGCATCCTTCAGCTTGAAGGAGAAGATGCCCGTGTTCCCCGAGGCCTGCTTCCGCTGGAGGGCGAAGCCGGGATGGGTCTCGAGGCCCGGGTAGAAGACTTCCGCGACGAGCGGGTGCGTTGCCAGCCAGGATGCGATGCGGAGCGCGTTCTGCTGGTGGCGCTCCATCCGCAGCGCGAGCGTCTTCATTCCGCGCACGAGCAGCCAGCTGTCCTGCGGCCCCAGCACGGCCCCGATGGAGTTGTGGAGGAAGGCGATCTTCTCGGACAGTGCCTTGTGCCGGGTCACGATGAGGCCCGCGAGCACGTCGTTGTGTCCGCCCAGGTACTTGGAAGCGCTGTGGACGACGATGTCTGCGCCCAGCTCGATGGGGCGCTGGAAGTAGGGCGTGAGCAGCGTGTTGTCCACGATGGAGAGCAGCTCGCGGGACCTGGCCCAGCGGCAGACCTTCGCGAGGTCGGTGATCTTCATCAGCGGATTGGTGGGCGTTTCGATCAACACGGCCTTCGTGCCGGGCCGGAGGTTCGCCTCGAGCGCGTCGATGTCGTTGGTGTCGACGTAGGTCGCGGAGATGCCGAAGCGGGAGAGGACCTTCTCCAGCAACCGGTACGTTCCCCCGTACAGGTCGACCGAGACGAGCAGATGATCTCCCTGGCTGAAGAGGGAGAAGACAACCTGGAGCGCCGCCATGCCGGAGCTACAGGCGAAGCCGGCGTCACCGGACTCGAGGCGGGCGATCGCGTCTTCCAGGACGGAGCGCGTGGGGCTCTTGCTCCGCGAGTAGTCGAAGCCCGTGCTCTGACCCAGGCGCGGGTGCCGGAAGGCGGTGGCGTGGTGGATGGGAACGCTGACCGCTCCCGTGACGGAGTCGGAGACGGAGCCGATCTGTGCCAGTTGGCTTTCAATCTTCATGTTCGGAAGACTCGTGGGACTGGAGGTGGAGAGAGGGGAGGGAAGGGACGAGGCGCTCATCTGCGGCCCCGAACGTTCTGGGCGAGCCGCAGGATGTCGGCGAGCACGCCGGCGGCCGTGACATCGCCGCCCGCGCCCGCGCCGCGGACGATGAGGGGGAACTCGCGGTAGCGATCGGTGAAGAACGAGACCAGGGCCTCGGCGCCCTTCAACCCCGTGGCCGGATGCTCCGCGTCCACCGCCACCGGGCCCACCTTCACGCGGGGGCCTCCGGGTGCATGCGGGAGGATCTGCGCGAGGTAGCGCAGGTTCCTGCCCGCCGCCCGGTAGCGAGCCACCTGGGCGCTCACGTCCGCGTCCAGAGAGGTCAGGGAGCGAAGGAAGGCCTCCGGCTCCTCGACGTCGAGGTGCTCGCGCGGGACGAGCGGCTCCACGGCGATGTCCTCCAGGTCGAGCTCCAACCCCAGCTCGCGAGCGAGGATGAGGGCCTTGCGAGCGACGTCCAGGCCGGACAGGTCATCGCGAGGGTGGGGCTCGGTGTAGCCGTTCGCGCGAGCCGTCCGCACCGCCTGGGACAGGGGGACTCCGTCCATCAGGGCGTGGCAGATGTAGCCGAGCGAGCCGGAGAAGCACCCCTCGATGCGCTCCACCCGGTCGCCGGTGCGCACCAGGTTCTTCAGCGTCTCGATGACGGGGAGGCTCGCGCCCACGGTGGTCTCGTAGTGCCAGGCACGGAACTGCTCACGGGAGAGCGCGTGCAGGGCCTCGCTCTCCTTCCAGGGGCGCGCGAGGGGCTTCTTGTTGGCCGCCACCACGTGGATGCCCCGCCGGAAGGCCGCCGCGTAGAGCGTCTCGATGCCGTCCGCCGCGGTGCAGTCCACCAGCACGGGCACGGACAGGCGCGACAGCCGGTCGAGCAGCGGCACCACGTCCGGCGGAGACGCGCTGCCCGGAGAGAGCTCCGCGAGCCTCTTGCCGGCCTCGGCGGGAGGAATCCCCGTGGGATCGAAGAGCGCGCGGCGGCTGTCCACCACTCCCACCAGCCGCAGGGCCACGCCGTGCCGGGCCTGGAGGGTCTTCGTGTTCTCCGCGAGCTGGGAGAGCAACCGCCCGCCCACCGTTCCCTTGCCGACGAGCAGGACGTTGATCTCCGTCTCGTTGAGGTTGAAGGCGCTGTGCACGGTGCGCACCGCTACGGCCGTGTCCTCGGCGTCCACGGCGCACGACACACTGCGGGAGCTCGCGCCCTGGAGGATGGCGCGCACGTTCACGCCCACGTTCCCGAGCGCATGGAAGAACCGGCCCGCCACATTGGGCCGGTGTCCCATGGATTCGGCGACCAGAGTGACCAGGGTCACGGGCGAGTGGGGCGGCGGGACCCGGACCTCGTGCCGGTCGCGCTCGGCTCGTAGCGCGGCCTCGAGCACGGCGTGTGCTTTCTGGGCCTGGGCCTGGGGAACCACCACGGAGATGGAGGGCGCCAGCGCGGACAGGGTGCCTCCCCAGACGGTGACCTGGGCCGCCTCGAGCGCCTGCAACACGCGCAACCCGAGCGGCTCGCTGAGCGTGGGGCGCAGCGACTCGATGTGGATGAGGGCCAGCCGCTCCAGACTGGTGACGCTGGTGGGGCGGTGGGGATCCGGATTGCCCTCGGCATCGATGCGCGTGCCCGGAGCCTGCGGCTCGGTGGTGCTGCGGATGTGCAGGGCGGCGCCGCTCTCGAGGAGCGGAATCATCGTGCGCGGGTGGAACATGCGGGTGCCGAAGTGGGCCAGCTCAAGCGCCTCCGCGTAGGTCATGCGCGGCACGGGGTAGGCGTCGCGCACCAGGGCCGGGTCGGCCGTCATGACGCCGGGCACGTCCGTCCACACCGTCACATGGCGGGCCCCGAGCAGCCACGAGAGCAGCGTGGCGGTGTAGTCGGAGCCATTGCGGCCCAGCGTGGTGGTCCGCCCCTGATGCGAGCGGGCGATGAAGCCCGTGATGATGGGCACCACGCCCTCCCAGCCGGAGACGAGCGGAGCGAGTTTCGCGCGGCTCGCTTCGATGTCGACCCGGGCCGAGCCCGCGGTCTCATCGGTGACGAGGAAGGTGCGTGCGTCCACGGCGAGGGCGCGCACTCCCCGAGCTGTCAGGGCCCGCGCGACCAGCTCGGAGGAGATGCGCTCTCCCACGGACACCACCTCATCGAGCGTGGCGGGCGTGCACTCCCGGGTCAGCTCCACGCCCGTGAGGAGCCGCTCGATGGGAGCCAGGAGTTGATCCACCGTGGCCTGTTGTGCGGTGAGGACGGAGCCCTCGAGGACCGTGCTGGCGATGGTCGCGGCGAGGCTCTGGACACGGGCCAGCTCGGCGCTGGAGCCCGCGGAATCTCCGCTGGCGGCGGCGCGGGCCGCGGAGATCAACCAGTCCGTGGTGTCACCGAGCGCGGACACCACGACGGTGATCGGGCGTTGGGCCTCGGTGATGAGGGAGAGAACACGGGGCAGCCGTCCGGGAGTACCGACAGAGGAGCCACCGAACTTGTAGACATGCCAATCACGGCGCTCGGCGCCGTGGAGAGAGGCGTTGCTCAAGGGGTCCTGCCTTTCGAGGAACTACGTGGGTCGAGGAACCGCGGCCCACGGCGAAAGGCGAAGACCCGAGCTGAACTCAGGACGCAGCCGTGCCGCGGGCGGTGTCAGGTGGGAAACCCGGGCACCCGCGGCTCTTCACTGGGAGAGGTCAGCTAGAAACGGCTGGAAACCCATCCTCCCACGAACGCGCGCATGCCCGGGCCACGCATGAGCATGGCCTCCATGGACATCGGCATTCGGGTGGCAGGACAGGACAAGACAATCTCCAGACGAGTGGCGCCGAAATAACAAGGGATGCGGCGCGCTGTCAATTCGGTCGCGTGTGACAGTTCAGCATCGAGCACGACGGCTCGATGAAACTACTTCCGCTTCGCTGTACGTCCTGTCCTCGGTCAGCTGCGCAGGCCAGGGGCCTCGTGGCCGGTGCGCGCCACGTACTCCGTATAGCCGCCGCCGTACTGGTGGATGCCTTCCGGAGTCAGCTCGAGCACGCGGTTGGACAGCGCGGCGAGGAAGTGCCGGTCGTGGCTCACGAAGAGCATGGTGCCTTCGTAGTTGGCCAGCGCGGTGATGAGCATCTGCTTCGTCGCCATGTCCAGGTGGTTGGTGGGCTCGTCCAGCACCAGGAAGTTGGGCGGGTCGTAGAGCATCTGCGCGAGCACCAGCCGCGCCTTCTCGCCTCCGGAGAGCACCCGGCACTTCTTCTCGATCTCATCGCCGGAGAAGCCGAAGCACCCGGCCAGCGCCCGCAGCGAGCCCTGCGAGGCCCTCGGGAACTTGTCCACCAGCGAGTCGTAGACCGTTTGCTCGGGCTTGAGCAGTTCCATGGCGTGCTGCGCGAAGTAGCCCATCTTCACGCTGCCGCCGACGGACACGGCACCATCATCCGGCCGCGACTCGCCCGCGATCAGCTTGAGCAGCGTGGACTTGCCCGCGCCGTTCACGCCCATCACGCACCAGCGCTCGCCGCGCCGCACCAGGAAGTCCAGCCCGCTGTAGATGCGCCGCTTGCCGTACCCCTTCACCACCCGCTCCAGCTTCGCCACGTCGTCGCCCGAGCGCGGGGCCTGCTGGAACTCGAACAGCAGCGTCTGCCGCCGCTTCGGAGGCTCCACCTTCTCGATCTTCTCCAGCTTCTTCACCCGGCTCTGCACCTGGGCCGCGTGCGAGGCGCGCGCCTTGAAGCGCTCGATGAACTTCAGCTCCTTGGCGAGCATGGCCTGCTGGCGCTCGTACTGCGCCTGCTGATGCTTCTCGTTCTGCGCCCGCTGCTGCTCGTAGAAGTTGTAGTCGCCCGAGTACGTCGTCAGCTCGCCGCCGTCGATCTCGATGATCTTCGTCACGATGCGGTTCATGAACTCGCGATCGTGGCTCGTCATGAGCAGGGCGCCCTCGAAGCCCTTGAGGAAGTTCTCCAGCCAGATGAGCGACTCGAGGTCCAGGTGGTTGCTGGGCTCGTCCAGCAGCATCACGTCCGGGCGCATCAGCAGGATGCGTCCGAGCGCCACGCGCATCTTCCATCCGCCCGACAGCGCCCCCACGTCCCCGTCCATCATCTCCTCGGTGAAGCCGAGGCCCGCGAGGATCTCCCGCGCCCGTCCTTCCAGCGCGTACCCGCCCAGCTCCTCGTAGCGCCCCTGCACCACACCGAAGCGCTCCACGAGCTTGTCCATCTCGTCCATGCGCTCCGGATCCGCCATGGCCGCCTCGAGCTGCTTCAGCTCCGCCGCCACCTCGGACACCGGCCCCGCGCCATCCATCACCGCGGCCACCGCGCTCTGGCCGGCCATCTCGCCCACGTCCTGGTCGAAGTAGCCGATGGTGACGCCGCGATCGACGGACACCTGGCCCTCGTCCGGGTGCTCGCGCTGGACGACCATCTTGAAGAGGGTGGACTTGCCCGCTCCGTTGGGGCCCACCAGGCCCACCTTCTCGCCCTTGTTGAGCTGCGCAGAGGCCTCCACGAAGAGGATCTGCTGTCCGTGCTGCTTGCCGATGTTGTCGAGACGAATCATGGGACTGGGACCTCGGCCCTCTCGTAGGGGAGAGGGGCATTGCATACTTGGGTTCTTGGAAGGCTCAGGCTCCGGCGGCCAGGTTCTGCAGCTCCTGCCAGCGCGTGTAGAGGCGCTCCACTTCCGCCGCCGCCACGTCCAGCTCCTTCTGCACCTCGGCGGCCTTCGCGCCGTTGGAGTAGACGCTGGGATCCACGAGCTGCGCCTCCAGCCCGGCCTTGCGCGTCTCCGCGGCCTCGATCGCCGCCTCCATCCCCTCCAGCTCGCGCTGATCCTTGTACGAGAGCTTCCCCGGCTTGCGCGCCTGCTTCGGCTCGGCCACGGGCTCGGCCTTCTTCGACGCGGGAGCGGGGGCGGCCGCCGCGGCTCGCGCCTGGGCCTGCTCCTTCAGCCGCCGGTACATCGCGAAGTTGCCCTCGTACCGCACCACCTTGCCGTCGCCCTCGAAGGACAGGATGGACGTGGCCACCTTGTCCAGGAAGTACCGGTCGTGCGTCACCAGCAGCACGCTGCCGGTGAAGCCCAGCAGCAGCCCCTCGAGGATGTTCAGCGTGACGATGTCCAGGTCGTTCGTCGGCTCGTCCAGCACGAGGACGTTGGCGCCCTCCAGGAAGAGCCGCGCCAGCAGCAGGCGGTTGCGCTCGCCACCCGACAGCGCCTTCACCTTCATCCGCTGCATGGGCACCGGGAAGAGCAGGTCGTCCAGGTAGTCGCGCAGGGCCACGCGCTGGTCGCCCAGCTCCACCCAGTCGTCGCCGCGCGGCGAGGCCGCCTCGTACACCGTCTGCTCGGGATCCAGCGAGGCGCGCGTCTGGTCGTAGTACGCCACCTTCGTGTTCTTCCCGATGACGACCTTGCCGGAGTCCGGCGGCAGCTCCCCGAGCAGCACCCGCAGGAAGGTCGTCTTTCCCACGCCGTTGGGCCCCACCAGGCCCACGCGCTCGCCGCGCTGGAGCAGCAGGTCCACGCCCTTGAGCACGTTGCGCTCGCCGTAGGACTTGTGGACGCCCTCGGCCTCGATGACGGTGTGGCCCAGCCGGGGCGCCTGCATCACCTGGAGCCCCGCCACCTTCGGCCGCTGGAAGCCCTTCTCCTCCATCAGCTTGCGCGCCCGCTCGATGCGCGCCTTGCTCTTGGTGCGCCGCGCCTCCGGTCCCTTGCGCAGCCACGCCACTTCCTGGGCAATCCAGCGCTCGCGCTTGTGCTGGGCGATGGACGCGTTCTCCTGCGCCACCAGCTTCTGCTCTACGTACGCTTCGTAGTTGCCCGGGTACGAGATGACGCCCGCGCCGGGTTGGATCTCCACGATGCGGTCCACCAGCCCGTCCAAGAAGTAGCGGTCGTGCGTCACCAGCAACAGTGAGCCGGGGAGCTGATCCAGCTCGTCCTCGAGCCAATCCACCGTATCCGCGTCCAGGTGGTTGGTGGGCTCGTCCAGCATCAGCATGTCCGGCCGGGTCAGCAGCGCGCGGGCGATGGCCACCCGCTTGCGCAGGCCGCCGGAGAGCTCGGCCACGGGCCGGTCCCAGTCCTTCACGCCCAGCCTGTCCAACAGCGTCTTGGCGTGGTGCTCCGTGTCCCAACCGCCGAGCTGCTCGACACGGTCCGAGAGCGCC
Organism: Vitiosangium sp. GDMCC 1.1324; assembly: GCF_003044305.1. Lineage (GTDB taxonomy): Bacteria > Myxococcota > Myxococcia > Myxococcales > Myxococcaceae > Archangium. Next base: position 241,735 of record NZ_PZOX01000010.1, on the reverse strand, counting down.
GCGAGCTGCTCCAGCAGCTTGCCCTGGCCCTGGGTGGGGGTGGACTCGAGGCGGCGGGTGAGCTCGGCGTGCGCGGCCAGGACCTCCTTCAGAGGCCCCTGGGCCACGCTCAGCTCCGAGGCCACCGTGGCGCCCGGGGCGAACTCGGGCTCCTGTGGCAGGTACGTGACGCGCGCGCCCCGGCGGACCTGGAGCTCCCCCGCATCGGGGCGCGACACCCCCGCCATGATCTTCATCAACGAGGACTTGCCGGAGCCGTTCACTCCCACGAGGCCCACCCGCTCGCCTTCTTCAATGGTGAGCGTCAGGCCCTGGAAGACGGTACGGCTGCCGAAGGAGAGTTGGACGTCGGCGGCGCGGAGCAGGGTCACGGGTGGTGCCTCGGAGGAAGTGCGGAGGTTCTCGTCGCGGGCCCTTCTTTACAGCCACTTGGGCGCGCGAGGCCTCTGGGAAACGGCGGGCGGTGCCGCCGGAGCGGACGTGGAGGGCCGAGCGGCCTGGTTGGCCGGTGCCGCAGGACGCTGGCCCGAAGCGGCCTGCGAGTTGGACGTGCGGTTGTTGCCCTTGGGGCCCCCCGCGTTCCCACCGCGTCCTCCACCGTTACCCCGTCCACCGTTGTTACCCCGTCCACCGTCACGCCAGCGGCGTCCCTCGTTCTTCCCACTGCGCTCACCACGGGCCTGCTGCCCGGGCTGTCCCTGCGGCGGACGGGCGCCTTGCGGGGGCCGGGAGCTCTGCTGCGGGGGCCGGGCCGCCGGAGCGGGCTCGAGCGGTCCCGGCGCGGGGGCCGGCTGGCCCGAGCGGTGCGGATGGGCCTCCACCACCGGCACGCGCCGGCGGATGGTGCGCTCGATGTCCTTCAGGTACGCGCGCTCCTCGGTGTCGCAGAAGGAGAGGGCGATGCCCGCGGCGCCCGCCCGGCCCGTGCGGCCGATACGGTGCACGTACGTCTCGGGGACGTTGGGCAGGTCGAAGTTGATGACGTGGGTGATGCCGTCGATGTCGATGCCTCGCGCGGCGATGTCCGTGGCCACCAGCACCCGGCACTCGCCGGACTTGAAGGCCGCCAGCGCCCGCTCTCGCGCGTTCTGGCTCTTGTTGCCATGGATGGGCTCGGCCCCGATGCCGGACGATTCCAGATGCCGGGCCACCCGGTTCGCACCGTGCTTGGTGCGCGTGAAGACGAGCACCCGCGCGATGGCTTTGTCCGTCTGCAGCAGGTGCACCAGCAGGCCGCGCTTCTGCTCCTTCTCCACGAAGTACAGCCGCTGGTCGATCGTCTCCGCGGTGGTGGCCACCGGCGCCACCTCCACCCGCACGGGGTTCACCAGGATGCTGTTGGCCAGGCCCTGGATCTCCGGCGGCATGGTGGCCGAGAAGAACAGCGTCTGCCGTTGCTTCGGCAGCGTCGCGATGACGCGCTTCACGTCGTGGATGAAGCCCATGTCCAGCATCCGGTCCGCCTCGTCGAGGACGAACACCTCGAGCGACTTGTAGGACACGAAGCCCTGTTTCATGAGATCCAACAGGCGGCCGGGGGTGGCCACGAGGATGTCCACGCCGTGCTTGAGCGCCTGCTCCTGGGCGCTCTGGCCCACGCCGCCGAAGATGACGGAGCTGGTGAGGCCGGTGAAGCGCCCGTAGGCGCGGATGCTGTCGCCAATCTGGGCGGCCAGCTCGCGCGTGGGGCTGAGGATGAGCGCGCGGATGGGGCGCCCACGGGCGGGCGGCGGCGGGCGGCCCACGGAGAGCCGCTGGAGGATGGGCAGCGTGAACGCCGCCGTCTTGCCGGTACCCGTCTGAGCGCAGCCGAGCACGTCCTTGCCCGTGAGCACGTGCGGAATCGCCTGTGCCTGGATGGGGGTGGGCGTGGTGTAGCCCTCGGCCTTCACGGCGCGCAGGAGGGGCTCGGCAAGCTTCAGGTCTTCAAAAGTCATGAGTTCTCTAGAGTGGGGGTATCCCCGGAGGGCCCGCGCGGAGATGAACCGCCGGGCCCGAAAAAAGCGAAGGCGCCCCCGGGGGAGGCGCCTTCCTTCAACAGCCTGGAACTGTCAGGCCGTGCGGCGCGGGACTACTTGCGCGCGGCCTGCTCGGCGGCCTGCTTCTCCTTGTACTTCGCCATCAGGGCCTCGGCCTCGTTGCGGGGCACCGGCGAGTACTTGGCGAACTCCATGGTGAACTCGCCCTTGCCCTGGGTGGCCGAGCGGAGGTCCGTGGAGTAGCCGAACATGGTGTTCAGCGGCACCTCGGCCACCACCGTCACGTAGCCCTCGGCCGTGCTGGACTCGAGGATGGTGCCACGACGCTGGTTGATCTGACCCACCACCGAGCCCTGGAAGTCCTCGGGAGCCTGGACCTCCACCTTCATCATCGGCTCGAGGATGATCGGCTTGGCGGCCGAGTAGCCCTCGCGGAAGCCCATGATGGCGGCGGTCTTGAACGCCATTTCGGACGAGTCCACCGCGTGGAACGCGCCGTCGTTGATGACCACGCGCAGGCCCACCACGGGGAAGCCGATGAGGCTGCCCTTCTTGACGGCCTCCTGGAAGCCCTTGTCGCACGCGGGGATGAACTCGCGGGGGATGGAGCCGCCCACGATGTCGTCCACGAACTCGTACTGCTGCACGGCGTCGCTGGGCAGGGGCTCGACGTAGCCGCACACGCGCGCGAACTGACCGGAACCACCGGTCTGCTTCTTGTGCGTGTAGGCGAACTCGCCCTTCTGGGAGATGGTCTCGCGGTAGGCCACCTGCGGCTTACCGGCGATCACCTCGCAGTTGTACTCGCGCTTCATGCGCTCGATGTAGATCTCCAGGTGCAGCTCACCCATGCCCTTGATGATCGTCTCGCTGGACTCCTCGTCCCGGGTCACGCGGAAGGTGGGGTCTTCCTTGGTGAAGCGGTTGAGGGCCTTGGAGAAGTTGGCCTGGGAGTCGCGGTTCTTCGGAGCCACCGCGAGCGAGATGACGGCGTCCGGCACGAACATGGACGTCATCGTGTAGTTCACGGTGCCGTCGGTGAACGTGTCGCCGGAGGCGCACTCGACGCCGAACAGGGCGATGATGTCGCCGGCCCGGGCCTCGGTGATGTCGTTCATCTCGTTCGAGTGCATGCGAACGATGCGCGGGACCTTGACCTTCTTCTGGTTGGCCTGGTTGACGATGAAGTCACCCTTCTTCACCTGGCCCTGGTAGACGCGCATGTAGGTCAGCTGACCGTAGCGGCCGTCCTCCAGCTTGAACGCCAGGCCCACGAAGGGCTTGTCCGGGTTGGACTCGAGGATGACCTTCGCCTCGGCATTCTTCTGATCCAACGCCTCGTTGGAGACCTCCGCCGGGTTGGGGAGGAAGGAGCAGATGGCGTTGAGCAGCAGCTGCACGCCCTTGTTCTTGTAGGCGGAGCCGCACATGACGGGCGTCATCTTCAGCGCGATGGTGGCGCGGCGGATGGCGGCCATCAGCTGCTCGTTGCTGATGGCGGCGTCGGCCAGGAAGAGCTCGCCGAGCTGGTCGTCCACCTCGGCGACCTTCTCGATCATCTCCAGACGGTCGGCCTTGGCCTTGTCGAGCAGGTCGGCGGGGATGGCCTCCTCGCGGATGGTCTCACCGCTCTCACCGTCGAAGTAGAAGGCCTTCATCTGGATGAGGTCGACGAGGCCCTGGAAGCGCTCCTCGGCCCCGATCGGGACCTGGAGGCGCACCGGGTGGTGGCTCAGCTTCTCCTTGAGCTGGGCGGCAACGCGCTCGTAGTTGGCGCCCGCGCGGTCCATCTTGTTGACGAACGCGATGCGGGGAACCTTGTAGCGCTTCATCTGCCGGTCCACCGTGATGGACTGGGACTGAACGCCGGACACGGAGCAGAGAACCAGGATGGCGCCGTCGAGCACGCGCAGGGAGCGCTCCACCTCGATGGTGAAGTCGACGTGTCCCGGGGTGTCGATCAGGTTGATGTTGTACTCGCCCCACATCGCGTACGTGGCGGCAGACTGGATCGTGATGCCCTTCTCACGCTCCAGGTCCATCGAGTCCATCTTCGCGCCCACGCCGTCCTTGCCACGCACTTCGTGGATCTCGTGGATGCGACCCGTATAGAAGAGGATGCGCTCGGAGAGCGTCGTCTTGCCCGAGTCGATGTGGGCGGAGATGCCGATGTTACGAACCTTTTCGATGGGAACTTGGGTGGCCACGAGGGTCGGTCCTTCTGCTGATTGAATTCCTGCGAGAACAGGGCAGGGGGCGCCCTTACTTCCCGCTGCTTGAAGTTTCCAGCCAAATCGGCATGGAGCCGGGGGAGCGTCTACTCCCTCTCGGGCCGGAGGGGAAGCCCCCCCGGGTGCTGGGCTGCTGGAGGAGCCCTGCCTACACTCGGAGTTCATAACCAATAAGGAGCCCCGATACTTCTGTCGCCCGGGGCGATTTCCAGAGGTAGAGGTGGGAGGCTCCGCTCGGATGGCCGTCCGGGACGCGAGAAGGGGGCGAGGGGCCCACTCCCCCATTCGAGGAGGATGCACATGGCGAAGCCCGCTGGTTTCGACAGGGACATCGGCTACCTGATGCCCTTCCTGGATCGGGTCGCCGCCGCGGCCGCCGAGCTGCCGGAGGCCAGTGCTCGCGAGGAGCTGGCGCGCCTCATGGCCGAGGAGAAGGTGCGCTGGGCTCGCATCCAGCAACTCCTGGGGGGAGCCGCGGGGCGGGAGGTTCCGTCTGCTGCTTCCGGGGCCCAGGCGGCCGTGAGCCCGAGCACGTCCTCGTCCATTCCGGGACTGGCCCGCGCCCACGCCGATGAGATCAACCGGGAGCAGCCGCGCCAGGCCGGGCTCACCGTGGGCAGTCTGAAACGGCAGTCATGAATCCGTGACACGCCGGAGGACGGTTCTCACCCGGGCCCGCTCTTCGGGGACGCGGGGCGGGGGTAGCGGAGCCCTTCGGCGAGTTCGGCGTCGGTGAGGAGCCGGAAGGAGCCCTCGGGCACGTCCAGCTCCACGCCCCCCACCGCCTCCCGGTGCAGGGCGCGCACGGGCAGGCCCACCGCTCCGAGCATCCGCTTCACCTGGTGGTGGCGGCCCTCGGTGACGGTCACCTCTACGGTATGCTCGTCACGCAGCCGCACCTTCGCGGGCCGGGCCGGGCCGTCCTCCAACTGCACGCCGTGGCGCAGGGGCTCCACCTTCTCCTCGTCCGCCTCGCTGAACACCGTGGCCACGTAGCGCTTGGTGAGGTTCGTCTCGGGGGACGTCACGTGGGTGACGAGCTTGTCGTCATTGGTGAAGAGCAGCAGCCCGGTGGTGCCCCGGTCCAGCCGGCCCACCGCGTGCCAGGTGAAGCCGGCCAACTCCGGAGGCAACTGGGGCAGGAGCACCTCGTAGACGGTGCCCACCCCGTGCTGGCCCACCGTGGAGGTGAGCAGCTCCGCCGGTTTGTGGAAGGCCAGCACCCGGGTGGGCGCCTCGAGCGACACGGGCAGCCCGTCCACGCGCACGCTGGCTCCTGGAGGCACCGGAGCGAGTGGTTGCTTCACCACCCGCCCGTTCACGGAGACCCTGCCGGCTTCGATGGCCTCCTCGGCCTCCTCCAGGGGTAGCACCCCTGCCCGCGCGAGCGCCCTCGACAGCCAGTCCGGTTTGGCCTTGCCCTCCCAGCGCCCCGGATGGGCGTGCTTGGAGGAGGGCTGCGAGGGGCGGCGGGGTGGCGGCTTGCGGTTCATGCTCGGGGCCACTGTAACGGCCGCGAGTCAGTGCCGCGAGGGCTCTTCCAGATCTTCCCCCTCGGCCGAGCCGGGCGTCGGGCCGGGCTCGTCCTGGGGCATCCGCCGCTCCTCGCCCTCGGTGCCCTCGGCGGCGTTGGGCGTGCGCGGGGGCCCGCTCTCGTGCTCGTCCTCGGCGGGGGCGTGCCGGCTGGGGAAGGTCTCCGGCGTGTCGTCGGGCCCGTCACTGATGGCCATCCGCTCATAGGGCATGTGCCACATGGTCCGCTCCTGGTCTGGGTGGAATCTTCAGAAAAGGTAGGGACCTGGGGCGTGCACCACCGGGGACACTTCCCGGCTGCTCGCCGGGCGGCTCCGAGGAGGAGGGCGCTTGCGGCTGGATGCCCGCTCGCCCAGGCTCCCCGGGCTCTTTCCCTAGGAGGCCTCCCGGTGCGTTCCATCCCGTTGCTCGTCCTGCTCGCCATGCCGGCACTTGCCGCCGAGCCCGCTCCCGCTCCTGCACCCGTTCCCAAGCGGCCCGTGCACACCTACTCCATCGTCGCGCGAGACCCCGAGACGGGGGAGTTGGGCGTGGCGGTGCAGTCCCACTGGTTCTCGGTGGGCGCGGCGGTGCCCTGGGCGGAGGCGGGCGTGGGCGCCGTGGCGACCCAGTCCTTCGTGGACCCGTCCTACGGGAAGCTCGGCCTGGACCTGATGCGCGCGGGCCGAGGCGCCCCCGAGTCCCTCGCCGGGCTGCTGGCCGCGGACTCGGCGAGCCAGGTGCGGCAGGTGGCGATGATCGACGCGAAGGGCCGGGTGGCGGCGCACACGGGAGACAAGTGCATCGCCGCCGCGGGCCACATCGTGGGCGAGAACTTCTCGGTGCAGGCCAACATGATGGAGAAGGACACCGTGTGGCCGGCGATGGCCAAGGCCTTCCGGGAGACGAAGGGCGACCTGGCCGAGCGGATGCTGGCGGCGCTCGAGGCGGCGGAGGCTCAGGGCGGCGATATCCGGGGGAGGCAGTCGGCGGCGCTCATCATGGTGTCGGGCAAGCCCTCGGGACGTCCCTGGGCGGATCGCAAGTTCGACCTGCGGGTGGACGACCATCCCGTGCCGCTGAAGGAACTGCGCCGGCTGGTGACGCTCCAGCGCGCCTACAACCTGATGAACGAGGGCGACCTGGCCATCGAGCACAACGACACGGAGGCGGCGCTGAAGGCGTACTCGGCGGCCGAGGCGCTGGCTCCGGGCAACGCGGAGATGGTGTTCTGGCACGCGGTGTCGCTCGTCAACGCGGGGAAGGTGGACGAGGCGCTGCCGCTGCTGCAGAAGACGTACAAGGCGGACGCGCGCTGGAAGGAGCTGCTCAAGCGGCTGCCGAAGTCGGGGCTGCTGCCGGAGGATCCGAAGCTGATGAACCGGCTGCTGGGGACCTCGCGTTAGGTCTCCGGTTTCCTCAACCGCTTGGCCAACGTGTGCAGGGCGGCGAGCCACAGCTTCGCCTCCTTGCGCGTGAGCCGGGAGCGGCGCAGCGGAGCGAACAGGTCCCGGAGCCCGGTGCGTCCGCGGGATTGCTCGTCCACGAGGAACCCGCCGGTCACGAGTGCCTCCTCCAGAGCGGACTCCACCTGGGTGAGCTCGGTGTCGGTGGCCGCGACGGGAAGGGGAGCGGCGGGAGGCGGCGAGGCAGCCAGCGTGGCCATGCGGATTTCATAGGCGTACAGCAGCACGGCCTGGGCGAGGTTGATGGAGGGCTGCTCGGGAGCGGTGGGGACGGCGGACAGGTCATGACACCGCTCGACCTCGGCGTTGGTGAGCCCGCTGCGCTCATCGCCGAAGACGAGGGCCACGGGACCCTGGGCGGCGCGCTGCACCAATTCCTCCGCCACCGCGCGGGGAGACAACCGCCGCTTGCCCTCCACCTTGCGAGAGCTGGTGCCCACCACCCACACACAGTCGGCCACGGCTGCGTCGAGCGAGTCCGCTCGGCCCGAGGCCTCCAGCACATCCTCGGCATGGACGGCGAGCCGGCGCGCGGGGGCGAGGTCCTCGGCCTCGGGGTGTACCCAGGTCCACTCGGACAGCCCACAGTTCTTCATGGCCCGGGCGGCGGCACCCAGGTTCTCCGCGTTGCGAGGACGTAGCAGCACCAGCCGGATGGGCAGAGGCATCACCCGCGCACCTTAGCGCGGCTTGCGCGGACGCTGCTCGCGAGTGCTCGCCTCGCGGGTGGACGTCTACGAACAAGCGGCGCGGAGGCCCTCGTTGGGAGAAACGGGCGCGTGGAGTCCGAGCCGCGAGGCCGCCCGCGAAGCCGCACCGCTCTGCTTGTCTCGCGCGAGGACGAGCCGCCAGGCCTCCCGGGCCTCGTCATGACGGCCGAGCTCGGCGAGGCAATCACCCCAGGCCAGCAACCCATCTCCTCCCTGGCCCTGGTAGGGGTGCGTGGCACCTGCCTCGAAGAAGCGCAGGGCCTCCTCCGGGCGCCCCGCGGCCAGGGTGATGCGCCCGAGCAGAAACAGCCCATTGCGCGTGCTCGACACCCGGCGCGAGCGTTTCATCCCCACCAGCGCTTCCCGTCGTGCCTCCTCATACCGATGCACCGCCAGCAGCGCTGCGGCGAGGGTGAAGTGGGCCTCGCTCCGGTACGGCCGGGGCAAACGTCGCCAGTCCACCTGGGCGAGTGCGCTGAGCGCCTCCTCTCCGCGTCCGGTGTGGGAGAGGATCCACGCACGCTGGACGGGGAAGAAGTTCCACAGGAGGGGCTCCCCACGAGCCGCCTCCTCCAGGGTGGACAGACGCGCGTTGGCGGCCTCCCAGCCACCGAGGTTATAGACGGCCTCGACGAGGTTGAACCGTACCAGGGTCCACCAATACGCCGCGGTCGGCTCCAGGGGATTCGACGGACCCTGCCAGCCCCGTTCGATGTCGAGTGCCTCCAGATAGAGGCCCGCGTTGATGAAGAGGTTGATGGCGCAGTTGGCGCAAGGCAGGCAGCCGTCCGCCTTGGCATGGGCCGCGAGGCGGCGAGCACCCGCGACGGCCGTCTCGGTGTTGCCGAGCGCCGAGTGCGCGTAGAGTTCCTCCCGCCACAGCGGGGCTTTCATCCTGGCCGCAAGGGGACGCCACCCCAGGAGACGGGTGAGGGCGAGGGTTGCGCGGAAGGCGCCCCATTCGAAGCAGCACCAGGCCGTGAGCCGCAGGAGGACCCGATGCACCTGGGTCCACAGCAGCAGCGAGGCCACAAGGACGAGGAGCAGCTCCGGGGGGAAATGGGCGAAGCCCGCGGTGGCGAGGGTCATGGGTGGTGGGCCTCCGAATCCGGATACTCTACCTGATGGGGCAGATGAAGGGGGTGACTCTCGAAGTGGCTCGGAGGCGGCCGGGATGGTGGGTGACACCGAGCCACCGCCGTTGACCGCCGGCCGTGAGCCGCCCTAGCGTCCGTGGCCGATTCCAAGGTCCCACTCGGGCTGGAGACGGGCTGCGGCTCGCTGGCCACTGTGTGGGCGCTCGACCGCGCGGGGGGACGCGAACGGGCCGTGTGCTACCAGCCACAACCCCCATCAGGAACGGCGTCCGGCTCTCCGGCACGCCGCGTGAACAACACGAGTCATTTCCTCGGAGGAATCATGGGTCCGCAGTTCGTTCCGATGCCGAAGCCACCCCGCATGGGCAGAGCCCGCTGGGTGCTGGCGGCGCTGCTGGTGGGTGCGCTCGCCGGCTGCAACAAGGACGAGTCCAAGAGCACCCCGGCATCGTCCGGCACGTCTTCCACCCCGGGCGCCCCGGCCAGCGGCTCGCCCGATACGGGCGTCCCTCCCTCGGCGGAGTCCCTCACTCCCGTCATCCACGAGATCGGCTCCGAGGGCATGATGCCTCGCGAGGTGGTGCTGGAGTTCCCCCGCGCCGTGGCTCCCGAGGACAACACGGTGAAGAAGGGCACCGTCGTCACCGTGTCTCCGGACGTGCAGGGCTCGCTGACCTTCCGCAGTAGCTCCACGCTCGTCTTCACCCCTCGCGACAGCTTCGCCTTCACGACCCAGTACACCGTCTCTCTCGAATCGCTGGAGCTGGCCGATGGCACCGTGGTGAAGCCCACGGCCTCGGGTGAGTGGACCCGCTCCTTCACCACACCCGCCTTCGCCTTCGTGCGCCTGTCTCCCCGGCAGATGGACGTGGGCAAGGGCAAGGTGGAGGCGGACCTCGTCTTCTCCGGCCCGGTGGACGTGGCCAACGTGCGCCGCTTCGTTTCCTTCTCCGTGGATGGCAAGGCGCTGTCCGATGTGAAGCTGCGCTCGCACCCCACGGACCGCTACATCGTCACCGCCGCTCTCGGTGGCGCGAGCCTCCGTTCGGGCGCTCAGGTGAAGTTCACCCTCAAGCCGGGCATGGCCTCGGCCGGGTCCAAGGCGGGCACCGCGGCCGCGGGCGAGGGCTCCTTCGGGCTGACCGGGGGCAATCGCCTCGACATCACCAACGCCTACGCGCGGGAGGGCTCCACCGGCCACTACATCGAGGTCCGCTGCCGCGAGCTGGGCGGGGACGCCGAGCCCAGCCGGGATGAGGGCGAGGAGGACTACGAGTACTACGGCGACAAGACCGAGCGCTGCAGCCTCGACGAGGACTCCGCCGCGGACACCCTCCACTTCAACCCGCCGGTGAAGTTCTCCGTGTCTCCCTCGCGCTGGGGCTTCCGTGTCTTCGGTGACTTCAAGCGCGGCTCCTACTCCATGCGCATCGACGCGGGCGCCGTGTCGTCGACGGGCGGCCGGCTGCTGTCCACCTACGAGAGGTCCTTCTCCATCTCCGCGCGCAGCCCGCAGATCAGCTTCGGCTCCACCGGCCGCTACCTGCCGCGCAGCGCCTGGCGCAACCTGCCCCTCAACCACCTCAACCTGGACTCGGTGGACCTCGTGGTGCGCAACGTGCCCCAGGAGAACCTCCTCTTCTGGATGAGCAATGACGGCCAGGAGGTCGCCGACGAGCGCACCTCCAACGTGCTGGTGCGCAAGACGCTGCCTCTCCAGGGCGCTCAGGACACGCTGGCCACCACCTGGCTGGACGTGGGCAGCCTCGTGCCCGCCAGCACCCGGGGACTCGTGGAGATCACCGCCTCGGGCGGCTACAAGTCGGCTTCCTCGCGCATCCTCCTCACGGACCTGAGCCTGGTGGCCAAGCGCGGCATGGCGCCCCGGGGCTCGGACGCGAAGGAGGAGGTGTTCGTGTGGGCGCTCGGCATGGAGAGCACCGAGCCGCTGCCCGGCGTCGAGGTCTCCCTGGTGAAGAAGAGCGGTCAGGTGGTGGCCCGCTGCACCACCGGTGGCTCGGACGGCTGCAAGCTGACCGTCCCCGCTCCGGGCGTGGACACCGCCGAGCCCTTCGCCCTGCTCGCGCGCAAGGGCGACGAATTCACCTACCTCAAGTACAGCGAGCTGAAGACGGAGATCGCCAACTCGGACGTGCAGGGCGAGCCGTACCGCTCGGACAAGCCCTATCGCGCCTCCATCTACTCGGACCGGGGCGTGTACCGCCCGGGTGACACCGCCCATGTGGCGGCGGTGCTGCGCGGCCAGGACGACATGGCGCCGCCGGTGGGGATGCCCGTGGAGTTGAAGGTGGTGGACCCGCGCGAGCGCGACCTGAAGAAGGTGATGCTGAAGACGAACGAGGCGGGCCTGGTGTCGCAGGACGTGCCCTTCGAGGCCTACCAGGACACGGGCGCCTACCGCGTGGTGCTGAGCGTGGCCGGCAAGCAGGTGGCCTCGTACGGCCTCAACGTGGAGGAGTTCGTCCCCGAGCGCATGAAGGTGACGGCCACCACCGAGAAGCCCGGCTATGTGCAGGGCGAGGAGGTGCCGCTGACGGTGGAGGCCGCGTACCTCTTCGGTGGCTCGGCGGAGAAGAGCCCGGTGGAGGTGACGTGCAGGCTGGAGCCGTCCGTCTTCCGTCCGAAGGACAATGCGCAGTACGCCTATGGCGTGTGGCGTCCGGAGGGCGCGGACGCGAAGGCCACCGTGCTGGGGCAGGTGAAGGCCGAGCTGGATGGAAAGGGTCGAACGATCGTTCGATGCCCGGCGCAGCAGGACGCGGGCGGCTTCAAGGGCCCGGCGAAGCTGGTGGCGCAGGCCAGCGTCTTCGAGGCCGGCAGCGGCCGCTCCACGCTGGGCGAGGCCAACGTGCCGGTGCACCCGGAGGCGTACTACGTGGGCCTCCAGGCCAATGTGGACAAGGTGAAGGCCAACCAGCCCTTCACCGTCACCGGCGTGGTGGTGGACTGGCAGGGCGCTCTCTACGGCAAGGCCCTCAAGTCCCTCCAGGTGGAGTACCTGCGGCTGGACGAGGAGTATGGCTACTTCTACGACGAGAGCTCCGGCGAGGAGCGCTACCAGCGCCACCTGCGCCCCGTGCGCGAGGGTCGCGCCACCGTCAAGCCCGAGGGCGGAAAGTTCTCCCTCCAGGTGACGCCGTCCACGGACGCCGCGGGCTACCTGGTGCGGGTGAAGTCCGGCGCGGCGCAGACGGACCTTCAGCTCGAGGGCCACGGCCGCTACTACTGGTGGGACGAGTCCTCCACGCGGGTGGACCAGACGCCCCGGCCGGCGCGGCCCACCTCGCTCGCGGTGGAGCTGCCGCGCTCGGCGAAGGTGGGAGACTCCATCACGGTGAAGGTGAAGGCGCCCTACCGGGGCCGCATGCTCTTCACCGCCGAGACGGACGGTGTGCAGGCCGCCGAGTGGAAGGCGGTGGAGCCGGGCGAGGTGACGTGGACCTTCAAGCCCTCGGCCTTCGCGCCCAACGTCTACGTCAGCACCTTCCTGGTGAAGGACCCACACCTCGAGTCCGCCCAGGCCTTCATGCCGGACCGGGCCTTCGGCGTAGCCAGCATGACGCTGGAGCCGGTGGACTTCACCCAGGCCGTCACCCTCAACGTGCCCAAGGAAGTGCGCTCCAATGACACCCTCACCGTGGACCTGGAGCTGGGCGCGGTGGACAACGGCACCGTCGCCACGGTGGCGGTGGTGGACGAGGGCATCCTCTCGCTCACGCGCTTCAAGAGCCCGGATCCGCTCGCGGAGCTCTTCACCAAGCGGGCCCTGGGCGTGCAGACGTACGAGACGCTCGGGTGGACGCTGCTGATTCCTCCCGCGGGCGCCAGCCGCTCCACCGGTGGTGACGGCGAGGGCGGGGATGCCTCGGGCCGCGTGCAGCCGGTGAAGCCGGTGGCCCTCTGGAGCGGCGTGCTGCCGGTGCCCGCCAATGGCAAGCTGCGCGTCCCCTTCAAGCTGCCGCAGTACCGCGGCGCGGTGCGGGTGATGGCGGTGACGAGCGGTCCCAAGCGCATCGGCCACGCCAGCGCGCAGGTGCTGGTGCGCGACCCGCTCGTGTTGCAGACCACGCTGCCCCGTTTCCTCAGCCAGGGGGATGAGATTCAAGTCCCCGTCTTCGTCACCAACCTCTCCGGCAAGGCGCAGGACGTGAAGGTGTCCCTCTCCGCGGAGAACCTCCCGGTGCCGGGCATGGCCATGCCCGCGTCCATGGCCTCACCGCTGCAACTGCTCGGCAAGAGCGAGGGCAAGGTGCGGCTCGAGGATGGCAAGGCGGCCACGCTCGTCTTCCAGGCCAGGGCGGTGCAGGCGGTGGGGGCGGCCCGCCTCAAGGTCACCGCCGAGGGCGGCGGGCACACCTCCTTCGAGCAGCTCGACGTGCCCCTGCTCCCCTCGGGCCCGCGCGAGCGCAAGGTGCAGCGCATCGAGCTGGCCTCCGGCACGCTGGACCTGTCGAAGTACCTCCAGGGCTGGCTGCCCACCAGCGAGCGCTCGACGTTCTGGGTGACTACGAATCCCTACGCCGAGTCCTTCCAGCACCTGTCGTACCTGGTGCAATACCCCCACGGCTGCATCGAGCAGACGACGTCCTCCACCCGCCCGCTGCTCTACGTCTCCGAGCTCATCGACAGCGTGGATCCGACGCTCACGGCCAACGCGAAGGTGGAGGACATGGTGATGTCGGGCGTGAACCGGGTGCTCTCCATGCAGACGCCCGGGGGTGGCTTCGGCTACTGGCCGGGCGCCACCGAGCCGGTCGAGTGGGGCACGGCCTACGTCACGCACATGCTGCTGGACGCGCAGAAGCGCAAGTACGCGGTGCCGCAGGACCGCATCGACGATGCGATCGGGTGGATGAACCAGCAGGTGACACGCCGCGAGAACCGCTCGGCGTCGGACTCCTACAACGATGGTGCCGAGGCCTACATGCACTACGTGCTGGCCATGGCTGGCAAGGGCCACAAGGCGCGGGTGCAGAAGCTCATCGATCAGCTCGGCAGCCAGAAGTTCTACAGCAACGGCCAGCGGGCGGAGCAGGAGTTCATGCTCAAGGCCGCGCTGTACCAGGCCGGTGACCGCCGCTACGAGAAGGACCTGCGCAACCCGGAGGTCTCCGCGGTGGTGGACGAGCGGTGGAACAGTTGGTCCTTCTACTCGGATCGGCGCCGGCGCGGCTTCATGCTGAGCACGTTCCAGGACCTGTTCGGGAACGACGCGTCGGGCGAGCCGCTTGCGCAGCGCGTGGCCGAGGCCCTCAAGCAGGAGCGCAGCAGCTACTACACCACGCAGGAACTGGTCTGGGGCATCACCGGCCTGGGCAAGCGCGTGGCGGGAGCGGCCTCGAAGTTCACTCCGCCGGTGCTGACGGCGGACGGCAAGGAGGTGCCGGCGCAGGATGGCTCCAAGCAGCGCGCCTCCGACCGGACGTGGGCCCTGGTGCGCGCGAGCGAGCGCAAGGGGCTGACCCTGAAGGTCCCGGAGAAGGGCGAGGGCAAGCTCTACCTGGTGCTCGCCAGCGATGGCGTCCGTTCGGATGGCCAGTACCGCACGGGCGGCGAGGGGCTCACCCTCTCGCGCCAGTACCGCAACCTCGAGGGGGATGAGCTCGACGTGGAGGGCGGTTCGGTGAAGCTGGCGGACCTCATCTATGTGGAGGTGAAGATCAAGAACACCTCGGGCGAGCGCATCCAGAACATCGCGCTGGTGGATCGGCTGCCGGCGGGCTGGGAAATCGAGAACGCGCGGCTCGGGCGCGGCGGCAAGGTGGAGTGGGCCTCCTCCGAGGATCAGTGGAGCGCGGACTACGTGAACATCCGGGATGACCGGGTGGAGGTCTTCGGCAGCCTGGACGCGGGCGAGACGAAGACGGTGGTCTACGCGGTGCGCGCGGTGACGTCTGGCAAGTTCACGCTGCCGCCGGTGGAGGCGGAGGCGATGTACGAGCCCCGCATCTGGGCGCGCGAGGCAGGAGGCTCGGTGGAGGTCTCCGGCCCCTGGAAGGACTTCCTGCTGTAGTTCATTCGCGGGGCGCGGTGCTCTCGGGCACCGCGCTCCGCCGTACGCGGTACGATTTACATGCCGGCACTTCGCATCTCCAGGAAGCGGGTTCTCCAGGGAGCCCTCTTCCTCCTGTGTTTCACGCTCGCTGCCCTCGCCGCGGCCTGGCTGATCCCTCTCCCCGAGCGTCTCTCCGAGCCGCACTCGGTGGTGGTCGAGTACCGGGATGGCACTCCGGCGCACGTCTTCCTGGCTCCGGATGAGCGGTGGCGGGTGCCCACGGTCCTGGAGGAGGTGGATCCGGCATACGTCCAGGCGCTGCTGGCGCTCGAGGACAAGCGCTTCCTGTGGCACCCGGGAGTGGACCCGGTCGCGGTGGTGCGCGCGGCGGTGACGAACGTGCTGCGCGGCCGGCGGGTGTCCGGGGCGTCCACGCTGACCATGCAGCTCGTGCGGGTGTTGGAGCCCCGGCCTCGCACGCTCGTGTCCAAGGTCGTCGAGTCCCTGCGGGCGGCACAGCTGGAGCTGCGGCTGTCCAAGAAGGAGATCCTCGCGGCCTACCTCCAGTTCGTGCCCTACGGGCGGAACATGGAGGGCGTGGAGGCGGCGGCGCTGGCGTACTTCGGGCACCGGGCGACGCATCTGAGCCCCGCGGAGATGGCAACGCTGCTGGCGGTGCCGCAGAACCCCAACCGGCGCTTCCCCACGCCGGAGAACGCGGCGCGGCTGAAGGCGGCACGAGACGAGGTGGCACAGCGGCTCTTCGATGAGGTGGCACTGCCGCTGGGACCGCAGGGGGCTCGGGTGACACCGGAGGCGGCGTTGGCGGAGGTGCGCGCCACGGCGGTGCCCACACAGCTCACGCCCTTTCCTCGCGAGGCCCCGCATGCGGCGGTGTGGCTGCGGACCCAGCGGCCCGGACAGTCGCGACTGCGCACGACGCTGGACGCGGGCTCGCAGCGGCTGGTGGAGCGGGTGATGCGCGAGTCCGCGCCGGAGCTGGGCGCCAAGGGCATCTACAACGGGACGGCGGTGGTGGTGGACCGGGAGCGCGCGGAGGTGGTCGCGCTGGTGGGCAACTTCGACTTCTTCGACACGGCGCACGGGGGGCAGCTGCCGGGCTTCGCGATGACGCGCTCGCCGGGCTCGGCGCTCAAGCCGCTCATCTACGCGCTCGCCATCGATCAGGGGTTGGCGGGGCCCGAGCAGCTGGTGGCGGACATTCCGACCTCTTACGGCACCTACGCTCCGCGCAACTTCGACGGGCGCTTCCAGGGACTGGTGCGGTTGGAGGACGCGCTCTCGCAGTCGCTCAATCTGCCCTTCGTGAAGCTGCTGCAGCGGCTCGGGGTGGAGCGCTTCCTGGGGGCACTGCGGCTGGCGGGAGTGACGAGCCTGAACCCGGATCCGGGCCACTACGGGCTGTCTGCGTCGGTGGGCGGCATCGAGCTCACGCCGATGGAGGTAGCGGGCGTCTACCTGGCCATCGCCGAGAACGGTCATGCGCGTCCGCTGAAGCTGCTGGAGGAGGGACAGCCCGAGTCAGGTGCCCAGGAGATCTTCTCTCCCGGAGCGGCATGGCTGACCCGGCGCGCGCTGTCGCTGAAGGATCGGCCGGACTTCCCCGCGCGCCGCAAGCTGACGGGTCTGCCGCCACGGGTGCACTGGAAGACGGGAACGAGCTTCGGCCACCGGGATGCGTGGGCGGCGGGCTCGGGGCCCCGGCACACCGCGGTGGTGTGGGTGGGCAACTTCGACAACACCCCCAGCGTGCACATCGTGGGCGCGGAGGCGGCGGGGCCGCTCCTGTTCGACATCCTGGAGGGGCTGGGGCCCCGAGGACGGCTTGAGGACGCGGACGCGGTGGTGCCCTCGGATCTCACCCAGGTCGAGGTGTGCGCCTACTCGGGCCACCTGCCGACGGAGGCCTGCACCCAGCGGCGCCTCGTGTTCGCCAGGCGCAGCCATGTGCCCACCGAGACCTGCCCCTATCACCAGCGGGTGGAGGTGGACGTGAAGACGGGGCTCGCGGTGGGCCCCTCGTGCCGGGCCGGGAGGCGGACGGAGTCGCGCGTGTATCTCTCCTGGCCGGCGAGCATCCGGCGCTGGTTGGCCGAGCAGCACCGTCTGTTGCCCCAGCCCCCCGCTCCCGCGCCCGGCTGCGAGCCCGGGGGTGCTCAGCGCGCTCCGGAGATCATCTCACCCGGACAGGGGCAGGTGGCGCTCCTCATCCCGGGCGTTCCGGCGGACCAACAGGAAGTGCCGCTGGAGGCCGAGGCCGAGGGAGACGGGGAGCTGACGTGGTTCGTGGATGGGGCTTTCCTGGCCTCGGCGCGAGCGGATGAGCGGGTGTGGTGGGCCCCTACGGTGGGCACCCACGAGATTCTCGTCTCGGACGACCGGGGACTCAGCGCGCGCAGGACGCTGGAGGTGCGTGCGCGGCGCTGAGCCTCGAGGCGATGGGCCATCCCCTGTGCCGCCAGACCGGGCTCGGGAGTACCCGCTCAGCGGCATCCGGTGGTCGAGGGCGGAAGCTGGTAGTCGAAGCGCTGGAACAGCCCGCGCTTCCGCCAGTCGTCCCTGCGGATCTCCTTCGCGTGCGTCAGGTCCTGTTCGAAGCTGGAGGCGAGCTCGCTGGCGAGCGGCGCGTCCTCGACGACGAGGCTCCCCTCCTCGAGCAGGGTGTGGGAGTTGGCCTCCAGGTTGTTGGAGCCCACGGCGGCCACCCGGTCGTCCACCACGAGGGTGCGGGAGTGCAGGGGGACCGCCTGGTACTCCCACAGACGCACGCCGTTCTCCAGCAGGCGCTCATAGGAAACGCGCTGCGCGGCGAGCCCTCCGGGCAGGCCCTCGGGCGGGATGCCGGGCACCAGGATGCGCACGTCCACGCCCTCCTGGGCCTTGCGGATGAGCGTGTCCACGGTGGCGGTGGTGGGGATGAAGCAGGCGTTGGTGAGCCACAGCCGGCGCCGGGCCGCGGCCATGAGCACCTGCACCATGCGCTCGGAGTAGCTGAGCGAGGGCGAGCCGGTGCTCGCGACGAAGCCCGCGCGGGCCTCGCCCCGGGGCTCGAGCGGGGGGAAGGCAGACTCGGGCAGGAACCCGCCGCCCGCCTCCAGCCAGTCCCTGGCGAAGGTCTGCTGCAACTGACGCACGGCGGGACCTTCCACGTGGACATAGGTGTCGCGACAGGAGGGCCCCACGCCGGCGCCTCCCGTGAGGCCGCTGCGGCCGTCGCGGATGACGAGCTGGCGGTGGTTGCGCGCCTGCAGCCGCTCGTCATTGAACACCACCGTCTCTCCCACGAAGGGGCGGAAGTCGCGCACCTCGCAGCCAAGCTGGACGAGCCGCGGTTGCACCGTGTCCACGAAGCCCGGGCTGTGGAGCGCATCCACCAGGATGCGGCACACCACGCCCGGCCGTCGCTCGGCGAGCGCGCGCACGAGGCGCTCCGAGGCCTCGCCCGGCTGCCAGCTGGAGACGAGCAGGTGGAGCGACTCGCGGGCCTGGCGGGCTTCCGCCTCGAGGGCTTCGGGGATGTGCTCGTCCTGGACCAGCTCCACCACATGGCCTGGACGCAGCCCCACGCCCACGGATTGGTAGAGGGCGAGTGACAGCTCCGGCCCCGAGTCCGGCAGGTCGTCGTGGATGCGCAGCTGCTGTGGATGCTCGCGGTAGATGCACGCCGTGCCGGAGAGCAGGCAGACGAGCAGGAAGCGCGGAAGACGATTCACCCCGTGCAAGCTAGGCATCCGTCCGTGCGCCGCGCAGGGGCGGGACGGGGACGGGCGAGCAGCCGGCCTGCATGCCTGCCCGTCCTGACCCGGGAGTGTCCGCGTCCCTACCTTCGGACAGATGGCCTGCCAGAGTGGAGGTGAGGCGCAATGGAATCCTGGAACCGGATGTCGACCGATGCGGTGCGTTCGCACACACCGGAGGTGGTGAACCGGAAGATTGATGAGCGGGTGGAGCGGTGTGTCCGGCACATGGCGGAGCGGATGGATCGCGCGGCCATCACCCGCTACCTGGAGAAGTTGGAGTCCGAGTGGGATCTGAACCGGGTGGTGACGGTGGCGATGTCATCGGTCTCGGTGCTCGGGCTGTTGCTGTCGGAGAAGGCCGGCCGCGGGTGGAGGCGCGTGAGCGGGGTGGCGGCGGGGATGCTGCTGCTGCACGGCCTCCTGGGCTTCAGTCCGATGGCGGAGCTGATCCGGGCGATGGGTGTGCGGACTCGCAGGGAGATGGACCTGGAGAAGTTCGCGCTCAAGGCCCTGCGAGGCGACTTCGAGCGGATTCCGCACGAGGGCGGCCCCCTGGCGCGAGCCAATGCCGCGCTGGTGGCCGCCCAATCCTGAGGCGCCCGTGCCTCAGTTCGCCCCGATCTGCATCCCCCCGAGTGTCACGGGGGGCCGGGGCGCCTCCTTCCTCCCGGCCGGGGCGCGGTGCTGTTTGAACAGGTAGCCCTCGAGTCCGGCGAGGCCGATGGAGAACTGGGTCACCCACTTGGTGGCGGGCCTGCCGGCGGCGGCATTGATGTCGAACGGGTAGGCGAAGTGCAGGCGCAGGAGGATGGGGCCGAGGCCGACGTTGACGCCCACGGCCGCATCCAGCACGCGGTGATCCCACACGTCACGTGCCGAGCTCCCCACGCCACCCGCGTCGAAGCCCGCCACGCCCATGAGGGTGTTGAGGAAGGCGATGCGGATGAGCGCATCCAGCGGCACGCGCAGCTCGAGCGTGGAGTACAGGTAGTGCGGGCCGAGCAACCACCGCTCATCGCCGAACGGCACGCCGCGCAGGGTGTCGAAGCTGGAGAGGTAGAAGGAGCGGGCGAAGCGTCCGCCGTAGGAGGTGCCCGCTCCGCCGCGCAGCATGACGTGGGTGCTGCCCAGGGGAATGGGGAAGTAGCGCTCGGCGTCCAGGCGCACGTTGCCGTAGAGCTCGCCCTGGAAGGGCTGGACGCCGGTGGTGACCTCGGCCATGAACGAGCTGCCGGAGATGGCCACGCCCGTGTAGTGGTAGCGCAGGGTGTTGTAGCCGAAGGCCAGTGAGCCCTCCGTCTGGAAGCGCAGGCCGGGCTGGGTCTGGCGCCACAGGTTGTAGAGGTCCCCGACGCCGTTGAGCTCCGGCAGGTTGAGGTAGAAGGACGTCGCCGGGTCGAGGAAGTACGAGGAGCCGCCGATGCTGAGGTTGGCCTCGAGGAAGGTGAAGGTGCTCAGCGGGTAGCGTGCCAGTCCGGTGGCGCCGAAGAAGCGCTCGCCGGAGATGAGTGTGTAGTAGGGCAGGTTGGTGCCTTTGGTGGCCTTGCGCAGGGTCTCGTCCACGCGGAAGCGCAGGGACTGGAAGAGGCCGCCGCCCCACGTCATGCGTCGGGACTGGTCGAGGTAGAGCAGGTAGCCGTCCGTCAGGGCGAAGGAGCCGTACACCGCCACCTGCAGCAGCATGGCGTGGTTGCGCAGCCGGTCCGTGGCCGAGGCGAACACCTGGCCGTAGAAGCCTCCGCCGCCCGCGCCGGCGAAGCCGAGGATGGGCCCCAGATCGATGTTCTCCCGGGCGAAGGGCTTGTAGGTCTGGGCGCCCTCCAGCGAGCGCTGTGGCAGGGGGCTGGGCGGTGCCACCTCGGCGCTCGACACCTGGGGGACCTGGAAGGTCATCAACTGCTGCGAGCGCAGCAGGGCCGGCTTGCGCTCACCGGACAGGTGGTAGAGCAGCCACACGTTGCCATCCGGGGCGGGGCAGGGCTCGAAGAGGCCGGTGGCCACGTCCGTGCGCCGCACGATGCTGCCGCCCCCGGTGTACTCGTGCAGGTCCGAGCGGCTCTTCTCGTAGGCCACGAAGAAGAGGCGGCCGTCCGGCAGCACCGTGGGGTCCGCGTGGTCTCTCGCCTCGGTGGTGAGGCGCTCCACCTTGGAGGGATCCTCCGGCTTCACCCGGAAGAGGTTGTAGTAGCCGTGCGAGGTGGCGTCCGACGTGTAGACGATGCCCGCGGGGCCCCAGGCGAGGCTGCGCTCGGCGTACACGTCGTGGGTGATTTGCTGGGGCTCGGCGTTGAGGCCCTGATCCAACCGCAGCACGTAGATGTCGCGCGTGCCCACCTCGCTCAGGCCGATGAAGGCCACCTGCTTGCCATCCGGCGAGAAGGCCGGCGAGTACGCGGCGATCAGCCCATGGTCGGCGAGCCTGTAGGCCACGCGCTCGCCCAGCTCGAAGCTCACCTTGTAGGGCGGCTCCTTGCGCAACCCGGAGGGGTTGGTCACGTAGGGGCTGCGGCCCATGGCTGGCAGCGTCCCTCCCAGGGTGTAGGGCTGGGCAGTGTGCTTGTAGCTCTGGACGTAGAGGATGTCGCGCGCCAGGGACTCGGCGATGAAGACGAACCGATCATCCGTGAGGGCGAAGTTGCGCCCGAAGATGGGATGCAGCGACTCGTAGCCGGGCACGCCGTCGCCCTGCACGCGCACGCTGTCATTGGGGGCGCGCGGATCCACCATGATGAGCTGGCTCTGACCCGTCTCCGGGATGATGCTCCGGTACATGAGCACGCGCCCGTCCTGCGAGCTGTTGAGCGCGGTGACGATGCCCTTGCGCTCGCGCAGCAGCTCCATGTTGGGCGTGGACTGCTCGGCCTTGAGGTAGGTGCGGTAGGCGCGCTGCTTCAGCCATTCCTCGAACTTCGCGGCGACCTTCTGCGGATCATCCCCGGTGAGCATCTCGATCAACCCCTCGAACTGGAGGTTGGGCGTCATGCCCGTGCCGGAGACGAGCTTGGGGGAGTTCTCCAGCACCTTCTGGATGAAGCCCGTCCCGTACGTCTCCTCGAGGAACTGGCAGCGCGCCTGGCCCACCTTGTAGATCCACAGGAAGCCGTAGGGCCCGGGCGACCAGAAGTCCAGGAAGGCGTACCCGCGCATCAGGTCCGGGTTGATGAGCAGATCCCTCACCATCATCTCGCCTTCGGGATCCAGGCCGCCCTTGGCGTAGAACTCGGCGAGACCCTCGATGAACCAGAGGGGGATGCCGTTGAGCGGATCCCCCGCCACCTTGGCCTGCTCGGCCAGATAGCGGACCTTCTGGATGGTGAACTGGTGCGTCATTTCGTGGGAGCTGATCTCCCCGAAGAGCCGGTGGTCACCCAGGTAGGGCAGGGTCAGCTCCAGGTGGCCCTGGGTGCTGGTGACGCCCAGCGTGCCCTCGGACACCGAGGTGACGTTGGTCTGCAGGAACTCCTGGTAGCTGCTGTAGAGGATGTACGGGAACGTCTGCGTGGGGACGAACTTGAAGCGGTCGACGAGGTAGCGGTAGGTGTCCTCGAGCTGGGGCGCGGCGTACTGCGCCACGTTGCGCTCGCTCTCGTAGAAGTAGAAGCGGACGCCGCCGCTCTTGACGCCCAGCGACGTGGCATAGGCGGGGCCGCCGTCCGGTGTGCCTCCATCCGTGGGCAGGGCGATGGGGACGTAGAGGGAGTCTCCGCTCGCGACCGCGGCATCGGGCGTACCGCCATCCGGCTGGTTCCGCACCACGGGCGTGGGACTGCCCGGCTCGATGGAGTCCAGGGGACTGCCACCGATGCCCTGCTGCTCGCCCGGCTTGCCGGGTGTCTCCTGCCCGGGCGGGGGACCCTTCGTCGCGTCGGAGGAGGAGGCACCTGGCGAGCGCATCTGCGGCGACGTGAGGGCCGTGGGATTGGGGCCACCCGGGGCTCCGGGCGGTTGCTGGTGGGCCCTGTGGGCGGGCGGGGCGGCGACACCCTCGGCCTCGGGGCCGACGAGGATGTCCAGGTGCCGCCATTCGAAGTCATACGTGTGCACCGGTGACCGGTAGGCACGGCGCGGGATGACGTAGACCTGGGCCAGCGCCGCCTCGGGGAGGATGAGGGCCAGCAGGGTGGCGATGAATAGACGTTGTTTCACAGGGGCGACCTCCCGGGTGGGGAGACGAGGGACGGGGCGAACCTAGGCAGGCCCCCCCATATTAACGAGTGGGCGGGCGAGCGGTTCGGTACGATTGCTCAGCGGTGCACGTCCCAGCCACTCAGGGTGTTGGATGAACCAGTGCTTTCGTCCCGTTTCGGTGCCCGGTATGGAGGGCCCATGAACCGTTTACTGGTAGCCACGACGGGAGTCCTGCTTCTCTCAACCGGGTGCAAGAACACGGTGGTGGAACCCAAGCACGAGTGCGAGCTCGAGTCCTTCAACCTCTCCGCCTGTGATCGGTCCGGGTTTGCCTCCGTCAAGGCGGAGGGGATCTGGCATGCGAATGTGACGCTCAGCGGCGTTCCCTCCCCGGGGACTTTCAGCCTCGTGCCGCAGCAGTCCCATCTGCTCGGGACTCCGCTGTCGGTGAGCCAGGTGGAGGGGGACACCTTCTTCCTGGCCAGCGACTACCAGGGGACGTACTCGCCCATGCGCTTCGCGATCGCGGGCTGCCAGGCGCCCACGCCCGAGCAGGTGAAGGGCGAGTTCCGGCGGTGCGCGGATGGCACGATGGACCTGCAGGGCACCTTCGAGGCGGTGCGCGTCAAGCGGGTGGCGGGAGAGCAGGAGCAGTCCGGGGTGGAGCTCGTGTCGGAGACGGCCCTGCCGCGCGGCGTGCCGCAGGACGTCTTCGTGTCGGGTGGGTACGCCTACGTGACGGCGCTGGCGGATGGCCTCTTCGTCTACGACGTGTCGAACCCGGCCGCGCCCAAGAAGGTGGCGGAGATCACCCCCACGAGCGACACCTGGTACCGCTCCTGGGTGAAGGGCCAGACGCTCTATGTGTCGAGCGCCAAGGAGGGGTTGATCATCTACGACGTGAGCAACCCTGCGGCGCCCAAGCGGGTCGGTGCGCTGCCCAGCCCCAGCGTGCAGGGGTGGGGGCTCTACGTGGACGGGGACCG
The DNA here is from genome assembly GCF_003044305.1 of Vitiosangium sp. GDMCC 1.1324. Classification (GTDB taxonomy): domain Bacteria; phylum Myxococcota; class Myxococcia; order Myxococcales; family Myxococcaceae; genus Archangium. The sequence goes on along the minus strand of NZ_PZOX01000010.1, from coordinate 217,849 downwards.
GCTCTACCTGGTGTCCCCCTCGCCCGACGCCGAGGTGCTCATCTACGACGTCTCCACGCCCGCGACGCCCAAGCTGCTGTCGCGCTACTACGACACGAAGGCCACCATCAGCGCGGGGGAGACCCCGGTCGAGGCCGTGGCCGTCAACAACCGGCTCTACATCGGCTACTGGCGCTATGGGCTGGGAGTGGCGGACGTGACGGATGGGACCAAGCCGGTGGTGATGGGTCACTTCGGGTATGACAATGCCACCAGCCGTCCGGTGGCGGCGGGCACCATCGGAGACCGAACGATTGCCTTCGAGTCCAGCGAGGGGTGGGGGTCGATGATTCGTGCGCTGGACGTGACGGACCCCGAGCATATCTCAGTCGTGGGCCAGTTCCAGATGCGCCCGGAGTCCACGGTGGGGGGTTTGACCTTGGTGGGCTCCAAGTTGTACGTGGCTCATACCCAGGACGGCCTGCGCATCCTCGACATGTCCAACCCCAGTACACCGCGGCAGCTGGCCTACTACAATACCTGGCGGGAGACGGATCCAGGCCGGGGACGGACATTCATCGACGGCCTCAGTGGGCTGAGGGTGCCCGGTGACGGGTACATCTACGCCACGGAGACCTCGCGAGGATTGCTCGTCTTCCGAGAGCAGTGAGTGAGGCGCATGAGCCAGAGCGTGTCGAAGTCGTGTGAGCGTTGCCAGACCCTTCCCGAGAAGCTGGAGAAGGAGGGGCCTGGTCGGCTCTTCCTCTGGCTCCCGCTGGGTCACAGTTACGGCAAGCTGGTGCGGCTACTGGGAGACTCGGGCCGGCAGCATCAGGCGATGCCCGAGTCCCAGTGCGTGGCGGTCCGGCTGGACGGCGGTCACCTGAGCGCCCTCGTGGCCGACGTCATGGGCGCGCTGACGGGCGAGGAGTCCCGGGCCACGCGCGCCCTCTTCGTCGAGGGTGACGGAGAGCCGGGGCTGGGGGACTTCCCCCGGGTGGGCTCGCTGCCGCAGCTCTTCACCATGACACGCTCGGGGTGGCTGGTGGACATGCTGGCCGAGAAGCGCATCACCAGCCACTACCAGCCCATCGTCTACGCGAAGGACACGCGCCAGGTGTACGCCTACGAGGCGCTGCTGCGCGGCCTGGAGCCGGATGGGTCGCTGGTGAATCCGGGGCGGATGCTGACGCTGGCGCGCGACGCGGATCTGCTCTTCCAGTTGGATCTGGCGGCCCGGCTGTCGGCGGTGCACGAGGCCTCGCGGTTGGGGCTGCAGGTCCCGCTCTTCATCAACTTCACGCCCACGGCCATCTATGATCCGGCGTACTGCCTGCGCTCCACGGTGGCCGCCATCAGCGAGCTGGGCATGCCGCCGCAGAACGTGGTGTTCGAGATCATCGAGTCGGACCACACGCCGAACGCCAACCATCTGAAGTCGCTGATCGCCTACTACCGGCAGGCGGGCTTCCGGGTGGCGCTGGACGACCTGGGGGCGGGCTTCTCGTCGCTCAACCTCATCCACCAGCTGCGGCCGGACATCATGAAGCTGGACATGGAGCTCATCCGCGGCATCCACCAGGACAGCTACAAGGCCTCCATCACGGAGAAGCTGCTGGAGCTGGCGCAGAAGCTGGGCATCCTCACGGTGGCCGAGGGCATCGAGACGCCGGAGGAGCTGCGGTGGGTGCGGGAGCACGGGGTGGACTTCGTGCAGGGCTACCTGATCGCGAAGCCGGCGAGCCCGCCGGTGATGGCCACGCCGCACTACTACTGATTGACGAGCGTGGTGCCGGAGCGGTTGAGGGTGAGCTGCCAGGCCAGGTGCAGCTCGAAGCCAGCGTCCTGGACCTGCCGGCGGGCCAGGAAGAAGTTCCGATCCGCCACGAGCCCCTCCACGGTGGAGATCCGGGCCATGGCACTCTGCATGAGGCGTGCGCTCTCACCGCGGCCGATACCGACGGAGGTGGAGAGGGCGTTGGAGAGTTCCTGCTGCGCGGAGGTGATGGCCGGGCCGATGCTGAACTCGCCGGCCTCGAGCTGGTCCGCTGCGGTGATGAGCCAGTCATAGCCGCGCGACATGCTCGCCAGCTGCTGCTGCCGGAGCTGCTCCAACTCCTGAGCGCGCGTGTTCTTGAGGGCTTCCTGCTGCTCCAATGACTCGATGCGGGCCTGGTGCTCCTGCCGCTGGGCCTCCTGCTGGGCCTGCAGCAGCTCGGTCTGGGCGCGGAGCTCCTCCACCTCGGCCTTCCGGAGGGCGAGCTCGGCCTCCACTTCCTCCGGTGTTCGGGCCTGGCCTTGCTGGGGTGCTGCGGACTCGGCGGTGGGGCTCGCGCCAGCCGAGGGCGAAGGGGAGGGCGTCTGCCCGAGCATCAGGGACAAGGAGAGTGCGAGCCAGCCGTTCATCCCCCCAAACGTGTCCACCGGAGGACGAACCGGTACACAGGGGCCGCCGGGCCCCCGTGTGTCCGCCTCCAGGGTGAGCAGCCGTCACCCCTCCTTCGGGTGGGGGGCGGGCTCCTCGGGCAGCGGGATGAACTCCGTCTCGTGCGGTACCGCGGCGAAGCGCTTGGCCTTCCAATCCGCCTTCGCCTCTTCCAGCCGCTCCTTCGAGCTCGAGACGAAGTTCCAGTAGATGTAGCGCGGCCCATCCATCGGCTCGCCACCGAGGAGCATCATCCGCGCGGGACTGGTGGCCTGGAAGGAGATCTCACTGCCCTTGCGGAAGACGAGGAGCTCGCCGGGGTTGAACTCCGTGCCGTCGATCTCCACCGAGCCTTCCACGAGGTAGAGCCCGCGCTCCTCGTGCCTGGCCGGGAGGACGAGGCCCGCGCCCTCCTCCAGCGCCGCGTCCGCGTAGAACATGTCCGAGAGCGTCTGCACGGGCGAGCGCTTGCCGTAGAGCTCTCCCGCGATGAGGTGCAGCCGTACGCCCTCGCCCTCGATGAAGGGCAGCGTGTCGGCGGCATGGTGGACGAAGGAGGGGGCGGTCTCCTCATGCTGTTTCGGGAGCGCCACCCAGGCCTGGATGCCGTAGAGCCGTCCGCCCGCGGCCCGCGCTTCGGGGGAGGTGCGCTCGGAGTGGACGATGCCGCGCCCCGCGGTCATCCAGTTCACCGCACCGGGCTGGATGGACTGCACCACGCCGAGGCTGTCCCGGTGGAGGACCTGGCCCTCGAAGAGATAGGTGACGGTGGACAGGCCGATGTGCGGGTGCGGTCGCACGTCCAGTCCCTGGCCCGAGCGGAACACCGCGGGCCCCATCTGGTCGAGGAAGATGAAGGGCCCGACCATCCTGCGCCGGGCCGAGGGCAGCGCCCGCCGCACGTTGAACCCGTCGCCGAGGTCTCGGGTCGGGGCGACGATGAGGGTCTCCAGTGTGGGGTGAGGCGTCGTCTCGTTCGTGAAATCCCAGCTCATGCGTGGCTCCTGACTGATGAAGTCATCATGTGGGATCACCCCGATCCGCACCAGCCACCGATGGCGGGAAACACCGTTCCATCGGTGGGACGAGTGGAGACCTTGCCCCATCAATCCGCGGGGAGGCGCTCACCCCGTCGAGGTGCGTCGGGCAGATGGGCGGACCAGCGCTCGCGCAGGAAGTCCACGAAGGCCGTCACCTTGGGAGAGTGGTGCCGGCTGCTCGGGTAGACCGCATGCACCGGGGCTCCGGACGAGCTCCAGTCTGGCAGGATGCGCTGCAGGCGTCCGGTCGCGATGTCCGCGGCGGTGTGGATGTTGGGCAGGAGCGTCACCCCGGAGCCGGCCAGCGCCACCGCGCGCAGCATGTCGGGCTCGTTTACGACGAGGCGCGCACGGATGGGGATCTCGACCGACCGGTTCCCCGAGTGCAGGGTCCAGACGTTCCCTTCCTGCCCCGCGCCGAAGAGAAGGCAGTCATGTTTCTCGAGGTCCTTGGGCGTCCTGGGTGTTCCTCGCGCCGCGAGGTAGCTCGGGGCCGCCATGACGACGCGCTCGATGCTCCCGAGCCTGCGGGCCACGAGCGATGAATCGGCCAGCCGCCCCGCGCGCACGGCCAGGTCAAAGCCCTCCTCCATCAGGTCGACCGTGCGATCCGTGCACACCAACTCGAGCTGCACCTCGGGGTAGCGCTTCATGAACTCCGCGACGATGGGCCCGAGGAAGCTGAAGGTGAGTGGCGTCGTCACGCGGAGCAGCCCGTGAGGCGCGGACTGCATGCGCGTGACAGCCAGCTCGGCCTCCTCGGCCTCGGCCACGATGCGGGCGCAGTGCTCGTAATAGGCCTGTCCCACGTCGGTGAGGCGCAACTTACGCGTCGTGCGCTGGAGGAGCTGCGCGCCGACACGCTGCTCGAGCTCCGACACCTTCCGGCTGACGGTGGACTTGGGCATTCGCAGCCCGCGTGCCGCCGCCGTGAAGCTGCCGGCCTGTACCACCTTGGCGAAGACGAGGAGCTCGTTGAGGTCCATTCCGGTTCCCGTCCTAGGGTTGTTCCATGGGTGGAACAGTCCTTCCAGTTCGTCCCATCTAATCAAGGCCGGTGCCCATCGCTACCTTCTGCTCATCAAACAACACGCGGTACCGAAAGGGACGAACACATGGCGAGCGCAACCTGGAACATCGACCTGACCCACTCCGGCATCCACTTCACTGTCCGCCACATGGTCATCTCGAAGGTACGCGGGAGCTTCCGCCGCTTCAGCGGGACGGTGTCGCTGGACGAGCAGAACCCCGCCGTTTCGTCGGTCTCCGCCCGCATCGAGACGGCGAGCATCGACACCGGTGTCGAGCAGCGCGACGGGCACCTGCGCTCGCCGGACTTCTTCGACGCGGAGAAGTTCCCCACCATCTCCTTCCAGAGCACGAAGGTGGAGAAGTCCGGGGACAACGGCCTCCGGGTGACGGGGAACCTGACCATCCGGGACGTCACCCGCGAGGTGGTGCTGGAGACCGAGCAGCTCGGCATCGGGAAGGACCCCTGGGGCAACACCAAGGCGGCCTTCGAGGCGAAGACCTCCATCGATCGCCGGGACTTCGGCCTGCAGTGGAACCAGGCACTCGAGACCGGTGGCGTCCTCGTGGGCGAGAAGATCGAGATTGCCCTTGAGATCCAGGCCGTCAAGGCGCAGACCTCGGAGAAGGCGGCCTGAGCGAACCGACGGCAACCTGAGCCCTCTGGAGACAGTATGACCATCGAGTCCAAAACCGAGCAGAGTGGTGCGTTCCGGCAGGTCCTTCACGCCGGCACCCATACCTTCCACGCCGACGTCGCGCCTGCGCTGGGCGGCCAGGACTCGGCTCCGGGTCCCCACGAGTACTTCGATGCCTCGCTGGCGGCGTGCAAGGCGCTGACGGCCACGTGGTACGCGAAGAAGCACGGAATCGCCCTGGAGCGCGTCGAGACACACGTCGAGCGCGACGACTCGCGCGAGCGGCAGGGCTTCTACTCGCTCCGGGTGAAGCTCGCGTTCCATGGCGCGCTGTCCGCGGAAGACAAGCAGAGGCTCTATGCCGCGGTCGCCCAATGCCCTGTCCACAAGCTCATGACCTCGACGGAGGTCGAGATCGTGACGGAGCCCCTCGAGGTTTCCTCCGCGGGGTGACAGTCTTCAACCGCGAGCGCGGGCCATGGCCAGGACTTCGCGAGCCGCGCGAATGCCCGTGGCCAGCGCGCCGTGAACGGTCCCCTCCTCGCCCTCGAAGTGGGTGGCCTCACCCGCGAAGAACAGGGTGCCCTGGACTGGCCGCGCCAGTGCCTCCAGGGCATCCACCGCCCCCGCGGGGATGACGCAATACCCCCCACGGGTGAACGGCTCGCGTTGCCAGTCCTGGATGCGCCAGCTCTCGATCTGCTCCTGGAGGGTCCGCCTGGGGAGCTTGAAGATGCGCCCGAGCGCCTCCAATGCATGCCGTAGCATCTCCTCCTCACGCAGCCGGGAGAGGGCCTCGGCCGAGGGTCCGCCGCTCCAGCCCACGAGGTGGCGCGAGCGCAGGGGTGAGAGCGTCCACCAGGTGGGGAAGAGGAGGCCGGGCGCGTGGAAGAAGCCGTAGCGCCGGGTGTCTTCCCGCTCCTCCCAGAAGGGCGAGCGGAAGCGCAGGTGCACCTTCATCAGCGGTCCCATCTCGAGCCGGGCCACGGCGCGCTCCTTCTCCGGAATGCGGGGAAGGAGTCGCACCGCGCCGGGGGCGGGAGGCGACGCCTTCAATACGCCCACGGACAAGGTCACCACGGCCCGCCGGGCGCGGAAGGTTCCGAGCGGTGTGCCTTCGCGCGTTCTCGCGCGCACCTCGACGCCTCGGGAGGACCACCGCACCTGCTCGGCGACGGCGTTGAAGAAGAGCGTCTGGGGCCGGCGCATCAAGCCCCGGACGAGTGGCTCCAGCACGCGGTCATAGCCCTGTAGCGGGCGCGAGGGCGTGATGCCGCCGAACTGCCCCGCGGTGCGCTCCATGCAGGCGATGGCGAGCGCGCTGGCCGTGTCCACGCTGGCCGCGTAGAAGCCCTCCACGTAGGAGCGGGCCATCTGGACCTCGCGCTCGGACCAGTGACCGGAGCGGGCGTGCTCGGCGATCCACTGGCCCACGGGACGGTCCGGAGGCTCGGCGGCGGCGAGGTCCTCCACGACGCCGAGGGAGGCGTCTCCGTCCCGCAACCTGCCACGCCAGAGGAGGGCGTGCGCGTCGTTGCACGTGCCAGGCTTCACCCGGGCGCGCCGGGCCAGCTTCAGGAGGAGGGGAGGCTTGCCGTGGATGAACTCCGCGCCCAGCTCCAGGGGGACGCCCTCGAGGGCATCGCGCACGGTGTCCACGCGGCCGCCCGGGCGGTCCCGGGCCTCCAGCACGGTGACGCGGAGGCCCGCGCGGGTCAGCCGATCCGCGGCGGCGAGCCCCGCGGCCCCGGCTCCCAGGACGACGACGTCGGAAGAGCGGTCCATGCCTCTTCCATGGACACGCTCGGGACGAGCCTCAGAGGTCGATGCGCAGACCCACGCCTGCCTGGACGTTGGGCGGAGCGACGACGATGGGCGGGTTCACCTGCTCGCCCACGCGGGTGGCGGGCAGGTCGAGCGCGAAGCGGAACTCGCCGCCCTTCTGGCCGTAGTTGACGGCGACGAAGGCCTCGACGCTCAGGTAGCGCAGGGCGCGGTGGGTCACATCCAGCCGGGTGGTGAAGGAGCGGTCGGACAGGTTGCCCAGGTTGGACAGGATGAAGTTGGTGTTGTCCCAGGAGCCCGGTCCGGAGAGGAGGGCGTAGACGGCGCCGTAGTGCTGGCCCAGGTAGAAGGGCTGATACTGGCCCTGGAGGATGAGGTACGGGTAGGCCAGGGAGGTGGGGTAGCCCGTCGAGTTGTAGAAGTACTCGACGCCCACGGTGGCGCTATCGTTGTCCGCGTAGGCGAACGTCCAGGTGGCGCCGACGCTGAGCTGCGGGGTGTAGCCGCTGGGGTAGTACGACTCGATGGGGAGCGAGCCCAGGTCGGCGGGAGCGCCGCCGTTGCCCTGGACCTGTCCGAGCAGGTCCCCGATGGAGACCCCTTCAGGCAGCCGGAAGAGGGGTGTATCCGAGCCCTTCTTGAGGGCCATCTCGCCGTAGATGTCGATGGGGCCGAGGCCGGAGGAGAAGTCGAGGCCGAAGCGGGGCTTGCGGCCGCGCTGGAGCACGGCTTCCACACCCAGCTCCGTGGTGCCGAGCACCACCTCGGCGCGAGCCGCACCACCGACGCGGCTGAGCGTGTCGGCGGGGCCGGAGTTGTCGAGCATGCCGACGGCGTAGAAGTTCCAGCCCTTCTCCTCCCAGGGCACGTGCACCTTGAGCATGGTGGCGCCAGTGCGCGCGTCGAAGAGGGCGAGCGGATCCCTCCGCTGGGGAGTGAGGAAGTCGGTGGGGTTCCAGAAGCGGGCGGTGCCCCACTTCACATGCTGCTTGCCGGCGGTGATGAAGAGGGTGTGGCCCACGTCGAAGCGCAGCCACGCCTGGTCGAGCACCACGCGCGGGTCGGCGACGGCGGTGGACGTCGACGTGACGAAGCTGTTCGAGCCATCCCGGCGGGCGGGGTCGAAGGTGAGTCGCCCGAGCACGAAGCCCCGCAGCCGGTCGGTGGGACGGGCATCGAAGTAGCCGTCCACCAGCATGGGAGCGGAGAAGGTGGTGTTGGCGAAGGACACCTCGTCCCGGCCCTGGGAGAGGGCGCGCAGGTAGAAGCGGCCGCCGATCTTCAGCGGATCCTCGACGGCGTCGTCCGTCTCGAAGGCATTGGTGGCCGCGGGGCCGCTGAGCGCCTGCGCGTCCCGGTCGGAGTGGGAAGCAGGCGTCTCGGAAGCCGGCGCCTGCTGAGCGCTGGCCGGGTCGGAGCCGTTGGAGTCACCGAAGAGGGAGCCCTCGTCGGGACGGGGCGCGTCCGCCTTGGCGTCGGCGGGCTTGGCTTCCGAGCTGTCGCCGCCGAAGAGATCCCCCTCGTTGGGACGCTCCTGGGCGAGCGTGGGCAGCGCGGCGAGCGCCGCGACGAGGGCCAGGTGGGTGCGGGCGCTCATCGGCTTTTGCTCTCGAGCCAGGCCTTGGTGAAGATGTTCTCCTCGAGCGCGTGGAGGTCCACGCTCTTCACTACGATGACGGTGGAGTTGGCCTTCTCCACCTCGTCATAGAAGCGCATCTCCTGCGGGTACCAGATGTCGGCCTTCTTGGACTCGCTGAAGAGCTTCATCCACTTGGGGAAGTAGGCGGTGCGCATCAGCCGGCCGGAGAGGGCGAACTCCTGGCGCTTGAGGATGTTGGACGTGTCCTTGTCCACCCACAGGTGCACCACGGGGTAGGCCACGTCCACGCTCTGCTTCACGTTGAGGACGAGCTTCCAGGCGGTGAACTTTCCGAGCTTCTCCTCGCCTTCGAACTTGCCGTCGTACTCCTCGGCCAGACGCGACTCGTCGAAGTCGGCGCGGCGGCTGTCGGTGCCCGCGATGCGCTCGCGCTCGGTGCGCCGCTCCCACTTGCCGGTGTTGGGATCATAGCTCCAGAGGTTCTTGTCCAGCCGCAGGTAGCCCTTGCCGGCCTCGCCCTTGGGCTTGGTCATGAGGATCATCAGCTGATCCTTCGCGTCGCGCCGGTAGATGACGGCCTCGCGCACGACGTCCGTTTTGTCCTTCTCCTTCTGCTCGATGTACATCAGCGACTTGTAGTCGCCGCCGTTGCGCTGGCGGTCATCGATCGTCTCCAGGAGCTTCTTGAGCTCGGCCGGGTCCTTGAGGTCCGCGCGGGCGGCCGGAGCAGCGAAGAGCGCCGCCGCGAGCACGGCGCCGAAGAGGTTGCGCAGGGTCATGATCATCACCCGATGTGGTGCATCGCCGTGACGGGCTTCATCCGCGCGGCGAGGAAGGAGGGAACCAGCGAGATGGCGGTGGTGCACAGTGTGATGAACGTGACGGCGCCCATCACCGAGCCGGGGTTGACGACGAGGTGGAGCTTCTCGGACAGGATGAAGACCTGGACGGCCACCGGGACGGAGAGATTCAAGGCATTGACGGCCAGACACACGCCGAGGCCCGCGGCGGCGCCCACCGCGGTGCCGAGCAGCCCCAGCACGAGCGCCTCCAGGAGGAACATCACCAGCACATACCAGCGCTGCATGCCGATGGCGCGCAGGGTGCCGATCTCCCGCGTGCGCTCGCGGATGGCGATCCACAGCGTGTTCATGATGCCCACCGCGATGATGATGAGCAGCACGAAGGTGAGGATGCCGGTGAGCGCGTCCAGCGCGGACACCGTCCACTTGATGAAGGAGATCTCATCCTCCCAGTTGGTGATGTCCAGCTTCTGCCCCGTCCAGGCCTCTCGGTTGACGGCGTCGAACTTCATGAAGAAGGGCTGGGGGTTGTGCTCCATCATCTGGTAGCCCAGCTCGGGCAGGCGCTTGGTGAGGCGCGCCTGCACGGCGGGGATGGAGGCCATGTCCTTGAGGTAGAGCATGAGGGCGCCGGTGGCGTCCTCGCGCAACTGGTACAGGCCGCGCAGGGTGGAGTTGGGCACGAAGACGTTGAAGGAGCTGAGCATGCCCACGTTGGCGGCGATGGCCGCCACCCGCACGTCCACCGTGTTGCTGGTGCCTCGCATGGTGGGAGCGGAGAGGGTGATGGTGTCGCCCACCTTCACCTCGAGCTTCTTCGCCTGCTCCTCGAAGAGGAGGATGGTGTTGGGCTGGGCCAGGTCATCCAGCTTGCCCGAGCGCACCTGGAGCACCTTGCGGATGCCGGACTCGGCCTCCACGTCGATGCCGCCCACGCCGGATTGGACGGAGCCGGACTCGCTGACGAGCTTCACCCAGCCGCGCGAGCGTTGGACGGAGTAGTCCAGCTCGGGCACCTCCTGGCGGAGCTGCTCCAGCAGCTTGGGGTAGGAGGTGACCACGGGAGCGGACTGGCCCGCCGTCACCTTGTAGAAGCCGGCCACGTTGACGTGTCCGGTCATCAAGGTGGTGGCGGACTCGAGCATCGTCTGCTTCATGCCATTGGACAGGCCCATGAGGATGACGAGCAGGGCCGTGACACCGGCGATGGCGCCGCCGAGCAGCAGCGTGCGGCGCTTGTGGGTGCCGAGGTTGCGGATTGCGATGAGGAGGAGCTGTTGCATGGCTTCACTCGTCCGTCTGCATCGCCCGGAGGGGCGACACCCGGGTCGCGAGGAACGCGGGGTAGAAGGTGGAGAGGGCGGACACCACGAGCACGATGACGAAGGCCTCCACGAGGTTGGACACGTGCAGGCTGGGGAAGAGCCGGGGCCCGGAGAAGAAGAAGTAGAGCGCCTCGTTGCCGGCGGGGATGCCCACGCGGCCGAGCATCCGCATGATGATGCCGCCCACGGTCGCGCCCAGGGTGCCGAACACCAGGCCCAGCACCAGCGTCTCCACCAGCACCATGCTCAGCACGAACGAGCGCTGGGCGCCGATGGCCCGCAGGGTGCCCACTTCGCGCACCCGCTGGAGCGTCGCCATCATCATCGCGTTGTTGATGATGACCAGGGCCACCACGAAGATGATGAAGACCGCCGCGTAGAGCACCAGCTTGGCCACCAGGACGAACTGGCCGATGAGGCCGGAGGCCTTCTGCCAGGAGATGACCCGCAGGGGCAGCCCCGAGTCCTTCGCGGACGCCTGCAGCTCGGCCAGGGTCTGCTCCAGCTTCTCCGGGTCCTTGAGCAGCACCGCGGCGCTGAGCACCACGCCGCTTTCAATCTCCTGCTGCGTGTACACGCGGGTGGCCAGCTCCTCTCGGTGCAGCTTCTGGGCGAGGCCGTCGAGCTGCTTGTCCTCGTCGATGAGGCCGGGGGTGGCCTCGGCCACGAGGGTGGCGCTGCCCTCCTCGCCGAAGAGCGCGGACTCGGCGTCCTCGCGCTTCACCTCCTGCACACCGCTGGCCGCCTGCAGCTTCTCCAGCTCGGCCTTCTTCTCCGCGGTGAGGTAGCCGTACAGCTCGCGGAAGGACATCAGGTCCATCAGGTTGAGCCCGCCGGCCAGCGCGGACTTCTCCAGCCCGTCGAACTGGTAGGTGCCGAAGATCTTCACGTTGATGCTCTGCACGTAGCCGGTGCGCGTGAAGGCGGTGATGGTGAGGTCATCCCCGATGCGGATGCGGTACAGGTCGAGCAGCGGCGCCAGCTCGGAGTAGAACTGCTGGTAGCGCGTGTCGAAGTTGGCGTCATCCATGGCGAGGAAGGTGGGCAGCAGCTTGCCCAGGTCCGTCTCCTGGCTGCCCAACGCGCGCTGGAGGCGCTCCACGGCCTGCTTCGTCTTGATGGGATCCAGCTGGAAGATGATCTCCCGCGTCTGGGACTGGTTCTCCTTCACCCAGCGCTCGAGCTGTGGATCCAGGGCGATCGTCTTGTGGTTGAGGTCGCGCGCCTCCTTGATGAGATCCAACCGGCGCGCCGTCTTCAGCTTGAAGGACTCCTCGTAGAAGAACTTGGACAGGAGCATGCCGCGGCGGCCCTGGGGAACCGGCCCACCATCCACGATGCGCATGCGGTCGAAGGTCTTCTGGAAGTTGACCAGGTCCGTGCCCACGTAGCGCAGGTAGACCATGTCCCCGTCCGTCATCTGGGGGGCGATGCGGTTCTCCAGGAACTCGAGCGAGTCGAACGGAGCCTTGTCGAAGTCCGCCCAGAAGGCTTCGGAGCGGGCGCGGGCCAGGGCCTCCACGTCCGCCGGATCCGTGGCCGCCTCGTCCACGATGGCGCTGCGCCGCTTCATGTCCTCCTCGATCAGGCTGATGATGTGGCGCACATGGGCCTGGAGGCTGTGGATCTGCTCGCGCAGCTCGGGCGTGTCGCCCTGGGCGGCCTTCTTGTAGAGGTCGCGCAGGCGAGCCAGCGTCAGGTCCACCGTGTTGCCGGAGGTGATGAGGGCGCCGCTGGTGCCCATGGGCACCACCGTCTTCACGTTGGGGTGCTTCTGCACCAGCTCCTTGATGTGCGCGAAGTCATCCAGCGCGCTCAGGTCCGGCTCGCCGCCCATCTGCCCGAAGAGCGACAGCTCGTCCTTGGAGCGCTCCGAGTACACCTGGATGTGGCCGGCGACGCTGCCGATGATGCTGCGGCTCATCGCCTCGTCCATGCTGTCGACGAAGGCGCCGCCCACCACCACCAGCACGGTGCCGAAGAAGATGATGCCGCCAATGAGGATGTTGATCTTGCTGACGAACAGGTTGCGCAGGGCCACCTGGAGCAGCAGCTTGAGCTGACTCATCAGTGACCCTCCGCCCCGGCGGCCATGGCCTTCTGGGCCTCGGCGGGGGTGATGCGGTCGAGGATCTTCCCGTCCGCCAGCCGCACCACCGCGTTGGCGTGGTTCATCACCTTGGCGTCGTGGGTGGAGAAGATGAAGGTGGTGCCCTCCTTGCGGTTGAGCTCCTTCATCAGGTCGATGATGTTCTGGCCGGTGACGGAGTCGAGGTTGGCGGTGGGCTCGTCGGCCAGCACCAGCTTGGGCCGGGTGACGAGCGCGCGAGCCACCGCCACGCGCTGGCGCTGGCCACCGGACAGCTCGTTGGGGCGGTGCTTCGCGTGCTTCTCCAGGCCCACCTGCTCCAGCAGGGTCATCACGCGCTGGCGGCGCTCGGGGGCGCTCAGCTTGCGCTGCAGCAGCAGGGGGAACTCCACGTTCTGGAAGACGCTGAGCACCGAGACCAGGTTGAAGCTCTGGAAGATGAACCCGATGGTGTGCAGCCGCAGGTTGGTGAGCTGCCGCTCGGTGAGCTGCTTGGTGTCCTGGCCGTCCACCCTGACGACGCCCGCGGTGGCGGTGTCCACGCAGCCAATGAGGTTGAGCGCCGTCGTCTTGCCGCTGCCGGACGGGCCCGCGATGGAGATGAACTCTCCGGGAAACACCTCGAGCGTCACTCCCCGGAGCGCGGGCACCTCCACCTTGCCCAGGGTATAGGTCTTGGTGACGTCGGTGAGGGAGACGATCGGCTTGGCGCCGCCGGATACGGCAGTGAGCTGGGTCATAGGCGGGTTCGGTCCTTTCAGCGAACCGGGGGAAAAGGGGGAGGGGGTTAGCGGGTTGCGTTCCGGCGCGGGCGCGCGGAAGGCGAGGGGTTGGAAGCCTGGGTGCCGGGCCGGCGTGCGAAGCGGGCGCGCCATCGCTCGGCGGCTCCCATCAGTTCCTGGCGGTAGAAGTCGCAGAACTCCACGGCCTCGCGCAGCTTGTGGCGCCCCTTCAGCTTGGGGCTGGCGAGCGCGTCCTGGCATAGCTGGGCCATAGCGTCCATGGCGGAGATCGCCAGCTCGAGCCGGTGGTCCCAGCCCACGCTGTTGAAGACGTAGTAGTGCCGACGATCTCCCGGGATGCTGGCGGGATCCACGAGGCCGCTGGCCTGCAACTGGCGGATGTTGGTGGAGACCGAGGCCGGGCTCACCTTCAGCAACTCGGCGATCTCTCCTGGCGCCAGCGGCTTGTCGGCCACCAGCAGCAATCCGAGGAGGCGGCCACCGATGCGCGGCACACCCTGGCGCTCGAAGAACAGGCCCATCGACTCGATGAACCGCTCCTCGTCTGCGCTCACGCTGTCCTGACGCATGTGCCGCTCCCCCCCCGGACTGTGGAAGTCGCGCACTCGTCTACTGATGTCAGGACGTTCAGTCAATACTGAAGGAACTGATGTCCGACCCGGTGGGACCGGGTGGGTGTGCGCGGCGGTGGCGGCTTATCGCTACCCCGTCCGCCGTGCACGTCACGAGAAGCTCACGGCACCGGTGGTGCCGCGAGCTTCAGGTGTCTCGGCATGGGAAGACACCCTACTTGTTGATGTCGCCCTGCTGGCCGGAGCCCTGCTGGCCGGAGCCGCCCATGGTGCCGGAGCCGCCCACGTCACCGCCCACGTCCTGGCCCTGCTGTCCCTTGTTGATGTCCTGGTTCAGGCCCGAGCCACCCGTGTCCTGGTTGATGCCCTGGTCCGTCCCCATGCCGCTGCCGCCCATGCTGGTGTTCAGCGAGATGGACTTGGCCAGGTTGTTGTCCTTCTCCACGGTGAAGCTGGTGCGGACCTGCTGGCCTTCCTTGAGGTCCTTCGCCTTCTTGATGGAGGGGTCCTCGAACTTGGTGTTCTTGTCGACCTTGACGGCGATGATGCCGTTGTCGGTGCGCAGCTTCAGCTCATCGCTGCTGCTCTTCACCACCGTGCCGACGATCTGCTTCTCGCCCGCCATCTGGCCGGCCTGGGCGCCCATCTGTCCCGCGCCGCCGTAGGCCTCGCTGCCCATCTGCTGGCTGCTCTGAGTGTGCTGCTTGCCCTTCTCCTGGTTGTTTGCCAGGGCCAGGCCAGAGCTCAGCAGCGCCACGGACGCGAACAGCCCCACAAGCTTCTTCGTCATGGATGTATCTCCTCGTCAGGCGGTGGCCGTGCCCCCCATGGCCGTGCCCCCCGCTGGGCAAAACCTAGGTGCGTTCGGGGTAGCGGCCAGGGAGGGCGTTGGAAACGGGAGTGCCCGTTCCCTCCCCGGCCGTCCCTTTCTGGAGCGTCTCTCTGCCTGGAGAGCAGGCGGCTTGAACCCGGTGGGGCTTTCCCCTACCGTCGAGTCACCCGACCGCGCCGGCCTCAACGCCGGCACTGACAGGAGTCGCCTTCCACCATGCCTCCGCCGTCCAAGCAGCAGCCCGCGCCCGCCGCCGAGCCCCTGCCCGCGCCGTCCTTTCCGGCCATCGAGTCCTTCATCGAGCGTGCCAGCGCCGAGGAGGTCCAGTCCCTCTTCGCCCCGGTGAAGACCGAGCTGGCCAACCTCAAGGGCCCCAAGGCCGAGCACGCCAAGAAGGTCCAGACGGCCATCTCCCGCACCGAGGAGTTGCTCGGCGTGCTGCTGGAAACGCGCGAGCGGCTGGTGGCCGAGTCCAAGTCCAAGGGCCGGAAATAACTGGCTTTTTTTCGACCCGAGCCACTTTCTGGCGGATCAGACGCAACTGTGCCGGGCGATCACCGATAATTCGTGAAATGGGAGTGCTGGACCCCCCCGCACTCCGAGTCCTTTGGTCGTTTCATCGCCTGGAGAGGATCCATGAAGATCGACAGCACCCTGAACATGCCGCGGATGTCCACCAACGTGACCACGGCGCGCGTGACCCCGGACACGAGCTTCGCCGCTCGCGTGCAGTCCGGCGTGGGCACCGCGGCCAACGCGGTGGCCGGTGGCGTGGGAGTGGTGGCCAACCTGGTGCCCGGTGGCTCCGTGGTGTCCGCCGCGGTGTCCTCGCTCACCACCTTCGGCAACAGCACCGGCTCCGGCTCGGCTCCCTACGTCGGCGCGGCCCTGTCCTCGGGCGGCGCGCCCATGAACACCACGCTCAACAGCGGCGGTGGCGTCTCCACCCTGGGCGGCACCACCGGCAGCAACGGCCAGATCGGCAACGTGGGCAGCGGCACGGTGGGTGGCGAGTTCAACGGCGAGATGCAGAGCATGTTCGCCGAGCAGAAGAAGCTGCTGGGCGTCCAGATGTCGCTGCAGCGTGAGAATCAGGTCTTCAGCACCATTTCCAACGTGATGAAGACGCGGCACGATACGGCCAAGAACGCGATCGGCAACATCCGCTAGCGCTCGGCCGCTGGCGGTCTCACGGGTCTGGTGCCTGGGGGGTGGGCAGGGTTCCACCCCTCCGGGCCCGGGCCGGGAAAGGAAGCAGACGTCACATGGCGGAGACTTCGGAGATTTCGGGCAGCCTCGTTCCGCTCGCCAAGAAGGAGGCGATGATCCTCCTCGAGGCGGGCTACCTCTGGCTCGACATGGGCCAGTTCGACAAGGCGCGTGATGTCTTCGCCGGGGCGGCGGTGCTGATGCCCAAGAGCGAGGTGCCCCAGCTGGCGCTCGGCTCGCTCGAGTTCGCCCAGGGCAGGCACGACAAGGCGTTGCAGGCCTACCGCGCCGCCCAGCGGATCGCCCCCAACTCCGGCCTGCCTCGCGCCCATGCGGGCGAGGCCCTGCTCTTCATGGGCAAGGTGCCGGAGGCCCTGAAGGAGCTGAAGGCCGCCATCGACCTGGACCCGGAAGGGGATGGGGCTCGGCTGGCCAAGGCGCTCATCGATGCGAAGGAGGCGGGGGCCCTGCCGCCGCCCGCGTCCAAGAAGTAGGATGCATCAGGAAGTCAGGATGCATTGAGAGGAGGAGATGCCGATGTCGGTCGGTGGAGTCGGACGAGGGGGCGGAAAGGGACGCGCGGGAGGCGCCAAGGGGGCCTCCGGCAAGGCGCCCGCCGGTAAGGCGGGGCCATCGACGTTCGGCGGAGCGGTGGATCGCACTGCGGGTCTGGTGGGTCCCTCGGGTCTGGTGGGCTCCGGCAATGTGCAGGGGCCCCAAGCCACGGATCCCATCACCGCCCAGGCGCTCGCCATCGCCAAGCAGCTCAAGAACGGAGACTTCAAGAGCAAGGACGAGGCGACGCGCAAGCTCATCGCCGAGGTTCTCAAGGAGAAGTTGCGGATGAAGTCGGCCGCCTTGACGACCAAGATCGCCGACGCCCTGCAGGATGACCCTCGTTTGAATCAGGCCCTCGAGCGGTTGTGGTCGAAGGCCGAGTGAGCGGCACTCTTGGGTCTCGGCGAAGACAAGAAGGTCCTCCTGGAGAAGTACGGCCCCTACGTCCGGTCGCTCGCGTCGACCGTGCGCAGGCAGTTCTCCGCCCAGCTCGAGCTCGATGAGCTCATCGCCTACGGCCAGATTGGCCTGCTGGAGGCCGCGGACCGCTTCGATCCCAAGGTCGGAGCCAATTTCCTCACCTTTGCCCACTACCGCATCAAAGGCGCCATCTACGATGGGCTGCGCAAGATGGGGGTGCTCAAGGGTGGAGATGCGCGGAGCGCCTACATGGGCGAGCGCGCGACGGCGTATTTGGGAAATCTTTCGGATCGCGAGCAGGGAGGAGGCAACCGCGGAGGGTCCATTGACGATGATGTCATGGAGATTTCCAACGCGGTGGCGGGGCTGGCGATGGTGTTCGCGACCAGCCTCGAAGGTGCGGATTCGCTGGGGTTCTCGGACGAGTCCCTGCCGGTGGATCAACGGCTGGAGCTCGAGCAGCAGCGGGTGAGGGTGAGGGCGGCGATCGAGAAGCTGCCGGAGAAGGAGCGCCGGCTGCTCCAGGGCTACTACTTCCAGGGCAAGACGCTGGAAGAGGCGGGGTCGGAGATTGGGCAGTCGAAGAGCTGGGCGTCGCGTCTGCATGCGCGGGCGATTGAACGGCTCAAAGAGCTTTTGAACGAGGAGGAATCTTCCTCCCCTGCGGATTCAAGGAGGCAGTCACATGGCGGGTCCGATGGCCGGCGTCTCGGCGGCGCAGATCGCCCAGCAGAAGTTGCAGGATCAGGGCGCGCAGCAGGTCAACAAGCAGGGGGCCTCGAAGTTCGACGCGGCTCTCGCTAACAAGGCTCAGGCCGCGGGTGGGCCGGAGCAGGTGAACCAGGCCCAGGCCGCGCAGAAGACCCAGCGCGCCGAGCAGGTGCGCCAGACCGAGGCCGTCAACAAGACGGAGAAGGCGGCGCTCAACAAGGTGAACACGGCTCAGCAGCCCGCCACCGCGCGCGGCGCCGAGGCCGTCTCCGGCAAGCAGGAGACGAACAAGACCGGAGGCATGCTGTCCC
Source organism: Vitiosangium sp. GDMCC 1.1324 (assembly GCF_003044305.1). GTDB lineage: Bacteria > Myxococcota > Myxococcia > Myxococcales > Myxococcaceae > Archangium. The sequence continues at coordinate 199,780 of NZ_PZOX01000010.1, read as the reverse complement.
ACGTGGTCAGCGAGCTGGAGAAGGGCCAGGTCAACATGGACAAGCTCATCAAGGCGGGCGCGTCCGGGAAGAACTTCTCCAACTCCGAGCTGCTGTCGCTCCAGGCCGGCATGTACAAGTACACCCAGGAGCTGGACCTGACGAGCAAGGTGGTGGAGAAGGCCACCAGCGGTCTCAAGGACACCCTGAAGACCCAGGTGTAGTGCTCGGCCGGCCTCTGCCGGTTCACGAAGGGCGTCTCCTCGCTGCGAGGGGGCGCCCTTCCTCGTTTTCCGGGCTGTTTCCGGCTTGGCTCTTGTTGGGAGCGACGTCGTGCCTCTAAGCTAGGCGCGCCCATGACGCTTCGACCGTACGCGCTCGCCGCCCTCCTCGCTCTCGCGGTGGGGACTGGCTGCACCATCGACCTGCAGCACGACCTGACCGAGCAGGACGCCAACGAAATCTACGTCCTGCTCAGCAAGAACGGCATCGCCGCCACGAAGGTGAAGGAGGAAGGTGGCAACGAGCTGAAGTTCCGCATCCAGGTGCCCAAGGCGGACGCGGCCCAGGCCGCCGAGCTGCTGCGTGCGTACTCGTTGCCGCGCCCCATGGAGAAGGGCCTGAGCCACTTCGCCAAGGGCGGCATGGTGCCCACCGCCACCGAGGAGCGAGCCATGTTGCTCAAGTCGCTCGCCGGTGAGGTGTCCAACGCGCTCAACCAGATTGACGGCGTGTTGGAGGCCCGGGCCATCGTGATGATCCCGGAGAACAATGATCTCACCCAGCCGGAGAACAAGCCGATGCCGTCGGCGTCGGTGTTCATCAAGTACCGGCCGGGGCCGAAGAACGAGCCTCCCATCAAGCGCGAGGACATCCAGCAGTTTGTCTCCACCGCGGTGCCGGAGCTGAAGCCGGCGGCGGTGACGGTGCTGCTGACGCCGGCGTTGCCGCCCGACGCGGAGGTGGGCCCGGAGAGCCGCCTGCAGGACGTGTTCGGCATGCGCATGACGGCGGGCAGTGTGAGCCAGTTCCGCACGATGGCCGCGGTGGCCGTGCTGCTCATCCTGGCTTCCATCGGTCTGGCGGTATGGCCGCTGCTCCGGGGTGGGGGAGGAGGCGCCGCCACGGCCCGGGCTCGGCCCAAGCGCGATTGATACGAGTCCCGTCTGTCGTTTCCCTGGAACGCCTTCCACCCGCGGGGTGACCGTTGGACCAGTTCTTCACCTCGCTGAACAAACGACAGACGATGATGCTGCTGACCGCCATCACCTTTGGCGGTCAGGAGGGCGTCGCCGCTCTGGAGCATCTGCCCGAAGAAGAGGCGGAGCTGCTCCAGCACCGCGCCCAGGAGATCCTCCAGATTCCGCGCGAGAAGCGCATCCCGCTGCTGGTCCAGGAGATCAAGCGGCTGGTGAAGGACCGGCGCGGGCAGCTGTGGAGCGCGGAGCCGGAGCGTCTGGCGGGGCTGCTCAAGCGCGAGCGCGCCGCCCTGGTGGAGGTGGTGATGCGCGCGCTGCCGGGGCCCCTGGCGGACGCGGTGCGCTCCCACCTGCCGTCCGCGGGCAAGGTGAAGCTCACGCGCGAGGTGCGGCCCCAGGTGCTGGACATCGTGCGCTGGAAGCTGGAGGAGCGGCTCTCCCGCGAGTCCTCGCCGCACGTGCCCTTCAAGTTCACCGACGTGCTGCTGCTGCAGACGCGCGAGCTGCTCACCGTGTGTGATCGGCTGGGCGCTCGGGTGCTGGGGCCCGCGCTGGCGGGTGTGCCGGACGCCGATCGCGAGCCGGCCTTCACGGGGCTGCCGCCCCACCTGCGCCAGCTCGCCACGCGGTCCGTGACGGCCAATGCTCCGCGCAAGCTCGCCGAGGAGGACGCCCGGGCGCAGCTGGCGCAGTACGGAGGCCTGGAGAATCTGGCCGCCGCCATTCGAGGGGCCGGGGTGCACCGGTTGGCTCGCGCGAGCGTGGCCCAGTCCGCCGAGTTCGCGGCGCGCCTGCTGGAGAAGCACCGCGGCGACTTCGGGCAGATCCTCACGAAGTGGGTGCGCGAGGAGCGCTCCAGGCCGACGACCCGCGGCGACGGAGGCCGCACGGACATCGTCACAGACCTGGAGCGGCTCGCGGCCCGGGGCCTCATCGATCGTCCGGTGCGGCTCACCCCGCCGCGTCCTCCGGCCCTCGGGCCTCCTCCCGCCAGTGGCGGCAAGGGGGTGGTCGCACCCGTTGCGAGCCGGGCTCCGGTGGTGTCGCGTGAGGGGCGCGCGGGAGCCAGCTCGGAGGGGTCGGTTCGCCGGTCCGTGTCCACCCAGTCCCAGTCGTTGTCCGGCGTGCGGAGGGATCCCATCGCCGAGCGCGAGGCACGCCGGGCAGGGGCCAGCTCGAACTACGCGGGACGTGGGCAGGAGGCGCCTCCGGAAGCTTCGCCCTCGCGGGTGAGCCGGGTCGGGACCAACTTGAGCTCCGCGGGACGCGGGCAGGAGGTGCCTCCGGAAGCCTCGCCCTCGCGGGTGAGCCGGGTCGGGACCAACTTGAGCTCCGCGGGACGTGGGCAGGAGGTGCCTCCGGAAGCCTCGCCCTCGCGGGTGAGCCGGGTCGGAGCCAATCTGAGTTCCGCGGGACGTGGGCAGGAGGCTCCGCCGGAAGCTTCGCCCTCACGGGTGAGCCGGGTGACTCCTCGGAGTGCCCGGGATGGCGCGGATGTGAAGCCGGACCCCACCGGGGCGCGCATCGGGCCACCGCCGTCGCGGACCAGCGCCGGAGCCAGCCCCCGGTCCCGCGTCAACGAGCCGCCCGTGGCGGACGGGGAGGGTTCGCGCATCATCCGTTCTCCGATAGCGCGCACCTACAGCCGCGGCTCCGTGCCCCGGGCCGAGTCCCAGGTGGAGCCCGAGCGCCCGCCCAGGGTGCTGGGGACCAGTACCAACCTGCCGGCGGTGCGGCCCGAGGGGGCACAGGCCCCCCGGCGCGAACGGCCGGGAGCGCCGGGTACGAGTGGGCGTGGATCGCGGGGCGGATCGCGCTAGCATCCCCCCGCTGACAAGGAGCTTTGCATCATGGCGATCGGCAAGGTGATCAAGGGCGATTCGGGGGCCGAGCCGCTACCCGGCGGGGATAGGCCCGTCTTGCGTCCTCCACGTCCGGGCGTGATGAACGCCGAGGTCTTCGATGCCCGGCAGACCGCCCAGGGCATCGTCGAGGAGGCGCAGCGGGAGAAGGAGCGCATCCTCTCCGAGGCCCAGCGGGAGCGCGAGGAGCTCCTGGCGAAGACCCGCGAGCAGGGCCGGCAGGAAGGACTGGCCCAGGCCACGGAGACCCTCCTACGCGCGAAGATGCAGGCCGGGGAGCTCCTGGCCCAGCAGGAGCGGGACGTCATCTCACTGGCCTGCAAGATCGCGGAGAAGATCATCGGCCGTGACGTGGAGAGGGACCCCTCGCTGCTGGTGGACATCTGCTCCAAGGCCATCGAGGAGCTGCGCAGCGCCCGGGCGGTGGTGCTCCGGGTGAATCCCAAGTCGGCGGCGGTGCTGCGCGCCCGCAAGGCGGAGCTGATGGAGCTCATCGGCCGGGCGGTGGACGTGGCCATCAAGGAAGACCCGGATGTGGCTCCGGTGGGCTGCATCGTGCAGACGGAGTTCGGCAAGGTGGACGCGCAGCTGCCCACCCAGTTCGAGATGCTCCAGAACGTGCTGATCCCGGATCAGGGCAAGAAGGAGGGCCCTCCGTAGGCCATGGTTCTCGATCTCTCGCGCTACTACGCGCTCATCAAGGAAGCGCCGCTGTACCGGGTGCGCGGCCGCGTCACCGAGCTGACGGGTCTGGTCATCAAGGCGAGTGTGCCCGGCGTGCGCGTGGGCGAGCTGGTGCTCATCAAGGGCGCTACCCGCTCCGCGGTGAAGGCCGAGGTGGTTGGCTTCCAGGGGGACGAGGTCATGCTCATGCCCCTGGGCGAGCTCCAGGGCATCGGTCCGGACAGCGAGGTCATCCCCACCGGCCGGCCGCTCGCCATCAAGTGCGGGGACGAGCTGCTGGGTCGCGTGCTCAACGGCATCGGCGAGCCCATGGACGGCAGGCCGCTGCCCGAGGGCCTGCTCGACTGGTCGGTGGACCGTGACTGCCCGGACCCCTTCACGCGCCAGCGGATTGAACGGCCCCTGCCGCTGGGCGTGCGCTGCATCGACGGGCTGCTCACCGTGGGAGAGGGCCAGCGCGTGGGCCTCTTCGCCGGCTCGGGCGTGGGTAAGTCCACGCTGATGGGGCAGATCGCCCGGAACACCCAGGCGGACCTGTGCGTCGTGGCCCTGATCGGCGAGCGTGGCCGCGAAGTTCGCGAGTTCATCGAGGACGCCATGGGCGAGGAGGGCATGAAGCGCTCCGTGCTGGTGTGCGCCACCTCGGACCAGCCCAGCCTGGTGCGTCTGCGCGCCGCCTACGTGGCCACGGCCATCGCCGAGTACTTCCGCGAGCGCGGCGGCAACGTGCTCTTCATGCTCGACACGGTGACGCGTCTGGCCCGCGCCCAGCGTGAGATCGGCCTCGCTATCGGTGAGCCCCCGGCACGTCAGGGCTACCCGCCCAGCGTGTTCTCCATGCTGCCGCGCATCCTCGAGCGCACGGGCAACTCGGAGAAGGGCAAGTGCACCGCCATCTACACCTGCCTCGTGGCCGGCGGTGACATGGAGGAGCCCATCGCCGACGAAGTCCGCGGTATTCTCGACGGCCACTTCATCCTCAACCGTGCCTTGGGCGAGCGCAACCAGTGGCCCGCCATGGACGTGCTGGCCAGTCTCTCCCGTGTGATGAGCGGCATTGTCTCCAAGGAACACAAGAAGGCCGCGGGCAAGCTGCGCGAGACGCTCTCCACCTACGAGAAACAGCGCGACCTCATCCTCCTGGGCGCCTACCAGTACGGCACGGACCCCCGGACGGACTACGCCATCGACAAGTACGACGCCATCATCGACTTCCTCAAGCAGGACACCCACTCCAACAGCCCCTTCGAGGAGACTGTCGAGAAGCTCATCGGTCTCTTCGAGGAGTGACGTCCCGGGGGCATTCCGGGGTAGGATCTCCCCATGCCCCCCTATCGGTTGCAGGCCCTGCTGGACATACGCGCACGCGCGAAGGAGGAGGCCGAGAATGCCTTCTCCGACGCCGTCAAGGCCGCGGAGAAACAGAAGGCCGAGCTCAAGCGCATGGAGCAGGAGCTCGAGAAGCGCAAGGCCGAGCGCAAGCAGAAGGTCCAGGAGTACCTCCAGCAGATCCTGGCCAAGGGCAACGCCGGCCCCAACAGCTTCACCATGATGAACCGCTACGAGGAGCGCCTCAAGGACGAGGAGGCGCAGCTCGCGCTGGAAATCGAGCAGCAGAAGGAGGCCGTCAAGGTCGCCGAGAAGCTGGTCGAGCAGCGGCGCCGGGAGATGGCCGAGGCCGCCAAGGAACTCAAGGCCATCGAGAAGAACAAGGAGAACTTCCAGAAGCAGGTCCGCGCCGAGCGCCAGGCGAAGGAGGAGCTGAACCAGGAGGAAATCGGGAACACCTTGTTCCTGATGCGCCAGCGCAAGTAACCTCGGGTTCCCCCCAGGTGGTGACGCGATGAGCCGAGTCGAAGACGATCGTCAGGCGCAGAAAGCTGCGGAGCGGCTGGTCCAGGAGAAGCGTCTCCAGGAGTCCAAGGCGAAGCAGCGCCAGGAGGGGGAGTCCACCTTCTCCAAGCTGGTGCAGCAGCAGCAGGCCGCCCAGACCCAGCAGCCCAAGCAGCCCCAGCAGCAGCAGAACCTGGGCAAGTCCGTCCTGGCGCGTCTGCAGCAGGAGGGCAAGTCGGGAGAGCTGCGCAGCCAGCAGCGTCAGACGGGCCAGACGGCCGGCGAGCAGGGCCAGGTGAACCAGGGGCGGCGGCAGGATCAGGGCGTGGTGCAGACGCGCTCCGAGTCGCGTACGGCGGACGCCAAGGTCACCCGCGAGACCCAGGACGAGCGAAGCGAGGCCTTCAACAAGGACGGCGACAACTCGGCGTTGGGCGCCCAGGTGAGCCGGGACGGCAAGGGGGCTCTCAGGGCGAACGCGGACGGCGGCGGTGGCAAGGGCAGCGGGGACGGCAAGGACAAGAAGGAGGGCTCGCCGGAGATGGCCGCGGGCTTCCGGTTCAACCCCGCGCTGATGGCCCCCGTGCCGGTGGCGCAGCCCAAGCCCTCCTCGGGCTCGGAGCGGCTGCGCGCCATCGCCAACGAGATCGCCCAGAAGATCGTCGAGCGGGTGCGCGTGGGCACCAACGCCGCGGGCAACGCGGAGTTCCAGATCGACCTGCGCAACGACGTGCTCAGCGGCCTGTCCATCAAGCTCACCGCCAAGAACGGGAAGATCCAGGCCGTCTTCAGCGGCAGCAACCGTGAGGTGCTGAAGATGCTCGAGGAGCAGCGCGACGGGCTCAAGAACGCGCTGGCCGGACGCGGCCTCACCCTCGAGGAGCTGCGGGTCGAGGCGAAGACATGAGTCTTGATGCGGACGACGGGCACGGCTCGCAGGAGCGGACCATGGTGGTCGACGCCCGGCTGCTGAAGCGGTCGTCGAAGACCTGGCGGCCCTACACCTTCTCCAAGCTGGAGAAGGTGTCGCTCAACGAGTCCAGGCTCGTCGGGCGGCTCAAGTGGCTGACGCCCAAGCCCGAGGCCGCCGAGGCGCTGTGTGCCCGGCTCAAGTCCATCTTCGACACGCAGGTGGGTTTCACGCAGGAGTCGGTGCGGGTGCTCGCGCCGGCCGAGGTGCGCCGCCATCTGGCGGAGCCCACCTTCCTGTCCTTCCTGGTGCCGGGTGCGCATCGCGGGCGCGCCGTGCTGGAGGTCGAACTGGCCCTGGCGCACGCGGCGGTGGACACGCTGCTGGGCGGCGCGGGCGAGACGGTCGGTCTGCGGCCCCTCACGGACATCGAGGAAGGGGTGGCGGGCTTTGTCCTCCTCGAGGCGCTCAAGGCGCTGGCTCCGGGGATGGATCCGGGACAGCCCAAGCTGCGGCTGGAAGGCGTGGCGAGCGGGGTGGACGAGGCGGCGGCGCGGTTGGGCGAGGAGGGGCCGGTGCTGATGGTGCAGCTCCGGGCGAAGCTCGGCTCCCAGGACGGGATGGTGCGCCTCTTCGTGCCCTCGGGCGTGATGGAGGCGATGGAGCCGGCTCAGGAGTCCGAGCAGCGGCGGGCGATGCTCCAGGTGGACAGGCGGGCCCACCTGGGCCGGCTCTCGGCGGTCCGCTCCTGGGTGCGCGCGGAGATCGGCCTGGCGGAGATCTCCAGCCAGGACCTGTCGAGCCTCCGGGTAAAGGACGTGGTGCTGGTGGACGAGTTCTCGGCCCGGCCGGACCGGGGCGAGGAGGGCACCGCGCGGCTGCGCCTGGGCCTGGGGCGCCAGGGCTACATGAATGCCGAGGTCTTCGTCGAGAACGGCGAGTACCAGGCGCGCATCACCGAGGTGGTGCTCGGTGAGCAGCCCTTCCTCCAGCGCAACGTGCCCTCCGAGTCGGACGAGGCCGCGGCGGAGTCCCTGAGCGAGTCCGGAGAGTCGGGGGATGACGAGGAGTTCACCAACCCCGAGATGAGCAACCCCCAGGCGGAGAGTGGAGCCGTGGACGACAGAATGGATTCGGGAGAGCTGCTGGGTGACATCCCGCTGCAGATCTCCGTGGAGCTGGCCCGGGTGCCGGTGACGGCGGACCAGGTGGTGTCCCTGCGGGCCGGTCAGGTGCTCGAGCTGCACCGGGCGCCCGGCGAGGCGGTGGACCTGTCGGTGAATGGCAAGGTGATCGCCCGGGGCGAGTTGGTGGAGATCGAGGGGCAGCTGGGTGTGCGGATTCTCTCGCTCGCGGGCTGAGGTCCGCTCTCGGGGCCTGGGAGCCGCCGTGGCATTGCAACGAGGAGAGCAGCGTGTCGCGGTGGGGTGACCCAGGCAGGCGAGCGATGAGGCGGAGCAGGGGAGCGGGGGCCCGTGGCGGTCTCCTGCCCGATGCACTAGCCTCGCGGCCCATCATGGCAGTGTCCCCCCTCTTCCCCCCGCGTCCGGCCGTGCTGGTGTGCGCGTGCGTTCTGCTGGCGTCACTGGCCCGGGCCGAGGCCCCCGTCCCTGGCGCGCAGCCCCCTCCGGCCCCCGAGGTACAGGCCGTGAGCCCCGGTGCGTCCGCTCCGGCCCCCGTTGCCCCGGCTCCGGCCGCCACGCCACAACCCTTCACCGGCGAGCATTCGGGAGCCTCGCTGCCACCGGGCATGGAAGAGGAGCCCGAGAGCCTCGGGTGGATGCTGACGCGCACGCTGCTGCTGTTCGGCGCGGTGGTGGCCTCCATCTACCTCACGCTCAACGTGGGCCTGCGCAGGCTGATGGGCCTGCAGGGCGTGCCCATGGGGCGGCCCTCGGTGGTGTCGGTGGTGGAGCGCGTGCCGTTGGATCAGCGCCGCACCCTCTTCGTGCTGAAGGCCGCGGACGAGTACCTGCTGGTGGGCGGTGGTGAGGGCGGTCTGCAGTTGCTGTCGAAGCTCGACACCGAGGCGGTGGAGCGCATCCGTTCCGAGCGCCCTCCGTCCAACGTCATTTCCCTGTCTCCCTTTCTCCAGAAGCTCCTCGCCCGCCGCGACGCCACACAGCCGGGCGCCACCCAACCGAGCGGCACCCAGCCGCCGGGCGCCTGACGAGACGACCCGTGAGATTCACGCCCAACGTTCGCCTCCCCGCCCTCCGCTTCTCGCCCTGGCTCTTCACCGTGTTCTTCGCGCTGGAGCCGTTCATCGCCTTCGCCCAGCGCGCCAAGCGCGGAGGCGGGGGCGCCGTGGATTCCTCCGTGCCCGTCGAGTCGGTGAGCCCCGACTCCTTCGCCTCGCGGCCGCTGGTGCTGATGCTGGCGCTGGCCGCGCTGTCGCTCGTCCCCTTCGTGCTGATGATGGTGACGAGCTTCGTGAAGATCTCGGTGGTGCTCTCCATCGTGCGCTCGGCGCTCGGCACCCAGCAGATTCCGCCCACCCAGGTCATCACCGGCCTGGCCATCATCCTCACCGTCTACATCATGGCCCCGGTGGGCCAGGCCATGTACCGGGCCTCGGAGGTGGACATCCTCTCCAAGGGGCCGGGCCTGCTGTCCTCGGAGACGGTGGGCAACCTGCTGGAGGCGGCCAACAAGTCCAAGGAGCCGTTGCGCGCCTTCCTCATCAAGAAGATCACCCCCAAGGACCGGTCGCTCTTCTTCAACCTGGCCAAGAAGATGCGGGCCTCCGAGGAGGACCGGAAGGGACTGAGCGATCAGGACTTCATGGTCATCGTGCCGGCCTTCGTGGTGTCCGAACTGAAGGAAGCCTTCCAGATCGGCTTCCTGCTCTTCGTGCCCTTCATCGTCATCGACATGGTGGTGGCCAACATCCTGCTGGCGCTGGGCATGCACATGCTCTCGCCCACCACCATCTCCATGCCCTTCAAGCTGCTCCTCTTCGTGCTCGTCGACGGCTGGTACCTCATCGCCAAGGGCCTGGTCATCGGCTACCTGTGAGACGCACATGCACCAGCTGAACTCCATCCTCCAGCAGGCGCTCTACCTCGTGCTCGTGGTCTCGGCCCCGCCGGTCCTGATGAGCCTGGTGGTGGGCTTCATCATCGCCGTCTTCCAGGCCACCACGCAGATCCAGGAGCAGACGCTCTCGTTCGCGCCCAAGGTCATCATCGTCTTCGGCGTGCTGGCGCTCACCGGCCCGTGGATTGGCGACCAGCTGGTGCGCTTCACCTTCCACGTCTTCGACCAGTTCCCGGCCTTGATCGCCAGATGAACGTCTCCGAAGTCCTCGCCAGGATGACGGAGCAGGCCAACCTCTCGCTCGTCATCTTCACCATGGGCCTGCTCCTGTGCCGGGTCATGCCGGTGCTGGTGCTCTCGCCATTCCTCGGCGGCGAGGTGGTGCCTCCCGAGGTCAAGATGGGCGTGGGCGTGATGATCGCCGCCGTGCTCTTCCCCGCGGTGAGCCCGCGCATGGGCGCCATCCCCACCAGCGCGCTGCCCTACATCGGGCTGATGCTCAAGGAGATCTTCATCGGCGTGGCGTTGTCCTCCATCGTGAACGTGGTGTTCGAGGCCGCCCGCGTGGCCGGCAACATCGTCGACACCATGTCCGGCAGCAACAACGCCCAGCTCTACGTGCCGCAGCTCGGCCAGCAGGTGTCCATCTTCGCCAGTCTCAAGGTCCAGCTGGCGGTGGTGTTGTTCCTCACGCTCAACGGCCACCACCTGGTCATCGAGGCGCTCGCCGACAGCCTCGTCGTCGTGCCCCTGGACCGCTTCCCGCGCTTCAGCTCGGGCGAGTGGGCCTTCTTCGAGCTGTTCATTCGTTCCTTCGCGGACCTGTTGAAGATCTCCCTCGCGCTCGCGGCGCCGCCCACCCTGGCCGCCTTCCTCACGGACATGGCGCTGGGTGCCGTCAACCGCGTGGCGCCCCAGGTCCAGGTGTTCTTCATCTCCATGGCCATCAAGCCGCTGGTGGGCGTCGTCATCGTCTTCATGTCGCTCGGCCTCATCATGGGCCGCATGCAGACGGAGTTCGCCGCCATGTTGGCCATGCTTCGCGACGCGGTGCGCCTGCTCGGTTGATTCAGGGTCCTCGCCATGTCCGACGAGAAGACAGAAGAACCCACACAAAAGAAGCTCGACGACTCACGCAAGAAGGGTCAGGTCTGGAAGAGCAAGGACCTGACGGCCGTGTTCGGCTTCGTGGTGGGGCTGGGCGTGGTCAAGTCCACCTGGTCCAACGTGGAGGAGCAGGTCACCGAGCTGTTCCGGTACAGCTTCGATCACATCGCCCACCCGGACGATCTGCAGAAGGCCACCTTCCAGCTCATGCTGATGGGGCTCAACACGGTGCTCATGCTCACCGTGCCCATCGTGGGCGCCGTGGCTGTCGTGGGCGGCCTGCTGGAGTTCCTCCAGGTGGGCTCGCTGTTCACGATGGATCCGTTGATGCCCAAGCTGGAGAAGCTCAATCCGCTCGAGGGCTTCAAGAACCTCTTCTCCAAGAAGCAGATCGTCGAGCTGCTCAAGAACCTGATCAAGATCTCCATCGCCGCCTACGTCACCTACGGCGTGGTGCGCGACGCCATGCCCCTGGTGGTGGAGACGGTGCGCCGGGACGTGCCCACCATCCTCGCGGTCATGGGCGAGCTGGTGTACCGCGTCGCCGTGCGCGTGGGCATGGTCTTCTTCCTCTTCGCCATCTTCGACGTCTGGTGGCAGCGCAAGTCCTACATGAAGGACATGATGATGTCGAAGGACGACGTGAAGAAGGAATACAAGGAGAGCGAGGGCGATCCGCACCAGAAGGCCAAGCGCAAGGAGATGGCGCACGAGATTCTGGAAGGGGCGCAGATGGAGGCCGTGAAGGACGCGGACGTCATCGTCACCAATCCGGACCACGTGGCGGTCGCGCTCAAGTACGACAAGGACAAGGACGCCGCGCCGCGCGTGCTGGTCAAGGGCCTGGACTTCAAGGCCGAGCGCATCAAGGCCCTGGCTCGCGAGGTGGACGTCCCCACGCTGCGCAACGTGCCCCTGGCGCACGCCCTGCTGCGCGTGGAGGTGGGCGAGCCCATCCCCGAGGAGCTGTATGACGCGGTCGCCGAGGTGCTCAACTTCGTCTACGGCCTGAAGAACAACACCCCGGCGGCGCGGGCCTGAGGCAGGCCCCGACCCTGACGCGAGGTTCCCATGAGTGATGATGTCGAGATGGCGATCGCGCTCAAGTACGACAAGGAGAAGGATCCCGCGCCGCGCGTGGTGGCCAAGGGGCTGCGCCTCAAGGCGGAGAAGATCCGGGAGCTCGCCCGGCAGTACAAGATCCCCATCCTGAAGAACGTGCCCCTGGCCAACGCGCTCTACCGTGTCGACGTGGGCCACGAGGTTCCCGAGGAGCTCTACGACGCCGTCGCGGAGGTCCTCAACTTCATCTACGAGCTCCAGCGCGAACAGCAGTCAGGCGGCAAACGCTGAGAGTAGGGTAGACTCTGATATTCCACCTGGAGTGAGGTTCGGACCCGACCATGGCCAAAATCAACAACCAGCCTCCGAGAGCACCCGTCTGGCCCTGGGGGGGACCCCGCGCCGTCCGCGAGAAGCTGGTCGACCCGTCCCAGTTCGACCGCAAGAAGCGCAAGGCCGGCAACCCGAAGAGCCCGGCGCTCGCCTCGGCGGCGCTGCTGGACTTCATCGGCCCGGCGCACTCCTCCGAGGAGATCCGCCTGCCCGAGCCGCCGCACCCCAAGGGGCATGACGCGGACCTGGAGGGCATGTCGGACCGGCCGTACCTGGGCAGCGTGGCCGGGCGCGGGGACAGCGAGCAGCGGCAGATGCTCGAGCGGAGCCTGGGGCGCATCAATGCGCCGCCGGAGCGGATGGAGCGCCTCAAGGGCCTGCTGCAGCGCGAGTCGCAGATGCTGGCGCTCGTGGGCCAGGTCCACTCGGAGATTCAGGAGATCCAGCGCCGCATGCGCGAGGAGCAGCAGGACGAGGGGTACTAGCACCATGGCCGCATCGGACAGCAACAACCCTCAGCAGGACGAGGCCCGGCTCACCGCGCTGGTGCAGCGCTGGGCGGAAGGCAAGGCGACGCTGCGCGAGGTGCGCGGCTACTCGGACGAGGAGCTGTACGCCATCGCCAAGACGGCCTACTTCTTCTACTACCAGGGCCGGATCGCCGAGGCGCGCACGCTCTTCCAGGGCCTCTACGCCATCAACCCCGCGGATGCCTACTTCGCCAAGGCGCTCGGCGTGGTGGAGATGGCCGCCGGCAACGCGCAGGGCGCACTGGCCGCCTACGACGTGGCCCTCAAGCTGGACGCTCGCGATGCGCAGGCCTACGTGGGCCGCGCCGAGGTCCGGCTGACCATGGGGCAGAAGGCGCAGGCCGTGGAGGATCTGCGCCGCGCCGCCTCCCTGGCTCCGGAGGAGGACCCCGTGGCTCGCAAGGCGAACGCGATGATCGACGCGCTCTCGCGCCGGTGAGCTCGTTCCCCGCGCGGCGTCTCGTATTTCGAGAGTTTACGGCTCTTTCTGGACACGCGGAGTTTTTGTAGTGTCTGCAGCACCTACCTGGAGGAATCCTTCATGTCGACGTCCAATCCCAAAGTGAACGTGCCCGCGGAGATGCCCCCCGAGGCGCCTGCCGAACTGCTCGCCAAGCGCGACAAGCTCGTGGCCGACCTGGAGGCCGCCGCGAAGTCGGCCACGGGTACCCAGCAGCAGGTGATGCGGAAGATGGCGACGCTGCTGGGCAGCACCAAGCAGGGCGCGCCCTTCGACCCCCAGCTCTTCCAGGACGTCAAGGACGCCTTCCAGCGCTATGCGCAGGATCCGGAGGCCTCGGCCAAGCCGCAGCCCGCCATCCTGATGCAGTCCGTGGAGTGGATGCAGAACTACCTCTCGTCGCGCGGCTTCGCCGTACAGGGTGCGCCGGCCAGCGCTCCGGCGGCGACCGCGGCTCCCGCGCCGGCGCGGGGTGGCAAGGACAGCTTCGAGTCGGGTGCCTCCCAGAAGGCCCGCGCGATCACCGGTGACGTGCCTCCGCCGCCGGCCGGCCAGCCGGCTCCTCCCGCGGACAAGCAGCAGCAGGACCTCGAGTCCTTCAAGACGTGGATGAAGAACCCGGGTCTGGGGAAGGTGAAGGGCTAGTTCGAAGGCCGGGCGGTGTGCCCTGTCCTGGGGCACACCGGCCCGAGAAGTGCCCGTCGCGCGGACCGGCCCGCTGGAGGGTTGCCCGCAAAAACGACGAAGCCGGACTCGCGGTGGCGGGGCCACGCGAATCCGGCTCGGAGCACAGCGGCCAGAAGCCGCCAGCAGTTAGCGCATGTTGTTGATGACGCTCATCGCGATCTCGTTCAGCTTCTTCAGCGTGTTCGAGACGAACGCGACGGTCTCCTGCTGCTGCTGGAGCTTGAGCTGAGCCTCCATGCGGGTGCGGTCAGCGCCCTCGAGGCCGGCCAGCAGGTCCTGGTTGATGCCCTGCTTGAAGGTGGCGGTGGAGGCGTTGCGGATGGCGTTCAGGGAGTCGTTGGTGATGCCCATGGTGGTATCTCCGAAGGAGGAAAGCGGTTTGGAAGTGGGGTGCGAAGCTGCTTACACCAGGATTATCGGTGGAGGCCGCCGGGAGTTTCCTCCTCATTTTCCGGCCCATTTCGAGCCCTATTGGGGATCGGAAAATCCTTCAGGGGACGCAACTCGCGACCGATTGCGGCGATAATGCCCTACAGAGTTCCAAATTACGGAGGAAGCATTCCATGTCGACCATCTCGAACGTTGGCAGCTCCCAGGTTCAGGCCACCCAGACGCAGAAGCTCTCCCCCAGCGAGGCGAAGGCCGCCTGGGAAGGCGTGCTGAACAGCGCCGTCTCCTCTGAGCAGAAGATCAAGGCCAAGTCGAGCCTGGCCTACCTCGGTGACTCCCGCATCAACCGCTACAAGGAGAAGGTATCGGCGGACATGGAGAAGTTCGTTCGCGAGAACCCGAACGCCACGGCGGAGGAGATCCAGGACGCCGCCAACAAGAGCGTCTCCAAGCACAGGGGCTACGAGACGACCATGAAGATGGCGAACGACTACTTCATGAGCAAGATCATGGCCCGCGGCAAGGAGCTGTCTCAGGACATGTGGGGGTGATCTCCGGATCTCCCATCCATGAGCAGCGACATGGTCGCCCGGTCGGTTCTTCCGCTCCAGAGAGAGCGTGAGGGCGCGGGCGGCCATCATTTTTTCAGCACGTGGAAGTCCCGCGACACCGCGCATCCGAAGGGGCTCTTCCGCGGGGACAAGGGTGATACGGGTTCTGCTAGACTCCGGCCGCCTCTGGAGGGAATCGTCCATGTCGACGTCCAAGCCTCGAGTGACTGAAGCGCACCCCGAGGCGCCGCCTGAATTGCTCGCCAGGAGGGACCCATTGATCGCGGGCCTGGAGAAGGCCGCGAAGAGCGCCAGTCCCACGGGCACCCTGCATCAGGTGTTGCGCAAGATGGTGGTCCTGGTGAGCAGCACCCGGCAGGGCGCGGGGATCGAGCCCCAGGTCTTCCAGGACGTTCAAGAAGCCTTCCTCCGTTTTTCGGAGGACACTTCCGCCGCGGTGCCCGCCATCCTCACGGAAGCCCTGGAGTGGACGCAGGCCTTCTTCGTGGCGCGGGGCTTCGCCAGGCCGGGGGATGAGTCCGAAGCGGCTTCGCCACCTGCTCCCGCGAGTGCCGCCGCGCCACGGGCCGCCGCGAAGACCGCCGCCAAGAAGGACAGTTTCGAGACCAGCTCCACCCAGCGGGCCCGGTCCCTCACGGGCGAGGTGCCCGTGCCAGCCGCTCCCGCCCAGCCCGCCGCCCCGGAGAAGCAGCAGCAGCAGGACCTCGAGTCGTTCAAGACGTGGATGAAGAACCCTGCGCTGGGGAAGTTGAAGGGGTAGCTCACGCACCGGGTGAGGTCGCTGGCCAGGTCCGCCCGGTGGTGAGGGCTGCTCTCCAGAAATGACGAAGCCGGACTCGCGGTGGCAGGGCCATGCGAATCCGGCTCGGGGCACAGCGGCGAGGAGCCGCCAGCAGTTAGCGCATGTTGTTGATGACGCTCATCGCGATCTCGTTCAGCTTCTTCAGCGTGTTCGAGACGAACGCGACGGTCTCCTGCTGCTGCTGGAGCTTGAGCTGGGCCTCCATGCGGGTACGGTCCGCGCCCTCGAGGCCGGCCAGCAGGTCCTGGTTGATGCCCTGCTTGAAGGTGGCGGTGGAGGCGTTGCGGATGGCGTTGAGGGAATCGTTGGTGACGCCCATGGTGGTATCTCCAGGGAGGGGGGTGGAGTGGCGCAGCTTACACCTGAATTATCGGGAAGTGACCCCAGGAGTTTCCTCCTCTTTTTCATCGGATTTCGGGTTCATCCGGCTCTTGGTGGTCGAGGCGCTCGCGGGTTAGGCTCCGGGGCACGCACTCCGGGCTCCGCGCCTGCATGAGGGATCCGCGCAGATGACGACTGAACCCAAGGCTATGGCTTCGACCGAGGCTCCACGTCCGCTGTCGGGACCCGAGATTCTTGAAAGGGCCATGCAGGGGTTCCAGGCCTACGAGCAGGGGCTCTACGACGAGGCCCGCGCCATCTTCGAGGACCTGGCGGCGCGCGATGCCTCCGAGGGCTATTACCGCACGGCGCTCGGGGCCATCTGCCTGGCCGTGGACGAGCTGGACACCGCGCTCGCGTACTTCAACGAGGCCCTGGCGCTCAACCCCGAGGACTGCGCCGCGCTCGTCAACCGCGGGGAAGTCAACCTCCGTCTGGGCAACATCCTGCAAGCGGCCCGTGACTTCTCCCGGGTCGTGGAGCTGGACCCCGAGAACAAGGATCCACTGACCGAGCGTGCGCGCATCCTGGCCGCGGCGGCCCTTCAGAGCGCCGAGGAAGCCCAGCGCGACGCCGGTGGGGACTCGGCGAAGGGCTGAGCGCCGCTACCTGAAGGGGGGGGCTGGCGGAGGCTTGGGAAAGTAAGCGGGTCTCGCTAGGATTGCGGGCTGAATGTCAGCCCAGAGCAACAGCTTCCTGTCCAAATACTCCGACATCGTCCTGGCCTGCGTGGTGGTGGCGATCATCGGGATGATGATCGTCCCGCTGCCCACGCTGCTGCTGGACGTGCTGCTCACCCTGAACATCAGCATCTCCGTGGTGCTGTTGCTCATCTCCCTGTACGTCCCCCAGGCGCTGCGGCTGTCGGTGTTCCCGACGCTGCTGCTCATCACCACGATGTACCGGCTGGCGCTCACCATCTCCACGACGCGCCTCATCCTGCTCACGGGTGATCCGGGCGAGGTCGTCGAGGCCTTCGGCCACTTCGTGGTTCAGGGCAACTTCGTCGTCGGTCTGGTCATCTTCGTCATCCTCGTCATCGTCAACTTCATCGTCATCTCCAAGGGCAGCGAGCGCGTGGCGGAAGTGGCCGCGCGCTTCACCCTGGACGCCATGCCCGGCAAGCAGATGTCCATCGACGCGGACATGCGCGCGGGCTCCATCGACCAGGAGGAGGGCAAGCGCAAGCGCCGCGACCTGGAGCGCGAGAGCCAGCTCTTCGGCGCCATGGACGGCGCGATGAAGTTCGTCAAGGGCGACGCCATCGCCAGCATCATCATCACCGTCATCAACATCGTCGGCGGCCTCGTCATCGGCGTGATGCAGAAGGGCATGGACGTGGCGAGCGCGGCGCAGAAGTACACGCTGCTCACCATCGGTGACGGCCTGGTGGGAATGATCCCCGCCATCCTCATCTCCACCTGCGCCGGTATCATCGTGACGCGCGTGGGCGGCGACGAGGAGGGCAACCACCTCGGCAAGGACATTGGCGACCAGCTCACCGCCTATCCGAAGGCCATCGCCATCGCCGCGGGCATGCTCTTCGTGCTCGGCCTCATCCCCGGTCTGCCCAAGATTCCCTTCTTCCTGCTCGGCGGTGGAGCTGGCTACGGCGCCTGGGTGATGCTGAAGAAGGACAAGGCGGGCGCGGGGGGCGAGGAGGGTGGACTCGCCGGGGAGACGCCCCCGGGCGAGACGCCGGCCGCCACCGAGCCGCAGCCCAAGGAGCCCATCAACCCGGACTCCGAGCTCTTCATCCCCGTAGTCACGCCCATCGTGCTGGAGGTCTCCGACGCCCTGGTGCCCTACGTGGACTCGCGCCAGGACAGCGGCAAGTTCCTCTTCGAGCTCATCCCGTTCATGCGCGACGGCCTCTTCGTGGAGCTGGGCGTGCGCTTCCCCGGCGTGCGCGCGCGTGGCAACCCGAACCTGCCTCCCGGCTCGTACCAGGTCCAGATCAACGAGATTCCCGTGGTGACGGGCCAGGCCACCATCGGCCACGTGCTCGTCAACGACACGGTGGAGCGCCTGAAGCTGATGAACATCCAGGGCTTCGAGGCGATCAATCCCGCCACCCGCCAGCCGGCCGCGTGGGTGCCCGAGCAGTACAAGGACACGCTCGAGGCCGCGGGCCTCACCACCTGGGATGTGCCCGGCTACATCATCCTCCATCTGGCGGCCGTTCTGCGCCGCCAGGCTCGCGAGTTCATCGGCGTCCAGGAGACGCAGTCGATGCTCGACCAGCTGGAGAAGGCCTTCCCCGCCATCGTCAAGGAAGTCATCCCCAAGGTCATCAACGTCCTCAAGCTCACGGATATCCTCGGGCGCCTGGCGGAGGAGGAGATCTCCATCCGAGACATGCGCGGCATCCTCCAGGCTCTGGCCGAGTACGGCCAGGTCGAGGCCGACAACGTGATGCTCACCGAGCACGTGCGCTCCAGCCTGCGGCGCTACGTGTCCCACAAGTTCGCGCGAGGCACTGGCACCCTGGTCGTCTACCTGTTGGATCCGCAGATTGAGGAGGCCATCCGCGGCTCCATCAAGCGCACCTCGGCGGGCACCCACCTGGCGCTGGAGCCGGACATCGCCCAGGAGATCGTCCAGGCGGTCAAGACCGAGTGCGGCCACCTGCCGCCCAGCGCGCAGCGCCCCGTCATCCTCACCGCGATGGACATCCGGCGCTACGTGCGCAAGCTGCTCGAGTTCGAGTTCAACCCGCCGTTCTCCGTCGTCAGCTTCCAGGAGCTGTCGCCGGACCTCAACATCCAGCCGGTGGCCCGCATCTCCATCCGCTAGGCCACCCGGGGACGCGGGTCCGATGGTGGCATCGGACCCGCCGAGGCCTCAGCCTCAGACGGCGAACAGGGCGATCAGCACGGCCAGGGCCATCAGGCCGATGACGCCCAGCACCACCAGCGGGATGTAGCGCTTCACGTCCTTCTCGGACGCTTCATCCGCGGGCTCTTCATGGCGCACGGGCCTCGAGGGTGGAGCGCGCACGGGCTCCTCCGCGGGCGGCTCCTCTTGCGCGGCCGGCTGCTCTTCCGGCTGAGCCGCGGCGGGCTCCTCGGCGGCGGCTTCCGGCTCCGGGGCCTCGGCTTGGGCGGCCTCCGGCTCCGAGGGCTTCTCGGTGGCGGCAGCCGCCCGCTTCGTCGAGCCCGTGCGCTCGCGTGCGGCCGGGAGCGAGTTCGTGGCGCTGGCCTCCTCCTTCGCGGACGAGACCGCGGCCACTTCCGCGGCGAGCACCTCGGCCTGCTCCTCGGGGGCCTCGGACGGGCAGACGTAGACGAAGCGGACTCCGCCCACCTCCAGCTCATCGCCGTCCCGGAGCATCTTGCGCGACACGCGCTTGCGGTTGACCTTGATGCCGTTGCGGCTGCCCAGGTCCTCCACGTGCGTGCCGGACCAGTCGCGCCGCACCTTCACGTGCCGGCGGGAGATGAGGTCGTCCTGGAAGATCATGTCCGCCGACTCGTCCCGGCCGATGACGAATTCCTGGGCGTCGTTGATCTCCAGGCGCTCGCCCTCGCGCGGGCCGTTCATCACCCGGAGGTAGCGCTCCTCGCCGCCGGACAGGCCCCGCATCACGTCCTTCACCATGTTGCGGGCGACGAAGGACGTCTTCTGGGAGTCCACGTCGTGCGGCAGGTCCGCCACCTTGTCGAAGCGGATGTCGAACTGGGCGATGGCGATGACGTCACCATTGCGCAGCAGCCGCTTCTCTCCCTTGGGCAGCGCCTTGCCATTCACCTGGGTGCCGTAGGCACTGCCCAGGTCCTCCAGGAAGAAGAGGTTGCCCTCCTGGGTGATGCGGGCGTGGTTGCGCGACACCGCCTGCTGCGCCAGCACCACCTGGCAGCCCTTGTCGCGGCCCAGGGTGATGGTGGCTTCGTCCAGGACGTGCTCGGTGGCGCCGCCACCTGCCTCACTGCTCTGCTTGACCGTAAGCCTGACGCTCATCGCGATGGCGGAACTCGAGACCGGGAACGGGCGCTAGTACGACTGCGCGCTGAGGAACTTCTCGCATGTTTCCGTCTCGGTGGGGAACTCTTCCACCGAGCCGTACTTGAGGAAGTTCTTGCAGGCGACCTCGGCCCCCTGGCGCTTCTGGGCGTCCGAGTAGATCTGGAACAGGCCGTAGTGGCAGGGGGCGTACTTGTTGTCCAGCTTGAGGCAGTCCTTGTAGGTGCGCTCCTCCTCGGACAGCAGCCCCTGGTCCTTGTACTTGCGCGCCAGCACGAAGAGGGCCGACGGGGTGTTCTCCGCCTTCTGCGTGTCGCGGAACTCCTTGAGGCCCGAGCTGGTGAGGGCCGCCTTGCGCTGGGAGATGCTCAGGTTGTTGATGCACTGCGGGTGGTCCGCCTTGATGGCCAGACAGCTGCCAAAGGCCTGCCGGGCTTCCTCGAAGCGGCTGAGCTCCATCAAGATCGCGCCCAGGTTGTTCCACCACTCGGGGTTCAAGCCGGGGGCGATCTGGACGCACTTCTGCATCTCCTCCACGGCCCCTTCCTTGTCGTCCAGGCGGTACTTGACGATGCCGAGGTCGTGGTGGACCTGGGCGTTGTTGGGGTCGATCGCCAGCAGGGTGAGGAACTCCTTCTCCGCCTTGTCCAGCTTCTCCATGTTGAGGTAGGTGAGCCCCAGGTTGTACCGGGCCTCGACGTAGTCCGGATTCACCTTGAGCGCGCGCTGGAGGTTGTCGTGCGCCTTCCCGAGCGCGCCCTCGTCCAGGTACAGCCTGCCGAGGTTCATGTAGGCGGAGGCCTGCTCCTGGTTGAAGCGGATGGCCTTGATGAAGAACTCCTTCGCCTTGGTCTTGTTCCCCGAGTACATGGCGATGAGGCCCTTGTTGGACCACAGGTCCGAGTACTGGGGAGCGAATTCCAGACCCAGGTCGCAGTACACCTCGGCCTGCTTGAGGTCCCCCTTGCTGATCTCCTGGGTGCACAGCTCGTTGTTGACCAGGGCCCGGTCGGACGGGGGCGGCGTGTTGACGCAGCTGGTGGCCAGGAGCAGGGGAAGGGCGAGCGCGGAACGGAGGGAAGGCATGATCGGCGGGAGTGTAGGAGATGCCCCCCTCCAGGATCAACGCCCCAGGCGCGGGGGAACCCTTGCGGTTTCGGTGGTTTAGCCGACGCGCCCGGGGCGGTAGAGTCCGGCGCCATGCGCTCGTTCTTCTCCGCTCTTGGTCTCCTGGCGGCCCTCGTCATGGCCGCTCCTGCTCACGCCCAGTTCGCCAACCACAGCCTGGGCCTGTCGGCGGGCTACATGAACTTCAACAACACGGCGAGCCTCGACAGCACCGTGTTCATCGGCTTCGACGCCAGCCTCTACATCGAGAATGGCTTCGAGGTCGTCTCGCTGACGAAGATCGCCTTTCCGGAGGACCCCATCACCGGGCATCGGGTGGTGGGCCTGGCCCCGTCGCTGGGCATCCGCTACCTCTTCATGGAGGAGAACATCCGCCCCTATATCGGCGCGGACCTGAGCTACCTGCACGTCTTCAAGGATCAGGGGGAGCAGAACTTCGTGGGCCTGGGGCCCAACGCGGGCATCGAGTTCTTCGTGTCGGACTCCGTCAGCCTGGGCGCGCGGGCGCAGTTCAACGCCTACCTGTCGCTGTCGGAGCGGGTGCAGACCTCGCTCATCCTGTCCGCGGGCACGGCCGTCTATTTCTAGGGTCATCGCCCGCCGTTTCAAGCGCCCTTCGGCGGGCGTGCCCGACGGACCTGCTCGCCGGGCACTTCGGGCAGATGATCAGGTCCGAGGCTGCTGAGGCTCGGCCACCTGCCGCAGGTCCTGCGCGAGCTGCTGGAGCGCCCGTCCCATGGCGCGCTCCGTAGGTGTCAGGAGCGCCTCCGTCGCGGCGAAGGCACCGCCCCACACCGCCGCGGCCGTGCTCCCTTCCTCGATCTCCGAGTACGTCTTGTCCAGCCAGGGCGCTCCAGCGCCGTTGCGTGCGACCGCCCGGAGCTGGAAGGAGATCCAGAATCCCTCTCGTTCCGGCATCTGGCGGAGCTCGGTGACCGTGGGCTCGAGACGGAGCTCGGCGTCGCTGGCTTCCTCGGCGGTCGATACGACCCGGACGTCCTGGAAGGTCGCCTTCGCCACCCGCTCGAGCGCGGGGATGAGCCCCTCGCCCGTTTCACACACCCAGGTATTGGCAGCGCCCAGCGTGCCGAAGGAGCCGTAGACGTCCGTCCGCGTCCGAAGCGCTTCGGGGATGACGAGCGCGACCTTCATGGTCCGAGGCGCGGCCGCCGGGAGGTCCACCTTGACCGTTGGCGTCAGGTGCCGGGTGCATCCCACGGAAAGGATCACGGCGAAGAGGGAGAGAACTCGCAAAGATACACGTGTGACCTGCATTGGTTTGTCTCCATGCTGCGGGGTCGTCTCCACCTCTAGCATGCGAGTGATTACACCCCCTGAGGCTGGCGTCATCCGGAGATGCCCGGCCGGCCCACGGTGTTTGATGGCCAACCCTGGCTTCACTCCATGTCTGTCATGTAAGGCCTTGGGGTGAAGTCTGTCATTGGCCTGCTCAGGCCACCGCGCGCGCCCCGGCGAGGGACCGTGCGCCGGGAGGGGGAATGAGGGCCGCGGCCACCAGGAGCGTCCACTTCTCGTCCGAGAGGTGGGTTGGTTTCTCCATGGCCAGCAGCTCCTGCAGCTTCGTGCCGAGCGCGGAGAAGAGGCGCAACCGGGCCTCCATCCGCAGCTCCTCGCGCCGCAGCGCCGCGGAGAGCACCAGTTCCCGCGTCTCGGCGCTCAGCCGCTTCACCCGCGCGACGAAGAGGGGATCCGCCAGCAGCCCCTCGCCGGCCGCGTTCCCGATGGCCGAGGGGGCCTTGAGGCGGCGCTCACGCACCACGATGGTGCCCGCCAGCATGTCCCCCAGCCGCTGGTGCGAGCCGGACAGCAGAGCCGTCACCCCTCCCACCAGGTAGAGGAAGGGCAGGCGATCCACCGGCCTCGCCAGGTTGCGCAGCGCCGCATGGTAGAAGCCGATGCGCACCCCGCTCTGCTGGATGACGCGCAGGCCCATCACCCGCTTGCCCACCGTCTGCCCGCTCCAGGCCGACTCCAGCGCGATGCCGTAGCCCCAGTCCACCAGGAAGTAGACGACGAAGCTCAGGGCGTTGCCAAAGCCGGGAAAGGCCAGCATCACCATGCTGAGTCCCATGAGGACCGCACTCGTGCCCATCATCACGAGCACCGTGTCCAGCAGCCACGCCAGGAAGCGCGAGTAGATGCCCGCCAGCGTGAAGCGGAACTCCACGTACTCGGGCGTGAGCACAGTGTGGGTTCCATCCAGGAGGGTGTCGGGCGTGTCCGTCACGCTCCCCAGTCTAGGCCAGAGTGGGGTGCTCCCGCCCAGCGCGATGTCTCTTCATCCACCCGGTGCACCGTTCATCCTCCCGGTGCGCCGTGCGTGCCACTGACGCACTGCGTGTCTTCTCGTGGGACCGAGGCCTGGAGAATAATTCCGGCGGCGCCACGTCCCGAGCGCCATACCTCGCAACGCTGATCGTGACCGGTGGGCGGTCGCGCCCACCGTCATCCCCCGGGAGGGGGGAATTCTCATGCGTCCTTGTTCTCGCAGTCTCGCCGCCGCTCTGGTCCTGTTCTCCGCTGGCTCCGCTTCCGCCGTGGAGCTGAACTATCAATGGAAGAAGGGGGATGTGCACCGCTTCCAGTACGAGGACGAGTCGACCATCGAGATGAAGATGCCCGCCATGGGCGGCATGCAGATGCCCGGCATGGACATGGGCGCCGGCGGTATGAACATCCGCGTGAAGGTCCAGTCGACCTTCAGCCAGAAGGTGCTCGCCGTGCGCCCGGACGGTACCGCCGAGATGGAGCTCACCCTGGAGAAGATGGCCCTCATCCAGGGCGACAAGCGCGTCACCACCCTCGACAAGATCCCGCCCGCCGCCAAGAAGGTGAAGGCCGAGGTGGACCGCAAGGGCCACGCGAAGTTCTACCGGATGGTCACCATCTACGTCCAAGAGGGCCGCACCTTCGTGGGCGTGCACAACGCGACCGTGGGCCCCAGGGGCGCCAGTGCCTCGTTGTCCGCGGGCGACTCGCGCGTCGACGTGGTCGCCTCCGTGGACCCGAAGTCCGGTTCCGTCTCCCTCGCCATGGAGGAGAAGAAGGTGCCTCCCGCGCTCAAGGCGGTGCAGATCAAGGAGGAGGACCCCGGTGTGGACGCCCTCCCCAAGCAGATCTTCGAGATGATGGTGCTCCCCGAGGGCGACATGTCTCCGGGCGGCCGCGTCGAGGTGTCCACCCCCATGGGTGCCATGGCGACCACGCTCTCCGAGATTGAGAACAACGTGGCCCAGCTCCACACCACCGTGGCCCAGAAGGCCGAGGCTCCCGCCGGTGACGAGGACGAAGGCTCCGCTCAGGCCAACATGGGTGGCATGAACATGGGCGGCATGAACATGGGTGGCGGCGCCGGCCCGAGCGCGATGAGCATGAAGGTGGATGTCGACGTCACCGGCGGCTTCGACGTGGCCGCTGGCCGGCTCATCCGCATCGAGGGCTCTCAGACCACTGACCAGTCCTCGGGCGGCATGGGCGGCATGAAGACCCACTCGCGCTTCGCCCTCCAGCGGCTGTAGTCAGGCCGTCCGCCAGCGGGTCCGGAGCCACTCCGAGGCGTGGTGCCGCGCGAAGAGCCGGCCCACGCCATGCTCCTCCACCAGCTCCCAGACTCCGAGCCCTCCCTTGCGCTCGAGCCCCTTGAACATCACCCGCCCGGCGAAGCGGAACACCTCCGCCAACTCGCCGGTCGGGTGGAAGCCCACCGTCAGCCGCAGCGGCTCGGGCGGGAAGAAGTAGCGCTCGCGGATGTCGGGGTGCAGCGCCTCCGGCGCCAGCTCGAACTGGCAGAAGAGCCGCTGATCTCCCACCGCTTCCTGGTAGGCCAGCAGCGTCTCCTCGGAGATCGCGACGCCCGCGTTGTAGATGTCTCCCGGGGCGTCCTCTCCTTGCTTCGCGGTGTCCTCCAGCGAGTCGCGCACCGACTGCTCCAGCGCTCGCATCGCCCCCGCCACGTCTCCCGCCTTCAGCGCCGCGCGGGCCTCTGCCTCGGCCGAGTAGGGGATGTGCAGGGACAGCGGCGCGCCCACGAACACCCTCCAGGGATGTGCCAGCGAAGGTTTTCCCCGCCGCTGCCTCTCCTGCGCGAGCATCGCGTCCGCCTTCGCCCTCGCCGCTCCGGAGCGGGCCGTGCCCCGGGCGCTCTCGTTGATGCGGTCCGCGATGGCCACCTTCGACAGGCCGAAGACGTCGTCTTCCAGGGTGATGATCAGGGGCGCGGGACCGTAGGAGACGAACACTCCCGCCTCCAGGCCCTCGCCCCGGGCTCGCGCCAGCGCTGACTCCTTCTCCCTCTGGAGGATGGGCCGCACCCCTGGCCGGGCCGATTGCAGCTTGCGCTCGTACTCCTCCTCCAGCGCCTTCAGCGCCGCCTCCACCTGCTCGTGGGAGATGGCCTGTGCCAGCCGCTTCTCGTACGACACCAGGTGGCGCTGGATGGCCACCGCGAGCGTCACCAGCCGGTCCACCGTCCCGCTCATCGAGAGCGCGTCCCCCAGCAGGTTGTTGACCGAGACGCCACCCTTGTCGGCCAGCTGCCTCATGCCGCCGTAGAGCGCCTTCGCCTCGGTGAGGATGGGCAGGTAGAACTCCCGCCGCAGGAAGTCCGCCATCGCCGCGCCGCCGAGCAACTGGGTGCGCCGGGTGAAGTCCTTCACGTCCACGAACAGGTGCGCCACCGGGGTGCTCACCGCCGAGCGCAGGATGGGCTCGGGGCGCGTGGAGAGCAGGTAGAGCCGCCCCGTCTGGTACTCCGCCTCCAGCCCTCCCTCCTCCTCGGCGCCCGTGCGCAGGTTCAGCATGCGCCGCAGCGGGAATAGCGAGCGCTCCAGCCACAGGTCGCAGACGAATGCCGTGGCGGCCCTCGCGTAGATGGCCTGGGCCTCCGTGCGCGAGAGTCCAGCGGCCTCGGCCGGCGCCTTGGCCGAGTACTCCTTGAGGCTCGTGGCCAGGTCCTTCAGCGATTCGGCCGCGGTGCCCTTCAGCGTGTCCGCGTACCCTCGCAAGTCCTTCACGAACTGCTTGCGCGCCTTGTCATCGGCCAGCAGCGCCGTCAGGGCCACGGGGCGCGTGGCGAGCTCCCGCAGGTACTGCGTCAGCGCCGACTGGAAGCCGCCGGCCTCGCCCAGGCGCGTCGAGCGCACCAGCCCCTCGTGCAGGGCACTCACGCCCACCGCCTGCTCGGCCTTGCGCGCCAGTGTGTCGTCGCTCGCGAGCAGCTTCTCCAGCGTGGCCCGCACCGTGTCCACCGGCAGGCCACCGGGGTACTGCGCCACCAGCTTCTCCGCGTCGGGGACTCCGGCCAGCAGCTCGCAGCCGTAGAGCGTGGCGCCGCCCGTCAGCAGCGGCTTCGTTCCTCCCAGCACCGCCATGGGCCCCAGCGCCGACTCGATGCGCACGGCCAGCTCCTCGGAAGGTTGGGCTTCCCGCAGCGCCCGCTCCACCCCCAGCCGCAGGGCGAGGTACAGGCCCGTGTTCGCGGCCGTCATCACCTGCCGCTGCACCGCGGGCGGGAGGTTCAACGCGCGCAGGGCGCTCTCCACGCCCGGCAGCTGCGTGGACAGCATCAGCGCCACCAGCGCCGGAGTCTCCTCACGCCCGCGCGACTCGCGCATCTCGCCGAAGGCGCGCCGCAGCAGCTCGATGACCAGCGCCACCAGGGAGCGGCCTCCGCCTCCAGGCCCCAGCCATGCCGCCATCACCCCGCCCGTCAGCAACGGGTGCGTGAGCGTCGCCAGGTCCGCGGCCGCTCGCGTGTCCGGACCCCCCGTGCCGGGCGTCAGCGTCGCCGGCAGCGCGGGCAGGGTGGCGTACTCCTCCACCAGGAGGAAGCGATCGAACTCCCCGGTGGAGACCAGGTCCCGGTGCCTCGACAGCAGCATCATCGCGAGCTGGCGCGCGCCCTGGGAAAAGAGCGCGGCGGCCTCGGGGGTGATGTGGAAGGGGAGCCGGATATCCGCCAGCGACACCCCCAGCGAGAAGCGCAGCCGGCCCGGCTCCAGGCGCAACAGCTCTCCTGTACGCCCGTAGAGCTGGCTCGCCAGCTCGAGACGACGTTGAACGATCGGCGACGCCAGGGTCCCAGCTTCCAACAGGCCCATGGCGGGATTATTTCACTTTTTCAGCCTGCCTTGAACTGGGCCGCCCCGTCGAAGGTCTTGTCGGAGGCGGCGCCAGGGAGGGTGTCCTCGAGCGTCTGCCCATCCGAGGCCGTCACCCGTACCTTGAGGGAGCCGGTGCCCATGCCGTTGGGCTCGACGAAGTAGTTGTAGCTCTCACGCTTCACGTTCACCCAGGCGCCGTTCTTCCAGTACTCGAGCTTCGCCACGGGCAGGCGGTGGTTGAGCACCTGGATGGCGGTCCACCACTGCGAGCTGCCGTCCTTGAAGTGGTAGCGGATGGGGCCCTGCACATCGCAGGTCACCATCCGCCAGCGCACCTTCACGCGGCCGTCGACGGGGTTGGCGATCTTCGCGAAGGCCTCCTGGCTGAGGTCCAGGTGGCCCTTGTCGGGGCAGTCGGGGCAGGAGTCCACGATGCGCACGTTCAGGTTGCCCTTGGGGCCTTCGATCTCCACGCACGCGCCGCACACCGCGCTGTCCTGGTACTGGCCGATGTTCATCGCCGCCACGTCCAGGTTTCCCGGGCTCGGCGCGAAGCTGCAGTTGCCCGAGCCATCCGCGTCATAGAAGGTGATGAGGCCGTCCTGATACTCGCCCAGGGCGCGCAGGGCCTCGCCGGCATCCGTGGGGCCACAGGCCGCCAGCAGCGGGAGCAGGACCGCCGCGAGCCAGGGGGCGGAAGCGGGCTTGTCGATGCTCATGACCGGATCTCCTCGAAGGGAAGGGGAGCGCGAAGTGTAGCGCGGCGCCCGCGATCCACGCGCCTCCTCGTGGAGGGGGCGGGCGGGTTGTGGAGCGGGTCAAGGGCTCATTCCGCACACCCACCGGGAGTGTGGTAAGCGGGAGCAATCCCCGACGTCCACTTCCGACCCGCGGCACCCCCAGATACCCCGATGGCGGCGACCCCTGTCCCCGTAGTGGAGACTCGCAGCGCGGAGCGCGGCACGCAGGTGCCTGGTCCCCCGTCCGACGAGAAGGGCCCGGCGGCCTCGCGTGGCATTCCGCTCTTCACGCGCCTGTTCCTCCTCATCCTGGTCTGTGCGCTGCCTCCACTGGTGGGGCTGGGCTGGGCGATGATCGACATCAACGCGAACGCCCTTGATGTGCTCGTCCGCGACCTGCAGCGGTCCATCGTTGGTGATATGCAGCGGGCCGTCCGGGGCGAGGTGGCGCGCGTCGAGCAGGATCTCGAGGGCATCGGGCAGATCCTCTTCGCGCCCGGGCAGGGGGACGATGCCACGCGCTTCGCCCTCGTGGGCTCCCGGATGGCGGCCCTGGGCAACTTTGACTTCGTCACGCTCTACGCCCCGAGCGGCCAGAGTGTGAAGACCGTGAAGGCGAACGAGGTGCCGGCCCCGGAGCTCGCCTCCCGGTTGGAGCCGGGGCTCCTCCAGGCCCTCGCCTCCAGCGGGCACCTCGTCGTCCAGGGCGTGCGCGCCAGCGCGCAGGGCGAACCGGTGCTCGAGGTGTTCTTCCCCATCGTTCGTGATGGGTCCGTGCGCGCCATCCTGGGTACCCAGGTGAAGCTTGGCGATCTGTGCAAGCTGATGGGCGAGCTCGGCGAGAAGTTCCTCGGCTCGCGCGAGAATGTGTTCGTCGTGGACCGGCAGCGGCGGCTCGTGCTCCACGCGGACCCGGCTCGCGTGGCGGCACGTGAGGACCTCTCCCAGTATGGTCTCTTCGCGGCGCTGAGTGGCGACTCCTCGTTCGGCACGGACATGGCCGCCGTCTCGGATTTCCGCCAGGGCGATCAGGAGATGCTCGGCTCTCTGGAGGTACTCTCCGAGCGGGGCTGGGCGGTGGCGGTGCAGCAGCCCCGGTCCGTGGCGTACGCCTCGCTGTCGGAGATGCGCAGGCTCATCCTCGTCGCGCTCGTGGTGGCCGCGCTGGTGGCGCTCGTGGTGGGCCTGCTCGGAGCCCGGCAGCTCACCCGGCCCATTCGAGACCTGGTGGCGGCGACGCGGGCGCTCGCCGAGCGCACCTTCCGCGGCGTGGGCGAGCGTGTCACCCGGCGCGCGGATGAGCTGGGCACCCTGGGCCGCGCCTTCGACAGCATGGCCCTGACGCTGGAGGCCAAGGAGCGCGAGGTCATCACCCAGACCCAGGTGCGCGCGGCCCTCAGCCGCTACCTGTCTCCGGACGTGGTGGATCTGGTGGTGTCCAACCCGGACCAGTTGCGGCTCGGAGGCGAGCGCCGCGAGGTCACCGTCCTCTTCGCGGACGTGGTGGGCTTCACCAAGCTGTCCGAGTCCCAGTCTCCGGAGACCATCGTCGCGCTGCTCAACGAGCTGTTCACCTTCGCCACGGAGATCATCCAGCGGCGGGGCGGCATCATCGACAAGTTCATCGGCGACTGCATCATGGCGGTGTGGGGCTCGCCCCAGTCGCACCCGGATGACGCGCTGCGCGCGGTGCAGGCCGCCGAGGACCTGCGCCGTTGGCTCGACGTGGGCAACCGCCGCTGGCGCGCTCGCTGGGGCATCGAGATCCAACTGGCCATCGGCGTGCACACCGGCCCCGCCGTGGCGGGCAACGTCGGCAGCGAGAAGCGCATGGAGTACACCGTCATCGGCGACACGGTGAACGTGGCCGCGCGGCTCGAGTCCATGGCCCAGCCCGGGCAGATCCTCGTCAGCGAGGCCACGCGCGAACGCATCGGTCAGAGCGCCCTGGAGCTGGTGCCCGTGGGTGAGCGCAAGCTGCATGGCCGCTCCGCCGCCACCAGCGTCTACGAGGTGCCGGTGTGATGCCTCGGCCGGGCCAGATCGTCGGCGAGCGCTTCCGCGTCCTGCGTGCGCTCGGCCAGGGGGGCATGGGCGCGGTCTACGAGGCGGAGCAGCTCGGCCTGGGCCGCCGCGTGGCCCTCAAGGTGATGCACCCGCACATCGCCAGAGCCCCCGGCTTCTCCGAGCGTTTCCAGCGCGAGGCCCAGGTGCTGGCCCGGTTGCGCCACCCGGGCTCGGTGGAGGTCTACGACTACGGGCTCGACACCGGCTTCCTCTTCCTCGCCATGGAGCTGGTGTCCGGGGAGACGGTGGACTCCCTGTTGATGCGCGAGGGCGCGCTGCCCGTGCCGCGTGCGGTGGGCCTGGCCGTGCAGGTGCTCGAGGTGCTGGAGGCCGCACATGCGCTCGGCATCATCCACCGCGACCTCAAGCCCGCGAACCTCTTCCTCGAGCCCCACCCGGGCGGCGAGCGCGTGAAGGTGCTCGACTTCGGCCTGGCCGCGCTCGGCGGAGAGCTGAACGTGCGCCTCACCCAGGAGGGCATGGCCGTGGGCACTCCGGGCTTCATGTCCCCGGAGCAGATGCGCGGGCTGCCGCTGGATGGACGCAGCGACCTGTACTCGCTGGGGTGCGTGCTCTACGAGCTGCTCACCGGGGTGCCTCCCTTCCCGGTGATGGCCTCGGCGGAGATGGCCGCCGCGCACCTCTACAAGCCGGTGCCCTCGTTCCGCGAGGCCCGGCCGGACCTCTCGCTTCCCGAGCGGCTCGAGGCCGTGGTGATGAGGACGTTGGAGAAGCTGCCCGAGGCGCGCCCGGCGGACGCGACAGCCCTGCGCCAGGAGTTGCTGGCCGTGCTCGCCGACCCCGTGGTGGCCGCGCCGAAGAAGCGAGGCGAGGGGAAGAAGACGGAGCGCGGAGCCGGGCTCGTGCGCCATGAGGTGCCCGTGCCGAGGCCCGTGGCCGGCGGGGCTCCCGTGGCCGTGCTGGTTTCCAAGAATCAGGAGGGCGCGGGGAACACGCTGGTGATGTCGCTCGGCGCGTGTGGCTTTCGGGCGCGGGTGCCCTCGGCGGAGGAGCCACTGGGGGAGTTCAGCGCGTTGCTCGTCATCGCGGACGGGCCCGGGTCTCTCGCACAGGCGAGGGCCCTGGCCGCGCGCCCGGATTCTCCTCCTGTTCTGCTATGTGGTCCCGCGGATGACTGGGACCTGGTGACCGGCGCGTTGGAGGGAGGGCTGTTCGACTTCGTCCCCCTGC
Organism: Vitiosangium sp. GDMCC 1.1324; assembly: GCF_003044305.1. Lineage (GTDB taxonomy): Bacteria > Myxococcota > Myxococcia > Myxococcales > Myxococcaceae > Archangium. Next base: position 168,739 of record NZ_PZOX01000010.1, on the reverse strand, counting down.
CGCTCGACCCGATCGATCTGACCCGGAAGGTGTCGCGTGCTCAGAAGCTCAAGCGTTAGAGGGCTCGCCACGGCGCTGGCCCTGGTGGTGTTCCTCCCGGCCGTGTCGTGGGCCCAGCAGGTGGCCGATGACGACGTCTACGTGGTGCAGCCTGGAGACACGTGCGGCAGCGTGGGACGCAAGGTGTTCGGCGACGCCACGGTCGGCTCCGCGAAGCTGCATGCGCTCAACAAGATGGGGCCGCCGCCGCACGAGCTGAAGCCGGGCACGGTGCTGCGCATCAAGGGCGACCCGGACGCGCGCCTCACCTTCATCAAGCCCGAGGTCAACGCGAAGCGCGCGGGCAAGGTGGAGTGGAACCGGGCGAACACCGGCCAGGGGCTGTGGCGGCTGGACTCCGTCAACACGCTGCGCGAGGCCGGTGCCGAGGTGACCTTCAAGGACCTGACGCGGCTGCAGATGAACGAGAACGCGCTCGTCGTCATCTACGGCCAGGCCGCCAAGGCGACGGACAAGGTGAAGAAGTCCGGTGCCGTCGAGCTGCTGCAAGGCGAGCTGAACGTCTCGTTGGCGGAGCTGCGCGGCGAGCCCGTGGGCGTGCAGATGCCGGCCGCGACGGTGGCCGCGCGCTCGAAGGATCTCCTCGTGGGCGTGGACGCGCAGCAGACGAGCCGCGTCTCCGTCTTCGACGGCCAGGCCGACGTGAGCGCGCAGGGCCAGAGCGTCCAGGTGCCCAGGGACCACGGCACGCGGGTGGAGAAGGGCAAGGTGCCGGAGAAGCCTCGCCCCCTCCCCGAGGCGCCGGCGTGGGTGGGGGGAGTGCGCTCGGTGCGGGTGCTGCTGGACGACAAGGGCGTGGACGAGGAGCTGGCGTGGGCGCCCGTGAAGGAAGCGGCGTCGTACCGGGTGGAGCTCGCGCGAGACGAGCGCTTCAACGACCGGGTTCACGGTGAGACGGTGCAGGCGGGACAGGAGGCGCTGAAGTCCGTGGTCCGCGCGTTGGTTCCCGGCCGGTACTTCGCTCGGGTGCGAGCCGTGGACACCGCGGGCCTGGTGGGCAAGCCGTCCGCGGTGCGGCAGGTCGAAGTGCTGCGCGTGAAGACGGAGCGCGGCACGGTGGGGCCCCAGGGCATCCAGGGGGCGTACCGGCTCGACTTCTCGGTGGACGGCGCCGAGTCGCTGGAGCTTCGTCTCGATGGGGCCCCGGCGGCGCATCCCGTGCGGGTGGAGACCGTGGGGACGCACACGCTGGAGCTGCTGCCGCGCGGCGTGCCCGAGGCCCGCCCGGAGAAGCTGACGCTCACGGTGGTGCCGCCTCGCGTGGACGTGGACCTCGAGCCCATGGCTGGCGTGTTCCGGGTGAAGGTCCAGGTGCTCGACGAGCAAGGCAAGCTGTTGGAGGGCCCCTTCCCCGCGTTGAAGCTGCGCGGGCTGCATGGAACCCAGGTGGAGGAGCCGCTGCAGCGCCAGCCGGATGGCTCGTTGCTGACGCGGGCCGTGCCGGGAGCTCGCGAGGGTGAGCGCCTCGCCGCGCTGGAGGCCCTCTGGGGCGGCACACCCGTGCAGCAGGTCAAGGCCCAGGTGCCCCTGGAGCAGGCTCCCGTCGCTTCCGTGGTGGCCGAGGAGCCCGAGCCCGTCGTCGCGAGCTCTGACGTGGAGGCGCCGCTGATGCCGATGCTGGGCGCTCCCTCGGGGGGCCTGGTGGAGGCGGCCCCGTTGCCCACGGCCTTCCTGCCGCAGGCCTGGCTCTTCGAGCTGCGCGCCCAGCCCGAGCTGGGGACGGCGGGCGTGGATTTCGCTCGCGGGCGCACCACGCTCGCCGCGGAGGGGCGGGTGTCCGAGCGGGTGGCCCTGGGCGCCGCGCTGGCAATGCGTCCGGGCGGGCTGCTGGGCGGTGGTGGCTCGGGCGAGCTTCCCGCGACGGCCCTGTCCGCCTCGCTGTCGGGACGGGTGCGGTTGACGGACCATCCCGCCTTCCGCGTGCTGCTGGCCTTCGATGGCACCCTGGCGGGCTCCGGCTTCGACGAGGACGCGCGGGGGTTGCGGCTGCGTCCGGCGCTGCTCGCGGGGACGCGGTGGGGGCGCTGGGCCTTCTCCACCAGCCAGGGCTATGCCCTCCGGCCGGGCAAGGCGCGCGCCACCTGGGACAGCGCGTATCAGGCCTGGTTCCTGCCCATTCCGCGGCTGGCGCTCGGGGCCGAGCTGGATGCCCTGCTGGATGCCACGCCCCGGGAGCCCGGCCCGTCGTCCTTCGCCGCCGGTGTGGGGGCCCGCCTGACGTTCTCCGGATTCGAGCTGGGCACCTCGTTCCGCCGGGGGTTCGGCCCGGATGGAGCGAGTGTCTGGGGCGGGTGGAGCGGACAGGTGACGCTGGGCTGGTCCGGCCTGCGTCCCGCGCAGCCGCAGTAGGCTCGCCGCTTCGCGGACTGGGCTAGAGTCTCCTCGCATGGAGATGCCCGAGTTCATCGAGGCGCGCCGGCCGCGCTGGCAGCAGCTGGAGTCCCTGCTCGACAAGGCCGAGGGCCGGGGCCTGCGCGCCCTCGAGCTGGAGGAGGCCCGCTCGCTGGGCAAGCTGTACCGCGCCGTCTCCAGCGATCTGCTGTGGGTGCGCGCGCGCAGCGGCTCGGCCGATGTGAGCGAGTACCTCAACGATCTGGTGGGCCGGGCCTACGCCATCACCTACCCGGGCCAGCGACCGCGGTTCTCGGACGTGTGGGGCTTCGTCGCTCGCGGCTTCCCGGCGCTGCTGCGCCAGGAGTGGCGCATGTACGCGGCCTCCGTGCTCCTCTTCCTCGCGGGGGCGGGCTTCGGGTACCTGGGCATGCTGGTGGACCCGGATGCGGCACCCTACCTCGTCCCCGAGCAGCACCTGGAACTGGACCCCGTCCAGCGCGCCGCCGACGAGGCCAAGGGAGAGGGCATGTCCGTGCAGCAGCAGGCCGCGTTCTCCTCCTTCCTCTTCACGCACAACATCGAGGTGGCGTTCTTCGCCTTCGCGCTGGGCATCACCGTGGGTGTGGGCACGGCGCTGATGCTCTTCCTCAACGGCCTGATGCTGGGCGCGCTCGCGCAGGTGTACACGGCCAAGGGCATTGCCGGCTGGTTCTGGGCGTGGATCCTCCCCCACGGCATTCCGGAGATCACCGCCATCTGCATCGCGGGCGCGGCCGGTTTCGTCATCGCCCGGGGCCAGGTGGCGCCTCGAGGCCTGCCCCGGGGTCTGGCGCTGCGCCAGGAGGCGGTGCGCGCGGTGAAGCTCCTCTTCGGCACGCTCGTGCTCTTCGTGCTCGCGGGCCTCATCGAGGGCACCGTCTCGCAGATCCACCCGCCGAAGCTGTCGGTGGCCTTCAAGGTGTCCTTCGCGCTGACCGTGGGCCTGGGCGTCTACGCATACCTGGGCTCGGACTGGATGCGCGGGGCGCGCCGGTCCGAGGCCGAGAGCGGCGGCGCGCACTAGCGCTTCCGGTGGGGCCCGCGCCGTCTGTTCGAATCTGCACAGACGGGTGGTTTGACAGCGATATTCCGGGGGAATCGCGCACGTCTCTGAGTGTCATGTGTTCGCGGTCACGAGGGGGACGCGCACACCATGGGCAACGACTCGACGGTTCCCACTCCTCCCAGGTTACCCGTGGGGATTCCTCCCCTGGGGTCGGTCATCGCCGGGCGTTTCGTCCTCGAGGCCCTGGCGGGCCGTGGCGGCATGGGCTTCATCTTCCGCACCACCGACTCCGCCACGGGCCGGACCGTCGCCCTCAAGCTGATGCACGCCATCACCTCGCCGGAAGCGGTCTACCGCTTCAACCGCGAGGCGTTCCTGCTGTCCGAGCTTCGCCACCCCGGCATCGTCTCCTACGTTCACCATGGCCAGGCCAAGGGAGGCCTGCCCTTCCTGGCCATGGAGTGGCTCGAGGGAGAGGACCTGTTGCACCGCCTGGCCCGGAAGCGGCTCGGCCTCGCGGAGTCCCTGGCGCTGCTGCGCCGTGCCGCCGAGGCCCTGGCCACGGCGCACCAGCAGGGCATCGTCCATCGCGACCTCAAGCCCTCCAACCTGTTCCTGCGAGGAGGCCGGCCCGAGGACGTGGTGCTGTTGGACTTCGGCCTGGCCCGTCATGCCACGGGCTCGCTGGTGGCGGTGACGAGGACGGGCTCGGTGGTGGGCACGCCGGGGTACATGGCGCCGGAGCAGGTCTCCAGCCAGCCGGAGATTCCTCCCGCCGCGGACATCTTCTCGTTGGGGTGCGTGCTGTACGAATGCCTCTCGGGACAGCCGCCCTTCGCGGCCCCTCACTTCGCCGCCGCGCTGGCCAAGATTCTCTACGCCGAGCCCGTCCCCCTGCACACGCTGTGTCCCGGCCTGCCCGAGGGCCTGCGGATGCTGGTGGACTGGATGTTGGTGAAGGACGCGAAGCGGCGGCTGCCGGATGCCACCCGCCTGCTGGGCGCGCTCTCGGCGCTGGACTCGGTCCCGGAGCTGCTGGGGCTACCGGCGGAGGCCGCACGCCCCTCGCTCCTGGAAGGTGCCGAGCAGCGGCTCGTCAGCGTCTTGTTGGTGTCCCTGCTGGAACTGGAGACGGACGAGACGGATTCGATTCCGGCGCGCAGGAGCGTGCGGCGTGACGCCCTGCGCACGGCGCTTTCTCCCTACGGAGCCCAGGTGGAGCTGCTGGCGGATGGCTCGCTGGTGGCCACGCTGGCACCGGAGCGCGGTACCGCCACCGATCAGGTCATGCTGGCGGCGCGCTGCGCCCTCACCTTCAAGGAGCGCTGGCCCGAGGCCTCCGTGGTGTTGGTCACCGGCCTCGGCGTCTTCAACGAGCGGCTGCCGGTGGGCGAGGCCATGGACAGGGCGGGGCGGCTGCTGCACCAGCTCGAGCGGACGCCTTCGTCTTCCGTGGTGGTGGATGACGTCACGGCCGGGCTGCTCGGGCCGGGCTTCCTGGTGGCCCGCTCCGGCTCGGGCTCCTTCGAGCTGCGAGGCGAGCAGCTCGACGCCGATGCCTCCCGCCTGTTGATGGGCAGGCCCACGCCCTGTGTGGGCCGCGAGCAGGAGCTGGCCCTGCTCGACTTCACCCTCGACTCCTGCATCGCGGAGCCCTCCGCACGGGCCATTCTGGTGACAGCGCCAGCCGGAGTGGGCAAGTCCCGGTTGCGCCACGAGTTCCTGCGGCGGCTCGAGCGGCGGGAGCAACCGCCGCTGGTGCTGCTGGGGCGCGGAGACCCGATGGGCGCGGGAGCCTCGTGCGGGTTGCTGGGTCAGGCGCTGCGGCGGCTGTGCGGCATCGTGGAGGGGGAGAACCAGGAGGCGCGCCGCGCCCGGTTGTACCAGCGGGTGGTCCAGCATCTGCCCGAGGAGCAGGCCCAGGAGGCGGTGGCGTTCCTGGGCGAGCTGTGCGCCATCCCCTTCCCGGAGGAGGACCATCTCCGGCTGCGCACCGCGAGGAGAGACCCGCGGTTGATGAGCGCGCAGGTGGGCCGGGCGCTGGTGGCATTCCTCGGGGCCGAGTGCGCTCGGCAGCCAGTGCTGCTGGTGCTGGAGGACCTGCACTGGAGCGATGCGCTCTCGGTGAAGCTGGTGGATGAGTTGCTGGGCGAGCTGGCCGAGCAGCCCTTCATGGTGCTGGCGCTGGCGCGGCCCGAGGTGAAGGGACTCTTCCCCCCCTCGTGGTCGAAGCACCTGCAGGAGTTGCCCCTGTATGGGCTGAGCCACAAGGCGGGGGCCCGGCTGGTGCGCGAGGTGCTGGGAGAGCGTGTGCCCGAGGCCGTCGTGCAGCGGACCGTGGATCTGTCGGATGGCAACGCGCTCTTCCTGGAGGAGCTCATCCGCATGGCGGCGGAGGGACGGGGGGACTCGGCGCCAGAGACGGTGTTGGCGGTGCTCCAGGCGCGCCTGACTCGGATGGAGCCCGGAGTCCGTCAGGTGCTGCTGGCCGCCAGCATCTTCGGCCGCTCCTTCGGGTCTGGCGGAGTGGGGGCGCTGTTGGGTGCGCAGGTCGGCCAGGAGGTGCTGGCACGTCACCTGCCGCGGCTCGTGGAGGAGGAGGTCATCGAGCCGCAGCCCGGCAGCCGCTCTCCCGGTGGGAGTGAGTATCGCTTCCGCCACGCCCTGGTCCGGGATGCGGCCTACGGTCTGCTTTCGGAGAGCCATCGGATGGTGGGCCACCGGCTGGCGGGCGGGTGGTTGGAGCGGATGGGCGAGACGGATGCGGTGGTGCTCGCCACGCACCACCAGCTCGGGGGGCAGCCGGAGCGCGCCGCCGATTACTACATCCAGGCCGCCGAGCAGCTCTTCGAGCGGAGTGATCTCCAGGGGACGAACCGGTGCGTGGAGTCGGCCCTGGCCTGTGGGGTGGGCGGCGAGGCGCTGACCCGGTTGCGCGCGCTCCAGGCCGTGGTGGCCTTCTGGATGGATGAGTTCTCCCGCGCCCTGGAGCTGGGCATCCCGGTGCTTTCCGGGCTGAAGGCGGGCAGCCGGCTGTGGTGCTGGTTGATGACCGGGCTCATCCTCGCGAGCATCCATGAAGGTCATCAGGAGCAGGGGGGCGGGTTGATCGAGTGGCTGCTGCGCACCGGGCCGGAGCCCGAGGCGATCGCCGCCTATATCGAGGCCGTGGCCTTGCTGGGGCTTCCGGTCTCCTGGCTGGGCGAGCGCCAGAAGATGGAAGCCTTGCTCGGGCGGCTCACGGAGGTGGGGGCCGGAGTCATCGACCACGACGCCATGGCGCGTGGCTGGATGGGGTTCACGAAGAGCTACTTCCTGGACCTGTTCGAAGCCAGGCCGTGGGAGGCCTTCCGGGTGGCGGAGCAGGCGGCGCACGACTTCCTCGAGATTGGCGCGGAGCGGAGCGCGAGCCTGCTGCAGACCTACTCCGGGATGACACTCGCCGCGCTGGGCGAGCTTCCCGGAGCCCTGGCGCGGATGAGGACGGCCCTGGCCGTGGCCGAGCACAAGGAGCAGCACGCGACGGTGGGCTACATCCAGCACTACTTGATGCTGGTGCTGGCCAGCAGCTCCGAGCCCGCGCACTGGCAGGAGGCCTGGGCCCTGGCACTCGAGTACATGGGGAGTGAGGACTCCTCCTTCAGGCGGGGCTCGGGGTTGGCGGTGCTGGCGAAGGTGTTGGCGGCCCAGGGGGCGCTGAGCCAGGCCGAGGAATGTGCTCGCGAGGCGTGCGAGCTGCTGAGGCCGTTCCGGTCCTACCAGACCCTGGCGTGCGAGACGTTGAGCACCATCCTGCGAGCCCAGGGCCGCGCCACGGAGGCCCGTGAGGTGGCGGAGCTCGGCGTCCGGGAGTTGGAGCGGATGGGTGGGGCGGGGGTCTCCGCGGTGGCCATGCACCTGGCGCTGGCGGAGGCCTGCTTCGCGCAGGGGGATGGCAGCGCGGGGGATGCGGCCCTTCGCGAGGCCCTGCGGTGTGTGCGCGCCCGGGCCAGCGACATTCCCGAGGCCGAGGCTCGCGAGTGCTTCCTGCGCCAGGTACCCGAGAACGCCCGGACGTTGGACCTGGCTCGCCAGCGGTGGGGAGATGCGGTGGTTCACCATGGATAGTGACGAGACAACCGAGAGCGACAAGACGGTGACGATTCCATCCGCCAACGTCCCTGGCTCCCTGGCGAGGGGGACGGTCATCGGCCAGCGTTTCACCATCGAGGCCCTGACGGGCCGTGGCGGCATGGGGGTGGTCTACCGTGCCCGCGAGGCCTCCACGGGTCTGCCCGTGGCCCTCAAGCTCGTGGAGGGCGCACTCTCCGCGGACCAGCTCTACCGCTTCAACCGCGAGGTGGCGCTGCTGGCCGGCCTGCACCATCCCGGCATCGTCTCTTTCGTCGCTCGTGGCAACACCGAGCGGGGCCAACCCTATCTGGTCATGGAGTGGCTCGAAGGTGAGAACCTGGCGCAGCGTCTTGCCCGCGGGCCCCTGTGTTTGTCCGAGGCCCTGTCGCTGCTTCGCCGGGCCGCCGAGGCGCTGGCCATCGCCCATCGTCAGGACATCGTCCACCGCGACATCAAACCCGCCAACCTCTTCCTGAGAGGAGGCCAACCTGGGGATGTCGTCCTCGTGGATTTCGGCCTTGCCCGCCACGCGGTGCCCACGCTGATGGGAGTGACGGGCGCGCACACCGTGGTGGGCACGCCGGGGTACATGGCGCCGGAGCAGGCCTCCAGCCAGCCGGAAATCCCTCCCGCCGCGGACATCTTCTCGCTGGGGTGCGTGCTCTACGAGTGCCTCACGGGCCGGCCTCCCTTCGCGGCCCCGCATTTCACCGCCGCACTGGCGAAGACGCTCTTCGCCGATCCAGCGCTCCTTCACACCCTGCGCCCAGAGCTGCCCGAGGGCTTACAGGTGCTCGTGGATCGGATGCTGGCCAAGAACCCGGAACGGCGCCTGGCGAATGCCGACGCGCTGCTCGAGGCGCTCTCGGCACTGGAGTCTGTCCCCGAGCTGCTGCTGCCTCGAACCGGGAAGGAGCCGCGTCCCCTGAGCCTGGCGGATGCCGAGCAGAAGCTCATCAGCGTCCTGCTGGTGTCCTTCCAGGTCCTGACTTCCAATGATGAGCCGGAGGACCCGGGCCGAGGGGTCGTGCTGCGCGACACGCTGCGCACGGCGCTCTCGTCCTATGGGGGCCAGGTGGAGTGGTTGGCCGATGGCTCACTGGTGGCCACGCTGTTGCCGGAGCGCGGCACCGCCACGGACCAGGCGGCGCTGGCGGCGCGCTGCGCCCTCGTCTTCAAGGAGCGCTGGCCCGATGCCTCGGTGGTCCTGACCACGGGCCTGGGTGTTTTCAACGAGCAGCTGCCGGTGGGCGAGGCCATGGACAGGGCGGGGCGGCTGCTGCGCCAGCTCGAGCAGATACCGTCCTCCTCCGCCGTGGTGATGGACGAGGTGACGGCGGGCCTGCTCGGCCCAGGTTTCCAGCTCTCCCGCCCCCAATCGGGCCTCTTCCTGCTGCAAGGCGAGCAGCTCGCCGCCGATGCGTCCCGCCCGTTGCTGGGCAAGCCCACGCGCTGTGTGGGCCGCGAGCAGGATCTGGCCCTGCTCGACTTCACCCTCGACTCCTGCATCGAGGAGCCCGCCGCCCGGGCGCTGCTGGTGACGGCGCCGGCGGGCGTGGGCAAGTCGCGGTTGCTCCACGAGTTCCTGCGGCGGCTCGAGCGGCGGGAGCAGTTTCCGCTGCTGCTGGTGGGGCGGGGAGACCCGATGCGCGCGGGGGCCTCGTACGGAATGCTGGGCCAGGCGCTGCGGCGGCTGTGCGGCATCGTGGAAGGAGAGAACCTGGAGGTGCGCCGCGCCCGGTTGTTCCAGTGCGTGGCCCGGCACCTGCCCGATGCGCAAGCCCAGGAGGCCGTGGAGTTCCTGGGAGAGCTGTGCGCCATTCCCTTCCCGGAGGAGGACAGTCCCCGCCTGCGTGCCGCGAGAAGCGACCCGCGGTTGATGAGTGCACAGGTAGGCAGGGCGCTGGTGGCCTTCCTCGGGGCCGAGTGCGCTCATCAGCCGGTGCTGCTGGTGCTGGAGGATCTGCACTGGAGTGATGCGCTGACGGTGAAGCTGGTGGAGGAGGCGCTGAGGGAGCTGGCCGAGCAGCCCTTCATGGTGCTGGCGTTGGCGAGGCCGGAGGTGAAGGAGCTCTTCCCGGGGTTGTGGACGAGGCGCCTGCAGGAGTTGTCGCTCAAGGGCCTGAGCCGCAAGGCGGGCGTGCAACTGGTGCGAGAGGTGTTGGGGCAGCAGGTCTCCGAGGCGGTGGTGCAGAGGGCGGTGGAGCAGTCGGATGGAAACGCGCTCTTCCTGGAGGAGCTCATCCGCATGGCGGCGGAGGGGCGAGGAGGAGCGGCGCCGGAGACGGTGCTGGCGGTGCTCCAGGCGCGCTTGACGCGGATGGAGCCCGGGGTCCGTCAGGTGCTGCTGGCCGCCAGCATCTTCGGCCGCAGCTTCTGGTCCGGTGGCGTGAGCACACTCCTGGGTTGGCGGCACGAGGACGAGAGACTGGAAGAACACCTGCGGCAACTCGTGGACCAGGAGGTCATCGAACCGCAGCCCGCGAGCCGCTTCTCCGCCGAGAGCGAATACCGGTTCCGGCACGCCCTGGTGCGAGACGCGGCGTACGGCCTGGTGCCTGACGAGCATCGGCCCGAGGGCCACCGGCGGGCGGGCGAGTGGCTGGAGCAGATGGGCGAGCCGGACGCGGTGGTGCTCGCCACGCACTACCAGTTCGGGCTTCGGTCGGAGCGAGCCATCCGCTTCTACACCCAGGCCGCCGAACGGTTCTTCGAGCGGCATGACCTGCAGGGGACGATGAAGTACGTGGAGGCGGCCCTGTGGTGTGGGGTGGATGGACCTGAGCTGGCGAGGTTGCGCGGGCTTCAGGCGGTGGTTGCCTTCTGGGTGGTGCAGCCCGCGCAGACCTTGATGATTGGCCTCCCGGTGGTCGACGAGCTGAAGGCGGGGAGCCCGTTGTGGTGCAGGTTGATGGGCGGTCTGATCATCGGGAGTGCTCATGGCGGACTCTCGGAGCAGGCTGTCGAGTTGGGGAGGAAGCTGCTGCGCACCACGCCGGACTCCGAGGCGATCGCGGACTATGTCGAGGCCGTGACCTTCCTCCTGGTCTCGGCCGTCTGGTCTGGCGACCGTCAGGAGGTGGAGCTGCTGCTCGGGCGGCTGTTGTCGGTGGGTGCTGCCGCCACGACCGACGATGCGATGGCGCGTGGCTGGATGGGATTCGCGAAGAGCTACGTCTTCTATTTCCTGGAAGCCAGGCCCTGGCAGGCCTTCACGGCGGCCGAAGAGGGCATGCGGAACTTCCGGATCATCGGCGCGGAGACGGAGAGGAACGTGAATCTGATGCGGAGCCTCGTGGGGGCGGCCCTGGCCGCGCTGGGCGACCTGTCAGGCGCCGTGGCGCTTCTGAGGGAGAGTCTGGCCGATGCCCGGCGGGCGGAGCAGCACATGGTGGTCGCCAGTGCCCAGCACTACCTGTTCCAGGCACTGGCCGATCGCCAGGAACCCGAGCATCAGCGGGAAGCACGAGACCTGGCGCTCGAGTGGGTAAGGCTCGAGGACTTCGATCCCTTCATGCAGGGGATGGCATACGCCACGCTGGCGAAGGTGGTGGCGGCCAGCGGAGAGCTGCGCGAAGCCGAGCCGCATGCGCGCAAGGCGTGTGAGCTGTTGGTGGCGTTCAAGTCCTATCTGGGTTTCGGGCGCACGGTCCTCAGCGCCGTCCTGCTCGCCCAGGGAAACATCGCGGAGGCCCGGCAGGTGGCGGAGCTCGGCGTTCAGGAGGTGGAGCGCATGAGGAACTTCGGCGTGTACGCCGTAGGGATACGCCTGGCGCTGGCGGAAGCCTGCTTCGCGGAGGGGGATGACCGCGCGGGGGATACGGCTCTGCGCGAGGCCCTGCGGTGTGTGCGCGCCCGGGCCAGCGACATTCCCGAGGCCGAAGCCCGCGAGCGTTTCCTGCATCAGGTGCCCGAGAACGCCCGGACTCTCGAACTGGCTCACCGGCGCTGGGGTGAGGCCGTGGTGTAGGGACGTGAGGTGCTCCAGGGGGGACCCTTCCTGCCCGGGGGACGATTGGAGCGTGCGTGGACATCATGGACAACGACAACCCTGCGGATGACGACAAGACGGCACCCTCCAGCGTCCCCTCTGGCTCTCTGGCCCCGGGGACGGTTGTCGGCACCCGCTTCAGGGTCGAGGTCCTGGTGGGCCGTGGGGGCATGGGCTCGGTCTATCGTGCCAGTGACACCTCCACGGGCCAGCCCGTGGCCCTCAAGCTGTTGCATGCCGTCACATCCCCGGAGGTGATGTACCGCTTCAATCGCGAGGCCTCGCTGCTCTCGATGCTGCGCCACCCCGGCATCGTCTCTTATGTCGCTCATGGCACCGGCGTGGGAAATCAGCCCTATCTGGCCATGGAGTGGCTCGAAGGCGAGGACCTGTCACGACACCTGGCCCGGCAGCCGCTGAGCCTGTCGGAGAGCTTGTCGCTGGTGCGGCGGGTCGCCGAGGCCCTGGCCGTGGCTCACCAGCAGGGCATCGTCCACCGCGACATCAAGCCCGCGAACCTGTTGCTGAGAGGAGGCCGACCCGGGGACGTGGTGGTGCTGGATTTCGGATTGGCGCGTCATGCGGTGCCCACGCTGTTGGGGGTGACGGGGAGTTACACCGTGGTCGGCACACCGGGCTATATGGCGCCGGAGCAGGCTTCCAGCCAGCCGGAAATCCCTCCCGCCGCGGACATTTTCTCTCTGGGGTGCGTGCTCTACGAGTGCCTCACGGGCAAGCCTCCTTTCGAGGCGCCCCACTTCGCCGCCGCGCTGGCGAAGATTCTGCAGGCCGAGCCGGCACCCTTGCACACGCTGCGCCCAGGTCTGCCTCAAGGCTTGCAGGTGCTGGTGGACCGGATGCTGGCCAAGGATCCGAAGCGGCGATTGGCGGATGCCGGCAAGCTGCTGGAGGCGCTCACGGCTCTGGAGTCCGTTCCTGAGTTGCTGTTGCTGAACGTCGTGGAATCCAGCAAGCCCTCCAGTCTGGCGGGTGCGGAGCAGATGCTCGTCAGTGTTCTGCTGATATCGCTCCAGGCGATGGCCACGGGGGCGCAGCGGGAGAACGAGGCACGAGGGCTGATGCTGCGCGACTCGTTGCGCGCGGCGCTCCCGCCCAAAGGGGGGCAGGTGGAACTGCTGGCGGACGGCTCGCTGGTGGCCACGCTGGTGCCGGAGCACGGCACCGCCACGGACCAGGTACTCCTCGCGGCGCGCTGTGCCCTCTCCTTCAAGGAGCGCTGGTCCGAGGCCTCGGTGGTATTGACCACGGGCCTGGGCGTCTTCAACGAACGCCTGCCGGTGGGTGAGGCCATGGATAGGGCGGGGCGGCTGCTGAGCCAGCTCGAGCGGATGCCTTCTTCCTCCGCCGTGGTGATGGACGAGGTAACGGCCGGCCTGCTCGGCCCGGGTTTCCAACTCTCCCGTCTGGACTCGGGTGCCTTCCTGCTGCAAGGCGAACAGCTCGGTGCCGATGCCTCCCGCCCGCTGCTGGGCAAGCCCACGCCCTGTGTGGGCCGCGAGCAGGAGCTGGCCCTGCTCGACTTCACCCTCAACTCCTGCATCGAGGAGCCCGCTGCCCGGGCGCTGCTGGTGACGGCGCCAGCCGGAGTGGGCAAGTCGCGGCTGCTCCACGAGTTCCTGCGCCGCGTCGAGCGGCGGGAGCAGCAGCCGCTGCTGCTCGTGGGGCGCGGAGACCCGATGCGCATGGGAGCTTCGTATGGCCTGCTGGGTCAGGCGCTGCGGAGGCTGTGCGGAGTCATGGAAGGGGAGAGCCTGGAAGCGCAGCGTGCGCGGTTGTTCCAGCGCGTGGTCCTGCATGTGCCAGAGGCGGAGGCGGGGGATGTGGTGGAGTTCCTGGGCGAGCTGTGCGCCATTCCCTTTCCAGAAGAGAGTCGTCCCCGCCTGCACGCGGCACGGCGCGACCCGCAGCTGATGAGTATGCAGGTGGGCCGGGCGCTGGTGGCCTTCCTCGCGGCGGAGTGTGCCCACTCCCCGGTCCTGCTGGTGCTGGAGGATCTGCACTGGAGCGATGCACTGACGGTGCAGCGGGTGGATGGGCTGCTCCGGGAACTGGCCGAACAGCCCTTCATGGTGCTGGCGCTGGCGCAGCCCGAGGTGAAGGAACTCTTCCCGGGCCTGTGGGCGAGGCGCCTGCAGGAACTGTCGCTGAAGGGATTGAGTCGCAAGGCCTGCACCCGGCTGGTGCACGAGGTGCTGGGGCCGCAGGTGCCCGAGGCCGTGGTGCGGAAGGCCGTGGAACAGTCGGACGGCAACGCGCTCTTCCTGGAGGAACTCATCCGCATGGTGGCCGAAGGGCGAGGGGAGACGGCGCCAGAAACGGTGCTGGCGGTACTCCAGGCGCGCTTGATGCGGATGGAGCCCGGCGCCCGTCAGGTGCTGATGGCGGCCAGCATTTTCGGCCGCTTCTTCTGGCCAGAAGGGGTGAGCGAGCTGCTGGGCCGCCAGACAGCGGATGGGCTGTTGGAGGAGCACTTGCGACTGCTTGTGGAACAGGAGGTCATCGAGTCACTGTCCGACAGCCGATTCCCCACCATGGCCGAGTACCGCTTCCGCCATGCGCTGGTACGGGATGCGGCCTACGGCCTGGTGACCGACAGCCACCGGCCCATGGGCCACCAGCTCGCGGGTGCGTGGTTGGAGCGGATGGGCGAGCCCGATGCACTGGTGCTTGCCACGCACTCTCGGTTGGGGCAGCAGCCGGAGCGCGCCATCCACTTCTACACCCGGGCCGCCGAGCGACTCTTCGAGCGGAACGATCTGCAGGGGACGATGCGGTGTGTGGAGTCTGCCCTGTCCTGTGGCGTGAGCGGCGAGGCCCTCACCCGACTGCGTGCGCTCCAGTCCCTGGTGCTCTTCTGGATGGCTCGGCTGACCATGGCCCTGGAGCTTGGCATTCCGGCGCTGGCCGGGCTGAAGGCGGGCAGCCCGTTGTGGTGCAGGTTGATGACCGGGCTGATCCTCGCGAGCATTTATGAAGGTCATCAGGAGCAGGGGGGCAGGCTGGCCGAGTGGCTGCTGCGCACCGATCCAGAGCCCGAAGCAGTCGAGCCCTATGTCGAGGCTGTCGCCATTGTTGGAGCCGCGATCCTGTGGTCGGGCGATCGCCAGAAGGTGGAATCCGTGCTCGGGCGGCTCATCACGATAGGTGCTGACATCAAGACCCACGCCTCCACGGTGCGTGGCTTCATGAGCTTGCTGAAGTGCCAAGCCCTCTACTACTTCGAAGCGAGGCCGTGGCAGGCCTTCAGTGTGTCCCAGCAGGGACGGGAAGATTTCAGCGCGGTGGGGTCGGAGCGGAATACGAATATGATGCAAATCACGTTGGGGATGACCCTGGCGGCGATGGGAGACTTGTCGGGTTCCGTGAAGATGGCGCGAGAGGCATTGGCTACTGCCCTGCGTACGGAGCAGCCTCTCGTGGCGGAGAGTGCCCGGTTCCTTTTGAATTTGGTGCTGGCGGGTAGCCCCAACCAGGCGGACCGGCAGGAGGCTCACGCATCGATGTTCGAGTGGTTGGACAGAGAAAGCTCACTTCCCTTCGTGCCGGGAATGAAGCACGCCATACTGGCGCAGGTGATGGCGGCAAGTGGCGCGCTTCGCGAAGCCGAGCTCCATGCGCATAAGGCCTGTGAACTGTTGGCGCTCATTCCTGTCTACGTGGTGTTCGCGCGAACGGTTCTCAGCGCCATCCTGCTCGCACAGGAGAGGGCCACGGAATCCCTGCGGGTCGCGTCGCTCGGCGTGCAGGAACTGGAGCGGATGGGCAGTGAGGGCGTGTACGCCGTGTCCATGCGCCTGGCACTGGCGGAAGCCTGCTTTGCGGAAGGGGATGCCCGCGCGGGGGAAGAGGCCCTGCGCAAGGCCTTGCGGTGTGTACGCGCCCGGG
Organism: Vitiosangium sp. GDMCC 1.1324; assembly: GCF_003044305.1. Classification (GTDB taxonomy): domain Bacteria; phylum Myxococcota; class Myxococcia; order Myxococcales; family Myxococcaceae; genus Archangium. Next base: position 153,290 of record NZ_PZOX01000010.1, on the reverse strand, counting down.
CCAGCGACATTCCCGAGGCCGCTGCTCGTGAGCGCTTCCTGTATCAGGTGCCCGAGAACGCCCGGACGCTGGAGTTGGCTCGTCAACGTTGGGGAGAGGCCGCGATGTAGGTGAGCGAGGTTCTCCAGGGAATAAGCCTTCCTGCTCGGGGCATGATTGGAACCGCACGTACGCGTCAAGGACAACGACAACCCGGTGGATGACGACGATATGGCACCCTCCCGATTCAACCTTATCTCCCTGCTGCCGGGGACTGTCGTCGACGCCCGCTTCAGGGTCGAGCACCAGGTGGGCAGTGACAGCATTGGCACGGTCTATCGAGCCACGGACTCCTCCACGGGCCATCCCGTGGCCCTCAATGTTTTGCATGTCATTGCTTCCCCTGAGGGGATGTATCGCTTCAATCGAGAGGTTTCGCGGCTGTCGATGCTGCGCCACCCTGGCCTTGCCTCCTATGTCGCTCATGGCTCCGCGGTGGGAAACCAGCCCTATCTGGCCATGGAGTGGCTCGAAGGAGAGACACTGTTCCACCGCCTGGCCCGGCAGCCGTTGAGTCTGTCGGAGAGCTTGTCGCTGCTGCGGCGGGCGGCCGAGGCCTTGTCGGTAGCGCACCAGCAGGGCCTCGCCCACCGAGACATCAGACCCTACACCCTGTGGCTGAGAGAGGGCCGGCCCGGGGACGTGGTGGTGCTGGATTTCGGATTGGCCCGGCATGTGGTGCCCATGCTGTTGAGTGAGACGGGGCGCCTCTCGCTGGCGGACCCTCCGGGCTACGTGGCACCGGAGATGGCCTCCAGCCCGTCGGAGTTCACTCCTGCCATGGACATCTTCGCGCTGGGGTGCGTGCTCTACGAGTGCCTCACGGGCAAGAACCCTTTCGCCGCGCCCAACTTCTCTGTCGCGCTGGCGAAGATGCTATTCGCCGAGCCGGAGCCCCTGCACACGCTGCGCCCCGGTCTGCCCCAGGGCATGCAGGCGCTGGTGGACCAGATGCTGGCCAAGGACCGGCAGCGGCGTCTGGCGAATGCCGACGAACTGCTGAAGGCGCTCTCGGCCCTGGGCTCCGTTTCCGAGTTGCTGGTGCCTCGAGCCGGGAAGGAGCCAACCCCCCCGAGCCTGACGGACGAGTTGCTGGTGCCTCGAGCCGGGAAGGAGCCAAACCCCTGGAGCCTGACGTACGAGTTGCTGGTGCCTCGAGCCGGGAAGGAGCCAACCCCGTCGAGCCTGACGGACGCCGAGCAGAAGCACAGCAGCGTCCTGTTGGTGTCGCTCCAGGTCCAGGTTTCTGGCGATGCCCCGGAGGACTCGCGCCGGGAGGGGGCTCTGCGTGACACGCTGCGCTCGGTGCTCTCGTCCTATAGTGGGCAGGTGGAGTTGCTGGCCAATGGCGCACTGATGGCCACGCTGCGGTCGGAGCGCGGCACCGCCACGGACTTGGCGGTGCACTGCACCCTCGCCTTCAAGGCGCGCTGGCCCGAGGCCTCCGTGGTATTGACCACGAGACAGGGCTCCCTCGATGAGTACCTGCCGGTGGGCGAGGCCATGAACAGGGCGGGGCGGCTGCTGCGCCAGCTCGAGCCGATACCGTCCTCCTCCTCCGTGGTGATGGACGAGGTGACGGTGGGTCTGCTCGGCCATGGTTTCCAGCTCTCCCGCCCACCATCGGACAGTTTCCCGCTCCCAGGCGAGCAGCTCGCCGCCGACGCCTCCTGCCCGTTACTGGGCAAGTCCACGCCCTGTGTGGGCCGCAAGCGGGAGCTGACCCTGCTCGACTTCACCCTCAACTCCTGCATCAATGAACCCGCCGCCCAGGAGCTGCTGGTGACGGCGCCGGCAGGAGTGGGAAAGTCCCGGCTGCGCCACGAGTTCTTGCGGCGGCTCGAGCGGCGGGAGCAGTCTCCGCTGCTGCTGGTGGGGCGGGGAGACCCGACGAGCGCGGGGGCTTCGTGCGGGTTGCTGGGCCAGGTGCTGCGGCGGCTGTGCGGCATTGTGGAGGGGGAGAGCCTGGAGACGCGCCGCGCCCGGTTGTACCAGCGGGTGGCCCGGCACCTGCCCGATGCGCAAGCCCAGGAGGCTGCGGGGTTCCTGGGAGAGCTGTGCGCCATCCCCTTCCCGGAGGAGGACAGTCCCCGCCTGCGTGCCGCGAGGAGCGACCCGCGGTTGATGAGTGCACAGATGGGCAGGGCACTGGTGGCCTTCCTCAGGGCCGAGTGCGCCCGGCAGCCGGTGCTGCTGGTGCTGGAGGATCTGCACTGGAGTGATGCGCTGACGGTGAAGCTGGTGGAGGAGGCGCTGAGGGAGCTGGCCGAGCAGCCCTTCATGGTGCTGGCGTTGGCGAGGCCGGAGGTGAAGGAGCTCTTCCCGGGATTGTGGACGAGGCGCCTGCAGGAGTTGCCGCTCAAGGGCTTGAGCGACAATGCGGGCGCGCAACTGGTGCGAGAGGTGCTGGGGCCGCAGGTGCCCGAGGACGTGGTGTGGCGGGCCGTGCGTCAGTCGGGCGGCAATGCACTCTTCCTGGAAGAGCTCATCCGCAGGGTGGCCGAAGGGAAAGAGGAGCGCGAGCCAGAGACGGTGTTGGCGGTACTCCAGGTGCGTTTGATGCGGATGGAGCCCGGCGGCCCGTCAGGTGCTGAGGGTGGCCAGCATCTTCGTCAGTCCTCGCCGAGCCCCGTCATCGAGGAACCTGACGACGAGCGCAGGGAATGACGAGGCGCTCACCGCGGTGCGACAGCCACCGCAGAGCCCGGCCAGCCCAGACATGCAGGAGTGAGTGCCGTGACGCTTCAGCCAGCGCCGGACAGTGCGAGCTGATGTCGCAGAGGTATCGGCGCTGCGCGGACCTTCACCGCCTGCCCCAGGGTGCTCTCAGGTAGGGCGCGCACGGTGCCTGCCCACGGTTACAGGCGCCAAAAACCCGCGCGCGCACCGTCCGTCCTGCGCCAAGTGGGGGACAACGTGAGTGAGTTTCTCGGACGGTGCGCGCGTGGGTGCTTTCCAGGCATTGCAGAACCGATGCCACGTGGATTCAGAGGAGGGGAGTCTCATGTGGTGCATCGTGGAGTCCGAGGAATGAGACGGTGTGTCCGGAGCGCGAGACGGTATGTCTGTTCCGTGGGACGGTTGCGGCGTTAAAGAGGGGCGCATGACCGCTGGGAATGGGACGCGAAGGGATATGCAGGCCGCTGGGAGCTCGTTGCAGGACGCTCGGGTCCGGGGCGTGCTGGAGCGTCTCCACCGCTCCGCACGGGGGGACCTCTTCAGGCTGCCTCGGGCGGTTGTAGGGAATGCTCTCACCCAGCTGAGCGGTCGGCGCCTCACGCCGGAGATGCGCAGCCGGGCGATGAAGGACGTGTACATCCCGATCAGCGCCGAGCAGGGCAAGTTCCTCTACCTGGTGGCACGGTCGATTGGCGCCCGGACGGTGGTGGAGTTCGGCACCTCGTTTGGCATCTCCACCCTGTACCTGGCCGCGGCGGTGCGCGACGCGGGCGGTGGCCGGGTGATTGGCTCGGAGCTCGAGGAGAGCAAGCAGCGGCAGGCGACGGCGAACATGGCCGAGGCCGGGTTCTCGGACCTGGTGGAGGTCCGGCTCGGAGATGCGGTGAAGACGCTGGCCACTGTCGAGGGGCCCATCGATCTGGTGTTGCTCGATGGGTGGAAGGACCTCTACCTGCCGGTCCTCCAGGTGCTGACGCCGAAGCTGCGCAAGGGGGCGGTGGTGCTGGCGGACAACATCTTCACCTTCCGCAAGGCGCTCAGGCCCTACGTCGAACACATGCAGTCAGGGCGCAATGGCTTTCAGTCCACCACGCTGACCATCGCCGACGGCTTCGAGTACTCCGTCTACGTGGGCGAATAGCGGCGTCGGCGCCTACAGCACGCCTCAAATGCTCGCCCCTGACGTTCCGTTCGAATAGCGACGGGGGAAGAGCGTGACAAGATTCAACTCGCCCAGAAGTTCCTCCGTTGTCGTAACAAGCAGAGGCGCAAGGAGTGAAGGAATCGAGAATACGATGCCCTGGTATGCCGCGCATGTCGTGCTCTATCACGAGTTCAGGGAGGGACCTCAGGAGGAGTTCCCGGTCATGGAGAACGTCTATCTCATCCAGGCCGAGACCGATGATGAGGCCTTTGCCAAGGCCGAGAAGCGTGGACGTTCCGACTGCACGGACGATGAGAGCTTGCGCGTCAATGGTCGGCCCGCCCGTCTCGTTTTCGGTGGCGTGAGAAAGATCATCTCCTGTGCCGCCGATCCGGAGAAGCCTGGCCCCTCCACGGTTGAAACCCTCGATGATGGTGTCGAGGCGACGTACTCGTTCCTGGTTGTCTCCAGCCGGCAAGAGCTCAATGCCTTGATCAAGGGCGAGCCCGTGCGTGTGCTCTACGAGGAATGAACTTCCTCGTGGGCCGGCCCTTCAATGCGGCGCCTACAGCACGCCGCGCGCCTTGATGTCGAGGTAGCGATTCACCGCGGCGAGGCTCAGCTCATCCGGCTGCACGTCGAGCATCTGCACGCCCCCGGCGCTCACCCTGGCCTTGAGGACCTCGCGGTCCGTGAGCAGCTCGCTGGCCACGGCCTGCTGGAAGGCCTGCTCGGCCCCGGCGGGAGGCGTGCGCAGCAGATTCGCCAGCGCCGTGTCCCGCACGGACAGGCACAGCGGGACGTGCCGTCTCGCCAGCCGGTGCAGCGGTGCCACCATCGTCGAGGCCTGCTCCTCGTCGAGGAAGTCCGTGAACACGCACAACAGGCTGCGCCGCGTGAGGCGCACGTTCAGCTCCTTGAAGAGCGCCAGGTAGTCCACATACGTGAGGCTCGGCGTGGTGGAGTAGAGCGTGTCCAAGATCTTCCGGTACTGCATGCGTCCCGCCGCCGGAGGCAGGTACGCCTTCACCCCGTCCGCGAACACCGCCAGCCCCACCCGGTCTCCGTTGCGCACCGCCACGAAGGCCAGGAAGAGCGCCGCGTTCACGGCGTGGTCCAGCTTGGTGAGCCCGTCCACCTGCGCCGCCATCGAGCGGCCCGCGTCCACGCAGATGAGGATGGACTGCGAGCGCTCGGACTCCATCACTCGCGTCACCGGCCTCGTGCGCCGGGCGGTGGCCTTCCAGTCCACCTCGCGCACCGAGTCTCCCTGCGCGTAGTCCCTCAGCCGTGCGAACTCGCTGCCCCGGCCGTCCCGGCGCAGTTGCCGCAGGCCCAGGTTCACCAGGTCCAACGCCGCGCCGGAGAGCAACAGGCGGCTCGCGCCCCGCAGGTCCGGGAACACCGACACGCTCTGCGCCGCGGGGAAGCGCCGCTCGTGGAAGACGAGCCCCAGCGGCCCTCGCACCCGCACGTTCACGTCCCCGAAGCCGAACTTGCCCCGCTTCGCCGGAGACACCCGGTACACCCAGCGCGTCTGGCTGTCCGGAGTCAGGTGCAGCGGGGCCTCCTCGGGCGTGGCGGTGAAGGACTCGGGCACGTCGTCCCGCACGCGCACGTCCACCGCCTGGCCGCCCCGGTGCACCAGCAGCAGCTCCACCTTGTTGGGCGCGCCCACGGACAGACGGGCGGGCAGCTTCCGGCTCACCTCCAGGCGCACCCGGCGGGCCATCAGGAAGTCCAGCGCCGCCAGCACCAGGGCGAGCGCGTCCAGCACCAGCACCATGCCGCCGAGGCCCGGGAAGAATCCCGCCGCCATCATCGGCACGGCCAGCAGGCACAGCAGCACCCACAGGCGCCCGGTGGGAATCACCGGGGGACCTCGACGGACTGCACCACCTCGCGCAGCACATCCGAGGGCGTGGCCCCGTCCAGCTCCGCGTCCGGCGACAGCAGCAGGCGGTGTTTGAGCACCGGCCCCGCGAGGAAGCGCACGTCATCCGGTGTGACGAAGCCCCGGCCTCGCAGCGCCGCCAGCGCCTTCGAGGCCAGCAGCAGGTGCACGCCCGCGCGAGGTCCCGCGCCCAGGCGGATGCGGCTGGAGGTGCGCGTGGCCGCTACCAGCTTGCGCACGTACGCGAGCACCGGCGGCTCCACCGTCACCTCGTTGAGCGCCGCCCGTGCCGCCAGCAGCCCCTCCTTCGTCACCGCCGCCCCCACGCCCGCTCGCGCCAGGTCGCCCGCGTCGAAGCCCCGGTGCACCGACGCGAGGATGGCGTCCTCCTCCTCGGGCGCCGGGTAGCCCACGTCGATCTTCAGCAGGAAGCGGTCCAGCTGCGCCTCGGGCAGCGGGTAGGTGCCCTCGGACTCCACCGGGTTCTGCGTGGCGAACACCGTGAAGAGCGGCGAGAGCGCCAGGTTCCGGCCCTCCAGCGAAACGCCCCGCTCCTGCATGGCCTCCAGCAGCGCGGACTGCGTCTTGGCGGGAGCGCGGTTGATCTCATCCGCCAGCAGCAGGTCCGTGAAGATGGGGCCTCGCACCAGCACGAAGGACTGGCTCTTCAAGTCGAAGATGCTGGTGCCCAGGATGTCCGCGGGCATCAGGTCCGGGGTGAACTGGATGCGTTTGAAGTCCGCGCTGACGCTGCGCGCGAGCGCCTTGGCCATCAGCGTCTTGGCCACGCCGGGCACGCCCTCCAGCAGCACGTGGCCACCGGCGATGAGCCCGACGAGCATCAACTCGAGCGGCTCGTCCTGGCCGACGACAGCCTTGCGCACCTCGGAGAGCACGCCTTCTCGGATGGCATGGGCGGCGGCCACGGCGTTGCCGGCGGGAGAGGTCGAGGCGGGGGCGAAGGGGGACGAAGTCATGACTCCTCGTGGGTCGAAGCAAGGGGCGCGCGCTCGGGCGGCCCGGAAGGATGGATGCGCTGGCGCAGCGTCGCGGCGCGCGTGGCCAGTTGCTGCAAGTCACTCTCGCCGGACACGGACTCGGCGTTGCGGACCACGGCACGCAGGCCGTTGGCCAGGTCCTCCCGCCCGCGAGCGGCCAGCCCCTCGGCGACGTTCTTCGCCGGAGCATGGGGTGGCATTCCCGCGTGCAGGGCCAGCTCCTGGGTGAGGCCTCGGGTGATGAGGCCGGCGGCGAAGGCGTGGTGGCGGCCCTCTCGGTACAGGCGGCTCATGGCGAAGAGGGCATCCGTGGCTCCCACGCGCGTGGACTCGGGCGGCGGACGCGGCCGGCCGAAGCGCTTGAGGGCCACCGCCCACAGGCACAGCCCCAGCAGCAGTTGCGCCACCGCGAAGTGCAGGCCGTAGCGGCGCGCGAAGTCCACGATGGAGCGCTCGTTGGTGAAGCCGTGGTGGTGCTCGTCGAACTCAAAGGGCCCGGGGCCCAGCGCACTCAGGGCACTCAGCCAGAACTGCGCGTTGTCCGCGCGTCCGAGCGCCTGGTTCATCGCCAGCTCCGGCGCGCCCACCACCAGCACCTTGCCCGCACCGTAGGGCACCACCGCCGCCACCGTCATGTCCAGGGGCTCGTCCTTCAGCACCGGCACCGCGCCCTGCTCGGGCAGCGTCAGGTAGGCCTGCACCTTCGCCTCCACGCGCTCCACTCCCAGCGTGTACGGACTGGACAGGGGCGGGACGAGCGTGCGCATGGGCAGCGAGGTGTCCGCCTTGAAGAGCTTCACCCCGAGCGCGTCCAGCAGCCGGTTCTCCTTCGAGCCCCAGGGGACATAGATGAGGTTGCTCCCCTCGCGGACGTGGTCGAGCAGCTTCTCCGTCTCGGAGTCGCTCAGCTCGGGGACGTGCAGCCGGTTGAAGCCGTGGCGGGGAACGTCCTCGTCCTCCAGCGTCGAGTCCTTCTCGGCGGCGAGCGCCGTCTGGTCCGGATCGTCCTCGCGCGCGCCCTTCACCTCCACCGCGAGCAGCACCAGGGGGTTGGTGCCGTGGAGGATCTGCAGGTCCGTGGTGCGGCGGGAGACGGGCAGGCCACTCTCCTCGGCCAGCAGGTAGAGGCCCCGAGCCCCATCCGGCTGGGCGCGCCAGGTGGAGAGCGTGTCGGCGAAGCCGCCGCGGGCCGCGCCGCGCACGAGCCACGTGCCCATCACGGCGGTGACGAGCAGGCCGCCCACCACCAGCAGCGGGAAACGGTCACGCACCGGAGGCCTCCTGCGTGGCGGGAGTGGACAGCATGGGGGCGCACAGCGCGCGGAAGTCACGGTAGCCGTCCGCGCCCACCGGCAGGTTGCCGTACCAGGCGAAGTCGAAGCGCAGCGTGAGCTCGCGGAAGGGAGGCAGCCACTCGCGGTGGCTGCGGAACTGACGCAGGTAGTCCCAGTTGCTCAGCGTGGTGTCGTAGTGGATGACGCCCTCGCGGTGCAGGCGCGAGAGCAGGGCGAGGTACAGGCCGCGCACCGCCTCGCGGTACTCGCCCCGGGCGGCCAGCTCGTCGGCCAGGTGGGCCCAGCTCTCGGGAGGGCGGGAGAGGGCGTTCATCGGATCCGCCGCCAGCGCCGCCGCGTCCTGTGTGCTCACCTCGAGCTGCTGGTTCTCGCCAGCCTTCTTGTCCTTGCCGAGCGCGCGCAACAGCACCAGCGCGAGCACCACCAGCACCCCGGCGATGAGGACCACCACCAGCACGTTGGCCACGCCCTGGCCGCCTCCCGGGACGGCGGGGGTCGACCTCACGGGGTCGTTCTCGTCGCGGCGGAAGAGCTTCTCGAGCAGCTCCGCCAACCACTTGAGGAAACGCTGCCAGGCACCGGGGGGCTCCTCCTCCTTGGGAGTCTCTCCCTTCGGGGCCTCGGGATCGGGCACCTGGAACTCGGGCCGCGACAGGATGTCCCGGGCGCGGGCCTGGCTCGCCCGGGCGTCCGCCTGCTGCTTCTCCAGCTCCGCCGTCTGGGCCGCCAGCGTGAGTCCCTGCTCGAGCCGCTCCACGGCCTCGCAGTCCTCGTTCTCGTACACCTCGTGCTCCACGTCGCGCACGAGCCGTTGGAGCTTCTGGGCCTCGGACTGGCTCAGCGAGGTGAGCGTCCGCTTCCACTCCACTGTCTCGGAGTCCTCCAGTTCACACGCCCCGGCCAGCTCTTCCACGCGCTGCTGCAGGGCCGCGCGGGAGACGGGCGCCTCGGACTGCTCGGCCCGGGCGGGCGTGGCGAGCAGGCAGGTGCCCAGGAAGGCGAGCAGCACGAGCGCCGCGCTCCGGGCTCCCGTGCCAGTGGCCGGGCTCCGGGAGGGAATCTGCTGCACCGCCGCGAGCAGATCCAATCCCTCCTGGCGCACCCGCCCGTCCACCAACAGCAGCGTGGCCGTGGCGGCGCGCAGGGGCTCGAAGAGGGTGAAGGTGACGGCTACCAGGAAGACGACCCAGGAGGCGTTGTCCAGCGAGGCGAAGCGCTCGGCGAAGGTGAGGTCGATGCCGATCAGCTTGCGGCCCACGTAGAGCAGGGTGTTGGCCCCGATGTGGAGGTTGAAGAAGACCAGGAGCTGCACCAGCAGCAGGATGCGTACGCCGGTGGCGCTCGCTCGAGCCGGGCCGAGCATCTGCGAGCACACCCCATACAGACCCAGGGGGCTGCCCTTGCCCTGAAGGGTGACGGCGTAGCCCACCAGGTGTGCGGACAGGAACAAGAAGGCGAAGCCCAGCGAGAGGCCGAGCGTCAGCAGGTTGAAGGTGAAGAGGTACGCCACGGCGCACAGGAGGCTCGGGGCGCGGGCCAGCGCGGCGCGCAGCGAGGCCCATGCAGTGGGCTCTCCAGTTCCCTGGCCGAGCACCAGCTCCTGCACATGGTGGCAGGCGGCGCCCTGGAAGAGGCCGCGGGCCAGCCAGGCCAGGGTGAACCACAGCGCGGGCAGGGCGAGCGAATGACGGTGGCTCACCGCGTCCGTCAGGTGCAGCAGGGCGGCGGTGACGAGCGCCCCGCCGGGCAGGGTGAGGGCCCACACGCCGGAGCTGCGCACGCACACGCGCAGGCCCGCGTCCAGAATGGCGATCGCCCCCCGGGGGCGCAACTCGAGCGCGGAGATGGCCATCTCAGAGCCCCGACGCCATCTGCGCGAGCAGCAGGACTCCGCCGTACACCACGGCGGCGCCGATGAGGGCCAGCAGCACGTTGCTCACGCTCCATTCCCGGCGCTCGGCCGGCCCTTGCAGCGCCTTCAGGCGCTTCTCGAGGCAACTGGCGCACCGGTTGACGCCCTCGAACTGCGTGGTGCACTCGCGGCAGATGACGCGGCGGCACTCCACGCAGATGCCCAACCCGGTTCGCTCCGGGTGGTAGTGGCAGCGGCCCGACCCCTGAATCATTCGCGCAGCCTACGCAATCCGGGGCCGCTCGTGCCAGCGGGTCGCGAGCGCTACTTCACCGGGAAGTAGCCTGTCTGGGTGGCGATCTGTTGACCCTCGGGCGACAGGGCGTAGTCGATGAAGGACTTCTCCACGCCGGAGGCCTCCTGGGGCAGGTAGAAGTAGAGGCCACGCGACAGCGGGTAGGTGCCGCTCTGGATGTTCTCCGCGGTGGGGGCGACGGCCTCGCCCTGGGGCTCCTTCTTCACCTTCAACTCCTTGACGCCCTTGGCGTAGGCGGCGCCGCCGTAGCCGATGCCGTTCTTCTCCTGGGCCACCGCGTGCACCACCGCCGCGGTACCGGGCAGCGTCTGGGCCCGCACGGTGAAGTCCTCGCCGCCGAGCACCTCGTCCTTCACGAAGACGTAGGTGCCCGAGGAGTTCTCCCGCGAGTAGACGACGATGGGGGCGTCCTTGCCGCCCACGTCCTTCCAGTTGGTGATGTCTCCCAGGTAGATGCCCTTGAGCTGCGCGATGGAGAGGGTGTCCAGGGGGTTGCTCTCGTGGACATAGAAGGTGATGCCATCGCGGGCCACGGGGAGCTCCACCGGGCCGTGGGGCTCGCGCTGCCGCAGCTTCTGCTTCTCCGCGTCCTTGATGGGGCGGCTGGACATGGCGATGTCCGTGGTGCCGTTGATGAGCGCCGCGATGCCCGTGCCCGAACCGCCGCCCGTCACCTGGATCTTCGCCTCGGGGTGGGCCTTCATGAACCGCTCGGCCCAGCGCTGGACGAGGATGACCAGGGTGTCCGAGCCCTTCACTGTCATGGTCTCCTGGGGCACCTTGGGGGCACCCTGGGGGCTCGGCAGGCCCGCGTCCTCTCCAGCGGACCCGGTCGGGCGCCTGCACCCGGAGGCCAGGGTGACGAGCCCGAGGGTGAAGAGCAGGGAGAGCACCGTTCTCAATGACACCACCTGGGGCCGGGCCCCGGTTCGAGGACATCCCCGAGGATACACGGTGGGTCGCCTCTCTGGCGGGCGCGAGGGCATGGCTTTCCGGTTCCATCCGCTTGAAGCGCCCTTTCGCGGGCTCCATTTTCTTCAGGACGGGGAGTGAGGTGCACGGCGATGCGGGGGAAGCACGGAGGCGGTTTCCGGGTCGCGAGGCTCTTCGGGCTGGGGCTCTGGGGAGCGGGAGTGCTCCTGGGGGCGGGGAGCGCGAGGGCCCAGCAGACGGGCGGGGGGGACACGGGCCAGGAGGAGGCGGCCACGGGGGCGTTGGCCTGCTTCAAGCGGGCGGAGCGCGAGGTCTCACTTTCCGAGGAGCAGGCGCTCCGGCTCTGCCAGGGGGCGGCATCCGTGGAGCCGGCCGAGTGCTACATCGCCAGCCAGTCTCCCGGGGTGTTCCTGGAGCCCGAGCAGGCCATCGAGCTCTGCCGCTGTGCGACGTCCACCGAGCCGGCGGAGTGCTTCCAGCGGGCGGACCATGAGACGACCCTGGATACGCCGCAGATCCTCCAGCTCTGCAGCCCGAGCCTGAACTACGGGCTGCTGCAGGACTGCCAGTCGAGCTTCCTGCCGACGCGGCCCTGGCTGGTCCCGCACATGAGGTGAGCGGGAGTCCATGTCCCTCACCCAGCCCTCAGAGGTTGAGCTCCAGGGTCGCGAAGACGCGGCGGCCCTCCATCCGGTAGTCGAAGGGGAAGTCGCCGGTCTTCACCAGGTAGCGCTCCGCGTCGAGCAGGTTGGTGACAGAGAGCCCGGCGCTGGCCCAATCGGTGAGCTGCACGCGGGCGTTGAAGTCCAGCTGTACCCAGGCGGGCACATTCATGGACCTCGCCTCGACGAAGAGGGGCGTCACCCGATCCGCGTCCCGGCGCCGCACGGCTCCCTGGTACTGGGCTCGTAGCGCGAGGCCGAGCCGTTGCCAGCGGTAGTTGATTCCCGCCCTGGCCAGATGGGCGGGCGCCCAGGTGAGGCTCCCGGAGCCATCCGCTCCATCGAGCAGGTGCACGTAGCTGTAGTTGCCGAAGGCGCTCCAGCGGCCGCGGCTGCCGAGGTCCAGCTCCGCCATCAACTCGGTCTCCAGGCCCGCGTTGCGCTGGGTGAGCTGGTTGGAGACGTTGCCCGTGTCGTCGTAGCCGTAGCCGATGAGGTTCCTGTACTGCGAGTGGAAGAGGGTGTTCCGCCAGCTCAGCTGGGGGCTGATCCTCCAGTCCGCGCTGAGCTCGAGGGTGGTGACCTGCTCGGGGCGTATCGATTCGACGGTGGACTGCACAATCCACGTGTTGAAGCCGAAGAGCTCGCTCGTCGCCGGAGCGCGGAAGGCGCGGCTGGCCTGGGCCTTGAGGCTCAACGCGGGGCTGGGGGTGAACACCAGCGCGAGCCGGGGACTGAGCTGGTCGTACCGCTTCGAGCGCGGGGGCTGCTCGGTCTGCCACGGGTCGACGTACTGGAAGAACTTCAGGTCGTAGCGAAGCCCCGCGGTGAGCGAGAGGGGCAGATTCAGCAGCCGGGTCCAGCTCAGCTGGGCGTAGGCACCCACGTTGTGGTTGGGCCGATCGAGGATCGGCGCATAGACCGGGCCGAGCTGCACCCGGGTGGGCATGGGAGGGGGGTCCTCGGCGGTGCTGGTGAGGTCGGCGTTGCTGTAGTGCTCCTGGTCGCCCCGGTACAGGATGGCGGAGTACTCAACGCCGCCCAGCAGGGTGAGGGGCTCGGCGGGCTTGAACGAGAGCTGGAGCCGCCCGAAGAGCTCGTCCAGCGCGTACTTGGCCACCTCGGTCACCCCGGAGGGGTAGTACCCGTCGAGCGCTCCATCCGGGTAGAAGCGCACCTGGTTGTCGTATTCGTGCCGCTGGTACTTGAGCACATACTCCTGCTCCACCCGGCCGCCGGGCTCGGAGTGATAGCGCAGCACCGCGATGTGCCTGCGCTCGCGCATGGTCCCGTCGGAGTCGGGTGCCCAGTAGAGCCAGCCGTGGCCGGTGCTGTAGTCCCAGTCCTGCAGGTGGTACTGCAGGGACAGCCCCTCCAGGTGCTTGTGGCCCTCCAGCTTGACGAAGAGGTAGTCGCTCCCGTGGCGGTCCCGGATGAGGAAGCGCTCGAGCGTGCCCGAGCCGTCAACCCGGCCCGAGCCGTCGGAGGACAGGTAGGAGAACCCGTCGGTGCGCAGGTGCTGGAACCCGACCACCGCGGAGACATGCGGGGCGGAGGTGGCCGCCACCACTTCCACGCTCGCGGTGCCGAGGTTGCCCACGAGCAGCCGGGCCTCGCTGTTGACCTCCAGGCGCTCGTTCTCGCTCAGCACCCGGGCCGAGGAGATGGTGTTGAGCGCCACCACCCCGTTGATGGCACTGGAGCCATAGAGGGCGGAGCCGGGCCCGCGGATGATCTCCACGCTCTTCACCATGAAGAGGGGCGTGATGTCCCAGGTGAAGGCGGAGCCCGCCTCGTTGTCGTTCATGGGGACGCCGTCCACCAGCAGCAGCAGGTGGTTGTTGTTCCACCCCTCCTGGAGTCCCCGCGCCCCCACCACGGTGCGCTCGAAGTCGTGCGAGGGGAAGAAGCCGGGTTGGCTGAAGAGGATGTCGTCGAGGGTCCTCCAGCCGAACTGGCGGATCTGCTCGCGCGTCACCAGCGAGACCACGCCGGGCGCCTCCCGGGCCGTCTGGAGTTGTTTGGACGGGGTGGACAGCTCGATGCGCAGCAGCTCGTCGAGGGACAGTTCGTGGGACCAGAGCGGCTCCCCTTCGGTGCTCGCGGGAGCCTCCTCGGTGGGAGGGGACTGGGCGGCGGCGAGGCTCGCGCACAGGGTGAGGGTCAGCAGCAGCGTGCCCGGACGTGGGACACGGGAGCGGAGCGAGAGGTGCGGCATGGGTGTCTCAGCCGGTGGGCGCGAGCGTGGGTGGTGGGTTCTGGCCCTCAAGCAGGACGCGGAGCCGCTCGCGCAGGGCCTTCATGTCGAGGGGCTTGCCCAGCGCCCGCTCCTGGTGCTGCTCGAGGAAGGCGCGCGTCACCTCGGTGAAGGCTCCGCCGGTGATGAAGATCACCGCCTCCGCTTGTGCGGGGCTCGTGCGCTGGAGCTCGGTGAAGAACTCCATGCCCGTCATCTCCGGCATCATCAGGTCACACAGGATGACGTCGAACGGCGGGCCCTGGCGCACCCGGGACAGCGCCTCCCGTGCGTCCGTCATCACCAGCACCTCGTGTTCGCTGCCCAGGGTCCTACGCAGCGCGGCTCCCACGAGGGGCTCGTCATCCACCACCAGGATGCGCGCCCGCTTCAGCTTCCCGGGCGGAGCCGTCTCGCCGGGCCTCTTTCTCTCCACCGGGGTGGCGGCGGGCGGGAGCACCACCGTGAAGGTGCTCCCGTGCCCCGGTTCGCTCTGGACCTCGATGAGCCCGCCCAGCCGGGTGACGATGCCCTGGCAGACGGACAACCCGAGCCCGGTGCCCACGCCCACGGGCTTGGTGGTGAAGAAGGGGGTGAAGAGCCGGGCGCGGACCTCGGGCGTCATCCCGCTGCCGGTGTCGGTGATGGCCACCCGTGCCCGTCCATCCTCGCCCGTGCGGAGGGAGACACGGATCTCATTCTGGTCCGCGGCGCCCGGCTCGATGGCATGCGCGGCGTTGATGAGCAGGTTGAGGAAGACCTGGGCGAGCCGCACCTCGTTGGCCTCGACGGGTGGCGCGGACTGGTTGTCGCGGACCAGCCGGGCCCGGTGGCGGATCTCATTGCCAGCCATGTTGATGGCGGCCTCGAGGGTATGTGAGAGATCCGTGGGCTCGCGCTTGTCGTCGTCTCCGGCCGAGAAGGACTTGAGGCTCTGGACGATATGCTGCACGCGGGCGCAACCCTCGCGGGCCTCGTTGAGGGCACTGAGGACCTCTTCCCAGTCCTCCTCGTCCTCCAGGGGGCGGTGGTCCGGGGCGTCCTTCCGGGCGAGCTGCCGCAGCTCCGGGAGCTCCCGGAGCGCGAACTGGACGTTCGCGGTGACATAGGCGAGCGGGTTGTTGATTTCGTGCGCCACGCCGGCGGCGAGCGTGCCCACGGAGGTGCGCCGGTCGGCGACGATGAGCTGGTCCTGGGCGCTGCGCAGCTCGCGCACCTGGGTCTCGATGAGGGTGCGTTGCTCGTAGAGCCGGTCCAGCATGCGAGAGAACGCCGCGGCCAGGGTGCCCATCTCATCGCGCCGGGTCAGGTCGAGCTCGCTCCGGGCCTCGTGTTCGCCCTCGGAGATGCGCAGGGCCACATGGGTGACGCGCTTGAGGGGCCTCACCAGCAGCGTCCCCAGTCCGAAGGCGGCCAGCACGCCGATGGCGAGGATGAGCGTGGAGATGCCGGCGGCGAGCTGCTGCGTCTGCAGGCTCTCCTGCCGCAGTCGGGCGAGGCTGAATCCCAACAGCAGCGTGCCCCGCTGACCCCCGCGGGTCTGGATGAGGATTCGCGCGAACACCACCTGCCCGCGGATGAACGTCTCCTGGGATTCGTCCAGGGGTTCGCTGGGCGCGAGCTCCGGGTGCCAGGCGGCCAGCGGCATGCCGTCCTCGCGCAGCAGCAGGCCGAAGAGGGCCTCGGGGCTGGAGGCGAGCGTCTCCAGGTGGCGCTGTCCATTGGCCGCGTCCCCGAAGTCGAGCGCGGGCTCGGTGGCGCTGGCCAGCAGCCGGGCGATGACCAGGGTCCGGTCGAGCATCCAGCGCCGCGCCTGATCATCCATGCGCGCGGGGAAGAAGAGGAGGAAGAAGACGGAGAAGGCCGCGAAGAGCAGGACCACCAGGGAGACCAGCCGGGCCCGCAGCGAGAGGTGACGGGGCTCGATGTTCATGGAGTCCTCCGGGTGGGCTCGACGAGCTGCGAGAGGCTGAGCAACCCGGCGTCGAGGTCCGCGCCCTCCGCGCGAGCCGCCGAGAGGTGCACGAGGATGATGGGCGAATCGCCCTGCCGGCCGAGCCCGATGGCCAGACCCTGCTCGAGCTCGGTCCTGTCCCCGGTGAAGGAGAGGATGGACAGCTGTCGCGTCACCCGGGCGATGCTGTCCGTGTAGGCCGTGAGCCCCTCGCACGCGTAGAGCGCCGCCACGCGAGCCCGGGAGAGCTCCTCCTGGAGTTGCGGTGGATCACGAAAGCCCACGCGGATGATCCGCACCGGCCGTCCCGCGATGGTCCTCCCGCGGGAGACCGCCTCCAGTGCGCGGGCGAGCTCCTGGCCCACGTTCTCCGAATCTCCATTCCCTTCCAGGTAGAGGACGGCGACGGTCAGGGGCGGAGGCGTGGTGTTCATCCGCCGGTCGTAGGCGAGGATGCGCACCAGCAACGAGGCTTGAAGGGTGGGTGGCAGTCCCTCGGCTCGTGAAGCCCCGCCGATGAGCAGCACGAGCAGCACGCTCAGGGCGCTCAGCCAGGGTTGCCGTACTTCCCGGCGGGGCCTCCTCCAGGACACGGTGCCGTATGACTGCTGCATGGGACTCCCCCCACCTGCGACTTATCCAGTATTCACCTCTTTCTGAGAATTCGCATCAGGGGGGGTCCAGGTGTGACTCCGGGTGTTGGTTTTCATCGAATCAGGGGGTGCTCGCGGAAGCGGCTGACACGGTTTGTCCGTTCTGCAACGGACGCCGATGCGGGAGGTGGGAGGTTTCCCGGTGGGGTGAGGCGTCAGGTCCGCTAGAACCGTCGCCCCCGAGCAGGGGAGGAGAACGGAATGGACTTCATCGGACAGCTTTCGCAGCAGCTTGGCGTGGACTCGAACCAGGCGCAGGGACTCGCGGGCTCGTTGCTGAAGCTGGTGCAGGGGACCGTGCAGGAGAAGATGGGGCCGCAGGCGGCGGACCAGTTGGGCCAGGCCATCCCCGAGATGCAGGGGTGGCAGCAGCAGGCGGAGGCGCAGACCCAGCAAGGAGGGGCAGGAGAGGGGGGCGGGCTGATGGGGGCGCTGGGAGGGCTCGGCGGGCTGCTCGGAGGGCAGGGTCAGTCCGGGGGTGGCGGGCTGATGGGGGCGCTCGGTGGCGCCATGGGGCAGGCGGGCGAGGTGGCGGGGTTGGTGGCGCTGCTCCAGCGCTTCAACCTCGATGCGGGCAAGGCCTCGCTGGTGGCGCCGTTGCTGCTCAACTTCCTCAAGTCCCGGCTCGATCCGAAGCTGGTGGGCGGCATCCTCGCGGTGATGCCGATGCTCGCCAACCTGGGCGGTGGAGGAGGCACCACGCCGGAGGGTGGGGGCTCCCAGGGCGGAGGCGGAGGACTGGGCGGGCTCCTGGGCGGACTCATCCGCTGAATGATCCGTCGAGCGTTCATCCAGGAACTGGGCAGCGGGCGGATGGAGCCGGAGATGAGGGATCTGCTCGCCGGGCTCCAGGAGCGAGGCATTCCCGCCGAGTTGTTCACGGCGAGGCGCATCGAACGGCGCCAGTTGCCCCTGGACCGGGAGACGCTGGTCGCGGGTGACGTGCCCTCCGTGCTGGGGGCGTTGGCGCAGCTGGGTATCGAGCCGCCGCCGACGAACGACTACCCGAGGAGCCTCGAGCCCTTCCTGCACCGGCGCTTCTGGACGAGCACCGTCCGGGAGTTGACCGCCGCCGTCGAGAATGGCTCGGGGCCGCCGGTGTTCGCCAAGCCGCTGGGACGCAAGAAGCGATTCACCGGTCACGTCTTCGGCGGCTACGACGATCTGCTCTTTCTGCGCAGGGCATCGCTGAGCACGCCCATCCTGTGCTCCGAGGTGGTGCGGTGGCTCAGCGAGTACCGGGTGTTCGTCATCCAGGGCCGCATCGTGGGCATCCAGCACTACGCGGGAGACCCGGCCCTTCGCGTGGACGAAACACGGGTGGAGCAGGCGGTGCGGCTGATGGAGGACGCGGGCGAGGGGACCTCGGCCTACGGGGTCGATTTCGGAGTCCTGGAGGACGGCCAGACGGCGCTCGTCGAGTGGAATGACGGCTTCGCGCTGGGCTCCTACGGGCTGGACAGAGCGCTCTACACTGAGCTGACGCTCACGCGCTGGGCCGAGCTGACCGGGGGAGCGTCCTCCCGCAAGGCCTCGCGCGATCTTCCCGGTTGACCGGCTCGACCCACCGCGTCACCTTGCTTGCCCACGACCATGAGCAACCCTGACGGAGAGCTGCCCGCGGAGGCAAAGGCCATCATCGCGGAGGAGGAAGAGCTCCTCCGCCGCGTGCTCGCCTCGGTGGAGGCCGCGCGGCACCGGGGGGCCAGCCGCAACCAGGAGACGCAGGGGCTGGTGGCCCAGTTGCAGGTGCTGCGCGACGAGGCGGCGACCGCCCCTGTGGCGGACCTCCCGCACCTGTTGCACCAGATGAACCAGGCGCGAGCCCTCCTCGAGCGTCAGGAGACGGCCCTTCTTCCGGAGGTGAGTGCTCCGTACTTCGCGCACCTGCGCGTGGATGGACCCACGGGCATCCGGGACTACCTGTTGGGCCGGACCAGCTTCGCCGACGCCTCCGCGGACGTACGCATCATCGACTGGCGCTTCGCTCCGGTGGCCCGGGTCTTCTACCGCTATGGGGAAGGGGACTCATACGAGGAGTACTTCGGCGAGCGGCTGTCCGAGGGCACCGTCGAGGTGCGGCGGTTGGTGGTCATCGATCGCGGCCAGCTGACACGCATCCAGTCCGGCATGCTCGTGCTCGCGCGCACCGCCGAGGGCACGTGGCGGATGATGGGCTCGGGGCCCGCCTCCCAGCTCACGGGCGGCGGAACGGGGACGGCGGTGCGTCCGGGGCAGCTCGGGGTGGGGGAGGGCATCACCCGGCGCGAGGGCATGCTCGACGTGACGGCGATGCTCGATGCCGAGCAGTTCGAGGCCGTGAGCGTGGCCGCGGACGAGCCGCTGCTCGTCCTGGGGAGCGCGGGCAGCGGAAAGACGACGGTGGCCCTGCACCGGCTTGCGAAGATCGCCTTCGACGACCATGCGCGCTACCCCGAGTCCCGGATGAAGGTCATCGTCCCCGAGGAGGGCCTGGCGCGGCTCTCCCGGCGATTGCTCGCGCCACTGGGCCTGGGCAAGGTGTCCGTCGAGACGCTCGATGGCTGGGCGGCCACGGCCGCGCGGGTCTCGTTCGGCGCCAAGGCCATCAAGCAGTGGGAGGACACGCCGCCGCTCGTGTCCAAGCTCAAGCGCCACCCGGCCCTGCGCCGCGCGCTCGCGGCCCGGCTGGGGGTTCCCCGGTCGTCGTCCGCCACCTCGCTGTCGCGCCTGCGCAAGCGGCTCGCGGAGATCTTCACGGATCGGCGCTTCCTGGAGGGGGTCGTCGCCCACTCGAACGGAGACCTGCCGCTCACGGCCGTGGACGAGACGGTGCGCCACACGATGCTGCAGATCGCCACGCCGCTCGCGCAGGAGCTGGAGGGCGTGGACCCCGAGCGCCTCCAGACGCTGGATGGCAAGTCCCTGGAGAGCGACACGCCCGACGAGCTGGCCGGCACGCTGGACTTGGAGGACCTTCCGCTGCTGCTGTTCCTCCGGGCCCAGGCGGGGAGCCTGGGGGCCGTGGGGCGGCTGGTGCACGTCGTGCTGGACGAGGTCGAGGACTTCTCCCTCGTCGAGCTCTTCGTGGTGGGCAAGCTGCTGGGCGAGGCGCGCAGCTGCACGCTCGCGGGCGACGAGATGCAGCAGACCTCGACGAGCTTCGCGGGGTGGCCGGCGGTGCTCGCGGAGCTCGGTATCCGCGACGCGGCCACGTGCCGGCTCCAGGTGTCCTACCGCTGCCCGAGGCCCGTGACGGAGCTGGCGCGCAAGGTCCTGGGCTCGCAGGCCACCACCGCGGCGCCGCAGGCGGGCCGGGAGGGAGCGCCCGTGGGGCTGCACCACTTCCCGGACGAGGCCCAGGCGTACCTGTTCATCGGCGAGGCGCTGAGGGACTTGATGGAGCGTGAGCCCCACGCCTCCATCGCCGTCATCGCCAGCGGCCCCGAGCAGGCGCGGACCTTCCACCGGGTCGTCGCGGACATGTCCGCCCGCCTCGTGCTGGAGGGCGACTTCTCCTTCGAGCCGGGCGTCGACGTGACGGACGTGGACAACGTCAAGGGGCTCGAGTTCGACTACGTCGTCATCCCGGACGCGACAGCCTGGGCCTACCCCGCCCATGACGAGGCGCGTCGAAGGTTGCACATCGCCATCACCCGCACCTCGCACCAGCTCTGGGTTGTTTCCGCCGGAGTCCGCTCGCCCCTGCTCGCCGGAGCGTGAGGGCCCCCCGGGGAGGGGGCGAGTACCGGCCCTTGAGAAAATCGTTGTGACCGGATTTGAACAATTGTGGCAGAATGTGGGTGATGATGGAGGACCGCCCACAGCTGCTCGCTCGGCTGGCCAGATGCAGGCCTGAGCATCTGGTGCCCGGGATGTTCCTGGGAGCGGCGCTCGAGTCGGCGGAGGCTCGGGGGACCGAGGTGGCGGAGCTCGCGCGGAAGCAGATCTCCGATGGGGGGCGGCTGGTGGAGAACTACCGCTACCCGGTGGCCTGGATGCTGGGGATGCTCGACGTCATCGGGCAGGCCGCGGTAGCCCGGGGTGGAGACTACGGTGAGGCCCTCTTCCAGACGGGGCGCGAGGCGGGGCTCTCCTATGTCCGCACCTCCGTGGGACGCATGCGGGCCCTGGTGGCCTCCGCCTCGGGACTGCATCGCACGCTGGAAGGCATCCCGAGCGCGGCCGCGTTGGCGGTGAACTTCGGCGAGGTCTCCTACCGCCGGCTGAGCCCCAACTCGGGCGAGCTCGTCTTCAAGCAGGACCTGATTGGCATGTCCTGGAACACGGGCATGGTGGTGGCCAGCACCTCCGCGGCGCTGTCCCTGGGCCGGAATGAGCTGGAATTCGAGGCCATCCCGACGGACGCGGATGCCAGCAGTTTCCTGCTGCGTATCAGCTGGTAGGGCCCCCTTTCTCACTGGCGGTTCCCAATCCCTTCACCACGGGCGACGTGTGGCCGCGGTTGCGGGTCGTGTATTTCCCGCCAGCCTCAAACAGTGAGGGAAGCCCGGTGAGAGCCTCAATTCCTCGCACGCCTTTTCGCGGTCCGGGCGCAATGAGTTGAAAACACTGGCGGAAGGGTCGTGCGGGTCCAAAGTGCGTGAGAGCTTTTCAGGATTCCTCTCGACATGCGCTCCCGCGGAGTATGCCGCGAGAGAGCGGAAGCCTGGAGATCCGGTGCGGCTCGGGTCACGCTTTCCCGTCTCAGGCTGAAATTCAGGTGCGTGTCAATGACTTTCAGCCAGGGCCTTGACGGGGGTTGGCCGGGTATGTTTCCTGTTGGATGCAAGGGATTGGGAGCCTCGAAGGGGAAATCCATGCATGCCATCACGCAACGACTGACAGGCTTGTCGCTGGGCGCCTCTGGCGCGAACCCCTACTCGGGGTATTCGCTCCATGACTCCAGTGGCATCCAGGTGGTGTTGCCCGAGCAGGGCATGGTGCTGGGCCGCGCGACGTTGCTGAGCCCCGCGGCGGTGTGGACCCAGCCCGGGTTCGCCCCCGCGCCGCTGTCGCATGAGCGGATGCTGCGCGTGTGTCTGGATACGGGAGGAACCTCCCTCGGGCCCTTCAAGGGCGAGGCCCGGTGGAGCGACGCCGGAGGGCGGGGCAGCGCACTGGGAATCCAGCTCGTGGGCGTCTCCTCGGCGCAGGGCCGGCAAATCCTGTCATTGCTGGAGGACGCACTGCGTCAGGGCAGCGCCGAGCCCGAGGCCTCGCCCCTGCCGGTGCAGGAGGAGATCTCCGACGGCGAGCGGATTGAATCCATCCTCACGGCGATCTCCGCCATGCGCAACAGGGGTGTACTGCGCCGGCCGGGGCGGACGGTGCGGGTGGCGCTGGAGCGTCTGGATTCGGAGCGGGGCCTGGTGCATTGGCGGTGCACCGAGCCGGGTGCCGGTTGGGGCGAGGCGCCCTATGAGCTCGAGCTGGTGGGGTACAACTCGGCCTACCGGATGCGCCTGGAGGCCGCCAGCGTGGACGGGGACCGGATGGTGACGCGGCTGCCCGAGCAGCTGTGGCGGGTGCGCCACCGTTTTCACCGGCGCATCCCGGCGCCCGCGGGGCTGCGGGCCCGCTTCGATCATCCGATGTGGAGGGATCTGGGGCGGCGCGAGCGCGAGGTCGTCGATCTCTCCTTCACCGGGCTGGGTCTGAGCATCGACCCCGGAGACCTGGTCTTCCCGGGGCTCTTCCTGACCCTCGAGCTGGAGATGGCCGACGGCGAGTGCATCTATCTGTCTGGCGAGGTGCGTCACGTGTCGTTCGCCCGGGAGGACGGGCGGCGGCTGTGTGGTCTGGAGGTCCGCCCGCGCACGGAGCGGGACGCCGCGCTGTGGAAGCGTTTCGTCTCCCAGTCGCTCTGCCCCTCCACGCGCACCAGCGAGACGCTGCTCGAGCCGCTGTGGGACTTGTACGACGCCTCGGGCTACTTCAGCCTGGCGGGCAGGTCGACCGAGCAGTTCGACGAGCTGCGCCGGAGCTTCATCGACCTCGGCAGGCGCGCGGGGGAGCTGCCCCAGCTCTTCTGTCAGACGGTGTGGCCGTCGGAGCGGGGCGTGGAGGCGTCGCTGTCCTCGCTCAAGGCCTACCGTCACTCGTGGCTCATCCATCAGTTGGGCCGCAGGCCCGGAAAGCCGGCCAACCTGCCTCCGGTGCCGGGGCAGATTCTCCGCGACACCTACCAGCGCACGCTGGAGCACGCGCAGGGGGACTCGGACTTCCGGTGGATGGTCGCCTACTGCGAGTCGACCGTGCCCTGGATGTATCGAACGCACGTTCGATTCGCTCAGCGGCTGCAGGACAGTGGCCAGACGCTGGTGATGGGTCTGCGGATGATGGACGCGGAGTGCAACGAGCCGAGCGGTCTGCCCACGGGAGACCTGGACATCGGGCCCGCGTCCATCGGTGAGAAGTACCTGCTCGCCCGGGAGATCGCCCGCACCCGCCCGGCCGCCTACGTCGAGTCGCTGGACTTCACCCGGGAGCGCCTGGAGATGTGGGGCATCTCCCGGACCTGGCAGGGCGAGGGGCTGGAGCGGGAGCGGAAGATCTTCGTGGCGCGCCGTCAGGGACTCCCGCTGGCCGCGCTGGTGGTCGAGCTGGGACACCCCGGGACGAACCTCTTCCGGTTGCTCGACTCCGCGCGTCTGTTCCCGCTGGCACCGCAGGGGCGCCATGCCTACGTGGCGCTGCTGGACGAGGCCCGCCGGTGGTTCGCGCAACGGGGGCGCACCGCCTTCGTCTACCTGTGCGAGGACGATGGCGCTTACGCGCAGGCGGCCCGTCTGCATGACGATCCCTCGGCTCAGCCCTGTCTGTGGATCATCTCCGCTTCGCTGATCCCCGAGTTCCTGGAGCACATCAACGAGCAGTCCGTTGGACGCTCGCGGTCAAACCCTCATCACGAGAACTCCCACCACGCGTCGTAAAGGAGTCACACCATGGATCTGCTGAAGAAGCTGTATGAGCCGCACACCCTGCTGGCGCGCAGCCGTCTGGATTCTGATTCCTCCATGCGCCGGCTCGTGGATCCGTCCATCCGGCCCGCGGTGCTGGAGCGCTTCCTCATCGAGTGGATGTCGCGTGCGGCGTACATGACCGAGCCGGTGGACGGATGGATCCGCCGCACGGGCCAGCGCTGTATCGAGCTGGGGATGGAGAAGCTCGGCCAGTCGCTCATCACCCACGCGAAGAGTGAAACGGGCCATCACCTGATGACCATCGACGACGCCCGCTCCCTGGTGGGCCACTGGAACACGCGCTACGCGTCCAAGCTCAACCTCGAGGAGTTGCTCGCGCAGACGCCCACCGAGTCCATGAAGGAGTACCGCCAGCTCCATGACGAGACCATCGAGGGCCCGTACCCGGTGGGGCAGATCGCCATCGAGCGGGAGATCGGCTTCCTGGCGGTGCACTACGTCCCCCGCGTGATGCAGCAGGTGAAGAACGTCCTGGGCAAGGAGGTGGCCGACAAGCTCACCTTCCTGGCCGAGCACACGGCCGTGGATGTGGGCCATACCCTGCTCAACGAGAAGATGCTGGAGGAGGCCATCTCCCGCTCGCCCGAGCAGGCGCGCATCTACGCGGAGACGGGCGCCCGGGCGATGAACACGTACATCCGCTTCATGGGTGACTGCCTCCACATCGCGGAGGATCTGCTGGCCCCGTTGCGCGCCGTGGCATGAAACCGCCGGGCAACCGGTGGCGCGTGTGCGACAGCGGTTGGCGTCTAACCTGAAGTCACCCCTGCTGGCTCTCCCTGCAAAACCTCTGATACAGGCAAACCCTCAGACAGTTTGCTGTTTCAAGGGGAGAGTCTCTCATGACGTCTTGGTATGGGTGGACGCGAGCCGCCGCCATGTGGGCGGCCGTGTTGCTGGTCGTATCTGTCTCCGCGGGCTGCGGGAAGCAGGAAGGGGTTGCCCAGAACGGGAGCGCACAGGTCCAGGTCGCGCTGCCGCAGGAGCTCTCGAGCGCGGATGTGAAGGGCGTGCGCGTCGAGGTCCGGGGCCCGGGCATCTCGTCCCCCGTCACCGCCGAGCTCGTCAAGACGGGCAGTGCGTGGCAGGGCACCATCGGCAACATTCCGGCGGGCCCCGAGCGTGTCTTCGAGGCTTTCGCGTACGACGCGGCCGGGGCAGTCCTCTACCGGGGCAGCTCGAGCTCCACGTCGCTCGGCACGGGTGCCACGGTGAGCGTCATGCTGACGCTGCAGCAGGTGACGCCTCCGCCGCCCTACGAGAACGAGCCGCCGCAGATCGACTCCGTGGTGGTGTCCGCCAACACGGTGCAGCCGGGGTCGTACATCAACCTGGCGGTCACCGCGCATGATCCGAACGGAGATGCGCTGAGCTACTCCTGGACGGCGACCGCCGGGAGCTTCAGCTCCGCCGCCGCGGCGACGACCACCTGGACGGCGCCCACCACCGAGGGCGTGCAGCGCATCCAGCTGGACGTGACGGACGCGAAGGGCACGAGCGTCTCCGTCAACTTCGACATCGGCGTGCAACACGATGGCGCCACGGGGAGCGCCGACGTGTCGATTGGCTTCAACACCTGGCCGGAGATCAACGCCATGAAGGGGACGCCGTCCGTCCTGGCGCTCGGCGGGACGACCGCCCTGTCCGTCACGGCCGTGGACGCCGAGGGAGACACCCTGTCCTATGTCTGGACCACCGACTGCGCGGGAACCCTGGCCACTCCGGCGAGCCGTACTCCTTCCTTCACCCTGAGCACGGTGCCGGCCTCCGGCCGCTGCGCCTTCCGGGTGGCGGTCTCAGACGGGCGCGGGGGCCAGAACGTGGGCACCCTCATCCTCCAGGTGGGGAACGCGCCGCGCGTCAACGTGGCGCCGAAGATCGACAGCACCTGGCAGAGCACCACCCAGGCCGCTGGTGGCGAGGTGGTGACCGTGGGCCTGGCCGCGCATGACCCCGAGGGCAAGGCCGTGGTCTTCTCCTGGAGCGCGGCCTCCGGGACGCTGCGGCCCCCCCGCTGGACCTCGGGCTCGAGCGAGGCGGATTGGGTGGCGCCGGTGTGCTTCGACAATCCCATCTCCGTCATCGCCACCGTCACGGATGCGGACGGGGCCTCGGTGTCGCGTACGTTCTCCATCGCCCCGCTCGAGAGCGCGAAGTGCGGCCCGCTGGCGGTGACCGGCGTGCGCAACACCCACCACGTCCAGGAGGATGGCTCGGTCATCGTGCTCCCAGCCGACCTGTCCACTGTCGTCATCGGCGCGTGGGTGCCCACCGCGGATGGTTCGGGCTACGTCTACCGCGACGGTTCCGGCCAGGCCAACGGCACCTTCCTCATCCCGGGCGTGGACCGCACTCCCTACTTCCTCCGGATTGGCACCACCTACCTGTGGATGAACAGCCGGAACCTGGACCTCAGCTTCGCCAGACTGGGCCGCCCGGACACGCTGGAGGAGCCGGTGGGCACCCAGCTCGCCTTCGAGATCGACGGGCTCTCTCCCTGGCAGGTCTCGGATGAGCTGCAGATCCACTCGACGGGCGCGGGGATCGGCTACTTCTCGAGATCCTGCTCCACGCCGTACCATGATCCCCCGGAGGGCACCACGGTCTACACGGACACCATCGATTATGTCGGGTCCCTCAGGCTCTGTGGTGCCGTGCCCTCCCGGATCGAGCCGGCCAAGGGGGATTTCGTCTACGTCACCCAGAACGTGAACCGCCTCGACTGGGACGCGGGGCTGCCGTCGGGGTTGGATATCACCGAGACGCGCCTGTCCACGCAGATCCACTCCCTGGGGACGGCCGACGGTGGCTCCTCGGATGCGGGGACGATCTTCTTGAAGGGAACGCTGGCGCCCCTGCCCACCACGGCGCAGGCCTTCGACTTCCGCGCGTCGCAGTTCGAGACCCAGGTGCTCGCCGCCCATCCCAGCGCGGTGCCGTACTATGACTACGTGGACGTCGGGACGCTGCCGCGCTTCTCGGACTACGGCCAGTACGAAGGCTTCCCGGACCTCGCCCTTGCCAACAACTGGTCGCCCGGCGAGGGCGACTTCCACGTGAACTTGCAGTACGGCAATCCGTACCCGAGCCACTGGCAGCGGGTCGTCGTCGCCCAGGCGCTCTCGCGGGTTCCCTTCTCCGTCAGCCAGCCCGATGGCGGCACGACCCGCACGGCCTGGTACTCGGCGAATGCCTTCTCGCAGGCGCAGGTGACGGATGGGGTGACGCAGACGCTCGTGCCCCAGGTGGGCCCGGCCCGCGACCTGCGCATCAACGGGCTGTCCGCGACGAGCAGCCTCTCGGGCGTGGGGACGACTCCAGTAGTGAGCTGGACGGTGCCGGCCCTGGGGACTGCGAATCGCTACCAGGTGCGCCTCTATGTGCTCAGCGCCTCGGCGACCGGTGGCACGACCCGAACGCAGGTGGGCTACTTCTTGACGTCGCAGACGCAGTTCCGCGTGCCGCCGGGCTTCCTGGTCGCCGGGAAGACCTACTATCTGCAGATCAACGCCCAGTACATGCCGGGCTCCAGTCCGGACCTGCCGTTCATGGCCGGGCCGAGCTTCCACTACGCCTCGGCGCTCACGAGCTCGTTCCAGCCGTGAGCCCATTCCGTCCGCCGGAGTGCCGGGCGTGCTCCGGCGGACGTGCCGTGAATCACCTCGAGCTCCGAGATGCCGCTCATCTCTCAAGCGGCCTCGGTGAGCTCGCGGAGGAGGACGATCTTCCCCCGGACTCCTCCGCGCTCGAGCAGCTCCTGGCCCGCCTGTCCTGACAGGAGCGGCAGGCGGTGCGCGATGAGGGGCTCCACCTTCCGCTTCGCCAGCAGCTCGAAGAGCTTCGGGAGGTCCTCACGGAAGGGTCTCGGATCCTTCCGGTAGAGCTGGGTGATGCCGTAGAAGGCCGAGCGGCGGCCCCGGAGGCGCGTCCCCACGAAGAGGGACAGCATGCCCAGGAGGCTGCCCACGTTGTCGTTGCTTCCGTCGCGCCGCACCGCGCTCGTGAAGCCGTAGGACACCACCTGTCCACCCCGGCGCACCGCGTGCGAGCACAGGGAGATGTTCGCTCCACCAATGCCGTCGAAGGCCACATCCACGCCCTGGGGGACGAGCGCCCTCAGCGACTGGTCGAAGGGGCGCTCCCGGTAGTCGATGAACGTGGCTCCCTGGGAGCGCACGGCCTCGGCCTTGGGCGCGGAGTCCACGCCATACACCTCGGCGCCAACCACGCGCAGCAGTTGGAGCAGCGCCGAGCCCACACCGCCTCCCGCTCCCGTCACCAGCGCGCGTGTACCCGCCTGGACTCGGGCGACGCGGTGGATCATCTGGTACGCCGTCACGTAGTTGAGGATGAGCGCAGTGACCTCCGCGTCATCGAGCCCCTCGGGGACGGGGACGAACTCCTCCGCGCCGCGGGTGAGGTACTCGGCCTGGCCTCCGTGCACGGTGAGCGCCGCGACACGCTGGCCGACCCGGAGCCCGGTGACACCAGGGCCGAGCAGGTCCACGTCACCGACGACCTCGTAACCCGGGGTGAAGGGAAACTTCGGCGCGTAGGGGTAGTAGCCGCGCCGCATGATGATGTCGGTGAAGCCGACACCGGTGGCGCGCACACGCACGCGCACCTGGCCGGGACCGGGTGGCTCGAGTGGCAGTTCCCTCGGCTCGAGCGCATCGAGGCCGCCCTTCCTCGTCAACAGGACCGCACGATAGGTGGTGGATGTCATGCCCATGAAGTAGCGCCGCGGGCCGTGGGCGTCGATGCGCACGCGTGCAATACTGCATTGCATCCATGCAATCAGCGAGCTGGGACGATCTGCGCTTCTTCCTCGCCGTGGCGAGACACGGGACGCTGGCCACGGCGGCCCGAGAGCTCGGCGTGAATGCCTCCACCGCCGGGCGCCGCATCCAGGCGCTGGAGAAGTCGCTGCGCGTGCGCCTCTTCCTTCGCACGCGCGAGGGATTGCGTCCATCCTCTGCGGGCGAGCAGCTTCGTCAACGGCTGGCGAAGCTGGAGCCGGAGCTGGCGCGGCTCATCGGGGGCGAGCTGACGCCGGCCGAGGCGGTGGCCGGCACGGTGCGGCTCGCCACGACGGAGGCCCTGGCCGCGTACCTGGTGGATCGCGGACTGTGCGCGTTGAAGGAGGAGCACCCGGGGCTGGTGCTGGAGCTGCTCGGGGGAAACCGACCCGTCGATCTGGCGCGGGGCGAGGCGGACATGGCCCTCCGGGTGACGAAGCCCGAGGGCGCCACCCTCAAGGTGAGACAACTCCAGGCGCAGGGGTTCGCGGTGTACGGCGCGCCGGGCTATCTGCGGCAGCGGGGACGGCCTCGGAGCGAGCGGGAGCTGGGAGGGCACGACCTGGTGGTGGTGGGAGGCGAGCTGGGGGCGTTGCCGGAAGCGCGGTGGATGGAGGGGCAGCAGGGAGGGCGCATCGTGTTGCGGACCAACAGCATGCCGGCGCTGGTGGCGGCGGTGCGCAACGGAGTGGGTCTGGGGGTGCTGCCGGCGGGGTGGGCCCAGGTCGAGCAGAACCTGGAGCGCCTCTTCGACGTCCCCGAGCTTCCGCGCCGGCCCATGTGGTTGGTCATCCAGCCCGAGGCCTGGGAGCGTGCCGCGGTCCGGGTCGTGGCCACGCGTGTCAGGGAACTGCTCGACCCGGGATAGTCTGGACCCTTCGACGAGAGTGCCCCATGCGTGGCCGTGGATTGTGTGTCGCTGGGCAGCGCGGGCTGTCACGTGGACGCTGCCCTTGGCAAGGCTGTCTGTGATTAGCAACGAAATTCTCTCCAGGCGCTTTCCGGCTCGTGGATGCCTGTCACCTTGCTCTCCGCGCGAGCTCCGACGCGGTGTGTTGCCTGGTCGACAGATTTCGTGGATGCTCCTGACCATCCAGTGCGTCCGCTGATCGCGGGCGTCTGGATAAGGAGTCAACGTCTCACACGCGGGGTAATCCCTTTCGTTGATCGGGCCTGGTCCTGATTGGCGCAACGGGAGCGCCGCGTCTCGAAAAACAACCCAGTCCATCAATCGCCGGCCGCTGCTCGCGGTCCGGTGTCCCCCTTGTCTGTTGTTCATCTCCCCGGAGCGCTGCTACGTGAAGAAGACTCTCCTGTTGGTTGAAGCCCTGCTCGTCCTCGCTGGTGTGGGTTGCGGAAACCCCGATGACACGGTCTCCAACGCGCTGCCACCCGAAACGGTGGCGGTCGCTTCGGACGCGCTGACCACACAGAACTGCGTGCAGCTCCCCACGACTGCGGTGGTGGCCTCGGGGGATGACGGCAACGGGCCGGGCAACACGGGCGACGACCGGCTCGACACGCGCTGGAGCAGCCTCGGCAAGGGTTCGTGGATCGACTACGACCTGGGCTCGGTGCGCTCCATCTCGGGCGTGGCCATCGCGTGGCACGAGGGCAACCTGCGCGCCAACAACTTCGCCCTGTCCGTCTCCTCGGATGGCATCAACTACACCCCCATCTACACTGGCAAGAGCAGTGGCGCGACGACGGCGGCGGAGACGTATTCCTTCGCCGCTCGCTCCACGCGCCGCGTGCGCATCACCGTCAACGGCAACACCCTGAATGACTGGGCCAGCATCGCCGAGGCCCGTATCTGTGGCGCCTCCACGTCTGGCGGCGGCTCGGGCGTGGTGTGGCGCGGCGACTTCGAGACGGGTGACCGCAGCCAGTGGAGCGGCACGCAGATGGTCAACGCGGACCGGCTGCAGGTGGTGGCCTCACCGGTGCACCAGGGCAGCTACGCCCTCAAGGCCACGGTGCGTCAGGGGGACAACCCCATCAGCGCCAGCGGCAACCGCAACGAGCTGGTGCGGATGACGAACGAGAAGGAAGGCGACGAGTACTTCTACCGCTGGAGCACGATGTTCGCCTCGGACTTCCCGAGCGCGAACACCTGGCAGCTCTTCACCCAGTGGCACCACAGCGGTGACAACGGCTCGCCGCCGGTGGAGTTCTACGTCAACGGAGAGACCGTCTACCTGCGCGTCCAGGGCAGCACCGTGGTGTGGAGCACGAAGCTGGTGCGCGGGCAGTGGCAGGACTTCATTTTCCACGTGAAGTGGTCGGCCAACTCGAGCGTCGGCTTCGTCGAGCTGTACCTCAACGGACAGCGCGTCCTGCCCAAGCGCAACGTCGCCACCATGTACTCCGGGCAGACCAACTACCTGAAGGTGGGCCTCTACCGGAACAGCACCATCTCCCAGGTGGGCGTGGTGTACCACGACGGGTGGATCCAGGGCCGGAGCCTGGCGGACGTGCAGTAGCCACCCATCGTCTCCTCCCCGCCGGGCGTGGGTGTGCCCGGCGGCTCGGGGGGAGGGCAGGGGAGCGGAGCCTGTCAGGCCCCATCCGCCGTCGCGTCCCTGAGGGAACTCTCTCCGGGATCGTCTAACGGCAGGACGGCGGGCTTTGACCCCGTAGGTGCAGGTTCGACCCCTGCTCCCGGATTCACTCGAGCGCGCCGTGCTCAGCCGCCGAGCAGCTTCTTGAGGGACCCATCCTCCAGGGCCTTGCGCGTGTCATCGAAGCCGCCGACGAGCACGCCGCGAACGTAGACCTGGGGGAAGGTGGGCCAGCCACTCCACATCTTGATGGCGAGCCGCTGCTTCCACATGCCGAAGTAGCTGCCGTACTCGAGGTAGGTGAACTGGATTCCCGCCTGCTCGAGTGCCTGGCGGGCGCGCTTGACGAAGGGGTTCTGGGCCATGCCCACGACCACCACGGGGTCCTTCTCCACGGCGGCACGCACCTGGTCGATGATGTCACGATGGAAGCGGGCCGCTGCTTCGGCCACGGCGGGAGAGCGTTTGTCTTCGGAGAGGAGAGGGCGGGGGGTTGTCATGGGGTGCTCACCCTAACGAGTCCTTCCTCGCGCTCGCAATCCAAAAGGCCATGTCAGCCATTGGCACGCCTCGCGTCTCTCTTTGCCGAGAGGGGCGGTGGTCATGCCGGTGACGGCGACGCCGGGCGCGATGAACCCCAAGCATTCTGCCGATGCCGGTTCCTCAGCGCGCTCGCCGGGTCGGGCGTGGCCACCGCCCCGATGACATCCCGATGACATGGGTTTGATATCCAGCATCCGCTCTTCCGGGTCTGGCCGGGGATCCACACCTGCTGGCCGGGTAGTGTAGAACAGGGGGGCGATGGAGCTCCCCCCGGTCAAGCCCCACTTCTCATCGCCTCATTCCTTCGACGCGACCTCGCACGTGTCCGAGGAGGCGCGCGCCTTCCTTCAGGCGCGGCTCGAGCTGCTCTACCGGGCGCTCTTCTTCCTCACCTCCGCCTTTTACGCCCTCACCACCCTGGCGGCGATCCTCGTGGTCGGCGTGCCGTGGACCCACGCCCTGGTGGACCCGGCGTACGCCTTCCACCTGATTGGCGCCTTGATGTCGCTCGTCTTCTGGATGGTGTGCCGCAAGACGCCCCGTTCCGTGCGCACCCTGTCCTGGCTGGACGGCGCGGGTCTGCTGGGGGTGCTCTTCCTGCTCAAGCTGGATGCCTACTTCGACATGGATCCCCTGTCGCTCCTGCTGGGCACCAATGGTGCGCTCATCTCCCACGCGGTCATCGTCCCCAGCTCCGTGCGCAGGACGTTCTGGATCTCCCTGATGGGCGCCCTGCCGGATGGGGCCGTCGTCGCCTTGATGGCGCTGCTCCATGCGCGTGCTCACTCCGGCTCGGCCGTGCCCACGCTGGATGCCGTGCTGTGGAGCGCGGTCGCCGTCTTCATGGCCACCCTGGTCTCCCATGTCATCTACGGCCTGCGGAAGGAGGTGCAGGCGGCTCGCAAGCTGGGTCAGTACACGCTGCTCAAGTTGCTGGGCGCCGGGGCCATGGGCGAGGTGTATCTGGCCAGTCACGCCCTGCTGCGTCGCCGCACCGCCATCAAGCTGCTGCGCGCCGATGTGGACGGCCATGGTCTGGAGCGCTTCGAGCGTGAGGTCCAGCTCACCAGCCAGCTCACGCACCCCAACACCATCGCCATCTATGACTATGGCCGCACCGCTGATGGTCTCTTCTATTACGTGATGGAGTACCTGGAGGGCGTGGACCTGGATGGGTTGCTGGCGTTCTCCGGTCCCCAGTCTCCCGCGCGGGTCATCCACATCCTGCGCCAGGCGTGTGGCGCGCTGGAGGAGGCGCATGGACTGGGGCTGCTGCATCGCGACATCAAGCCGGCCAACCTGTTCCTGTGCCGGCGGCGCGGCATGCCGGACATGGTGAAGGTGCTCGACTTCGGGCTGGTGAAGGAGGTGGGGGGCTCCGAGGAGGTCACCCCTCAACGGGTGCACATGGTCGTCGGCACGCCGCTCTACATGGCGCCCGAGGCCATCGTCTCCCCGGGGCGAGTCGATGGCCGCGCGGACCTGTACTCGCTGGGGGCGGTGGGCTACGCGCTGCTCACCGGGTGCCATGTCTTCGAGGGCCGCACCTCGGTGGAGATCTGCTCGCACCACCTGCACACGACTCCCTCCGCGCCGAGTGCGCGGCTGGGTCGTGAGCTGCCTCGAGACCTGTGTGACGTGCTCCTGCGCTGCCTGGCGAAGCATCCGGATGACCGGTTCGCCAATGCCCGGGAGCTGCGCACGGCGCTGGAGGCCTGTGCGGATTCGAGCAGGTGGACGGAGGTGGACGCCGATCTCTGGTGGGAGGCCAACGGCTCCAAGGTGGAGGTGGCCCGGCCCCGGAAGGATCCCTCGGCCCTCACCGGGACGCAGACGTTGGTGACGGAGCTGATCGGCCGCGTGGCGTAGGGGTCCGCTCACCGCTCCCGCGCAAAACGAAAGGCCCGCCCCCCGCCGGTGATGGCGGAGCGCGGGCCCTCGGTGCTTCTCGTTTCGCGGTGGCGCGCTTCAGCCGCTCACAGCTCGTCGAGGAACTCGTCGTTGTAGGTGTAGCGGCTCAGCCGCTTCACGAGCGCCTCCATCGCCTCCACCGGCTTCACCGCGAAGAGCATCTGGCGCATCTTCTTCACCTTCTCGTACTCCTTGTGGGTGAAGAGCTTCTCCTCCTTGCGCGTGCCCGACTGGCCGATGTTGATGGCCGGGAACACCCGCTTCTCCGCCAGCAACCGGTCCAGCGTCACCTCGGAGTTACCCGTACCCTTGAACTCCTCGAAGATGACCTCGTCCATGCGGCTGCCCGTGTCGATGAGCGCCGTGCCCACGATGGTCAGGCTGCCCGCCTCCTCGGTGGCTCGCGCCGCGCCGAAGATGCGCTTGGGCCGCTCCAGCGCCCGGCTGTCCATACCGCCCGACAGCGTCCGCCCCGAGTTGTCCACTTCCTTGTTGTAGGCGCGCGCCAGCCGCGTGATGGAGTCCAGGAGGATCATCACGTCCTTGCCGCTCTCCACCAGCCGCCGCGCCCGCTCCAGCGCCAGCTCCGCCACCTTCAGGTGGTCTCCCGTGGGCCGGTCCGAGCTCGAGGCCAGCACCTCGGCCTTGATGCTGCGGCGCATGTCCGTCACTTCCTCGGGGCGCTCGTCGATGAGCAGCACCATGAGGTGGATCTCCGGGTGGTTGGCCACCACTGCCTGGGCAATGCGCTGCAGCATGATGGTCTTGCCCGTCTTCGGCGGCGCTACGATGAGTGCGCGCTGGCCCTTGCCGATGGGGGAGATCAGATCCAGCACCCGCGTCACCATCTCGCGGTGGCCGTTCTCCAGCTTGATGCGCTCCACCGGATCCACCGACGTCAGGTCCGCGAAGTGCGGCAGGCGGCTCATCTGCTCCAGCGGGCGGCCATCCGCCTGCTCCACGCGCTGGATGATGCCCTTGGAGCCCTTCATCTGCGCGTACGCGTTGAGGTACTGGCCCGAGCGCAGCCGCAGCTTCTGCACCAGGTTCTTCGGAATCTCCGCGTCGTCCGGCGCGGGCAGCAGGTTGCGCTTGAGCTGCCGCAGGAAGGCGTTGGGGCCCTTCGCCTCGGTGTCGAGCACGCCCTCCACCGGTGCCAGCGAGGGCTGGGGGGCCGGCTGAGGAGCCCTCGGCTGCTGCTGCTGGCCGCCCGGATGACCGCCGCCCTGCTGCTGTTGCTGCTGCTGGGCCATCCGCTGCTGGTGCTGCTGCAGTTCCTGGGGCGTGAGAAAGACCTGCTGCTGCTGGCCATCCGGGCCGGGCACCAGGCGGTAGGCCTGTCCGTCCGGAGTGAAGTGCACCTGTGCACCCCTGCGACGGCGGCGGCGGCGGCGGCGGCGGCCTCCACCCTGGCCGGGCGGGCCACCCGCGGACTGTCCCGGCGCGTGGGCCGAGCCCTCGCCCTCGTCGGGGCCCTCGTCGCCCTCGTCATCGCCTTCATCCACGTCCTGCGGCGCCTCCGCTCCGGCGGCGATGGGGGGCGGAAGGTCTCGGGGATCTCGGTTATCGGTTTCGCTCATGGTCTACGGGATTCGGCGCGTCCCTGGGAGGGATTCCCCGGCGGAAGGCGCACGAGGTTCTGCGGTCTGTGGGACAGGAGCCCGGCGCGGGGTCTTCGAGAAGGCCCGCGTCTGGCACGAGCCACCCGCCGACCGAACCGCCGGCTCCTGGAGCGTCCCGGCGGCATCGAGGCCGACCGGAAAGCGCTTGGCAACACTAACAGAGGACACGCCGGACGACTGGAGAATTTCGCTCCCGGGTGTCCTCTCCGTGACGTCAGCGGACGGTCAGGGTGAAGGGCTGGACGGCCTTCAGGCCCGGCTCCAGCAGCCAGGGGGTATCCAGGCCCGAGTCGCGCACGAGCGCCTGGACTCCCGGGGGAAGGGCGGGCGTCTCGGCGGGGCGCAGCACGGAGTCCACTCCCGGCTCTCCGCCCAGGGAGGAGAACAGCCCGCCCGGCTCGCCGAGGACCTTCAGCTCCAGCTCTTCCTGGGAAGGCACTCCCGCCCGCTTGCGCGCCGAGGTGATGGCGTCCATCAGTCCGCCCATCTGGTCCACCAGCCCGCGCTCCTTCGCCGCCGCGCCCGTCCACACCCGCCCGCGCGCCACGGAGTCCACCTTCGTCTTGTCCAGCTTCCGCGACACGGACACCTGGGTGATGAAGTCGTCGTAGGCCGAGTTCACCCAGGCCTGCACCGCCTTCTGCTCCGCCTCCGTCCAGGGATTCCACGAGTTGAGGAGGGTGGCCATCGGGGCGCGGCTGATGATCTCCTCGTTCGCCCCCAGCTTGTCGCCCAGCAGGCCGCGCAGCGCGGGCTTGACGAAGAAGACGCCGATGCTGCCCGTCAGGGTGGTGGGCGAGGCCCAGATCTCATCCGCGCCCATGGCGGTGTAGTAGCCGCCCGAGGCCGCCACGTCCCCCATGGAGGCGATGACGGGCTTGTACTTCTTCGCCTCCAGCACGGCGCGGTACATCAGCTCCGAGGCCAGCACGTCGCCACCGCCCGAGTCCACCCGCAGCACGATGGCCACCACGGAAGGGTCCCTCTGGGCCCGCTCCAGGGCGAGCGCCACCGTCTCGGCGCCGGCGATGGCCTCGCCCGCCAGCGGAGTCTTGCGGCTCTTGCCCCCGGCGATGGTGCCCAGCACCGGCACCACGGCGATGCGCCGGCGCCCGCTCCAGCGTGGATCCCTCTCGTCGTGCGGCGCGTAGTAGGGGTTGTAGTGGGCTCCGGGCACGAGCGTCTTGAGCTTGGAGTCCAGCTCCTCGGGGAGCAGCACCCCGTCCACCAGGCCCAGCTCCTTGGCCCGGACGGCGGTGAGGATGCCCGCGGTCCACGCCTCCCGCAGGCGCTCGGGGGTGATGTGGCGCGCCGTCGTCACCGCCTCCACGTCGTGGGCCGTCTGCGCGTCCAGGTAGGCCTCGACCGTCTCCCGCTCTGCGGGGCTCAGATCCTTTCGGGTGAACTGCTCGGGGGCCGTCTTGTAGTCGCCCACGCGCGCCACGTCCCAGGTGACGCCCAGCTTCTCCATCGTCCCACCCAGGTAGAGGATGCTGGCGGCCAGGCCGTTGACGAGCAGCGAGGAGGCGGGCAGCGCATACACCTCGTCCGCGGCCGAGCCCACGAAGTAGGCCCGGTCATCCACGCTGTAGAGCACCGCCATCACCCGCTTGCCGGCCGCGCGCATCCGCAGCACCGCCTGGCGCAGCTCGTCCGCCTTGGCCCAGTCCACGCCTGGCAGGCCCGACACCTTCAGCAGCACGCCCTTGAGGCGCGGATCCTTCGTGGCCTCGTCCATCCACCGCATCAACCGGATGAAGGGGTCCTCTCCGGAGCCACCAATCAGCGGCAGCCCGAGGCCCCCGCGCTCCACCAACTGGTCATCCAGGTCCACCAGCGCCACCGAGCCGCCGCCGAGCTGCAGGTTCGGGTACCTCTGGCTGGAGACGCGCACCGCCACCACGTGGTCCAGCCCGCCGCTCTCGGCACCGCCTCCCGCGTAGGTGAGGCCGAAGTTCGACGAGTCCAGCGTGAGGGAGAACTGCAGCGCCAGGGCGTTGTCCGTGCCGAGGCCATGCGAGAGGCCGGCGCCCAGGCGCACGCCGGAGATGACGGTGCCCTGCAGCGTGTAGGAGAGGCGGCCGTCGCCCCAGTTCCCCTCCGAGGCGAGGTAGTCCGCGCCCAGCGTCAGGCGCTCGCCAAAGGGGCGCACGCCCACGGCCAGGTTGTAGCTGCGGGGCATCGTGTAGGGCCCCTCACTGGGCGCGTTCACGTCCTTCACCACCGCGCCCACGGAGAGGTAGCGCGCGGGCCTCACGGTGAGGCCCAGGTCCCAGCCGTAGAGTCTGTCGAGCGAGCCATCGCGCGAGGAGATGTTGTGGTAGCCCGCGCCCAGCGACAGCTTCCCCGAGCCGAGCGCCAGTCCGAAAGACGTCTTCCGGTAGTCCGGCAGCCCGTGCCCGCGCATCCACTCGAGGCTGAAGCCGACGCCCAGGCCGCCGAACAGCGACGTGCCCAGGAAGAGTCCGTCGCCCAACTGGTCCCGCGCCAGGTCCCGCTCGTGCAGGTAGAAGAGCTGGCCGGGCCCGATGAAGCGCAGGCCCGCGGGGTTGACGGAGAGGGCGGTGGCCTCGTCCACCAGCGCGGCGGAGGTGGGGGGCAGCGTCACCCCCCGAGGAGGCACCGCGGGCTGGACGATGAGCCCCGTCTGGGCGAGCGCGAGGCCGGGAAGCAGCAGCAGGAAGGGGAGGGCACGCATAGGCCCTCGGACTCTAGGCACCGCATTCCCGCGCACAAGCGCCGCGGTTCACCAATCTTCGGTACCGTTCACTCCCTCCAGCGGATCCCCCTTCTTGGCCTTCTTCTCCTGGGTGCGCCGCTTGCCGCCTTTGTCCTCGCCATTCCACTCGTCCATGCCGTGGGCGTTCTCCAGTGGATCCGACGACTTCACCCGCTTCTCCGCGCCGCCGTCGGCATTGTTCAGCAGGTGATTGACCAGCCGGTTCACCTCCGACTTGAGCTGGCCGAACTCGTCGCCCTGGAGCACCACGCGCTTGACGCCGAGCCGCTTGCCGGTGCCCATGTCATACAGGCCCAGCACCAGCTCGGTGGTGCTGTTGTCCGGAATGTCACGCACCGTGCCCACCAGGCCCCGTTCCAGCCCGAGCGCCTTGCCCAGGGCGGCCACCGCCGGGTTGTTGGGAGAGGTCGCGCGCATCACCTCGGTGGCCACGTTGTCCAGCCGGGCGTCAAAGGCCTTGTAGTCGTCCGTGGGCTGCAACGCGGTGCTCGCCTCGCTCTCGTCCGGGCTCACCTCGAGCACCTGTCCGTAGATGCGGAAGCCGGGGCGCTCCAGGCGCAGCAGGTGCTTGCCCACGGGCAGTGTGGACACCGTCACCGGGGTGTACCCCTTGAACTCGTTGTCGATGAAGACACGCGCACCGGCAGGGCGGGACTTCACCGTCGTCCCGCCGCGCAGCGCCGCGTTGACGCCCGTGGCCACCTGCACCCGGAGCGAGATGAAGTCTCGGCTGTAGCGCTTGGTGTCCATCTCGTAGGTGGGGTTGAGCGCCATCAGGTCCAGCAGCGCCAGCTTCGCCTCCTCCGCGTCGCCGCGCTGGTGCATCACCGCGGCGTAGAGCGCGGTGGCGTCACACAGCGGGTTACAGGAGGCCGTCATCGCGGCGGCGGCCTTCTGCAACTCCTTGAGGGTGGCGCGGACCTTGCGCTCGGCGTCCTCGTACTCCTTCTTGTCGAAGGCGGCGAGGCTCTCCTGATAGCCCTGCTGGCCCCGCTTGAGCGCGACCAGGGCCTCGTCGTCGGCGGGCAGGCCAAAGAAGTCCTCGGACTTGCGCACGGTGAAGTCCTGGAACTGGCCCAGGGCCTCGCTCATGTAGCTCTCCAGCTTGGGCCCGCTCGCCTCGGCCGTGGGATCCATGGGGACGATGACGGCGCCAATGCGCCGGGGCCCGGAGGGCGGGGCCGCCAGCGCGAGGGTGGGGAGCAGGAGGATCGCTAGGGCTTTCATTCGTTGGACCTCGAGTGCGCGAGCCCGGGGGTGGGCCGCGAGGAGCGCTACCAACCGGCGCCGGGGTTCCCCAGGCGGATGCCCAGCGGCGGTTTCTGGGGCTGGGTCGCGAGCAGGATACTCGCGGTGGTGGCCACGGCCACGCCGCCCACGGCTGCCCAGAACCAGGGCTTCTTCACCACCGCGGGCAGCGCGATGGGCAGGGAGGAGTCGGGCGCCAGCTTCCCGGTGAGGAAGTCGTGCACCTGGCGCACGGCCTCCTGGCGCTCGCGGGCATCCGCGGGGTTCACCTTCACCCCGCGCAGGCGGTTCTTGAGCTGCACGTCCCAGGCGTAGAGTGAGACCTCGGCACGGCCCTGGCGCTCCTGCGCCACCCGCGCGAGCACCACATAGCGCGCGCCGAGCTTCTCGGCGATTCGGGCCACCCCGGGAGGGAGCGGGTCGGAGTCGAGCGCCTTCGAGGTGGACACCTCGGCGGCCAGGGCCCGCACCGAGGCCAGCTCGGGGAGGGGCTCCAGCGTGGGGCGCAGCTCGTCGCGCTGGGAGGGCTCCACCTCCTGGAAGGTCCCCAGGGGCTTGTAGCCGGGGAGGGTGAGCACCACCTGATGCGGGCCGGGCGCGAGCTCCACGTCCTTCAGCGGCGTGGTGCCCAGGCTCTGTCCGTGCAGCAGCACCTGCGCGCCAGCGGGGAGGGAGTCGACGGCGAGCGTGCCCCGGGGCTGGCGGGACAGGGCCGCTTTCGCGGCGTTGAAGGTGTCGAGCACCTCCTGCCCGAAGAGCTCGGACTCGGGTTGGAGGGTGGGCGCCGAGAGGAGCGCGTGGGTGAAGGCCTCCTGGGCTCCGGCGGAGTCCCCGTTGAGCAGCCGCGAGGCGCCCAGGAAGATGAAGACGCGGGCCAGCCGCTCCGGCTTCGTGTCCACGGGGTGGCGCTGGTAGAAGGCCGCCGCCTCGCTGAACTTCTTCGACGCGGCCTCCGGGTCGAGGTTGTCGTAGAGGCCCTTGCCCTCCTCGAAGAGGGCATCTCCCTGCGCGAGGGAGGCAGGCGGCGGAGGGGGGAAGACGGCGGCCATGTCCACCCACTGGAGGTCCGTCCAGGCGCCGAGCTCCCCGCGCAGCCCCGTCTCCAGGCGGGAGGCGGACTCGGAGGCGCTGCCGTCCATGGGAACGGCCAGCACCGCGACGCGGCCCGCCCAGGCGGGAGGAGGCGGCGTGGAGGCCGCCGTGGGCTGTACGGGAGCGGGCTTGTGGGCCTGAACGGGAGCATCCGCGGCGCGCGCTGGCTCCTGGTCGGCCGGGGCGGGTGTGGGCTCCGAAGCGGACTCATCCTGCCCGGCCTGCGGCTGCGCCTTCTTCTTGGACTTGCGGACCGAGGAAGTGGACGCGCCACGGCGGGACGCGGCCTCGCTGACACCGGAGGCCGTACCCAGCAGGAGCGCGAGCGAGAGGGCGAGGGGGGTCTTCAGGCTCACGGGGCACGATGCTAGCCGAGCCGGGGGGCCGGGCACCATGCCACGCCAAGGGGGCGGTTCCGGAAGGGCCCGGAGCCCGCCCCCGGCGGAGTCCTACACGTCGAGGTCCTCGACCTCGTCCGCGCTCTCCATGATGAACTTGAAGCGCGCGCTGACATCCCGGCCCATCAGGTCGTTGATGACCTGGTCGGTGAGGAGCGGGTTGTCGATGGTCACCTGCAGGCTCTGGCGCTGATTGGGATCGAGCGTGGTCTCCTTCAGCTCGTCCGGCGTCATCTCACCCAGACCCTTGAAGCGCATGACGCTGGGCTTGGCGTTGCCCTTGGTCTTCTCGCGGATGATGCGATCGCGGTGGGCCTCGTCGAGCGCCCAGTACGTCTCCTTGCCGATGTCCACCCGGAAGAGGGGAGGCTGGGCGAGGTAGACGTGCCCCTGCTCGATGAGCGGGCGCAGGTGCCGGTAGAAGAAGGTGAGCAGCAGCGTGGCGATGTGGTTGCCGTCGCTGTCGGCGTCCATCATCAGGAAGACGCGGCCGTAGCGCAGCTTGCTGATGTCGAAGTCGCTGCCGATGCCGCAGCCCAGGGCGCTGACGATGTCCGTGAGCTCCTTGTTGCCCACCACCTTGTCGGTGGAGGCCTGCTCGGCGTTGAGCACCTTGCCGCGCAGCGGGAGCACGGCCTGGGTGCGCCGGTCTCGGCCCTGCTTGGCGCTGCCACCTGCGGAGTCACCTTCGACGAGGAAGAGCTCGCTCGTGAGCGGGTCGGTGGAGGAGCAGTCCGCCAGCTTGCCCGGCAGGTTGAGCCGGTGGCTGACGGCCGTCTTGCGGCTGATGGCCTGGGAGGCGGCGCGGCTGGCCTCGCGGGCGCGGGCGGCCAGGACGATGCGAGCCACCACCGCCTCGGCGATGGACTTGTTGTCGTTGAGCCACTTCTCCAGCGCGGGGCGGATGACGCCGTCCACCTGGGCCGTCGTCTCGGGGTTGTTGAGGCGCCCCTTCGTCTGGCCCTGGAACTGCGGCTCCACCACGTACGTGGAGAGGATGACCGTCATGCCCTCGCGGATGTCCTCCGCGGTGAGCGTGACGCCCTTGAAGGTGAGGTCGTGCGTCTCGATGTAGTTGCGCACCGCCTTCACCACCGCGCTGCGCAGGCCGGCCTCGTGCGTGCCGCCCAGCGGCGTGGGGATGCCGTTGACGTACGAGCGGATGTGCTCGTCCGTGGCCTCCGTCCACACCAGCGCGGCCTCCAGGCGCACCCCGTTGTCACGCGAGTGGTAGAAGATGGCCGTGCTGCCCGAGGGCACCACCGGCTTGCCGCGCTCGCCCACCACCATGGTGAGGTACTCGGCGATGCCGCCGTCGTGCTTGAACTCCTCCTTCACGGGCGGGGTGGCCGTCTCGTCCTTCCAGATGACGGTCATGCCCTTGTGGAGGTAGCTCTTGGCCTCGAGCCGCTCGCGGATGAGCTTGGCGTCGAACTTGAGCTTTTCGCCGAAGATCTCCGGATCCGGCTCGAACGTCGTGGACGTGCCGGTGCCGCGCGCGGGGCCTTCCACCTTGAGCTGACTGGTGGGCCTGCCCTTGCTGTACGTCTGCACGTGGCGCTTGCCGTCGCGCTTGATCTCCACGACGAGCTTGCGCGCGAGCGCGTTCACCACGGAGCTGCCCACGCCGTGCAGACCGCCCGAGTGGACGTAGTTGCCCTGCTCGAACTTACCGCCCGCGTGCAGCGTGGTGAGGATGATCTCCACCGCCGGCTTCTTGTACTTGGGCATGATGTCGATGGGGATGCCTCGCCCATCGTCCACCACCGTCACGGTGCGGCCGTCCTTGTGGAGCACGACTTCCACGGTGGACGCGTAGCCGTTGATGACCTCGTCCACCGAGTTGTCGAGGATCTCCCACAGCAGGTGGTGGTAGCCCGTGCTGTCGGTGCCGCCGATGTACATCGCGGGGCGCTTGCGGACCGGCTCCAGGCCCTCGAGGACCTGGATGTCCGCGCCCGTATAGGTCGTCTTCTTGGTCGTCGCCATGACAGTCTCCGGCTACTCCTTCTTCTGCTCCGGCAGCGGGATGTAGAGAGGCGCGCGCGCCACCTCCTTCACCGCGTCCTTGCGCGACATCTCGTGGCCCTTGCCGCCGCGGCCCGTCACCTCGTAACGGCCCGCGTGCAGGGTGAGCTTGCGGCCCTTCTGCGTCTCGAAGGTGATCCCCGCCTCCTTGTTGCCGTGGGGCGCGACCACGAACTCCACCACCCGGTCGCCGTCGTCCACCTTGATGACGGTGACGCCCTTGCCCGGGCCGGCCAGCTCGTTGATCTCCGCCACCTTGCACACCAGCGCGTTGGTGTGCTCGGTGAGCACGCCCACCAGGTCCTTGTCCTCCACCGGCTGCACGCCGACGATCTCATCGCCCTCGCCCGTCTTGGCGTAGCGGCGGCCGGCGCGGGTGGAGATCTCCAGGTGCGGGGCGAGCGGGAAGCGCATGCCCAGGCCCTGCTTCGTGACACCCAGCAGCTTCTCCGGGCGCCACAGGCGGGTGTCGAGCGACAGGGCGGCCACGATGCGCTCGCCGTCGTCGAACTTGAACAGCTTCTGCACCGGGTCGCCGTAGCCCGTGGAGGCGG
Source organism: Vitiosangium sp. GDMCC 1.1324 (assembly GCF_003044305.1). Classification (GTDB taxonomy): domain Bacteria; phylum Myxococcota; class Myxococcia; order Myxococcales; family Myxococcaceae; genus Archangium. The sequence continues at coordinate 110,174 of NZ_PZOX01000010.1, read as the reverse complement.
GCACGTCGTTGAAGCGGGTGACGTAGGCGGTGCCGAAGTTGCTGAAGAGGACGAGGTTCGCCTTGAGGCTGCCGGCGAGCACCGTCATCACGGCATCGCCCTCGCGCAGGCGGGTGGAGGAGGGATCCTTCACCTCGCGCACGCGCTTGATCCACCCGTCGCGGGTGATGACGACGTGGGCGTCCTCGTCGGCGATGAGGGCCTCGGCGTCGAAGGTCATCTCCTCGGCGCCGCCGCGGCTCACCTTGGTGCGGCGCTTCTGCATGCCGTAGGCGGCCTTCACCTCGGCCAGCTCGTCCTTCACGGTGCCCCACAGACGCGTGTTGCTCTTGAGCAGCGCCTCCAGGTCCTTGATCTGCTTGCGCTTCTCCTTGAGCTCGTTCTGGACCACCAGGATCTCCAGGCGGGCCAGCTTGTAGAGCTTCATCTCCAGGATGGCGTCCACCTGGAGCTCATCCAGCTTGAAGCGCGCGATGAGCTTCTTGGCGGCGTCCTGCTTGCCCTCGGAGGCGCGGATGATGCGGATCATCTCGTCCAGGGCGTCGTAGACCTTCTCGAAGCCCTCGAGGATGTGGACGCGCTTCTTGAGCTCGTCGAGCTGGTACTGGATGCGCCGCTTGATGACCTCCAGGCGGAACTCCAGGAAGTACTGGAGGATCTCCTTGAGGCCCAGGCGCTTGGGGGTGCCGACCTCGGGGTTCTCCGGGTTGGGCACCAGGCAGGTGAGGTTGACGTTGAAGTTCGTCTGGAGGGGCGTGTTCTTGTAGATGTACGCCATCACCAGCTCGGGGCTGGCCTCCTTCTTGAGCTCCATCACGATGCGCACGTCCTTGGTGGACTCGTCGCGCACGTCGACCACGAGCGGCAGCTTCCGCTCGCGGACGATTTCTCCAATCTTGGCCACCAGCGTGGACTTGTTGACCGCGTAGGGGATGGAGGTGATGACGATCTGCTGGCCGCCGCGCTTGAGGTCCTCGAGCTCGTACTCGCCGCGCAGGCGCACGCTGCCCTGGCCGGTCTCGTAGATCTCCTGCAGCTCCTTCTGGGAGTTGAGGATCTCACCGCCGGTGGGGAAGTCCGGGCCCTTGACCCACTTGAGCAGCTGCTTGGTGGTGAGGTTGGCGTCATCCACGAGCGCGACGAGCGCGTCGATCAGCTCGCCCAGATGGTGGGGCGGGATGTTGGTGGCCATGCCCACGGCGATGCCCGTGGTGCCGTTCATCAGCAGGTGGGGAACGCGCGAGGGCAGGACGATGGGTTCCTGCCGGGTGCCGTCGTAGTTGGGCCGGAAGTCGACCGTCTTCTGGCCCAGCTCGTTGAGGAGCTCGTCGGCGAGCTTCTCCAGGCGGCACTCGGTGTAGCGGTAGGCGGCGGCGGCGTCGCCATCGAGCGAGCCGAAGTTGCCGTGACCGTCCACGAGGGGGTAGCGCAGGGAGAAGTCCTGCGCCATGCGCACGAGGGCGTCGTAGATGGCGGTGTCGCCGTGCGGGTGGTAGGGGCCCATGATGGCGCCGACGACCTGGGCGCACTTCTTGTACTTGGCGTCGTGGGTGAGGTTCAGGTCGTTCCACATGCCGTACAGGATGCGGCGCTGCACGGGCTTGAGGCCGTCACGCACGTCGGGCAGGGCACGCGAGGTGATGACCGACAGGGCGTAGTTGAGGTAGCGCCGGCGGGCCTCGTCGGCGAGCGGAGCGGGAGTGGCACCACCGCCACCGCCACCAGCGGCCGCGGCGGAGCCATCACCGCCGCCACCCGAGGCTCCGTGCTTCTTGCGAGTCTTGTTTTCCGCTTGTGCGAGCATGCTCATGTGTTCAGGTCAGGACCGTCCGTATCCCAGTGGAACGCGGGGCGCGGCTCGCGCACTCCGTGCCCGGGCCAGCTAGTGATGAACCGGCGGGACTACCACGGCCATCCGTCAAAGGGAACAAATTCGAGGGGTTGCAACGCCTCGGGGGTGGGGTTGCTATACGCATGTTCAGTGTTTTGATCCACGAAATCCAGTCGAAGGAGGTGCCGAGGGTGGGGTGGCCGCGCTTGCCTGCCTGGGTTGGAAACGGGACGGGTGGTGGGCGCGGTGTACAGGGGGGAGTGCCTACTCAGAGGGTAGGCGGGCGAGCGGCGGAGAAGGCCCTGCTTGCCCTGGAGGATGGGGCGGGGAGGACATGGGGGGACGGCGTGGACCCGAGTCGAGGGCCATTGGCGGATACTGCCTCAGGGGTCTGACACGACCTGGGCGGTCTGCTCGGTCGAAGGGACGTCAGGCGGGCGACATAGCGTGGGGATGGGCCTTCAGCCCTCCTGCCGAGGAGGCATCCCATGTCCATGCATCCCGCTGTCCTGGCGCCCCGTTGGAGCAGGTGGAGTGACCGCACGAGACTCCTGTGGGTCCTGGTGGCCCTGCTGTCGCTCGCGGGCTGTGCGACGGGGCGGCCGTTTTCAGGGTCATCGCTGGATGGCAGGGATGCGTCCCGCGATGTGGGTGGAGGCGGCCCTGCTTCGATGCCCCCCTACCTGGTGCAGGGCCGGCTGGTGGAACTGGACGGCTTCGAGGCACTCCTGCGTCGGGCCGGGCTGGAGGACTCCAGACAGCTTCTCTCTCGCACGGCGGACTTCACGCCCGAGGACGCGGCGGAACTGTACGAGGAACTGCTCGGCAGGCCTGTGACCCTGGCCAGATTTGGCCCACGTCTGGTGGCCTCGACCCTGCTGCGTGAGGTCATGGAGGGCGAGGAGGAATTGCCGCGCCCGGCCCTCCTCGCACGTGTGGCGCGTTTCGAGGGGCTGGCGGTGCTGCGCCCCGACGGCTACGTGGCCTGGGCGCTGAGCGGCAGGACCCAGCAGCGCGTGGGAGCGGTCGCGCTGAAGGACGGCGCTCTGCGCGCTGGGCCCTTCGAGGTGGGCGTCTTCTACGACGGTCGCAGTGGGGCCTTCTTCCCGGTGGATGAGCGCCTCGAGCGCGTGCGGAGCCGTCCTCCCCTGGCCGAGGTGTACGACGATGGGGATGTCATCAACCGCTCGCTGGATGGCGCGGAGGACGTTTTCCGCGACACCGTGCTGGCGTTGGGCGGGCTGGTGTTCCACCCGGCGGATTCGCTCGCGGCACTCTCGCGGATGCCTCGGGGCGTAGCGGAGCTCGTCCTGCACTCGCCGGAATACCTCGAGCGCTTCCGGCTGATGTTGGAGGCCAAGGGGCCCGGCTACGCGAACAAGTTCACCGATAGGCTTGAACCCAAGCCGTGGTTCACAAGGGGGGCGCGCAACATAGTCGATCAGGCTCAACGGCAGTTCCGAGCCGCTCGTGGCGCGCCCATCCGCTGGCACGTCGCGGAAGCCAGGGCCGCAGATGCCATCCGAAAGATGTTGGATGACGCCGGTCTACATGGGATTGAGGTGATTCACACCCCGGCGCTTCCGTGACGGAGGATGACGTGATCGAGACCTACTACGCGGGGGCCTACTGGGGCGCTCGAAAGGAGTCTCCAGAGGAATGTGGCCGTCGCGCGGAGTCAATGTTCTCCGCGCTGCGCACGGTTGCGCCGGATTTTGCCCATTGGCTCAAGCAGGGGCGGTCTCGTAGAGAGGCACTTCAGCATCCCATCGAAACGGACCGAGCCACGTTGACGAAGATGTTCCGGCGCGGGAAGGACCGGATGTTTGAAGATCTTGGCTTTCGCATCAGCGGTTGGAACGGCGCGGATGACGACGAGGCCAGTTCCTTCCTTTTCAGTGTGGGGATCTACTCGGAGTTCGTCACCAATGCGTGCGTGTTCAATCTGCCAAGTCCAGGGCTGGACGGCAAAGAAAGCCCGAGCTCGCAGCGGGTGCTGACGGCAACCGTGCTCTCCGGTCTGGTGCGTGCCATGGCGGTGGCCTGGGAGCCGGAATGGGCGATCGCCACGTCTCACGCGCACAGGGATGAGTTCATACCGAGGCCTCGGCCGGCGAGACTGTGGGGCTGGGTGACCTACTACTCGGACGCGGTGGGCCGGGTGCCGCCGCTGCCCGCGCCCGTGCGCATGGAGCGGGTCGAGAACCAGGGAACGCTCCTCGTCCTCACCCCCGAGCGTTTCACCGCGCGCAACCCCGAGCACGTCGCCCTGGCCGAGCGTGTCCGCGGACTGCTCGACCGCGCCGGGTTGCTGGGTCCCCCGCTTCCCTCTCTCTGAGCGCGGTCCTCCTCGCGCGCCTACTTGTTCTCGCTGCCGACGCGCTGCGCCTTCCCCCACGAGCCCCGGCGGAAGAGCATCACCTTGCTGTTCGCGCTCCCGCTGAGGATGCCGGGGACGGTGGCCTGGATCGCCTTGCTGCCGGGCGGGTGGTAGACCACGCGCACCTTGCGCCCCGAGGGCAGGTCGTTGCTCCCGTCGATGAGCAGGAAGACGGTGTTGCCCTCGATGTGGATGCGCTCGGGATCTTTCCGGCTGTCGAGCTCGGTGATCAGCTCACCCTCATCCACGGTGCGGGCCTCGTTCGTGAGCCGCCGCACCTTCACGCGCACGAAGTGGTCCGAGGTCGAACCGGAGAGGTCCCTCGTGCCCTGGACGATGATGGCCAGGTCCGCGCCGTTCTCGGCGGCCTTGTCGGGGAGCTTCATGCCGGACTGGAGGCTGGCATCCGTGTCGAGCAGCAGGGTGGCATTGGCGCAGCGGCTGCCACAGTCCTGTCCGAAGGGCGGCTTCTGGAAGCGCAGCCGCAGGGCGAAGTCGCTGCCCTGGGGGCCTACCGTCGCGTCCACCACCACGGGGCGCTCCTCGTCCATGGGAGGGGTGTAGCGGAAGCTGGCCCGGTCCTTGGCCATGGCGCTCGTGGCGAGCAGGGTGAGGGCCAGGGGGATGAGCGGTGTCCTCAAGGGGGGGGCCTCCTCGGTGGGAAAAAGGGGCCACATTCAAATGCGAAGCGGTGTTCCGCCTCAAGCTCGGTTCCACGTTCCCTCCCAGCGCGTAGAGTGGGGCCGGACGCCGTGGGGCGGAGGTCCGCCTGGAGGATGCCGATGGAATCTCTGTACGTGCGCCAGTTGAAGCTCGGGCCGATGGACAACTTCGTGTACCTGGTGGGCCCGAAGGACTCGGACGAAGTCCTCGTGGTGGACCCGGCGTGGGACGTCCCCGCCATCGAGAAGGCGCTCGTGGCGGACGGCAAGCGCCTGGTGGGGGCCTTCGTCTCGCACTGCCATGGCGACCACACCAACGGGCTGCCGGAGCTGCTCTCGCGCCATGACGTGCCGGTGTATGCCCAGCGCGCCGAGGTGGACTTCTCGGCGGAGCTGCGCGGGCTGGCCCCGGGAGCGCTGCGTCCCCTGGGGCCGGGCGATCCCCTCACGGTAGGGGGGCGGGGCTTCCAGGCGCTGCACACCCCGGGACATACGCCGGGCTCGCACTGCCTGCTGGCGCAGGACGCCCTGGTGTCGGGCGACACCGTCTTCATCAACGGCTGCGGACGGTGCGACCTACGCGGGGGAGACCCGGAGGCGATGTACCACTCCCTGTCCCAGGTGCTGCTGAAGGTGCCGGACGACACCCGGCTCTTCCCCGGGCATGACTACGCGGACGTGCCGGTGGCGGAGCTGGGGGATGTGCGCCACCACAACCCCTACTTCGGCTTTCCGGACGTGGCCTCCTTCGTGGCCTACCGGATGCGCCCGAGGCGCTGAGCCCTAACGGCGGCTGGAGAGCAGCGAGGAGCCCAGGCCCTCCGGGCGCGCGGCGCGCAGGGACCAGCGGGCGAACAGGCCGAGCAGCGTGAGCGACAGGAACGACCAGAGCGCGGCCCAGGCCCAGGAGGGCACGGGGGTGAGGTCGGCGAGCAGGGCGGCATCGCTGACGGAGCGGGCGGCGCCGTTCCACAGGTCCGAGCGCAGGTCGACGACCACGTAGAGCGCGGTGAAGGCGGCGAGGAAGAGGTTGAGCATGTCCACGCCGCCATCCGGGAGGTACTTCGCCGCGAGCCCCAGCACGAGCGCGGTGCCCAGGCAGAAGGCCAGGGTGAAGCCATCCCCCGCGTAGAGGACGCCCATGGCCGCGAGGCACGCGCAGGAGGCGAACAGCATCAGGCGGCGCAGCCGGAAGCGGAAGGTGGCCAGCAGCAGGAAGGCGCCCGCGAGCGCACTGCCCACATAGCCGGCGGAGTAGACGGCCACCTGGGCCAGCATGCTGGCGGGCAGGCGGGACAGGCAGGCACCGGACTCGTTGGCGGCCAGGGTGATGCGGTCCACGGCGCCCCCGGCGAGCAGGGTGGCGAGGGCGTGACCACTCTCGTGCATCATCACCACCAGCAACTTCAGGGGCCACAGGGCGGGCGAGTCCCAGAAGAACCAACCCACGCCCAGGAGCACGAGGAGGAGGGCCACCCGGCCAAAGTCCAGCTTTGCACCGCTCGAGGTCTGCATGCGGGGCCCACAACACGCTCGTGCGCGACTTCTTCCACGGCACTTCTTCCTCTCCCTGGGCTGGCCGTGGGGGGGGCGGGCAGTCGCTGGGAGTGAGGCTCCGCGGATGTCGCCTCTCCCGGGTGGGGGAGTCCCCACCCTCACTGTCCGTCCGAAGCCATCGCCAGCGGGCGGAAGAAGCGATAGGGAGGAGACAACATGAAGAAGACGCTCTTGTTCCTGTCGCTCATGGCTGCCCCGGCGCTGGCCGGGGAAGGGAAGTGGACCCCCCAGCAGGTCCTCGAGCTCGATCCGGCGTGGCTGAAGGCCCAGGGTCTCCAGGTGCCGCCCAAGCGGCTGTGGGACCCCAAGCGGGGCACTGGCCTGCTGGCGGGCGCGGTGAACGTGGGCGGCTGCACGGGGGCCTTCATCTCCGAGTCGGGCCTCGTCATCACCAACCACCACTGTGCCTTCTCCATCATCCAGGAGCACAGCACGCCGCAGCGCGACCTCATCACCCAGGGCTTCCTGGCGAAGAGCCGCGAGGAGGAGCTGCCGGGCAAGGGCGCTCGTGTCCAGGTGCCGCGCAGCTTCACGGACGTGACGAAGGAGATGCAGGCGGCGGTGCCGGCGGGGGCGGACGACCTCGCGCGGCAGAAGGCCATGGAGCGCAAGGAGAAGGAGCTGGTCGCCGAGTGCGAGAAGCGCCCGGCCACGCGCTGCAGGGTGGCCAGCTTCGACGGCGGGCTGCAGTTCGTGCTGATCGACTCGGTGGAGCTGGCGGACGTGCGGCTGGTGTACGCGCCGCCCCGCGCGGTGGGCGAGTACGGCGGAGAGGAGGACAACTGGATGTGGCCGCGCCACACCGGTGACTTCGCCATCATCCGGGCCTACGCGGCGCCGGACGGCTCGGCGGCGCAGTACAGCGCGCAGAACGTGCCCTACAAGACGGAGTTCTTCTTCCCGCTGGCCACCGAGGGCGTGAAGCCGGACGACTTCGTGATGGTGCTGGGCTACCCCGGCGCCACCTTCCGTGCGCTCCTGGCGGACGACATGGCCGAGCGCCAGGCGCGCTACTACCCGCGCGTCGTCGACGTGTACGGCGAGCTCATCCGCATCCTCGAGGAGGAGGGGGAGAAGGACCCGGCGGGGAAGATCGCCGTGGCGTCGAACCTCAAGGGCCTCCACAACCGCTACAAGAACGCGGGCGGGCAGCTCGCGGGACTCAAGCGGGGGCACATCGTGGAGAAGCAGCGCGAGGCCGAGGCGGCGGTGGTGGCCTGGGCGGAGAAGCGCCCGGAGTACGCGGGCGCGCTGAAGGCCCGCACGGAGCTGCTGTCGCTGCAGGCGGAGAAGACGAAGACCTTCGAGCGCGAGTTCCTGCTCGATGCGATGCGGGGCGCGTCGAAGGGGTCGTCGCTCGCGGTGACGCTGGTGCGGATGGCGCAGGAGCGCGCGAAGCCGGACCTCGAGCGCGAGCCCGAGTACATGGACCGGGAGCTGCCCCGGCTGAAGGATCGGCTGGAGCGCGAGCAGAAGAACTACTTCGCGCCGGCGGACAAGCGGGCGTTCCTCTCGCTGGTGCGGCGGGCGCAGGCGCTCGGCGAGGGCGAGCGCATCGCGGCGATCGACAAGCTCTTCGGCCGTACGTACTCGGAGAAGGACGCGTCCGCGAAGATCGACGCGCTGTACGCCAGCTCGAAGGTGCTGGACCTGGCGGAGCGGCAGAAGATGGCCGGTGAGACGGAGGCGCAGCTCCGGGCGCGGAAGGATCTGCTGCTCGACTTCGGCTTCGACCTGGCGGCCGAGCTGGTGGCGCTGGATGACCTGAGAGATCGGCGCGCGGGCGCGAACGTGCGGCTGATGCCCGAGTGGAGGCGGGCGGTGCTGGCGCATGCGGGCAAGCCGGTGGCGCCGGACGCCAACGGCACGCTGCGGGTGACGTTCGCGAAGGTGAAGGGCTACGCGCCGCGCGACGGTGCCATCTACACGCCGCAGACGACGCTGGCGGGCGTGATGGAGAAGCACACGGGCGAGGAGCCCTTCAACGTCCCGCAGAAGGTGGCCGCGGCGGCCGAGGCCCGGCGCTACGGGCCGTGGGCGGACAAGCGCCTGAAGGACGTGCCGGTGAACTTCCTGGCGGACGCGGACACCACGGGCGGCAACTCGGGCAGCCCCACGGTGAACGGCAAGGGACAGTTGGTGGGCGTCAATTTCGACCGCGTGTGGGAGAACGTGGCGAACGACTTCGGCTACAACCCGGAGGTGGCGCGCAACGTGAACGTGGACGTGCGCTACGTGCTGTGGCTGTTGGATCAGGTCGAGGACGCGGATGGGCTGCTGAGGGAGCTGGGCGTCCGCAAGGGGCCGAAGGCCCAGGAGAGCCGCTGATGTCGGATGGTGCCGGGAGCGGGCCGCCTTCCCTGCCGGTCTTCGGACCGGAGGAGAAGGTGTGCGGCAACTGCAAGCTGTGGGCGGCGCACTCGGTGGATCACCGCGGCTGGGTGGGCGTCTGCCGGTTGCAGCCGGAGCGGGGGCTGTTCCCGCCCTCGGCGCCTTTCTGCAACAAGTTCCTGCAGCGCGGGGTGGCGGCGAAGGTGGCCGAGGAGACGGCCCGGCGCGAGCGCCCGGTGCGCGGCGTGGGGCCGGTGGTGGTGCGGCGGCGGGAGCGGGATCCGAACGAAGTGGTGGACCTGGAAGGGCTGGAGCTGAACATGACGCGCGCGGAGTTGATGGAGCTGATCCGGGAGGCGGTGGGCGAGGGCGGTGAGGCGCCACTGGCCAACAAGTGGGAGGGCGGCACCCTCAAGCTGGTGCCCGGCAAGTCGGACGTGCAGGGGAAGGACATCCCCATCGACACCTTCTTCCACAAGATCATCATGGTGCGCGACAAGCTCCGGGTGATGGAGCAGAAGCTCAACGCTCACCCGAAGCTGTCGGACGCCGAGAAGGTGGAGATGCAGAGCTACATCACCCGCATCTACGGCTCGCTGACGAGCTTCAACCTGCTCTTCCGCGACAAGGAAGACCACTTCGTGGGCTCCAAGACGGAGGAGTGAGCCTCCGTTACCTTCACAGCTCCTGGTCGCGCTCCTCCAGTTCCGCGAGGGCGCGCTGGCGGCCCCGGTGCAGGGCGCTCTTCACGGTGCCCTCGGGGATGCGCAGCATGGTGGCGATCTCCGGGTAGCTGTAGCCGCGCATCTCCCGCAGCCACAGCACCTGGCGCTGCTGCTCGCTCACCTTCTCCAGGGCCTCCTCGAAGTGGCGCTGCATCTCGGTGCCCACCGCCTGGGCCTCGGGCGAAGCCGGGGCCTCGGGCTCGTGCTGCAACCGCTCGCGGCGCTTGCGGGCGCGCAGCCAGTTGATGCTGCTGTTCACCATCACACGATGCAACCACGTGGAACATGAGGAGCGGCCATCGAAGCCGTTGGGGCGTTGCGCCAGGCGGGTGAAGACGTCCTGCACCACATCCTCTGCGTCGTCCGCGTCGCCCACGATGCGGCGTGCGATGGCCAGTGCCCGTGTGCGGTACTGGCGGTACAGCTCGGCGAATGGGGGAAGGGCGATGACCGCGGCATCCATGATGTCTGCCTCCTGGACACCCTCATCGGGTGTCTGGAAGCTGGAACGAATGGGCCGCCAAAAGGATCTAATGGAACGGAATTCACTCTCCGTGAAGCCCGGCGGGTCCGAGAGCTACTCCGCCTCTTCTTCCTGCTTGGTGAGACCCCACTCCTTGAGCCGCTTGAAGAGGGTGGAGCGGGCCACGCCCAGCTCGCGGGCCACGCGCTCGCGGTTGTTGTTGTAGCGGCGCAGGGCGGCCTCGACGATCTGCCGCTCCAGCTTGAGGAGCATCTGCTCCAGCGTCATGCCGGGGGGGAGCTCGGGCACCGCCACGCCCGTCTCGCGGTTCACCTCCTGGTCGAAGGAGATGTCGGTGGGCTCGATGTTGGGGCCCTTGCGCAGCAGCAGGGCGCGGTGCACCACGTTGCGCAGCTCGCGGATGTTGCCCGGCCAGGTGTGCTGCTGCAGCCGGTCCACGGCGGTGGGGGTGAGCCGTACCGTCTGGCCCCGGGGCGAGTACGTGCGCAGGAAGTGCTCGGCCAGGGAGAGGATGTCCCCGCGCCGGTTGCGCAGGGGCGGCAGATGCAGAGGCACCACGCACAGGCGGTAGTACAGGTCCTCGCGGAAGCGGCCCTCTCGCGCGGCGCTGAGCAGGTCGCGGTTGGTGGCGGCCACCACGCGCACGTCCACGTGGGTGGGACGGCTGGCGCCCACGCGTTTGATCTCCCCACTCTCCAGCGCACGCAGCAGCTTGGCCTGCAGATCCAACGGCAGCTCGCCAATCTCGTCGAGGAAGAGGGTGCCGCCGTCGGCCTCCTCGAAGGCGCCCTTGCGCGCGTTGGTGGCGCCGGTGAACGAGCCCTTCTCATGGCCGAACAGCTCGCTCTCGATGAGCTCCTTGGAGATGGCGGCGCAGTTGACGGGGATGAAGGGCTTGTCGCCGCGCTGGGAGCACTCGTGGATGGCGCGGGCCACCAGCTCCTTGCCGGTGCCGGACTCACCGAGGATGGCCACTGCGGCGGAGGAGGGCGCCACGCGCTCGATGAGCTCGTTGAGCTGCCGCACGGACGGGTCGCCGCCGATGATGCCGTGGAAGGACAGGTCCTTGCGGGTGGGGGTGACGGGCTCGAGGATGAGGTCCGTCTCGCCCAGGCGCAGCGTGGTGGGGAGGCCCACCTGCACCTCGTAGACGCGCACGGAGCCCATCCAGGTGCCGTTGGTGGAGTTGGTGTCCACCACGTGGAAGTGACCATCGCGCCGGGTCACCTTGAGGTGGCGGCCGGAGATGAAGGGATCCTGGACGACGAGGTCGCAGGACGGATCCTTGCCCACGGTGAAGCTGTCCGTGTCACTGCCGAGCTTGTGGACGGTCTCGTCGGCGCCCTGCTTGATGCGCACCTGGGCGGGCTGCCAGCGGGAGGTGGAGTCGCGGGGCTGGAGCGCCGTGCGGGAGCCGACCTCGGTGGGAACCTCGGACTGACCACTGCCGTGGAGCCGGAACACGGCACGCCACTGGCCGAGCGCGATGTCCGAGCCATCCGCGAGCACGCCCTTGCTCATGGAGGACCCCGCCACCTGGGTGCCCTTACCCGACAAGTCCTCCAGGGTGCACTGCTCGCCATCGAAGACGAGGGCGGCCTGCTGCCGGCTCACCTCGGGGTCTGGGATGACGACGTCGCTCTTCTCGCCGCGGCCGAGCACCATGCGCTCGAGCCCCAGACCCACCCGCAACACCTCCTCGCCCCGACGAAAAAAAACCAGCTCCGGCATCGAGCACTCCCTGTGTGGTTACAGGACACTCCTAACCCGTGGAGTGTCCGACACGCAACACCCAAACATGATTAGCGGGGTAGTGCCGGACTGTCCGACCAGGAGAGTAGCCAGGACACTTCGTTCTGTGCGCGTGCCTGCTCAATCTCCTCCCGGAGGAGGCGACGATGGTGATGTCTGAGCGTTCGAAGCGACGATTCGGAGAAGTGGCACGGGCAATGGATCAACTGCTCGTGACAACCTTCGAGAGTTCCTTTGAGGAATTGGAGCCCAGATTCGCCGCATTGGAGCGCCGCCTGCTGCGCTCTGTTGTGAAGACGGAGTTCGAGCAGCGGGAAGTCCGGCGGCGTATCGCCGAGGCGCTCTTCACTGAAGCATTCGGGCGCAACTGTCCATGGCCGGTCTTTGGTTGCACCCTGCGGCGCATCCAACGATTGGGCTACACGGACGTCGAGCGCCGTTACCACGTGGCATGCCTGTACGCGCAGTGGTGCGGGGAGCATCCGGAACACGATGCTCGAGAGGCTCGTCGCTTGTTGGATGAAGCCGAGCGGCGCATCCGCCGCCTTCCACGCGGAAACACGCGCCGTGAGGAGTTGCTGGCACGTCTGCTGGCGCTCCGGGCCCGGACCGGTTTCCAGTCCGGGCCTGGGGCCTAATGCATCTGCGGCTGCTGGCGAGCGGGGCCGAAGGTCGGGCGGTTGAAGAAGCCGCTCAGGTGCGCCACGCGGAACTTCGGGTCCGTCTTGTCCGCGGGCAGGATGGACAGGCCCGCGCCCAGCAGGCCCAGCCGCTTCACGAACTCCGGCTCGGCGCGCAGCTTGAAGTCCATGTCCGGCTGGCTCACGTCCAGCCGCTGGCCCAGCTTCACCGTGCCCGAGCCCTGGATCTCCAGGTCCTCGCTCTTGGCCTGCAAGGCCTCCACGGTGCCCTGGCCCTTCTCGATCTTGATGCGCGCGTCGATGTCACCCAGCGCGATCTTCGGCAGGTCCATGGGCGTGGGCTGGCCGTACATGGGCACGGTGATGTTGCCGCCCTGGATGAGCAGTCCCTTCGAGTCCAGCGTGAGCTGGCCGTTGGCCTGGCTCAGGTCCGGCTGCCCCCGCGTCTTCGGCAGGGTGAGGTTGAGCGAGCCGTTGAGCTTGCCCGTCAGGTCCATCCCGCTGAATCCCTTGAGGTTGCCCCCCGAGGGATCCAGGTCCGACAGCTTCACCGACACCTGCACGTCGCTCAGCCCGCCCACGTTGCCGCTGATGCTGCCGCCCAGCAGCCCCGCGTGGAAGGCCACCCCCAGGGGCAGCAGCGAGGGCCGCACCGCCACCGAGTCGATGTTCAGCGGCTCACCCAGCTCCTCGGGACCGGGCAGCATGGACGCGTTGCTGGCGAGCATGCCGTGCAGCTCGGGCGTCATCCCGTTGGGCACCTTGCTGATGCGCACCTGGGTGGCCGTCAGTCCGCGCAGCCCCGGCCTCAGTGAGCCGATGCGCAGCGCGTACCCCGCGTCCGCCGCCGCGTCCACGGCGCGCCGCCGCAGCGTGTCGTACGGGAAGGTGAGGAACAGACACAACACGAAGGCCACGAGCGAGAAAGCACCGTAGCCAAGAGCGAGCTTCCAGCGGGCGATCTTGGTCTCTGCGGCCATGGTCATTGCTTCATCTTGTAGGTGGCGACGGTCGTCCACGCCGTCAGGGTTTCGGTGGCGTCATGCGGCTCGAGGCGCAGGCTCTTCACCTTCACCACGCCCGGGCCGCGCTCCACCATCGACAGGAAGTCATGCAGCTTGCGCAGGTCCACGTCGGTGAACGTCAGCTCCACCGAGCTCTCGACGATCTTCCCATCCCCGATGCCCACGTCGTTCTTGGGCGTCATGTTGGGCACGGTCAGCCCCGCCTGCGTGGCCTTCTCCTCGACGTAGCTCATCAGCCGCACGTTGTTGCCCGTGAGCTGCTGCTCCACCATCTGCCGCTCCTGGGTGGCCTCGCGGTAGCTGGCCGCCAGCGCCTGCACCTCGCGCAGCTTCGCCATCTTCTGGTCCGTGCGCTTGCGGTAGCCGTCCGCGCTGTTCGAGAAGGAGAAGAGGATGATGAAGAGCACGAAGGCCAGCACCGCGCCCCCGGTCCCCAGCACCATCTGGCGCTCCCGGGTGCTCAGCCGCTCGAACCAGGCCCGGGCGTCGTTGAGGAGTCCTCGAATCTTTTCCATGTCCTAGCCCTCCCCGCCCTGCGGCTGCTCGGGGCACTGCACCTGGATGTCCAGGCGGAACGTGACCTTGTTGCCGTCCCGAGTCTTCTCCACCTTGCCCTCCTTCACTTCCTTGAAGCAGCGGTGGCCCTTGAGTGCCGCGGCGATGGTGTCGATCTGCTTGGAGCTGTCCGTGAGGCCGCGCACGGTGATGCGCTCGAGGTCGATGTCGATGCGGTCGAACGTCACCGGCACATCCGCCGGCACCCGCTGCGTCATCTCCGCCAGCAGGTTGACGGCCGACAGCTTGGGCAGCGCCGCGGCGGGGCTCTCCACGCCCTTGAGCCGGTTGAGCGCGATGTCGTAGTTCTTCTCGCACGCGCCGAGGATGCGCTGGGTGACGTCGCACAGCACGGCGTCCACCTGGGCCTCGCGCCGCGCCAGCACCGAGTTGCGCACCACGCCGCTGGCGATCAGCAGCAGGAGCAGGGTGGCGGCGAACGAGGCCAGCAGCCCGAGCTTGTCCTTCACGTAGTCGTAGTCGCCCTTGAAGGCGAACTCGCCCCGGCGCAGGTTGAAGCGCGGTGCCTTGGCGCCCGTGGCCTGGCCGCGCAGCGCGAGCGAGTACGCCTGCATCACCGCGGGCTGATCCGAGGCGGGCACCGTGGCCGAGGCCTCCTGCGGCAGCGCCAGCACGCGCGTGGGCAGCCCGAGGTCCTTGCCCAGCTGCTCGGCGATGCCCGGCATGCGCGCCGTCCCACCGCACAGCAGCACGGCGCCCACCTGCCGGCGGGTGCGCGCGGTGAAGGACTTGAAGGACGGACGCAGCTCGCGCAGCACCGGCTGCAGGCCGCGCACGAAGGCCGCCGCGGCGCGCTCACCGTCCGGCCCCTGGGCCTGGGCGGCGCTCGCCAGCGCTCCGTGCGTCTCCTTCCAGTGGTGCGCCTCCGGCAGTGCCGTCTGGAACTCGGTGGCCAGCGCGCGGCTGAGGTTCAACCCGCCGCCGGAGAAGGTGCGCGCGAACTCCACGCCCACCCCGGGCCGGCCAATGGCCAGCGTCGTGCGCTCGTGGCCGATGTCCACGATGGCCACCGCCTCCGCGTCGATGCCCGCGAAGAGGCCCGGCTGCTGCAGCAGCATGTTCTGGTAGGTGATGCCCGGGTGGGTCACCACGCGCGGGTCCACCCCCGCCTCCTGCATCAGCCCCAGCAGCGACGCCAGCTCCTCGCGGCGCACCACGCCCACCAGCAGCTCGCTGCCCTTGTCCTTCACCTGCGAGGCCACCTGGTAGTCGAAGACGGCCTCGCCCAGGTCGAAGGGAATCTGGCTCTCCACCTCGAAGGGGATGGTGGCTTCAATCCGCTTGGGGTCGCTGAAGGGCAGGGCGAGCTGGTGCGTGGCAAGCGACGGGCCGGGCAGCGCCACCACCACCTGATCCGCGTGCTGCAGCTCCGGGCGCGCGAGCAGCTCGCGCAGCGCCGCGCGCAGCGTCTCCTGACGATCTCCCTCCGCCGCGCGGCGCACCTCGGCCCAGGCCTTCACGGTCGAGCTTCGTACGTTCGCGTCGAGCAGCAACCCCTTCACGGAGTGACTGCCCAGGTCCAGACCAAGAATCCGGGCCATTCGTTATTCCTCTCTCCAGTACAGGAGCTTGCCCAGCCCGTCGTCGAGCCGGACCACGGCGGTGATGGTCTTCTGGACCGAACCCGCCTCTCCTACGGACTTGATGGTGAAGGTGGTGCTCTTGTCACCCAGCAGCCGGTTGCCGGCCACGTTCGCCTTGAGCGCTGGGTTGACGGCGATGCCCGCGGTCTCGATGGCGCTCACGAAGTCCGCCACGCTCGTGCCGAAGAAGCTGAAGGCGCGCGCCGAGCGGATGCGGGTGATGAGCTCCTGGACGAAGACCGGATCCTTCAAGCGCGGGTCCGGACGCGCCGGATCCGCCGCAGACAGGATGGCCATGTACATCATCATCGGGTCATCCGTGTTGACGTTGGGCTTGGAGTTGACGTCCGGGTACACCGTGAGCCGGTCCCGGAAGGCCGCCATGAAGCGGTCGTTCACCCCGTGAATGCGGTACAGCTCGTCCATGCTGTCGAAGCGGGCGTTCTTCGGCTCATAGCGCGGCTCGTAGCGGCTATAGTCCGAGCCCTCGTCGGAGAAGCCATTGGCGAACGGGCCGACCGCGTTGGTGAGGTCGAGCCCGGACTTCATCTTGTCCTCGTCGATCCAATCCTTGATGGCGATGACGACGTCCCGCGGGTTGGCGCGAACGCGATTGGCGTCCTCGCGCGAGAACAGGAACTCGAAGCGCTTGTCCTCGAGCAGGTCCACCAGCCGCATTACGGTGGGCAGTGCATCGCCGCTGCCCGCATTGAGACGGTTGAGGTTGAGCTTCTCTTCCTCGTCGGAGATGGTGGAGAGGAAGCAGCCGGAGAAGCTGCCGAAGGAGCGCTTCGCCGAAGTCCCCAGGGACAGCTCGGGCTCCACCGCGTCGTCCTCGTGGAGCGTGGGGGCGGGCGCGGCCTCCTCCTCGCCGTCCGCCCCACCCGCGGGCACCAGGCCCTTGAGCATGTGGCAGTCCACGCGCGCCAGCTTCCACAGCTGGATGTTGAGCGTGGAGGCCGGCTGCTGGCCGCCCGCCGCCCCTCCGGTGAGCTGCCGGGCCAGGTCCCCGATGTTGGGGATGGGCGTCTGGTCCACCTGCTTCTGGAAGCGCAGCAGCAGGCGCGAGAGCGCCACGCCGGAGCGGGCCATGTACATGGCCTGCACCTCGTCGCGCTGGTTGGCCGCCAGCTGCAGGTCCACGCGGGTGTTGTAGGCGAACTCCGTGGCCACGACGGTGAGGATCGTGATGGCCACCACCGCGATGATGAGCGCCACGCCCCGCCGGCGGCGGTTGGCCCGGGCGTCGCGGCGGGCATCTCCCCGCCGGGCCTCTGTGTGCTGGGGGCTCGTCATGTCAGTACCTGGGAAGCTCCGTGTTGAGCATCACACGGGTCTGGGTGGTGTAGCGCGCTTCCTTGCCATTCTCGTCGAGCGCCACCAGGGTGATGCGAACACGCGTGGGGAGCTTGGACTTCAACTCCGTGCGGCGCGTGTCCCACTCGTCCCGCCACTCCTTCCGCTCGGAGTCCCAGTAGGAGAGCTCCAGCTTCTTCACTCCCTCGAAGAGCACGTCCGTGGTTCCGCCGCGATCCATTCGGCCTTCAACATTCGGATTCTCGCGGCGCATCAAATCCATGCGGCCGTTGGCCCCTCGTTCCGAGGACGTCTGGACGGAGTACTCCACGATCGCCTGGTCGGACTCCTTGGCATCCGTGTACAGCCGCTGATGCGCGAAGGTGGTGAAGGTCAGCTTGTCCTCTTCGCCGATGAAGTTGGTGGGCCGGTCGTTCTGATCGCGGTAGCGCTGGGCGTCGTAGCGATCGCTCACGTACGCGGAGCCGATCTCCCGCGCCATGCGGTTCATCGCCGTGCGCAGCATGCGGTAGTGGTCGGCCTCTTCCTCCACCACTTCCTTGGCGTGGAAGCCCGTCTGGAAGGCCATGCCCACCATCGCGCCCATGAGGGCGGTGATGGCCACGGCGATCATGACCTCCATCAGCGTGAAGCCACGACGCATCGTCCGCCTCATCGCGTCAACCTCCCGGGAGTGCCCAGCAGGCCACCGCCCGGCACCACGCCGCCCGTGCCACCGCCGCGCTGCTGGAGGTAGTCCGAGCGCCGCATCAGCGGCTGGCCGGTCTGCGGGTTCATCATCTGGCCATTGGCGCCGGGCGTGCCCTGCACGATGAAGCCGGTGGCGGGGTCCACCCACTGGTTGGTCATGTCCTGGGACTGCGTGCCGTTGTTGGGCGAGAAGCCACCGTTGCGATCCGAGCCGGGGCCCAGCGACACCACGTGGGTGACCAGGTCCAGGCTCTCCACCTGCGTGCCTTCCTTCCAGTACACGGTCAGGTGCACCTCGCGGACCGTCTGGGTGATCTGCTGCACCATCTGCGTGAACATGGGCTGGGCCATGCCCATCATGGCGCCCGCCATGGGGTTGGCGGTCGTCGTGGAGGAGCCGCTCTTGGCGTCCTTGCCTCCGCCGCCGCCGAACATGGAGGCGATGCCACTGAGATCTCCTCCCTCGCCGATGGGCAGGTTGAAGATGGCGCCGATGAGCTGCTCCGGCGACACGCCCTCGGTTCGCGGGGCGATGATCTTCGCCCGCCACTTGAAGCTGCCCCAACCCTCCTGGGAGAAGTCGCCGGACTCCTCCTGGTCGTCGTTGGAGAAGCCCTCGTCGTAGAGCTTCTGCTCCATGTCCGTCATCTTCGAGCGGGCCAGGAGCGTCGCCACGGTGAGCTTCTTGGCGTAGGCGTGGTTGGACACCGCGCCGGAGTTGATGTCGAAGATGGCCATGAGCGCCAGCGCCAGGATGGCGAGCGCCACGACCGTCTCCAACAGGGTGAAGCCACGGGAGCGTCTCATGACTTGGGCACCTCCAGCGCCTCGCCAGCGATGTCGACCTTACCGGTCAGCGGTGACACGGCGAGCGTCCAGACATTCTCACCCTGGCGCACGTAGACGTGGGCCTTCTCCGTGAAGCCCTGGGGGAAGAAGTAGAGGTAGGCCACACCCTTGTCGGCGGGCTCGCGCTGGTGGCGCGTCCACACGGAGATGGTGACGCCCTGGGGCAGCTCGCGCGGCCGGACCTCCTCGGCGGTGAAGGCGGAGAAGCGCGCGGCGTTCTCCACGCGGCCCTCCTCCTGGGCGAGCAGCTCGTCCAGTCCCGGCTGGTCATCGCTGCCGCGGGTGTAGTTGCGGCGCGTGTCACTCCGGCCCTTGTTGCGCTTGTCGTCCTCGCGCGCCCGGTCCTCCTCGCGCAGCAGCGCGTCGCGGTCGCGGGCCGTGGTGACGTTCCCCGCGGCGCACTCGGCGTGGTAGCGCGTGGTGCCACCCTCGCCCTTGGGGTCGGCCAGCTCGAAGACGAGCCGGCACGTCTTCCCGCTGAGCGCGGCGGTGTCGTACAGCGAGCGGATGACACCGGCCAGCTCGCTGGCGGAGGCCTTGGCCTTGGCCCCGGTGATGGCACCGACAGAGACGGTGACGGCGGCGAACAACACCGCGGCGATACCGAGCGCGATGGACACCTCGATGAGCGTCAATCCGCGCTCGCGCGCCCTGCGCTGGGCGAGGGTGCTCATGGGTGCTCTCCCTTGGCCGCCTCCTGCTGCTCGGGCGTCCCCACGATGGCGTTGTTCAGCACGCCACCGCTGATGAGGTCCGCGGCGTCGCCGCTGCCACCCGGCAGCCCGTCCGAGCCGTAGGACATGATGTAGCCCTTCCCCTCGTCGGACATCCGGTACTGATACGGACGCCCCCAGGGATCGTTCGGCACTTCCTTGAGCAGCCCCACCTGGAGCAGCGGATAGAAGTTCTCCGCCTGGGAGGGGAAGCGCCCGGTGATGCGGTGGAAGGACTTGAAGTAGCCCTCCAGCCCGCGGATCTCCGCGCGCGCCTGCCGCTGCAGGGGGCTGAGCGACTTGTCGAACGTGAGGGCGGCGATGCCGAAGGCCCCCGCGGTGGCCAGGACGATGACCCCGGCGACGATGACCTGCCCCACGCGGGACGGGCGCTCCGGCGCTCCGGTCTGCTGCTGGGTGGGTGCGTGCTCGTGGCTCATGGTCGTTTCCTGTTCCTGCCTGGCGCGGGGGCCGGTTCGCTTCCTTGCTACTTCTGGGCCGCGGCGTCCTTCGAGGAGATGTCCGAGTCCGGACCCTCGCCGCCCTGCGTGCCGTCGGCGCCGTAGGAGATGATGACGGGCTTGCCGCCCTCGTTCATGTACACGTACTCGTGGCCCCAGGGATCCTGGGGAATCTTCTCCAGGTTCTGCGTCTCCACGAGGGCGCGCAGGCCGGTGCCCGTGTCGGGGTACTTGCCCTTCTTCGTGTAGTAGAGCTTCAGGGCGTTGTGGATGTTGGCGATGTCCAGGCGGGCCGTGTCCTGCTTGGCCTCGTCGAGCTTGGGAATCACCGCCACGCCCACCGCGGCCATGATGAGGCCGAGGATGGTGATGACGACCATGATCTCGATGAGGGTCATGCCGCGGCGGCGGCGCTGCTGCTTCGTCTTCTTGTCGCTCATGTCTTTCCTCTCGTGACTTTTCGGCAAGCCACCGGGCTGTTAACGCGTTGTTCCTGTCAAAATGTCCGGAGACGGGCTGCTGGCCGACGTACCGGCCTTGGAGTCGGCGGCGTACAGGGCCACCCCCACGGTGAGCAGCGTCGCCGTGAGGGCGAGCAGCGCCGCGAGGGTGACGCGCTGAATCCACCGGTCGAGCGTGTCGTTCATCAAGGTGTCTCCGTCACCGGATGGCCGAGTTCACCTGCAGAATCGGCATCAGGACCGAGAACGCCACGAATGCAATCACCACGCCCATCATCACGGTGAGGATGGGCTCGAGCATGGAGGTGAGGGCGCCAATGCGCACGTTCACCTGGTTCTCGTAGCTGTCCGCCACGGACAGCAGCATGTCCTCCAGCTGACCGGAGCGCTCTCCAATGGCGACCATGTGGTAGACGAGCGGAGGGAACTCACCCGAGCGCTTGAGGGGGGAGGCGATGCTCTCACCCTCGCGCACGGCGTCGCGGGCCTTCTCCACCACGTCGGACAGCACCGAGTTGGTCACCACCGCCTTGGTGATGTCCATGGCCGTCAGCAGGGGCACGCCGCTCTTGAGGAGCGTGGCGAGCGTGCGGGCGAAGCGCGAGATGGCCAGCAGGCGCAGCAGGCCGCCGAAGATGGGGGCCTTGAGGGCGAAGCGGTCCCACACGGGCTTGCCCTTCGGGCTGCGGAAGTAGGACGTCAGCGCGAAGATGGTGACGCCCAGCACCGGGAAGATGATGAACCACCAGTTCTGCAGGAAGGTGCTCACCCAGATGAGGATGCGGGTGGTGATGGGCAGGGTGGCCTTCATCGTGGTGAAGATCTTCGTGACCTTCGGGATGACGACCACCATCAGCATGGTGAGGATGCCCGCGCCCACCAGCATCATGATGGCGGGGTAGGTCATCGTGCCGATGATCTTCTGCTGCAGCTTGGACTGGCTCTCGGTGAAGTCCGCCAGGCGCAGCAGCACCGTGTCGAGCGCGCCCGAGTGCTCGCCCGCGCGAATCATGTTCACGTAGAGCGAGCCGAACACCTTCTGGTGCACCCCGAGCGCGTCCGCCAGGGACGCGCCCTCGTTCACCCGGCCCTTCACGTCCGAGAGGATGATTTTGAGCCGCTCCTTCTCGACCTGGTCCACCAGGGCGGTGAGGGACTCGACGAGCGTCACGCCCGCGCCCAGCAGCGTGGCGAGCTGACGCGTGGTGATGGCGATGTCGTCGGTGGTGATGCGGCCGCGGGCCAGCTTGCCGAAGTTCACCTCGCGGTTGGCCTGGGCCGCGTTGGCGCCCTTGCGCACGCCCGCCCGGCCGCCCTCGGCCTGGCCGATGACCTCCGTCAGGAACTTGCCGTCCTTGCGCAGCTGCGAGCGCAAGGTCTTCGGCGAGTCCGCTTCCAACATTCCACGGATGGGTTTTCCGGCCTGATCAAGGGCCTTGTACTCGAAGACTGGCATGGTGGGTCGCGGAGTAAAACCGCACCCCGAGCCTCTCCCTTCCGGGAGAGGGGGGGCGGCAGTTCTTTAGAGGTCTTCCTGGGTGATGCTGAGGACTTCGGCGATGGTGGTCTCGCCCAGGGCGATCTTGCGTGCACCGTCGTCCAGCAGCGTGCGCATGCCGTTGGACATGGCGGCCTTCTTGATGGTGGAGGAGTCCACGTTCTTCAGGGCGAGCTGGCGCACGCTGTCATCCACCAGCAGCAGCTCGTAGATACCGGTGCGGCCGCGATAGCCGTTCTGGTTGCACGAGGGGCAGCCAGTGGCCTTGTAGATCTTCTCCAGCCCGTAGCGCTCCTTGAGCTGCGCGCGGTTGAGGCCGATCTCCTTGAGCTCCTCGTCCGTGGGCGTGTACTGCACGCGGCAGTCCGGGCACACGCGGCGCACGAGGCGCTGGGCGAGCACGGCCGTGAGCGAGGAGGCCACGAGGAAGGGCTCCACGCCCATGTCCACCAGACGGGTGATGGCGCTGGCCGCGTCGTTGGTGTGCACCGTGGAGAACACCAGGTGGCCCGTCAGCGATGCCTGGATGGCGATTTCCGCCGTCTCCTTGTCGCGGATTTCGCCCACCATGATGACGTCCGGATCCTGGCGGAGGAAGGAGCGCAGGCCCTGGGCGAAGGTGAGGCCGATCTTCGGGCTGATGGCCATCTGGCCAATGCCCTTGAGCTGGTACTCCACCGGATCCTCGACGGTGAGGATGTTGAGGTCCGGGGTGTTGATGCGCGAGAGCGCGCCGTAGAGCGTGGTCGTCTTGCCGCTACCGGTGGGGCCCGTCACCAGGATGATGCCGTGCGGGCGGCGGATGACGTGCTCCATCTGCTCGAGCATCTGGGAAGCCATGCCCAGCTCGGTCAGATCCAGCAGCGTGGTGTTCTTGTCCAGCAAGCGCATGACGATGCGCTCCCCGTAGGTGGTGGGGATGGTGGACAGACGGATGTCGATGTCGCGGCCGGCCAGCTTGATGCGGATGCGGCCGTCCTGGGGCAGGCGCTTCTCCGCGATGTTGAGCTGGCCCATGACCTTCACGCGGCCGACGATGGCGTTCTGGTAGCGCTTGGGCGGCTTGATGATCTCCTGCAGCACGCCGTCGATGCGGAAGCGCACCAGCAGCTCGCGCTCCATGGGCTCGATGTGGATGTCGCTGGCGCGCTCCTTGGCGGCGCGGAAGAGCACGGAGTTGATGAGGCGGATGATGGGCGCCTCGTCACCCTCGTCGGCGAGCAGGTCCTTGACCTCCTCGATTTCCTGGGCGAGCGAGTCCAGGTCCTGCGCCTCCAGCTCGTCCACCAGCTGCTCGGCCTCGTTGGTCGCGCGGTCGTAGACGCTGTTGATGGCGTCCACGACGGTGGAGGCGAGCGCGATGCGCGGATTCACGTCCCGGCCCAGCAGCATCCGCGCGTGGTCCAGCACGGTGGTGTCCAGGGGATCCGCCACCGCCAGGGCCACCACGTCCCCCTCCACGGACAGCGGGAGGATCTTCGCCTGCTTGGCGAAGTTGATGGGCACGCGCTTGATGAGCTCGGCGTCCACCTCCTCGAGGAAGATGCGCGCCAGGTACGGCAGATCGAGCTGGAGGCCGAGCGCCTTGGCCACGTCCTCCTCGCCGATGGCCTTCAGGCCCACCAGCACCTCACCCAGCCGGCCACCCTTCTCGGCCTGGAGCTGGAGGGCCTCCTGGAGCTTCTCCTCCGTGAGGCCGCTCGTGTGGCGGAGGATCTCCCCCAGCGGCCGGCCGCACAGATAGGCGGGACCATGGGAGACGACCTGGGTGGCGTCGGTCGCGGGCTTGGCGAGGGGGGCGTCAGCGAGCAGGCTCATGTCTATCTCTCGTCCCCGGTGTCAGGCTGGATACGCAGGCGCTCCTGGTCCTCCGGAGGAGGCGCAGACGGAGGCGGCTGCACGGGGACCGGCCCCTCCGATGGCGCTGGAGTCAAGGAACCCCCCGTGGACGGCGGGACTTCCCCACTCCGGGGCGCTGGCTGCGAGGGAGCAGGCGAGGGGCTGGCCGGCTTCACGACGCGCTCGCCCGGCTGCCCGGGGCCGCCGTTCTCCAATTTCTGCTCCTCGGTAAACACCACCTGGCGCATGCGGCTGAGCGGCCCGCTCTTGCGGCTGAAGTCCACCGGCACGTCGTAGCCGGGCACCTGGCCGTAGAACTGCTCCACGAACTGCTGCCGCTCGAGCATCTTGCGCTCGAAGATACGCCGGAAGTCCGACTGCTCACGGATGATGTAGGGCGTGAGGAAGAGCAGCAGGTTCGTCTTCGTCTTGCGGCGGGTGGTATCCCGGAAGAGGTGGCCGAGCAGGGGCACGTCGCCGAGGATGGGCACCTTGGAGACGGACTCGATGGTGCGGTCCTGCATGATGCCGCCGATGACCACCGTCTCCTGGTCCTTCGCGACCACCGTCGTCTTGGCGCTGCGCTTGGCGGTGGTGGGGCCGAGCACGGGGTCCGACGAGGCGATCTCCTCGGTCTGCTCGGTGATGGTGAGGCGGATGAAGTCGCTCTCGTTGATCTGCGGCTTGACGGTGAGCTTGAGCTCCACGTTCTGGCGGGTGATGGGGGCGTAGAGGCTGCCCAGGCCGCCCAGGGCTCCGAGCAGCGACGCGCTGGTGCCCGAGGTGGTGCCCGTGGTGCCGATGCCGGTGCCCAGCGAGGAGGGCGTGAAGCCCGACTGGAAGGGCACGTTCTGGCCCACGGTGATCTCCGCCTCCTCGTTGTCGCTGGTGAGGATGTGCGGGGTGGAGAGCACGTTGGCGTCCGAGCTCTGCTGCAGGGCGTGCAGCACCACGCCGAAGGCGGGGATGTCGATGCCCAGGGCCTTCAGCTCGGGGATGACGGGGCCCTGGAGGCCGGCGAGGAAGCCGCCGTAGCTGGCCAGGCTCGTCAGCGAGAAGGAGGGGGGCGTGCCGCTGCTGGTGTACTTGGTCCCGATGATGCCCGAGCCCTGGCCCAGCGGCGTGCTCAGCGAGTAGCCGGTGTGGAGGTTGAGCCCGAACTGGTTGTTGCGGTCCAGGTTGACCTCCATGATGACCGCCTCGACGAACACCTGGCGCCGCGGCTTGTCCAGCTGGCGGATGACCCGGACGAGGCTGCGGTAGTCGCTCTGGCTGGCGATGATGACGAGCGAGTTGGTGCCCTTGTCCGCGGAGATCTTCACCTCACCGGCGAAGAGCTCGGCCGAGCCGGTGGTGCCGGCGGGACGGGCCGCGCCCGGGGTGGGCTGCGTGGGGATGGGCGGGCGCGGACGGCTGCCCGAGGTGCCCTGCGACAGCGTCTGCAGCGTGCTGGCGATCTCCTCCGCGTTGGCGTTCTCCAGCGGGTAGACGTTGATGCGCTCCGTGCCGGCGGTGGGGATGTCCAGCTCGCGCACCATGCTCTGGATGCGCTCGAAGGCGGCGGGGCTGGCCACCACGATGAGCTTGTTGGTGCGCTCGTCGGGGATGATCTGCGAGAACGTCACCGGCCCACTGGAGCTGCCCTCCGGGCCGCCCGCTTGCATGGGCATGCCCTCTCCGACGGGGCCGCCGGGCACGGGCATCACCGTGGGAGCGCCCGCGCGGCCGCCGGGCCGGCCAGTGCCGCCCTTCTGCTCGAAGAGCTTCTGCACCGTGGCGGCGATGTCCTGGGCGGTGGCGTACTGCACCTGGATGATGCGCACCTCGTCACTGGCCGAGCGCGAGTCGAGCTGATCAATCAGCCGCTCCAGGCGGTGCACGTTGGAGCCCACGTCGTTGATGATGATGATGTCCGGCGGGTACGGGATGGTGTCGCCGTCCTTGGACACCAGCTGCTGCAGCACGCCGCGGAGGGGCTCCACCTCCACGTTCTTGATGCGGAACAGCTTGGTGATCATCTGCTCGTTGGTGGTGTAGGGCCCCTCCTCGCCGATGATCGTGGGGATGGGGTTCTGCTTGGCGGCGCGCTTGTCGACGATCTTCAGGAAGCGCCCGTGCTGGTAGACGGCCAGTCCGTTGGCGTCGAGCGCCGCGAGGAAGGCGGCATAGAACTGGTCCGCGTCCACCTCCACGCGCCCGTTCTCCGGGCCGATGATGGAGATCTTCCCGCGCACGTTCTCCGGGAGGATGAACGTCTTGCAGGTCGCATCCGACACGGTCTGCACCAGCTTCTCGATATCCACCTTGTCGAAGTAGATGCCGTAGCGGGCGCGGCGGCGGACCTCCTCACACGTGGGCGTGGGCCGCACGTTGGCACCCCCCGCCTCGGGGCCGGTGGGTGACTGGGGGGAGATCTGCCGCTCGCCAGCGGCTCCAGCGGGAGTTCCCGCGGGAGGCGACTGACCGGGGCGGCGCTGCGCCAGGGCGGGCGAGCCGAGCGCCAGGCACAGTAGGAGCAACCAGGACGGAAGCGTCTTCATGGAGGGACGGGGTACTGCGGTGGGTTAGCGGATGGTGTAGTTCTTGCGGATGCTCGAGCCGTTGCGCTCCAGCTCGATTTCAATCCGAGAGGCTTCCTTCAGCTTGGTGTAGACCTCGAGGGCCTTCTCCGGGCTGTTGAGTTCGAAGCCGTTGATGCGCTTGATGACGTCGCCGTTCTGGACGCCAATCTTCGAGTAGATGGAGTCCGGGCGGATGGAGAAGAGCTTGAAGCCCTGGGCCTGGCCATCCTTGAAGGCGGGGACGATGCGCGCCTGCATGGCCACGTCGTTGAGGTTGGCCAGCGTGCGGTCGATCTCCGTGCGCGGCACCTCGTAGTCGTTTTCGCTGACGGCTTTGATGCCATTGCCCAGGCCGTTGGGCGGCTGCACGGGCGGGCCGCTGGGCACGGGCGGCGGGGTGTAGGAGGCCACGGGCGTAGCGCCATCTCCCGGCTGGCCGTCGATGAACTCCTTGCGGGAGTTGTTGAGGATGATGACGCGCTCGCGCTCGATGAAGATGACCTCGGCGCCCTGGATGCGGTCGCCCACCATGTACGTGGTGGAGCGCTGGTTGCCCATGTCCAGCACCGAGGCCACGGACCACAGGTTGTCGTTGGCCACCAGGGTGCCCAGCAGCTTCACCCGCAGGCCGCTCTTCACGGGCGCGGCGTTGGGGTCCACGGCCGGAGCGGTGGGCTCGGCCACGACGGGCTCGGGCTCGGGGATCTTCACGCCCGTCAGCTCCGACAGGCGCTTGAGATCCAGCGAGGCCAGCGCCTCCGTGGGCTTCGCCTTCTGCCGTGCCGACACCTCGCCCGAGGGCATGGGAGTGAGGGCGGACTCGACGAACAGGTTCACCGTGCGCGCGGCCAACAGGGCCACGAGCAGGATGAAGACCAGGTTCACGGTCCAGAAGTACTTGCGGAAGAAGAGTTCCATCACGCGTCCAGAGAGGGCCTGCCCGGGATTGAGCAAGCGGGGTGCCACTCACGAAGGGTAGCGGGCAGCCCGACCCTTACAGCCAAGTACTTGAAATCATTCCGGAATAAGCC
This sequence comes from Vitiosangium sp. GDMCC 1.1324, assembly GCF_003044305.1. GTDB lineage: Bacteria > Myxococcota > Myxococcia > Myxococcales > Myxococcaceae > Archangium. The sequence goes on along the minus strand of NZ_PZOX01000010.1, from coordinate 83,207 downwards.
GGACCGCTGGTGGCAGAAGCGGGCGTCGTGACGGCGTGGGACAAAATGTCAGCGGCCGGGCGGCCGGCATGACGGGCTGTCACTCGGCGGGGGGCGAGCCGGGCCCCTCACCGCCGCCCGAGGCCTCGCGCTCGAGCTTGCGGTAGATGGTGCGCGCCGCGATGCCCAGCAGGCGGGCGGCCAGCGTCTTGTCCCCCTTGGTGTGGCGCAGGGTCTCGTGGATCACCCGGCGCTCCACCTCCTCCATGGGGGTGCCAATGGGGATGACGAGTTGTCCGGCCGAGCCCTGGGGCCCCTTGCGCACGGTCTCGGGCAGGTCGCTGACCTCGAGCACGTCGCTCCGGGCGAGCACCACCGCGCGCTCCACCGCGTGCTCGAGCTCCCGCACGTTGCCCGGCCAGGCGTAGTTCTCCAGGACGGAGAGGGCGTCCGGGGAGAAGCCGCGCAGCACCTTGCCATTCTTGGAGGCGAAGCGGCGCAGGAAGGCGTCGGCCAGCAGGGGGATGTCCTCGCGGCGCGAGGCGAGCGCGGGGATGCGCACCTCCACCACGTTGAGACGGTAGTAGAGGTCCTCGCGGAAGCGGCCCTCGGCCACCTCGCGCTGCAAGTCCTTGTTGGTGGCGGCCACGATGCGGACATCCACCTTGACGGTCTGGGTGCCACCCAGGCGCTCGAGCTCACCCTCCTGGAGCACGCGCAGGAGCTTCACCTGGGCGGACAGGGGCATCTCGCCCACCTCGTCCAGGAAGAGGGTGCCGCCGGTGGCGCGCTCGAAGCGGCCCTCGCGGCGAGCCACCGCGCCAGTGAAGGCGCCGCGCTCCACGCCGAAGAGTTCCGCCTCGAGGATGCTCTCGGGGAGGGCGCCGCAGTTGATGGCGACGAAGGGGCCCTTGGCCCGGTTGGACTGCTCGTGCAGGGCGCGGGCGGCCAGCTCCTTGCCGGTGCCGGACTCGCCCAGCAGCAGCACCGTGGCCGTGGAGGGAGCGGCCTGACGCAGGGTGTCCATCATCGCCCGGAAGGCGGGGGACTGGCCCACCATGGAGCGGCCGCCGGTGCTTCCCATCTCGGCCAGCTTCGCCTTGAGGACGCGGTTCTCCGCGGCCAAGTCGTGTTTCTCCAGCGCCTTCTGCACCGACTTCACCAGCGAGTGGCGCTTGAGGGGCTTGGTGATGAAGTCGTAGGCGCCGTCCTTCATGGCGGCCACGGCCGTCTCCACCGTGCCGTAGGCCGTCATCAGCACCACCTCCACGTCTGGACGGATGGTGCGCGAGGCCTTGAGCAGCTCCTGCCCGTCCATGCCGGGCATCATCAGATCCGTCACCATCACGCTGACCTCGGGCCGGCGCAGCAGATCCAACGCCTCGGTGCCGTTGCTGGCGATGAGCGTCTCCAGGCCCTCGCGCTGGAAGATGCGAGCGACCGAGTCGAGGTTGGCCCGGTCGTCATCGACGACCAGGACGGTGGTGGGCGGTGTCGTCATGGCGCTGGCTACCTTGCAATCCTTATTCCGCGTCCTCGCGGGTAAACGGGTCCGGGTAGAACCACCGGGCGCTGGAGATCATCCCGCCGGGTGTTTGCCGCTAGTGCTTCCCGAGTTGCCGATCCCAGGCATACAGCAGCCCCAGCAGATCCGACGTGCAGGCACCGGACACCCGCTCGAAATCTTCGGCATCGAGCGCAAGGAGGCGCTGGCGCTGGAAGGCGGGATCGGCCACCACGTTCCGATTCTTCAGGTTGCGGGCATATGCGAGGGCCCGCGGCATTTCCCGGAAGATGGCCTCGATGCTGTCCTCCCGCGTCGCCCGCGCCATACGCTCCGCCGCGATCTCCAGGCGCGCACGCACCGAAGCTTCTCCTACCGGGCACCACGCATCCATGGCCCAAGCGCAGGAGGCCGCCATCAATTCCTCCAGGGTATGCGCGGCACCGAGGGTTTTGAAGAAGTAGCGCGCGGAATGAAGCGGCTCCCAGAAGCGTAGCGCCGCCTGGAGGCGCAGCGCCGTGAGCGCCGCGCTCCTCGGAGCATCAGGATCAATCGCGAAGTACAGCGCGCCCCAGGCAGTCTCGCGAAAGAACGCTTCATAAGCATCCCTCACGGGGAACGGGTTCTGCCATTCGCCGGACAGGGTTTCGGACAAGTTGCCCATGAGCGTGGACACCATGTACAGCCGCCAGGCTGGGCGCTCGCGCTGGAAGTCGGACACCTCGTGCGTCAGCACTACTTCGCCAGGAGGCACCTCCAGCATCTGCGAAGGGGCGGGGAAGGTGCCGTCCTTGCGGTATTGCTCGCCGCACCGCAGGCCCTCCTTCCTCGTTTTCTGCTGGACCGAGCGTAAGGTGCCATGCAGGAAGGACGGCAGTTGAAGAGAAGCAGGCTGTCCAGGTGCCATGGTGCGCGTCCTATCAAGCCGAGTCCTTACTGAGGAAGGGACATGCCCGCGGCGGCCGGCACCCGGGCTGGTGGCGCGGTCGGTGGAGGCCGGGCTGGGAAGGGGATGACCTGCCCACCTCCTTGAGTGGGGGGCTGCTGAGCCTTCGAGCCCGAGCCCATCTGGCCGAAAATCGCACTCGAGAAGGTCGCCGTCGCGGCGGTGCCGACGATGTCGATGACGAGGCCCACGGCCCCACTGAATGAGGCGAGTTTCTCGCGTCGGTTGACGATGTCTTCCACGGCCTGGGCCACCCACCCACCGTACTGCCGCATCTCCTGCTCGGTGAGCTCCACCCACTGCCCGGCCTCATACGCCGCTTCCTTGGACTCGAAGCGCTGTTGGCTGTGGGTCCAGCGGTACGGGACCACTCCTGGCTCGGTGGTCTGCCACTCCAGGCGCCAGATGTGCTCCCCCTGGGCGAATCGGATGAGGATTTCACCCTGGAATTCCATGCCCCCCCGAGAAGCTCACTCTTGGCGCCGCGGCCCGGTTCAACGCAGCCAGATAGAGGGTGACTTCCCGTCTGCCTTCCTGGAGGCCCTGAACATTCCAGGGCTTGATCTCGAAGACAGACAGTGCATCAACGTCGGTGATGTCCGGGCGTAGATTGCGCTCGTCCGGACGCAGGCGGGACGTGTCCCCGAGCCTCGCTTCTTCGAGGATGAATTTGATTGTCGCGGTGTTGTAATAGATCTGGCCGCCTGGGTGGTTAACGCCATACATGTACGCAATCATCCGGTGCGCGGCGTTGCCGAGAAAGAACTTCCAGGGTGCTTGCGAGTTGGGATTCCGGCCGGGGACGTTGTAGCCCTGGATAGCCGGGCTGGTGGGCTCTGCACCAGTCGCCGGGCCGTCGCTCATGGCCAACAGGAGCCGCGGCGGCGAAGCGGGGCTCAGCGGCGTTCTCAATCGTGACGCCCCCTGGCTCCAGGTGGAGGGGGCCTGCGTGCCGGGAGCCGTAGCGCAGCCGGCGAGCATCCACACGAGAAGCAGGGCCGCCCAACACCGCGCTCCTGGACCGGTGTTCCTCTGCGCGCGCTCCATGGCCTATTCTGCGTCTTCGGCCAGGAGGGGGCCACTCATCCTGCTGAGGTCCTCGCGGTTGACCTTGTCCAGGTTGAACCGCTGGGCGCTGGAGATCATCCGGGCCACGGTGGGCTCGAACTCGACCGGGCCCTCCTTCTTGAAGCGGAGGAAGTTGATGCGGGCCACCACGAAGTTCTTGAGGTAGGGGCTCTGCATGCCCCGCGCCTTGAGGCCCTCCACCACCTTCGCCACCGCGTCGTCCAGCTCCAGCAGCCTGTCGGCGCGGGTCTCTCGCACCTGAAGCGCCTCGGCCAGAGGCAGGTCGAGGAAGGACTCCGCCCGCTTGATGAAGGGATGGTAGGCGCCTCCGGAGAACCGCGGGCGCTTCTCGTAGGCGGCTCCGAGCGTGAGGAACGCCGGCTCCTCGAAGAGGTGCGCGAAGGCGGACTCGCGCCCGGCCCTCGCTCCGGTGAGGCCCCGGTGCATGCGGATGACCTCGAGCGAGCGCTCCTTCAGGTTGTGGGCCTTCTCCGTGTTGAGCGCGAGGATTTGATAGGCCACGTCCTCCTCGGGCAACACCAGCGCCATGATGGACTTGCCGCCCAGGAGCTTCGACGCCTGGAGCCGGTGGTTGCCGTTGGGCGTCCAGTACCGGCCCTCCTTGCGGATGGCGATGATGGGATCCAGGTAGCGGTCCAGCCGCTCCATCGCCGAGGCCAGCCTCTTGATGTGCGGCTCGGATACGTCTCGCTGATAGGGAGTGGGCTCGACCTTGTCGATGGGCAGGGCGGCGAACACCACCGTGTGCCCGCCGAGCGGATCCCGGTAGACGCTCAGCACCTGGCCGCCGTCCTCCTGGATGCCTTGCACCAACTCGACAGGTGGGGTGGCGGCCTCGCTCGCCACCTCGGCGGCGTTGAGTCCCTTGGAGGCGGGCTCGGCCTTCTTGCGGCGGGGCCGGCGGGTCGTCGTGGTGGTCGCTGCCTTCTTGCGCGGTGACTTCGCTGCCATGGGGTCCCCCTTGTCGCGGAAGGAGGACCCTAGGTCATCGCGGCGGCCGGGTGCAGGGGGATTCGCGCCCGGCCCCGTGCCTGTGTCACCTCATGGCACCGGCACCATGTAGAGGCCGAAGAGGCACATCTCGTCCTCCGTCCCGAGTCCCGGACGGATGGGCTTGCTGTACCCGCGCGTGTCGTAGGTGCACTTCACGTGTATCGACTGCTCCGCCGTCCAGCTCAGGGGCGTCTCGTAGAAGTACGTCCGCTGCCAGTTGTAGTCCCACCGGGACACCTGGGCCGCGCAGGTGGAGGTGCCCTTGCCCTCGAAGGTGGCGCTCAGCTCGCGCCCGGCTCCGTGCATGTGCGGGAAGACGCCATAGACGTCGATGCGCGAGGGCTTCATGCCCATGATCTCCTCCACGTAGCTCATCGCCACCTGCCCGGGGATGGTCCACTCGACCGGGACGGCGGCCTGGCCCGGTGGGAGCGGCTGCTCCCGGGGCGTGCCCCGGGTGTTGAGGAACTCGTCGGGGAGAACCGAGATGGCGGGCCGGGCCACGCTCCGAGTCAGCTCCAGCCGGAGCCGCGTCTGGTCCGTGCCCCCGGTCTCCTCGTGCATCAGGTGGGCGGCCGACGTGTGCAGGTGGTAGTGCATCTGCATGACGAGCTGATGCCCCTTGGCCAGGGCCAGCCCCGTCCCCTCGGGATAGTGCGTCACGCCCGTGCCCGGCGCCCAGGTGACGCTCAAGCCGTTGGGGGTGACGCCCTCGCCCGCGGCGCCGAAGCAGGGCCATCCACCCTTCGGGCCCGCTTCCTTCTGGAGGGCCTCCATCCTCTGTCCATTGGTGATGGGCTGCCCGTCCTCTGTCTGGCCTACCACCTGCGCCGGATCCACCGAGTAGACGAGCGCATGATGCACGAGCGCGGTGTTGCCCGGCAGCACCTCGAAGCCCGTGATGAAGCGGCTCTCGTCCAGCTTCGGGTCGAGCAGGAAGCAGCGGTAGTCATCCGTGGTGCTGGCCTCGCTGGGGGCCGGCGTGTAGGGCGCCGACATGGCCAGCTCGAGCGCGCCCGCACCGAGCGAGGAGGACGCCACCGGTTGTGGCTTCCAGCCTGGTGCTCCCTCGGGCGCGCCGGCATCCACCCAGCGGGCGATGGTGTCGATCTGCTCGTCGCTCAGCCAGCGCGCGTCACGGAACGTGTTGCAGCTCCCGTCGCTCTCCACGCCCCAGGGCGGCATGGTCCGCGCCGAGGTGGCCGCCTTGATGGCCTGGGCGTAGTCTCGCGCGCCGGCGTAGCTGTCCAGCCGGAAGGGCGCGACGCCTCCCTCTCGATGGCACGACACGCACTGCGCTTCGATGATGGGGGCGACGTGCTCGCTGAAGGTGGGCGAGGTGGCGGGCGGGGGAGGGGAGGGGGATGGGCTGCATCCGGTGAACAGATGTACCAGCATGGCAACTGAGACAGCCTGGACGGGGACGGACGGAGGGCGGTGACCCTCGGGCCCAGGGACGGCTCGGGACATGACATCGGCTCCAGGTGGTGAGAGAGCGGGCTTCTCGGCCCGCGTCCCTGGAACACTTCTCGTTCCGGGATGTGTCACCGCCCATCGTCGAAGGGATGCGGTTGCCGTGCTCCGATGCGGGCCCACGCTTCCCGCTCGCGTGCCCGCGCCGGTTCGTGGTAGGTGCATCCGCGCAAGCCATTCGGCGTCTCGATGGCGGTTCACCTCACGGTTGAACCGTAGGACGCTCCGGGTGGCTTTGCTTGTGGCCCAGAGTCCCCGGGATGTTCCACCGGCTGCGTTGGACGCAAGCAAGATGAACCCCTCTCAATCCGAGCTGCTCCGCGACACCGTCGAGCACATCGACATCAAGACCCACGACGTGCGCCCGCTCGTGAGGGCCATGGGACACATGGCCTTCCAGGCCCGCAACCTCCACCGGGCGGCCTCGCTCTATGACGCCATGCTGAGCGATGAGCCGTGCGGCGTCATCCTCTGCCTGGCCGGCTCGCTCTTCTCGGCCGGCCTCAAGCAGGTGGTGGTGGACATGGTGCGCCACCGCATGGTGGACGCCATCGTGTCCACCGGGGCCCTCATCGTGGACCAGGACTTCTTCGAGGGCCTCGGCTTCCGGCACTACCTGGGCAGCCCGTATGCGGACGACAACGCCCTGCGCGAGCTGCACATCGATCGCATCTACGACACCTTCATCAACGAGGACGAGCTGCGTGTGTGCGACGCCACCGTGGCGAAGCTCGCCAGCGAGCTGGAGCCGCGTCCCTATTCGTCTCGGGAGTTCATCGGCGAGATGGGGCGCTACCTCTCTCGGCATGGCAAGACGCGCGATAGCGTGGTGCTCGCCGCCTGGGAGGCGGGTGTCCCCATCTTCTGCCCGGCCTTCAGTGATTGCTCGGCGGGCTTCGGCCTCGTCCACCATCAGTGGGAGCGGCGGGGCAGGCCCCATCTGTCCATCGACAGCGCACGGGACTTCCTGGAGCTCACGCGCTGCCGGCTCGCCTTGAAGGACTCGGGGCTCTTCATGGTGGGCGGAGGCGTGCCGAAGAACTTCGCCCAGGATGTGGTCGTGGCCGCGGACTTCATCGGCCAGCCCGTCCCCATGCACAAGTACGCCCTGCAGCTCACGGTCGCCGATGAGCGCGACGGAGCCCTCTCCGGCTCCACGCTCCGGGAGGCCAGCAGCTGGGGCAAGGTGGCCACCACCCACGAGCAGATGGTGTACGGCGAGGCCACGGTGACGATGCCCCTGGTGGTGGGCTACGCCTTCCATCAGCGCTCCTGGGAGAAGCGGCCCGCACGCAGGCTGGTCGAGGCGTGTCTCTGACCCGACAGATGAATCGCCTTCCAGGGCACCTCGCCTGTCCGGCTCATCCGCCTTAACTCAGCCCCCACCTGCCCGGCAGGGGGGCTCGACATGGGCGCACGAAGGCGTGGACTGGCCTGGCGGTGGTTGTCGCCATGGGCCGCGCTGCTGCTGGCTGCCAGTTGCCAGCGCGGCCAGGGTGAGGACTTCGCCGTGGAGCCGGTGCGTCCCGCTCCGGTGCTGGAGGCTCCTCGGGCCTCCGGCGGTGTCTTCCGGCTGAGCGAGCAGCGGGGGCGGGTGGTGGTGCTGTCCTTCGGCTACACGACCTGCCCGGACGTGTGCCCCACCACCTTGTCTCGGCTCGCCCACCTCTATGGGCTGCTGGGCACTGCTTCCCAGAATGTGGAGGTGGTCTTCGTCTCCGTGGATCCGGAGCGCGATAGCGCGGAGCGGCTCGAGGCGTACGTGCATGCCTTCAACCCCCGCTTCATCGGCCTGCGTCTGGAGGGACAGGCGCTCTCGGAGGTGCTGGCCGCCTACCGCGTCACCGCGTCCCGCCGCTACCCGGAGGCCACGCGCTACCGGGAGCATCCGTTTGCCGGGGACATCCCCTACACCGTCGACCACACGGGGGCCTACTTCCTCATCGACAAGCGGGGCGCATTGCGCGCTCGCATCCCCTATACCGTGACCGCTGAGCAACTCCGGGCGGAGGTCGACCGGCTCCTCTCGGAGGAGGGCTCGCCGTGAGTCACGGACGCGAAGGCCGGGCGGTGGTTGTTCTCGTGGCCGTGCTCATGGGGGGCTGCTCCTGCTCGGAGACGCAGGCGCCCCTTCCGGTCCAGCCCGGGCTTCGCGTGGAGCGGGCTCGCGCCCGGCTGACCCCCGCTCAGGTCGGGGCTGTCTACCTCACGCTGGTCAATACCGCTGCGCAGGAGGATCGGCTCCTCTCCGCCGAGACTTCCACCGCCGAGCGGGTGGAGATGCACGAGGTGGTTGCCCAGGGAGAGGTCCTGCGAATGCTCGCGAGGCCCGAGGGCTTCGTGGTGCCAGCGGGAGGCCGCGTCGAGCTGAGGCCGGGTGGCAAGCACCTCATGCTGTACTCCGTCCGGGACGCGCCCGCGCAGCTATCCCTCACCCTCCACTTCGAGAAGGCGGGCACCCTCCAGCTCGTCGTTCCCGTTTCACCGCCCGGTGCCGACGAGCCGTGAGCTCCAGGGGCTTCATGTTCGCGCACTCATGGGCGCGAGCCCTCCTGGTCCTCGTGCTGCTGGCCACTTTCGCCGGAAGCGTGCTCGTCGTCCGCGCGCGGCTCCTCCAGCCACGCCGGGAAGCGGAGCTGGGAGGGCTTCGACTTCGGCTCGAGCGCGCCGTCTGGATGCACGAGCCAACGGACCATGGCGACGCGGCTTCTCTGCCCTCCTCGGAGGGCGCTCCGAAACCCGGTCAGCGCCGGCTCTCCGTGACGCTCACCCTCTTCAATCCGGGGCGTACCCCGCGGGACTTCGCTCCCCGGGAGCTCTTCCTCGCTGAATCCTCGGAGGGCACGGTGTGGGCGCCCACGTTGGAGGGCTCCACCGCGTTCACCCTGCGGCCCGCGGAGCTCTTGCCCGTGACACTGAGCTTCGATGTACCGCCCACTCCGGAGGCCCTTCGTCTGGAGTGGCGGAGGGGAGTGGAGCGCGCGTTGCTCTTCTCCACGCAGCGGCCCCAGGGTGCTGCTCCACCGCGAGCCCCGGTGGCGCGATGGCCCCGGCTCGTGGAAGGGCTCCCACAGGGCGACGCGGTCGCGGGCTCCGCGCTCTACCGGGGCCGGCTTGCTTGCATCTCCTGCCACGGCAATCCCGCGGAGCCGGACAGTCCCCGCCTCGGGCCTTCTCTCGGCGACTTCGCCCGGGTGGGCGCCACCCGCGTCGCGGGCCAGAGCGCGGCGCAGTACGCCTACGAGTCCCTGCTCGACCCGAACGCCTTCATCGCCCCGGAGTGCTCCGGGCAGGCTCCCTGTTCCCGCCCCAGCATCATGCCTCTGTATGGAGAGGTGCTGTCGCAGCAGGAGATGGCGGATCTCATCAGCTACCTCGTGGGCTCGCGAGCGGAGGAGTGAGCATGGACGGTGAGTCCGCGAGGCCGTGGTGGCGAACGCTGGTGCGGCTCGCCGTCCTCCTCACGCTCGGCCTGCTGGGTTGGGAGTTGGTCCTGCTGTGGTTCCTCTCGGGGGACTTCGGCATGCCGGTGAGCGTGTTGGGGCCTCGGCTCGCCCGGGACGCGGCGAGCCTCTTCCTCGTGGCCGTGGTGGCACTGTCCCTCGCGGGCCCTCGTCCTCGGAGCGGCGGTCTGGCCCGGACGACGGTGCAGAAGGCCGCCGCCGTGTCCTCGAGCTTCCTCTTGATGCTGCTCCCCGTGACCTTCGGCCGCAACGTCCCGCGTCAGCCAACGGGAGCACAGGCGAGGGGGGCTGTCTCCGTCGCTGGCCCAGATGGGGAGCGCGCGGATCGCTTCCTCTGTGCCGCGATTGCTCAAGAGGTCCCCACTGCTTCGGTGGTGCGGGAGAATGACTCTCGGGTGGCCGTGGCCCAGGCCGGAGTGCGGGATGCGTTGTTGCTTCAGGTTCCCGTCTTTCCCCTGATGCTCCTCCTGCTGCGTCGCCGCTCGAGGCCCGCCGCGTCCCGCTCACGTGCCGTCGGGAGTCTCCTTCCGCTCCTGCTCTGCCTGGGGCTCTTCTGGGTCTGGAAGACGGATGGGGAGCGTCCTCTTCCAGGCGAACCGTCCCCTCGCGAGGAGGAGAGTGGGTGTCTTCCGGGTGCTCCGGTGAGGTCGTACTTCGTGGCGGCCATCTCCGTGGACCTCCCGCTCAATGCGTGGGGGGATCATGTGCCGCGGAGCTTCATGTACGTCCTCGAAGAGGAGCTGCCGGCCGTCCGGGAGAAGGAGAGGAATGCCGGGCCCCTCCAGCCGCTGGTATTGCGCGCCAACCTGGGGGAGTGCCTCGTCCTCCACTTCACCAACCGGCTGGCCGACGGGCCCGCGGCGCTGCGCATCGAGGGCCTGCGAGCCACCGTGAGGGGCAGTGCCGGTGGGTTCGTTCCGGGTACGTCCGTGGATCCAGGCCAGCGCCTCACGTACGTCCTCTCCCTGTCCGAGCCGGTGGCCGAGGAGGGCATCTACCTTCTGCATGATTCGGAGGACGGTGGGGAGCGCGAGGCGCGCGGGCTCTTCGGAGCGCTCGTCCTGGAGCCAGCGGGTGCGGTGTACCGGGACTCGTCCACGGGCGAGCCGTTGCGGCGCGGCAGTGGGTGGGAGGCCATCATCGACGTTCCCTCGGGCGAGGCCTTCCGGGAGATGGTGCTCCTCTACCACGCCATGGGTCCGCCCGAGGTGGCCGACGTGCGCTCCGCCCGTGGCGCTCTCCTGCCCGTGTTGGACGAGATGGCGGGTCCCTTCCGGCCCGGTGCTTTCGCCGTCAACTACCGCAGCGAGCCCCACTTCGAGCGGGAGGCGCTCCTGTCCGAGGACGGCGAGCCGCGCCGCGCCACCACCCGAGGGCTGGCGACTCCACTGCTTCGCTCGTACCTGGGCGAGCCCGTCAAGCTGCGCGTGGCGCACGCGGGAAGCGCGGAGTTCCACGTCCATCACCTGCATGGTTGGGACGAGCGCCGGGGCCGTGGTGCCCGGCCCTCCTCGGGCTCTTCACTCGAGCTGCCCCACCTCCTGAGCCCAGGCCGTGGCCTCACCCTGGCCACTGCCGGGACGGAGGGGTTTCCGAGGATGGCCGGGGACTTCGTCGTCCATTGCCACATGCCCAACCACTCCACCGGGGGCGAGCGGCTCTCCTGGCGCGTGTTCTCCGAGCGCCAGCCCCAGCTCGCCCCCTTGCCCGGCCGGGCCCCGTGACTACTCCTCGAAGGGGTTGCTGAACCTCGGGTCGTTCACGAAGTCCGTGTCGGTGAGGCTCTCCAGGAAGGCGATGAGGTCCGCGCGCTCCTGGGCGTTCAGGTCGAAGGGGCGCACCAGCGGGTTCTTCAACGGGCTCGTCCGTCCATCCCCCACGTAGGGGCCGCTCGTCACGTCGCGCCCGCCGGCCATGTAGTGGTCCAACACGCCCTCCAGGGTGGCGATACTGCCGTCGTGCATGTAGGGCGCCGTCAGGGCCACGTTGCTCAGGCCGGGCACCCGGAAGCGGCCCATGTCCTTGGCGAGGCCGGTGAACTCGAAGAGGCCGGTGTTGTCCGCCGGGTAGGCGCCCTGGCTGTCCACGTTGTAGAGGCCCGTGTTCTGGAAGTCCCGCTCGGTCAGCACCGTGTCCTTCGAGCGAAAGGAGTTCGTCATGTGTGGCCCGCTGTGGCAGTGGTAGCACTCGGCGCGCTCACCGAAGAACAGCTCCAGGCCCCGCTTGGCGGAGGCGGACAGGGCGTTGATGTCCCCCTGGAGGTAGCGGTCATAGGGGGAGTTGCCCGACAGCAGCGTGCGCTGGAAGGACGCGATCGCCTTCACGACGTTGTCCTTGGTGATGGGCTGCTCGTCGTCCGGGAAGGCCTCGCGGAACAGGGCAGGGTAGCGCGCGTCGTCGCGCAGCCGCTGCAACACCTCGTCCGGGCGCGTGCCCATGCCCAGCTCGATCGGCGCCTCCGCGAAGAGTGGCACGACCGCCTGCTTCTCCAGCGTGTCGAGCACGGGGTTGGCCCAGGTGTACGTGGCGAGGTAGGCCACGTTGGCCAGGCCGGGCGAGTTGCGCGCGACATGCTGCCCCGTGGAGCCGGTGGGCGTGGCCTTGCCGTCGCTGAAGGCCCGCTTCTGCTCGTGGCAGCTCGCGCAGGCCATGGTGCCGTTGCCGGACAGGCGCTCGTCGTAGAAGAGGTAGCGGCCCAGCACCACCTTCTCCTCGGACATGGGGTTGTCCGCGGGGACGAAGGGCTCCGGGAAGCCCGGTGGCAACTGCCACGCATAGGGTTTCTTCTCCTCGCCACAGGCGGTGAGGAGCAGCACCGACAGCAGCGCGGTGCTCCACGTCAACAGGGCTCGTGAGGGCATCGGGGTGGACTCCTTTCACTCCGCGGCGCGGGTCAGCGGACGCGGATGAACGAGGCGGGCACGGCTTGCGGAGTGCCATCCGCCGCCAGCCCCACCTGGGCGAAGAGCGCAGGGCACTCGGGGTCGCTGAGGTGCGACATGCAGCCGGCGTCGTGGTCCGTCTTGTTGTCGATGGCGTGGTCGAGATCCGAGTCGGCGAAGAGGGCCGCCACGTCGAGCACCACCTGGTTCTTCGTCGAATCGAAACCGCTCAAGGACACCGTGGACTGGTTGGTGCTGGCGCAGGTGTAGCCCTCGGCCGTGTTGCCGGTGCAGCCGGACGCGCCCAGGTGGAAGACCCAGCTGTCATTCATCGAGCTACGCACGTCCAGGCGCATGAACTTGTAGCCGGCCGTCCAGCCCCACCACATTCCCGGCAGGCCGAGCGGCGGCGGAGCGGTCAAGCTCAGGTGGTTCTTCTCCTCGGGCAGACCGATCTTGAACTCCACGCCGGTATAGTCATTGAAGTCCGGCGCCTGGCCCACCACCTCCACGCGGGTGTCGGGGTTGTCGGTGTCGCAGGTGCCCGTCCCGTCCGCGAAGTCGAGCAGCGCGATGGTGTCCTGCTGCCACTTTCCGTCCTGGTCCAGGACGAGCGGGTGCCTCTCTCCGTTGGCGCGCACCAGCGTGACGTCCCGCACGTAGAGCTTGAAGTAGAGCAGCTCGATGGTGGTGCCCGTCTTGCCGATGTGGGGATAGGAGGTGTCGCAGCGCAGCGGCTGCTCGCCCACCTGCGGGCTGAACCTCACGGTGAACTTCTTCTGGGCGGAGCCATCTCCACCACACGCCTGGAGCAGGGGGAGCGCGGAGATCAGCAGCCAGGTCGGGAGAGGCTTCTTCAGGAACTTCATCATCCACCTCGGGACGTGCTGGGCATGGCCAGCGGAGTAGGTGATGCCAGCCATAGCAGTCACGGTTCCGCTGCTTCGTGCGGCATTGTGTCGCATCGAAGGGACGGCCGCATGTTGGCCACAGGGCGAACGTCTCGTCCCCTCGGGCATATCGCTCCCACCCGGCGTGCTGGAGGTGTTCACCACTCTCAAGGTCCGAGAGCCATGGAGCGCGTGCGGGGGCGCGATGGTTGGGGCGGCATTACCCTGACGCTTCCTGTCCGCACGGGCCGACAGGCCCTCGGAGTGTGGGGCCGGGGGTGAGGGTCCAATCGCTCGTCACTTGGCGAGCGGGACGGCGGCGGGGAGCACCTCCCGCCGCTTCGCCGTCTCCTTGCGGAGGAACGGCCACTCGACGTACCGGTACACGCATCCGCTCACGGCGATGACTCCCACCGAGGTAGCGGCGATCAGTCCCCAATACGCCGCCATGGGGATGGACCGCATCGGCACGAACGCGGCGACGGTCCGGGTGACGAGGAACAGCACAATGCCGTGGAAGAGGTAGATGCTGTAGCTCATCTTCCCCAGGCACAGCAGCGGTCGGGTCTTCAGTAGACCGAACACCGAGCTCCCTCCGGCCACCAGCGCGAACGCACTGCCGAAGACCGCGGAGTGGAGGAGATCCCATTCCGGGTGCATCGTCACGGTCAGCCAGCCCGCCAGCAAGGGCGGCAGTACCTGGCCCACCCCGCTTCGCGCCAGCCGTTGGAACGGCGCCAGCTCCACCAGGTACGCGATGAGCATTCCGGGCAGGAAGCCATGGAGGAAGTACGGGTGGGCGAACCGGGTGGCGTCGAGGATCGACTGGAGCACCGGGCTCGGGCACGCCCACCTGAACACCGCGAGCCCCACCGCGAGCCAGAGCCACCGCCAGCGTGGTGCCGCCCAGGCAATGGCTGGCAGGAGCGCGTAGAACATCCACTCGAACCGCAGGGACCAGACGACGCCCGCGTCGATCAGGTTCGCCAGGGGGACGCCGTTGAGATCCTGGAAGTAGCCGGTGAACAGGCAGAAGGTCAGCGAGTCCACCACCTGCTTGCCGAGCACCGCCAACGGGAGCCGCGGCGTGCCACCCGAGAGCACCGCCACGATGAGGAAGATGGCGCCCACACTTGCCAGGTACGCGGGGACCAGCCGACGGACCCGGGCGCGCAGAAACGCCACGGGGTGGAGCGGCCCCTTCCGGGCGCGCGACCAGAAGAGATAGCCGGTGATGAAGAAGAAGATCATCACCGAGGAGGTTCCGGCGTTCTCGAGGATCTCTCCGTGGGGAGGGTGTTTCCACTCATTGACGGTGAGCAGGGTCCGGGTCGCGATCGCATGGCAGAGGAACACGCCCGTTGCGAGCAACCCCCGAAGGCCCTCGAGCTGAGTGTTGTAGGACGGGTCCGCCAGCGCGGCTTCCACCTCCTTTCGGAAGAAGGCGTCACGCCGCAGCAGCCACGCTGCCGTCGCCAGCGCCACCGCCAGCGCGCTCAGCGCTCCCACCCAGTGCCATCGGCTCTCCAGGGTGAGGAAGAAAGGGTCGGTCCCGTCCATGGTTCCGGCGTATATCCGGGAGTTCCGCTGCCGCACAGAGCGGCGGGCGTGACGTTGATCTGCGTGGTACTGGAGTCGATGACGTTCGCGGGAACCGGGGGCGCCATCACAGGACAAACGGTGCGCCGTCTGCTGGCCGCTTCTGTCCGCCAGGAAAATGGCCGGGAGCTGCGAGCACTCGTCGTCGACTACGAATGCGGGTGGGTCTTGGGCCTACATGTGTGTTTTTCTTCGCTCGTGGTCGACGACGGGTGATCCGCTTCCAGGGGGCTGAACGCGGTCCGCTGGCGCCCGGAAGGCCTTTCGTTCAGCGGGGTTGGATGCGTTTCCGGGGGTCTCTAATATGCGAGCCCGCATGGCTCCCCCTGATCGCCGCTCACCCCGCAGGCCCGCCGAGCCGTCCGGCGAATCGATGCCGGCTTCGCAGGATCGTACCCGCATCAAGTCCGTCAGCGCGGTGCGTCGCCCTGCTGCCCAGGAAGAGGAGGCGTACGAGTCTTCCGAGGATACGGGCGACGTGGCCGGGAACGAGTCCGGCGACGAGGGCTCCTATGACACGGGGTCCTATGACGAGGATGGCACGCCCGTCCAGGAGGACGATGACGACAATCCGGACGCCACGCGTGCCGGTCCGCCCCTGACGTTGGAGATCATCGAGGGCCCGGACAAGGGCCGGCGCAAGCGCTTCAGGGGCGTGCGCATGGTCATCGGGCGGGGGCAGGACTGCGACGTCGTGCTCCTGGATCAGTCCGTGTCGCGCCGCCACGTGGAGCTGGTGTTCGGCGGCGAGAATGGTGTGCTGCTGCGCGACCTGGTCAGCGGCAACGGCACGCGCGTGAACGATGAGCGCGTGGAAGACTGCAAGCTCAAGCACGACGACGTCATCGCCATCGGCCGCACGAGGATCCGCTTCGTCGACGAGCAGGAGCGCATCAAGCAGATGCGCGTGGCGGCCGAGGAGGCCGAGCGCAAGGAGAAGGAAGAGGCCGAGCGCAAGGCCCGCGAGAAGGAAGAGGCCAAGAAGAAGGCCGCCGAGGCCGCGGCTGCCGGAGGTGAGGAGGGCGCCAACGCAGAGGGAGTCGACGGCGAGAAGGACAAGAAGACGCAGATCCGCTCCATCAAGGACATCCCGCGCCGCGCCCCGCCCAAGAGCAACCCGGTGGGGCTCATCGTGGCGGGCGTGCTGGTGCTGCTGGTGGCCCTCATCGGAGTTGGGGCGCTCTTCAGCAAGCGGGGTCCGCCCCCTCCGCCGCCTCCCAACCCGAAGCAGGAGCAGGCTCGGGGACTGATGAAGGAGGCGCGCGTCGCCTTCCGGATGGGCGAGTACGAGAAGGCGGTGAAGCTGGCCGAAGAGGCGGACGCCACCTTCGCGGGCGTGGACGCGGAGGGCGGCCTCCTGGACGCGGCGCGCAAGGAGCTGGCCATCGTGGAGGCGTATGCCCAGGTGCGCCAGCTGGCGGGCGAGAACAAGTTCACCGAGGCGCGCGAGCTGCTGACGAAGACGCCCACCAGCACCATGCAGCCCACGGAGCAGCAGCGGGAGACGCTCGACGCCGAGCTGGCGCTGGGGGAGGTCGCCTTCCTGGTGAAGCAGGTGGAAGCGGCGCTGGAGGCCCAGGACGCGGAGGGGGCTCGGGCTCTCATCCAGCGGCTGCCCCTGGAGCGCCAGCCTCTCTATCTGGGCAAGGTGGGGGATCTGGAGGCGATGCTCGCCGAGGCCGCCAAGGACGCCGCCGCCCAGGACCGGGCCCAGAGAGCCGCCGCGGCCCGCAGGGCGAAGGAGCAGCGCGAGGCGTTCATCGCCTCCGCCTTCAGCGGCGTGGAGTCGCGCTTCAACGCGGGGGATTACTCGCGTGCGGTGCTCGAGTGCGACCGGGTCATCGAGGACCACTCGGACGACAAGGAGATCCGCGATCGGGCCAAGGCGCTCAAGAAGCTCATCCCCCAGTTCGCGCGGCTCTACCAGGACGCGCAGCGCAAGTTGCAGGCCAACGCGCTGGAGTCCGCGGCGCGCCCGCTGCGCTCGGCGGCGGACCTGTACCGGCAGATGGGCTTCAAGGGGGCCCTCGGGGATACCCTCAACGGTCAGCTCGCCTCGTCCGCCGTCGTCGCGGGCAAGGCCGCCCTGGCTCGCAATGACGTGGCCAACGCCGCCACCTACTTCAATGAGGCCCTGCGGCTGAACCCGGACGACCCCAAGGTCCAGTCCGGCATGGAGGCCATCCAGGGCAAGCTGAGCGATCTGTTCAAGCAGGCCTACATCCAGCGGGATAGAGATCCCGAGGGCTCGGCGGAGAAGTTCCGGTTGATCGCCCAGCTTGCGGCCGAGGGTTCCGAGCTCAAGAGCAGGGCACAGGCACAACTCCAGGCGCTGGAACAGTAGGGATGGAGTAGGGTCACCCCCCATGGTTCGTGGAGGAGAGGGATGAACGAGTCATCGTTGCGGGAGCTCGGGCTGGATCTGCTGGAGGACCGGCAGTTCGAGCGTGCGCTCGCGGTGTTCGCCGAGGCGGTACGCCGGGTGCCCGCGGATCACCGCTCGCGGATGTTGGCCGCGCGCTGCCTGTCGGAGTTGGGAGAGCGTGAGCGGGCGGTAACCGCGTATCACGCCTGTGCCGAGGGCCTGTTGCGGCGCGACTACCTGCTGTCCGCGATGGCGGCATGCAAGCTGGGGTTGGAGTTGGCACCCCAGGAGCGGCGGCTCAAGGACACGCTGGTGCGTCTGCACACTCGCGCGGCGCGCAACGTGGCGGGCCGTGCCTCGGTGCCCCCGCCGCTGCCGCCGGAGACGCTCTATGACGGCAAGGTGGACACGGACCTGATGGGACTGTCCGGTGAGGAGCTGAGCGATCGCGCCATCGAGGTGCTCGCCGCGCCGGACCCGGGTGGTGCCGCCAACCCGAACGACCGGCCCCCGCTGCCGCTCTTCGCGGACCTGGAGCTCGATGCGTTCATCGACCTGGTGGGCCGCATGGGCCTGCGCTCCATCAAGCCCGACGAGGTGGTGAGCGCCGAGGGCGCGGCCTCGGACCGGCTGCACGTCATCGTCGCCGGCAAGGCCGAGGTGACGCGGCAGGTGGAGGGCGAGGCGCGCACGCTGGGCTTCCTCGGCGGCGGCTCCATCTTCGGCGAGCTGTCGCTGCTCACGGGCGCTCCGCCCTCGGCGACCATCACGGCCGTCTCGGACATGGAGGTGTTCGAGATCCGCCGCGAGCACCTCAATGCGGTGGCCAAGAGCTTCCCCGCGATGCCGCAGGTGCTGGCCAACTTCGCGCAGAAGCGCATGGAGCGGAACCTGACGGCCACCTCGCCGCTGTTCCAGCCCATGCCCGAGTCCGAGCGCACCGCGCTGCTGCAGCGCTTCGCCTTCCGCGCGCTGCAGCCGGGGGAGAAGGTGCTGGTGGAGGGCGAGCACTCGCCGGGCCTCTTCCTGGTGCTCGCGGGCGAATTGGTGGTGCAGAAGGACGACCCGGCCGGTGGCGCCGTGCGCCTGGGCGTGCTGCGCGAGGGCGAGGTGGCGGGGGAGATCTCCCTGCTCACCGGCCTGCGTGCCACGGCCACGGTGGTGTCCGCGCGCAAGACGGCGGCGGCCTTCCTGGAGCGCGCGGCCTTCCACGAGCTGGTGAAGACCTATCCGCACATCAAGAAGTACCTGGAGCAGCTCTCGGATCGCCGGCTGAAGCAGATCGGCGAGGCGCTGCGGCCCGCGGAGATCCTCGACGCGGACGAGCTCTTGCTGGAGAGCGAAGGAACGGGGACGGCCTGAGGCCGTGGGAGCACTCGGATGACCTTGTCGAGAGGGCACGTGCTGGGGGTGGTGCTGGCGCTGCTGGCGGCCGGCGGGGTGCTGGCCTTCTGGCCCCAGGAGGAGCCCGGGGTGAAGGAGGCCATCACGCGCAAGGTGGTGAAGATGACGGATGCCGCCGAGCGCAAGGACATGGCCGAGCTGATGGCGGGGGTCTCCGACACCTTCAGCTCGGGCGAGGGGTGGAGCAAACAGGACGTGAAGGGCGTGCTGCTGGGCCAGGTGCTCAGGGGCAACTGGATGCGCGTCTTCGTGCGCGACCTGCAGGTGACCGAGGTGAACCCCAGCCGGGGCGACGTGCAGGTGAAGATCATCTTCGGCCGCTCGGAGGCGGATCAGCTCGAGAAGCTGGCGCAGGACAGCGTGCTGAGCGCCTACCTGATCGAAGGCACCTTCGAGAAGCAGAGCGATGGGGAGTGGCGGGTGGTGCAGGCCAAACACCGCCCCCTGAGCCCGACCGAGCTGTTCTGAGCCCTTGCGCGCCTACTGGAGCAGCGCGTCCGTCTCGGTCTTCCACGCCTTGGCCATGGTGGGCTGGCCCGCGGCCGCCAGGTGCTTCTCTACGTCCGAGGCCTTGACCTTGAGCGCCTCCAGCGGAGCCCCCTGCAGGCGCGCCCGGGTGAGCCCGAAGAAGTAGTGCTGGCAGCCGTGGGCGAACTCGCCCTTCGCGAAGAGCAGCTCGCCCATGGCCTCGTAGGCCTCGGGGAGGGTGCCCATGCCGCTCTCCGGCGCCACCTCCACCAGCAGGGGCCGGGCCGTGTCGTAGTCCTTGCGCGCCAGCAGCAGCGCCGCCTTCGCGTACTGCGCCCGCGCCATGCCCACGCCCTTCACCGCCAGGGCCCGGTCGTACGCCGCCATCGCGTCATCCGCGCGTGCCAGCGCCTCCAGCACGTGGCCTCGTGCCAGCCAGTACCGCTCATCCCGCTCCAGCGCGCCCACCGTCTTTCCCTCGGGAGCTGGCACCTGGACACCGCGGAAGACGGCCTCGTAGGCATCCAGCAGCGCCAGTGCGCCCTCGCCATCCCCCGCCTCTTGCAAGGCCCTCGCGCCGTCCAGGTAGAGCAGGGGGGCCGTCCGCCGCTTCGCCACCGCCTCTTGGAAGGCAGCACGAGCCCCCGGATCCTTCTTCAGGGCCAGCGCCCGCGCGCGGATGAAGAGGGCATGGTGCTCCTCCGGAGACGCGGCGAGCGCCTCACCCGCGTCTTTCAGCGCCTCGTCCGTGTTGCCGTCCGCCAGTGCCACCGCGGCCCGTACCACCCGGGCCCGGGCCTTCAACGCCGGGGAGAGCTCGGCCTCGCGCGCCAGCACATCCGTCACGATCTTGGTGGCCTCGTCTCGTCCCGTGCCCTGGTACAGCCGCGCGAGTGCCAGGGAGAGCCTCGCGCGCAGGTGGTCCGGGTTGGCGGCCGTGGCTTTCTTCAACGCCTCGGCGGCCTGGGCGTACAGGCCCTCGTCGAGCAGGGCCTCCCCGTGGGCCACGGGGTAGCGCGGCTCCCGCCAGGCCGCCTCGCTGGCTCGCGCGAAGGCCTGCCGCGCCTCCGATAGCCGCCCGCGCGCCAGCAGCGCCTGGGCCTCCGCCAGCGACAGCTTGGGACTCTTGGCGCCCTGCGCCTTCAGCCCCTCCAGGAACTGCTCCGCCTCGGTGGCCTTGCCCTCGGCCAGCAAGATGAGAGCCCGCGTTCCGTAGCGCTCGCCTGAGCGGGAGTCCAACGCCTCGGCGCGTGCCAGGTGCTCGCGGGCCGGGGCCTCGGCGTCCGGCTGGCGGTACTCCAGCCACAGCCGCGCGTTCACGTCCGCCGCCAGGGCCTGGGCGTCGCGCGCATCCGCGTCCAGCCGGAAGAGGGCCTCCAGCTCGGCCAGCGCCTTGCGCAGGTCCGCCGGGTTGTCGCGCTGGGCCAGCGTCCGCGCCGCCTTCATCCGCGCACCCATCTGCTGGCGCACCGAGCCCCGGTGCACCACGTACGTCACCGCGCTCGCCAGCAGCACTCCCACCACGGCTACCTGCACGAGCGCGCTCGGCAGGCTCTCCCGCCTCCGCCAGTCCCTCGGTCCGTCGTGGCTTCCGTTCGTCGCGGGCATGGGGGTGGCCTCCGAAACGAGAATTTGAATGGTTTCAGATGTTTATGGATGAGACGATGGGGTGGCTCGTAGATAGGCACGGCCCCCCGGAGCGTCAACGAGGGGGGCTCATCGGGCGCGGCGCGTATGCCGCGGACAGGACATCATCATGGCGCTCTACACCACGCTCGACGCGGCGGCCTTCCACCGGCTGGCGGAGGCTTATGGCCTGGGGACCGTGCGCGAGTTCACCGGCATTCCGCAGGGTTCCATCAACACCAACTCCCGGCTGGTGACGACCTCGGGGCGCTACTTCGTGCGCCACACCACGGTGCGCTCGGCGGAGGATCTGCGCTTCGAGGCGGCGCTGCTGACGCTGCTCAACGAGTCACACTTCCCCTCGCCGCGGCTCGTCTCCACGCGCGAGGGCGCGCCCTTCCTGGAGTGGGAGGGAGGCCGGGCGTGTGTCTTCGCGTGGCTCTCGGGCGAGGAGCTCACCCGCGCACAGCTCACCCCCGAACACCTGGAGGCGCTGGGGCTGGAGCTGGGCAAGCTGCACCGCATCAGCCTGTCCTTCGGCGGCGAGCGCGCCAACCCGTATGGCCCGGAGGTGGTGCGCGGCTGGCTGGAGGGGCTCAAACGTCACCCGGACGCGGAACTGTCGGCCATCGCCGGGGAGCTGGAGGGCTACCTGGAGCGGGCCGAGTCGGCGCGCGGAGGCCTGGAGCCGCGCGGCGTCATCCACGCGGACCTCTTCCTGGACAACGTGAAGTGGCTGGGGGACCGGGTGAGCGCCTTCTTCGACTTCGAGATGGCGTGCCGGGACTTCTTCGCGCTGGACGTGGCCATCACCCTCAACGCGTGGTGCTTCGACAACGGCACCTACCGGCCGGAGCTGTGCCGGGGGCTGCTGCGCGGCTACCAAGTGGAGCGCGCGCTGGTGCCGGTGGAGCGCGAGAGCCTCTTCGGCCACGCGCTCTTCGGAGCAGTGCGTTACACGGCCAGCCGCATCCGCGATTTCCACCTCTCCGGGCTGCCGCCTGACAAATTGGCACCGAAGGACTTCCGCACCTACCTGGCCCGGGCCCGGGCCCTCGCGAAGATGGGGCCCGAGGGCCTGCGCGCGCTCGTGGGCGTGTGAGCGCGCGCGGCGGGGCTCAGGGGCTCAGAAGCCGCTGACGATGCGCCACTGCCCCTCCTCCTTCTGGAGGACCATCTGCTCCAGCTCGGAGTCGCGCTGGGGCTTGTCGAGCAGCCCGGGCACCCGGTAGCTCGCGTTCCAGTAGTACACGACGGTGGCGATGCCGTTGCGCTTCACATCCACCGAGCGGATGTCCAGGTCCACCTTGGGCGATTGCAGCCGGGCGAAGAGGGCGGGGAGCTGCTCGGGCAGGTTGTCGTAGGTGAGGTCGTCCTCGGGGTCCTCGGTGCCGCCGTTGTCGCGGAACGACTTCGACACGAGCTGTTGGATGGCCTTGGCGTCGCGGGCCTCGAGGGCGGAGCGGTACTGCTCCAGCACCTTGAGGATGGCGCGGGTTTCATTGGTATCGGGGATCTGCGTGCCCGAGATGTAGCGGGGGCCGCAGGCCGCGAACACCAGGAGGGCACAGACAAGCAACGGACGGACGTTCATGGTCGTGGGGTTCTCCGTAAAGGGGGAAACCGCGCACGGGAACGTGCATTCCCCGTGCCGGGAGGAGGAGGTGAGGCCTCGCGTGAGGCGCGTCTAGCGGAAAGCGTCGCGGGGCACCAGGGGGCCGCCGAAGTGGGTGTCCTCGAAGTCGCAGCGCTCGGCCCACTCGGTGGCCACCGCGCGGAAGCCGGGGCCGTAATCCGGCAGGGCCCCCACCTCGTGCCGCACGGCCCCGCAGTCGCCGGCCAGGTATGCGGCCTGCACGCGCAGGCGGAGGGCCTCGCGGCGGATGGCCTCGGGCAGCTCGCCCTCGAGCGCCTGGGTGAAGTGGTGCAGGGCCTCGGCGGGGGCGTCCACCTGGAGCAGGCGCCGGCCGAGCAGGTAATGGAGGTAGGGGTCCTTCGGCATCGTCTGCAGGGCGTTGGCGAGCCGCAGCAGGCGCAGCTCCTCATGGCTCTCCCGGAAGTAGGCCTGGATGGGGGCGGCGCGGGCCTCGGAGTCCAGGGCGGCGAGCTTCACCTGGGCGGTGCGTGTCGCCTCGGGGCTCGGAGAGAGGGAGAGGACGCGCTCGAGCAGGGCACGCGCCTGCTCCTTGTTGCCCTGCCGCGACGCCACGTCCGACTGGGCGAGCGCCACCTCCGCCTCCAGGGCGGGCTGGCCCTTCACCTGCTCGGCCAGCTTCACCAGCACCTGGGAGGCTTCCTCTGGCCGCTCGAGCCTGTCCAGGGCGGTGGCCTGGCCCAGCAGGAAGGAGGGCTCCTGGGGCTGGAGGTGGGCGGCGCGCTGGTAGAGCTCGAGCGCCTGTTGCGGGTTGCTCGCGAGGTAGTCGCGGGCCTCTTCCTGGATGCGGGCCACCTCGCGGGCGCACGCGCGGGCGAAGAGGCTGCCGGTGCGGAAGCGCTGGAAGGCGCGGCTCACCGTGGCCTCGTCCAGGGGCAGCGAGTCCAGGTACTTCTCCCACTCGGTGGCGAGGGCATCCAACGGTTGGCCGTAGGCGGCCACGAAGTCACCGTGGGCGTAGAGGGCGCGCAGCTTGTCCGAGCCGTGGGTGTCGGCCAGGTGGCGCAGGAAGGAGCCCACCAGGGTGTACGCGCGGGCGGGGGCGGACTGGTAGAAGCCCTCGGGGCCCACCAGCTTGCGGATGTCCGGAGCCAGCTTCTGCCGGCGCATGCCCGCGGCCCACTCGTGCAGGGTGAGGTCTCCCTGGACGGGGTTGTCCGCGGCCACCGCCATGCCCTCGATGATGCCCATGAGCGGGTAGAGGCCCAGCCGGGTGGTGACGCGGAAGGGGCCGCTGCCGGCGGGGGCCGCCATCACGTGCGCCAGCTCGTGCTTGAGGGTGGGGTGGGGGAAGTCGCGCCCGTTGATGTGGAGCTCCAGGCGCCAGGGCTTGGCGAACTGGGTGCGGCCGGCGCCCACCAGGGCCTGCTTCTCCTCCTCGGAGCGGTAGAGCCAGATGCGGATGCGGCCCTCGGGCGCGCCGCCGAGGAAGCGTGAGAGCTGGGCGTAGCGGAACTCCAGGTCCCTCACCGTCCGGTCCACCTGCTCGCGGGGGAGGCCGCGCGGGTAGATGAGCTGGAAGTGCTCCGAGTCCCGCACGCCCCCGAGCCGGGCCTGGAGGGCCTCGTCCGTCATCCGCAGGCCGAGGTCCGTGCCATGCGCCTCGATGAGGATGATGGGGGCGAGCACCAGCACGAGCAGGGAGAGCGCTCCCAGGCGCATGCGCGGGCGGCGCAGGCGGGCCTCGGCGACGTCCACCGAGAGGACGGTGAGCGCGAAGACGGCGAGGGCGAGCAGCAGCGTCTCCAGCCGGAACCAGAGGAAGGCGCCGGAGATGGCGAGCGACTCGTCATAGAGGGGCCCCGGCAGGTGGCCGAGGAAGTGGTTGAAGGCGTAGACCTGGGGCCCGAAGACGATGGGCCAGGCGGTGAACACGGCCGACACGAGGACGAGCCCCACGTAGAGGAGGACGGCCCGGCCCCCGCGGCGGGTGGCGAAGCCGCAGAAGACGCCCACGGTGGCGGACAGCACCGCGGAGGGGAGGGTGAGCAGGGGGTAGAAGCCCACCAGGGCGAAGGGGTCGCACTGGGTGCCGGCCAGGGCGTAGAGGGTGGCGGCGAGGAAGGGGGGAACCAGGACGGCCAGGTTGATGAGCAGGGCGGTGGCCAGGGGTCCCCACACCACTCGAGCCGGGCTATCCGGACGGCGGGCCTCCGCGGCCTGCCCCTCCCCGGTGGCCTGTCCGGCGAGCAGGCGGCGCTCCTGGTGCACCGCGGCAATGCCCACCCCGCCCCCGAGCAGGCCCACGGCGATGGACAGGGTGAGCCCCAGCTCGAAGCCCGGCACCCCGAAGAGGGGGAGGAAGACGAGGGCCGAGCCGCCGAGCGCCAGGGCCCCGGCGAGGACCAGCACGGGCGGTCGCCGGAGGAGGTCGATGGCACGGAACAGGACTTGGCGCATGGCCTTCTCCTATACTCCGCCCAGCATGGCCGAACAGAAGACAGGCGCTGAAATCCGCCAACACGCTCGGGCGCCCATCGAGCTGAAGGTGGACTACAAGAAGCTCAACTCGTTCTTCGCGGACTACACGAAGAACATCTCGAAGGGAGGCACCTTCATCAAGACGAAGAAGCCGCTGCCCATCGGGACGCGCTTCCTGTTCAAGCTGACGGTGCCCCAGCGCGAGGCGCCCTTCGAGCTGCTGGGCGAGGTGGTCTGGTCCAAGGCCGACGCCGAGGAGCCCGGCATGGGCATCCGCTTCATCTACAACGACGAGCGCCAGCGCGGCGAGTTCGAGGGCGTGGTGGAGCGGTTGATGGCGGACAGCCTCGGGACGAAGCTCACCGAGAAGCTGCTCAACAAACAACTCCACCTGGGATGAGCCGGAGCGGGTTGCGAGCGCTCTGTTTCGTGCTGATGTTGACGGTCTGCCCGGCCTCCGAGGCCAAGGACAGGTCGTCCCCGCCGGCGGGTAGGAAGGTGAAGGACGTGAGAGCGGAGGATGTGAGACCCACGCTGCCCAGGGCGTGGGTGATTCTCGAGGACGCGTCTGGAGGCGTGCACCGGGTGGAGGTGGAAGTGGCCGCCACCCCCGAGTCGCGCACGCGCGGACTGATGTGGCGCACGGAGCTGCCCGCCGGCCAGGGCATGCTCTTCATCTTCCCCGAGGACGAGGTCCAGAGCTTCTGGATGCGCAACACGCTCATCCCGCTGGACATGATCTTCATCAACTCGGCGAGGCGGATTGTGGGCATCGTCGAGCGCGCCGAGCCTCGCACGCGCACCCCGCGCTCGGTGGGAGAGCCCGGGCGCTATGTGTTGGAAGTGCCTGGAGGCTGGTCCAGGGAGGTAGGCCTCGCGAGCGGCGGCACCGTGCGGTTCCAGGGTCTGGAAGGCATCCGGGTCATTCCCTGAGACGCCCGGCCTGGCCGATGCGTTCGTGGCAGTCGCGACACGAAGAGTTCGCATGAACGCCACCTGGCGCTCGTAGCGTCCGCGCGCCGTCGGAGCCGGCTCATCGACAGGGTCTCCGAGGATGACGGGGGCGCCAGCGCGTTCCGCCATCCTTCACTTCGCGAGGTGAGGACAGGATGCGAGCTGATTCAAGTTGGAAGCGCCGCACGGGGCGCGTGGTGTTGGCGTCCCTGGTTGCGCTCGGTCTCTCCGCGTGCACGGGTGAAGCGGGAGCTCCGGGCGCCACGGGGACCAAGGGCGAGCCGGGTGCTCCTGGCGCCCCAGGTGCCCCTGGTGCCCCTGGCGCCCCTGGCGCCCCTGGCACCCCGGGGTCGCAGGGCCCGGCCGGAAATGGCAAGTCGCTCAGCTTCACGCCGGTGAATGCCGCGTTCACGCCGGAGCAGAAGAAGTCCGTCTACGCCAGCCCGAAGGCGCTCGTGGACGGCAAGGAGGTCTCCATCGGTTATGAGACCGTGCTGCGCAGCGGTCAGTCCTTGACGGGCAACGTCTTCGGGCGCCTGACCCGGAAGGATGGAACGCCGGTGAAGAACACGGACGGTTCCGACTTCATCTCTCCGTCCAACGACTTCTCGTCGATCCTGCCGGTGAGCAACAGGCTCTTCGAGGTCACCCACTTCGAGACCACGCCGGCGGCGATGTACGTCTCCGAGCTTCGCCAGGAGTCGAACGGCAAGCTCACGGCCATCAGCACCCGGCCCGTCGACTTCTCGGGCGTGGACGGGCTCTGGACTCCGTGCGCTGGCAGCGTGTCCCCGTGGAACACGCACCTGGGCAGCGAGGAGTACCCGGCGGATGCGAAGCTGTATGAGAACGCGACGACGGTGCTCGGTCTCAGCTCGGCGGAGCGCTCGATGCTCCGGTACTTC
This sequence comes from Vitiosangium sp. GDMCC 1.1324, assembly GCF_003044305.1. Classification (GTDB taxonomy): domain Bacteria; phylum Myxococcota; class Myxococcia; order Myxococcales; family Myxococcaceae; genus Archangium. Next base: position 56,591 of record NZ_PZOX01000010.1, on the reverse strand, counting down.
GGGCTCGATCCGGCCACGGCCACCATCGAGGAGGCCAAGGCCGCCTACTCCCCGTACCGTTATGGCTACGTGGTCGAGGTCGCGGTGGATGGCTCGGGCACCACCACCGTCCAGAAGCACTACGCGGCCGGCCGGCGCGCGCTCGAGCTCGCCTATGTGATGCCGGACAACAAGACCGTGTACCTGAGCGACGACGGCACCAACGACGGCTTCTACATGTTCGTGGCGCGCAGGGCCGGAGACCTGTCCGAGGGCCAGCTCTACGCGGCGCGGTGGTTCCAGACCAGCATCTCGGGCCAGCCCGCGGGCCGGGCGGACATCTATTGGCTGCCGCTGGGCCCCAGCGCGAAGGACGCGGAGGTGAAGGCGCTGATCGACGGCGGCATCAAGTTCTCCGACATCTTCGAGACCGAGGCCCAGGCCACGGATGGCACCTGCCCGAGCGCGGCCTCCGGGTTCCGCGCCATCAACACCGAGACCGGCCGCGAGTGCCTGCGGCTGAAGGCCGGGCAGGAACTGGCGGCCTCGCGCCTGGAGAGCCGTCGTTACGCGGCCTACGTGGGGGCCACCACCGAGTTCCGCAAGACGGAGGGCATCACGTTCAACCCCACCGCCAGCCGGCTCTACGTGTCCTTCAGCGAGCTGAACAACGGGATGATCAACGATCCGGCGAGCAGGGATCTGGGCGGGCCGAACCACGTCCAGGTCGCCCGCAATGACTGCGGCGCGGTCTACGAGATGGTCGTCTCGCCCAACGCGACCATCGAGAGCAACTACGTCGTCGAGTCCGCCTCGGCGCTCGTCGAGGGCGTGTGGCTGAAGGCTCCCGGCGCCAGCCTCTATCCGAGCAGCAGCCCGTACTTCGACCCCACCTTCACGCTTCCGGACAGCAGCGGCGTGGCCAAGTCGGCGACGGGGAACGTCTGCGGCGTGAACGGCATCGCCAATCCCGACAACCTGACCTTCATCAACGGGTACAACACGCTGATCATCGGCGAGGACTCCACCGACGGTCACCAGAACGACGTGGTGTGGGCCTACAACCTCGTCACGCGTGAGCTGACGCGCATCTTCTCCACGCCGTACGGTTCGGAGACGACGGGCGTGTACTTCTACCCGAACATCAACGGCTACGCGTACATCAAGGCGCAGGTGCAGCACCCCTACGGCGAGTCCGATACGGACAAGCTCGGGGCGGATGCGAGCGCGGCGCAGTCGTACACCGGTTACATCGGCCCGTTCCCGGCGATGAACTGAAGCACGCAACCCCTCCGCTGAATCAACCGCCGTGGAGGCATTGCCGGGAAGGCTCCTGGCAATGCCCCGCGGCATCGACGTAGGAGAGCAGGACATGGGCGGCCGAAGGGCGATAGGGCTGGTGCTGATGACCGGGTTGCTCGGGGCTGGAGGCGCCGCCGTGTGGCGCTCGCGCGGTTCGAGCCACCCTCCGCCTGAACCGGCGCCGGTCGTCCAGGTGCGAGAGGCGCTCGAGGCCGCCATGCCGGCGCGCGAACGGGAGGCACCTCCGCTCTCGAACCCGGCGGCCTACCTGCCGGCGCAGTGCTACGCGGCCACCCAGGACGAGCCCGGTGGCCGCACGCACAATGGCTGCTTCGCGTGCCACCAGACGCCGCGTGCGCCCAACTTCATCGAGGACGCCGAGCTCCAGACGGTCCTCACGGTGGCGCGCGCCGCCGAGGAGAATCGCTGGACGAACGTGCTCCAGCCGCCGCCGCCCGTGGAGCTGCCCGAGGCCGAGCTGCTGGCGTGGGTGCGGCAGAGCAACTACGTGGACGAACGCGGTGGGCTCAAGCTCGCCGCGGCGCTGGCACATCCGCCCGCCGCCTGGGACGGCAACAGGGATGGCAGGTGGGACGGGTACACCCCGGACTGCTGGTTCCAGCCAGACTCTGAGGGGTTTGATCATTCACCGGACGGAGGCATGACGGGTTGGCGCGCGTTCGCCTATGCGCCCTTCCCGGGCATGTTCTGGCCCACCAACGGGAGCGCGGGAGACGTGTTCATCCGGCTTCCCGACGCCTTCCGGAGGGATCGGGCCGGGCGCGAGAGCAAGGCCGTGTATCGCGTCAATCTCGCCATCCTGGAGGCGTTCATCCGCAGGGAGGATGTGCCGCTGCCCCCCACGGACGAGCGCGAGCTCGGCGCGGATCTCGACGGAGATGGCGTGCTCGGGACGGCGAAGCGCGTGGCCTTCGTGTGGCCGCCGAAACCTGAACGTCCCTTGGGATACGTGGGTCAGGCGGCCGAGCTGGATCGGACGCGGGACGGCTGGCCCGCCGCCGGCCTCTATCCACGAGGCACCGAGTTCCTCCACAGCCTGCGCTACCTCGATGTGGAGGGGGGTCAGGTCCGCATGGCCGCGCGGATGAAGGAGCTGCGCTACATGCGGAAGACCCGCTGGCTGACGTACAGCGCGCTCCAACTGGCGGCCGAGGCGGAAGCCCGGGAGAAGACGAAGCGCCCCGACAAGCTGAAGGTCGTGCTCGCGGATGTGGAGCGCGGGGTGGGCACGGGCACCGGCTGGCTGATGCAGGCCTTCATCGAGGATTCGGGAGGAGCGCTGCGTCCCCAGAACGTCGAGGAGACCACCGCCTGCATCGGGTGCCATGGCGGAGTGGGCGCGACCACGGACAGCACGTTCAGCTTCGCGCGCAAGCTCGACCCGCGCTCGGCGTACCAGGAGGGCTGGTATCACTGGGGAGAGCGGGGGCTGAAGGGGATACCCGAGCCGAAGCGCGCCGATGGCCGGGGCGAGTATGCGCACTGGCTTGAGCAGGTGGGCGGGGGAGACGACTACCGGAGCAATGACGAGGTGCAGGCTCGCTTCTTCCGGCGGGACGGGACGCTCGAGCCCGATGCGGTGAAGGCGCTGACGAAGGACATCTCGACCCTGCTCGTTCCATCCCCGCGCCGGGCGCTCCTGTTGGACAGGGCCTATCTGGGGCTGGTGAAGGCCCAGCGATTCGAGCGCGGGCGGGACGTGATGGTCGGGGCACCTCCGAAGGTGAGGGCCCGGCTGGAGCAGGACGGGGCGACGGGAATCAGCGAAGCCGTTCACCCCGGCTGGGTGGGCCCGGCGAAGACCGCTTCGCGCTGAGGAAGGGCGGCCACGCCTGCTCTGGTAGAACGAAGACATGGCTCCACGGACCGTCATCTTCGCCTGTGTCCACAACGCCGGCCGCTCGCAGATGGCGGCGGCCTTCTTCAACGCGCTGGCCGACGAGGAGCAGGCGCGAGCCGTGTCCGCTGGCACGCAGCCCGGCGAGCGCGTGCATCCGGAAGTGCTTGCAGCCATGGCCGAGGTGGGCATCGACCTGTCGGGTGCCAGGCCTCAGCGCCTCACGGACGAGCTGGCCCGGGACGCGCAGTGGCTCGTCACCATGGGGTGCGGTGAGGCCTGCCCCTACGTGCCGGGCCTCGAGCGCGAGGACTGGCCGCTGGAGGACCCCAAGGGCAAGCCGGTGGAGCGGGTGCGTCAGATTCGGGACGAGGTGCGCTCGCGCGTGTCGGCCTTCCTGGCCCGAGAGGGTTGGACGAAGGCTGTACCCCGGCCGTGAGGCCCTCCAGTGTTCTGAAGTGAACGGAGAGCGAAGGGTCCCTCACGAGGTTGTTACCTCGGGACTCTCGGGGGGCTCGCGAGGGAAGCGCTAAGGTTGACGCATGGGTCAACCGAGCATCCCCGAGATCATGCGTGCGGTCGTCCTCTCCGCGTACGACGGGCGGCCGGATTCACTGAGGGTGGAGGAGCGCCCGGTGCCGGAGCCGGGTCCGGGCGAGGTGCTGGTGCGGCTGGCGGCGGCGCCCATCAACCCCGCGGACCTGATGTTCATGAGAGGCCAGTACGGGTTGAAGAAGGCGCTGCCCGCGGTGCCGGGTTTCGAGGCGAGCGGCACGGTGGTGGCGGCGGGAGGAATCGCCGGGCGCCTGATGGTGGGGAGGCGGGTGGCGTTCGGGACGGCGCAGGGGGACGGGACGTGGTCGGAGTACATCCGGGTGCCGTTGGGGCACTGCCTGCCGTTGCGCGCGCACGTGAGTGACGAGCAGGGGGCGACGCTCTTCGTCAATCCGTTCACGGCGTGGGCGCTGATGGACATGGCGCGGCAGGGCAAGCACCGGGCGGTGGCGCAGACGGCGGCGGCGAGCGCGCTGGGGCGGATGCTGCTCAAGCTGGCGGTGCGCGAGCGCATCCCCCTGGTGAACGTGGTGCGCCGCAAGGAGCAGGTGGAACTGCTGGAGGGCTTGGGGGCGGAGCACGTGGTGGACAGCAGCGAGCCGGACTTCGAGGAGCGGCTGCACGAGCTGTTCCACCGGCTGGGGGTGACGCTGGCGTTCGACGCGGTGTCGGGGCCGCTGACGGCGCAGTTGCTGCGGGCGATGCCGGCCGGTGGGTGCGTGACGGTGTACGGCTCGCTGTCGGGGCAGGAGAGCAGCATCCACCCCTCGGCGTTCATCTTCGAGCGCAAGCGGGTGGAGGGCTTCTGGCTGGCGGACTGGTTCCTCCAGGATCGCTTCGGACCGAAGCAGATCCGGGCGCTCATGGGGGTGCCCGCGCTCTTCGGGCGCGAGATGGAGACGCCGGTGCGGACGCGGCTGGAGCTGTCGAAGGCGAGGGAGGCGGTGACGCTGGCGGCGGGGGAGATGACGTCCGGGAAGGTGCTGCTCGTCCCGGGTTGAGGCCTACGTCTTGTCGCGAGAGATGGGTCCCACCTTGCCCTGGGTGACCTTCAGGTAGTCCGCGGGCGCGAGGACGATCTGCGTGCCCCGCACGCCCGCGGACACGGCGACGACGTCGAACAGCTCGAGCGTCTCGTCCACGAACACGGGGTACGTCTTCTTGCCGCCGATGGCCGTGACGCCGCCGCGGATGTAGCCCGTGAGCGGCTGGAGCTCCTTGAGCGGCACGGTGTCCACCTTGCGATCGCCGCTCAGCCGCGCCAGCGCCTTGAGATCCAACTCGCCATTGCCCGGCACTACGGCCATGAGCACGCCGGTGCGATCCCCGCGTGCCACGAGCGTCTTGAAGACCTGCTCCGCGGGCAGCCCCACCTTGGCGGCCACCGTCTCCGCGGAGAGGTCCTCCGGATCCACTTCGTAGTCGCGCAGCTCGTAGCGGATGCCGAGCGAGTCCAACAGCCGGGCCGCGTTCGTCTTCATGGCGTCACACTCCGAGGGCCTGACGGGCGGCCTTGATGCGGGCGAGCGCTTCCTCGGGGGTGGAGCCCACGGCGGACAGGTGCCCCATCTTCCGGCCCTTGCGCGCCTCACGCTTGCCATACAGGTGCAGCCGCACGCCCGGCATGGCCAGCACGGCCTCGAACTTCGGCCCGCCTTCGCGCAGCCACAGGTCGCCCAGCAGGTTGACGATGGCCGCGGGCCGCACCACCTCCACCGAGCCCAGCGGCAGGTTGCACACCGCGCGCACCGCCTGCTCGAACTGGCTGGTGAGGCACGCGACTTCCGTGGCGTGGAAGCTGTTGTGCGGACGCGGCGCCAGCTCGTTCACCAGCAGCCGGCCATCCTTGAGTAGGAACATCTCCACCACCAGCAGGCCCTCGACCTCGAGCGCCGTGGCCATGGTGCGGGCGATCTCCATAGCCTCCGTGCTCACCTTCGGTGGCACCTGGCCGGGCAGCAGTGACCAGTCGAGAATCCGCTCCTCGTGGTGGTTGTAGGCCGGTGGGTACACCACCACCTCGCCATTGGGCGCGCGCGCCACCAGCACGGACAGCTCGGCCTCCAGGTCCAGCGCGGCCTCCACCACCACCGGGCGCTGACCCAGCTCGCGCCAGGCCTCCGGGGACTCGGTGGCGGACTTCACCTGGTACTGGCCCCGGCCGTCATAGCCGCCTTCGCAGACCTTCACGAAGCAGCGCCCGCCCAGCTGCGCGGCCGCCGTGGCCAGCGCCGACTCCGTGTCCGACTGCTGCCACGGGCCCTGCGGGAAGCCGTGCTTCGCCAGCCAGGCGCGCTGCCGCCCGCGGTTCTGCACCACCTCCAGCACCGAGGGGCCCGGCCGCAGCGGCGCCTGCTGGGCCACGGCGCGCAGGGTGGTGAGGGGGATCTTCTCGATCTCCAGCGTCACCACGTCGCACGCGCGAGCCAGACGGGCGGCCTCTTCCGCGTTGCTGAAGTCGGCCGTGTAGCACTGGTCCACCACGAAGCGGGCCGAGCACGCGGGATCCGGATCCAACGCCTGCACCTGATAGCCGAGCGTGCGAGCGGCCAGCGCCATCATCCGGCCCAGCTGCCCACCACCGAGGATGCCGATCGTGCCGCCCGGGAGGATGGTCCTCGTCTTCATGCGATCTCCCTGTCCTTGAGCACCTCGTCGGTGCGGGCCTGGCGCCATGCGGCGAGCCGCGAGCGGAGCTCCGGGTATTTGAGCGACAGGATGGAGGCGGCGTACAGGGCGGCGTTGATGGCGCCCGGCTTGCCGATGGCCATGGTGCCCACGGGCACGCCCTTGGGCATCTGGACGATGGACATCAACGCGTCGAAGCCGTTGAGCACGGTGGCGGGGATGGGCACGCCGAGCACCGGCAGCAGCGTCTTGCTGGCCACCATGCCCGGCAGGTGGGCCGCGCCTCCGGCCGCCGCGATGATGACGGACAGCCCTCGCGCCTCCGCCGTCTCCGCGTACTGCATCATCCAGTCCGGCGTGCGATGGGCGGACACCACCCGCACCTCATGCGGGATGCCCAGCTCCTTCAGCACGTCGATGCCGGGGCGCAGATGCTCCAGGTCGCTCTTGCCCCCCATGATGACGCCCACCCACGGTGTGTCCGCGCTCAAGCTCTCGTCTCCTGTGCGTCCTCCTGGTGGTTCCAGGAGGTGCGAGGAACGCGGAGATAGGGTGGGGGGATTCCACAGGTCAACCGGAAGCGTATGGCGGGGCCGTGAAATCGCCCGGGAGGGGTCAAGGGACCGCCCCCACCCCCGCTCTTCAGCGGGAGAGGGGGCTTCCACGAGACGGGGTACTCAGTAGACGGAGCCGATCTTGCCGAAGCTCTTGGCGGCCTGACTCTTCGTGCGCTTCACCGCCGCACCCCGCGCCTCGTCGTCGTTCGCCTGCTCGTAATCCAGGAGGACGGCCTTCTGCTCGGCCAGGTCCGCCTCCACCGCCGCGGGGCTCGCCACCTGGCTGGCCTGCTCGAAGAGGGCCTGGTTCTGGATCACATAGCCCTTTGCCTCCTCCTTGCGCCCATCCCGCAGGGCCTCGGCCGCCAGCTTCAGGTTCTTCGCGCTCAGCGCCCGGGTCGCGTACACCGTGGCGTCCTTGTCCTGCCGCGCCAGCACCTCCTCGCGCCGCTCCGTCACCATCGCGGACAGGCTCGCCGCGCTCTCCACGCCCGCGTTCTTGAGCAGGTCCGTGTACGTGAGCTTCAGCCCCGTGACGTCCACGGCGCTCCCCGGCTTCGTGCCCACCACCGTGAGCCGTGCCACCACGCGCTCCACCTGGCCCGAGGAGAAGTCCGGCATCGGCACCCGCACCGTGCGGCCATCCTGGTGGGCGCGGTAGCCCAGCACCTCGCCCAGCACCACGCCCTCGGGCAGGGTGAAGGACAGCTCCACGTTGCGCGCCACACTGGTGGCCGCCTGCTGCAAGTCCTTCTGGAAGAGCGTGGCCAGTTGTCCCGCGTCCTCCAGGAAGCCGTACGCGCCCGCCCCGTACTCGGCGAAGCCCTGCATCAGGTCCTCGTTGAAGTCCGTGCCCACGCCGATGGAGCTCACGGTGATGCCCTCGGCGCGGATGCCCTTCACCACCTCCGTGAGGCCCGCGTCATCGGTGATGCCCTCGGTGGCCTGGCCATCGCTCATCAGGATGATGCGGTTGACCGAGTAGTCGCCCCGCGCGGCCACCACGTGCGAGCGGCCCGCGTGCAACCCCGCGCCGATGTTGGTGCCGCCGTCGTCCCAGATGCCCTCGATGAACTGGAGCATCCGCTCCCGGTTGGCGGGCGTGGCCGACAGGCTCGGCAGGCTCTTCACGTCCGAGCCGTAGTGCACGATGGCCAGCCGATCCTCCGGGCCCAGCAGTCCCACGAGGTGCCGCGCGGCCTGCTTGGCCTGTTGCAGCTTGTAGCCGCTCATGGAGCCCGAGCGGTCGATGACCACCGCCAGGTTGACCGGGGTGCGCTTGGAGCCCGGCACCTCGGCGCCGGTGAGGTCCACCGTGACGAAGAGGTCCGAGGAGCCCGGGGTGATGTAGGGGTGCGACAGTCGGCTCGTCATCGTGAGCGAGCCGTTGGAGGCGGTGGCCGGCCGGGGCGGAGGCACCGGGGTGGCGGGGTGGGGCGGTGCCAGCTGCGGCAGGCCCAGCACCAGGGCGGTGAGGGCGAGTCCGGCGGCCAGGGAGACGAAGGCGACCGTCTTGTTCATGACAGAGGGCTCCTTGCGGCGAGGGCCCTTCTATCCACGTCCGGCGCGCGAAAAAGTTCTACACCTTCTCGCGCGCCGTGTACGTCAGTTACCGCCCGAGCTGGCGCTGGTGGCCTTTCCCGCGCAGAAGAACGGCGAGTTGTTGTCGCCGAACGTCCCCTTGTAGGTGGCCGGATCGCTCTGGCGCAGGTCGTCCAGCGCCTTCTGATCCAGCAGCAGGGGGCGGCAGGCCATGCGGCTCTTCACCGACTCGCTGGCCTCCGGGTCGGTCACGGCGCAGGGATCCTGGAGCGCGTTCTCCAGGCACGCCTTGCTGCAGTAGCCCTTGACCTGCTTCTGACCATTCCCGATGTCGACCGTCTCGAGGGCCATGTCCGCGTCCTTCACGCAGACCAGGTCCTCACAGTCCAGTGAGCCGAAGGAGATGAAGTCCTGGCCCGCGTTGAGGTCTCCCTCCAACACGGGCGCGGTGTCGGAGCCGGTTCCCTTCTTCACCAACAGGCATGGCTTACCGACATCGGAAGTGACCTTGCACCCGCCGCACAGCAGCACGGCGCTCACCAGCAGGGCCAGACGCGAAGACATCGACGTGCACCTCGTCAGACACATGTGAGCGGCCACCGTAACACAGCGCCTCTCCGTTCCAACCAGTACCGTGGTCGCATGGATGCTCACTCGGCGAGAATCGCGACCGCCCCCTCTGCAAGAATACCGAGTGGATACACGAAGTGACGCGCTGCGCGTCCTCCGGTGCATACACAGAGAGCAGGCGAGCTTTGTTCGGTTGATGGGTCGCGAGTGTGGCGGATAGGATGCGTCGTCGCATCCGCAGCCGATTCTGAACGGAACCGGTGTGCGGACGCCCCCATGACACGGAGCTCCCGGAAGTGAATCGCCTCCAGGCCATCGTGCTCGCGCTGTGCATCGCGCCAGCATCGGCACTTGCCCAGAAACAGGAAGACACGGGGCTCGGACTCGATCTGAGCGGTGACGCCAAGAAGCCCCAGGAAGAGACCGAAAACGCCGCGGAGCCGCCCGCGGAGGAGCCGCCACCGCTGCCTGCCACGGCGGAGGCTCCGCCTGCCGAGCCGCTCGCGCCGGCCGAGCGCGACGTCACGCTCGACGACCGCGTCAAGAGCGTCCAGCGCAAGGTGTACCTCAAGAAGGGCCGTTTCGAGCTGGCGCCCGCCATCTCCCTGTCGGTGAATGATCCGTACTACACCAAGGTGGGCATCGCGCTGCGCGGGGCCTACTACCTGGCGGATACGCTGGCCGTGGCCGCGCGGGTCTCCGGCATCCAGGTGGTGTCCACGGATGACGTGCGCATCGCCAAGCGCTCCTTCCACAGCCGCATCTTCAACTCGGTGCCGCAGTGGTCGGCCATGGGCGACGTGGAGTGGAGCCCGCTCTATGGCAAGGTGGCCTTCCTCAACGACATCCTCCACTTCGATGCCTACCTGCTGGGCGGCATGGGCGTGGTGAACACCGAAATGTCCAACACGGAGGGGCGCGGTCCCAGCCTCGCCGCCGACCTGGGTATCGGTATCCGCTTCGTGGCCCGTGACTACCTGGCCGTGAACGTGTCGCTCATCAACACGTCCTACGTGGACCAGCCCCTCAACACCACCAAGGGCGCGACCCAGAACCTCATGACGATCAATGCCGGCATCTCCTTCTTCTTCCCGATGAAGTCGACCGGTCGGGAGGCCGAATGAAGACCGCTACCCGTCTGCTGCTCGCGCTCTGTCTGGCGCCCGTGCCCGCCCTGGCCCAGGACGCGGCGCCCGCCAAGCCCGCGCCCGCGGCGCCCGCCAAGCCCGCCGCCGCCAAGCCCGCCCCGTCGTCCTCTGGCTCCTCCGAGCAGGAGGCCGGTGACGTGTCGGAAGTGGACAAGGATCGGCTCGGGCCCCTGCGCGAGCGCGTCCGTCCCGTCTCCGGCCACCTGTTCCTCAAGGAGGGCCGCTTCGAGCTCAGCCCCTCGGCCACGTTCTCCGTGGCGGATGCCTTCTTCACCAAGTACATCCTGGGCGGCACGCTCACCTACCACGCCACGGAGACGCTCGGCGTGAGCCTGCGCGCGGGCTACTCCATCCCCACCGTGGCCGGTGTCGCGCAGATCTGCACCTTCTCCGAGGGCGAGGGCGGCAGCACCACCCGCGGCTGCCACAAGCCCCCCTACGAGCAGCTGGATGGCACGGCTCCCGGGCAGATCACCCTGCTGGGCGGGCTCGACCTCCAGTGGGCCCCCATCTACGGCAAGCTGTCGCTGTTCTCGGAGCAGTTCCTGCACTTCGACCTGTACGGCATCGCGGGCGCCACCGCGGTGCAGTACCGCGGGCCCTCCAAGACGTCCGAGCTCACCGCGGGCGGCAACGTCGGCGTCGGCATGCGCTTCTTCCTCAACCGCTGGGTGACGGTGCGCTCCGAGTTCCGCGACCTCATCTACGTCGAGAAGGCCCTCAACCCGTCCACCACGCTGCGCAACCAGCTCATGTTCGAGCTGGGTGTGTCCTTCTTCTTCCCCACGGCCCACCCCGAGTCATGAAACGTCTGCTCCGGCCCCTCTGCCTCGCCGCTACCCTCGGGCTCACGCTGGCGTGGGCGACGCCCTCGCCCGCCCAGAGCTTCGAGGGATTGGATCTCTCCCAGTCCAAGAAGAAGAAGAAGAAGCCCACGCGCAAGCCCTCGCGCGGCGGCAAGAAGCCCACCGCCACCCAGCCCGCCGAGGACGACTCGGACTCGAGTGACACGTCCACCTCCGCCACCAGCCCCGCCGACACGGGGACGGCTTCGAGCCCGGCGGCGCCGGCCACTCCCGCGGCGCCTCCGCCTACGGCGAACACGCCCCCGGCCATGGGGTTGGATCTCACCACGGACACCACCAGCGCGCCCAAGGCCGCGCCCACCATGTCCTTCGACGCGGTGGACGTCTCCGGCAAGAGCGGTGATCGCCAGCGTCTGGACGTGGCCATCTCCCTCTTCAAGAACGAGGAGTACGAGAAGGCGGCGATGAGCTCCTTCGAGATGCTCCAGGATCCCAAGCTCGCCGGCCTCCACCTGGAGGCGCGCTACGTGATGGCCAAGGCCCTCTACCGCATGGGCCTCTACCACTCGTCGCTGGGCGAGTTCTCGAAGATCCTCGCCGTCGGTCCGGAGACGAAGTTCTTCCGCACCAGCCTCGAGTGGCTCTTCTTCATCAGCCGCAAGACGAAGAACGAGACCGTCATCCTGGATGAGATCGCCAAGTACGCCAACCAGGAGTTCCCCGAGCGCTTCCGCACCGAGTTCCACTACCTGCTGGCCCGCTACCACTTCGTGCGCGGCAAGGCGTTGGATCAGGTGGGCCGCCCGGAGGACGCGGACAAGAGCTTCAACGAGGTGAAGCGCCTGGCGCTGCTCATCCCGAAGACGGACGTGTTCTACCCGCGGGCCAAGTTCCTCGAGGGTCTGTCCTACTTCCGCTTCGGCAACCGGGCGAGGAACGCCGCGGAGCGGCGCACGGACATCAACACCGTGGGCGCCATCGATGCCATGAAGGAGGTCATCCGCGTCACCCGCGGCACCTCCGGCCTGGACGCCGAGCAGATCTCCACGAACCAGAAGCTGCGCGAGCTGGCCTTCATGCAGCTGGCGCGCACCCACTACGGCATGCAGCAGAACCGCTACGCCCTCTTCTATTTCAACAAGGTGGAGCGCGGCACGTCGCAGTGGCTGGAGGCCATGTTCGAGGCCAGCTGGGCCAACTACCGCGTGGGTCAGTACGAGCAGGCGCTCGGCAACCTCATCACGCTCTCCTCGCCCTTCTTCCGCGAGGAGTACTTCCCCGAGGCGATGATCCTCAAGGCGGTCATCTATTACGAGAACTGCCGCTACCGCGAGTCCAGCCTCATCCTCCAGGACTTCGAGCGCACCTACCTGCCCGTGCATGATCAGCTCGAGATGATCACCAAGAAGCAGATGGCCGCCAGCGAGTACTACGGCGTCCTCTCCGACGTGCAGAAGAAGAACAAGGAGGGGCTGGAGAAGAGCCAGACGGACGTCATCCTCGAGCGCATCCTCCGGCTGGCCCTCACGGACCAGGACCTGAAGAAGACCAACGAGTCCATCCTCGAGCTGGAGGGCGAGATGGACGCCTTCGCGGAGAAGGGTGACACCTTCCGCTACTCCGAGCTGTCCAAGCAGCTGCTGGAGGGTCTCAAGGTGCAGCGCACCTCCCTCATCGACAAGGCCGGTATCATGGCCAAGGGCAAGCTGGAGACGGAGCTGGTGGGCCTCAAGCAGCTGCTCGCCAACGGCCTGCGCATCAAGTTCGAGACCATCTCCAAGGAGAAGGAGTTCCTGGAGGAGCAGCTCAAGGCGGGCGGCCAGGTGTCCGTCGTCAAGAAGTACAAGTTCTCGGTGGCCGTGGCGGACGACCAGCTCTACTGGCCGTACGAGGGTGAGTACTGGCGCGACGAGCTGGGCACCTACCAGTACACGCTCACCAAGGGCTGCGTGCAGCGCGACACCGCCAACCGCACCATCCAGGCCAGCGAGAGCAACTGAGCCGGGCAGCGGGCGGCTCCCTCCACCCGGTGGGAGCCTCCTGACCTCGCCCTTCTTCGGGGGCTGGACCCGAGTGGGTCCGGCCCCCTCTCTTTTTCACGAACGTGTAGGATGTTGCCGTCATGGCCACCAAGCTCGTCACCATTGCGTTCGACGTGATGGGGAGCGACCACGGCCCCGCGGAGGTAGTCAGGGGGGCCGCGCAGCTCTCGTTGGAGTCTCCACACATCCACACGTTGCTGGTGGGGGATAGAACCGCCATCGACGACGCGCTCGCCGAGACCCGGCACAACGGTGAGCGCATCTCCGTGCAGCATGCCTCCGAGTTCATCGCCATGGACGAGAAGCCCGGCGAGGCGCTCGCGCGCAAGCCGGATGCCTCCGTGTCGGTGGCGGCGCGGCTGGTGGCCGAGGGCGAGGCGGATGCGCTCGTGTCCGCCGGCAACACGGGCGCGTGCGTGCTGTCGTGCGCTCGCCACTTCCAGCTCCTGCCCGGCGTGCGGCGCGCGGCGCTGGCGGCCGTGTACCCCACGCGCTCCCGCCGCGGCGACAAGGAGGACCCTTTCTCGCTCATCCTCGACGTGGGGGCCACGGTGGATGCCACCCCGGAGGACCTGGTGACGTTCGCGGTGATGGGGGCGGCGTACGCGCGCATCATCTCCCGCAACGAGAAGCCCCGCGTGGCGCTGCTCTCCAACGGCACCGAGCCCAACAAGGGCCCTCGCCACGTGGTGGAGGCCCACGCGCGGCTCGTGGACATGCCCGGGTTGCAGTTCATCGGGAACGTGGAGGGCGTGGACATCCCAAAGGGCACGGCGGACGTGGTGGTGACGGACGGCTTCGTCGGCAACGTGTGCCTGAAGATGCTCGAGGGCGTGCACGAGACGGTGGTCGAGCTGGCCCAGTACGCGTACAAGGAGAGCCTGCGCTGGCGGGCCGGTCTGGCCATGCTGTCCGGTGGCATCCAGCGCATCAAGGACATCACCGACTGGGAGCAGTACGGGGGCGCACCGGTGCTCGGGTTCGATCGGATCTTCATCAAGGCCCATGGCCGCTCGAAGGCGCGGGCCATCGCCAACGCCGGCAAGGTGGCCGCCAAGGCGGCGGCCAATGATCTCGGCAAGGCCATCCAGCAGGGTCTGGCGCGGTGAGCCTTCCGGATCGCATCGATCCCAGGCCCCCGCGGCGCATCTACCGCTGGGACCTGGACAAGACGTATCTGCAGACGGAGTTCGACTCGCTCCGGGACCTGCTGCGCACGGCCTTCCAGAAGGCCCACGAGAAGCAGGCGGTGCCGGGCGCGTCCGCGCTCATCCGCGAGCTGGCGTCCAACGGGGACTCCCGGTTGTGCATCGTCTCCGGAAGCCCCAAGCAGATGCGCTCGGTGCTGGAGGAGAAGCTCAAGCTGGACGGGGTGGTGTGGGACGAGTTCGTCCTCAAGGACAACGTGGGCAATCTGATGCGCGGGCGCTTCCGGGCGCTGCGCGGACAGGTTGGCTACAAGCTGCCCGCCATCATGGAGAGCCGCGCCAACGCGCCCGTGGAGGCCGAGGAGGTGCTCTTCGGGGATGATGCCGAGGCGGATGCCTTCATCTACTCGCTCTTCGCGGACATGGTCGCCGGGCGCGTGGACGAGCGGGTGCTCAATCAGATCCTCGAGGCCGCCGCGGTGTACCCGGACGAGGCCGAGCGGGTGCGCGCCGCGTGGAAGAAGATTCCGGTGTCGGATCCGGTGCGGCGCATCTTCATCCACCTGGACCGGCTGACGCCGCCCGCGCATTTCGCCAATTACGGCCCGCGCGTGGTTCCCATCTTCAACTACTTCCAGGCCGCGCTGGTGCTGATGGCCGACGGCCACCTGACGGCGCCCCAGGTCATCAAGATCGCCGTGGAGATGGTGCAGACGGCGGGGCACAACATCATCACCCTGTCCAACTCGCTCCAGGATCTGCTGCGCCGGGGACTGCCCCTGCAGGCAGCGGCGGGGGCGCTGGTGCAGGCGCTGGAGGGGCCCAACGCGCTCATGCAGGCGCTGCGGCCGATGCCGGACATCATCTCCGCGTTCACCAAGCGGCTCGCCGCGCTGGGGACTCCGCCACCTCCGCCGCCGGTGCAGGCGGTGGACTACCTGGAACTCATCCACCACGCGCTCCCGCGGACGCACAAGGCGCGGAAGACGCAGTAGGGCACGGTGCCTCGCGAGCGGGAGACACGGGAATGAAGGCCATCGTCACGGGTGCCAACGGCACCGTCGGCTCTCGGTTGAGCGAGCACCTGCGGCGCCACGGTGTCGAGGTGTTCCCCTGGGACCGTGGCTCCGTCCCGGTGGATGACTACTGGGCGATGGAGGGCTTCGTGCGCTCGGTGGCACCGGACGTGCTGTTCCACCTGGCCACGGCCTCCCGGCCCACGGGACGCTCCAACGAGTCCTGGCTCATCAACTACGAGTGGACGAGCGAGCTCGCGTGGATCTCCCGGCAGCTGGGCGTGCGCTTCGTGTTCTCCAGCACGGCGATGGTGTTCTCGGATCAGGCGCGCGGGCCCTTCACGGTGGACTCGGAGCCGGAGGCGCCCGAGGGCTACGGGTACGAGAAGCGGCGCGCCGAGGAGCGGGTCTTCCAGCAGAACCCCGAGGCGCGCGTGGCGCGGCTGGGGTGGCAGATCGACGATCAGCCCTCGGGCAACAACATGGTGGCCTCGCTGGAGGCGCAGATGCGCGAGAAGGGCCGGGTGGAGGCGAGCACGCGCTGGCTCCCCGCCTGCTCCTTCCTGGATGACACCGTGAGGGCGCTGCTGGCGCTCGCGTGGGCGGAGCCGGGGCTCTACCTGCTCGATGCCAACGAGCGGTGGACGTACCACGAGATCGTCCTCGCGCTGAACGAGCGGTACGGTGGCCGGTGGCACGTGGAGCCCTCCGAGCACTTCGTGTTCGATCAGCGGATGATGGACGACCGGGTGGTGCTGCCCTCGCTCAAGGCGCGGCTGCCGGGCCTGCGCTGAGGCTCGGCGGGGACTCTCAGGTCACCCGGCGGAGATCCGCACCATCTGGCCGATGGAGGGGACTCCCGCGTCATTCACCAGGAAGAGCATGTAGTAGCCCGGGGGAGCCAGGTTGTTGCTCGCGGGCGCGGTGAGGGTGATCCCGTTGCTGGTGCGCGTGAAGCCCAGGGTGAGCAGGCGCTGGTTCTGGTCGAAGGCGTGCGTCACCGAGCCGATGGCGATCAGCGTCACCTTCGTCACCCGGCTCGCGTCCGGGGTTGCGACGAAGAAGCTCGTCCCAGGCGCCACCACCCCTGGCGCCGAGCCGATGGTGGGACGCGCTCCCTTGAAGAGGTAGGGCGGTGAGTAGACCTCCGCGGTGTGCTCCTTCCGGCCGCCCCCACTCACCACGCGCCCGTCCGGCAGCAGGACCGCGGTGGAGTGGTAGCCCCGGTAGATGCGCTGGCTGGCGAGCCGCTTCCATTGGTTGGTGGCGGGGTTCCACACCTCGGCCTGGAGGACCGGGGTGTCATGGTTGTCGAAGCCGCTGCCACTGCTGCCTCCCACCACGAGCACCGTGCCGTCGGGCAGGATCACCGCGTTGTGCTGGCGCCGGGGCGTGCTCATGGAGGCCATGTACCGCCACGTGGGAGAGGCCACGGTGAAGTCGATCTGCTCGACGGTGGCGGTGGGCGGATCTCCCCCGCCGATGAGGGTCACCTTGCCGTCGAGGAACACCGCGGGCCCGTAGCTCCGCGTGCCGAAGTTGCTCAGGGGCCCCGACGTCCAGGAGCCGGTTCCGTTCGGGTCCATGAAGCGGGTGCCCCGTTGAGGCCCGGCGTAGAAGAGCTTGCCGTTGGGCAGCAGGAACATCCGCGGGTAGTACGGCAGCTTGAGCTGCGCCGTGGTCATGTCCTTCCAGCTTCCGCTGGCGGCCAGCCATCGCTGAGGCAGCAGGTTCATGTCGCCGGTGCCGTTGACCTCCCCGGAGAGGACCATCACGTCCCCGTTGGAGAGCGTGGTGTTGGTGGGGTACCAGCGCCCCTTGTTCATGTTCGGCAGGTGGCTCCAGCTGGACGTGAAGGGGTTGTAGAGGCTCGCGTCGGGGAGCCCCACGTGACTCTCGATGTGCCCTCCTGTCACCAGCAGCCGCCCGTCCGCGAGATAGGAGTGCCCGCTGCAGAAGATGTTGTAGCCCGGCAACGGCAGCGAGCTGAGGGCGTTCGTGGAGGGATTCCAGAGCCGCGGCGGATCATCCCCCTCGGAGAATTCGCCGAAGAACATCACCCTGCCGTCGGGCTGCAGGTGGGTATGCGTGGCGGAGACGGGCCACGTCATGACGCTCGACCACTGACCGACGTCCGCGGGCGTCTGTGCCTCGGCTGGGGCGGCCAGCATCGTGCACGCGGCGAGTGACACCACGAGCCCCCGCATCCGGGGAAGGAAGCGTTTCATCGACATGGCGGTCTCCGGGTCCAGGCGTCAGAACCTAAGGGGAGGGGCCCGCCTGCCAATCCACCCTGGGGTTCGAGGGCGCGCCCAGTGGCCAACGCGGCCCCGGGGCGACTGTCGCGCGCCAGCAACTCGTCACGGACCGCTGCACGGGTGGGCGGGCAGCGGCGTGCTCCCAGATTGGTGGACCACCCTCCCATTCAGGAGACATTCGATGAGACGCTGGCGGCCGTTCTCCGTGGTGCTGGCCCTGCTCGCCGGCTGCTCCCCGACTCCTTCCGACGAGCCTCCCTCGTGGGAGGAAGAAGCCTCCACCTCCTCTCAGGAGGTGAGCTCCTGGGCTCCCTGTGGGCGCACGGCCGTTGCCCTGAAGGACATCGCTCCCGGAGCGGCGAGCTCGGAGCCGGAGGATCTGGTGCATGGGGATCGCCTCCTCCTCTTCACCGCCGACGACGGAGCGGGGCGAGAGCTGTGGAAGAGCAGTGGCACCCAGGGGAAGGGCACCGCACTCGTGAAGTACATTCCCAGCGGGCCCACCGGGATGGCCCCCTCGGAGCTCGTCCGGGTGGGGGACAGGATCTTCTTCGCGGCGGAGGACCCGGAGCACGGACGCGAGCTGTGGGTGAGCGACGGCACCTTCAAGGGCACCCACCTGGTGAAGGACATCTGGCCCGGAGAGACGGGCTCGTTCCCGAGGTCTCTCTTCGAGTTCAAGGGTCTGCTCTACTTCGCGGCGGGAGACCCGGATCACGGGCGGGAGTTGTGGCGCAGCGATGGCACGCCCGCGGGCACCTTCCTGGTCGAGGATCTCGAGCCCGGTCCCGAGGGGACGAGCCCCTACTCGCTGACCCGTGGAGGGGATGGGTCGCTCTATTTCCTCATCGCCTCCCAGGAGCTCTTCCTGAAGCTGATGCGGAGCGATGGAGGGCCCGGTGCCGTCGAGCTGCGAAGGGTGCCGGCGTCGGGCGGGATGATCGAGAAGCTGACGCCCGTGGGCAAACGGCTGTTCTTCGTCACGGGGGCGGCCCATGACGACGCCATGTTCGATCTGGAGGTGACGGACAGGGGGCGGCCCCCGGTGAGCCTGGGCTCGTTCCTGGAGGTGGGAAACCTCGCGGAGATGGGCGGACGGCTGTTCTTCAGCGCCGAGGACGAGTCTTCGGGGGGAGAGCTGTGGCGGAGCGATGGCACCGCGATGGGGACGGTGCGCGTGAAGGACATCCGGCCCGGCTCCGAGGGTTCTTCCCCCAGTCACCTGACCGTCGTGGGACGCCGGCTCTTCTTCTCCGCCGACGATGGCGCGAGCGGGCGCGAGCTGTGGGTGAGCAATGGCTCGGCCTCCGGGACCACGCTCTTCGCGGACCTCGAGCGGGGTGGGGCGGGCTCGTCTCCCGAGGAGTTGACGGCCATCGAAGGCCACCTGTTCTTCAGCGCGGAGACGGCGGGGCACGGCCGGGAGCCGTGGGTGACGGACGGGACGCGCTCAGGGACGGTGGCGCTCGAGGAGCTCTCCGCCGGGCCGTCCTCGTCGAACCCGGGGAGCTTCGTGCGCTCGGGTTGGGACGTCTTCTTCGCCGCGGAGGATGACACTCACGGCCGGGAGCTGTGGGCCCTGCCATTCCAACCCTGGGGGCGCTGCGACCGCGATCGCTGAGTCACGCGCTCTTCCGGTCCCTGCGCTCCTGGGGCTCGTGGAGCTCGACCGGGGCCGTGCTCGCGGACGGAGGGGAGCCGACGCGCAGGCGGAGCAGCAGCTTCGTGCTCGGCAGCAGGAACAACAGGGCGCCCAGGCCCGTGAAGCCGAGCGGCGCGAGCAGGGGCGGCGCCACCGAGAAGGCGCCTTCGAGACTCGAGGCCGTGTATTGCCCGTCCAGCTCCTTGAGCAGCGCGGAGGCGTGGAAGACCGTCCCCGCCAGGCCGACGAGGACTCCCGTGCCGCCCACGAGGCGCGCCGTCCACGCGAACACCGCGCGGGACCTCGGGATGCAGACGAACAGCACGAGGAAGAAGCCGGCGACCCCATGGACCACGGGAATCGCCTGCAGCCGGTTGTCGAAGTCCTTCCCCGCCCAATGAGCGATGGCGGCATCGAAGGCGAGGGCGATGAGCCCAGGGGCCAGGGCCAGGGCAATGGCCCTGCGCGAGTTGCGTCGCGCCCACAGAAGGAGTCTACCGAGCATGAAGAGGTCTCCAGAGTCGACTGGAGGATTCTGCCTGCTTCGGAGCGCGAGGCGAAGGGGCTCTGTGGCTCACTCCGGTGGGGTGTTGTAGCCGGCCTCGCCGTAGGGCCGGAGCCGGTCGAGCCAGAGCGACTCCAACACCCGCAGCTCCTCTTTCGGATCCTCGCGCGGCTCCTCCGTGGGAGGGAGGACGTCGAGCTGCTCGAAGGAGAAGCTGTCGGCCCCGAGGCGTTGCCAGTCCTCCTGCAGCGCGCGGTTGCGATGCATTCCGCACGACAGCTCGAAGCGGACGCGGTTGAGCGCACCCGGGAGGTTGAGGCCCGAGCCCACGAGCACCTTGCCGTTGGCGAGGTTGCGGATGGCGAAGACTCCCATCGGGGGAGGCTTTTCCTTGTAGGCCCGTTTCAATTCGGCGCGCGAGGCGGGACCACCGCGCACGGCGCGGTCATCAGCGGAGGACATGCGGACTTCCTTTCGTGAAGAGGGGAGGTGCGTCAGCGCTCGAGGTCGAGCGCGAGAAGCTTCTGCTCGAGACGTGCGCGGGCGGCGGGGTCGAGCGGTTCCACCCAGTTGCGTCCCATCCGCTCCCAGTCGGGATCCGCGGTGTCCACACCGCGAGCCGCCAGGAAGTTGGATTCACAGACGAAGAACTGCTGGCGGTAGGGGAAGAGGTATCCGCCCGTGGAGCGCAGGGAGGCGAGTGCCTCCGCGTAGGATGCGAACCAGCGGTTGAGGAAGACGCTCGGGTGCCGGGTGAAGAAGGCCTCGAAATCGAAGCGGGGCGGGGCCTCCTCGCCACGGGCTTTCTTCAGCTCCACCCAGGAGGCGTAACCCTGCTCCTGGGCGATGACAGCCAGTGCGTGCTTGTGGCGCACCGAGTCCTTGCGCGCGAGCAGCTCCTCCGGCGAGAGGCGGGCGAAGGGGGGAAGGGCGCGCAGCCGTTCAACGGCTCGCCGGGCACGGAGCGGGTCGGAGGAGCTCAAATCCTTGAGGAGGATCGATGCCCGGACCTTGCATTCGTGGAGGGGCGTGGCAGCGCGAGTGTCGGTTCCCATGAAAAGTCCCTCGTTGGCGGCCCTCACCCGATTGGGGGCCATGGAAGGAACTCATCGAGAACTATCGAGCTGCGAATGAAGCGAGGGTGACGTCGTCTTTTTCGGGTAGGCGCCCCTCGGCACCTTCGAGGAAGGTAACCAGAGGCGTGCCGCATTGGCAAGCGCGAGGGGACGGCTGCTCGGTGGAAGACCGAGAGGGTCCTCTCGAGTGAAGACGGACACGGAAAAGGACCAAGATCATGAGCGACTGGAACCTACCTTGGGAAGGCGGATGCCGTTGCGGACAGGTGCGGCTGAGGATCAGCGCGCCGCCGCTGCTCACCATGGCCTGCCACTGCACGGGCTGCCAGCGGATGACCGCGAGCGCCTTCTCCTTGAGTGCCGCGATTCCCAGTGAAGGGTTCTCGGTCACAAAGGGAGAGCCTGTCATTGGCGGCCTCCATGGCGCGTCCCGGCATTACTTCTGCCCGTACTGCATGAGCTGGATGTTCACCCGGCCCGAGGGGATTGACTGGTTCGTCAACGTTCGCGCGACGATGCTCGACGATCGCGGTTGGTTCACGCCGTTCATGGAAACGTGGACGAGCGAGAAGCTCCCCTGGGCGACCACGCCAGCGCTTCACAGCTACGAGAAGCTGCCGGCGGTCAACGAATATGAAGGGCTGATAAAGGAGTATGCGGAGAAGGCGGCGAGGCCGGCTTCCTCGAGCAAGCGCTGAGGTGGGGCCGGAGGAAGGCCGAGTGGGGTCCTCGGGGAATGGGCCTCAACGCCGGGCCTGGATGGCCGGGAGGATGAATTGCGGAAGCAACTCCTCCCGGAACTTCTTCCAGACCGGAAACTGACCGTAATTGCCCCCGGTGAACATCACGGTGAGGTCGAGCTCGGGAACGACCATCACGAACTGTCCGCCGTTGCCCCCGGCTTCATACTCCGCATAGGTCCGATCGCCGACGCGGATGTCGTGGCGCCACCAGGCATACCCATACGTTCTATCGGTGCTCATGTTCGAGTGGTGGGCCGTGGAGCGCTCGACCCAGCTCCGGCTGACCACCCGTTTTCCGTTCCACACGCCGCCCGCCAGGTAGAGCTGCCCCAGCTTCAATGCATCGCGTGGGCGCATGTAGAGACCGCCCCCCAGGTAGGCATCACCCGTCGGCATCAGGTTGATGTGGTACCGGCGTATCTGGAGAGGCGTGGCCAGGGTGCGCTCGAAGAACTCCGGCACCCAGGAGCGCGTCGTGTTGCGGAGGACTCCCCCGAGCAGGTTGATGCCCGCGGAGCAATACACGGCGTTCTCTCCCCCGGGGGCGTGCTCGAGTGGCAGATCCAGCGTGTATTGGTACCAGTTGGTTTCCTGGTCCTGGAGCCGGTTCTCGTTGCCGGGGGACTCGTCGTTGTTGTCGTCGCAGGCGAGGCCCGACGTCATCGTCATCAGGTGCTCCACCGTCAGCGCGGACTTCCGCGGGTCCGGTTGGGCGGTGCTGGGGTACTCGGGGAACAGCGGGTAGACGGGTGACTCGGCGCGAAGGGGTGCTCCCTGGTCGATGGCGATGCCGATGAGCACGGGCGCGAAGGTCTTCGAAGCGGAGCGGAGGTCGTGGGGGCTCTCCTTGTCGAAGCCCTGGAAGTACTCCTCCAGGACGAGCTTCCCATGGCGTGCGATGAGCAATCCCTGGATGGCGGGTGCCGCGCCGGGGCCGGGTTCGGTGTCGAGGATGCGTTGCACCAGGGCGGTGATGGGGCGCGGATCGATGCCGACCTCCGTGAGGGATGCCGTCGTCCAGCCATCCGCTTCCGCGATGGGCTTGCGGTAGGAATACGGACCCGGAGCGGGTGTGCGTGCATGGAGGCGCGGGGCCTGGTTGCGATCGCGCCGCGTGAAGTCGAAGGGGCCCAGGAACAGGATGGGGAGGGTCAGCCGCTCGGATTTTTCATCGTAGGTCCCCTCGAAGGCCATGTTGGGCTGCTGGGGGTCCACGAGCCGGAGCGTCGTGCCCGTCAAGGAGACGCGAAACGAGAGCCGGCTGCCGAAGTTCTTCTCGGGATTGCGGAGGAAGGCGCGGAGGGTGCCATCCGTCTCTTGTTGAACGACCAGGTAGAGCGTGAACCGGTCGTCCAGGGGCACCACGTCACCGCGCCAGACGTTCTTTTGAAGGGCACGGAGCTCGACGGGCGTGGCGTACCGGGTGCCGCCCACGATGACCTTGGGTTGGATCCAGTGGCCGCGAATCTTCTGCCCATTGGGAGACAGCGTCCCGCGAAATTCTCCCTGGCCCCCAGGCAGGACCACCGAGAGCGTTCCCTTCTCCAGACGCCCTGGCACCTCGAAGCCGGCGATCCTGGCCTGCCACGTGTCCCCGTCTTGGAAGAGCGTGAGCTCGCCTCGGACCTCGGGGCCGAAGACGCGCTCGCTTCCCCAGACCCCCACGAGCCGTGCCGCGGGATCCGCGCTGACTGGGGAGGCCGGCTCCGCCGCGCTTGACTGGTACGACACCGACATCAGGAGCAGCAGGGCTCCCAGGTGGACTCGAGCTGCGCAGGGCATGGATGAGGATCCTTCGGTGGGGGGGGAGGGCCGATGCCGTTTTCCGCTCTACGTAGGGCCCCGGGACCTATTGCGCTGTGCGGCACTTCACGCGGCGATCCTCCACGGGAAATGGAGCGGAAACTCGGGGGACGGAAGTGAAGACACTTCTTTTGGAGCCCTCCTTCCGGGCTCCAGGGAAGGCATCATGAAGACCATGGAATTGTTCGGAGTGATCCTGCTGACACTCGCTGTTGGCTGTGGCCCGATGCAGGAGCCCACCAGTCCTTCCGAGGAGCCCGGCAGTACGGCGACCCAGGCCATCGAGGCAGACAATGGCCTGACGATGAATGGGCTGGCGTTCAACGGGCTGGCCTTCAATGGACTGGCGTTCAACGGGCTGGCCTTCAATGGCTTGTCCAGCAGCAGCTTCTCCTCCTGGTTCCAGCAGAAGCCGGCGGAGGCCGACATCCTCATGAAGTACCTGGTCCGTTGCGCCGTCCCAGCCGGACAGACCCGGACGTACACGAGTGGCTCGACCACGTATGTCTGGTCTGGCGGCCTGGGGCTGGCACCGGGCTGGTCCAACGGCTCGCCAGCAACCCTGGCGGAGCAGCAGGTCGTCTCCGCGTGCCTGGCTGCCCTCGTCAACAAATACGGGCGCTCGGTCCTCGTCTCCCTCCTGGGCTCCAACGCGCTGGGGCAGCCCATCCCCACCACGGGCTCCGAGCTGGCGGACTTCCAACAGCGGGAGGCCTGCTTCTTCGGCAACCTCTTCAACGGCGAGGGGGTCTTCGTCGGCAACGACCAGGGCCTGCTGTCCCCGAACCAGAGCAGCCTCCGCGCCTGCGCGCTCACGGGCGCTAACGCATGCCCGCCGCTCATCCATGTGGGGAGCTGCCACTCCATCTGCCCGCATGACGCCACGGGGACGTACTTCTCGCAGTGCACCTACAATGGGGTCACCTACCGCCCCATCACCACCCGGATCCGCTACCAGGACATCTACACGTGCGGTGACGGCATCTGTCAGTCCACCGAGTCCTGCGGTAACAACAACCTTTCGGACAGTTGCAAGTTGGACTGCGGCACCTGCCGTTGACCTATGTGTCCTTCGCGGGTGCCACGCGGCCGGACGCGAGCACCCGCTGGAGGAAGTCGAGGAAGACACCAATCCGGGGCGCGGGAGGCCGGCTCCGGGCGTAGAGCGCGTGGATGGGCCGGCGGGGCCTCGGCAGCCCGGGAAGTACCTCGACCAGCTGTCCCGACCGCAGCTCCTCCTCGACGAGGAAATCCAGCAGGTAGATGAGCCCGTGTCCCTCGAGCGCCGCCGTGCGCAGTGTCTCCGCGTCGTTGGAGGACAGCGCGCCGTTCGGTTCGAGCCCGTCGCCCTCGCCCAGCCGCCACGGCATGGGTGCGCCGTCGCGAATGAAGCCCAGCCGGGTGTGCCGGTGGAGCTGCTCGATGGACTCCGGCACCCCGTGGGCCCGGAGGTAGCCCGGCGAGGCGCAGACCACCATCGCGCACTCGCCCAGGCGCCGCGCGGCCAGGTCCGTGTCCCGCAACTCCCCGATGCGGAGCGTGACATCGACGCCCTCGACCACCGGATCGATGGTCGTGTCCCGCAGCGTGAGGACGACCTGGACCTCGGGGTTCTCACGCAGGAAGCGGGGCAACCGGGGGGCCACCACCCTCCGGCCGAGCGCCACCGGGGCTTCGACGCGCAGCCGGCCCATGGGGCGTGCGTGACTCCGGGAGATGGCATCCCTCGCCTCGCCCAACTCGTCGAGGATGCGCACGCAGCGCTCGAAGAAGGCCGCGCCCGCCTCCGTGACGCGCAGCGAGCGCGTGGTCCGCGCCAAGAGTTGGACCCCCATCTCCGCCTCCAGCCGGGCCACGCGCCGGCTCACCGCCGACGCCGTCTGTCCCAACCTCCGTCCGGCCGCTGCGAAGCTGCCACCCCGCACCGTGGCCACGAAGACCTCGATGCCACCCAGTGTGTCCATCCCTCCATTCATACCATCGTGGAACGACCGTCATGCCGCGGTGGCTTCTAATCCCTCGGGCCCCTGCTCATTACGGTTCCTCCGCCAACGGGACTTCCTCCCGGAGAGGACACACGACATGCGGACACGACGACTTGGAGCGACCGACCTCGACATCACGCCCATCGGGTTTGGCGCATGGGCCATTGGTGGAGACGGCTGGTCCTATAGCTGGGGGCCCCAGGATGACGCTCACTCCATCCACTCCATCCACCGGGCGCTGGAGGCGGGCATCAACTGGATCGACACCGCTGCGGTCTACGGGCTCGGGCACTCGGAGGAGGTCGTCGCGCGGGCACTGAAGTCCTGGACGTCCGCGCAGCGCCCCCTCGTCTTCACCAAGTGCGGCCTGCTGTGGAACGACGCCGGGAAGATTCACCACGACCTCACCCCTGCCTCCCTGCGCCGCGAGGTCGAGGGCAGCCTGCGCAGGCTGGGGGTCGAGCGCATCGACCTGTATCAAATCCACTGGCCCGACTGGGATGGCGTGGCGACGCCGACGGACGTGTTGGTGCGGGCCTGGGAGACGCTGGCCGCCCTGAAGGATGAGGGCAAGGTGCGCCACCTCGGCGTTTCGAACTTCGGCGTCGAGCACATGCGTCCCCTCCAGGCCATCGCGCCCATTGGTTCGCTCCAGCCTCCGTACTCGCTGGTCCGCCGCGGCATCGAGAAGGAGCTGCTGCCGTGGTGCCACCAGCAGGGCGTGGGAGTCATCGTCTACTCGCCGCTCCAGTCCGGGCTGCTCAGCGGCCGGATGTCGAGAGAGCGCATCCAGGCGCTGGCGCCCAGTGACTGGCGCCGGGGCGCCGTCGACTTCCAGGAGCCCGCGCTGTCACGCAACCTTCAGTTCGTCGAGCAACTGCGTCCCATCGCGTCGCGCCATGGCCACTCGGTGGCGGAGGTGGCCATCGCGTGGACGCTGCGCGACCCGGCCGTGACGGGGGCCATCGTCGGAGCGCGCACTCCCCAGCAGATCGACGGGGTGGTGGGTGCCAGCGAGCTGCACCTCACCGAGCGCGACCTCCAGGACATCGAGCGCGCCATCGTGGAGACGCGCCCGTACTCTCCGGAAGGGCCGGTCGCCCAGAGCGCGGCCTGATTCGGGGTTCGCCCCTCTCGAGGGAAGATCAAGAGCCGGACGCGGAGGGCGCTGGAGCGGGGTAGAGCTCCGGGTGCAGGAAGGGCATCAGCGCGCAGGCCATCGGGCCCTGCCACATCTCGGCGCGCGTGAAGAGGCCGTTGCTCAGGATGCCCACCGCTCCGAGGTGCTTCTTGCTCTCGGTGCGGCCGGAGACCTGGTCCATCACCGGCCCCAGCTCCTCTCCGTTCAACACCCGGGCGACGACCGCCGGGGGGAGGGGGAAGCGCACGCCCCAGGTCAGGTTCTCCCGGCCCCCGACCTCCACCACGGCCACGCCGTTGATGAGGCTCCCGTCCGGGTCCACGCCTCCTTCGAGGCCCACACCCATCTGCGCTCCCGGGACGGCACCGAGCGCCGCCCGGGCCCGGTTGCGTGCCCCCGTCGAGGTCTCTCCGGGGCCGATGGGTTGCTCGCGCACCCCGCTGGGCACGTCGATGGGGATCACCGTGCAGCCGGGGAAGGCCCGCTCACAGATGGCCTTCACGGCGCTGGTCTTGGCCGGGTTCGTCGAGCCGACGGCGATGATGATGCTCATGGGACTCCATTCCTCCTTCAACCCACGACGCCTCGGGGCGTGAGCGGTTGGTCCAGCGGGAGCATTCCTTCCTCCTGGAACCAGCGCAGCGCCTCGCGGATGCCGAGCCGCACGGGCCTCGGTTGATAGCCCAGTTCCCGCATCGCCTTCGTTGACGACTGGTACGCCGGCAACGGCAGCGCCTGCAGGAACGCCGTGTTCACGTGCTTGAAGAGGTCCGGTGACAGCCGCCCCACCACGTCTCCGAACCTCCCCACCGCCTTCACCACCCCGTCCGGCAGCGGAATCCTCGGCGGCGGCACCCCCGCCTCCTCGGCGCACAGCGTCAGGAACTCGCGGAAGGGGAGGTTCTCTCCCCCCAGGATGTAGCGCTCCCCCGGGCGTCCCTTCTCCATGACGAGCCGCAGCCCCCGGGCCACATCCTGTGCGTTGACCACGTTGACCCCACCACTCGGGTATACCGCCACGATGCCCTTCGCCACGAGCAGCAGCAGCTCCCCCGTGGACGGCCGCACGTCGTAGGGCCCGAGCACGAAGCCCGGGTTGCCCGCCAGCACCTCCAGCGCCGGCCCCGAGGCCTCCAGCGCCAGGCGCTCGGCCTCCCGCTTGGACTCGTGGTAGGGGTTGTCCCCCGGGTAGTTGTAGGGACTGTCCTCGGTGGCCGGCTCGCTCAGCGTCCCATGGCCGACCGCCGCCACGCTCGACACCACCACGACCCGCCGCACTCCCGCCGCTCGTGCCGCGTCCAGAACGTTTCGCGTTCCCCGGGCGTTGATTCGGGACACATCCTCCCGAGTAAAGGGATCGAACCGGACGATGCCCGCCACGTGGTAGACCCGCTCCACCCCTTTCATGGCCCCGCGAAGCGACTCGGCGTCCAGGACGTCGCCGAGCACCTCGTCGTAGCTCAGCCCGCGCAACCCCCGGCGGTCGCTGCGCTCCCGGACGAGCAGCCGGGGGCGCTCTCCCTGCTCGCACAGCAGGTGGGCGAGGTTGGCCCCTACCAGCCCTGTTGCCCCCGTCAACAATGTCGTCATGTGCTACTCCCTCCCGGGGAGGATGCGCTATAGGTCGTGCCCCATAGATGCCCCCCCTTCGGGGCGTCAACCGCGAGATGACGCGAGACTCCACTGAAACACCGCCAGCCGGTGAACCGACGCTCCAGTCTGCGCCCGATGACGCGCGCGAGGCTGTGGTCTCCGAGGCAGGGTCCCTGGACCCTCTCGAGGCATTGCCGGTCCCCGAGCCCGCGGAGGAGAACCCCCCACCCATGTCCGCCCTCCTGGAGACTCTCTCCGAGGATTCCCTTCCCGAGACCGAGTTCCTCCCCGACACCACCCCTTCCGGCGAGCCCGCGGAGATAGACCCCGACAAGCTCGACCCGGACGCCCTCAAGGTCATCCACCGCCTCCACGCCCATGGCCACCAGGCCTACCTGGTGGGGGGCTGCGTGCGTGACCTGATGCTGGAGCGCACCCCCAAGGACTTCGACATCGCCACCAGCGCCCACCCGGGCGAGGTGCGCGCCATCTTCCGCAACTGCCGCCTCATCGGCCGGCGCTTCCGGCTCGCCCACATCTACTTCAAGGGTGGGAAGATCATCGAGGTCTCCACCTTCCGCGCCAACCCCACCGAGCTCGACGCCTCCGGGGCCGAGAGCGGGGCCGACACCGGTGCCGAGAATGGCGCCGAGAATGGCGAGGAGGGGGGAGAGGCCGAGGAGTCGCAGGATCTCCTCATCACGCACGACAACGTCTTCGGCACCGCCGAGCAGGACGCCCGTCGCCGCGACTTCACCATGAACGGCCTCTTCTACGACGTCGCCGAGGGCCGGGTGATTGATTACGTGCGCGGCCGGCGCGACCTGGACGAGCGCTACATCCGGACCATTGGCGACCCGGAGATCCGCATGCGCGAGGACCCGGTGCGCATCCTGCGCGCCGTGCGCTTCGCCTCCAAGCTGGGCCTGGACATCGAGTCGCGCACCTACGCCGCCATGGAGGGGGCCGTCGAGGACCTGCCGCGCTGCGCCCCCGCGCGCCTGCTGGAGGAGACCTTCCGTCTCATCCGGGGTGGGGTGGCCGCGCCCAGCCTGCGGCTGCTGGCCGCGCTGGATGCGCTGAAGATCCTCCTGCCACCCGTGGCCGCCTATTTCAAGGAGAACGGCCGCAAGGGCCAGGAGACCTTCTACGCCTACGCGGAGGCGCTCGACCGGCGCGTGTCCTCGGGCGAGCCGCTGGATGACGCCATTCTGCTCGCGGCGTTGCTCGTGCCCATCGCCCAGGCGGGCCCCATCGTGGAGAGCCAGGACCCCGCGATCCGCCCCTCGGTGGCCCAGGGCATCGAGGACCTGCTGGCCGAGTTCGTCCAGTCCGCGCGGCTGCCCCGCCGCATCGCCGAGCGCTGCCGGCTGCTGCTCATCGCCCAGCGCACCCTGACGGGCGAGCGTCGCCGCCGCACCGGGGCGTTCCGCCGCCACCCGCTCTTCAACGACGCGCTCGTCGTCTTCGAGATCTCCGTCGAGGCCACGGGCCAGCACCGCGAGGCGCTCGAGGCGTGGAAGCGCGGCGAGGTGCCTTCCGTCAAGTCCACCGAGGGAGGCGCGTCCGAGGGCAGCGAGGGCCCGCGCAAGCGTCGTCGGCGCCGGCGCCGGGGTGGACGCAAGACCGGGGCAGGGGAGGGTGCTTCCGCCGCTGCCTCGGGGGGTGCTGGGGCCTCCGGTGGTGAGACCTCGGACGCGGGGTCCGAGGACTCCGGTGACGACGCCGACTCGGGCGATGACGCCGAGTTCAGCGCCGAGCCCAGTGCGGACTCGGACAGTGAGTCCGAGTCCGACGAGGGTTGACCCTCCCTACGGCTTGCAGGCGCAGCGCGCCATGTCACACAGCGCGCTCGAGCCGCAGATGCCACCGCAGTCGGGCTTGCAGACGCACTGGTTGCCCGCGGCGCTGCACTCCAGGTGGGGGCCCAGACAGAAGTCCGGCTCGTTCGGGGTGTAGTTCGGGTCATTCACGCACGGCACGCGGCCGTCGGGCGCCTCCACCGAGTTCACCCAGTACTGGTACGACACCGCCACCTGGGTGGTGTCGGCCGCGGGGCGGCAGGCGCCGAAGAAGGACAGGGTGCGCGCGCTGCCATCGAAGTCGAAGCCGTTGACCGTGCTGCGCGGGATGTCGTGGGCCGCCGTGCACACCGCCGGGTTGCTCACGTTCTCCATGGCCACCTTGATGGACGCACCGATGGGCGGCTTGAGGGTCTTGTAGCCCGCGTTGCCGATGGTGTCGTTGATGATCGCGTCCATGGAAGCCCCGATGGATGCGGTGTCGAGGATGGAGCCGAGCACGCCGCCCGAGGCGTTGACCACCGCGGCGTGGCGCTGCTGCGACATGCCTCCCACGGGCTGCGGGTTGAACTCACGCGTCGAGTTGGACAGGTCGCAGGTCCCCGAAGAGCAGCCGCAGGCCTGGCCGGACGGGCACACGATGCCGTGCACGGGGATGTGCTTGCCCGTCTTGTTGACAGGCGCCGGCAACTCCGAGGTCGTCCCGAAGAAGGTCATGAAGTTGGTGACGCTCTCGCAGCCGGTTCCTGCCTTGTCAGCTGTTCCCCCCGTACCGCAGTTCTGGGTGGTGGTGCTGTAGCCGGTGGTCTGATCGTCCGCGTCCCCGAGCAGCACGACCACGAGGGCGGCATCCTTGCGCGCCAGGGTATCGGAC
The DNA here is from genome assembly GCF_003044305.1 of Vitiosangium sp. GDMCC 1.1324. Lineage (GTDB taxonomy): Bacteria > Myxococcota > Myxococcia > Myxococcales > Myxococcaceae > Archangium. Next base: position 26,018 of record NZ_PZOX01000010.1, on the reverse strand, counting down.
TCGGCGGCGCCCGGCTCCGTGCCCGGCGTCATGTCATCGATGGCCCTGCGGGCCGCTCCGAGCACGCCCTCGGTGCCGCTGCCACTGATGCCAACCCAACAGCCGCCATTGGCGCCCTGGGAGGTATCGCCGGGGCAGAGAGCGGGCGCGGGAACCGTGGGGACCCCGCTGCAAGCGCCCCCCGAGCAGATGCTGTCCTGCGTGAGCCACGACTTCACCTTGTTCACGTTGCGGGTGAAGCGCCGCAGTTTGGCCACGTTCGCCGTGCTGCCCGAGGCGCTCTGGTGGTAGCTCGACGTGACCATCGCCATGCGCCAGTCCAGCGACGAGGCGTTGAGCGCGTTCACCGCGGACTCGGCGGCAGCGGCCAGCGACATCTGTGAGGCCACCATCGAGCCGCTGTCGTCCACGACGAAGAGGAAGTCCACCTTCGACGAGTTGAGCGTGAAGCGCTCGCACTGCACCCCCGTGGGCTCGCCGAACTGGGCGAGCGCGGAGCCATCCGAGAGGTTCTTGACGGAGAAGGCCGCGGGGCTGTCGCGGTAGCTGCCCGTCATATTGGCCAGGGGGGCCACGGCGATGAGCACCACGAGGCTCTGGGGCGAGCGGTGCACGAAGAGCGTCTGGAGCCGGAAGTCGCCCGTGACACCCGCCGCCGTGCTGTTGAGACGGCCCGTGCTGCCGGGCACCAGCGCGTCCACCAGTTGATTGGTGCGGCTCTTGAGATCCGTGGTCGTCCCCGCCTGGTCATAGAAGGCCTGCACGGCACTGAAACCTTCCCAGGTCTTGAACACCTGGGCGGTGCGGTTGCTCAGGGCGCCCTTGGATGCGATGGAGGGCCGTAGCGCCTCCTCGTCGCCGAGCGGGTCCGTGGCACCCGCGGGCGGCGTGGTGCGGAAGGCCAGGAAGGTGGTCTTCGTGGTGCTGTCGTAGCCCACCAGTCCCTTCACGTCGGTGCCCGACCTGATCTGGACGACCTCGGTGAAAGAGGGGGGCAGCGCCAGCTTGATGTCCGGCCCGCTCTCGGACTGGAAGGACACCGGGCGCAGATTGCTGGTGGTGCAGACCTGGCCGGCCGGTCCCGTCGCATCAGGTGTCAGGGGATCCAGCTCACCAGGGTCCAACCTGCCGTTCTGGTTGGAGTCCTCGGCGCCATCGATGATCCCGTCCCCATCGGTGTCCGGGTCGGTCGCATCCGTGGTCGTGCCTGGGCCCATGTCCGGGAGGAAGTGGGTGCAGGCCACCGGGTCCACGTTGGTGGTGGCTCCCAGCTCCACGCCGTCCAGGATGCCGTCACCATCGGTATCCGCCTGGAGAGGGTTGGTCTCGTTGAGCTCCCTGTGTCCGTTGGCGTTCTGGTCCTCGCCCTTCACGCTCCCGGTGCTCGGACCATCGACCAGCCCGTCACAGTCGGTGTCCTTGCGCAGGGGGTGGGTCTCGTTGTCATCCACACTGCCGTTCTTGTTCGCGTCCTCCACGCCGTCGCTCAGTCCGTCACCGTCCGTGTCCGGGTTGACCGGGTTCGTGTTCAGCGCGGTGTTCGCGTCGTGTGGCAAGGTGCAGTTCGTGCCCGGCACCGGGGTGTTGATGCCCAGCTCGAGCCCGTCCTGGAGCCCATCCCCATCGGTATCCGCCAGACCCGGGTGGGTGTGCTGACCATTGCCCCGATCCGTCGTGAACTCGACCGCGTCGCTCAGGCCATCACAGTCGGTGTCCTTGAAGGTGTTGTTCGGGTCGGTGGGATCCGTGGGCAAGGGCGTCGGGCCGCCGCCGCCATCCGGTGCGCCTGGGCCAGCATCCGGAACACCCGGGCCAGCATCCGGTGAGCCCGGGCCAGCATCCGGTGAGCCCGGGCCAGCATCCGGTACGACCGGGCCGCCATCGGGGACGACCGGGCCGCCATCCGGCACCTCCTCGTGGAGGGTGAAGGTGGCCGTCACATTCTTGTCGGCGTTGAGGGCGAGGGTGCAGGTGCCCGTGCCCGAGCAGTCGCTTCCAGACCAACCGGTGAAGGTCGAGGTGTCATTCGGCGTGGCCGTGAGCGTGACGGTCGTCTCGCTCGCGAACCGGGCTTCGCACGAACCCGTGCAGGCGAGCCCCGTAGGGGTGGAGGTCACGGATCCGCCGCCGCTGCCGGACACGGTGAGGGTCACGGTCCGGGAGGCCGTGCACACGTGGGCCTGGCAGAGACCGCTGACGCAGTCGCTCGCGCCCTCGCACTTCTTCGTGTCGGCACACTTGCCGCAGGAACCACCGCAATCGGTGTCCGTCTCGGTTCCATCCTGGGTGCCGTTGGTGCACGAGGGATCCGCGGTGCCCGCGTCACCGGTGTTGCCACCGTCGGGATTGCCACCATCGGTGTTGCCACCGTCGGGGTTGCCCTCGCCGGGGTTGCTCCGGACGCACCGGGAGCCCTGGCAGACATAGCCCTCCGAGCAGTCCACCGTCTGGAGGCACTCGGGGCGACATTCGCCCTGGATGCACAGGTTCGGCTCAGCACATTCCGAGTTGTAGTGGCACTTCGGTTCTGGCTGCGGGCAGCCCGTGGCCGTCGTCAGGATGGCTACGAGCAGGGATATCCCGAGGAACGGTGTTCCACGGGGTGATTGCGATTCACGAACAGAAGACACGAAATGAAACCCCCTCTGCACAGGCATCGCTGAGGACCTTCTCAGCCGCGTGCTGGCGGGGGCAGATTAACAATCGCGTACCACATGCCGGCTTGGAATTGTCGGGCCGCACCTCCGGGCCCGTGTGGAGAAGCGAGCGGCCAAAGAGGCGCAGGGTCCAGCGAGGGCGTGCCTGCCTGCCCATGCCGCTGTCTGTAACCGACATGGCGCGTCATGCGTTTCATTCAAGGAGACCGCCGGCTCCAGAGCCCGGCCCTTTCTCCTAGGAGTCCGCGCCCATGAAGATACCGATGCGGAGGGGTTCCCTGCTCGTCGCGCTGCTAGGCCTCGTGGGATGTGCGGACCCCGCGCTCGCGCAGGAGGGGGGCGCGGCGAGCAACCCGTCCACGGCCTCGGAGGCACGTCCGATGAGAGAGCAGAAGCCCCATGACAAGAAGAGCGACGAGGAGTTGCGCCGCACGCTCTCGCCGCTGCAGTACGAGGTGACACAGCAAGAAGGGACCGAGCCACCCTTCCGGAACGCGTACTGGAACAACCATGCCGCGGGCATCTACGTGGACGTCGTCTCTGGTGAGCCGCTGTTCAGCTCGTTGGACAAGTACGACTCGGGCACCGGCTGGCCGTCCTTCACGCGGCCATTGGAGCCGGGCAACATCGTCACGAAGGACGACTTTTCGTTCTTCGGCCGGCGCACGGAGGTGCGGAGCAAGGGCGCGGACTCGCACTTGGGCCATGTGTTCGATGACGGCCCGCCGCCCACCGGCCTGCGCTACTGCATGAACTCGGCGGCGCTGCGCTTCGTGCCGGTGGAGAAGCTCGAAGCCGAGGGCTACGGCCGCTACCTGCCGCTCTTCCAGGAGGAGCAGCCGGGCAGGTAGGCCGGACGGGCCTCAGAGGTGGCGGGTCTCCGCGGGGGGCACCCACCAGTTGTTGTTGCGCCCGTCCATGTACTTGATCGGCGCGCTGACGAGCTCTTCGGGCGTTGCGTCATCGAGACAGGCGAGATTCACCGAGACGTACGCCCCGCCCATCTCCGGAATGTCGCCCCGCCCGAAGGGGCGCACGCCGCAGTGCTTGCAGAACAAGTGCTGCGCGCTTCGGGTGTTGAACCGGTATTCCGACAGGTCTCCCTCCCCCGAGAGCAACCGGAAGGCATCGGGTTTGATGATCACGCTCCAGTTCCGGGTCTTGGCGCAGATCGAGCAGTTGCACCTGCCAGTGCCGGCGCTCAGGTCGATGTTGGCTTCGAAGCGAACCTTGCCGCAGTGGCAGCTACCGTGGAATGTCTTGGTGCTCATGGCGTCATCCCTGGTGGGTGTGGCGAACTGTTGAACCTAATGTGCCCCCAGGGAGTGACAGCCTTATGTCAGGTTAGTTGGGACGCTTGGGCTTCTTGGGGCGCTCCGGGTCCGGGTCCGCCTCGGAGGTGCCCGCGATGTCCGCCGTCGTCACCGCCTTCGTCCCGAAGCGCTCGGCGATCCGGTCCAGCACCGCGTTCAGCTTGTCGCTCTTCTTCGGTTTCTCCGGCTCCGTGAACAGGCCGAGCTGCCTTTCTTCTCCGCTCCCCATTCCCAGCTCCTGCATCGAGACGCCGGTCAGCCGCACGGGCTTGTCCTCGTGCGCCTTCTCCAGCAGCTCCTTCGCCACCCGGTAGAGCGTCTGCCCGTCATCCGTCGCCAAGGGCAGGGTGGTCCTCCGGGTGATGAGCGTGAAGTCCGCGAACTTCACCTTGAGCTGCACCACCCGTCCCTTCACCCCCGCGCGCCTCAGCCGGCGCCCCACTCGCAGCGCTTGCGAGTGCACGTGCGGGCTTAGCGCCTCCATCCCCGTCAGGTCCTCGTCGAAGGTGTCCTCGGCTCCCACGCTCTTGGCCTCGCGGTCCGGCACCACCTCCCGGGGGTCGATGCCCTGGGCCAGCTCCCACAGGTGCCGTCCGCTCGAGCCCCACCGCGCCTCCATCCACGCCACGTCCCGCCGGGCCACGTCGCCGATCGTCTCCAGCCCCGAGCGCTTCAGCGCCTCCTCCGTCTTCGGCCCCACCCCCCACAGCCGGCCCACGGGCAGCCCCGCGAGGAACGCCACCGTCTCCTCCGCCCGCACCTCCCGCTGACCGTTGGGCTTCGCCACGTCCGAGGCGATCTTCGCCACGAACTTCACCGCGGCGATCCCCGCCGACGCGGGCAGGCCCGTCTCCGCGGCGATCTCCTTGCGGATCCGCCTCGCCATGTCCGCCGGCGCTCCGAACAGCCCCACCGACGCCGTCACGTCCAGGAAGGCCTCGTCCAGCGACAGTGGCTCCACCAGCGGCGTGTACCGCTCGAAGATGGAGAACACCTGTTCGCTCGCGTCGCTGTACGCGCTGAAGCGCGGCTTCACCACCACCGCGTGGGGGGCCAGCTTCATTGCCCGTGCCATGGGCATGGCGCTGCGCACGCCGTACTTGCGCACCTCGTACGAGGCCGCCACCACCACGCCTCGCCGTGCATCCCCGCCAACAATCAACGGTTTGCCGCGCAGCTCCGGGTTGTCCCGCTGCTCCACCGACGCATAGAAGGCGTCCATGTCCACGTGGATGATGGCCCGCATCGGACTCACTGTAGTGGACCCCTCTGACGCTCACTCCGCATGAAGACCCTCACCGAATACCTCACCTTCCAGACCCGCGAACGCCGCGAGCTCGTTCGCATCACCGATACCGTCTCCGAGCTCGTCCGCAAGAGTGGCATCCAGGAGGGCATGGTGCTCGTTTCCGCCATGCACATCACCGCCGGTGTCTTCGTCAATGACGACGAGCCCTTCCTCCACCAGGACATCTGGGACTGGTTGCAGAAGCTCGCACCCCAGGGGCCCAACTACCGCCACCACGGCACCGGCGAGGACAACGGGGATGCCCACCTCAAGTCCCTGCTCATCCACCACCAGGTGATTCTTCCCGTCACGGCGGGGAAGCTGGACCTCGGGACCTGGCAGCAGGTGTTCTACGCCGAGTTCGATGGGCAGCGCCGCAAGCGCCTGATCATCAAGGTGATGGGCGAGTAGGCAGGGGAAGGGCGTGCCGTTGGAGGACCGCGAGCAGCTCGGGCGGCAGCGGGCTCTCCACCCGCACCTGTTGCTTCGTCACCGGGTGCGTCACCCCCAGCGCCTTCGCGTGCAGGAAGAAGCGCTCCAGCCCCGGCTCCTCGCGCCCGCCATACAGCGTGTCTCCCACGATGGGTGCTCCCACCGCCGCGAGGTGCGCGCGAACCTGGTGCAGCACCCCCGTGGAGATGCGCACCTCCACCAGGCTGTACTCCCCCGAGCGCTCCAGCACCCGGAACTCCGAGTGCGCTTCCCTCGCGCCCTCGCCCCCGTCCAGCGCCGGCTCCACCCGGTCCGGATGCCTCGGGTGGTGGCGCAGCGGCAGCTCGATCTCCCCCTCGTCCGCCAGCGGCCCCGTCACCAGCGCCCAGTAGCGCTTGTCCACCTCGCGCCCACCGAACGCCTCGCGCACCGCCGTCCACGCCTCGCGCGAGCGCGCCGCCACCATCACCCCGGACGTCTCGATGTCCAGCCGGTGACACAACCCGCCCTCGCGCTCGTCCTCCGAGGCCTCGGCGCACTCGGGGTAGCGCGCTATCAGCGCGTTGGCCACCGTGCCCGTCTCTCCGGGTTGCAGCGGGTGCGAGGGCCTGCCCGCGGGCTTGTCCACGAACACCAGCGCCTCGTCCGTGTGCAGCACCGCCAGCGGCGCCTCCGGCTCCGGCACTACCTCGCGCCGCTCCTCCGGCACCACCACGGAGATGCGCTGGCCCACGGCCACCAGCAGCCCCTTCTTCGCCGCCCGGCCGTCCACCTTCACCGCGCCCGAGTCGAAGAGCCGCTTCAGCTTCGCGCGTGACAGCCCCAGCGCCTCTCCAATGAAGAGGTCCACCCGCTGCCCCGCCTTCCCTGCCTCCACCACCAGCGTGTGCGTCGTCCCGGTTGTGTTCTCATTCACTCGGAGAGTGCCTCGTACACTTCCTCGGCCGTCTGGAACCGGTCGTCCGGCTCCTTCCGGATGAGGCGATGGGCCACCCGGGCCAGCTGTGGATCTCCCTTCTGGTTGATGGCCAGCAGTGGCGGGGGCTCGGTTTCCAGCACCTTGTGCCACAAGTCCACCGGGGACTTCGCGTCAAAAGGCGGACGGCCCGTCATCAACTCGTAGAGGATGACCCCCAGGCTGTAGAGGTCCGAGCGCCCATCCAGCGGCTCGCCCAGAATCTGCTCCGGCGACATGTAGCGGAACGTCCCCACCATGCGCCCGTCCAGCGTCACCCCCGCGTCGTCCGCCAGGAGCTTCGCCAGCCCGAAGTCCATCAGCCGCACCTGACGGTCCTCGTCCACCATGATGTTGGACGGCTTCAGGTCCCGGTGCACCACCCCGTGCGCGTGGATGTAGGCCAGCGCCTCGCACATCTGCAGCAGCGCGTCCTTCAGGCGGCCCACCCGCTCCGGCCGGTTCAGCTCCTCCAGCCGCGCCGCCGTCTCCCGCTTCACCGGCTCCGCCTCCGGCCCCGCCACGTCGTAGGGCAGCTCGAAGTCCAGCGGATCCAACTCGTCCGAGTCCGACAGGAGCCACGGCTCCACCGGCACCGGCAGCCGCGCCGCCGAGCCCGAGGTGCCAAAGCGCATCGTCGCTCCCATGTCCTCGCTCGGCGCCTCCTCGGCGAAGGCCGACAGGTCGAACAGCTCCTGGCCGGCTTCGCCCGACACGGGTTCCCCGCTGACCGAGCCCGGTGCTCCACCTGGCCTGAGCAGCTCGGAGGCCGAGGACGCGCTCGTGGGAGACAGCAGATCCTCGCCCCGCAGCGACAGGTAGTCGCGCAGCGTCAGCCCCTCGATGAGCTCCATCACCAGATAGGGCGAGTTCTGGAAGACCCCGGTGTCATAGACCTTCACCACGTTGGGGTGGGACAGGTCCACCAGGGTCTCGAACTCACGCACCAGCCGCTTCGCCGCCCGCGAGTCCATCGCCGGGCCGCCCGACAGCAGCTTCAGCGCCACCGAGTCGTTGCTCCTGACGTCCAATGCCCGGTAGACGGTCCCGATGCCGCCGCTTCCGAGCGTCTCGAGGACGCGATAGGGACCGATGTGCTTGGGACGCATCGAGTCGGAGATCCTAGATACCCTGTTGGGTCGGGGTCAAACGGGCGCCAGCCGGGGCGGGTGTTGGCTGTCGGTCACAGAATCATTCCAACGCCTCATGGGGCCGGGTAGCCAGGGTTGGGTAGGTCTGGGACTCACTGACCCGGGCCCGGGGGCGGTGGGGGGCCGTTCCGGCCAGCACGGCGACCGCTCGGGTCGTTGGAGCGACCACTCCTGCACACGCCCGTGGACGTAGCCCGGTGGGACCTCTATCTTGCGCAGCCTCATGGAACGCCCTGTCTCACCACCCTCTGTGACCGCCCTCGAGCGACTCGTCCAGGAACGACCCCTGCCGCGCCACGTGGGCATCATCATGGACGGCAATGGACGGTGGGCGGAGATGCGTGGCCTGCCGCGGGTGGAGGGCCACCGCGAGGGCTCCACCAGTGTTCGCGAGGTGACGCGCTGCGCCCGGCGGGTGGGCGTCGAGGCCCTCACCCTCTACGCCTTCTCCTCCCAGAACTGGGCCCGGCCCGCCGAGGAGGTGGCCGCGCTCATGGATCTGCTGCGCGAGTACCTCGAGAGCGAGCGCTCGGAGATCCTGGAGAACGGCATCCGCCTCAACGCCATTGGCGAGGTGGAGAAGCTGCCGCGCTTCGTGAAGGATCCGCTGGACAGGCTCCGGGCGGACTCGGCGGGCAACAAGGGCATGGTGCTGACGCTGGCGCTGTCCTACGGTGGGCGGGAGGAGCTGGTGCAGGCGGCGCGCCGGGTGGCCGAGGCCGCCAGCAAGGGCGAGTTGTCGCCCGCGCACCTGGACACCAAGGGTTTCGAGTCGTTCCTCTGGACGCATGACCTGCCGCCGGTGGACCTGGTGGTGAGGACCAGCGGAGAGCATCGCATTTCCAACTTCCTTCTCTGGCAGCTGGCGTACGCGGAGCTGTGCTTCAGCGACGTCCTGTGGCCGGACTTCCGGACCGAGGCGTTCCTGCGCTGTCTGGCGCAATACCAGCAGCGCGAACGGCGCTTCGGACTCACCTCCGCGCAAGTCAAGCGGGAGGACTCCCAGCGGGCCAAGGCGTGAACGAGAAGAACAAGAACCTCGTCATCCGGATCGTCTCGGCACTGACGCTGCTGCCGATCGTCCTCTTCTTGCTGCTCAAGGGAGGCGCGTACAGCGCGGGGCTGCTCGCCGTGGCCGCGGCCATCTGCGCCGGCGAGTACTACACCATCACCCAGAAGACGCTGACTCCGGCGGCCTGGGTGGGCATGGTGCTCGCGGGCGTGCTGCCCTTCCTGCCCCTGAGGGATCCGGCGCGCACCGGCGAGGGGGCCTTCTGGGTGACGGCCTTCTTCCTCTTCTTCTCCTTCACCTACCACCTCATTCGGGGGCCGCTGCAGGAGGCGCCCACGCGGGTGGCCCACCTGGTGACGGGCTTCCTGTACGGCTCGGTGGGGCTCACCGCCCTGTCCGCCTTGCGGCTGATGCCGGATGGGCTGGCGTGGGTCATCGCCGCGCTCGTCATCACCTGGGCCAACGACACCGCCGCCTACTTCGCCGGCCGCTTCCTGGGCCGTCACAAGCTGTACCCCGCGGTGAGCCCCAACAAGACGTGGGAGGGCTTCGTGGGTGGCCTGGTGGGCTCGGTGGGCGGCATGTTCGTCGCCCGGGGCTTCTTCTTCCCCGTCTTCACGGTGACGGACTGCGTCCTGCTGGGCCTCTTCGGCGGCGTGCTCGGCCCCATCGGGGACCTGTGCGAGTCCATGCTCAAGCGGGCCTACGGGGTGAAGGATTCCGGCCGTATCATTCCCGGACACGGCGGCATCCTGGACCGCATCGACGCGCTGCTCTTCAACGCGCCCCTGGTGTTCGTCTACGTCACTTTCGTTCGCGGCCTGCTTCCGTAGCAGCCACCGATTGTCCGGTCGACCGGACTCCGGGCTCCGAAGCGCATTGTCGGGCATGGGTCCCACGGTTAGTGTTGGGACCATGTTTCAAGACCTCGGCCTCTTCGTCCTCCTGCTCGGCGTGCTCATCACCGTCCACGAGCTGGGCCACTTCCTCGTGGCCAAGGCCTGCGGGGTGAAGGTCGTCCGGTTCTCCATCGGCTTCGGGCCGAAGCTGCTCGGCTTCACCAAGGGAGACACCGAGTACCAGGTGGCCGCGCTGCCCCTGGGTGGCTACGTGAAGATGGCCGGGGACTCGCCCTACGAGGACGTGAGCCCCGAGGATGCCCAGCGGGGCTTCCTGAACGCCGCGCCCTGGAAGCGGGCCCTCATCGTGGCGGCCGGGCCCTTCTTCAGTCTGGCCTTCCCCGTCCTCATCTACTTCTTCGTCTTCGTCGGGGCGCACGAGGCCATCTCCACCCGGGTGGGCTACGTGGACCCCGCGATGCCCGCGGCGGCCGCTGACATCCGCCCCGGAGATCGCATCATCGCCGTGGACGGGGACAAGGTGCAGACCTTCGAGGAGCTGCGCGGGGCCTTCGTGGGCCGCTTCGAGCGCTCCATCCCCATCACCGTGGAGCGCGAGGGCAAGCAGTTCATCGCCAACGTGACGCCGCGCAAGGTCGTCGAGTCCACTCCCGTCGAGTCGGTGGAGCGGGGGCAGATCGGCATCCAGCCCGCCCGCAAGCCCGCCGTGGTGGGAGTGCCGCCGGGCTCGCCCGCGGCCCAGGCGGGGCTGAAGTCCTTCGACCGGGTCCTGACCATCAACGGGGTGAAGATTCCAGACGAGGCCGCCTTCTTCGAGCAGGTCGCCCGGACACAGGGGCCGCTGGAGCTCACCGTGCAGCGCTCGCAGCCGGTGGAGGTGGGCGCGGTGACGGGACAGGTGCCTTCCGTGACGAAGGTGTCGGTCCCGAGGCAGCAGGGCGAGGGGTTCTCGGCCCTGGGCGTGGAGTCCTCGGACCTGTACGTGGTGGCCGTCAGCCCCGGCAGCGCGGCGGAGAAGGCCGGCATCCGCGCGGGGGACAAGCTCGTCTCCTTCAATGGCGAGCCGCTGCGCTCCTTCAACGTGCTGGCGGGCGAGCTGAGCAACCTGAAGGAGAAACCCTTCCAGCTCACCTGGCGTTCGGCGGCGGACGGGCAGGAACACACGCAGACGCTCACCCAGGCGATGCGCACCAGCAAGGACGAGTTCGGGCAGGAGTCCTCCCGGCTCGAGCTGGGCGTGCGGCCCTGGTACCCCTCCTCGGCGGAGCTGCTCCCGGCGGACACGGTGACGGTGCACATCAGCGTCCCCGAGGCGCTGCGCCAGTCCGTCGTCATCGTGCCGACCATCATCAAGCAGATGGTGAAGGTCATCGGCCGCATCGTGACCGGCGAGATGTCCACGAAGACGCTGGGCGGGCCGGTGATGATGTACCAGCTGGCCTCCAAGAGCGCGGAGCAGGGCCTGGAGAGCTACCTGCACCTGATGGCCGTCATCTCCATCAACCTGGGCGTGATGAACCTGCTGCCCATCCCCATCCTCGATGGTTTCGGGCTGCTGGCGGCCGTGTGGGAAGGCATCCGCCGCCGCCCCATCTCCATGCGGGTGCGGGAGATGGCGAACGTCGTGGGCCTGGTGTTGCTGGTGGCCCTGATGGTGATGGCCTTCTACAACGACGTGACCCGCTAGAGGTGAGATGCGGCGACTGCTCGTGGGCGTGACGGTGGGGATGGGACTGCTGGCGGGCTGCGCGACGCGAGCCACCCGGCCCACCCCCGAGGAGCAACCGGAGAAGCCGCCCCCGTCCCGGGCCTGGTTGGAAGAGGGGCTCGCTTCGTACTACGGCCCGGGGCTGGCTGGCCGGCCCACCGCCAGCGGCGAGAAGTTCAACCCCAAGGGTTTTACCGCCGCCCACCGCAAGCTGCCCTTCGGCTCGTGCCTCCGGGTGGTGAACATGGAGAACGGGCGCTCGGTGGAAGTGCGCGTCAACGACCGCGGGCCCTTCGTCCAGGGGCGCGTGGTGGACGTGTCCACCGCCGCGGCGAAGCAGCTCGGCATGATGGACAAGGGGCTCGCCCGGGTGCGCCTCTATCGCTGCGCGGACCGGACCTCCTAGGGTAGAAGCCCCCCATGTTCCTCTCGCTCGACACCTCCACCCTCACGTTGTCCCTGGCCCTCGTGGAGCGGGAAGGGGAGGGGATCCGCGTCCTCGAGCACGCGGTGGTGGGTCCTCCCAGGAAGCAGAGCGAGGTGCTGCCCGGCATCGTCGGCGAGCTGCTCGCGCGGCATGGGGTGGCGCTCAAGTCCCTGGAGGGCATCGCCATCGGTCTGGGCCCCGGCTCCTTCACCGGCCTGCGCATCGGCCTGTCCTGCGTGAAGGGCCTGGCCTACGCGGCGGGACTCAAGGTGACCGGGGCCTCATCGCTCGCGGCCGTGGCCCTGGAGGGCCCCGAGGGTCCTCCCCTGTTCGCGCTCGCGGTGGCGCGCAAGGATGACCTCTACCTGGGCCCCTACCGGCGCGTGGGGCAGCGCGTGGAGGCACTTGGCCCCGAGGAGGCGATGAGCCCGGAGGAGGTGGCCGCGCGCATGGCCGCCGAGCCGGAGGCACTCGCCCTGGGGCCTGCCCTGTCCGAGTACCGCGCGGCGCTGGAGTCCCATGGCGTGGCGCCCTCACGGCTGCTGGGCGCGCCCGCCTTCCCCTCGGCGGTGGCACTGGCCCACCTGGTGCGCTTCCCCGAGGAGCAATCGGTGCAGGCGATGTTCGCCCTGGAGCCGCACTACGTCCGGGCCTCCGAGCCCGAGCGCAACCCCAAGTTCCCCCCGCTGCCCGGGCCTCCGCCCACCGCGCGCCTCAAGGACGACTGAGGCCGAGGCGCTCGAGGTCCGCCGGGGTGTCGATGTCGAGGAGTCCCTCGGCGAAGGGCACGAGCGCCAGGCGGGCGCGGTGCCGCATCAGGACCGGTTTGGCGCCCTGCTGCCCGCTCAGCGCGAGGAGCTCGGGAAGCAGCTCCGCCGCGAACGCCGCGGGCACTCCGAAACCGCCGTCCCCTCCATAGTCGCTGGCCGAGGCAGCATGTCCTCGCGTCACGTGCTCCGCGAGCGCGCGGAGGTGCTCCGGAGAGACGAAGGGCTGGTCGCACAACATCAGCACGGCCGGCTCTTCCCGGGGCCGGGAGGCATCGGCGAGCAGGGCCTCGACGCCAGTGCGGATGGAGGTGCCCGGCCCCTCGGCCCACCCGGCGTTGAACGCGAGCCGGACGCGGGCGCCGCCGAGCGCTTCCGCTACGGCTTCGCTGGACGCTCCCGTGACGACGATGACGCTCCGGGCTCCACTCTCGTTCGCCACGCGAGCGGCCCGGGACACCAGCGGCTCACCCTCCATGCGCACGAGCTGCTTGGGCGTTCCGAGGCGTGACGAGGCGCCGGCTGCGAGCACGACGGCGGAGAAGGACGGGACGCCCGGGGGCCTCATTCGCGCTTTCAGTTCACCACGTCGGACTCGGCCACGTGGATGGGACCGTCATGCTGACGGAGGTGGACGCTCTCGCTGCGCGAGAGCACGGCCTGGATCTCCGCGGCGATCGACAGGGCAATCGCGGCGGGCGTCTCACCGCCGAGCTTGAGCCCCACCGGGCTGTAGAGGCGGGCGCGCTGCTCCGGAGTCGGGACGAACACATCGGCCATCTCGCGCAGGAGCTGCTCGCCCCGGCGTTTGGGGCCCAGCAACCCGACATAGGCCACATCGAGCTTCAGCAGCTCGGGGATCAGGCGCAGGTCGACGAAGTAGTTGTGGCTCATGACCACCACGGCCGAATGGCTCCCGGTGGGCACGTGCGCGGCGGCGTGCTCGGGATGCGCGTGAATCACGCGCTCGGCACCCGGAAAGCGGGCTGGGTCGCAGACCGCGGGCCGATGGTCCAGTACCGTCACCCGCCAGTCGAGCTGACGGGCGATGGAGATCAAGGGCACCGCGTCCGGGCCCCCGCCGTAGACCGTGAGGTGGAGGGCGGGCGGCACGAGGTCCACGAAGCACTCGACGTTGCCTTCCGGCAGGCTGAACGTCCGCCTCAAGGGGCGCGACGTCGCGAGCGCTTCACGGGCGAGCCCGCGAGAGGCCTCGCGCAGGGCCGCGGTGGCGGACGAGCGGGGGCCGGCGTCTCCCTCTTCCTCCAGGATGGTGCCCAGGAGGCCCTCGAGCGCGGGTGGGGCATCGAAGGCGACGACGAGCGCCCGCGGCGCGTGGCTGGTGTTCATCCCGCACAGGAGCCGGCGGGTCTCGGCATCGAGCCGCCAGGGCTCGATCTTCTCGAGCAGGACGTCGAGCGCACCCCGGCACCCGAGCCCGTAGCCCACGAGCCCATCATTCTCGCCCGTCATGTCGAAGCGAAGGCGGCGCGAGGCGCCCGTGGTGAGCACCTCGCGCGCCGTCTTGGCGATCTGCGGCTCGAGACAACCGCCGCTGATCAATCCCACGGGCAAGCCCCTCGGTGTGACGAGGAGCCGCGCCCCGGCCCGGCGGTAGGTGGAACCACTCGTGCGGACCAGGGTCCCCAACACGAGCGGCTCGCGGGCCGCGGCGGCCTCCTCCATCACGGTGAGGAGCTCGCTGACACTCACGACGGCTTGCCCCCGGTGAGCTTGTGGTTGCTGATGGGCAGGGTGCGCAGGCGCTTGCCCGTCGCGGCGAAGATGGCGTTCGTCACGGCCGGGGCAATGGGCGGCGTGCCGGGCTCTCCGACTCCGCCAGGGGCCTCACCACTCTCGACGATCTCCACGGCGACCTCCGGCATCTCATGGGGCGCCAGCATCGAGTAGTCGTGGAAGTTGCTCTGCTCGACGCGGCCATTGCGGAGCGTAATCTGCCCGCGCAACGCGGCGGAGAGGCCATAGACGACCCCACCCTCCATCTGGGCGACAATTGTGTCCGGGTTGACGTACCGGCCACAATCAATGGCGACCCAGACCTTGTGGACGGCCGGCCGCCCATCCGCGGAGACCGACACCTCGGCCACCTCGGCCACGATGCTCCCGAAGCTCTCGGCGATGGCGATGCCGCGGTAGCGGCCCTCCGGAGCCGGCGTCTCCCAGCCCGACATCCGGGCCACGGTGTCGAGCACCTTGACGAAGCGCGGCTTGGACTTCTCGAGGAGGGCGCGGCGGAACTTGTACGGATCCTGCTTCGCCGCGTGCGCCAGCTCGTCGATGAAGCTCTCCACGTAGAACGCGTTGTGGGAGCTGCCGACGGAGCGCCAGAAGCCCACCGGCACGCCCGTGTCGACGATGGCCGCCTGGACGTGCTGGTTCGGGCACTCGTACGGGAAGTCGGCGAGGCCCTCGATCGTCGTGCCGTCGATGCCGTTCTTGCCGACGCCGCCGAACTGCGTCCAGCGCTTCATGATGGACGGGCTGGCGATGCTCGCAGTGAGGGCCACGGGCAGTCCGTCCTCACCGAGTCCGGCCTTGAACTTCACCAGACTCGCCGGCCGGTAGAAGTCGTGCTGGACGTCCTCCTCGCGCGACCAGATGAGCTTGACGGGCTTGCCGACCGCCTTCGAGGCCTCGACGGCCTGGAGCACCACGTCGCTCTCCGCCCGCCGGCCGAAGCCACCGCCCAGGTAGGTGGTGTGAACGACGATCTGCTCCTGCGGCACCTTCGTGACGCTCGAGACGACGATCTTCGTGAGGGTGTGCGATTGCGTGCCCACCCAGAGCTCGATTCCGTCCGGCTTCACGTGCGCCGTGCAGTTGAGGGGCTCCATCGGCGTGTGGGCCAGGAAGGGCGTCGAGTACTCGGCCTCGAGCTTCGTCTTCGCCTTGCCCAGTGCCTTGTCGGGCTCGCCCTTCGTCGCCGCGACGGGGTTCTTCTTGCCGTTCGCGGCGGTGCGGAGCTTCTTCTCGATGGACTCCGAGGACACCCCGGTCGTGGCGCCCTTGCTCCACTTGACCTCGAGGCCTCCGGCGAGCGTCTTCGCCGTGAACCAGCTCCCCGCGACGACGAGGACGGCACCCGTGGACTTCACCAGCGTCGCGCCCGCGGGCATCGACCTGGCCAGCTCCTCGAAGTTCGAGCACTCACCGCCGAAGACGGGCGAGTGGCGCACCGCCGCGTAGAGCATGTCCGGAACGACGACGTCGATGCCGAAGATGGGCTGGCCCGACACCTTGGCGGGCGTGTCGAGGCGCTTGTGCGGCTTGCCGACGATCTTGTACTCGGCGGCCGTCTTGAGCTTCGGCTCCTTGGGGATGGCGCTGGCGGGCAGCGCGGCGGCCAGGGTGGAGAGCTCACCAAAACCGGCCTTGCGGCCGCTCGCCTTGTGGAGGATGTGGCCCTGCTCGGCATGGCAGGACTCCGGGGGCACACCCCACTGCTGGGCGGCGGCGGTGATCAGCAGGTGGCGCGCGGTGGCGCCGATGCGCTGGAGGATCTCCCAGGTGCTGCGGATGCTCTGGCTGCCTCCGGTGACTTCGATGGGATGGCCGCTGTAGTTGAACTCGACGCCCGAGGGCGCCGGCTCGACGCGAATCTTGCTCCAGTCCGCCTCGAGCTCCTCGGCGACGAGCATGGGCATCGCCGTGAAGATGCCCTGGCCCATCTCGCTGCGCGCCACGTAGATGGTGATGATTCCATCCGGGGCGATCCGCAGCCACGTGTTGAGGTTCGCCTCCTTGGCTCCCTGGGCGTCCTTCTCCGCCGAGGCCCCCGCGGCGAACGCCTCGGCGCGGCGCATCGGGTTGCCGGGGAGGTGGAAGCCGAGCACGAGGCCCGCCACCGTCGCGGCGCTCGACTGGACGAACGAGCGGCGGGAGAGGACCACCGGGTTGTTCTTCTCCTGGTCGGTCTTCATGGTCAGACCTCCCCCTCGGAGTTGAGCTTGACGGCGATCTGCACGGCCTTGCGGATGCGGCCGTAGGTGCCGCAGCGGCACAGGTTCGTCATGGCCGCGGAGATGTCTGCCTCCGTGGGCTTGGCCTTGGCCTTGAGCAGCGCGGCGCAGGACATGATCTGCCCGGACTGGCAGTAGCCGCACTGGGGCGCGTCGGCTTCGATCCACGCGCGCTGCGCGGGGTGGCTGTTGTCGGAGCTGAGGCCCTCGATCGTCGTGACCTCGCCACTCACCGCGACGAGCGGCAGCAGACAGCTGCGCACCGCGGCTCCATTGATGTGCACCGTACAGGCACCGCACAGGCCCTGGCCACATCCGAACTTGGTCCCGAGCAGCCCGAGCTTCTCCCTGAGCACCCACAGAAGAGGGGTTCCGGGCTCCGCCTCGACCGTCACTTCCTTGCCATTCACCTTCAGAGTCTGCGCCATGCGATCTCCCTCCGGACGACGGTTGGGGGGGCTCGTCCGGAGCGTGGAAATTCAGGAGTGCAGGAGTTAACGGGGACCGAGAGCCCCGCCAAGCTCTTTTGTGGTCCCCGCCCCCCTTCGCCAGTGGCGTGGGTGTTACACCCGGTACGTGCGCGCCACCGTCTCCATGCGCTCGGCCGCCTCGCGCAGCGAGCCCGTGGCCCGCGTGATGGCCTGGACGCCCTGCATCGTCTCGTCCATCAGCGAGGACAGGTCCGTCACGGCGGTAAAGATTTGAGAGATGCCCGCGTTCTGCTGGTTCACCGCGACGGCGATCTGCCGGGCCGCCCCGGCGTTGTCCCGCACGATGGCGGTGAGCTCCCGGAGGCTCTCGCCGCTGGCGCGTATCTGGGCGAGCCCGTCCTGCATCTGCCGCTGCCCCTTCTCCGTCATCACCACCGTGGCCTGGATGGAATGGCCGATGTCATCCAGCAGCTCGCGCACTCGGTCCGTGGAGTCGATGGACTGGTCGGCCAGGGCGCGGATTTCACGGGCCACCACACCGAAGCCCTTGCCGTGCTCGCCCGAGCGCACCGCCTCGATGGCCGCGTTGAGCGCCAGCATGTTGGACTGGTCGGCCAGGTCCTTCACCGTCTGGGCGATGCTGCCGATCTGCTGGGTGCGCTCGCCGAGCGAGATGATGGTGGTGGCCAGCTTGCCCACCTTCTCATGCAACTCGTGGAGGCCCTGGAGGCTGGCGGCCAGGGTGGACTCGCCCGCGTTGCCCACCTGCTCGGCGCGGGAGGCCACCTCCAGCACGGTCTGCGAGCGCTCCGCCGCCATCTGTGACGTCTGGCGAATCTCTTGCGCGGTGACCTGCGTCTCCTGGATGGCGGACGCCTGGCGCGCGAGGTTGCGCTCCTGCAACTCGGCGGCCTTGTCCAGCTCGGCCATGGCCCCGGTGAGCACCTGCGTGCCCTGCTGGAGTCCCAGGGTCGTCTCGCGCAGGTGGTCCATCATCCGCGCGAACGCCTGGGCCAGCTCGCCCACCTCGTCCCGGGTCTCCACCTGCACGCGGTGCGAGAGATCCCCCTCCTGGATGACGTGTGTCACCGCCTGGCTCAGCGCGGTGATGGGACGGGCGATGCTGCGCGCCAGCCACCACGAGCCCACGATGGCCAGCCCGAGGAAGAGCCCTATCAGCCCCAGGGCGATCGTGGCCGCTTCCGCCAGGGGGGCATAGGCCTCGCGAGCGTCCACCCGGGCCACGAAGTGCCAGCCGTCTCCCACGTCCTGCTCTTCCGTGCCGTTGATGGCCTCCTCGGACACGGGGTGCTCCAGGGGCGCGGCGTCCGCGGGGCGCGAGTCGAAGAGGAGCGAGCCATCCGCCTTGCGCACCTCCAGGGCGAAGCTGCTCTGCCCACGCCGCTGGGCGCGCTCCACGGCGGAGCGCACCACGTCACCCACCTGGCTCCAGTTGTACGCGGCGAGCAGCACGCCGATGCGCTTGCCGCTGAGCGGGCTGAGCACCGGTGCGGCCAGGGGCAGCACCCGCCGGCCGAAGGCGGGGTCCTTGTCGTCGGAGAGCGACTCGGCGGTGAAGCGGCCCTCGAGCGCCGCCCGGTACCAGGCCGTCTCGCGGACCTCGCGCTCCCGGTTCTGGAAGGCCTTGCGCACCTGCTCCGAGCTGGCGGAGACGGCGCGGCCCTGCTCGTCGAGGAGGACGAAGCCGCTGATGGACGGGTGGCGCTTCACCAGGCCCGCGAGCACCGCGTCGCTCTTGTCGTAGGTGTCGAAGAGCAGCGCGCCGCGCAGGATGGAGTCCTCGGACCAGCTACGCACGCTTGCTTCGCGCTCGGCCAGGGTCCGCTCCACCAGATCCTTGAGACCCTCGGCCTCCACCTGGAGCGTGGAGTGGATCTGCTTGGACAGCGTGCGCCGTGTGAAGGACAGGCCCAGGAACGACACGGACAGGATGGACAGGGCCGACAGCAGCGCCACGGAGAGGGTGATGCGACCCCGCAGCTTGAGGTCACCCAGGAAGGGGAGGTTCATGGTTTCAGAGCTCGAGCAGGGAGATGGACACGGTGAGCGCGCCGATGACGCGGGCGCCATCCTTCACCGGAAGGGAGACCTGGACGACGTAGGACTGGGTGGACTCGTCGAAGAAGGGCTTCTCGCGCAGCTCCGCGCCGCGGCCGCCATTGAAGGACCGGCGCCATTTTGGCTCGTCGCCCTGCCAGTAGTCGGAGGTCCGCCGCGTGGCGCCGACCAGCGCGCCCTGGTTGTCCATGACGAAGGCCTCGGCCACCACCCGGCCCATCCGGTCGCGATAGCGGCTGAGGGAGCGGGCACTCTCACTGCCCAGCACCTTGCGCTTGAAGGGGGTGAGGGAAGGGGTGGCGCGCCACTCCTCATCCAGCTTCTGGATGGAGTCCAGGGGGACGCGCTGCGCGTTCTGCCGCTTCACCTCGCGCACCAGCGCGGGCTCCGAGGCGAGCCGCCGCAACTCGGGCATCAACCGGTCCACCTTCTCGAGTTGAGCCGCGCCATCGGGCGGCAGGTGCGCGAGCAACACCCACGAGACGAGCGTCCACATCGACATGCATCACCGTCCGGCCGTGCGGAGCTGCGTGCGAGTGGGCCGGGGGCCCTCCCGTGACCGGTTTTCCTAACCCCAGTCTACCGGATTCAGTGCCGTGGGCCTGTTCCTGACGGGCCGCTCCTGCTCCCCCTCCATGCGGACGGGAAGGCGGGCCGCCGGGCGGGCGCATGCTTCTGGGTCCGAGGCCGCGGCGGAACCTCCTCGGACTCCTCGACTCCGGCGGATGCCCACGGGGTGGGTGCCTACCAGCGGCCGTCAGTGATTCCGTCCTCGAGTTGCAACACCTCGGGCAGGTACACCCGGACATGCCAGCAATTGTCCGTGAGGGGCTTGGCAGTCCATCATTCCACGGCCGAGGCCTACCCGGGTCCGGTTTGAGAAAACCCGGGTTGTACCCATCCTTCGTCAGCAGTGCATCGGGCCATGGTGGCCCGAAACCAGGGAGGGGTGCATGAAGCGATTCCAATGGTATGTCATGGGGAGTGTCCTCGCGGCCGGTCTTCTGGGACTTGCACACGAGGCCTCTGGCGAGACTCTGGCGGTGGAGCCTGCGACGAATTCCCAGTGCAAGCTGCGCACGCTGAAGGGCAACTACGCCTATGCGAGCGATGGGTACACCTTGAGTGGGACCGAGCGGGTCCCCTTCTCACAGGCCGGTCATGATTTCTTCAAAGGGGACGGGACCTTGACCGGTGCGGTGACCGTCAGCGTCCAGGGCGAGATCATTCGCCTCACCTACTCTGGCACCTACACCCTCGAGCCCGACTGTCGCGGCACCCTGACGGTCACCGACAACCTCGGAGTCACCGCGCACTTCGACATCTTCGTTACGAAGAACGGGGAGGAGCTGTCCTTCCTCCAGACCGACGCTAACAACGTCACCTCCGGCTTCGAGGTGCGAGGGGACTAAGCTCGACTTTCGCCCTTTTTGATCGGTTCTCTCTGACCTTCTTCTGGGAGGGCGCCTCGTTCTTCCTCCGAGGCGCCCAGAATGGCGAAAGTCGAAGTTCAACACCTGGGATGCCTCGAAGGGAATCATGCCCTTGCTCTTCGCCGCCTCCGCCAAAACAGACAATGTCTGTGTTGGCCGATCTGAAAGCAGATAGATCGCTGCCTTTACGCGCACATCCATACGCGGATGTTCAGGTGCCCCGGGCCTGCTCTTCCGTGGCCTCGGCCTCTACCCGCACGCGGCCCCGCTCGCCCGGGGCAATCGGCTCCAGGGGCCATGCGCAGCACGCTGAGCCTTGCTCCACCCTTGCCCACCAGTTCCGCTCCCTCCGGTGTTCAGGACTGGGGGCCCGTGTTCATCAGTTCCACGTCCACCGCCACCCGGCGAGCGCCGCCCCCGCTCAGGCGCGCGCTCACGTCATCGGCAGGTCAGCCCGTCATGTTTTCCTCTCCAACGTTGCCCCACTACCGGAAGGAGCATGTTGGACATGAAAGAGCGTGGAAGCAGAACGAGGAGCACCTTGAGGCTGGCGGGTTTTCTCCTGTTGCTGGTGGCGGCCCTTGGAGCCCAGGCGGAGCCGCCTTCCTCCATACTCCCTGGCCGTAAGCCGGACTCCAAGGAGCCCTGGGGCGCTTTTCTTGGCAAGGCCGCACATGCGGCCATTGGCAACGAGTACGTCGTGCGGCATCCCTCAAATACCGTCTTCATCAACACCGCGAGTCTCTCCAAAATCGTGAAGGAGGGGGAGTTGGGGAACCCCGAGCGTCTTCCAGAGTTCGTGAGGCTCTTGTGCCCGGACATCACCGATACCCGCGCCCTCGTGCTGTTCGAGCTCAAGCCGGACAATGAGGAGTCGCGCAGGGAAGGGAGAGAACAGGCGGGGCGCTACCTGGCGGCTTTGAATGAGGCCGTCGAGCCTGACAAGAAGCTCGCGGGAGGCACCGGCTTCGAGGGGTCCCTCTTCCTCGAATTCGAGAACGGGGGCGCACTCTGGCAGTTGTCCTGGCGTACGCCAGAGCCCGGAGTGACGCTGTACCGCTGGAGCTACCGGCGCAAGAAGCCCGATGCTTCCTGGGAGGAGCGGGTGGCCCAGAAGGAAGAGGAATTGACCAGGGAAGAGATAGCGCATCACGGTGAGTTGGCCGAGCCGGCGATCCGGGCTGCGTATGACAAGGGCGAACGTCCCAAGGGCTTCCAGGGCCAGGTCTACCTGCCTGTGGACTGCCGCTGAGCGGGCGGAAGGCGTCTGCTGCCCTCGCAGCGCGCGAAGAGCTTGGCGCTTGAGGAGCATCTGACCGCTGTGGTAGGGCGAAAAGCCATGACCACGGAACAATCCCCGGTGCTCGAGTTTCCAGCGATACTTTACGGCTCCACCGCCACCATCCTCCGCAAGGTGAGAGCCGAGGGCCGCTGGTGGGCTCGGGAGTACCTCAAGACCGGTGTCTTTCCCCAACCCCGGCAGATGCGCCAGGTGCCGCCGGACGAGGTGCTGGTGGTGCGCTCAGCGGCCGAATTCGATTCGGCCCGCACACGCTGGTGGGTGCATCTGTTCGGCGAGGTCTTCATCAACTTGGATGAGGGCGTCCCGAAGGAGGAGCGTCAACGCACGGAGGAGGCTTTTGAGTCCTTCTGCCTGAGCACCCCTTGGGGCGCCCTCTACTATGCCGTATCCCCCCCGCCGCCGCGGAGCGCGGAGCGCACGGCGAGCCGGCTCGCTTCGGTGCTCCGCTTCTGGGATGTGTTGCAGGGCCCTCGTTATGCCTTCTGGCTCGGTAAGAAGTACACGCTGGAAGAGCTCATGGATGATATCTACCGCAAGACCCTGGAGGCATGGTGCCCCGGAGGCCCTGCCTCGATCCGCGAGCACATGACCCTGACGGTGGAGCGCATGGCGCGCGCTACCCGAGAGGATTGCCTGGAGGCCGTGCTCCGGCTAATGCCTGTCCTGGTGGAGGAGGACACCGAATTCAAACACCGCGAGGTGCTTAGCGACCCGGACTTCCTGCGCGAGCGCCTCTCCGCGCTTCCCCTGAAGAAGTTCGAGTCCATCTCCAGCGCCTACAAGTACACGGTGACCATTCAGTTGGCTGACTGGGACAGAGAGTTGGGGCGGCATTAGGGGCATCTCAATTGATGGTCCAAGCCCAATCGCAGACATGGCTTCTTGGGTGTCGTCACGCTGGGCATCATGCCGCCCCGTTCGCTGCGGCCGTACACCCCGGCGGGGATGGCGATGGTGTTAGCCACCTGCTGCTGGTGAGCCCCAGGTTCATGCGTGTGGCGCGCAGCAACGTCGCGAGCTGCGTGAGCCTGCTGGGCCGAGCTCGCTGAGCACGATGCTCCGATCCTGGTGAACACGATGGGCCGATGCGCGCAGCTTCAGGCACGATCTCTCAAAATCATGCCAATTTCGCGGCCTTTGTGTTGAATTTGATATCGTCACTTGGTTCGGCTCTTTTCGAGTTGGCGAGATCAGCGATGCCTAATCAACGTCTAGACTCCAAGTGCCCTCGCTCCAATATTTCAACACCTGGGATGCCTCGAAGGGAATCATGCCCTTGCTCTTTGCCGCCTCCTCCAAAACAGGCAATGCCTGCGTTGGCCGCTCTGAAAGCAGATAGATCGCTGCCTTTACGCGCACATCCATACGCGGATGTTCAAGAAGGACCGCCAGGGCATCCCGCCCGGCGTCGCCGTGATTGCGCAACTTCTTGTAGGCAGCAACGTAGCGTTTGGCGTGTTCGTTTCCCGTTTTTGCATCCCGACTCCAGATTGCGTCAGTCTGCGCCGATATGTTTTGGGCAAAATCTCCCACCAGTTCCTCTAGATTCATCTCCACACTCCATTCCTGATGTTCTCAATAGTCTCGGCCACCTGCCGTTGGGTGAGTTCCAGCTTCTCGCGTGTGGCGCGCAGCAATATCGCGAGCTCCGTGATCCTGCTCCAGGGGATGGGGATGGATGACATGACTCCTCCGGCGGTGGGACGCGCCAAGTCTAGCCGTGGACGAGGACCTGTTGCATCTTGTCAATGCCACCCGTGCCATCAGTCGTGAGTCCGTGTGTCTACCTGTGGGAACGTCACGCCTCGCACGGTGACGGTTCGCGGCCCGTCCGCCTCCCACAGCTTGAGCACGTAGGTGCCCCGGGCCTGCTCTTCCGTGGCCTCGGCCTCTATGCGCACGCGCCTCCGTTCGTCCGGGGCAATCGGCTCCAGGGGCCATACGTGCAACACATTGAGCCTTGCTCCGCCCCTGCCCACCAACTCCGCTCCCTCCGGTGTCCAGGACTGGGAGCCCGTGTTCATCAGTTCCACGTCCACCGCTACCCGCCCTTGAGCGTGGTAGCTGTAGGCCTTTTTCACCCTGAGCAACTCCTCAAGGGGCTGGGTGATGATGTCGAAGATGCCCAGCGCCTCGATGCCCTTCGTGTCCCACACCAGCCGGGATTCGAGCGCGCCCACGAGTCCCCCGGGGCTCTTCTTCTCTGCCTCGGCACGCGCCAGCTTTGTCTCGCACCGCTCGGCCCGCTCGCGCTCCTGCCGGGACTCCTGCTGGTAGGACTCGGCGGAGCGGGGCTGGCGGTACACATTCACCTGCGGCTCCGCCCGGTGGAGGTGCAGTACCAGCCGGAAGGTGACGCTTGCTGGGACCGCGCCGTCCGCGAAGCGCACCGTCAACCTCAACTGCTTGCCCGGCGGCAGCGCGCCCGAGGGCAGGAGCGTGATTGCGCCGTGTGCCTCGTCCACCATCACGAGGTGGAAGAGCTCGCGCTCCTCCAGCACCACCCCTCCACTCAGCAGCAGCGCGTTGAACACGAAGCTGGTGGTGCGGCCGGGGCTGATGTCCACCTCGTGCTCCTGCCCGGCTCCCTCCGCCGTCAACTCGACGTAGCGCGCGGCCCCTACGTCCCAGGGGGCGGGCACGGGTGGGGTCATGAGGGGACTGCCACTGAGGAGTGCGAACAACAGGGGAGCGGCAGTGGGGGACGGGACGGGCATGGGTGGCACAACCTCCGGAGTGGCCAGAATACCAGGGACTCAGGACGTTGGCCCCTGCTTCATTCGCCACTGTCCAGCCAGCCGTTGTCAGGCCGCCTACTCGAAGCGCTCCACCGCCTTCACCCCTTGAGAGAAAATGACCTGGGCCGTGCCGGGTTTTCCACCTGGCTTCCACTCGATGCCGATGCGTCCGATGCCGATGTCCCCCTCGCGATTGGTGAGCACCATGCACACGGGGTACGTGTCACCACCGGGCGTGCGGGCCTGGGTGAAGCGCCCGTAGATGCGGGTCTCGCCGAAGAAGATCTCCCCGGAGAGCAGGGTGCCCGGGGGCAGCTTCGTGTCGGTCTGGTCGATTTCGAATGTGGTGACCGGGCCCTCATGCACGGTGACGTACTTGTTATAGACGTTCTCCGGCCAACCGGCGCCCCTCGTCGTCCCCGGGGGAATGCCCAGTTCCTTCATGGTCTCCACGGCGCGGGGCGGGCAATCGGCGGCGGGCGGGGGCGTGGGCCGCACCTGGGGCGTGGTGGTGGGGCCGACGCACCCGGAGGCCAGGGTGCAGGTGGCCGCGAGCGCACCTACCGTGCCGGCCGCACTGCTCGTCTTCTTCGGCTGTGGCTTGGGCTGCTGGGGGGCGGGAGCCTTGGCGGGAGTCTTCACGCGCGTGTCCTTGGAGGGCGTCGCACGGGCGACGGGCGCAGGGGTTGGTGCCGCTTCCGGCGCTGCGCCTCCGTCACCTTCCGGCCGCTTGCTCGAGGGCGCCACTTCCTGGCTGTCCGGCTCCAGGGTCACGGGGTAGAACTCCGGCGGTAGGTTTGCCCAGGGTGTCCCTACTGGTAAGGTGAGGATTTCGGAGGCACGGGGCGGACGCAAGGCGAGCCACATGCCCAGACCCAGTACCAAGAGAGCACCGGCGGCCAGGAGCGCCCGTCGCGAGCGCGTGGCGGGCCTGGCCGGGGCTGGCGGCGGCTCCGTTGCCACGATGGGCTCCTCGCTGGGAAGCGGCGCCGTGTCCACAGTCAGGGCCGTGGGCGATGTTTCCTCCGTGGCCACCGGTGCGGCCGGGGGCGCGGCGCTCTCCGACTCCTCGCGCGAAGCGGGCGCCACCTGGACCTCGTCCACGAGAGATGCCGGAGGCGGGGCGGGCTCCACGGCGGGCGTGGGCAACGGCTCCACCTCTCCGGGTGGTTCCTCTCCGGCCGAGCCCAGGGTGGACACCTCGTGCAGCGGACGTGGCTTGCCCCGCACGGGCCGCTGCGCGTAGGAGGCCAGGCGCTCGTACAACGCCAGCAGGTCGCCGCCCGCCCACATGTCCTTCTGCCGATCGGTGGTGGCGTGGTGGGGGCCCCACGTCTCGCACAGTGGCACCTCCCACGTCTCGTCCGCTTGCTTCAACGCCTCTTCCAGCGCCGCGTCCACCGCCCGTGCGTCCGTGTACCTCTCCCCGGGCTGCTTGCGCAGCATGCGCTGGCACACCTCACCCGGCGCTCTCGGCACCCGCG
>NZ_PZOX01000001.1 GCF_003044305.1 Vitiosangium sp. GDMCC 1.1324 | reverse complement strand
AGGCGCTGTGGAAGCGCCAGCACGCGGTCCTGTTCGCCGGTTTCTCGCGCGGCACCCACCAGTACTACGCCACGGGCCACAACATCCATCGCGAGAATCCGAAGGCGGTAGCCGACGCGATCCGGTTCGTCGCAGCGTCGCAACCCGCAAAGTAAGCAGCGAATCCATAGGGCGCTTAAAGCGCCTAACAAAAGTAAGGGCTGAGCCCTCTCTCTAGAGAGGGCGCGCCCCTCAAACAGGGCTTTTGTTAGGCGCTTTTACTCCGCGCTGACCGTGCCCGAAAGCGGGTAGACGCGGTAAATGCGGTTGTTGGCGTTGGAGCGGACCCGGATCTCGTCACCGGCCACGCCATCAAGATTGACGTAGTCGACGAGCGTCCACGAACTGCCGAAGGTGCCGGCGCCGTTGATGGTCTGCAGGTAGCCGGCGCGTGGACGCAGGATCAGCAGATTGCCGTTGCCGCCCTGGGCCATCGCGATTTCGTTGCCGGCGACGCCGTCGAAGTCGCGCACGCCGTCGCGCAGCGTCGCATACTGGCTGCCGATCCAATAGCTGTTGATCGTCCCCGATTGCAGCGACACGATCCGCACTTCGCTCGGCAGCGCGATCAGCAGTTCGGCGCCGGTCACGCCGTTCATGTCGCTGGCGCAGTTCGCGATTTCGGTGCAGACCTTCCAGTTGGTGCCGCCGATGTAGAAGCTACGCAGTCCGGCACTCCGGCCGTAGATCATCAGGTTGCTGCCCGCCTCCAACGGGATTTCCTTGCCTGCGTTGCTGTCCATGTCCGAGACCGCGCCGGTGGCCACCCGGAAAGCCGTGCCTACGTAATGATCAGTGATGGTTCCGGTCCGCGCGTACACGATGCGGAGCTGGGTCGGAGTGGTGACGGCGATCTCGTTGCCAGCGATGCCGTCCACGTCGGCGAATGCGCCGATCTCCCACGTGGCGCCGATGTTGAAGTAGGACGTGGTTCGCGAGTAATGCTTGATGATTGTGAGCTGGTTGCCCTGCTTCAGCACGACTTCCGCACCTGGCGATCCGTCCACATCGATGACGGAGGCCAGCGTCCAGTAGGTGTTGCTCAGCGGGTAGCGGGTCGCGGTCGTGCCGCTGACCACGTTGATCTCGCTGTAGGCGTTGCAGACGGCTTCGTTGGTGCCGTTGCCGTCGAGGTCCGCGACCTGCAGCAGCTCGCCGTAATAGGCGGTCGAAGTGGAGCACGATTGGGCGAAGGCCTTGGAAGGCATGGCCGCGGCAGCGGCCATGAGCAATGTGAAGCCTATCTTTCCGATCAGACGGTGCATGGGAAACTCCTTGTAGGTGAGGTGCGACGGGACGGACTATATAATCCGAGGAATCCACTTATGCCCACGACCGACTACGTCACTGTCGATGTCTTGCGCCTCGGGAACGAAGTGGAGGTCGATCTTGTCGCCCGCTGCGCCTCGCTCGATCCCGCTGTTATCCGGACTGCCACGCACCTCCCGGTCTTTGCCTCGGTGGGCCTGCCCTTCGCGCTAGCCGAAGTCGAGGGTCTTGACGCGCTCGCCGCCGCCCGTCCGAACCTCGCGGTCTTCCACGAGGCCGCCGCGCGCCACCACCAGGAGATGGATTTCTCCCTCTTTCTTTATGTGCGCGAACGCCAGAACCCTTGGCGGCTCCGCGCCCGGATGTTCGCGCCGCTCGACAACGTCATGGAGGATCCCGCGACCGGCAGCGCCTCTGGCGCGCTGGCAGCCTATCTGGCGAGCCTCGCAAGCGAGGCGGACAGCCAGGTCCATGTGACGATCGAACAGGGCGTAGAGATGCGCCGCAGGAGCATCATCGAGGTCGATGTCGTGAAGGTCGGCGGCGCCGTCCGCGACGTCCGCATCACCGGCCGCTGCGTGCCCGTCATGCGGGGCAGCATCGACTGCTGAAGTTTGCAATAAAGTCATCCGCTCGGGGTAGTTCAGTTTCGCGGCGCGGATGTAGCGCTTGTCGGAGCCATTGCCCGGCACGTTGATGCTTATTTTCTTGCCGTTCTCTAGGTGCACAGTGGCCGGGCAGCACCTTGCCGTTGTACGGGCTCCAGTGTACCGGCTGGCCGGCGGCATCCACTTCATCCATTTTGTTCGGGAACTGCACCATGCGGTACAGGCTGGAATAGACGGTGCGCACCTGGTCGATACTGCCGCCCTCCACTTCCACCTTCGACAGTACGTGGTTCCAGGCTGCTTTGGCGCGGGCGCGCGTGGTGTCGAAGTCGTCGTTCGCCAGCTCGCGCTGCAGGTTCAATTCGGCCTGCTCGGGGCTGATGAAGGAGGAGGCTACCCCCGGGACAGGGGCCTTCCCCGGATGCATCAAGACCTCCCTGACTCGAGCGAGGCGACGAGGCGGCGCAGTTGGCTCGCGCGCCCCTTCCCGGTGCGCGCCGTCACGACCTTGAGGACGAGTGCATACCGCCGCGTCCTGCCGAGCCCCTCGAAGGCCAGCGCGGCCCGTGGGCTCGCCGACAGCGCGGACGCGACATCGCTCGGGACCGTGGCGTTTCGCTGCGACTCGTAGGCGGAGGCCCAGCGCCCATCGGCCTTGGCAGCCTCGACCTCGGCGAGACCGGCGGGCCGCATCCTGCCCGCGGCGAGCAACGCCTCGACCTTCCTCACGTTCACACGAGACCAGCGACTGCGCGGCCGGCGCGGGACGTACTTCTGGAGATAGAAGCGCTCGTCGAGTGACCTCCGCTGACCGGATATCCATCCGAAGCACAGCCCCACGTCGACCGCCTCGTCGTCCGTCAGCGAGGGAACGTCCGAGCCCTTCCTGGCGAGCTTCAGCCAGACCCCGGCGCGGGCATCGACGTGCGCCTGGAGCCACGCCTCGAACTCCGCCGCGTCGCGGAACAACCTCACCGGGGCTTCGTCGACGCCGCGCCGCTCAGCGCGAGCCATGGCGGGCCCCCAGGACGTCGAGGTAGTGACGATTGAACATGATGCCCAGCACGTTGCCGAAGGGGTCGATGACCGACGCCGTGACGAAGCCGGGGCCACGCTCGGTGACGCCCTCGAGGGGCTCGGCCCCCAGCGCGAGCAGCCGCGCGAGCGCTCCAGCCACGTCGTCGACGTGCCAGTAAAGGATGGCTCCACCTCGGTTCGTGGCGAGCCCCGGAGGCGCGAACCGCCGGTCGATGATGCCCAACTCCTGCTGGGAGTCGCCGAGACGGAACTCGACGTAGCCGGGACCACGCCCGGCGGCCTCGCTGCTGAAGTAGGGCTCGACACCCAGCAACTCCGCGTACCAACGGGTCGCGGCCCGCAGGTCGTCCGCCCAGAGGTTGATGGTGCTCATTCCGCGCAAAAGGGTCATGGGTCTCTCGTGCTCTGGCCGCGTTCGTTCGCGACCCGGTGAATCTGTACCCAAAAGGTGACAGAATGAGTCACGTTTGATGCGCGAACCCGTCACCGACCGCCTGGACCGCGTCCTCGGCCTCCTCGCCTCCCGGCCTTCCTGGACGGCTCCCGAGCTGGCGGCCGAGTTGGGCGTCTGCGTGCGGACCGTCCGCAGAGACCTGTCCCGGCTCGCGGCGCGTGGCGTCTCCATCGAGTCGGACGCGGGTCGCGGCGGCGGCGTGCGCGTGCCGGCGCGAACGGGGCTGGGGCGCGTTCAACTCGACGCACGGGAAACGCTCGACCTCCTGCTCGCGCTGGCACTCGCGGAGCGGCTGGGCTCCCCCCTCCTGCTCTCGACGGTCAAAGGCTTGCGGCAAAAGCTCTCCGCCACGTTTCCGCCGGAGGAGCGCGCACGGGTGAGCGGGCTGCGCCGGAGGATTCTCGTCGGTCCCACCTCGAGGAACATCGCCGGGTCGTGGAAGGCGCCCAGTGCCGCCGTGCTCCGTCCCATCCAGGAGTCGTTCTTCGAGCAGCGCGCGCTCGAGCTGACGTACCGCGCGAACGAGGTGCGCACGGTGCGCGTCGTGGAGCCGCACTACCTCCTGCTCAGCTGGCCCGCCTGGTACCTGCTCGTCTGGGACCACCTGCGCGGGGCGGTGCGCGTGCTCCGCGTCGACCGCATCGAGTCGGCGCGCCTCACCGGGTCGACGTTCCGCGTGCGGAGCTCGGAGTCAATGCTCGCCACGCTCGGTGACGTCTTCGCCACGCTCTGAGCCGTGGCCTGAGACGGTGCTGGGTTCAGACCCCGCCGTCGATGAACGGGCGAGCTTGGACGATCCAGACCTTCTCGCCTTCCAGCACCCACTCGATGTCGAGGGGACCACCGTCGGGGAAGACCTTCAGCAGTTTCGCCGCCGCCAGTGAGAGGTCCCTCGCGCGCACCTCCGAGAGCACGGGCGCTGCGCTGGCGATGGAGAGCTCCTTGATGCCGCCCTGCTCATCGAACACGAGCATCGTCGCGTCGGCCGAGCGCGAGAGCACCCGGGCGCCCGGGTAGCGGATGTCATAGAGGACCTGCTCGGGGACGGTGGTTCCGGACACCACGCTGAGCCCCAGCCCGTGCTTGGCGTTGATGGTGAAGGTGTGATCGTCGCTCGGGTCGTAGAGGTTCTTCGTCACCAGCACTCCGGCCGCGGTCGCGTTGACGCCCACCTGCACCAGCACCGCTGAAAACACGGAGCGCGGCTCGATGCCGAAGCGCTTGCGCTCCTCCACCGCGTGGAAGTTCCACAGTGAGGCCCAGACCTGCTTGATGGCCTCGCCCAGCGCCTCGCGCCCCACCACGTTCGGCACCGTGTCGTACAGGCCGGCGCCGTTGAACCCCTTCAAGTCCTCGGCGTTCGTGGACGAGCGCACGAAGACGCCCTTGCCGCCCAGTTGCTCGCGCACCTGGGCCTCCGCCTGCGTGAGCAGCACCTCATCGATAGGGGCTGCGAGGATACGAGCACGGAAGGACGCCAGGTGCTCCTTGCGCCACGCGGCGTCCTGCTGGAAGCGCGGCTCGGCCAGCATCACCTCCAACTCGGTGTCGAGGCCATGGCGCTTCAGGTGCTCGACGTAGAAGACGAACGGGATGCCGAACCCGTCGGGGACCTGGACGCCCTTGGGGCGGGCTTGGAGGATCTCCCCAAGATTCGACGCCTTCGTGCCGAAGATACGGGCATCCAGGGCGCTCATCCTCTTCAGCGGGCGGAGCTCACGGACCTCCAGCTCGGCGTCAGGGATGATCACCGTCCGCGCGGACTCGCGGGCCTGCCTCCAGGCAGCGATTTCGCGCACGGTGGCCGGGCGCAGCACGTGGGACTGGCCCCGGACCTCCAGCCGGACGAGCTGACCGTCCAGTGCGGCATAGCGCGTGGCGGCGTCCTTGAGCGTGGCGTTGGGGATGCCCCAGGCCCGGGCACGCAGGTTCACGTGGGACAGCGGTGTGGAGAACTGCGTCGAGAGCACACCGGCCACGGGTGGCAGGTCCGGGTAGGACTCCTGCAGGACGACGATGTCCTCGGGCTCGAAGAGGAGCGACGCGTAGGCGGTGCCCGGCGGGACAATGCGCAGGCGGCCCATGGCCTTGCCCAGGTTGAAGGGCCGGTAGTCGGCCTGCTTGTAGAGCGCATCGCTGGTGACGGTGGGGATGTCGGTCAGCTCGGCGAGCAGTGCCTCCTGCATCGTCGACTCGGGGCGATAGGCGAGGTCCTTGACGAAGAACGTCTGGAGCAATCGCTCGCGGGTGCGGCGCACGTCGGCCGCGCGGATCCGATCACTCTCCCAGAAGCTGAAGGTCCACCGCTTCGCGCTCTGGTGATACGTGATGTAGCCGAGGATGTAGTTCGGCTTCTCCTCCCGATAGTTCAGGAAGTACGCCGCCCGCTCCTCCGGGGTCATCGGGTGCTGGAGGATGAACTTGGAGACGAAGTCGTAGTGCAGCCGGTAGAGATTGACGTCGAAGTAGTAGATGCGGTCCGATTTCAGATCGATGAGGAACTTGCCGACCTTGTCGGTCTCGATCGGGTGGGCGTAGGCGGAGAAGGTGGCCGCATCGCGAATCTCGGGAACGCACGGAGGACGCTGCTGCAAGGCGCCGCTCGCCGGCATCTGGGCCATGGCCCCAGCTCCAATGGCCAGGATTCCCAGGATGATGACCGCTTGGATGGAACGTCGCGTGTACATGGATGGTTGTTGAGCAGGATGCATGCCGAATGCTTCTGCTCCACGGGAGTGACCAGGGCGTGGGCCTGCAACCACATCCAGCGGCCCGATGACGACAGTTCGCAACGGTCGGCGTGTCATCCCGTGTCTCCTGGGAGACGGGGCGACTCCTTACTCGCATGAGTGTGAGTCACTTGAGTCAGCTTCTCGCGACAACTACGTTGACACTCACCGGGCCGGGCCCGTGGAGTTGGAGGTGGCGCCCCTGCCGTGCCGGGCTACCGCTCGCTATCACCAGCGCCGCTCAGCGTGTCGATTCATCCACTCGCTCTTTCTGACTCCGGGCGTCCAGGACCACCTGTCCGTCTTTCATCACGAACCGCACTTGCTTCAGCGCCCCGATGTCCTTCAGCGGGTCGCCCTCCACCGCGAGCAGGTCCGCGAGCTTGTTCGGCTCGAGCGAGCCAATCTGGTCCTGCATGCGGAGTAGCTCCGCCGCGTTCACTGTCGCCGCGCGCAGGACGTCCACGGGCTTGAGGCCGGCCTCGGCATAGGCGCTGAACGACTTCACGCTGGCCTGTCCTCGCGTCAGCCCTGGCATCACGACGTACATGTCCGAGCCCGCGGCAAGCCGAACGCCCGCCGTCACCGCGCGACGGAGGTGATCATGGGCCTTGGCGATGAGCTTCCTGCAGCGCTCCACGTTGCCCGTCTTGGCGTCAAACGAGTCGCACGCGTCCATCGGGCCCTCGGTAGGCACCATGAAGATGCGCTTGCGGGCCATGGGCGCCAGCACGTCATCGGGGAGGGAGTACGCGTGCTCGACGGAGTCGACGCCCGCCTGGACCGCGATGCGAATGCTCTCGTCGGTAGTGGTGTGCGCCGCCACCGGGCGCTTCTTGCGGTGGGCCTCCTCGACGATGACCTTCAGCTCCTCCAGCGAGAGGAGGTTGTGCCCGTTGTCGACGATGACCTTGATGCAGTCCGCGCCGTCGGAGATGGCCTGCCGTACGGCGCGCCGGGCCGCTTCCACGCCGGAGATGGTGACGTACTCCTGCTCGATGAGGGCCTGAGCTGGCGGTTGGAGCGTGGGGAACTGCCCGCCATGTGGAGCGAGCGCGCGGGTGCAGGCGGAGATGCGCGGGCCCTGCACCCAGCCACGCTGGATGGCGTCGCGCAGCGCCACGTCCCCGTTGAGCCCGGAGTTGCCCAGGTCGCGCACCGTGGTGACGCCAGCCTCGAGCATTTCGCGGCCCAGCTTCGCTCCCAGGAGCGCGCGCTCGGCGGTACTTCTCTGGGCGACGGTGGCGATCAAGCTGTCGCCGCCGCTCTCCGTGTCGACCTCCAGCAGCAGGTGCGAGTGCGCGTCGATCAGCCCAGGCAGCAGGGTGACGTCGCCCAGGTCGATGACCCGTGCCCCCGAGGGGATGGAGAGGCCGGTGCCCACGGCCTGGATGCGCGAGCCTTCGATGAGCATGACCGCATCCGCCAGGACCCTGTCACTCTTCCCATCGAAGAGCCGCGCGGCGCGCAGGGCGATGCGCGTGGGCTCCGGGGAGGCGGGAGCCTGGGCCCATGACGGCATGGGAAGGCTCCACAGCAGGACGGTGCCAATGACAGTCGTGAAGAGTCGCCGGGAAGGGGAGGGCAAGGAGTGGCTCCTGGGCACGAGGTGCTGAGCCACCGCACGGTTGCCGTCCTGTCTCAGGAAGGCAAGCGCCAGAGGAGGCTGCTCCCCCAAGCGTGCCTGGAGTGTGCTCGTTCGCCGGGCGTGGAGACGTACCCGCCGTGAATCACATCGGGCGCGCGCTGACTCCAACTCGAAGGCCCCATGCGTGTGTCCAGGGGGGGAGGGGGCGGCAACCACTCGACGGGAGTCCCCATGCACAGAAGAAACGTGGGAGTGCTGGTGCTCTTGATCTCCCTGTTGTTCTTTGGGCGGGCGCAGGTAGAGAAGGATCGCATCTCCCTCGAATCGGAACTCGACAGCGACATGTGGGCGGAGCTGACCCGGGAGGACGATTCCTATGCCTGGGGACTCTTCGCGGCCCTGGAGGACGCCGACGACGAGGTGGTGGCCCAGGCCCTGCTGTCGCTGACCGAGGTCGTGGACGTCGTGCCACGGGTGCGCGAGCGGCTCAAGCCCTTCGCCCGGGGGCCCCGCGTGCAGCGGGCCCTGCGCGCCGGAGAGGGACCTCTCTGGCAGGCCTCCCTCATCACCCTGGGCACCCTGGGAATGGCCTCCCCGGACATGACTCCGCACCTCCTCGGAATGCTCCAGGGGCAGGACATGCGGCTCAAGAAGGCCACGGCGGCGGCGCGGCTGGAGGGTCCGGGCGTCCTCGGAATGCTCCAGGTGGAGGACACGCGGCTCAAGGAGGCCGCAGCGGTGGCGCTGCTGGAGGATCCGGACCCGGAGGTCAGGCAGCGCGCGGCGCGGTTCCTGGGGAGCATGGGCGTGGCCGCCCGGACGAAGGCCGGCCGCCTCCGCGCGTTGCTGGATGACCCCCATGAGGCCGTCCGCACCACGGCGAAGGAGGCCTTGGAGTCGGTGGAAGGGGAGGGCCGGTGGAAGCCGGACTGGTGGCAGGAGCCGATCTGGTGGGGCCTGGAGGCATTCGGGTGGGGCCTGGAGATGCCCTTCAAGTGGATACGGGCCATCAGGCAGGGGCCCGGTTTGCTGGACCCGGACCCGCAGGTCCGGGAGAGGACGCTCTTCGAGCTCGCCAGCGCGGGCAAGGCGGCCTGGATGTACGCTCCCCAGATCACCGAGCTGCTGGAGGACTCGGATCCCGGCGTCCGTAACATGGCGGTGATTGCACTGATGCAGGTGGGCTCCCGGAAGGAGCGCTCCCGTATCGCCGAGTTGGTGGATGACCCGGACAGGATGGTTCGCTACCAGGCGATGGATGCGCTGAGCCAGTGGGGCGCCCGGGAGTACGCCTCCCGCCTCATCCTCCGCCTGAACGAGGACGGGATGTCCTTGGCGAAGGCGTCCAACGAGTCGAAGCCCTGGCGGGCCCTCGTCGACATGACCCCGCTGGCGTTGGAGGACGTGGCGCAGCTGCTCGCGCTGGAGGCGGAGGATCCCGAAGGGCACAGCACGTGGCTGGCGCGGGCGCATGGCCTGGGCGGAGACAATCCCCAGGTGGAGCGGGTGCTGCGGTGGTTGGGGTGGCGGCCGGACTCGCAGCTCCCCCGGGAGCTCCCCATCCGGGAGGCGCGAGAGACGCTGCGGGACTTCGCCGCGCTCTGGCCGCACACCGGGAAGTACCCCGCGCTTCGAGAAGACCTCGCGCAGCAGATCTCCCGGGTGGTCCTGCTCGGCCGTGGCGGGTGGGCACAGGAGGATATCCCCCTGCTCCGGGTCCATCAGGAGAACCTGGGGAGCAGCAGCAAGCCGTCCCGGGCGGAGAGCGTGGCGGTGGTCATCGACTCCATTCCCCCGCGCGAGTCCTCCCTCCTGCAGTGGGCGGCCTGGGGCTGGGCGGCGCACGCGGGCTTCTGGCTCCTGTTCCTCTTCGTCTACCCGCGCTCGGCGAAGGTGCAGGCGGTGTTCTTCTGGAATCCGTGGGTGCGCAGGCTCCTGGGCCTCGGGTACGTGGGCCTGTTGCTGACATGGGTGCCCTTCCTGCGGCGCCGGTTGCTGAAGCCCTTCCGCCCCATGCTGCTGGCAGAGGCCGGTCTGGAGCACTTCTCCCCCCAGGGCTACTTCGGCCGCACCGAGGTGCGTGACGTCTCCACGGGGAATCGGGAGCCGCTGCTGGAAGCCATTCCACGCCTGAGAGGCCAGGTGGTGTTGGAGGGAGCCTCGGGCATGGGCAAGTCGATGTTCATCCAGTACCTGCTGTGCCACTCGAAGGCGCTGGCGGTGTACCTGCCGGCCAAGGACTGCAAGCAGGGGGTCCTCGAGGCCATCCAGGCCAAGCTGGAGGGCCTCGCGAGGGACACCGGCTTCCTGCAGAGCCTCATCTACAGCGGGGCGCTGGACATCTACATCGACGGGCTCAACGAGGTGGCGGCGGACACGAGGGCGCGGGTGGTGCGGTTCGTGGAGCCGAAGTTCCACGGAAACATCCTGCTGGCGACGCAGGGGATGGATTGGACGCCGCCAGTCGCGGCACGGCGGTACGAGTTGCAGCCGCTCACAGAGGGGCAGGTGACGGAATTCCTGCGCGGCCGCGAGCCGCTGCTGGGGAAGGAGGCAAAGCGGAGAGGGGCGGCATACCGGGAGGCGTGTGACCATTTCCTGGCGCAGGCGCTGTGGCCCGGGCGGACGGAGGAGGTGCGGCGGGGAATGCTGGAGGTGCTCTCCAACCCGATGGACCTCACGGTGGTGGCGCAGATGCTGGCGGCGGGGCACACGCCGGACCTCTTCCACCTGCAGGAGCAGCAGTACGAGCTGATGGCACGGGAGTACCGGGCGGTGAGCCTGGGGGAGTTCCCCCTGGAGAAGTTCTCGGAGGAGGCCTACCAGATGAGGCTGGAGGACCGGGGCGCCATTCCGGAGGAGCGGTTCCGCAAGGAATTGCTGATTCTGGAGGACTTCAAGATGGTGGTGCGCCGGGAGTGGTGGGGTGCCGAGGGGCTGGAGGGGCGCGAGTGGCACTTCCGCCACGACAAGTTGCAGGACTTCTTCATCGTCCAGACGTTCCTGGGAGAGTCCAACCCCCGCGTCGCGGAGCACCTGGATGCGCCCCGCTTCCGGGGGGTGTACCTCCAACTGGCGAGGCTACTGGCGCCGCGGCAGGCCCAGGCGTTGCGGGACCAACTGGTGGAGCATGCGGCCGAGACGCATGACCATTCGGTGAGCGACGACGTCATCACCCTGCTCGAGGCGAGGTGGCAGACGGAGCAGCCGCGAGCCCAGCCCCCAGACAGCGGCCGGGGAGACGGAGCTGAGCCCGGCTCCCGGTGGGAGGGCCCATGTCCGGACGGGGCGTGAGGGTGCTGGTGCTCGTGGCCGCGGTGGCGCTCGGTGGACTGGCGCGGGCGTCCCCGGCTCCCTTGCGGAGCACGGACGCGCTGGCCGCTCGCGAGAACGAGGCCTATGCCCGGGGGCTGCTCGCGGCGCTGGAGGACGCCGACGACGAGGTGGTGGCCCATGCCCTGCTGTCGCTGGCTGGAGCGGTGGACGTCGTGCCAGGGGTGCGCGAGCGGCTCCAGGCCTTCGTCCGGGAGCCCCGCGTGCAGCAGGCCCTGAGCGCTGGAAAGGAACGTCTCTGGCAGGCCTCCCTCGTCACCCTGGGCACCCTGGGAACGGCCACCCCGGACATGGCTCCGCACCTGATGGACCTGCTGGAGGAGTCGGATCCGGACCGCACGGGGATTGCGTTGACGAACCTGCAGGGCAGGCGCGAGGCGCTCCGTGAGCGGGAGCTTGCGCGGGATGCGGCGATGGTGGCCCTGGGGAACATGGGCGAGGCGGCTCGGGAGCAGCTCCCCCGGCTCGTCGACCTGGCGCTGAAGGGGGATTGGGCGGGTGAGGCCGCGCTGAGCGTCCTGGAACACATGGGCGAGGCGGCCCGGGCGCAGTGCCCCCGCCTGGGGCAGTTGTTGAAGGAGAAGGATCCGAAAGTCCGCGAGCGTGCGGCGGAGATCCTGGGAACGTTGGGCGCGGCTGCCCGGGAGCAGGCGCCCCTCCTCATCGAGGTGTTGCTGACGGACCCGAACGAGAAGGTGCGTGAGAAGGCGGCGTGGGCCCTGGGAGCGCAGGGCGAGGCCGCGAAGGAGCACGTGCCCCGCCTGGCCGCCCTGCTGAAGGACCCGCACTGGCATGTCCGTGAAAGGGCGGCGCGGGCCCTGGGAGAGTTGGGCGAGGTCGCGAAGGAGCACGTCCCCCGGCTCGCCAGCAGGTTGAAGGATCCGGACGCGCGTGTTCGTGCGCAGGCGGCGCGGGCCCTGGGAGAGATGGGCGAGGCCGCGAAGGAGTACGTGCCCCGCCTGGCCGGGCTGCTGAAGGACCCGGACCTGCGCGTCCGGAAGGCGGCGATGATCAGCCTGGGGCTCCTGGGGGAGGCCGACAGGAAGGATGTCTCCCGCCTCATCGGACAGATGCTGGGGTCCCCGGTTCCGGTGGTCCGACTGCTGGCGGTGGATGCCCTCGGGCAGATGGGCAGGGCCGCCGAGAGCTACGTTCCTCGTCTCGCCGACATGCTGTTGAGGGAGCAGGACCTGGTCATCAGCATGACGCTGGAGCAGGCCCTGGGGAACATCGATGCGGCCAACCCGGAGCAACTCCCCCGGATCGTGCGCCTGCTGGAGGCGCACGATCCCATCACCCGCGCGGCGGCGGCGCTCAGCCTGGGTTCCATGGGAGAGGCGGCCCGGGAGCAGGCCCCGCGCCTCGCCGGCTTGCTGAAGGACTCGGACCCGGAGGTCCGCAAGGCGGCGGCGAAGGCGCTGGGGCAGGTGGGAGCCCGCGAGTGGGCCCCGCAGCTCGCCGGGATGCTGGAGGACCCGGATCTGAAGGTCCGCCTGGAGGTGCTCAAGGCGCTGGGCCAGTTGGGCGCCCGGGAGCAGGCCTCCCGCGCCATCCTCACCATCGAGGATGCGAACAGGAGTTCCAAGAGCTGGGAGGAGTTTCAGCTCGGTGCGGAGTGGCAGGCCCTCGCCGGCATGACCCCGCTGGCGTTGGAGGACGTGGCGCTGCTGCTCGCGCTGAAGGTGGATGAGCCCGAAGAGCACGGCAAGTGGCTGGCGCGGGCACATGGCCTGGGCGGAGGCGAGCCCCAGGTGGAGCGGGTGCTGCGGTGGTTGGGGTGGCGGCCGGACTCGCAGCTCCCCCGGGAGCTCCCCATCCAGGAGGCGCGAGAGACGCTGCGGGACTTCGCCGCGCTCTGGCCTCACACCGGGAAGTACCCCGCGCTTCGAGAAGACCTGGCACAGCGGATCTCCCAGGTGGTCCTGCTCGGCCGTAGCGGGTGGACGCAGGAGGATGTCCCCCTGCTCCGGGTCCATCAGGAGAACCTGGGGAGCGAACATGCGCTCCAGGCGGCGAATGTGCTCGCGGTCATCGACTCCCTCGGTATCGCCCGGGAACCCGCCCGGAAGCGTAAGTCCGTCGTCCCGGAGCTGGTGGCCTGGAGCGTCGCGGGGCACGTGGGCTTCTGGCTCTTGCTCCTCTTCTTCTACCCGCGCTCGGCGAAGGTGCAGGCGGTGTTCTTCTGGAATCCATGGGTGCGCAAGCTCCTGGGCTTCGGCTACGTGGGCCTGCTGCTCACGTGGGTGCCCTTCCTGCGGCGTCGGCTGCTGGCGCCCTTCCGCTCCCTGCTGCTGGCGGAGGCGGGCCTGAAGCATTTCTCCCCCCAGGGCTACTTCGGCCGCACCGAGGTGCGTGACGTCTCCACGGGGAAGCGGGACCCGCTGCTGGAAGCCATCCCACGCCTGAAGGGGCAGGTGGTGTTGGAGGGGGCCTCGGGGCTGGGCAAGTCGATATTCATCCAGTACCTGCTGTGCCGCTCGAAGGCGCTGGCGGTGTACCTGCCGGCCAAGGACTGCAAGCAGGGGGTCCTCGAGGCCATCCAGGCCAAGCTGGAGGGACTGGCGAGGGACACCGGCTTCCTGCAGAGCCTCATCTACAGCGGAGCGCTGGACATCTACATCGACGGGCTCAACGAGGTGGCGGCGGACACGAGGGCGCGGGTGGTGCAGTTCGTGGAGCCGAAGTTCCACGGAAACATCCTGCTGGCGACGCAGAGGATGGAGTGGACGCCGCCAGCCACGGCACGGCGGTACGAGTTGCAGCCACTCACGGAGCAGCAGGTGGCGGAGTTCCTGCGCGGCCGCGAGCCGCAGCCGGGGGAGGAGGCGAAGAGGAGAGGGGAGGCGTACCGGGAGACGTGCGAGCGGTTCCTGGAGCAGGCGCTGGGGCCGCCCGGGCAGACGAAGGAGGAGCGGCGGGCCATGCTGGAGGTGCTCTCCAACCCGATGGACCTCACGGTGGTGGCGCAGATGCTGGCGGCGGGACACACGCCGGATCTCTTCCGGCTGCTGCAGCAGCAGTACGAGCTGATGGCAGGGGCCTACCGGGGGGAATTCCGGGAGGCGTTCCCGCTGGAGAAGCTCTCGGAGGAGGCCTACCAGATGAGGCTGGAGGACCGGCGCGCCATTCCGGAGGAGGAGTTCCGCAAGGAATTGCCGATGATGGAGAAGGAGGACTTCAAGATGGTGGTGCGCCAGGAGTGGCAGGGCGCCGGGGGAAGCGGATGGCGCGAGTGGCACTTCCGCCACGAGAAGCTGCAGGACTTCTTCATCGTCCAGACGTTCCTGGGAGAGACCAACCCCCGCGTCGCGGAGCACCTGGATGATCCCCGCTTCCGGGGGGTGTACGCACAGCTCGCGAAGGTGCTGGAGCCGTGGCGGGCTCAGGAGCTGCGGGAGCATCTGGTGGCGCACGCGGCCAGGACCCACGACCATACGGTGAGCGACGAGTTCGTCACCCTGCTCAAGGAGAGGCGGCTCCGGGAAGAGCCGCCTTCACACGGGGACCACCCGGGAGGTCCGTAACCCCCCGAGCATCCAAAAGCAGACAGGGTGCCGTTCACCCCCGACGATGGTCGCGCCGGTATGCGCCTGGAGTCACCCCTCCCCAGCGCTTGAAAGCCCGGTTGAACGACGCCTCGCTCTGGTAACCGATGCTCTCCGCGACTTCGCTCAGCGCAAGCTCGCTCTCACGAAGGAACTGGGCGGCCTTCGTCATCCGCCACCGCGCGAGGTACTCCAAGGGGGGCTCTCCGACGATCGTGCTGAAGCGCGCGGCGAAACTGGACCTCGAGAGGGCAACGGCCGTCGCGAGACTCTCCACGGTCCAGGGCTCGGAGGGTCTCTCGTGGATGAGGGAGAGGGCCTTGCGGAGCTGCGGATCCGCGAGCGCGCACAGCCCGTGCTCGTGGCACTGGCTCGCCGCGATGTGCGTCCGGAGTGCCTGCACGAACAGGATGTCCGCGAGCCGGCTCATGATGACGGTCGCGCCCGGGCTGGACGAGGCACTCTCCGTGATGAGGAGTTGCACGATGGGCGCCAGCGAGGGGGACGTCGCGGCATCGTCCGCGGTGACGTGGATGACGCGCGGAAGCCCCTCGAACAGCGGCGTGCGAGGCGCGGCCCCGAGCCGGAAGGACCCCGAGACCAGGGTGGTGCGGACCCCCTCACCGCCGAGCCGGATCGGCCCCACCCCGCGGGCCCTCTGGCATTCGCCATGCCCGAGGGTGTGGAGCGGGCTGCCTTCCGCATCGCGCAGCGTGTGCCCACCACCGTGCGGAAACAGCGCCAGATCGCCGGCGGAGAGGACGATCGCTCCCTCGACTCCCTCGACCTCCAGGCGGGCGCTCCCACGCGCGACGATGACG
Organism: Vitiosangium sp. GDMCC 1.1324; assembly: GCF_003044305.1. Classification (GTDB taxonomy): domain Bacteria; phylum Myxococcota; class Myxococcia; order Myxococcales; family Myxococcaceae; genus Archangium. Next base: position 1,132,125 of record NZ_PZOX01000001.1, on the reverse strand, counting down.
ATGTGCGCGCCGGGGCACTCCGGGAACCGGATTCCCCAGGGAGCACCCAGCTCGAAGCGGCCGTGCATGAGGGTGGCCAGGCGCATCGCGTCCAGCACATCCGCGAGAACGTCGGTTACCGGCTCGTCCGGCAGGCCTGGACGATCGGTCAATTTATTTGGACGGGATGCCATGGCGCGTCCATAGCGGCCCGGGCATTTTCTGTCCACCAGACCTCCTCAAGGAAGATCCATGGCAAACCCCTCGAAGCTCCTGTCCCCGTTCCGCCTGGGCCGCCTCGAACTGAAGAACCGGTTGGTGATGGCGCCGATGACGCGCAGTCGGGCGCTGGTGGATGGCAATGTGCCCAACCCCCTGGCGGCGACCTACTACCAGCAGCGCGCCTCGGCCGGGCTCCTCATCACCGAGGCCACCCAGGTCAGCCCCCAGGGCGTGGGGTACATCCGCACGCCCGGCATGCACTCGCCCCAGCAGGTGGCGGGCTGGAGGAAGGTGACGGACTCCGTCCATGCGGTGGGTGGAGTCATCTTCGCCCAGCTCTGGCATGTCGGGCGCGTCTCGCACCCGGACTTCCATGACGGCCAGCTGCCCGTGGCGCCCTCGGCGCTCTCCTACGAAGGAGAGGTCTTCACGTTCAAGGGCAAGACGCGCATCGTGACGCCGCGAGCGCTCGAGACCGGGGAGATTCCCGGCATTGTCGAGCAATTCCGGCGCGCGGCGGAGAACGCCCGGGAGGCGGGCTTCGATGGCGTCGAGCTGCACGGCAGCAACGGCTACCTGCTGGACCAGTTCCTACGGGATGGCTCCAACCAGCGCACGGACGCCTACGGCGGCAGCATCGAGAACCGGGCGCGCTTCCCGCTGGAGGTGGCCCGGGCGGTCGTGGGCATCTGGGGCGCGGAGCGAGTGGGCTACCGGCTCTCGCCCCAATCGTTCCCCTACGCGGGCATGACGGACTCCACCCCGGCCGAGACGTTCACCTACATGGCCCGGGAGCTGAGCCGGTTGGGGCTGGGCTACCTACATGTGACCGAGGCCGTGTCGGGCAACGCGGTGCCAAGCACGGAGCAGCGCATCACCCCGCTGCTGCGCAAGGCCTTCCAGGGCACCTTGATCGTCAACGGCGGCTACGATGCACGAGCCGGAGAGGAGGCACTGGCCCGGGGCGAAGCCGATCTCGTCGCCTACGGCGTGCCATTCCTCGCCAATCCGGACCTGCCGGAGCGTTTCCGGCGCGAGGCCCCGCTCAACCCGCCGGATGCCGCCACCTTCTTCACGGGCGAGGAGAAGGGCTACACGGACTACCCGGCGCTGCGCTGACCGCTTCTATGGAAGTTCGAAGAGGACGCGTGACTTCAGCGAGGTGACCATCTCCTGGTAGGCGGTCACCGCTCCGAGGTAGTCCTCGCGGACGATGAGGCTCACGCAGTATCGGACCTGCCGGAGCAACTCGCTCAACAAGGCTGGCGCCTCCGGGTGTGCGTAGAGGGCATCCACGAGGGCAGGCGCGATCCGGTAGTACTCCGCGATTAGTGCCTTCCCGTCTGGGTGGACGCACGAGAGATAGCCATCGCGAAAGCGCCGGAGGATGACCAACTCATCACAGGTGTCCGCGAGCCCCGCGGCGGCCGTGCAGGCGGTCGTGATGAAACACTTCTTCCCGACGAGTGGATGATCGGAACGCAAGGGATGTGCGTCCGTCCAGTCCGGGTATCTGCCGCTGGGAGTCGCCTCCTGGTAGTTCTCGTCGTAGTAGTAGCGGAGATGGTGCCTCAAGCTCTCCCTCTTCAGGGACTGGAGCTTCTCGTAGAGCTCATCCGCCTTCTTCGCATCGGCGCGAAAGTCTTTCAGGATCCGCTCGCGCACGACTCCATCCGAGAGCGGATTGACTCCGATGATGATCTTGGGAGACGTGTCTTTGTAGAACCAGTCATTCCACGCAACGCAGAATGGATTGGTGGGCCAGGCATCCACGACCACGGCGGTCTTGCACCTGGTGGTGTCCGTGGGTGTCCATTGCTTGTCCGCCAGCACGGCCACGGAGTGACCGGTGACGCTGACCCGGAAGACCGTGCCCACGCTGGGGCTGGCATGCTCGAGGAGATAGAAGAAGGAGACGGCCGCGAAGTGATCGCAGTTGCCTGCTCCCAGTTTGCGAGCCACGATCGCCTGGGAGGCGAGACGATTCAACGTCTGGCTCTTGCTCGTGGTGATTGACTTGTTCAGCTCGTCGCCCAGCTCATAGGCTTGTATCGTATAGAGCGTACTGTATTTCTTCGACTTCTTCACCTGCTCCGTGATGTTGCCGGCACCATGGCGCAGCTTCTGGCGGGTGAACTGAATCGCGGCCTGTCCGACAGTCAGCCGGTCCGTGAGGATCGTCCGGTGGATGAAGGCTTCTCCTTGCTTGAAAAGCCATTCCTTGTAGCTATCGAAATCAATAGGCATCAGGACGGAGAGGATACACCCGGAGGGGCGCGAGGCTGAAGGGGAGGGCGGCTACGGTTTCGCGGCACGCACGTCCGGGTCCGGTCACCGCTCCTGGCGGAAGACGACCTTCCCCTGCCTCAGCACCAGGCGCACGTTGGCGAGCGCCTCGATGTCCCGGGACGGGTCACCCTCAACGACCACAACGTCCGCGTCCAGGCCCGGGGCGAGCCGGCCGGCCCGCGACTCCTGGCCGAACTGCGCCGCGGGGCTCGTCGTCAGGCTCGCCAGGATGTCTCGCACAGAGAGCCCCGCCCGCTGCATCAGGACGTACTCGCGCCGCGGATCGTCGTCGGGCATGTAGCCCACGTCCGTGCCGAAGAGGACCCGGCCCCCGAGCCGGGCGTGGCGGCGGACCTGATCGGCGCACACCTGAGTGAAGTGTTCGAGCTCCTCGGGCCCCGCGTTGGAGCGCTTCACCTCCCACTCGAAGAGGGAGAGCGTTGGAACCAGCGCCACCTTCCGGCGCACCATGGCTTCGTGGAACGCGTCCGGCAACGAGCCGGCCATCGGAGCCGTATGCACCACCACGTCGACGCCGCCCTCCACGGCCGCGGTCAGTCCCTCGGCATTCGTCGGGTGGGCGAAGACGGGCTTCCCCTGGGCATGAGCCTCGTCGGTCACCGCCTGGACGATGGCGAGCGGCATCACCGGAAAGGGATTCCTGGCCGTGAGGGAAGCGGTAAACAGCTTGATGCCGTCCGAGCCGCCCGCGAGCTGCTCCTTCACCATGGCCCGGGCCTGCTCCGGCGTCTGGAGCTCCGGCAGCTTCATCGGGACGTACCGGGGCGTGCCATCCACCGGCACCAGCGGGGTACCCGCGGTGAGGATGCCAGGGCCAGCCAACTCGCCCGCCTCGATGCGCCGCCGCAGGGCCAGCGTGTCCTCCGGGGCCGAGCCGGTGTCGACGACGTGGACGAAGCCGTGGCGCAGCAGCATGTCCCGCAGGTGTTGCTCGAGCACGGCCGCGGGTTGGTGGGCCGCGTCCTGCACCCAGGGCTCGGTGAAATGGACATGGCTGTTCCAGAACCCAGCCAGCAACGTCTGGCCCGAGGTGTCGATGACAGTCGCTCCCTCCGGAATCTCCACTTGCGACCGTGGCCCCACGGCGGAGATCCGCCCCGCGGAGATCAACACGACACCCTCCGGGATGGGGGCCGCCTCCGGAGACGCATGGATGGTGCCCCCGACGAGCGCGAGGGTGGAACCTCCCCGCTCCACGGTTGCTCCAGAACGAGCCGGCGTCCGGCATCCCGCGAGTCCCACCACTCCCGCGACGAACAAAACCTTCCAGTTCATGCGCTCCTCCCACCAAGGTGAACAAGCTTCCACCCTACGGGCTCGGGTGTGCGCCATTTCCCTGGGGACGTGGGTTGGTCCGAAGCGGAGGTGCAATCATGACGCATACAGTCATCAATCAGCCGGATATGACGCATTGAGCCGTGACCGTATAGAGGAGGATTTCAGACTCAAAGCGTTTCATTGAGGCTGAAAATCCCCCTCTGAAGAACGCTCCGCTCCTCTGACATAGGCAGCCGTCAATTTTTGGTAGCGCTTTCATTTGAAAGCGCTACCATGCAATTCGGGCCTAAGCCCGATGTCCCGCTTTCACGCGATAACAGGTACCGCCACGCGGTCCCTCGCAGGAGTGTGCCCCATGGAAAAGATGATGTGGATCGTGGCGGCAGCACGCCGCATGGTGCTGGCATTAGAGAAGGGCGCCCTGGCTTGGCCCGGCGCCAGGCCATCACGCCTCCTCCTAGCGGCGGGGCTCCTGCCGCTCCTCTTCTTCGCGTGCAGCGGACCCGAGGACAGCTCGGAGGCGACGGCCGTGTCGGCCCAGGCGCTCGCGCCGCCGACGTCGGAGCGGGTCACCATCGATCTATCGGCCGGAATGCCCGGCCAGAGCCACTGGCGCTACCTGAAGGGCCAGGACTCCACGACGTTCGCGGCGACGTCCTTCGATGACTCGGCCTGGAGCCAGGTCGGCATCCCGCACGGCGCGAACTACCTGACCACCTTCCTCAACACCGTGTCGGGCGGAGGCGACGGGTACCTGGACGGCGGCACCCAGTGGTATCGCCTGCGCTTCACCCTCGGCACGCAGTACGCCGCCAGCAAGGTCCTGGTGGAGTTCGAGGGCGCGCATACCGGTGTGCAGGTCTACATCAACGGCACGCTCCTCCCGGGGATCAGCGCGGTCGCCGGCAACGCCCAGGCCTCGCACGTGATTGGCTTCCTCCCCTTCATCGTCGACCTGACCCCGTACCTCACGGCGGACGGCGCGACGCAGAACGTGCTCGCGGTCCGGGTCTCGCGCAACGCCGCCTGGTTCAAGAATCCCGGCTTCTCTGGCGCCTTCCGCTTCGGCCAGGCCGAGGCGGGCCTCTTCCGCCCGGCCAAGATGTTCATCACCAACAAGGTGCACATCCCGCGCAACGTCTATTCCAACCTGAAGACCTGGGGCACCCACGCCACCACGGTCTCGATCGTTCCGTCCACGACCACCACCGCGAAGGCTGAATCGGCGGTCGTCGCGGTGCAGACCAACGTTCTCAACGAGACCACGTCGACACAGCAGGTGACGCTGACCACGCAGATCGTGGACGCCAATGGCAACGTCGTGGTCGCCGCGCCGCCCGTCACCCAGGCCGTCCCAGCGATGACGCCGAGCACGTTCCCCTCGTCGGCGACCCCGATGTTCGATCAGCGCATCACCGTCCCCAACCCGACGCTGTGGTACCCGAACAACAGCACTTTCGGGAAGCCCTACCTCTACAAGGTCTTCCACGTCGTCAGCGTCAACGGCGTGGTGGTCGACTCGACCCAGACCACCCTCGGCATCCGGACCATCACCTGGGACAAGAACCTGCCCTACTTCAACGGGCACGCGATGTACCTGTGGGGCGGCTCGGGCCGCTACGACTATCCCGCCCTGGGCTCGTCGGTCCCCGATGAGCAGCAGTGGCGCGAGCTCGAGCTCTTCGCCGCCGGCGGCGGGAACCTCTGGCGCCCGGGCCACTCGTCCAGCAGCGAGGAGTTCGTCGATGCGGCCGACGCCTACGGCGTCATGATCGTCCAGCCGAGCGGAGACGGAGAGAACGGGTTCAACACCCCGACCGCTGACGACGTCACGCTCAAGAAGGAGCTGCATCGCGACATGATCATCCGCGACCGCAGCCACCCCTCCATCCTTGCCTGGGAGTCGGACAACGGCGTGACCAACCAGTCCGTCGGCACCGCGCTCATCGCCATCAACCAGACGTGGGATCCCATCAATACGCGGGCCGCGGCGGACCGCACGCCGGATCCGGTGAACGGGTTGCTCCTCGGCTGCACGCTCCAGGGCTGCGAGGTGGGCGTCAAGAACCAGTTCCCCAACAACCCGGCCTGGGGCTCGGAGTACTGGGGCAACGGCCATGCTCGCGGGCTCGCCTGGGACCACGAGATTGCCTTCCTGGCGCCGTTCCTCAACGACTGGCGCAAGTCGAAGCAGGCGAACGCCTTCGGCATGGTGCAGTGGTACTTCGCGGACACGCCCGGCGAGAACGGCCTCTTCGCCGAGTACCAGCAGTACCGGGGCACCCCGCAGCAGTCGACCTACGAGAACAGCGTCCGCTCCATCGGCTCGTCGTCCGTCGACGCGAACCGGTTCCCGAAGCTGCTCTACTACGCCTACCAGGCCGCCTGGACGCCCTTCTCGCTGAAGCCCGTCGTCCGGCTGGGGCACCACTGGAACCGCTCCGGTCAGGTGACCGTCAACGCCTTCAGCAACTGCCCCTCCGTCCGCCTGCGCATCAACGGCGCCGACCAGGGCACGAAGACCCCGAACCCGTGGAACTCTGACTCGAACTCGAACCTCACGCAGACGACCACGCTGCTGCCGTTCCAGGCGTCCTGGAACGTGACCTTCGCGGCCGGCACGCTCCTGGCCGAGTGTCTCGACCAATTCGGAAGCGTGGTCGCGACCGACAGCAAGGTGACCGCTGGTGCGGCGGCCAAGGTCGTCCTCAAGGTCGTGTCCAACGTGGTGAGGCCGGACGGGACGGCCTTCGCGGTGACCGCCAACGGCTCCGACGCGGCGTTCGTGGTGGCCGAGGTGCAGGACGCGAACGGCAACGTCGTCCCGACTGCCGCGAACCTGCTGACCTTCTCCGTCAGCGGTCCCGCCACGTACCTGGGCGGCACCCAGCAGTACGTCTCCACCGGCTCGAATGCCTACTCCACCTCCGGCGGCCGCAGCTCGGTCAACTACCACGCGCCGGGCGATCCCGAACTGCAGGCCGAGGGCGGCCTCGCCAAGATCGCCATCCTGAGCCAGTTCACCACGGGCACCGTGACGGTGACCGCGACCTCGCCTGGCCTCGCCACGGGGACCGCGACCTACACCATCCAGCAGGTTCCCTCCTACCAACCCCCGGCGTCGGCGCCGACGATCATCCTCCAGCCGGCGAGCATCGCGGTCACCTCCGGCCAGCCGGCCACGTTCACCGTCACGGCGACCGGCACGGCGCCAATGACCTTCCAGTGGTTCCGCAACGGCGCGTCGATCGCCGGCGCCACCGCGGCGAGCTACACCACGCCGGCCACCACCTCCGCCGACAACAACGCCCAGTTCACCGTGAAGATCACCAACAGCCTGGGCTCGGCTACCTCGAGCGCCGCCACGCTCACGGTGGTTGCCCCCGCCGCGGTCGCGATCACCACACAGCCCGCCAACCAGACGGCCTACGTGGGCCAGACCGCGACGCTCTCGGTCACGGCAACCGGGTCGCCGACGCTCACGTACCAGTGGCGCAAGAACGGGACGGCCATCGCCGGCGCCACCGCCGCCACCTACACCACCCCGGTGCTCGCCGCGGGCGACAACGGGGCGAGCTACACGGTGGTGGTGACGAACCCCGTCAACTCGGTGACCTCGGCCGCGGCCGTCCTCACGGTCAATCCCGCGGTCGCGCCGACCATCGCGCAGCAGCCGGCCAGCGTCTCCGTCCGGGGCAATGATCCGGTGAGCTTCTCCGTCACGGTCTCCGGGACGTCGCCGTTCACCTACCAGTGGCAGTTCAACGGCGTGAACATCATGGGCGCGAACGGCTCCACGTACACCATCGCGCAGGCCCAGAACGGCGACGCGGGCAAGTACACGGTCATCGTGAGCAACGCCGCGGGGAGCGTGACGAGCGCGGCGGCGACGCTCACCATCGCCCCGCCCGGCACCAACCTGGCGCTGCACCAGCCGGCCACGGGCAGCACCACCCAGGGCGGGGGACTCGAGGCGACCCTTGCGACCGACGGTGACCTCACCACGCGGTGGGCCTCCGCTGGCGCGACCGATCCCTCCTGGCTCCAGGTCGACCTCGGCGCCGTGAAGGCCTTCAACACCGTCGTGCTCTACTGGGAAGCGGCCTACGCCACGCAGTACCAGATCCAGTACTCCACCGACGGGCAGGCCTGGAACGTCGCCGCCAGCAACACGAGCGGGCAGGGCGGCGTCGAGACGGTGAGCTTCGCCACCGTCCAGGGGCGGTACGTGCGCATGTACGGCCAGGCGCGCGCCACGGCGTACGGCTACTCGCTGTTCGAGCTGCAGGCCTACAACGTGCCCCAGTGCGGCGGCGCGGGCGAGCGCTTCACGGTCCTCTCGAGCACGCTCGTGAAGGACAACCAGAGCGGCCTCACGTGGCAGCGTGCCATGACGACCTACGCGGATCAGGGCGCGCAGTACACGCAGGCCATCGCCCAGTCGTACTGCGCCTCGCAGAGCATGCGCCTGCCCACCCAGGCCGAGGCGCTCGGCATCGGCGGCACGAGCTCGGCCGCGTGTGCGTTCCCACTCCCGTGGAGCACCTGGACCTCCACCGCCGACCCGTCCGACGCGACGCGCGCAGCCTTTGTCAGCTACACCGGCTCGTCGACCTGGCAGGTCGCGAACAACTACCCCGGCGGCGTGGTGTGCACCTCCGGCTCGACGGTCGGCGCGCCCACGATCACCACCCAGCCGGCCTCGCAGACGGTGGCGGTGGGCCAGACCGCCACGTTCAGCGTGGTGGCGAGCGGTTCCGGGACGCTGAGCTACCAGTGGCGCAAGAACGGCACCGCCATCTCTGGGGCGACCGCGGCCACCTACACCACGCCGGCGGCCACGGCGGCCGACACCGGCGCCCAGTTCACCGTCGCCGTCACCAACGCGGGCGGGACGGTGGTCAGCAACACCGCCACCCTCACCGTGAGCGGCGCATCCTGCACCACGGTCCCCTCGGTGCCGGGAACGCTCTCCGCGACGGCCAGCTCCTCCACCCAGCTCTCGCTGACGTGGGGCGAGAGCACGGCCGGCTCGGGCTGCGCCGTCACCTACGACGTCTTCCGGGCGACGACCTCCGGCTTCACGCCTGGCACCGCCAACCGGATCGCCACCGGGCTGACCGGCACGACGTACCAGGACGGCACGGTCGCCGCCTCGACCACGTACTACTACGTCGTCAAGGCGGTGGACGCGGCAGGGTCCTCGGCCGCCTCGAACCAGGCGAGCGCGACCACGCCGGGCGGCTCCACGGGGACGCTCCTCTCGCTGGGGAAGCCGACGACGGCGTCGTCAGCCGAGGCGGGCCTCGAGGCGGCCTACGCGGTGGACGGCAACGCCGGCACGCGCTGGGGGAGCAGCTTCACCAACACCGAGTGGATCTACGTCGATCTCGGCGCGAGCGCGACCATCACCCGCGTGGTCCTGAACTGGGAGGCGGCCTACGCGACTGGCTACCAGATCCAGACCGCGACCAGCCCGTCCGGCCCGTGGACGAACATCTACTCCACCACCACCGGCGACGGTGGCACCGACGACCTCAGCGTGTCCGGCACCGGCCGCTACGTGCGCATGAACGGCACACAACGCGCGCTCGCCGGCTACGGCTACTCGCTGTGGGAGTTCCAGGTCTACGGCACGTCGTCGAGCGCCGCCATCCTGCTCTCGCAGGGGAAGACGGCGACGGCGTCGTCGGCCGAGGGGGGCCTTGGTGCGGCCTACGTGGTGGACGGCAACGCCGGCACGCGGTGGGGGAGTGGCTTCACCAACAGCGAGTGGATCTACGTTGATCTCGGCGCGAGCGCGACTATCAGCCGCGTGGTCCTGAACTGGGAGGCGGCCTATGCGACCGGCTACCAGATCCAGACCGCGACCGACCCGTCCGGCCCGTGGACGAACATCTACTCCACCACCACCGGCGACGGTGGCACCGACGACCTCAGCGTGTCCGGCACCGGCCGCTACGTGCGCATGAACGGCACGCAGCGCGCGATGACCGACTACGGCTACTCGCTGTGGGAGTTCCAGGTCTACGGCTCTCAGCCGTGATGACGGGTCCGCTCCCCGCGCCATCGCGCGCGGGGAGCGTGTGGGCCTGACCCTCCGCGGAGTATCGGAAGGATGGAATACAGACGTTGCAATCGGGAGCACCCCCGCACGTTAATGCCGTGTTCCTCCTCCGAAACCCGCCATGCAAAAGCACCTCTTGTCCGCGACGCTGGGGTTTGACGCGCTGATCGCCATCACCTTCGGCGTGCTGTCGGGGCTCCGGCCCGTCGAGATCTACGGAAGCATCGTGAACCTCGAGCCGCTCGCGCTCCACGAGGGCACCGTCGCCACGCTCACCAGCCTCTCGCTCTTCTATGCGTTGATCGGCGGCATCTGCCTCACCACCATCTGGGTGCAGGGGCCGCAGCGCCTCGCGCTCGCGGGGCTGATGCTCCTTCGCCATCTGCTGAGCGGCCTCAAGGGCGCCTTCGAAGCCGGTGCCTCGTGGCAGGTCGGCAGCCCGGTGCCCGACCTGGTCATCCACTCGCTCTTCGTCGTCCTCTACACCGTGCTCCTCGCGGCCGGTTGGCGCGCCATGCGCCTCGAGCTCAGTCGCAGTACTCCGTGAAGTGCTCGATGTTCGGCTTGAACGGTTTGAGTCCGCTACCCCGGGGCGTGAGCTCGGGAGGGTGGAGCCGGGAGAGGAAGGAAACTTCGCTTGCCCTACCGCCGTTGGCGAGGATACCCTGGAAAGGCAGAAAACGCTGTAAAAACCAGGAGATACACATGCGAGCGACAATCATTGCAGGACTGATGGCAGCGGGACTGCTGGCAGGCTGTGGAGGCACGTCCGACGGACAGGAGGACATCTCGTGCGCCAGCGGCGCCACGTGTGAGGAGGCGGCTGAGCCGGGCAGCCGCACCGAGCTCAACTTTCCCACGTTCATTTGTTGCGATGGCACCGAATGCACCAACACGGCTGGCTTCTGTGCCCGCTACTGCAGCCAAAACGAGCGCGGCGGCATCTGCTCCTGATCGCGCGACCGCACCTGCGCGGTGAGCGAGCCCTCGCCCCGTGCCACTGTCATGCTGGCCGACATCAACAACGACGGCAGCGCGGATGTCTGCGGGCGTGGAGTCTATGGCGTGATGTGCACACGCGCCGTGAGCCCCGACTGATGGGGGAGGGCCGCTGACGGGTGCCGCCTGAGCGCACGGGAGGGCCGATGAATACACGAATCATCAGTCCTCCCGTTGGATTGAAGACTCCGCTAGTACTTCTTCATCAGCAGCTCGCTGGCGCCATCACCATCGAAGTCGCCCATCGCCTGGACACCATTGGGGGAGATGATCCAGCTCGACACGAGCCCGTTGTAGGGCACCGTCAGCTCGGACCACAGGCCATAGCCGCTGTAGTACTGGAGCGCGCCGATGCCCCAGGGGCTGCTGAGCACCAGCTCCGCGCGGCCATTGCCCGTGAGGTCTCGCGCGCCGAGCACGGTGTTGTCGTTGCTGATGTGCCAGTAGCCGGCCCAGCTTCCGTGCTGCAGCATGGCCAGGTCGTACAGGCTGCCCGTCGAGGAGCGAGAGATGATGCCCCAACCCCACGGGCTGCGGAGCACCATGTCCGTGCGGCCATCTCCGTTGAAGTCCGCGAAGGCGGGCGCGGTGTTGTCGCTGCCGAAGTTCCAGTTGCCCAGCCACGTGCCGAACGGGAATTGGTGCATCGGATAGAGAGCGCCGGTGCTGTCGCGGGTGAGGAGGCCCAGGCCCGAGGTGCTGCGCAGCACGAGCTCCGCGCGGCCATTGCCGTCGAAGTCACCCACGCCCCACACCGCGTCCGTGGAGGCCAGCACCCAGCCACCCAGTGACGTGCCGTACGCCGACATGTTCACCGTCTCCAACTGCCCGGTGCTGTTGTTGCGCCGCAGGATGGCCATGCCCCAGGCGCTGCGCAGCAGCAGATCCTCCCGCCCATCTCCGTCGAAGTCACCCTTGACCTTGAGCTCATCCCCACTGCCCAGCAGCCAGCCACCCGTCAGTCGCGTGCCGTAGTTGACGACGTGCATCGTCGTCACGCTGCCGCTGGTGTTGAGGTACAGCACCCCCAGCCCGTTGGCATTGCGCAGCACCAGCTCATCGCGGCCGTCACCATTGAGGTCCACCACGGCCTCGATGCGATCCGCCGAGCCGAGCTGCCAGCTCCCCAGCCACGTGCCGTACGAGTACCCGGCGAGCATGCTCATGCCGGAGCCATCGTGCGCCACCAGGCCCAGGCCCCAGGGGCTGCGGATGACGAAGTCGTCGCGGTTATCGCCGTTGAAGTCGCCCACCCAGCCCGTCTGGTTGTCATTGGCGTAGAGCCAACCCACCGGGATGCGCTCGCCCTCCACCATCTTCGCGTCCACATGGCCCTCGCCGCGGATGTCCACCATGCCGAGCGCGGTCGGGCGCGGATCGTACTGGCAGGAGCAGGTGGTGGAGTCGAAGCCGTCGACGATGCGCAGCGCGTTGGCGCCGCAGGAGTCCACGTTGCCGCAGCGCTGGCCAGAGCGATCGATGACCTCTCCCAGGCAGTCTCCGATGATGTACGGCATGGTGTTGTACTGGAAGTGCCACTGACTGTCGGAGAGCGTGCCGTAGCCGCACGCCACCTTCGCATTCGCCTGATCATTGGCACCATGGGTGTAGCCATGCGTGTGCATCACTTCGTGCCAACTGATGCCAGCGGCCTGGGAGTAAGGCCACGGCGCGGCGGCGAAGCGGCAGTTGGGACCGTTGGTGCCGTTACACACCGGCCACCCGAGCGAGTTGTAGACGCTGGTCAGCCAGCCGCCCCACCAGAACTCCTCGTTGTCCGTGTGGCCGTACGAGCCGATGCCCGTGGACGCGTTGCCGCCGCCGCCCGTGCAGTTCATCTTCACCGCGTTGGCGCTGCGGGCTACCCAGAGCACCTGCGCCTTCTGCGTGTCGAGCGTGTCGGAGTAGAACGGGTCGCCGTTGCACTTCTTGTAGCGCTCGGTCAGGCGCTGATCCACGCACTGCTCGAATGCGGTGGAGGCCGCCGCCACGCGGCCATAGCGCATCACGTCTCCCAGGAAGGACTGCATGCCGGTGGAGCAGTCGGTTCCGTAGACGATGTTGCCCATCAGGTCCTGCTGCGACTGACCCAGGTCAGTGGGCGTGGTCACCGGCGTCTCGGGAGCGGGCGTGGGCTCCACGCCACACCCCATCACCCCCACCAGGGCGGACGCCAGGCCCGCCATCCAATGTTTCCGGCTCGGAAGGAAATCGACATCGTGCATAGGTTGCTGTCCTCATACGCGGGACCCCTGGAATGGGGCCGAGGCGGGCGCACGCGGAGCAGCAGTCGTGCCAGATGGGCCGTGACGGGGACGCGCGAGGGAATCGGCACGTTCTTGTGAACCCACAGGCTACTCGGGAGGGTCCGTCGTGGGGCGCGAGGCTACAAGGGGAGGGCGGCTCCGGGGCCTTGCGTCCGTTTTTCACCAACTGCTCCGCGTAGCCCTGGGTGTCGAAGACCTCGAAGACGGGGCAGACTCAAGGGGCCGCCAAGGCCGCTAGGGCTTGTCGCGGAAGGGCCGCAATGACCTAGGCTGGGCGACATGCCCATCCGAGCTCGACGCAGTCATCCCCTCCGCACAACCCCGATCGCCTGGCTGATGGTGGCGGGCTCTCTGGTCAGCAGTTTCAAGCCTTCGGAGGCGCCAGCCGCCGTGGAAGCAGAGGCACTTCCTGACGGGGGGGCGCCTCCCTCGGTGCTTGCCGACGCGGGGGCGCGTCCGGAGGCAGTCGCTCCCAGTGCGAAACCCTGGTGGGCCTCGAGCGGCTTCGCCTCCGAGGAAGAGGCCCGGGCCCAGTGGGTAGACGTCGTGAAGGCACAAGAGCGTTACCTCTCCGCGCTTCCCGCCGACGTGAAGGCCTCGCTCCGCAAGGCCGCCCCCGACTTCACCCCGCTCGGTATCCTGGATCCATCCGCGACAGGACCGGAGGTAATCAAGGGCGACTTCAATTGCGACGGCACCGTGGACTATGCGCTACCGGGCCTGCGCTCCCAGTCGGAGCTCGCCCGGGGGTTGACCTCCGAACCCAATCCTTCCGGCCCTCGATTGGAGACGCTGTCGCGCGAGCTCCGTCGGTTCAGGTACGACGATGCGGCCGAGGTCCGAGTGGGGCTGAGCAGTCGGTCCGGTCTGAAGTGGCAATCATTTCCGGGCAGCCAGCCGAGCAACCGCGGACCGTTGCCCGCGGACCGCACGCTGGGCTGCACCCAGGTGACGCCCCAGGATGTCGATGTGAAATGGGCGCAGAAGCACCGCTGTGATGTCCTCTACATCGGGTGCTGCGAGAAGGACGGGAGCTTTCTGCTCTGGGATCAGCGGTCTCGTCAGTTGGACAGCGTTGGCGGTTGCTGAGGTCATTCTGGCCCCCTTGGCCCGCCGCATGCTTGAGGCGGCTCGCCATGCCAGGACCTCATGACCTCTTCGCCCGCTACACCTTCGGCCACCCCGAGCGGGCCGCCGCCGAGCTGCGAGCCGTCCTGCCCGCACATGTCGTTTCCGAGGTGGACTGGGCGTCCCTGCGGCGGGAGCCCGGCAGCGTGGTGGATCCTGAGCTGCGGGAGACCGAGAGCGATCTGCTCTTCACGGCTCGGTTGCGCACAGGCCACCCGCTGCTGCTGTACGTGCTGCTCGAGCATCAGTCCACGGTGGACAGGTGGATGGCGCTGCGCATGCTGCGCTACGTGGTGCGCCAGGTGGAGCGCTGGCGCCAGGAGCACCCGGAGAGTGAGCTGCTGCCCATCATCATCCCGCTCGTCATGTACCACGGGCCCGAGGGGGCCTGGACGGCGCCGCACCGGGTGGAGGCTCTCTTCGATCTACCGGGACGAGAGGAGGAGAAGGCGCGCTGGCGAGCACTGGTGCCGCGCTTCGAGTACTTGCTGGATGACCTGACGGCCGAGCGGGAAGAAGCGCTGAGAGGACGCCCCGGTCCGCCGCTGGCGCGGTTGGCATGGCTGGTCCTGTGCTACGGACGTACCGAGGCGCTGGCCCGGAAGTTGCCGGACTGGACGGCACTCTTCGCGCAGGTGCAGGCAGATGCCGAGGGGGCCGAGCATCTGGTGGTGGTCATCCGTTATCTACTGTGGATAGGCGACGAGGCCGTCCATGCAGCTGCCCGACGGGTGTTACATTCGGTGCTGGGTGGACAACGAACGGAGGAGCTGATGCGCAGCTATGGCGAGCAACTCATCGAGCGAGGACTCCAGCAAGGCCTGGCCAAGGGCCGGGAGGAGGGGCTGACCCGAGGGCGTGCCGAGGACGTCCTGCGGATTCTCACCGCGCGCGGCGTGCAGGTCGACGAGGCGGCCCGCCAGCGCATCCTTTCCTGCACCGACCTGGCGACCCTCGACCGCTGGTTCGATCGGGCCCTGAACGCCACCCGCCTCTCCGATGTGCTGGACGACATCGCACAGTAGAACGGGCCGTCCAGCTCCGGTGCACCTCATGCCGGGCCGGTGACGAAAGGGAGCCATGCTCAAGAGGGGTCGTCCGTCGTTGTTGGTGACGAGAGTTGCCGCACTGCTGACGGTGTGCACGGGCCTCTTGCACACCACCGCCGCCGCCCAATCCGCTTCCGACAGCCCGGTGTCGGGCAGCCACTTCGAGCACCCGGCCGACTGCTCACAAAGCTCGGCGTGGGAATCCGCGATACGCAAGGCCACCGAAGCGCTGATAGGCAGAGAGGGTTTGACCGTCACCTGCCTGCCCACGGCGGGTGAATCCCTCCGTTATGACTCTCCCGATGAGCGCCGGGCCCTGGTCGTCAAAGCGGGACCCCATTCCTACCGGTATGAGGTCCGCTATCAAGGCATGGAGAAACAGCGAGAGTCATTCACCATCGGAGCGAAAGTCTTTCGCGTGGCGGCGGGCGACGATCCGTTCGGAGGTTGGCTCGAGGAAGGACACGAAGCGTTCGAGCTCAAGTGGGGCAATGAACGTTATCTCGTCCTGGCCAATGGGCTGGGCGCGGTCTCTGGCTCCGCCTCGAGACTTCGCTTCTTCTATGTCTTCCCGCTCGATGCGAAAGGCAGGATCAGTCGCGGTCCGCTCAAGACCTGGGCAACAGACTTCACCCATTCGCTCTTCGGCGTCCTGGGCGAGCGTGGCGGCGTTGGTTTCCTGGCGCTGAGGCGCGATTCCGGCCCGGACAATTACCACTTCAAAGCGGAGGTCTTCAAACTCACGCCGCAAGGTCTTCAGACGACGGGGACGAAGAAGGAATTCGATCTCCCGCCCTGAGGATTCCAGCCGTGCCCCCGGCCGCCGTCGCGTCCAACTCAGACGCGGACCGAGCGCACGAATGGCAACTCGCGCACGCGGGTGCCGGTGAGCGCGAAGATGGCGTTGGCGAGCGCGGGGGCCACGGGCGGCACCCCGGGCTCTCCGACTCCGCACGGCGGGCCCTCGCTGGGAATTACGTCGACATGGATGCGCCGGGGGGCCTCCGCGATGCGCACGAGGCGGTAGTCGCGGAAGTTGCTCTGCTCGGTGGCTCCGTCCTTCATGGTGATCGCGCCATAGAGCCCCAGGCTCATGCCGAAGACGACCGCGCCCTCGAACTGCGCGCGTACCCGCTCCATGTTGATGACGGTGCCCGCGTCCGCGACGATCCACGCCTCGTCCACGCGGATGCGGCCGTCCGGATCCTTCACCACGGACATCACCACCGCCACGTACGACAAGAAGCTGCGGTGCGCCGCGAGCCCCAATGCGCGCCCCTCCTGCTTCCGGGTGTCCCAGCGCGACAGCTCCGTCACGCGCTCGATGACGCGGCGCAGGCGCCCGGTGTCGATCGGGTGCTCCTCCAGGGACTGACCATAGTTGCGCACGTTCTCCACGCCCAGCTCCATGGGCGTCACGATGCGCGGAGGGCCGATGACCTCGAGCAGCGTGTCGCGAGGATCCGTCCCACGCGCGTGGGCGAGCTCGTCGATGAAGCTCTGCACGGAGAACGCGTGGTAGATGTTGGCGACCGAGCGCAGCCAGCCGATGCGGGTGTGCGCGCGGGCCTCGCAGTTCTCCGCGCGCACGTGGGGAATGGAGAGCGGCAGATCCAGGATGCCCTGGTTCAGCTCGTTCACGCCCGCGAACGTGGCGCCCGAGAAGGTGGAGCCGATGGACGGAAACGCGATGCGGTGGTGCCAGGCCACGATCTTGCCCGAGTCGTCGAGCGCTGCCGTCAGCCGCTGCGCACTCGTCGAGTGGTAGTAGTCATGGCGCACGTCATCCTCGCGCGTCCACTGCACCCGTACGGGGGCTCCCACGGCGCGCGACACCAGGGCGGCCTCCACCACGTAGTCCGGCTTCGACTTGCGGCCGAAGCCACCGCCGAGCAGCGTCACGTGGAGGGTGACCTGGCTCTCGTCGATGCCGAGCGCTCGAGCCACCTCGGTGCGGGCGGTCTGCGGATCCTGGGTGGAGGCCCAGACCTCGCACCGGCCTCCTTCCACCCTCGCCACCGCCACGGGCGGCTCCATGGGCGCATGGGACAGGTGTGGCGTGTGGTAGTCGGCCTCGATCCTCCGCTTCGCGCTCGCGAGCGCCGCGTCGGCATCGCCCACGTTGCGCACGACCTTGCCCGCCGAGCCGATGACCTTCGTGAGCTCCTGCCGGTACCCGGCCGAGTCGTAGCCCGCGTTGTCCCCGTGCTCCCACGTGACATCGAGCACCGAGCGTCCGCGCATCGCCGCCCACGTGTTCTCCGCCACGACGGCGATCCCTCCGAGCGGCTGGAAGACGAAGGGCAGCTTGGGCGCGGGCAGCTCCACCACGTGTTTGACGCCTGGCACGGCGAGCGTGCGCGTCGCGTCATGTCGCGCGGCCCTGCCTCCCGCGACGGGGGGCCGAACGATCATCGCGGTGAGCATTCCGGGCAGCACCACGTCCGCGCCGAAGACGGCCTTGCCGGTGACGATGTCCGGCCCATCGAGCAACGGCAGTTCCTTGCCCAGGTGGCGCAGCTCGGAGCGGGGCCGGAGCGTGACGTCCTTCCGCTCGGGGACCGGGAGCTTCGCGGCGTCGTTCGCCAGCGCTCCGAAGCCGAGCGAGCGCTTGCTGGCCGGGTGGAACACGGCATGGTCCCGGGCCACGCAGGTGTTCGCGGGCACGCCCCAACGTCTGGCCGCGACGGTGATGAGCATGGTGCGCGCCGTAGCGCCCACGTAGCGCAGATCCGTGAAGAACATGCGCACGCTGCTCGAGCCGTCGGTGTTCTGGTCTCCGTAGGCCGAGTCCCCATCGCCCTGGGTGACCTTCACCCGCGCCAGGTCGGCGCCGAGCTCATCCGCGATGAGCACGGGCAGGGAACTGCGCACGCCCTGTCCCATCTCCGAGCGATGGCAGACGATGGTCATCACGCCGTCGGGTGCCACGTGCACGAAGACGGTGGGCCGGAAGCCCTGAGCGGGCAGGGGAGGGTACACGGCGGGCATGGCGGCCCGCGCGTTCGTGGGCAGCAGCTCGAGTGCCAGACCCGCGGTGAGCAGTCCGGCCCCCTCGAGGAAGGACCGGCGCGACAGGCGGATGGGGTTGCCGTCCATGGCGTGCTCACTCATGGGGAATCCCCGCCGCCTTCTTGATGGCGCAGCGAATGCGCGTGTACGTGCCACACCGGCAGAGGTTGCCGCTCATCGACTGGTCGATCTCGACATCGCTGGGCCGGGGCTTCTTCGCGAGCAGGGCCGCCGCGGTCATGATCTGCCCGGACTGGCAGAAGCCGCACTGGGGCACCGCGAGCTCCACCCATGCCTTCTGCAGCGGGTGCGAGCCATCAGCGGACAGGCCCTCGATGGTGGTGACGTGGCGCCCCTCGGCTCGGCGCACCGGGGTGACGCACGCGCGCACGGCCTCTCCGTCCAGGTGCACGACGCACGCGCCGCAGAGCGCCTGGCCGCATCCATACTTGGTGCCCGTCAGGCCGAGCACGTCCCGCAGGGCCCAGAGCAAGGGCATCTCCGGGTCGACCTCGAGCTCGCGCTCGGTTCCGTTCAGCTTCAGATGGATGCTCATGGCCGTCGTGCCTCCTCGTCCGGACACTCGGCGCCGTCCTTCGCCCACGCGGCGATCAGCGCCCCGAATTGTTCCTGGGTCCCGGGAGCGGGGACCCGATCCCACCCCGGTGACCACGCCCACCCGACGAGCGCATCGTGCGCGGAGTGCTCGATGAGCTCCTCCAGGCTCTTGCCGCCATTGCGCTGGCGATCCTTGAGCTGCTCGCACAGCGCCCGGGGCGTCACGCCCGCCCAGGCCATCGAGCGCGGTGCGAGGTGCCACTGAGGGGCGCCCGGCACCCGCGCGTTCGCGAGGTTCCTGTCCTGATGGCAGGACGTACACTCCAGTCCGGGCACGCCTCGATCCTTGTCGCCGCGCAAGACGGGCGGGTCGTGCGCGAGCCCATGATCCCCCTGGGCGGGCGTGTCTCCGGCGGGATGGCAGTTGGTGCAACGCGGATGGAGCATCACGCGGCTGGCCTCCAGGAAGAGAGCCCGCGAGCGCTCCGGACGGGACGTGATGCGCGCGAACATGTCCGGCGTGCGCAACTGTTGAGCCGTCACGGGGGGCAGCTGCGTGACGGGGGCCTCGGTCACGCCGCCGCGGCCTGAGCTACACGCCAGCACGAGCATGGCGCACAGGGCGCCCGTTCCCAGCGAGGCGGTGCGAATGTCCGGGCGATGAGCAGTCAAGGAGAGGAAACCTCCGGGCGGGGGAGGGGCATCGTGCGCCCGGAACCGATTCCACGAAACCCATGTGTTGTGAATACGCCATGAAGGGAAACTTCATGATCATGGGGAGGGCGACTCCCAGAGACCGCCCGTCACGAGCCCCGTTGGGTCCGGGGCCCGTGCGAGCATCACCGTATCACTGCGCGAAGCGGAAGCTCTCGTTCGCCGTCCAGCTGCACGGCCACTGGATCAGGAAACCGCCGTCGTCCATGGAGCCGCCTGCGATGTCCAGGCACTGGTTGCTGTGCTTCGCCTGGATCGCGAAGTACCCGTTCCCGTACGGGAGCAGGCGGAAGCGCTGATTGTCGCCGCCGTTGCAGGTGTACTGGACCACGTTCGTGCCGGCCGTCGTGGAAGAGCCGGACACGTCCATGCACTTTCCGCTGTGGCGTGCGCGCAACGTGAAGTACCCGTCTCCCGTCGACTCGAGCAGCCATCGCTCGTTGTCCACGCCCCAGTTCGAGAACTGATCGAGCTTCACGCCATCGCTGGTGCTCGCCCCGGGGACATCGATCACCCTGCCACTGTGCTGGACGTAGACGGCCGTGTGATCCGCCCCCGTCGGGTCGTTCTGGAAGGGCATGTTCTCACCGAGGGAAGACCGGCCGCAGCCGTCCTTCGCGCAGCCGCGCATCGTCCGCAGGTCCCCCGTCTGCTCAATCGGATGCCCGATGCCATCGAAGCAGCCCGAGCCCGTGCAGTTCATCCACGCGGGCGAATTGCCGCCCCGGGTGAGAGGCACGAGGTTGTTCCAGGTATCCATGCGGTAGTCGTTGCCGCCGGGATTGCGGAAGTCCTCGAAGTAGAGGCAGCCGCCCGAGCCGCCGGAGTCGTGGTAGGTGCCGTGGGCGTTCTTCCCGACGTAGCCAACCGGGTGCGTGCCGTCCACGGTCTCGAACGCGCCAGGTTCCCGGCTGTACCATCCGCCGTGCTGGTAGTACGCGACCCGGCTCAGCTGCCCATTGACGACCAGGACCGCCATCGACTCCCAGTCCGCGGCGTGCGAGCCCTCGTTGGCGAAGCACGTGCTCTGCCACGCATAGAAGTACCAATAGCGGATGAGCACCGTGTTCGTCCCGACCTGGTTCGCGATGTAGTAGGCGGGCACCCGGTTGTTCCGGATCGTCGAATAATCTTTGTTGCAGAGCGAAACGGGGGTGGCGCCTTGCGCGCGCTGCGCGAAGTACGTGGCCGCGTCGCCCGGGAAGCACTTGCTCTGCTCGCCGGAGCCCGTGGTGGTCTCCTGATCGAAGCGCAGGCGAGGTGCGTACCGGGTCGCCAGCGCGCTCAGATCGAAAGAGGGCCCGCCGTTGTCCGCCTGGCAGAGATAGAGCTGCTTGTTGTCACAGTACCTGTCCCAGCACCGGACGCCCGCGAGGTACATGGACTCCGGGGCCACGAACTTCCCGCCGCTCTCTTCCGAGATGGACTCCGTCCAGTAGCAGTTCGAGCGCACGCCGCCGTTGTCGATCTGCGAGCACCGCAGGGCGATGCTGTCGCAGTAGTCGCCGGCACAGCCGAGGCCCGTCACGAAGCCGTTGTTGCCGCACACCTGCTCGTGGGTGCCCTCTTCGGAGAAGTAGTCCGTCCACCAGCTGTTCGTCTGCGTGTATCCGGACTCCACGCTGAGCAGGCTCACGTTGTCGCAGTAGCGGCCGCTGCAGCGCAGGCCGTGCGTCAGGAACGCCGGGCCGCTCTCGATCGCGGATGCGCCATCGGTGGTCCACGGCAGCCAGTGCGGCGGATGGATCTCGGTATGGAAGTACGTGCTGCGCGCGTCGGCGCTGAGCGCGGCGAACGTGAGCAGAGTGGCGCCGACAACGACGCCCATGTTTTTGATCTTCATGGCTCTCAGGGGTTGAGGGTGAACAGCGACGGGGCCGAGTTCCGGTCGCAGTCGGGCCATGACCGGTCTCGCAACCAGCAAAAGCTGGTTAACGGAGATATACCGGATTCACCGCTTCGGCGGCATCGCTGATGAAGGGGAGGGGAGCGCCCTCGAGCCATGGAGACCGGGCGCTCTCGTTGTCCTTCAGCCAGCCGCAGGACCCTTCCGAACCACCGGCGGAGAGCGTGCGCCACAACTCATCGACCTCTTCCTGGCCGTCGAGCTCGAAGTTCACGGTCGGGGTGGGGCCGCGCCTGCTCAGAGGGCAGAGAGCCCGTTCAGCCTGTGCCGCAGGGCCTCCACGGTGGCCCGGTCGGTGCGCCGGGCGAGGGGAGAGCCCCAGCCGAGCGCCGCCACGCGCGGATCCGCCGACTCGTGCGATACCGAACACGACGCGTGCACCTCGCGCGCACCGGTCTTCGCCAGGAGCTCCGACACCGTGTCGAGCCGCACGCCACTGCCCGGCATGATGACAATCCGGCCCCTGGAGGCCCGCGTCACCGCGGCGATTGTCTCCGCCCCCGCGAGCGCCGTCGCGCATCCCCCCGAGGTGAGGATCCGCACGAACCCCAGCGACACGGCCGTCTCCAGCGCCTCCAGCGGATCGGGCACCAGATCAAACGCCCTGTGGAGCGCCACCTCGAGCCCCGCCGCATGCGCGGTGAGCGCCGCGAGCGCACCCTCATCGAGCCGCCCATCCGGCCGGCTCGCGCCCAGCACCACGCCGGCAAGACCCGCCTGGCGCGCTGTGTCGATGTCGGCCCGCATCACGTCCAGCGTCGCCGCGTCGTAGACGAAGTCGCCCGCCCGCGGCCGGATCATCGCCAGCACCGGGATGCCGAGTGCCGCGGCCCGCGCCATCAACCCACGCGACGGAGTGAGGCCACCCACCTCCAGTCCGGCGCACAGCTCAATCCGGTCGGCTCCTCCTTCGGCCGCCGCGCAGAGGCCGGCCACGTCGTCCACGCATACTTCCAGGGTGATCCGCTGCATTCGAAATTGCTCCCAACCTCCTCGAGCGCAACGTCTCCGCGGACAGCCTCAGTGCTTCTCCATGGAGAGCTCGACAATGACACCGCGAATGGTCTCGGACTCTTCGCGTCCCGTCATCTCGGGCGGAGTGCCGAGTCCCCGGATGTTCCCTTCGCACGTGAAGAACGTGCCGTCATCATGGTCCGTGCAGACCTCGCGGCCCCTGTAGGTCGGCTTGCCAAACAACGACAGCTGGGTGCCTCCCTCCGGGCGAGGCTGGACGTGCACGTAATAGGCCGAACCGATCTCCGCGCTGCCGTACTTGCCCTCCTGTGTGACCATCCGCGTGCCCTTGAACTTGAGCAGCACCTTGCCTGGCTCGAGCTCTTTTCGATCGATCAGGTGGATGCCTCGCCGGGAGAGCACGTCCATGAGCCGCTGGGTGGCTTCATCCACCGGCGAGGAGGTGGAGAACTGGGAGTCGTTTTCAGAGAGGAAATCCCGGCTGCTCGTGCGGATGCTGACGCACGCGGGGACGAGCAACAGGAGCGAGAGCGAGAGGGCAAGAGTCCGGAGCATGGGTAGGGTGGGGTGAGAAGAGGACGCGCGGAGGCTAGCACCGGCAGGCCCTGTCCGCCGCCCGAACAGCCCCTCCAGGAATGAACGGCTGGCACGCCCTGGCCCGGGTCCCCGGGTCTGGCGGCTGACACTCGCGACTCTCGGACGGTGCTCGTCCTCCCGGGATGCTGCACCATCCGGGGACGAACCGAGCCCGTCATGGAAAAGGCAATCCAGACATTCGAGGGGCTGATCCGCAGGAGCCTCGCTCCCTCCGTGACCTTCTTCGTCATCCTCGCCCTGGGCGATCTCATCCGCGCCGTGCTGAACGGGGAATCGGCGCAGACCCAGGTCATGTGCTACTTCGGCTTCCTCAAGTCACTCGAGTCGTCGCCGGGGCTCTTCGTTCCCATCGCCATTCTGGTGGTCATCGGCATCAGCAACGGGCTTTACGCCACCCAGCAGATGCTCTTCGACAACTGTCTGAAGAAGAACTTCGATCCTCCGAAGTGGCCCCGGTTCAGCGACTCCGTGAAGAGCGAGGCGCGGGCCCTGACGGACCTTCGGACCCGTGTCACCCAGCGGCTCAACACCGAGCCGGACCTCGTCAGGCTGTGGAGCCTGGACGAGCCCACGGACTACATCCTCTACGAGATCCTCGGAGGCATCGACCCGACGGACACGCGCTCCTTTGTCGACTCCGCCAAGATGATGGGGATCGTCTTCGTCTCCATCATCCTGGTCCTGCTGGGCCATGCCGTGACCCTGGTGGCCCATGCGGTGCTCGCCTGGGACTGGCCCCACTGGTGCACCTGGGTGGCGATCCTGCTGCTCCTGCTGGCGGCGCGGCTCTTCTACTGGTGGGGAAGGGAAGCCACCCGCAGCCAATACCGGGCACGGGCCTTCCGACTCTACGTCAACTTCCTCGCCATGCCGCTGGAGCGCATCCGTCGCCGCCTGTTGCGGCCGGCTGAAGACACGCCGCCTGCACCCCAGGGCAAGTAAAGAAGGGCTCATGACCCGTCCCGCACATCCGGCCGGTACGTACGTGGCGCTCTACGGCAGTGTCGGGGAGGACTGGCGCCGCCGGGCCAGAGCCCTTCTCGATGCGGCGAACATTCCCTGTCACGATCCCACGGATCCGCGCTGGCGGGGCATCACCCACGAGAACGGCGATCAGCACCAGGAGCTCATCGACCAGCTCGTGGCCGAGGAACATGACGGCCTCCTCGGAGCGGGCTGCGTGATCTTCCACCTCGTCGGAGGCCCGGAGGCTCCGCCCTCCCTGGCGGCTCGCTTCGAGCTCGGACTGCTCGCCGGCCGGGGCATCGCCACCTTCGTCCACGTCGATCCGGATGCACCGGGCCGCAACTACATCTGGGCGGCGATCAAGCGCCACCCGCACCTCGTTCGCTGCGACTCGGTGGAGGACGCGGCGCGACAGGCGATTTCCCATATCACCAGAAATGTTTGATTTGCTTGATTTCACCACCAGTATTGGTGGAATATTCCGCACCGAACCGCTCCTGACGGAGGATTCATGCGGAATTCGATTGACAAGCTCGCCTTACACACACTGGCGGTGCTGCTGCTCGCGATGGGAGCACAGCCGGCCTGGGCCCAGCAGAAGCAGGTGAAGACGGTGTCGCCGTCGGCCAGCATCCCCGGTGAGACCTACTGGCAATACACGCTCGAGGAGGGCTCCAGCTGGCAGCTCGTCCAGTCCAGTGGCTACGCCGTGGACGATGACGGCCGGTACTTCAGCGAGCGGATGTACATGATCCAGGACGTGAACGGCCTCTACAACGCGCCGCTGCCCGCCGGCGTGAGGGAGGACCTGCTCAGCTCCGTGGATGCCACCAGCACGGCCTTCGTCCTCAGCGAGACCATCGTCAACGAGATCGCCATCTCCGAGCAGCAGGGCTGGCTCACCCCCGCGCTGCAAGCCATTGCCGAGCCCGATGACATCGGGGAGCCCCTGCCCATCGCTCCTTCCTCGGGCATGTCCCGTCTGGGGCTCTTCGGGAAGTGCAGCGACAAGGTGGTGAGCAAGAACAAGTCCTTCAACTACAGCACGCCCCTCAACACCAACTTCAACATTGGCGGAGGCTTCTCGGGCAACCTGTCGCTGACGGGCGACGCGCAGACGTCGGCGTCGGGTGAGGTCCAGGTCAATCTGAAGCGCTACAAGATCTTCGGCATCTGCATCCCCTATGGCGTCAAGTTCGACCACGCGCGCGCCTATGGCACCGTGATGGTGAACACGGGCACCACGCTCAGCGGCACGGTCAACTACGCCAGCCCCGGCAATTGGGAGTGGCAGATCGCCAAGCCGCACCTCTTCGGCTTCACCTTCTTCATCGGCCCCATCCCGGTCTACGTCGGCTTCAACCTGCCCATCACCGCGGGCCTGGAGCTCAAGGCGTCCGTGACCGGCTCCGTCACCTACAGCGCCTCGGAGGCCGCCTCGGGCTACTTCGACTACTCCTGCACGCTCGACAGCTGCGGCGGCTACGCCAACATCAGCACGAGCAGCTCTCCCCAGACGTTCACCGGAAGTGTGTCCGGGCGGATCCAACCCACGGTGTACGCGCAGGTCGGGTTCCGGGGATACCTCTACAGTGACAGCTTCGCCTATGCGCAGGTGGGCGTGCGCCCCTACCTGTACGGCGACCTGTGGGGCTACTACGGCAACAACTGCGGCGACGCGAACGGCGACGGGTACTACGAGACGGTGGACGCGCTGACGTTCGATCTGGACTGGCAGATCTACATCACCGCGCAGGCGGACACCTTCCTCACCAGCGAGAAGCGGTGGAACCTGTGGAACACCGCGCGCTGGCACATCAACTACTGGGATCTGATCGGCTCCGACGCGCTCCAGCCCATGCTGGTCGGCGCCGGGAGCGTGCCGGTCAACTTCTCGCAGGGTTACACCGCCCGGATGCGCCCGTGCTGGCCGTATACGGACAACGTCAACTACCAGCTCGCCTGGGGCGATGGGACCACGTCGTACCCGAGCGGTGCGGCGACCGGAACGGCGGTGTCCCACTCCTGGTCGTCCACGGGAACGAAGGGCCTCACCCTGACCGCGGTGAGCGACGCCCATGGCCGCGTGTTCAACGCGTCGACGGCGCGCAACATCCAGGTGACCCAGGGCGGCGCCACGCACCTCGGCCTGACCTGGAAGGTGCTCGGGACGAACGGCTCGTACGTGCACGTGGGCAACGACAGCCTGTCGAACGTCTACTCGGGCGACACGAGCCCCAGCGTGTCCCTGCCCATCCTGTGCCTCAAGAAGGACAACCGGACGGCTCCCTCGTACATCACGTTCGACTTTTACAACGGCTGGGCGGGCGGTGAGGTCCGGCTCACGGGCCCCGTTGCCGGCACGTCGCTCACCTCGAGGAGCGCCGCGGACGCCATCTGCGCCGGAACCTTCGGCACGGGCTTCCGGATGGCGGAGTTCCACGACGGCAATGGCGGCTGGACCTGGTGGGCCCAGGGGGTAATCAGCTCCGCCAGCCGGTTCTGGGTGGCGATCAATGATCAGCCCGCCAATCCCTGGAACTGAGGGCTGATGCGAGCCGCCGGGGTCTCGAACAGACCTCGGCGGCCGCACCGTGCGGCCAGGCGAGCCGAACCCTGGCCGCTCTGATCATCGACCTTCAGGCGGGAGCCCGTCCGCCTGGAACCAGGGGGGAGTCACAACGGAGCCTTCGTGCATTCCATTCCGAGGATGAGGAGATGTCCTCTCCGACGGAGGAACGCACGCCATGATGGACACGCACATCGATCAGCGCTTCAAGCGGACCTGGGACTTCTTTCTAGCCAACGTGGGGGGCTTGCTCCTCGGAGGGTTGGTGGTCCTCGCCGGCTGGCTCGTCATCATCCCCGGGCCCTGGTTCTCGCTCAACCTGCTCCAGGAAACGCTCGAGTGTGCCCGCTCCGGACGGCCCGTCCGCTGGCAGGCCACCTTCGAGCGGCAGGGCAACTTCGTGAAGAGCTGGGGGCTCACCCTGGCCATGGGGATCCCCCTCGCCATCGGCTACGCGCTCCTCATCGTGCCGGGGGTGCTCCTCTCGCTGTATTGGTTCCACGCCCCCATGCTCGCCGCCGATGGCCGGAAGACACTCGACGCGCTCTCCGAGAGCGGCCGCATCTTCCGGCGCAGGAACGACTGGGCGGCCTACTTCCTCAACTGGCTCGTCCTGGCGGTACTCTCGGCCCTGGGGGGCGTCACCGCCTTCGCCCTCCTCCTCACGGTGCCGCTCTCCCTGGCCTACCTGGCCTTCTGCTACACCGACGAGGTCGGGACGGTGCCGACGGTCGCGCTGCCGAGGCGGGAAGTCGTGGTGTGAGTCCCGCGAGCAAGCCGCGCGGCCGGGCAACCCCTACCGGTCGCGCAGGAACTCCGTCAGTTTGTCCGTGAGTCCCAGGTGGCCAGCGGCGAACTCGAGCATCCGCCGCTCCTTCCGGTCGATCCGCCCGTCCACGAGGGCCATCTCGACCAGGTTGCGCAGGAAGACCTCGGCCTCGGGCGTGCCGCGCTGGACGAGCCGCGTGAAGAGCTGGGGACCCGCGTTGATGGCCATCTCCACGTTGCTCCAGGGCACGCTCCAGCGGCGTGCGCACAGCTCGAGCAACTTGCGCTCCGCGCTCGCCACCTCGCCATCCGACGCCGCGAGCGCGGCCATCATGTAGAGCAGGCGCTGGCGCTCCTGGGGATCGGCGATGACGTCATCCACCACTCCCTGGACGGGCGCCGGCTCGTCCACCGTGGGCGGGCGCGCGGGCGCAGGTGCGCGCACCGCGTTCCGGCGCTGGTTCGCGGCGGCATCGAAGCGCCGCTGCTCGCGGGCATCCCACGACTCGAAGGGATCCGCCGAGGCCAGCACCCAGTCCCGTTCGCCACTGCCCAGCGCGGCGCCGCAGTAATCACAGGTGATTGCGGCCGAGTCCGTGAGGGGCGCGTTGCACTGAGGGCACCGGTTGGTGGACATGCCGTTGTCCGTGTTGGTCTGGGCTCCGTGTTTGCGAACCAGCGTGAAGACCCATCGCTGAGGCATCGTCGGCAGGGAGGAGGGCGGGTGCTCATTCGCCGGACCGATCCCCATGCGAGCGCTCCAGCGCACCTCGATGTCGGCTCGATCGAAGCCCTCCGGATTCAACGTGAAGCCCCGGGTGATGACGCCACCCACGGCACACTCCAGGAACACCTTCCGGCGGCCCCGCTCGCGCAGACCGCCGAGTTCCTCGTCCAACCGGCTGAGGGTCTGGGGCGCAGCCACCTTGTGCAGGCGCTCCGTGGTGCCGCGGCTCTGGGCGTCGATCCACTTCCAGAACAGCAGCGACGCCCGGTCCTCGAGGATCTCCAGGTTGAGGGCCGGATCGGCCTGGCGCGCCTCGCGCAGGTTGTCCACCTGGGCGTAGTGGCGCACATGCTCGATGCCCTGGGTGATCTCCGAGAGCGTCCAGTCGTAGTTGCCCGAGTTGACGATGGCGCCACAGTACTCGCAGCGGTTGGCCGCGCCGCCCTTGTACGGGGCTCCGCACTGGGGGCACTTGCCCTGGAAGAGATCCTCACCGATGCGCGTCTGGACTCCGGGCTTGCGGACGAAGGACCAGACCTCGGTGAAGGCCTCGAGGGAGGCACGCTTCGCCGCGGCGATGGCCTCGGACTCGGAGGCGGAGGCGGCCACGTCGGTATCGCGCATCCGGGCACGCACGCGCATGTGGACGGTGTCGAACCACTGGCTCTGGTCCAGCCCGATGAGCTGCACGTCCAGCACCTCGATGTCGGTGATGGCGTCGCGCACGCCCTGAGCCGCCATGAGCTGGAGCTGCACGTCGAAGCGCTGGTACGTGGCGTCCGACAGGAAGGGCCTCACGGGGGACATGTCCCGCTTGAACCACGCGTCCTGCAGCGACAGGAAAAGCTGGCGCGTCCGGTCGATCAGCGGCTGGAGCTCGAACTGGGGATCCTTGAGGCGCAGGGCGTTGACCCAGCCCTGGACGTCCCGAGTGGAGACCTGGGTGCGCTGCTCGGCCTCGCGCTGCTGGAAGGCCCGCTGGGTGGCACCCGTGGGGTGGAGGTTGCGCTGGTAGAAGTACCAGACGGCCACACCCACCCCGATCAGCGGGAGCATGATGTGGGGATAGCGGAAGGTGAGCCGCACCAGCCAGTAGAGGAGCTCGATGGGAATGCTGCCATCGCCGCCCCCGCCGCCGGAATCCCGGTCCCGGGAAGGCGCGGAGTAGTGCTCGCCACCTCCGCCGCGGGCCAGGGCCTCGAGGGGGACGAGCAGAACGAGCGCGAGGCCAGGGAGCCAGGGCGCCCAACGAGCGAGGGAGCGTTCAACGGCGGTGCGCATCGTCGGAAAGAGTAACCGTTTCCGCCTTGTCAGGCCCGAAGACTCGCCGCAGGCTGGGGGTTCGAGTGGTGGCCCGGTGTAGGGCCCGGTAAGGGAGGGAACATGGCGGAATTCAAGGTCGACGCACGAGGACCCATCGAGATCTGGACCATTGACGGCGAGGGGCGGCGCAATGCCATCAGCCGGTCGATGCTGAAGGAGTTTGAGGAGATGGTGACCCGCGTCTCCCGCGGCCACGACACGCGGGCGGTGGTGATCACCGGGGCGGGGGACAAGGCGTTCTGCGCGGGGGCGGACCTGAAGGAGCGCAGCACGATGAGCGAGCCAGAGGTGCGGGCCTTCCTGGACGGGCTGCGGCGCACCTTGAGGGCCCTCGAGAAGAGCGACTGCGTGTTCATCGCGGCGATCAACGGGGCGGCATTTGGCGGAGGGACGGAGCTGGCGCTCTCGTGCGACCTGCGGGTGGCGGCGCCGGCGGCCGAGCTGGGGCTGACCGAGGTGAAGCTGGGCATCATCCCCGGCGGAGGCGGGACGCAGCGGCTGACGCGGCTGGTGGGGCCGGGCAGGGCAAAGGATCTGATCCTCACCGGGCGGCGCCTCAACGCGGCCGAGGCCTTCAGCATCGGGCTGGTGAACCGGCTGGCGCCGGAGGGACACCTGCTGGACACGGCGTACTCGATGGCGGAGAGCATCGTGGAGAACGCGCCGATCGCGGTGGCGACGGCGAAGCACGCCATCGACGAGGGCCTGTCGCTGGAGATGGACGAGGCGCTCGCGCTGGAGCTGCGCCACTACGAGAAGGTGCTCGCCACCGAGGACCGGCTGGAGGGCCTCAAGGCCTTCGCCGAGAAGCGCAAGCCCGTCTACAAGGGCCGCTGAGGCAGGCAGGGGAGACGGGCTCGACACCTGTCTCCCTTGCCCCAGGGGTATCCCGGTGCGACCCTGGCCCCTTCACTCCCTGCTTTGGAGACCGAAGGTGATTGCTCCTGGACCGACCCTCGAAACCGCGCGCCTCATCCTGCGCCCCACGGCACTGGAGGATCTGGATGGCTTCGCGACCCTCATCGGCGACCCGGAGTCCGCGCGCTTCCTGGGCGGAGTGCAGCCGCGCTCGGTGGCCTGGCGAGCCATGAGCGCCATGGCAGGCTCGTGGGCGCTCCAGGGCTTCTCCATGTTCTCCGTGATTGAAAAGGCGACGGGCCGCTGGATGGGGCGCGTCGGTCCCTGGATGCCGGAGGGCTGGCCGGGGCCGGAGGTCGGCTGGGGCCTGATCCGCGAGTCCTGGGGTCGCGGCTACGCCACCGAGGCCGCGGTGGCGACCATCGACTGGGCCTTCGATCACCTCGGGTGGACCCGGGTGATTCACTCCATCGCGCCGGACAACACGCCGTCTCAACAGGTGGCCATCCGTCTGGGCTCGCGCCTGCTGGGCCCGGGGAAGCTGCCGCCGCCCTATGAGAGCTCTCCGGTGGAGATCTGGGGCCAGGACCGCGACACCTGGAGGGCACGGCGCCGCGCTTAGAGGGTTCCCACCTTGCAGTCCGGGAGCGCCCTCCGCAGCTTCTCAATCTCTTCTGGAGGAATGGGGGTCCAGTAGAGGTCCAGCGTCTTGAGGCTCGTCATCAGGAAGAGGCAGGCCGGGAGCGATTTCAGCTCCGTGGCTTGCAAGTCGAGGAACCTCAGTTGCTTGAGCTGGCCCAGCTCCTCGGGGAGCGAGGTGAGCCCCGTATTCTTCAGATTGAGCGACTCGAGGCTCTGGAGCTGACCCACCTCCGGAGGCAGGGATTTCAGCTCGCGATTGAAGGAGAGATCCAGCTTCGTCAGCTCGGAGAATTCTCCAATCACCGCGGGCAGCTCCCCCAGCTTCCTCCCGTTCAGCGTGAGCTCCTTCTCCGTCCTGGGAAACGCGGACAGCAGCCCCTCCGCGCCGCCCTTCTTGGGAGCCTTCACCGCCAGAGGGAGGGAGTCGCTCTCCAGCGAGAGAGGATCTCCCAGCTCCTGCTCGTCCTCGTCCGCCTCTTCCTCGTCCAGCTCCGAGAGCGCTTCGCTCAGCGCTCCCAGCTTCTGCTCGAGCCAGGTGGAGAACGGCCCCAGCTCGCGCTCAGGCAGACTGTCCTCCACATTCCAGACCACCAGCTCGTCGCCGTCCTCGCTCTTGCCGAAGCAGTACCCGTTGACGTCGTTGATGTCGCCGGAAGCGAACATCACGAAACGGTAGGCGTGCGTGCCGGCCTCTCGCTCCTTGCGAACCTCCACCCATTTGCGGCCCGGTTCACCCATCTGCTGGGAGAGCGACAGCATCCAGCGGGGAGGAAGAAAGGCCAGCGCCGCATCACCGCTGGAGACCCACCGGTAGCCAAGTTCCTTCACGAACTGGAGGTACTCCGGGGGAAGGAAGGGCGAGAGGTCGAACCCGTGCGGAAAGGCCATGGCGCGCGGCTCGAGTTCCGCCGGATAGCTACCGGCGGCGTCCTTGCCCAGCTTCTTGAGGAACTGATTCTCCAGGCGCTTCCACTCTTTCGCGGGCGATGTGTCACCAGGCTTTCTCGTCTTCTTCGCCGCCATCATTTCCTCGAGTCATGCAGCCGGACACCCCTCGCATCCGGCTGGAACCCTCTACTCTCCGCGCATGAGCCCGAGCAGTGCAATCTGGTTGACGAAAGGCCCATGGCCTCCTCTTATCCGGCCTCCCTGAACAGGAGTTGACGTGGCGGGAAAGACGGTCGAGCTGACCCAAGAGAACTTCGAGACAATCACCCAGGGCCCTGGGTTGTGCTTGGTGGACTTCTGGGCCGAGTGGTGTGGCCCCTGCCGCGCCTTCGCCCCGGTCTTCGAGGCCGCTGCCCAGCGGTTCTCCGAGGTCACCTTTGGCAAGGTCGACACCGAGGCCCAGGAGGAGTTGGCCGGGCAGTTCGAGATCCGCTCCATTCCCACGCTCATGGCGTTCAAGGACGGCGTCGAGGTCCACCGCGCCTCCGGTGCGTTGTCCGCCGCCGCGCTGGAGAGCCTGGTGCGCAAGCTGAGCGCCCTCGACGTGGCCGTGGAGAAGCAGCGGGCCGCGAACCGGAAGCTGACGGCGGAGGGGACGCCGCCTCCCGGTGTTCCCCCCGAGGCGGAGTGGGACGACGGAGACCAGGAGTGGGCCCACGGCGCCACCGACGAGAAGGGCCGCAAGCACGGTCCCTGGAAGTTCTGGCGGGCCGACGGCACCCTCTGCAACGAGTGCATCATGCGGCAGGGCCAGCCGCATGGGCCGTTCAAGCGCTTCCACGAGAGCGGCGAGGTGTCCCAGGATGGCACCTTCGAGAAGGGCGAGTTGCACGGCCCTCGCACCTGGTATGCGTCGGACCACTTCACCACCGAGCGCATGCATGAGAACGGCGTCAGCGAGAAGGTGCGCAAGACGGTGATGGTCTACGAGCATGGCCGGGTGGTGCAGGTGCTGCACTTCAATGGGACCGGCCAGCGCGTGATTCCGTCCACCGGCGAGCCCTACCCGACACGCCCGGCGCATCTGCCCGAGCAGGCCGAGTTCCGTGAGGACCTGGACCAGTGGACGGCCGTCTCCCTCAACTCGGAGGGGGAGCGCCACGGTCTGTGCCGGTTCTGGGACCGGGACGGTAAGCTCATCTGGGAGGCCGAGTACGACGACGGCACGCGCCACGGGCGGTATGCCTCGAGCGCCGAGGACGAGTACGCGGACTCCCGCGTGCGGTTCGACGAAGGCTCCGTGGAGCACGACTATGCCTGCGGGACCTGGTCGCTCCTGGATGCTCAGCGGCAGGTCGTGCTCACCCGGGACCTGGGCGTGGCCCAGGATGACGATGCGCTCGAAGGCTCGCCCGTGTTCTCCAACGTCCCGCGGGAGGCGGAGGCCTGGCGCGAGCTCGCGCAGCAGGCCCTCTCCGAGCGGCGCCACCGGGAGGCCCTCGTCGCCATGGCGCGAGCCAGCGCGACGGCGCTGGACGTCCAAGGCTTGAGAGAATGGCTGGAGCGGCTCACCCTGCCTCGGACGGAGCAGAGCGCGCTCTCCACCGCCGCCCAGGTGGTAGAGGAAGCGGGGAGCAGCTGGGCCCCCATGGCGGATGCCCTCGTGAGAGGAGGAGACGCCGCCACCGTGTTCCGCGGCTACGCGGTGCTCCTCGATCAGTCGGAGCGGCCTCGTGCCGCGCTGGACTTCATCCACGCCGCGATGTTGCTCGCTCCGAAACGCACGGAGTACCTGTTCACCCGCGGCCTCATCCTGGTCAACCTGGGACTGGGGGAGCAGGTGAAGAAGGATGCCGAGGCGCTCGCGGCGGTGGATCCGGACACTGCCCGGTTCCTCGCCACCTATGCGCGAGCCCTCTTCCCACGCTTCGACTTCTGGGCGGGGCAGGAGGCCCCACGCTGCACCTACAATGGGCTGCCCGAACGGCCCGAGCAGGAGATCGAGGCCATTCAGGGCGTGGTTCGCAAGTACGCCACTCGGCTCCAGTTGCTGCGCGCGGAGATCCTCCAGCGCTTCAAGCCCGGAGCCCAGGTGCCATGGCTGCCACCCGATCTCTCCACGCTGCTGGCCGGCGGCCCGGTCGAGCTGGAGCAGACCGAGGTGGAGCTCGAGGATGGCGACACGGTGGAGGTCGACGAAACGCTGAGTGTGAAGGGGCTTGGGCTGCCGGACCTGGCACGCATGGCCCGCGCCGACTGGAGCGCGCTGACCTGGCTGCTGTGGGCCTGCGGTGAGCGGACGATCCGGATGCCAGAGCAGATCGCTCCGCCCGCCGACTTCGGACTGGCGGCAGGGCAGGCCGCCCAGCGGCTGTGGCAGTGCCGGGACCGGAGGATTCGCGGTGGACGCGGCGCCCAGGAGTCGGGGTCGCCGACCTTCGCCTTCGAGGGAGTCGAGCTCCCGGAGCTCCACCCGAACCTGGTGGGCATTCCCGAACAGCAGTACGCCGAGACCCAAGCGATGTTCTATTGGCTCACCAACACGGCCCACGTGTCGCCGTGGCAGAACAACCTCAGGGGCAGCTAGTCATGAACCGGATTCGCCAAACCATCGAGGTCTCCGAGCCCCTGTGGCGGGCACTGGAGATGATGAGCCGCGACATGGGAGTGGACCGGGATGCCCTGGTGGCCCAGGCCCTCTTCCAGCTCGCACGGCAGAATGGCTACGTGGCACCGACCGTCGTGCCGCTCAGCGAGAATCCCGCCCCGGAGACGGCTCCCACCCAGGCACCGCCGCCTGCCGTTGTTGTTGTGACGCGGCCGACCGTCGAGGAAAAACCCTCGCAGGTTGCCGTGCCCACCGACTCCGCGGCGATCACCCCAGCCGCTGCCGTTGCTCCGCCCAGCGTTGAGACAGTCCAGGACGCACCTGCCTCGGTTGATTCCGCCGCCCTCGTGCTGGCCCGGATGCAGGAGGTCCTCGCGGAGGTCGACGCTGTCGTGCAGCCGCAGGCGGATGCGGCGGAAGAGGATGACGAGGACTCGGCCGACGACGAAGACTCCGCCGACGACGAGCACTCGGCTGACGACGAAGACTCCGCCGATGACGAAGACTCGGCTGACGACGAGGACTCGGCCGACGGCGAAGGCTCATCCGACGACGAGCACTCGGCTGACGACGAGAACTCGGCCGACGACGAAGACTCATCCGACGACGAGGACTTGGCCGACGATGCGGACTCGGCCGACGATGCGGACTCGGCCGACGACGCGGGCTCGACTGATGACGAAGACTCGACTGATGACGAGGACTCGACTGATGACGAGGACTCGGCCGATGACGAAGACTTGGCTGACGACGAGAACTCGGACGACGACAGCGCTGACGCTGCTTTCGCCGAAGAGGGCTCCTCGGAGGAGGACGCCTTCACCGCGCCCCCGCCCAGGATCGACTCCCGCCCGGCGGCACAGCCTCCCCAGCGGCCTGCGGCAACCCGTCCTGTTGCGCGGCTGACCCCCTCTGGTAGCGCGGCTGCATCCGCGAAGGCCCGCCCGGACGAACCCACCAACGTCGTCCAGGCGCCTGCGGCCTTGGAGGTGTTCGTCCGGCTGGCGCAGGGCGCCCCCGTCCCGGTCAACTCGGAGCGATTCACTCTCGGCCGCGGCCCCAAGTGCAGCCTCGTCGTGAAGTCCGAGCGGGTCTCGCGCGAGCACGCCGTCATCGTCCGCGAGGGGAACGAGGTGTTCATCGAGGACCTCAACTCCTCGAACGGCACCTGGTTCAACAACCAGCGCATCAAGCGTCAGAAGGTCTCGGACGGCGACGAGTTCATGCTCGGCAGCGAGTCCGTGTTCTTCGTCATGCGAACCCGGGCGCGCTGACCCGCGCTCAGTCTCGGCCTCCCCGAGCCATCCAGGGCAGTCCAGGACACGCTCACTCGAGCGTGTCCCGGGAGAGCTCGCTGTGGGGCTCGGGCAACACGGTCAGGATCGGCCGTGCCTGCGCGAGCGATGGAGCGAAGAGGGAAGGCTGTTCGGGATCAGCGAACACCGCCGCGAAGTCCTCGGGAGTCAGCGCTCGTACGAGCCGGGCCGCGAACGTCTCGCGCAGCAGCCGGACATAGAACTCGGCGTCGTAGTCCCGCGGATCGTTCTCGGCGCCGCCCTTGTGATCATCGTGCGATCGGGCGCTGCCGGTGTCTTCGGCATCCGGGTCTGGCAACAGCCCCGCACGTCCCCTCACGGCCCGATAGACCCGGACGTGCTCGCCGGGAGCCCAGTGTGTCCGACCGCTCGCCAGCACGGCCTCGTAGGACAACTCGCGCCGGCTCGCACGCGTGGCGAGGTACTGTTGCGGGGCCTTCGTCAACCGCACTCGTGCGGCCACGTCGAGCGTCGGAACCTCCCGCCGGCGCAGCGCGAGCACGGTCGAGACATAAGCATCCCGCACGCCCGGAATGTCACCCGCCAGGAGGCAGTGCAGCGCCCGGCGCAGGAAGTCCTCGCCGAAGGGCTCCGCCCGACTGGAGCGGAACGCCACGCCTCGCAGGAGGAGGGGACCCTCATAAGGCTGGAGCGCGTAGTTCTTCGGTTCGTGCGAGAGCATCGCGGCGTAGCGCCCATCGAACTCGAGCTGGACGCGGGGTGGCAACAAAGCCGCCACCTCGGAGACCACCCGGCGCTCGTCGGCCTCGCGCCAGCCGTCCGGCACGGAGAAGTACACGCCGTCCGTATCCGCCTCCAGCAGCGTGACGCCGCGCCGTGCCAATTCGCGGCAGAGAAGCCCCAGCACCTCGCGTCCGCGCCGCGTCACCTCGTTGGCGGCGTGCACATCCGAGAAACGCGTGAGCCCGACCGCGCCCAGGTAGCCATAGGCCGAGTTGACCACGATCTTCATCGCCGCGGAGAGGGCCTCGTTCGTGTACCGCTCCGGTGAGCCGGGCGCCGCCGCACGCGCACGCGCCTTGGCCGCCAGCCGTTGATCCACGAGCCGGTCGACCAGGGCGAGCAGCACGTTGAGCCGATCCCTCTTCGGACCGATCCGGTACTCGCGCATCAGCGAGGGATACAGGCTCGCGACATCCGCCTTCACGATGCGCCGCGCCACGCCCGTGGCGAACAAGTGGAGCGCCGCACCACTGTGGGGCGTGCCATCGCCGCCTTCATGAGCGGGCAGGGCGGCCCCCGCGCGGAGGTACGCGCGCACGAGGAGCGGATCGAGCACTCCCGTCGCCGGACCCGCATCCGCGAGGCGCTCATACCGGCGCGGTGCCATGCGGGCGAGCGCGAAGGCGGCCCCTCCGAGCATGCGCGCGACCCCCGCGGCCTCCGTCACGTCGTCGCGGGCGTAGCGCCGCACGCGCTCGGGATCGCTGCCGAAGACCTCGTACACCCGAGCCCCTGGAATCAGCTCCCGATCCGGGCCCGAGAGGCCGAGGTGCCGCGCGACCGCCTTGAGCCCATGGCCCGGCAGATCGCGAGCCGAGAAATCGTGCCGGCGCACGGCATCCAGGGTGTCGATCAGCTCGCGCCCGGGCATCGTGTAGCGTGAGCGGCGCATCAGCTCGGGAGCGCGCCCCGTCGCGTCCCGTCCGAGTGCCGCCCCCCTCGCCGCGGGGCGCTGCCGCAGACCCGGCGCGCCGGCACGCCCCAGCGCGAGCGGCACACCCAGCAACTGCGCACGGCGGGCAAGGAACGGCAGATCGAAGCCGTGCAGGTTGTGGTTCTCGATGATGTCGGGATCCAGGACACGGACACATGCGACGAACCGGCGAAGCAGATCGGCCTCGGCAGCCTTGTCGTAACCGTGGGCTTCGAGGGTCTCGGCCCTGCCATCGGGGGCTCGCACGGCCACGAGGAAGATCCGGTCGCGGTCGGGGTCCAGCCCGGTCGTCTCGAGATCGAACTGCATGCGGCGCAGCTCGTCGAAGCCGAGCTCGCGAAAGTACGTGCGCCCCGACATGACGAGGTACTGCTCTTCCGGAGGCAGCGCGAGCACCGTCCCGGCCCCCAGCTCACGCAGGTTCGCGAACGAACGGCCAAGACGCTGCGTGGCACCGCGAAGCACGGCCGCGGCCAGCGCCCGCCCATCGTCCGCACGGACCACGTAACGAAGCGCGCCAGGCCCCTCGAGCTCCTGGTACGTCACCCGCTGCGGCGCGGGTCCCTCACTCTCGGGCCGAAGCCTCGCCCCCAGGTGCGCCAGATCCTCCAGAGAGGAGAGCAGCAGCCAGGGACGAAAGCGCACATCCTCGCGTACGAGCTCGCCGGTCCCGGGGATCCGCCGCCAGAGGAAGGCACGGCCGTCGGGCTCCGCCCACACCGAGACGATGCCCGGAGTGGGATCCCAACCCCAGAGCCATTCGTCCTCCATCGTGTCGGCCATTGCGCTCCGCGGCCTCATAGACAGGCAGCCCGTGCGTTCGCAAGACCCCGGCAGCATCACCGCCACCCGCTGAAATTCTTCATGCCATCACTCACCTTGAGGCATGGCCGTGACAGCGGTATGTCAGTTGATGACGCCATGCAGCGAACCGAACGCCTCTTCGCCCTCGCCGAGTACCTGCGGGGCCGCCGCACCGGAGTCACCGCCGAGACCCTCGCCGAGCGTTTCGGGGTGACCATCCGCACCATCTACCGGGACCTCGATGCGCTGCGTGCCGCGTCGATGCCGCTCGCCGCCGAGCGCGGGCGAGGAGGTGGCTACGCGCTCGACCGGAGCTACAGCCTGCCGCCCGTGAACTTCACCGCGCGCGAAGCAGCGCTCCTGGTGGCGCTCGGGCGCTTCGCGATCAACATGCGCCTGCTCCCGTTCACTGACACGCTCGAGTCGGCGCTCGACAAGGTGCGCTCCGCGCTCTCGACGTCCGCGCAGCGCGAATTGCTCGCGCGCCTGGATGAGCTCTCGTTCCTCGGGGTGCCGTCACTCCCGAGCAAGAAGTCCGTCCGCGAGGCCATCGAGCGCGCGTGGTTCGAGCAACAGCCGCTCCGCATCACCTACGTCGACGGAAACTTCATCCAGACGACGCGCGAGGTGCGCATCCAGTCGGTCATCATGGACCGGCACGAGACCCGCATCGACGCCATCGACCTCGGCAAGGGCGAGCGCCGCCATTTCCGGCTCGACCGCATCGCGCACGCCGAGGTGCTCATGCCAGGAGACACGCCATCGGAGTCAGGGGGCCGGGAGTGACGACTCCATCGAAGGTGCTCTCGGTTCTGGACCTGCGCAAACAGTACGGCTCCACCGTCGCCGTCGACGGCATCTCGTTCGACGTGAACCGCAACGAGATCGTCGGGCTCCTGGGGCCCAACGGCGCCGGGAAGACCACGACCATCAACATGGTCCTCGGCGTCCTCGAGCCGAGCTCGGGGAGCATCCGCATCGAGGGGGTGGAGCTCGCGAAGCGCCGCGCCCAGGCGCTCGCACGCACCAACTTCGCGGCCGTCTACGCGCCCCTGCCTGGAAACCTGACCGTGCAGCAGAACCTGCGCGTCTTCGGTCTCATCTACGGCGTGAAGGAGCTCGCGGAGCGGATCGAGACACTGCTCACGCAGTTCGATCTCGTGAGATTCCGCGACGTGAAGTGTGGCGTGCTCTCCTCGGGAGAGCAGACGCGGGTGGCCCTGGCCAAGGCCATGATCAACCATCCGCAGTTGCTGCTGCTCGACGAGCCGACGGCCTCGCTCGATCCCGCGACGGCACGGGACATCCGCGCCCGGATCCGCGAGTTCGCCAGGCAGGGCACCGCGGGTGTGCTCTGGACCTCGCACAACATGTATGAGGTCGAGGAGGTCTGCGATCGCGTGCTCTTCGTCTCGCACGGGAAGATCCTGCTGGAAGGCGACCCCAGGACCCTGCCGCGCGAGCACGGAAAGGCAACGCTCGAGGAACTGTTCATCACCGTGGCGCGCGAGCCGCTCGCGATGGAGAGGCACTGAGCCCCATGTCCTTCAACCGCTCCGCCGCCATCGTTCTGCGCCAGTTCTATCTCCTCCGAGGAAGCCCCTCGCGCGTGTTCCCGCTCTTCGTGTGGGTGGCCATCGACATCGTCCTGTGGGGCTTCATCACGCGCTATCTCAATAGCGTCACCGCGAAGGGGCTCGACTTCGTTCCCTCGCTGCTGGGCGCGGTGCTCCTCTGGGACTTCCTGACCCGGGTCATGCAGGGCGTGACGATGGCGTTCTTCGAGGACGTCTGGTCGCGCAACTTCCTCAACATCTTCGCGACGCCGCTGTCGATCTCGGAGTACCTCGGCGGTCTCGTGCTCTCCAGCATCGCGACGAGCTCGGTCGGGCTCCTGGTGATGATGGTCGTGGCGAGCGCGGTGTTCGGCCTCTCCCTGTTCTCCTACGGCCTGCTGCTCGTGCCGTTCTTGCTCGTGCTCTTCCTTTTCGGGATCGCGCTCGGCATCTTCGGCAGCGCCGTGGTGCTTCGGCTGGGGCCCTCCGCGGAATGGTTCGTCTGGCCCATTCCCGCCGTGGTCTCGCCGTTCGCCGGCGTCTTCTACCCGCTCTCGACGCTCCCCACGTGGATGCAGGCCATTTCGCACCTGCTACCGCCGTCCTATGTGTTCGAGGGCATGCGGACCCTCGTCTCGGGTGGAGCCTTCTCAGCGGCTTCGCTGCTCTGGGGCGCGGGACTCGCCGTGCTCGACATCCTGCTGGCGTGCTGGTTCTTCACGCGCGTCTACCGGCATGCCGTGCGCACCGGCCTCATCGCCCGCTACAGCGCTGAAAGTGTGAGCTAGGGGAGGGTCCCTTGCCGCCAGTGTGTGAAATGCGGCTCGGGTCGTCCGCCGCCTTCACGCAGCGTGTACCCGGATGCACTTCCCGGCCTGGTTTTCGCTAAAATACGCTCTAGCAGAGTTTTCACAGAATCTTTGCTATACGTTTCTTGCTTTCTTGGCATTTGAGGTCTCGAAGTCAGCGAACCCCCCCGTTGAGGAAGGACCCGGAAGAATGCGCACCTTGAACAAGCTCTCTGTCGCGGCGGTGATGGGACTGTTGCTCGGCGGTTGCGGAGTCACGAGCACGGACCTGGGCGGAGAAGGCGTCGCCAGTCAGATGGAGCAGGACTTCGGAGGCCCGGGCGGCCTCATGGATTTCTTCCAGAGTCACTCGGAGGAGGAGATCCGGGAGGCGATGAAGGTCTACGGCGTCGGGTACCGCGTCCACGGGAACGTCACCGCGGAGTTGATCAGCGACTGCCCGAAGTTCTTCCCGTCGAGCGACCGGAGCGTCTGGCACAACTTCGACGGCGAGTACTACTACATCGACAGTGCGGGCCGGCCGAACCGGGCGTACAAGTACCTGCCGCCGATCGTCGCCGCGCCGCGCATCGACTCCTGCCAGACGAGCATCGGGCAATGGGGCGACGCGGAAAACCCCAGCAACGACTATGACGGGGGACACCTCATCGGCTCGCAGCTCGGGGGCTGGGGAGGCCGGGCGAACATCGTGCCGCAGGACGCCAACTTCAACCGCGGCAACTGGGCGCAGCTCGAGAACAAGATGGCCCTGTGTGGGAGCCTGCCGAGCAGCCGGTTGCGCTATTACATCGGTGCGAACTACCCGAACTCCACCACGCTCATCCCCAACAACATGACGATGGAGATCACCAATCAGTCCACGGGGAGCTCCGTGTCCATGTCGTTCTCGAACGTGGACTACGGCGGCACGAATGGCACGACCGATCGCACTCGTGGCGTGAATTGGCTGTCGAGCCAGGGTTGCAACTGAACCCGGGGAGCAGGCGGGCATCCGTCAGCCCCGATTAAGGGAATCTTTAGAACCCGCTTCTACCGTGACGCTCCATGACCTGGAGCTCACGATGACGAAGAAGACGGACAGCCTCGCAACGCAACAGTCCTCCAACGTCCTGCCCAGCCGGAGACAGGCACTCGGCGTCATTGGCGCCTTCAGCGCCTTTGGCGCCATGGTGATGTTGAGCTGTGGCGACGACGACTCGCCTGGCTCCTCGAATCCGGGCTCGGGCACGACCACGGACGCGGGAAGCGACCCTGGATTCTGGGCCACCGGCGGCACCGCCGCGATGACCGCCGCCGCCAGCTATCCCAACCCGTTCGCCTCGGGCATTGGCTCCGTGTGCAAGCTGGCGTGTGAAGCCACCCTGGGTCCCTGCTACGCGAACACCCTGGTCCGCAAGGACATCAGCGAGGGCCACAACGGACTGCCCGTGCGCCTGGCGTTCCTCGTGGTGGACGAGTCCTGCAAGCCCATTGAAGGCGCGAGCGTCGACATCTGGCATGCGGCACCGGAGGGGCTCTACTCGGGCGACGACGCCAGCACGTTCTGCACCGCGGACGACCCGTCCGCCACCTCCGCGCGGTGGTTCCGCGGCGTCCAGACCACGGACGCGAACGGCCGGGCGGACTTCGACACCTGCTTCCCCGGTTGGTACAGCAGCCGGACCATCCACATCCACTTCACGATCCGCGTCAACGGCAGTGAGTACGTGACGTCCCAGCTCGTCTTCGACGACGCGCTGAACGACGACGTCATCAACACCCAGCCGCTCTACAAGGATCGCGGCCCGCGCGACACGACGAACGCCACCGACAACGTCGTCTCGGCCGAGAGCGCCCCCGATTACATGTTCCAGACCCAGCGCATGGCGGACGGCGCCATGCTCGCCTGGAAGACCCTGGTGATCCGCTCCTCGCTGTCGGACCCGTCGTGCCAGATGCCGGGAGGAGGCGGTGGCGGTGGCGGCCCGCCCCCCGGTGGGGACGGTGGCATGGGCCCCCCTCCCGGTGATGGTGGCATCCGCCCCCCGCGCGGAGATGGTGGCATGGGCCCCCCTCCTGGCTCGGATGCCGGCGTGTGAGCCTCTCCCAAAAGGGAAGGGGAGGGATGTGAACCAGTAGTCCACCTTGTTGATCCCGCCACCGGGAATGGTGGCGGTTTGCCTTAGAGCGGGT
The DNA here is from genome assembly GCF_003044305.1 of Vitiosangium sp. GDMCC 1.1324. GTDB lineage: Bacteria > Myxococcota > Myxococcia > Myxococcales > Myxococcaceae > Archangium. The sequence continues at coordinate 1,089,380 of NZ_PZOX01000001.1, read as the reverse complement.
TGCGCCCGAAATTCTGGGCTCCTATATCGGGGCTCAGAATAATGAATCCGCGTTCAACCTCTCGAACCAGGCCTCAATCACTCCGGGTACGGATGAAGGAGGAGGCTCGCGCCGCCATCCTCGACGCGGCGGAGCAGGTGCTGGTCAAGCAGGGCTTCCGTGCCACCCGCATGGACGACATCGCCGTCCATGTGGGGGTCTCGGTCGGAACGCTCTACAACTACTTCGAGGACAAGCAGCAGCTCCTGCAGGCGCTCCTGGAGGTGCGCGCCCGAGAGCTGCTGGCCACGATCGACGCGGAGCTGGAGCGAAGTCAGGGCGCACCGTACCGCGCCCGGCTGCACGGATTCCTCCGCTGCATCCTCGAGCACTCCCGGTCCCACTTCCGGCTGTTCAGCGAACTCCTGGAGGAGGGAGTGCGCCACGGCCGCACCGACAGCGACCGGGAGCGGCGCCGCCAACAGGAGATGTCGCAAGAGCTCTCCCGCCGCGTCGAGCTCCTCAACCAGGAAGGCGTGAAGCAGGGCGCCTTGCGGCCCGAGGACGCCCGGCACTACCCCACGTTGCTGCTGGGCATGGTCTGGAGCGTCCTCGTCCAGCAGTTCGTCGTGAAGCAGCCCCTCGCGGTCGATGAGGCCATCGCCCCGCTGATGCGCTGCTTCCTCGAGGGGGCCACCCCCCGTCCGTGAAGAGAACCGTCACCCGCATCCACCCAGGAGACAGTCCATGAGTCTGCTCGAGAGGTTCGACTTCTTCAGTCCCGAGGTGAAGAACAACCCCTATCCCTTCTTCGCCGAGATGCGGGAGAAGGCGCCGGTGCTCTGGGTCGAGCGCTTCCAGGCCTACGCCATCACCCGCTACGAGGACGTGGCGTACGCCCTGAAGAACCCGGCGCTGTTCTCGTCCGAGGACATCCTCCTGGCCGGCCGGAATCGAGAGGAGCGCAGCCCGCTCAAGCTCGGTTCGGTGAGCAGCCTCGTCACCTCGGATCCGCCCCTCCACACGAGGCTGCGCGGCCTGGTGAGCCGCGCCTTCACGCCCAAGCGCATCTCCGACCTGGAGCCCCGCGTCCGCGAGCTGTCTCGAGGGTTCGTCGCCGAGATGACCGCCCGGGAGGACTTCGATCTCATGGATGGGTTGGCAACCCCGCTGCCCGTGACCATCATCGCGGAGATGCTCGGCATCGAGCCCTCGCGCTACCGCGACTTCAAGCGCTGGTCGGACATGATCGCGGCCTCGACCTCGAACCTGAGCGGCGAGCACTCGGAGGAGGCCCTCCGGAGCGCGCAGGAGATGCTCGCCTACATGACCGAGGTCGCCGAGGCACGCCGCCGCGAGCCCCGGGGAGACCTCATCTCCGTGCTCGTCCAGGGCGGTGAAGGAGCGAGTGCGCTGACGCCCCAGGAGGTGAACTCCTTCGCGATCCTGCTGCTGATCGCCGGCAACGAGACCACCACCAACCTGCTCGGCAACGCGCTCAATGCCCTGGTGCGGCACCCGGAGCAGCTCGAGTGGCTCTCGCAGAATCCCTCCGCCTGCGCCGCGACGGTCGAGGAGACGCTGCGGTACGACTCGCCGGTGGTGACGCTGCTCCGCCGGACCACCCAGGAGATCGAACTCAGCGGCGGAAAGATTCCCGCGCAGTCGTCGGTGCTGGTGGTGGTGGCGTCCGCAAACCATGACCCGCGCAAGTTCCCGGATCCGGATCGTTTCGACATCCGGCGTGAGCCGCAGGGCGTGATGTCCTTCGGCCACGGCATCCATTTCTGTCTCGGCGCGCCCCTGTCGCGGCTCGAGGCGCCGGTGGCCCTGCAGGAGCTGTTGGCGCGGACGCCACGGCTCGCCTTCGCCCCCCGTCAGCCTGAACGCGTCGAGTATGGGCCTTCCTTCACCCTGCGCGGGCCCCGCTCTCTCTGGCTTCGGAAGAACTGACCCATGCTGACCACGCTTTTGTACGCGACCCTGTTGGGCACGGCCCCGCTCCCCGCTCCCTCGCAGGAGTCCCCACCCACTCCGGTGGTCGAGACCACCCCGGAGCCCTCCATGCGGAGCCGGGCACCGATCATGGCCGGAGTCGGCGCGACGCTCGCGCTCTCTGGCACGGTGATGTGGATCATCGGCAACTTCCAGCAGGGTGAGACGGCCTCGCTCCCTTCGAACACCGCCGAGCCCCATCCGGCGGTGAGGACGGCCCAGCAGAACCTGCTGGGGGGCGTGGCCTTGACGCTCGTCGGAGCGTGCGTCGTGGGCGTGTCGGCGGTGATGTGGAGTTGGACTCCGGAGGAGCGGCCTCGCAAGGTGTCCGCGTCTGTCATGGTCGCTCCGGGTGGGGGTGGATTCTCCCTGTCGGGCACGTTCCCGTGACCTGGCGTGGGCTGCTCGCGGCGCTGTGCCTATGTGGAACGCTCGCGCGCGCCGAGGATCCCCTCGCGCCCGAGCCCGAGCCGGGTTCGCCAGCCCCCGAGTCCGGCTCCCCCTCGCTGGAGCTCGGCGCTCCGCGGCCCGTTCTGCCCGCGGATGCGCCCCTGCGCAGGAACTACCTGGTCCCGGCCATCGAAGTGGCGGCGGTGGACCTCGGGCTCTTCGCCTTCCACAACCTCGTCTCTCGTGAGCCGTTCGCGCTGATCTCGTGGGACACGGTGCGCGGCCACCTCGATGGCTCGGATGGCTGGACCTTCGATGTCGATCAGTTCGTCACGAACCAGTTCGCCCACCCGTACCACGGCTCGTTCATCTTCGCCGGAGCGCGCTCGTCGGGCGTGCCCTTCTGGCAGTCCGGGCTCTACACCTTCTTCTCCAGTCTGGCGTGGGAGTACTTCGCCGAGAACGAGCCCCCCTCCATCAACGATCAGATCACCACGACCCTCGGAGGCGTCTTCCTGGGCGAGGTCCTCCACCGCACGTACCGCGTCCTGGTGCCCGAGGGTGGGGGAGCGGTGGGCCTGACCCGGAGGCTGGCGGGAGTGGTCGTCAGCCCCGCGTCGGCCCTGAACGACTGGATCTTCGGCGGCCAGATGTCACCGGGCGACATCGATGGGCTTCCGCCGCTCTATGCCGAGCTCACCCCGGGCTTGAGCTTGATGACGCGCCTGGTGGACAGGACCGGAGCCGATGCCTTCTTGATCCTGCGCCAGGGGCCCCAGATCTCCCTGTCGGGGGAGCTCACCTATGGAGCACCGGGCAATCCCCAGTGGCGCTACCGCCACCCCTTCTCCTATTTCGACGCGACCGCCAGTGCGACCTTCCCCGGGGTGTCGACGGCGAATCTCAACATCCGGGGGCTCATGGTGGGCGCCCAGTACGGCGGCGAGCAGAGCTCGATACGCGGCCTCTGGGGAGTGTTCGGTCTCTATGACTTCGGAGCGAACGACATCGTGCGGGTGTCGTCCGTGGGCGTGGGCTTCGGGACGACGCTGCAGGCGCGCCTCGGAGAGCAGTCGTTCCTGCAAAGCACCGCCATCCTGGGAGGACTGGGCTTCGCCGCGGCGGGAAGTCTCGATCTCGGCCCCGACTCACCGCTGGTCCGCGACTACCACATCGGTCCCGGAGTGCAGGCCATCCTGGAGGCGAAGCTCGTTCGCCGGGGCCTCGGAATGCTCCGGGTACGGGCGAAGAACTGGTGGGTGAGTGGTGCGTATACGGAGCCCCACGAGGGCTACGAGTCCATCACCTACATCACGTGGGATGGTCGTGTCCGGGTGGCGCCCCACGTCGCGGTGGGATTCGAGGTGCCCCTGGCCTGGCGCATCTACGACTTCGGCCCGACCGCACAGCAGGCCATCCGTGGGTCGGGGCTGCGCCTGACCCTGACCTATATGTCCGATGATGCCTTCGGGACGGCGGGCCCCTGAGCCGCCGTCCCGTCCCGGGCAGGCACGCCTCAGTTCCGATACAGGAGGAACAGCGGCGTATCGATGGAGACGCTCGCGCTGAATCGCCAGGAGGGGCCCGGTGTCACTCCGCCCGCGTCGATGTCGTACGCCGCGCCCACCGAGAGCGCGACCGGCGTCTTCGGAATCAATCCCTTGAGCCACACGCCGGGGCTGACCGCCTCCATCACCCGGGGGGCCTTGCGATCCTCCACGCCGACGAAGTGGGTGTAGCCCGCCAGATCGATCACCTGGAAGAACGTGCTCCAGGTGAGCCCGGCCCTGCCGATCTGGTAGTCAAGCCCCACGGGCACCAGCAACCGGGGGATGACGCGATCCTCGTGGGGGCCGGAGAGCGAATACGTGCCGCCAAACCCCACCATGCCGCCCAGGGAGACGAAGTGGTGCACGTCCGGATCACTCCGCCACTTCCAGCTCCCCACCGGTGAGGCCGAAGCGAGGATGACCGCCTTCACCTCCTGCGGGCTCTTGGCGTCGGCGAGCGACACCAGCAGGCCGCCATATTTGGCGAACCCGGACGGCAGGCAGATGCAGGGCTTGCGATCACACCGCCACTCGGAGCGCTCCGCCGCCGGGTCCGTCGCCGCCGGGGCCTTCCAGACGTCCGCCTTCTGGCACTGGATCGCGACATCGTCACCGTACCGGTCCGCCTTGCTGGAGAGCGCCTGGTGCTCGAGCAGCAGCTGATACACGGTGGAGATGTCCCGCGCGATCGCCGCCACCACCATGCGGAGCACGTCCCGAGCGGAGGAGAGGAGCGTCCTCGTTTCGAGCAGCGCCTTGTGGTTCTCCGCCACCTGGGGAGCGGCGGCCGGCATCCATCCCCCCAGCAGCCCGTTGAACCGGGTCAGCCCATCCAGCGCCACGTCCGCGGCGTCGAGCGCCGACACGCCCTCCTGCGCCAGCAGCCGGGTGGCCTCGGCGATCTGCTCGGCCGACCCGTCGCGCGACACCTCCCCGAGCCGCCGCGCCTGCTCCACCACCCGCTGCAGATCCGCGGACACCGTGGCGACTCCCTCCGCGGACTCGGAGAGGGGAGTGGCGAGCGCCGTCCACACCCTCAACCGCGACTGCGTGGCGACCGGCTCGTACACCCAGCCGCAGCTCTCCCGCTGGAGCGCGATCAGCATCACGGCCAGCCCCCGGGCCCGCGACTCCATCTGGGGGACGAGGCCCCGGTTCGCATCGTCCACCAGCGCGGAGTAGCGCGTGAAGGAGGCGGGCATGGCGCTGACGCACGCCAGCCGCGTGTAGAGCTTCGAGACCGTGGCGGACTCGCCCGGCTCCAGGGGAAGTGCCTCGAGCCGCCGCGACAGCGTGTCCAGCGCGCGCACCGGGTGCACGCCGCTCACCATCGCGTCGACCAGCTCCCGGACAGGCGGCGCGGCACGTGCGTACTTGCGCCCATCCGCCTGGGAGACGACCTCGAAGGCCAGGTGCGACGGGATGGCCCGGAGGTCCTCCTCCACCGTCTTGCGCAGCAGCGCCAGCGAGGCCGAGCCTCCCGCCCCGAGTGAGGACGCGAACGCGTTGTTGTGCGCCGCGGTGCAGGTGCTCGGCAACCAGTCCCGGATGTGCCCCTGCATCTGGCCCCAGGTGTCCTTCACCTCTTGTGCGCAGATCCGCTGATCGAACTCGAGGAGCACGTACAGCACGGCCTCGGCCTCGGCACGCTCCTGGAGCGCCAGGGCCAGCCCCTTGAAGAGTTGATCCAGGAACGCGCTCAGCTCGATCCCCGGCAGCAGGCCCGACAGGCTGGTGGCGGTCTCCACTCCCGCGTTCAGGGCGAGCCGGGATCTCGCCAGGCCCAACGCCCCCCGGGTGGCGGCCAGCGCGTCCTGTTGTACCAGGGTGGCGGTCTTCGGCAGCCGCACCGCGCTCACCGCCAGCTCCAGTGCATCCAACGCCTGGAGGAGCGGCTCGCGCGCACTGAAGTACGCGGTCAGCACCAGCGCGTCCGAGCGCAGCAGTGCCTCCACGTCGAACTCGGTCGCCTTGGGGCCCCGGTACCGCGTGCACCAGTTCGCGACCTCGGCAGTGTCCTGGAAGTCGGTGCATACCCCGCGGATGCGCTCGGGAAGCGTGCCCCGGAGCGGACTCCACCACTGGGCGAAGGCGCTGATCGTGCCGTCCGCGGGAGACACGGCGCCCGGCGGGGAAGGGGAGCCCTCCGGAGGGGTACTGGTTCCCATGCCAGCGGTGGGAAGGGGCGCGGTGCCACTGCCCATCGGGGCGCCGGGACGGGGTCCCGTCCCCCCCTGGGGAATCTGCTGGGGGGCCGCGAGCGCGACGGTGGAGAGCAGCAGCACGGCCAGGGCCGCGCCAGTTCGTGACTGCGGATGCATCCAGACGTCCTTTCTAGACTTCGAAACCCAGCGCGCGCATGGCCTCGACCACGTCAGCGCTGGAGAACGCAATGGCCTCGCCCTGCTGGGTGTCGGAATGGAATGCGCGGTGCAGGCCGATGACCTCTTCTGGCTGCTGCGGACCCATGCTCCGCAACAGCGGGCCTCCGCTGAAGGCCGGGAGGTTGGTCGCGGGGTAGTGCAGCAGGCCCTGCTCATCGACGGAGACGGTGACGGGCATGGACATCTGGGAGCGTGGCCGCACCAGCGTCCAGCCCCACAGCGCGGCGCTGCCTTCCTTCGCCGTGTCGGCGACCAGGGGCGGCTGCAGGGGGCCGCAGACCGCCCAGGGCATGCGCAGCACCGCCAGGTCCGTGGAGGGCACGAAGCCGGCGCTCTGCACGAATCGCGAGGGAATCACGACGGCATCGGCCCAGGCCCGGACGTTTCCCAGTTCCACCTTCACCTGGGCCGCCGCGAAGAGCCGGGCTCCCGCGCGGAACATCACGGCGTGGGCCACCGTCAACACCAGGCGCGGGTGCACCAGGAGACCGCTCGCCGCCTGGGAGCGATCCCAGGCGATGGCTTCGAGGCAGGCCACCGGAGTGAAGCTTCCCGTGAGCGGCTGGTTCGGAAAGAAGCGTGCGAGCTTCGCCGCCGACCAGCCTCCGATCATGTCGTCACCGGGATGGAGTGATCGAGCCCATCGACGCTGACCTTGATCTCACCTGGCAGCGCCGGAGCCCCGGGTGCCTGCTCCACCCGGAACTCCAGGCAGGGGTGGGTCGGCCACCTGCGGGGCGCATCCACCAGTCGGACCTGCTTCACCCCTTCGAGCCTCTGGAGCTCGGGCAGTTTCCGCAGCGCGGCGGCGCGCAGTTGGTCGAACGGACCCGGGGCGGACTCCTCTGAGGAGGGGAGGGGGGCCACCACAGGGCTGCCGGGAAGAAGCGGGGACAGGTTCGCGGGCACCTGGCTCGCCAGGGCCGAGCGGGCGCGCCGCGACTCGGTCATCCAGTTCAGCAGCTCGTACCAGAAGGAGGCGCCGACAGCGGAGGCCGCGCCGGTGAGCAGCACCTGCGCCACGAAGGCGAAACGGAGCTCGGAGACGTCCGGCCAGCCGCTCGAGCCCGTGAAGGCGTTCGCCCCCGTCAGGAGCGCCAGTATCAGCCCGATGAACAGGGTGTTCTCGGAGTGGGCGGCCCGCGTCAGCCGATCCACCTCGTTGCTGCCGAGCGCGACCGGCGACACCGGTTTTGAATCGACGTAGGCCTCGCCGGTTCGCAAGTCGATCTGGATGTTCCCCGACTTCTTCTTCCGCTTGCCGAACGCCAGTCTCGGCCGGAGGGGCTGCCAGTCCCGCCGCTTGAACACGGCCGCGAGGCGCTCGGCTCCCAGGGAGAGCACGAACAACACCAGGACGCCTCGCAGCAGGGATTCCATCGCCTCTTCCCGTGTCGGTTTTCTCCAGCGACTATAGCTTCCGGCACGGGGCAAGACACGGAAGCCATGACAGACGCCGTTCAGCTCCCGGCAGCGAGCTTCTGGTACTCGGCGAGGATGCCGGCCCAGCCGCCCCCCGACTCGAAGGCCTTGCGGATCGTCTCCTGCTGGTCGCCGAAGCGCTCGAGATCCCGGTGCTCCAGCTCGACGCGCGTGCGCTTGGGACCCTCGGGGGAGAAGAGCACCTCCACCTCGGTGGAGAACGTCTCGTCATACTGCCACTGGGCGTTGATCTGCCATGCCAACACCACCCGCCGCGGCGGCTCGTAGACCAGCACCTTGCCCCAAAGACACTCACTGCCATCCACCCCCCGCTCGAACCAGCGCCCGCCCACGCGCGGCTCCAGCACCACCTCCTTCAGCTCCGCCTTGCCAATGTGGTGCTCCCTCGGCCACCACCGGCCGATGCCCTCGGTGAAGACGCGGAACGCGCGCTCCTGCGGCGCCTCCACGACGATCTCCTTCTTCACCGACACCGGCTCCCCAGCGCGCCTCGTCATCATGCGTCCTGCTCCTCCTCGACCGCGGTCTTGAATGCGTCCAATGCCCGATCCCAGAACCGGTCCAGGTAGCGCCGCATCGCCTCCACCCCCCGCTGATCCACCCGGTACACGCGGCGAGTCCCCTCCTGCCGATCCACCACCAGCCCCGCCTCCTTGAGCACCTTGAGGTGCTGCGAGACCGCGGGCCGTGAGACCGGAAGCTGCTCCGCCAGTTCCCCCACCGCGAGGGGCCTCTTCGCCAACCGCTCGAAGATCTCCCTCCGGGTCGGATCCGCGAGCGCCGCAAAGCCGTCCGTTCCAGTTCCGTTAGTCATTGCTTACGGTAAGTTGATACTTACCAATGCCACGGAAGTCAAGGGCATGGGGGAAAGGGCTCGCCGCCGCGGAGAAGCGGACCGGGCGGGGATCCGAAGGGGGTCGAGAGCGCCGCCAGGCCCGGGACGGACGTTAGAGGAGAACGGGAGTGGCCGGCCGGATGCACGGGTTCGAGAGGGACCAGCGGATGGTGGTGATGGACGTCGTGGGGGGAGCACGGCCTCCCACGGCGTCCGTCAGCTCGTCATCGCCGAGCTCGGTCATGGGCTTGCCGGAGGGGTTCTCGGGGAGCGCCCGCAGCTGGTCCGAGGTGAGGCTTGCTCGGAACGATGGATCCTTCCACGCACGGATGAGTGTCTCTGTGTTCATGCTCTTCCTCCTGGGAAGGGGCTCTCTCAGAGTAGAGAGTCCCTTCAGGTGGAGTCGCCACGAGGGGAATGTGATGTCCAGCCCGTCTGGACACGACGGGGTAGACTCTCCCCATGGGACGGCCCCCTCTCGAGTTCGTCGCGTTGCTGCTGCTCATCACCGCGGGCTGTGCCACCACCTCGGCGGCCTACCATCCCCAGAAGGACTGCGAGGCGGGCAGCGCGGGTGCATGTGTCGACTGGGGTGAGGAGCTGGCCGCTCGGGAAGAGAAGCAGCAGGCCGAGGCCGCCCATGGAAAGGCATGCCAGGGCGGCATCGCCACGAGCTGCATCACGCAGGGCCGGCTCTTGATGGAGCGGGGCGAGCTGGAAGCCGCCGAGATTCCACTCCGCAAGGCGTACCTGGAGGAGTTCCCGGAGGCGTATGAGGCCCTGGCGGACCTCTACCAGGCCCGGGGAAGCCCCGCGGATCTGCGGGTCGCCAAGGGCCTGCGTTTCGAGGCGCCCGCCATCGACAAGCCGGCCGCGGAGGTCGTCTACCACTACCGGATGGATTTCCGGGGAGGCCTCGGAGGCGCGCTGACGCTGAACCTCCAGCCGATGGCCTTCCTGTCACGCCGGTTGGACATCGGGCTCCATGCCGCGTTCGGCGCGAGCCCCGTGGAGCTCAATGGCTTCATCGGCTACCAGCACTTCGTGTCCACCTGGGTCGTGCCCTATGCGCGGGTGATGCTGGGCGGGCTTCCGGATGCACCTCCCGGCATGGGGTTCAACTACGGCGGCGAGCTCGGGCTGAAGCTGTGTCTGGGGCCGCTCGGACACCTGGAGTTCGCCGCCGGCTCCTCGAGGGGCAGTCCCCTCCATGCCTCGGTGGGACTGGGCCTGAACGCGATCGTCCTGCTCCTCCTCGCGGCCCATTGAGAGGGGAGGGGGCCCTCAGCCCTTGGCGGGAGGAAGGTACTTCGCCGGCAGCGGCTGCTCGGGCGTCTCCGGCGTCCAGGCGACCGTCAGCACCCACCACCGCTTGCCATCGTTGACGAGCTGGATGCTGTTGATGCCTCGCATGAAGGGCTTCGAGTCTCCCTCGCGGAATGCCTCGTAGGTGGTGAAGACGTGCACGAGCGCACCGAAGCGCTCCTCCACCCGGTGGATCTCCCGCTCGCGGAACCCCTCCTCGACGACCATCTTCCCGGACGAGGTGATGTACTCCTCGGGGGTGATCATCCGGTAGCCGATGGTGCCGCCCTTGCGCTTGCCGGAGGGGATCATCCGCGCGCCGGGCGCGAAGAGTGAACGGAAGCGATCCCAGTCACGCGCCTGGCCCTTCGGCCCGGAGATGACGTCGTAGAGCGCCGCGACGATGGCCTCGGGAGTGACCACGTCCTCCGGCTTCGCCGCCGGAGTGCTGGCAGCCTGAGCGGGCGCAGCCGGAGCGGGCGTTGTAGGGGAGGCGGGTGGAGTGGGCTTCGTCGGCTCGGCGGCGAGCGCACCGGAGGAGAGCAGCGCCGCGACGAGCGGCCACACGCGAGGCTTGAGAGCAGAGTGCATCGAGCATCCTCTGGACTACGGGGGCGAGCATCATGGCGCATGCTCCCATACAGTCGCGAGCGCCGTGCCCATGCCGGGCACCGGGGAACCGCCCCTGAACCCGACAGGAACCCCACCCATGAGCTCCGACTCCTCCCGATCCGCCCGTCCCTCGCGCCGTGACGTCCTCCAGGGCGCCGCCGCGCTGCTCTCCACCGCGGCCCTCCCGGCCCTGGCCGCCCCCACCTCGAACGTAGCGGACGTGTATCGCCGGGCCCTGGTCATCGATGGGCTCACCAATGACAGCCCCCAGCTCAAGGCGGACGAGGCCATCGAGGCGGGGATGACCGCGGCCATCGTCGACATCCAGATCTACCCGCGCAACTTCCCGAACGCGCTCCAGGCGCTGGCGGAGTGGCAGCCCGTCTTCCGTCGGCCCGGCGGCAAGATGCTCCCAGTGCTGCGCGCCGAGGACCTGCGGCGAGCCAAAGCGGAGCGCAAGCTGGGCATCATCCTGGCCTGCCAGGACGCACAGATCCTCGACGCGGCCATGTACTCGGTAAGCGACCAGAACCTGGACAACCTCGAGCTGTTCCACGCCCAGGGGCTGCGGGTGCTTCAGCTCACCCACAACGATCGCAATGCCCTGGGCGACTCCTACCGCGAGCCGGGCAACGCGGGGCTGAGCGTCCTGGGCCAGCACGTGGTGGACCGGATGAACGAGCTGGGGATGCTCGTGGACCTGTCGCACTGTGGAGATCGCACCACCGCCGAGGCCATCGAGCGCTCGAAGAAGCCCTGTGCCATCACCCATGCGGGCTGCCGGGCCGTGTACGCCACCGGGCGCAACAAGCCGGACGAACTGCTGAAGGCCCTGGCGGGCAAGGGGGGCGTCTTCGGCGTCTTCAACATGTCGGTGTGGCTGACGGACAAGCCCACAGTGGGGCTCGAGGATCTGCTGACGCACGTGGACCACGCGGTGAAGGTGGCCGGAGTGGAGCACGTGGGCTTCGGCAGCGACGGGTACGTGGTGCGCACGGGCGAGGGGGATCCCCAGAAGGAGATCGCGGGCTTCAAGCGCTTCGTCGAGCGCAACAAGGGCCTGCCCGGCTCGGAGCAACTGCCCCAGCACCTGCACGTGGCCGAGCTGAATGGACCGGATCGGCTGTTGCGGCTCGCCGAGGGGCTGGATCGCCGGGGCTACAAGCCCGCCGACATCGAGAAGATCCTCGGCGGCAATTTCGCGCGGCTGCTCCGCGACACGCTGGGCTGAGAGACCGGGGGAGGGGAGGACAGGCCCCCCGCTCGGTTCCGTCCACGAATCCACGCATGGCGCATCATCATGGTTTGTATGGAGGGCGCATCTCTGACAGCGTGGCTCCTTCAATGCGGCGCTCCCGCAAGCTCCTCCTGGCCCTGCTGCTCTCGCTGGCCCTCCACCTGGGCCTGGGGCTCTTGCTGTATCTCGCGCCGCCCGTGAAGATCGGACCCCCAGACCGCTCGTCGGAGCCGCTCCAGTTCGAGGTGGTCGAGCGCACGCCGCCTCCGAGCGCGGAGCCTCCTCGTCCCACGCCTCCTCCGACCCCGGAGCCCCCTCGGCCGCCGCGTGCCACCCCTCGGCCGCCTCGAGCCACTGCCACCCCTCCGCCCCCGAGTGCCACGGCCGCCGCACCACCACCTCCGGCCTCCACGCCTCCGGCCACGCCTCCGGCGGGGGCCGAGCCCGAGGGAGCGGATGCACCCCGCGCGGTGCGGTTGTATCCCGGCGCTGGGGGAATCCCCGTGGGCCCCTCCACCGCCACCACTCCGGGATTCTCCACGGGACGCACGTTGAAGCCGGGCGACGGGCCCTCACCTGAGCAGCTTCTCGCCGAGGAACGCGAGCGGGTCCATGGCCGAGTGCAGGGCTTCCTCGACGATGGCATGGCGACGCTGCGCGTGGAGAACGGCCTCGTCGACAGCTTCTTTGGCGACATGGACCATGCGATGGAGAAGGGGCTCTCGGGCGCGCCGCTCTTCTCGTACGAGGGAGTGCTCAAGCACTTCTTCAAGGCGACGCCCGGGAGGACCCAGGGCCTGCGCGATCTGATAGCGAGCGCCGGGCGCTATGGCGCGACGGGAAGCCCGGATTCAGTGGGTGAGCCGTCGGGAACGGATCGCCTGGAGGACGTCGCGCGCGCGGGGACGGCGGGCACGCGAGCCCGCTCGAGGCCCTCGAACGTCGAGATGCTCGAGACGTACAACAAGGGCAGCGCGCTGCACGCGGAGGTCGACATCGAGCAGTCGCCCACGGGGCAGGTGCTGTCGGTGAAGCTGAGCAGGAGCTCCGGCAATCCCCTCTTCGATGCCTACGTCGTCGAGCACGTGCCCGAGTCGCTGGCGAAGCTGGGACCCGCGCCCGAGCACTTCGCCGGAAGGTCGAAGGGGACGACGGTGCGCAGCGTGTGGAGCATCGACGGGCACGTGAGCTTCTCGCGCACGCTCAAGTTCTCGAAGCTCGACGAGCTCAACGCCGGAGATGCGGCCTATCTGGCGGCGCTGAGTCCACTGGGGATACTGTCGGGCAACTTCGAGGAGACGCGTGGCGAGGTGATCGTCCCGGACCTGCGCAGGCCGCACTTCGACATCCGGACGAAGCTGCTGCGCGTGTACTGACCCCAGTCATTCCAAGCACTTGCCAGGCGCCAACCCAGGAGGGCAGGGGGAGCCAACTTCGCCCACGCCTGCCCGCCTGGAGGATCTGCGGACAACCGCTAGGCGCTGGCGGTCTTCTCCTGGCCCACGCTGATGCCCTGCTTGCCGAGGTAGCCCATGGCCTTGTCCTTCACATTGTTGCGCAGCTCGGGACCGGTCTTGGGCGTGAGCATGAGGGCGGCGATGCCACCCACGGCGCAACCAATGATGAACGCCCCGATCCCTGCGAACGAGCTGCGGACAGGCTTGTAGGTGGTGAGACCCACGTAGCGTAGCACGTCATCGGGGTCGAAGTCCTCCCACTGCGCCTTGGCGAACTTCGGCACGTCCCTGAGGATCTTCTTGGCGAGGAACTTCCGGTACAGGTCACTCTTCGCCGCCAACCTGGCCTTCTTCGCGAACAACATTCCGTCCTCCTCCTGTGGCCACACAGCCATACGAGAGGTGGACTTCCCCCACGGCCGCCCACCCCTACAGGACGAAAATGTAGGGAGGGGCATGCGGGGTGGCACCCCCTGGGCCACGGGCCTGTGACTTCGGGGTGGGGGCTGGCGTCGGCTGTCTATCAGAGGGTGGGCTTGACGCGGCGTGCCCAGGCCTGGAGTCAACGGAGACAGCAGCCAGGCGAGCACCTTTCTGCTATGCCCCCCGGCGCCATGTCATTCGATCAGAAACTGCTCGAGAAGATCGCCCAGGTGGAGAAGGGCGGGGCCGAGAAGTACCACGCCAAGAACCGCGAGACGGGCAAGCTGTTCGCCCGCGAGCGCATCCGGCTGCTGGTGGACGAGGGCTCCTTCGTCGAGGACGCGAAGCTCGCCAACAACCTGGACGCGGAGCTGCCCTCGGACGGTGTCATCATCGGCGTGGGGAAGGTGGCGGGGCGTGCCGTGGCGATCATGGCCAATGACTCCACGGTGAAGGCGGGCAGCTGGGGCGCGCGCACGGTGGAGAAGATCCTCCGCATCCAGGAGACGGCCAAGCAGCTGCGCTGCCCGCTGATGTACCTGGTGGACTCGGCGGGAGCGCGCATCACGGACCAGGTGGAGATGTTCCCCGGCCGCCGGGGCGCGGGCCGCATCTTCTACAACGAGGTGCACATGTCCGGCGAAGTGCCGCAGGTGTGCCTGCTCTTCGGGCCCTCGGCGGCCGGTGGCGCGTACATCCCCGCGTTCTGCGATCTGGTCATCATGGTGGATGGCAACGCCTCCATGTACCTGGGCAGCCCTCGCATGGCCGAGATGGTCATCGGCGAGAAGGTGACGCTCGAGGAGATGGGCGGCGCGAAGATGCACTGCTCGGTGTCCGGCGTGGGCGACGTGCTGGTGAAGACGGAGCAGGAGGCCATCGAGGCGGCGAAGAAGTACATCTCCTTCTTCCCGGAGAACTTCACCCAGGTGCCGCCCCGCGCCGACCCCAAAGCCCCCAAGAGCAGCGGCAAGCGGGTGGACGAGATCATCCCCGCGGATCAGAACAAGCCCTTCGACATGTATGCGCTCATCCACGAGCTCATCGACGAGGGGAGCTGGTTCGAGGTGAAGAAGCTCTTTGCCCAGGAGCTGATCACGGGCCTCGCGCGCATCGACGGCCGGCCGGTGGGGATTGTCGCCAACCAGCCCAAGTACAAGGGCGGCGTGCTGTTCGTGGACTCGGCGGACAAGGCGGCGCGATTCATCTGGCTGTGTGATGCCTTCAACATCCCGTTGCTGTACCTGGCGGACGTTCCGGGCTTCATGATCGGCACCAAGGTGGAGCGCGCGGGCATCATCCGCGCTGGAGCGAAGATGATCTCCGCGGTGTCCGAGGCCAGCGTGCCGAAGATCTGCGTGGTGGTGCGCAAGGCGTACGGCGCGGGCCTGTACGCCATGAGCGGCCCGGGCTTCGCGCCGGACGCCACGCTGGCGCTACCCCAGGCGATGATCGCCGTGATGGGCCCCGAGGCCGCGGTGAACGCCGTCTACTTCAACAAGATCCAGGAGAAGCCCGAGGCCGAGCGGGCGGCCTACGTCCAGCAGCTGCGCGACGAGTACCGTCAGGACGTGGACATCTACAAGCTGGCGAGCGAGCTGGTGGTGGACGAGATCGTCCCCGGGGACAGGCTGCGCAACGAATTGCAGCAGCGTTATGAGCTGTATTCCCGGCGCTTCCAGCCCCGGGAGACGAAGAAGCATGGCGTCTACCCCGTTTGATGGTCCCCCCTCCACCCTCTGCTATACATCCCGACATGGACTTCGAACTTCCCGAAAGCCATCGAGCCCTCCAGTCCTCCCTCCGCGATTTCTGCGAGCGCAAGGTGAAGCCCTACGCCCGCGAATGGGACAAGGAGGAGAAGTTCCCCATGGAGGTGGTGCGGGAGCTCGGTGAGCTGGGCGTGCTGGGCATGCTGGTGTCCGAGGAGTACGGCGGCGCCGCCATGGACTCGCTCGCCGTGGCGGTGGCGGTCGAGGAGATCGCCCGCTACGACGGCTCGCTGGCCCTGACCGTGGCCTCCCACAACGGGCTGGGCACCAGCCACCTGCGTGTCTTTGGCAACGACGCCCAGCGGCGCAAGTACCTGCCCAAGCTCGCCACGGGCGAGTACCTGGGCGCCTGGGGCCTCACCGAGCCCGGCAGCGGCTCGGACGCCGCGGGCATGAAGACCACGGCCGTCCGCAAGGGTGACAAGTGGGTGCTCAACGGCGCGAAGATGTTCATCACCCAGGGCACCGTGGGCAGCGTCTTCGTGGTGCTGGCGGTGACCTCGCCGGAGAAGAAGCAGAAGGGCGTCACCGCCTTCATCCTCGAGAAGGGGCTGCCCGGCTTCAGCCAGCGCTCCATCCACGGCAAGCTGGGCATGCGCTCCTCGGACACGGCGGAGCTGGTGCTGGAGAACGTGGAGGTCCCGGACTCGCAGCGGCTGGGCGAGGTGGACCATGGCTTCATCGACACGATGAAGATCCTCGACAAGGGCCGCATCACCATCGGCGCGCTGGCGGTGGGCCTGGCCCGCGGGGCGCTGGAGGAGTCGGTGCGCTACGCCCAGGAGCGGACGGCGTTCGGCCAGCCCATCGCCGAGTTCCAGGGCCTGCGCTGGATGTTCGCGGACATGAAGACGGAGACGGACGCGGCGCGGCTGCTGGTGCACCGCGCGGCGTTCCTGGCCGACGCGGGCCAGCCGTACAGCCAGGAGGCCTCCATGGCGAAGCTGTTCGCCTCCGAGGTGGCCACGCGGGCCTGCGGCAAGGCAGTGCAGATCCACGGGGGCTACGGCTACACCCGCGAGTTCCCCGTGGAGCGTTACCTGCGCGACGCCAAGCTGTGTGAGATCGGCGAGGGCACGAGCGAGATCCAGCGCACCATCATCGCGCGCGAGGTCTTCAAGAAGGCGTGATGGACACGGCCCGGCTGCGACAGCTCGGACTGGAGGTACGGGGCGAGGGGCAGAGCCTGTCGGCGACCCTCGTCCTGACCGAGCCCCTGGAGAACCCGGTGGGCGCCCGGAAGGTGGAGCGGGTGACGTTCCATATCCAGGGAGAGCGGCTGGTGCCCGTGGACCCGCCGGAGGTGGTGGGCCTGCGCTCCATCGCGCTGGCGTCGGTGCAGGGGGCTCGGGAGATGGAGGCGGAAGTGGCGGACGCCTTCAACGAGCACCTCTTCCATGTGCAGCGACGCTCCGCGGAGCTGCGGGCGCTGGGACTGAGCCCCGAGGTGGACCCGGTATCGCTGGGGCTGTCCACGCACCTGGCCGATCACGGGCTGGCGCTGACGCTGGTGGCGGATCGCCAGGGCAACTTCCAGGTATCAGGGGCGAAGAGGGACGGGCACCCGCTGACCGTGCCGCCCGGACACACCTTCGAGCTGTCCGAGTTCCGCGAGCGGGGCGCGCTGGTGGGCTACCTGGCCGCGCTGTTCGGCGAGCATGGGCCCGCGGAGGCTGCCCGGACGAAGCCCGGGGTGGCGGGGAAGGGCGTGGTGCGCTTCTCGGAGGTCGTCCAGGCCTTCGGGGAGGGAGCAATCGTGCCCCCGCGCAGTGGGCTGGAGCTGCTGGTGCTGCTCGAAGTGGAGGGCCGACCCTACCGTTTCGCGGCGGCGCGCGTGGCCGGCCGGACCTTCCGGGGTCTGCTGGCGGGGGCTCAGGGCAAGGTGTGGGCGGAACGTTTCGAACTGGATGATTTCCCCGGAGTCGTCCCGCTGGTGGCGGATCTGCTGAAGGTCCCCGCCGAGGCCGTGAAGTTGATCGGCTCGGGCGAATCACAGGAGTAACGGATTTGGCGACCCTGCAACCCTCCGAGCGCGTGAAGGCCCTGGAGGAACGACTCGGGACGACGTTCCCCCGCCCCGAGCTGGCCCTCACCGCGCTGACGCACAAGAGCTGGGTGAACGAACACCGGGGCGAAGGCTTCCAGGACAACGAGCGGCTGGAGTTCCTCGGAGACGCGGTGCTGAACCTGGCCGTGGGCCACCGGCTGATGGAGCGCTTTCCCCAGATGAAGGAGGGAGAGCTCACGCCGCTGCGCGCCCGGATCGTCAACGAGGACGGCCTGTCGCGCATCGCCCGGCGGCTGGGGCTGGGCGAGTTGCTCCAGCTGGGCCGGGGCGAAGAGCTGAGCGGCGGCCGGGAGAAGAGCTCGCTTCTGGCCAACGCGCTGGAGGCCGTGTTCGCCGCCATCTACCTGGGCGCGGGGCTGGAGCCGGTGATGGCGCTGGTGGACCGGCACTTCGCCGAGGCGCTGGACGGGGTGGCACAGGCGCTCAGCCGGCAGGACTACAAGACGAAGCTGCAGGAGGCGGCGCAGGATCGCCTCAAGCTGACGCCCCGCTACCAGCTCGTCTCCGAGACGGGCCCCGACCACGAGAAGATCTTCGAGGTGGAGGTGGTCCTGGGTCCGGAGGTGTACGCACGGGCCTCCGGCCGCAGCAAGAAGGACGCCGAGCAGACCGCCGCCCACGCCGCCCTGGAGCTGCTGGGCCGGGGGGAGAAGCCGGGGCAGGCCGCCTCCGCGGGGGCTTCCGACCCGGCTCCGTCACCCCCTTCAGGTCCGAAGGACGACACCCCGGCCTGAAAACTGCTTGGCCGCCCTGGGGACGGAGAATAAGGTCCCGCATCCGCCATGCCTGCCGTCATGGAGGCGGCTGTCCGCCTGCCCGTCGGAATTCACGGCGGACCAGACGTTCTATGTAGTCCATGGGGCGCTCCCGAGAAGGGGGCTCCCTGATCACCTTCGACCTTCGAAGCATTAGATGGCTCCTCAGACACACCGCAGCGGGTTCGCCGCGCTCATTGGTCGTCCCAACGTGGGCAAGAGCACGCTGCTCAATCAACTCACAGGCGAGAAGCTCGCCATCGTCTCCCCCAAGCCGCAGACCACCCGGAACCGGATTCTGGGCGTGGTGACGCGGCCGGAGGGGCAGGTGGCCTTCCTCGACACCCCCGGCATCCACCAGGCCAAGGGGGAACTCAACCGCTACATGGTGGACGTGGCCCTGCAGGCGGCCGACGAGGTGGACCTGGTCCTCTTCGTCATCGAGCCGACGGGCGGGGAGAAACCCGAGGTGAGTCCGGGCAACCGGTTCATCCTCGAGCGGTTGCAGAAGGCGGGCAAGCCCACCTTCCTGGTCATCAACAAGATCGACACGGTGCCCAAGCCGGTGCTGCTGCCGCTCATCGACCTGTACCGCAGGGAGTTCCCCTTCGCCGAGGTAGTGCCCATCTCCGCGAAGGAGGACGACGGGGTGGAGAATCTCTTCCAGGCGGTGCTCCAGCACCTGCCCGAGGGAGAGCCGCTCTTCCCCGAGGACGTGCTCACGGACCAGGCGGAGAAGACGCTGGTGGCGGAGTACATCCGCGAGCAGGTGCTCCGGCACTGCCGCCAGGAGATTCCGTACTCCACGGCGGTGCTGGTGGACTTCTTCGACGAGTCCGAGCGTGAGCCGCCCCCTGGAACGCCCCCCGGGAAGCTGGCGGGCCTCATCCGGGTTGCCGCCTCCATCTACGTGGAGCGCGACAGCCAGAAGGCCATCATCATCGGGAAACAGGGGCAGATGCTGAAGACGATCGGGACGGACGCGCGCAAATCCATCCAGCGGTTGCTGGGGGCGCACGTGTACCTCTCGCTACGGGTCCGGGTGGAGCCTCGCTGGAGCGAGCGTCCCGAGGGCCTCAAGAAGCTGGGTTACGAGTAGGAAGTACGCCATGAAGCCTCTGGTCGCCATCGTGGGTCGCCCGAACGTGGGCAAGTCCACGCTCTTCAATCGCCTCGCCAGGCGCCGCATCGCCCTGGTGGAGGACATCCCCGGAGTCACCCGCGACCGGCAGTACTGGGACGTGGAGTACGAGGGCCGGGATCTCACCATCATCGACACGGGCGGATTCGTGCCCGGGGAGAAGGACTCCCTGCTGCAGCAGGTGCGCGAGCAGGCGCAGCTGGCGGTGGAGGAGTGTGACGCCATCATCTTCGTGACGGACGCCCGGGCCGGGCTGACCGCGGCGGACCAGGAGGTGGCCACCTACCTGCGCCAGAGCGGCAAGCCGGTGGTGGTGGCCGCCAACAAGCTGGACAGCGAGTCCCAGACCGTCCAGGCGCACGCCTCCGAGTTCTTCAAGCTGGGCCTGGGCGACGTGTTCCCCATCTCCGCCGAGCACGGCCTGGGCGTGGGCTCGATGATGGAGACGGTGGTGGGCAAGCTGCCGCCCCTGTCCGAGGAGGAGCTCGAGGCCCGGAAGAAGGCCGCCGAGGCCGAGGAGCGCGCCGAGCGGGGGGAGGAGGGCGAGGAGGAGGCGCCCGCCGAGGAGGAGGAGGAGCGTCCCATCCGGGTGGCCATCATTGGCCGGCCGAACGTGGGCAAGAGCACCCTGGTCAACGCGCTGCTGAAGGAGAAGCGGGTGGTGGCCAGCGAGGTGCCGGGCACGACGCGGGATCCGATCGACTCGGAGCTGACGTACAAGGAGCGGCAGGTGATCCTCACGGACACCGCCGGCATCCGGCGCAAGAAGACGATCGCCCACCGGGTGGAGAAGTTCTCGGTGGTGGCGGCGCTCAAGGCGATGGAGCGCAGCGACGTGGCGGTGCTGTTGATGGACGCCACGGAGCCGGCGGTGGACCAGGACGCGAAGCTGGCCGGCATCGCCGAGGAGAAGGGCCGCGCGCTGGTCATCGTGGTGAACAAGTGGGATCTCATCAGCACGGATCAGCGCAAGCAGGAGATCTTCCGCGAGGAGCTCAAGCACTCGCTCAAGTTCGTGGGGTATGCGCCCATCGTGTTCACCTCGGCGCTGACCGGGGCGAAGGTGGAGAAGGTGCTGGAGCTGGCGGTGGAGCTGGCGGTCCAGTTCCGCTACCGGGCGCCCACGCCCCAGCTCAACCGGTTGCTGGAGCACATCTCGGAGAACCACCCGGCGCCCATTGTGGGACGGGGGCCGCTCCGGGTGTACTACATAGCCCAGGTAGGCACGGCGCCTCCCGCGTTCGCGCTCACCTGCAACCGGCCGGACGGTGTACCGGACATGTACAAGCGGTACATCACCAACCAGTTGCGCAAGACGTTTGACTTGAGAGTGCCCATCCGGCTGTTCTTCCGGGAGCGGCCGGGCAAGGCCAAGCGCGAGGCGCGCAGGCGGCCCAAGCTGGCCGGGAAGCATTGAGGGTTGTCCGCGTTGACACTGCCGGTGCGCGCTCTTTAGATTGCGCGCCCTTCGACCCCCGAGAGAGGTACGAACCACCGTGGCTGAGAAGTCCGAGAAGATGACGAAACAGGAGCTTCGTGCTCCGGATGCCTTCCAGCTGTACGGCGCCGAGGCCAGCGACTGGCTGATGAAGCGGAGCCAGATCATCGGCGCCGCGGTGGCCGTGGTCATCGTGGGCGGCCTGGTTGCCGCCCTGGTGCACTACTTCTCCAACCGGGGCGAGGAGCAGGCCTCCAAGCAGCTCGGCAGCGCGCTGGGGGTGCTGGGTCGCCCGGTGGTGGTGACCTCGGAGCAGCTGCAGGCGGCTCCGGGCGAAGAGCCGCCCTTCAAGTCCGACAAGGAGAAGGACGAGGGCATCGTCAAGTCGCTCAGCGACTTCCGTGCGGCCCACAAGGGCACGGACGCCGCGGTGACGGCGGCGCTGCCGCTGGGCAAGGCCCAGTACCGGCTGGGCGACTATGACGGGGCGCTGGCCTCCTTTGGTGAGTACACCAAGGAAGCCAACAAGAAGGATCCGCTGATGGCCTCGGCCTACGAGGGTCAGGGCTACGCCCACGAGGCCAAGGGCCAGCTGGATCAGGCGCTCGCGTCCTTCCAGGAGATGGCGAAGGTGGACTCGGGCGAGTTCCTGCAGGGGATGGGGCAGTACCACCAGGCGCGCATCCTCGTGGCGCAGGGCAAGAAGGACGAGGCGGCGCAGATCCTGGCGGATCTGAAGGCCTCGCAGGCGAACACGGCGGCGGGACGGATGGCCACCGAGCGGCTGGCGGTGCTGGCGGCGCAGGGCGTGAAAGTGCCCGAGCCGAAGACGGCTCCGGCGGCCGCCCAGGCGCAGGACGCGGGGTAGACGCAGACCTATGAGGATCGCGAGCCGGTGGAAGCGTTGGGTGGGTGGGCTCGCGGCGGCGGGTCTGCTCGGCGGATGCAGCACGGTGCCGGTGTATGGCAACCCGGTCACCGGCGCCCCGGTGCAGCCGCCACACCATTTCTTCTCGGTGGATTGGTGGTCGCAGCTCGTCGCACCCTCACTGCTCGAGTACGCCCCGCGCGAGCAGGCGCGGCCGGCCTATGACTCGAAGAACGAGCGCATCATCACGCTCACCCGGGACGGCTACGTCCGGAGCTTCACCACCGAGGGCCGGGAAGCCTGGCGCTTCCAGGTGGGCACCCGTTTCTACGCGGGCGCCACGGTGGAGGACGGCATCGTCTACGTGCCGGGCACGGACGGCGTGCTGTACGCGCTGGACGGGAAGACGGGCGAGCCCAAGTGGAAGTACGCCTCGGGCGAGGCGCTGGCGACGGAGCCGGTGCTCGCGGGCGAGCTGGTGCTGGTGGCCTCGCAGAGTGACACCCTGTTCGCGGTGAAGCGGGACTCGGGAGCGCTGGCGTGGCTGTACCGGAGGGATCCGCCCACGGGCTTCACCATCCACCGGGCGTCCACGCCGGCGGTGCGTGGGCAGACGGCCTGGGTGGGCTTCTCCGACGGCACCCTGGTCTCGTTGGATCTGACGGACGGCAGCGCGCGGTGGGAAAAGGCGCTGGCGCCTGGTGGCGCCACCCAGTTCCTGGACGTGGACACCACGCCCGCGCTCGACGAGTCCGGCCACGTCTTCGCCGCGTCATACGCGGGCGGCCTCTACTCGCTCGATGCCGAGACGGGTGACGTGGTGTGGAACTCGGTGGCGCAGGGCATCACCTCGGTGATTGTGCACGCGGGCGTGGTGGTGGCCACGGGGGATGACCGCATGGATGCCTATCTGGCGGACAGCGGACGGCAACTCTGGTCGCAGACCCTCCAGGAACGGGCGGCGCTCGAGCCGGTGTTGGTCAAGGGGATGATTCTGGTACCGGCACAGCGCTCGTTGCTCTTCGTGGACCCGCGCACGGGCCGGTCGCACATGGCGTGGAACCCGGGAGAAGGGGTCTCGGCCCCGCCACGGGTGGTGGGCGCGAAGGCGTACGTCCTGTCCAACAACGGCTACCTGTACGCCCTCCGGCTGAACGGGAGGAGCGGTTGACGCAGGGGGCGGCGAAGAGGGCGGTCCGCGTGGTGGCCGCCCTCATCCCCCAGCCCGGGGATGACTCACGATTCCTGGTGCAGCAGCGGTTGCCGGGCGGGAGCCGGGGACTCCTCTGGGAGTTCCCGGGAGGGAAGGTGGAGCCCGGGGAGTCCGAGCCGGCGGCACTGGCTCGGGAGTGCCGGGAGGAGCTGGACGTGCAGCTCCATGTGGGGAGGCGGCTATGGGTGGGGACACACGAGTATTCGGACCTGACGGTGGAGCTGGCGCTATACGCGGCGCGGCTGGAGTCGGGGGAACCGAAGACGCTGGGAGCGAACGCCCTGGCGTTCCTGACGCCGGCGGAGATGCAGGCGCTGCCGTTCTGCGAGGCGGACATTCCGCCCCTGGAGGACCTGGTGGCGGGCAGGCTGGGCCCGTTGGGCTGATGCTGCGGCGCACGTTCCAGCTGATTTCAGGTGTGGGTCCCTGGAAGGAAAAGGATCTGTGGGCCCGGGGCATCCAGACCTGGGACGACTTTCCTGGGAACGGGGTGGTGCTCGGCCAGAAGCTGGACGAGGCGGCGCGTCGACGGTTGGCACTCGCCCGCGAGGCCCTGGAGCAGCGCAATCTGAAGGGCCTGGCGGCCATGGTGCCCCAACGAGAGCACTGGCGCCTGTACCCCGAGTTCGCGCACGACGCGGTCTACTTCGATATCGAGACGGACGGCGCCCAGGAGCAGGTGCCCACGGTGGTGGGACTGTTCGACGAGGGCGGCCTGCGCGTCTTCATCCAGGGCCGCAACATGGACGAACTGCCGGAGGCCATGGCGGAGCGGCGGCTGTGGGTGACGTTCAACGGCTCGTGCTTCGACGTGCCGGTGCTGCGCCAGTACTTTGGCAAACGCTTCCCGACGCCGGACGCGCACATCGACCTGCGCTTCGTGTGCCGGCGGCTGGGCATGGGCGGCGGACTGAAGGAGATCGAGGACAAGCTGGGGCTGGGGCGGCCGCCGCACATGAAGGGCGTGAACGGATGGGACGCGGTGTTGCTGTGGCGGGCCTACCGCGAGCGCGGGGACGTGGAGGCACTGCGCTTCCTGGTGGAATACAACCTCTATGACTCCTTCCAGCTCCGGTCGCTGATGGACAAGGCGTACAACCGGGCCCTGGACGAGCTGAACATGGACTCCGAGCCCCGGGTGCCCGTGTTCGAACGGGGCGAGGTCCTCTACGACGTGAGCCGGCTCATCCTGGAGCTGGGACCCACGGAGAGGGATCTGCGGGTGCTCGAGCGGGTGCGCGCCCAGGATCGCGATCTGCGGCAGGACTGACGCCCTCTCCAATCCGAGGGGAGAGGTCGGGCGGCCGTGTCAGCCCGGTCTGGTAGGGTGGCTGACGCTGGAGGTTCGGCGTCTGGGCCCTACCTCCGGTATTCACTGGCGCGGCGTTGGCGTCGCGAAGGAGAGCCCGTAATGTCCGTCGACAGGCCCGAGTCCTCGAACCACCCCCGGCTTCTATTCTCCGTGGATGGGACCCGTTACGAGCTCGTCCGCAAATTGGGACGGAAGAACAATGGCGAGCTGCTGCTCGCCCAGCGTCGCTACGCGAAGGGGCCCGCGGGCTCCGTGATCATCAAACGGCTGTCGCGGCCGGTCAGCGAAAAGCAGCAGCAGCGGCTGAAGGAAGAGGTCCAACTGGCATACCGGCTCGACCATCCGGGCATCGCGAAGGTGTACCAGTTGGTGCTGCATGGGGGCCTGCCTTACGTGGTGATGGAGTACGTGGAGGGCCGCTCGCTGGAGACGGTGTTGAGCATCGCGGCCATGCGACAGCGGCTCATGTCCGAGGCCTTCGTGTGCCATGTGGTGTCCGAGGTCGCGGATGCGCTCCACCATGCGCACACGCGAACGGACGAGCACGGTCGGCCCCTGGGCATCGTCCACCGGGACATCAGCCCGGAAAACATCCGGGTGGGCTCCAACGGTGAAGTGAAACTGGTGGACTTCGGCGTGGCGTACTCGCTGTTGCCCGGGCGGGAGGCCACCACGGCTTCCGTGCTGCGCGGGGACATCGCGTATGCAGCCCCCGAGCGCATGCGCTTGGAGAAGGTGGACCACCGCTCGGATCTGTTCTCGCTGGGACTGGTGATGCTGGAGCTCCTCACGGGCAAGCACCTGTTCGACCTGGACGGCGTGGAGCAGGCGGCGCGAGCGGCGGGGCCTGCATCCGCGGCACTGGCCCAGGTGCGCTGCGAGGAGCCGAGCTGGGTCCCGATCGCGGAGATGGCGGCACGCATCGAGCGGTTCGGACCGGAGGACGTGGAGCGGGCCACCCAGGGAATCTCCGAGCCGCTGCGAGCCGTGGCACACCGGGCGCTCCGGCGGAATCCAGCCGAGCGCTACCAGTCCGGACTGGAGCTGAGGGACGCGCTCCGGGAGTTCCTCGTGGTGCAGGGGCGCTCGTACGGGAGACCGGAGGCCGCGCGGGAGGTGCTCGTCGCCGTGAAGGAGGCGGAACTGCTACGCGAGTCCGCGGACGTGATTGAACCGGATGTCTTCCCGGAGGAACCGGCTCGGAAGACTGAGCATTGAGCAGGTGCGCTCAGTGCCGGCGCTTTTTTTGTTTCTTCGCGGGCTGCGGCGGCGATGGCTTTTCTTTTTCGCCGGAGACCTGGAAGGGAATCCGGACGTCTGGAACCTCGCGGCCCTGGGAATCGGTCATCGACGTGCCGGTCTGCGCGTCGATGACCAGCGTGTATTTGTGGCCGGTCTTGAGCGGCGTGGGCAGGGAGACCCGGTACAGCAGCCCGTTGGGCGAGTCGTCCGCGGAGTCGTCCGAAACCATGGCGCGCTCGGCCTCGTCGAACAGGCGCACGCGGTAGTTGCGGAGGCCCAGCGTACTGCGCAGCTCGAGCGTTGATGTGGGATCGATGAGCGGACGTCCTTCTTCCTCGCCAGCGAGGGGAATGGATTCCATCCCGGCATCCGCGAGCGCGTACTGGAGCGTGAAGGACGCGGGGCCAGGGCCCGCATCGACGACACCCGTGTCCGGTTCGGTCTCGGCGGTGACGCCCGCGTCGTTGGTGGGGGCAGAGGGCTTGGGACATCCGGCCACGACAAGCGAGGCCGCACAGATCGCGAAGCTCAAACGGAGGAGTCGCATAGGGGCTGCAGACCCTATGTCTCAACGCCCAGACGGAGAAGCGCGAAAGCCGGCAACCTGGTGGACGGAGAAGCGCGAAAGCCGGCAACCTGGTGCTGGAAGACGCCATCCCGGAGGGGGTCCGGATTCGCATTCCCGGGGCCTGAAAACAGCTCCGGGAACGGGCCGACGACACCCCGTCTCCCTCTGACATAGAGTCGGATAAGATGCGTTATGTAAACTAAGCCCGCGCGGTCTCTCTGGGGTCTCCGGCCCTGGCTTCGCGGCCGGCCCTGGCCCGTTCCCCCATCCCCTCCACATGACCACTGGCGCGCGACGGGCCGCGTCATCGCCGCACTCCCCGGACTTCGGAAATCAAAGTGCCCCTCAGACGTTCAGGCGCCGGGAATTTTCTCCCCGCTTGACCGGGACTGGCGGTTCCCAGGACAAACCCGCCGCACCTCCGGATCCCGGAAAGGAATCTCTCTCCATGAAGCGTCTGCTCATCGTCGCATCCCTGATCGGCGCCACCCCCGCGCTCGCCGATGAGGGCATGTGGACGTACAACAACTTCCCCTCCGCCAAGCTCAAGGAGAAGTACGGCTTCGAGCCCTCCCAGGACTGGCTCAACAAGGTCCGTCTGTCCTCGGCCAAGTTCGGCTACGGGTGCTCGTCGAGCTTCGTCTCCCCGGAGGGCCTGGTGATGACGAACCACCACTGTGCCCGCGGCTGCATCCAGCAGCTCTCCACCGCCGAAAAGGACTTCATCGCCAACGGGTTCTACGCCAAGACCCAGGCCGAGGAGCTCCAGTGCCCGGCCATGGAGGTCAGCCAGCTCGTCGAGATCTCCGACGTCACCGCGCAGCTCAACACCGCCACCAAGGGCCTCACCGGCAAGCAGTACGCCGACACCCTCAAGGCCGAGATGGCCAAGCTGGAGAAGGCCTGCACCACCGGCACCGACGTCCGGTGTGAAGTGGTCACGCTCTACCAGGGCGGCAAGTACAACCTCTACAAGTACCAGCGCTACCAGGACGTCCGGCTCGTCTTCGCCCCCGAGCATGCCATCGCCTTCTTCGGCGGCGACCCGGACAACTTCGAGTTCCCCCGGTACGACCTGGATGTGACCTTCGTGCGCGTCTACAAGGACGGCAAGCCCGCGAAGATCGACAACTACTTCAAGTGGTCCGACAAGGGCGCCAAGGAAGGCGAGCTCACCTTCGTCTCCGGGCACCCGGGCAGGACGTCGCGCGGCCTGACCGTGGCGCAGCTCGAGTACCTGCGGGACGTGGCCCTGCCCAAGCAGCTCTTCAAGATGTCTGAAATCCGCGGGATGATCACCGAGTTCCAGAACCGCGGCCCCGAGCAGAAGCGAATCTCCAGCAACATGCTCTTCGGCGTGGAGAACGGCCTCAAGTCCACCAAGGGCAAGCACGAGCAGCTGGTCGACAAGAACTTCTTCGCCCAGAAGGTCGCCGCCGAGCAGGAGCTGCGCAAGAAGATCGACGCGGATCCGAAGATGAAGGCGAAGTACGGCGCCGCCTGGGACGAGATCGCCCGCGCCCAGGACACCCAGCGCAACATCCGCAAGGAATACGAGGCCATGGAGGCCGGCGGCATCAACTCGCAGCTCTTCGGAATCGCCCGTACCCTGGTGCGCTCCGC
Organism: Vitiosangium sp. GDMCC 1.1324; assembly: GCF_003044305.1. Lineage (GTDB taxonomy): Bacteria > Myxococcota > Myxococcia > Myxococcales > Myxococcaceae > Archangium. The sequence continues at coordinate 1,061,770 of NZ_PZOX01000001.1, read as the reverse complement.
CGAGGAACGCACCAAGCCGGACACGGAGCGTCTGCGCGGGTTCAACGACGCCAACGAAGTCACCCTCAAGAACCAGCTGCTGAGCAAGGCGCCCATCTACCCGGAGCTGGAGATCGCCCAGCTGACGTTCTCGTTCACCAAGCTGCGTGAGGAGCTGGGGCCGGATCACCCGTTCGTGAAGAAGGTGCTCGGCAAGGAGTCCCCTGCATCGCTGGCCGCCCGCGTGGTCAAGGGCTCCACCCTGGCCGATCTGAAGATCCGCGAGGAGCTCTACAAGGGCGGCAAGCAGGCCATCCAGGCCTCCAAGGATCCGATGATCCAGCTGGCGGCGCTCGTGGACCCGGATGCCCGCACCATCCGCAAGACGTACGAGGAGCAGGTCGAGGCCGTCGTGCGCAAGAACAGCGAGCTGATCGCCCAGGCCAAGTTCGAGGTCTACGGCACCGGCATCTACCCGGACGCCACGGGCACCCTGCGCCTGTCCTTCGGCGCCGTGAAGGGCTACATGGAGGATGGCAAGAAGGTGGAGCCCATCACCGTCATGGGCGGGACCTTCGACCGGCACACCGGTGAGGATCCCTTCGCCCTGCCCAAGACCTGGCTCGCCGCGCAGAAGGACCTGACGGCCTCCACCCCGATGAACTTCGTTACCACCAACGACATCATCGGCGGCAACTCGGGCTCGCCCGTCATCAACAAGGACGCGAAGATCGTCGGCCTGGTGTTCGACGGCAACATCCAGTCGCTCGGCGGTGACTATGGCTTCGACGAGAGCGTCAACCGCACCGTCGCCGTCCACAGCGAGGCCCTCATCGAGGCGCTCAAGAAGGTCTACAAGGCCGACCGCGTCATCGAGGAGCTGCGCCCCGGTTCCACGCCCACCGTGAAGGCCAGCCCGGGCCTGTAGTCCCCTCCTGTTTCAACCTGTAGCACCCTTCTGACATCACCCTGAAAAGACGAAGGGGCTGCCTGGATTTCCCGGGCAGCCCCTTTGTTCTTCCCGCTCACCACCCTCGCCGAGCGACTACTCCCAATCGGCGGTTACTCCCACTCGATCGTCGCGGGCGGCTTGGAGGAGACGTCGTAGACGACGCGGTTGATGCCTCGCACCTCGTTGGTGATGCGCGTGGAGATGCGCTCGAGCACCGGGTACGGCAGCCGCGCCCAGTCCGCCGTCATGCCGTCCACGCTCGTCACCGCGCGCAGCACGCAGGTGGACTCGTAGGTGCGCTCGTCTCCCATCACGCCCACGCTCTGCACCGGCAGCAACACCGCGAAGGCCTGCCACAGCTCCTTGTACAGCCCCGCGTCCCGGATCTCCTGCTGGACGATCGCGTCCGCGCGGCGCACCAGCTCCAGCCGCTCCTCGGTGATGTCCCCCAGCACCCGGATGGCCAGACCCGGCCCCGGGAACGGCTGCCGGGAGACCATCTCGTCCGGCAACCCCAGCTCGCGGCCCAACGCTCGGACCTCGTCCTTGAAGAGCTCGCGCAGCGGCTCCACCAGCTTGAGGTTCATCTTCTCTGGCAGCCCGCCCACGTTGTGGTGGCTCTTGATGGTGACGGACGGGCCCTTGTACGACACGGACTCGATCACGTCCGGGTACAGCGTGCCCTGCGCCAGGAACTCCGCGCCCTGCACCTCTCGCGCGGCTTCCTCGAACACCCCGATGAACTCGCGGCCGATGATCTTCCGCTTCTTCTCCGGATCCGTCACGCCGGCGAGCTTCTCCAGGAAGCGCGCTCGCGCATCCACCGTCTTCAGCGGCACGTGGAAGCGGTCCACGAAGAGCGCCTCCACCTGCGCACGCTCGCCCTGCCGCAACAGGCCGTTGTCCACGAAGATGCACTGCAGCCGCGCGCCAATCGCCCGGTGCAGCAGCAGCGCCGCCACCGAGCTGTCCACGCCACCCGACAGCCCGCAGATGACCCGGCCGTGCTCACCCACCTGGCGGCGGATGGCCTCCTCCGCCTCCTGGATGAAGCCCTTCATCGTCCAGTTTCCGCTCACCTTGCAGTCGGAGAACAGGAAGGCGCGCAGCATCTCCTTGCCCTGGGGGGTGTGCACCACCTCGGGGTGGAACTGCAGGCCGTAGATGGGCTTGCTCTTGTGCGCCGCCGCCGCGAAGGGCGAGTTGCCGCTGCGGCCAATGGACTCGAAGTCCGGCGGTAGCGCGTCCACCCGGTCTCCGTGGCTCATCCACACCTTCACCCGCTCCCCCTGCTGGAACGCAGCCAGGGGGCCTCGTGCCGACAGCACCTCCACCTCGGCCGCTCCGAACTCGCGGTGCGCCGTCCGGTCCAACTTCCCCCCCAGCAACTTGGAGAGCAGTTGGAGCCCGTAGCAGATGCCCAGCACCGGCAGCCCCGCGTCGAAGACGTAGGGATCGCACCGCGGTGAGCCCGGCGCCTCCACCGAGGCCGGCCCTCCGGACAGGATGATGCCGCGCGGAGCGAAGCGGCGGATGTCCTCCGCGGGCAGGTCGGGACGGTGGATCTCACAGTACACGCCCAGCTCTCGCACCCGGCGGGCGATGAGCTGCGTGTACTGGCTCCCGAAATCGAGGATCAGGACCTTCTCAGCGTGAATATCCACCACACTCTCCATAGGGGGCGCGCGTTGACGGATGCGGCCCTTACCGCTACAAACTTTCGGAAATCAACCATTAAGTCCCGCTCGACGAGGTCCTGGATGCGCCTGCCCGCCGTTGCAACCGTCTTGTTGTTGACCACCACCGGTTGCGTGAAGGAGATGTCCTCGGAGGAGCGCCTGGATCGCGAGTCGCCCTCGCTCTCGGCCGGAGGCGGAACCCCGGATGCCGCCGCGCTGAGCAAGGTGCACTGCGACGATACTGGCGACGCCCTCACCCAGGCCCGAAACGTCAACCGTCCGGAGGCGGACCGGGTGATGAGCTACATCGACCTCTACACCTCGTTGATGAAGCGCAATGCGACCTTCGAGCAGGCGATGAACCGCAACCCGGACCTGAACTACACCGAGGGCAGCGAGAAGCTGGTGGCGGCCCGGGAGGCCTGCATCCAGCAGACCGCGGACGTGAAGGTGGAGTTCGAGACCTACGTGCGCGAGCTGGTGGAGGTGCCCACCGTGCAGGAGGTCAAGGGTGGCAACAACATCACGGTGGCCCGGCTGGACTTCACCACCCTGCGCCAGGCCATCGAAACGCTGAGCCCGGATGACAAGGAGGCGCTGCTGGGCCGCGTGCTCAACGCGGAGAAGCGCGTGGCTCCCGCCAAGGAGGACGAGCCCGCCGCCGCCCCGGCCACCACCGGCCGCAAGCGCGGCAAGTAGGCCGGAAGCGGACCTCCCAGGCGCCCTACTCCACTCGATAGTTGGGCGCCTCCTCGGTGATGATCACATCGTGCACGTGGCTCTCCTTGAGCCCGGCCGAGGTGATGCGCACGAACTGGGCCTTGGCGCGCAGCTCGTCGATGGTGGCGCAGCCCACGTAGCCCATGCCGCTGCGCAGCCCGCCCATCATCTGGTGGATGTTCATGGCCAGGCTGCCCTTGTAGGGGACGCGGCCTTCAATGCCCTCGGGGACGAGCTTCACCGCCTCCACGTCCGACTGGAAGTAGCGATCCTTGGCGCCCTGCTTCATCGCCCCCATCGAGCCCATGCCGCGGTAGCTCTTGTAGCTGCGGCCCTGGTAGAGGATGACCTCGCCCGGCGCCTCCTCGGTGCCCGCGAAGAGCGAGCCGATCATCACCGTGCTCGCCCCGGCGGCGAGCGCCTTGACGATGTCGCCGGAGTACTTGACGCCTCCGTCTGCGATGACGGGCACCCCGTGCTTGTCCGCCTCGCGCGAGCAGTCGTCGATGGCGGTGAGCTGGGGCACGCCCACGCCGGCCACCACGCGCGTGGTGCAGATGGAGCCGGGACCGATGCCCACCTTCACCGCGTCCACGCCCGCCTCGATGAGCGCCCGGGTGGCCGCCGCGGTGGCCACGTTGCCGGCGATCAGCTCGAAGCCCCGGAAGTTCTTGCGCGTGTCTCGCACGGCGTCGATCACCCCCCGGGAGTGGCCGTGGGCGGTGTCGATGACGATCACGTCCACGCCAGCCCTCACCAGCGCGTCAATCCGGGCCTCGCGGTCCGCGGAGGCGCCCACGGCCGCGGCGCACAACAGCCGGCCCTTGGCGTCCTTGGCCGCGTTGGGCCGGGCCCGGCGCTTCTCGATGTCCTTGATGGTGATGAGCCCCTTGAGCTCGAACTGCTCGTCCACGATGAGCAGCTTCTCGATGCGGTGCTCGTGCAGGAGCTGCTGGGCCTCGAGTTGGCTGAGGCCCTCGCGGCCGGTGACGAGCTTGCGCGTCATCACCGCCTCCACCTTCTGGCCCAGGTCCGTGATGAAGCGCACGTCGCGGCTGGTGATGATGCCCACCAGCTTGCGGCCCTGCACCACGGGGATGCCGGAGATGTTGTGCTGCCGCATCAACTCCAGGACCCGGGCCAGCGGCGCCTGCGGCTCGACGGTGATGGGATCCACCACCATCCCGCTCTCGAACTTCTTCACCTTCAGGACCTCGAGCGCCTGCTGCTCGGGGGTCATGTTCTTGTGGATGACACCGATGCCCCCCTCCTGCGCCATGGCGATGGCGGTCCGGGACTCGGTGACGGTGTCCATCGCCGCGGACAGCAGCGGCATGTTCAGCCGCAGGTTGCGCGTCAGCCGGGTCGAAAGGTTGGCATCTCGAGGCAGCACGTCGCTCTCGGCCGGCAGGAGGAGCACGTCATCGAAGGTCAGTGCGAGCCGGACGTCGGAGGTCAGCATGGGGGCTCCCGGGAGCAGCGGGTCATGCCCGCGGTAAAAACCGCTTCCATAAAAAGTGAAGAACAGGGGTGCAACGCCTCAATACCGCCTTTTCACGGCCCGTCCGCCTGCCGTGCAGTCGAATGGTGCTAGGATCGACAACCACCCCCTCGGTCTCGCCATAGGACATCCTTTGACGCAGCCACACACCCCCGCCGCGGGAGAAGCCATCGGGTTGGTCGTCAGGTTCCCCTTCGCAACTCCCGAGGAGTTCCTGGCGAAGTACGGAGCCAACATCACCCGGGGCGGCATCTATCTCCGGTCGAAGACCGTGAAGCCTCCGGGTTCGGCTGTCACCCTGGACCTCAAGCTGGCCGATGGCTCGCGCATCATCCACGCCCTGGCGGTCGTCCACTTCGTCACCGGCCAGGCGGGCCTGGGCATCTCCGGCATGGGGTTCCGCTTCCTCACCGTGGACCCTGCGACCCAGCAGTTCCTCGACTCCGCGGTGGCCGTCCTGCCACACGCCCAGTCAGCCCTGCCTCCACTCCCTGCAGGCGTTGGACCGGCCGATGATACGGTCCCTCCAGGTGTTCAACCCGTGGCGGTGGCGGAGGCTCCGACGGTGGCCCCCGCACTCACGCCCGCGCCCGGGCAGGAGTTCCTGATCCCCGCCCACACGCCGTGGCCCGGAACCATCCCCGTGGTCACGCAGCGCCCCGCACATACGCCCCACCCGGGAGCGCTCCCCGTCACCCAGGCCGCCCCCGCGCATACGCCCCACCCCGGGACCCTTCCCACGGAGCCCTCCGTTCCGGCGCAGACGCCTCATCCCGGAGCGCTCCCCGCCGCCCAGCGCCCCGCGCAGACGCCCCATCCCGAAGCCAGTGCACACGTCTCGCAGCAACCCGCGCAAACGCCTCATCCCGAGGTCAGCGCTCACGTCTCGCAGCAACCCACGCACACTCCTCACGCCGAAACGGCTCCCGCCACACAGCCTCCCGCGCCCACTCCTCCCGAAACGACTCCCGCCGCACAGCCTCCCGCGCACACCCCCGTGGAGGTCCCGGTGGCGGTGGTGCCCCGAGCCCCAGCAGTGGCCTCTGGCCGCCCGGCGCCGCCTCCCGAGCCCACCCCGACGCTCACCGCGACCCCCACGCCCCTGGTCCCGAGCGCCCCGCCCTTCGAGCCCCCCGCCGAGGAGCCCAAGCGGACCGGTCCCATCATCGGAATCGACCTGGGGACGAGCAACTCCTGCGCCGCCTACGTGCGCAACACCAAGCCGAGCGTCCTCCCGAGCCGCGAGGGGCACAACACCGTGCCCTCCATCATCGCCCTCAACACCCGGGGCAGGCTCGTGGTGGGCCACCCGGCCAAGGGGCAGATGCTCACCAACCCCCGGCAGACGGTGTACGGCGCCAAGCGTCTGGTCGGCCGCCCCTACGAGTCCCCCATCGTCCGGCAGATCAAGGACCGCTTCGTCTACGAGATCGCCCCCGGCGAGAACGGCGAGGCGGCGGTGCGGCTCGGCGATCGCATCTACACCCTGCAGCAGCTCTCCGCGCTCATCCTCCGCGAGGTGAAGGAGGTGGCCCAGAACCAGCTCGGCCAGTCCGTCTCGCGTGCGGTCATCACCGTCCCCGCCTACTACAACGACAACCAGCGCCAGGCGGTGCGCGAGGCCGGACGGCTCGCCGGGCTCCACGTGGAGCGCATCCTCAACGAGCCCACCGCCGCCGCGCTCGCCTACGGCTTCGGCCGCAAGCTCAAGCAACGCGTGCTCGTCTATGACCTCGGCGGCGGCACCTTCGACGCCTCCGTGCTGGAGCTCAACGACACCGTCTACGAGGTGGTCTCCACCGGCGGCGACACGTTCCTCGGCGGCATCGACTTCGACAACGCCATCGTCGAGTACCTGCTCGAGCAGTTCCACCAGCAGACCGGCCACACCTTTCAGGGCGACCGGGTGGCCATGCAGCGCATCCACGATGCGGCCGAGCGCGCCAAGTGCGCCCTCTCCGAGCGCTCGCAGGTGCGCGTCCACGTGGCCTTCCTCACGATGATCGCCGGCAAGCCGGTGGATCTCGACGTGAACCTCACCCGCGAGAAGCTCATCGAGCTCACCGAGAAGCTCGTCAACCGCACCCTCGAGGTCTGCGCCGACGTGCTCGACGCCAAGGGGCTCACGCCCAAGGACATCGACGAGATCATCCTCGTGGGAGGCCAGAGCCGCTTCCCGCTCGTGCACGAGAAGATCTCCTGGTTCTTCGGCAAGGCGCCCACCAAGAACGTGCACCCGGACGAGGCCGTGGCGCTCGGCGCGGCGCTGCTGGCGCACAGCCTGGGGGAGAACGACGGTGTGGTGCTCATCGACGTGCTGCCCATGGCTATTGGCGTGGGCCTGCCCGGCGGGCGCTTCAAGCCCGTGCTCGAGCGCAACGCACCCCTGCCCGCCAACAAGAGCTACCAGATCGCCACCAGCCGCGATGATCAGCAGGAGCTCGATCTGATCATCCTCCAGGGAGACTCGGAGCGGGCGGTGGAGAACGAGTACCTCGGGACACTGAAGGTCTCCGGGTTGCCCTCGGGGCCCCGGGGTTCCATCAAGGTATCCGTCACCTTCGAGGTGAACAACGAGTGCATCCTCAAGGTGACCGCGCGCGAGCAGACCAGCGGCCTCGAGGTGATGAGCATCTTCAGCACTCGCGACACTCCGGAAGAGGTGAAGTCGAAGCTCGGACTCAACCACCCCCACCTGGAGCTTCCGGCCGCGCGTCCCCTTCAACCACCGGCTCCGGCGCGGCCACAACTGGGAGGTCCGGGCGCGCCCCTGACGCAGAAGCCCACGGCGACTCCGCCGGTCCCCCTCCCCATCGCCATGACCGCCCGGGACGTGGCGCCCGGTGGGCTGGTCGGCTGGTTGAAGCGGATCCTCGGACGCACGTGAGCCGGAAGAGTGGACCCGAATCAGGGCCCTTCCCTTCCGGCTCATGAGGGGTGAGACGGGAGCGGCGATCAGTCGCGCGCGTGCAGACGCTCGGGGCCGCCGGCATTGTCGAAGACGGGCGCCGCGGCCGGCTCGGAGGGAGCTCCGGTCAGCAGGTGGGCGGGCACCGGCGAGGCCTTCACAGCGGCCTTGAGCGCCGCGCCGCGCAGGGCAGCGAGCCGCTTGCGCCACAGGAAGGCGCCAAGGCCCACCACCGCGAGCACCCCCACCACCACCAACTGGCCCTCCTTCATCCGGTCGATGGCGTAGTCCAGCTTGTCGCCGAAGTGGAAGCCGAGCCACACGAAGAACGGCGCGGACAGGAGCGCTGCCAGGCCGTCCCAGAAGATGAAGCGCCAATAGGACATGCCCGCGGAGCCGGCGGTGAAGTACGTCACCGCGCGCACCCCGGGCAGGAAGCGGGCGATCATCACGATCTTCTGCCCGTGCAGGGTGAACAGCCCCTCCACCCGGGCGCGCTTCTCCGGGGTGACGACGCGGGCCAGGAAGCCTTTGGGCGAGCGGCCCACCTGCGAGCCCAACCGCCGGCCGGCGAGGAAGATGAGGCTGTCACCCGCCAGGATGCCCGCGAAGCCCACCAGCATCATCACCGGCAGGCTGGCCGCTCCCTTGTGGGCGAGGAAGCCCCCCAGGATGAGCGAGATGTCCTCGGGCAGCGGCACTCCCACCCCACAGGCCACCAGGATTCCGAAAACGGTGATGTAGGCGAGAAAGCCGTTGGTGTTGCCCAGCACATTGGTGAGGAATTCTTGCACGCTCGTCTCGTCTCTTTCACTTCCGTGGAGGCCAGGCGGGTGTCACTCGGGCCGTGGCTTCCAGCGCCCTCGCATCAACCGGGCGCACATCGTCAAAACTCCGAGCCAGGAGCCGTAGGCCAGTGTACCCCCCACGGCTGGCTGCCCCATCATCTCCGTTCGGCGCATGCACCGCTTGGAGTACGAGCGACCGAGCGTCCCCGCCACATCTCCTGCCTCCCCGTCCAGCGCCTCCGTGGCCGCCTGGTCTCCGCCCAACAACAAATGTGGCGCCGCCGCGCCTTCCCCGGAAGTCTGCCCGGGAGGCGGGTACGAATGGGTAGGAGTGGGTAGGTGCCAACGGGCTCGCGGACATCCCTCGCATCCATCACGGGGAGGCTAGCACGAGGAGCAAGCGGGGAAGCGTCAAGTCTTGCCGACGAGCGACTTCATGGCCTCGCGGTTGTCGCGGACCTTCTGGCCGAAGTAGGTGACGATGCCCATCAGCAGCTTCATGCAGGCCTGGGGCTTCTGGGCGGTGAGCTTCTGGAAGTCCGCGTGACGGATCTCCACGGCGGTCACATCCGTCATGGCCGTGGCGGTGCACAGCCGCTCGCCCTTCTGGATGAGGGCCAGCTCGCCCAGGGGCTCACCCGCGCTCACATCCCCGAGCGTCACGTCCTCGCCCGCGGTGTTGCGCGCACTCAGCCGCACGGTCCCATCTCCCACGATGAAGAGGGACTCGCCCGGACGGTTCTCCACGAAGAGCGCCGAGCCCTTGGGAAAGGCCCGAGCCACACCGATAGCGGCGAAGATCTGGATGCCGACGTCGGTGAAATCCTTGAAGAGCGGGCTCGCCTTGAGTGCGGCTGAGACCTCCATGAAGGGGGTCCTAACACGCACGCTGGCGGGCGTCACGTTAACGGCTGGCGCGGTGCTCGGCGGCGGTGCGGACGTAGTGCTTCGCGGACTCGAGGAGGAAGGCGCGCTCCTCGTCGGTGATGGGCCGCTTCACCTTGCCCGGAGAGCCCACCACCAGCGAGCCCGGAGGAATCTTCGTCCCCGGGGTGAGCAGCGTACCGGCGCCGATGATGGAGTCGTCGCCGATCTCCACGTCGTCCATGACGATGGCGCCCATGCCCACCAGCACCCGGTTGCCCACCACGCACCCGTGCAGCACCACGTGGTGCCCCACCGTCACGTCGTCCCCGATCGTGGTCCCGTACCGGTTGCTGGTGACATGGATCATCGTCAGGTCCTGGATGTTGGTCCTCCGACCGATGCGGATGGCGTTCACGTCGCCGCGCAGCACCGAGTTGAACCACACCGAGGAGTCCTCCCCCAGCTCCACGTCCCCGATGACCTGGGCCGAGTCCTCGATGAAGCAGCTCGGGTGGACGCGCGGGGACTGATCACGGAAGCGGCGCAGGGCCATGGGTTCTCCAGAAGGAAGGGAGGAGACGGCTCAGGCAACCACGCACGAGAGCTCGGGCTGGGGGAGCTCGGCGGGAGGCATCACCGTCGGCAGGCTCACCACCGCCGTCTGCTTTCCGGAGAGCTGGTTCGGCGTGGCGCTCTCCACCAGCACCTTCACGAAGGCCCCCGCCGGCGCGTCGCCGTCGAAGTTCACCGTGCGGTTCTCCGGCGTGCGCCCGAAGCGCTTGAGCGGGTTGTAGCGCGAGGGCCCCTCCACCAGCACCTCCACCTCCTGCCCCACCTGCGCCGCTGTGATCTCCCCGCTGATGCGCCGCTGGATCTTCTGCAGGCGCTCCAGCCGCTCGATCTTCACCTCGTGCGGCACCGGACCCCACTCGTCCTCCTTCAGCGCCGCGCCCGTCTTCGGCCGGGGGCTGTAGATGAACGAGAACTGGTTGTCGTAGCGGACCTGCTCCGTGAGCTCGAGCGTGAGGGCGAAGTCCTCCTCGGTCTCACTCGGGAAGCCCACGATGATGTCCGTGGTCACCGCGATGCCAGGACGCGCCTCGCGCAGCTTCGCCAGCCGCTCCAGGTACTGGACCACCGTGTAGTCGCGCCGCATCCGCTTGAGCACCGGATTGGAGCCGCTCTGCACCGGCAGGTGGAAGTGCGGCATGATCTTCGGCTGCACCCGGAAGGCCTCGATGAGCTCGTCCGACAGATCATGCGGGTGGCTCGTGGTGAAGCGCACGCGCTCGATGCCCGGCACCTCCGCGGTGCGCAGCAGCAACTGCGCGAAGCTGATGCCACCCCGGTACGAGTTCACGTTCTGGCCGATCAGCGTCACCTCGCGCACGCCCACCTTGGCCAGGTCCGCCACCTCGGCGAGCACGTCCGGGAAGGGCCGGCTCACCTCGCGGCCGCGCGTGTGCGGCACCACGCAGAAGGAGCAGACGTTGTCGCAGCCCTTCATCACCGTGACGAACTCGGTCACCTTGCCGCGGCTCGTCTCCGGGTCGGCGCGCGGGAAGACGTACTCCTCCGAGTCCACCCAGGCCGTCTCCACCACCCGCTCGCGCTCGCCCTGCACGCGGCCGATGATCTCCGGCAGCTTGACGATGGAGTCCGGGCCGAAGACGAAGTCCAGGTAGGGCACCTTCTTGAGGAGCTTGTCCTTCTCCTGCTGCGCCACGCACCCACCCACGCCGAGCAGCGTGCCGCGGGCGAGCTTCACCGTGCGGTAGCGGCCCAGGGCGGAGAGCATCTTGTCCTCGGCCTTCTCCCGGATGGAGCAGGTGTTGAGGATGATGAGATCCGCCTCCTCCGGTACCGGCGTGGGCCGGTATTCCAGCTTGCCGAGCACCTCGCTCATGCGGAGCGAGTCGTTGACGTTCATCTGGCAGCCGAAGGTGTGGATGAAGTAGCGCTTCATGGGTCTTTCCGTACGGAGTACGGGCCCTTATGCGATGGGCCCTGGCGGATTGCAACGGTCGCGGCGAACCAGCGGGCAGGCAGGCGAGCCCCTCACGCCCGGGTCAAGGCCTTCTGCATCCGGGTGTGGAGGGCGACCAGACGGTCCTCGTGCTGGTTCAGGAGATCAATCGCCTCCTGCCCGTAGCGCCGGGCCAGGGGCTCCAGGTCCTCGATACGACGCAGCTCGTCACGGGCCTTGCTGACCTTCTCGACCGAGGCGTCATCGGTCAGCTTCTCCAGCTCCGCCACCCGGCTGCGGAGCTTCCGCGCCGTCCAGCGCTGGCCACAGAAGGCGCGCAGCAGCGCATTGCCCAGCTCCACCACCTTCACTCCCAGTCCGGATGCCTCCAGGCCGAGCCGGTGCGCCGTGGCGAAGGCGTCATGCGCCACCGAGGCCTGCTCCATGTGGGCGAGGAAGGCCTCCTGGTAGCGGACGAGGCCCTCCAGCTCGGCCGCGGTGAGGGGGTGGGCGGAGAGCCGCAGCGTCCGGGAGTCGGCCGCCTCCATGAGGCCGGAGGGCGCGACATCGAGGTCATCGAACATGGATCGGGACATGGGTGTGTGTCTCTCTCAGGCGGGCACGAGCTGCTCCGCGATGCGGGACAGATCGGCCACGGAATTCACCACCACGGTCTGGTGGCACTGCTTCGAGTAGGTGAGCATCTCGCTGTCCCCGAAGCCCCAGTTGGAGCGGTCCTCGGGGCAGATCCACACGAGCCGCTTGCACTTCTGCTTCAGGTCCTTGAGCGCCCAGGCGTTGTTGGCGTTGTAGTTGTTGCGGCCGTCCCCGATGATCATCACCGTGGTCCGGCGCGTGATGCTGCCAATCTGATCGCGCGTGAACATGGCCAGCGCCCGGCCATAGTTGGAGTTGGCGGTGAGCGAGACGGCCTGCCCCATGGTGGCCAGATCGATCGCCCGGTCCACGTCCTGCTCCTTGAAGTGCTGGGTCACCTCGCCCACGTCCGACACGAAAACGAACGACCGTACGCGAACGAAGAGGGACTGAAGCGTATAGGTGAAGAGCAGCATCATCCGCGAGGCGTTGTGCACCGAGTCCGACACGTCACAGAGGACGACGACCTCGGGGCGCTCGGGGCGGCGGGCGCGGAACACCGGCACCATGGGCACCCCACCCCACGGCAGGTTGCGGCGCAGCGTGCGGCGGACATTGAGCGTCCCCTTGCGCTTCGAGCGCTGCTTGCGGATGAGCCGCGCCTTCAGCTTCTCCGCCAGCGTCTTCACCGCCGCCTCCATTTGGTTGACCTCGGCCTGGCTGAGCTGGTGCAGCGGCTTGTCCACCACCCCGCCCGTGGGCTTGCGGATGCGCGCCTCGGCCTGGCGCTTCACCTCGCGCCGTGCCGCTTCCTCCACCTTGCGCATCGCCTCCGCCACGTGGCGCGAGACGATCTCCACCCCCTCCGCCGGCAGGCCTCGCTTGCGCAGCTCGTCCTCGAATGCCTTGAGCTCCGAGCGCGCCCGATCAATCCCCGCCGCCACCATCAGCCTCCGCGAGAAGAAGCCCGTCTGCATCGAGCTGCGCAGCTGCGACAAGTCGAGTTGCAGCGTGGCCGAGCGGAAGATCTGCGCCAGCCGCGCCCGGTCTCCCATGAGCGCCGCCTGGGCCAGCGGGGACAGCTCGGGGAAGAGCTGGTTCATCTGGAACAGGAGCATCGTCAGGTTGTCGCCCTCGATGAGCCCCTGCTCCTGGATCTGCTGCGCGAGCGACTTGTCGAGCGCCTCGAACGTCTTCGCCGCCCCCGAGAAGTAGAAGTCGAAAGCCCGGTTGAAGACATCCACGTCCTGATGGCGCTTGACCATCGTCGTCCGCAGAACCGAGCGGAAGACGGACTTGTCCTGGAGCCCCACCTCGGCGGTGGCCCGGGAGGCGTCCGACACCTCGGACGTGCTCACCCGCACCCCGTTCTGGCGGAGGACCTCGGCGAACTCGACGATGCGTGCATCCATGTGGTCGTAAGCCCTTCGTCCAGACCTTCTACCAGTCCTCGAGCAACCCTCGAGCCCCATCCTTCCAACCCGTCCTGGGGCCCACAATCCTCTACAGGGTCCACCCTCCTCCCGCCGCACCCGGCTCCGGGCTCGGGAGGTGAGCCCTCGTTCCCCCTGCGGGCAACCTCGGCGTCCTGTATACCCGGGCACACGGCAAATCCGAGGGAGACCTTCATGCCAACAGCAGTCGTCACCGGGGCCGGTATCCGGATCGGCAAGGCCATCGCCTTGGCGCTGGCCGATGCGGGCTACGACCTGGCCCTGCATGTCCACCGTTCGACCGAGGGGGTCGAGGAGGTCGCGCACAAGGCCCGGGCCCTGGGGCGCACCGTTACGGTGTACCGCGCCGACCTGGGGACGCCTCAGGGGGTGGAGTCGCTGGCGGCCGCCGTGCGCGAGGCCCACCCGGCCGTCGACGTGCTCGTGAACAACGCGGGCATCTACGAGCGGGTCGCCTTCGAGGACATCACCCGTGAGCGCTACCACCGGATGATGGGAATCAACCTGGAGGCGCCCTTCTTCCTCACCCAGGCGCTGCTCCCGGCCTTGCGAGCCGCCCCCAACCCCCTCGTCGTGAACCTCACCGACATTGCCGCCGAGCGCGCGGAGAGCCATTACGCCCACTACTCGGCCAGCAAGGCGGGCCTGCTCATGCTCACCCGAGCGCTGGCCGTGGAGCTCGCTCCCAAGGTGCGGGTGAACGCCATCTCTCCCGGGGCGGTCATCTTCCCGGAGGACTTCGACGAGGCCTCCCAGAAGGCCATCCTCGCCCGCATCCCCCTCGGACGGGTGGGCACCGCCGAGGACGTGGCCCGCGTGGTGGTCTTCCTGGCCCGCGAGGCCCCTTATATCTCCGGACAGGTGATCGCCGTGGATGGAGCCCGGAGCGCGCAGCTATGAGCACTGTGTTCGACACCTTCGCGACCGCCCCGCATGACGCGCAGGGCCGCCCGCTGGATGTCATCGAGCTGCGACAGCTCGCCGTCCGGTGCATCGTCGGGGTGTATCCCGCCGAGCGCGGCACGCCTCAGCCGCTCGAGCTCGATGTGGCCCTATACCTGGACACCCGGAAGGCCGCGGCGGGCAGGCTCCGGGACACGGTGGACTACGCGCGGCTGTCCGGGGAGCTGCGCTTCCTACTGGAGACGGCCGACTTCCGGATACTGGAGACGGCCGCCGAGGCCCTCTGCCGCTACATCCTGGCCCCGCCCACCGCGGACACGGCACGAGCCCCGGTGCGAGCCGTCACCCTGCGGCTGTCCAAGCCGGAAGCCCTGGGCCGAGTCGGCCGCGCCACGCTGCAGGTGCACCGCACCGCGGACGAGTACCAGTTCGAAGTGGAGGAGAAGCCCTTCGGGCGGGTGGACATCCTCTTCCAGGACGAGCACGTCGGCATCTACCGGCTGCGCGTCGCGCCGGGCCGCACCATCCCCACTCATGAGCACCGGGTGATGGATGAGGCCGAGTTGGTGCTGGGCCACGGGCTGCTGCTCCAAGGCCAGCCGGTGCCTGCGGGAACGGGCATCCGGTGGCCGAAGCACTTCCCGCACCGCTACGACAACCCGAGGGCGACCGAGCAGACGGTGCTGTGCGTGGATCGCCCGGCCTTCCTGTCCAACGACGAGGTGGAGGTGCCCGAGCCTCCAGGTGGACTGGAGCCGGTGGAGGGCCGCGCCTACTACCCGGCGGCGGCGAGCGCGCCGGAGGCGGAGGGCGAGAGATGGTGAGCACCCGGCCCCTGGGCACGCGGAAGGTGCTGGTCACCGGAGGGGGAAGCGGCATGGGCCTCGCGGTGGCCGAGGCACTGCTGCGAGCGGGAGGCCGGGTGGCGGTGAGTGGACGCCGGGCGGATCGGCTGGAGGCAGTGGTGCGCGCCTGGCCCGGCCGGGCAGTGGCCCTCCCGTGCGACCTCTCCTCCCCTTCCGAGCGAGCGGGGCTACTGACGCGGGCCCAGGAGGCACTGGGTGGACTGGATGGACTGGTCCACTCCGCGGGGGTGGTGGAGCACCAACTGCCGGGCCACATCTCCGAGGAGGCCCTGCGGGCGCAGCTCGAGGTCAACCTGGTGGCCCCGTTGCGGCTGGGCGAGGAGGCGCTGTCGGTGCTCGAGTCCGGTGGAGGGATGGTGTTCATCGCCTCGACCCTGGCGCTGAGGCCACTGCCCACCAGCGCGGTCTACAGCGCGGCCAAGGCGGGGCTGCTGGCGGCCATGCGCTCGCTGGCCCTCGCGGGTGCCGCGCGACGAGTCCGAGCCAACGCCGTCTGCCCGGGAGTGGTGGACACGGAGATGGTCCGAGCCCCGCGCCTGAGCCCCGGTGAAACGCCTCCCACGGGCGAGGAGCTCGAGCGGAGGATCTCCGCCCAGCTGTCCACGCTGGGGGCGCTGCATCCGCTGGGAAGGCTCGGGAAGGCCGAGGAGGTGGCCGAGGCGGTGGTGCACCTGCTGGCGGCACCCTGGACGACCGGCAGTGAGCTGGTCATCGACGGAGGCCTGCTGCTGCGGGAGTAAGGCTCAGTCGGCCTCGCCGCGGTAGATGCAGCCCGAGGTGCAGGTCTCCCGCACCATCACCTGGGTGAGCTGCGGGAGGCGAGGCCGGACCCGCTGCCAGATCCACCGCGCCAGGTTCTCGCTGGTGGGGTTGGACAACCCCTCGATCTCGTTGAGGTAGTAGTGATCGAGCTGGGCCTGGAGCGGCTTGAAGGCCTCGGTGATCTCGGAGAAGTCCATCACCCACCCCGAGTCCGCCCCCACCGAGCCCTCGACGTGCAGGGTGACCCGGTAGGAGTGGCCGTGCAGCCGGGCGCACTTGTGCCCCGGGGGAACGTTGGGGAGGCGATGGGCCGCCTCGAAGGTGAACTCCTTGAAGATCTCCAAAACAGACTCCTGTGTGCCGCAGCCCCGGAGGACCTACGCGGGCACCTCGAATGACATGACCGATTCCACGTGGTGCGTCTGGGGGAACATGTCCACCACCTGGAGCGCCAGGGCCTTGTAACCGGCCTCCACCAACCCCGCCGCGTCGCGAGCCAGCGAACCCGGATCGCAGGCCACGTACACCACGCGCTTCACCCCCAGAGCCTTGAGCCACCGGGCGAGCCCCGGAGCCCCCGTCCGCGGAGGGTCCGCGAGCGCCAGGTCGAACCGCTTGCCCTCGCGGATCAGCCCCTCACACACCTTCCGTGCGTCCCCCTGGACGAAGCGCACGTTGGCCACCCCACCCTCGCGAGCGCTGCGCTGCGCCAGTTCCACCGACGCGGGGGAAGACTCCACCCCCAGGACCGAAGCCGCGCTCGCCGCCAACGGAAACGTGAAGTTGCCGTTGCCCGAGTACAACTCCAATACCGCATCCGTCTCGCGCGGGGCCAGCTCGTAGAGCGCCGACGTCACCAGCCCCACATTGGCCTCGGCGTGCGCCTGGGCGAAGGCGTCCGGCCGCAGGTACAGGGGCACCTCGGGCCGCAGCGGCGACACCGAGCGCAATACCGGCTTGCCGATGACGCGCGGCGAGCCCTCCTTGGGCACCAGCACCGCGCCCTCGAGCCGCAGCGTGCGCACCGCCGCCTCACACGCCTCCACGTGACGGGGCGCCACCTGGCCCTTGAGCAGCACCGCGAAGGCCCCCTTGGAGCCCTCGGCCAGCAGGTGCACCTCCTCTGCGTCCCGGGAGACCGGCTTGAGCAGCGGCGCCAGCTTCCCCGGCAGTCCGGACAGCACGGGCACCAGCGCGGGGCACTCGCTCACCGCCACCCGGTCATGGCTCCGCCGTCCGAAGTACGCCAACTCCTCCTTGAGGAAGTGCAGCACCGAGCGCCGCCGATAACCGAAGTCCCTCGGAGCCATCAGCATGGGCCGAACCGTGAAGGAGTCCCGCTTGAGCCGGCCCAGGTGCTCAAGGGCGGACAGGACGATCTCCTGCTTCGCGGCGCGCTGGGCGGGCTCGGCGAGCTCCAACCAATCACACCCGCCACATCGGGCGCTCAGGACGCAGGGCGAGGACCGGCGGTCGGGGCTCGGCGTGAGCACATCGCCGATCAGGTGCCCGCGCACCACCTTGCCCTCCTGCTCCAGACGGACGCGGACCCGCTCGCCGGGGAAGGCACCGGGCACGAAGACGGTACGGCCCTCGTGGGAGGCCACGCCCTCTCCGAGCTGCCCGAGGCGCTCGATGGTCAATTCAATGGGGGTATCCGGCAGCATGGGGGAACCGGGGAGTGGGCGACCGGTGGGCGGCGCCTCCCTGTTCGACCTCCGCTCCGGACCAGGTATTCCGCCGCGGCCCCAGGGAACGGGACCGCGGCGGTACGACGAAAGAACCGGGGGACCGGCTCAGATCTTCATCTCACGGATGCCCGGGGCGACCTTCAGCTTGGGCTCGGTGATGGACTGCACATGCTCCACCGTCACGCCGGGGGCCAGCTCGCGCAGCACGAGGCCCTCGGGAGTCACGTCGATGAGGGCGTACTCGGTGACGATGTGGTTGATGCACTTGAGGCCGGTGATGGGCAGGGAGCACTTCTTGAGGATCTTCGGCTTCCCCTCCTTGTTGACGTGCTCCATGGTCACGAAGACGCGCTTGGCGCCCACCGCGAGGTCCATGGCGCCACCGGGCCCCTTCACCATCTTGCCGGGGATCATCCAGTTGGCCAGGTCACCCTGCTCACTCACCTCCATAGCGCCGAGCACGGCCAGGTCCACATGGCCGCCGCGGATCATCCCGAAGGACAGCGCCGAGTCGAAGAAGGCGGCGCCCTTCACCACCGTCACCGTCTCCTTGCCGGCGTTGATGAGATCCGGATCCTCCTCGCCCTCCACGGGCCAGGGTCCCATGCCGAGGATGCCGTTCTCGGACTGGAACATGATGTCGATGCCCTTCGGAATGTAGTTGGCAACCAGGGTGGGGATGCCGATTCCGAGGTTCACGTAATAGCCGTCGCGCAGCTCCTGGGCGATGCGCTGGGCAATCTGCTCACGGGTCAGGGGCATGGCGTCCTCTCAGGCCTTCTTCTGCACGGTACGGCGCTCGATCCACTTCTGGAGATTCTTCGACTGGACGATCCGGTGCACGAAGATGCCGGGCAGGTGCACCTGATCCGGGTCAAGCTCACCGGCGGCCACGATGTGCTCGGCCTCGACGATGGTGACCTTTCCCGCCATGCACATCATCGGCGAGAAGTTGCGGGCCGTCTTGCGGAACACCAGGTTGCCCCAGGTGTCGGCCTTCCAAGCGCGAACGATGGTGAAGTCCGCCTTGAGCGGCGTCTCGAGCACGTGCAGCCGCCCGTCGATCATCCGCGTCTCCTTGCCCTTGGAGAGCTCGGTGCCCGCGCCGGACGGGGTGAAGAAGCCGCCGATGCCGCAGCCACCGGCGCGGATGCGCTCGGCCAGGGTGCCCTGCGGGTTGAGCTCGACCTCCAGCTTCCCGGAGAGCATCTGCTCCTCGAAGACCTTGTTCTCGCCCACATAGCTGGCGACGATCTTCTTCACCTGGTTGGCCTTGAGCAGGATGCCGAGGCCCAGCTCGGTGGTGCCGCAGTTGTTGGAGATGATGGTCAGCCCCTTGGTCCCCTTGCGGTGCAGTGCCGCGATGAGGTTCTCGGGGTTGCCGCAAAGCCCGAAGCCGCCGCTCATCAGCGTGGCGCCATCCGGGATGTCGCGGACGGCCTCGTCCGCGCTCTCGACGATCTTGTTCATGGACCCCTCCTACGAGAACGGGGCAAGGGTCTTCAAGAGACCCTCACCCCGCCCCTCTCCCCGAAGGAAGAGGGAGTGTGCCCCACGTGAACTAGCGCTCCACCATCAGCGCGATGCCCTCGCCGCCGCCGATGCACAGCGACGCCACGCCGCGCTTCTTGTTCTGATCCTTGAGGGTCTGCAGCAGCGTCACCAGCACGCGCGCACCCGAGGCGCCGATCGGGTGGCCGAGCACCACCGCGCCACCGCGCACGTTCACCTTCGAGGGATCCAGGCCGAGCAGCTTGTTGTTGGCGATGGCCACCACCGCGAACGCCTCGTTGATCTCCCACAGGTCCACGTCGCTGACCTTGTGGCCCGTGCGCTTGAGCAGGTTGTTGATGGAGTCCGCCGGAGCGATGGTGAACTCCACCGGCTTGCGGGCGGCCCCGGCGTAGCCGGTGATGCGGCCCAGGATGGTGCGGCCCTCGGCCTTGGCGCGCTCGGCGCTCATCAGCACCAGCGCCGCGGCGCCGTCGTTGATGGAGGACGCGTTGGCCGCCGTCACCGTGCCGTCCTTCTTGAACACGGGCTTGAGCGTCGGAATCTTCTCCGGCTTGGCGTTCTTGGGGCCCTCGTCCTCGCTCACCACCACGTCACCGCCCTTGCCGCCGGGCACGGTGACCGGGACGATCTCCTTGGTGAAGAGACCGGCCTTCTGCGCCTCGATGGCGCGCTTGGTGGACTCGAGCGCGAACTCGTCCTGCGCGGAGCGGCTGATGCCCTGGCTGACGGCGCACTCCTCGGCGCAGTTGCCCATGTGGACGTTGCCGTAGGGATCCCAGAGGCCGTCGAGGATCATCGCGTCCTTGAACTCCACGTTGCCCATGCGGGCGCCGCCGCGCATGGCGTGGCTGACGTAGGGCGCGTTGCTCATGGACTCCATGCCGCCGACCACCACCACCTCGGCATCACCGAGCGCGACGGCCTGGGCCCCGGCGATGACCGCCTTGAGGCCGGAACCACACACCTTGTTGATCGTGACGGCCGGGACGGTGTCGGGGATGCCGGCGTAGATGGAGGCCTGACGAGCCGGGGCCTGGCCCACGCCCGCCTGCAGCACGCAGCCCATGATGGTCTCGCTGACCTGATCCGGGGAGACACCCGCTCGCTCGAGTGCCGCCTTGATGGCGACCGCGCCGAGCTGCGGCGCCGTCAGCTTGGACAGGGCGCCCTGAAAGGCCCCGATGGGGGTACGAGCCGCGCCCACGATGACCACTTCACGAGCCATGAACTGCCTCCTTGGGGGTGCTGGGATGACTTTGAATAACCGTCGGGAGGGCCCTTATCACTGTGCCTTGTAAAAGCGTCAAGCCTCCTTGCCCGCCCCGGAACCAGAGCGTCCACTGGCCCGAGAGATGCGCTTCTCGCTTCGAGGACTCCTCGGAATCGCCTGGAATTGACGCACCCCGTCATCGTTCACGGGCGTCCAGAAAACGAAACGGCCGGGCCCCCTCTCGGGAACCCGGCCGCCGTATGTCCCTCTGCGTGAGGGGCGAACCGACTACTTCTTCAGCTTGCTCGCCATCACGTCGCCGAGGCGGGCCTTGGAGCCCTCGGCCTGGCGGCGGAGGTACTCGCGGTAGTCCTCGCCTTCGCCGATCAGGGCCTTCATGGACAGGGCCACCTTCCGGTCCTGGGTGTTGATGTCGATGATCTTGACCTCAACCTCCTGGCCCTCGTTCACCACGTCACGCGGGTTCTCGACGCGCTCCTCCTTCAGCTCGGAGACGTGCACGAGGCCCTCGATGCCGGGCTCGATCTCCACGAAGGCGCCGAAGTCCGTCACCTTGGTGACCTTGCCCTTCACGCGGCTGCCCACCGGGGTGCGCTCGGACAGGGTGTCCCAGGGATCCGGCTGGAGCTGCTTGATGCCCAGGCTGAAGCGCTCGTTCTCGACGTCGATGTTGAGCACCACCGCCTCGACCTCGTCGCCCTTCTTGAACATCTCGCCCGGGTGCTTGATGCGCTGGGTCCACGAGATGTCGGACACGTGCACCAGGCCGTCCACGCCCTCCTCGACGCCGACGAACACGCCGAAGTCGGTGACGTTGCGGATCTGACCCTTGATGACGGAGCCGATCGGGTACTTGTCCTCGAGCAGCGTCCAGGGGTTCTGCTCGATCTGCTTCATGCCCAGCGCGATGCGCTTGGCCTTCGGATCGATGTCGAGCACCACCGCCTCGACCTCCTGGCCAACCTCCAGCATCTTGCTCGGGTGCTTGAGGCGCTTGGTCCAGGACATCTCGGACACGTGCACCAGACCCTCGACGCCCTGCTCGATCTCGATGAAGGCGCCGTAGTCGGTGATGGAGACGACCTTGCCGCGCACGCGGGTGCCGACCGGGTACTTCTCGTCGGCGCGGTGCCACGGATCCTCCTGGATCTGCTTGAGACCGAGGCTGACGCGCTCCTGAGCGGGGTCGAACTTGAGGACGACGACGCGGACCTCATCACCCACGTTGAACATCTCGGAGGGGTGACCGATGCGGCCCCACGACATGTCGGTGATGTGCAGCAGGCCGTCGATACCGCCGAGGTCGATGAAGGCGCCGTAGTCGGTGAGGTTCTTGACCACGCCCTTGAGGACCGCACCCTCCTTGAGATTCTTGAGGGTCTCCTTCTTCATCTCCTCGCGCTGCTTCTCGAGCAGCACGCGGCGGGAGAGCACGATGTTGCCGCGCTTCTTGTTGAACTTGATGACCTTGAACTCGAATTCCTTCGAGATGTACTGGTCGAGGTTGCGCACCGGGCGGATGTCCACCTGGCTGCCGGGGAGGAACGCCTTCACGCCGATGTCGACGGAGAGGCCACCCTTCACACGGCCCACGATGGTGCCCTTGACGATCTCATCGCGCTCACAGGCGGCGCTGATCTCGTCCCAGATGCGCATCTTGTCGGCCTTCTCCTTGGAGAGGACGACCATGCCGGTATCGTTCTCGCGGCTCTCCAGGAGGACCTCAACGGGGTCGCCCGCCTTGACGGTGACCTCGCCGCGAGGGCTGGTGAACTCGGAGATCGGAACCTGGCCCTCGGACTTGTAGCCGATGTCGACGATGGCATAGTCCTTGGTCACCTGAACGACGGTGCCCTTGACGATCTCGCCTTCCTTCAGGATGCCTTCGCCGCCGCGCTCCTTGAGCGAGGCCTCGAACATCGCGGCAAAATCCTCGTCGCCGACATCTCCGATCTGCTGGTTCACATTCTGCTGCATGAGATTGGGAATCCTTGGAAACGGTACTGCTGCCCCCGGTTGTTGACGGCAGCCACTTGCGGGGAGCTACGAGTGGCCCGCGAGCCCACCCCACAATGGGGTTGACTCGAAGCCGCGCACCCTAGACACCGGTTACACCGGCAGTCAAGCGAGCGCGCGGTACTTGTTCACAGTCCTGATAATGCGGCTCCGGGAAGACGGGCACCCCCGCGCCCCCGGAAACCTTGTTCCTTGGGGCAGGTCGCCAGGCCCTCTGGCGCCTGTCTCGGAGGAAAAGCTGCTCCCTCATGGCTAGTTGTGCCATCGCCCTCGCGCACGAGCCGGGCGCAGGGTCCGTGGCCCTTCGGCCGGGCATACGGGCCGGAAGGCTGCCCGCGCCGTCTCCCAGGTCCCGGGCGGATCAGGCGCTCGGGAGGGGGGCTGGCGGCCCCGAGAGCCGCTCCTGGCTGCCGCCCCTCACCTTTCGACGAGGTTGGAGGCGATAAGCCCACGCTCCGTCCCCGGAGGTGTACGCATGGCTACACCCTCCCCGCTCCTGGCTGTTCGCGACAGAGGTCGTGCCACAGGTTCGGCGGCTGGAACGCCATGGCTGGAATCGTCGCGAACACCGTCCCTTGCCTCGCCCTGGCGCTGGGCCTGCTGGTGCTGGCTCCCGTGAGCTCCCACGCGGAGGAGCCCTCCGCGGCCCACGAGGCACCTCCGGCGGAGAAGGAGAAGGAGAAGGAGCGAAACCTGTTCTTCTGGGAGGGAAGGGTTGACTGGCGACTGTCGCATACCGTGTTCCTGATCGCGGATTCCGACGCCAACCCCGGCAACAGGTATCTCCTCCTGCCGCAGCACTCCTCCCTCACCTCCCTGCGCGCCGAGATCCATGCGGGGATCGGCTCCCAGTGGAGGTTCGTCCTCAAGCCCCGGCTCGCGGTGCGGGTCACCCAGACCTCCGTGGATGGGGTCTGGCAGACCGAGAAAACCTCCTTCGCGACCGAGTTCCTCGAGGCCTACGCCGTCTGGCGCATCACGGACTTCCTGTCGGCCTCCTACGGGCTGCGGCATGTCTGGTGGAGCCCGGCCGAGGCGTTGAGCCCCACCAACCGGCTCTTCCACGAGACGCACCTGGTGAAGTCGCCGACGACGTTGTATCGGGGCAGATGGTTGGCACACGTGACGACGTCCCTGAGGCGCAACCTCACCGCGGAGTTCATGCTGGAGACGCGACCCAACGGCAACATCGACACCTACGCGGCCGGCGAGTCGTTCGAGCAGACGGGACTGGTGCTGCTGCGGTACGGCTTTGGAGCCGGCTCCGGCTCCAGCCATGTGGGGTTCGTGGCGGGGCGCGGCGAACGCTCGCGACCCTGGGTAGGTGAGTATGTCTTGTGGTCCCTCACCGATGCGTTCTCGGTCTATGCCGATGTGAGCCACACGCGGGGTTCGCGAGCCTGGTACCCGTTCGAGCGGGAGGGGATGCTCGGGTTCGAGCAGGGCCGGCGCCATTCGCAGGAGGTCGTCACGTTCGCCGTGGCGGGGATGCGCCATGAGGTGAAGGACGTCGTGGATGCGCGGCTGGAGTACATCTTCAATCAGGCGGGCTACACGCACGAGGAGTTCCAACTCGCGGTCCGCACCGTCCACGAGGTCGCACCGGAAGATCCCTCGGTGGTGGACCCCTACGAATCCCCGGGCCTCGATGTCACCGGTCGCGCCTATCTCTTCCTGTCGCTCCGGATTCGAGGCCTTGGCCCTCCAGGGAAGCTGCTGCTCCATCCCCGCTACGTCCTCTCGCTGACCGACTCCTCCGGCCTGGCGCTGCTCGGCTTCGAATGGCAGGTCACCCCTACCTGGACGCTGTTCCTCTTCTCCGGCGCCGCCGTGGGTGCCAGGGACCAGGACCTGACCCGTGGCTCGCGCGCCCATCTCCAGGTGGTGACCAAGTTCTCGTGGTGACGGTCACCGTGGCGCCGGATGGACCTCGAGGTCCTCGACGATGGCGTCCAGGGGAGCCAGGGCAGCGGAGCGTGGTGGGCCGGAGGCCGGAGAGGACAGCACCACCCTGCTGGAGACGAACGGGCATTCGAAGTCCTCCCCCTCTCTCGCCAGGTAGGCCTCCAGGATCGTGTAGGGCCCGCTGTCCTTCTTCTGGCGCAGGAGGATCCGGTAGGCCTGTCCCACCTTCAGGGGGATGGATCTCGCACCGATCTCGATCTCTCCGTTGCTCAGCGCGAGCTCGCCACTCGGGCGCACGAGGAGGTGGCCCATCAGGTCACCCTCGTGGGACGGAAGGCCCGCGTCCTCGGAAGGCAGGCTCATCAGACGGAGCGAGAACGACAGGGAGACGTCATCCGTGCCCATGGAGGGATCCTCTCCCCTTCTGGAGAGCGGGGCCTCGGCCTCACCCGGTGGAGTCCACGCCGCCCTCGCCGGAGGCCGTGCCGAGGAGTAGCGCAGCAGTGCCTCGATGAAGAAGTAGTCACCCTGGATGAGGCCGGTGTCGTACTTGTCATGAGGCTTGTAGGCCGTGCCATGCCGCAAGATGGAGCGGCTCTGCTTGTGCCGGGTCAGGTACGCCGGCGAGGAGAGCGAGATCAGGATGTCCCTGGCTGCGTACCAGTAGCGCGCGGCACGCCGGGGCTGGTTCTCCAACTGGCTCAGCTCGACCAGCGCCGACGCGACGATCGCGGCCGCCGAGCTATCACGCGGCTCCTGGGAACGGTGCGGCACCTCGAGGTCCCAGTAGGGCACCTTGTCGGCCGGGAGATGCTGGAGGAAGTAGTCCGCGGTCCGGCGGGCCGCCTGGAGGAGTCGGGGGTCGTGCGTCTCGCGATAGGCCATGGTGAAGCCGTAGACCGCCCAGGCCTGTCCGCGCGCCCAGGTCGTGTTCCACCGGCAGCCCTGCTCCTTGCTTTGCTCCTGGATGGTGCCGGTCCGCGGATCGATGCTGACCGTCTGCAGGGTGCTTCCATCCTCGCGCACATGGGTTTCCAGGACGTGCAGCGCATGTTGATGGGCCATGTCGTACCACTCGCGCCCGCCACCGTTCCTGGCTCCCCAGAACAGCAGCTCGCTGTTCATCAGGGTATCGATGATGACCCGGAAGTCCTCCGTGTCGGAGAGGTCCCCTCGCGAGCGGATGTACCCCAGGTTCGGGTCGAAACGCTGGGCGAGGGATTCGGCCGCGGTCAGGACGACCTGGCGATAGGTGTCATTCCCGGTCTGGCGGTATCCGTGGCCGTAGCTGTCCAGGATCATGAATCCCAGATCTTGATCATCGGTGCGGAACTTCTGGCTCTCGAGACCGGTCTGCCATTGCTCGGCCTGGAGCCGCCAGAACGGATTCCGGGTGTACTGGTACATGTACCAGAAGGTTCCGGAGAGGAATCCACTCGTCCAGCTCCCGGAGCCGGTGGTGTCCCAGCTCCCGTCCAGTGCGGTGGAGGACGGATAGGCCGAAAGAGGAAGCGCGTTCGCGGTCGCACGAAGCTGCTTCTCGGCGAACTGGAGGGTGTCCGGGATGGTGGCGCGGAAGGGATCCGCGGACGAGGCCTGGGCTCGCGGCCAGGAGAGGACCGAGAGCACGAGCAGCAGCGAGGCGACGAGCGGCTTCTTCATTTCCAGAAACCCAGGAGGTGGAAGTTCTTTCGTCTCACCTCGGGCGTCAGCTCCCGGCCCACATCCAGCTCGGCGAGCTTGAGCGCGTCGGGTGCCCAGAGCAGATCGGGCCAGAGGCGTACCGCTCCATCGTTGCCGACGGTGACGACCATCCGACCATCCGGGCTGAAGCCAGCGGAGTTCACCGCCCCCTCGTGCCCGGAGAAGGTGACGCTGAGCTGGCCGGAGGCCACGTCCCACACGCGCGCCGTCCCATCATCTCCGGCGGTGACGAGCTTCGTGCCATCCGGGCTGAACCCAGCGAACCTCACCGGCCCCTGGTGCCCGGAGAGGATGCGGGCCCTTCCCGTTGCCACGTCCCATAGGCGTGCCGTTCCGTCGTCACTGGCGGTGACGAGCTTCGTGCCATCCGGGCTGAACTCGGCGGACCAGACCGGCTGGGTGTGACCGGAGAGGACACGGGACTCCCCGGAGGCCACGTCCCACACGCGCGCCGTCCCATCATTGTCAGCCGTGACGATCTTCGTGCCATCCGGGCTGAATCGGGCGGACCAGAGCGGTACGGGCCAGATCGAATGGGCGTGACCGGAGAAGACGCGGGACGCCCCGGAGGCCACGTCCCACAGGCGTGCCGTTCCGTCCTCACTGGTGGTGACGACCTTCGTGCCATCCGGGCTGAACTCGGCGGACCAGACCGGCCGGGTGTGACCGGAGAGGACGCGGGACTCCCCGGAGGCCACGTCCCACACGCGCGCTGTCTCGTCATCACTGACGGTGACGAGCTTCGTGCCATCCGGGCTGAATCGGGCGGCCCTCACCGGCGCCGCGTGTCCGGAGAGGACGCGGGACTCCCCGGAGGCCACGTCCCACAGGCGTGCCGTTCCGTCCTCACTGGTGGTGGCGACCTTCGTGCCATCCGGGCTGAACTCGGCGGACCAGACGGGCCCCTGGTGCCCGGAGAGGACGCGGGACGCTCCGGAGTGCAGGTCCCACAGGCGCACCGTTCCATCGAAGCTGGCGGTGACGAGCTTCGTGCCATCCGGACTGAACTCGGCGGACTTCACCGACGCCGCGTGTCCGGAGAGCACGATGGCGAACTTGCTCGAGGCCACGTCCCACAGACGCGCCGTTCCATCGAGACTGGCGGTGATGACCTTCGTGCCATCCGGGCTGAACTCGGCGGAGACGACCGGGGCCGAATGCCCCGAGAGCACGGTGCAGGAGCGGCTGGTGAACGGATTCCACAGGCACGCAGTCCCATCCTCGCTGGTGGTGATGAGCTTCGTGCCATCCGGGCTGAAGCCAGCGGACAGGACCGGGGCCGAGTGCCCGGAGAGGACAACGGGGGACGCATGGGTGGACAGCTCCCAGAAGCGTGCCGTTCCGTCCTCACTGGTGGTGACGATCTTCGTGCCATCCGGGCTGAACCGGGCGGACCAGACCGGGCCCACGTGCCCGGAGAGAACGAGGGACCGGCCGGTGTCCAGGTCCCAGACGCGCGCCGTTCCATCGGAGCTGGCGGTGACGACCTTCGTGCCATCCGGGCTGAACCGGGCGGACCAGACCGGGCCCCCGTGCCCGGAGAGGACGCGGGACCGGCCGGTGTCCAGGTCCCAGACGCGCGCCGTTTGATCGAATCCGGCGCTGACGATCCTCCTGCCATCCCGACTGAAGTCGATGAACAGGATCGGCCCCAGGAGATGGAAGAGGACGCGGGACTTCCGGGACGCGACGTTGGTCAGGCGCACCTCTCCCCCATTGTCGGCGGTGGCGATCTGGGTGCCATCCGGACTGACCGCGATGGACAGCACGGGTGCCTCGTGCCGGGTGAGGACGAGGGACTGGCCGGTGGTCACGCTCCACAGGCGCGCCGTCCCATCCTCGCTGGCGGTGACGACCCGGGTGCCATCCGGGCTGAAGGTGGCGGACAGGACCGGTGCCTCGTGCCGGATGCTGACGAGAGACCGGCCGGTGTCCAGGTCCCAGACGCGCGCCGTCCCATCCTCGCTGGCGGTGACGGCCCGGGTGCCATCCGGGCTGAAGGTGGCCGCGTTCACGGCTTTTTCATGCTCTCGCAGGATCATCCAGCTCGGCTCGCGGCGCCAGGCGTCCAGGGACTCCTTGACCTGGTCGGTCATGGCGACGAGCCCCGCTTCCTGGATGAGGGCGAGGCTGCGCTGGGGATCGCTCTTGAGGTTCAGGAGGGCGGTCGCCGTCAGCTCACGCGAGAGCGCCACGTCGTGCTGGTGCCGGGCCGCCGTCCAGGACCCGAGGATGCCCGTGCAGCCCAGGATGAGCACCAGGGCCAGCCCGCGCAGCCGCCGCGCCGCCCGCCGCTCCGCCCGGGCTTCTTCCGCCTCAGCCCTCGCGAGCCGCCGTGCGCGCCTCAGCTCTTCGCGATGCCTCTGCATCGCCTCCCGCGTCTGCGCGTCGCGATGCGCCAGGCTCGTGGTCAGGAAGTCCAGCTCCCGCTGGTTGAGCCCTCCAGGTGCCTGGGCGCCGGGCTCCTGGCTGAAGAAGGCCTCGGCCTCCAACAGCCGGGAGCCGGTGTACAGGTAGCTGCCGTCCCGCTGGTTTGCCGTCCATTCGTTGGCGGCGTTCGTCAGCCGCCGGTGGACCTGCAGCTCCCGGCGGTTCGTGTTCACCCAGTTGCGAAGGGTGTCCCATTCCTGGATGAGCACCTCGTGCGTCACCTCCACCCAGTCCCCGTCGGCCACGATCAACCGGGCCTCGGGCCCGGATAGCACCCGTAGCACGTGCTCCACCTGCTCGGGACGGGCTCCTGGGAAGACCAGCTCGCCGCGCGACACGCGCCGCCTCGTGTCCGGCGCTCCATCCCCCAGCGTCGTCAGCCGCAGGAAGAGCCCGCGAGCGATCTCCTGCTCCTCGGGGGCGAGCTCCTCGTAGGTGCTCTGCGCACGCCGCTGGAGCGCTCCGGCTACGCCGCCGGTCGCCTCATAGGCGGAGAGCGTCAGCCAGGCCCCATTGCGAGCCCGCCACAGCTCGTACAGGGCATGCTCGAGCAACGGCAGGGCCCCGGGCTCGTTCGACACGTCCTTGAGGATGGTGCCGACCAACCCCTTCTCCAGAAAGGCCCCCACCTCCCGGGCGGGGCGGACGATGGCATCCCGCAGGGCCTCCTTGCCCAGACTCCCCAGCAGCACCTGGTTCTCCTGCAGGAGCTCCCGGAGCACGGGCAGCTCCAGGCACCGCCCGAAGAAGTCCGCGCGCAAGGTGACCAGCACCCGGATCGAGCCCCCGGCTCCTTCCACCGCCTCCCGCAGGTTGGCGATGAAGGGCACCGCCTCCGACGAAACGTTGTCGCAGTCGATCAGGAGCTCCTCGAACTGGTCCACCACGAGCACGAAGGGCCCGGGCTCCTCGGCGGTGAGCGTCGCCAGGGCCGTCCGAAACCCATCCTCGGAGGCCGCGAATCGCCGGGCGAGCGCATCGGCGGTGGTCAACCGGGCCTCGGGAGGAACCAGGGTGGCGAGCTGATTCGCCAGGGCCCTGAGCGGCCGGCACCCCGGCGTCATCACCCGGATGCGGAGCTGGGGGCCGAACCCCGAGGCCGGGCGCTCCAGCCGCGGCAGGACACCACTGAGCACGAGCGAGGATTTACCCACCCCCGAGGCGCCCACCAGGGCGAGGAACGGGTGCTTCTTCAGCTTGTCCAACACCGTTTGGATCTCGCGCTCCCGGCCGAAGAAGAAGCGGGCCTGGGACTGCGTGAAGGGCAGCAGTCCCCGGTAGGGCGCCGGCTCGTCCGGGAGCCGATAGGTGTCATGCTCGGGCGCCTGGCCCTTGATGCCGGCCACCAGGCGATTGAAGGCCAGGGCATCGTCCAACCCATTCCGGAAGTCGACCCAGGTGCGCTGCGCCAGGAAGCCGGTGAGCGACTCGGCGCGGGCTCCGGGCAGCAGCACGGGAATGACGCGGTATTCGTCCCGAGTCCGCGCGGCGGCGTCGAGGGCCAGGTACAACTCCTCGCTGGACCAGGAGCTGAAGCCATGCGGCCCGAGGAAGACGGCCACGGACTGGCTCTGCGCCAGGGCCGCCTCCAGAGCGGGCTGCCACGCACTTCCCGGGACCAGGTTCCACTGGTCCAGGAAGGGGTTCAGCTTCGCTTCATTCAGCAGGCGCTGAGCGAGCGCCGCAACGGCCGGCTTGTCCTGGCCGTTGTGGGAAAGAAAGACATCGAACATCACCCCTTCCCCCCGCCCTCCTCCGGCGGCAATGCCGAAGGCCGAGCACACATCTCCCTCGGGAAGATGGAGGCGGGGAAGGTCAGGTGTGAGCCAGTGGGAGCGGGGTGGGAAGAAGAACCGTGCCTCGCCCGCCCCCGTGTCTGGAGGCGGATCGCTCCGTGGCCCCGCCGCCGCGCGCGCGCGTCAGTCCAGCAGCTTGAACGTCTCGCGGGCGATCACCAGCCGCTGCACCTCGCTGGTGCCCTCGTAGATGGTCTGCACCCGGGCGTCGCGGAAGTAACGCTCCACGGGGAACTCGTCGATGTAGCCGTAGCCGCCGTGGATCTGCACCGCCTTGTCCACCGCGCGGTTGGACATCTCGCTGGCATACAGCTTCGCCATCGAGGCCTCGCGGGTGAACGGCTTGCCCTCCTCCTTGAGGTACGCCGCCCGGAACGTGAGCAGCTCGGCCGCCTGCAGCTCGGTGGCCATGTTGGCCATCATGAAGCGCAGTCCCTGGAACTCGCCGATGGGCTGACCGAAGGCCTTGCGGTCCTTCGAGTACTGGACGGAGGCCTCCAGCGCCGCCCGCGCCACGCCGCACGCCTGCGAGGCGATGCCGATGCGCCCACCATCCAGCGCGATCATCGCCAGCTTGAAGCCGTCGCCCTCCTTGCCCAGGAGGTTCTCCGCGGGGATCTCCATGTCCTCGAAGGTGAGGCCCACGGTGTTGGACCCGCGCAGGCCCATCTTGTCCTCGTGCTTGCCGATGAGGAGGCCCTTCGTCCCGCCCTCCACGATGAACGCGGAGATGCCCTTGTTCCCCTGCCCGCCCGTGAGCGCCCACACCACCATCACCCCGGCGTAGGCCCCGGAGGTGATCCACTGCTTGCTGCCGTTGAGGACCCACTTGTCCCCGCGGCGCACCGCCGTGGTGCGCATGGCGCGCGGATCCGAGCCCGCGTGCGGCTCGGAGAGCGCGAACGAGCCCACCACCGCCTCACCGGAGGTCAGCCGCGTGACGTACTTCTCGCGCTGGGCCTCCGTGCCGAACTTGCAGATGAGCTCGGCGCACATGTTGGTGACGGCCATGGCCACCGAGGTGGAGGCACACGCGGCGGCCATCTCCATCATCGCTAGCGAGTAGGAGACGACTCCCGCCTCGGCGCCGCCGTACTGCGCGGGGATGTTCACGCCCATCAGCCCCAGGGAGGCCAGCTCCTTGAAGAGCTCGGGAGCGAAGAGCTCCTCCCTGTCGAATCTGCGCGCCTGGGGCGCCACCCTCTCCCGGGCGAACTTGCGCGCGGTGTCGCGGATGAGCGTCTGCGTCTCGGTGAGCTCGAGGTTCACGGAAGGTGTCCTACTTGATGGCCTTGAGGTTGAACGGATACTCGATGGGGTACTCGCGCCCGTCCGGCGGCTGAGGGAACGTGATGCTGGAGAGCACGTTCACCACGCACTCGTTCAGGCGCGGGTTCTTCAGGGTCGTGCCCGCCTTGGCCACCTTGGCGTTGCGCACGAAACCCTCCGGCGAGATGGTGAAGGTCGTCAGGATGCGCCCCTCCTCCACCTTGCTGCCCTTCGTCGCGAGGATCTCCTCGTAGCACTCCTGGATGTCGCGCGAGTAGTACTCCATCACCGTGCGGATGGAGTCCGGGGTGAAGGGCATCCGGCTGACGTCCGGCGGCTGGGGCCGGGCCGGCTCCGCCTTCTTCTTCTCCTGCGCGGGGGCGGCTGCCTCGGGCGCGGACTCCTTCTGGGCCGAGCCCTTCTTCCCGGCCGAGCCTTGCGCGAACGCCAGGCCCGAACCGAGCAGCACCGCCACCGCGATCAGGGAACGCTTCATAAACAGCTCGCCTCCTCAGTCCTTCAACAGGTTTGTCGAGATGACGATGCGCTGGATCTCGCTCGTCCCCTCGTAGATCTCCGTGATGCGCGCGTCGCGCACGTGGCGCTCGACGTCCATCTCCTTGGAGTAGCCCATGCCGCCGTGCACCTGCAGGGCCTTGTTGGTCACGCGGCTGGCCATCTCGCTGGCGTACAGCTTGGCCATGGAGCTCTCCACCGAGTGGCGCACGCCCTTGTCCTTGAGCAGCGCCGCGCGCAGCACCAGCAGCCGGGCCGCGTCGATCTCCGTGGCCATGTCGGCGATCATGAACTGGATGGCCTGGTGCTCGCGGATGGGCTTGCCGAACGTCTTGCGCTCGCCCGAGTAGCGCACCGCCTCCTCGAAAGCCGCGCGGGCGATGCCCAGCGCCTGCGAGGCGATGCCGATGCGCCCGCCGTCCAGCGTGCTCATGGCGACCTTGAAGCCGTCGCCCTCCTTGCCCAGGAGGTTCTTGGCGGGCACGCGCATGTCCTCGAAGAACATGCTGCACGAGTGCGCCGCGCTGATGCCCATCTTCTTGTCCGGCTCGGCGCGGATGAAGCCCGGCGTATTGGTGGGCACCAGGAAGGCGGAGATGCCCCTATTGCCCGCCTCCTTGTTCGTCATCGTGAACAGCACGATGGCGTCCGCCTTGGGGCCGTTGGTGATCCAGTTCTTCGAGCCGTTGATGATGTACTCATCACCCTTGCGCACGGCCGTGGTCTTCTGGGAGGCCGCGTCGCTGCCGGCCTCGGGCTCGGTGAGGCCGAAGCAACCCAGCTTCTCGCCCCGGGCGAAGGGCGTGAGGAACTGCTCCTTCTGCGCCTCGGTGCCGAACTTCATCACCGGATCGCAGTAGAGCGAGTTGTTCACGCTCATGATGACGCCGGTGGAGGCGCAGCCGCGGCTGATCTCCTCCATGGCCAGCGCGTAGCAGACGTTATCCAGCCCCGCGCCGCCGTACTGCTCCGGGACCGCCACGCCGAGCAGCGACAGCTCAGCCAGCTTCTTCACCGCGTCGGTGGGCCACTGGTGCGTCTCGTCCCACTTCCGGGCGTTGGGGGTCAGCTCTCGCGAGGCGAACTCGCGGCACATCCGCTGGATCTCGCGCTGGATGTCGCTCAGCTCGAAGTTCATGGCACTCCTGGTCGGGTAAGGGCGCTTCTGTAAATAGTACGAGCACGGGCCCGCGGTTCAGGCTTTGCAAGACGGGCGGGCAAGCGCCGGTTGCCGCGCCCATTAGCCATCCCGGGGCTCCCGGGTGTCGAGGGGTTGCCTACTTGCCAGAGAAGGCAGCGGGACGCTTCTCCAGGAAGGCCTTCATGCCCTCCTTCTGGTCCTCCGAGCCGAAGAGCACCGCGAAGCCCTGGCGCTCCAGCTCGTTGGCCGCCCGGAGATCCTGGTCGGCGCCGAACTCGACGATGCGCTTGGCCTGGGCCACCGCCAGCGGGCCGTTCTTGAGGAGCTTCCCCGCCACCGTCTTGCAGTGAGCCAGGAGCTGATCGGCCGGGAGGACCTCGAGCACGAGGCCGATCTCCTTCGCCTTCGCCGCGTCCACGCGCTCACCCGTGAAGAGGAGCTCCTTCGCGCGCATCTTGCCGACGAGGCGGGCGAGGCGCTGCGTGCCACCGAAGCCGGGGATGACGCCGAGGGTCACCTCGGGCACGCCCAGCTTCGCCTTCTCCGAGGCGTAGATGAGATCGCACGCGAGGGCGAGCTCACAGCCGCCGCCGAGCGCGAAGCCATTCACCGCGGCGATGGTGGGGATGGAGAGCTGCTCGAGCTGCTGCATGACGCGATGGCCGAGCGCCGAGAACTCGCGCGCCTGGGCCGCGCCGATGGAGACCATCTCCGCGATGTCCGCTCCCGCCACGAACGCCTTGTCGCCACCGCCGGTGACGATGAGGGCGCGGACCGTGGGGGGAAGGGAGTTGAGCGCGGACTCGATCTCGTGGAACGTCTTGCTGTTGAGGGCGTTGAGCGCCTTGGGACGGTCGATGGTGAGGACGGCGATCGCGTCCTCGATCTCCAGCCGGATGTTCTCGTAGGCCATGGGGTTCCTCGGGGGTATGGGGGGTGACTAGTACTTGTAGAAACCGCGGCCGCTCTTCTTGCCGTACCAGCCGGCGTCCACGTACTGCCGCAGCAGCGGGCTCGGGCGGTACTTGTCGTCACCCAGACCCTTGTGGAGCACCTCCGCGATGTAGAGGACGGTGTCCAGGCCGATGAAGTCCGCGAGCTGCAGCGGGCCCATGGGCTGGTTGGTCCCCAGCTTCATCGCCGTGTCGATGTCCTCCGCCGTCCCCAGGCCCTCCTGCAGCGCGAAGCAGGCCTCGTTCAGCATCGGGATGAGGATGCGGTTCACGATGAAGCCCGGGAAGTCCTTGGACACCACCGTGGTCTTCCCCATCTTCTCCGACAGGGCCTTGGTCGTCTGGTACGTCGCGTCCGACGTCGCCGCGCCCCGGATCAGCTCCACCAACTGCATCAGCGGCACCGGGTTCATGAAGTGCATGCCGATGACGTTCTCGGGGCGCTTCGTCGCCGCGGCGATGCGGGTGATGGGAATGGACGAGGTGTTCGTCGCCAGGATGCCGCCCGGCTTCACCACGCCATCCAGCTCCACGAAGATGCGGCGCTTGAGGTCCTCGTTCTCCGTCACGGCCTCGATGGCGAAGTCCACGTCCTTCACCTCGGTGGCGCTGGTGGCGGTGGCCAGGTTCGCGTTCGCCGCCTCGAGCTTCGCCGCGTCCAGCTTGCCCTTCTCCACCAGCTTCTTCAGGCCGGCCTTGATGCGCTCGGCGCCCTTGGCGAGACCCTCCTTCGAGACGTCCACCAGCGTGACCCGCAGGCCCGCCTGCAGCGCCACCTGGGCAATGCCCGACCCCATCTGCCCTGCCCCGACGACGACGATGTGCTCCGTTGCCATGGCGTTCGCGACCCCTTGCTCGGTAAATCAGTAAAAGAGGAACCGGGCGCGCTATAGCCCTGGCCTCCCCACCGGTCAACGGCTCGCAGGTACGCGCAGTTCATGCTCGACGCGCGCGTCCTCGTCTCCGAGTGTCAGGCGATCCACAAGCGGCGGGCGCGAGGGTCCGCTTTCACCCCGAGCGAACACCCACACCTCGTAGGACCCCGAGGGGAGATCCGCCTTCAGCACCACAGAGCCCGGTGGGCCTTCCGGGAAAGCGTCAGTCTCGCGCTTCACCAGCTCGCCGTCCGCGTTCTTCACCTGGAAGTCGAGGGAGCGGATCTCCGTCCAGCCCGGGCCCTCCAGCCGCCACACCAGCTCGCGCTCGGGCGGGACCGAGGTCTTCCACAGCCACAGGCCCAGCACCACCAACAGCAGCAGCGGCAGCCGTTTCAGCAGCGGGTGCTGACGCCAGTTCCGCTGCCCCTCGCCCTCCACGCCGTCACTCCTTCTTCGACGCGGCCTTCTTGCCGCCGCGCCGCGTGTTCAGCTCGGTGACGACCACCTTGGTGCGCGGAGGCGGCTCGGCCTGCTCCCCCTCCTCGCGCTCCTGAGGCACCAGGCGGATCTGCGCCTTCACCTCGATGGTCATCCCCGACACCAGCTTGAGGAGTTCGTCACGCAGCTTCTCCGACTGGAGGAAGCGCCGCAGCTCCTCGGAAACGACCCGGCCCACCTCGTCCTTCGTCTTCTCCGCCTGCCCGAGGATGTAGCCGAGCACCTCCTTGGGCAGCTTGAGCTGGCCGGCCAGCGAGCGGATTCCCTCCTCCGTCATGAAGAGGGCGCCCAGTCCCGCCACCGCCACCTTGCGCACGAACTCGGGCACGAACCCCGGGCGAGAACCCCCCTCCCGCTCCGGCTCGTCTCCGAGCAGAGGATCCGGGTAGAGGTCTTCGTCTTTGGTGTCCTTGCCGGTCGACATGCGGGGCCTCGGAGTTCGCGGAGAATCCTCAGCTTACCACCGGGAGCTTCACCGCCACGCGCATGTTCTCGGCGGATACGCGGCCCGCGATGTTGCGCGCCATCGTCCGGAAGGCCTGGGCCTCGGGGCTGTCCGGCGCGCTCAGCACCACCGGCACGCCCGCGTCACCCGACTCGCGGATCTTCAGATCCAGGGGAATCTCCCCGAGGAAGGGAATGGCGAACATCTCCGCCGCCTTGTGGCCACCACCCCGGTTGAAGATGGGCGTGGCCTGCGAGCAGTGCGGACACACGAACTGGCTCATGTTCTCCACGATGCCCAGCACCGGGATGTGCACCTTGTCGAACATCTGCTTGGCGCGCACCACGTCCGCCAGCGCCACGTCCTGCGGCGTCGTCACCAGCACCGCGCCCGCCGCCCTCACCGACTGCGACAGCGACAGCGCCACGTCACCCGTCCCCGGCGGCAGGTCGAGGATCAGGTAGTCCAGCTCGCCCCAGCGCACGTCCCGCACCAGTTGCATCAGAGCCCCGTGCAGCATGGGCCCACGCCAGATGAGCGCCTGATCCGCCTCCACCAGGAAGCCGATCGACATCACCTTCAGCCCGTGCTTCTCCAGCGGGAGCAGCGACTTGCCATCCGGGCTCACCGGCCGCTCGGTGATGCCCGTCATCAGGGGCACCGAGGGGCCGTAGAAGTCCGCGTCCAGCAGACCCACCTTCGCGCCCTCGCGAGCCAGCGCCGCCGCCAGGTTCACCGACACCGTGCTCTTGCCCACGCCTCCCTTGCCCGCGCCCACCAGGATCACGTTCTTCACCTGCGGAAGGATCGCCTGGCCCTGCTGTCCGGCCCGGGCACCGGGCGCCCCGCGCACCTGCGCGCCCCACTCGATGTCGAACGTCTTCAGCCCCGGCACCTGCTTGAGCGCCGCCTCGGCGTCCGCCTGGATCTTCCCCTTCATCGGGCAGGCCGGCGTGGTCAGCTCGATCTTGAGCTTCGCCTTGTCGCCCTCCACACGGATGTCCTTCACCATCCCGGCCTTCACCAGATCGATGTGAAGTTCGGGATCCATCACCTTCGACATCGCCGTGAGGATGTCGCGCTCGGAAACGCTCATCGGAGTACCTGAATCCTTTGCAACCCGGGGGGTTGGGGTCGTCCCCTCGGAAGGGCGCGGAGATAGCCAGCGGCCTTGGTGGTGTCAACCTCCTCTAATCCTCCGCTCCCCCGGCCGCATGTCTTCTCATCTCATTCGATCGCCGCCACCCGGTACTCGCCTGCCTCCCGGACCAGGCGCACCGTTCGATCTTTACCGATCCGGAACTCCGCTTCCGCGGCCGTCACCCGCACGGGGCCCTTGAGCGCGAGCCGCGCCCGGCGTACCCGCTCGGCCGCCAGGGGCTCCCGCTTGAAGTCCTCGCGCAGACGCTCGGGGGTGTAGCGGGCACGCAGTGGGTCGCTCAACAGGGACCAGGCCGTGGCCCAATCGCTCGCCTGCACCGCGTCCAGGAAGCGCGTCAGCACGGCCCGGGGCGCGTCCTCCGGCTCCTCCTCGACGATCCGCCAGCCCTCCTTCGCCTGGAGCAGCGAGAGGGCGGGGGCTCGTGCCTGGAGCTGCGGAATGGCCGCGCGGACCTCCACCGCCCGGGCCTGGCGGACCGAGGCATCCGCATAGTGCTCGAGGAAGGACGGCCGGGCCTCCGGTGGCGCGTTCGTCAGCGCGTAGGCGTCGGTCAGCCGGTTCTCCTCCAGCGCTTGCGCATAGGCCGAGGCCACCTCCCTGGGTCCGGGAGCGTGGGCACAGCCCATGGCCGACAGGGCGGCCGCGAGTGACAGGGTGGACAACGAGAGCCGCGAAGGGACGGTGGAGGACATGGAAGCGCGGGCCTTCAGGGAATGTGCAACTGGACGGCGCCCGGTGGCCGGCATCTGGCGCAGTAGACGTCGCCCTCATACGCGAAGGCGTCCCGCAACTGGAGCCCCACCTTGCACGCCGAGCACTTCTGGGTCACGGCCGCCACCCCCGCCCCCGCTGGCCTTGCCTGGGGATTGGTCACCCCCTCGAGCAGCTCGAACTCGCCCGCGTCCAGCCAGACCCCCTCACAGCGCGGGCATACGTCGATCGCACACGCGCTCGTCACCACCAGCGCCAGCCGCGAGCCACAACCCGGACAGGCTACAGGCTCGCTCCGGCACGTGGAGCACACGGCCTGCCCACCCGCCACCAGATGACCTCGCTTCCGGCACCGCGAGGGCGCCTGCCGCGCCGCCGCCAGGAACGCCCGCACCGGAGGCCGATCCGGAAAGCGCTCCAGCTCGCCCCGGTCGAACCACAACCCGTGACAGCGGGGACAAGTGTCCACTTCCACGTTGGAGACGCGCAGGGGCCGCAGGGACTCGTTCTCGCAGAGGGGACAGTGGCGCACCATGCGAGGGCGCAGGTTACTCGAAACGCTCTCCTTCCCCGAAGCCCTGGAGGTTCCAGGCCGTCGGGCAGAAGGCATATGTCCCCGCGTGCGAGCCCCCCAGCAGCAGCTTCAACAGCGAGAAGCGCCGGTCCTCGCCCCCATACACCTGGAGATCGAAGCGCCCCGGCACCTTCGCCAGCTCCATCGCGCGCCGGCACGCCTCCTCGAAGCCCTCCGTCCGATCCACCAGCCCCACCGCCAGCGCACGGGTGCCGCTGTACACCCTCCCCTCTCCCAGCGCGTGAATCTCCTCCTTCGTCCGGCCCCGTGCCTTCGCCACGTGCTCGAGGAACGCCTGGTACGTCTCCTCCACCTCGGCCTCCATCAAGGCCCGCTCGTGCTCGGTGAAGCCCCGCGTGGACGAGAAGATGCCCGCGTTCTGCCCCCGGGTGATGAGCGTCTGGTGCACCCCCAGCTTCTCCATCAGCCCCGAGGTATCGAACTTCCCCGCGAACACGCCGATGGAGCCCACGATGGCATGCTGCGTGGCCCAGATCTCCTTGGCGCCCAGCGCCGCCATGTAGCCACCGCTCGCCGCCACCCGGTCCACGAAGGCGATGACCGGCTTCTTCTTCGCTACCCGCTGCACCGCCTCCA
This sequence comes from Vitiosangium sp. GDMCC 1.1324, assembly GCF_003044305.1. Taxonomy (GTDB): domain Bacteria; phylum Myxococcota; class Myxococcia; order Myxococcales; family Myxococcaceae; genus Archangium. Next base: position 1,022,796 of record NZ_PZOX01000001.1, on the reverse strand, counting down.
GGATGATCTCCGAGGCCACCGCCGAGCCGCCCGAGCTCGACACGTACAGCACCACCGCCTTCACCCGCCGGTTCCTCCCCGCCGAGCGCAGCGCCCTCACCACCGTGTCCGAGCCCGCGAGCTGTGGACCCGCCACCCCCGCTCCGCCCTTCCCCGGGACGATCATCCCCGACACCGGCACCACCGCCAGCCGGGGCCTCGGCCGCAGCGGACGCCAGCGCACCGGAGGCCAGGGCAGCCGCGCCAGGTACATCGGCATGGGCTCCAGGCCCTCGTCCTCGTCCTCTGCCTTCTCCTCCGCGCCCTTCCCGGCCAGCCGCGCGGGCAGGTCCGCCTCGTCACACACCCCATCGATGAGCCCCACCCCCAGCGCGCGCTTCGCGCTGTAGGGGCCCTCGTCGATCCACGCCCGCGCCTGCTCCACCGTGCGCCGCCGCCCCTTCGCCACCATGTCCAGCAGCTCCATGTACCGCTCGTCCAGGAAGGACTCCAACACCTGCCTCTGGATGTTCGACACGTCCGGGAGCGTGAAGAGCTCGGGCATCGTCTTGTACTCGCCCCGCCGGAAGAAATGCGCCTGGATGCCCAGCCGTCCGAGTCCCTCGCCCAGCGCCACGGCCTCCGCGGCGTAGCCCATCAGCTCCAACCGGCCCGCCGGGGACAGCAACGCCTCGTCCGCCGCGCACATCACCTGGTACCCCAGGTTGTCCGTGCTCACCGCCCACGTCACCACCCGCTTGCCCGCCGCCCGGAAGTCCCCGAGCAGCTTCACCAGCACGTCCCGCTTCGCCGGAGGCACCGCCAGGTCCTCCAGTTCCACCAGGATGCCCTTCACCTTCGGATCCTTCGCCAGGAGCTCCAGGGCCTTGCGGAAGCCCTCCAGCGAGGTCACCGTGGCGGGCTCGGGCCGACCCTGGCCCCCCAGCAGGCCCAGGCTCCGCCGGCGGGGACGCTCCCGGTAGGGAGGCTCTCCCGACAACCGGAACCGGACGTACGCGGGCCGGCCACGAGCCGCCAGCAGACGGAACGGCAGGCCCAGGAGGTACCGCATCAGCAACAGCAGGTTGATCAGGGGGATGAGGAGGAGGCGCACGGAGTCCGCGCCTAATGGAGCCCTGGAAATGACGCAAGCCTTGTTCTTCGCACCTGTACGGTCGTGGTAGGCTGCGCGCCCATGCGCTTCCCCTCCTACTCGCGTCTGCTGGTCGTCCTCGTGCTCGTCACTGGTGGCGCCGCCCTCGCACAGCGGCGGCAGCTCCAGGATTTCCAGGGCGAGGAGATGACCCAGCAGGAGCGCAATGCCGCCCGCGCCCGTCCGAAGTACAACATCAACTCCTACGGCAAGGACATCCAGATCAAGGAAGAGCCCATTCCGTGGAAGGCCATCGGCCTGGCCGTCATCGCGTTCGCGATCACCGGCCCCTTCGCCTGGCGCATCTACAAGGGCACCACCAAGGAGATCGCCGAGGCCAATGTGTTTGGCGTCGCCAGCTCCCGCGTCTCCGAGGGCGAGGACGAGCAGCAGCCGTAGCAGGAGGGCCGCGCAGAGGGGCGCGTCATGAGCTCGGGCTCACGGCCCTGGGCCTGTCCCCGTAGGCTGGCGGAGCCCTCCGCGCATCGGGTGCGCTGGAGCCAGGGCCGGCTCTGCGACTACGCTCAGCGTTCGTGTCCGGCCCTCGACCCAAGACGTGCGACTCCTGCGGGCGCGGTATCGCCCCGAGCGAGGTGTACTACCGCTTCACCCTCGTGCTCGAAGGTGAGCAGGACGTGCTCGGCTCCTCCGCCGGAGAAGGCTCGACGGACGAGCTCGCCGCGCTCCTGAAGCAACTCGAGCAGGGACCGGAGTCCCCCCAGGAATGGGAGGATCAGGTGCACTGGGAGCGCAGCGGGGTCGTGTGCACGGCCTGCCGCTCGGTGGTGGTGCGCACGCTGTCGGCGCCACCGGACCCGGCCGGACCCCACTGAACCACCGGCCAGGAGTCCTGACTCACGAGGCCATCCCGGTGCCTTCCCTCGATACGTCGAGCCGGTCGAAGGCATGGCCCAGGCCCACCACCCCGAGCGCCACCTCGGCGACGAGCACCGCCGCCGCGACGAGCCCCGCGAAGGGAATCGCCCACACCCCGAGCTCCAAGAGACGGTCCAGGGCGAAACCCACCAGGGCCCCCAGGAGCGCCGCGGGCAGCATCCCCACCAGCAACACCACCAGCGTGCCCGCCAACGTCAGCAACCGCTGACCGAGCGCCTCGAGTCCACGCACCCGCTCGCCCTCCGGTGGCAACCACGCCGGGAAGAGCACCACCGCCGCGTTCTGGACGAAGAGCCCACCGAGCGTCACCGCCGGCAGCACCCAGACGGCGCCCAGGCCCCCCGCCACCCACAGCCCGGTCCGCGAGCCGCCCTGCCATACCGAAAGCACTCCCGCCAGCAGGAGGAGCCCCACCTGCGTGACCCCGAGCAGCAGCGCGGGCGCGGCGAGCTCCGCCATCACCACCTGGCGCCCGGTGAGCGGCAGGGCCCGAAGCTGTTCGAGCCGGGGCAGGTCCATCCGCAGGTCCATGCGCATGGCGGACGGCCCGAAGAAGCACAGCAACACCGCGAGCCCTCCGCACAGGGGCGTCATGAACATGCGCATGTTGTCGAGGACCTCCGGCAGGCTCTCCGCCGAGGCCGCCGACGCCACCAGGCCTCCCACCAGTCCGGCGATGATGAGCCGGCCCGCCCCTCCCAGCCGCTGCCCGGCGATGAGGTTCTTCCAGAGGATGGCCACCTCCGGCCGGCCCGTGGGCGCGAGCCGGAGGAACGTGGGGCTCGCGCGAATGCGGGTGGGGCGGCCTCCCTGCCGCGAGAGCTGTTCCCGGAGGCGGGATCGCTCCTCGGCCCGACTCACCGCGGCATCCTCGAAGGGCACCGCCGCCTTCATCACCCACAGGTAATGGGCGGCGAGCAGCCCGAGCCCGAGCGGCAGGGCCTTCAGGAATGCCCACCCATCCGGCGCGAGCGGCAGGGCCACCAGCCACCGGCCCAGCGCCATCACCGGTGAGTCCATCAACGCGACGATCCACTCCTGGAGCTGCCGGGGATCCTTCAACTGCTGGGGGAAGGGATGCTCACGCAGCGCGGCCATCCCCGCGCCGATCATCAAGGCGCTCACGGCGGACAGCAGCACCCAGCGCAGCATCGTGCCTGGCCCGCCGAGCCGGGCGAGCCGGGTACGCACGAAGGAGGCCGCCATCACATGCAGGTTCACCGTGGCCAGCGTCACGGTGGAACCGATGAAGAAGAAGACGGGATGAGGACGCACCACGCGGCTCACGAAGAGGGTGGTGAAGGCGGCCCCCACGGCGGCGCCGAGAAGGGAGCGCGCGAGCTTGTAGTGCAGCAGCCCCCGTCTCGACACGGGCGCGGAGAAGAGCTGCTGCACCTCCGTTTCGGTGAAGGACAGCGAGGGCCGATCCGGCCCCAGCGCCCAGGCGGAGAGGAGCGTTCCCAGCATCGCCGCCGTGAACATGAACTGGCTGATGAGCTGAGCCGCCGCCGGAGCCGAGCCCACCTGCCCTCCTGGAAAGCCCAGCCGCCGGAGGAAGACGGAGTACAGGTACAACCCGCCCACCACCGCGCCCACGAGGTACTTCGGCTGCCGCAGGCGCTGGAGCTGACGGAGCACCCGGTTGCGAGCCGAGGCCACCCAGAGGAACGCCACCGCGCGAGGAAAACTCACGGGGCCTCCCGCTCCGGCCGGGACTCGGGGACCGCGCTGGTGATGCGGATGAAGAGATCCTCCAGGGATGCGCCCGTGCCCTCGGGCCCACTCAGCTGCGCGCGGATGTCCGCGAGCGTGCCCAGCGCCACCGCGCGCCCTCCAGCGATGACGAGAATGCGGTGGCACAGCTCCTCCACCAGCGGCAGCAGGTGCGAGGACAGCACCAACGCCGTCCCCGCCTCGGCGCGCTGGCGCAGCGAGGCCTTCATGCGGCGGATGGCCAGTGGATCCAACCCCGTGAGCGGCTCGTCCAGGATGATGAGCCGTGGCGAGTGCAGGAAGCCGCACGCGATGGACAGCTTCTGCTTCATCCCGCGCGACAGCTCCCCGGGCAGGGCCTTCTCCTTGCCGGTCAGCTCCATCTCGTCGAGCAGGGCCCTCCCCCGCTCCTCCCAGTCCGCCACCCCGTACAGCCGGGCCACGAAGTTCAGGTGCTCCCAGACGGTGAGGTACTCGAAGAGGCGCGGCTCGTCCGGGAGGAACGCCAGGGCGCGCTTGGCCTGCACCGGGGCGCTCGCCAGATCGTGCCCGGCCACCCCCACGCGTCCGGTGGAGGGCGGCAGGATGCCCGCCAGGCAGCGCAGCGTGGTCGTCTTCCCAGCCCCGTTGGGCCCCACCAGCCCGAGCACCTCTCCCGGGGCGACCTGGAACGTCAGCCCCTGCACGGCCCGCACCTCACCGTAGGTCTTCTCCAGCCCCTCCACCTCCAGGATCGGCGCCGTCATCCCCACTTCGCTCATGTGCGACAAAATACGCGCCCGCCGCGACGGATTCCAATGAAGGGGCCCCTTCCCGCGAGGGCGGAGCGGGGCCCACTCGAAAGCGTTAGGGTAGGCCCCTCCTGGAGGGTGTGATGCGGTTCATCGATGATCAGAAGCCTCCCCACGATCTGACGTACAGCGACGTCTTCATGGTGCCCGGCCGCTCGGAGGTCGGCTCGCGGCTCGAGGTGGACCTGACCCCGGCCGATCACCTGGGCACCACCATCCCCATCGTGGTGTCCAACATGACGGCCGTCTCGGGCAAGCGCATGGCCGAGACGGTGGCGCGCCGCGGAGCCATCGCCGTGCTGCCCCAGGACATCCCGCTCGACATCGTCGCGAGCAACATCACCTACGTGAAGTCGCGCCACCCCATCTACGAGACGCCCATCACGCTGCGGCCCGGCGACACCATCCAGGAGGCGCTCAACCTCATCCACAAGCGCGCCCACGGCGCCGTCATCGTCGTCAACGAGCGCGAGGAGCCCGTTGGCATCTTCACCGAGAACGATGCCGCCGGCTTCGATCGCTTCACCCAACTGCAGCGGGTGATGTCCACCGAGCTCGTCACCTTCGAAGAGGGCACACCGCTCGAGTCCATCTACGAGCGCCTGGCCAGCAAGCGGCTGTCCTGCGCGCCGGTGGTGCGCGACCGGAGGCTCGTGGGCGTGGTGACGCGCAAGGGAGCGCTGCGCTCGACGCTCTACAAGCCGGCGCTCGACGCCCGGGGCCAACTGCTGATCGGCACGGCCATTGGCATCAACGGCGACGTGAAGGGCAAGGCCGAGGCCCTGCTGCGCGCGGGGACGGATCTGCTCGTCATCGACGCGGCGCACGGCCACCAGCGCAAGATGCTCGAGACGGTGGAGCTCGTCCGCGCCCTCTCCCCCACCGTGCCCATCATGGCGGGCAACGTCGTCACCCGGGAGGGAACGCGGGATCTCATCTCGGCGGGCGTGGACCTGGTGAAGGTCGGCGTGGGACCCGGAGCCATGTGCACCACGCGCATGATGACCGGGGTGGGCCGGCCGCAGTTCTCCGCGGTGCTGGACTGCGCGGAGGAGGCCCGGAAGCTGGGCAGACAGGCCTGTGCCGATGGCGGAGTCCGGCACCCGCGCGACGTGGCGCTCGCGCTCGCGGCCGGCGCGGCCAACGTGATGATCGGCTCCTGGTTCGCCGGCACCTACGAGAGCCCGGCGGACGCCATGCGCGACAGCGACGGCCGGCTCTACAAGGAGAACTTCGGCATGGCCTCCCAGCGCGCCGTCAAGGCCCGCACGCGCGGCGAGTCGCTCTTCGAGCGCGCCCGCAAGGAGCTCTTCGAGGAGGGCATCAGCACCTCGCGCATGTACCTGGATCCAGAGCGTCCGGGCGTCGAGGACATCCTCGACACCATCATCGCGGGCGTCCGCAGCGCGTGCACCTACGCCGGCGCGCGCACGCTCGAGGACTTCCACCGCAACGCCGTGGTGGGCGTGCAGAGCCAGGCGGGCTACGAGGAAGGCCGCCCGGTGCGCACCAGCTGGTGATTTTCCTCAGCTTTTAATAAAGTAACGGAGCGTATGGATGTTGCGGGGGTAGCGCAGGCCCCCTGAAGCCCCGGACGCACCGGGAGGCTCCGTCCACTTGACGTATGGCCGAGCACCGAAACATTCGCCACATTCACGGATTATGTGTGCGCAGAGTGCAAATCCGCACCCAAGGTGTGAGTCCGGACAAGCCGCGGTCGAGTCGGCCATCGTCCTTCCCCTGTTCGTGTTCCTGATCCTGGGAATCCTGCAACTGGGGCTGATGCACCAGGCGCGGCTGCTGACGAAGTACGCCGCGTACAAGGCGGTGCGAGCGGGTTCGCTGAACAACGCGGACGTGCAGAAGATGGAGCGCGCGGCGCTCGCGGTGATGCTGCCCCTGGTGAGCCAGGATCGCGGCGGCGGCGAGTACATCGCGTCCATCAACAACGCCTCGGACTTCTCGAAGAAGTGGACGTGGCCGGGGGTGATGAGCAACCAGATGCCGGATGCGAACCTGAAGTACGCGAAGGTGACCGTCTGCGGCCCCCTGAGCAGCGAGTTCAAAGGCGGCATGAAGGAGGTGGACTTCGATGATCCGCAGTGGTCCACCGGCGGCTACGACGACTGGCAGAAGGGCCAGCGCACCAAGCTGCGCATCCAGGTGACGTTCAACTACCGGATGCCCATCCCCTTCGCCAACTGGGTCATCCACGCGGCGGCGCGCAACAAGGAAGTGCCCGAGTTGATGCGCATGGGGAAGGCCTCCTCGGGCGGGCTCAAGTCGCTCGACCGGGGCGGCAGCGGCTCGGATCCCTACGCCGCGGCGGCGTCCCGGCGCCTCTACATCCTCCCCATCCGCGCCACCTACACCATGCGGATGCAGTCCAATCTCTACCTGACCAAGAACAAACTGCCCTCGAGCAACAAATGCCTCTTCGCCTTCTGAGGAAGTCTCCCCGGCGCCAGCGTGGCCAGGCCCTGGTGCTCGGCGCGCTCTCCTTCCTGGTCCTGGCGCTCATGGTGGCGCTCAGCTTCAACCTCAGCCACGCGCTGCGCGAGAAGGTGAGCCTCCAGCAGCACAGCGACTCCATGGCCTACTCCATGGCTGTCGTGGAGGCTCGCGCCCTCAACTACTACGCCGTCAGCAACCGCGCGATCGCCGCCACCTACGTGGCCATGAACAGCATGCACGCGTACATGGCGGCCGCCAGCGTCACCGGCGAGATGATGCGCAAGTCGCAGACGAACTACTACATCATCATGGCCATGGAGTTCGCCCAGTGCGGCTGCTGGAGCTGCTTCAAGCACTGCATCCACGGCCTGCAGGCGCTGAAGATCGCCGGCAAGTACGGCAAGGCCGGCAACAAGTACGACAAGCGGGTGAAGAACCTGGAGAACAGCTTCAACCAGACCATCCAGGGGTTGGATCGGATGGTGGACTTCATGCACGCCTCGCAGGCGCAGGTGCACCTGCGCACGGTGGACGCGGTACGCAATGGAGGCTCCTACGGACTGGAGAAGCTGACGTCCTACAACGCGCCCGGGGCCAGCACCGTCACGGCGGCGGTGGGCGCCATGAACATGAATGAGTTCAACTGCGCCGTGGACGGCATGCCCTGCACCGGCAGCGTGGCCAGCTCGGATCCGAAGGCCCGCTCCAAGGTGATGACCGAGGTGGCCAACGCCAGCCGTCCCGCCTGGCCCGCCAACCGGGGCCTGCCCGGCGGGATTGATTACCCCCTGCACCTGCACCCCCAATTCCTCCAGGAGATCCGCGACATCCCCGGCGAGGGCATCAACTCCCCCGTGCCCTTCACCCACAAGGGCACGGCCAAGACGGTGCAGTCCACCGGAAGCCTGCATAGCGGGTCCGCTGGCCCCGAGGGCAAGGCCATCGCCGCCGAGGAGCAGGGCATGATGTACAACCAGTGGAAGCACGGCACCGGCATCCCGCTGAAGTACTCGGCGCTCGTGGCCAGCGACAGCGGCAGCGGCAAGCACACCCCGGGCGGCGCCCACTCCGGCTCCCACAAGTTCGAGGGCGTCAACGCCAAGGCGCTCACCGCGTGCACCCTGGGCGGCAACTGCTTCATGAAGTTCCGCGCCAACGAGGACAAGGACCGCGACTACGGCCAGCCTCGCTCCTTCAGCTACGTCACCAAGACGCTTCGGGGGGCGAGCAAGACCAAGGCCCCCTGGCAGCTCAACAGCTCCGCCACCCTCAACTTCCAGAACGGCAAGACGTCCGCCTCCCTCACCCTCGCCGCGGACGAGGGCGCCGCGCTCTCCAAGGCGATCGTCTACTACCACCGCTTCGGCGACAACGGCTGGCGTGAGGCCCCCAACCTCTTCAGTCCCTACTGGCGTGCCAAGCTCCATCCCTTCACGCAGCAGCAGGCGGCCGAGGTCCTCACCGCCGCCAGCAACACGGATGCGGCCCAGCTCGTCAGCTCTTCCACGGGGTTGTCGCTATGAGACAGCTGCGCTCCTTCCCCCGCCGCGGGCACTCGCCCCGCGGTGCCGCCTCCGTGGAGATGGCCATCTGCATGCTGGTCATCATCCCCGTCTTCCTCTACTCGCTCTTCCTGGATGACCTGCTGCGCTACTCGCTGGATGTGCAGGAGGCCGCCATCTCCACGGTGTGGGATCTCACCGTGCAGGACTACGGCTCTCAGGGCGACCCGGGCGCGGTGCAGCACCACGCCCGCCTGATGTTCTGCGATCACGAGTCCGGCAAGGATCGCTACGACGCGATGACCTCGGGCACGGACGAGAACGGCAACAGCGTCTCCAAGTACTCGGACTGCGAGGACACGGATCACCACAAGGCGCTGTCGGCGCACGTGTGCTGGATCAACGACAATGCCGAGCAGGTGACGTGCGAGGGCCCGGACAAGTCGGCGGGCAACGTCGGCGGGGGCGGCATCTACGACGGCTACTACAACCAGTTCACCAACGGTGGGCTCTACAGGTGCCGCGCCAAGGCGATCGTGGAGAACTACCTGCTGCCCAAGAACTTCCTCCCCGAGTTCTCCGGCAAGGAGAACACCCTCACCAAGAAGCGCTGGCAGGGCAACGTCCACGACAACTCGAAGGTCGGCAAGGGAGGCTGGGAGGGCGACTCCTACTTCATCAAGGAGCAGCACCTGGCCGTCCTCACGGACTCCTGGGCCCTGACGGAGCAGGCGAACATCGCTCCGGGCCAGAAGGGCTCCAACGCGATGTACGATCGCGTGGCCAACATCTACCAGAACCGCCAGAACATCGGGTTCGACCAGATGGACGCGGCGGCCTCCACCTTCTTCTCCAACGCCATGAGCAACCAACTGCTCAGCCCGGACCTGGTCGCGGGGCTCGCGCTTCCCTTCCCCGGCAGCCAGGAGCAGTCCATGATGCTCAAGCCGGATGATCCGCGCCGGCCCAACATCTCCATCAAGCCGCAGCCCAAGGGCAACACCACGCCCTCGCAGACGATCGACCAGGGGCCGGACGGCAGCAAGAGCTACTTCAACAACGAGTGGCGGGACTGGGACAAGGACCGCAACCGCGCGACCTACAACAACCGGGGCGAGTTCTACATGGGTTGCAAGAACCCGGAGGGGTGCTGAGTGAGTGAGCCGCGGCCAGCGGTGCGCGCCGTGGCACTGCTGTTCTCGATGGCGATCGTCGGTGGCCTGATCGGGTTCAGCTGGGAGCGGTTGACGTACGAGGAGCCGGCGGATCCGCTGGAGCGGATAACTCCGGAGGACATGCTCAGCCAGCCCGCGCGCGCGTCACGCTCGCCCTGGGAGGAGTCCGTCCTGCAGCGGGCGCTGTCACACTTCCCGCCCTACCCTCACGGGAGCCGGCCGGAGGTGCTGGCGGCGGACTACCTGGGCGACAAGGCCCCTATGGCCGTGGCGTGGTTCACCACCCAGGATCCGCCGGACCAGGTGCTCTCGCACTACGCCGGCACGCTGCTGGACGCGGGGCTGCCGGCCCTGGGGCTGCGCTACAACGACAACGCGGGCTACGTGGGCTACTGGAGCCCGGCCAGTGAAGAGGTGCACCTGGTGTCGGCGCTCGCGCAGGGCGGGGAGACGCTGGTCTTCATCTCGTCCGGACGGATGGCGCCCCTGCTGGACGGTCAGCCCCAGGTGCCGGAGTGGATTCCCCTGCCCGTGGATGCCGAGGACGCCTCGGCCCTCAGCTTCCAGCTCGAGGGCGCCACGCAGCACACGGTGTCCGCGCGCGTGCCGGAGAGCACCGTCACGGAGGTGGAGACGTTCTTCCGCGAGGCGCTCGAGAAGAAGGGCTGGGGCGTGCGCGAGCTGCACGCTCCCGACGACGTGGGCACGGAGCTGGAAGTCAACCGCGGCACCGTGTTCGGGATGGTGATGCTGCGCCGCCAGGCGCCGGCCTCGGATGTGCTGATCCACATATCGCTCACCGAGCGACTGTCCGCTCCCCGGGAAGGGAGCGCGGAGGAAACGAAATGACGAGGACTTCCTGGAAGCTGGGACGCTGGGCGCTGCTGGCCACCACCCTGCTCCTCGCTCTGCCGGCGGCGGCTCGCCCCGGGGACTGTGAGAAGCAGTGCAAGAAGGACGCGAAGGCCTGTGAGGACGTCTGCAAGAAGTACGCGGGCTCTGGCGTGGCGAAGTGCACCCAGGCCTGTCTGGACGAGGAAAAGACCTGCACGAAGGAGTGCAATCCCAATGCGAAGCTTGAGAAATAGCCTCCAGGCGAAGGCCCAGCGGGGACAGGCGATGGTGGAATACGTCGTGGTGACTGCCGGCTTCCTCGGCTTCACGCTGATCGGCTGGCCCTTCCTCACCCAGCTCATCAACGCGCTGCACCGCTACTTCCAGTCGATCTACTACATCATCCAGTCCCCCGTGCCCTAGGAACCCCATGCGTTCGACACGTGCAGCCTTCTTCCGGCGCGTCGCATGGACCACGCTCGTGTGCGTGGCCACCTCGCTGCCCGCCGCCGCGCGAGATCCCGACGATCTGCCCGGCATCACCTACCCGACCGCGCCGGTGGTCCGGAAGAAGGCGCCCGAGATGCAACGCAAGTTGCAGGGCGTGCTGGAGGGACTGCAACACACGCCGCAGCTGGCGGATCCGCGAGGCGTCAGTGTGCACTCGGGCCTCTCGCTCGTGCCCGAGCCCGATCTGCGGGTGACGAAGGCCGAGGCGACGGTGCTGCTCAAGCCCATCTTCAAGGACAGCAAAGAGACGCATGTCGACAAGAAGACGGGGCGCTACCAGGGCGTGGGTGAAGGCAACACGATCGAGATCAAGGTGAACGATCTGGAGCGGCTCCGGATCGATCCCTCGAACCCGGATGCCATCCTCTACGAGCCCCCCCAGGTCGGCTCGCTCCAAGGGTTCCCCCTCTACCAGGTGGGGAGCGCCACCCCCATCCTGCTGCTCACCGCCAAGGACCGGCAGCTCTGGCGCCGGCTCACCGCCAAGGAGTACCTGGAGCGGGTGATCCGCGAGGGCGGGCCGGATGGTGAGGCGGCCAAACGCCAGCTCGCCCAGGGCGGCAACCTGGATCGCCCCGCGTGCGTGCCCGTGAAGCGGGGAGAGAGCGTGGGCTCGTGCGATGGCACCAACGCCACGTATCTCGTCACCTGGAATCCCGGCTACTTCAACGCCAAGAAGCCGGACGCCATCCAGTTGGTCACCATCCGTATCGGGGCCGCCTCGCACACGAAGCCCACCGAGAACTACTTCAAGCAGCACCCGTTGGATCCGCTGACCCAGGCGGTGAAGGCCTACGAGCAGTACGACTGGAGTCAGCTGGCCAAGCTCATCGAGTGAGCCGTCAGCGCGATGGTATCGGGGCCGGAGACCCGGCCCCGCCCCCCTGAAGGTGTCAGCCCGCCGGAAGATGGTGCGTCGTCTGCCAGGACTGGAGACCGACCATGACTGCCCCGGCTTTCGAGCTTCACATCACCGTGCGCGCCGAGGACGATGCCGCCCTCGCCCGCTTCCGTGCCTTCTGCGCGGAGAGCGGGATCGGCTGCACGGTGATCGAGCTGGCTCGGGGTGAGGCACGCCGCCAACCCATGACGTCCTCGCGTTACGCGGGCTCGCTGGAGGACGTGCGCGCGGAGGCCGTGGTGCTGTCGGGCGTGCTGGAGGCCGCTGGTTTCCCGGTGCTGCGGGTGAAGGTGGAGGCGCATCCAGAGAACCCCTGCGCACCCGCCACCAATGAGGAGGCGCGGCTGCAGCCCGAGGGCCGCTACTTCGAGCACCATGTGAAGGTGGTGCTCCCCGCGGAGGCCAGCCTGGAGCGGCTGGTGGCCACGTGCGTGCCGCATGGTGCCCACGTCTCGTCCACCACGCGCCGGGTGCGCGCCGACGGGAGCCACGAGCACTTCGTCACCACGCGTCACTACGGCGTGGGCTTCTCCACTGCGTTGGAGCGGCGCCAGGCGCTGGTGGAGGCGTTGGTGGCGGCGGACTTCCACTGGGTGAGCGTCAAATCGGAGTACGCGGTGGTGGACACCCACGCCGGTCTGGATCGCGGATGGCTGCCGTCATGAACACGCCGACTGATTCCCTGCTGCCATTCCTGGAGGGCGCGCTGTGCCGGGTGGCCGGCGCGCCCGCGCTGCGGGAGGCGGTCGTGCTGCGCGGCGGGTTGCTGGTGCGTCAGTGGAGTGGGCCGGTGCACCGCCCGGTGGATGATCTCGACTTCCTCTGGACAGAGCCTTTCGCGCCCGAGCTCATCGCCTCCGGACTGCGCACCGCACTGGCCTCGGAGGTGGGTGACGGCGTGGTGTTCGACGCGGCCAGCGCGAGCGAGGAGCTCATCTGGGCCGAGACGGCCAACCCGGGCGTGCGCCTGCGCGTGCCGGCTCGAGCCATGGGGGTGACGGCCGAGCTGCAGATCGACGTGGGCTGCAACGATCCGTTGGATCCACCCGCCAGCTGGTGCGAGGTGCCCACGGCGTCCGGCCCGGTCCAGGTGCGCGCGGTGCGGCCGGAGACGATGCTCGCCTGGAAGGTCCATGGGCTGTTCGAGCGTGGGCGGGGCCGCTGGCGAGCCAAGGATCTCTGGGACGTGGACGTGCTGTCGCGCCATGCCCCGCGCGAGGATGCGGCCTTCCAGCGGGCACTGCGGCTGGCTTTCGAGAGCCGTGGCATGACGCTGTCGGAGCTGGATCGGCTGCTCGAGGGCCAGTTCGGCACCAGCCGCGGCAGCCGCCGCAGGTGGGAGCGCTTCCGGAAGGAGCGCGGCGCCCCGGAACTGCCCGAGCAATTGCCAGAGCTGATTGCCCGGGTGGCGGCGTTCCTGCGTCCGCACGTCCTGGCGAACCGGAGCAACCCCATGCTCACGAGAGGCTCCCCGGCCGGGGTTTGATTCCCCTAAGCTCCCGCCGCTGAACCTTCGGGCCACCCGAGGAGCCTCCCCCATGAATGCCGAGCCCGCTGCCGATGGATTCGACCAGGTCCCCGTCCTGGATGTCCGCGCGCTGGTCGATTCCTCATCGTCCCTGGCTGCCCGCCGCGCCGTCGCTTCGCGGATGGGTGCCGCCTGTCGGGAGAGCGGCTTCTTCTACGTCGTCGGCCACGGCGTCGACGAAGGACTCCAGGTCCGCCTCGAGGAACTCAGCCGCCGCTTCTTCTCGCTCCCGCTCGAACAGAAGATGGCCGTCCGCATGGCTCGGGGTGGGCGCGCCTGGCGCGGCTACTTCCCCGTGGGCGGCGAGCTGACCTCCGGACGTCCCGATCGCAAGGAGGGGCTCTACTTCGGCGCCGAGCTCGGCTCCAACCATCCACTCGTCCGCGCCGGCACGCCCCTTCACGGTCCCAACCTGTTCCCGAGCGACCCGGCGGACCTGCGCGACGCCGTCCTCGACTACATGGCCGCGCTGACCCGGCTCGGACATGCGCTCATGCGAGGCATCGCGCTCAGCCTCGAGCTCGACGAGGACCACTTCGCCGCGCGCCAGATGGCCGATCCGCTCGTGCTCTTCCGCATCTTCAACTACCCGCCAGGCCCGGACACCGCCGAGGACGGACAGCCCATCTGGGGTGTCGGCGAACACACGGACTACGGTGTGCTCACCATCCTCAAGCAGGACGACGCCGGCGGCCTCCAGGTGAAGTCGCGCGCGGGCGGCGAGGTGCGCTGGGTCGAGGCTCCACCCATCCCGGGCTCGTTCGTGTGCAATATCGGCGACATGCTCGACCGGATGACCCGGGGCGTGTATCGCTCGACGCCGCACCGGGTGCGGAACCGAGCCGGGCGCGACCGCCTGTCCCTCCCCTTCTTCTTCGATCCGGGTTGGACCGCGGAGGTCCGGCCGCTCGATGCTCCGGCACTCCCGCGCATCGCCAACGATGACCAGGCCGAGCGGTGGGACGGCCAGAGCGTCCACGCCTTTCGTGGCACCTATGGCGACTACCTGCTCGGCAAGGTAGGCAAGGTCTTCCCGGACCTGCGCACCGAGGTGCTGTGACCTGAAGCAGCCCGGCCGGATGCCAGCCCAGCCAGGTGCACGCGGAGCGCTCGCTCCCCATGGACGTGGCCCTCATGAGCCAACCGGAGAGGGCCTCTGCACCGACGTGGGGACTCCTCTCCACCACGGCTGTTGTCTCTGCTGAGTGGTGCGATTGCGTTCCGCCACTGGGGGAGGATTCGCCGTGAACCTCGAGACGCATCAGGCCGCGAGCCCACCTGAGTCCCTGGCAGAGATGTTGGAGTCCCGGCGGGTGAACCTCACCCACCAATGGCTCGAGCGGTTGCATGCAGGCATGGAGCCCGGCCGCTGGGCCCGGTTCGCGCTGAAGGACCACATCGATGACTACCTCCAGGAACTGACCACGGTGCTGCACCGGGCCCGGGACGGAGGAACCGCCCCGGTGCCCGACTGGAGCAACGAGGCCCGGAAGCATGGAGAGCAGCGTTTCCGCCTCGGCTTCGATCTGCCGATGCTGGTGCATGAGTATGGCGTGCTGCACGAGTGCATCCTCGACGAGGTGGCGGGGGCAAACGTCCCGCTCTCGCAGGCGGACGTCCGGACCCTGGTCTCCTTCATCGTCACCGGCATCGCCGAGGCGGTGGACGAGTACTCCCGCCAGCGCGACGAGGCGCAGCGCCTGAACGAAGCCAGGCTCCAGACCCTGCTGGATCACGCCCCCGCGGCCATCTACGCCAAGGATGCCGAGGGGCGCCTTCTCTTCACCAATCGCTACTTCCAGGAGCTCGTGGGGCGTTCGCGTGGGGAGACGCTGGGCCAGGACGACCATGCCCTCTTCCCGAGCGCACTGGCCGATGGGTTCCGTGCCAGTGATGCCCAGGTCCTGGCCGGCCACACCTGCAGCCTCGAGGAGGAGGTGCGAATCTCCGCGGAGCCGCGCACCTACCTGACCGTCAAGTTCCCCCTGCCGGGGGCCGAGAGCCATCCCGCGGCGATCGGCGGCATCTCCACGGACATCACCGTGCACAAGGAGGCCGAGCTCGCACGCTCCCGGCTGCTGCACGAGCTCGAGGCCCAACGTGAGCGCATGGTCTCGCTCTTCCAGGAGGTCCCCGCGCTCATCTTCGTGCTGCAGGGGCCCGAGCACATCCTCACCCAGGCCAATCCCTACCTCTTCCAGGTCATCGGGAAGCGGGACGCGGTGGGCAAGCCCATCCGCGAGGCGCTGCCAGAGCTCGAGGAGCAGGGCTACCGCGTGCTGCTCGACAACGTCTACCGCACGGGCGAACCCACCGTGGGCCACGAGATGCGGCTGTCGGTGAACCGGAACGAGGGCGGGCCCGTGGAGTGCTTCTTCAACTTCGTCTACGCGCCCATGCGGGGGCAGGAGGGGCAGGTCGACGGCGTCTTCGTCCACGCGGTGGAAGTGACGGAACTGGTGCGCGAGCGCCAGAAGACAGAGGAGGCGCTGACGCTGCTGGACACCCTGCTCACCACCGCCCCGGTGGGCCTGGCCTTCATGGACCGCGATCTGCGCTACGTGCGCATCAACCAGATGCTGGCCGACACTCTTCAGCTCCCCATCGATCAGGTCGTGGGCCACACCCTCCGCGAGGTCGCGCCCATACTGGCGCCCCAGCTCGAGCCCATGCGCCGCCAGGTCCTGGAAACGGGGAAGCCGATCCTCGGCCAGGAGGTGTCGGGCGTCACCCGCACGACGAACGGCGAGCTCCGCTACTGGCTCACCAACCAATCCCCCGTGCGCAACCGGGCCGGCGAGGTCATCCTCGTGGCCAGCGCGGTGCTGGACATCACGGAGCGCAAGCGCGCCGAGAGCGCCATGGAGGAGCGCTTCCGCCTGCTGGTGGAAGGTGTGGGGACGCTGCTCTCCCAATCACTCGACGTCCCCACCACCCTGAAGAGCCTCGCCTCCCTCGTGGTCTCCCACCTGGCGGACTACTGCATGGTGGACCTGCTGGGAGAGGACGGGCGGCTCCACCGGCTGGAGCTGGCGGCCCGGGATCCGGAGCGGCAGGCGCTCATCCACCGCACGATGACCGCCCCCCTGGTCGTGGAAAACGCCGGTCTGCTGCGCCAGGCCCTGGACAGTGGAATGCCCCAGCCAGAGCCGGACGTCACCCCCGCATGGCTGGATGCCGTCGCCCGCGACGCCGAGCACCGCGCGCTCCTGGAGACGCTCGGCCTGAAGTCCGCGGTCCTCGCCCCCCTGGTGGCCCGGGGCCGCAAGCTCGGCGTCATCTCCTTCGGCTGGAACCAGTCGCGCCCCACCTGCACCTCGACGGACCTGGAGATGGCCCGGGGCGTGGCCGATCGCGCGGCCATGGCGCTCGACAACGCGCGTCTCTACCAGGAAGCCCAGGACGCCATCCGGGTCCGCGAGGACGTGGTGGCCATCGTCAGCCATGACCTGCGCACCCCCCTCAACGCCATCGCCCTGGCCGCCACCGTCCTGAGCAAGAGCGAGGACTCGGACGAGCTCACCCTGAAAACAGCCAGCCGCATCCACGCCGCGGCACAGCGGGCCAGCCGGATGATCCATGACCTGCTCGACTTCAATCAGGCCAGCAGACGGGGCATCCCCGTCCACCGCGAGCGCCTGGATCTGAATGAGCATGTCCAGCGGGTGCTCAATGAGATACGGCTCGCCTGGCCCGAGCGGCACATCCTGTTCCAGGCCAGCGGAGACGGCTGGGGCGAGTGGGATGGGGACCGGCTGGCCCAGGTCGTCACCAACCTGGTGGGCAACGCGCTCCAACACGGCTGCGCGAACGCGCCCGTGCGGGTGTCCACCCGGAGCGAGGACTCGGGCGTCCTGCTCGAGGTGCACAACGAGGGACGCCCCATTCCCCCCGAAGTGATGGCGAACCTCTTCGAGCCCTACCGGCGGGGGCCCGGAGCCGAAGCGCGCCAGGGCAGCCTCGGCCTGGGCCTCTTCATCACCCGGCAGATCGTCCTCGGCCATGGCGGCACCATCCACGTACGCTCCACCCCGGAGGAGGGCACTACCTTTACCGTGCGCCTGCCGCGCCACCCTTGCGAGCCAAAGACTTCGGAGTGAAGGAGAACCTCTTTCGTTGTCAGCCTCGCCCGGTACACTCGGACCCACAGCCTTCGCCTTCCAGACCCTCACCATGACCGCCGCCCAGACCACCAAGACCACCCTGTCCCGCCTGCACGAGGCCCATCCGGATGCCCGCTACGAGCTCAACTGGACGACGCCCTTCGAGCTGCTCGTCGCCACCATCCTGGCCGCGCAGTGCACGGACGAGCGCGTCAACCGGGTGACCGCGACGCTCTTCCAGAAGTACCAGGGCCCCCGCGCCTTCGCCGACGCCGACACCGCCGGGCTCGAGGAGGACCTCAAGCCCACGGGCTTCTTCAAGCAGAAGACGAAGTCGGTGCAGGCCATGAGCCGCGAGCTGCTCGCGAAGTTCGGCGGCGAGGTCCCCAAGACGATCGACGAGTTGATCACCCTGCCCGGCGTGGCCCGCAAGACGGCGAATGTCGTGCTCAACACCGCCTTCAACCTCCCCTCGGGCATCATCGTGGACACCCACGTGGCCCGGGTCAGCCAGCGCCTGGGCCTCTCCAAGAAGGAGAAGCCCGAGGAGATCGAGAAGGACTTGATGAAGCTCGTCCCCCAGGACGAGTGGACCTTCTTCGGGCCTGCGGTCGTGCTGCACGGCCGCTACACCTGCACGGCCCGCAAGCCCAAGTGCGACGCCTGCCCCCTGAACGACATCTGCCCGAAGATCGGGGTGGAGTAGACACCGCACGCCCGAGGCCCGGACGTGGGCCTCGCCGTCACCTGGAGGCGCGAGCTACCCGGGCGAAGTGGTGGGCGAGCCGTTCGAGCAGCTCCCGGTTCTCCTGCTCGGCCGAGCGCAGCTTGGGCAACTGGGAGCGCAGCTCGTCGAGGTTCTTCTCGTACAGCTCGACCAGCTCCTCGGCGCCGTCGGTGAACCAGCGCTCGAGCTCGTCCGCGGTGAGCTCCAGGTGGAACTGGAACCCGTACGAGTCGCCGAGCCGGAAGGCCTGCTGCGTGTAGCGATCCGTCGAGGCCAGGAGCGTCGCCCCCGCCACGGGCTTGAAGGTGTCCTGGTGCCAGTGCGCCACGACACTCTTCGGGCGCACGCCGCCGATGACGGGATCGGCCAGGCCCTCCTTCGTCCAGCGAACGGGGGACACGCCCACCTCGAGACCGTTCTTTCCGACGAAGACCTCCGAGCCGGCCGCGGCCGCCAGGAGCTGCGCGCCCAGGCAGACGCCCAGCACCGGCCGCTCGAGCGCGAGCCGTTCGGTCAGCAGCGCCAGCTCCTCGCCGAGAAAGGGATGGCGATCCGCCTCGTAGACGCCCATGGGGCCACCCAGCACCACCACCAGCTCCGCGTCCACGTCCTCGCGCTTCACGCCGCGGAAGCGCTTCACCAACGTGAAGCCCGCTGCCTCCAGGGCTGGTCCGAGCAGCCCCGGTCCCTCGTGTTCCTCGTGCTGCATCACCACCGCGCGCATGGGCTCGCAGCCTACCCCATGAACGCCAAGGGCCCCACCCGGGAAACCCGGATGAGGCCCTCGTGCCACGTGGGCAGCGCTCCGAATCCGTTACGGGCAGGGATAGGAGCAGATCAGCTCGCCGGTGATCGGGTGCTTGTAGCAGGTCGGCTGGCAGTCCCCGGCCTGCACGGGGGCGGAGGTAAAGCTCATGCCCAGGGCGATCGCGGCGGCAGCAACGAAGAGAATGCGCTTCATCGTGTTCTCCTTTGAGGGGTAAGGGTAAGGCGCGCGGACCATAGAGGATCGACTCACGGAGGCGTGGGCTTTTCGTCGCCTTCAAATCAACCGCAACTTTACGCTCGGACGCGCTTCACCCGGGGTGTGGCGGAGAGAGCACGCGCCATGCGGCGCACGGCCTCGGTCAGCTCGGATTCCTTCGAGGCGGCGAAGGCCAGCCTCACTGCGGGTACGGGGCGGCCATCGAAGCTGTAGTCGCCTCCCGAGGTGAAGGCCACGCCCGCCTCCAGCCCCGCGCGAACCCACGCGCCAGCGTCCACGCCCGGTGCACAGTGCGCCCACACGGCCATGCCTCCCGCGGGAGGAGTGAAGGTGAGCGAGCCCGCCAGCTCCCGCTCCAGCGCTCGGACCAGGGCATCGCGCCGGGCGTGATAGACGCCACGCATCTTGCGGACATGGCGCTGCACCTCGCCCTCCTCCAACAGCTCGGCCACGGCGGCCTCCAGGGCGGTGTCCCCTTGCCTGTCCATGGCTTCGCGCACCCCGAGGGCGTGCTCCAGGAAGGGGCGCGGCGCGACGAGGAAACCCAGACGCAGCGCCGGCGCCAGCACCTTGGACAACGTGCCCACGTACAGCACCAGCCCGTCCCGATCCGCGCTCGCCAGCGGCAGGATGGGGCGGCCCTCGTAGTGGAACTCGTGATCGTAGTCGTCTTCGATGAGGGCCACGCGGTGCTTCCGCGCCCACGCCAGCAGCGCGAGCCTGCGCGCTGGTGAGAGCGTCACGGTGGTGGGGTAATGGTGGTGGGGAGTGAGGTACACCGCGCGCACCGACGTGCGCCGGGAGAGCGCCTCGAGCGCGTCCACCCGCAGGCCCTCGCCGTCCACCTCGATGGGCACGAGGTGGGCTCCGGCGAGCTGGAGCGCGTGCCAGGCGGGACGGTAGCCGATCGCCTCCACCGCCACGGTGTCCCCGGGCTTCAGCAGGGTGCGCGCCACCAGATCCAGCGCGCCCTGGCTGCCCCGGGTGACCATCACATCGTCCGCGCGAACGGCGAGCCCTCGTAGGGAGGAGAGCATCCCGGCGAGCGCGGCGCGGAGCCGTGGGTGGCCACTCGGCTCGCCGTAGTCGAGCAGGCGTCTGCCACTCAGCTTCAAGGCCCGGCGGTAGGCACGCGCCAGGATGGGGGCGGGCAGGAGCCGGACATCGGGGACGGCGCTCGCAAGGCTGAGCACACCGCGAGGAGGCTCAGGGCGCTCGCGGCGCAGGGGCACGACCGGGAGTGGGAAGCCCACCTGCGAAGGCATGGACGCGCGAGGGGCTCCGGCGGAGGGACGGGCGGGCACGTCCGGGAGCGAGGGAGAGACGTAGGTGGCCCGCGCCGCCGAGGTGGTGATCCACCCCTGCGTCTCCAGTTCCCGGTAGGCAGCGAGCACCGTATTGCGGTGCACGCCCAGGGACTCCGCCAGGGTGCGGCTCCCCGGCAGTGGAGCACCGGGCGGGAGCCGGCCGCGACGGATGTCCTCCTCCAGGGCGCGGGCGATGCGCACGAAGAGAGGCGTGGGTGAGGGAGTACGGAGGTCGAGCGTCAGATCCCAGCCCTTCATGGCGGAGAGCATGCCTCGGACCAGGGAACTGGTCCATCCGATTTGTCGGAACTGGGCCTGTTGAATGGACCAGTCCGGAGCGATGAAGAGACGCATGAACACACCGGCCACGCCCCCTCCCAGTGAACGCGGCACCGTCCGCCGCCTCCCGCAACGCGCCTCGTACGAGGAGCCCGTCATCCACGCCATCCTCGATGAGGGGCTGGTGGCACACGTGGGAGTGACGGTGGAGGGCCAGCCCTACGTCCTTCCCATGGTGTACGGACGCATCGGACGGAACCTGTACCTCCACGGCGCCTCGGTGAGCCGGCTCGCCCGGCAGCTCGCCCAGGGAGTGCCGGTGTGCCTCACGGTGACGCTGCTGGACGGGCTCGTCCTGGCGCGCTCCGCGTTCCACCACAGCGCGAACTACCGCTCGGTGGTGGCGCTGGGCACGGCCGTGCTGGTGACGGACGAGGGGGAGAAGCTCCGAGCGCTGGAGGCCATCACGGACCACGCACTGCGCGGCCGCTGGGCCGAGGTTCGCGCGCCCAATGCCCAGGAGCTGAAGGCGACGTCCGTGCTCCGGCTCCCCCTGGAGGAGGCCTCGGCGAAGATCCGCACCGGACCGCCCCGTGACGACGAGGAGGATCTGCCGCTGGACTGCTGGGCGGGCGTGCTCCCGCTGCGGCTCATGGCACTGCCACCCGTGCCCGCTCCGGAGCTGCGTGAGGGCATCCGTCCCCCCGCCTCTCTCTTTGAGAACAAGTCACCTTGGAATCCAGGAAACGTGTGAGCCGGCCCTCGCGAGCCAGCCTCTCCACAATTCCTGCACGAACATTCCTGGGGAAGTGCACGGGGCATCCATTCGCGTTGCACCCCCCTGCCCCACTCTGGGCCCATGAGCCCAGACACCCTCCACCCCACGCCTCCTCCACCGCGCCCGCATGCCTCGCCGGTCCGGCGGGCGTTCGCGTGGCTCGTCCGCCACCACGTCTTCGGCAGCCTCTTCATCGTCGTCTTCGCCACCGCGGTCATCGCCAGCCAGGTGACGGATCGCACCGACTTCGCCAACTCGGAGCTCGCCCACGACGTCGAGGAGCGCTGGGGCGCCCCCGTCGTGCAGCCAGCGCCCTCGCTGCGCTACGTGCAGAGCGGCACCATCTTCACCGAGCTCAAGCCCCTGCCCTTCGACAAGCAGCACGTGCAGGTGCAGGCCCGGATGAACTACCGCAAGCGCGGCCTGCGCTACTTCTCCGGCTTCGACTTCACCCTCTCCGCCGACTACGCCGTCGTCAACCGCGAGGGCCACGACATCGACGTGGCCTTCATCTTCCCCATCGAGGTGGACAAGTCCCAGGTGCTCCTCTCGGAGCTGCAGTTCCTCGTCAATGGCGCCGAGTCGGACCTGGACCTCGGCGAGTCCGGCAACCGCCTCGTCTGGACGGGCCGCATCCCCCAGGGCGCCACGCACAACTTCTCCATCCGCTACCGCGCTCGGGGCCTCGAGTCCTTCCTCTACAAGCTGGATCCGGCACTGCCGGCCCGTGACGTGCGGCTGCACCTCGCCGTCGAGGGCGGCGAGAACTACGACTACCCACCCCAGGTGCTCGCGGCCAGCACCGTGGAGCCCGGACGCGACACGGTGGCGCTCGACTGGGCCTTCCAGTCGCTCGAGTCCGGCGTGAACCTCGGCGTCATCCTCCCCTCGGAGGAGGCCTACGACAACGTCGTCTCCACCATGGCGCGCCGGGCCTGGGTGCCCTTCCTCGGACTGATGGCCCTGCTGGCCGCCTTCAGCATCCGCCATCGCAGGCCGCTCGCCTTCCATGAGTCGTACCTGCTCGCCGCCACCTACGGCTTCTTCTTCGTGCTGCTCGCCTACCTGGCGGCCTTCATGAACTTCTACGTGGCCTATGTGCTGGCCACCCTGGGCCTCGGCGCCGCGATGGTCGTCTACGCCAGGCGCCTCTTCCCCGGCGAGCGGCCCTCCCGGCTCGCGGGCGTCTGGGGCGCCACCCTCGTGGTGCCCACCACCGCCGTCATCCTCCAGGGCTACACCGGCCTCATCTACACCCTGGAGATCCTCGCGGCCCTGCTCGGCCTGATGGCCCTCTCCACCCGCGCCAGCGTGCGCGCCCTGCTCTCGGATCTCCCACCCGGCGGCGAACCGCCGCATTCCCCCTCCCCCCAGGAAGCGAGGTGAACCATGTGGACCTCTTCTCTCATGCTCGGACTGCTGTTGACCGCCTCGGCTGGAACGCCCGGCACCTCGGAGACACCCTCGGGCTCGGCGACGGTGCCGCTCCAGGAGCTGCTCCCGCTGTACGCGAAGCACACGGAGCAGACGCCCCCCGCGCCCCCCACGGATGCGCTGGTGGTGAAGAGCCAGCTCAAGGGACGCCTCACCGCGGATGCCCTGGTGGTGGATGCCCACTTCGAGGTGCAGGTCCTCGCCAGCGGGCGCTGGACGCAGGTGCGGCTGCTGCAGCTCGACGCGGGTACGTACCTGACCGAGCTGCCCACGCTGGACAACGCCACGGTGGGCGCGCTGGAGGATCAGTTGAGCCTGGTGACGCGTGAGCCCGGCCGCTACGCCTTCGACGTCAGCCTCGTGCTGCGGTCCACGGGAAGCGGCCCCGAGCGCCAGGTGCAGCTGCGCTTCGGCTCCCACGTCGCGCCGGTGCCGCTCCGGTTGGAAGCGGACGCCGCGGCCTTCACCCTGACCGAACCGCCCGCCTCTGGAGGCGGGGACTCCGAGGTGTACCCCCGGCAGGGCGTGCTGCGGATCGGCTGGCGCACGGCCGTCGCGCCGACGCTGGCCCGCCAGGTGGTGCGCCCACCCATGGAGCCGAGCATCCCCGAGGCCCAGGCCTCCTGGGTCTCCACGTTGGAAGGCAAGGCCACGGTGCGCGTGCGCTACGCGCTGCGGTTGGATCGCGAACAGGAGCTCGAGCTGGAGCTTCCCGAGGGCCACCGCCTGGAGCGGGTGCTCCTCGACTCGGTCCCGCTCGTCCCGAGCGAGAAGGACGGCCGGTTGAAGCTGAAGGTGGCCCCCACGCGGTTCGGGGAGACACAGGCCTCGCTGGAGGTGGTGCTCGCGCGGGAGCTCGGAGTCTTCCACCTGTCCGGCCGGCTGAAGCTGGCACTGCCCCGCGTGTCCTGGCCGGTGGCCACGGTCCAGGCCCGAGCGCACTTCCCGGCCGTCTTCAACTACCGGCGCGAGGGCGGCAGCATGGAGGAGTACGAAACGGCGGAGGCGAATGACACGCTGGAGGGCCAGACGCCACTGCCAGGCAAGGTGCTCCACTTCCGCCAGTACCTCGTGGCGGCCTCCGCGCCCACGCTGGAACTGGGGTACTCGGTGGACATCTCCAAGAGCTACTTCCGGTGAAGTGCCGGACGTGGCACGCGTACGAGCCGCGGCCGTGGGCACGCTACGGCCGTGGTGCTCTTGTCGGCGACTGGTGGCGCACGCGGCGATGAACCACCAGGTGAGATGCGTCCGGCACGTTCAGCTACCGCCCGGGCGCACTGAGGAAGCCGCTCTCGACGAAGTACTGGATGTAGGTACGCAAGAGGGACGAGTCCACCGGCACGCATTCGATGCCACTGCCCTCCAGTCCCTCCCGCGTGTTCCGGTGATCCACGTGTCCCCAAGACGAGAACAGCTTCAGAGGCCCCCCTTCGCCCGGCACATCGAGCAGAGGCGCGAGCGCGAAGAGGGCGTTGTGATCCCGACGTTCGGTATCCCGCCGCAGCTCGTCGAGCCACTCGGCTTGGGACACGCTGCGCAGCCGATAGCCCAGGGACGCCAGCCAGTCGCGCAGGTGCCAGGCCGGCACCGGTCGCGGATGGCTCAAGTGGAACGTCCGCCCAAGTGACCGGGGCTCGCGCGACAGGTGCGTGATCGCCTTCGCCACGAAGTCCACCGGTAGCAGATCCAGCGTCCCATCCAGCACCGGCGTGCTCCCGAGCTGGATGAAACTCTTCAGGGTCCGGGAGACGAAGTCCGTGGTGTTCCAGGCACCCGTCCGGCTGTGGCCAGCCACGTTGCCCAGGCGGTAGATGGCCACCTGCGCACCCCGGTCGCGCGCCTGCGCCACCAACCTCTCCGCCACCCACTTGCTCTGCGCGTAGCCCGTGCGGAAGCCTGTCGCCCCCTCGAGCCCATCCTCCTCCGCGAGCAGCCCCCCTCCCCAGCGCAGGTGAGGAGGGAAGACGGACAGCGTGGACACGTGGTGGAGCGGCTTCAGCCGTCCCCGACACGCGAGTTCCAGAAGTGCCTGCGTCGCATGCACGTTGGCTGCTCTCATCTCCCGGTACGGCAGGAGGAAGCTCACCACCGCGCCGCAGTGATAGATGGCGTCGATCCGCTCGGCGAGCGCTCCAAGCTGCGTGGGAGAGAGCCCCAGCCCGGGCTTAGACAGATCGCCAGGAATGGGTTCGATCCGATCCCGGAAGCGATCCTCCCAGAGGCCGTAGGCGCGGAGCCGCCGTTCCAGCTTGACCCCCGCCTCCTCCCTCCCCGCGGCGCGGATGAGACAGTGGACACGCGCGGGCTGCCCGTCCAAGAGCTCCTTCAGCAGGAAGGCTCCGACGAAGCCGGTCGCGCCGGTGAGGAGAAGGTGCCGAGGAGGACGCAACCTCATGGGAGCCGCGCCGCGAGGATCAATCTCCGATGGCAGCACCGCCTCGGCCATCAGATCCACCTCCGCCTCGCCTCTCGACACTGGCGACCGCGCGAGCGCCGCGTCGATGACCGCCGCCATCCCAGCAACGGTCGGATCCTCGAGCAGCGCCTGGAGCGACAGCGCGACCCCGAAGGTGGCTCGCGCCCGCACGGCAAACCGGACCGCCAGCAGCGAGTGCCCCCCCAGCGCGAAGAAGCTGTCGAAGGCGCCGGGCGTCTCCCCCCCGCCTAGAAGCTCGAGCCAAAGCGCCGCCACGGCGCGCTCGGTGGCGCTCCGAGGCGGAGCGTGCGCGGCTGTGCCTCCCAGGGAGGCTCCCCAGACCGGCGCCGGCAGCGCGCGGCGATCGATCTTACCGTTCGGCGTCAGCGGGAAGCTGGCCAAGGGGACGAACATCGAAGGCACCATCGGCCCGGGCAGCCGCGCCGAGACCCATTGGCGCAGCGCCTCCACGCCCTCCACCTGCTGCTCCACCCTCGGGATGAAGTACGCCACCAGCCGCACATCCTCGGCGGCGTGCGTCCGGGCGACGACCACCACCTGCTCCACCGAGGGATGCCCCACGAGCGTCGCCTCGATCTCGGCCAGCTCGATGCGGTGGCCGCGCACCTTCACCTGATGATCGATGCGCCCGAGGAACTCGAGCCCCCCACCCTCCCGCCAGCGCACGAGATCGCCGGTGCGGTACAGGCGCGCGCCCGGCGTGGCGGAGAAGGGATCGGGAACGAAGCGCTCCGCTGTGAGCGCCGGCTGGCCGAGGTACCCCCGAGCCACCCCCGCGCCGCCGATGAACAGCTCACCCGAGACACCTACCGGAACCGGGTGCCCAGCCGCGTCGAGGATGTAGAGCTCGGTGTTGTCGATGGCGTGTCCAAGCGAGGGTTCAGAGTCCCCGCCCCGGAGGCGCTCCACCGTGGACCAGATGGTCGTCTCGGTGGGGCCGTATAGATTCCAGGCGCTCACGGCCCGCTCCTCGAGCGCGCGGGCGAGCGAACGGGACATGGCCTCCCCACCACAGAAGGCGCGCAGCCGTTGGCCCACCTCGGGCCCGGACTGCAACAGCATCTGCCAGGTGGTCGGCGTGGCCTGCACCACCGTCGCGCCGCACCTGGCCAGCCCCGCGGCCAGGAGCGCTCCGTCACGTTGCCACTCCTGCGGCGCGATCACCACGCAAGCCCCCACGACCAGCGGCAGGAAGAGCTCCAGCCCCGCGATGTCGAAGGAGAGCGAGGTCAGCGCGACCACCACATCCTCCGGCAACAGCTCCGGCTCACGCCGCATCGACCGAAGGAAGTTGAGCAGGTTCCGGTGCGTCACCATCACGCCCTTGGGGCGTCCGGTGGAGCCGGAGGTGTAGAGGACGTACACCAACCGGGCCGTGAGCGCCGTCCGCGGAGGCGGCGTGGTGGGCAACGCGGCCAGCTCGGCGCGAACCTGCTCGAGGAGAATCACCCGCGCCTCCCCCGGGGGGAGTCGGTCGTGCACCGCGGTCTGCGCCAACAGCACGGTGACTCCCGAGTCCGCCATCATGTAGGCCGTCCGCTCGGCCGGGTAGTCCGGATCCAGCGGGACATACGCTCCGCCCGCCTTCAGCACGCCCAGCACCGCGACCAGCATCTCCAGCGAGCGCGAGAGACAGAGCCCCACCCGCGCCTCCGGACCAATGCCATGGCGCCGCAGCAGGTGGGCGAGCTGGTTCGCGCGCGCGTCCAATTCCCGGTACGTCACCCGCTCGTCCCGGAAGATCGCCGCCACCGCCTCCGGGGTGCGCGCCACCTGGGCTTCGAAGAGCGCGGGGAGATCGGCATCGTCCGGCGGCGCCACCCTCGGCCCCCTGCCTCGCTCCAGCAACCCAGACTGCTCCTCCCCGGCCAGCATCTCCAAAGAGGCCAGCGCCTTGGAGCCTCCCTCCGTCAGCGTGTGGAGTAACTGCTCCAGGTGTCCCAACAAGCGCTGGATCGCCTCGTCGCTGAACCGGGCGCGCTCGTAGGCGGCCCACAGCTCGAGCGACTCACCCGGACGCGCCGTGATCGTCAGCGGATAGGGAGAGCGCGCTGCTCCGAAGCGCCGCTCCACGACGAGCCCCGTGTCCGGTGGGCTCCAGCATGCCGCCTCCGCGGAGTAGTTCTCGAAGACGAGCAGGCTCTCGAACAGCGCCTCACCGGGCTTGCCGCCGCACCACCGCTGGACCTCGGTGAGCGGCGTCTGCTCGTGCGCGAGGAGTCCGGTGAGTCGAGCCTGGAGCGCTCGGAGCCAGTCCACGACAGAGGCCTGGGAGGGCACCTCCACCCTTACGGCCAACGTGTTGAGCAGCAACCCGACGATGCCCTCCACGCCATCCATCTCGATGGAACGCCCGGACACCGCCAGTCCGAACGTCACTTCGCGCTGGCCGCTGTAGCGCCCCAGGAGCACCGCCCACGCTCCCGCCAGCAGCGTGTTCAATGTGAGCCGGTGGCGCCCCGCGAGGGCCTTGAGCCGAGCAGTTCGCTCTGGAGCGATCCGCAGCGACAGCGCCGCGTCCGGCTCCGACACGCGGCTGGTGGGACGGCGATCCACGCTCAATGGTGTCGGGGTGGAGCCAGGGCCCAGAGTTCCCCGCCAGAACGAGGATTCCGAAGAGAAGTCACGCGAGCGGATCCAGCGCACGAAGTCCCGGTATGGCCGGACCGGGGGCGGCTCATGGCGCATCCCGGCCCGGAGCGCCGCGTAGGTGGCGAAGAGCTCACCCAGCACGAGCGCCGCGCTCCAGCCGTCGAAGACGAGGTGATGCAGGCTCCAGACGACCCAGTACCGTGCCTCGGCCAGCCGGACCACCGTCAGCCGCACCGGCGGCGCGTCCGTGAGTGTGAACCCGCGCGCCCGATCCTCCGCGAGGAAGCGCTGGCGTCGTTCCTCGAACGGGAGCGGCTCCTGAGCGCGCCAATCCCACCACTCGACCGGCGGGAGCTCCCGCGCCTCGACCTGGCGCGGAGCGGAGAGCCCCTCCCACTGAAAGCACGTCCGCAAGCCCGGATGACGAGCCCCCACCTCGCGCCAAGAACGCTCGAAAAGCTCTGGCACGAGCGGCCCACGGAGTTCGAACTCCAACTGCTCGTGGTACACGCGAGACCCGGGCGTGAGCAGCGTGTGGAAGAGCATCCCCTCCTGCATGGGCGACAGTGGATAGGGCTCCGTCTCCACCTCGGACGCGCGCCCCCGCGTCCCCGCGTCCTCCAAGGGCCCCTGAGCAGCCGCGCGCAGCACCCTGGCCAGCTCCGCGATGCTGGGATGACTGAAGAGCTGCGAGGGGCGGCACCAGTAGCCGGCCTCGCGAAGGCGCGCGGCGATCCGGATCGCGAGGATGGAGTCCCCTCCCAGCTCCAGGAAGTGCTCGTCACGCCCCGGGAGCGAGATGCGCAGCACCTCGCCCCAGAGTCGGGACAGGCTCGCCTCCAGCTCGTCCCGCGGCGCCTCATGGGGGCGGGCCGGCGCCAGACGGTTGAGCTCCGATAGCGCTGGCAACGCGCGGCGATCCACCTTCCCTGTCGGGGTGAGCGGAAGCGCGTCCAGCCGGACGAAGAACGCCGGGATCATGTAGTCCGGCAGGGAGCGCTCGAGGAACGCCCGCACCGCCGAGGGCTCGAGCGGCTCGGGCGCATCCCTCGCGGGGACGACATAGGCCACCAGGCGGCTCTCGCCCTCCTCTCCGTCGCGCGCCACCACCACCGCCTCGCGGAGCCCGGGGTGGCCAGCCAGAGCTGCCTCGATCTCGCCCAACTCGATGCGGAAGCCGCGGACCTTGACCTGATGATCGCGGCGGCCGAGGAACTGCAACGTCCCATCCGGCATCCGGCGCACGAGATCTCCCGTGCGGTACAGACGCGCACCCGGCTCCGCACTGAATGGATCCGGAACGAAGGCGGCGGCAGTGAGGTCCGGGCGCCGGAGGTATCCCCGAGCCAGGCCCACGCCCCCGATGAGGAGCTCCCCTGCCTCCCCCGGCCCGGCGACGTGGCCCCGCTCGTCCAGCACGTAGAGCCGCGTCTCCGCCACGGGCTCTCCCAGCGGTACGTAAGGGCGCGTCTCCCCCGGGAGGCAGTCCCAGCAGGACGCGTCGATGGTCACCTCGGTGGGCCCGTACTGGTGGTGAAGCCGCGCCGGCACCCGCGCCAGCAGCCGCTCGCACAGGGAGACCGGGACCACCTCGCCGCCGCAGAAGATGTGCCGCAGCGACACGCAGCGCTCCAGGTCCGGCTCCTCCAACACCCACCGCAGCAGCGTGGGGCCGAAGTGCGCGACGGAGACGCCCTGCCGTGCGATCAGATCGACCAGGTAGCCGCAGTCGCGTTGTCCGCCCGGCCGGGCCAGCACCAGACGCGCTCCAGCGATCAGCGGCGCGAAGATCTCCCAGACCGAGATGTCGAAGCTCAGGGAGGCCTTCTGCAGGAACGCGTCTCCTGCCCCGAGGGGATAGGTCTCCTGGCGCCAGCGCAGGTGGTTGGCCACCGCCCGGTGCGACACCATCACGCCCTTCGGGCTCCCCGTGGAGCCTGACGTGTAGATGACGTAGGCCAGATGATCGGCGGTGAGCTCGCTGGAGGGCGGAGAGTCGGGTTCGGAAGAGAGCCGAGCCGCCTCCTTCCCGAGATCGACAACGCGGTGGGCACCCCACTCCCACCGAGTGGCCTCGGAGCCAGAGGTCACCAGCACATCCGCGCGCGCGTCCAAGAGGAAGCGCGTCAGGCGCTCCGCCGGATACTCCGGATCGAGCGGCAGATAGGCGCCCGCCGCCTTCCAGATCCCGAGCACACCGATGATCATGTCAATGGAGCGCGGGACGTGCAGCCCCACGATGGACTCGGGCCCCACCCCAAGCCGCCGCAGGTGGTGGGCGAGCCGGTTGGCGCGAGCATCCAGCTCCCCATAGGACACCTCGCCCTCTTCGGACCAGATCGCGATGGCGTCCGGCGTGTGCCGGGCCTGCGCCTCGACCTGCTCGTGCAGCAGGAGGGAGGTACGGCGGTCCTCTGCCCTGTCCAGGGTGGGAGCATCCCCGAGCGGGAGTCCTCCCCGCAGTGTCGATTCAGCCATTCATCACCACCTCGAATACCTCCACACGCTGTCGTCCACGCGCGGGCCGTGCAAATACCGATCCCACTCGCGCCGCGCCCAGGCAACTCCGATCCCTTCGACGCGGCGCAGCCAGCGCGAGAGCGAGCCGGAGCCCACCGCCCGGCACATGAAGCTAGGATTGCACAGTGGAGGTTGTTCGTGGACTTGCAACAAATCTCGGAGATCCTGACGCGTCTCGAGCAGCACGAGCTGCGCGCCGCGCGCATCCTGAACATGGTGCCGAGCGAGAACAGCATGTCGGCGCTGGCCAAGCTGCCGATGCTGCTCGATCCGTACCACCGCTACTTCTTCAACGACGGGGCGGCGGAGGAGCCCTGGGAGTTCCGAGGCGTGGAGGAGCTGGCGTCGCTGGAGACCGAGCTGGCCAGGCCGCTGCTTCGCGAGCTGGCGGGCGCCGAGTTCGTCAACGTGCGCGCGCTGTCCGGGTTGAACCTGATGACCCTGACGCTGTCGGCCCTGGGCGGCCCTCCTGGCTCGGAGGTGATGCTGCTGTCACGAGCCCAGGGCGGGCACTACGCGACCGCGAGCGTCGCCGCCCGGCTGGGATTGAAGGTCTGCTACGCGACCGGCCCCGACGCACATACCATCGATGAGACACAGCTCGCCGAGACGCTGCGAGCACGCCAGCCAGGGCTCGTCTACATCGACCAGTCCAACGCGCTGTTCCCCCTGGACGTCGAGCGGCTCGCCCGCATCGTCCGGCACGAGGCCCCGAGCACCCTCCTCCACATCGACGCGAGCCACTGGATGGGCCTGGTGCTCGGCCGCCAGCTCCTCAACCCGCTCGCGGCGGGTGCCGACTCGTTCGGCGGCTCCACCCACAAGACGTTCCCGGGGCCACAGAAGGCCCTCTTCGCCACCAACCGACGGGAGCTCTTCGAGCGCTTCCGGGCGACCCAGCAGTACATGGTGAGCAGCCACCACTTCGGCGCGACCATCAGCCTGGCGTTGGCGCTGCTCGAGTTCAAGCACTGCCACGGTGAGCAGTACGCCGCCCAGGTGGTGGTGAACACCCGGCGCTTCGGCGCCGCGCTCGATCGCCTCGGGCTGGAGCTCGAGGGCAAGGAGCGCGGCTTCTCGGCCGGCCATCAGCTCTGGATCCGGACGCGAACGTCCGGGGTGGACGCGTTCTCCGCGAGCCAGCGGCTGTTCGACGCGGGCATCCGCACCAATGCCTATCCGTCGCTGCCCGGGATCTCGGAGCCGGTGCTCCGGGCAGGCCTGAATGAGCCCACGTACCACGGGCTCGTCGCCGACGACATGGAGGAGCTCGCCGAGCTCTTCGTGGCGGCGATCCGCCAGACGCAGCCCGCAGAGCAGATCTCCAGCCGCGTGGCGGCGATGCGCGCGCGCTATCGCTTCCCCTACCGCTTCCCGTCGGACGATCCGAAGCTGCTCGAGCAGGCGATGCGCCTGGTGCGTGTGGCGCTGACGCAGCCCATGGAGTGAGCGCCATGGAATTGGTCCCCTTCATGAACGAGCACCTGGACGAGGCCTCCTCGCTGCTCGCCCTGCGGCACCGCGCCCATCGGGCCGCGCACCCCCTGCTACCCGCCGCGCCCGAGGAGCCCGCCGAGGCGCGGCGGATCCTGGAAGCACTCCGAAAGCGGCCGCGCACGAGCGGCTTCGCCGCGCTCCAGGGTGGGCGACTCATCGGCTTCGCGCTCGGGACGCTGCGGATCGACACCACATGGGGGCGCTCCGCCTGGCTGTTCGCCCCCGGCCACGCGCTCGCGCCCGGAGCGAGCCCCGAGGTGTACCGCGAGCTGTACGCGACCCTCGCCAGGCAGTGGGTCCAGGCCGGCTGCTTCGCCCATGTCGCCCTCCTCCCGGCCAGTGATCGCCCCGCGATCGAGGCCTGGAGCAACCTCGGCTTCGGGCACGAGCAGGTCCACGCGCTCCGGTCCCTGGACGCAGTGGAGTCCCCATCTGGCGCCCCGGAGCAGGGCATGCGGCTCCGCCGCGCGGGAATGGAGGATCTGGGCCGACTCCTGGAAGTGGCGGGGCTCGTCTCGGAGCACCAGCGCGAGTCACCGGTCTTCGCGCCGTACCTGCCCGAGTTCTCCGAGGACTGGCCGCAGGACTACACGGAGCTGCTCCAGGGGGAGGCCGATCGCATCTGGCTCGCGGAGCAAGCCGGTCGGCTGCTCGGGTTCGCCATCTTCAGCCCGGCCGAACGGACCGCCGACGATCTGCTGACTCCTCCGGAGAGCGTCAGCTTCACCGTGGGCGTCACCCGCGAGGAGTTCCGCCGCCGCGGGATCGGCCGTGCGCTGTTCGCTTGCGGCCTGGAAGAGGCCCGACACATGGGGTTCCGCTCCTGCATCACCGACTGGCGTTCGACGAACCTGACCGCCTCCCGAGCGTGGCCCCGCCTGGGCTTCATTCCAGCGCTCTACCGGATGACGCGCCGGCTCGACGAGCGCGTGGCCTGGGCGCGCGGCCACTTCGGCACCATCGATTGAACTGCCCATAAAAGAACGGTACCTCTCGCATGCCCGCTCCTGTGACACAGCACGCCATCGAAGACCTCTATCCTCTCTCGCCCCTGCAACAGGGGATGCTCTTCCACAGCCTGTACGCCCCCGAGGCCGGGCAGCACCTCCTCCAGATCACCTGCACGCTCGAGGGTGCCGTGGAGCTGGCGCATTTCGAGGCGGCGTGGCAGCACGTCCTCGACAGACAACCCGCGCTGCGCACCTCGTTCACCTGGGAGGAACTGGAGGAGCCGCTGCAGGTCGTCCACCGCTCCGTCTCCGTGCCGCTCACCCGGCGGGACTGGAGCCACCTCACACCGGAGGCACAACGCCGTGAGGTGGCGAGCCTGCTCGAGGAGGATCGCCGGCGCGGGTTCGCGCTCGGCCAAACGCCGCTCATGCGGCTGCTGCTCGCGCGTACCGGCCCTCGGACACACACGTTCGTCTGGAGCTGCCACCACCTGCTGCTGGACGGCTGGTCGCTCGGGCTGCTGCTGAAGGAGTGCCTCGACGCGTATCACGCGCTCGTCCGGGGCGAGCCCCCTGCGCGCACCGTCACGCGCCCCTACCGCGACTACATCGCCTGGATCAAACAACAATCGGTCGAGCAGGCAGAGGACTTCTGGCGCAAGCAGCTGGCCGGGTTCTCCGCGCCCACGCCCCTGCCGGTCGCACGGGCCGCGACGGGCGAGGGGCCTTCTCACGGGCGCTCCTCCCTCGCGCTGTCCGAGGAGACCTCGGAGCGACTCCGCGCGCTTGCCCGCACGCACGCGCTGACGCCCAATACCCTCTTCCAAGGGGCCTGGGCGCTCCTCCTCAGCCGCTACAGCGGCCAATCGGACGTCGTCTTCGGCACCACGGTGGCCGGACGTCCCGCCAGCCTGGAGGGCTCGCACTCCATGGTGGGGATGTTCATCAATACCCAGCCGGTGCGGACGCGGGTCGATCCGGATGCCCTCGCGCTGTCGTACCTCCAACAACTCCAGCGGGAACAGGCCGAGGCGCGCCAGTACGAGTACAGCTCGCTCGTGCAGATCCACGGCTGGAGCGAGGTACCGCGCGGCCAGAACCTCTTCGAGACGCTGCTCGTCTTCGAGAGCTTCCCCTTCTCCCGCGCCGAGCCGCCGCCGGACGGAGGCGCCACCGTCACGGACGTCGAGACCCACGACTTCACCAACTACATCCTCGACATCGACGTCGTCCCCGGCCCCGCCTTCACCTTCGTGGCGAGCTATGATCGCCAGAGGCTCGACGACGCGACGCTCGAGCGACTGCTGGAGCACTACGCCCGACTGCTCGAGGCGCTGGCCCACGACCCCGAGCGGCGCCTGGGAGAGCTCTCCATGCTCTCGGACGCCGAGCTCCATCGGGTCCTGATCGACTGGAACCGGCAACGGGCGGACCATCCCTTCGACAAATCCATTCAGGAGCTGATCCAGGAGCAGGTCGCGCGGACCCCGGACACGATCGCCGTGACCCACCGCGCCGACCAGCTCACCTACCGCGAGCTCAACGCCCGGGCGAACCAGCTGGCGCATCCACTCATCACCGAGGGCGTGGGCCCGGATACCGTCGTCGCGCTGCTCGGCGACCGAGGCGTGGACTTCCTCGCCGCAATCGTCGGAATCCTCAAGGCGGGCGGTGCGTACCTCCCGCTGGATCCAGGCCACCCCGCCGAGCGACTGGCGCAGATCCTGGGGCAGAGCCGGGCTCCGGTGGTGGTGGTGTCCCGAGAGCGTCGCGCGCTGCTCGACGCGGCGCTCGCGCTCCTGCCCGCTGAAGCCCGACCGCGCGCACTGGAGATCCCAGAGCTGCTGGAGCGCCGGGCCCCAGCTGACGATCCGCCGCGCCGCAGCCACGGGCGGGACCTGGCGTACGTCATCTATACCTCCGGTTCCACTGGCACTCCCAAGGGCGCCATGCTGGAGCACGCCGGGAAGATCAACCACCTGCGCGGAATGATCGACTTCCTGCGGATGACACCGTCGGACGTCATGGCGCAGACGGCCACGCAGTGCTTCGACATCTCGGTCTGGCAGTTCCTCGCGCCGCTGTTGGTGGGAGCGCGGGTCCAGATCCTCGACACCGAGCTGGCGCGGGATCCCGCGAGCTTCCTCTCGGAGCTGGACCGGACGGGAATCACCGTCCTCGAGGTGGTCCCCTCACTGCTGACGGCGATGGTCGAGCAGCTCGAGTTGATGGATCCGGCGCGGCTGCCGATGCCGTCGCTCCGCTGGATCATGCCCACCGGAGAGGTGCTCCCGCCCGCGCTCTGCAGGCGGTGGCTGAAGCTGTACCCGCGCGTGCCGCTGCTCAACGCCTACGGCCCCACGGAGACCTCGGACGATACGAACCTCTACACGGTGTCCCAGCCACCACCGGAGCACGAAGAGCGCGTTCCGGTGGGCTACTCGCTCCCGAACCTGACGATGTACATCCTGGATCCGGGGCTGCGTCCGGTGCCCATCGGGCTCGCGGGGGAGCTGTACATCGGCGGCGTCGGAGTGGGCCGCGGATACCTGAACGATCCCGTGCGCACGGCGGCGGCGTTCCTGCCGGATCCGTTCTCCGCCGTCAGCGGCGCGCGCTTCTACAAGACGGGCGACATCTGCCGCTACCGCCCGGATGGGAGCATCGAGTTCCTCGACCGGGCGGACTTCC
The DNA here is from genome assembly GCF_003044305.1 of Vitiosangium sp. GDMCC 1.1324. Taxonomy (GTDB): domain Bacteria; phylum Myxococcota; class Myxococcia; order Myxococcales; family Myxococcaceae; genus Archangium. The sequence goes on along the minus strand of NZ_PZOX01000001.1, from coordinate 987,056 downwards.
AGGTGAAGATCCGCGGCTACCGCGTGGAGCCCGGCGAGGTGGAGGCGGTGCTCACACGCCACTCGGCGGTGAAACAGGCCGTGGTGGTGGCGCGAGAGCTTCCCGCCCACGGCAAGCAGCTCGTTGCCTACGTGGTGCCACACGAGGGGGCTTGGCCCGGCGCGCCAGGAGGCGACACACACGCCCACCGCGAGGGCCTCACCCTCCTGCGTGAGTTCCTCCAGGAGCACCTGCCGCACTACATGATGCCGTCCGCCTTCGTCGTGCTGTCCACGTTGCCGCTGAACGCCAACGGGAAGGTGGACCGCAGGGCGCTGCCCATGCCGGACGCTGCCTCCTCCCAGGAGCCTCGCGCGCTCACGCCGCCCCGCACCGACGTGGAGGAGCGGCTCGTGGCGCTCTGGCAGGAGGTGCTGTCTCGCGAACCGATCGGTGTCGAGGATGACTTCTTCGAGCTCGGAGGGCACTCGCTACTGGCGGTTCGCGCCCACTCCAGCCTGCGCGAGCTCTTCGGCATCGAGCTGCCGCTCCGGTCCCTGTTCGAGCTGACCACCGTGGCCCGTCTGGCCGAGAAGATCGAGGCCATCCGCTGGGCGAACTCGGCTCCCTCCGGGGATGAGCCGGAGGATGCCGAGCGCGAAGAGGTGGAGCTGTGAGAGTCCTCGAGCTGGTCACGGGGCTGCGCCAACGCGGTGTGAGGCTGTGGCTGGAGCAGGAGCAGCTCCGGTGCAGCGCCCCCAAGGGAGTGCTCACCGAGGAGCTGCGCGCCTCCTTGAGCGCCCGCAAGGCGGAGCTGATCGACTTCCTTCGGGAGGCGCGGATGGCCTCCGCCACCGGCTCCATCATCCCGAGGGCGTCGCGTCCCCCGAGGCTTCCCCTCTCATTCGCGCAGCAGCGGCTGTGGTTCCTCGATCAGCTCGAGCCGAACAGCCCCCTGTACAACATGGCGGCGCCGCTCAGGTTGCGCGGCCCGCTCGACGTGGAGGCGTTCCGGCGCGCCTGCACCGAAGTGGTGCGCCGCCACGAGTCGCTGCGCACCACCTTCCAGAAGGTCGAGGACCAGCCCTTCCAGGTCATCGCCGCCCCCGCGCCCCACCCCGTCCCGCTGGTGTCGCTCGAGGCGCACCCGCCCGCCGAACTCGAGACGATCATCTCCAGGATGGCGCGGGAGGAGGCCTCGCAGCCATTCGATCTAGCGCGAGCTCCGCTCGTACGGACCACCCTGCTGCGGCTGGCCCCGGACGATCACGTGCTGCTGCTCACCCTCCATCACATCATCTCCGATGGCTGGTCCGAGACCGTGCTCGTGCGGGAGATGGCCGCGCTCTACACCGCAGCGGTGGCCGGCACCGAGCCCTCGCTGCCGGAACTGCCCATCCAGTACGCGGACTTCGCGATCTGGCAGCGGAGCTGGCTCCAGGGCGAGGTGCGTGAAGGCCAGCTCTCGTACTGGCGGCGACAGCTCGCGGGCGCGCCGCAGGTCCTGGAGCTGCCCTCGGATCGGCCGCGCCCGGCAACGCACACCGGCGAGGGCGCCAGCCTGTGGTCCCTCATCCCAGCGGAGCTGGCGGAGGCTCTCCGGGCGCTGGCCCGGCGCGAGGGCGCGACGCTGTTCATGATGATGATGGCGGCGTTCCAAGCGCTCCTGCACCGGTACACCGGCCAGGACGACATCGTCGTAGGCACGGACGTGGCGAACCGCAGCCGCGCCGAGACCCAGGGGTTGATCGGCTTCTTCGTCAACCAGCTCGCGCTGCGCGCCCGCTTCGGGGGGGACCCCTCCTTCCGGGAGCTGCTCGGGCAGGTGCGCGCCACGGCGCTGGATGCGTACGCCCACCAGGACCTGCCCTTCGAGGAGCTGGTCAAGGCGATCAACCCCGAGCGGAGCCGCAGCCACGCGTCCATCTTCCAGGTGAAGCTGCTGCTCCAGGACGTGGCGCTCTCGGAGCTGTCGCTGCCCGGGCTCACGATCCAACCGGTGGAGGTGGAGCAGTCCTCCGCGAAGCTGGACCTCACCGTCTTCGTGGCGGAGACGCCACGGGGTTTGGAGTGCAAGTGGGAGTACAGCACGGAGCTGTTCGAGGAGGGCTCCATCCGCCGGATGATCGCGCACTACGAGCGGCTCCTGGCCGGCGCGGTGACGGCCCCTGGCTGCCGTGTCTCCGCGCTTCCGCTCCTGTCCCCGGACGAGGAGCGCCAGCTCGTCGTCGAGTGGAACGCCACCCGGACCGAGCCCCCGCGCGCCACCTCCGTCCATGCGCTCTTCGAGGAGCAGGTCCGGCGGACGCCCGAGTCCCTTGCGATCCTCCACGAGGGCACCGCGCTCCACTACCGCGAGCTGAACGAGCGGGCGAACCAGCTCGCAAGGCGCCTGCGGGTGATGGGCGTCGGCCCCGAAACGGTGGTCGGCCTGTGCCTCGAACGCGGCCCGGAACTGGTGGTAGGCCTGCTCGGCATCCTCAAGGCGGGCGGCGCCTACCTCCCGCTCGATTCCACCTACCCCGCCGAGCGGCTCGCCTTCATGCTCCAGGACGCCCGCGTCCCGGTGCTGGTGACCCGCGAGCGGATCGCCGATGAACTCCCCTCGCAAGGCGAGCAACTGCTATGCCTGGACACGGACCAGGAGGCGCTGGAGCACGAGGACACGTCGGATCCGGAGTTCCCCATCTCCGCGGGGAACCTGGCGTACGTCCTCTACACCTCGGGTTCCACCGGCAGACCGAAGGGGGCGATGATCGAGCACCGAGGGGTGGTGAACTACCTGGGCTGGTGCTCCAGTGCGTACCGCGTGGCGGAGGGTTCGGGAGCGCCGGTGCACTCATCCATCTCCTTCGACCTGACGGTGACAAGCCTCCTCGCACCGTTGGTGACGGGGCGCGCGGTGACACTGGTGTCGGAGGACGACCGGCTGGAGGGACTGGCGAAGGCGCTCCGCTCGCAGGCGGACTTCAGCCTGGTCAAGCTGACTCCGACGCACCTGAGACTGCTCGGGCGGCAGCTCGACGCGACCGCGCTCGCCGGGCAGACGCGCGCGCTCGTCATTGGCGGGGAGGCGTTGACCGCCGAAATGCTGGAGCCCTGGAGGACACACGCTCCCGGGACGCGCCTCATCAATGAGTACGGCCCGACCGAGACGGTGGTGGGCTGCTGCATCCACGAGGTCGAGCCGGGGAGCACCCACGCGGGTTCGATCCCTATCGGTCGGCCGATCGCGAACACGCGGCTCTACGTGCTCGACGATCACCTGCGCCTCGTCCCGGTGGGCGTGCCCGGGGAGCTCTACATCGGAGGGGACGGCGTGGCCCGCGGCTACCTCGATCGGCCCGAGCTGACCGCGGAGCGCTTCGTACCCGATCCGTTTGGAGACCTCCCCGGCGCCCGGCTCTACCGGACCGGGGACCGGGTGCGCCGCCTCCCGGATGGAGTCCTGGACTTCCTCGGCCGCAGGGATGAGCAGGTGAAGGTGCGCGGGTACCGGATCGAGCTGGGAGAGCTCGAGGCCGTGCTCGGCCAGAATCCCAACGTCCGCGAGGTGGTGGCGGTCGCTCGCGAGGACATCGAAGGCAGCAAGCGGCTAGTGGCCTATGTGGTGCCGGACGAGAACGTGGCCGTGGACCCCGAAGCGCTGCGCCAGCTCGCCCGCGCGAAACTCCCGGAGCACATGGTCCCCTCGGCGGTGGTGCAACTCGACGCGCTGCCCCTGTCACCGAACGGAAAGGTGGATCGCGCGGCGCTCCCCGCGCCGGAGACAGTCGTGCGGGAGAAGCGCGACACCTACGTCGCGCCGCGGAGCGATGCGGAGGCCCTGCTGTGCTCCCTCGGGGCCGAGGTCCTGCGCCTGGAGCGGGTCGGCATCCGCGACAACTTCTTCGACCTCGGCGGCGACTCGATCCTGGCCGTGCAGCTCATCGGCCGGGCGAACCGGGCCGGCCTGCACCTGACTCCGAAGCAACTCTTCGATCACCAGACGTTCGAGGAGCTCGCGGCGGTGGCAGGCACCGGCGGGGCCATCACCGCGGAGCAGGGGTTGGTCACGGGCGACGTCCCGCTCACCCCGATCCAGCGATGGTTCTTCCGTCAGCCCCAACCCGCGCCCCACCACTTCAACCAGGCCGTGCTGCTGGAGACGCGCGAGCCCTTCCGTCCGGCGCTCCTCGAGCCGGCGATCCGGGCGCTCCTTGCCCACCATGACGCGCTCCGGCTGCGCTTCGAGTCCACCGAGCACGGCTGGACCCAGCGCTGCGTCGAACCGGATCCCGCCCTGGTCGTAAGCACGTTCGAGCTCTCGGGACTGCCGCCAGAGCGGCAGCGCCGCGAGCTGGAGGCCACCGCGGCACGGCTGCAGGAGAGCCTCGATCTCCAGCAGGGTCCGTTGCTACGGGCCGCATGGTTCGACCTCGGCCACGGGGCGGGACGCCTGCTGCTCCTCGCCCACCACCTGGCCGTGGACGGCTTCTCCTGGCGCGTCCTGCTAGAGGATCTCCAGACGGCGCACCGGGAACTTCTACAGGGCCGCGAGCTCGTCCTCCCCGCGAAGACCACTTCGTACCAGCACTGGGCCAGGCGGCTGCACGAGTACGCGGCCACACCCGCTCCCGCCTTCGACTACTGGAGCCGGCTGGATCGCTCCAACGTGACGCGGCTCCCGGAGGAGGTACCCGGGGCCTCGACCACCCGTGACACCGTCGCGGACGCCCGGACCCACTCCGTGGAGCTCGGCGCGGAGGAGACGTCGGCGCTCCTCCGCGAAGTGCTCGAGACGTTCCACTGCGGGATGAACGATGTCCTGCTCACGGCGCTCGCGTCCGCGCTGGCGCACTGGACGAACGACCGCAAGTGGCTCGTGGATCTCGAGGGCCATGGTCGGGAGCCACTGTTCGATGACGTGGACCTCTCGCGGACGGTGGGGTGGTTCACCTCGATCTTCCCCGTCGTGCTCGAAGCGCCCGCGGGCGGTGATCTGCTGGAGGTGCTGGAGTCCGTGAAGGATCGACTCCAGGGCATCCCGAACCAGGGCATCGACTTCGGCATCCTGCGCTACCTGCGCCAGGAGGACGAGGATGCGGCGCCCACGAGCGAAGCGCAGGTGGTGTTCAACTACCTGGGGCAGTTCGATCAGGTGTTCGCGGGTGACGACCTTTTCCGGCCCGCGGAGGAGTCGCCGGGCCCGACCGTCAGCCCGATGGCTCCGCGCACTCACGCGCTCGAGGTCAGCGGGCTGATCCACTGTGGCCGGCTGAAGGTGGGCTGGACGTACAGCGAGACCCGCCACCGCGCCGAGACGATCGCGCGGCTCGCGGAGCGCTTCCTCCAGACGCTGCGGGAACTCGTCGCACTCGCACGCGAGGGCGGGCTCCGGGGCCGTGCGGCCAGCTTCCCGCTCGCGCGTCTGGCGCCGAGAGCTCTCGAACTCCTACTGAAGGACGCGCCCGATGCGGAGGATGTGTACCCGCTCGTGCTCGGCCAGCGCGAGATGTTCGAGCACACGCGAGCGCATCCTGGAGCGTGGGCCTACTTCACCCAGCTCTCCTGCCGGCTGGTGGGGCGCTTCTCGCCGGACGCCTTCGTCGCGGCATGCCAGCGGGTGATGGAGCGGCACCCGGCGCTCCGAAGCTCGGTGGCGCTGGAGGGGCTGGCCGAGCCCCACCAGCTCGTTCACCGCAAGCTCGTGCTCCCCGTCGAGTGGCTCGACTGGACGGGACGGACGGAGGACGAGGCGCGCGCCGCATTGGAGCAGTTGCTCGAGGCGGACCGAGGGACAGGCTTCGTCGCGAACCGCCCGCCGATGTTGCGGCTCACGTTCGTCCAGCTCGCCCCCGAGGCGGTCCACCTCGTGTGGAGCAGCCACCACGGCATGCTCGATGGCTGGAGCATGTCCCTGCTGCTGGAAGAGGTGTTCACGGTGTATGGAGCCCTCTCGCGCGGGGCCCCCGTGGAGTTGCCTCCGCAACCGCCCTTCCGGGAGCTCGTCGCCTGGCTGCAGCGCCAGCAGTCCTGGCGCGCCGAGGCGTACTGGAGGCGCGTATTGGCGGACGTGAAAGAACCGTCAGCGATCTCCCGTCCTCCGAATGACCGACCGCTCCTGCCGGAGCATGCGCGATATGCCGAGCACACGATCGAGCTCGAGCCAGCCACCACGGAAGCGCTCCAGGAGCTGGCGCGGGCGCACCGGCTCACGGTGAACACCCTGGTCCAGGGGGCGTGGGCGCTGGTGCTGGCCAGTCACCACCGCACCCAGGAAGTCGTCTTCGGAGTGACTGCGGCCACACGCCCCGTGAACATCCCGGGGGTGGAGGAGATGGTCGGGCACCTGATCAACACGCTCCCAACCCGGGTGCGGCTGGCACCGGACGCCTCCGCCCTCGAATGGCTGGCGGAGTTGCAGGCCCAGCAGGTGGAGCAACGTCAGTTCGAGCATGTCCCGCTCTCGGCGGTGCGGCGCTGGGCCGGATTGCCGGACGACAGCCCCGTGTTCGACAGCATCCTGCGCTTCGAGAACTACCCCAACCGCTTCGTCCTCGAGCGCGCTGCGCCGGGCTTCTCGGTCGAGGCGCTGCGCATCATCGATCGCTGGCCCTACCCGCTATCGCTGGTGGCCATCCCAGGCCCCCCGTTGAGGCTCGAGCTCGGCTGGCAGCGCGACCGGATCGACGAGGCCACGGCCACGCGCACGCTGGAGCAACTTCGGCACGTGCTCAAGCGTCTCCTCGTGGAACCTTGGCAGACGCTGTCCGTGCTAATGGGGGCTCCGAGATGCTCTTGAGCGCTCGTGGTGCTGGTTGAACCATTGGGCGACGTCTGCAAGTATCCGCCAAAACCGCGCATTCGTACGCAGCGGCCGAGGTGAGCGTTTCTCTCTCATCCTGGAAGCAGCTTCACCTCACCGTGGCGAGGCGGATCCGGCGGCGGCGAGCCGAACCACAGGGAGCAGTCATGGAGGAGTCGACGCGTCGCGATTGCATCATCATTGGATACAACGAGACCCCGTTCGACGAGTACGAGGCCGGGCTCAGGCGCTACGGCGAGGACTCCGAGGCGTACCGGGATCTGAAGTTCAGCTTCGTCGAACTCGAAGGCCGACGCCTCAACTACGTGGACCTGCTGAACCACGTCTATCGCAGGGCCCTGCCTTCGGGGATGCATCACCCGGAGTTCCGCTCCGGAGACATCCCGAGCCTCGCGGCCGTCTACCTCTCCAGTTTCCTGCGCCGCCGCGGCCATGACGTGACGTACCTCAACCTCTTCCAGCACGAGAAGGAGCGGCTGGCCGAGTTGCTCGCGCAGAACCCCCGCGCGGTGGCCATCACCACCACCTTCTACGTTCTCAATGATCCCGTCATCGAGATGGTGCAGTTCATTCGCCGGCACAACCCCGAGGTCCGGATCATCGTCGGCGGTCCGCTCATCTCCAACCATCACCGGCGGTACGAGGGGAACGAGCTCGCGGTGGTGCTCGACGATCTCGGCGCGGACATCTACGTCGTCGAGAGCCAGGGCGAGCTCACGCTCTCGCGGGTGCTCGAGCGGCTGAGGGCGGGCCAGGATCTGGAGGACGTCCCCAACATCATCTATCCCGCCAGCGGCGGCCCCGTTCGCGCGGGGCGCTACCGGCTCAACCCACCGCAGGCGGAGAGCAACTCGCTCGACGAGAACTTCATCGACTGGCGCGGTGTGGCGGAGGGTGCCCTGGGGCCCACGCTCCAGACCCGCACCGCCCGGAGTTGCGCGTACAGCTGTTCGTTCTGCGCCTACCCAATGCGCGCCGGCAATCTCACCCTCGCGGGCATGGATGCGGTGGCGCGCGAGCTGGAGGCCATGGCCGAGCTGGGCACCCGGAACGTCGTCTTCATCGACGATACGTTCAACGTGCCGCTAAAGCGCTTCAAGGAGCTGTGCCGGTTGCTGATCGAGCGCCAGTACGACTTCAACTGGTTCTCCTACTTCCGCTGCAGCAACTCGGACGACGAGGCCGTGGATCTGGCGGCGCAGAGCGGGTGCCGCGGCGTCTTCCTGGGGATCGAGTCCGGCTCGCCGCGGATCCTGAGCAACATGAACAAGGCCGCCACGGTCGACAAGTACGTGAACGGCATGAAGCGGCTGCATGCCAACGGCATTCTCACCTTCGCCTCGTTCATCCTGGGCTTCCCCGGCGAGACGGAGGAGACCGTCGATGAGACGCTCGCATTCCTCCAGGAGACCCGGCCGGACTATTACCGCACGCAGCTCTGGTACTGCGAGCCCGGCACCCCCGTGGACGCGAAGCGACAGCAGTACGGGATCTCCGGCCAGGGCTTCATCTGGCGACACGCCACCATGGAGAGCCTCGAGGCGATGGATCACATCGACCGGCTGTTCCTCACGGTGAAGGACTCCGCCTGGTTGCCGCAGTGGTCGTTCGACTTCTGGATCATCCCCTACCTGCTCGGGCGGGGGCTCCAGATGGATCAGTTCAAGGCGCTCATGCGGCTGGCCCACCAGCTCCTGGCCCTGGAGATCGCCTCCGTCCCTCCGGAGGAGAAGCGCGTCCGGCAGCGGGACTACGTGGGGCAGATGGAGTCGCTGGTGCGCCAGTGGAACAAAACCTCCCCGCAGGCGGCGTCCATCGGGCGATGATGGAACAGGCGGGGCGTGTGGCCAGTCGGAGGTCGGCGCTCCCCGCGTGACGTTCGGGAGATCGCAAGTGAGCATCGAAAGGTATCGGCTCTCGCCCCAGCAGCTTCGCCTGTGGCGGTTGCACGGCAGGAACCAGCCGCTCCGGGCCCAAGCCCTGATGCGCATCGAGGGGGCGCCCCGCCTGGACGCGCTCGAGCGCGCGGTGGCCCGGCTCGTCGCGCGCCACGAGGTGCTCCGAACCCGCTTCCCGACGCTACCCGGGCTCGACGCCCCGGCGCAGGAGATCGCCGCGAGCGGTGAGGTGGAGTGGGACCGGGTGGATCTCCGCGCCTTTCCCGCCGCCACGCGCGAGGAGCGCGCCCGCGCCCACTTCGAGCGGGTGGGCCAGCGAGCCTTCGCGCTCGACACCGGCCCCGTGCTGCGCGTGGTCCTGATGACGCTGGACACCGGGCAGCACCTGCTCGGACTGGTGGCCCCGGCGCTGTGTGCCGACGCCGCCACCCTGCGGCGGATCTACTCGGAGCTGCAGCGGGACCATGCGGGGCAGGCGCAAAGCCCGGCGGACGAGGAGCCGGCCTCGCACCTCTCCTTCTCCGAGTGGCAGAACGAGCTGCACGAGGAGCTGGCGGACCGCGCCCACCCCGCCGCCATCTTCTGGGAGAAGCACGGGAGCACCACGGGCGCGGCGGTGACGCTGCCCTTCGAGTCCCCCACGAGCGTGGCGCGGGCGTTCGACCCGGCCTCGCTGGAGCTGACGCTGAGCGGCGGGCGGCTGGAGCGGCTCGACGCGGCGGCGCGCGAGCTGGGGTGCACGCTCGACGGGTTGGTGCTCGCCATCTGGAGCGCGGAGATCTGGAAGCTGACCGGCCAGGCGGACCTGGTGCTGGGACTCCAGAGCGACGGGCGCGAGCACGCGGATCTGGCGGAGCTGGCCGGCCCCCTCGCGCGATGGGTGCCGCTGCGCGCCCGCCTCGACGCGGCCCAACCTCTGGGCGAGCTGGCCCTGCAGCTCCAGCAGGCACAGCGCGAGGTGCTGGAGTGGCAGCGCTACTACAGCTGGCCCACCGCGGACGGCGAGCGTGTGCCCGGCCGCGATTTCCCCGCCATCGGCTTCCGCTGGGAGGACCACTCGGAGGCAGCGCTCGAGGGCGCTGGGGAGCTCCGGCTCGAGCAGACGCGCGCCTACGTTGATCAGTCCAAGCTGTGCCTCTGCTGCACGCGGACGCCCTCCACGCTGGTGCTCGAACTCCAGTCCGATCGCGCCCTCTTCCCGCCCGCCGCCGCCGAACAGGTGCTCGGGCAACTCGAGGCGCTCCTGGAACAGATCTCCCACGCGCCCCGCGCACGGCTGGAGGAGCTGGATCCCGTGAGCCCCCGCGAGCGGGCGCGGTTGCTGGTGGACTTCAACGCCACGGCCCGGGAGCACCCCGCGCGCTGCGTCCACACCTGGATCGAGGAGCAGGCCGCGCGCCATCCGAATCGGGTGGCGCTCGTGTACGAGGAGAGCACGCTCACCTATGCGCAGCTCGACGCGTGGGCCAACAAGGTAGCGCACGGGCTCCGCCGCCGGGGTGTGGGCCCGGAGACACGCGTGGGGCTGTGCCTCAACCGCTCGCTCGAGATCATGGTCGGCATCCTGGCCGTCCTGAAGTCAGGCGGGGCCTACGTCCCGCTCGATCCGGCCCAGCCCCGGCAGAGACTCACCGGGCTGATCGACGACATCCAGGCGAAGGTGCTCCTCACCCAGAAGCGGCTGCGCGAGATGGTGCCAGCGACCGAGGGGCACGAGGTGCTGTGCCTCGATGAGGAGTCCACCTTCGCCGAGGAGCCCTCGGACGCTCCGAGCGGCGGCGCCCGCCTGGAGCACCCCGCGTACGTCCTCTTCACGTCCGGCTCCACTGGCCGCCCCAAGGGCGTCGTCGTCGAGCACCGGCAGCTCTACAACTACGTGGCGAGCGTGATGGAGCGGCTGGAGCTGCCCGAGGGCGCGGCCTACGCCACCGTCTCCACCTTCTCGGCGGACCTCGGCAACACCGTCATCTTCCCCGCGCTCTGCAATGGGGGAACCCTGCACGTCATCTCCGCCGAGCGCGCGTCGGATCCGGCGGCCTTCGTGGAGTACGTCCGGCGCAACCCGATCGACGTGCTCAAGATCGTCCCCAGCCACCTGCGCGCGCTCGCGAGCGCTGGCGCAACCGAGGCCCTCCTCCCGCGGCAGCGGCTCGTGCTGGGCGGCGAGGTGACGCCCCGCGCGTGGGCCGAGCAGCTGCAAACCCAGGCGCCGGGGTGCCGGATCTACAACCACTACGGGCCCACCGAGACGACGGTGGGTGTCATGACGTTCCGGCTGGATCCATCGCGGCCCTTCGTCGCGGCCAGCACCCTTCCCCTCGAGCGCCCCATCGACAACACCCAGGTCTACGTGCTCGACGCGAGGCTGCGCCCTGTGGCGGTGGGCATGGCCGGCGAGCTCTACATCGGCGGCGCGGCGCTCGCCCGCGGGTACCTGAACCGCCCGGACCTGACCGCGCAGGCGTTCCTCCCCGATCCGTTCAGCGCCATGCCCGGGGCGCGGATGTACCGGACGGGGGATCTCGCCCGCCACCTGCCCGACGGCACCCTCGAGCACCTCGGCCGGGCGGACAACCAGGTGAAGTACCACGGCTACCGCATCGAGCTGAGCGAGCTGCGCCACGCCCTCAACCAGCACCCGCAGGTGCGTGACAGCGTGGTGATGCTCAAGCGGGACACGAACGGCAACGAGGTGCTCGTCGCCTACTACGTCTCGCGCCAGGAGCAGGATCGCGATCAGCTCCGGGCCTTCCTCGCTGAGCGGCTCATCGAGGAGGTGCTCCCGAACACCTACGTGCACCTGAAGAAGCTGCCGCTCACGCTGAACGGGAAGATCAACTACGACGCCCTCCCCTCGCTGGAGGAGGCGCGGCGGCGGCAGCGGAGCAACCTCGTCGCCCCCCGCACTCCCATGGAGGCCACGCTGGCGCGCGTCTGGTGCCAGGTCCTGAACCTGAAGGAGGTGTCCGTCACCGACAACTTCTTCAGCGTGGGCGGCGACTCGATCCTGGGGATCCTGGTCGTCTCGAAGGCCAACCAGGCGGGGCTGAAGCTGACCCCGCGGCAGCTCTTCCAGCACCAGACCATCGCCGAACTGGCGAGCGTCGCCACCCAGGCGCCCGCCGCGCCGACCGACGAAGGGCCGCTCACCGGGCCGCTCCCGCTCACCCAGATCCAGCGGTGGTTCCTCGAGCAGGAGGTGCCAGAGCTCGACAGCTGGGGCATCGTCGTGCCGCTCGAGGCGCGGCAGCCGCTGGACGCGTCCAGGCTCCAGCAGGCTTTGACCGTGCTGCTGCACCACCATGACGCGCTCCGACTCCGAGTGACGCGGAGCGGGTCCGACTGGGAGGCCCTGATCGCCCCGCCCGACGCGCCGATGCCCTTCACGCGGATCGATCTCTCCTCGGTGCCCGACGCCCAGCTCGAGGAGCACTTCCAGGGGCTCGGACGTGAGCTCCAGGCGGGGCTCAGGCTCGCTGGGGGGCCCATGGTGGCGACGGCCCTGCTCGAGCTGGGGCCCCACCGCCCGAGCCGGCTGCTGATCGCCGCGCACCGGCTCGTGGTGGACGGAGTCTCCTGGCGCGTCCTCTTCGAGCAACTCCAGATCGCCTACGAGCAGCTCGGGGAAGGCCGCGCGTGCCAGCTGCCTCCCAGGACCACCTCGGTGCGCTCCTGGCTCGAGCGCCTCCAGGGCTACGCGGACTCGCCCCGGCTGAGGGAGGAGCTGGCTCACTGGACCGCCCAGGGGCAGGAGCCGCCCCGACTGCTGCCGGTGGATCACCCAGGGGCCACTCTGCCCGCGAGTCTGGAGCGGGAGCTCACGCACTCCCTGTCCCTCGATGAGAGCCGGCAGCTGCTCAAGGAGCTGCCCGAGGCCTACCGGTGTGAGATCGGCGAGCTGCTGATCGCCACGCTGGCCTGGGCTCTGAGGGAGTGGACCGGCCATCCGGAACTCCTGCTGGACGTCGAGGGCCACGGGCGCGAGGACGTCTTCGAGGACGTGGATCTCTCCCGAACGGTGGGATGGCTCACCTCGCTGTACCCGGTGCGGCTCACGCCGGAGCAGGCGGGGCCCGGCGCCACCGTGCGGACGGTGAAGGAGCAGCTCCGCTCAGTGCCGAACCGAGGCCTGGGCTACGGAGTGCTGCGCTACCTCTCGACGAACGCGGAGCTCCGTGCCCGGCTGGCCGGTGCTCCCCAGGCCGAGGTGCTGTTCCGGTACGTCGGGCAGTACCACCTCTCGGGCCCATGGTTCACCGTGCTGGACCACCCGGAGCAGCGGGCCCCCACGCGTCGGCACAAGCTGGCGGTGATCGCGCGCATGGCGGACGCTCAGCTCCACGTCACCTGGTACTTCAGTGCCGCCCTGTACGAGGTCGCCACCGTGGAGCGGCTCTCGGCCCGGTACCTGGAGGCGCTCCGGACGCTGCTCGCGGAGCGCGGCGCCCCGGATCGTCAGGTGTTCGCGCCCTCGGACTTCCCGCTGGCCGGGTTGGATCAGGCGAAGCTGGACAAGCTCCTGGGCAAGCTCAAGAAGTAGCACCGGACGACGTGGACCCGACACGCCCCCCCTCACGTGATGAAGCGCTCCGCCCATGGCTGCTTGGCCTGGGTCTCGTCCTCGCGGTCGTCGCGATCCAGGGCGGCGCGAGCCAGACGCCACGCCCCCTCGCCGCGGACGCGCCCTCCTCCGAGTTCTCCGAGGAGCGCGCTCAGCGCGTCATGCGCCACCTCGCGGAGGACATCGGCCGACGCATCCCCGGCACCCCCGCCCACCGGGAGGCCGCCACCTACCTGGTCGGCGTGCTGAGCGAACTCCCGCGCGTCGAGGTGGAGCTCCAGGAGGTGGAGGGGGTCTACCTCGATGACGACACCCTGATCGCCTACAGCACCCAGAACGTGGTGGCCCGCCTGCCGGGACGCAGACCGGACGCGGTGCTCCTCTCGGCCCACTACGACTCAGCCCCCGAGGGGAGCGGAGCCGCTGATGATGCGCTCGGCATCGCCGCGATGGTCGAGGTGGCGCGGGCGCTCGCGAACGAGCCGGAGCTCGAGAACAGCGTCATCTTCAACTTCAACGGGGCCGAGGAGTATGGCCTGCTCGGCGCGGCTGGATTCATGAAGCACCGGTGGGCGAGCCAGGTCCGTGCCTTCGTGAACCTCGAGGCCACCGGCCTGGGTGGACGGGCGATCCTCTTCCAGGCCGGGCCGGACGCCTCCTGGCTCCTGGATGCCTATGCCCGCGCCGTGCCCGACCCCTTCGGCGATGTGCTCGGACAGGACCTCTTCCAGAACCACCTGATCCCGGCGGACACAGACAGCCACGTGTACCGGACCGCGCGGATCCCCGGGCTGGATCTCGCCCTGTTCCAGGATGGCTACGCGGTGCACTCCCCATTGGATCGACCCGATCGGGTGGAGCCCGGCAGCCTCCAGCACATGGGCGACAGCGCGCTGGCGGTCACGCGCGAGCTCACCTCGCGGCCATTCCCGTCCGAGGGCGCCTCGGGCCCGTCCATCTACTATGACGTGCTGGGGCTCTGGATGATCCGTTACGGCCTCCAGGGGGCCTGGGCCTGGGCCGCGGTCGCCGCGCTGCTCGCGGCCGGTGCCACCGTCCTCGCCGCGCGGCGGAGGGTCATCCGGCTGTTCGTGGCCCTCGAGGGACTCGGGTTCCTCGTGGTCTCGCTCGTGATGGCGCTGGTGCTCCCGGTGGCCCTCGCCTTCCTGCCCTACTACGTCTTCAACCGCCCGCACGGCTGGTACTCCTCTCCGTGGCTGGCCGTCGCGGCCTTCGGCGGGCTCTCCGTCACTGGAGCGCTGCTCCCCCGCGCGTTATGGGCCCGAAGGCTGACCTCCCGGGGAGTGCCCTCACAGGAGCGGATGTGCTCGGCGTGGCTTGCCGGGATCTGGCTGTGGGTGCTGACGCTCGGGGCCATGCAGCTGCTGGGGCTCGGCACCGCCTACCTTCCGCTGTGGTGGACGGTGGGCGGCGCGCTCGGGCTGATCGCCGCTTCCGCCTCCGCCTCGCCTCGGGCCCGGCTAGCGGCCCTGTACGGAGGGTGGTTGCCAGGCCTGGTGCTGACCGTGCAGTTGGGACGTTCCCTGTTGGAGCTCTTCATCCCAGTGGCGGGCCACCTCCGGCTGGGGGTGCCGCTCGAACCGTTGGTGGCGCTGCTGGTCGCTCTGCCGGTGGCCTCGGCGTCCGTGCTCGGGCTCGCCCCTCAACAGGAGAGCGCCCGCTTCGGCCCCTCGATCGCCGCGTTCGCCACGGTGGGCGTGGCCTTCCTGGTCGCGCTGATCCTCCACTTCCCGTACACGCCCGAGCGTCCCAAACGGCTCTGGCTGGAGCACCGCCAGCAAGAGGGCCAGAGCAAGCTGCTGTTCTCGAGCTGGGACTTTCCCGATCCACTCGCGGCGCTCTCCGGACAGCCCGAACAACTCCATGCGACCGCGCGGATGCCGGGCTTTCGCGGTGGCTACGAGGCTCCGACGCCGCCCGCGGCTCTGCCCGCCCCCCGGCTCGAGGTGCTCGAGTCGCATTACGATGAGACCACGGCGCTCCGCACCGTGCGGTTGCGCCTCGAGTCGGGAAAGGCGTACCTCGTCCGGCTGAGGATCCCGAAGACCACCCTCGCGGGCTGGTCGCTCCCGGCTCCCCTCCCTCCACTGGATCCGGACGACACGGACTACGTCCTCGACGTGCTCCCCTCCTCAGAGGGGAGCCGCGAGCTCACGCTCCTCCTGAAGGAGCGTGAGGAGGTGCCGGTGGACGTGCAGGCCTTCTTCGCGGAATGGCCGCCGCCGCTCGAGGAGGCACGCTCGCGGCTGCCGGCGTGGACGACGGCGAACCTGCGCGTGTCCACGTACACCACGCTCCGGCTCTGAGCACCGGAGGGCCGTGGCGGCTCGTCGCCCTACGCCTTCACCTGGACGGGCTGCGAGACCGCGTCACCCACCTGCTGGAGCGGATGAAGGGGGCCCGGCTCCGAGGCCCCGGCACCGCGCCGTTGCAGCTCCGCCACGTGGGCCGCGCGGATGCGCCGCACAGCCATCTCGGGCGTGAAGGCGGGCGCCAGCGAGAGGAACCTCCCTCCCTCCAGGCGCGTCCCCTCCCGGTAGAGCAGGCCTTGCTGGTTCCACGTCTCGATCAGCTCCGCGAGCTGCCCCGCGTCGGCCCGGCCCGGCTCGATGAACTCGCGGCGGAGCTCCTCCCAGCGGCGGATCTCCGCGCAGAACATGTAGACATCGCGGGCGAGGCCCTTGAGGACGAGGTTCCGGAGCACCCCGGTCCGCGCGTCGAAGATGCGCATGGACTGCCCGCTGTCGAGGTACGTCAGCAGGTGCCGGTACTCGGTGGCGCGGGCGGCGGCGTAGGCGGCCCCCCACTGCTTGCAGAGCACGCGGACGCTGCTCCAGTCAGCGGCGGGTGTGTCCTGATCGTACGAGAGATCGAGCAGGCTCAGGCGCTCATAGAGCGGCTCGGGCAGCCCGACGCGGTAGAAGTCGGCGTTGCGCAGGTTGCGGATCCCGTACTCGTCGTTCAGCACCTGGACGGTGGCCCCGCGCCCGAGCCAGAAGCGGTTGGCCGAGAGCGGCTCGTAGGCGAGCGCGAACCGCTGGATGGTTGCGAAGGTCTCCTCCACCTCCTCCTGCCGCCCGCCGGGGAAGTCGGTGAGGAGGTTCGCGCCGTTGACGATCCCCAGCTCATGGCAGATCTTCATCACCTGCAGGTTGGTGATCACCGACGTGCCCTTGCCGATCCGCTTCAGGTATGACTCGGAGAGGCTCTCGATCCCGAACTGGACGAAGCGAACACCGGCCTCCCACAGCAGCAGCAGCTCGTGGGGACGGATGTTGGCGCGCATCTCGTAGAAGATGACGAAGTCCTTGCCCGTGTCGATGAGCCGCCGCGCGAAGTCGTCCACTCCCTTGAGGCGGATGATGTTGTCGAGGAAGAAGAGGACGTTGTTGTGGTAGCGCTCGTTGAGGGCCACCACCTCCGAGACGAGCCGCTCGGCCCCCTTCTCGCGGTAGCCGTTCCACTGCACGTTCAGGTTGCAGAAGTGGCACGTCGCCTTGGGGTTGCCGGTCCGCTTGGCCCGATCCCACCAGCATCCCCGAGAGCCCTCCACCGTCATCAGCCAGAGGATGTTGAGCGCCTCCGCCTTGACGGCGTACTCGCTGTAGTCGGAGATGGGCAGGCTGTTGACGTCGGAGACCTCCCAGAAGGGCGCGCCACGCGGGAGCGCGCTGGCGGTCTCTCGCGAGATGAGCCCCTTCAGGTCGCTGACATCGGAGGATCCCGAGGCCAGCCGGCGCGCCAACGCCAGCAGCGGCTGCTCGCCCTCCCCCTGGATGACGTAGTCGAAGCTGTCGAGCTCCTGGAGCAGCGACGGGCCGACGCGCTCGGAGACCGTCGAGCCCCCGAGCACGATCCGCGTCCCGGGGGAGCGCCGCTTGAGCCGCATGCTGAGCGCCAGGTTCGCGAAGAGCTGGCCGAAGCAGGTCGTCAATCCGACGAGCTCGTAGCGCCCGGCCACCTCCTCGGCGACGCGCTCCAGGTGCGCCTCGAGGCGGGAGTGGATGACGTCGAACGCGCTCGCCCAGGTCGGGCTCTCGCCGTGGATCGCCGGATCGAGGAAGCTGCCCGGCCCCACGAGCGGCGCACCGGACTCCTCCATCCGCGAGATGAAGAAGTCGCGCACCTGCTCCTTCCGCTCCGGGAAGCACAGCGCCGCGTACAGCATCTCCCCGACGTCGTACGAGGACTGAGAGATCTTGTCGTAGCAGCCGAAGCCAAGCGCCACCGCCGCGTCGAGGAAGTCCGAGCGGCAGATCACCTCGAAGCCGGGCTCCTGCTGCTTCAGAAAGGCGCTCAACGCGCCCAAGGCGGCCGACGGGTGGCGATACAGCGACCAGGGAAGTGCGATGAGACAGATCCTCAAGAAAAACCCACGCGGTGACAGGAGAGGAGATGAGGTTACCGCAGCGCGAAGCTCCTCTCCAGAAGCTCCCGGCGGGCCCGCCGCCGTTGCTTGCACCGGGAGGCGACGGGCTCCAGACTGGGCGCAGAATCTCCAATGCAATCGGGTGACCCGCCAGCGAGCAGAAGCCTGGGAACCCCGCCGCCGAGACCGACCTCAATGAGCCATCACAGCGATCCCCACGCCCGCGCGTCCACGCTGGTGGAGTTGCTGCGCGAGCGGGCGCAGCAGGAGCCTGACTTCGGCCTCTACACCTTCCTGGTGGACGGCGAGGAGCAGGAGGAGCGACTGACGTACGCCGCGCTGGATCGTCGCGCCCGATCCATCGCCTCGCGGCTGGCGGAGCTGCCGCCGGGCACCCGCATCCTGCTGCTCTACGCGCCGGGGCTCGAGTACATCGCCGCGTTCTTCGGCTGTCTCTACGCCGGGATGGTGGCCGTCCCCGTGTACCCGCCGCGGCACGACCGCTCGCTGATGCGGCTCCAGGCGATCGCCGTCGACGCCCAGGCGGCCGTCGGCCTCACGCGGACGGAGCACTTGGAGCTGCTGCGCCAGTTCTCTTCGCTCGCGCCCGGGCTGGCACGGCTGAGATGGATCGCCTCGGATGAGATCGACGATGGCGCCGCGGAGGACTGGAAGCCGCCGAGGCTCTCCAGCGCCTCGCTGGCCTTCTTCCAGTACACCTCCGGCTCGACGAGCCTGCCCAAGGGCGTGACGCTCACCCACCGCAACCTGCTGCACAACCTGGATGCGATCCGGCGGTGCTTCCAGCAGGACCGGACGAGCCGGGCCATCATCTGGCTGCCGCCGTACCACGACATGGGGCTCATCGGCGGCATCCTCCAGCCGCTCTACACCGGCTACCCGGCCGTGCTCATGTCGCCGATGGACTTCCTCCAGCAGCCGCTGCGCTGGCTGCAGGCGATCTCCCGCCACCGCGGCACGACCAGCGGTGGTCCGGACTTCGCGTACGCGCTGTGCACGCGCAAGATCCGCCCGGAGCAGTGCGAGGGCCTGGATTTGAGCTGCTGGCGCGTGGCCTTCAACGGGGCCGAGCCCATCCGCCCCGACACCCTCGAGCGCTTCACCCGAGCGTTCGGCCCGGTCGGGTTCCGCCGAGAAGCGTTCTATCCCTGCTACGGGCTGGCCGAGGCGACGCTGATTGTCTCGGGCTCCGAGGTCGGGCAGGCGCCCCGGGTGGAGTCCTTCGACGGGCTGGCGCTCCAACGCGGCCAGGCCGTCCCCGCGGAGGCCGGGCACGCCGAGGCAAAGCACTTCGTGAGCTCCGGTCGGAACGTGCTCGAGGGCCAGTTGGTCGTCGTGGATCCGGATACCTCCGCGCTCCGGCGCGATGGGGAGATCGGCGAGATCTGGGTTTCGAGCGAGAGCGTGGCCGGAGGCTACTGGGGCCAGCCGGAGACCACGGAGCGGACCTTCCAGGCCCGGCTGCGCGACTCGGGCGAGGGCCCCTTCCTGCGCACGGGCGATCTCGGGTTCCTTCGTGACGGCGAGCTCTTCGTCACCGGACGCGCCAAGGACCTCATCATCATCCGCGGGCTGAACCACTACCCGCAGGACATCGAGCGCACCGTCGAGCAGAGCCATCCCGCGGTGCGCCCCGGCTCCGGCGCGGCGTTCTCCGTGGAGGCCGACGGCGCCGAGCAGCTCGTGGTCGTGTACGAGGTCGCCGCGCAGCGCGCGGAGAGCGGCCTCGACGAGGTCATCGACGCGATCCGCCGTGCGGTGACCGAGCAGCACGAACTGGCGCTCCACGCGGTGGTACTGCTCGAGCCGGGCACCGTGCCCAAGACGTCGAGCGGGAAGATCCAGCGGCACGCATGCCGCGCGGCGTTCCTCTCGGGCGAGTTGCAGTCCCTGGCAAGCGCCACGCTGAGCACGGCAAGCGCCGGGGCGGCTGCCGCCATGGAGGATGCGCCCACCAGGTCCGGGGCTTCACCGCTGTGGCGCGAGGTGGCGGAGGAGGTCTCCCAGGTCCTGTCTCTGCCCGTCCCTGTCACGGCGGGTCAGGAGGTGCTGGGCCTGGACTCACTGTCGAGCGTGGAGCTCCAGCATCGGCTCCAGCTGCGCCTGGGAGTGAGCGTGCCGCTGGCGCGCCTGCTGGGCAGCCGCACGCTCGCGGAGATCGTCGCCGAAGTCGAAGCGGCCCGTGCAGCCGACGCGCGCCAGTGGCGGCCGGAGAGCCCGGTGGGCACGGCGTCGGGCGACTTCCCGCTCTCGCACGGCCAGCGCGCGCTGTGGTTCCTGCACCAGCTCGCGCCCGACAGCGCCGCCTACCACATCGCCGCGGCGCTCCGTGTCCTGGAGCCGCTCGACGAGGCGCTGCTCCGGCGCGCGGTGCACCGGCTCGTCGATCGTCACCCTGGCCTGCGCACCACCTTCCACGCGCAAGACGGGAAGCCCTTCCAGCGGCTCCACGACCATGGCGAGGTCGACCTCCGCACCGAGGACGCCTCCGGCTGGAGCGAGGACGCCCTGCGCACCCGCCTGCGCGAGGAGGCGTCGCTCCCGTTCGAGCTCCAGCGAGGTCCCCTGCTCCGGCTCCGGCTGTACCGGCGAAGCGGCTCCGAGCAGGTGCTGCTGGTGGTGGTGCACCACCTGATCGCGGACTTCTGGTCGCTCGGGCAGCTCGCCCGGGAGCTCTCAGCGATCTACCCGGCGGAGCGCGATGGCACCGCCGCGGTGCTCCCCTCCCCCGCGGCCTCCTATGCGGACGCCGTGCGCTGGGAGCAGGAGCAGCTCGAAGGTGCCCACGGTCAGCGGCTCTGGGAGTACTGGCAGCGTCGGCTGTCGGGTTCGCCGCCGGTCCTCGAGCACCTGGCGGATCACCCCCGCCCACCAGTGCAGACGTACCGCGGCGGCAGGCGGGAGCGCGTGCTGGATGCCTCGCTCACGGCGCGGTTGAAGGAGCTCTTCCGCCGAGAGGCGACCACCCCCTTCGCGCCCCTGCTGGCGGCGTACGCCACGCTGTTGCATCGGCACAACGGCCAGCGGGAGCTCTGGGTGGGAGCGCCGTCGGCGGGCCGCGCGCGCGCCGAGCTGGCCGAGACGGTCGGATACTTCGTCAACCCCCTGGTGCTGCGGTTGGAGCTGGACGGTGGGCTCCCGTTCCGCGCGTTGATGGCCGAGGTGGGCCGGACCGTCCACGAGGCGCTCGATCACGCGGCCATGCCCTTCAGCCTCCTCGTCGAGCGGCTGGCACCGCTGCGCCAGGCGAGCCGCTCGCCCCTGTTCCAGACCATGTTCTCGTTCCAGCAGCCTCCGCCTCGGAGCGAGAAGGGGCTCGCCGCGCTGGCCCAGGGCACTGGCGGCGCGCGGCTCTCGCTCGCGGGCGCGGCCATGGAGTCCCTGGAGCTGGAGCTCGGGACGGCCCAGCTCGACCTCGCCCTCTCCATCGCCGAGCTCGATGGGCGCTTCCATGCGGTGTTCGAGTACAACGCGGATCTCTTCGAGCCCGGAACGATCGAGCTGCTGTTGCGTCGGTACGAGTCCCTGCTGCGAAGCGCTGTCGATCGGCCCGACGCGCTGCTGGCTGTGCTGCAACTCGACTCCGAGGAGGACCGGGCGCGGTGGCTCGCGTTGGGGCGCGCTCTGGAGGCTCCACGGCCCGCCTGCGTCCACACCTGGATCGAGGAGCGCGCGCGGCTTGCCCCGGAGGCGACGGCCCTCGTGTCAGGAGAGGACGCGCTGACCTATGGAGTTCTGGACGCCCGGGCGAACGCGCTGGCCTGGCGGTTGCGCGAGCTGGGCGTCGGCCCCGACACCCTGGTGGTCATCTACCTCGAGCGCTCGATCGAGCAGATCGTCGCGGTGCTCGGGATCCTCAAGGCGGGCGGCGCCTACGTGCCGCTGGATCCCGAGTTCAGCAACGCGCGGCGCGCGGACGTCCTCGCGGACTCGGTAGCTCGGATCGCAGTGACGCACCCTTCCCACGCGGCCTTCTTCGCGGAACAGGGCGTCACCGTGGTGACGGTGGAGGCCGGGGAGACACGCCGCGAGCCGCCGCCCCCCTCCGTGACGCCGGAGCACCTCGCATACGTCATCTACACGTCCGGCTCCACCGGGCGCCCCAAGGGCGTCATGGTGACCCACCACGCCCTCGCCAGCCTCGTCCAGGCCGAGCGGGTGCACTTCGGTGTCGTCCCCGAGGATCGCGTCCTCCAGTTCAACTCCCTCAGCTTCGACTCCAGCGTGGAGGAGATCTTCCTCGCGCTCTGCACCGGCGCCACGCTCGTCCTCCGAGATGCGGCCATGCTCGCCACCGTGGAAGGCTTCCTGGCGGGGTGCGAGCAGCGCGCGGTGACGCTGCTGGATCTCCCCACCGCCTTCTTCCACACGGTGGCCGCCGCGCTCGCCGAGCGGGAGCTCTCCCTGCCCACCTCGCTGCGATTCGTGATCGTCGCCGGGGAGCGCGTGCAGGCCGATCGGGTGACGCAGTGGCACCGCCACGCACCGCCTTCCATCCACCTGATCAACGTGTACGGGCCGACGGAAGCGACGGTGTCCGCCACCTGCCACGACCTGCCGGCGGCGACGACGACGGGGCTCGACGACATCCCGATCGGCCGACCGCTCCGGACGATGGGAGCCTACGTCCTCGACGGTCGGCTCGCGCCCGTGCCGACCGGCGGCGTGGGGGAACTGTGGCTGACAGGCGAGGGCCTCGCCCGAGGCTACTTCCGAGATCCCGCGCTGACCGCCGAGCGTTTCCTGGCGGATCCGCACTCCACCACCCCGGGCAGCCGCATGTACCGCACCGGAGATCTGGCCCGCCTGCGCACGGACGGCGTGCTGGAGTACCTGGGCCGCGCCGACGAACAGGTGAAGATCCGCGGCTTCCGCGTGGAGTTGGGCGAGATCGAATCCGCGCTTCGCGCCTGCGAGGGAGTCCGCGACGCGCTCGTGCTGCTCCAGGGAGCGGGCGCGGGCAGGGAGGCGCGGCTCGTCGCGTACGCCGTCGCCGCCCCCGAGGTGGTTCCATCGGCCCTGCGCGCGCAGCTCGCCGCGCGATTGCCGCCCTACATGGTTCCGGCCGCCATCGTCCGGCTCGACGCGTTCCCTTACGGCTCCTCCGGGAAGGTGAATCGGCGCGCCCTACCGCCACCGCCGTCCGCGAGCGAGGGGGAACCGCCGAGCACCCCGACCGAGGCAGCGCTCGCCGGGATCTGGGCGGACGTCCTGAAGCTCGAGCGTGTGGGCGTCGACCAGGGCTTCTTCGAGCTGGGTGGCCACTCACTGCTGGCCATGCAGGTCATCTCGCGGATCCGAGGCATGCTCGGCGTGGAGCTGCCGCTCCGGGCCCTGTTCGAGGAGGGGACCATCGTGGCGCTGGCGGCACGGATCGACCAGGCCGGCAGTGCTCCCTCGCCCGGCGCTGCCCCGCCGCTCGCCCGCGTCGACCACGGCGCCCCGCTTCCTCTGTCCTTCGCGCAGCAACGGCTGTGGCTGCTGGCCCGGCTCGAGCCCGAAAGCGCCGCCTACAACATGCCTGGGACGCTGCACCTCGTCGGGCGGCTCGACGTCGGTGCGCTCGAGTTCTCCCTGAGCGAGCTGATGCGGCGACACGAGATCCTGCGGACCCGCCTGCTCGAACAGGACGATGAGCCGGTCCAGCTCGTCGAGCCCGCCGTGAAGGTGCCCTTTCAAGCGGACGATCTTCGCGCGCTGCCGCCCGAGCAACGCAAGGCTCGCGCGGAGGAGCTCGTCCGAGCAGAGGCAGCCCTCCCCTTCGACCTCTCGCGGCCTCCGCTGATGCGCGCGCGCCTGATCCGCCTGGGCGAAGAGGAGCACCGCCTGGTCGTGGTGTTGCATCACATCGTGTGCGACGCGTGGTCGCTGAACATCCTCTTCCAGGATCTGGCGGAGCTCTACAACGCGCGGAGCACCAGCCGCACGGCGGCGCTCCCGGAGCTGGAGGTGCAGTACGCCGACTTCGCGGTGTGGCAGCGCCGGTGGCTCCAGGGCGAGGTGCTGAAGAAACAGCTCGCGCACTGGCGCAGGATGCTGGAGGGCGCACCAGCGGAGCTCGAGCTCCCTCTCGCCCACGCGGCCCGCTCCACCGCCCCCGGCCCGGTGGGCGTCGTCCGGCGCTCCCTGCCCGCGCCACTGATGGCCTCGCTCCAGGCGCTCTGCCACTCCGAGGGCGCCACCCCGTTCATGGCGCTGCTCGCCGCCTTCGAGGCGCTGCTGCACCGGCACACCGGGCAGCGGGATCTCGTGGTCGGGACGCCCGTGGCACACCGGACCCACGGCGCGCTCGAGGGACTCGTCGGGTTCTTCGTGAACACGCTGGTACTCCGGACCCATGTCCCCGAGAGGGCCTCGTTCCGGGAGCTCGTGGCAAGGGTGCGCGAGGTGACCCTGACCGCCCTCGCGCACCAGGACCTGCCCTTCGAAAAGCTCGTGGAGGCTGTCCGTCCGGCGCGCACGTCCAGCCGGCCGCCCTTCCTGCAGCTCATGTTCCTCCTTCAGGACGATCCAGGCGGAGGACCCACCCTGACAGGCCTGAGGACCTCCTTCGAGGAGGTGCTGCCCGATCAGGCCAAGTTCGACCTCCTGCTCGAGGTCGGACAGCGGAGCGGCGGCTGGGCGGCGAGCTGGCAGTTCGACACGGCCCTGCTCCCCACCGAGGCGGTGGCCCGCATGGCCGAGCACTTCGAGCGGCTGCTCCGGGGCGCGGTGGAGCACCCCGACGCGCCGCTCGCGCGGCTTCCGCTGCTCACCGAGGCGGAGGTGGCGGTGATCGCCCGGGCCAACGACACCCGGCGCGGATACCCGCGCGATGCCACCCTCCACCAGCGCTTCGCGGAGCAGGCCGCCCAGACTCCTGACGCCATCGCCCTCGAATGGGCGGACCGAAGCCTGACGTATGGGGAGATGGAGCGGCGCAGCAACCAGCTCGCGCATCACCTCCGGCGCCGAGGCGTCACGCCCGACGCTCGGGTGGGGCTGTATGTGCACCGCTCGTTCGAGCGGGTGATCGGCATGCTGGGTATCCTGAAGGCCGGGGGCGCGTACCTGCCGCTTGAGCCCGGCCACCCGCGGGAGCGCCTGACGCTCATGCTCGCGGACTCGGACGCGAGGCTGGTCCTCACCGAGGCGGCCCTGCTGCCAACGCTCGAGGGCATCACCCCGGACCGGCTCTGCCTGGACGCCGACTGGCCGGCCATTGCTGGCGAGCCCACCGAGGCCCTGCCGGACATGGCGCGAGCCGAGACCCTTGCCTACGTCATGTACACGTCGGGCTCCACCGGCCAGCCGAAGGGAGTCTGCGTCCCCCACCGGGCCGTGATCCGCCTCGTCACCGCGCCCAACTATGCGAAGCTGTCCGCCGAGGACGCCTTCCTCCACCTCGCGCCCTTCTCGTTCGATGCCGCGACGCTGGAGATCTGGGGGCCCCTGTTGAACGGTGGCCGGCTCGTGCTGTTCCCCGGCGACGGGACACCGCTCGAGCGACTCGAGGACACCCTGGCGCGGCATCGGGTGACGGCCCTATGGCTGACCGCCGGACTCTTCCACAACCTGGTGGAGCAGCACCCGGAGGCGCTCGCGGGCGTGCGACAGCTCCTCGCGGGAGGAGACGTGCTCTCCCCTTCCCACGTGCTCCGCGCGCTCGAGCACCACCCCGGGCTCCGGCTCATCAACGGCTATGGCCCCACCGAGAACACCACGTTCACCTGCTGCCACCCCATGGCGGCGCCGGGCGAGGTCGAGGCGCCGGTGCCCATAGGCACGCCCATCACAGGCACGCGGGTCTACATCCTCGACGCAGGGCTGGAGCCCGTGCCGCTCGGAGTGCCCGGTGAGCTGTACTGCGCGGGTGACGGTCTGGCGCGCGGGTACCTCGGGCGCGCGGGGCTGACTGCGGAGCGATTCCTGCCGGATCCGTTCAGCAGCGAGCCGGGCAGCCGCATGTACCGGACGGGAGACTTGGCCTGTTGGAGGGCTGACGGGCGCATCAAGTTCCTCGGCCGGGTAGACAACCAGGTGAAGGTCCGCGGGTTCCGCATCGAGCCGGGCGAGGTGGAGGCCGCGCTGCTCGGGCACCCGGCGGTGCGCGAGGTCGCCGTGGTGGCCGCCGGGGAGCGCGCCGACACCCGGCGGCTGGTGGCGCACGTCGTCCTCCGGGAGGCCTCCGCCGTCACGGCCAGCGAGCTGCGCGGCTACCTGGAGCCTCTGCTCCCAGAGCACCTGATCCCGACCTCCGTGGCATTCCACCCCGCCCTGCCCCTGACCCCGAACGGCAAGGTCGACCGGCGGGTGCTCGCCCGAGAGATCCTCGACGGCGCACAGGTCGGGAGCGCCCTCAGCGCGCCCCGCACCGCAACCGAGCGGACCCTCGTGTCGATCTGGAGCGAGCTGCTCGGGCTGACCCGCGTGGGGATCCACGACGACTTCTTCGAGCTGGGCGGGCACTCGCTGCTGGCGACGCGGCTCGTGTCGCGGGTGCGCGAGGCCACCGGCGTCGAGCTGCCATTGAAGGCACTCTTCGAGGGCGGCACTGTGGCCGTGCTGGCGGAGCTGATCGAGGCGGCGCACCGTTCCCGCCAGGCCGCCTCGCGACCGCTCTCTCCGGTGGCGAGGGAGGGCCTCCTCCCGTTGTCCTACTCGCAGCAGCGGCTCTGGTTCCTCGCCCAGCTCGAGCCGAACGCCTCCACGTACAACATCCCGGGCGCGCTGCGGCTCACCGGCGCGCTCGACGTGGCGGTGCTCGAACGGTGCCTGCGGACGCTGTTGGAGCGCCACGAGGTGCTCCGCACCGCGTTCGAGTCCCAGGAGGGACGCCCGGTCCAGCGCATCGTCCCAACGCTGAAGCTGGAGGTCCCGGTCGAGGATCTCCGCGGGCTGCCCGCCGGAAAGCGCGAGGCCCGCGCCCGGGAGATCGAGAAGAGGGAGGCGGAGCGGCCATTCGAACTCGCCCAGCCCCCGCTGCTGCGCGTCCGACTGCTGCGGCTGGACGAGCAGGAGCACGCGTTGCTGGTGACGCTCCACCACATCGTCTCGGACGGTTGGTCGCTGGGAGTGCTCTTCCGAGAGATGACCGCGCTCTACGAGGCGTTCAGCGCGGGCCGGCAGGACCCACTGCCGCCGCTGCCGATCCAGTACGCCGACTTCGCGTACTGGCAGCGGCACTGGCTCCAGGGCGAGCTGCTAGAGCGCCAGCTCCGCTACTGGCGCCAACGGCTGGCCGGCGCCCCCACGCGGCTCACGCTGCCCTCCGCGCTCCCTCGGCCCGAGGTCCCGAGCCACCGAGGCAAGCTCGTCGTCGGGAGGCTCGGCCCGAAGGACACCGAGGCGCTCCAGACGCTCAGCCGGAAGGGGGGCGCGACGCTCTTCATGACCGCGCTGGCGGCCTTCTATGCGCTGCTCCATCGACTGACGGGCACCGAGGACATCGTGGTCGGCGTCCCCATCGCCAACCGGTCCCACCCGCTCACGGAGGACCTGATCGGGTTCTTCGTCAACACGCTCGCGCTCAGGTGCCAGGTCCAGGGCACCCTCTCCTTCCAGGAGCTCTTGCAGCGCGTCAGGGCGTTGACGCTGGAGGCCTATGAGCACCAGGACGTGCCGTTCGAGCGCGTCGTGGACGAGCTCGGGATCAATCGTTCACTGGGACACAACCCGCTCTTCCAGGTGCTCTTCGTGCTGCAGAACGCGCCGCTGCCAGCGCTCCGGCTCGGGGACCTGAGCATGAGCCAGATCGCGCCCAACTTCGACGCGGTGAAGTTCGACCTCGTCGTCATCCTCGAGGAGCGCGACGGAGGGCTCGAGGCCTCCTGGAGCTACGACGTCGACATCTTCGATGAGGCGACCATCGCGCGGATGCACCGACAGTATGAGTGGCTGCTCCAACAGATCGCCGGTGGGGCCGACAGGAGCCTGGCCCGGCTGGAGCTCCAGACCGAGACCGAGCGCAAGCAGGAGGATGTCCTCAAGGGAGAGCGCCGCGCCTCGGACTTCGAGCGACTTCGCCGCATCAAGCCAAAACCTGTCACCCCACAGCGACCCGACGGAGAACGGTGAGGCCCATCCATGGGTGGATTTGACGTGTGTGGACAGCGATGGACAGTTATATTTCGTGCCTCCGTGAACAGCCCACCGTCAGTGTGGTGGAGGAAGCTTGCGTAAGCGAATCGTCGAGTACGTCCTCTCAACCCAGGAGGAACAGGAGCTCCTCACGCGGCTCGAGCAGGACCTGCGCTGGTACCACAGTACGCCCTACGCGCACCTGACGGCCTTCCTCGTGGCGCCCCACGACAACGAGCAGGTGCGCGCGCAGCTGGAGCGGATCATTGGTGTGTTCCGGGAGCGCAAGGACTCTCAGAAGTCCGACCCGAACTTCAAGATTCTGAGCTCGGCCAGACCAGACGCGTCGTTCGTCGATCTCCTCACCCGCCTGGACTGCCGGCTGCCGAGGCTCACGCTGCTGCCACACCTCACGGACCGGGAGGACTTCTCCACCCTGGCGGACACCCTCCGGTCCACGGCCTCGCTCCTGCGCAGCTACATCATCGACTTCCGGTTCTGCATCACCGCCGAGCGTCTGCCTCAGACGCTCCCGGCGCTGCTGACCGAGCTGAGCAAGCTCTCCGAGCGTCCGGAGGATCGGGCCCTGCTGACGCGCTTCCCCGTGATCGAGGTCCCCTTCACGGTGGGCGGCGACGACCCGGCGCTGCTGGCGAGTTCCCTCGCCGAGCTCTGGTCCCGCTGGCCGCAGCTGAACGACTCGGTGAACCTGAGCCGCAGCGGCTACGTGAAGCACTTCTACGCACTCAAGGAGCTGTGGCACCTCGCGCGGATCATGCACCAGGAGCAGTCCATCGAGGCCGACATTGCGAAGCTGCGCGCGAGCTACGGCGTCGAGGCCGCGGTGGAGGCCCGGATCGCCGCGTTCGACCGGGCATTCCTCGAGCGGTATGCCTCGCTCGGCCGGTACAACGAGTGGCGGCACAGCAGCAACAGCGTGGTCCTGGAGTTCGATCTGGATTCGATCGCCGACACCTACGAGTGCCAGTCCCCTGTCTTCGTGGACAACAGGTGGATCCTCGAGCGCAACTCGTTGGAGCTCGAGAGCGACAAGGAAGAAAGCAAGCGCTGAACCTTCAACACCGGGTGACCCCATGGCAGACAATCCGTCCGGAGTCGACGACAACGCCGCCCAGCCCGAGAAGAACACCCCCGGCACCCCGACCGCTCGCGTGCGGGGCACGGACGTGGTCCTCCTCAAGATGCCGAACCACAACATGGACTACCCGCATCTGGCGGTGCCCACGTTGACGGCTGCGCTGAGGAAGAACTTTCTCAAGGTAAAGCAGCAGGACGTCAACGTCCTGCTCCGGGACTTCCTCCTCACCGAGGCGCAGCTCAAGGATCTCGCCTACCGCTTCCTCCCCGCGCTCGCCAAGGCGCACGTCGACATGCCGGCGGACTTCGATCGCATCCGCAACGCGCTCGTCTACCTGCACTACATCGACAACCAGATCGGCTTCGCGCGGGTCGAGCAGGTGAAGCAAAAGCTCCAGGCCCGCCGCTATGAGGAGGTCTTCTGCGACGAGCAGGAGAGCAGCCTCGCCTCGCTCATCTTCGTGCTGACCGGGATGCTTCACATCGTCATCGATCTGGCGTTGACCTATGACGAGGCCGGCGGAGAGATCGACAACCCGGTGACGAACTTCCTGCACCAGAAGGTGCTGGAAGTGGCGGCCCTGCAGCCTCGGGTGGTGGGCTTCTCCGTCATCCAGATCCAGCGCAAGGCCACCCTGTGGTTCGCCCGGCGCCTCAAGCCGCTCATCACCGGGAAGATCGTCGTCGGGGGCCCGGACGCCTCCACCTTCAAGGAAGAGTACCTGAAGAACAACGACTGCATCGACTACGCCTTCCTCAAGGAGGCGGAGACGACCTTCCTCGAGTTCCTCCGCGGCAAGCCTGTCGAGCAGCTCGACGGCATCGTCTATCGGAACGCGGAGGGCGCCATCCAGGTCAACGAGCCGCGCCACGACATCCAGCTGTCGATCTTCCGCCCGGACTTCGACGGCTACGATCTCGACAAGTTCCTGCTGCCGACGCTGCCCCTGTCCACCTCGCGCGGCTGCGCCTTCGCCAAGTGCACGTTCTGCAACCACTACAAGACGTACTCGGGCTACTACAGCAATGACGCCGTGAAGACGGTGGACAACATCGAACTGCTGGTGAAGCGCTACAACACTCGCTTCTTCCACTTCGTGGACGACATGCTGGAGGTGCACGAGGGCACGGCCATCGCCGAGGAGCTGATCCGGCGCAACCTCGACGTGAACATCCTCACCTACGCCCGCTTCGAGCCCCAGTTCACCGACGAGAAGATCCTGGAGCGCTGGCAGCAGGCTGGCATCCGCGTCATCGAGTGGGGCCTGGAGTCCGCCTCGCAGGAGGTCCTCAAGAAGATGATCAAGGGGGTCTCCATCCGGCAGGTGCAGAACATCCTCGACATCAGCAGCCAGAAGGGGATCGTGAACAAGCTGATGCTGTTCCACAACTACCCCGGCGAGACGGTGGATCAGCTCAAGATGACCGTGGACTTCCTGCGCAAGAACGTGCTCGACAAGAAGGTACGCCCCTTCTTCACGGTCCGCGGGAAGCTGGAACTGCGCCTGTTCACGCCGCTGGAGATCACCTCCCGCGACTACGCGAAGTCCCCCTTCCGCAAGCGCTACGAGCGCTCCAGCTCGTTCGACTCGCTGCTGGGCTACGCGGACGAGGACGACTACCCGCGCAAGGTCGAGTACATCGAGAGCTTCATCAATGAGATGTCCGAGTACCTCAACAAGAACCGGATCTTCTCGACGAACGACGAGAACATGTCGCTGGATCTGCTGATCCTGGACATGAAGCGGCGTGGCCTCGAGACAGCGGTGACCGTGCAGTAGCACGGAGGGTGAGGAGCACACCGTGACGTCACAGGCCATTCCCCGGGTCCCGCTCGTCTCCCGCGAGGAGTTCCTCGCGTCGTGGGAGAAGGCGGAGCGGCCGGTCATCTTCACCGGCGCCACCCGGGACTGGCCTGCCTCCTCGAAGTGGACGCTCGAGTGGTTCCGAGCCATGCACGGAGGCGCCGAGATCACCGTGCGGTCGGCGCTGTACACCTGGGGCGCCATCCCCGGCGCCTCGGCGCCGCTGGGCGGCGCGCGGAGGATGAAGCTGGCCGCCTACCTGGACGAGGTGGAGGCCTCCTCCGCGCGGCCGCTCGAAAGCAACCTGGACGCGATCGCGGACGAGATGCTCGGGAAGCGGCCCGAGGAGATCAACCACCTGGTGGGGCCCTCGCTGCTCAAGGCGGTGCCCTCGTTGCGAGCGGACGTCCGCTTCCCGGACTATGCGCCCCGGTGGCTGGAGCGCCTCACCGAGTCCTCCGTCTGGATCGCTCCGCGCGGCACCTTCGCTCAGCTCCACCGGGATCGCGCCCACAACCTCTACGCCCAGCTCTCCGGCCAGAAGCGCTGGCAGCTCTACGCGCCCACCAAGGCCAAGCTCCTCCAGCCGGCCCGGCTCGACTGGGCCGCCGACCTGAGCGCGGTGGATCTCGACGTGGGGGTGGCCCAGCGGATGAGCGCGCGCGGGCTCCAGCCGGACCATGACTTCATCCTCGAGCCGGGCGAGATGCTCTTCCTGCCGGTGAACTGGTGGCATCGCGTCCACACCGTCTCCCCCTCCATCGCGGTCAACCTCTGGTGGTGGGACATCCCGACGACGTTGCGCGTGGGGCCGGTGGCGGCACGCATCGCCCTGCGGATGAAGCTGCACGAGGCCTATGCCTCCCTGAACCGCAGTGCTCCCCGGGGCTGAGGCCGCCCGGCCATGAGCACCCCTGAGAGCGGAACGCTGCGCTTCGTCATCATCTGGGGCGGTCAGACGGTGTCGATGCTCGGCAGCGCCCTCACCGGCTTCGCCCTGGGGCTCTGGGTGTATCGCCTCACCGGCTCGGTGATGGACTACGCGCTGATCTTCGCCCTCACCGTCCTGCCCGGGATGCTCGTGGCGCCGATCGCTGGCGTGCTGGTGGATCGGTGGGAGCTGCGCAACGCGATCAGGCTGGGCGATCTCGGCGCGGGGCTGGTCAGCCTCGCCTATGCCGTGCTGCTCTCGTTGGATCGGCTCACGCCCTGGCATGTCTACGTGGGCACCGCCATCGCT
The DNA here is from genome assembly GCF_003044305.1 of Vitiosangium sp. GDMCC 1.1324. Classification (GTDB taxonomy): domain Bacteria; phylum Myxococcota; class Myxococcia; order Myxococcales; family Myxococcaceae; genus Archangium. The sequence continues at coordinate 955,197 of NZ_PZOX01000001.1, read as the reverse complement.
TCGGTGAGCTGCGCGTTCCAGCGGCCGGCGTACACCGCGCTGACACCAGCGCTCGTCCCCGCGCGGCACCTGGGCCGGGCCAACGGCCTGACACAGGCGAGCGACGCCGCCGTGCCCCTGATCGCCCCCCCGCTGGCGGGGTTCCTGATGAGCGTCACCCACCTGGAGATGGTGGTATTCATCGACTTCATCAGCTTCCTGGTCGCCATCACCACTGTGTCGCTCATCCGGCTCCCGCGCTCTGGGAGCCCGGCCTCCCCGAAGGCGAGCACCTCGACACTGCACCAAGCGCTCGAAGGGTGGAACTACCTGAAGGAGCGCCGGGGCCTGCTCGGCCTGCTCGCGTTCGCCGTCGTCACCAACGCGGCGCTCTCCGCCATGCAGGTGCTGCTGCCTCCGCTGGTGCTGGAACTCGCGGGCCCGGCCGTGCTCTCGGGCCTGCTGAGCAAGGGTGGCATGGGGCTCGTGGTGGGGAGCATCGTCATGGCCGCGTGGGGCGGGCCGCGGAACCGCATCCACGGCGTGCTCGCGGTGGGGAGCGGGCTGGGGCTAATCCTGGCCCTCGCCGGGCTGTTCCCCAGCCTGACGATGCTTGGCTATTGCACCTTCCTGGCGGGGCTCTGCATCCCCATCATGGATGGGAGCAGCCAGGCCATCTGGCAAGGACAGGTGGCAGCTGCGCTCCGGGGCCGCGTCTTCGCCATGCGCGGGATGATTGCCTGGTCCGTCCAGCCGCTGGCGTACCTGCTCGCGGGCGTCATGGCGGACCATATGGACGGCGTCTCCCTCTCCGTCCCGGCGTTCTCCGAGCCGCTGGCCCTGCTCGACTCGCGCGGCCGGGGCATCGCGCTGTGCTTCATCGTCGCCGGCCTCCTGACGCTCGTCGCGGCGGTGCGGGGATACGCCTCCCGCCACGTCCGCGAGGTCGAGAAGTTCCCGCCAGACGGAGTCTCCGACGGAGCCATGTCCTCGCCGTCGGGGTGACATCCCTAGCCGGGATCACTCCAGGAGCACCGACACGACTGCTCGCCGCTGGGCGCGCGAGACGTGCTCCTCCCCGTTTTCCGAGAAGCGCCGCGCCAGCTCGACCGGGCCCTCCTCGCCACGCGTCAACACATACTCCAGTTCCGCGGGCAGCAGGGCTTTGACGGTGACGAGCCGCACCTCGCCAAAGGGCGTGGGGAACTGCCTTGGCAGCGTGCGTGACTCCAGACCCAGCAGCACGCCCACGCTGCCCTCTTTGGTGACGAGGGACGTGGGCATGTCGTTCCCCTCCACCTCCAGCGCGAGGAGGCCCGCCTTCGCCTTCTCGCGCACGTGCTCGTGGGCCACCACCTCTCTTGAGACTCGCTCCAGCAGCAGGTAGGGCCAGCTTCGACCGATGGCGTCGAGAGGAAGCTCCGTCGGCTCCGTCTCCAGGGCGAGCTCCAGTCCAAAGCCCACCGAGGGCTCCATTCGGGCGATGAAGGGGTCCGAGAGCCCCTCGGAGACAAGAAGAAGACGCCCTGCCTCCCGATGGATGACGGCCCAATTCTGCCGGTAGCCCGGCCATTCGTAGCAGATGGCCCTGGGAGCAACAGCCAGCTTGTCCAGCGTGCCGAGCGAGCTCCACGCTGCGCGCCTGGCGGCGGGAGGGGGGTCCAGAAGCTCGTTGCACTTGCGCTTGTAGGCGCGCTCCTCGTCGCTGATGGGGCTGGGGCCGGTGACTTCCGTGAACTTCAGCCCCGTGGCACCGGTGCGCTCCAGGGCCACTTTCACTTCCTCGGCGACGAGAAGGGCTGCTGGATAGCCCCAAGGCCGGAACACCTTGGCATCGCCCACCTTGGAGGGGTCTATCCGCATGCCGTAAACGGACCGATAGTATCCAAGCCTGTCGGGCCAATTGTCTTCCGGTTCCCCGTACCGCACCTCCTCGGAGGTTGCCTCATCAATGCACTTCACCAGGCGCGCGACATTGACGAGGAAGTAGGGCTCCGGCCGCGAGTCCACCTCTGCGAGGTAGAGCTGAACGTCGCCAGGAGCCAATTCGGCGAGGGTGCTGGCGACCTTTTCGGTGACCACGGGAAAATCCCCCGCGTCCGCCAATGAGTAATCGAGCGAGCTGCCAGGATGGAGGATGGGAACTCGGAGGCGGCCATCGAAACGAATGGGCACCTCGTTCAGGTACAACCGCGCGCCCACCTTCTTTCCCTGGGTGTCCAGGGTGTCGTCGAGCACCCAACGCTCCGGGCTGCTCATGTCCTCGTTCAGCCTGAAGTACCTCTTCGTCATATCGTTCTCCTAACCCTATTGGGTCCGGGTGACGAGCTTGTTGAGCCTGGAGCCTACGTCCGTAAGTTCTTTGGCCAGCCGCTCCAATTCCTGGGTGAGCGCCTCCCGACATTGCGCGGTGGTCTCGCAGCGCTTGACTGCCTTCCCGAGCCGCTCAAAGACCTCCTGATGGTACTCCTCAGGGTGAGGGCCCTTGTGGCCCGGGATGCGGACCTTGTTGGCTGGGTCCTCCATCGACATGCCGGCCTTGTCGAAGAACTTCTTGAGCGTCGGCGTCCAAGGACCGCCACGTGCTGGGGACTTTTCGTTCTCCACGGTGGCGATGTGATGGATATCGCCTTCCCCACTCTTCGCCTGATTCTGCATGGCGAGGATGGCACCCGAGCCCGCGGGAAGCATGAGCGAGAGCCGGCCCTCCACCACGGACACGGACGTCGCCTCGGACGCGGCAGCGGGCAAGCGGAAGCCGCCCGCGACGGCAGCGTTGTGCACGGCCTGGGGTAGACCCGGCAGGTCGCCTCCCTCCGAGGCACTGGCGCCCGCCTTCCACGTCGCCAGGAGGATGAGGATGCGCAGGGTGTTGGGCCCGAGCACCAGGGCGTACCGCTCGCTCGCGTCGCGCAGCTCGTGGAACGTGCTGACGGCCTCGGCGTCGTCCCAGAGTTGCTTCGTGGCGGAAATCAGCCCCCAGAGCTCGTTGCCCAGGTAGCCCCAGAGGAAAAGAGTCATCGCAATGGCGAGGCTCTTGCTCACTGGCTCCGGTGCCATGAGCACCACGAGATAGAGGGACAAACCAATGAGCAGCGTCGTCATGGCATTGGCGGAGATGTCCCGGAGGACTCCCGTGGCCGCTTCCACTGCTGGCGTGAGTGCAAGGCTGAGTGCCAGCGCGAACCTGTCGTGGTGGCTGAGAGTGGTGTCGCTCAGGCCATCTCCCATCAGCCACAAACAGTCCCCCGGAGAGCCGCGCCTTTCGCACAGGAGCCCATAGCCCTCTTCGACACTGGCGCCGCCCGTGCTCCCGGGCGGCCAGGAGGCCAATGCCAGGCGGCCGGTCAACGGCCTGGAGGGACGGGTGGCTACCCTCAGGGGCACCTCGAGGACGAGTTGGGTGAAGGCCTCGCGAAACTCCGCCTCCGAGACCTGGACGGGCGTGAAGTCGCTGCTCGGCGCGAGGGTGACGTACTCCCTCGGGGCCGGTGGAGGCACAGGCGACCTGTAGCGGTAGCCCGCCATGAGGCTGCCCCGAGGGACACCCGTGGCGCACGCGGACTGGAGGAAAAGGATGATGAGGAACCAGCCGCCCAGCAGGGGGCGCGGCCGCGCGCCAGGTGGGCGCGGGCCAAGAAGACGGGTGGGCACGGCGCACCTCCGGAAGTCACGGCGGAAAAAACCGTTTCTCCGGAACTACACGGAAATGCGGGCGTGCCCGTCAAGCCACCAGGTTGGCCAAATACGGAGGGACGCAGCGGGTAGGCTGTGAACTGAACAGAACTCCTCGAAGGGCGGCACCTATGGCGCGGGCCTGGAGGTGACGCGTCAGCGGAGCTCGAAACCTTCGCCGCCGTCCACGCTGGTGCCTTGAGGGCGCGGCACCGCCACGGGCAGAAGACACTGGCTCTGGTAGGCCACGGTCTGCGACGGGCAGGGGCTTTTCGCAATCGGCAGCCAGCATGCGCCGGATACCTCCACCTCGAGGCCCGCCGTGCAGGGTGCCCGCTTCTGGTTGCGCAGCGGGCGCGGCGCTTCTCCTGGCCGAAGCGGCGCGGGGTCCACGTTGAGGTCCGTGGCCCAGACATCCCCCGTCTCCTCCTGAACCGGCTGCACCTCGGCGACAGGTGCCAGCGCCGCTGGCAGCAACGCCAGCACGAGCGCGGCAGCAACCGCCAGCACTCCTCTCAGACGACGCCGGGGGGGCGGCTCGTCGGCGACGGGGAATGCCTGAGCCATGCGCTCCACTCCGTTGTGCAGATCCTCGAACGTGCACACCAGCGTCTCCGCCGATTGCCGGTCGGGAGCAACGGACCAGGACGAGTGCTCCACCTCCACGGCCATGAAGTCGGGGGAGGTCGAGGAGACAAAGCGCACCCGCAAGTCGGTCAACGGCGCTTTTCCATCCTCGTCCTCGGCGGGCTTGAGCACCAGGGCCGTCGCCCCACTCTTAATGTGCGTGGCCCGGTAGAGCGCTCCCCGGCGATGATCGTCCTGCGACACCTGTTCATGGAGCTGGTACGGACCCAACTGCTCGGATTCCTCCCAGCCCGACTCCGACTCCGACTCCGACTCCGACTCCGACTCCTTCTCCGCCTCCATGCGTGCTCCTCGCTGGCCACCCTGTCTGCTCAAGGCCTGACGCCCTTGTTTGCATCAGGCCCGAAGCCCAATCCAGGAGGTGCACGGTGGCGCGAGGGAGTCCCTACTACCGAGGGTGGTCCGCCTCCACGGCGAAGGCCGCCCCCTTCTGATCCGCGGGCAACAGCTCCAGGCTGGCCCCGAAGGCGCGCAGCATCGACTGGGCGATCGTCAACCCGAGCCCCGTCCCTCCCCGCTCCCGCGCCGTCGTGAAGAAGGCATCGAAGACGCGCGCCCGGTTGGACTCGGAGATGCCCTTCCCATCGTCCCGCACCACCACCCGTCCCCTCCCCTCGCCCGGCACCCCGTCCGCCTCCAACCACACGCGCACGCCCTCGCCCCCGTGCTGCGAGGCGTTGGTGATGAGCTGCCAGACGATGTCCTCCAGCACCTCCGCGGGCAGGCCCAGGGAGAGCCCTGGCGAGACCGCACCCACCTCCACCGCGAGCCCCTGTGCCCGGGCTCTCTCCGCGAGCGACGCCAACAGCGGACCCACCTCCGTCCGCGCGGGACGAGCCACCAGCGAGTCCGCGCGTGCGAGCTCCAGCAACCGCTGCACCAGCCGCGTGAGACGCCGCGCGTCCGCATCGACGTTGGACAGGAAGCGCTCGCGCTGCTCGGGGGACATGCTGTCGGCACTGTCTCGCAGCAGTTCCACCGCGCCCTGGATGGAGGCCAGCGGTGTCTTGAACTCGTGCGACACGTTTGCCGCGAACGAGCGGATGTACTGGTTGCGATCCCTCAACGCGGTGGCCATGCCGGCCAGGGACTCGGAGAGCTCGGCGAGCTCCTGCACCACCGGGCGCGAGATGGGCTCGAAGCCCTCGGGTGCGCTGGCGGCGATGAACCGCGTCTGCCGCACCAGGGCCCGCACCGGGCGGACCACCAGCGTCGCCGCGGCCAGCGACATCAGCGAGACCACTCCCAACAGCACCAGCCCGGTGGCCGTGAGGTTCCACCGGTCCGCATAGACGGCCTTGACGAACGTCATGGGCGTGCGGGAGAGCACCACCGCGCCCCAGACCCGATCCTCCTCGAGGACCGGCAGGACCACCGTCACCCGCACACCCGTATCACGGCTCAACGACGCGAGCGGGGCGTCCTCGGGATCGGCGAGGCGTCGGCGCAGCACGCTCCGCAGCTCCCCTCGCAGGGCGCGCTGGACCTCCTCGCGTGCAATCAGCGAAGTCCCGAGGCCCGAGGAGCTGCTGGCCACCACCACGCCCTGGGTGTCCACCACCCGGATGCCGGCCAGGGTGGAGCGGCCCACGTGAACCAGCAACGGGGTGAGCCGATCTCCCATCCGCTGTGCGAGAGGCTCGGCGGGAATGGCGGAGCGCGGTGGCTCCTCCGCGGCGGGCAGCACCTCGTCCGAGGCCCGGAGCGAGGGAAGAATGGGCCGCAACTGCGAGCCCTCGGCCGCCGGGAAGGGCCAGGGAGCGATCCGGGTCAGGCCATAGTCCCCTGCTCCCACTTGCTCGTGCAGCAACTCGCGGTACACGCCGGACACCACGACGCCCTGGGCAATGAGCTCGCTCTCCGTCTGGCGGATGAGCTGGTTGTCGTAGACGCGGACGAACGCCATGCCGAGCAACGCGAGCACGAGGGCACCCAGCCCCACCGCGGCGAAGACCATCCACAGGCGCGGGCGGGCGCGCTCGAGTTCAGGGGATCGCGAGCCGGTAGCCAAGACCATGCACCGTCTGGATGACTTCGCCCCCGGCCGAGGCGAACTTCTGCCGGATGTGCCGCACGTGGCTGTCGATGGTGCGGTCACTCACCACCACGTCCTCGTAGACGCGCGTCATCAGCTCGTCCCGGGTGAAGGCCTTGCCGGGTGCGCGCAGGAGCGCGGCGAGCAGGTGGAACTCGGTGACCGTCAGCACCACCTCCTGGCCATTCCAGTAGGCGCGCCACAGGTCGAGGTCCAACCGCAAGTGCCCGCGCTGCAACACCTGGGAGGGCGAGGGAGCGGGCGCCGGGGGGCTCGCGGTGGCACGGGCCCGGCGCAGCACGGCCTTGATGCGCGCCACCAGCTCGCGAGGGCTGAAGGGCTTGGTGATGTAGTCATCGCCGCCCATCTCCAGCCCGAGAATCCGGTCCACCTCGTCGTCCCTCGAGGAGAGGAACACGATGGGAATCTCGTGGGCGCGGCGGACCTCGCGGCACATCTCCAGCCCATCCATCTCGGGCATCATGATGTCCAGGACGATGAGCGCGGGCACGGAGCGGCGCACCTGCTCCAGGCCGGCGCGTCCATGGGAGGCCTGCTCGACGTGGAAGCCCGCCTGCGTGAGGGCGAACGCCACCACCTCGCGCAGGTGCGGATCATCATCGACCACCAGGATGGAAGGACGTTCGGTCACGGCGGCTGGAACCCTATCACGAGGCCTGCTTCGCCTCGGCCCCCCCCTCCGTTCACGGCAACAGTCTGATTAGATGCGCCAAACGCCTCCGGGTACGGCGAGCCGATGACCGGCGTCCCTCCGGAGCATGGGGGCCTCGATGTCGTCGAACGAACCGGTGAGGAACGAGTACCTGGATCAGGTCCGCGAGCAGCAGCAGCGTGTCGAGGTGGACCTGAAGGCACGCAAGGTGATGGTTCCGGCCCAGAACCAGATGGCGCCTCGAGCCGCCCGGGCGGCCTTCGCCATGGCCCCTCGCGAGACTCCGGGCAACGCCGTGGACGTGCGCATCACCGGCTACTGGAGGTGGAAGACGGTCGTGGTCCCGCCCAACGCCTACGTCGTACACACCCGCCGCGGCCACACCCAGCCCCTGCACATCGGCCTGGGCGTCTCCTTCCGCTTTGATCCGGCAACGGACTCGTTCCTGGTGGTACCGGGGGCGATGCAGACCATCCTCATCAACGCGCACTGCATCTGCCGCGAGCTGCAGGGGCTGCTGGTCCAAGGCTACGTGCAGTGGATCATCGAGGACTTCGGCACCGCGTACAAGAAGCTCGACTTCACGGACGCCGAGGACCCGATGCGGGTGGTGAACGTGCAGTTGCGCGAGCAGGCCGAGGCCGCCATCAAGGACAAGGTGGCCACGATGAGCATCGACGCGGTGCTCTCGGACAAGCAGCCCATCATCGAGGAGCTGACCGCGCGTCTGCGCCACGTCGCCGAGGGCGTGGGCGGCAGCGACAAGGGCCTGGGCCTGCGCATCGTCACGGTGCAGATCAAGGAGGCGGTGGTGAGCTCGGCGCGGCTCTGGGAGAGCCTCCAGAAGCCCTTCCGGGCCGAGCGCGAGCGGGTGGCACGGCTGGCCACGCTCGAGGCGGAGGAGGCCATCTCCCACCGGGAGCTGGAAGTGGAACAGGAGCGCCAGCGGACCCGGCTGGAGAGCGACAGCGAGCTGGCGACCCTGCGTGCTCGCAAGGACGCGGAGGCCTACGACCGCGACCAGTCCGAGCGCCTGCGGCGCCAGCAGCGCGAGGAAGAGGACACCCGGAAGCTGGCCGTCGAACAGCAGCAGTCCGCGCTCCAGGCCGTCGAGCTGCAGAAGGCACGGCTGGCGGTGGAGGCGGAGCTGACGAAGCTGAAGCAGGAGCTGGAGGCGGCGCAGCGCAAGCGCGAGGCCCTGACCACCGTCGAAGTGCTGGACACGGAGCGGGCGGCGACCAACCGTCAGGCGAAGGCGGAGCTGGAGCTATTGGAGAACCGTCAGCGCATCCTCAACGGGCTCAGCACGGCCAACCTCCAGGCGAGGCTGGTGGAGCTGCTGCCGTCCATCGCCGAGAAGCTGCCGCAGCCCCAGGAACTGCGCTCGGTCACCATCGGTGGAGGCGCGGGCGTGCAGGAAGGCCAGGCGCTGACCACGCTGGTGGCGCAGATGATGGCGCTGGTGGGCGCGATGCGGCCCGAGGGCGAGCCGACCTCGAGCGGTCAGGTGGAACGCCGGGCGGAATAGGAACGAGTCGCCGGGAGTCGGTCCGCTTGTCCTCGGACCCTCAACGTGTCACGTGCGAGTAGACGCGCCGGGAGAGATCCACGATGAGGGAGCGGGCCACCTTCTCGTCCGGGATGCCGCTCGTGAGCACCACGAGGATGTAGGGAGGCCGGCCAGAGGGATAGATGATGGCGGCATCGTGGAGGACGCCGGAGATCTGCCCCGTCTTGTGCGCCACTGGCGTGCCCGGAGGCAGCCCCGCGGGAATCTCCTGGTTCAGCTCCTGGGCCAGGAGGATGGAACGCATGGCCTTCGTCGAGTCGGGTGAAGCCACCTGCCCCCGCTCGATGGCGGCCATGAGGGTGGCGAGGTCCCGAGCTGTCGTCGTGTTGTTGAGGCCCTTCTCGTATGCCTTTCCGTCCTCCACACCGCGCAGCACGGTCATCGTGGTAGCGCCCAGCGAGCGCAGGGTCTTCGTGACGCGCTTCGGGTCCACCAGGGCGATGACCGTGTTGGTGGCCAGGTTGCTCGACCGGGTGATCATCCGCTCGACGAGTTCACGCACCGGCACCGGTTTGCCGAGCCGCTCATAGAGGGCAGCGTCCTCGTCGTCCTTCGCGTTCAGGGCGTACGGTGAACCATCCACGATGGACGCGAATTGGTTGACCAGGGGCACCTGCTGGTCCAGCGCCAGCTTGCCGGCATCGGCCTGGCGGAAGAGCTCGATCATCACCGGCACCTTCATGGTGCTGGCCGCATGGAAGGAGCGATCAGCCTCCAGGTAGAGCGAGTCCTTCGCATCGCCGAGCTGCTGATAGGCGACCGCCACGGAGGCACCTTTCACCTGGGCGATGCGTGCCTGAAGGTCAGCGCGGAGGGAATCGGTGCCAGTCGGTGTCGCGGCGAGGAGGAAGAGGAGCGCGGTGGAGAACATGATGGAGCCGATGATGTCCGAACAGCGCGCCTGACCGAAAGAGCGACGTCAAGGCGCTGCGGATCGCACTCAGGCCTCGAGCACCGTCGCGAGCGCGCGGTACTCCGCTCCCAACATCCGTTCGGCGTCGCTGCCGGCCACGACCACCGGGAGCATCGCTCCCTCCAGTCCGGCCTCCGCCGAGAGCCTCACGGCGATGGGCGCCATCACCTTCGCCTCGATGAGCCGCTTCAACGGCCGGGCGCCCAGCTTCGGATCGTACCCGTGCCGGGCCAGCCAGGCCCGGGCGTCCGGCTCCACCACCAGCCGCAGCCTGCGCCGCAGCAGTCCCGCTCGGGAGGCCGCCTTCTCCAACTCCAGGTCCACGATGCGCAGCACGTCCGCCTCCGACAGACGGCGGAACGGGATGACGTGGTCGATGCGGTTGAACAGCTCCGGCCGGAACGCCTGACGGATCGCCCGGAGGAAGTCCTCGGCGCCCCGCTCGGCCCCGAAGCCCGCGGGCTCCGACTGCTCGACGCCGAGGTTGCTCGTCATGCAGACCACCGTCATCCGGAAGTCCACCAGCCGCCCGAGGCTGTCGGTGAGTCTCCCCTCCCCCAGGATGCCGAGCAGCAGATCAAACACGTCCGGATGTGCCTTCTCGATTTCATCGAAGAGCACGAGCGACATCGGTTGCTGGCGCACCCGCTCGGCGAGGCTGGTGATTCCGGGCCCCACCTCCATGAGCCGCTGGGCCGAGCCGGGCATCATGTACTCGGACATATCGAGCCGGATCATCCGATCCTCATTGCCAAAGAGCGTGCGCGCGAGCTGCTTGGACAGCTCGGTCTTTCCCACGCCCGTGGGCCCTGCGAAGAGCAGCGTGCCCACTGGCTTCTCCGGATCATTGAGCCCCGCCTTGAAGCGCGCGAGCACTCCCGCTGCCAGCTCACAGGCCCGCTCCTGGCCGATCACGCCCTGTCTCAATTGCGCCGCGAGCGTGGTCTGCTCGGCCGGGATCTCATCACTGATGAGCTGGAGCGGCAGGCCCGTATAGCGGGCGTAGGACTCGGAGACATCGCGCGGATAGATCGTGCGGACCTTGCCGCGCTCGCCCTGCTGCTCGAGCCAGTCGAGGAAGCGGAAGGCCTTGCCCGGAAACAGGCTGTCCCGCTGGAAGGTCTCGAGGTGCCCGACGAGTTGCCGCAGCCCCAGGGGGTGGATGTTCACGCGGCTGCGCTTTGCCGCCTGGTAGCGCTGCATCCACTCCGGGACCTGAGAGGCCGGTGGAGGCTCGATGCGGACGATGCGGAAGGGCCGCAGCGCCTCCGGGAAGCGCCGCTGGCAGCGCTCGAGCTCGGCTTCGGTGCACTCGGCGATGAGGGAGATCTCCCCGCTCATCGCGGCGGGAAGGAGCAGATCTCCGATCGACGATCCATCCGGCTGGGGCGCGAGGATCGACGTGATCCGGTCCACGTAGAGGTAGTCATTCTCGTACGAGAGCGCGTCGACGATCTTCAGGCAGCGCTCCTGCCACATGCCCAGGTACACCATGCCGGCGACGATGCGCTCGGCGCTGGTGCGCCAGATCTTCGGCAGACGCGCCTCCTTGTCCTCGCGCCGCATCTCCGCGATCAACCGCGCGAGCATCAGCACCCTGCTCGTCTTGCCAGCGCCCGGGCCTCCGACGAGCAACAGGGACTGGGGCGGCTGACGCTGCGCATGGGTGAGCCATTCCCGCATCAACTCGCCGTCGTACACCAGCGCCGGTTGCCTTCCGCCCAGGGCGCGCGAGGTCAGCTCCTCGCCGATCTGCTCGAGCACTTCCGGCGGACGCTCCTCACGCGCGCCGCGCCGCGAATCCCGCTGCAGCCCGCCCGGATCCCAACTGCACACGTACTCCTTGCCCTCGTGGCGGAAGTCGTAGAGGCCCTTGGGCTTCTCTCCGAGCAGCGCGGTGGTGAGCGCGTTCTGCAACACCTCGCGAGCAATGGAGAGTTCCTCGACCACGAAGGACCAGCCGAAGCGCGGCACCCTCACGCGCCAGGCCCCGCTCTCCATCTTCCCGTACACGTATGTCAGCTTCAGCGGGACCAGCGCCTTGGCGATCACCGGCCGCTTCTTGTGCACCGTCTGTGGGTGGATCTCCACGGAGATCGTCCGGGCCTCCAGCGTCTCCTCCCACAGGAACCGATCGAGCGCCGAGATGTCCTCGAGCAGCATCTGCCGCACCTGTATCTCGAGCAGCGCATAGACCTCGGCCTCGCTGGTGCCGTAGGCGGAAGGCGGAGGGGCATCGAAGAGGCTCTCCCAGACCGGCAGGATCTGGCCGGTGAGCCGCCCATCGTGATGGGTCGTGAAGTAGACGCGAAGGCTCTTGTCACTCATGACGTCCCCCGGGAATCGAACGACCGTTCGACGGATTCTGACTCATCCGCAACCGCCACAGGGCCGGCAGGGCGTCCTCCGGAGCTCTCACCCGATGGCTGCCGCTGTGGGTGAGCAGGTAGTCATCGAGCTCCAGCACCGAGACCGTGCCTGGCCGGGCTGGGGGATCGAAGCGATAGGCGCGAACGACGGGAGCGCCCGACTCGGGATCCTCCGGGAGTGGACTCACACCTTCCTGGCGCGCCTTGTGGAAGGCCTGGAGCTTCGCCCCATGCATCGCGAGCAACTCCGCGGGCTCGGGTGCGCTTGCCTCGTGGACGCGGACCTTCACGATCTCCGGGAGACGCCCCGAGGACTGCCAGACGTGCAGTCCCGCCTCCCCCTCGAAGAAGGGCCGCACGCCGGGGCCCACCAGTTTGATCGCGGCGTGCACCGGCTCCGTCATCGACGAGCCCAGGAACTCCCGGAGCTGCCGGACGCCGCCCCTCACGACGGCTCCGCCGGGCAGATGCACCGCGAAGGACTCGATGGCGCCTCGCGAGTGGGCATAGGCCGAGCAGAGCCACCGGGTGAGCAGGGAACCGGAGGGCGCACCCTGACGCCACTGCCCGAGCGGGAGCAACTCCAGCGTGATGACATGCTGGTCGGGGCTGGAGAGTTCCCGGAGGATGCGCTGGAGGAAGTAGACCTCGGACAGCGCGTCGAGCATCTGCTCGCGGGAGACGACCTTCACCGGCGCGAGCGCTCGCCGATCGAAGAGCCGGACGCGCGTGTCCTCCTGGGGCAGGTCCAGGGTGCCGAAGCGCTCGACCTCGATCATCTCGCGCGCATCCTCCTCGGGGGCGCGGGCGAGCAGCTCGAGCTGGTTCGCGAACTCCTCCAGGTACATCCGCATCGCATCGAGCGTGTACAGCGACTCGGCATGTTCGTGATCGCCCGCGTGCAGGCGCTCAAGGTGGAAGCGGACCTGCTCGGACAGCGCACCGAGGGCGGCGCTCTCCCGCATTCCCTGCACCACCTCGCGCGCCTCGAGCATCTTCTCGCGCAGCCGGGCGACGGGAAGCGCCAGGAGCGGCTCCAGCGCGAAGCCCTCGGCCACGGGCTCCCGGGGAACCAGCGCATCGGCCTGGACCTCGAAACGGCCATCGCGGATGTAGAGCTGGAACAGCCGCATCAGGGACTGGGGCCCCCGGATGATGGCCTCGGAGAGGACCTGTCCGACCTTCTCCTCCAGGTAGCGCTTGAGGGGCCGCGCGCCCAGGTGTGGATCGAAGGACTCCTCGACGATGCGCCGCTTCACCGCGTCATCGGCGGACACGAAGATGTTGCGCGACGTCAACCCGTGACGAGACAGCAGCCGCGCGAGCTCCTTCTCGACGACCTTCTCCCCCACGGCCCGCGAGAGCGGAGAGAAGTGCACGATGCGATCGATGCGGTTGAAGAGCTCGGGGGGGAAGAACTCGCGCACGGCCCGGTCGGCGTCCAGCTCCAGGGAGCGCGCATCCGGCTCCCCGATTCCCACCGCGGGCTTGCGCCGGGCACCGAGGTTGCTCGTCATCACGATGACGGTGTGCGTGAAGTCCGCCGTCTCGCCCGAGGCATCCGTCAGCCGGCCCTCGTCGAACGTCTGCAGGAGCAGGTTGAGCAGCGAGGGGTGCGCCTTCTCGATCTCGTCGAACAGCACGAGCGAGAACGGTTGCTCGCGGATCAAGCGGGTCAGACGGCCCTCGGGCTGCCAGGCGTCACCGGTGAGCCGCGCGACGGCATCGGGCGTCTGGAACTCGGCCATGTCGAGCCGCACCATGCGCGAGGCATCGCCATACAGGTAGCCGGCCAGGGCCCGCGCGAGCTCCGTCTTCCCCGTGCCCGTGGGGCCGGTGAACAGGTAGACGCCGTAGGGCCTCCGGGGATCCGTGAGTCCGGAGTGGATGCGCGCGACGAGATCGCACGCCACCCGCACCGCCTCCGGCTGCCCCATCACCTTGCGAGACAGCGCCTCATGGACCTCCTCCGGCTCCAGCTTCTCCTGGGGACCGATCAGGAAGTCCGGCAGTCCCGTCCTGCGCGAGAGGTACGCGAAGAGATCCTCGAGCTCGATGCTCTTGCCCGGGTGCCCCACCTCGGTGGCCAGCGAGCGCAGCAGATCGATCGCCTTGCCCGGCAGCGCGGCCCCGGTGAAGAGCGAGCCCGCCTGTTCGAGCAGCGCCGGGAAGAGCGTCACCTCCCAGAAGACCTGGTGTTTGGCCTCCAGCTCGCGCGACTCGTGCAGCAGCATGCGGAGCGTCTCGTCGGTGCTGGTGGGCCGCACGTGGAGCTGGGTGAAGAGCGCGGCGAAGGAGGGCGCATCGGATTCGAGCCGCTGGAGCTGCTCCGAAGTCACCGCGCCCACCAGGGTGATCTCCCCGCGAGCAAGCGCCCCCTGGAAGAAGAGCGCCAGGTGGGTGTCGCTGTCTCGCGAGCGGCCGATGCGGCCGAAGGCGTGCAGGTCCTCGACGAAGAGGATGCGCCGCCCACCCTTCGCGTCCTCGAGCAGTTTGAGGCAGCGCTGCTCCCAGTCGCCAACGTACTTCATGCCGGCGATGATCCGCTTGCCGGCGACCGTCCAGACCTCGGTCACCTTGTCCAGGTTGCGGTGCGTCTGGAAACCCTCGGCCTCCAGCTGCTCCGCGACGAAGCGCTTGAGCAGGGTCCGCTTGCCGCAGCCGGGAGGACCGACGAGCAGCACCGGCGTGCGCCGTTCCCCTCCGAGCAGGAGTTGCAACTGCTCGCGGTAGGGGCTGCGCGGCATGCCGGTCTCGAGCGAGCCCTCCGCCGCCTGGAGGGTCAGGTTCGTCCCCAGGTTGTTCAGCACCCGGGTGCCGCCGCCCGACTTCTTCTTCTTCTCCTTGCCGGGCCGATCCTCCAGCTCCAGGTCGTCCCAGGGGCCCTTCTTCCCGCCGAGCGTGTCGAGCAATGACTTCGGACTGGCCACGAACGCGAGCGCCTTGAGGCTGTCCTTGCGGTTGGAGCGCAGGGCCTCGAGCTCGTAGAACTCCAGCCCAGCCCAGGCGCGGGTGAAGAAGACCTTCGCCTGCTCCTCGAGGCTCTCACCCGTATCGACCGGAAACCACTCGTCCTGGCGCTCGGGGTGGTAGGCAATGGTCATGAGCTCGTCGCGCGTGCGCCAGCGCGGCTCGAGGATCAGCGGGAAGAGACCCGAGAACCGCGGTGTCTCGGTACCCGCGCGCACACGCTTGAAGTCGAGCTCGAGCTGCACCCGCTCCAAGCGGATGCCGCGGGGAAGCTGGAAGTACGACAGCTCCCGGATCGGCAACTCTCCGATGATGCTCCGGAGGTCCTCCACGAGCTTCTGCTGGAGCTTCACCGTGCTCCGGCCCTCGCGAGCGCGGGTATGCGGGCCGAGCGCGAGCGTGGTCCACTGGTAGCCACCGGAAGCATCCCGGCGCTGGTAGACGGCGATGGAGAGGTTCATCGGTTCGACCCCCTGACCACGTCGAGCACGAAGGAGAAGCCAGTCTCCGGCTCGAAAGCGCTGCCCCTCTCGAGGTGGAGGATGTGCTCGAGAAGGATCAACTCCAGCTCCTGGAAGTAGCCGCGGCCGTCGAGCCACATCTCGCACGCGCCATCGCACAACGCGAGCTTCCCATCGGGAAGGTGCTCACGCCCGGCCGGCATCAACCGGATCTCCTTGAGGTGCGGCTGGGTTTTTGGAGCGATGGCGGGCAGCTCGAGCTCTTTTTCAGACAGGTGGGCGGACATCGTCACGGGCGTGAGGGTGAACAGGACGGGCTCGTCCTTCTCCGTGTTCGGGAAGCGATGAAGTCCGGCCTCGAGCGCCAGGAAGGCCCCGGCGTAGGGCCCGGTGACCGACAGCAGCACGTCCCGGAAGGTGCGCCCGGGGTCGACGAGCGCCTTGCGCAGCTTCTCGGAGTCGAGGACCGTATGGTCCCACTTGCGCGTGCGGTCGCTGCTCTTGCTGGTGACCGACACACGGCCTCCGGCCGACCAGCCGCGCCGGGGCGCGTCCGCGAGCAACGGCAGGAGCCAGCGCTCCATGGCCCGTGTCTCTCCCGCCTCCTGGAGGATGAACGTGATCGCATCCCGCCGGGGCTGCAGCGCGAACAACACCGAGGGCATCAACCGGCGGATTGCCTGGCTCTGCGCGTGACCCTCGTCCACGAAAGGGGTGACGTCCTGCTGCTCGAACAGCGCCATCAGCGCCAGCTCCTCGGCGGCCAACAGCGCCGAGCGCAGCTTCCGGGCCTGGGACGCGAGCTCCTCGAGCCGGCTGTGGTCGTGATGCAGCTTTCCCATCGAGGCGGCCTCGGACCCTCGTGTGTTCCGTGGGTCGCCCTGGGCGAGCTGGGCCACCAGGAAGCGGATCTGCTCCTCGAGGTGCTCCACCGCATCCATCTGAAAGATCCCGTCGAGCTCCCGCCGCGCCTTCCGCAGTTCGTACACCTGGCGGAGCTGGTTCCGCTCCGACTTCGGGCTTCCCCTGGACAGCTCCACCGCGATCCCGCCCGGGTGCTGGGCGATCACCACGCGTCCCCCCTGGGCCTCGGCGCCGGCCGAGGAGAGCGCGCGGGCCAGGGGAACGACGAGCTGTTGATCCAGGTGCCTCCGCATGGCGCGGGCGCCATAGGCCTCCTGGTACCCCGACGCGGCGAGCGCGGTGATGATGTCGGGTGGAACGTGGAGCGAGATGCCGCGCTGGAACAGCCCGCGCCGCTGCCCCAGCCTGTCCACGCCGAGCCGGGCCACCTCCGCCGCCTGCGCGGGCGTGAGCGGATGGAAGGGAATGAGCTGATCGATGCGGTTGACGAACTCGGGCCGGAAGTGCCGGTGCACCTCGCGCAGGTAGTAGGAGGTGTCGTCCACCGCGGTGGCGCCGATGCCCAGCGGAGCGCGACGGTGCGCCACCCCGAGGTTGCTCGTCATGATGATGATGGCGTTGTGGAACCAGGCGGTCTGCCCCCGAGCGTCGGTGAGCCGCCCTTCCCCACACACCTGCAGGAGCAGATCGAAGACGGCCGGGTGGGCCTTCTCGATCTCATCGAGCAGCAGCACGCAGAAGGGCTGCTGGCGCACGCGCCGCGTGAGCAACCCCTCGCCCTGGCTGTCGCCCCGGATGAGCCGCTCGGCGGCATAGGCATCCATGAACTCGCTCATGTCGAAGCGGAACATCCGCTCCGGCGAGCCGAAGAGGAACGTGGCCAACAGCCGCGCGAGCTCCGTCTTCCCGACCCCTGTGGGGCCCACGAAGAGGAAGGTGGCCAGGGGCTTTCCCTGGGGCTGAAGCCCGGCCTTGACCATGCACAGCGTCTCCACGACGCGGCGCACCGCGAGCTCCTGGCCGACGAGCTGGCGGCGGAATTGAGCCTCCACCTCTCCGGCGAGCAGCGCGCGATCCTCGCGCAGCAGGAACTCGGGGACCCCGGTCTTGAGACTGAAGAGCGAATACACCCGCTCCCGGGAGAGCACCGGCACCCGGCCATCCCCCGTACGCTCCTGCTGAAGGCCCGCGCGCATCTCCTCGTACAGGCGCACGGCCTTGCCCGGCAGCGCGCGGCTCGGCAGGTAGCGCTCGGCCAGGTCCACGAGCGGCTCCACCGCGTCATCGGCCAACGAGGACCGGGAGGACTCCGCCTGCCGCTGCCAGGCCGCCCGGGTGCGGAGCGCCTCGCGGGTGTGCCGCGTCCCCAGGGGCTCCAGGCGCACCCGCGCGAGCACCGCGAAGAGCCCCGGATGCCGGTTCTCCATCAGGTCGAGCGCATCGGGCGTGAGCTCGCCGAGGAACCGCACATGGCCCTCCTCCAGGAAGGGCTTCATCGCGCCGGGGATGTCGACGGACTCCGTGGAGTGCTGCGCGAGCAGCTCTCCGAGGTTCTCGAAATAGAGGACGGCATCGAGGTCCTGCGCGGCGCGCATCACGCGCAGCACGCGTTCCTGCCACTGGCCGAAGCCAGACATGCCGGCGATCAGCCGCGAGCCGCTCGTCGCGTACACCCTGCGCTGGCGGCCGGCCTTGCGCTCGGCCCGGAGCCACGCGTGGAGCAGCTCCGTCTTGCCCACCAGCTCCGGCCCGACGAGCAGCACGCCCTGCCGCTTCTCACCCCCCATCAGACCCGATAGCAGCGCGAGCTCGGTGTCCCGGCCGACGAGCGGCGGCCCATGCCGGGCCTCGTCGCGATCATGCAGGGGCGTGGAGACGGAGAGGAGCACCTCGTGCGCCCGGTCGCGCTTGAGCTTCTCCTCCAGCTTCTTCTTCGCCTGCCGGGCCTTGTCGCCCGCGTCCAGGCGGCGCAGCGTGAGCGAGATGGCCTCGAGCGTCACCGTCCTGGGAGGCAGCAACCGCAGGTACTCCTGGGCGGTCGGCTCGCGCGCGGCGAGCAACCGCTCCACATCCGCGCGGACCGTCTCCCGGACGTCCTGCTTCGCGCCCACGTAGACCGTGTGATCCAGCGCGGGGACGAAGACCCAGGTCTCCTCCGCGAGCGGTATGACGACCGAGGCCAGCTCGACGGTGGTGGGCTTGATGAGGCGCTTGGGCAGATCGGCGCGCGGCGCCAGGATCTCCAGCATCTCGAGCCGCACCTGCGCGGGAAGGGAGAAGCGGGCGAGCTCCTCGGGCTCCACCCGGGACAGGTGCTCCTCGAGGAACAGGCGCTGCTCCGACAGACACGCCTCGAGGCTGGACGCGTGGCTCGTCAGGGCCGGCGCGGCCACGGGGAACACCTGGTAGTCGCCGTTCCAGAGCTGCTGGCAGAGAAGCGGAGTGGAGAAGTCGAGGGTCCCGGGCGAGGCATCGGAGGGGGCCATGTGCCCGGCATCCTATGCCGCCCGCCCCCGTGAAAGGGATAGGGCACAGCGGAGGACCCGGGATGGGATACGCTGCCGGGAGGAGGAGTACCTCAGGCATGGCGCACGAGAATCCGAGCTTCTTCCAGTCCACGACCGAGCGGCGTCTGCGCGACGGGTTGCGCGCCGACAAGGGCATTCAGCGAGGACCGAGGCGCACGGACGAGCTGCCGGGTGGACCCGGCGCCGTCACGAGGCGGAGGCGGTTGTTGTCGGATGCGTTCCGGCTGACGCGCTCGACAGCCCCGGCGGTGGTGGATGCGCTCGCCACCTGTCAGGCGGTTCTCGGCCACGAGGGGCCCGTGGAGGTGTTCGTCCATCCGGAGCCGGGGATTCGGGCCGCGGCGGTGCATGGCCCGCCGGAGACGCCCGCCATCGTCCTTTCCTCGAGGCTCATCGAGGCGTTCTCCGAGGCCGAGTTGCGCTTCATCCTCGGGCACGAGCTCGGCCATGTCGCCCTGGGGCACTTCCTGGAGCACCTCGGGCAGCCATCCGAGGGGCCCGCTCCTCACGCCACGGTCCTCGAGCATTACCTCTGGAGCCGGGCCGCGGAGGTGAGCGCGGACCGAGCGGGACTGCTGTGCGCCAGGGACCTCGAGGCCGCCGCGAGCGCCCTGTTCAAGCTGACGAGCGGCCTGTCTTCCGCGTCCGTGAAGTCCGAGCTGCAGGTCCACACGCGGCAGGTCGACGCGATCCTCTCCGACCCATCGGCTCGCGAGAGACCCCGCGACGACAACGACACGCTCAGCTATTTCAGCACCCACGCATTCAGTCCGCCGCGGTTGCGAGCCCTCGTGGCGTTCTCCAAGACAAGCACCTTCCGCAGGATCGCGGGCCGCTACGCGAGCGACGAGGGACTCTCGGACGAAGAGGCCGACTCCGTGCTGGAGCGCGACCTCTTGGAGCTCGCGCCCTCGCGCCTGGAGGAGAAGTCCGATCGTGCCGACCTGGTGCGGCAGGTGCTCGCACAGAGGGAGCTCGTGGAGGCCCCCCTCTCCCAGCGGGCCCGGCTGGTGCAGCACCTCACCCTGGTAACGGCTCCGGACGGGAACGTGAGCGACGAGCGGTTCCTGGAGCTGCGGCGTGTGGCTGAAACGCTATCAGTGCCCGCGTGGCTCATCGACGAGGCAATCCGTGGCGCATCCCATCCATTGGATTGATTTGGATTCAAGACCAATAAAAGACAAACAAAAAATACAGCCACCACAAACACAGACACCCCACGCAATACTTGTCTTGATTGCATTTGATTGCGTTTGCCTTTCACAAAACAAACACAAACAGCCATACACGCCCAACGGCAAAGCAAAAACACTTTAAAATCAAATACAATGTGTTTGGCTTTAGCTGTCACATCACTCACAAATGCCGCAAATGTAGGCATGGCATGTTCGGTTGCCTCGGCATGAACGCGTCGCGAAGGACAGGCATGACGGGTTCACATCGAACGTTGAGGGGGGCGGGCCTCAATCGTTGAGGGGTTCACATCGACCGCTGAGGGGTGCGGACCTCAAACGCTGAGGGATGTGGACATCGAACGTTGAGGGGTGCGGTCATCGAACGCTGAGGCGTTCACATCGAACGTTGAGGGTGCAGGCCTCAAACGCTGAGGGGTGCGGGCCTCAAACGCTGAGGGGTGCGGGCCTCAAACGCTGAGGGGTGCGATCATCGAACGTTGAGGCGTTCACATCGAACGCTGAGGGGTGCGATCATCGAACGTTGAGGCGTTCACATCGAACGCTGAGGGGTACGGACAAGAACATCCGAGCGGGTTCACCGGACGAGAAGTAGAAGGCGGCCCTACAAGACGGGGGAGTGACATGAACGTGTTGGTGACGGGGGCCACGGGCCTCATCGGGAACGCCATCGCCCACAGGCTGGTGGCACGGGGAAACCGGGTGCGCGCGCTGGTGCGCGATCCCGAGCGGGCCAGGCGCATCCTGCCCGCAGAAGTGGAGCTCGTACGCGGAGACGTCACGGAGCCCGAGTCCCTGCCCTCCGCGGTGCGCGGCACCGACTGGCTCTTCCACGCCGCGGGCATGCCCGAGCAGTGGCAGCCGGACGCGACCATCTTCGACCGGGTGAACCGCCAGGGCACGGTGAACGTGCTTCGGGCCGCGCTCGCCGCGGGGGTGAAGCGCGTGGTGTACACCTCGACGATGGATGTCTTCGCCGCACCGCGCGGAGGCACGCTGGTCGAGACGAACATCGATCCCCACCCCAAGCCCACCGCCTATGAGCGCTCGAAGCAGGCCGCGGAACGGGAGGCGGAGGCCATCCGCCAGCAGGGGCTCGACGTGGTGTACGTGAACCCCTCGGCCGTGTACGGACCGAGTCCCGTGCACGTGAGCCTCAATACCTTCTTCCTCCAGGTCCTCAACGGCAAGGTGCCCGCGCTGCCGCCCGGGGGCGTGCCCGTGGTGTACGTGGACGGCGTGACGGACGTGCACCTCGCCGCGGCCGAGCGAGGCGCCTCGGGCGAGCGCTTCCTCGTTTCCGACACCCATGTGAGCAACCGGGAGCTGGCCGCGGAGATCCTCCGGGCCGCCGGTGGAGGGAAGGTGCCCCCCACGGCGCCCGCCCCGCTGATGAAGCTGCTCGCCGGGCTGTCCGCACCGCTCGCGAGAACGTTCGGCTTCACGCCGCTCATCGCGCCCGGTCAGCTCTCGTTCCTGCTGTGGGACGTCCGCGTGGACGCGAGCAAGGCGGAGCGCGAGCTGGGTTTCCGGCCCACGCCGTTGGCCGAGGGCGTCGCGCGGACCGTCGCGTTCCTGCGCGAGCAGGGGCTCGTGCCGCGAGCGCCGGACGCCCGCTGACGCACGAGCTTGGAATGTCCACGAATGGCCAGTCTTGTCCGGGCTCCGGGCCAGACGCTGGGTACGCGTCCCCTGTGACGCTCCGGCGAAGATTCCAGTGAAAATCTTCACCCATACCGGAGCACCCAGAATGCCTTCGCAAACTTCTATCCGCATCGGAATCACAGACAGAAAAATGGAGGCAAGAGACGGATTGCCCGTGGCCGTTCTCGTGGCTCGTCAGTCTGGTTTTACGTCAAAGACTCGAGCACGAAATCCACGAGGTGCCGCATGTCCTCCAGCGCACGTTGGCTGTTGCTGTTGGTCCCCGGTCTGATGTTTTTCTACACGCTCGGTGGCTCACCGATTGCGGCCGAGGCGGCTCCGAGAGGCGGCGGGCAGTGCAGAAAGTGCCCACCGCCCGATGGCGGCACGGACGGGGGCACCGGCTCCGATGGTGGCACGAGCCCTGACGCCGGGACGGGTTACGACGCCGGAACGCCAGACGCGGGTTACGACGCGGGGACGCCCGACGCGGGGACGCCCGACGCGGGCTCCGGCTCCGACGCCGGGACGCCTCCGCCCACGGGCTGCCTCGGCCAGCCGCTGCTCGACTCGCTCGGGAAGGACCATGTGCTCGTCGGGGCGAAGACGAACGACGATGTGGTCGGGCTGGCGCCGTTCGACATCCGTTACATCTACCTCGCGGGCGGCCTGTTCGACAGCCAGCAGGTCTGCTCCTCGTGCATGAGCTGCTCCACCGCCGGGCAATCGTGCTCCAGCTCGAATCCCAGTGGCTGCGGTTGGTGGGGTTGCTGGCAGTGGGACCAGGTTGCCCCGGGGCAGTTCCTGCGCGACTTCCTCACACAGACCCGCAATCTGGGGCAGCTCCCGATGCTCACCTATTACGAGATCCTCCACACCAGCCGCGTGGCGGAGGGGGCCCAGGAGGTCGCCAAGGCGCAGGACGCCGCCATGATGCAGCGCTACTACAATGACTGGCGTTTCGTGCTGCAGCAGGTGGGCACTTCCACTGTCCTGCTCCACATCGAGCCCGATTTCTGGGCCTATGCCCAGCATGTGAACACAAACCCTCACATGATTCCGGCGGCGGTGGCCTCGGCCAATCCCACGGACTGCTCGGGCTTCGAGAACTCCATCGCCGGCATGGGCCGCTGCATGATCGCCATGGCTCGCAAGTACGCGCCCAACGCCAAGGTGAGCCTGCATGCCTCGGCGTGGGCCACGAAGATCGACGCCATGATGAATCAGGATCCCTCCCTCAACGTGGAGGCCGAGGCCGTCAAGGTGGCCGACTTCCTCCGCGAGTGTGGCGGGGGCTCGGCGGACTTCGTGGTGGTGGAGACGAGCGACCGGGACGCCCAGTACTACCAGGTGCGCTTGGGGCGTAACAGCTGGTGGGACCCGACCAACACCACGCTGCCCCACTTCCGCCAGGCCTTCCGGTTCGCCAAGGCACTCTCGGAGCGGATGGGGCTGCCCAACATGTGGTGGCAGATCCCCGTGGGCAACATGTCGATGCCCGGCTACGACCAGCACTGGAAGGACAACCGTCTGGACTATTTCTTCGACCACCCCCAGGAGGTGGCCGCCGCCCATGGCATCGGCATGATCTTCGGCGCGGGCGAGCAGGCCCAGACGAACCCTTCCACGGACAACGGGCACGCCCTGCAGCGGGCGAACGCCTACTTCTTCAATGGGGGGCAGCCCGCCTGTCTCAACATGAGCCTGCCCTGAGTTCGAGGGCGCGCAGGCTGGAGGAACGCGGGCGCTTGAGGGACAATCGGGTGCCTTTCTCCTGGAGGAGCCCGCATGTCGACGAAGCCGACCGATGACTCGCTTCCCCCACCGCCCAGGCCGGCCCACATGCCGGCTGCGCCTCGGGACTCGTCGCGGGACGCCCGGATTCCCCCGGGCAGCGCGGACTACTCCTCGGCGCTGGCCGATGCGACGCTGTACCGGCGCGGCGACATCTCCTTCGAGGAGCTCGAGCGGCGGGTGCTGGCACGGGCGCTCCCACCGCATCGGCTCGGGGACGGCTACCTGATGATGTCGCCCCCGCCTCCGCCGCCCGGCGTGCACTACGACCCGCGGGTGATGCCATACGACTGGGTGGGGACGTGGGGGGAAATCGCCATGACGCACTTCGCGGGGGAGCTCACCCGGGACGAGTACGAGCGCCTCCACGTGGTGGCCCATCCGGGCTGCAAGCGCTGAGGTGGGACGGCGCGGGGCTCGGCGTCACTCGGGATAGGTCGACTTCACGCTCTCCTTGGGCTCCAGGGAGCGTCGGTACTCCTCCGCGCTGCGATGGAACTCCGCCTCACCCTCGAGGGCCTCGCTCAGCTTGCCCGGGTACTGCGCGGCGATGATGGGCGCGAGGTCGCTTCATGCATGAGAAAGGGCATGGAACCAAGAGCCTCCGGCGCCCCGGCAGCGACCCCCTTGACCCCACCAGGGGGAGCGATGCCTTGATCGCTCCTCCCACCCGACGACGTCCCCGTGTGACCATGGACGAGACCCCGCCGTCTCCGCTGCCCTTCCCGACGAGCCTCTGCCACCGCTGCGCCGCGCCGCCCAAGTACGTGAGGACGAAGACGTCCACGTTCATCCTCTGCCCGCTGCTGCCTCGGAAGTATCCGCCCCAGCCGGTGCTCAGCTGCCCGCTCTTCCGCCCCAAGGCTCCGGACCCGGAGAAGCCATAGGGGGACCTGGACCGCGGCTCAGCCGAGTCGCTGCAACTCGCGCGAGAGCATCACCTCCAGCTCGCGGATGCTGCGATAGACGAGGCAGCGGTGACCCGCCACGTCGAACTTGAGCTCGTTGACATCTCGCACGAGCAGAATCGCCGGCCGCCCCCGGCCCCACGCGTAGCCGACCTCCAGGTACACGTTCGGGTTGGACATGGAGAGGTCCGCGATGACGACCTTCGCGGTGTCGATGCGCTCCTTGATGCGCTGGATGATCGCCCCCTCGAACATGGCCTGATCCACGCGCTCGCACAGGAGCCCCGCGGCCCTCACGGGCCCCTGGATGCCATAGTGGTAGACATCCTCCATCTCGGGAGCGAAGGGCATCGCGACGAAGGCGTGGGGCTTGTCCAGGGACTGCACACCGGCCGTGGCCAGTGAGGGAGCCTGGACGACCTGGGCCATGCGCTTGACGCGGAAGCCCCAGCCGCTCGGCAGGGGCTCCACCCCGGGGCTCTTGCCGAGCCCCCGCTCCAGGGCCCTGCGCAGCCGTTCCACGCGCCGCTGGTTCAGCTCCACCACGGTGATGCGCTCCAGGCCGCTCGGCCCGGCACCACGCATGAAGGACTCGACGAGACCTCCCACGAGCGCGAGCACCGCCTCGTCCTCGTCCAGCCCGTAGTTCGGACCATGCACCGTGCAGGCGATGTGGCGGACGTCCGGGCGGGACTCGAGCGCCTGGAACGCCCGGGCGGCGAACTGACGGATCTCGTGGTAGCCGAAGTTCCCCAGCTTCACGGTCCCGAGGAAGAGGGCCACGGGCGCGCCGATACTGCCCCGCGTCTCCACGAAGAGGTATTCGCCGATCGGCACCGAGAGCTGTGCGGGAGGGATACCCGCCTCTTCGAGCCGCCGGGCCACCGCCGAATCCGCGCCGTAGAACTTCTGCGCGTGCTTGAGAAGCACCACGTCCGCACGCGTGTCGACAATGTCTCCGGCTTCCAGGACCACATCGAGGGCAGAGCTCATCAAGAGAGCACTGTCTCATGGAGAGGTCTGGCCCGCCACAGGGGACGGGGTGCTCGCGATTGGACAGCATGAAGGGGGATGAGTCACACTGAGAGTGCGTCAAAAAAGGGGGAGTATTTTCGTCATGTCGAGCCGAATCGAAGGCAATTCCTTGCGTCCGGTATGGACCGCGCCGCGCTCCACGCCCAAGCCCGCTCCGAGGGAACCCACGCTTCCAGCGAACCCGGCAACAGCCGGTTCTGGGTTCGCCACTGCCCAGAGCAACGCACTGAGAGAGAAAGCACTGCGGGTGACAGGCGCCACCCCGAGCACCGCCACCACGCTGCGCACCGAGGTGCTCGGAGATGGAAACGCCAACTGCCTCGAGCGGGCGCTGTCCCTCACCCAGCCGGGTGACAGCGTCATGCTCCTGCGCGACAAGCGCGACGGTGTCGGACATGCGCTCGTCCTGCACCCGGATGGGTCCGTCGTCGACCCGAACCTGTCCTGGAAGCGCTATGGGTCTCTCGAGGAGTACCTCTCGTTGAACCCGCGCTACACCCAGGGCCCGGCGCTCGACGCGGGGGTCCTCCGCCAGGTGCTCTCGCAGCCTCCGGGGCCCCGCCGCGACGCCATCCTGTCGGCGCTCGGCCTGGGCAACGTGGCCAACCAGCGCGTGGCGGACCCTCCTCCTCAGCGGTGGGTCAGCATCAATTCGGGCGTCAACGTGCGCGATATCCAGGGAAACGTCCTCACGAAGGCCTCCGGCGTGAACGAGGTTCAGGTGCTGGATACCCTCTCCGCCGAGCAGGACGACGCCCTGAATAAGAAGACCCAAGGCAACTACACGTGGATCCAGGTCCGGATGCCGGATGGCACCACGGGCTATGTGGCGGAGTCGCTCACCCATGACGTCCCCACCCCGCCCCCTCCACGCTTCCCGGAGTGGGTGAACAACCCGTCGATGCGCCCCGACTCCGTGCCCCAGGAGCTCTGGAACCACCTGCCACCCGAGGACCGGGCCGCGGTGAACGCGAGCGCCAGGCGAGCCGTGCTGGAGCAGGCCGTGCTCGAAACCCACCCCGAGCTCGCCACGCCAGGCACCCAGCGCCCCTCGGACATCCCGGAGTCAGCGTGGCTCCACATCCCGCCCGAGGCTCAACACAACATCCTCGCCCAACGGCAGCGCGCCGCCATCGATGAGCAGGTGGCGCTCCTCAGCGGCCCCATCCCCGCGGGGGGCCAGCCCGTCCAGAACCCACTCCTGGGGGTCGACTCTTCCTTCGGGCTCGGCACGGTGGGGGACTGGAGCACGTACTCGGCCCATGGCAACGCCGTCCAGTACCTCAACCTCCGGGAGATGCTGGGCAAGGACAAGGGCTACGTCAGCGTCCACAACAACCTCTGTGGGCCGCTCTCGGTGGCGGCGGCGCTGGGCAAGGAACCCGCCGAGGCGCTCCGGCTGCTGGCGGACAAGACGAACTACGCGGGAGTGCTCAAGGTGAATGAGCCCATGAACTCCGCGCCGCTCGCGGCGATGTTCAAGGCCGCCGGGTGGGACTCCAGCTGGGACACCAGCCCCGATGCGCCACGCCCGCAGGAGATCGCGCAACTGCTCGCCGAGGGCAAGGAGCTCATCGCACTGGTCGGCATCAGCTCGAAGGCGGACGGCATGCTGCGCGAGGATGGTCTCATCGCGCACTTCATCAACGTCCGCGCGGTGGAGCAGCAGGCCAACGGGCAGTGGATGGTGCGTGTGTACAATCCCTTCCAGAATCGGGAGGAGGTCTACTCCTGGGCGGACTTCACGGCCGCCTGGCACAACACGAACGGCAACGAAAGCACGTACGCCATGCTCGTGGCCACGCCTCCCGCGCAACAGTAGGCCGAGGCCTCGTTCACCCCGCGGGACGCGGCAAGGAGCGGTAATCTCCCTCCGGCCTGGGTATATGAGTCGTCCGGAGGAGTCCCACCATGCCGCTCCAGAAGGTCAATCTCGCCGAGAAGCTCTCCCTCTTTTCCGATCACTGGAACCCGCGAGTCGTCGGGGAGTTGAACGGCCAGCAGGTGAAGCTGGTGAAGCTCAAGGGGCCCTTCGATTGGCACCACCATGACCACGAGGATGAGCTGTTCCTCGTGGTGCGAGGCAGCTTCCGGATGGAGCTCCGGGATGGGGACATCGACATCCGGGAAGGAGAGTTCATCGTGGTGCCGCGCGGGGTGGAGCACCGGCCCGTGGCCGAGGAGGAGGTGCACGTGCTGCTCTTCGAGCCGGCCTCCACCCTCAACACGGGCAACGTGCGGACGGAGCGCACCCGGGACTCCCTGGAGCGGCTCTGATCACGCGGGGGCGACCTCGACGGCGCCCCCCGGCTCCACCGTCACCCGCACCGGCAGGAAGCGCTCGATGAGGCGGGCGTGCGTGGTGAGATGCTCCGTCACCCGCTCCGTCGTGTAGCGCGTCGTCCCCGGTGAGGCCGGGCCCAACTTCCCCGCCGCCAGCAGCGCCGCGGGCAGGAGGATCTGGTCTCCGAGGTGCTCGTCCAGCGCTCCCCCGCGCTCCATGAAGCGCGCCAGCGCCTCGGCCGCCTCGCGCCCCACCTCCTCCGCCGGACGCCCCCGCTCCCCCAGCGCCGTGAAGCCAGCGAGGGTGTTCTCGAACTGCGCCAGGATGAACGTCACCGTGCCCACCGAGCGCGTCGTCGGCAGCGGCCGGTTCTCCGCGTGGCTGTAGATGCCCCGCTCGCGCAGCGCCGCCACCGCCGCCTTCGACTGCCGCTCCGCGATGGTGAACGGCAGCCCGCCCACGAACGAGCCCACGGAGATCTCCCGCAGCGTCCCGCGCGCCGGCAATTCCACCCGCCGGGGAGGCTCGCGCACCGGCTCCACCTCGGCGAGGAACTCCCCCGCCCCCTCCGGATAGAAGCCCGCGTGCACCAGGCGCAGCGAGGCGTTCAGCCCGTAGGCCCGCGCCACCGGCAGCCACACCCCCGCGAGGTAGTGGTAGCTGGGGCTGTGGGGCAGGTGCGTCCCCCCGCGCAGCGTGAGCGAGCCGCCCCCCGCCAGCGCCAGCGGGTAGAAGAGGCACTGGAAGAGCAGCGGCGTGCTGCCCGCGGTACCCACCTCCAGCAGGTAGTTGCCCGGACGCACCGGCCCCGGCTCGAAGCGCAGCTCCGAGGCTCCCACCGCGGCGCCCTCGCTCCGCCCTCCACTGAGGGCCTCGGCGCCCCGGACACAGGCGAGGTGCTGGGGCCTCAACCCCGGCGGCTGGCGGTTGGCCCGCACGCGCGTCATGTGGAAGGGCCGTCCGGTGATGAGCGACAGCGACAGCGCCGAGCGGAGGATCTGCCCTCCTCCCTCGCCCTCGCTTCCATCGAGCTCCACCGGTCCGTCGTGGCCGTCGGCGCCTGCCATGCCCTTCCCCGTCCGAAGAAAAAGTCGGCGCAGCGTAGCAGAAGGCTTTCGGTTACTGTCCGCCCGCCTTGGCCCTCGCCATCTTCCTGTTCACCTACGTCTTCATCGCGGGCATCCGCCTCCCCTTCCCCAAGCTGGACCGCCCGGGCGGCGCGCTCGTGGGCGCCGTCCTCATGGTGGTGGCCGGCATCGTCGCCCCCGCCGAGGTCTTCAACTACAGCGCCGACCACTCCCGGCACGCCGTGGACATGGACACGCTCGTGCTGCTGTTGGGGATGATGCTGCTGGCGGACTATCTGTCGCAGGCCGCCTTCTTCCGCGCGGCTGGAGCCTGGGCGCTCCGCAAGGCCCACACCCCCCGGCTGCTCCTGGTGGCCGTGGCCTGCACCAGCGCCTTCCTGTCCGCCTTCCTCGTCAATGACACCATCTGCCTGATGCTCACCCCGCTCGTGCTGGTGGTGGTCGAGGACACGCGCCTGCCTCCCATCCCCTACCTGCTGGCCGTGTGCATGGCCTCCAACACGGGCTCGGTGGCCACCTTCACCGGCAACCCCCAGAACATGCTCATCCAGGGCGCCTCGGGCCTGCCCTATGCGCAGTTCGTCGCCTACATGGCGCTGCCCGCCGTGGTCTCCACCGCCGTCGTCGTCGCGGGGCTCCTCTACGTCTTCCGCAAGGAGCTCTCCCACCAGCGCTTCGACACCCACCCGCCCCCGCCTCCCGTGGACCGGCCGCTGCTGGGGCTCACGCTCGTGACGCTCCTGGGCGTGGTGGCCGCCTTCTTCGCCGGCCTGCCCATGAGCTGGAGCGCCCTCACCGGCGCCGCGGTGGTGATGACCCTGGCCCGCCGCCCTCCGCGCCAGGCCATCGAGCGCGTGGACTACGTCCTGCTCCTCTTCTTCGCCTGCCTCTTCGTCGTCGTCTACGGCGTGAACAAGGCCGGCTGGGCGGATGACAT
Organism: Vitiosangium sp. GDMCC 1.1324; assembly: GCF_003044305.1. GTDB lineage: Bacteria > Myxococcota > Myxococcia > Myxococcales > Myxococcaceae > Archangium. Next base: position 925,629 of record NZ_PZOX01000001.1, on the reverse strand, counting down.
CTACCGCGTCTTCTCGCCCTTCATGTCCGGGCCGCCCTGGCGCGAGACGCTCGGCTTCGCGGGGCTGACGCTGGTGGCCTCCAACCTCTTCAGCAACGTGCCCTTCGTCATGCTCGCCCGCGCCTGGGTGCCCACGCTGCACGAGCCGGTGCTCGGCTGGCACGTGCTGGCGCTCGGCTCCACGTTGGCCGGCAACCTCACGCTCGTGGGCAGCGTCGCCAACCTCATCGTCTTCGAGGCCGCTCGCGGCAGGGCGGAGATCAGCTTCCTCGGCTACCTGCGCGTGGGCCTGCCCATCACCCTCGTGAGTTTCGTGCTGGGGCTCGCGGTGCTCCTCGCCGAGCACGCCATTTTCTAGCGGCTACGGATCCGGATCCGGCAGCTCGCCGGGCTTCAGCTCGGGCTCGGCGGGCTTCTCGGGGACGGGCAGCTCGCGGCCCACGCGGTTCACGCTGTCCGGCTCGCCCCCCTCGGCGCCTCCGGGAAGCGCGCTCGCACGGCGATCCTTCGGGCGCAGGTCCTCGGCGAACTGATCGGCGAGCACGTCCAGCATCGCCGTGAGCTCCTGGCGGAACAGCGACGGATCCTTCCCCACCTTGAAGGGGTCCAGGTGCTCGGCACCCTCGGACAGGCGATCCACCTGGAACGGATGGCGCCAGATCTCCGAGCGCCCGTTGATCTTGAACATCCGCGCGTAGCCCCGCATGAACGCGCCCGCGCGCCCGCGCTCGCTGCGCATGCCATAGTCCTGGATGACGAACTCCACCACCGTGTCCGCTCCCAGGCGCGTCAGCAGATCGTAGTCCGGAGCGTTCGCCGGCACCTCCTCCACCAGGAAGCTCTCCAGCATCGTCGCCACCCGCGCCGGATCCAACGCGTCCACCCACGGCCGCTCCCGAGGGAGCAGCCGGAACGTGTTCACCCGGAGGCGCTCGGAGACCTCGAAGCGCGTCACCGCCGAGGTCAGCTTCGCCTGCAGACGGCGATCCGCCTCCTTCGGCTCGAGCTTCTTCAGCTTGTCCTTGTAGGCACTGTCCTCGCGGAACACGAGGCTCCGCGGGCCTGCATCGATCTCGATGCGGGAGATGAAGGCGGGCCGCGCTACCCGATCCAGGTCCGCGCCGGCCAGCCGTTGCGAGGCACATCCCGCGGTGAAAAGTGCCAGGACTGCGAGGAATGAACTCCGCACCATTCCTCACACATACCGCAGTTTTTCGCGGGCCCCCAACGCGTGGAAGTTCGCCGAGGACACTCCCTCTCCAAGGAAGCGGGCTTCAGAACAGCAACAGCTCCTCGTGAGGCTCCACCGTCTCCCTTTCGACTTCGGATTGCCCTCCGAGGAGGGCCGCGTTGCTGCGCTGGCGGGACTCGGTGAGCTCGGAGACCAGGGCGAGGATCTGCGGGTGGGTGAGGATGAGGGTGTCGAAGACCTCGCGGGGCAGCCGCAGCAGCGAGGTGTTGCGCGCGGCCGTCACGGTGGCGGTGGCCGGCGTCTTCTGGAGCAGGGACATCTCGCCGAACAGCTCGCCCTCGTGCAGCTGCGCCAGCGATTGGCCCCCCTTGCTCACGGCCACCTCGCCGGAGAGCACCACGTAGAGGCCGTCCACCTGCGCGCCCTCGTGGATGATGGTGTCACCCCGGCGTACCTCCCGGGCCCGGAAGCGCTCCACCAGCTCGCGCCGATCCTTGCGGCCGAAGGGCTGGAAGAGCGCCGAGGTGTTCACCACGTCCGACAGCAGCCGCTGCCGGCAGAAGCGCCGGAGCGCCTTGGCCACCTGAGGGAAGCGGCGCGACAGGGCCGCGAGCACGGGCGCGGAGATCTCCAGCAGCTGCGTCTCCTCGGAGGCGCTCACCACCGAGGCCGAGCGCGGCGCACCGGACAGCAGCGCCATCTCACCGAAGAAAGCGCCCTCGCCCAGCACGGCCAGGTTGCGCTGCTCGGCGCCGGACTGGCGCACGATGCGCACGCGGCCCGCGCAGATGACGTAGAAGGCATCGCCCCGAGTGCCCTGCTCGATGATGAGCGCGCCCTCGGGGAAGCGGCGAAGCGGGCAGCGCTCGAAGAGCGCGATGAAGGCGTCCCGAGGCAGATCCGAGAAGAGGGGGATCTTCGGCAGCCCCCCGTCGTCCTGCGAAGGGGCCTCGGAGACGGGCTCCTCGCTGCCCGCCGAGCCCTGGTCGTCGGCCGCGTGCCCGGATGGAACCGGCTCCTGCTCCGGCTGCGACTCCGCGCCCGCGCCCGCGAGCGCCGCCAGCTCCACCGCGTGCAGGAGCGAGTCCGCCTGGACCGCGAGCTCCGTGAAGGGCGTGCTGCCCGGCACGGGGGGCTGGAAGTCCACACCGTCCTGGGGCGTGAAGCGCTCGACGCGCGAGGACGGAGCCTGCACAGCAGCCACCCGGAGGGGCTGGGGAGCAGGCTCCGAAACAGAAGGCGCCGGAGCCTCTGGCTTTTCCGGCTCGGGGGGCCGGGCATCGCTCGAACGGCGGCGCAGGCCCGGAGGCGCGGCCTTCGCCACGGTGGGCTGGGACGGCGCGGCCTCGCCGCTCCCCTTCTCCGCGTCGGAGAGATCCAGCTCCACCTCGATGTCCGCCGCGGGCCCGGTGGGCGGAGCGTCGCCCGCGTCCTCGAGGTCCAGCTCCACCTCGATGCCTGGGGCGGATGCTGGCGCTTCGGCCTCCCCGTCGGGAGCGGAAGCCTCGGCGGCTGGTTCCTCGGCCAGGGCCTCGTCGATCTCCGGCGGCAGCTCGATGAACAGCGCGGACCGGGTCTCCGGAGCCGGAGCCGGAGGCTCGGTGGCCACGGCCTGCTTCACGGGGGTGGGCGCGGGCGTTATCGCGCGGGAGGCACCGCCCGCTCCACCACGGCGGGCGTAGAGGCCGGCGAGCATCTGCTGGACACCCTGGTGCGACGGGTCCAGCTCCAGGATGAGCTTGCTGGCGGCGATGGCGCGGGGGAGGAACCCCTCGCGGGCGAAACCCTCGGCGGCGGCCTGGTAGGCGGTGATGGCGCGGGCGTTGTTGCCCACCTTCACCCAGGCGTCCCCCAGGCGTACGCGGGCCTGGTAGTCCTTCGGGTCCTGCTGACAGTATTCCTCGAAGAGCTCGGCGGCTCGGGAGAAGCGCCCCTTGGTGAGGGCCTCGTTGGCTTTGTCCCTGAGCTGCCGTGGCTCCATGTCAGCGTGCCCCCTCCGCCGCGGTCGTTGTCTTCGCCAACGCCGTCACGGCGGCTTCCCGGACACGACGGTAGTAGTCACTCTTGAGCGCGTCCAGTGCGTCGGCCTGGGCGCCCGTGCCCATCCTCGCGAGCGCGCCGGCCGCCGCGGCCCGGATCTCCGGGAGATCATGGTACAGGTCGCGCACCACCAGCTCGGCCGCCGAGCTGTCGCCGATCTCCCCCAGGGCGGTGAGCAGCTCACGCCGGCCCACGCTGGAGGGATCCTCCAGCGCCTTCACCAGCACGGGCACCGCCGTCTTCGCCTTCATGCGGCCGAGCAGCGAGGCGGCCAGGACGGCCTCGGGACCGCCCTCGGACACCACCTTCTCGAGCACCTCCGCCGAGGAGGCCGGAGCACCGCTCCGGTTCAGCGCCTCGAGCAGCACCAGCTTCTCGCCGCTGATCTGCGGCAGCAGCTCCACCAGGGCGGACTGTCCGGCATCACCCTGCTCGGCGAGCGCCTGGGCCAGGGCCTTCAGCAGATCCCTCTCGGCCTCGAACAGCCCGTTCTTGGCGAGGGCCACGCCCTCGGGCCCGAGCCGCGTCAGGCCCACCAGGGCGGCGGTGCGCAGCGTCACGCTGGAGTCCCCGGCGAAGCCCTTGAGCAGCGCCAGGGCCCCGGGCGCCTTCACGGAGCCGAGCGCGCGCAGCAGCCCGGCCAGGGGCTCGAGCCGGGAGGACTCCACGTCGTCGAACAGCTCGGTGGGCACGCGCTGCTGCACCACGGGCCGGCCCAGGCTGCGCGCCTTGGCGGCGTTGAGCGCCTTCACGCGCGACATGAGGTTGGCGTGCTTGTCGCCCTTCTGCTTCTGCTTTTCCGCCGAGTCGCCCGGCGGCGGCGGCTGGGAGGGATCGAACCCCGGCCCGTAGCGCTCGGGCAGCGCCTGGGTGACCCAGTCCTGCCGGAGCGGCTGCACGGACGCGAGCTCCTGCTCGAAGGCCTTCTGCAGCGCGGGCGCGGCGGAGGCGTCCCCGATGGCCGCGGCCGCGTCCACGGCGAGCGCGCGCAGGGTGGCGTCGCCCTGGGTGAGGTAGGGCAGCACCTTGGGCAGTGCGTCCTTCGCCGCGGGGCCGAGGCCGATGACCGCCTGCAACCCGCTGGCGGCGGAGGCGGGCCGGGACAGCCGGTCGTTGATGGTCTCGAGCGGGCAGCCGCCGCGATCGCGCATCGCCCGGGCCACGGGGATGGCCTCGGTCGTCACGGCGTCGAGCGCGATGGCGCACAGCGCGGCATCGGTCTCCGGCTGGCGCGGCAGGTCGAGCAGGGCGTCGATGGCCAGGGGGCTCACGGAGCTCTTCTCCACGGCCACGGCCTGCAGACGGGGAATGGCCTGGGGCTCCTGCAGCCGCATGAGCGCGGTGATGGCGGACTCGCGCAGGTCGGGGAAGCTCTCGTCGAGCAGGGGCAGGATGGCGGCCACCGCGCGCTTGTCACCCAGGTCGCCCAGGCCCCGCACCGCGGCGGCGGCGAGGATGACCTGGCTGTCGCGCACCAGGGGCATGAGCCGGTTGAAGGCCTCGGGGCGGCCGCTCTTGCCCAGCTCCTCGGCGGCGCCCACGCGCTCGGGAAGGGAGCCCTCGGTGAGGGCCAGCAGGTTGCGCTCCCAGATGGCCTTGGACTCGGCGGCGACGACCTCCGCCATGGCGCCCGGCACGTTGGCCTGCTTCAGCGCCTGGACGATGACCTGCCGGGTCTGGCGGCCCCGGCGGCCGTACTGCAGGGTGAGGTAGGCCTTGGCCTTGTCATTCTTCACCTGCGCCAGGGCCATGGCCGCCTTGCCCTGGACGTCCACGTCGGAGTCCTCGAGCAGCTCGCCGAGCAGATCCACCACGCGGGGATCCTGGCTCTTGCCGAGCGCGGCGGCGGCCTCGCCACGGACGATGGAGGCCAGGTCCTTGGCCGCGCGGGTGAAGAGGGCGAGGTCGTCGGGACGGGACTCGTCGGCCAGCTTCTTCACGGCGAGAGCCCGCACCTCGGGGCGAGGGCTCTGCAGATCCGCGAGCAGCTGGTCTCGATTGCCGCTGCACCCGGCGGTGACGAGAAGGGCCAGGACGACGAGGAAGGTGCGCGCGCCGGTTCGCATCGTTCTCCGGGGAGGGAAGGCGTGAGACGCCGGAGGTTATATCAGCGGTGCGCGCGACCGCCCACGACTCAGCGGCCCTTGCGAGGCCCTCGTCCCCTGGGCCCCCCAGCGCCCCGGGAAGAACCCGAGGACCACTCGGGCTTGGGCCCCTGGTGCTTCTTGGCCCGCCAGTTCACGAAGGACTTGGAGCCCTCGCCGGCCCCCTCGCCCTCCGGGCGTGCCGCACCGCGGCGCGCCGGGCGTCCCGAGTCCTCACCCCGAGGCGCCCACTCCTTGCGCTCGGGACGGGCACCGCGCTCACCGCCGCGGCCCTCTCCACGAGGCGCCCACTCGCGACGCTCCGGACGAGCACCGCGCTCGCCACGCTCCTCGCCCCGAGGCGCCCACTCCTTGCGCTCCGGACGGGGACCACGAGCGGGAACCCGGCGCTCGGCACTGGGGCTCGCGCCGAAAGGCTTGCGCTCGGGGCGGGCACCGCGCTCACCGCCACGACCCTCTCCACGAGGCGCCCACTCCTTGCGCTCGGGACGCGCACCACGCTCCTCACCCCGAGGCGCCCACTCCTTGCGCTCGGGACGAGGACCGCGAGCGGGGACCCGGCGCTCGGCACTGGGGCCTGCGCCGAAAGACTTACGCTCCGGACGGGCACCGCGCTCACCGCCACGACCCTCGCCACGGGGAGCCCACTCGCGACGCTCCGGACGAGCACCGCGCTCGCCGCGCTCCTCACCCCGAGGCGCCCACTCCTTGCGCTCGGGACGAGGACCGCGAGCGGGGACCCGGCGCTCGGCACTGGGGCCCGCGCCGAAAGACTTGCGCTCCGGACGGGCACCGCGCTCACCACCCCGCCCCTCACCACGGGGAGCCCACTCGCGACGCTCCGGGCGGGCACCGCGCTCGCCGCGCTCCTCGCCCCGAGGCGCCCTCTCCTCGCGCTCGGGACGCTCGCTCTGGAGCTCCTCCTGCTCGTCCTCGCGAGGCGTCCACGTGCGGCGCTCGGCACGGCCACCCGTCGCACCACGGAACGCGGGCCGGGAGCCTCCTTCACCCCGTGGGGCAAACTCCTTGCGCTCGGGACGGCCAGCCGCACGCGCCGGCCGCTCCGCCTTGCGCTCGGGGCGCTCCGTCCGGGCACCACGCGCGGGCTTCCCCGCCGGACGCGCTCGCACCGGCGCGGGAGCCTCCTCACCGAAATCGTCCTCGTCCACGTCCGCCGCGAAGCCCGGCGCCGAGCGCCCGTGACGCCGCGGGGGCAGCTTCAGCGCCCGCTCGGCCGGCGTGGCCTTCCCATCCGCCACCTCCTGGAGCTGGCGCACCTGGTTCGGGGTGAGCGGCCGCAGCTCGCCGGGGCGCAGGCTCTCGACGGTGATGCCCGCGTAGGACGGCCGGTACAGGCGCACCACCGGGTAGCCCACCGCGGCGCACAGCCGCTTGATGAGGTGCGGGCGGCCCTCGGCCACCACCAGCTTCAGCCAGGTGTTGCGCTCGGCCTGCTCGAACACGTCCACGGACACCGGCGTGGCCATGCCGTCCTCCAGCCGCACGCCTCCGCGCAGCTTGTCCAGCGTGGCCGCGTCCGGCGAGCCCTTCACCTTCGCCAGGTACGTGCGCGGCACCTGGAAGCTGGGGTGCGTCAGCTTGTGCGCGAGCGCCCCATCATCCGTGACGAGCAGCGCCCCTTCCGCGTCGTAGTCCAGCCGGCCCACGGGGAAGAGCCGCTTGCCGGTCTCCTCGAGGTAGCCGGCCACGGTGGGCCGGCCCTGCGGATCCGACAGCGTCGTCACCACGCCCACGGGCTTGTAGAGGAGGTAGTACGAGGACTCCTCGGGGGGCGTGACGAGCTTGCCATCCACCGTCACCAGGTCTCCCGGGGACACCTTGGTGCCCAGCTCGGTGACCTTCTGGTTGTTCACCGTGATGCGTCCGGCGGTGATGAGCTCTTCCGCGTGCCTGCGCGAGGCCACGCCCGCGCGCGCGAGGTACTTCTGCAAACGTTCAGCCATTACCGCCACCTTCCATTTCTTCGCCCACCCGTCAAGCGGGTTCGGTCTCCTTCTCGCCTTCGGAGGGGGGCGGGGTCGGATTCAGGATGCTGGTGGTGGCCTTCTGGGTCTTCTCGGCGGCGTCCATGGCCTGCTCCAGCTCCTCGAGCGCGGCCTCGGAGGCCGCCACGCTCTTCTCCATCCGCTTCTGGAACTCGGGGTCCGCCAGCGTCTCCACCGTGCCACTGGCACTCGGGGCGGCGGGCCGCTCCTTCTCGACGATCTCCTGGTGCTCCTGCGTCAGCTCGTGGAACTCGCGCAGGGTGGGCAGGGCGGACAGGTCCTTGAGGGCGAAGAACTCGAGGAACTCGCGGGTCGTCCCGTACAGCATGGGCCGACCCACCTCCTCCTTCTTGCCCAGGATCTTGATCAGCTTGCGGTCCAACAGGGCCTTGATGACGGCGCCGCAGTCCACGCCGCGGATGTCCTCGACCTCGGGGCGGGTGACGGGCTGCCGGTAGGCGATGATGGCCAGCGTCTCCACGGCGGCGCGGGTGAGGCGCTGGGGCTTCACGCGCAGGTAGCGCCGCACGTACTCCGCCGAGTGCGGATCCGTCCGGAACTGCCACGCGCCGGCCACCTCGTACAGGACGATGCCGCTGATGCCGTCCCGGTGGACGCCGGAGATCTGGTTGAGCGCCTCCTGAACCTTCTCGCGGTCGATGCCCGTGGCCTCGTAGAGCTGATCCAGATCCAACGGCTTGTCGGCCACGAAGAGCACGCTCTCCACCACGGTGCGGATGCGCTCCGGGGAGAGGCTGCGGCTCTTCTGGGCGAGCTTCTCGAAGGAACTCTGGAGATCCGGGGCCTCGTCGGCCTCGATGGTGGCGACGTCCGAGTCTTCCAGCTCGTCCTCGTCGCCGGGGCCGGTGACGGCGGCGATCTCCTCCTCGGTGAAGGGGCTGGGGCCGCCCGAGCCGCGCTTCGGCTTGGAGCCCGAGTCGTCGGGGCCGTTGTTACCGGTAGTCACTCTCGTCCACCTCCGATGGGAGCAACCGCTCCAGGGCGTCCCCGTTGGGCATGAGGAGGATGTCCGCCAGGGGGGCCTCCTGGCGCACCTTGAGCAGGCGCCGCTTCACCATCTCCAGGATGGCCAGGAAGGTGATGACCACCTCCTGCCGCGTGCGCTGCTCCTCGAACAGACTCAAGAAGGAGACCGACTCCTGGCCCTTGAGGCGCTCGGCGATCCGCCGGATGGCCTCGGTGATGCTCACCTTCTCGCGCACCACCTCGTGCTGCAGCTTGGGCGTCAGGCGCTCCAGCACCCGGTCCAGCGACTCGATGAGCTTGAGGACGGAGAATTCCTGCAGGCCCACCTCCTCCTCGGGGATGGGCACGGCCTCCACGGGCACCCGGCGCGGGAACACATCGCGCTCGAGGATGTCCTGCATCGCCAGGTGCTCGGCGGCGTCCTTGTACTTCTGGTACTCGAGCAGGCGGCGCACCAGCTCGGCGCGCGGGTCGCCCGCGTCCTCCTGCTGGAGCTCCGCCACCGCGTCCGCCGCCTGCTCCGCGGTGTCCTGACGCGGCAGCAGCATGCGGCTCTTGAGGTGCGCCAGCGTGGCCGCCATCACCAGGAACTCCCCGGCGATGTCCAGGTTGATCTCCCGCATCCGCTCCAGGTGCTCGAGGTACTTCTCGGTGATGAGCGCCAGGGGGATGTCGAAGATGTCGAGCCGGTGCTCCTTGATGAGGTGGAGCAACAGGTCGAGCGGCCCCTCGAAATTGGGCAAGGCGACCCGGAAGGCGTCGCCCGGACTGCGGGGGACGTCCGCCTCGAAGGTCTCCTCACTGGGAGGGGTGCTGCGACGACCTGCGGTCACCAGACGTCCTTCACAGGCTCAGGGAATGCCCACGGCGCGGCGCACCCGCTGCATCAGGCGGGAGGCCTCGGCACGGGCCCGCTCGGCGCCATCCTGGAGGATGCGCTCGAGCTCGGCGGGGTCGCGCTTGAGCTCCTCGTAACGCTTGCGCGCCGGCCCGAACGTGTCGTGGTAGGCCTCGAGGAGCAGCTTCTTGTACTCGCCATAGCCCTTGCCGCCCGCGCGCCAGGAAGCATCCACCTCCGGGAAGCGCGACTCGGGCAGCATCAGCTTGAGCAGATCGTACAGGGGGGCATTCTCGGTGGGCTTGGGCGCCTCGACGGCCGTGGAGTCCGTCTTGATGCCCATGATGCGCTTCTTGATCTCCTTCTCGTCCCCGAACAGCTCGATGGTGTTGCCGTAGGACTTGGACATCTTCTGTCCGTCCACGCCCGGCACCACGGCGGTGCTCTCCTGCACCCGCGCGGCCGGCAGCTTGAGGATGCCGGGGGCGTGCCCCTTCTCCTTGCCCTCGGAGTCCTGCGGGTCGTAGCCCGGCACGTAGGTGACGTTGAACTTCACCGCCCAGTCGCGGGCGAACTCGATGTGCTGGATCTGATCCTTGCCCACCGGCACGAAGTCCGCGCTGTAGAGCAGGATGTCGGCGGCCATGAGCACCGGGTAGGCGAAGAGGCCGAAGTCCGGGCTGATGCCCTTGGCGATCTTGTCCTTGTAGCTGTGGGCGCGCTCGAGGTGGGCGTGCGGCACGACGGTGCCGAGGATCCAGTTGAGCTCGAGCACCTCCTTCACGTCGCTCTGCCGGAAGAGGACGGCCTTCTTCGGATCCAACCCGAGCGAGAGGTACGCCATGGCGGCCTCACGCGTGAGCTCCTCGGCGAGCTTGGGGTCTCGCACGGTGGTGAGCGCGTGCAGGTTGGCGATGAAGTAGTACGCCTCGCCCTCGTCCTGCATTTGGACGAACTGCCGGAGGGCGCCGTAGTAGTTGCCGATGTGTAACCGGCCCGAAGACTGGACTCCCGAGAGGATCCGCATGGACTTCCACGCCTATACACGAAAGGGGTGACAGCCCTGGTTCGCATACCCAGGGGCACCCTGCAACTTTCCTGCAAGCCCGTTGCGGGCCCGGAGCCCGCCCGCCCGCTCCCCGGCCAGCCCGACTCCTGGGGAGTTCTTGGAACGCGGGACAAAGCCACGTGAAATCAGAGGGTTGCGAGGAGGAAGCGCCTCCGCTACCCTGCTGCTCCCCCCAACGAGAAGGAAGCCCCCCGACATGGATAGGTTCAAGGGGAATCTGGCCAGCTACCGGCTGCAGCTGTTGATGCCCGCGTTCTTCGAGGCACCAGCAGTGGACGGAATGCTGCGCGTGGAGCGGGGGGCGGTGCGCAGACACTTCTTCTTCCAGCGCGGACTGCTGGTGGGCGAGAGCTCGAGCGAGCCGAGAGAACACCTGGGACAGGTGCTGGCGAGGCTGCGGATCCTGGACGCGGAGAGGGCCGCGGAGGCTTTCGAAGCAGCGGAGGCGGCGGAGGTGCCGTTTGGAACCTTCGTGGTGGAGCGGGGGCTGGTGGCGAGGGCGCGGCTGCAGGAGGCGCTAGAGCACAAGGCGCGCGAGGCGCTCTTCGACTGCTACGGGTGGGAGTCCGGCGAGGTGGAGTTCCGCCCGGGGCTGCCGCCGCTGGGGCGGGCGGTGGAGCTGCAGCTGGGCCTGAAGGAGCTGCACCGGGACGCGCTGACGCGGCTGCTCGAGTGGAAGGTATTCTGGGATCTGTTCCCGGGGCCGGGCACCACGTTCGGGGTGTACCGGGAGTTCGCGGTGGAGACGGTGTCGGCGGCGGAGGAGCAGTTGCTGCAGCTGGCCGAGACGGGGGCCACGCTGAGCGAGCTGCTGGCGGCGTCGCCGGAGGGTCCGCTGCACGGGGCGAGGTGGGTGCTGCGCCTGTACCGGCGTGGAGCGCTGACGCCGAGGAAGACGAGGGGCCCGAAGGTAGGCGAGACGACGGCGCTGGCGGATCTGCTGGAGCTGGCGCGGGGCCTGGTGGAGACGGAGCGGTACGAAGAGGCGGTGGCGGTGGCGGGACAGGTGCTGGAACGGGCACCGGTGCCGGAGGCGCACGCGCTGTACCGGGAGACGGAGGTACGGCTGACGGTGGCGCTGGCGGACGAGGTGCTGGCGCTGGACGGGAAGATGTACTTCGAGCCGCTGCCGCGCCCCATCCCGCCGTCACTGACGGCGGACGACCTGTACCTGTACGCGAAGCTGCGGGGCAGCCGGAGCGTGCGCGAGGTGCTGAGGAACGCGGCCATGGGCGAGCTGGCGGCGTACCGGGCCCTGCGGCGGCTGATGGACGCGGGCATCGCGAAGGTGATGCCGGACAACACGGCGCCGGGGCGGAAGGCGAAGACGGACCCCTACGGAATCCCCGTCGTCGTGCTCTGAGCGCCGGGCCGAGACAACCACAGCGCACCCAGCTTCAACGCCATCGCGTCGAAAGGCTCGGCGAGTACCTCTCCATCGCCGCTGTGGCGGGCCACATGCCGCCAGCCTCGCGCCTGCCGTCGGTAGATCTCCAGGGTGCGTGTTGCCGGATCGATGAGCCAGACATGGCTCACACCCTCTCGGTGGTAGAGCGGAAGCTTGCGTCTCCTGTCGACGTCCTCCGTCGAGGGCGAGAGCACCTCGCACACCCAGTCCGGAGCCACCGTCGCGAACGGCTCGTCCATGAACGATGGATCAGGCATTCGCTCACGGCGCCAGCCCGCGAGATCCGGCACCACGACGTCCCGTCCGAAATGGATCTCCGGTTCGTAGAGGAACCACCACCCACCGCGTACCCCTGGCTGTCCCAGATCGAAAGCGGGGCCCAGCAGGGCGGTGAGCGCCCAGGCCACCCGCGCATGGGGCATGGCCGGCCGTGGTGAGGCCACCAGCTCATCGCCCAAAATCTCCCCTACCCAACCGACCGGCAGCGCCTCGATGTCCTCGTACGTCGCCGGCTTCTTTCCCTTTCCCATCTCCGCCTCCCTACCGTTGTGGTCACCTATTCTATACCTACTTCTGACCTCTCCGGTAGTACCCCGCACACCATGCGCCGTGCCCCCGACACGCCCTTCTGAGCCAGCGCCCGCGAGCCCGGAAACAGCGCCGGGCTCAGCGACCCATGCGGTGCCACACGGGGGTTCCGGGCACATGTGACTCGTGGTGTACGGCGGTCCGCGCCCTCCAGGGAGTCCGGGGGCCCGGACTCTTGCGACCGGAAAGGTCTCTCACCTAAGAGGTGACCGCCTTTGTTTCCGTCGCTCAAGGACCTCCCCATGCTCAAGAAGATCCTCATTGGTGTCGCAGTCGTCCTCGTGGCGCTGCTCGGCATCATCGCCATGCGTCCGTCCGCATTCACCGTGCAGCGCACCGCCACGTTCAAGGCGTCGCCGGACATCGCCTTCGGATATGTGAACGACTTCCACCTGTGGAGCCAGTGGTCTCCCTGGGACAAGCTGGATCCGAACCAGAAGCGCACCTTCGAAGGTCCGCCCACGGGCCCGGGCTCCATCTACAGCTGGTCTGGCAATGACCAGGTCGGCGAGGGCCGGATGACCATCGAGGAGAGCAATGCCAACGAGGTCATCCGCATCAAGCTGGAGTTCCTCAAGCCCTGGCAGGCCACCAACACGACCACCTTCACGTTCACCCCGACGGCCGACGGGGTCTCGGTGAACTGGAAGATGGAGGGCCACAACGACTTCATGGGCAAGGCCTTCTCGCTGTTCGCGGACATGGACTCGATGGTCGGGAAGGACTTCGAGAACGGCCTAGCGAACATGCAGAAGGTGGTGGAGGCCGAGACGCAGAAGCGCACCGAGGCGGAGGCCGCGAGGCAGAAGGAGGCCGAGAAGGCAGCGGCCGCTCCGGCCGAGGGTCAGCAGGCCCCCACGGGCGGCCAGAACGTGGCGGCTCCCACGCCCTGACGTGACCTGCGCCGGGCCGCGGGGCGCTATGCGTCCCCTGCCCTCTTCCTCGCCGCGGCCCGGCCCCCCATGACTCCACCGCGGCCGCGCACGTCGTCTCCGCGCGGATGGGCGTTGTCGTACACGGCTCGCAGCCGCGCGCTGTTCACGTGCGTGTAGATCTGCGTGGTCGCCAGGTCCGCGTGGCCCAGCATCGCCTGCACCGCTCGCAGGTCCGCGCCACGCTCCACCAGGTGCGTGGCGAACGAGTGCCTCAGCTTGTGCGGTGACAGCGGCTTGCGGATGCCGGCCTTGAGCGCGTAGCGCTTGAGCAGCTTCCAGAAGCCCTGCCGCGTGAAGCCATCCCCGCGAGGGGTGACGAAGAGGGCCTTCGACTCGCGCTCGCCCAGCAGCGCCTGCCTCGACCCCTCGAGGTACGCTCGCACCTTCTCCGCCGCGATGGTGCCCACCGGGACGATGCGCTCCTTGGCGCCCTTGCCCTTCGCCACCAGGTAGCCCGCGCTCAACTGGATGTCGTTGATACCCAGGCCCACCAGCTCACTCACGCGCAGGCCCGTGGCGTAGAGCACCTCGAGCATCGCCTTGTCCCGGATGCCCGTCGGATTGCGCTCGTCCGGCGCCGCGAGCAGTTGCTCCACCTCCTCCAGCGTGAGGAACACGGGCAGCTTGCGCGCCGAGCGCGGTGTGTCGAGATCCTCGGTGGGATCCTTGTCCACGTACTTCTCGGCCACGAGGAAGCGGTGGAAGCCCCGGATCGCCGCCAGGTGCCGCGCCTGGCTGCGCCTCGACAGCTTGCGCGAGCTCAGCGTCACCAGGTGGCCGGTGATGTCGTCCTCCTTCACGCGTGCCACGTCGGTGATGCCCTTGCGCTTCAAGTCCGCGAAGTACACCGCCAGGTCCGCGGCATAGGCGTCCACCGTCTTGCCGGACAGCCCCCGCTCGGCACGGATGAAGGCGATGAACGCGTCGAGGTACCCTTCCATGGGCTCGCAGGGTAGCCGAGCCCGAGGCTCCGGCAAGTGAGCGGACCCCGGCACCGGAGTCCTCTCGCCTGAGTGCTCGGAGCCGTGCCCTGCTCAGTCCGGACGCGTGGCGCGAGGCTTGACGCCCAGGCGCTCCATCACCTTCTGGAAGACGCCGTACTCCTGTGCACCCTGGAGCGCGAAGCGGTCCCCGAGAACGAAGGTGGGCACGGCCTGGATGCCCATCTCGTGGGCCTCGCGGATGGCGTCCTCGACGACCTTGAGGTAACGGCCCTCCTCCACCGCCCGCTGCATCGCCTCGGGATCCAGGCCCGCCTCCTGCGCCGCGCCTCGGAGCGTCTCCCACTGCCAGAGATCCTGCCCCTCACTCCAGTAGCGCCTCAGCAGCGCCGCATGGAATGGCTCGAGCGCTCCCTGGTCCCGGGCGAACTCCGCCGCCTGGTGCGCGCGCCTCGTCGAGGGAATGATCTCGCGCTCCACCATCTTCAACCCGGCCTGGGCTGCCCTGAGTTTGAGGGGATTGTTCGGATCCTTCATCCGCTCGCGCACGTAGGCCGGCAGGGGCAACCCTTCCGGGGGGGTCTCCGGGCGCAGGAAGAACGGACGCCAGTCCACCTGAACGTCGTACTCCTTCTTCAGCTTCTCGACCTCCACGAGGCCGACGTAGCACCACGGTCAAACGAAGTCGGACCAGACCCTGATCGTCACGGGATCGCTCATGGGGCCACCCATAACATCGCCGGATCTCACCTGCCACTCCGGCTCTCGCGTCCCCATTTCACTGGCTGAATCCTCTGGCGGTGTCTGGGAGTGCGTCAGGACCGGGCGCTAGAAGGGCCGCTTCCCCACCTTCGCCACCGAGGTGCACATGACGAGCCGTACCCTTCCCCGCCGGACGCTCTTGCAGGGAGCGCTCGTGGCCGCCGTAACCGTGTTCAACCCCCTCCAGCGCAGTTGGGCCGCCAGCCCATCGCCCGAGAGCATCAGCCTGCCACCGCTGGACGGAGCGCTCCTCGTCGACCCGGCCACACGCTCAGCGGCCGCCGAGGACTATGGCCACATCGTCCACCAACAGCCCTGGGCCGTGCTGGTCCCCGGCTCGGTGGAAGACATCGTAAAGATGGTCCGCTTCGCGCGAACCCACGGTCTGAAGGTGGCCGGTGCTCGCGGCATCGGAGAGAGCCACAGCACCCAGGGCCAGGCGCAGGTGGAAGCGGGCGTGGTCATCGACATGTCCGCGCTCTCCACGATCCACGAAATCAACGAGACGAGCGCCTGGGTGGACGCGGGCGTGCGGTGGCACGAGTTGCTCCAGGCCACGGTGCCCCTGGGCAAGAGCCCGCCCACGCTCACGGACTTCATCGAGCTGAGCATCGGCGGCACGCTGTCAGTGGGAGGCATTGGCGGGCAGGCGTTCCGCTCGGGCCTGCAGGTGGACAACGTGCTGGAACTGGACGTGGTCACCGGCCGGGGCGAGCTCGTGCGCTGTTCTCCCTTCCGGGAGCGCCGGTTGTTCGACGCCATCCGCGCGGGCCTGGGTCAGTTCGGCATCATCGTTCGGGCCCGCGTGCGTCTGGTGGCCGTGCCGCCGCGCGTGCGCTACTACACCGCCCGCTACACGGACATCGCCGTCTTCGTGGCGGACCAGACCCGGCTCATCGACGAGGGCCGTTTCGACTACGTCGAGGGCTCCGTGTCGCCCTCGGGCAATGGCACGTGGACCTTCCAGCTCGAGGTGGCGAAGTATTACGCACCGGGCTCCGAGCCGGATGACTCGCGGCTGCTCTCCGGGCTGTCCTACCTGCCGGGCACCGTGCAGGCGGTCGACGAGAGCTACTTCGACTTCGCCAACCGCCTGGCTCCCGTCGTGGAGTTGCTCAAGCAGATCGGCATCTGGGATTACCCCCACCCCTGGCTGAACCTGTTCGTGCCCGAGTGCGACGCGGTGCGCTTCGTCCAGAGCGTGCTGTCACGGACCACCGAGGCGGACATGGGACAGGGGCCCATCCTGCTCTATCCCTTCCACCCGGGCCGGCTCACCGCGCCGTTCTCGCGCGTGCCCCCGGGCCGCCACGCCTTCCTCTTCTCCCTGCTGCGCACCGCCGTCCCGCCCACTCCGGAGCAGTCGGCGAGCCTCGTCGCGAAGAACCGCGCCATCTACGAGGAGCTCGTCGCTCTCGGAGGCAAGCGCTACCCCATCGACTCGGTGCCCATGAGCCGAGCCGACTGGCGCGAGCACTTCGGCCCCGTCTGGGACACCTTCGTCTACGACAAGGCGCGCTTCGACCCGGACAACGTCCTGGCCCCGGGCCAGCACATCTTCTCCTGAAGCCTCTTCCGGGCTCTTCGGCGGAGGCAGGGGCCGCGGAGCTTCCGCGGCCCTCAGTCCAGCTGGCCCTTGCCCTGCCGCAGCACCTCGATCTGGTCGCCGATCAGCGACACCACCGTCGAGGGCTCCATCAGCTTCACCCCTCCATCGAGGATCAGATCCAACCCGTGCCCCAGGGCATCCTTGATGTCCTTGGCGTCGATGAGGGGCTCGCCCTCGGCGTCCGTGGCCGAGGTGGTGACGATGGGCCGCCCCAGCGCCGCGGCGAGCGCCCGCGCCAGCTCCGAGTCCGGCACGCGGATGCCCACCTGCTTCTGCTTCGACATCATCGCCTCGGGCACCAGCCGCGTGGCCTCGAGGATGAACGTGAAGGCCCCGGGCGTCAGGCTCTTCATCGTCCGGTACGCGAAGTTGCTCACGTGCCCGTACTTCGCCACGTCCGACAGGTCCGGGCACAGGAACGACAGCGGCTTCTTCCTGTCCCTCCCCTTGAGCTGGTACAGCCGCTCGATTCCCTTCTTCGAGCCCAGATCGCACCCCAGGCCGAAGTACGTGTCCGTCGGATAGGCGATCACCCCGCCGCTGGAGAGCACCTCCACCGCGCGCTGCACGTGCCTCGGCTGCGGGTGCTCCGCGTTCACCTCGATGATGGGTGCTGACGCCATGGTGTGTCTCCTCAGGCCGCTCCCGGCGCCTCGTCGGAGTGGACCTCTCCACTCCGCTGCAGGGCCCGCCGGGTGAGGACGGGGCCGATCAGCTCGTGGGCGGTGATCATCGCCACGATGAGCACCTCCACCTGCGGCCCGAAGTCCGGAAAGGTTCGAGAGATGAGCGCCGCCAGCCCGAAAGTCACGCCCGCCTGCGAAATGAGCCCCATCCACAGGTAGCGGCGCAACCGGGGATCCTCCGCCGGAGCGAAGCGCCGGCACGAGCCGTAGATGGCCACCGCGCGCAGCGCCACCAGCAGCAGCGCCGCCGGCCCCACCGTCACCAGCGCGTTGAGCTTGAGCCCCGCCCCGGACGCGGCGAAGAAGAGCGCGAAGACGGGCAGGCCCGCCCGTTGGATGGCATGGTGGATGCGCTCGCCCTCCCGCTCGTCCAGGTTGGCGATCAGCGCCCCGGCCGCCAGCGACACCAGCAGCGGCGACAGGTGCAGCCGCGCACCGCCCTCCGCCGAGGCGAAGCACAACCCCACCAGGAACAGCGGCAGCTCGCGCTTCACCTGCCGCATGTACAGCAGCATCACCAGCGCCAGCACGCTGCCCACCGCCACCGAGCCGAACAGCTCCCACCCCACCTCGCCCAGCAGCCCCGCCACGTCCAGCCCGCCGCCGAAGCTCGCCCGCGTGAAGCCCGCCGCCAGGGCGAAGCCCACCATGACGATCAGGTCCCCGATGATGACCAGGGCCATGAGGAACTCGGTGAAACTGCCGCGCGCGCTCGTCTCCTGCACGATGGCGATCGTCACCGTGGGCGAGAAGGACACCACCACCGTGGACACGAGCCCGCTGACCGCCAGGGCCTGCGGCACCGTCATGGGCGCCAGGAAGGGCAGCACCGGCTTGAGCGCGAAGAGCGCCCCGAAGACGGCCAGGAACGTCACTCCGCAGACCGCGACGCACAGGGCCGCCACCCTGGCACCCACCCGGCGGATGAGCCCCAGTTGCAGCTCCGTGCCCGCCACCAGCGCGATGAGGCTCACCGCGAGCCCCTTCACCAGCTCCAACCCCTTCACCCCCGAGCCAGGAATGAAGCCCAGGGCGTACGGCCCCACCGCCACGCCCACCAGCAGGTAGCCTGTGAGCCGGGGCAGCCCGAATCCCTTGGCCACCTTCCCCGCGAACAGTCCGCACAGCAGCAACGCCCCGGCGGCGAGCGCCACCGACGTGCCGGTGTCCACCCGCCACGTCTGCGCCCGGCCGATGGCCGCCAACAGCACCACCACCAGAAGCAGCCGAGGAATCGCCTCCTTCATGGCGTGCCTCCCGTGGCTCGCGAGGGCGCGGGCTCCAGCACGTAGCGGAAGGACCGGCTGCCGAGCAGCTCGTTGACGAAGGCCCCCGCCACCACCACATCGAAGACGCGCTGGGACATCGGCCCCGGCACCAACACCAGGTACTCCGCCACCAGACACAGCGCGAGCCCGCCCTGGGCGATGAGCGCGTAGCCCAGCCTCGGCGGCAGCGCCAACGTGCTCCCGGCGATGCGCTGCGCGAGCGCGCCTCCCAGCACCTTGCCCAGGAAACGCAGGCCCAGGTACCCGGGCAGCAGCGCCCAGGCCATGACGTCGCGCGCCTGCACATGCGCGCCCACCAGGAAGACCAGCAGCAGGTACGAGGGCCGCTCGAAGCGCCCGAGAATCCGCGCCGCCTGCTCCACCGCGCGCCCGCCCACCAACGCCAGCGTCGCCCCGCAGGCCACGCCCGCCAGCAGCGCCGACACCCGCAGGTACGCCGCCGCTCCGGACACCAGCGCCACTCCGCCCAGCAGCACCGCCATCAGCTCGCCCTGATCCTTCAGCCCGTGCATGAGGAAGGCGAGCAGTCCTCCACACATCATCCCCAGCAGCAGCGCGAGCGCCACCAGCCCGAGCCCCTCCAGGGGATGGCCCGTCGCGCCGAACGCGAGCGCCAGCGCCAGCACTCCCAGCCCCACCACATCATCCAGCATGGTGAGCAGCGCCACGGACAGTCCGCGCCGGCGATCCATGCGCCCGCTGCGGTAGCCCAGCACCGCGAAGTGGCCCGAGGAGAGGCTCGCCGACGCGCCCAGCAACGCCGCCGCGCCCACCGCCGCCCCGGGAGGCAGGCCCATGGAGAAGAGCAGTGGACCGGCCAGCGGCAGCGCCACCCACAGGAAGGCCGTCCCGGCGTGCGCGAGCGCCGCCACGTACACCTCCCGAGGCAGCAGCCGCAGCAGCCGGGGCTCCAGGTTGAGGCCGATGATGACGCCCGCCACGCCGATCCCCAGTGCGAGCAGGGGGCGCAGGGCCGTCAGATCCCCCCAGGACAGCACGCCCAGCGAGCCCGGTCCCAGCACCGCGCCAATGGCGAGGAAGATCAGTCCGCTGGCGGCCAGCTGGGCCACGGCCGGAAAGCGGCCAGGGTCCAGCACCGTCCGGCTAGAGGCCAGCAGCGAGAGCGCCGCGATGGCGAGTAGGACGAGCAGCGCCTGCACAGGGCAGGTGATTACACCGCCCGGCGCGTGCCGTCACTCCCGGCGATGCACCGGCGCGCCGATCACCGGCAGGGCCACCAGGCGGCCCATCGGGGGGTCGTCCGCATCCATCTCCAGTTGGACCCGCTGGACCAGCCGCTCCACCTCCTCGGCTGACAACCCTGGCAGGAGACTCACCAGGATGAGCCGATCCTCATCCGCCCCGAGCGCCAGACCGCGCAGCCCGGCGAAGACGGGAACTTCCGCGGACAAGGTGGCCGCGGCACTTCGGGCCCTCACGACCAGCGGCTCCGGGATACCGAAGTCCCGGAGCCGCCGGATGGCCCGTTCAGGTTGGTCCGCGTGGTCGAGGAACGCGAGGAAGAGGTACACGACCCGTGTCTATCTGGTCCGCGGCCCTTTCGTCACGCTACTCGGTGCGGCCACCTGGGCTCGGCTCGCTGGGAGGCGCCGCGGCAGATGTCTCCGGCCCCTCTTCTGTCGCCGCCGGGGCGGCGGCGGCGCCTTCCTGCTTCTCCATGGCCGCCCGGGCCGCTCGCTTGCCCTCCTCGATCAGCTTCTTGACCTTCTGACCGCCCTTGCGGCCGATCTCCTCGTAGAAGTTCGGACCCCGCGTCGCCTTCACCCGGTCTCCGCCCTTCTTGCCGATCTCCTCGTAGAACTTCGCGCCGCGCTCGGCCTTGACGGTCTCTCCGCCCTTGCGGCCGATCTCCTCGTAGAAGGAGCGGCCCCGTTCGGCCTTCACCGTGGCGCCGCCCTTGCGGCCGATCGTCTCGTAGAACTCCCTACCCCGCTCGTTGCGGACGGTCTCTCCGCCCTTCCGGCCCGCCTCGGCCACCGTCATGCTGCCCTTGTTGTCCTTGTCCTGCTGCATGTCTTGCCTCCTCCTACGTTCTCCCCCTTCCCCGCGAGGGTGCCCCTTGCCCCAAAACTTGGGACGGAAGCGCCCCGATGCAAGCAAGCTCCGTACACCGCCAGCCGTTCACACCGGACAGAGAGCATCAGAACCTCAGGAATTCTCTGAGGTTGGGGGTACACGCTGTCCCGGCGGGCGTGACTACGGCCTGCCCGCCCGGACGCTTCAGTGTCAAGAACACGCCAGTGCACATTGCCGATTCCCGGTCGATGTCTCACCTTTCACGCCGACCGGCGCGGGAGGCCTGGCGTGAAGGGTGGAGAAGGAGGCGGTTTGAAGTTCTGGCTCCGAGTGCTGACGCCCGTGCTGGCGTCGATCGGCGGGCTCACGATGCTGAGGCTGCTGGGGCCGGATTTCATCAACCAGAAGGAACTGCACGCCTTCCTGGCGCCCATGGGGAAGTGGGCCCCGGTGGTCTTCGTGCTGTGTCTGGCGGTGCGGCCGGTGACACTGCTGCCCGGGCAGCTCTTCACCGCTGTGGGCGGAATGATCTTCGGCACGCGGGCGGGGACGATCTACTCGCTGATGGGCAGCGTGCTGGCCTCGGCGCTCATCTACGGGCTGTCGCGCTGGCTGGGAACGCGGTTGATGAAGCGCATGGCGGGCAGCCGCTACCCGGCCATCACCCGGGCGGCGAAGCGGCACGGCTTCAAGTTCGCGCTGCTCACGTGCATCAACCCCCTGCTGCCCACGGACGTGATGATCGCGGCGGCGACGGCCGCGGGGGCGCGCTTCTGGCCCCTGGCGATGGGCGTGCTGCTGGGCACCATCCCGGGCACGTTCCTCACCGCGCAGTTCGGCAGTGGCCTGGCGCAGGGCCGCACGGTGATGACGGTGGTGTCCGGCGTGGGGTTGGTGGTGTCGCTGGTGCTGGGCGCGGTGCTGGGCCGCCGCATCTTCGCGGAGATCAGCGAGGAGTCGTCAGCCCCCGAGGAAGAGCAGCCCGAGCCCGGGAGCCCCCCGCGCGGCCCGCCGCTCGCGACGAAGGGCCAGCTCGGCCGGCCCGCGCTCTCCACGTTCCAGGAGCTGCCGCCCGCGGGCCAGTGAAGCAACCCTCCATGGAGAGGAATCAGGGCGCGGAGGCCTCGTGCTGACGCAACCACCCGGTGATGTCCTCCAGAAGGTGAGGATCGGCCGGGGCTTGTGCGGCGAAGACCTCCCGGGCCTGCCGGGCCAGGAGGATGGCGCGACGGGTATCACCACCGCTCGTGGTGAGCGCCCGGGCGAGCGCGAAACGCGCTTGGGCCGCCTCGACACGGCCCGGGTTGCCCTTCACGCCATCCCAGAGGGTCACCGCCCGCTCCAGCGGACCGATCGCCGCACGGGGATCCTTCATCGCCAGCAGGGCGCGTCCCTGTCCCGTCAAGGCGCGGCCGACGTCCGGGTGCTCGGGACCGAGGGCCCGCTCGAGGTCCTCGAGCGCGCTCCGGTAGGCCACGAGCGCCTCGGAAGGGCGGCCGAGATCCATCAGGGTCGCGGCCAGCTCCTGGTTGAGGAGCCCCAGCTGCGGATCGTGCGCGGGCAGGACCCGTTGCCGGATGCGGAGCGAGCGGCGTAGCACCTCCAGCGCTTCGCCGGGCCGTCCCGCCTCGCGCAAGGCGCCCCCGAATACCTGCAGGCAGGTGGCCACGTCCGGGTGCTCGGGGCCCACCAGCTTCTCCCAGAGGGCCAGCGAGCGCCGGTGGTCCTTCAGGGCCTCCTCGTGGCGGCCCAGGTTGCCTTTCTGGATGCCCACGTACGTCAGCGCCACGGCCACGGTTTGGTTCTCCGCGCCGTACACGCTCTCGAAGATCTCCAGCGCACGCTGGTGGGACGCGAGGGCTTCCTCGCTCCGGCCCAGCTCGGCCTGGGTGGACCCGAGCGCCTGGAGCGCGAACGCCACATCGGGATGGGAGGGGCCCAGCGCCGCTTCCAGGTTGGCGAGCGCGCTTCGGGACAGCTCCAAGGCCTCTTCGTAGCGGCCGAGCTGGCCGAGAATCCCGGCCATGTCGGTGAGGGAGGTGCCGATGTCCGGATGATGGGACGGAAGGAACTGCCGGCGGAGCTCGAGTGCTTTCTGGTAGCGATCGAGCGTCTCCTCGTACCGTCCGTCCACGAAGGCCATCACCCCTTCGTAAGTGATCCGGCGCGCGGTGAGCTCCGGATCTCCGCCAAAGCGCTCACCGGCCGCCTCCGCGTGGCGCAGCAGCAGGCGGGCGCGGGCAGTGTCGTGCGTGGCGCCCTTGCCCACGACGAAGGCCAACAGCGTCCAGGCGCGGGCGGCCTCCCGATCGTCTCCCCCAGCCAGCGCCGCCAGCACGGCCTCGGTGAGCGTCCCCTCGGCGCGAGGAAGGTCGCCCAGGTTCCCCTGGCCCACCCCGAGCAGGAACAACGCCTCCGCCAGCACGGGCCGATAATCGAGCGAGCGGGCTCGTGCGACCGCCGCTTCGGCCCGGGGCGTGCCCTCGTGGAACCTGCCCACGTCCAGCAGGGCCTTCACCTCGGCGAGCTCGCCCCGGAGCGACTCCACCGCCGCCGCCCGCTCCGGCTCCCGGGGAGGCCTCACCCAGGACGTGAGGGTGCGGGCATCGGTGCAGCTGTCCAGGCGGCCCAGCGACAGAGCACTGCGCACCGCATTCACGACGGTCTCCTCATCGGCCTCGGCCAGCACGGTGGTGAGCGCCTTGAGCCCGGACAGGCGCTCGCGGAGGCAGACCCGCTGGGCCCCGAGGAACTCGCCCCAGTCCGTCCGCTCCTGGGCAGGGGCCTCGCACGTCTGCCTCTGGAGCGCGAGCCAGGTGGTGCTGTAGTCATCGAGCGTCCGCTCCACGGTGCTCCACGCGCTTTGGGCGAAGGTCTTGCCCACCGCGAGGAAGCGCTGGTGGATGCGCGCTTTGCGCTCGGCGTCCCAGACGCCCAGGAGCTGCGCCTCCAGGCCCTGGCATTGCGCCGCCGCACGGGTCCGGACCCAGGCCACCCCAGCGAGCAGGACCACCAGCACGAGCGAGCCCACGGCGAGGACCATCCGGCGTCGGCGCCGCTTGCGGCCCTGCTCCACCGCCGCCAACAGGGCCTCCATGGAGGGAAAGCGCTTCTCGGGAGAGAAGCTCAGCCCGCGCAGGAGCACCTGCCTCAGCCAGGACGGAACCGTCGTCCCCCGGGGAGGAGGCCGGACCCGCCCATGCGACATCTCCTCCAGAAGTGCCGAAGAGTCGCTCCCGGAGAAGGGACGCTCTCCGTAGAGGGCCTCGTAGAAGGCGATGCAGAAGCTGAACTGGTCGGACGGCGCGCCCACCTCGCGCCCCTGGTGCTGCTCCGGGGACATATAGGCGGGAGTCCCGAGGAGCGCTCCCGTCCGGGTGAGCGGCCCCGCGGCGGGGGATTGGAGCTCTCCGCCAGGAGCGTCTCCCCGAGCCGATGCGGCGGGCCCTGAAGGCGCATCGGGGAAGGTGCCGCGAGCCAGACCAAAATCCGCCACGCGGACGCGCCCGTCGCGTCCCAGCAGCACATTGTCAGGCTTGAAATCCCGGTGCACCAGACCTGCCCGGTGGGCGGCCGCGAGCCCCTGGCCCGCCTGGAGGAACTTCCCGGTGATCTCCTCCCAACGGCGCGGCGCCTCGCGCAGCCAGCGCGACAGGGTGCCCCCGTCGACGAACTCCATGGCCACGAAGACCTGGTCGCCCACCGAGCCGACTTCATGGACGGTGATCACATGAGGGTGCGCGAGGCGCGCGGCGGCCTGGGCCTCCCGAAGCATCCGCGACGGAGCGGAGCCGCCACGAGCCTGGCCGAGCAGCGCGGGATGAAGGAGCTTCAGCGCGACCTTGCGGTCCAACCGGGGATCATGGGCCGCGTAGACGATGCCCATCCCACCCGTGCCCACCCGATCGAGAAGCACGAAGCGGCCCACGCGTCCCCCGGAGACCAGGGCGCCCTCGGAGGACACGCCGCCGGGGGGAGTGTCCGGCTCGGGGGGATGCGCAGGCTCCTTCGCCTCGGAGTTCCGGGCGAAGAGCGCCAGGAGGGAGGTACACCGGAGACAGTGGTCGAGATGCTCCTCGAGCTGCCGGCACTCGCTCTCACCCAGCAGACCTTCAGCGAATTCGACCCAGCGGTTCTCGTCGGGGCAGGTGGACATGGACACGGTGGGGAGACGCCGGGAATGGTATAGCCATCCGGCACGGCGCGCCTGAAGGAACAGCGGTGGACAGCATGGACACGCTCGAGAGCCTGGTTCTGAGCTTCGTCGCTCGGCTTCCACCCACCTTGCGCGAGGGGCTGCCCGCCGCGGTGGAGCTCGAACGGTGCGTGGGAGATTGGCTCCGATCCGCCCAGGCCACCTGGCCCACCCTCTCGCTCGACCCCGGGAGCTTCCTCGCGCACGTCGCCCGGTGCCTGTCGAAGGAGACCGATGCGCGGGCGCTGGACTCGCTGCGAGCGGCCGATCTCTACCTCGCCAGCGGGTGCGCGATGGGGAATGCCCAGGCCGTCGCGCTGCTCGAACAGAATCACGGGCGCGAAGTGGACGCCGCGTGGGCGAAAACAGGCGAGGGCAAGCTGTCCCGGGAAGATCTGCGCCAGCGCGTGTGGCAGAAGTTGCTGGTGGCGCGGCCGGAGCAGGGGCCGGGAATCTGCGAGTACGCGGGCCGCGGAGAGCTGCGGAACTGGATTCGCATGGTGGCCCTCCGGGAAATGCTCGACGCGGTCCGGGTCCGCCGCGCCGCGGGAGATCCCGAGCGACTGGAGGAGCTGGGAGAGGCCTGGGAGGCGGCCAGCCCGGAGGAGGATCCCGAGCTGGCCCACATCAAGTCGCTCTACCGCTCTCACTTCAATGACGCCTTCCGCGAGGCCCTGAAGGCGCTCGGCCCCCGGGAGCGCAACCTGCTGCGCCAGACGTACGTCCATGGACTCAGCGCGGCGGAGCTCGCCCAGCTCTACCGGGTGCACCGGGTCTCCGTCGCCCGCTGGCTCGCCGATGCCCGCCGCCAGGTGCTCGAAGGCACCCGGAGCGTGCTCTCCCAACGGTTGAAGCTGGAGGGCTCCCAGCTCGACAGCATCCTGCGGATGGCTCAGAGCGGCGTGGATCTGAGCCTGGAGCGGGTGCTGCGCACCCAGGGCGACTGAGCCCCGCCAGGCTCTGTCTGATGGATTCGCCAGCGCCGGTTGTTGCCTCCTGGAGGAGGCGGGCTGGCACTCGCCTCGAAGGCTCGCAGGGCGTTGAGGTATTCGGGCGCGCTCATGAGCGGTCAAGATTTCCTTTGCCGGGAGCCAAGAACATCTCGTTTGCGGCGGCGAGCACTCAGAAGCATGAATTCCTCGTCGGCCCTCGGTGAGAGGACCCCGACCTGCCGTCCCCGGCTCGTATCGGAGCTGAAGGCTGCCGTCCAAGCTGCCCCCTGCGGGATAGCTCATCTTGCACGTAGTACAGACGTCAAAACGGAGGAAACCCATGGTCTACCTGCAAATCACTCTGCAGATTTCTCCCGCCAACCGGCCCGCGGCTGCGAGCGTGTACCAGCGCTACAAGGCGCCATTCCTCGAGACGATCGCCGGCGCGAAGTCGAAGGAGTTGCTCGTCCGTGACGAGGACGTGCAGGTGCTCCACGGGTTCGACACGGCGCAGCAGGCCAGCGCCTACCACAAGAGCAACCTGTTCGCCGCCGATGTTGTGACCGCGTTGAAGCCGCTCCTCGACGCCGCCCCGAACGTCCGAATCTATCAGGCCGCCTGAGGCTTTTTCCGTAAGGGAGCAACTTGCAATGAGTGCGCGATTCACCCATCAGAAGCTCATCGTTGTGGGCGGTACCAGCGGAATGGGGAAGGCCATTGCCCGAATCGTCCTCGAGGAGGGCGGGCGAGCCGTTGTCATCGGGCATCGAGACGACAAGGTCCAGGCCGCCGTCGCTGAGTTGGCTGCGTTCGGTCCCGTGGACGGCCTGCGCGCGGACATCACCTCTGGCACTGAGAGACAGGCGCTGGTGGCCCAACTGCACAGGGACCACGCCGACGCGACGCTGCTGGTCAACGCAGCGGGCGTCTTCCTGCCGAAGGCATTCTTGGAGCACGAGGAACGCGATTACGACCTGTATCTCGACATCAACAAGGCCACCTTCTTCATCACGCAGGCCGTCGCCAGGTCCATGGTCGCGCTGCGCAAGGGGGGCGCGATTGTCAACATCGGCTCGATGTGGGCCAGGCAGGCCATCCAGGCCACTCCTTCCTCGGCCTATTCGATGGCCAAGGCAGGACTTCACTCGCTGACACAGCACCTGGCGATGGAGTTGGCCGGCCATGGCATTCGCGTCAACGCGGTTTCGCCGGCAGTCGTCGAGACCCCCATCTACGAGGGTTTCATCCCGAAGGAGCAGGTTCACAGTGCGCTCCAGGGGTTCAACGGATTCCATCCGATCGGCCGCGTGGGCCGCGTAGAGGATGTTGCGCAGACCATCGCCCATCTGTTGTCGAACGAGACCTCTTGGGTCACCGGTGCAATCTGGGATGTCGACGGCGGCGTCATGGCAGGACGCAACAAGTACAGCTGACCCTTGTGCAGGGATTGCGACCTTCAAGCTCGCCGTGAACTGCCTGGCCATGATGCAGGTGGCGCTGGTCCACCTCTCCCTGCGCCACCTGCGTCCGTCAGACAGGGCCTAGCCGGAGACCCGGCAGTCCACCAGCCTGCAGGCTTCCTGGGGCGGCAGATCGCTCGACGTCCCGTACATCTGGTAGTTCACACAGGCGTCGTAGGCATTCTGCAGGCTGGTCGTCAGCGAGCTGCCCGTCCTCTCGATGTAGGCGATACCCGTGCCGTCCGTGAAGTGCTGGTGCTTGTACCTGCAGGTGAAGAGATTGGCGCCAGCGCAGTTGGACTCGGAGAAGACGAGCGCGCAGTTCTGGAAGGTGCAGCGCTCATCCGGGGGAACCGTGGAGACCGCGCCATTACGCTCGCGGACCAGGCAGGCCTGGTGCGCGGACTCCTGGGCCTGAACGGGATCGAACCAGGTGAGCTCGTTGTAGGTGACTCCGCTGCCGTCCGGGTAATGCATGTGCTTGTAGGCGCAGCGGTACAGGTTGGTGCAGCGCGGCAGGGGGACGCAGCCGCAGCCGGACTCGTTGAGCATGTAGCCCTGGTTGCAGGCGCACTGGCCATTCACGCGCGAGGCATGGGCGGGACAACCGTCGTTCTCCGGATCGAGCACACAGCCGGAGCAGTCCTCGCCCCGGATGTAACCCGGATCGCACACGCAGTTTCCCCCTTGCGGGCTGCTCCCCACGGGACAGGTGGATTGGCACTGTCCGTCGACACACGTGGAGCCGGACGCGCAGCTGCCGCAGGAGCCACCGCAGCCATCGTCACCACAGACCTTGTCCTGGCAGCGAGGCGTGCACGCCGGAGCGCACTTGCCGCCCTTGAGCTCGGCGCAGGTAGCGGTGCGCATGCACTCCAGGTTGCGCCCGGACTCCGGGAGCCCGTTGCAATAGTTGGTGCATGCCGCGACATCCAGCGGAGGAATCTGACAGGTCTCCACTGCCTTCTTGCAGGCGTCAGCACAGGTGAACGGCTGCTGGGTATCGACGACGCACTTGCCGCTCTTGATCTCAGCGCAGGTGGCGGTGCGCATGCATTCCAGGTTGCGCCCGGACTCGGGGAGCCCGTTGCAGTAGTTCGTGCATGACGTGACGTCCAGCGGGGGAATCTGACAGGTCTCCACTGCCTTCTTGCAGGCTGCGGCACAGGTGAACGATGAGCCGGCCTGGCCGCCGGATGACGGTGGACGGTCGTTGTCCTCCGTGGGCGAGCACGCGAACAGCAGCGCGAGGAGAAGAGCCCCGCTGGCGAGGCGCCGGTGGGGAGCGAAGCGCGCGGGGAGCCGCGGCGGGTGGTCGGTACGCATGGTGTCGTCACTCCAGGAAGAGGGTTCCCCGAGGAGGACGACAGCCGGCCGGAGCTGTAACACAGATTTTTCGTAACAGATCGCCGTGCCCCGTCTGAAAGGGGCGGAGATGAGCCCACCGGGCATCGAAGTAAGGCGCAGAGACGTCAGGATTTATCGAAGCGCCCACTAGGATGCGAGTCATCTATCGGAGGCGCTGATGACGTCCACGCTGCTGGTGCAACTTCGAGGTGGCGGTGAAGGGCTTGGCGGTAGGCATGGGGCAGCCCGGCGCTCGCTACCTGGGCGCGGCCGAGGTGCGCTGCTCGCCCTGGCCTTGCTGTCCACTGGCTGCGTGTCGCTGACGCCACCACCCGGCCAGGGGATGAACCTGCGCTACACGCCGCGCGATGCTGCCGCGTCCGCGCCGGCCGAGGGGCGGGGCGTTGAGTTTCCGCGCCCCCTCCCCTCCCCGCCTGAGCCCGAGGCACCGCAGCGAATGCACCGGCGCCGCGCCGCCCGTGAGGCCGTGACGGCAGCGAGCCCAGACAGCGAGGAGAAGGCGGCGCGACAGAGCGCCCTCGCGGCCCAACTGGCATTTCGCAGTGCCGTTCTCGACGTGTCCGGCTCCACCCGCCGCATCTCCGGCGAGCTCTCCAAACTCAAGGCCAGTGGGCGGGGTGTTGCCGGAGGAACGGGTCTCTTCGTCCGCCATGTCGATTATGGCGAAAGTCAACTGCGGTGGATTGACGCCCAGCTCGCCGCTGCCATCCGGCTGGCCAACGCCGCCTCGGAGGTGGAGGACCCAGACATGCAGCTCGCCCTGCTGCACCTCGCCGGCCCACGGCTCGAGGCAGCCATGATGGGCTCGCTTCTGCTCGCCGTCTGGCTCGACCTCCTCAACCTCGCCGACGTCGTGCTCAAACAGTCCTTTTACGGCGTGGAGTATATGTTCGCGGACCTGGACCGCTGGCAGGAGATGCTCGAGCCATCCATGACGGCGCTCTCCTCCCTGGAGCCCGGACAGGTGGAGGCAGCGGCGCAAGACATCCCCGCGCTGGTAGGCCACCTCACGGGCGAGCTGGCCACGACCCTCGAGACCGTGCGCAAGGGGGAGCAAGACGTCGCGAAGGCGCTGGCGCTCAAGGATGCCATCGAGGCGCTCACCATGCTCTCGGCACTGAGGTTCTCGCTGCCATCGGTGCCGCCATCCGCTCCCGCCCTGCTCGGAATTGGCCTCACGGTGGGCGGCGATGGCGTGATGATGGGCACGCGGATTGTCGTGTCCGCCGAGTGGGTGGAGATGGTGCGCCAGTTGGTGCGCGCGGGCGTCCTCTCGCTCCCCGTCGTCAGTGCAGCAGTCCGGATTCAGGCAGGACAGGTGATGTTGGCGCAGGCACACGGCGAACTGCCGCGGGGCGTGCGCGATGCGCTGGGAGATGGGCCCGAGGTGCGGGGCATGCGAGTGACGGGCCGAGCGGGGGCTGGCATGAACAAGCCACCGCGGCACCACGTCATGCCGAAAGAGTTCCGCGAGTGGTTCGAGAAGCGCGGCTTCACCGGCGAGATGGATATCGACCGGTTCTGCGTCGAGATGGAGCAGGCGCACCACGAGGCCATTCACGGCGGTGGCAACTGGAAGCTGGGCCGCACGTGGCCGGGTGAATGGAACCGGATGATCATGGAGGCGCTATACGAGGCCGAGGCAGAAGCTGGCCAGATGTTGACGCGGAATGAGATCCTGAAAGCCGTCGCGGGGTATATGAAGGAGTACAGAATCCCGATGAATTTCATCCCGTGGAGAGGACCATGAGCGACGGGCATGCTTGGCAGGGCAACGTGAAAGCGCGCCTGTATGAGCGGGTCCGCGAGCGCGGTTATGATTCGCTCACCGCCTTCGCCGAGGCGCGCCCCACCGCTTCGCTGGTGGCACTGGCGGACGAGCTTGGCCCTGATGACATCGCGGCAGTGCAGGTGTTCAGCGGGTTGGTTGCCGAAGCTGAGCAAAGCCGCAAGGTCACGCGTTTAGTGCGCGGGCAACTCGTGCGCGAACTGTCTCAGCATCTCCCGAACGGCTGGCCTGCCGTGCTGGATGACACGACCCGCTTCGATGTCGCCCACGCACTCGCCCGTTGGACGACCTACACGCCAGAAACGCATAAGGAACGTGTCAAGCAGGCCAGGGCAGCACTCCGCGCCTCGCCACCGCCGCCCGGTTGGCTCCCGCGCGGGCCCGACGACGAGTTGCTGCTCACGCTCCTGCCTGACGAGGAAACCTGAACTTCATCCCATGGTGCGCCTATACGAGCGGGTCCACGAGAGAGGCCATGCCATCGCGAGACTCTTCCCACTTCAGCGCTGCCGAGCCCTCAGGTCCGGGTCTCCGCGCTCTCGCGCTCCAGGGCATCCAGAGCGGAGGTGATCGCCCCCACCAGCGCCGCCTCGTCGCCAGGGCCTTCCACCTTGGCACCCTGGCGGGTGATGTAGAACGAGTCCATGGCGCGATGGGCCTCGGTGGCCACCTTCGCGACGGCGATCTGTGCACCGGCCCCAGTGAGGGCGGAGGAGATGGCGTGCAGCAGGCCGACGCGGTCCTGCGCCACCACATCCACCACGGTGAAGTCGCGGGAGGCGCGGTTGTCCACCGTCACCTTGGGGGCCACAGGCGGCAGGTGCCGCTGGAGGAGCGAGCCGTTGCGGCGCCGACGCAGCACCTCCTCGATGGAGGCCTCGCCGGAAAGGACGCGCAGCAGGTCCGTCCGGGCCATGCGCCAGCGGGAGCGCTCGAGCAGGAGCCCATGCGGGGGCCTCACGTCGAACACGTCCAGCGCGAGTCCATCCGAGGTGGAGACGATGCGCGCGGAGAGGATGTCGATGCGGTGGGCGGAGAGCACGCCGGCGAGCAGCGAGAGCAGACCGGGCCTGTCCTGGGCCGCGAGGGACAGCTCGCTGTAACCAGCCTCCGGGTGATGGCGCAGGGCCGCGGCCAGGGCGCGCTTCCGGGCTCGCGCGAGCAACCGGCCATGGAGCGTGGCCCGGGACGGCTCCGTCCCGAGGAAATACCGCTCGGGGAGCACCTGGGCCAGCTCACGCGCCCGAGGCTCGCCGAGGACACGGGCCCAGCGCGCATGGAAACGCTCGAGGACGTGCTCGGAAGGACGCTCGCCCGAGGGAGCCGCCGAGCCGACCAGATGGGCCCGGGCCTTGTCATACAACTCGCGCAGCAGCTGCGCCTTCCACCCCGTCCACATGCGAGGCCCCACCGAGCTGATGTCCGCCCAGGTGAGGAGGTAGAGGCAGGTGAGCTTCTCCACGTCGCCCACGCTCCGGGCGAAGTCGGCGATGAGGGCCGGGTCGCTCAGGTCGCGGCGCTGGGCGGTGTGGCTCATCGCCAGGTGGTCCTTCACGAGGAACTCGGCGACCTCGCGCTGGCGGGGTGAGAGGCCCAGCCGCTCGCCGAGGGCAACCATCAACAACCGGCCCTTCTCCGAGTGGTTGCCGCCCATCCCCTTCCCCGCGTCGTGCAGAAGCATGCCGAGGTAGAGCGGAAGCGGATCCTTGAGGTCGCGCATCTCGCGGGAGAGCTCGGGCTCCTGCTCCACCAGGTCGCCCGCGCGCAAACAATAGAGGCGGCGCACGGCGAAGAGGGTGTGAACGTCCACGGTGTATACGTGGTACAGGTCGTGTTGGTGATGGGCGGTGACGCGGCCGAACTCGGGCACCACGGCGCCGAGCACGCCGGAGTCATGCAACTCGAAGAGCCGCTCACCGCGAGTGCCGGGCCGCGCGAAGAGGGCCTTGAAGGCGGCGGTGACGGCGGGAATGGCGCGGGCGGCCTCGAGCGCGGGGAGGGCCTGCACCGCCTGCTCGCGAGCCCAGGAGTAGAGGGGCAGCCCGTGCTCCTCGGCGGTGCGGAAGAAGTCGAGGATGGAGGCGGGCTCGCGGGTGAAGAGGCCCGGATCGGCCACGGTGAGCTTGCCGCGAAACACTTTGAAGGAACCGAGCCGGCGCTCGGGGAACAAGGAGATCTTCCGGGCGGTGCTGAGCTCCTCGCAGCGGGCGATGAGCGCGTCGGCGGCCTGGCGGATGGCGTTGGCGGCCAGGTAGTAGTCGCGCATGAAGGCCTCGACGGGCAGCACGGGGCCCTGCTGGTAGCCGAGGAAGCGCGCCACCTCCTCCTGGAGATCGAAGGTGAGCCGGTCCTCCTTGCGTCCGCGGAGAAAGTGGAGCTGATGGCGGATGCGCAGGAGGAAATCACGAGCGGCCTTGAGCCGCGTCACCTGCGAGCCAGGAAGGATGGACTGCTGAAGGAGGCCGGTGAGGCCGCGCGTGCGGAAGCGGACGCGGGCGATCCACAGGGCGGTCTCCAGGTCGCGCAGGCCACCATCGCCCTGCTTGAGGTTGGGTTCGAGGAGGAAGACGGAGTCGCCGAAGCGCTCGCGGCGGGAGCGCAGCTCCTGGACCTTGTCCTGGATATAAGCGTCGGCGCGGTGGGTGAGGAGCTCGGGGAGGATCTTCTCGGCGAGCAGGTCGAAGACAGCGGTGTCTCCCGTGAGGAAGCGCGAGTCGAGCAGCGCGGTGCGGATGGTGTGGTCGGAGTCGGCGGCGCGGGCGCACTCGTCGGGGCTGCGAGCGCTCCAGCCGACGGCGCGCTTGAGATCCCACAGGAGCGTGGGAAACGCGCGGGCCAGGGGCGCGACGGACGCCTCGGAGACACCGGGCCCTCGGAGAAGGAGCAGATCCAGGTCTGATTGGGGAGACAGCTCGCGGCGCCCGTAGGAACCGAGCGCCACGAGGGCAATCCCCGAAGGCGCATGAAGCTCGGCGGCGAGCTCGGAGAAGAGCCCCTGGACGAGCCGATCCGTGGCGGCGGAGAGGAGGCGGCAGGTGGACAGGCCGGCGGCACCACCCCGGTGGAAGGCCTCGACACGGGCGTGGGACTCGCGGAGGTACTCCCGCGCACGAGCCAGACGATCCTCGGGCCCACCGTGGGGAAACCCGGGGAGCGAGCCGAGGGCCTCGCGATGCGTGGGCGGCGGGGGCGACGGAATGGGAGGGACGCTCATAGGGGAGGCGACATGTCACACCACCTGTGCGTCCGAATCTACTGACAGGCAGGGGCGGCGGGGCATCGGGTGGGCTCGTGCCGTTCCCTGAAACGTCGGATAGCCATCGCCCTCCGAGGCCCGGCCCCGACGCTCCGGCAAAGTCCACGAGGGGAACCGTGCTAAAGGTGCCCCACCCCTGGGAGGTGCGCCCTGTCGGAGCCGCGCAATCGCATCCTCGAGAAGATGCTCGATCGCCTGTATGCCTCGCTCGCATCGGGACCGAGCATCAACTGCCGTCCCCACAACAGCCGCCAGCGCGTGGACCTCACGCTGCTGAGCCGGCTGGACGGAATCCCGCCCCACACCGTGCTTGCCGGGCTCCTCGGAGAGAAAGCCACAGCGAAGCTCTCCGTGCGCGCCACGAGCCCCACGAAGGATGCCGCGGACGCCCCGGCCCGGCGCGAGGACGACGAGCGGCAAGCCCTGCTGCGCAAGCTCTCCACCATCACCGAGGACGCCCGCACCTTCGAGCAGGACACCGGTGCGCAGGTGCTTCACGTCGGCTTCCCCCTGCTCCACCTGCCTCCGGACTCGAAAGACAAACGGGGCTTCGCGGGCACCCGGCGCGTCCTGGCTCCCATCGCCTTCATCCCCGTGCGCCTCACCCTCAAGAAGGGCCGTGCTCCTGGCGTGGAGCTGGAGGCCGCCGCCGATGGCGTGGATCGCGTCATGCCCAACACCGCCCTCATCGCATGGGTGGAGCGGCAGACCGGCAAGCGCCTCGGGGAGCTGTTCGCCGACGAGCAGGGCCAGGATCCCTGGCGCGAGATCAACGAGTTGTCGGCGGCCGTGGCCAGGGCCCTCGAGTTGCCCGCGCCCGAGCCCTTCACCCCGGAGACGCCGCTCTCCCCTACCCCACGCTCGGAGGACGAGACCGCGACCGGAGCCGCCATCCTCCCATGCGCCGTGCTCGGCCTCTATCCCCTGTCCAACCAGAGCCTCGTGGACGACATGCGGGCCTTCGTGGACGGCGAGCCCATCCAGGGTCCCATCGAGAGCTTCCTGCGCGTGGGCGTCTCCCTTGGAGCCGGCGGGACGCCCAAGGCACAAGCCGCTGCCCAGGGCACCTGGCGCGCGGGCGAGGACCGGCTCGTCTCGCATGCGGATCCATGCCAGGCACGGGCGGTGCGGCTCGCGCGCAGCAGCCGGGGCCTCGTGGTCCATGGGCCTCCGGGTACGGGTAAATCCCAGACCATCGCCAATGCCATCGGTGACCATCTGGCGCGTGGAGAGCGCGTCCTGCTCGTCTGCGACAAGCGCACCGCGCTCGACGTGGTGAAGCACCGGTTGGAGCATCTGGGTCTGGGCTCCCTCTGCGCGGTGGTGCACGACGCACAGCGGGATCAGCGCGAGCTCTACCTGGGCATCCGCGAACAGCTCGACACCCTGACCGAGGCCAAGGCGAACCCCGCCGCGCGGGCCGAGCTCTCTCGCGTGGACGCGGAGATGCAATCGCTCCACGACGAGCTGTCCTCCGCCGAGCGCGCCCTCTCCGAGCGCCCCGCCGGAGGCACCGAGCCTTCCTTCCACGAGCTGGTGGGCCAGTGGCTCGGCCAGGAGGCCCCGGAGTCACTCACACGCGCGACGGACAGCCTCGGCACCTTCCGGCTGGCCGAGGCGCGCCCCCACGAGCGCGAGGTCCGCGAGGTGTTGGATCGCGCCGTGAAGGAAGGCTACCCGGACAACCCCTGGCGCACCGCGCTGGGTACCGAGCTGAAGGACTACCTGTCCACGCCGCTCGCCACCTACCGCGAGCGGATGACGTCCGCCGTGGAGGCCGCGCGAGAGGCGGATGCCCAGACCTCCCCGGACATCCCCGCCTTCGCCCCCACCGGAGACTTGGTCGCCGAGGGCCGGGCACGCGCCGAGCTCGCCGACAAGCTGGAGGGGGTCCTGAAGGAGGCGCGTCCCGAGTGGCTGACGCGCTGGGCCTCGTCCATGTCCGAGGCGGTGCAGGCGACGAAGACGCAGCTCGAAGGACTGGCGCCCCAGGTGAAGCTGTTGAACGAGGGCCCGCTGGACGCGGAGCTGGCGCTGGTGCACCGCTCCGAGCCGCAAGGGCTGGGGATGCTGGGCCAGTGGTTGGCGTTCCTGGCGGCGTGGCTACAGGTGTCACGCAAGTGGTACCGCTTCCTCTACTTCTTCACCCGGAGGGCGAAGGCCGCGCAGGTCCTGATGCGCTTCGGGCTCACGGTGGGAGCCGAGACAGCCGAGCGCGTCTCCCGCTTCCTCACGGGCGTGCGTGCACGGCTCCTGCTCACCGAGTTCCACCACGGCGTCCTCTCCCCCGCCCCCAACGAGTCCCTCCCGGACGAGGAGCTCGCCCGCAGCCTGCGGACCCACGCCGCGCTCTTCGACGTGCTCTTGCAGTTGGAACGCCCCGCGCTCGCCTCCTGCCGGCAGGTGGTCCGGGACGCACTGAGGGGCGATGAGCCGGCACGGGCACGGATGATCGCGGGACTGCGCCAGTCGGCCGTTCGGGGCGAGGCCGTGGCCCGGCTGGAGGCCCGGCTGACCGAGGTGGGCCTCTTCTCCCACGCCTGGCGCGTGGCCCAGGGCCGGGCCTTGCGCGCGGGCACACAGGTCCAGCCGCTGCTCGCGTCACTCGCCACGCGGGTGTCCACCGTGGAGGGGCTGCTGCGAATCCAGGCGCTGGTGAACGGACTCCCTCCGGCGCTCGGCACGGCGGCCGAGAAGCTGGCCCAGGCTGGCGCGGACGCGGAGGGTGGCTGGCGCGCGGTGCGCAAGGCGGTGCTGGCCGCCGAGGTCTCGGCACGGGTGCGGGAGAACCCGGTGCTCCAGAACATCGACGCGGATCGGAACCACGCGAGCCAGACCCGTTACCGAGCCCTGGAAGTGAGCAAGCGCGAGCTGGTGCGCGACGTCATCCTCCACCGCTGGACGGAGCGTCAGCGCGAGCGGCTGCTCGCGTCCACGGGAGGACGGATCAACGGGCAGGGCGCGGAGCTGCGCCGGCGCCTGTTGCTGCGCGGTGAGCGCGCGCTGAGGGTACGCCAGGTGATCGCCGCGGGTGCCAGCGTCGAGGGAGGAGATCCCCTCTTCGACATGCGGCCGGTGTGGATGGCGAGCCCCCAGACCGTGGCGCAGATCTTCCCCCGCCGGGAGCTCTTCGACGTGGTCATCTTCGACGAGTCCTCGCAGTGCCGGCTGGAGGAAGCGCTGCCGGTGCTGACTCGAGCGAAGCGGGTGGTGATCGCGGGAGATCCCAAGCAACTCCCGCCCACGCGCTTCTTCGAGACCGCGGTCGTGCAGAGCCAGGAGGAGCTGGACGCCGAGGACGAGCAGGGCCTCTTCGAGGATCAACAGTCCGAGGTGGAGGATCTGCTCGGGGCGGCGCTGAACCTGGAGATCGATCAGTGCTACCTGGACGTGCACTACCGCTCACAGAACGCGGATCTGATCGGGTTCAGCAAC
The DNA here is from genome assembly GCF_003044305.1 of Vitiosangium sp. GDMCC 1.1324. Taxonomy (GTDB): domain Bacteria; phylum Myxococcota; class Myxococcia; order Myxococcales; family Myxococcaceae; genus Archangium. The sequence continues at coordinate 888,702 of NZ_PZOX01000001.1, read as the reverse complement.
GAGCACTTCTATGACTCGCGGCTGCAGGCCATTCCGGGGCACCCGTCCAACCGGGTGGAGCACGCGCCCCTGCGGCTGCTGCACGCCGGAGGCTCGTACGAGAAGCGGGTGAACCCGGTGGAGGCGCGGGCGGTGGGGGCGCTGGTGAAGGAGCTCCTCTCACGGCCAGAGCCGCCCTCCATTGGCGTGGCGTGCTTCAACCTGACGCAGCGGGACGCCATCGTCGAGGTGCTGGAGGAGATGGCGGCGGCGGACGCGGACTTCGCGGCGAAGCTGGCGGCGGCACGGGTGCGGCGCGGCGAGGGCTCTTTCGAGGGGCTCTTCGTGAAGAACCTGGAGAACGTCCAGGGAGACGAGCGCGACCACATCATCATCAGCACCACATACGGTCCCGACGCGAAGGGGCGCTTCTACCGGCGCTTCGGGCCTCTGGGGAGCGCGGGCGGAGGGCGGCGGCTGAACGTGCTGGTGACGCGAGCGCGGCAGATGGTGCACCTGGTGACGTCCATTCCGCGTGAGGTGTACTCGGCGCTGCCCCCGGTGGAGAGCGGCCGGAAGCCGAACGGAGGCTGGCTGCTCTTCGCCTACCTGAAGTATGCCGAGCGGCTCGCCGAGGAGTACGAGCGCGCGTCCGGACAGGTGGAGGAGGCACGGGAGCAACCGGAGCCGGTGGTCCACGCGCGCGAATCGGAGGCGGGCTCGGCCTTCGCGCGGGCGCTGGCGGAGGATCTGGCGCGGGCGCACGGGGTCTCCTCGGACGTGCACTGGGGCAACGACGGATTCTGCGTGGACGTGGCCCTGCACCATCCCCGCCGTCCCGGCGATGTCACGGTGGGCGTGCTGTGCGACGGCACGCGCTACCCGAAGGCGGCGGATCCGGTGGAATGGGACCTGTTCCGCACGGCCATGCTGGAGGGCCAGGGATGGAAGCTGGTGCGCCTGTGGACGCCGCACTTCTTCCGCGATCCCGAGGGCGCGAGGGCGAAGGTGCTCCAGGCGGCCAGCGAGCAGATCGCACGCCAGCCTCCGGCGTCAGCCTCTACCGGGACCCAGGGAGAACCCGCCCGCCGCGTCCTCAATTGAACCGCGACTGGCGGGTGCGCGGCCCATGGAGCTCAGCCCTTCTTGACGATGTGGATGTTGAACTCCGGGGTCCCGAGCGCGCCCCAGAGGCGGAGCCACAGCAGCAGATAGCTCTCGGTGCCGCGCGAGGTGGTGATGTCGCCCAGGTCGATGATCTCCTTCCAGCCGAACCACCCCTCGAGGATCTGCTTCACCTGACCCTTCGCCTCGACGTCGTTGCCGGAGACGAACACGGCATGCGCCCCGGGAAGCCGCCCCGGCTCCACCATCACGCTGGCATTGATGGTGTTGAGCGTCTTGACCACCTTCAGCTCGGGAAAGGCGCGCTGGATGCGCTCGCCGAGCGAGTCGTTGTTGGAGACGAACAGGGTGGGCGGCATGCCCTTGGTGAATTCGAGCGGGTTGGCGATATCGACGAGGATCTTCCCCCGGAGGTTCTGCCGCCCAGCGGCCTCGAGCGCCTCGATCGACCCTGAGCCCGACGTGCAATTGAAGAGGATCTCCCCGAAGGAGGAGGCCTCCGCGAACGTGCCCTGCGAGGCTTTGGGGCCGGCCTTCTTCACCCAGGCCGCCGCCTTCTCGTTGTTCGCCGAGCGAGAGCCCATCTTCACCTCGTGCCCGAGCGAGACCAGCTTGCTGGCGATCGTCTCGCCGACCATTCCCGTGCCGAGAACCGCGATCTTCATGACCGTTCCTCCGTGGGCGCCCCCTGTCTGGCGCCTGACAGCCCCAAAGGTAGGCGTCAACCGGGTGCTGATCGAGCCCTCGGGAGTTGAAGCATCGTCAACCCTGGGTTGATGATGGACCTCCATGGACCTGTTCGCCGGCATCCTCCCCTTTGTCCACGTGGCCCAGGAGCGCAGCTTCCGACGGGCCGCCGAGCGGCTCGGCGTCTCCACGGCGGCGGTGAGCAAGGCGATCCAGAAACTGGAGGCGGACCTCGGGGTCCGGCTGTTGGAGCGGACCTCCCGGCAGGTAGCCCTCACGTCCGAGGGCGAGTCCTTCCTGGAACGTGCGCGAGAGGCCGTGGCCCAGGTGCACGCGGCGCGCGAGCTCGTGGCGCAGGCCCAGCGTGCTCCCCGGGGGCCGCTCACCGTGACGCTGCCCTACATCCTCGGCCCGCTCGTCCTGCCGAGGCTCGCCCGTCTCCAGGCACGCCATCCCGGGCTCACGCTGCACGTGCGCCTGGGAGATCGCTTCAGCCGCCTGGTCGACGAGCAGATCGACGTGGCACTGCGTATCGGCGAGCTCGAGGACTCCAGCCTCGTGGGGCAGCTCCTGTTGCGCACGCGCTGGGTGACGCTCGCCTCGCCCACATACCGCGCGCGCCACGGGACGCCCAACCACCCGGACGCGCTCGTGAACCACCAGTGCCTCAAGTTCGTCGCCACGCGCGGCACGGTCCGCGAGTGGGTGTTCCGCCGCGAGCCCGGAGGCCCCTCCGAGCAGATTCGTACCGGGGGGACGCTCGACGTGGACCACGGGCCCGCGCTCCTGGAGCTCGCGACCGCGGGAGCGGGCCTCTGCCAGGTGTTGGACTTCATGCTCGACGAGCGTGTCAGGGATGGGCGGCTCGTCGAGGTGCTCGCGGACCACGCCGCCGAGGGCCCTCCGGTGCATGCGCTGTGCGTGCCGGGCCGGCAGTCGGTGCCACGCGTCCGGGCGCTCCTCCAGCTGCTGGCCGAGGAGCTGAAGCCTCGTTAATCCACCTGCACCGTGGCCATCTTGCGGCGGCCCCCGAGGAAGTCCTCCACGCCATGGGCGATGGCCTGGGCCACGTCCTCCTGGTACGTCTCCGAGGCCAGACGCTTCTCCTCCTCGGAGTGGGACAGGAAGGCCGTCTCCACGAGGATGGCGGGCATCTTCGCGCCCAGGAGCACGTAGAAGAGCGCCTCCTTGGTGCCCAGGTTCTTCACGCTGTCGTAGCTGCCGGACAGGTGGCTCACGAGGTTCTTCTGCACCTGGGTGGCCAGCCGGGTGGACTCCTCGGTGTTGGCCTTGGTGGCCAGGTCCGCGAGGATGAACTGGAGGTCGCTGATGCCCTTCTCCGAGGAGGCGTTCTCGCGCGCCGCCAGCCGGATGGAGTAGCGGTCCGACGAGGTGTTGAGCGTATACGTCTCGATGCCGCGCAGCTTCGAGGTGGGCGCCGAGTTGCAGTGGATGGAGATGAAGAGATCGCCCTTCATCTCATTGGCCAGGCGGGCGCGCTCCTCCAGCTTGAGGTAGCGATCGTCCTCGCGGGTGAGCATCACCTCGAGCCCCCGGGCACGCAGCTCGCGGGCGAGCTTCTGCGCGATGGCCAGCGTCACGACCTTCTCCTGGGTGCCCTTGCGGCCGATGGCACCGGTGTCGTGCCCGCCATGGCCCGCGTCGATGACCACGCGGCGAACCTTCAGCCCGAGCTGCTCCGCCAGCGTCAGCTCGGAGACGTTGGACACCTTGGCCACGGCCTTGAGCCGGGCCTGTGCGACGTGCTCGTCCACCGGGGCGGTCACGGGCTTGTTGGACGCGAGCGCCTCGGCCGGAGCGGGCTTCGACTCGGTGGGCTTTGTCTCGGTGGACTTGGACTCCACCGGCTTCGCCTCCACGGGCTTCGACTCGGTGGGCTTCGCCTCCGCCAGCTTCGTCTCCACTGACTTCGTCTCGGTCGGCTTGGAATCCGCCGACTTCGTCTCGGTGGGCTTGGACTCCACCGGCTTCGCCTCGACGACGGCCACCGGCTGCGCGGGTGGGGTCTGCTTCGCGGCGGGCTCACGCGCCTGCTGGTTGATGGCCTCGAGCAGCGGCGATGTGCCGGGCCGCTCCCCTCCCGAGGCGGAAGCCACGGCGGGCGCGGGGGCGGACTCGGCGGGCTTGGACAGCTCGACACGAATCACCGGCGGCTCGGCCGGAGCCTGCTTGGAAGACTCGGACGTGGCGGACTTGGAGGGCTCGGCGCTGGCCACCGCGGGGGCGGGCGTCGGCTCTGGAGGACGTGCCGGGCTCTTGCCGCGTGAGGGAGCGGGTGCCTTGGGCTGCGGGGGCGGAGGCAGCGAGGCCAGCAGCGCCTTCAGCTCCCGGACGCGATCGCCCTTGGGGTTGGCCGCGAGGATGCCGTTGATGACGCGGCGTGCCGCCTCGGGCTGATCCAGCCGCTCGAAGTAGATGCGCGCGAGGGTCAACGCCGCGTCGTCCGCGAGCCGGTGCCGCGAATGCCCCTCGGCCACACGGGTGTAGTCGGAGATGGCGGCCTGCTGGTCCTCGGTGACGAAGGAGATGCGGCTGAGCTCGTTGAGCAGCTCCGCGGCGGTGTAGAGGGCCTCCGGAGCGCGCTGGCTCTTGGGGAAGCGGCTGGCCACGGACTCGAACTTGCGAGTGACGTTGAGCCAGTTGTGGCGCAGCTTGCGCCGCGCCGCGTCGTCCTTGAGGGCGTAGTAGGACCTGCGGGCCTCCTCATAGGCCTCTTCGGCCGGGTCACGCTTCGCCTGGGCGACGATCGGCGACAGCAGGGCCAGCAGCAGGACGAGGCGAAGGAGCATGAGGGGTCCTCCAAGGACGGCGAGGGCTACAGACGTGTGTCACGGCCCCCCTACCCCCGCAAATTTTCGCCCTCCAAGGGATTCGGAACCGGGCGGGCCTCAGCGCACCCAGCCCAGGGCCCGGGCGAGCTCCTCGTCGATGACGCGGGCCTGTCCGGGCAGTGAGGACAGCACCGCCGCCAGCACCTTCTCTCCGTTGCGCACGGGGGCTTTACCGGGGCGCAGCCGCGCGCGCACCGCGAGCGTCTGCGTCTCCTTGCGGTAGGTGGCGGGGAAGAGCACCTCCCGGCGGGACTCCGGCAGGGGGCCCTCCGGCGTCAGCCACACCAGCATGCCCTTGCGCAGAGGCTCCAACTCCGCGCGCAGCGTCCGCCGCAGCTCGCGAGCGAAGAGGCCCACGGCCACGAGCGCCCCGAGCCCCAACCCCCAGGGCACCAGACCCAGGGCCCGCGCACGCTCGCGCACGAAGGCCGCCTCGCGGGGCTTGTCCGGCACGAGGGGATCCACCAACAGCTTGACGCGGGCGCCCGGTGCCAGCCCCTCGGCGTACTCGGCATGGGTGCGCACGCCGCTGGCCGAGTAGCGCACCGATCCCACGGCGTAGAGCACCTCCAGCTTCGCCTCGGCGCCCTCGCGCTCGCCCCGGGGCGGCAGCGTCATCGCGGCCACCTGCCCCTCCAGTTCCTCGGCCCGGGCGACGAAGGCCTGCTCCTCCACCACGAAGCGGCCCAGGGCCCACGCGCCCACGCCCAGCACCGCCATCAACATCCACCCCGCGAGCGCCACCCGGACGAGCCGGGCGATGGAGCCGGGGACCTTCGACAAGGGGACGCGTCTGGGAGCGTGGGGGATGGCCAGCTGCATGGCCCCATCCTAATACCTGCCCTCGCGGAGGTGGGCCTCAACTCCAGGTCAGCACGTATTCGCAGGAGAGAGGCCCCTGCAGCAGAGCGCCCACCCGCGGCTCACGCGCGCCCATCACCTCGAGCGCCGCCGTCAGCGCGCCCTCCACATACGCGCAGGGGAAGAAGTCGCGATCGAGCAGGACGCGCGCACGCCGAGGCGCCTCCCACGCCACCGAGCACTGGCCGCTATTCGCCGAGCCCACCGCGTACGCCATGGGCAGGCTGTCCACCAACCGCTGCGGGTTGCCCATCAACAGCGACTGCAGCGGCCTGCCCGTCGAAGAGGCGAAGAAGTCCGTGGCGCCATGTGCAACGGCCCTCCCAGCCCGACAACGTCCGACCCTCCATACCGGGAGGCAAGCCCTCCCCGCACGAGAGAGACACTCCGAAGGTTTGACTCCGTAACACTCAAAAGCCTGGGACCCTGGACGCACGCCGGGCGAGCGCCCGCCCCTGGAGACGCCAACATTCCGGAGGGAACGGCGCTTCACGCTGACGATGTATGATTACGCGCAGACCGTCCGCGGGCACGCGGCGTGGGGGGCGAACCTTCGTCATGTCGAGCACTTCCACCATCAAGGCGGGACAGGCGGGTCCTGTGCTGGCGAGGCCACACGAACCCGAGCAGACACACCGGAGGCTCGGAATGTGGATCCTCGAGCGGTTGGACGTCTGCCTGTCGGAGCCGCTGCGCCGAGCGGCACCGGAGGATCTCGGCCGCTACCGGGTGCTGGTCTCCATCACCTTGATGATGCTGGTGATCGACGGGATGACCCTGGCCTCGACCCCGGTCAGTCCCCAACCCTGGATCCACGGCTCGGTGGGGCTCTTCTCGACGCTCATGAACACGCTCGCGCTGGTGCTGCTGCGCCGCCGCGCCTCGCACGAGCTCTCCGCGATGCTCGTCTGCACGACCATCGCCGCCGCGTTCATGTTCACCAGCCTCACCAGCCACCGGCCCTACACGGCCTCGCACGCGGTGGCCATGCTCGTCCCCGCGTTGTCGGTCTACCTGGTGGGGGCACGCCAGGGCCTCCTCCTCACGGTGTTCCTGAGCGCATTCGTGGGCATCGTCCATCCGCTCTACACGGCCCAGCCCGGTTTTGTGTTCAAGCCCCTGCTGCCAGGCCATCTGTGGATCGTGGATGCCAGCGCCGCTGTCTGCATCCTGCTCATCTGGGTGGTGAGCTGGCTGCACACCACCTCGCGCCTCCAGGCCCACAGCGCGCTGCGCGACAGCGAGCGCAAGCTGCACAGCCTCATCGAGAACACCGATGACCTGGTGTGCTCGATCGACACGCAGGGACGGGTCATCGTCGCCAACTCGGCGATGCGGCGGATCTCCCGCGAGCTCTTCGGCAAGGAGCTCATGCCGGGCGAGCCGCTCCTCCCCCAGGAGCTCGCCAACGTCCAGGAGGGGATGAGACAGCGCATGGCGCAGGCCTTCAACGGGCAGCGCGTGAGGGTCGAGGACGTCCACACCCGGTCGGACGGGGAGCATGTGGTGGACATCTCCTTCAATCCCATCTTCGGGGAGGACGGCCGGCCGCTGGGGTTGACCCTCTTCGGGCGGGATGTCACCGAGCGCAAGGAGGCCGAGATGAAGCTCAGCGAGATGCACCGCACCCTGCTGGATGTCTCACGGCAGGCGGGCATGGCGGAGATGGCCACGGGGCTGCTGCACAACGTGGGCAACACCCTCAACAGCGTGAACGTCTCGGCCAGCCTCGTCACCGAGCGCCTCCAGGGCCTGCGGGTGGGAGGGCTCGCTCGCGCGGCGGAGCTGCTGCGGGAGCACGAGGGCGATCTCTGCGCCTTCCTCAGCAAGGATCCCCGCGGCCGGCAGCTCCCGGCCTACCTCCTCGCGCTCTCGCGACAGCTGGCCGAGGAGCAGCAGGCGCTGCTGGCCGAGCAGCGCACGCTCACGGAGGGGCTCGAGCACGTCAAGTCCATCGTCAGCATGCAGCAGGAGCACGCGCGCTTCTCCGGCATGGCGGAGCTGATCCCGGTGACGCGGCTCATCGACGACGCCCTGCGCCTGCACGCCACCTCCTTCGAGCGCGCGAAGATCGAGATCCGCCGCGAGTACGCCGACGTGCCGCCCATCCTGCTGGATCGGCACAAGCTGATGCAGATCGTCCTCAACCTGCTGAGCAACGCGCGCCATGCGCTGGCCGACAGTGGCCGCCCGGACAAGCGCCTCACCATCCGCGTCGAGCCCGCCCCCGACGACCGGCTGCGCATCCAGGTGTCCGACAACGGGAAGGGCATCGCGCCGGAGCACCTCGCGCGGCTCTTCACCCAGGGATTCACCACCAAGAAGGACGGCCACGGCTTCGGGCTGCACATCAGTGCGCTGGCGGCCATCGAGATGGCGGGAAGCCTCACCTGCGACAGCGAGGGGCCCGGCCACGGAGCCACCTTCACCATCGAGCTGCCCATGCAGAGCGAGGAGCCCCAGGCCTGAGCCGGGCCCCGCCCGGGTGTGAACCTGTTCACAGTCAGGCCCGGGAGCGGGTGCTATGAGGTCGCCCACTCGACAACACGAGGGGGGAACACCATGCGGACATTCATCGTGGCGATCACGGCTGCGGGCACGCTCATGGCGTGCAAGGGTGGAGGTACGGCTGGAGCGGCTGGCTCGACGGATTGCGCCACGTCTTCTTCTTCAGCGGGCGCCTCCGGGCTCACGTCCTTCGAGGAGGGCCTGGTCGGCCCGCTGCTCTCGGACGTGCGCGCGGGAGTGCAGCCGTGGAACGACCAGAGCATCGGCATCTGCAAGGGGCAGGGCCGCGACTGCGAGGAGTTCCTCGGCACGAGCGCCGAGGAGCTGCCGCCGGGCGAGTACATGATGCGCGCCGAGCTCAAGGTGCCGCGCGTCGGCGACAAGGGCACCTGGAAGGTGAAGTTCGAGGCACAGTGCACCACGACGCGCAAGACGGAGCGCGGCGAGACCACCACCACGAACACCACCAGCAAGGAGTACGAGGTGCAGTACGCCGGGACGGATCGCGGCTCGCGCCTGTCGCCGCTCTACACCATCCGGAGCCCGGACCCGAGCGGCGAGAAGCACTGCAACTACAAGATCAGCTCGCTGCACCCGGACAAGCCCGCCGAGTGGACGGGCAGCTGGTCGGTGCCCCAGGGCTGAGACCCTGGCGCCAGGGGCGTCAGGTGGGGCCGGCATGCGATAGTCCAAGGCTCCGGGTACCCGGAAGGGGTGCCCGATAGCGAGGACAGTCATGCACGCGTTTCAGCCGACCCCGCCAACCCGGCGGCCCCTGAGGACGTCGTTCCATGCGGTACTGCTTCTGAGCCTGGGATGGATCGGATGCGATCTGTTCCAGGGCGGTGAGGACGAGAAGGACACCACGGCCCCGACGAACGTCCGGGTGACGGGGGGAGTGACGGCGGGAGAGACCGTCACCGGCCAGCGGAAGCTCGAGGCCACCGCCGATGACAACTCCGGCAAGGTGGCGAAGATCGAGTTCTACGTCGCGGACACCCTCGCCTGCGCGGATGAGACGGCCAAGAGCTCTGGCGCGACCTTCTCGTGCACCTGGGACTCCTCGAAGAGCGCCCAGGGGAGCTACCAGCTCACCGCCAAGGCCTTCGACGCGGCGGGCAACAACACCTCCTCCGCTCCCGTCTCCTTCACCATCCCCCCTCCCAACCACAAGCCCACCATCACCCTGGTGACCGCCACGCCGACCGCCGTCGACGAGGGCTCGAGCACCACCCTCTCGGTGACCGCCTCCGACTCGGATGGGGATCCGCTCACCTACTCCTGGACGCAGATCCCCGCGGCTCCGGCGGGCACCTTCGGCAGCGAGACCGGGGCAACGCGCACGTGGAAGGCGCCCATCCTCTCGCGCAACACGACCTTCACCCTGCAGGTGACGGTCTCGGATGGAAAGGGGGGCTCGGCCCAGGCCGCCGTGGACGTGGCGGTGGCCAACGTGCCCGCCCTCAACCGCGCTCCCTCCGTGGACAGCGCCATCACCGTCTCCTCCACCTCGGTGATCGCCGGTGACACCGTCAACCTCTCCATCGGCGCCACCGACCCGGATGGGGATCCGCTCACCTACTCCTGGACGACGGAACCCGCCGGCGAGGGCACCTTCACGAACGAGACGGCCTCCGCCGCGCAGTGGCGCTCGTCCGACATCAGCACGGCCAAGAGCTACACCTTCAAGGTCACCGTGTCCGATGGCACCGATTCCGTGACGCGCTCGGTGGACGTGCAGGTCAAGGTCCCCACGTATGCCAACGACATCCAGCCCATCTGGAACACGCAGTGCATCCTCTGCCACAACAGCAGCAGCGGCACTCGAGGGGGGCTCAACCTGGACGAGGGCAAGTCCTACGCCTCCATCGTCAACGTCGGAGCCGCGGGCACGGGCCCCGCCTCCTGCGGCGCCTCCGGCCTGAAGCGCGTGACACCGAACGAGCCGGATAACTCGTTGATAGTTCTGAAGCTCACCGACAACCCGCCCTGCGGAGGCAGGATGCCCCAGGGCAATCCGGGCTACTTCGACGAGCATCCCGGCGAGCTCACCCGCATCCGCTCGTGGATCCTCGCTGGCGCGCTCAACAACTGACCCTTCGACAGAGCACTTCCCGGGCGCCTCCATGTCCGGGAAGTGCTCGCCGGCCACCGAGCCCCCGCGCCTTCCACCGCGTTGGTACAGTCCCGCGGATGACGTCCCCTCTCCTGCTGACGATCCTCATGAGCACCCTCCCCGCCAGCACTCCTCCGCCCCCGGACTTCGGCGCCGAGGCCGCGACGCGCTTCGCGGAGCTCGCGCTCTCCTGTGTCCACCGCGAGTACCCGAACAAGATCGCGCACGTGATGCAGGGCGACGCAGACGTGCGGCCACCGCGCGAGCTCACCCCCGCCTTCTACGGCTGCTACGACTGGCACTCCGCCGTCCACGGGCACTGGCTCCTCGTGCGGCTGGCGCGGACGTTCCCGGAGGCGCCCTTCGCCGCACGCGCTCGGGAGGCGGTGGCGAAGAGCCTGACACCCGCGAACATCGACGCGGAGGTGCGCTACCTGAACGCTCCGGGCCGGGTCTCCTTCGAACGCCCGTACGGATTGGCATGGCTGCTCCAGCTCGCGGCGGAGCTGAGGGAGTGGGACGATCCGCAGGCCCGCGAGTGGTCGGCCACGCTGAAGCCCCTCGAGGCCAGCGCGGCTGCCCGGCTCCGCGAGTGGCTCCCGAAGCTCTCGCGCCCCATCCGCGTGGGCGAGCATGATCAGACGGCCTTCGCCTTCGGGCTCGTCCTGGACTGGGCGCGGCAGACGGAGGATCGCGCGATGGAGCAACTCCTGACGGAGCGGGTGGAGACGTTCTACGGGAAGGATCGCCGGGGCCCGCTCGCCTACGAGCCCTCGGGCCAGGACTTCGTCTCGCCGTGCCTCGCCGAGGCGGACCTGATGAGGCGGGTCCTGCCGCCGGCGCGCTTCGCCACGTGGCTGCGTGCCTTCCTGCCGGAGATCCCCACCGATGGCTCCCCCTCCTGGCTCGAGCCGGCGGTGGTGACCGACCCGAGTGATCCAAAGCTCGCGCACCTGGATGGCCTGAACCTGAGCCGTGCGTGGATGCTGGAAGGAATCGTGTCCGGCCTTCCGCCCACGGACAAACGGCTGCGCTCGCTCCAGACGACGGCGAAGCTCCACCGCGAGGCGGGTCTGCGGGCGGTGACGGGCGCCCACTACGAGGGCGGACACTGGCTGGGCAGCTTCGCCGTGTACCTCGTGACCGGAAGGGGCTTGCGAAAGCCATGAACCCGCATCCCCGCATCGAGGGGGTCGGGCTCCTCGAGGCATTCGTTCAGGACCCTCCGTCCCTCTTCGATTCACTCCAGCGCACCAGCACGTGGGACACCCGCATGCGAGCACGGCTCACCGCCAGCGTCGGAGCACCGTACAACTACTCCGGCATCACCTACCCGCACGTGCCCATGCCACCAGAGCTGGACACACTGGCGCGGCGGATCGAGCGCGAGGTCCAGCACCGCATCACGAACTGCCTCATCAACTTCTACCCGGAAGGAGCGTCCAGCATGGGATTCCACTCGGACTCCTACGAACATCTCCAGCCGGGTACCACCGTCTCCATCGTGAGCCTGGGCGGGCCGAGGACCCTGCGGTTCCGGAGGAAGGAGGCAAGGGATGAGCTCGTGGATGTATCGCTGGGCAGCGGCTCGCTGCTGGTGATGCGGCAGCGCGTGCAGGACGAGTGGATGCACGCACTGCCGCCAGAGCCCGAGGCCCCTCCGCGGATGAGCCTCACGTTCCGCTGGGTCCTCTGAGCGGCCGTTCTTGAGCGGAGAGCCCCCCTCCGCGCCTGTGGCTCACTTCCCGCTGCCTGGCTGTGGAGAGCCCGCTGGCGAGGGGATGAGGACGAGTTCCTCCTGGGGAGGGATGAGGTACTCCGCACCCTTCTCCGTCACCACGGCCATCTCCTCGACGGAGAGCGTCTTCGTCTCGCCGGGAGTCGCGAGCTTCCAGGCGAAGAAGCCATCGAAGGCGAAGACCTGTCCGGGGCGGATGGGCCGTAGCGCCCAGCCCGTGGGAGGCTTGTCCGACTGGGCCCCCGACAGCGCCGGGCCCACGTCGTGCGCCCAGTAGCCCACGGGATGCCCCGTGCCCCACATCACCGGCTCGGAGCCCGCCTCGCGCATCCAGTCGCGCTGGGCCTTGTCCACGTCGTAGCCGCGCACTCCCGGCTTCAGCGCCGCGAGCGCCACCCGGCTGCCCTTCTTCGATTTCTCCCACTTCTCCAGCGCCTCCTTCGGAGGCTGCGTCTCGCCCGGGGCGAGCACGTAGGCGAAGCGCTGGATGTCGGTCACCCAGATGCCCTCCACCTTGATGCCGAAGTCCGTCTGGATGAAGTCGCCCGGCTGGATGACCCGCTCCGTGGCGTGCGAGTGGCCGCGATCCGAGCCGGAGTTCACATTGGGGTTCTGGTCCGGAGCCCAACCGTCCTCCACGCCCAGCTCGGCGATACGCTTCTTGAGGAAGCGGGCCACGTCCAAGTCGCGCGTCTTCCCCGGCACCACGGTGCGGTAGGCCTCCTCCTCGAGCGAGGCCGTCAGCGCGGCGGCCCGGCGCATGATCTCCACCTCCTCGGGCAGCTTCACCGACAACCACTCGAAGACGAGCTCCTCGGACGAGACGAGCCGGCGACGCAGCGTGGGTGACAGCGCCGCTTCGAGTTGCTCGCGCTGGGTGGCCGACAACCCGTCCGCCATCTTCAGGGTACGAGAGGAGTTCACCGCGATGCGCTGGGGCTTTGCCTCGGCGAGCCTCGCGGCCACCTGGACGTAGATGTCCGCATCGCGCGCCAGGGGGACCACCTCGTCGTGGAGCCCCACGTCCTGGAGCGCCCGGGCCTCACCGACCGGCGAGAGCGCGATGGAGCGCATCCCCTCCTTCTGCTTCAGGAAGAGGAAGGCGGCGGTGCCTCCGGCGTTCTCACAGCCGATGTGCGTGGCCAGCGGATCATTGTCGTTCTCACGGCAGATCACGACCCACGCATCCACCTTCGCCCGAGCCATGGCCTCCGGTAGCAGTTGCTGGACACGGGCCTTGCGGATGCGCGGCCAGGCGCGATCGGAGTGGGACTCGGCGGCGCTCGCGGGGAGCGCGGTGAGGATCAGGATGGCGGAGAGCAGGGCACGACGCATCGCGATGAAGCCTCCTGGGAAGGAGCGGCCATCATGACGCACTCGCCGATCGGGCTCGACCCGTCCCGTGCAACTTCTCGGCGTACGCCACAACGCACGGTTCGCATGCCCGGTACGGGTCCGCACGCGGCGTGCAGGCTGTCCGCTCCTGGTCCTTGCACCGCGCTCACATAGTGTCTATATTACACCAAGCTCGTTTCAGGGGGAGCGCCATGAGTCGCTCGATGCTGGTGCAGTCGAAGCTGCCGTTCATCCAGACCCTCTCCTCGGTGCTGTCCGACGCGGAGTGCGCGGCGATGATCCAGCGCATCGAGTCCCTGAGGCCAGCCCCGGCGCCCATCACCACGCCTCGCGGCTTCGTGATGCGCCCGGACATCCGCAACAACGATCGGGTGATGTTCGACGACGTGGCCCTGGCGGCGGACCTCTTTGCCCGAGTGCGCCACGGCCTACCACCGGCACCAGGCCCCTGGAGGGCGGTGGGAACCAACGAGCGCTTCCGCTGCTACCGCTACCAGCCGGGGCAGTTCTTCGCGCCACACCGGGACGGAGCCTTCATCCGCTCGCCAGAGGAGCAGAGCCTGCTCACCCTGCTCATCTACCTCAATGGGGACTGCGAGGGCGGAGAGACGCGCTTCCCTTTCCAGGAGCGGGAGGTCATCCCGGCCCCGGGCATGGGACTGCTCTTCGAGCACACGCTGCTGCACGAAGGCGCCGAAGTGCGCGCGGGGACCAAGTACGTGCTGCGCACGGACGTGATGTACCGCCTCGAGGGCTGAGAGAGGCTCAGGTGCTGGAGGAGCCCCCGAACTTCTCCAGCTCGGACACGAGGAGCTCCGAGACCAGGCGCACGCGAGGGATGTCGAGCACCGACTTCGCGCACACGAGGTAGACCGAGCTGCAGTGGTAGGGCCCAAGGTCGATGGCCAGCGGCACGAGCGACGAAGGGCGCGAGATGCGATGCCGGAAGTGCGGCAACACCACGGCGCCAAGGCCGGCCTCCGCCGCTTCGACCTGGACGAGGAAGTTGTCCGAGGTGAACACCGGAGCGAACCCGGGAATGAGCTCCTCGAGCTGGGGATTGGGCGGCACCATGTCGAACGGAGGCGCCCAGGCGATCCACGGGAGCTCCGCGAGGCTCGGCTTGCGAGGCAGCTTCGCCGCGAGCGACTTCGAGACGAACACGCTGTTCTGGAGCTCGAGTTCCAGCAGCACCTTCAGCCCCTCCTGGGTCGGCGCCTTGGTGCGCAACGCGAGATCCGCTTCTCCGCGATTGAGATCGAGGTACTGGATGCTCGAGAGCACCTCGAGCCGCAGGCCAGGGTGTTTCCCCGCGAGCCACGCCGCGAAAGGCACGACGAAATCGAAGCACGCGAGGGGTGCCGCCGTGATGCGAACCAGCCCTCGGGGAGACCGGTCGGAGGACTCCACGGCCCGGCCCACTTCGCCAGCCCACTCCGCCATCTTCTTCGCCGGCACCAGCAGCCGCTCGCCCGCGCTGGTGAGCGAGGCCCCATCCACGCTCCGCCGGAAGAGCGCCCCGCCCAGGGAGTACTCCAACGCCGCCAGCCGCCGGCTCACCGTGGGCTGCCCGATGCGGAGCCTCCGCGCCGCGCCGCTCAAGCTGCCCGTCTCCGCCACCGCCAGGAACAGCCGCACGTCTTCCCAGGGAATATCCATAAATGGATGGCATCATGCCGAAATGCCCGATTTCAATCCACGGGCGCATGGGTAGGGTTTCGCCCATGAGAAACCTGCTCGTCACCACCTTCGTTGCCCTGCTCGCCACCGGCTGCGCCGTGAGCAGCCACGCCACCCAGAAGGCCACCCTCGGAGTTCCCCGCTCGTCCACGGAGCTGCTGGCGGTCATCGACCAGCCGGGCCCCGTCACCCTCGAGACGGTCGCCTCGTGCGATTGGCAGGTCGATCGCTCGGGCCTCATCAACCTCGAGCACCCGCGTGCGAAGGAGGCCGGCCTCAAGGACGGGCCGGAGGCCATCCAGGTGTTCTTCCACGTGCTGCGCCACCCCACGCGAGGCACCTTCATCGTCGACACCGGCGTCGAGAAGGCGCTGCGCGACCAGCCCGACAAGGCCGCCGTCCGGGGGCTGGTGGCCTCGTTCCTGAAGCGCGAGACCATGAAGTTCAACGACCCCCTCGGGGACTGGCTCGCCCGGCAGCAGGAGCCGCTCCAGGGCGTGTTCCTCACGCACCTGCACCTGGATCACATCATGGGCATGCCAGACGTGCCCGCGGGCACCGCCGTCTACACCGGCCCGGGCGAGGCCTCCGACAGCTCGTTCATGAACATGCTGGCGCAGGGGACCGCGAACCGTCAGCTCGAGGGCAAGGCGCCCCTGAGCGAGTGGGCCTACCAGCCCGATGCGACGGGCCGCTTCGCCGGGGTGCTCGACATCTTCGGGGACGGCTCCGTCTGGGCGCTCTGGGTGCCGGGCCACACCCCGGGCAGCACCGCGTACGTGGTGCGCACGCCCCAGGGCCCCGTGCTGCTCACCGGCGATGCGAGCCACACGCGCTGGGGCTGGGAGCACGACGTCGAGCCGGGCACCTTCTCCGCCGACATCCCGAAGAGCGCCGACAGCTTCGCGCGCCTGCGCAAGCTGGCCGCCGAGCACCCCACCCTCGACGTGCGCTTCGGCCACCAGCGGTGAGGCGGGGGGCTTGTCCCCCTCCCTGGTGGACAGGCCCATGCGCTCATTCCCCATTCGAGCGCGTGCGGGTGTTAACCTGCGCCGGTGATGAAGCGCATTCTTCTCGTCCTGCTCGGGCTCGTCGTCCTCGCCGCGGGCGCGGTTGCCGGTACATTCTTCTGGGCGGAGCGTGGGGTCCAGCACGCCATGGCCCCGCCGGGCGCCCCCACCGTGGAGTTCACCGTGCCCAAGGGCACCACGGGGCGCGCCCTGGGGCCCCAGCTCGCGGCACAGGGGCTGCTCCGCGACGCCCGGCTCTGGCGCTGGCACCTCTTCCGCCGGGGCCAGTTCGCCCCCAAGGCGGGCCGCCACGCGGTGAGCCCGTCCATGACGATGGCGGAGGTCGCCACCGCGCTCGAGGCCCCTCCCATCCCCGAGGATGTCCCCTTCGCCATCGTCGAGGGCTGGCGCCTGCGTGACACGGATGCGGCGCTCGCCGCGGCGGGCCTCATCACGCCCGGCGCCTACCTGGCCGCCGCCAGCCACCCCGAGCGCTTCACCGCTCCCTTCCCGCTCCCCAAGGGCACGCTCGAGGGCTACCTCTACCCCGAGACCTACCGGGTGGTGCCCGGCGCCGTGAAGGTGGAGGAGCTGCTCCAGCGCCAGCTGGACACCTTCGCCGAGCGCTTCTACACCCCCTACCAGGAGGCCCTCGGCCGCAGCGGGCGCAGCCTCCACGAGGTGGTGGTGATGGCCTCGATGCTGGAGCGGGAGGAGCCCCTGCCGGAGCAGCGGCCCCTGGTGGCGGGCATCCTCTGGAAGCGCGTGGACAAGGGCTTCCCCCTGGGCGTGGACGCGACGTCGCGCTACGAGCTGGCCGAGTGGAATGACCGACAGGCCTTCCTGCAACGACTGCGTAACACCGAGGACCCGTGGAACACGCGCCACCGCAAGGGGCTGCCGCCGGGGCCCATCGGGGCGCCCACGGTGGAGTCGCTCCGGGCGGCCCTCGCCCCCCAGCCGAGCGAGTTCTGGTACTACCTCCACGACTCCGAGCGGCACCTGCACCCCTCCCGCAACGCCGAGGAGCACGAGGCGCTGCGCCGCAAGTACAACGTGTACTGACGGTCACGGGGTGGTGGGAATCGACTCCACCCCGTGAGACTTCTGGAGAGTGCAGGTGGTAGCGGCGCCCGTCCGCCGCCCTGGTACAATCGCGAATTCCGAGTAACCCGAGCCGCGCCCGAGGCATCCGCGCCCATGACCGCCCGTACCGAGAACCTGAATGTTGTCGGCTTCGACCACATGCCCTCCCCCGCCGAGATCAAGGCGCGCGTGCCGCTGACCGAGCGCGCGTCCCAGGCCGTGCTCTCCGGCCGCCGGGCGCTGACGGACATCCTGGACCGGAAGGATCCGCGCCTGTTCGTGATCGTGGGCCCGTGCTCCATCCATGATCCCAAGGCGGGGCTCGACTACGCGCGCCGGTTGCGCAAGCTCGCCGATGACGTCCGGGACACGCTGCACGTGGTGATGCGCGTCTACTTCGAGAAGCCGCGCACCTCCACCGGCTGGAAGGGCTTCATCAACGACCCGCGGATGGACGACTCCTTCCACATCGAGGAAGGCATGGAGCGCGGCCGCCGCTTCCTGCTGGACGTGGCCGAGACCGGCCTGCCCGCGGCGACCGAGGCGCTGGATCCGATCGCGCCGCAGTACTACGGCGATCTGATCTCCTGGACGGCCATCGGCGCGCGGACGGCGGAGTCGCAGACCCATCGCGAGATGGCCTCGGGACTCTCCACGCCGGTGGGCTTCAAGAACAGCACCGACGGCTCACTGGAGGCGGCGGTCAACGGCGTCCTCTCCGCCTCCCGCCCGCACAGCTTCCTGGGGCTGAACGAGAGCGGCGCCTCGGCCATCATCCGCACCCGCGGCAACACCTACGGCCATCTGGTGCTGCGCGGCGGCGGCGGACGGCCCAACTACGACACGGTGTCCATCTCGCTCGCCGAGCAGGCGCTCACCAAGGCCCGGCTGCCCGTCAACGTCGTGGTCGATTGCTCGCACTCCAACTCCTGGAAGAAGCCGGAGCTGCAGCCGCTGGTGATGCGCGACGTGGTGCACCAGATCCGCGAGGGCAACCGCTCCGTGGTGGGCCTGATGGTGGAGAGCTTCCTCGAAGCCGGCAACCAGCCCATCCCCGCCGATCTCTCGCAGCTGCGCTACGGCTGCTCGGTGACGGACGCCTGCGTGGACTGGAAGACCACCGAGGACATGCTGCGCAGCGCCCACGAGGCCCTGCGCGGCGTGCTGCCCGCGCGCAAGGCGGCCTGAGCCCCCTCACGCCGCGCCGAGCAGCAGCCAGGTCCGCATGGGGCCCTTCCCCTTGACGTTCACGACGCCCTGGTCCTGGAAGAGGTAGCGGCCTTGGAGCCGCTCGTGGACGGCCTCGGAGAGGTGGATGCCGTCCACCACGCCGTGGGACTCCATCCGGCTCGCGGTGTTGACGGTGTCGCCCCACAGGTCATAGGCGAACTTCTTGCCGCTGATGACCCCGGCGATCACCGGGCCCGAGTGGATGCCGATTCGCAGATGGAGGGGGATCTGCAACTGCTCGCCCAGCTTCAGGAGCTCGGCGCGCATGGCCAGCGCCAGGCCCGCCATGGCCTCGGCATGGTCGCTCCGGGGCTGGGTCAACCCACCCACCGCCATGTATGCGTCTCCGATCGTCTTCACCTTCTCCACGCCAAACTCATCCGTGAGCTGGTCGAAGACGGAGAAGACCATGTTCAACACCTGCAGCACGTCCGGCGGCGTGTGCTGGGCGGCGAAGCGGGTGAAGTCCACCAGGTCGGCGAACAGCACCGTCACGTCCGGAGAGTTCTCCACGATGATCCGCTGGCCCTGCTTGAGCCGGTCGGCCACGGGCTTCGGCAGGACGTTGAGCAGGAGCTGATCCGCCCGCTCGCGCTCGCGCTGGATGGTGCGCAGGTGCGCCAGCTCCTGCTCATGCAGCCGGTGGAGCTCGGTGATGTCGTGGTAGATGGCGATGAAGCCCACCTGCTGCCCTTCCACCATCACCGGCAGCGCCAGGAGCTCCACGTCGACGGGCGTCCCGTCCTTGCGCAGACGCCGGGTGACGGAGCGGACCCGGCCACGCTGGAGCGCCTCACGAGCGGTGAGCTCGGCCTCTTCGCGGATGGGTCCCTCGCTGGCCACCAGACGCAGGATGTTCCGGCCGATGGCCTCGCGGGCCGTGTAGCCGAACAACCGCTCCGCCGCCGGGTTCCAGGACACCACGGTGAACCGGAGGTTGATGGTGACGATGGCCACCGGGCTGTGGAGGACCAGCGACTCGTAATACTCCTTCTGCTGGCGCAGCGAGGCCTCGACTTCCGCATGCGCCGTCAGGTCGCGCAGCAGCACCACGCGCCCTTCCGGCAGAGGCAGGCACCGGACGCTCAGCACGCGCGCCTGGCGGGGCGAGCCCACGGACCCATGCCACACGAGCTCGGCATCCCGGGGCGGGTCCTCTGGTGACAGAGGCTCGGGCGGAGTCCACTCCGGCAACAGCTCCGCGATGGGCCTACCCTGGAGCGCGCCGTCCTGCTCGCCGAAAAGCCGTTGCGCGGCGCCATTGGCCTCCACGATCCGGTGGTGGGAATCGAGCACCAGCACTCCGTCGGGGGAGTGCTCGAAGAGGGCGGTCTGGGCGCGGCGCAGCAGGTCGGACATGGATGGCGTCCCGATCAGTGTAGGCCACCCTGCTGACGTGGGCACGAAGATGCGACCCCACGACAGGCCGAGAGAGGAGCGCGTCTGTCTTTGACGTGCGCCTCGAACCCACCGGCGGAGACCGCCCGCCTCCTCACCAGGCACCATTTTAAGTCAATTGACTTTCTCAGTCGTTTGACTTAGTTCTTCTCGCGTGGGCTCGAGGACAGCCACCCCCCGGAGGTCTTGATGAGCGCCGACAACAACAAGCAGGTCCTGGATTACCCGGTGAGCTCGTGAGTCCCAGCAAATCCGACCGAGGCAGCGAGACACGCGAGCTGCTCCTCATCACCGCCGAGCGGCTGTTCGCCGAGCACGGCGTGGAAGCCGTCTCCAACCGCCAGGTGAGCGAGGCCGCGGGCCAGTCCAACAACTTCGCGGTCGGCTACCACTTCGGCACCAAGAATGACCTCGTGCTGGCGATCCTGCGCCGTCACTCGGAGTCGATCGAGCGCCGGCGTGCCGAGATGCTCGCGGAGATCATCGGCTCGCCCGACCTGCGCGACTGGGTGTCCTGCCTCGTGCGGCCGAGCATCGAGCACCTCGCCACGTTGGGCAGCCCCTCCTGGTACGCGCGGTTCATCGCCCAGGTGACGACCCATCCCGCCTTGCAGGAGCTCGTGATCAACGAGGCGGTCGCCTCGCGAGCGATGCAGCAGATCATCGAAGGCATGTTCCGGCTGGTCCCGCGTCTTCCCGAGAACGTGCAGTTGGAGCGCGGCTACATGAGCCGGTTGCTGATCGTGCACATGTGCGCCGAGCGGGAACGCGCGCTGCACGAGGGCACTGCCCCACCCCGCTCCACGTGGGAGTCCACCGCGTCCGGCCTGGTCGACGCGCTCGTCGGATTGTGGCTGGCCCCCGTCTCCGCCCGGCGGTGACGGCCGAGCCGTTCAGACGTCAAAAACAAACGAAGTGAAGGCCAAAAGGATGTGTGCGGATGAATGAGACGAAGAAGGGTGTGCCCTCGTTCTCTCCTGAAGCGCTGAGGGAGAAGTACCGGCTCGAGCGTGAGAAGCGGCTGCGTCCTGACGGCAACACCCAGTACCGCGAGCTCAGCGGTATCTACGCGGACTTCGACAAGGACCCCTACGTCGAGCCCGGCTTCACCCGTCCGGCGCTGACCGAGAAGATCGACGTCTTGATTGTCGGCGGTGGCTTTGGCGGCATGTTGGCGGCGGTGCGGCTGCGCCAGGCGGGGGTCGATTCCATCCGCATCATCGAGAAGGGCGGCGACTTCGGTGGCACCTGGTACTGGAACCGCTATCCGGGCGCTGCCTGCGACGTGGAATCCTATATCTACATGCCGCTGCTCGAGGAGACCGGCTACATCCCCACGGAGAAGTACGCCAAGGCGCCGGAGATCTTCGCCCACTGCCAGCGGATCGGCCGGCAGTTCGACCTCTACAAGGCGGCGCTGTTCCAGACCCAGGTCGAGCAGATGGACTGGGACGAGAACACCCGGCGCTGGAACGTCACGAGCAACCGGGGCGACAAGCTCACGGCGCGGTTCGTGATCATCGCCGGTGGCATCATGCACAAGGCGAAGCTGCCCGGCATCCCGGGCATCGAGACCTTCAAGGGCCACAGCTTCCATACGACCCGGTGGGACTATGCCTATACCGGCGGCGGCCCTACGAGCCCCATGACGCGGCTGGCCGACAAGCGTGTGGGCATCATCGGCACGGGCGCGACCGCGGTCCAGGTGGTCCCCCACCTCGGTGCTGCGGCCAAACAGGTGTATGTCTTCCAGCGCACGCCCTCGGGCGTGGGGGTGCGGGCCAACCAGCCCACCGACGAGGCTTGGGTGAAGACGCTCAAGCCCGGCTGGCAGGAGGAGCGCATCCGCAACTTCACCGCGATCGTCTCGGGTCTCCAGCAGGACGTCGACCTGGTGCGGGACGGGTGGACCTATCTCCTCGATAGCAGCGAGAGCCGCCGTGCCGAGACCCCCGAGAAGGCGGCCGAGCTCCACCAGCTGGCCAACTTCCGCAGGATGGAGGAGGTCCGCGCGCGGGTGGCCGCCATCGTCAAGGATCCGGCGACGGCCGAGGCGCTCAAGCCCTACTACGACCCCCTGTGCAAGCGGCCCTGCTTCCACGACGAATACCTGGACACGTTCAACCGCCCCAACGTCCAGCTCGTGGATACAGACGGCAAGGGCGTGGAGCGGATCACTCCCACCGGCGTGGTGGTGGGGGGCAAGGAATACGAGGTCGACTGCCTCGTCTACGCCTCGGGCTTCGAGGTCTCGGGCGACTACACCCGCAAGCTGGGCTTCGACATTCGCGGGCGCGGCGGCAAGTCCTTGCGCGACAGCTGGGCCGACGGCCCTTCGACGCTCCACGGCATGACCACCCACGGCTATCCGAACCTCCTGATGATCAGCCTCATCCAGAGCGGTTGGGCGATCAACTTCGTCCACATGCTCGGCGAGCAGGCGCAGCACGCCGCCTACATCATCGATCGTTGCCTGAAGCAGGGCATCGAGACGATCGAACCGACGGTGCAGGCGCAGGAGCAGTGGTGGGGGACGATCCTCGTCAGCCTCCAGAAGGGCCACGTCTTCGGCGGTGCCGAATGCACGCCCGGCTACATCAACAACGAGGGCATCCGGCCTGCCCCGAGCGCGATTCGCAGCGCCGGCATCGCGAGTGGCACGCTCGAGTTCATCGACATCCTGCGGAACTGGCGCAAGGGCGACGAGCTCTCGGGCCTGGACGTCACGCGCTGAGCCACCCGGAGATTTCCCATGACTCGATTCCTCTACAAGTCCCTGGCTGCTTGCCTGTTGATGACGAGCGCTCAGGCGCTGGCCGCCCCGCCCAAAGCCTACCGCCAGGAGGTGGTGGTCGCCGGCTCTCACTTCCAAGGCGTCCACGGGATGGCCGTTGATGGCAAGGGACACCTGCTGGCCAGCAATCTGCTCGGCCAGACGGTGCACTCCATCGACTTGAGCACAGGTGCTGTATCCACCCTGGTAGGACCTCCGCTGGGTGGCGCGGATGACGTGACCCTGGGTCCCGACGGCTCGGTCTACTGGACCGGCTTTTTCTCCGGCCAGTTGATGCGGCGCACCCCGGATGGAAAGACGCGCGTCATCGCCAAGGATCTGCCGGGCCTCAACTCGCTGGCCTTCCGCCAGGATGGCAGGTTCTACGTCACCCAGCTCGGCCGGGCCGATGCGCTGTGGGAAGTGGACCCGAACGGGAAGAAGCCGCCTCGGAAGGTCATCTCCGAGCCCGGCTTCCTCAACGGCTTCGAGTTCGGTCCGGATGACCGGCTGTACGGCCCGATCCTGCTCAAGGGGCAGGTTGCCCGCGTGGACGTGGACAAGGGCACCATCGAGGCCGTGGCAGGGGGCTTCGCGATGCCGGTCGCCGTCAATTTCGACGCGCGCCGCGAGAACCTCTATGTGGTCGACGCGGCGCGAGGCGAGCTGGTGCGCGTCCGGCTGCCCTCGGGCGACAAGGAGGTCGTCGCGAAGCTGCCCACCGGGCTCGACAACCTGGCCGTGGGCCCGGATGACCAGGTGTACGTGTCCAACATGGTCGACAACGACATCCACGTGGTCAATCCCGCGGATGGCTCCGTCCGGCCCCTGGTCGAGTCGCGCTTGAGTGTGCCCTCCGGCATCGCCGTCGCGCCGGATGATCCGGACGAGCAGCTGTACGTGGCGGATGTGTATGCCTTCCGCCGTGTGGGCGGGCGCGATGGGAAGATCACCCAGACGGCCCGCGTCCTCTCCTCCCAGACGAACTTCCCCATGAACGTGAGTCTGAGCGCGAAGCACGTGGTGCTCAGCACGTCCTACCTGGGCAGCCGGAGCAGCGTGCAGGTGCTGGATCGGGCCTCGGGAAACCTCCTGCGGACGATTCCCAACGCGAATGGCGTCCAGGGCGCGATCGAGCTCGCCGACGGCACGCTGATCCTCGCCGAGGCCGCCACGGGCAAGCTCGTCCGCGTGGATACCGCCGAGCCCGCGGGAACCACGGTGCTCGCCCAGGGGCTGGAGGGGCCCGTGGGCCTCGTGGCCGACACGGAGGCGGCGGAGCCGGGGGTGTACGTCACGGAGGTGCGCTCGGGGAAGGTGACCCGGGTGCGCTTGTCGGATGGCGCCAAACGCACGGTGGCCAAGGGCCTCAAGGCCCCCGAGGGCATCGCCCGACATCCGGACGGTGGGCTGATCGTCGCCGAGGTGGGCCGTAAGCAGCTGGTGCGCATCGATCCGGCCACGGGACGCTCCAGGGTGATCGCGAGCAGCCTGCGCATCGGTCTGCCCGAAAGCGGGGGCTTCCCACCGGGCTACCTCCCCACGGGGGTCGCCGTGGGCAGCTCGGGGACCATCTACTTGACGTCCGACATCGAGAGCGCCCTCTATCGGTTCGTCCCCGCGCCCTGACCTGAGCGCGAGCAGAGGAGAGCACGGCAATGAAGCTGCAAAAGAAGATCGTCGTCGTGACCGGTGGTGGAAATGGCATGGGCAGGGAGCTCGTCCTCGCGCTGCTGTCGAAGGGCGCGAGCGTCGCCGCTGTCGACATCAACGCGGCTGCCCTCCAGGAAACCGTCGAGCTGGCGGGGATGAACCGAGCCAACCTGGCCACCTACACCGTGAACATCACGGATCGGGCCCTGGTGGATGCGCTCCCGGAGCAGGTCATCTCCCGCTTCGGGGCGGTCGACGGCATCATCAACAACGCGGGCATCATTCAACCCTTTGTCAGGTTGAAGGATCTCGATTACGCGGCGATCGACCGGGTGATGAACGTCAACCTGTTCGGAACGCTCTACATGACCAAGGCGTTCCTGCCTCACCTGCTCGCACGCCCAGAGGCGCACATCACGAACATCTCCAGCATGGGTGGCTTCCTGCCCGTGCCGGGACAGACCATCTACGGAGCCGCCAAGGCGGCCGTGAAGCTCCTGACGGAAGGTCTGAATTCGGAGCTCCTGGGGACGAACGTGCGGGTCACGGTTGTCTTCCCGGGAGCGATTGGCACGAACATCGCGGGGAACTCGGGTGTGGTGATCGACAACCAGCAAGAGAAGCTCCGCGAGGGGCCGATCAAGGTGCTGGCGCCTGGCAAGGCCGCGCAGATCATCATCGAAGGCATCGAGCAGAACCGCTACCGCGTCCTGGTGGGCTCCGACGCCACCCTCATGGACGCGGTCTACAGACTGAACCCCCAGCGCGCGGCGCGGTTCATCTACAACCAGATGAGCTCCTTGTTGCCGAAGTAGGAGTAGGTCCCCCCAAAACCCTGTCCCTGCCCGGAAACACGTCCCCATGGTCGACACCAATCCCCTGACGCTGCCCGAAAACCCCTCCCTGTTCACCCGCCTGCGCGTGGCGCTCTATGCCCTGAAAAAGGTCAGGGGCGACGAGGGAAATCCCGTGTATGGCCAGGCGATCCAGGCCAGCCTGGACCTCAACGTCTACGCATCGCTCACCCAGCGGCTCCGGCTCACCGAGGACGGGCGCCGCATGCTGTCCGAGCGCCCTTCCCTCGATGCCAGGGATCTGGATCTGGGTATGCTCGAGCGCCTGCCCGAGGGAACGCTCGGCCAGGCGTACGCGCGCTACTACCGCGACAACAAGATCTCTCCCTTCGAAACGACGCTCGAGATCAAGAACGATGTCGACTTCATCTCCAAGCGCTACCGCGAGACGCATGACGTGTTGCACCTGGTGACGGGCTACCACACGGACGTGATCGGCGAGATAGAGCTGCAGGCGTATGTCCTGGGCAACCTGGGCATCCGGAGCGCGGCGCTCATCGTGCTGCTCGGCACGCTCGGACAACTCAAGAAGCGGGAATCCGGCGTCGATATGTCCGTGTACGCGCGGCGGGTGTGGGCTGCGTACCGGCGTGGCCGCGCGTCCCCGCTGTTCCTCGACTTCTGGTTCGAGAAGAACTGGGAGACCCTCGTGACCGCGGTGAGCGCGCGGCTGTGCGCCCCCGTGGAGCTGATGAACTGACCGTGGGCTCGAGGGCAGGCAAATCCGATCGGGGCAGCGAGACACGCGAGCTGCTCCTCGTCACCGCGGAGCGGCTGTTCGCCGAGCATGGCGTGGAGGCGGTCTCCAACCGCCAGGTGAGCGAGGCCGCGGGCCAGTCCAACAACTTCGCGGTCGGCTACCACTTCGGCACCAAGGATGACCTCGTGTTGGCGATCATGCGCCGTCACTCGGAGCCAGTAGAGCGTCGGCGTACGGAGATGCTCGCGCAGCTCACCGGCTCGCCCGATCTGCGCGACTGGGTGTCCTGCCTCGTGAGGCCGACCACCGAGCACCTCGCCTCGCTGGGCAGCCCCTCTTGGTTCGCGCGGTTCATCGCCCAGGTGACGACCCATCCCGCCTTTCGGGAACTCATGATCAACGAGTCGTCCACCTCGCGGTCGCTGCAACAGGGCCTCGAAGGCATGTTCCGGCTGATCCCGCCGCTCCCGGAGGCAGTGTGGCAGGAGCGGAGCGACATGGGCCGGTTGCTGATCGTGCACATGTGCGCCGAGCGGGAACGCGCGCTGCAAGAGGGCACTGCCCCACCCCACTCCACGTGGGAATCCACTGCGGACGGCCTGATCGACGCCCTCGCCGGAATATGGCTGGCACCCGTCTCCGCCCGGCGGTGACCTCGCAGGACGGAAACGGCACACCCAGGAAAGGCAACACACCCAGCCGTCCACCTCGCTCATGCGGCACGCGAGGTCAGGACCTGGCCAGGCCGCTGCTTTGAGCATGGAGAGAGGAACGTCACGGCAATGGAAGAGCGCATCGTCATCGTGGGAGCCGGCCAGGCCGGAGGCGAGCTGGCTACCGGCTTGCGAAAGCAGGGCTACAAGGGGCGCGTCCTCCTGTTGGGAGACGAAGCGCATCCACCCTACCAGCGGCCTCCGCTCTCGAAGGGGTTCCTGCAGGGAAAGGTGGCGCTGAGCGACCTCTACCTCAAGCCACTGGCGACCTATGAGCGCTTCGACATCGAGCTCAAGACGGGCACGCGCGCCGAGACCATCCACCGCGCCACGCGAGAGCTCTCCCTGGGGGATGGAAGCCGGCTGGCCTACGACAAGCTCGTGCTGGCCACGGGAGGCCGGGCACGGCCCTTGAGTCTTCCCGGGCTGGAAGGTGCCCGGCCAGAGAACCTGTTCTCCCTGCGCTCCATCTCCGACGTCGAGGCCATGCGCGGGAGGTTCGTCCCCGGCAGCCGCCTGGTCATCATCGGTGGAGGCTACGTGGGACTGGAGGTCGCGGCCGTGGCCGTGCAGCTCGGGCTGCGTGTGACGCTGCTGGAGGCGGCGCCTCGCCTGCTCTGCCGGGTGACAGGTCCGGAGGTGTCCTCGTTCATCGAGCAGCTCCACCGCGAGCGGGGCGTGGAGTTCCGACTCTCGTGCGAGGTGTGGGGCATGGATCTCGACGAGGCACGGCGCCAGGTACGAGGGGTGAGCATCTCGTGTCACGGCGTGCAGGAGTTGCTCGCGGCCGACCTGGTGCTGGTGGGAATCGGCCTCATCCCCAACACGGAGCTGGCCTCCGCGGCGGGCCTGGCCGTCGACAATGGCATCGTCGTGGACGAGTACGCCTGTACGGCCGATCCGGACATCCTCGCCATTGGAGACTGCGCGAATCAGCCCAGCGCCTACACGGGCGGACGCATCCGGCTCGAGTCCGTGCCCAATGCCATCGAGCATGCACGCGTCGCGGCGGCCACCCTGATGGGCAAGCAGGAGCCCTATGCCGCCATTCCCTGGTTCTGGTCGGACCAGTACGGATTGAAGCTGCAGATGGTGGGTCTCTCCACCGGTTACGAGCAGTGCGTCACGCGGGGCTCCGTCGAGGGCAAGGAATTCTCTGCCTTCTACCTCAAGGGCAGACGGGTCATCGCCGCGGATGTCATTGGCCGCCCCGCGGAGTTCATGGCCGCGAAGCGGCTGGTCTCGAGCCGGGTGGAGGTGGACGCCACCCGCCTGGGCGACGCGACCGTCCCGCTCAACAGCATCGCCGCTTGAAGACAGTTCAACCCCCGAAGGACCCCGAGAGGACATGATGGCGAAGATCAAATTCATCGAGGCGGATGGGAAGGAACACGACGTCGAGGCGCAGGAGGGACAGTCCGTCATGCAGGCGGCGATGGACAACCTCGTGCCGGGAATCGTCGCCGAGTGCGGAGGTTTCGCCAGCTGCGCGACCTGCCACGGCTACGTCGATGAGGCCTGGCTGAAGAAACTCCCCCCGCCCGATTCGGCGGAAGAGGGAATGATCTCGTGCGCCTACCACGTGCAACCCAACAGCCGGCTGACCTGTCAGCTCAAGGTGACGCCCGCGGTGGATGGGCTGGTGGTTCGTCTTCCCGTCTCGCAGACGAGCGAGTGAGGACCGGACAGGTCCCCGCGCTTCTTTCTCCGATAATCCGAGAGCTCAAACATGCACGCCGACAGCGGAAGTCAGAAGTTGGACAAGATTCCCGCGCACGTCCCGCCGGAGCTTGTCTATGAATACGACATCTCCAGGGATTCGCGGATGCTGGAGGATCCGCACGCCCGGATGCGCTCCCTCATCCACGAGGCCCCGCCCATCTTCTTCTCCCCGTGTAATGGGGGCCAGTGGATGGTGACGCGGAAGAAGGTCATCGTGGACATGACGATGAACCCGGAGGTCTTCAGCAGTCGCTCCACGGTCACAGGGGGACACGGGGAAGACAAGGACCCGCAACAGGGTTTGACGCTGCTGCCCATCTCGGTGGATCCGCCGCAGCACACGATGTACCGGACGCCGCTCAACCAGCAGCTGTCGGCCAAATCCGTTGCCGGACTCGAGCCGGCGATCCGGGCCATGACGAACGAGCTCATCGACAAGGTGCTCGCCGCGGGACGCTGTGACTTCCTCCCGGACATCGCCGAGCCGCTGCCTGTCACGTTGTTCCTGAAGCTGGCCGGCATGCCGACCAACCGCCTGGCGGAGTTCCGTCAACTGGCCGCGCAGGCGTCGTCCCCCACGGTGGACGCCGCGACCCGCGAGGCGACCTTCAAGCACATCGCGGGAATCCTGGCGGAGACCATCAAGGCCCGGCAGGAGAAGCGCGAGGATGATCTGGTCAGCCGGCTGCTCGACGCGAACATCGACGGCCGCAATCCCACGTTCCACGAGATGTTGGGCTACAGTATCCTCCTGTTCCTCGGGGGGCTGGACACCGTGGTGAATGCCCTGTGCTTTGGTGTCCGGCACCTGGCACGTGATCAGGAGCTGCAGGCGAAGCTCCGAGCCGACCCCAGCCTGCTGCCCGGAGCCATCGAGGAGCTGCTGCGGCTCTATGGCATCGTGACCATGCCACGGCGGGTGGCGCGCGATGAGGTCTGCCATGGCGTCCAGTTCAAGAAGGGCGACTCGGTGTTGTTGCTCCTGCCCGCGGCCAACTACGACGACACGGCGTTCCCCAACTCCGAGCAGTTCATCCTGGGCCGTAAGGAGCAACACCAGACGTTCAACACAGGTCCGCACCGGTGCGTCGGCCTGAATCTGGCCCGCCTGGAAATGAAGGTGTTCTACCAGGAGTGGTTGAAGCGCGTCCCGCCGTTCCGGCTGGACCCCGAGAAGAAGCCGCGGTTCATCGGTGGCTACACCCTGGCGATCACGAGCCTGCCGCTGGTCTGGTAGGCGCCAGAAGCTGCTTTTTCTCCAACAGTCAGAGAGGTTCGAACATGAGTGCCTTTAGCGGACAGAAGTTGGACAAGATTCCCGCGCACATTCCGCCGGAGCTGGTCTAGGAGTATGACAACGCCAGGGATCCGCGAATGCTGGAGGATCCGCACGCCCGGATGCGCTCCCTCATCCACGAGGCCCCGCCCATCTTCTTCTCCCCGTGTAATGGTGGCACGTGGTTCGTGACCCGGAAGAAGGCCATCGTGGACATCACGATGAACCCGGAGGTCTACAGCAACAGCTTCCTCGCCGCCGCGACCTCCGGGGAACACGCGGGGGAACACAAGGCGCAGCAGGGCTTCATGTTGCTGCCCATCTCGGTGGATCCGCCGCAGCACACCGCGTACCGGGCGCCGCTCAACCAGCCGCTGGCGGCCAAATCCGTTGCCGGACTCGAGCCGGCGATCCGGGCCATGACGAACGAGCTCATCGACAAGGTGCTCGCCACGGGCCGCTGCGACTTCTTCTCGGAGATCGCCGAGCCGCTGCCCGTCACGTTGTTCATGAAGTTGGCCGGCATGCCGACCGACCGCCTGGCGGAGTTCCGTCACCTGGCCACGCAGGCGACGTCCGCTACGGTGGATCCCGCGACTCGCGAGGCGACCTTCAAGCGCATCGCGGGAATCCTGGCGGAGACCATCAAGGCCCGGCAGGAGAAGCGCGAGGATGATCTGATCAGCCATCTGCTCGACGTGAACATCAACGGCCGCAATCCCACGTTCCACGAGATGTTGGGCTACAGCATCACCCTGTTCCTTGGGGGGCTGGAGACCGTGGTGAATGCCCTGAGCTTCGGTGTCCGGCACCTGGCGCGCGATCAGGAGTTGCAGGCGAAGCTCCGGGCCGACCCCAGCCTCCTGCCCGGAGCCATCGAGGAGCTACTGCGGCTCTATGGCGTCGCGTCCACGCCCCGGCGGGTGATGCGCGACGTGGTCTGCCACGGCGTCCAGTTCAAGGAGGGCGACATGGTGTTGTTGCTCCTGCCCGCGGCCAACTACGACGACGCGGCGTTCCCGAACCCCGAGCAGCTCATCATCGACCGGAAGGAGCAGCACCAGACATTCAACACGGGTCCGCACCGGTGCGTCGGTCTGAATCTGGCCCGCCTGGAGATGAAGGTGTTCTACCAGGAGTGGTTGAAGCGCGTCCCGCCGTTCCGGCTGGACCCCGAGAAGAAGCCGCAGTTCATGGGTGGCTTCAACCTGGCGGTCACGAGCCTGCCACTGGTCTGGTAACAACCCCGTCTCACGAAGGGCGAGTGAACCCGATGTCCCTGCACCCACCCGAAGAGCCACGAGCCACCCGGTTCTGGCCGTTCATGTTCGCCCTCTTCGTCGGGTCGTTCATGTCCGTGTTGAGCTCCAGCACGATCACGATCGCCATTCCCGAGCTGCAGAGGCATTTCGGTGCCGAACTCTCCCTGCTGCAGTGGACCCTGACGGGCTTCATGCTCGCCATGGGCACGAGCGCGCCGCTCACCGGCTATCTGGGCGGGCGCTTCAGTTTCAAATGGCTGTACGTGGCCAGCCTGGTGGGCTTCATCCTGGCGTCCGTGCTGTGCGGGATGGCCTGGGATACGCGCTCGCTCGTGGTCTTCCGGTTCCTGCAGGGCGCGTTCAGCGGCACCATCATGCCCGTGACCATGACGCTCATCTACCAGCTCATTCCCCGAGAGCGGCAGGCGCTGGCCGCCAGTCTCTGGAGCCTGGCGGCGAGCCTCGCTCCCGCGTTCGGGCCAACCTTCGCGGGCTGGTTGATCACCCTGGGCAACTGGCGGTGGTTGTTCTTCTTCAACGTTCCGCTCGGTCTCGTCGCCGTGGGCCTGGCCGTGCGGACCATTCCCTTCTACCGCCTGCAAGTTCCGAAGGCGTTCGATCTCCCCGGACTGCTCACCGTCATCACCGGCACCCTGTCGCTCCTGATCGCCCTGAGCCAGGGAAGGGCCTGGGGCTGGACGGAGGTGAAGACTGTGTCCCTGTTCATACTCGGGACGCTGTCATTGATCGTCTTCGTCGTCAGGGAATTGAGGACGAGCGCTCCACTGCTCGACCTGCGGGTGTTCGCGAATGGCCGCTATGTGGTGACGCTGATCATCTCGAGCATCATCACGATCAGCCTGTATTCGGGCGCGTTCCTCGTGCCTGTATTCCTGCAGAAGATCCAGGGCGTGACGCCGCTCGAGACCGGGTTGATCCTCCTTCCGGCGTCCCTGGCCATGGCGCTCCTGATGCCCCTGGTCGGACGCCTGTATGGCACGCTCGGGCCGAGCACGCTCATGACGGCCGGTGTCCTGTTGATCGCGGGAGGCACATATGCCTTGAGCCGTCTGACGCCGGACGTTCCACGCACCTACATGGTGGTGTGGATGCTGGTGCGAAACGTGGGGATCTCCCTCTCCATGATGCCGGCCAGCAACGCGGGCATGGAGCAGATTTCACGCGAGCTGAGCGGCCACGCCTCGTCCATCAGCAACTGGTTGCGAAATGTGTTCGGGGCGTTCTCGATTGCCATCTTCACGTCGCTCCTGTCCGCCTTCACGGCCCAAGAAGCGGAGGCGCTCGTGCAGCAGGGGATGACGGAGCGCCGTCACATCGAGTTGTTCTCGTTCGTGGCGGGCATCAACGACGTCTACCTGGTGGCCACGGCCATCGTATTGGTGGCCGTGCCACTCAGCCTGGGGATCCGCAAGCAGCCGGCGGTGCTCAAGGCCGCCGTGGAAGCGCGATAGGGGCTTCAGTGCCGCTGGCCGAGGATGGCCGCGATCCGCAGCGGCCCACCACTGCCACCCTTGATCTTCATCGGGAAGGCGATGACGACGAAGCCGCTGGCGGGCAGCCGGTCGAGGTTGGCGACGTTCTCGAACGCCGGGATGTCGTGCGCGAAGAGCTCCCGATGGCTCTCGAAGAGGCTCGACTGGCCGTAGTCGATGCTCGCCGTGTCCAGGCCAATGGCCTTGATGGAGCGGTTGCCCGTCAACCACCGGGCTGCATCGGGATGGAGCCCCGGAAAGTGGAGCTTCGCGACCGCCTCCGGGCCACGCTCGTCGGTGCCCAGGTAGCTCTTGCGGTCGGGCCACCGCGTGCCGAAGCCCGTCCTCAGCAGGACGATGGCCCCGTTCGGAATCTGCCCATGCTCCTTCTCCCAGCCCACGAAGTCCTCTGGGGAGATCTGGTAGTCCGGGTTCGCCGCGCACTGCCGCGACACGTCGATGAGGATGGCCTCTCCCATCAATTGTTCGAGCGGGATCTGGTCGACGGAGGGATGCCCTTCCGCGAAGTGGATGGGCGAGTCGATGTGCGTCCCGCCATGCTCGGCCGCGGAGAAGCTGTTGGCGGCATAGAAGTACCCCTTGGGCGTCTGCCCAAAGGACTCCTTCTGGAGATGGAAGCCCTCCGCCGTGGGCCAGTAGATGGTCTGCTCATCGAACGGATGGGTCATGTCGATGACCTCTCCCGAAGGGATGCGGGGGCCCGTCGTCGCGCAGGCGCAGACCACGAGGGGAAGGACGAGCAACAGGAGGGGTGAACGCTTCGTCATCCGGACACTCCGGCAGGGGGTGGAGCGCGGAATGTAGCCGAGCGGGCCTGCTCGCGGCGGTGTCTTGTCACGGCCTCTGTTGACGCTTCGGTGCTATGGAGCGCCCCGATGACGAAACACCGCTTTTCTCCCTCGGAGCGTGAAGCCGTCTACCGCGCGATCAGCGAGCGCCGGGACATGCGCCACTTCCGGCCCGAGCCCATCGATCCCGAGGTCATCACCCGCCTCTTGCGTGCGGCGCATCTCGGGCCGAGCGTGGGCTTCATGCAGCCCTGGCGCTTCATTCGCATCACGGATGAGGCGCTGCGCGGTGCGATCGCCGGCATGGTCGAGCAGGAGCGCCTCCGCACCGCCGAGGCGCTGGGCGAACGCGGCGAGGAGTTCATGCGCCTCAAGGTCGAGGGCATCAAGGAATGCCCCGAGCTCTGGGTCGTCGCGCTGACCGACCGACGTGAGCGCTATGTCTTCGGGCGGCGCACCATGCCGAGCATGGACCTCGCGTCCGCCAGTTGCGCCATCCAGAATCTCTGGCTCGCCGCGAGGGCCGAGGGGATTGGCATGGGCTGGGTCTCTCTGTTCGAGCCCGCCCGGCTGGCGGAGCTGTTGGAGGCACCAGAAGGCAGCGAGCCGATTGCCATCTTGTGCCTGGGCCACGTGGACGCCTTCTATGAGCGGCCGATGCTGGAGCTGGAGGGCTGGGATTCGCGCCGGCCGCTGGAAGAGCTGGTCTGGGAGAACCGCTGGCGGAGATGAAGGAGCCGCTGCCCCTCACGGATGCGCGATGACGATGAGCGTTGGCGCCCGGGCCTCGACGCACGCCATCACCTTGCGCATCGTCACGGGATCCAGCGCACCGAAGGATTCGTCCAGCACCACGACCCGGGCCCGCTGCAACAGCGCCCGTGCCAGGAAGACACGGCTCTGCTCCCCATGCGAGAGCTGCCAACCGCGCTCCCCTACCAGCTGCATCAATCCCGAGGGCATCCGCGACAACAGCTCCCCCAGCCCCAGCTCCTCACAGATCGCTCTCGCGTTGTTCAGGTCCTCGAGGGAGGGGGGCCAGGTACGTCCCAACAACAGGTTCATGGCCAACGTACCGGACACGATGTGGTTCTCGTGGAACTGGGGAGCACCCGCGATCTGCGTGCCCCACCCGCTCGTCGTCCAGGTCGCCCTGTCCAGGCCCCCCAGCAACAACAGCCCCGAGCCCTGGCCGCGCAGTCCCGTCAGGATGGAAGCAAACGTCGACTTGCCGGAGCCAGAGGGGCCCTCGAGCAGCAGCCGCTCTCCAGCGCGCACCACCAGCGAAGCCCGCTCGAGCACCGCCCGTGGAGCCCCCGCATGCTTGAAGACGAGATCGCGCACCTCGAGCAGGGCCTGTGTCTCCGGGAGCGCCGCTCCAGGCGAGACAGGAGACACCGCGCCCACCTCGGCGTTGGAGTTCCTCGCGGCGTCCAGGATGGGACGGACGCTGCGAAACAACACGCGCGCACCTGTGAGGGCGAGGACTCCAACGCTCAGCGTCCCCACGGCGCGCGCCGCCATGAGCGCGGCTCCCACACCTACGGCGATCCTCGCGCTCGAGGCTCCCGCGAGCACACCCGGGAGCGTCGCGAGGATCGCCACCGGGAGGAGTCCCCGCCGGGAGAGCGCCGTCACTCTCGCCGTGGCCGAGTCCCACAGCTCGGAGGCCTCGGCGTAATGCTCCAGCTCATGGTCCTCCTCCACGTGCCACTTCTCCGGCTGCTCCTGTGCGAGCCGCGTCCGGTGACCGAGCATGCGCTCGATGAGCGCATGCGTCATGCCGATACGCGCCTCCGTCCATTCGCGAAAGCGTGACGACTGGCGCACGACGAGCACTCCCAGCACGAAGCAGAAGCCCCCCAGCGCCACCAATCCGTACCAGCCCGCGGGGCCGGTGAGCATCACCCCCGCCGCCAGCAGCAGATCGACCACCGCCAGCAGACTGGTGAAGCTGCCCGCGAGCGCCATCTGTTCCATCCCCGCGCTCTCGAAAGTCCTCCCGACGTACTCGCCTATTCCACCGCGGCGCGCCTGGTCCACGGGCAACGCGAGCGCCCCCGCCAGCAGTTGCCTGCGCAGCAGCGCGGAGAGCTCCATCACCAGGGTTCCCTGCGACCAGGCCAGCACCGCCTGGAGCGGGACCATCGTCAACCCCATGAGGGCCCAGGCCCAGATCCACCCCGGGTCGAGCTGCCCCTCGAATGCGCCCCGCCCCATCAGCCACCAACCGGAGAGCACACACACCTGGATGAGCCCCGTCAGCAACAGGAGCATGAGCAGCCGCCATCCGGCCCGCAGCGCCCGCAGGTGATGGACGAGGCGCGCTCCGGGTGGCAGCCGAAGCCTGCGCGCGGCGAAGAGGTAGGTCTGGGCCAGCTGGGCTCCCAGCAACGCCTGCCGGGCCATGGCCCGCTGGGGTCCCCGCAGTCCAGCCCGCTCCAGGACGCGCTCCGCCACGGGCCCCTGCTGATGCTCGACACGCGCCCGCACAGCGGCGGCCAACGTGGAGAAGTCAACCCGGTGCAGCGTCTCGTCCGGGGCGATGACCTGCGCGATCCTCCCCGAGGAAGACAGGCGAAGCAGTGCGATCACCGCGCGCCCGTGGACGCTCGTCATCTCCACGAGGGCCGGAGCCGCACGGCCCAGGGCCCTGTCGACTCCGCCATGGCGCGTATAGAGCACCTCCAGCTCGAGCCCGAGGGTCTGGGCCAGGGTATCCATCCACTCTCCCACGCGATCCGGCTCCGCCGGCACCGTGCGCGAGAGGGCTGGGAGTGGATGAGGGAGCGGCAGCCGCGCCGCACGCGCCAATGCTTCCAGGGCCTCGCCCGCGCGCTCGAGCGGCCAGGCCACCGCCTCCAGCACAGCATCAGTCTCCATGATCGCCCCCCTCCCCGAGCCGCTCGGAGAGCACGCCTTGCTCCAGGACAATCCGCCGCCACCCCTCTCGTCCCGACAACGCCCGCTGCATCGTCTGCTCTTCCTCCAGCAATGAGCGGTAGTGGGAATCCTCGCGCGCCGCGAGCGCCCGCGGCGCCCCATCCTCGACGACCTGCCCGCCCTTGATGACCAGGACGCGGTCGAAGGAGAGCGTCTCCGCGATGTCATGCATGATGCAGAGCAGCGTGACTCCCTCGAAACCCTGTCGCGCCCGCTCCAGCAGCGCCGAGCGGCGGTCACGCTCGAGCCCCCGGAATGGCTCGTCGAAGATGGCCAGCCGAACCCCTGGCCGGAGCAGCGCCCGGCCCAGACGCACCCGCTGCCCCTCTCCGCCCGACAGCAGACCACCACTCTCGCCCAGACGGGTCTGAAGCCCCTGGGGCAGCTTGTCGATCAGCTCGATGAGGTCCGCCTTGTGCAGCACCTGGCCCACCCGTGGCAGCGCCTCGTCCGCTTCGACGCCATAGGCCAGGTTGTCCACCATCGATCTGTTCCAGAGCGACACCTCGGGCTCCACCCACGCGGTCTCCTGCCTCAACCGCCACAGGGCCTCTCCCTCCAGGGGCTCGCCATCCACCTCGACCTGGCCTTGGGACGCCCGGTGCCATCCCAGAAGGAGCCCCACCAGGGATGACTTTCCAGCGCCCGAGGGGCCAACGATGGCGACATGCTCACCCGGCTGAACCGACACATCAATCCCTTGCAGGAGGGTATGGCCTGCGGCTCTCACCTCCACCTGGCGCAGCGCGAAGGAGACCCCCCGGGCCACGCCCGCTGGCGGCTCCGCCCGCTTCCGCGGGGCCAATGCGACGGGAGTGGCCACCTCGTCCGGGGCGAGCAGCGGCTCGATCAAGCGGCCGGTGAGCGACGACGCGGCGGGGTACTGACGCAACCCCTCGGCGATCTGCCTGCCCAGTGTCACCAGGGCCAGTGCCCAATAGACGAGCAGCAGGACAGCGCCGGGCTGTATCCCTTGCGAGAGCGCGTGCAGGACAATCGCGGCCGAGCCTCCGGTGGCGGCAAGGGAGGAGATCGCCTCGACGGTGACGCCACGGCGCAGCAACGCGCGAGCCGAGGAGACGTACTCCTGCAGGGGCTCTTCCTGGGCCCGGCGGAGCGTCGACTCGGCACGGTGGGCCCGCAGGGCCACGGCCCCGCGCAAGGCATCCAGATAGTAGCCCGAGAGCATCCCGTCGAAGTCCCGCAGCCGGCGATCGGCCTCGAGCAGCGAGCGCTGCGAGAGCAAGGGAATGGCGAGCGCCAACCCACCCGCCAGGAAGATCAGCGGTGCGCTACGAGGTGCCAACCACGTCAGCCCCACGAGCGTCACGATCAGCTCGGCGGAAGCGCGCAGCACCTGGACCGCGAGGGTGGGCACGTTGCGGACCAGGTGGATGCCATGACAGCGCTGAGCCATGTCCGAGATGAGCCTGCTGCGGAAATAGCGGTCCCCCAGGCGCGGTATCTTGTCGAGAAACGCAAGCCTGAGACGGAGCTCCAATCGCCGCCCCAGGCGGAGCGTCCCGAACGACAGTGGCAGCTCCAGCGTGAGCAGCAGACCCAGCAGGGCGAGCAGCGTCACGACGCCGGCGATCCGCTGCTCCGCGGTCGTGAGATAGCGCCCCGCATCGATGACACCGCGCAGGAGCAGTGCCTCCACGAAACCGCCCACCGCCGCGGTCATCCCGATGGCGGCGAGCACCACCGGGGTGAGCACCCCATCCCGGCGCAACAACGCCACGAGCTCGCGCAGGGGGCGGGTGGGAGCCTCGCTCAAGGCAGCCTTGAGCTCGGGCGGCAGCGGAGGCTCATCGTCCCCTCTCTCGCGGCGCAGCCCCCTGGCATGAACGCACACGGCTCCACGCAAGATGAGCTGCTCACTGTCGGGCCTTCCCACCGCCGTCCAGTAGGCGGGGGGAATGAGCTCCAGGGCGCGCCCCTCTTCCAGTGCTGTGCGCACCTCGCGCAGGAGTTGTTCGACGAACCCCGCCACCGGTGCACCCCGCTCGATACCGCCGCCCTCCACGAGCGTCTGCACCAACCGCACCGTCGCATCCAGACAGGCCAGGCCCTTCCAGGTGGGGTCTCCGAGGGCATCGGCGACGAGCCGCTCCGACAAGGGCCCAGGGACGAGCGCTGACACCCTGCTGCGCAGCCCCGCGAGAAACTCTTCCGTGCCGGCCCACTCGCGGAACGCCTCGGCGGACACAGGCATCGCGTGCACGAAGAGCCGGCCGAGCAGCTCGGTCACGGACACCCACCGGCGCCCCTGCGCCGGATCCATGATTTGAACGAAGTTGCCCGATCGCTTCCAGAGCACCACGAAGTGGAGGTTGTCGTTCGCGAGCCTCACCACCGCAATCGCTGGCAGCGCCCCGGTCTCGGGGAGGAGCACTTGATCATGCGGGAGCATGCTCTGCTCGGCATCCAATCCCAGCCTGATGGCCATCTCCTCGAGCACATCCACGGACGTACCGTCGATGTCGGTCTGGCAGGCCTCTCGAAGCCGTCCATAGCTGACCGGCACGCCAAAGCCATCGAGCAAGGCCTTGAGGGCCGCCGGACCGCAGTCCATGGCCGACGTCTGGATGACCTCCGGGACGAAAAGACGTGGTGCACCCGTCATGAGCTCAGCTCCCGCCGCCCTTCGGCAACTCCGTCACACCTTGGACCTGCGAAGCCCTGGGGTCCCGAGCCGGTCCGTTGAGCGCCCGCCCCACGGCGCGAAGCACGAGCCACGACGGCGTGGACTGCTCCACGGCGACGTCCACGACGCCCGGCAGGCCATGCTCGAGCGGAATGCCTGGAGGTAGCGAATCCACCGAGAGCTCGACGCGCACCAGACCATCACGCGCCTCACTCGCCACCGCCGTCACCGTGCCCTCGAGCATGCCAAACTCGGTCCAGGAGAAACCTTCCAGCCGCATGCGCGCCCGGTATCCCTCACGGATGCGCCCCAGGGCCTCCGGGGAGAACTGGGCGACGATGCGCACGGGTCCACCCGCGACGACGGTCGCGATGGGGTCCCCGGGCTTGACCTGCGCACCCACTCGCACGGAGCTCGTCTCGCCGAGCACCCCATCCGCCGGTGCACGCACGAGACGGCTCTCCACGTCCGCGCGCAGGCTCTCCACGTTGGCACGCGAGACGCTCTGGTTCGCCTCGAGCTTGGCAATCTCCCCCTGCAGCGCGGCGATGCGGGTGCGCCGCTCGGTGGACTGCACCGTCCCTTCCGATCTCACGCGCGACAACGCGGCACGCGCGGCCTCCGCCGCGGCCTGCGAGCGATCCCGCTCCGTGCGGAACCTGCTCCACTCCATCTCGCTCACCACCCCGCGCTTCCAGAGCTGCTCGGTGCTCGCCGCATCCTCCTGGGCCCGCCGCGAGGCCGCTTCGGCATCGACGAGCCGGGCCCGAGCCTCCTCCACGCCGGCGACCCCCTGCCCCTTCTGCTCCACCAGCCCACGCTGCTCGCCCTCGAGCTCCGCGCGCGCGGCTTCGAGCTGCGGCCCCAATCCTTGAAGCGCGGCCTCCGCCTCCGCGAGCCGCCGCGTCTCGTTCTCCCGGTCCAGCTCGACGAGGACCTCCCCGGTACGCACGGGGCGGTGAAGCTCCACCTGCGTCGACACCACCCGCCCCGCCACGGGTGCATCAATCGAGTACACCTCGCGATGGACTTCCAGCTGTGCCTGGACGCTGCGCTCGTAGACGGTGACGTGCGCCCGGAAGAACCAGACGGCCCAGACCGCGATCAGCCCCACCGGCAACAGCCAGAGCGCCGACCGCCCCCGTCCGCGGACCAGTACGCGCAAGGTCCGTGGGAACATGCCTTCACCCCTCATGGAGGACTCCATGGAGGACTTTGAGAGTGCCAGACAAAATCGCCCCCACCTCGACTGCGCGGTCCTCGGGATGGAGCGCGCCCGCCGGATTGGTGAGGAAGGCTCACGCTGTGGCGGAGCCGCCCTGCCCGTCCTCCAGGCAGGCATTCGGGGAAGTGACTCGGGTCACAAGAGCCCCGCCCGTGCTCAATCCGTGACGGGACTCGGGGCGCCAGACGGGAAGCAGACAGAAGCCTCTCGTCCGGCGCCCCTCTACATCAGGGAGCCCTGGGGCTCAGGGCGCCCAGGGGGCGACCACGCTCCAGCTCACATCCGCGCTGAAGTTGGTGGAGGAATTCCAGGTGCCGCCACCACCGCTGGCGCTCCACAGCTCGGAGGCGTAGTGACGGATGTAGCGGCCCGGGTAGTTGTAGGACTCGAACGAGACACCACTGCCATAGAGCCCCGGCTGCGCGCAGAAGGTGGCGTCCATATCGAAGAGCGTCGAGCCATCGCGCGGATCCTTGTGGATGCGGTCGGAGGCATGCCGCAGGTACTGGCCCGGGTAGTTGCGCGACTCGAAGGAGTAGCAGCTCGAGTCAGCCAGTCCTGGAACGATCTTGAACGTCGCGTCCTGCTTGAGCGTGCTGTCGCTGCTGCTGGTCACCACCTCGGTCCAGCCCAGCGCGTCGCGGTGGCGCGCATAGCGGTCGGTGTAACCCGGCGTCACCACCTGGAACGACTTGTACGTGTTCACCGCCAGGTCCGCGCCACTCTTCCACCAGGGCCCCACCAGGGCCCAGGTCGCGTCCTGCCGGAAGCCCTGGGTGTCCGTGAAGGAATCGACCCACAGCTCGGAGTTGCGGTGGCGGAGATAGGAGCCGGCCAGGTTCTTCGACTCCAGCGAGAAGTTGCCGGAGCCGTCGAGCGCGGCGCGTGCGCAGAAGGTGGCGTCCTGATCGAAGAGCGCCGAGCCGTCGCGGGCATCCCTGCGGATGCGCGAGGCGGAGTGCCGCAGGTAGCTGCCGGGGTAGTTACGCGACTCGAAGGAGTAGCAGCTCGCATCCGCCAGACCGGCCACGATCTTGTAGGTCGCATCCAGCTTGAGCGTGGCGCTGCTCGAGGCGTCGACGACCTCCGTGGCGCCCAGGCTGTCGTAGTGTCGGATGTAGCGGTTGGTGTAACCGGGCGTCGTCACCTGGAACGAGCGATACTGATTGAGCGGCAGCAGCCCCTGGTTGTTGATCAGGCGCGACGCGGCGATCAAATTGTCATGCGCGGCGCGCACCTGGGTCGCGTCCGGCTTCACGATGGACCGATCGTAGGTCAACATGCCGTTGACCTCGTTCTCCACGTCGGTGATCTCCGTGTAGACCGCTGCACTCAGACCGGGCTGGCTCATCAGGGTCTGGACCTGCTGGATGAGGCCAACGTAGCGGGTGGTCAGCGCCGCGCCGTCGCTCA
The DNA here is from genome assembly GCF_003044305.1 of Vitiosangium sp. GDMCC 1.1324. Taxonomy (GTDB): domain Bacteria; phylum Myxococcota; class Myxococcia; order Myxococcales; family Myxococcaceae; genus Archangium. The sequence goes on along the minus strand of NZ_PZOX01000001.1, from coordinate 847,593 downwards.
CCATCTCGTAGCCAAAGCCATTGCCGGGGCTCCACTCGTGCCCGGTCACCCGCAGACCCAGACCGCCGAACTCGCCCAGCACGGACGCTCGCGAGCCCGAGGGCTGAGGCGCGCCCGGACCGACATAGACGTGCCAGTCCGCCAGATCGCCGTTGCCGCCGTCGACCGCGCCACAGCAGTTGATGCCGCTCATGTTGTCGACCAGCCGGCTGGGATCCCAGCTCTTCACGAGGCTGGCGAGCCGGGCCTGGTCATACTGGCCCCAGCCCTCGTTCTGTACCACCCAGGTGATGACCGAGGTCGCGCTGCGGTGCTCATCCACCAGCTCGCGCAGCTCCGCCTCGAACTGCGTCCGCGCGCTCGTCGAGGGATTCCTGCCGGCCTCCATCAGGGGCATGTCCTGCCAGACCAGGATGCCCAGCTTGTCAGCCCAGTAGAACCAGCGCTGCGGCTCCACCTTGATGTGCTTGCGGAGCATGTTGTAGCCCAGGTCCTTGTGCTTCTGGATGTCGAACTTCAGCGCCGCGTCGGTGGGCGCGGTGTAGATGCCGTCCGGCCAGTAGCCCTGATCCAGCGTGCCGATCTGGAAGACGAACTGGCCGTTGAGCACCGGGCGCAGCGCGCCACCCACCAGCTTCAGGCCCACCGAGCGCATTCCGAAGTAGCTCGTCACCTGCTCCACGGTGTTCGCACCGCTCTTGAGCGACACGCGCAGGTCGTAGAGGAAGGGACTCTCGGGCGACCAGAGCTTGGCGTTGGGCACGGGGATGCGAATCTCACTGCCCACGTTGCCCGTCGTGGAGCCCACCTGCACGGTACCGTCGAACGCCACCGCCTCGATGGTCTGGCCGTTGATGCCCGCGCCCTGGACCGTCAGCCTCAGCGCCTGCCCGGCCACGTCCGGAGTCATGTCCAGACGGGTGATGCGCGCGGCGGGCGTCGGCTCCAGCCAGACGGTCTGCCAGATGCCGGAGGCAGCGGTGTACCAGATGCCGTTCGGCGTGTTGCGCTGCTTGCCAATCGGCTGCCCACCCACGTCGGTGGGATCGTACACCCCGACGATCAGCTCGTTCGTGCCTCCGTTCAGCCGGTCCGTGATGTCGAAGCTGAAACCGTCATAGCCGCCCTGGTGAGAGCCGACCAACTGGCCGTTGACGTAGACCGTCGCCTCCCAGTCGACCGCGCCGAAGTTGAGCTGCACACGCTTCCCACTCCAGCTCGCCGGCACGGTGAAGGTGCGCCGGTACCACATGCGGTCCTGGTGACGTTGGATGCCGGACAGCGCGGACTCGATGGGAAATGGGACCAGCACACTCTCGGTCAGGTTCTGGCCAAACGGAGGAGTCTGTCCCGCGCTGGCATTGGCGAACTGCCACTCGCCATTGAGGTTCAACCAGTCGGCACGTACCAACTGCGGACGCGGATACTCCGGTAACGCGTTGGTAGGTGAAACCTGGGACGTCCACTGTGTCGAGAGCGGCGGTGTCTTGCGCACCCAGGCCGCCTGCGCGTTCCCCATCGGAAACACTTCACACAGTAACGGCAACAACAACAGAGCAACTCTTCCTACAGCCGTGGTTCCTGCTCGCTTCATGGTACTTCCTCCCTCAAAACTCGGAATACCAGTAAAGCAACAGGTACCACTTATTCCTGATATGATCAAGGATTGTCGGTTAAACACGACAAGGCCGCACGAGCCTCCTCGTTCAATCCCATCCATTGGGAGGAAGCAGGACCAATCCCATCCATTGGGAGCGGGACCAATCCCATCCGTTCAAGATGGAATCAATCCCATCCATTGGGAACGAGGGCCGCGCGGTCGCGCTGGCCGCCTACGTTGCCCGCGCCACTCCGACCATGCGCCGCGTCAGTAGCTTCTGCAGCAACACGAACCCGAGCAGAAGCGCCCCAATGGCGACACGTGTCAGCCCCGAGCTCAGCATGCCTTCATACGTCGTGATGGACGTCAGGATGAGGCCGAGCATCAAGACCCCGATGAGCGTGCCAAACACCGATCCAACCCCACCCACGAGGAGGGTTCCGCCAATCACAACCGTGGCGATCGCGTCGAGCTCCATCCCAACACCTTCCAGGTGGCTACCGCTCGACAGGAAGAAGGTGAGCGCGGCACCAGCGAAGGAGGCACAGAAGCCACTCAGCGCATAGACGGCGATCTTCGTGCGCTTGACGGGCAGCCCCATCAGGAGCGCGGCCTCCTCACTCCCCCCGAGCGCGTAGACGTTCCGGCCGAAGGGGGTGAGCACCGCCACGTACCAGCCGATGGCGACGAAGGCCAGGAACAGCACGGCGGTCAGGGGCAGCCGGCCCAGCCGCAGGGTCGCGAGGGCGGTATGGCGCGCATCCACGATGGCAATCGATTCCAGGTGGATGATGAAGGCCAGGCCCCGGACGAAGAACATCCCCGCGAGGGTGACGATGAACGGCTTGATGCCGGTCGTGTGGATGATGGCGCCCTGCAAGGCCCCGAGGAGAGTCGCACACGCGAGCGTCACCGCGATCGCGGCGAAGACGTGCCAATGGTGGTCCATGATGAGGACCCCGATGAGCACGCTGGAGAAGGACATGACGGCCCCGACGGAGAGATCGATCCCTCCGGAGAGGATGACGAACGTCATGCCCACCGCGACGATGCCGAGCACCGCGTTGTTGGAGAGGAAGTTGATGAAGACTGGCAGCGAGAAGAAGCCGTCGTACCTCATCGCCGCGACGGCGTAGAGCACCACGTAGGCCAGGACTCCCGCCACGACCGTCACATGCTTGCGCAGGAAGCTCACGCGCCCTCCACGGCGCGAAACCGCCGGACCAGCCGCTCGAACGCCGCCGTCTGCATGAAGCAGACCCCGAGCGCGACGATGGACTTGATGATGAGCGTATGCTCGGTGATGACGCCTCGCATCTGGAGCATGATGGTGAGTGTCTGGATGAAGGTGGCGCCAATGAGCGAGCCAACGAGGTTGGCGCGGCCACCCGTCAGGCTGGTCCCTCCCAACACGACGGCCAGGATGGCATCCAGCTCGAGGTAGAGACCGCTGTTGGCCACGTCTGCCTCCTGGATGTCGGCCGCCGCGATCAGACCGGCCAGGCCTGCGCACAGCGCGCTCGTCATGTAGGCCGTCATCTGGATGGTGTGGACCCGCAGACCGCACAGCCGGGCCGCCATCGGATTGCCTCCGGTGGCTTCCAGGTACAGCCCCGTCACGGTCTTCCGCAGCAGCAGTGCGACGATGAAGGCCACGACGGCGACGATGAGGACCGGCACCGGGATGCCCAGCACGCTGCCGTTTCCGAGGAAGTCGAAGGCCGGGTTCGAGAAACGGACCTTCTGGTCCTGGGTGAGCGCCTGCGCCAGTCCCCGCCCCATCACCAGGGTCACGAGTGTGACGATGATGGGCTGGACCCCCCCATAGGTGACGAGCGCCCCGTTGACGGCGCCCACGACCAGGGACATGCCGAGGGCGGCGGCGATCGCCACGGGTGCGGACTGCCCATGCTCCGTCAGCAGGAGCGCCGCGACCGCCCCGGCCAGTGCCATTCCCGAGCCGACCGACAGATCGATTCCTCCCAGTGCGATCACGAGCGTCATGCCCACCGCGAGCAGCATGACGGGTGCGCCATTCTGGAAGACATCGACGAGCGCGCCGAAGAGCCGGCCGTCCCGGAGCTCGATCCGCGCGAAGCCCGTGGTGAAGAGGAGGTTGAAGACCAGCAGCGCCACCAGCGCTACCAGCGGCCAGAAGTTCCTAGGGCGCATGATGCTCCTCGCCCGCGATCAGCTTCATGACCTCGGGAAGCGTCGCGCTGGAGAGCTCGCCGACCTTCTTCCGGTCCCGGAAGACGGCGATGCGGTGGGAGAGCCGGAGCACCTCTTCCAGTGCGGCCGAGATGAAGAGGACCGCGAGCCCTCTCTGGGAAAGCTCATGGATGAGGCGCTCGATTTCCGTCTTCGCGCCCACGTCGATGCCTCGGGTCGGCTCGTCGAGGATCAGCACGCGCGGGTCATACGCCAGCCACCGGGCGAGGATGACCTTCTGCTGGTTCCCGCCGCTCAGCAGCCGGACGGGCTGTTCGACCGAGGGCGTCTTGATGCCCAGCTTCGTCACGAGCTCCTGGGCCAGCCGCTCCTGCTGTGCGCGGGAGATGGTGAAGCCCAGCTTCCGCTGGACGACCAGCGCGATGTTCTCGCGCACGGAGAGGTCGGGGATGATGCCCTCCGCCTTGCGGTCCTCGGGGCAGAACGCCACGCCCTGCTCGATGGCCTGCCGGGGGCTCGTCGGAATCGCACCGTTCACCGTGCCACTCCTCGCGCGATCGGCGCCGAAGAGCAGACGGGCGGCCTCCGTGCGTCCGGAGCCCAGGAGGCCCGCGAACCCGACCACCTCGCCCTCGTGCAGGGTCAGATCGAACGGCTCCACGCCCTTCCGGGACAGATCCCGGGCGGAGACCACCGCGGACAGCTTGTCCTCGGTGCGCGGTGGGAGCGAGACCTCCTCGGGGAGCTTGCCCAGCATGAGGGTGACGAGCTCGAGACGCGAGAGCTGGGAGGCATCGAACGTCCCCACGAGCGTGCCGTTGCGCAGGACCGTGATGCGGTCGCTGACCTTGTAGACCTGATCGAGGAAGTGGCTGACGAAGACGATGCCGATGCCCCGGGCCTTCAACCGCCCGATGATGTCCAGCAGCAGCTCCGTCTCATGACGGTCCAGGCTCGAGGTCGGCTCGTCCATGATGATGACTCGCGCGTCCGTCTGGACGGCGCGGGCGATCGCGATGAGCTGCTGGATCGCGGCCGAGAGGGATCCCACCGGCTGCTCGACGTTGACCTGCAGGTCGAAGGACGCGAGGAGCTCCTCCGCCTTGCGCCGCATGGCGCGCCAGTCGATGCCAAACCAGCGCCGGGGCGCGCGGCCCAGGAACAGGTTCTCCGCCACGGACAGGGTCGGGACGAGGTTCACTTCCTGGTAGATGGTGCTGATGCCCTTGCGCTGGGCATCGCCCGGCGAGGTGGGGCGGAAGTCGCGCCCTTCCAGGGAGAGGGTTCCCCCGTCGCGCGAGTAGACCCCGGTCAGGATCTTGATGAGCGTCGACTTGCCCGCGCCGTTCTGCCCCATCAGCGCATGCACTTCTCCCGCTCGTACCTCGAGGTCCACGCCACAGAGGGCATGGACCCCGGGGAAGCGCTTCTCGATCCCTCGTGCGATGAGGACCGGCTCAGTACTCACGGGAGCTGATGACCTGGGCGGCGGTGGACTGCTCGAAGAGCTGGTCCTTGCTCTGGATGAACTTCGGGACCTTCTCGCCAGCGCGGACCTTGGCGACCGTGTCGAAGACGGTGGCGCCCATCAGCGGGTTGCACTCGACGGTGGCGTTGAGCTTGCCCGCGATCATGGCCTCGAAAGCCCCCTTCACACCGTCGATCGAGATCAGCGTGACGTCCTTGCCCGGATTCATGCCGGCCTCCTCGAGCGCCTGGATGGCGCCGAGCGCCATGTCATCGTTGTGGGCGTAGACGGCCTGGATGTTCTCGCGATCCGACTTGATGAAGGCCTCCATGACCTCCTTGCCCTTGGCGCGGGTGAAGTCGGCGCTCTGGCTCTTGACGATGGTCATCTCGGGGTAGTTCTTGAGCGCCGCCTCGAAGCCCTTCTTGCGATCAATGGCCGGGGCGGCGCCGGTGGTGCCCTGGAGCTCGAAGATGCGGGCCTTGCCGTTCGTCTTCTTCGCGAGCCACTCGGCCGCCATCTTCCCCTCTTCCACGAAGTCGCTGGCGATCAGCGTGGTGTAGAGGCTCTCGTCGCTCACCTTGATGCCACGGTCGACGAGGATGACCGGGATGTTGGCCTCCTTGGCCTGGGTCAGCACGGGCTCCCAGCCGGTCTCGACGACCGGGGCGAGCACGATGGCATCCACCTTCTGCGCGATGAAGGAGCTGATCGCGTTGATCTGGTTGGCCTGCTTGCCCTGCGCGTCCGAGAACTTGAGTTCAACTCCGCGCTTCTCGGCCTCGCCCCGGATGGACTTCGTCTCCGCGGTGCGCCAGGCGCTCTCGGCACCTACCTGCGAAAACCCGATGGTGAGCTTCCGGGCCGCGGCCGGCGGCGACCCAGCGGGTTGCTGCTGTGGCTCGGAAGACTGCTGCTTACAGCCGACCAGGGAGAGCAGCGCAACGGCGATCATCCACCTCATGTGTCGTTCCCTTCTCGAATGGCGGCGTCCTGCCGGGGCCGCCGGGTTGATGGACATCCACTGCATCAGCGCACCTGGATATCGGGCCGGGCGTACCCATCCACCTCGAAGGTGGGCCAGCGAGGATCCACGGTGAGCAATTCAATTCCGTCATCCGTGAGGACGGCGGTGTCTTCGATCTTCATGCCCGGCAGCGACGGGTTCCACGCCACGGCATTGCCCGGCTGCAGCACCACCTTCGAACCAGGCCCCGCCACCACGTCGCGCGCGAGGTAACCGCACGAGCCCCCCTGATGGTGAAAGGCCTCCGCGCCGGGATGACCGCGCTCCGCGTAGCTCCGGACGATGGCGGCGTAGACGACCCCGAGCGTCTCTCCCGGCCGTGACGCCTGGAAGGCGGCTGCCTCCACGCGAGCCACATCCGCCAACAGCCGGCGCTCCTCACCCGTCGGAGCACGGAAGGACACGAACCGGGTGAGGTTGGCGTACAGCCCATGCCGGCGCGCACAGAAGACGAGCATGGCCCGCTCCCCGAGCCGCTCCGCGCTGGCCGTGGGATGGCGGTACACCGGAAGCCGCCGCGCTTCCCCCACCAGGACGAGGGCGGGATGGATGCCTCGGGCCCACAGCGCTTCCGCGCCCGCGCCCGCGAGCTGCCAGCCCGTCCACTCCGGCCTGGCCGCGCCCAGCACCTCCGTCATGGCCTCCGCCGCATCGCGTCCCAAGGCCCGGTAGCGAACGAGCTCCTCGGGCATCAGCGAGCTGCGTACCGCCATCAGCTCGGCGGGCAGAGGAACCTCCCGTCCCTCGGGGCGATCCGAGGCCACGGGCCCGGCGCCACTCCGCTCCGCGACGAAGCCCTCGCGCCGCGCGCGCTCCGCCCACGGGCCGGACCAGATGGGCAGGCCAACGGGCACCTCCTCCTTTTCGAGCCGCTCCGCCTCGATGGCGTCCGTCAGCACCCAGGCCCCGTCACGAGAGACAAGCACCTCCGCCACGCCCGTCTCGGCCGCGAGCAGCACGGTGTTCGATCCGCCGCAGGTGGCCCAGGCGAACCAGTCCGTCCCGCGCAGGCGCACCGCGCCCAGCGCGTGTTTCTCCAGGATGGCCCGGACCCGGGCGAGCTTTGTCTCCAATTCCTTCATGGCTTCCTCTCCCCGCTCATGGGACCGGGGCACGCTCGGGGTGGATGTCATCGGGCCGGTGGCCGGCCGACGAAACGCGGCTCTGGCACCCCTCGGAAACCAGGCTCGGTGGCGAAGAGTCCACCCGCGTGGGTGTCGTAGCGCAGGGCCTCCACGGAGAGCCCTTCACGTGCGCTGGTGATGTAGAAGTCCTCGAGCTTGGGCCCGCCAAAAGTGCCGCGGGTCGGCTGCGACGCCGGCACCTGGAGCACACGGTCCACTGTGCCATCGGGCCGGTAGCGCACCACCCGCCAGGCACCCCACTTCGCGTTCCACACGCCGCCCTCGGAATCCACTGCCGAGCCATCCGGGGCGCCGGGCTCGTCGCGGAGATCGACGAAGACGCGATGATTGTCGATCGTGCCATCCGCGCGGTAGTCGCAGCAGCGGATGGTCAGATCATGAGGACCACAGTGGTAGTACATCGTGCCGCCGTCGGGGCTGAAAGCGATCGCATTGCTGATGGAGGCGCCGGGCAGTGGCAGGCGCTCCAGCGTGAGATCGGCATTCAGGCGGTAGAAGCCACCCACCGGTTGCTTCTCGGAGACCTCGTGCAGGGTGCCGAAGACGAACCGCCCCTGGCGGTCACAGGCGCCGTCGTTCGAGCGTGTTTCGAGCCCGGGCTCGACCAGGTGCAGGTCGAAGCAGCGCTCGCTCTGCAGGTGGAAGAAGACGAGCTTCTTGGCGAGCGCCAGCAGCAACCAACCCGGCTCCGCGCAGAGCGCAAATGAGCCCAACCGATCGGGCAGCTGCCACTTGCGCACGGCACCGTCGGATGGGCGGTAGCGCCACAACGTGGACCCGTGGATGTCTGTCCAATACAGCACCTGCTCGCGGTCGCACCACGTCACGCCTTCGCCGAGCGTGTTGCCAACCTCGAGCAGCGGGCGGCCCAACAGGGCCGGAGAGGGCACGCTCATACCCAGCCTCCGTCCACGATGAAGTCCTGTCCCGTGCACATCCGGCTGTCATCCGCGGCGAGGAACAGCGCGGTGCGCGCCACGTCCTCGGCCATCAGGTAGCCGGGGAGGCACTGCGCCCGCGCGATCTCGCGCTTGCCTTCCTCGTCCAGCCACAGGCGCCGCTGCTTCTCGGTGATCACCCAACCCGGTACCAGGGCGTTGATGCGGATGCGGTGCTTGCCGAGGTCCCGGGCAAGGCCGTTGACCAGGCCATGGACCGCGGCCTTGGCAGTGGCGTAGACGGGGTAGCCGGCGTTCTTCTGCATCCAGCCGGTGGAGCCAAAACAGATCACCGAGCCACCCCCTGCATTCTTCATGTCCTCGACCACCGCCTGGGTGGCGAAGAACTGGTGGCGCAGGTTGACCGCGATCCCCCGGTCGAAGCTCTCCGGGGTGGTGTCCTCGAGCGTGTGACGCACATCATTGGCGGCGTTGTTGATCAGCACGGAGATCGGGCCGAGCCGCTCCCGCACCTGGGCGATCCCGGTGCCGAGGGCGGTGAGATCGGTGAGGTCACACGCCAGGAACAACGGCGGATGATGGCTGCCGGCGAGACGCTCGGCGAGCGCAAGCCCCGCGGAGCGATCGATGTCGAGGAAGCCGACCCTCGCGCCCTGTCCGGCGAACGCCTCGACCATGGACTCACCGATGCCCGTAGCACCGCCGGTGATGAGCACGACGCGGTCGCGCAGACTTGGATACGTCGCGAATGACATTCCGATTCCCTTCCCTGCTCAGGCCTGGCGGCCCCGGTTCTTCAGTTGGTCCAAGAGCACGGCGATCAGCAGGATCGCTCCGCGCACGAGGTATTGATAGAAGGCGTCGATGTTGAGCAGGTTCATCACGTTCTCGACCGTGCCCATGATGAGCACGCCGACGACGACGCCCGAGATGGTCGCACGCCCTCCGGCCAGCGACACACCACCGAGCACGCAACCAGACATGACGCTGAGCTCGAAGCCTTGCGCCGCGTTCGGCTGCCCGCTGGTGATGCGCGAGGCCAGGATGACCCCGGCGAACGCGGCCACCGCGCCCTGGAGCAGGAAGATCAGCACACGCGTGCGCTCGACGCGGATGCCCGCCAGACGGGAAGCCTCAGGGTTGCCGCCAATGGCCAGCGTGTTGCGGCCGTAGAGCGTGTTGTTGAGCAGCACTCCGAAGCCGATGAAACAGCCCAGCGTCACCCAGATGGGCACCGCGATGCCGAACAAGGAGACGATGCCCAGCTCGATGAACTGCTCATTGGAAACGCCCACCGCCTGGCCGTGCGAGACGATGAAGCCGAGACCGCGCACGATCTCCATGGTCGCCAGCGTGGTGATGAGGGCGTTGATGCGGAGATAGGCGATCACCGCGCCGTTGATGAAGCCAATCACCGCGCCGGCCAGCACGGCGCCGCCGATGGCGAGGAACAGGCTGTCCGTCGCCTCGAGGATCATCGCGCAGAGCACGCCAGCGAAGGCCACCGTCGAGCCCACCGAGAGATCGAAATCGCGCGAGGCGAGGCAGAACATCATCGTGCAGGCGACCATGCCGATCTGCGACACCGAGAGCGCCAGCCCGAGCATGTTCTCGACCGAGAAGAAGTGGTCGACGGTGAACGAGAGCGCGACGAAGACGGCGGCGAACAGCAGCACCAGGCTGTAGTCGGCCAGGGCCGCCGTCAGCTCGGTACGGCGCGATGGACCCGGCTGCACCGGCTCGCGGGCGGGGGGAACCTCGGGTTCGAGATCGGCGGTGATCTTGGGTTGGACGGACATGGGGGCCTCTGGATGGGGAGCCGCGTGGGGGCTTACGCGGCGGCGGAATCGGCGGGCAGTGCGAGCCGCAGCACGCTGCGCTCGTTGGCCTGCTCCCGGGAGAGCACTCCGGCGATGCGGCGCTCGCGCATCACCACGACGCGGTCGGAGATACCGAGGACCTCGGGCAGCTCGCTGGAGACCACGACGATCGCCACGCCCCGCTCGGCGAGCTGGTAGATGACCTGGTAGATCTCATGCTTGGCGCCCACGTCGATGCCGCGCGTGGGCTCGTCCAGGATCATCACCTTGAGCCCGGGCTCGGCCAGCCAGCGAGAGAGGATGGTCTTCTGCTGGTTGCCTCCGGAAAGAAAGCGCACGTGCTGACGGCGGTTCGGCGTCTTGATGCGCAGGCGCTGGATGAAGTCATCCGCCGTGCGTGCCTCGCGGCCCTTGTCGAGGAACAAGGCCCCGCGCAGATAGTGCCGGCGGCAGCTGATGTTGATGTTCTCGCTGACCGAGCTGTCAGCGATGATGCCCTCCTCCTTGCGGTCCTCCGGGCACAGCACGAGGCCGTGAGCGATGGCGTCGCTAGGGTGGCGGATGCGCACCGGAGCACCGTCCAGGCGCACCTCGCCGGCCGTGCGGCGGTCGGCACCGTAGACCAGGCGCATCAGCTCGCTGCGGCCGGCTCCGACCAGTCCGAAGAAGCCGAGGATCTCTCCGGCGCTGACTTCGAAGCTGGCCGGAGCCGCAAGCGAAGGACCGGCCACGAGGTCCACGGAGAGGCGCACCTCCCCCGCGGGGCGTGCGCGATAGCCGTAGATGTCGTTGATCTCGCGGCCGACCATCTCGCTGACCAGGGCGTCGCGCGTCACCCCGGTGAGGTTGGCGTGGGTGGAGACACGGCGGCCATCACGGAAGATGGTGCAGGCGTCACACAGCCGGTAGATCTCATCCAGCCGGTGGGAGATGTAGATCAGCGTCTTGCCGGCGGCCTTGAGGTCGGCTACCAGGCGGAACAGGATCTCGGTCTCGCCGTGGGACAGGCTGCTGGTCGGCTCATCGAAGGCAATCACCTGCGCGTTGCGCAGCAGGGCCTTGCAGATCTCCACCATCTGCCGCTGGGCGACGGAGAGCTGACCGAGCCGTGCGCGCGGATCCAGATCGACCCCCATCGCCGTGAGCCGCTCACGCACGAAGCGGTGTGCCTCGCCGTGCCGCACCACACCGAACCGGTGGGGCATGCGCCCGAGCAGCAGGTTCTCGGTGACGCTCATGTCCGGAACGTATTGCAGTTCCTGATGGATGATGGCGACGCCCGCGGCGATGGCGGCTGCGGGCGTGGCGAAACGCACCGGACGGCCATCCAGAAGGATGCGCCCGGCGTCTGGCTGGTATTGGCCACCCAGGATCTTGAGCAGCGTCGACTTGCCGGCACCGTTCTCGCCGAGCAGGCCATGCACCGCGCCAGCGTGTGCGTCAAAGCTCACGCCGTCCAGCGCGCGCACGCCGGGAAAGGTCTTGCTGACGCTGTCGAACCGCAAAAAGGCAGACATGTGCCGCCTCCAGTCGAGCTGCCCATCGTGGATGGCCAGGCGGAGAGACCCTGGCGCTACCACCCGTGCGCCAAGGCCGCCGCTCCGTCAGGGATTGGCGTCGAGCCCCATCGCCATACGGACCTCGGTGGTGTTGCTCCGCGTCATCAGCATGCCGTCGGTCAGGGTGAGCATCGGCGGCTTCTGGTCCTTGGTGATCCAGAGGTACATCTGGTCCGAGGTCTCGAGGCCATGGCGCTTCGGGCTGATCAGGATGCTGCCGAAGAAGCCGGTCGGCTTCGCCTTGGCGAACTCGTTGGTGGCCGCCCTGCTGCCGCCGATGCCGATGCCAATCATCTTGTCGGCGGCAAAGCCGCGCTGCTCGGCCGCGCGCACCGCTCCCAGCACGGCCTCGTCATTGAGTCCGAACGCCACCCAGTTCTTGAAGTTCGGGTGCTTGGTGATGGCGATGTTGGCCGCATTGAAAGCGTTTTCAGTATCGGTCTTGGCTTGCGGCGCGTCAACGAGGTTGGCGACCGGAAAGCCCGCGGCCTTCAGCGCGTCGATGGCGCCCTGGGCGCGGTCATGCGCGGTGGGGAGCTGCTCGTAGGAGATCTTCAGCGCGCCGACCTCGCTCGGGTTCCAGCCGCGCTTCTTGATCTCCGCGGCGATCGCCTCGCCCACCTGCTTGCCGATGTTGTACGCCGAGATGCCCATGTGGGGGACGGACTCGATGGGCTGGCCCTTGCCATCCTGGAGGCGGTCGTCCACCGACATGAGCTTGAGGCCATGGGCACGTGCCTTGGCGACGATGCCCGGCCCCAGCTTGACGTCCGGCGCACAGATCACGAAGCCCTGCGCGCCCTGCGCGTGGAGGTTGTCGATCGCCGTCATCACCTGCTCGCCGCTGGGCACGCCAATCTTGACCAGCGTGAAGCCGTTCTTCTGCGCCGACATCGACGCGAACTTCCACTCATCCTGGAACCACGGCTCCTCCGGCTGCTTCACCAGAAAGCCAATCTTCACCGGGTCCGCCGCCGAGGCCGATCGCCCGGGGGCAAACACCATCATCAGCGCCGCCGCCAGCATTCCTGCGCACCACTTGTTCATTGCGACTCCCTCCCATGTGGATACCGAGGTTGCTTCGGACAACAGGTCATTCCCCCAGGACTTCGGACGTCTCCGTGAAGACCCGGGCGCGGTGATGAGGCCGCGGGACTACCACTCGGCCACGCTGCCGTCGGCGTGCCGCCACACCGGGTTGCGCCAGCGGTGGCCGATCCGGGCGCGCTCGGCGACGTAGGTCTCGTTGACCTCGATGCCCAGGCCGGGCCCTCTCGGGATGGTGACGAACCCCTCCTGGTACGCGAAGGCCTCGGGCGTGGTGAGGTAATCGAGCAGGTCGTTGGTCTCGTTGTAGTGGATGCCCAGGCTCTGCTCCTGGATGAAGGCATTGTAGGCCACCGCATCCAATTGCAGACACGCGGCGAGCGCGATCGGCCCCAGTGGACAGTGCAGGGCCAGCGCGACGTCGAAGGCCTCGGCCATGGCGGCGATCTTCCGCGTCTCGGTGATGCCGCCCGCGTGCGAGGGGTCGGGCTGGATGATGTCCACGCCGCCGCGCTCCAGCACGCGCTTGAAGTCCCAGCGCGAGTACAGCCGCTCGCCGAGCGCGATGGGTGCCGGAGAGATCGCCGCGAGTTCGGGGATCGCCTCCAGGTGCTCCGACAGCACCGGCTCCTCGATGAACATCAACTTGTAGGCGCTGAGCTCGCGCATCAGCACCTTGGCCATCGGCTTGTGCACGCGCCCGTGGAAGTCGAGCCCGATGCCGACGTGCGGGCCGACCGCGCTGCGCACCGCCTCGACGTTGGCGAGCACGCCCTCGACCTTGGCGTGGGAGTCCACGAACTGCATCTCCTCCGTGGCGTTCATCTTCACCGCGGTGAAGCCGCGAGAGACCGCGGCCTTGGCCGCCGCCGCGGTGGCCGCCGGGCGATCGCCCCCAATCCAGGAGTACACGCGGATGCGATCGCGCACCGGGCCGCCGAGCAGCGCGTGGACGGACTGGCCCAGGGCCTTGCCCTTGATGTCCCACAACGCCTGGTCAATGCCGGCGAGCGCGCTCATCAGCACCGGCCCACCGCGGTAGAAACCGGCGCGGTAGAGCACGTTCCAGTGGTCCTCGATCGGGCTCGGGTCCTTGCCAATGAGATAGTCGGCGAGCTCGTCCACCGCCGCGGCCACCGTGTGCGCGCGGCCTTCCACGATCGGCTCGCCCCAGCCGGTGATTCCCGAGTCGGTTTCGATGCGCACGAACAGCCAGCGCGGTGGCACGACATACGTGGTGACTTTGGTGATTTTCATGATGAGTCTGTCTCAGGAGCGAGAGGAAGCGGCACGGCGCCAGGCTTCGACGAAGGCGCGGGCACGCACGCTCACGTCCTCCGCGCCACGCCCGGGTGCGTACAGCGCCGAGCCGAGACCGAAACCATCGGCGCCAGCGGCGGCGTAGGTCGCGAGGTTGTCCGGAGTGATGCCGCCCACCGGAATCATCAGCGTCTGGCGCGGGAACACGGCGCGCCAAGCCTTGATGACCGACGGCCCGAGCTGCTCCGCCGGGAACAGCTTGATGGCGTCCGCGCCAGCGGCGAGCGCGGCGAAGCCCTCGGTCGGAGTGGCCACGCCAGGCGTACAGACCATGCCGGCGAGCTTCGCCGCCGAGATCACCGCGGGATCTCCATGGGGCATCACCACCAGCCGGCCACCGGCGGCGGCGATCTCCCGCACGTGGGCGGGGTCGAGCACCGTGCCCGCACCAATCAAGCAGTCCGACCCGAAGGCATCGACCAGGCGGCGGATGCTCTCCATGGGAGAGGACGAATTGAGCGGCACCTCGAGGATGCGGAACCCGGCGTCCACCAGGGCGCGGCCGACGCCAACGGCATCCTCCGGGCGCAGGCCCCGCAGGATGGCGATCAAGGGAAGCTGTTCGAAGTAGGCGCGGATCATGCGAACGTGCTCCCAGCGGTGTCAGTGACGGAGACGGCGTCTACGAGCCCGGCGGTACACGCGATGTGCCAGAGGCCCATGCTCGCCGCGTCCTCGACCACCTCGGGCTCGGGCAGATCGAAGCGCGCGAAGGCGCGCCGGTAGAGGCGGCACAGCAGCGGATCGGCGATCAGGGTCACCGCCGGCAGGGGGTGCACCTCATAGGCGGTGAGCGCGCTGCGCAGCTCCTCGCCAATCAGCATGCCGGACAGGTAGTCCAGGCTCTCCACGGCGGCGAGGGCGCCGGTCAGCACCAGGCTGCGCGCCGAGAACAGCCGCGCCATCACCCCTGCCCTACCGCTGTCACGCACGGTATCCACACCGCGCTCGAAGGCGCTGCCAGGCTCGCCGGTGCGCGCCTCCGCGCCCGCGTCGCGCGCCGGCCTGCCGAGGATGGAGTGCTCGCGCAGCAGCGCGAACAGCTCGCCGGCCATATAGGTTTCGAAGCGGCCAATGGCGCCGTCACGCACCTCGACCCATTTGCTGTGCGTGCCCGGGAGCACCAGCAGCGCGCGCTCGGCGAGCGAGGGGCGCAGCACGAGCGCACCGACGATCTGCGTCTCCTCGCCACGCAACACGGAAGGCACGGGGCCGTCGTGGCGGACGCCGGGCACGATGTGCAGCCTGCTCCCGGAAGCCGTGAGCACGTTGGCGAGCCCGGCGCTGAGCGTGGCCACGTCCGCCGGGCTCCTCACATAGGGCACCTCGCGCCAGCCCTGCGCACTCCCAATCATCCCGCAGGCGAGCTGCGGCAGTCCGCCGGGCACGGCTTCGTGCCAGCCTTCGGTGACCTCGGCGAAGGTGGCGGCGAAATCGCCACCCGGGACGCGCAGGATGCCGCGCGGCATGGCGCGCTGCTCGAGCACGTGGCCATCATCGCCCATCAGGTAGGCACGCAGACTGGATGTGCCCCAGTCGAGACCAATGAGGCAGGGCGCGTTCATCGCGGCCTCCAGCCGAGCTCGATGGAGATCGCCCTGGCCGCGGCCAGCACCTCCGGGACCAGCGCCTGCATGCGGGTCTTCGGCATGTAGGGCCTGGCGCTCGCCACGCTGACAGAGGCCTGGATCGCGCCGCTGGCATCGCGCACAGGCGCCGCCACGCAGCGGATGCCGACCTCGTTCTCCTCGAGGTCGAAGGCAAAGCCCAGACGCGAATAGCGCCGCATGCCAGCGAGGAAGGCGGGCCAGGCGCGCGTGCGGGCGAGAGTGGCCGGGTCGCGGTGGCGCATCGCCTCGGCGTGCAGCGCTGCCAGCGCATCATGGTCGAGGTCGAGCAGCAACGCCTTGCCGAGACCGGTCACCGCCAGCGGCATCCGGTTCCCAATGCGCGAGCGCATCTCCAGCCCACGCACCCCCGGCAGCTTGTCGAGGTAGAGGACCTCGCTCCCATCCCGCACACCCAGGTGCACGGTGTCTCGCGTGCTCGCGGCCAGCGATTCCAGGTGCGGACGCGCGGCCTGGATCAGCGGAAGCGATGCCCGCGCCTGGTACCCGAGGTCGATCAGCCGGGCACCGAGGGCGTAGCCATCACTGTCGCGGCGCAGGTACCCGGCGCGCTGCAGGGCATCGAGCAGCCGGTGGGTGGTGCTGCGCGTGCAACCGATGGCCTCGCCAATGGCAGACAGCGACCGTGCACCCGCGGCCACTGCTTCCATCGCGGCGAGGCCGCGGTAGAGCGCCTGGGCACCAGCGGGAGCGGTGGAATGATCAGTGGCGGCTTCCTTGGTCATGCGCGGCGGACTGTAAAGAGATTGCCCGCGCATCTCAAGGGGCGGGATGCACTCCCACAATATGGGATTGAAACACAATGGCGCGGTGCGCCATGAATGCACAACGCGGCCACACACCGGCCGCTGAGCCGAACCTCCGGGTTCGACACACTGCGTCGCGCCGACTGCCACGAGAGCGAATCTGAAGGGGAATCCGTGACGGAGTGCCTCAGGGGAGCACGGCCCATCCCGGCTGCTCGCAGCCGGCGATACAGCCGAAGCTCAACCCCGAGGCTCCGGAAACTACGCGAGGCGGCCGTGCACCCGCGCCTGGGTCGCCGCGGGCCGCAACCGGGAGGCGGAAGCCGCGCCCGGGATCTCCTGCGCTTCGGAGTGGATGCGGCCTCCGGGGAAGACCGCGGCCGAGTCCACGCGGAAGAAGCTCACCAGCCGCAGGAGGCTCTCCGCCTGTGACGCCATCTCCTCCGCGGTGCCTGAGAGCTCCTCGGCGGCCACCGCGTTCTGCTGCGTCACCTCGTTCAGGCCGAGCATCGCCTTGTTGATCTCGCCGACACTCGACGACTGCTCGCTCGACGTGGCGGCGACGCCCTTCACCAGATGCGACGTCGTGCCGATCGACGGAACGAGCTCGCGCAGCCGCAGGCCCGAGTTCTCGGCGATCTGCACGCTGCTCGATGCAACCGTGACGATCTGCTTCGCGGCGTTCTGGCTCCCCTCCGCGAGCTTGCGGACCTCGGACGCCACGACCGCGAAGCCCTTTCCGTGCGCCCCCGCCCGCGCGGCCTCGATGGAGGCATTCAGCGCGAGGAGGTTCGTCTGGTAGGAAATCTCCTCGATGACGGAGATGCTCGAGGCGATCTGCTTCATCGCTTCCACCGTCTCGGCCACGGCCCTGCTGCTCGCCTCGGCATCGGCCGCGCCCTTGTTCGCGATCGTCTCCACCCGGCGGCTGCTCTCGGCGTTCTTGATGATGGACGCGCCCACGGACTCGAGGCTGGTCGTCATCTCCTCGAAGGTGGCGGCCTGTTCGCTCGTGCGGCTCGCGAGCGACTGAGAGGTCATCGATACCTGCGTGGCAGCCGCCGAGAGCGCCGCCGCGCCGTCACGGACCTCGCCAATCACCTCCGCCAGCCGGTCACGCATCGCACGGAACGCATTGGCGAGGATGCCGATCTCATCCTCCGAGCGATGGTCGAGCGTCCCCGTGAGGTCGCCGTCCGCGATACGGCTGGCGACGGCGGAGATCGTCTCCAGTGGCTTCGTGATGCGACGGATCACGATGAGGACGGCGACGCCGAGCGCGAGGAGCGAGAGCGCTCCGAGAATGAGCGTGAACTGGCGCAGCGCCCGCGCCGGCGCGAGCACCGCGTCCAGGGGAGCGAAGACGGCGAGCGCCCAGGGCGTCACGGTCTCGCCGACGCGGACCGGGACCACCACCTCGATCGCCCCGGCGCCGAGCACGTCGGAGTGGACCCGCGCGGAGAGCGCGCCGTCGTGCGACAGAGCGCTCCTCACCAGGTCTTCCGCGGGAGAGGAACCGAGCTGCTTCGCGCGGCGCTCCTCCGATGGGTGCGCGACGAACGTGCCATTGTTCGAGACGAGCACCGCGTACCCCGTGTCAAAGGGGGCGATCTCCGAGACCTGTTTCTGGACCTGCTCAAGCGAGAGATCAGCTCCGAGGACACCGACGACCCGGCCGTCGATCACGATGGGCACGGCGACGCTCGTGAGCATCATCGGCCTCCCCGACACGGTGTAGAGGTAGGGGTTGATGATCGTCTCGTTCCCGCTCTTGTGCGCGAGGAGGTAGTAGTCCCCCGCGCCTGGCGTCTCGTAGTCGACCAGTGCCTCCAGCTTGACGCGTCCGGCGCCGCGGTTCCAATACGGGATGTAGCGTCCGGTGGCATCCGTGCCGGGCGTGTTCGCGTATTTCTCGTCGAGTCCGTCGAACGCGTTGGGCTCCCACACCGTCCAGACGCCGAGAAGCTTTGGATTGTCCTCGAGGACCTTCTTGAGCGCCGCGTCCGCGAGGCGGCGATCGGCCAGACCGGCGGCCTTCTGGGCCACGAGCGCCTGCGCGAGCGTCCGGGCGGGGATGATCGCCGCGTTGAGCTCGGCGTTGATCATCTGCGCATGGCGCTCGGCCATCTGCAGGGCCGTCTGACCCGCCTGCTCTTCCGCGACACGCGAGGACTGCCGGTTGACAACGAGAACGAGAATGCCGAGCGCGATGCTGATGACACCGCAAAGGGCGACGAGGAGTTTTGTCGCCAGGCTCTTCGTGAATCCCAGGGTGATGGAAGTCTCTTCGCTCATCCGACCCAGAAGTAGAGCACGGCGCGCAATGCCGGTTTGGGCGCGCCGCGTGAGCCAGCGCTCGAACGGCTCCTCGCCCTCCCCCGTCACATGGATGGACGGGCGCGTTTCCAGACCACCTCGCCGGTGGCCGTCCCACCGGTCGTCGGCGTCGGAACGGTGTACTTCAGCTCGTCGCCCGTGAGTGTGAATGTGCGCTTCTGCTCGGTTCCCTCCCAGTTCGGGAAGAAGGCATGTTCGATGTGGAAGGTCACGGTGCGCTCCGCCTCATTGACCGAGTAGCGGCCGAAGTGGGAGTTGCTCCCCTGTACCGCGGCCTTGTTCTCCTCGGGCGTCCCCTTGCTCTTGTCATTGGACGTGAACCTGGCCCGGCCTGCTCGCAGGATCTGCAGGGAGTAGCGGCCCTGGGCGTCGAACATCAGGAGCCCCTGCGGATGGGGGCCATACAGCTCGACCCTGCTCCCATCCGGGAGCACGTTGTCCACCAGGACGAGCGTCCAGGTTCCCACGAGCTCCTCCTGGAGGGTCTGTGGCTCCGCCATGGCGCCGCCCGCGGGCAGCGCGAGTCCCAGGAACAGCAGCGCCCTCGCCGCGAGAATGAGTACGCCGAGCCGGTTCATGGGTGTCTTTGCCTCAGTGGATGTCTGGCTTTCTGGATTCATGGCGTTCCTCACATCAGGTGACCACCGCCGTCCACGGCGAGGACGGTTCCAGTGAGGAAGGGATTGACCATCGCGAAGAGCGTGGCGGCGGCCAGATCCTCGGGCTGGCCCACCCGGCGGGCGGGAGCCTTCTGGGCGAAGTCCGAGAAGAGTCGATCCCGCGCTTCGGTACCGAGCCGATCCCAGAAGGACCCCGAGTCCACCACCCCTGGGGAAATGGCATTCACCCGAATGGGCGCCAGCTCCACGGCCATGGCCTTGGTGAAGGCCTCCAGGCCCCCGTTAACCAGACTGGTGATGGACGCCCCTGGTGAAGGCTTCACGGCCCGGAACCCGGAGAAGAAGGTGAAGGACCCTTCTCGGGCAATGCGCCGGGCGGCGTGCTTGACCAGAAAGATGGGAGCCCAGAGCTTGGCGGCGAAGGCCCGCTCGATGGCAGCTGTCCCCAGCTCCGTGATGGATCCAGAGGCGCCCTGGCTGGCGGTGCTCACCAGATGATCGAACGGACCGATGGTCTCGAAGAAGGCCCCCACCTCGTCCTCTCGCGAGGCATCCAGGGGCCGCACCTCGCGCGGACCCTTCAGCAATGCGGCGGTGGCCTCGAGCGCCTCCCGCTTGCGGCCCGCGAGGACCACGCTGGCTCCCGCCTCCGAAGCAGCGATGGCCACGCTCCGGCCGATGCCAGAACCCGCACCCACGACGATCACTCTCCTGCTCTCCAGCTTCATGGGGACTCCTCCGAGACCAAGGAATCAGTAACCCCTCAAACGGGTTACCAACAGCGGACACACTTGTGGATCGGCCCCCTGTAACTTGTCAAGCCGGTTTCATTGCTCTATTGAGGACCCACATGGCCTCCAAGAAGCCTCGAGCCTCGAGTCAGCACGCGGCGCCGGCGGGCGAGCTGCGAGACGGGTTCAAGTTCCGCTCCGGCCGCCTGGCCCTGGACATGCCCGCCACCCTCGCCGGCCGCCTCAAAGCCGAGCCCAGGGAGTTGCTGGAGACACCTCATGATCTGGGCCGCTGGCTCGTCGCCGCCGGGCTGGCGGCACGGGTTGCGGAGCCCACGGCGGAGGAGCTCCACCAGGCGCGAGAGCTTCGAGAGGTCCTCTACCGGCTGGCGGTGGCGTGCGTGCGGGAGGAAGGATTCGCCTCGGGAGATCGCGCCACGCTGAACCGCTGGGCGGCGGAACCCGCGCCCGTGCCCCAACTGGGGCCCGAGGGGCTCACCTGGACCCACGGCGGCGTGCGCAGCCTGCTGGCGGCGGTGGCGAGGGATGGCGTGGAGCTGTTCGGCGGCCCGCTGGCGGAGCGGATCCGCAAGTGCACCCAGGAAGGCTGTGCCCTGCTCTTCGTGGACACCTCGCGCTCCGGTCAGCGGCGCTGGTGTTCCATGGCGGGCTGCGGCAACAAGGCCAAGGTGGCGGAGTTCCGGCGGCGGCAACGGGAAGACGCCGAGTAACTCGCGCCGGAGCTCCCCGGGCCCACTGACCCGGAGAGCCCATGGCCTCCGTCGTCAGAAGAGGAAGTCGGTGGTGAGGAAGTCCGACTCGCGGCGGGTGAGGATGGACTGCACCAGCGCCGTGTTGGCGGGGGTCGTCTTCGCCGCGACGAGCGTGCGAATCGAGAACACCCGCAGCGCGTCCGCCACCGACAGCGTGCCCTCCGCCGAGTCCTTGCGACCGTTGAAGGGGAACGTGTCGGGCCCTCGCTGGCACTGGCAGTTGAGGTTGATGCGGCCCACCTGGTTGGCGAACGCGTCGATGAGCCGCCCGATGCGCGTCGAGTCCTGGCCGAAGATGCTCAACTGCTGGCCGAAGTTGGAGTCGACGACGAAGCGCACGACCTGGTCGTCGTCGTCGAAGACCATCACCGGAATCACCGGACCGAACTGCTCCTCGTGTGCCAGGCGCATCTCGCCCGTCACCGGGTACACCACCGCCGGTGAGTAGAACGAGCGGTTCGTCCGCGCACCGGTCTGGTTGACGACGCGCGCCCCCTTCGACACGGCGTCATCCACCAGGCCCTGCAGGTACGTCGTCTTTCCAGGCTCGGGCAGGGGCGTGATCGCGACACCCGGCTCCCACGGCATGCCCGGCTTCAGGCGATCCACCGCGGCGTTGAAGCGCTCGAGGAACGGCTCGACGATGCGCCGGTGCACCATGAGCAGCTTGAGCGCCGTGCACCGCTGTCCGTTGAAGGAGAGCGTGCCGGTGATGCACTCCTTCACCGTGTTCTCGAGGTCGGCGTCCTCGAGGATGATGGCCGGGTTCTTCGCGTCCAGGCCGAGCACGGCCTTCAGGCGGTGCGGCCGGGGGTGCATCCGCTTGAGCTCGCTGGCGCCGCGGTTGGTCCCGATGAACGCGAAGACGTCCACGTGGCCGCTCTCCATCAGCGCGCCGACCGTCTCGCGCCCCCGGCCGTAGATGATGTTGATGACGCCCGGCGGGAAGCAGTCGCGGAACGCCTCCAGCAGCGGGCGGATGAGCAGCACGCCGAACTTCGCCGGCTTGAAGACCACGGCATTGCCCATCAGCAGGGCGGGAAAGAGCGTGCTGAAGGTCTCGTTGAGCGGGTAGTTGTACGGGCCCATGCACAGCGCCACGCCAATGGGCGCCCGGCGGATCTGCGCCATGATGCCCTGCTCCTGCACGAAGCGGGACGAGGTGCGATCCAGCTCCTTGAGCGCGCGGATCGTCTCGACGATGAGATCGATGGTGCGGTCGAACTCCTTCTCCGAGTCGGACTGCGTCTTGCCGATCTCCCACATCAGCAGGTTCACCACCGCGGTGCGCTGCGCGCGCATGGCCACGAGGAAGCGCTCGACGTGCTCGATGCGGTCGGCGACGCGCATCGACGGCCAGGCGCCGCGGCCATGGTCGTACGCCTTCACCGCGGCCTCCAGCGCCTCGAGGGACTCGCGGGAGGTGAGCAGCGGCGTGGCGCCAATCACCTTGGGCTCCACACCCCGGGGCGTCTTCACGAACACCGGGCTCTGGACGGGGTTGAGCTCGCCCGTCCAGGTCCGCAGCTCGCCACCCACGAGGTACTCGCGCTGTTCAATGTACCCCGGGAGCCGCACGCCCGCGGGAATTTGCTCTTCTGAGGGGAAAAGGTCGTCGAGGGAGGTCATGGAGAGTGTCCTTTCTTCAACGCTCCCCAATGTACGACCCCGCGGTTTTTCGTGCTCTGGAATCCGAACCTAGAACGTCCCCATGCCCACCAGCCCGAAGGTGTGCCTCGTGGTCCCCTGGACACCGAAGAAGAGCCCTGAGAGCACCGGACCCGTACGCACCGTGGCCGTGGCCATGGCGGCGGTCCGCGTGGTCGCCCACTGGTAGCTGCACACGGCGCGCAGGTCGAAGTGCGCGTGCCGTACGATCGTCTCGACATCCGTCCAGAGGGGCGGCTCGTCATGGTTGGAGCGGACCCCCATGGACAGCTCGAACCAGGACAGCCGGCCTCGCAGGCGGGCCCACCGCGAATCGAGCAGGAACCCCTGGGAGACGCGCGCGGCCGTTCCCCCCACCTCGAGCTGCTCGATCCGGCCGCCGAACACCGGCAGCCGCAGCACCTCCGGCAGGAAGATGCGCGCCGCCACGTCCGCGCGTGCATTCTTGAAGTGGGGCTCGCTCTGCAACTGGATGGACCCCTGCAGGTGCCCATCCAGAATGGTGCCACTGAACACGGGTGTCAGGCCGAGCGCTTGCGCATGCGTGGTGCCGAACTGCCAGAGCAGCCCGAGCCCCGCCACGCTCGCCGCGACCACCGCGGTCGTCTCCTTCCCGGGAATGCTGTCGAGCATCGGGCGCAGGGTCGTCTGGAGCGGGCTCTGGGGCCCTCGGAGCCAGGGGCCAAGGTCGCGCACCCGCATCTGCTCGCCCTGGGGACCGAGCTCCAGGAACCGGGCGAAGCGGCTTCCCGCCGGAAGGTCGGACAGGGTGATGTCCTGCGCCGACAGGGAGAGCACCTCCCAGGCCTCGCGCTGCTCGCGCATCCCGGGCCGCATGAATGCCCAGGCCTTCGCGCGCACGGCGAGTGACAGGGAGGGCGCGGCGAAGCCCCCCTCCAGGGCGCGCTGCGGATCCGCGAAGGACCAGAGGAGCTCCTCGAACGCGTGGCGCTCCGGCAGCTCCGGAGGAGGAACGAAGGGCTGGCGCACCTCGAGGAGCTCAGCCCCTACAGGGAGCGCCCAGAGCGACACCATGAGCGACACTGCCCATGCAATGCACCGGCCCATTGGGGACAAAAGTGGGCACCCTTCCCCCTGGCCGCAAGCAAGCCCCTCGGCGCCCAGGGCAAGGGAGTGCACACTCGTGGTCGGCTGCCTGGGCCCGTGCCGTCATGGGGGAGCAGCCAGGCACACCCGGCGAGCGGGTTCCGAGCGTCAGCTCGCGAGCAGAAAGCCGCTGATGCGCTCCGACAGCCAGCGCCGGAAATCGTCTGTCGTTGGCGGACAGTGACGGCAATCCTTGATGAGCTCCTTGCCGGCGAGCGATGGAAAGAGCTCGGGCGCACGAGCGAGCAGCCGTTGACCCGGAAAGCTCACATCCCTGTCCGCGCCAAGCACGAGCGTGGGCGCCGTCAACCCCTCGAGCTCCTCCGGTGTCGCCAGCGCGGGCACCCGCATGTCCATGTTGTATGAGCGGAGGGCATCACCCAGATAGGGCACCCAGTCATCATCCGTGGTCGTGAGCATGTGACGGACGAACGCCTTCAACCGCTGCTCGGAAGGCGACATGCGGTAGAGCATCATCGGGATGCCCACCTTGGTGAACCCCTCCCACGACGAGCCGTTCACCACGCCCGCCGGAACGAGGAGGACGAGTCGATCGATACGCGCCGGCGCGACGGCGGCGAGGCGGATGGCGACGAAGCCGCCCCAGCTCACCCCCACCACGTGCGCCCGCGGAAGCGAGAGCCCATCCAGGACGTCCGAGAGCCACTCACCGTACTCGTTGTTGGAGACCGAGGGCCGCGCGTCCGCGCTCTTCACCGACTGGCCCACGATGTCGACCGCATGGACCCGGAAGCGCTCGAGCAGCGGGGCCAGCTCCCCCAGCACGTGCGCCGAGCTCGCCAACGCACCGTGAAGCAAGACCACCGGTGGCGCGCCCTCCGGTCCTCCGACGAGGACGTGGGTGTCTCCAAACCGGGTCTTCACGCTCCTGCTCTCGGTCGGCACCTTGATCCGATCCCGGAAGCGGTCGAACCACTGCGAGAGCACCGCCTTCGCCTGCTCGCCTTTGAACGCGGACCTCATGATCTTCTCCTCCTGGACGGCTTTTCACCCGGACGCAGGCCCTCGAGATGTCTGTTTCCTGGATTCGATGAGCATGCCGATCCCATCGAGCACGCGGCGCAGGCCGAACTCCAGCCCATCACTCTCGGACGGGCCGAAGGCCCCCCCCGAGAGCGCGGACACCAGCGCCGGGTAGCGCTCGCCGTGCGTCTCCAGCAACCTCGCGACAGTGGCCACCCACTGCTCTTTGGTGAGGGCCTGCTCGTCACGCGGAATGTCCACCGAGAACTGCGCGGCGATCCGGACGTGGCCGTTGATCACCAGGAACGACTCCATCAACTCCCTGCCCGCGAGGCCGGTTCCGCTCAACGCGGCCAGCGCGGCGTCCAGCCAGCCCAGCTCGTTGGGTCCCATCACCCGCAGGCTGCCCGTGGCCTCCAGGAGCCAGGGGTGCTGATGGAAGACAGCCCAGAGCCGACGCGCCCAGTGCTCGAGCCTGGGACGCCACCCTCCTTGAATTCCGTCCAGCTTGGGCGGCTCGCCGATCGCCGCGTCGATCATGAGCGCGAAGAGCTCGGCCTTGCTCGGCACGTAGCGGTACAGCGCCATCGTCGTGAAGCCGAACTCGCTCGAGACCCGCTGCATCGACACCGCATGGACCCCATCGGCGTCGGCGATCTCGATGGCGGCCTGAACGACCCGGTCGACACTGAGGCTCGGCTTGGGCCCCCGGCTCGGCGGCTCCGCCTCCCCCCAGAGGAGCGCCAGCTCGCGCGCCTGGGCTTCGAAGACATCCCCCTTCTTCGCGGCCCCGCGCGTTCCCTTCGGTGCCTTCCGGGGCCGTCCCTGCCGCTTCTTACCGTTCATCACGAAACTGTGTATAGCTCGCGCCAAATGGTGTGCCACATCCACGGTTTCATGAACACCAAGGGAGCGCTCGACCCTCGCCTCCCAGGATGCCGAGCACTCGGGCCCGCGCCTCACGCCAGCAACTGACCGATCTGCCCCGCCAGCTCGAGATCGAGCGGCTCGAACTCCAGCGCACCAGAGAGGACGGCCATCTTCGCGTCCTTCCGGCCGGTGGCGATCTTCAGGAAGTCGCTGTCCGCACAGCGCACCGTCACCCGGGGCTCCCCCTTCAGTCCCTGGCCGACCCAGCGGTCAGCGCGCGTCAGGTCCACGGTCCACTGACCGCCCTCATCACCACGAATGTCCAGGTGGATGACGGCCTGGATGTCGCGAGCCAGCTCGTTCCTGGCCTTGATACGGCGCGGCAGCTCTCGCTCGATCAGGGTCCGCACGGTGAGAGGCGCCTCGGCACCTTCCTCCGGCTCGGAACTCTGAGCAGCAGCCTTGCGGGACGCCTTCTTCGCGGCGGCCTTCTTCGCGGTGGCGGGCTTGCCCAGGGGCTTCTTCTCTACCGCCTTCTTCGTGGTGGCCTTCTTCTTCGCCGCCGGAGCCGCGGCCCTTGCCTGCTCGGGCTCTTCGTCCGGAGACGGCTCCGCGTCCTGCGCCTTCGCTACTGCGTGGATGTCGGCCTCGTTCTTCTTCCGGAAGTTGTTGAAGGCATCCTTGGAGAAGAGCGAGTTGCCCTCTTCCTTGGCACGCTCGAAGACCTGCTTCAGCTCCTCCTTGCTGGCGTCCGGGTTCTTGAAGTACTCCATCGCCACGCGGCCCATGGCCCAGTTGGCCGCGAAGGCCGGCACCACGGTGAGCAGCGCGCCGAAGACCGGCAGCAGGGCCTTGATGCCCTGCCGAGCCAGGAAGCCCACGCCCGCGGTGGCGCCCAGCTCGAGGATGAGATCCTTGGCGGAGGCCTTGTCCACCCTCCGCCCGTAGATGTGCCCCACCGTCATCACCATGCCCGTCTGGATGGGCAGCATCAGCACCACGTCCGAGAATGGGATGGGAGAGATGGCCACCACCGCGGACGCGTAGGAGCACAGGTTGATGACGTCCCGTGCGGCCTTCTCCCTTTCCTGCGCGGACACCTTGCTGAAGTCCCGCGTCCGAATGTCATCCAACGTATCGAGCCACGACATGGGCACCCCCTTGGACAAAGCGTTAGACTTCCACTCATCGTCTCGAGCTATCGGCGGCGCGAGCAGCCTCGGCACGCGCCATGATCTCGGCAATCACCGTCGACTTGGCATCGGCGTAGTTCTGCACGTACTTCCAGGTGCGTGACGCCAGCTCTCGTTTCGTGGCGGCGTAGAGCTCGCGCTCGGCCTCGTTCGAGCGCAACCAGTCACGCATCATCAGCATGCGGCTGATCTCCCTCGAACCGATGGTGAAGACGTGCATGTTCACGTCGGGATGGGTCCCTTTCAAGAGGCGATGCTGCTCCCACTCCGGTTCGCGAATGCGGAGCTGGTAGCCAACCGCCTCCAGGGCGGGAACGTAGGTCGATTCATCCCCGGAGTCCGCCACGGCGACGATGATGTCGATGATGGGCTTCGCCATCAAACCCGGTACCGACGTGGACCCGGCGTGCTCGATCAGGAGCGCCCGGTCCCCCAGCGCCGCACGAATCTTCTCCGCTTCCCGTGCGAACAGCACCGGCCATTCGGGATCGTAGTCGACGAGCAGGATCTGACCGTTGACCTCGGTCGGCGCACCGATCGTCGCTTCCCGCAGTTCATCCTCCGTCGTCGGTTCTTGTGCCCGGTCGCGCTCAGCCATGGCAACGCATCCTCCCGCCTCCGTTCGAACATCGGAGCATCCGGCCGCTAGAGATTCTCCTGGAAGTAGCGTACCAGCCTCGCCCAGACCCGCTCGTTCATGGCGGGATCGGCGACCATGTGTGTGGACCCGCTCAGCGGCAGCACCTCGTGAGGCTTGCCGGCGCGGAACAACGCATCGGAGAGCTTCAGCGTGTGCGAGAAGAAGACGTTGTCATCGGCGGTGCCATGGATGAGCAGCAGCTTGCCCATGGGCTTGTCCGCCTTCGCATAAGTGAGCAGCGAATTCTTCTCGTATGCATCCGGGTGTTCCTCCGGCAGCCCGAGGTAACGCTCGGCGAGGTGGCTGTCGTAGTCGCGCCAGTCCGCCACCGGGGCGCCAGCGACCGCGGCCTTGAAGACATCCGGGCGCGCGAGCACCGCCAGCGCGGACATGAACCCGCCGTGGCTCCACCCCTCGATGCCCACGCGCGTGAGGTCCATCTCCGGCACCTCGGCGGCGAGCGCCCGCAGCGCGGCGATCTGATCGTCGAGCACGCCGGCGAAGTCGAACTTGATCTTCCGTTCCCACGCGCGGTCGCGCAGCTGCGTTCCACGGCCATCCAGCTTCACCACGAGGAAGCCCTGGTCCGCCATCCACTGAGAGATGAGGTTCATCGCCATGCTCTGGTGGACCACCGGGTAGGCGGCCCCGTAGATCTCGACGATGACCGGCAGCTTCACGCCGGGCTTGAAGTTCCGGGGCCGGATGATCGAGGTCCAGAACCGCTCGGGCCCGACCTGCCGCAGCTCGAACCGGGGCTCATACGGAGGCTCGCGCGCGACCGAAGGCAGCTCGCCGAGGCGCGTCCCGTCGGAGCGATGGACGTACACCCGGCGCAGGCTCGAGGGACCTTCGGTCGTGACGACGATCAAGCCGCCCCGGGCGGAGACGACCGCCCGTTCGAGCGCGGGGCCGCCCGAGGTGATGCGCTCGGGCTCACCGCCGCCCTTGACCCGCCACAGGTACCGCTCGGTCGGGTTGGGCCCGCCCAGGAAGTACAGGACGTCTTCCTTCGGCTGATAGCGCACCAGCGTCTGGAAGCCGGCGCCCGGCCTCACCAGCGACCGCGCCAGGCTTCCGTCGGCGCGGCGGAGCTCCACTTCCGAGGCCCCATTGCGCTCGGTGGACCAAAGGAAGCCACTGCCGTCCTCCAGCCACTCGGGGAAGGTCTGGTCCAGCGCGAGCCACGCGTCGTCCTTCTCGACGAGGAGCGGGCGCGTCTGGCCCGTGCGCGGATCCGCCGCGAGGAGCACCTCTTCCGTCTGCGTGCGGTTCTGTACCAGCAAGGTGAGCGGGCCCGACTTCGGCCACCTCACCGTTGCCATGTAGGGGTACTTCTCCGCGTCCCATTTGACTTCCTTCGCCGGGCCACCCGCGACCGGCACGACGAAGAGCCGCACCCGGGCGTTCGGCTTGCCGGGCCGTGGGTACGCGAACGGTTGGGCGCCCTGCTCCGGGCTCGCCGGGTCGATGATGTGGATCTTCTCGACGCCGGACGTATCGGCCTCGGCGTAGACGATGTGCTTCGCGTCGGGGCTCCACCAGTAGCCGGTGAAGCGGTACATCTCTTCCTGCGCCACGAACTCGGCGAGGCCGTGCGTCCGGTCGGGAGTGCCGCCACGAGTGACCCGGCGCTCTTCGTTGGTGGCGAGCTCGACGCGGAACACGTCGTTGTCGCGGACGTAGGCGACCTGCTTGCCGTCGGGCGAGAACTGCGGGTCGATGACACCCGCGCCCGCGTTGAGCTGGGTGCTCTTCCCGGAGCCGCGCTCGACGACATAGAGCTTGCCCGAGAGCGAGAGCAGCACCTTCCGCCCATCGTTGGAGAGTGCATACGAGGTGAAGCCGCGGCCTGTGACGCGCATGCGCTCACGGCGCGCCTTCTCCTCGGGGGACAAGGTCTCCTGCGCGCCCGCGATGACGCTCTCTGGCGTGAGCAGCTCGCGAGTTTGTCCGGTGGCGACGTCAAATGCAAACAACGAGCTCACGCCGGACGTTGGCGGGCTCCGGAGGAAGAGCACCGTCTCTTCGTCGGGCGTGATCCGCACCGCCGCTGGCCGGCCCAGGTTGAAGTAACGCGTCTCCGCGAGCTGCCGGAAGAGGGAGTCGGATTCAGAGGGTGCGGCAGCGCTCACCAGCGCGACCACGGCTAGCAACGGGATCATGGGGCAGCCGAGTCTGTCAGCCACTTCTGCGGAACGCCCGCGGTTTCGTGGCTCAGCAGAGGACCTCAGGGCCCCATCCCCCACCCCAACCGGAAGATTTCAAAGAAACTGCGATCGGCGGACGCGAAACGGCCCACTCCCGCCGCGAAGCTGCTCGGGGGAGTGGGCCGCTCGAGTCGAGACCTCTACAGACCCTTAAGGCTTGGTCCAGGTGTACGTCGGAGTGTCGTACTGCGCGCCGTTCTTGTTGTAGGTGAACGAGTACGAGAGCGTCACACCCGAGGTCAGACCGTTCACGGGGGTCTCCCAACGGCCCGTGCCGCTGTTGTACGTCATGGTGACGTTCTGCTGCCCGAGGCCCGGGTAGCTGTAGTGGATGATGACGTAGTTCGCCGTGAAGCCGGTGGGCACGAACCACGTAAGCGCCTGGGTGGAGCTGACGCTGCTCGCCCCGTAGGTGAACTCGCTACCAGTGCCGCCGCCGCTCGACTGCGTGGTCGCGCTGGCGGTGTTGCTGGCGGCCGAGACGTTGCCAGCCGCGTCCTTCGCCTTGACCGTATAGCTATAGGTGGTCGAAGCCGTCAGCCCCGTATTGCTGTACGACGTCGTGGTCGACGAGCCAATCAGCGTACCGTTGCGGTAGATGTCATAGCCGGTCACGCCCACGTTGTCCGTCGAAGCACCCCAGCTCAGGTTGATCTGGCTGCTCGACACGGCCGTGGCCGTCAGGCTCGCCGGAGCGGTCGGCGCCTGGGTGTCGCTCCCAGCCGGAGTGGTGGCGCTGGCGGTGTTGCTGGCAGCCGAGACGTTGCCGGCCGCATCCTTCGCCTTGACCGTATAGCTATAGGTGGTCGAAGCCGTCAGCCCGGTGCTGCTGTACGACGTCGTGGTCGACGAGCCGATGAGCGTGCCGTTGCGGTAGATGTCATAGCCGGTCACGCCCACGTTGTCCGTCGAAGCGCCCCAGCTCAGGTTGATCTGGCTGCTCGACACGGCCGTGGCCGTCAGGTTCGCCGGAGCGGTCGGCGCCTGGGTGTCGGTCGGCGGCGGCGTCCCTGTGCCCGCGTACTCAGCAACGGTCTGCCTCATGGCATCGGCGGGAGTGCTGCCGTAGACCCTGCCACCGGTATTGTTGATCACGTGGGTGATCTCACTGCCCGCCATTCCATTCAGCCAGATGGTGGTCATGTGGTGGATCTTGATGCCCGGGTAGTTGGGCGCCTCGATCGCAGTGTTCAGCTTGACGGCCGCGTCCCGGAAGTAGGAGTACACACCCAGACCCCACGCCTCGTGCGTGGTCACCGTGTCGGCAATCTTGTACGACGCGTAGCCGTTCACCGCGCCATTCATCCACGACGCCTGGTTGGGGACGTCGTAGGGAATCTCGGACTGGTAGAAGTACACCCGGCCGCCATTGCCGTTCCACAAGGTCTGATACTCTTCGTGGTGCTCGTTGAACAAGCCGTAGATCGTGACGTTCTTCCCGTTCACGACGAGGCCGTTCTTCGTGATGTTGGTGTTCCAGAAGGCGCTCTCTCCGTGATCCGCGCGCCACAGCCAGAGCTGATCACCCACGACGTTGTTGCTGTTGATCTTGATACCCACGTCGTTCCGCCCGGGGAACGCCCCACCGGTCCGGACGGTCAGATCGTACAGGAAGGTCGGGTTGGCCGAGTGATCGATCGAGCTGCCCGTGGGGCCGACTTCCAGGAGGCTGGCGGAGTTGACCGTACCGGCCTCGAGGATCATGCCGCCGATCTTCACGCCAGGCACGTCGGCGACCGAGATGGCCGGGGTTCCACTCGTCGGAATCAGCGAGGGAACACCAATGCCGAGGAGGATGGTGTTGGCGTTGTTGACGCGAAGCGTGTCATTCAGCGAGTAGACGCCCGGGGTGAACAGGATGTGCTTGCCCTGGCTCAGCGCGCTGTTGAGGCTGGCGGCGCTGTCCGTCTCCGGACGGGCAATGTAGAACTGGGAGATGGGGAGGGACTGTCCCGGCGTGGGGCCCGCGGCCCAGCTGGTGCCCTGGGTATTCGTCTGCAGGTCCGGGACGAAGACGTAGTACTGCCCGCCGCTGGTATAGAGGTAGGGCTTCTCCCGGATGACCGGCGTCCGGTCGACGATCGTGTAGGGCGGATCCGGCCACGAGGCGGCCGGCGTATTGACGCTTCCCACGAACACCATGTTCCACACGGCGTTCGACCAGCTCCCCCACTTGCTGTTTCGGGAGAGCCATTGCTGCTGCGAGGCGGGAACGACGGTCGAATCTACGAGGGAATCGGCGAGAAATCCGCCGCTGGCCCAGCCGGCATTCCAGTTCGCGTCAAAGTCGAACAGGTGCAGCTCGCCCTTGACGTGCAGGCGCCGCAAGGGAGCGGCCTGTGAAACGGCGATCCGCGTGACGCCGTTGGACGGGGTGACGGCGAAGTTCTCGAGGGTGCGCCAGAAGTTGCAGGTCGCGTTGGCGTTGGGCATCCACTGGGCGTTGACGTTCACCCCGCCGTTGATGTTCACGTCGTCCGGGTTCTGTCCCAGACCCGCGACGTGGGTGTAGAAGCCCACGTTGAAGGTGACGTTATACGTGCCCGGCTTGAAGAGCAGCGCATACCGGTCGGTGCCAAACTGATTGGCCTCCATCTTGGTGAAGACCGTATTGGCGACATTGTTGATGTCACCCGCCGCCATGGTCGGATCGAAGACGTAGACGCGAGGGCCAAAGATGGTGGTGTTCGCCTGGGAAATAGGCGTCTGCGCTTCGGCCACACCCGGATAGGCCGCGCACAGGCCCGCCGCTGTGGCCAATGCGGAAATCGTGGATGCCACTTTTTTGATCATTGCATTCTCTCCTGGAGAGTGAACCGCTCGGGTTGAAGCCTTTCAGACTGTCAGGGTTGGGGACGGGTGCTACGCCAAGGTTTCTGGCAAGAAACGAGCGTCACGCCGGCTCGGACGCGAGCCGCGTGGGAGTCCCTCCATCCGGAGGCATGTCCTTGCCTCGGTCTGCGTTTCGCGCTGCGTCAAAGCACCGCAGCTCAGCTCGAGGCTGCTCCGTGCTTTCCACAACAGACTTAAAGCAGATTATCCGGCGAGTAAAGAGATCTTTTGAAAGCGCAGTCAAATAGTGATGGCAGCCTTGTGCGAAAGGCTAGAAATCGAGGGTGATGGCCTCGTGCGTCAAACCCGATGGCAATTCCGCTCAATAGTGGACACTCATAGGGTTTGACGCAGCCAGACAATCCTTCTTCGGGTGGGTGTCGTCATTGACGCAATGTGTTGTTCCAGGTGGCGCACCCATTCCGGGTCCTGCATCGCGTCGCATTTCCGGTCCGCGAGCGAGACCACTCCCGTGGATGGCGAAATCGCTTTCAGCGGGGGAAGTGCCCTGAGGCGGGAGTCACTTCGAGTTGGAGGTTTTCCTGGAAGTGGCTGTAGCCTCCTGCGTTTCGAGGAGGGCTCGCCAGGTGTTCAACGGTCTTCGGTGGTTGGAATCGCTGCTAGAGCGCGTGGGTCTCGCGGGCGTGGTGGGTGAAACGTACGAGACGCTGCGGGACTACGTCCTGGGCAGACAGCCCGGTGAGTCCCTTCGTCCGATGAGAGACACCCCTTCGGTTGCTCCGCGCGGGGAGGTGCACGAGGTCCCAGAGCCCGTCGTGTCGCTCTCACTCCCGCCGCTGCCAGCCACGGGACGCATGGAGGTGCGGCGAGCGGAGACCTGGCGCGAGGCGTCCGCCGGGTCGCGGAAGGCGCCGCGTGCGAAGAAGGTCGCCAGGCCGAAGAAGAAGGCCAGGCCCACCGCCGTGCGCAAGACGGCCTCCGAGAGCCATAAGAAGACCGCGGTGGGGAAGACACCCGGCCCGGCGCGGGCCCCGGCTTCGGAACCGGAGGATGCCGTGGGAACGCTGGTGGACGCGCTACGGGCCCATCCCAAGCAGGAGGAGTTGGTGGCGGCCGGGCGACAGAAGGATCAACTCCTGCGCTCGCTCATTCCGCTCTACCTCGCGCGGAGCCTGGACGTGGAGGTGACGTCGGGTACGACCTCGCGCTTCTGGGGTGAGCTCGGCGTGACGTACGCCGCCCCGAATGCGGCCAAGGCGCTGCGCCTGCACACCGGCTTCGCGCAGGACACGAAGAAGGGCAAGGCGATCACCTCCAAGGGCATCAAGTATGTCGAGTCGGCGCTGGCCCAACGCCGCTGACACCGGGAATCGAATAGGGCGCCCAATGGTCCTTCCATGGGCGCGCCTGTTCGAGCTGGTACGCGAGGCCGAAGAGCAACGCGTCAGCACC
The DNA here is from genome assembly GCF_003044305.1 of Vitiosangium sp. GDMCC 1.1324. Lineage (GTDB taxonomy): Bacteria > Myxococcota > Myxococcia > Myxococcales > Myxococcaceae > Archangium. The sequence goes on along the minus strand of NZ_PZOX01000001.1, from coordinate 813,784 downwards.
CGGGGCCGCGGCGAAGTGTGTGCCGATGGGGAGACCGTCTTTCGGGAAGTGAAGAGGGACGGACATCCCGGGGCACCCCGCGATGTTGTGGATCGGCGTGTAACCGACGGCGCGCCCCGTGCGGCGGATCAGCTCTTCTCGTCCGAGAATCGGCGAGAGGTGCCCGATGAGCCACGGCTCGGTGGCAATCGTCGGCGTGAGCACCACGTCGTACCCTCGTGTCGTCTCGAGATAGGTCTGCACCGCCTTCGCGAAGGCGGCGCGCGATTGTGGCAGCGCGTCGGGACCTCGCGCGAGGAAGGTCTCGACCAGCGCCCAGGTGAATGGCTCGAGCTCATCGTTCTGCACGGGCATGCCACGCAGCTGATCGACCCTCTCGACGATGTCCGCGATGGCCGCACCCGCAACGAGGAAGAACGCGTCGCTCAGCACGGGAGCGTCGAAGCCAGGCGGCGCGATCGGCTCGACCCTGTGACCGAGCTCGGTGAGCAGCGCCACCGCCTCATCGTAGGCGCGGCGGACCGCGGGCTCCGGCTCCGCCCCCATCATCGTCCGCGTCCAGGTCGCGATGCGCAGCTTGCGAGCGATCGGCTCACGCACGAAGCCGACGGGCGCACCACTCGAGCGATCCTCGGTGATCGATAGGAACAGTGCGCTGTCACGCACGGAGCGGCTGATGCAGTGATCGCTCGTCATGTCCCCGAAATCCGAGCTGGCGAAGCTCGCTGGCACCGTGCGGCCCCGGCTCGGCTTGAAGCCGAAGAGACCACACGCCGACGCGGGGTTGCGGATTGAACCGCCCCCGTCGTTGGCGTGCGCGAGCGGGACGAGCCCCGCGGCGACGGCAGCCGCGCTTCCGCCGGACGAGCCCGTGGCCGAGCAGGCGAGGTTCCACGGGTTGTGTGTCACGCCCTCCAGCAACGTCTCGGTGCTGCCGAGCAGACCGAACTCCGACAGCGCGCTCTTGCCGACGCACACGAGCCCCGACTCTTCGAGCCGCCTGCCGTAGGGCGTCTGCTGCTGGGCGACATTGGCCGCGAACAGCCGTGAGCCCATCGACCAACGCAGACCTGGCCACGGCGTGGAGTCCTTCACCAGGAACGGCACCCCGGAGAATGGCCCCGAGCTCGCCGGACGGGGGCGCTCGCGCTCGACCGTGACGACCGAACGCAACAGCGGATTCAACGCCTCGATGCGCGCCATGCACGCGTCGAACAACTCGGCCGCCGAGACCTCTCCCCGAGCACACAGCTCCGCCTGCGCCATGCCGTCGAGGCGGGCCAGAGACACCAACGCCTTCATGAACACCCCCGCTCTGAAGCGGCAACGACATGCTCGTGATCGCCGTCGCGGTCAAGGCCTCACTGTGGCGGCAAGGCAGCGCCAGGGGCGCCGGCCCCCTGCTGCGCCCCCTCGCCCGGGTGCACCGTCTCGGACGGCCCGTGCATGCTGGTGCGCCGGGATTCGGACGCGGCGGCGGAGGCCAGGTAGGCGTGCAACTGCGCCACCACGGCCGCGCCCTCGCCGATCGCGCTGCCAACGCGCTTGACGGAGCCTGAGCGCACGTCGCCGATGGCGAACACACCGGGCAGGCTCGTCTCGAACGCGAGCGGCACCCGTCCGGCGGCCTCCCAGGTATCCGCCTGGAGCGGCTCCTCGCCGAGCTCCGCGCCCGTGCGCACGAAGCCCTTCGCGTCCAGCGCTACACCGCAGCCCGCGAGCCACTCCGTGGCCGGGTCCGCCCCGATGAAGAGGAAGAGGTGGCGCATGTCATGCTCCTCCTCGTGCCCGCTGGGCCGGTGCCGCCAGCGCACGCGCTGCAAGCCGCGCTCGTCCGAGCCCTCCAGCCCAACCACCTCCGTCTCCATCATCAGCTCGATGCGAGGAGACGCGGCCATGCGCTCGATGAGGTAGCTGGACATGCTCGCGGCGAGCACCCGGCCGCGCACGAGCACACGGACCCGGCACGCGTGGTCCGCGAGGAACACGGCCGCCTGGCCCGCGGAGTTGCCACCGCCCACGAGCACGACCTCCTCGCCGTCGCACATGCGAGCCTCGATGGGGCTGGCCCAGTAGAAGACCCCACGGCCCTCGAACCGGCCGAGGTTCGCGAGCGCGGGACGGCGGTAGCGTGCACCGCTGGCCACCACCACAGTCCGCGCGCGCACCTTCCGCCCGTCGGTCAGCGCGAGCGTGAGCGGCGCGCCAGAGGCCTCGCAGCGCAGGGAGGCGACCTCTGCCGGGATGGCCATCTCCACGCCGAACTTCTGCGCTTGCACGTAGGCGCGCGCGGTGAGCGCCTGGCCGGTGATGCCGGTGGGGAAGCCCAGATAGTTCTCGATGCGCGCGCTCGCACCCGCCTGCCCCCCGAAGGCCCGCAGGTCCAGGACGAGCACCCGCAGTCCCTCGGAGGCCGCGTACACGGCGGTGGAGAGCCCCGCGGGGCCCGCGCCCACCACGGCGACATCATAGAGCGTCTCGAAGGCCGCCTCCGGGAGCAGTCCGAGCGCCCGGGCGATGGTGCGCTCCGAGGGGTTCTTCAGGACCGACCCATCGGGGCACACCACGAGCGGGAGCTCCTCCTCGCGCGGCGAATAGCGCTCGATCAGCGAGACCGCCTCGTCGTCCCGCGCCGGGTCCAGCACGAGGTACGGGTGGCCATTGCGCGAGAGGAAGCCCTCCAGGCGCACCATGCCCGCGCACTCGAGAGGGCTCACCAGGACGGGCCCTCCCCCACCCGTCTCGATCAGACCCACGCGACGCAGGATGAGGGCGCGCATGATGCGCTCGCCGAGGTCCGCCTCCGCCACTAGCAGCGCGCGCAGACGAGGCGGGGGAATGACCAGCGCTTCCACCTCGCCCACCGCGTGAGCGTCAACGAGCGCGGGGCGTCCGGAGAGCTGGGCCACCTCGCCGAGAAACTGTCCCGGGCCCTCCTCCACAATGGGAATCGAGTGCCCCAGACCATCGCGCCGGGAGAGGGCCACGCGGCCCTGGACGAGCACGAGCATCCCGGGGCTCGGCTGCCCGGCCGCCACGAGGCATTCCCCATCACGGAAGCGCCGAACTTCACCGAAGCGTTGCATGCGCTCGCGATCCCGGGCGTCCAGGACGGGGAATATCTGGGAGCGGCGCGACTCGAGGTGCGGAGGAAGAGGTGGGGGAATCATGATCGTGCCCAATGCATGGACACGAGACGCGCGAGTGACACGAGCGCGGGCATCCACCTGAGCCCTCGCCCGGATGCTCCCCTCAATTACCTACCACTGGAGCCCGAGACCGCCCCGGAGCGAGCAACTACTGGTCGGCCGCTGCCGCACGGGCCATCGGCTTTCCGGACCCCGCCCGCGACGCGGATTTGCTCTCACGGGCGCGGCGCACCGCGACGGGCGGGTGGGTCGTGCAGCTCACCGATGCGCCGCTCGACCTGGACAACCCTACTCACCTGGATGCGCTCAAACGGGCCTACGAACGCTTCCCGGAGATTGGCGGGCACTCCACCCCTTGAGGCTCGGCACGGCTCGCGGTGGCCGTGCTCAGGGCGCCGCCTTCTGGCTCACCAGGGATGGCGGTGCACCTGGTGGAGCGGGTGTTGCCGCACGTGCCCTACCGGCAGTGGACGTGGATCAATATTCCATCCATATCAAGTTATTATTACCCTTCTACAAGCACGTCAGCTACGGAGCCTCGGGCAACAAGCTCGCCAGCTGCGAGCGCTATGCCGTGAGCACGGCAGGTGGGGCTCCCCCAAACAGGAGCGGAGGAGGCGAACGTGGCACCCCAAGCAGTTGGGTGTGTTGCTTTGGAAGCAATCGGGAAAGCGTCTTTTCCTTGATTCCCAGGCAACAGCGGAGCCATGGGTTGCCCTCCCTCCCGAGTATGGAAGGCTTCTGGCTTCCCTGGCTCGCTCCCTGCATTGGCGTCTGTTCGCTGTTCCCGTCTCGTTTCAAGGAACCCCCTCATGTCCAATCACCCCCGTATCGCCACCACGGCCTCGCGCCGTGGATGGAACATCCTTGCCCTCTGTCTGGCCACCGCCTACGCGCTCGCGGCGAGCCCGTCCGCGCACGCGCAAGACAAGGAGCCCGAGCCCATCCCCGAGGAGGAGGTCTACCAGGAGAAGGTGCTCGACCAGGGCGAGGGCTGGACGTTGCGAAACATCAGCGGCTACACGGTGGATGACACCGGGGAGTACTTCTCACGGGACGTCTACACGGTGAGCGACCCGAAGGCCGTCTTCGAATTGTCCTTGAGCAATGGATTGCGGGAGGAGATCGTCGCCGAGTTCGAGCGGTCCAAGGAGAGAGGCGAGGAGGGACTGGTGCTCTCCGTGGACAAACGGATCGCCGACGAGATCGCGATCTCCGAGGAGATGGGTGAGTTGACCCCTTACCTCAAGCAGATCGCCGAGTCGGCGGAAGACGGGAAGGTGGGGCAGCGCCTCGCCTCGTGCTCGAGCGTCCTGCACAGCTGGAGCAAGAGCTTCTCATTCAATACACCCATCGGCGCCTCCAAAAACTTTGGAGGCGGGTTTTCCGGCTCGCTCAGCACCACGGGCAACATCTCCGGCGGCGCCACGGGCGAGGTGGTGACAGCCACCAAGCGAGTGAAAATCTTCGGGGCGTGTATTCCCTATTCGGTCGGGTTCGACCACGCGCACATCTATGGCAATGCGGCGGTGAGCCACGGTACCACGGTGAATGGCACGCTCAACTACGGCTTCAGCTGGTCGGACGAGATCGCCAAGCCCTATCTCGGCTCGGTGACCGCCTGGGTGGGCCCCCTCCCGGTGCATATCGGCTTCAACCTGCCCATCAACCTGGGACTGGACATCAACGCAAGCGCCTCGGGCACGGTCGCCTACAATGGCCAGCAGACGGCCACGGGTAGCTTCGATTACACCTGCAGCACCGGAGGCTGCAGCGGTTCCGCCAGCTACAGCCTGGGCAGCGCACCTACGCCCCAGCCGGTGACGGGCAGTGTGTCTGGCCACATCTATCCCACGGTCTGGGCCCAGGTCGCCGTGCGTGCCTACCTCTATAATGAGTGGCTCGCCCACGCGCAGGTAGGCGCGCGTCCCTACCTGTACGGCGACCTGTGGGGCTACTACGGCAACACGTGCGGTGACGCGGATGGCGACGGCACCAACGAGACGGTCAGCGCAAGCACCTTCGATCTGGACTGGCAGCTGTTCATCACCGCGCGCGCCTCGGCTGCCGGATACTCACAAGACTGGAACAACCTGTGGAGCACCTCGCGCAGGCACATCCGGTTCTGGGATCTCGTGGGCACGGGCTCCACGGGCTCCACCGCGTTTCGCCCCCTGCTGCTGGGGCCCTCGTCGGTGCCGATGAACAACGCGGCCCCCTACACCACGAGAATGCGCCCCTGCTGGCCCTACTCGGACCCCGTGAGCTTCAAGTTCACCTGGGGGGACGGCACCCTCTTCCCCTTCACCGCGGCCCCGAGCACCCCGACGACCCAGTTCAAGTCCTGGAGCTACACGGGACCCAAGACGGTGCAGGCCGCGGCGCTCAATGACAGCCATGGCCGGGTGCTCAACGCCTACACCGCGCGCTCCATCAACGTCACGGCCAGCACGCCCACCTGGACGCAGTGGATCAGCCGCGATGACGCCGGTGGCTACGGCGACTTCGAGACGCTGGCGGCGATCCAGAGCGAGGGCTACGCGGTGTGTTCCAACCCCATCGCCATTGAGTGCCGGACAATCAGCGGCGTGCCCTGGAACAGCACCGGTCAGGTCTATTCCTGCTCACTGCCCACCGGGGGATATTGCTACAACGCTCAGCAGTCCAATGGCATGTGCCAGGACTACCAGGTGCGCTTTCTCTGCCCCTGAGCCCTGAGACCCGGCGCCCCCTCCGCGGCGAGCGAGGGGACGAGAAGGCACATCATCGCTAGAGCGTTCTGGACGCACCATACCAGGGGGCTCTAGCGTCCGCTCCTCTACCGCTCGCCGCAGCAGCGACTGCGCTGGCCGGAGGTGGACGCGCCGGAGGCCTCGCCCCGCATGTTTCCCTCTTCCTCCGAGGTGGAGCAGAGGTAGCTTCCGGAGCATGCGGAGGGAGAGAACCATGTGGAAGGACCGTCATCCACGCCTGTCCGGCGCGTGCCGCCGTGGCGTGTTCGTGTTCATCGCCATATTGGGAAGTCTGACCGCGGCGTCCGCCAGGGCCAGAGCTTCGGACAAGGCCTGCGACTCGGTGGATCCCTTCATCGGAACGGGAGGTGATGGCCACACCTTCCCCGGTGCCGTCGTGCCGTTCGGGATGATCCAGTTGAGCCCCGACACGCAGATCCGCCATTTCCGCGAAAGCTACAAATGGGCGTCGGGCTATCGCTACGACGACGGCACCATCCAGGGGTTCTCCCATACGCACTTCTCCGGCACCGGGCACTCCGATCTCGGCGACGTGCTGGTGATGCCCCTCGCAGGCGAGGTCCGGTTGGAGCCGGGCGACCCGGACAAGCCGGGCAGCGGCTACCGCTCGCGCTTCAGCCATGACGACGAGAAGGCCGAGCCCGGCTACTACGCGGTCACCTTGTCGGACCCTGGCATCCGCGCCGAGCTGACGGCAAACCGGCGTGTCGGCCTGCACCGGTACCGGTTCTCGAAAGGGACTCCCGCCCACCTGCTGATCGATCAGCGCTCGAGCATCTACAACCATCCCGGCAAGGTGCTGTGGTCGCGCTTGCGCGTGCTCAAGGACGGGACGGTCACCGGCTTCCGCGAGGTTCGCGGTTGGGCACCGGGCCGGCCCCTGTTCTTCGCCATGCGCTTCTCACAGCCCCTGACCGGACACGCGCTGCACAACCGCGAGGAGAAGATCGAATACAAGGGTTTCTCGACCCCGGGCCGAGGAACCGCCGAGCGCGCGCAGCTCGAGGGCCGGGAGCTGGTCGGCGTGTTCGACTTCGGCGACCTGAAGGACCGCGAGCTGCTGGTGAAGGTGGCGATCTCTCCGGTGAGCGAGGAGAACGCCCTGAGCAACCTGGAAGGCGACATGCCGGGCTGGGACTTCGATGCCACCCGGGCCGCGGCGCGCGAGGAGTGGCGGAAGGCTCTCTCGGTGGTCGACATCGACGCGCCGGCTCCGATGCGGAAGATGCTCTACACAGCGCTCTACCACGCGATGATCGCGCCCAGCTTGTTCACCGACATCGATGGCCGCTACCGGGGCCCCGACAACCAGGTCCATCAGGCAGAGGGGTTCTCGTTCTACTCGACGTTCTCGCTGTGGGACACCTACCGCGCCGAACACCCCCTGCTGACGTTGCTCCAGCCCGAGCAGCGCAACAATGACTTCATCCATTCCCTCATCGCATCCCAGCGGGTGAGCCCCTACGGCGTCCTGCCGGTCTGGCAATTCCACGGGTTGGAGACGTGGTGCATGATCGGCTACCACGCGGTGCCGGTGATCGCCGACGCGTACATGAAGGGCATCCGCGGTTACCCGGCGGACCAGGCGCTCGAGGCGATGGTGGCCAGCGCCACCTACAAGCCCTACGGCGGCCTCGAGCACTACATGGCGCTCGGCTATGTGCCGATCGACCAGGAGCCGGAGGCGGCCTCCAAGACGCTCGAGTACGCCTACGATGACTGGACCATCGCGAGGATGGCGCGCGCGCTGGGGCGCGAGGAGCTGGCCGCCCGGTTCGAGAAGCGCGCGCAGAACTACCGCAACGTGTTCGATACACGGACCGGCTTCGTGCGCGCGCGCAAGTCCGATGGCAGCTACCGCGAGCCGTTCGATCCGGCCGCCGTGGGTTACGGCAGTGACTACACCGAAGGCAACGCCTGGCAGTATTCCTGGTACATGCCGCAGGACACCGCCGGGTTGATCTCGCTGCTCGGCGGCGACGCGAAGCTGGTCGCGAAGCTGGATTCCGTCTTCGACGCCCGGGTGTCCGCCGAGTCGTTCGCGCACGTCGAGGACATCTCCGGCCTCATCGGCCATTACGCACACGGCAACGAGCCGAGCCACCACGTCGCCTATCTGTACAATTACGCCGGGCAGCCCTGGCGCACGCAGGAGCGCCTGAAGCAGATCGTCGACAGTCAGTACAAGGCGGCGACCGATGGGCTGGCCGGCAATGACGACTGCGGTCAGATGTCGGCCTGGCTGGTATTCACCGCGCTCGGCTTCTATCCGGTGACACCGGGCAGCAACGAATATGTCATTGGGCGTCCCTTCGTCGAGCGCGCCACGCTGGAGCTGCCCAATGGCAAGCGCTTCACGATCGTGGCCGAGAAGCTCGGAGATGCCCATCCGTACATCGGCAAGGTGACGCTCAATGGCAAGCCGCTGGAGCGCAGCTACGTGCGCCACGAGGAGCTCCTGGCGGGCGGCGAGCTTCGCTTCGTGATGCAGGCCAGACCGGACAAGACCTGGGCCACGAAACCGGGCAGCCGGCCCTACTCCATGTCACCCTACTCGCGCTGAGCCACGACGCCTCCCTCCCGCCGCCTACAGTTCCACGCCGAGCGTGAAGACACCGTAGGCGTCCTCCGAACCCGGGTTGAACCAGTACGCCGCCACCGAGAGGTGCCGGTACGCGAGCCCGATGAGGAAGCCGCGTTGGAACTGGATGCGCGTCTGGACCACCCTGGTCCGCTGCACGGCGAAGCCAGCGCGCGCCCATTCCACCGGCCAGAGCGAAAGCTCCGACCACTCATAGAAGAAGCTGGCGCTCGGCTCCACGAGGTCGAAGACGTACTCGCTCTCCGAGGAGAGCGCGAGCTTCCAGAAGGAAAGGTCGAGCTCGAGCCCGGGCGCGACCCCGCTCATCCCTCCGAAGACCCCGCCGACCATCGGCGTGAGCTCGAGCCGGAGCTTCTCGCCGAAGCCGAAGTTCCACCCGAGGAAGACGGAGGCGGCGTGGAGCTGCTCGTAGTTGTAACGGGCCTCGAGGGCCAGGGGGCCGCGGTTCACATGCGCGCGTCCGACGACGTAGCCCGTGTCATCGGGGAGGATGTAGAGGCTGCCCTCGCCGCCGAACGACCATCGCGGCGCTTCCGTATCCCCGGAGGCGGGAGCATCGCTCGCGGAGGCGGGCGCTGCGGCGAGCAGGAGCCCGAGCAGCGGCCCTCCGAGGCCCGCGGAGAGAGAGAGAGCGGACATGGCCCGCCCTCAATCTGGGGAGGTATTTCAGAGAGGAAAGCGCCGAGCGTTCGTGCGCCCGGTTCCTCGGCCTGATGCCTACTGTTTGGGGAGGAGGATGAGATCCTCGTCCTGCTCCAGGCGATAGACGCCGTCGGGGCCGCGGCAGCGCTCGGCATGCGCGCGAAGCTTGTCATCGAGCTGGCGCGCCTCGTCCTCGCTCAAGGCGGCGAGCTGCTCGTGGGTGTAACAGTCCTCGAGGACCAGGAAGCGGCAAAGGGTGTACATCTCCTCGAAGCTGGAGGCGGAGAAGCCATTCATGGCCGCCGCGACCTCATGGGGGATTCGCTTCTCTTTCAGGAGCTGAATGAGCCGCTCACTGACCGCCTCCGTCGGAGCGAAGTCACAATGCATCTGGTAGCTCTGCCCGCGGGCAGCGCCGAGGACCAGCAGGCAGGCCCCTCCCGGGCGGGTGAGCGCGAGCAGCCTGTCGATGTACCCACCCCAGTCCGCGAGGGGCACGTGGTACAGGACGTGGGAGCAGAGCACGAGGTCATACTGCTCCGGTGAGGCATAGTGCTCCAGGAGGCCGTGAAATATCTTGGCGCCCGCGAGCTCGAACCCGCGGAGCTGGTCCGGATTGGGCTCGATGAGGGTCAGGGAGCCAAACAGCGGTGCGAGCCGTCTGGCGACCGTGCCCGGCCCCGCGCCGACATCGAGCAGGGAGGGCCGCTCGGGCAGCCGGGGCAGGACGCGCTCCTGGATGAGCCGCGCGATGTTCTCGTGATGTCTGGAAGTCCTGGTCAGCAGGCGGAAGGCCGTGGCGTAGTCCTGGGGCGACAGCGTGATGTTCATGCGAGCTCTCCTGGGTCGCGTACCCGAAGAGCATGCCAGAGCCCGGAGTGGTGAAGACGGGCTTCTTCCGATGAGAGGTACTGACACCCTTCATTCTGGTTGGGTAGATTGCATCCCCCCGGGTGCTGTTCGAAGCACCCATTCCCGTTTCCACTACGAGGTTCCCATGAAGAGAGTCGTCGGCGCCCTGTTGCTCTGTGTCCTGGTCACGTCTGGTTGCGTCTCCACTGGAGCGGCCACCCATCCGCCTCCCGCGCCGCTCATTTCGCGGTGCGATGCCACGCAAGCCCAGATCTCCGCTGAGGCGGATCAGCGCGCCAGCCCCTGGAACATCGAGAAGCACGTCGCCAAGAACTTCCCGGGCCGCCAGGTGTCGTGGCTGATGAAGGACAGCGCCTACCAGACGTTCGTCGTCCAGACGAACGCGAAGAACTTTGGCCGGTGCAACGACACCGGCTGTTACCTGTTCGCGGCGCCCGCGACCGTCATCCAGCATGCCGTCCAGGAGTCGATGAAGGACGGCAAGCATGACCCGGCGGTCCTCGGCAAGGCGCTCGGCCTGCCGGCCAAGAACTTCGAGGGGACGCTGCGGATGATGACGCTCGATCTCGATGCCGCTGGCGTCTGCGTGCGCCTGCCCGTCGACAGCGATCCGGGCGTGTGGAAGTGCACCAGCGCCGAGGACACGGATTGTTTCAAGTTCGGCGGGTACACCTCCGGTGGGGTGCCGGAGGCGATGGTGATCAACGCCCCGGTCGCGCAGGCCCGGGTCGAAGAGGTCCCGTGAGCGACGAAGAGGTGCTGCTCCAGAGCCCGCTCCTGTACAGGCTGGTGCGCGACAGGAGCGGGGCGCTGATCATCGAGGTGGTGGTCGGCGGCATCGCGATGTCGGCGGTGCGGGTGCGCCTGAATCCGCAGGAGACGGCCGCCTACGCCCGGGAGGGCCAGGCCTTCGCCGATCGTCTGGCCAAGGCCATCATGGCGGACCCACCATTCGGGGGACGTGCGGTGGACGTGCCCTAGTTCGTCACCCTGCCCTGCCCCACCCTGTCCCCCGTTTGGGCGGCGTGCCGGGTGGGGCAGGACGAACAGCCCCAGGGACCTGGCCTGCCGGCCCTCAGCGGTCGACGATGCCACCGGGCGTGTAGCCGAGCAGGCGGCGGCACGTGCGCGAGAAGTGGGCGTGGTCCGAAAAGCCCGCCGCCGTCGCCGCGGTGGTCAGCGAGACGCCCGACAACGCGATGCGCAGCGCGCGGACGAGGCGATTCCACAACAGCCAGGTGCGCGGCGAGATGCCGATGTCGCGGAGGAAGAGCGCGCGGAAGTGCTGGATCGTCACGCCGAGGTGCGATTGCAGCTCGAGCTCCCCGCCGTCGGCATCATCGAGGTGAGCGCGAAAGCGCTCGAGGGCGTACTCGACGCGCACATCGAAGTTCGCGCGGTGGAGGGTGCTCGGAAACGCGATCGCCTGCAGCTCTTCACCGAGCGCGTCGAGATGCCGCGGGCTCTCGAGATAGCACCGCGTCGACCAGGCCAGGTCGCGCAGCCGGCGCGCCGTGGCCAGCTCGATCGGCACTGTGCCGCCGAGCGCCCGTGTGCTCGCGTTCGGCTCGCGATTGTGCTCCGGATCGAGCAATACCGAAATCACCGGGCCTCGGCTCACCACACACGAGGCGATGTCGCTCGGAATCACTACCACCGGAGCACACACCTGGAGACCGGACGGTTCGCGCACGCTCACGTCGGCGTCGAGCCCGACGATCAGCTTGATCGCGTGCGATTGATGGAGTGTGGTGTCGAGATCGAACGAGAAGCGGGTGGCGCGAGCGTGGCTGATCGTGATGAGGGAATGTGCTTCGTGCCTGGTCTTCACTCTCGTTGATTCCCTCCCCTGCGCCGGGGTGTTGCCAACATTGAAAACCACTACTGCCAGGGAGTCATGGGGCGTCGCTCGTAAGCAAGTTGCATCATGAGAGGCAAGAGGAAGTCAACCCATGGGAATGTATCGATTCTCGGCCCGGGTGTTGACCAGGCTGGCTGACACGTCAGCGTGCCGCGTTCACCTGCTCGAGCGTAGCGCGCAGCGCTAGGGCGTGAGCGCTCAGTCGCGCATGTAGTGGCAGGTGTAGCCGTCCGGGTTCTTCACCAGGTAGTCCTGGTGGTACTCCTCGGCGGGAGTGAACTCGCCCGCGGCGACGATCTGCGTGACCACCGGACGCGGCCACTTGCCCGAGGCGTTCACCCGGGCCTTCACCGCCTCGGCCACCCGGCGCTGCTCGTCCGACAGGTAGAAGATGGCCGAGCGGTACTGCGTGCCCACGTCGTTGCCCTGGCGGTTGAGCGTCGTCGGGTCGTGCATGCGGAAGTACCACTTCTCCAGCAGCGCCTCGTACGTCAGCAGCTTCGGGTTGAAGACGATGCGCACCGCCTCCGCGTTGCCCGTCTTGCCCGTGTGCACGTCCTCATAGGTGGGGTGCGCGAACGCCGGTGAGCCGCCCGTGTAGCCCACGTCCGTCTTGATGACGCCTGGAATCTTGCGCAGCAGATCCTGCATCCCCCAGAAGCACCCGCCCGCCAGGTACGCCGTCTCCGTCGTGGCCGCCTGGACGTCGGCCCGGGTGGATGTCGCGTCCGGCGGCGCCCCCCGGGCCTCGGTGCACGCCCCCGACACCACGAGCACCGCCAGCGCCACGGGCAGGAGCAGGCGCGCCCCCCTCGGCGGGGCGGAACGGACACGGGGCGAGACAAGGGAAGAAGACATGGTCGCGGACCTCCAGGCGCGCCCGTCACGGGCGCTCATCCCTTTGATACGCAGCCGCCGCGATCCGGTTTCAGGCTTTCGTTCGCGCCAGGTGCCCACCGAGCCGCCTCGTAGTCGACGACGGCCGCTCGGGGAATCAGACAGCTGCATGGCCGCACGTTCAGCGGAAGCCGGGCCCGTCGGTCCAGCTCTGCCCGTACTGAGCTTCGAGGCGTGTTACCGCCGCCCACGCAAGCAGAGGTGGAACCCTGCCACTCTGTCACCCGCGAATGGCGAGGCGGGCAACTTGTCACCCGGTGACAGGGCTCGGCCCGTCACATCTCGGGAGGTTACGAGGACGCCTCCAGCCGTGATGCGTTGGCATGCGATGTGCCATGCGCGGGCGTGGAGGTCACACCATGCCCCTGCATTCCATGTCCGGATGCCTGCTCGCGCGAAACACGACACCCTCTCATCTGGCCCGCCCCGCACGGGGCTGGTCCCTGGGCCCGCTGCTCCTCCTCGTCGCGGGAGTGCTCGGTTGCGCGGGCGCGCCCGTGACGCCCCCCGCGGCCGCCTCGTCCACTGCGACCGCTTCGTCCACCGCTAGTCTGTTCGCGTTCCATGTCAGCTCCTGGATCAACCTCCACCAGCAGCTCTATTTCGAGGCACACCCGCCAAAGGGACTGACGGTCCAGCACCCCGAGGAGGATCGCTGGACACCCGCCGAGCGTCAGGCGTGGGACGCGGCTGTCACCACCTATCGCGAGCACACCCCCGAGGGAATGTTCGCGCTGTTGAGTGACCCGACCTTGCTGTCCATGCGGTGGGCGCTCGAGAGCGTCCCTGAGGATGGCTCCCTGGCGGGCCGTCCGGGGATCGATCCGACGCTGGCGGCGGCCCTGGAGCAGGCCATGAGCCCCTACCGCGCGCACTACTGGCCGGAGGCCACACGCGAGGCGCACGCGTGGGTGGCCGCGCTCGAGCCGCAGCTCCGCCAGTACGGCCAGGACATTGCCCGCGAGCTGTCCGAGGTCTATCGCGTGCCCTGGCCCGCGCAGCCCTTCTCCGTTCAGGTGTCCCGGCACGCCAGCCGATTCGGCGCGTACACGCTGGTGGATCCAACGGTCATCACCGTCTCGAGCCACAAGCTCTCGAACCGCGAGGAGGCCCCGCTGGAGACGGTCTTCCACGAAGCCTCGCACGCCCTGGTGGACCCGATGATGAAGGCGCTCCGCGCCGAGTTCGACCGCCAGGGTAAAACTCCGTCGCGGACGCTATGGCACGCGCTGCTGTTCTTCACCACGGGCGAGGTGGTGCGCCACCATCTCGGGCCCGGCTACGTGCCGTACGCCTCCGCCAATGGTCTGTATGCCCGGGACCCGGAGTGGGCCGCCTTCGAGCCCGTGATGCGCAAAGCGTGGACGCCGTACCTCGAGCACCAGGTGGACCTCCAGACGGCGCTGCGCGACCTCGTGGCGGGCTATGTGCCGGCCTCGCCAGGGCCTCGCGCTCCAGCCCCTTGAGAAGAGGCCAGCGGTTCCTGCTCGCGCCACGCATGGACGCGTTCATGCGCAACCGGGCGGTGCCGCTGGCCACCGCGGCGGTGTTCATCTACCCTATACTGCTCCGCCGGGCAGGGTCGTGACGGCGCGTCCGTCTTGCTCCTCCGTCGAGCTGGGAGACCCGAGTGCAAAACAGGCGCTGGTACACTGCGGATGTCGTCATCATCCACGCGTGGGCGCTCTCGGCGGAGGAGAGACAGCGTGCCCAGCAGCCGCTAGAGCGCCGCTCCTTCCTCTCGCTGAACCATTCCACCCAGGGGCTGACGAATCAGCAACTGGAAGAGATGGCCCTCTCCATCGGCGTCCCCCGCTCACACCTGGCCGACAAGCGGATGGTCTGGGAGCAGGTGCGGATGGCGTTCGACCAGGGACGGCTCATTGCCTTGCGCCGGCTCCCGGCAGGGAAGGAAGGCGGACAGGGTGACGGAGAGGCCAAGCAGCGCACAGGCATGGTGACAACCGCCTCATCCAAAAAGGGGGCAAGCCCTGGGGAGGCCGCCAACGCCGCTCCCGTCAACAAGGATCACCTCCAGCTCGGGTTCATCGACCATCAGGATGGCGCCAACATCCGGACGCTCCCAGCCGAGTTGCCAGGCTCCAAGTGCCTGACGCCCTCGCCGCTGCCGTCCGGCACGCGGGTGGTCGTGACCGGCACCTACCCTCACAGTCCGGGCTGGTCCTATGTGAGCGTCGTGATTGGCGGCAATCTGCTGCGCGGGTACGTGCAGGGCCTCCGCATCACGACGGACCTCCCCGAGCCCGCCGCGACGCTCTACCGCGTCAAGCGGAACGACGTGCTCGAGCCCATCGCGGCACGCATCTACCACCAGGCCATCGAGCCGGGCCGCGATCTGCGCTTCTACGAGAACGTCATCCTCTACGTGAACCAGCAGGCAGGCCGGGCGGGCGTGCGGCGGGTCAATGGCGACGTGCAGCTCGTCGAAGGGCACAACATCTGGCTGGTCAGCGTCGCCTTTGCCAATCAGCTGCAGAAGATCGTCCCGAGCGGCTCCATCACGGGAGGGCTGATTGCCAAGGCGCGAAGCGTGGGCCGGCGCCTGGAGGACATCATCACCTCCGTGGAGCGGTTTCCCGAGTTCTTCCGGGAGGTGGCCGGGGAATATGCGAGCGCGATCCTGGAGCACAAGTGGGAGATCGCCGGCATGGTCATCGCGTTCCTCGCGGCCGAGGCGCTCTCCTTCGCCCTGGCGGCGATACCGGCGGGAGTGACCCAGCTCGCGGCGGCCATCATCCAGCTGGGGCTGGCGATCCTGGGAGCGCAAGGCGTGGTCGAGGCCGGCGTCGCGGCGCTGAACCACGCCAAGGACTGGCTGACCCTGGCCTGGAAGGCCAATGGGAGCGCGGCGATGATCGCCGAGGCCAGCAAGAACTTCTGCCGCATGCTGGTGGACATCGCCCTGGCGGTGATGGCGGCAGCCGGCATGAAGTCGAATCTCGGGCGTGGACTGAAGCTGGCCGAGGGCGTGAAGTTCACGCCGCCGAGTCTGGCCATGATGCAGGTGGCGGGGACGAACCAGACGGTGGTCGTCTTCAACTCCGGCATCAAGGCCTCGGCCGTGGCCTCCTCTCCCATCAACCCGATGACGGGTTCGGCTGCCGCGCTCTCGAAGAATGCCAAGGGCTCGCAGGAGACGCCGAAGACCTCCCAGGAGAAGCCGAAGATCACCAAGGAGCCGCTCGATGACGCGGCGGTGGAGAAGCTGCTGGAGAAGCTCCCGAACTGGGAGCACATCAAGGAGTTCGTCGGACGCCGCATTCCAGAGCCCGGTACGCCGGAGTTCGCCGCGCTCAAGAAGGAACTGGAGCAGGCGGGCTACCAGTTGGATGTGATGAAGGAAGGGTCACAGCCCTACCGGCTGCGCCGCGCGGCGGGGAAGGCCCAGGGCGACGAGCTCGCGGCGCTCACGGTGACCGAGGAGGGGCGGGTCGTGCTCAAGGTGGGCACGAAGAACCGCATCAGCGTGTACAGCCGCGCCCGGAAGAATTATCTGGATTGGCTCGAGAAGACCCATGGCGAGCAGGGCAAGGCCGTGAGAGCCGCCGCCGAGACTCGAATCAGCCGCGGCAATCAGTTGCACCACCTGATCCCGGATGAGGTGGCCCAGATGCACGAATTGGTGAAGGAAGCGCTCGAGCGCCTCGAGAGCTACACCATTGATCGCGGGACGAACATCCTCGATATGCCAGCCTTCAAGAATGATGGGCAGCAGATCATGCACCTGGGCAGCCATCCGAAATACAGCAGGTTCGTGGGTTCCAAGCTCGACAAGGCGCTGCGTGAAATCACTCGAGACAAGAAGATAGCCCTTCGCAGCGTCAAGCCCGAGGAGCTCAACAGGGCGCTCATGGAAGTGGAAGCCGAGCTGCGCAAAGCCATCGAGAGCGGAAACCTGCCGGATGAGGTGCTGAAGGAACTTCTGGAGGATGGTGTGCCCGTGGGCAAGAAGCTGGCGCTTCTGGAGATCCGGCGTGAGGGAGAGAGTTATTTCGCATGATCTACGAGCTGTTGCCGGATGCTTCACATATTGAAGAGGACGAGGAGCTCCTGTTCGACGCCGTGCTCATCGAGTTCGATGGGTACGCGGAGGTGAGCTTCTTCAGCCCGGACGCGGACTATCGTCAGCAGCCCGGTGCACCGGAGGTCATCGAGTTCGTCGGGAACCTGGAGCACGCGGCGTGGCTCGATCACATCGGCACCGCTCCCCAGGGGTTCTTGCTGATCTCCAAGAGGATGGTGCGAGTGCTGGAGTCCGTCAGGCCCTTCCGGTACCGGTTGATTCCAGCGGTCATCTATTCGGAGAAGATCGCGCACCTCGTCCGAGATCCCGTGAAGAAGCGAAGGACCTGGTACCAGGTCGAGGACCCAACGTTGCGGAACGATGACTTCGTCATCCTGCAACTGGTGGATCAGTTCGACTGCCTCGACCGCGATCGCACCATGGTGGGGGGAGTGCCGTTCCGCCAGACCGGCAGGGAGTACCTGAGCAGCGACAGGGCGGAGCATCTCGAGCTCCGCGCACCGGAAGGCGGATTCCCGCCGGTGTTCTTCGTGCCCGAGCTGCTCTTCTACTGCTTCACGGAGGAGGCGAAGCAGGCCTGTGACAAGGCCGGCTTGAAGGGCTTGTGGTGGCGCCCGCAGCCATGAATGGAGGCGACGGGATTCGAACCCGTAGGCAGGGCGATGGAAAACCCCAAGCAGGACGCGCTGTTACCCGCTAACGCCTTAATTCTCCTCGGGTTCGTCATCCCGTCCCGTCCCACCCCGTGCCCTCGTGTTCCGCCCCGTTCCCCGCTGGAGGGGCACACTGGGGGCACAGGCGCCCCACCTCCTCGCCTGCGGCCATCCCTACGCCGGGCGGTGTACGACTGGCGGGGAGCAACAGTCGCGGATTAGAAAGGCGGACCTGGACCAGGCCAGGGCTCTGCTCTTTCAGGCGCGCAATGACCTGGAGCCACGTCAAGCGGAGGGAATCGAATCCGCCCCCCCTCCACCACCCTCCCCTACTTCAGCTCGCGCTGCAGCTTCGCCAGGAGGTTGAGCGCGTCCAGCGGCGTCGTCTCGTCCAGCTTCATGGCCCGCAGCGACTCCAGTACCTTCTGGTGGCTCGGCTCCAGCTTCGGCCCGGGCTCGGCCACTCCGCCGAACAGTCCGAGCTGCCCCGGAGACGGTGCGCGTGAGGTCTTCCGCGCCACCAGCCTCGGCCGGCCGCTATCGTCGAACTCGCCGGACTCCAGGTTCTGAAGAATATCCCTCGCCCGCGTCACCACCTCGGGCGGCAGTCCCGCCAGCCTCGCCACTTCAATGCCATACGAGCGGTTGGCCCCTCCCGCCACCAGCTTGCGCAGGAAGAGCACCTTCCCTCCCTGCTCCCGCACCGCGATGCACATGTTCCTCACCCGGGGCTTCTCCCGGGCCAGGTCCACCAGCTCGTGGTAGTGCGTGGCGAACAGCGTCCTCGCCCCCACCTTGTCATGCAGGTGCTCGGCCACTGCCCACGCAATGGACAGACCATCGTAGGTGGACGTGCCTCGGCCAATCTCATCCAACACCACCACGCTGCGCCGCGTGGCGTGGTGCAGGATGTGGCTCGTCTCCGTCATCTCCACCATGAAGGTGGACTGCCCTCGCGCCAGGTTGTCCGCCGCTCCCACGCGCGTGAAGATTCTGTCACACAGGCCCAGGTGCACCGAGGACGCCGGTACGAAGCAGCCCGCCTGCGCCATCAGCACCGTGAGCGCCACCTGTCTCATGACGGTGCTCTTGCCCGCCATGTTCGGGCCCGTAATCACCAATATCTGCCCGTCCCCCGAGTCCATCTTCACGTCGTTGGGGACGAAGGCCTCGCCCGCCCCCAGCATCCGCTCCACCACCGGGTGGCGCCCACCCGTGATGGTCAGCACCTCGGACTCGTCCACCACGGGCCGCACATACCCGTACTCGGCCGCGCACCGCGCGAAGGACAGCAGCGCATCCGCCGTGGCCACCGCCTCCGCCGCCGAGCGCAGCCGCGGCGCCTCCTTGCTCACCTGCGTCCTCAGCTGCTCGAAGAGCTCCAGCTCCAGCGCGCTCCGCCGCTCCTCCGCCGTGAGCACC
Organism: Vitiosangium sp. GDMCC 1.1324; assembly: GCF_003044305.1. GTDB lineage: Bacteria > Myxococcota > Myxococcia > Myxococcales > Myxococcaceae > Archangium. The sequence goes on along the minus strand of NZ_PZOX01000001.1, from coordinate 794,887 downwards.
TTCTCCTCGTACTCCTTGAGCTCCGGGGTGATGAAGCGCTCGGCCCCCACCATCGTCTGCTTGCGGATGTAGTCCGAGGGCACCAGGTGCAGGTTCGCCTTCGTCACCTCCAGGTAGTACCCGAACACCTTGTTGTAGCGGATCTTCAGCGAGTTGATGCCCGTCCGCTCCCGCTCGCGCGTCTCAATCTTGAGCAGGAAGTCCTTGCCCGAGGTGGACAGCTCCACCAGCTTGTCCAGCTCGGCGTGGAAGCCCGGCCGGATGAAGCCGCCTTCCTTGAGGCTCGTGGGCGGCTCGTCCACCACCGCGCGCAGCAGCAACTCCGTCAGCTCCGGCAGCGCCCCGAGCGGCCCCGCCAGGGACTTGAGCAGCAGGGACTCGCAGCGCGCGAGCACCGCCCCCAGCTTCGGCAGCTGCGCCAGCGACAACCCCAGCGCCCTCAAGTCACGCGCGTTGCCCGCGCCCAGCGACAGCCGGCCGCACAGCCGCTCGATGTCGCCCACCTCCTTGAGGAGCGTGGTCATCTCCTCGCGCCACACGCTGCGCTGGGACAGCTCCTCCACCGCGTCCAGGCGGGAGTTGATCTCCGGCAGCGAGCACAGGGGCGCGGCCAGCCACCGGGCCAGCTTGCGCGCGCCCAGGCCCGTGGCCGTCCTGTCCAGCACGCCCAGCAGCGACCCCTTGCGTCCCCCGTCCCGCAGGGTGCGCAGCACCTCCAGGTTGGAGCGGGAGGCCTCGTCCATGAGCAGGTGCCCCCCGCGCTGCTGGCGGCTGAGCCTGTCCACGTGGGCCGCGGGCGTCTTCTGCGTGTCCTTCAGGTAGCGCAGCGCCGCTCCCGCGGCCCCGGTCGCCAGGGGCGCATCCTGGAGCCCGAAGGCCTCCAGCGACTGCACCGCGAAGTGGCTGCGCAGGTAGGCCGTGGCCCGCGTGGGCTCGAAGGCGGCCTTCTCCAGCTCCGCCACCGCTGGGGGCTTCGCCAGCCGCGTCACCACGAAGGTCGTGTCCGGGGAGTCCTTCTCCCCCTCCGGCACCAGCAGCTCGCGGGGCTCGACCCGGGCCAGCGCCTCCACCAGCTCCTGCGTGGTCTCCGCCTCCAGGGAGAAGAACTCGCCCGTGGAGGCCTCCAGCAGCGCCGCCCCGAAGCCCTGCGCCCCCGGGTACACGGCGGCCAGGAAGTTGCTCGCCCTCGGCTCGAGCGCCTCCTCGTCCAGCACCATGCCAGGGGTGATGACGCGCGTCACCTCACGCTTGACGATCCCCGGCCCGCTGCCCGCCTCCTCCACCTGCTCGCAGATGGCCACCTTCAGCCCGTGCTCCACGAGCTTCGCGATGTACCGGCGCGCCGAGTGGTACGGCACCCCGGCCATGGGCACCTTCTCCGCGTTCTTCGCCCGCGCCGTGAGGGTGATTCCGAGGATCTCCGAGGCACGCACCGCGTCCTCGAAGAACATCTCGTAGAAGTCCCCGAGCCGGAAGAAGAGGATGGCGTCCGGATTGAGCGCCTTCGTCTCCAGGTACTGCCGCATCATCGGGGTGAGCGAGCCGATCTCCCGCGCCCCGGCCGGCGGCTCGCCCGCCGCTTCCACCAGCGCCCCGGCCTCGTCCTCGTGTCCCTTGCCTGCCTTCACTGCCTTCACTTGCGTCGCGCCCATCGCCGCCCCTTGTGTCATGCGTCCGGTCGAGGATCAACAGAACACATGACTTCCGCAGTCCCCCCGTCCGCACCTACTCCCCCGATGGCTAGCATGCCCCCCTGACATCCGACCGTCGCCGAGCCGGAAAATCGTGGGGGGCCCGGCCGAAAACGGTGGTCCGGAGGCATCCTGGACATGCAACCTGTCGCGCGCCATGGAGACCCGTCCCATCCGTCCCGTCCCCCGGCTCTTCCAGGTCGCCGTCGCGCCCCTCCAGGCCTTCTTCCAGCTGGAGGCCAGCAGCGGCATCCTCCTGGCGCTGTGCGCCGTGGCGGCCATGGTCTGGGCCAACTCGCCCTGGGCCGACAGCTACGTGGCCCTGTTCGATGCACCCCTGGCGCTCGGGCTGGGGGGCTCGCTCTTCCATTTCACCGTGCGTGAGCTCATCAACGACGGGTTGATGACGATCTTCTTCTTCCTGGTGGGGATGGAGATCAAGCGCGAACTGGCCGCCGGGGAGCTGCGCACCCTGTCCCGGGCACTGCTGCCGCTCATCGCGGCGGTGGGCGGCATGGTGGTGCCGGCGCTCCTCTACGCGGCGCTCAACGCGGGCACGCCGGCGCTCAAGGGGTGGGCCATCCCCATGGCCACGGACATCGCCTTCGCCATCGGGTGCCTCACCCTGCTCAAGGGGCGGGTGAGCCACGGGCTGGTGGTGTTCCTCACCGCGCTGGCCATCTTCGACGACATCGGCGGCATCCTGGTCATCGCCCTGTTCTACGGCACCGGGGTGCACGTGGAGTGGCTGCTGGGGGCGCTGGCCCTCACCGGACTGTTGGGGCTGTGCAACCGCTACGATGTGCGCAATGGCCTGGTGTACGCGGTGCTGGGCGGAGCGCTCTGGTACGCCATGCACCACGGTGGCGTGCACGCCACCATCGCCGGAGTGGTGGTGGGAATGATGATCCCCGCCCGGCCCACGCGCCGCGGCCGGGATGTGCTGGAGGAGCTGCACGCCTTCATCGGCCAGCTGCTGCGCGAGCCCGAGGACGAGTCCGTGCGCACCAGCCAGCTGCTGCACATCGAGGAGCAGCTGGAGGACATCGAGCCGCCGCTCACCCGCTTCGAGCACCTGTGGCACGGGTGGGTGGCGTACGGAATCGTCCCGCTGTTCGCGCTGGCCAACTCGGGCATCTCCGTGAAGGGGATGCACCTGGCGGATCTGATCAAGCCGCTGCCCCTGGGGGTGATGCTCGGCCTCTTCGTGGGCAAGCAGGTGGGTATCTTCCTCTTCACCTGGGTGGCGGTGAAGCTGAGGTTGGCGGAGATGCCGGGGCAGGCGACGGCCCTGCAACTGCACGGGGTGGCGGTGGTGGGGGGCATCGGCTTCACGGTGGCGCTGTTCGTGGCCGGGCTGGCCTTCAGCGGCGAGCCCTCGCTGCTGGCCGAGGCCAAGCTGGGCATCCTGCTCGGCTCCCTGCTGTCCGCGGTGGTGGGCTACCTGTTGTTGCGTTTCGGGCCCACTCCCCGCTCCCAGACGGAGCCCACCTCCAACGCCCCCTCGCCCAAGGCCGCTTGAGGCAGGCGCCCGGGGCGGAGCTATTCTGCTCTTCGCGAGGAGGAGTGCCGGGACATGCCACCGAGCGCCGCCATCACCCACACCGTCTCCGCACGCATCATCCGCCTCATCCTCGGCCTCGCCTCGCGCGCTGGCGTGGCGCCCGAAGCGCTGCTCGCGCATGAGGGGCTGCGGCCGGAGATGCTGGAGGGCCCCGATGTGCGCGTCCCACTCGAAGCCGAGGGCCGCCTCTGGGAAGAGGCCGCCCGGCTCACGGGGGACGACTGCTTCGGCCTGCACGCGGCCGAGCTGCTCCAGCCCGGTGCGTTCGACGTGCTCGACTATTCCGTCCGCAGCAGCCCCACGCTCGGCGAGGCCGTGCAACGCTTGAGCCGCTACAACCGGCTCCTCCACGACGTCGCCGAGATCCGCCTCGAGGTCCGCGGAGACGAGGCGCGCGTCCGCCACCGTTTTCCCACGGATCCCCGAGGCGCCGTGCGCCAGGCCGCCGAATTCACCGTCGCCTCCTGGGTCATCGTCGGCCGCCAGGCCTCGGGGCAGGCGCTGCCGCTGCGCTCCGTGGGGTTCCAGCACCCGGAGCCCGCCTCCACGCAGGAGCACCGCCGCCTCTTCGGCTGTCCCGTCCGCTTCGGTCAGGACTGCAACGAGCTGGTGCTCGAGCGGCGCATGCTCGACGTCCCATTCCAGAAGGCGGATCCGGGATTATGCGCCGTGCTGGACCGGCACGCGGAGGAGCTGCTGGCGCGGCTGCCCCGGGCGGAGCCCTTCGACGAGGCCCTGCGGCGGGCCATCTGCGAGGAGCTCAAGGGGGGCACCCCGAACATCCGCACCGTGGCCGCGCGGCTCCGCATCAGCACGCGCACGCTGCAGCGCCGGCTGGGCGAGGAGGGCTCGTCCTTCCAGGAGCTGGTGGACACCCTGAGACGCGAGCTGGCCCTGCGCCATCTCGCCGACGAGCGCACCGCCATCGCCGAGGTGGCCTTCCTGCTGGGCTTCTCCGAGCCCCGCGCCTTCCACCGCGCATTCAAGCGCTGGACGGGGCAGACGCCCGGCGAGTACCGCCAGCACGCCGCGCACTGACGCCGGCCCGTGGCGCGCCGGGTCCTTCCTTCTGGCGCGCCGGGTCCCTGTGTCAGCCCCTCCCCTTGCGTACCTTCTCCCGCGTCACGACACACCGACCGGAGAAGACCATGCGTCCCCTCGCCCTCACCCGCCAGCTGCTGACCGCCTCGCTGCTCGCCCTGTCCGCCTGCGCCTCCCTGCCCCAGGAGACCCCCTTCCCGCTGCCGTCCCAGAGCGGCTCGCCCACCGACTGGACGGCCGTCTTCGCCAGGCCTACGGACATCGAGGTCATCCCGCTCGTCACCGGGGAGATTGAGGTGGACCGGAGCCTGCTGCTCGACCTGGACAACACCGCGCTGGCGGATCGGAAGGATCGCAAGCAGTGGGTGCCGGTGGTGGCGTACCTCGTGCGGCACCCGACCCGCGGCGCCTTCCTCATCGACACCGGCTTCGACTCCAGCTTCTCCCGCTCCGGCCATGGCAACTTCGGCGGCCTGGCCCCCCTGTTCGACTTCGCGCGCCAGAGCCAGGGCCACGACACCGCGAGCCTGCTGCGCGAGGCGGGCACCCCGCCCGAGGAGCTCCAGGGCATCTTCCTCACGCACATGCACTCGGACCACACGGCCGGCCTGCCCGAGCTGCCCCACTCCGTGCCCGTCGTCACCGGCCGCGGGGCGCTCTCCGGCTACGAGTCTCCCGTCTACGCGTCCAACGATCACCTGGAGGGAATCCGCGAAGTCCAGGCGCTCGACTTCTCCTCCGTGCCCGAGTCGCTCGGTGGGCGGGTGCTGGACGTGTTCGGTGACGGCTCCCTGTTCGCGCTCTCCACGGCGGGCCACACGGAGGGCAACGTGTCCTACCTCGTCAACGGCCGTCGCGGGCCGGTGCTGCTCACGGGCGATGCCTCGCACACGCGGGAGGGCTTCGAGCAGGGCGTGGCGCCGGGCAAGGTGGAGGACCGGAAGGCGGCAAACGCGAGCCTGGCGCACCTGCGCGAGCTGATGGCCACGCACCCGGAGCTGCACGTGCGCTTCGGCCACGAGGCGAGCGACTGGGACCTCTCACGGGGCATCCAGGACGCGCTGTAGCACGGAGCCCGGCCGGCCGCCGTCCCCGGGAGGAGGCACGCCGTTGTCATGTCCTGGACTCCGCCTCCGAGGGGCCCCGGGCCAGCTCCGGTGAAAGCGCTTGGGGTTTGCCGGCCGCACGGGCCCGTGGAAAGGTGCCGGCCACCGTGCTCCTCCAGGATTTGAACCGCGTCCGGCAGATTGGGGTCATCGCAGCGCGCCACGGCTTCGGCGAGTGGCTCGAGCGGGCGGGCGTGTGGCGTCTGCTCGGGCGGAAGGAGAAGGTCGAGGTCTCGCCCGAGTCCCAGCGCGCCTCCACCGCGCGCCGCTTCCGGATGCTGCTCAACGATCTGGGTCCCACCTTCGTGAAGCTGGGGCAGATCCTCTCCACGCGTGCGGACCTGCTGCCGGGCGAGCTCATCGAGGAGCTGGCCACGCTGCAGGACCAGGTGGAGCCGATTCCCCTCGAGGACGTCTACGAGCGGATCCGCGAGTCGCTGGGCCGAGACCCGAAGGAGCTCTTCAAGGAGATCGATCCCCAGCCGCTGGCGGCGGCGTCGATCGCCCAGGTGCACCGGGCGGTGACGCTGGAGGGGGAAGAGGTGGTGGTGAAGGTGCAGCGGCCGGGGATCGCCGAGCAGATCGACTCGGATCTGATGGTGCTGCGCTCGCTGGCGAGGCTGCTGGAGGCGGTGGTGGAGGAGACGGGCATCTACACGCCCACGGGGATCATCGACGAGTTCGACCGGGCCATCCACGAGGAGCTGGACTTCGTGCACGAGGCCGCGAACATCCGAGCGTTCCTGGAGAACCACCGCAACCGGCCGTACATGAAGATTCCGCGGGTGTACGCGGCGCTCAGCAGCCGGACGGTGCTGACGCTGGAGTTCATCCAGGGGGTGAAGATCAGCCAGGCGGAGCTGTCGATGGAGGACCGGCGGGAGGTGGCGGGCCACATCCTGGACGCGAGCTTCCGGCAGCTCTTCGAGGACGGGCTGTTCCACGGAGATCCGCACCCGGGGAACATCCTGGTGCTGGAGGGCAACCGGCTGGCGCTGCTGGACTTCGGCGTGGTGGGCCGGCTGTCGCGCGCCATGCAGGAGACGCTGGTGATGCTGGTGCTGGCGGTGGCGCTGAAGGACAGCGACTCGGTGGCTCGCATCCTCTACCGGGTGGGCGTGCCGGACGCGCGGGCGAACCTGGTGGGGTTCCGCAATGACATTGAAGGCCTGCTCGGAAGGCACCTGGCGACGACGCTGGGCCAGGTGGACGCGCGCAGCCTCATGAGGGACTTGCTGGACCTGGCGGTGAAGTACCGGATCCGGATCCCCAAGGAGTACGCGCTGCTGAGCCGGGCCTCGGTATCCACCGAGGGCATGATGCGCAGCCTGTACCCGGACCTGAACATCCTCGAAGTGGCGATGCCCTACGCCAAGGAGTTGCTGGCGGACCGGTACGACCCGAGCCAGTTGCAGGGCGGGCTGATGAGGACGCTCTTGCGCTTCCAATCGCTGGCGGCGGATCTGCCCACGCAGCTGTCACAGATATTGCTGGACCTGGAGTCGGGGAAGTTCAGCGTGACGGTGCGCGCGGAGCAGTTCGACAAGCTGAACGAGAACCTGCGGAGCGCGGCGATCATCCTGTTCCTGGGACTGTGCGCGTGCGGGTTCATCGTGGGGGCGTTCATCTCGTTCGCGCAGACGCAGTGGCAGTACCACGGGGTGCCGGTGCTTGGGATGCTCGGCGTGGCGCTGTCGGCGGCGCTCTTCGGGGCGACCTTCACCTGGTACCTGTTCGGCAAACGCTTCGGGAAGGTGCGCGTGAGCCGCTGGCTGGGAACGAAGCGCACCAGCGGACGCTGAAGCCTTCGCGACCTCCTCCGCTCACAGCATCCTCTTCCCTGCTACTCCGCTTTTCCATTGATTGCGACCTTCACTCCCAGTGATGGTGCGCGCCTACAGCACCTTCTCGGGCGTCTCGCTCGTGGGCTCCTACTGAGCCCGTGCGCTGACCTCGAGATGCACGGACCCCTCGGCCATCCACGAGGGGCCCGCGCGAATCCACGGCGTCAGCTTCCCGCGAGCCGGGGCTTTTCACTCTCGGCCACGGGGGTGCCCTCTCCTCCGGAGCCTGAGCCATGCTCGTCCGAGCCACCGGAGCCACGGCCCAGCCTGCCCAGCCGCGCCTTCATGCGGTCCGCCACCACGTAGAAGGCGGGCACCACCAGGAGGCTGAGCACGGTGGAGACGGAGAGGCCGCCCAGCACCGCCACGGACATGGGGGTGCGCGTCTCGCTGCCAGCGCCCAGCGCCAGCACCGCGGGCACCGCCGCCATCATCGTGGCCAGCGACGTCATGAGAATGGGCCGCAGGCGCACCGGGCCCGCCCGCTGCATCGCCTCCACCGCGTCCGCGCCCAGCTCGCGCTGCTGCAGCGCGTAGTCCACCAGGATGATGGAGTTCTTCTTCACGATGCCCATCAGCAGCAGCAGGCCGATCATGCTGAAGATGTTGAGTGTCGTGCCGGTGCCCCACATCGCGAAGGCCGCGCCCGCCACCGACAGCGGGAGGATGGTGAGCACCGTGACGGGGTGCAGGAATGAGTTGAACTGCGAGGCGAGCACCATGTAGGCCACCCCGATGCCCAGGAAGAGGGCGAAGAGGAGGCTGCTCATGGACTCCTGGAAGGCCACGCTGGAGCCGCCCAACACCACGCGGGTGCCGCCGGGCAGATCCTTGGCCAGCATCTCCACGGTATCCAGCGCCTCCTGCTGCGTGGAGCCGGGGGCCACGTTGGCGAAGATGCTGATGGCGCGCTCACGGTCCTTGCGGGTGATGGCCTGGAGCGCCGGGCGCTCCTCGTGCGACACCAGCGAGGCCAGCGGCACCAGCTCGCCGGAGCTGGTGCGCACCTTCAACAGCGTCAGATCCTCCGGCCGCGAGCGCTGATCCTTGAGCAGGCGCAGCCGCACGTCGATGCGGCGCCCGCCGGTGCTGTACTTGCCCACGCGCACTCCGCCCACCAGGGCGTTGAGGGTGGAGCCCACGTCCTGCATGGACACACCCAGATCCGCGGCGCGCGCCCGATCCGGGGTGATGCGCAACTCCGGCATGCCGAGCTGGTAGTCCGTGTCCACGTCCACCACCTTGCCGCTCGCCTGGAGCCTGTCGCGAATCTCCGTGCTGGACTCGATGAGCCGCTCCCAGTCCGAGCCACGCACGCTGAAATCCACCGGGAAGCCGCGCGAGGCGGTGAAGCCGCTCTGCGACAGGTCCATCACCACCGCGCGCAGGCCCGGGTACGAGTTGAGCTCCTTGCGAATGACCTGGTTGAACTCGGCCATGGGCATGCGCTTCTCGGGCGGCACCAGGGTGATGAACAGCATGCCGCCATTCACCCCGCCGCCGCCGCCGCCCACCACCGAGAACAGGCGGGTCACCTCGGGCCGGTGGCGGAGGAACTCCTCGGCCCGCAGGAAGAGCCGGTTCGTCTCGTCCACCGTGCTGCCCACCGCCGTCTGCAACCGCACCATGACGCGGCCCTGATCCTGCGAGGGGACGAACTCGCTCGACAGGCTCTTGAAGGCGAAGCCGGACAGCGCCAGCAGCGCCACCGCGCCGCCCAGCACCCACCAGGGCCGCTTCAGCCCCTGGGCCAGCACCTTCCCATAGCGGTGCTCCAGCCAGGTGAAGGCCCGGTCCACGAGCAGGCCCACCCGGCCGCGGCCCTCGCGGCTCGTCTTGAGCAGCTGCGCGCACCGGGCCGGCGCCAGGGTGATGGCCTCCACGTAGGACAGCAGCACCGCCACGCACAGCGTCACGCCGAACTGGAGGAAGAACCTGCCGATGACGCCCTTCATGAAGACGACGGGCAGGAAGATGGCCACCACCGCCAGCGTGGCCGCCAGGGCCGCGAAGGTGATCTCGTGCGTGCCCTCGCGCGCCGCGCTCACCCGCTCCTTCCCCTCTTCCGCATGCCGGAAGATGTTCTCCATCACCATGATGGCGTCATCCACCACGATGCCCACCGCCAGTGACAGGCCCAGCAGCGTGAAGGTGTTGAGGGTGAAGCCCAGGAAGTAGATGACGGCCACCGTCCCCAGCAGCGACATGGGAATGGCCAGGATCACGTTGAGGGTACTGGAGATCGAGCCGAGGAACGCCCAACACACCAGCGCCGTCAGCATGCAGGCCAGCAGCAGCTCGAACTCGATCTCGTGGACGCTCTCCTCGATGAACTGGGTGGAGTCGAAGTTGATGCCCACCTCCAGGCCCTCGGGCGCGTCCTTCTGCACCTGGGCCAGCTTGGCGCGCACGCCCTGGGCCACGGCCACCGCGTTGGCGCCGCGCTGCTTCCTCACCCCGAGTCCCTGGGCGGGGTTGCCGTCCACGCGGGCGATGCGGCGCTCGTCCTCGAAGCCGTCCTCCACCAGCGCCACGTCGGACAGGTACACGGGAGAGCCGTTCACCTCGCGAACGATCAGGTGGCGCAGCGTCTCCAGGTCCAACGCCTCGCCCATGACGCGCACGTTGACCTCGCGGCCCTCCGTCTCGATGCGGCCCGCGGGCAACTCCACGTGCTCACGCTGCAGCGCGGAGACGACGTCGGAGACGGTGAGGCCGCGGGCGTCCAGCTTCTGCGCGTCCACCCAGATGCGCACGTTGCGCTCCAGCGAGCCGCCCAGCGTCACCTCGCCCACTCCCGGCACCGTCTGCAGCGTCTCCTTCAACCGGTAGCGGGCGAAATCGGAGATGAACTGCCGCGAGAAGGGCCCGGACACGCCCACCTGGATGATGGGCTGATCCTCCGGGTTGCTCTTGGAGATGACGGGCGGATCGATGTCCCGCGGCAGCCGGTTCTGCACCTGGCTCACCTTGGACGTCACGTCCTGCAGCGCCTGATCCACGTTGCGCGACAGATCCAGCTCCACGGAGATGTTGCCACCGCCCTGGCTCGACTTGGAGGTGATGGCCTTGACGCCCTCCACCTGCATCGCCGCTTCCTCGATCGGCTCGATGATGTCGCTTTCCACCGCCTCCGGCGAGGCCCCCTCCCACGTCACGTTGATGCCGATGACGGGTTGGTCCACGTCCGGAAACTGGCTGATGCCGATGCGCTCGGCCGCCACCAGCCCGAAGACGATGGTGGCCGCCATCAACATCCAGGCGAAGACGGGCTTCTTGATGCACACCTCGGTGATGCTCATCGCGCCGCGCCTCCATTGCCGCCGTCCGTCTCACGGCGCAGCTCCCCGGAGAACGTGGGCTTCGCGCCCTCGGCGATGCGCACGGCAACTCCGTCCTTGAGCGCCTCTCCGCCGCGCACCACCAGCTGCTCGCCGGGCTTGAGGCCGTCGCGCACCTCCACCAGCCCGTCCGCCGTCCTCAGGCCGAGCTCCACCACGCGCTCGCGCGCCTTGCCGTCCTGCACCACGAAGGCCAGGAAGCCGCGCTCGCTGGGCCGCACCGACGTCTGGGGAATGACCGGAGCCCCCTTGGCCGTCTCCACCGGCACCGACACCGTGGCGAAGGCCCCCGGCCGCAGCGCCTTGGCCTCCGGCCCGCTCACCTCCGCCGTCACCTTCACCATGCGGCTGGCCGGATCCGCGGCGTCCGCCACGTAGCTGATGCGGCCCGCGTACGTGCGCCCGTCCGAGCGCACCGTGAAGCGCGTCGTCATGCCCGGCTTCAACCGGGCCACCTCCGACTCGGCCACGGTGAAGCGCAGGAGCAGCGGATCGCGCCGCAGCAGCGTGGCCAGCACCGTGCCCGGCTGCACGTACTGCCCCGTCTGCACCGTGCGCGTCTGCAGCACCCCTTCCATGGGCGCCTTCACGTACGCATCACGCAGGTTCAGCTCGGCCTGATCCAACGCCGCCTTCGCCGCGCTCGCGTCCGCCGCGGCGGTGCGCGCCCGGGCCGTGGCGCTGTCGAGCTGCTCGGCCGGCAAGAGCCCCGGCTTCACCTCGTTGGCCGCCGTGCGCCGCCCCGCCGCCGTCTCCGCCTCCGCCTTCGCCGCATCCGCCTTCTCCAGCGCCGCCTGCGCCGAGCGCACCGCGATGCTGTAGCGCGCGGGCTCGATCTCCGCGAGCACCTCGCCCTTCTTCACCGACTGGCCTTCCATGAAGCGCACCTGCTCCACCACGCCCGCCACGCGCGCGGTGATCTGCACCTGCTCGAAGGCCTCCACCGAGCCCACCGCGGAGACGACGTACTCCACGTCCCGCGCCTCCACCGCCGCTACTTCCACCGGGAACTGGATGGGCCCGCGGCCACCGGGGCCACCTCCCTTTCCACCCGCTCCACCCTTCGCCGCCGCGGCACCCGGAGGGCCACCGGCCTCCTTGCCACACCCCGTCCCCAGGGCGAGCACGGCGCCCAGTGCCATCGTCACCACATGGATCTTCACTTACGGCTCCTTCCCCAGCGGATCGAGTCCCACGGCGGCCCGCAACTCCAGGAGCGCGGACCCCAACGCATAGCGAGCCCGGGCAAGAGCCACCTCGGCCTCGAACTGCCTCACCTGCGCATCGCTCAAGGCCAGGGACGAGGCAAGCCCCTGGCGATACAGGATGCTCGTCTCCTCCGCGTTCTGGCGGGCCGAGTCGAAGGCCACCTGGCTCTGGCTCAACGCCGCCTGCGCGGTGCGCAGCGACACGTGTGCCCGCTCCACAGACACGTCCACCCGCCGGACCTTCGCCGAGGCGTCCAGGTCCAGCGCCCGGGTCAGGGCGAGCCGCTCGTGGCGATCGGCATAGCGCTCGCCGCCGTCGTAGAGCGTCCAGGTGAGGTCCACCGTGAGGAAGCCGTTGAAGGTGCGACCGGTGAGCCCCGACTCATTGGTGACGCTGCCCTGGGCGGAGGCGGACAGCGCGGGAAACAGCCGCGCCAGGGGCTCGCGAGCCAGGGCCCGCTGCTGCTCCACCCTCAGCTTCGCGGAGAGGATGTCCGGGCGGCGCTCCAGCGCCTTGTCCGCCAGCCCCGCGAAGGAGTCCACGGGACGGGAGGCCTCGCCCAGCAGCGTCTCCGGCGCGGCCAACGGCCCCTCCACGGGCGCCACCACCAGGTAGCCCAGCTCCAGGCGGCCCGCCTCGGCTTGACCCACCGCGTCAGCGAGCTGCGCCTCGGCGGTGGCCACGTCCAGCTGTGCGCGCGTCACGTCATTGGTGCTGGCCAGGCCCGCATGGGCCCGGGCTTGCGCCTCCTCGAGGGACTGCCGCGCATAGGTGAGCCGGCGCTCGGCCGCTCCCGCCACCTGCTGCAGGCCCAGCGCGCCGAGGAAGGCATTGGCCGCCTGGAAACCCACCTGCCGGCGCGCCTCCACGGCGTCCAGCGCCGTCGCCTCACTGTCCCGCTTCGCCGCCTGATAGAGCGGGAAGCCGCGCGCATCGAAGAGGGTGATACGGGCAACGGCGTTGCCGCTCAGGGCATTGAAGCGCTGGAGCACCACCGTCTGATCGCCCACCTGCCGCGTCGACTCCTCCGGGCGGCGGATATAGCTGCCGCTGACAGTGAGCTTCGGCAGGAAGAAGGCGCGAGCCTTGTCCACGCGGGCCTCGGCCGCTTCCGCACGGGCCCCCGCCGACAGCGCGGACTCGTTGCGCTCGGCCGCGAGCGACACCGCGCGCTCCAGCGTCAGGGGCTCCTGCGAGGGCTGCGCCGCCGGAGCCTGCGATGGGGTGGGCGTGGAGGGAGCCTCGGACCGAGGCCCCGGAACGGGCTGCTGCTCTTGCGCGCGCACCTCGGGCGCACATAGGACGAGCCAGGCACACACGGGGACAGCGACGGCGGATCGGATCAAGTGCATGAGCGAGCGGGAGGGGGCGATCCGGGAGGGAGGACGTCGAGCCCATATACAGAACCCGGCCGGGCAGGGCCAAGAGAACGACGGGCCTGTCTGGACGGTGAATCGCACATCGGGCTAATGGGGAGACAGACGAGGACCTTTCACGTCGGGCGCGGCGCGCCCGGGAATGCCTGAACGATGCGTTTATTCCTGCTGGCGGTAGGAATGTGGGCGATGGCGGGCTGTCGTGAGGTGGAGGCCGGTGCGGGTGCGGTACGTGTGGAAATCTTCTACGCGACGTTCCGCCCCGGATGCCTGACGGTGACGGCACGGGACGCGGCGGACAAGAGCCTCACCGAGACGCAGCAGCTCCCGGTGGAAGAGCGGCACAGCGACAGCAAGACGGTGGCGGTGTTCCGCAAGCCGGACTGGGGCCGGGAGCTCCTGGTGACGGCGAGCGCGTACGAGGGCTCGTGCTCGGGACCGGAGGTGAGCACGAGCACGCAGCAGGTGCGGGTCCCCGAGAAGGGCACCACGGTGACGTACCTGGACCTGCGCGCGGAGGACCTGGACGATGACGGCTTCGTCTCGGCGGCCAGCGGGAGGGGCACGGACTGCGACGACTCGGATGCCACCGTGCACCCCGGGGCCGCGGAGACGTGCGACGGCAAGGACAGCAACTGCTCCGGGGACGAGGAGGACGCCACCGACAAGCGCGCGTGGTACGTGGACGCGGACGGGGATGGGTACGGCAACTCGCTCCAGGTGGTGAAGGCGTGCGTGGCGCCCCCGGGCACGGTCGCGGAGGGCGGGGACTGCTCCCCCGGGGACCCCGCCGTGCACCCGGGCCAGGCCGAGCTGCGCTGCGACGGGCTGGACGAGGACTGCGACGGCACGGCGGACGACGAGTTCCACGTGGGCACCGCGTGTAAGACGGAGCTCGGCTGCGCGGGCCAGTGGGAGTGCACGGGGGACGGCCTGGGCTCCCGGTGCAACAGCGCGGAGTCTCCGAGGCAGTGGTACGTGGACGCGGATGGAGACGGGCGCGCGGGCACGTTCTCGGCGCTGGCCTGCGAGGCGCCGCCGGGTGCGAAGCCCACCGCGGACGACTGCGATGACACCTCGCGCTTCATCGGTGGCGCCGAGGTGTGCGACTGGCTGGACAACGACTGCAACGGAAGCGTGGACGAGCTCGCCGCCTGTGCCGCGAACCAGTGGACGGCACGCAATGTCGGAGGAGGCACGGCGTGGGAGGCCGTGACGACCTACGCGCAGGGCAAGGCGTGGCTCGCGAGCGCGGGCGGCCGGCTCGTGCACGTGAGCGGCTCCACGGTGACGGACGTCACGGGCTGCGGCTCGGGAGACTGGAAGGCGGCCTGGGCGAGGCCGAGCGACGGGCGCGTCTTCCTCGGCTCGGCGCGAGGAGAGATCGCCACCACGGACGTCTTGGGAACGGCATGCACCACGGCCTCCGCGGAAGGCGTGACGAGCGTCATCACCAGCATGGTGGGCTTCGAGCGAAGCGGAGTCACCACGGTGTACGCGGTGACGGGCGGTGGCCACATGCTGCGCTGGGAGTGGCCGGACGCGCCGGTGACGCCCGCCGCGCCGGTGGTGATGGAGCAGGTGCCCGCGAGGCTGCGGAGCGTGCACGGCCTGGGCCCGGACTCGCTGTTCGCGGTGGGCGCCGAGAACTACCTGGCGGGGAGCGAGGCCCTGCCCCGGGTCTTCCGGCTCGACACGGCCTCGGGACATTGGGTGCGCGAGGCGCTGCCCGCCGACGCCGGCACGGGCTCGCTCAATGGCGTGTCCGTGGTGGGAGGAGGACGGGTCTACGCGGTGGGTACCCGGGGACTGGTGCTCGAGCGGCACGACGGGACCTGGACGAAGCTGACGCCTCCGGATGGCGCGGCGGCGCCGGACCTGATCGACGTGGTCGCCTTCGACCCGACCGCTCTCTTCGTCCTCTCCAACAAGGGCGGCACCTACCTCCACCGCTTCAATGGCAGCGCCTGGAGCGAGCCCTTCCCCCAGGCCCAGGCGCTCCTGTCGCTCGACGCGCTCGGACCCACGGAGCAGTGGGCCGCGGGCCAGGGCGGCACGCTGGTGCGCTGGGGCCCTCCCTGAGCCCCGGGTGACATGGAGCTGCGCGCGGACAAGCTCTCGGTGCGAAGGGATGCGAGGCCCGTCCTTCAGGACGTGGACTGCACCCTTCCTCCTGGCAGCCGGGTGCTCGCGCTGGGGCGCTCGGGCGCGGGCAAGACGGCGCTGTTCAAGGCGCTCGCGGGGCTGGTGACACCGGCCAGCGGCCAGGTCCTCTGGAATGGAGAGGACGTGGCGAGGATGGGCCCCGCGCAGAAGCGTGCGCGGCAGGCGGCGTTCGGCATGGTGTTCCAGACGGACGCCCTCTTCGACTCGATGACGGTGCGCCGCAACGTGCTGCTGCCATTGGAGCGCCGGCGCGTCCCTCGCGACGAGGCCGAGGCCCGCGCGGACGAGGTTCTGCGCGCGGTGGGCCTGGCGGACGCCGCGGACGCCCTGCCCGAACGGCTGTCCGGAGGCATGCGGAAGCGAGCTGGCATCGCGCGGGCCCTGGCGGCGAGACCCTCGGTGCTGCTGGCGGATGATCCCTTCGCGGGGTTGGATCCAGGCACGGCGCGGCAGGTGGCCCGAGTGCTGCTGGACGTGGCCGGGAGCGGCTCGCTGATCGTCGCCGCGCCGGACGTGCCGCCGGAGCTGCCGCTCTCGCGCTGGCTGTACCTGCGTGACGGGCGGCTCCTGTACGACGGCCCGCCGGCTCCGGAGGTGGAAACGCTGCCGGACGAGGCGCTCGCATGACCGAAGCGCTGGTGTGGCTCGGACAGGAGACGCTGGGCGCGGTGCGGGCCGTGGGAGCCCTGACGCTGGTGCTGGCGAGGACGGTGCTGGGGCTGGTGCGGATGGATCGCCGCGAGCTGCTGCGAGGGCTGGTGCAGTTCGGCTGGGGCTCGCTGCCACTGGCGGTGGCGACGGGGGCGCTGACGGGGGCGACGGTGGTGGTGCAGACAGCGCTGTACGTGGAGCGCTTCGGGGCGCGGGCAGTGCTCGGGTGGGCGGCGGGTTACGCGGTGCTGTGGGAGTTCGGCCCGCTGCTGCTGGGGCTGGTGATGGCGGCGAGGCTGGGGGCGCGCAACGCGGCGGAGCTGGCGACGATGCAGGTGGGCGGACAGCTCGAGGGCCTGCGGGGAATCGGGTTGGATCCCTTCGCGGTGCTGGTGGCGCCTCGGGTGGTGGCGATGACGGCGAGCATGTCGGGCCTGTCCGCCCTCACCTTCCTGGTGGCGGTGCTCTTCGAGTCGGCGGCGGCCCTCTTCACACTGGGGCTGCCAGTGCGGTCCTTCTTCGACAGCTTCGAGCACATGCTGCACGCGACGGATGCACTGGGCGGCATGGTGAAGGCGAGCACCTTCGGGCTGGCGATCGCGCTGGTCTCGACGGCGGTGGGGCTGAGGGCGCGGGGAGGCGCGAGGGCGGTGGGCCAGGCGGCCGCGGGCGCGGTGGTGCTGGGATGCGCGGCCATCTTCCTGCTGGACTTCCTGCTCACCACCACGCTGGCGAGGTGGGTGACATGAGAGCACCCACCCCGCTCACTCCGCGCGACCGATCGATCCCGCGGTAGCGCTTCACCTCCGGAGGGTGCTCGTCGGCTCTGGCTTCGGTAGCCCCGCCGTCAGGTCGGTGCCTTCCTCGTTGTGCACGCTGCACTCGTAGTTGGCGAGCAGCCATTCGAGGAAGGCGCGCGAATAGGGGCCAAACTCAGGCCCGGCGAACTGGTTGACGAGGATCTCGTCAGGTTGAGCTCTGATCAGCAGCACATAGGGCAGTGGAGCGGCGGGGTCGCTCTGCCGTCTGGCACGGCAAACCTCTCGCGATTCCCCATCCCGGAAGATCAAGAAGATCGACGGCACGGCTTCGTCCCGGTACGAGAAACCAAGCGGCCGGATGACCTCGGCCACGCGCTCGACATCGAACTCCCCGGACAACGGAGTGAAGTACAGCTCTTGTTGTTCGAGGAGTTCGTCCACGGGGTTCTTCATGGGTTGCGGTTGTCGGAGCGCCTTGGGTTTGCCGTTGAGATGCTCGTTGCCCCCGACGCACCACTCCCTATCACGTTGGCGAGGTGGCTGACACGATGTGCCGGGCGCCTCCGAAGCTGGCTTCACCCCTGGATGGACGTGTTCTCGGAAGCAACGTGCTCACGCACAGCAGCCATACGAAGCCAGGGAACCGCGCGAGCGGGAGGAGATAGGCGGCCTGCTGGAAAACGAGGCTGAGCGCGGAGAGCTCGGCGGCAATCGCGATGCCGAGCCCGAACCACATCAGCCATCGAGGAAGACGGCGGGTGAGCCCAGCCGAGACCGACACCCCGGCGACGAGCAGTCCGAACAGGACGGCATACCCCGGTCCTCCCGAAGCAAACGCCAGGAGGTGCAGCATGCGCACGACGCCGGGAGCATCGGCGATGCCCGGCTGTCCGAGCGTCCATTGAGCCATGGCGCTCAGGAAAAGCATGAGCGCGGCGCCCAGGCCGCCGAACAGCGCGATGGACACTCCTGCCACGTCGACTCCGAGGAAGCGGAGCCGGCTCACCACGGTCGCGCCGAAGATGCCGAGCGGCACCGCGCAGCAGAACTGAAGAAACCCGCCCATGCGGACGGCATCTCCGTGTTCGGCGAAGTAGGCGCGGGACAGGGCCTCGGGCTCGAACGGCGACGGAAAGTGCCCGCCGCCCGCCATGAGGGTCGACGCGATGAGGCTCGACAGGAAGAGCGCTACGTAGATGCCCGCCACCATGAGCAGCGGCGGGCCGATGTGCCGCGCGGTGGCGGCTTCGTGTCTGGCAATGTTCGTATCCATGGCGGTCTCCTTCACAGCGCGATCTCCGGCGCGTAGACGAGGGGGCGAAAGCGGACCATGCGGCGCCTGCCAATGATTCCCACGAGCAGCTTGCGGAAGAACCACGGCTGCTCGCCAAAGAGGGCCGTCTGCTCATCCGCGTCCAGCGAGTGCACGAGGAACATCGCCATCCGCAGACCGCGCGACCGATTGGCCCTGGCGCTCGCCCGCGACACCTGGGCGAGCTCCACCTCCGGGAGCATCTCGGCCAGGTGCCTGGGCTCGAGAATCTCCTCCTCCGCTCGCAGGTGCGGCCGCAGAAACTCCTTCAGCTCGAGACTCCTCCTCACGATCTCCCGCCGGGCCTGACCGTCTCCGCGAGCCAGCCGGGCGGACGCGCTCGCGAGCTCCGCGCTCGCGGCGGCGACGTCCCGATGCTCCCTGGACCACTGTTCGAGGTGCGCACCATCCGTGCTTCGACCCGGTGAGTGCTTGCGCAACGCGGGAAAGAAAAAATCGTCCTCGCCGCGGTGATGGACGTCCAGGAACTCGACGAACAGGCCGACGAACGCGGCCAATTCCTCGTGGCCACTCCGCGGAGACTCCTCCGCGAGGCTCGCGAACCGATCCAGGTTGCGCAGCAACGCCGCGTGCGAATACCGCATGCCCAGCGCGAAGCGCTCATACTCGCTCTTCATCGTCATGCCCCTCCGGCGAGCCGTCCGCCGTCGATCGGCAGGACAGCCCCCGTGATGAAGCTCGCGGCATCCGAGCAGAGCCAGACGACCGTCGCGGCGACCTCTTCCGGCAGTCCGATGCGCTCCATCGGCACGGCTCGGACGATGGGGGCTCGGCGCTCTTCCGGTAGGTCGCGGATGCGATCCGTCAGGATCGGCCCCGGCGCGACGACGTTCACGCGGATCTTCTGCGACGCATGGTCGAGCGCCGCGCTCTTGCTGGCGCCGATGATCGCGTGCTTCGTCGCGGAGTACGCCCCCATGCCACGCACGCCGGAGAGCCCCGCGGTCGAGGACATGTTGATGATGCTGCCACCCCCACGAGCCAACATCGCCGCGAGCTCGAGCTTCATGGCGACGAGAATCCCGCGCAGGTTGACGCTGATGGATTCGTCGATGTCTTCGACGGTGAGCTCCGAGAACGGAGCCGGACGGTGACCGGAGCCCGCGTTGTTGAACGCCGCGTCCAGCCGTCCATAGACCGACACCGTCTGGTCGATGAGCGCCTTCACCTGGGCCGCATCGCGAATATCGGTCCGAACCGGGAGCGCCTCGCCGCCGCTCGCCCGGATGCTCTCGGCCACCTCGCCCAGCCCGCGCTCATCGCGCGCCGCGACAACGACCCTGGCGCCAGCGCGAGCAAGCGCACGAGCACTTGCCGCTCCGATGCCCCGGCTCCCGCCGAGAACAAGAGCCACCTTGCCCGAGAGAAGTCCCTGCTGGGCGGGGATCCTCGCGGGGTCCTGCGAATACGTCGAAGCGTTCATGTCATGCCTCCGAGACACTCGATGTCGAGCACAAATCATTCATGCTCTAAATCATTTATCCGCGCAACGATATTGGCGTGATGCCCCTCGTCCATGGGCCGTCCAGGCATGGCACTCAAGTTGCTTGCGTAAATAGTTCATGAGTGTAATGAATCGAGTGTGAAGAAGCATGAAGCCCGCCGTGCGGCGTCAGCGTCGTTCCTCCTCGCCCAGATCGGGGCGCATGCAGCCTCCAGGTTCGCCGAGCGCCTCCAGCCACTGGGGCTCAGCCCCCCGCACGCGGGAATTCTGCGGGTGCTGCGGGGCTCCGCGGGCTTGAGCCAGCAGGAGCTCGCCGTGACGCTCAAGCTCCACCCGAGCCGCCTGGTCGCGATCGTCGACGAGCTCGAGACGCGTGGCCTCGTTTCAAGGCGCGAGAACCCGAACGATCGGCGTACGTACGCGCTCTTCCTCACGGAGACGGGAGAGGCCACGCTCGCGGAGATCGGCCGGATTGCCACCGAGCACGAAGAGGCGCTGTGCGCCTCGTTGAACAAGACAGAGCGCGAGCAGCTCGCGCAACTGCTCCAGCGAATCGCGGAAGAACAGGGGCTGACCGCTGGCGTTCACCCCGGCTTCAGCCGCATGGGGAAGAAATCCCCTCCGGCCGAGTAGCGTCAGGTCCGAAGAGAGCAAGCTTCCGGCGACGCACTCGCCGCCGCTCACGAGCGCCGCAGGTAGCGAGTAATCAGCCGCGTCAGTTCATCCACGAGCTCGGGGCTCGCCGCGTCTTCCGGGCGCTCCACGAGGGCATTGTGGATGACCGCGTGCGCGGCCGTGAGCGCGATCCACAGCGAGAGCTCCTGGTTCCGGCCACTCAGCGGCACGCCCTCCAGCAAGAGGCGCCACTCAGCGAACATCTGCGAGTCAATGTCCGTCTGGATGGGCTCGATGCCGAGGCGCGCTCCCTCCCTGGCGAAAACCTGATGCAGCTTGGGATCGACCGCGTGTGCGGCGATTCCCGCGGACACGAGCGTGCGCACCGTCGCCTCGAGCCCCGTGCCCCGATGAGCCATCAAGATCTTCAGCGTCGCCGCCCGCGTCTCGGCCGAGTGCCGCCGGAGAAGCTCCGCCAGCAGCGCCTCCTTGCTCGGGAAGTATTGATACAGAGACGCGATGTTGACCCCGGCGCGCTCGGCCACCTTGTTGGTGGTGAGCCCTGCGTAGCCCTCGCGGCTCAAAATGTAAGTCGCCGCTTTCAAAATCGCGTCCACGGTCTGCCGCGAGCGCTCTTGTTTGGGAATCTTCCTCGGCTCGGTTCTCGTCCGCTTCGGTCTCATGGAATGCAAGTTGCCGGAGTAAGCTTTCACTTGCATTCTTTCACCATGAACCCACCCACTCCAAGAGACTCCTCGATGAAGGCCGCTGTCGTTCATACCCAGGGCCAGCCGCCTCGGTGCGAGCCGTTTCCCGAGCCCATTCCCGGGCCGGGGGAAATCCTCGTGAACGTGCGTGCGGCCGGGCTGCATCAGCTCGTGAGGACGATCGCCCGCGGCGCCCATCTCACGAGCACCGGAGAGCTCCCGTTTGTTGCCGGGGTGGACGGTGTGGGGCGACTCGAAGACGGCACTCGCGTCTATTTCGGTCTGCCGCGATTCCCATACGGAACCATGACAGAGCGGAGCGTCGTCCCTCGCGAGATGTGCTTTCCGCTTCCCGAGGGCGTGGATGATGCGGTGGTCGCCGGCATCATGAACCCCGGGCTGTCCTCATGGATGGCGCTCACCTGGCGCGCCGAGCTCGTTCCCGGCGAGACCGTCCTCGTGCTCGGTGCCACGGGTGTCGCCGGACGGCTCGCGGTGCAGATCGCCAAGAGGCTCGGAGCGGGGCGTGTCATCGCCGCGGGACGGAACGAGGAAGCGTTGAACGCCCTTCGTGCGCTGGGCGCGGACGCCACCCTCCGCATCGATCAGCCAGACGAGGACTTGCAGCGGGCGCTCGCGCGCGAAGCCGGGGACACCGGAATCGACATCGTCCTCGACTACCTTTGGGGAGCCCCCACGGAAGCGGTGATATCCGCGCTCGCACAGAAGCGTTCCGGCCATTCGGCGCTCGTGCGCGGTGCCACCGCACGTCGCACCCGCCTCGTCGAGGTCGGCGAGATGGCCGGAGGGACCCTCACGCTTCGCGCCGCCGTGCTCCGGGCAGCGGACATCACCCTGGCTGGCAGCGGCGGTGGCAGTGTTCCCATCGGCCGCTTCGTCGAGGCCATCCCCGAGCTCCTCCGCCGGGTTGCGCGCGGCGAGCTCCGGCTCGACGTGGAAGAAGTCCCCCTCGCGGAGGTGGAAGACGCCTGGGGACGCAGTCCACGAGGCCGGAGGCTGGTGGTCGTCCCCTGACTCACCATTTGCACCTCCCTGCCCCGGGGCTCGATACTTCCGAAGAACCAGGAGCCCCCAAGCCCCCCATGAACATCCTGGCGTTCTTCGGAGCCCCCGCCCTGATGCTCGCGCGCTCGGTGCGTGCGAGCGTGCGTCATGGCCTGTCCTGGCGCGAGTGCCTGCGTCAGCTCCATGAGATGGGCTCGCGGAGCACGTGGCTGGTGATGTCGGGCATGGCCTTCTTCGGAGCGGTGCTGGTGACGTTCGCGGACAGCCAGGCGCGCAAGGTAACGGGGAACCTGCCAGTGGTGGGCCCGCCCTACTTCGAGCTGTTGGTGCGCGAGTTCGGCCCGGTGGTGTCCGCGCTCCTCGCCGCGGCGCGCGGTGGAGCGAGCCACAGTGCCGAGCTGTCCACCATGAGCGTCCACGAGCAGGT
Source organism: Vitiosangium sp. GDMCC 1.1324 (assembly GCF_003044305.1). Taxonomy (GTDB): domain Bacteria; phylum Myxococcota; class Myxococcia; order Myxococcales; family Myxococcaceae; genus Archangium. Next base: position 772,585 of record NZ_PZOX01000001.1, on the reverse strand, counting down.
GGAAGCGCTGGAGATGTCGGCGGGAGATCCGTACGCGGACCTGGTGGCGCCGCGAGTGGTGGCGGGACTGGTGGGAGTGCCCCTGCTGTGCGTGGTGGGAACAATGGCGGCGACCCTGTCGGCGGTGGCCACGGCGAGCTGGGTGTTCGGGGTGGACGGAACGGCCTTCATGGACGCGCGGTACGTGGACGGGTGGGACGTGGTGGCGGGGCTGGCGAAGGGAGCGGGCTGCGGCCTCTACATTCCGCTGGCGGCGTCGGTGGCGGGCCTGTCCGCACGGGGAGGCGCCGAGGCGGTGGGCGAGGCCACCACGCGCGGAGTGGTGGCGGCGTGCTTCGGCTGCCTGCTGATCGACTTCGTGGTGGCGCTCGGCTTCCAGGCGCTGGGAGTGTGAGCGGGGATGCTGCGCTTCTCGGAGGTCGCGGTGACGTTCGAGTCCGGCCGGCGGGTACTGGCGGGACTGAGCGCGGAGCTGTCCACGCGCGAGCTGACCTTCGTGGCCGGGGCGAGCGGCGCGGGCAAGAGCGTGCTGTGCCGGCTGGCGGTGGGGCTGCTGCGGCCGGAGGCGGGCCAGGTGGAGCTCTTCGGCGCAAGGGTGGACACGCTCCCCGAGCGCGCCCTGCGGGCGCTGCGCCGGCGAGCGCCGTACCTGGTGCAGGGCCCAGCGCTGCTGGACTGGCGGACGCTGCGGGAGAACGTGGCGATGGCGGCTCCGGGGCTCTCGCCTGACGCGGTGCGCGAAGCCCTGGCGCAGGTGGGCCTCGAGGCGGCGGCGGATCGACTGCCCACGGAGCTGGGCCCCGGGGCGAAGAAGCGGGCGGCCATTGCCCGGGCCCTGGCGCTACGGCCGGAGTACCTGCTGCTGGACGAGCCCACCACGGGGCTGGACCGGAGGGCGGCGGCGCAGGTGGAGGAGGTGCTCGGCTCACTGAAGGCGCGAGGGCTGGGCGCACTGGTGGTGTCCCATGACTACCGGCTGCTGCGGACGCTGGCGGATCGAGTGCTGGTGGTCGGCGGAGGCCGCTGTGCCTTCCTGGGCACGCCCGAGGCGTTCCTGGCATCCTCGGAGCCGGAGCTGCGCGCCCTGACGGCGCCCTTCCTGGAGACCGCATCGGATGGATGAGCGTCGCTTGGAGATGAAGGTGGGCGCCCTGGTGCTGGCGGCTCTGGTGGGCGTGCTCGGGCTGCTGTGGCTGATGGGCGAGCTGACGCTGGGGCGGGACACGGTGCTCTCGGTGGACTTCAGCCACACGGGCAACGTGGTGAAGGGAGCGCCAGTGAAGCTCGGGGGCGTAGTGGTGGGCCGGGTGGAGGAGATCCACCTGGAGCCAGACCGGAGGGACTCGCGAGGCCGGCCGCTGCCGGTGCGGATGGGGCTCTCGGTGAAGCCGGAGGCGCTGGCATCACTCCGGGAGGACACGCGGGTGACGGTGGCCACGGTGGGCCCGCTGGGCGAGCCCTACCTGGAGCTGAACCCGGGCTCCGCGTCCGCGCCTCCCCTGCCCTCCGGAGGCACGCTGCGAGGCACGGACGCCCCCCGGCTGGATCTGGTGGCACAACAACTCTCCGCCTTCCTGGACGCGGCGAGCGGCGCACTCGCGGAGGACCCGGAGGGGCTCCAGAAACTGGCGGGCAACGTGTCGCGGCTGACGGGCACGCTGGACGAGGTGTTGAACGAGAACCGGGGCGACCTGAAGACGCTGACGGTCGAGCTGTCCGCGGCGGCGAAGGATATGCGGGCCCTGGCGAAGCTCGCGCGGGAGTCGATGCAGCCCGGAGGCACGGGAGCGCGGCTGCTGGGAGACGCGGCGGAGACGGCGGCGCTGATGAAGCGTGAGTTGCCCGGGATTTCGGGCTCGGCGGCGAAGACGCTCAACGGTCTGTCGATGATGACGGGCGGACTCGACGCGAAGGATGGCGAACGGCTGAAGCAGGCGCTGGAGCGTTACACGGCGGCGGGCGAGAAGCTCGACCAGATGGCCGCGAAGGCGGACCGGCTGCTCACGCGCATCGAGGCCGGCGAGGGCACGGTCGGTGCACTGCAGAAGGACAAGCAGGTCTACGAAGATCTGAAGAGCCTGCTGTCGGACCTGCGCAAGCATCCATGGAAGATGCTCTGGAAGGAGTGAGGGGATGGCGAAGGCGGTATCGGCGATCCACCTGAACTGGTTCTGGGGATGCACCGGCCCCTCGCCAGAGACACATCACCCTGAGGAGTGCGTTGCGTCGGCGCACGCTCCGGTACGCCGGGCGGCGAGATCCAGCACGAGCCATGGCTGGTATCCCACCTTGACGCAAGTTTCGCAATCTCTCCAAGGTCTCTTCCGCTGATGCGGTCTTACGCCTCGTGCTCATCGGTAATCCAAATAGCGCTCGGCTTGACGGCAGCTGCCGCATGATGGGGAGCATGGCCTCGACCGCGTCGAAGCGGAAACCAGTACGAGTATCACCGCACCTCCTTGCTCCTGGGCTCTGTAGCCCCCCTTGGATTCCCCTCGGCGAATGGGCCGAACAACTCCCTTCGTGGTCGGGTCAAGGTTCCCTACGCATCTGGGTCATCCTCGAGTTCCGTCGGCAATGACTCGCCAACTCATGGCGCTCTTCCGAACCAATTTCTCGCCGCACAACCAGCCTTCCACGCTCCAGCTCAAAGAGACGCGTGATCTCGGGCTCCCGTAGCAACTCGATCGCGGCAGCCAACTCGTCTGCCTTATCCGGCGTGAACACACGGTCATCAAGCTCGTCGGGGAGACACCCGCCCCCCGGAGCCTCGACCGAACTCAAGAGCCTGACCATTCTGCAACAAACCGCGCGTAGTGGCCCCTTTCCGACGGCATTCGCATGTCGAACTGCGAGCCCCATCGAAAAATCTTGACCACACACGGCCTGAAGTTCCTCAACAATCGGACTCATAGGTCCAACCATGCTGCACAAAGAGAACGCAAGGGATTGGACTCTGGAGGCCAACACCACGCAGAAGTAGGCAGCTCCGGCCGGCGTGCTCGGCTCCCAGCAGGAGCCGCACGCCGGCTGGCTCACAGGGTCGCGCTCACTGCCCGCCGTTCGCCGCACTCGCGTTCTGCGTGGCCTTGCCCGCTGCGTACTGGGTGAGGAGCTGGTTCATGTCCATCGTCTGAAGCGTGGCCCCGCTCCGCCCGCTGGGCATGAAGAGGATCTGCTTGCCCTGGAGCGCCTCGGCGATCCGCAGCTTCACCATCGTCCGGCCGCCCGCTCCCGCCAGCGCCTCGTTCTCCTTGGCGATACCCTTCGACTTCGCCTCGGCCTCCTTGAGGCTCGCCGTCGCCTCGTTGTTGGCTCGCACCAGCTCCGCGTCCGCCGCCAGCTTCGTCTGCTCCAGCTCTCCCTGCGCCTGGGCGATCTTCTGCGACACCGTGCCCTTGGCCGACTCCAGGTTGCGCTTGGCCTCCTCCGCCGCCGCCTGCGCCTCCGAGCGCAGCTTCTCCGCCATCTGCTCCGCCAGCTTCTTCTCGCGGATCACCTTCTCGTACTCGGGGTTGAAGCGGTGCTCCTGCAGAATCACCTGCTCCACGATGACGCCCTCGGGCTCGAGCGCCTCCTCCAGCAGCTTGCGCGCGTTCTCCGCCGCCGCGAAGCGCTTGTCCGCCGTGTAGAAGTCCTCCGAGCGCAGCACGTTCAGCGCATCCCTCACCAGCGCCCGCGTCGCCGGCCTCACCAGCCGGTTCTCCACGTCCAGCGTCGAGCGCGCCACCTTCTGCACCAGGTGCGGCGCCTTCGCCGGATCGATCCGCCACGCCACCGTCACGTCCACCGCGATGTCGTTGCCGTCCACCGTCTTGAACTCGATGTCGTCCGTGCGGCCCTTCTCGTCCTCGGCCTTCGCCCGCATCCGCAGGTTCTGCAGCTTCGTCTCGAAGGTGTTCCAGTCCGTGGAGAACGGCGGGAAGAAGAAGTACGTGGCGCCCGGTGCATACGTCTCCGGCTGCACGCCCCTCGAGCCCACCACCGTGAACTTCCGTGTGAGCACGCCCACCTCGTTCGCGTCCGTCGAGTGGCACGCGCACCCCTGCACCACCGACATCCCCAGCACCACCAGCAGCCCCAGCATCCGCAAGTCCATGCGCTTCATGGCCTCACATCCCCTTCACGTCGAAGCGCTTGAGCGCCGCGTTGAGATCCAACGGGTTCACCCCGCCCTCACCGTCCGTGGGCACCACGATCACCTGCGTGCCTCCCAGCACGTCCGCCATCCTCAGGCCCACCATGTTCTCGCTCCCCGCCCCGCGCAGCGCCACGTTCTCCAGCTCGATCCCCTTCGCCTTCGCCAGCTTCACCACCAGGTCGCCCTGCGCCGCCTGGGTGCGCCGGTACAGCTCCGCCTCCGAGCGCAGCTTGGCCACCTCCGCGTCACCCCTCGCCAGCTCCACCTGCACCTTCGCCTGGCCCTCGGCGATGATCCGGTTCTTCTCCGCCTCGGCCTGCGCCGCCGCGGCCTCCGCCATGTTCTTGAAGACCGACTGGTCCTGGATCTTCCGCTGCTCGATCGCCTGCTGGTAGCGCGTGTCGTACCGGTACTGGCGCAGCAGCACGTGCGTCACCGTGATGCCCCGGGGCTGCAGCTCCGTGACCAGCAGCTTCTGCGCCTGCGCCATCGCCTTGTCGCGCTGGTCTCCCTTGTAGAAGTCGTCCGAGTCCAGCTCGCCCAGCGTCCGCCGCAGCACCTGCTCCGCTCGCGGAATCACCGCCGAGTCCTCGTACAGCCTCCCCGGCCCAATCTGCGTCATGACCTTGTACGGATCCTCGATGCGGTAGAGCACCGTGACGTCCGCGGACACCGTGTAGCCCTCGGACGTCTGGATCTTGATGGCCCGCACCACGCGGTGATCCGCGCCCTCACCCACCTCGGCGCGGTTGTCCGCCATCTCCAACACCTGCAGGTCCGTGGGGAACAGGTGCATCCGCTCCGCTCCCGGCGTCACCCAGTGCAGGCCCGGCCCGTACACTCCCTCCCGGATGCCCTTCTCTCCTCCGAGGATGACCTGCTTCACCCCCATTTCGTACGGTCGTACGTAAACGGTGCACGCGTTGTACGCGAAGAGGCTCGCGAAGAACGCCACCCCGATGGGCCAGATCATCCGGGTCCGCGGCTGCTTCAGGGCCGCGAGGATCCGATCTCCCGCCTTGCTCATGCCTTCTCCTTGGTTTTCGTCTCGCCGCTCCCAGCCGGGGACCCCGGCTCGGAGAGGGGCTCGAGCGCCGACGGGACGGACTCGTCCAGCGGCCGGTAGGCCTCGAGCTGCTGCTGCTCCACGCCCATGTCCCTCACCAGCGTGGCGAGCTGCCGCCGGAAGCGGCGCTCGAAGTAGGACTCCTGCATGTCCGGCAGGAAGGGTCCGAAGAGGATGAACGCGAAGGGCAGCGGCTCGAGCCAGTCCGGCACCCGCGTGAGGGCGATCACCACCGCCGCGGCGATGCCCGCCCCCGTGTAGGCCACGCGCGAGAGCAGATCCCCCCCACGCCACAGCCCGTACTTGCGCCGCTGCAACGCGTGGTGCTCGCGGGCCAATTGGAAGTAGCGCGGCAGCGCCACCGCGAAGAGGCTGCGCTCCAGGCGCTCCCAGTAGCCGGGATCCACCGCCACCTCGGCGAAGCGCCGCGACACGTCGGCCAGCGCCAGCCGCGCCTCGGCCAACAACTGCGCCTCCACCTCCGCGTCCCACACTCCGAACCCGGGCCGGCGCCGCTCCAGCCACGCCAGCACATGCTCGGTGACCTGGGGCAGCCGGAAACGATCGGGATACACGCTGGGATTCCCCCTCCATGCCGCGCCAGACGGCGGCCCGCCGAGTCTTCCATGTGCGCCCTTTCCCCCACAATGCCCGGCCGCCCCTCGCACTCCCAGGCGATCCGGATCGGACCGGGCGCTCCATCCAGGTGCGCCACAATGGAGCAACCGGGTTTCGCAATCGCCCTGGATTCCCAGCAAATCCAGCCATTTGGCGTTGGCAACGTCCTTGCTCTACCCGCGAGGCAACCAGCTTTCGAGGAGGAGCAGCCATGGAAGTGCGTTTCTACGGAGTGAGGGGGAGCATCGCGGTGTCGGGAGCGCACGCGGCGCGAATCGGCGGAAACACCTCGTGCCTGGAGGTGACGAGCCAGGGGCACCGCCTCATCCTGGATGCCGGCACGGGCATCCGCGCGCTGGGCGAGGCGATGATGCGCGAGGGCGGGCCGCAGAAGGCGTCGATCTTCTTCTCGCACCTGCACTGGGATCATGTGCAGGGCTTCCCGTTCTTCACCCCGGGCTACCTGCCCACCACGGAGCTGGCGCTGTACGGCCCGGGGCCGGATGGGGCGCAGGCGCTCGAGTCGGTGCTGGCTCGACAGATGGAGCCGCCGAACTTCCCGGTGCCGCTGTCCACCATGCGCTCGCGGATGACGTTCGACGCGGCGCTGCACGGGCGCACGGTGGAGGTGGGGCCCTTCCGCGTGACGCCCTTCGACGCGCCGCATCCCCAGGGGTGCCTGGCCTACCGTGTCGAGGCGGATGGCCACTCCTTCGTCTACGCCACGGACATGGAGATCTCCCTGGCGACGTTGGATCCCCGCGTGGCGCGGCTGATGGAGGGCGCGGATGCGCTGTGCCTGGACGCGCAGTACACCCCGGACGAGTACAACGGGAAGAAGGGAATCCCGAAGAAGGGCTGGGGACACTCCACCATGGTGGACGCGGCCCAGGTGGCCTCGGCGGTGAACGCGCGCCGGCTGTTCCTCTTCCACCATGACCCGGCGCACAACGACGACCAGGTGGAGAACATGGCCGAGGAGGCTCGCAACCACTTCGCCGCCACCGAGCCGGCGCGTGAAGGCAAGCGGATCGTGCTCGGGGCGGCGTGCGCCTGACCGGGAGGGGCGCATGGGCCCGCACTGCGATAGTCTCCCCCCAGGCTTCGAGCTTCCTCCCCTCCCCCTCATGGCCACTTCCTCGGATGTCAGTCAGGTGCTGCTGCCCATTGGCGGGCTCGTCGGGCGAGAGATCGATCTCGACGCGTTCCTGCAGACGCTGATGGATCGCATCGCGGTGACGATGCAGGCGGACCGCGGCACGCTGTGGTTGTTGGATCCAGCGCGGGGCGAGCTCTTCTCGCGAGCGGCGCACCTGCCCGAGGTGTCGCAGATCCGGGTGAAGCGGGGCCAGGGAGTGGCCGGCTACGTGGCCGAGCACGGCGAGCCGGTGAACATGCCGGACCCCCGGGGCGAGAGCCGCTTCTTCGCGGACATCGACCGGATGACGGGCTACCGCACCACCACGATCCTGGCGGTGCCGCTGCGTGATGCGGGCGGGGCGCTCTACGGGGTGCTGCAGGTGCTCAACCGGCGGGGAGGCGGGCGCTTCACGGACGATGACGTGGAGCGGCTGATGGCCATCGCGGTGCAGGTGAGCCATGCGCTGCAGAGCACGAGCCTGTACCAGGAGCTCCAGCGCGCGAAGGATCAGCCGCAGGCGCCGGTGGGCTACTTCTTCAACCGGATCATCGGCGAGTCCGAGCCACTCAAGGTCATCTACCGGCTCATCCAGAAGGCGGCGCCCACGGACGCGACGGTGCTGCTGCGGGGCGAGAGCGGGTGCGGCAAGGAGCTGTTCGCGAGGGCGGTGCACGTCAACGGCCCGAGGCGGGACAAGCCCTTCGTGAAGGTGGACTGCGCGGCGCTGCCGGCGTCGTTGATCGAGAACGAGCTGTTCGGCCACGAGAAGGGAGCCTTCACGGGGGCCGACCACCGGGTGCCGGGGAAGTTCGAGGCGGCGGATGGCGGCACGGTATTCATCGACGAGATTGGAGAGCTGCCGCTGCCGGTGCAGGGCAAGCTGCTGCGGGTGCTGCAGGACCGCGAGTTCGAGCGGGTGGGCGGCACGCAGACGCTGAAGGTGGACGTGCGGATCGTCGCGGCGACGAACCGGGACCTGGCGAGGATGGTGGCGGAGGGGAAGTTCCGGGAGGATCTGTACTACCGCATCAAGGTGGTGGAGCTGGTGCTGCCGCCGCTGCGCGAGCGCGGTGGCGAGGACATCGAGCGGCTGACGCGGCACTTCATCGCGGCGTCGGCGAAGCGGCACCGGCTGCCCCTGCCGAGGCTGAGCGCGGCGGCGCTGGAGCGGCTCAAGCGCTACCGGTGGCCGGGCAACGTGCGCGAGCTGGAGAACTGCATCGAGAGCGCGGTGGTGCTGAGCGAGGGGGAGATCCTCGAGGAGCACCTGCCCCTGCCGAAGGTGGTGGGCGTACCGCCGGCCCAGACGGAAACGGGCGCCCCCGCGCTGCCCGAGAGCCTCACCGGGGAGCTGCTGCCGCTGGCCGAGGTGGAGAAGCGGCACATCCTGCGGGTGCTGGACTCGGTGAAGGGCAACCGGACGGCGGCGGCGAAGGTGCTGCAGATCGGCCGCAACACCCTGGGCCGGAAGCTCAAGGAATACGGCATCGCCGACGAAGGGTAGCGCACCGCCCTTCTCCAGCTGACTCACGAACGAGCCCACTCCCGCTCCCGCCTTTGCAGACCGCGCGCCCACCCTCATCCATTCAGGGTTGGATTGGAGCGCGATGCCCTCGGGCCACCGACAGACGGCCACACACCGATTGTTCTCGCTCGCCCTGCTACTGACCGCCGCGGTGGGCGTGGTGCTCACGCTCGGGCTGCTCAGGTTCGACCAGCGGGCCCGCCAGGGGAAGGAGCGCGAGGCCCTCGCTCAACAGACCGCGCGCGCCAGCAAGTTGGCTGCCGAGCTGGAGGCCCAGCTCGACATTGGCAAGCAGCTCCTGAACACCCTGGCATCGCTCGCCGGCCCCCTGCATCGTCAGCAGGAGATCGAGGATCTGTTGAGCCGCATGCTCGCCTCATCCTCGGAGAACGCCATCTACGGGGTCGGAGTGTGGTTCGCGCCCGGCAAGTTCGAAGCGGGGCGGTACTACATGGGCCCCTACATCCACCGAAGAATGGACGGAAGCAAAGAGCCCCCGACCGTCACCTACGAGTGGGAAAGGCCTGACTACGACTACCCCTCGCAAATCTGGTACCAGCAGGCCTGGAAACTCAACGGGGGCATCGTCATCCCCGAGCCCTACATGGAGGTGGACCAGCTCGCGTACGAGTCGCTCACGCGGCTCTTCTTCGACGACCAGGGCCAGCCCAGGGGCGTGGTGAGCCTGGACATCCTCATCCCCCGGCTGCGGGAGCTGGTCCACCACGCCAACGTCTCCGAATCGGAACAATTCTATGTCGCCAGCCAGGCGGGCCTGCTCATCGCGCACCCCCAGGAGGAAGCACTGCTCACCTGGGCGCGCGAGCACGGGCACTCCCCGCGAGACCTGTCCGAGCTCTCCCTCTCGGACCTGCGGGAATGGGAGCACGAGCAGGGACTGGACCGCGGACGGCACACCACCGCGGTGACCGTCCAGGATACCGGCTGGAAGGTGTTCGCCTCGACGAACGAGAGCACCCTCTTCGCGGCCGCGCGCAACCAGCAGTGGCTGGTGGTGGCCCTGGGCATCGTGCTCTGGGCGGGGCTGGGGGCGAGCGGCGTGGCCATGGCCCGCTCAGAACGGGCGCGCTCCCTGCTGCGCACGCTTGCCGAGCGCCAGCGTCAAGAGGAGGAACGTCAGCGGCTGCTCGCCCAGGTCCGGCAGCGCTCGGCGGAGCTCCAGGCCATCATCGAGAGCATGGTGGACGCCGTCGTCGTCACCGACACCAGAGGAAACATCACCCTGGTCAACCGGGCCGCGCTGGCGCTCTCCGTGGTGCCATCGCCCGGGACCGAGATGCGCCGCCTGGACACCATGTATCGGCTCTACCCCCCTCGGGAGCTGGATGGGGCGGAGCTTCCCTTCGACGCCATTCCCTTGAACCGGGCCCTGCGCGGTGAGCAGGTGGGCGACACGGAGTTCGTCCTCAACACCCCCCAACACTCCCAGAAGCTCGTCCTGCGGGTGAACGCCGCCCCCATCCGGGACGAATCGGGGCACGTCGTCGCCGCGGTGTCGGTGGCACGCGACGTTACCCAGTCCATCGAGTTGGAGCGTCTCCAGAGCGAGTTCGTGAAGATGGCCGCGCACGAGCTGAAGACCCCCCTGACGGTGATGAAGTCCTTCGCCCAGCTCGCCCAGCGAACGGAGAATCCCTCGCCCGCCCTGCGCCGGCTCCTCGAGGGCGTTGGCCGCGGCGCGGATCGGATGGATCGGGTGATCCGCACGCTGCTGGACGCCTCCCAGCTCCAGCTCGACCAGCTGCGCTTCGAGAAGGAGGAGGTGGAGCTGTGCGCGCTGCTGGAGACCACTGCCGCGCGCACCGCCGCCTACCACCCGCGCAATCCCATCCACGTGCGGCCAGGGCCTCGGGCGTGGGTGCTCGGCGATCCCGCGCGGCTGGAGCAGGTGCTGACCGAGTTGCTGGACAACGCCGCCCGTTACTCGCCCGCGAACCACCCGGTCGAGGTCTCCCTCCGTCTGGACTCGGACGAGGTGGAGATCTCCATCCACGACGAGGGCATTGGAATCCCGGAGGACCGGCAGGCCCGTGTCTTCGAGCGCTTCTACCAAGCCCACGCGGGGACGCCCCACGACCGGGGCGGCATGGGCCTGGGACTGTACCTGGCGCGAGGCATCATCCTGCACCATGGTGGCCGGATTGAGTTGGAAAGCCGGGAGGGCCAGGGGACCAGCGTGCGCCTCCGCCTGCTGAGACTGCCCGAGCGGCAATCCGTCCGGTGGAGGGCCTCCTGCGAGGCTCCAGCGCATCCTCCTGTTGAACCGGAGAATGGAGGACCCAGTCGATGACGGGCGCACACATCCTCGTCGTAGATGACGACCCGGATCTCCGCGAGGTGGTCACACTGATGCTCGAGGCCGCTGGCTATCGGGTCCGCCAGGCGGAGAATGGCCAGATCGCGCTGGAGCGGATCAAGGAAGAACTGCCAGGCCTCATCCTCCTGGACATGAAGATGCCGGTGATGGACGGCTGGAGCTTCGCGGCCGAGTTCCATGCCCGCTACGCGCACCGCGTGCCCATCGTGGTGATCACCGCCGCCGAGGATGCCCGCCACCGCGCCCGAGAGGTGGAGGCCGAGGGCTGGATTGGCAAGCCGTTCGAGCTGGACGAGCTGGGCACCGCCGTCCTGCGCCACCTCACCTCCGGGGAAGGCGGGAGCGGGAGGGTCTGGCTCGGCTGAGCCCCTCCTCGCCCCCGGGTGCGGCCCTGCGGCCGAGCGGCAGTCCCACCCCGAGGGGCGAGCCACGTTCCGCTTCTCCCCTTCTCCCTTCGTGCGAACCCTCGACGAGAGGATTCACAGGGCACGGCGCGTGGGGTGCGTGCCCGGGATGGTGGCCTATATGGGGACGGCAGCGGCCTTGCCTCGCCGGGTGGCGATTGCTCGCAAGGTGCGAGCGCAGCCCCGGCGCCTCATTCCCTTGGCGGTGGTGGTGCTGGCGCTGATCGCCTGGGCGGGCTACCGCGCCTGGGCCGCTCGCCAGCCATACACCTGGGCGGGCACCGTGGAGGCCCGTGACATCGCCGTGGGCTCGCGCGTGGGTGGCCGGGTGAAGGAGGTGCTCGTGCAAGAGGGCGAGCGCGTGGAAGCAGGTCAGCCGATCGTCCAGCTGGAAGCAGGAGACCTGAACGCCCAGCGGCTCCAGGCGGAAGGCCAGCTCCTGCAGGCCCAGGCCGCGCTCGACAAGATGATGGGCCACACCCGTCCCCAGGACATGGGCAAGACACGCGCCCAGGGAGGCCCGGCCCGCGTGGAGCCACGCCCGCCCCTGACGGGCAGTCTCGCCGAGCAGGTGGCCCGCGCCCGCGCCGAGCTCACCGCGGCCCAGGTGGCCCTCGACAAGGCCGAGCTGGACGCGCGGCGGGCCCGCTCCCTCTTCCAGCAACAGGTGAATACCCGCGCCGATCTCGATACCGCCGAGGCCTCGCTCCGGCAGGCCCGCGCGACCCGGGACGCCCGCCACGCCCAGCTCCAGGAGTTGCAGCAAGGCACGAACGCGGACATCCGCGCGCAGCAGGGCGCGGTGGAGGCCGCGCGAGGACGGCTGGAGGCCATCGACGTGGCGCTCAACGAGCTCACCATCCGCGCCCCCCTGGCCGCGCGGGTGGAGTCGTTGGATCTGCGGCCGGGAGATCTGCTCCAGCCCAACGCCACCGCCGCGACCCTGGTCGAGGACGATCAGCTCTACGTGCGCATCTACGTACCGGAGACGCACCTGGGCAAGCTGCGGCCAGGGAGCGAGGTCCCCGTGCGCGTGGACTCCTTCCCGGGCCGCACCTTCACGGGCGTGGTGGAGAACATCGCCTCCGAGGGCGAGTACACCCCGCGCAACCTCCAGACGCCGGACGAGCGTGCGTGGCAGGTCTTCGCCACGCGCGTGGGCCTGCGCGAGGAGGGCCAGCAACAGCTCCGCTCGGGGATGGCGGCCTACGTCACGGTGCCGAAGTGAGCACACCCCAGCCCGCCATCTCCGTCCAGGGGCTGACCCGGCGCTTCGGGGACGTCACCGCGTTGGATGGCGTGGACCTGGAGGTGCACAGCGGCTCCATCTACGGAATGCTCGGGCCCAACGGCAGCGGCAAGTCCACGCTCATCCGCATCCTCTGCGGGCTGCTGGCACCCTCCGGGGGCAGCGCGCGGGTGCTCGGGCTGGACGTAGCGAGCGAGGGCGAGGAGATCCGCCGCAGCATCGGCTACATGAGCCAGCGCTTCTCGCTCTACGAGGACCTCACCGTCCTGGAGAACCTCCGGTTCTACGCCCGCATCTATGGCCTGTCCGGGACTCGGGCGCGCGAGCGGCTGGAGGCGGCGGTGGAGCTCACGCACATCCGTCCGTACCTGGATCGGCGCGCGGGAGTACTGTCGGGCGGGTGGAAGCAGCGGCTGGCGCTGGGGGCGGCGCTGATGCACCAGCCGCAGGTGGTGTTCCTCGACGAGCCCACCGCCGGCATCGATCCCGTGGCCCGGCGAGAGTTGTGGGATCTGCTCTTCCTGCTCGCTGCCGAGGGCGTCACGCTCTTCGTCACCACGCACTACATGGACGAGGCCGAGCGCTGCGGCGAGGTGGGGTACCTGTACCTCTCGAAGCTGCTCGTCACGGGGACGCCGGAGGAGCTCAAGCGGCTGCCCGCGGTCCACCGTTCGGGAGAGCGCCGCCTGGCGGTGGAGACCCTCCATCCCGCGCGAGCGCTCGCCTACCTGAGGACCGTGCCCTGGTGCCGTGGAGCGACCCTCTTCGGACAGTCCGTGGAAGCGCTGGTGGACACGGGCCTGGAGGACGCGGAGATGCTCGCCCGGCTGAAAGAAGCGGGCTTCCCCGGCGCCCAGGTGCGTCCCATCACGCCCTCGCTGGAGGACGTCTTCGTGGCCCTCACCGAGCAGGCCGCTCGGGAGCGGGAGGATCCGGAGAGCCGAGTCCTCCGGACCGAACTCGCGGAGGTGCATCCATGAGCACGCATCGCATCTGGGACTCCTTCGTCGCCATCATGCAGAAGGAGTTCGTCCACGTGGTGAGGGACCGGGCCACGCTCATCGCCGCGCTGGCCATTCCCCTCTTCCAGCTCACCCTGTTCGGGTTCCTGGACCAGACGGTGCGGCACGTGCCCACGGTGGTGGTGGATCAGGATCGGACGAGCGCCAGCCGGCAGTTCGTGGAGCAACTCGAGGCCACCGACACGTTCCGTGTGGTGGCGGTGACGTCGGACCCGCGCGAGGCCCGTGAGCGGATCGTCGAGGGACGGGCCAGGGTGGGCGTGGTGCTGCCACCCGAGTTCGGTGCCGCGCGCGCGCAGGCGGATCCGTCGAAGCGAGCCTCGGTGCTGGTGCTCATCGACGGCTCGGACTCGGTGGTGAGCGCACAGGCGTTGGCGGCGGTGAACGGGGTGGCGGCGAAGGTGAATCTGGACACGATCTCCGAGCGGGTGGGAGCCGCGGCCCAGCCGGTGATCGACGCGCATCCCCTCGTCCTCTTCAACCCGAGTGGCCGCACGGCCAACTACATCATCCCCGGACTGGTGGCCATCCTGCTGCAGATCGTCGCCACGGTGCTCACGGCAGTGGCCATCGTGCGCGAGCGGGAGAAGGGCACGCTGGAGCAACTCCTGGTGACGCCGGTGCACCCGCTCGGGCTGATGCTGGGAAAGCTGGCGCCCTACCTCATCCTGGGCATGGGGGAGATGGCCCTCATCCTGATGGCGATGCGCTTCGCCTTCCAGGTGCCCATCCAGGGCAACCTGGTGTTCCTCTTCGTGATGGCCGTGGTGTACCTGTTCTCGCTGCTGTCGCTGGGGCTGTTCGTCTCCACGCGAGCGAAGACCCAGGCGCAGGCCCAGCAACTGGCGCAGCTCTTCTTCCTCCCGTCCGTCTTCCTCAGCGGGTACATCTTCCCGGCGTCCGGCCTGCCACGGCCGTTGTATGCGATTGGCCGGGTCCTTCCGGCCACGCACATGGTGGAGATCATGCGCGGCGTGGTGCTGCGCGGCGCGGGGCTGATGGATCTGCTGCCCAACGTGCTCGCGCTGATCGCCATCTCCACCGTGCTGCTGGGGTTGAGCGTGCGCCAGTTCCACAAGGTGACGGCGTGACCTCGGCCCCCGGGACCGCGGCATTCCGAGCCACGGCCCCGGGGCGATGAACGGCTCAACCTCGGATCACCGGCCCGTGCTGGCGTCCTCCGGCTGCAGGCTGGAGGTCGCCGTGCCCTTGGCCAGCTCGGCCACATAGGCCGCGGCGAGCTTCGCGAACTTGACCGAGTTCTGCGCGCTGCCCGCCGTCTGCGTGAGGGTGTCGTTCGCGGTGTGGATGTACGGGTTGTCCTGGCCCATCAGTGCCTCGAAGGGGATCGAGGCCGCGTAGCCCTGGTTGTACCAGGAGGCATGGTCCGAGCACGCGTAGCCGCAGCGGGTGCTGGTCGAGGTCACCCCGGGCAGGTACTTGCTGATGAGGTTGGTGAGGAAGGTGTTCTGGGCGGCGTTGGTGTAGTCGGACACCAGGACGATGTCGTAGCTGGAGCCCCGGTAGTTGGTCATGTCCAGTTGCAACACGCCCACCACGTTGACGCCGCTGCTCTTGTGCTGAGCGGCAATCGCGGCCGACCCCTTGAGCCCAATCTCCTCGGCGGCGTAGGCCATGAACTTCACCGTCCTCGACGGACGATAGCCCTTGGCCATGGCCACGCGGATGACCTCGGTGAGCGAGGCCACGCCCGAGGCATCATCGTCCGCGCCGGGCGCGCTGTACGAGGAGCCACTGCCATTGATGGAGTCCAGGTGCCCGCCGAGCACCACCACCTCGTTGGGCAGCGTGGTGCCGGTGATGGTGAGGATGACGGACGGCTGCGGAGTGACGGAGGCGGAGTGCGTGAAGAGCGACACCGAGACGTCACTGCGCCCGTTGGCGAGGGTCGTCCACTGGCTCTTGAGCCAGTTGGCCGCGTCGATGCCCGACTGCAGGTTGTGGCGGCGCGAGGTCCACTTCGTGGACAACGACGTGATGGTGCTCCGGATGTTGGCCTCCTGGACGGCAGACAGCAGCGCATTCGCCGTCGTGGCGTTGTCGATGGTGTAGCTCACCAGGGTCTGGAGGGCCCGCGAGGGATTGCTGGCCTCCACCGCCGCCAGCGCCTCCTGCTCGGTGTCATGGGCGATGAAGCCCGCGCATCGGTTGAGCTTGTCGTGCACCAGCCCGGCCAGCGTTTCGAGCTGGGACTCGCGCACGCGTACCACCGCGACTCCGTCCTTCTCGTGCGCCGCGGCGGGCAGCTCCCGGCCCGGTCCCCGGAGTGAAGTCCGTGCCGTCTCCAGTACGTCCGTACCGAGGGTGATCCACACCTCCTTGTCCTGAGGACCCGCGAACGAGTCCTGTGAGCCCGCGAACGCGGGCGTGGCGCACACCAACCACAACGCAACCGCACCGAACTTCTTCGTTCCCATACAGTGCTCCCTGCGATGGATGATGCCTTCAGTGAATTCCAGCTTGGCGCGCATTTCCTGCCTCGCCGGGAGGCCGGACTTATCCGCGTATGCCGGGCTGGATCTAGATTCAGCCTGTAACGGAATGGTCTCGACTGTGAGATCCAGAACAGTTCCGGTCCAGGCAATCCAAGGCGGGGACGTCCGGGCGGGAGGAGCCGCTCCGGCCGATCTGACAGAGGGAAACGCGCCGTTCAGCGCAGCTTGCGCCGCAGGTGGTTCAGCAGGTCGATGCGGGTGATGAGGCCGATGAACTCCTCCCCGTCCACGACGATGGGCACGAAGCCCTTGTCGAGGAGCGTGAGCAGCTCGGGCACCGGGGTGCTCACGTCCACGGTCTGCAACCGTGTGGACATGAAGTCGCGCACCGGCAGGCGCAGGCGCGTCTCGTCGTTGATCGCCGCGAGCAGCAGGTCCGACTCGTCGATCATCCCCACGACCTTGCTCCCCTCGAGCACCGGCAACTGGGAGACGTCGTAGAGCTTCATCCGCGCGTAGGCGACGAGCAGCGTGTCCGTGGGCGACAGGGTGACCACCGCCCGCTCCGCGTAGCGGCGGGTGATGACGTCGCGCAGATCGCCATGAGACTGGCGCGGCAGGAAGCCCTGGTCCGCCATCCAGAAGTCATTGAACATCTTCGACAGGTACTTGTTGCCGCTGTCGCAGACGAGGGTGCACACGCGCTTGGGCGTGGTCTGCTCGCGGCAGTAGCGCAGCGCCGCCGCGATGAGCGTCCCCGAGGACGAGCCCGCGAGGATCCCCTCCTTCTTGAGCAGCATGCGCGCCGTCTCGAGGCTCTCCGCGTCGGGAATGCTGTAGGCCTTCTTCACCCGGGAGAGGTCCGCGTTGGCTGGCAGGAAGTCCTCGCCAATGCCCTCGACAACCCACGAGCCCGCCTTGCCCATCTTGCCCGTCTTCACGTAGTCCGCGAGCACCGAGCCCTGAGGGTCCGCGAGCACCATCTCGCACTCGGGGATGGCCTTGGCGAAGTAGCGCGACAGGCCGCCCAGGGTGCCGCCCGAGCCGACGCCGCACACCATGGCATCGATCCGGTTGCCCAGCTGCGCGGCGATCTCCGGGCCGGTGGTGGTCTCGTGGGCGAGCGGGTTGGCCGGGTTGGAGAACTGGTTGACGTAGAAGCCGCCCAGTTCCCGGGCGATGCGCTCGGCCATGTCCTGGTAGTAGTCGGGGTGGCCCTTCTCCACGTCCGAGCGGGTCATCACCACCTCGGCGCCCAGGGCCTTGAGGTGGAGCACCTTCTCCTGGCTCATCTTGTCCGGGATGACGAGGGTGAGCCGGTAGCCCTTCTGCGCGGCGACGAGCGCCAGGCCCAGGCCGGTGTTGCCCGCGGTGGCCTCGACGAGGTGCATCTGGTGGGGCCCGAGCTGACCCGCCTTCTCCGCCGCCGAGATCATCGACAGGCCGATGCGATCCTTGATGGAGCCGCCGGGGTTGTGGCTCTCGAGCTTGAGGAACAGCTCACACGGTCCGGTGTCGAGCTGGGTCACCTTCACCATGGGGGTGTTGCCGATGAGGCCGAGGAGGTCGACGGGGGGCGGAGCGATTCGCATGGTCGCTCAGAGTACAGCCAACGCGGGACCCTGGCACCCTCACCCCGTCCCTTCAGGTGTAGTCGAACACGAGCTCGAACTCGTCGTCGCTCGGGTGGAGCGGGCAGTAGAAGAGCGAGGCCTGCTCGTAGAAGCGGATGCCACCCAGGCTGTCCCATACCTGGAACAGGTGCAGCATGGGCTCGCCTGCGCATAGCGGTGTCTTATCGGACAGGTTGGTCCATGCAGGCCACCCTCCTACGAAGCGTTTGAACGCATCGTCGATCGGTACGGGGCATACCTTCCTGCTGACCCGCGCATAGCGTGAGCCAGGGTTCGTGACGCCTTCGGCCTGCCAGCGCGCCAGGATGCCCAGAGGATCCCGCGCCTCCACGATCGTCCAATCCGGCAGGCTCCAGCCTTCCTCGAAGCGCAGCCGGCGGCGCACCTTCTCGGGCTGACCGGCGGGGATGGAGCGCGCCCGGTGCTTGGAAGGAGCGGGGTTCGCATAGGCGTACACCCTGAAGTTCTCCCCGTGCTCGGCGTAGCTCAGGCTGCATCGGCGCTTGCAGTCCTCATGGTTGCAGACGAAGAGCGAGAGGAGGGTCAGGCGCTCGGGAAGGATGATGCCGTGGTCGCGGGCGTGGAGTTGCACCGTGAACGACATCGGCCGATGGCAGAAGCAGCAGACAGGCCACTCGCGCTCAGCCTCCAAGTAGGGGTGCCCGCCGATGAAGCTGCCCAGTACATCCTCGCAGGGCTCCTGCGTCTCGTGCACGCGCGCCGCGGGTGAGCGCAGACGCTTGAGCTCCTGCTCGAACCGAATGTCCAGGTCCGTCGTCATCAGGCGGCAAATCATGACCAGCCGGCCAGCGTTCCCGCAAGGCGAGTCTCTTCAGCCCGCGAGCACCCAGGCCGCGGCCACCGTGAGCCCTCCCGCCGCCACGAACATCCTCCACGCCCGGCGTGTCAGCACCGTGCCCGTCCCCTCGCCCGCGTTGCCCAGAATCACCATCGCCGGTCCACCCTGCCTCCCGCGCAGCTCGTAGACTCCCGGCACCGGGCCCTTCCTCAGCTCTCCCACCACCAGACACTCCTCGCCGAGCTTCCCCACCCGCTCGTACGACAGCGCCTCCTCCACCACCCGGCCTTCCGCCGGCACTCCCGTCCCCGTCTCCGTCAGCGGCTTGCCCATCTGACAGCGGCGGATCCGCACCGGCGCCAGCAACAACTTGGGCGAGAAGCTCACCGCCGCCTCCGCCCGCTCGCCTCTCACCTGCAACACCGGCGCATACGCCCGCTCCACCGACAGCAGCGACCCCTTGCTCCCGTCCGGCATCACGCCGCGCAGCTCCGCCTCGTAGAAGGCGCACACCACTCCGCCCGGCGATGTCACCTGATCGCTCGACACCAGCCGTCCCCGGTACACGCCCCACCCCGGAGAGCGTCCCTCGCGCAGGGCCGCCACGCCTTCGTCAATGCTCCGGGGCGCCTCAGCCCTCAGCACATCCGCGCGCACCCGGACCCGAGAGCCCGTCACCGCCAGCCCCGCCGCCACCACCAGCAGCGCGAAGCCCAGGCCGTCGCCCAGCACGCCCGGGGACACATACATGAATGGACCGGCCCGGTATCTCAGCGCGACGATCGCGAAGAGCACCGCCAGCAGCCCGAACCAGGCCAACGGCCATTGCGGCATGAAGGTCCGGGCATCCTTCCTCCCAAAGGAGAACGCCGCGATCACCAGTGCACCCAGGCCCGCCGCGTACAGCGGGGCAAATGCCCACCGCAAGTCCATGGCTCCCCCTGCCCGGAACCCGCACCGTGGCCCACCACCACGCTCGGGCCCCGGCCCGGCCAAAGGTGCGCCCGTCCCCTCGACACGGCAAGGGCACACCAGGGCCATGCGCCCGTGCACCACCGGACACGGACTCGCCCTCCAGGAGGAGCCTTCCCGTCACTCCTGTTGGGTTTCCGCCACCTTGTTGTGCTTGGACTTCTCCGTCTGGAGGCCTCGCACCACCACGTCGTCGAAGGTGCAGACCAGGTTGCGGCAGCCCAGCGCTACCTTCGCCGAGCGCCCCTGGAGGCCCTCGAGGAACTTGTGCGCGAAGGGCTCGCTGCCGCCGTTCAGGTAGGCCTCCACCTCCACGCCGTTCTTCTTCTTCTTCAGTTGCAGCTTCACGCGGAAGGGGCCCTGGGGAACCGGCGTCTCGTCCTGCACCAGGCTCTCCACGTCCTGCGCGCTGTTGCCCACCACTTCCTTGCCGTCCGCGGTGGTGTAGCTCCAGCTCAGCCGCATGCCCGCGTCCGGAATGGCGAAGACAGACACCTGCACGCCCGTGACGCGGAAGGACAGCTCGGCGTAGTGCTGCGCGTCCGGCTCCTCGGTGTAGCCCTTGCCCAGCGGCTGCGCGCTCATCAGCACTTCGGCGGAGAAGTCGTCGCTGGAGAAGTAGCGGTGGGCCAGGTACGCGCGGGGAATCAGCTGCCCGCCGCTCGCCTCATTACCGCCCTGGATTGCATGGAGCCGCCCGTCCACCAGCGTCCACGTCCCCGCGTGGGCGTTCAGCTCCTCCTCGCCCGCCACGAAGTCCACGCCCAGGCGCACCCGCCCGTCCGCGAGATCCTCCACCATGGAGCTCACGAACAGGTCTCCCTCGGTGTTCGCCGGCCACGGCTTGTCGCCCGGCGCGAACCGCGGACCCCAGGAGCCGAGCACCACCTTGGTGTCACCCCATTGGAAGAGGTCCACCTTGCCCAGCACCTTCCTCGCCCCGGCGGAGAGCGCCACCAGCACGCCCAGCGCCGTGAACACGGTGCTCACCTTGCGCCAGCCCCACTTCAGCCGGCGGCGCACCACGCTGTCCCGCTCCGGAGCCTGCGCCAGGCCCGGCGGCAACGCCGGTTGCGAGATGCTCGTCACCAGCGCCTCGAGCGCCTGGCACACCTCGGCGGCCCGCGCGTAGCGCGCTCCCGGCTCGTTCTCCAGCAGCCGCGCCACCACCGCGTCCACCCGCGAGTCCAGACCGGGCACGCGCTCGGAGGGCAGCTTGAAGCGCCCCACCGGCAGCTCGCCGGTGAGCATCTCGTAGAGCACCACGCCGAACGAGAACAGGTCCGCGCGCCCGTCCACGTTCTTCGCGTCCCGCCGCTGCTCCGGGGCCATGTAGTTGAGCGTCCCCATGGCCACCGCCGTGGCGGTGAGCTGCAGCCTCGAGTCCGGCCGGCGGATGCCCGCCAGTCCGAAGTCCGCCACCTTCACGTGCCCGCGCCCGTCCAGCAGGATGTTTTCCGGCTTCAGGTCGCGGTGGATGATGTCCTTGTCGTGCGCGCTCTCCATGGCGCGCGCCACCTGCAGCGCCACGCGCAGGGACTCGGAGGGCGACAGCTGGCGCATCACCTCGCGCAGCGAGCGTCCCTCCACGAACTCCATCACGAAGAAGTAGTGCTCCCCGGCCACCCCCCGGTCGATGATCTGCACGATGTTGGGGTGGTTGAGCGCCGCGAGCGCCGTGGCCTCCTTGTCGAAGCGCGTGACGAACTCGGGATCCTTCGCCAGCCGCGGCGGCAGCACCTTCACCGCCACCATGCGGCCCAGGGACTTCTGCCGCGCCTGCCACACCTCCCCCATCCCGCCCCGGCCCAGCACCCGCACCAGCTCGTAGCCCGGCAGTTGCATCGCCGAGCCGACGAAGGTGCCCTCCTCCTCGGGCACGCGCGTATCGACCGGCGCCCCCACCACGGGCAGCGAGGGACGCAAAATGGTGGGCTCGGACAGCTCGGGCTGCTGCACGGAGGCGGCCGGCGCGGACACACGCACGGCGAAGAGGACGCCACAGGCACACGTCACCTGGTGACCCTCGGACAGACCGCTCACGTCGTGCGCACGAGCGCAGCTGGGACAGTTCTGGGTCTTCATCCGCCCTTGGAGTTGTTGGTGATCTCCAGCCCGATCACCCGATACGCCTGGACGCCCTTTTCCCTGCCCTTCACCTGGGTGATGGGCAAGGGCTCTGCTTCGAAACCATCGCCGGCCTTGTGGATGGTGCTCTCGTTGGCCACCACCTCTCCGCCCCTGGCCAGCCCGCACAGGCGCGAGGCCGTGTTCACCGTATCGCCAATGGCGGTGAACTCATGGCGCTCGGTGCTGCCCATGTAGCCCACGACGGCCTGGCCGGTGTTCAATCCGATGCCCACCTCGATGGGCGGCTTGCCCGCGGCCATGCGCGAGCCGTTGAGCACCTCCACCGCGTCCTGCATCTCCAGCGCCGCGCGCAGTGCCCGCGCCGGATCATCCGGGTGCGACAGCGGCGGGCCCCACACCGCCATCACGCAGTCGCCGATGAACTTGTCCAGGTTCCCCTCGTGGCGGAACACCACGCCCGCCATCAGGGTGAAGAACTCATTGAGCATGGACACCACCTCCTGCGGAGACTCGTTCTCCGACAGGGTGGTGAAGCCACGGATGTCCGCGAACAGGCACGTCACTTCCGCCAGCCGGCTCTGACGCAGGTCATCCGTCTCGCCGCGGATCACCGCCTCGGCCACCGCCCGGGACAGGAAGCGGCTGAGCTCGGCGCGGGTGACGGCCTCGGCTTGAATCTGCGCGGCCAGGGCCGCGTTCTCCAGGGCGATCGCCGCCTGCGCCGCGATGCCCGACAGGATGGTCAGATCCTTCTCCGAGAAGGCGTTGGTCTGCTGGCGCGAGTCCAGGAACAGCACCGCCTCCAGCTTGCCCTTGGACAAGAGCGGCACCGCCATGGCCGAGCGGATGCCCTGCGCCACGATGCTCTCCGAGGAGGAGAAGCGCTCGTCGATGATGGCGTCCGCGGTGAGCACGCCCTTCTTCGTCTCGGCCACCTTCTGCAGCACGGTGTCGGACACCATCACGTTCACCGGGCTGCCCGGCCGGTGCTTCACCGCCATCGGGCTGAACTGGCCGTCCGAGCCCCGCTTGAGGATGACGCCGTGGTCCGCCGCCAGCAGCTGGAAGGCCACCGAGAGGATCTGCTCGAAGAGATCCGTCTGCTCGCCCTGCTGGCTCACCTGGCGGTGGAACTCGTAGGCGATGCGCAGCTTCTCGTACTCGCGCTTGAGGGTGGCCAGCTCCTGGATCTGCTCGGCGGGCCGGAAGTTCTGCGGCACCTGCTGATCCATCTGCGCGAGGAACGCGGGGATGGAGTGCGACTGCGCCACCACCGTCACCCGGGGACCGGCACGCCCCGGGTTGGAGTTGGGACCCGGCACCGGCGGAGCGGCCACCGCGGGCGCCACACCCGACGCCTCTCCTGTGTGGAAGACGAGCTTGGAGGCGCCCAGGGCGATCTCATCCCCGTCGCGCAGCCGCAGCTCCGCCACGCGCCGCCCGTTGACGAACGTCCCGTTGGAGGAGCCCAGATCTCGCAGGATGAAGTCCCGCCCCATCCGCTCGATGGTGGCGTGTTCCTTGGAAACCTCGCGGTCCACCAACCGCAGCGTGTTGGACGGGTGCCGCCCCAGGGTCGTCAGCTCCCCGAGCGCGAACTCTCCTGTCGTCCCATCCGGGAAGCGCCCCTTGAGGTGCGGTCCCCGCGGACCCGTGGATTTGGAGGAGGGGGTAGACACTGCGCGGACACTACCAAAGGCGATGGGGTACCGGAACGGCCACGGACGTCTGCCTGGAGGACGGGCTCACGGGATGGACACCGGGCTTTCCGGGCTTACCGGAGAATCCGGCCGGAATCCACCGGTGCCCAGAGGCAGGGGGTTCTTGATGGCAATCCCGATCGATGGGTACAGGGTGACCCCACCCAGGTCGCGCTGCTGGCCGAAGATGACCGGGCGGCAGTAGGAGTACCCGGCGGTGATTTCGGCGTAGACGTGGACGTACTTGTACCCCAGGGCAAGACCCATGCTGGCGCCGTAGAAATGGCTGGACACGCTGGCGGGCAGCGTCAGGTCGAAGCCCGACACGTCCTTGCCGGCCAATGAGTAGTCCACCAGCTTCGCGTCCAGGGAGGTGTGGCTGAAGATGTACTTGGGGGCCGCGTAGACCTTGAAGATGTCCCCCAGGTCCATGCTCAGGTAGACGGGGACCTCGACGTCCCAGCGGGAGAACTCGTCGATCTTCACGATCTCCAGGGCGTCCAGCACGTAGCTGTTGAAGATGTGCCGGGCGACGCCCACGCCAATGGCCAGGTCGTAGGAGTGGCGCCGGTAATCGGGCAGGAGCGAGTCGTCGGGATCGCCCCCATGCGCCAGGCGCAGCTTGGTGTCGAGCCGGACGGAGGTGGAGCTCAGACGCAGGCCCGCGTCCAGGCGGTTGGACTCCAGCAGGCCGGCGCGGACCATCAGCTCGTTGGCCGTGCCCGGCGGAGCCACCGCCAGCGCCATGCCCACCCCGAGCAGCCGCTGGGCGTCCTGCTCGGACAGCTCATAGCGCTGATCGTTGTCGATGCTCTTCTTGATGGCCTTGCCCTGCTGGATGCCCTCGTCAACCAGGGTGACGATCTGGCTGGCCGGGACGAAGACGCCCATGGCGCCGGACACCTGGAACTGGCCCCGGGCCAGCGGCTTCGCCGTCTGCATGGAGGAGAGCGTGGAGGCACAACCGGTCCCCATCAGCAGGGCGAGCAGGAGGAGCGATCTCATGGTGGGACGGCACGTTACGCCGCCGGCTGTCCGGTTGTCAGGCCCCCGGCCATTCGTTCCTTCCTCTGAGGCCGCTCTGGCTGTTAAGGGAGCCCCGTGCGAATCAAGCAGAAACCCGAGGATTTCTCCGTCAAGGAGTCCTACCGCTTCGACGAGGTGGCCAGCGGCCGCCACCGCGTCTATCTGATGGACAAGCAGAAGCTGTCCACCTTCGACGCGGCGGACCGCATCCGCGACGCGTTCGGCCTCAAGCCGGGCTCCATCTCCTACTGCGGCCTGAAGGACAAGCAGGGCCGCACCGAGCAGCTCATCGCGGTGGATGGCGCGGACGTGGACATGCAGGAGCCCGACCTGCGCCTGAAGTACCTGGGGCGCACGGACCAGCCCCTGTCCGCCGCCAACATCACCTCCAACCGCTTCGCCGTCACCGTGCGCATGCTGACGGAGGAGGCCGTCGGCCCCCTCAACCTGGCCGCCGCGGAGATCAACCGGCTGGGCGTGGTGAACTACTTCGACAGCCAGCGCTTCGGCTCGCTCAAGCACGGCCAGGGCTTCATCGCCAAGGATCTCATCCGCGGCGACTTCGAGGCCGCGCTGCGCAACTACCTGGCGCGCCCCTCGGAGCTGGACCGGTCCGAGGACGCCAAGGTGAAGGCCTTCTGGCGCGACAACTGGGGCCGGTGGGATGCGCGCGTGCCCTTCGAGGGCACCAAGAAGTACCACCGCATCCTCAAGTCCCTGCGCGAGCACCCCAGCGACTACCTGCGTGCCTTCCTGCAGATCGACGCGTCCTACCGCGCCATGCTGCTCTTCACCTACCAGAGCTACCTCTGGAACGAGGGCGTGCGGCGCTACCTCCAGCTACTGCTGTCTCGCGAGAACCTCTTCCCCCTGAAGTACCAGGCGGGCACCCTGCTCTTCCACCGCGACGCGGACCCGGAGGTGCTCCACACCCTGCGCGAGTCCACCTTCCCCCTGCTCGCCCCGGACACCCGCATTGAGGATCCGAAGGTGAAGCAGGCCGTGGACTGGGTGCTCGGCCGCGAGAAGCTGGCCCTGGAGGACCTCCGCGTCCCCGAGGCCCCGCGGATGCTCTACTTCAAGCACGAGGAGCGCCCCACCGTCGTCGTCCCCCACAAGCTCGTCGTCGGCCGCGTCCAGAACGACGACCTGAACCGGGGCTTCCTCAAGGTCAACGTCGCCTTCACCCTGCCCCCGGGGGCCTACGCCACGCTCGTCATCAAGCGGCTCTTCCACTTCGCCTACCAGGAGGAGAGCGCCCAGCAGATCCGCGACTCCTGGCGCGCCCCCGTGGAAGACCGGGAGGAGACCGGGGACACAGCCTTCGCCCCCCGGGGTCCCCGCAAGGCCCCCGCCCCCACGCCTCCCCTGCCCGCCCCCAAGGCAGCCCGCCGCTCCCCGGCCACCCCTGCCGCCCCCTCCCCGGGCAGGCGTCCCCAGGCGCGGGAAGTCGTCGATACCCGGCCCTCCCAGCCCTCCCCCGGCTTCCGCGAGCGCCAGCGCCAGAAAAAGGACGCCAAGGAGCAGGCCCGGCGCGACCAGGCAGCCAAACGCCCGGAATCACGGAAGAAGAAATGACGTTGCCCGCCGATTTTTCCGGCGGTGCAATGGGGAGGACCATGTTCCGTAGACCTGGGCGTGAACGCTCTCGCTCTCGACGCAGCAAACGTCACGGATCTCGCCCGGGCCATCGGCATGCTGGTGGCCGATGACGCCGTCGCCCCGCCCTGGAAGGCCAATGTCGTGGCCGCCCGGCGGGGAGATCCCTCGGCCTTCGAGTCGCTCGTGCGCAGTGTGCAGCGCCCGGTGTACGGCCTGGCGCTGCGCCTGCTCGGCAACGAGGCCGAGGCGTCCGAGGTGTCCCAGGAAGCCTTCCTGCGCGCCTACCAGAACCTGCACAAGTACGACGAGTCGCGTCCCTTCGACCTGTGGGTGATGGCCATCACCCGCAACCTGTGCCTGGACCTGCTGCGCCGGCGCACCAAGGTGAAGACGGAGGAGCTCGAGTCCATGAAGGAGGTGCTCCCCAGCGGGGAGGCCTCGCTCGAAGAGGGCGCCATCGCCCGCCAGGAGCGCCAGTCCCTGGAAGCGGCACTCGCCACCCTGTCCGCGGACGACCGGGAGGTGCTCGCGCTCTACTACGTGCAGAAGCGCACCACGAAGGAGATCGCCCAGGTCCTGGGCTGCGCGCCCGGCACCATCATGGCGCGCCTGTTCCGGGCCCGGGAGAAGCTCCGCAAGAAGATGAGCCCGGAGGAGCCGACATGACCCCCAACATCATCGAGTGCCCGGACCTCGAGGTGCTCTTCACCGAGCTGGAGACCGGCGAAGGCCCCGCCCTGGAGCACGCGAAGCACTGCCCGCTGTGCACCGCCATCATCGAGGAGCACCGGCTGCTGGAGAAGGACCTGTCCCGGCTGGCGGATCCGCTCCCCCCTCCGGACCTGGTGCACAAGGTGATGGCGCGGGTCGCCGCCGAGCCCACGCCCCTGCGCCGCGAGCTGTGGACGGGCGTGTCCATCCTGGCCGCCTCGCTCGCGGTGGGACTCGGAGTGCTGCTCTCCAGCGACGCGGCCCTGAGCGGGGCCGGCACCGCGCTGGCCCGGTTCGTGGTGGACGGCAAGGCCTTCTTCGACGCGCTGCTGAGTGGTGGGCGCGCCCTGTGGAGCACCGCCGCGGCTCCCGTCGCCGGTCTGCTCGCCGCCCTCCTTCTCTCGTCCCTGTTCGGCATCAAGCGGCTGGCCGGTAGCGGCCCCACCCCCTCGGAAGCGTGAGTGTCACCATGAAGCTCTCCAAGCGCCTGTTGCTCCCCGCCGTCCTCCTCGCCTCGCCCCTCGCCCTGGCCCAGACGCAGGCCCCCACCCCCAAGGCCGAGGCCCGCGCCCAGGACACCGTCAACATCCAGTTCCGCGGCTCGCTCCGGGATGCCATCCAGAAGATCGCCGAGGAGGGAGGCCTCAACGTCGTCGTCACCGGCGACCTGGACTCCCCCACCGAGGTCCGCCTCAAGAACATCAGCGCCGAGCAGGCCCTGCGCCAGGTGGCTCGCGCCTACTCGCTGAAGTTCGAGCAGGACAACGGCATCTACACCCTGCGCCCGCTGACGCCTGAGGAGAAGGCCCAGGGGATGTCCGGCGCCAAGCCTCCCACGGCTGACGTCCCGGCGCCTCCGCAGCCCGCCATCGCACCGCCGACGCCGCCCGCGCCTCCGGAGGTGAACGACGAGGTCGCCGAGAGCGCCCTGGACGAGGACGAGGTGAAGGAGCGCGTGCGCGAGAAGCTGAAGGAGGTGCGCCGCTCCAAACGGGGCTCGCACGACGCGGTGGCCAGCGGCCGCTCGCTCGAGGTGAAGGAAGGCGAGACGGTGGACAACGCGGTCGTCTACGGCGGCAACCTGACGGTGAAGGGGCACGTGGAGGAGGACGCGGTCGTCTTCGGCGGCAACCTGGAGGTCTCCGGCCACGTGGAAGGTGACGCGCATGCCTTCGGCGGCAACGTGGTGCTAGCCCCGGGCGCGGTGGTGGAGGGCGACGTGTCGTCCTTCGGCGGCACCGTCCTCAAGCAGGACGGGGCGCAAGTGGAGGGCAGCACCCAGTCCTTCGGCGGCGCCAACATCGGCCGACTGGTGGCGGGGGAAATCAAGGAGAGCCTCAAGAAGGCGAAGAAGCAGCCCTCCTCCGACAACGACAATGACGACGACGCCGAGAAGCACGAGGATCGGGACGGCCCCGGGTTCGCGGGCTTCCTCCTGACGTTCGCCATGCTCTTCGGCGCGGGCTTCCTGGGACAGCTCTTCTTCCCGGCGCGGATGAAGGAGCTGGGCGCGGAGGTGCGGGCGCAGCCGGTGAAGAGCGGCGTGGTGGGCCTGCTGGGAGCGCTCGCGTTGATCCCCACCCTCGTGGTGCTCACGGTGACCATCATCGGCATCCCGCTGGTGCTCGCCCTGACGGTGGTGGTGCCCCTGGTGACGGCGCTGGGCTTCGCGGCGGTGGCGAGCGAGCTGGGCGCGAAGCTGCCCATCCCGAGCAGCCGCAAGACGCAGGCGATGGTGCTGGCCGTGGGGCTGCTGATCCTCCTGGTGTTGGGCCGCATCCCGGTGCTGGGGCCGCTCGTGCTGACGATGGCGACGATGGTGGCCCTGGGCGCGGTCATCCGCACCCGCTTCGGCTACCGCCCTCGGGGCATCCCGGAGCCCATCATCTCCGACCGCATGCCCACCTGAGCGGCGGGCGTCCCTAGAAGACACGCAGCACCCCTCCGGGGGGAGAAACGAGGCGCGGGGGCGCTTCGGGTCGCCCCCCGGAGTCTTTCATCCCCACCTCGTCCTCACCTCAGCCGCATCCGAGGCTCATGTCCCCTCGGGTCCCCCGGCGAGCAGCACCCGCCGACCCGTATCCGGGTGCGCGGGCTCCAGCAGCGAGGTGCCGTAACGGAGCTGCTTCGCGGCCGGCAGGCCCGAGGCCCTCAACACCCCGCGCGGCATGAGCGATGACAGCCGCATCATCCACCGGTAGGCGAGACCCGGGTACACGAGGGGCGCGCCGCGCTCGAACCCCTCGATGGCCTCGCGGGCGCACTGCGCCGCGGAGATGCGCATCCACTTCGGAGGCCTGCCAGCGCGCTCCCGCGAGCCCGCCACATCGCGGAACTCGGTGTCCACCGGTCCGGGCGCCACCTGCGTCACCACCACCCCCGTCCCGTGCAGCTCCAACCGCAGCGACTCCGTGAAGCCATCCAGGAAGTACTTGGTGGCCGCGTAGACGGACATCCCCGGCACGAACGTCCGTGCCACCCCGGAGCTGATGTTGAGGATGCCGCCGCGCCCGTGCTCCACCATCCTCCGCATCAGCCGGTGGATCAGCAGCAGGGGCGCCGTCACGTTCACCTGCAACATCTGATGGATGCGTGACCAGCTCTCCTGCTCATAGAGGCTGTAGTCCCCCAGGCCGGCGTTGTTCACCAGCACGTCCACCCTCACCAGGTGCCGGTGCAGCGAGTCCAGCAGCGAGTCCACCTCTTCCACGTGCGCCAGATCGCACCGCTCCACCATCACCCCCAGGGTCGGGTTGTGCTGGAGCAGCTCGTCGCGCACCGCCTCCAGGCGCTCCTCCCGGCGCGCCACCAGCACCAGCGTCCGGGCCCTCCGGGCGAGCTGCCGTGCGAGCTCCCGCCCAATCCCCGAGGAGGCCCCCGTGATGAGGATGGTTCCGGCATCGATGGGTGGACGCATGGGCTCCTCCTTGCCTCGACGAACAGGAAAGCTAGGCACGCGCACCACCTCACACATGGCGCGCCGGGCCGGACGCCCTCCGGGCCACCTTCACTCCATGTGAACGCCAATCACCGTCCAGTTTCGCTACGATTCCAAGGATTCCCCTGTTCTAATCCAGGACAGGGAAGCGGGCCGGGCAACCGCCGGAACCAGCTCGGGTTTTCTCTCGGTTTGTGCAGTCCGTTTACATCTGCAATCCGGAGGCGGGAGCGTTCGTGCTCCACTCGCGGCGCATGACGCGGACAGTTCCAGAGGGAGGACGGTGAGGGCGGACCACTGGCACGGCATGTGCCATCGGGCATGCCCCGCGCACTCCCGCGCGAGTGAGAAACCCCCCTCCCTATGAACCTGAAGATTGTTCGTGCGTTTCTGGTGGTCGGTCTGACGGGCTGCGGTGCCGCCGAGCTGCCGATGGACGTTCCGAACGCGGAGCCCTCGGATCTGGCCTCCACCAAGTCCCCCGTCATCGTGGGCTCGGTGAACTGGAGCAGCGCCACCTCGCTGAGCTCCACCAGCACCGAGCGCGCCCGCTCCAAGGCGGTGGGATATCTGTCCATCCCCGCCGCGGGCACCCGCTGCACCGCGTGGCTCGTGGCCGATGACAAGGTCATCACCAACAACCACTGCATCGGCAGCAGCGCGGACGCGGTGGGCGCCAAGGTGTCCTTCAACTACGAGGACGGCGTCGCCTCCGCCGACCGCATCTGGTACGACTGCTCCACCTTCGTGAAGACCTGGACGGCCGAGGACATGACGGTCATCCAGTGCAAGGCGCTCAACGGCTACCTCCCCGGCCAGGTGTACGGGAAGCTCACGGTGGCCAGCGGCAACGCCTCCAACAGCTCCGCGATGTACATCGTCCACCAGAACTGCGACTACAACGCGACCCCGAGCTGCGTGCCCACGAAGAAGTACTCGCCGGGCTCGGTGCTCAACACCAACTACAGCAGCAACGAGCTGTCGTACAACGCGGACACCCTGGGCGGCTCGTCCGGCTCGCCGGTGCTGGGCGCCGCGGGCTCCACCTACGCGCACCAGGTGATCGGCCTGCACCACGTGGGCGTCGGCTCCAACTACAGCAGCAGCTCCTACAACACGGGCGTCGAGGCCTCCGCCATCAAGGCGCGCCTGGCGACCATCGGCCTGTAGTCCCGGGCATTCCACCTGACACGGACTCCCGCCCTCTTCCCAGTGAGGCGCGGGAGGAAACGGCGGCTCCTCACGGGGCCGCCGTTTCTTTTTCCCCTCACGCGCAAGGCTTGCGCCTGCTTGCTCGACCCTCGGAAGAGTTTGCGCACGGACACTCCCCCGCGCCTGAAGCGCCCCTGGCACGCATCTTCCAGAGATAAGGGCCCACAGAGCCCGCGTCCCGCTCCAGGGTCCGGGCGACAACGGAGGGAGCAGCCATGCCCACGCCTTCTCGCATCCTCGTCCCCCTGGATCTGATGGAAGGATCCCGGAACATCGTCGACTACGCCATCCAGCTCGCCAGGCCGTTCAATGCCTCCATCGAGGTGATGCACGCCTGGGAGCCGCCCCAGTACGTGGCGCCGGACCTCCTGGTGGCCGCGCCTGGCTGGAACCCCCAGTCCTTGGAGAAGACGGCGCTCGATGCGGCGCGCAAGGAGCTGGAGACACTCATCGGCTCGTTCAAGGGCCCCGTCCCCATCACCCATCGGCTGGAGGTGGGCGAGCCGGCCGGGGCCATCCTCCGCGTCGCCGAGCTCGGCGGGTTCGAGCTGATCGTCATGGGTACGCATGGCCGCCGGGGCCTGCCGAGGCTGCTGCTGGGCAGCGTGGCCCAGAAGGTCATCACCCGCGCGAAGTGCCCCGTCCTCACCCTGCACGTGACCGAGGAGAAGTAGCCCGCGGGCGCGGTGACCGGAGACCACTCGCGCCGCGCCCTCACCTCTCCGGAGCACCCATCCCGGACTCCGGGCCCGGGGTCCGTGAGGCCAGCTTCGCCGCCCGGCGGGCCTTCAGCACGGTGGGCAGGCCGAGCACCAGCATGGCCCCCATCACGAGCGCGGCCCCCAGCAGCTCCCGCTTCCCCGCGCCCGGCAGGCCCAACAGGACCGAGAGGAGCCCGGTGGCGACCACGCCCGCGAGGATGCTGGAGGCGCGGTTCACCGGGACGCTGAAGGAATTCTCCCGGTGGTCCAGCAGGATGAGGCCGCCGAAGACGCCCGTCCCCTGCGACAGCACCCCCACGAGCAGCTCCTCGAGCACCCGCCCGCGCACGAGCAACTCCGTGAAGCCATGGCGGATGTCGGAGAGCACCGGCCCCTCGCCGATGAGCGCCGCCCCCACCAGGGCCACCACGAGCGCGGGCGTGGCCACCATCTGCTCCTCGACGAAGTAGCGGATGCTGGCCGAGGCGTCATGTCCCTTCGCCAGGTGGCTCATGAAGCGCAGCCGGAAGAAATAGCCGAGCAGGTACACCCCCAGGTCCACCAGCGCCGCGACGGAGACCCGGGCGTCCACGCCCGGCGCGGTGGCCACGCCCACGGCGGCGAAGCTCAACCCGAGCGCCACCCACGAAGGCCACGCCACCCGGCGCTGGCTCAGCACGTCCACCAACGGAGCGAGGATGAGCACCCCTCCGCGCATGAGCAGCATCATGAAGACGATGGACGTCCCGCTGAAGGTGTAGGCGAGCGTGGTGGTGGCGATGATGGCGGCGGAGCACAGTCCCGAGAGGAACGTCCACGGGCCAGGGAAGGGAACTCGCACGCCGAGCACCGTGCGGGTGCTCGCGTACCGCCACCAGCCCCGCGCGGTGAGGAAGAGGAACATGCCCACCCCGGACGCGAGCGTGCTCCAGGGCAGCAGCTCGAAGCCGGAGACACCGCGAGGCATGCCCTCCAGAGCTCCGAGTGAAAGCGCCTTGGTGAGCGCGCTGTACGGCGCATAGCAGGCGAAGTAGCCCAGGGCGTACCCCCAGATGGCCAGGTCCCGCCGGTGGTTCGTCAGCTCCAAAAGGGGTCCTCCTCGAAGTCCATCCGCATTGTCCTGCAAGAGCAGCGCCCGGGATACCAGGGCTCGCCGCCTCGACCGCGAATCGCCTATGGTCCGGCGCGCACCTATCTCCTGGAGGGGGGAAGCAATGGAACGGCTGAACGCACTGGCCGAGAACCTCAAACACGTGGCCGGGCTGCTCGCCGAGGACGTGCTGGAGCCGGATCCGGCTCGCACGGACTGGAATGGCATGAAGGTCCGCGTGGACATGGCGCGCGAGGGCATGGACAAGGTCCTCGAAGGCCTGGCCGGCGCGCTGGAGGAGGCCGACGAAGCCGAGCTCAAGACGCTCGTCCGCAAGCGCGTGGCGGACATGGCCGCCCGGACCGCGGCGCTCCTGCACGCCGCGGGCAGCACCGAGGGCGCCCGCCGCATGCTGGAGAAGGCCTTCCGGATCACCGAGGACGCCGCACAACGCGCGGAGCTCGAGGCGGGGCTCGGGGAGCCGGAGCTCTTCTGTCTCTATCAGCACGCGGTGTGGCTGCTGGGCCATGGCCGCTTCGAGGCGGCGGACGTGGTCCTCAAGCGCGTGGGGAAGGAGGCCCGCCAGAAGACACTGAAGGACGCCGCCCAGAAGGCGCTGCGGGGCTCGCGGCCCCTGACGGGCGCCCCCGCCCTCTTCCGCATCAACGGCTGCGGCGTGGGGCTGTACGGCAAGCGCGACGAGGCCCCCGATGGCACCTACGTGGCCACGTACTTCATCAGCCTGCTCTTCATCCCCGTGTTCCCGCTCACCGCCTACCGGGTGCGAGAGGTGGACGGCAACGCGTACCAGTTCTTCGCCAAGGAGTCGCTCGGCCCGGTGACGCGCGCATGGCAGAGGCTGGTGCTCGCCGGCATCGCGGGGGCAGTCCTCTGGTCCGGCGTGAATGGCTACCTGCACTCGCCGGAGCGTCTGGCCCGGCTGGCGCTGGAGGAGGCCCAGGCGGCGGAGGCCACGCTCTCGCGCGAGGATGCGCTCGAGCGCTACCGCTCCGTCATCGACGCGCATTTCAATGACTCCGTGCGGACCAGCGCGGCGGACGCCGTGGTGCGCCTGAGCCTCGCGGGCCTGCCCACGCCCTGCACTCGGGACACGGTGGACGCCGTGGGCCGTGTGGTGACCGGCATCGACTCCCTGCCCGCCGGGTCCTACAAGGAAGCGCCCGCGACCCGGCTGGGGGATCGGCTCGACGGCTGCGCTCGGGAGATCGGCCAGGAGACGATGGAGGATGCACGGGCAGCGCTCGCGGTGGTGGAGTCGGCGCTGCGCGTGGCCACGCAGCATCCGGCGCTGAAGGAGCGGCAGGTGGAGCTGAAACGCTCCCTGGCGGATCGGCTCGTGAAGGAGCAACCGCTGCAGGCACTCGCGCTCTACGTCGAGCTCCCCGCCAAGGAGGCCCTGGATGCGGCCCAGGCCCTCATCGACACCTTCGGCGAGGCGCCCTCGCTGTGGTTGGAGGCCTCCAGCTCGGTGGAGAAGTGGATGGGCCACAAGGCCCAGGACAAGTCCCGGAAGGACAAGGTCGCCCTCTACCGCTCGCGGCTGGCGGCGGCCCGTACCGCACATGCGAACGACGAGGCGCTCATCACGGAAGGAGACGAGGCGAAGCTCGTCAAGGCCCTGAAGGCGTCCCCGGGCAACCAGGAGCTGGCGGTGGCGGTGGCCAGCCTGGCGCGCGGCCGGGGTGACGCGAAGGGCGCGCTGGCCACCCTGACGGCGCTCGGGCCCGTGGGGCGCCTCACGGGTGAGACCCGGATGATGCTCGGCATCTGCCATCGCGACCTGGGCCAGCTGGCCGAGGCGGATGCGGTGCTGTCTTCCTTCGTCGCCGAGCGCCTGGCGCCCTTCCAGCGCGTGCAGCGCCAGTACGAGGAGGAGGCGCAGGCAGTGCAGGAACGGCTCGTCTCGCGGGCCCGCGCGGGCCAGCTCCCCAAGGCGGTGGAGACCCGGATCGAGCAGGCCTCCGGTCAGGAGGAGGAGCAGAGGAAGATCTTCCGCGAGTGGATGTCCGAGCAGATGGAGTCGGACCCCCGCCTGGAGAAACTGCGCGGCGAGTACCTGCGCCACGAGTCGGTGGTGCCCGCGACGCTCATGCTGGGCATGGTGAAGCTGCAGCGGGCCAACGACGCGGAGGGCGAGGCGCGCCGCACGCTGCTCGGCGAGGCCGAGCGGGTCTTCCTCTCCATCCGCCAGGAGGCCGAGGGCAATCCGCGCTTCCACCTGGGACTGGGGCAGGTGTACCACCGGCTCGGCCGCGCCAAGGAGGGTGACAAGGAGCTGCGCGGCGTGGTGGAGCGCAAGGATCCGGAGCTCACGCTGGAGGTCGCCCACGTCTACCGGGATCTGGATCGGATCGACCAGGCCACGCCCCTGTGCGAGGAGGTGTACGCCACCGCAACGGACGAGGCCTCCAAGCACACCGCGGCCTCCCTCCTGTCGCGCATGGCCACGGACCCGGACGAGGAAGAGAAGTGGCTGCGCAAGAGCGATCTGAGCTCGCCGAGCATCCAGAATGAGCTGCTGGAGCTGGAGGCGCACCGGGCCCTGCGCGAGGGCCGGCTGGAGGATGCCGATCGGGCCCTGGCCAAGAGTGTGGCCTACCGGTCCCGGGAGGCGAAACACAACGCGGTGGCCGCCAACAACACGGCCACGACACTGATGTCCCGGTTCCAGGTGACGGCGGACATGGCGCACCTGCGCTCGGCGGTGCGGTACCTGGAGGACGCGGTGCGGCTGGCGCCGGACAACGCCCTCGTGGTGGGCAACCTCGCGGACGCGCAGGAGTTCCTGGGCACCGTCACCGTACTGGAGCGCTGGATACGCACGAAGCCTCTGCACCTGAGCAACAGAGATGCGGAGGAGCTGCTCGGCGTGCTGAGCAAAGGTCCGCTGCGCGAGGAGGTGCTGCGAGCCATGGACGCGGAGCCCTCGCTGCGCCGGAGCCAGGAGTTGAGCCAGCAGGAGCAGACGCTGGCACCGGGGAAGGCCTCGGCCTGGGAGCGTCAGCTGCAGTGGCTGCGGCGGCACCGGGACGAGCGAGGCCTGGCGGCGCTGGCGAAGCGGCTCGAGACGCTGCCGCCCTTCGAGGGAGGAGGGAAGGCGGTGGCACGCCGCAAGTGGGAGTCCGGGGAGATGGATGCACAGCTCGGCAAGTGGGCGGTCCAGAACGTGGCCCTGGCCGAGGCGGCGCTGAAGCGGGCGAAGCAGACGAACCACGCTCCGACGATCGCGGCGGCGTGGCACCTGCTGGGCGAGACGCTGGTGAGCAAGGACTACTTCGAGCAGAAGCCGGAGCAGCTCGACACCATGCTGGATGCCTACCGCCAGGCAGGGAAGCTCTGGCCGCAGCTCGGCGCGAGCGGAGACCTGGAGCAGGTGCTGGCCATCGCGGCGGTGGAGCGCGCGATGGCGAAGTCCGAGGCACTGGCGAAGGTGTGGAAGGAGGAGCGGCGCACCCAGAGCACGACGGCGTTGGTCCACCATGCGCTGACGGGTCCCGCGGGCGCGGAGGTGGCGGCGGTGCTGCGGACGCAGCCGGAGCTGAAGGAGGCCGCCGAGCACGCACGGGAGCGCATCAAGGGAGCGCCCGAAATGGACGACTGGGTGCTCGCGAAGGCCGCGGGGGACGTGGTGCTGGAGCAGGCCGCGGCGGCGGTGTTCTCGCGGCCAGAGGTGGAGCTGGGGCTGGCCATCGACATGCGGCTGGCGGGAGGCCACCCCCGCGAGAAGGCGGATCAGGAGCTCTTCCAGAGCGGCAAGGCCCAGAAGGGCCATCCCTAGCGGCCATGGACCGAGCGTCTGGCGGGCGCCTCACGCTCCCGCCAGGCCCGCTCGTGAGATGTCACATCTACCCCCTTCCACACTCCCTCCGTTCACGGAGAGGTGGACCATGAGGGTAAGCAAGAGCAGCGGCGGCCTGACCGTTCGCGCCATCGCGGGGACACACAACATCCTCCTGGGCATCGATCTGGAGGAGGGTCTGCGGAAGGGTTGTCTCGGATTCTCCATCCAGCGAGCACGGCTGGATCCGAAACAGAAGACCCCCCCTCAGTGGACGTGGCTCCCCAACCGGCTCCGGTTCCCGAAGGACAAGAGCACCGGCCCCATCAGCACCGAGCGCTCCCCCGTCCAGAAGTTCCGTTGGGGGGACTACACCGTCACGCCAGGGACCGCATACCGCTACCGGGTGGTGGCGCGCTATGGAAGCTGGGATCGGCTGACCTCCGGCGCAACGGTGGAGCTCGACCTGAAGACGGAGGATCCCTCCCAAACGAGCACGGCCGTCTTCTTCAACCGCGGCGCGGCGGCCAGCCAGGCCTACAACGACAAGTTCGGCAACAAGGACCCGGACAAGATGGATCCCCAGACGCGGCAGACGGCGCTGACATGGCTGTCGCGCGGCCTCGAGGAGGCACTGCTGGCATTCCTGGCCCAGGCCCGTGGCAAGGGCTACGCCCTCCACGCCGCCATCTACGAGTTCCAGAAGCCAGAGCTGTTGGCGGGGCTGGTGGAGGCGGCGAAGCGCGGCGTCGAGGTGAAGGCCGTCTACCATGACCGCAAGGCCACGGCGAAAGACACCACCTGGCAGAAGAACGAGGCGGCGGCCGCCGCGAGCAAGCTCGCCCAGAGCGGGGCACAGGTCCATCAGCGCAAGGCGGACCCGCAGGGCGCCATCAGCCACAACAAGTTCGTGGTCCTCCTGCGGAACGGAACGCCGAAGGCCATCTGGACCGGCTCCACCAACTGGACGGAGGGCGCCATCTACGGACAGCTCAACGTGGGACACGCCGTGTACGACGAGGAGGTCGCGGACACCTACGAGAAGTACTTCCAGCTCCTCTTCGCGGATGCACAGGCCCGGCAACTCAAGGCCGCTGCCCGCAAGCTCTCTCCGGTGCTGGACCAGAAGACGCTGCCCCCGGGCCCTGGCGTGTGGCCCATCCTCTCGCCCCAGGCGAACTCCGACATGCTCTCGCTATACGCCTCGCTCTGCGAGCAGGCCAACCACCTGATGGTGTGCGCTCCGTTCGCTCTGGCCCCGGTCCTGCTGGACACCTTCTCCAGCGAGCACACTCAGCCGGGAACCCTGCACTACCTCCTGGTGGACAAGGAGAGCAGCCTGGGCAAGCCCGAACAGGTCCGGATCATCGAAGGAGACCCCTCCAACGAGGTGGGAGCCGCCACCACCCTCAG
Source organism: Vitiosangium sp. GDMCC 1.1324 (assembly GCF_003044305.1). Lineage (GTDB taxonomy): Bacteria > Myxococcota > Myxococcia > Myxococcales > Myxococcaceae > Archangium. The sequence continues at coordinate 734,937 of NZ_PZOX01000001.1, read as the reverse complement.
CTCACCGCTCCACGACTTCCAGAAGCGGATCCTCATGACGCCGGAGCACTTCCACCACGCCGGCATCCACATCCACTCGAAGATCATCGCCGTGAATCCGCTCGGGCCAGATCCGATCATCATCACCGGCTCGGCCAACTACTCCAACAACTCCACCCTGGCCAACGACGAGAACAGCCTGATGATCCGCGGCGACCTCGCGGTCGCGGACATCTACGTCACGGAGTTCATGCGGATGTTCGAGCACTACCACTTCCGCGGAGCCGTGACGAAAGAGAACGCCAAGCGGACCCTCCACGGGCTGGCCGCCACGGACACGCCCCTCAGCCTGCGAGAGGACGACACCTGGACCGATCGATTCTACGTCGAGAAGAGCGCTGACGCGCTCGGCCGCCAACTCTTCGCGGGCACCGAAGCGCCGTCCGCCCCCGCGCACCCAGAGGAGGCGCACGGTGGCCACGCCGCGAGCAACCACACCTGGAATGGAGCTCACCACTGAGAAGTGGAGCACGCGCCCATCTGGGATGACCCGTCGACAAGGCGGCTGGACCTGGGTACACGGAGCGCTCGAAAGCGCACCGACCCCCAGGAGCGAACCGCCCATGAATCCCAAGCGAGGCTTTGCCAGCGACAACAACGCGGGCATCCACCCCACCCTGCTCGAGGCCATCGCCCGAGCCAACGTGGGCCATGCCCTGGCCTACGGCGGCGACCCGTGGACCGAGCGCGCCGTGGCGAAGTTCCGCGAGCACCTGGGCTCGCACGTGGACGTCCACTTCGTCTTCAACGGCACCGGCGCCAACGTGCTGGGCTTGAGCGCGCTCCTGCGGCCTTACCACGCCGTCCTCTGCGCGGAGACGGCCCACATCAACGTGGACGAGTGCGGCGCCCCGGAGAAGCTCACCGGCTGCAAGCTCGTGGACATCCCCACCCCGGACGGCAAGCTGACCCCGGCGCTGGTGGAGCCGCGCATCCGAGGACTCGGAGACCAGCACCACGTCCAGCCGCGCGTCATCTCCATCTCCCAGTCCACCGAGCTGGGCACCGTCTACACGCCCGGGGAGATCCGCGCGCTGGCGGACCTGGCACACCGCCACGGCCTGTACCTGCACATGGACGGCGCCCGCATCTCCAACGCCGCCGCCGCGCTCGGGCTCCCGCTGCGCGCCCTCACCACCGACTGCGGCGTGGACGTGCTCTCGTTCGGCGGCACGAAGATCGGCCTCATGGTGGGCGAGGCCGTGGTCGTCTTCGAGCCCAAGCTGGCGCCCGACTTCCGGTTCCTCCGCAAGCAGGGCATGCAGCTCGCCTCGAAGATGCGCTTCGTGGCCGCCCAGTTCGAGGCGCTCCTCACCGACGAGCTCTGGCTGAAGAGCGCGCGCCACGCCAACGCCATGGCGGCACTGCTCGCCCGGGAGGTCTCCTCCATCCCCGGGGTGCGCCTCACCCGGCCCACCCAGGCCAACGGCGTCTTCGCCACCCTCCCGGCCGAGCTCATCCCCCGGCTGCAGGAACACACGTTCTTCTACGTCTGGGACGAGTCCACCTCCGAGGTGCGCTGGATGACGTCCTTCGACACCACCGAGGAGGACGTGCGCGGCTTCGCCACCCGGCTGCGAGAGCTGGCGGGCAGCTGAGCCACGCACGTCCTACCGGCCGCGACCTCGGACGGGCTTAGAGGTCGCGCTCGCCGAGGTTCGTGGCCCCGACCCAGCGCATGCGGTTGAACTGGTCGAGGTTCTTGTTGGCGACGATCTGGAAGCAGGTCGACGAGCCCTGGGCGGCGATCTCCACGGACCAGCCGAGGAACATCTGCCACAGGCGGAACCACCACTCACCGTAGGTCTTCACGACGTCGGCGCGGTTCGCCATCCAGTTGTCGTACCAGCGCGAGATGGTGAGCGAGTAGTGGATGCCCACGTTCTCCACGCTGTGGATCTCGAAGCCCGCGGCCTCCAGGTTGCTGACCACGAACGACAGCGGCATGGAGGCATCCGCGCCCGGGAAGATGTACTTGTTCATGAACAGGCCCCACACGAGATCCTCGAGGTGGAAGCCCAGCACGCCCTGCTTGGCACGCAGCCCGGCGATCTGCAGGTAGAAGAGACCGTCGTCGGCGAGCATGCCGTAGACCTGCTTCATGAAGGCCTGGAAGTTCTTCACGCCCACGTGCTCGGCCATCTCCAGACAGGAGATCTTGTCGTACGGGCCCTGCGGGATGTCGCGGTAGTCCAGGGTGAGGATGCGGGCACGATCGCTCACGCCCATGCGCGCGATCTGCTCCGTGGCGTACGCCGCCCCCTTCTCCGCGATGGTGACGCCCGTGGAGTCGACGCCGTAGTCCTTGGCGGCGGTCGCCACCAGCGTTCCCCAGCCACAGCCGATGTCCAGGTAGCGCTCGCCCTTCTTCAGATGCAGCTTCTCGCCGACCAGCCGCATCTTCTGGTCCTGCGCCTCCTCGAGCGTCTGGTTGGGCGAGGTGAAGAAGCCCGACGTGTAGATCATCCTCGGCCCGAGGAACCAGCCGAAGAAGTCGTTGCCGCGATCATAGTGCTCGCGGGCGATGCGGACGTCCTGCGCCTGCGAGTGGATCGCCACCTCGGGCAGGAAGCGGGTGAAGAGGAACTTGAAGTGCTCGGCCACCGGCCTGTAGTCGACGACCTTCTGCCGCTCGCGAATGAACGCCAGGAAGTCACCTTCGATGTCGAGCCGCTGATGGATGTAGTCCTCAATCAGGGTGGCCATGGGAACCTTGCCAGCGCCATAACGCGCGTTGACGGAAGGGTCCTTCGGGTTCAGACGGAACGACGTGACAGCGTCCATGAATCCTCCTTGGAAAGCTCGCGCCGGGCCGAGTTTCCGGCATGACGCGAGAGGCCAAGCACTCTACGTGGGGAGGCGAGACCTCGATACCTCTTCGAGTCAGCTAACTGCGTGGCACTGCGCCGACGAGAAAGCTCGACACCGGGCCCGGACCATGCCTCGCAATCGTTCCGGCGGACGTCCGTAGAACCCGGTACGCCGCCCAGAGCGGCTTCTCCCGCCGGAGCCCACACGCCATGTCCAGGTCCCTCCTGTCCGCCCTCGCCGCCGTCTCGCTGCTCGCCGTGCCCGTCTCCGCTCGCGCGGATGACGACGCCAAGAAAGCGGACAAGCCCAACAAGTGCACCATCAGCGTCAAGAAGGGAGACCTGGTCGCCCAGGGCAAGGACCTGATCGTCGAGGGCGACAATGCAGCCCACGACGCGGTCGCCATCGACGGAGACGTGGTGGTCCGCGCGGGCACCACCGTGCATGACGTGGTGGCCCTCCGCGGCAAGGTAACGATCGAGTCGGGAGCCCGGGTGTCGGGCGACGTCACGGCGCTCGGCGGGGACGTCCGCATCAGGAAGGACGCCACCATCGAGGGAGATGTGAGCGCCTTGGGCGGCCGGGTCAAGACCGACGACGGTGCCTCCATCGCCGGCAAGAAGAACCAGCTCTCCATCAACTTCAACGGCGAGGAGCTCGTCCGCAGCGTGGTGGGCCACCTCATCTCCGGCACGGGCACCACCCACTGCGAGCTGCGCTTCAGCGAGGACTGACCGCCCGCTCCTCCTCGGAGGGCGCCGAGCCCTCACCGCTCGTGTGAGGCATCAGCGAGGCCCGGAGCGCGAGGATCTGCTCGCGGGCCATGCTCTTGAGCCGCTCCAGGTCCTCGAGCGTCATGCCCTTGGTGGAGATGGGCGTACCCACCGTCACCAGCGCGCGCGAGGTGGCGAAGCGCCACGAGTGCTTGGGCAGCGCCCGGCGCGTCCCGCTCACCGCCACGGGCAGCACGTCCGCCCCCGCCTCGATGGCCAGCCGGAAGGCGCCGTCCTTGAAGGGGAGCAGCTCGTCCGTCTTCGAGCGCGTGCCCTCGGGGAAGATCATCACCGGCATGCCCTTGTCCAGCCAGCGGGCGCAGGTGGCCATGGCGGCCTGGGCCGAGTCCTTCTCACCCCGGCGCACGGGGATGTCCCCGGCCAGCCACATGCTCCAGCCCACCACGGGAATCTTGAAGAGCGAGGACTTGCCCAGCCACTTCATCTCCCACGGCAGGAAGGAGATGAGGAACGGGTCCGCGTTGGACTCGTGGTTGCTCACCACCACCGTGCGTCCCGCGGGGGGCACCGGCTTGCCGTGCACGCCGAACTTCCAGAAGGGGTTGAGTTTGGCCGCGGTGACGCCGATGAGCCGGAAGGCGCGCCCCGTCACCACCTTCCGCCGGTCGAAGGGCCAGGTGACGATCAGCGGGGCCTGCACGCAGAAGCCCGTCAGGGCCACCACGCCGGTTTCCAGCCACGCATACATGGAGAGCAGTGCGTTCATGAGGTTCTTCCCGGCCTATCAGCGGCGGACCTTCGGGTCCAGATCCACACTCACCGGGCAGTGGTCCGAACCGAGGATGTGGGGGTGGATGGCTGCTCGCTTGACGTAGGGCATGGCCCCGGGCGAGGCCAGGACGTAGTCCAGCCGCCAGCCCACGTTGCGCTCGCGCACCCCGAAGCGCTGGCTCCACCAGCTGTAGTGCCCCGTCCCCTTCTCGAAGTGGCGGAAGGAGTCCACCCAGCCGGCGCGGAGCCACCGGTCGAACTCCTCGCGCTCCTCGGGGAGGAAGCCGCTCGTCTCCCGGTTGTCCTTGGGACGCGCCAGGTCGATCTCCTGGTGCGCCGTGTTGAAGTCCCCCATCACGAGGATGCGCTCGCCGTCGCGAAATCCCTTCTCCAGCTTCTTGAAGAGGCGGCGGTAGAACGCCAGCTTGAAGGGCACTCGGCTGTTGTCCCGCTCCTTGCCGTTGCCATTGGGGAAGTAGCAGTTGACGACCGTGAGGCGGCCAAAGCGCGCCACCTGCAGTCGGCCCTCGGCGTCCATCTCCTTCACGCCCAGTGCCGTCTCCACGTCATCCGGGGCCTTGCGCGCGAAGAGCCCCACCCCGCTGTAGCCGGGACGTACCGCCGAGACGAAGTGGGTGGTGCGCCAGCCCTCGGGCGTCCGCACCTCGTCCGGGAGCTGCTCCTCGCGGGCCCGCACCTCCTGCACGCCCACCACGTCCGCCTTCTCGGCCGCCAGCCAGTCCAGGAAGCCCTTCTTGTGGACCGACCTCAGCCCGTTCACGTTCCACGAGACGATTCGCACGGTACTGTCCTCCTTGCCTGACGGGCGCGCGTGAGTCCAGTCCCTCCTTACCTCAAAGGTGAGGCCGGACGCCTCCTCGGCCAGGCACCGCGCGGCCTGTGGGCGGACGTGGGCTTCGCCACCCAGGGAGGGCCAGGCGTGCGTCCGGGGGAAGCCCCAGGGTGTCCCGGGTGCCCGACTCCCCGCGAGGGCCACTCCTCAGAGAATTCTCAGACATGCCCACGCGCCGCGTTTCCCCGCCAGTGAGTTCGCGAGGTTGCGCACTGGCTTTACTTTCACATCGCACTCCTTCCTATTGGCTCCTGGAACGCAGTGTTTCTGATTGAAGATGCAAGCATTTCCCCGATGCAACACATTCCTGAGAGGACTCTCAGCCTGAGAAACCTCTCAGAAATGACAGACAGCATGACCCTTCAGGGAGGGAGACGTGTTGGCACGAACAAGACATGAAAGAACGAGGACGCCCGCGCGAGCGTCGGCACCGCGCCGCGCGCTCCTGACGGCGTTGCTCGCTTCGGGAGTGGCCTGCCAGAGCGGCGACGCACAGAAATCACCCCCCGCCGGCTCACAGACCGTGGCCTCCCAGGAGATGCCCCTGGTGGAGCCATCCATCCAGGCCGGCCTGGCGGTGGAGTGCAAGCGCACCATCACCGCCGACGTGGTGGCCTTGGATCAGGTCTACACCTACAACCGGTTCGGCTCGTACAACCCCACGGGAATGATGTATGCCCTGAGACGGGACGTGGAGCCCATCGATGGCTCCCGGCCGATCGGTCCGGGCAATGTACGTCTGAGATTGGACAAGCGCCCGCGCCCCCTCACGCTGCGCGCCAACGTGGGCGACTGCCTGCAGATCCACTTCACCAACTGGCTGGCGCCCACGCGCTCGGACATCCCCAGCCCCCACCAATCCCAGCCCACCGTCACCCAGGTGGGGGAACCGGGCTCGGGCTACTCGATGGTGCGCAAGCTCCTGCCCACCTGGGTGTTCACCCCTTCCTGGAACCGGGTGGCCTCGTTCCTGGAGGGGAAGGCCGTGGGAGGGATCTGGTTCTTCGAGGGCCAGGACAAGGAATTCGACAACAACCACAAGGACGACTCCCCCTACACCCGCCGGGCCTCGGTGCACGTGCAGGGCCTGCAGTACTGGAATGTCGCGAATGATGATGGCGCGTTCGTGGGCCAGAACCCCAGCTCGCTCGTCAAGGTCGGCGACAGCCACACGTACAACTTCTACGCGGACCACGAAGGCGCCTTCTTCATGTACAGCATGGGCGCCTCCTTTGGTGGCGAGGGCGACGGCGGCTCCACCGCCCAGGGGCTCTTTGGCGCCGTCAATGTGGAGCCCGCGGGCTCGAGCTGGTACCGCTCCAAGGTGTCCGCCGCGGTGCTGCAAACGGCCACCCGCAAGGACTCCAAGGGCCTGCCCTTGTCCAATCCGGACGGCACCCCGCTCATCGACTACGAGGCCCGGGACTCCAAGGGTCGACCCCTGCTGAACATCCTCGACACGGGGACGAACGAGATCGTGCACGGGGACCTGGAGGCCATCGTCACGGGCTACACCCGCACCAGCGTGGGCACCTTCACTTCGAAGGATCAGGGCCACTTCCGGGAGATCACCGCCCTCTACCACGACGAGATCAAGGCGGTGCAAGCCTTCGACGAGCTGGACTGGAACCCCACCTTCCACGGCGTGCGCGACGGCTTCGGCATCAACTACGGCGTGGCCGGCGCGGGCGCGGAGCTGCTCGCCAACCGGGCGAAGATCGGCCCCACGAAGGACTGCGCCGACTGCATGTACGAGGAGTTCTTCCTCGAGTCCTGGGCCAATGGAGACCCCGCCCTCAACGTGGAGAAGGACTGGAAGGGGCAGGCGGTGCGCGCGCTCTACCCGGATGATCCCTCCAACGTGCACCACAGCTACCTGGGGGATCCGGTCCGCATCCGCAACATCCACGCGGGCCCGGCGGAGACGCACGTCTTCCACCTCCACGCCCACCAGTGGAAGCTCTCTCCGGGCGAGGAGAACTCCAACTACCTGGACTCGCAGACGATCGGACCGGGCTCGAGCTTCACCTACGACATCAACTACGGCGGCTCCGGCAACCGCAACCTCACCCCGGGCGACTCCATCCACCACTGCCACCTCTACCCCCACTTCGCCCAGGGCATGTGGGCGCTGTGGCGCGTGCATGACGTCTTCGAGGCCGGCACGAAGGATCGCCTCCTGCCGGACGCGGAGATCACCGGAGGCACGCCCAACCCCGCCGTCATCCCCATCCCGGCGCGGGCCATGCCGCCCATGCCCACCTACGTGGACACGTTGGTGACGGACGCGAGCGGCGCCAAGGTGCTGCGGCCCGCCTTCCCGGGCTACCCCTTCTATGTCGCCGGCAAGGCCGGCCACCGCGCGCCCCAGCCCCCGTTGGATATCGAGGAGGACGGTGGACTGCCCCGCCACATCATCACCAAGGCGATCGGGCCCTCCACATACGGGCTGCCCGGCAAGCGCTTCTACGTGGACCACCACGCGCTGGACGTGAAGCTGCTGCCCCAGGACGGCACGCCCATGGAGAAGAAGGCCATGTCCTTCCATGGCGGAGAGTTCCCCAGCGCCAGCTTCGTGCCGAGGCCCTACTACACGACGGACATCGTCGCGGCCTATCCGTCCTACACGGCGACCGGCGCACCGGGCTTCTTCTACGTCAACGGCCGCAAGCCGGTGGCGGGCGCGCCCTTCGCGGATCCCTGCCCCACTTCCGCACCGCGCCGCGAGTACCGCGCCGCCTATCTGCAGATCGATCTGCAGAACATGAACCGGGCCGGCTGGCATGACCGGCAGGCGCGCCTCATGGTGCTCAACGACGACGTGACCGCGACCCAGAGCGGTGCCCGGCCCCCGGAGCCCTTTTTCTTCCGGGCCGAGTCCGGGGAGTGCATCACCTTCTACCCCACCAACCTCATCCCCAACGAGCTCGAGGCGGACGACTACCAAGTGTACACACCCACGGACACCATCGGGCAGCACATCCACCTGGTGAAGTTCGACGTGATGGCCGCGGACGGCGCGGGCAACGGGTGGAACTACGAGGACGGCACGTTCTCCTTCCAGGAGGTGTTGCACCGCATCGACAAGATCACCACCGCGGGCGGCGCCTATGCGGCCGATGGCACGGTGGATCCCAGTGGGCCGCGAGTCCAGCTCACGGCGAAGGTGCACCCACGCCTGGGCGTGATGGGCGCGCAGACCACCACCCAGCGCTGGTGGGCGGACCCGCTCACGGACGCCAAGGGCCAGGAGCGCACCATCGAGACGGTCTTCTCGCATGATCACTTCGGGCCCTCCAGCCACCAGCAGCACGGCTTCTACGGCGCGCTCATCGTGGAGCCCAAGGGCTCGAAGTGGAGGCATCCGCAGACGGGCGTCTACTACGGCACGCGCCCGAGCGACGGTGGCCCCACGAGCTGGCAGGCGGACATCCTCACGAAGGATCCCGCCAACAGCTTCCGCGAGTTCGCGCTCGCCTTCGGCGACTACGCCATCGCCTATGACGAGTGTGGTCAGCCGGTGAACCCGCCCAACTACAAGGAGACGTCGCTCCCGTGGGCGGTGGACTTCGAGGCGACGCCCCTCCCCGAGGCCATCAGCGCCGCGGACCCGGGCACCATGCTCATCAACTACCGCAACGAGCCCATCCCCCTGCGTATCAGCCAGCGCCCCACGCGCTGCGCCAACCGCGTGCAGCGCACGGATACCCGCGGTGACATGGCCAACGTCTTCCGCTCGGACCTGCACGGCGATCCCTACACCCCGCTGCTGCGCGGCTACGAGGGCGACAAGGTGAAGATCCGCCTCATCCAGGGCTCCCAGGAGGAGCAACACTCCTTCACCCTGCACGGCAACAAGTGGCTGCGCGAGGGCGCCAATCCTCACAGCGGCTACTTCAACGCGCAGCCGATCGGCATGTCCGAGCACTTCGAGTTCAACCTGACCAACGGTCTGCCCCCCATCGGCGGTACCTACGAGACCGCCGACTACATGTACCAGAGCGCCTCCAGCGGCGACCTGTGGAATGGCATGTGGGGCCTGATGCGCACGTACAAGAAGAAGCAGTCGGGTCTGAAGACGCTCGGCCACCTGGCGCTCCAGGCCGCGGACTACGTCACGCTGGACTCCTCTGCCCTCTCCTACAAGGAGCTGCTGCGCGCCTGGGAGCCGGTGCCCCTGCTGGAGATGCCCGTGGAGTCCGTGCTCGTGAAGCTGGACCCGGACAAGGAGGAGACGATCCAGGTGTCCGACGAGGTGGATGACGAGGGAAAGAAGGTCGCGACACGCACGCTGGAGTACGCCATGGCGTACCCCGAGGAGATGAAGAAGCTCGACCCGCGGCTCGTGGAGGAAGCGGAGGCCCTGGGGTGGTTCGGCATCAAGCCCGCGAAGGTGGATGCGTGCCCCCGTGGCAGCGTGGTGCGCATCTACCGGGTGTCCGCGATCGACGCTGCCAACTGGTTGCCGGGAGGCCGGCTCGTCTACAACAGCGAGTACGGAATCTTCGATCCCGATGCCATCCTGTTCGCAAGGGACGAGTACCTGACGGACCTCCGCAGTGGAGCACGCAAGCCGGAGCCGCTCATCCTCCGCGCCCGGGCCGGCGAGTGCGTCCAGGTGGTGCTCACCAACCGCCTGCCCACCCAGCTCAAGAAGACGCCGCAGTGGGCACACCACTCGGCCATCACCCGGTACTTCAACGTCAACCAGGTGCGGCCCTCCAACCACGTCTCGCTGCATCCGCAGCTCGTCAACTACGACGTGAACACGGACGACGGCGCCAACGTGGGCCTCAACGCCCTCCAGACGGTGCCCCCCGGCGGCAAGCGGGTCTACCGCTGGTACACCGGCGACTTCCGCAGCTACACCTACGCGTCGCCCATCCGCCGCGGCATCTACACGCCGGTGGAGTTCGGCATCGTCAACCTGCGCAACATGGCGGACGTGGTGAACCACGGCATGCACGGCGGCATCGGCGCGCTCATCATCGAGCCGCCCGACGCCACCTGGACCACCGACTCGGGCACCGACGCCCAGGCCCGTGTGAGGCACACGAACGTGGCTGGCCAGTCGGAGACGTTCCGCGAGCTCGTCCTCCTCTACCAGGATGACCTTGGCCTGCACTCGACCCAGTCGCAGTTCTGGGACACGGACGGACTCAACAGCGGCACCGCCTTGCGCAACATCAGCGGCATCGACGACTCCCAGGATACCGGCCTGAAGGCGTTCAACTACCGCACCGAGCCCCTCTGGGCCCGCCTGGGTGTGCCACCGCAGACGGATCCCGAGGACATCAACGACATGGAGTTGGGTGACATCCTCAGCTCCGCGGCGTACGGAGATCCCGCCACGCCCCTGTTCACCGCGAACGCGGGCGAGCTGCTCCGGATGCGCGTGGGCCACCCCTCGGGTCATTCGCGCCAGCACGCCTTCGCGCTCCACGGCGCCGAGTGGTACGCCAATGCGTGGGCCAATGGTGCCTCGTCCCTGCGCATGGGTCCCAACCCCACCTCGTACGTCATCGCCACCCAGGGCGGCATGTCCGTCATGCAGTCCTGGAACTTCATCCCCGAGTACGGCGCGGGTGGCGTGACCCGCGCTCCGGGTGACTACCTCTACCGCGACATGCCCAGCTTCCAGTGGAGCGGTGGAGGACTCTGGGGCGTGCTGCGCGTGAAGTAGTCCCTTCATCCCGAGGGCGGCGCGAGGCCCCTGCGTCCGCCGCGCCGCCCTCCCCCGACACGGAATCACTCCTTCTCATGAGAAAGCGTCTCCTCCTCGCCGCGAGCGCCATGCTCGCGGGGCTCCTGGCCACCGCGGGATGGCTGTTCCTTCCTCGCGGCGCGCCGTCCTCCGAGCCGCAGCTCGAGCCCGTGGCCCTGCCCGCGCAACCGCCCGTGACGGTGACGCGTCCGGACGTGGCCGTGCGCTTCGATCTGCAACTGCGTGCCCGGATACCCGGCGCCGAACGTGGCACTCCCCTGGAGGGCCCGGCGCGCTTCGCCCTCACGAATCCCCGCACCGGCGAGCCCCTGCGCGGAGTCCGTCCGCTCGGGTGGATCAGCCGTCGCCCGGAAGGGCAGGCGGCGCCCGACGAGGTGGCCTGCAAGGAGCGCATCCAGACGTACCTGGGCGGTCTGCTGGCGGCCCGCGCCGACGCCAACCTCAACTCCTATCTCTTCCTCACCCTCAACCATGATCACACGCTGTCGGTGATCGATCCGCAGATCGCCCTGAACCGCACCAAGCTCCAGAACCTGGTGTCGCTGGGAGGCGCGCCCGCGGACTGGGTACTGCCACCGGACATGAAGGCCCTCTTCCTCTCCATCCCCGTGCACGGAACGGTGTCCGTGGTGGACCTGCGCCGCTTCGTGGTGGTGCGCAACGTGCGCGTGGGGAAGCAGCCGGGAGCACTGGCCGTCAGCCCGGACGGGCGCACCGTCTGGGTGGCCAATGAAGGAGACGGCACCGTCTCCGTCATCGACACCGGCACCTACGAGGTGTTGCGCACACTCGAGGTCGGCGCTGGCAAGCACGCCTTCGCCTTTGGCGACGGAGGCCGGACGGCGTGGGTCTCCAGCTCCGAGGATGATGCGCTGGTGGCGGTGGACGTGGCCTCGCTCGAGGAGCTGGGCCGCGTGGAGGTGGGCAGCGGCGTGGGCGCCATCGCCTACAGCGAGGTGGCCAAGGCCCTCTACGCCGTGCAGGAGCGCACCGGTGAGGCGCTGGTGGTGGACACCACCCGGCGCGAAGTAGCGCGCCGCATCCCCCTGGCCCCCGCCCCTGGCGAGCTGCGCTTCGACCCCTCTGGCCGTTGGGCCTTCGTCCTCTACCCGCGCGGCGACCGCGTGGACGTCCTCGATGCCGCCTCCAGCCAGGTGGCCCATACCCTCAGCGGCTTCTCCGCGCCGGATCGGCTCGTCTTCACCAGCGCCTTCGCCTACGTGCGCAACACCGAGGACGCCCGCGTGACCCTCGTCGAGCTGGCCTCGCTGGAGAAGGAAGGCAAGCCCTCCCTCGTCCAGGTGACCATGGGCCAGAAGCGACCGTCGGCGGCGAAGGAGCTGGGCCGCTCGGCCCCCATCGCCGTGATGCCCGAAGGCAACAGCGTCATCGTCGCGGGCACCGCGGATCGCGCCCTCTTCCTCTACACCGAGGGCATGATGGCGCCACGCGGCACCCACCTGAACTACGGCCGCGAGCCCAAGGCAGTGCTGGTGCTGGACCGCTCGCTGCGCGAGGTGGAGCCCGGCGTCTTCACCTCCGAGGCCGTGGTGCGCGAGAACGGCATCCACGACGTGTTCCTCCTCCTGGACTCCCCGCGCACGGTGGCCTGTCTGGAGTGGGACGTGCGGGGAGTCCCCGAGGACGCCTCCGCCTTCCGCAAGCTGCCCGTCACCGTCACCCCCGAGTTCGATACGACCGCGCCGCTCATCGCCGGAGCTCCGGCCACGCTGCGCTTCCGGCTGACGCCCACGCCGCACGGAAAGGACTCGCGCCCGGTGCAGCCCGAAGAGGTGCAGGTGCTGATGTTCCGCCCGCCCTCGGGCCATTGGTTGCAGCGGCCCACGCCCCGGCTCGTGGAGGAGGGGCTCTTCGAGGTCGAGGTCTCCCCACCCGAGCCTGGTCAGTACCAGTTCCTCGTGGGCGTGGAAGGCCGCGGCGCCAGGCTCGGCTCGCTCCCCCACTTCACCCTTGGCGTCCAGCCCGCGTTGGCCGCCCTCCCCTCTCCCGAGGCCCACCGATGATGAACGTGCTCACCCGGGCCCTGGCCCTGCTGCTCCTGCTCGCCTCGCCCGCAGTTGCTTCCGCGCAGGAGACGGCACGTGTTCCCGCCCCAGCCCCCGCCCCTGACTCCCTCCGCATCCAGGTGCCCGATGTCCCCCTCGTGGATCAGCACGGCAACCAGGTACGGCTCTGGTCCGATCTCGTCCGCGGCCAGGTCGTGGCCATCAACTTCATCTTCACCCGCTGCAAGACCATCTGTTCGCCGATGACGGCCACCCTGGCGCGCGTGCAGAAGGAGCTGGGGCCCAACAGCCCCGTGCGCTTCATCTCCATCACCCTGGACGTGGCCAACGACACTCCCGACCGCCTCGCCCGCTTCGCCGAGCCCTTCTCCCCAGGGCCCCGCTGGTCCTTCCTCACTGGCGAGCCGGACAAGGTGAAGGAGGCCCTGGTGGCGCTCGGCGGCTACACCCCGGACAAGGAGGCCCACCGCCCCCTCGTCCTCGTGGGCAACGCCACCGCCGACAAGTGGGTGCGCGTGGATGGTCTCGGCTCGGCCGCCTCCATCCACGAGGCCATTCGCGAGGTGCGTGCCGCCTCCGCGCCTCCCGCCGAGCTGGACACCTCCTCCACCGCCGCCCAGGACGCCGCCGCCTCTCGCTACTTCACCAACACCGAGCTGGTGGATCAGCATGGCAAGACGCACCGCTTCTACGAGGACCTCATCCGCGGCCGGAAGGTCCTCATCAACTTCGCCTTCACCTCGTGCAAGGGGGTCTGCTCGCCCATGACGAAACACCTCGCCGAGGTCCAGAAGAAGCTCGGTGGCCGCGTGGGCAAGGACATCACCATGATCACCCTCTCCGTGGACGCCGCCAACGACACTCCGGAGACCCTCGCCCGCTTCACGAAGAAGTTCGGCGTCGGGCCTGGCTGGTACTTCCTCACCGGAGCCCGCGAGAATATCTCCCTCGTCCTCAAGAAGCTCGGTGGCTACACGGACGATCCCAATACCCACAGCTCCACCCTGCTCATTGGTAACGCGGCCACCGGCATGTGGGTGAAGGCGCCTGCCATGTCTCTCGTGGACAACCTCGTGTACGCCGTGGAGCACCTCGATGATCCCCGGTAGGGGCGTGCTCCGGGTGGCCGTCGTCGGGTTGTTGCTGTTGGGCGCTTGCCGCAAGGAGACACCCGCGGCCCCCGTGGATCCGGAGGCGGCCAGGAAGGGGCGCAGTCTCTTCCAGCGCGGCGAGAGCGTCCGAGGCGCACCTCTGGTGGGACTGCTCGGCCCCGAGCGGATAGAGATGAGCGGCTCCGTGGCCGCGTGCGCGCGCTGTCACACGCCGTCCGGACGCGGCAGCCAGGAAGGCGGCGTGGAGGTGCCGGACATCCGCCCCGAGGCCCTGCGCCACCCGCGTCCGCGCGCCTCCGTGGACGTGGAGGATCGCTCGCGTCCCGCCTATGGACGCGACACCCTGCTGCGCGCCATCACCGAGGGCGTGTCCGCCAGTGGGCGCCCCCTGGGGACGACCATGCCGCGCTATGTGCTCGGGCAGGCGGAAGGCGAAGAGCTGCTCGCCTATCTGGGGAAGTTGGGTGAGACGCCGGATCCGGGCATCTCCCCCACCACGCTCACGGTGGGTGCGGCGCTGCCGCTCAGGGGACGGCTGGGCGAGGCCGGAGAGGACGTGGCGCAGGTGCTTCGAGCCGCCTTCTCGGAGGTGAACGCGGGCGGAGGCATCTTCCGGCGGAAGCTGGAGCTGGTGGTGGAGGACGACTCGGCGCTCTACGAGCCGGGGCCCGCGGTGGTGGGCCCGGATGCCACCACGCGTTTGCTGGAGCGGGGCGTGCTCGCCCTGGTGGGCAACCTGCGCAAGGGCACGCCCGCCTCGGACGCACGGCTGCGGCGCGAGGGTGCTCCGCTCGTGCTCCCCATCGCGCTCGGCGAGGGTGCCGGGGACAGCGACAGTCCCATCTTCTTCCTCTACCCCGAGGAGCCCGTGCAGGCCCGTCTGGTGGTGCAACATCTGGCGCGCGCCGACGAGGAGCGGCGGGTGCTGCGCCGCCAGCCCCTGGTGGTGGTGCGGGCGGAGGATGCCGGAGGCCTCGCCTGGGCCCGTGCCGCGCGCGAGGAAGCCCTGCGGCGGGAGCTGCCCGAACCGGTGGAGCTGCCACTGGTGGACGGTGCTCCGGTGCCCGAGGCGCTCCAGAGGCTGCGCCGGACGCCACCTCCCGCCATCCTCTACGCCGGCCCTCCCTCGGGCCTGAAGGCGCTGCTGGAGACGTTGGAGCCCTGGAAGCTGGAGACGAGCGTGTATGCCCCGGCCAGTCTGGCCGAGCCCTCGGTGGTGGCGGGCAGCTCGCTCCCCGTCCTCTTCGTCTACCCACCGGGAGTGGAGGGACGCGAGGCCCACCTGCGCGCCTTCTCCTCTTTCCTCGAGCGCCACGGCCTGCGCCCACGCCATGTGGCGTTCCAGCTCGGCGCGTATGCGGCGTCGCGTGTGCTGGTGGAAGCCTTGCGGCGCTCGGGCGCGGACGTGACGCGCGCGGATCTGATGCTGCGGCTGGAGGAGCTGCGAGACTTCGATACCGGGGTGACTCCACCCGTGACCTTCGGCGTCAACCGCCGCGTGGGTGTGCAGGGCGCTCAGTTGGTACGTCTGGACACGGCGAGCGGCCGGCTGGAGTCCGCCTCCGCCTGGATTCCGCTCTCTCCCTAGATGGGCAGCTCCAGCACCAGCTCCGCGCCCCTCACCGTTGCCGGCTCCACCCAGACGCGGCCCCCGTGACGCCGCGCCACCTCGCGGACGATCGCCAACCCGAGCCCCGCGCCAGGCTCGGAGCCGGGCAACCTCCGGAAGGGGGCGAATACCGCTTCCCGCTCCGAGGGCGGAATGCCAGGGCCCTCGTCCGCCACGCTGATGCGCAACCGCTCCCGCTCCCGCCACAAGCGCACGCGGATCTCCCCTCCCTTCGGGGAGAACTTGAGGGCGTTGGCCAGCAGGTTGTCCACCGCCTGTCGCACGCCGCACGGATCGATCCAGGCCTCCTCGCTCGCGGGAGCCTCCAGGTGGATGAGCAGCCCACGCACCTCCGCCTCGGCGCGCGCCGCCTCCACCGAGTGGCTCACCACCGCGGCCAGATCCCACTTCTTCCGATCCCACTCCCCGCGCCCCGCCGCGGCCAGGTCCAACAACTCGCCCGCAAGCACCGTCAGCCGCTCCACCTCGCTCCGGGCCTCACGGAAGGAGACACGCAGCTCCTCGGCGCTCCGCTCGCGCCGCAGCGCCAGATCCATCCGCGTCCGCATGAGCGAGAGCGGGGTACGCAGCTCGTGGGCGGCATCGGCGATGAGCCGCTCCTGCGCGTCTCGAGCACCACGCAGCTTGTCCGTGGCCTCGGCGAGCACCTCCCGCAGCTGGCCAATCTCATCCGAGCCCCCGTCCACGGAGGGCGCCTGGGAGAAATCCCCCTCGCGCAAGAGCGTCAGGTGGCGGGTGATGGCGCTCAACCTGCGGCCCAGACGCCGGGCGAGGAACGTCTGCAGCACCAGCAGCATCAGCCCCATGAGCGCGGCCATGGAGAACGCCCTCCGGTAGTAGCCGCGCACCGAGCCATCCACCTGCGCCAGCGACGCCTCCAGGCGCAGCGCGTACAGCTCCCCATGCGGCGAGCGCACGCTCACCACCACCTCGCGCACACGCGTGCCATCCGGCAGCGTGTGGGTGGACAGCCGGGGCGGCACCCGGGGATCTCCCGGCATCAGCAGACCGGTGGCGAGCTCGCCCTCCAGCAACGGTGGATAGTGCATCACCAGCCGCCCGTCCGGGCCGAAGAGCTGGCCCCGGGGAGCAAAGGGGCGCACCTGCTCGATGAGGGGCGACACGGCCATGTGCAGGTGCACCTTCTGTCCGGGGCCATCGAAGAGGCTGACGCTCTCCACCGCGGCCTGGGCCAGCAGGGCCCGATCCAGCGAAGCCTCCAGATCGTACCGGAAGAGCTGCCCGGCGATGACGAGCGCCCCCAACGTGGCCAGAGCCGGAACCAGGGCGCCCAGCAACCACAGACGCCGGGTGAGCGTCATGAAGCGCGGTTCCCCTGCTCGACGCGCAGCGTGTAGCCCACGCCCCGCACCGCGCGGATGGACACGTCCTCGGCGCCCAACCGCTCCAGCTTCGCGCGCAGATAGCCCACGTACACTTCCAGCACGTTGGGGCTGCCCTCGAAGTCCGGGCCCCAGATCTGCACCATCAGCCTCGCCCGCACCTGGGGCTCGCCCGGCTGGCGCGACAGCGCGGAGATCAGGGAGAACTCACGCGCGGTGAGCGATTCCTCCCGGAGCCCCCGGCGCAGGACTCGGCGGCGAGGATCCAACAGCACCGAGCCCAGCCGCACCGGTCCGCCCTGCTGCTCGCCCCGGCGGTGCAGGGCCTCCAGACGCGCCAGCAGCTCGTCGAAGTCGAAGGGCTTCACCAGGTAGTCGTCCGCCCCGGCGCGCAGCCCCATCACCTTCTCCCCGGTGGTCCCCCGGGCCGTCAGCATCAGCACCGGCGTCTGCGTTCCCGCCTCGCGCCACTGGCGCAGCACCGAGACCCCGTCCATGTCCGGCAGGGTCCAGTCCAGGATGATGACGTCGTAGTCCTCGGGAGGCTCCTGACCCAGAGCGGCCCGGCCATTGGTGCAGACATGGACCTGGTGCCCCTCCTCCCCCAGGCCCTGCCGCAACAGGCTCACCATCTTCTCTTCATCCTCGACGAGCAGGCACTTCACGGTCGCCCCCTCTTCATGCTTCGGCGCCGCTCGCAATGATGAAGTGAATCGACGTTCTTAATCCATCAAATTGAATCAGCTACTAGGTTGAATGAGCCCGTGGGGACCCCTCTTGCTCCGCCAGGCCACAGCTCCGGCGGAAGAGGCGCACCGCCTCTGCGATCTCCGTGCCCGCCTCCACCATGCCCGCGTGACCCGCGTCCTCCACCAGCACCCACTCCGCGGAGGGCAGCCGCTCGCGCATCCGCGTCATCTCGCGCAGCGGCACCAGGAGATCGTTCTTCGCGGCGATGATCTGCGTGGGCACCCGCACTCCGGGCAGCACGTCCCAGCTCGGCGGAGCCTCCACCAGGCCGCGCATCATCATCCAGAAGGCCTGCGGATCCATCCGGCGCAAGGCCAGCAGGAACTCCACGATGTCCGCACGTGGGGCGCGGGCTCGTAGCAGGCCCGTGGCGCGCCCGAGCGGATAGGCCAGCCGCGAGGCGAGCAGCTCATGAACGAACGGCGCCACCCGGGGCACCAGCGGTGTCAGGGCTTGGAAGGAGCGGGCCAGGGTGTCGTGCCCACCCGGCAGAGGGATGAGCCAGGCGCTCGGATCCGGGGAGGAGGGACTGCCCGCGATGAGCGTCATGGCCGGCACCAGTTCCGGCCGGCGCCGGTATAGCTCCAGCACCACCCGGACGCCCATGGAGAAACCCACCTGGTGCGGAGGACGGCCGTTACCCCGGGCCATCATCAACTCGGTGACGCGCTCGAGGTCGTCCACGTGGGTGCGCAGCGAGTAGTTACCACTGGCGGACAGCTCGCTCCGGCCGTGGCCCCGGTAGTCCCAGTGCACGACCCGGTGGTCCTGCTCCAGGTCCGCGACGATGTACCGCCAGAAGTTCTCCGACGTGCCGATGCCGTTGGTGAGCAGCACCGCCGGGCGGGAGGCGAGCGTCGGTTCCGCCTCGCCCTCTGGAGCATTTCCCACATGCGTGTGGTACGCGACGCGGGTGCCATCGGGAGCGGTGACGAAGCGGGTGAGGCGGCGGAAGGGCATACGCGCCCACCATTCGGACGCCCCCCCGGCGGTGCAAGGTCTGACGTTCACTATTCGGTGGCGGCGGAGGTCGCGCCGCCCCTGTTGTTCCACGGAATGCACCCCCTGGCCCAAGCGTCCTCCCCTCTCTCATGACCCTCGCTGATTCCGCCCCTTCCCTCGCTCGCTGGCTCGAGCCCCGCCCCTCGGGCCCTGGAGCGCCCCCCGCGGCAGTGGCCGTGGGCACGATGAACTTCGGTGCACGCACCCCGGCCCCCGGGGCGCAGCGAATCGTGGCCCGAGCCCTGGAGCGCGGCGCGTCCTTCTTCGACACGGCCAACTCGTACGGCAACGGAGAGGCCGAGCGCCTCCTCGGCCAGGCGCTGCGCGGCCGGCGGGCGGACGTGGGCATCGCCACCAAGGTGGGGCTGGCGCGCGTCCGGGGGAAACCCGAGGGCCTCTCCGGAGGGCAGGTGACGCGTGCGGTGGAGGACAGCTTGAAGCGGCTCGGGACGGACTTCGTGGACGTGCTCTACCTCCACGCGCCGGATCCCTCCACGCCGGTGGAGGAGACGCTGGAGGCCGTGCACGGGCTGCTGCGCGCAGGCAAGGCTCGGCACTGGGGCGTGTCCAACCACGCGGCCTGGCAGCTGCTGGAGCTCCGGGGCCTATGTGATGCGCGCGGCCTGCCGCACCCGAAGGTGTCCCAGGTGCTCTACAACCCGCTGGTGCGGCAGCTGGAGGTGGAGTACCTGCCCTTCACGAGGCGCTACCCCATCCACACCACCGTCTACAACCCACTGGCCGGAGGGCTGCTCTCCGGACGTCACGTGCCGGGCGGACCCATTCCCCCGGGCTCGCGCTTCGACGGCAACCGCCTCTACCAGCGCCGCTACTGGTCCGATCGCCTCTTCGAGCTGGCCGGGCGGCTGCGCGACGTGGCCGGAGAAGCGGGCCTCTCGCTGGTGGAGCTCGCCTATGCCTGGCTGGCGAACCGGCCCGGAGTGGACTCGGTGCTGGCGGGCCCCGGGACGGTGGAGCACCTGGACGCGGCGCTGGACGCCTGTGCGAAGCCACTGCCTCCCGAGGTGGTCACGCGCGTGGACGAGGTGTACCGGGAGTGGCTCGGCACGGACGCCACATACGCGAGGTGAGCATGCTGGCGGTGGACGCGGAGACCTTCGATATCGCCGGCCCCCTGGCGCACTACGCCGAGCACGGCTACGCGCGCCTGGGCCCCTTGCTCAGCGCGGAGGGCCTGGAGTCCCTGCGCGAGCGCGCGGATGATCTGATGCTGGGCCGGGTGAGCTACCCGGGCTTCTTCTGGCAGATGGACGCGCCCACGGGCCGCTACGAGGACGCGCCCCTGGGGCTCGGCTGGCAGGGTCCGTCGCTGGACTACCGCAAGCTGGAGAAGCTGGAGAAGGATCCGCGCTTCCTCGCGTGGATGGAGAACCCGCTCTTCGAGCGCATCGCTCGCTCGTGCATCACCGGCGACATCACCCTCTACCGGGCCATCCTCTTCCACAAGGGCCAGCGCGGCGGGAGCGAGCTGCCCTGGCACCAGGACGGAGGCCGGCTATGGGGCCTCACCCGGGATCCCGAGCTGCAACTGTGGACCGCGCTGGATGACGCGCCGCTGGACGGAGGCTGTGTGCAGGTGGTGCCGGGGAGCCACCGCTGGGGGCTGGCCACAGCGCTCGGGGGCGTGGTGCCGCCGGACCAGGTGGCGGCGCGCGAAGCGGATCGGCTGGCGGTGCCGCTGCCCGTGAAGGCCGGTGAGGTGCTGCTGCTCCACAACTACGTGTGGCACCGCTCGGAGCCGAGCCGCACGGGCCAGCGCCGTCGGGGCTTCTCCGCCTGCTACATGAGCGCGGACATCCGCTGCGTGCGCAAGAAGAAGGCCCCGCGCGACTTCTTCCCGCTCTTCCGCCGCGCCTCGCGCTGAGACGCCCTAACCCGCCTTCAGCTTGCTCTTGCGGATGGCGGGCAGGCTGATGCGGAAGGTGCTGCCCCGGCCCATCTCGCTGGTGGCGGTGATCTCCCCGCCGAAGCCGGTGATGATGCCGTGGCAGATGGACAGGCCGAGCCCCGTTCCCACGCCCACCGGCTTGGTGGTGAAGAACGGATCGAAGATGCGGCTGAGCACCTCGGGCGGCATGCCGCACCCGGTGTCCTTCACCTCGATGATGGCGTGGTTGCTCTCCGCGCGCAGCACCACGCGGATCTCATTCTTGTCAGGCTGGCCGGCGGCGATCGCATGGGCGGCGTTGATGAGCAGGTTGAGGACCACCTGGCCGAACCGGGCCTCACTGCCCTCCACGAGCGGCACCTCGGACACTTCCTTCACCACCGTGGCGCGGTGGCGCAGCTCACCGCGCGCCAGCGCCAGCGCCGAGTCGATGACGCGCCGCAGATCCACCGCCGAGGGCTGCTCCTCGTCGCCTCGCGAGAACGTCTTGAGATCCTGGACGATGAGCCGCACGCGGTTGACGCCCTCGTTCGTCTCCTCCAGCACCTCCTCCAGCTCGTCCAGGCGCCCGGGCGGCAGCAGCCCGGTGATGGCGTGCAGCTCCTCTGTGAGGAAGGACAGGTTGGAGATGACGAACGCGAGCGGGTTGTTGATCTCGTGCGCCACACCCGCGGCGAGCGTACCCACCGAGGCCAGCCGGTCGGCCACGACGAGCCGCGCTTGAATCTGCCGGCGCTCGGTCAGGTCGCGCGCGCTCACCAGCGTGGCGGGCTGGCCGGCGAAGACGAGCCGCAGGCTGCTGATCTCCGCCGTCAGCACGCCGCCGTCCGGAGGCTGGAAGCGGATCTCCCGGACACGGTGGGCGCCCCGGCCCGGCAGGGCCCCACGGCCGGGCAGACCATCGAGCATGCCAGCGGCCTCGGCGCGATCCTCCAAGTGGACGAAGTCCAGCAGCGAGCGGCCCACCAGCTCGCTGGCCTTCAGGCGCAAGAAGGAGCACGCCGACGGGTTGACGTAGAGCAGCGGCCCGCCGCGGTGCACGAAGATGGCCTCGGGCGAGCCCTCGATGAGGGCGCGGAAGCTCTCCTCGGAGCGGCGCAGCGCCTCCTCGGCGGCCTTGCGCTCGGTGATGTCGAAGGACACGCCTCCCAGGAAGCGCCGGCCCGAGCTGTCCCGGGCGATGAACCGGTAGGTGAGGAACTGGCGCGGCTCACCGTCCGGCGTGGGAATCATGCTCTCGGACACCGAGGGCTGGCCGGACTTGAAGGCCTGGTCATCCTGCTCCTGCAGGTGGGCGACCGTCTCCGCGGGCATGAGCTGCTCGTCGGGGATGGTGCTCACGTCCACGCCGGGCGACAGCCCGAAGAAGCGCCGGAAGGGCTCGTTGACGAAGACGCGCCGGCCCGACTCGTCCTTCATGTACGCCAGGGCCGGGTTGTTGTTGAGGAACGAGTCGAAGAGGTGCTGGCTCTCCTGGAGCGCGGTGACGATGGAGGCCACCTCCGTCATCAGCGCCTGCTTCGCCGCGTGCTCGGCGGCGTTGCCCATGGCGGCTCCGAGCAGCCCCGCCATCAGCTCCAGCGTACGCTCGTCCGAATCCACGAACGCGAACGGCACCTGCGAGGCGATGCTCAGCACGCCCACCGTCTGGTTGTCGCGCTTGAGAGGCACGTTCAACATCGAGCGGACCTTCAGCCGGCGCGCCGCATCCACGTTGGCACGCGGATCCCGCTCGGTGTCGTCGGTGCGCATCACCTCGCCGCGCAGCACGCTCGTACCGGCCATGGTGCTGGCGATGGCCAGACGCGCGCCCTCGAACTGCTTCGAGTAGCCCGTGCAGACGCGGTAGTACATCTCCTCGCCCTCGATGATGCCCACCGCCGCGCCGCCCGCGCCGCAGAGGATCATCGCCCGCTCGGCGATGAGCCGCATCACCACGTCCAGATCCAACCCCGCCAGCGCGATGTCGTTCTGCGTCTGGATGATGGCCGCCAGGCGCTCGATCTCCCCGCGGGCCGACTCCTCGTGCGACTGCCGGCGCATGAAGGCGTAGCAGCGGCGCTCGAAGAGGGCGATCCGGGCGCGCACGTCCGAGGGGTGGAAGGGCGCCACCAGATAGTCGTCCACGCCGATCTCCATCAGCGGGGCGAGCTCCTCCTCGGCGAGGCTGGCCGCCATGCCGAGCACGGACACCTCGGCGGCTCGAATCTGCGCGCGCTACCGGTTGAACCACTCGGACTTCTCACGGACCTGATCAGCCCCGACGACGAGCACGTCCACCAGGGAGATGGTGGCGGCCGTGACCTCGGGCCCCGAGGCAACCACGACCTCATGGCCCATTCGGGTGAGCTCCGACCCGATGGGGTGGTCACCGTCGCGACTGAGAAGGAGGAAGCGCATGAAAGCTGGAGCGGATTCTTGGAAAACAGCAGATTGCTAGATCGAGGCCCTTCCGGTCCACCCGAAGCACCCGATCCCGGAAGAACCGCTCTCCATTTGATGGAAGCCTACTCTCGTTCACTCCTCCTGGGGGAGAGGTGGGAGGGGCGAAGGGGGAACCCCGACCGCTCGGGGAACCGCCGAGCGGCCCGCATTATTGCCATGTGTTCAACGTTTGTGCGACCTCGGCGTGCTCAATGGTGGTCGCCCGGAGCAGAGGGGAAACCCGGACCCCTGGCATCCGAGCGGGGGAGCCCTATCTCTCCGCGGCTGTCCGCGGCCGGCAGGCGGGCGGGCGGATTGCTCAGGGCGGGGTCGGTCCGGGGGGAAGTCACAGATGAAGTCCTGCATCGCGGTGGGATTGTGGATGGTGGCGCTCGGCGCCTGTCAGGTGGTGGCGCTGCCCCAGGTGGTGGAGGAGCGGAAGGAAGTCTCCGCGTCCGAGCTCTTCGACCGGGGAACACTGGCGGTGATGACGCGCGGCCTGTCCCCGGGAATGGGCGTGGAGCGGGTGCTGGAAGCACCCACCGCGGCGGAGCTGCCGGCACGCGCCGCGGAGATGTTTGGTGCGCTGAGTCACGAAGCGCTCTCCGCGCGGGCGCGCAAGCTGGCGGATGAAATCCAGTATGCCCGTCCGCACCTCATCGGGCTGCAGCAGGTGACCCAGGTGCGGCTGCAGAGCCCGGGGGACTCGCTCTTCGGCGGCACGCAGCCGGCGGAGGCGGTGTACCTGGACGCACTGCCCGTGCTGCTGGGCGAGTTGGAGGCGCGCGGGCTGCACTACCGGGAGGTGGCGAGGGTGCGCAACGCGGACGTGGAGGTGCCCCTGCTCAGCGGCCCCGGGCCCACGTTCGACGATGTGCGGCTGACGGACTTCGACGTCATCCTCGCGCGGGCGGACGTGGACGTGAGCGAAGTCCGTACGGGCAACTACGGAGCGCGGCGGGAAGTGTCCCGCCCCGGACTCGAGCCGGTGACGCTGCCGCGTGGCTGGGCCTCGGTGGCGGCGAAGGTGGAGGGACGGAAGTACCGGTTCGTCAGCACGCACCTGGAGCCGGCGCCGGACGAGGAGGGGCTGCGCGTGCAGCTGGCGCAGGCTCGGGAGCTGATCAGCACCCTGCGCGGCGAGCCGCTGCCGGTGGTGCTGGTGGGGGACTTCAACACGCCGGCCAACCTGGGGCGGATGGGGGCGCCCACCTACCGGGAGCTGCTGCTGGCCGACTACGTGGACGTGTGGACGCGCCGCCTGGGAGAGGTGCCGCTCGAGATGTCCGCACTGGCCGAGCGCCTCCACCTGGTGCTGGTGCGCACGCCGGTGACTCCGGGGCTCCGGCGGATGGGCCCGGTGCTGGCGTACGCGGTGGGCGGCACTCGGGAGGAGCGCCGGTTCGGACCCTGGCGCTCGGACCAGGACGGGGTGGTGGCACGCTTGCGGATGCCCACGTGCACGAGGAATTGACGCTACAGTGAAGGACCGTGAGTGAGCTGTCCGGAGTCCTGATCGCCGAGCAACCCCACTACCTGCCGTGGCTGGACTTCTACGAGCAGGTGGCGAGGGCGGACACACTGCTGGTGCTCGACAATGTGCAGTGGCTGAGGCGGGGCTGGCAGCGGAGGGCGCGGGTGGCGCTGCCGCCGGGCACTCCCCTTCCCCCTCCCGCCGAGCCCGCCTTCCAATGGTTGACGATTCCCCTGGAGGGAGCGCACCGGGACACGCGGATCTCCGAGCTGGCGGTGGACACGGGGCAGCCGTGGACGCGCAAGCACCTGGCCACGCTGACGATGCTGTACGGCCGGAGGCCCTACTTCCGGAGCCAGGTGCTGCCGAGGCTGGAGGAGTTCTACGCGCAGGCGGCGAAGGAGCGAGGACCCGGCTCCCTGCTGCGCACGCTGCTGGCGAGCATGGCGCTCTTCCACGAGCCACTGGGGCTGAAGCCCCGGGTGGTGCTGGCGTCGACGCTGGACCGCTCGCACCCGGACAAGACGGGGCGGCTGGCGTCGTACTGCACGCAACTGGGGATGGACACGTACTACTCGGCGGTGGGCTCGCTGTACCTGAAGCCGGGGCCCTTCCGGGACGCGGGCGTGCGGCTGTTGTGGCAGAAGTTCCGCTATCCCTCCTACGACCAGGGCCGCAAGGGCGAGCGCTTCGTGGTGGGCCTGTCCATCGTGGACGTCCTGTCGAACGTCCCGGTGGACGAGGTCCGCAAGTGGCTCGAGCCCAACCCCTGGGGCCCCTTCGCGAAGTAGGCCGCGAGTACCGCTGCGCCCTGAAATCGTCCCCGTTAGCTTGGCGGCCGCTCCGCGCGAACGCGGGCCCCTACAAGAAGGTCTACTCCATGGAATTCAGACAACTCGGCGCTTCGGGCTTCAAGGTTCCCGTCCTCAGCCTCGGCACGGGGACGTTCGGTGGCGCCAACGAGTTCTTCAAGGGCTTTGGCAGCAGCGACGTGAAAGAGGCCACCCGGCTCGTCGACATCTCCCTCGACACCGGGCTGAACATGTTCGACTCGGCCGACGTGTACTCCAACGGAATGGCCGAGGAGATCCTCGGCCAGGCGATCAAAGGCCGCCGCGAGCGGGTCATCATCTCCACCAAGGCCACCTTCCGCGCGGGCCCCGGTCCCAACGACGTGGGCTCGTCGCGCTACCACCTGATCCGCGCGGTCGAGGCGAGCCTGCGCCGCCTGGGCACCGACTACATCGATCTCTTCCAGCTCCATGGCTTCGACGCCACCACTCCCGTGGAGGAAACCCTCAACACGCTCGATGACCTCGTGCGCAGCGGGAAGATCCGCTACATCGGCTGCTCGAACTTCTCGGGCTGGCACCTGATGAAGTCGCTGGCCGTGTCCGAGCGCCACAACCTCGCTCGCTACGTGGCCCACCAGGCGTACTACTCGCTCGTTGGGCGCGACTACGAGTGGGAGCTGATGCCGCTGGGGCTCGACCAGAAGGTCAGCGCGGTCGTCTGGAGCCCGCTGGGTTGGGGCCGGTTGACGGGGAAGATCCGCCGTGGCCAGCCCCTGCCCGAGGGCACCCGGCTCCAGAACTCCGCGGCAGCCGCGGGCGGCCCCCAGGTCGCCGAGGAGCATCTCTACCGGGTCGTGGATGCGCTCGACGAGGTGGCAGCGGAGACTGGCAAGACGGTGCCGCAGGTGGCCATCAACTGGCTGCTGCAGCGGCCGACGGTCGCCAACGTCATCATCGGCGCACGCAACGAGGAGCAGCTGCGCCAGAACCTGGGCGCGATCGGCTGGAACCTCACCCCGAAGCAGGTGGCGAAGCTCGACGCGGCCAGCGCCACGCCCTCGGCCTACCCCTACTGGCACCAGCGGCAGTTCGTCGAGCGCAACCCCTTCCCGACCCCTTGATGCCCGAGAGGAAATGAAGCCCGGAATGGCTTCCTACGTTTTTGTAGGAAATCAGCGAGCGAGCGACAAAAACGTAGGACAGCGCCGCTTCCTTCCGTTCCCGGGTTGCAGATGCAGCACCGCGGTCCCCACCCTGGCGCCCTCCCGAGGTCCTACGAATTTGTCGGTTCTGAGGACTCGACCGACAAATTTGTAGGATCGGGGGCAGCCAGGCGGTTTCGTCCGGTACGCCCCTCGTGCTCGAAATCCTCCAAGGATTTCGCCGGGATGCGTCATCACTCCAGGTATTGGCGGCGCTGGCCCTCGAGTTGCAGTGGCCCAGCGGTGTGCGGGCCCGAGGGCCCATTCCATGTGAGGTGATGATGTCGGGCGGAATCGTCGGAGCCGATGTGGCGTGGGTGCTGGTGGCGAGCGCACTGGTGATGTTGATGGTACCGGGGCTGGCGCTCTTCTACGGGGGCATGGTGCAGGGCAAGAACGTGCTCTCCACCCTCATGCACAGCTTCGGCGCTCTGGCGGTGGTGACGGTGGTGTGGGCGCTGTGGGGCTACTCGCTCGCCTTCGGAGAGAGCCATGGAGGCCTCATCGGTGGCGCCACGCACCTGTTCATGAAGGGAGTGGGCACGGAGGCCCATGGCACGCTGCCGCACCTGATCTTCTTCCTCTTCCAGGGCACCTTCGCCGCCATCACGCCCGCGCTCATCAGCGGCGCGTACGCCGAGCGGCTCAAGTTCTCCGCCTTCCTCCTCTTCACGGTGCTCTGGGCGACGTTCGTGTACGCGCCCGTGGCCCACTGGGTCTGGGCTCCGGATGGTTGGCTGCTGAAGCTGGGCGCGCTCGACTTCGCCGGTGGCGCCGTGGTGCACCTCACCAGCGGTGTCTCGGCGCTCGTGGTGGCGCTCGTGGTGGGCCGCCGCCAGGGCGCGCGTCAGCCCCCGCATAACCTCACCTTCACCCTGCTGGGGGCCGGACTGCTGTGGTTCGGCTGGTTCGGCTTCAACGCCGGCAGCGCGCTCGCCGCCAATGAGCTGGCCGCGCTCGCCGCGACCAACACCCACCTGGCCGCCGCGTCCGGCGCGGTGGCGTGGGGCCTCGTGGATCTGATCCGGCTGAAGAAGGTGACGGCGCTGGGTGCCGCCAGCGGACTCGTGGCCGGCCTCGTGGGCATCACCCCGGCGGCGGGCTTCGTCTCGCCCATGGGCGCGCTGGGCATTGGCCTCCTCGCCGGCTCGGTCTGCTACGGAGGCGTCCTCCTCAAGGAGCGCTTCCACTACGACGACGCCCTGGATGTGGTCGGCGTGCACGGCGTGGGTGGTGCGCTCGGCGCCCTGCTCACCGGCGTGCTCTCCACCGTTGCCGTCAATCCGGCCGGCGCCGATGGCCTGATCGCCAGCGGCAACTGGTCCCTCGTCGGCAAGCAGGCGCTCAGCGTGCTGGCGGTGGGGGCCTTCTCCGCGCTCCTCACCTTCGTCATCCTCAAGGTGGTGCAGGCGGTGGTGGGTCTGCGCGTGGACGCCGAGGCCGAGTACGAGGGGTTGGATCCCCACGTCCACGGCGAGCGCGCCTACCACACCGGTATCTCCCTGGGCAGCCCCGCCGTGGCGCCTCGCGAGGCGCCCGCCGCGGAGGCCAGCGAGCCCGGCAAGGCGCCGATCGGTGCCGAGCCCGTGATGGAGGGTTGAGCTACTTCGGCGCCTGCTTCACAAAGACGAAGCGGGCGCCGCCGTTCTCCAGCTTCATTCGCAGCCGCTTGTCCGGGCCCTCCTGGAACGAGGCCTTGAAGCTGCCTTCCCCCGCCGCGATCGGAGAGACGCCGTCCTTGTCCGGATGGCAGCTCTCCTGAACCGTGATCTTCCCGGGGCCGTTCTTCAGCGTCAGCACGTCCTTGTCCTTGCTGACGGTGCCCGACTGTTCCGCCGTCTCGATGCGGGCACATTCGTTGTCATCGAAGGTGTCGGTCGGCGAGTACCAGGTGAAGGACCTGTCCTTGTTGATCGTCAGGACGACGGCATCGCGGGTCCACTTGCTCCGGAGCGTCGTCGAGCTCATGCCGCCCTTGATCTGGACGGACTGCCACGCCGGACCGGTCCCCGCCGCCATCCCCGTCTGGACGCCGCTCGTCTCGTGGACCCAGGTGCCCACCGCCTGCTCCAGGTCCGACAGCGGCGTCCCCTTCCCGTCGAAGGGCTCCGCCAAGGCATCATGGTTGCCCAACCGGGAGAAGGGCACCAACGGGATGAGCCCGAAGCCCCGGTTCGTCGAGACGGGCCGCAGCTTGCTCCGATCGTTCGGCCTGTTCATGAAGGTGCCGATCCAATCGCCCTCGCCCATCTTGCCATCGCCGTTGTCCTTCCAGAGGACGACGGTGTAGCTGCGCCCGGAATCCACTCCCGACACGGAGAAGGACGCGACCCGGCTGTCCTCGGAAATGGGCGCCGAGACGATGCACGCCTTGGGATTGGAATCACCATAGGGGCAGACCGTCGCCACCGTGCCCTTCGCCTTCTGGCCCGCGGGCGCAACGACGACTCCCTTGATGACGTTACCGCCCGCGGCGTGAGCAACGTGGGGAACCGCGCACAGGAGAACAAGGACCGGGAGCCGGTGGAGGCTTCGTCCCGCCGTCCGTACCAGGAATGTATTCATTTCTGCTCCTCTTCAGGCGACGCCGTGCTCGCATACCCCGTCTTCAACGGGGCGCCGTGCCGTTCCATTTCGGGCGCCGCCCCCCACCCTAGCCCTGATCCGGGACGCCAGCCTCCTCGAAGGTGGCCATGCCCGTGTGGAGCGCGCACGCGGCGTCCACCAGCGGCAGTGCCGTGAGAGCGCCACTCCCCTCGCCCAACCGCAGCCCCAGGTCGAGCATCGGCCTCGCGCCGAGTGCCTCCAGCACGTGCCGGTGGCCCGACTCGGCCGAGCGGTGCGAGAACAGCATCCACTCCCGCGCTCCCGGGACCATCCGCTCCAGCGCCAGCATCGCCACCGAGACGATGAAGCCATCCACCAGCACGCCCTTGCGCCGCTCGATGGCTCTCGCCGCCGCACCGACCAGGGCCGCGATGTCCCTGCCCCCGGCGGACTGGACGGCTCGCTGGGGACTTGCTCCCCCGAGCCGCTGAACCGCATCGCGCACCACCGCCACCTTGCGCGCCAGCCCCGCGTCGTCCACTCCCGTGCCTCGGCCCACCACGTCCTCCGCCGCCCGCCCAAGCAGCACCGCCGCCACCGCCGCCGCCGCCGTGGTGTTGCCGATGCCCATTTCGCCCAGCACCACCAGGCGAACGTCGTCCGGAAGCGTGTCCACCTCCGCGGCCCCCGCTTCCAGCGCGCGCCGGAAGGTGGCCTCGCTCATCGCATCCTCCACACGCAGGTCGCCTCCCGGCTCGTCCGCCACCGGGTCGCGCCGGAAGAAGACGCCCTCGGCGGGAGGATGCGCGGGCGGCCGCATCACGCCCACGTCCACCACGTGCAATGGCACTCCCAGTTGCCGGCACAGGACGCTGGACGCCGCGCCACCCCGCAGGAAGTTCTCCACCATGGCCGCGGTCACGGCCGAGGGATAGGGCGAGACGCCGTGACGGGTGACGGCATGATCGGCCGCGAAGAGGAGCGCCGCCGCGGGCCGGCTCCGGGGCAGCGGTGTACCCTGCCAGGCCGCCAGCTTCACCGCCACCTCCTCCAGCACCCCCAGGCTCCCCGGAGGCTTGGTGAGGCGGGACTGCCTTTGTCGCGCACGCTCGGCCGCCGCCGTGTCCAGCTCAGGAATGACCCATCGTCCCCGCTGCGTCTCCACTTCAGCCGTCATCGCGTTCTCCTGTCCGCTCACAGTCCCGCTATCCGGTCGAGATAGGCCAGATCCAGGGCACTCGCGAAATGATCCGCGAGCACCTCGTACGGATCAGCCCTTTGCGCATCCGCCGTGACGCCGAGCTCCGACAGCAACGCCCGCCGCACCGCCTCGTTCTCGAAGAGGCCATGCACGAGCGTGCCCGCCACCCTCCCTCCCAGTGCGACACACCCCTCGAGCAGCCGGCACGCCTCGCTCCCGCGCCGCACCCACGTACCGAAGGGCTGCGCGCCCGGTGCCACCGTCACCCGGCCACAATGGATTTCGTACCCCCGCACCTCGAGCCCTCCAGCGGTCTGCATCCCCGGCAGCCCCTCTCCGAGCCGCATCGACACCGGCGCGGTCGCCTTCTCCTTCTCGAAGCGCGTCACCACCGGCAGCAGGCCCAACCCCGCCACGTCCGGCTCCGGTGATTCCACTCCCAAGGGATCGAGGATGCGCTCGCCCAGCATCTGGTAGCCACCGCAGATGCCCAGCACCGGCTGGCCCGCGTGCACCCGCCGCACCAGCGCCCCCGCCAGCCCCGTGCGCCGCAGCCACGCCAGATCGTTCGCCGTGCACTTGGTGCCCGGGATGATGACGAGCCGCGCTCCCTCCAGTTCCTCGGGCCGCTCGCACCAGCGCACCTCCACCCCGGGCTCGCGCGCCAGTGGCTCGAACTCATCGAAGTTGGACAGGCGCGGCAGCTTCACGATGCACACGAGCGCCCCGCCGCTCGACTCTCCGGGCCGCAAGTCCAACGAGTCCTCGCTGGCGATGCCCGTGTCTCCCAGGTGCGGAATCACCCCCGCCACCCGGATGCCGCACCGCTGCTCGAGAAAGCCCACCCCTCCCTGGAAGAGCGATGGATCGCCTCGGAACTTGTTCACCACCAGGGCCCGCACCCGCGCTCGCTCGGGAGGCTCGAGCAGTTCCAGTGTGCCCACCAGCGCCGCCATCGCCCCGCCCCGCTCGATGTCCGTCACCAGCACCACCGGAGCGTCCGCGCGCTCGGCTACCCACATGTTCACGAGATCGCGATCCTTGAGGTTCACCTCCGCCGGACTGCCCGCGCCCTCGATGATGACCAGCTCATGACGAGCGCGGAGGGTGTCCAGCGCCTGCCCCACCACCTCGCGCAACTCCGGCTTGCGCCGGTGGTAGTCCCGGAAGTGCATGCTCCCCAGCACCCGGCCCATCACCACCACCTGCGAGCCCGACGTCGTCTCGGGCTTGAGGAGGATGGGGTTCATCTCCGCGCAAGGCACCGCCCTCGCCGCCTCGGCCTGGGCATACTGGGCCCGGCCAATCTCCGCTCCGTCCGGCGTCACCGCCGAGTTGAGCGCCATGTTCTGTGACTTGAACGGCGCCACCTTGAAACCCCGCCGCGCGTAGATGCGGCAGAGCGCCGTCACCAGCAGGCTCTTGCCCACGCTGGAGGCAGTGCCTTGGACCATCAGGGTTCGGGCCGTCATTCAAGCGTCTCCCGGACGCGCCTCCAGGCGGCGCGCAGAAGGGGATGATCCGCCTCGGGCCGCACCCCGACGCGGATGTGATGGGGAAGGCCAAGGCTGGTGCAGTCCCTGACCCGGATGCCGGCGTGGACGGCGGCGGCGGCGAAGGTGCGGGCGCTCGACACCCGGCACAGGAGGAACGTGCCTCCCGTGGCGTCCACCCGGGCACCGGCCTCGACCAGGGCCGACTCCTGCGCGGCTCGCAGCCGGGCCACCTCCGCCCTCACCGCGTCCACCTGGCCGAGACACTCGAGTGCCACCCGGCCCGCGGCCAGCGCCGGAGCCGACACGTTCCAGGGAGGCAGGGACGCTTGCACCGCGCGCAGCAGTTGTGGCTCTCCCAGCAGGTAGCCGAGCCGCAGCCCCGGCAGGGCGAAGACCTTCGTGAGCGAGCGCAGCACGACGACATTGCCTCCCGGGTGCACCGGCTGCACGCCCTCGAAGAGCGGCAGATAGGCTTCGTCCACCACCACCAGCGTCTCGGGCGAGGCAGCCGCCGCGGCCCGCACCGCCTCCATCGGGAGGACGGCGAGGCAGGGATTGCTCGGCCTGCACACGAAGAGGAGCGAGGGCCTCTGGCGGCGGAGCGTGGCGAGCAACACTTCGAGGCTCCACTCGAAAGGGGGCCCCTGGGCCGCCAGCACTTCCACCGAGGCGCCGCTGGCGCGCACCGCCTGCGCGTACTCCCCGAAAGCGGGAGCGAGCACCACCGCGCTGCGCCCCGGACCAGCGAAGGCGCGGGCCAGGGCCCAGATGAGCTCCACCGAGCCATTGCCCACCACCACTCCATCGAGTGGCATCCCGTGCAGCCCCGCCAGTGGATCCCGCAGGGGAAGCGCGGTGGGGTGCGGGTAGCGCCGCACGTCGGCGGCCCGGAAGGCCTCGAGCACCCCTTCCGGAGGAGGCAGCGGCGAGACGCCCGTGCTGAAGTCCACGCACCCGGGCGCCGCATCGCCTCCGTGAGGCGTGAGCTCCAGGTGCTGCAACTCAGGGCGAGGCGTGGGCAACACGGAATCCATCCCCCGCGACATAGGCGGCCGTCAACGCCGCGGCCAGGAGCGAGGCCGCCAGCATCAGGAAGACCGCGCGGCGGATGTCCTCCGCTCC
Organism: Vitiosangium sp. GDMCC 1.1324; assembly: GCF_003044305.1. Lineage (GTDB taxonomy): Bacteria > Myxococcota > Myxococcia > Myxococcales > Myxococcaceae > Archangium. The sequence continues at coordinate 701,971 of NZ_PZOX01000001.1, read as the reverse complement.
AGGCTGGCGCCCTCCCGCGCCCAGACGGTAGTGCCCCACCTTCTCCAGCTCCACGCCCAGCCCCCCAGCCACCGCCGCCATGGGACGGCCGGCGTTGGGGCTCTCGGTGGCGGACCCATCGCGCCACCACGAGAGCACCGCCCGGGCCGGCGACGCACCACACAGCGCGCACGCCAGCACCAGGAGCGCGGCCGACAGACGCGCCGGTACCAGGTTGAGGACGTCATCCAACCGGGCGGCGGCCTTGCCCAGCCATTCCAGCTCTCCGCGGTATCCAATCATCGCGTCCAGGGTGTTGGCCGCCCGGTAGGCCAGTGCTCCGGGCACTCCCGCCACCGCGTAGAAGAGCAGCGGCGCCACCACCGAGTCCGACGTGTTCTCCGCCACCGACTCCACCGCCGCGGCCGCGAGCAGCGGGGGCTCGAGGCCCGAGGTGTCGCGCGACACGAGGCTGCGCAAGGCCAGGCGCGCCCCCGGCACATCCTCCTTCCGCAGGGCGTGGAAGACAGCCAGGCCCGCCTCGGCCAGGGCCCGCACCGCGAAGGCGCTCTTGAGGAGGTACACCTCGAGCACTCCCTGCAAGAGGGGCCAGGGAGAGACGACATGGAGCAGCGCCCAGCTTCCCAGTCCGAAGAGGGCGGGTCCGGCCACCGCCATTCCCAGCCCGTGGAGGAACGCGGGAGCGGGCGCACGAGGGGCCCACCGCCGCAAGCGCCGCTGCAGTCGCCCCATCCACACCACGGGGTGCACGGCCGCGGGGGGCTCGCCCCAGGCGAGGTCCACCACGAGCGCGGTCCCCAGCACCAGGAGCGCGTACGTTCCACCATCCATCATCCGCCCGCCCCCACCACCAGGTTCCCCGGCTTCAGCCGCAGCAGCAGGCCGAGCGCGCCGAAGTACACCTCATCCGCCGCGGCCGCCAGGCGCTGGTGGGCCCCGCCACTCACGTCGCGGAAGGTGCGTCCCAGAGGGGACTCGGGGACGAGGCCCATGCCCACCTCGTTCGTCACGAGAATGGTGGCGCCCCGCCGCCGCTGAAGCACTCCCACGAGCCGCTCCACCTCTCCGAGAATCTCCTCCGGCGCATCCCCTCGGAGCAGGAGGTTGGACAGCCACAGCGTCACGCAGTCCACCACCGCCACGTCCGCCGAGTCCTCTTCCAGCACCTCGCACAGCCGGCGCGGCTCCTCCACCGTGTCGAAGCGATCCGCCCGCTCCTCGCGGTGGCGCCGGGCACGCTCGCGCATCTCCTCGTCAAAGGGCTCGGCGGTGGCGATGAAGGTGCGCCGCGGTCCCATTGCCTGCGCCAGCTCGAGCGCGAAGCGGCTCTTGCCACAGCGCACGCCGCCTCCCACCAGGATGATCTTTCCCCTCACCGGAGACCTCGCTCTTCCAGCCAGCGGCGCACTCCGCGCGTGGTGGCCTCTCGCACCGCGCCCCCCAGCAGGCTGCCGAGCCGGGTGTGCTTGCCCATGTATGTCTCGCCTCCGGGCCCCTCCGGAGCCGCCACCACGATGCAGTCCGTGCCCGTCCCCGTGGCCACTCGCAGCGAGCGCCGGCTGGGCACTCGCGCCTCCACGAGGGCCGCCGTCCGGGCCTCGGCCGCCAGCGCCACCGCCTCCACCAGCGCACCCTCCGAGAGAGGGCGGGACAGCTGGCACAGGAGGTTGATGGTGCCCACGCTCCGCAGCGGCCCGGGCTCATCTCCCGCCGCCAGCGCGTTGCCCAACCCCACCGTGGCCACACAGCGCGCCCACAGCGCACCGGAAGTGAGGCGCACGTCGTCGAAGGTGGACACGTCTCGCGAGGTGAGCAGGCCCACGGTCTCCTCCGGCGGCTCCTCCCTGAGACTGGCCGCGAGCAGTTCCACCGGGTCCACCCCCGGAACGAGCTCGTCGTCGCGCACCTGCCGCCACACCACCGCCCGAGCGCGCCGGCGGCCCCCGTTGAGCACGGCCCAGGACAAGACGGCGTGCGGACGAGCGAAGCGCACCACCAGCAGCCGTCCGCCTCCCTCCAGCGAGGGCGCTTCCAGCTCTGGTGCGGCGAGCGCGACCCTCATGGACAGCGCTCCTTGAAGGCGCGAGCGGAAGCCACGAATCCCTCGGCGACCAGGGGGTTGGAGGCCCAGTGGGCGTGGACGTAGGAGGCCAGCACGTTGGGCGGGCCGAAGCCCTCGGTATGGGTGGTGCCACCGCGACGCCGGCGGATGCGCAGAGCCCCACCCTGGGCGGGGACGTCTTCCAGGGTGGAGTAACGGAACTGGTGTCCGCGGAAGCGCAGCCCCGCTCCGCCGAGCACGGTGCGCACCGTCGTCTCCACCTCCACGTAGCCGAGCGCCTGGAGCTTGGGAGCCATCACCGCGATTCCAGGCACCAGCCCGACCATGGGGAAGTCCTGGCCGTCGAGGGTGCGCAGAGCCTGGCTGAGGTACATCATCCCGCCGCACTCGGCGTAGATGGGGCCACCACGTGCGCAGAAGGCGGAGATGGCGCGCCGCAGGGAGTGGTTGTCGGCGAGCTGCCGCGCATGGAGCTCCGGATAGCCGCCTCCCAGGTAGATGGCGTGCACATCTGGAGGCAGGGCCACATCCACGAGCGGCGAGAAGGGCACGCACTGAGCCCCCAGCCGCTCGAGCCGCCGCAGGTTGTCCGCGTAATAGAAGTGGAACGCGGCATCCTGGGCCACCGCGATGCGGCAGGTGATGGGGGCTGCGCGGGTCTCCTCCTCCGGGGCCTCCGGCAAGGCAGGGGCCTCCCCCGCGAGGCGCAGCAAGACGGACACGTCATTCCACTCGGCGAGGAGCGCGCCCCAGGCATCCAGGTTCCGCGTGGGAATGCTCTCCTCGGAGGCGGTGAGGAGGCCCAGGTGGCGCGAGGGAAACGCGAGTGCTTCCTGATTGGGCAGCCCCCCCATCACCGGCACCGCTGTGCCGCGAGCCGCGCGCTGGAGCAGCTCCAGGTGGCCCTGGCTGCCCACCTGATTGGCGAAGAGGCCCGCCACCTTCAGCTCCGGATCGAAGGCCGCGAGCCCCGTGCCCACCGCGGCGATGGTGCGCGCCATGCCCGAGGCATCCACCACCGCGAGCACGGGCGCCGCCAGCCACTTCGCCACCTGTGCCGCGGAGCCCTCGTCCGAGTCCGGCGAGGCTCCGTCATAGAGCCCCATCACGCCCTCGATGAGCGCCACGTCGCAACCCTGACTGGCGTGGCGGAAGGTGGAGACGACGGCGTCACGGCCCATCAACCAGCCGTCGAGGTTGTGGCACGGCGCGCCGGTGGTACGCGCGTGGTAGCTCGGGTCGAGGTAGTCCGGCCCGCACTTGAAGGTGGCCACCTTCAGGCCACGTGACTGGAGCGCCCGGGTGAGGGCCACCATGACGGTCGTCTTGCCCACGCCGCTGGCGGTGCCCGCCACCACCAACCGGGGAATGAGAGGAGTGTCTTCCATCAGAAGTCGAGCCCCACCTGGGCGGGAAAGCCCTTCTCGAAGGGATGGCGCACACAGCGCATCTCGGTGACGAGCTCCGCCGCTGCCAGCAGGGGCTCCGGAGCGGAGCGGCCCGTGACAATCACATGCACGTGCGAGGGGCGCGCCGCCAGCGCCTCCAACACCTCCTCCACCGGGACGAAACCGTAGTTGATGACGTACGTCAGCTCATCGAGCACCACCACCTCGTGCTCACCGCTCGACATCAACTTCCGGGCCTCGGCCCACGCCTCCTGGGCGGCCCGCTTGTCCCGGGAGAGGTCCTCGCTCTCCCAGGTGAAGCCCCGGCCCATGGTGAGGAAGACGAGTCCGGGCAGGGTCTCCGCGAAGGTGCGCTCGCCCGTCTTCCACTTGCCCTTGATGAACTGCACCACCGCGGGCCGCATGCCCCGCCCGAGCGCGCGGAACACCACTCCGAGCGCGGCGGTGGTCTTCCCCTTGCCATCCCCCGTGTAGACGACCAGCAAGCCCTTCGACGGCCTCGTGCTCATGTCCCACTCCCCTGCTGCTCGAACCAGGCGAGGTGCTCGCGCAGCCGCACCACCTCGCCCACCACCACCAGGGCCGGAGGCCCCAGCACGTTGCGCTCCCGCACCCGCGCGGCGAGCGTCTCCAGGGTTCCCACCACCACCACCTGCTCGGGCGTGGTGGCCGAGGCGATATAGGCCGCGGGCGTCTGGGGACCTCGCCCGCACGCCACCAGCCGGGCCAGGTTGGCCTCCAGCTTCCGGGTGGCCATGAAGAACACCAGCGTGCCTCCGGCCGCGCCCAGCTTCTCCCAGTCGGTGTGGCTCCGGGGCCCCTCGATGTCGTGCCCGGTGACGAAGGACACGTCGGAGGCGTGCTGCCGGTGCGTGAGCGGGATGCCGGCATAGGCCGCGGCCCCGAGCGCCGCCGAGACGCCTGGAACCACCTCGTAGGCAATGCCCGCCTCGCGCAGCTCCTCCGCCTCCTCGCCTCCCCGGCCGAAGATGAACGGATCACCCTGCTTCAACCGCACCACGTGCCGCCCGGCGCGGGCCTGCTCGAGCACCGCCGGATGCAGCCGGTAACCCGCCTGGGTGGCGCCCTGGTGACGGTGGCCCACGAGGATGCGCTCCGCCTGGGGGCCGATCTCCGCGAGGACCGCCGGAGGAATGAGGGCGTCATAGGCCACCACCTCCGCCTGTTGCAGCAGCGCTCGGGCGCGCACGGTGAGCAGCCCCGGATCTCCCGGACCCGCTCCCACCAGGGACACGAAGCCGCCCCGGCGCTCCTCTCGCGGACGCCTGAGCACTTCCAGGCAGAAGCGCACCCGCTCCTCCAGCGTGACACACGTGTCCGGAACGAAGTGCAACCGCGAGGCGGGGACGGAGCGGCGCAGGAGCGACTCGAGGACGAGCTGGTAGCGCAGCTCATCCATGGGACTGTCACCGCGGACGCCGTCCCGCTCGTAGGGAATGACGCCCCAGGGAAGGACGAAGACGGCGTCGTAGAGCGCCGCGAGCGCCGGGGTCTCGAAGAAGTCCGGGACGAGCTCCGCACACCCATGCTGGAGCGCATAGGCGGCGAAGTCCACGGTACCGTTATCCGCCACGAAGCCCTCGCGCCGCTCCTGCTCGCGCAGCCGGCGCACGGTCCACAGCTCCCGGAGCGCCTTCGCACGCTCGGGCACGGGCAGCTCCACCAGGCGCTTCCCGGTGCGCACGACGAGCTCCCGCATCTCCTCGGGGACGAGGGGCAGTCCGAGGTGGAGTCCCAGCGCGTGCGCCAGCGTCGTCTTCCCCACTCCGGCCGAACCGGTGATGGCAATGCGCAATGGACTGTCAGCGCGCATCGTCCGTCCCTCTTCGGAAGCGGTGAGTGAAGGACGGGTCGTACAGGCGCGAGTTGGCGAAGTCCTTCGACTCCAGCACCTCGCCCACGAGGATCATCGCGGTGGCATTGATGCGCTCGGCGCGAACCTTGTCGCCGATGTCCGCCAGGGTGCCACGCACGACCTTCTGGTCCGGCCAGGTGGCCTTCTGCACCACCGCCACCGGGCAGTCCGGCCCATAGGAGGGCAACAGCCGCTCCACTACGTCGCGGATGAGGCCCGCGCTGAGGAAGAGCGCCAGGGTGGCACGGTGGCGCGCCAGGTCCTCCAGCTTCTCCCCTTCCGGCATGAGGGTGCGCCCCTCGGCACGGGTGACGATGACCGTCTGCGACAGCTCCGGCAACGTCAGCTCCTTGCCCAGCACCGCGGCCGCGGCGGTGAACGAGGAGACTCCCGGGATGATCTCGTAGGCAATGCCGAGCTCCTCGAGCCTGCGGATCTGTTCGGCGGTGGAGCCGAAGATGGACGGGTCCCCCGTGTGCACGCGAGCCACGTCGTGGTCCGCCGCCTGCGCCTCCTTGAAGACGTCGATGATCTGCTCGAGCGTCATCGACGAGGAGTCGAGCACCCGTGCCCCCGGACGCGCCCGGGCGATGACCGCCTGCGGAACGAGCGAGCCGGTGTAGAGCACCACGGGACACTGCTCGACGAGCTCCGCCCCGCGCACGGTGATGAGCTTCGGATCTCCAGGTCCGGCACCGATGATGTAGACCTTCATTGTCATCTCCTCACGAGCAGCGCAGGACCGAGTCGCGAACCAACTCCCAGACGTGCCCGGGCACCTGTGCCAACCAGCGCGCGTCCGTCTCCGGCCGGGCCTCGTGCTCGGTGACGAGCCGCCACAGCCGCTCCGAGACCGAGCCATTGCGGCGGATGACCAGACGCTCGGAGAGCACTCGTGCCAGGGCCTCGCCCTCGAGCTCCATCACCAACAGCGGAGGAGCCACCTCCACCGTGCGCACCGGCGAGAGGCGCACGAAGGGCAGTTCCACGCCCGGAAGCTGAGCAGGCGGCTCGAAGCCGGCCGCTGCCCAGTCACACGGCTCCTTGAGGTCTCCCACCAGATAGAAGGCCCCCTCTGTCGAGGCGAGCAGCGCGCCCGCGAGACGTCCCACGCGTGCCATGACTAGACCTCCTCTCCACGGATGACGAGGGAGCGGCCCGGCTGCTGTCCCGGCAGCACGTCGCCCTCGAGGGTGTACTTCCGCGTGTAGCCTCGTGGCGTCACCATGTAGCCCTCGAAGAGGAAGGTGTGCGAGTTGCCCACGATGACGGTGGTGAGCATGCCGATCTCGTAGTCCAGGAAGTGATCGAGGTCGCTCATCACCACCTTCTCCGCCTCGCGGTAGGCGCCCTTCACCAGCGCCACCGGGGTGGTGCCCTCGCGGTAGCGGCGGATGATGGAGTGGGCCTCGACGATCTGCCGGGTGCGCCGCCCGCTCGCGGGGTTGTAGAGCGAAATGACGAAGTCGGCCGACGCCGCCGCCTCGATGCGCTTCGCGATGACGGGCCAGGGGGTGAGCAGGTCCGACAGGGAGATGGTGCAGCTGTCGTGGACCAGCGGCGCTCCCACGCGCGAGGCGCACGAGTTGGCCGCGGTGATGCCGGGCACCAGGTTGAGGGTGGGCGCCTGCCCGCGCGTCCAGCCGATGTCCCGCAACACCTCGAAGACGAGCCCCGCCATGCCATAGACGCCGGCATCTCCGGAGGAGATGAGCGCCACGTTGGCACCGGCGCGGGCACGCTCCACCGCCGAGCGGGCCCGGCCAATCTCCTCGGTCATGCCGGTCTGCACCACCTCCTTGCCCTCGAGCAGGTGGCGCACGAGCTTGACGTAGGTGCGGTAGCCCACCACCACCTGCGCCTGACGGATGGCCTCGAGGGCCGCGGGCGTGGCGTGGGCCCCATCACCCGGCCCGATTCCGACGACGGACAGCACTCCGCCGCTAGACATGAACGAGCTCCTTTCGAGGGGAATGAGGAATGCGCGCGGCGGCGAACGTCATGGAGCGTCCGGCACCGGGCTCGGTGTAGATCTGCTTGCGGACGAGCAGCTCGGCCGCTCCAGAGGCGAGCAGCGCCGCCGGCTCGGCCACGCCACGGGTGCCCACGTGCCGCTTCACGGTCTCCGACGGCGTGGGGACGGGCACCGCGTCCAGCTCGGCGGCCGGGTACGTCTGGAGTGCCCAACCGTGCTTCTGGCACAGCGCGAGCAGAGCGGGTTCATCCGCCTTCAGGTCCACGGTGGCCACCGCCTTCACCGACGCGGGTGACAGCAGGGCCTGTGCGAGCAGTTGGGCCACGCCCCGCTCGACCAGCTCTTCCGGAGTGCCGCGATCGCAACCAATCCCCAGCACCAGGCTGCGAGGCCGGTAGATGACCGCATTCTCCCAGTGGGTGCGGTGGGTCTCGCGGATGTCCCGGTCGGTGGCGATGAGGAGCATCTCCCACGCGGCCGGATCCACCCCTTCGAGGGTGCGCGAGTACCGCACGCCCGGAGGCAACGGCTTGTCCTCGGGCCACCAGGAGGGCTCGCCCGCCTCCTGGACGAAGAGCACCGGGGTCTCGTTCACCACCGCGGCGCAGCCGCGCGTGACGTTGCGCTCCAGGTCATCCAACCGCCAGCCGAGCTCCCGGCCGAGGATGTCCACCGTGAGGGTGCCCCGCACATCCGAGGCGGTGGTGACCACCGAGGTGGCCCCGAGCACTCCGGCGATGCGATCCGTGAAGACATTGCCCCGGCCCACGTGTCCGGACAGCACGCAGATGGAGAAGCGCGCGGCGTCGTCGACACACACCACCGCCGGGTCCACCTTCTTGTCCTCGAGGAGCGGGGCGATCATCCGCACCACCGCGCCCACGCTGATGATGAAGACGTGGCAGTCGTAGGCGGTGAAGGTGCGAGACAGGGTGGGCCCCATGGGCAACGGCATGGGCAGGGCGCTCGAGGGAGCCCGGGCCATGAGCTTCTCGGAGACGTAGAGGTCCGCATCGGGCAGCCCCGCGAGGAGCCGCTCGGCGATGCCCAGCCCGTGCAGGGTGATGGCGTAGACGGCGTAGGGTTTGCGAGCCGCGGGGAGACTCACGAGGCCACCCCCGCCGCCACGGGAACGCGGCCAGCGAGCACGCCACTGCGATCCTTCTTCGCCACCACCACCATGGAGAAGTAGTCGCACTTGTCGTTGCGGATGCTGCGCAGATCGCGCACCACCTTCTCCTGCCCGGTGGAGGCACGAGACACATAGACGGCGCGCTCGAGCAGCCCCTCGCGCTCGAGCGCCTCCACCACCTGCGCCATGACCGAGCTCACCTTCATCAGCAGCACGGTGTCGAAGTCGCGCAGCACGCGGGTGAGGTCCTCCACCCCGTAGGTGGCCGGCAGGACGGCGATGCGCTCCTGTCCATCGGCCACGGGTACCTGCACCGCCGCGGGCACGGCGGTGATCGATGAGACCGCGGGTACCACCTCGGTGCGGACTCCGGGGAAGCGCTGAGGTGCCTCGGCCAGGAGGTAGATGAAGGTGCTGTAGATGAGCGGGTCTCCCTCCGTGATGAAGGCCACCCGCTTGCCCGCCGCCAGGCGCGGGGCCAGCTGCGCGTAGGCCTCCTCCCAGGCGGGACGCAGCCGCTCCGGATCCTTCGTCATCGGGAAGGTGAGGAAGAGACGCTCCTGCCCGGGCACCTCGCCCACATTGTCCTTGGCGATGCGCCAGGCGAACGACTCGTCATAGGCCGAGCGCCGGGGAATCGCGATCACGTCCGCTGCCCGGAGCGTGTTCACCGCCCGGAGCGTCATCAGATCGGGCGCCCCCGGACCCACCCCCACGCCAATCAACACGCCACTCATGCCTCGTCTCCCAGTGCTGCGGGCGGCCGGGTGGCCGCGAAGATGTGGATGGGGTTCTGCGCCTCGTAACGGAGGTAATGCGCGAGCGGCTCGCCGCGAGACACGTTGAGCAGCATCACCTCCGGTGTCACGCCATGTGCCCGGAAGGCCGCGTAGGCCTCGGCCACGTTGTCCAGGGTGATGGCGTTGACCACCAACCGGCCTCCCTCGCGCAGACGCGTGAAGGCCACGTCGATGATGTCGCGCATGCTGCCCTTGCTGCCGCCGACGAAGACGGCGTCCGGCGCCTCCAGTCCCTCGAGCGCCTCCGGGGCACGCCCCTCGATGACGCGCAGGTTATCCACCCCGTGGGCGATCGCATTCTCCCGGCACAGGGCCACGCCCTCCGGGTCCACCTCGATGGCGTGGACCCGCCCCCTCGGAGCGAGCAGCGCCGCCTCGATGCCCACCGAGCCCGAACCCGCGCCGATGTCCCACACCACGCTGTCGGCCCGGAGCTCCATCTGAGCGAGGGACAGCAGACGCACCTCGCGCTTGGTGATGAGGCCCTTCTTGGGCATGCGCTTGGCGAAGGCGTCCTCGTGGAGGAAGGACAGGCGCGGTGGTGGGCGCCAGCTCGGATCCGTCCGCAAAAGGACGAGCACGTTGAGAGGCCCGATGTCCGTGCACTCCGAGAGTGCCTCCAGCGAGAAGCAGCGGACCCGCTCCTCCGGGTTGCCGAGGCTCTCGCAGACCCAGGCGGTGAAACCGCGCTCGCCATACTCCAGGAGGTGGCGAGCCAGCACCGGGGGCGAGTTCTCGGCGTCGGTGAGCAGCGCCACCTTGGCCAGGGGGCGCAGCCGCGTGCACAGTCCCTCGCGAGGACGGCCGTGGAGGGAGATGACCTCGGCATCGTCCCAGGCCACGCCGATGCGGCCGAAGGCCAGCTGTATCGACGAGGGATGGGGAATGAACTCCACGTGCTCGGCGCCCACCTTGCGAGCAACCTGCGCGCCGATGCCGAAGAAGAGCGGATCTCCCGAGGCGAGCACGCACACCTGGTTCTCCTGGGCGAGCTCGGCCACCCGCTCCAACGTCGCGCCAATGCCCCCGCTGAAGGAGAGACGCTCCCCGGAGAACTGGGGGAAGAACTCCAGGTGGCGCTTGCCACCGACCAGCACCCGGGCCTGGGCCACCGCGTTGGCCGCTCGAGCCGACAAGCCCAGACAACCATCGTCACCGATGCCCACCACCACCACCGGCTTCATGTCCGCGCCTCCTCGGCGCTGAGCATCAGCAGGGCGTGGATGATGGACACGGCGATGGTGCTCCCTCCCTTGCGCCCTCGCACCGCGATGTACGGCACCGGCAACTCGAGCACCGCCTCCTTCGACTCCGCCGCCGACACGAAGCCCACCGGCACGCCCACCACCAGCGCCGGGCGGGCCCCCTCTTCCTTCACCAGTCGAGCCACCTCCAGGAGCGCCGTGGGCGCGTTGCCCACCGCGACGATGGCCCCGCTCAGGAGCCCCAGCCGATGCGCCTTGCGCATGGACTCGATGGCGCGAGTGGAGCCCGCCTCGCGGGCCGCGGCGATGACGTCCGCATCGGAGATGAAGCAGTGCGTCTGGCAGCCGTAGGCAGCGAGCCGCTCCTCGTTGAGGCCGGCGAGGATCATCTTCACGTCGGCCAACACCGGGCTTCCGGCACGCAGGGCGAGGGTGCCCACCTTGAGGGCGTCGGGAGAGAAGCGGACCAACTCCTTGAACTCGAAGTCCGCGGTGGCGTGGATGATGCGCCGCACCACCTGCCACTCGCCGGGCGAATAGGAGTGGGGACCGGCCTCGCGGTCGATGATGGAAAAGCTCTCGTCCTCGATGCGACGCCCGAGCGTCGTCATCTGCCGCATGTCATTCATGCCGCGTGTCTCCTCTCTTCGGGGTACTGCCCGAGCAGCGTGCCGTTGAAGTCGACGAGGGTGGCGTGGACCTCGAGCGGCCCGCCCGCATGACGGGTGCACTGCTCGACGACGCGCCGGCACACCAGGCCGGTGATGTGGGTGAGGCCGTTGGCCGCGCACAGCTCGAGCACGTGGCGGGCGGTGTTGGCGGCCCGGATGTCGGCCACCAGGGTCTCCGGAGCCCCCGCCTCTGCGGCCAGGCTGGCCAGCAGCTCCATGTTCACCTCGGAGCCGGCCGCGTGCGTCTGCATGCGCCCATCGGCCATCTTGGACAGCTTGCCCATCATCCCCACCACGTGGACGAGGGCCGCCTGGCGCCGGGTGGCATGGCGGATGGCCACACCGATGAAGTCGCCCACCTGGATGAAGGCCTCCTCCGGAAGGTGAGGCAGGAGGGCCATGGCGTACTTCTCCGACTTACCTCCGGTGGTGAAGACGAGCTCGGTGCTGCCTCGTGCCCGGGCCACGTCGATGGCCTGCACCACACTCGCCTTGTAGGCGGAGGTCGAGTACGGCCGGACGATGCCGCTGGTCCCCAGGATGGAGATGCCTCCGAGGATGCCCAGGCGCGCGTTGAGCGTCTGCAGGGCCATCTCCTCGCCTCGGGGGACGTGGATGGTGACGATGGCGCCCCGTCCCTCGGGCAGCTCCTCCAGCACCATCTCGGTGATGTTGCGGCGCGGTATCGGGTTGATCGCCGGGCTGCCCACCTCCAGTCCCAACCCGTCCTTGGTGACGATCCCCACCCCCTCGCCCCGCTCGAGCACCACCCGCCCGTCGTCCGTCAGCCGCACCTCGGCGATCAGCTCGGCGCCGTGAGTGCAGTCCGGATCATCCCCCGCGTCCTTGATGATGCCGCAGCGGGCCTTGTCCCCGTCCCACTCGCAACGGTGCAGGGAGAACGTCACCTGCTGCCGGTTGGGCAGCGTCGTCTCCACGTGGGTGAGAGGCTCGCCGCGCACCAGCACGCGAGTGGCCGCCTTGGCCGCGGCGGCGGCGCAGGCCCCGGTGGTGAAACCGGTGCGCGAGCCCCGCTTGTCACGGGCGGGAGGCGCTTCGCTCATGCCGCTGCCTTCCGGGCCGGATTGTTGAAGAAGGACTCCAGCCGGATGCCACCCGCCTCGAGCCCCGAGTCCACCAGCGACTGCTTCAGCGGGTGCAGCACCGCCCCGTCACCCGAGAGGTAGACGCGCTCGGTTGCGTGGGCTCGAGCGGCCTCCAGGGCCAGCGCCAGGGCGTGCGCGGTGCGCTCCGGATGGTTCGGCGGCGGGCAGCTGTGGTGCTGGAAGCGGCATCCCAGCGCCTCCACCTCCTGGCGAACCCAGGCGGCGGGCAGGAACACCGTGGGCGACTCGGAGAACCACACCACCTGTGTCCGCGTCCGCTGCGGAGCGAAGGCGCGGCCTCGCAGCAACCCCAGCGCGGCGGTGATGCCGCTGTCGGTGGCCACCACCAGCGTGCTCCGAGGCGTGGAGTCATCCGGGAGGAAGCTGCCCCACGGACCGCTGAACGGCAGCTCCGTGCCCACCGGAGCCTCGTGCAGCACCGCCGAACCGGGTCCCTCGGCCAACCGGTAGACACAGAGGCTGAAGGTGCGCTGGTCCTCATCGCTCGACACCAGCGAGTACGCGCGCTTGTGCGCCTTGCCGTCGGCGCGCGGCACTCCGGTGTTGAAGATGAGGTACTGGCCCCCGGTGAAGCCGAGCGCCTCCTCGCCCTGCACTTGCAGATGGAGGAGCCGCCCGCGCTCGCCCATGGGCGCGGTGGAGAGGATGCGCGCGATGCGGGAGACGGCCATGGCGCTAGTCCCTCGGGTAGATCTCGTGGGTGAAGTCGTGCACCTCCTCGAGATCCCTCCACAGTCGCTGGAGCGACTCGGTCTGGCGCCGCAGATCCAACTCCACCGACTTGGTCAGGACGAGGAGCGAGCGCAGGTAGGGCATCTTCGGATCATCCGCCCGGGTCGCGGAGACCCGCTCCTGCAGCTGCACCAGCGAGGCCTCGAAGAAGCGCTGCACTCCCGCCAGATCGCGCGCTTGCATGAGCGAGCGCACGGGACCGGGCTGCTCGGCCGCGGTGCCCAGCTCGGCCAGCTCGTGCTGACGCTCGGCCGCATCGTCCACTCCCAGGATGTTCATCAGCGCCAACCGCAGCGCCGCCAGCTCGTGACAGGCCATGTTTCCTCCTCACTGCATGATGTTGTCGACCAGGCGGGACACGAGGCGATTGCCCACCAGGTGCTCGTTCACGAGCTCCTCGGCGTCCGCCTCCGTCACCCCGCGGTACCAGATGCCGTCCGGATAGACGGCCACGGTGGGCCCCTCACCACAGCGGCCCATGCAGGCGGTCCGGGTGACGCGCACCGTCCGCGCCTTGCCCACCGCCTTGAGCTTGCGGCGCAGCGCCTCGAGCAGCGCCACCCCGCCGCGCTCGGCACAGTCGGCGTTGCCGCAGACCAGCACGTGCTTCTCCAGCGCGCGGTGGGCGTGCGGATGGGGCGCCGCCTGGGTGTGCGTCTCGCGGTGGCGGATGCTCCAGAGCAGCGCCTTGAGTCCGCCCACGTTCTCCTGCAGGCCCGCGAGCGGAACGCGGTACTGGCAGCCATCGCAGGGCAGTGGCACTCCACCCGCGAGCGCCTCCTCGATGCGCCGGTCCACGTGTTGGACGAGCGGTGACAGACTGCCGTCCGCCAGGTGGGGCGTCACCTCGGCGCGGAGCCAGGGGTAGCGCTCCGCGAAGAGGGCCACCTGGGCGTGGATCTTCTGCAACAGCACTCCGGTGAAGAGCAGATAGGGCACCACCAGGATGCGATCCGGCCGCGCCCGGGCCACCCACTCCAGTGCCTCCTCCAGCGAGGGCCGCGCGATGCCGACGAAGGCCGGCTGCACCTGAGCGAAGCCCCTCCCCTCCGCGTAGAGCCGGGCCAGCTTGCAGAAGTCGCCGTTCGCGTCCGGATCCGACGAGCCACGCCCCAGCATCACCACCACCGTGCGCCCGGCGTCTTGAGGGGTGAGCTCCCCGGTGCGCGCCTCGGTGCGCTCGAAGGCCAGCTGGGAGAGGTCCGGATGCACACCGAAGGCCTTCACCGCCAGGAGACGCACTCGCGGGTGCCGCTGACGAGCCGTGGCGAGCGCCAGCGGGATGTCGTTCTTCACGTGCCGCGCGGTGAAGAGGAAGAGCGGAACGACGAGCACCTCCTCGACCTCGGCGGCGAGGGCATCCAGCGCCTCGGGGAGAGCCGGCGGGGTGAGCTCTACGAAGCCCAACCCCACACACAGCCCGGGATGGGCCTCGCGATAGGCCTCCACGAAGCGGTGGACCTCGGCGATGGCCAGCGCATCGCGGCTGCCGTGCCCGACGAAGAGGATGCCGCGCTTGGGACGAGAGGTGCTCACGGGTGCACTTCCTGGCGGGTGGGGACGAGGATGGAACGGAGGCGGCTGGCGGCCTCGGAGACCGTGAGGGGCGGAACCTCCGCCGGCCCGGAGAGGAAGGGCGCCAGATGGGCCCACAGCTCGGTGACGGCCGGTGCGCGCAGACGGGCCCGAGCCAACATCGCCGCGTCCCGGAAGACTTCGGAGGGAGAGCCGAAGGCGAGCAGCCGCCCCTCGCCGAGGATGGCCACACGGTCGGCGAAGAAGGGCACCTCGTCGGTGGCATGGGTAGAGACGATCAGGGCCACCTCGCGCTCGCGAGCGAGGCGCCGCAGCAGACCCGCTGTCTCGCGCTCGCCCACCGGGTCCAACCCGGCGGTGGGCTCATCGAGAAGCAGCACGGCCGGATGCATCGCGAGCACACCCGCGAGACAGGCCCGCTTCTTCTCCCCGAAACTGAGCGCCTCGATGGAGCGGCCCGCCAGGTGGGCCAGGCCGGTGGCCTCGAGCGCCTCGTCCACCCGCGCCCGCACCGCGTCAGGGGCAAGGCCCTGATGCAGTGGACCGATGGCCACGTCCTCACCGACCGTGGCGCCGAACAACTGGTCATCCGGATTCTGGAAGGCGAGCGCGAGTCCCGCTTCGGCCCGCGCCACCGCTCCACGCGGAGCCGGTTGTCCGCGCAACCACACCCTGCCCGCGCGCTCCGGCACCAGACCCGCGATGCCGCGCAGGAGCGTCGTCTTGCCACACCCGTTGGCGCCGAGCAGCGCGACCACCTCCCCCGGCAGCACCTCGAACGAGAGGGCGGAGAGGATGACGGGGCCGTCGGGGTTTCCCACCGCGAGCGCCTCGAGTGCGAGCGCGGCCTTCACGGATGCTCTCCCGAGCGAGGGAGCAGAGTCCCCCTGCATCCGCGAGCGGCCATGGCCTCGGCGGTGGCATGAGCCTGATCGAAGGCGCGAACCAGGGTGAGACCCCCGAGCGCTCCGAGCGAGTGCAGACCGCGGCGCACGCCCCGGTAACCGAGGCGGAGGACCTGGGCCTCGCGCGCACAACGAGCCGATCGCTCGAGGACGGTGGCGTAGCGCACCGCGAGCGCGAGCACCTCGGCGAGCGGGGCCGGCACCCGCCATGCGCGCAGCGCCCCCACCAGGGCCCAGGGAGGAGTCAGCGAGGTGAGGAGACCAAAGACAGTGGCACCCGCGGCCACGCGCGCCCCCAACACCAGCCCGGGAACCCAGGCTCCGCCCGCCTCCGGTTGCAACAGCCAGTGCAGGGCCCAGACCGCCACGCCACTGAAGGCGGCCACCCCGAGCCGACGAAGCAACACCCCTCCCCGCTCACCCACGGCGAGGGACACGAGCAGGGCCAGCCCCGCCACGCCCAGGGCGGTCTGCGGTGCGGGACCAGCGAGTGCCACCAGCAGGGCGAGCAGTGCACTCCCCAACTTGAGGCGGGCATCGAGCCCCACCACCCGCTCGCGCAGGAGGGAGGCGCGGCTCACGTCCGTCCTCCCGCCTCGACGAACAGGGCGCGGTAGAGGTAACCGATCAAGAAGCCCCCCACGAGCCCGGCACAGAGGAAGGCGAAGAGGAGCGCATCCCCTTCCAGGGGAATGACGGGCGGCTGGGGAGCGCGGCCTGCGGCTTCGGCGAACGGAAGCACGACGTGCTCGTCGACGCCCGGCCAGCTCGCGACGGAGGCGAGGAGCGGAGTCATGGCGTCACGGGAGCGGTGAGGGCGTGGAAGCGCAGGAGGGCGGGCCGGCGGCGGGAGATGAAGACGACGGCGCCGGCGGTGAGGGCCCCCTCGAGCAGGCCCAGCGGAAGCTGGGTGGGGAGGAAGGCGAGGAACAGTGTTCCCACCGTGCTGCCTAGGGGCTGCGCTCCATGAAGCGCCGAGGCCAGCTCGAAGGACGTCATGGCGTAGGTGGCCCAGTCGGACAACATGCCGGCGGCGAAGGCCGCCACTCCGAGCGGAGCGCGTACCGCACGAAGCCCGTGGAAGACGCCGTAGCCGACGAAGCCCCCCACGATGCCCATGGACCAGATGTCGGCGCCCAGGGTGGTGAGCCCTCCGTGGGCGAGGAAGAGCGCCTGGAGCAGCAGCGCCACGAACGTCACCAGCACGGTCATCACCGGGCCGATGAGCACGGCGGCGAGCCCGGTGCCGCACGGGTGCGAGCAGGTGCCGATGATGGGGACCGGCACGGGCATGCAGGAGACGACGAAGACCGCGGCGGCGAGCATCGCCACGAAGGGCGAATAGAGCGGGCTCTCGGCCACGCGCTGCCGCAGCCGGATCACCCCGAGCGCGAGCAACGGGAGGACGGAGACGGTCCAACCCGCGGCCCACCCGAGTGGAAGAAGCCCCTCCGCCAGGTGCATGGCATGCGCCGGGTGGGGTAGCAGCAGGACGAGCACCGCGAGCAGCCCCATGGGGGACATCGCCCGAGGAACACAGGGCGAAGACACCGCCTGGGGCGGGGGGACGGACGCTGGCTGGAAGAGGACCTGGAAGCAGCGCCGGAGGGCGGCACCACATCCACGCCCGGAGAAACCCGGCATGGCAACCTCGCTCTCATTCCACGGAGAGGTGGGGTCGAACAGCCGTGGGTAGGTCTCCTGGCTCGTGGATTCAGAACGCCTGTTGGCGTTCAGCGCCACCTCCACCTTCCCCGGCGCCGAGGCGTCGAGTGGTTACATCGGAGGCAGCTCCCCACTTACAGTGGCGGGACCGCGCCGGATTCACACCGGCTTCCCTGTTATGCCCACACCGTGCGGGCACCCATGGCTTTGGATTCAGTTGTCGCGCGCCAAGTACCGGAGGCTTCGGGCTTCTGTCAACGGAATGCTCAATTCATACAGAGCTGAGGGTCATGTCTGAAACGCGAACCCCATTCCCCGGCACGTATCGTGACACCTACGGCACGGAGCCCATCGAGTTCCTCAGCGACGGCCGCTCGCTCCTGGTCGTCGTGCGAGGCGTGGCGCTCGCCGGGACTGACTTCGACATGCTGGAGCCCGTGAACGGAGCCGAGGCAGCAGCGCGCGCGAATCTCCGCCTGCATCACAACTGCCTCTGCGGCTGCGAGCTGACATTCCACATTCCCCTGAAGCTCTCGGGGCCCGAGGGAGTGTCGGGCGCGGTCCTCGAGTCACGGCTCGTGCTCGGCGTGCCTGGCCCACGCGGGGGGCTCGACCAGGAAGATCTGCACCTGCGGCTGAGCTTCGGCGGCAAGACGTACCAGTCACGAGGCAACACCGGGTGGTTCGAGGACGAGCTACTCGACCTGGCAAGGCAGCTCCCCGAGGGGGTGCACCTGCGCGCCTGCATCACCTGCGCGTTCTCCGACTACAGCCCCTACGGTCATGGCCTGTTCGGCTGCCTGGCATGCTTCCGCGACAACAAGGCCGAATACCTCTCCGTGCGGGACAAGACGGGAATCTTCCGCGTCTGGAACACGCTCACGGAGTACGTCCAGGAGACGTACCTGTGCCCGGAGTTCCAGCTGCGAAAGCCGGGCACGGGCTACCGCGGATAGCGAGTGGGGGCGAGGCTCTCCCCCGCCCCGTCCCCGCTCAGCGCTTCTCC
Source organism: Vitiosangium sp. GDMCC 1.1324 (assembly GCF_003044305.1). Taxonomy (GTDB): domain Bacteria; phylum Myxococcota; class Myxococcia; order Myxococcales; family Myxococcaceae; genus Archangium. The sequence continues at coordinate 683,870 of NZ_PZOX01000001.1, read as the reverse complement.
TTGTCGAACCGGACGAAGTAACTGCGCACCGCCGAGTCGACGAGGTCCTGATCCAACTGCGGTGCCATGCCGCGGTAGTACGCCATGTCGATCATCTGATCGAGCAGATCTCTCGGCTGGCACGCGGCGAAGCGGCGCCCGACGGGCTTGTAATGGGCGTCGATGAGGTACTGCACCATGTCGGCGTCATAGGGCACGCCGCGCTTGCGGCACATGACCTCGAAGATCTGATGGAACAGCTCCTCGTCGGGAGGCTGGACTTCGAGCTTGTAGCGGACGCGGCGCAGGAAGGCGTCGTCGACGAGATCACTCGGCTCGAGGTTGGTGGAGAAGGCGGCGAAGACGTCGAAGGGAACCTGGACCTTCTTGCCGGTGTGGAGGGTGAGCATGTCCACGTCGCTCTCGAGCGGGACGATCCACCGGTTGAGCAGATCCTTCGGGGAGACCTTCTGCCGCCCGAAGTCGTCGATGAGCAACATCCCGTTGGTGGCCTTCATCTGGAAGGGAGCCTCGTAGTACTTGACCTCGGGCGAGTACACGAGGTCGAGCATCTCGAGGGTGAGCTCACCACCAACGACGACGAGGGGCCGGCGGCAGCGGACCCAGCGCCGGTCATAGGGCTGCGAGCCATCATCCTCGATGGGCTTGTGCAGGATGCTGTCGTAGATGCGGACGATGAAGTCGTCGATGAGGATGGCATGGGGGATGAAGATCTCCCCGTCGAAGCAGTTGACCATGCCCTGGCAGATGGCCGTCTTGCCGTTGCCGGGGGGCCCGTAGAAGAAGATGGCGCGGCCCGAGTTCATGGCGGGGCCGATGCCGTCGAAGATGTAGTCGCGGATGATGAGGTCGCCGAACTTGTCCTCCATCCGCTGGCGGGTGATGCGGTTGCCGCGGACGGTCTGCTTCTTCACGACGTCGATCCACTCCTGGAGCGAAACGGGAGCGGGACCGTTGTAGCGGTTGCGGTCGAGGATCTGCCGCAGCACGTCGGTGGCGAACGTGGTGAGCTGGTAGATCATCGTGGACTTGCCCACGCCCGATCCGCCACCACCGCGGATGTCGATGTACTTCTGGCGGCGCAGGCCCTCGAGGATCTCATCAATGATGGTGGAGGGCAGCTTGAGGCGGTTGGCGATGTCCATGCCCCGCATCTCGCCGGCGAAGAAGATGGCCTTGAGGACGAGCTCCTCCACCATGGTGGCGGTGAGACCCGTCTCCGCGAGCGTGCGCGGCTGGTTGGGCCAGAAGCCCGGCGAGCTGGACGCCCCCCCACCCTCGGGGACGGCGGCGCGGCGCATGGTGCCGGTCATGCTGCGGCGCTCGGGGCTCGCGGCGGGCATCGCACCGGAGGTCTGACGGCGCGGCTCGACGGGGACGGGAGGCAGCTCCGACGTCGGCACGGGCGGGGCCGTGCGGCGCTGATCGACGATCACGGAAGGCAGGTCCATGGACGGCGGCGCGGGCGGGGCCGTGCGGCGCTGATCGGCGGGCACGGGGGGAAGCTGCTCCGTCGGGAGGTTGGAGATGACGCGACGCGCCTCGGGGCTCGGGGGGCTTGGAGCGCGGCGCTCGAGGAAGGGGCTGGGACCGACGGGACGGCGCTCGGGGGCACCCGGAGCCGGGGGAGGCCGGGCCGGACCACCGGGAGCGGCGGGACCCTGCCCGGGAGGTACCCGGGGCCGGGGAGGCGCGGAGAGCACGTTCCCCGAGGGAACGGCGGGGGTCTCCCGGGGGGTGACGGTGCGGCTGGTGTCGGTCTCGAAATCGGGGGACTCGAATCCGGGGGGAGTGGCCCCCGGCCTCCGCTGCTCGGCCATGCTTGCTCCGTGTTGAGGCAGCCGAGTCTAGCAGGAAGTCGCTGGGAGACCTGGATCACGACCCGGAAAACGAAGGCTGGGACGCGGACTCCCCTCGAACAGGCGCGGTGCTAGCTTGCCCGGTATGAGCTTCTTCCAGGAACCACCGAGGCTTGGGAACCAGTACGACGACGATGCGCTGCTCCGGAGCTATCTCGACCGGGTGCTCCCCCGGGACATGCGGGCGGGGTTGGAGGGCGAGCTGCGCGAGCTGGGCGAGCTGGGAGGCGGGTACTTCTACGACTTCCAGCTCAGGGATCGGCTGAACGAGCCCACGCTGATGCAGTGGGATGCCTGGGGCAACCGGGTGGATCAAATCGAGGTGTCGCCGCTGTGGAAGGAGGCGGAGACCCTGACGGCGAAGCGGGGCCTGGTGGCGGTGGCGTACGAGCAGAAGAACGGCGACCGCTCCCGCATCCACCAGTTCGCGCTGAACTACCTGGTGCAGGCATCGTTGGACATCTACTCGTGCCCGCTGGCGATGACGGACGGGGCGGCGAGAACACTGCTGTCGCTGGGGAACCAGGAGCTGATCCAGCGCGCCCTGCCCCACCTGACGTCGAGGGATCCAGCGACGTTCTGGACCTCGGGACAGTGGATGACGGAGCGGACGGGCGGCTCGGACGTGGGGCTGACGCAGACGGTGGCGAAGCAGTCACCCGAGGGGTGGAGGCTGTACGGGACGAAGTGGTTCACCTCGGCGACGACGTCGCAGATGGCGCTGACGCTGGGGAGGCCGGAGGGGAACGGACCTGGGGGCAAGGGACTGGCGATCTTCTACGTGGAGACGCGGGGGGCGGACGGGAGGCTGAACGGGATTCAGATCAACCGGCTGAAGGACAAGCTGGGGACGAGGAAGGTGCCGACGGCGGAGCTGACGCTGGACGGGACGCTGGCGGAGCCGGTGGCGGGGCTGACGGACGGCATCCGGAACATGTCGTGGATGCTGAACGTGACGCGAACGTGGAACGCGATGGGCGCCGCGTGGAGCATGAGACGGGCGCTGGCGCTGGCGAAGGACTACGCGAAGCGGCGGGTGCAGTTCGGAGCGCTGCTGTCGGAGAAACCACTGCACGTGGACACGCTGGCGGGACTGGAGGCCGAGTTCCACGGCGGATTCCTGCTGGCGTTCCGGGCGGTGGAGCTGCTGGGGAAGCTGGAGGCGAAGACGGCGACGGAGGAGGAGTTGTTGCTGCAGCGGCTGGTGACACCGCTGGCGAAGCTGACGACGGGACGGCAGGTGGTGCACGTGACGTCGGAGGCGGTGGAGAGCTTCGGTGGAGCGGGCTACGTGGAGGACACGGGGCTGCCGAGAATCCTGGCGGACGCGCAGGTGCTGTCCATCTGGGAGGGCACGACGAACGTGCTCTCGCTGGACACACTGCGAGCGATGGCGAAGGGAGGCGCGCTCGAGGCGCTCTATGCGGACGCGGAACGGCGGCTGGGTGCAGCGAAGGACGCTGGCCTGAAGCCATGCGTCACAGCGGCGCAAGACGCGCTGGAGAAGGCGCGGGCGTGGGTGATGAAGGCGATGGAGAACCCAGCGGCGGTGGAGGCCGGAGCGAGGCGGTTCTCACTGACGCTGGGCCGCACCTACGAACTGGCACTGCTGGTGGAGCACGCTCAGTGGTGCCTGGACAACGGACACGGCCCGAAGGCCACGGCGGCAGCGCGGCGGCTCACGCGCAACGGTGTGGACCTGATCACAGACATGGATCTGGACGACGCGCGGCTGCTGGTGTCCTGACCCACATTGCAGGTGGACCATCCGCGAAGGATGAGCAGTCCTTCGCGGCAGGGGCCCACCGTTCAAGGTCTTGTCTGGCCTGTTCCAGCCTGCTGCACGCCCTCACGAGCGAACCGCATCAATTCCTGGAGGGTCGCTGGCCCGTCGAGCACGTCATTGTGGCCTTTGCCCTCCAGGATGCGCAGGGAGGCATTCGGGAACAAGGTTCCCAGCCGCTGACCCATGTCCACGGGGATGACTTCGTCCCGAGTCCCGTGAACGATGAGCACCGGCAACTTCAGCCCGGGCGCCTTGGCTGCGCTGTCGAACCGATCCCTCACGAGCAGACTCGCGGGCAACCACGGGAAGACCCTCGCCCCCATCTCCACGATCGAGGTGTAGGGGGAGATGAGCACCAGCCGCGAGCCGTGGCCCCGTTTCGCCATCTCCACCGCCACACCTGACCCGAGGGATTGCCCCTGCAACACCGTGCGCTCCCGAGGCACACCCAGAGTGTTGTGCAGATGCTCCAGCGCGGTCTGCGCAGCCGCGTAAATGCCCGTCTCGGAGGGCCCCTGCTCCGCCGCGAGCCCGTAGCCCGGGTATTCCACGGCGAAGAAGCCGAGCCCCGCCTCCTGGAAGCGCTGCGCCAGCCACGCACTGTCCGCGAGTTGCTCACCGTTGCCGTGGAAGTGCACCACCATTGGTGCTCCCTCCGGTGAGGGCACATACAGCGCGAACACCGTCGACCCCTCTGGCCCGGGGATGCGCAGGAACTCAGCTCCGGGCAGCTTCGGCTCGCGAGCCCCCGGCGGTACCGGGAACACGATCTGCCTCTGGTTGAAGAACACCAGCACGCAGAGTCCCACGTACGCGATGACCAGCGTGGCCAGCACCAGGAGCAGCATCCGCCTCGCCCTTTGGAGAAGACGTCCCATGGGGCGGAACCTTAACCGTCACCGCGTCAGTCGAGGAAGCGCCTCCACCAGCGCCTTGCCTGCTCCTCGGTGAAGCGTAATGGCGTGTAGCGCGGTGGCTCGCCGGAGGACGTGACTTGCGGCAGGTGTAGAGGCTCGAGCCAGGGCGCCAGGACCCGGGCGAACTCACGGTACGCGGGAAGAGTCTGCCCCTCAGTCAGGTCTCCCGCCTCCGGCCACTCGCCGAGGGAGACAACAACCCGATCCTCGTCCAACTTCTGAACGACCGTTTCGCGAGCATGAAGGCGAGAGCGAAGCGCGGTGGCTCCGCCCAGCTCGCCTAGCACGGGCTGTGCGAGGAAATTGAGCCAGTGGACGCCATCGACCCGGCCGTCCATGCAGTGGGAGTTGAACCAGGCAGCCCGCAGATCAATGCCTGGGTAACGAATGAGCTCCGTGCGGAGGGGCTCCTCGGAGTTACGAAGGGAGGAGTAGACGCTCAGCGCGAGACCGGCGTGTCCCGTGGCGAAGCGAAGTCGAGAAGCCATCGCCAGGACGAGCTCACGCACTCTCGCGGGCCCGTGTGCCACCAGATATTCTGTGGGAAGGGTTGCGCTGAGCAGGCTCACCAAGGGCGACGGGTCACGATAAGGAATCCGGGCCCGGTACTCGAACAGGTAACCGTTGGTTTCGTTGGCACCGCCAGTGAGGAGCAGCCTGGTTTGAAAGCCTCGCTTTTCGATGCTTCGGGCCTCTGCCTCGCCGTAGTCGTCTGGGAAGCGCCATCGTCGCTGCGGCTGGAGGGTGTTACGAATGTAACCCCACCACTCGTCAGTCAGTCTGGCACCCTCGTCGTTGCCCCCGAGATAGATGTGGTTGATTGACCCAGGCCCTTCTCCGACCGCTCGCATGTAACATTCGAGGGCATTGAGAATACCCTCCGCGATTTCGGCATGGTCATGGGGCAGATAAAAGGCGACACGGAATACGTCTCGCGCGAGGAGCTCCCGGCGCGGGCGCGGTGGTTCGCCATCGTAGAGGCGCCAGCGCCCGGGAGGGATGCCACGAAGGCGAATGCGCGGAAGATGGGTCATGGGTCAACGCCAAGCTGCCGGAGCCCACTCGGTGTGATGAGTGCCACAGGGCATCGCCTGCTGAGCTGCTGGTAGTTCTCCAGTTGGGCCTCTGTGCCCGGAGACTTCAGCGGGTTGAGCCTGTGTCTTTCAAGGCAAGGAAACTTGAATTCGTAGACGCACTGCACATCGGTGGCATTTCGGGTGCCATGTGCCACGAGGTCAGGCACAAGAGACCCAGGCCCATCATTCGTGAGGACGACACCGTTGGCATCAGGGTTTCCCTTGTAACGCGGCTCGACGGAGAAATTGCCGCTGAATTCCGTCGAAAGGTGGCGTTTGACACAGGCGAAGGCGTCGGCATGTTTCAAGAGGCCGAGTTCCTGAGCGAGGGTGACGGGCTCATCATCGGGGGGCTGGAAACGCACGACCCGTTCGCACTCGGCGTCATTTGGAAACTTGCCATTCTTGAATCGCGAGTTGCTGCCCCGCTTCTGGTAGGCCTCGTTGATATTCGCATGAGCCTGCGCCACGCACTTCACGAGAATGGCTTCGAGGCGGTCGAGCTCCGCTCCGGTGAGAGCACGCTCGAGAGTGAGTAGTCCCTGGGCGGCCTCGACAACCTGGACAACCTTCTCAACCACCGAACCGGCCCGGGACGCCGCCGGGGCGAGAATTTCACCGGTGCTCGCATTGACTGGGGCTGCTGCGCAGGCCGCACCACAGGACTGGTTGAACTGAGAGCGCGCGCCGGTGGGTTGCCCGCCCCAGGAGGCCCGGGGTTGCAGACACGAGAGGCAGAGGAGCGCGGCGGTCGAGACAGCGAGGCAAAGACGTCCCATGGAGCGGAACCTTAACGCGCTATCCGCGTGCGATGTACCGCCCGATCACGTGCTCCAGGACCTGCTCCGCGACCACCGGCTCCTCCTGGAACCGCTTGCCCAGCCACGTCTCGACCAGACTCGCCACAGCGAACTCACACTCCTCGTTGGCGAGCTCTCCCTTCACCGGGCCGAGCCACACCGGCCGAGCCACCATGACATCGAGCAGCACCGTGAGCCCCTCCGTGAGCACCGAGGGAATGTAGGCCGGGATCTCCTGCGTACGGCCCACCGTCTCGGCGTAGTGGTAGAGCGCGCCATGGAGCCCCTGGACCAACCCCTTGAGATGCGTTCCCCCACTCACCCGGAGCTGGTTTACCCAGGACACCACCCGGATTCCCGGTGCCCCACACCACTGGAGCGAGAGCCGGACCCGGCTCGAGCCGTGGCGTCCCTCGAAGCCCCAGGGAGCATGGAGAGGGAACGCCGGCGCGGAGAGCCGTGCGGAGTAGTCCACGAGCCCGCGCTCGAAACGGTGGTGCGTCTCGACCTGGCGCACGTCATCGCGCAGACGGAAGGAGACACGCTCGTGCAGTGCGGCCAACTCTTCCATCCGCAACAACAGTCCCAGGAAGGAAAGCCGAGGCCGCTCGAAGATGGAGGGATCCGGCACGAAGCGGATGCGCGTGCCTCTGGCTGATGGAGGCCCGTCCTCCTTGACGGGAACCTCGTGTACCGGGCCAGCCGGCTCTCCGCATCGAAAGGCCTGCCGCCAGATCCTCCTGCCAGCACCGAAGGAGACCTCGAGCTCCGAAGCGAGCGCGTTGACGACCGCAAGATCTTCGTAGGGAGACACCAGGAGGAACGTCTCGGGCGCACCGTCCGGACGGGGAGCGTGAAGGTCGGCATCAGCCAGCGTGAACAGGCGAGCCAGCGAGTCCCCTGGAGGCTCGGGCACGAGCCGTGATGGCCACAATGGCCCGTTGAAGAAGAACGAGCAGGAGTCCCCTGCCCCGAGGTGGAGGCTCACTTCATCACCGCGGCCTTCGCTCGCGGCGAGGGCTCCCGCCTCCAGCAGGAGCAACGGCAACCGGTGGAGGCCGTAACCGCCCGTATCGCCCACGTACATGCCGGGCCGCTGGCGGACCTGCCGGAGGAGGTCACTCGAAGGAGGAGACATTCCCCGAGCCTACGCGAGTCACATACGCAACTCACCCACCTCGTGGGGAACACCCTCACCCCCAGCCCAGGCCCTGAAGAGAGGAACCATCCATCGCTCCACTTCGGGTTGCATTCGTGTCCATTCGACACTATGTTGGTGTCGTATAAACACGAAGACGAGAAGGGTTGAACCATGAGCATCCGGTACATGAAGGCGCCGCCGACGACGTACGTCATGCAGTTCAAGGACGGGAAGGTGAAGCGCGAGGGGCCCGGCCTCTCCTTCTTCTACTGGGCCCCCACCACCACCGTGGTCGCCGTGCCGCTCGCCAGCTCGGACGTGCCCTTCGTCTTCAACGAGATCACCCAGGACTTCCAGGCCGCCACCCTCCAGGGCCAGCTCACCTACCGCGTCGCGGACCCCAAGCTACTCGCCGGGCTGCTGGATTACTCGGTGAAGCCCTCGGGTGATTATGCCTCGGAAGATCCCTCGAAGCTGGAGGAGCGGCTCGTCCAGATCGCCCAGGTGCGCGCCCGCACAGTGGTGCAGTCCATGGCCCTGCGCGAGGTGCTCGTGCAGGCGGCCACCATCGAGGGCAAGGTGCTCGCCGCGCTGCGCGAGTCCGAGGCCGTGCGGATGCTCGGCGTGGAGGTGCAGGGCTTCGCGCTCCTCTCGGCGCGCCCCACCCCGGAGATGGCGCGGGCCCTCGAGGCCGAGGCGCGCGAGGCACTCCAGCGGCGCGCGGACGAGGCCATCTACGCCCGCCGCAACGCCGCCGTGGAGCAGGAGCGCCGCATCAAGGAGAGCGAGATCGCCACCGAGCTGTCCGTCGAGGCCGGCAAGCGGCAGATCCGCGAGGCGCAGATCGCCGCGGACATCGCCGTGGAGGAGCAGCGCTCCTCCTTCATGGAGCGCTGGAGCGACAACGAGCGCAAGGCCGCCGAGGCCAAGGCCTACGCGCTGGAAAAGACGCTCGCCCCGATCCGGGACGTGGACTGGAAGGTGCTCATGGCGGCGGCCGGTGGCGGGAACGATCCCAAGTTGAACATCGCGCTCGCCTTCCGCGAGATGGCGGAGAACGCGGGGAAGATCGGCGAGCTGAACGTGTCCCCGGACCTGTTGCGCTCGTTGCTCTCGGCCCCGTCGGGGAACCAGGGTCGCCATGGCTGAGTACGAGAAGATCGTCCTCGTCACCCGCAAGACGAGGCTCGCCGAGCTGGTGGAGCGCTTCAACACGCGCTCGCAGGCGCGCTTCTACCTGGAGCACGCCGGCCAGGACTTCGAGGACTACGCACGGGAGGACGACACCTACCGCCGCTCGCTCGACACGCTGCACAAGCTGCTGGAGCTCGGCCTGCCGGTGCAGCAGGTGGACCGCTCACTGGTGCCCACCTTCCTCTTCACCGGCAAGGAACTGGTGGTGACGGTGGGCCAGGACGGCTTGGTGGCCAACGTGGCCAAGTACGTGGGCTCGCAGCCGATCGTCGGCGTCAACCCGGACCCCGAGCGCTTCGACGGAGTGCTACTGCCTTTCGGGGTCGACAAGGCCCGGGTGGCAGTGCGCCACGTGCTGGAGCAGAGCGCCCGCTTCCGCGAGGTGACGCTCGCCGAGGTGGTGCTCAACGATGGCCAGCGGCTGCTCGGCTTCAATGATCTGTTCCTCGGGGCACGCACCCACGTCTCCGCGCGCTACACCCTGCACCACGAAAGCCGCGCCGAGTCCCAGTCCTCCAGCGGCATCATCGTCTCCACGGGGGCGGGCTCGAGCGGCTGGCTGTCCTCGGTGTTCACTCTGGCCCGGGGAATCACGGAGGCGACGGGTGGACAGCCGGGCCAACCGTGGAGGCTCACCTGGGAGGACCCGCGGCTGGCCTTCGTGGTGCGCGAGCCCTTCATCAGCCGGCACTCGGCGGCCAGCATGGTGGCCGGCTTCGTCAGCGCGCAGCAAGAGCTGGAGGTGGAGTCACGGATGCCCACGGGGGGCGTCATCTTCAGCGACGGTGTGGAGGAGGACTTTCTTGCATTCAACGCTGGAACCACCGCTCGCGTGCGTCCAGCGACACAGCGTGCCAAGCTCGTTGTCCATTAAGTAAAGGAGCCAACCGCACCTCCATGCCAAACTGGTACGACTTGAACGAAGAGTGGTTCACCTCGATCCCATCAGAGCATGCATAGACAAGCTGAGATCCTGGAGCCCTGCCGACGAGCGGTTCCTACTTACGCTCTGGTATGGCCGTCGAAGCGACTACAAACTGGATCGGGACGCCATGTTGTCCGGGTGTGCTCAATTCGAAAAGGCCGATCCTGTCTACCTCGGGAGTTTCGCAACAGATATTGCGGCCTATCGGCAGACTGGTGGGGGATACTTCGCCGTAGGCGTGGTGCGAATCCGCTGAAACCAAACTCAGCCCTGAAGCCCGGAAGCGAGCGGCTCCAGTTGCTGTACCTTCACGTTCGTCACCTTCCCCGTCTTCTCCAGCGTCCCCTGCCCCACCAGGAACAGCGCGCCGTGGATGTCCTTGCGGAACCTCGCGTATGCGTCCGGCGGAACCACGAGGTTCGCGATCCCCGTCTCGTCCTCGAGTGACAGGAAGCAGAACCCCTTCGCCGTCGGCGGCATCTGCCGGCAGATGAGCATGCCGCCCACCGCCACCCGAGCTCCCGCTCGCACCCGCTCCAGCCCCGCCGCCGTCACCGCGCCCCGCTTGCGCAAGATCGGCCGCAGCAGTTCCAGCGGGTGCTTCTCCAGCGACACGCCCACTGTCTCGAAATCCTTGCTCACCCGCTCGGCCACGTTCATCTGGGGCAGTTCCACCGACGTCCCATCCATCGCCATCCCGAAGAACAGGTCCGTCTCCTCCAGCGGGCCCAGCGCCTGGATCTCCCACAGCGCGTCCCGCCTCGAGCCGCTGAGGCTCCCCAGGGCCCCTGACAGTGCCAGCCGCGCCAGCTCGTGACGAGGCGCCCGAGTCCTCCGCGCCAGCTCACCGATGCTCGTGTAGCGCTGGCCCTGCCGCGCCGACTCCACCCGCCGCCCCACCGCATCCTGGAGCCCTCGCACCATTCGCAGCCCCAGCCGCAGCGCTCCGCCCTCCTCCATCGTGCAGTCCCACCCCGAGTGGTTCACGTCCACGCCCAGCACCCGGACTCCGTGCCGCTGCGCATCCGCCACCAGTGTGTGCGGTGCGTAGAAGCCCATCGGCTGTGAGTTCAGCAGCGCCGCCGTGAAGGCCGCTGGGTAGTAGCACTTGAGCCACGACGAGGCGTACGCCAGCAGCGCGAAGCTCGCCGAGTGGCTCTCCGGAAAGCCATAGTGCGCGAACCCGCGGAACTGGCGGAACAGCGTGTCCACGTACTCGGGCGTGTACCCTCGCGCCACTCCGCCCTCCACGAAGCGCTGGTGGAAGGGACCCAGCCGCTCCTCCGCGCGCTTGTGCGACAGCGCCCGCCGCAGCCCGTCCGCCTCCGCTGGCGAGAAGCCCGCCACCGCCATCGCCAGCTTCATCGCCTGCTCCTGGAAGAGCGGCACCCCCAGCGTCTTCTGCAGAATCTTCCGCACGTCCTCCGAGGGGTACTCCACCGGCTCCCGCCCTTCCCGCCTCCGCAGGTACGGGTGCACCATGTCTCCCACGATGGGTCCCGGCCGGATCAGCGCGATCTCCACCACCAGGTCGTAGAAGCACCGCGGCTTGAGCCTCGGCAGCATGTTCATCTGCGCCCGGCTCTCGATCTGGAACACCCCGATCGAGTCCGCATTGCACAGCATCTCGTAGACCCGGGGGTCCTCCGACGGAATCGTGGCCAGGGACAGGTCGCGGCCGTGGTGCTCCTTGATCAGCGCCAGGCACTTCGCCAGCGCCGTCAACATCCCGAGCCCCAGCAGATCCACCTTCAGGACGCCCACCGCCTCCAGGTCGTCCTTCTCCCACTGCACCACCGTGCGGCCCTTCATCGCCGCGTTCTCCACGGGGATCATCTCCACCAGCGGCTCGCGCGTAATCACGAACCCGCCCACGTGGATGGAGAGGTGCCTCGGGAAGCTTTCAATCTCCGTCGCCAGCGCGAGCGTCTGCCGCACCCGCCGGTCCTCCTCCGACAGCCCCACCTCCTTCAGCAGCTCCGGTCCCATCTCGCCGCCGTGGGAGCCCGCCGTCTTCGCCAGCCGGTCCACCTGATCCAACGACAGCCCGAGCGCCTTGCCCACCTCGCGCAGCGCCAGCCGCCCCCGGTAGCAGATGACCTCGCACACCATTCCCGCGCGGTGCCGGCCGTGCTTCTCGTAGACGTACTGCAGCACCTCCTCGCGCCGCTCGTGCTCGAAGTCCACGTCGATGTCCGGCGGCTCCTTGCGCTCCATGCTCAGGAAGCGCTCGAAGAGCAGCCCCATCCGCACCGGATCGATCGCCGTGACGCCCAGCGCGTAGCAGACCGCCGAGTTCGCCGCGCTCCCTCGCCCCTGGCATAGAATCCCCTGCGAGCGTGCGAACCGGACGATGTCCCAGATGGCCAGGAAGTACCCCGCGAAGTCCAACGCCCCGATGAGCTTCAGCTCGTGCTCGATCTGCTTCACCACCTCGGGCGGAACGCCTCCCGGGTAGCGCACCTGGAGCCCCTGGTACGTCAGCTCGCGCAGCCAGGTCGTCGTCGAGTGACCCGGCGGCAGATCCTCCTCCGAGAAGTGGTAGCGCAGCCCCTCCAGCGTCGCATTACAGCGGCCCGCCAGCTCCAGCGTGCGCTCGAGCGCCTCCGGGCAGTCCGAGAACAGCCGCGCCATCTCCTCGGGCCCCTTCAGCGTCCGCTCGGCGTTGGACAGCCGCCGCGTCCCGAGCTGCCCGAGTGTCGTCTTGTACCGGATGGCCGTAAGCACGTCCTGCAGCGGCTGGCGGCTCCGCTGGTGCGTGTGCACGTCGTTGTGCGCGCACAGGGGCACCCCGAGCCCCTTCGCCAGGGCCTTCGACCGGGCCACGCGGGCCTCGTCTCCCGAGGACAGCGATCGGGAGATCCCCACGTAGAAGCGTTCCGGGAAGGCCTCCGCCAGCGGGGCCACCTGCTCCGCGGGCGCCGGGAACGGGAGCAAGGCCAGGAGCCCCTCGTTGCCCTCGGCGAGCTCGCGCCAGGGCAGGCCCGCCTCGCCCTTGGGGTGCAGCATCCGGCTCTTCGAGATGAGCCGGCTGAGGTTCGCGTAGCCCCTCGCGTCCTGCGCGTACACCACCACCGGAGGGCCATCCAACAGCGTCAGCTCACTGGCGAGCAGGAACTTGATCCCCGCGTCCCTCGCCGCCAGGTGGGCCTTCACCGCGCCATAAAGTCCGTCCCTGTCCGCCAGCGCCACCGCGGCCAGTCCCTGCTCCGCCGCAGCCTGGATCAATTCCTCGGGGTGCGAGGCCCCGCGTAGAAACGAAAAGTTCGACCGGCAGACCAGCTCCGCGTACACGTCCGCCAAACTACTGAGCAGCCGTTCAGGCGGAAGGTCCGCCCCAGTAGGTATGTTCAGCCTACCCACCGTGTCACGACACTTTTGAGGTGAGATCGCTCCGCGTGACCATCTCGTCGGGTGCATGGGCACGTGAGGACCGGAGACGTCTGATCCAGGCGCTCCTGCTCGCGACCCTGGCGTCCACCAGATGCGCAACACGCCCGCCCCGCCATGAGCGGAAGCCGTTCAGCGTCCCGGGGATACGAACCACTCCCAGTCCTGCCCCTCCGCTGGGAAGGGGCTCCACCGGCGCGAGGCGAGCACCTCGGCCCGCCAGGCCTCGACACCACCGCTCAGCGGCCAGCCCCGTGTCACGGTGCCTCGCCTGCGCTGCGCATAATTGACCCGCAGCATGCGGTTGACCCTGTCGATGACCGTCGGCGTCGCCCCTGCACGCAGGTGGAACTCCGCCGCCTGCATGATGCCCTGGTACCGTTCGGGGATGGCGGGCAAGGCCACCTCGTGGACCGGCCAGAGCCCGAGCAGCGGCGGAGTGACTCCCTCGAGCAAGGCCGCGTGCACACGGTCGTGCCCATCAAGCACCAGCCATTTCATGAGCAGGTCCACATAGAGCAGCAGCACGGGAGGCAGCGTTCCGTCCCGTGCGCGCTTGCGCCAGCTCTTCACCCGCCCATCGTCCTCGGGCGAGGGAGCACGCAGCGGCATGATGGCCCCCACGCGCATCCGCTCTTCTGAGTACGGCTCGAAGTCCGTCCAGTCCTCCACCCGAAACCGCTCGAAGCGGAGGACTCCTTCGGGTGAGTGGGGTGGGAGCGGAGGCTGACCGAACTGCCACTCCATGGTGCTGATGGGATAGCGGCACGCCTCGGGAGCACGGATGGCCTGGAGGGGCCGCAAACACCAGCGACCCGCGTGGAGCACCGAATGCTCGGACTGCGCGAGCGTGCGGCCCAGACGCCACATCCAAGCTTCCCACCAGGGATCTGTCCCCGGTGAATGCGTCACCTCGCGCACCTCGGCCGCGGACAGCGGAGGCAGGCCCCAGGGAGCGAGGGCCTTGCCCCGGAGAAAGCCGCACCGATCCCACCAGCCATCGATACGCACCCAGAGCAAGGGCTGTCCGCCGCTGGTCAGGCGCAGCCGGTAGTCCGGGGCGGCCTCCAGGTGCAGGGACGGAGGCTGGCGCCAGCGACCCTCGGCGGGGACATCCAGCAACAGTCCCGAGCCCGCGAGCGGCAGCCCCCAGTCCTCCGTGTCATCGGTGGTGAAGGCCACGTTCGGGTGCATCCCCTCCTCCTTGAATCCAAGATTGTGGCAGGGTCCCAGGTGGGCGGCGCTCCTGATTGATGCGCCGTGCGGTCCTCGGCCCACCTTCGCGTCTCCGTGGCTCGCGAGAACTGAGTTAGGATCCGACGGTGTCTTCGATACAGCGACGAGCGTGGGGGTGGATGGGCGTGCTGCTCCTCGCGCTCGGCCTTGCCTGCACGCGAGGGGACTCGCCACCGCCCCGGGCCCTCGTCCACGAGACCTATGTCTGGCAGCGCGACTGGAGCCCCGAGCTGAGTCAGGCCGTCACGGAGGCCCCCTCGGAGCTGGGAGCGCTCCGCGTGCTGGCTCGCGAGCGCTCGGGACCCGAACGAACCCCGGTGGATATCGCGGTGGACGTGGCGGCCCTCGTGCGCAGTGGCCGCGAGGTGGTGGCTGTGATGCGGGTGGACGGCACGGCGCCTCTCGAGGGCATCTCCCTCCAGGAGGTCGCCACGCATGCCCGGGCCTGGAGGGCGCGGGGCGTGCGCGTCCGAGGCATCGAGCTCGATCATGACTGCGCCACCGCCGCGCTGCCGGATTACGCGGACTGGCTGGCGCGCGAGCGGGCGGCGCTCGGGGACCTGGCACTCTCCATCACGGCGCTTCCCACGTGGAGTGCCTCGCCAGCGATCGCCCGGCTGGCCTCCATTCCCGATGGCATCGTCCTCCAGGTGCACGCCGTGCGCGCTCCCACGCTCTTCACTCCCGAGGAGGCCCGGGGTTTCATCGAAGCCTGGTCCCAAGCCACCGGCCGCCCCTTCCTCGTGGCACTCCCCACCTACCGCGTGCGGCTGCGGGACGGGACTCGACTGTCCGCGGAGCCGCGCGAGGTGGCGCGCTTTCTGGCCGGACTGCGTGAGCGTCCCGTGGAGAACGTAGCGGGCATCGTCTGGTTCCGGCTTGGCCACCGGGGCGACCCGGAGGCCTGGAGCATTCCCACGCTCGCGGCGGTGGTTCGGGGTGAATCCCTGTCGCCGCGGTTCGTCCCTCGCCTCGTGGATGTGGGTGGAGGCACCTGGGACATCGTCATCGAGAACACCGGCCGCGTGGACGCCGATGCCCCCGCGCGCCTCTCCCTTTCCGGCAACCTCGAGATCCTCGACGGCGTGGGCGGCTATACCGCGCGGGGGACCTCACTCGTGGCGCGCACGCCTCCCCGCCTGCGCGTGGGCGAGCGCCGCGTCATCGGCTTCGTGCGGGGATCCGAGGTGACTCTTGCTGCTCCGTAGCGCTGTGACGTTCCTGGTATTGCTGGTGGTGCTCGTCCCCGTCCGCCGCGCGAGCGCCTGCGGCCCCGACTTCCCGCCCGAGTTGCTGAGAGACCGCGCAGCGACGCTGTCGGAGCTGCCGGACGGCGCCTTCCATCACGAGGCGAAGAGACTGGTACCGAAGCCAACGGATACCTTCTCCGTGGTCGACGGCGAGGAGCCGGAAGGAGCCCGGACGGGAGGCGGAGCCCGCGAGACGGAGCTCTACGAGTCCGGAGCGAAGGCCTTCCATGCGAGGCACTGGGACGAGGCCCGCGCCCGCTTCAAGGAAGTGCTCGTGCTGCCCCCCGAGGAGCGTCGCCGCTTCTCCACCTTCGCGGCTTTCATGCTGGCGCGAACGGCGGAGTCGGCGCAGGAGGGCCGGGAGCGCTTCGCCGAGGTGCGTGAGCTGGTCCGCCAGGGCTTCGAGGATCCGCTGGGGCTGGCCGTGGCGAGCCTGGGCGAAGAGGCACGGCTGCACCTCGAGGAGGGCGATGACGTGGGAGCGATCCAGCTCTACGCGGAGCAGGCGGCCCACGGGAGCTCGAGTGGAGTGTCCTCGCTGCTGTTCGTGGCCCGGGCCATCGGCCGCGACGACGCGCGCCTGCAACGAGCGCTGAAGGATCCCCTGGGACAGCGCCTGCTCGCGACCTATGCGTGGACGCGAGGACAGGAGACGCTGTGGACGGAAGACGGTACGGGGACCTACCCCAACCCGCTGCCGCGTCTGCTGGAAGCACTCGCGGCCGTGCCCGGACTGGCCGGGGCGGATCGGCTGGCGGCGGGTGCGTGGCGCGCGGGCCGCTTCGATCTGGCCGAGCGCTTCGCCGGGCAGGAGCGGACTCCGCTGGCGGCCTGGGTGAAGGCGAAGCTGGCGCTGCGCCGCGGAGACCGGACGGCGGCGGAGCAGTACCTCGCGGAGGCCCGGGAGGGCATCCCGGCGACGGAAGACTGGACGATCGAGCCCTGGAATCCCCTGATGCGTCCGAGGGCGCGCGTGGAGGGAGAGTGGGCGCTGCTGGCGCTCATGCGTGGCGATTTCAGCGAGGCGGCGGAGCGCGTGCTGAGGACCTGCTCGTGGCCAGACATCGCCTACGTGGCGGAGCGCGTGCTGACGGAGGAGGAGCTGCGGCGGTTCATCGCGGCCCACGCCACCAGCCCGGAGTTCCGGTGTCGACCCAGGCCCGGTTTGTATTCGAGCGAGCAGGCCGATCTGGCGGAGGACACGCCGATCGCCGTGCCCCAAGGCTCCGGTCCAGACGTGGAGACCCCGAGAGAGAACGTGGGTGAGAAACTCCGCCTGCTGCTCGGCCGACGCATGTTGCGCAACGGCCGTGGCCAGGAGTCCCTGGAATACTTCCGAGGCACAAAGTGGGAAGAGCCCGCGCGGCAGTATGTGGATGCGCTGGATCGGGCACGGTCGGTGTGGAACGACGTGGATGAAGCCCAGGCGCTCTATTCCGCGGCGCGGCTGGCACGCAACGCCGGCATGGAGCTGCTGGGAACCGAGGTGGCTCCCGACTGGGCCTGGGCGGAGGGGGAGTTCGACGTGGGGCAGTGGTACCTCGAGCTCCAGCAGTACGACGAGAGTCCCAAGAAGCCGGTGGTGCTGGAGAACCTCCCGTTCACCACGGACGCCGAGCGCGAGCGACTGACCGCACACGCGCCGCCGCACGCGCTGCGCTTCCACTACCGCTCCACGGCGGCGGATCTGGCCGAGAAGGCCGCGGACCTGGTGCATCCCCGGAGCCAGGCGTACGCGGCGCTGCTGTGCCATGCCGCGCGGTTCGCCTCGCGCAGCGAGCCGGAACGGGTCCAGCGCTTGTGGCGCACCTACGTGCAGCGAGGGGCACTCGCCGCGGATGTTGGGATGTTCGGCCAGAGCTGCCCGGAGCCGGACTTCGAGCGGCTGCGCAACCAGAAGCTCGCCCTGCCCTGGCGGACCTGGCGGCTGCGCACGACGGCGACCGTGGCAGCAGGAATGCTGCTGCTGCCAGTGGCGGGCGCCATCATCTTCGTGCGCCGCAAGCGCCGGGATGCGCAGAGCCAGACCGGCGACCAGTAGGCGTCAGTCGCGCGCCGCGCCTTCCCGGCGCCAACCTCGCCAGTGACGCGCCAGGCCCATCAGACCCAGGATGGCCCAGGACCACAGCGCAGCGGGTGACGTCGACTGGCAGCCGCAGCCGCTGTCCGGTGTCCTCGGATCAACCAGGGTCGGATCCTTGGAACCGGCGTCCTGCCCCGAGCCCGCATCGAGCCCACTCGCGCCGCCATCCGGCACCACACCGCCATCGGACCCTGAACCAGCACCCGGATCTCCACCGCCATCCAGCGCCACACCGCTGTCGATCTCAGTGCCTCCATCCAGCCACACACCACTGTCGGGCTCCGTGCCACCATCCGGCGCCGCACCGCCGTCCAGCACCACGCCTCCGTCAGGCTCCGTGCCACCGTCAAACTCGGTGCCTCCATCCAGCCACACACCACCGTCGGGCTCCGTGCCACCATCCGGCGCCGCACCGCCGTCCAGCACCACGCCTCCGTCGGACTCCGTGCCACCGTCCGTCACCACACCGCCGTCCTCGCCTCCGGGCGGCTCAAACGAGGACTGAGCGACGTAGATGGCGGTTCCCCATTCCTCCTGATCGTTGTCCGGCGGTGCCAATCCCGCGGAGAAGGTGATGTCACCGCGGGCGTTGATCATCACGCTGCCTCCGAACACCGGATTCGAGGGCTTCTCCTGATCCACGCGCGCGGGGCCGAGGTCCGAGGGAAGAATGTCGTGCTCATTCACCACGCGCTTCAGGTAGGCACCCGAGCCGAGCCCGCCAGCAGGAGCGCGCCCAGGAGCACGCTTCTCGTCCAGCCATGCCCGCCACGTGCGGGCAGAAGACTCCAATCCATCGATGTACTCCGTCTCATGGCACTCCACCTCTCCTGTGCAGGGCGGCGACTCTACCGCGCGAGCGATCAGCGGGAGGTGTGGAGATTGGAGAGGAGCGATGGCATCAGGGGCGGATGCTGCCCGGTTCGAGAGGACCGCTCAGCCCGCCTGGCGATTCCCGGAGGACATCTCGTCCAGGAAGCGCATCAACAGGGGGTTCACCAGTTCCGGCTCTTCCACCGTCGAGGTGTGCCCACCCCGGGGCATCTTCACCAACTTCGAGCCCTCGATGGCCGCGTGAATGCGCTCGGACTTGGCCGGCACCGTAGCCACATCCTCCTCGCCCACCAGCACCAGCGTCGGCGTCTTGATGAGCGGCAGCTCGTCGTACACACCGCGCCGCCGGATGACGCCATTCACCGCGCGCCAGACGTCGCGACGCAGCCCCAGGAGCCGGGCCTTCCATTCTGCCCGCTCGGCCGCCCGCTCCTGGCTCTCAAGGAACGTCCGGCCGAACATGATGCGCATCACCGGCTTCGCCACGAGCCTCGCCCCGAACCAGCGCACGATGAAGTTGAGCAGGTTGTAGCGCGGCACGTTCTGCTCGGGCTCCGGGTCCGCCGAGGTCTCCAGCAGCACGAGCGAGCGCAGCAGGTCCGGCCGCCGCGCCGCCAGCCGCATGCCCACGAAGCCGCCCATGGACAGCCCCACGAAGTGGCACGGCCCCACGCCCAGCTTCTCGATGAGACCCACCGCGTCCGCGTACACCGTCTCCATGTCCACGGTGTCCACCTTCCAGATGTCGCTCTGGCCCTGGCCGCGGTGGTCGTAGGTGATGCAGCGGTAGCGGTCCTTCAACGCCGCCACCTGCTTGTCGAACATCCGGCCACTCCACAGCAGGCCGTGACTGAACACGATGGGCTCGCCCGAGCCTCCCGTGTCCTCGTAGTAGAGACGGGTGCCATTGACGTCCAGGAAGGGCATGGTGCGCTCCGGGGTTGGGGATTGCTCACATCGCCGTGGTGCCACCGTCCACGACGAGCTCCGAGCCTGTCATCATCTTGGATTCATCCGAGGCCAGGTACACCACCGCATAGGCGATGTCGTCCGGCTCGCCGATGTGGCCGAGCGGAATCATGCGCGCGAGCTTCGCCTTCCCCGCCGCCACATCGCCCGCCAGGCTGGCCAGTCCATCCACCATGGGCGTCTCGATGAACGTGGGGTGCACGGAGTTGCACCGGATGCCGTAGCCCTTGCGCGCGCAGTGCAGCGCCACGGACTTCGTCAGCAGCCGCACTCCGCCCTTGCTCGAGCAGTACGCCGCGAGGTTGTCGCCCCCCACCAGCCCCGCCACCGAGCTGATGTTGATGATGGAGCCCTTCGCACCGCACTGGCGCATGCCCCGGATGGCGTGCTTACAGCCCAGGAACACGCCGTCCAGGTTCACCGAGTGCACGAAGCGCCACTCCTCGAGCGACAGCGACTCGACGTCCTTGGCGATACCGACGCCCGCGTTGTTCACCACCACATCCAGCCGGCCGAACGTAGCCAGCACCTCGTCCACCACCCGCTGCCACTCCGGCTCCTGGGTGACGTCCAGCTTCCAGGAGCGCGCGGCCCCACCCAGCGCAGCGGCGACGTCCTTCGCGCCGGGCTCATTGCGATCGGTGACCGCCACCCGGGCGCCCTCGCGGACCAGCATCGCCGCCGCGGCCTTGCCCAATCCAGACGCCGCGCCCGTCACCAGCGCGACCTTGCCCTCAACTCGTCCAGCCATCACTTGCCTCCTTGCACCGGTCCCGCCGGTGTCAACAGAACCTTGCCCTGGCGCCCGCCCTCCATCGCACGCGTGAGCGCCTCGTGAATCTTATCGAGCGGGTACGTGGCATCCACCGGGGCTCGCAGCACCCCCTCGGACACCAGCTGAGCCAGCCGCTGCATCAGCGCCGCCTGCTCCTGGCGCGGCGTCTTGCCCATCCAGTGCACCAGCCAGAAGCCACGCAAGGTCACACCCTTGAAGACGACCGCCGAGGACGACAGGCATGGCCCCTCGCCGCTCATCGCGCCGTAGTTCACCACCACGCCCCCCATGGCCAGCGAGTCGCCCAGCCGCGCCGTCGCCGAGCCGCTCACCGCGTCGATCGCCAGCCGGATGTTCGCGCCGCCCGTGGCCTCGCGCACCCTGGAGGGCAGCTCCGGCCCGTCCACCAGCACCACGTCCGCGCCCAGCGCGAGCAGCTCCGGCACGAGGTCCTCGCGCCGCACCACGTTCACCGTCCGGTAACCCTCGCGCCGCGCCAGCGTGATGAGATAGCGTCCCACCGCCGAGTTCGCCGCGTTCTGCAGCACCCACTCACCGGGCTGCAGCTCGACGTACTCGTGCAGCAGCAGCTCGGCCGTGGGGGGATTGATGGAGAGCATCGCCATCTGCAACAGGTCCGCGCCCTCCGGCACGGGCAGCAGCCGCTCGGCCTTCGCCTTCACGTGCGTGCGCCAGGTGCCCCCGCCCATGGGCAGGAAGACGTGCTGGCCGGGCCGTACCGCTGTGCTTCCCGACACGTCCACCACGCGCCCGACCCCCTCGTTTCCCGGCACCGCCGGCAGCTTCGGCAGCACGCCATACCGGCCTCCGATCGTCGACAGATCCGAAGGATTGATGGGCGTGGCCAGCACCTCCACGAGGGCCTCGCCGGGCGCGAGGGGCCCGGCCTGCTCGTCCACCACCTGCACCACATCCAACGGGGGCCCGAAGGCCGGGAAGCGCACCGCTTTCATGGGGACTCCGCTCGTCCAGGGGTTCGACGGCGGCGGAGCCTACCCCGCTCCCTTGCTCCACGGGGAGTACTGTCGGTCACGGAACGCCGGTGGTGGCGCCTCGCGTTGGCACGGTGGCAAGCTCTGATTGTATGGGAGCATTCATGGACATTTCCGCCTGGCAGTTGTGGATTGCCGCCGCGATCATCGCGGGTGCATTGGAAATCGCCCTTCCCGGCTTCGTGATGCTCTGGTTCTCCGTGGGGGCACTCGTCGCCAGCCTGGTGGCCGCGCTGGGACTGGGCATCAATGCCCAGCTCGTGGTCTTCATGCTCACCTCGGTGGCGCTCTTCGCCGCGTCGCGCACCCTCTTCAAGAAGGCCTTCATGCGCAATGCGGACAACCTGAAGATGGGCGTGGAGGCAATGGTGGGCCAGGAAGCCGTGGTGACCGAGGCCCTCGTCGAGGGGCACGGGGGCACGGTGCGCATCAACGGAGAGCTCTGGTCGGCGCGCCCGCTCGGAGGCCCCGTGTCCGAGGGCGAGCGCGTCATCGTCGAGCAGGTGGAAGGTTTGAAGCTCTGGGTGCGGCGTCCCGCCGCCTCGTTGGAAGTTCCTCTGAAGAAGAAGGAAGGTCGTTAGAGATGGGTACTGCAATCTTCGTCATCCTCGCGGCGGGCGTGGTGTTCGCCCTCGTCAAGGGCCTGCGCATCGTGCCGCAGGCGAAGGTGATGGTGGTGGAGCGCCTGGGCCGGTTCCACCACGTGGCCAGCAGCGGGCTGAACATCCTCATCCCGTTCTTCGACTCGCCCCGCGCCATGGAGATGCGCGTGGACAACCGCTTCTCCCGCACCTACCTGGTGGATCTGCGCGAGCAGGTCATGGGCTTCGAGACCGTGCAGGTCATCACCCATGACAACGTCACCATGGAGGTGGGCTCGGTCATCTACTACCAGATCGTCGATCCGGCGAAGGCGCTCTACGCAGTGGAGAACCTGGCGCTGGCCATCGAGCAGCTCACGATGACGAACCTGCGCAACATCATGGGCGGGCTGACGCTGGACCAGACGCTCACCAGCCGCGAGACGGTCAACAGCAAGCTGCGCGCGGTGCTGGACGAAGCCACCGAGAAGTGGGGCGTGAAGGTGACGCGCGTGGAGCTGCGCGAGATCGAGCCGCCCGCCACCATCAAGGAGGCCATGGCCAAGCAGATGACTGCCGAGCGCGAGCGCCGCGCCGAGGTCACCAAGGCCGAGGGTGACAAGGCTGCGGCCATCCTCTCCGCCGAGGGCGAGAAGACCTCGCGCATCCTGCGTGCCGAGGCCGAGCGCGACGCGGAGGTCGCCCGCGCCGAGGGCCGCAAGCGCGCCACGCTGATGGACGCCGAGGCCAAGGCCGAGGCCACGCGGCTCGTCTTCGATGCCATCAACGCCGGAGGCGGCGCCACGCCCGAGGTGCTCGCGCTGCGCTACATGGAGACGCTGCAGGAGCTGGGCAAGGGCGACAACAAGATGTTCGTCCCCTACGAGGCCACGGCCGCGCTGGGCAGCATCGCCACGCTCAAGGAGGTGTTCTCCAAGGAGAGCACCCCCAAGGCGCAGCCCACCAGCGCCGCGGCCCTGAGCGCCCAGGCCCTCTCGCGCACCGTGGGGACGCAGCCCCCCGCCGTGCCGGTGCGCACCCGCCCGGCCCTGCCCTCCGAGGAATAGGCCCGGAACTATTCCTGGACCCCGTTGTCCGAGGGGACGCACCTTTCACGGAGGACACCATGTCGGACGCTTTCATCGCCGGGGGTTGGGGGATGTATCCCACGCTCATCGCCGGTCTCGCGCTGCTGGCCACCAGCCTGCGTTACGCGAGCCGTCCCGAGTCGCGCTACGTCCCGCTGATGCTCACGCTGGGGCTCTTCACGCTCTTCGCGGGTGGGCTGGGCTTCATCACGGGCGTCATCAGCCTGCTGCGCGCCTATACCGGTCCCCTGGCTGGTGAGGGTCCGACCGTCCTGTTCATCGGCATCCAGGAGTCGCTGCACAACATCGCCCTGGCCCTCCTGATGACCACGACGTCCGCGATCGCCGCCTCGGTCGGCGCGTGGCGGCTCTCCCGGCAGGTTCAGTCCGCCACGGTGCCCGCCACCGTGCAGGTCCGGTAGGAAAAACCCGTCGGGGATTGCACAGGGGCCCGTCCGGGGTTAAGACTCCCGGGCCCCTGAGTTCCGGGGTTCCTCACACACGAGGCTTCGTACTCCATTGAAGATCCACTCCTGAATCGTCGGCGCTGTCTCTCAGCCAACCCCCGGGCCCCTCGTGCGCGCCCGGAACGATTCTGGAGTTCCTCGTGTCACTCGTTCGCGCCCACCGCGTCTCCTTCGCGTTCTCCGACGCCATTCCCCTCTTCTCCGACGCCGAGTTCCACCTGCCTCCAGGATGGACCGGCCTCGTCGGCTCCAATGGTGCCGGCAAGTCCACCCTGCTGCGGCTGATCTCCGGTGAGATCCAGCCCTCGGATGGGCACCTCCGCTTCGAGCCGCCCTCGGCCCTCGTCCACCTCTGCCCGCAGCGCGTCGAGGAGATCACTCCCGACATCATCGCGCTGGCGGAGGCATATGACTCGCGCTCCCGGCGGCTGCTCGGACAGCTCGCGTTGGATCCGACCGCCCTCGAGCGGTGGAGCACGCTCTCCCCCGGCGAGCGCAAGCGCTGGCAGGTGGGCGCCGCGCTGGCCCGTGAGCCTGATGTGCTGCTGCTCGACGAGCCCACCAACCACCTCGACGCCGAGGCCCGGGAGTGGCTCATCTCCGCCCTGCGCCGCTTCCGCGGAGTAGGAGTGCTCGTCTCGCACGACCGGGAGCTGCTCGAGGCCCTCACCACCTCCACGCTGCGCGTCCACGCGGGCACGGTGCGCTTGTGGTCCGGCGCGTACTCCGCCGCCCGCGAGGCCTGGGAGGGAGAGCAGGACGCCCGTCGCGCCACCCGGCAGCAGGCCCAGGACGAGCACCGCCGGCTGCAACAGCGGCTCGCGCAGACGCGCCGGGATCAGGAGGCCGCCTCCGCCGCGCGCAACGCCGGCAGCCGCATGAGGAGCAAGTACGACAGTGACGCGCGCACCCTGGGGGCCAAGAATCTCGTGAGCTGGGCGGATGCACGGCTCGGCCGCCAGGTGGCCCATACCCGCCGCGAGGTCGAGCGTGCCGCCGCCGCCGTCGAGTCCATCGATGTGGAGAAGACGCTCGGCCGCTCCATCTTCGTCGACTACGTCCGGCCACCCAATCCGCTGCTGTTCAGTCTCGATGTCCCCGGGCTGTACGCGGGAGACGTGGAGCTGTTCGGCCCGCTGCGGCTCGACGTGTCCCGGGAGGCCCGCATCCGCATCGAGGGTCCCAACGGCGTTGGGAAGAGCACCCTGCTGAGGGCGCTGCTCGGCCAGGCGCGCGTGCCACTGGAGCGCGTGCTGTACCTCCCGCAGGACGTGAGCGCGGAGGAGGCAGAAGAGGTGCTCGACTCCGTGCGCGAGCTGCCTCCAGAGGAGAAGGGCCGCGTGCTGTCACTGGTGGCGGCGCTGGGGGTGGATCCGGATCGCCTGCTCGCCTCCGAGCAGCCCTCTCCCGGCGAGGCGCGCACGCTGCTCATGGCACGGGGGCTCGGGCAACATGCCTGGGCACTCGTGCTCGACGAGCCCACCAACCACCTGGACCTGCCCTCCATCGAACACCTGGAGGAGGCCCTGCGCGACTACCCCGGCGCCCTGCTGCTGGTGACGCACGACGCGCACTTCGCTCGGCGATGCACCACGGAGCGCTGGAAGGTGCAGGAGCGGCGCGTGGACATCACCTCGGACTGACCCGACACGGCGGCGCCCAGGCCGAGGAGCGACGGCCTGGACGCCGCGAGAAGCGGAGCCCGTCCTGGGACTCAGACCTTCTGCGTGGCCTCGAGGTGCTCGAGGATGTGCGGGAACACGTCCTTCGCCGCGTTCTTGCCGAAGATGCAGTCGATGTGGCCGTACTTCGGAATGACCCGGCGCGAGTACAACCCCGCCCCGTTGGCCTTGACGAGGGCCTCGTAAGTCCTCTGCGTGCTCTCCGGCAGGAAGCACCCGTTGCTCTCGCCGTGGATGAAGCGGATGGGGAGAGCCATGCGCTTCAGGTGGGGGCGGTACGTGTCCTTCTCCTGGGCGTCGACGATGTGGCCGGCGCGGATCATGTCCGCCAGCCCGTCGAAGGCCTTGACGGTGGCCACGCCGAACATCTCATGCAGGGCGGCGTGCGTGGCCTCGTTGAGCTGCGCATGCTCGTACAGCAGCGAATACATGAAGGTGATGCGGTGGCAGACCGGGCTGTCGCACTCCTCGTCCTGGTCGACGGGGTAGAGATCCAACGCCTGATTGTAGAGGCGTGACATCCAATCCGCCTTCGAGTCCGTGTAGGCCGTCAGCGACTTGATGCCCAGCTTCTCGAGCAGGTTGGGCGTATGCAGCCCGGCCTTGATCTCCACCAGCTTGGGAACGACGAACTCGGTGGAGATCTGCGAGCACACCGCGGAGCGCACCCCCTGGAGTCCCCCCAGTAGGGCCATGCTGAAGGTGGTGGCGCCGTAGCAGTGGGCCACCATCTGCACGGAGGGAGCCCCCGTCTCCTTGAGCACCGTGGCCACCGCCGCAGGGTAGTCCTTCAGCGCCACGTCATCGCCGCTGTACTGGGTGTTGGAGGCAGGCACCAGGATGCTGGAGCGGTAGTCCAGCAACCACACGTCATACTCGTTCGCGCACAGGTACTCGACCAGGTTGGTCTCGATGGTGTCGATGGAGAAGATGCGGCTGGAGACACCCAGACCGTGGGAGAGGATGACGGGCCCCTTGGTACCGGCCTGATAACGCGTGAGCAACAGCTCCACCCCGTCACGGGTCTTGAACGGAACGAGCTTGGGTGCCGGGACGCGCAGCGGACGCTTCTTGCGCGGAGGCGCATTGGGATCGAGCAACGTATCCTTTGCCACGGCACCGCCGTAGTAGTCGTACACCACGCCAGCGAAGTACCGGCCGAAGCGCACCGTGGTCGCCAGGCGCTCCTCGGCATTCTTGGCGTGGGTGACCTCGAGCGTGCCCAACTGCTTGATGAAGTCCTCCGGGGCGATCCGAAGTACGCCCTTGCCCACCACCGGGCCCTTGTCGTCCAGGCCCTCGTGGAGCGTGACATAGAGCGTGGAGGTGTCATGCCACACCTTCCAGATGGGGCCCTCGCGGACGACCTTGTAGCCGTAGAAGAAGAAGGAGCGTCCGTCCTCGGCGGTCAGCTGCATGCGGTACTTCATCAACCGCGTCTCGACGGATGCCTTGTCCTCCACGAACAGGTTGAAGCCACCGTGTGTCACCGTCAGGGGATGGGGCGAGAGCGCCGGCGCAATCACCGTCCCCATCATGCGGGCCTCGTGCTTCGGATCCCCGACGAGCTTGTCCAGGTCGTTGGACACGATGGTCAGCACGAACTCGAAGGAGGAACCGTCCTTCTTGCCACGCGCCTCCGCGGCCTCGAACTCCTCGGGCCGGCTGGCCGCTCCTCCCTCGATGGCAAGGTGGCCCTTCATCCGCTCGGTGAAGCGGATGCCCGGCGTCACGGGAACGGGCAGCTCGGAGATGGGCCCCTTGAGCGAATAATCGATCTTCCAGCCACGCTCCTCGCTGATGATCATCGCGCACCGCTCGGCCAGCGCGGAGATGGTCAGCAGCGGATTGACACCCAGGGACGTGGGGATGATGGAGCCATCACAGACGTACAGCCCCTCATGGACGCTGGAGCCCTGCTCGGACGAGAACACCCGCCCGGTGTGATCCACCACGCCGGTGTCCGCCGAGTCCGCCATGACGCAGCCGCCCAGTGGATGGACGGAGATGAGCCGGTCGCCATGCAGATCAGTCCAGAGCGGGTTGCCCATCTGGATGCCCTTCAACGCCCGGGTGGCCTCCTTCAGTCGGTTGTCCACCTGCTGGAAGATGGCCCTGGAGCCCACTCCCGGCCAGACGACGCGCAGCCGGTCGTTCTCCAGCTCCATCCGCCCATCCGCCCCGTCGTGCGTCATGACGAGGTACGTCTGGGTATTGAGCATGGCCCCATGGCGAGGGCCGTGCACCAGGCTCTCCGCCTCGCGCTCCTTCTGAGCGAGCACTTGCGCCTCGGCGGTGTTGAGCCCGTCCACATCCGCCACGACCTCGAAGGCGGCGGGCAGCATCTCACCCAGGGCCCCCGGGATGACGCCCTCCTCGAGGATCATTCCGTCGCGCACCTCGGGGGTATCGCGCATGTCGACGATGCCGGTGATGCAGGGTCCCACCGGCGGCAGGTTCTTCACCGGGAGGTTGCCCGAGCCGACGCCTCGGATCTCCTGCGCGGTGTTGTAACCGAACGCGAGCACATCCCCGTTTCCACTGAAGGACCGGCCCACCCGCTCCGACACCTTCAGGCCTCGTTCACGAGAGCGCAGGAGGAGCTCGGTGGAGCCGAGCGTACCAGCCGCGAGGATGACCAGGTCCGCGGTGACGAACAGGGAGGGCGCGTCGAACGCCTCGCGACCCGTGCCCAGCGCCTGGTAGTGCACCCGCCAGCGACCGTCCTGGCCGCGCTCGATGTAGCGCACATCCACCGTGGTGAAGATCTCCGCTCCGTGACGCCTGGCGTCCGGCAGGTAGTTCATCAACACGGTGTTCTTCGAACCGTAGTTGCAACCCGAGCAGCAATCCCCGCACAGGTTGCACGCCTTCTGCGTCACGCCCGCCTCATTGACGCCATCCTCGAAGGTGACGTTGATGGACGGACGATAGAATTTCTGCCCCAGGACCTCGGCTGACTTCTGGAGGGCGTTCAGCTTGGGCAGGGAGGGAAGGTGCTCCGGGTACGGCCTGGCGCCCAGCATCCGCTCCGCGAGACTGAAGCCATGCTCCATCCGCTTCATGCCCTCGGCACGCAGGAGCGTCGGCCAGCTCGGATCCTCGAACACGCGAGGATCCGGACGGATGGACACATTGGCATTGATGAGCGAGGTGCCCCCCAGCCCACAGCCCACGAGCACGTTGATGTCATGGCCGAGGTGGAGATTGAACAAGCCCGTGCGAGGACCCGTCCGGCCATGGGGCGCCTCCATCTGGAGTTCGGCTGCCGCTTCCAGCGCCGTGTCCGGGAACTCGCCGGGCTGCAGCTCCCGGCCTCGCTCCAATACGCAGACCTTCTGGCCTGCTCGAGCCAGGCGTGAAGCGGTAATGGCTCCTCCGTAGCCCGACCCCACCACCACGATCGTGTAGTGGTCCTGGATGTCCTCGATCGAAGACGCGAGTCGATTCATCTGTTTGGCTCCCCCCGCTTGGGACACAGCGACCCCAGGTCGCGTCCCACGCGCTCCTCTACCACGAATGAGCTTGTCTTTAATAGAGCCCGCCTCATTTCAGCCCCGCCAGAATGAATCAACAACCTTGCGCACTGAAGACGGCAACGAATCCGCTTCGGCACCGCCCCCGTCACGCGTTCGAGACAGATCATCACGATTGTAAACACTTGCGGATCCCGCCTACTGGTCATGACTGAGGAGTCCTGTTAGGTGTTGATCCATTCGCAGGACCCTTGCGTGCAGTCGAAGGGGGGGGAAATGAGTGCAGAGGCCGTCCTGCGGTCATGCGCCGCAGCACCACCGGGACGATTGCGGGTATGGCTGGGCGTTCTTGGCAGGAGTTCAGCCCCATCCCTGGAATGGCGTTTGAACGGGCTCCCTCTGGCCCCGGACTCCCTCCACACCGTGCGTCCCCTGGAGAGTGTGCGTACACCCCCGATGCTCAAGGGAAATCCCGAGCGCGCATTCAGTGGTGTCTTCGATTTGACTCTTCCGCACGAGAGCCGCACCGCCCGGAAGGCCCGGGTGGAGCTCAGGCTCGACGGGGGAGAGCCCATTGCGACCGAGCTGCGCATCATACCTCGGAAGGTTCCCGAGGGGCTCGAGGCATCCTTCAATGTGCTGCTCACCTCCTGCTTCCATTGGGAGGAAGACAAGCGCGGCATCGCGGGGATGATCGTCGATGACATCCGCAAGACCTACCAGCCGGATCTGGTGCTGGCCGCGGGCGATCAGGTCTACCTGGACCTGCCCACGCTGCGGAATTTTCCCGATGATCTGTCCTCGCTCGCGGAGAAATTCGAGCAGGACTACGTCCGCAACTGGTCCGACGAGAGCGCCTATGCCCGAGTGCTGTCTGCGGGCCCCCTGAGCTGCGTCCCGGACGATCACGATTACTGGAACAACTACCCGATGCGCACCCCGCATCTGCAGAACACCTGGACCCGGGGTGGCCGCGACAGATGGGAACTGGCCGCGCGCCGGATGTGCGAGGCCTTCCAGCATTACGACTCCACACCGCTCGGGACGCCGATCCAGTTCGATGTGGAGCCGCTCTCCTTCTTCATCGTCGATACCCGCTCCTTCCGCACTCCGGACCTCACGCGGATGATGACGGCGGCGACCCTCCAGGCACTCTCGGCCTGGGTGTCCCACTGCGCCCATCACGGACGGATCGGCATCTTCTCCACCGGGCAATCGCTTCTCATGGAGAAGCCGAGCCTCTTCGGGCGCAACATGGAGGATGCCGAGCTCCCCAACTACGCCGACTTCGGCGTGTTGATGAAGGAGCTGGAGCGACTCATGCAGGATGCGGGGGACCTGCTGGTACTCACCGGAGACGTGCACTGGGGCCGGGTGACGAGACTGGTGCCAACGGATTCGATCCTCCACGGCCGTCAGGCCTACGAGGTCATCTCCTCCCCCTCCTCGCTGGTGGCGACGCTCGGCACGGACCAACTCGCCATGCTCCGGCAACGCTTCACCGGCAAGCCCTGGGCGCGACATCCCGAGGGACGCCAGGCCCCCTCCGTCTTCTCCGCTCCGGGAATGCAGAACCGCTTCCAGGCCCACACCGAGCATCTCCAGCACGGCAACCAGGTGTGCCTGCTGTCCTTCCAACGCCGAGGCCACAACGTCGAGGTCACCCCGCGCTACTTCCCGCTGGAGCTCGGCGCGGCCCCCGTATCCGTCAAGCCCTTCCTCCTCCGTCACGGAGCGTGAGCCCCTCATGTCTGGAATCCGCACCTCGAATGCCCAAGCGCCCAATGCCAGGTTGCACAAGATTCCCCGCGATCACGCCCAGAGCAACCTCACCTGGCTCGAGCAGTCCTTCCAGCAGCTCCCGGAGGCTCAGCAGAGTGGACCCGCCCTGCTGCTGCTGGGTGGACGGGACCCCATCTCCTTCCGGCTCCGGGTAGCCCAATCGCACGCCCGGCATGATCTGACGCCGAGCCACTGGTCCCATGTGGTGCTCCTGGAGAAGAACGGTCCGGCGCTGTCCGCCGTGGACGCGTGGGAGATCTCCCTCACCCCCGCTCACGGCTTCGGCTATCCGCCCGAAACCAATGGCATCCAGAGGGCTGACCTCCGCGCCTATGAGGACGGGGAGCGCTTCCCCAACGTGGCGGTGGTGCACGTGCCGCTCGAGCTGCACAAGGTGAGGCTCGCCCGGGAGCGCTTCATGCGCCAGCGCGCGGTGGTGGATGGAGTCGGGCTCATCACCGAGTGGCTCCCCTACGTCTGGGGTACCGGCCGCAACGTCAATCCACTGTTGGAGGGACATGGGCTTCCATGTGCAGCCATGGTGGAGGTCATCCTGGGAGCCGCGGGCTTCGAGCTCACCCCGAGCGTGGGCAGCCGCTCCAGCAGTCCCGAGGCCATCTGGCAATCGGCACGGTGGTGGCATGACTACCACAGCACCGACGCGCATCCGCCCCTGACGGGCAGGTACCACACCTCGCACAACCTGTGCACAGCGAGCTGACGCACAACCCCAACCAAGAGAATCCACACCCATGGCAGAAACGGACACGGACAAGGGCAGGAAAGAAGAACTGGCAGCCGCCTCCTCCATGGAGCCGGTGCAGGGCACGGTCGAGGTAGACATTCCCATCGATGTCCTCTGGGCCTTCTTCAACCGGGCCGACCTGTGGCCCCGATGGAACGAGTGCTTCCTCTGGGCGAAGAACCGCGACCTGAAATGGGGCCACCAGCTCATCTGGGCCTTCCACCCCATCCGGTGGTGGTACCCGTATTACATGCCGGCCATGGCGAAGATCGTGGAGCTGGAGTCCCAGGGCCCGGCGCGGAAGGTGACCTGGGAAGTCTCCGTGCTGCCAGGTTTCTACGCCCGGCACACCTACCACATGGAGGACCTGGGCAGCGGGCGCACCCGCTTTGGCTCCTATGAGAAGGCCATGGGGAAGAGCTTCAACCTGATGAAGGCCTTCTGGGTTGCCCACTTCACCTTCGTGAAGGACCGATCCCTGGAGGGCGCCAGATCGCTCGAGCCCATCTACCGCCAGAGCGGGAAGTTGGACGAGACCACGGTGCGAGGAGATCCCGGCCGTACGGCGCGAGGGCTCGCCATGCCGATGGCCGCATCGCTGGCACTGGGCGCGGCGGGAGCTGGAACCTGGTTCTATGCCTCCTTCCTGCGCCAGGAAGTGGTGGACCTGGCTCCTGGCGTGCGGATGGTGATGGGCGGTGGAGGCAACACGCTGGTGGTGGAGGGAAGCCGCGAGGCCTTGCTGGTGGACACCAAGTTCCCTCCCGGCGCGAACCTGCTGCGCAAATGGGTCTCCGACAACGTGCAGAAGCCGGTGAAGCACGTCGTCAGCACCCACTACCACTACGATCACACCCTGGGGAACGATCTCTATCCGGGTGCGGACCGCATCGCCCACAAGGCCGTGCCGGAGTTGATGCGCCGCAACGAGGCCCTCCAGACGAAGATGCATCCGCTGGGCGTCGCCAATGTCCTCGTGGATGAGAACCCCATGCGCGTGGACCTGGGAGACAAGGAGGTCGTGCTCTTCCACCCCGGCACGGCCCACACCCGCGGGGACCTGTGCGTCTGGCTTCCCAAGGAGAAGATCCTGGCGACGGGAGATCTCTTCTTCTTCACCTACTACCCCTTCTTCGATCTGCGCCAGGGTGGGGCCGACCTCGAGGGACTCATCAAGGCGGTGCGCAAGCTGGTGGCGACCTACCCGGACGCGGTGGTGGTGCCAGGCCACGGCCCCGTGGCCCGCATCTCCGACCTCGCCCGCTACGCCGACTACCTCCAGTTCCTCCACGACCAGGCAACCGAGGGACTCCAGAAGGGGATCGATGAACAGCAGGCCTCGAGGCTGCTCGATGGTGAGATCTCCAAGTGGGGGCTGAGCATCCTGCCCTCGTTCCACGACAACCAGCTCACGTGGGCCACGTCCCAGAGCAACGTCCGCGACGCCTTCTCGCTCGTGAAACAGACACAGGCCCGCTGACGCGCGCCCTCTGCGTCGCATCCCCACGCTTCAGGAGACACCATCCATGTCCCAGAATCCATCGACCCAGCCGCTCCACGTCCATGACGAGGAGCGGGGGCTTCAGGAAACCCTGCGCTACCCGCTGTTCGATGCGCTGCGCAACCGGCGCACCCGGCGCGTGGCCAAGGGCATCAAGTCCATTCCCGCGGGCAGTCTCAGCTACACCTCCAAGCACGAGCCGGAGCCGCTCACCGCGTTGGAGGAAGCGCTGCTCATCGCCTCCACGGGCATCACGGGCGTCACCCTGCCTGACCAGCCCTTCCTCACCGAGGACGGCAAGCCCCTGGTCGGCTCGCCCATGGTGGATGTCGTCGGCCGCACCGCCGGCAGCCCCGACAATGCCCAGGCCACCCACTTCTTCCTCATCAACGACTCGGGGACCTACTTCCTAAGCCGCCCCCAGGGTGAAGACGCCTTCATGCTGGCCAAGGGAGAGCTGACCGCCGCCAGGCTCATTGCCTACGCGGACAAGTGCAAGGTCAAGGTGTCCGACCAGCGCGTCGACTTCCCACGCCAGTACCCCTATTACATGGGCCGCAACCGGTACATGTCCAACGTGCCGGGCAGCACCATCCTCGTCCCGGTGGTGGACCTCACCCGCCAGTACATCAATGGCATCATGTTCCTGCTGACACAGGATGCCGGGCACCGCCCCACCTTCATCGACGACTGGAACTTCTACCGCGTGGCCGGCGTGCAGAAGTGGGTCCGCAACGGCTTCCTCAACAAGGACCAGAAGATTCCCCTCGGGGTGCTGGGCAATGCGCGCATCCCCTACGAGGCGGACTTCCTGATGCAGAACATCTTCCTCGTGGCGGAGGCCATGGGGTTGGGCGCGTGGATCCACGCGGCCTTCATCGGGCCCGTGTTGCTGGGAGACCCGGACTACCGCCAGGCCGGCAACAGCCTGGGCTTCCGCTACCACACCCCTCGCAATCTGTTGCGGCAGGCGCTCAAGTTCATCTCTCCGTTGCCCAGCTGGCGGCCCAACCCGGTGGGCCTCGACGGCCTGTTGCAAGGCTATTGCCCGCCCTACTACGGCAGCATGAACGAGGCGATCGACGCCCTCATCTCCCACAAGTACGGGCCCACCGGGCTCTACACGGACCCCAAGGAGTTCGACAAGGTCTTCAAGCCCGGCCTGGCCAAGCAGTTCGTCTCCGAGGTGCCCCACTACTCGGAGGAAGTCATCGCCTGCGCCAAGGACGTGTGCAACTACATCTACGAGACGTATGACCGCTTCCCGGCCCACGCGGACGCGATGCACGTGCCGGGCGTGTGGATCCAGATGCATCACCTGGACCTCGACTACTACGACCAGCTCTTCGCCAACGGTTATTCGGAGACGCAAGCCCGCCACGAGGAGCTCTGGCACGGCCGCCGGTAACGGTCCCGGCGCACGAGTTCCACTCGCTGGCCTTCCCTCCTTCCACGAGAAAGCGACATGCCAAGCATTTCGTCCCTCGCCCGGGCGATGCGGGTGGTCCGCATCGCCGCCGTGGCGCTTTGTGCCCTGCTGCTGTTGGCGACCTTCGGGCTGATCGCCCTGGAATCCACCTGGGTGAAGCCCTCGGAGGCGGATGGCCAGCATGCCTATCTCTACACGTCCACCGGTACCGAGAACGTCCCCCTCGCGGTGATGCAGGTGCTGCCGGACATGTTCCCGGAGCACTTCCAGCCACGCGGCCCGGAGTACGGCGATTGGATCCAACAATTCGGCTTCACCCGCGCTCCCGACGGCACCAACGAGGGGATGCCGATCGGCTTCGCCATCAGCAACCACCGTCCCGGCTCGGGCTCACCCTCGCCGGTGTCCTACGTGGGCTTCACCTGCGGCATGTGCCACACCGCTCGAGTGCAGACGTCAGACGCGGACCCGGGCGTCCTGGTGATAGGCATGGGCAGCCCCCACCTGGACTTCATCGCCTGGGTGGATGCCTTCAAGGACGCCGTGCTCGACGAGCAGCGCCTCTCGGTGCAGTCCGTGAACGAGGCCTACCAGAAGAAGTACCAGCGGGAGCTGACCCTGGCCGAACGGGCGATGATCAGCATCTGGCTGCCGCAGATCCGCCAGACGCTCCAGCGCAACCTGCCCCGCTTCGATGAGCCGTTCGGCGGCAAGGATCTGCTCGACTCCGGGAAGATGCCCAATGGGCCCTCGCGCACGCAGCCGTTCCGCAACCTGGTGCGCAACGTGATGGATCGTCCCGCCACCCTGGGTGACTACGCCTATTGCAAGATTCCCACGCTCTACGAGCAGGGCAACCGCCACTGGGGACAGTACGACGGCAGCGTGGGCAACCGGCTGACCCGGAGCGTGATGGCCGCCATCGCCGTGGGCGCCAACAAGGACAACCTCAACGAGCCGGAGATCTCCAAGAGCGTCATCAAGGCGGTGGACTACACCGTCGCTCTGCGGGGACCCCGGTATGCCGATGTCTTCAAGGAGCACGGCGCCGCGCTGGATCCCACCCGGGTGGAGCGAGGGCGCACGGTCTACATGAAGCACTGCTACGAGTGCCACGGCATCCGCGACTCGAAGACGGGCCAGTGGGAGAAGGGCAGGTACACCGGAGAGGTGGTGCCGGTAGAGAAGCTCGGCACCGACGCGGAACGGGTGACCTTCCGTCACTTCGATCGACTCCCGGACGTGCTCTACAACATGTTCCCGGACGACAACCCGCTCAAGCCCAAGCGCGAGGACATCCGGCCCGGCCCCGCGGGCTCCACCCAGGGCTACATCAACGCGCCCATCGAGACGGTCTGGTCGCGCGCTCCCTTCCTGCACAACGGAAGCGTGCCCACCCTGGCCGAGCTCATCAACCTCAAGCCGCGCCGCGAGCTCTACTACCGGGGCCGCAATCTCTATGATCCGGTGGACGTGGGACTGGTCGTCTCCCAGGCGCCGGACGCGCGCAACTACTACCGCTTCGATACCGGACTGAGAGGCAACTCCAACAAGGGCCACGACTACCCCTGGGCCTATGGATCGCCTGAACGCGACGAGGCCCAGCTGAAGGATCTGCTGGAGTTCCTCAAGACCCTGGACTGAGGACACACGAGATGAGCACCCTTCCCTCCGAGTCTCCCGTGGCTCCCCTCACGACACCCGAGGTGGAACTCCACGAATCCCGCGGCCGGCTGACGCTTGCGCAGTTCAGCAACGTGTTCGTGCCCTTCGCCCTGCTGCTGTGCGTCGCGATGCTGCGCCCGGAGCTGCGCCCGAAGATGGTGTACTGGCGCGCCGTCTACTCCATCTGGGTCACCATCCTCTTCATGACGCCCGCCCTGTTCCTGTTCTTCTGGCCCGGAAGCTCGGATCGGAAGAACAATTACTGGCTGCTGACATGGACCGCTGGTTACCTGGCATACCTGGTCCACTTCTACTTCACCGTCGGGGTCATCTTTCACGGCAGCCTCGCCGAGGTATACGCGAAGCAGGGCCCCATCATCGCCACCAGCAACCTGCTGGATACCGCGTGGTGGGCGTTCGACCTGGTGCTGGCCTGGTTCGTGCGCTCGGAAGCGAAGTGGATCAAGATCCAGCGCATCGCCGTGCATGTCTACATCCCCCTCACTTTCTTCGTCTCCGCGGTCATCATCAAACATGGCATCGTCCGAGGCCTGGGGATCGCGATGACCGTGGCCATGCTGACGAGCGTGGGAGTGCGGCTGGTGCGGCGCAAGCAGGCGGCGACAACGACCGAAGGAGGACTCGCTCCATCGCCGTGATAGGCTCTGGAGCCCACGACCATGAAAGCATTCTTCATCGAGAAATATGGCAGCAACGAGGTGGTCCAGTTCGGCGAGCAGCCCAAGCCCAAGCTGGGGCCCGGGGATCTGCTGGTGGAGGTCCATGCGGCCAGCGTCAACCCCGTGGACTTCAAGATCCGCGAAGGCGGAGTGAAGACTCTGGTGCCCAACGACTTCCCACTCATCCTGGGCAGTGATCTGTCCGGCGTGGTCGTGGAAGTGGGATCGGCGGTGACGAAGTTCAAGCCGGGGGATGAGATCTTCGCCCGTCTGGACAAGAGCCGCATCGGCGCGTTCGCGGAGTACGCCGTGGTGGGCGAGGCCGAAGCGGCCTTCAAGCCGAAGAACCTCACCCACGAGGAGGCAGCCTCCATCCCGCTGGTGGGCCTCACCTCATGGCAGGCCCTCATCGAAGTGGGTGGGCTCGAGAAAGGGAAGAAGGTGCTCATCCACGCGGGTTCGGGCGGCGTGGGCACCTTCGCCATCCAGCTCGCCAGGTATCTGGGCGCCACCGTGGCAACCACCGTCAGCGAGCGCAACATCGAGCTGGTCAAGCGGTTGGGTGCCGACGTGGTCATCGACTACCGCAAGGAGCGCTTCGACGACGTGCTGCACGACTACGATCTGGTCTTCGACACCCAGGCCGGTGAGACGCAGTACCGCTCGTTCCGTGTCCTCAAGCCGGGCGGGGTAATGGTCTCCATCGCGGGCAAGCCCGATGCGAAGTTCGCCCGGAAGTGGGGGCTCAACCCCTTGCTGGTGATGGCGCTGGGTATCATGACGCGGAAGACGACCGCGCTCGCCCGGAAGCACCAGGTGCGCTTCGAGTACCTGTTCATGCGTCCGGACGGCCAGCAACTCGCCGAGATCGGCAGACTGCTCACCGATGGTCACATCAAGCCCATCGTCGACCGAGTCTTCCCCTTCGAGCAGACGAAGGAAGCGCTGGATTACAGCCAGTCCGGCCGGGCCGTGGGCAAGGTCATCATCCAGGTAAAGCCTGCCGCCGCCAGGCGCTCGGCCTCCCAGGACAGGGCCTGAAGACCGCCCCGGCTGCGAGGCCCGGGCATCGAGCCCACCTCGCAGCCGTGGAAGGTTCAGGTGCCCGTCTGACCGCGCTTCCGCCCACCGCTGGCGCCGTTCACCTGGGTCCAGGTCCGTGCCAACGCCTTCGCAATGGGCTCCATCACCTTGTCATTCGCCCAGTAGAAGGGATGCACCATCGGTGTCCAGCCGAAGAGCAGCCCGCTCAACCGCACGTTCACATCTCGCACCCTCTTCCGGTATTCGTCTCCCAGCGGCTGGAGCGGATACGCGATGAGGTCGTCCTCGTCATAATAGTTGACCCATTCGCCCTCCACCCCTGAATGGTGCAGGAGGAGCTCCTCCGCCGGTACGCACACGGGGCTGTCCAGTTCCTTCTGATTCGGGTAGCGCAGGCTCCAGAGCGCCAGGGGACTGCCCATGGTGTACAGGTGCGCGAGCGTCTCCCCTCGCTCTAGCGGCGAGCGCTTCATGGGGTCCACATGGGACTCCAGCGGCCTCGTCGCACTCTGCCCTTGCTTCTGCATCTCGGCCCGCGCCACCTGCAGATCGTAGAAGTAGTTGCTCGCGATGATAGTGCCCAGGCTGTGTGCAATCACGCACAGCGGAGCATCGTCGCCAGCCCGCTGCCGCAGGCGTGCGAGTGCCTCCGTGACACAGGCATGGATCTTGTCATACACCTCGCTCTGCCCGATTCCGGGCTGATAGGCGATGGCATCCCCCACGAAGTGCATCATCAGCCACCGTGCACCCGGGTAATGCAGCCGCCCGAGGCGACTGTCCTTGCGCCTCGTGAGCAAGGCCATCAAGGGCCCGAGCCATAGCTCCGAGCCTCCATTGATTCGCTTGATCAGCCCGCGGAGCTCCTCGAAGAATCCCCCCTTCTTGTCTACGAAGTGCTCCTCGAAGAGCCGGCGCTCCGCTCCCTCCAACACGGGAGCCCAGTGCACCGGCTCGACGACGATCGCCCGCTCCGGGTCCGGCGCATTCGGTTGTCCCTTGAAGTGTTGGGCGAAGAATTTCTGGAGCAGCCGCTTCGGAGTCAGATGAAAACTCTCATCCTGGATCT
Source organism: Vitiosangium sp. GDMCC 1.1324 (assembly GCF_003044305.1). Lineage (GTDB taxonomy): Bacteria > Myxococcota > Myxococcia > Myxococcales > Myxococcaceae > Archangium. The sequence goes on along the minus strand of NZ_PZOX01000001.1, from coordinate 645,413 downwards.
CCACACCATGGATGATGAGGACAGCCAACGGCTTCATATGCTTCCCCCCAGGAAAACGATCGGGAATGCATCAAACAACAGGGGAAGGAGCTCAGCGCGCTCTCGCTGGGGGGATGTTTGCCTTTCAGACAATCGGAGGCCCGCACACCTCCGCGCACTCTACGGCTTCGCGCCTCCGAGCAGCCCCTCCGCGAGCGCCAGGAACTCCGCGCGCAACCACTGGTTGCGCGGATCGCCGTCCACCTGGCGATGCCAATAGAGGTGGAGCTCCAGTGGAGGCAGTGCCACTGGCATGGGCAGGAGCCGGTTGCCGAGGGGAGTGTTGATCTCCTCGGCCCGGCGCCGAGGCATCGTGAGGAGCAGGTCCGATCCCGCGACGAGTCGGCACGCCGCTTCATAATGCTGGCAGCGCACGGTGACCTCACGCTGGTAGCCCAGACGGCTGAGCACCAGATCCTCGAAGGTCAGACCCGTGCGCCGGGAGGACACGGTGACGTGCCGCGCGGCCAGGTAGGCCGGCACATCCAGCCTCCGCCGCCGCGCGCTCACCACGCAGAAGGTGTCGCGCATCAGTGCCGTGTGGTGCAGGTCGGCCCACGTCGGCTGCGCCACGTCCACCGCCAGATCCAGCCTCCCGGATGCCAGGTCCCTCTCGCTCTTCGTCCGCTCGAGCCGCACGCTCGCGACCCGGATGTGGGGAGCGCTCTCGCGCAGGCGCACGACGAGTTGTGGGAGGAGCGAGGGTTCCAGCACGTCGTTCATCGCGACGGTGACCTGGACGACATCCCGCCGGGCGTCGAAGTGACGGGTGCGGTGCACGGCCTGCTGGAGGAGCGCGAGCGCCTCCTGGATCCCAGGCGCCAGGCGCTCGGCGAGCGGAGTGGGCACCACCCCCCGCCCCTGACGCACGAAGAGGGGATCCTCGAGCTGCTCACGCAAGCGAGCCAGGGCGTGGCTCACCGCCGACTGGCTCAGGAAGAGGATTTCCGCCGCCCGCGTGAGGTTCCGCTCCCGGTAGATGACATCGAACACCCGGAAGAGGTTGAGGTCGAGCTGAGCCAGCCGCCCCGCTTCATGCGCTGCGTTCATGAGAACACATGACCAACATTCACTGGATTCATCAAGGCCCTCGGCCACAGGATCGAGGACCGTAACCCGGAGAGGCCTCTCATGAACTTCGAGCCGAGTGACCGTTCCAAGGACTACCGCGAGCGCGTGCAGCGCTTCATGCGCGAGCACATCCAGCCGGTGGAGGCGCAGTATTGGGCGCAGGTCCGCGCGGCCGACCACGGCGACTGGCGGCGTTGGCAGGTCCCCCCCATCATGGAGGAGCTCAAGGCGCGCGCCCGGGCCGAGGGCCTGTGGAACATGTTCCTGCCCGACGCGAAGCTCGGCGCCGGCCTCAGCACGCTCGAGTACGCGCCCATCGCCGAGGAGACCGGCCGCAGCTTCATGGCGCCCGAGGTCTTCAACTGCAACGCCCCGGACACCGGCAACATGGAGGTGCTCTGGAGGTACGGCTCCGAGGAGCAGAAGGCGCGCTGGCTCACGCCGCTGCTCGCGGGGGAGATCCGCTCCGTCTTCTGCATGACCGAGCCCGACGTGGCCTCCTCCGACGCGACCAACATGCAGGCGACGGCCGTCGTCGAGGGCGACGAGGTGGTGCTCAACGGAAAGAAGTGGTGGTCGAGCGGCCTCGGCCACCCGCGGGCCAAAGTCGCCATCTACATGGCTCGCACGCCCAACGAGGGCACGGATCGCCACCATCAACACTCGATGGTGCTGGTGCCGCTCGACGCGCCGGGAGTGGAGGCCAAACGCATGCTCCCGGTGTTCGGCGACTACGACGCCCCCCACGGACACGGCGAGGTGCACTTCCACAACGTGCGGCTCCCACGCTCCAGCATCATCGGTGGACCGGGGATGGGCTTCGAGATCGCCCAGGGACGCCTCGGCCCCGGCCGCATCCATCACTGCATGCGCTGCATCGGCGCGGCGGAGCAGTCGCTCGATCTGATGATCGACCGCGGAATGAAGCGCACCGCCTTCGGCAAGCCGTTGCTCAACCTCGGCGGCAACCGTGAGCGCGTCGCCGAGGCGCGCATCGCGATCGACCAGGCCCGCCTGCTCACGCTCTACGCCGCCTGGAAGCTCGACGAGCTGGGCGCCCTGGGTGCCATGAGCGAGATCTCCGCCATCAAGGTCGTCGCCCCCAATGTGCTGCAGAAGGTCGTGGATGACGCGATCCAGATCCACGGTGGGGCCGGAGTGTCGCAGGACACGTCGCTCTCGGGCTTCTTCGCCCAGGCGCGCTCCCTGCGGCTGGCGGATGGACCCGACGAGGTGCACAAGGGCGTCATCGCCCGCATCGAACTCGCCCGGCGCGGGTTCTCCAGGAGCTGACACTCATGAGCACACAGCGCATCTTCATCACCGGTGGCGCCAGCGGGCTCGGGCGGGCCATCGCCCTGCGCTTCGCCCGGGCGGGATGGCGGGTCTGCATCGCCGACGTCAACGACGCCCGCGGCGCGGAGACCCTGGCCTCCCTCACTCCCCTCACCTCCCAGTCCCACTACCTGCGCTGCGACGTGACGCGCGAGGAGGATCTGCGCGCGGCCTCCGAGTGGCTCTCCGCCCAATGGGGTGGCGTGGACGTGGTGGTCAACAACGCCGGCGTCGCCCAGGCCGGCGCGATCGACGAGGTCTCGCTCTCCGACTGGCAGTGGGTCCTGGACATCAACCTCCTGGGCGTCGTGCGCGGCTGCAAGGTCTTCACCCCGGTGTTCAAGCGCCAGGGCCGCGGTCACTTCGTCAACGTGGCCTCGATGGCCGGCCTGCTCGATATGCCGAAGATGAGCAGCTACAACGCCTCCAAGGCCGCCGTCGTCTCGCTGTCGGAGACGCTGCAGAACGAGCTCGTCGATGACAACATCGGCGTCAGCGTCGTCTGCCCCTCCTTCTTCAAGACCAACCTCGCTGAATCGCTGCGCACGACCGATCCCGGGCTGCGAACGGCCGTGGGCAAGCTGCTCGAGCGCTCGCCCGTGACCGCCGAGGACATCGCCGATCAGATCTTCCAGGCGGTCAAGCAGCGCGACTTCTACGTCCTCCCCCACCGCGAGGCGCGCCATACCTGGCTGCTGAAGCGGCTCCTCCCCCGCGAGCTCTACGCCTCGCTGATCCAGAAGCGCACCCGCCGCATCCGCGGGCGCCCCGAGGCTTCGCGAGCCTGATAGACGAGGACCCATGTCACCGACTCCCCCCCTCGACGAGGCCAGGGCCGTGCGCTCGGGCGAGGAGCTCGACGTCCCCGCCGTGGACGCCTGGCTCAAGTCCCAAGTGCCGACGTTGGAAGGCACCCCGAAGGTCACCCAGTACGCGGGTGGTGCCTCCAACTGGACCTACCGCCTCGAGTACGCCAACCGGGATCTCATCCTGCGCCGCCCGCCCGCGGGCACCAAGGCGAAGTCGGCGCACGACATGGCGCGCGAGTACACGGTGCAGAAGGCGCTCAAGCCCGTCTACCCCACCGTGCCCACCATGGTCGGGTTGTGCCAGGACCCGGGCGTTCTCGGCGCCGAGTTCTATGTGATGGAGCGGATCCCCGGTCTCATCCCCCGCTCGCGCATGCCTCCAGGACTGAAGCTGGACGCGGCGCAGACCCGACAGCTGTGTCTCAACGTCATCGACAAGCTCATCGAGCTGCACCGGGTGGATTACCGGGCGGTGGGGCTCGAGTCGCTCGGCAAGGGCGCCGGCTACCCCCGCCGGCAGATCGAGGGCTGGTCCGATCGCTACGAGAAGGCGCGCACCTGGAACGTCCCCTCCTTCCGGTACGTGCGTGACTGGCTCAAGGCCCACACCCCCGACGACATCGCCACCTGCGTCATCCACAATGACTGGCGCTTCGACAACGTGGTGCTCGACCCCGAGCGCCCCACCGAGGTCATCGGCGTGCTCGACTGGGAGATGGCCACCCTGGGCGATCCGTTGATGGACCTCGGCAACACGCTCGCCTACTGGGTGCACGCCGACGACAACCTGTTGATGCGCACCACCCGCCGCCAGCCCACGCACCTGCCCGGCATGCTCCGGCGTGAAGAGGTGGTCGCGTACTACCTCGAGCGCACCGGGTTGAAGCCCGCCAGTTGGGCCTTCTACGAGGTCTACGGCCTGTTCCGCCTCGCCGTCATCGCCCAGCAGATCTACTACCGCTACCACCACAAGCAGACGCGCAACCCTGCCTTCAAGAATTTCTGGATCCTCGTCAACTACTTCGACTGGCGTTGCCGCGGCATCATCAAGAAGGGAGGACGCTGATGGGTGCCGTGTACCTCGTCCGCCATGGGCAGGCCTCGTTCGGCGCGGCGGATTACGATGCGCTCTCGGAGGTCGGGCTCGAGCAGGCGCGCGTGCTCGGCGAGGCGCTGCGTGTGCGTCTGCCCCAGGTGGATGCGGTCTTCGCCGGCACCCTGAAGCGCCATGAGCAGACGGCGCAGGGGTGTCTCGCCTCGATGGGCATCCCGCTCTCGCCCCACCGCATGGCCGGATTCGATGAGTTCGACCACGAGGAGATCATCGCCCGCTTCGAGCCCCGGTTCGCGGACCATGCGCGGGCGGTGGAGGCGATGAGCGCGGCGGCGGACCCACGCCGGGCCTTCCAGGAGATGTTCACCCAGGCCGTCGCGCGCTGGACCGCGGGTGGACATGACTCCGAGTACACGGAGCCCTGGTCCGTCTTCCAGGCGCGCTGCCTCCGTGCTCTCGAGGACATCATCCGGCAGCTCGGGCCGAGCAAGACCGCGCTCGTCTTCACCTCCGGTGGGACCATCACCGCCATCTGCCGGGAGCTGTTGCAGATCCCCGTGGCCCACGCGTTCCGGCTCAACTGGACGCTCGCCAACTGCGGCATCACCAAGGTCATCTACAGCGAGCGGGGCCGCTACCTCTCCACGCTCAACGAGCACGGCCACTTCGAGGGCGCACAGCGCGCACTCATCACCTACCGCTGACCGGCGAGGCCGGACTTCCCCGGAAGCCCCCGCGCGCTGACGCGTCAGCGCTCCGGGCTGACACGTCATCCGGAGTGTCAGTTGGGGCTCCTCGCACCAGCTCCAGGGGCTGGCGCCAATCCTCTCGCGGGGTTCCGCGCGGGACGGCGCTGGCCCGGCCCGTGCAATTCCCGTTTCCATCCCATTGCACCCGGAGTTCCGCTGGTACTAAAGGCTCCGCACCCAAGCAGAGGCCGAGAGCGTCACGCCTCCCGGCCACTGAAGTCACTTCTTCACCCGCGAGTTTCGCTGTGCTTCCTGTCCACACCCTTCTGTCCGCCTTCCTGACGTTCCAGACTCCCGCGCCTGCTCAGCAGCCCTCTACTCCCGAGCAGTCGGCCCAGGCCGCCGAGCGCGCGGCCTCCTCCGCCGAGCGCGCCGCCGCCGCCGCCGAGCGCGCCGCCGAGGCCAACGCCCGCATGGCCGAGGCCATCGAGCAGCTCGCCAAGGGCATCGCCCGCACCGCGCCTCCCGCCGAGGATCAGCCCGCCGCCCCCGAGACGAAGGAGGAGAAGAAGGAGGCCGCGAAGAAGGACACCTGGGACATCACGGTGGGCCTGGGCCTCATCTTCATCAGCGGCAACGCCTCCACCGTCACGTTCAACGGCCTGGTCAACGCGGAGCGCAAGTCGGAGAACTGGATCTACGCCATCAAGGCCACGGGCGTTTACGGCGAGAGCCGCCCCCCCGCTCTCCAGGGCCAGCCGCAGCCGGAGTCCCAAGTGAATGCGCTCGCCGCGTCCCTGCAGTTGCGCGGAGACCGCCGCTTCAACGAGAAGATCAGCGGCTACCTGCTGGTGGGCGCGGAGACGGACCACTTGAAGAGCGTGGAGGTCCGCGGCAGCGGAGAGGCCGGTGTCGGCATCATCTGGTGGGACTTGAAGCGCAACAACGGCGGTGAGTCCTTCCTGCGCACGGACCTGGCCTTCCGCTATGCCCGCGAGACGCGCTTCCAGTACTACCCCACGTCCATGGATCTGCCGGACGTGTCGCTCGGCGGCCCCCGCTTCGGCGCGGCCTTCCGCTATGCCCTCAACAAGGACGTTGCCTTCCTGGAGGAACTGAGCGTGCTGCCCAGCCTCATCGAGGGCTCGCGTCTGCTCGTCGGCAACCAGACGCAGCTCACCGTGAAGCTCACCAAGGCGCTGGCGATCGCCACCACCTTCCTCCTCCAGTACGACAGCCAGCCTGCTGAAGGGAAGCAGCCCACCGACACCTCGCTGTCGGTGAGCGCCACGGTGACCTTCTAGGAAGTACGGCGAACGGACCGGGGCGGCTCAGCCCTCGCTGCCCCGGTACCACGCCACCAGCTTCGCGACTCCCTGCTCCAGCGGCATCGAGGGACGGAAGCCCGTCTCCCGCTCCAGTGCCGTCACGTCCGCGCACGTCACGTCCAGCTCCCCCGGCTGCGCGGGCCTCAGCTCCACCCAGGCCTTCGTCCCGAGCTGCTCCTCCAGCAGGTCCACGAACCGGGCCATCTCCACCGCCGAGCCCCCGCCCACGTTCAGCACCCGGTAGGGCGGCTCGCCTACGGGCGGCTTGTCCAGCACCCGCACCAGCGCCTCCACCGCGTCGTCCACGTAGGTGAAGTCGCGCCGCATCTTCCCCTCGCCGTGCAGCACGATGGACCGGCCCTCCAGCATCGCCCGGAGGAACAGCATCGGCGCCATGTCCGGCCGGCCCCACGGGCCATACACCGTGAAGAGCCGCAGCCCCGACACCGGCAGCCCGTACTGGTGGCTGTACACGTGCGCCATCATCTCGTCCGCGCGCTTCGTCGCCGCGTAGAGGCTCAGCGGACGATCCGCTGGCGCCTGCTCGGAGAAGGGCACCGGCGTCCCCGCCCCGTACACCGAGCTCGACGAGGCGAACACCAGGTGCTCCACCCTCGCCTGCCGGCACAGCTCCAACACCTGCAGGAAGCCCGTGACGTTCGTCTCCGCGTAGTCCGGCCCCTCCGACGCCATCGCCCGCACGCCCACCCGCGCCGCCAGATGCACCACGCGCTCGGGCTTCGCTCCATCGAAGAGCTCCCGGCAGGACTTCACATCGCGGATGTCCATCCGGTGGAAACCGAAGTTCGGCGCGGCCTTCAACCTCGACAACCGCGTGGCCTTCAGCGTCACGTCTCCCGACGTGTCCAGGTTGTCCAACCCGATGACCGTGTCTCCACGCGCGAGCAGTCGCTCACACACGTGGTAACCAATGAAACCCGCTGCGCCCGTGACGAGCACCTTCATGACCTACTCCATTGCGACCCGGCGCCAGAGCGTGACCGAGAGAACCCCCCACCCCAGTCCACTCCCCGAGGGACGGGGGACATACCACCAGTCAGTCCTCGATCTGCGTTTCGAGGAAAGGTTTCTGCCGGTCTCGCCAGACCCGGGAACTCGCGCCATCCGCGACCAGTCTCCCTACCGCTAATCCCGCCGAGCAGGCGTGATGAACGTTGTCGTGGACAAACAGCGCACTTCGCCCCAACGGGTAGAGTCCGTCCACCTCACTCAATACGTTCAACGCCCGCTCCCGCGCTGCCGCGAAGCCCTGGCGGTAGAGCGGATAGGCCGAGGCCATGCGCCGCACTCGCGCTCCGAGGATCTCCGTCCCCGCCAGCCCCGTCCGCTCCAGTGCCGGGCGCACGCGGGTCGTGAGCTCCTCCGGCGAGGCCCGCCAGATCGCGTCTCCCACCGAACACGGCAGATCGAAGCCCACCACCGTCCGGCCCTCGGGTCCTCCGCCTCCCGCGAAGTTCCGGGCCTCGAAGAGCCGGTTCGCCGGGAGGTGCTCATCCGCGAAGTAGTGCACGTCTTGCGGCGTTCCCCTGTCCCTCGCGAGCAGCAGGTACAGCAGCGTCAGCGCCCGGTAACCCAGTCCCTCGGCCGCCTCCGGCCGCCCCACCCACCCGCACAGCAGCGGCAGTGGCACCGTCGCCACCACCGACTCCGCCGGCACCTCCCGCCCCTGCGCCACCACGGCCCTCACGCGACCGTGCTCCAGCACCAGGCCCTCGGCCGCCGCATCGCAGCGGACCTCGCCACCGGCCCGCCGGATGCCCTCCGCCAGGCCCTCGGCCAGCGCGCCGCATCCGCCCTCCGGGTAGAAGTAGCGCCTCCCCGCCGATGCGCCTCCTCGCCCGAGCGCCGCGCGCACCACCGCCAGCGGGCCACCCTTCTGCACTCGCGCCCGGCCGAGTGCGGCGTCCAGTTCTTCCGGTGGCAGGCCCCACACCTTCCTCGCCGCGGGCTCGTAGAGCACTCGTGCCGCGTGCCTTCCCAGGCGCCGCGCCGCCTCCGCCCCGAAGTGGTTCCCCTCGGGCGGGCGCAGCCGCGCCAACACCGCCGACAGCCCGTGCTTCGCTACCTCGGTGAGCCCCAGCCCTCGTGCGATGCCCAGCAGCGACAGCGGGTACGGCAGCCGTCTCCCGCCCACGTGCACCATGCCGCTGCGCGCCCGGACGTGAAGCGCTCCACCCAGGGCCGCCCGGTAGAGGTCCAGCACCTCCGGCCCCGCCGCCTGGTGCAGCCGGTGCGGGCCGTAGTCCACCTTGAAGCCCGCGAAGTCGAATGAGCCCGAGAGGCCTCCCACCTGCCCCGCCGCCTCGAGCACCACCACCCGCTTCCCCGCCCGCGCGAGCGCATGTGCCGCAGCCAGCCCCGAGGGCCCCGCGCCGATGACCACCACCGGCGCGCTCACCCCGTGCCTCCCACGGCCGGCAGCTCCAGCGCCGCGAGCGTCCTCGGCGCCCGGCCCGCGCGCAGCCATCCGATGCCTCGCGCCACCGTGCGGCCCATCAGCCACGTGTCCCGCACCGGCCGCCACTTCGAGCGGCCCACGCGCACGTGGTAGGCGATCGGCAGGAAGACGATGGGATCCCCCGCCGCCGCCAGAGCCAACGTCAGCGTCGTGGTGAGTGAGAAGCGATCCGGCAGCACCGGCGCGAGCGACAGCAGATCCGCCGTGCGCAGCACCCTCATGCCCGAGTTCAGATCCGGCGCCTCGAAGCCACCCAGCCACCGCACCGCACCCCGGAAGAGCGCCTTCACCGCCGAGCGCGCGAAGGGCTCGGAGGCCCCGAGCTTCGGCCGGGCGCCAATCGCCTGCCGTGCCCCCTCGCGCACCGCCGCCACCAACTCCGGCAGCGCTGACTCTGGGTACGTCCCGTCCGCGTCGATGAGCGCCAGCAGCGAGCCTCGCGCCCGGGCGGCTCCGGCCTTGATGGCCGCGCCGTAACCCACCCCGGTCAACGTCAGCACCCGCGCCCCGGCCTCGCGCGCCACCGCGCCCGTGCCGTCCCGCGAGCCGTCATCCACCACGAGGATCTCATGCGCCTCCCCCGCCAGCGCCTCGCCCACCCGCCGCACCACTCCGGCGATGGCGCGCACCTCGTCGCGAGCGGGGATGACGACGCTGATCATCCCGTCTCCACCTCCGAGGCTGGCTCCGGCCGCCACATCTCCCACAGCGGCCACAGCAGCATCGGCAGCCACCCCACCGCCGCGCCCATCACCGACACCGGCATCAGCCAGCCCCACTGCGGCCCCACGAAGCGCACCAGCAGCGGCGTCAGCAGGTGCACGAACGTCGCCACCGAGGCCACGATGATGACGCCCACCTTCAGCCGCGTGGACAGCGCCGTCAGCATGAACAGGTGCCCCACGATGAGCAGCACCACCGGCACCGTGAACAGGTGGAAGTGGAACGTCTCCATCACCTGCCGCGCCGGCTTCTCCAACCGCATGGGCACGACGGCCGCCGTCTCTCCGGGCAGCTCCAACGCCGGGCCGTCCTCGGGCAGCTCCAGCGCCGGGCCTCCCGTTGCTTCGACCTTCGGGGCGGGAGGGGGCTCGGCGGGCGCGGCACCACCCCGGTAGTACTCCGCCGAGCTCCGCCCGGACAGCCCCCCGAACGAGTCCGCGTACAGCCACGCCGAGGACACGAAGCCCAGCACCAGGAACAGCAGGAATCCGGTGTAGAGGACGCGGGCCTCGAGCGACAGGCGGGTGATGGGAAACGGCCGGGCGTACTGACGCACGAGGTGGCTACCCCTTGGGAGCGGTCGGAGCGGTGAGCAGCGCGCCGCTCAGCGCTCCGGGCTTGAGAATGAGCTCGTCCAGCAGCACCAGCGCGCGGCGCACCCCGATGGCCATCGACCTCGACGAGATGGACGCTCCCGTCACCACGTCGATGTCCACCCCCGCCCGCACCGGATCCTTCACCGTCTTGCCCTGGAACTGCCTCCGGAAGCGCGCATCGGTGATCTCCTCACCGTACTTCTCCCGGTACACCATCACCTCGTGGCGCTCGACCACGCCCGCGGGCGACAGCTTCACCGCGAAGGTGATCTGCTCGTGCTGGCCGAGCTCCTCGTCGATGATCGCGTAGCCGTCCACGTGCTCACCCGTGCTGGCCACGAAGATGACGTACTCGGACTTCGCCGGCTTGTAACCCAGCCGCCCCTGCACCGCGGCCAGCTCCGCCGGGCCGAGCTTCACCTTGCGGTAGCTGACGCGCTGGCACTTGGGGAAGAACTCCTTGAGGATCTGCGGGGTGGTGAAGTACGTGCCGGCCGCCTCCGCCGGCAGCGACGCTCCGCTCCCCAGCCACACCGCCAACGCCAGCGACAAGTGCTTCACGGGCACTCCCCTTACCACGCTCATGGCAACTCCCGAACCGCCTGGATGACGGCCCGCCTGACGTGCGAGCGCCAGTCCGTCCGGGCGCGATAGAGATTCTCCGTGGTGGTGCTCCGGCGCTCCCCGCTCGACAGGACGCGGCCATCCGGGCCCACCATCATCGACTCCAGCTCCACCTCGGCCTGGCCGAGCGGCTGCAGCGCGGACAGGTCCAACCGGGTCAGCAGCAGCACCACCACCGCGTCCGCCCGATACTGGCGCGCCAGCTCCGCCGCCTGCTCCACCGAGGGCGCGGGCCCGGCCGTCAGCTCCACGCCCAGCACCTGGTAGCCCCGCGAGCGCAGGGCCTCGGCGCCTTCCCGGGCCACCACTTCGCGCGGCGAGTCGTCGCCGAACGCGTTCGAGACCAGTCCTCGCGGCGCAGGCTGCGCCACCACCGACGCGCCCACCACCACTACGCGCGACACGGCCCCCTCCGGACGCTTGGGAGTCCCGGCACAGGCCGCGGCAAACATGACGACAGTGACGAGCAGGAAGGTGCGCATCGGTTCTCCGGCTTTCAGAAGAGGTAGGCCACGCTGGCGAGGAACTCCCAGTGGCCCTGGCTCCAGAAATCGCCCGTCCACAGGTGCGGCTTCACGCCATCGCCTCCGCTCTTCTGCCAGAAGAAGCTCGTCTTCAGAACGTAGGGCGGCAGCGGCCGGAAGTTCAGCCCCAGCGTCAACCGCGACACATCTCCCGCGGTGATGAAGTCCATGTCCGTGTCCTGCTCCTCGTAGCGCAGCGACGCTGTGAAGTGGCCGTCGTGCCACTCGTCCGGGAGCAACTGGAAGAAGGGCTCGATGCGGAAGCGGTAGTTGGCCTGGGCGTAGAAGCCGAACATCCCCGTCGGCACCCGGTCGCGGGTGTTGGCCGTCGAGCCCTCCGGGAAGCCCTGCACGTAGCCCGGATCGATGAACGCGCGCACCACCTCGCCCGTGAGATCCAACGAGCCGAGCCGCCAGAAGAGATCCGCGTTGACCATGTTCACCCGGCGTCCCTCGAGGTCATACGCGCCGGTGTAGCCGGACAGGCCCGCCTCCAGGCCCAGGAAGGGCGAGACGGACACCCGGCCGGTGATGGCCTTGTCGTTGTTGTTGTCCTCCAGGTGGCTGCCACGCGCCGCCCGGAAGCCCTGGCCATCCTGGATCCGCGCGTCGAGCCCGTTGATCGCGTACACCTCGTAGTTCAACCGCCAGTCCCGGCCCAGATCGAAGCCGCCGAGGAAACCCGCGCCAGACTCGAACCACGTGGTGGGGACGACCGTGGTGTACGCGATGGGCCGGTCGGGCAGCTCTTGAGCCGGCGCGTCGTGCCGCAGGTTGTAGCCACCCACCGGCACCAGGATGACGCCGGCCCGGAAGGTCGCCCACTCCGTCAGCTTCAGGTCCACCACCGAGAACTCGAGCAGCACCTCGCCCGCCCCCGTGACGCCGTCGCGCTTGAGCGGGCTGCCCGCGAACTCGAACTCGATCTCCGTCGCCGTGGAGATGCGCTCGGAGATGTGGCTGTAGACGAAGAGCACGTACCGGTGGTTGCGGAACGTGGCCGTCCCCTGCTCGGGCCAGAGGAAGTCGTGCTCGGCATAGCCGCCCAGCGTCGTCCGATCGAGGATCGCCGCCGCCCGCTGCGCCAGCGTGGTGGTGGGCTGGAGCCGCTCGGTGAAGGTCTCCTGGGCCGCCTGGTCCGGCGTCTCGGCGTTGGGCGCCGGAGCCGTCCCTGTTTTGGCCGGATCCTCCAGCCCTTCCAGCTCCAGGCGTGGGCCCTCGCTCTGTGTCGGCGGCTGCACCTCGGGCTTCCGGGGTGCGTCCTCCGCGGGCTTCGCGGGCGTGGAGCCCTCGGCTTGCGCCAGGCCAGAGAGGGGCGCGAGCAACAGGGGCAGGAGGATCAGGGAGAAGCGGCGCGGCACGATGGCTCCAGAGTTCACGCGAATCACTGGCCCGTCTCGCGATCCACGCAGCGGCCGCGCAGGCAGGTCTTGTCCGAGGTGCAGTGGTTGTCCGTCTCGCAGCACACGCCCATGCACGTGCAGCACGTGGTGCCCGCGGGTGCGGTGCCATTCAGGCACTCGGCGGACGCGACGCAGCCCGGTGGATCCACGCACACCACCGCCTTCGGCGCACTCGACTCGCCGACGTACGTGACCGTGCCGTAGTACGAGTCCACCACCTGGCGGCCCGGCTGCCCCATGTTGGTATCGAAGTACTCGTAGACGCCCGGCTGCGGGAACGCGTAGCGCCAGTAGGAGAACGTCTCCTTGCCCTCGGTGCGGATGTTGTAGGGCTTCACCAGGTTGGGGCTGAAGAGCGACGCGGGCGCCGACAGCGAGGTGACGTTGGAGGCCACGTCGGACTGGTAGTTGCGGAACTCGACGATCTGCCCCGGCCTCATGGCCGAGCTGCCCGGCACCGGCTCGACGGGAGTCCCCGCCGGGCTCACCACGTACTGCTGCCCGATGCAGGTGGGCGCGATGGCGCGGTAGCGGCCGGAGATGATGCGGTTGAGGGACACCAGGACCCGCGGCTCGCCCGTCGCCGAGTCCTGGACGGGCCGGAAGTCATCGGGGAGCGGGCCCTTGCAGGCGGCGAGGCAGAGCGTGAAACAGAGGAGAAGACGGGCGCGCATTCAGAGCACCTTGTCCGGAGCGACCAGCGGCGCGAGCCGGTAGTGGAAGAGAACGATGTCGTGGGCGTGCGAGCGCACACGCCGGCTGCACGTGAAGCGCGACACGGGCTCCAGATGGGACGCGAGCGCCTCGGCCCCGGGAGCAGTGGAGGTGACGTAGACGTCCGCGCCCGCGGCGGCCACGCGCTCCACCTCGAGGCGGAGCTGCTCACCCGTGGCAGGGCGGCCGGCGCGGTAGTGGGGCACGTAGTGCTCGAAGAGCCGCGCCTCCTCGCCCGTGAAGAGCAGCGTGCCGGACGGGGGAAGCGTGCGGGAGACGTGCGATACTAGGCGGGCCGCGGGCGAGGGCTCACTGCCCTGCTCGAGCGCCACCGGCAGCATGACGGCCGCGGTGCTCATGACCAGGGCCGTGGCCAGGGGAAACACCCGGGAGGGCCGGGCTCGGGCGAGCACCGCCATGCCCACCGCCACCAGCAACGCGAGCGCGAGCACCACGGGCAGGGCATGACGCGCCTTGAGCAGGTTCTGCCCGAGGAACATCCACATGCCGTAAGGAACACCGAGAGCCAGGGCCAGCAGTGCCACCCTGCGCTCGGAGACGGACAGCGTCCGGCGGAGCGCCGCATGGACGAGTGCCCCCAGCGCCCCGACGAAGCCCAGCGCCAGGAAGAGACGCACGGCCCCCATCACCACGGAGTCACCGTCCACGCCGGGCCAGGGCAGCCCGAGGCCCGCGGCCAAGATGTCGAACCCGAGGTTCTCCAGCCGCCAGCCGAGGTCCGGGCGCACGGCCACGGTGCCGCCCCACTTCCCCGCGTGGCCGAGCAGGAAGCCCGAGCCGATGCGCAGCAGCTGCGCCGGGCCGGTGAGCGCCACCATCGGAACGAGCCACGCCACCACGCCGAGCCCGCTGCCCACGAGCGCCGCCAGCCGCCGACCGAGAGGCACCACCAGGGCCAGTCCGAACAATGCCGGGAGGAACGAAGGCCGGGCCCCGAGCGCCACGCCTGCCAGCGCGCCCGCCAGCACCGCCGCCCGAGGTGTGGAGTCACCAGTCACCAACACGGCACAAGCCGCGAGTGCCAGGAGCGCGAGGCCCGCCCCATCCGAGCCGGGAGTCGCGCCGAAGAGGACGGGGAGGGGCAGCAGCGCCAGCAGGGCCGAGGCCACCAGCGCTCCAGCCGCCCCGAGGTATGGCCGGAGAACGAACCCCAGCACCCCGATGGCCACCGCCCCGAGCACGAGTCCGGGCAAGGCGAGCGCCCCCACCTCGGAGGCACCGGCGGCCGAGGCCCACCGGGCCATGAGCACGTACACCGGGTAGCCCGGGAAGTGCGGGGCCTGAGCCGCGAGATCGAACCCGTGGAGGGAGCGGGCGAAGTTCACCGCATCCAGGTCCGGCAGGAGCCGGGGCAGCGCGAGCAGCCGCGCCACCACACCAGCACCCACGACACACGCCAGCACGGCGGCGAAGGCGCGGGGACGGAGTGCCCCCTGCCCCGCGGCGTCAGGTGTGCCGACGGATGGGTGAATGATTTTGAAACTCATTCTCAACGGACGAGAATGATGGAGTTACTATGCCCCCTGGAATGGGTCAAGCCGAGGGTACTGCTGGCGTCATCAGGTGCTCTCATGTGACAGAGAGCATCCATGATGCTGAGTGTCCTGCTGGTGGTCCTGGCGGCCGCCCCCGCTCCTCGAGTCCGCACCGAGACGCGCCCGATGATGGGGACGGCGGTGACGGTGACGCTGGTGGGAGGCACACCGGAGAAAGCGCGAGAGGGCTTCGACGCAGCGTTCGCGGCCTTCGAGCGCGTCAACCAGGTGATGAACGAGTGGCGCCCGGACAGCGAGCTCTCGACGGTGAACCGCAAGGCGGGAGACGGGGAGTTCGTGGCGATTCCCGAGGACCTGTGCGCGGCGCTGCGGCGCGGAGTGCAGGGAGCCGAGCAGACAGGAGGGCTGTTTGATCCGACGTGGGCAGCGCTGCGGGGGATGTGGCGCTTCGGAACGGACCTGACCCCTGCCCTACCGGACGAGGCCGAGCTGAAGAAGCGGTGCGCGCTCATCTCGTACAAGGACCTGGAGCTGGCTCCGGCGGCGGACGGTGGAACGAACGGGTGTGGGGCGCGGCTGAAGCGAGCGGGGATGCAACTCGGGCTGGGCGGGCTGGCGAAGGGCTGGGGCGTGGACCAGGCGGTGAAGAAGCTGAGGGGGCTCGGGTTCAAGGACTTCTTCGTGCAGGCCGGAGGGGACTTCTATGCGGCGGGGAAGAAGGAGGGCCGGCCGTGGAAGGTGGGGATCCGGGATCCGCGCGGCGAGCGGGACAGCGTCTTCGCGGTGCTCGAGGTCTCCGACGCAGCCTTCTCGACGAGCGGGGACTACGAGAACTTCTTCATCCTGGACGGCAAGCGCTACCACCACATCATCGACCCGAGGACGTGCTACCCGGCGACGGCATCGCGCTCGGCGACCATCCTCGCCCCGAGTGCTGTGGACGCGGAGGTGCTGACGAAGTCCGTGTTCATCCTCGGAGGCCAGGAGGGGCTGGCGCTCGCGGAGAAGCACGGTGCCTCGGCCGTGCTGGTGACGGCGGACAACCAGGTGCTGGTATCCCCAGGGCTGGAAAAGAAGCTGAAGCGGCTCAGCCCACCCAGCCCCTGATCCCCCTGCGAAACTCACCCCAGCTCTCTACCTGAGAGGGAGGGGGTTCCGTCCAGACGTTAGCAGCCCTTCGCAAGCTCTCGGAGGCATTGAGCCTGCCGGGCCTGGTTCCGTCCAACCGTCCCAACCCGTAACGGGACTTACCAAGCCTTTTGCTGCACCCGTGCTGCAAGCGCGGCCCATGCTGGCGTGGCTGCTGACGGCGCGGGAGGTGGCCGAACGACTGGCGGTGTCTCCCGCCACCGTCCACAGACTGTGCGCCGGGGGGACGGCTTCGGTTTGTCCGGGCTGGGGCTACCGTGAGGATTGACCCGGCCAGTCTGGAGGCGTTCATAGCGTCGGGTGGAGACAGCCCCACCGAACAGTAAGCAGCCGAGCGGTCGGGGCCCTTCCCCTGTAAAGGGGAGGGGGCCAGACAGACCCAGCCGGACGCCCCATCTACGAACTCGACCGGCCCAAGCTTCCTCTTTCCATCTACGTCGAGCTTCGTAGTTGGGGCAAATCCCCGAGCCGCAGGGCCCCGACGGCCCTCCACCGGCCCGAGGCGTCCGCCGTAGCTGGCCGCTGTGCCCCAACGTCCCACATCGGCCTGAGCTTCAGCTTACGCGCCCTGGGAGCCCTCCACTGATCCGAGGCGTCCCGCCGTGGCTGCCAGGCTTCCTGGCATCCTACAACGACCCGAGCTAGCCGCGCCGAGCTTTGTGATCTAGACCTGAGGTAAGCATGCCAACCATACCCACGAAGCAGAATCCTACGAAGCAAAACCAGGCTGAACTCATAACCGATTGGGATCCACTCTCTGCTCAAGAGGATGAAAGGTATTTCAAAGGGGGATGATCCATCCAAAATCCCCGCAAAATACCTGAAGCTCAATGGACTGTGGGGAGAATGGTCTGGCGAAGAGTTGCTGCAAGAGAGTGAAAGCAGCCCTATTAGACCCAAACTCGACAAGGCCGAGCAACAACTCGCCAACGAACTCGGAATAAGCATCTATGTTTTCCTGGCGTTCTCTACTGAACTCTGGGATGAACTTAATGACAGCAAGCTCCACCTAAGGAAAGGCCACCGTCTAATACGAGGTGGACTCCAATTGGCTACCCGGAGCATGCCTCAGGGGCTCCCGATCACGATCCCGATGACCAACAACATCGGATTTCAAAACTTGGCCCACGTAATTGTCCACATGGATCGGGCCGAACCCGATCTTGGACGCAAGGGATTCCAGCCAGAGCATGTTCGACTGGCCGAAAAACTTGCCGTGTCCGCTGTGACGGCCTTCAGGAAACGCTCTAATCTGCTGCGCAAGGCCACCGGCGAGCCAATCTTTCACGAGGAGATCAAACTCGATCAATGGATCGAGCAGCAGAAGGAGCATGAAAAAGAAAGTCCTCTTGCCATTAAAGGCAAAGGGCTCTTTCTCCCAACACAAGAACTGCCAATCCGCTCGACTCCTTTGACAGAGCAGGATGTTGTGGCAACATTCAACCAAATGCTCTCGTCGGGGCTTGTTCGCGGAGTACATCTCATCTCCAGCAGCCAGTACCAGCAGTACGACGGGCTGTTTAGAGTAGCGATGGATCCTCCTTATGCAAAATACATCCACTCCCCCGACAATCCCCTCGGCGTAGTCGAGGAATCTTTTACTGGCCAGAGCGGTCCATTGCGTTCCCCAGTCAAGATTCTTGAGTACAAATACAATGTGGATGCGCTGATTGAGGATTTCCAAAACGAAATAAAATTCCCATCAGAAATCGGTCTGGTTGTGGCTTGGGAAATGGGCGAGAAATGGCGTATGATGTTCGATGTCACATCATACCTGGATGATCAACATACCCAATTGAGGAAATTCCACGGATGCACTCACTCCTTCGTGCATTCGACGTCTGGGGCACGAGCATTCGAAGCCATTATCCTGAAGGACATGGTTGCATACTTGAGGGACCCAAAAGCTGAAGCCAAAAATCAGCGAAAGCGCTTTTCGGAAGATTCCGAAGATTAAGCCTCCTGGAGAGGGGGAGGTTGTCCAGATGTTACCAGCCATTCGCAAGCCCTCGGAAGCATTGAGCCTGCGGGGCCCGCTCAGCCGCTCCGGGCCCACCATCGCCGTCACCCGCCACCTCCGTCCTCCGAGCCTCGCCGCCAGCAACTCCCCCGAGGCCGTCATCTCCACGTCGATCGTGGTCGGATTCCCCAGCATCCGCGAGGGCCTCTCCCGCAGCACCTCGGGCACCGGCTCCGCGGCCTCCACCTGCTGGAGCAACTCGCCCTCCAATCCCCGCCGCATCGGTGGTGGCCGGAAGGCCCTCGCCGCGTACGCGTCCTCGGGACGGTGCGTGTCCTCCAGCGAGGCCATGAAGAGCGAGTCCTCACCCAGTGCCGTCGCCGGCAGGACTCATGGTACGATCTATGCCGGTCATCACCTGAAAGGCAGGGAGCAGAAATGATGCTGCGTTCTCTCGCGGTACTGCTCGCTCTGGGGAGTACCCTGGGATGCGCTACCGGCGGGCCGCCGAAATTCTGGCGTAAGCCTGATGGCCGAATCGTCGTGACGGGACCGATGCTGGGACCTGCTGACAATCTGGAGGCTCTCGCTCCTCGGCTATGTGAAAAGGTCCGAGACATGCCAGGCGCGAAAGCTGGCCATCAGCGAGGTGGCCAGGAATACTGCGGAGCCATCTACCGGCGCCGTGGGGACCCGCGGTTCTTCGCGAGCTACCCCTCATCCCTGGGACCTGCTTTGGACCTACCGGGCGGGCGAAAGGCTTGCTATCCACCGGATGAGGTCAATGACCCCGAAGCGTCGGAAGTCGAGATCTATGCAGACTACCATAGCCACCCTGCAGCTTCGAGATTCTCTCCCGAAGATCTACAGGCACGTCGCCAACGCTTCTATTTTCGGGTGATGTTCAACACTATTTGCGAAGTCTACCTGTATGACTTCCAGGCTCGAACGGTCTTCCAACTTCGAGACGGGAAGTTCGCCCCCATCAAACAGGTCACGGATGACTTCCGCGGTGAGTAATGGTCCCATGAATCCAGCATCGAACCAATTTGGCATCCCACAAATGCGGCATCGGCCTTTAAGCGGAGAACGGATGAAACGAATTGGCCTGGGTCTCCTGCTCATTGCCCTTCCCGGATGCATCCACATCCATCGGAAGGCGCCCGTTGCGAAGCCCGAGGTCTCCGAGAGCATCCAGTTCCCAGAATGGGGCAAGGATGCGGCAACGGTTACCGGGCCGCAGCTCAAGGCAATTCAAATTGCCATGGACGATTTCCGGCCAATGGGTACGGGGCCATCCAAGAACGCCGATGAGTGGGCACGCTGTCTGCAACGAATCGAAAACTATGATGCTTGGGTCAAGCGTGGCGAAGGTGGCGTGACCTTCATCCACTTCACTCCGAAAGAAGATGAGCGCTGTGGACTCAAGCCAGGCCCTGTCGATGCGGGCGCGAGCTACGCCATCAGCGATGATGGAGTGATTCTCAAGCGTGAGTAGGGCCCGCCTTCAATCGAAGAGGCCCTGCAGGTAGAAGCGGCCGTCGCGCGCATCCCGGAACACCCACGCCTGTCCCAGTCCCTCGAAGTGCACGCGGTAGTAATCCCGGCTGTACGGACGCGCGTCCCACCAGTCCCCGCTCAGCCGCTCCGGGCCCACCAACGCCGTCACCCGCCGCCTCCGTCCTCCGAGCCTCGCCGCCAGCAACTCCCCCGAGGCCGTCATCTCCACGTCGATCGTGGTCGGATTCCCCAGCATCCGCGAGGGCCTCTCCCGCAGCACCTCGGGCACCGGCTCCGCGGCCTCCACCTGCTGCAGCAGCTCGCCCTCCAATCCCCGCCGCATCGGTGGTGGCCGGAAGGTCTTCGCCGCGTACGCGTCCTCGGGACGGTGCGTGTCCTCCAGCGAGGCCATGAAGAGCGAGTCCTCGCCCAGCGCCGTCGCCAGCCGCGAGAGCACCACCTCCAGCGCCGCGTCCCCCTCGGGCGCGTCCCCCAGCGAGAGCTGCTGGCCCCGATCCTCGCAGTCTTCCTCCACCCGAAGGGTCAGCCCCGCCACAGGGCCCTCGAGCCGCACGTCCGACAGCCGGTGCCGCGTCAGGTCCAGCAGCATCTTCGACTGCGCCGTCGGCCTCGCCAGGGTGAGCGGCACCACCGCCTGTCCCGATGGATCCAACTTCAACGTGAGGTTCAGCCGCATCGCCGCACGGCGCCGTCCCCCCAGCCGCCCGCACAGCCGATCCAACACCGTCTTCAGCGCGAACTGCAGCGGCTCCAGCGACTCGGCCGGCCACTCCAGCGTCAGCTGCTCCTCCAACACCTCCTCCAGCACCTCGGCGATGAAGGGGGTCTCATCCCCGCCCCGGCAGCGCGTGTGCGCCCGCATGCCCGCCGCACCACCTCGTGCCGTCACCGCCCCCACGGGCAGCGCCGCCACTTCCCCCAGCGTCGTCAGTCCGAGCGCCGCGAACGCCGCCTGCTCAGGGCCCTCCAGGGCGCTCAGCGGCAGTGGGGCCAGCGCCTGTGCGCCCTCCCCTTCCGGCACCACGTCCATCCGCCGAGCCCCATACCGGGCCAGCGTCCGCGCGGTGAACTTCTCCGAGGCCACCACCACCCGCCCCCGCCAGCCCAGCTCCGAGCACAGGGCCAGCACCTTCGCGCACAGCCCCTCCTCCCCCTTCACCAGGTGCGCCGCTCCCGCGTCGAACCACAGCCCGTCCGGCGCCGACAGCTGGAAGCCCGGCGCCAGCGCCATCAGCATCTCGCCAATCCCCACCAGTGCCCGTCGCTCCTCCTCGGGCCGGTACGGGAAGTGCCGCAGCGAGGGCTCCAGCGCGTTCGCCGCGGTGAGCGTCATCCCCTGCCGCACGCCGGCCTTCAGCGCGCTCGTGGACGCGCACGCCACCCGCTGCTGGCCGCGCACCTCCTCCACCAGGACGAAAGGTTTGCCCGCCAGCTCCGGCAGCTCGATGACCTTGCGCTGCACCGGGAAGCGCGAAAAGTGCAGATACCCCAGCCGCATGTCCGTTCCCCTTCCCTCGCCTCAGTGCAGGGCCGAGCCCGCGTCCAGGTCCGCGCGCAGCGACGGCATCGGCGCGTCCCGCCCCGGCCTCTGTCCCAGGATTCCCCGGTGCCCCTCGCGCGGAGCCTTCTCGCGCTCGCGCTCGAGCTCCGGCACCGTCACGTCCTCGGCCGGCAGCAGCTCCGAGCCCCACGGGGACTCCTCCTGCTCCAGCTCCGGATGGAGCGCCCGCCACGGCACCAGCGCCCTCGAGCCGATTCCCCCCTGTCGGCTGCGCACCACCTCCACGGACAGGCCCGACTCCCCCCGCGACTCGGTCCGCAGGCGCATCATCCCGTCCGCCGGGGCCTCCGGCGCCGTCAGCAACAGCAGCAGACTCCCCCCTCGCCCCGCCGCGTCCATCAGCCGCTTGCCCTCCGCCGGGGACAGCCGCACGCCTCCCTCGCCCTTCCCCCTCGGGCCCCGCGTCAGGTCCAGCACCACGCACGCGAACGCCCCGCTGCGCACGAGCTGCACCGCCGACCACGCCAGCTGCTCCGCCGTCTTCGGCCGCACGATCAGCAGCCGGGAGGGGTCCACCCCCGCGGCCACCGCCGCTGGCGGGTAGAGCTCGCCCGGTCCATCCACGTACGCGCACAGCCGGCCTTCCCGGTGCGCCGATGCCACCGCCCTCAGCGCCAGGCTCGTCCGCCCCGAGGCCGCCTCCCCCCACAGCTCCACCACCTGCCCCAGCGGCAGCCCTCCCCCGGGCAGCAGCTCGTCGAAGGCCTCCACCCCGGTGCGCAGCGCCGCCAGGTACTTCCTCGGCGCCGCCTGCAACCGGCGGATCTGCTCCCTCAGTGCCTCTACCGTCACCGACAGCTTCTCGGCCGTCCCACTCATTACGTCCCTCGTCAGACACTGGACCTGAAACGAGGTTCAGTATGCCGAGCGGTCTGACATGCGCCAGGAAATGTCGCCTGGACGGCAGCCGAGTCCTCCTTCAGGGCTGTAAGTCAAGGTAGGCAATCGACGTCAAGGTCCATGGGTGGGTGCGCCAGGGCCTGCCGTATGCCGCCGCAGGCAACACGTTTGATGCCAACCCGACGTGCTCGCCCGAGGCCATGCTTCCCACTCCCCCGCGGATCAAACGCATCTATTACACGTTGCTGCTCGGCAACACGCTGGCAGCGTCCTTGATCTGGGGAATCAACACGATCTTCCTGCTGGATGCCGGCCTGACCAATCTGGAGGCCTTCGCCGCCAATGCCTTCTTCACCGCCGGCATGGTGGTGTTCGAAGTGCCCACCGGCGTCATCGCGGACACCGCCGGACGGCGGATGTCGTATCTGCTCGGGACCGTCACCCTGATGCTCTCGACGTTGTTGTACGTCCTGCTCTGGCGGATCCGCGCGCCGTTCTGGATGTGGGCGGTGTGCTCGGTCCTGCTCGGACTCGGCTTCACCTTCTACTCGGGTGCCTTCGAAGCCTGGTTGGTCGATGCGCTGAAGGCCACCGGCTACACCGGCAGCCTCGAAGCGGTCCTGGGCCGAGGCCAGGTCGTTGGAGGGATCGCGATGCTGATCGGATCGGTGGCGGGCGGGTACGTGGCCCAGGTCACCAACCTGGGGTTACCGTTCGTGCTGCGAGCGGTCATCCTCGGCGTGATGTTCGTCCTGGCCTTCCTCGTGATGAAGGACCTCGGCTTCACGCCCCATCGCGGCGGACGGCCGCTGGGGGAGATGCGGAAGATCGTCTCGGCCTCGGTCCAGTACGGCTGGCGAGTCCCCGCCGTGAAATGGACGATGCTGTCATCACCTTTCTCGGCGGGAGTCAGCATCTACGCGTTCTACGCGTTGCAGCCGTACCTCCTGCAGCTCTACGGCAAGCCCACGGCGTACGGCATCGCCGGTCTGGCCGCCGCGATCGTCGCCGGTGCCCAGATCGCCGGGGGCCTGACCGCGCCCTGGGTGCGGAAGCTCTTCCGGCGCCGCACCTCGGCCCTCATCGCCAGCGTGATCGCGAGCGTTGTCACCATGGCCGGCATCGGGTTGAGCCACAACTTCTGGATCGTCCTCGCTCTGGTGGTGATCTGGGGCCTGCTCTTCTCGGCCACGATACCGATCCGCCAGGCGTTCCTCAATGGCCTGATCCCCTCCCAGCAACGCGCCACCATCCTCTCCTTCGACTCGCTGGTCGGCTCGAGCGGCGGCGTGATCGCGCAGCCAGTGCTCGGCCGGTCGGCAGACGTCTGGAGCTACGGGACCTCGTACGTGCTCGGCGCGGCGATCGAGCTGATGGCCGTCCCCTTCATCGTCCTGTCCCAGCGCCAGAACGCCCCAGCGGACACCGCCCGGGACGAGCAGCCTCCGATGACCGCCAGGCCGGAAGAGCCGAAGCGAACGGAGGCCACGAACACGAACCGGGCGCCATGACGCAGTGCGACAAAGCCAGCGGACAGGCGCGTCCAGGGGCTGAGAGCCAGCGGAGGCACACAGACGAGGCGACCTCCTCTCGGCCCGGCCCTCGTCCCACGGGAGAGGGAGATCAGCCGGCGCAGAGCACCTTCACCTCGATCTTCTTGTCGGTCAGCCGCCTGGGGCACGAGGACTGGAAGAACAGGCGTGCCGCCTGGCGCTCCGTGGAGGGCTCATACGAAAGATCTCCCCCCGCCACGCTGCACGTCTGGACCGAATCGTCCTCCCGAGTCACCCGCACCTGCACCAGCCGAGGGTCCGGCAGGTTCATCACCTCGATGCTCTGCGACGTCCTGGCCAGCGTGGCGATGGACACCAGCGTCTCCCGGAAGCTCGCCCGGCAGATGGAGTCCAGGTTCTTCAGCCCCGTGTCGAACATCGACGCCATCTCCCGCTGCCGGTACCCGGGCCCATAGGAGGTGGGGCAGTCCACGTTGCGCACGAACGTCCCATCCGGCGTCACGTCCTGGACCGCCTCGGCCCGCTTGTCCGACAGCGCCACCGGGCCGATCGTCGCCCACAGCACCTCGCGCGCCTTGCCCGTCCTATCCTCCAGGCCGCGCAGGATGCGGACGTACTCCGTCACCGGCGTGAGCAGATCCGCCTGCTCGCTGCACAGATCCCTCGACGTGTCCCGCGTCAGGACCACCGGCGGCGGCCTCTGGGTGGAGCTGCAGTCCTCCTCGTCCGAGACCACCACCACCAGCAGCCGGGCGCCATCCCGCAGGAAGCCCCCGTTGCCCCCGTCCGCGAGGGCCGTCGTGGACAGGGGGGGCGTCACCGCCAGCCGCACCGCCTCGAAGGGGGACTCCTGGCCGCTGCCCTGGGTCCCCTGCTTCACCAGCCGGCGGAACTTCTCCAGCAGCTCCGGGTCCGACTGGTCGAGGTAGCGCTCGGCCGTGGGCCGGCCCAGCGCGTCCGGCACCGGCTGCAGCCGCCCGGACTGGTCGGGATAGTTGGTGACCTGTTCGTGGTTGTCGAACAGCGAGTGCAGGTACACCGACGTGGTGATGACCCCCACGCGGAAGTCCTGCTCCACCCCGTTCCCCTGCCGGAGCTCGTCCAGGAAGGCGGGCAGCTCGGTGGCAATGGCCGCCTGCTCCTCGGCCATGGACCCCGAGTTGTCGATGACGAAGAGGATGTCCGTCTTCTGGGCGGAGATCAGGGGTGCCTCGCCCTGGCAGCGGCCCGGCAACGTGGAGCCGGGCTGCTCCACCGGAGAGGAGCAGGCCACGCCCCATAGGGCCACGGCCAGCAGCGCGCTCGAACGGATGGGAAGCATCGAGGGTATCTCCTGAAAAACGCGGCTTGGCGAAGTGCTCGCCGTGCCGCGACAATAGGGGGGGCCGCCTAACATGCCCTACCCCCGGAGGATGTGCGAGCAAGCGTCCGGCAGCCGACTGCCACCACGAAAAACGCAGGTCGCGTTTGCCATGTGCGTTTTGGTTGCTACGTTGAGTCAACTCCCACAGAAGATCGACAACTGGTACGCAGTTCAACCGGCCCGGAAGCTGTCCGCCGGGTTGGAAACCGAGGCACCGACTACATGTCCGACGACAAGAAGAAGGGTACCGCCGCTGCAGCAGCCATGCCGGCGGCCATGGCACCCCCGGGGATGATCAACAAGGAGGACATTCCCCAGGTCCTCCCCATCCTCCCCCTGCGCAACTCCGTGTTCTTCCCGGGTGGCGTCCTGCCGCTCGCGGTGGGGCGGCAGAAGACGATCGCCCTCATCAAGGACGCGGTGCGTGACGACCAGGTGATTGGCGTCGTCACCCAGCGCCGCGCCGAGGAGGAGGATCCGGGCGCGTCCGACCTCTACACCATGGGCACGGTTGCCCGCATCGTGAAGCTCCTGAAGATGGGCGAGGACAATTACTCGCTCGTCGTCCAGGGCCTGGCGCGCTTCCGCGTGCTGGACCTGGTGCAGGAGGCCCCCTACCTCAAGGCCCGCGTGGATGCCGTGGAGGACAAGACCTCGGCGGAGAACGTGGAGGTCGAGGCCCTGGGCATCAACCTCAAGAAGCTGGCGCGCGAGGTCATCGAGCTGATGCCCGAGCTGCCCGCCGCGGCCACCGAGCTGGTCGAGTCCATCACCCACCCGGGCCACCTGGCGGACCTCATCGCCGCCAACGTGGACGTGCCCATCGAGGAGAAGCAGGCCGTCCTGGAGACGGTGGACCTCAAGGCCCGGATGAAGCTCGTGCTCGAGCTGCTCAACCGCAAGCGGGAGATCCTCAAGCTCTCCAACAAGATCGACTCCGCCGTGAAGGGCGAGATGTCGAAGACCCAGCGCGAGTACTACCTGCGCCAGCAGCTCAAGGCGATCAAGGAAGAGCTCGGCGAGATGGGCGAGGAGGAGGAGGAGCTCGACGAGCTGCAGGAGCGCCTGAAGAAGGCCGGCCTGCCTCCCGACGTGGAGAAGGTGGCCCAGAAGGAGCTCAACCGCCTGAAGACGATCCCGGCGGCCTCCAGCGAGTACACCGTCGCGCGCACCTACCTCGATTGGATCGCGGACCTGCCCTGGTCCAAGGTCAGCGAGGACAACCTCGACATCGAGAACGCGCGGCAGACGCTCGACAAGGACCACTACGGCATCAAGAAGGTGAAGAAGCGCATCCTGGAGTACCTGGCGGTGCGCAAGCTCAAGAACGACATGCGTGGGCCCATCCTCTGCCTGGTCGGGCCGCCGGGTGTCGGTAAGACGTCGCTGGGTCAGAGCATCGCCAAGGCGGTGGGCCGCAAGTTCGTGCGCCTGTCGCTCGGCGGCGTGCGCGACGAGGCGGAGATCCGTGGCCACCGGCGTACCTACGTCGGCGCGCTCCCGGGCCGGTTCATCCAGAGCATGAAGAAGGCCGGGACGAAGAACCCGGTGATGATGCTGGATGAGATCGACAAGCTCGGCGCGGACTTCCGCGGCGACCCGAGCGCGGCGCTGCTCGAGGTGCTGGATCCGGAGCAGAACAACACGTTCAGCGACCACTACCTGGATGTGGCGTTCGACCTGTCCAAGGTGCTCTTCATCGCCACGGCGAACCAGTTGGATCCGATCCCCGGGCCACTGCGTGACCGCATGGAGATCATCGAGCTCTCTGGCTACACCTTCGAGGAGAAGCAGAGCATCGCGCGCATCCACCTGGTGCCCAAGCAGCTCAAGGAGCACGGGTTGAGCCAGGACCACATCACCATCACCGACGAGGCCCTGCTCACGCTGACCGTCTCGTACACGCGTGAGGCCGGTGTGCGTAACCTGGAGCGCCGCATCGCGGACATCTGCCGCGCGGTGGCGGTCGAGGTGGCCGGCGGGAAGACCGACAAGCAGAACATCGACGCCAACCGGGTGAAGGAGATCCTGGGGCCCGAGATGTTCTACTCGGAGGTCGCGGAGCGCACGGAGGTGCCGGGCGTGGCCACGGGTCTGGCCTGGACGGCGGCCGGTGGCGACCTGCTCTTCATCGAGGCGACCAAGATGGCCGGCAAGGGCGGCATGACGCTCACCGGTCAGCTCGGCGACGTGATGAAGGAGAGCGCCACGGCGGCGCTGAGCTACCTGCGCAGCAAGGCGGAGGCGCTCGGCATCAACTCCAACTTCCTCGAGAAGACGGACCTGCACCTGCACTTCCCCGCGGGCTCCATCCCGAAGGACGGTCCCTCGGCCGGCGTGACGATCCTCACCGCGCTCACCAGCCTGCTCACGGGCATCCGGGTGCGCGGCGATACGGCGATGACGGGCGAGGCCACCCTGCGTGGCCTGGTGCTGCCGGTGGGCGGCATCAAGGAGAAGGTGCTCGCGGCTCACCGCGCCGGCATCAAGCGCGTCATCCTCCCGGAGCGCTGCCGCAAGGACCTGCAGGACGTGCCGGACCAGGCGAAGAACGACATCGAGTTCATCTTCGCCACCCGCATGGACGAGGTGCTCGACGCGGCGCTGGAGAAGTCGCCGTTCAAGTCGCCGGTGGCTCCCCCGGAGGGCGGCGAGAAGTCCGTCCCTCCCCAGACGGAGCCGACTCCCGAGGTCCGCGCCTAGCGCGGCCCCAGGCCAGCACTGAAGTTCGATGACGGGCAGGTTCCCTCGCGGGGACCTGCCCGTTGTCCGTTTGGCCTTCGCGCTATGCTGGGAACCCCGGCCCACCGGCCGGGGTCCGAGGAGACATGCCGAAGTCCCCCACGTGGATACCGCTGCTCCTGCTGAGCCTGTGCACCACCCCTGGGTGCGGAGAGCAGGCCCGGGCGGCCCCCAGCACCCTCGAGCCCCACCCCACCCCCACCGTGGTCGCGCCTCATTCCCCCTCACCCATCGTGGAGGCCCCACCCGTCTGGCCGGCCGCGAACGCTCCGCTCACGGTGGCGCCGGTGGAGTTCCCCAAGGGCTTCGGGCGCAAGCGCATCTACCTGGACGCGGGGCACGGCGCGCCCGGGAACGGGGGGAACACGTCCGTCACCTGCGAGCAGGAGGAGTCCTTCACCCTGCGGGCCGCCGAGGATCTCGCGCGGCGGCTGGAGGCCACGGGGCACTTCCAAGTGAAGTTGAGCCGGAAGCCGGGGCAGCGGCCCTCGTATCAGGAGCGGCTCGGCGAGGCCGAGCGCTGGCGGGCGGAGCTCTTCGTGAGTCTCCACTCGGACTCGCGAGGCGAGGCGACCGCGTGGCTGGGTGCCACGGACTCGTGGTGCCTGCGCAATGACGCGGCCCCCGGGTACAGCGTGCTCTATGCGGACGACACCTCCGAGCCCCTGCTGTCCCGGCGGCTGGCCCTCGCCCGGGCGCTCGCCCGGCGCATGGGAGAGGCCGGGTTGCTCCCCTATGGCGGCGAGGACTATGTGGGCCTGTACGCCTCCGACACCGAGCAGCCGGGGACGTTCGTGAGCCGGCATCGGCCAGGGCAGCGCATCTTCGTGCTGCGCAAGCCGCCCATGCCCTCGGTCATCATCGAGACGCACCACGCCCTGGACTTCGAAGAGGTAGCTCGCTGGCGCGAGGAGCGCACCCTGGAGTCCTTCGCCGCGGCGGTGGCTCGAGGCCTGGTGGACGTGCTGGCCCCACCCCCGAGCACCGATTTATGAGCGAGTGAGGAGAGTCTTCACGGAGAGAAAACCCGCGTTCACGAGACAGAGTGCGCTCGAGGCATGGAACGAGGGCTGGAGTCGCACGGTGGGTATGGCACGCTGAAGCGATGAAATTCTCCAACCTGGGACATACCGGCCTGAAGGTGTCGCGAATCTGCCTGGGATGCATGAGCTACGGCACTCCCGCCTGGCGTCCGTGGGTGCTGGACGAGGAAGCCTCGCAGCCCTTCTTTCGGCGAGCGGTGGAGGCGGGCATCAACTTCTTCGACACGGCGGACATGTACTCGCTCGGGGTGAGCGAGGAGGTGACGGGGCGGGCCCTGCGCAGGTACGCGAAGCTGGAAGAGGTAGTGATTGCCACCAAGGTCTACTTCCCCATGAACAACCAGCCCAACATGGGAGGCCTGTCGCGCAAGCACGTGGTGCAGGCCTGTGAGGCGAGCCTGAAGCGGCTCGGGGTGGAGACGATCGACCTGTACCAGATCCACCGGATGGATCCGGAGACGCCGATGGAGGAGACACTGTCGGCGTTGGATCAACTCGTGAGACAGGGGAAGGTCCGCTACATCGGCGCGAGCTCCTCGGCGGCGTGGAAGTTCGCCCGGGCGCTGAGCCTCTCCGAGCGCAACGGCTGGGCGCGCTTCGTGTCGATGCAGAACCACTACAACCTCCTCTACCGCGAAGAGGAGCGGGAGATGCTGCCGCTGTGCGAGGCGGAGGGCATCGGCGTGATTCCGTGGTCCCCGCTGGCGCGCGGGCTGCTCGCGGGTACGCGCAAGACGCTGGATGACAAGCAGTCCACGGCGCGCGCCGGCTCGGACGCGTACGCGGCGGCGCTCTACGACAATCCGCACGACTGGGACGTGGTGGAGGCAGTGAAGCAGGTGGCCGAGGCAAAGGGCCGCACGCCCGCCGAGGTGTCCCTGGCGTGGCTGTTGTCCAGGCCGGCGGTGGTGGCACCCATCATCGGCGCCACGAAGCTGGAGCACCTGGACGCGGCCATCCGAGCGGTGGACGTGACACTCACCCCGGACGAGGCGAAGGCGCTGGAAGCGCCCTACCAGCCCCACGCCGTGCGCGGAATGTAGCGCGCCCTCGAGGAGAGCGGGCGGGTCCTCATTTCGAAGTACCCGCGGTCTCCAGCCAGCTGCGCAACGCCTCACCTTCGAGCCTGATCGGGGCCTTCTCCGGGCCCTGCATGAGCCAGGAGGCCTGGACGGCGGCAAGACCCGACGCACCACTCAAGTCCGCTCCACTCAGGTCCGCCCCCGTGAGATTGGCGCCCTGGAAGGTGGCTCCTCCCAATTGAGCTCCTCGCAGGTTGGCGGACTCCAGGTTGGCGGACTCCAGGTTGGCATTGACGAGATAGGCACCATGGAGATCAGCGCCAGAGAGGTCCGCGCCTTGAAGATCTGTCTCGTAGAAGCTGGCCCTCAGGGCATTGGCCCCACTCAGGTTGGCATTCTTCAAGGAGGCATAATCCAGATTCGCCTTGGTCATCTGGGCGCCAGAAAGATTGGCTTTGACGAACGAGGCCGAGGCGAGATTGGCGCCGTGTAGCTTCGCCATGCTCAGGTCGCTCCCATCGAAGCGGGTGCCGGGCAACTCGGCCTCTGTCAGATCCTCGGTACTCAGCTCTCTCGCGGAGAGATCCGCATCCTCCATCGAGAGCCGCGCGCCCTTCTTGCCCCGCGACTCGAGCCACAAAGCATGCCGCTCCAACCTGTCAGCAAGCTCCGTAGCCATCCTGACTCACCACCATGCGCGCCGACACACTGTGTCTTGCTGTTGTCCAGGCCTCGAGGTCCGCCCTACCCGCCTCACAGCCCCGCGGGGCGCACCGAGTCGAGCAATTGGTTCCAGAGCGCCACCTTGGCGTCATCCTGCTCGAGGCTGCTCTCCATCTCGATGGTCATCTTGGGATGGCTGCCGGAGTTCTCCTCGCCGGCGTAGGTCCACAGACAGTAGAGCTCGCTGTCGTTTCCCTCGGTGTAGCGGAGGATGAGCTCCTCTCCTGGGAGGCCGGCGACCTTGCGGGACTTGTACTTCTGGGTGACGAGGCTGCCCTGCATCTCACCGCTGGCCAGGGCAAGGGAGTCGGAGAGCCGTTGCATGAGGTTCTTCTTGTTCACCCGGCTCTCCGTCTTGGTGGTGATGGCCAGCTTGAGATTCAAGGGGTGGCCCTCGAAGACGGACTGGGCCTCCTCCTTGAACTTCATGGGAAGCGCCACGAGCCCGTGATGCAAATAGAACCAGTCCTTGCCAGGAACGGGCCACGGCTCCTTCGGCTCCATGGGCCGGTAGGCCTGGGACAGGGCCACCAGCCGAGCGGCCCACTGGTCTTCGCGGTCCAAATCCCCGTCGATCTGCATCCACACGTCCACGGGCCCTCGCCGCAACAGGCCGCCCCAGGAGATGAGCGCCGGGTTGTCAGCTTCGTGGAACATCACGCCCCGGAAGCCGGACGCGAGCTCCCGCTGAGCGCGAATCTCTCCCTGGACGTCGGTGGGGAGCTCCCGCCGCGCCTTGAGGGCCTCGATGCGGGCCAGACGTGCCGTCCAGGCGAGCTCGCGGGCCTTGTCGTCCGGCTCCTTCCACAGCACCTCCTTCATCGAGACGTACTGGAGGGCGAAGGTGTCGGAGGTGCGGGCCATCGAGGCGGGCACGCCCAGACAGAAACGGCCGACACATTGGCGGATGACGGGCTCTGCCAGTTGCGAGCTCATGCGTGCTTGCTCCAGAGGGGGAGTGCTGTGTGAGCAGGAGGCCAGGGCCAGCAGCAGGCCCAACGCGGCCACGAGGTTGCTGCGCGAGAGGGGGTGATCGGTGGGCGGCGGCGGCACCGAAGGGGTCATTTTCCGATGCGCTTGTCGATCTTGCCGTTGCAGAACGTCTCGATGGCATCGAAGGTGAATTTCTGAGCCACCTCGCCCTTGTAGGCGGGCTCGTGTTCGATCTTGGGAATGCCCTGGGCGTCGACCTTCAACGCCTTACCGGAGGACTCGGGCACGGTGCCATCGCCGGCGCCATCGGCATTCTGGAGGGAGACCTTCAGCCTGGCGTCATCCCCCCGGTGGATCGTCGCCTTGAAGCCGCTGGAGCTCCGCGAGTCGCTGCTCTCGGGGTCGTAGGCCCCTTCGCCGAGGTACACCCCCTCGTCCCAGCTCTTCTTCTCGTCACTGTCTCCCCATTTGAAGAGCTTCCTGCCTTCTGGGGACACCTTGAAGACGACGCGATCCGCCGTGGCGTGCTCCTTGCCGGAGCCGTAGAAGACCTGCGTCTGCACATTGGGCGAAAGCCCCACCCGCTGGTGGAAGGCCCGGGTCTTGTCCACCAGACGGGTGAACCCGCTCCAGAGGGTCTCGGGACTCGTGGGGGAGTCGCTCTCCAACTCCGGTGCCAGGAGCGCGGGAGTGGCCAGCTGCCAGTAACGATCCCGAGCCTTGTAGATCTCCTCGTACGGATCGCCCCCCTTGGGAAGCGCGGCCACCTGCTTACCGGTGTCGTCGTGGAACTGGAGCCACTGCTGGGAGCCGTCGTTGGCGGTGTAGTCCTGGCTGGGGAGCAATTGGAGGCCTCCAGGCATGTTGCCCAGCAGGGCGGTCACCTCCTCGCCATTGGAGCCGAGCACCCAGGCGGCGGGATCGATCATGCCATGGCGCTCGAAGCCAGCCTTGATGCGCCAGTAGGCAGCGGCGGCGCCGGTCACTGGCTGCACACCATGGATGATGCCCAGCACCTTGGAGTTGGCGCCGTGCTCGATGCAGGCCGAGCGCGTCACCAGGCCGCCCATGGAGTGGGTGACGAGGATGACGTGCTCGCAGGAATTGCCCTCGGCCGAGTTGTCCGCGACGACCTTGTCAATGAACTCCTTGAGCTTCTTGCCCGAGGTGGAGTTGGAGGCCGTCCAGTTGTAGCCGCACGCGTAGACAGGCAGCTTGAAGCACAGGCGCATCACCTCCGGCCAGGTGTTGTTCTGGAGGGCGGTGAGGATGATTCCATAGCTGTCCCAGGACACGCCCCCCCAACCCCGCTCATCCGCGCCCTGGAACTTCTCGAGGTGTTTCTTGTTGTGTTTCGTGTCGTCCAGGAAGGGCTGGAGGAACTCCTCGTCGAACTTGTCGCCGATGATGGCCGCCTTCTTGTCCTTGGCGTCCACCCAGGCCAGACCGTACTTCTTCAGCATGAAGAGCTTGTCGTCCGGATCCCAGACCTTCTTGCCCGAGGAGTTCTTCAGCCGGCTGCCCATGATACCGGGCACGAAGATGATGGGGATGGTCTCCTGCTTGGGGACCAGGATGTTCTTGGCCCCCTGGATCATGCCCTTGAGGGTCGTGAAGAGCTCGGGCCACTGAATCTCGACCTTGTTTTCTTCCGGAGGGGACACGGCTCACTCCTTTTTCGAAGTCAGCTTGGCCAGGTCGGGGAAGGAGATCTCCGCCCGACCGGGCTTGGCCTCGGACACGCTCGCGGCGCCAGAACCGTCCACCGAGCCCGACTTCTTGGAGCCGTCGGGCAGCTTCACCTCGAACTTCTGGCCCGCCAGGGCGGAGTTGTCCGGGAGCACCATCTCCACGTGGACGGACTTCTTGATCTGCGCCTCCTTGATGGCTTCGAGCTCCTTGAGCTTCACGGACTTGTCCGTCATGGACCCGGCCGGCTCGAGCTTCACCTTGGCGCCCTTGACCTTGATGTCCGAGCCATCGAGGGTGAACGTCTTGGGGGCGAGCTGCACCTTGCCGCCCTTCTCCATGCTGAGGATGAGCTTGCCGTTGACCACCAGGGAGAACTTGTCCGCCTTGAGCTCGAAGGATTTGGCCAGCATGGCGGTGGACTCCTTGACGCCCACCTCCTGATTCTTGCCCACGTCGTTCTTGACGTCCTTGCCCACCGTCTCCGAGAGCTGGCCCTTGATCTCGGTCTGGAAGTTGCCGCCCACCTTGAGCGCGCTGTCCTTGCTGACCACCTCCTGGCGGCTGCCGATGACGTACTCGGAGAGACTGCCCGCCACCTGAACGGACTTGAGCCCGCCGACGGCCTCGTTCTTCGCCAGGGCAACGTCGACGAGGAAGGCACCACCGACGGTGAGCGTCCTGGCCAGACCCACGGACTCGGAGGCGGTCTGGGTCACCGAGAGGGTCTCGTTCTTCGCCACGGTGATGGCCTGGTTGCCCTCGATGGACTCGTCATGGCTGCCACTGGTTCGTGTGGTGCGGTTTCCGGCCACCCGCGTGGACTGGTTGCCTTCGATCAGGCTCGCATCATCCAGTACCACCCGAAGCCGCTGGTTGCCCTCCACCGTGCGCTTGCGGTCCTTCTTCACCAGCAGGTCCTCGTAACCGCGAACCAGCTGGTCCTTGTCGTTCTCGGTGACCAGGTCCTCGTCCTTCTGCGCGTGGGTAAAGATCTCCTCCTCACCCGCCGCGTCTTCAATCCGGAACTCGTTGAAGCCGTCGCTGCCCAGGCTCGAGGCGCTCTTGAGCGTGGACTTCGTCTTGTCGTCCGGCAGCGAATAGGGCGTCGGGTTGCCTCCGTTGTACACCGTGCCCGCTATCAGCGGCCTGTCCGGGTTGCCTTCCAGGAAGCGCACCACCACCTCCTGGCCGATGCGCGGCAGGTACACCGCTCCCCACGCCGGGCCTCCCCATGTCTGGCTCACCCGCACCCAGCACGACGCCTTGTCGTCCCTCTGTCCCTCCCGGTCCCAGTGGAACTGCACCTTGATTCGCCCGTGCTCGTCCGTGTGGATTTCCTCTCCCCCTGGCCCCACCACCGTCGCCGTCTGCAACCCATTGAGGTGCGGCACCGGCGTGGTGCGCCTGGGCCGGAAGGGCACGTTGGACGGCATGCACTTGAAGCTGTTGCGGTACAGGTTGCCCAACGACTCTCGGATGCCCGGCGTCTCCGGCTGCCGGCCCCGGTGCACCACCTCCACCGCCACGTACTCCCCGGAGTGCGTGCCCTCGTCCTCCACCTCGAAGCGGTAGCCCGCCGTCAGCCGCGGGCACACGCCCTCTCCCTCCAGCGTGCGCGCCGCCTGCACCGCCTCCTCCAGCCGCACCTTCGCCGCGCCCTTGCCCACCCCTGGCGCCACGTACTCTCCCGGGTAGTCGTACACCTCCAGCGCGTCCTGCCCGTTGCTCGAGTCCTGCGTCTTGCCCGACACGTCCAGCGCGGGCTTCTCGAAGTCGTAGTCCTTCAGGTGCACCTTGCCCGGCCTCAGCCGGTGCACCCTCTGCAGCGAGGACACGAACTCCTCGTTCGCCGCCCGCTTGTCATTCTCCCTCAGCGGCAGCTTCGCCCCGCCCGGCAGCGGCTCGTGCACGTTGGGCTTGTCTCCCACCACCAGTTCGTGGCCTCCCTCCGTGTGCTCGAAGAAGTAGAAGAGTCCCTCCCACTCCATCAGCCGGCTCACGAACGCGAAGTCCGTCTCCCGGTACTGCGTGCAGTACTCGCGAGCCTCGTGGCTGTCGCTCAGCGACAGCTTCACCTTCACTCCCCCCTCCTCCAGCACCGCCTTCACTATCTGCGGCACCGTCTTGCTCTGGAAGATGCGGCTGCGCTTCACCTGCGTGAGCCACCACGCCTGCGGCACCACCCACGCCCGATAGCGCCAGCGCCCCCCCTGCTGGCCCAGCGCGTCCAACGCCCTCACCCGCCCGTGCACATGGCGCTTCTTGTCCCCGGGCAGTTGCACCGTCAGCAGCGCCTCGGTGCCGAGCAGCGACTCGGCCTCCAGCGGCGTGTCCTCCAGCGGATGGAAGTCCACCTGGAACTCGAAGAGACTGCTCAGCCCCTCCCGTCCGGTGAAACCACTGACAACCAGGGCCTCCGGCTCCTGCGAGCCGATTCGGAACAAAAAGGCAGGTCTTTCGGGTGCGCCCATGGTGCCCCCCTTATCAATCGCTCAGTGCCAGCGACCGCCGAGGATACCAGCAAAACGGCCCCGCCACTTCGCGATCGAACATTTCTCAGGGCTTCTCCTTCGCGAGCGCGTCCACGTCCTCCTGGAGTTCCTTCGTGTCCTCGAAGAAGGTGTCCACCGGCTTCGCGGGGGCCAGTCGCAGCGCCGGCGGCAGCAGGGTGCGGTTGAACTCCAGGTTGGCCGAGAAGTCCTCCTCACCCAGCAGCGAGTCCGCCTGCGTCAGCGCCCCGAAGCACACGAGGATCACCGTCAGCATCACCGCGAGCCGCCTCGGCTCCGCACGCGTCACGTAGCGCAGGTGCCAGAAGAGCACGCACCCCATCCACCCCAGGTACCCCACCAGGTACAACCACCGAGCCCACGGCCCCAGCCCCAGGCTGTACACCCCCAGCGACAGCAGCAGGGGAATCGCCAGCAGGCCCAGCAGCCCGAGACTCCCGATGGTGCCGTGCGCCCCGAAGTGGAACTGCCGCCGCGCCACCTTGCTCGCGACGGACCAGAGCCCCGCCCAGAGGAAGGCCGCGGACACCGGCACCACCACCGCCAGCGCCAGCGAGCCCCAGTCCGTCTTCTGGTAGTTCGTCAGGTACTCGTAGAAGAGGAAGGCCACCACCGTCACCGCCAGCATCGCCGGGAATGCGAAGGGCCTGTCGAAGCGCCGTCCCCGAGGCGCCATCGCCACCGCCGTGACGCGCGTGTCCTCCACCGGGTGGGACCGGGTCCGGAAGCGCAGCACCGTGTCGCCCACCGCCACCCGCGCGTCGTCCGTGAGCTCCAGCTCCGCCAGCCGCGCCCAGGGCTCCACCCGGAACGTGCCATTGTGGCTGCCCACGTCCCGCACCACCAGCTTGCCCTCCTCGGTGCGTTCAATCCGCAGGTGCGAGGCCGACACCTTGGGGTCATCCAGGATGATGTCGTTGGTGTACCCGCGCCCCACCGTCACCGGGAAGCGCTCCAGCCGGTGCCGCTCGTGCACCCCATCCCCCTCCAGCACCTCCAGGAAGATCACTTCGTCCACGCGAACGCCTCCAGGTAGCGGCGCGCGAGGGCGCGTGCGTTGTCCGCGGAAAACCCCGCCAGGTCCAGGCTCGTCTGCACCCCCGAGGTGCTCGCGTTGATCGTCGCCGCCCGGAGCGCCAGATCGTACAACCCGGGGAACTTCTTATAGGCACGCAGACACAGGGCCGCGCGCACCGGCACGCCGCCCACCTTCACGAACTCCACGCGGCAGCGGAAGTTCGTCACGTCCTCCTTCGTGGCGTCCACTCCGCCCGGATCATTGCTGAAGGTGGCCGTGTAGAGCGCCGAGAAGCGCAGCGACCCGAGCTGATCGCTCGACACGGAGGCATGGTCATACGCCACCACGCCCGTGCGGTGCTCCGAGCTCAGGTAGATGTCCTCCTCGGACGAGCACTGGTAGCTGGTGATGGTGTAGGGGTTCTCCGGCTCGTGCGGGGTGTCGCCCCAGCACTTGAGGAAGGGCAGCCAGCGGCCGGGAACGCGGTAGTCCCCGAGCCGCTGCGTCGTCAGGGGCTCGGCCAGCAGGCGATCCGTGATGCGCTGTTGGTTGTCCAGCAACTGCGCGCCCACCACGGCCAGCAGCGCCGAGGGGCTGCCCTCCTTCGCCTTGCGCGCCCGCTCCAGCAGCTCGCGGGCATGCGCCACCGGCACCAGGAAGCCGAGCTGGTTGCCCAGCGTGGCCACGTTGACGCCCACCACCCGGCCCTCGCCCGTCAGCGTGGGCCCACCGCTCATGCCCGGGTTGATGGCGCCGCTGAAGTGCACCTTGTCGTAGAGCGCGTCCTGGACGAGCCCGTTGTACGTGCCCTCGACGATGGTGGTGCCCAGGTCATGCGGATTGCCCATGGCGAACAGCCGCGTGCCCTGCGGAGGCTCCTTCGGCGCCAGCTCGAACCAGTCCTTTACCGGCGCGTCCTGCTGGATGACGGCCAGGTCGTGCACCACGTCCACGTCCACCACCCGGACGGGGACCGCCTCCGCGTCGTTCCCGTTGCGCACCAGCTCGGCGGTGTAGTCGTCCGGCTGGTGAACGATGCTGGAGATGACGTGGTAGTTGGTGATGGCGTGCCCG
This sequence comes from Vitiosangium sp. GDMCC 1.1324, assembly GCF_003044305.1. Classification (GTDB taxonomy): domain Bacteria; phylum Myxococcota; class Myxococcia; order Myxococcales; family Myxococcaceae; genus Archangium. Next base: position 607,843 of record NZ_PZOX01000001.1, on the reverse strand, counting down.
TCGGAGCTCACGAAGAACGCCGAGCCGATGGACGACTTGGTCCCGCTGCGCCGCTCGATGATGCGCACCTGGGCCACGCGGCCCTTGATGCGCTCGAAGAGCTCGTGGGTGGCCGGGGGCAGCGAGGCCACGGGCAGAGGGGGAACGACGGCCGGCGCGCCCGCGTCGGGCTCATCCTCGTCGGGGATGTCCGGAGCCTGGGCCAGTGCGGCGAGAAGTAGGAGCGTCACCATATGCGGCGCACACACTAGCGGAACCGCCGCGCATTGCCCCTGTCTCGTCCCGAAGTGGAGCGCGCGGCTACCATTCTGTCGCCTGGGCCTCAAGGGGGGGCTGGCGCGGTGGCCTCGCCCGAGGGGCTGGCAGCCGGGGTACCCACCCCGGGTGGACCCCTGGCCCACTTTCCGAGCAGGCCACCACAGTCCTCGGGTGACTTCCACGCCCCGTACGGTAACCTTGCGCCCGAGATGAACCCCGAAGCCCGCGCCGAGATGGTCGCCCATGCCGAACGCGCCCTGCGCCGCGGAGAGCTGAGTGAGGCCGTGAGCCTCTATGAGACGCTCTGTCGGGCATTCCCCGAGGATGCCGCGCTGGTCCTCAAACTGGCCACCCTGCGCGAGATGCTCCAACCCCAGGAGCTCCAGACCCTGGAGGCCCTGGAGGCCAGCGCCCAGCCCGAGTCCATCCCCCAGGGCCCCTCCTCCCCCGTCGCCGAGGGCGAGCGCCTCTTCGCCCTGGGCGACTATGCCGGGGCCGCCGCCGCCTACCGCCGCGCCCTCCAGGAGCGCCCCGACAACGAGCTCATCCGCGAGCGGCTCGAGGAGCTCTACCGTCTGGCGCGCGCACTCCCCGTGCACTCGCCCACGGACCGCAAACTGCCCCGGCAGGCCGAGCCGCTCCTCAATGCCCTGCTGGACCGGCTTGCCGCGCGGCGTCGCCTCAAGCGCGACTGACGCGTTGCACCCCTTGGAGTCGGCTCCTAGAATCCGACCCCGACGTCGCTGTCATACCCGCGGTCTCCACCCTGACAGTCGCGTCCGAATCCCGCATCCATGACGCTCATCGGCCGAAACATCGGGCGGTACCGCATCCTCGAGGAGCTCGGCTCCGGGGGCATGAGCGTCGTGTACAAGGGGTTGGACACCGCGCTGGATCGCGAGGTGGCGGTGAAGGTGCTGCACCCGCACCTGGCCAACAAGTCCGAGTCGCGCCGGCGGCTCGCGCGCGAGGCCAAGGCGGTGGCGCGGCTGCACCACCCCAACATCCTCGAGGTGTTCGACTTCTCGGCCGAGGGCGCGCAGGACGCCTTCCTCGTCACCGAGTACGTGCGCGGCCGCACCCTCAAGGAGTACGTGGACGAGCTGGGCCGCCTGGAGCCGCCCGAGCTGGCCGCCATGGTCGTCCATGAGATCGCCGCCGCGCTGGCCCACGCGCACGAGTCCGGCGTCATCCACCGCGATCTCAAGCCCGAGAACGTCATGGTCCGCGAGGACGGCGTCCTCAAGCTGATGGACTTCGGGATCGCCAAGCTGCTCGACATCGAGGAGCGGATGACCGTCACCGGCGCGCTGGTGGGCTCGCCGGCGCACATGGCTCCGGAGATCATCGAGGGCAACGACGCGGGCCCGGAGACCGACATCTTCTCGCTGGGCACCATCCTCTATGGGCTCATCGTCGGCCGGCTGCCCTTCACGGCCGCCAACGCCACCGCCACCCTCAAGCGCATCCTCGACGGCACCTACGAGGATCCCCGCCAGCGGGTGCCCATGCTGTCGGACGAGCTGGCGGAGATCTGCGCCACCTGCCTGGCGAGGGAGCCGGCCCGGCGCTACGCCAACGCGGGCAGGCTGCGCGACGCGCTCGGGGACTACCTCGCGGGGCTCGGCTTCGCGCGGGTGGGCGAGGAGCTCGCGTCCTTCTTCGCGGACCCTGCCTCGTACCAGAAGCTGATGCGCCCGCGGATCATCGCCTCGTTGCTTGAGCGCGGGGAGCGGCTGCTCGAGGACAAGCGCATGCCCCGAGCGCTCGCCTGCCTCAACCAGGTGCTCGCGCTCGACGCCAGCAATACACGGGCGCTGGCGCTGCTCGAGGGGCTGGAGCGGGAGCGCCGCATGAAGCTGTGGCGCGCCCGGGGGCTGAAGCTGGGCGCGGGGCTGCTGGTGGCCTCGGTGCTCGGCGTGGGGCTCCACCTGTTCCAGCAACGTGCGCCAGAGGCCCCGCCGCCCGGGAAGCCGCCTGCTCCGGTGGCGAAGCCCGCCGCGAAGACCGAGGTCCACGAGGCGCCCGTGCCGAAGACACCGCCCGCTCAGCAACAGACGCTGACCGAGCCACCCCGGCCGCCGTCCCATTCAGCGCCCCCTGTACGGGCCACGCCCGACAAGCGGACCCTGGCGAAGGCCGAGCCGGTGCGGGCCGAGCCCCTCCACCCCGCGCAGGTGCCCATCTCCATCCTGGTGCGTCCCTACGGCTACATCCGCCTGGACAATGGAACGCGGAGCACCCTGCCACTCGCGCAACACTCGGTGGATGTGCCCCCCGGTAGCCACACCGTCACCATCACCTGCGACCACTACTGCGAGGACACCCAGGAGACCATCGAGGTGCAGCCCGGGGCGGAGAACGTCTTCCGGCTGCGCGCCCAGCTCAAGGCCTCGTGGCTGTCCTTCGCGTTCGAGCCCGCGGATGCGCTGGTGCGGGTGGGCGACGCGGTTCGCACCGCTCGCGAGACGCAGGAGCACCCTTTCGAGATCCAATCGCCGAAGGGGCAGGCGAACTTCCAGCACCGCGTGGAGTACGAGGTGAGTCACAACGGGTATCTCACCGAGAAACGCGTGGCGCTCATCGAGCCCGGGAAGTCCACCACTCTGCGCGGGTCCCTCGTCGCCGAATGAGCCCCTGCCTCCGCCTTCTCCTCCTCCTGGGGCTGCTCATCCCCGCGGCCGTGCTCGCCGACGAACCCGTGGACGCGGAGGTGGCCGCGCTGCGCTCCAGCTACGAATACGGCCGCTACGCCGAGGTGCTGGAGCGCGCGGGCACCCGGATCGATCGGGGCCGGCTGTCCGACAAGGACCTGGCGGAGCTGCACAAGATGGCCGGGCTGAGCGCCTTCCACCTCAACCGGACCGACGACTCCGCGCGCCACTTCCGCGCGCTGCTGCGGATGGAGCCGGACTTCAACCTGGATCCCTTCGCGGTGCCCCCGCCCGCGGTGGCGTACCTGGACAACATCCGCCAGCAGATGTCGGCGGAGCTGGACTTGGTGCGCCAGGAGCGGCGGCTGCGGATGGAGCGGGAGCGCATGCAGGCCGAGCGCCTCGAGCGCGAGCGGGTGGCCGCCGAGGAGCAGCGCCGCCGGGTGGAGGTCCTGTCCCGGCAGGTGACGGTGCGGCAGGTGGAGAGCCGCAGCTTCCTGGTGAACTTCGTCCCGTTCGGCGCGGGCCAGTTCCAACAGGGCCGCAGCGGCCTGGGCACCCTCCTGGCGACCTCCGAGGGCGCGCTCGCCGTCACCAGCATCATCGCCTTCTTCGCCTACGACTCGCTCATCAAGACAGACACCGTGATCGTGGATGACCTCCGCGGCGAGCCCAAGAAGGTCCCCGTGCGCTACATCCCCACCGACAACAAGCCCCAGGCCGTCGTCTGGGAGCGGCTCAAATGGGGCTCGGCCGCGGGCTTCTACGCGGTCTACGCGGCGGGGGTGATTGACGCCCTCGTGCACCACCAGGATCAGGTGGTGGAGACCCGCATCGAGACCCTGCCTTCCGAGCCCACGCTCCGGGAGTCCGCGCCGGATCCGGCCGCGCCCCGGGCGAGCCTCCACCTCTTCCCCACCTCCGGCGGCGCCGGCGCCGGCTTCACCCTCGCCTTCTAGGAACGCGTCGACATGGCCAGCCTCACCGTCCGTACCCCCGATGGCAAGGTCCGTACGGTCCTCCTCCGCAAGCGCATCACCAGCATCGGCCGCGCGGCCGACAATGATGTGCAGCTGGAGGATCCCTCCGTCCCGGACAGTGCCCTGCACCTGCTCTTCGATGGAACGCGCTACTCGCTCGGCAGCCTGGGTGCGACCTTCCAGGTGAATGGCAAGAAGCGCGACAACCACGTGCTCGCCACCGACGACGTCATCCGCGTGGGCGGCACCGAGCTCGTCTTCGCCCGGGAGGACGCCGCGCCGGCCAGGCCACCCCCGGCCCCCGCTCCCGCCACCGTCTCCGTCACCCACGCCCCGGAGCTGACGGCGGATCCGGACTCCCACACGCGCGACATGCCCGGCGTGGTGGGCCGCGAGCTCATCCTCCTGCGCCGTCTCACCGCCTTCAGCGAGCGGCTGCTGGGCAGCTCCAGCCGGGACGAGCTGCTGGAGAGCCTGATGGACGAGGCCATCGAGGTGACGCGGGCGGACAAGGGCTTCCTCATCCTCCGGGAGAACGGCGAGCTGCGCATGAAGGTGGCGCGCAACCTGTCCCGGGAGAACCTCGAGGACGCCTCGGAGCGGCTGTCCGACTCCATCATCGAGAAGGTGGCCCGCACCCGGAAGCCGCTCATCGTCAGCGACGCGCTGGATGATCCCGAGTTCAAGTCCAGCAAGTCCGTGGTGAACCTCAAGCTGCTGTCCGTCATGTGCGTGCCGCTGGTGCGCAACGACGAGCTGTTCGGCGTGCTCTACGTGGGCAACGACAGGCTGGTGAACCGGTTCGAGCCCAAGAGCCTGGACATGCTCACCATCTTCGCGGCCCAGGCGCTGCTGCTCATCCAGAACGCGCTGCTGGTGAACGACCTGAAGCTGGACAACACAGAGCTGCGCAAGCGCCTGGACGACACCCGCTACGGGGAGATCGTCGGCGCCTGCCAGGGCATGCTCGACGTGTACAAGCGCATCGACAAGATCGCCCCCACGGACATCTCCGTCCTCATCACCGGCGAGACGGGCACGGGCAAGGAGCTCATCGCGAGGGAGATCCACCGCCACTCGCCCCGGGTGAAGGGGCCCTTCGTCACCATCAACTGCGGAGCCATTCCGGAGAACCTGCTGGAGAGCGAGCTGTTCGGCCACGTGCGCGGCGCCTTCACCGGCGCGGTGAACACCAAGGTGGGCAAGTTCCAGGCGGCCATCGGCGGCACGCTCTTCCTGGATGAGATTGGCGAGATGCCGCTCCAGCTCCAGGTGAAGCTCTTGCGCGCGTTGCAGGAGAAGGTCGTCTACAAGGTGGGCGATCACCGCGGCGAGCCGGTGGACATCCGCGTGGTGACGGCCACCAACCGGGTGCTCGAGGACGAGGTGCGCAAGGGCACCTTCCGCGAGGACCTGTACTACCGGCTCAACGTGGTGACGCTGAAGCTGCCGCCCCTGCGCGAGCGCGGCGAGGATCTCTTCGTGCTGGGCAAGTACTTCCTGCAGAAGTACGCCAAGGAGTTCGGCTCGAAGACCAAGGGCTTCTCCCCGTCGGCCACGGTGGCCATGAAGAAGTACAGCTGGCCGGGCAACATCCGCGAGTTGGAGAACCGCATCAAGAAGGCGGTGGTGCTCGCGGACAAGCCGCTGCTCGGGCCGGACGACCTGGACCTCAAGCCGGAGAACCTGGAGCCGGTGCTGCCGCTCGCCGACGCACGCGAGCGCTGGCAGAAGCAGTACATCCAGGAGGTCTACGAGCGGAACAACCGCAACAAGACCAAGACGGCCAAGGATCTGGGCGTGGACCCGCGCACCATCTTCCGTCACTTTGAAAAGCTGGAGGCGGAGAAGAACGGCGGGCCGCTGCCGCCCGACGAGGGCGGCGACGAAGAGTTGCTGTAAACACTGACGAAGCGCGAGTGTCTCGCGGTGGGCCCGGGGGGTGTAGCCTCCGGCCATGACCTGTCACTCGCCCATCGTTGTCGCCCTCACGCTCGCCATCGCAGCCGGTGCCTCTTCCTGCATCTCCGCGAGCGACCAGAGTCACATGGTGGTGGACCCCCAGCAGTGCGACGGGCCGCTCGGTTCTCCGGCCCAGCTCCAGACGCCCGTCGGCGCCTCCGAGGGTCCGAGCATCGACGCACCCGCTCAGTGCTACGAGAGCAGCAGCGGCATGGACCGTGGCGCCTACATCCGAATCCATGGACACGGGACGCGCCGCCTCGTCATGGGAAGTGCGAACCGTGATCGGGCCTGTGTGCCTCCAGCCAGTGCATCGCCAGACGTGTGTCCCGAGGTCCTTGCCGATGCCGTGGGCCAGATGATCTTTGGAATGCTCCAGGAGCGCGGAATCCAGGTCAACGGGATTGGGGCAGGCGTGTGCGCTCAGAGGGAGGCCATGAGGAGTCAAGACGTCAACGACTGGAACTTCTCCGTGGGCATCATGAACTGGAAGGATGCCGACACCGCCATCGCCATCGTCGACGAGGTGCTCCGCAACTTGGGCATCGGTGACAGCTTCGGAATCTCCGTGCGCGGAATCGACTGCAACTCCGTGCCCCTCTGAGAACCGCCCGCGAGCAGTCGCGAAGATGTCACCTGCCGCCGCACGCCCTCGGCGGTGCCGTGACACGCACTCTCTAGATTCCCGTCGCCATCATCGACGGGAGGTCTCTTGAGGGCCGCTGCCAGCACTCCATCCACCCCTGCCCGGAATGGGCCCGCCCACCCGCGCGCCACGGTGCTCTATGGCCTCGGGCTGCTCACCGCCGGGGGGTGCCTGTTCTGGACGTTCCGCTCGGTCGACTTGTCACGCGCCTGGAACGCGGTGGCGCTGCTCGGCCCGGCGCTCTTCCTCACCTTCCTCCCCTTCTCTCTGTCCGTGGGCTTCGATGGCCTCGCCTGGAGCCGCATCCTCTCCACGCTCGGGCGAGGGGTGGCGCCCCTCCGCCTCGCCGCCATCCGCCTCATCACCGAGGCCCTCTGCATCAGCCTCCCCGGCGGCATCCTCCTCGCCGAGTCACTCAAGCCCGTCCTGCTCGAGAAGCGCCACGGCGTGCCGCTCGACGAGGGCGTGAGCGTCATCGCCGCCCGGAAGTGGAGCATCATCCTCGCGCACGGCCTCTACCTCGGCCTCGCCACCCTGCTCGGCTGGCAGTTCCTGGCCACCAGTTCCCAGCGGGTGCTCGGCGTCTCGGGACTCCCTCGGCTCGCGATGGGAGCCGCCGTGGCCCTCTTCGCCATCGCCGCCGTGTCGCGGTGGCTCATCCGTGGCGGGCTCGCCGGACGGCTCGGCGGGCTGCTGCGGCGCATCCCCCTCCGCCCGCTGCGGCGCTGGGTGGAGGCTCGCGAGCTCGCCTTCCGCCAGGCGGATGGGCACCTCGGACGGGCCCTGGCGCCGCGCAACCTCGGGCCGCCCGCCCTCTTCCACCTCGCCATGTGGCTCACCGAGTCCGCCGAGAGCTTCCTGCTGCTGCGCCTGCTCGGCTTCGACGTGGCCTGGAGCGACGCCCTCGCCATCGAGGCCGTCATGTCCGTCCTCAAGGTACTCGTCTTCTTCGTCCCCGCCGGGCTCGGCGTACAGGACGCGGGCTATGCCGCCTTCATCGCCGGCATGTCCGGCTCCCAGGCCCTGCACCTCGCCGCCGCCTTCACCCTGGTCAAGCGCTCCCGGGAACTGTTCTACCTGGGACTCGGCTACGCACTGCTGTTGCTGCGCACGCGCCGCGCCCGGCACCTCCAGAGCGCGGCGGCCGCCTGAGTCACCTCACCACGCGGCGTGGTGCGCGTACTCGCCCGTCCTCGTGTCCAGACTCAGGAAGGAGAAGCGCCCCTGGGAGCACGTGCCGCTGTTGAGGAAGAGTCGCTCCCCGTGCGCCACCTTCATGCCCAGGTGCGTGTGCCCCGTCACCACGATGTCGGCCGCGCTCTCGTGCGCCCGCCCCAGCGCCCACCGCTGGAAGGTGCACCGCGAGGGATCCTCCGCCGCTCCCCGCATCCGCTGATCCAGCGCGTCGAAGCTCCGGAACACCGCGCCCAACCCCCAGCGCCGCAGCCACGCCCCCGCCCACACCGCCGCCTCCGACAGCCAGCGCGCCCGGCGGATCACCCAGTCGTGGTGGTGCCCGTGCGTGAAGAGCATCCGCACGCCATCCGCCTCCAGCACCAAGTGCTCCGGCGCTCTCAACACCCGCCCGGCGATCAGATCATGGTTGCCGTGCACGTAGTGGTACTGGGGCCGCTCGAAGCAACGCACCAGCTCCGGGTGGGCCTCGCGTGCGGCCCTCAGCTCGGCCGCCTGCCTGCTGGGCACCCGGGACGTCAGCGTCTCGTAGATGTCCCCCAGCAGGATGATCCGCTCGAAGTTCCCCTCGAGGAACCGCAGGAAGCGCAGGAACGCCCCGTCCTCGTGGCCGAAGTGGTCCACCACGTCCCGCTGGCCCAGGTGGAGATCCGAAATGACCGCGATGCGCATGCCGCCTCCTGTCCTGACTCCGACAGTAGCGGCGCCGCGTGTCGACCCCGTGCGCTCCAGGTGGAATCGTCGTGACAGGGTTGTCGCGGTTCACAGCGCTCCCCACCTGTGGCACCCTCGTCAAACCCCCGTTCCGACGATGAAATCCCTGCTCCACCGACTGGCCGGCGAATTGCTATCCCTCCCCTCCGTGAAGGGGCTGGGGCTTGGGGCCGCTGTATGGGCATTGGGGGGATGCATCATCCCCCAGGACGAGGAATACCTCAGCGAACTGCCCATCCAACCCAACCGCCCCGTCCGAATCGTGGAGCAACAGGTGCAACCCTCCGAGCGCATCATCCGAGGTTATGGGATCGATCTGTGCGAGCTGGAGTTCTCGGCCGTCGTCGAGGATCCGGACGTCGCGGATACGCTGTGGGAGAGCTGGTTCGTGGACTACGACCCCACCCAACCCCGGGTGGCGGACTACGAACACTCCATCCCCCCCAACAACAACGGCAAAGCCGTGCGCGACGAGCGCGCCTTGTACCACCCGAGATTCAATTCGGGCGGCATCAACCGCCTGAACACCCCGGGAGACCACATCGTCGAGGTGGTCGTCTCCGACTCGCGCCTCTCCTCGAACCGGGAGCCCCAGCCCAGAAGCATCCTGGTGGATGGCGTGGAGTACCAGGAGCAGACCTACACCACGACCTATGCATGGTTCGTGAGGACCGAGGCAGGAGGAAACTGCCCATGAGAAAACCCATCACGTCCCTCCTGTTGCTGACGGCCCTCGCCACGGGTTGCGGGAGCTTCGACATGGAGCCCCCCATCAGCTGCCGGAGCGACGACGAGTGCGGCGACGAGAAGGTGTGCTTCATCGACGGCTGCGGAGACCCAGGCAAGAACATCGTCGTGGAGGTGGTCCCCAACCCCAAGGGCGGCCAGTTCGCCCAGGACTTCCAGGTGGACGACCTCCGCAGCCAGCAGAACATCGAGCTGTTCGATCCGGCCACCCTCCAGGGCCAGGTGCGTGTGGAGGGGACGTCCTCCAACAGCAGCTACTCGGCCCCCATCACCCTGCGCATGACGGGCGAGAGCCTGCTCATCCCCGGCGTGGTGCGCCGCCACGAGAGCACCCTCGTCCCCCAGGATGGCAGCTACACGCTGCCGGTGGCCTCGGGGCGCTACAACGTCACCCTGCTGGCCACCGACCCCGAATTGCCGCCGCTCTCCAGCAGCCGCGATGTGCAGCCGGGCCACGCGGTGACGCTGGACTTCGTCCTGCCCGACACCACCGAGCTCGTCCGGCTGTCCGGGACGGTGGTGGGCCAGGACGGCAAGCCCCTGGACGTCGGCCTGGAGGTGCAGGCCCAGGACGAGAACCAGCGTGCGCTGTCGCAGCGCGTCCCGGTGGATCGCCGCACGGGAACGTTCATCCTGGCGCTCCCGCCCTCGGCCGCCCAGCGGGCCATGCTCCTGCTCCAGGTGCTGCCCACCTCCGCGGACGCCCTGGTGCCGCAGAAGCTGTTCACCGTGGTGAACCCCCGCAAAGGCCTCCAGGAGCCGCTCTCGATGGGAGACTACGGCGAGCCGGTGCGCTTCCAGGGCTCCGTGCTGGATCAGCGCGGGAACCCCGTGCCGCAAGCCACCGTCTACCTGTCCGGCATGGTGGGAGGAGGCGGGCAGTACCGCAGCCAGAAGGCGCTCACCAACGACGAGGGCTTCTTCGAGCTCCTCACCCTCCCGAGCAGCTCCGACTCCAAGATGACGCTCTCCGTCATTCCTCCGGCGAGCTCGAACGCCGGCTACACCCTGAAGTACGTCAACGTGCCGCGCGTGAGCGTCACACGCACCCCGGACGTGGTGTGCCAGGAGCGCAGGAAGCTGCAAGGACTCGTGCAGCGGCCCAGCGGCTCGCAGCCGGCCGCTGGCGTGAGGGTGGTGGCCGAACCCATCGAGGAGCTGCCCGGCCTGCCCCGGCCCGCGTTCAGCTTCGAGGCTGCCCACCTCACGGATGACACGGGCCTCTTCGCGCTCGCGCTGGATCCGGGCCGCTACCGCCTCGACTTCATCCCCACCGAGGATCTCCCGCGCGTCAGCCGCATCGTGACGGTGCGCCCCGCGGAAGCAACCGACGACCCCTCCGGCACCACCCTGGAACTGTCCACCTTCACCCTCTCCAAGGGCCGCCGCGTCACGGGACAGGCCGGCTTCAGCGGCGGGAAGGTGGTGCAGCCGCTCGTGCCCTACGCCTCCATCCGCTTCTTCCGGGTGGTGGACGTGGAGGGCAAGCGCACCGCCCTGCTGCTGGCGCAGACGCTGACGGACCAGAACGGCAACTACTCCGCCACCATGCCCACGCGCTGAGCGGCTCCAGGCGGGAAACGGAGGACCGGGCAGGAGCGCGGTGGCCCTCTCCGCCGCCCGCCCTCCTGCCTCGGGGCGGGGCCGATACCAGGGCGTGCCTACCTTGAGCTGCGGAGGTCCGCCATGGACACCGCGCGCCGCTCCCAGATCACCCCTCGCACCGTCTGGACGGTGGGCATCAACGCGCTCGCCCTGGCGCTGCTGGCGGTGATGATCGTCCAGCTGCGCAACGTCTTCGTGTTGCTGGCCGTGGTGATGCTCGTCGCCCTGGCGCTCGATCCGCTCGTGGGCTGGTTCCAGCGGCGGGGACTCCCCCGGGTCGTGAGCGTGCTGGGAAGCTTCCTGGGCCTGCTCGGGATCGCGGTCCTGCTGGGGGCCACGCTGGTACCGCTCGTGGTGCAGCAGGCGAGCAGTCTCATCCACGCCGCGCCCAACCTGGTGGCCCAGGTACGCGCCTGGGAGTGGACCCGCTGGCTGGAGCAGCGCTTCGATCTGGAGCAGAAGGTCCAGGACGCGCTGGCGCACCTCCCGGACGAGGTCGCCCACTCCCTGCCGAGCGTCGTCTCCACCACGGTGAACACCGTGGTCCTGCTCATCACCGTGCTCACGCTCAGCCTCTTCGCCCTGCTCTTCGGGAAGGATCTCTACGAACAGGCCCTGAGCTGGGTGCGCCCCTCGCACCGGCCCCGGGTCCGGCAGCTCGTGGTGAACATGCGCAAGGCGGTCAGCGGGTACCTGGCCGGCACCTTCCTCACTGTCACCCTGGGCGGCATGATGACGGCGCTGGGGACCTTCCTGCTGGGAGTGCCCTATTTCCTGGCGCTCGGGAGTCTGTATCTGGTGCTGGGCCTCATCCCGTACATCGGCAGCTTCCTGATGGCGCTGCTGGTCGCCTTCACCACGCTGACCACGGTGGGGCTCAAGCGGGCCGTGATCGCGCTGGCCCTCTTCCTCATCTACCAGCAGGTGGAGGGCAACCTCATCCAACCGCTCGTCCAGCGCCACTCCATCCGGATGAATCCCCTGATCATCTCGGTGGTGATCATCATGGGCGCCTCCCTCATGGGGTTGATCGGCGCGGTGATTGCGCTGCCAGTGGCCGCGGCCCTCCAGGAGTACCTGCGCGAGGTCCAGGAGGAGCAGCGCCTGCGCTGGGGCTCCGAGCTCGAGGTCGGCCCACCCTCCGGAGAGAGCACGATCATCCGCGAGCCCGATGCGCATGACTCCCGAGACACGACGGGCCCCACCTCCCACTGAGGGAAGAAAGCCCTCCCATCCAGGGACAACCAGGGCGGATTTCTACACAAACACAAAACCAATCCTGCCCTTGAAGACGTCCAACGAAGCCGAAGACAAGAGAGACATCGCGGCATCGCAAACCCAGACGCGCCGCGTCATTGTCAGACAGTACTCCAATTCCCAGAATATGGGACGCCCTGCTCCCGGGGAGCCCTCCCCATCCGAGGACATGGGACGTCCCATCCCAAGGCGTGGGACTGGGGGCTCAAACCCAGACGCGCCGCGTCATTGCCAGACAGCCGCCTGGGTTTGAGGCGCACGGGTCGCATTCCCGGAGGATCTTGAATTTCCTTGCTCGCCCGGATTCATTTGGTTTATAGCTAGACGTCAATAAACGAGTCGTGAGTCGCGCATGGCCCGGCGGGTTCCCGCGGGCCGGAGCCCCCTGACGTTCTGTCGGCGGGCTGTGCCGCGCCCTACAGTCTCTCACCCCCCTCGGGCCCGTCTACCCCCTCGCGGTAGCCGGGCTCTCACCGTTTGAGCAGTACGTGAGCCGGTTGAGCTGGCTCATCCCCCCGCCGCAGAGGTCAGGACATGCACGTGGAGACGAGAAAGAGACAGAGGACGATGCCAAAGTCGGCCCGATTTGAAAGCGCTTTCATCTTGCTGGCCCTCCAGCTGCTCATCAGCGCCTGCGGCGCGCAGCCGTCGGCACCGGCGGAGAACCCGGGGGTCGTGACGTCCGGGCTGGATACGAATGTCGCGCTCGGCAAGAGCATCACCACGTCTGGATATACGCAGGTATATGCCGCGACGAACGCCAACGACGGTAATCGGACTACCTACTGGGAAGGCACCGCCAACGCCTATCCCAACACCCTGACGGTGAACCTCGGCAGCAACTACACGATCAGCTCGGTCGTGGTGCAGCTCAACCCGGACAGCGTCTGGGGCGCCCGGACCCAGAACATCACGGTGCTGGGCCACAACGCGAGCACGAGCACCTTCTCCACCCTGGTGGCCGCGGCGAACTACAACTTCGATCCCGCGACGGGCAACCAGGTGACGATCCCCCTGTCGACGACCGCGAGCGAGGTCCGGCTCCAGTTCGCGTCGAACACGGGCGCTCCGGGCGGCCAGGTCGCCGAGTTCCAGATCTTCGGCTCGCCGGCCGGCGGGACGACGACCTATGCCCTGACCGTCAACAACGGGACGGGGAGTGGCACCTACGCGTCCGGGACGGTCGTGAACATCGCGGCCAACACGCCCCCCTCCGGCCAGGTCTTCAACGGCTGGACGGGCGGCGTCGCCTCGAGCTTCGGCAACATCAACTCGGCGTCCACCACGTACACCATGACCGCGGCGGCGGCGACCATCACCGCGACCTATACGACGGCCACGGGCGGCAACAAGTACGAGGCGGAGTCCGCGACCCTGAGCGGCGGCGCGGCGACGACCACCAACCACAACAACTACAGCGGCACCGGCTTCGTGGAGGGCTACTGGGCCCAGGGCGCGAGCACGAAGTTCACCGTCTCCGTGGCGAACGCCGGCTGGTACGACGTGAGCCTGCGCTATGGCAATGGCTTCGCCGACTCCAACATCTCCGTCTATGTGAATGGAACCAAGACGGTGCAGAGCGCCCTGCCCACCACCGGCAACTGGGACACCTGGGCCAACAAGGCCGAGACGTTCTACCTGAACGCGGGCAGCAACACGGTGGCCTACCAGTACGACTCCGGGGACGGCGCGAACATCAACCTGGACTACATCACCGTCGCGCCCACGACCGCGCAGAAGGCCGATCTGATCGTGACCGACATCCAGTGGTCCGCGGCCCACAATCCCCCGCAGGAGGGCGAGGCCATCACCCTCAAGGCAGTCGTGAAGAACAACGGCACCGCCGCCAGCGCGAGCGGCACCCACAAGGTCTCCTTCAGCGTGGGCGGCCAGGAGGTCGCGGTCTCGTCGAGCACGACGTCCATCGCGGCCGGTGCGAGCGCGACCCTGACGGCCAGCGGCACCTGGTCCACCGCGAACGGCACCTATTCGATCACCGCCGTCGCGGATCCGGACAACACCATCGCCGAGTTCAACGACAGCAACAACAGCTTCAGCAAGAACATCACCGTGACGCAGCTGCCCGGGCCGGATCTGGTCGTCCGCGGCATCTCCTGGACCCCGAACACCCCGCAGGCCGGCAACGCGGTCACCTTCCTGGTGACGATCGCGAACCAGGGCCTCGACGCGGCCGGTAGCGCCGCCGCCGTCCGGCTGGTCATCGATGGCACGACGACCCTCAACGGCGTCTCCGGCTCGGCGCTCGCCTCGGGCGCCACCTCCGTCGTCACCCTGAGCGGCACCTGGACGGCCGCCAACGGCAACCACACCCTGCTCGCGACGGTCGACCCGGCCAATGCCATCAGCGAGGCCGTGGAAGGCAACAACACCCTGTCCTCGAGCTTCTATGTCGGCCGTGGCGCCAACGTGCCGTGGATCGAGTACGAGGCGGAGAACGGGACGACCAACGCCCAGGTCCAGGGCCCCAGCCGCGCGCTCGGCACCATCCCGGGCGAGGCCTCGGGCCGCAAGGCGGTCGTGCTCAGCTCGACCGGCCACTACGTGCAGTGGACCACCACCGCGCCCGCCAACGCCATCGTCATCCGCAACAGCATCCCCGACGCGGCCGGCGGCGGCGGCATCCAGGCCACGATCAGCCTCTACGTCAACGGCAGCAAGCTGACCACCCTCACCCTCTCCTCCAAGGAAGCGTGGATCTACGGCGGCGATGACCAGCAGTCCGACAGCCCCTCGGGCGGCGCCCCCCGTCGCATCTACGACGAGGCCAGCAAGCTGCTGAGCACCACCATCCCCGCTGGCGCCACCGTCCGCCTGCAGAAGGACGCGGGCGACACCGCCGCGTACTACGCCATCGACTTCATCGACCTCGAGCTGGTCGGTGCCCCGATCGCCAAGCCGGCCGGCTTCATCGACATCACCGAGGCGGGTCACAACTGGGCGCCCGCGGTGCCCAACGACGGCATCTCCGACGACAACGCCATCACTCAGGCGATCATGGCGGCCATGGCCGGACAGTACAAGGGTGTCTACATCCCGCCAGGCGTCTTCAACCAGACCAACAAGTACCAGGTCAACGGCATCACCATCCAGGGCGCGGGTCTCTGGTACAGCCGGCTCTTCTGCGACAACCTGTCGCAGGACGCGGGCTGGGGCCAGACGGGCTTCAACATCACCGGCGACAACACCACGTTCCGGGACTTCGCCATCTTCGGCAACACCGACGGTCTGCGCACCCAGGGCGGCAAGGCCTGGGTCAACTCGGCTCACAAGAACACCGTCATCGAGAACATGTGGATCGAGCACGTCCAGTGCGGCTACTGGGTCGGTGGTAACGCCGAGTCGACGAACCTCCGGTTCAGCAACGTGCGCATCCGGAACACCGGCGCGGACGGCATCAACCTCTGCAACGGCACCCGGGACAGCGTGATCGAGAACTCCCACGCCCGAAACACCGGTGACGATGCCTTCGCCATCTGGTCCGCGACCGACCTCTACCCCCATCCGGACATCAACAACGTCATCCGCAACTGCACCGTTCAGATCACCTGGCGCGCCGCGGCCTTCGCCATCTACGGTGGCACGGGCAACCGGATCGAAAACAGCATCGCGTACGACACCCTCACCTACCCGGGTCTGACCGTCAGCTCCGAGTTCCAGCCCTATCCCATGGAGTCCGCGACGATCGATGGGCTGACGCTGGTACGCACCGGTGGCACCTACTGGGGCGGACAGCAGTTCGGCTCTATCTGGCTGCGCGCCGACATGAACCCGACCAACGGGATCACGATCAAGAACGTCGACATCATCGACCCGACCTACCAGGGCATCAGCATCCAGAGCAACAACGGGGGCGTCTTCACCAATGTCGCCTTCGAGAACATCACGATCTCGAACCCCACGAACTACGGTGTCCAGATCCTGTCCACCGCCAAGGGCGCCGCGACCTTCACCAACGTGACCGTCAACAACGCCCCCACCGCGAAGTTCGCCAACCAGAGCAACGGCGGCTTCGCCGTCACCAGCGGCGGCGGCAACAACTGGTAGTTTGAACACCCGCGGTCTCCACCGCTCGAGGCTGCCCATCTCGCATGGGCAGCCTCTTTGTCGTTCTTCGAGTGCAACAGAAATAGCGTGCGCCCCACCCTCGACGAATCGCCGCGAGCGGTGCGAATGATTGCCGCCGGGCAGGCCGCTGCGTTTAGACTCCGCGCCCCATGCGCTTCGACGACATCACGATTGAACCCACCCGCGTCACTTTCTGGGGCCCGCGCGCCGCGCTGGAAGTGCGCAGCCCCCTGCCCGGAGTGCTGCGGCTGCGCCACCTTGCGTCCCTTCGCTATTCCGCGATTGGCCCTCGCGAGCTCTCCACCAAGCAGTCCTGGGCCGTCGTGGAGCACCGGGAGTTGCCGCTCTCCGTCCGCCGCGAGGAGCAGGACCGGGTTGCCGTGGTGGTGACGGAGGAGCTCTCGGTGGAGGTCAAGCTGGACGACGGAACCTGGCTCGTGCGCGACGCCGCCGGCCGGGAGCTGTCCCGGTGCGACAGCTTCTCCGGCGAGGCCATGCCGGACTATCCCGTCAACCGCTTCCGCTCGCGGATTGCCCTGTACACGCCGCCGGACGAGTCCTGGCTGGGTTTTGGCGAGAAGGTGGGCGCGCTCGACAAGCGCGGCATGCATTTCGTCTTCTGGAACACGGACGTGATCCCGCACCACCCGGACACGGATCCGCTCTACCAGTCCATCCCCTTCTCCCTCGGCCTGCGCAACGGGCTCGCCTGGGGCTTCTTCCTCGACGAATCCTGGAGGATGGAAGTGGACGTGGCGGCCCAGGATGGCTCGCTCGTGCAATGGGAGTCCTCCGGGCCCGAGCTCGACGCCTATGTCTTCGCCGGGCCGATGCCCGCGGACGTGGTGCGGCGCTACACCGCCCTCACGGGCCTGCCGCCGCTGCCGCCGCTGTGGAGCCTGGGCGCGCAGCAGTCCCGCTGGGGCTATGAGAACGAGCGCGACATCCGCTCCGTCCTCCACGGCTACCGGGCCCACCAGCTCCCGCTGGACTGCATCTACCTCGATATCGACTACATGGAGGGCTACAAGGTCTGGACGTGGGATCGCTCCCGCTACCCGGACCCGGCGGGGCTCGCACGCGAAGCGGCCTCGCAAGGTGTCCGGCTGGTCACCATCATCGACCCGGGCGTGAAAGCCGAGCCGGGCTACCGCGTCTATGATGAGGCGCTCGCCGGCGACTACCTGGTGCGCAACGACCGCGGCAGCGTGCTGATCGGCGAGGTGTGGCCCAAGCCCGCCGTCTTCCCGGACTTCACTCGCGAGCCGGTGCGCAAATGGTGGGCAAAGCAGCACCGGGACTTCATCGAGACAGGCATCGCCGGCTTCTGGAATGACATGAACGAGCCGGCGTGCTTCAAGCTGATCAACGGCCAGGACACCTTCTCCATCAATACGGCGCCCGCCGCGGACCTGGGGAAGGTGGAAGGGCCCACGCTGCCTCACGATGCACGGCATGGCGACAGGCGCCACCTGGAAGTACACAACGTGTACGCGATCGGCATGGCCCGGGCCGCCTACGAGGGCATGCGCGAGCTCGCGCCGGAGCGGCGTCCCTTCCTGCTGACGCGCGCGGGCTCGGCCGGCATCCAGCGCTACTCCGCCGTGTGGACGGGCGACAACTCCAGCTACTGGGCCCACCTGGACCTGTCCATCGCCATGCTGTTGGGACTGGGCCTGTCCGGCGTGTCCTTCACCGGCGTGGACGTGCCCGGGTTCCTCGGCCGCGCGAGCGGGGAGATGCTCGCGCGCTGGATGCAGGTGGGCACCTTCTACCCCATGCTGCGCAACCACTCCGGCAAGGGCACGCCTCCGCAGGAGCCCTGGCGCTTCGGTGAGCCCTATCTCTCCATTGCCCGGCAGGCACTGGAGCGGCGCTACCGGCTGCTGCCCACGCTCTACACGCTGATGCACGAGGCCTCCGTGGAGGGATTGCCCGTGATGCGCCCCCTCGTCATGTACGCGCCGGGGGACGCGGAGGCCCTGCGCATGGATGACTCGTTCCTCTTTGGCAGGGATCTGCTCGTCACGCCCGTGGTGCGCCAACACCGGACGCGGCGCCACGTGTACCTGCCCGAGGGACAATGGCAGCCATTCTTCAACCTCGCGCCCTCGGGAGAGATCGTCTCCGGGCGGCAGCACACCCTGGCCGAGGCGCCCCTGGACACGGTGCCGCTGTGGCTGCGCGCCGGCGGAGCGCTGGCCCTCACCGAGCCCGCCATGCACACCACCACGGCCAACTGGTCCCACCTCACCTGGCACATCCACGCCGCGCCGCGTGTGGAGGGCCGTCTGTATGAAGATGCGGGCGATGGCTATGGCGCGTCTCGGCTGACCCGGCTGGTGGGCGAGTCGGGCGGAGACCACTTCATGCTCGAGCGCATCGTGGAAGGCGAATTGCCACTGTCACGCCAGAAAGAAACGCTGTGCGTGTACGGATTGTCCGCGCCGCGCAAGGTGATGGGCGCACGGGAGCACCGCTTCGCGGACGGAGTGCTCACCTTGGAGCTGGACGCGGGATGGAAGCGGGTGGAAGTCGTTCAGGGTTCTTGATCGCCAAGCATCCGTGATAAGGAATTGAGAACGCGCTCCCCCCGGAGCGCGTTCCCGCAAAAAAGGAATGCATCCATGAAGAAGGTCCTGGCAGGGCTCGTGGCCGCGGCGGCAATCGTCGCTCCTCAAATGGCTCGGGCGGAGACGATCACCATTTCCTGTGGCAGCGTGGGAATGGAGCAGACCCTCTGCAAGCAGGGCACGGAGGCCTGGTCGAAGAAGACCGGACAT
The DNA here is from genome assembly GCF_003044305.1 of Vitiosangium sp. GDMCC 1.1324. Taxonomy (GTDB): domain Bacteria; phylum Myxococcota; class Myxococcia; order Myxococcales; family Myxococcaceae; genus Archangium. The sequence goes on along the minus strand of NZ_PZOX01000001.1, from coordinate 588,957 downwards.
ACCGTGCAGATCATGGCAGCTCCCACGGACGCCACCCAGGAGCTGACCCAGCTCCAGCAATTGCTGGCGTCGGGCTCCAGCGACCTCGACGTGGCGCGTATTGACATCGTCTGGCCGGGCCTCGTGGCCAATCACTTCCTCGACCTGAAGCCTTACATTCCGGAGGACGTGCTCAAGCAGCACTTCCAGCCCATCGTGCAGAACAACACGGTGAATGGAAAGCTGGTGGCCATGCCCTGGTTCACCGACGCGGGGCTGCTCTTCTACCGCAAGGATCTGCTGGAGAAGTACGGGCAGAAGCCGCCGGCCACGTGGCAGGAGCTGGTACAGAGCGCCAAGGCCGTGCTCGAGGGCGAGAAGAAGGCGGGCAATGACAAGCTGGTCGGCTTCGTCTTCCAGGGCAAGTCGTACGAGGGCCTGACGTGCAACGCGCTGGAGTGGGTGGACTCCTTCGGCGGCGGGACGATCGTCGACTCCAAGGGCCAGGTCACGCTCAACAACCCGAAGGCCGTGGAGGCCGTCCAGTTCTTCGCCTCGCTGGTGGGCAACGTGGTTCCCAAGGGCGTGCTGAGCTACGAGGAGGAGGGTGCGCGCGGCTCCTTCCAGGCCGGCAACGCGGTGTTCATGCGCAACTGGCCGTATGCGTGGGCGCTGGCCAACTCGAAGGACAGCCCCATCAACGGCAAGGTGGGCGTGATGGCGCTGCCCAAGGGCGGCGCGAGCGGCAAGTCCACGGGTACGCTCGGCGGCTGGCAGCTCGGCGTGCCGAAGTACTCCAAGCACCCGGAGATCGCGGTGGACCTGGTGAAGTTCCTGACCAGCTTCGAGGAGCAGAAGCGCCGGGCGCTCGTGGGCTCGTTCAACCCCACCATCGCCAGCCTCTACAAGGACGAGGAACTGCTCAAGGCCAACCCGTTCTTCGGCAGCCTCTTCGACACCTTCACCAACGCGGTGCCGCGGCCGACCATCACCGGCTCGAAGTACAACCAGGTGAGCACCGAGTTCCGCAACGCCGTCTACTCCACGCTCACTGGCAAGGGCACGGCGGCCGACAACCTCACCAAGGCCGACACGAAGCTCAAGGGCATCGGCAAGAACGGCAAGTGGTGAGCTGAAACCGGGCGCCGTCGATCCCCTCGACGGCGCTCCGTCTCCGGTCCCGGCCCCATCCGGGCACCGGGAGCCAGCCCGGCCTGGCGGGGCATCGAGGTGGGTCGCGAATCGCCCGCCCTGCCCTCGCTCCGCCGGGAATATTCATTTGCCGCTTGCTTGTATGCAGGGTAGCGAATATTCATGCACGCCCATGCATAAGACGGCGATCGGCATCATTGGTGCGTCCGGCTACTCCGGCGTCGAGGCGACCCACATCCTGGCGGCCCACGAGAAGGTGGAGCTGCGGCTGGTGACCAGCGACAGGTGGCAGGGTGAGGCCGTGGGCCGCCGTCTGGGCATTGCGGGCCCCCTGGGGCAGCTGCGCTATGCACCGCTGGACAAGAGCGCCGAGCTGGCCCGGGAGTGCGAGGTCGTCTTCCTCGCCACGCCGGCCGAGTCCTCCCTGAAGCTGGTGCCCGGGCTGCTGGAGGCGGGCGTGCGGGTGATCGATCTCTCCGGCGCCTTCCGGCTGCGGGACACGGCCAGCTACCCCACCTTCTACAACTTCACCCACTCGGCGCCCGGGCTGCTGGAGCAGGCCGCCTATGGCCTGCCGGAGCTCTTCCGCGAGAAGATTCCCAGCGCGCGGCTCGTGGCCAACCCGGGCTGCTACGCCACCGCCTGTGCGCTGTCCGTGGCTCCGCTGCTGAAGGCCGGGCTGCTGGACGAGGGCTCGGTCATCTTCGACGCCGCCTCGGGCACCACGGGCGCTGGCCGCAAGGCCTCGGAGGACATGAGCTTCAGCGAGGTGGATGAGGACTTCCGCGCCTACCGCGTGCTGCGCCACCAGCACACGCCGGAGATCGCCCAGACGCTCGCGGGCGTGGCCGGCCACGCCGTGCCCCTCACCTTCACCGCGCACCTGCTGCCCCTCAAGCGCGGCATCCTCGTCACCGCGTATGCACGCCTGCGCCCGGGCGCCACCGCCGCCCAGGCCCGCGACGCGCTCGAGCAGGCCTATGCCTCCAGCCCATTCGTGACGGTGGAGTCCTCGCCGGACGCTGTGGGCCTCAAGAGCGTGGTGGGCACCAACCGCTGCACGGTGGCCCTGGCCGCCGACACCTCCGGCTTCGATCCGGGCCGCGTGGTGGTGACGGCCGCCATCGACAACCTGGTGAAGGGGGCGGCCGGTCAGGCCGTCCAGAACCTCAACCTCATGATGGGGTGGGAGGAGACGCTCGGCCTCTCCACCCTGCGGGGGTTCTCTCCTTGAAAGTACCGCTCGGCTTCTCCTTCTCCGGCATCCACTCCGGCATCAAGCCCCAGCGCAAGGACGTGGCGCTCGTCTACAGCGACACGCCCTGCTCCGCCGCGGGCTGCTTCACGGCCAACAAGGCCCGGGCCGCGCCGGTGCAGGACGCCGAGGGCCGCCTTCCCGCCTCGGACATCCAGGCGGTGATCGTCAACTCGGGCAACGCCAACGCCCTCACCGGCCCCGCCGGGCTGGAGGCTGTGCGCGCCGTGCGGGAGGAGCTCGGCCGCACCCTCTCCGTGCCCGCCTCCGCCGTGCTCGCCGCATCCACCGGGGTGATCGGCCACCCGCTGCCCGTGCCCAAGGTGCTGGCCGTGCTCGGCTCGCTCAAGGACTCCCTGCGCCCCGAGCCCGATGCCGCCGCCGAGGCCATCATGACCACCGACACCCGCCCCAAGCAGGCGTGGCGCTCGGTGAGCATCGGCGGCCGGGATGTGATCGTCTCCGCCATCTTCAAGGGCTCGGGGATGATGCACCCGTCCCTGGCCACGGTGATCGCCGTCATCACCACGGACTGCGCCATCCTGCCGGGGCCGCTCGCGGCCGCCCTGCGCGAGGCGGTGTCCACCACCTTCAACAGCCTGACGGTGGATGGGGACATGAGCCCCAATGACACCGTCTACGCACTGGCCAACGGGCGCGCCGGCAACGCGGCCATCACGGATCCAGGCCCGGAGCTGCGCCTCCTCACCGCCACGCTCGCGGACCTGTGTCTGGAGATGGCGCGGGAGATCGCCAGCGATGGCGAGGGCGCCACCAAGCTGCTGGAGGTGGAGGTGACGGGCGCGCCCTCGGTGGCCATCGCCCAGGACCTGGCACGCGCCGTCGCGGGCTCCACCCTGGTGAAGGCCGCCGTCTTCGGGGCCGATCCCAACTGGGGCCGCGTGCTCGCCACGGTGGGCGCTCGCGCGGGCACCCAGGGCTACGCGATCGATCCGTACCCGGCCCGCGTGTGCATCCAGGGCATCCCCGTCTACGAGGGCACGCCGCGGCCGTATGACCCCGTCCAGCTCAAGACGCGCATGCGCGAGCCCGAGGTCCGCGTGGAGGTGCACCTCACCGCCGGCACGGCCTCGTCCGTCGCCTGGGGGTGCGATCTCTCGTACGACTACGTGAAGATCAACGCGGACTACACCTCGCTCATCGTCCCGAGGCCGGACGGTGGCGTGGGCAAGGACGACCGGCTGGCCAACTACAGCCCCGCGTTCAAGACGACGCTGCTCGTCGAGGCGCTCTCGTACATCTCCCGCTTCCGCGGCAAGCGCTGCGTCATCCGCTACGGCGGCGCGGCCATGGTGAAGGAGTCCCTCAAGCAGGCCTTCTGCCGCGACATCGAGCTGCTGCGCTCGGCGGGACTTCAGCCCATCATCGTCCACGGCGGCGGGCCGGAGCTCACCCGCACGCTGGACAAGCTCGGCCTGCGCCAGGAGGGCGCGCTCATCACCGACGCCTCCGGTCTCAAGGTGGTGGAGATGGTGATCTCCGGCTCCGTCAACTCGGAGCTGGTCACCCTGCTCAACAACATGGGAGACCGGGCGGTGGGCCTGTCCGGCAAGGACGGAGCGCTGCTGCGGGCCCGGCGGATTCCGGGCGACGACGGCCGCTCCAAGGAGCACGTGGGCGAGGTGACGCGCGTCAACCACGAGTTCCTGGAGATGCTGCTGGGCCAGGGCTACGTGCCCGTCATCTCCCCCATGGGGCTGGGCGAGGACGGGCAGACGTACGACCTGGGCTCGGACGCGGTGGCCTCGGAGATCGCCAGCGCGCTCAAGGCGCACAAGCTCATCTACCTGCATGACGCCGCGGGCATCCTCAAGGGCCAGGAGCTCTTCAACGAGCTCACGTCCGCGGAGCTGGAGGGCCACCTCGCGGCCGGCGCGTTCAGCGGCAGCATGCGCACCCGCGCGATGATGACGCTCAAGGCGCTGAGCGGTGGAGTGGAGCGCGTGCACGTCATCGACGGGCGGGTGCCGCACAGCCTCATCGCCGAGCTCTTCACCGACAAGGGCGTCGGGACACTCGTCACCCGCTGAGGTCTCGCCGTGGGGGCATCCAACGTGAAGAACAATGGAGACAAGGCGGCGCGCCAGGAGGCCATCCGCCGCATCATCCGCGCACACGCGGTGTCCACGCAGGAGGAGCTGGGGCAGCTCCTGGCCCGCGAGGGCTTCGACGTCACCCAGGCCACGCTCTCGAGGGACCTGGCCCAGCTCGGCGCCATGCGCGTGTCGCTCCCCGAGGGCGGCACGGTGTACGGGCTGGGGGACGCCCCACCTCCCACGGGCGAGGACCGGCTGCGCGAGCTGGGGGAGATGATCCTCTCGGTGGATGACAATGAATTGTTGGTGGTGCTCCGCACCCGTCCGGGCTCCGCGCCCGTGGTGGCGTCGGCCATCGATCATGCCCGGCTTCTGGAGAGCCTGGGGACCATCGCCGGAGATGACACCATCTTCGCCGCCCCAGCCCGAGGGAAGTCGGCCCGCACACTGTCCAGGAAACTGAAGTCCCTCTTCGGAAAGGAAGAAACCCCGTGACGATTGCCAAGACGGCCGCCTCCGGCGGGCCCGGCCTCCACCCGGAGGTGCTGGCGTTCACCAGCTCGCTGGCGCTCGACAAGGCCCTCCTCAAGGAGGACCTGGTGGGCAGCCTCGCCCACCTGACCATGCTGTCGCGCACCCGCCTCATCCCCTCGGAAGACGCCCGCGCCATCCGCGAGCAGCTCGTGGCCATCTGGAAGGGCTCGCAGGCCGGCACGCTCGTGCTCGCCGACGAGGAGGACGTGCACATGGCCGTGGAGGCGGAGATCACCCGCCTCCTCGGCGAGCGCGCCGGACTCCTGCACACCGCGCGCTCGCGCAATGATCAGGTCGCGTTGGACCTGCGCCTGCACGTGCGCGAAAAGGTGGCCGAGGCGCTCGGCGTGCTCGCGAAGCTGCTGGAGGGCCTGGCCGCCCGGGCCGAGGCGGAGCGGGGAACCCTCCTGCCCTCGTACACGCACCGGCAGCGGGCGCAGCCCATCTCCCTGGCGTACCTGCTGTGCGGCTACGGAGCCATGTTCACCCGGGACGTGGACGCGCTCGGCTTCGTGCTGGAGCAGGTGTCCGCGCTGCCCCTGGGCGTGGGAGCCATCGGCGGCACGTCACTGCCCATCGACCGCGAGGTGACGCGCGAGCTGCTGCGCTTCCCGCGCCTCACGATGAACGGCCTGGACACAGTGGGCGATCGCGACTTCGCCATGGACTTCGCGTACGCGGCCATGCGCTCGCTGCTGCACGCGAGCCGGGTGGCCACGGACTTCTACGACTTCGCCTCGCCCGAGTTCGGTTTCGTGAAGCTGGACGGGGAGATCGCCTGCGGCTCGAGCATGATGCCGCAGAAGCGCAACCCGGACGTCTTCGAGCTGATCCGCGGCAAGTCCGGAAGAGCGGTGGGCAACCTCAACACGCTGGCGGTGCTGGTGAAGGGCCTGCCGGGCGGGTACAGCCGTGACCTGCAGGAGGACCGGCAGGTGCTGCTGGAGACGGGTCCGCTGCTGACGAGCGTGCTGTCCATGCTGGACCTGGCGCTGGGCAAGGTGCACTTCGATCGCGAGCGGTGCTTCGCGGCGGTGGAGTCGGATTACATGCAGGCCACGGACGTGGCCGAGGCGCTGGCGATGAAGGGCATTCCCTTCCGCACGGCGTACAAGGCGACGGGAGCGCTGGTGCGGGCGTGTCAGGAGCGCGGCCTGCCGCTGGCCAAGGTGACGCTGGAGCTGGCCCAGTCGATTGATCCGCGCTTCGACGCCGAGGTGTTGAAGAGCGCGGATCCGCGCCGGGCGGTGGAGCGCAAGGCCAACACCGGAGGCACCGGACCGGCGTCGGTGGAGAAGCAGATTGTGGAGCTGAAGTCCCATGCGGCCCGGGCCCGGAAGATGGCGGATGCCATTCCGAGGCTCGCGGCCCTCTTTGACTCGTTGCAGGAGGCTGCACTGTGAAGCGCGATTTCCTCACCCTGGCGGACCGGACCGAGGCCGAGTACCGCGCCCTCTTCGACCGGGCCCACGCGCTCAAGGCGAGCCGCAAGCGCAAGGAAGTGGTGACGACGCTGGCGGGGCGTCACCTGGTGGCGGTGTTTGAGAAGGCCTCGACGCGCACTCACCTGTCGTTCGAGGCGGCCATGTACCAGCTGGGCGGCACGGTGACGACGATCACCGCGGGCAGCAGCCAGATCGCCCGCGGCGAGACGATCGAGGACACGGCGCGGGTCATCTCCGGCTACGCGGACTGCATCATGTTCCGCACGTTCGGGGATGATCGGCTGAACGCGTTCGCGAAGGCATCGCGGGTGCCGGTGATCAACGGCCTGTCCGAGGGCGGGCACCCGGTGCAGATCATCACGGACCTGTTCACGGTGGAGGAGCGGCTGGGGAGCGTGAAGGGGAAGACGCTGGCGTTCGTGGGCGACTGCGCGAGCAACATGGGCCTGTCGTTCGTGGAGGCGACGCGCTTCTTCGGGTTCGACCTGCGGCTGGGGTGTCCCGAGGGCTACCGTCCGGCCGCGTCGGCGCTGGCCGCGCCGGGGACGCGCGTGCACGTCACGGCGGACGCCTCCGAGGCGGTGAAAGGCGCGGACGTGGTGGTGACGGACGTGTGGACGAGCATGGGCCAGGAGGCCGAGTCCGCGAAGCGCAAGAAGGACCTGCACGACTACCAGCTCAACGAGGCGCTGCTGGCGAAGGCGAAGCCGGGAGCCATCGTGCTGCACTGCCTGCCGGCGCACCGCGGTGAGGAGATAACCGACGGCGTCGTCGACGGCGCACAGTCGGCGGTCTGGGACGAGGCGGAGAACCGCATGCACGTCCAGAAGGCACTGCTGGAGCAGCTCATCCTGGGCTGAATGGGTTGCGGGCACCCTATCCCTCCAACGAGAGGGCAGGGGGAGGATGAGCGATGTCGGGCCTGATTCCGGGCACTCAAAGCCTGATTCGGGAGGGTCGCTCATCCTGTCCCTGCGTGCTTGCCCTGCCCGTATCACCCTCCTAGTTTGGGGGGGTATGAAACGCGCTAATTGCCACCCAATCCTAGGCACGGTGGCCCTTTTGGGGGCACTCGTAACAGGCTGCGCATCTGGACCGACGACTCCGCCGGGTCCAACCGACGACACGAGCACCCATGTGTCCGTAGGAACGACCAGCGGCGCCTTGTCTCCCGCCGTCGAAGAACTCGACCGTTACGTGCTCGTCATTCAGGAGTCCCCCAGCGGTCACGTCACGCACAGTTGGCGTGCCATCGAAGCGTTTGACCTTTCGCAATTCAGGATCCAGCCACACGCGGAAAGGACATACGGGCGCATCATGCTTGCGGCTGCACGTGAGCGTGACTGCGATCAGGAGAATCTCCTGTGTTTTAGAAGGTGCATGCGCGCACGCATTCCTTCACACCTTGGACACATCAAGCCCCCTCGCCGGGGAGATGGCGCGAAAGCCGAGATTTGTCAGCAGGAGTGCAGACCATCCTACGAAGATTGCCTGAAGGCACAAGGACTTCGACTCCAGGAATTTTCCGCCGTCGATGGAGCGATTGACTGGTTGAGGCAGAATCGCAATGGGGTCATTTTAGGAGGAATCGTGGTGATCGCAGGGGTCGCCTTCTGGGTCTTCCCCCCCACGGCGATTGCGGGCGCGACCCTCGCAACAGCCAAGGCGCTGTTTGTATTGGTGCCAGTGGCAGCACTGGCGTCGTCGGAAGTTGCTTGTGAGCCTCATACTGTAGCGGTGGTGCCGTGACAATTTTCAAACGCATTCTTGAGGCGCAAGAAACCCTCGGAAAGACTTACGACGAGTCTCAATCTCCGGAGGAGAAGGAATCATTTCGTCTCGCCATTGACGCGCTCTGGTTCATCTGGACGAATGGCCAATCCGATGAGTTTGAGGACTATCGAAAAGACGTTGAATCCGACGCTCCAGCCCGAGTGGTCGCCGCCTTCAACACGCGAGATGAAGCGGATGCCTGGTTGAAGGCAAATCCAAGGCCGCCAAATTCGGCCTACGTCTTGATCGCCAATGAGTACTACGTCGTCATGTGGTTTCGTGAGGGCAATGTTCGCTCACTTGTGCGGCGGCCGATTCTTGAATTTCATCTCGAAGAGATGATGCGGGATGGCCTCCCGCCAGCAGCGGCCACATTCAACACCCGTGACGAGGCAGACACCTGGTTCAGCGGGCAGTCAGAGCCGCCAGCACAGACTGTCATTCAGATCGGGGGTGAGCACTACCTGGCGGCGTACTACCGGAATATCAATCACCGCGCCTTCTTCCCCTTTTCCCTTGTCGAGAGACTAAAAGAGGAGGAGTCGGAAGAATAGAAGCGCGTCCGGAAGCCAAACTGGAAGCCAACATGTCCAAACAGGGGCGGAATTGATGCATAGAATCGCGCATCAATTCCGAATAACCCCTTGAAACTATTCAGCTACCGACCATTCTCCTCCTAACGAGAGGACAGGGGGAGGATGAGCGATGTCGGGCCTGATTCCGGGCACTTGGCCGCCCCCCGGAATAAGTGAAGAAGCCAGATGGAAGCCATCGGGCACTGAGTGCGCGTACCGGCGTCATCACGCCCCCTGCCTCAGCGCAGGGGCAGGGACACCATCGCCTCGGCGAACTGCTCGAACACCTGGCTCGCCGTGAGCGCGGGCTGATCGTCGATGTTGCCGAGCATTAATGCGAAGACGACGCGCGGGTGCTCGGGGTCGTTGGGGCGCTCGGCGATACCCACGTACGCCTTCTGCCCCGACAGCGTTCCCGTCTTGGCGCGGATAAGCCCCCGCGTCCCGTTGGAGACCGCGCTGCTCGCGAGCGTGCCGTCCACCCCCGCCACGGGCAGGCTCTCCAGCAGCGCGCTGGCGTACGGCTCCTTCAGGCTGGTGTAGATGACCTCCGCCAGCCCTCGCGCGGTGGCCACGTTGTAGCGGGACAGTCCACTGCCATCCACCGGCCGCAGCAGCCGTGTGGGAATGCCCCGGCGCGCGAGCTCCTGCGCCATCGCCTCGCGCAGCGCGGGGTAGCTCTCGGTGCCCGTGCGCTCGCGCGTGAAGCGCAGCCCGAGCCGCTCGGCGTAGAGGTTGAGCGATTCCTTGTTCGTCACCTTCACCAGCTCGGCCAGCGACGGGCTGGTGAAATCGAGGAGAGGCTCGCTCGTGGCGACCTCGGGCACGGCGGCCAGATGCGGAGGCACCGGCACGCGCCAGATGCCACGCGCGGCCAGCGAGTCCTCCACGCACGAGGTGAACAGCGCTCGCGGCTCGTCGATGGCCACACGCATCGACGCCTTCTGCGGACACTGCTCGGCGGTCGAGCGCCACACGCAGCGCATGCGCCCGCTGCCCCGCTCGCGCACGCAGCCGAGCCCGGCCTTCTGGGCATTCGGCTCGAGGTACACGACGGTCGGAAGCTCGTTGAAGGACGGGGAGTAGCGCACCACGATGGGCCGCCGCGGCTGGGCGTTGCAGTCCTGCCCCTCGGGGCGCTCCAGGGACAAGTCCACCACGTTCTCGCGGAAGACGAAGGGGGTCGGCGCGGCGCTGTAGGCGTAGGCCGCGTCGTCCCAGGCCCAGCCGGGACCAAACAGGCCATAGGGCCCCTCATCGGCGTTGCTCACGCGCACCGCCCCGAGCCACTGCCGGATGCCACGCGCCTGGAGCGCCTCGGCGACCTGCTCGCAGGCCATGGCCGTCTCCGGGAAGCGCCACGAGCCCAGGGACGGATCCCCCGACGCCTCCACCACCAGGTCCCCGAGGAAGAGATTGCCCAGCTGCGAGCCCTCGAGCCGCACCGGGGTGTGGAAGCGGAAGTCCGGGCCGAACGCCGCGAGCGCCGCGGAGGTGGACACCACCTTCATCGTCGACGCGGGCAGCAGGCGCACGTGCTCGTGGCGCGCGTAGAGCGGCGTACCCGTGGCCGCGTCCACCAGGAAGACGCTCGCCATGGTGCCTTCGTTCTCGACGGACTCGAAGAGCGCGTTCGCCACCGACGTCAGGGAGGGCGGTGGCGGAGGACGGATCGTCGTACGCGGGAGACAGGCAGGCAGCACGAGGGCCGCCAACAGGAGCGTCGCGAGGGGGGAACGGCGCATGGGCGCAAAGTACCGTCCCCTCTCCCGGGTGTCGACGCTCGGGTTGCGCGCGGCCTCCTGGATTCGTGCGCCCGTCCACACGAAGACCGAGAGGGCAGCCCATGGGCGCGCTGCCAGAGAGAAGGCACGTCGGCAATAAACAGACATAGGCCTGTATGGCTGTCCACCCCTCGAACTGGCGGGAATAACCACACATATTTGACAACAAAGCAAATCCCCTTACCGCTCCATCATGGTGTCGAATGGCGAACAGGTTCGTCCGAAACCGAGGAGCCAGAACGATGCCTGCCCGATGCCAACTCGCTGCCCGATGTCTCCGGGACCTTTCCGTCACGACGTTGGTGGCGCTCCTGGCCCTCACGGGCTGCAGCCGGCAGGAGCGGCCCGCCCAGGTATTGCCTGGCAGTCAGACGGGAAACGAGGGGCAACCACTCCCGCCCTTCAAGCCGGCGCCGGTCACGCTGCGCACCCTGCTGGGGTGGCAGTACCGCAACGCCATCGCGGACCTGTTGGGCAACGAGGCCGCTAACGTGGTGCAACCTCCACCGGACACCGCGCTCAACGGGTTCGACGGCATCGGCGCGGCGCAGCTCGCCCTGTCCCCTAGCGCCATCTCCCGGTACGAGAGCTCGGCCTACCTCGCCGCCCAGGCCACCCTCGCCAACCCCTCGGCGCGCGACGCACTGTTCGGGTGCACACCCCGCTCCGTCGCCGACACGGAGTGCCTGCGCGGATTCCTGGGTCGCTTCGGTCCTCGCGTCTGGCGCCGACCGCTGACGGAGGCCGAGCTCACCTCGTGGACCGAGCTCGGCCAGTCCGCGGCCACGGCCTCCGGTGACTTCTACAAGGGGGCGGAGTTCCTCATCGCCGGCCTGCTCCAGTCCCCCCACTTCCTCTACATGGTGGAGGTGGGCGCGCCGGATCCCTCCCAACCCGGGCGCCTCAAGCTCACCAGCCATGAGCTGGCGACGCGGCTCGCCTTCTTCCTCGCTGGCACGACACCCGACGAGGCACTGCTCGCGGCCGCCGGACGCGGCGAGCTGGACACCGCCGAGGGCGTGCGCACCCAGGCCCGGAGGCTGCTCGCGCTCCCCGGGGCCCGCACGGCGCTGGCCTATTTCTTCGACGAGTTGCTCCGGCTGCGCGAGCTCCCCACCCTGAGCAAGGACACCACCACCTTCCCTGGCTTCACGCCCTCGCTCGCGGCATCGATGCGCGAGGAGACGCAGCGACTGCTCGAGGACATCGTCTGGGAACGCGAGGGGGATTTCCGCGACGCCTTCGACGCGGACTACACCTTCGTGGACAATCAGCTCGCCGCGCTCTACGGAATCCCTGGCGCGCCCACCACGGGCTTCACCCGCGTCACGCTACCAGCGGAGGGAGGACGCGGAGGGCTGCTCGGCCACGCCAGCCTCCTCGCGCTGCTGGCCCACCCCACCACCACCTCTCCCACGCTGCGCGGCAGGTTCATCCGCGAGCGGCTGTTGTGCGAGCCCATCGCCTCCCCGCCAAGCAACGTCCCTCCCCTGCCCGCGCCGAATCCCGGCGAGCCTCCGAAGACGATGAGGCAGAGGCTCCAGCAGCACGTCTCCAACCCGAGCTGTGCCAGCTGCCACGAGAAGATGGATCCTCTCGGCCTGGGCCTGGAGAACTTCGACGCGGTGGGCCGCTACCGCACCAACGAAAACGACGCGCCCATCGACCCGGTGAGCACCTTCGATCGTTCCGGTACCTTCAGCGGACCGAGGCAGCTCGGCGGCCTGCTGCGCGCGGACGAGCGCGCCGTGCACTGCCTGGTGCGCAACGTGTTCCGCATGGCCACCGGCCACGTGGATACGGAGGGGGAGCAGGCGCCGCTGCACCAGCTCGACGAGACCTTCGCCACGTCCGGTTACCGCATGAAGGAGCTGCTGGTGGAGCTCGTCGCCAGCGATGCCTTCCGTTACGCCCGCCCCCAGGAGGTTCAGCCATGAAGCCCTTCCACCTCTCCCGCAGGACCTTCCTCCAAGGCCTGGGCGCCGCCGTGGCGTTGCCGACCCTCGAGGCGATGCTGGACTCGAATGGCACGGCGCTCGCGGCGGGTACGCCCTTGCCGAGGCGGTTCGCCACGTTCTTCTTCGGTGATGGGGTCATCCTCGACAAGTGGACGCCCGCCGGCACTGGCGCCAACTGGCAGCTCAGCCCGGCGCTGGCACCACTGGTCAACGTGAAGAGCTACGTCAACGTGGTGTCGGGCCACCAGGTGAAGACTCCGAACAGGCGTGGCCACCACAATGGCCAGGCGGGCATCCTCTCCGGATACCCCTTCATCGAGCTGTCCGCTCCCACCGCCAACTACGCCTCGAAGTTCGGCGGGCCCTCCATCGATCAGGTAGCGGCCAGCACCATCGGGCAGGGCACCACCTTCCGCTCGCTGGAGCTGGGCGTCTCCAAACGGATCGTCGCTGGGGAGGGGCCGACGCTCCAGTACATCTCCCACAAGGGGCCGGACCAGCCGATGCAGCCCGAGTACAACCCGGCGGCCCTCTTCACGCGGCTGTTCGGCAGCTTCTCGTCGTCCCAGCAGCTGGATCCCCGGGCTGCCCTGCGCGCCAACGTGCTGGACGCGGTGCGCGGCGATGCGAAGCGGCTCCAGGACAGGCTGGGGAGCGCGGATCGGGCCCGCTTGGACGCGCACCTCACCTCCATCAGCGAGCTGAGGCAGCAGATCCTCGCCCTGCCTCCGCAATACACCTCGGCCTGCGTCAAGCCCCAGACGGTCACTCAGACGAACAGTGACTCCGAAGGAAAGGAGCCACTGGAGGAGGTGTCCAAGGCCATGTCGGATCTGCTGGTCATGGCGTGGGCGTGCGACCTCACCCGAGTGGCCAGCTACATGTTCTCCGGCGGAGTCTGCGACACGGTGTTCCACATGCTGGGGCAGAACCGGGGGAACCACGATCTCACCCACGACCCGAGCGCGCAGGATCAGGTGCACGACGCGGTGGTCTGGACGGTGAAGCAGTTCGCCTATCTGCTGGAGAGGCTGAAGGCGACTCCGGAGGCGGGGGGCAACCTGCTCGACAACAGTTGCCTGCTCTTCACCTCGGACGTGGCCGAGGGAATCGCCCACTCCATCACGGACTACCCCCTGCTGGTGGCGGGGCGAGCCGGTGGGTACCTGAAGTCCACGGGCATCCACGTGCGCTCCACCAGCAACGAGAACACGAGCAACGTCCTGCTCACCTGCCTCAAGGCGGTGGGCACCGGAGTCACGTCGGTGGGAGGCAGCGAGGGCTACAGCGACACCGAGTGCACCGCCCTCAAGGCCTGAGCCGCCCGCCTGCTTCTTGCCGGGGTAGGATTGCGGGCATTGGAGGAAGAAGCATGAACATCCGATGGCTCGTGGTCGTGGTTGCCCTCGCAACCACGACCTCCCTGGCATCGCCCGTGAATGGGACTGCCGAACAGATTTCCAGGGCCGTGCTCCAGATGCCGGACACGCTCAAGGCCAGGATGTTGGCCGCTCTGGCCCGCGGTGACCTCTCTGGTGCCATCAGTCTGTGGCAGTTGGAAACAGGGAGGGATGCCCCCAAATGGCTCCTGGCCTTCCAGTCCGCATTCAGCGCGGACAATCAAAAGGCCGGCCCCTGCATCCAGGTTGCCAGGAGCATCTTCGATGGATTCCAGCGACTCGGAAAAACCCCTACCTATGTCCGGTTCACAGCCACCGGCACACGGTGGGGAGACGACTTCATCGCCTTCGAGCTACGTGCGGGTGATCCTCGTAGCACCATCCAGATCTCGAACAATGCAACCCACTACGCCGTACAGATTGGGGATCGCATCTACGATGCCATGACAGAACCCACAGGGCTCGTCATGACCGAATACATGAAGCGATTGTTCTCGCCTGGAAGCCTTTCCATGCAGACCGTGAGTCAGTTGCCATGAGTCCCGTTCTGCGCGCAGGCAGTCTGTTCGAGCACATGCGTCACATCTGCGAGCGTCCGAGGATGTTCGCCCCCGACTTCACTCTCGACCATCTCCACCTCTACATCCAAGGCTACGAGGATGCGCGAGGAGATGAGGACCTCCCGAGCCAGTACCACCACTTCAGGGAGTGGATCTACAAACAGCACCCGACGTGGCGCGACTCACCGGAATGGTGGGCGCGACACGTCTTCAAGGCGAACTCTGGTGATCTGGATCGGACGCTCGATGACATCATCCGGCTCCTGGATCAGTTCCTGGCAACCGACGGGGCTGAATTCGTCCATTTCCCCGTCCGGCAGACCCAGGAAGACTGAAGCAACCCGGGAGCCGGATTCCCTCTCCCCGGAGGGAGAGGGACAGGCCTGGAACCTACTTCTTGCCGAGGTAGTCCTGGAGCGGACGCACCGTCTGCTCCTTGTGCAGCAGGGCCTCCAGCGCACCCACCGCCATCCGCGCCGCCTGCACTGTCGTGTAGTACGGCACGCTGTGCATCAGTGACTCGCGCCGGATGGAGAAGCTGTCGGCGATCTCCTGCTTGCCGAACGTCGTGTTGATCACCAGGACGATCTGCCCGTCCACGATCTTGTCCACGATGTGCGGCCGACCCTCCGCCACCTTCAGCACCTTGTCCGTCTCGATGCCCTTGGTCGCCAGGTAGTCGTGCGTGCCGCTCGTGGTCACCAGCTTGAACCCCAGCGCCCGCAGCCGCCGCGCCAGGTCCACCACCGCCGGCTTGTCGTCGTTCTTCACCGAGATGAAGACCTTGCCGCTCCTCGGCAGCTTCACGCCCGCCGCCTGCTGGCTCTTCGCGAAGGCCGACGGGTAGTCGTCCGCGATGCCCATCACCTCGCCCGTCGACTTCATCTCGGGTCCGAGAATGACATCCACTCCGGCGAAGCGCGCGAACGGGAACACGGACTCCTTCACCGCCACGTGCCGGAACTCCGGCTCGCGCGTGGCGCCCAGCTCCGCCAGCGTCTTGCCCACCATGCACAGCGACGCCAGCTTCGCCAGCGGCATGCCCGTGGCCTTCGAGATGAACGGCACCGTGCGGCTCGCACGCGGGTTCACCTCCAGCACGTAGATCGCCTTGCCCTGGATGGCGAACTGCACGTTCATCAGGCCCACCACGCCCAGCTCCTTCGCCAGGGCAATGGCCTGATCCTTCATGCGCTCCACCAGGTCCGGCGACAGCGAGTGCGGAGGCAGCGTGCACGCCGCGTCACCCGAGTGCACTCCCGCCTCCTCCACGTGCTCCAGCACGCCGCCCACCAGCACCGCGCCCGTCTTGTCCGCCACCAGATCCAGGTCCACCTCGATGGCGTCCTTGAGGAAGCGGTCGATCAGCACCGGGTGCTCCGGCGACGCGCTCACCGCCTCGCGCATGTAGCGCTCCAGGCTCTGCTGGTCGTAGACAACCTCCATCGCCCGGCCACCCAGCACGTACGAGGGCCGCACCATCACCGGGTAGCCGATCCGCTCGGCCACGCGGTAGGCCTCCTCGTGGCTGCGCGCGACACCGTTCTCCGGCTGCTTCAGCCCCAGCTTCTCAATCAGCTGCGCGAAGCGCTCGCGGTCCTCTGCCCGATCGATGGCGTCTGGCGGAGTGCCGAGAATCGGAAGCCCGGCCTTCTCCAGCGGCACGGACAGGCGCAGCGGCGTCTGGCCACCGAACTGCACGATGGCCCCCACTGGCTTCTCGCGCTGCGACACCTCGAGCACGTCCTCGATGGTCAGCGGCTCGAAGTACAGGCGATCCGACGTGTCGTAGTCCGTGGACACCGTCTCCGGGTTGCAGTTGACCATCACCGTCTCGTACCCCGCCTCGCGCAGCGCGAAGGCCGCGTGCACGCAGGCGTAGTCGAACTCGATGCCCTGGCCGATGCGGATGGGACCGCTGCCCAGGATGAGCACCTTCTGGCGCCCGGTGGGCGGTGCCTCGTCCTCCTCCTCGTAGGTGGAGTAGAGGTACGGCGTGTAGGCCTCGAACTCGGCGGCGCAGGTGTCCACCCGCTTGTACACGGGCCGGATGCCCTTGGCGTGCCGGCGCGCGCGCACCTCGGCCTCGGTGCAGCCCAGCAGGTGCGCCAGGTACTTGTCCGAGAACCCGTCCGCCTTCGCCTCGCGCAGCACCGCGTCCGGCACCTTGTCCAGCTTGCCGAACTCCTGGATCTGCCGCCCCTCGTGCACCAGGCCCTGGATGTGGCGCAGGAACCACGGATCGATGGCGGAGAGCTCGAAGACGTCCTCCACGGACATGCCCTCGCGGAAGGCCTGGGCCACGTACAGCGGGCGCTCGGGCCGGGGCACGCGCACGTAGTCGCGCAGCACCTTGCGCCGCTCCTCCTTGTCCTCGGGCAGCTCGGGCGACTCCAGGCCCGTGCGGCCGGACTCCATGGAGCGCATCGCCTTGAGGTAGGCCTCGCGGAAGGTGCGGCCAATGGCCATCACCTCGCCCACCGAGCGCATGCTGGTGGTGAGGGTGCGGTTGGCGTGGGGGAACTTCTCGAAGTTGAAGCGCGGCACCTTCACCACCACGTAGTCGAGCGTGGGCTCGAAGGAGGCGGGGGTGTCGCGGGTGATGTCGTTGCGCAGCTCGTCCAGCGTGTAGCCCAGGGCCAGCTTCGCGGCCACCTTGGCGATGGGGTAGCCCGTGGCCTTCGAGGCCAGCGCGCTGGAGCGCGACACGCGCGGGTTCATCTCGATGACCACGATGCGCCCGTCGCGCGGGTTGACGCCGAACTGGATGTTGGAGCCGCCCGTGTCGACGCCGATCTCCCGGATGATGCGCAGCGAGGCCTCGCGCAGCCGCTGGTACTCGCGATCCGTGAGCGTCTGGGCCGGGGCCACGGTGATGGAGTCACCGGTGTGCACGCCCATGGGGTCCAGGTTCTCGATGGAGCAGACGATGATGACGTTGTCCGCCGAGTCGCGGACCACCTCGAGCTCGTACTCCTTCCAGCCCAGCACGCTCTCCTCGATGAGGATGGTGGAGGTGGGGCTGGCCTTGAGGCCGGAGCGGCAGATGGCCTCGTACTCCTCGCGGTTGTAGGCGATGCCGCCGCCGGTGCCACCCAGGGTGAAGGAGGGCCGGATGATGGCGGGGAAGCCGATCTCGTCGGCCAGCCCGAGCGCCTGCTCCATGGTGGTGGCGTAGCCGCTCCTGGGCAGCGCGACACCAATGCGCTCCATGGCCTGCTTGAAGAGCAGCCGGTCCTCGGCCTTGTTGATGGCCTCGAGCGAGGCGCCGATGAGCCGCACCCCGTACTTCTCGAGGATGCCCTGCTCCGCGAGCGCCTTGGCGAGGTTGAGCGCCGTCTGGCCGCCCATGGTGGGAAGGATGGAGTCGGGGCGCTCCTGCGCGAGGATGCGCTCGGCGACCTCGACGGTGATGGGCTCGATGTACGTGCGGTGGGCGAACTCCGGGTCCGTCATGACGGTTGCCGGGTTGCTGTTCAGGAGGACGACTTCGACGCCCTCCTCCCGCAGCGCCTTGATGGCCTGGGTCCCTGAGTAGTCGAACTCGCACGCCTGCCCGATGACGATCGGGCCCGAGCCAATGACGAGAACCTTCCGGATATCGTTTCGCTTAGGCATCGAGGGGGGGCCCATAGCAACGTTCGCCCCCGCTTGCACGAACCGTGTGAAAGCGGTAGCCGAAGCGTCGGAAATAGAGCCTGCCTGAAGGCAGAGGGGTCGGTCCCAGGCGGCCGGGCGCTCTGCTAGGCTGGCTCCGTTTTCCGGAGGTTTCATGCGTCGCTGGTCTCTGGCCCTGCTCCTGTCCACCGCGTCTCCCGTCCTGGCCCAGGAGGCGCAGGAAGCTCCCGCCGCGCCAGCGGCCGAGCCAGCCGCCGCTCCCGCGGCTCCGGCCACCGAGCAGGCCCCCACGGGTGAAGCGGCGCCCGCCGAGAAGCCGGCCCGCCGGCGCCGCGCGAAGCAGGAAACCCCCGCCGAGGCTCCAGCACCCGGCGCACAGGCTCCGGCCCCCGCCGCACAGCCGCCAGCTCCCACCGCACAGGCTCCCGCGCCCCCGGCTCCAGCCCCGGCGCCCACGGCCGCGGCACCGGCCGCCGCGCCTCAGCCCGGCAGCGTCCAGGAGCAGGTGCGCGAAGAGGCCCGCTATCTGGTCAGCTACCTGCTCACCAATGACGTGCGCAGCACCGTGCCGATGCTCGCCTTCCCCTTCCAGCTCGAGGAGCGGCGGTTCGACACGCCCGAGTCCCTGGTCGTCACGTGGGTGAAGCAGCTCCGCAACAAGCGGACGGACCTCATCACCCTGTACGACATCGAGGTGCTGACCTACGCGGAGATGGAGAAGAAGTACGGCAAGCCCCCTACCCGGCTTGGCGCCATCGTCCCGCGTGGCACCGAGGTGTACGCCGCCGTGGCGAACCTCTCGGGGCGCGCGGCGGTCATCCTCTACCGGCAAGATGGTCCGGACTGGAAGGCGTTCGCCTACACGGACTGACTCAACTCCGGCGGACTCACGTCCACTATGGGTCCTCCTCTCCTATACTCAGGGTCTGTCCGCGAGAGGGAGGATGCATGCGCTACGAGGGCTTGCTGCTCGTCGTCTCCATCCTGTTCAGCATGGGGTGCGGCCATGATCGCTCGGCTGTTCTCCGAGTGCCCGCAACTCCTGCCGGGCAGGAGCGTCCTGCGCCCGGTCTCGAAACCGAGGACGAGGGCGTGCGCGTCAAGGGGGGCACCCTCTCATCCCGCATCTCGGTGCTCATCGCCAACGGGGAGTTCGCCGAGGCGGAGGCACTGATCGCAGAAGGCACGGCATCGGGGCTCCTCTCTCAGCCCCAGGCGGCCCGATTGTTGGAACGTATCGCCCAGTTGAACACGAAGCTGGGCGAACTTCCCGCGAGGCTCCAGCGGGCTCCGGACTTCCCCTCGCAGCTCAAGGACTACACCCTGTTCCAGATCAAGCGGATGCTGGAGGCAGGCGACTTCAGCCTCGCGACAGAACCCCAGTTGAGGATGGCCAAGAAGCTGCTCGAGAACCCGGACCGCTTGATGGACAAGGTGAGGTGAGCCGTGGGGCATCCCAGCCTCGACGAATTGACGGCGATGTTCCAAGCGGCACGGAAGGCGGGCGCAGTCGACAAGAACAATCCAGAGCAGCTACGGCTCCACCGTGAACTGCTGGCCGCCTGTCCCGCATTTACCCCCAACCTCCTGCGCCTCGCCCGACTGCTGCAGCTCATCGATCAGCCCGGCGTGGACGCCCAGGAGTCATTTGCAGAAGCCCAACGGCTGCTAGAACAGGCCGTTCAGAGCTCGGAACGAAGCGCTCCCTCGCTGGTGGAGCTCGGGTACTTCCTGGACGACATCCGCAACGCGCCCGAGGCCGCGTTCAAGCTCTACCAGGAGGGAGCGGCGAAGGCGCAGGAGACACTCGAATATGCCTGGGCGGGGATGATCCGGCACTGGACGGATCTGCGCACTCACGAGTCGCTGTCACAGGCTCTCCAGCTCGGGGAGCGAGCCCTGAAAGCCTTCCCCGAATCCGAGCGCATCCTCTACTACGTGACGGATGCGCGGCGTTACGCCGCGCAGCAGGGCCTTCTCCCTCCGAACTTGAGTGACGGCCCAACCACCGAGTGAGGTGGTAAACACCGCGGGGAGCATCCCGCCGCGGCGCTCAGCCCTGCTTCGCGTACTTCGCGCGCAGGCTCTTCCATACGTTCGGTGGCACCAGACTCTGCACGTCACCTCCGAACGAGGCCACCTCGCGCACCAGATTCGATGACACGTAGAAGTAGTCCTCCCCCGTCATCATGAAAACGGTCTCGATGTCGGGGGCCAGCTTGCGGTTCATGTTCGCCAGCTGGAACTCGTACTCGAAGTCCGAGACCGCCCGCAGGCCGCGCAGCAGCACGTTCACGCCTCGCCGGTTCGCGTACTCCACCAGCAGGCCGTGGAAGGCGTCCACCTCGACGCGCGGATCCGCGCACGCCTCGAGAATGAGCTGCTTGCGCTCCTCCTCGGTGAACAACGGCACCTTCTTCGGATTCACCGCCACCGCGACGATCACGCGATCGAACATCTTGAGCGCGCGCTGGATGATGCTGAGGTGGCCATTGGTGAGCGGATCGAATGAGCCCGGGTAGATGGCGATGCGCATGCACGCCCAGTCTCGACGCACCACGCCAACGGGTCAAGGAATGCGGAAGAGACTCACCAGCGTGTCCCCGAACCGCCGCTGATCCACCCGCTCGAACCCCTCGTGGGACTCGGGGGCCGCCTCCCGCTTGTCATGCTCGATGACCACCGAGCCCCCGGGCGCCAGCACCCCGTGCCGCGCCAGCCCCTCCAGCACCGTCTCCACCACCCGCGCCGCATACGGGGGGTCCGCGAAGATGAGCTCGAACCTGTCTCCCCGGCGGCCGAGCGTCTCGAGCGCCCGCTCCACCGGTTGCGCGAGGACTTCCACCCGCGCGCCAAAGCCCAGCGTGTCCGTGTTCGTCCGGCAGAGCGACAGCGCCTCCCGGTCCGAGTCCACCAGCACCGCCCTCGAGGCCCCTCGCGAGATGGACTCCAGCCCTAGGGCCCCCGTCCCCGCGTAGAGGTCCAGCACCTTCTGCCCCTCCAGCCACTGGCCGAGCACGTTGAAGATCGTCTCCCGCACCCGATCCGCCGTGGGACGGATGTGCTTCGACGTCGCCTTGGGGCCCGCCAGCGCCCGCCCTCTCGCACTGCCCGCCACGATGCGCATCAGTCGCCCCGGTTCTCCGCCAGGAAGAGCATCGACTTCCATCCCGTCCGCGACGCGCCCAGCGCCGCCAATACCTCGGAGGCCTCGGCGAACGTCAAGGCCTCCAGCCGCGAGGCATCCCGCGCATCCAGCGGCGCGAGCTGCTCGCCCAGCACTCCCAGCAACTCCCCCGCTCCCAGCCCGGCCTTCTCCGCCTTCTGCTCCAGGCTCGTGCGCACCGCCTCCGGGTAGGCGGCCAGCGCGAGCCGCTCGAAGGGCGCCGCGCACTCCACCTTCTTCACCCCCGCCGCCACGTACGTCGGCAGCACCCGGGTCGATCGCCGCCCCGCCTCCCCCACCGCCACTCCCGTTCCATGCTGCCCGGCCAGCTCCACCAGGTTCTGGAGGAACTGCACGTCCAGTTCCTCTTCACCCAGGAGCGTCTCGGGCACCCGGAGGAAGCGCACGTCCAGACCCTGCCGCTGGAACCCTTCCAGCAGCGCGCGGGCGCCCTCCAGCTCGTCGCCCGCGGAGCTGGCCGGCAGGGACACCTCCAGCGACAGCTCGCGCTCCAGCACCGCGACGGCGAGCCTCCGCACCACCTCCACCGCCATGTCAGCCTCGAGCCGCGTCACGTCCAGCGACACCAGCGAGAAGCCCGCGTCCACCAGGCGGAAGATGCCCTCCTGGAGCTGCGCCAGCGTCTCCGGCTCCACCTTCGTTACCCTCACCGGGCCGGCCTGCAGGAAGAGGGGCCGGGCGTGACCATCCGCCTCCGCCACCTGCTGCACCGCCGTCACGAAGCGCTCGGCCGCGCCCCGGTCCGAGAGCGGATGCGGGCACAGGACACCCAGCACCGCGTCCTCGCCCCGAGCCGCGGCCAACAGCCCCGGCAGCATCGCCCGGCTCGGGACAGGCAGGCACGGCAGCGCCGCTGGCACCTTCTCGAGCGCCTTCACCAACTCGCGGGGGTTGAGCACGGGAAGCCGCGAGGCGGTCCCCAGCCGCGCCACCACGCTCGTCGGCCTCAGCGTCAGCACCTTGTCGAGCACGTTCATCCGAGGGCCGAGAATCATCCGCTCCAGATGGGGGCCGCAAGCTCGATGTGGGGAATTTCGTTGAGACCCCTACCTCTGCCCTCCACCCGCCTGCCAGGGAGGCCGCGTCCCGAGCGCTTCAGCGCACGTGGCGAGGCAGAGGTTCCAGCGCCGCCCTCACCGTCGGCTTTGCCCCGGCAACGCCCTGGGGCGCGGCCTTTTCACGGCGGCAACCCGTGAGCGGCTGCACCTGGCTCTTGCCGATCCGGCATGCCACTCCCGTCAGCTTCATGTTCACGAAGTCGGCGATCTGCGCCCCGAACTGGATGGGCCGCCCGTTGACGAGGATGTCCCCCACCACGAAACCGCGCTCGGACGGCACCTCGAAGACGGCGCGTACCGGCTTCTGCTTCGTGCCCCGCACGTATTTCCAGAACTCCTGGGCGTCCGAGCCGTCCGGCGTCTGCCACCCGGCGGTGATGAGCTCCGAGAAGTAGAGCCCCACCGGGTTGGCCAGCGTCACGTCCGCCTTCTGCCGGGTCAGGCTGTTCACCATCGCCCCGATGTGCGGATCGCTGTTGCGTCCCGGCTCCCCGTACGTGCCGCACGCGATGAGCTCCTGCTCGTCCGTGAGCATGCGCGCATTGATGACCCGCACCACGCTCGCCCCCGCCGCCAGCTCGATCTCCGCCCCCAGCGTGTTGGAGCGCTGAATGAGGTGCATCACTCCCTGCGACGTCGAGCTGTTCCAGGGGTTGCGCGGGTTGTACCGGCCCTTGACGAACAGATCCTTCTCCTGCACCCGCGGGCTCACGTGTTTCTGGTACAGCTCCACCAGCTTCTTGGGCGCCGTGGCCGCCAGGAACTGCCAGTACTCCGGCCCCTCACAGGTGAAGGTGACGCGGGTGATCTTCCCCGAGCCCTCATCCCGGGTGACGCTCCACTCGCAGTACTCGTCCTGCACGTCCCGGGAGGCGTCCGCCCTGCGCCAGCGCTGCACGTCGGACACGGACGACTCCTGGACCTGCTTGGGGAATCCCGTCCAGGTGATGTCCAGCTCCTGCGCGTCGTCCGCCGTGTCCGTCTTCAGCGGGTTGTAGAACTGCGCCCGCGGGCCATCGAACTCCAGCTGGTCCGGGAAGCCGCGGATGGCTCCGTCGATGCTGTCGGAGATGAACTCGCTCCACGCCTGCCGCTGCGAGGCCGTGAAGTCGTCGAGGAAACCCGGCGGATCGAACTGGGTCAGCTTCATGGCGTCTCCTGGGGTGGTGAGGAAGAAGAGGCACGGAGGCGCACGCCTCCATCCGGCAGCATCTCCAGCGGCGGCTCCGAGGCTGGGATGTTCGACACCGGGACCGTCAGCCGGAACTCGTTGAGCGGCAGCATGCGGAACTCGCGCCGCCGGGACTCGGCGAGCCGGAAGATGGCGTCGTAGCCCTCGGGCGACTCCAGCCGCGTCTGCAGCGCCTGGAAGTACGCCTCCAGGCGTTGGGAGAAGGCGCGCTCCCAGTCCGCCGTGCCCCACAGACCGAGCAGCTCGTGCTCGGGGCTGTCCGTGGGCAGCGCCCCCGCCGCCGCGGTGATGGAGGCAAGCATCGAGTCTTCCAAGTCGCAGCTCCCGTCCGCCCGGCGCCTGGCCGTCGGCGGGACATGGCGCATCAGGGCCGCCCGGCGCGGGGAGTAGACGGGGTTGGGGAAGTCCACCATCAACAGGCAGGTGGCGAAGCGGCGCGAGAGGATGCGTTGTTGGAGGAGCTGGTTGAGCACATCCAGGTCCTCGAAGGCCGCCTCGGGCACGGGGAAGGCGAAGTGCGCATCCCCCGGGAGGCGGGTGGTGCCGTCGTCCAGGGCCACGTCGTAGCGCCGCAGGGCCTCCAGGTAGAGCCGGCCCGGTACGCTGGGAGGGAGCGGGTCCGCCGGCAGCATCACCTGGTTGAGCAGCGCGTCCGTGTTGAGGAAGAAGCTCGGGGGCAGCGCAAGCCGCTCGTCCGGGGTGATGCGCCGGCTCTCCTTCGTCGAGGTGACGAGGTTGACCGTGGTGGTCTCCAGCACCTGCCGCATCAGCAACGGCACGTCGCGCAGTGTCCCATCCGGCTCGCTGGAGCGCCGCAGGCGGGCCCGGTTCCAGCGGGTAATGCCTGGCTGCACCGTGGAGAGCTGCAGCACGTGGGCGCTCGCGCGGTCGCGGAACAGGGGCTCGGAGCGCAGCGGATCATCCGGGGCGAGCGCCGCATCCACCGTGGCGCTGACGCTGTGCCAATGCAGCCAGGGCGCCTTCAGCTCCTTCATCACCAGGCCGCCGTTGACGTGGCTGTCGAAGGGGCCGTTGCCGCGCGACGGGGCGACCAGCGCGAGGCGCGAGTCCCCGCTCCAGATCCAGGCCGGGTGCTGGCGCTGGTAGAAGTGGAACACCTCGTGGACCGCATCCCAGGCCGCCACCTGGAGGAAGATCTGCTCCGACTCCACGGCCGTCCCGGTGCTGATGAGCAGATCCACCTGACTGCCGGACGCGCGGGTGACGACCAGGCGGAACTGCCGATCCAGCTCCTTCTGCTCCTCGGACCAGGGAATGTGCGCGCCATCGCCCACCACGTAGCTGACCTGGCGCGGCAGCCCCTCCGGGGTGCCATTGAAGGCGTCCAGCGCCGCGAGCAGCTCCCGCAGGGTCCGCGGGAAGGAGCCCCGGAGCAGCACCAGGCGCGCCAGCGGATCTCCAAGCTGCGCAGTGGCCTCCGCCTCGGGAAAGGGCTCCGGCCTCGCATGCACCCCCAGGACGAAGCGGTAGAGGCGCGGCTCCAGCGCGGGTGGGGCCTCGGCGGTGAAGCCCAGCATCCGGGTGGGAAAGGACCGGTAGGACCGGCCTGGAACCTCGCGGAGGTTGGGGCTCACCCTCGCCTCCCGTGCCGCTCGCGGCGCTGCTGGCTCCCAATGGCTCGCATGGCTCCCCCGTCAGGTCGCCATAGTGGGCACACGGAACCCGGACGGAAGCGCCCCCCCGGGTCGCGACACACTGTCCGCTGTGGAACCCGCGCCCGCTCGTCCAGGCGCGAGGGTTCAGTGCACCTCGCCCAGGTGGGCGTAGGTCTCGCTCTCGATCTGGATGGTCGTGTGATCGATCCCGAACCGATCGAAGAGCTCGTGCTTCACCGCGGAGAGGATCTCATCGTTGTTGCAGACCATCGGATCCCCCACCACCAGGTGCGCCGAGAGCGCGTACATGCCGCTGGCGATGGTCCACACGTGCAGGTCGTGCACGTCACGCACCCCCTGCACCTTCACGAGCAGCTCCTTCACCGCGGCCATATCCACGTGCGCCGGCACCGCCTCCAACAGCACGTCCACCGCGTCGCGCACCAGCCTCACCGCCCCCACCACGATCACCACCGAGATGAGCAGCGAGATGAGCGGATCGATCGCATACCAGCCCGTCAGGTACATCACCCCGGCGCCCACCAGCACGCCCACGCTGGAGAGCGCATCGCCCAGCACGTGCAGGAAGGCCCCGCGCACGTTCATCGAGTGCGTCCGGTGCAGGAAGGCCAGCGCTCCCAGGTTCGCCAGCAGGCCGACCGTCGCCACGATCGCCATGGGCCCCAGCCGGACCTCGGTCGGCGCGCGGAAGCGCTCCCATGCCTCCACGACGATGATCACGGTGATTCCCAGCAGCAGCACCCCATTGAGGAGTGCGCTCAGGATCTCCATGCGGTAATAGCCGTACGTCTTCTTCAGATCCGCTGGCTTGCCCGAGAACCACAGCGCCAGCAGGCTCAGCCCCAGGGCGCTGATGTCCGTGAGCATGTGGCCCGCATCGGACATGAGGGCCAGGGAGTTGGTGATGTACCCCCCTACCGCCTCCGCCACCGCGATGGTGCCCGTGAGCACCAGCGCGAACAGCAGCCGGGTGCGATCCTTCCTCCGCTCCTCCTTCAAGGAAGGATGCAGACGTTTCGCGGGTTTGCCATGCCCATGCGCATGCCCATGGCCCCCGCACGCATCCTCGTGCTCGTGGTCATGGTCATGGTCGGACTCACCGTGGGTGTGGGGAGATGTAGTCACGTGCGGATGATGTGCGAACGCTCCTCCACGGAGACGCGCGAGCAGGTAGAGTCCAGAAACATCGCGAGTTCAAGGTTTTTCCCTGTTGAACATCCCCAAGGCACTGCAGATGGTCTCCGAGAAGCACCAGAACCTGCACACCATCATCATGCTGCGGGAAATCATCCGCAAGTGGTGGAGGGCGGAGCTCCACTTCGCGGACCGCAACGGACTGGTGATGGATTGGCAGCGGGGAGGGGATATTCCGCCCACGCCCAACGAGTGCTGCCGCCTGTCGCTCAGCTCGAGGGAGGGCTTGCGGCGCTGCAACCATTCGGTGCGCCAGCTCCACGAGCAGTTCCGGGCGAACCGGCGCCTGCGCCGCGCGCTCGTGCACCCGTGCCACCTGCAGTTCAGCCTGGTGGGCGCGCCCCTCTACATCCATGACGAATACGAGGGCTTCCTGTTCGTGGAGGGCTTCCTGCGCGAGCCCTTCTCGGAGCGCGAGCGCGAGGCCCTGCGGGCGCGGCTGCGCGAGCTGCAGCCGTCGGCTCCGGACGTGGAGCGCGCGGTGGAGCGCCTGCCCGTGCTGGGCGATGAGAATCTGGAGAAGCTGACGGATCTGCTCGAGTACGGCGCCAGCGAGATCGCCGCCTTCGAGGCCGAGCGCGCCCGCAAGGAGGAGCGCGAGCGTCAGTCGCTCTCACAGGGCGGCGGCGAGCACTACCGCTTCGAGGACATCATCGGCCGCTCCGGCCCGATGCAGGAGATCTTCAAGCTGCTGCAGAAGGTGTCCAACTCGGAGGCCACCGTCCTCATCAACGGCGAGTCGGGCACGGGCAAGGAGCTGGTGGCGCGCGCCATCCACGCCAACGGCCCGCGCAAGAGCGGCCCGTTCGTGGTGCAGAACTGCTCGGCCTTCAACGACAACCTGCTGGAAAGCGCTCTCTTCGGCCACATGCGCGGCTCCTTCACCGGCGCCATGCGAGACAAGAAGGGCCTCTTCGAGGTGGCCGATGGCGGCACCTTCTTCCTGGACGAGGTGGGGGACATGTCCCCTGCCCTGCAGGTGAAGCTCCTGCGCGTGCTGCAGGAGGGCACCTTCCTGCCCGTGGGCGGCACCGAGCCGCGCGAGGTGGACGTGCGCGTCATCGCCGCCACCCACAAGGACCTGGGCGAGATGGTCAAGCGCGGCGAGTTCCGCGAGGACCTCTACTACCGCATCAACGTCATCCGCGTGCACCTGCCTCCGCTGCGCGAGCGCCGGGATGACCTGCCGCTGCTGGTGGACCACTTCCTGCGCAAGCACCACCGCGAGGGCCAGCGCGCCCGAGGCCTCTCCTCCGAGGCCATGGCCCTGCTCGGCATGTACGCCTGGCCGGGCAACGTGCGCGAGCTGGAGAACGAGATTGAAAGGCTGCTGGTGCTCGGTGGAGACCAGGAGTGGCTGCCCGCCGAGCTCATCTCCAGCCGCATCCGCGACGCGGTGACGCCCGGGGGCGTGTCCGTCCTCACCGCGCGCGCCGCCGGCAAGCTGCACGAGGCCGTGGAGACGCTCGAGCGCGAGATGATCCACCAGGGACTCTTGAGGACGGGCAATAACAAGAGCCGGCTGGCGCGCGAGCTTGGCATCAGCCGCTCCAACCTTATCTTGAAGATCGCGAAGTACGGTCTCGACAAGGGCCTCCCGCCCGACGCCGAGGCGGATGCGTGAGCCCATGAGCCACTACTTCCGGCAGGACTTCCTCACCGTCCCCGATGGGGCGTCGCTCTACTACCAGGTGCAGGGCGAGGGCGAGCCGGGGATGGTGCTGTGCGACGGCCTGGGCTGCGATGGCTTCGTCTGGAAGTACCTGTCGCCCTACCTGGAGCAACGCTCTCGCGTGCTGCGCTGGCACTACCGGGGCCATGGCCGCTCGGGCCTGCCCCGGGAGCGCGAGCGCATCGGCATGCTCTACACCTGTGATGATCTCAACCGGGTGATGGACGCCGCGGGCATCGGCCAGGCCGTGCTCTTCGCCCACTCCATGGGCGTGCAGGTGGCGCTCGAGTTCCACCGCCGCTATGCCCACCGCGTCCGGGGGCTCGTCCTCATCTGCGGCAGCTACGGCACCCCGCTCGACACCTTCCACGACGGCAACTGGCTCAAGCGGCTCTTCCCCCTCATCCGCCTCACCGTGGAGAGCTTCCCCCAGCCCGTTGCCCGGCTCACCCGCGCCCTGCTCAGCACCGAGCTGGCCATGCAGGTAGCGCTCTCCGTGGAGCTCAACCGCTCGCTGCTCGCCAAGAACGACCTAGTCCCCTACTTCACCCACCTGGCCAACATGGACCCGGTCGTCTTCGTGCGCACCCTGGAGTCCGCCTCCCACCACAGCGCGTGGGATCATCTCCCCCACGTGGACGTGCCCACCCTCATCATCGCGGGCGAGCACGACAAGTTCACCCCGGCGTGGCTCTCGCGGCGCATGGCCGCCCACATCCCCGACGCCGAGTTCATGATGGTGCCCCAGGGCACCCATGCGGCCCCGCTGGAGCACCGCGACCTGGTGGAGCTCCGGGTGGAGCGCTTCCTGCGCGAGCACCTGCCCTCCTCCCCGCCCGCTCCCTCCCGGCAGGACGGCTCCGCCCCGGAGCATGTCGCCTCCCCGCCTACCCGGCAGGAGGACCCTCCGGCGGCCGTCCCCCTGTCCTCGGTGACGAAGGCGTGATTTTCGGGGGGTTGGCCCGAAGCTCCCGGCAGGCCGCCCGCGTACCTTTCTTCCAGCCACGTTGCAGGTGGAAGACCCCCGGCATATAAGCGCCCGCCCTCCGCGTTCCTGTGGGGTTCACACAGGGTCCCCTCGCGGGGACTGGGCGGCTGTTTCGCCCATTCACGACTTTCTCAGCCGGAGGACTCAGCTCCGGCTCGCCTCGCCATGATTGCCCGAGAGAACATCCGCAACGTCGCCATCGTCGCTCACGTCGACCATGGCAAGACCACCCTCGTCGACCACATGCTCCGCCAGGCGGGCATCTTCCGCAGCAACGAAGCCGTGGCTGAACGGGTGATGGACTCCAACGACCTCGAGCGCGAGAAGGGCATCACCATTCTCGCGAAGAACACCGCCGTCACCTACAAGGGCAAGCAGATCAACATCATCGACACCCCGGGCCACGCGGACTTCGGCGGTGAGGTGGAGCGCGGACTGCGCCTGGTGGATGGCGTCATCCTGCTGGTGGACGCGGCCGAAGGCCCTCTGCCCCAGACGCGCTTCGTGCTCAGCAAGGCGCTGGGCATGGGCCTGAAGACGGTGCTCGTCATCAACAAGATCGACCGTCAGGACGCCCGCCCCAAGGAGATCCTGGATCAGGTCTACTCGCTCTACATCGACCTGGGCGCGGACGACCACCAGCTCGAGTTCCCCGTGCTCTACACGATCGCCCGCCAGGGCCAGAGCTCGACCTCGCTGGAGCAGCCGGGCAAGAGCCTGGAGCCGCTGTTCGAGGCCATCCTCTCGCACATCTCGCCCCCGCCGGCGCCGACCCAGGAGCCGCTGCAGCTGCTGGTGGCCAACCTGGACTATGACGACTACGTGGGCCGCCTCGCGGTGGGCCGCGTCCAGGCCGGCCGGCTCACGCCCAACATGCCCGTGGCGGTGATGCGCGACGGCGGCAAGGTGGAGCAGGGCAAGATCGTCAAGCTCTACGGCTTCCAGGGTCTCAAGCGCACGGAGATCGCGGACGCCGGCCCCGGGGAGATCGTCTCCATCGCGGGCATCGAGGCCATCTCCATCGGTGACACCATCGCGGATGCGGAGAAGCCGGTGGCCCTGCCGCGCATCACCGTGGATGAGCCCACGATGATGATGATCTTCAAGGTCAACGACGGGCCGCTGGCGGGCAAGGAAGGCAAGTACGTCACCAGCCGCAACCTGCGCGAGCGCCTGTACCGCGAGGCCTACCGCAACGTGTCCATCCGAGTGGAGGACACGGAGACGCCGGACGCCTTCCGCGTGGTGGGCCGTGGCGAGCTCCAGCTGGCGGTCATCATCGAGACGATGCGCCGCGAGGGCTACGAGCTGACGGCCTCCAACCCGGAGCCGGTGACGAAGACGATCGACGGCGTGCTGCACGAGCCGATGGAGCTGATGTTCTGCGATGTGCCCGAGGGCAGCGTGGGCGCGGTGACGGAGCGCCTGGGGCCTCGCAAGGGCCGCATGACGGACATGAGCGGCCTGGGTGGCGGGCGCACGCGCCTGCAGTTCCGGATTCCGGCGCGCGGCCTCATCGGCTTCCGCTCGGAGTTCCTCACCATCACCCGCGGTGAGGGCATCATGAGCAGCCAGTTCGACGGCTACGAGCCCTGGTTCGGCTACATCCCCAAGCGGGCCAACGGCGCCATCGTGTCGGATCGCCTGGGCGAGACGGTGCCCTACGCGCTCTTCAGCATCCAGGAGCGCGGCCACCTCTTCGTGGGGGCGGGCGTCACCATCTACGAGGGGATGATCATCGGCGAGCACGTCCACCCCTCGGAGCTGAACGTCAACGCCTGCCGCGAGAAGAAGCTGACGAACATCCGCGCCGCCGGCCGCGACGAGAACGTCATCCTCACCCCTCCGCGCGAGATGGGGCTGGAGAAGGCACTCGAGTGGATCGCCGACGACGAGCTGGTGGAGGTGACGCCCAAGTCGGTGCGCATGCGCAAGAAGGCGCTGAGCTCCGGCGAGCGCTACCGCGCCGAGCGCGACCGCAAGCGCGAGGAGCGCGGCGAGGCGTAGCACCTCCCCTCTCCTCCTGAATGAAGATGGGGTCGCCCCGGGCAGCAGGGGCGGCCCCATTGCATTTTGGAGCACGCTCCGAGGGCCCTGATGTGCGCGCCCACAGTCAGCGCCGGTCCGTTGTGCACTGGGCAGCATCGCGAGCCTGTCAGTCTCCCTTGAAATCATGGAATGCGGGTTTCCGTGGAGGACTGCCTGTGCGCTATATGGGACTGATGCTGTGCGGCTTGCTGGTCGCTTGCGCGACGACGAGGCCTTCCCAAGGAGAGCAGGGAGCCGTTGCCGAGAGGCTGGAAACCCTGGAGGACGAATGCGGCGAAACCAGCGTGCTCGCCCTCTGCGACTCGGAGGGTTGCGAGCTGTTTTGGTGCCAGGCCGTGGCACCCTACCTCGCGTCAGGCCAGCCGCTGCAGAGCCCCGGCGGTAGATGGGGGCGCCTGCCTGGTTCCATCGGCCTGCGCACGGAGACGAAAGCCCCGCACGCCCGCTCCGCGACCTTCTCCATCAGGCGAGTCAGCCATGCGGGCGACTCCCCCCAACCCGAAGCGCCAACGGCCGAGGGGGTTCGTGTCTTCAGCGGGCGCGATGTGATCCAGCAACTCGTCCGCCTGGGGAAGCCTGGGGACGTGGCGGCCTGGTGGGGCTCGGAGCCCGGGGCCCACCCTGACCAGTGGCTCCACCCGCTCTCCTACTGGGAGCGCGAGTATCTTCAGGCCATGACCTCGCCTACCGTCCCCGCGCCCCTGCGCATGCGGTCACCGATCGACCCCGGAAATCTGACTCCGAAGGAAGCTCGAGAAGCGGAGTCAGGATCCTGCCATGACAGACATGCCTCGCGTTGACTTCGAAGATCTCGACCTGGGTGATAACCAATTGATCACGTGGAAGGACCAGCCCTTCACGGGTATTGCTGTCGAGTTCTTCCCGAACGGCACTCTTTGCAGCGAAGTGCCTCATCTTGATGGAGTCAGGCATGGATTGTTGCGCGCCTGGTATCCCTCCGGCCAGCTCAGGAAAGAAGCGAGCCTCTGGCAGGGAGGTGTCCACGGGTATAAGCGCGAGTGGGACGAGCAGGGACGCCTCATCTCCGAAATGATAGGCGAACTCGGGATACGAACCTCAGAGAAGACGTGGGATGAGCAAGGCCGGTTGATCAGGGACTGGCACATAGGTCCCAATGACGACATGTATGAGATATTGAAAATCAAGCGGGAATTGTGGGGCCATCTTGCCCCTCCGCTCTGAGCGCAGCACGGGCTCCCGCTGTCCGGCCGCGCTCCGCTCCAGCGCCGTGAGCATCGCGAGCGCTCGATCTCCCAGGGCGCGGTCCTTCCGCCCCAACTCCGCCAGGACCTGTCCCCACGCGAGCTCCACCTGGGGCAGCCGGGGATCTCCCGACGCACGTGCCCCTGTCTTCCTCCAGAATCCAGCGTCCATGTCTCCTCCTCCCGCCCCCATGTTCGTGCCCGGACGGGCGCCTTCATATGACTCATCTGATGCTCCCTCGCCCGCCTGGCGGGCCTGGCATCGGGCCGGTGAAGAAGACTTCGACGAGCCAGTGAAAGTTTTTGAGTGTCACTGTCGTGTTTTCCTACGTCGGCTCCGCAGGTGGGGAACATGCTCCCTCTCCCTCGCATGAGCTTGGAGATATAAGAACGCTCCTCATTCAACCCAAGGAGCCTCGAATGCGCGTGCGCTGGTGTGTCCTCTTGTTGGTTCCATTGGTCGGCTGCGTTTCGCAGAAAGCGTTTGATTCGAAGTCGCTGGAAGCGCGGAACCTCCAGCAGCAGTACGACGAGAAAGCGGAGCAGGCAAAGGCCCTGGAGCAGAAGCTCGCCGAGGCCACGGCCGCCAACAAGGCGGCGGAGAAGGAGAAGACGGAGCTGGAGTCCTCGCTGTCTCAGAGCGACGCGGAGCGCCGTGCGCTGCGCAAGCGCGTGGACGAGCTGACAGCGCTCAACCAGGAGCTGTCCCGGAGCACCGAGAAGCTCGCCGCGGCCAAGGAGGCGCTCGAGAAGAAGTCCAGCGAATACGAGAACCTCGCCAAGAGCCTCAAGGACGAGATCAAGACCGGAAAGATCGAGCTGTCCGAGCTGAAGGGCCGGATGGTGGTGAAGATGAAGGACAAGATCCTCTTCTCCTCCGGCAGCACCAAGCTCAACAAGGAGGGCCAGGAGGCGCTGGAGAAGGTGGCGCAGGCGCTCAAGGACGTGCAGGGGAAGCTCATCCGGGTCGAGGGCCACACGGACAACGTGCCGGTGCCGTCGGACGCGAAGACGGAGTTCGCCTCGAACTGGGAGCTGTCCACCACCCGCGCGCTCGTCGTGGTGAAGCTCCTCCAGGAGCAAGGGGTGCCGCCCACGATGCTCTCCGCGCTGGGCTATGGCGAGTACCAGCCCATCGCCTCCAACCAGACGGCGGACGGGCGGAGCCTGAACCGGCGCATCGAGATCGTCCTCGCCCCGGCCGAGCAGGCCCCGTCCGCGGTGGTGGCCGCCTCGGCGAAGAAGCCCGCGGCTCCGGCTCCGGCCCCCGCCGCCAAGCCCGCCGCGAAGAAGAAGTAGCGGCGCTTCCGGCGGAGGCACTCACGGCAGAGAGGCTCGCGGCGCACATGCACCGCGAGCCTCCGTCAACTCAAGCTAGCCACCGATGGCGCCGTTGATGAGCGGCGCGACGATGCCCATGCCAGGGTCCTCCGCGTTGTACCCGTTGGCGGGCTCGTAGATGCGGATGCGCTGGTTCTCGTTGATGAAGCGCTGGAGGAAGGTCTCCATGGGCACGAACTCGCTGTAGCACTTATAGGTCTGCCCCCACGGCCACTCGAGGTACTCCCACCAGTTGTGCTTCTTCTCCATCTGCTGGCAGGCGTGCGCGCCGATGAAGGTGATGATCGTGCTGCAGTGGCTGGCGTTGATCGCCCGCTCATGCGGGATGAAGTAGCTGTAGTTGTTGTAGAGGTTCAGCTCCGCGACCAGCTTGTCCTGATCTTCCTTCCAGAAGCGGAGGATCGTCTCCTTGTCGTTGGGCGTGTAGAAGCGCTCGTAGGAGAAGCGCGAGTAGTTGTAGTCGCGCGAGTAGCCCGTGTAGGCGAGCTGATCGCTCGGGAACTCCATGGCCAGCATGCGGTTGATGGTGCCCATGTTGTTGCGGTCGAACGAGGCCGGCAGCAGGCCGAGCACCGAGTCCAGGTTCCACGACTGGCGGATCTTCGTGTGCAGCGGGCGTGAGCGGTCATCGACGTTGGGCGCCAGGTAGATGGGGCCCGAGTCGTTCAGGAAATAGCCACGCGCCGGGTTGATGCCGCGGCGGATGAAGTAGTAGCCGGCCGAGGTGGCGGTGCCGCCGGCGCTATATCCGGTGACCAGCAGCTTCTGGACGCTGGGGAACTGCGTCTTCGCGTGGTTGATGGCCGCCATCGTGTTGGCGTAGCCCGAGTGGTGCCAGGTGAGCGGCGGCTGCGCTCCCGTCGAATCCGTGTAGGTGGCCACGTTGTTGCCCACGTGCACGTCGCCCGTGCAGTAGGGCAGGTAGACGATGTTCCAGTCCTTGGTCGCGATGTCGGTGCGGCTGCGGAAGGGCAGGCCCGGATCGGCGCCGTTCACGAGCGGCGACACGTACTTCGCCGTGAACTGCTGCATGTAGTCGTCCACGATGCCGTTCGGGTTGGCCGCACCGAGGATGCCCGCGCGCCCGCTACAGGTGTCGTAGTCCCAGCACGCACCACCACCTTCGAGGAAGAACAGCAGGTTCTTCGAACCGGAGGTGCTCCGGTGAATGAAGAACTTGTACTGGGAGCCGTTGCCACAGACCGTGCCCGGCAGCGCCACCTTCTCCCAGTTGTAGTTGTTGCCACCGTCCACCAGCACTTCGACGAGGGCGGACACCAACACTTCCGCGCGCGCGGTGCTCGGCGGGACCGCGGCGGCGAGTAGAAGACCCAAAACCAGATGCTTTTTCATCCACTTCCTCCTTGGGGTAACTGCAAGAGGGGCCCACGACTGTAGCACTCTCCGTGAATAGTCGGAGCTTCCGTATTCGCGGAGACTTCCCTCTTCCCCAGATTACAAAAATACAGGAGGGACCCCTCTCGCTTCCGGTCTAGCCATGGTATCCTGCTTTCCGAGCGCCATGGACTATTCCAAATACACTTCCACGAAGACCTTGCTGGCGGCGGCCCTTCCCGTGAGGTCCTTCTTTTTCGACCAGGGGAAGGATTGGGTGAATGTCCGGTGGCACGGGGGGGTCTGCGACGCCGCCACCCTGGACTGGGTGCGCCGCAAGGCCTTCAACAAGAGGAGCCTCGGCAGCAAGAAGTATGAGACGGGGTGGATCTGGAACGGAGAGGACCGCCGGAAGCTGGGCGCCAAGCATGTGCTGCTCTCGCAGATCTTCCGCGAAGAGGTGACGGCGGCGGTGAAGAAAGCCCCCAAGCTCGGCGGGCTCATGTTCGGTCAGAGCGGCGCGGCCAAGGCCCAGACCGAGGCGTACCAGGGCTTCGTCGCGCGCTTCCATGGGAACGCGGCGCGCAAGGAGCGCAAGGCGAAAAAGGGCATCGTCCAGCTCGAGTCGGGGTTCGAGAAGATGACGATGGTGAGCCCTGGCAGCGCCGACGGCATGGCGACACGCGACGCGCGTGAGGGGGTCGTGGGGGCGCTCCTCGACACGAAGGAACACCCGGCCGAGGTGAACGGCCAGGCGTGGTGGGGTCTCATGATCGCCCTGCTGCCCTCGGAGGATGGTAGTGGCCATGCGGTGGGCCTGTTCCAGCGCGATGGCTCCTACTGCTTCTTCGATCCCAACCACGGAGAGTACGACTTCGGCAAGGATGCGGCGAGTCTGGTGTCGTTCGTCTCGAGCCTGTGGTGTGTGGCCTACGACGAATACGCGACCATCATTCCGCGCTACCTGGCGCCCATCTGACGCACTCGAGGAAAGGTAATCCACATGGCCTGGGATTGTGTGAGTTGTGGCCGTTCCAATCCAGACAAGTCGGCGGAGACCCAGTCGTTGCTCAAACCCGCGGTCTTCAGCCGGACCTGCCGCTACTGCGGAACGAAGCTCAAACCCAAGCGGGTGATGGAGGAATTCCTCGCGCTCGCGGACGAGCACCGCTTCGACATCGAGGCCTGGATTGAACAGGGCTCGAACCTGGGCATCCAGACCACGATCCACAAGTCGGGGGTGTGCCACGCGCTGGTGGTGGACTGGCTCAAGCAAGAGATAGAAGGCTCGGCCTCCGATTTCGTGCACCCCTTCCTCGTGGTGGACGGTCTGCTCGTCCACGGCGGCATCATTCCCAAGCGGTACGTGGATGAGCAGACCGCGTACCACAAGGAGAAGACCCAGCTGGGGGCCAACAGCCACAAGCTGTCAGAGATGATCGCCACCCACAAGAAGGAGAACGCCGCGTTGGTCAATCGGTACAAGCAGATCCTCCCGGAGCTGCAGAAGCCGGTGACACCGCAGAACGTCGACCACATCACAAAGCTGACCACCGAGGCCCAGGGGCTCAACGAGAAGATGAAGCAGTTGCAAGCGGAATCCTCCGCCTTCCAGGAGATGGTGACGAAGCTGCAGTCGACCGACCCGGACCTCGGGGGGCTCAAGGGCAACAAGCTGGGCAACTTCACGGAGGTGAAGATCGACAGCTTCCAGACGCTCGCCAAGTCGCTGTGCATGGCTTGCAATAGCGCGGGCAAGAATGCCTACTTCAAGGTAGACCTGTCTTCCAAGAGCGGCTCGCACACCATCGGGTGGATGATTGGTGCCGACTTCCGCTTCGCCCTGATGGATCCGAACACGGGCTTGTGGCGCGCTCGGAGCCCGGGAGACCCCTCGAAGTTCCTGCTGGCTCTCTTCAAGATGACGTACGGCGGAATCTTCAAGGACGACTACGTCGGCGGGAAGCTCACCATCTACAAACTCTCGGCCTGACGTCGGGTTGACACGAGCGCATCCCTGGACAGGTTGATGCGCTCATGTCGAACTCCTCACCGTTTCGCAATGAAGCCGCTCGGACCCGATACCTGGCGGCCTACGACGAGTGGAGCACGCGATGGCCCCTGCCCTCGGACGTGCGACTCGTACCGACGTCCTACGGCTCGACGTTCGTCCGAGGCTCGGGTCCCACGGACGCACCGGCCATCGTGCTGCTACCGGGCGCCGGGTCCACCTCCCTCATGTGGGCGCCCAACGTTCCCGCGCTCGCCACCCATCACCGCGTGTGGGCGGTCGACAGCATCGCGGACTACGGCCGCAGCGAGCCCTCGCGCCCGGTACGCACGGCTCAGGACTTCGTGACCTGGCTCGACGAGCTCACCGGAGTGCTGGCTCCAGACCAGCCCTTCGGCCTCGCGGGAGTCTCCTATGGGGCATGGATCGCCGCGCAGTACGCGCTGGCACGACCCGGGCGTCTCTCGGCACTGGCGCTCATCGCACCGGCCGGAACGGTGATGCCGCTGGGCCTGGGCTTCATGTTCCGAGCGGTGTCGTGCGCGCTGCCCTCCCCCTTCTTCACCCGTCGCTTCATGACGTGGCTCGCCCATGATCTGGCGACGAAGGACGCGGCCAGCCGGTTGCTCCTCGAGCAACGCGTCCAGGAGGGGTACCTCGCGATTCGCAGCTTCAAGGCACGCCGGCTGGTCGAGCCCTCGATCCTGAGTGACGAGCAACTGCGCGGCCTGCCCACCCCCACGCTCTTCATGGTGGGAGAGAACGAGCGCATCTTCTCCGCGACCGCCGCGATCGAGCGCCTGCGCCGCGTGGCACCTGGCATCGACATCGAGCTCGTTCCAGGGGCGGGGCATGACGTCACCCTCGTTCAAGCCGAGCGCGTCACGGCCCGCCTCATGGACCTGTTCGGTGGTGGCACCTCATTGCCAGCGGCAACCGGGCGAGTTGACCCCGCGCCCGTCCGATGAGGGGGAACCGCCCCTCTGCCACAGGAGCTCCAGCCGCCCGTGAGGTTGAG
Organism: Vitiosangium sp. GDMCC 1.1324; assembly: GCF_003044305.1. Taxonomy (GTDB): domain Bacteria; phylum Myxococcota; class Myxococcia; order Myxococcales; family Myxococcaceae; genus Archangium. The sequence goes on along the minus strand of NZ_PZOX01000001.1, from coordinate 550,962 downwards.
CGGACACCTGGCGAGGGGCCTCTCCGCACGCCGTAGAACATGACTCCCGTCACCTCTCCTTTGGATCGACTCCACCCAAAGGACACGGCGATTCCCGCCAGAGGTGATCATGAGAAATTCCGCCACATCTCTTCAGGATGCGGCCCCGGCAGACGCCGGGTCTTCGATGTCACGGCATGGCATCACCCTCCGTTGGCCCGAGCGGCTCGACGAGGAAGAGGCCCTGCGGCTCATCGAGCTGATGAACGCCGTCATCGAGAGGGATCCCATCATCGGATTCTCCTCCAGCATCGACCGCGAGAGCGGCCTGGAGCTGATGGCGGACGTCGACCATGACGTCGCCAAGGGCAACTCGCACCTCCTGCTCGCCTCCGCCCGGGATCGGAGACTCCTCGGAATGGGGCTCCTGCGGCAGAGCAAGCTTCCCCACTGCCGGCACCTGGTCGAGGTCCAGATCGGGTTCATCCACCCCAGCGTGCGTGGGGGCGGGCTCCTCGAAGCCATGTTCTCGGAGATCGTCCGAAAATGTCAGACATTGGGGGCCGAGCTCTTGATGATCGACGTGCAGGAGGGGACGAGATCCGAGCGGCTCTGGAGAGTCTTCGGCTTCCGCCCCTATGGAAGGCTCGAAGACTACGCCCGGGAGGGCCAACGGACTCACGCTGGCATCTACATGTACCAGTACGTGGCCGACCTCGCGAAGCGCTTGGGACCCGACACAGAACACCCATGAACCCCAACCAGGCAGCCACCACGATGTCGGAGTGGTGACTGCCATTGACTGAACGAACCTCGGAGATTCCATGAAGCTCATTCCCCCTACCGCAGGAAAGCTCGGCGCGGAGCTCACCGGCATCGATGTCAGGAACCTGTCCTCGGACATGGCAGTCCAGCTCAGACTTCAGCTCTACGAACACCGGCTCATCGTCATTCGGGACCAGAATCTGTCGAAGCAGGAGTACATCGACTTCGCGAACAAGCTCGGCCGGCCCCAGGTCTACTTCCAGAAGAACTACCACCACCCGGAGCATCCCGAGATCTTCGTCTCGTCCAACGTCCTCGAGAACGGCCAGAAGGTCGGCGTCGCGGGCACGGGCCGGTACTGGCACACGGACTACCAGTTCTTCCAGGACCCCCTCCCGTTCGTCATGGTGTACCCGCAGATCCTCCCGAACACCCGGCGGGAGACCTATTACATCGACATGCAGCGGGTCTATGAAGAGCTCCCTGACGAGCTCCGGGCCTACGTCGAGAACACGCAGGCCATCCACGACGGGAAGTGGCGCTACAAGATCACCCCCGAGGACATCGACCGGGCCCTCATCGACATCCTCAACGACGTCAACAAGCTCGTCCCTCCCGTCATGCATCCGGCGGTCATCCGGCATCCGCTGACCGGCAGGAAAAGCCTCTACATCAGCAGCGGCTTCACCTCGAGACTCGAGGGACTCTCCTACGAAGAGAACATCGAGGTGATGGCGAAGCTCTTCAACTTCATCGAGCGGGAGGATCATATCCATACGCACACCTGGCGCTATGGCGACATCCTGCTCTGGGAGAACAGGGCGCTGCTGCACAAGGCGGGCGATACACCGAAGGGAGAGCGCAGCATGAGCTACCGGATCGGTGTCTACGACGACCTGCCCTTCTACGCGAACGCGGCCTGAACGGCACTCAACGCGCTGAGCCCATTCACCTTACGAGGACAGAAACCATGTACATGTTCGATGAAGTGCGTCTCAAGAGGCGGATCGAAGGCAAGCAGGCCCTGCTGGACGAGGTGTTGAAACCCTATAAACCCAACTGCCACTACCTGAAGAGCGCGTTCGTGGAATACACGGATGATGCGATCTCGAGCTTGACCAGCGGTCAGCCGTCAACGGGCGTGATGACGGCGTGGGGACAGTTCTCGATTCCGGAGTCCTGTTACATCGCGGCCACGGGACACTTCAACGCCGTCGAGTACAACATCTGCTACAACCAGCTCGGCTACTATCTCCTGGCCGAGTGCTTCCAGCACCGGCTGCTGGCGCCCGCGCTCGACTGGACATACTCGGAGTACCTGCACCGGCAGCTCCCGGACTGTCTGATCGTCGAGTTCTCCAGCGCCTTCCGCAAGCCCATCAACTCCCTCGACTTCCAGGGAATGGTCTCGTTCGACGTCGTGAAGGTCAAGAGCAAGGCCACCTTCATCCAGACGAGCTGCAGCTTCAGTGATGCGCAGGGAGGGAGGGCCGAAGGCGGAGCGCTCCTCGCGCTCCTCCACAACACGGCTGCCCCTCGGAAGTGACTGTCTTTTGGAAGGAGCGCCGATGTTGAACGAAACGAATGAACGGCCGGTGGCGGGGCGCGTCCTCGAGATGCTCCGGACAACCCCTCCCCGGCTCCGCGAGGAGCTCCTCCTGGAGCGCCTCCGTGAGGATCTCGGCGAACGGCTGGGGCTCGAGCCTTCCCAGATAGGGACGAGGGACAACCTGATGGAGCTGGGGGTGGACTCCCTGATGGCGATCGAGTTCAAGAGCAGGTTCGAGTCAGAGCTGTGCCTGCGGTTGAGCAGCACCCTCCTGTTCGACCACCCCGAGCTCGAATCGCTGGTGGGCTTCCTGTTGGAAGTCGCGGAGCTCTCCCCCCGCGCTCCAGACGAATGAGACGACGATGAGCCTGATTCGTGAAGTCATGACACTCGCGGAGCTGCCCACCTGCGTCAGCCGGCATCATGGCCAGAAGACAGCCCTGCTCATCCAGGACGAATCGCTGGACTACGAGGCCCTCGAGCGCCAGTCCAACAAGATGGCGCAAGCCCTGCTCCAGGAGGGCATCCGCCCAGGGGAGCGGATCGCCGTGCTCGGCAAGGAGTCCCTGGACTCGCTGGCCTTGCTGTTTGGAACGGCCAAGGCCCGGGCGGTCTACGTGAACATCAACTGGCGGCTCTCCGTGGAGGAGATCGCCTACATCCTCGGCGATGCGAGTCCAAGACTGCTCTTCGTGGACGGGGAGTCCCTCCCCCTTGTGTCGAGGCTCCTCGAGCGGCTGGCGTTCCAGCCGAAGGTCATCACCCTCTCGGCCGCTCATCCCAGCTGGCCGTCCGCGAGCCAGTGGCTCAGCAGCGCGTCCGATTCCGCTCCCGGGCTCACGTATGACCCGGACGAAGTGGTGGTCCAGCTCTACACCAGTGGAACCACCGGCCACCCCAAGGGGGTCCAGTTGGCCAGCAGGAGCTTCTTCGCCGTGGCCCGAGAGATGGACGCGCGGGGAGAGCAGTGGCTGGGCTGGACGGAGCGCACCGTCTATCTGTCGTTCGTCCCCACCTTCCACATCGGAGGGCTCTGGGCCCTGGCCAGGGGACTGGCGCTCGGAAGCACGTGCATCCTGCTCCGGACGTTCAATGCCGCGGCCATCCTCCAGGCCATTCCCCGGTACCGGGTGACGAAGCTCTGCGCGGTTCCGGCGATGTTGCAGGTGCTCATGATTGAGCCGGGCATCCAGAGCGCGGACCTCTCCTCCCTGGAGACCGTGGTGTACGGAGGCTCACCCATCTCCCCTGCCCTGCTGGAACGGGCCATGGAGTTGTTCGGCTGCGGCTTCTGTCAGCTCTACGGGATGACGGAGACGGGGAACGTGGCCGTCTGCATGCGGCCCGAAGACCACCGGGGCGCCCATCACCAGCGGCTGCGCGCCGCCGGAAGGCCACTGCCCGGGGTGGAGGTTCGCATCCTGGACGAGCGCCGGAACGAGCTGGGAGCCGGCTCGGTCGGGGAGATCGCGCTGAAATCGCCGGCCCGGATGGTGGGCTACTGGAAACAGCCGGAGGCGAGCGCGAAGACGATGGTCGATGGCTGGGTGCTGACCGGCGATGCGGGATACCGGGATGAAGAAGGCTTCGTCTACGTCTGTGACAGGCTCAAGGACATGATCATCTGCGCTGGCGAGAACATCTATCCGGCGGAGATCGAGAACGTCGTCCGGAGCCAGGAGGGCGTGGCGGACGTGGCGGTCATCGGCATCCCCGACGAGCTATGGGGAGAGACAGTGAAGGCCATCGTGGTGCCCAGGCCCGGCTTCACGCTTCGCCCGGGGGACATCATGCGGCACGCGAGGAGCCACCTGGCGGAATTCAAGGTCCCCAAGTCGGTGGACTTCGTGGAGCAGTTGCCAAGGAACGCCAGCGGCAAGCTCCTGAAGGAGCAGCTCCGGCGGCCCTACTGGCAGGGGCGCGAGCGTCGCGTCAATTGAAGAGGACCCCACGTCAGGGGTGTTTCAAGCCGTCATCGCGACGAACAACCGAGCCATTCAAAGAAGGCACCATGCAAAGCCATGACTTCCTTGGGAACGTTCCCCAAGGAAGATTGAAGGCAGTAATAGGCCCTGATCTGCCGATCCGTTTCGATCGAACGCTCTTGTAGCAACAAGCTCGTGGGCCTGGCTCGCAGTATCTCGAGCTCTTCTTGAGTCAGAGGCCGAACCCCCTGTCTCCCATGGGGATTGATGTCGGTGTCGAGCAGAACCAGGTTTGGCTTACCGCCCGAACAGGACACCGTGATCCTGGCCCATACCGGACCGATGAGCTCTCCGCTCGTCAGGCTCCGTAGATTCGCGCCACGAGCATAGGCGTAGAACACGAGCGAATCGTCTGTCAGGGGCCACGTCGACGGAAACGGGTCGGAGAGAGCGGTCTGCCAGACGAGCGAATCTGGGCTTTGATGTTTTGGCCTTACAGCTTCAATCCATTTTTCCTGAGCAATATCGTTGACCGACTTGAATAGAGCGTCCGCGCCCGATTCCGTCATCAGTATTCCTTTCGCTTTGGCCCCACCGATCTCCCCTTTCATGATCCGGATCAAAGATTCTGGATCCTTGATCGCATAGATCGGGGTTTTGTTCTTGGTGAGCCGCGTGGCGACACCGCTCGAGTTGTAAAGCCAGAGACTCGAAGCTCCGTTCATTTCGATCTTGAGATCATGAGTCCAAACCATCTTCTTCGCGACCGGATCCCAGATGACCTTATCCAGCTCTGGCTGTTCTTCTTTCTGATTCCAGATTTCACTGAAGGCACCGATCGCCTCAGGTTCATCGATGACCTTCGCGGCCTGCCCCTTTTGAGCCACCGTGATCTTCGTGATCGTAGGCCTGGATTCGCTTGGCCCATCGGCGCTCGTCTTCCCCCCATGAACCGGTTGAGCCAATAAGAACTTCTTGAGGATCTTTGAAACCGACCAGGCCATGGCGTCTCCCGGAACGAACGATGGGTTCTTTCCGGGCAGAGCATAAGAAGAACAAGGGCCCTTGAGGAGGAAAGATTGGGGTAGCCGAGCCCGCCGCCGAATCCTCCACCCGGTTAGGACCACCGACGGAACCGATGCCCATGGGACTTCCTCCCCCTGGACGAACCCAGGGCTGTAGTGTCAGGGACGACAAGTCCCCGCTGGATCGCCATCTGGCTTGCGGCACGTCAAGCCGGGCTCACAGTCTTCGGTCTTCGTGCAACCGGTGTTTTTCGGACAATCATTACCAGCTCCGCCGTCCATTCCCTCGACGTCGAAAGACTCGTCCTTGACCGACTCACCGATGAGTTGGTTGCCGATCGCGCCTTCTACCTTGTTCGTGAGGCGCACCGCACTCTTGTTGTTATCGAAAATCTCCGCCTTGATATCAAACTCATCGGCGCCGTTGATCGCATTGGCTATAACGGTGGCCACTTCCATAGGCGAGTAAACGTTGACGATATTGACGGACGCATGTGGCCAGCGTGTCCCACCGGCCTTGTTGAACTCGAAGACCTGGGTACGCTTGCCATCGTTGAGGGAGAAGCTCTCACCATCTTTGATGCTGCCTCCAGACACTGCGTATATCCACCCGGTCGCCGGCGCAGGCGACCTGTTCTTGCACTGGGCATCGCAGGAACCACAGTCGTCCGCGTTGCCATCATCGCACTCCTCGCCCGCCTCTCTGTTCACGATCCCGTCACCGCAGCGGGCAATGGTGCAATTGGTGTTGCAATGTGGGCTGCTCACGGGGCCATCGTCGCACTGCTCGTTGTCATGGGAGTTGACGATGCCGTCTCCGCAGAAGTTGCGCTTGCACGTATAGTTGCAGTTCGGTGGGTCGCTGATTCCGGGGTCGCACTCTTCGGCTCGATTCAAGAACCCATCACCGCACCGGGCCATCCGGCACGTGTCGGTGCAATCGTCCTCGTTGGAGTCGTTGCCATCATCACACTCTTCACCGTCGTGGATGTTGATGATGCCGTCTCCGCAGAAGTTGCGCTTGCAGGTAAAATTGCAGCTCGATGGACCGCCGATTCCGGGGTCGCACTCTTCGAGCGGGTCCAGTTCTTGCGTCTGGCTCTTCAAGAACCCATCACCGCACTGGGCAATCCGGCACGTGTTGGTGCAATCGTCCTCGTTGGAGTCGTTGCCGTCATCGCATTGCTCACCTTCATCGATGCGGCCGTTGCCGCAGTTCTCGCGTGAGCGGCAATCACTGCTGCAACCATCGCCATCCGTGAGGTTGCCATCGTCACAGACCTCACCGAGGACCTTGTCCTCGAAGTGGTTGCCGCATCGCTCGTTCGACTCGCACGTCCTGTTGCAACCATCACCATCAATGAGGTTGCCGTCATCACAGACCTCGCCCTCCTGGACGACGCCGTCGCCGCAGTCTGTCTTGATGCAGACATGCTGATCAGCAGCGCACTTCTGTCCCGCGGGGCAGACCAGGTCGGCTCCACAGTCCACACTCATGGGCTCGAGGCAGGACTGAAGCGGCAGGGCCAGGAGTACCAGCGCGAGCGTGGTGACGCCCCCCATATGTACGTGGGGAAGATGCTCTCGTTTCATCGTGCACCTCAGAATCGGAAGGAGGCCAGGACGCCGTTCGTCCCGCCAACCAGGGGAGTGACGTTCACCGTTGCCTCTTGCTGGTTCGGATCCACTGGGATGGCCTGGGGCTGATTGAGGTAGGCGAGGACTACGCCGGTGATGAACGCCGCCCCGCCCAGGGCATATGCGCCGTATGCCGCCCTCTGCAGGTTGTCTCCCTGGGTTCTTATGTTCGCGATGCCTTTTTCCTTGGGATCGCAGCCGTCATCGCACCAGTCCAAGACCGTGTCGTCGAAGCGGCGGTAGTTCTTGCTGCTCCGCAGGTGCAGCATTCCTCCCCCCGCCGCCGCGGCCACTCCTGTCCCCATCACCGCCCAGGGCATCCAGGAGGGCCACCGTCTCTGGTACGTGAGGAGGAGCGGCCTCAGGACAAGTCTCACCTGCTCTCCAGGCATCAGCGTCCGGCTCTTGTCCGTGGTCACATAGCCCTCCTTGAGGGCAGACGTGGTGTGGATGCCGGGACGTACCAGCCCCTGGTAACGCCCCGGTCCCACGAACAATGTCTGGCCGTCCAGCGTCACGGTGGCGCCGGGCTCATCGCAGGAGATGTCCAACCGGACGAGCTGCGTGTCGAGCAACTCCTTGAACCGGCTGGCGTTCTCGAACTTGTCGGCGCCCAGCGGCTCCGCCCCGTAGTGCATCGCCGAGAGCAGGTGCTCGTAGACCTCGATGGGCCGGTCGAGCCGCATCAGTGCCAGCGCCAGGTTGTAGTGGATGGCGGGATGGTTCCAATGCCGAAGGGCCTGGAGGTACTTCTCGGTCGCCTCGACAAAGACGGACTCCGTCAGCGCGGAGTTGGCTTCGTCGAACAGTTCGCGCGCCGTCCGCTGGTCCTGCTGGCTGACCCCCTGAGTCCAGGGACGGGCCCCACCCACGAGTTGCTGGGACTGGGAAGCAGCCGGAACCGCCCACAGCAAGAGCCCTGTCATCACAACACCAGGGACGAGCGACAGCCTTCTCCTCAGGTTGCTCACGGTCACCCTCACTCCAGACTCTTGATGATCGGACTGCGGAGCTGCGACTGCAGGCGCTGAGCGCGCTCCTGCTCACGGCGCAGCGACTCCTCGAGCTTTCCCTGGGCCTTGTGCGCCTCGTCCGCGCTCTTCTGGGCGCGCAGCCATGCGAACCGGGCGCGCCTGCGAAGGAACTCGGTCTTCCTCAGCGCCGAGCTCAGCGCATCATTCTTGAGGAGGAGTTGCTCGTTGGCGAGCTTCGCCTTCATGTCGGCCTCCTCCTTCGCCTGCTGCTCCTTCTGACGCTCCAGCTCCTTGGCCTGCACCTCGCGCAGGTGTTGTTTGGCCTCCGCTTCGGCACTGCGCGCCGTCGCCTCCGCCCCGCGTGCTGCCGTCTCCGCATCACGGGCCAGCGCCTCGGCTCGCAGCGCCATCTCCGCCTGACGTTCGGTCTCCTGCTGCGCTTTGTGGATGATGACCAGCGCCACCGCCGCGGCGACCACCAGCAGGGCCAGGAATGTCGTGGTGGCAATGACCAGGGTCCGCCTCAGCCGCGTGGCCCGTACGGCCTGGGCGAAGACCGCCTCGAGGAAGTCGCGTTGTTGCTGGGGGAGCTCCCCGCGGAAGCGGCGCTGGAATCGCCGTGCCTCCTCCACCATCTCGCCGCGCCAAAGCAGGTTGCTGTCTCGGTTCTTGGCCTGCCACTGCCGGGCCGCGTTGCGCAGTTGCTCCAGGAAGCCCGCGTCCTCCTGGCCCTCGTCCAACCAGCGGCGCAGCGTGGGCCAGCTGTGGACGAGCGACTCGTGGACGATCTCCACCGTTGCGCCCATGGCGCCGCCTCCCGTCTGCACCACGAGCAGGCGTGCCTGCACCAGGTGGTCGATGAGGCGCTGCATCTCGCCCGGGTTCTTCGTCAGCTCGCGCAGTTCGTCCGCCGAGACGAGGGCACGTGTGCGCTCGGGCGTCACCAGACAGAGGAAGAGCGCCCGGACCAGGGTGCGCTCCTGGGTGGACATGCCAGCGAGCACGTTGTCGGCGTGGCTGGAGAGCGCGCCCGCGATGCCACCGATGGATTGGTAGGCTCTCTCGGTGAGCAGCTTGCGCGCGGGATCTCTGGCTTCCCACAGCCGGGTGGCGGCGAACTGGAGCAGCGGCAACGCCCCCTGGGTGGACTCCAGGTGCTCCAGCATGTCGTCCACCAGCGCCGGAGTCTCGAAGCGGTAGCCGGCCATCTCCGCGGGTTGCACCAGAGCGTCGCGCAGGCCCTCGCAGTTGGGCGGGGTGAGGAAGCAGAGTCCCTGGCTCAGCTCTGTCATGAAGCGCTCGTCCTCGGGCACCCGATCCAGGAAGTCCGAGCGAAGGGAGAGCACGACGCGGATGGGCGAGGTGGCATCGTCCGCGATGCCCAACAGGCATGCGGTGAAGGCCAGGCGCTCCCGGGCGTCCGGCACCAGCGTATAGAGCTCCTCGAACTGGTCGATGAAGAGGAGGACCTTGCGGCCCTCGCGCCGGGCGCGGCTGCGTAGCACATTGCCCACGAAACCGGGTTCGGCCCGGAAATGCTCGACGAGTCTCTGCTGCTCCTGGATGTCTTCCTCGATGGAGCTCGACGAACTCACGAACGGCGCCACCATGCTAGCCAGCGCGGAGAGAGGGTGGCGGCCGGGGCGGATGACGAGCGACTCCCAGGCCGTGCCCGAGCGCTTGAGGACGGGCACCAGTCCCGCGCGCACGAAGGAGGACTTGCCCGTGCCCGAGGGGCCCACGATGGTCAGCAATGGCTGGTCATGGATGCGATTCACCAGGGCGGCAATCTCCCGGGTGCGGCCGAAAAAGCGGTCCGCATCCACCTCCTGGAAGGAGCTGAGGCCCGCGTAGGGGCTCTCGTCGATGCGCAACTCGCGGCTGTAGCGCCCAGGCAGAAAGGGTTCCAGAGCGCGCAGCAAGGCGAGTGCGTCCGGGAAGCGCTGGTCCTTGTGCTTGAGCAGACAGCGGTCTACGACGGCAGCCAGGTTCGGTGGTGCGTCTGGTATCACGCTCTGCAGGCGCGGCATCGGCTCGTCGAGCAGCGCGGTCACCGCGAGCTGCGGGCCGCCCACCGAGCCCAACGGATGTTGGCCCGAGAGCATCCGGAACAGCATGATGCCCACGGCCCAGATGTCCGTCCGGTGGTCGATGGGCACCCCGTTGCCCCACTGCTCCGGGGACATGTACGCCATCGTGCCCAGGATGGCGCCGCGGCGGGTGAGGTCGTGGGCGTCCTCTTCGAGGAGCCGTCCCACGAAGGTATCCGTAGCGGCCCCGGCTGGGCATTCGTCTCCCTGGAGCACCTTGGCGATACCGAAGTCGAGCACCTTGATGGCGCCCGCATCGGTGACGAGGATGTTCTCGGGCTTGAGGTCCCGGTGGACGATGCCCTGCTCGTGGGCACACGCCAGTGCGCGCACCACCGGCACCATCAACTCTACCGCGCGAGGCGGAGGCAGCCGTTGGCCGGCGACGAGCTTCTTCAACGGCTGGCCCTGGAGGTACTCCAACACCATGAACGGGCCGACGTGGGACTCACCAACCTCGTAGATGATGACGATGTTCTCGTGGCTGCAGCGGGCAGTGGCTCGGGCCTCGAGGATGAAACGCCTGGTGAGGCTCACGTCCTGGGTGTGCAGGAACTTGATGGCCACGCGGCGGCCGAGCCGTACGTCGCGCGCGAGGAACACAGTGCCCATGCCGCCGCTGCCGAGCTCGCGGATGAGCTCGTAATGCTGAATGCGCATACCAGGTTCTGGACTGGTCGCGGAGACCGGCTGGATCGGATCAGGGGTAACCCTGTGCCTGGCGTTGCTCTCGTTCTTGCTCATGTCTGGGTAGAGCTCCAGGGACAGCCTCGAGCCAGATGAGCCCGTGACTGAATGGCCGCATTCCCAGACGGGAATGCGTGAGTCCCCCCGCCCGCCCATCCCCGCCCGATTGCCCCAGAAGGGAGCCTTGCGTGTCTACTTCGGGGCAACGACGCTCAATGATGGGCACGGATGCCTCCTCGCCTACCCCCACCAGGGTGCAGGGAGACTGTCAGCTGTTCGTCGGAAGCCCCTCCACAGGCGGGAAGGGCCCGACCCGTGTCCGCTCATCGCGCGGGAATGAGCTTCGAGAGAAGCTGGAACGCCTTTTCGAGTCCCTGCCGGTTCGTGCCACCGTATCCCAGAGCAAGGCCCCGCCGTCCCGTGTCGATCGAGTACTTCGACAGCCCTTCGAGGGTCAGCCCGGCGGCTCGTGCCCGCTCGATCAGGCGGGCCTCGTCGAGGCCCGGTTGGAGCGCGACCGCGACGTGGAGGCCGGCATCGACGGAGATCAACCTGCCCAGGCGCCGGCCGGGCCCACGAAACCAGTCGACGATGAACTGGTGGCGGGCGCGGTACTCCTTCCGGGCGCGGCGCAGGTGCCGGTCCATCATCCCCTCGGACAGGAACCCCGCGAGCGTGCGCTGGAGGAGCGCGGGCGAATGCCAGTCGACGAGCTGCCGCAGACCCGCGAGTGAAGACACGAGCTCGCGGGGCGCGACCAGGAATCCAGCGCGCAGCGAGGGCGCCAGCGTCTTCGAGAACGAGCCGACGTAGATGACCCGCCCTCCCGTGTCGAGCCGCTGCAACGGTTCGAGCGGGCGATCGCTGAAGCGGAATTCGCTGTCGTAGTCATCCTCGATGATCACCGAACCGGTGGTGCGAGCCCAATCGAGCAACTGACGGCGGCGGACCAGGGACAATACCGGCCCCAGGGGGAACTGGTGGGACGGAGTGACGTAGACGAGCTTCGCGCGTGACGGAAGCGCCTCGACGACGAGGCCGCTGTCATCCACCGGGATGGGGGCGACCCGGGCGCATCGAACCTCGGCCAGTTTGCGGAAGGGGACGTACCCGGGGTCCTCGACGGCGACGATGTCTCCGGGTTGGGTGAGCGCACCGATGATGAGGTCAAACGCCTGCTGGGCTCCCGCCGTGATGACGACCTCTTCTGGCGTGGCCCGGACACCCCGAGACCGGTGGATCCAGGTGGCGATCTCCGCTCGCAGCACGGCGTCGCCCGCCGCGTCCCCATAGGAAGCACCCGCGGCATCCAGGCTTCGCAGCGCTCGAGCCATCTGCCGTCGCCAGTCGAGGAGGGGGAACAGAGCCGTGTCGGGCGCTCCCACCCCCAGATGGAGTGAGGGGGTTTCTTCCGTCACCATCGGTGACAGGCCCGCGAGGCGGTGGCGGGGCATCGCTCCCCTGCGGACCCGACCCCCCGGGACCGCGGACTCGGGTTGCGCCGCCACCCGGGTGCCCGCTCCGCTGGCTCCCTCCAGAAAGCCCTCGGCGACGAGGAAGCCATACGCGGTGGTGACCGTGTAGCGAGAGACCGCCAGCTGCTTCGCCATTTCCCTCGAGGGCGGCAGCCGGTCACCCGGCCGGATGCGACCCTCGACGATCGCCTCGCGGATCTGCTCGTAGATCGCCCGCGCGAGGCCGCGCCGATGTGCCTGTTCGGTCAGATAGATGTCCATGAACGCTCGAGGACTCCCGGCAGGCCGCTCCCCTGCTCCGCTCCTGCACCCGCACGGTGCCCTGGAGTGGCCCGGAACTCAACTTGGTCTGGTCGATTCATGCGCATCTTGGTCATCGACGCAGTCCAAGCTGGGGCATAGAACGCACCCACAATCCCCTGTCGTGGAGACTCGCAACCATGCGCGATGCAAACGCATCACGGCTGGAACAACTCACCCTGCTCTATGCACGCCTGGCGCTCGGCGCCGCCTTCCTGTCTGGCATTGCCTCCCGCTTCGGCCTCTGGGGCAAAGGTGTGGGCTATGGGAGCTTCGAGAACTTCGTGAGCTACACGGCCGAGGTCAACTCCTTCATGCCCGCGTTCACCATCCCCTTCCTGGCCTGGACGGCCACCGCCGCCGAGCTGCTCCTGGGCATTGGCTTGATTGCCGGCGTCCGGCTGCGCCAGGTGGCGCTCGGCAGCGCGTTGCTGCTCGCGCTGTTCGGCACGGCCATGGCCATCTCCTCGGGCATCAAGTCTCCGCTGGACTACTCGGTGTTCTCCGCATCCGCGGGAGCGTTGTTGCTGGCATGGAATCATCCTGGAGCGAAGTCATGAGCGCACTCGAACACACGACACTCGTGGACCGCATCCGCCAGCTCGAACGGGAAGCCCAGCCGCTCGAGCCCGGAACCGCCGAGCGCGAGCTGCTTCGCCATGCCGTGATGGAGTCCTCCGAGCGCTTCCTCCGGAACATCGAGACCCTCAAGGCTTTCGACGACTCCGAGGACAAGGGCATCGGGTTGCTCCAGGCACCGATCTCGGAACGTGGCATCCCGCTCGAAGCCGCGCTCGAGCTGCTGGAGCGTGAGGTGGTCCGGCCCGGAGGCAACCCCGCCTCGGGGGGCCACCTGGCCTATATCCCAGGGGGTGGGCTCTACCATTCCGCACTGGGCGACTACCTGGCCGCGATCAGCAACAAATACGCGGGGCTCTTCTTCACCGGCCCGGGAGCCGTCCGGATGGAGAACATGCTGCTCCGCTGGGTCGCCGACCTGGTGGGCTACCCCGCCACGGCCGGCGGCAACATCGCGTCCGGAGGCAGCATCGCCAACCTGGCGGCCATCGCCACGGCCCGTGATGCCCATGGCCTGAAGGGGCGCGACTTCGCTTCGGCGGTGGTCTACCTCACCACCCAGGCGCATCACTGCATCGAGAAGGCGCTCCGGCTCGCGGGCCTCGAGGAGGTGCAGGTCCGCTACATCCCCATCGATGAGCGCTTCCGGATGCGGCCCGACGCCCTGGAACAGACCATCGCCGCCGATCGCGGCCAGGGCCTCAAGCCTTGGTTGATCATCGCGGCCGCCGGCACGACGGATACCGGTGCGGTGGACCCGCTCGACGCCATCGCGACCATCGCCGAGCGCGAGCGCTGCTGGTTCCACGTCGACGCGGCGTATGGGGGCTTCTTCCTCCTGACCGGGCACGGCCGGCGCGTGCTCAAGGGCATCGAACGGTCCGACTCCGTCGCCCTCGACCCGCACAAGAGCCTGTTCCTGCCCTATGGCTCGGGAATCGTGGTGGTGAGGGATGCCAGATGGCTCGCGGCCACCCACCGCTATTCTGGCCACTACATGCAGGACGCCCTGCGGGAGCCTGGCGAGATCTCTCCCGCCGATGTGTCGCCCGAGCTCACGAAACACTTCCGGGCCCTGCGCATGTGGCTGCCGCTGATCCTGCTGGGGACGGAGCCCTTCCGGGCGGCGCTCGACGAGAAGCTGCTCCTGGCCCGCTATTTCCACCAGGAGATCCAGGCCCTCGGCTTCGAGGCTGGCCCTCCTCCCGATCTATCCGTCGTGACCTATCGCTGGGCCCCTCCAGGTGTCAGTCTGGAACGCGCCAATCAGCTCAACCAGGCCATTGTCGACGGGGTCCGACGGGACGGCCGGGTATTCCTGTCTTCGACACTGCTCGATGGCCGGTTCACCCTCCGCATGGTCGCCCTGTCGTTCCGAACCCACCAGCGGACGATCGACCTGGCCCTTCGGATCCTCCGCGAGCAGGTCGCCGCCATTGGCGCCTGACGAGAATAAAAGGGCCGCCCGGTATGCAGCACCGGACGGCCCATCTCCCCTCCAAACCCTTACGGGCCGTGTTTCAGACGAGGCTCAGATACCGGCAGCCGTCCAGGCAGCCTGCACCGAGTTGTACTGGGGGCTGCCCAAGCCGAAGATGGCCGCGGCCGCGTTCAGCGTGGCCGTCTTCGCGCCCGCGAAGTTGGTGCTCGAGGTCATGTACGAGGTGAGGGCCCTGTACCAGATCCGCGCAGCGTCCGTGACGCCGATGCCCGTGACCGTGATGCCGCTGTAGTGGTGCGTGCCACCCACGGCGACCAGGTAGAAGACCTTGTTGGGGATGCCCGAGTTGATGTGCACGCCACCGTTGTCCGAGGTGCCGGTGTAGCGCTCGGTGTAGTGGTCCGGGTCATCATCCGTGGTGTAGCCGCGGTTCGGAGCGGCGTGCGGGTTGTCCATGTAACGGAGCGCATCGCCCGAGGTGGCCGGGGTGTAGGAGGCCTCGCCCACCTTCCAGGTGTTGGCGGTCGGGGCGCCGCCGGTGGCGTAGAGCTCGACCATGGCGCCGAACACGTCGGACATGGACTCGTTGAGCGCTCCGGACTCGCCCGAGTAGACGAGGGCCGCGGTGCGCTCGGTGACGCCGTGGGTCATCTCATGGCCGCAGATGTCCAGGGTGACGAGCGGCGAGAAGGTGGTGCCGTCACCGTCGCCGTACGTCATGTACGAGCCGTTCCAGAAGGCGTTGTTGTAGCCGGTGCTGTAGTGCACCACGGACGAGATGAGGGGCGTCACGCCGTCGATGCTGGCGAAGTAGCCCGGGCCGCCGCTGCCATCAATGCCGTTACGGTTGTGGACGCTCAGGTAGTAATCGTAGGTCTTCTGGGCGCCAAAGTGCGCGTCCGCTCCGGCCGACTGGGTGCTGGCGGTGGTGTTGGTCCCCCAGATGTTGTCCGCGTCCGCGAAGCGGTACACGCTGGTGGTCGTGTTGCGCATGTCGAAGGTGCCCACCTTCCGCGTCACGTCCTCCAGGTAGTAGGTGGTGCCGCTGAGGAAGGTGGTGCCCGCCGGCGAGCCCGAATAGAGCGTCTTCAGGGTACCGGTGGCGCCAGCGGTCTGGAGGTTGTCATAGCCAAACACCTTCTCGCCCGTCTTCGCGTCAATGAAGAACACAGGCATGGAGGTCTCGGCCGATCCGTCCTCCTGGCGCAGCTGCACCTTGTAGGTGAGGTAGTCCTTGCCCTCGTGGCGAAGCACCACAAGCTGGGACTCCGGCCTGGCGGTCAGCTTGTCGAAGCCGCCATGGAGGCTGACGGCCCGGGCAATGGCCTCGGCGTCATTGAGCCGGGGCGTCACATCCACCTGGATGCCCTGGCGGAAGTCGTCCGTGATGGCCTGCAGCGCTCCAGCCGGATCGTAGTGCACGATGGCCTCGCCACCGACCACGGGCACGCCCTTGTACGCCTGCTGGAAGCGCGTGTGCTCGAAGGCCAGATCGTCCCGCTGGAAAGACTTGCGCGCGAACTCGGCGCGGGTTGCGCCAATGGCCGCCGCGGCCTTCTCCAGGTGCGCGCTCAGGTCCTGCTCCGCGCGGCCAATGGCCTGCTGACCGACTTCCGAGTCAGTGCCAGGATTGACAGGCGCCTCCGCTCCGCAGGCGGACAACGCGCCCGCGGCCGCGAGGCCCAAGAACATACGACTGTTGAGTCCAAACTTCGCCGAGAACCGCTTCATGGGGACTTCTCCGCGACAGCCCATGCGCACGAGGTGCGCCCGCACAGGCAGGTTTGACTGCAAGTCATCACCCGGGTCGTCCAGGTGATAGAGACAGTTATCAAACCTTCTTTCCAGAACTGTCAACCCTTCGAGACTTACGTGGAAACGCTGATAGCCCAGAAACGTTGCGTTGACAGGTTGACAATCGCAACACGGCAAGCCCCAGGTCTCTCAGCCCATTGCTCGAACCTTCGCGCACTCCGGATGGGTGTCTCTCCGCCGCCAAACCCTTGATTCCTCTGCACCCGGCCGACAGGTATCGCTTTGCGCCGCAACGGTTTCCGAGCGCCTCCAGGCAGCCATTCGCGTGATGTCTCTTCGGCAGTGTCTGTGTTTTTCTTCAAGGACACGGCACCTTCACTTGCTGTATTTCCGAGCCACCACAATAAGTGAACACACTCCAGTGCATCAGATTTCCTGGAATTGATATCTTTCCAACACTGTTGCCTGTCACGAAAACGTGAAGGGGCCACCCCCGGTATCCAGGCTGGCCCATGAAGTCTCAACCCCATTGGCAGACTGAGAGACCTACCAGATGCAGGCGTCTCCCCCGGCCGGAATGGATGAGAGCGATCCATCAGGAACAATCCCGCCCGCGACAGCCGAGACCGGACGTTTCCGGAGGGTGCGATCCGAGTAATACATCCCGAAGGCGTAGACGGTGCTGCTCGAGCGCTCACGCAGGGTCGAGCCGCACTCCGGCTTGTCCGGGCGGTCGACCAGAGAGCCCAGTGGAATCGTCTTCACGTTGGCCTCGCCGCCGTAGAAGGCGAGGTCCGACGGGTTGGTGACATGGGTACCGCGGCCGAGCACCCTAGAAGCCAGGCGTGATGGCAGCATGACGGCCGCGAGCGGGTTACATATGGAACTCGATGCCCAGCCGAGCCCGCCTCCGAAGCCGCTTCCACCTGCTCGCGGCCGTCCTCGTCACCCTGGTCCAGATTCCAGCCGTGCTCTGGCTCTGCTGGCTCACCCGCACGCCCCTGCCAGCACTCGTGGCGGTGCTGGTCTCTCCGCCCTACCTGCGCCAGATCCAGGCGCCCTGGCAGACCACTCCCCGTGCCCTCTCGACCTACCTGGCGCTGGCCTGGTGGTCCGCCTGCCTCGTGCTCGACGTGCTCCTGGCTCCAGCCGCGCTGGCCATCCGGGCGGGAGTGCCCTCGGCCGCCGCCTGGGGTCTGGCCGGCGCCATCGCGCTCGTGATGGGGATCGACGCGGTCCTCGGACGGCCCAGGTTGCGCCGGCGGGTGGTGCGCGTCGCGGGGCTGCCTCCGGAGCTGGAGGGCTACCGCATCGGCCAGCTCTCCGACATCCACTGTGGCCCGCACGTGTCCGAAGCTCGCGTGGCCTCCTGGGTCGCACGGCTCAACGCGCTCGAGCTCGACCTGGTGACCGTCACGGGAGATCTGATCACCCATGGCTCCACACACGTTGACGCGGTCGCGCGGGCGCTCGGCGGCCTCCGAGCGAAGGACGGCGTCTTCGCGTGCATGGGCAATCACGACTACTTCACCGACGGCGAGCACCTCGTGCGGCAACTGAGGCGCAACGGCCTCACCGTGCTGCGCAACGAGGGAGAGGTGCTCCACCGGGGCGGTGCCCGCCTCTATGTCGCGGGCGTCGATGACACCTGGACCTCGCGCGATGACCTGGAACGGGCCCTCGCGGGGCGGCCGGAGGGGGTCCCCACGGTGCTGCTCGCGCACGACCCCGACCTGTTCCCGGAGGCCCAGGCCCGCGACGTCGAGCTGACGCTCTCGGGCCACACCCATGGCGGCCAGCTCGGCGTCCCGGGCATCCCCCGCCTCTCGCTGGGGCGGCTGGTCACCGTCTGGGCCGCCGGGCTGTACCGGCGGGGCCGCTCGTGGCTCTACGTGAACCGGGGCGCTGGCACCACGGGCCCGCCCGCACGCCTGGGCGCTCCAGCGGAGCTGGCGGTCATCACCCTCCGCCGGGGGTGAGCGTGCTCGCCGGGCACGAGGGGCTCACCCGTACTCCGAGCACGACTCGCCCATGAAGGCATCGGCCGGCCGGAGCCCCGGCTTGCGCTTCCCTCGGCGGACTTGTCAGAGTCTGGACGAACCCATCCACTTCGGCCCGAGGAGATCGCTCGATGAGAGTCGCTCATTCCCCGCTGCATGCCCGCCACGATGGTGGCAAGGAACTCCATCGCGGCGAGCTGGTGCCGTGCTTCGAAATGCCTGTGCGCGCCGACTACATCCTGAAGGCGGTGGAGCGCGCGGGATTCAAGGTGAGCGAGCCGCGCCCGTTCACGCAGGAGTCGCTCCTGCGCGTCCACGATGCCAGGTTCGTCGAGTTCCTGCGCACCGCCCACGCCGAGTGGCGGGCCGCCGGCAAGGAAGGCTTCATGCTGCCCAGCGGCTTCCCCGCCCGGAGCCTGCGCCGGGACCACATCCCCTCCGGCATCAACGGCAGGATGGGCTATTACTCCTTCGACGCCAGCACTCCGATCGTCGAGGGAACGTGGGATGCGGCACTCGCCGCCGCCGGGTGCGCCCTGACGGCCGCCGCATGGGTCGCCGAGGGCGACAAGAGCGCGTATGCCCTGTGCCGTCCGCCCGGGCACCACGCCGGGCATTCCCTCTACGGCGGCTACTGCTTCCTCAACAACGCGGCCCTGGCGGCGCAGTACCTGAGGGATCATGGCTTCGCGCGCGTGGCGGTGCTGGACGTGGACTACCACCATGGCAATGGCACCCAGGACATCTTCTGGGAGCGCTCGGACGTGCTGTTCGTGTCCATCCACGGCAACCCGGAGACCGAGTACCCCTACTTCCTCGGCTACGCCGACGAGCGCGGTGGAGGCGCGGGCGAGGGATACACCCGCAACTTCCCGCTGCCGCGGGGCACCGGGTGGAAGGAGTACAGCGCCACCCTGGCGGCGGCGATGGATGTCCTGGGCGGGTTCTCACCCGATGCGCTGGTGGTGTCGCTCGGCGTCGACACCTACGAGGGAGATCCGATCAGCGCCTTCAAGCTCGCCACCGGGCACTACCCGCTGATGGGGCAGCGCCTGGCCGAGCTGAAGCTCCCGACGGTGTTCGTCCAGGAGGGCGGCTACGCGGTGGAGGAGATCGGCACCAACGTCGCGGGAGTGCTGGAAGGATTCCTGAGCAGGCGCTGACTTCAGCTTATGGAACTGACGCTCACCACTCCCGGGCTTCTCTTTCCAACGGTGTCGTTGCTGTTGCTCGCCTTCACCAACCGCTTTCTCGCGCTCGCCGCGCTGATCCGGAACATGTACGCGCAGTACAAGACCCAGCCCGACCCGGTGCTCCTCCCGCAGATCAGGAATCTGCAGCTCCGGTTGCGGCTCATCCGAGACATGCAGTTCCTGGGTGTCTCCAGCCTGTTCCTGTGCGTCGTATGTATGCTCTTGCTCTTCGCGGGCATGAGGCAGGCGGGTGAATATGTCTTTGTCGGCAGCCTGCTGCTGATGCTCGGTTCACTGGCGCTGTCCATCCGGGAGATCCAGATCTCCATCCGTGCGCTCCAGATTCAACTGGGCGATCTGGAAAGAGAGGAGCGGACCCGGTGAGGGATGGGCCCGCTCCTGTTGTTGACGCAACAGACACGCCCCGTTAATCTGGCTTCACGATGCGTTCCATGTTCACCCGCTTTCCGATGACCGCCTCCGGCCTCTGTCGTCGCGGCGGGTGTTGTCAGGCGCGCTAGCCACGCTCCTCCGTCAGTCCGTTCCACCTGAGCGCGGGTCGAGCCAAGGGCCCGGTCCAGCCAGGTGTCGAAGAGGGAGTGCCCCATGGTCATTGCTCGATTCGAAACCCACGACGACTTCCTGCGCGTCCACTTCGCCGCCAAGGAGCCCCCCCACTCCTCTGACTTCCATTGGTTCTGGCTGCGGCACAACTCCGAGCTCGATCGGCACCCGATCACCCACGAGCGCATCGTCTGCTCCTCCGAGCTGCCCATGGAGCTGCGGCCCCGGTTCGTGCGCATCGCCGAGGGCGCGACCGCCCTCGACATCGACTGGGGCGACCGCGCGGATGGGAAGGTGAGCCGCTACGAGGCGGACTGGCTCCGCGCCCATGCCTACGCGCCTGACCGGAACCCGGCCCCGGCGCCGTCCTCCGACACCAGCTCCATCACCATCGATTTCGCGCGCGTGGGCCAGTCACTGGGGCGGCTCAGCCTGCGCACGATCGAGCGCGCCGGGGCCCTCATCGTTCGCGGCTTCGGCACGGACACGGAGGCCCTCATCCAGCTCTTCGGCCGCGAGGGGCTCTCCGTCATCGAGACCCACTTCGGGCGCATCGAGGATCTGCGCACCGACAACACGACGAACCGCAACACCGACCAGCTCGGCTATACAGACAGCGCCGTCCATCTCCACACGGACCAGCCGTTCCTCGACCGGCCGCCGCGCTACCAGCTCCTGCACTGCCAGCGTCCGGCCGAGACGGGCGGCGACAACTTCGTGGTGGATGCGCTCGCCGCGGCACACCACCTGGCGGACATCGACCGGCCCGCCTTCGAGCTGCTGCGCACGGTGCCAGTCACCTTCCACCGCAGGCAGAAGGCCTTCGAGCGCGTGCTCGTCTCCCCCATCCTTGACTTCGACGCGCCCGGGGGCTTCCGCATCCGCTACAGCTACTTCACCCTCGCCCCCCACCGCCGGCCCTTCTCCGAGATGGAGGCGTGGTACCGCGCCTACAACCGCTTCGCCCAGCTCGTGCGGGACGAGCGCCACCAGTACCGCTTCCGCCTGGAGACTGGAGACTTCCTCGTCTACGACAACTGGCGCATGCTCCACGCGCGCACGGCGTTCACCGGCGCCCGCTGGGTGCGCGGCGTGTACTTCGACGCGGCATAGCCACGCGCTCCTTCCAGGCGGCCGAGGCGGGCCGCCCGCCCGCCCTCTCCCTCCCCACGCCCCCCGGCAGGTCTCCCCGGCCCTTCACCGGGTGGACATCCACGCACCGGGAGCATCTACCTCCCGGGACTCCCTCTCTGTTAGAAGGCGGGAGTCGGCGAAGGGGAGACCGTGGACGCTGCCTGGATTGACTGCCCGCACTGCGGACTCAAGCACCGGCCGAGGGCCCAGGCCCTCTGTCCCCGTTGTGGCCGGACCTCGACGGCCGGCCGTGAGTCCGCCACGGCCATCCCGAGCGTCCCCACTCCCCGCCCCGCCCCGGCCGTCCCGAGTGCCCCCGCCGCCGCTCGCGCCACTCCCCCCGCCCCGAGCGCACCCGCGGCCCGCCCCGCTCCGGTCAGCCCCCGCGCTTCCGCTCCACCCGCTCCCGCCCGGGAGTACGTCCCCACCGTGGAGTACATCCCCACCGTGGAGTACATCCCGTCCCTGGAGCCCACTCCGGCCGCGCGAAGTGCTCCCGCTCCCGACCCGGAGCCGGAGGCTGCCCCAGCACCCGAGTCCAACTCCGCGCTCCCTCTCGGCGGCGGCATCCTGCTGCTGAACGCCGTGCTCCACCTGTTCGAGTTCCTGTTCCTGCCCTCCTTGTCGACGGATGCCTCGGTCCGCGCGGCCCAGCTCGCGGGGACGCTCGTCGGCGTGGGACTCGACGCGGTGCTCGGCGTCAGCTTCCTCCGAGGCAAGACGCAGCTGCGCACCCTCGCCTTCGCCCGGCTGGCCGTCGGCATGTTCGTCTTCGGAGGCATGAGCCTCCTCCAGGCGCAGTTTCTCTTCACGCTCGTCGTGTTCTCCTTCAGCTGCGGCGTGCTGGTGCTCGTCTGGGGCAAGCCCTCGTCCTTCCTCGCCGGCGTCGGGCTCACCGCCGTGCTGCTCGGCGTGGCCGTCGAGGTCATCGGCTTCACCCGGCTCGCCTCCACCCAGTCCCTGAGCGAGCGCATGAAGATCGCGCTCCGGCCTGATCTCGAGGGGCAGTCACTCGGCGAGGATGAAACGGTCGTCGGAGACCACCACCCCTACAAGCTGCGCGTGCCCTCGCCGGGCTGGTTCCGCCGCAAGCCTGAGGTGGCCCGGGCCTCGGATGCCAACCTCGACCTGTGGCTGTCCCATCCGGACTTCAACGCCAACCTGACGGTGTCCGTGCGGAGTTGGAGCGACGCGCAGGTGGAAAACCTCCGGCTCGCAAGGGACCAGGCGCTGAAGGATCTGCGGGTGCAGTACCCCGATTTCCAGGTGACCGACACCTCCGACAACGGCACCCCGCTCCAGGAGCCGACCATCGCCACGCTCACCGGGAGCGCGGCCCGCAACGGCAAGCCGTTCCAGTTCGAGGTCTCGCTCTACAGGACGCGAAACATGCTGCTGCGGGTGACGGCCTTCGCGCCCGCAAGCTCCTTCGCGACGCTCCACCTCGAGGGGGCGACCACGGCCCTCCGGCCGAACTAGCGGACACTCGCGCCGTCAGGACGGCGGCGCCTCGTCGGCACCCTGTGCCTGCGTCAGCCCGGCGTGCAGCTTTTCCAGCAGGCGCTTGAGCTCCTCCATCTCCGAGGCGCTCAGGTGCCGGCCCGCCTCGGCATCCACCCACTGCGCCACCTCCGCCAGCACCTCGAGATCCGGCCGGCTGGCCTCGGTGACCTCGAGCCGCACACAGCGCCGGTTCTCCCCCGCGCAGCGCCTCACCAACCCGTCCTCCACCAACCGATCCACCAGCCGGCTCACCGCCGGCGCGTCCATCGTCAGCCGCTCGGCGAGCTCCGCCTGGGTCCGCACCCCCTGCAGGGCGATGGCCTTCAAGGCCAACAGCTGCGTGAAGGGCCTGCTCGTACGCCCACTCAGTCGGCGGGTCATCAGCCGACGGATGGCGCGACGCACAGCGGCCACTTGCGCGGGAAGGGTCATTCACAGTAACGATGCTTGCATTTCACAACCGTTGTCAATATCACTGGTCGCGCTGGCCGGCCGGGGGGCAAACCGGATAGCGCATGTCGTCTCGATTCTTCTTCTGGTGCTGCCTGGCTATGACCTTCCGTTCCGCCCTCCTTTTCGTGGTGCTCGTCGCGGCTCCCGCCCTGGCTGACCAGGAACCGCTCGTGCCGGCGCCGCCCCCCTTCCAGCCGCAGGTGGACGAGCCGATGCTCGCCCCGGCGCAGCCCGCCGCCCGGCAGGTGGGCAGCTGGCAGGAGGCGCTCGGGCTGGTGCGCGAGCGCTCCACGGATCTGCGCAGCGCCCAGGCCAACGTCGAGCGCGCCGAGGGCCGCTGGCGCCAGGCCCTGTCCACGCTGCTGCCCAACGCCCGCCTGTCGGTGGGAGTTGCCTATGATCTGCTCAACCCGAACGCCTCCATCGGGCTCACGGGAACCCCGGTCTCCGTGCCGGCCGGGAGCGGCAATCCGGCCACCGTGCCGCTCGCCTCCGGGACGGTGTCGCTGACGCAGTCGCTGGTGGACGTGAGCGCCTGGCGCGGGCTGTCATCGGCCTCGGCGGCCCAGGACAGCTCCAAGGCGAGCCTCCAAGACGTGCAGCGCCGCCTCACCCTGGGGCTGGCGCGCACGCTGGTGGCCACCGTGGCCGCCGAACGGACCGCGGAGATCAACCGCGTGGGCCTGCGCCGGGCCCTGGAGCGCGCGGCGCTCGCTCAACGCTCCTTCGAGCTGGGCGCGGGGACGCAGCTGGACGTGGTGCGAGTGCGCCAGGACGTGGAGCTCGCGCGGCAGGCCCTCATCTCCGGCGACGAGCTGTTGCAGCGCGCCCGCGAGGCGCTCGGCCTGGCCCTGGGCCTGACCGAGGAAGTGGGCGTGAGCCCGTCCTTCAATCTCCAGGGACTGGTGGAGGAGACCCACGCCACCTGCGCGCCACTCCAGGGCGTGAACGAGCGCCCCGATCTGACGGCCGCGCGCACCCAGTTGGAGTCGGCCCGCGACAGCAGGCGCCAGGCCTCCGCCGGCTACCTGCCCTCGCTCAACCTCAACAGCAGCCTCTATGGCTACACCCTCGAGCCCACGCCCAACGGGCGGCTGGCCACCTGGAGCATCGCCGCCGTGCTGTCGATGCCGCTGTGGGAGGGCGGTCTGCGCGGAGGACTGGTGCGCGAGCGCACGGGCATCGAGCGGCAGGCGGCCGAGGCGCTCGAGAGCACCCGGCGCAACGCGGAGGTGGAGGTGGCGCGCGCCCGGCGCAACGTGAGCGTGTCCGAGTCGCTGGTGAAGACGGCGACCGAGGCCCGGGAGCTGGCCGCGAAGACGGATCAGCTCACCCGCCGCGCCTACGAGGTGGGCCGCGGCAGCAGCCTGGAATTGGTACAGAGCGGGGCCGCCCTGCGGCAGGCGGAGCTGTCGCTGGCCCTGCGTGAATTCGAGCTCGTCCAGGCCCGCCTGGACTCATTCTTGACGGAGGCCCGGTGCGACTGGTGAGAAGGGTACGCCCCCTGAAGGCGCTTGTAGTGGGAGTGTGGGGTGCCGCCCTCGTGGCGGGTGTCTCGGGCTGCGGCGACAAGCCGGCGGCCAAGGCCGCTCCCCCACCGCGAGAGATCGACGTGGTGCGGCTCGCCCCTGCCGAGGTGCGTGATACCGGCGAGTACCTGGGGACGCTCCTGTCGCGCCAGAGCGTCACCGTGCTGCCCCAGGTGGCCGGCTACGTGCGCCGCATCCACGTGCGGCCGGGCCAGAAGGTGGAGGCGGGAGATCCGCTCATCGACGTGGACTCGCGCGAAGAGACCGCGGCGCTCGAGAGCGCCAAGGCCCAGCGCACCTCCGCGGAGGTGAACCTCGAGCAGGCCCGCCGCACGCGCGCCCGCATCGAGTCCCTCTACAAGGAGGGATTGGCGAGCGCCCAGGAGATGGAGCAGGCCCGAGCCCAGGTGGACGCCCTCGAGGCATCCACGCGCGCCGCCGCGGCCCAGGAGGCCCAGCGCGAGGTGCAGCTGCAGTTCCACGCCGTGCGCGCCCCCTTCTCCGGCACCGTGGGCGACGTACTGGTGCGGCTGGGTGACTTCGTGAGCGCCACCACTCCGCTCACCAGCGTGGCCCAGGCAGACGTGCTCGAGGTGAGCGTGGCGGTGCCGTCCGAGCGCGCCCGCTCACTGCGGCCCGAGACGCCGCTCGAGGTGCTCGACTCGGAGGGCAAGGTGCTGCTCACCAGCCCCGTCTTCTTCGTCGCGCCCCAGGCGGATCCGCGCACCCAGCTCGTGGAGGTCAAGGCCGCCTTCCGCAACACCGTGGGCCTGCGCCCCAGCGAGCTGGTGCGCGCCCGCATCGTCTACTCCACCCGCAGCGCCCTGCAACTCCCCGCGCTCGCGGTGGTGCGCCAGAGCGGCCAGCCCTTCGCCCTGGTGGTGACGGACAAGGGCGGTCAGTCGGTGGTGGAGCGCCGCCCCATCAAGCTCGGGACGCTCGGGGAGATGGCCTACGTGGTGGAGGGCGGGCTGAAGGAAGGCGAGCAGGTGGCCGTCACCTCGCTGCAGTCGCTGCGTGACGGGGCGCCGGTGAAGGTGAAACAGACGGCCCCGTCCGCCCAGGCCGGAACGGAAGCAGGCGCCAGCGGCGGTGGAGCCGCCGGGGGCAGCCGCTAGCACATCGCAGGCAACGAGGGCTCCAACGCCGTGTTCGTCGACTTCTTCATCCGCAGGCCCGTCTTCGCCGCCGTCTGCTCCATCCTGCTGACGCTGGTGGGGGCGATTGCCATCCCCACACTTCCCATCTCCCAGTACCCGGACCTCGCGCCGCCCCAGGTGACTGTCACCAGCGCCTACGTGGGCGCCAACGCCGAGGAGGTGGAGAGCGCCGTCACCATCCCGCTCGAGCAGGAAATCAACGGGGTGGAGGGCATGCGCTACATCAGCTCCACCAGCAGCAACGACGGCACGAGCACCATCACCGTCACCTTCGAGCCCACGCGCAACATCGAGGTGGCCGCGGTGGACGTGCAGAACCGCGTGAGCCGTGCCGCCTCTCGCCTGCCCGCCCAGGTGAACCAGACGGGCATCGTCGTCAACAAGGCCTCCAGCCAATTGCTGATGTCGGTGGGCCTGTCCAGCCCCGACAACCGCTACGACGCGAAGTTCCTCAGCAACTACGCGGACGTGAACCTGAAGGACGCCATCAAGCGCGTGCGCGGCGTGGGCGAGGTGCGCATCTTCGGCGAGCGCAAGTTCTCCATGCGCCTGTGGCTCAACCCCACCGAGATCGCCCGCCGCGGCATGACGGCCCAGGACGTGATCCGCGCGCTCCAGGAGCAGAACCTCCAGGTGGCCGCGGGACAGGTGGGCCAGCCCCCCTCCAGCACCGAGCAGCCCTATCAGATCGCCGTGCGGGCGCACGGCCGGCTCGTCGAGCCCGAGCAATTCGGGGAGATCGTCGTGCAGCGCGGCACCGACGGCAAGCTGGTGCGCGTCAAGGACGTGGCCCGCGTGGAGCTCGGCGCGGAGAACTACGGGAGCATCCTCCGCTTCAACGGGAAGACGGGCGTAGGCATCGGCATCTTCCAGCTCCCCACCGCCAACGCGCTCGACGTGCGTGACAGCGTCTACCGGGAGCTGGAGCGGCTCTCCAAGCAGTTCCCTCCGGGCATGGAGTTCCAGCCGGGCACCGACACCACGCTCGCGGTGCGCGCCTCCATCAACGAGGTGATGCACACGCTGGTGGAGGCCATCGCGCTCGTCATCCTCGTCATCTTCCTGTTCCTGCACGGCTGGCGCAGCGTGCTCATCACCGCCATCACCCTGCCGGTGTCGCTGGTGGGCACCTTCGCCTTCGTGTACCTGATGGGCTTCTCCATCAACACGCTCACCCTCTTCGGCCTGACGCTGGCCACGGGTCTCGTCGTGGACGACGCCATCGTGGTCATCGAGAACATCGAGCGGTTGATGGCCGAGCGGGGCCTCACCCCCCTGCAAGCAGCGAGCGAGGGCATGAAGGAGGTGGCCGGCGCGGTGGTGGCCATCTCCATCGTGCTGGTGGCGGTGTTCGTTCCCGTGGCGCTCTTCCCGGGCACCACAGGCGCCATCTATCGCCAGTTCGCGCTGACCATCGCCGCGTCCGTGGCCCTGTCCACCTTCTGCGCCCTCACCCTGACGCCGGCCCTGAGCGCCCGTCTGCTCAAGCACCACCACGGAGAGAAGTGGGTCTTCTTCCGCATGATGGACCGGGCGCTCGACTGGACGCGCGACACCTACAGCAAGGCCCTGCGCGGGCTGCTCAAGTACCCCGTCGTCATCCTCGTCGCGTTCCTGCTGTGCATCGGCGGAACGGTGCTGCTCTTCCGCTCCGCGCCCACCGGCTTCATCCCCGACGAGGATCAGGGCTACCTGATGATCGGCATACAGGGCCCCGAGGGCATGTCGCTCGCGCAGGCGGAGAAGGTGCTGATCGAGGCGGAGAAGGTGCTGCAGGCCCAGCCCGAGGTGGTGACCATGTTCGCCATCGGCGGGTTCTCCTTCCAGGGCACGGGCTCCAACTTCGCCAGCATCTACGTCCCCCTGAAGCCATGGGAGGAGCGGATGAGGCCGGAGCAGTCCGTGGCCGCGATGGTGGAGCGGCTGCGCGGGCCGCTCGGCAAGATCGGCGGCGCGCGGGTGATTCCCTTCCAGCCTCCCGCCATCCGCGGCGTGGGCTCCGTGGGCGGCTTCCAGTACATCGTCGAGGACACCGGCGGTGGCCGGACCCTGAGTGAGGTGGCCACGGCCGTCCAGGAGCTCGCGGCGGCGGGCAACGAGCAGGGCCAGGTGCGTGGCGTCTTCACCACCTTCAACGCCGACACCCCGCTGCTGGATGTCGAGGTGGATCGCCAGAAGGCCAAGGCGCTCGGGGTGCCGCTGGATCAGGTGTTCGGCACCATGCAGGTCTACATGGGCAGCCAGTACGTCAACGACTTCAACTACGCCAACCGCACCTACCGCGTCTATGTCCAGGCCGAGCAGCAGTTCCGCGACAGCCCGCAGGACATCGGCGCCTTCTACGTGCGCAGCGAGGGCGGCTCGATGATCCCCCTGGAGTCGCTGGTGCAGGTGACCCCCACCGTGACCGCCCAGTCCATCCGACACTACAACCTCTTCCGCTCGGCGGAGATCAACGGCCAGCCCGCCCCCGGCGTCTCGTCCGGTCAGGCGCTGGAGCTGATGGAGCAGCTGGCCGCGGAGCGGCTCCCCCAAGGCATGAGCACGGAGTGGACGGGCATCAGCCTCGAGCAGAAGGAGAGCGGCGGGCAGACGATGGTCATCTTCGCGCTGGGCCTGCTGTTCGTGTTCCTGGTGCTCTCGGCCCAGTACGAGAGCTTCACCCTGCCCTTCGTCATCATCCTCTCGGTGCCGCTGGCCATCATGGGCGCCCTGGGACTGCAGGTGGCGCGAGGCTTCGCCAACGACGTCTTCTGTCAGGTCGGACTGGTGATGCTGGTGGGCCTGGCCAGCAAGAACGCCATCCTCATCGTGGAGTTCGCCGAGCAGCTGCGCGCCAGCGGCAAGAGCGCCGTGGACGCGGTGGTCGAGGCGGCCGGCGTGCGCCTGCGGCCCATCCTCATGACGTCCATCGCCTTCCTGCTGGGCGTGGTGCCGCTGATGACGGCGAAGGGCGCCGGCGCCGCCGCGCGCAACTCGCTGGGCACGGCCGTCTTCGGAGGAATGCTCGTGTCCACCGTGGTCAACTTCATCTTCATCCCCGGCCTGTACGTGCTGATGCAGCGGCTGCGGGGAGAGACGAAGCGGCCACAGGAGCCCGCGCACACGGACGGCGAGCACGTCGCCCCCGCGCCCGCGCCGTGAGCCCCCGAGGCCTGGGTCCCTCCCGGGGCCCAGGCCCGGTAGAGCGCTGGGACTGAAGCAGGGTGGCGTCTACGCCCGACCCACACGGGAGGGCTCGGGACGCATGTCGATCCGGCCGCCGTCCTCATCCGGCGCGGGATGGCGCTCACGGAAGGTGAAGGCGTGCGGCGTGGGTCCGTTTTCGCGCAGATGCCGCAGACGCGCCATCGCCTCTTCTGCTGTCGGGACATGGCCGGCCGGAATCCACCACATCACCTGATACGCCTCCGCCGACTTCTCGAACCACTCGCGCCGGCGCGCCATCACCGGCGTGTGAGACGAGCGGTAGACGAACTCGAACAGCAGCTCGACCGACTCCCAGACCGACATGTTGATGATGAAGTTGGGATCGTCGCTCACCTTGATGTCGGTGGCATTGCCGTCATCGCTCTTGAGGCGCCAGACGAAGCCGGGAGAGGACTCGGCGAGCGCGTTGATACGGTCGAGCGCCGCCATGAAGTCCGCGAGCTGCGGACTGTCGAGCGGCGCGATGGCTCGAGCGACGTTGAGCTGGGCGATGTGCCAGGCCTTCATGTGACCTCCATGCCAGGGAGCAGCCCTCCATCCTGAGCCCGCTCGGCGGAGAGGGTCAACATCCCGAGCGGAGGCTCCGCCGCCCCATGAGCCCTGATCAGAGCTCGGCGAAGGTAAGCACCTCGCGAACGAAGAGCTCGGGCGCCGTGAGCATGGCGAAGTGACCCTGGTCGGGCAGAACAGCGAGGCGGTTGCGCGGGAGCACGCCCTGAAGTGCCTCGTCTACCTCGGCGCAGAGCGAGGGACTGACGCCGCCGCGCATCAGCAAGGTCGGCACGGTAAGAGCCGCGTAGCGTTGGAGGTCCCGCCATGCGACCTCCACGACGCGCCCCTCGCGCGCCAGGGTGTGGGCCGAGGCCACTTGCGCGCTCCAGTCAGGCAGGGTCTTCATGCGTTGTACCTCCGCTTCGTCCACGCTGATGAGTTCTCGCAGGAACGTCTCGAGTACCTCGGCGTAACGCCCCTCGCTCACGAGCACCTCCATCCGGAGAAGGGCCTCGGGCGAGCCAAAGCGCTCCAGCGGCGCGAATGGGGGCTCATAGAGGATGAGCTTGCCGAGGTTGCGAGTGAGCAGCGAAGCCCCCAGCGCGCAGATCCCCCCAAAGGAGTGCCCCAGCAGCACCACCGGACCGGGCACCGCGTCCACCAGGGTAGCGAGGTCCTCGTACTCGCGCTCGATGCTGTAGGAGGACGCGTCCCCGCTCCGCCCACGTCCACGCCGATCCAGGGCGTACACGGTGAAGCGCGCCGCGAGCGCGGGCATGACGACATCCCACGTGGAGTGATCGTAGTTCGTCCCGTGCACCAGGACGAGTGAAGGTCCCGCTCCAGTGCGCGCATAGGCGAGCGGGGTGCCATCTCTCGACAGGAAGGTTTCCAAGGCAGCTCCAGGCAGGAAGCGTCACGAGGTTCAAGCAAGAGACAGGAGTCATGGCGCGTGCTTCTGCAGGAGGATGTCATAGCCTCCCGCGTTGCGCTGGCCTTCGAAGGCGCCCAGGGTGCCTCCCGCGGTATAGGGGGCGCCTGAGTCATCCACGCAGACCGCCTCCGCATGCTCGTCCTGGTCGGTGCCACTCTGCCGGGTCCAGAGCGGCAATCCCTCGGCGTCCAACTTCAGCAACACCACATCCTGGCCTCCGAAAGAGGTAGCGCCCAGGGCACCCAGGGTACTGCCCGTCAGGTAGAGGTTGCCCGCCGCATCCCGGGCGAGCCCTCCAGCGAAGTCGGATTCCGCCGATCCATAGGTGCGGCTCCACTCCCTCGCGCCGGAGGGAGAACGACGCGTGAGGAACAGGTCCTCCTGACCCAGCTGTGGGTTACCATCGAACGACGCGCCGACGCCCCCGGCGACGTACACACGGCCCACCTCGTCGACGGCCACGCCCACGGCGTAGTCGTAACCGGCCGAGCCGAACTGGCTGCGCCAGAGCACCTTGCCCTCGCCGGTCAGGGCAACCACGAACGCGTCGGCATCTCCCTGTTGTGTCACCCCATCCATGCTGCCCTCGGTCGTGCCAGCCACGTAGAGGGTGCCATCCGCGCCGACGGTGATGGCCTCAGCCTGGTCATGCATGTTCGTGCCCAGCAGCCGCGTCCATAGGCGGTTGCCCTCCGGGTCGTAGCGCGTCACGAATGCGTCCCCTGTGAGCTCGCCGGCATTGGTGTTGCCATCCAGGTTGCCATAGGTGAAACCCGCCACGTAGACGCTCCCATCCGGGGCCACGGCCACTGCCGTGGCCAGCTCGAAATCAAGAGAGCCGAACTGGCGTATCCACTTCACGCGGCCCTCGGCGTCGAACTTCACCAGCAGCACGTCGTAATCACCCGCATTGGAGCCTCCGAGGCTGCCTGCGGTGGCACCCGCGACGTAGAGATTGCCTCCCGTATCATTGGCGATTGCGTAGGCCAGCTCTTCTTGAGAGGTGCCCAGCTGACGCGTCCACTGCCGCGCGCCCTGCGTGTCGTATCTCACCAAGAAGAGATCACTGCCACCCGCGCTCGTATTGCCGTCCAACCCATCCTGGGTGACTCCCGTCGCGTAGAGACCGCCCAGGGGAGAGTGGACGAGGCCATAGGCATACTGATCTCCGGATGCGCCGAGCTGGCGGGCCCAACTGGCCGGCGGTGGAGTGACCTTGCCCCAGCCATAACCCAACGCACAGGCACCCGGTGCATTAACCTCACAGCCGTCCAGGTACTTCACCACGACCGCGTCCTTGTCCCCCGCTCCGCCCGTGGATGTGCCGAGGCCCCCTTCGGTGTAACCCGCCACGTAGACGCCACGCTCCCGATCCGCAGCCACGCCCAGCCCCCAGTCGCTCCGCAAGGAGGGATTCGCGTCGTTGACGGAGCCGAGCTGCCTCACGCCCAGCCGCGCCCCCGCTGCGTCGTATTTGAGCAACACCAGGTCATTGCTGCCAAGCGCGGCCCCCGACATCAGGTCCAGCGGGACCGAGCCGGTGACGTAGACATTCCCCCCGCCGTCGGAGGCGACGCCGGAAGCGGAGTCCTCGCCAACGGTCCCATCCTGACGCGTCCACACCCGGGTGCCCGCCGCGTCGTACTTCAACACGACGATGTCGTAGTCACCCAACTGGGCCCTGCCATCCAGGCCCGTCCCGGTGGTGCTGCCCCGGGTGCGGCCCACGACGTAGATCTCCGTCTCACCCGAAGAGCGCCGGGAAGTGGCCACCGCCTGGGCCACGTCCAGCCCATTGGTGCCAAGCTGGCGTGTCCATTGCCGCGTCCCCGCTACGTCATACTTCGCCAGGAAGAGATCCTGCCCACCCGCGTTGGTATTGCCATCCAGCCCGCCGGAGGTGAAGCCTGTCACATACACGGCGCCGTCCGCGCCCACGGCCACGCCCCGGGCCTGGTCATTGGAAGCCGAGCCGAGCTGGCGCGTCCATTGTCGCGAGCCCGCCGCGTCGTACTTCACCAGGAAGAGGTCCTGCCCACCCGCGTTGGTATTGCCATCCAGCCCGCCAGAGGTATAGCCCGTCACATACACACTGCCGTCCGGAGCCGTGGCCACGCCCTGCGCGAAGTCCCCCAGGCCGGTGCCAAGCTGGCGCGTCCACAGACGCGTGCCGGCCGCGTCATACTTCACCAGAAAGAGATCGCTGCCCCCCGCGCTCGTCTGGCCGTCCAACCCACCCGTGGTGTAGCCCGCCACATAAATGGCAACGGATTTCGGATCCCGGTCATCCACCGCCAGCCCCGTGACGTACTCGTTGTTGGGCGAGCCATACTGGCGCGTCCACGTGGGCGACCCGTCCACGCCCAGCTTCATCACGAACCCGTCATAGCCTCCCTTCGCGGGGTCCGCGCCCACCTGCCCCCCCGTGTAGCCGGCCACATACACCTCACCCCGAGCGGCGGCGACCGCGGAGGCCTGTTCGTAGGCGCTCGTGCCGAGCTGCCGGCTCCAAGCCGGCGGCTGCGTGTGCTCCGCGGCCCGGGAAGACAACGGGAGTACCACTGCCAGAGCGACAGCCAATACCCCCAGCCGACGCTCCCACTGCCTCATCCACATCCAGTGCATGCATGACCTCACCGAGTCGATGCCTCGGCATGGTATTCATCATTTAACTCTCGGTTTCTCATGATTACACCCCGGGAGTATAAATCCAACATGTTCTGAACAGGCCCGCTTCCCGAGTGCCGCTGGCGATCCCCGCCAGCTCACCGCGAAGAGCCTGTTCCGAGCGAAAGGCTGTATGGCCATGAGAAGGCAGTCAGTGACAGGAAGCGCGTCGTGTCAGGAGGCCAGGAGCCGGGGAGTGCGCACCGCTCGCGGATGGGAGTGGGCGCATCGGGCCCTCGTGGCGGTGCTGGGGTTGGTGGCCCTGGGCGGCACTGGTTGTAGCAGCACCCTCTCGGAGGAAGAGACCGGGCCGCATCCCGAGCAGGTCGCCCGGCAGTGGCGGCTCTCCGCATCCATCGAGGGAGACGACGCCTCGTGGATGACGACTGGCAACCTGGCCCAGGGCCGAGTGCTGCACACGGCGGCGCCCCTGCCGGGGGGACGAGTGCTGATAGCCGGCGGCTACAATCGCACCTCGGAGGTGTATGACCCGGCCACCGGTACCTGGACGCGCACCGGGGACACCCTTATCTCCCGCCGCGCCCACTCGATGACGACGCTGCGGGACGGGCGGGTGTTGATGGTGGGCGGCGAAGACTGCCAGGCCTCCACCTCCGCGGAGGTGTACAACCCGGCCACGGGCGCCTGGACGGCCACCGGCGCCCTGGGGGCGTGCCGGGCCTCTCATGCCTCCGCCCTGCTGCCCTCGGGCCGGGTGCTGGTGGTGGGAGGAACCGACAGCGCGGGCCGGGTGCTGGCCTCGGCGGAGGTGTATGACCCGGATACGGGGACGTGGACAGCCACAGGCGCTCTGGGCACGGCCCGCGCCCAGCCCACGGCCACGTTGCTGACCTCGGGCCGGGTGCTCGTGGCGGGCGGCGACAACGGAGGCCTCCTCGCCTCAGCGGAGGTGTATGACCCGGACACGGGGACGTGGACGGCCACCGGCGGCATGGGCCAGCCGCGCCGCTACCACACGGCCACACTGTTGCCCTCGGGCGAGGTGCTGGTCACGGGCGGTGGGGGTGGCGAGCGGGGGCCGGCCGCATCTGCGGAGGTGTATGACCCGGACACGGGGACGTGGACGGCCACCGGTGCCATGGGCCAGCCGCGCCGCTACCACACGGCCACACTGTTGCCCTCGGGCGAGGTGCTGGTCACGGGTGGCTACCACGAGTACACCGGCATCTCCTCCACCTCCGAGGTGTATGACCCGGGCGCGAAGACATGGAGCGCCGCGGCCCGGCTGAACGTGGGCCGCTATGGGCACACGCTCACGCAGTTGAAAGATGGCCGGGTGCTGGTCGCGGGTGGCTTCAGCACCCAGGACCAGTCCAGCGCCGAGCAGTATGTTTCTCCGCGGTCCTTCCCTGACGCCACGAAGCCCTCGGGTACCAGCCTGCTGCTGCAGGTGTTGGATGCAAGTGGTCAGCCCATCCCCTCCGCTGCCATATCATTTGGGGACGAGCTACTGCCCACCGATGGCGTTGGCCGTCTGCTTTTGCAACAACTTCCTCCCGGCCGCTTCACGACCCGGGTCGATGTCCCCGGCTACGCCTCCGCCGCCGTCAGTGTGGATCTGAGCGAAGGCCTCCACGCTGGCGCTCAGGTGCGATTGCTCCCCGTGGGAACCTCCGTCCCCTTCTTGGCTGAGAACGGAGTCTCCGTCCAGCACCAGGGCGTCAGCGTGACCCTGCCCGCCAACGCCGTGGCGGATGTGGACGGACAGCCTGTTTCCGGTCCTGTCCAGCTCCAGGTGACCCCGCTGGATCCCACCCTCGCTCTCGCGGCCCTCCCGGGTCCCTTGGAGGGCGTGGTCTCTAGCTCTGGCGAGCGCGTCTCCATGGAGAGCATCTTCATGGCCGAAGTGAGTCTCAAGGGAGGGAATGACCAGCCACTGCAGATCGCGCCCGGCGCGCATGCCACGCTCGAGTTCCCCCTGCCCGAGGCGTTGGCCTCGCACTTCCAACCAGGAGACACCATTCCCGCATGGTGGCTGGACCTGGATCGAGGCCTCTGGGTGAAGGAGGGAGCCGGCACCGTACGCACCACGGACGATGGCCGTGCCGTCTGGGTAGTGGAGGTAGCCCACTTCACATGGTGGAACGCCGACGTGCCCATCAGCGAAAAGAGCTGTGTGCACGTCACCGTGCTGGACGAGCAGGGACAACCCGTGGTGGGCGTACCCGTGGTGGCCGAGGGGAAGGACTACGCGGGCTCCAGGGCCAGCTATACGGGGCCCGACGGCAGCACCTGCGTGGAGGTCAAGCTGGGTGGAACCGCCGACGTGCATGTGGGCTACCTGGGAACGCCCGTGGGAGAGGTGTGGACGGTGACGGGCAGCGCCGCGGGGGTCTGCGGCAGCGCCTCCTGTCAGTCCCACACGCTCATCATTCCCCACGGACCCATCTGCACGCCCGGCGCCTCCGCTTCTTGCCCCTATAGCGGCCCCTCAGGTGTCGGCATCTGCCGGGCTGGCACCAACACCTGCGACCCCTTGGGGATGAGTTGGAGTGGCTGCCAGGGGCAGGTCCTTCCCTCGCCCGCCGAAAACTGCGGGACACCCTTCGATGACAATTGCAACGGCACCATCAACGAGGCCTGCGGGCGCTGCACGTTCCGCAGCACCGAACTCTGCTATGGAGGCCCGGAAGATACGCTGTGCCCAGAAGGCACTTCGTGCCCGCACCAGTGGTGCAGCGCCGGCACCCGTACCTGCGACCGCTTCGGTAGTTTTGGCCCCTGCCTGGGCCAGAGACTCCCTCAGGCGAAAGATACCTGCGACACCACCGTCGATGACGACTGTGACGGCTCCACCGAATGCAATGACATCCACGTCTGGAGTCGGCGCTTTGGTGACGCCGCCTGCCAGGGGGGACAGGGCGTCGAGGCCGACGCCGCTGGCAACGTGGTCATCAGCGGCTACTTCAATGGGACCGTGAACTTCGGTGGCGCCCCCCTCACCAGCGTGGACAGCACCGACGCCTTCGTGGCGAAGCTCGATGGAAATGGCAACCACGTCTGGAGTCACAGACTCGGCAACCTGAACTACGCCGTCAGCCTGGATGTCACCACGGATGGAGCGGGCAACACCGTGGTATCGGGAGTCTTCTATGGCACCCTCAAGTTCGATAACCAGGACATTCTCACCAGCACGGGTGATTCGGACAGTTTCGTCGTGAAGCTGGCTCCTGACGGCACCCTCCTCAATTGGACGGCCATTGGCGGCGCAAAGCATCAGGAAGTGTGGGGCATGGCCGTGGACTCCCAGGGGGATGTGCTCGTCGCGGGGCGCAACTGGGGCACGCTGAACGTCAACGGCACCTTGTACCCCACCGCTGGCGGGGCGGATGCCTTCGTCGTCAAGCTACGCGGGAGCGACCTCAGCCCGCTGTGGGCCCACAACTGGGGTTCGGCGGCATTTGATAGCGTGGAGGGAGTGGACGTGGACACGGCGAACAACGTCCTGCTGACGGGCAGATTCTCGAACACCGTCAACTTCGGCGGACTGCCCCTGATCAGCCTGGGGGATACGGATGCCTACGTGGTGAAGCTGAGCGCCACGGGCACCCACCTCTGGAGCAAATCCTTCGGAGCACCGGGAATGCAGGTCGGCTCGGACGTACAGACCGATGGAGCGAACAATGTGGTGGTGACGGGCGGTTTCGAAGGCAACAACGTCAGCTTCGGAGGCCCCCCCCTCCCCAACGCGGGCGACATGGACATCTTCCTGTTGAAGATGGATGCCAACGGCAATCACCTCTGGAGCAAGAGCTTTGGTGGGCCGAACACGGACGCCGCCGAGGCGCTCGCCGTGGCCAGTAATGGCAGTATCGCCATCACCGGCGAGCTCGTGGGACCCACGGACTTCGGAGGAGGGCCTCGCACGGGCCATGGTGGATATGACTCCTTCGTCGCCCGCTTCGACCAGGACGGGACTCATCACTGGAGCCAGGTCCACGGCGACATCACAACGCAAGCCGGCCTCGGCATCGCCTTCGACAGCGCGGGCAATGCGCTGGTGATCGGCGAGCTCGAGGGGCGGGCGCGCTTCGGCCAGGACGCGTCGACCGAGCTGGTGAGCAACGGCTGCTCCGACATCTTCCTGCTCAAGTTGAGGTCTACACCTTAACTCCCCTCACCTGTCCTCGCCCCCCGGCCCGCTGCTGGGCCGGGGGGGCTCGATGCGGCGCCTCCATTCCAAGACAGCGCCGGGC
This sequence comes from Vitiosangium sp. GDMCC 1.1324, assembly GCF_003044305.1. Classification (GTDB taxonomy): domain Bacteria; phylum Myxococcota; class Myxococcia; order Myxococcales; family Myxococcaceae; genus Archangium. The sequence goes on along the minus strand of NZ_PZOX01000001.1, from coordinate 513,724 downwards.
TGCTCGACGGCGGCGGACATGGCGCTCGCCTCAATCCGTGAGGAGAGCCGCCAAATTTCACTCGTCACCCTACTCCCTGCGACTCATTTTCAGCTCACGTTCCCAAGCCTGCGTCCAGGCCTGCTGGAGTCCTGGCCGGGAGATGGACGGGCCGGGTCGCTGAGTCCCCCACGCCTTTCCGCATCTCAATACATACACATGCCAGGAAAGGCGCCCGGGGAGGTGCCTGTATGGATTATCGAAATGTCAGACCCCTCGTGCAGAGTGTCATCCATCGCACGAAAGAAGGACGCCACTGCCGCTCCGGGTGACGCTCTTTCATTCCCTCGAGAGCCGGGGGAGCCGGGGTCTTCCCGCGGGACACCGGTCGTTCGCGGCGCTCACAACAACCAGCCACGAGAAAACACACCATGGAAAAGAAGACGAAGGCCCGCGGAAACAACAAGAGCCAGTCGTCCTTCGAGCAGGAGCTGGGACCCCTGGTCAAGGCCATCGACGACGCCGTCGCCTCCATCCCCGACGCACGCCAGCGCCAGGAGGTGCGCGAGGCGGTGGGACAGGCCGTGCACAGCGCCATCCAGCAGCTCGCCACGCGCCCCGCGAGCAGCCAGCGGGCGATCGCCCCGACCGCCATCGGGGACGCGACCACCACGGCCGCGGACGCCGTCAGCCGGGTGAAGGACCTGGGCTTCGTGGCCTTCACTACGGGCCTCATCGACGGCACCTTCAACGCCATCACCACCGCCACCGTCAAGCAGATGCAAGCGTACGCGGATCTGGTCGCCTCCCTGGCCAAGTCGCTCACCGAGTTCCAGGCGGAGAACGTCACCACCGCGGAGATCAACTCCCACCTGGCAAACCAGTACCCCGACGGCAGCGGCGGCACCAGCATCCGCACCAAATACATCTTCAAGGCCACCCCCGAGGACGCGGACAAGGGCATCCCCCCCCGTACCGCGAAGGAGAACCTCACGCTGGTGGGTGAAGCCCTGGTGAGAGACACCAGCACCCTGCTCGACCCCGCTGGCGCGCCGCTGCTCACCTTCGATCCGGACAGGGACTCGGTCTCCGGCAGCGGGGGGATCTCCTTCACCAGCGAATGGGTGAAGACGGCCCGGAACGTGGTCGGCAGGCAGCTCGCCAGGAACATGATCGAGCACCTGCGCGCCATGGCGCGTGAGGGCATGGCCCGCATCGTCATCACCAACGGGGAGCTGCTCTCCAAGCTCACCTTCCGCGTGGAGTCCTCGGAGGTGGAACAGAAGCGGGAGAGCGACTACCGCAGCGAGCGTATGTCGGCCAGCGTGCGCACGCGCTTCGGCGGCGGGTTCTTCGGCGCCTCGCTCAATGCCAGCTACGACAGCATGAAGGTCACCACCGTGGACACCGAGTCGTTCGACTCGGTGACGATGAGCGCGGAGATCATCGGGCAGGTGAAGCTCAACTTCCGCACGGAGACGTTCACGCCCGTGGTGAAGGACGGCCCCATCGTCTGAATCACCGCCGGTGAGGCTGGCGGCCTCGTGCCGCCGGCCTCCCGGCCCTTTTCCCTCTCATTTCCTTTCGTGCCCGCGCCATGCCAGACATCACCCTGGGTGAGATGCTCACCCTCATCTTCTCGGACCTCGCCACCTCCGTTGAACAGACGGACGACGAGGTCGGAGTGAAACTCCAGGTGACGAGCCTGGACCTGGACCTTCCCGCCAGTGTGAGGCTGGACGAGACCCGGACGCCCGACGAAGAGCCTCGGCTCGTGGTGGCACTGCCCTCCACGCGCGAGACGCCCTCCGGCGGCCGGCTCGGCCGCATCGCCCTCACCATCGGAGTCGAGAAAAGCACCCTCCCGGCGCCAGCGCCGGCACCCACGCCCCTGGAGGAGCCATGAGCCTGGATGACAATGTGGAATGGCAGTTGGCGGACCTGGTGGATGCCCTCTCCGCGGAAGTGGATCGCGCTGAAGACACGCTGGCGCTCAAATCCTATGCACGCAAGGTGTCCTTCGCCATCAAGAAGATGGCGCTGGATGTGGAAGTGACGATGCGCCGCGCGCCGGACGGACGGCTCTTCTTCCGCACGGTGGACCTGGGCCAGACGAGCGACACCCTGCTGAAGCTGGACTTCGCGCAGGTGCTGGAGAACCAGCTCACGGGCATGCGCAAGCCGCTGGATGACAGCACGAGCTCGGCGCCGGTGAGCGTGCTGCCCGGCATCACCCCGGAAGAGGTGCGGGCGCTCAACAGCATCGCCATCTTCACGGTGGACGACTTCACCCGCTACACACAGACGACGGCCATGGTCGCGGAGGTGGGCCGCAAGACGGGCATCGCCGAGACGCGGCTGCGCAACTGGCGCGGCATGCCCTTCATGACCGCGCTCAAGCCGGCGCGAGGCGCGCCAGGCAGCACCGTGGTGCTTGAGGGAGGAAACTTCGGGCTGGTGAGCCCGGAAGGCACGGTGGTGCTGTTCAACGGGCACCCCGCGAAGGTGCTCTCGTGGAGCAACGCGCGGGTGACGGTGGAGGCGCCAGCGGAGGCCCTGGGCTCGGGGCTGGTGTTCGCCATCCTCGGTGCGCAGCCCACCAACGTGCTGGCCTGGGAGGGCACCACGGTAGACCTGCGGGTGGAGGACGTGACGCCGAACACGGACGGGCCGGTGGCGGACGAGCCACTGAGGCTGGAAGCGGCGCTCGTCAACCTTGGCAGCGCGGCCACGCAGCCCTTCACGGTGCAGTGGTTCCTGGATGACGCGCCACTGGCGAAGCTGCCTCACGGCCCGCTGCAGCCGGGGCAGCGCTCGACGGAGAGCGGGACGCAGCAGGAGCTGCTGCTGAAGCCGGGGACGCACACGCTGCGCTTCCTGGCGGATGCGAACGAGGAGCTGCCGGGTGTGGACCGGGCCATGTTGTCCTTCACCCGGAAGGTGGAGGTCCGGGCGCCCCAATCACTTGCAATGGGCGACTTCCGCAAGCTGGAGCTGCTGGATCCGGTGCGGGCGGGGCCGGTGGATGGCTCGAGCGTGCTGGGACTGGTGTTCCGCGGACTGGGGCGGCGAGGCCCCAAGGGAGATGTGGTGCCGGACCTGGCGGTGGGGTGGACGGCCCCCATGCCCGTGGAAAGGGGAGGCGTGATGCTGTACTCGGTGACAGTGACGCTGCGCCCCGAGGCACGCTTCCATGATGGCTCACCCGTCACGGCGGAGGACGTGCGCTTCTCCCTGCAGAGGATGCAGCAGCCGGGCTCTCCCTGGTCCACGCGAGCGCTGCACATCCGGGAGATGAGTGTGAGCGGCTCGCAGGTGACGCTGCTCCTGGACGCGCCGGACGCGCTCGCGCCGCTGTTGCCCGCGGGCATCGTGCCACGACTGGCCTACGAGCCGGACCCGGATGGCTTTGGCAAGCGGCCCGTGGGCAGCGGCCCCTTCCAGGTGGCGTCCTTCGCGCCCACGCAGCTGGAGCTGCGTGCCTTCCGCGGCTACTTCCGCGGCGCACCGCGGCTGGACAGGCTCTCGGTGGTAGTGATTCCGGATCTGGACAGGCTGGGCGAGCGGGTGGAGCAGCAGGAGCTGCAAATGGCTGTCATGCCCTATGACGATGCCTGGTTCGAACGGCTGAGGGACCTGGGGGAGTGGAATCTGGTGCGCGCGGCGACGTCCACGGAGGGGCTGCTGCACGTGCAGGTGACGCGATTGCTGGAGCGCAACCCCGCGGAGCCGGACGTCAATGCTGGCGCCCACCTCTGGTACCTGAAGCCCTGAATGCGTCCGCGGCGGGCCACTCCTCGCGAGGAGAGGGGGGGAGCCGCCCCGGACATCGGAAGTCCTGGCCGGAGGGGAACCCCTCCGGCTGGGAGTGGGGCCCCGGGCCTGCGCGGGAGGTCCGGGGTCCCACTGTTTTGTCTGGCGATGCATGCCCTCGGCGTCGGAGAGCCACACCGGGAGAATCATCAAAATCTTGATTTACACGTTATTCATGTTAGATCGCGCCTTTCGTATCGGTCAGTCACATGAAAGGCGGCGCGCGGATGATTCGAAGCGACCTGAGAAGAACACCGTCGTGGTTCCACGGATTGGGAGTTGGCCTGATCTGCCTCTGGACGGGGGCAGCGGCCGCACTTCCGTCGGACTATGTGAACACGCTGCGAGGCAGCAACTCCGGCGGAGGCTACTCCCGAGGTAACACGTTCCCGGCGACGACGGTGCCCTTCGGCTTCAATTTCTGGACGCCGATGACCGATGCGAACTCGACGAGCTGGATCTACGACTACAACCGGAGCGCGATCCAGGCCTTCACCATCAGCCACATGCCGAGCCCCTGGATGGGCGACCGCCAGACATTCCAGATCATGCCCATGTCTGGCGCGGTGACCGTGGACCGCGCGACCCGTGGCGCGGCCTTCAGCCACGCCAATGAGACAGCCCGGGCGCATTACTACAGCGTGAAGTTCAACAGCGGCCTCCAGACGGAGATCGCTCCGACGGACCATGCGGCGGCCCTGCGGTTCACGTTCCCGAGCACGGCCTCCTACCTGCTGTTCGACACCGTGAATGGTGTGAATGGCTCCCTCAGCATCGACAGGACGAATGGCGTCGTCTCCGGCTACACCGACCATTCGTCCGGCTGGGGTCCTGCCCCCCGCATGTATTTCTACGCGAAGTTCAGCAAGGCCATCGCCGACTCGGCGAATGTGACGGGACAGCGCGCCGTCACGGCATGGGTCCGCTTCAACACCACCGCGGGCGAGCAGGTGACCATGTCACTCGCCACCTCCTTCATCAGCGCGGCCCAGGCACAGTCCAACCTGGCCCAGGAGATCGGCTCGAAGAGCTTTGATACCGTCAAGCTGGAAGCGGAGAACGCCTGGAATGCCCTGCTGGGCAAGATCGAGGTGGAAGGCGCCACGGACGATCAGAAGACGATCCTCTACTCCAACATGTACCGGGCGTTCCTGTATCCGAACTCCGCCTGGGAGAACGTCGGCGGCACGCCGAGCTATGCCTCGCCGTATGCGAGTGGCAACCCCGTGAAGACCGGGAAGGTCTACGTCAACAACGGCTTCTGGGACACGTACAGGACGACCTGGCCGCTGTATTCGCTGCTCATCCCGACCAAGACCGGCGAGATGCTCGACGGGTTCGTCAATGGCTACAAGGACGGAGGCTGGGTCACCCGCTGGTCCGCGCCGGGATACGCCAACATCATGGTCGGGACCAACTCGGATGTGATCTTCGCCGATGCCTACCTGAAGGGCATCCGCAACTTCGACGTCGCCGCGGCGTATGACTCGATGCTGCGAAACGCGGCGACCTACAGCAGTGATGCGGCCCGGGGCCGCAAGGGCATGAATCGCTCCGTCTTCCTGGGGTACACGCCGCAGGACCTCGTGGGCGAGTCGACGTCCTGGTCCCTGGAGGGCTACCTCAACGACTTCGGCATCGCCCAACTGGCCCAGGCCCTGGGCAAGACGGACGACGCCCCGTACTTCCTGAACCGCTCCCTGAACTACGTCAACATCTTCTCGTCCTCCGTCGGGTTCTTCCGTGGCAAGAACGCGAACGGCACGTGGCGGACCTCGGATGCGGACTTCAAGGCGAACCGGTGGGGATGCGAGTACACCGAGGGCAATGCCTGGCATTACAGCGTGCTCGCGCCCCAGGATGGACAGGGGCTCGCCAACCTGTACTTCGGGAAGAGCGGACTGGCCAACAAGCTCGATGCCTTGTTCGCGGCTCCCCGGGACTATGACGTGGGCTGCTACGGCGGCGTCATCCACGAGATGGCGGAAGCCTATGACGTGAACATGGGGCAGTACGCCCATGCCAACCAGCCCGTCCATCACACGCTCTACATGTATAGCTATGCCGGGACGCCGTGGCGGATTCAACAACGCGTCCGAGACGTCCTGAACAACCTCTATCAGTCCGGACTCACCAACGGCTACGGCTACCTGGGCGACGAGGACAACGGCGAGATGTCGTCGTGGTACCTCTTCAGCGCGATGGGCTTCTATCCGGTCAGCATGGGACGGCCGGAGTATGCGGTGGGCGCGCCATACTTCACGAAGATGACGGTCCACCTGGAGAACGGGAAGGACCTCGTCATCAACGCCCCGAACGTCAGCAACACGAACCGATACATCCAGAGCGTGACCTTGAACGGGGTTGCCTATACACGGAACTACCTCCCCCATTCGGCGCTCGTGAACGGCGCCACGCTGGACTTCTCGATAGGCGCGTCCGCGACGACCTGGGGCTCGGGCAGTGGTGACGTGCCCGCCTCCATCACCACGGGAAGCTCCGTTCCGCAGCCGCTGGCCGATGTGGCCACGGGCGGGACGATCTCCGCCAGCGGTGACAACGCGGCGAGTGGCGAGGGCACCGCTCAGGGTTTTGATGACAACTCGCTGACGAAGTGGCTCGCCTTCCAGACGACCCCGTGGATCCGCTATCAGCTCACGGGCGGGGCGAAGACGGTCACCCTGTACACGCTGACGTCCGCCAATGACTTCCCCGGGCGGGATCCGAAGGCGTGGACGCTCCAGGCCTCCAACGACGGCGTCACCTGGGTCACGTTGGATACCCGGACCGGGCAGGATTTCCCCTGGCGGTTCCAGACGCGGGCCTTCGCTCTCAACAACACCACGGCCTACAGCCAGTACCGTCTGCAGATCAACGAGACCCACGGCGATTCGATCACCCAGTTGGCGGAGATCGAGCTGCTCGGGAAGTAGTCCCCTCCCCCAGGGACCGGCGGCGCGGGTTCCTCCGCGTCCCGTCGTACCCGCCTTCGGCGCATCCCTTCCGCCGGGGCTCCCGAGCAACTCGTTCTCATCGAGCTCGGTCAGCACCTAGCTCCAACCGACGAGACACGCCGGCCCGCGTTCATGTCCGCGGGCCGGCGATCCTCCCCTCAATGGGGCTCATTCTCCGGCCTTCGTCCTCGGCTTCCCCGGAGTCACTTCCTCGCTGCGCAGGAGCAGTGCGGCTTCGGCCTTCGGCAGGATGCGCAACTGGAACTGCCGCTGGTACCCATCCTCGCGGGAGAAGACGCCCCGGTCCGTCACGAGCAGAAGCGCCGTGGGCACCACGTAGCGTGCCGAGTTGTTGCCGAAGTAGTGCACCGCCACCTGGTACGTGCCTCGTGCGGCCTTGCGCGCGTGGTACAGCTCGGGCCCCAGCCCGTCCGTGGTGTCCCAGTGGAGCTGGCCTCCCAGCTTCGTCCGCATCCGCCGGTAGGAGCACCGCTCGCCGTTCGGCTCCACCACCCACAGGTCGATGTCCGTCGAGTCCGAGTTCCAGTGCAGGGTGAGCTGGTAGTCGATGGGCCCCTGCTCCGCGAGCTTCGCCAGCTCGCGCCGCCGCGCCTCCATGGCTTCCACCTCCGCCCCCGAGAGCCGGGCTTGCTTCGCCAGTGCCATCAGCATCCGGCCGTAGTGGTACGCCGCCACCGTCCTGGCCTGCTCGCCATGCCGATCCCACTCGCGCGCCAGGACAATCTCCCAGTCGCGCGCGGCCTCCGCCGGCCGCCCCGCCGCGTCCAGGGCCAGGGCCTCCTCCAGGTAGGACTGCGGCTCGAAGGGGCGGTTGAGCCGCACGTGCTCGAAGAGCTCCGTGGCGGCCGTGTACTGTCCGAGCGCCAGCAGTCCGTAGCCCACCAGCCGCAGTGCCTCGGAGTCCTTCGGCCGCAGCTCCACGGGGGACGAGAGGGCCCGCACCGCGCCCCACGTATCTCCCGCGAGCGCCCGCTTGCGCGCCACCGCCTCGTACACCATCACATCGTCCTTGTTGGCCCGCCGCGCCTGCCGGTACGCCAGCTCCGCCTGGAGCCGCTCCTCACCTCCCGCGTAGGGCTCGTCCCGCAGGGGTTGGGCCTTCAGCCGTGAGCTCAGCTCCGCCTGCTTCGCGCCCAGCACCCGCAGCACCTCGCGGCCCGAGCCGGGCACTCCGTCCAACGACAGCCCCTCCAGCCGCTCGCGCTCCTGGTCCTGCTCGCGCCGCCGCAGCGCCTCCAGCTCGGAGAGCTCCACCTGCTCGTCGCGCACCGCGTAGCGCACGTAGTCCGCCTCCGACTCCAGCACCAGCATGGAGGCGCGCGCGTTGGCCAGCCGGTAGTGCTGACTGAGCGCCACCACCATCCGGTCCACCCGCGGGTCCTCCAGGGCCACCAGCCGGGCCACCCACCCCTCCGCCCAGGCCCGCGGCGCGAAGGCACTGTCCCGGTCACGCGGCAGCGGCACCCGCATCGTCCGCTCCTGTCCATTCGAGCGCACCACCACCGCCAACTCCGCGGCCCCCTCGCCCAACAGCCGCCCGGCCACCTGCAACTCCTGCCCCGGGAAAACGAGGTGGGGCCGTCCGCCCACTACCAGGTCCTTCACCTTCGTGCCCTGTACCTCCACCCGGGCCAGCACCGCCGAGGCCGCCCGGTGCGCACGCGCCGCCGCCGGCACCTCCGGACCGGAGAGCACGCTCACCACCCGGCCGCCGCCCGCGCGGGCCAGCGCATCGAAGAGGTCCGTGTTCACCGCCGACTCGCCAAAGCGGTAGCTCACCCAGCGCAGCTTCTCCGAGGAGGCATGCTGGGAAATGAGCGCGTCCACCTGTCCCCGCCCCCAGGTGACGTTGCCGTCCGAGAGCAGGAAGGCCGTCACCCGGCCTCCGCCTACCGCCGGCTTCAGCCAGTCGCGGCTCGCCCGGTCCAGCTCGGCCAGCATCCCCTCCACATGCGAGGCGCCCTCGAGGAAGACACGCTCCAGTTCGCCCAGGGTCTCCCGGCGCGCCTCGGGCGTGTTGCGCCGGAAGCCCGGGCCATGCAGCCAGCGGGGCCTCACATCGAAGAGGAGCACCGCGTACTCGGTGAGGCTCTCGTCCCGCTCCAGCAGCGCGCGCAGCAGGGCGCCCTGAAGGGCCCACGCGTTGCCATCCTCCGCCGAGAGCGAGGTGTCAACCACCAGCACCGCCCTCCCAGTGGGCGCTCCTCCCTCGCCCACGATGAAGCTCGAGGGCAGCCGCACCCGGGCGTAGAAGGCCTGACCGGGCAGTCCCGAGGGGTCCGAGCCCACCAGCACGTCCGCGTCCAGGCGCAACGGCGCGAGGGCCACCTGCAGCGCGCCGTCCCCCGTCAAGCGCGGCCAGTCCCACACCCGCCACGGCCCCAGGTCCCTCGGCCTGGCCGCCGCGGGGAGGACCGTCATCGCGCGCGCGTACCTCGGGTCCACGTGGACGCGCGCCGACACCTGGAGCGTGCGCCCTGCCTCGGGTGGCAGCGGCCACGTGTAGCGCAGGTTCTGTCCATCGAAGAGGAGCGTCTGCTCGTAGGCGAGCACCACCCGCTTGAGGGACTTCGGCGGCAGCGGGAAGACGCGAGCGCTGAAGGTGGAGGCCCCCGCCCACTCCAGCAGCGCCGGGTCCACGTTCTGGCGCACCACGTCCTCGTAGACCTGGCGGGCGCGCGTGTGCTCGACGACATGGGCCTCCTGACGGGTGCCCCAGGAGCGCTCCGCGTCCCGAGGGGACGGCGGGGCCGCGGCTCCCAGCTCCTCCGCCCGGCTCGAGTCCCCCAGCGGCGGCAGCAGTTCCGAGGACTGGAAAAGCGAGGGCGAGTCCACCTCTACCGCCCCCGAGTACAGCGCGAAGCCCGCCACCGTCGCCCCGCCCGGCAGCGGGTAATAGAAGGTGCCCTCCAGGGAGCGCGAGGTGTCGTTCTCGAAGAGGTAGTCCACCACCGTGCGCGCGCGAGCGCCCTGGATGTACGTCACCACACGCACCGCGCGAGCCGTCAGCGGCTGGTAGCGGCCCTGCTCGTCCCGCACCAGCACCTTGGCCATGCGGGGTGCGGACTCCACCTTCGGCAGCACCGGCCGGGGCGCCTTGGGCTCGCCGGGCTTTTTCTGTCCGGAGGGCCCCTCCTCCTGTTCGGCCTTCTCCCAGTCGGAAGCAGGGGTTGGCATCAGCGGCGCTCCCGATGACTCGGAAGAGTCTCCCACCGCACCACCGAGGACGCCGCCCACCACGCCTCCCACGACTCCCCCCATCACGCCGCCCTCGACGCCTCCCTCGCTCGTCTGGTCTCGCGCATCCCACCGCCGGACCAGCGCCTCGGGAATGGGCTTCGGGTCGGCGACGGCGTCGCGCAGCGCCGCGATGTCCACCGCCCCCATGTCCGGGACACCCGGCGCGGTGGTGGGCGCGATGAGGCCCGCATCGGCGAAGGAGGCGGGAACGTTCGCGGGCACCGGAAGTGGAGACACATCGGCCGTGACGGGCTCGGGCGCTGCCTCCGGAGCGGGCTCGGGTGCCGGAGCGGGCTCGGGCGACACCACGGGAGGAACGGGCTCGGCCGTGGCGGGCGGAGTCGTCGAGCCACGCATGCAGCCCACGGAAGCGAGGGCCGCCAACAGGAGACCGGAGAGGAGAGCGCGCGGGAGGGACATGAGCCCCGAGGCTAATCGCCTCCGGCCGCGCCGTGGTGTCATGGTTGAGTCATGCGTGCTCCACGCTCGAGCCACAAGCCGTCAGTGGGTCACGGAGGATGGGCCTGCTGCCGGTAGGCGGGCGTCCCGCAGCCGGCCAGCAGCAGGAGGGCGGGGACGAAGATGGCCAGATTGTGGCCACCCGATGAGCCAATCACGGTCATTTTCTCGCCATCTGGACGCGTGTTACCCAGCAATGGCTTTCAACGAAGGAGAGCGGCATGCCTCGACACCATTCCCTCGTCGTTCCATGGCTCCTGCTGACGGCCTGTGCGAGCACTGGAGCGCCCCCTTCCGGTAAACCGGCCCCCATCGAGCAGACCCGCCAGGTGGTGGAAGGCGTCCGCGAGCGCGGTGGGCTCGTGCTCGCGAAGGATGCGTATGGCGACAGCGCGACCCGCCTCGTCTACCTGGACCAGGGATGGGGGCCGCCCGAGACCCTGTGGTTCTATCATGCCGATCAAGGCTCGGTCCTCATGCCCTACGACACGCTGGTGCATCTGGAGCAGGCCGACAGCGACAAGCCGCTCATCCTCCCCGAGAACCTGACGCGCTTCCGCCTCCTCAATCAGCACAAGACTCTGAACAACCCCGACGCCCTTCCCGTGGGCTTCGCGCGGCATGGGGACAAGGTCGGCTTGACCTGCGCGGCATGCCATACCTCGCAGATCAACTACCGCGGTACGGCGATGCGCATCGACGGCGCTCCGGCGCTCGCTGACATCATTGGCTTTCTGCGTGCGGTGAGGGCTTCATTGGCGGCCACGTTGGCGGATGAGTCCAAGCTCGCGCGCTTCGCCGCCGCGGTGCCGGGAGGTGGCGGGGACAGCGCCCGCCGAGAGGCAGCGCGCAAGAGCCTCACACAAACGTTGAGCTGGTTCGACAGCTACGAATCCGCCAACCGCACGACCACGGTGGAGGGCTTCGGCCGGCTCGACGCGATCGGGCGGATCATCAACCAGGTGATCCGCTTCACCAGCGATCCCAAGAACAGCCTCGAGCCCAATGCGCCCACCAGCTTCCCTCTCCTGTGGGATGCGCCGCGCCACGACTACGTGCAATGGACGGGGTTCTCACCCAACGCGGGCGCGGGCTCGCTCGGCCGCAATACCGGGGAGGTGGTGGGGGTGTACGGGCAGATCGAGGTGAAGCACTACGAGACGGAGCAGGAGGCGAAACGAGGGTATCCCTCGACAGTCGAGGCGAACGAACTGGTCGCGATGGAAGAGAGCTTGCGCAATCTGAAGTCTCCGCGATGGCCGGAGGACGTCCTGCCGCCGATCGATCGCAAGCTGGCCGCCCGCGGCGAGGACCTGTACCGGACGCACTGCGTGTCCTGCCACGCAACCATCGACCGCGACGATCCCAAGCGGAGCGTCGTCGCCATGATCACGGGCATCGACATCGTCGGAACCGACGACACCAGCGCCAGCAACCTCGTCAAGGCGCGCGCACCGGCGGGCGTGCTCGAAGGAGCCATCTCCCCCACCGGCGAAAAATACGGAGCCGAGCTGCGCGCGCTCGCCCTCCTGGGCGATCTGGTCACGCGCTCCGTATCGGCGAAGCCCGTCGCGGCGCTGAAGGCCGTCACGAATGCCAGGCTCCACGGACAGGAGAAGACAGCCAAGCAGGGCAACCATACCCAGAACAGTGACACGAACCCGAGCGCTGACCTGATGTCCTACAAAGCGCGTCCGCTCAATGGGACCTGGGCTTCCTCGCCCTACCTCCACAATGGCTCGGTGCCCACGCTCTATGACCTGCTCCTGCCTCCCGCCGAGCGGCCCAAGCGGTTCTCCGTTGGCCGCTGGGAGTACGATCCCCGGAAGGTGGGCTACGTCAGCGACGGGCAGGTGCCCTTCGTGTTCGACACCACCGTGACCGGCAACTCCAATCGCGGCCACGAATACGGTGTGACGCTCCCCGACGCGGATCGCTGGGCGCTCGTGGAATACCTCAAGACCTTGTGAGTCCAGGAGAGCGCCTCGGGCCACCGCTGGACGTCCGCTCCACATCCACCCGCCGCGCATCCGGGCCCTGCTCCGTCAACCTTCCGGCCGAGCCTCATGTCAGGCCGTGCGCACGCGCTCCGCGGCATTGCGCCGCCTGGGGGCGGGAGGCATCTCCTCGGCCGGAACACCCGCGCGCGCGAAGAAGAAGCCCCGGCCCGGTGGCAGTCCCAGCTCCGAGATGAGCCTCTGGCGGGGCTCCGGGTGCTGCATCATGACGCTCACCGGGTGCAATGCCCCCCCGCGGGCCGCGAGCGCGAGCCACGTGGCCAGCAGCCGCCCTCCGGCCGCTACCTGGGTGGCCTCCGAGGGGTCCTCCGCGTGGAAGTGGAGGTACAGCAGCATCCCCGAGCGCTCGAGGAGCGTGCCCGACTGCCGCGCCATGGACCGCGCCAGCCCGAGCGGCCTGAGCGCCCGTATGGACGCGGGCGACAGCAACACCCGCAGCAGGGCCTGCTGCCACCCGGGAAGCTGCTTCGCCAGGAGGTGCGTGATGGGCAGACCGGTCTCGGCCTGGCGGATGACCTCGGGGCCGAAGCGGATGTGGGCGTAGGTCTCGTGCCACGCCGCCGCATGGGTGAATTCCAGGGCGCCGTACCGCGCCACCACGTCGCCCGCTCGCACCAGGACGTTCCGATCCGTGAGGGCCACGAGCCCACACTCCTCGCTCGACTCCGGAAAGGCCCGCGACGCGGCCGCACGCACTGCCTCCACGATCGCAGGGTCGAGCGGTTCGGACCGGTACGGGGAGCGATTCGTCCTGCGCGCCGCCAGCAGCGGCAGCAGCGCCACCGCCCCGGCGTCCACCGGCGCGGGCGTCAGGTGCAGCACCGCGAGCGGCTCCCACGGGGCCAGCAAGCGCACCACCGCGGGAGGCACACCGCCGAGCCGCCAGCGGAGGCTGGCCCGGACGCCGCGTGCCGCCAGGGCGATGGAGAGGGCTTCCACGTAGATGCCACCGCTCATCAGCATCTCGGTGCGGTGGGCCGGCAGCGCGCACAGGCACCGAGCCGGATCCAGGGCCACCGCAACGTACACACCTTCGCCGAGCGGAGCACCGGCTCCAGCGAGGGCGCGGCAGGCCTCGTCGCTCGAGAGGAGCGCCAACTCACAAGGCTGAGCATTGTGAGAGGACGGTGAGAGTGCCGCATCGCGGGCGGCCTCGCGCAGGAGTTTCTCCAGGGTGGGTGTCTCCATCGCGGCGCAGTCTGTCCGCGGCGTCATCACTTTTCCAGGGACTCGCATCCCACGAGCAGATGGCGTCCCCCTGGCGGAGACTCAATCCCGGGTGACAGTGATCGTCTCGAGGTCCGGGGCGTTGGCGATCTCCTGCGCGGAGAACAGGATGGGCCGCCACTGCTTCTGGGCGAAGAGCGGGAGCTGGTCGTTGAAGTGGGACGAGGCGGTGTCCTCGGACTCGCCATAGGTGAGCACGGCCCGCGCCTCCACGCCGCTGTCGGTGTAGTTCATGGCCATGAGGAAGCTCGTCCCATAGTTGTCGACGTAGCCCTCGGTGGTGAGGCCTGTCTGGGAACTGATGACCGTGCCTCGCGGTGTCGCCGCGTCCACCGTGGACTTCAGGATCCGGTAGCTGACGACGTTCATGGTGCCATCCACGGCGACGCCACCGTGGAGGGGAATGCGCGAGCCTGCTCGGGGGGTGAACTGCACCTGGCCCAGCGGCGCATCCACCGCGATGCCTGCATCCCCCAGGCGCAGCACGGCCTCGGCCAGCTTGTCCAGGAGCGGGTCCGTCCCCGACCCGGGAGGCGGCACGAGCGTGTTCGGCGTGTCCCGGGGCTGTGAGGGCGAGAAGGGCGTGGCGAAGAGGGGGCCCGCGTTCTGTAGGGCCGGAGCGCCGTAGACGCCCATCAACTCGCGCCAGAGGGGAGCCCCCACGCTGCTCAGGTCGTAGCGGCCATTCCACGCCGCCAGCACGGCACAGGCCTGGGTGAGGTCCACAGCGTGGCCCCGGGCGGTGCCCGTGGTGTTGCCCTGACAGCGCTGGACCACCTGCGCGAGCAGCAGCTCGGCGGTCATGCTCCGGTTGTCGAGAACGGTGGCTTGCAGCTCCTCGAGGGTGAACCGGCCATCGGGGCCAGAGGCACCGCCCTCGCGCACCTCGGTGAGATTGACGAGGTTCATGCGGGTGCGGGGCGTCTGGGGTACGCGCTCGAAGCCGTGCAGCGGCGAGAAGCCCTCCAGGGGCGCCGCGGGGTTGGCCAGCCAGTAGCTGTCATTGGAGTTGAAGACGAAGTCGCGGCGCGACAGCTGCGGCATCCGCGCATAGGGCACGAGCCCCGGACTGCGCGCGCCGGGCTCGTCCACCCACTCGTCGCGGGCACGGCTCCCGTCGAGCAGCACCACGCTCTGGGCCAGCAGCGCGGCCTGCGGCGAGCCGGGCGTGGCGGCCGCCTGCTGCCACGCCGTCAGCGCCTCGGCACTGAGATTGGGGGTGGGCGAGGCATCCATGTACCAGACGTTTCCCTCGCGATCCGTGGCCATGGTGTTCACCCAGGGGGCGCCCTGCACCTGGGCGAAGACCTCCTGGAACTGCTGGAGGCTGGTGGACCGGCCCATGCCCAGGAACTGGGCGACGAAGGCGGTGTTGTCGATGTTGGCGTCCCGGTAGCAGATGGCGAGCGAGCCGGTCCACCCCAGACCGGGCAGGGCCAGCAGGGGGCCATGGTGGCTGCTGTAGAGGGTGCGGGAGACGTCCTTCAGCGAGCCATCGGACTGCAGCACCTGAATGGTGAAGGTCCGGGCCGTCATCTGACGCTCCTGGCCCTCATACACATAGGTGGTGGGCTTGCCGGGAACGAGTTGCAGCAGATAGGCCGTGAAGCGCGAGCCGGAGGAGAAGGTATGCGTCCAGGCCACGTCCTTGTTGAAGCCGATGAGGACCCCGGGCACGCCCAGCAGGGAGACGCCGTAGACGTCGAGCTGGCCGGGCACGGTGAGGTGGCTCTCCCACAGCCGCAGCTCGCCCTCCCAGGGGAAGTGCGGGTTGGCCAACACCATGCCGCGTCTGTTCGCCGAGCGCTCGGCGCCCAGTGCCCAACCGTTGCTCGCCAGGCTGGCCTCCTCGCGCGGAGGCAGCGCGGGCGGCACGGACTGCACGCCCAGTGGACTGGGAGGCTGGGCCGCGGCGATGGCATCGGTGAGGCGGTAGCCGCTGGCCGTCAGCGTGATGTTGATCAGGTAGGCCACCATCTCCTCCGCGCCGATGGGGCGCAGCCAGGGCTGCCCGGCACAGGGCAACTGCGTGGCCCCGGAGCTCTCCAGGAAGTGGTTGTAGCCGTCGGCGAACCCCTGGATGAACTGACGGGAGTCCTCGGATTGGCTCTCGAGACCGGCCCGGCCGCGATTGAGCAGATCCAGCGCGTGGTAGGCGAAGTCGCTGGCGATGTGGGCGTCCCCGGGTCCTGCCCCGAAGAAACGGGCGCGCTCGCCGCGAACCTTGATGATCTGGTCCGCCAGGCTGCAAGCGTGATCCCGGGCGAAGGCATAACCCTGACCGAAGCCCACACCGCCGATGTTGGGGGCGGTGATGTGGGGAATCCCGTAGGCGGTGCGGCGGATGGTGGCCTGGTAGCGGGGCTCGGGCTGCCGCGAATTCGGGCAGCCCGTGGTGGCCACCAGGGCCAGGGTCACCAAGAGGGTGTGCCAGCGAGGCGGACGCACGGACGAGCCGGTCCGCATGGTGCAATCCGAAACAGGGGAAGTGTGCATGAGAACAGGTCGAGCAAGGGATACCGCCCGACCCATAACACCCCCAGGCTCGAGAAGGATGTGGAGCCCGGGGACAGTTTCATCCAGACGTCATTTCCCCGCCCTACCCGCCCGGGTTTTCGGCCTCGAGCTGCCCGGGGACGGCCTGCTCCTTCAGCCCCAGGTGTTCATTCAGCGTACGCTCCAGGAAGAACACCTGCTCCGCCGAGAGCCCCTGTTTGATGAGCACGTGGCTGCTGCCGTTCTGCAACGACACGCACAGCTCGTTCTCGACCTCGGTGAACCCCTCCTTATTGACGCTCGCGCGCTGCTGGCCATAGAGCCGGCGGATGTCTCGCATGGCCAACGTATGCGAACCAGTCAAGGAGGGCAGCGGCCCATGCCGCACCTCGAGGCCCGTCTGGGGTGACGCCTTGATACGCGTGTGGTTGACGAGGATCTGGATGCACCAGTAGCCACCGAGGAGGCCCACGGCCATGAACAGCCACGCGAGCGGACCAAAGGGGCGGCCTCCCTTTCCAGGGATCCACCCCTCGTATCCCCCCAACCCAAAGCCTCCGGCACAGAGGCTCAACACCGCCAGCTTCCAGAAGTCCAGAGAGCGCCACGGCCAGCGAATGTGGAGGGTGTCTCCCTCGCGCACCAGCTCCCAGTCATCCTCCAACCGATTGGAGCGGACCGGCGCCGTCTCGGGCAGGGCAGCGCCCTGGCCCGCGAGCATGTCCCTGGCATCCGAGCCCAACAACTCGTAGAGCCCACCACAGGAGGAACACTTGACGTACACGGCTTCCGGCTGGACGTCTCCCTCCTGGAGGCTGGCGCCGCAGAGCTCGCATCGTGAGTGCATGGAGGGGAGTGTAGCGGCCCCGAGGGGCGCGAGGAATGCAAGGTGTGCACTCCCGGCCGCGAACGGCCGTGCAACTTTTGCATTCCCCGGCAAGAAGCGGCGATCCCGCCCCGCTATCGCCCGGCGCGCCTCACGGACTGGCTCTCAGGTGCTGGGCGCTCCCTCTCCGCAGTAGTCCGCCATGGCCATGCGCACGCACACCTGGTGGAAGTCGAAGGGCCGCTCCACGCGCGGCGACCAGTAGTGCACCGCCCAGGCCGCGTTCTCCTTGCCCGAGCCCGTCTCGCCGTGGATGAGGACCGGGAGCGTGCTGGCGGACAGGCGCCGGAGCAGCTCGTACGTGCGCACCATGGAGGCATCCGCCACCACCAGGGAGCGCTCTCCGAGCTCGAGCCGGTAGAGCGTGGGGCCGGAGATCCGCACGCTCCCCGGCGACGCCGCCAGCGCCGCGGCCCGAGCGGCGGCGATGAGCGCATCCGCGTTCAACCCATCCTGGGGCGCGGAAGCCAGCCCCGCCCGCGCCTGCGGAGCCAGTGGGGAGAGCACCTCCAGGAGGTTGTGCGCCGCGTCCTCCGCCGCCTCCTCCTCCAGTTCGGGCAGCAGCACCGCCAGCGCGTTGCCCGCATGGCTCACCAGGTCCATCATCCGCAGGGACGCGCCGAGGGCGCGCATCAGCTCGGGCAGGGGTGCCTGGGTGGGTCCTGGCTCGAGCACGACCACGCTCGCCGCGCGCTCGTAGCCCAGCACGCGCTCGAGCTCCTCGGACAGGCGCGCGCGCAGGGTGGGCTCCTCGAGCGGCGGCCGCGAGGGCTGAGCCCCCTCGCCACAGTGGAAGACGAGGGTGACGTCGCCCAGCGACACCACGTCTCCGCTGTAGAGCACCTGTCCGCCCACGACCCGCTCCCCGTTGACCCGGGCGCCGTTGTGGCTGCCGAGGTCGCTCAGGCGCACCTCTCCCCCATCCACCAGCAGCTCCGCGTGGCGGCGGCTCACCGAGGGATCCTCCAAGCGGATGTCCGCGAGCGGATCCCTCCCGATACGCAGGGTGCCACCCCGAGGCAGGGGCCGGAGCGAGGAGGAGTTCCCCTCCAGCACCAGCAGATACATGGGATCATCGTGGCTGGGGCGGACGTCGGGCGAGGCGCGCCAAGCATCCAGGGTCTGTTTCAAATCCGGGAGCGACATGACAGGGCCATGCAACCCCCGCCAGGGAGACGATGCAAGCCTCCCTAGTCGGGCGAAGACGAGCCCACGCGCTGCCAGCGCGGCCGCACCGGCAAGGACACCGCATCCTTCGCGGGCACCTCCACCTCCTCGCGATGCACCTCCAGCTCGGGCGCGCTCCAGTCGCGCACCGCGAAAAGCGTGTATTGACCTGGCGGCACGGACTGGAAACGGAAGTGGCCGTCCTCCCGCCCCCCCACATTCCGGCAGCCGAACGCGATCGCCCTCTCGAGCTGCTCGCGCGTGCCGGGCAGGGGCGTCCACCCGGGCACGAGGATGACCATCCGCGCCTGCTCGGAGACGTTCACCTCCACGGCGGCGCCACCGCGCCAGGCCTCGAGGTCCAGCGTCCTCTTCCCGGTGGCGGGCACCTCGACGGGCCTGGGGAGGAACACGGGAACCGGGCCCTCCGAGACGAAGGATCTCGCCCGGAGGAGGTAACTGCCTTCCTTCAGGGGCCCGAAGGAGTAGGCGCCCCGGGTGATGGTGGCCTGGCTGACAGGCACCCTTTGCGGCGTGAAGAGCTCCACCACGCCATCCTCCACTGGCGCCGTCCCGTCCCGCACGGTGCCCTCCACCCTGGCCCCGGCTCGCAACGCCACCTCCACCTCGCGCTGCTCCGCCCCGAGCGGCACGCTCGCCGTCAGGTAGTCGTCGTGATGCACCAGCAACACCAGCGGACGCTCCTCCACGTTCGGGATGACCGCCGTCCCGTCCTCGCCCGTCGAAGACCCGCCCGCCCTCGTGCCCACCGTGCGGGACGTCATGTGGACGAGCACCAGCTCTTGATAGAGGAGCGAGCGGTCCAGCTCGGACTCGTCCACCGAGGAGACGCGCAGGTCCGGACGGGCATGAGGCACAGGCATGGAGGTCTCCGCGTCCACCACCCGGACGCGCACCTCGCGCCCGGGCCGCAGCACCACGTCGCCCAGGTCCACGAGCTCGCCCCGGCGCACATGCACCTTCCGCTCCGTGCCCGCCACGCCCGGCGCGGTGAAGCTCAACACCTGCTCTCCCGAGTGCTCGATGCGCCAGCGGAACTCGCCTCGCTCGTCCCCCCGGGGCGCCCTGTTGATATGGAAGCGAGTGATGGGCGAGCCATCCGCCCGGACCACCCGTCCCCGCACCAGGCCCTGGAACTCGAGCACCACGCGGGCATCGCGCGTCCCGGCGGGCACGAGCACTCCTGGTGGGGAATCCACCGCCCGCCGCGTCTCGGAACGCCTGTCGAGGACATACCCCTCCTTCTGCGCCGTCACGAAGTAGGAGCCCCGCTTCAAGTGGTTCACGGTGAAGCGCCCATCCGGCCCCGTCAGCAGAGGCTTCTCCGCCTCGGAGTCCCAGCCCGCCACCGTGAGCTTGAACGAGGACTCCAGCGCGGTACGCCCACTGGGGCCCGAGTCCTCCGGGCCCGCCGGCACAGCCTGCACGCGGGCGCCCTCCACCGGCCTTCCCGCGCCATCCACCACCACACCCGACAGCCGCAATCCCTCCTCGAATCGCAGGCGCACCCGCCGCCGCTCCGACTCCTGGAGCTCCACGGCGCGCTCCACGATGCGCAGATGGCCCGCGCCTGGAGTCGCGGCGACCAGCGTGTACTTCCCGGGCTCGAGGCCCGTCAGCGTCACCTGGCCTGAATCGGAGGTGGCGTCTGTCTTCAGGGCTTCGGAATCGCCGAGCGGATCGGCGAGGAGCTGGACCATCGCCTCGGCCACGGGCCGCTCGAGCTCGTCCACCACCTCGGCCTCCACGATCGCGCCGGAGTCCATCACCAGCCGCGCACCTCGTACGGGAGCCGTGACGGTCCGCTCGGTGGTGAGATGCTCCTCATGCGACAGATGGACGGTGTAGTTCCCGGGCCCCGGCGCATCCAGACTGAAGGTCCCATCCTCGCCGGACTCGGTGGACACGAGCACCTCCTCCTCTTCACCCTCCCCACCCTCCTTCCGAGGACGGAGCAGGCTCACCTGGACGTCTGGAATGGACTGCCCGGCCTCGTCCACGACCGAGCCCTGCACGAGCACCGCGCGCTGCAGCATGATGTCGAGCGTCTGGGAACAGGGGGCGAGGAGCTCCACGGACAGCCTCGTTTCGACATAACCCTCGCCATCGGCGTAGAGGGAGTAGTTCCCCGGCGAGGCCAGACCGAGCCTGAAGAGCCCGTCCTCCTCGGTGACCATCGAATCGCCGGGGTGAAAGGTCCGGTGGTCGGTCACGTGTGCTTCCAGCACGATTCTGGAGAGGGGATGACCTTCCTCATCCGTCACGCGCCCGGTGAGCCAGCACGAGTCCCGGACCTCGGAGTCAGCGCCCTTCCCGTCCTCGGAGCCCTGGCCACGTCCGGCTTCCGGGTCCAGCAACGCGCCCGTCTCTGGAACCTCCTGAGCAGTTGCAGAAGCACCCTGAAGCCGTGCCGTGGCACCGCTCCCCGAGGAACCGGGTGTGCGCTCGGCGGCGCCGGAATGAGCCAGGAGACCTCCAGCGAACATCCACCAGAGCCCCGCACCCAACGACACAACCCCGATGAGGACGCCCCACAGTCTCCTCATGCAAACGCCTCCGACAAAAGACCGACGCTACAGGAATGCGGGCGGTTCGTCGGGACTCAGCGTGCCTCGCGACATCCGGAGGCCTCCGCACGGGGGGTGTATGTGTCCCAAGGTAGGCCTCCGCCGGAAGCGGCCACATCCTCGGCTGACCCTGGCCGCAGGAGGGGCGACGACGACCCGGACCACGCCCCCTTCAAGGTCGGCGATCGCCTCGAACGTGGGCTCGGTGCTCGCGTGGTGCCCGCCAAGGACCGTATGCCGCTTCGAACTGGAGCAGGGACTCGCGGGCGGGGTGTACCAGGCCTCGCTCTTCCTGGCGCGGGCCCATCACGAGGAGTTCTTCACCCAGATGTGGAACATCGCCTACGAGGTGACGCGCTTCATGCCTGGTCGCCTCATGCCCGGAGCGGACCCGAAATGGAACGGGGGATTAGCCGAGTGCATCCGCACCTCCTTCGACACCCTCCGCAACACCGCGAACGAGCGCTGGCCGGAGGACGTCTGGCCCTCCTTCACGCTCCAGACAACGAGCAACCAACTCGGCATGTTGGAGGCGCGCAGCCGCAACCGCTACCGCCGCCCCGAGCGCACGAGCAGTCTCGTCCATTGGACGAGGGCAGGTGGCCGCCCACCGGCCCGAGGCGCCCTCCATGGCTGCCGTCGTGCTCTGGGTCCTCCACCTGGATTGAGTTTCAGTTGCTGCGCCCTTGCACCCCGCTCAAGATCACCCGCCGGGTTTGTCCCGCTTGCTCCCCCTCCGTTTGCCTGTAGTGGTGCGCTCCGTGCGTGGATGGCTGAGCTTGCTGGGCTGTGCCGGACGGGTTGCTCCCGGCTGCCTCTCATCATCCTCGGCAGGGTCTAGGGCCCATGTACCTTCTTCCCAGCGTTTCAACGCCTCGGATGCCTCAAACGGGACCAGTCCTTTACCCTTCGCTGCTTCCTCCAAAACCGCTTTGGCTTCCGCCGTGCGATGGCGCAACAGCAGCGCAGCCGCCGACACCCGCACGTCCATACGCGGATGCGTGAACAGCACGGCGAGCGCATCTCGCCCCGCATCACCACCAGCGCGCAACTGCATGAATGCGGCGATGGCTTTCTTTGCGTGTTTGTTTCCGATCTTCGCATCCCCCGCGACAATCTGCTCCGTTTGAGCCTGTACGTGATACGCAAACTCTTCGACGAGCTTCTCGAAGCTTTTCACCATACCCCATTCCTTACATTCTCAATCGCCAGCAGACCGAACGCGCGCTGCGCCTCGTAGGATTGGCCGCTCAGCCATTGCCGGACAGTCAACCCGAATGAGCCAGTAATGTTGTACTTGATCGAAGAATAAAGGCGGCCAACTTCGGTGTGCAAAGCCTCATCTAGAGCAGCGACGTTCTCTGTATTGTGCAGGGCCTCGCCACCGAACCGCTTCACGTTGCCCGGTGTCTGCTCCACAATGTGATGCCATTCCTTTCCCGGGCCCGCTGGCCCCATGGCCGACTTGAAGCCACTAAACGATCCCCATGCCCTGTGTCCGTTGGGGAGCAGCTTACCCCGACTCAGCGCAGGACTCCCACTGCCAACGCCCCGAGCAGCCATGGCCACGACATGAGGCGCCAACACCATGCGGATTGTCCCCTCAGGCACAGAGACAATGACGCGCTCGGCTCCGGTTGCCGTCTCCAGCAGGCCCAAGCCGGTACTGGCTCCGACTCTCTCCGACGCTTGCGCGAATCCGGGGAGCTTTGGAGCCCTGGAAGCGAGCGCCACCGTTTCACCTATCGCCGCCGTCCCCACGATGACGAGAATCCGCACACTGTTGGGGCCGATGACACGTCCGAAACGCTCGCCAATCTCGCGCAACTCCGCGAAGGTAGAGGCCCGGGGCGCATCTTCGTAAAGCTGCGCATACGCCCGCAGCAGGTCGAAGAATTCATAACCGAGATAACCCCACAAGGCAGCGCTAAACACCAGGGCCGCGCCCTTTGTCACCGGCTCGGGCACTGGCGCCAACAGCAGCGCCATATAAACCGTGATGCTGACACTCAGCATTGCGAGCATTTGCGTGGGGTTGAGCATGGCTCGCACTTCCGCGTTTACACCGTCCAGGGCTGGCCCTACCGCCAGGGCGAGCGCAAGGCTTCGCTTGTCGTCATCCTGGAAGCGGGACCCGTCTTCAAACAGCGTCAGGCAGTCCCCTGGAGTGCCGCACCGCTCGCAAAACTGCCCATAGGACCGGGCCAGGTCTGATTGCCACGCTTCACCACTCGAGGGCGAGGAAGCCAACGCCAGCCTACGGCCGACATACAACGGGGGGCGGGACGCGGCCACCCGAAGCGGCATGTCAAGCCAAAGCGCTACCATGGCCGCCGAAAATTCGGCGTCACTCACCTGCACCGGAGCGAAGTCCGTGGGCAGCCTGGTAAAGAAAGCCTCCTCCAGCCCCCACGGTTCGGGCGAGTCGTGCGGCGCGGGCGAATGATAACGGGATGCATTCAGCCCTCCACCCATGGGGGTCCCCGAGGCGCACGCTGTAAACAGCATCAAGGCAGCCAGGGCCAGCGCACCCGCGCGCAGGGACATCCGTGTGTCCACAGT
Organism: Vitiosangium sp. GDMCC 1.1324; assembly: GCF_003044305.1. Taxonomy (GTDB): domain Bacteria; phylum Myxococcota; class Myxococcia; order Myxococcales; family Myxococcaceae; genus Archangium. The sequence continues at coordinate 490,314 of NZ_PZOX01000001.1, read as the reverse complement.
GCGAGTATCGACAAAACACCTAGACATTGCTGCACCTCTTCGGTCGAACTGCCCGAGTTAGAAGCCCAAACCCACTGATGTTACCTCCAGTGGAGGCGACGGGAAGAGAACCCACGCCGGGCGGTGCGAAGCTTCCTGCAGAATCGCGCCCATACCTCGCAACCGCCCGGAATGATTCGGGGTCGGCATACGCGCAACATGGTGCCCTCGCGCGCGGGCCACTCTTGTCGCCTCGGCACCTGCCTCCAAGCAGGAGGCTCCTCCACCGGTCCGCATTGCCTCGTCCGGCGGAGAGGTGATCCTCGCCATGCCCGAGGACCAGCGCGAGTACGGCGTGGGCCCGAGAGGTGTTTGACACTGACGCGTGGCTCGACGCGGTTTCATCATCCATCGCCGAAGTCCCCTGCGTGTCCCATCCTTCTCCCACCGGGACACGCGGCTCGGCGAGTTCTTCTTCGTGCATGGGCACCAGGGCGCGTCGGACGTCAACCGTGCGACCCGCCTGTTCGTGCGCTATGTCTGGCGCAACTGGCAGCGGCTGACGAAGATGGCATCCACCACTCCGGCCAAGGACTGGGTGCTCCGGCAGAGGCATGACGAGGCGCTGTACCTGTGGGCGCTGTCCAAGCGGCAGGACCCGGGGGTGATCCTCTTCGCGGGACATACGCACCGGCCCGTCTTCAAGGCGCAGAGCCTGGTGGACAAGCTGACCCGCGAGCTCGCGCAGCTCGAGCTGGAGTCGGACGGGTCGGAGCTGCTGGAGCGTCGCAGGGCGCTCGAAGCCGAGCTGGAATGGGCACGCGCGAGCCAGTTCCAGGCGCCGCGGGCCATCCGCATGGATGCGCCGTGCTACTTCAACACGGGATGCTGTTCCTTCAGCGATGGGTTCGTGACCGGGCTCGAGATCGCCGACGAGATGATCCAACTCATGCGCTGGCCCGACAGGACCGACCGGCCGCTCCCCCAGGTGCTCGATGAACCGGCCGACCTGCGGCAGTGCTTCGCGGAGATCCGCGGCACGCGGCGCTTGCCTGGAGAAGAAGAGGCTCCGTTGCAGCCCGGTCCCTCCCCCGAGGGGCCGGCGCTTCACTGAGCCAGCGGGGACTCATCGTCCAGGAGCTCCAGCACGCGCTCGTCCGTCTGGAGCCAATGGGCCGGCACCTCCTCACCGGCACCTCCTCAATGGAGGAGATCCGGCCCCGCCGCTGGTGTTCCTCCCAAGTGATGCGCGACGTCACCCATTGGCCCTCGACCTGGAAGGACCCAGGCGCTCCGCCCCTGGGTTGCCGGGGGATCGTGACGGCAAACCCTTGCTGGTGCCAATTGCCTCCAGAGAGCTGGAACCTAAGTTCCCTCTTTGAGGGTGCATGCGCGCCAGGAGGAACACATGGAGGCGACGGAGACCACGCGGACACGGGAAGCACCAAGAACAGGATGGGGAAGCGACACCCGGCCAGAGCCGGGCGTCCTCATCGAAGACCACGCGCTCATCGGGGATCTGTACACAGCGGCGCTCGTGGCTCGTGATGGGTCCATCGACTTTCTCTGCCTCCCGGATTTCGACTCGGAGGCGTGCTTCACGTCCTTGCTGGGAACGGCCAACAACGGGCGGTGGAAGCTCGCCCCCCGGCAGCCCGTGCGAAACGTCCGCCGACGCTATCGCGGCAAGACGCTCATCCTGGAGACGGAGTTCGAGACGGACGAGGGCGCCGTACGGATCGTGGACTTCATGCCCACCCGGAAGGGGTCTCCACACCTGGTGCGCTGGGTCGAGGGGATCCGGGGTGAGGTGGCGATGCGCTCCGAGCTGGTCCCCCGGTTCGCCAATGGCTACACCGTTCCCCGGGTGAGCAGGCGGGATGGGACCTACGCCGCCGTCGCGGGTCCGGACGCGGTGTATCTGCGAGGCGGGACCGGCAAGGAACCCCCTCCGTTCGAATCGGAGTTCACGGTTCGTGCCGGCCAACGGATTCCCTTCGTGCTCTCCTGGGCACGGCCCTACGACGACATCCCGGGGATGATCGACCCGGACGCCGCTCTGCGCGAGACGGAGTCCTTCTGGGAGGGCTGGGCCTCGAAGATCCGCGCGCCCGCCGGGTATGAGGACATCGTCGTGCGCTCGCTCCTCACGCTCAAGGCGTGCAGCTTCCACCCGTCGGGGGCGATCGTCGCCGCACCCACGTTCGGGCTTCCGGAGACTCCGGGTGGGGAGCGCAACTGGGACTACCGGTTCTGCTGGATCCGCGACTCCTCCCTGACGTTGAACGCGCTCCTGCTCGCCGGGCTCCAGGACGAGGCGAAGTCCTTCGGAGATTGGTTGCAGGACGCCATTGGAGGAGCGCCCTCCCAGGTACAGATCATGTACGGCATCCGGGGCGAGCGGCGCCTCACGGAGGTCACGCTGGACTGGTTGCAGGGTTACGAGGGTGCCCGGCCCGTGCGAGTCGGCAACGGTGCCTATTCTCAATTCCAGCTCGACGTCCTCGGCGAGTTCGCCGCGGTGCTGCACATCGCCGCTCAAGCGGTGGGTCACCTGCCGGAACGCGCCCAGAGGGCGCTCAAGACCGTCGCGACCCAGGTGGCTGACGTCTGGACGAAGGAGGACCATGGCATCTGGGAGATGCGGGGTCCGAAGCATTCCTTCACCGCGTCCAAGGTGTCGGCGTGGATCGCCGTCGATCGGTGGATTCGCGCCATCGAGGAGTTCGGCGTGAAGGAAGACAAGGAGCCGTGGGTGAAGCTCCGGAAGACCATCTTCGACGACGTGTGCAGCAAGGGCTTCGATCCCAAACGGAACACCTTCACGCAGTACTACGGCTCGAAGGGCGTGGACGCGAGCCTGCTCTTCATCCCCCTCTCCGGGTTCCTCCCCGCGACGGATCCCCGCGTCGTCGGAACGGTGAAGGCCATCGAGGAGGAGTTGATGCCGGATGGGCTGGTGCTGAGATACCGGACGGAGGAGAGCGTGGATGGTCTCTCCGGTGAAGAGGGCGCCTTCCTCGCCTGCTCGTTCTGGCTCGCGGACACCTACCACCTCATGGGGCGGACCGAGGACGCGCGCCGTCTCTTCGACAAGCTGGTGGGGCTCTGCAACGACGTGGGACTGCTCGCGGAGGAATACCTGCCCAGGGATCGCCGGCAGATCGGCAACTTCCCCCAGGCCTTCAGCCACCTGGCGCTCGTGAACTGCGCCTACATTCTCGCCGAGAATCAGAAGCCCTGGTATCAGGCATAGGCGCGGGCCGGGCAGCCCGCTGCCTCGACGGACTCAGAAGGTGTACTTGACCCGAGGGAAGACTGCGAAGGTCGAGATGTTGGGTCCGATGAGGTAGCGGGCCAGGAAGTCCGCTCCCACCGAGAAGTGGTCCATGGGCGTGGCGTACTCGATACCCACGCCCAGCCCCGCGTTCGGCGCCGTCAGGGATCGACCCGGATCCCCACCGCCCACGGGCGCCGGATCCAACCGCGTGAGGCCCGCGGCCACCTTCGGCATCAGGTAGAGGCGCTCGGCGAGCGGCACCATATACGCCGCCGTCACGTCGGCGAACGCCACCGTGAAGTTGTCGGACATGCTGCACACGTTCGAGTCCGGCAGGTACCCGGCGAAGCAATTCGCCGCCGACGAGCCCAGCCCGAAGTGCACCCCCAGCGAGACCTTGTCCGTCAGGTCGTACCCCACGCCGAGCTGCAGGTACGACTGCGCGTTCGAATAGAGGTTCTCCCCGCCCAGCGTGAAGAACACACCGATGTCGGCCTCGGTGAAGAAGCCACGGCGGACCTCGAGCGGGACACCCTCCGGCGGAGTGGCCGCGAGAGCGGTGGTGGGCAACATCGCGAGCACGGCGACCAGCAGCGGCTTCTTCATATCGGGACGACCCTCTTCGAGGCCCTCTCCCCCGAAGGGGAGAGGGGTTCTGCACGATGGAACTCCAGAGACGTGAGCAGCTACTCGTTACCCGCGGGCGAGAAGAGCCACGGGTACGTCACCGCCACCACACCGCCCCCCTTCGGCTCGGGGAACTTCCAGCGGCGGATGCGCGAGAGCATGCAGGCCTCGGCCGCAGAACTGTTCAGCGTGGTCTCCGTCACGTTCGCCTCCGACACGCCACCGGCCGGATCGATCGTGAAGGCCACCGCCACCTTGCCCGCGAGACTCGGGTTCTTGTTCAGCTCGGTCTCGTAGCAGTACTTGATCTCGTTCTGGTGGCTCCGGATGATCTTGGCGATCACGTCCTTGTCGAGGCCGCCAATCACCGTGGTCTTTCCGGGGACGATCTTGGTGATGGTCTTTCCTCGGCCGGACAGATCGATGCCGGCGTTGTCACCCGCCCCACGGCCATTGCCCTTGGTGCCCAGGCCCCCGAGCCCCAGCGCGGTCCCGCCACCGCCAGTGCCCTGACCCCGCGAGCCGAGCCCGCCCACTCCCTGCGCATCCCCCAGGCCCGCTCCGGCCTTGAGACCACCCAGGGCGTTGTTGATACCGGTGCCCAGACCGCCCGGCCCGAAGACGTCCGAGGCGCCACCCTTCAGCCCCTTGAACGCGCCGAGCAGGCCCACCTTGCCCACCACCTGGCGATCCTTCTCGCGCTTGGTCTTGTCGACGACGGGAGTCCCCGGCTTGGAGGGATCGGCCTCGGCCTTCTTCTCCTCCTCCTTGCCGAACTTGCCCTCCTCGTCCTTGGCCTTGGCGCCCTCTTCCGCGCCCTTCAAGTCCAACCGCTTCGTCTCGATCGTCTTCTGCGGCTGCACCAGGAACTTCGCCACCCGCTGCTGGCTCTGGAAGATGTCGTTCTCGGAGGGGGCCTCGGTGCGCGGCAGGAGCAACATGGCCGCCACCACCGCGCCGGCCGCCAGCAGGCTGATGCTGGCGATCTTGAACCAGGTGAAGTCCGCCTCCTCGAGCCTGCTCACCGACACGGCCGGCGACGGCTTCACATAGCGCACCACGAAGGTGAGCGTGCCGAGCGACACCTCCGCCCGCTCATGCAGGCCGAGCGTATACGCGTGCTCTCGGCCCGACGCCGTCAGCTTGCCCTCCGCGCGCAGGCTGTCCTTCGTCCGCACGTCCCCGTTGTGGGTGACGATGACGCCCGCGGACTCAGGGACGTGCAGCTCGTACAGCTCACCGCGCGCCACCGCCAACACGTGACGCGCTCCCACCTCGGAGTCGTACACGTGGAAGAAGTTCTTCTTCGCCTCGCCGATGGTGACCGGCACGCCGTCCCGGAAGTGCTGCACCGAGAGCATCTGGTCGCCCCAGAACAACCGCACCTGGAGGATCTTCGCGTCCTTGGTGGGCAGCGCATCGGGCGGCAGCGGCTCCTGCATGTGCGCCGTGGCCAGGGACCTCGACCTCGTTACCGCCATGCCCGGGACCGCGCGGTTGCGCAGCCCTGGAGGTGTCGCCCGGCTGGAATGCAGCACCGAGCCCTGGAGCGCCGCGCGGCTCACCTCCGCGCCCGCGGGCGGTGGAGGCGCCCCCGAGTCTCCGAAGACCACCTCCACCCGTGAACTCCCCACCATCAGCACGTCACCGGGCGAGAGTGTCTTGGGACCCACCACCCGCTGCCCGCCCACCTGCGTGCCACTCTCGCTGCCCAGATCAATGGCTGTCACCGAACCGGTGGACTCGACCTTCAACATCACGTGAAGGTTCGAGACCCTCGGGTCCAGGATCTTCACCGCCGCCTGTGCGCCCGAGCCCACGATGACACTCTCCGATTCGGAGACCGCCTCGTGAACGGAGCCATCCGGCCCGGTGATCCGCAGCGTCAACCCGTTCTTCTTCCCCGCCGCCATAGAGGATCCTTCCTCCTCCCTTCCGCCCCGCATTCCCATGCCCGCCCGCTAAAGATTGTCGACCGACTTCTGCAGCTCGGGATTGAAGTTGTCGCGGACCCGGATCAGCGTCTGGAAGTCCGTCTTCTTCCGGTTGAGGACATACGAGCCTTCCGGTTTGGTGAGCTCGCCTTCCACCGCCATGTCGGTGAAGTCGATCGTCGTCTTCTTCCGGACGACCACCTTGTCCTCCTCCTGGATGACCTTCACCTGGGTCTTCTGGTCGTCCTCGGCGAACACCGGCCCCGCCCACAACGCCACCACCGCCACAACCGCTGCCAGTCGTCTCATGTCAGGCCTCCTCGTCGGGTGGGACAGCGGGTCCCAGGTGAGGTTCCTTCCAGCTCCCTTGCACGCCCTGCACCAACGTCTCGGGTGATGGAATGCCTCGAAATCCCAGCGATGCGTTTCCACCCCCACCCCGCGAGGCCCCAAAGAGTGGAAAAATTTTCCCACCGGGGCCGGTAGGTTATTCGGTCTTCGGGGCCTCGGGCGGAGGCTCGGCTGCTGGCCCGCCCTCGCTCGTCGAGGTGTCTGCGCCCGGCTGTGCCGCCTTCTGCACGGGCGCCGCGGGCGTGGCGTCTCCCGAGGGCGCGCCCTCCTGCCGCGCCGCCTCGTCCGACACCTTGTCTAGCATTGAACCACTGCCTCCGACCGCGGCCGGATTGGGAGTCTTCTCCTCGGGCGCGGGCTGGGGCTGGCCACTCTTGCGCATGGCCGCGATGCCCTGGAGCTTCGCGTCGATCATCTGCTTGTCCTGCGCGCTCGTGGAACCCAATTCCTTGCAGCGCTGGAGGAAACCCTCGGCCTTGTCCCAGCCGGTGCGCTCAACGGCGTAGGCCCAGCCCGCGCCACAGACGGCGTCGGGCTGATCCGCGCGCAGCGCGAGCACCTTCTCGAAGGCCTCGCCCGCCTTGAGTCCCTTCTGCGCGTCCCTGCCCTTCTGCCCGTCCAGGGCGTAGGCGTAATACAGCCATGCATCCTGGGAGCCGGGCTCCAGCTCGACGGCCTTCGCGAAGGAGCGCTCGGCGCCGGCGTAGTCGCGCCAGGCCAGGGCCATGGCACCGATGTTGATGTAACCGGGGGCGAAGCGCTCGTTGAGCGACACCGCCTTCTGGAACTGGGTGAGCGCGCGGGCCCGGTCCTCCAGCTTCAGGTAGATCATCCCCAGGTTGTTGTAGATGCCCGGATCCTTCTCATCGAGCTTGCGCGCGTTGGCGAGCACCAGCTCCGCGAGCCGGTACTTCCCCTGGTCGTAGTAGACGAGCGCGAGGTTCTTGTAGGCCTCGGCATCGTCGGGATTGCGCGCGAGCACGCGGCGGGCGGTGGCCTCGGCCTGCTCGTGCTTGCCCGCGAGCCGGTAGGCCACGGTGAGGTTGTTGAGCAACGAGGACGCATGCTCGCGCCCCGGCACCTTGAGCCCGGCCTCGTAGAGGGCAATGGCCTCCGCGTACTTCTCCTGCACGCGGTAGATCCGGCCCAGGTTGAGCAGCGTGGGCACGTGGCCCGGCGCGAGGGAGCGCACCTTCTCGTAGGCGGCCTGGGCGTCCGCGAGCCGGCCCTGGCGCTCGGCGATGATGCCCAGGTTGAACTGGGAGTTGAGGCTTTGCGGTGCCTGCTCGAGCACCTTGCGGAAGCCCTCCTCGGCCCGGGCGTAGTCTCCCGCGTCGAAGGCGGCGACGGCCTCGGCGAAGAGCTCCCGCGCATCCCGCTCCTTCTTCGGAGGCTCGGGGGTGACGGGCTGGTGGGGAGCCAGAACGAGTGCCTCTGACGGAGCCGCGGTGGCTACGGGCTCGGGCTTCACCTGCGAGGTGGTGGCACACGCGGCCGTGAGGGCCAACGTGGCGGCGGCGAGGGTGCGGCGGAACTCCATGAGCGTCCTCCCTGCGGAATCACGCGGATGCATGTGCGTCACCTTCACGGCTGGACCTTGCCCGAAGCAGTGGATGGAACCGGCACCGGGCCACCAGCGGGCGGCGTGGGCTCGGGAGCGGCCTCGGGAGCCGTGGACGAGCCAGGCGCTGGAGCAGCGGGCGCCGGAGTGGCACCGGCCTGGCTGGTATCCGGGAGACCCGGCTCCTTGGCCACGTCTGCGGTGACGAAGAACTCGCTGCCGCGGAAGGGCACCTGGCGCACCTGGGCATAGGCGCCCGGGTGGTAGCGGTTCACCTGCTCCTGCGCGGCCAGCGTCCACTCGTTGTAGAGCGACAGCTCATAGGCCTTGCCCAGCGCCTTCTCGAGCGCCTCGCTGGCCTTGTCCTCCAGCGGGAGCGCGAGGTTCTCCAGCTCGCCGCGGTACATGGAGCGCTGCTCTTCGTCGAGCCCGGCCGGGTCCGGCGACTCGATGATGTTGCGAGCGAAGTCCGCGTAGGCCAGACCAATGCGGGTGAGCGCGGCGATGCCCCACTCGCCCGAGCCGGAGGCCAGCACGTCCGTATAGGCCTTCTCCAGCCGCTGCATGGACTGCTGCTTGGAGGCCAGGTCACGCCGGATGGTGGCGACGCGCTTGAAGCGGACATCCACGTAGCGCTGCCAGTCGGGCTCCACCGCGAGGAAGCGCGCATGGCCGTAGGCATTGAGGAGCTCCGGCCGCTGCCGCTCCTGCGGGGACAGCTTCGCCCAGCCGCGGACGAGCTCGCCCTGAATGCGGTCGGTGTCGCGGGTGTTCTTCAGCTTCCGGTACGCGAGCAACTGCCGGTAGCGGGCCAGGTACACCTGTCCGGCCGAGGTGCGCGAGTCGCGCCCGTACGTCTCGGCGAAGGAGTCGAAGGCGCGGGCGGCCTCGGCCGACTTCCCATCCTTCTCGTAGATGAGGCCGAGGTTGTAGGCGAGCTGCGGCACGTCCGGCCGGTCCTTGAAGCGGGCCATGTATGCGCGGTAGGCGGAGATGGCCTTGTCGGACTCGCCCACGCCCTCCCACCAGAGGCCGGCGTTGAAGAGGGCATCCGGCACCCACTTTTCGGACTCGACGAGCAGCGCGCGGCGCTCCTCGTCCTTGCGGGCCCGGGCCTCATCGGCGCTCGGCGCGTCGCCGGACATGGACTCCTTCTCCTTCGAGTCCTTGCCCTTCTTCGCAACCGGCTTCGCCTTGCGAGCAACGACGGCGCGGGAGGCGGCGTCCTGGGCGTCCACGAAGGCGGCGTACATGGCGGCGGCTTTGCGGAACTCGGCGATCTTCTCGTAGAGGCGCGCGAGCGTGTAGCGCACCTTGGGCTCGAAGGCGCTGTCCGCGTAGTCGGTGAGGACACGCTCGCCGGCGGCCACGCCCCGATCGATCTGCCCGGCCTCCTGGAAGATGACCATGGCCGAGGTGAGCGCGCGGTCGGCGTTCTCGGACCGGGGGAACTCCTTCACGTAGTCGAGGAAGAGCTCGGCTGCCTTCGCCGGGTTCTTCTCCTTCTGGTAGACGACCTCGTGGATCCACTTGTACTGCGAGCCCTCCACCACGCGAGCCACGCGCGAGGCGAACTCGGGGCTGGGCTTGAGCAGCTTGTCGTTGGCGAGGAACTGCCGTGACAGCTTGTTGAGCTCGAGCCATTCCTCGCGGGACTCGAGCACGTACATGGTGAGGTCCGCCGCGTCACGCGAGCGCCGCTCGGAGGGGAACTTGTTGATGATCTCCCCGAAGCGCCGGGCCGCGTCCATGTAGTGGTGGCGGTCGTAGACGATGAGCGCCGCCTGGTAGCGCAGGTCGATCTCATCCGGGGTGTCCGGGAACAGGCGGTTGTATGTGTCGCACGCGGCCACCAGCCGCTCCTCGAAGCGCGTGAGCGGCTCCTCGGCCTGATCGGTGTCCTTCTTGGTGATGCGGCCCTTCTTCTCGACGTGGCCCTTGGACTTGTTCTCGTCCACCTTCTGGCCGTCCTTGAGATCGCTCTTCGTGAGCTGGCCGCGCTCAATCTTCACGAGCTTGTCGTAGGCCATGATGGCCGCGAAGGACGCGCTCTTGCGGTAACTCTCGTTGGACACCTCGCGGGCCGAGTCGCGATCCGGCACCTTGAAGGCAACCACGGCATCGTACTGGGCGGCGGCGGCCTCCCACTCCTCGAGGGCCCAGAGGATCTCCGCGTAGAAGAACCGCATGTTGAAGGCGGAGTCGGAGATGAACTCGGGATCCTCGCTGGAGGCGAAGGTGTCGACGTATTCCTTGTAGATGTCGCGAGCGAGCCGGTACGTCTCCACCTGGCGCGTCTTCTGCGCCTCCTGATGGTAGTCCGTCACCATCACGCGCATGGCCTCCTCGGTGACGCTGAAGGCATTGCGCAACACGGGCTTGTTGTCAGCGTTGGCCTGCCACCACTCGCTGCCGGGCCGGTACAGCTCCACCATGCGCTTCATCTCGGCGCGCACCTGGGTGCGCTGGCGCAGGCCCTCGTAGGATCGGACGATGGACTGCTGGTAGTCGGGAGCGCCGGGGCCCTTGGGGTTGTCGCGGATGAGGGTGCGGTACGTCTCAATGGCGCTGTCGTACAGACCTACGTCCATCAGCTCCGCGGCCATCTTGGAGATGAGCCGCTCCTGCCGCTTCTGGGGAGCCTTCTGCTTGAAATAGGCGATGCCCTCCTTCGCCTTGTCCAGCTTGACGTAGAAGACGATGACGTCGTTGAGCGCCTCGGTCTTGAGGTCACCGAGCTCCTCGCCCCGCGCCTCGGCGTAGTCCACCACCTCGTGCAGTTTCGCGAGCCCCTCGTCGTAGCCGCCCGCGTTGTAGTCGCACCACGCCAGCTTGTAGACGGCGTAGGCGTACACCTTGGGCACCTTCGAGGCGCGGGCCTTCTCGTAGTACTCGCGCGCCTCCTTCAGCTTGTTGTTGTCGAAGTAGTGGTTGCCCAGCTGGACGTAGGTGTCCGGGACGAACTGCGACTGGGGGAACTCCTCGATGAGCTGGAGGTAGCGCTTCACCGCCTCGTCGCGCCGGCCGAGCTCCTGGAGGTTGTAGCCCAGGTAGAAGAGGATCTCGTCGCGCTGAGGCCAGTCCGCGTAGTCGCGCAGCAGGATCTCGTAGATGCCCATCGTCTCGGCGCGGAAGCGCTCGCTCTCACTGTGGTCCGCCTGGGGCGCCTCCTGCTTCTCGCCCCGGGCGGTGGCCGCGTCCTGGGCCTTCTCCGCCGCCAGGTAGCGGTTCATCTCCTGCTGATAGAGGTACTTGGACTTCTCCCAGTACAGCTCGGCCAGGCGGTAGAGCATGTCCGCCCTGCGGTGCGAGCCCTCCTGCAGCTTGGGAATGAGGCGCTTGAAGCCCTCGATGGCCTCGTCGCGCTTGCGATCCGCCAGCTCGTCCTTCTGCCCGTCGGCGATGCGCGGCGCGTTGTCCATCGCCGCCGGGCCCATGCGCGCGGGTCCGATACGGGCCGGACCCTGGCGCTCGGGCTCCCGCTCCGAGGACGAGGCTTCCTGCTTCGATGTCTCCTGACGCGCGGCCCCCTTGCGAGACTCTCCCTTGCGGGACTCCGCCGCCTGGGCGGGTTTGCGCGAGGGCTGTGCCGCCTCCCCTGCTCCGCCCGCGGTGAGCGCCACACCCACCGCCAGCGCACCGAAACGAAGGACCGACTTCATGCGAGCTCCTGTGGTGGGCCCGATAACAAAGGGACGCCCGGCAGCCGGGCCGCGTGCTCCAGATGAAGCCGGGTCGCCCCCATCGCCTCCCTCACCACCCACCGAAAGGGACAATGGAAAGTAGAAACGCGATGTTGGAATGAGAAGGGGCGAAACCCGTCGCTCCCAGCGCGCGGGCCCGCCCCTCGTGTCATTCATTGACTCGGCAACGTTATTGTTTGCCCTGTAGCTTCGCCGGACAGCCACGCTTGAGCGTGTATTGGTAGAAGCCGATCTCGTCGCGCCAGAACTCGCCCTGGAATTTCCAGTAGTTCCACGCGGCCCCAGGCATCTTCGGCCGGTAGATGGACTGGCTCTTGAGCACCGCCTTCTGATCCACCCCCGCGAGCAACAGGTCCTTCTCGTCGAGCGCTGTCTGCACCCGGATGATCTCCGCCTGATCCGCGAAGGTGCGCAGGTTCTGCGCGGCCTCCTGCAGGCGGCTCTTGGCGAAGCGGCCGCCGATCTGCATCAGCGTGCCGCGCACCTCCTCGAGCGAGGACCCCACCTCCGGCACCAGCCCCGTGGCGCGCCACATGCCCTCCTCGTTGATCAGGCGCTTCTCCGCGTCCACCTCGGCGATCGTCCGCATCACGTCCTGGATGCGCTCGTTGTCGCGAATCCACAGGTAGATGGGGCGAGGCAGCCGCCGGTTCTCCGCCGCCACCAGGTTGTAGGACGACAGGAGATCCACGTCCTCCCCGGTGAACGGCTCGAGCTGCTTCGCCATGGGATCATAGAGCTGCTCGTAGGCAGCCAGCGTGGTCTTCACCTCGTCGAAGAGGCAGCTGTAGTAGTAGACGGTCGCCTTGAGGATCCACGACTCGGGCTGGAAGGCGCCCTCGAACTGAGGAGCGTGCAGCGCCTGGAGGCTGCCGAGCGCCCCGCCGAAGTCCTCGCCCTGGAAGCGAGCGAATCCATTCTCGAAGAGGGCCTGGTCCCAGAAGCGGGCATAGCGCGGCACCGCCTCGTAGGAGGCGATGGCCTGAGGGTACTCGTGACGGCCGTAGTGCAGACGCCCGATGCCCAGCTGCGCGAGCTGCTTCACCTCGTCATGGCCGATCTGCGCGCCCTTGGCATCGATCGCGCCCTGGAAGGCGGCCAGGGCGGCGGAGTCCAACGTGTCCGCCTCGGTGGGACGGCCCGGGAAGTGGGGATCCGCCAGCACCACGCCCAGCAGGTAACGGGCGCGGGCGTAGACGCGGCTGTCGGACGGCACCGACTCGAGCAGCGAGCGGGCCTCCTCGAAACGGCCGCGGCGCTGACGGATGGTGGCCACCTGGTAGTGGACGCGCGCCAGCACCTCGCGGGGCAGCTTCGCCCACTTGTCCTCCACCTCGGGCGTGTAGGCCTTGTCGAGGATGTTGGGCACGAGGTTCTGCTCGTTGAGCTTCTGCTGCGCGTCCACCAGCCCCTCCACCGACTGGAGATAGAACGGGTGCTTGGGGCCGGTGTCGACGATCCGCGCATAGGAGATGAGCGCGCTGACGGACATGCCCTTCCGGGCGAGGGACTGCGCCAGGTAGTACTCGGAGCGGGCGCGCACGTCGGAGTCCACCGCGTTGGAGGACAGCTCGAAGAAGCGCGAGGCCGCGTCCTCCAGCTTGCCCGCGTTGAAGGACGCGAGCGCATGGTTGTAGGCGTTCATTTCCTCCGCGGAAACGGCCAGCGGCGCGAGGACCAGGAGGGTGGCGAGAAGCAATCGGTGCATGGCGCGGGCCTCAGAAGAGGAAGGAGAAGCCGGCGTAGAAGCCGAGGTTGTTGAGCACGTCCGAGGAGGGATTGCCGACCAGGTCCTTCCCCAGGACGATGTCCTCGCGGTAGTTCTTGCGCGTCTTCGGGTCCACCCCGTCGAACTTCTGGTACTTGCAGCTCCCGCTCAGCCCCAGTTCCGAGAAGGCCTGGCCGCTTCCCCGGGCATCCTCCAGCTTCTGGAAGTCCTGGAGGCTGCACCCGTCCACGCGATCCACACGGGCGGTGTAGACCTGATCGCGCACCTCCAGGCGCAGCGCCATGGAGTCGCCGAACTGCACGCGGAAGCCGCCGCCCACCGAGCCGAGGAACTTCGTCCCCGTGTCGCCAAAGCGCGCCGGGACGATGAAGGTCTCACCATCCACCTGGTTGGAGACCTTGGGCCGGACGAGCACGCGCGTGGAGCCGATGCCCGCGCCACCGCTGAGCACCAGGCTGAACTGCAAGAGGTGGTCGTCGTTGAAGGCGAACTTGCCGTAGAACGGCGTCACCTCCACGCCCGCCTGCGCGCCCCACACCAGCAGCAGCGCCGAGGCCGCCTGGGCCTGCTCGCGTACCTTGTCGATGAGCTCCAGGTTGAAGAGGCTCTCGTTCGAGTACCAGTTGTACTGGGTAGAGAGCTGCAGGGCGAAGTTCTCCTGCAGGTGGTACGTGTAGTGGAACGCGGTGCCGAAGTGCTCGGTGAACCGGCCGTTCACCTGCGCCACCGCCGGGTAGAGCGTGAACTCGTGCCGGCCCTCGTCCGCGAAGCGCTTCTTCTGCACCACGTGGACGGCCACGTTCGGGTTGTGCAGCGGCGCCCCATTCACCAGGCGCTGCTCGTCCGGATCGGCCACCGGCTGGAGCTCCGCCGGCACGGACGAGGCCAACGGCACGTCCGGCGGCCGCTCCGGCGTCTCGGTCCCCACGGACGAGGGGGGCTTGATGAGATCCGGGCCGTTGGGCTCGGCCTTGTCCTGCCGGGGCTCCGGCTTCACGGGAATGGGCGCCGTCTCCGAGGGCACGGGCTTCTTGGACTCGGGCGCCTGGGCCAGGGCCGTTGGAGCGGCCGCGGCCAGGAGGAACGCGAAGAGCGAGGTCGGTCGCATGGAAGGGACGTCAGCCTCAGAAGAGGAAGGAGTAGCCGAGGTCGAACTGCACCAGGTGCGTCAGGCCGGGGTTGCGCGCGGGCTCACCACTCTCCCGCCCCGCCTCCCAGTCCTCGCGCGCCACGTTCACGCGGTACTGGTCCGCGAAGACCCAGTCGCGCAGCTCGAAGCGGACGGCGTGCCCGCTCGACAGGAAGAAGCGGAAGCCCACCGCTCCCGACGCCACCGGCGCCACGCGCGACTCGGTGCGCCAGTAGGACTCGGTGGCGGTGGCGCTGTTGTTCGGATCCGTCCGGTTGTCGCAGATGCCCAGATCCCGATTCACCACCTGCGCGCACTGGATGACGGACTGGCGCCGCAGCGAGGCCAGCCCGCCGCCCGCCCAGAGGTACGCCTGGAAGTGCGCCGTCTGATCCGCCAGCAGCGACAGCTTCCCGTAGATGGGCGCCCAGCGGGCTCCCACCACGCCGTGCGCCCCCATCTCCCACAGGTCCTCGAGCTCGTCCGTGATCTTCTTGTCCTCACGGGTGAGGAAGCTCTCGGAGATGGAGCGCGCCAGGCCCGTGTGGCGGCTGAGCGCGTAGCCGGCGCGGGCCTCCACGCCGAACGTGTTGAAGAGGTTGTAGGCGACGCCGACATTCAGGTTGTAGTGCGCGGTGAGGTACTCGCGCGCCGGTAGACCCACCGTGACGGACGCCTCCAGATGCCCCTCGGGAGAGAACAACCGGTGGCGCACGGCGGCCGGATCCAGCACCTGCTCCTGCGCCGAGGCGGACAGCGCCGTCAGCAGCAGGGCCAGCGAAACGAAACGGAAAGGGTTGCGTGCAGTCATGGCCGTGTGGCGCAACCATGTGGGCACGCGATCTCCCGGGAGCAAGGGACCAGGCTTCACCCCGGGTGAGCTTTCGCATGCACACAACACTCCAGCGCCCGCTGGCCAACGTTCCGGCCCCCGCATGTGGCCAGAAACACGAACGCCCCGCCCGGTGGGTGACCGGAGCGGGGCGTCGAGAGAAACCCTGTGGCGGTGCCTGGAGGCTCGGTAGGACGATGAACCCGGCCCTCCCCCTGCCGAGGGAGGGAGCACACACAGGGCCTACGGCTTTACTTGGCGCGAGCGGCCTTGTGCTTCTCGCGCAGGGCCACCTTGATGCTCGGGCGGACGACGACGATGCCGTCGTTGTGGCCGGGGACGGCGCCCTTGATGAGCAGCAGGCCCTTCTCCACGTCCACGTCCACCACGGTCAGGTTCTGGGTGGTGACCTGATCCACGCCGTAGTGACCGGGCAGCTTCTTGTTGGGGTACACACGACCGGGCGTCTTACGCTGACCGATGGCGCCCGGGTGACGGCGGTACTCGTGCGTACCACGCGTCTTCGTCTGCGAGCCCTTGAAGCTCCAGCGCTTCATGACGCCCTGGAAGCCGCGGCCCTTGGTGATGCCGGTGACGTCCACGAGCTGGCCCTTGGTGAACAGATCCGCCTTCACGGCGTCGCCCACGTTGTAGCCCGCGGCGTCCTCCGCGCTCACCCGGAACTCCTTCAGGTGACGGCGCAGCGGCGCGTTGTTCTTCTTGAAGAAGCCCAGATCCGCCTTCGTCAGGCGCTTCTCGCGGATCTCCCCGAAGCCCAGCGTCACCGCCGAGTACTGATCCTTCTCCGGAGTCCGCTTGCCCACGACCTGGCAGGTGTTGACGTCGACCACCGTCACCGGAACGAGGTTGCCCTCGTCGTTGAACACCTGGGTCATTCCAATCTTCTTGCCAATGAGACCCTTCACGTCGTCCTCACAGCTCGTGCGATTTGCACGAAAACATCAATGATTTCAGCAGGTTGCGTCCGACTTCAGTCCCCGGACGCCAGGAAGCGGCGCAATGTAGCAGCTTGCCCCCCACCGTCAAGCACGGAGGGCGGGCGCGACTTCACTGGGCGCGATCCAGTCGCGGATAGAACGGGGCGAGCTGCGCGTCCTGGATGCGCTGCGCGTACACGTCCTCGCCGAGCAGGAACAGCGCCTGATCCAGATAATCCTCCGCGGCCTGGACCTCGGTCTCCTTCTCGGCGATCGCCCGGTCGATCTCCGCCATCGCCTGGTCGAGCGTCTCCTTGCGGGCGGTCATCTGGTCCTCCAGGTCGAGCATGCGCTTGTGCGCCAGGATGCCGGCGGCGCCGGGCTGACCGGGCTTGGGGGTGAGGGCCTGCTCGACCTGATGCTCCAGATCCTCCACCTCGCGCACCAGGCGCATGGATTGGATGCGGTTCTTCTTCAGGTTGTCGCGCGAGACGGCCAGCTTGGACTCATCCTGGGTGGTGAGCTCCAGGTCGGCGTGCTTCTTCTCCAGCTTCGTGAGCGCATCTTGGGAGTAGCGCAGGTCCGCACGGCGGCCGGAAAGCGTCTTGCGGAGGACCTTTGTCTGCCCCTCCACGGCATCCACCGCCTTCTTCCACTTCTTGACGACCTCGTACTGGACCGCCCGGTCGGCCTCGTACTGGGCAAGGTAGTCCTGCCAGGCCGAGTCCTCCTCGTTCATCTGCTGCTCGAGCGCGGCCAGTTCGTCCTGGCGGGCCACCAGGGCCGACTCCGCACGGTAGACGCGGTCCATGGTCCGCGGGCAGTTGGGCTTGCCCGCCAGGCGATCCCTCGCGAGATCGCCGAGTTGGAAGATCAAATCGTTGTAACTCTCCGCCTTGGCCATGCCCCCGTTTTACGCCCAAGGCGAGCGGGCTGTCAGCTATCCGCCGGAGCGGCAGCGGCCGAAGAGGCATTGGCCTCGGCGGCGGCCTGTGCGGCGCCCTCGGCCAGGGCGAAGAGCTCCCGGGAGCGATCCTGCTCCTCGGTGCGGTTGAGCTCGCAGACCCAGGCGCTGGACAGGTCCGCGTGCTGGCGGGCCAGCTCGGCGGTGGACTCGTACCGGGTCGCCGAGGCGCGGGCGAAGGCCCCCTCCCGGCGCAGCTCCAGCACGGTGTCGTCGTCCAGGGAGATCTCCTCGGGGGGTACGGGCAACGGCCCGCGCCCCAGCGCCGCCAGGCGGGCCAACAGCCTGGAGGCATGAGCCCTACAGAAAGCGGCGAGCACCATCAGCCGCGCCCGCCCGCGGCTATCGCCCAGCCGCTCGGCGAGCATGGTCATGCGCCTCGCCGAAACAACCTCGGATTCCCACGCCGCGGCCAGCGCCGCAGCCAAGCGGGTATGCCTTGCGCCCATCGGCCCTCCCCAGGTCCTGCCCCCTATCCCGGCTCGAACCTAGGGATGGACCCGCCAGGATTCAACCGAGGGGCCCGAGCGCACGTTCCATCAGCCAATACGCTCCGGCCGAGAGGATGAGGAGCGACAGACCGCGCAGTGTCCGCTGGTGCACCAGGGGCCGGCGCTGCACCAGCCGGACGAGGGGCCACAGCACGGCGACGACGGCCGCCTGCCCCAGCTCCACGCCCAGGTTGAAGCCGAACAGGCCCGTCACCACCGAGTCGCCCAGGCCATAGCCCCGCAGGACGCTGGCGAAGCCGAAGCCGTGCACCAGCCCGAAGAGGAAGGTGAGCACGGCCCGGTGGCGGTGCTCGCGCCAGAGCAGGTTCTCCAGCGCCACCCAGATGATGGACGCGGCGATGGCCATCTCCACCCAGCGTGCGCGCGCATCGTCCAGGAGGATGAAGCCCAGCGCGGTGGCCCCCAGGGTGAGGGAGTGGGCCAGGGTGAAGGACGTCACCAGCAGCAGCACCCGCCGCCAGCTCCCTCCCACCAGCAGCAGGGC
Source organism: Vitiosangium sp. GDMCC 1.1324 (assembly GCF_003044305.1). Taxonomy (GTDB): domain Bacteria; phylum Myxococcota; class Myxococcia; order Myxococcales; family Myxococcaceae; genus Archangium. The sequence goes on along the minus strand of NZ_PZOX01000001.1, from coordinate 472,290 downwards.
CAGCAGGAAGGCCAGGTGATCAATCCCCCCGAAGATGTGGGTGAGCCCCAGGCCAATCCACTCGAGCAGCCCCGACACGGCCTGCCGCTCCGGCTGTCCCGGTTCGGACACCACGAGTGTGGGCTGGGAGGCATCCGCGAAGCGCTGACCCTGCTCGCCCTGCACGTAGCTGCCGAGCACCACCCGGTAGTTGGACGGCAGCAGGGACAGCAGGGAGAAGCGCTGGCGGAGCTCCCCGGGCGCGCAGGTGAAGGTGGCGCCGAGCTCCACGTAGGACTCGCGCGCGCGGGCGGTGGTCCCGGTGCGGGCACAGGGCTGGCCTCCGGCGCTCAGGGGGATGGCGTCCCAGATGCCCACCGCCAGCGCCTGCGTGCGCGCGTCCAGGTCCGCCTGGGTGAGCACGCCGTCCCCATCCGCGTCCGAGGGGATGAGGCGGGCGAGCGTGTCCGCCGTGAGGGTGATGCGCTCGTGCACCTCCGGCCCGCCCGCCTGGGGGCGCCAAAGCTGCGCATAGAGGATGTCCGCGTCATGTGCCCCCGCGCTCCCCGCCACCAGCAGCAGGGTCAGGCACGCGCCCCATCGGATGAGCCGCCACATGGGCCTGGAGACTGCCCCCGGCCGCCCGCTTCCGTCTACTCCTCGATGAATTGCAGGTGGATCTGCTGCCGGCCACTCAGGCCCCCGTGCCGGGAGCCGCAGCGCGGGCAGAAGAGCGGCCCATCCCAGTCCCAGAGCGCCTTCACCTCCTCGCCGCAGCACACCAGGGGGATGACCCGCAGGTCATCCGTGTCCTGGGGCATGGGCCCGGGCAGCGCCTCCGGCTCCACGCTGACGAAGGTGGGCCGGGGGTTGAGGGACAGGGTGCGCGACACGTAGGCCAGCTGCTCGTAGCGCACGTGGTTGGCCCACGCCCGCGCCAGCGCCTCCACGTGGGCCTGCTGCGCGGGGGTGAGCCACTCGTCCCCCGGCGCCCGGTATCCACAGTAGAGGCACCACCAGTCCGGCACCTCGTCGAAGCTCTCGTGCGCGTTCTCGAAGGGGAAGAGCGAGGCCAGGCGCCGCTGGAGGATGCTCGCGTCGTGGCGGCAGGGGCGCGTCTTGAAGTCCCGCCGGCACTGCGGACACTCGCGCCGCACGAAGCCACTCGCGTCCTGCGGCAGCTCCAGGGCGATGATCGCCGGGGCGGAGCGGCTCATGCGAGTGCTCCTCGGCCACGGCGCGCCAGCGCCAGGATGAGCGTCACCATGGCGAAGAGCAACAACAGGTGGACCCACCGTCCCTCGGTCGAGCCGCTGATCAACCCGAGCACCCACAGCACGAACAGGATCGCACTCATCGTCCAGTACACGCCGCCCACTCCTCTCCCCTGGTCCTGGGGACCCGGCGCAAAGCTGGGTCGCCCGGCTGCTCACGGCAACCCCTCCTTTCGACAGTCCCACCGTGGGCACAACCGTTCCCAGTCCGGACTTTTTTTCCGGTGTGCCAAGTCCCACTTCGCCCGGCTTCTTCGTGATTCCAGGAGGTTGCCCGGATGGCACGGTGACTGCTTTGGGCGGGCGGCATCGGCCACACGGACGCACGGCTGACTCAGCGCGCGTGGGGAGGGTGTGAATGAGAGGGTGGGCGGTGGCGATGGTGATGGCGGGGGTGGTGGCGGGGACGACGGCGTCTGCCTTCCAACCCTATTTCCCAGGGCAGAACAGTCCGGAGGTGGCGGAGCTGCGAGCGAAGCTGGCCGAGCAGGAGGCCAACCTGGCGCAGCTCGAGGAGGAGGAGGCGCTCTACGCGGAGGCGGAGGTGTTGGGGGTGGCGGCGGCGGTGCAGGCCTCGCAGCTGCCGGAGCGCCAGCAGCGGCGGCTGGCCCTGGCCATCGTCCGCGAGGCCCGGCGCAACGGGGTGGATCCCATGCTGGTGGTGGCGGTCATCCGCTGCGAGAGCTCCTTCAACAACTACGCGGTGTCCAACGTCGGGGCCATGGGGTTGATGCAGGTGATGCCGGACACCGGCAGCTATCTGGCGGACAGGGCGGGCTTCAAGCTGCAGCGCCACACCAACCTGTTCGATTCCGAGCTGAACGTGGAGCTGGGGACGGCTTACCTGGCGGACCTCATCGAGCGCTTCGGCACTCCGGAGCGGGCGCTGGTGGCCTACAACGCGGGCCCGGGACTGGCGAAGAAGATCCTCGCCCGGCGTGACGTGCGCGAGCGCTTCATGCAGGGCTACCCCGCCAAGGTGATGCGCGAGTTCCGCCGCTTGAAGGCCCAGCAGGCCCGCGAACTGTCCCGGCTGGAAGAACAAAAGAAGACCGCGGGCGGCCCGGGATGATGAGTGGCGAACAGATTGCCCGCTCGCTGCCAGACAGTGACACGGATTTTTCAGGGGTGTGACTGCCTTTCGACGGCAAACGGACGCACTGTTCGTCGCCGACTCTTGTGCGCCGGGGTGGGTGGTTCCTCCCCGGGCCGGGCCTACCCGACACACCCCGGTTCCGAGTGGACGCATACGGCTTCGATGGAGAGAGACGAACCATGGCGGGGCTGGAGATTCAACGGGAAGAACTCGCGGGGCAGTTGACCCTGCGTCTCATGGGCACGCTGGATGGTCGTACCGCGATGCTGCTGCGCAGCTCGCTGGAGGAACTGGGTTCGAGGGAAGTGGTGGTGGACTTCACGCACCTGCGCGAGTTCCGGGACTCCGCGGTGGCGGTGCTCACCCACGGGCTGGAGGATCGCAAGGTCCAGTTCCGGGGACTGGCTGGCCACCACGAGCGGATGTTCCGCTACTTCGGGCTGAGCACGGGCAGCGTCACGCCGCCGCGCGCGTACTACACGCCGGAAGAAGTGCTGGCCTGAGCGCGAGGGTGGGCGGGAGGATCGCCCGATCCTCCCATACCCCTCCGCTCATCCGGCGGGATGCCTCATCGGGACACAGGCTTCCTACTAGAGGGGGGAGCGCCAGGAGACGCGCCGAGGCCAACACTCAGGGGTGATTCGAGGAGATGTCCTTGAGCCCCTCGTGGCCTCCAGATGCTCCCCATCCGCCTCCAGGATCCCCCGCTCCGGAGGCGGAAGGCCCGTCGCTTTCCGGGTTGGATACCCGTTTCTACGATCAGCTCCCGGAAGCCATCTGCATCTGCACACGGGATGGGCGGCTCCTGTACCTCAATCCCGCCGCCGTTCAGCTGCTTGGCCAACCTCTCGGCGAGCTCCTCGGCCGCATCTTCTGGGAACAGCTCCCGGCCATGGTGGACACGCCCCTCCAACACGCCTTCCAGCGGGCGGCGTTGACCGGAGAGCCCGCTCAGTTCGACACCTACTACGCCAACTCGGATCGCTGGTTCTCCCATCGCATCTACGCGAGCGGCGACCTCATCTACGCCTTCGCGGTCGACATCACCGACCAGAAGAGGGCCGACGAGACGCTCCGGCTCAACAGCCGCATCCTCGAGAGCATGTCCGAGGGGGTTTGCCTCGTCGATGACCAGGGAACCCTCCTCTATACCAACCCGGCGTGGGACCAGATGTTCGGGTACGAGCGCGGCGAGCTGACCGGCACGCGCATGACCTTCCAGAACGCCTACCCGCCCCAAGAGCGCGTCCGGGTCGTCCAGGAGCTCCTGACGCACTTGAAGACCCAGGGGAAATGGGCGGGGGAGATCCTCTACCCCCGGAAGGATGGCACCCTCCTCAACCTCTACGTCCGGCTGACGGCCATGGAGCTCGGGGGACGGCAGCACTACATCTGCGTCCACGAGGACATCACCGACCGCAAGCGTGACGAGGTCCGGCGGCAGCAGCTCTCGAGGGAGGTGGAGAGCGCGAGGGCCGAGACGGAGGCCGAGCGCCGCCGCCTGCACCAGCTCTTCACCGAGGCTCCGGCCGGCATCGCCCTGCTCCAGGGCCCCCAACATGTCTACATCTTCTCCAATCCGCTCAACACCGAGCTGATCGGCACCAGGGAGGTGATGGGAAAGCCCGTCCGGGAAGCGCTCTCGAGGGCCGAGGAACAGGGCTTCATCTCCGTCCTGGATCAGGTCTACAGCACGGGCGAGACCTTTGTCGCCAAGGAGGGGCCCGCGCACTTCCGGCAGCCCGACGGCTCCATGCGACAGGAGTATCTCGACATCATCGTTCAACCGACGCGCGACGCCGCCGGGGAGATCGATGGCATCGCGGTGTTCATCTTCAAGGTGACGGAGAAGGTGCTGGCCCGCCAGAAGCTGGAGGTGCTGGCGGAAGAGCTGCGCCGCAGCGAGGAGCGGCTGCGCACCCTGGTGGAGGCCAGCTCCGTCATCCTCTGGTCCACCGATGCGAAGGGAGGGGTGGTGGAGGATTCCCCCTCGTGGCGGACGTACACGGGCCAGACGCTCGAGCGATGGCTCGCGCCCGAGGGCTGGCTGGAGGCCCTCCATCCCGAGGACCGGGGCAAGACGATCGAGGCCTGGAACCTCGCCATCACACACAGGCACAACTACGAGGTGGAGTTCCGGCTGCACCGCGCGGACGGCACCTACCGCTACGTCCAGTCGCGCGCCGTCCTGCTCCACCAACCCGATGGCAGCCCTCGGGAGTGGTTCGGCGCCATCACCGACATCCACCAGCGCAAGCAGGGCGAGCTCCAGCTCCAGCAGTCCATCCGGATGCGGGATGAGTTCCTCTCCGTGGCCAGCCATGAGCTGCGCACCCCCCTCACCCCGCTCAACCTCCTGCTCCACGGCCTCCAGCGGGCGGCGAGCGCTCAACCGGACACCCCCTTCACCCAGCTCGTCACCCGCAGCGCCGAGGCCGGGCGCCGGCAGATCCAACGGCTGGTGCAGCTGGTGGAAGACCTGCTCGACGTGTCCCGGATCGCCGAGGGCCGGCTCCAGCCGAGACTCGAGGAGATGGACCTGGCAGCGCTCGCCCAGGAAGTGGTGTCCCGGTTCGAGCTCCAGGCGGCGACGGCGGGCTGCCCGTTGGAGCTGCATGCCCCGCGGCCGGTGATGGGCCAATGGGACCGGCTGAGGTTGGAACAGGTGTTGGTGAACCTCGTGGACAACGCGCTCAAGTACAGCCCCGGCAGGCCCGTGAGCCTTCGCATCGAGACCCGGGGGGACAAGGCCGTGCTGCACGTGAGGGACGAGGGAATCGGCATTCCACACGAGCACCAGTCCCGCATCTTCGAGCGCTTCGAGCGAGCCGTCTCGGAGCGGCACTACGGAGGGCTGGGGCTGGGGCTCTTCATCACCCGGCAGATCATCCGGGCCCATGGAGGGGACATCCGGGTGGAGAGCACGCCCGGCGTCGAGACGACGTTCACGGTGGAGCTGCCGCTCGTGTCCTCCGCGTAGTGCCGGCCAGGGTGTGGTGAACTGCCGGCCATCACGACAGCGCGGTGACGTCCCCGCAACGGCCTCCGGTCCCATAAACCGGGGCCAGAACTTCTCACCCCGGCTGTAAATGCCTCCAGGCGGGGATCCTGATTTCACTTGCGTAAACCATATTTCCATGGAAATCATTTTATTCGATACTTCCAGGGAGATTTGGCGAATGAAAATCAAGGCATCCATGAAGGCATTGGCGCGGGTTCATTGCCTCCTGGTGATCGCAACCGCATTCCTGTGCATTGAGAACAGGGCGCATGCCGCTGGCGCGACCACGCCCTTTGTCAGCTATGAGGCCGAGACCGGAACGGTGGGGGGTGGTGCTGCCATCGTCTCCCTGACGTCTCCGCCAACGACGCAGTATTCGAGTCCGGAGTTGGAGGCATCGGGCCATGCCTATGTCCGGCTCACGGGAAACGGGCAATATGTCCAGTGGGTGAACAACACTGGCAAGAATATCACCGCGTTCAATGTGCGCGCATGCATTCCGGACGCGCCGAACGGCGGAGGAATCACCGCCACGCTGAATCTGTATGTCAATGGGGTGTTTCGCCAAACCCTCAATCTGAGCTCGAAGCAGACCTGGCTCTATGAGGGCAACAACAACTATCAAGGCAACAACCAGAACCCCGCGGACGGCTATCCACGCGTCTTCTTCGACGACATGCACACCTTCATCACGGGTGCGCCCGTTCCGCCGGGGGCGACGATCAGCCTTCAGAAAGACCCAGCGAACATCGCGTCGTTCTACTACATCGACGTCATTGATGTGGAAGATCCGCCTCCGCCCCTCACCCAGCCCGCCAATTCGCTCTCCATCACCAGTTACGGTGCCGTTGCCAACGACAGCAACGTCGACAATACCTTCGCCATCCAGAATTGCATCAACGCCGCCCAGTCTCAGGGGAAGAGTGTCTGGATTCCGCCGGGCACCTTCTATGTCAGGACAACGGGCGGGATCAACGCAACGGGAATCACCATCCAGGGCGCGGGCATGTGGTACAGCACGATCTATCGCAACATGCCGCTTCCCAATGCGAACCCCCTGGGTGCCATCTTCAATCTCACGTCCACCACCGTGAGAGACTTCGCCCTTGATGCGAATGCCCCCAGCAGGGCCGTCGTCGACGGCTGCGGCGGTGGCATGGATACAACGGGCACCAACTGGCTGGCGGACAGCATCTGGACCCAACATACGATGTCCGGGTTCTGGGCCTCGGGTACCGGCGGAACGGTGCAGAATTGCCGGCTCACGAGCATCTGGGCCGATGGGTTCAACCTCAACAATGTCAGCCTCAATGGGACCGTCGGCAACAACCTCACCGGCAGGAACAACTTCGTCCGCGGCACGGGTGACGACGCGATCGCCATCAACTCGGTCGACTACAACGGGAGTCAGCACTACACGCCGATGTCCAACGCCACCCTGATCAACAACACCTCGATCGCTCCGTGGGGAGGGAAAGGGATAGGGATCTACGGTGGCAGCGGCCACCTGGTGAAGGACAACTACATGAGTGATACGGCGAGGTACGTCGGCCTGGGCGTGATGAAATTCGGCGTGAACGGGTCGGATCTCCTCTCCGGAACAGTGACAGGGAACGTCGTCGTGCGCAGCGGCGGCAATGGCTTTGTCCAGCAGCAGCCGGCCCTGCACATTGGCAATGGGGGTGACGGCCAGAACGTGGGAACGGTCGCGAACGTCACCGTCAGTGGGAATACCGTGATCAACTCCCTGTACAACGCAGTCGGCTTCTCGACGAGCTCCAATATCCTCTTCGAGAACAATACGATCACTTCTCCGGGGCTGGATGGAGTTGTCATTTCACCGCCTTTCTACCCAGCCCCCACCGGGTCCGCGACGATCCGTGGCAATACCGTGAGCGGCCTCAAATCTGGAAGGTACCCGTTCCTCAACTTTTCAAACGGCTTCACGGCCAGTGTCACCGGGAACAGTTGGCCGGACAGCGCCCCCCGCAAGCTGATCCCTGGCATGAATGTGTCCCTCCAGGCCGTGGGCAATGGGATGTACGTCTGCGCCGAGAACGCTGGGAGCAACCCGCTGATCGCCAACCGCCCCGCGGCCGGCGGGTGGGAGACCTTCACGGTGGTGGATGCGGGCAACGGGAACATCTCCCTCGTCGCCCAGGTCAACGGGCTGTATGTCTGCGCCGAGAATGGAGGGAGCAGCTCGCTGATCGCCAACCGCACCGCGGTCGGTCCGTGGGAGACCTTCACCGAGGTCGACGCGGGCAACGGGAACATCGCCCTTCGCGCCCAGGTCAACGGGCTGTACGTCTCCGCCAGTAATTCTGGGAACGGTCCCCTGATCGCCAACCAAACCTCGGTGGGGCAGTGGGAGACCTTCACCGTCCAGGTTCGCTGAGCATTGGAGGGAAAGGACACCTCGCCTGGAGATGCCCTGGCGACACCGAATATCCGCGTCGATGCGCGTGGGCCGGAGCTTCCTGGCGGGCGACTCCGCCCACGTCCACTCTCCGGCCGGCGGCCAGGGCCTCTCCCTCGGCATGCAGGACCTATCGATAGAGCGCCCCATTGCCTGGCGTCATATCAATTGCCTTCCTGAGATGCGCGAGCGCGGGCAGTTGGCTCTCTGTATACCCAGCTGTATCGAGGGCCTTCTCCACGACCACGAGGAGGCTTTTCCACTCCGATACGAATGCTTGTTTCTCAATCGAAATACTGGACCCCAGCAGTGGGCGCACTCCACCCAAAACACAATTCCACTGAGCATCCACCTTGACGACTTCTTCATCCCAAGATGTATGCCAAATGGCCGAGAAGGTGTTTGACGACCAGTGGATCGTACGAGTGCCTTGTTTGCTGAGAGCCATCTCTTCGAGAAGCCAAATGACATCGTCAGTCAACAGACTGATATCGTATTTATAGCCAAGTGGTATGTACACCCCGTCCCACACCATGAACGCCCACTCCGTGTTCATGGGGAATACCGTCTGGATCGCATCAGACAAGCTCTCGTCACTGGGGTCGTGAATGCGGAGGGAGCGAGGGCTGCTTGATTGAATCAAGAAAATGATGGTCACCGTTTCACTCCGCTGGGTAGCCGTGGATCGTTCCAGTTTGGAGAGCTACAGCAGCGGTGACGGCAGGGACCGCTTCTCATGGGGAAGTTGGATCTCATTCTCCAACCGGAAGCCATCCGTCCAGCACCCCTCGTCCTCGTTCAGTACCAGTTGCCCTCCGAGTCTCTGCAAGATGATGCGCTCTCCGTTGCACAGCAGGACACCATCTCGACTGCGATCCAACAGGAGCATCGTCGCACGTAGCATGAACCGAGTACCTTCCTCGTGATTACCGAGGTTCGAGATCCGGAACCCCACCGACAGTTCGGGGCTGAAATGGAATCCTTCCTCCATGATCTCACGCCAGCTCCCGGTCATCTCGATGGCACTGATCGACACAGAGGGGCCGCTCAGGTGATTGTCGTCACTCCATTTGAAGCCAAAGTGCTCCGCTATGAGACGTAAAGCCTGGGCGGATGTCATGTCTGTTGCCAGTTCGAGACTGTAGGTGATGGCCATGTAGCTCCTCATCAGGTCATTTGGCAGGATTGCCCAACACGTTTGGCCTGGATTCTTCTCATGGAAGGAGAGAAACGACATTTTCCCCCTTGATACCAAGGACTTCTTCCAAACCAGGGATCGGCCAACTCGTAAGCTGATTCTTCATCGCATCGAGCGTGACGCTGGTGTCATCGAGATTCAGGACGATTCTACTCGTCTGTCCACTCAGCACCTTCTGACGATGTATGTTAGAGGCAATGTTGCGCGGGCTTGGGCTGGTGGGCGCGTAGCAATCGAAGTATTTCCCGTTGATCTTATAATCGGGTTCCTTTCCATTTGGCTTGGGCGGAGGGTTCTGCTCCACATGGTAGCCGTTGTCCGCAAGTCTTCTGGCGGACTCATTCTCCCGTTGAATGGCCTTGATGTTTTCCGGACTCTCTCCGGGATTGATGGGGGTAGGGCGCCCTGTGAGACTGCCCTTGGCGCTAGAGCCCCCACTGCTGCCCTGGGCCGCCATGGCGACCGCGCCCGGAGCCAGGGCGATCGTGAAGGCGCCTTCCGCGGATACGGCCACCGACCGCACCTCGCCCACCGCCGCCAACCGGAAGCCGCCCTGCGTCTCCGCCAGCGCCGCCGCCCGCGCGTAGCCGGGCAGTCCCGGCCCCTTCGGTCCGAGCCCGGTCGTGCTGCCGATGGCCGCTGTCGCCAGCAGCACGAAGGCCCGCGCCGCGTGCCTCCCCATCACCTTGCTGTACCGCTCTCCCGCCTCCCGCACCTGCTCGAAGGTCGTGGCCCGGTTCACCTCTCCCACCAGCTGTATCCAGCCGCCGATCAGGCCCCACACCGTATCGACCCCCAGGTAGGCGATGAGATAGGCCGTCAACGATGCAGCCAGGCCCTTGCTCACTGGCTCGGGCAGCAGCCAGAGCATCATGTACATGGCCATCGACGAGACGATTGTCGCCCGCACCTCCTCCGGGTCCGCCATCTCCGCGAACGCATCCTTCGTCTCGTTCCATACCGCGTCCGTGGCAATGGCCATCGCCAGCGTGTATCGGCCATCCGCATCGAGCGTCGGAGTGCCCTTCAGCAGTGAAAGGCAGTCCCTGAAACGCCCCTTGCGCTCGCACCAGCGCTCGTAGCAGTGCGTGAACTCGTCCCGCTCCGGGAGCAGCCGCAGGGCTTCCGGGGAGGAGGGCATCAGGCTCCGGCCCGTCCACTCCAGATACACCTCCTCCTGCCAGGACTCGAACATCAGCGACCGGGCGAAGCGCTGGGGCTGCGAGCTGGGCCTCACATCCCGGGCCACCTCCGCCAGCGAATGCTTGAACTCCTCCTCTCGTAGCTTCACCGGCTCCTGGTCGCCGCGTGGCGTATGGACCCGAGGCTTGCCCTGCCCCGTGTCCAGTCGCACCATTCGCGCGGTGGTGCCACAGCCGGCGAGCAGCACCGCCAGCACTGCCATCCATCCCAGCCTCATGAGGATTCCTCCGGGTCCTGGCACCCTGATGGGTTGCCATCCCCGTGGGGTACCCTACGGGTCTGACCGGCTCCGGCGCGGTAGGGCTCACGGAATGATGATGGTGGCTGACCTGACACTCACTCGTAGCTGTCTACAAGTGCGTCTCCACACGCAACCGCAGACTCACTGACGCCCAATCCTACAAAAACCCACACCGCACGGAGACGTCTCCAAGCAAGCCGACCTGTGAAGTGGATGACGCTCGCATCGACGTGCACGTGCCTGCTGCTCCGCGTCGACACGGAAGTCCCCCGCCTCCCTGCCTGCTTCCGTGAGCAATCTCCAACCCAAGGGGTTCTGGGGCGGCACGGCTGCGAGTAGAGTGCCGGCCCAGATGAACGCCCCTGCCAGAGCTGTCAGTCCCCTTCCCTCTCCCACCGGCGCTCGGGCCACGCTGGAGCGCGTGGCCGCGAACCTCTCCCTCGCGGTGCAGGGCAAGGACAAGGAGGTCCGCCTCGCCGTCACCTGTGTGGTTGCCGGCGGGCACCTGTTGCTGGAAGACGTCCCCGGGGTGGGAAAGACCACGCTGGTCGAAGCACTCGCCCGCTCCTTCGCCCTCTCCTCCTCCCGCATCCAGTTCACCGCGGACCTGATGCCGGCCGACATCCTCGGCGCCCAGGTATTCCACGCCCAGACGGCCACCTTCACCTTCCGGCCCGGCCCGCTCTTCCGCCAGCTCGTGCTGGCCGACGAGCTCAACCGCGCCCCGCCTCGCACCCAGTCCGCGCTGCTCGAGGCCATGGCCCAGGGCCAGGTGTCCCTCGACGGCGCTACCCACGTCCTGCCCCGTCCCTTCACCGTGGTGGCCACGCAGAACCCGGTGGACTTCTCTGGCACCTATCCCCTGCCGGACTCGCAGTTGGACCGTTTCCTCATGCGCCTGTCGCTGGGCCACCCCTCGCCCGAGGTGGAAGCCCGTCTGCTCACCACGCGAGACGCCTCCTCTCCCGTGGACGCGCTGGCGGCGGCGAGCTCGCCCGAGGAGCTGAGCGAGCTGCGCGCGCAGGTGGCCGCGCAGCGCCTGGACGACACCGTGGCCGACTACGTGGTGCGGCTGGCCCAGGCCACGCGCGCCCACGGCGACATCGAGCGCGGCGCCTCCACCCGTGCGGTGCTCGCGCTGGGCATGGCCGCCCGCGCCCACGCCCTCTGGGAGGCGCGCGACTTCGTGACGCCCGGCGACGTGCGCGCGGTGCTCGGGCCGTGCCTGGCCCACCGGCTCCTGCTGCGCAGCGCCACCCAGGGTGCCTACACCCGTGACGAGGCGGCCCACCTCCTCGAGGAGGTCGCCCGGAAGGTCCCGGCGCCCCGGTGAAAGCACCCCCTCCCTCGCCGTGGCGGCGCCTGCTCGCCGCCCTCCGTCCACCGCGCACCCTCAAGGTGACGCGCATGGGACGCACCTACCTCGTGGTGACGTTCGGCGTGGGCCTGGGCGCGCTCAACACCGGCAACAACCTCCTCTACCTGGTGCTCGGACTGCTCCTGAGCGTCATCGTCCTCTCCGGTGTGCTGTCCGAGCGCTGTCTGCGCGACTTGTCCGTGCGGCGCGTTGGCGCGGACGGCGCGTTCGCGGGAGAGCCCTTCGCCTTCCGCTGGAGCCTCACGCGCCGCAAGGGCCACGCCTTCGCCCTCACCCTGTCCGAGGTGGACTCGCCCCTCACCGGCGAGGGCGGCGTGGGCTACCTGCCGGCCGGAGTGGAGCACGTGGTGCGGGCCGATCTCACGGCGCCCCGGCGTGGTCCGGTGAAGCTCTCGGGCGTGCGCGTCACCACCACCTGGCCGCTGGGCCTCTTCGCCAAGACGCGCGTCTTCCGGCTCGAGGGCACCCTGCTCGTCTACCCGCGGCGAGGCTTCGCGTGCGCGGAGCCCGGCAACGCGGCCGTGGGGCACGTGGGCGAGGCCAACAACCCCCACCGGCAGGACGGTACCGGAGACGTGGCGGGCCTGCGCGAGCTCGGCGAGCACGAGGACGCCCGGCGTGTGCACTGGTTGAAGAGCGCCTCGGTGGGCAAGCTCCTCAAGGTGGAGCGCGAGCGCGAGGAGCGCCGCACGTACATCCTCGATGTGCAGTCCTCCCTCTCGGGTGACGCGCTGGAGCGGCGCTGCGAGGAGGTGGCGGAGCAGGCCCACCGGTTGCTCGAGGCCGGCCACGAGGTGGGGCTGGAGCTGCCCGGCCAGCGGCTGCGTCCGGGCGCGGGCAACGGACAGGAGCGCACCATCCTCCGGGCACTGGCGTGGCTGGGCTTCGAGGAGTCGCGCGAGGAGGCGGCATGAACCGGCCCCTCCGGCTGCGGCTCATGCTGAGGGATCTGGGCACGGGGGCGGCCTTCGCCTCCATGGCGGTGTCCGGCCAGGTGCCCGTCTGGGCGCTCGGGCTCGTCGGACTGGCGCTGATCCTGGCGCTGATGGACCGGCGCCCCTTCGCCCGCGCGCCCCGGCTGACGGCGGTCCTGCTGCTGCCCCTGGCGGGCGCGCTCTACCTGGCGGTGGCCGCGGGGCAGATGGATCTGGTGGTGGCCGCGTGCTCCTTCGCGGGCCTCGTCGCCTCGCAGCGGCTGCTGTCGGAGACCAGCCCCGCCACGGACGGGCAGGTGTTGCTGGCCGGCCTGTTGATGATCGCCGGTGGCGCGGCGCTCTCCGGTGAGCTGCTCTTCGCGGTGTGCCTGCTGGCCTTCGCGGTGATGGCGAGCCTCTCGCTGGGACTGGCGGTGGTGGAGGCGGCGGTGCCCCTCGGCGAGCCGGTGCCCGTACGCCAGGTGATGCGCCCGCTGGCGATGGGCACCCTCATCGCGATGATCGGCGCGGTGGCCTTCTTCATCCTCTTCCCGCGCCTCAACTGGAACCTGGGCGTACGCCGCGCCTCACCGGGGCTCGGCACGGCCACCAGCGGCTTCTCCGACACCGTGCGCCTGGGCGGCTCGGGCACCCTCAAGAGCAACCCCCGCGTGGTGCTGAGGGCGAAGCTGACGCCCGACCCGGGCATCGAGCAGCTCGGCTCCTACTGGCTGGGCCGCACCTACGACACCTTCGACGGCATGGAGTGGTCGACGATCGGCGCGCCCAGCAAGCGCAGCCGCACGCGCGTGACGCTGCGCCCGGGCGCGGAGAAGCAGGTGTACCAGCGCATTGATCTGCTGCCCGCCTACGGCAGCCGGACGCTGATCGCCCTGGAGACGCCCGCGAAGCTGGGCAACGCGCTGGCGCACACGCCCACGGGCGACAAGCGCACCCAGTTGAAGGAGCTGGGCGGCGACGAGCTGCGCTTCGTGGAGGAGGGGCTCGGCTATTCCTACGAGGTGTACAGCGTGCCGCCGGGCACGGACACCGATCCGGGCAAGATGGATCAGCGGGAGGCCGATCAGCTCCTGGCGCTGCCGGACAACCTGGATCCGCGCGTGGAGGAGCTGGCCCACCAGGTGGTCGGCGACGAGAAGGATCCCCTGACCGCGGCCAACAAGCTCGCGAGCTGGCTGCAGCGCGAATACCAGTACACGCTCGAGCTGAGCGGAGACGTGGCGGATCCCCTGGGGGATTTCCTCTTCGATCGCAAGGCGGGCCACTGCGAGCACTTCGCCACGGCGCTCACGCTGATGCTGCGCACCCAGGGCTTCGAGTCCCGGCTGGCCACGGGCTTCTTCGGCGGCGAGCGGGTGGGAGACGAGTACATCGTCCGGGCCGGAGACGCCCACGCCTGGACGCACGTGCTGGTGCCCGGACGCGGCTTCGTCACGGTGGACGCCACGCCCCCGGCGTTCCGCGCCAACCAGTCGATGCAACTGCTGGAGTCGCTCGTCTCCATCTACGAGGCCATCGAGTCGGCCTGGCGCGCGTCCGTGGTCGACTACTCGTTCCGCGACCAGATGGACTTCATGCGCGAGCTGTCACGGCCGCCGAGCACTCCGGACAAGGAGCGCCGCCAGCTGCCCCCGCTGCGTGCCTGGCTGACGGCGGCGCTGGTGGGAGCGGCCGTGTACTGGACGTGGAAGTACCTCTCGAGGCGCAAGCCCCGGACTCGAGCCCAGGAGGCCACGCGCTTCGTGGACGCGGTGGAGCGCCAGCTCGCGGTGGTAGGCCTGCGCCCGCGGGACGGCGAGACGCTCGAGGACGTGTCCGCACGGCTCACCCGGGAGGCGCATCCGCTGGCGCCCACGGTGTCACCGCTCACGCGCCGCTACCTCGAGGCCCGCTTCGGCCAGCGCCCGCTGGAACCCGGCGAGGCCGCCCGGATGTTGAAGGACCTGAAGCAGGCCGTGGACGCCCAGAAGCAGCGGGCCCCCAGCGCTCGCGCCTCCTGAATCACCCACGCCGCCCCTCGAGCCCTTGCCCTCCCGCCTGCCGTGCGGCGGGGCGGATGCGCACGTCGCGCTGAGGATGCGCAGCCTTCTTATTACCGGTTGGGACGAAGGGAGGAATCCACCCCCCTCCCCACCCAGCCCCGGCCGGTCATCCCACGACAATCGGGGCCCCAGGAGGCCATTTGAGGATAGAGGCGCACTTTCTACACCCTCACTCGCCCGGCGGAACGGCTCCAGGCCTGTAACGCTTACGGGCTTCCGTCCACCGTCATGCGCTCGCATCGCCCAAGTATGCGTTGCGACTGGCGAATTCCCGCGTGGAGGCGTGGCACACACGTTGCTGTAGGCACCCTCCATCCAGTTGTCACGCGGACCCAAACCTCTTCTCACCGGCCTCGACGCGAGGCCACTCGGGAGAACCCATGCAGCTCTCTACTGAGCAGTCGTCCAACTCGGGCTCGCTGGCGATGTACCTCTCGGAGATCAACCAGTACGCCCTGCTCTCAGTGGAAGAGGAGCAGGCCCTGGCCCGCCGCTATATCAAGGGCGACCTGGCCGCGGGTCACCGGTTGGTGACGAGCAACCTGCGCTTCGTGGTGAAGGTCGCCTACGAGTACCGCTCTTACGGCATCAAGATGTCCGACCTCATCCAGGAGGGGAACATCGGCCTGATGAAGGCGGTGCAGAAGTTCGATCCGGACAAGGGCATCCGTCTCATCTCCTACGCGGTGTGGTGGATCCGCGCCTACATCCAGAACTACATCCTCAAGAGCTGGTCATTGGTGAAGCTCGGCACCACGCAGGCGCAGCGCAAGCTGTTCTTCAGTCTGGCGCGCACGCGGCGCGAGCTGGAGAAGTTCGGCGGCGCGGACGGCTCGGTGGTGAACGTGGATGAGATCGCCAAGCGGCTGCACGTGAAGCCCGGCGAGGTGCGCGAGATGGAGCAGCGCATGGGCGGGCGGGACTTGTCGCTGGACGCGCCCATGGGCGAGGACGGGGGCAACAGCCACGTGGACTTCGTGGTGAGCGCGAGCGCGCCGCAGGACGACGAGTTCGCGGACAAGGAGGAGGCGGGCCTCATCAACGCCCGGGTGCGCACGGCCCTGATGCGGTTGGATCCGCGCGAGCGCTTCATCATCGAGCAGCGCGTGATGAACGAGCGGCCGATGACGCTCAAGGAGTTGGGCGAGCACTTCGGCTTCTCGCGTGAGCGCGCCCGCCAGTTGGAGATCCGCGCCAAGGACAAGCTCAAGGCCGAGCTGGCCGCGCTGATGGCCGAGGTGGATCCAGAAACCACCGCGGCCGTGCAGTAGGCCCCGCGGGTGACATGGGTTGCGTCCGGGGGGACGCTTTCCGAGGCGCTTCCGCTCCGATGAGGGGTGGAGGCGCCTCGGTCTTTTCAGGGCCCACTTTTCAGGCCCCCACAATGGGCGGAGAGCGCGGATCCCCGGGCCCACCGCGTCTGATACAAGGGCCGGGTTCCCGCAGTGAGGAGAACCCCCTTGTCCCACGGCCCACCGCCGATCTCCGAGGACCGCGTCCCCCTCGCGGAAGTCTCCGCCCCCGTCACCTACCAGCCCTATATCCCCCCCACCGAGTCGCGCCCGGAGCTGACGGTGCGCGGGCTGGTGCTGGGCTCGGTGCTGGGCATCATCTTCGGTGCCTCGTCGGTGTACCTGGCGGTGAAGGTGGGCCTGACGGTGTCCGCCTCGATTCCGGTGGCGGTGCTGTCCATCGCCATCTTCCGGGCGCTGGGCCGCTCCAACATCCTGGAGAACACCATCGTCCAGACGGTGGGCTCGGCCGGCGAGTCGCTCGCCTTCGGAGTGGCCGCGGCCCTGCCAGCGCTGCTGCTGCTGGGCTACGACATCGACCTCTTCCACGCCTTCCTGGTGGCGTCGCTCGGCGGCGTGCTGGGGGTGTTGATGATGATTCCCCTGCGCGAGGGCCTCATCGTCCACGAGCACGGCAAGCTCACCTACCCCGAGGGCACCGCCGCGGCGGACGTGCTCGTCGTCGGCGAGGAGGGCGGGACGAACGCGCGCACGGTCATCCTCGGCTTCGCGGTGGGTGGCCTCTACAAGTTCGTCTACGCGGGCCTGCACCTCTTCAAGGAGATCGCGGGCACGGCGCTCAGTTGGGTGAAGACGACGGCGGCGGGAGTGGCGCAGCGGGCGGGCTACGCGGGCGGCTCCATCTCCGTGGAGGTGAGCCCGGAGCTGCTCGGCGTGGGCTACATCATCGGCCCGCACGTGGCGGCCATCACCTTCGCGGGCGGCGTGCTCAGCTACCTCATCCTGATTCCCCTCATCACCTTCTTCGGCAGCGGCCTGGAGCACCCGCTGCTGCGGCCGGACGGCACGCTCATCCGGGACATGGATCCGGACACGGTGCGAGACGCGTACGTGCTGTACATCGGCGCGGGCGCGGTGGCCACCGGAGGGCTCATCAGCCTCGTCCGCTCGCTGCCCACCATCGTCCATGCCTTCCGGCGAGGGCTGGACACCTTCCTGGCCTCGCGGCGCAAGGGGCCGGCGCCGGTGATGCTGCGCACCGAGCAGGATCTGCCCATCACCGTGGTGATCGTGGGCAGCGCGCTGCTCGTGCTGGCCATCTGGCTGGCGCCTCCGCTGCACGTCAACTTCGTCTCCGCGGTGCTCATCGTGGTGTGCGGCTTCTTCTTCGTGACGGTGAGCGCGCGGATCACCGGGGAGATCGGCTCCTCGTCCAACCCCATCTCCGGCATGGTGGTGGCCACGCTGCTCATCACCTGCCTCGTGTACCTGATGTTGGGGTGGACGAGCTCCGAGGACCGCTTCATGGCGCTCACCACGGCGGCCATCGTGGGCATCGCGGCCTCCAACGGAGGCACCACGGCGCAGGATCTGAAGACGGCCTTCCTCGTGGGCGGCACGCCGTGGCGGCAGCAGATCGCCCTCTTCGTGGGCGTGCTCACCAGCGCGCTCCTCATCGGTGTGGTGCTGGTGGTGCTCAACCGGGGCGCCACCGCCATCATCCCCGAGACGCACCCGGGCCAGACGGTGAGCGTGCTGAGCGAGGAGCGGCGGACGCAGCACACGTACCCCTGGGCGGTGTCGGAGCAGGCGCTGGCGGCGCGGGGCGTGAAGCTCGCCGAGCTGAAGGGACCGCTGTGGAGACAGGGCCTGGAGGTGGCCCAGGGGCCGGGTGGCACCACCGAGCTGCGCAGCTGGAACGCGGTGCCGCTGGAGCACGTGGCGGCCACGGACGTGCGCCTGCCCTCGGGCCAATCGGTGAAGGTGTCCGAGCTGGGCGCGGTGACGCCGGGCCCGGAGCGCACCTGGCGCGTGGGCTACGTCCGAAGCTCGGAGACGTCGGTGCCCACGGGGACGTACCTGGTGGATGAGGCGGGGGCCATCCACTACGTGGTAGATCCGGGCATTGGCGGCCGCATCACCAGCTACGAAGGCGTCCCCCTCACCCGCTACCCCGCGCCCAAGGCCCAGCTCTTCGCCCTCATCATCGATGGCATCCTCACGCACAAGCTGCCGTGGGATCTGGTGCTGGTGGGCGTCTTCATCTCGCTGCTGCTGGAGCTGTGCGGGGTGTCCTCGCTGCCCTTCGCGGTGGGCGTGTACCTGCCCATCTCCAGCACCACCCCCATCTTCGTGGGCGGCATGGTGCGCTACGTGGTGGACCGGGTGCGCGGAGGCACCGCCGCCGAGTCCGAATTCTCCCCCGGCACCCTGCTCTCCTCGGGCTACATCGCCGGCGGCGCCATCGCGGGCGTGCTCATCGCCTTCCTGGAGATCGCCAGCGACGGCGCCTGGACGCGCGCCATCGACATCCCCGGGCGGCTCGGCAATACCCCCTTCTCCCGCTTCCTCCAGGAGTCGGATACGTGGAGTCTGGGCTTCTTCGCTTGCCTCACCGTCCTACTGCTTTTCACGGGCCTCAAGGGTGAGAGCGGCGCGCAGACCCCTCCTGCGAAGTAACGGTCGAATCTTTCAGCGAAGTTGCATGGAAAGACAAACATCCTCCGCCCCCCAATAAAAAAGGAAATGGAGGCCGGCCATACACGGTACTGGTGCCTGCTCCTCGTCCCGGTGGTGAAACCGGAGAGAGAGGGCGGAGGAGAACCGAGGTGGCCTGGACCGGGTGGACAGCGCGGGTATTGGGACTGGCGCAGCTGGAAGGCCCCGAGGGCCAACGGGTACGGCTGGAGCGGCGGGCCGCGACGCTGCTGGCCTATCTGGGGCTGGAAGGGCCCTCGCCGAAGCTCTCGCTGACCAACCTGCTGTGGCCTGACTCGCCGCCCACGACCGCGCGCAACAACATGCGCCAGTTGCTGCGCCGCCTGCGGCTGGCGTGCGGTGGCCTGGAGCTGGTGCGGGCCGGCGCCGAGCGCCTGGAGCCCGGCCCCGAGCTGCGCGTGGACGTCGCGGACCTGAAGTCCGCCGCCATGACTCACGCGCACGCCCGTGTCCTCGAGGCCCTGCACGCCGGGGCCGGGGTCGGATTGCTGTCGGGCTTCGACTTCGATGACTGCCCGGAGCTGGCGCGATGGCTGGACGGCGCCCGCACCGCCGTGGAGGGATGGGTGCGCCAGGCGCGCGAGGCGGAGATCGAACGCCACACGGCCCAGGGCGACTGGAGCACCGCGCTCGCCCAGGCCCAGGCCTGGGTCCAGCACGAACCCGAGTCCGAGCAGGCCGGCCGCCACCTCATCCGCCTGCACTATCTCCAGGGGGACCGCGGTGCCGCGCTCGCCGCCTTCGAGCGGCTGCGCTCCGTCCTCTCCCGCGAGCTGGACGTCACGCCCATGCCCGACACCCTCGCCTTGGTGCGGCACATCGAGAAGGGCACCCAGCTCCCCCGTCCTCCCGCCGCGTCTCCCTCGCCCCTTCCCCTGTCCGTGCTGCGCCCCCCGGTGCTCGCGGGCCGGGAGGCAGCCTGGCGCCAGCTCGAGGAGGGTTGGAAGGCTGGCCAGGTGCTGTTCATCACCGGCGAGCCCGGCACCGGCAAGTCCCGCCTCGCCGAGGAGTTCGCGGCCACCCGGGGGCGGTGGGTGCGGATGGAAGGGCGCCCGGGAGACCAGGACATCCCCTTCGCCTCGCAGGCCCGCGCCCTCCGGACCCGCATGGCCGCGCAGCCCGAGGTGAAGATGCCGGACTGGGTGCGCACCGAGCTCTCGCGCATCCTTCCCGAGCTGGGCGCCTCCTCGAACCCCATCCCGCCCCTCGTCTCCGAGGCCGACGAGCTGCGCTTCTACGATGCACACGCGGAGGCCATCCGCCTGCTCCACGAGCACGAGGACGTCGTCGTCGTGGACGATGTGCAGTACTGGGACAAGGCCAGTGCGAAGATCTTCACCTACGCGCTCGCCCGCGTGTTGGACTCCCGTGCGGGCACGACGCGAAGGCCGTGCTTCATCGACTGCTACCGCCGGGGCGAGCTCCCGCCCTACTCCGAGGCCAACGTGCGCCACCTGGTGGACGCGGGCCTGGCGCGTGTCATCGACCTCGGCCCGCTCTCCCCCGAGGAGGTGCGCCAGTTGCTGGCGGGCCTGGATCTGCCCGGCGCGGAGCTCCACGCCGAGGCCCTGGCCCGCTACACCGGTGGCAATCCCCTCTACATCACCGAGACCCTCAAGCACCTGCTCGAGACCGGCTCCCTCCACAAGGACTGGCCCCACCGGCTGCCGCCCCCCGGCCGTGTCGGTCCCCTCATCCAGCGCCGCCTGGAGCATCTCTCCCCGTTGGCCCTCCAGACCGCCCAGCTCGCCGCCCTGGCGGGCTCACACTTCCGGCCCGCGCTCGCCCCCGATGCGCTCGAGGTGACCACCACCGCGATTCATGCCGCGCTCGCCGAGCTCGAGGCCGCGCAGGTCCTGGTGGGTGAGCGCTTCAGTCACGATCTGGTGTTGGAAGCGGTCCGGGCCGGTATCCCGCCCGCCGCCGCCCGCGTCCTGTCGGGCCGCCTCGCCACCGTGCTCGAGCGGGACGGAGCCCCGGCCATCCTCCTCGCGCACCACTGGATGGAGGCGGGCTCGGTGGATCGCGCACTGCCCTACCTGCTCGCCTCCGCGCACGCGGATGAGCAGGTGCTTCCTCCGGAACAGGCCGCCGACCATTACGCACGAGCCGCGGCCCTCATGGACACGGCCGGCCGGCCCGGAGAGGCCGCGCGGGCGCGCATCGCCGAGGCACGGTGCCGCACCCGTTCTCAGCGCCCCACCTGAGCGCGCTGTCACGCCGCCCGCGAGTGGCTGGCAGCTCATGGCCAGCTGGCACTGGTCCGCGCTCGGCTCGGTCATCAGCAACAACAACTACGGGGACTACCAGAACCTGAACTTCGTCACCCGGTGCGGGGACGGCGCGCTCTTCCTCGTGGGCATGCACCCGGCGAGTGCAACCTGGACGCGAGCGGGGGCGTGTACGTGGACCCGAATGGCCGCCTCGTCCTCTACAGCACGGAGCACGCCTCTGAAGCGCGCGTGCCTTCCATTCCAAACATTTGCAGTCCGTTTCCCCTTGATGGGGCCCACTCCGATGCTCAGGTAGGGAGCTCGCGCTCCTGTTCCGAGGCGTGTACCGGTGCGGCGGGCGTCTGTTCGAACGGCGCTCCGGGCCCTGCCGGTGCACGCTCCCGGTAATCATTCCAGCCAGGCCGCGCAACCCGCCCCGGGGTGATACATCAAAGGAGGCGAAACGGGAAGAATCGGGGTACACTGAACTTCCCCCCCCTTCGTCCCCGCTCGCCCACCCAAGGACGTCGACGTCATGGCCCAGGCACAGACCGCCCGCTCCACCTCCGCCCCGGAATCCGCGGCGGATCCAGCTACGCAAGAGAAGGTGGAGGCGGCTCGCGACTTCACGTTCCATCTGCTCAAGGGCATCAAGCAGATCGGCATGTACCGGCACAACGAGGCGAGATTTCCGGATTTCCTCGCCCGGGCCCATGAGTCCATCGCCGCGTATACGAACAAGCACGGCCCACTGTCGCTCAAGGTGGAGCAGCAGAACTTCATGCTGCACGGCGAGCCGATCTTCTCCGAGGACACGCCGCTGCCCTACAAGTTCTACCGGGACGGCATCCGCCAGCTCATCTTCCGCCCGGGCCTCCGGATCGAGGAGCTGGTGACGTTCACGCTCATCGCCCTGTCCGAGCCGGATCGCGGCGCGGAGGACGTGCTGTCGCAGCTGTGGAGAGCGGGTCTGGAGCACCTCGAGTACGTGGTGGTCGAGGGCTTCAAGATGGACGAGGTCTCCGAGCAGGAGGTCGAGGTCGAGGTCGACAAGGTGGTGGGCTACCTCTACTCGCGCCTCAAGACGAACTCGGACGACTACCTGCGCTTCGCCCGCGTGAGCGCGGACGACCTGGATTCCAAGATGGACGGCGTGGAGCAGATGCGCGGCCTGGTGGTGTCCGGCACGTACGCCTCGGACGATCTCAAGGCCCGGCTCCAGCGGGAGATCACCGAGGAGGAGCACTCCCGGCTCTTCCCCAAGCTGGTGAGCGCCATCTTCCAGGTGATCGAAGGCGGCGTGGACGACACGGCGCTGCTCGAGGAGGTCTTCGTCCAGCTCCTGGACGCGATGCTCATCCAGGACGACTACGGCACCATCAACCAGATCGTCCTCAAGCTGCGCGCCATGGGGCAGCGCGAGCCCGGTGGCAGCGCCAGCCTGCTGCTCTCCCACTTCACCCTGAAGATGGGCGAGGAGCAGCGCGTGATGCGTCTGGCGGAGGTGCTCAAGACGACGCGCCCGAAGACTCCGGTGGACATCACCCGCTACCTCCAGGCGCTGGATCCCTCCACCATCTTCTCCGTGCTCAACGCGCTGGAGATGATTGAAATCCCCGAGAACCGCATCCTGGTGTGCGACGTGCTGGCGAAGTTCGCGCAGGAGAACCCGCAGCCCTTCGTGCAGCGGCTGGAGTCCGAGCGGCCCCAGACCGTGCGCGACATGGTCTACATCCTGGAGAAGAGCAACCACCCGGACCGGGTGAAGATGTTCGGCCTGGTGATGCTCAACAAGAACCTGGCGGTGAAGCTGGAGGTGATGAACATCATCGCCCGCGGCCGCACCGCCGAGGCCCGCAAGCTCATCCTCGACGCGCTCAACGACTCCGTCACCCAGGTGCGCATGCTGGCAGCGCGGCTGCTGCCCGAGTTCGACCGTGACAAGGCCTACGTGGACCTGGTGCGCGTGTTGAGGGATGCGAACTTCGACAAGAAGAGCCTCGAGGAGCGCACGGCCGTCTACAGCGCGCTCGGCGCCACGGGGCTGCCGGGAGCCATCTCGATGCTGCTGCAGATACTCGCGGTGAAACCCACGCTGCTCAACAAGAAGAAGGTGGTGGAGGACAAGCTGCTGGCCGTCGCCGGGCTGGCGGGCGCGTGCTCCATTCCCTCGTACAAGGCCTTGCAGGGCGTGGTGGAGGACAAGAACCAACCCCCCGAGGTGCTCACCGCCGCGCGCAAGGCCATGTACCAGACGAAGAAGACGCTGTTCGGCGAAACCGCTGGCAACGAGGAGGCGTGAGAGCCATGCCGGACAACCTGAAGGTCACCCAGGGCCAGGAAGAGAACATCAACGAGTTCGGCCGCGGCTACTCGGAGAAGCTCCAGACGCTGGCGCGCGGGCTCGTGTCGGGCCTGTACATGCTGATCCGCTCGGTGAAGATGTATGACCCGGAGAACGCGGTCTTCGAGAAGCCGCTGCTGCAGCTCCAGGACATCGTCAACCAGATCATCTCCAAGGAAGGCCGGCTGGAGCTGGTGGGCGTCAAGGACTCGTTCTACCTCAACAACATGCTGGTGAAGGTGGACCTCAACTCCATCGACAACCAGCGCTACCTGCTGGGGGAGATGCGCGCCAAGGACGTGGGCGGCATCTCGCTGAACAAGCCCGTCACGGTGCCGGACCTGAAGAACTTCATCTGGATCTTCAGCAAGGAGCAGTCGGCGGCGGCCGAGGAGGACGGGCTGGCGGGCCGCAAGCTGCTCAACATGAAGGTCGCCCGCTTCTCCAAGCTGAAAGAGAAGCTCAACCGGGACGAGCTGGCCAACCCGGATGACCAGAAGGTGGACCGCAAGAAGTACGCGCTGACGGTCTATGCGCGCGCGGTGTTCTTCCTCTCGAAGTACCTGGAGTCGGTGCAGCAGGGCAAGCCGCTGAACACGTCGAAGGCACTGCGGCTGGTGCAGGACTTCGTGGACATCGCCTTCGATCAGAAGACGCACTTCCTGGGCATGACCACGATGAAGCGCGAGGCGGACTACCTCGTGTACCACCAGGTGAACGTGTGCCTGATGAGCATCGTGTTCGGGCAGGAGCTGGGGCTGACGAAGCAGCAGCTGCGCGACCTGGGCTACATCGCGCTCTTCCACGACGCGGGGATGAGCACCATCCCCGAGGAGCTGGCCACCAAGCGCGGCGCGCTCAATGGTGAGGAGAAGGCGATCATCCAGAAGGCGCCGCTCATCTCCATCCGCAACATCCTGATGGAGAAGGGTTTCTCGCGCTCGACGCTGCTGCGCGTGGTGACGACGTTCGAGCACAAGGCCGACTTCGGCACGGCGGTGCGCGACGGGCGAGGCAACATCCAGATGATCATCCCGAAGACGAACCTCGGGGTGTACGCGAAGATCATCGCCATCTGCGACACGTACGACGCGCTGACGTCGAGGAGGCCGTACCGGGAAGCGTACGGCCCCGAGGTGGCGCTGATGCTGATGTGGACGGAGATGCGCAACAAGTTCGACCCGGAGCTGCTCCAGGTCTTCATGCGCGTGATGGCCATCCAGCCGGTGAAGGTGCTGAGCCGGCGGCAGCAGACGATGTCGCTGGGCGGGGTGTGATGCGGCGGGGGCGCGCTCAGTGCTCCGCGCCCCCCGTGAGCTTCAGGCCGATGATCGCGGTCAGCAGCAGCGACAGGAAGAAGACGCGAGCGGGTGTGATGGGCTCCTGGAACAGGAAGACGCCCAGCACAGCCGCGCCCAGGGCGCCAATGCCCACCCAGATGGCATAGGCGGTGCCGATGGGCAGGCTCCGGGCGGCCACCGACAGCAGCACCATGCTGGCGATGATGGCCGCGACCGTCAGTACGGTGGGCAGGGGACGGGTGAAGCCTTCGGTGTACTTGAGCCCGATGGCCCAGCAGACCTCGAGCAATCCAGCGACGACAAGCAGCAGCCACGCCATGACGCGCACTCCTTCTCAGGCGTCGTCTTGTCGTGACCGGGTACGGCGCACCTCGTCCGGGTCGATGGCGCTCACCACGAGCCCATCGGACGGAGCGGAGGGATAACCCCACCCCTCATTCCTGTCCAGGGCAACCCGAGCCCCGCCCCTCTTCTTCCGCGGAGCATCCGGCGGGCACTTCCATGCACCCCCTGACTCAGGAGAGTTGGTGCAGGGCGGCGACCAATGGCGCGAGCTCCGGGGTCTGCTCCGCCTCGGACAGCGTCGACTCGAGGACCTCGTCGTGGGTGGGACGGGCCTTGTTCAGCAGCGCCCACCCGTCCTTGGTCAGCTCGGTGTAGATGCCGCGCCGGTCGTCCTTGCACAGGATCCGGGTCAACAGCCCCCTGTCCTCCAGCCTGTTCACCAGGCGCGTCGTCGCGCTGCCAGACAGCGCCGCCGCCCGGGCGAGCTGCTGCATGCGCATGTGCCAGCCGTCCTGCCGCGACAGCGCATCCAGCACGGTGTACTCGACCACCGACAGCTCATGTCGGGCCTGGAGCTCCTTCTCCAGCGCGGCGTCGATGAGACCGTGGAGCGCGGCCAGCGTCCGCCAGCCCTGGGCGCGGACCTGCACCGCATCGTCGGCGATTCCCATGGGGCGTCTCCTTCCTGTCGTTCGGCCCAGGCAGCTGGGTGAACGCTCACTCCCTTCCATATAGCAGCCCACGCGCATAGCACGCGTGTGCACGGATATAACCGGCGCGCGCCGTTAGTTGCAGACGCGCCATATCCTGGATATATAGCCCGCGTGCGCCGTTAGTTGCAGACGCGTCATACATCCACGCATCGAGCACGGAAAAGGAAGAAGGCCATGCCGCTCGGCTTGCTCGCCCTCGCGATCGGGGGCTTTGGAATCGGACTCACCGAGTTCGTGATCATGGGGTTGCTCCCCGAGGTGGCAGGCGACTTCGGCGTCACCGAGTCGGTCGCCGGTTGGCTCATCTCCGGGTACGCGCTCAGTGTGGCGGTGGGGGCCATCGTGATCACCGCCGGAGTGACGCGGTTCAACCGCAAGCACGTGTTGCTCGGGCTGATGGTGCTGTTCATCCTCGGCAACGGGCTTTCCGCGCTGGCCGCCAGCTACACGGCCATGATGATCGGACGAGTCGTCGCGGCCCTGTGCCACGGGGCCTTCTTCGGGATCGGGTCCGTGGTCGCCGCCGACATGGTCGCCCCCACCCGGCGGGCGGGAGCGATCGCGATGATGTTCGCCGGCCTGACCACCGCCAACGTCCTGGGTGTGCCCCTGGGCACACTGCTCGGCCAGCAGATGGGCTGGCGGTCGACGTTCTGGGCCATCACGGTCATCGGGGTCATCGCGATGATCGGCCTGGCGCTCCTCGTCCCCAAGCGCACGCCCGCGAACACCCAGGCGGAAGGACAGGGGCTGCGCGGCGAGCTGCGCGCCTTCACCCACCCGCAGGTCTGGCTGTCCATGGCCGTGACCATCCTCGGGTTCGGAGGCGTGTTCGGCGCCTTCACATACATCGCCTACATCCTGACCGAGGTCAGCGGCTTCACCAGCGCGACCGTGCCCTGGCTGCTGATCCTCTTCGGCGCTGGCTTGTTCATCGGCAACTTCCTCGGTGGCAAGGCGGCCGACAAGTCCGTGTCCAGGACGCTGCTCTCCATGCTGCTCGTGCTCACCGCCGTGCTGGCAGTGTTCGCACTCACCGCCCACAGCCAGGTCATGACCGTCATCTCCCTGATCCTCATGGGAGCCTCCGGGTTCGCCCTCGTGCCCGGGCTGCAGATGCGGATCATGCACTACGCCGAGCAGGCCCCCACCCTGGCCTCCGGGGCGAACATCGCCGCCTTCAACATCGGCAACGCGCTCGGCGCATGGCTGGGTGGCCTGACCCTCAGCACCGGGCTCGGGTACACCGCACCGATCTGGGCCGGCGCGGCCATGACACTCGCCGGGCTGGGCGTGCTCCTGGCCGCGACCCGGCTCGCCCACCGCAACCCCGTCCACGGCACCCCGCTCCATCGGCAGGTCGAAGGGGTCGCCTAGTCGACACGTTCACCGCATTGCCCCACCGCCAGGCATCCGTCGATGCCAGGACACGAATCCACCTCTCTCCGAAACACGGCCCGTCATGAATCTCCACCTCGACCACAAGCTCGCCCTCGTCACCGCCTCCTCGGGAGGCATCGGCAAGGAAATCGCCACCAGCCTCGCCCGTGAAGGCGCCACGGTGATCATCAACGGACGCACCGCCGCCAGCGTCGAGGCCGCCATCTCCGACATCCGCACCCGCGTGCCGGGCGCGAAGCTCGAGAAGCTGGCCGCCGACAATGGCACCGCCGAGGGCACCACCGAAACCCTCCGCCAGTTCCCCGAGGTGGACATCCTCATCAACAACCTCGGCATCTACGAGGCCGTGGGCTTCTTCGACGAGACGGATGCGGACTGGCAGCGCTTGTTCGAGGTCAACGTCCTGAGCGGCGTGCGCCTCGCCCGCCATTACCTCAAGGCCCAGCTGGCGAAGAAGACCGGCCGCGTCATCTTCATCGCCAGCGAGGCCGCCATCAGCCCCTCGCCCGAGATGGCCCACTACAGCGCGACGAAGACCATGCAGCTCTCCATCTCCCGCAGCCTCGCCGAGCTCACCAAGGGCACCGCGGTCACCGTCAACACCGTCATGCCGGGCTCGACCCGGACCGAAGGTGTCGCGAAGTTCGTCCAGGACCTCTTCCCCGGCCTGTCCCTCGAAGAAGCGGAGAAGCGTTTCATGCGCGAGAACCGCCCCACGTCGTTGATCGAACGCCTCATCGACCCGAAGGAGGTCGCGGATTTCGTCACCTACGTGAGCAGCCCGCTCGCCTCCGCCATCAACGGAGCCGCCCTTCGCATCGACGGCGGGCTCGTGCGCAGCGTGTTTTGAGGCTCCGCCCGGGGCCCTACTTCTCCGAGCGGCCCCGCAGCACCTTCAGCGCCGCGGTGAAGTCCGGAGGCAGCGGCGCCTCCACGTGCAGCGTCTTGCCCGTGCGCGGGTGGGGGAAGGCCAGCTTCCACGCGTGCAGCGCCTGACGGCCCAGCACCTCCTGCGCCTCCTCCGCCCTGCCCTTCGCCTTGCGGCCCGCTCCGTACACGGTGTCGCACAACAGCGGGTGGCCCGACTCCGCCAGGTGCACGCGGATCTGATGCGTGCGGCCGGTGAGGAGATCCACCTCCACCAGCGAGGCGCCCTCGAACGCCTCGCGCACCCGGTAGACGGTGATGGCCGGCTTGCCCTCCTTCACCTTGCCGGTGAAGCGCTGGCGGTGCACCGGGTGGCGGCCGTAGAGCGTCTCGATACGCTCCTCGGCGGCCTTCGGCGTCCCGTGCACCAACGCCAGGTACGTCTTCTCCACCGCACGCGTCTTGAAGGCCTTCTGCAGCGCAACCAGCGCCGATTCGTGCTTGGCCACCACCAGGCAGCCCGTGGTGTCCTTGTCCAACCGGTGGACGATGCCCGGGCGCAGCTCGCCGCCCACCCCGGCCAGGTCCTTCACCCGGTGCAGCAGCGCGTTGACCAGCGTCCCCGACGCGTGGCCCGCCCCCGGGTGCACCACCATCCCCGCCGCCTTGTCCACCACGACGAGATCGCGATCCTCGTGCAGGACCGCCAGCGGTAGCTCCTCGGCCACCGGCACGGCCGGCACCGGAGCGGGAACCGTGAGGGAGAGCAACTCGCCACCCTTGAGGCGCAGGGAGGCCTTCGCGGCCTTGCCATCAACCTGCGCGTGACCGGCCTCGATGAGGCCCTGGATGCGCGAGCGCGTGAGCTCCGGAAAGGAGCGCGCAAGCACCTGATCGAGCCGCTCGCCACGGGCTTCGGGCGGGGCACGGTGCTCGCGAACGTCGGGGGCTACCAAATCTTCGACTTCACGTGCGCCTTGGAGCGCAGGACGATGTCGTTGATGGCCCGCTCGAAGAAATTCATCCTCTGGAAGATCTCGGGGCTCACACGGCTCTTGTAGAGCTCACGGCCCTCCTCGAGCTCCTCCTTGAGGACCTCGAAAAGGTTGTCCTGCTCGATGCCCTTGATGATCTTCTGCTCGTTGTAGAGCGAGATATCCGAGGCAATCGCGCGGGCCAGCCGCATGGCCTTGATCTTTTCTTCTTCAGTCATCCTGGAGCTTTCTAAGCAGCCCCCCAGGGGGTGTCAACTTCGCTGACACACAGCGAGCACCGGGGAACGCTCGGCCGCCCAGCAGGGTCCTCACCGCCGATTCTTCTCACCGGATGCGACAAGACCCATGTAGCTCCGGGAGACCCGGAGCGGATCCAGTCCCAGCTCGCGGGCGATGCTCATCAACATGCCGCGCAGATAGACGCCCGCGGGGAGGATGTCGTAGCGGTCCGCCTCGATGTTCTCCACGTGCCGGGCCGAGATGCGGGTCCGGTCCGCGAGCATCTGCAGCGAGATGCTGCGGCCCTCGCGCACGCGGCGCAGCAGTTCGCCATTGAACTCGGCGTCGGACGGGATGTCGACGACGGTCTTGAGCCGGGTGCGCGAGTCACGAGCCTTCACCGCCACCTGGGCGAGCGCCGACTCGGCGGTGGCGATGGCCGAGGCCTGGGCCAGCACCGGGGCCTCGCCGAGCTGCTGGCCGTTGGACGCAGCACGGGAGGGAGCGGACCGGGTTCCATTGCGCGGGGGCAACGGGGGCGGCACGGAGGAGCCATGGCGGGCCACCGGAGCGGAGGGCCGGGCATGGGCCGCGGGCCGCAGGGTCCCGGGCATGGGCGTGAGGGTTCGGGACGTGGGAATGGAGACGGAGGGCGCTGCGGCCACGGGTAGAGCCGGAACGGCGGGCTCGGCCGGTGTGGAATGGGCTACCCCATTTGAATTCGCCGCGGGGCCCCCGGCGGGCTTCACCCCGGCAACGGGCCCCGTCTCGGCCACCGGCTCCGCCTCGGTCACCACCACCGTCTCGGACACCGGCACCGTCTCGGACACCACCACCGCTTCGAGCGGCTCGTCCTCGGCGGCGGATGGGGCCTGAGCCTCCGCTGGCTGCTCGGGCGTGGCTGGCTGCACCTGCGTCACCACCGGCTGCTCGGGCGTGGCTGGCTGCACCTGCGCCACCACCGGCTGCTCGGGCGTGGCTGGCTGCACCTGCGCCACCGCCACCTCGGACACGGCCGGTTGCGCCTGCACCACCGGCTGCTCGGGCGCGGCCGGCTGCACCTGCGCCACCACCGGCTCCTGCACTGCCGGCTTCGCCTCGGCCGCAGGCTTCGCCTCGGCTACGGGCGCCGGAGCGGCCACCACCGCGACCGGCGGCTCCCCTGCCCCGCTCGCTGGCGCCTTCCCGGCATCGGACTCGGCCGCGCGCTTCAGGGACTCCGCCCGCAGACGGGCCAGCTCCTCGGGCGTGCGGGTCACGCCGATCTTGCGATCGTACTCGATGCGCAGATCCAGCTCGCAGAGCACCTCCATGGCCTGCGTGAGCCGCTGGCGCAGGGCCTCGAGCTGCTCCGGATCCACCAGCGTGTACACGGCGATGGAGTCGGGCGAGTACGTCTCCATCGCTCGCGCATAGGCGTCGAGGATCTGATCTTCCGAGGCGGTGATGGCCACCTCCAGGAGCTCGTAATAGGTCTGCTGCTCGAAGTGCTTCATGGCGGACGTCACCCCGTCACCCCGTCGATCGCCAGAAGGCGATCGGCGATGCTCTGGATTCCGATGGCGGCTGGAGACTCGGGTTTGTCGAGGACGATGGGCCGGCGTCTGCGCACCGCGCGCCACGCCTCGTCGTCGTAACGGATGGCCCCGAGGTCATCCATCTCCAGGCCGAAGAACTTCTTCCACGCGGACACCACCGCGGCGCCCACGTTCAGGTCGCCATCGGAGCGCGCCTGGTTGAGCACCAGCTTCACGCGGAAGGCGGCCAGTTCCTTCTCGAGCCGCTCGGCGAGCGCGGCGTTCTGCTGGCGCACGTGCTGGATGATTTCGAAGGGGGTGCGCGCGGCGCCCTCGCGGGTGGACAGCGCGCGCTCCACGAGCCGCTCAATCCCGTACTGCGACTCCACCTGCTGGAGCCTCCGGTAGAAGGCGGCCTTGACGAAGCGGTAGGCGTTCTCCACCGAGGTGGGCTCGGGCAGCAGCACCAGCACGCAGTGGTCGGCGATGATGAAGAAGTCGAGCGTGTTGAAGCTGGAGCCCGCGCCCAGATCGAGGATCAGGTAGTCCACCGTTTGGGTCTGCAGGCCGCGCAGCAGCCGCTGCTTCTGGGCGTACTTGATGTTGGCGGCGTCCAGCACGTCCAGTGCACCGGCGATCAGCGACAGGTTGGGCACGCCCGTGGGAACGATGACGTCCTCCAATCGTGCCTTCGGGCGCAACATGAAGTCCGACAGAGTGGCGGTGGGCTGGCCGACACCAAGGCAGGTGTGGAGGTTGGCGCCACCCAGGTCCGCATCGACCAGGAGCACGCGCTGACCTCGGATGGCCAGGGCGACACCGAGGTTGGCGGAGACGAGCGACTTGCCAATACCACCCTTGCCGCCACCCACCGCGATGATGCGATGGGGTCGGACCCGCGCGCCGAGCCCCGGAGAATCGGGGTCCGGACGCGCGGCCCCGCCCGCGGACTGTGCGGACGAGGGCGAACGGGCGGGCTGCGACGCGGAAGAGGGACTGGGGGGACTCAAGGCCCCCGTATCAAAACCCGTCCCGGGCTCCGCGTCGACTCCCTGGCCAACTAGTTGATGATCACCCGGCAGGCGCAGGCCGAGGTGCCATTACACGCGGCGCCCGTCGAGGAGGTACAGGCAAGCCCCGAGCAGCACGGGTTGGCCGTCGAGCATGCCTGGCCACTGGACGAGCAGGTAGCCCCAGGCTGGCAGGTCCCCGTGGTGGTGCCGGAGGGGATGTCGCAGCGCAGGCCCTGGCAGCAGTCTGAACCGGAGGTGCAAGCCCCGTTCTGCGGCTCACAGACCGTGGGCTGCTGGCAGGTTCCCCCCGAGCAGGTGCCCGAGCAGCACTGCGCCCCGCCCGTACACGTGGCGCCGTTGGCCTGGCAGGTGGGTCCACCCGTGCCCGCGTCGGCGGTGGTTCCACCGTCCGTGGAGGGCGTTCCCCCGTCCGACGTGGACGGAGGAACCTGGCAGGCGCTCGTCAGCTCGGTGTTGGGCAGGCACTGGGTCCCCGGGCAGCACGTCACGCCTCCCTGGTTGCAGAGCGTGCCCACGGGCGCACAGGTGGGCTTCTGGCACGACAGCCGGCCGGTGCCGTCTCCCGCCGGGAGGCACAGCGCGTCATTGCAGCACTGGTCGGAGAACTGGCAGGTGTTCCCCTCCGGCATGCAGCAGCCCGGCTCGCCGGTGTAGCCGCTGGGGCAGGCCCCGAGGCCACCGTCGATGCCCGCGCTGCCGAAGCACCGCGGCACGCCGGACGAGTCCACGTGGCACACGGCCTTCTTGCCGTCGCAGCAGTTCTGGCTCGCGTTGATGTCCGTGACACCGCCGTCCGGCAGCTTGCCGGCGCCGCAGATGTTGCCCACACCGTTGCAGGACTGGCCGTTGTCGCAGCGGCCCCCCACGCACTTCACGCTGCCGTTGGGGTTGGGACCGCCACCACAGCAGTCACTGTCTTGCGTGCAGAAGTTTCCGGTGAGCTTGCAGCCACTCACGGGCTGGCAGACCGTGGCGCCATAGCCGAGGTCCACGCATGTCCGCGAGCAGCACGTGGAGCCAGAACTGCACGGGTTGCCGTCCTGGATGCACCCGCCACCGCCACCGCCGGTGACGAACTGGCAGCGACCCACACCACCGTCGGCGTTGGCCGAGCACGCGTTGCCACAGCATTCCGCGTTCCGGGTGCAGATGTCGTTGTAGCCCTGGCACGAGTAGGCACGAGCGCAGATGCCGGCCTGGCAGTTGGTGGAGCAGCAGTCCCCGTCCACCGAACAGGCCTGGCCCACCACCTTGCACACCGACGTGGTGTCGCTCGGAATCTGGGCGCACTGGCCGCTGGTGCACGTCTTGGTGCAGCACTGCTCGGGGGTGGAGCACGAGCCTCCGATGTCCAGGCACTGGGAGGAGCCGCACTTGCCGCCCTCACACACGTTGGTGCAGCACTCGATGCCCGAGGTGCAGGACTCGCCAGCGCTCCGGCACAGAGGGTTGGGCTCCGGACAGTGGCCGTCCTCGCCGCACACGCCCGTACAGCACTGGGCACCCTTGTCCCGGCTGCAGAGCGCCCCCGCCGCCACACACTGGGAGCCCGGACCGCCGTCCAGGACCGTTCCGTCTCCTCCATCCGGGGTGGTGCCGCCACCGTCCGGCTCACCATTCCCGCCATCCCGGCCACTGATGACGCCACCGTCATCCGTGTTTCCGGGCGGCGTCTCGCCGCAGTCGCAGCCCACGAAGCTCATGACGAGCGCGAGCGCGCCCGCCACCAGCCAACGGTTTCCCTGCATAGGTTTCTCCCTCGACAGTCGACGCGCGGACGCCCTCCGCGCACCTCGGGAGACCCCGGAAGCAGGGCACCGGCCACTCTCACTGTGAACGACATGCCATGGGGAGAACGCCCATCGGCCTGGCCGGATCAGTCGTCGAGCAGCTCGACGTTCCAGT
This sequence comes from Vitiosangium sp. GDMCC 1.1324, assembly GCF_003044305.1. Classification (GTDB taxonomy): domain Bacteria; phylum Myxococcota; class Myxococcia; order Myxococcales; family Myxococcaceae; genus Archangium. Next base: position 438,759 of record NZ_PZOX01000001.1, on the reverse strand, counting down.
ACGAGGCATCCGCCAGGTTCAGGAACGGCAACCACTCACGGTAGGTGATGCGACGGGAGGCCCCGCGGAAGAACGGCGTCCACCGGGGCCGCACGGGCACCTTGAGCAACCTCATCCCCGCCTGCTCCGGCGTGCGCCCGCCCTTCCGGAGGTTGCAGGGCACGCACGAGCACACCACATTCTCCCAGCTCGTCTTGCCTCCCTGGGAGCGGGGCACCACGTGGTCCAGGTTGAGTTCCGAGCGGGGAAGCTGCCGGGCGCAGTACTGGCAGGTGTCGTGGTCGCGCGCGTAGATGTTGAGCCGGGAGAAGCGCACCCGGCCGCGAGGCAGGTACTCGTAGGCGGAGAGCACCACCACCCGGGGGACGCGGATGCGCCGGTTGATGGTGCTGACACTGTCATGAGGTGCGGTGGCGCTCAGGGCCGCCCAATCATCGAACTCGTAGAGGCGGTACTGCGCGTCGATGGCCTTGGCCACACCCAGGTAGAGGAGCGAGAGGGCGCGCTTCACCGAGGTGACGTGCACCGGTTGGTAGTTTCGGTTCAGGACGAGAACGGCGCTGTTCAACATGGCTGCCTTCCCTGTGAGGCCATACCAACGGCTTCAGCGACCGGCCCAAGGTCCTCCTCTGCCAGGCACCGGACGTCCATAACCACCTCGCCGTCCGAGATCCGCCCGATCACCGGAACTTCCGCCCCCCGGAGACATTCCAGGAAGGCCGCAGGCTCCTCAACGGTGAGGATGCACGCAAAGGACGGCAACCGGGCCAGGGGCATCGCTCCTCCGCCTACCTGCCCGGAGATGGAGGACACACGGGCCTTGATTCCCTTCACCGCCAGGAGTTGGAGCAAGCGCTCGGCACGGGCACGCAGCTCGTCCGGGGGACAGGTGAGCAACCGGTAGGTGGGCACCGCCTCTGGACGTCCGTCCCGGTACAGCTCCAGCGTGGCCTCCAGGGCCGCCACCGTCATCTTGTCGATGCGCAGCGCCCGGGTCAGCGGATGCTTCTTGATGCGGGAGATCAGCCCGGCGCGGCCCACGATGATGCCGGCCTGGGGCCCGCCGAGCAGCTTGTCGCCAGAGAAGGCCACCACATCGGCGCCCGCGGCCACGGTGGCCGGAACGGTGGGCTCGCCGGTGAGGCCCTCACCAGAGAGCGGCACCAGCGCCCCCGAGCCCAGGTCCACGACCACCGGCACCCCGCGCGCCCGGCCGAGCGCGGCCAGTTCCTTCACCTCCACCTCTTCCGTGAAGCCCACCAGCGCGAAGTTGGAGCGGTGCACCTTCATCAACACGCCCGTGTCCGGCGTGAGGGCCGACTCGTAGTCCGAGCGCCGGGTGCGGTTGGTGGTGCCCACCTCCACCAGACGCGCCCCGGACTGCTTCATCACCTCTGGCACGCGGAAGCCGCCGCCAATCTCCACCAACTCTCCGCGCGAGACGATGGCCTCGCGGCCCACCGCCAGCGTGGCGAGCACCAGCAGCGCCGCGCCCGCGCAGTTGTTCACCACGAGGGCGCCCTCTGCTCCGGTGAGTTGGGTGAGCAGCTCGACGACGGGGGCATAGCGGCTGCCGCGCTCGCCCTCGTCCAGGTCGTATTCGAGGTTGGAGTAACCCCGCGCAACGGCGGCCACGCGAGCCACGGCCTCGGGAGCCAGGGGGGCTCGGCCGAGGTTGGTGTGCAACACCACGCCGGTGGCGTTGAGCACGGGCCGCAGGTTGGGCGTGGCCAGGATGCGCAGCGCCTCGTCTACATCCGAGTCCTCGAAGGGACGAGCCTCGCCGCGCAGCAGCCGCCCGCGCACGCGATCCACCGCGAGCCGTAGCGCCGCCACGGCTCGGGCACGCGGAATTCCTGCCAGCCGTGCCTCCAGGGAGGGACGGCGCAGAAGCTGCTCGATAGAGGGGAGCGCGCGCAGCAGCGCGTTCTTCCCCCCGTCTTCGGCCGAGGGTGCACCCACGACCACAAGTCTAAGGGAGCGGGGGCGCTCGCGCCAGCCAACCCGCCCACCCTTCACACCCTGTTCACATCACCGGCTCGCCGCCTGCACGGCGGGCACCTTGGAGGGCCGCCCGTAGAGGAGCTGGTAGGTGTTGTAGGAGCGCAGCACCCGCTTGATGTAGCCGCGCGTCTCCGCGATGGGCACCTCCTCCACCCACGCGTCCAGCGGCATCCCCGGGCGATCGGCGCGCCACCTGTCGATGGCCAGCGGGCCGGCGTTGTAGCTGCCCACCGCGAACGGCGTGTGCCCGGAGAACCGCTTGACGAGCCCACCCAGGTAGTGCGCACCCAGCTTGATGTTGATGTCCGGCTCCAACAGCGACTGGGTCGTCACCTTCTTGAGCTTGAGCTGGTGCGCCACCGACTGCGCCGTGGAGGGCATGAGCTGGGTGAGACCCAACGCGCCCGCCCACGAGAGCGCCTTGGGATCCAACGCGCTCTCCTCGCGCATCAGCGCCTGGAGCAGATCCGGCTCCACGCCGGCCGCGGCGGTGTGCTTCTCGATCAGATCTCGGAACGCGTTGGGATAGGCCACCTCCCACACCGGCCGCGTCTCCGGGGTGATGCGGCCGCTCAGGTCACGGCGCAGCGCCACGCGGGCCACCGCATGGGCCCCGCGCTCGTCACCGGAGTACGCCAGCAGCTGGACGAGCAGCCGGATGTTCTCCGCGGGCAGGTTGGTGCGGTTGACGGCGAGCAGCTCCGAGGAGACGCTCTCGGGGAAGCCCAGGCGCAGCAGCTCCACGGCGGCGGTGAAGTGCGCATCCTTCTCCATCGCCCCCGCGTGCAGGGGCCAGGGGGCCCGGCGCTCCTGCTGGGTGAAGTCGATCTGCGCGGCCACGCGCTGCATGCGCGCCGGCTCCAGCTCGCGCAGGGTCGTGCGCGCCATCAACCCGTAGTAGGTGGCCGGGTGCTCCACCGCGAGCGTCTCGAAGAGCTCCGCGGCGGCCTTGGAGTCCCCCTTGTCCTGCAGGGTGCGCGCCCGCCAGTACGCCGCGCGCTCCACGTCGTACGTCTCGTCCGCGTCGGCGAAGCGCTTCTCGATCTGCTCGAGCATGGGCAGCCCGCCGTCCTCGGCCTTGAGCGTGCGGGAGATCCAGAAGTCCTTGAAGAGCGCCTCGCCGAGGAAGTCTCCCTGGGGATAGAGCTTCGCGAGCTCCTTGAGCCGCTGCGAGGCCAGCTCCAAGCGGCCCGTCTTCACGTACAGGTCCGCGGCATAGAAGAGCGCATCGTCGGCGAAGGAGTGGTCCGGGTACTCACGGGCGAGCCGCTCGTACGTCTCGGGGCCCTTCACCTGGTCCACGATGGAGCGCGAGGAACCCAGCACATAGAGGGCCCGCGGCAGCAGATCCCGATCCTGGCACTTGTCCACCACGGGGGTGAGCGTGGCGATGGCGCGCGAGTGCTGGCGCTCCTTGCGCATGCCCTTGCCGTAGGCGAAGTGCGCGCGGCAGGCGAGCGCGTCCGGCAGCTTGAGCTTGGGCAGCAGCGGCTCGAGCACCTGGAGACCCTGTCGGTTGCGGTTGAGCTCGATGAGCTGCTCGCCGCGCAGCACCTTCATCTCCACCGGCGGCTGCTGTCCCTTGAGACGCTTCTCGGCCTGCTGGGCCAGGGGCGTGAGCGGGTGGCTGGCCCACAGGCGCCAGAGGAACTCGCGCTCACGCACCTTGTCCTTCTTCTCCGCGGCGATGTCGGCGCTGGCCATGAGGGCCTCGGCACCCACGTTGCGGCCCCACGACGGCGAGGCGCGGCTGGTCAGGGGCGCGAGCGCGGCGAGCGCGGCCTCGGTGTCCTTCGCCTTGCGCAGGACACGGCCGAGCGCCAGGCGAGCATCGGCGTACAACCGGGAGCCCTCCGGCACCTGGGCGAGCAACACGGCCGCGTCGACGAAGCGCCCGAGCGACTCGAGCGCCACGCCCGCATGGGTGAGGCAGCGATCGCGCAGCGCGGGGTAGTCCTCGGCCAGGGCGGTCATCTCCTCGGCGGCACGCTTGTCGTCCCCGGCGCGCACGGCGCTCAGGGCGCGCAGGTAGCGCACGGGGAGCGAATCCCCCTCCTTCTCCAGCAGCTCCCGGGCCCGAACGTAGAAGCCCTTGTCGAAGGCCTGCTTGGCCTCCTTGAGCTTGCCCTCGCCGAAGTACGGCGACAGGTCGTCCAGGTCGTAGGCGCGGCCCTTGAAGATCTTCGGCTGGGCGGGCGCGGGCGGGGGCGGGTCGGGGAACGCCGGGTTGAGCACCTCCACGAACCCGGGAGGCACGAGGATCTTCTCCGCGTCGGGGGGCGGAGAGAGCTGGGCCTCGGACGGGGCGTTGCCCGTGAGGGACTGGGGAGCCGCGGAGGGCTCCTCGGTGAGCGGCGCCTGGGTGAAGGCCAGCGAGGTGGCGGCGGCGGCGGCGGCGAGCAGGGGGACGAAGGCTTTCATACGGGAAGGGCCCTCAGGTGATGCGCCTGGGCAGCCCCGGAGACAACCGGAAGCAGGGAAAAAATTTCCACGAGCGAACGGAGGTTAGACTGTCCGCAACCCATGGACATCCGGACACAGAGCGCACTCCTCGCAGCCATCATCGGGTTGGCGCTGGGCGTTTCCATGTTGTTGAGGGCGGGACGTCCGAGGGTGCTCACGCTCTACTCCGTCTTCACCTTGACGGTGGGCGGGTACTACCTGTCCAGCTTCTTGCACAGCCTGTTCGCGCGCGCGGAGTACCCGTGGGTGACGCGGGTGGCCGTGGGCGCCACCATTCTACTGGCTTCGCTGGTTCCTGGCGCGGCCGTCGCCTTCTTCCTCGAATTCCTGGGGGTGAGCAAGGGGACGTCTCTGCTCGGCCGGCGGCTCGCTATCCTCTCCGCCATCTTCGGCCTCGCCGTGGCGGTGTCGCCCCTGGCCCTCAACCGCTGGGCCCGCGTGGCCATGGGCGCCTGGGTGCTCGGAGCCCTGCTGGGCTCGGTCTCGTTGCTGCTCCGACGAGTCAGCACCACCGAGTCGCGTATCGAACGGTTGCGGCTGACGTACCTGGCCATCGGCGCGGGCGCGGCCATCCTCTTCAGCGCGCTGGACTTGCTGGAGCGCTACGGCCTGCCCTTCCCCACCCTGGGGCCGGTCTTCACCACGCTCTACCTGTTCTTCCTGGCGCAGACGCTCCTGCGGCTGCGGCTGATGGACCTGCACGAGCTGCTGGGGAAGATCGCCTCGCAGACGGTGCTGGCCACCATCCTGGCCGCGGTCTTCACCGTGCTGACGGTGTGGGTGGACGAGAACAACACCTCGCTCTTCGTCTTCAACACGGTGGTGGCGGCCTTCGTGGTGCTCATCCTCCTGGAGCCGCTGAGGGTGAAGGTGGAGGAGCAGGTGGTGGCCATCTTCTTCCGCGAGCGCTTCGAATTGCTTCGGGTGCTGGGCGGCGTGCGCGCGAGGATGGCGGGCGTCATTGAAATCTCCGAGCTGGCGCGGATGACGCTGGACGCGCTGCACGAGTCGGGGCGCATCACCCACGCCTCGCTGTACCTGCTCGCGGAGGACCGGCCGGGCTACCGGCTGCTGGACGCGCGAGGGCCGGCGCCGGTGAGCTTCCTGGACACGGGCGCGGCGCGCGGCGTGCTGTTCGCGGTGGCGTCGGGACAGAAGGCGGTGCTGCTGGAGAACCTGGAGCGGCGCATCGTGGTGCTGAGGCAGCAGGCCGTGGAGGGCAAGCGCTTCCGCGACGAGCTCAAGCGGCTCAACGACACGCGAGCGGCACTCCTTCAGATGAAGGCCGGCATCACCGTGCCGCTGCTGGGCAACGACCGCGTCATCGGCTTCCTCAACCTGTGGGACGAGCGCTTGCCGGAGGCGTACGCCTCGGACGAGATCGCCCTCATCCTGGAAGTGGCCGAGCGGCTGGCGACGGCACTGGAGAACTCGAAGCTGTACGAAAAGATCCGCGAGCGCGACCGCCTGGCGGCCCTGGGAGAGATGGCGGCGGGCTTGGCGCACGAAATCCGCAATCCGCTGGGCGCCATCAAGGGGGCGGCGCAGTGCCTGGATCCCAAGCGGCTGCCGGGTGAGGAGGGCGAGTTCCTGGAAGTCATCGTCGAGGAGGTGAACCGCCTCAACGGAGTGGTGTCGGCGTTCCTCGATTACGCGCGGCCGCTGAAACAGACCTTCGGTCCCACGGACCTGAACGAGGTGGTGACGCGCACGGTGCGGCTCATCCAGAACGAGATGCCCAAGGGGATCGAGCTCAAGATCGAGCAGGAGGAGGCCCTGCCGAGAGTGGAGGCGGACGCGGAGCAACTCAAGCAGGTGCTGATCAACCTGGTGCAGAACGCAATGCAGGCGATGACCGACACCGGGGGAATCATTACGGTGAAGACGGTGCGGCCGGATCGCTTCAACGACTTCCGCTCCTCGGCGGGAGACTCGTTCGTGGAGCTGCACGTGTCGGACACGGGCCCAGGGATTCCGCAGGATCAACAGCAGCACATCTTCGTGCCCTTCTACACGACGAAGCAGAAGGGCACGGGGCTGGGGCTGGCCATCTGCCAGCGCATCGTGAAGAACCACGGCGGGGCGCTGTCGGTGCAGAGCAAGCCGGAAGAAGGCGCGACCTTCATCATCCGCCTGCCCGTGCCCCTGTCCGAGCCGGCCCAGTTCTCGGAGCCGGTCATCGTGGATGGGACGCCCTTCCCCACCACGAAGCCCGCCGAGGCCGTATCGCTGGACGGTGGCACTCCGGAGCACACACCGACGCCGAAGCCCGAGCGCAAGTCGAAGCGAGAGAAGAAGCGCCGCGCGAGCTGAGGCCGAGCTACTCGACCGAGCGGCGGCCGCGAGCGTTGGGCTTCTTGTGACGCTTCGCCCCTTCCGCAACGTCCTCCGTCACGCCGAGACCCGCGAACTTCCGGGCGCGAGCCAACGTGCTGTCGATCTCCTCCCGCAATGCCGGGTGATATTTCCGGCCACGGGTCCTCCGCTCAATGTCGGTGATGAGCTCGGCGGTCTTTCGCCTGCCCGCAGGAGAGCCCTTTGATGCCATCGCGGACATGACGCATGCCAGAAGTCGACGGTCCATCGTTGAATAGCCGAGCTTCTCCAGCCGCCGCAGGCATGACGAGAACAGTCTCCAGGAACCATCGCTGGCCGCCACAATGAGATCCTCGGCGATTCGCCTCCGAAGTTCTCGCGCCTCGACCACGGTGCGCACTTCCGTGAGAAGCCGTTTCTCGAGCTGCTTGTAGGCTCGGATCTTTTCGTCAACAGATGCGTTGCGCAGCGAAAGAGAGAGACGCCCTCTCTCTTGTCCTATGCGCAGCGACCCCTCCTCTGCTTGTGTCAGAAGCCTGAGCATGGCAACCGCTCCTCATTCCATGAGTAGAGCGCCTCTGGCCAGAAACGCTACTCGACCGAGCGGCGGCCACGTGCCTTCGGCTTCTTCGAGCGCTGCGCCCCTTCCGAGACGTCCTCCGTCGCGCCGAGACCCGCGAACTTCCGGGCGCGAGCCACCATGAACTCGACCTGCTCCCGCGCTTCCGGAGCTGGAGGCCGAATGCGAGCCCGCCGTTCGAAGTCGATGAGGAGGGCAACCGCTTTGCTCAGCCCCGCTGGAGATCCCTGGGCAGCTTGCGCTGCCCAGCAACAGACCAACAACCGATCGTCCATTGAGGCGTAGCCGATCCTCTCCATTCGCCGCAGGTACGGCGAGAACCTTCTCCAGGGTCCGACACGGGTTTCCATGAGCAGAGAGTTGGTGATCCGCCTCTGCACTTGCCGCTTCCCACTCGCGGTACGCATCTCCTTCAGGAACCGTTTCTCGAGTTGCTTGAACGCCTGGATCTTTTCGGCGAGAGATGCATTTCGAAGCGAGAGGTAGAGCCGATCCCACTCTTGAGCCAGGCGCCACAGCCGCTCCTCCTCTTCCTTTGTCAGATGCCTGGACATGGCAGCCGCACCCTATTCCACGTGTAGAGCGCCTCCGGCCAGAAACCGTTGCTCGTGCAGTATTCCAAGCACGAAGCGCAGCGGCTTTCTCCGTCGAAGCGTCCCGGCAGATTTCCACCGCCTGCATCCACGCATTTTTCGAAATGCTCCACGCACCGGTCCTTGGTCTCCTTGTCCGTCGTTCGGATCTCGTTCGTCACAGGCACCTTGCCCGTACCGGGTGGCATGACAGGTTCTGGATCCGGAGTCCTGGGTGCCTCGGGCTTGGGCACTTCCGGCGCCGTCCCCAACTGCTCGCACGCCGCTGCCGAGCCGTTCTTGCACGCGCAATCCAGCGTGCTCGCGCAGCCCGGTCCAGGTCCTGGTCCCACGGTTTGACGCAACACCTGCTGGCCGCCACTCACACAGCCCACGAGGCAGATGCACATCAGTGGCGGCCACATGCGCGAGTGCATGGCTCCATGCAAGCACGGCCCTCATCCAGTGCGCTCCTCCTCCAGCCCTCGAGCGTCATTCACCCGACGTCTCTCCGAAAGCCCCGGCCCGCCCGTCCTCTGGAGGATCCACCTGGGAGAGGAACCGCCCGACGGGGTACGCTCCGGCCCCCTACTCCTCTACCCCCATGAACCCCTGCCCCTTCTGCACGAAGTCGATGCGACCCACGCTCACGGGAGGCATCCTCCGCGATCAGTGCGGCGAGTGCGGCGCCGTCTGGTTCGAGGGCGGCACGCTGGCGAAGGTGCTCGGGGGCTCGACCACCGAGGCGCTGGTGGAGCAGGCTCGCGGCAAGCCGGGCCAGTGCAAGAGCTGCCAGGGAATGCTGGACTACGTCCCCTCCTGCCCTGCCTGTGGCACGGACGCTCCGCGCTGCCCTCAGTGCGGCACCGCGCCGCTAGCGGTGACAACGGTGACCGTGGCTCGTGTAGCGGAAGTCCCGGTGGACGTGTGCACGCGCTGCCACGGCGTGGCGCTGGACCCCGGTGAGTTGGAAGTGCTGCAGCAAGCCGCGGAGACGGAGCGCGAGACGTGGCTCGAGGAGTGGTACGAGGGCCCGAAGTCGATGGAGAAGGCGCGCTCCACCTGTGCCGGCTGCGGCCGGGAACTGAAGCCCGAGCACGCCTTCGCGTGGGAAGGGCGCACGTGGTGCGGAAGCTGTGCGCCGGCTGGAGCCAGCCCCGTGGAGCCCCGGCTCACTCCGCGCACACCGGACATCGGGCCCGAGGCCGATGTCGATGACCTGTTCCAATCGAGCGGGTCCAACGCCGCACTGGACGTCGTGGGTGATGCCGTCAGCTCCGCCTTCTCCTGGCTCTTCTCCAAGCTCCTGCGCTGAACCTTTCTCCAGCGCCCCGGCGTATTGCATTGCGTCAAACCTAACGCATTGCACTGCGTCAAACCTGCAAATCATTGGCGCACTGCATCAATCCTATCCTTCCGCATTGCGTCATTTTTACTAGATAGGCGGATCTTTCTCTTTTTTGTGAGGAATTGATTCGACAGTCAGTAAACTGGTTCTCCCCCCTCACTCCCTGTCCTGTGACGGAGAGCGAAAAGGAGACACCTATGTCCATTCGTTCCGCGCTGTCTTGCACCGTAGCCGCTGCTGCCCTGGTGGGCGGTAGCGCCGCCGCCAGCACCATCAACCAGAGCACTTCTTGGACCATCAACCGCTCGGGTGCGACCTCGACCTATCGCGTCGTGGCCTACGGTGACTCGATCTACGCCGGCTACAACGGGGACCTGTTCAGCGTGGGCAAGCGCTCGGCCCCGCTCGTGGACGGCGAGTACCTGTCCACGAAGTGGAGCTCCAACATCGAGGTCATCCGCCGCACCAAGTCCGGCGCGAAGGCCGACGACATCTACAACAACAAGATCGTCTCCGAGCGCTCGTACATGCAGGCGAGCAACACCCGCGCGGTGACGTTCGAGATGTGCGGCAACGACTATCTGCAGGCGCGCTCTGCCTTCACGGACCAGACCGGCACCTGTGACTACAGCGGCCTGGACTCGGCCCTGGCCGCCTGCACCACGTACACGGAGAAGGCCATGCAGGCCATCAACCAGTACGCGACCACGGCCAAGGTGAAGGTCGTCTCCACCATCTACTATCCGGGCTTCAACGCGGACAACGTGCTCACCGGCTGCACGGACTCCACCACCGGCACGAAGATCAACAAGCGCACCAAGTTCATCCCCTACCTAGCCAAGAGCAACTGGCGCACCTGCAACCTCGCGGAGAAGTACGGCTTCAAGTGCGCCGACTCCTTCGCCGAGTTCATGGCGGCCGACTACGACTCCAACGGTGACGGGGAGATCGACCGCGACGCTCTCCGCTACCGCTCGGGCGAGACCGAGGCCGCCTACGTTACCCGCATCACCAGCACGCTGCTCGGCACCCTGCGCGACGCCAACACGCACTTCGCCAACTCGAGCACCAGCTACGACTACATCCAGTCTGACGACACCCACCCCTCCTACTACAGCTCGTCCACCATCGGCCTGAACTGGTTCACGGGCAATGGCTCGGGCTCCGGCGCTCCCGAGTACTCCAACACCCAGATCGTCAACGGCCAGAACCCCCAGTGGAACAAGTGGGGCCACGAGAAGATGGGGTGGACGATCTCCACCTTCGATCCCGCCGCGCCGTGATCGGCTGACGCCTCACAGGAAGAACCGCGCCGCGATGAGCGCGGGAAAGCCCGCGTAGTAGAGCACCGCGCAGGCCCCTTCCACGAACCGCCGCACGCCCCGCGCGTGCGGCGGTGACAGCCACGCCGCGAGGAAGGCCACCAGTTCGGCCGGAACGCGCCAGAGGGTGGCGAACAGCACGAGCACCGCGGTGAAGAAGACCCAGTACGTGAACAGACTCTGCAGGTAGGGGCCGAGCCCGTACATCTGGTACTGGCCGAACGGCCCGCCGTAGGTGATGTATTGGTTTGCCCGGAACATGATGCCCGCGGGCAACAGTGGAAACAGGACGAACTTGAACGCCACGCGGTACCAGCGCCGGCGGATGCTCGTCGCCCGGGCGTTCGCGAAGACCGTGAGCGGATGCCGCGCTGCCGCCGAGGCCAGTGGGCTCTCGCGGCCGATCGCCTCCAGCAATGGCAGGGGATTGGACACCTGTGCGGAGGGCTGGAAGGTGCGCCCTGACTTCATCCGCAACGAGAGGCCCGCCCCCGGTAGGGGCAGCCGCCACGTCCGGAGGGACTCCACCGAGCCCAGGGGAATCTCGAACCGATCACCCCGGCGCTCCAACACGAACCGCTCGGGCTCGAGGGAGAAGGAGGCGGCGGACAGCCCGTGGATGAGCCGGGTGAGGCCGAACAGGACGAGCGCGAGCAGGGCGAACCAGCCCGCCAGCGCGGGCGGCGTGGGGTTCATGGCCCCGGTGAAGGTGAAGCGGACGATGAGCACCGAAGCGACAAGAAGGCAGGCAGCGCTCAATACCTGGAGAACGGCGCCGAGGATGCGCGGAGCCAGCGCGTAGGCGTGGACCTGGAAACGCGGGGCAACGGCCTGACCATCGGCGGGGGGCGCGGCGGACGCATCGGCAGCGTGCATGGGATTCACTTGGAGCAGGAGTCATCCACCCGGCGTCTCGACGGATTGCCCGGGCGGTAGGGGGCCCGTAGCATACGAGGCCCGGAGAACAGGGGCGAGAATGGGTTCGCAGCCTCCCACCTACGAGCGGCGCGTCGATCGTGACGGCGTGACGCACATCCAACGCAAGCGCACGGGCAACGGCGTGTGGATCGTCGGGCTGGCGCTCGGCTTCACCGTCGTGTGCCTGCTCCTGAGCGCCTGGCTCGTGTCATCGCCGGGCCCCGTTGCGGACACCGCGGAGGCCGCACCCGTGAGGGTCGCGGAGAACACCTCCCCTCCTCCGTCCCGGCCCGCTCCGAAGGTAACAACCCCCGCTCCGCAGCCCGCGACGCAACCTCAGCCCCAGGGCACACCGGCGCAGGCCGAGCCCACTCCTCAGCAGGCGCCCGCGACACCCGAGGCGGCGCCCTCGGGACCGGCGGAGGGAATCAACCTGTACCGCCCGGGAACCAAGCCCATCAAACAGGGCATCGTCGTGCCCGAGGACTTCGAGCTGCCTCCCGGCTATGTGCGCCACTACCAGGCCACGGACAACGGTGAGCGCGTGAAGCCCATCCTCATGTTCCATCCGGACTACAAGCCGGTCGACTCGAACGGGAAGCCCGTCGAGCTGCCCTCGAACCGTGTCGTCCCTCCCGAGATGGCGCCCCCGGGCATGCCCATCGAAATCCTGGACGTCCCAACCGGGCCCGAGGGAGTGGAGCCCATTCCATGAGCCCGGTCGCTGCACGCTCGCGGCGCCTGGCGGCTCTGCTGCTCGGTGTCGCGGGCACGACCGGCCTCGTGTGGCTGTTCGGAAGCCTGGAGGCACGCTGGGTGGCGCTCTGTTGGGTGTCGCTCGTGCCCTGGCTGCTGGTGCTCGACCAGGTTGGTTCCCGGCGAGAAGCGTTCATCGCGGGCGTGGCACTCGCCCTCGCCTTCACCGCGGCGATCTTCGGGTGGTTCCCCGAAGCGCTGCGGAGCTACTCCCAGGCGCCCCTGGCGTTGTGCTGGCTCGCCCTGCTCGCGCTGGCGCCCTTCATGGAGTTGCAGTTCATCACCTTCGCCCTCGTGCGCTACCACATGCGGCGTACCACCCCCGAGGGACCGCTGGCCTTCTGGCGCGTCACGCTCACGAGCGCCCTCGTGTACGTGGGCACCGAGTGGTTGTGTCCCAAGCTCTTCGCCGAGACCCTCGGGCAGGGCCTCTATGCGTCCGAGCTCATGCGGCAGGGCGCGGACATCGCCGGAGCGCATGGGCTCACGCTCGTGCTCCTCATCGCCAACGAGTGCGTGCTCGCTGCGGGGAAGGCGCTCGCGGCCCACGGCCTCCGGGTGGGCTCGAGGCGCGCGCTGGCACCCCTGGCCGTGCTGACGGCGCTCGTGCTGGGCGGGCTCGGATATGGGCAGCTCCGCTATCAGCAGGTGGCCGGCCACAAGGCCCAGGAGCCGGACCTCGTGGTGGGCGTCGTGCAGGCGAACATCACGAAGTACGAGAAGCTCGCGGCGGAGATGGGCACCTACGACGTGGTCCGGATGATCCTGGACACGCACTACCGGCTCTCGGACGAGCTGCTCCAGAACCGGAAGTTGGATCTGCTCATCTGGCCCGAGACGGTGTACCCGACGACCTTCGGCACGCCCAAGAGCGAGGCGGGCGCCGAGTTCGACGCGGAGATCTCCGGGTTCGTCTCGCGCAGCCGGGTGCCGCTGCTCTTCGGCACGTACGACCTGGAGCAGGAGCGCGAGTACAACGCCGCCATGTTCCTGGGCCCCGGACGGGATGGGACGCTGGCGCGCTCGGCGTACCGCAAGACGATGCTCTTCCCGCTGACGGAGTGGGTCCCCGAGGTGCTCGACTCGCCGTGGCTGCGCGAACGGATGTCCTGGACGGGCTACTGGAAGCGGGGACCCGGTCCGCAGACGCTGGCGCTCCAGCTCCGAGAGGGCCGGGCGCTCACCGTCGCGCCGCTCATCTGCTACGAGTCCATCTTCCCCAGCTATGTCGCCGAGGAGGCCCGGCGGGGCGCCGAGCTCATCGTCACGCTGTCCAACGACTCGTGGTTCTCGGGGACGCCCGCGCCGAGGCTGCACCTGATGCACGCGGCGTTTCGCAGCATCGAGACTCGGCTGCCCCAGGTGCGCGTCACCAACTCGGGCATCTCCGCGCTCATCAGCCCCACGGGAGAGGTGCTCACCGAGGTGCCAGACGACCATCGCGCGAGCGTGGCCGTGACGGTCCCTCCCGCTCCGCACCTGTCCACGCTGATGGTGGCCTGGGGAGACTGGCTGGGACCCACCGCCCTGGCGCTGAGCGCGGTGAGCCTGCTCGGGCCCTCGCTGCTGGCCCGGCGGAAGGCACGGCCCGACGCGAAGTCCTGACGCGCCGGGCTGACTGGAACCTCAGCGGAGATCAGAGGCGCGCGGCGTGGGCCTCGACCTGTTGCCACACGCGGAAGACGTTGCCCGAGGCGATCTTCTCGATGTCCGCCTCGCTGTAGCCACGCTCGAGCAGGACGCGGAAGAGGTTCGGGTACTGGGACACATCCTTGAGCCCGGTGGGGAGCGTGGGGCCCACGCCATCGAAGTCCGAGCCGAGTCCCACGTGATCGATGCCCACCAGCTTCACCACATGGGCGATGTGGTCGGCCACGTCCTCCACCCTGGCGAGCGGCATCGGGTGCTCGCGCAGATAGGACTCGACGAACGTTTTCATCTCGGGGCTCTCCTTCGCCAGACTCCGCGCCTGCGCGAAGGACTCGGCCGCCTTGGTGAGTTCCTGCTCGTAGGCGTGGACGGCCTGGATGAGGAAGGCGGAGCCGAAGTTGATCATCACCACCCCACCCTTCGCGGCCACGGCACGGATGAGCTCATCGCTGATGTTGCGCTCGAAGCCGGGCGTGAAGTGGCGGCATGAGGAGTGCGAGGCGATGACGGGCACCTGGCTCAACTCCACCGCCTGGCGGATGGCGTCATCCGAGAGGTGCGCGACATCCACCATGATGCCCACCCGGTTCATCTCGGCCACGACCTGCTTGCCGAAGGGGCTGAGCCCGTTCCAGGCGCGCTTGCCCTGGTTGAAGGAGGCATCGCTGATCTGGTTGTCCTTGGAGTGCGTGAGGGTGATGTAGCGCACGCCACGCTTCTGGAAGTGCGCGACGTTCTCCAGTTTGTCCTCGATGGCGGCACCGTTCTCGATGCCCATCGCGAAGGAGACCTTGCCCTCCTGGGAGTTGTGCCGGGCCTCCTCGACCGAGCGGGCCATGGCGAACTTCTCGGGCGATTTGCGCGCGAGCTTCTCCACCATGTCGATCAGCGAGTCCGCGAGCGCCTTGGCGCCACCCTTCTCCTGGTACTCGGCGGGGATGTAGATGGACATGAAGGCCACGTCGAGCCCGCCCTCCATGGCGCGCGGGTAGTCGAAGTCGCCCTCGGCGGTGCGCTGCGAGACGTCCTCGGTGGGCTCACCATCGGGCCCCAGCTTCTCCTTCAGGCGGTAGGGCACGTCGATGTGGCCATCCGCGATCATGACGCGCCTGGCGAGCGCGCGGCCTCGCTCGGCGAGGTCCGTGGGAGCAGTCTCCTGGATGTTCGTGCCGTGAGTGCAAGCCGGGGTTGCGAGCAGGACGAGGCTGAGAAGCGCGGTGGTCGGTCTCATGCCCCATCGATTACCGCAGATCCATCTCGCCCGCCTGCCGGACGAGCGGTGGACCTGGCCCTCCCTCTCTTGCTCCGACTCGTGTGGAAAAGTGGCATGAATAAATGGGGCGGGTGAACGTCCCATCATGAGCCCCTGACAAGAGGGCATGCCGTGGCCATGTACCTTGGCGGTACTGGGACGGCAGGCAGCGGAGATGACGTCATGACTCCTCGATGGTTGGTCGGTTTGGTTCTCGGTCTGGCTTCTCCGGTCGTCCATGCGCAGACGGCTCCGGTCGCCGCGCCCGATTCCGAGTTCAGCGCGAACGCGGATGCGAATGACGATGCGAATCTGGAGCCCACAGCTCCCTCACCTCCTCCAGAGCTCCCCGCGGAGACGCCTACGGCGCGGCCCTTCTCCGACGCGGTGTGGACCTCGGGCCATTGGTACTGGGACGGCAACCAGTGGCGCTTCAAACCAGGGGCCTGGATCGCGAAGATGGCGGGCTACCAGTTCGTCAACGGCTACTGGCAGCAGGACGGAAACGCTTGGTACTGGGTCTCCGGCGGCTGGGCGAGGCCCGGCTCGACGCAGGTGGAGATCCCCGTCGACCTGACCAACGAAGAGGTCACGACGGCCCAGGCGCCTCCCCAGTTGCAGGCGGAGACCCCGCCGCCCGCTCCCGCGCCAAACCTCACATGGGCACCCGGTTACTGGTACTGGTCCGGCGCCGAGTGGACCTGGATCAACGGAACCTGGGTCGCACCGCCCCGGCCAGGCCTGGTCTTCGTCACGCCGAGGTGGGTCAGGCGAGGACCCTCATGGGCCTTCATCGACGGAGGCTGGGCCATGCCTGGCTCGGTCCGGGTCGTCATTCCGGAGTACCGGCACGCGGGCATCACCGTGAGGTGGGGGCACCCCAACTACTTCTTCCACACCTGGCGGCGCTACCCGATGGTGCGTCCTTACTACTCCTGGGGCCGGCAATACGGAGGCCCCCACTACTACCAAAGCCCCCATTACGGCCCCCGCTACCACGACGCGGGCCCCGTCCATGAGAACCACGGAGGCGGTCATGGAGGAGGTAATCGGGGCGGCCGTCATCACCGGTAGATGAGGGCAGTCCTCTTCTTCACCTGGTCGCCGCCGCTCGCGCCTCCTCGGGCCGCCACAGCCAGGCGGCTCCGCGCACGCCGCTCGAATCGCCGTGCAGGGCCGGGCGCAGAGGCGTGTCGACTTCCTCGCCAAAGACCCAGCGGGGCAGGAGCTCCGGCACCAGCCGGTACAGGGCGGCGACGTTGGACATGCCGCCGCCCAGCACGATGACGTCGGGGTCCAGAATATTGATGACGTGAGCGAGGCCGCGCGCCAGCCGGTCCGCATAGCGCTGGAGCGCCGAGACCGCCGAGGGCTCACCGGCCTCGGCGCGCGCGGCGATGTCCGGCCCCCGGAGACGGGTACCGGTGACCCGTGCGTAGTCGTTCTCGAAGCCCGTGCCAGACACCCACGTCTCGAGGCAGCCCCGCTTGCCGCAGTAGCACTCCGGGCCGGGAAATTCCTCCGGCGTCGCCCACGGCAATGGATTGTGTCCCCATTCACCGCCCACGCCGTTGCGGCCCGAATGGGGGCGCCCGTCGAGCGCCACGCCGGCACCCGTCCCCGTGCCCAGGATGGCGGCGAACACCACCGCCTGCCCGGAGGCGGCCCCGTCACTTGCCTCGGACACGGCCAGACAGTTGGCGTCATTGGCCAGCCGGACGGGGCGGCCCAGCGCCCGAGCGAGATCCCGATCCAGGGGGCGCCCGTTCAGCCACACCGAGTTGGCGTTCTTCACGAACCCGGTGCGCGAGGAGATGGTGCCCGGAATGCCGACGCCCACGCTGCCGTGCTGGCCCGTCTGGCGCTCCAGGCGCGCGCACAAATCGACGATGGCCTGAAGGGTCCCCTCGTAATCGTCACGGGGCGTGGGCACGCGGTGACGTCCCAGCTCACGCCCGTCGTCGCCGAGGGCGAGTGCCTCGATCTTGGTTCCGCCGAGGTCGATGCCGATACGCAAGTGCTGCCTCCTGAAGCGCGTAGAGGCCGCGAATCCTAGCTGTTCCTCAGAGCAAGGCGGAGGCCTCGGCGAGCTTCTCCTGCGCCGCCTCCCATTGGGCGTAGAGCTGCTCCAACTGCTCCTTGCCCTCGCGGTGTGTGTCCATCAGCGGCTTGGCCTTCGCGAAGTCGTTGTAGAGCACAGGGTCCGCCAGCTGCGCCTCGCGCTCCTTCTGCGCCACCTCCAGCTTGGAGATCGCCTCCTCCAGCTTCGCGATCTCCTTCTTGATGGGGCCCTCCACGGCGCTGCGCTTCTGCCGCGCCTCGGCCTCCATCCGCTTGCGCTCCTTCTCCGTCATCCCCGCCGTGGAGGCCTTCTCCGCCGGCTTGTCCCCCAGCCCCGCCGCCTCCGCCGCCAGCCGCTGCTGCTCCTGGTGGTACAAGTACTCGTCCAGGTTGCCCGGGTGCGACTCCACCTTCCCGCCCACCACGTCCCAGACGTGCGTCGCCAGCCCGTTCACGAAGCTCCGGTTGTGCGACACGAACACCAGCGTCCCCCCGTACCCCTGAAGCGCCTCAATCAGCATCTCCGTCGAGTCCAGGTCCAGGTGGTTCGTCGGCTCGTCCATCAGCAGCAGGTTGGAGGGCACCAGCAGCAGCTTCGCCAGCGCCACGCGCGCCCGCTCTCCACCGCTCAGCACGCCCACCGGCTTGTCCACGTCGTCCCCCGAGAACAGGAACGACCCGAGCACCCCGCGCACGAAGCTCTCCGGCTTGTCCGCCGCCAGCGGGCGCACCTCCTCGATGATGGTGTTGCGCTTGTCCAGCTTGTCCGCGTGGTGCTGCGCGTAATACCCCATCACCACGTTGTGCCCGAGCGTCACCGTGCCCCCATCCGGCACCAGCTCGCCCGCGATGATCTTCAGGAGCGTCGTCTTGCCCGCGCCGTTCGCGCCCACCACGGCGATGCGCTGCCCGCGCTCCACCCGCGCGTCCAGCCCCGAGTACACCACCGTGTCCCCGTAGTGCTTCTGGATGCCCTCGAGCGTCACCACGTCACGCCCCGAGCGCTCCACCTCCGGGAAGCGGAAGCGCATGGTGGCCCGCTCCTCGAGCACCTGCACGTCTTCCATCTTCTCCAGCATCTTCGCGCGGCTCTGCGCCTGCCGCGCCTTGGTGGCCTTGGCGCCGAAGCGGTCGATGAACGCCTGCAGCTCCGCCTTGCGCGCCTCGACGCGCTCGGCCTGCGCCTTGAGCTGCTCCATCTCCTCGGCGCGCTGCCGCTTGTACGTGTCGTAGTTGCCCACGTACGAGCGCAGCCCCTCCACCTCCAGCGAGAGAATGCGGCCCACCTGCCGGTTGAGGAAGTCGCGGTCGTGGGAGATGAGCACCAGCGCCTTGTTCGAGCGCTTCAGGAAGCCGTCGAACCACGCCAGCGTCGGCACGTCCAGGTGGTTGGTGGGCTCGTCCATCAGCAGCAGGTCCGGATCCTGGAGCAGCAGGCCCGCCAGGGCCGCGCGCATGCGCCAGCCGCCGCTCAGTGCGCCGGTGGGCTTGGACAGGTCCGCCTCCCGGAAGCCCAGGCCCTTGAGGATGCGCTCGGCGTGGTGCCGCCCGTAATGCTCCTCGAAGTGGTCCAGCTCCGTGTGCAGGTCCGCCAGCGTCTGGGCCAGCTCGAGCTGCTCTTCCTCGGTAGCCGCGTTGCCGAGCGCCTCCTCGGTCTCCCGCAGGCGCGACTCCAGCGAGTCCCGGCCGGGCACGGTGCTCATCACCGCGTCCACCACCGAGCCCTGGGGCAGGCCCGCCAGCTCCTGGGGCAGGTAGCCGATCCGCGCCTTGCGCCGGTAGGTGAGCGTCCCCGAGTCCGAGTGCTGGGCACCCGCGAGGATCTTCATCAACGAGCTCTTGCCCGTGCCGTTGGCGCCCACCAGGCCCACGCGGTCCTTGGGGCCGAGGGTGAAGCTTTCGTTGTCGAAGAGAACCTTCTTCCCGTAGGAGAGGCAGATGTCCTGGGCGATGACGAGGCTCATGTCGGATCCGGGGGTGTAACAGCCCGGCGGCCTCCCGGGAACGACGGATGTGCCCGCCCGCTCGCTCTCCGGCCCCCGGATCCGGGGTGGCCCCCGACAGTCCCCCTGCCCGCCGCCGCCCGGGTTGCCTATACTCGGCGTCCTGATGGCTCCCCCCTGCCCGCACTGCGGTAGCGCCGAAGGTCCCGATCATCTCTGCAGCGCCTCCCAGATGGCGCTCATCGGCCAGGTGCTCGATGGCCGCTACAAAATCGAAGACGTGCTCGGCCAGGGCGGCATGGGCATGGTCTTCCGCGCCACCCAGACGTCCGTCCAGCGGCCGGTGGCGGTCAAGACGCTCAACCCCTCGCTGGCGGCCGCGCCCCAGTTCTTCGAGCGCTTCCGGCGCGAGGCGGAAATCGCCAGCCGGCTACGCCACCCCAACGTCATCACCATCTACGACTTCGGCCGCGCCCAGGACGGCACCTGCTACTACGTCATGGAGCTGCTCGAGGGCGAGAGCCTCCGCGAGCAGGTCAAGCGCGACGGCCCCATGTCCCTGCGCCGCGCGGTGGACATCATCGAGCAGGCCTGCCGCGGCCTCGCCCACGCCCACGAGCAGGGCGCCGTCCACCGCGACATCAAGCCGCACAACATCATGGTGCAGCAGCTGGACGGGCGGGACTTCGTCAAGGTGCTCGACTTCGGCCTGGTGAAAGCGCTTGAGCAGGAGGAGGAGATGCAGCTCACCTCCACCGGTCAGGTGCTCGGCACGCCGCAGTACATGCCGCCCGAGCAGGCCGGTGGCGAGAGCGTCGATCACCGCTCCGACCTCTATTCGATGGGTGGCGTCCTCTACTACTGCCTCACGGGCACCTCGCCCTATGGGGCCAACACGGTGCGCAAGGCGCTCACCGCCGCCCTGACGCAGCCTCCGCCCACGGTGGCCTCCAAGCGACAGGGTGCGCCCGCGCCGCAGGCCCTGGAGGACTTCTTCCAGAAGGCGCTCGCCCGCGAGAAGGAGGATCGCTTCCAGAGCGCCCAGGAATTCGTCGACGCCATGCTGGACGCGGTGGCGGATCTGTCGCCCGAGGAGCTCGACGCGCTCCCCACCAACTCGGCTCCCGATGCGGGCGGCGGCAGCAAGCCGAGCCAGCGCAGCGTGTCGAAGCCGGGCCGCTCGTCTCCGAGCGCCGCTCGCTCCCGAGCGCCCTCTCCTACTCCCCGGGTCGGGGGTTCTCAGCCCTCGGCGGTCCGGGCGGGTTCCCAGCCCTCCGTGGCTCGTGGGGGCGCACAGCCCTCGGTGGCCCGCGGTGCACAGCCCGCGTCCCGGGGCTCCCAGCCATCCAGCGTGGCCGCGCGCGGTGGCAATGGGGGTGCTTCGCCCGTTCGCCAGCGCACCCATTCGATCGGGGAGGAGACGCAGGGGATAGGCATGTCAGGCGTGAAGATCGCGCTCGTGGCGGTGCCGCTCGCGCTCATCGCCGCGGGAGGCGCGTTCGTCGTGCTGCGCCCCTCCGCCCCGCCGGCCGAGCCCCCTCCCGTGGCCGAGGTGAAGAAGGATCCGGCCCCCGTGCAGAAGCCCGCGGCGCCCGCGGCGGACAGCATGCTCCTGGTGCAGATCCGCTCGGCTCCCCCTGGCGCCGCCGTCTTCGATGGCGACGTGCAGATCGGCACGACTCCGTTCGATCGTCAGCTGCGCCGCAACGAGATCCACGAGCTCACTTTCCGGCTGTCCGAGCACCAGGACCTGAAGCGCAAGCTGGACTTCAATGGCGTGCTGGCGGACTCGCAGGAAGTGAGCGTGACGCTGGAGCCCGCGAAGACGGCGCCTGCCGAACCCTCCTCCCGGCCCTCGCGCGCCGCGAAACAGGGGAAGGACAAGGACGACTCCGTCCCCATCTTCGAGTAGCGCCCCGAGTGGAGTGCCGGGGCCGTGTGCAGCGGCTCCAGGTGGCCGCCGAGTGTATGCGGCGGAAGCGGGTTCAGGTTAAACATGCGCCGCACGTCGGCGCGACCTCGCTCCGGCCCCTGTTTCGAGGACCACACCATGGCGGAAGTCACCCTGGATCTGCGCGGCAAGCCGAAGACCGAGGCCTATGCCGAGCTCAAGAAGCACATCGAGGCCGTCCTGGAGGGCATCAACGACGACGTGGCGGGCATGGCCACCATGAGCTGCCTGATGCACCACGCCTTCGGCCACCTGTGGACCGGCTTCTACCGCGTCGTGGAGCCCGGCAAGTTGCTGCGCGTCGGCCCCTATCAGGGGACGCTCGGGTGCCTGGAGATCCGCTTCGGCAAGGGTGTCTGCGGCGCCTCCGCCGCCAGGGGCGAGACCGTGGTCGTCGAGGACGTCCATGCCTTCCCGGGTCACATCACCTGCGATGGCCGCTCGGCCTCGGAGATCGTCGTCCCCGTGTTCGGCCCCAACCGCGAGCTGATCGCCGTGCTCGACATCGACTCCGAGCACAAGGCCACCTTCGATGACGTGGACCGCCGCGCCCTCGAGGATCTGATGAGGTGGTTCGCGCGGCGGAAGTAGCCGGGAGGCGGAGCTACCGCTTGGAGATCCTCGCCAGGATCTCCTGCTCCAGCCGGTGCACCACCTCGGACAGCGGAAGGACGCTCGAATCCAGCCGGATGGCGTCCTCGGCCGGCTTGAGCGGAGCCACCGCTCGCGACGCATCGTCCTGATCGCGCTTGATCTGATCCGCCAGCACCTCCTCCAGCGAGCGCTCCACGCCCTTCTGGAAGAGTTCCTCGAACCGGCGCCGCGCCCGGATGTCGGGGTTGGCCTCCAGGAAGAACTTCGCGTCCGCGTCCGGGAACACCACCGTGCCGATGTCCCGACCCTCGAGGATGGCGCCCTTCGGAGCCTCCAGGGCCAGCCGCCGCTGCAGCGACAGCAGTCCCGCGCGCACCACCGGGCGGCTCGACACCTGGGAGGCCGCCATCGAGTTCTCCGGCGTGCGGATCTCCCCCGACACGTCCTCGCCATCCAGGAACACGTGGTTGTCCTCGCCCACCACCTGGAAGGTCACGCGCACCCGGCCGAGCAGCTCGCCCAGCTTCGCGTCGTCGTCGAACGCGATGCCCTCCCGCCGCGCCTTCAGCGCCACGCAGCGGTAGATGGCTCCGGTGTCCACCAGCGCGAAGCCCAGCCGCCGCGCCAGCACCTTCGACACGGTCGACTTGCCCGCGCCCGCGGGGCCATCGATGGCCACGATGAAGGGGCGCTGACTCATGAGGCAAGCACCTCCTTCAACGCCGCCACGCACCGCGCGTTCTCCTCGCGCGTACCCACCGAGATGCGCAGGGACGTGGGGTAGCCGTTGCCCGCCACGGGCCGCACGATGACGCCCTTGCGCAGCAGCTTCTCGTACAGCTCCATCGCCGGCCGCCCGAAGTCCGCCAGCACGAAGTTCGCGTGGCTCTTCGTCAGGCGCGCGCCCAGCTTCGGCAGCTCGGCCTCGAAGAAGCGCAGCCCCTCGCCATTGAGCTCGCGCGTGCGCCGCACATGATCCACGTCACCCAGCGCCGCCAAGCCGCCCATCTGCGCCGGAATCGTCAGGTTGAAGGGCATCCGCGTGCGCTGCAGGTACGTCACCAGCCTCGCGTCCATCACCCCGTACCCCAGCCGCAGACCCGCCAGTCCGTAGATCTTGCTGAACGTGCGCAGCGCCACCACGTTGGGGTACTTCCGGAAGTACTCCACCGCGCTGAAGTACTCCGGCCAGTCCACGAACTCGAAGTAGGCCTCGTCGTGGACCACCAGCACGTGCTCCGGCACCTTCGCCAGGAAGGCCTCCCACTCCTGGCGGCCGAACGTCGTCCCCGTGGGGTTGTCCGGATTGGCGATGAAGATCATCCGCGTGCGCGGGGTGATCGCCTTCGCCATCGCCTCCAGGTCGTACCGGTGCCCCTCGCGCATGGGCACCTCGGAGAAAGGCCGGCCGTGGGCCTGCACGGAGATGCGATAGGCCGGGAACGAGCCCTTGCACAGCAGCACCTCGTCCTCGGGCGTGGTGAAGGTGCGGATGAGCAGCTCGATGAGCTCGTTGGAGCCGCAGCCCAACACCACCTCCTCGGGCTTCACCCCGAGGTGCTCGGCCAGCCGGCGCACGAGCGTGAAGCTGCTCGCGTCCGGGTACAGGTGCACCTTCAGCGCCGCCTCGCGCATGGCCTCGATAGCCTTGGGCGAGGGCCCCAACGGGTTCTCGTTGGAGGCCAGCTTGATGACGCCCGTGAGGCCGTACTCGCGCTCCGTCTCCTCGATGGGTTTGCCCGGAACGTAGGGCTTGAGCGTCTCGATGTACGGGGGAACGAGCGGTCTCATGAGATCTGGCTTCCTGGGTGACAGCTAGCGCCCGGAGAACACGCCGAGCGCGCGGAATTTCTGGTAGCGGTCCTGGACCAGCTCGTTGGCCGTCAGCTCGACCAGCTCGCCCAGATTCTTGCGGAGCGCCTTGCCCAGGTTCTCCGCGGCCTTGGCGTAGTCGCGGTGCGCACCGCCGGCCGGCTCGGGGATGATCTCGTCGATGACGTTCATCTCCTTGAGATCCTTGGCCGTCAGCTTCAGCGCATCCGCCGCCTTCTCCGCCTTGGAGGCGTCGCGGTAGAGGATGGACGAGCAGGCCTCGGGCGAGATGACCGAGTAGATGCTGTTCTCCATCATCAGCACGCGGTTGCCCACGCCGATGGCCAGCGCGCCGCCGGAGCCGCCCTCGCCGATCACCGTGGAGACGATGGGCACCTTCAGCCGGCTCATCACCTCCAGGTTGTACGCGATGGCCTCGGCCTGGCCGCGCTCCTCGGCGCCGATGCCCGGGTAGGCCCCCGGCGTGTCCACGAAGGTGAGGATGGGCTTCTCGAAGCGCTCGGCCAGCTCCATCAGCCGCAGCGCCTTGCGGTAGCCCTCGGGGCGCGGCATGCCGAAGTTGCGCGCCATGTTCTCCTTGGTGTTCCGGCCCTTCTGGTGGCCGATCAGCATCACCACCTGTCCCTCGAAGCGCGCGAAGCCGCCCACGATGGACGGGTCCTCTCCGAAGAGGCGGTCTCCCGCCATCTCGAAGAAGTCCGTGAAGAGATGCTGGACGTAGTCCAGGAAGTACGGCCGGGAGCTGTGGCGCGACAGCTGCACCACCTGCCAGCGCGAGAGATCACTGAAGATCTCCGTCTGCAGCTTCTTGGCCTTCTTCTCCAGCTTGGAGATTTCCGAGGTGAAATCCACCGAGCCGCTCGCCGAGAGGGCCTTGAGCTCGTCGATCTTCTTCTCCAGCTCGATGAGCGGGCGCTCGAAATCGAGTGGATAGTTGATGCCGTTCGCCATGGCGCGGGACCCCTATCACCTGCCCCCAGGCCTTTACAACGCGCAACCCGTTACGCGGTGCGTAGAATCCCGTCTTCTCCTACCCATCGGAGTGCCATGCACCGCCTGTTGCTCCTGCTCGCCCTCATCCTGGCCGCGCCCTCGCCCGCCCAGTCGGCCCGCGCCCTCAATACCGAGGGTTTCCGCCTCTACCAGGCCGGCAAGTACCCGGAGGCATTAGAGAAGTTCGAGGCCGCCGCCCAGGCCGATCCGAAGCTCGCCCTCGCCCACTACAACGCGGCCGCCACCCTGGGCGTGCTGCGCAAGAAGGGGGAGATCTGCCAGTACTCGGCCCACCGGGAGACGATTCTCGAGCGGCTGAACACCGCCGTCCGGTTGGATCCGCGCCGGCTCGCCCGAGCCAAGGAGGACGCGGACCTGGACCCCATCCGGGACACGGTAGGCTGGCAGCGCCTGCTGGGCCGCTCCCCCGCAAAGCAGGCCGATGTCCCGGAGATCCTCCGCCGGGTGACCTGGTACTCCCCGGGCGAGGGCGTCTACGGCTCCACCCGGAAGCTCACCTTCCCCGAGGGCCAGAAGGTCGTGCTGTGGCGGAGGATCGTCGACGACGCCAACCCCGGCCGCACCGAGGAGGTGACGGGGACATACACCCTCCAGGGACGCACCCTCACCCTCACCTTCCCCGGTAAGAAGCCCGTGCGAGGCAAGATGACCCTGCGCGGAGTGCTCGAGTTCGAGGAGATGGGAACGTTCCTCGACTCGCCCTCCGAGTGCGAGGCGTAGGACGGATTCCCCCCGAGGGACTTGGCGGCCAGGCCGCCCCTGCCCACCCTCCCTGGCAGGAGGAACCGGGGGATGGTGCGACTCGAGGGACGGCAGTGGGGATTGGTGGTCGTGGTGGCGGGGACTCCCTTCTTCCTCGCCATCCTGCTGGCGGCGGCCTCTCCGGGCCTCGTCGAGCCCGTGCTCGGCACGCTCGTCGGAGGCGCGAGCTGGCTGCTGGCCGCGCTCCTGGGGCTCCTGGGTGGCGCCCTGTTCGCGGCTGGCCTGGGCGGGTTGACGCCATCGCTCGGGCCCACCACCTCGCCAGCCCGCCGCGCCCTGGGACTGACCCTCACGGCCCTCGTGCCCGTGGGGTTGTGCATCATCCCCGCGATCTGCCTGCTGCTCGTGGGACCGGCGCTTGCCTTGCGGCTGGAGCACGGTGAGGCCATGCCACCCACCCGGGAGCGATTTCGCACTCCCCAGGAGTTGGCGCAGCGGCTTCGGCAGCAGTTGCCCCGGACGCTCCCGAGCCTGCCCCAAGTCAACCCCTGGTGAGCGAAGGAGCCCGGGGCTCGCTCAGGGCGCCCTGAGCAGCTCCGAGAAGAGCCGCTCCCGTGGCGCGGCGGCCTCGAAGTGGCTCAGGCCGCCTTCGTCTTCGCGGTGGCGCTCAGCGCGTACCAGGCCGTGCGGAAGGCCTTCAGCTCGCGCAGGCCCGCCGGGTGACGGCCCAGGGCGGGCGCCACCGTCACGGGCAGGCCGATCTTCTTCTCGATCACCTTGGCCGCGTTGAGCTCGTTCTTCCGGCGGTTCTCGCACTTGGGGCAGTCCGCCTTCGGGCCCACCCGGTTCACCAGCACGCGCTCCACCTGGAGCTTGCGCTCCTTCAGGTACTCGACCAGCCGCTCCGAGCGCGCCGCCGCCAGCTCCTCACCTCGCGTCACCACCACGAAGCGCGACTCGTTGGGCGAGGCCAGCGCGTCCTCGAAGCGCTTGATGTGCTTGAGGAACGCGGCCATGTCGTCGGCCAGCTCGCCCAGGCCCTTGGCCTTGTACTTGGACAGCACGCCGTGCAGCGCGGTGAACCAGCCCTTCGCCGTGTCGGCCAGCTCCACCACGCGCATGGAATTCACCATGGGCGCCCCATCCACGACGATCCGCTTGAAGCGCTCCTGCACCAGCGCGTCCGTCAGGCACGACATGGCGGCCAGCTCGTCGATGCCCGGAGGCGCCGCGTCCAGCAGGTTGCGGAACAGCAGCAGATCCGTCGGGACGTCGTTGCCCGTCTTCGGAGCGCCCTCGAAGGCCTTCTCCGCCTTCTCCTTCCAGCGCTTGCGCAGGTTGTTGAACCAGGCCGCCATGTCCAGCTCGCGCGCGTACAGACCCTTGGTGCCCTTCACCTGGGTCTCCACGTCCGTCAGCCGGCTCTGCAGCACGTCCGACAGCGAGTGCGCCGGATCCGTGGAGATGAGGAGCACCGGCCCCTCCTTCTCCGTCAGCGTCACCGCCGCAGCGGCCGCGCACGAGCTCTTCCCCACTCCACCCTGGCCCACGAAGAAGATGAGCCGCGTGGGAGGCAGCGGCGGCGCCGCGATGGGCGGCATGGACGGGGCACGCACCAGGGCCGGAGGGCCCTCGGACGCGGCGAACTCCAGCGCCTTCGTCTCCTTGCCGCTCGCCCACTCCTTGGCGAAGGGCTTGAGCATCTCCAGGCCACGAGGGGCAACCTCGCGCTTGGCCACCAGCTGCACCGGTACGTTCTTGTCCAGCGCCTGGAACTTGCGCACGTGTGGTGCTTGGAGCCCTCGCCGGCCCAGACAGGCCGTACAGCCTTCCTTGTCCTCGACCTGGTTGACCACCACCTCGACCACGGGAATTCCGCGCTCGCGCAGCTGCGCGAAGTACATGCGCGTCTGGGCCTCGGGCACCGGCTCCGCCAGCGCCACCAGGTGGAAGGCCGAGCGCGCCGGATCCTTCAGCAGCGCCAGCAGCTTCTCCGCCTTGGCCGCGAACTCCTCCAGGAACGCCTGCTCCTCCGCCGCGGCCGGGGCCTTCTTGCCCTTGCCACCCGCGGCCCGCTCCGCGCCCGCCTTCACGATGCCCAGGAACTTGCGCAGCCCCACCGGCATGTCGAAGAGACGCAGCGTGTGGCTGGTGGGCGCCGTGTCCACCACCACCCGATCGAACTCACCGCTCTCCAGGTGCTCCACCACGTCCAGCAGCCCCAGCAGTTCCTCCAGCCCGGGAGTGGCTTGAGCGTACAGCTTGCCCAGGTCCTCCTCCGTCAGGTGCGTGCCCTTCACCGCCGTCTTCTGGAGCGCGGGCACGTACCTGGCGAGGAACCCCTTGGCCAGCGCCGCGGGCTCCACTTCCATCGCCCACACGCCGCCGTCCGCCTTGCCCTTCGCCGCCGCCTTGCCCTTGCCCTTCGCCTCCGGCTTGGGCTCCTTGGCGGCCTCGCCCTCCTCCGCCTCCAGCTTCGCCGGCTTCGCCGTGAGCTTCTTCTTCACGAGATCCGACAGCGAGCGCACCGGATCCAACGAGACGAGCAGCACCTTCTCCTTGGGTGCTTCATCCGCGAGCCGCAAGGCGTATGCCGCCGCGAGCGTGGTCTTGCCCACCCCGCCCTTGCCGCCGAAGAAGTGAAGAACTCGCGCGTCGCTCATGAAAACGTGGCCTTCCTTGACGCCCCCCGGCGTGGCCGGTCTCCGTTGTTTTCTGGACAGCCGCGGAGAAGACACGCC
The DNA here is from genome assembly GCF_003044305.1 of Vitiosangium sp. GDMCC 1.1324. GTDB lineage: Bacteria > Myxococcota > Myxococcia > Myxococcales > Myxococcaceae > Archangium. The sequence continues at coordinate 410,739 of NZ_PZOX01000001.1, read as the reverse complement.
GGAAATATCCCTGGGTAGGGAGCTGTGGTCACCGGGTGCCGCATGGGTGTGTGAGACCCGCAGGATCGCCCGCAGTGACCCTGTGAGTCAAGCGAAGACGGGGTATCCTACCCACTCGCAACGCAGTGCGCCATGCTGCCTTCTCATGAGGGACATGCGCCCTGGCGCTCGCTCTCCCGGTATCTGGACGAGGACCCGGAGTGCAACCCGGAGCCAACCGGAAAGGTCGGCTCCGCGTCAGGGTCCGCTGGAGTAGGGAGGAGCCGGTGGGAGAAGGCGTCAGCGGATCTCCGGAGTGCTGCCCAGCGAGGGACTGGCGTGGCCGGACAGGCCGCCCCCCTCCTGTGCGCCCTTGGAGCCCGGCTGCTGGCCACGGGCCTCGGCCGCGTAGCGGTTGAGCTTGTTGTAGAGCGTCTTCTCGCTCACGCCGAGCACCTCCGCCGTCCGGGCCTTGTTGTTCCCGTTGCGCTGGAGACTGCCGAGGATGTACTCGCGCTCCACCGCGTCGAGCGACAGCCCGTAGGGCAGGCGGAAGGTGTGGCGCTCGGGACTCTTGCCCGCCATGTCGGGGGGCAGGTGCTCGCGCATGATGAGCTCGCCGTCGCAGAGGATGACGGCGCGCTCCACGGCGTTGCGCAGCTCGCGGATGTTGCCCGGCCACTCGTGGTTCTTGAGGATCTCCATCGCGTCCGGGTGCACGCCCGTCACGCGCTTGGCCGAGTCCCCGCGGAACTTCTCCACGAAGTACTGCACCAGGATGGGCACGTCCTCGCGCCGCTCGCGCAGGGGCGGCAGGTGCACCTGGAAAACGTTGAGGCGGAAGTAGAGATCCTCACGGAAGCGCTTGGCCTCGATCTCCTTGCGCAGATCGCGGTTGGTGGCGCACAGCACGCGCACGTCCACCTCGAGTTCCACCTTGCCGCCCAGCCGCCGCAGCCGGCCCTCCTCCAACACGCGCAGCAGCTTGGCCTGGAGCTCGATGGGGATTTCGCCGAGTTCGTCCAGGAAGAGCGTGCCGCCGTGGGCCAGCTCGAAGACGCCGGGGCGCCGCTGGTCGGCGCCGGTGAAGGCGCCCTTCTCGTGGCCGAAGATCTCCGATTCGATCAGCGTGGCCGGGATGGAGGCGCAGTTGATGGCGATGAAGGGCTTGTCGCGGCGCTGCGACAGGTTGTGGATGGCGCGCGCCACCACCTCCTTGCCCGTACCGGACTCACCGGTGATGGCCACGCTCGCCTTGGAGGGAGCCACCTTCTCGATGAGCTCGAACACCTTGCGCATGGCCGCGGACTGGCCGATGAAGTCCGAGGAACCCAACTGCTTGAGGCGCCGGCGCAGGCCCTGCACCTCGCGCATCGTCTCCTTCTTCTCCAGCGCCCGGTCGATGCAGACCTTCAGGCGCGCGGTGTCGAGCGGCTTGACGATGAAGTCATAGGCGCCCTCGCGGATCGCCTCCACGGCGGCGTCGATGGTCCCATGGCCGGTGAGGAGCACCACCGGACAGTCCGGCAGCTCGTCCCGCAGCGCCCGCAACAGGCCCAGCCCATCCGTCTCCGGCATGGCCAGGTCCGACAGGACCACGTCGGGCCGGAACTCGCCCGCCTTGCGCAGGGCGTCGTGCGCGTCGAAGGCGGTCTCCACCTTGTGGCCCCAGGCGGTCAACATCTCCGCCAGCGCCTCGCACGTATCGCGCTCGTCGTCCACGGCCAGAATTCGCGCGCTGCCCACGTGAGAACCTCCAGACATCAGACAGTTGGGGGAAGGGAATGGTTTCGAAGCCCGTTCGCCTGCTCAGACGAGCGGAAAGGACAACCGGCACGAGCCAGCACGCAGGTGCAGCTCCACACCCAGCTGCGCACACCGCAACGCCAGGGCCGCCGCCTCCGGGACGCTCTCCACCGCGGAGCCCGTGGCATCCATCACCTCGAGCACCGCCCGCGCGTCCTCGGCCCGCACCGCCACCGTCACCTCCGCCCCCTGCTCCGAGCGGCCGTAGGCCCTCATCAGCGTCTGCACCACCAGGAAGCCCAGCTCGCCGGTGTCCGACAGCCGCGCCCGCACGCCGGGGACGATCACCGGCCGCACCTGCAGACGCCGCTTGCGGCCCTCGTGCGCCAACACATCCATGGCACGCGTCACCGTCTCGGACAGGTCCGCCTCGCCGGGCGCGCCCGAGCGGCTCACGATGAACTCGGCGAAGCGCCGCAGGATGCCGTCCACACGCTGGATCTGCTCGCGCATGGCCTTGAGGTTCTTCTCCTGCGAGGGCGGCACCTGGCCCGTCTCCCCCTTGAGCTTCTCCGTCAAAACCTCCAGGTGGATGGAGAGTGCATTCAAGGGGTTGCGCACATCGTGCAGGAGGCTGTCCATCAGGGTGGGAACCGCACCGTACCGCGCGGCATCCACCACCGGGTCCGCCCCTTCACGCACCGAGGGCACACTGCTGCTCGCAGCCGTGGAGGTAATCACGAAAGCTCCTAGAGGTTGACCGGCGCCCTTCACTCCCGCCGCCCTGTCGCTGCGGGGATTTAGGGAGCCCCACTGGTACCGTCAACCCTGGGGCGGTAATTCTTGCTGGCTGCGACGAATTCCCACAGCGAAGCGTCGGCCAACTTCCTCATCAGGTGTCGGCGACACGACGCTTCACTTGTACCGAGGGACAAGCCCACGCGAGGAGTGTTCACTCGCGAACAGTGTGCGGCGGTGCTCAGCGCTCGACTGGCTGCTCTTCCGGACCCGGCCCCACGAGCTCGATGCCCAACCGGCCCGCGTACTCGAAGATGCGCGGATCCCGGTAGAACTCGCCGTAGACGATGCGGCGCACGCCCGCGTTCGCGATCAGCTTGAAGCACGGCCAGCAGGGACTGGCGGTGGTGTAGAGCGTGGTGGGGTTGTCCCGCTCGCTGTCGATCCGCACACCGTTCTTGGCCGCCTGGATGATGGCGTTGGCCTCGGCGTGGACGGTGGCCACACAGTGGCCGTTCTCCATCAGATGCCCCACGTCGTCGCAGTGGGGCAGGCCCCGGATGGAGCCGTTGTAACCAGTGGAGAGGATGGTCCTGTCGCGAACCAGGAGCGCGCCCACGTGCCGCCTGTCGCAGGTGGCGCGGCTGGCCACCTGATGCGCGATGTCCATGAAGTACTGATCCCAGGAGCTCCGGTTGCTCATGCGTGCCTCCCCTCCTCCGGATGTACCGTGGTGGGAAGGAGTGTCCACTTTCCCGGCGAGCCCCTGGGAGGGCGCGAGCTAGCGGCTGGCGGTCTGCGAGCTGCCCGGGGCCGGGGCCGCCGCGGGGGTGCTTCCGAGCAGCCGGGAGAAGCCCTTCTGATTGAGGAAGAAACGCACCTTGGCGGTGGGAGCGGCGAAGGTCTCTCCGGGCATGGGCACGTCGAAGCTGTAGTTCTGCTCGGCCACGGCGAAGCCCACCTTGGCGGTGCGGTAGCCCTCGACGATGGCGAGCAGCTTGCCCGACTCGAGACTGAAGATGCCGCCGCCGGAGGCCCCGTAGCCGATGGGCGCGTCCGTCTTCAACATGCGCGGCGCCTTGCTCTCCTTGTCCCACTCCACCTGGGACACCATGCCGCCGGAGAGAGACAGGGCCCTGCCGAAGGGGCATGCGGCCACCACCACGTCATCGCCCAATTCCAGCTCCGAGTCCGACGCGAGCTGCGCGGGCGTCAGCGGCAGGCCGGGCACCTTGAGCAGCGCCAGGTCCATGTCGGGCACGGAGCCGGTGGCCACCACCTGGGCCACGTACTCCTTGGAGTCGGCGCGCTCATCCACGATGACGACGAGGCTCGGATCCTTCAGGTCCGCCATGTCCACCACGTGCGCGTTGGTGAGCACGTAGCTGACGAGCCCCTCTGCGGTCTTCTCGTTGCCGATGACCACGCCCGAGGCGGTGCGCCGGGCCTTGCCATCCTCGACGAGGGCGAGCCGCACGTTGTGCGGGAGGATCCGCTTCACCAGATCCTTGCGCGTGGGCCTTGGAGTGGAGACGCCCACCTGCTGCATCACCACCGGCGCACTGCCGCTCCCTCCGCCGGTGCCCGGGACATCGGGGGCGGCGAGCGGGTTCGGAGCCGCAGCGCAGGACAGCATGGCGAAGAGGGCAGGCAGGCCCAGGGTGAAGCGAGTCATCGATGCTCCGAACGAGGGGGGGAAGAGGAACAAAAGCCCTCAACCTGTATTGAGTTCCCATCTTCCCCCTGCAACCCATTTTTCGGGAAGCATCGTGGCCGCCGGGCGCTCGTCCGCCCGGCAGCTTCCAGCGACTCAGCCGTAGCGCTTCTTCATGAGGAAGAGGATGGCGTCCTTGGCGCAGTGCTCGCAGTAGCCGTAGCGCTCGTGCATCGTCTTCAGGGTGCTCTCCACCTGGGCCTGCTCGCGCGAGGACAGCGTGCCACGCTCCTCGGAGAGGTACTTGAGGACGTTCTCCTTGTTGCGGCGCAGCACCCGCTTGCGCTCCTCGAAGTAGTGGTCGCGCAGGCGGCGGAACATGTCCGGGAAGATGCGCGGGTAGTCCATCTCCGAGTCCGGGTTGTCCAGCTTGTGCGCGCCGATCTGCGAGATGAGCCCGCGCCGGAACTCGCCCGGATCCTCGCCCCGCGGCATGACGATGGCCTCCATCTCCGCCATGCGCTGCTCGTCCGGACGCTCCATGGCTCCGGTAATCCGGTTGCGGATCTTCTCGTTCTTCACCCAGTGGCTCACGTTGTAGACGTAGCGCTCCACCAGTTCGCGGTACTGGCCCTCGGAGACGAGTCCCATGGATTCGCGCACCTCCTCGTCCACCCGGTCGAGGTACTCGGCCTCCACCGCGCGCACGAACTCCTCGTGGTCGTGGTAGCCGTCCACCACCTCCTGCAGGAGGAACTCGTAGACGCTCTTGTCCTTGCAGATGGCCTCGAGCTCCTCGAGCACCGCCAGGGCGTTGAGGCACTTGTAGTCGGCGTTCTGCGCGGCGTTGAAGAGCGCCGTCTTGATCTCCCGGGCGCTGGCGCCGCTGCGGCCCTCGTAGTTGGGATAGGCGTCGGACTCCTCGTACATGTCCGTGCGCAGCTTCCGCAGCTCCTTGCCGTGCGACAGGCTGAGCCGGTCCGGCACCACGCCCTCCTCGTAGAGGTGCATCTTCTCCACCGGCGTCACCTGATCCACGAGCTCCTTCACCTCGGGCGGGTAGCGGTCGGGGATGGGCTTCTTGAGGCGGGTGAGCACGGCCCACATGGCGGCCACCTGGGTGGCGTGCGGGGCCACGTGCTTGCCCACGGTGGTGGGAGTGATTTGAGCGTCGTAGACCTCCTGCTCCAGCTTGTAGCGGCGCAGGTAGGGCACGCGCACCAGCTCGATGCGGCCCTTGAAGGAAGCGAAGTCCGGCAGTTCCTTGAAGGCGCCCAGGTGCTTCTCGTTGGACGAGGCGAGGAGCACCTCGTCGAGTTGCAACACGAAGTGCTCGAGCGGCACCTGCGCCGTCTCGCTGAAGCCCAGCAGGTACTTGAAGGCCTCCAGCGGGCGCTTGAGCAGGTCCGCGTACTCGATGATGCCGCGGTTGGCGTGCACCAGCGGACCATGGGGCTCGAAGAGGGCCACGTTGTGGAGCGCGGGTGGCATGTTGAGCATCTGCGCACGGTCCGCCGTCACCTGCTGGTACATGGCGTCCACGCTCATCTGCGGCTCCACCGTCACCGTGCCCACCTGGTAGCGGCGCGAGATGTAGAAGCGCTCCACCCGCACGTGGCGGAGCACCTGCAGGTAGTCGCCCTTGTAGTTGGACAGGAGCGCCTGGTAGATGCTGCGGCACTTGTGGCACAGCTCTCCGTGCAGCAGGTAGTCGGAGAGGACGAAGTCGCCATCCCCCTGCCCGTCCCCATTGCTCAGGCCCTTCTTCTTCAGCGCGCCCTCGAGCAGCCGGTTGCGCTCGGTGGGGGGCACCACGAAGAGCGGATGATCCCTCAGCTCGCAGGGGATGCGCACGTCGATGGACTCGGCGTCCAGATGCGCGTAGGTGGACAGGTCCCCGCCCGTGGCCGCCGCCGCCGCCGCCGCGCGCTCGCCCCCGAAGCCGATGGAGCCCTTGACGAGCTTCTCCGAGGGGAAGATCCAGCTGATGCGGTAGAGGGCTCCCTCGGGCTGGCGCGAGTAGGCCTCCATGCCGGCCTTGAGCGCGTTGACGAGCGTGGACTTCGCGCTGCCGTTGGGCCCGTGCAGCATAATGAGCTTGTTGATGCGGCCGGCGCGCGTGAAGTTGCCGAGCAGCCGGTAGATGGCGTTCTGCACCTCTTCCTGGCCCGCGACCCGGCCGTCCCGATCGCTGGAGGGCACGTCGAAGACCTTGAAGCGGCGCACCTTCCCCGTGGGGTGCGGCACCAGTTCCGTGCCGTAGGAGTCCATGACGTCGCGCAGGTACTGGGCCGCGTTGCGCGACTGCCCCCGGGGATCGCTCATGAAGAGCGTGACGTACTCCTCGAAGGAGAGGATGGAGCGATTCTTGACGAAGTCGTCGGACACCTGCGAGCCCACTTCCTGCAAGTATCGCTTGGCTTCCACGGGGTGACTCCTCTGTGCTGTAGTTCAGGAACCCACTAACCACGCCGGCCGGTCACCGCCATGCAGCAGCGCACGGACCCCCGGAACTTTTCCCTCGGGGAGCGGGATGTCCAGGGCTCTTGTTTCCGTTGTGTTGTTGGCAGTGCTCTCCGCCTGCCCGCCCACCACGACGATACCATGTGACACGGACGCCGACTGCCCCGACGGCCGATGCCGCTCCGGTGGATGTGGTCCGGTGTGCTTGGATGATTCCGAATGTGGAAGCCGCCAGGTGTGCGCGGGGGGCTCCTGCGCCCCGCGTCCCGAGTGCACCCAGGCCACCGACTGTGCTCAAGGTTTCGCCTGCACGGACGGCCGCTGTCAGTGCGGCTCGGACGCGGCCTGTGCCGCCAACCAGGCCTGCCGCGAGGGCCGATGCGTAACCAACACCGCGTGCACCTCGTCGAACGACTGCCCAGCGGGCAAGCGCTGCGAGCCTCTCCAGGGCGTGTGCCAGGAGCCGTGTACCCAGGCGACGGACTGCGCGCCCGGGGTGGATCCCCGCGTGGCCTCCCTGCTCTACGTCTGCCGGCAGGGCGACTGTCTGCGGCAGTGTCTGAATGATCAGCTCTGCGGCGCGGGCTTCATCTGCGAGGCCGGCACGTGCGCCCGCGCGGGCTGTGTTACCAAGGCCGACTGTCCCTCGGGCCAGTACTGCACGAGCGCCACCGCGGGACGCTGCCTCGAATACCAGCTCTGCACCTCCACCTCCGAGTGCGGCCCCAACTTCGAGTGCCGGGCCTTCACCTCGGGCGCCTGTCCTCCGGGCTTCGACTGCGCGACGAAGATCTGCCAGGAGCTGTCCCGCTGCCTCGTGGACACGGACTGCCCGGCCACCGCGTACTGCCGGGACGCGCACTGCCAGCCCACCTCCGCGTGCACGGAGGGCTCCCCCTGCCCCTCGGGTCTCACCTGCGTGGCGAACCGATGCGTGCCGGGAGGTTGCCGGGGACATGCGGAGTGTGCCCCGGGCGAGGCCTGCACGGATGGCGCCTGTCGCCCCGCGCCCCCAGCGGGCAACATCGTCGCCCTCGCGCTCAGCCCCCGGGTGGCCACGCTCGTGGTGGGAGACACCGTGCAGCTCTCGCTGGTGGCCTACTCCGCGCCGGACAGCGCCAGCTTCCCGCTGGCCGAGGCCAGCTTCTCGGCAGTGGACGCGAGCGGCGCTCCCAGTAGCGCGGTGACCGTGTCGTCCAAGGGTCTCGTCACGGCCGTGTCCGCCGGGACGGTGCGCGTGCGGGCGTCTCCCGTGGGCGCGGCGGTGTCTCCCCAGGAGGCCACCCTCACCGTGCTGCCCGTGCTGGAGAGCGGCCGGCGGGTCACCGTGGTCGACGCGGCCTCCCGGCGTCCGCTCGCCGGCGTGGAGGTGCTCGGCTGTGACACGCCTCCCGCCTCGGGCCCCTGCCCCGCTCCCGTCACGGTGACGACGGACGCGAGCGGCGTGGCCCTCTTCCCTGGCTCCACCGGAGCCACCGCCAGCTTCTCCGCCGCCTCGCCCGAGACGCGAGCGGATGGGCGGCTGCGGTACGACCGCGTCTCCGTGGTCTCCACTCCCGTGCGCGACGTGCTGCTGCCGCTCGGGGAGAACCCCGTCCACGGCGCCGCCGGCTTCAACGCGGGCATCAGCTTCAACGAGGTCCACTCCTCCGGCGAGCTGTGGCTCGGCTTCTCCATGCTGTCCGCGGGGGATCCGACAGCGGTGGACCTCACCAATCTCTTCGGAGACACCTTCCTCGTCTCCATCCCTGGCCTCACCCAGCGCGTCCCCGCCCCCGCCGGCCTGGTGGCCTATGCGTCCCTGGGGCTCGCGGGGACCACGGAGATCAAACCGCGCTCGTATGGCTTGGGACTGGCCGGGCGCCGCACCGCCGTGGCCTTCGCCGGCAAGCTTCCCCTCGCCCAGGCCACGAGCCTCCGTCCCACGGACCTGCTCGCCTACTCCGGCGCGATGGACTACTCCCTCCAGGCCTTCACCTCCACCCCCCACCTCCCGTACGTACCGGACGAGACGGACCTCGATGGGGATGGCCTGTGCTCGGACACCACGCGCTGCCAGGGCAGCGAGGACCTCCCGGACTACAACCACTTCACCGGCATCACCCACCGCCCCCGCCGCGAGCAGCTCCTCCGCACGGAGGTGGTGATCCCCAATCTCCCCTCCGGCCTGGACACGGCCGTGGTCGCCGCCGTGGAGCTCTCCCCCGAGGCCGGTCTGATGCCCCTGGGGCTCGCCTCGCGCACGGCCGGAGCAGCCCAGCCGGATGGGACCCGGCCCGTCCAGCCAGTGCTGCTGCGCAGTGGTGCACCGTATGGCGGTGCGGAGGTGGGTTCACCCGGAGTGTGGGTGTTCGCCACGTCCGCGACCCTGGGGACGTCTGTCAGCGGGCGCATCGTCCGAGCGACCACCCTCCCCACCCGCGTCGCTCCAGAGCCCTTCCTGCCAGTACCTACCGCCTCCTACACGCCCGCGAGCCGGACCTTCACGCCCTCGGCGGCGAGCTGGAGCGCCCTGGCGGGACAAGGCGTGGGGCTCGTCCGGGTGACGCTCACGGGCGCCCGGGGGCGGCACGTGGTGTTCCTCTCGCTGGATGCGAGTGGAGGAGCGCTCCATGTCCCCGAGTCCCCCGCCGGGGCGGACGTGGATCCCGCCGGGCAGGCCGGAGTCTCGCTGGAGGTGGCGGCGCTCCGGCTGGCCGAGGGGCTCTCGGCCGAGGGTCTCCTGGATGCGCCCGGGGTGAACCTGCTGCAACTGCCGGTGGTGCTGGACGCCTACTCGCGCTCGCGACCCCAGTGAACTTGAACTAACCTGTCGATCCATGGTTGAGGCGAGCCCCCACTCGCCCCCGCGCGCCCTTTCATCGGAGTCCACGCCAGATGCACAAGGATCCCATCATCGGCATCGACCTTGGCACGACCAACTCGTGCGCCGCGATCGTCGAAGAAGGTGGGAACGTGAAGCTCATCCCCTACAAGGGCGGCGAGTACACCATCCCCTCCATCTTCGCGATCGACGACAAGGGCAACGAGCTGATCGGCTACGAGGCCAAGCGCCAGTGGCAGCTCAACCCGAAGAACACCATCTACGGCTCCAAGCGGCTGGTGGGGCGGCCCTTCAAGAGCGACATCGTCGAGGCGATGAAGAAGGTCGTGGCGTACTCGGTGCGCCCCGGCAAGAAGAACGACGTCGTCCTGGACGTGGGCAAGAAGGAGTTCACCCTCCAGGAGATCAGCGCCAAGATCCTCAACAAGATCCGCGACGTTGCCGCCAACTACCTGAAGACGCCCATCAAGCGCGCGGTGGTGACGGTGCCGGCGTACTTCAACGACCGGCAGCGCCAGACGGTGAAGGAGGCGGGCAAGCTCATCGACCTCGAGGTGGTGCGCATCATCAACGAGCCCACCGCCGCGGCGCTCGCGTATGGCGCCGGCAAGGGCGTCACCAAGAAGGTGCTCGTCTATGACCTGGGCGGCGGCACCTTCGACGTGTCCATCATCGAGATCCGCGACCGCGTCTTCGAGGTGAAGGCCACCGGCGGCGACGTGTTCCTGGGCGGCATCGACTTCGACAACGCCATCATCCACCACGTCCTGAAGGACTTCGCGTCGAAGACGGGCATCGATCTGGCCACGGATCCGGTGGCCATGCAGCGCATCAAGGACCTCGCCGAGCGCACGAAGATCGATCTGTCGGCGCGCGACGACGTGCAGTTCAACATCCCCTTCATCACGATGACGTCGCAGGGCCAGCCCCTGAACATCGAGATGAAGTTCACGCGCAAGATGCTGGAGCAGCTGACGAACCACCTGGTGGATCGGACGCTGCAGATGGTGGCGCGGGTGCTGGTGGACTCGGGGCTGAGCACCAAGGACATCGACGAGGTGCTGCTGGTGGGCGGGCAGACGCGCATGCCCATCGTGCAGGACCGGCTCACGAAGTTCTTCGGCAAGACGCCGAGCAAGGGCGTGCACCCGGACGAGGCGGTGGCGGTGGGCGCGGCGCTGTACGCCAAGTCGCTCGAGGACAACTCGAGCCTGCGGCTGCAGCTGCTGGATGTGATTCCCATGGCGATCGGCCTGGAGCGTGCGGGAGGGGCGTTCCACACGGTGTTCCCGCGCAACGCGCCAATCCCCAATGCCAAACAGCTGGTGGCGACCACGAGCATGGACAACCAGACCGAGCTGGCCATGCGCATCTTCCAGGGCGACCACGAGCAGGTGGTGAAGAACGATCTGCTGGGCGAGTTCACCTTCTCGGGGATCCGCCCGGCCCGGGCGGGCTCGGTGCAGGTGGAGATCACCTTCGACGTGAACGTGGAAGGCATCCTCACCATGCGCGCCAGGGACCCGGCCACCGGCCGTGAGATGAAGACCACGGTGCGCGTGAGCTGAGCGCTTCGTCCGAGGATCATGGGATGAATTTCCCGCTGGGAGAGTCGTCCCAGGGGGGCCTCATTCCACACGATTCGAGGATCCACCCCATGCGTAGCCTGTCCCTTCGGGCGCGAGCCAGCCTTCTGCTGGCCACGACCCTGCTGCCCCTGTCTGCCCTCGCCCAGGCCCCCGCCCCAAGTCAGGTCCCCTCCTCTGAGCCCATCCCGACCACCGCGCCGGCCCCGGGTGGAGACTCGCCGTTGGGTCAGGACGCTGAGCAGCCGCCAGTCCGGGGCTTCACGAAGCTCGACATCGGCGTGTCCGCCGGGTTCAACAGCCCCGCGGGTATCTATGGCGGAGAGATCGAGTACCGGGCCCTTCCGTGGCTCGGCCTGAACGCGAGCGGCGGTGTCGGGGCCTGGGGCTTGCGAGTGGGCCCGCTCGTCCGCCTGTATCCGTTGGGCGCGAGGGGCTTCAGCCCGTTCGCCGAGGCCGGCGTCAGCTTCAACCTCGGCTCCGAGGTGTACTCGGAAATCAACGGAGAGCGGCGGTATGCGGACCAGCTCTTCACGCCCGTGGCGACCGCGAGCCTGGGCGCGCGCATCGCGCTCGGGAGCCGGCTCTACCTCACGCCTCGCGTGGGCTGGGCCTTCCGCCTGCGCGAGGACAACTTCCAGATGCGGGATGGCAATCCCCCCGACTCCATCACGGATGCCGCCGTCTTCCTGACCCAGCACGGCGGTTTCCTCACCAGCCTCGCCTTCGGCGTGGCGATCTTCTGAAGCGGCCTTCCGGGCTGAAATGAGAAAGCCCCCGCGCCTCGATGGGCCGCGGGGGCTTTTTCACGACGGAAGAAGCACGGCTACGCCGACTTCTTCTCCTTCTCCATCACCAGTTGGGGCGGCTCGTGCTTGGTCACCACCGTCTCGGTGATCTTGCACTCCTTCACCCCATCCCGGTACGGGACGTCGTACATGATGTCCAGCATCGCGTCCTCGAGGATGGCGCGCAGGCCGCGCGCTCCCGAGTTGCGCCGCATCGCCTCCTTGGCGATCGCCTTCAGCGCTTCCTTGGTGAAGGTCAGCTTCACCTTCTCCATCTCGAAGAGCTTCTGGTACTGCTTGATCAGCGCGTTCTTCGGCTGGGTGAGGATGGTGATCAGATCCTCTTCCTTCAGGTCGTTGAGCGTCGCCACCACCGGCAGACGGCCGATGAACTCGGGGATCATCCCGAACTTCATCAGGTCCTCCGGCTCCACCATGGCGAGCAGCTCACCCACGCTCCGGTCTTCCCGGTGGGTGATCTTCGCTCCGAAGCCCAGGCCCTTCTCGCCCACGCGGCGCTTGATGATGCCGTCGATGCCGTGGAACGCGCCGCCGCAGATGAACAGGATGTTCGTCGTATCAACCTGCACGTACTCCTGCTGGTTGTACTTCTTCCCACCCCGGGGCGTGACGTTGGCCCGCGTGCCCTCGATGATCTTCAAGAGCGCCTGCTGCACGCCCTCGCCGCCCACGTCTCGCGTGGCGCTCGGCGTGTCACCCTTGCGCGCGATCTTGTCGATCTCGTCGATGTAGACGATGCCGCGCGCCGCCTTCTCCACGTCGTAGTCCGCGTTGTGGAGCAGGTTCTGGATGATGTTCTCCACGTCCTCACCCACGTAGCCGGCCTCGGTGAGGCTGGTGGCGTCCGCGATGGTGAAGGGGACGTTGAGGAAGCGCGCCAGCGACTGCGCCAGCAGCGTCTTGCCGCTGCCCGTGGGGCCGACGAGCAGGATGTTGCTCTTGCTCAGCTCCACGTCCTCCGAGCCCGAGGGCTTCATCCCCGGACGCGGCCGCGCCGTCGGCTTCTTCTGGTAGATGCGCTTGTAGTGGTTGTACACGGCGACCGACAGGACCTTCTTCGCCTGGTCCTGTCCGATCACGTAGTCATCGAGGAACGCCTTGATCTCCATCGGCGTCGGCAAGCTGACCTGCGGCTTGCCCTCCTCGCGCTCGTTCTCGTCCGCAATGATGTCGTTGCAGAGCTTGATGCACTCGTCGCAGATGTAGACCGTGGGGCCCGCGATGAGCTTGCGGACCTCGCGCTGCGACTTGCCGCAGAACGAGCAGGACAGGTTGACGTGGTGCTCCTTCTTCACTGCCGCCTCCGAGTTCACCGACCCCGGTTCCCCGGAGCCTACTAGCCGACACCACCACACCCAAGCCGCCTGGCTGCCCACGTCTCGAACAGCCGTCCGCTAAAATATAGGCTCCAGCTGAACGCGCAGGAAGCCCATCTCGGATGTATCGCCCGGCGGGCTGTGCACCGCCGGACGGGGTCAGCGTTGAGTAACACTCGTTCAGGCGTCATTCACGCCCGAAGCGAGTTCCTCCAGGTCTTGGGCCAGGGCGCCCGCCCGCTCGGCGATGGCGTGGGGGACCCGGCGGCAACCGGACACCTCGGAGGCCAGCTTCCGGGCCATCTGGGCCAGTTTGCGCACCTGGAGACTCTCCGGGGGGGGCTCCGGGGGCGGCCGGGGGAAGCGCTCGGCGAACTCCTTCTTCAGTTCATTGGGCGGCTTCTCGGGGTTCCAGATACTGTCACGGAGTGAACGGTACTCCTGGGGCGAGAGCTGGCCGCGCTCCTCGGCGTCCGCGAGCACCTCAATGACCTCGAAGGCGGGGGCCTTCTGGGGGAAGTCCTCCTGGGCCACCTCCTCGGCGGACTCGTGCTTGGCCAGGAAGCTGAACGAGCGCGTGAGCTTCAGGGCGGTCTGCTTCTTGATGTGGAGCTCCTTGAGGCAGTAGGCCTCGAAGGAGGCGTAGCCCCAGGGTTCCCAGAGGTTCTCGTCCCGCACCTGGACGAGCAGCTTGCCCAGCTCAGCCCAGGTGGACTTGAAGCGCTTGGCCGCCACCAGGACGGTGTGGCGGAAGGTGCCCGGGGGCACGGAGGCGGCCTTCTTCTCGATATCTGCTTCTGCGGCGGTCACCATGCCCACCTGTATCGGGCAGGAAAACCGGGGGGGCAAAAAAGCGGCCCGCCGCCGGACCGCTGGTGCTTAGCCCTTCTTACCGATGGTGAACGCGAGGTTCACCGTGGCGCGCTCGCCCGTGTAGGGCTTGAAGGGCCACTTCTTCATCTCGACCAGCAGGCAGTCGAAGAGCGGGCCCTTCTTCAGTTGCGGGTGGTCCACCCACAGCTGCGCCACCTTGCCGTCGTTGCCGATGGTGAACTCGAGCGGCACCTTGGCGGCGAAGCCCGGGCGGCGCTCGGCCTCCTCCTTGAAGCAGCGGTGGAGCGAGTTCTGGTACTGCTTCACCACCCGGTTGATGGACGCCTGGTCGTAGTTGACCTCCGTGGACAGGCCGTCCGCATCCGTGGAGACCTTGCCCGCTGGGCGGCCCCCTCCCCCCGCCGGGCGGCGATCCGGCTTCTGCGTCAGCGAGGCCACCTTCTCCGGCGGCTTCTCCGTCTTGTCCGGCGTCGCCGTCTCAGGAGGTTTGACAGGGGGGGCCGGCGTCCGCTTGGGCTCGCCTGGGTAGTCGAAGAGCTCCTCGGGCACCGAGCGCTTCGCCGTGGTGATCACCGGGGGATCCATCTTGATGTCGAGCTCCCCGCTGTCGACACCCGGCAGGTACACGGCCGAATAGCGGGCGATCTGCCACGCGCCCACTCCCAGCCCACCGAGCACCACCGCCGCCACGCCACTCGCGATCAGCCGAGCACGGGTGCGGCGGGCCTGGAGGGCTCGGGCCTCGGCTTCCACCTTCAGCTTCACCGCCGCCTTGGAGGCGTGGAGCTGGAAGGCGTCCAGGGACTTGAGTTTGCGGAAACCACTCGGACCGGAGGCGGAGACTTCCGTCTCTCCGGTCAACTCTCCGGTGTACAGCTTCTCCACCACCTGGTGGCCGGTCAGGGGTCCGAGGACGAGGTCCCCCTGGCGGTAGAGCCACTGGGCATCAAGCTGCGCCCTCTCGAAGTCATGGAGATCTTGTGCGGCCGACATGGGCCGTGAAGTATCCCAGGCCCCACGGGTCATCACAACGCCCCTCCAACCCCCAACGCTCAGTGAAGAGAACCCCCGCCGTTCTGTGGATCTGGTATCGCGGCACGAATTTCCTCGGCTTCCAACGCCAGCCGGGCGGCCTCACCGTCCAGGAGGCCCTCGAGAGCGCCATGCGCAAGGCCGGAGTCCCCTACCCCGTCATGCCCGCCGGCCGCACCGACCGGGGCGTCCACGCGCGCATGCAGGTGGTGAGTGTCCGGCTGCCGCCCTGCTACACCTCGGAGATGCTCGCCGAACGGCTGCCCCCCCACCTCCCGCCGGATCTGGGGCTGTGTGTGGCCCGGCGTCCCCCCGAGGGCTTCCACTCCCAATGGAGCGCCGCCGGCAAGGAGTACCGCTACCGCGTCCAGCTCGGAGGCACCGTGTCCGAAGCGTGGCGGCCCTTCGTGATGGATCCCTCGCTCGAGCCCCGGCTGGTGGGAACGCCGATCAAGCCCGAGCGTGTGGCGGAGCTGCTCGGCGCCGCCGTGGGACGCCGTGACTTCTACGCCTTCCACGAGCACTCCAGCCTGCGCAAGCCGCGCACCCTGGAGTCGGCTACCCTGCACGAGCTGGGGGATGGTCTGTTCGAGGTCCGGCTGCGGGGCGATGGCTTCGGGCGCTACCAGGTGCGCTACCTCGTGGGCTCCACGCTGCTCACCGCCGCGAGCTCCCTCTCCGAGGAGCACTTCCGCGCCGCGCTCGAGTCGGGCACCGCCATCCCAGGCCTCAAGGCCCCCGCCCGGGGGCTCGTGCTCTGGGAGGTGTACTACCCGTCCGACAAGGATCCGTTCCCTCCCGAGGAGCGGGCCCGCGCCCCGGGTCTCCCCTCGGCGCCTCCCTTCTCCCACCACCCCGAGGAAGCGGATGCCCGGGCCGCCTAGTCGACCAGGCGATCCTCGTACTTCGTCAGCAGATCCGAGATCGCCTCACGCAGGTACTCGCTCTGGCGGATCCTCGTCGAGCGCGACAGCTCCTTGAGCGCATCCAGCTTCTCGCGGCTGAGACGGAACACCACCGAGGTGAGGCGAGGATTCATATCCATGTGCGTTATCTCCTACAGGTGCGCACAACGTCTCACAGACGCATCGGATCGCAAGAAAATCATCGGACCCGTTGGATCACCCGAGGATCAGAAGCGGATCACCGGCCCCAGCGCACACCGGGGCACAGCTCTACGTCCGATCGGAGCGCGGATCCAAATCCCAGCCGCACTCCAGGATCAGCGCAGGCTCAGCTGACGACCGGCAGCGGGTGCGCATCCGCCGAGGGACGCTGGAGCCCCGCCGCCTCGTTCATCCGACCCGAACGGAAGGGCTCGAGATCCAACGCCACGAACTTGAACCCCAGCGCCTTGAGCGCCGCGTCCACCTCGCGCCGCACGTCCGGAGACAGGAAGCGCTCGTACTCCTCGGCGGCCAGCTCGATGCGGGCGATCTCCTGGTGGTAGCGCACCCGGAACTGCCGGAAGCCCCGCTTGCGCAGCTCGGACTCGGCCCCGGCGATCTGGAACAGGCGCTCGCGCGTCACCGACGTCCCGTACGGAATCCGCGACGCCAGGCACGCCATCTGCGGCTTGTCCCACGTGGGCAGCCCCAGCGCGTGGCTCCACGCCCGGATCTCCTCCTTCGTCAGTCCCGCCTTCGCCAGCGGCGACTGCACCGCGTGCTCCTTCGCCGCCTGGTGCCCCGGCCGGTGATCCTTGAAGTCGTCCGCGTTGAAGCCGTCCAGCACCACCTCGAGCCCCAGCTCCTGGCGCTTTGCCTCGCAGAGGTCGTACAGCTCCGTCTTGCAGAAATAGCAGCGGTTGGTCGGGTTGGCGGCGTAGTTCGGATTGGCCAGCTCGCCGCTCGACACCACCACGTGCCGCGCCCCCAGCCGCTCGGCCAGCTCCCGCGCCTCTCTCTCCTCCTCCGGCGCCACCGACGCCGACAACGCCGTCAGCGCCAGCGCCCGCTCCCCCAGCTCCTCCACGGCGATCTTCAGCACGAACGTGGAGTCCACCCCTCCCGAGAACGCCACCAGCGCCGAGCCGTGCGCGCGCAAGGCCGCACGCATCGCCTCCAGCTTGGGACGGGAGGAGTCACACAGGGCCTGGATACGCTCGGGGGTCAGCATGGGGGGACCTCTATAAACGAAGAACCCCCGGGTTGCCCACGCAACCTGGGGGTCCTCTCGTCCCTTCTCAATCCACGGCCCTCCCAGGGTGGGAGGCAGTGGGCGCCCGGCTAGCGGGCCTTGCGCTTGGCCGCCGCCTTCTTGGCCGCCGGCTTGGCCACCCGGGCCGCCCTCGACGCCGGACGCGCCTTGGCACCCTTGCCCGCCTTGGCCGCGGCCTTGGCCGGCGCCTTCGCCGACGACACCCGCGTCACCGGCGTCTTCGTCGGGGGCTGCGCCTTCATCTTCTTGCCGGTGATGATCTTCAGCTCCTCGGACGTCACGTACCCGAGGTCCAGCAGCGACTGGAAGATCTTCGCGGCGCCGTCCTCGACGCTCTCCTGATCCGAGTGGATGACGACCTCGGCCGAGGCGGGCGGCTCATACGGCTCGGTGATCCCGATGAAGTTGGGGATCTCCCCGCCCAGCGCCTTCTTGTAGCGGCCCGTGGTGTCGCGCTCGATGAGCTTCTCCGTCGGACAGTCCACGTACACTTCGATGTAGCGGCCGATCGTCCGGCGATTCTCCTCGCGCGCCGGCTTGTAGGGGCTCACGGCCGGCACCAGCACCGCCACGTTGTTGCGCGTGAGCACCCCGGCCACGAAGCCCAGCCGGCGGACGATGAGATTGCGCTCGTCCTTGGTATCCCCCAGGCCCTGCCAGAGGTCATCCCCGAGCGCGTTCTCGTCGAGGATCTCCACGTTGCGGTCCACCTGCCTGAGCCGGGCCGCGATGTAGGCAGCCATCGTACTCTTGCCGGTCCCGGACATGCCGGTCAGCCAAACGGTAAAACCAATCGTCTGCGCCATACGGGTCCCAAACTCCCTGCGCCCAGGGGCGACAACTCCGTGCCCCCCACGTGCGCGGCAGATCAAAAGTCGGGGGCGTTATAGACGAAAATCATACCGTTTGACAATTCGTACCCACCTTTCCGCAGGTAGGGGGGGCAGGCGGCCAAGTGCCCGCTTTCTCAAGGGATTTGCAAGAGAGAAATGCGCTAGAAGGCCCGTAAAACAGGACCTCCTCGAAACTCTCCGCAATCCCACCAGAAAATTTTCATATCACTGATATGCCCCGCGTGTACCGCCACCACGAGGTAGCAAACGCCGGGAAGCAGCGGATCACCGTCCGGGGCGGCCTGGCGTCGGTCTTCGTCGGAAAAGTCCGCACTCGTGTCTACATGGGAGTGGAAGACGCAGGCCACGTGCTCCCCTCGGGCCTCGGCCTCCAGCAGGACGCCGAGCCACTCGCGCGGCTCGAACGCGTACGCGATCCGGGGCGCGGCGTGGACGTTGCGCAGGGGGAGGACCCGCCACGAGCCTCCCTCCCCCGCGCGCAGCAGCACCCCACAGCCCTCCCGTGGATAGGTGGACTCCAGGTGTCGGACGACATCCGACAGGTCTTCCGGTAGCAGGGGGAGCACGTCTCTCAGCCACACCGGCCGCAGCGCCGCACGGGCAGGTCCGTCATCACGCCCGGAGCCTCCCACGTGCACGCCCCCAGGGCCGGCCCCAGTCCGAGCAGCAGCCGCTGGAGGATCAGGGCTCCCAGCGCCCCCAATCCCACGCCGAGCGCGCCCTTGGGAGGAGCACCCCACGCGGCCGTGGTGGCCTCGAAGCACCCGACACAGCCACCCGCGCCCCGGAAGATGACCACCCCCCGCGTTCCGTCGCCGCCCAACGCCACCCAGGGGCCCTCGCCGTCCCATGCCGCTGGCAGCTCCGCCAGCCTCCCGGTCCCGTGGCCGGCGAGCGCGTCCGCATTGACGTCCGGCAACACCCTCGCGAGCACCTCGGAAGCCGGCCGGCCCACGTCCTCCGCCGGGACGAGGAAGCCCTCCGCACCCGGCGCCAGTGACTCGGGGCCCGCCTCCACTGCCGTGCCCCCGGCCACCACGTACGCCGCGGCCGTCAGCCCCGCCACTCCCGTGGCCTTCAGCCGCACGCCTCCCGACAGCAGCTTCTCCTGTCCGCGCCCGCCCACCTCGCGCAGGAGGATCTGCCTCGAGTACCGGAGGATCTGCTCCTCGCGCAGTGCCATGGCTCCTACCCTCCGGCGATGGCCGGGATGAGGGTGATGCGGTCTCCCTCCTTCACGGGCGTGGCCAGTTCCCCCAGGAAGCGGATGTCCTCGTCGTTGAGGAACACGTTGACGTAGCGCCGCACCGCGCCCCTGTCGTCGAGCACCCTCGAGCCGATCCCCGGGTGCGCCTTCTCCAGGTTGTTCAGCACCTCGCCCACCGTGGCGCCCGCGACGCGGACCTCGCCCTTGTTGCCCGTGAAGCTCCGCAGGGACGTGGGAATGCGAATCGTGGCCATTTCTCAGCTCCCGCCCTGCTTGCGCAGCAGCAACCTGTGGACTCCATCGCCCCGGGGCTCCAGCTCAAGCACCTCGTGGCCATCTTCTCGCGCGTTGCGCGGGACATTCTTCAGCGGCTCGTCGCCCCGCAGCAGCACCTCCAGCACCGCGCCGTCGTCGAGCGACTCCAGCGCCAGCTTGGTGCGCACGTAGGTCATCGGGCAGACCTCACGGGTGATGTCCAACGTCCGGGTCACCTCGTGCATCCGGCGATCTCCTCGGTGAAGACGGCAGGGCGCGGGCGGGAACAGCCCTCGCAATCAGGGGCGCGCCGCACGCGCACCTGGCGGCCTCGCAGCGTGGCCCCGTCGAGCACGTGCAGGATGGCCTCGCCGTTCGCCGCCGGGGCCTGGCCCGTCAGCCGCTCCAGGATCAGCAGGGCCTGCACCGCCCCCACCAGCCCCGCCATCGAGCCGAGCACCCCCGCCTGCGCGCAGGTGGGCACCGCGTCCGGCGAGGGCGGCTCCTCGTACACGCAGCGCAGGCACGGCCCGCCGGGCTCCACGCGCATCGCCTGCCCCTGCATCCGCAGCACCCCGCCATAGACGAGCGGCACGCCCGTGGCCACCGCCACGTCCGACAGGAAGAGCTTGGTGGACGTGCCGTCGGTGGCATCCACCACCGCGTCATGGGCCCGGAACAGGGAGACGGCATTGCGATCGTCCACCCTCTCGGCGAGGGTCTCCACGCGCAGGCCCGGGAAGGCCCTCCGCAGCCCATCCGCCGCCGACTCCACCTTGGGCCGGCCCACGTCCGAGGTGCGGTGCCAGAGCTGCCGGTGGAGGTTCGTCACGTCCACCCGATCCGGATCCACGAGCGTCAGAGCTCCCACTCCCGAGCGCGCGAGCGCCAGCGAGGCCGGACAGCCCAACCCGCCCACGCCCACCACCAATACCCGCGCCGAAGCCGCTCGTTCCACGCGCGCGACCCTCGCCGAGCCTCCTCCCGCCGTCAACCCCGCCTCTCGCGCGCGTCCAGTACCGCCCACTCCACCCAGTGAAAAAGCCGCCGACCCTCGAGCCGAGCGAATATCGTCCGGCCCCGCTTCGTCTTCTCGCAGAAGCGCCTCCCATCCGGAGCACCCCACCTTCCCCGAGGACCCATGAGACACGCGCTCGCATTCCTCACCGCCGCCCTCCTCTTCACCGGCTGCCACAAGAACACCGGCGAGAGCCCCACCCCGCCCGCGGACGCCCGCGACTCCGGCCAGACCGGTTCCACCGAGTCCACCCTCTCCGCAACGGCCCCCTCTGGCGGTGGCGACAAGGCCCAGGCCGGCACCAAGGCCCAGACCGGCGGCAAGGCCGCGGTGGAGGCCTGCGTCGACCGCTGGCTCCAGGAGCACAAGCTGGACAACTACGGCCACCCCGAGGGCACCATGTACGCGGGCGGCACTCCGCTCTTCAACGAGGCCACCGGCGAGACCCGCGACCGCCTCGAGTACGTCTTCTCGCGCCAGCCCGAGGCCCGCAAGGCCTGCGCCGAGAAGAACGCGCAGTAGCCTCCCCCCTCGCCGCCCCCCAGAAACCAGGGGGGCAGGCGTCCCGAGGAGTGTTGGGATTCCAGAAAACCCGGCAGGCCCTTAAGCTCGCCCGCCAGATGGAACCCGCCCTCACGCTCGAAGACGACAAGCCCGATTCGCACCGGCGCGCCCGCGTGCGCGCAGTGCTCGAGCGGCGCAAGCTGACGGACAGCATCTCCGCCGAGCAGGCCGCGGCCTCCTGGGAGCAGGAGCGCTTCGTCGCCCGGGCCCGCGCCCTCTTCTACGCGCGGCTCATGTTCCTCACCCTGGGCCTGTTCATCCTCGCCGTGCCCAAGTGGTCCCTCTACTTCGGCTTCGGGCCCCAGGGCACCTTCGCCTTCGCCGGCTATTTCACGATGCTGCTCTACAGCGTCGCGAACTACCTGGTCATCCAGCACCCCAAGGCCGGCCGGTGGGTGACGTACATCACCCTGTGCCTCGACCTGGTCATCATGGTGGTGCTCATCAACAAGCCCCAGGTCGGCGGCGGTCTGCAGAGCCCCCTGCTCGCCACGCAGCTGCTCTTCACCACCCTCTTCGCCCTCCTCTTCCCCAAGCCGCTGGCGGTCCTCCCGCCCATGCTGACGCTGCCCATCACCGCGCGGCTGGATCTGCTGCTCAACCGGGACGTCACCGCCGTCGATGTGCTCACCCTGCTGTGGTACTCCGGGCTCAACGTCATCATCATCTACGTGCTGGTGTACCTGAACGAGCGCGAGGCCCTCTCCCACCGCGAGGTGGTGGAGCTCCAGGGAGATCTCAAGGAGATCGCCGTGGTGGAGGAGCGCAACCGGCTCGCGCGGGAGATCCACGATGGACTGGGCGCCTCGCTCTCCTCGATGATCATCCAGGCCGAGTTCATCCTCGGCATGGCCCAGGACAATGCCCTGCGCACGGAGATCCAAGAGCTGAAAGCGACCGCCGAGGAGTCCATCGAGGAGCTGCGCCGCAACCTGCAGATGATGCGCGAGGACTTCGAGCTCACCCAGGGGCTCGAGGAGTACGTGAAGACGTTCCACGAGCGCACCCAGGTGGACATCCGCTTCGAGCGCAGCGGCCTGCCGCGCAAGCTGTCCCCGGACGCCCAGCTCGCCCTCTTCCGCATCCTCCAGGAGAGCCTCTCCAACGCCGTCAAGCACGCCGCGCCCAAGCAGGTGCAGGTGAAGCTCGACTACGACCTGGACCGGGTGCACCTGCTCGTCCGTGACGACGGCAAGGGATTCGACTCGCGGCAGACACCCCGCGGTCACTACGGCCTGCTCAATATGCGCGAGCGGGCCATGAAGCTCGGCGGTACCCTCATCGTGGACTCGGCGCCGGGTAACGGCACCCGCATCTCCTTCACCCTCCCTTCCGCCCCATGACCGAAGCGATCGCGCCCTCTCCCATCCGCGTCTTCGTCGTCGAGGACCAGACGCGCATCCTCAAGAACCAGCTCCGCCTGCTCGAGAGCCACCAGGACATCGAGATCGTCGGCACCGCGCTGTCCGGCGAGGCCGCGCTCGAGGACGTGCCCCGGACGAACCCGGAGGTCCTCCTGCTGGACCTGGGCCTGCCTCGCATGAGCGGCATCGACGTCACCCGCCAGGTCAAGGCGCAGTGGCCAAAGGTGGAGATCCTCATCTTCACCATCTTCGACGAGGAGGACAAAGTCCTCGAGGCGGTGAAGGCCGGAGCCTCGGGATACCTGCTCAAGGGCACACCCGCGGACAAGATCATCGAGGCCATCAAGGAAGTGCGCGCCGGTGGCACCGTCATCCAGCCCAGCCTGGCGCGGCGGCTGCTCCGCCACTTCCGCGTGGAGCCGGATGCGAGCCCCATCCCCACCGAGCCCCTGGCCCCGGTCTCCGCCGCGCCCGCCGTGCCCGAGACACCGGAGCCGCCTCCCGCCACGCCCGCCTCAGACGCCAGCGAGGAGCCCCTGCTCAAGCCGCTGTCCAACCGCGAGACGGAGCTGCTCCAGCTCATCGCCAAGGGCGTGTCCAACAGCGAGGCGGCCCGGCTGCTCAACCTCTCCAAGGCCACCATCCGCACCCACCTCGAGCACATCTACCGCAAGCTCGAGGTCACCAACCGCGTGGAGGCCGTCACGGAGGGCATCCGCAAGGGCATCATCTCGGTGTGACGCACCGGGGACTCACCAGGAGGCGGTGACGCCCGCGAGGATGCTCGAGTAGGTGTCCTCGGCCACGCCTCCGTTCGTCCAGCCGCGCCGGGTGCCCGGCCCCGAGAAGCGATCCAGGTAGTGCTCCAGCCGGAAGCGCGCGGAGTAGCCGATCGGGCCCCAGATGTCGCCCGCCACGCCCAGCTCCGCCGCCCAGCCGAGGCTCGACACCGAGGTGCCGTAATCGCGCACCTCCGCGACGAGCGTGCCGTTGGAATCTCCGCCAATCGACTCCCCCGGGTTGGGCCGCAGGAAGAGCTGGCCCGCGCCCTCGATGCGCACCGCGCGCATCAGCGGCACCGACACGTCCAGCCCCAGCACCGGGTAGAAGCGGTGCGTCACCGGCAGCGGCGACTCCACCGCCTCGTCCACGGCGAACTCCCGGCCTTGCGCCCCCAGCCGCAACCCGGCGTAGCCCCACTGCGGCGCTCCCTGCTTCCCCAGGTCGAAGAAGTAGCGGTAGGCGAGCATGGCGCCATAAGCCGTGTCCGTCGCGTACACCTCGCGATCGGGCGTGGAGCCCACCGGCGTCGACACCTTCACCGTCGTCCGCGCGAAGCTCCGCTGGTAGCCCAGCGTGAGCCCCACCCCGCGCAGCAGCGAGGGCCAGTGCGCTAGTGGGAACACCTCCGCCTGCGCGGCGATCCCCACGTAGGGCGCGTTCGAGGAGAAGTCCGCGATGTCTCCCGTCTGCTGCTCCGGCGGCAGTGCGTCGTACTGGCTGCACGACGACACGCCCGGCCGCGCGCAGTACTTGCGCCAGGTCACCGCCGCCCCGAGGAACACCCGCACCCTCGGAGGGTAATGGCCCGGGGCCGATGCCTTCTCCGCCTCCTGGGGCTGGGCACCCTGCGCCTCGGGAAAGCCTCCACCACTGCCCTCGAAGTCCGGGGTGTACGTGTGCGACTCGTCGTCCAGCTCCACCCACGCGAGAACGGGCTGCGCTTCGGACGCGCGAGGCTCCTGCGCCGCCGGCTTCTCCGCCACCGGAGCCGGCTTCGGCTTCGGCGCCTGGGGCACCACGGGCTGCTCGGGCTCCATCAGGCGGGGTGCCTCCACCGGAGGCTCGGTCCGGGCCACCACCGGGGGCTCGGGAGCCGGCTGCGTCACCGTGGGAGGAGCGGGCGGCGGGGCCTTCGCCACGGGCTCCGGCGCCACGGGAGCGGGGGCGGGCGTGATCTGATTCGCCGTCTTCACCGCGGCGGACACGGCCAGCGCGAGCTTCTGCGCATCCTTCGGCGCCAGCACCCCGCGCGTCAGCGGGTAGCGCCCGGACCACACCTCCCGGCCATCCTTCGCCAGGAGACGGGCGTTGAAGTCCGCACCCACGGAGCCCGCCAGGACGGCATCCACCTTCAGCTTCGGAGCCAGGCGGGTCACCGCCTCGGGCGACACGGCGGCGGGGCCCCTCAGCCCCTGCTTTCCGGCCGCCATCCCCCAGGCCGCCGGAGGCGACACCTGCACCTTGCGCGTCTTGCGCAGGGCCGCCGTCACCTGGGCCCGGAGCCGATAGTTCTTGTCTCCTTCGAGTACGGAGACCGCGACGCGCTCGGCAAGCGCGACCTGCGAGGTGAGCATCACGGCCAGCGCCACCGCCGCGCCCCACCGACACATCCAGCGTCCAGAGGCCTTCATGGATGTCTGGCAGCCTCACCCAGCGTACAGGCCCTTGTCCAGGCTCGTGCACCGTCAGCCCCGCGCAGGGCCGTCCCAAGG
The DNA here is from genome assembly GCF_003044305.1 of Vitiosangium sp. GDMCC 1.1324. Taxonomy (GTDB): domain Bacteria; phylum Myxococcota; class Myxococcia; order Myxococcales; family Myxococcaceae; genus Archangium. The sequence continues at coordinate 385,841 of NZ_PZOX01000001.1, read as the reverse complement.
GTGATGCCTCGCGATGAGCGGTGAGCTCGACGGCGCCAGGCCCAGCGATTCGATGACCGGCCGGGGCCTGGGTCGGGGGCCCGAGAGGGTCGCCCATGGCTTCCGCGTAAACATGTATTCATCGATTTACATGTTTTCCAGCTAGTCAACATCCTTTAACCGCGCTAGGAGAGACAACCGCCGCACCGTCCGCACGAGTAGACCTCCGGCCCACCGAGCTGCTCGGGGCCAGTCCGTACATGGAAGGAATGGGTTCCCATGATGAAGAAAGGCTTCAAGCGCTCTCGGATGTCCCTGCTGTCCACCCTGGTGATGGCGCCGCTCGCGGGGCTCACGATCGGCGCTCCCGCATATGCCGCCGGTGAGAGCAGCAGCGTCTGGCTCACCAAGAAGGATCTGTCCCAGGCCCTGCAGCAGCAAGGCAACGTGGTCTTCGGGGCGGACTCGAGCTCCGGGCAGAACACCATCTACGTGGACGAGAACGTCACCTATCAAGCCATGGATGGAATCGGCGCGTCGCTGACCGACTCCTCCGCCTGGTTGATCAAGAACAAGCTGAGCGCGTCCACCCAGACCTCGGTGATGACCAAGCTGTTCGACCCGGTCAACGGAATCGGCGTCTCCTGGCTGCGCCAACCCATGGGCGCCTCGGACTTCGCGGTCAACGGCAACTACTCCTACGACGACATGCCCGCGGGGCAGCGGGATGACACGAACCTGTCCCGGTTCTCCATCGCCCATGACGAGGCGTACATCATTCCGCTGGTCAAACAGGCCATCAGCCTCAATCCCAACATCAAGGTGATGATCTCCCCGTGGAGCCCGCCCGCCTGGATGAAGGCGAATGACTCCATGAACGGCGGGACGTTGAGCACCAGCGCGTATTCCCAGTTCGCGCTCTACTTCGCCAAGACGATCGAGGCCTATGAGGCTCGAGGCATCCCCATCTACGCCTTGACCGTGCAGAACGAGCCGCTGCACCAGACCTCCGGCTATCCCACGATGAGCCTGCCGGCCACGGACGCGTCCAACTTCATCAAGTTCAACCTGGGCCCCACCCTCGCCGGACGCGGCCTCAAGACGAAGATCCTCGGCTACGATCACAACTGGGATCAGCCGGGCTACGTGCAGACGCTCTACTCCGACGCGTCGACCTACGGCTACCTCGCTGGCTCCGCCTGGCACTTCTACGGCGGGGATGTCTCCACGATGAACGACATCCACAACCAGTACCCGGACAAGGACGTCTACTTCACCGAAGGGTCCAGCGGGACGTGGATCTCCGATTTGTTCGACGCGAACATCACCAATGAGATCTCCATCTTCCGCAACTGGGCCAAGACGTACACCGACTGGAACATCGCGCTCGACACCAACCGGGGCCCGACCAATGGCGGCTGCACGACCTGCTCGGCGCTCGTGACGATCAACCAGGCCAATGGCAGCGTGAGCTACACGCCCACGTACTACGCCATGGGCCACATCAGTAAGTTCGTCACCCCGGGCGCCAGGCGGATCACCTCCACGGGCTACGCGCAAGGGCTCCACAACGTCGCGTTCAAGAACCCGGACGGCTCCAAGTCGCTCATCGTCTACAACCAGAATGGTGCGAGCGCCACGTTCGCGGTCAAGTGGGGCAACGCGTCGTTCTCCTACACGCTGCCGGCGACCACGATCGCCACGTTCAAGTGGTCGGGCACGCAGGCGGGCAGCACCCTCATCCCGGCGAGCACCCGGCTGTATGCCTCGGCGTACCAGGAGGCCCGGGGCGCTCGCCTGGAGACCACCACGGACACGGGCGGCGGCCGGGATGTTGGCTACACCTCCAACGGCAGCTACCTCGTGTTCAAGAACGTGGACCTGACGAACGTCACGTCCGTCAGCGCCCGGGTGGCCAACGGGAGCTCGAATACCTCGCTCGAGTTCCGCACCGACAGCGCCACCGGCCCCCTGCTCGGCACGGCCACCGTCAACGCCACCGGCGGCTGGCAGACGTGGACCACCACCAGCGCGGCCCTCACCGGCGCGGCGGGCGTGCACGACCTCTACGTCGTGTTCCGGGGCAGCCTCAACCTGAACTGGGTCCAGCTCGGCTCGAGCACCGGCTCGGGCAACCTCGCGTCCAACCCGGGCCTCGAGTCCGGTGACCTGAGCAGCTGGTCCGACTGGCACCCGACGACTCAGTCCGCCGCCGCGCACAAGGTGGACACGGACACCCCGCGCACGGGCTCGTTCAAGCTGACGCACTACGCGGCCACCGCCTATCAGCAGACCTCGTTTCAGGCGGTCTCCGTGCCGAACGGGACGTACCGCGCGAGCGTATGGGTGCGCTCCGGCGGCGGCCAGACCAACCTGCGTCTGGAGGCGAGCAACCACGGCGGCGGCACCACCCTGTACAGCACGGATCTCGGCTCCACCGCGACGCCCAGCACGTGGACGCAGTTGACCATCGCCAACATTCCCGTGACGACTGGCACGGTCACGATCGGTGTCTATTCGAACGCCGCCGCTGGAAACTGGGCGGCTTTCGATGACTTCGAGCTCACGCGCCAGTAGCTCCTCACCCCTCGATGGCCGCCGTGGACGCGGGAGCCACCACCGCCTGCGGCGCGGCGACCGGCACGGGCGACACCAGGGCCGGGGTCTCTGACTCCGGCTGCGGTACCGCCAGCTGGAGCTTCAGGAAGTCCCGCCGGTAGATGCGCACCATCGCCATGAAGATCGAGGCGATGAGCGGCCCCACCAGCAGCCCCATCATCCCGAACACCGCCAGCCCGCCGAACATGGACAGGAACACCAGCAGCGGGTGGAGCGTCATCCGCGAGCCGCACAGCCTCGGCCGGATGATGTTGTCGATGGTGCCCACCACGAAGGCGCCCCACGCCAGCAGGAAGACGCCCTCGTTCACTTTGCCGGTGAGCAGCAGCATCACCCCGATGGGCCCCCAGACGAGCGCTGTGCCTCCCACCGGCACCATCGCCACCAGCGCCATGGCCGCGCCCCACACCCCCGCGTGCGGCACCTTCACCACCATCAGCCCCACCACCCCCAGCGCGCCCTGCACCAGCGCGGTGATGGTGTTGCCATAGATGATGGCGTGCGCCACGTCGGTGAACTCCTGCGCGAACGCCTGGATGTAGCGCTTGTCCAGCGGCACCAGCTGCGTGGCCTCGGACCACAGGCGGCGGCCATCCAGGAAGAAGTAGTACATGGCCACCGTCATCAGGAACAGGTCGATGACCAGCTCCGTCCCGGCCCCCAGCACCTCGCTGAGCACCGAGGCCCCGCTGGCCATCGCCCCCATCAGCGCCTGCTCCGTCTGCGTGCCATTCAGCGTCGTCGGCACGTAGCGCCGCAGCCCCCTCGGCAGGTTCGCGGCGAGCTGCTTGCGCAGGTCCACCGTGTCGAGCAGCACCTGCGTGTGCTCCAACATCCCCAGCACCTCGCGCGCCACCAGCCAGCCCACCACCGCCAGCGGCACCAGGATGAGCAGGAAGATGGCCACCGTGGAGAGGCCGGCGCACAGCGACGGATAAGCCCTCAGCCGCGTGCGGAACAGCACGTCCTGGAGTGGCAGGAACAACACCACCAGGAAGCCGCCCAACAGCACCGGCATGAGGAACGGAAGAAGGATCCTCGAGAAGAGAATCAGTGCCAGGCCGAACAGGCCGGCGAAGATAAGATTGGACCACCGCTTGGTATCGAAACCAGTCACGCCCCCACCCCCACCCCACAACACCCGCCCAGGACGCGACAAAACGTAGGAACTTCGCTTCTCAGCGGGAAGCCCGGGCACCCTCTCCAAGGCAGACGATCTCATGACTTCTGGACGCTTCCGCTTCCCCACCTTCCCCCTCACAACGCTCGTGGGGGCCCTCGCGCTGGCCTCCTCCGCATGCGGCGGCGGCTCCTCCCAGGGCTGCACCCAGTGCGCTCCCATCGAGGGCCGCTACACCCTGGTGCTCGAGCCGGGGACGAATCCCTCCTCCTGCAGCGGGGTGACGGTGACGCTGCCCCAGGGGCCGCTGGACGTGAGCCGTCAGGACAGCGACATCTCCGCCGAGCTGGACGGTCTGACGCTCCGCGGCACGCTCTACCAGACCAATGACTTCAGCCTGGTGGGCAACAGCCTCGGACAGGAAGATGGGGGAACCCCCGGGCCCGAGTCGGCGACCCTCGCCGGACTCTACGTCCCGGGAGTCGGGGACGGCGGCGTGCCCAGGTTGGTGGGGGACTGGCAGGGGAACTTCTCGAGCACCTCGGCCGGGGGCACGAAACGGTGCTCGGTGACCCGCTCCTTCACGGCGACCCGCCAGTAGGCAGGCGAGCGTGCTCGCGCGGAGCGGGTCCGAGGCAACGGGGCGACGGACTACTTCTTCTCGCCCTCGGCCGCCTTGGCCGCCTTGCGCTTGAACTGACGCTTCCACTTCTGCTTGATCTTGTTCTGAACGCGGCGGTGCTTGCTCTTGCTGCGGGCCATGTAGGTGTCTCCTGAAATAGGTAGGACAGACGAGGGGCGCCTAAGTACCAGAACTTCCCCCGGAAGAGGAGTCCTCGATGTCGTCCGGGGCGGGCCGTGTGGGGTATGGGATGCCTTCCGCCCCCCGGACCTCGGTGGGCAGCACCGCCCCGGCCGTCACCTCCCCCTCCTTGTCCACGTCCGCCGGCTTCTCCCGGACCACCGGGGCGCTCGTCTGCTGGGGGCGCTTCTTCACCGAGGCGAAGATGGGCCGGCAGGCCGTCACGAACCGCCGCACCTCGTCCAACGGCAGCGCCGGGACGAAGTTGTCGTTGACCCCCTTCATGGAGGTCGCCATGCACATGGCGTTGAGGATGGCCTCCTCGGTGGCCTCGAGCATGGCCTCGTAGAGGGGATCCAGCCGCTGATCCAGGAGGATCTTCAGCTTGTAGACCATCTTCTGGGTGCGCCGCGGGATGATGTTGGCGGTGGAGAAGCCCACGACGATCTCCCCCGAGCCGTGCGCCGCGTAGCTGCCCACCCGGCCGATGCCCAACGCCACGCGCTTGCACAGGCGGTTGATCTGATGGCTGAGCAGCGGGGCGTCCGTGGCCACCACGGCGATGATGGAGCCGTACGAGTGCCCCCGCCGGGGCACGTCCTTGAACTTCTCCGCGAGCACCTCGCCCACGGGCAGGCCGCCCACGCGCAGGTTGTGCATCTTCCCGAAGTTGGACATCACCAGCACACCCAGGGTGTAGCCGCCGAGCGCCTCGGGGAGCTTGCGCGAGGCGGTGCCGATGCCCCCCTTGAAGTCGCACGTCAACATGCCGGTGCCGCCGCCCACGTTGCCCTCGAGCACCGGGCCGTCCGAGGCGTTGCGGATAGCCTCGTAGACGTGCTCGGCGCGCACGTGCCGGCCCGCGATGTCGTTGAGGAAGCTGTCGTCGCACTCGCCGACGATGGGGATGATGACGTCGTGCTCGTCGCCGATGCCCGGGTACTGCTCCACCATGTGGCGGGCCATGGCGTCGGACACCGCGCCCACGGACATGGTGTTGGTGAGCAGGATGGGCGTCTCCACCATGCCCCACTCCATGAGCTGCGTCATGCCGGCCACCTCGCCGGCCCCGTTGAGTACGAAGCCGCCCCCGTTCATGCGCTCCATGAAGATGTTGCCCCGGTTGGGCAGGATGGCGGTGACGCCGGTGCGCACGGGGCCATGGCCGGGCCTCAGCCGCCCCTCGCCCTTGATGAGGGTGCAGTGCCCGACGAGCACTCCCTCCACATCCGTGATGGCGTTGTACCGGCCCGTCTTGAAGCGGCCCAGGGGGACGCCCAGCTCCCGGGCTCGGACGCGCTTCTCGGTGGACTCGCTCTCGGGGGGGTTGGCCATGGACGCGAAACCTAACCGAGGCGCTCCCCCGGTCAATCGCTCGTTGTGCGCGCCAGCCCTCGCAACAACAGTCTCGCCTGCCCCTCGGCCATCGCCTCGACCTGCGGACCGGTGGTGACCCCGCCCGACGCCAGGTGCCCATCCACCAGCAGCGAAGCCAGTCCGTGCACCAGGGACCAGCACGTCATCGCGAGCGCCTGGGGATCGCCCTCGAGGAACACGCTCGCCCGCTGGCCCTCGGTGATGGTGCCCATCAACAGATCGAAGGCGTCCTCCTCCTCATCGGAAGCAGACAGGTCCGGAGGCTTGGTGAAGTGCGGCCCGAACATCACCCGGAAGTGCGAGGGGTGCTCCATGGCGAAGAGCACATAGGCCACACCGCAGGCGCTCAGCCGCCCCTGGGGCGTCGTCTCCCGGGCCATGCGCTCCTTCATACCGGCCGCCATGGCGCGGAAGCCCTCCTCGGCCACGGCCGCCAGCAGGGCCTCCTTGTCCGCGAAATGACGGTAGGGCGCCGCGTGCGTCACCCCCGCCCGCCTGGCCACCTCCCGGAGAGACAGGGCCCCGAAGCCCTCCTCGGAGATGAGCGCCAGGGAGGCGTCCAACAGCGCCCGCCGCAGATCGCCGTGGTGGTAGCGGGGCTTGTCCGCTGTCTTCTTCCGAGTGCCTCGGGTGGCCATGCGCCCCTCCTCTCTCAACGAGCCTCTACGTGCAATATGTAACCACCGTCAACTTCCAAGGTTGACGCCAGAAGCACAAATGTTTACACCGTCATCATGAACAGCGGCCTCCAGGGCCCCCGAATCGGAGCACACACGCGATGACGAGCACGATGGCGGCGAAGAGGCCTGGCGCTCCCGAGCAGCCCGGCTGGCGCGGGGTCTTCCGCGACTTCACGCAGGACCATGGCTTCCAGCCGCTCCGGGTGGAGGGACGACTGCCGGAGGATCTGCGGGGCACGCTGCTGCGGGTGGGCCCGGTGGCCTTCGGGGTGGGGGCTCAACGTTACGGGCACTGGTTCGACGGGGACGGAGGCCTGCTCGCGGTGCGCTTCGAAGGGAGCGGCGCGCAGGGGGCGGCGAGGCTGATCAACACGCCGACCATCCAGGCCGAGCGCAATGCCGGCAAGCTCATCTACAGCAACTACGGCACGTCGGTCCCGCTGTGGCGGAAGCTGATGATGCGCGGCAAGAAGAAGAACTCGGCGAACACGTCGGTGATGGCGTGGAACGGGCGGCTCTTCGCGCTGTTCGAGGCCACCCAGCCCACCGAGCTCTCTCCGGAGGATCTGCGCGTCCTGGGCGAGACGGACCTGGACGTCATCGTGAGCAACTTCTCCGCGCATCCGCACCGGGTGCCGGCGCGCAAGGCGACGTACAACTTCGGCATGCAGTACGGCCGCGAGACCCTGCTGGAGCTGTACGAGCTGCCGGACGGAGGAGCCGCGCGCCACCTGGGCCAGGTGCCCCTGCCCCGGCCGACGATGATCCACGACTTCATCGCCACCGAGCGGCACCTGATCTTCTTCGTGACGCCGCTGCGGCTGAACGTCTTCCGGATGCTGCTGAAGCTGGGGACGTATTCGGAGAACCTGGAGTGGAGGCCGGAGCTGGGGACGGAGGTGCTGGTCATCCCCATCGACGACCTGGCGAACCCGGTGCGCATCGAGACGGAGCCGCTCTACACGTGGCACTTCGCCAATGCGTACGAGCGGGAGGACGGGAGCCTCGTGGTGGACTACGTGCGCCAACCGGACTTCAGCAGCACCCACACGTGGCTGGGCGAGCTGACACACGGAGTGCCCTCGGCGGACGCGCAGGGCCGGCTGCACCGGGCGACGGTGGACCTGAAGGCGCGCACCTTCCGCACCGAGGAGCGCTCGGCGCTGTCCTGCGAGTTCCCCCGTGTGGCGCCTCGGGACCAAACGCGGGAGTACCGCTACCTCTACGTGGGGGTGCACTCGAAGGCGGCGGCGCTGCGCGGCCCGTTCGACGCGGTGGCGAAGGTGGACATGACGACGGGGCGCGAGGAGCTCTTCGGGCCCTACGGGGAGCAGTACCCCGCGGAGCCGGTGTTCGTGCCGCGAGCGGGAGCCACGCAGGAGGACGACGGCTACGTGCTGACGCAGGTGTACGACGTGCCGAGCGGCCTGACGCACGTGGCGGTCCTGGACGCGCGCAACCCGGGAGCGGACCCGCTGGCCCGGGCGTGGTTCGAGCACTCCTTCCCCATCACCTTCCACGGCGGCTTCATGCCGGCGAAGTGAGGCCTCTCACTCCGTCCGGATGCCCGTTGTCCCGTGGGCGCCCTACCTCTTCTTCGCCGGCCCGCCCCACTCCGCGCCACGGATGACCCCATGGTTCTGCTGGGTCGAGACATCCCGGACGATGTTCCCCTGCCCTTCGTCGATCGGCCAGTAACCCATGAGTCCCGGAGCATCCTTCTTCGGGGCTCGCGTCATGTCCGTACGGATCTCCTCCTGGCTGCGAGCGACGTTCCAGACGCGCACGTCCCGGATGTCACCCAGGAAGGCGCGCTCGATTCCACCCCCCTTGGCGCCGATGGCCCAGGGAGCAGCGGAGGCGCGGACAGAATCGGGCGCCTGGGGTCCGCTGGAGGCCAACAATTCCCCGTTGCGATAGAGCAGCCATTGGGTGCCATCGAAGACCCCGGCCAGGTGGACCCACTGCCCCACGTCCGAGCCAGGAGCGGGAGCCCCCGCGAAATGTTCCAGCCCATCCCAGGAGCCCGCCTGGTACGTCCCGTCCGAGATGCGCAGGACGACCTCGCGCGCGGGGTCGATGGAATAACCGTGGGCCACGACGTCGCGCAGACTGTCCAGGGCCTGGGGACGGATCCACGCCTCGAGGGTGACGGGTCCCTCGATGTTCAGGGAGCGCGGGTTGCCCAGATCGACGAAGACCCCCGTCCCATCGAAGCGCAGGAACACATGGGTATCGGCGCTCCCCGAGCCCCCGGTGCCCCCCTCGCGATGGGCCCGGGCCACGAGGAAGGAGACCAGGACGATGAGGAAGAGGCCCGAGGCCAGGGCGACCACCCACCACGGGAACTGCTTCGGGCGTACCGGCACCACGGGACGTGACACCTGGAACCCCACCGAGGGCCCGACGGCGAAGTCCTCGTCGGGGTTCTCCACGCTCACCGAGGACAGACGGAACGCGTAGGTGCCCTCGGGCGTGCCGGGAGGAATGTCCACCCGCACGGTGTACTGGTGCGTGCCATCGGGAGCGAAGTCGCGCTCGGGCTCGCCCACGAGCGTCAACCACTCGCCACGGGCATTGCCCTCGGGCTCGAGCAGCGCCCGAGCCCTCACTGGCCGGCCCAGCGCGTTGGTGACGGTGAAGGTGACCTCCCCCTTGCCCGACCCATCCAACCGGAGCACTGGGGTGGACGTGGTGATGGCGAAACTGCGAACCATGCGCACCTCCCTGGGCGACCTTGTCCCTTGCATCCAAGGGTGGACACGGCTGGGGAAGCTCGTGATGGCCGGGAGGGGCGCGCATCGCTCTCTCAGAGAGGAGGCAGCCAGCCCCTCGCCAGGAGTCCGGACGTACTGGCAAGTCCAGTTCCACTCCCCATACGCTCCGCGCATGACGACCTCTCCCGCTGTTGCCGTGAAGAGCCCGGGTGAGCACCCGGTGCTCGCCGCCGTCCGACAACTCGCCCCCAGGGTGGCCAGCCGCTCCGAGGAGATCGAATCCGCCCGGCACCTCCCGGCGGATCTCGCCCGCGAGCTGGCCGCGGCTGGTCTCTTCCACATGGTGATACCCGAGGCCTATGGCGGCCTGGAGCTCCACCCCCTCCAGATCATCGAGGCCATCGAGGAGATCTCGAAAGCGGACGGCTCGGCGGGCTGGTGCGTGATGATCGGCTCCGTCACCGCCATGTGTGCGGCGTGGCTGCCCGAGTCCACGGCTCGCACCATCTACGGCGCTCCGGACGTCATCACCGGAGGAGTGGCCGCGCCCCAGGGGCGAGCCGAGCTCGTCGAGGGCGGCTACCGCGTCACGGGGCGCTGGTCGTGGGCCAGTGGAAGCCAGAACTGCCACTGGCTGACGGGAGGCGTGGTGGTGACGAAGGACGGAGCCCCCCGCATGGTGCGCGAGGGCATTCCCGAAACACGCATCCTCTTCTTCCCCCGCGAGGACGTGACACTCCACGACACCTGGCACGCCACGGGCCTGTGCGGCACGGGCAGCGGAGACATGGAAGTGCGAGACGTCTTCGTCCCCGCCGAGCGCGCCTTGTCGCTCCTCGCCGGGCCGCGCGTCGACCGGCCGCTCTACGCCTTCCCAGCCTTCGGGCTGCTGGGGGTGGGCCTCCCGGCGGTGGCGCTCGGCATCGCCCGCCGCGCCATCGACGAGCTGACGGCGCTGGCGCAGCACAAGAAGATCATGCCGCTGGGCCGTCATGCGATCGCCACGCGGCCCGCGGTGCAGGAGGCCGTAGCCGAGGCCGAGGCCACCCTCCGGGCCGCCCGTGCCTTCCTGCTGGAGACCGTGAACACCACCTACGAGGCCGCCACGCGCCGCGAGGTGACGCTGCGCCACCGCGCGGAGCTGCGGCTGGCCTATACCCACGCCACGCGGAGCGCCGCGCGCGTGGTGGACCGGATGTACGAAGTCGCGGGAGGCGCGGCCGTCTACCGGTCCAGCCCGTTGCAGCGCTGCCTACGTGATATCCACGTGGCGACGCAGCACGCCATGGTGGCTCAGCCCATCCTGGAGCTCGTCGGCAGCGTGCTGCTCGGCCAGGAAGCCAACACGGTCATGCTCTGACTGTCGGAGTAAAGAATTTTACTCTGGCTTGCAAGTGCGGTCTCAACGCAACTCCGAGCGGGTGGTGTCGATAATCGAGAAGTCAGATTCCAGGTTCTCGAAGCACGGCCCCCGACGGAGATTCCGTGAAAATTAGCGAGCGCCCGAAGCCGACCCTCCCCACTCAGCTTGCCAGGACCGCACAGCCCGCGGACGTCAGCCGGACCACCGCTGCCCAGCAAGTGGGCATGGTGGCCGTCCAAACGCCCCGTGTGCTCATGACGAACTTCGTGCAGCCGGCCAGCCCAAAGAACCTGGCCGCGGGGGAGCTGTTGCCTCCCTCGATGAATCCGGTGACGGACGAGCGCCTCGCCCGGTGCATCGACGAGGCCTACCGCGACATGTACCAGGGCAAGCAGTTCCCCACCGGCCAGCAGCGGACCGAACTGATGAACGTCGCCCGAGAGCTGCGCGCCCAGGGAAGGAACGCCGAAGACATCCGTTATGCGCTCCGCGACAAGATCCGCCTCAAAACGGAGGGCCTGGACAAGCCCAATGACGCCACGCTCAACCGGCTCATCGATGAAGCCTTCCAGCGCGTCTACAAAGGCAAACATCCGCCCTCCGCCTCCGAGCGCAACGAGATGATGGACGCGGCCCGGAAGATGATCGCCGACGGCAAGAACGGCGAGTTCATCAAGTACGGCCTGATCGACAAGGTGCGCATCAAGTCCGAAGGTCTGGACAAGACGGATGACGCCACGCTCAACCGGCTCATCAACGAGGCCTTCCAGCGCATCTATGAAGGCAAGCATCCGCCCTCCGCCGCCGAGCGCAACGAGATGATGCAGGAGGCCCGGAAGATGGTCGCCGATGGCCAGAGCGCCGAGACCATCAAGTACGGTCTGATCGACAAGGTGCGCGTCAAGTCCCAGGGTCTGGACAAGACCGACGACGCCACACTCAACCGGCTCATCAACGAGGCCTTCCAGCGCATCTACGCGGGCAAGCACCCGCCCTCCGCCTCCGAGCGCAACGAGATGATGCAGGAAGCTCGGAAGATGGTCGCGGACGGCAAGAACGCCGAGTTCATCAAGTACGGCCTGATCGACAAGGTGCGCATCAAGTCCGAAGGTCTGGACAAGACGGATGACGCCACGCTCAACCGGCTCATCAACGAAGCCTTCCAGCGCGTCTATGAAGGCAAACACCCTCCCTCCGCCGCCGAGCGCAACGAGATGATGCAGGAGGCCCGGAAGATGGTCGCCGATAGCCAGAGCGCCGAGACCATCAAGTACGGCCTGATCGACAAGGTGCGCATCAAGTCCCAGGGTCTGGACAAGACCGATGACCCCACGCTCAACCGGCTCATCGACGAGGCATACCGCAGGGTGCTCGAAGGCGCGCGGCCCCCCTCCTCGCGCGAGCGCACGGAGTGGCTGAAGGTCGCGAGGCAGATGGCCGCGGATGGCCAGAAGGCCGAGACCATCAAGTACGCGCTCGCCGATCAACTGCGGATCGCCCTCGACAACCGCTGATCAGGTAGGCTCCCCTCTCGAAGTCTGACGGGAGCCCCATGGACGCAACCCATTCACCCGGTGCGCGAGTGCGCTGGCTCGTCGCCGGCGCGTTCCACCCCTCGCCCTCGGGCCACCGCTGGCTCCTCACCGCGGAGTCCTTCGCCGAGCAACTCGGCCGCGCCGCGAGCGGGCTGCGCCTCACCGTCGAGGATCGGCTCGGTTCCGGCGACGCGAGCTCCTATGAAGTCTCCTTCGACGGGCTGCACGCCTTCCAGCTCTCCGAGGTCCTCAACTCCATTCCGGATCTCCGCACCCTGCGCTCCGCCCTCGACGCGCTCGCCCATGCGAGGGCCCTCGATCCGCAGGAGGTCGCCCGCCTCCAATCCGTCATGGGCCCGGGACGCCTGTCCTCCGCCGTGGCCGAGGCCCTCCGCGGCCGGCGCTCGGCGCAGGAGGCTCGCTCCGCTGTGCTCGGCGTCATCGAGGAGCTCCTCTTCACCACCGCGCGCGACCTCCTCCAACATCCTCTCGTGGCCCGGCTGGAGTCCGCCTGGCGGGGACTGCACTGGTTGTGGACGCACTGCCCCAGCGCGTCCGGCATGGACATCGAGGTGCTCGACGTCGGGCCGGACCAGCTCGTGGAGGCCCTCGAGCAATGCCTCGATGTGCCCGCGCTGCAACGCCCCGATGCCTGCTTCGTCCTCGACGCGAGCGCCGACATGGACACCCTGTACCGGCTCGCGGCACTGGGCGAGCAGGCCTGGGTGCCCATGGTGGTGGCGGTTCCCCCGGCCCGTGTCGGGGAGGGACAACCGCCCGCTCAGGGGGAGAAGGAGGCCCGGCCGCCGGAAGCGTGGCAGCGGCTGCGCACCGATGAGTCCTCGCGCTGGCTGTGCGCCGCCCTCAATCCGGTGGTGATGATGGCCGAGCAGCACGGAGAGGTGCGCCGCGAGTGCTTTACCAGCCCCGCGTTCGCGGTGGCGGCCCTGCTGGCGGCCAGCTTCCGGGACACGCGCACCTTCGCCCGTGTGGTGGGACCGGGGAGCGGGACGCGGGCGCCGGCGGTGTGGCGGCCCCATGCACGCTCGACGGTGGCGACCGAGGTGGGCTTCTCCCTGCACGAACAGCAGCGGCTGGCCGCGCGGGGGGTATTGGGGGTGAGCGGCTGGTGGGACTCGGATTCCGTGCTGCTGGCGGCGGCGCCCACGGCGTACGGAGGCCGGGATGCGACGCCGCTCGCCGCGCAACTGCTCACCGGCCGCCTCGTCCGCATGGCGCAGGAAATCACCGAGCGACTGCCCGTGGGCGCCAGTCCGGACGCGGTGTCGGCCGTCTTCACGCGAGCCGCCGAGGCATTCCTTCCCATGGGCCCGGGGAAGAGCTGTCAGCTCCAGGGACGGGTGGTGCCCACCGGGAACGGTGAGCGGAGCGTGCACGTGCGAGCGGCCTTGCGGCCCGAGTTGGCGGGTACGCACGTGCAACTCGAGTTCACCCTTCCGCTGCGCGGGTGAGGCGCGGGCGCCGGTTTCCATGCGCAGCGGACTGCGTGGGGATGTGAGATGATGCCCCGGGCGCCCGGCACGAGAGGAGGCCCCATCCGGTGAGGACGGCATTCCAGGAGGAGCTCCGGTTCGAGCTGACGCTCACCGTGGGGGGGAAGTCCTTCTCCATCCCCGGCGGGCAGCTCAAGCACCTGTCCGCCCGCATGGCCAACCATGGCTTCACCGCCTCGGTCACCTTCTGGAGCTCGCTGGAGAAGAAGGACGCCCCGCTCTTCACCGCCCTCCAGAAGCCGGACCTCGTCCAGGTGCGGCTGTCCGTGGCCGCGGTGGACCCCGAGCTCGATCCGCCTCCCGCGCCCCTCGTCCTCCAGGGGCTCGTGCGCAGCCGCCGGCTCGTGGCCGAAACCCATGGCGCCACCAAGAGCGCCGATCGCGTCTTCCGCCGCTACACCCTCGAATTCGCCGACGCCGCCCAGGTGCTCTGGCGCCAGCACCGCCCCGTCGAGCTGCACACCAACATCTCGATGCAGGAGGTGCTCGACGCGCACAAGGCCAGCCTCCAGCTCTCCTACGACTGGGCCGTGCTCCGGCAGAAGCAGGAGATGCTGTGCCTGGCGCTGGGCGCGGACGTCCCCGGGGTGAGCTTCTACGACTTCGTCCTCTGGTACGTGCACACGCGCAACGGCGTCTTCAGCTACGACAGCCAGCAGAACCAGTATCTGCTGACCGACAGCAAGCCCTCCTCGGGCCAGGCGGCCCCGCTGAGCCGCCAGAGGGTGCAGCACGTGCAGGTGCAGCTGCCGCAGCCCATCCGCCACGGCACCCGCGTGCTCAACGCCCTGGCCAACGGGCCCACCACCACGGCGCTCGCGCAGGACCAGGCCGTCACGGGCGTGTCCCACGACGTGCTGCTGCGCACCCCCATCACCGCCCAGGCCGAGCAGCGGCAGAAGCTGGAGAAGACCCGTCTCCAGGTGCGCCAGCGGCAACTCCTGGTGTCCTTCAAGCGGTTCCCCTCGGTGGACGTCTTCCCCGGCGCGCTGTTGCGCCTGGAGGGCCCGCTCTGGCCCTCCGCGTTGACGGGGCTCGGCGAGGACCAGCGGGTGCTCGAGCTGGAGCTGGAGGCCCACGCCGAGCGCGAGGGCCAGCACGATGAGCAGCAGTCGAAAGAGGCCAACTACCAGGTGCTCCTGTCGGCGCGGCTGGAGTCCTCCTCGGAGCCGCTGGTCACCCTGCCCCCCTACCGCGTCCCGCGCTACCCCATCCACGTCGAAGGACTGGTGCACAGCCCGGGTGGAGAGCCCCAGGACAGGCGCTACCTCATCATCGAGGACGAGAAGACCTCCCTCTCCTACTTCCGGATGACGGTGCCGCTGTGGAACCAGACGGTGAGCGTGCCCGCCGAGCCCACCCTCTTCCCGGGCCAGTTCTTCTTCCCTCCGTACAAGAACACCCGGGTGATGGTGGCGCTCCACTTCGAGCGTGCCGAGCTCATCCGCTTCCTCGACTGGAAGGAGGGCGTTCGCACACCCCAGGACGGACAGGGCGATCAGCTTCTCCTGGGCTGGAACAAGACGAGCCAGACGGCCTTCACGCACGACTTCCAGGACGAGAATCCCATGTGGCGCATGCACCGCACCAACTCGGGTGACACCCAGATCGTCCGCATGGGAGAGGGCCACCTCTTCATCCAGGTGAAGGAGTCGCCGAGTGGTGGGCCTCCCACGCCGACTTATGATGTCACCCCACAGGTAGAGGCCGCCAAGGGAGACCTCTCCTCCGCCGTGGGGAGCGCCATCGGGGAGACCTCGGCCGCCTACCAGGGCGCGATGGGCGCCGTGCGTGCGAAGATGAAGAGCGCTCAGGCCGAGACCAAGGCGGCGCTCAGCGGGGCTCGGGCGGAGGTGGGCGCCAAGGTGGCGGAGGCCAAGAGCGGGCTCCAGGGAGCCTCCTCGCGGTTGTCCCAGGGAGTGAGCAAGCTCTCCGGGGCGGCGGAGGCAGCCAAGGCGGCACTCGAGAAGCTTCGGTAGGAACCCATCGGGGGATGGAGCGGACCCATGAAGGAACTGCGCGGCAAGGTCACGGAGCTACGCGGAGAACTGGACTCGTTCAGTACGGGCGTGGTGGCCCGCCTGAAGCCGATCCGTAGCGAGATCGATGCGCTGGCGGGCAAGCTCGAGGCGGCCCTCGCGACCCTGCGTCCCGAGGTGGAGGCGTTCGGGGGAGAGCTCTCGAAGAAGATTGATGCACTGGACGCCGCACTGGCGGAGCTGGAGCCCTGAGTGAAGGCGCTGTGGACCCGATTCGACGAGGCCGCGGACGAGGTGCTCACCCTCCGCCAGAAGCTCGAGTCCTCCGCGGGCCGGGTCCGGAGCACCGTGAAGGAGCTCGGGCCCGCGGTCTCCTCGCGTTGCGAGGCCCTGGAAGGCAAGGTGAAGGACAAGGAGCAGTCCTTCGTGACGCAGCTCGATTCGCTCGAGCAGGACGTGGCGACGCGCTCCGAGACACTCTCCGCCGATCTGGCCTCCGCGATGAAGAAGCGCAAGGAGGTCCTGAAGGCGAAGCATGACGCGCGCGTCAAGCAGCTCGAGGGCGAGTACCAGAAGCTGCGCGCCCAGGCCGAACAGGAGATGAAGGGGCCCGAGCTGGAAGCTCGCATGAAACAGCTCGAGGAGGACTTCCAGAAGCTGCGCGCCCAGGCCGATCAGGAGTTGGAGAAAGCGCTCGCGGAGGACGAGGAGCGCGAGAAACAGCTCAAGGAGGAGCTCGAGCGGGTCCGTACGAGCACCGGACAGGATCTGAAGGGAGCAACCTCGAAGCTCGAGGAGGTGACGAGTCTGGTGCTCGCTCCGGTGGCGCAGGTCCGCAAGACGGTGGGAGCCGAGACCGAGCAGCTGGGCAAGGCGATCGACGCCCTGCTCGTCACGCCCACCGAGGCCCTCCAACGCGTCCACGACGAGGTGCGCTCGACGAGCGAGACATCGAAGGCCGAGGCCCAGCGGCTCATCGGCCAGCTGCGCACGGGACTGGCGCCGATCCGCGCCCAGGTGAAGGGGGCCACCGAGGCGGCCGATCAGCTCCTCCAGGTGCTGGAGAAGACCGTCGGCAGCACCCTCGAGACCGGACGCGACCAGCTCAACCACACGCTCGATGCGCTCGAGAAGACCCTGGGCGGACAGGTGCAGCAGCTGGCCAGCGGCATCGAGGTCGTCGAGGAGCTCATCGAGCAGATCCAGAAGCAGATCGACTCGCTCATCACCCAGGGGGGCGAGGCCATCGACACGCTGATGAAGACGGCGCTCGCCACCTTCGAGTCCATCCAGGTCCCGGTGCGCCAGACGATCGACGCCGCCTTTTCGGTGCTCGACACGTTGATGGACACCCTGGCGAGCCTCGAGAAGCAGCTCCAGGCGCTCTTCGCGCTGTTGCCCGAGAAGCTCGAGCAGCTCCAGACGCTCTACAAGACCCTGGTCGGCACGCTGGAGTCCCTGCTGGCCAAGGCGGTGCAGCTATTGGAGGCCGTTCCCGCCTCGGACCTGCCCAAGCCTCTGGTGGACCCGGCCATGCAGGCCATCGGCAAGGTGGTGTCGCAGATCTCCACCCAGCTCGGGAGCATCAGCAGCCAGGTGGGGCAGCAGCTCACGTCGCTGCAGGATCAACTCATCACCCAGGTGGAGCAGCTCCAGACGCAGGCCGTGCAGCAGGTGCAGACCCTGCAACAGCAGCTCGTGCAGCAGATCCAGACCCTGCTGACGTCGGTGCAGAGCAGCATCGACCAGGCCGTCGTGCAGGTGGAGCAGCTCGTGGCTCAGGTGGCGCAGCAGATCGCAACCGCGCGAGACCAGGTGGTGAAGCAGGTGGAGGCAATGGTGGACCAGGTGTCCACGCGCGTGGAGCAGCTCAAGACCGAGGTGAAGCAGAAACTCGAGGCGCTCCAGCAGAGCCTCACCGATGGAACGAAGGCCGCGACCAATCAGGTGAAGGCGATGGGCGAGGCGGCCGAGACCCAGGTGGGCTCCTCCCAGAATCAGATGAAGTCCGGGCTCGACACGACCCGCACCTCGGTGAACAAGGCCCTCGAGGAGACCCAGAAGGCCCGGGAACGCATCGAGTCCGAGCTCACCCAGCGGGTGGAGCAGGTGCTCGCGGCCTTCTCGACGCAGGCCGAGGGGCTGATGGACGCGGCGGCGAAGCAGCTCGAGGCGATGTCCGGCCGGGTGGATGCGACCCGGGAGCAGTTGCTCGCGCCCCTGGACAAGCTCGAGCAGTCCATCCAGGAGCCCACCCTCTTCGCCCAACCGGTGGAGCAGGCGCGCACCTCGGTGGGAAGGGCGATGGACGGGCTGGACGCCCAGGTGCGCTCGCTGGCCGCGTGACTCAGGCGCCAGGCAGCTTCGGCATCCCCTTGGGGAGCTCCGGCGCCTTGGGTGCTTCCGGTGCCGCCGCGGGCGCGCCCTGTCCGTCCGAGGGCAGGGCCGGCGGGATCGAGTCGCTCAGGATGCGGCTCACGGTCAGCTCGACGTCCACCGCGCTCGACATGGGAGGGCTGAGCAGCAGTTGCCAGTTGCCGTCCGGGGCGGTGAAGAGGAAGGAGACGGCCACCGCGCCGTCCTTGGGCGCCTTCACCTGGAAGCGCTGGATGGTGCCCGGGTAGATGACGGCCGTCTGCAGCACGGTGTTGTCCGGCGCGCCCACCTTGGCGGCCACCTCGGAGTAGGCCTCGTTGGCGTACTGCTTGGGGTCCACCTGGCGGACGAGCATGTACATCGGCCGGCCCATGTTGGTGCCGGGCGGCGACTTGATGCTGAGACTGATCTGACTCGGCCCACAGGCGCTGAGCAGCAGCGCCGCCAGGGCCGTCAGCCGAAACATGCGTGCGCTCATCGCGGCACCTCCCGGAACGGAACCCAGGGATCTCCCTTGAGGCCGAAGCTGATGTCCACCCCGCGCTTGCTCACGTTGTTGCCCTGCAGGGCGAGGCTCCACTGCCGGCGCTGATCCGTGGTGAGGGTGGCCTCCTCGAAGAGGCGGAAGCAGCTCCAGGCCGAGCGGTTCCACGGCAACGACAGGTACTGGGGGACGTCGCGTGCGGGCGAGCGCAGCTCCAGCACGATGGACGACACCTGCTGATCCCACCAGTTCAGGGGGAACTCCTGCCAGGTGGGGCTCTGGTTGAAGCCATACGCGGCCGTCTTCCCACACTTGAGGGAGGACATGGTGACGAAGACACCCGTCATCGGCGGCGCGGGCAGGGGCTGGGGCTGCACCTTGAGCATCAGCGGCCGGGGCCGGCCCTCGTCGTCCCAGAGCAACTTCGCCAGGCGCGCCAGCCGGCTGAGGGACAGCAGCATCTCATCCGGCAGCGTCAGCTTGTCGCGCAGCGGGCCGCGCAGCGACCACTGCGTGCCCCGCTCCACGCACACGCGGGAGAACATCTGGTTCACGAAGAGCCAGAAGGCTCCGTCCTTGCGGCGCAGCACCTCCAGCTCGCCCGGATCCACGTCCTCCTTCGATTCGGGGTTGAAGGGGTAGCGCTCCATCATGGGCCGCAGCATGCGCCCGGATGCCTCCTGCCACTGCCGCGACAGGGTGCTCTCCAGCTCCTGCTTGCCCAGGCGCTGCACCTGGAGGAAGGGCTCGAGGAAGGGCTGCCGCAGCTCGCCGGTGATGCCCTGCTGGTCCAACCACTCCTGGGCCTTGCGCAGGTAGGAGCCCTCCTCCTCGAGCAGCATGGACAGGGCCACCTTCTCCAACGGCGTCATCATGTCCGCGAGCTCGACGGTGCCGGCTTCCGACTGCGCCGGGTCGCCCTCGTCCGAGGCCGCCGCCTTGTCCTTGGCCGGAGGGGCCGCTGCCTTGTCCTTGGCACCCGCCTTATCCTTGCCCGCCTTGTCCTGACCGGTCTTGGACACGGCGTCCAGCTCGTCATGCATCTGCGCCACGATCGCCTGGTACGGGGCGAGCGCGGAGTAGAAACCATTCTTGTCCGCCGTCATGAGCTGGACGATGGGCCTGAAGGGCGCCACGGCGTTGCGCAGTGGCTCATAGTAGGGCCCATCCAACGGCTCGAGGTTGGCCCGGGTGGACACGTCGCGCAGCATATCCACCTGCTCCGAGGAGGGCTGGGTGAGCCGGGCCAGCTCATCGAGCAGCAGCCGGCGCGGCGCGGTGAAGCGGTAGCTGCGCACGGAGTGGAAGAGGCCCTCGCGGTAGCCCTGGGAGAACACGGCCACGCGCTTCTGGATGTACGCTTCGCGCTTGGCGGCCTCCTCCAGCGGCAGTTGGGCGTTCTTCAGCCGCTGGGTGAAGTCGTCCACCAGGGGCTTGAGGTCGGCCTCGAAGGGCGTCCGGCTCAGCACCATCTGCCCCTCACGAGGGGAAACCTGGGGACCGACGGTCAGCCTGCCGCTCTTCTCATAGGAGTCGAGCAGGGCCTGCAGCAGATCGCGCGACAGTTGAGGCGGGCGGAATTCGAAGGACTGCTGCAGCAGCTCGATGCGGTAGGGGCCCTTGTTGTTGCCCGTCAGCCAGAGACCATCGCGGGTGAGCAGCTCGGAGGGCGTCATCTTCTCCACGGCCAGATACCCCGCGTACGCATCCTCCTCCATGCGCAGCACGGCTGCGAGCGTGTCCCGGTTCGTCTTCAACCACTCGAGCACCTCGACGGTGGTCTCGATGCCCTGGAAGTGGCGCGTGTTGACCTGCACCGCGGAGGCGTCGATCAGGTTGAGCACCATGGGAAGCGAGGCGTAGACGTCGAGGTCGGCCAACTGCGCCTGCAGCCGCTCACGCTCCTGCCTGCGTTGATCGAGCTGGGCCAGCCCCTTGGGCCCGGCCTCCAGGGTCTGCCGCAGGAAGAGGAAGTGCTCCACCCAGGGCTTGAGCTGGCTCTCGAAGGTCAATCGCTCCACATAGGGCCAGCAGGACCAGTCCTCGTCCGCGTTGTTGTTGGACACCTGCACGGCCCCGCGGCGGCAGGGCGGAGTGCGCTCCCAGGGCGTGTCGCTGGCGAGGACGTAGGTGGCCACCAGCGACTCACGCAGCTCGAGCGCGGAGATCCACGTGCGGCTCTTCTCGACAGTGGCGGTGGCCGTGTTCCCCGTCTCGACGACATCGCGCAAACGGCGCGTGTGCTGGGGCTGAACGCTGGAGCTCACGAACGTGCCCAGACCGTCCCCATTCGAGGCGTGGAGGGTGGCCAGCAGGTAGACCACCTCCTCGGGGCGGCAGTCGTGGGGCAGCTTGTGGCAGTACTCGAGGGCGGGCCGGAGGTGGCTCTCGCGGATGCCCCGGGCCAGGCGCTGCCGCAGATCCAGCATCTCGTCGGGGAAGCTGGAGCTCAAGGGCGGCCACCAGCGCTCGGCCCGGTTGAGGCGGAGGAGCGCGTCCGCCGCCTCGTTCACCTGCTGCTCGACGACCTCTCCCCTCCCCGCCAACCCCTGCTCCTTCAGTTCCGCGACCGTGTCCTCGAAGCGCTGCAACTGCGCCTGTGCATCGCCCAGCAACGAGTAGAAGCGGGCATACGCGACCACGACCGGCAGGCAGCCCACCACGGCGATCAGCACAGCGCGCCGCAGGTGGGTGCGCAGGTAGAGCTCGCGCAGCGACTGGGTGGAGTTCTCCTCGGCCTCCACGGAGAGCGTGCCGCTGGCGCGCGCCTCGGGCGTGGGCGAGGAGAAGAAGAGCCGGGTGAGCCGGGGCTTGTAGGAGAGGGTATCGCCCTCCAGCAGCGCGGAGACGAAACGGCCGAGCGCCGTGAACGAGCGGCCCCCCTGCGAGTAGAAGTGCTCCAGGCGCTCGAAGTCATCCACCGGCAGCGAGGTGAGGCCCAGGGCCAGGTACTGCTCCTGCCCTTCCAGCAGCGAGGCCAGCTTGCCCTCCTCGCCCTGCTTGGGGATGTCGAAGGAGAGCGCCACGCCGTGCTTCTTCAGCAGCCGGGCGAAGTCCTCGAAGCCCTCCAGCCCGTCCATGTGCGTCAGGCACAGGCGGGTCTCCACCGGGCCCCGGCAGGCCTCGGACATGAGGTTGAGCTTGCCGCGCAGCAGCTGGGCCATGCGCCGCTGCTCGTCGGGCGGGGTGTCCGCGAGCCAGCGCACGTCCAGGACGATGACGGCCAGGCCCTTCTGCCGGTGGCTGAAGCACTTCTGCCACATGCGGCGCAGGGCGCTGCGGGCCTGGAGTGTCTCATCCTCCAGCAGTGGGGCCGACACCTCCTGCACCATGCAGTCGGGCCCCAGATACACCTGCAGCAACGAGTCCGCGGTGTAGCTGGGAAGGAACTGGCGGGCCTGGCGCTGCCAGTCCACATCCAGGCCAATGAGCTGTGTCTTGCCACTGCCGGCGGGCCCGAGCACCACCACGGTGGGCAGGTCCACCACGGCGGCGCGGTTGGCCCAGGGAAGCCCGGCGAGGAAGGCCCGGCGCACCTGCAGCAGCCGGTTGGAGGACATGGGCGGAGGGCCGCTCGAGACCGGAGCCGCGGAGCGGCGCTTGCGCCACCACGGCACGAGCCACTTCACCACCGCGTACACGACGAAGGCCACGGCGCCCAGCACCAGCAGCCAGATCAGGTACGGGCTCACCATGTTCCAGATCTTCCCGAGCGTCGTCGCGCTCGAGTTGACCGACTGTGCCCCGGTGTTGAGCGTCTGCACGCCCGAGTTGAGCGCCTTCACCGGATCCCCAGCGGCGGGCGCCTGCGCCAACACCTCATTCAGCAGCAGCGACGCCACGGCTCAACCCCCCCTGCGGGCCGCGCTTGCCCCGGGGCGGCCAGAGCGCGCGGCCAGTTGGAGTGCCTCCAACACGTCTTCCAGCTCGTCCAGCGACCGCAGGAGGGCCTCGTGCCGGGCCTCGTGCTCCTTGGGCGCCAGGCGCGTCCCCCCTGCCTCCGGGAAGAGCGCCGCGACACCCGCGCGCACCTCGGCCAGCAGCGGCTCCACACCCGCGCTCAACGTCCCCAGCTCGGCATGAAGCGTCTGTTCCAGGCGCATGAGTTGCGTCCGGGGCCCCTGAGCCTCGCTCATCCTCTGCGCCGCAGCCTTCATCTCGAGAGCCACCACAGTAACACCGGAACAGCCACCACCACGAATCCGGACACCGCGTAGTAGCGCCACGGGAAGGAGTGGACGAGCGGGGCCTGGGGCGCGGCAGGCGGGGCAGCGGGCACGGCCTCCGGCTTGGGGATTCGGGCCGCCAGCCGCTCCTTGTACTCGCGCAACCGGGCCGTGTTGCCCGCGTAGCGGCCCTCGAAGCCGGCGGTGAGGCAGAAGTGCAGCAGCTCGAAGACGAGCGGTGCGGCGCCACGCTGGACCAGCTTCTCGTCAGCCAACTCGTAGAAGCGATCCCCTCCCGAGTCGATGCCGAACAGCTTGTACTGCAGCAGCGGCCAGTCCGACTGCTCCACGTCCGCGAGCCGGCGCAGCACCATCTCGTCCACGAGGTAGACGAAGGGACGCAGCGCCTCGTCGAGCTCCTCCGCGCGATAGGTCTCGCCCAGGGCCCTCTGGAGGCCGCCCACCTCGTCCAACAACTGCTGCTGGAGCGGGAGCAGGCCCTGGAGACCCACGCGAACCTGGGTGCGCTCTCCACCTGCGGCGGGCTCGGCGGGCAGGGACTGCTCCAGCAACGAGCGCACCTGCCGATGGGCCCGGAGGAGGTTCTGCCAATGCTCGAGTTTCATGAGGATACCTTCAAGGGGAAGGGACCGGCCCCGGCCACGGAGGGCCGCAGCACCACCGAGGCCTCGCCATTCCACGCCTCCAGCAACTGATGGACCTGCTCGAGGAAACAGGCCACGAGGGGCTCGGCGCTGGCATCGAAGGGCTCCAGCAGCAGCTCGTAGACGTGCAGCAGGCCCGAGCCGCGCAGCGCGCCGTCCGGGGCCACCGTGACCTTGAGCTCCCGGAGCCAGGGGAGGACGCGGCGGAAGGGCTCCTCGACGGGAGTGCCCAGGTAGTTGAGCAACGCGGCCAGCTCGTTGCGCTCGAGGGTGGATCTGACCTTCCAGGCCAGCAACCGGGTCAACCCCGCCACGTCGTTGCGCAGCGCGCTGTCGCGGTGGGCCTCGAGCCGGCCCACCAACTGCCAGCCCAGGCCTTCCACGTGCCGACCCGGGGTGGAGACCCCCACCCGGCCAATGGCCTCGGAGACGAACTGCGGCTGGTACCAGAGGGCTTCCACCAGCAGCTTGCGCGGCTCGGCGAAGGCCTCGGGCAGCCGCACCAGCAGGCTGTGGCGCGGGCGCATCTCCTCGTCGAGCGTCTCATCCAGCTCGTAGCTCGGCCCCTCGCCCGGCAGGAAGGCCGGACGCATGGGCGCGCGCCCCGTCTTCTCCAGCACGTACACGCCAGTGACCGAGTGCAGCTGCAGGTCTCGCCCGGCGGTCATGCCGCGGATGGGGTACTCGGAGCGGGTGCCATCGGCGACGATGGGTTGGGCGGGCTCGGCCTTGAGGTTCTCCACCGGCACGACGAAGGGCTGGAGGAAGTCCGGGTGGCTGGAGCGGCCCACCGACCAGGACCTGTCCAGGTCCAGGCACAGGCTGAAGCGGCTCCACTCCTTGCGGTGCGAGGGCACCGACACGTGGAGGAAGAGCCCCTGCTCGGGCATCTGGAAGAAGGCGCGCACGCGCTGCAACGGGTGCTCGTAGACCGCCGCGTCATCCAGCTCGGCGGGGGCGTTGCCGAAGGAGAACTCGCAGGGCAGACACGCGGAGGACTCGTCGGCCTGTGCGTCATACACCACGCCCACCTGCAGGAGCTGCTGGCGCAGCGCGTGGAAGACGGACAGCGAGGGACGGTACTCATCCAGGTGGCGCACGTGCAGGCTGAAGAGGCCCACCGGATCCCGGCGCGGGAAGGCGGACTCGAAGCGGAGGATGAGCCGCCAGCGCCCGTCCGCCAGGCGCACCACATCCGTGCCCGCCATGGAGATGGGGAGGATGCGCAGGTGACGCCGGGTACGGAAGGAGCCGGCCACCCCATGGGAGGGAGACAGCCGCAACTCTGTGCCCCGGGGGAGCATCACCGTCTCGGTCATCTTCTCCGCCGGCAGCGCCTGCACCAGCGCCACCGCCGGCAGCGGCTGCAACAGGAAGTCGAAGAAGGAGGAGAACAGGCGCAGCCAGGTGGAGCGCAGGTTGTGCTGCGTGGCCAGGCGCGTCTGCACCGAGAAGAAGGCCATGGACTCGATGAGGCGCCGCACATGCGGGTCCTCCCGGTCCAGCGGCACGGTGGGGTACGAGGTGAGGAAACGCTGCCGGAAGCGCTCGAGCGCATCCAACTCGTTGAGGTAGTCCAGGTAGATCCGCTCCGACGAATCGCTCACCGCGCCCTCACCCCAGCTTCACGAGCGATCCGGCGACGGTGGTCAGCGCGCCCTTGAGATCCGCCATGCCCGAGGACTCGAGGCCGAGCTTGCCCTGGGCGGCGACCTTGACCATGGCGGAGGACAGCTCCGCCTGGGACTGCCCGGACATCTTCAGCGTGAGGCCCTCCAGCTTGTTCTCGCCACCGGAGGCCGTGAGGCTCGTCTGCAGGCCCTTGAGATCGAGGTTGGTGGCCGCCTCGATGCCCACCTTGGCGTTCGAGGACAACTTGGCGTCCTGCGTGGCGCTCTGGGTGAGCTTGGCGCTGGAGGTGAAGGTCATGTCCTTGGTGCTCTCCAGGGAGAGCGTGTCCTGGCTCGTCCAGCTCGAGGCCTTCTGCGACTTGAGGGTGAGCGTCCCGGTAGCGTCCACGGTGAAATCCTTGCACGTGATGGTGACGCTGTCCTGCTTCTGGACGTAGGTGCTCGTTTCCTCGGAGCCCTTCACGGTGATGGTGATGCTGGTGCCGTCCATCACCACCGTCTGGGTGATCTGATCATCGGCGTTCTCCACCTTTACGGTGACGCCTTTCTGCTTGTCCAGTTCAACGGTGCAGACGAGCTTGCCCATGGTTCCTCGCCTCCTTGGTGGAGGGCCGCAGGCCCCCTGGCTTCACGACGGCTCTTCCTTCACCTGGATGAGCAGCGTGCCTTCTTCCAGCTGGATCTTCTGCGTGTCCTTGTCATGCGTGCGCTGCATCAGGAACACGGGCTTGTCGTCCGTGTAGTAGTGCTTGAGCGCGGTGCCGTTCTCCGGAGTCTTCCCCACCATGAGCTGCACGCCCTGCCCGTCCTGGGGCATGCGCGCGCCGGTGCGCCAGTCCAGGAAGCGTTTGATCCACGCGCGCTGGAAGTCGAGCGCCACCAGCACCCGCTCCCCCTTGTAGGCGGGGAAGTAGAAGTGGCCGGGCAGCAGGTTGGGGTTGAAGGGGGCGGGGACGATCTGCTCCTCGAAGAGGGGGATCTTCACCTTGTACCCGTCCAGCGAGGTGGCCGAGTCGGTATAGGCCTGCCAGGTCTCGTCCTTCTCCGCGCCCTGCTCGCTGACGATGAGGCCCTCCACGTAGCGGGGGTAGATGGGGGGCTGCCAGGCGGGCAGATCCACATGGGACTCGTCCTTGGGCTCCAGGCGGGTGCGCATGCGGAAGGAGAAGAGGGCATACGTATCGCCGTACACCTCTTCCTCACCCTGCTCGCCCGACACCTCTCCGGACAGGTGCATGCTGCGAATGCGGAGCACCTGGTCCTTGGCGACGCCCGCTGCAGCCCAGGCCTCATGGGTGGGCAGCTTCACCAGCGTCCCCGGAGCCACCACCTTCTCGGGGAAGGAGCGCCAGGCCAGCTCCATCTCCGGGCCACGTGCCTTCAGCCGCGCCGTCTCGAGGTCCACCCGGGCCTGCACCTCGTCCGAGATGGGGGTGCACAGCAGCACGTCCTGGCGGATGCCGGCGACGGCCTGCTTGTGCGTGACGGGCTGGGTCTGTGGACTCTCGGCGGTGGCGTTGAGCACCGTCACGTCGTGACGGATGACCTCGGGCAGCAGCACCTCCAGCGCTTCCAGGTTCTCCTCGTGCAGGTTCAGCGGCGTACCCGAGGTGTCCTTGGCGCCCGCGAACTTGTAGCCGTGCGTCGCGTAGTCGTAGGTGAAGACCCCGGCGTGGCCATGCACGTACCACAGCACCCAGTCGTAGAAGCTGACCCCGCTCTGGGGATCCAACCCCACGAAGAGCACGGAGTGCGTGGTGCCGAGGCCTGCCTGCCAGTCGTAGGCGAGGCGGATCTTGTCGCCCTTGTGCGCCTCCAGCACGTCCTTCATCGTCTTCGAGGTGTAGAGGGCACAGGGATAATGCTGACGCCACAGCAGCCGGGCGGCGTCCAGGAAGCGGATGCCATAGCGGCGATGGAGGATGACATCGCTGTCGCCGCTGGTGGCGACGGCATCCTCGACGAGCGACTTCTCGGTGACGAAGCCCTGGATCTTCAGCGCGCCATGGCTCGGCCGTCCCGAGGTCTCCGGGAGGACCGCCTTGACTTCCAGCGACACCCCGACCAGGTCCGGCTTGAGGAAGTCGGCCAGCAGCTCATCCTTGTCCTGGCCGCCCTGGCTCTGGTTGTCCGTCAGCAGGAACTCCGCCTCACCCTCCAGACCCCAGCTCCACAGGTCCAGCGCGAAGCGCTTCATGCTGCCGGCGATGACCTTGTGGGCCTTGCCACCAATGGTCAGGGTGAGCGAGACGGCCAGCCGCTCATCGAAGGTGCGCTCCATCATGACTCCTCGTCCTCCGCCACCCGCACCTGGCCGCTCACGGTGTGGAAGAGGATGCGCAACGTGCAGGGCGCACCGAGCAGCGTGCCCGTCAGCACGAAGTGCAGCCACAGCCCCGAGTCCTGACCGCGCAGCTCCACCTCCACATCGCGCAGGCGCGGCTCGTGATGCTCGATCGAGTGCAGCATCTCACCGATGAGCGTCTTCATCAGATCCTGGGTGCCGAACTTCTCCGTGTAGCGCCCCAGGCCGAAGCCCTCGACGAAGTAACCGTAACCCTCCTTGGTGTTGAGCACGGACTCGAGGTTCTGCCGCACCTGCTCCCGCTCGCCCTGGGCCCCCTGGCGCTGCCAGGAGCCGGTGAACTTGTCGAGGAAGGAAGGGCGTGCCATCTCAAGCCCTGCGCCAGAAGAGGAAGACCTGGGTGCCCTGCAGCGCCGGGGTGACGTAGAAGGCCATGCCGTTGTCGCGCAGGGCGTACTGCCACTCCTCCCCCAGCGAGAGCTTGTACCAGGAGATCTCCGGACCGAAGGCGTGGGGGAAGGCGGGATGAGGCACGTGCTGCAGGGGGATGCCCCGGAGCGCCAGCCGGCGCACCACCGGGAGGCGGGAGGGACTCGCCACCTTCACCCCCTCCATCGAGGGCGGCTGACTGGGATCCTCGCTGCGCACCAGCAGGTACAGCTCGCTCTGCACGCCCGCGTCCAGGGTGGGCAGGGGCGAGAGGACGAACTGCCCTTCCCGGCAGTCGAAGGGCTTGTAGGTGAGCCGCGTGTCCTCGGGGCGGAAGGCCCGGTTGAGCAGCGTCATCCACCCCCACAGCCCCTCGCCCAGGTCCTCGTGGCGATAGGTGGGCAGCGTGGCGTCGGGCACCATCTCCAGGTAGCAGCAGACCTCGAAGTAGAACCGGCGCAGGGCGTCGAAGAAGTGATACGGGTGCGGGCAGATGCCCCCGAGCATGTCGGCACGCAGGGCCTGCAGACGGCGCACCTCCAACAGGGTCCTGCGGGCGCTGGCGAGCCGCTCGCCGCGCTGGTAGCTGTCCAGCAGGAGGGTGTGCAGCTGGCCGTGGGCCTTCTCCAGCAGCAGGTCCAGCTCGCCGAGCAATTCGTTGAGGAAGGGATTGCGGCCCACCAGCAGCAGCGGTGGCACCTTCCGGGAGGAGGGACGCCACGCGCCCTGGAGATCCTTGGAGAAGGCCACCAGCTCCAACGAGGAGAGGGCCCGGTCCACGGACTGCTCGCTGGAGAGCTGAAACCGGTGCAGCACGCGCTGCACGGTGGGCGGCTCATCCGCGTAGAGCGGCACGCCCTCGGTCCCGCGCGTCTCCTCCAGCAGGTGCAGGAAGACGGTGACCTCCGCGCGGCCGGTGGCCTCCAGGGAGAACGACGGCAGGGCGGCATTTCCCGGCACGTCCACCAGGAAGCCGCCCGGCATGACGGCGGTCAACGAGGAGATGGAGAGGCTGCCCTCGGCCAGCAGCGCCTCGCTCCACGTGAGCGAGGCGATACCCACCTGGGGCAACCCGGACAGCTGCGCATGCAGCCGCGCCTCGGCCGAGAGTGCTTCGTCCTGAGCGCGGAAGTGCTCGGGAAGGATCGTCTGGCCGACCTGCCAGCGGACCCGCGCGAGCTTGTGGCGCTGCATGGCATTGGTTCCTGTCGTTGAGAGACTAGGCCGAGCTCTCGGTGATGCCCCACTGCTTGACCAGGTTCTTGCCGGACCCCGTGGCCATGTTCACCGTCTGCTCGAGCGTCTGCGGCTTGATGCCGATCTGCAGGGTGTAGTTCTTGGGCGACTGCACCTCGTGCGACGGATCATCCGCCACCGACAGGTTCAGGTCATCCCCGGTCTTCTCCAGGATGCCCTTGAGCTCCGCGTCGATGAAGCTGGACTTGAAGTACTTCTTCTGGGCCGGGTCGTACTCGTAGATGACGTACGTGAACAGCACCTCGACGTTGGCCCAGGTGCCCAGCAGCGCGGCGGAGATCGACTGCTTGTTGGTGGTGGAGATCTGCGCGGAGAAGTACATGGCATCCGTGATGCCCGTCTCCCACAGATAGTGGTTGAGGACCCCCACCACCTTGTTGCTCAGGGCCTTGTCCGGCTGCTCCGGATCCTTGATGGTCTCCTGATCGGCCTTCAGCTCCACATCACCCACCTTCAGCTTGGTGATGTAGCCAACCGGCGCCTGCTTGTCCTTCTTGAAGTTGAACCCCTGGTAGACGTCCAGAGAACGGGCGAATTGAGGCATGACTCCCTCTGTCTTTCTCTTGAGTAGGGACTACTTACACCCGGTCATCCCAGGCGAGACTCGAGCATCAGCTCGACATTGAGGCCTTCGAACTGGATGTGGGGCAGGACGGCCACCTTGCAGTCGTACCAGCCGATCTCCCCGGGCTTCGCCTCCACCAGCACGCTGGTGGCCTTGAAGGGGAAGCGCCGCAGCGTCAGGTCATCCGGGTTGACCACTGTAGTGACGTACCCCGACAGCCACGCGTCGATCTGCCGCTGGACGTAGCCCGCATCGGCGGTGCTGCCGATGTTGTCGCGCATGATGCTCTTGATGTAGTGCGCGAGCCGCGTGATGGAGAAGGTGTAGGCCAGGTTGGTGACCAACTGCGAGTTCTCCGAGTCCTTGGGGTCCTTGAACTTCTTGGCCCGCTTGACGGCCTGGGTGCTGAAGAAGGTCGCCTCGCTGGAGCCCTTGCGGTACACGAGCGGGATGAACCCGTTGCGGGCGAACTCGAACTCGCGGTAGTCCGGGATGGCGATCTCCACCGGCGCCTGGATCATCTTCTGCCCGCGCAGGGTGAAGGTGTCCACCGGCAGGCCGGTGACGAGCCCGCCGCCCTTGGGGCCGCGGATGGACTGGCACCAGCCGGACTGCTCGAAGGACTTCACCAGATTGCGGCCCAGCAGGAAGGCCGCGTTGCCCCACAGGTACTTCTTGGAGTCACCCTGGGCGTCCTCCTTGAAGTTGAGCACGTCGCAAGGGTTGCGGTCCGGATCCCACGGCTGGCGCACCACGTAGCGCGGCAGCGTGAGGCCGATATAGGCCGCCTCCTCCTTGTCCCGGAGCTCATTCCACTTGCTGTAGCGCGGGTGGCTCAGCACGCCGTCCAGGTTCTTGAGCGACTCGAGCTGCTCGACGCTGTCGCAGTCGAAGAACTTGTAGCTGGCCGAGGAGATGAAGGGGCAGTGCGCCGCGTTGGCCACCTTGCCCATGCGCTCCAGCCAGGTGATGTCCGCGCGCGAGGAGGAGAACTCGTACAGCCCCAGCATCACCCCGTACGGGCGGCCGCCGAACTGGTCGTACTCCTTGATGTACATCTTGTCGAACAGCGCGCTGGAGAAGATGTTGCTCGAGTTCTTCTCGAAGTCCTCGGACAGCTCCTCCTTGTCCACGTCCAGGATGTCGATGGTGATGTCGGCCTGGAAGTTGGTGTTGTTGACGAGGTCCTCCAGACCGCGCCAGGAGGCCTCCATCTTCTGGAACTTCTCGCTGTGGAGGATCTCGTTCATCTGCGACTCGATGAGCTCATCGATGCGCGCGATGGCCTTCATCACCTCGCCCTTGTCGAAGCGGACCTGCCCCACGTCGTCCTGGATGGGCTCGACGTTGTAGAGCAGCGCCGCCAGGGACGACATGAAGCGCTCGTTCCCTCCGACCTGGGTCTCGTTGGCGGTGACGGGGACCAGGCCCGTGCCGATCATCGGCTGGGCGCTGGTGGGCATGTCGAGCCCGCGAACCTTGAACAACTCATTCAGATAATCTGTTTCGGCCATGAGCGATGGCTCCTCGGCGTGGAGAAAGGGGCTGTGGGGAAGATCAGGCCTTGGCGGTCGCCACGGCGGGGACGTTCTGGGCGGCGAGCGCGGGCTTGTCGTCCTGCGGCTTCGCCACGGGCAGACGCATGCTCGCGTAGCTCTTGAGCTGCTCGCTCTCCAGGAGCTTCTTGAGCTCCTCCTTGTTGGAGAACAGCTCGTACAGCTTGCGCCGCAGATCCTTGCGGTTGTCGATGTCCGACTGCATCTCCAGCAGGAGCTTGCGCATCAGCAACAGCGCCTTGAGCTTGGGCACATGGTGGACGATCTCGTCCGGGTGGAAGGACTTCATCTGATCGATGGGCAGCGCGATGGCCATCTTCCCTTCGCCATCCGCGCTCACCTTGTCGTCCACCTCGAACGAGATGGACATCCCCATGTCCCGCATCAGATCGCTGAGGTTGGAACCGGTGACCGAGCGCAGCTTGCGCTCTTCCAGGTCCACCTGGCGATCCGTGGCGCTGCCAAGGGAGAAATCACCGAGCACCACGACGCGGAAGGGGAGCTTGACGTCCTCCTCCTGTCCGTTGATGTTGGTGCGATAGACGAGCGTGATGCGAGACTTGGGCAGCTTGTCCTGGATGGGCACGGCTTCTCCTTACACAAGGCGGTTCGCGTCCCTGCATCCCGAGGCCTTCTCCCCCCTCCACCGCAGGACACAGCCCGCTGTGTTGCGAACAGCAATTTTAAGGACAAGCGATCGCAGGGGTCAAGGGAACCTATTGCTCTTCTGATACGCCGCGAGCCTGGGAACTCGAGGTGTCACCCGAAAAGAGGAGGACCTGCCGGGTCTGAACAGGGGCTTCATACAGAGGATCGAAGCCGAGGTGGCTGTCGCGCTCGAGGCGCAGGAAGCCCTCCTTCTCGCGTTGCACGACGAAGACGGTGAGCATCAAGACCGTCTCGGCGAGCAGCGGCCGCAGATCCTCCTCGAAGCGGCGGCGGGCTTCCACGGCCCATGGAACTCCGCTGGCGGAGAGGGGCTCGTCGCAGTGGATCTTCACCTCCATTCCCCCCGTGGGAAGGGAAGCGAAGCCACCCATGGAGTCGCCCTCGCCGAGCGCGCTGGAGCCCAGCCGCATCTCGCGAGCGGGCACCCGCTGTTGGCGCACCTCGCGACGTACTGAGATTTCCGCCTCGGGGAAGGTCTTGCGGAAGAGCCAATGCAGGGTACTCAGGGAGGTAGGGCGCAGCAGGCGCAGCCGGTCCTTCGCCGCCTCCGGCCAACCGGGCAGCAGCGCCCCGTCACGCTCCGGGTACAGCCCGGCGAAACACTCCTGTAGCAGTTGGTGATCAAAGAAGCCGATGAAGCGCTCGAGCCGATCATGGTCGAGCTGATCCATCGTCCGCATCAGGAAGGACGGCAGCGGCGACTGTGCGCTGAGCAGCCCCATGTTCACCGTGATGACCACCCGCTTGCGCGGCTGGTGGATGAACTGGATGTCGTGCACCAGGTGCGACTGATGAACGGTGGTGCGGTGGCCGCGGTACTCGATCTCCGCGTCGCCGTAGCCGGAAGCGTTGAGCACCTCCAGCAACGCCGGGACGTCGAAGCTGCGGATGCGCTCGCGGATGCGCTGCTCGAGAGGCCCATCCATGGAGCCCTACTCCTCCGCCCCGCCCGGCTCCGTGCTCTGCGCGAGGAAGGTGTCCAGGTCCACCCGGTAGAGCTGATCGAGCGCCCGGAACGACAGCGTCTCGGTGCTCTGCAGCATCGGCTCCACCTGCTCCGCGTGGGTGCTCAGTCCCGCGAAGAACCGGGAGAAGAGCGCGGGCAGGTACACGCGCGGATCGAAGTGCTCCACCACGTTCAGCACGTCCGCGGCCACCACGCTGGCGCGCTGGTAGTCCTGGCGCTCGACGAGCGTGTTGAACGCGGCCAGTTTGCGCATCAACTGGGCCAGCGCGGGTGACACGGACATCGTGGGTCCATCCGACGCCGCAGCCGGGCGCATGGACTCGGCCGGCCGTGCCCTCGCGGGGGCCTCGTCCTCCGCGGGCTCGTCCAGGGACTCCGGCGCGGGCTCCTCCTGCGAAACCGCGGCGGGCAGGGATTGCAGGTGGCCCTCCAGCCACTGGGAGAGACGGCGGAACCCGGCCTCGCACCCGTTGCGGGGCATCACCCGGCCGAACGCGGAGAAGATCTCCTCGCTGAGCGTGAGCGCCTGCTCCAGGGGCTCGCGGTTGCTGGGAGCGCACCAGCGCTGCCACGTCTCGTCCTTGAGGCGCTCGTGGTGCTCGAGGTGCTTGGTGAGCACCTTGAGAAACCAGCGCAGGCTGGCGTCGGCGAAGACGTCCTTGCGCTCGTGCGGTCCGAAGGACTGCCAGTTCCCCAGGAGGGTGTTGGAGAGCGAGTGGAACACCACCGGCATCGCCTCCAGACCGCCCTCGAGGAAGAGACCGAGGAGATAGGGGCTCACCAGCCGCACATCGAACACGCCCTCGCGCAGCAGGGCCTCGGCCGCCCGCGCCGCGTCGGGGTAGGTGCCCCGGGACACCAGATCGTTGACCTTCTCCAGCCGCTCATCCGTGCTCTCCAGATCCGGCGCCTCGGCATCCAGAGGCTTGTCCAGCAGGTGGAGCTCGAGTGGAGGAGGCGGAAGGGCCTTGGAGGGCTCAGCCATCTTGCACCGTGAACTGGCCAGGGGAGACGACCTGGATGACGCCACCCCAGTTGCACATCAGTTTGCAGTTGCTATCCACGGCCGGCATGTTGCCGATCATCACCTTGGGGCAACCCGGAACCCACGGAGCGGCCGTGGCGGGCACGCACGGCATGGGCGTGAGCACCCCCATGGCCGCCGCCGTCGCCGCGGCCACCGTGGGGTTGGCCATCGACATGCACATGCCAAAGGGCAGGATGTTCAGCATCGGCTTGTTGTCCATGATGTTGGCCGCTGGCGTCGTGGCCAACACCTTGTTGGTGGGCAGCACCACCAGCGACGAAGGGGCCGCGCCAAAGCTGCACTGAAGCATGGCCCCCGTAACGACCTGGACTCCCATGGTGCACCCCTTGGCGAAGCCTCTCGGGACGCACCATCCTCACACACCCTGCCCCGCTTTTTCCAGCAGATGGCCTCGCAGCGCGGTCAGGGATTGGAAGAGCGGATCCGAGCTCTTCCGGTGGAGCGCCCCCGTCAGGTACTGCGCGTGGCACCAGGCCTCGTCCACCTGCCCGTCCACCACGTGAGGGTACAGGGGAAAGAACTCGGTGCGATCCGGCAGGTGCTCGGCCCCGAGCTGGAGCTCGATGCAGCGGCGAAGCTCCTGCTGCCAGGTGCCCGTCTGCGGAGCCTGGGCCCCCGTGAAGACGAGCAGCACGTAGCGGTAGTGCCCCGCCACACCGCCCGTGGGGGCAGGCACCACGGTGGCACCCCGGACGAAGGGCAACTCCCGCACGGCCTCGGCGACCTCGGCGGCCGGATAGACGCGCCCTTCCCTCCTCGCCGTACGAGGCCCTCCGTAATGGTACAGGCCATAGGAGCACGTGAGGACCAGATAGGCGGGCGGCCGCTCCTCGTTCGGCAGCAGGGTGAAGACGCCCAGGTCTCCCGGGGCCAGCTGGCCGCTCATGTTGACGTCGTGCAGCGCCCAGCGGCGTCCCGAAGCGGGTGGTGCCTCCGTGTGCACGTCCCTCACCCGCCTCGGCGAGACGAGCACCGCGCCCCCGGCGGAGGGATCCACGAGCACGTTGGAGGAAGGTACCGCGGACAACCCACACTGCTTCACCCAGGCGCGCCAGGCCTGCCAGTCGATGGGCTCCTCGGGGTTGCGGAACCAGTGGGCCACGTTCTTGAGCTGCGTGCGGGAGCGCAACAGCACGTCCCTCAGGGCGGGGGTGACGCCGAGCGCGCGCACCGGGTGCTCGGTGAGCAGCGCGGGGTTGGACTCGAGGTCCGGCAGCTCGAGGTGGAGGTACGTGGCCCCGCGCAGCAACGTGGTGAAGAGGAATGCCGGCAGGTGCTGCAACGGATGGCAACCGGGCGACGCCAGGTGCTCCCCCGGGCCGAGGCCGAAGGTGAGCAGCCCGTCCACCAGCGCCCCGCGCCAGGCGTCCTCCGCGAGGAGCGGCACCGGCGTACCCGAAGGCTCCACCAGGGGCGAGAAGAGCAGGCCCACGGGCTCGTCCGGCTTGTAGGTGTGCGAGGTGAAGGCAGGAGAGGCCTGGCCCTGACTGTTCAGCAGCTTCTTCTCGAAGCCCTGCAGCAGCAGCACCTGATGCGGGTCGGCGGCGATGTGATCCGGCTTCAGCTCGGCCAGGCGGCGCGCGATGAAGCGTCGGCCCACGGGTGGCAGGAAGCTGATGCAGGCACCCAGGCCCAGGGCCGCCGCGAGTGAGATGAGCAGCTCACTTCCCACGGAGAACAACAGGCACACCTTGGCTCCAGGCTTGACGCCCTGCCGCGCCCACTCGGTGGCCCGCCTCGCGGCCTGCTCGTGCAGCTGCTTGTAGCCCAGCACCTGCCAGCCGCTCCTGCGATCGTAGGTGCGCAGGGCAATGCGATCCGAGTTGCCGTGGCGCACGACGAGATCGTGGAAGAAATCGTAGTGCTGGCCCGCGCGGCTCTTGAGGGGCGCGCCGCGGCCCACGTGGGCCACGGCGAGCGCGGCGGAGAAGCCCTCTGGATCCGCCCAGCTCTCCTGCTGCCAGGCGGGCACCCCTGGATCCGCGGGAGTGCCCGTCTCGAGCTGTTCGAGGATCTTCCTGACGTCGAAGGCCATCCGACTACTCACGCCTCCGCCGACGCGAGCCCAGGCCCACCAGCGCCAGCAGCATCAGCATGCCCGCGCTTCCCGCCTCGGTGCTGCTGCAAGAGCAGCCACTGCCCGAACCCGTCAGGCTACGGCCGATTCCCTTCACGGGGATCAGCGCCTCGGGCTCGGTTTCACCCTGGAGCCACACCTGCACCTCGTTGTCGGCCTCACCCGCCTTGTCGGGGTCGAAGGCCACCGTGAAGGTGGTACTCCCTCCTGGCGGGATGGCATCGGCCAGGGCCTTCGCCCCCAGTGCGAAGGGCGTGCCATCGAGGGTCTTCAGATTCACCACCACCCGCTGTTGCTGAGCGGACTTGTTG
This sequence comes from Vitiosangium sp. GDMCC 1.1324, assembly GCF_003044305.1. Classification (GTDB taxonomy): domain Bacteria; phylum Myxococcota; class Myxococcia; order Myxococcales; family Myxococcaceae; genus Archangium. The sequence continues at coordinate 349,650 of NZ_PZOX01000001.1, read as the reverse complement.
GTGATGGTCACCACCTTGGGCTCCTGCGTCTTGTTCACGTCCACCCGACCGAAATCCAGGCTGTCCTGATCGACGCTGAGGAGACGTTTCGTCGCCCTGCCCTTCAACTGGAGGGCCACCGCTGCGGGCTTGTTCGGTGTGGTGGTGCCAAAGGACAGGGTCACCTCGGACAGGGTCTCGACCATGGGCTGGTAGCCCACCGTCAGGATGATGGACTTGCTGGGTTCGATCGTGCGCCCCTGCAGGCTGGCCCCATCGTAGAGGAAGGGCTCGCCGGTGGTGTACGTCACCTCCGGCGCGGCGAGGACAATCGTCTCGCTGCTCAGGTTGGTGATGGTGAGCGGCTGCTCGCGCCGGGTGCCCCCCACACGGACTCCGCCGAAATCCACTGGCGAGGGATTGATGGCGAGCACCGCGGGAATGCCCTTGCCATGCAGCGCAACCGCGAGCGGTATCGGCAGCTCGCTGAAGGTGATCTTCAACGCGCAGTTCACCTCGGCGTCGGACAAGGGGGTGAAGGTCGTCTCCAGCGCCAGTTGGTGATCCGTGCCAGGCGCCAGCACGAGCGGCAGCGGCAACTTCGCCACGGCGAACTGCGAGTTCCCCGTCCCCTCCACCGTCAGCGCCGTGAGGGTGACATTGGTGTCGCTGTTGTTGGTGATGCGCAACGTACGCGGGCTCGAGGTGTGGTTGATGAGCTGCTGACCGAACTCCAGCGACGACTCCGAGAGTTGGATCTGCTGGCGGACGCCCGCGCCGGACATCGGCACCACCACGCTCGGCGCATCCGGGTCGTTCGACGCCACCAGCAACTGGGCCGAGAACGACGCCTGCTCCTTGTCCGGCGTGAACGTCAACGACACCTCCGTGGAGGCCTCTGGTAGCAGGGTCAGGGGCAGCGCGGGCGGCGTCAGGGTGAAGACGGCAACGTCCTTCCCTCCCAACGTGATCGACCCCGCGCTCAAGGTGAGCGGGCCGTCACCGGTGTTGGTGAGCTTGAGAATGCGGGGAGAGGACGGTCTACCCACCAGCACATTGCCAAAGTCCAGACTGGGCGACGACAAGTGCAGGTTCGGCGAGGTCCCCTCTCCCACGAGGCTCCCCTCCGCCGCCTTGTCATTCGTATAGACGATGGCCTTGGCCTGGCGCTGGCCCACCGCCCTCGGGTTGAACTTCAGCTGGACGATCGTGCTCTCCCCTGCCTCCACCAACAGCGGGAAGACCACCGAGGCATCGACGCTGTAATCCAACGCCGCGCCCTTGGCGCCCGCCGGATCATCCGCGAAGGAGATGTTCGAAACATAGAGCTGCCTCTCCCCCACGTTCTTGATGGACATGGACTGGGTGGTGGACACCCCGACGTTGGACTTGCCGAAGTTGACCACCTCGGGCAGCAACTGCACGGCCGCGGCCACCCCCGTCCCCTGCAGCGTGAAGTTCAAGTTGGGGTTCATGACGGAATCGCATCCAATGGCCGCCTGCGTGGAAACGAAGCCGCGTGTCACGGGCTTGAAGGTGGCGGTGAACGACACGCTCTCGCCTGGAGTCAACGATGTCCCGATGTTCAGCCCGGAGATGGTGAAGGCCGCATTCGAGGGAGGAGTCAAGCGCGTGATCATCAACGTGGCGTCACCCGTGTTGGTGAGCGTCACGGTCTTCTGCGTCCCGGGGCCCCCAACGTCCACCAATCCCAGATCAATGGTCCCGCTGGAGGGCGTCAGACCGAGCCGTCCGTCGACGCCCTTGCCCTTCAGGGCCAACGAGGGAGCTGGCGTGTAGGCATTGCTGGTGATGTCGAGCGTGCCTTCTACCGGGCCCAGTGTCGTCGGGGTGAAGGTCACATCCACGGTCTCCTGCTGACCCGCGGGAATCTTCAACGGCATTCCCCCGGGGAGCGGAGCGAGGGAGAAGCCGGACGAGAGCTTGAATCTCGTGATCTCCAATTCGGCCTTGCCCGGATTCTTGATCGTCACGGACCGGGAATCACTGGGCACCGTCACACGCTGCGAGCCAAAGTCGAGTGCGGTCGTGGACAGTTGCACTTCCGAGATGGTGCCATTGCCCTGGAGCGCCACCCGGACCTGCCCCCCGATACTCACGCCTCCGTCGCTGGTCGAGCTTCCCGTCCCACCGCGATTGGCGTCCGTGAGGACGGAGATGGAACCCGTCTCGATCCCCTGCACCGACGGCTTGAAGCTGATCGTGAAGACCGCGCTACCGGATGGGGGAATCTCGGGGCTCGCCAGGGGGCTCACGATGATGAAGGAGCCCGTCACGGACAGGCTCTGGACGGTGAGCTTGGCGGTGCCCGTATTGCTGATGCGAACAGGGACCGCGGTGCTCGTGGCTCCCACTCGCACGTCACCGAAATCAATGAGGCTCGGCTCGATCTTGACCTCCGAGTAGGTCCCATTGCCCGCCAGACTCAGCAACACCGTGCTGTTCACGGCGTCCGACTTGATGACGAGGGTATCGTTGGCGATGACGCTCTCCGTCGGCTTGAACCCCACCTGGAAGTCGATGAAGGCTCCAGGCAGGAGCGTCAACGTGCTCGGGCCGATATAGGAGAAGGGAGAACCGGTTCCAGAGGAGATGTAGGCCTGCTTGAGCTCGAGCGGCGCCCCTCCCTTGTTGGTGAGCCTCACCTTCTCCAGCTTGCTGGTGGTCAACCGCACATCCCCGAAGTCGAGCGCGGATTGGCCAGGGTGGTCAGGCAGCGTGAGCTCCGCCACCGGGACGACACCATTGCCCACGAGGTTGAGCTGGTGCGGGTTGTTGTAGGAATCACTCACCACGACGAGGCTCCCACTGGCGTTTCCTTGCACGGTGGGGCTGAAGCTCACCGAGAAGGTGACGGCGGTGCCCCCAGCCAGTGTCCTCGGCAGGTCGAGCCCCGTGACGGAGAACGGGAGGGACACCGACGACAGATACTGGAGCTTGATGGGAACGGAGCTGATGTTGGTGAAGGTGACGTCGCGGGTGACGGTCTGTCCCACTCGCACGGCGCCGAAGTCGAGCGAGCCGGAGGGAGACGCCTCGATCCAGGACACACCATTCCCGGAGAGGTTGATGGTGACGTTGGGCTTCGTCGGATCGTTGGTATTGAAGGTGAGGGTGGCCGACACCGAGCCGAGCGCGGTGGGGCTGAACGTCACCGAGAGATCCTGGCTGGTACCCGGCAGCAGATCGAACGGCAGGTTCGGGGTCACCGTGAAGGGCCTGCCGACGACGATCGAGGTGATGCGCAGGGTTCCGTTGCCGGTGTTGGTCAGCGTCACCTTCTGGGACGGACTGGTGGTCCCCACGGGCTGGACGCCAAAACCGACCGAGGTGGTGCTCAACCCGAGGGTAGGCCTCACACCGGTGCCGGAGAGGGAGACGTTGACCGTGGGCTCGACCGGGTCATTGGTGGTGAGCGTGAGGGTGCCCGTGACCGAGCCCAGATCCGTGGGATTGAAGGTCACCGAGAGCGCCTGGCTGGCGTTCTGGCCCAGCGAAAACGGCGTGCTCGGGGTGACCGAGAAAGGCCCGGAGCTGATGGTAATGGACTTGATCTGCAGGGTCCCCGAACCGTTGTTGGCCACCGTGACCAGCCTGTTCGTGCTGAGGGTGCCCACGGGCTGTTCCCCGAAGGAGATCGTCCTGGGATCAATCGAGAAGGAGGGCCTCACTCCCGTGCCGGACAGGGTGACGGAGGCGTTGAGCGTGGGCCCATAGTCGGTGGTGATGGTGAGGGTGCCGGAGACCGAGGACTCGGCGGTGGGGCTGAACTTCACCGCGAGGTTCTGGCTCTGACCCGCCCCCAGGGTGAAGGGAGCGCCCGGAGTGAAGGAGAAGGCCGAGCTGCCAGTCAGGGAGATGGCGGTGATGAGGATGGGGCCGGAGCCAGTGTTGCTCAGCGTCACCGTCTTCGTGTTGCTGGTCTCCACGCGCTGCTCGCCGAAGGCCAGTTCGGTGGGGCTCACCGAGAAGTTGGGCTTCACGCCCCTGCCCGTGAGGGTGACCGCGGGGTTGGGTGCGGCCAGATCGTTGGTCGCGAGGCCGAGGGTCCCTGTGGCCTCTGCATCGGCGGTGGGGCTGAACTTCACCGTCAACACCTTGCTGTCGCCCGCCACCAGCGAGAAGGCATCGGGCGGAGAGACAGTGAAGGGACCGGTGATGGAGAGGGCGGTGATGTTGAGCGAGCCGGAACCGGTGTTGGTCACCGTCACCGTCTTCGTGTTGTTGGTGTCCACGCGCTGGTCGCCGAAGGCCAGCTCGGTGGTGCTCAGGGTAATGGTGGGCTTCACACCCCTACCGGAGAGATTGACGGTGACGCGGGACCAGTCTGGATCGGTGGTGTCCAGAAGGAGGGTGCCTGCTTCCGCTGTCTGGGTGGTGGGGCTGAACTTCACCGACAGCGTCTTGTTGGTGCCCGCCGCCAGCAAGAACGGCGTCGTCGGGGGAAGGACGAGAGAGAAGGCCGCACTCCCGGCAATGGACACAGCGGAGATGGTGATGGGGCCAGAGCCGGTGTTGCTCAGTGTGACCGTCTTCGTGTTGCTGGTGTCCACGCGCTGCTCGCCGAAAGCGAGATCGGCAGAGCTCAGCACGAGGTTGGGTTTCACGCCCTTGCCCGTAAGCGGAACGCTCGAGGTGGATGCCACCACGTAGTCGGTGGTGAGGATGAGGGTTGCCGAGGCATCTGTCTCGGTGGTGGGGCTGAAGGTCACCGAGAGATCCCGGCTGGCGCCCGCCGCCAGGTCGAAGGCAGCAATCGCGGGAACAGAGAAAGCGGAGCTACCACTGATGGAGACCGTTTCGATGCGAATGGGGCCGGTGCCGTTGTTGCGCACCGTCACCGTCCTCGTGGTGCTGGTCTCCACGCGCTGCTCGCCAAAGGTGAGCGGTGTGGGGCTCAACACAAGGTTGGGCTTGACGCCCTTGCCGGAGAGGTCGACCTCGGCGCTAGACCACTCCGAGTCCGTGGTGGTGAGCGTGAGGAGACCCGATTCCGTCGTCTGGGTAGTGGGGCTGAAGGTTACCGACAACTGCTTGCTGGTACCCGCAGCCAGATCGAACGCCGTGTTCGGGAAGACGGTGAAGGCGGCACTGCCAATGATGGAGATGGTGGAGATGTGGATGGGACCGGTGCCGTTGTTGCTCACCGTCACCGTCTTCGTGAAGCTGGTATCCACACGCCGCTCTCCAAAGTCGAGCTCGGTGGCGCTCAGCATCAACTGGGGCCTCACGCCCTTGCCGGAGATGCTGACACCCACACTGGAGTAATCCGTGTCTCCGGTGGTGAACGTGAGGGTGCCCGCTTCCGCTGTCTCGGTGGCGGCGCTGAACTTCACCGACAGCGTCTTGCTGTCTCCCGCCGCCAACGTGAACGGCGTGCCCGGAGGCGAGACGAGCGTGAAGGCCGAGCTGCCGGTCTTGTCGATGCTGGAGATGGTGATGGGACCGGAGCCGGAATTGCGCACCGTCACCACCTTGGTGCTCTCGGTGCCCACGCGCTGGTCGCTGAACGCGATGGGGTTGGGGTCCACCACGAGATTGGGCTTCACGCCCCTACCCGAGATGTCGACAGTGACACTGCTGTAATCCGGGTCCGCACTGGTGAAGGTGAGGAGGCCCGTGACCGAGCTCGCCGTCTCGGTGGTGGGCAGGAACTTCACCGACAGCGTCTTGCTGTCTCCCGCCACCAGCGTCAACGGCACGCTCGGGGGCGAGACGAGCGTGAAGGCCGAGTTGCCTGTCTTGGCGATGCCAGTGAAGGTGATGGGACCTGTGCCGGTGTTGCTCACCGTCACCACCTTGGTGCTCTCGATACCTACTCGCTGGTCGCCGAAAGCGATCGGGCTGGGGTTCACCACGAGATTGGGCTTCACGCCCCTGCCCGCGAGGTCGACCTTGACGTTGGTGTAGCCCGCGTCCGTGCTGGTGAGGGTGAGGGCTCCCGTGGCGGCAGCGTCAGCGGTGGGGCTGAACTTCACCGACAGCACCAGCTCGGCGCCCGCGTCCAGCTGGTAGGGGATGGCCGGAGGAGAGACGAGCGTGAAGGTCGGGCTCGTCGCGGCGCTGATGCCGGAGAAGGTGATGGGACCGGAGCCAGTGTTGCTCACCTTCACCGTCTTCGTGAGGCTGCTATTCACACGCACCTCCCCGAAGTCGAGTGCGGTGGCGGGCACCAACACCAGATTGGGCTTCACTCCCTTGCCGGAGATGCTGACGCTCGCACTGGGAAAGTCCGGGTCCGTGGTGGTGAGCGAGAGGGTGCCCGCTTCCGCTGTCTCGGTGGCGGCGCTGAACTTCACCGAGAGATCCTGGCTCTGGCCCGCCGCCAACGTGAGCGGCGTGCCCGGAGGCGAGACGAGCGTGAAGGCCGAGCTACCGGTCTTGGCGATGCTGGAGAGGGTGATGGAACCGGAGCCGGAATTGCGCACCGTCACCACCTTGGTGCTCTCGGTGCCCACGCGCTGGTCGCTGAACACGAGCGGGCTGGGGCTCAGCACCAGGTTGGGCTTCACGCCTCTGCCCGAGATGTCGATAGCGACGCTGGTGTAATCCGGGTCCGCACTGGTGAAGGTCAGGAGGCCCGTGACCGAGCTCGCCGTCTCGGTGGTGGGCAGGAACTTCACCGACAGCGTCTTGCTGTCCCCCGCCACCAGCGTCAACGGCACGCTCGGGGGAGAGACGAGCGTGAACGCCAGATGGCCGGTCTTGAAGATGCCAGTAAGGGTGATGGGACCGGTGCCGGTGTTGCTCACCGTCACCACCTTGGTGCTCTCGGTGCCCACGCGCTGGTCGCTGAACGCGATGGGGCTGGGGTCCACCACGAGGTGCGGCTTCACTCCCTTGCCAATGAGGTTGACCTTGACGTTGGCGTAGTCCGCGTCCGTGCTGGTGAGGGTGAGAGCTCCCGTGGCGGCAGCGTCAGCGGTGGGGCTGAACTTCACCGACAGCACCAACTCGGCGCCCGCGGCCAGCTGGTAGGGAATGGCCGGAGGAGACACGAGCGTGAAGGTCGGGTCCGTCGAGGCACTGATGCCGGAGAAGGTGATGGGACCGGAACCGGTGTTGGTCACCTTCACCGTCTTCGTGAGGCTGCCATCTACCCGCACCTCCCCGAAGTCGAGCGCGGTGGCGGGCACCAACACCAGATTGGGCTTCACGCCCTTCCCCCCGTTGAGGGTAACGGTGGTGCTGGCCTTGTCCGTGGCGTCGGTGTTGATGGTGAGGGCGCCCGTTTCGGGAGCCGTTGATTCCACGGTGGGGTGGAACCGCACCCACACGTCCTGGCTCTGGCCCGCCGTCAGTGTGAACGGCGTGCTCGGGGGAGTAACGAGCTCGAAGGGTGGCGCGATGTCGAGGCTGCTGATCTCAAGGTTGGCGGAGCCAGCGTTCTGCACCGTCACCTTCTTGGGAGCGCTGGCGGTCCCCATACGCTGGTCTTCGAACGTGAGTAGCTCCGAACTTACATCCGTGGCGAACGCCACCCCTTTGCCAGAGAGTTGGACCTGCGTCGCAGCGGTCGCGGCATTGCTGGTGATGGTGAGAATGCCCGAGGCATCCCCAAGTGCGATGGGCGTGAACTTCACCCAGATGTCCTTGGTGCCCCCATTTGCCACTACGATGAAATCCGCACTCGGGTCAGTCGGATCAACAATGCTGAAGGGCCCGGTAATGGCGAGATCGGAGACCGTGAGAGGTGCGTCGCCGTTGTTGGTCACCGTCACCTTCTGGGCCGTGCTGGAGGTGTCCTTCTTCTGGCTGTTGAAGTTGAGGGGCGCAGGCGAAACCTGGATGCGCCGTTCAGCGACGGTCAGGGTGAGCTCGACGTGGGAGATACAAAAGTTACCGTCGTCGGGCACGAGCGTGAGTGTGTTGACGCCCCCGTCATAGACGTAACCCGAGATGCCGTTAGCGTCTGTTTTCGAGAGTGTCGATGGCGTCGAGTCGCAACTCTTCGAACTGCCGGCGCAGAGTCGGGTCGTGAAGGAAAGAGTGGTGGAGGCACCATTGCTGAGACTGACGTTGTTCAGTTTGACAGCGACGTCCGACGAGCCGGAGGGACTGCTCGATTTCACGCTGGCGCCAAACACCTTCGCCTCGACCCCCACCACCAGATAACCCTTGGGGACGGTGTCATTGAAGGTCGTAGTCCAGTCGGCCGACGAGCTCGCCAGACAGGCATACCCACCGGAGGCACACGCCAGGCAGCTGCCACTGGTGCCGGTCCACTTGGAAGACTTGATGGTCTGGACAGGAAGGAGGGTGGTGGCCGCCATGGACTTCCGCCCCAGCGGGTCCGCTGACGTCAACTTCTCCGGTTCGCTGGGCCCACAGGAGACCAGGACTCCAAGACACATCACGGCCAGGACGTTGAACCGGAGCACTTGCCCCTCCCCACTCAAAGAGGGGTAGAATTCTACCTGAACATGAGATTACCTTCATCCGCCATCAGCGCCGCAATGGCCGCGACGCTGCTGGCGTGCGCCGCGGCATCGGCGCAGTCCACCGAGCAGTTGCCGGGCTTCGACCTGGAGCGGTTGGAGACGAACGTGGGGCGCGGCACGCTGCTGGTCGGCAACGGCGAGCTGATGGCGCCCGGTGGCCTGAGCGTGACCCTCCTGGGGCACTACCAGCGCATGCCCCTGGTGCTGAGCGACGGAGAGCGGGATCTCCGGGTGGTCCAGGACAGGGCGACCGCGCTGCTCGCCGCCAGCTATGGCGTGTTGCCGTGGCTCGAGCTGTCGGCCCAGGTGCCCTTCGTGCTCTGGCAGCAGGGAGACGATCCGGGTGAGGCGGGTCTCGCCCAGCTGGCTGCGCAGGGGCTCGGAACCCCCGTGCTCCAGGCCCGGTTGGGCTTGTTGTCACGGCGCTACCGGCAACCCGTGGACCTGTCGGCGGACCTGGGCGTGGGGCTGCCGGTGGGCACCGGGACCGCGCTGGCGGGAGATGCGGGGCCGCGCTTCCATGCCCGGCTGGTGGTGGGCACGACCCTGGGCTGGCTGCAGCCCTCGCTCGAGGCGGGCGTGCTGTTCCGCCCCTCCATCCTCCTGGACACCGCCGAGGCCGCGGCCAAACCGGGGGCGAGCTCGGAGGTACGCCTCGGGGCGGCGCTGGCCACGACGGGCCAGGGCCTGCGCGGAGAGCTGGGCCTGCGGGCCACGCTCGCCCCCCAGGTGTCGATGGAACTGCTCGGAGGCGTGCGCTTCCCGCTGTTGGTCGGATTGGATGCCTTCGTCCTGGGGGGACCTGGCGTGGGCGGAGCCCCCGGGACACCTCGTTTCCGCGTGCTCGCCGGTGTCGCCTTCCGCAGCGAGCCGCCTCCCAAGCTCTCCTTCATCGATCAGAACGCGGATCATGAGCTCCAGCTCTCACTGGCCACGCCAAAGCCTCCACCGGAGGACAATCGGATCCGTCCGGTCGGAACCTGGGAGCTCAACTCCCTCACTCGCGACGACACCTCGGGAGCCTCGGGTGAGAGCGGAGCACCGCAGGAGGCTCCTCGGCCCTACCAACCCGGCCCCCAGGAGAGGCTCGTGCTGCGGGGAGAGATCCACTTCGCGCAGGGCAGTTCGGAGTTGCCGGGCGTGGTACCGCTGCTGGACCAGGCTGTCCTGCGGTTGTCGGAACAGACCCGGGGGGGCACCATCATTGTCGAGGGACACGCCGATTCCGAGGGCACCGACTCATCCAACATGATCATGTCGCTGCGGCGCGCTCAAGCGGTGCGGCGCTACTTGATCGACCAGGGCGTTCCCGCGACGCGGGTGCGAATCCGCGGCTTCGGCTCGAACTGGCCGGTGAGCGCCAGACCCGCTACCGAGCAGGAGCGACAGCTCAACCGCCGAGCCGAGGTACTCGTCCTCACCGAGGTCCCGGCACCCACCACCCCGGCGGCGCCGACCACCACCCAGGTGCCGGCCCCGTAACATCCGCTCCTGCTCGCGCGGGAGCAGGGCCCCTGCCACCGCTTGGAACCGATGCACGCCTCCCCTGCCCCTCTGGAGGCGATGGAGCTCGCTCAGCGCTGGGATGGAATGACGCCGATCCGGATGAGAAACCGGGTCTTCCTCTCCAGATCGCGCTGCAGATCGCCCAGGTGCCGGGCTGACTCCCGCACAGGTACGATCGCGGGCGGACTCACGCGCGCGGGCACGATGGCCGGAGGACTCACGCTCCGCCGCGGTTCCGCAACCTTCCGCATTGCCTCACGCTCTGGCGGCGCATTGCGCGGCTTGCGCACCACGGACTGCCGGATCGGAAGCGGCGGCACGCGCTCATCGACCGCACGGCCGAAGAGCCACGCACCACACCGCCAGAGCATGTCGTGGCGCTGGTTCAACAGCGTCCAGAAGCGGTCCCGCATCTCAATGACCTTGACGAGGGACGGAGTTCCTCCATCGCTCGCGTCCCCTTGCTGCCCCAGCAACGTCCGCAGCTTCTCCGCGACCTGCTCCGCCTCGCGGATATCGGGGGCCGTCACCGGCGAGCGGCCGGCGATCCTCGCCTCGTTCCTTCGCAGCAACGCGGCGAGCGCCAGGCAGTCCTCCAGGAGCTCTCGCGGAGCTTGGAGCCGGACTTCATCGATGTCGGCCTCGGCCAGGAGGTTGGCCTCGGCGAGGGCATCGGCGGCCTTGCGCAGCTTGCGGCGCAGGAGTTGCGCTCGCTCGAAGAGCATTCCGAAGGAAGCGGACTGGAGCTCACGCTGTACCTGCAGCGCGGCGAAGGCCAATCCCTGGGCGAGTCGCGGGAGCATCGAGAGCTCCTCGACGTTCACGTTGGGCAGCTTGCCGACCAACACCGCCCCACTGCCCACCACGCTCTCCACGCCACGCATCACGGTGTGGTAGGTGAGCACGACGTCAGCACAGCATTCCTCGATGAGGCCTGGCTCGATGGCCTTGGCGGCGGTGAGGAACGCGTCGTAGGCCATCTGTGAGCTGATGGTCTCGAGCTCGGGGGCATCATCCAGCCCGTTCTCCTCCGGAGTTTCCGACCTTCTGACATCATCCGCGGCCATATGAGGGCAGATTATCGGGCACCCTCCGACGCTGCAATGCACCGAGACCCAGGTGCGATGTGAAGCCGACGCGAAAAGGGCAGGCAGTCAAGCGCGCGAATCCGCTGCGTGAAAGCCATGGCCAACACTCCGCTCGCGATCAATCCGTCCTAGTATCGCGGGCCTCTCGTCTGAAAAGGAGCGCACAGTCCATGAGGTTCATCAAGGCAGCCCTCTGCCTCTCCGCGCTGATGGTGCTAGGAGGATGCCCCGGCGAAGAGCCCGACAAGACCCCCAAGCTGAGCGAGGTCACGGTGACCTGTGCCCCCGCCTCCGTGGTGGTCGGTCAGACCGCGCAGTGCACGGCCAGCGCCACGGATCAGAACGGCCAGCCTTTCACTGTCTCCAGCTATAGCTGGACATCCAGCAACGAGTCCGTGGCCAAGGTGGACGCAACGGGCAAGGCCACGACCCTCACCACCGGGACGACAGCCATCAGCGCGAGCGCCACCGCGAGCGGAGTGACGCAGCAGGGGCAGGCCACCCTCACGGTCACCGAGCCCAAGCTCACCGTTCACACCACGGCCATCACCGCCAACGAGACCTGGCGCGCGGCCGACAACCCGCACCTGGTGCGTGGAGCCATCGAGGTGGGCGGTACCAGCGCCCCTACACTCACCATCGAGGCGGGGGTGGAGATCCGCTTCGATCAGGATGCCGAGCTCCGCGTCACCAACGGGGCGCTGAAGGCAATGGGGACGCAGCAGGCACCGATCAACATGGTGTCCAACCAGAGCGCCCCCACCAAAGGATACTGGCGCGGCGTGGTATTCGCCGCCGCGGGCAGCGCTTCCGCGATGGACTCCGTCACGCTGAGTGATTGTGGAGCTGGCTCGGGCAAGGGTGCTTGTATCGCACTGGAGAGCAAGGCGGCGCCGGCACTTCGCAATGTGACGGTGCGGAACAGCGGTACCGCAGGAGTGGCGGTGGCCGATGACGGCAGCGCCTTTGGGACCGGTTCCACCATGCTCAGCGCCGCTGGAAACCAGAGCTACGCCATACGTATCGGCGCCAACGAGGCAGGAACGCTCCCGACCGGTGGCACCTTTACAGACAATGCACGCAACGCGGTCGAGCTCCAGGGCAACGTCTCGCGCTCGCAGACCTGGCCGAACCTGGGCATCCCCTATGTCGTGAATAGCAATATCAATGTCGATGGAGCTGCCAATCCAGTGCTCACGCTCTCCGCCGGCACGGTGCTGCGCTTCGGGCACGACTTCGGGTTGTACGTCGGCGTCCTCAACGAAAAGGGTGCATTGATGGTGGACGGGACCGCAGCTGCCCCCGTCCTCCTCACCGCCGACTCTGACAGCCCCCAGCCGGGCCATTGGCGGGGCGTGCACCTGCTGGTCAGACTCGGGGACACCGCGAGCCGCATCTCCCATGCCACGCTCGAGTACGCTGGAGCCAGCAGCGGCCCCGACATCGAGACCGGAACGGGCAACTTGAACGTCCACGGAGACTACGGCCGTGGCGACGCGCCTCCCGTCATCAGCAACCTCGTCGCTCAGAAGGGCAGCGGGCCCGGCATCTGGCTGGGCTTCGGAGGAGCGCTCGGCGCGGGCTCGACCGGGCTGACCACGCGTGACAATGGTAGCTATGCGCTCTCGGTGGATGCCAACTCCGCCAGCTCGCTGCCCACGGGCAGTACCTTCAGCGGCAACGCCATCAACGCGGTGGAACTGCTCTGCTGCAGCGTAGGCAAGTCCCAGACGTGGCCGAACCTCGGCGTCCCCTACGTCATCAACGAGAGCCTCAGCGTGGGTGGCTTCGGAACCAGTGTGACGCTCACTCTGCCCGCGGGAACGGAACTGCGATTTGGCCCGGACACGGAGCTTCAGATCGGCAACGACGGCGCTCCAGGTGCCCTGATCGCCGAGGGAACCTCGTCAGCACCCATCCGATTCGTCCCGAACACGACCACTCCCACCAAGGGCTACTGGCGCGGTCTCCACCTCTGGCAGGCCAGTGGGAGCAAGCTCGACCACACTGTCGTCACTCACGCCGGGGCTCCGGGTAGTGTTGGTAGAGGTAACCTGAATGTGTACAGGGAGATTGGCGCCTTCGTGACCAACAGCACGTTCAGCGACTCGTCTGGCTGCGGTATCACCCGAAGCGACGGCAGCGGCACTGGCACCACAGCGGTGACGACCGATTTCACTCTCGCCACGTACGACAACACCTTCATCAACAACGACGCCGGGGCGGTGTGCAAGAATTGATGGCACCGGGCTCAAAGAGTCCGAGCCGCCCTTGACCCCTGCCCCCCCTCACCGGGCGGCGGGGGTTTTCATTTCCAGAGGCCTCGCTGAAATGACGAAGCCCGGCACATGGGGCGAACTTCCCACCCACGTACCGGGCCGTGTGACGAAACGCCGCTCGGGGCGGCCGTCAGGCGTCAGCCCGCCTTCATCTCCATGCTCACCCGAGCCGCCGTCTCGCCGGACGAGGACGACCCGGAGCCCGAGCCACCCGCGGCCATGGCTCCGGCCTTCTCCTCGGCCAGGGTGGCCTTCTCGATGGCGGCCTTCTCCAGCGCCAGCTTCATCAGCGCGCTCTCATCCGCCGCACGCCGTGCCTCCCGCTCCTTGTAGCGGCGGATGGCGGGGGCCATGATCTCTCCAATGAGCGCCCGGTAGTCCATGCCGGCTCCCTGCGCGATCAGCACCAGGTCGCTCCACCCCGGCGTGAGCCCCGGCAGCGGGTTGCACTCGATGAAGTAGATGCGGCCCTTGTCGTCCATGCGGAAGTCGATTCGCGCCACGTCCCGGCACCCCAGCGCCATGAACGAGTTGCGCGCCGCCGCCCTCAGCTTCTCCAGCAGCGCGGGCTCGATCTTCGCCGGCGCGTCGTACCGGATGCGATCGTTCCAATCCAGCTTGTGCTGGAAGCTGTAGATGGGCGTCCGGTCCTCCTTGTCCAGGAAGACGATCTCCATCGGTGGCAGCACGCGCGGGCGGCGCTCGCCCAGCAGGCCCACCGTGAACTCTCGTCCGCCGATGTACTCCTCGATGAGCGCGGCCTGCTGGTACTTGGTGACGATCTCCTTCACCACCTCACGCAGCTCCGCCTCGCTGTGGCAGACGCTCTTGCTCACCACACCCTTGGAGGAGCCCTCGGCCACCGGCTTCACGATGAGCGGGAAGGTGGTGAACTGCTTGTCGAGCCGCTCCTTGCCCGTGTGCATGAGCTGGAAGTTCGGCGTGTGGATGCCCGCCTGGCGCACGATCTTCTTCGCCAGCGCCTTGTCCAGCGCGATCGACAGCGTGGCCGGATCACTCCCCGTGTACGGGATGTCCAGCAGCTCCAGCATGGCCGGCACCTGGCTCTCGCGGTTGCGGCCCTTGAAGCCCTCGGCGATGTTGAACACGATGTCGAGCGGCGTGCTGGCCAGCACGCTGGGCAGCTCCGCCGTGGCCTCCAGGTCCACCACCTCGTGGCCCCACGATGCAATCGCCTCGCGGATGGCCTGCAGCGTGGTGGGCGAGTCGTACTCGGCCTCGCTGTCCTCCAGCGCCGTGCCATCCGCCGCCACCGGCTTCACTCGCTTCACGTTGTAGGTGAAGCCCACGCGCAGCGGGCCCGACTTGCGCGTCGGCTTGCCCTGGCGCTTGCCGTCCTTGATCTTGTAGCGCCGCGCCGCACTCAGGATGATGGCGTTCACGACGCCGTCCAGGTGCACGCCCTCCATGGCCGCCGCCGCGTAGATGCCCGCCCCCGGCTCCAGGCTGGGCAGCGCGTTGATCTCCAGGAAGTACGGCACCCCCGCGTCACTGAGCCGGAAGTCGATGCGTCCCAGATCCCTGCAATCGAGCACCTGGAAGATCTTCTTCGACATGTTGCGCATCTCCTCGGCCACCTTCGCGGGGATGTTGGCCGGGGCGCGCACCTTGACGGCGCTCTCCTTCTTCGTCTTCAGCTCGTAGTCGTAGATGGCGTACTTGCGGCCCGCAATGGCCGCCGGATCGATGTCGTACTCCACCGGGCTGAGCACGCCGTCATGGTCGTTCTGCACCGCCGACAGGTACGGGACGGTGATGTCCGTGCCGATGATGAACTCCTCCACCAGAACACCGGCCGGGTAGCGCGCCAGCGCCTGGGCCACCTTCTCGCGCGCCTGCTCGACCGTCTCGGCCACCGAGTCCTGGGTGATGCCCTTGGAGGAGCCCTCGAAGTTGGGCTTGATGATGAGGGGGAAGCGCAGGTCCTCGACCTTGAGCTCGTTGAGCTTCTCGACGAACTGCCAGCCGGGGGTGCGCACCCCGTGCTTGGACAGCACGAGCTTGGTGAGCTGCTTGTCCAGCGTCACCGCCAGCGCGTACGCGTCCGAGCCGGTGTACGCGAAGCCGAGCTCCTCGAAGAGCGCCGGGTAGAAGGCCTCGCGGAAGCGGCCTCGGCGTCCCTCGGCGATGTTGAAGATGAGGTCCGGGCTGTACGCCTCGAGCCGCGCCACGGTACGGGAGGCCGGGCCACTCACCTCGAAGCGCTCCAGCCGGTGGCCGAGCCGCTCGATGGCGGCCGCCAACGTGTTCACCGTTTCCTGGGTATCGAACTCCGCCTCGTCTTCCGAGTCGGACAACCTGAGGTTGTAGGTCAGCGCGATGCGCAAGGCTTTCCCCTTCTGGACTTCTTGAACGTGCGGAACCGGCGGACCCGGGCCGCGGACAAAAAACGACCCGGGACGCGAGCGGGCGCCACGGGCGTGCGTGCTGCAACCGTTGCTCCGGCGACGACCTTCCCGTCCACCACCTGCGTCTGGGCCCACGTGTCACCGAGCCGCCAGCCGAGCGGATCCCTCACCACGCGCAGGGCCTCGACGCCGCCGATGACCACCAGGCCGGCGAGCCCCGCGACCAGGCCCAGGGGCGGAGGCATCATCCCCAGCAGGACGATGAGCGCCAGCGGCGCGTTGCGCAGGGTGCTGTCGCGGTGGCGTGCGGCGGACTGCGTGGGCAGGTGCATCACCTTCACGCCGAAGATGCGCTTGCCCACGCTCTGGCCCTGGAGCATGCCGTCGGCCAGCAGCAGGAAGAGCAGCGCCACCACGCCGCCGGCGGCGCCGCACACCACATGGAGGCCCCAGGCCACGGCCACGTCCACGATGCGCGCGCCCAGCCGCATCCACAGCGAGGCCTTGGGATAGGGCGAGCCGAGCTCCTCCCCTTCGTGCACGACGCGCAGGCCAGGACGGCGGGGGGCGGAGTAGACCGGATGGGAGGCGCTCACTCGTCGGGCTCCAGGATCAGTCCCCGCTCGGGGCGCTCCGGCTCATCCAGGCCCGCGAGCTGCGCGAGCCGTTCATGGGCGCTCACCATGCCCGGAGGCCGTTGGTAGGTAGAGGACGAAGCGGCGGCATTGCCGGTGAAGTCCGGCGAGGCCACCAGCGCGGCCGTGGGCGAGCCCGTCTCGGACATCTCCCGGAGCCGGCTCCGCGCGGACTCCACGTCATGCGTCGCGGGCTCTCCCTCGCGGGTGAAGAAGACGAAGGCCATGGCCGGACGCTTGGAGGACTCGCGCATGGCGAACTGCACGCCATCGAGCGTCCAACCTTTGGAGCTCCACTCATTCACGGTGCGCTCGAGCGTGCCTTCGTCGACGGTGGACAGCTCGACGACCTTGTACTGGAGCGGGCCCGTGGGACGCGGAGTGGCGGCGGGCACGGCGGGACGGGCGGCACCCGGACGCTTGCCAGCGCGCAGGGGGCGCCGGGTCGCTGTCGGGGGTGCCGCCTTTCGAGGCGGGGGCCGTTTCTTCTTGCGGGTGGCCATGGCCAATTCTGGATCTTTGCCCTCAGTCGGGGGGGTGGGCGCAAGCACCTCGTGGAGATGCTACGCCGCAACCGTCAACCGATCAGCTTTGCGGCTTCCAGCGAGTGGTAGGTGATGATGAGGTCCGAGCCGGCGCGCTTGATGGACGTGAGAATCTCCAGCATCAGCCGATCTCCGTCGATCCACCCGTTCTGGGCGGCAGCCTTCACCATGGAGTACTCGGCGGACACGTTGTAGGCGACCACCGGCACGTCCACGCGCTCGCGCACCCGGTGGATGACGTCCAGGTAGGACAGCGCGGGCTTCACCATGATCATGTCCGCGCCCTCCTCCAGGTCCAGGTCGACCTCCTTGAGGGCCTCGCGCACGTTGCCCGGATCCATCTGGTGGGTGCGGCGATCGCCGAACTGGGGCGTGCTCTGGGCGGCCTCGCGGAAGGGCCCGTAGAAGCCCGAGGCGTACTTGGCGGCGTAGGAGAGGATGGGGATCTCCGTGAGCTTCACCTCGTCGAGCGCCGCGCGGATGGCGGCGACCCGCCCGTCCATCATGTCCGAGGGGGCGATGACGTCCGCGCCGGCCTGGGCGCACGTCACCGCCATCTGGGCGAGCAGCGGCAGCGTGGCGTCGTTGGCGACGTGGCCGCCCTCGATGACGCCGCAGTGACCGTGGTCGGTGTACTCGCACAGGCACACGTCCACGATGACGAGCATGTCCGGGATGGCGTTCTTGATCTCCCGGACGGCGCGCTGGACGATGCCCTCGCGCGCATAGGCCTGGGAGCCCACGGCGTCCTTGTGATCCGGGATGCCGAAGAGGAGCACCGCAGGCACGCCGAGCGCCTTGGCCTGCTTCGCCTCGGCGACGGCATGCTCCAGCGAGAGGTTGAACACGCCCGGCATGGAGCCGATCGGCCGGCGGACGTCACGACCCTCGACGACGAAGAGCGGATAGATGAAGTCCGAGGGAGCGAGCGTGGTCTCTCGCACCATCTCTCGAAGGGCCGCGGAGCGGCGCAGACGGCGGGGGCGATGGATCGGAAAAGACATGTGCCGACGGTATAAACCCTCGGCGCCCCCCGGGAAGGAATTCTCGCTTCGAGGCTGCCTAGACAGTAGCCAGGCGCCAGCTTTCGGTAAGCCAACCGCGCTTTCGGGCCAGGCGGGCGGCCCTGCGTTCTGCCAGCTCGGCCTCGTGGACGGCGCGGGCATAGCGCGTCCGGGCCGCCTCCGTGTTCACCATCAGACCCTGCTCTGCCTCGGCCAGCTCCCTGCGGGCCGCACGCAACTCCTGCTCCATTGGATTGATCGTCGACATGGGTGGTGCCTCCTGTGCCTGGAAGGCTGTGCACACCCCGGGCCACCCGACATCCCCGCCCAAAGGTGCGAAACGTCGAAGCCGGTGTGGCCCGGGAGCCACTGAAACCCGGAAAGAAGGTGCGAATGGCGCTTCCCAGGGTGCGCAAGGGACGTGACGAGCGGACAGGACGCGGGCTCGACCGGTGGCCCGTCTGGAGTGCGAGGCAATCGAGGGGCGTGCTCCGTCGTAAAGTGCCCATCGTGCCAGCCATCGAAGTTATTGGACTCCGCAAGACGTACCGCCGCGCGTTCCGCAGCGGACACGAGGCGCTGCGGGGTGTGGATCTCTCCGTGCCGGAAGGCAGTGCGTTCGGGCTGATCGGCCCGAACGGCGCGGGGAAGACGACGTTCATCAAGAGCATCCTCGGCATCGTGCAGCCCACGGAGGGAAGCGTGCGGGTACTCGGAGGGTCGCCGGAGGACCCGGGCATCCGGGCCCGCATCGGCTACCTGCCCGAGCGCCTGCACCTGCCGGGCGCGTGGACGGCGCCAGCGTTCCTGGCCACGGTGACGAAGCTCAAGGGACAGAAACCGAACAAGGCCGCGACCCTGCGGCTGCTGGAGCGCGTGGGACTGGCGGACGCGGTGGGCCGGCGCATCGGCGGCTACTCGAAGGGCATGAGGCAGCGCCTGGGGCTGGCGGCGGCGCTGCTGGGCAACCCTGACCTGCTCATCCTGGACGAGCCCACGGACGGTATCGATCCCATGGGCCGGGTGGAGGTGCGGCGGATCCTCCAGGAGGAGGTGCAGCGAGGCACCACGCTCTTCCTCAACTCGCACCTGCTGGCGGAGACCGAGCGGCTGTGCAACCGGGTGGCGATCCTCGGGGAGGGCAAGGTGCTGCGCGAGGGACGGCTGGAGGAGCTGTCTCGGGGCGGCTCGCGGTGGGCGGTGCGCTTCGCGCCAGGAGCGGACGGGGGCGCGCTGACGGGAGCGGGCTTCACGGCGGGAGGTTCCGAGGGGCTGTACCACGTGGAAGCTCCGGACGTGGCGGGGCTGAACGTGGCGCTGGACAAGGCGAGAGCCGCGGGAGCGCTGCTGGTGGAGCTCAAGCGGGACGGGCAGGACCTGGAGGCCGTGCTGGCCTCGGCCATGGGGGTGGCGGCATGAGGGGCGTGGTGGGGATCGCGGGCTACGTGTTGCGCGAGGCGGCGTCGCGCAAGTTCATCCTGGCCTTCCTGTTGGGCGTGACGGCGGTGCTGGTGACGCTGTCGCTGAGCCTGAAGATCGAGGTGGTGGATGGGGCGCTGGCGGCCTCGCGGCTGTTCGGCGAGGCGATGCGCATGGACATCCGCGCGGTGGACGTGGCGCTCAAGCCGGTGTTCATGGCGGCGGCGGCGGTCGTCTTCTATGGCGGCATCCTGTTCGGCATCGTGGCGTGCTCGGACTTCGCGCCGAGCCTGCTGTCCCCGGGCCGCATCGAGCACCTGCTCGCCCTGCCCTTGCGCCGCTGGCACATCCTGGCCGGAACGTTCCTCGGGGTGATGACGCTGGCGGTGCTCGGCGCGCTGTACGGCTCGCTGGGGCTGGTGCTCATCTTCGGGGTGAAGACGGGGTATTGGACGGCGGGGCCGATCATCGCGGCGCTGCTGGCGTGCGTGAGCTTCGCGGCCGTGTACGCGGTGATGCTGACGACGGCGACGCTGGTGCGCAGCGCGGCGCTGTGCGCGGCACTGGGTGGCATCACGCTGGTGGCGGGCATCCTCGCGGGCTACCGGACGAAGATCGCGCCCTTCCTCGAGGAGGGGCTGAGCCGGAACCTCTTCAAGGGGGTGACGATGCTGCTGCCGCGGCTGTCCTCGCTGGCGCAGGCGAGCATGGACCTGGCGGCCTCGACGCCGCTGGGGGTGCAGTCGCTGGCGATGCTGCTGGTGGGCGTGTTCGTGTTCGGAATGGGAGTGCTGGCCGTGGGCTTCTGGTGGTTCGAGGGGAGGGATTACTGATGCAGCGGCGTCGTGGACTGTGGCTGGTATTCGCGGTGGTGCTGTTCGGCCTGGCCGCATGGCTGATGCTGTCCGGTCAGGGCGAGGAGGAGGCCCCTCCCCCGCCGAAGGTGGCGTTCCCGAACCGGCTGCGGCCGCAGGAGCGCGAGCGCATGGAGAAGCGGCGGACGTACGTGCTGCCGGTGGTGGACGCGGGGACGGCGGTGGAGCAGAAGCCGGTGCGGCCGCGCGACCCGGTGCTGGCGGCACTGCCTCGGGGCAAGGGGAAGACGGCGATGGTCATCGAGGCCAATGCCATCCGCCACTCGCCCATCGGAGAGCTGCTGCTGGAGTGCTTGATGAACCGGGGCGGCGAGGACCTGGCGCGGTTCAAGCAGGAGACGGGCGTGGACCCGTTGCAGGACCTGGACCGGCTGGTCATCACGGATGACGGGGTGATCGTCTCGGGGAACTTCGGGGACAAGCGCCTGAAGGACCTGCTCTCGAGCAGGGGATCGACGAACTACGACTACGGCGACGAAGCGCGCCTCTTCGAGCCCCAGTTCGAGCGCAATCTGCCGGATGGGGGAGTGGCGCGGCGGCGCGGGCCACAGGTGGGCCTGTGGAACGATCAGATGCTGGTGTTCGGCAGGTCCCCAGACAGGGTGAAGGAGGTCATCGACCGGGTGGAGGGGCGCGGACCAGACGAGCCACCGGTGATCTCCGAGGGCAGCACGTACGGGGAGATGTACGGGGTGATCTCCGTGGAGCAGCTCAAGAAGATGTTCCCGTCGGAGCAGCAGGAGCTGGCGGCGAAGCTGGCCGAGGTGGCGGAGAACGTGGAGCTGCACGTGGACGCGAGCTCGGACTTCGCGATGACGGCACAGGTGACGGGGCCGAACGCGGACAAGGTGACGGACCTGGGCAAGTCGCTCGGGGGTGCGCTGTCTCTGGCGCGGATGAAGGCGCAGGCCGAGGGCGAGAAGGAGCTGGCGCAACTGCTGGACTTCGCGAAGGTGCGGCCGGACGGCGACGAGTTCAAGCTGGAGCTGGCGGTGCCGCTCGAGGTCATCAAGCAGCAACTGGCCTTCTGCCGCGAGCAGCAGAACGCCCAGAGCGAGAACCCGCAGGAGGCCAGCCCCACGCCGTGAAGGCCCGCCCTACTCCACCATCGCGCTGACCTCGCGGGAGAACGCCTGCTCGTCATCGGCGTGGATGACGAGCGGGGGCAGCACGGTCATCCCGGTGGGAGCCCCCTTCACCGCGTGCATCAACACGAGCTTCGCGGGCCGCCCCGCTCGCGAGTGCACCATGCGCGCGGTCCTCGGCTCCAGGTTCCCCGCGCGCAACGCCGCCATCAGTTCGGACAGCCGTGAGGCCGGGTACACCAGGCAGAAGCTCCCCCGGCCCCTCAAGAGATACGTCGCCGAGCCCACCACGTCCGCGAGCTCGCAGGCGATCTCGTGCCGCGCCAGCGCCTTCTCCATGTCCGTGCTGATCCTCCCCTGCTCCCGTGCCCGGTACGGCGGATTGCACACCACGTGCGAAAAGCTGGCCTTCGGAAACAGCCGGTCCACGCAGCGCAGATCCCCTCGCACCAGCGACACCTCGCGCTCGCAGCGGTTGAGGTGCACGTTGCGCTCGGCGAGGGAGAACAGGCGCGGCTGCAGCTCCAGCCCGGTGATGCTGTCGCAGCCCAACCGCCGCGCGAGGATGAGGGGGATGATGCCGCAGCCCGTGCCCAGGTCCATCAACCGTCCCCGCACCGTCCCGGCCTCGTAGATGGCGAAGTGCGCGAGCAGCACCGGATCCAACGTGAAACGGTATCCGCGGCGGCGCTGGAGCACCCTCACCTCACCGCCACAGATGGAGTCGAGCGTCTCTCCAGAGCCGGGCCGGAGCTCGAGCGGCATGCGCTGAGGCCACTCCAGCGCTTCTGACGAGAGAATGCCCACCCAGGCCCCCTCTCAGACCTCCGGATCCAGGAACAGGAGCCCGGCCGGAAGCGAGGGCTCCACGCGGAGCGTCCGGGGCGGCAGCATCTGCGCCGCTTCCATCACCGCGCGGACCTCCCACAACGGCGGCGGGTTGAGCGCGAAGCCCACCTGGAACGTCCCCGCGTGGACGCCTCGCACCAGCGCATCCAGTCCCTGCACCGCGAACACCTGCGGGTGGCCGGGATCCTCGGGATCCTTGATGCCCAACACCGTGCGCAGCACCAGCGCGTTCAGCAGCGCCAGGTCCAGGCTGCGCAGCGTCGGGTTGCGCGGCGCGCCCTTCAGGTGCGCCAGGTCCAACCCCTGCCGGAAGCGGAGGATCTTCCCCCTCCCTCCGGGCAGCACCAGCAGCACCGCGTGGTGCCCGCGCACCAGCGTGGTCAGCCGCTCGTTGGCATGGGCCACGCCCCGGGACGTCGTGAGCGGCTCCTCCAGGTCATAGACGCGCGCATACGCCGTCACGAGCGCCAGAAACGTCTCCTCCTCGAAGGTCTCCAGCCCCTGGATGGCGCGGTGCACGGGCTCGAAGTGCAGCCCGGGATCCGACAGCGGCACGATGGCCGCCAGACTGGGCCTGCGCTCGTCCAACTCGGCCAGGGGACGCAGTGGCGCCTCGTCGAGCACCTCCTGGATGCGGCGGGCCATCGGCGAGGGCTCGATGCGCCGCAGGGACACCGGGGCGTCCTCGAACGTGCCCTGCCACACGGTGCTGCTGCGCTCGGCCGCCTCCGCCAGGAGGGCGCGGAGCACCCCGTGGTCGTCCGCCGCCAGCGTGACGGCCGGCTCCACCTGGGCCGAGCGTGGCCGGTAGGGCTCGGTCTCCAGGGGATCGGCCGCGTCGGGAGACAGCGCGCACAAGAGGAAGCGCACGGGAGGCCCTCCGAGCCGCCCGGCCGGGCTGTAGACCTCGGCCAGATACAAGGCGGGCCGCGTGTCGCGGAGGACGGAGCCGGCCTCCCTCAACCGCCCCAGCTCGGCCGTGGGGTCCACCCGATCCAACAGCGGCCGGATGAACGAGGACCGGGGCGGCGCATTGAAGGGGCAACCATCATCGTCGGCCGACAGGTGCGATTCGAGCGATGGGAGCAGTGCGGAGAATGGAAGGACGCGCGCCATATCCACAAAAGTGTGGACGCGCTCGCCCCCCTGCCACGGAGTCCTCTCGACAGAGGGGCAGGCGAGCTACCACCAGACGCAGCGGTAGGCCCTGGAGCGCCCCGAGCCACTCGGAGCCATGCTGGGGCGCTCGGCGGCCTCCTCCCACAGGAGGCTCACGGTGGTGATGGCGCCCGCCGAGCCGAGGAAGGCCAGCACGTAGGGCGTGGGCTGATTGAAGCCGCCCAGCACCAGCGCGGAGAGCACCAGCACCACGCCGCCCACGCCCGCCCCGAAGAGGTCCGCCCGGAGTATCTGCGCGGGGGTCGGGCTGTATTTCATCGTGGCCAGCGCGAGCGCCATCGCGCCGATTCCAGGCGCGATGAGCAGCGAGTCCGTCCATGTCTTCCCGGAGAGCTGCGAGCCTGAGAAGTGCACGACGGACAACAGGAGCGCGCCATAGATGAGGCCCCATCCGCCGCCCGAGGCGATCAGCAAACCATCGTTGAGCGGCAACTGACCGCCGCCGATCGACGCGGTGAGCCACGCGCCGAGCTCGGCGCCCAGGAAGGCGGACCAGGTCAGCAGGCTCGGATCGCGCGAGAGCATGTCCATGAAGCCCGCGGCGAACATGCCGCCTATGACGGAGTTAGTGATGCCGAAGTAGCCCATGGGCCTGTCGACCCAGTTGTAGAACTGCCACCACGCCGACGCGCCGAAGCCGAGCCCCGCACCGATGAGCGTGCCCGCCAGCATGGCCTCGCGCGAGCTGCGATCGAAGCTGAAGTCATGGGCGATGCCCTGGGTGAAGAAGCCGCCCAGGGCACCCATGATGGAGTGGTGCAGGATGAAGGTGAGGCTGCCGGGTCCGGACAGGAACGCGCCGTAGCGCAGGTGACCATCGAGGATGGCCCCATCGGACTCGGGAACCGACGTGGCGGCGGGAGGCAACTGCCCCTCCTGGGTGAGCGGCGCCTGGGGCTCGGTGCGCAGCGAGGCCGTGTCCGGCGGTCGCACGGGTGCATCCGAGGCGTACTCCTGCGCCTGGGCCGCACCCGGCGCGGAGAGCAGGAGGACGACGGCGAGGGACAACCAACGGTTCAGCGGGGACACTCGGCACACTCCTTGTCCGGACACGGCGGCATCAAACCCCAATGCGCGACCGACGCAGCGGGAATCTCATGAATTCACGGGGCGTCCGCCCCATTCATCCGGGAGCATGTCGACAGAGCGTGACAGCACTGTTGACTTCCGTTCTCCTGGCGGCGAGACCCAGGTTCCCCTACCGTTCCGGCATCACTAGACCGGGCGGGAACATCACGAACCCCAGGAGCGCCACATGGGCACGATGAAGTTCGAGGTCCCCCACACCCTCTCGAAGGACGACGCCAGGAAGCGCGTCGAGCAGCTCCTCAAGTACTGGACGGACAAGTACGGCGTGAAGGCCGACTGGTCTGGTGACGGTGCGAAGGTGATCGGCAAGGTGATGGGCATCAACCTCGATGCCAGCTTCACCATCACCGACGGAGCCATCCAGGGCGAGGGCACCGACCCCGGCATGTTGCTTCGGGGCCAGGCCAAGTCCTACCTGCAGAAGAAGTTCACCACCGTGCTGGACCCCAGCAAGAGCATCGACGACGTAGGCAAGGGCCTGGCGTAGCGGCTCAGATCAACGGTCCCTCCTCCAGCGCGGCGAGCGCATAACGCGCCGCGCGGGAGATGGCCTCGGCCGAGTCCGGCAGCTCCGGGTAGTGGCCGGCCAGCGGGCGTTGAGGGAAGCGCAACTGCGAGATGGCGTTGCGGTAGCTGCGCCGCGCCGCCTCGTGGTCCTTCAGCCGCTCATGCACCTGCGCCATCAGGTAGTGCCCGATGGCCAGCGAGGGCTCCAGGAAGAGCGCCTTGCCCAGCTCCGAGCGGGCCTCGGAGAGCTCTCCGGCCTGCAGCGCCGCCAGTCCGCCGAACACCCGCGCCTCCACGCACAGCGGCTCGCGGTTGATGGCCTGCCCGAACGCCTCGCGCGCGTCGACGCTCCGCCCCGTCAGCGAGTAGAGGTTGCCCACGGTGAGCAGCGCGTCCAGGTGGTTGGGCTCGTCAACCAGGAGCTGCTCCACGGTTGACACGGCGGACACGAAGTCACCGCGCTCAATCATCCGCACGGCCGCGTTCAGCCGCTCGCCCGGGGACAGCATCAGCGACCACGCGGGCTCACCCGTGCTCCTGCGCTCGCCACCCGCCGAGGGCACTTCGAGCGACTTCCGGGGCCGCTCGACGGAGACAGACGCGGGGCTCTTCGACGGGGACGCCTCGGATGCCCGGGCCACGGGCATGTCCGGTGGTGTCTTGCGCGGGGACGAGCCCACCTGAGGCTGCTTGGACGCATCGAGCGTCGTTTGCAGGGCCCGGGTGGACGGCAGCATGGAGCCCGTCTCCCGAGGCCTCGCGCCGCTTAGGGAGGCCGCGGACGCGGTGTCCGCCGGGCGATCCCCCACGGTCGGCAGCGAGCCGATCGTCATCGGCCTCGGGCCGGAACCCGGGGCACGCGGAGACAGCGACGTGGGCCGCCGGTAGACGAACGAGCCCTCCACCTCCACCATCTCGAAACGATCGTAGACCTTGAAGAGGCTCTCCGAGTAGCCCAGCAGCAACAGGGCCCCGGGCCGCAGCGCCGCGAGGAAGCGATCCATCAGCGCGCGGATGGTGGGCAGGTCGAAGTAGATGATGACGTTGCGGCAGAGGATGAGGTCCAACGACTCCGGCTTGACCTTCTCGAAGACGGGGACGGCGAGGTTCTGACCGTCGAAGCGGACATAGTCCTTGAGCGACGAGACGATCTCGAACCCGTCCTCCACGGGCCGGAAGAAGCGGACGCGACGATCGTGGGGGATGCTGGAGACGCGCCGCGACGAGAAGCGCCCCTGCCGCGCGGCCTCCACCGCGGCGAGGTTCAGGTCGGTGGCCCACAGGTCCACCTCGATGGGGAGCGCGCCCTGCTCGGCCAGCACCATGGCCAGGCTGTAGGGCTCCTCGCCGGTGGCGCATCCGGCGGACCAGATGGACACCCGGCGGTTCTCCCGCCGCGCCCGCCACAGCGCCTCCGGGAGGATGCGGCTCTCCAGCGCCCGGAACTGCTTGGGATCGCGGAAGAACTCCGTGTGCCCCACCGTGACGAGCGGCAGCAGCGCGCGCAGCTCGTCCTCCACGGTGCGCAGGCGCTTCACGTACTCCTCGGCATCCTCGATGCCCACCGCGGGCATGCGCGTGGACAGCGCCAGCCGGAGGCTGTGGTAGCCGTCGGGAGTGATCTTCAACCCCGCCCGTTCCAGCAGCAGGGAGGCCAGTTGCTGCAGGGCCCTGGAGGTCACCGTCAGCATGTCTGCACCCACTGGACGAGCATTGGTCCTATCTGATCGAGAGGCAGGATTTCCTCGGCAGCACCGAGCCGCACGGCCTCCTTGGGCATTCCGTACACGGCGCAACT
The DNA here is from genome assembly GCF_003044305.1 of Vitiosangium sp. GDMCC 1.1324. GTDB lineage: Bacteria > Myxococcota > Myxococcia > Myxococcales > Myxococcaceae > Archangium. Next base: position 322,982 of record NZ_PZOX01000001.1, on the reverse strand, counting down.
CGCCTTGTCCTGGGCGATGGTGCGGCCACCGCGCTCGCGGATCTCCTTCAATCCCCGAGCGCCGTCGCGGCCCATGCCGGTGAGGATGACGCCCATCACGCGCGTCCCGAAGGTCTCCGCCGCCGACATCAACAACACGTCACACGAAGGCCGGAAGCCCCGCACTGGTGGACTCGGATCCAACGCCAGGCGGCCCCTGGAGCGCACCACCAGGTGCGAGCCCGAGCGCGCGATGTAGACGGAGCCGGGCACCATCTCCTCGCCGTCGGTGGCCTCCACCACGCGCAGCGGCGTCTCAGAACCGAGCCACTGGGCGAGGCCCTCGGTGAAGCCCTCGCTGATGTGCTGGCAGATGCACACGGGCGCGGGGAAGTCGCGGGGAAGCATCTTCAACACGATGGAGAGCGCCTTGGGCCCGCCGAGCGACGAAGCGATGGCCACCAGCGGGAACGGAGCATCGGTGGGCGGTGGGCGCACGTTCGGCTTCTGGGCCTGCACGGGGCGCGACACACGCACCTCGGCGAGCAGCATCAGCTTGCGGCTCACCGTCTGCCAGAAGTCGGTGCCAGGCTCGGTGGGCCGGTCCACCACGTCCACGGCCCCGTAGGCGAGCGCCTGGAAGGCCTCCGCGCCGGAGAGCACGCCCGGGTGGAGCGCGAGCACCGGCACGGGCCGCTCGGCCATCACCCGCTCGATCGCCTTGAGTGCATCCTGGCTGGACAGGTCCACCACGACCACGTCCGGATGCAGACGCTGCACGCCCTCCAACGCCTCGGAGAACTCGCAGACGTTGCCGGCCGGAGCGAGCACCACCCCGTCGAACAACCCCCGCGAGGCTCCCCGAAGAACCTCACCCACGAGCAACACCCGGTATGCGGACGCCCCGACGTCCAAGCAGCCCCCTTGAAATGACTCAGGTCAGACGATCGATGGTCTGAGCCAGACTCTCCACACCCAATTCGCCCTTGACCAGGTACGCATCGGCCCCCGCCTCGGCACCGCGCCGTCTGTCCTCCGGCGACGCGAGCGACGAGAGGATGATGACCGGAATGCGGGCCAGCCCCGCGGTGGACTTGAGCCGCCGCGAGAGCGAGAAACCATCCAGCCGGGGCATCTGCACGTCCGTGAGGATGAGGTCGTACGGCTGGGACTGGGCCTTGAGGAAGCCCTCCTCGCCATCCTGGGCCTCGTCCACGGTGTGCCCCAGCGCCTTGACGAGCGCGGACTCGGTGGCGCGAGCGATGGGCGAGTCGTCCACCAGCAGAACCCGCAGGCGCTTGGTGGCCTGGGACTGGGTGACGGGCCGCGCCATGCGACGCACCTCGGCCATGATGTCCGGCACGTGGAGGAGCACGGCGATGCGGCCGTCCTCCAGCGCGGCGGTGCCGGCGATGAAGGCAGCGCCCTTGAGGAACTCGCCGCCGCACGGCTTCACCGCCACCTCGCGCTCGTCCACGAAGCCATCCACCACCAGGGCGGCATGGTCGTCGCCATGGCGCACCACCACGGCGGGCGGCTTGTCGAAGCGGTTGCCTCCGTTGACGCCCAGCAGGGGCCCCAGGCCCACCAGCGCGATGGGCTTGCCCCGGTGCTTCACCGCCAGGGTGCCGAAGACCTCCATGCGGTCATCCGGCTTCACGCGCATCACCGCCACCACGTCGGCAGCGGGCATGCCGTAGACATCGTCGCCCAGGCGCACCAGCAGCACCTTCATCAACGCCAGCGACTGCGGCAGGCGCAGGGTGATGGAGGTGCCACGGCCAATGCGGCTGACGATGCCCACCGAGCCACCCAGCGACTCCACCTTCTTCTTGACGACGTCCATGCCCACACCGCGGCCGGAGATATCGGTGATCTCCTCGCGGGTGGAGAAGCCGGCGCGGAAGACGAGCTCGATGGCCTCGCGCTCGGAGAGGGCGGCGGCCTGCTGCTCGGTGAGCAGCCGCTTGCGGACGGCCACCTCCCGCAGCCGCTGCGGATCCATGCCGCGGCCGTCGTCATCCACCTCGATGCTGAGCATGTCGCCGTCGGCACGCACGCGGATGCGCAGGCGGCCCGCGGAGGGCTTGCCGAGCATGCGACGATCGTCGGGCGTCTCCAGGCCGTGGTCCACGCCGTTGCGCAGCAGGTGCACCAGGGCGTCACGCACGTCGGCCAGCATCGAGCGATCCACGCCGAGGTCGGCGTTCTCGATGACGAGATCCACCTCCTTGGCCTGGGCGCGAGCGATGTCACGCACGGCGCGCGGGAAGGCGTCGAAGACGGTGGACAGGGGCACGAGGCGGGCCTCGGCCACGTGGTCCGCCATCATCGACAGGTTGCCGTGCAACGTCTCGATGCCATCCCCGTTGTTGCGCACGAAGCGGAACGCGTCGTCGCGCAGCATGTGCAGGTCGCCCTCGATGCGCTCGAGATCGGTGCGCAGCACGTTGGGGACGTCGAGCTGCTCGGCCAGCTTGAGGAAGCGATCACCCAGGCGCGAGAAGCGCTGGAGCAACTCCTCGACCTCGGAGGCGCGCAGGCGTCCACGCGCGCTCTCCACCAGGAGATCTCCCGCGAGCAGACCGAGGGAGTCGAGCACCTCGACATTCACGCGGATGCTGCGGTCGGCGAGCGCCTTGGTGGTGTGCGTCTCCTCGTGGGCGTGCTCACCCTTGTGACCCCGGGGTGGGGCCGCGGGAGGAGCCGCCGGAGCTGGCGGAGGCGCGTAGACGGGCTCCGCGGGCTCGGGAGCCGCTTCCACGACCACGTTCGCCGCGGGCACCACCGGAATGGATGTCTGCGAGGGCGACCTGACGCCTCCGATGGGCGGTGCCGCATGCCCGGAGGCCGCGGCGAGCGCCTCGACCATCTCCTGGGAGGCCGGCGTGCCCGACTGGGCTCCGTCATTGTCCTCCAGGAGGTCCGAGATGATGTCGCATGCGCGCAGCAGGAGGTCCGTCGCCACTTCGGTGGCGGTCCTCCCGTCGCGCTCGGCACGTAGGACGTCCTCGGCCGCGTGCGCGAGCTGACCGATGGCGGCCAGACCCAGCATGCGGGCCTCGCCCTTCATCGTGTGCAGCTCGCGTGCGACCTCGTCCGCCGCCTGATCCGCGGTGGGCTTCTCGAGATCGAGCACGCCCAACTGGATCTTCTGGAGACGGTCTGCGCTGACCTCCTGAAACTTGCTCAGGAGGGATTTCTTGAGGGACTCGGTGTCCATGACCGGAGGGCGTCAGGACGGAGATCCGCCCCGTGCCCCTCCCCCTCCTCTTGTCAGTCGGCCTTGAAGCGCTTGATGAGCTCGGCGAGACGGCCGGCGAGCTGCGTGAGTTCCGCGGCGGCACCCGTGGCCTGCTTGGAGGCCTGGGTCGTCTGACGCGTCACATCCTCGATCTCCGCCATGGAGGCCACCACTTGCTCGGTGGCGGTGCGCTGCTGCTGGGTGGCGAGATTGATGACGCGGGCCGCGTCGCTCGTCTCCTGCACGCCGGCGAGGATTCCCTCGACGGCCTGCGCAGCCACCGCGCCCAGCTTCTCACCGGACTCCGTGGCCTCCTTGGAGGCATCCGCGGCGGTGCCGGCGGCGGCCGTGGCCTCGCGGATCTCGGTGATCAGGTTCTTGATCTCCTTGGTGGACTCCATGACGTTCTCCGCCAGGCGGCGCATTTCGGCCGCGACGATGGAGAAGCCCTTGCCCGCCTCACCGGCGCGGCTGCCCTCGAGGGCCGCGTTGAGCGCGAGCAGGTCCGAGCGGTCGGCGATCTCGTCGATCACCTCGACCACGGTGCCGATGCGCTCCACGCGCTTGGACAGCTTGGCGATGGAGTCGGCCACCGCGACGCCGTCGCTGCGGATCTGCTGCATGGCCTGGATGAACTCGCCGATGGCGCCCCGGCCCGCGCGAGCGGCACCCAGGGTCTCCTCGGCCACGCGCGCCACGCTGCCGGCGTTCTCGGCGATCTGCGCCGAGGCGTGCTTGAGCTCCTCCATGGTGGCCGTGGTCTCGTGGATGGCGGCGGCCTGTTCAGTGGAGGACGTTTCGTGCTGTGTGGAGGCCGCGAGCACCTGGTTGGCGGACGAGGACAGGCGCAGGGCCGCCTCGTTGATCTCCCGCACGAAGGTGCGCAGCGTTTCGATCACCTTGCCGAAGCCCTCGAGCAGGGGCCCGAGCTGGGGGTCTTCGGTGGAGGTGTTCCACTGGGCCAGGTCACCCTCGCGCACCAGGGTGATGAGCGCGTCGATGGCCTGATCGATCTCCTGGGCGGCCACCTGCTTGCGGCGCTCGGCGGCGGCATGACGATCGAGCAGCTGGTTGAAGAGGTTGGCCAGATCGGCGGCATCGTCCTCCAAGGCGCTCTTGGTCACGCGCGCCTCGAGATTGCCCGCCAACACCGCGATCACGGTGTCGGTGATGGGCTTGAGGGAGCCGGCCTTCTTCGAGCGAGGGGCGGGCCCCTCCGTCGGAACAACTTCGTTCTTCGTGTCAGCGGGGGACATTGCCGTCAGTGCCTTCCTTGAGCATTCAAGGTTTCAACAAGATCGATGAGCATCACGGGGCGTTCCTGGTCGAGGAACACACCGACCGCGTAGGGCGCGGCGCCAGCCACGAGGGGCAGACGCCGCAGGTCCATGATGGGGACGGGGCGCACGCCGCGGATGGCGTCCACCTTGAGGTGGCCCTCCCCTTCTGGGGTGTCGAACACGAGCACGCGATTGCCGCGCTTGAGTGGACCGAGATCTGGCAGCTCGAGATCATCCGGGTGCGAGCGGTCGATGCGCAGCACCTGCGACGCATCGGTGCCGTAGACGATGTCGCCGACCTCGAAGAAGAGGACGTCGACCTCGTTGAGCTCGGGCGAGTGATCATCGCCGTAGATCATCGCACCACCGCCCGCTGCCGGGCGCTCTGCAGCAACTTGGTGAAGTTGATGAGGGCGATCGCCTCCTGGGCCGTGGCCCCCTCGGCCACACCGAGCAGGTGCTCGACGGCCGCATCCCCACCCAGCGGAGGAGGGAGGATGTTGGCCAAGGGAATGCGCCGCAGGCCGAGCACCGCGTCCGCCACCACGCCGACGCGGTAGTTGCCGCTGGTGCCGATGAAGAGGCGGGTCCGAGGCCCGACGCGGGCCTCCCCCTTGCCAAGGAAGCGCAGGAGATCCATCACCGGGAGTACCTCGCCGCGATGGCCGGTAACACCCAGGAGGAAGGACGGAGTTCGAGGCAGGGGCGTGAGGAGCCCGGTGCGGATGACCTCGAGGACATTCTCGCTGGGAACCGCGAGGCGAAGCTCGCCCGCGCGGAAACAGAAGAATTCCTGCTCCGGCCGGGCCTGGCCTGCGATGGCTCGGTCGGGCGCCATCCGGAGCGCACGCTGGAGGGGAGTGTTGGTCAAGGCGCCAAAGTATCCGGAGGCTTGCGAAGTGGGTCAAGGGTGGACCGAATCACATGGTCCGGGCCCGCTCAACGGTGTAGGGTGACTGCTGTATTCCTGAGGAGGCAGATGTCTCGCGTACTGGTCATCGATGATAGCCCGATGCTGGTGGAACTCACCGTCAGGGCATTGGCCTCGGCTGGCTACCAGGCCACCGGGGCGACGGACCTGGCGAGCCTCGATCAGAAGCTCACCGAGGGACCGTTCGCGCTCATCCTCATGGACGTGAACATGCCGGAGATGTTCGGCGACGACGTCGTCGAGTACCTCCGCACCCAGAAGAAGGTCACCTCCAAGCTGGTGCTGTACTCGGACATCGCCGAGGAGGAGCTCGCGGCCAAGACACGCCAATCGGGTGCTGACGCCTATATCCTCAAGGGCGGCGGCCTGGAGGCGGTCATCGGCGGCATCATGCGGATCCTCGGCGCTCCCACCACGAGTGCGCCAGCTCCCGCACGACCCGTGGCGGCCCCAGCAGCCACCCTGGCTGCCCGTCCAGCGGGCACCGCCGCGGCCCCTCGCCCGCCCGCGGTGGCTCCGGCAACCCGTCCGCCCACCGCCACGGCCACTCCCCGGCCCGCCGGTCCTGGAGCACCCCAGACACCTGGAGTCCCTCCGCCGCGCGTCGCTCCAGCGGCCCAGGCCCAGGCGATTCCCGGTCCTCGTGCGCCCGCCGCGGGTCAGGTGGCTCAGCCTCGTCCGGCACAGACTCCAGTGGGAGCACATCCCGCTCCGGCGGCAGGCGCTCCAACGGCTCCGGCAGCCCCTCGTGCGCCCGTCGCGGGTCAGGTGGCTCAGCCTCGTCCGGTGGCTCATACGCCCGCGGCGGGAGCTCCGACTGCTGCTGGAGTTGCTCCTCGCGCGCCCGTCGCGGGTCAGGTGGCTCAGCCTCGTCCGGTGGCGCAGGCTCCCTCGGCGGGGGCTGCGGTCAACCCGGCCGCTGCGACGCCTCGCGCACCCGCGACTGCGGCCGCGGCACATCCGGCATCTCCTCCGGCGCAGGCTCCAGCGAGGCCCGTGGCTCCAGCGGCCGCGCACCCGACGGCTCCCGCCGCGCACCCAGCCCCGGCACATACCGCCGCTCCCGTGGCGCCTCGGGCGACCGCGCCCGTGCAGGCTCCCACGGCGGCTCCAGCTCCAGCGCAGCCGGCCGCTCAGCAACCCACGGCGGCTCCCGCACCGTCGGCTGCTCAACAGACTCCACCGGCGGCCACTCCGGCTCCCGCCGCGCCCTCCCCCGCCGCCGCGCCCGCTCCGGCCGCGACGGGTGGCTTCCCATCGGCCGCGAAGATGGCGGCCTCCGCCGGCAGGAAGCCCCGCATCCTCATCGTCGACGACAGCGAGATGACGGCGCGCATCATCGAAGCGGACCTGGTGACCAAGGGCTTCGAGGTGCACATCGCCGACTCCGCGGACAAGGCGACGAAGATCATCCTGAAGAAGCAGACGCGTCCGGATCTGGTCCTGCTGGACGTGCGCATGCCCAACGTGAACGGCGAGCAGTTCTGCCGGTTCATCAAGAGCAACAGCCTCTTCAAGGGCATCAAGGTGCTGCTGTGCTCCGGCGAGAACGTCGAGGAGTTGCAGCGCATCTGCCGTGAGGCCGGCGCCGACGGCTACGTGCCGAAGGACGCCGTGCTGGGCCATCTGGTGGCGAAGGAGCTCAACCCCGTCGCCACGGGCAACGAGTAGCCCGCGCTCGACGCGGGCCCTCCGCCGCAGACTCGGCTTCCGACTCCGACAACCTCCTCCGGAAAACCCACACCTGGAACACCATTCCCTCTTCCCCCTCAGAGAGGAGAGGGAAGCCCGGCGAGCATCCGTTCAGCGCGTCCACATCGCGACGTCGAGGCCGTCGCCCATGGGCACCTTCACGGCGAAATAGGGGCTGCGCTCGCGGTGCACGTACTGGAGGTACGGCGTGAGGACCTCCGGCATGAGATCGATGTCATCCGCGATGATGAGGCTGCCCGTGCGCAGCTTCGGCTCGAGCAACTGAAGGACCGGCAGGTACAGCCCCTTCCAGCCATCCAGCAGCACGAAGTCGACATCCGGCTCGACGTCGCGCAGCGTCTCCCGGGCATCGCCTTCCCGCACCTCGACGATGTCCGACAGCCCCGCCTCGGCGAAGTGCTCCCGGGCACGGCGCACCTTGTCGGGCTCCAGCTCGGTCGTCACCAGCGTTCCCCCGCCAGAGTCCTTCAACGCCGCGGCGAGGAAGATCGTCGAGATTCCGAACGACGTCCCGAACTCGATCACGCGACGGCAACGGCTGGTCCGGACCATCATGTAGAGCAGATGGCCCACGTCTCGCGAGACGGGCATGAAGGCCCGTCTCAACATCCCGGCCAGTTCACGATCATCCAGTGGCCCCTTCCGTCGTCTGGCCTCCGCCATCGCGGGTTCGAGGACCTCTGGATCGATTTTCTCGGCCTGCGCATAGAGCCGGTCGAGGACAGCAGCAACAGGTTCACTCTGAAGTGAGTTCGGCATGGAAATCCTCCGTGACGTGAAGTCGGAGGACACTCTTTCCACGCGAGGTGTTTTCCACCAGTGCAATGACCGCATTGCATCATTGCGTCCAGCGCAATCCTCACAGCGAGGCACTCACTTCTTCCGACGGCCCTCGCTGCCACACACGCGGCGAACGCACTCCCTGAGCCAACGGTGCCCGCCGTCCGCATCGAACCGAGGATGCCAGGCCTGGGAGATGACGACCGTGGGCAGGGTCGCGGGCAGGGGAATCGTCTTCAAGCCGAGGGCCTCGCAAACGCGTTCCGAGCTCCGCTCCGGAACGGCCACGATCATGTCCGATCCGGCGGCGAGGACCAGCGCGGCATACATGGACGGCAGTGCCAATGAGACCGTCCGTGTGATGCCCATGCCCGCGAGGGTCTCGTCCAACGGGCCGCGCAGCTTGCCCCGGCGTGAGATGGAGATGTGCGGATGAGCGGCGAGCCGCTCGAACGAGTAGCGTCCCCGCAGGATCGGATGGCCGCGCCGCACCACGGCGGCATACCGATCGCGAAACAGCGTCTGGAGACGAACCTCGGGGCCCATCGCGCCGATGACTCCCACGTCGAGGTCCACCTGACCGTCGCGGAGTGCTCCGACGTCTTCTTCGCCCTCCGGGACGAAGCGGGTCACGACACGTGGAGCCTCTTGTTGAAACAACCGGGCGAGAGACTCGGCGAACATGCCGGCAATCCCATCGTGCGCCCGAATCGTGAAGACGCGGTCGAGCGTCGCGGGCTCCAGCTCGCCGGCCGGTCGAAGCAGTCCCGAGGCCTGCTCCACGACCTCGTGCACGCGGCCGCGCAGTGCCAAGGCATGAGGCGTGGGAACGAGCTTGCGGCCCGCGCGCACGAGGATCGGATCTCCCACGGCCTCGCGGATCCGCGTCAGGGTCCGGCTCATCGCCGGGGCACTGAGATTCATCCGCCGGGCCGCACCGGTCACGCTGCCCTCCTGGAGGAGGGCATCCAGCGCGGTGAGCAGGTTCAAGTCGAGGGATTGCATGGAGCGCAACTCTACCGCCCGAGCGTTGTCCTGTTGGACAACCTCGAGCCGGAAGGTGCTCCCGTTACTTCCGCGCGCTGGCCGCGTTCTGCCGCTCGTCGAGCCCTCGCGCGAAGTTCCCTATGATCAGCCCCGGCCGGGCTGCCTTGAGCCGGCGCAGCAGCTCGCGGATGCCCACGGGCTCTCCACCGGGGCCCTTGTCGCGCGCCACCTCCAGGTACTGGATGGGATCGATGCACAGCGAGCGCGTCTGCACCTGGTCCACCTTGTACTTCTTCACCAGCCGCTCCAGGGCCTTCACCTCGCCCTCGCGATCCGTGACGCCCGGGAAAAGCAGCAGGTTGAGCGCGAGGTACGCGCCGCGCTTGCGCGCCAGCGCGATGGAAGCCTCCACGTCCTCCCAGCCGTACTTCACCGGCTTGTAGTAGGCCTCGTAGAGCTCCTTCGATGCCGAGTTGAGCGACACGCGGATGGCATCCAGCCCAGCGTCGAAGAGCGCCTCGAGTCCCTGCGTGAGGCTCGCGTTGGTGTTGATGTTGATGGAGCCCTGCGAGGTGCGCTCGCGCATGTAGCGGATGGACTCGGCGATGAACTTCCACCGGGTGAGCGGCTCGCCCTCGCAGCCCTGGCCGAAGCTGACCATGGTGCGGCCGGGAGCGTTCTCCAGGTGGTACAGGCCGATCTGCCCCATCTCCTCGGCGGTGGGCCCGTCGTTCATACGCTCGTGCGACGCGGGCGGCCCGTCCGCCGGCTGATCCGAGATGCAGCCCACGCAGCGCGCGTTGCACATCACCGACGCGGGGATGGCGCCCTCGTCACGCACGTAGAAGATGTTCTGCGAGGTGAAGCACCGGTACAGCATCGCGCACGTGGTGAGTTGCTTGAGCACGCGGTTGCCGGGGAAGCGCGCCAGGTGCGCGTCCACGAGCTTCTTCAGCTCCGGGGTGGAGTACTTCTCCGGCTCCCAGTGCGAGCGTGTATCGGTGTGGATGGCCCACGCCACAGGCCCGTCCTCTCCCCACGCGGCGGCGGTATAGGCCCACTGCGGCAGCACCGGACCATCGGCCTTCACCTCGCCGGGAAGGAAGGTGCGCGTGTAGCCCGGCGGCAGCAGCGCCCCCACTGCGCTGGGCACAAATGTCTTCCCGTTAACCTTCATCTCGCGCACCAGCTCCAGCTCACCGGTCTCGGGATGGATGCCCACCGGCAGGCGCCCCGGCAGGTGGACGAGCCGGCCAGCGGACGGCAGCGCAATGGGCTTGTCCTGCGTGGGAACGAGCTCTTCCCCGCTGCGCAGAGTGGCGAGCAGGTAGGGATGCTCCATCACCCGTCCCTTCGGGTCCGCGAATAGAAGCTTCGGTGCCAAAGTCATGACCTCGTTAACTATCACTGCCGGGCGGGCCATTCGACGCGCCGCGCATTCACGAGCCGTACGGCTCCTTGCCGGTGCGCGTCTTGACTCGCCCTAGGCCCCTGCCTAGGGTCCGCCCGCTTTTGCGTCCCTTATTGCGGACAATTCGGAGGCATCTCAAGTGATCGTCGGAGTTCCCAAGGAGATCAAGACCCGCGAGTACCGTGTCGGCATGGTTCCGGCGGGCGTTCGTGCTCTCACCAGCGCGGGCCACACGGTTCTGGTCGAGACGAACGCCGGCGTTGGCTCCGGCATCCCCGACTCGGAATACCAGCGCGTCGGTGCGCAGATCGTCCAGAGCGCGGACGAGGTCTGGAAGCGCGCCGAGATGATCGTCAAGGTGAAGGAGCCCATCGCGCCCGAGTACGAGCGCATCCAGGAAGGGCAGATCATCTACACCTATTTCCACCTGGCCGGCGTGGACCCGGAGCTCACGCGCACGCTGGTGAAGAAGAAGGCCGCGGCCGTGGCCTATGAGACGATCCAGCTGGAGGACGGCTCGCTGCCGCTGCTCAAGCCCATGTCCGAGGTGGCCGGCAAGATGGCCATCCAGGTGGGCGCCGCGTGCCTGGAGAAGGCGCACGGCGGCAAGGGCATCCTCCTGGGCGGCGTGCCGGGCGTGCGCCGTGGCCGCGTGGCCGTCATCGGCGGCGGCGTGGTGGGCACCTGCGCGGCCAAGGTCGCCGTGGGCATGGGCGCCGAGGTCACCATCCTCGACATCAACCTCGAGCGGCTCACCTACCTGGACGACGTGTTCCTCGGCCGCGTGGCCACCCTGGCCTCGGACACCGAGAGCGTCGCCAAGACCGTGCGCGAGGCGGACCTCGTCATCGGCGGCGTGCTCATCCCCGGCGGCAAGGCGCCCAAGCTCGTCTCCGAGTCCCTCATCGCCGAGATGAGCCCCGGCTCCGTAGTGGTGGACGTGGCGGTGGACCAGGGCGGCTGCATCGAGACGTGCGTGCCCACCACCCACGACAACCCCACCTTCGTGAAGCACGGCGTCGTCCACTACTGCGTGGCCAACATGCCCGGCGCGGTGCCGCAGACCTCCACCTACGCCCTCACCAACACCACCCGGCCCTACGCCCGGAAGATCGCCGACATGGGTCTCGTCGAGGCCGTCAAGGCGGACAAGGCGCTCGCCCGCGGCCTCAACACCTACAACGGCCACGTCACCTACGAGGCCGTCGCCAAGGACCTCGGCTACAACTACCTGTCCATCTTCGACGCCATCGGCTCCAAGCCGGCTCGGTAGTCAACACTGCGACACCCTGACGGAGGGCTTGTTCCCAAAATCAGGGAATAATTCCCGCCGTTAGATGTCTCCCGCCCGCCGGGGCAGCCGTGCAAACGGCGCCGGCGGGCTTTGTGTTGTTGCCCACTCTGTTCCCGTGCATACATTGCCGGGTAGGTAACGACTCAATTGCCTGTGATTTCGGGCCTCTGGAAGGCGGGAGCATGCTGGACTTCAGGCAGAACAACCGGACGAAAGCGGAATTCGAGGAATTGGCCCTGGCACACCTCGACCCCCTGTACTCCGCGGCCCTGAGGCTGACGAAGAACGAACGGGACGCCGAGGACCTGGTGCAGGACACCTGCATGAGGGCCTACCGCTTTTTCGACAAGTTCGAGCGAGGCACCAACATCAAAGCCTGGCTCTTCAAGATCCTCACCAACACCTTCATCAACCGCTATCGGCGCAAGGTGAAGGAGCGCAGCGTGGTGGAGGGCGTGGAGCGCGAGGCCGTGCACGAGCGCTTCGTGAGCCGGGACGCCACGGACTTCGCGGCCAACCCCGAGCAGTACTTCTTCGACCGGCTCCTGTCGGACGACGTGCTCAGGGCCATCGACGCGCTGCCCATCGACTTCCGGCTGGTGGTCATCCTCGCGGACCTGCAGGAGTTCTCCTACAAGGAGATCGCGGAGATCCTCGAGTGCCCCGTGGGCACGGTGATGAGCCGACTCTTCCGCGGCCGCAAGCTGCTGCAGAAGACGCTGCGCGAGTATGCCGAGGGCACTGGCGTGCTGCGTCAAGAGGGTGGCGCCGAGGGTGCGAACGCGGGTCCGGCCAATGCTCCGGGCTCGGCGACGAGTCTCGACGAATACCGCCGCAGGAAGAAGGTGGGGTAGATCGAGGTTGATGGCCCCGGAAATATTTCTTCACGATATTTCCACCCGGGCCCTCCACCATTGCCCGCCCTGAGCGCTCATGACCTGCCAGGAACTCGATTCAATCCTGTACCCGTACCTCGACGGTGAGTTCCAGACCGACGAGCGGTTGGAAGTGGAAGCGCATCTGACCGGCTGTGCCGAGTGCGCACGGCGGGTCAATGAAGAGACTCGGATGCAGCAGTCGCTGCGCCGGGCCGCGCGGCACGCCGTCGAGACCACCCGAGCTCCGGACACCCTGCGCGCCCGCATCCAGGTGGGCATCCGCGAGGAGCAGCGCCGTGCCTCGCAGGCCTGGTTGTTGCGCGCGAGCGCCGCGGCCGTGGTGGTGGTGATGGCCGGCGGCACGTGGCTGGCCCTGCAACCCAAGCAGCACCAGCGCTTCATGGAGGACGCCGCGCGGCGGCACGCCAAGAAGCTTCCGACGGAGATCGCCGGTACCTCGCACGAGAAGGTGGAGGCCTGGTTCGACGGCAAGCTGGATCATCGCGTCTCGGTGCCCCGGCTCCCCGACGTGCATCTGTCCGGCGCGCGCATCTCCAACGTGACGGATCGCCCCGCCGCGTACATCAGCTACGAGCGCAACCCGGAGACTCAGGGCGCGCCGGCCAAGCGCATCGGCCTCTTCGTCTTCGACGACGCCCGGCGCGAGGTGGAGGCTCCTCCCCTGCCCTCCGTGCAGGTGGGCTCCAGCCTCGGCTACAACGTGGCCGTGTGGCGCGAGGGCGAGGTCGTCTACGAGCTGGTGTCGGACCTGGATGAGACGGACATCCGCCGCATGATCGCCGAGCAGGGGGCCCAGAAGAGCAAGCCCGCGCGACCGGTGACGCCGGATGTGCAGGCCCGGCCCGTGTCCCTGCAGCCCTGAGGGCCGAGGGCCCGCACTGGGGCCGCTCGCTCGCCTGAGGGGCTGGACTCCTGGAAATCCGACAGGACCGAAGATTGACGGTCCCGGTAGGCACCGATAGCCTCCCCGAGCGACTTTTCCAGAGCCGCCGTTCCCTCGTACCGACGCGGGACGCGCACGCCCTCCCTGGTCCGGCAGCCCTTCTCATGTCCAAGAACATCCTGATCGTCGAAAGTGACACCGCCCTCTCCGCGACCCTGCATCAGGCCCTGGAGGCCCGGGGCTTCGCGGTGCAGGAGACCACCGACGGCAAGGGCAGCGTGGAGCAGATCCGCCGCGACCGGCCGGACCTGGTGGTGCTCGCGGTGGACCTGTCGGCGGGCCAGAACGGCTACCTCATCTGCGGCAAGCTGAAGAAGGACGATGATCTCAAGACGATCCCCATCGTCATCATCGGCAACCCGGACGGTTTCGCGCAGCACCGCAAGCTGAAGGCCCACGCGGACGACTACGTAGCCAAGCCGGTGAACGCCGACGAGCTGGTGGAGCGCGTGGGTGGGCTGATCGGCTTCCCGGAGCTGCCCGCGGGCGAGCTCGTCGACGACGGCCTCGCCCTGGGCGGGCTGGACGGGCTCGGCGAGGAGCCGGTGCAGGGCGAGGAGCTCGCCATCGAGGGCGAGCCGCTGGAGAGCCACGGCGAGGAGCTGGCGCTGCTGGACAACCCCTTCGGCGACAGCGTGGATGAGCCCGTGACGGGCAGCTTCGAGGAGCCGGTGGAGGCTCCGCCGGAGCTGAGCTCGCCGGAGGACGACTTCTCCGGGCTGGACAGCCTGAGCAGTGGCGAGGACGACAACGCGCTGGATTCGCTGGGCATGGACAGCGACAAGACGGTGGTGGGCTTCATGCCGACCGCCCCCGCGCCCACGCCTCCCCCGGCGGCCCGCCCCACTCCGGTGGTTCCGCCGGCCCCCACCCGCCCCACGGCTCCGCCCGTGGCCGCCACGCCGGTGGCGCGCCCCACGCCCACGGCTCCGGCCACCCCTCCCCGCACGGCTCCGCTGAGCACGCCCTCGGCCCCGGCCATGTCCGCGGCGGACGCGGCCGAGCTGCGCAACCTGCGCGCCCGCGTGGCCGAGTTGGAAGGCGCCCTCGAGGATGCACGAGGCCAGGCCAGCACCGCGGAGACGCGGGTGCAGGAGCTGGAGTCCGAGCTCGAGACCAAGACGACGGAGCTGGAGACGGTGAAGGCCTCCGCCGGCAAGAACGACTCGGCCACCCTGGCGCTGCGCGAGGCGTCCAACCGGAAGGATCGGGAGATCCTCCGGCTGAAGACGGAGCTCAACCAGAAGGAGCAGGAGATCGTCGAGCTGCAGGATCGCCAGCTCGCGCTGGAGCAGCAGGCCAGCGGCGCCACGGATGAGATCGCCCGGCGGGACGCGGAGCTCAAGACGCTGAAGACGAAGGCGGACCAGCTCATGGCGGAGCGCAAGCGGGTGGAGCAGCAGCTCGCGGCGGCCAAGGAGGAGGCGCGTGGCGCCACGGCCCGCGCCACGGCGATGCAGACCGAGCTGGAGCAGTACCAGGCCCAGGCCGGCGAGGTGGAGGAGCTCCGGGTGCGCTCGGAGCAGCTCGATGCGGACCTGGCGGCGACTCGGGGCGAGGCGGACAGCCTGCGCGAGGAGCTCGAGGCGGTGAAGGCGCAGACGAGCACCGAGGCCGACGAGCTGCGCAAGCGGATCGCCGAGATGGAGGAGTCGGTGGCGCGCAACGAGGACCGGGTGGCCCGGCTCTACACGCGCATCAAGGCCGACGAGAAGCTGCGCGAGAAGACGAAGAAGGCGCTGGCCATCGCCACGCAGCTCCTGGAGGAGACGCCGGCGGGTGCGGACGACGAGGAAGCCGTCGCCTGAGGAGGGCCCGGGTGAGGGTCTTCCCCTCGCCTCCGAGCCCCCTGCTCCACCCGAGCCCTACTTCTCGTCCTTCTTGGGCTCGTTCTTCTTTTCCATCATCTTCTTGGCCACGCCCTGGAGCGCGGACGGGACGTTCTTGTCCCGGCTGAGCTCCTTGACGTCGTTCTCGCGCAGGGTGTTGAGGAACTTCATGCCCACGGAGAGCGGCAGCTTGGGGTTCTTCAACAGCGCGATCTTGATCTTGTAGTTCTTCGTGAACTCGCGGCTGTTGTAGATGATGCGCAGCACCTCCTCGTTGACGGCCTTATTGCTGGCGCAGTTGAGGACCTCGCCGTCGGTGATGCGGGGGCTGCGGATGACGGCGGTGCAGACGAGCTTGTTGGTGTCGCGGATGAGGAGGCTGCGGGCTTCCTTGTTGCCCAGCGTCGCGAGCTTGATCTTCTCCGCGATGCTCATCTTCATGACGCGCTGGGTGAGGTTGAGCTTCTTGCCCTCCGGCATGGGCGCGGCCTCTTCCTCCTTCTCTTTGGCCACGTCCTCCTGGAACTCCTTGAGGACCTCCTCGGCGGTGGGGCCGGGATCCGGCGGAGCGGCGACGGCCTGGGGACCGAAGAGGCGGACCCGCGCGGCCTGCATCTGGGGCACGTCCGCGAGCACCAGGCCGCTGCGCACCGCGAAGTCGCAGACGTTGTCGAGCAGCGCCGGGCTGGCGTTGGGGTTGGTGCAGAGGTTGCGGATGATGTTCTCGTGGCGCAGCACGCGCAGCTGGTTCTGCCCGATGATCTCGGAGATCTTCGCGCTGCAGTCGCGCGCCGCCTCGGCCACGGCCTCGTCGGGCGTGGTGGGGTTGAGCACGAGCATCTCCGCGAGGGCGTCCCTGGAGCGCAAGAGCGTCAGGAACCAGCCCAGCACGGGGGCCGCGACGTTCTCATCGCGCAGGCCCGCGGAGAAGCGATCCGGGAGGGCGGCGGCCGTCTTGGCGGCGGTCTCTCGCACCCCCGCGTCCGGATCGAACGTGAGCATGAAGAGAGCACCGAGCATGTCCGCGGGCGCCAGTGGCACCAGGGCCTTGGCGGCCATCATCCGCAGGGGCGCGGGCGCGGCCGGATCCACATGCTTGCGCATGTTGGGCGGAAGGATCTCCGCCGAGATGGGACAGCCGCCAGCGGCCGCGGGAGAGATCTGGGGTTGGGTGCTCATGAAGCGTGATTCCTTCCGTAGATGATGCGGAGACCCTCGAGCGTGAGGAACTCGTCGACTTCGTGGATGAGCCGGGACTCGCTGGCCACCAGCGGCGCGAGGCCCCCCGTGGCCACCACCCGCACCTCGAAGCCGAGCTCCGTCTGCATGCGGGCGCAGATACCATCCACCATGCCCACGTAGCCGTAGAAGAGGCCGGACTGGATGGAGTGCACGGTGTTGCGGCCCACCACGTGTGGGGGCCGGGCGAGCTCGACCCGAGGCAACTTGGAGGCGTTCTGGAAGAGCGCCTCCATGGAGATGTTGATGCCGGGGCAGATGGCGCCACCGAGGTACTCGCCCCGGGGCGTCACCGCGTCCAGCGTGGTGGCGGTGCCGAAGTCCACGACGATGAGGCCGCGGCGGTGCTTGTCGTAGGCGGCCACCGCGTTGACGATGCGGTCGGCCCCCACCTCGCGCGGGTTGTCGTAGAGGATGGGCATGCCCGTCTTCACACCGGGCCCGACGAACATGGGGCTCGTCTTGAAGTAGCGCTCACTCATCCGCTCCAGGTTGAACTGCAGCGGCGGCACCACGCTGGAGACGGCCACCGCGTCCACCTGGTCCGCGTCGATGCCGCTGGACTGGAAGAGCTGGCGCAGGAGGATTCCGTACTCGTCGGAGGTGCGGCGGGCGCTCGTCTCCAGGCGCCAGTGGTCCAGGAGGCGCTTGCCGTCGTACACCCCGAGGACGGTGTTGGTGTTGCCAACGTCGATGGCGAGAAGCATGGCTCGCCGCGCAGTCTAGCGGGGCCGCAGTTGCTCCACATCCCCGGCGAGCACCCTTTCCAGAGCGCCTGCCCCCGTCCTCACCAGGAGTGCACCGGACGTGTCGATGTCTTCAGCCACACCGCGCAATTCCGACCGGTCCGTACGCACCAGCACCTCCTGGCCGAGCGTGGACGACAGCTCCTTCCAGCGCTGGCGCACCGGATCGAAGCCCACCTCGTGGTGCAGGTCCAACCACTCCTCCAGGCGGCCCCAGAGGGCGGCGGTGAAGAGGGCACGGTTGACGCGCCGCCCCAACGCCTGGGAGAGCGACGTGGCGGTGGTGGCCACCTCGGGTGGGAAGTCCTCGGGGCCCGCGTTGAGGTTCACCCCGATGCCGAGCACCACGAAGTGCACCCGCTCCGGCTCGGCCGACAGCTCGGTGAGGATGCCCGCCACCTTGCGGCCGCCCACCTGCACGTCGTTGGGCCACTTGATGCGCGCCTCCGCGTCTTCCTCGCGCAGCGCCTCGGCGAGCGCCACCGCAGCCACCAGGGTGAGCTCCGGAGCGCGCTGCGGCGGCAGCTCCGGCCGGAGGATGGCGGAGAAGTACAGGTTCACTCTCGAGGGGGACACCCACGTGCGGCCCCGGCGGCCCTTGCCCGCCGTCTGCTGCTCGGTGATGACCACCTCGCCGTGCTCGGCCCCGTCCGCGGCCAACCGGAAGGCGGCCTCGTTGGTGGACGGCAACGACTCGTGGAAGTGGATGCTCTGCCCCAGGTGGTGCGTGGACAGCAGCGGCGCCAGTTCCAGCGGCGAGAGCCGATCCGGCACGTCCACCAGCCGGTAGCCCCGCGCGGGCACGGCGTCGATGCGGTAGCCCTTGCCCCGCAGCGACTGCACGTGCTTCCACACCGCGGTGCGTGACAGGCCCAGCTTGGCGGAGAGCGCCTCGCCCGAGGTGTACTCGTCCCGCCCGTCCGCGAGGAAGCCGAGAATGAGCTCCTGCTGTGTCTGCTCGGCACTCTCGGTGACACCCATACCGCGAACCTCCCTGGAAAAGGGTTCCCAGGGTAGGGATCGCCGCCCCGGCTTTCAACAGCCCCGCCGGGTAGGAGACATCCGCCTGCTTCTCTGCCTGCCGTCCTACTGCGCGGCCAGCAACACTCCCGGGTCCTCTTCAATGCGGATGACCTGGGTAGGTGCACGTGTGCTGCTCAGCGAGTCGATCCACCGCACCGCGGCGAGCACATCCGCCTCGCGCGTGGCGTGGGTGAAGACGACGATGGTGGCGCGGGCGTCCTCGGGGCGCGGGGGGCGCTGGAGCACCGAGTTGATGCTCACCCCCTTCTCGCCCAGCACGCTGGCGATACGCCCCAGGACGCCGGGCTCGTCGCTGACAGAGAAGCGCAGGTAGACGGGCCCCCGCCGCTCCCCGGAGGGCAGCAGCGGCACGTCCTGCACGTTCGGCGCGACCGGCAGGGGCAGCCGTCCGGACACCCCGGCCAGCAGGTTGCGGCAGGTGTCGATGATGTCGGACACCACCGCACTGCCCGTGGGCAGGGCTCCAGCGCCCCGGCCCGAATAGAGCGAGGCCCCCAGCGCCGCGGACTGGAGCAGCACCGCGTTGAAGGCACTGCTCACGTCCGCCAGAGGGCTGGCGGCGGGGATGAAGGCCGGGTGCACGCGCACATCCAGCCCATCCGCGGCCCGGCGCGCCCGGGCGAGCAGCTTGAGGACATAGCCCGCCTCGCGCCCATAGGAGATGTCCGTGGGGGTGAGGCTCGTGATTCCCTCCACGAGGATGGACTCGGGAGACACGCGCGCGGAGAAGGCCAGCGAGGCCAGCAGGCACAGCTTCTGCGCCGCGTCCATGCCGCTCACGTCCAGCGTGGGATCCGCCTCCGCGTAGCCGAGCTCCTGCGCGCGCCGGAGCGCGTCCGCGTACGTGGCCCCCTCGTTCGCCATGGCCGAGAGGATGAAGTTGGTGGTGCCGTTGACGATGCCGGTGAGCGACTCGACCCGGTCCGAGGCGAGCGCCTCGCGCAGCGTGCGGATGATGGGGATGCCGCCGCAAACGGCGCCCTCGAAGTGCACGTCCACCCCGCGCGCCAGCGCCCGCGAGAACAGCGCCTCGCCATGTGCGGACAGCAGTGCCTTGTTGGCCGTCACCACGTGGCGGCCCGAGGCAATCGCCTGCTCGAGGTACTCGCGCGAGGGGCTCAACCCGCCCATCACCTCCACGACGACCGAGACCTCCTTGTCCTCGAGGATCGTCTTGATGTCCTGGGTGATGAGCGAGGAAGGCACGTCCTCGGGCCGGGACTTGCCCGGCGTGCGCACCAGCACGTGGCGCACGCGCACCTTCGCGCCCAGACGCCTCTCGATGTCCTTCGCGTGGTCGGTGAGGATGCGGTACGTCCCCAGTCCCACGTTGCCCAGTCCCAGCAGCGCGATGCCGATCTCTTTCATGAACCTCGTCCCCTGTTGTCAGCTGCCCGAGCCCTGCAGTTTATAGGACGCCAGCTCCAACCATGTCTGCGGAACGCGCTCGCCGTTGCTCTTCTCCGCGGACACCTCCACACGCACCAGCCCCACGCCCTCCGCGAAGGTGAGCGCGTTCACCAGCGTGGTGGTCGCATCCACCCGGTTGCGCGCCTCCACCCGCACACAGTGCTGGAAGGAGCCCGCGGGCGCCTCGCAGGGCACTCCTGACTGGAGGATGCGGTAGCGCTCGGTGGAGGACACCGACACCACGTTCGTCCACTCGGTGCCCGCGGCGAGCGGCCCGCGCAGCAGGTAGCGCTTGCGATCGCGGATGCCGAAGCCATCCACGGCGAGCTGCCCCCCCTGGTTGTCATGGAAGTACCCGTCCTCCTCCTTGAGCACCTCCACGTCCACGGTCCTGTCCGCACGGCCGTTCACCCGGTACGTCCAACGGTTGCCCACGGCCAGCGGGTAGTACTCGCCCAGGGACTCGGAGGGGCGCGACTCGGACTCGGCGGCCACGTGCTGCCGGCCCGCGCATCCACCTGCTCCCACCACCAGCGAGGCCCCGAGACCCACCCGTACGACGACAGACAAGAGCTTCATGTATCAGTGTTCCGCGCGGTCCGCGCCGCGCGCCTCCGGAGTGGCCAGCTTGTGTGATGCGTAGAGTGTGTCGAGCGCCTGCTTCGCCGCGGCCTGGACGTCCGGCTGATCATGTCCCTGGGCCACGGTGAAGAGGTACGCCTCGGCCTCGGCGCCACCCAGCTCCCCGATGGCGAAGACGACCTCCTGCACGAAACCGATCTCCCGGTCCTTCACCAGCTCGATGAGCGCGGGCACGGCGGAGCGGGCCTTCATCTCCACCAGCGCGCCGATGGCCTGGCGCACCTGCTGTGGATCCTCGTCCTGGAGCTGGCGGATGAGCAGCGGCGCCGCCGCGGGGTTGCGCCGCTCGGCGAGCACCCGCAGGGCGAACTCGCGCACCCGCTCATCCTGCGACTGCAAGTCCTGGAGCAGCGCCGCGTCCTCGCGATCCGCCGCCCCCATCTGAAGCCCGGCGGCCTCGGCCACCTGGGTGAGCGCCCGCCGGAGCGCCTCGCGCAGGGCCTTGCGCCGCGCCTCGGCGCCCTTCGTCTCCACCCGCACCTCGCCCAGCCCCACCACCTGGTAGCGCTGCGGGGGCTCCACATCGCGCCGCTCCAGCGACAGGGTGGCCCCCACCTCGGCGAAGGAGTACGTGCTGCCGTCCCGGAGCGACTCGCGGGTGAAGGGCAGCTCGAGCGTGAGCGACCAGGCGCCCTGCACGGGCTTGCCCTTCTTCCCCTCCTCGAGCAGCTCGAAGCGGTGGCTGTCGCGCAGCGTGCCAGCGAAGAGCTCCTGGACCTCGGACGGAGCCCAGCCGAGCAGGCCGTTGTCGACCACCGTCGCGCCCTTGAGAGAGACGTGCTCCACCGGGAAGCGCGGCTCCCGCGAGCGACAGGCGCCGAGCATCAATGCCACGAGGGTGATGAGCAGGCCGGGCTTCATACCGGCCTACCCTAACCCAGTCTCGCGCTCCCCTCACCCAAGGAGAGCGCGAGGACGTCAGGTCGTCCCGCCTTCCGGCGAGCCGCCCCCCGAGGAACCAGGCCCGCTGGAGGGCTCCGGCTCCGAGGGCTCACGAGCCCCCTCGGCGGCGGACTCCGCGTGCCTGGCCGCCGCCCGGGCGGACTCCTCCGCGGCGGTGCGCTGGGCCTCGGCCGGAGCGGCACTCTCAACACTTGGGAATGGCGACTGCCACTCGGCGGCCGTCCTCGTCGCCTCACCCGGAGCCGCGATGGCCTCGGCGGGTACGGCCTCGGCGATGGGAGCCGGCGAAGGGGCCTCGGCGCCAGTCACGGCCCCCTCGGCGGGCGTCACCCCCGCGGTCGTGGCCTCGGCGGCACCCTCGGCGGGCGTCACTCCGGCGGTCGCGGCGGCGGCACCCTCCGCGGGTGCACCGGCCTCACCCGGTGCGCCCTCGGTCCGGCCACCCCGGCCGCGACGACCCCGGCGGCGGCGGCGGCGGCGCTTGCGCTCACCCGCGGCCGCGCCCTCACCCGCCGCAGCACCCTCGGGCGGAGCCCCGTTGACGAAGGCGCTCGCTGCCTCCAGATCCTCGTCCTCGCCCTCCTCCTCACCCTCCTCGCCCTGCTCCTCCTCGGAGATGGCGGCGGGTGCGACGGCCTCGATGGGCGCGGCGGCGACCGGACCGGGCTCCCCGGCGGCCTCCGCCTTCTGCGCGGCCTGAGCAGCCCGAGCGGCCTGCTTCTCGCGGCGACGCTCCTCGCGGCGCTCCTCCCGCTCGCGCTGACGCTCCTCGCGGCGCTGCTCCCTGCGCTTCTGGGCCGACGTCTCCTCGCCCCCCTCGGCGGGCGCGGCGGCGGCCTCGGTCTCCTCGCCAGCCTCCTCGCCTTCCTCGGCACGGGCCAGCTTCTCGCGCTGGCGCTCCTCGCGGCGCTTCTGGGCCTCGTCGGCCTCGAGCCTCGCCACCTCGAAGAAGCGCTCATCCACGTCGTACAGCTCCACCGTGGTGACGCTCACCGCGGCCTTCGCCTCGAGGAACTTCTCGCCGAGCGCATCCCCGCACCACAGCATCACCAGCGAGCCGCTCGCCTGGGCTTCGGTGCGCGCATCGCCCCGCACGTCCCCGGCGCATGCCAGCAGGCCCACCTGGGCCGAGTAGTGGCCGAGGTCCTTGCGCAGCTCCTGCACCGCCTTGCGGTCCAGCGACGGCGAGCCCTTGAGCATGCGGATGGCGTAGCGCAGGTCCACGCTGCCCTCACGCTTGCGCGCGGTGAGCAGCGGGCCCTCCTTGGAGCGCTTGGCCACCTTCAGCTCGCGGAAGCCCAGGGCGTGCATCATCTTCACGACGGACTTCTCGAAGGTGCCCACGTCCAGCTCGCCCAGGCGCTTGCGCAGCGCCCGCGCCACGGCCTTGCGCGCGTCCTTCACCGCGGTGCGCGCCACCGTCAGCAGCGCGGCATCGGCCTGGGCCTCGGGAGTCGCGGCGGCGGCGGCACCCGCCCTCGGCAGCACCGGACGCCCGTCCTCGAGCGGAATCCCCAGCGCCGCGGCGAAGGCGGCCTGCAGCTCCAGCGGCGGCGCCTCGCTCGGCGCACCGGCCCGCTCCAGCGTCACCGCCCCGGTCTCCGTCGAGAAGGAGAACTGCGGACGGCGGCCCGCGTCGATCCGGCGCTGGTTGTCCTCCAGGAGCGCGGTGAGCAGCAGCTCCACCGTGGTGTCCTCGGCGGCCAGCTCCTTGGTGCGCGCCTGCTCGAGAATCTGCTCCGGCCGCAGCGGCTGCTCGGCCTCGCTGAGAATCTCGAACACCACCTCCGACACCGGCGGGAAGCGGCGGCGGCGGCCACCCCGGCCTGCCTCCTCCTCGTCCTCCCGGCGGCGCTTGCGCTCACTGCCCCGGCCCGCCACTCGCACGTTGTCCGAGCGAGATTCCGGGTGACGCTCGACCGGCCGCAGGGGGGGCAGGCCTTCCTCTGGATGCGCCTCCATCACTCCCGTCAACGCCAGCGCCTCGGCATCCTCCGGCAGCGCCCAGTCGGCGAGCGCGAAGGTGTCCTTGGCGGTGACAATCACCTTGCGATCGCGCGTCCGGCGGGCCATCGCCGCGAGCCGCGACAGCATCGTCAGCTCGGGCGTCTTCCCCACGTGGGACAGCAGGTTCTGAGCGATCGACTTCTCGGTGATCTCGAGGAAGGTGAGGGGTCGTCCTTCGCTCTCGAGCACACGGAGAGCGGCCTCATAAAAAGTCATCGGCGATTCCCCAACAATTTCAAACGGTTACAAAAATGTAGGTCCGTATAGGCGGCGGATGCTAGCCATCGCTATTCTGGGTTGTCAACGAATGGGGAAGGGATGATCCGCTTTCGCATCGGACATCGATGGAAGCGCGAACCCGCGGACCCGCCACACGATTCCGTGGCGCTGGATCTGGACGGGGTGAATGTGCTGCCGGGTGCCGTCGAGGAACCGCTCGTGGAGGCGGTGCCGGCGCTGGTGGGCGCCGTGGCCACGCTACACGCGGGGGGGCGGCTGGCCCAGGCGTCGCTGGCGGAGGCTCACCTGGAGCTGGTGCTGCGACGTTCAGGAGCGGACATCGAGCTGCAGGTGGCGAGCCTCTCGCGGCCGGCCCGGCTGCTGCGGCCACCGCTGAAGCTGGACGCGGAGGAGCTGGCGGAGGCGGCGCGGGTGTGCGGACAGGGCTTCCTGGACGACATGGCCCGGGTGGCGCCCCGGATGCTGCCGGAGACCCACGGGCAGGCGCTCGAACGGGCGCTGAGGCAGCTGGAGGAGCCGCCCCGCCACCCGGAGGAGCTGCGTCCCCAGCCCTTCACTCGGCGAGTGGCGCCCCCCACCCTGCCCGGCTTCGGCTTCGCGCTGGAGGACGCGGAGGACGTGCTGCGCCGCTCGGCGAGGGAGAAAGGCCCGGCACTGGCCTCGCTGCTGTGCCCGGGAGAGGTGTGGCTATCCCTGCCGGAGAGCCCGGTAGCGTGGCGAGCACCGGGGCCGCCCTTCCTGACCGCGCTGGAGCTGGCCCGGCAGGCGGCGGAGCTGGCGCGGGCGGTGGAGCTGGGCGAGCCACGTTACAGCTTCGAGCCCTCGGGCCTCCGGCCGGAGCTGATGCTGGACTTGAAGACGGGAGAGGCTCGACTGGGCGGAGCTACCTTCCCCCTTCAGGGCAAGGCGCTGGTCGCGGCCATGTACCACCTGGGCCAGGCCCTCGCGGTGGCCATGTCCGAGCGTGAGCGATCCCTGGCGAACAACCCCTACCTGGTGGAGCTGACGGAGCGCTGCCGCGAGGGGCTCTCGCACCTGCGCGAGGCGGTACAACCCGCCGAGGAGAGCGCCGCCGCGGTGGCGAGGAGCGCGCCGTCGGCTGGGAGCTCGCGCCCGTTGAAGGTGCCGGGGCGACTGCGCCGCCTGCGCTTCGAGAACCTGTGGGAGCAGCGCAAGCTGACGGACGCGAGCGAGGGGCGGCTCATGATGGGGCGCCAGGGACTGGTGTACTCGTCACCGCGGATGGCGTGCGCGTTCGATCGCAAGACGGGCAAGCAGCTGTGGCGAAGGGCGGCGACGCATGGCGTGGCGGCCTCGGCGGATGGCTACAGCCTCGCGGCGAGCGCCGTGCGAGTCTGCGGCTTCGAGGGCAAGGGCGCCGGAGCTCTCTGGCTGCGCAACCACGATGGCCTGCGCCTCGGCCCGCTGCTGCTGCGGCAATATGGGATGCTCTTCACCCTATCCGATGACCGGGTGGCACTCGCCATCAACGAGGTGACGGGCCGGGAGATGTGGCGCCTGGCGCCTCCACGCACGCGGCGGAGCTACCTGGGCATCCACGCCCACCGCGCCCTGCTGGCGACGGACTCGGGCTACCTCTACGGGCTGGGCATGGCGGATGGACAGGTGCGCTTCCGCATCAGCGCGTCCCTGCCCTTCCTGGGGCCCCCGGTGCCGTGGGGCCGGCGCTTCGTGGCCACGCTGGGCCAGGGCTCGAACTTCGCCCTGCTGTTGTCGGACGCGCATACCGGCGAGGCGGTGTGGACGTACGAGACGTCACTGTCGCTGCCCTCGACACCACTGCCGAGCGGGAAGCGGGTGTACGTCGCAGGTGAGCTCGAAGGCGAGGGCGTGCTGCTCTGCCTCGATGCGAACGGGCAGACGCGGTGGCAGCGGGTGCTGCACCTGGGGCCGGGACCGTTCGCGCTGGCGAGACTGCCGGGCGCGGTGCTGGTGACATCGGCGCTGGGAGCGGCCGCGAGGATCAGCGACGCGGGCGAGGTGGACTGGCGCGTGGGCGCATCGGGCGAGCAACTCACCCGGGCGCTCCAGCCCATCATCTCGCGAGGGGTGGTGCTGGTGCCGGGCGAGCGCGTGCGCGCGGTGGATCCGGACAGCGGCGACGTGCTTGCGGAGGTGCGGGCGGGAGCGGGCCTGATGGCGCTGCAGTCCGACACCCGGCTCAACCTCTACTTCCTGGACGAGCTCGGAACGCTCTCGGCCTACCGGCTCGGCTCGCACTTCGCGGTGGTGGAGAATTGAGCCCGCGGAAGGCCCGGGACCGAGAACGCGTACCGGTCACCTCCGCCCAGGACTACGGAAAGTACGGATAGCGCGCCAGCACCTTCCCGTCTGGCGATACGGCGTACAACTCGAACCAGTCGAACGTGAGGTTGAATCCGGGAGCATACCCTCCACATTTCTCCACACGCTGGTTGATCTGGACAAAATAGATCCCCCCCTGCTCGCCGACTAGTACCTCCATGGCCTTGGCAGAGTGGGAACAGGTTCTCGCGTATTCCTTTGGGAAGCTTGCCAGCAACTGTTGCAGCGCAGCATGGGCCGCGAGGACAGCAGGGCCATCCAACGTGGCCAGCGGGCGAATCTCCTCGGGCCAACGAATACCTTCTGCAACGGTAGGCCAGCGAGCAGCAGGCCCCCCATCCAAACCCGATGGGCTCGGCTGGGAAACAACCGTTCCCCCATCCAAACCCGATGCGCTCGGCTGGGAAACAACCATTCCCCCATCCCCCCCTGAGCTGCTGGGTTGGGAAACAACCGTTCCTCCATCTACTCCTGATGTGCTGGGTTGAGGAGTGGCCGTTCCCCCATCCGCCAGGAGGGCCATGAGAAGAAAGAAATGATAAGGGTTCATCATGGAATCATGATCCAGGGCTCTTCTACCATTTCAGTTCGGGTGAGCATCGTGGCGAAAATGCTCGGGTTCCAAACATGCCGGATGACTGGGGCTGACAGATTGCCTGGAACTCCCAGCTCTTCGTATCTTCACTCCATCGGAATACTTCACCCGCTGGATTCCACCTGTAGAAACGAGGCTCGTCTTTGTGTCCTGTAGCGAGCCAAGCCCATGCTGGAATCAACTGTCCTTGTGAATCACGTGCCAGTCTACCGCTGGGGCTTGTCGCGTAGGACACCACCACCCAGAATCCTTCACCTGTCTTCAGCTCGGGGAAAGCGACCAGATCTGGGCTGCTCATCAGGGTTGCGCAGGGGTGGTTGTGGGCAAAACCAAAGACAGGCAAGTCTCGGCCGAAATCTGCATCCTCCACCCCGCCGAAGGGGGGCTTACACGAGCTGCGTTCACCTGTCAGATCTCGGATGGGCCATGACACGCGCCAATCTTCCGGCGTCCTGTAGATTGCGACGCAATACTCGGCTGCATCGGGGCGCGGATACCCCGTGTTCGTATCACAGGCATCCGCCGCTCCCGGCAAGGTCATCAAGGCTCTGAGCGTGGGCAGTACCAGATCGTCTGGAACACTGGCTGTGTCCGAGACAACGATAGGAACGTTCTCGTGCATCCAAGGACCGGGCGCCACCGCCTGATCGAGACTTCCCTCCAAGTTGGGCAGCTCGGTCCGCAAGTAGTAGAGCCTGGAACCCGTACACGCCAGGATGAGTGTAAGCATGGGGATGAAGAGCCGCCTCATTCGGTAGATCCTACTACGGATAGAACCACCGCCCAGCCCACGGCCCTGCGAATCGGCTAACGTCGTCCCCCGCATCAGCATAGGGGGACTCATGCAACCGCAGACCGACCGCATCACCCAGGGCACGCTGCGCACCTCGACCGGCCAGCCATTACCGCTCGAGCACACGGACGTGAAGGCACGTCTCGCCGGGCCCATGGCCAGCGTCGAGCTCCGGCAGGTGTTCCGCAACGACACCGGCGGGCCCATCGAAGCGGTCTATCTCTTCCCGCTGCCCCACGAGGCCTCCGTCTACCGGATGAGCTTTCAGATCGGCGAGCGCACCGTCCAGGCCGTCATCAAGGAGAAGGAGGAGGCCCGCCGCGCCTACCAGGCCGCGTGCAGCGAGGGCCGCAGCGCCACCCTGCTCGAGCAGGAGCGCCCCAACCTCTTCACGCTCTCCGTGGCCAACATCCCCCAGGGCGAGAAGATCGAGGTGATGCTCGGCTACCAGGAGCGGCTCGCCTTCGACGACGGCGAGTGGCGCTTCGTCTTCCCCATGGTCTCCACCGAGCGCTACCAGCCCGGCAAGCCCATGGCCTCGGGCGGCACCGACCAGGTACACGATGGTGCTCGCATCCGCCCTCCCCGCCCCGCGTCGAAGGACCGGGCGGGCGACATCTCCCTCGAGGTGGAGCTGCACCCGGGACGCGCCATCGACGCACCCCGTTCGCCCTCGCACCAGGTTCTCAGTGAGCCCCTCTCCAGCGGCTGGCGCGTACGGCTCAGCCCCGCCGACTCCCTGCCCAACCGCGACTTCGTGCTCGCCTGGCGCGCCGCGGAGCGCGGGGTCCGGCCCCAGGTCTTCTTCGAGCGCAAGGCCGACAAGCCCGGTGCCTTCATGCTCGTCGTCACCCCGCCCCTCGAGGCCCCTCCCGACGCCGCCGAGGCGAAGTCCATGGGCGGCAAGGCCGTACGCTGCGGCAATTGCGGCGGCACGCTCGAGGACCCCGGTGCCGTCCGCGAGGTGCCCGGCATCGGGCCCGCGTGGCGCTGTCACTACTGCGGCGCCGTCGTCTCCGCCTCGCGCCAGAGCCCGGGCCGCAAGGTGGGCCTGCCGCGCGACGTCGTCTTCCTCGTGGACCGGTCCGCTTCCATGCGCGGCGGCAGCCTGCCCCAGGCCCGGCGCGCGGTGCGGATGATGCTCGACAAGCTCGGGCCCGAGGACGCTGTGCAGCTCCTCGCCTTCGACCATGACCGCGTCCCAGCGGACGGGCTCGGCGAGGCGTTCCTCCCCCTCTCCCCCGAGACGGTGGGCCGCCTCGACTCGTTCCTCGCCGGACTGTCCGCCCGCGGAGGCTCCGAGCTGGAGGAGGCCCTGGAGCGCGCCGCGAAGCTGCCGGTCCGCGAGGGACGCACCCGGCTCGTGGTGCTCCTCACCGACGCCGCCGTGGGCAACGAGGGCCGGCTGCTGCGCCGCGCCCCGGAGCTGCTCGGCCGGGACACCCGGCTGTACGTGCTCGGCATCGGGCCCGCGGTCAACCGCTACCTCGTGGAGAAGCTGGCCCGCGCGGGCGGCGGCGCGAGCGACGTGCTGCTGCCCACCGAGGACATCGAGACCGTGGTCCCCCGCTTCGCGCGGCGCGTGCGCCAGGCCGGGCCCGTGCTCTCCGAGCTGCGCCTGTCCTGGGAGGACGCGCTCCCCGTGGACGTCTACCCGAGCCCCATCCCGGACCTGTTCGGCGGCCAGACCGTCCAGGTCATCGGCCGGTTCAGCGGCTCGGGCCGGACCCGGCTCGTGCTCACCGGCAAGACGGCCACCGGCGAGCCCTTCCGGCAGGAGGTGGACGTGGACCTGCCCGACGAGTCCGATCAGGTGCCGGGCCTCGAGCGGCTGTGGGCGCGGCTGCGCATCGACTCGCGCCTGGAGCGGCTCGCGCGTGAGCCCTCGGAGGCGGCGGACATCCGGCTGGAGGTGCTCGGACTGGCGCTCAGGCACTCACTGCTGAGCCCGTACACGGCGCTCGTCGCCGAGGACAGCGAGAAGCGGGTGAAAGAGCCTGCCCGTCGCGTGGACGTCGTCGCCGCCGCTCCCGCGGACGAGGACGGGACCCTGCGCAAGAAGAGCCCGTACACGGCGTCCACCACGGGCGGGCCCATGCTGGACGGTCTGGAAGGAGAGGAGGCGCCGATGTCCGCGGAGATGGCGGACGAGGATGCCATGTTCAGTGAGCCCGAAATGCCTCCAGGGCTCGCGGCCCCGTTCGACGACGAGGATGACCCGATGGCGGTGACCGGCTCGCATGGCCGGCCCATGGCGCCTCCGATGCCCGCCGCCCCGCCCGCCACCTCCATGGCCCCTGGCGGAGCCCCTCCTCTCATGAGTCCGGCCGTCGCTCCACGCCCGCCCCCACCCGCTCCGAGGTCGGTGTCGAGGCCGCCTCCTCCGAAGCGGGCGAGGGAGATGGCCCTCTCGGAGGAAGAATCCGAGGCCAGGGCGAGCCCGGCGAAGAGCCTGGGGGGAGTGCTCGACTCGCTCAAGCGCATGGTGACGGGACGCAGCGAAGAGGCCACCCCACCACCCCGACAGGGCACGACCCGGCGCGGCGGCATGGCCCTGCGCTCGGATGACTCGGACACCTACTCGAAGGAGCAGATCGACTACGCGGCGAAGAAGGGCGTGGGCGAGCTCGACCTGGTCTTCCTGGTCGACGAGACCGGCAGCATGGGCGCCTACATCGAGGAGGTGAAGAGCCGGCTGCTGGAGATCATCGACGCGCTCGAGGGAGCGCCGCTGTGCCGCAGCCTGAGGCTGGGCCTGGTCAGCTACCGGGACCACGCGCCGCAGGACGCCACCTTCGCGAGCCGGGTGGTGCCCCTCACCTCGGACATCGGCTCCATCCGCCAGGGCGTCGAGCGCATGCAGGCCTCCGGTGGCGGCGACGGCCCCGAGTCCGTCACCGATGGTCTGTACGATCTGGTGCGGCTCGACTGGCGGCCGAAGGCGGCCCGGGTGGTGGTCTGGGTGGGCGACGCGCCCCCGCACGGCGTCGAGCCCTCCGGCGATGGCTTCCCTCAAGGCTGCCCCTGCGGGCACCACTGGTACGTGCAGGCCGAGAGCTGCCGCGAGATGGGCATCACCATCTACTCGGTGGGCTGCCTGCCGGGGCTGCGCGGCTTCGCCGGAGCCGAGGACGTGTTCAAGACGGTGGCCCGCACCACGCGCGGTCTCTACCTGCCGCTCACGCAGGCGCCGGTGCTGGTGCCGCTCATCGTGGGAGCCGCGGAGTCGGAGCTCGACCGGCAGCGGCTGGAGGAGCAGCTCGCCGAGGTGGTCACTCAGCACGAGCAGGTGCTCGCACAGGCCGATGAGCAGGAGCGGGTGCGTTACCTGACGGAAATGCTGCAACAGCAGATGGTCCGGCCCCGCACGATGGTCTACGAGGAAGGCCAGTCCACTCCGCCGCCGCTCAAGTTCCGCGACCTGGTGCCCGAGGACGTGGAGGCGGGCCTCGACGCACTGAGGCGGGCCGGCCGGACCACGGTCTGAGCAAGGCAGACGGCACGAGGCAGGGGCCCGAATCACCTCATCGGATTCAGGCCCCTGCGCGGGCTACTTCTTCTGCGCGGCCTTCGAGGGATCGATCTCCTCCTCGGGACGCTCGGAGACCTCGGCGCCCTCCCACTTCTCACCCGCGCCGAGCCGCCACCCGGAGGGCACGTCCAGCTTCCACACGTAGCTGGCCGCGGCGTCGCCACCCGTGGACGAGCGCGAGCTCACGTTGAAGGTGATCTCCATCTTCTTCACCTCGCTGGGCACCAGGTCCATGTCGTAGTGGCCCAGCACCATCTGCGGCGGGAACTCGGCGATGAAGCGCTCGGGGAAGTCGATCTTCATCGACGGATCCTCTCCCGACATCTCGCCGATGAGCTTCCCCTTCTCGTCCGTGAGCTTCCACTGCGTCTTGAAGGAGGCGCTGGTGACCATCTTCTTCACCTTGCCGTCCTGACGCTCCTCGCGCTGCGCGCCCCAGAGCACCAGCTGCAGCCGCACCTGCGGCTTGTTGAGCACCATCACCACGTCCGAGGACAGCACGTCCAGCCGCATGCCCTTGTCGGTGGCGCTCCACTGCGGCTTGTAGCGGCCCTCGCGCATCTGGTCGAACACCTTGCGCGTGTACTCGTAGAAGGCCTTCTTGTCCTGGGCCCGATCGTCCTTCTCCGCGCGCTTGTCGAGCTCCTCGAGGTACGCGTCGAACTCCTTGCCCAGCTTGTAACGGTTCCGATACTCGGTGACGTCCTCGAAGTACGCCTTGAAGAAGGGAGCGACCTCCTGCCGGTACGAGGCCTCGTCCGGATTGGTACGCAGCCACCCCACGCGCTCCAGGTAGTCCTTCTGGAGGCGGGTGAAGTCCGCCTCTCGCTGAGCCGCGACTGCCTTGGCGCTCGCGCTCCGGTAGGACATCACCGCGGCGAGGACGATGCCGGCGATGAGGACGATGAGTCCGAAATAACGCTTCACGCGAAGATGCTCCTGTCTCTATGGAATGACGGCCTTAGTGATATGAGACCTCTCCAGCGTGTACCAGACCACCGGCAGCTTCGCGTTACCGGTTGCACTCCCTCTGGAGGAGGGCGGCCTGCTGGGCGGAGCCCAGGTCGCCTGGTGTGCTTACGGTGAGCGCTCAGACGACAATGTTGCGGTGCTGCTGCACGACCTGGTGCAGTCGCATCAGGCTCTAGGGCCCGCGGAGGAGGCGGCCTTCCGGCCCTCGGGCTGGGGCACGGAGCTCGTCGGTGAGGGGCGGCCGCTGGACACCTCCACCCTGCACGTGGTGGTGCCCAACCTGCTCGGCAGCCCCTTCGGCTCCACGTCACCGGTGACGGTGGATGCGCGAGCGGGGAAGCCCTATGGCGCGGCCCTGCCCACGGTGACGGTGACGGACATGGCGCGCACGGTGGCGGCGATGCTGCGCGGGATGAAGGTGGAGCGCGCTCGGGCGCTGGTGGGCGTGGGGCTCGGAGGGCTGGTGGCGTTGCAGCTCGCGGCGCTCTTCCCGGAGCAGGTGTCGGCGGTGGTCGTGCTGGGGGCCGCGAGGACCCTGCCAGAAACATTGCGCGAGCGGCTCGGCCTCACGCGGCACCTGCTGCGGTTGGAGCCGGACTTCCGCGAGGGCCACTACACGCCGGGCCAGGGCCCCAAGCGGGCGCTGCGCAAGCAGTACCTGGACTACCTGCGGCTGGTGCACGGTCCCCATTCACTCCGCGCCACGTACCCGTCACCCGACGTCGCCGAGCGGGCGCTGGAGTGCGAGGCCGACGCCTTCTCCGAGACGTTCGACGCGAACACCTGGGCGCTGCTGTGCACGGCCTACGTGGGGGGAGACGTCACCGAGAGCCTGCCCAAGGTGCGGGCACCGGTGCTGCTGGTGGCGGGAGCGGATGACGCGCTGGCGCCTCCTTCGCGCGTGCGGGACACGTACCACCTGCTCAGCGCGGCGGGAGTGCGGACGCACTACCACGAGCTTCCCGCGCCGTGCGATCACTCGGGCCTGTTGACCCAGGCGAAGCGGCTGCACGGCCCGATGAGGGACTTCCTGCGCCGCCGGGGCTGAGCCCATCCGAGGCGCCGCCAGCTCCTCCGCGGTGTCACCGCTGCGGTGCGGGGGCCTGGAGCAGCCTGGCGCGCAGGGCTCCCACGATCATCCCGATGGCGATGTCGTTGTTGCCACCCTGGGGAACGATGATGTCGGCGTGGTGCTTGGAGGGCTCGATGAAGCCCTTGTGCATGGGACGCACGTGGCGCAGGTACTGGCTCACCACCGAATCGAAGTCGTACCCGCGCTCGTGGATGTCGCGCTCGAGCCGGCGGAGGATCCGCAGGTCATCGTCGGTGTCCACGTAGATGCGCACGTTCATCTCGTCGCGCACCTGCTTCATGTGGAGCACGAGGATGCCCTCGATGAGGATCATGTCCCCGGGGTCCACGCGCACGGTGGCGCTCTGGCGGTTGGAGGTGACGAAGTCGTAGACCGGCTTCTGGATGGGCCGGCCCGCCTTGAGCTCGCGCAGGTGCTCGACGAGCAGCTCCGTGTCGAAGGCGTCTGGATGGTCGAAGTTGACCTCGCGACGCTCGGCGAGCGTCATGTCCGACAGGTCCCGGTAGTACGAGTCCTGGTCGATGAAGGCCACGCGGCAGTCAGCGAGCGCATCGCGGACCTTCCGGGCGACCGTCGTCTTGCCAGAGGCGGTGCCACCGGCGATTCCAACGACGAGGGGTGACGACATGGGCGCGAACTACCGCAGAGAGCGGGCCGGGCGCAAGGCTCCGTCGGGAACCCGACACTGTCTCCCCTCCGCGTGGCGCGCGGCCCCTTCCCCCGAAAGCCTCTGACACCCGTCGGAGGCACCCGTCGGACGCTCTCCTGCCTCCCCCTAAAACCCACACAAACCGTGTCGATTGCGGAACACTCCCCGTCAAAAAATCATAAGCCACGATTCTCAATTCCAGTGGCAAAGTTAATATGAAGGTGGAGCATATCTTCCTCGCCCGCCCGCCCATGAGGCTCCCCGGTGCCGCGCACACCCTGCGCGCCCGGTCGCCACCCCTGCCTCCGGGAGGAAGACATGAATACCGGCTCGATCGAGGTTTCTCGTCTGGGGTATCTGGGCGCCGCGCTCCTGCTGGTGGTGGGCAGCGCTTGCGGCCCCGCGGAAGGTGCGTTCGAGCTCGAGGCCGGGGATGAGACCGGGGAGCTGGCCGAGGAGCTGAGAGGCGCCAACGGACTGTCCCTCAACGGCCTGTCCCTCAATGGGCTGTCGCTCAACGGACTGTCCCTCAATGGCCTGTCGCTCGAGGGCCTCTCCTCCGCCGAGTTCGACACCTGGTTCCAGGAGAACCCGGAGCTGCACAACCAGGTGATGAAGTACGTCGTCCGCTGCGCCGTGCCGGCCGGGGTGACTCGCACCTACACGTCCGCCTCCACGGGCATGACCCGGACCTGGAAGGGGAACCTGGGCCTGGCGCCGGACTGGACCAACGGCGCGCCCGCCACCGTGGCCGAGCAGCAGATCGTCTCCGCCTGCCTGGCGGCACACGCCGACAAGTACGGCGTCCACACCCGCATCTCGGTGCTGGGCCGGGGCGCCACGGGAGAGGCCATCCCCTACACGTCCGAGGAGCTCCAGAGGTTCTCGGAGCGGGAGGCCTGCTTCTTCGGCAACCTCTTCACGGATGAGGGCGTCTTTGTCGGCAATGACGGGCGCCCGCTCAACAACCGGGAGAGCACCACGCGCGCCTGCGCCCTTTCCTCCCGCCGGAACGACGACAACCAGGAGTGTCTGCCGATCGTCCGCGTCGAGCGCGACTGCGCGAGGTTCTGCACCCTGGACGCCTCGCGGAAGTTCTACGTGTCGTGCACGTACAACGGCGTCGAGTACCCGGTCATCACGACGCGGCTCCGCCCCGCGGACATCTACACCTGCGGGGACGACGTCTGTCAGCTCACCGAGTCGTGCGGCACCGGCCATACGCCCGACAACTGCGGCGTGGATTGCGGCCGCTGCCAGTGAGCCCCAGTAAGGGCTCCCCTGACACGAGGGCATGGGACTCCAGGACAGGTGTCTAGAGCCTGGCGGCCCCGAGAGGCCGCGGCAATCACCAGTGCACAGAAATCCTGTCAGGAACGCATCAACCCAAGCATTTCCATATCTACCTGCCTCCTCAGGAAACAAGCAAACCGGTACCTTGTTTCAAGAAAGCCAATCACCTCACCCCCGTCGTGTCTGGCTTCCGGAACGGGGCATCGCGCCCCGGCCGTATGACTTCTCCGCCCAAGAGGGCACGTCATGCAAGAGTGTGTGGTCACAATGTCTCGCCATGAGAAGGAAACCCCGGGAGCCCGATTCCCCCTGACGCTCCTGGGCGCGGTTCTCCTGCTCTCCTCCGCGGCCGCCTGCGGCCCGGTGTCTCCACCCGAGGAGACCCCTGTGTCTCCATCCGAGGAGATCCAGGAACGCGCCGCCCAGCAGCAGACGCTCTACGAGCTCAATGGACTGTCACCCAACGGCCTTGCCTTCAATGGCCTCGCCTTCAATGGCCTCGCTTTCAATGGCCTTGCCTTCAACGGCCTCGCTTTCAATGGCCTTGCCTTCAATGGCCTGTCCACCACCGAGTTCTCCTCCTGGTTCCAGACGAATCCCACCCTGGGCAACATGGTGATGCGGTACGTCATCCAGTGCGCCGTGCCCGCGGGGCAGACCCGCAGCTACACCCACCCCGGCACGGGTATCACCTATACCTGGACGGGAAACCTCGGGCTCGCGCCCGATTGGGCCAACGGCGCGCCCGCCACCCTCGTCGAGCAGCAACTCATCTCCGCGTGCCTGGCGGCCCATACCAACAAGTTCGGCGTGCGCGTGCCCATCTCCGTTCTGGGACGCACTGGACGCGGAGAAGTCATCCCCTACACCAAGGACGAGCTCGAGACGTTCTCGGAGAAGGAAGCCTGCTTCTTCGGCAACCTCTTCACGGGCCAGGGCCTCTATGTCGGCAACGACGGGCGCATGCTCCACCACAACAACAGCTCCGCACGCGCCTGCGCCCGCTCGGACGAGGAGGACGACAACCGCCAGCCCTGCATTCCCATCCTCCGCGTCCGGCTCAGGTGCGACAAATACTGCAAGAAGGACGCGTCGAAGGAGTTCTACGCCTCATGCACCTACAACGGCATCACCTACCCGGCCATCACCACGCGCATGAGCAAGAACGATGTCTTCAAGTGCGGTGACGGGGAGTGTCAGTACACCGAGTCGTGCGGCACGGGCGACACCCCCAACAGCTGTGGCAAGGACTGCGGCCCCTGCCCGTGAGTCCCAGCCCGGGCGGGCCAGGACCCGGGCCGTTCCGCTCAGCCGCGACGCAGCAGTCCGAGCGCCCTGCCCTCGGCCAACACCTGCGCGGGTACCTCCTCCACCGCCCGGGCCCCCCGCGCGAGCGAGCGCAACAACTCCAGCACCGACGGGGGCACCGTCAGGACTTCCAGGCTCCGGCTCTTGCGCCGCACGACGAAGGTCCACGGACCCCGGCCCGGACGCCGCGCCACCTGCGCGAGCGCCTCCAGGCCACTCACCTCCAGCACCTCGCACGCCCAGGCCCGCCCCGTGAGGTGGCGGCGCAGCGACTTCGCGGCGAAGACGAGCTCGGTGAGATCCACCGGGAAGGTGCCCACGCGCACGTCCTCGGCCAGCCCCACCTGCCCCGGCCCGGGCACGGGGGGTGGCCGCATCATGAAGCTGTTGGGCAGGAACGTCTCGAAGGAGACCGCCGCCGCCACACCCTCGTCCGGATGCTCGCGCAGGTGGCGCCGCGTCCAGGCCGCGAAGGCATGTCCCGGCGAGCGGCCCTCTCCCTCGAAGAGCCCGCGGAACTCCTGTGAGGCCGTGAAGACGCTCAGGTCCTCCCGCGTGCCCGCGAGCAGCAGCCGGGAGATCGGCCAGTCCCGATCGAGCGTCTCGGCCACCACCGCGAGGCGGAAGTCCGTCTCCGCCCGGGCTCCGTCCACGTCTCCCCCGGGCTCCGGCTTCGCGGCGTATCCGGTCTCGAAGAGGGCCCATGGCTCGCTCTCGCGGGAGAGAGGCGGCGCGGACTGCTTCACCGGAGTGAGCGCGAGCGGAGGCCTCGGCGCGGCGGGCACCCACTCGCGCAGGCGTCGCAGCGTGAGGAGGGCCACCTCCAGCGGGTGCCCATCCCCCTCGAAGGTGACCGCGCGCAACGAGGGACAGCGCGGAAGCAGCGACTCCAGCAGGCCGAAGAGCTCCTCGCGCACGGGCTGGGTGTGATCGTCCACGTAGTACCCACGCCCGCCCCGCCGGGTGATGACGCCACCAGCGATGTGGATCTCGATGATCTTGTCCAACGGGAAGCCGTCGAGCCCCGCCTCCAGCGGTAGCCCGGCGGCGAGCTGGTAGCTGAGCAGGTGCCCCAGATCGAGCAGCAGCGGCAGGCCGGTGCGCTCCTGCACCCGGGCCATGAAGTCGAGCACGTGCAGCTCGCCCCGCTTCGCGAAGGCGGCGGGGTTCTCCAGCGCGAGCGGCACGGACAGGTGCGATTGGACGTGGAGCGCGTGCGCCACGCAGTCCCGGACACCGGCCTCGGTGAAGGGGGGCGTGAAGTAGAGGTAGCCCGGGAACGGCTGCCCTCCCGAGTGCCACCAGCCGATGTCATTGCCCACCCACGCACTGCCCACCGCGCGAGCGTGCGCGTCCAGGTCCTCGAGCGCCTTCACGGGCTCCAGCTCGGGGCCGTAGAGGTTGAGGTGCACGGGGTGGAAGAGCACCGGCACCTCCTCACGGCGCTCCCACATGCGGGGGAAGAGCGAGGCGGACTCGCGCGTCTCGTCGAGCGACAGCGGCGCGCTGTACTCCACGAAGTCAAAGAGGCCGGGGGACTCGGCGAGCAACCGGTAGGGGTGCGGCTGATCCGCCGCGTCGAGGTTGCTGCTCAGGCCCAGCCCCCTCCAGGGGAGCGTCCAGGCAGTCGCGTCAGGAAGGCTCATGGGGCGTGAACCCTACAGCGGGCGCGGGACATTCTCAGTGCCTCGATGAAGGCGCACTCGTCCGGGCCCCTCTTGACATTGACCCGCCGGTCAATATCCTGCAGTGCGTCATTGACCCGATGGTCAATGGGGAGGCCGCCATGCCAGGCAGGAAAGCGTCGGAGGAGCAGCGCCGGGAGCAGATCCTCGCGGCCACGTTGAAGGTGGCGGCGAAGGAGCGGCTCGAGGGCGTGACGGTGCGGCGCGTGGCGGCGGAGGCCAGACTGAGCAGCGGGCTCGTCTTCTTCCACTTCGCGTCCAAGGACGCCCTGCTGGTGGCCCTGCTCGACTGGCTGATCGAGGCGCTCGTCGCCCGTGTGCGCGAGGTGCAGCTCCCCGAGGGGGCGCCGCGCGACCGGTTCCTCGAGCTCGTGCGCCAGCGCATCGCCCACCTGCCCGAGGAGCGCGACTTCGTGGAGCTCTTCTTCGACTACTGGGTGATGGGGACGCGGCACCAGGAGATGCGCGGGAAGATCCGTGAGGCACTCCAGCGCTACCGCGATGCCTTCCGGCCGCTGGCCGAGGAGCTCCTGGCCTCGGCACCCGAGCGATTCCCGGGCGTCACCGCCGAGGGGCTCGCCGCGGTGGCGGTGAGCTTCATCCAGGGCTGCGCCATGCAGTCGGTCATGGATCCGGGCCGCTTCGACGTCGAGCAGTTCATGTGGACCCTCGAGGCGCTGGTGGCTCGGGCCGAGTCCCAGGGTCTCCCGCCTCCAC
The DNA here is from genome assembly GCF_003044305.1 of Vitiosangium sp. GDMCC 1.1324. GTDB lineage: Bacteria > Myxococcota > Myxococcia > Myxococcales > Myxococcaceae > Archangium. The sequence continues at coordinate 284,499 of NZ_PZOX01000001.1, read as the reverse complement.
CCCCGCGCAAGCGCATCCCCGCGCCGCGGCGGTAGCGGCCTCCCTTCCCTCCTTCCTCTCGAATCACACAGGGGTGCATTCCCATGAAGAACCTTCGCAACCTGCTCGGGCAGCTCCGGCGGGTCTTGTCCATGGAGCTGGGCCTGTTCCGCGGCCGGCGCGCGCTGGTGCTGTCGACGCTCGGCGTGCTGGTCATCCCGACGCTCTACGCCGTCACGTACCTCTCCAGCGTGTGGGATCCCTACGGCCGCGCGGACCACCTGCCCGTGGCCCTGGTGAACCAGGATCGCGGCGCCACGTACCAGGGCACGCCCGTGCACCTGGGTGACTCGGTGGTGGACACGCTCGAGCAGAAGCACTCGTTCCGCTACATCCACTACTCCAACGCGGAGGAGGCCCGCGACGCGGTCCGCGAGGGCCAGCTCTCCTTCGCGGTCATCATCCCCGAGGACTTCAGCGAGCACGCCGTGGTCGGCAAGCACGCTCAGGCGGGCAAGCTCGTCGTCTACTACTCCGAGGGCAACCAGTACATGGCCTCGGGCATCGCCAAGCGCTTCAGCGTCGAGCTGGCGCATCAGATCAACGAGAGCCTCAACACGAAGCGGTGGGATCGGGTGCTGACGAAGGTCTCCAGCGCCTCGGAGGATCTCTCGCGGCTGCGCGAGGGCGTGCAGCAGCTGCGCGACGGAGCGCACCGGCTGGACGAGGGCCTCGAGAAGGCGAGCTCGGGAGCGGAGCAACTCTCCGGGGGCCTGAGCCGGGCGGCGGATGGATCCGAGCGGCTCGCCCAGGGAGCCGGACAGGTCGCGGGCGGCACGGCCCGCCTCACCGAGGGCATGGCGAAGCTGGGCGATGGCATCCGCACCATGAACGAGCGGCTGCCCGCGGACGAGGATCTGCGGCGGCTCGCCGACGGCACGGCCACGCTGGCGGAGAAGAACGCCGAGCTGGCGCGAGGGCTCGGGCAGCTCGAGCAGGGCGCGGTGAAGCTGACCGAGGGCACGGGCCAGTTGAAGGACGGAGCGGCGAAGGTGCCCTTCGTCGGGGGCCGCATCGCCGAGGGCGCGGGCCGGCTCCAGGGCGGCATGGGGCAGCTCCACGACGGACTGGCGAAGGCGAGCGATGGCAGCCAGCGGCTCGCGTCGGGCGCGACCCAGGTGAACGACGGCGTGTCGCGGCTCACGGGCGGCATGCAGCAGCTCGGCGCGGGCATCCGCACCATGGCCCAGAAGGTGCCGGACACGGCCACGCTCGACACGCTGGCCACGGGCGCCTCCACGGTGGCCCAGAAGACCGAGCTGCTCTCCGAGGGCATCGGCCAGCTCCAGGGCGGCTCACGCAAGCTCGCGGCCGGGCTGGGCCAGCTCGAGGACGGCAGCACCCGGATCGCCGAGGGGCTCGACACGCTCTACATGAAGATCCCCGCCCAGGTGCCGGCGCTGGAGGGAGATGCGCAGGGGCTCGCGGCCTCCGTCGAGCCTGTGACCGAGGCGGCCGATCCCGTGGCCAACAACGGCACCGCCTTCACGCCCTACTTCGTGGCGCTGTCGCTGTGGGTGGGCGCGGTGATGACGTCCTTCCTCTTCCACCTGCGCACGCTTCGCGCGGCTGCTGGGCAAGGCCGGAGTGCCCGCCGCCATCGTGCTCGGCCAGTCGCTGGTGATGACCCTGGGCGTGCACTTCGGCCTGGGCGTCCCCCTGCCCCATCCCGTGCTCTTCGTGCTGCTCGCGGCGACGGGCTCCCTCACATTCCTCTCGCTCGTGATGCTGCTGGTGCGCAACCTCGGGGACGCGGGCAAGGGAGCCGCCGTGCTGCTGCTCATCCTGCAGATCTCCTCGGCCGGCGGCGCCTTCCCCATCGAGCTGTCCCATCCCTTCTTCCAGGCACTCCACCCACTGCTCCCGTTCACGCATCTGATGAAGGCGCTCCGGGCCGTCCTCTTCGGCGCGTACGGCGGCCACTGGGCCGTGCACTACTTGTGGCTCGTGGCCACGGCGCTGACGGCCCTGGGGCTGGCGCTGGTGCTGGGCCGGTGGAAGTACGTCCCCGAGGAGCGCTACGCCCCCGCGCTCGACGTCTGAGCGACAATCCCCCCGGCGCTCCGGCATGCTCCGGAGCCGGGGTGATGCGATGGCCGTCCGAGGCACGTGGGTCTGTTCACTGGCGTTGATGGGAAGTCTGGGTTGCGCCGTCCTGCCGCCACCCGTGGAGGAGAGGGTCTCGGCGGTGGACCCACAGGTGGTCCGGGCCGATCTCCACATGCATGTGACCATGCGCGCGGCGCTCGGCCCCCTCTTCCAGGGCGAGCCCGGGGATGGCGTGCTGGCGGGCTCGCACGCGGAGCGCTTCGTCAACCAGGTGGACGCGGCGGCGCTGCGGCGGGCGGGAGTCCGGCTGATCCTCGCAACGGTGTGGCCACCTCCCGCCACCCGTCCCGGCCGGAGCGCGCTCGGCGAGGCCCTGCATCAACTGGCGGAACTCGAGGCCTTCGCCCGGAAGAATCCCGACTTCGTGCTGGCGCGCAGTGCCGAGGAGGCCCGGAAGGAGCTCGCGCGAGGGCAGCTCGTGCTGGTCCCCGCCGTCGAGGGTGGCGAGGGCATCCGGCGCGTGGAGGACGTGGATCTGCTCCATGCAGCGGGCGCGAGGTCCATCACCCTCGTCCACTTCTTCGACAACTCCCTGGCGGACGCGGCCGATGATCAGTTCGGGCCGGTGGTGGGAGGACTCACCAACGGACGGGCGGGAGGCCTGACGCCCCTCGGAGCGACGGCGGTCCGTCGGATGATCCAGCTCGGCATCCTGATCGACGTGGCCCACGCCAGTGACCAGACGATCTCGGATGTGCTCGCCATCACCGAACCCGCCGGAGTGCCGATCCTCTATTCGCACACCGGCGCGGGGTGGGCCGGGACTCGTTGCCTGAGCACGCCCCTCGCCCAACGGATCGCCGCCAGCGGAGGGCTGATCGGCATCGGCCTCTTCCGCTCCCCGTTCCAGGAGGTCCCCCAGGCCGAGCGCTGGGAGGGCTTCCAACCGGGGACCTGCGACGACGACATCGCCCACTGGGTGCACTACGCACGGCAGGCGGGCCCGGAGAGCGTCGTGCTCGGCAGCGACTTCAGCAGCGTCATCCTTCGCGCCCGTCCGGGAGGCGCCTGCGCTCGGGGCATCCGCCACGCGGGAGATCTGCCCGCCCTGTTCTCCGCGCTGGAGGCTCATGGCGTCTCACGCGAAAACCTCGATGACTCGGGAACCCGGGTGCTGCGCGTGCTCGATACGGTGGAGGCCCGGGCGGATTCCTCCGCTCGCCAGTCCGCCCGGTCCCTCGCCCAGCCACGAGACAACCTCTTCCTTGACTGGGAGTAGCGCCCGAGAGGCACCGGTAGCATATGATTGCTCGTCTGACCCCTACCCTTGCGTACATCACAGTCCGGCGAGCCGTCGCTTGCTTCCCATCGCCGGCTGCCATAACTCGCCCCGCATGCTCGCTCACTCGGTCGTGAATGGAACCAGGACCTGGACCACCCCGAACGGGGAGCTGCGGCTGTGGCAGCCCGCCCCGCACGTCATCGTGACGCGCTTCAAGGGGTCGATGTACGACGCCCATCTGGCCCACCTCGCGATGGTGAGCATCGAGGGCATCCTCTCCTCCTCGCCATCGAAGGTGGACATCTTCCATGACTGGGAGGAGATGGAGCTCTACGCGACCGAAGCGCGCACCATCATGACGGAGCGCGCCGTGCCGCTCGGGCCGAAGATCAACTCGCTCAGCGTGTTGTTCGGCTCGAAGGTGGTGCTGATGGGGGTGTCCCTGGCCAGCTTGAAGCTGGGCGGCATCCACACGTTCACCGGCCGGGACGAGTTCGAGCAGGTCATCCGGCAGGCCAGCGAGTCTCGGCCCGGCACGTACAAGCCCACCCTTCACGGGTAGACGGCCCGCGAGCCGTCCACCCCGGGCCTACCGGGGGACCGCGGTGGATCCGTAGGCCCGCTCGAGGATGCGCTCGGAAGCCAGGCCGCTCGTCTTCGCCGCTTCGACGTCGAGGCCCTCACCGTGGCCCTGGCCTCGTCCCTCGAAGACCACCTCCCGGTCAGCGAAGGCGGCGGTACGCGGACAGGCCGGGAGCTTCAGCGCCGAGCGCAACACCTCACAGGGTTGGGACTCGGTGACGTCGAACACGGCGCCGCCCTCGCGCTTCGTGTGCAGGTAGTGCACGCGTCCGTCCGCGAAACGCACCGCCGTCACGCCAGTACCCAGCAGGGACTCCACCTGGTCGCGCGGGCGCGTCTCACGCCAGGGCTCCTGGCCTCCCTGTGAGAACGGCAGCCACTCGCGCCAGCGGAGCGGAGGCAACTGGAGCGCCCGCTCCTCCTCGGGCTGGATGCGCACGGTCCCCTGGAAGGCCTGGCAATGTGTCGTGTCGCAGACAGGCCGGCCCGGGTGGCGGCTGTCCGCGTGCCGCTCGTTGTGCGCCACCACGCGCGCCAGGGCCACCATCGCCTCTCCCTTCAACGCCGCGTCCTCCGCCGCCACCACCCCCGCCGTGTATTGCAGGCGCGTGGTGCGGAAGACGAAGTCCGAGCCCCTCCTCGCCTTGAGCGCATTCGGGCTGGTGGGGACTCCCGGGGGCGGCTTGTAGGGCGGTGGAGGAAGCCACGTGAAGATGCCGGCGTAATCGCGGCCCGCCGGCACGTCCGGGAAGCGCACCCGCCAGGGGCTTCCGAGGCATACCGCCGCGCCTTTCGACACGAGCGGCTCCAGCTTCGAGAAGCCCTCGGGGATGGCGCGTGGCGAGCCGTCCTCCAACGTGAAGCCCGAGCCCCGGCACTGCGCCTCGACGGCTCCCGGCGGCACCAGCCCCAGCACCTGCACCTTCGCGGCATCCAGCCCGCTGCGCTTCTTGCGGACCTTCGCCAGCACCTCGGGCACCTCGTCCGCGAAGGCGCGCGGCATCTTCCCCGGCCTCGCCACCACCGCCACCAGGTCATCATCCACCGCGACGATCCACCCGAGCCTCGGCCGGCTGTCCGCATCCCTCACCGTGCCCGTCTTCGTCGCCACGCCCGCATAGGCCTTCGACGCGGGCAGCTCGGACAGCGTCCCCCGCGCGGCGTTGTCGGCCAGCACCGCCATCAGGTCCGGCCTCGCCTCGGCCAGCAGCCGGTACGCCTGGGCCAGCCCCCACGGAGAGAGGCGCAGCGTCGAGCGCAGCCCGATGGCGTCTGCCATGTCGAGGGGCTCACTGGACAGGCCCACCGCGGACAGCACCGCGCCCCAGGGGCCAAAGGACTTCGGCGCGCGCCCCTGCCCCTCCCAGTCCAGGAAGTACCCGTTGCACGAGCGCAGTAGTGCCGTCCTCACGTCCACCTTCCCGGGCAGCCGCTCGCCACAGGCCCACTCCGCCACATCCGCTCGCGGAGAGAGCACCGGCGGAGGCGAGGTGCTCCCGGCCACCACGAAGGGCTTCAGCGTCGAGCCGTAGGGCATCGCCGTCCGGATGTCTCCCTCGGCAAGCAGCACCTCGCCCGAGTGGCGGCTGAGCACCACCGTGGCGCTGGCCGCTGCCTGCACCGCCACTCCGGCCAGCTCGTCCACGGACAGCGGCACCGTCCAGCGTGCCCCGTCCTGGCACTGCCTCAACCGGCGCGTCAGGGCCTTCGGAAATCCCGCGTCCTCGTTCAGCACGCGCGCCAGCGCCCTGCGTGCTCGCGGCGTGTCCACGTCAGGGTTGTGCGCCAGCTCCGCCGAGGCGCTCGACAACGACTGGTAGGGCGCCTCCCGCCACTCGGACAGCTCGCCGCTCACCGCCAGCGCGAAGGCCTCGTGGAACAGCCGATCCTCCGCCGACGCCGGACAGGCCCACCACAGGAGCTGATGCGCCAGCTCGTGCCGGAGCGCCACGCGCAACCGCGCATCCAGCACTCCGGGCGTCCCCTGCCGTAGCTCCACCACGCCGGGCCGTCCCTGCCCGTTGCGCGAGGGCAACATCGCCTCGCCCCGTTGTAGAGCAATGGTGCCCGGTGCCCGGCCCGGCTCGCCCCCGGCCTCGGTCACGTAGCGCGCCTCGAGCGCCTTCCACGCGGCCTCGGCCTCGGAACGCAGCTCGGCCTCGGGCGTCACGTCTCCCCTCGTGAGGAAGACAGGGGTGGCCGCCAGCAAGGCGACCGTCACGGCGGCCCACCCCATCACGTCCTCACCACTCGCTCTGGCTGACGTCGCCCGCGGCGCGCTTGGACGGCGTCACCTTCAGCACGTCCGAGCCCGTGCGCCCACGGATGCTCGTCACGTACATGTCCTCGATGAAGGCCGGCGGCGCGGAGAAGGTGCCCGCGAACTGCGCCCGCATCACGTAGCCCACCGTGCGCGGACTGTCGCTCCACCACGTCGGCTCCTCGAAGAAGAACGTGGCGCGCTCGGGGTTGAGCGAGCGCCGCTTGAGGGCCTCGGGCGCCAGCGGCAGTGAGTGCGGAGCGCCGCGGAACTCCTTGTCCTCCACCAGCGGCACGAAGCCCGCCGGCACCGCGTCCTCCACCACGTAGTACGCCGAGCGGTTGTGGTTGTCGCCGTGCGCGTTGAGCGTCAGCTCCACGTACACCTGCTCGCCCTGGCTGAGGCTGTCACCCGGGTTGAGCCGCACCTTGCCGCCCTCGCGCAGCACGTAGTACGCGCGCTCGAGGCTCATGCCCTCGGCCACGGGCTTCACATCCGCCAGCGGCGTGGCCGCCGAGGCCCGCAGGGTCGCCACGCCCTCGAAGCCCGCCACGTCCACCGAGCGAGTCCCGGGCTCGAGCGTCGCCACCAGCCCCATGCCTCGCGGCGTGAAGCGCACCTTGCCCTTCGCCCCCTTCACCTCGGGCGGGGCCAGCTTGCGGAACTCCTTCGCGTCGCGCTCGATGAGCCACATCGAGTGCAGCAGCGCCGTGCTCCGGTCGAACGTGGACAGCTCCGGCTCCGTCAGCGCCTCCAGCAGCCGCCGGCGCGCCTTGTCCACGTCCATCTTCCCGAAGGACGCCGCGTGACCCAGGATGGCGGTGAGGCCCACCCGGCGCAGCGGGTAGCGCCACAGGGCCTCGCTCGGCGCGGGCATGCTCGCCAGCGAGACGAAGCCCTGGTTGCTCGCCGCCACCAGCTCGTCGATGCGCCCCTTGAGCTCGGGCTCCTTCATCACGCCCGCCTTCTCCGCCGCCAGCACCGACAGCGCGAGCGGGTACAGGTCTCCCGGCTGCGCGGCCTGCACCAGCGCGCGCACCCGGGCCGCCTGCCGCTCTCCGTCCAGCCGAGCCAGCACCCAGGCCCGCGTGGCGTCCCACTCGAAGGGCAGCCCCTCCTGGGCCTCCAGCCAGCGCATGCCCTCGGTGATGCGCGGATCATTGCGGTCCACGAGCCCCGCCTCCACCGCGTACGCCAGCCCGTCGAGCGCGATGAGCGTCATGGGCAGATCCGCCTCGCTGTAGCCGCTGAACCAGGTGAAGCCGCCGCCGCGAACGGAGGCCTCCAGGATGCGGGCCGTGCCCTGCACCGCGCGGCTACGGGCCTCGGCGAGCAGCGCCTGGCTGTCCGTGTCGAGCGACTCCAGCGAGCCCGCCTTCTTCAGCGTCTGGTACAGCGCCACGTTGGGCACCGTGGTGGACACGAGCTGCTCCACGCACCCGTACGGATAGGTGAGCAGCTCGCGCACGTTGGAGAGCGCCGCGTCCACCAGCGACGGCTGCAGCACCAGCTCCACCTCCGAGACCGTGGCGCTCGGGGCCGCGGGCAGGGACAGCTCGCCGCCGCCCCACTGCGACACCTTCACCGGCTCCTCCAGCGCCGCGGGCCGCACTGCCAACGCGCGCCTGTCGCGCAGCGGCTCCTTCCCGCCCGTCACCTCCACCGCCAGTTCGGCCGTGCCCGAGCCGTTCGCCTTCAGGGTGATGGGCAGCACCTTCTCGCCGCCCTTGGCCAGCTCCACCTTCTGCTTCTCCTCGGCGGACTCGAGCACTCCCGCCGCCGCGAGCCGCACGTCCAGCACCTGACTGCCCTTGGACGCTTCACCCGCCGACAGGCGCACCGACGCGAGCGCCTCGTCTCCCTGGCGGAGGAACTGCGGCAGCGCGGCGTACAGGTTGAGCCCACCGCGCGTGGCGAACTCGGCCGTGGACTCGCCGAAGCGGCCCGAGGTGTCCGCCGCCACGCCCGTCACCACCCACAGCGTCTGGTTGGACGGCAGCTTGAAGCGCACCGTGGCCCGCCCGTCGCGATCCGTGACGACCGTGGGGCTCCAGTACGCCGTGTCCCGGTCCAGGTCCTTCGCCTGCCGCGTGGGCGGCTTGATGGAGGCGAAGGCATGGTCCGGCAGCCCCGCCATCTTCCGCGCGAGCGCCTCGCCATAGCCGTAGCCCTGGAACTCGGCGGAGAAGAAGGTGGCCACGTTGTTGCGGCCCACCGGGTAGAAGAAGTCGAGCACCTTCGGGCGGAATTCGTTCTGGATGGCGTAGACGGCCTTGTCCACCACGCCCACCGAGAGCTGAGCCACCACTCCCTGGCCCTCGTGGTCCGTCACCCGGACGTCGATGACCTGCTCGGTGAGGGGCGTGGCCTCGGCGCGCCGGGGCTGCAGCGACACGGAGAGGGTGCGCTCGGCGGGGATGATGCGGAAGCCCACCGTGCGCTCCTCCCAGCGGCCCGAGGCCGTCGGGTACGCCACCGAGGCATACACCGCGCTGCCGAAGCGCTTCTCCACGTCGAAGGAGTGCACCAGCGTGCGGCCCTTCAGCTCCACGAGCTGCGTGCCGTACACCCCCGAGCCCGTGAGCGTCACCCACACCGGACCCTTGTCCGAGCCACCCGGGCCCCAGCCATCCGGCAGGAGCGCCACGAGCTGCGCCGTATCGCCCGGCTCCAGCGTGCCCGACAGCGACGCCAGCGTCAGGTTGGGCACCTGCGCCACCGGCTCGTCGGCCTCGCCGATGACGAGCATCTGATCCTCGCCCTTCCAGGCCTCACCGCCCTTGTCCTTCACCGTGACGCGAGCCACCACCGCACCCACGTCCGAGGTGGGCACCTTCTCGCGATACGAGCCATCCGCCGCCGTGGTGAAGCTCTTCTTGCTCAGGCTCTTCTCACTGCCATCGGCCTTGCGCAGCACGAACTCCACCTCGCCCGGCGTGGCGCCGTAGGGCTTGCCGCCCAGCGTGGTGGCGCGGATGCCCAGCGTGGCCTCGGAGCCCTTCTTCACCACCGCCGCCGAGTAGCGCGTGGACCCCAGCACCTCCACCTTGGACAGGAAGAAGGCGGCGCTCGCGTTGGCGAACGTCTGCTGGTCGTCGCGAGCACGCACGGTGAGCGTGTAGCGGTACGGGAGGCGATCCTCGCCCGGCTTGAGCGCGGGCACGGGGATTTCGATCTGCGCATTGCCCTCGGCATCGAAGGTCGCGGCGCTCGCCCAGGGATCCTCCTCGGCACCGCGCTCGGCCACCGTGGAGAACAGGCGCTCGGGGACGCTCAGCTTGCCCTCCGTGGTGGAGGCGCTCCCGTACGTCACCGCGCTCCCCTGCCCGCCCATGCCCGAGTCATCCACCCAGGCCGGCGCGTCCAGCAGCGTGCGGTAGAGGAACACCTCGTACTTCGCCCCTGGAGGCACTCCGCCCGCGTAGCGCCGTGCCCTCACCGTGGCCCGCACCGTCTCGCCCGGCACCACCGTCTCCTTCTCCGGCTGCAGCTCCAGGTAGAAGGTCGGCTTCACGTAGTCCTGCACGCGCGCCTCGCCCTGGTGCGGCTGCGTGTCCAGCTCGGCCGTCACGCGCAGCACGCCGGTGCCCAGGTCCGCCGGCACGGCCATGGTGCCGTTGAAGCTGCCGAACTCGTCCACCTTCGAGCGCGTCTGGACCTCACGGCCCTCGGCCGAGACGAGCTTCACCGTCACGTCCCGCTTCCGCGGCGTGAAGAGACGCGCGAGGAAGCTGTCCGGCTGGCGCACCACGCCGCGGAACTTCACCTCGTCCCCGGGCTTGTAGATGGGCCGGTCGCTGTAGATGAACACGTCCGGCGCCACCGCGAGCGACGAGTAGAAATCCGTGTCCACGATGGCGGTGTCCCCGCCCGACGAGGCCGTGGCGATGAGGCGCGGCTCCTGGACGGCCAGCGTCACCTCGCCCTTGTCGTCCGTGGTGCCCGCGGGCCCCTTGCCCGTGGGCAGGTACACCTGGACCTGGGCGCCCGCGCGAGGCTTCTGATCCCTCCCCGCCACGCGCACCAGCACCTGTCCATCCGTCTGCTTGAGTTGCACGGTGAGGTCGGTGACGACGAGCACCACCTGCCCCTCCACGCGGCCCTGGACGAGCTGGAGGATGTACGTGCCTGCGGGCAGCGGCGCGAGCGTCACGCGGCGCTCCTCGTAGCTGCTGCCGTAGAACGAGGTGTCGAAGCCCGGGACGCTGAACTCGCGATCAGAGCCACCGAGGTCCAGGTTCAGCCACTGGCTGCGAACCACGGAGAAGCCCGGAGGCACACCCACGAGCTTCTCCGCGCCCTCGGACACGCGGGCCAGCGGGCGGCCCGGAGGAGGCGGCGGACGCGCGGGCAGCCCCGGCGCCACGGCCTTGCGGAACTCCTCGTTGAGGGCGAACAGCAGGAAGCTGCCCGGAGCGTGCGCGGCGTTGAGACCGCGGCTGAGCGCGTTGCCGGGGTTCGCCGTGACGGGCGGCGTCTGGTAGGCGCGCCGGATGTCCCCCTGCGCGCGGATGAAGGCGTCGACGTCCGCGGGCTTGAGCACCCGCAGCTCGACGGGCCCCTTGCTCTCGAAGGACACGTCCACGGCCACCGGCTCGTTGCTGCCGTAGGCACGCGGAACGGTGATGTAGAGCGGCTTGGCCGCCGCCACGCCAGCGCACACCAGCGCGGCCAGCGCCGCGATGCGAGCGAAGAACCTCATGACCCGAACCCTCCCGGAACCAACTTGTTGCCATCCACCGTGCCGCGCAGGCCGATGAAGGGCAGCGTCTCCAAGTCACGCCGCGCCGCCTCGATCTCCGGCGGAGCCGCGCGCGGCTGCGGCTTCTTCGAATCCGACTGCGTCACCTGCGACCAGTACCCGTCCGCCATCAGCATGCCGAGCAGCCGCCCGGTGTTGACGCCGAAGGACACCGAGCCCGGCGCGCGCAGCCCCTGCACCACCGGGCCCGCGGCGTTGAGCAGGTTGGGCCCCTTGCCCTCGCACGCCTTGCGCAGCCGCGCGAGCACGTCCGGAGTGGAGGCCAGCACGTGGTGTCCGCACAGCGTGGCGGTCACCATCTTGTTGGGCCCGGAGAAGAGCTGGCCGAGCGCCGCGGCGTCCTCGGGCCGGCCCCACAACAGGGCCACCTCGGTGGGCAGCTCCGGATTGCCCCGGGGCGTCCACACCATCGCCACCTGCCGCGTGCGCACCGCGCCCGAGAAGCGCTTGCCGGACCAGTAGGCCTTGAGGGTGTTGGCATCGAGCTGCTCGGGCAGCTTGAGCTGGAGCGCGAGCAGCACCGGCGTCTCCTCGGGAATGAGCTTGAGCAGCTCGTCCGAGATCGGCGCACTGTCCATCCGGGGCTCGTCCGCCACAGGGCCGGAGATGCCTCGGCCCACCAGCCGGTTGCCCTCGACGGCGAACTGCAGCCGGATGCCATTGGCCACGCCCATCACGTGCGTGAGCAACTGCGCCTCGCGGCCGAGCGGCTCGGGAGCGAAGCCCAGCTCCACGTCCACGCCCTGGGGCGGCTCGAGGTCCAGGTGGGGCTCGCACAGGCCCTGGAGCACCACCGCCGGGTGCCGGCCGAACACCATCCGGTCACTGGTGCGCGCGGCCCACAGCGCCTGCTCGGCCACCAGCCAGCGCTCCAGCTTGAAGCCCTCCGAGGGAACCTCATCATCACCCTGCCCGCCCGGGCAGGACTGGGCCACCATCTCATTGCGGCGGACCACGGCGTTCATCGAGTCGAAGGCGGCCATGGCGGCATTGCCCGGCTCGGGGACGATGATGGCGGGGGTGCCCGTACGGGTGTCACCGGAGAACCACACCATGCGGAACGGCGCGGCCAGGAGCTGCCCGGCCATCACGTCGAACACGGCGCCCTTGAAGTTGGCGCCGATCTCCTCGCCACGGGTGTCCAGGAACGCGGCCCACCCGCCCACGAAGCCCTTGCCGAGCGGCTTCTGGAGCTGGTCCTTCACCCACGCGTTGCCGGCGAGCGCCTCGCGCACCTTGCCCGGCGCATACACATCCGCCCAGACGGCCGGGCGCACCGGCTCGGTGGGCACCTCCATCTGCTGGGGCTTGTCGGGTACGGGAGGCAGGGCCTGGAGGATCGAGCCCTGGTTGGAGGCCGTGCCGCTGGAGGCACCGGAGGGAGCACTCGCGCCCGGGCCCGAGGGACCGGGGGAGCTGCCACGTCCGAGAAGGAAGGCGCCCGCGGCCACCGCGACGAGCACGGCGGCGCCAGCACCAATGAGGACGGCCCGGGGAGGTCCGCCCCGGGGAGGCGGTGCGGACGGCGGAGGCGCGTCCGGCGGAGACGAGGGAGGGTTCATCACATCCACTCCTTGAAACGGAAGAAGCCGAGGAAGGCGGTGTTCTGGGGCACCGGGCGCCACTCGAGAGGGGCGTCGGTGACGAGCGACTGGAGGACGCCGGTGCGCACCGCGGCCCCCTTGTCGCCCGGGTGGTAGACGACGCGCGTGGGGGCATGCGCCTTGTCCTCGGGGCGCACCACGAGCATCAGGTGAAAGACAGGGCCCGAGTCCCGATCCTGGCGGAAGGCCACCAGGTCGCCGGTGCGCAACGACTCGCGCGAGGCCTCATCACGGCCGAGCGGGACGAAGCTGTGCGCCAGCAGCGTCTCGGCATCGGCGAAGTCTGCGGGGCGGCCCCGGTCATCGAGCCACAGGGGAGTGGCGAGCCGCTCGGGCCGGAAGCGCCGGTACGCGCCGCGGAAGACGAAGCGCACGAGGCCCGCACAGTCGCGCTGGTCCGGGTGCCAGGCCGGATCCATCCGGCGCACCTGGGCGAGCGCGGCCTGGGCGATCTCGCGACGCAGCAGCGTCTCGAGGGACTCGGCGGGAGCGGGCGACGCCGCCTGGAGTGAGAGGAGCAGGAGCAGGACGCGCATGGCGTACCGGGCGGCTCAGTAGTCCGAGTCCAGGCTGCCGCTGGAGAGCGACTTGACGGCCTCGTCCAGGTTGCCGGGCCACGAGGGCGACTTGGGGGTTGGGTCCTGCGAGGGCACATACAGCTCGGCCTTGCCGTCACCGAGCACGTTGACCCAGGCGAGCACGCGCGTGGTGCCGGGGGTGGCGAGCGGGATGCGCACCATGCGGCGCACCTCCTGAGGGGTGCCCTCGTAGAGGACGACGTTGAGGGTGGCCACGGTATGGGCCTTGTCGCCGCTGGGCCAGTAGTTGGTGGCGATCAGGTAGACGCCCTTGGGAGGAGCGCGGTGGACATAGAGGTAGGGGCCATAGGCGGGGTCGTCGAAGTCGCCGCCCTGCTCGTTGAGGAAGAAGGTGCCGCCGCTGGGGCTCTCGGTGTTGGCCCAGTAGACGTGGGCCATCTTCTTCAGGTCGAGCACCTGGCCCGAGCCCCCGCCCGAGCCCTCCTTGGCCGGGGAGACGCTGTCCTGGGTGGGCTCGTAGATGTGGAGGTCGGTGTAGACGCCCTGGGTGTCGCTGGTAAGGATGGCCTTGAGCGGGACGGGAGGAATCTGCGCGTAGCTGGTGGCCTGGGCGCGAGCGGTGCCCGCCTGGTTGGTGGCCATGACGGTGACGACGTTCTTGCCACTGGCGGCGGGGAACTTGCGCTTGAAGCGCCCGCTGAAGGTGCGCATCAGGTAGCGGTCGCCGTTGATGGAGATGACCACCGGGTCGATGGAGGTGTCGCTGATGGTGCCCTCCACGAGCAGCATCCGGTCCACCGTCCAGCCGCCAGCGGGAGCGGAGAGGCGCACGGTGGGCAGCGTCTTGCCCTGCCCGATGGGAACCCCCTGTTGGCGGGGGTGGGCGGTCGGGGCCTGGGTGAGCAGCACGGCCAGGAGTACGGGCAGCATCGCGGGTGGGTCCTGTCGAGGAAGGAACGGCGGACAGCCTGCGGCAGATGACCGCCGCATTTCAAGGGTGCTGGAGCCCCAACCGGGTCACCTGTCGAGTCGACCCGGCCACATGACCCCATGGGTTGAGCATGTCAGACGGCTGAGGTAGGGTGGCGGCAGTTGACGTCGCGGAGCGACCGGTGGGAGGGCGAGGATGGGGAGCGAAGAAGAATACAAGTCCCGGATCAGGACCATGGGGTGGGCACGGCTGAGGGCCTTTCACGATCGGCTCGTCCAGGGACGGGTGCAGAACTGGGAGCCCGGGAAGGCATTCGAGTACCTGATACTCCGAGCCTTCGAGCTCGAGGGCGCCGTGGTGACGTGGCCCTACAGCATCACGCTCTCCCTCTCGGAACCCGGTGGAGAGATGGAGCAGATCGATGGTGCCGTCTTCATGGACGGGCTTGCCTGCATCGTGGAGGCCAAGGACACCTCCAAGGCGATAGGCACCGAACCCCTTGCCAAGATGCGCAACCAGTTGCTCCGCAGGCCCTCGAGCTCCGTTGGGCTGATCTTCAGCCGCGGAGGGTTCTCTTCCGCGGCCACCACCCTCATCAAATTCGTCGCCCCTCAGACGATCCTCCTGTGGACGGGCAAGGAAGTCGCTCACGCCCTGAAGCACCGGGCGTTCCGAACAGGACTGCAGAGGAAGTACAGGCGCAGTGTCGAGCAGGGTCTCGGCCTGCATGACTTCTTGGAGAAGAGCGCATGAGAGCCTATGTCGTGACGGAGAACGAATTCGACAAGGAGCTGATCGAATCACTTCTGGCTAGACGCTTCGGCAAGAGTGCTCGTGAAATCTGCGTCCGCGCGGCGGACAGCAAGCTGTATGCGTGGTCAGGCGCGTGCTCACTGCTCACCAACAGGCGGATACCAACGGCGCTCATCGTGGATGCGGACACCATCGATGACGATCTCACGGAGGAGCAGCGGACCAACCTCGATTACCTCTTCGCCACAAGTGCACCCAGGCACATGTGGCTCATCGTGCTCGCACAACCCGAAGTCGAGGCGGTCTTCGTCTCCGACCGCGCGCTGCTGGAGCGGGCCACTGGCAAGAAGGTCTCGGAGCTCGACGTCGCCCGGGCCGCGCTGGGTCCCCGGGCGGCGCTCCAGAAACTCCTGCCCAAGCCCAGGTCGGGTCATGGCGCGAAGCAGATGGTGAAGAAGCTCTCCGCGCCGGACTTCGAGACGGTCATCTCCTCCGTGGCCTTCCGCCCGCTGATCGAATTCATCCAGCGCCAGCTCTCGGCCAAGGAGCCGCCTCGTGGCATCCAGCGGACGGGGGAGAAGTCTCCGAATTACCTCCCGTGATCGGAGGAGCCACCAGGGGCTTGCGGCGGCCCCCCGGAGCCTCATAGACCCGAGGCTCGCGGCCCGGGAGTCCCCACACCGATGAGCATCCTCAACGAAGTCGCCGTCTTCCTCATCGCGGCGGTCATCTCCGTCCCCCTCTTCAAGCGGTTGGGGCTCGGCGCCATCCTCGGCTATCTGGCCGCGGGCGCCATCATCGGCCCCTCCGGCCTGGGACTCATCCGGGACCCCGAGGACATCCTCCACTTCTCCGAGTTCGGCATCGTCCTGTTCCTCTTCATCGTCGGCCTGGAGCTGCAACCCGCCCGGCTGTGGGCCCTGCGACGCTCCGTCTTCGGGCTCGGCCTGGCGCAGGTGCTGCTGACCGGCATCCTGCTCGCTGGTGTGGGCGTGCTGCTCGGCCTTCCCGTGAAGACCGCCATCATCGCCGGACTCGGACTGTCGCTGTCCTCGACGGCCATCGCCCTGCAATTGCTCGGCGAGCGCCAGCAACTCACCGCCCGCCACGGCCGCGAGAGCTTCGCCATCCTCCTGTTCCAGGATCTCGCCGTCATTCCCCTGCTCGCGCTCATCCCCCTGCTCTCGGGCCAGCAGGAGGCCACCGGCAGCACGGGCCAGGGTCTGCTCCTGCCCATCCTCAAGGTGGCGGCGGTGCTCGTCGCGGTGGTGGTGGGCGGGCGTTACCTGGTGCGCCCCGTCTTCCGGCTCATCGCCTCCACGCGGATGCAGGAGATCTTCACCGCCACCACGCTCCTGGTGGTGGTGGGCGCCGCGCTCCTGATGGAGTTCGCCGGCATCTCCCCGGCGCTCGGCGCGTTCCTCGCGGGCGTGCTGCTGGCGGACTCCGAGTACCGTCACGAGCTGGAAGCGGACATCGAGCCCTTCAAGGGCCTGCTGCTGGGGCTCTTCTTCATCGCGGTGGGCATGTCCATGAACCTGCGGCTCGTCGTCCAACGGCCGCTGGTCATCATTGGGTGCGTGCTGGGTCTGATGGTGCTCAAGGCCGGTGTCCTCTTCTGGCTCGGCAGGCCCATGGGGCTGATGCTGCAGGGGCGGCGCATCATGGCACTGGCGCTCGCCCAGGGAGGCGAGTTCGCCTTCGTGCTGTTCGGCGTCGCCGCCTCCGCCGGGGTAATGGACCGGGGACTCTCCGAGTTGCTCGTGGTGGTGGTGTCCCTGTCCATGGCCGTCACACCGCTGCTGCTGGCGCTGCACGACGCGGTGATCAACCGTCTGCTCCAGCGGGCCGTGCCCGTGGAGTACGACCGGATAGAGGATGCCGAGCAACAGCCGGTGCTCATCGCCGGGTTCGGCCGGTACGGGCAGATCATCGGGCGCGTGCTCAACATGCTGGACATCGGCTTCACCGCGCTGGAGGTGAGCCCCCAGCAGGTCGACTTCCTGCGCCGGTATGGCAACAAGATTTATTACGGGGACGCCTCGCGCGTGGAGCTGCTGCGTTCCGCGGGCGCGGACCGGGCGAAGCTCTTCGTGCTGGCCATCGACGATCCGGACACCTCGGTGCGAACGGCGGAGCTCGTACGCCACAACTTCCCGGACCTGCCCATCTACGCCCGGGCGCGCAACCGCGCGCATGCCTACCGGCTGCTGGACGCGGGGGTGAAGGTGCTCAACCGCGAAACACTGCTCTCCAGCCTGGACATGGCCGCGCACGTCCTCGAGGGCCTCGGCATCGACGAGGCGCGGGCCAGGGCCATCGTGGAGCGCTTCCGCGTCCACGACGAGGAGCTGCTCTCCAAGCAGTACGCGGTGTACATGGACGAGGAGCAGCTCGTTCAGACGGCGCAGCAGGCCCGGGAGGAGCTGCGCTCGCTCTTCGAGCAGGACAACCAGCCCCGCTCCCAGGCCCAGTTGCAGGAAGAAGCCCCCCGTGACGCGAAGTCCCCTGACTCAACGGAAGGGTCTGATGGCTCACATCAGCCGCGCCCCCCTCATTTGACCTGAAACGAGCACGCCTGGCCTCCCTGCGGCGGAGGCGCATCCCGGTCCCCTGTCCCCTCTTCACCGGCTCCATATATTCCTGACCGCTGAGGGGATCGGGGCTAGTAGATATGGCTGGATATCGGGACGGGCGACATCTTGGGACTCTACGAACGAGCTGAGCTGTACGACATCGCGTTTTCCTACCGGGACATCGCCAGCGAGGTGGATGTCCTGACAGACTGGTACAGGCGCGTGACGGGCCGTCCGGGGCCGGCGAGTGTGTTGGAGCTGGGGGCCGGG
This sequence comes from Vitiosangium sp. GDMCC 1.1324, assembly GCF_003044305.1. Taxonomy (GTDB): domain Bacteria; phylum Myxococcota; class Myxococcia; order Myxococcales; family Myxococcaceae; genus Archangium. Next base: position 266,852 of record NZ_PZOX01000001.1, on the reverse strand, counting down.
CCCGCGCAGCATGCTCGAGAGCTGGCACGCCGGGGCGCGGAGGCGTGGGCGCTGGACATGTCCCCCGTGATGTCCGACTACGCCCGTGCACAGGCCGCAGCCGAAGGAGTCCGGCTCGAGGTGGTGACGGCGGACATGACCGCGTTCGAGCTGCCTCGCCGGTTCGACCTGGCCCTGCTGATGGTCAACTCGGCCGGCCACCTCCTGACGGAGGCGCTCATGGTGCGCCACCTGGAGTGTGTCGCCCGAAGCCTCACGCCGGGCGGCATCTACGTCATGGAGGTGGCCCACCCGGCGGATGACGAGAAGCATCCGCAGGGCGAGCCCCCCCGGCATTGGAGCACCCGGCGCGGGCAGACGACCGTCGACATCCACTTCGGGAGGCCGGGCGACCCCCTGGATGCCCAGCACCGGATCCGGACCTACACGGTGGAGCTGAACGCGAACATCGCCGGCCGCCCCACGTCCTTCGTGGAGCAGTTGACGCTGCGGGCCTGGAAGCGGCAGGCCATCGACGAGGCCATCCAGCGCACCGGAAGGTTCGGCGACGTCCGCATCTACGGCGACTTCTCTTCGGACATGCCGCTCGATCATCCGGAGGCCTGGCGGATGATCTACGTGATGCAGCGCGCGGACAGGTGAGCGTGAGGCGGCGGCCGCCCCCCGGAGACGCGGGAGGTGGGGCCTCCGCCTGAGCCGATGCCACCTCCCGGGCCCGTCGCCGAGCGGCCCGAGGCCCAGGGGGATGTGCCAGCACCGGGCAGACCCTAACTTGAGCTGATTGGAGGCTGGCCCATGCTCCAAGGAGGCTCCCCTGCTCGCCCGGAGACGCTCGAGCGCGCCGTGCTCGACGTCGTGGGGGCCCTCGTGGCCGAGCTGGGTCTGCCGAGCGCCGGGGAGGCACCCGGCCTCGACGACGCGCTGGACCATGAGCTCGGACTGGGCAGCCTGGAGCGGGTGGAATTATTGCTTCGGCTGGGGCAGCGCTTCGGCGTGGTGCTGCCGGATGCAACCGTCGCCAGCGCGTCCACCCCGCGCGACCTGGCCCGGGCCGTCGCGGCGGCGGGCCCCGCCCTCTCGGAAGAGAAGGGCTCCGCACCTCGGGTGCCGCTGGCTCCCGGCGTGGCCGCACCGGACTCGGCCCGTCTGCTGACGGACGTCCTGCGTTGGCATGCGGAACACCACCCGGAGCGCCCCCACCTCTTCCTGCGCCAGGAGGACGGCTCGGAGCGGATTCTGCATTACGGTGAGCTGTGGGCGTCGGCCCGGGCCATGGCGTCGGCCCTCGTCCACGAGGGACTCCGGCACGGGGACACCGTGGGCCTCCTGCTGCGCACCGAGCCCGCCTTCTTCCCGAGCTTCCTGGGCGTGCTGCTCGCCGGAGGCATCCCCGTGCCCCTCTACCCGCCCTTCCGGATGGACCGGCTCGAGGAGTACGTCGAGCGGCAGGTCGGCATCCTCCGCAACGCCGGGGCGCGCGTGCTCGTCACCTTCGACGAGGCGAGACGGGTGGGCACGCTCCTGAAGGCCCGGGTGCCCTCCCTGCGGCGCACCGTCACCCCCGCCGAGCTGGACGGGAAGGACGCGGGCACCCTACCCGTGCGCCTGGAGGACTCGGACGCCGGGCTCATCCAATACACCTCCGGAAGCACCGGCGAGCCCAAGGGCGTGCTGCTCACCCACGCGCACCTGCTCGCCAACATCCGGGCCATCGGCCAGGCGCTCCGCATCCACCCCGAGGACGTCGCGGTGAGCTGGTTGCCGCTGTACCACGACATGGGCCTCATCGGCGCCTGGCTGATGCCGCTCTACTACGGGATTCCGCTCGCGCTCCTGTCGCCCCAGGCCTTCCTGTCGCGGCCCTCGCGCTGGCTGCGCGCCGTGCACCACCACCGGGGCACGCTCTCCGCCGCGCCCAACTTCGCCTACGATCTGTGCGTGCGGAAGGTGGAGGACGCGGAGCTGGAGGGGTTGGAGCTGGACTCGTGGCGGGTGGCCCTCAACGGCTCCGAGGCGGTGAGTCCCGACACCGTCGAGCGCTTCACCCGGCGCTTCGCACCCCACGGCTTCCATCCCGGCACGATGTTCCCGGCCTACGGCCTGGCGGAGGTGGCCGTCGCCCTCACCTTCCCTCCCGTGGGAAGGCCGCCGCGAATCGAGGCCATCGACCGCGAGCACTTCACGCGCCACCGCGAGGCCCGGCTCGCGCGTGACGGCGGAACCCCGCTGCGCTTCGTCGCCTGTGGCCGGCCGCTCCCGGACTACGAGGTGCGCATCGTGGACGACGCGGACCACACGCTGGGGGAGCGCGTGGAGGGACGGATCCAGTTCCGAGGGCCCTCGGTGACACCGGGCTACTTCCACGCTCCCGAGGCCACCCGGGCCGTGATGCACGGGGGATGGATGGACTCGGGGGACCTCGGCTACCTGGCCGAGGGGGAGCTGTACGTCACGGGAAGGCGCAAGGATCTCATCATCAAGGCGGGCCGCAACCTGTACCCCACCGAGCTCGAGGAGGTGGTGGGAGACATTCCCGGCATCCGCAAGGGCTGCGTGGCGGCGTTCGGGGTGCCCAGCGAAGAGCTCGGGACCGAGCGGCTCGTGGTGGTGGCGGAGACGCGCGAGCACGACCCGGAGGCACGAGAGCGGCTGCGCTCGGCCATCATCGACCGGGTGACCGCGGTGCTGGGCCTGCCCCCCGACGTCGTGGAGCTGGCGCCTCCTGGGGCGGTGCGAAAGACGTCCAGCGGGAAGATCCGCCGCAGTGCCACCCGGGAGGCCTATGTGCGCGGTGCGATCTCGCGAGGCCGGCGTGCGGTGCTCACCCAGTACGCGCGGCTGGCCGGCTCCCATCTCCGGGCACGAGGAGGCCGGATGGCCGGCGCCGTGGGCTCCGCGCTCTACACCGTGTACCTGTCCGTGCTGATCCTGCTCACGATGCTGGCGCTGGGGGTGGGGCTGATGTTCGTTCGCTCAGGGCCGCCAACGGAGCGGCTGGTACGCCGGTTGTCCCACGGGGCGATGTGGGCCGCCGGGTGCCCGGTGCGTGTCGAGGGACTCGAGCATCTGCGAGGACCGGGGCCGTGGGTCCTGGTGGCCAACCATGTGAGCTATGTGGACTCGGTGGCCATGCTCGCGGGCCTGCCCGTGGACTTCCGCGCGGTGGCGAAGCAGGAGGTCCGCACGTGGCCGCTGGTGGGCGCGGCGGTACGCCGGGCCGGACACCTGACGGTGGATCGCTTCGACACGAGCCGAGGTGTCGCGGGGGCCGCGCATGTCACCGAGGTGCTCCGGCGAGGCACCTCGCTGCTCATCTTCCCCGAGGGCACTCGCTCCTGCGGGCCCGCCCTGCTCCCCTTCCGGCTGGGAGCCTTCAAGGCCGCGGTGGAGACCGGACGCCCGGTGGTGCCCATCCACATCGAGGGCACGCGGCGCATCCTCGGTCCGGGCTGGCACCTGCAGCACCCGGGGCGCATCACGCTCCGAGTCGGCGAGCCGCTCGTTCCCGCGGGCGAGGGCTGGCCGGAGATGGTGCGGCTGCGCGACCAGGCCCGCGCCCGGGTCTGACAGTGTAGCGGAAGCAGGGGGTCAGCCTTCTGCTTCGTCCTCGGGCTCCTCGGCCTTCTTCCCGCTGAGGAGCTGATCGATCTCCGCGTGCGCCAGCTGCGCCTGCTCGCCGTTCAGCCGCTTCACCGCTTCCATCTGCTCGATGATCCAGTGCGCCCGCTTCATCAGCGCCTTCGAGCCCGAGGTCACCGAACGCTTGCGCGGCGCCGGCAGCATCGACGCCAGGATGGCCCCCTGCGCCGCCGTCAGGCTCGAGGCGGCGATCCCGAAGTGCTCCCGCGCCGCCGCCTCGATGCCGTACACGCCGTTCCCCCACTCCACCACGTTCAGGTAGATGGTGAGGATCCGGTTCTTCGGCAGCGACTCCTCCAGCCGGTGCGCCAGGATCAGCTCCTTGCCCTTGCGCAGCAGGCTCCGGTCCGTGGACAGCCACAGGTTCTTCGCCAGCTGCTGAGTGATCGTCGAGGCGCCCCGCCCCAGCTTCCCCTTGCGCACCGCGTCTTCCAGCGCGTTCTCCAACTCCTTCGTGTCCACGCCCTCGTGCAGGTAGAAGCTCGCGTCCTCCGAGAGCAGCACCGCGTCGATCGCGTGCCTCGACACGTTCGACAGCCCCACCCAGCTCTGTCGGCGCCGGGGCTTCTGGTCGGCGTCCCGCGCCTCCTCCGCGCGCTGCTCGATGAGCGCCGTCGTCTTGGGGTTCTGCTTCAGCAGGGGCTCCGCGGACGGGAGGCTCGCGTACTCATAGGACGCGAACACCACGAGCCCCAGGAACGCCAGCATCAACAACCGGCCCAGCAGCCCGCCGCGCGAGGGGGGAGACTTCTTCTTGCCCACCGCGCTCACCTGCTTCGTCTTGCCGGTGGTGCCCTGCTTCAACTTCAGCTTGCCGCTGCTCTGATTCAGCTTCATCGTCCGACTGCCCATGTGGGAGCCACATCTACATCGAACCGCCGCGGGAAGAAACTTCGTCGCCCCGCCGAGCGCCCCGAACGGCCCTTCGAGCGCCTGTCTGCCCGCCGCTCATCTCCCCGAACGGTGCCGCGCGCCCGATTTCTTGCCTACCAGGAGGAGGGACTCATGGTCATCCGGCTGATGTCGTGCGGCGTGCTCATCGCGGGGGCCGTGCTCTTCGGAACGGGGTGCAGGAACACGGCCGAGGCGCAGAACCCACCCACGAATCAGGAGAAGGCCCGCTTCTGCGGGGGCATCGCCGCCATCCCCTGCCCCGAGGGTTACGTCTGCGTGGATGATCCCTCGGACGACTGCGACCCGAACAACGGTGGCGCCGACTGTGGCGGCCTCTGCCAGAAGGCACCCGACAAGGGCGCCTGTGACCAGCCGGAGCGCAGCTACGTCTCGAGGGACCCCAACCGGTGCGCGGCCATCCGGTTCGTCTGCGATCCCAACAAGGTGCCCTTCTTCGACGACTGCGGCTGCGGGTGCGAGCCGGCGAAATAGGGCTCGCACGGGACACGCCTATGGGACGACCTCCACGGTGCCGCTGGAGAGCTTCACCTTCACGTCGACGGAGTTCGGCCGCACGTCGTCCTCGTCGATGAGGTCGTTCCTGTCCACGCCCACGCGCAGCGTGTACGTGCCGTCCGGCACATCCGTGATGTCCAACCACTGGCACGGGTAGTCGGCCACGTACACGTCCGCCCAGCCCGGCGAGATGCCCTGGGAACCATCCACGGCCATGAACGGCTCCGGCGCGTCGCCGCAGTAGGGCACGATATCCGTCAGGGCAAAGCCCTGTTTGCGGCCCACGGTCACCACCTCGTTGTGGGCATCGAGCAGCTCGTAGCGCGCGAACCCCACGAGGTGATCATGCTGGTGGCAGGAGTCGAACTCGTAGAGGTCCGGCCGCTCCTCGGGGGACGGGATGTGCACCGCGCCCGAGCCCAGGTTCGGAATGGCGACGGTGAAGCGCAGCAGCCGCCGGTCTCCGGGAGCCCCCACGCACCGCTCCACCACCTCGCAGGCCGTCTCCGAGAAGCTCCGCCGCTCGGCATACACCGAACGGGAGATGACGTCCGCGTCCACCGTCACGTCCGGCTTGCCCCCGCTCATCGCCAGTCCGCACGACGCGGCCGCCCGCAGGAAGGGCTCGGGAGACGAGGACTGTCTCCTGCCACCACCGAAGGCCACCACCCGTCCTGGCCGTGGCGACGTCGTTGGGGCCAGCATGTCATACGGTGGCGCTAGACCGGCGATGATGTCCGCGTAGCCGTCCCCGTTGAGATCCCCGGCGCGGATGGGCGCGTAACGCACGAAGCCCGGGAACTCCGGCCCCAGCGCGTCGCTCCTTGGCCAGGCCCAATCGGGGCGCAGCTCCGAGGAGAGCGCCTGGTTCGGGAAGAACGCGTACAGCCGTCCCGGCGCCCCCAGCAGGAACTCCGTCTCCTTGCCGTCCTTGTCCAGGTCCCCCACGAAGTAGAACGGGGCCGAGACACTCGGGTACGCCGCGTCGCCGAGGATGCTCCAGATCGGCGTCGGCGAGAGGCCTCCCTCCGGCTGGGCGAGGTGAACAGCCACACGGCCCAGGTACTGGTAGCTGAGCACGGCCTCCGGGAATCCATCCCCGTTCTGATCCGGGAAGAACCCCACCACCGCCTCGGGGGCCTTCCACGCGGGAGCGACCGACAACCCGCCCTCGCAGACCCCGGCCGCCTCCGGTGCACACCCCTGGTAGAGCGCGGAGCCCGACGAGGCCCCGAACAGCACATCCCTCCTTCCGTCTCCGTTGAGATCGCCCACCGGGAGGACCCGTAGCAGGGTGTCCGGGAAGGTCTTCACCAGCTTGAACGGAGCCTCCGCACCGGGGGTGGCGCGATAGATGGAGACCGTTCTCTTCGCGCCCTGGGCACTGACGAGCTCATCGAGCCCATCCCCATCCAGGTCGCTGAGGAATCCGACGTAGTGAACGCCCAGGAAGGGCACGCGGAACAGGGGCGTCTGGAGCACCTTCCCGAGATCCTCCCCACCCGCGAAGACGAGCGTTCCCGTGTACTGGGAGCGGACGAGGATGTCGGCGAAGCGATCCCCGTTCACGTTGCCGATGGACACCACCATGCCGCGTCCGCTCGCGGACGGGTTGGAGTTCTGCCAGTCCACCTCCGCGATGACTGGCTCAGAGGCGAAGGACGCGCCGTTGCCGGCGTAGATGACCACCGAGCCCTTGCCCGTCATCCCCGGACACGGAGGCGCGGCGACCACCAGATCCTGATGGCCATCCCCATTCACGTCTCCGAGCGCGATCGAGAAACCGAAGCAGGATTGCCGGAGCGAAGCGGGAGCTTCCAGCGTCCAGAGCGGTGTGTCGGACAAGGAGGGTCCCTGCTCCTCCGGCGGAGGTCCCACCGGTTCCGGTGGTGTGGGGCAGCCCCCCAGCACCGCCACCAGCGAGATGGAGACGAACGCGCGACGCATCTTCATGACGACCCCCCTGAGCCCAGGCCCTCCGGCCCAGCCAGACGTTGGCATTGCGGAATGCTCCCACCGCAGCTCGGAGCACGGGCAGGGGAACGAAGCTCGAGACGCCACATATCGAACCCTTGTCCGCACCCTCCCCTGGTGCCGGTGCGAGGAGACGTGCCGCGCATCGTGCGGCTGGCGTCCTGGGCCCGAGTGCTGGCGTGCTATGCCCTGGCCATGGCACAGGGGCCCGAGTCCTTCTCCGAGCTGGCGCAATACAGCCTCGATCGAAACTCCATCCGGCGGCTGCCGGAGCCGTTCTGCCGCCGCAACATGGTGGTGGTCCTTGGCAAGGTCGACGCGAAGGCGCCCGATGCGCCCGTCTCCATCGGCATGCTGCACCCGGAGGACTCGTCCCTGCGTCTGGAGATCGCCGACTACCTGCAGCGCCCCATCCAGGCGGTGAAGCTCAACCGCTATGAGATCGACAAGGCCCTGGAGGCCGGCTTCGGCGTCGGAGCCCAGACGAAGGCGGACCTGGTCATCCGCAAGCGCCCCCACTCCCACCGCGAGCCCACGCCCGTCGAGCTCGTGGATGACCTGCTCGCGGGCGCGCTCGAGCGCAAGGCCTCGGACATCCACATCGAGAGCTACCTGGAGGACGTGGACCTGCGCTACCGCATCGACGGCATCCTCCACCAGTCCCATACGGACATGGATCCCGAGTCCGTGCAGGAGGTGGTCAGCCGCCTCAAGGTGCTCGCCGGGCTGGACATCACCGAGCGCCGCCGGCCCCAGGACGGCCGCATCCGCGCCGTCATCGCCCGGGGCGAGGAGCAGAAGGTCCTCGACTTCCGGGTGAGCGTGACACCGAGCCCCGGCGGCGAGGACGTGGTCATCCGCGTGCTGGACTCGAGCGTGGGGCTGGTGCCCGTGAGCAAGCTGGGGATGAACCCGGCCATGGAGCGGCTGTTCCTCCAGCTGCTGTCCAACCCCGAGGGCCTCATCCTCGTCACCGGCCCCACTGGCAGCGGGAAGACGACCACGCTCTACGGAGCGCTCGCGCAGCTCAACGACGGGCGCAAGAAGATCATCACCGCCGAGGACCCCATCGAGTACTACGTCCCCAAGGTGAACCAGAAGGAAGTGACGCCGCAGCTGTCTCACGCGGCGCTGCTGCGCGCCCTGCTGCGCCAGGATCCGAACGTGATGCTGGTGGGGGAGATCCGCGACCTGGAGACGGGCAGCATGGCCCTCAACGCGGCGGCCACCGGACACGTGGTGCTCGGCACGCTCCACACCGCCGACTCCGTGGGCGCCGTGGGACGGCTGCGCGGCCTGGAGCTGGAGAGCACCGACATCGCGGACTCGCTGCTCGCGGTGCTGGCGCAGCGGCTCGTGCGCCGCAACTGCGAGAAGTGCATGGCGCCCACCGAGCCCACCCCGGAGCAGCGCGAGTTGCTCGGCCCGCTGCTGGACGGCATCCAGTTCCAGGCGGGCCGGGGCTGCGAGGAGTGCCGCCACACCGGATACCGCGGGCGCATCGGCATCTATGAGTTGCTGGTGGTGGACTCGGCGATGCAGGATCTCATCGCCAGCGGCGCCCACGGCGTCCAGTTGCGCCGGCATGCACGCGAGCACGGCTTCCGCACACTCGTCGAGGATGCGCTGGACAAGATCGCCGCCGGCCACACCACGCTCGCGGAGTTGCTGCGCGTGGTGCCCTACCGGCAGCTCATCGGCACCCGCGAGGACCGCCAGCAGCGACGGGGACGCGAGGGCTGAGCGGCGCCCGCTCCGGGCCGTTCACCGCAGGAAGAGCAGCGCGGCCACCGCCACCAGACCGAGCACCGCGAGGAGGATCCCCCATCGCAGCGCTGAGAAGGCAGTGACCTCCACCGGGGGTGGTGACAACTCGGGGAGCGGCTCGGGCGGCACATACGGTTCCTTCGTGATGCTCAGCCGGAGCAGGACCGACGCGGACAGGTTGCGTCCGAGATCCTCGGGCCGCACGGGCTCCCCGTTGATGATCAGGCGGGGACGCTCGGAAGGAACCGGCGCGGGCGTCTCAGGGGATTTGGAGGAGGGAGCCGTCATCAATGCCCCACTCTAACTCAGGCGGCCACGATCGGCCGTGCGAGCGCCTCCAGGAAGCGAACGATGCTCGCGTTGACGAGCTCGGGCCGCTCGCCGGACAGGAGGTGGGCGGCACCCGGGACGAGCTCGGCCTGGATGCCGGGGACGAGCTGCCGCGCACGCTCCAGCAGGGCCGAGCCACCGCAGATGACCTCCTTCTCCCCCACCAGCAACAGCGTGGGTACGCGCAGCCGCCGCAGCTCCTCCTCGGGGAACCTGTCCGGCCGCACCCGCACCTGCAGACGACCGTGCTTCATGGCCACCGTGAAGAGTTCCGCGAAGTCGCGAGGCGGGGTGTTGCCTGGAGCACACATCCACCGCAGGGCCCAGTCGATGACGGGGCGGTACGGGAAGAACATGCACGGGAAGACGTGGAGGATGAACTGCATCCCGAGTTCCACGAAGCCCCCCGCGGGAGCCATCAGCACCAGCCCCCGCACGCGCGAGGGCTCCTTCAACGCGAGGTTGAGGCCCAGCCAGCCCCCCAGCGACAGCCCTCCCACCACGGCGGACTCCACCTTCAACCCGTCCATCACCTCCCGGAACCAGGTGGCACCATCGTCGCGATTGCGCAACGGCTGCTCCACCTCGCTCCACCCGAGGTCGCCCACCAACTCCGGCAGGTACACCCGGTGGTCGCGCGAGAGCGCGGCGATGTTGGGAGCCCACATGGCCGCGGTCCCCGTCATCCCGGGCACCAGCAGGAGTGGCGGGGCGTCACGAGGCCCGCTCGCGAGCACATGGGTCCGCCCGAAGCGCGTCGGCACGAAGAGTGTCTCGAGGGCCACGGGCCAGCGGCCCAGGCTCCTGTCGTAGACGTCCTTGAAGGCAGCGCGCCCGTCCGGGGACTTGAAGATGGAAAGAGTCGCCATGGCGAGCGCTCTATAGCCCCACCCCCTCGGGGGTGGGAGCGCCTCCCCACACGCTCGCCTGCTCCGTCACGGGCCTGAAATGCAACACATTCCCGGCACGAGCCCATACTCCGCGTTAATTTGGGGGCATGTGGAAGATCCTCAATCCCAACAAGCAGAAGCTTCCCACCGCGGAGGAGGCCCTGCCGGGCCGTTCCACCCGGATGCCCGTCCCCAAGAAGCACTACGTCAACGGCGCACCGTTGGAGGCCCCCTTCCCGGAGGGCCTGCAGCAGGCCATCTTCGGCCTGGGCTGCTTCTGGGGGGCCGAGCGCAAGTTCTGGCAGACGCCCGGCGTGTACTCCACCTCGGTGGGCTACGCGGGAGGCCTCACCCCCAACCCCACCTATGAAGAGGTGTGCTCCGGCCGCACCGGCCACACCGAGGTGGTGAGCGTGGTGTACGACCCGAAGCAGGTCTCCTACGAGACGCTCCTGAAGGTCTTCTGGGAGAACCACGATCCGACCCAGGGCATGCGCCAGGGCAACGACGTGGGCACCCAGTACCGCTCGGCCATCTACTGGACGAACGACGCGCAGCGGAAGGCGGCCGAGGCCTCGCGCGACGCCTACCAGCAGGTGCTCACGAAGGCGGGGTACGGGCCCATCACCACGGAGCTGCGCCAGGCACCCGAGTACTACTACGCCGAGGATTACCACCAGCAGTACCTGGCGAAGAACCCGAACGGGTACTGCGGCATCGGGGGCACCGGAGTGAGCTGCCCCGTGGGTGTGGCCGCCGCGCCGTAGCGGGCGGCCGGGGCCGTGCGCCCTACTCCGAGCGCATGGCCTCCACCGGATCCAACCTCGCGGCGCGTGCCGCGGGGTAGATGCCGAACACGAGCCCCACGCCCGAGCTCATCCCCAGCGAGAGCGCCACCGCCCAGCCGGGCACGATGGTGTTGAAGCCCAGCATCCACCGCGCGAGGAAGGCCAGGCCGAAGCCGAGCCCCACGCCGATGGCTCCACCCAGCAGCGCCATCATCACCGCCTCGGTGGCGAACTGGCCGAGGATGCGCGACTTGCGCGCCCCCAGCGCCTTGCGGATGCCGATCTCCTTGGTCCGCTCCGTCACCGACACCAGCATGATGTTGAGGATGCCGATGCCGCCCACCACGAGCGACAGCAGGCACACGCCGAAGCTGGCGATGGTGATCACCTGGGACAGGTTGTTGAAGGTCTCGGTCATCGACTCGTTGGTGCGCACCTCGAAGTCGTTGGGCTCCAACGGGGGCACGTCACGCCGGCGGCGCAGCAGGTTCGTCACCTCTTCCTGCGCCTTGGTGAGCAGCTCCGGCGAGGAGGCCTGCACCGACACGCCGACCGAATCCACATCGCCATAGAGCGTCTCATAGGCCAGCAGCGGCATGACGATGACGTTGTCCATGCTCACCATGCCCAGGAAGCTGCCGCGCCGCTGCAGCACGCCCACCACGGTGAAGGGGCGGCCCTTGATGCGGATCTCCTGGCCGAGCGGCTCCATGCCCGGAAAGAGCGTCTCCACCACGTCCAGCCCCAACACGGCGACCTGCCGTCCGTCCACCGCCTCCACCTGGCCGAAGAAGCGCCCCGCGGCGATGGTGATGCCACTGGTGTCCACGTACTCGGCGGTGGCGCCCGTAACGCGCACCGAGGGCCGCGTCACGATGCTCGACGTGGAGATCTTCTGGCCGCCCTGGGTATCCGCCGCGGACGCCACGCCCACCGAGGGACACGACTCCTGGATGGCGCGCACGTCGTCGAGCGTCAGGTCCTTGCGCTTGGCGTACTTCTGCCAGTTCACCCGGCCGAAGCCCGAGGGCCACTTGCTCACCTGGAAGGTGTTGGCGCCGAGCTGCGACAAGTCATTGTTCACCTTGATGCGCAGGCCCTCGATGAGGGCCATCATGGTGATGACCGTCGTCACGCCGATGACGATGCCTAGCAGCGTGAGCAGCGAGCGCAGCGGGTTGCCCAGGAAGGTGCCGAAGGCCAGCCGCAGGTTGTCGACGGAGGCCGCCACGAAGTTCTGGCGCGGGCTCTTGGTGCCCTTCCGGCTGGAGGAGAAGAAGAGGAACATGCCGGCTCACTCGTAGCGAAGCGCTTCCACGGGGTCCAGGTTGGCGGCCCGAGCCGCCGGCCAGATGCCGAACAGCAGCCCCACCAGCGCGGCGAAGCCCACGCCGCCGACAACGGTGAGCATCTGCACATCCGCCGCCAGCGGGGTGATGAGGGAGACCACCTTGGCCGTCCCCAGCCCCACCACCGTGCCCAGCAGGCCGCCCACCGCGGACACGGCGGAGGCCTCCATGAGGAACTGCAACACGATGGTTCTCTTGCGGGCTCCGAGCGCGCGCCGGATGCCGATCTCCCGCGTCCGCTCGCGCACCGACACCAGCATGATGTTCATGATGCCGATGCCGCCCACCAGCAGGGTGATGAAGCCCACGCCCACCGCCACGCCAAAGAGCGCTCCGGTGAGCTGCTCGTAGGTCTGGGCCAGCTGCTCCGGGCGGTTGATGGAGAAGTCGTCCGGCTCCCCGGGGGGCGTCCCTCGCACGCGCCGCACGACGCTCACGAGCTGATCCTCCGCCTTCTTGATGTCCTCCGCGCGCTCGATGGCGATGGCGATGTTGAAGGGGCGGCCCTTGCCGAAGACGGCGTAGAACGTCTTGAAGGGAATCATGACGATCAGATCCTGATCCTCATCCAGCAGCTTGCCCTTGCGCGACAGGGTCCCCACCACCTGGAAGGGCCGGCCGTCGATGCGGATGGTGCGGCCCACGGGATCCATCCCCGGGAAGAGACCATCCACCACCGAGCCCCCGATGACCACCACTGGCCGGGTGACGGCATCGTCCGCGCTGGTGAGGGGTCGCCCGGACACAATCTCGTAGGCGGAGATGGAGAAGTACTCCGGCAACACCCCTCCGACGTCCACGGCGGAGAGCTGCTCACCTCCGAAGGACACGTCCGCGTTGCGGTTCACGTAGGGCGAGATGGCGGTGACGTACGACGCCTGCGAGCGGATCTGCTCCACCTGCGGCAGGGTGAAGACCTTCCGGTTGCGGTACTGCCACCAGTCCCCCTTCATCACCCAGGGGAACCGGGAGAGGTAGAGGGTGTTGGAGCCAATGCCGGCCAGCTGCTTTTCGAAGGAGGAGTTGAGCCCCTGGATGATGCCGACGATGGCCAGCAGCGTGGCCACGCCAATGCCGATGCCCACCGTGGTGAGCACCGTGCGCATCCGGTTGGCACCCAGCGAGAAGAACGCGATGCGCGCCCCCTCGAGCACATCCACTCGCACCGCCTTGCTCATGTGCCCCCCACGGCCTGCGCCTGGGGCGAGGCCGCATCGCCCAGGGCCACCTGGCGCCCGGGGCCGTCCGCGACGATCTCCCCGTCACTGAGCCGGATGGCCCGCGGGCAGCGCGCCGCCAGCTTCGGCTCGTGCGTGACGAGCACCAGGGTGTTTCCGGCGCGGTGCAGTTCTTCGAACAACCGTACGATTTCCTCGCCCGTGGCCGAGTCCAGGTTGCCCGTGGGCTCGTCCGCCAGAAGCATGGAGGGCTCGGCCACCAGCGCCCGGGCGATGGCCACACGCTGACGCTGGCCACCCGACAGCTCGTTGGGCTTGTGATGCATGCGGTGGTCCAGGTGCACCTTCGCCAGTGCGGCCTTGGCCCGCTCGCGCCGCTCCCTGGCCCCGATACCCCGGTAGACCAGCGGCAGCTCCACGTTGGCCAGCGCCGTCTCGCGAGGCAGCAGCTGGAACGTCTGGAAGATGAAGCCGATCTCCTCGTTGCGCACCACGGCGAGCTCGTCGTCCGTCATGCGCGACACGTCCTTGTGGTTGAGCAGGTAGCGGCCGCTGCTGGGCGTGTCCAGGCACCCCAGCACGTTCATCAGCGTGCTCTTGCCCGAGCCGGACTGGCCGATGATCGCCACCCACTCGCCGCGGCTGATACCGAAGGAGACGCCGCGCAGCGCGCGCACCTCCTCGCCACCCACGTGGAACACGCGGGTGACGTCCTGCACATCGATGAGCCGGGGAGAGCCGGCGCCGTTGGACTCGCTCACGACTTCTGCCCACCCCTGCCGCCCGGACCCCCCGGACCCCCCGGCTGCGGCTCGCGCACCGTATCCCCGTGCTTCAGCTCCTTGGACAGCGTGCGGAAGGGGCCATCCACCACCTTGTCCTCCGGATCGATGCCCTCGAGGATCTCCAGATCCGTGTCGGAGGCGATGCCCGTGCGCACCTGCTTCATCTGTGCCTTGTTGTCCTTGTCCACCACGAAGACCACCTTGGTCAGCGTCTGCGCGCGGCGGCCCGTCGTGAGGGTGGCGCCCTCCACCGGCGGCTTGTAGGTCGGCAGGCTCTTCTCCGGACGCACCGTCACCGACTGGATGGGGACGAGCACCGTGTCGTCATGCGTCTCCGCGGAGATGCGCACCTCGGCGCTCATGCCCGGCAGCACCCGCGCCGGCCGCGTGCTCAGCGCCACCGTCACCGGGAAGGTGGTGACCTCGGCCTCGGTGCCCGGGTTCTTGATGAGCGCCTTCTGGGCGATCTCCACCACCGAGCCCTGGAACGTCTCCCCCTCCAGCGCGTCCACGGTGATCTCCGCGGGCTGGCCGGGCTTGAGGTGCACCACCTCGTGCTCGCCCACCTCGAACTTCACCTCCATGACGTTGAGCGCGGCGATGGTCATCACCACGTCCTCGGAGAAGTCCGAGCCACGCACCCGCTCACCCACCTCACGCGACAGCTCGATGACGTTGCCGTCGATGGGAGACAGCAGGGTCGTCTTGGAGAGGTTGCTCTGCGCCTCTTCGTTCGCGGCGGAGGCCTGGGCCAGGCGCTGCTGGGACGAGGCCAGCCGTCCCGCCGCCGAGTCCCGGGCCGCCCGCGCCTGGTCCACCTCGGCCGCCGAGGCCAGCCCCTTCTTGCCCAGCTCCTCCACACGGGTGAGCTCGGCCGCGGTGCGATCCGCCTCCACCTGGGCCACCTGCACGTCCGAGCGCGCCGCGTACTGCGCCGCCTGCGCCTGCTTCGTCGAGGCCTCATAGCGCTTGCGATCGATGCGGCCCAGCACCTGGCCCTTCGTCACCCGGTCCCCCTCCTTCACCAGCAGCTCGATGAGATCTCCCGAGAGGTTGGAGGAGATCTTCACCGTGGTGGCCGCCTGGACCTTGCCGGCGCCGGTGATGGTGCGGGTGATGCTGCCCTTGCGGGCCTTCGTCACCGTCGCTTCCACCGAGGGAGGAGGCCGATCCTTCAGGCCACCGGCGGTGATGGCCGCCGCTCCGAGGAACAGACCGCCTGCGATGACCGCCTTCCACCACTTCATTTCGCTTCTCCCGGGGCCAGCGTCCCCATGGCCCGCATCACTGCGAAGCGGGCGAGTTCCACGTTGATTCGGTTCTCCAACAAAGTCAGCTCGGCCTGCGTGAGCTTGAGCTGCGCGTCACGCACCTCGAGCGTCGAGCTGACGCCCGCGCTGAAACGCTCCTGGGCGAGCACCAGCGCGTCGGAGGCCGCCTTGCGGTTGGCCGTCGCCAGCTCCAGGGAGGCCAGTTGCGCCACCAGCGCCGCGTGCGCCTGGCGCACCGAGCCCTCGAGCTCGCGCTCGGATTGCTGCAGGTTCAGCTCGGCGATCTTGCTCTGGTACTGCGCCCGGCGCGTCTGCGCCTGGGTAGTGAAGCCGTTGAAGAGGTCCCACTGCAGCGAGATGCCTCCGGTCACCCCGTTCTGCAGACCCCATTGGGTGAGAACAACCAGGGGATCGGGACCGGAACGCTGGAGGGAACCCGACAGGGACAAGCGCGGGATGTAGCCGGCGTGGGCGATGCTCTCCTGCAGCTCCGCCACGCGCAGCTGCTGCCGCAGCACCACCAGCAGCGGCCGGCGGGCCCTCGCCTCGGCCAGCGCCTGCTCCAGGGACGGCGCGGGGGCGGGCGTCTGGGTCATCACTCCCGGATCCACCGCCACCACGGACTCCGTGCCCGGCATGGCCAGCCACGTGGCCAGCTGCGTCTGGTCCGAGGCGAGCTGCGACTGCCTCGACACCACGGCGATGCGGTCGTTGCCCAGGTTCACCATCGCGGACAGCTCCTCGGCCTTGCCCACCCGGCCCGCCTGGAAGAGCGCCTGGGCGCGCTCGAGCTGCTCCTCGCTGCGCTTCACGTTGGCCTCCAGCACCTGGATGGTGGCCTGGGTCCGGAAGAGCGAGAAGAAGCGCTGGATGCCCTCCAGCTCGGAGGTGTCCCGCTGCTCGAGAGCCTGGCCCCGCTGCGCCTCCAACTGCGCACCGCTCTGCTCCAGCCTCGCCCAGACGGCCCGGTCATAGATGAGCTGCGAGAGGGTGATGCCGAGGCTGAACCCGGGGATCGTCACCTCCTTCACGTTGCCCGCCTGCTGCTCGAACTCGCCGCCCACGGACACGACGTTGTAGGCGCGCGCCGGGCCGCTGTAGTTCACGTTCGCCCCGGCACGGAAGCCCACCTGGGGAAACAGCGACGAGCGTGCAACGCGCACGTCCTGCTCGGCGGAGGAGGCCTGCAGCACGGCCGTCAGCGCCTGGGTGTTCTCCCGGCTCCGGGCACGGGCATCTTCCAGGCTGATGGGGGTGGGGGCGGCGGCGAGCACCGCCGCGAGCACGAGCGCGCTCATCGGCCACCTCCCGGACCGCGCGGGCCGCCACCGGGCCCACCCGCCATCATCGCGGGCACGCCGATGGAGAACACCCCGATGTACAGGACGTAGAGGACGAGGCACAGCAGCACCGCCCGCTCCTTGCGCATCCCCGTGGCCGCGGAGAAACCCAGGCCCAGCAGACCCACGCTCCACAGGTTGAAGAAATCCACGCCCTTGAGCACCTGCTTCATCTTCGGGGACAGCCCGCCCAGCGCGGCCAGGCTCGAGGGCACCAGGTCCTGCACGCGCGCCTCGGTGAGCGAGTACTGCGCCAGCGCGCAGATGGCGAAGACGAGGTGGTAGAGCGCGATGGGCAGCATCGCCAGCGCCGCCGCCGACATGAGCCGGCCAAACGGCGCGGACTTGTCGAACAGCCAGGCGAACACCCACAGCGCCGCCGCCAGCACCAGCGTCATCATCGGCATCACGAAGACGCCCTTGGCGATCCCCGCCACCAGCGCCTTGCGCGAGGCCGTCTGGATCTCCTCGGAGATCTCACTCTCCGTCATCCGGTCGAGCTTGCCGGTCATCTGCAGTTCCTGCACCACCGCCGGGCCAGCATCCCAGCGGAGGGAAAAGGCCGTCCCGGAAGCGGACACACAGAGGGCGAGGATCAGAAGGGGCCAGAACCAGCGCCGGGCCTCGATGGCGGCACCTGTCGCATCGAGCGGATCCAGGAGCACGCGGGTGGGTTGGACGATTGAGCTCATAAGATGGGATGAGGGGACGTTCGGATGTACGCCCAGGAGCCGCCCCTATTGCAAGCCGGATGACAGCGGGCGCCCAACAGGCTGGCGAGCGGGCCATTCCCCGCATCCTCGCTTATGAAAGGTGGGAGATGTAGCGACCTGTAGCGGAAATTTTGCGGGGCGGATCCGAAGGGTGTATTTGCTCGCCTGCCCGCCTGCCGGAGCTCGAATGGTCGACAGCACGGATCTCGCTCAGGTCCTCCACGAAGCCAATGACATCGCCCAGAGCGTGGCACAGAAGCTTACCTCGGCGCACGTGCTCCTGGCCCTCTTCACGGTGGAGAACCGGGCGCAGATGCTCCTGAGGGAGAAGGGCATCGACGAGGACAGCCTCCTGGAGAGGATGACCTCGCAGCCCTCGGAGCAGGACGGGCTCGTGCGCGAGCTGTGCATGCGCTCGAGGGAGATCGCCCAGAGCAGCGGAGCGCGCGAGACGGACTGCATGCACCTGCTGGTGGCCTTCACCCGCCTGCGCTGCGCCGCGAGCGATCTGCTGGCCCGGACAGGTCTGCACCTCATCAACCTGGGCAACACCGCCCTCTCCTATTGTCTCAGCGGGGCCATGCCCCGGAGGCTCCAGCCGGGCCGCAACGCCATGACGGTGGGCCTGCCCCGGCCGAGCCGGCCCCTGGGTGCCCCGCCCTCGGCGCCGCCCGCGTCCGCCCTCGCGCTGAGCGCGCCCCGCCCCGCCCCCGTGGCCCCCCGGACGCCGTCCCGGCCCGCCATCTCCCCGCGCGACCTCATCGACGAGGTGAACGAGGACACGGCCGACGCCCCCGAGCCCACGCCGGTGCCCCCGGTGCCGACGCGCGCCCCGACCCCGGTCCCCGCCGCCCTGACCCCGGCCGCACCGCTGGTGGCTCCGGTTCCGGCTCCGCCGCCTTCCGTGCCCGCTCCCGCCCCGGCACCGCGCCCCCCGCCCAGCCCGGCCCGCGCCGCGCCCGCGCTCGTGCTCGACGAGAAGCGCTTCCCCCTGCTCACCTCGCTGGGCCGCAACCTCAGCCGGCTCGCCCAGGAGGGGAAGTTGGATCCGGTGGTGGGCCGCGCCAAGGAGATCGAGGAGGTCATCGACGTCCTCGGCAAGCGGCGCACCAACAACCCGTGCCTGCTGGGCGAGGCCGGCGTGGGCAAGACGGCCGTGGTCGAGGGCGTGGCCCAGCGCCTGCTGGAGCTGCGCGGCACCCTGGCCGAGAAGATCCTCCTCGAGTTGGACATGGCCACGCTGGTGGCCGGCACCCAGCTGCGCGGCTCGTTCTCCGAGAAGCTCAACGCCCTCAAGGACGAGGTGCGGCGCGCTGAGGGCCGCGTGGTGGTCTTCATCGATGAGATCCACACGCTGGTGGGCGCGGGCTCCACCGGCGAGGGCCCGCAGGACGCCGCCAACGAGCTGAAGACGGCCATGGCGCGCGGCGAGTTCCCCTGCATCGGCGCCACCACGCACGACGAGTACCGCAAGTTCATCTCGCAGGATCCCGCGCTGGAGCGGCGCTTCACCCCGGTGGTGGTGCACGAGCCGTCCGTGCCGGAGACGGTGGAGATCCTCCAGGGCATCATCGGCCGCTACGAGGACCACCACGGCCTGCGCTACGCCCCCGATTCCCTGGAGGCCGCCGCGTCCCTGGCCTCGCGTTATGTGACGGACCGCTTCATGCCGGACAAGGCCATCTCCGTGGTGGACCTGGCCGGCTCGCGCTGCCGCCGCGAGGGCAAGGAGCTGGTGGAGGCCTCGGACGTGGCGCGCGTGGTGGCGAAGATCGCCGGCATCCCCGAGGAGCGCCTGCTGATGACGGACTCGGCGCGGCTGCTCCGGCTGGAGGCCGACCTGGGCGAGCACGTCATCGGCCACGAGGAGGCCGTCTCCCGCATCGCCCGCGTCATCCGCCGCAACTACGCGGGCTTCGCATCGCGCAGGCCCATGGGCTCCTTCCTCTTCCTGGGCCCCACGGGCGTGGGCAAGACGGAGATGGCCCGCGCGCTGGCCGAGGTGCTCTTCGGCAGCAAGGATCTGCTGGTGCGCCTGGACATGAGCGAGATGTCCGAGAGCCATGGCGTGTCGCGCCTCATCGGCTCGCCCGCGGGCTACGTGGGCTATGGCGATGGGGGCCAGCTCACCGAGCCGGTGCGCCGCCGCCCCTCGTGCGTGGTGGTGCTCGATGAAATCGAGAAGGCCCACCGCGAGGTACAGCTGCTCCTGCTCCAGGTGCTGGAGGAGGGACGCCTCACCGACGGCAAGGGCCGCCACATCGACTTCTCCAACACCGTCATCGTCCTGACGACGAACCTGGGCGCGGAGTCCTTCCACCGCACCAGCCGGGCGCTGGGCTTCGGGGCCTCGGCGGAGGGCCACGGGCAGAACGACATGGACTCGGCGAGCAACGCCGCGCGCCAGGCCCTGCCGCCCGAGCTGTGGAACCGCATCGACGAGCGGCTCCCCTTCCGTCCCCTGGCCGAGGGACAGGTGGCGCGCATCGCCACGATGCTGCTGGAGGAGAGCAGCCGGCGGCTCACCACGGAGAAGGGCATCGAGTACGTGGCCGAGGCGGAGGTGGTGGAGCTGCTGATGAAGTCGGGCGGGTTCGATCCGAAGCTGGGCGCCCGGCCCATGCGCCAGGTGGTGCAGCGGCTGGTGGAGGCGCCCCTGGCCGAGCGGATCCTCGCCGGAGAGTTCATGGCGGGCGATCGCGTGCGGGTGACCGTGCGGGCCGGAGAGCTGCAGTTCCAGCGCGAGAGCCGCTGAGCCCATGAGCCCCTCGCGTCCCAGTCGCCCGCGGGTGGTGGTGGTGGGCACGGGCCGGCTGGGGGGTGCGCTGGCCCTCGCGCTCGCGGCGAAGCGCTGGCACGTGCGCGTCCTGGCGCGCTCCGAGGAGGGCCGGCGACGCGCCCTCGAACTGGGGCTGAAGCCCGCCACGGACGCCGATGTCGCCCAGGCCCGCGTGTGCCTGCTGTGTGTGCCGGACAAGTCAGTGTCCCCGGTCGCCGAGGAGCTGAAGCCCCGGCTGGCGCGCGGCGCGGCCCTGGTGCACTGCGCGGGTGCGCTCTCCCTGGAGGCCCTGGGCCCTCCTCGCGGACGGGTGTTGGGCTCCTTCCATCCCCTGGTCGCGGTGTCGGATCCACGCGACTCGCTGGCCGGGAACTCGGTGGCGATCAGCACCCGCTCCCGCTGGCTGCGCGACGCGCTGGAGCGGATGGCGAAGGACGTGGGTCTGCGAGCCCTCCGGGTGCCGGAAAAGAAACGCGCCGCCTACCATGCCGGAGCCGTGCTGAGCGCGGGAGGCGTGGTGGCCGCCCTGTCCGCCGCGGTGGAAGCCTTCCGGGCCGCCGGTATCTCCGAGGAGGATGCACTCGCCGCGCTGCTTCCGCTGACGCGCTCGGCGCTGCGCGGTGTGGAAGCCCGGGGCCTCTCGGCCGGGTACACCGGACCCATCGCCCGGGGGGACTCGGGGGTGGTGGCGGCCCACCTCGCGGCGCTCCCTCCCGAGTCGGTGGCCGTCTACCAGCCGCTCTCACGGCGAGGACTGGAGCTCGTGGGACACCGGCTCCCGCCCGAGGCCCGCGCCGCCCTGGAAGCGCTGCTCGACTGAAATGAAAGAGGGTGCACCGCTCATGGCAGTGCACCCCCTGGGACGACGGACGGCAGCGGCTTCAGGCCAGGATGATGCGCGGCGCGTTGAGCGCCTGGCGGACCGCCGTCATCACCTGCTCGGACATGGCGTCGCCCTCGGTCATCTGGCGCAGGCACAGCTGGCCCTTGCCCTCGGTCACCGCCCGCTTGAGATCCGTCAGCAGCACCGTGGCCGCCTTCAGCATCTCCTCGTTCTGCGGGTTCGGCGGAGCGCCCTTACCGGCCTTCTCCTCCATGTACTTCGTGAAGCGGCGCACCGCGTCCACCATCTGGTTCGCATCGAAGCGCTCCAGCAGCGGCTTGATGCGCGCCGCGTCCAGCTTCAGCAGGTGCAGCGGCGCCCGCGACTTCTCGAAGGCCGGGTGGATCGGGCTCACCTCGGAACGCTCGAAGGCGCCCAGCAGCCCGTCCTCCGGCGCCTGCACCGAGTGCGGCACCACGTCCACGAAGAGCTCCATCGGCGACACCCCCTGGGTGAACGCCTGGATCTCCTCCTCGTCCACCGGCGGGAAGCTCGCCGGCGCGCCAATGAACAGCATCGGGAGGATCAGATGGCCCCAGAACTCGTTCTGCGCCGCCCCCGTGCTCCCCACCGTGCCGAACAGGTGGCCCATCAGCTCCACGATGCGCGGCGCCATCTCCACCTGATCCGCCAACGTCCGGTTCGGATCCATCTGCGGCAGCACCGAGAGCACCTGCCCCTCGAACTGCTGGCGCACCTCCGGCGGAAGCTGGGTTCGACCCAGTGCGTCACGAATCTCCCGCTGCAGCACGTCCGGCTTCGACTCGAGCGCCTTCTGCGTCTTGGCCGGATCCATCACCAGGAACTGCATGAAGCCCGGATCAATCAGCCGCTGGTAGTCCGCGGGGCCCAGCTTCTGCGCGCCGGCGCCGGCCCCAAAGCGGACCTCGCCCAGACGGCGGCGGATGCCCGCGGAGACCTCGTCCAGCCTCGCCAGCTTGCCCTGGGCGAGCGCGTTCATCACCTCGTTGAACGGCGACACCACCAGCAGCGCGTCCGGGAAGCCCAGCGAGGCCCCCTCCGGAGACTCCCGGTTGAGGAACCAGAAGGCGCCATGCTCTCCCGCCAGACGCTCGGCGAAGGCACCGGCCAGGCCCAGTGCCAGCACCTGGTGGTTCGGGTTGTTCACCTGGAAGGCGCCGCCGAGCAGCTTGGGGACGGACGCTTCTACCTCCGTCCAGGGGGCCTTGAGGAGATCCACCGGCTTGCCCTCGATCTGCTGGAGGGCGCCGGCGACCTGGGCCTGGGCGGATTCGACATGCGGAGGGGCGGGATGGGCCATTGAAGGTTCCTGTTCCGGGTACTCGACCGTGACGAAACAGCCGAACCCCTTACCCCGAAAACCAAGTTCATCGCCATGATTTGTCGCCGCACCTAGGATGGGGGCGCATGCCGAGCCGCCTCCTCCCCCTCCTGCTGCTCCTGCTCTCCCTCGCCGGGTGCGCATTCGTCACACCCCGTTTCCCCCAGAACATCCAGGCGGACTTCGCCCGGGAGGACATGCGCAAGCTGTCCACGCGGAGCCTGGAGCTCTACTACCCGGCCCGTCTGCGCCCGGCCGCCCTGCGCGTCGCCGCCCGTCTGGAGGACTGCGTCGAGCGCCTGCGCACCCTCACCAAGAGCCCCCGCCCACGCGCCCGCGCGCTCATCTACCTGACGGGCGCGGACTTCAACAACGCGTACGTGACGCCGGACTACTCCAGCATCCCCCAGCAGATGGTGTTGCCGTCGCACATGTCGCTGGAGCTCTTCAACCTGCTGGGCTTCGGCCCGGCCGAGATCGGCGGAGTGAGCTGCCACGAGTCCGTCCACTACGTGCAGCTCCAGCAGACGGATGGACTCTGGGGGGCGGTGAACACCGTCACCGGCGGCCTCTTCCAGCCCAACTCCTTCACCGAGTCCTGGTTCCTCGAGGGGCTCGCCACCTATTACGAGGGGCGGCTGGGCCGGGCGGATGGACGCCCCCACAGCCCCGTGTGGCTCGGCTACTTCGAGTCCGCCAACGAGGCGCTCCACGGGGACTTCCACGCCGGCTACCTCTCGCCGGAGCACCGGCGCATGGAGCCATTCGGCGGCAACTACCTCACCGGCAGCTACTTCGTGGAGTGGCTCGCCCGGCGCTACGGCGAGGACAAGCTGTGGCAACTGGTGGAGCGCCAGGGAGAGTCCGTCATCCCACCGCTGGGGGTGACGCTGCGCTTCGGCAGCGTGTACGGCCGCAACATCGGCGAGCTCTTCAACCAGTTCGCCCTCGAGCTCATGACGACGCAGGCGCCGCGCAAGCGCCCTGACACCCAGCAGGTGCTCGCCCCGAAGGCGGGCAACTTCACCCGGCTCACGGCCTCGCCCGCGGACGGAGCCATCGCCACCATCGAGGCGGGACGCGAGGAGGTCCCCCGCCTCATCGTTCGCGAGCGCGACGGCTCCGTGCGCTTCAGCCACTCCCTCACCCAGTTCCTCCCCGGGCGCCGGTGGATCTCCACCCACCCCCTCAACATGAGCGGGCTGTCCTTCACCGCCGACGGACGCTTCCTGTTCCTCGTGGCCTCGGACATCGACTCGCTGGAGAGCTCCCTCTCGCGCGTGTGGCAGGTGGACGCGCGCACCGGCGAGGTGATGAAGACCTGGGAAGGCATCGAGGGCATGGGCGGCAGCGTCACCCCGGACGGCCGCGCCTACGTCTTCATCCACGTCTCGGGAGACAGCGCCAACCTCCACCGGTTGGACCTCGCCACCGACGAGCGCACGCCGCTCACGCACTTCGAGGGACGTGAGTCGCTCGGCCCTCCCTCCGTGTCCGCGGACGGGCGCATCGCCTTCTCCCGGATGACGGAGCACGGCTGGAACCTCGCGCTGCTCGAGCCCGATGGCACCATCCGCGCGCTCACGGACGACGTGCACTACAACTACGCCCCCCGCTGGCTGGATGAGGGGCGGATCGTCTTCCTCCGCGAGTACGAGGGCCGGTGGCAGGCCCATGTCCTCGACCTGGCGGGCGGCGAGCCGGTGCGCATCACCGACGCCCCCCACCTGGTCATGGACGTGGCTCCGCTCGGGGGCACGGACGTGGTCTTCCTCAACCGCGACGCCTTCGACTTCTCGGTGGATCGCGCCCCCATCCTCCCCGCGGCCGCGCCCCAGGCCGTCGCCCAGGCGCCCTCCCCCGCTCCCGCCCCGGCCGCGCCCCCCTCGCCGGCGTCGGCCCCGTACCTGGGACACACGCTGGACATCCTCTCGGACGAGCCCTACTCGACCATGGAGCACTTCTTCCTCCCGGAGTTGCGCGCCCCGTACCTCTACGTGCTGCCGGATCCGGACTCCCGCTCCAACGAGCTCATCGGCTACGGCGGCGTGGCCCTGGCGGGGCAGGATCGGCTGGGCTTCCACCAGTACGCCCTCCAGGTGGAGGCCAACACGAAGCTGCGAAGCCCCAACCTCGCCTTCAGCTATGGCACCTCCGTGGCCGCGCCCTGGTACATGCAGTTGTCCGCGGTGCGCATCGGCCAGAGCGACCGGCGCGACCTGCAGGCCTCGCTGACCGCGTCCCGCGTCTTCTGGACCACCCCCGTGAGCTTCAACCTGCTGGCGCTGCGCCGGGACTGGTACTCCACCTCCAGCCACCCGGGAGTGCGCACCACGCTGCTCGGACCGGAGGCCACCATCTCCTACCTGGCCAGCGAGAGCACCTCGTACGGCGGCGCGCAGCGGGGCGTGGGCCTCTCCCTGGGCGCGGGCGTGTACCCCCTCGCCTTCGATGAGACCAACCCCTTCGCGGACCTGCGCGCCGAGGCCACCGTGTACGCACCGGGCCTGCCCCTGCTCAAGCGCGACAACCTCCAGCTCTCCGCCATCGCGCGCTACCTGCCCAATGCGCCCAAGGGACTCCTCCAGGTGGGCGGCATCCAGTTCGGCTCCCCCATCTACCAGGGCCGCACGGGCCCCGAGGACTCGCGCTACCTCCCGCTGAGCCTCCAGCCGGGCCTCGCCTTCTCCGAGTACCTGCGCGGCTACGAGGACTTCGCCCTCAGCGCGACCAACGTCCTCATCGCCAACGCGCGCTATCGCTACCGCATCATCTTCGACTACGGGTGGAGCTCCTTCCTGTGGCTGGGGCCCTCCTTCTTCATCAGCCAGCTCGACTTGGAGGCCTTCGGCTCGTGGGCGCGCACGGACCTGCGCGACAACCACCGGGCCGCGGGCGGCGCGGCCTTTCTGCGCACCACCTTCGGACAGTCCATCGGCGTGTCCTTCTTCTACCAGTACGCCCGGCGCTTCGATGATGGGCTCGGGGACCTGCACCTGGTGGGCATCGCCTACTGACCAGAGGGGAGTCCGGTCGGCGCGCAGCTCCCGGTCGAGCTTGCACAGCGACTTGCCGCCTACCCGGGCTTTTCGGCTCTGTCAGACAAAACTGATAGTATGGGAGTCATCCATCGGAGGTGACGATGACTTCCACGCTGCTGCTGCGCTCCCTGGCGGAACGGTCCGATAGCCTGCCCGCTGATGCAATGGAGCCACCGCCCGCTGACTCACGGCGAGCCCTGTGGGCGGGCCTGGTGCTCGCCGTGGCCCTGCTGTCCACCGGCTGCGCATCGCTGACGCCACCGCCCGGCCGGGGGATGAGTCTGCGCTATACGCCGCTCGAGGTTGCCGCGCCCGCGTCGGCCGAAGAGCCGAGTGTTGAGCCTCCGCGCGCCCTCGCCTCTCCCCCACCAGCCCAGCCCAGCCTGAGCCCGAGGCGCCGGAGCGACAGTACCGTCGCCGGGGCGCCCGTGAGGCCGTGACGGGGACGGGCCCTGGCAGTGTATCGGGAGCTGTTGGGGGCGCGCAGAGCGCCACCCTGGCCCGCCAGGCGGTCTTCGGTGCCATTGTCGACGTGTCGGGCTCCACCAGGCGCATCGCCAGCTCGCTTTCCAAGCTCGCGGACAGCACGGCGGGCATCGGCAGCCGAGCCAACGGCGTGTTTGCCCGCTACGTCGTCTACGGCGAACGTCAACTGCGGTGGATTGACGCCGAGCTCGCTGCCGCCACGACGCTGGCCCGCACTGCTTCGGAGATGGATGACCCGGACATGCAGCTCGCCGTCCTGCGCCTCACCGGCCCACGACTCGAGGCTGCCATGATGGGCTCCCTCCTGCTCGCCGCATGGATCGACTTCCTCAGCCTCGCTGACGTCGTGATCAAGCAGCACCCCTTCTACAGCGTGGAGAGGTTGTTCCGGGACATTGAGCGCGTACAGAAGATGCTCGAGCCCTCCATGAGGGCGCTCTCCTCGCTGAAGCCAGAGCAGGTGGAGGCAGCGGCGACCGACCTCCCCGCGTTGATGGGCCATCTCACGGGCGAGTTCACTTCAACCTGTGAAGCCATGCACATGGCGGCGGAGCGCGGCAGTCAGGTGATGCAATTGGTGCAGATCGTCGAGATGGTCACCATGGTATCGGCGATGAGGATGTCGCTGCCACTGCTGCCTCCGACCGCTCCCGCCACACTCGGAGTGGGCCTCGTGGTGGGAGGCGACGGCGTGATGATGGGCACGCAGATTGTTGTCTCCGCCGAGTGGGTGGAGATGATGCGCCGTCTGGTGCAGGCGGGAGTCATCTCCCTCCCAGTCGTCAGCGCCGCTGTGCGGATTCACGCCGGTCAGGTGATGATGGCGCAGTCGCACGACGAGTTGCCGCAAGGAGTGCGCGAGGCGCTCGGCGACGGGCCCGAGGTGCGGGGCATGCGCGTGACGGGTAAAGCGGGGGCTGGCATGAGCGAGCCTCCGCAGCACCACGTCTTGCCGCGAGAGTTCCGCGAGTGGTTCGAGAAGCGCGGCTTCACCGGAGACATGAGCATCGACCAGTTCTGCGTCGAGATGGAGCAGGCTCACCACGAGGCGATTCATGGAGGTGGCGACTGGCGCGTGGGCCGCAAATGGCCCGGCGAGTGGAACCAGATGATCATGGAGGCTCTGCGCGACGCCGAGGCCGAAGCTGGTCGGATGTTGACACAGAGCGAGGTCCTGAAGGTCGTCGCGGAGTACATGAGGCTATATAAAATCCCGATGAACTTCGTCCCCTGGAGAGGTCTATGACGGATGGGAGTGCTTGGCGGGGCAACTGGAGGGTCCGCCTCTATGAGCGGGTCCGTGAGCGTGGTTTCGCTTCGCTCACCGCCTTCGCCGAGGCGCGCCCTGCCATCCCGCTTCATGCGCTGGCCGAAGAGCTTGGTGAGGACGACGTCGCAGGGGTGCAGGTGTTGAGCGGGTTGCTCGCCGAGGCGGAGCGACGCCATCAGGTCACACGATTGGTGCGCGATGTTCTCGTGCGCCTGTTGTCCCAGAGTATCCCTGACGGTTGGCCGGCAGTGCCGGACGACCAATCCCGTTTCGAGATCGCCAAGGCACTCGCCATGTGGACCAGCTTCACTCCAGAAACACATAAGGAGCGGGTCAGGCAGGCCAGGGCAGCGCTCCGTACCGCACCACCGCCGCCCGGCTGGCGCCCGCTCGGCCCCGACGACGAGTTGCTCCTCACGCTCCTGCCCGACGAGGAAGTCTGAGCGTTACCCTCCGGCGAGGGCAATGAGCAACAAGAATACTTGGAGAGACAACTGGAAGGGCTGCGCCGCGAACGTGCTGAGAATCTTTCGCGCATTGTCCCCATCCGCCACGGTGGCCGAGCATCAGGAGCACCCCCGAGAGGCCCCCCTCGCGGCGAGCAGCGGAAGTTGAATAGAGTCCCGCGCTCGGAGGGGAACTCATGTCATTGGATGCCGTGGGAAGCGCGGCCCAGCGCAGGTTGGGAGACGTGGTCGTGAAGCGGATGGAGCTCGCTCCACCGCCGGCCAGGTATTACGCGGGCTCCATCGCCCTGCTCGTGCTCGCGGTGGCGCTGGGCGGCCTCGGGGGATGGCTGGCCGTGGCCGAGAGCGTCATCGCCGGCAGCGTCTGCCTCGTCCTCGCAGCTCCACTCGCCGGGCTCGGTGTGTTCGGGCTCGTCCGTCGCGCCGCCCTGCGCTGCGCGCTCACCGTGCACGAGGAGGGCATCGTCGTCTCGCGCAAGGGCACCGACGCGGTCATCCCCTACTCCGAGGTCCGCGACTTCTCCCTCAAGGAGGAGGCCAGGCACGACAACGGAACGCACGCCGGGATCCTCCGCTCCCTGACCTTCGTATGGCCCGGTGGAAGCACCCAGGTCGCCCAGTTCGCGAGCGTCAAGGCCGAGGATCGCTTCGGGCCGGTCATGGCGCGGATCCTCGACAAGCTCGCCGACAAGGCGGAGGCGAGGCTCGCGACGGGCGCGTCGCTGGGCGGAAAGGGCTGGGCGCTCGACTCGCAGGGGCTGCACGCGGACGGGCAGCAGCCGGTGCGGCTGCGCGATCTGGCTGGCTCGGGCATGTTCGAGGGGAAGGTCTCGTTCTGGCGTCCGGGGGAGGAGCTGCCCTTCCTCTCCATTCCAGAGGCGAGCCCCAACGTGCGGCTGCTCGGCACGCTGGCGCAACGCCAGAGCACCGGCCGCGAGCGGCCCATGGCCGGCGCCTTGGGACGCATCCTCTTCCAGAAGAAGGTGGGCACCGTCGGCCTGTTCCTCTCCTGGGGATTCGCGGGCTGCTTCTTCCTCGGCGGCCTGTGGGGAATCATCGGCTTCGCCCTTGGCGGGGGCTGGGTCGAGAGCGCCCTGTTCCTGGTCATCGGGTGGAGCGTGGCCCTGTGGCTCGCCGCCCATGCCCTCGGCCGTTTCCGCGTGTATGAACTGGGCGTCACCCGGAAGTCGCTCTTCGGCACTCGCACGCTGCGTTACTCGGAGCTCACGAGCTTCCAGTTCGGCGCGACCCGGAACTACTACAACGGCGCCTACGCCGGGACGACGGTGAACATGCGATTCACCCCCGGCCCGGGCGCAAAGGCGATCCGCCACAACCAGACCATCCAAGGCAACGACTCGGACCTGGACATGTTGCGCGATCAGGTGGCCGATATCGTCGCCGGCCATCTCCTCGAGCGTTTGAAGCAGGGCGAGGAGATCCTCTGGGGCCCCACCGCCCGCTTCACGAAGGACGGCCTGGTCGTCCGGGCCTCGAAGCTGTTCGGCAAGGGCGAGGAGCGGCTGGCCCCGTACAACGCGGGCCTGGGCTTCAACATCGAGCAGGGCACCTTCCATCTGTTCATCGGCAACGAGACGAAGGCCGCCATGAGCGTCGCTTGCGCGGCGGACAACTTCTATCCAGGGATGAAGATGCTCGGGGCGCTGGTCCCGCCCCGCTCGAAGGTGCCGCGGATCGCCGTGTAGGGTGCACGCTCCGGCTCAGCGAAATGTGACGACGAGCTCGTGCGCCAACGATGCTAGAAAATCTCGCGCGTCGAAAAGCGCTCCCGGAGCGGCCGTTCCCGTGCGCCTGGCTTGTCCATCAACGAGCCGGGTCGCGGCTTCGACGACCAGGGGAGCGGTGAACGCATAGATGTCACGGCCGCGCGCCGTCGCTCGGCGTTCCTCGTTTCCGTTCTTGACGACGACGTCCATCACGAACGTCTGGGCGGACCGTCCGCTCTCGTCCGCGGCCCGAGGTGTTGGCGTATCTGGATTTCGAATGTCCGCGATCGGCGCGAGATTGATGTACGAGTGGATGTCGCGTGCTCGCAGATGACTCGCGATCGTGACGATCTCCGAAAACGGGAGCTCGATGACTTCCTGCGTGTCGAACGGTTCGGGAAAAGCCCAGGAGCGCCGAGGTGGCGGATCGGGAACGAACGCGGTCGCACCGTCTGCAACGCCGAACCGCCGTGCGGTGTTCCGTTTGCCCGTCAACCGTGTCCCATGGGTCGGCCACCAGCTATCGAGCGCCACGGCGACGGTGATCTCGTCGGCGGAGCGCCATTCCCCCATGGCCGCCGTCGCGAGAAGATCGGCCAGTCCGCCATAGAAGGCGAATGCTGGAGCCACGACGACACCCGCCGCCGCGGCGGCGTTTGCGAACTGCTCCAGGGTTGCCTTCGCGGCAAGTTGTTCCGCCGTCACGTCCAAGTAGTGCGCGCCGGTGCGCAGCGCCGCGCGAACGATCGCGTCGGCCGTATCGAGAAAGGGCCCCGCACAATTGATGATCACCGAGACGTCGGACAGCGCTCGGTCGAGGGCCGAATCGTCGTCGATCGCGGCGACCCGAACCTCGGCTTCGGGAGAGAGGTCGTGACGCCTCGGGGAGCGCGCGATCCGCACGGGTACCCATCCCCGCCGGCGCAGCTCGTTCACCACGAATCTTCCCGTGTGCCCGGTCGCGCCATAGACACCTACCCTCCTGCTTGCCACGTCACGCATACCTCGTCTCCTTCCGCGTGAACGTCATCGTGGACGAGGGGGCTGGGGCGTACTTGGTGAATCTTGCGGTCCTCGTCACACATCCGCGCGCAGGCGCGCCGGTGTGCCGCTCGCCGCGTGAGAGGCGCTTCGGGCCAGCAGTTGCCCTCGGAGGCATTCTCCCATCCACCCGTCAACACATCCGGCATTCCAGAGAATGCCCTGAAGAAGGGATTGAGCCTGCTCCCTTGCATCCCCAATGGGGCGACCTCAGTTTCCCCCACCCTCTGAGAAGGCGCTCCGAGGGTGGGGCAATGGCGCCCCACACCCGGGGAGGAGCGCAGACACAGGGGGCGACTGCAGCCGGAGGTCACGCGGATGAGAACGAGTGAGAGCCCCGCTCCCGAGTCCGTGCTGGTCGTGGATGACGAGCCGTCCCTGCGCACCATCCTGTCCTTCATCGTCCAGCGCACGGGGGCCATCCCCGTCCTGGCACCAGACGCCGCCGCCGCGCGCCAGCTCGCCGCGAAGCACACCTTCGCCTGCGCGCTCATCGACAAGAACCTGCCGGGCGAGAGCGGCCTGGACTTCCTCAAGTGGCTGCGCTCGGTGCAGCCCGGGTGCAACGCCCTCATCGTCACGGCCTACGGCAACGTGGACAGCGCCGTCGAGGCCCTGCGCCTGGGTGCCTTCGACTACCTGCTCAAGCCCTTCGAGGTGGACACGCTCGAGCACCGCCTCAAGCTGGCCCTGGAGCAGTACCGTCTGCGCCAGGAGCGCGAGCGCATGCAGGCCATGCTCGTGCAGGCGGACCGGATGGCCTCGCTGGGCCTGCTCGCCGCCGGCGTGGTGCACGAGGTGAACACGCCCCTGGCCTACATCCTCTCCAACCTGGACTGGCTCGACGAGGAGCTGCCGTCCCTGCGCAAGGGACTCGAGCACCAGCCGCGCCAGGGCCCGGAGCTGGCCTCGCTCGCCGAGCGCCTGGCGTCGGTGGAGTCCACCCTGCGCGACATCCGCGAGGGCGCCGAGCGCGTGCGCCACATCGCTCGGGACGTGAAGGCCTTCGCCAGAGACCCTGGCGACGCGAGCATGCTGGTGGACTTGCGCCAGGTGCTCGAGGCGGCGCTGAAGATGGCGCTGGTGCACATCCGCTACCGGGCCCGCGTGGTGCGCGACTACCAGGAGGTGCCGCTGGTGCTGGCCAACGAGCCCCGCCTGGCCCAGGTCTTCCTCAACCTGGTGGTCAACGCGGCCCAGGCCATCCCCGATGATGGGGGCGACCATGAGATCCGCGTCCGGCTGTGGACGGGCCCCAATGGCGAGGCCTGCGCCGAGGTGGGTGACACGGGCATGGGCATCCCCGCCGAGCACATGCCACTGCTCTTCGAGCCCTTCTTCACCACCAAGCCCGCGGGCGAGGGCACGGGGCTGGGCCTCTTCATCTGCAAGTCCATCCTCGACGCGTTCGACGGCACCATCTCCGTGGACAGCCGCCTGGGCGAGGGCACCACGTTCCGCCTCACCCTGCCCCCGCACGTGCAGGCCTCCCGCGTCACGAGGCCCGTGGAGCCGGTGAGCGCCGCCGCCCCGTGAAGGCCACTCGACGGCGCGGAGTCAGGGCCCTTCCCCGGTGGGCGCCGAGACCGTGACGGAGCGCACGGCGCGATTCCGGATGTTCACCGAGGAGGAGTTCACGCGCGGGGCCCTCACCAGGATTCCCTTCGTCTTCTCCACCCCACGAGCCCCCGTGCTGAAGACAAACGAGCCGTCGCTCGTTCCCACGAGGCGTATGCGGAACACCGTCCGCCCCTTTCCGGGGATGTCCACGCTCGCCGGCTCCGGGTCGGAGACGCGAAACATCTGCGCTGTTCCCGAGAAGCCCGCCGCCTCGGGCATCACCCCGAGCACGGGAGTGTCTCCCAGGTTGCGCACCTCCAGTTCGACATCGAACGGCTGCCCTACGTCGACGTTCGAGGGCACATGGGAGAAGCGCGCCACCAGCACATCTTGCGCCTGCACGGTGACCTCTTCCGAGTGGGCTTCACGCGCGGTCACCTCGACACCGCTGTGGCCATCGCGGCCCACCGCGCCCACCCGGAAGGACAGCGTGCCCACGGTGCCGGCGGTGTACGTCCACTCGAAATCGCGGCTCTCTCCGGCGGGGATGTCCGTACTCGCCGGCACCGGCCCGGACAGGGGCACCACCGGGCGCCCCGACACCACCGGCACTCCGGGCACCACCTCCAGCACCGCGCTCTCCCCCGGATTCGTCACGTGCAGGCTGGCCTTCAGCGGATACCCCTCGGGCACCACGCGCGGCGAGACGGTGAGCGCGGTGGTGAGCACGGCTCGCTCCCGTATCTGGAGCGGCCCGGCTTCCACACCGGGCGTCTGGAACTCCAGTCCGATCGTCGACTCGCTTCCCCGGGTATCCAGCGTGAAGCGCAGGTCTCCTGCCGAGGCAGCGCCGAGCTCCCATGCGAAGGACGCGCTCGCGCCCGGGGCGATGTCCGCGGGCACCGGCTCCGTGATGACCTCCACCTGGCCATCGCCCGACCGGTGCAACACCGGAGTGACGGCGAGCGCCGCCGTACCGCCCGTGTTCTCCACCGTCAGCAGCAGCCGCGTCCGCTCCGCCACCGACACCTTGTCCCGCTCCAGCAGGGCCCGAGCGCTCAGCGACGCGAGCGTCCGAGCCGAGGCGTAATACGCCCGAAGCAGCTCCGCGCGCCGCCCCAGGGGCCCCACCACCGCCAGCGTGTGCCAGCCGGGCGCGAGCCCCTCGGGAATCCGGGCCCGCAGCGTGTGCGAATCCTCCAGGGTCACGTCCTCGAGGGCCACATCATCGAGGAAGGCCGCGAAGCGTGTGTCCACCGTCACCGGCTCCGCACCGCCGATGTGCTGGGTGGGGAGCGCCAGGAAGTTCTCCCCTTCGATGACCACGGAAACCGGCTCCGTGTTCATCCCCCAGCCCGGCACCAGTTGCTGAGGACGCGGGTCGAGCTCGTTGCCCGCCTCCTGAGTACACGCGGTCCCAAGGACCCAAAGCGCGAGCCACACGAACAACCAAAGGAAGCCACGATCAGAAGAGCGCAAGGCGATACCCCAGGTGAAGACCGCCGCCCCGCAACACACCGCGCAGCACGCGCAGGGACGGCTCGTCGAACCAACAGAACCGCGTTTCGAGAAAGGGCTGCCCGGGTCCGAGCCGCAGGCCCACCCCCAGAAACGCCTGCGCCCCGAGCACCCACGCGCCCTCCTCCAGCACACGCCCGTCGCCCAGCGGCACGCGGCCACGCACCCGGGCCAATGAGGGACCCGCCCCCACCCAGCCCTGGAGCCCCTGCTCTCGCAGGGTCCGCAGCCCCACCGCCACGGAGGTCTCGAACATCTCGTTGCGCCCCGTGAAGCCGGGCACCGCCTCGCCGCCCGTGAGTGAGAACCGCAGATAGCCGGTGTCGAGCAGCAACCCCAGGGCCAGCAATGAGCGCAGCGGCCACACCTCCAGCCGGAGCCCCACGGACGGCGCCAGCACCCGCGCGAAGTTCGTCACCAGACCCGCGCGTGGAGACACCAGCAGCACGGGCCTGCGGTGCAACAGCGGGAGCGTTCCCCTCCCACGCACCTTCCCCACGCGCACCTCCAGCTCGGAGAGGTGGTCCACGCGCGCCTCCGGCGGCACGTACCGCAACTCGTACTGACCGGGTTCCTTGGGGAGGAGCGTGCCCGACAGCCCCCCCGCGAGCGTGGCCTCGGGCCCGGGCTCCCGCACCGGGTTGCCGAAACGATCCTCCACGGAGATGCGCCAGGCCGCCTCCGACTGGCCATCCGCCACGAACACCCCATGCAGCGGCTCCACCCGCACCCGCGCGGGCTCGGAGGCATGAAGCACCAGGGTCCTCGAGCCCACGGGCGCGGAGACCCCTTCCGCGAGCACCCGCAACTCCAGCCGCTCCCGTCCACCGAAGCGGGGGGAGAGCTCGAGCACCCCCGCGTACTCTCCCGGTTTCCGCTCGGTGAGCATCTGCGCGCCCGTGACATCGGACTCGAGCCGCAGTCCAGCATGAGCCGGATTGCCGAGGGCATCCCGGACGGCGACCTTCACCGCCACCCGGACCTCCTCCGAGGCCACGAGCGCCTCGCGATCCACCCGCATCTCGAAGCGCTGGGCCGGGCCGGGCACCGCCTCCAGCCGCACGCCGACCGATCTCCGCCGCTCCCCAGCCACCGAGCCCTTCAGCTCCAGGCGTCCCACCGGTCCCGGAGGCACGGTCCACCGCAGGAGGAGGACTCCCTTCTCCAGCAGGGCGGGCGCGCTCACGGTGCCACGCGACACGGAGAAGGAGAAGGCGTCCGGACGTGGAGGCTCGCCCTCGGGCTTCAACGTGTAGAGGCGGATGTCCACCGTCTCCTCGCGATCGGCCCGCACCTCGCGGCGTCCGACGACGGCGTGGAGCAATGGCGCCGGTGGCACTCCGAGATCGATGCGCTTGCGCCCGAAGAAGGCCTCGTGCAGGCCGGGCGGCACCTCCACGGGGATGCTCGCGAGCCCCGCCGCATCCGCCTGGACCGGCCCGAAGGTCCGCTCCCCCACCTGAAGCGTGACGGGGGCTCCGGGCAGGGTGCGCACCTCGGCCTGGCCCTGGCCCCAGAGCGGAAGCACCGACCAGGACTCGAAACCTCCCCGGGGGCCCCGCGCCAGCGCCACGAGGATGACCTCCAGGGGAAGGCTCTGCCGCGGAGGCACGTAGGTGGCACGGAAGACGCCTGGCGCCACCCGGGTCAGCGGCCCCACTTCACCCCGGCTCGCGAGCAGCTCGACGCCGGTGGCCTCGGAGTCCAACTCGAGGCGCACCTCCGCCTCGCGATCCGAGCCGAGCAGCACGTGCTCGGGGATGCACCGGATGCGGATGCCACCGCCCGTGGAGACGGGAGCAGCATCCGCTCCTGCCGCTCGAGCGGGCCACCCACCCGCCAGCAGCCCCACGAGCAGCAACAGCCAGGACACCGGGTGCGAGCACATGGTGTCAGGGCGCCTCCTCCCAGCGGAACTTCACCGACTCCACACGGGGAGCCCTGGCTCTCGCGCGGGGGCGGCACGCCAACAGGGTCTCCCGGATCTCACCTCCAGGCTCCCGTGCCACCACCTTCACCTGGGAGAGCCCCTCGCGGCGCGGAACGTCCGCATGGAAGGAGCCGTCATGCGAGACCACCGTGGGCTCCCCTTCCACGAACACCTCCGTTCCCACGCGCACCTTCCCGGACAGGGAGAGGCAGAGCGACTCCGATGCGCTGGCCTTCGCCGCGACCTTCAACAGCACCTCCAGCGGAATGGGCTCGGCGGCGAGCGGCTTCGCTCCATCGAACACCACCGACTGCTGCCCGGCGCCGACCTGCACGGTGACTCCCGCGGAGGACAGGTTCACCGACCCGCCCCGCGTGGCCACGGCCACCATGGCTCCACCGCGGAGCATGGAGAAGCGCGCCTCCCGCGTCTCGGCCACCGTGCCGCTCTCGCTGCGCACGCGCAGCACCCGGTCCTTCCGCCCGCGGTAGTCCACGTCGATGCGGCCGCGCTCGAGCAGGAGCGTGTGGACGGCGCGCGTCACCTCCCCCACCCGCACCGCGGAGCGCTCGGGGATGGACAACCGCGAGGCCTCGTCCCCCACCCTCAAGTCCACCCGGGCACCGGGGCCGGTGCGGACGGAGTCGTCGGGGGCGAGCGCATCTCCCACGCGCAGCGCCGTCCACGTCTCGCCATGCGTCCACTCCACCGAGCCCACCACCTCGACGACCGTGGCGCGCACCTCCGGCACCACGGCCGGGATGGGCCGAGACCCCGCGAGCGTGGACATGGCGGCCGTCATGCGCGGCGGAGCGGCGGCCTCGAAGCGCTCGAAGGCGACCCACCCGCCCAGGGCGAGCAGGAACACCAGGCCCAACCCGAGCACCAGGGTCCGGCCAAATGCATCCCGTGAGGACGTCACGACCAGACGCCTCCACGCCCCTTCACGTCTCGCGCGACCTGTGCTGTCCGCATGGCGTGCTCCTTCCTTCCACCGGGTTCCTCAAGAGAGATGTGCCTCCCCGCCCGCCGCGGGAAGGATGACGGTGATGGTGGTGCCCTGCCCCTCGGCGCTCTCCACCCGGATGCGGCCGTGGTGGGCCTCGACGATGCGGTGCGCCACCGACAGCCCCAACCCCACCCGCCCGGGCTCGTCCTTCGTGGTGAAGAACGGATCGAAGATGCGCTCGCGCAAGGGCTCGGGGATGCCCCTGCCGGTGTCCTTCACCGACAGGCACACCGCGTCCCCCTCCACCGCCGCCAGCCCCACCGAGAGCGTGCCCCCCGTGGGCATCGCGGTCAGCGCGTTCTGCAACAGGCTCGTGACGACCTTCTGGAGCTGGTCCGCATGCCCCAGCACCCGCGGCACCGACTCGCCCAGTTCGCAGCACAGCGTGACACCGCGCGAGGGGAGCTCGTCGCGCAATTCGTGGAGCGCCGCGCGCACCGGCTGAAGCGGATCCAACGGGCGGCCCGCCCCCACGCGCTCCTGCTCCGCCATCTGACGCAGCTCCTTGATGATGCGCGCCATGCGGCGGGCCTGCTCGAGCGCCATCGCCAGACTCTGGCCCAGGCTCGACATCGCGGGCACGTCCTCGCTGGCCAGCGACAACAGTCCGAGGATGCCGGTGAGCGGGTTGTTGAGCTCGTGGGCGATGCCGGCGCTGAGTGAGCCGAGCGCCGCCAGCCGCCGGGTGCGAGCGATCTGATCCTGCGCCTCGCGCAGCTGCCGGGTGCGCTCGTCCACGCGCTGCTGAAGCTCCTCGCTCCAGCGCCGCAGCTCGGCCTCGCGCCGTTGCAGCTCTCCGGCCATGTGATTGAAGGAACGGGCGAGCCGTCCGAGCTCGTCACGGCCCTCCTCGGAGATGCGCTGGTCGTAGCGGCCCTCGGCGAGCGCGGCCACGCCCTCGGAGAGACGAGCCACGGGCTGGCTCACGCCCCGGGCGAGCACGAACCCGAGGACGCCGGTGGCCGCCAGCGCCACCAGGGCCCAGAAGAACGTCGAGCGCCGGACGTGCTCGGCCGGAGCGAAGGCCACGTTCGCCCTGCGCCCCACCACCGCGCCCCAGCCGAGGTCCGGCACGGGAGCGAAGGCGGCGAGGTACTCGGTGCCGTCCGAGCCCCGCACGGTGCGCACCAGGGACTCGCCGAGAGAGAGCCCCTCGGACACCAGGGTGCGCTCCTCGTCGCTCAGCGCGCCCTGCCCGAGCGAGGAGGCCACCGGTGAGCCCTGGGCGTCCACGATGAAGGCCAGACCGCCCTCGAGGGCCAGCTCCTCCACACGGTGACCCAGCTCGGCGAGCGACAGCTCCGCCAGGAGGAGACGGGAGGAACGCTCTCCCGCGCGCACCGCGAGCGCCACGCGGCCCCCGGAGGACTCGGACGTGCGGTACGGAGGGCCGATGGCCGCACCGGAGGACAAGGCGGCCTGTACGGGAGCCTGGCGCGAGAAGAGGGCCAGCGAGTCCTCGGTGACGCGCTGCCGGTTGCCACCGCCCTCGGGGGTGAACACGGCCGGAGCGATGGCGTGCCCCTGGGCGTCCACCAGCACGAGCAGGTTGAGGGTACCGAGCTGACGCAGGGGAATGCTGAGGACCTGGGAGGCATCCTGGGGGCCGAGACGCTCGAGCGGGAGGTACTCAGCGGCGAGGCGGAGGTTGTCCACGCCCATGAGGACGAGCTGGCGGCAGGAGCGCGCGAGGTCCGTGGCGGCTTGCGTCTGGAGACCACCCACGAGACGGAGGAGCGCATCCCGGTTGGCGCGGAAGGACAGCCCGCCGAGCACCAACACGGGCACGACGCCCACCAGGGCCAGCACGAGCATCAATCGCGAGGCGAAGCGCACGGGCACGACCGTTCCCCTGTCCAACAGACCCAGAGGATTGCAGCACAGTTGGCCAACACAGATGCGAGGGTGCGGCGGCGTGACGTCGCGCCGTGAACGTGCGCGAGGGTCCGGAGTTGGGAGGCAGACGAATCAAACCCACCGTGGATCCAGACACTCACATGTGGGTGCCCATCACCTTGGCCGCCCAGCGGCGTGTTTCATTGTCCACATTCTTCATCAACGAGTCGAAGCGCCCCGCGCGCATCAACTCCACGAGTCGCTCATCCCGCGCGAGGATTTCGGTCGCATCCCAAGGGAAACGGATATCTATTCCACCGACCTCCTTGTGGGGCGAGTGTGAGACCTTGGCTTCCAGGTAGCGCGCCCAGGTATCGAAGAACCGGTCCACGTTCGAGGCAATGGGCATGACCTTGGGCGCGAGCTCATAGGTATCCACCATCACCACGGGCTGCCGACCATGCGCATCCGCGAGACCGGGCACGGCGGCGTAAGCGTAGACGTCACCAGCAAAAACAATCACAGGCTCCCCCAGGTCCTTCCACCATTCCTCCCGCCACCACCTGGCTTTTTCCTCCACCCCATGCGCTTCGTCGTTGGACTGGGTGAGAACCAATCCAATCACCTTGGTAGCGAAAACCGCATGTCCCAGGCGCGCATAGACGCTCGCCAGCACCGGGTCGAAGGGAACGCCCTCCAATAAGCTCCCAGCCTTCAACGGCTCACGGGCGGGAGGCGAGGTCTTCAGGCCCAAGCTCAACCGCTGACATACCTCCATCAGCTGCTCCAACCCTGGCAGGGAAATGGACTCCATCGTTCCACCTCCATCGTGGAGTCAGGCACTCACACCTGGGTCCCCATCACTTTGGCGGCCCATCGGCGCGTCTCGTCGTCCACATTCTTCATCAACGAGTCGAAGCGCCCCGCGCGCATCAACTCCACCAACCGCTCGTCCCGCGCAAGGATTTCGGTCGCGTCCCAGGGAAACATGAGTCCCTTCTCACCCGACTCCAAGTAGCGCGAGTCAGCAACCAGGACTTCCAGATAGCGCGAGTAACTGTCGAACAGCCGGTCAACGTTCGAGGCCACGGGCCTCACGTAAAGCTCATCGAACTCATAGGTATTCACCTCCACCACGGGTTGCCTTCCCCACCCATCCGCGAGACGAGGCACGGTGGCATAGGTATAGACGTAGCCGCCGAAGACTATCACGGGCTCACCAAGCCTCTCCCAATAGTGCTCCCGCCACCATTTGTTATCCTCCTCCAGCCTGTGCACCTGCTCATCGGAGCGGGTGATCCCCCAACCCCTCACCTTCTTGGCGAAGGCAGCGTATCCCAGGCGGGCGTAAACACTCGCAAGGATCGGATCTAATGGGGCGCCCTCCAACAAGCTCCCAGCCATCAACGGCTCATGGGCGGGCGGTGAGGTCTCCAGCCCCAAATTCAACCGCTGGCACACCTCGATCAGTCGCTCCAATCCAGGCAGGACCATGGATTCCACTGCTCCTCCTCATCTTCGACAGGATGCAGGCACTCACACCGGAACGCCCGCCACCTTCGCGAACCACTGGCGCGTCGCCTTGCTTTCCTTCGTGTTTTTCATCAACGATTCGAAGCGTCCAGCGCGCAGCAACTCCACCAACCGCTCATCCCGTGCGAGAATCTCGGTTGCGTGCCAGGGAAAGATGAGATCCGTTTCTCCCGCCTCCTGGTAACGCGGGTCTGCGACCAGGGCTTCCAGGTAACGCGAGTAGCTGTCGAAGAACCTATCCACGTTCGAGGCAATGGGCATGACCTTGGGCTCGTACTCGTAGGTGTTCACCTCCACCACGGGCTGCCTTCCCCACCCATCCGCGAGACCAGGTACTGTGGCGTAGGTGTAGGCCATTCCCATCTCCCCCCCGAAAACAATCACGGGCTCCCCCAGTTGCTCCCAGTGATTCTCTCGCCACCATTTGTTGTTCTCTTCCAGCCTGTGTACCCGATCATCGGATCGGGTGAGAATCCATCCCATCACCTCCGTGGCGAAAGCCGCGTGCCCCAGGCGCGCATAGATGCTCGCCAGTACCGGGTCGAAGGGAACGCCCGCCAGCAAACATCCAGCCCTCAGCGGCTCACGCGCGGGCGGTGAGGTCTTCATGCCCAGATTCAACCGCTGACATACGTCCAACAACCGCTCCAACCCGGGCAGAGCCATGGACTCCATCGTTCCTCCTCTATCGTGGAGTCAGGCACTCACACCTGGGTGCCCATCACCTTGGCGGCCCAACGACGCGTCTCGTCGTCCACATGCATCATCAACGAGTCGAAGCGCCCCGCGCGCATCAACTCCACCAACCGCTCGTCCCGCGCGAGGATTTCGGTCGCATCCCAGGGAAAGAGGAGATCCGTTTCTCCTGCCGTCTGGTAACGCGGGTCTGCGACCAGGGCTTCCAGGTAGCGCGAGTAACTGTCGAAGAATCTGTCCACGCTCGAGGCGATGGGCATGACCTTGGGCTCGTACTCGTAGGTATCCACGCGCACCACGGGCTGCCTTCCCCATCCGTCCGCAAAGCCGGGTACGGTGGCATAGGTGTAGGCCATTCCCATATCGCCGCCGAAAACAATCACAGGCTCCCCCAATTCTTTCCACCACTTCTCCCGCCACCGCTTATTCATTTTTTCCAGGTCGTGCGCCTCATCGTTGGATTGGGAGAGCACCCAACACATCACCTCCGTGGCGAAAGCTGCGTGTCCCAGGCGCGCATAGAC
Organism: Vitiosangium sp. GDMCC 1.1324; assembly: GCF_003044305.1. Taxonomy (GTDB): domain Bacteria; phylum Myxococcota; class Myxococcia; order Myxococcales; family Myxococcaceae; genus Archangium. Next base: position 225,815 of record NZ_PZOX01000001.1, on the reverse strand, counting down.
ACTCGCCAGTACCGGATCAAAGGGAATCCCCTCCAGCAAGCTCCCAGCTCTCAACGGCTCACGAGCGGGCGGTGAAGTCTCCAACCCCAGGTCCAACCGCTGGCATACTTCCGACAGCCGCTCCAACCCGGGCAGTTCCATGGACTCCATCGTTCCTCCTCCATTGCGGGGCCAGGCACTCACACCTGGTTCCCCATCACCTTGGCGGCCCAGCGGCGCGTCTCGTCATCCATGTTCTTCATCAAAGAGTCGAAGCGCCCCGCGCGCATCAACTCCACCAACCGCTCGTCCCGCGCGAGGATTTCAGTCGCATGCCAAGGAAAGAAGAGCTTTGTTTCTCTCGACTCCTGGTAGCGAGGGTCTTCAATCAGGGTCTCCAGGTAATGCGAATAGCTGTCGAAGAATCTGTCCACAGTCGAGGCCACGGGCATGACGTGGGCATCAGGCTCGTAGGTGTCCACGCGTACCACGGGCTGCCTTCCCCATACGTCCGCGAGTTCAGGCACAGTGGCATAGGTATAGATATCGCCACCGAAAACAATTACCGGCGCCCCCAGCTCCTTCCACCATTCCTCCCGCCACCGTTTGTTGGTTTCCTCCAGCCTGTGTACTTGGTCGTCGGAGCGGGTGAGCCCCCATCTCATCACCTCCGTGGCGAAAGCCGCATGTCCCAGGCGGGTGTAGACACTCGTCAGGATCGGATCGAATGGAAGGCCCACCAACGAACTCCCAGCCTTCAACGGCTCACGGGCGGACGGTGAGGTCTCCATCCCCAAGTTCAACCGCTGGCACACCTCGATCAGTCGCTCCAATCCGGGCAAGGCCATGGATTCCACTGTTCCTCCTCATCTTCGAGAGAAACAGGCACTCACACCGGAACGCCCGCCACCTTCGCGAACCACTGGCGCGTCGCCTTGCTTTCCCTCGTGTTTTTCATCAACGACTCGAAGCGCCCAGCGCGCATCAGTTCCACTAGCCGCTCATCCCGTGCGAGAATCCCAGTTGCGTGCCAGGGAAAGATGAGATCCGTTTCTCCCGACTCTTGGTAACGCGGGTCTGCGACCAGGGCTTCCAGATAACGCGAGTAGCTGTCGAAGAAACGGTCTACGTTCGAGGCAATGGGCATGACCTTGAGCTCGTCCTCATAGGTGTTCACCTCCACTACAGGCTGCCTTCCCCACGCATCTGCGAGGCCGGGTACGGTGGCATAGGTGTAGGCCAGCCCCTTCTCACCACCGAAAACAATCACAGACTCCCCCAGTTGCGCCTCATAGTTCTCCCGCCACCACTCGTTATCCTTCTCTAGCCCATGCACCTCATCATCGTAGCGAGTAAGAACCCACCCCATCACCTTGGTGGCGAAAGCCGCGTGCCCCAGGCGCGCATAGACGCTCGCCAGTACCGGGTCGAAGGGAACGCCCGCCAGCAAACTTCCAGCCCTCAACGGCTCACGCGCAGGCGGTGAGGTCTTCAGGCCCAGAGTCAACCGCTGACATACTTCCATCAGCCGCTCCAGTCCGGGCAAAGCCATGGACTCCATCTTTTCTCCTTGTCTACTCAAGGCCAGGGAATCGGATCTTCAACTCACGAAGCGCGGCCTCTCTGGCTTGTTCGGCGGTCTTCAACAATCCTGGTGGCTCATCGACGCGGTGGTACCAGGGCTCGAACTGCCTATCAATGATTTCGGCTGCTCGCCTCACTTCATCCGCTGTAGGGTTGGGCCGGGCCTTTCGAAACCTCCCCCACAAGACGTTGATTTCTTTATGAATATAGTTCTGCAACACCGCCAGATTCTCTGCGGCATTGATGTTTTCATCCGGGAAGAGATGAGCGTATTGGAGCGGCCTCCGATGATGGAGGGGAAGCATGCGACCCTGCTCATCCAAGATTTTAGCGAACTGCGGATATAGCTCCACGTAATACGCGCGAGCTTCCTTTCGAAGAGTTCGCTTCAGATCATCATCCAACGGCTCCTGAATAGCTTCTTCGAGCCGGACGAAGAGTCCTCGCAGTGCTTTTCGCTCGCTCCGACTCAGGGCCTGCTCGCCTTCCAGCGCCACCTTCTGCCAGAGCTGTTCAAAGGCAGCCCTCTCCTCCGTGGACAGGCGCTTGAGCGAGGTGCGCAACCACCCAGCCACCACCTCGGGGTCTCTCCCCAGCGCCCTCGTCACCCACTCCAGCCCCTCCGTCGCGAAGAAGCCCAGGCCCTTGGCGATGATTCCCATCGCGCACCACACGGCCAGTTCCTCCACGCCCCGCTGCGCCAGCCACGCCGAGCCCTCCACCACGTTCTCCCGCCAGCGCAGCAGGATGGCCTCGTGCATGGACAGGTACCAACTTGGCCCGGGCACATACGGCGGGCGCACGACCTGCACGGACTCCACCCGGCCCCGTGCCCCCTCCTCTCCCAGCCGGTGCTCAGCCCGCAACACCAGATGCACCGTGCGCGGGCCCAGCCCCTCGGTGAAGGGCAGCAGCGATTGGACCAGGTGCCCCGCCACCTCGGACGACAGCCGCCGTGGGCTGCCTCCCGGCCCCTCGCGCGTGCGCCGCACCTCCTTCAACTCCCAGCCACCGAGCCGGCCGTCCTCCAGCCGTACCTCGAGCTCCACCTGCGCCGCGCCACCGGCTGGCACCTGCACGGCGCGCGTCCACTTCCCGGCCGCCTCCTGAAAGGCGAGGAAGGTGTCAGCCGGGGTGCCTTGCGTGCGCACCGCGAGTGTCCTGGCTTCGGGAGGACGGGTTGCTGGGCGCGTGGCGTCGTAGTCCACCGCCCACTGTGACTCCTCTCGCCTCAGCCTCAGCACCACCTCGCCCGTCCGCCGCCCTACGTACTCAGTGAAGACGTGGCGCAGCACCCGCGCCAGCTTCTCCGCTTCCACCGGCCTCCCCGCGCGCTCGCCACGCCTTTCTTCCTGGTAGCCCACCGGCGTCAGCGCGCCGTCCTCCACCCAGAAGGTGAAGGCCAGCACCGTCCCCACCTCCTCCACTCCGCTGCACTGGCCCACCAGCCGGGCCGCGGCCCTGTCCGCTTCAGCCTCCCTCGCCGCCTCGTCCGCATCCGGCCCGCGCCCCTCTCTCCGCGCCGCCAGTACCAGGGCCTCCGCCCTCGCCTCCTCCACCCGCCTCTCCCGCTCCCTGACTCCCTCCTCGAAGCGGATCATCGCGTTCGGCCCCCGAGCCGGAACGAGAGACCCTCCAGCACTGTCTCCACTGCCGGGAGTAAGGAGTTCTGGCGGTGGCTCATGGAAGCGCTGAGGCTTCAGGGGCCGATATGGGTAGCTCCCGAGCGGGCGACCCCCCAAGGGTGCTCCCGTGGCACAGCCCACCTGGAACACGAGCGCCACCAGGGCCAGCACGGTCCACGCAGCGTGTTGCCGCACACCCGCCACTCGCGGGCCAACGAGACAGGTGAACATGATGCACCTCCCTAGAAGCCGCGTGGGCGGGAAGCCCCAGTCGGGGATTACACGGAAGTACGAATACGCCCGTCAAGCCACCGTCGGCAGCTGACCGGGGGATGCAACGCATTGACCGCTGTCCTTGGACGTCAATCTCGCTCGGCAACGCTACGGAAACGTGACGTTTCCGAGAATGACAGTGCGCTTGTGCTCCGCGTCCCAGAGCGTGAGGGTGTACGTGCCACGGGCCTCCGTCGCCGAGGCCAACACCTCCACCACCACGCGTCCTTGCCGCTTGGTTATGACTCCCGGCTCGCTCGGGAGGATGGGCTCCGGTTGCCAGAGGGGAAGCGGCTTCAACACCTCGCCCTTGGGGCCCCGCAGCACCGCACCTCCCGCCGTCCAGGGCACCGCTCCGGGATTCAGCAGCCACACCTCCACCGCGACGCGGCCCTCCGCGCGGCAGCTACGAACATCCTCCGGGCTGAGCGCATTTCCCTCCGGCTGGATGAACCTGTCCGTCAGGTCCTTGCACGCAATGCCCTGCTTCCCCAACAACCCCGAGGCGAACACCCCCCGCAGCCCCTCTGGCGCGCCGAGCTCGGCGCGCAACTGCCGCACCTCCTCACGCAGTTGTTGAGCCTCGGCCCGCGCTTCCCTCTCCGCCTGCTGGTAGGACGCCACCGGACGGGGTTGGCGGAACACCTCCACCTGCTGCATGCCGAGCCCCGGGTGCCCCACCAGCAGGAAGCTGGCACAGGCGGGGGCCGCGCCGTCCACGAAGCACACCTCCACCGTGAATCGCTCCCCGGCCACCATGTTTTTGGGGGACACCAGCGTGAGCGTCGTCCGCCCCACGGCCACATCCTCGAAGCGCTCCCGCTCCTGAATCCTCACGGACTCCGGAAGCAGCAGCGAGTCGAAGCGGAACGTGGTGGACATGCGAGGACTTCCACACACCACCGGCTGCCTCGCGGGGGGCTCGGCCGTCAGCTCGAGGCGGGGGCTCGCCGTCTCACACTCGTCCGGGCGGGATGGCTCAGGGGCTTTGGGTGGAGTGGCGAGGAGGGCCAGCGCGAGCAGACCCACGGGGGATGCGAGGGGCACGGGAAGTCAACCTCCAAGGCAATGCAGGGAGTGGCAACCAGAAACGTTGGCCTCTACCACACCTGGCCGCCCCGTGCCGCCAGCCGCCGTGCCCTTACTCGAAGTGGTCCACCACTTTGCCTCTCTGATTGGAGATGACCACGGCGGAGTCGGCGGGGCCACCGGTGTCCTCCCGCTGGACGCCCCGCTCGTAGCTATCTCTCGGCGCGAGCTCGATGCAAACCGGGTACGTCTTCCCGGCGGGTGTCCGGGCCTGGGTGAAGCGGCCGTAGATGCGCTCCGCCCCGAGGTAGAGCCGCCCGGAGAGCTCGGTCCCCCCGTAGAGCTTCCCGAAGTTCATGAGCAGTTCCACCTGGGTGGATTCCCGCACGGTAACGGGCCTGGCGCCACCTTCCTTGGGGAAACTGACAAAGCCCTCCTCGCCGATGCGGAGGCCCAGCTCCTCCGTCATGGTCTTCACGGCGCCGGGAGGACAATCGGAGGGCCTGGGAGGGGGGCGCACCACCTGGGGCGTACCAGGGCAACCCGTGAGCAGAATGGTGCAGATGCCGACCACGCACGTCTCCTGAACGGTGGGCACGCAGCCCGGTGCCTTGCGCTGTGGCCTTGGGGTGAGCTTCTCTTCGGGCTTCAAGCGGGCGTCTTCCTTGCGAAGCATGGTGGCGAACACGGGCGCGGGGGTGGGGCCCGTGAAGGGCACCGCGCCCCTTCCAGCTTCGGACGACTCCCACGGCGCCGCCACTTCGCCGCCGAGGGAGGCATGCAGCGTCGGCTGACCCTCCAACCACCCGGGAAGTAGCGGTGCCTCTGGTGCTGTGGGCGCCGAGGTGGGTGCCACCACGGAAGCAGGGCGGTCCTGCACGGCCCATGGGCGGGCCAGCAGCAGCGCTCCCAGCAACACCCCGGCGAGCGCCACGGCCACCGCGCGAACCAGAGGTACCCCCACGCCAGAGCGCAGGCGCGAGAGCACACGGCGGACAACTCCCGGCACGGGAGCCGCCGGCTCGGGTGGTGCCGCCTCAACCCCATGCACAGGGGCCGCTGGCTCGGGTGGTGCGGCCTCAACCCCATGCACAGGGGCCGCTGGCTCGGGTGGTGCGGCCTCTGCCTCATGTACGGGGGCCGCCGGTCGGGCGGCGACTGCCGCGGCTCCGGCAGCGGGCTCGACTCCCGGCTGGAGCGGACGCGGCGCCAGCAGCCATGCCTCCAGGGACTCCGCCATTGCCTCGAAGTCATCGGCCTGCTCCGCCTCCTCCACGGGCGCCACGACGGCGGGAGGGCCCTCGATCAGGGACAGCAACCCGCGCCGGGCCTTGCGCACCCGCCCGCGCCGGGACTGCCCTGCCTTCCACATCTGCATGAAGCGCTCCTTGGCGTCCCGGTCCACCACCATCCCGGGAATCTCCTCCGTCGTCCGCCTCTCTGGCGCGTCCGGGTCCAGCATCGGCGCGTCCCAGAACGCCTCCTCCCCGGCCCCGGCCAGCGATTCCTCCAGCGCCACGGCCACCGCCTCCATGTCCGCGTAGCGCGCCCTGGGCTCCTTCTCCAGCATGCGCATGCACACCCCGCTCAGTTCCACCGGCACGCTCGGGTTGCGCTCGTGCGGCATCTCTGGTGTCCGGGTGAGGATGTCCTTCACCATGGTGGGGTTGGTGCCGCGCTCGCCAAAGGGCAGCACGTCCGTCAACAGCCAGTACGTGGTGACGCCGAAGGCCCACACCTCGTCGGCCACGCCCGGCCGGTAGCGCACCTGCTCCTCGAAGTGCTCCTGGAGGAAACGGTAGGCCTCCGGGCTGGCGAATTCCGGTGTCCCCGGGGGCAGCCCGCTCATCCCCGGCGCCGTGGTGCGGCCCTTCAGGTGGCCCACCCCAAAGTCCACCCACACCGGCTCTCCGTCCACCGCCCTCACCAACAGGTTCTCCGGTTTCACGTCCCGGTGATGGACACCCTGGCGGTGCACCACCCCGAGCGCTCGCGCCGCCTTCAGCAGGAGGGTGGCAGCCTGACGTGCCGAGGGGTTGTGCTCCAGGGCGTGCGCCTCCAGCGTCAGTCCCTCCACGAATTCCATGACGATGTAGAAGAAGCCCTGCTCCGGGTCCGGCCACCGCCCATACCCCAGGACACGCACCACGTTGGGGTGCTGGAGGTGACGCAGGATGTCGAGCTCGAGCTCGCCCCAGGGACTCCGCCCTGGACGTGAGGGGAAGACCTTGAGGACGAAGAATCGTCCGGCGCACTCCACCTTGTAGACGTGGCTCTGGCCCCCCCGGCCCAGCGGGGCCACCACGCGGTACTGGCCCACCGTGTCCCCGGGTACGGGCAGTCTGAAGAGCAGCGGTCTCACGCGCAGGTCAACCTCCGGAGTCCGGAGGCTAACATGACTCGACAGATCCTCCTCTACCCCCGGCACGTTGGCGGCGAGGCACTGCGCGATGCCCGGCCCGTCTCAGTAGACGATGAGCGGGTGCGGCGCGTAGTAGCCCACGATGGTGAGCACCGGCAGCTTGGGGGCTGCCTCGTCCTCTTCCTCGTCACCACCCGAGGTGGTGCGCAACCCATCGAAGCGCGCGAGCACCACGAAGTCACTGCCTGGCGCGAAGAACGGATCCGCCTTCGGCAGACGCCCGAGCGCCTCGCGGCCGGTCTCGTCCGTGACGTTGTCGAAGCGCCGCACCGTGAGCGAGCTCTGCTCGCGCTCGCTGGTGCCAATCTGCCCGCCCAGGTTGGCGCGGCCCAGCAGCCCCGCGTCCCCGTTCACCGCGCCGGAGTGCACGGACGCCGTGTCCTTGCGCGTCGAGTAGCCCACCGGCTGATCGCTCTCCACCGAGCCCAGCGCCTGCTCGACGAGCCACACCGTGGGCCTGTCGCCCTCGCTGCGCACGTCGGCCACCTGGGCGCGCAGCAGCAGGTAGCGGCCCTTGTAGATGTCGGGCTGCGCGATGGCGGCCGACAGCCCGAAGATGGGCACCTTGCGCTCGTGCAGCAGCTTCAGTTCGCCGTCCACGCTGCCACCGCGCTTGGCCACCACCTGGGCGATGACCTGCGCCGCGTCTGGCCGGACCCGCAGCTCCTCGGCCCACGCGTCGCTCAGCAGCGCGTCGAGCAGCGTGAAGTGCATCTGCTCCACACAGGACTTCAGCGCCGCCCAGCCCTCGTCCCGGGACGAGAGCAGCCGCTTCCGGGCCGCCACCTCGCACTGCGCCGGCGTCGCGTAGCGGGCGCCAAAGTCCTTCTCCACCGGCCGCGCCCGCTCGGCGGGAGCGGTCTCGGCCGTGGCCACGGGAGCCGGGCGCTCCTCCTGCAACAGGCGCCGGGAGGACCCCCGCGCCTCCACCGTATGCGTGTGCCTCGCCGAGCCACACCCCACCGTGGCCACCGCGGCCAGCGCGCAGCACAGGGCCGCACCCGAGCGCGCGGCCACCTTCGTCATCTTCTGGAAGGCAGACATGAGTCCTCGCTCCATTGCGCCGGTTGCCATTACAGGGACCCCGTGGCATGGGCCGACGACTGCCGGACGCGCCGGGCCGGCCTCGAGTCCCCGGACGTGGTCTGGTTCGCCGGTATCATCAATTCACAGGACGCGCCGCACTGGCTGGCCAGGCACGCGAGCGCCGTCGCGCTCAACTCCTGGTGGGACACGTTCTCGTGGCAGCGCTCACCCGCGGCCGGGCATCCGCGCTTCTCCGCGCACTGGCAGCACGCCGAGGCCACCGCCGCCATCATGGCGGTGTCCTGCAGCACCGAGGACAACTGGCGGTAGCAGGCCCGGGCGGCCGGCGCGAAGCGGCCCTTCGCGTCGATGATGGGCACCTTCCCGTCCAGGCCACACGCGTCATCCGCGGCCTCGCTGTACTTGCGCTCGCACTGCGCCACGAGGTTCTTGTCCGCGGCGACTCCCGAGGGCGGCTTCGCGGCCTCCAGGCACAGCGTATGTCCAATCTCCTTGAGCGAGCGGATGTTGCTCGCCGACTGGGCCTTCACATCCGTGGAGGAGGAGACCTCGGCCTCGAAGACACATTCGCGGCCCGCTCTCAGCGTCTCCACGGTGCAGGCCCAGGCCGTGGGCGACTCATCCGCATGGGGAGGAGCACCCAGTGCATCGGGCGACAGGGGCGTACCGGCGGCGTCCGGAGCCGAACAAAGAAGGGCCAGAAGAACGGCGGTAATCATGGTGCCCCCAGAGTAGGACCAACGCGTCTCATACTCAAACAGGCCCGGGGTGGCAGGCAACCATGACGTCGTCTCATGCACGATGGCCATCACTGACTAGCTTTCAGTGGTCGTGCCGAGGCACCCGAGCGGGGGTCACGGGGCTCCCAGGTCCCCGTGCCGAGCCAGGATGGAACGCGCTCTGGAGGGGGGGGAGAGCCATGGTGTCTTCCGTTGGGAAACGGGTCGTCACGCGACTCTTGCTCACATGTGTTCTCTTTTGTGCGTGTGATGCACCGGTCATCTTGAGGGGTCCCGCGGCGTCGGCCACCGTCGTCGAGGGACCACTCCTGGTGAAGCTCTCCGTCCAGGCGGTAGACCCCAATGGAGGAGCGCTCACCTACACCTGGAGACAGCTCCCCGCGTCACCCGAGGGGACGTTCAGCGACCCTGCCTCACCTACGCCGGCCTGGCTCGCGCCGGTGGTGAAGTCGCCCACGACCTTCACGCTCCAGGTCACCGTGACGAACTCGAACGGGGGCACCACACAGGCCGACATCCAGGTGAAGGTCCAGCCTCCGTCGGAGCGGACCAATCGAGCACCGGTGATCTCCGGAACGCCGGCGTTCTCGCCCTCGTGGGTGAAGGCCGGAGACACCCTCACGCTCTCGGTGCGGGCGAGTGATCCGGACGGAGATGCCCTCACGTATCTCTGGCGCCAGCTCGGCCCCACGCCCCAGGGCACCTTCGTCTCGGGCGCGGAGGGCGAGAGCGTCACCTGGTACTCGCCAGCGATGGGTGCGCAAACGGACTTCACCTTCGAGGTGCTCGTGTCCGATGGCCATGGAGCCACGGTGAGCCGGACGGTGAAGGTGCCGGTGCGGATGCCCCACTACGCCCAGGACATCCAGGTGCTCTGGGAGACGCTGTGCTCCCAGTGTCACGGCAAGAGTGGCGGGTTGGATCTGCTGCGGGGCCGGAGCCATGCGGCGCTCGTCCAGGTGCGGGCGGAGACGCAGGCCTGCGAGGACTTCATGCGGGTGGCCCCCGGCGACCCGGAGTCCTCCGCGCTGGTGATGAAGCTCTCCGGCACGCAATGCGGCAGCCGCATGCCTCGCAACAACCCGGAATACTTCGATGCCCACCCGGGCGAACTCGTGAGCATCCGCTCGTGGATTCTCGGCGGCGCTCCCGAGGATTGACCGGAGCCCACCCGCCCGCCTGCTCGCTCGCTCGGGGTCCCGCTTCGTCCTGGAAATTCCGGTTTTCGGAAGGTAGACTGGCTGACCCGTGGCAGCCCAAGAGTCGCAGTCCTGGGGCCACCGCCTGTGGCCCGCGGCAACGTTCCAGTTCGCCCTCATCGCTGGCGTCACGCAGCTCAAGACGGCTGCCAACGCACTGGTGCTTTCGCGCTTCGAGTCGCACACGATGCCCTACCTGTACCTGGTGGGCGCGCTGCTCGTGGCCACGCTGACGCTGCTGCCGCGCCGGGAGCCGGGCACGGCGAGCGAGTCGCTGAGCATCCTCACCGCAGTGGGAGGAGTGGGGGTGCTGGGACTGGCGGTGGGCGTGTCCCTGGGCCAGAGGACTCCGGCGCTGGTGCTGTACCTCTTCGTGGACGCCTTCACCACGTTCATCTCCCTGCGCTTCTGGGGGCGGATGGCGTCGGCCTTCGACGCACGCGAGGCCCGGCGGGCCTTCACCGCGCTCAACGGGGTGGGCATGGCGGGAGGCATGCTGGGCGGTCTGCTGGTGCAGGGACTGGCCGAGCGGCTCGGCACCGCCGCCATCGTGGTGAGCGGGGCGCTGTCGCTCTTCGCCGCGGGAGGGGCCTTCCACTTCCACCACGGCGGGGCGCCGCAACCCTCGCGCCCCCGCCACCTGGCTCCGCCCGTGGCGGCCTGGGAGTACCTCGCCACCAGCAGCTATGCCCGGGTGCTGGCGGCGCTGGGCGTGAGCTTCGCGGTGCTCTCCTCCTTCGTCGACTACCTCTTCCGCCTGCGCGTGGAGAACACGCTCAGCGAGGACGGGCTGGCGGCGCTCTTCGGCTCGCTCCAGCTGTGGATCGGCCTGGTGTGCGTCGTCTTCCAGCTGCTGTTGGCCGAGCGGCTGCTCAAGCGGCTCGGGCTGATGCGCTACCTGGCGCTGCTGCCCGGGGCGATGGCGCCACTGGCCGTGGCCTCGCTGGTGACGCGCGAGCTGTGGCCGGTGCACCTGCTGCGGCTGCTGGAGAACGCGGTGAACTACTCGCTGCTGCCGGTGGGCGTGCAGCTGCTGTACGCGGCCGTGCCGGACGAGGAGCGCGAGGCGCTGCGCGGCGCGGTGGAGGGGCTCTTGCGCAAGGGCGGCACGGTGCTGGCGGGCGTGCTGCTGATCGGCGCGGGCCGCATGGCCGATGGCGTCACCATGGCGCTCGTGGTGGTGGGCGTGTGCGGGTTGCTCGGCGTGCTGCTGCTGCGCCTGAGGCCGGCCTACGTGGAGGCGCTGGGCGAGCAGGTGGGCGCCACCTCCGAGGACGACGAGGCGCTGGGCCGCGAGGATCGCCGGCTGCTGGTGGAGGCGCTGGGCTCGAGCGCACCGGAGCGGGTGCTCAACGCGATGGAGCTCCTGTCCCAGGAGGGGCTGTCGCTGCAGCCGCACCTGTCCGTGCTGCTGCGCCACACGCATGAGCGGGTGCAGGAAAAGGCCGTGTCCCTGGCGCTGGAGCTCGGGGCCACCGAGACGGCGCCGCTGCTGGAGCAGCTGGTGACACAGGGCACCCGCCGCCCCCGGGACAGCGCGGTGTGGGCGTTGGCGAAGCTGGCACCGGAGCGGGCCGAGGTGCTGCTACCACCGCTGCTGCAGAGCGCGGACGTGGGGCTGCGCTGCGCGGCCATTGGCGCACTGCTGACCACGAAGTGGCGCGCGGCGGCGCTGGTGTCCCTGGGGGCGCTGGCGGCCCGGGGCACGCAGGCCCCGGTGGCGGATCGCCGCGAGGTGGCCCGGCTGTTCGGCAGGCTGAAGGACCCGAGCTACACGCCCATGCTGACGTCCTTCCTGGGAGATCCAGACAGCTCGGTGCGGCGCGTGGCGGTGCGCTCCGTGGGCGAGGGTGGCTACGTGAAGCTGGCGCCCCGGCTGCTGACCTTCATCACCTGGCGCGAGGAGCGGCGCGAGGCACGCGAGGCCCTGGCCGCGCTGGGTGACGAGGTGACGCCGCTGCTGGAGACGACGCTCAACGATCTCTCCGCGCCGCTGACCATGCGGCTGCAGGTGCCACGCGTGCTGCGCCACATCGGGACGCCGGCGGCGCTGCACGCCCTGCTCTTCTCCAACGTGCGCGACGACGCCCGGCTGCACTTCCGCATCGGCGCGGAGCTCTCCCGCCTGCGGGACGAGCACCCCGAGCACCCGGTGGATCAGGACCGCGTGCGCGAGGCCCTGGGGCGGCGGCGCGAGGTGTACCGCGCCCTGGTGGAGCCCTTCCGCGACCTGCGCGCGGAGCTGGGAGACCATTCACTGCTCACGCGCGTGGTGGGAGATCGGCTGGACCAGGCCCTGGAGCTGTCCTTCTTCCTGCTGGGCCTGCTGCACCCGCCCCAGGTGATGCGGCGCGTGCACCAGCAGGTGGCGGGACAGGATGCGCGGCGGCGGGCCTACGCGCTGGAGCTGCTGGAGACGCTGACGGACGAGGAGGACCGGGCGCTGGTGCGCGAGCAGGTGGAATCACACCACCGGGATCTGCCTCCCGGCACGCCGGGTCAGCTGGAAGCACACCTCGCGTGGCTGTGCCGCAGCGAGGATGTGGTGCTGCGCGGGTGCGCGCGCTACGTGGCGGGCCGGATCGGCTTGGATCTGCCGCCGCCGCAGGAGGGAGACATGAGTCAGGCGACGGTGCAGAAGCTGTTCCTCATGGAGGAGGTGCACGTCTTCTCGCAGAGCGACGTGGACGACGTGGCGGCGGTGGCGGCGATCGCCCGCGAGGCCCGCTTCCGCGCGGGCGAGCGCGTCTACAGCCAGGGCGATCCGGGCGACGCGCTCTACGTCATCGTCGAGGGCGCGGTGGACGCCATCAGCAACGGCGAGCACGTGCTGCGCATGCGCGCCAAGGAGACGTTCGGCGACCTGAGCCTGCTGGACGGAGCCCCCCGCCCCAACGACATCATCGCGGTGGAGGACACGCGGGTGCTGGTCATCGACCGGCGCGACTTCCTCGATCTGCTGGCGGACCGCCCCGAGCTGCTCACGGGCTTCTTCCGCGCGGTGAGCCAGCAACTGCGCGCCGTCATGCAGTCCGCCGAGGCGAGGCAGGCGGGGGAGTTGTTGGAGCTGGGGGGGCACCCGAAGAATCAGGAGGAGCAGCCCCCAGTCCCGGAGCAGAAGGCCGCGAGCTAGCGCTCGCCTCCACCGAGCCGGCCGCGTCCGCCAGGAGCAGGTGGGAGGCGGCCACGGGGATGACGGGGCGCAGGAAGCACTTCACCACGGGGAGCGCCGCGAACGCCCGCGTCACCGCGAGCCCGCTGAAGCTCCAGGGCTGCCGCTCCACACTGGCGATCGGGGAGAACACGGGCCGGGTGACGGCCGTCCACACCGAGCCGTAGGTCCCCATCGGCCCGCGCAAGGGCACCAGGTGCGAGGTGGCCCAGCGCCAGCCGCGCAGGAACCAGGGCTCGCGGGGAGTGGGCTCGTTCCAGGCCAGGGAGCTCTTGCCGGCGGTGAAGACCACGAACCACCAGGTCCCCCACACGGACAGCAGCGCGGTGAAGACGCTGTCGCCTCCCCAGATGAGCGGTAGCTTGACGAGCCAGAGCAGGGGCGTCGCGACGGCGAACACCAGCAGGGCCCGCCAACGGCGCTTCATCTTGTTGCGCAGCCACTGCATGTTGAGCCGGACGCGCGGGGAGAACGCCTCGTCCTCCGGCGGAATCCCTGAGAGCAGGCTCGCCTCGCGCGCGAGCGCCGTGTGGTAGTCGCGCGACAGGGCGATGACGATCCACTGGGCGAGGTGCAGCGAGGACAGGAACGTCGCCCAGTACACCACCTGATGCACGGTGCGTTTGCGAGGGCGCTCGGCGTCCTTCGCGGACTCCTTCGCGGCCTTCTGGCTCTCCCGGGCCTCCTTCTCCTCGCGCAGGGACTCCTTCGCCTCGCTCACGACCTCCTTCGCCTTGCGCAGGGACTCCTCCACCTTGGCCCGCACCTCGTCCCCATCCGCGCCCGCCTTCTCGGCGAGCGCGGCCACCTTCTCGGCCGCCTTCTCGAACTGCTCCGCCTGCCGCACGGCCTCCTCGGCCCGCACCTGGGCGTCCGCCGCGGCTTCCTCCGCATCGGCCTGGGCCTCCTCCACCTGCTCGGACCAGTCCTCGGGCCCGACGCTCTCCACGACCTCCTTGCCCGAGCCCGTGAACAGCGCCGCCAGCGCGATGATGACGGCCGTCTGGGTGAGGCTCACCCGCAGGTAGCGCGACCGGGTCGTCTTGTCCGCCAGCAGGGCCCTCGCCAGATGGAACGGCAGGCTCAGGCCATGGACGAACTGTCCCAACCGATTCACTGGCAACGGAACCTGTCGCTGGTGGAAGTGCTCCGCGCCCCGACGCACGTCCTCCCACACCTGCCGGAGCATCCGCTCCTGAGCGGAGGCGGGCCCGGCCTCATGACTTCCCCCGTCCTGCTCCTTCACCGGAGGGGGCGGAACACCCTTCTGCTGACTCTGCACGCCCCGACCCTACCACGGAGGGCGGAGGGAGGCGGGGTCCCCCTTTTTCGCGACCCCCGGGGGGAGGTGTGCTATTCGCGCGGTCGTATCGCCAACAAATTCGGAGCCCTCATGCATCAAGAGTCCGATTCCAAGCCGGCGGCGGGGAGCAACCCGTGGCGCCGTGCTTCCGGTGTGGTGGCCTTCGCCCTCGTGGGCGCGCTCACCGGTTGCGACAAGAATTCCGCTCAAGAGCACAAGCCCGCCGAGACCGCCCAGCCGGCGCAGGCGCCCGCGGCCCAGCCCCCCGCCCCCAAGCCGACCATGGTGACGGTGCTCGTCACCGGCAGCCCCAATGGCCAGCTCCTGTCCACCACCTCCGAGGAGGGAAAGCCAACCACCGGCGCCGCCGAGCTGCTCGGCTGGTGGGAGGCCAAGGAGAAGCACTGTGCGGGCCAGGTGAAGGACGGTGTCGCGCCCTGTAAGGACGCCTCCACGCTGGCGCTGACCATCGGCGATGCGTGGAACGGCCCGGCCATCTCCTCCTTCTTCTATGGCGAGCCCACCGCCGTGGCGATGGGCCAGATGGGCTTCGCCGCGTCCGCCCTGGGCAACCACGAGCTGGACTACGGGCTGGAGCAGTTCCAGAAGAACCACCTGGCGGGCGGCTTCCCCTTCCTGGCGGCCAACCTGAAGGTGAAGGATTCCGCCCTGGCCAAGGGCTGGCATCTGCCGGGCTACAAGGTGTTCGAGCGCCAGGGCCTGAAGATTGGCGTGGTGGGCCTGACCTCGCCCAAGACGGTGACCACGGCGATGGCCGGGCGCGCCGAGGGCCTCGAGGTCATCCCCGACGAGCAGGCGCTGACGGAGGCGGTGGCCGCGGCCCAGAAGGACGGAGCGGACACCGTCGTGGTGCTCGCGGACGAGTGCCCGACCAACCTCGAGCCGGTGGTGGGCAAGCACCCCGAGTGGAAGGTGTCGCTGGTGGCCGGTGGCCGCTGCCTGCAGCCGGTGGACACCAAGCAGGGCAATACCTCCTATGTGTCGCTGGGCCTGGGCTTCGACAAGTACCTGCGCGCCGCCTACACCTACGATGCCTCCAAGCCCGAGGGTGAGCAGGTGACGGGCGTGGAGACGTCGCAGGTGGACGTCACGGGCGGCGAGGGTGCTCCGGCGCCGAACGCCGAGCTCGCGAAGAAGATCTCCGACTACAAGACCCGGCTGGACACGGCCCTGGGCGAGCAGATCGGCTTCACGAAGAAGGCCTTCGACAAGAACTCCAAGCAGCTGCTCACCTGGGTGACGGGCGCCATCCGGGAGCAGCTGGGCACGGACGCGGTGGTGCTCAACCGCAAGGGCTTCCGCGAGGGCCTGCCCGCGGGCAAGGTGACCAAGGGCAGCGTGTACTCGGTGTTGCCGTACGAGAACTCGCTGATGGTGGTGGAGGTGAAGGGCGCGGATCTGGCGCACCAGCTGGAGAACCCGGAGGCGGTGTTCTCCGGCTTCACCGCGGCCGGCAAGGGCAAGTTCAAGGACGCCAAGGGCAAGCCGCTGGATCCGAAGAAGGAGTACAAGGTCGCGACGATCGAGTACCTGTACTTCGGCGGTGACGGCTTCGAGTTCGAGAAGCTGGACCCCGAGCCGGGCGAGACGGGCATGTCGTGGCAGACCCCCGTCATCGACTGGACGAAGACCCAGGCCACCACCGAGGCGAAGCCGCTGGACAAGGTGGTCAAGTAGTCCGCGGTCCCTCGTCTCCCCAGGGCCCGGTGTCCCCCCTTCCCTCTCCCGCCAGGAAGAGGGCCAGGGTGAGGGTGCCGGGCCCTTCGTCTTTCGAGGGCCGCGTCACACGAGGGCAACGGCTTCGCGCTCGGGCGATGCGTGCCCCGTCCCCTCCTCGGCGGATGGCTCGGTGGGCAGCACGAGGGTGAAGGTGGCGCCCTGTCCCCGCCCGGCGCTCGTGCAGGAGAGCGCACCTCGCATCTCCCCGGCCGCCAGCGCGCTGATGTGCAACCCGAAGCCGTGCCCATCCCGCTTCGTCGTGAAGCCCTGGGTAAAGAGGCGCGGCAGGTTCTCCGGGGCGACGCCCACCCCGTTGTCCACGACCTCGATGCGCAGCTTCCCACCCGCCGCCCACCCCACCCGGAGCGTGAGCTGTTTGTCCGCGCGCTCGCTCTCCAGCAGCGCGTGACGCGCGTTGCTCACGAGGTTGAGGAGGATCTGCAACAGCTTGTGCCGATCCACCCAGACCGGCTGCACCGGGGCGTACTCCCGCCGCACCTGGATGCCCACCCGCTCAAAGGACAGGGCGTGCAGGCGCAGCGCGTCGTCGAGCAGCTCCGGCACCGGCAGCAACTCCACCACCCCCGACGCGCGCGCGTGCTGCTGCTGCATGCACACCACCGCCTTGATGTGGTCCACGCACTGGCACAGCGTGCGCACCTCCGCCAGCACCTCGTCGCGCTCCTGCGTGAGCCGCCGCGCCAGCGCCTTCAGGTAGACCGGAACCTGCTGCCCCCGCGCGTCCTGGGTGAGGAAATGGCCCAGGTCCCCCGCGTGCGCGTCCAGCAGCTCCATCGCCTGGCTCATGCCGGACACGTGCAGGCGGTGCAGCCGCTCGGTCACCAGCCCCGCTGACACGTTCACGCTGTTGAGCGCGTTGCCCACGTTGTGCAGCACGCCCGTGGCGATCTCCGCCATGCCCGCCTGCCGCGACACGTCCAGCAGGTTGCGGTGCATCTCGCTCAACCGGGCCTCGGCCGCCTTGCGCGCCGTGATGTCGCGCCCGAAGAGCGTCGTCCCCACCACGCGCTCCCCCTCCCCCCTCACCGGGCTCACGGTCAGCTCCACCGTGAGGGTCCACTCCCTCGTCGGGAGGATCAGCTCCTGCTTCACGCGCTCCCCTCCCAGCGCCCGGACCATGAACCCGAGCCACCTCGCCCGCTCCTCCGGTGGAAACTCGCCAAAGGCGAACGCTCCCTTGCGCAGCTCCCGTCCCACCACCCGCAGGAAGAGCTGCCTCGCCGCGTCGTTGGCGGTGACCACGCGCCCCTCCGAGTCCAGGGAGATCACCACATCATCCGTACTCTCGATGAGGCTGACGAGCTGGCCCTCGCTCTCGCGCAGCGTCCGCAGCATCTGCTCGACCATCGCCTGCGCCTCGTCTCGCGCGGAGATGAACAACCAGCCCACCGCCCACGCGCACAGCACGTAGATGGCCGCGAAGCTGCACAGCATCGGGCCGCGGCCTTCCAGCGAGCCCCAGGTGTGGAGCGGAAAGACCAGGCCCACGTTCACCGCGGCGGCAACGGAGAAGACCAGACCCAGGCGCCACCCCAGCAGGTAGACCGACACCACCGGGACGAGCATGAGCGAGGCGTGTGCGGCCACCGCCAGATCCCTCATGTACAGGCTGTGGGTGATCATCCCTCCAGTCACCAGGGAGCACAGTAGCAGCGCCAGCGGCCGGGTCGAGGTCGCCCGGCGCAGCAGCAGCAGCACCACCGCGAACCCCAACGCGCACGCCGATCCCACCACGGTGATGGTCAGCGGAATCGGGTTCACCAGCCCCTGGAGCAGGACCAGCGTGACGCACAGAATGAGTCCCCAGCACACCCCGGCCAGCAGCCGGGCCCGGCCGAGCTCCAATGGAGAAGACCGGCGCAAGGACTCCGATAGGAAGCCATCCAACAGCTCCACGAACCACGCGCGTGGACTCTGGCCCATCGTCTTCCCCCCTGATTGAGACATTCGAAGCTTCAACCAGGCATTCGGCACCGTTCAACGTCAGCACCCGGGAATCTGCGGTAATTCGGATATTGCGGCGCATCCGGCGACGCTGAACGCACCCTGGTTCACAGTTGCCCCCTGCGCCGCGGTTCCGCGGAGCGGAGCACCCCCCTGTCCTGCGGCCGTGGAACCTGGCCACGGGCGGGCGCCGGGCGTCTCGTGGCCCTGAGTGGAGTCCCCTCTCCCTCAGCCCGTGGCTTCGCGCAGCGCCTGGATGGGACTCGCCTGGCACCTGGGCAGGTGGACCGTGAACGAGGTGCCCTGCTCGGCGGTGGAGCGCACCCGGATATACCCGCCATGGGCCTGGACAATCTGGTTCACGATGAAGAGCCCCAGGCCCACCGAGTCATGACCGTCGCTTCGTCCCCGCCGGAACGGCTCGAACAGGACCGGCAGGAGATCCTTGGGAATGACGGGACCGAAGTTGTGCACCTCGACACTGGGCTCGCCGTTCCAGGACTCCACACGCAGTGTGACCGGCCGATCCGGATGGCCATACTGGAGCGCGTTGCCGAGCAGGTTCGCCAGCACCTCGGCCAGCCGGTGGGGATCCCACATGCCGTGTATCTCCTCGGCGACGAAGTCGATCTGCCGCTCGGGGAACGCGGTCCGTGCCTCCTCGACGACGGAGCGTGCGACGTCATCCAACCGCGCATCTTCGAGGTCCAACGGCAGTCCTCCCTGCGCCTTGAGCCGCGCGTACTCGAGCACCTCCTCCACCAGACGCCGGGCGCGCTCCACGCAGGAGAGGATGCGCCGGACGTTCACCAGGTCATTCCCCCCGACCGTGCCGCGCCGGATGAGCGACTGGGATGCGAGCGAGATGGCACCGAGCGGATTCTTCAGATCGTGCGCGACGACCGGGATCAGCCGCGCGAGCGTGGGATCCTCCTCGACACGAGATGTTCCCTCCGAGAAGGCGAGCCGCAACCGGAGGTGCTCGGCCTCCTGCTGGAGCTCGACCCGGCTCAAGGCGGCGAGCGCGGCCTCGGCGATCATCTCCACCAGGAACAGCTCGCGCTCGCTCGCCTTGTGGTTTCGAGCCCAGTACACGCCAATCGAGCCGCGAGGCTGCTCATGACCGATCGGCACCATGGCGAGGCTCCTGACGAACGTGGGACGGTAGGCCTCGATCGGGATACGGGGATCGACGTAGATGTCCTCGATCACCGCCGCCTGGCGGTTCATGATCGCCCAGCCGGAGATGCACATCTTCGCGGGGAACCTGCGGCCCTTCCAGAGGCGCTCGGGCGACTCCTCCTCGGCGTAGTAGACGAGCTCGCCTTCGCTCAGCACGAACGTGACGCCGTCCGCTCCCACGAGCCGCTTCACGAGCCCACAGACGCGATGGGCGATGTCGCGGACATCCTGTGCTTGAGCGAGCAGGCGGGAGGCTTCCAGGAGTTGAAGGACATCCTGGAAGGAAACTCCCACCTTCTCCGCTCGAGCTTCCAGGTCCATCGACGTGAGCATCTGCACGTTCGCCTCCGGAAAGCCCCGCGAACAGGCAGCGCCTCCCCGCCACAGATCACACTCTCAACCCGATGCCGGGCGGCGATGTTTCCCCGGTCGATGAGCCACTACACTGCCACCCCTCCACCCAAGCCCGGACGACCAGCATGTCCCGCGCCCCCTCCGCTCCGCTCCACGCTCCGCCGCGCCTGGTGCTCGACACCAACGTGGTCCTGGACCTGCTGGTGTTCGATGACCCCGCCGTGCGCCCCCTGGTCCAGAGCCTCACAGCGGGCGAGTTCACCGCGTGGGTGGATGGGGACACACTGGCGGAGCTGGAATACGTCCTTGCCTACCCCACCTTCGAACTGGACGAGGCTGCCCGGCAGGCGGCTTCCGAGCGCTATCGGAGCCTCGTGCACATGGCCACCGAGGACATGGTGCTCCCCGCGCAGCCCCTGCCCCGCTGCCGGGACCGGGATGACCAGAAATTCCTCGTGCTCGCCGCGCGAGTGGGTGCCACCTGGCTGGTGAGCAAGGACAAGCGGGTGCTGTCTCTGGCGGATCGCCCGGGTCTGCCTTTCGGCATCCTCACCTCGCGGCAATTGGCGGAGCGGCTGGTGCGCGAGGCGCGTTGAACGGGCATCCGCTCAGACGCGGGTCGACTGCCGCAGCTCGGAGAGCCGGCGCCGCGCCCATTCCGGAGCCAGCTCCAGCTCCTCCGGGAAGAACAGATCCTCGCCGAGGCCGTCGACACGCACCTGGATGAGCGGATCATGCGGGAACTGGAGGCGCGGCTCATCGAACACCAGCGCCACCACGACGCCGGTGCGGCCCAGGAAGTGCCGGTCCATGGAGGAGTCATCCGCCGAGACGCTCACGACCTTCACCGACTCGCCCATGCGCACGGGCGCGCCATCCACGTCCTCGACAACGATGAGAGAAGGGTCCTGGATCATGGGGCGAAAGACCGGGGCACGAGAAACCTCGAGAGGGTGAGCGTGGCGACGGCGACGAGCGCCCATGCGGACAGGTGGTAGCCCAGGACATGCCGCCAGCCCTGGGCGCACGCGAGCTCTCCCACGAAGGCCCCCGTCGTTCCCACGGACAGGCCGGCCAGCAGGGCGCGCAGGGGGCGGAAGGCGGCGCCCCGCAGGAGGACCACCGAGACCACCAGGGGGATGAGCGCCACTCCGACATGGCTGGCCGTGCAGACCCAGCCCGGGAGGGTCGGCTCCGCCTCGATGGAGGCCCGGGCGAAGACGAGCGCGGCGGCACTGGCCACCGCCATCCCCACCCCCACGAGCTGAAGCCTCCGTCCGCGCGGAGCCAGCGCGCCCCAGGCACACACCGCGCTGGTGGCCCACAACAACCCCAGCAGGGGCGCGCGGCCGAGCAGGAAGGAAAGGGACGTCTGACCCAGCACCAGCAGCACCCCGGCCACCACCGCCGTCAGGGCCGCCGACGCCACGAACATCCACGCGGCCTGCGTGCGCCAGCGCCGCACCGGGCGGTTGAGGGCCAGCTCCTCGCGAGCCGCGCTCAGCGCCCGCGCGATGACGGCGCCGTCGGTGTGGAGCTCCTCCGCGAGCAACCTGTCGATGGACGAGCGCATCAGGCCTCCCCCAGTTCGCCCAGCAGCAGCCGGAGCTTCTCGTAGCCGCGGTGGGCCCGGACCCGGGCCGCCACCGTGCTGATGCCTCGCATGGAGGCGATCTCCTCGAACGACCAGCCCTCGACCTTGCTGAGGAGGACCGCCTCGCGCTGCTCCGGGGGCAGTTGCTGGAGCGCGTTCTCGATGCGCTTGCGCATGCCAGGGTCGCCCACGTCGGGCGCGACCGACGAGGGCAGCGGGTCGCTCTCCTGGGAGTACGCCTCGGAGTGCTGGCGGCGGCGCAGGGCATCCCGCGCGGCGTTCGCGGCGATGGTCAGCAACCAGGGAGTGAAACGGGTCCCCGGCTCATACCGGCCCCTGGCCCGGATGACGGAGAGAAAGGTCGTCTGTAGCAGGTCCTCCGCGAGCGGGCCGTCCCGCACCATCCGCGTCAGGAATCCCTGCACCCGCCCGGCATGCCGGGCGAAGAGGGTCTCGAACGCAGCGTGTTCACCGTCGCAGAACCGATCCATGAGCTCTTCGTCCGTGGGACTTCCCATCCGCTGGCTCACGTACGCTCCACCCCGGAAAACGTTTCCGACCCCCCGAAATCTTCGTCCTCCCCCCAGGCGGCCTCTTGGGTTGACGCAGCGCCGCACCAGTTGATAAGTGCCTCCTTAACGCTTAACGAGCCCGTCATGGAGGACGAATGCACGCACTGGCCCACAACGCGCTCACCCTGCTCATCGTGCAATTCCTCGTGATCATGGGGGCGTCGCGGCTCATCGGGCGGGGTGCCCGGTGGCTGGGACAGCCCATGGTCATCGCCGAGGTGCTCGCGGGCATCCTCCTGGGCCCGTCGCTGCTGGGATGGCTGGCCCCGGGCGCCATGGAATGGCTGTTCCCCAACAGCTCCATGCCGGTGCTGAAGATGCTGAGCCAGGTGGGGCTCATCCTCTTCATGTTCCTCATCGGGCTGGAGCTGGACCCGCGGCTGCTCAAGGGGAAGGGGCACAGCTCGGTGGCCATCAGCCACACCAGCATCATCGTCCCGTTCGCGCTGGGAGCGGCGGCGGCGCTGTGGTTCTACCCGAGGCTGAGCGACCCCTCGGTGCCCTTCTCCTCCTTCGTGCTCTTCATGGGCGTGTCGATGAGCATCACCGCCTTCCCGGTGCTGGCGCGCATCCTCACCGAGAAGCGGCTGCTGCGCTCCAAGGTGGGTGCCATCGCCATCACCTGCGCGGCGGTGGACGATGTGACGGCGTGGTGCCTGCTGGCCTTCGTGGTCTCCATCGTGCGCGCCACGAGCCTGATGGAGGCGGGGCTCACCACGCTCCTGGCGCTGCTCTACATCGGCTTCATGATGGGGCTGGTGCGGCCCTTCCTGGCGCGGCTGGGGGCGCGCGTGGCGAGCAAGGATGGGCTCACCCAGAACGTGGTGGCCCTCACCCTGATGATGCTGCTGGCGTCCTCGTGGGCCGCGGAGCTCATCGGCATCCACGCCCTTTTCGGCGCCTTCATGATGGGGGCGGTCATCCCCAAGGAGGGCGGGCTGGCCGAGGCACTCGCCGAGAAGCTGGAGGACGTGGCGGTGGTGCTGCTGCTGCCGCTCTTCTTCGCCTTCAGCGGCCTGCGCACGCAGGTGGGGCTGCTCAACAGCGCCGAGGCGTGGCTCATGTGCGGCCTCATCATCCTCCTCGCGTGCCTGGGCAAGTTCGGCGGCAGCGCGGTGGCCGCGCGCCTCACCGGCCTGCGCTGGCGTGAGGCCGGCGCGGTGGGCGTCCTGATGAACACCCGCGGGCTGATGGAGCTCATCGTGCTCAACATCGGCCTGGACCTGGGCGTCATCTCCCCCACCCTCTTCACCATGATGGTGGTGATGGCGCTGGTGACGACGTTCATGACCACGCCGCTGCTGCGGTGGATCTACCCGCCCGAGGAGCTGGCCCGAGAGCAGGTGTCACTCGAGCCCGTGGCCCCGCTCCCGAACGCGGAGCCCTTCACCGTGCTGATGTGCGTGTCACACGGCCAGGCAGGAGCCGCCATGGTGACGCTGGGACGCGCGCTCACCAACAGCCCCGCGGAGCCCTCCCAGCTCTATGCCCTGCACCTCATCCCCCCGACGGAGCGCGCCTCCTTCCACCTGAGGCATGACCCGGAGAAGGCCAGTGGAAGCACGCTGGCGCCCATGCTGGGCCGCGCGAGCAGCCTCGGGCTGGAGCTCCGCCCGCTCTCCTTCGTCTCCGCCGAGCCCGGGCTCGACATCTGCCGCACCGCCGAGGCCAAACGCGCCGACCTCATCCTGCTCGGCTGGCACAAGCCCCTCTTCAGCCAGACAATGCTGGGCGGCACCGTGCACGAGGTGATGAGCGAGGCGGCCACGGACGTGGCCGTCCTGGTGGACCGGGGCCTGGAGAACATCCGCCGGGTGCTGGTGCCCTTCATCGGCAGCCAGCACGACCGGGCCGCGCTCGGGCTGGCCCGGCGGCTCCTCCAGCAGGGACAGGTGGAGATCACGCTCCTTCACGTCTCGTCGGGTGCCCACGGCCGGACGGGCGCGCGGACCCGGGTCGAGGAGCTCTTCCCGGAGGGCTCCGGGCGGGTGCGCTTCAAGGTGGTGGAGCACGAGTCTCCCGAGGATGCGGCGCTGGAGGAGGCGCGGAGCGGGTATGACCTCGTGGTGGTGGGCGTGGGTACGGAGTGGGGGCTGGAGGAGCGGCTCTTCGGGCTGCACCGCGAGCGCATCATCCGCGAGGCCTCCGCCTCGGTGCTGGTGGTACGCCACCCGGCTCCCACGCCCGCCGCCGAGTCCCTTTCCACGCCGGAGGCACCGGGAGAGCTCCCGGCCGGCGGTGCCGTGACCTGAACCACCGGACCGGGTGCCGCCCGGGCCGGGGTGTTTTCCCCATGAGGACCTGACGAAGCCATGCACCCGGGAGCGACCCTCCGATTGCTGCGCGTGGACGCGGGGTTGAGCCTGCGAGACCTGGCCCGGCGCATCGGCGTTTCCAGCGCATACCTGAGCCGGGTGGAGAACGGGCTGGACGCCGTTCCCACGCCGGAGCGGCTGACGGCCATCGCCCGCGAGCTGGACGTGCCGCCCCTGCTGCTGATGGACATCGCGCAGCGGGTGGGCCCGCTCGTGGTCACCTACCTCGAGCAGGAACCCAGCGCCGGCTCGCTCTTCCTGGACATCGCGCGGCGGCGGCTCACCGGAGCCCAGCTCGCCCGCCTGCGCGAAATCCTCGACGCGGAGTTCCCGGTGCGCGCGGCCGTGAGGGAGGAGCCCGCCCCGGCACTCGCCCCACTGCTGGCGCCCGAGCGGATGGTGCTCCAGCTCACCTGTGCCGCCCTGGACGATGCCCTGGACGTGGCCGCTGGCCGGCTCGCCCCCGCGTGTCCCGGACTGGGGGCGGCCCAGGTGGCGGCGGCGCTGAAGCGCCGCGAGGAGGAGGCCTCCAGCACGGTGGGCAGTGGCGTGATGGTCCCCCACGCCTTCGTGGCCGAGCTTCCCCCGCTGGCAGCCCTCGTGACCCTGGCGGAGCCGCTCCGGGCCGAGACGCCGGATGGCATGCCGCTCCGGTTGCTGCTGGTGCTCATTGGAGGGGAGCACGGCCGGCAACGGCTCCTGCGGCTCGCCCACATGGCGCGCCTGGCCAGCCGAGGCCTCGCGGAGCGGCTGCTCGATGCACAACACCCGCAACAGGTGTTCGAGCGGCTCGTGGAGCTGGAAGCACTCCGCTGACATTGTTGGGAGGGATTGGCTCCATATTGAGCAGGGTTTGGTTCCTTGAGGAGCCGGTGTCTGCTTTTGAACACCGAGCCTCGAGCGCTCCATTCGTCAGATAACTGGAAAATCCATGAAAAACCGCTTGCCCTGAGAGTACCCGCTCGGGCATGAGACACGGCGTTACAGTTCAGGACCCCGGGGGGATCCACAGTGAAGACGCTTCACACGGAAGAGATGCGCCAGGAACGCCCTGTGCTGAAGGGGCTGACCCTTCGCGCCAACGGACTGAAGTTCTCCGCCCTGGAGATGGGAGAAGGGCCGGAGGCCGTCTTCTGCCTGCACGGCTTTCCCGACCACGCCCGCTCCTTCCGCGAGCAACTGCCCGCGCTGGCCGGGGCTGGCTACCGCGTCATCGCGCCGACACTCCGAGGCTATGAGCCCTCGTCCCAGCCGCACGATGGGGACTACCACCTGGTGCACCTGGCGGAGGATCTGCTGGGGTGGATGACGGACCTGGGCGTGCGCAAGGCGCACCTCATCGGTCACGACTGGGGCGCGGTGATCGGCTACGCCGCCACGGCGATGGCACCGGAGCGCTTCCACTCGTTCTCCGCGCTGGCGGTGCCCCACCTGCACAACCCGCTCGACGCCTACCGGCGCATGCCCGGCCAGCTGCGCAACTCCTGGTACTCGTTCTTCTTCCAGCTCCGGAAGGTGTCGGACCTCGCGACGCGGTGGGACGACTTCCAGCTCATCGAGAAACTCTGGCGCGACTGGTCCCCGGACTGGCGCTGGCCCGAGGAGGAGATGATCGCGCTCAAGAAGACCTTCCGGCAGCCCGGCGTGGTTCACGCGGCACTCGGCTATTACCGAGCCGTCTACTCACTGTGGTCCCCCACGACGTGGCGGTCCCACAAGCTGCTCCAGTCTCCCGTCCGGGTGCCCACGCTCGCGCTTACCGGCGCGCGGGATGGATGCCTCGACACGCGCATGTTCGATCTCATGCGGCCGGAGGACTTCCCGGTGGGCCTGCGCATCGAGCGCCTCCAGGGCGCGGGGCACTTCCTGCACCAGGAGAAACCAGCCGAGGTGAACCGGCTCCTCGTGGAGTGGCTCGGCCGGCACCGGGGCTGAGACCGGCCCCCGTCCCTACCCCACCGTCGCGCGCCGAGGCACACGCACGGGGAGCCGCCTCCCCCGCTCCCGGCGCGCACGCCGCGAGCGCCACCACTTCTCCACGGTGATGACGGGCAGGACGATGGCCCCCACCAGCGCGCACAGCCCGAGCGCCTCGAGCGTCAACGGCGCGGTGTGGAACACCTTCCGCATGAAGGGCAGGTAGATGAACCCGAGCTGCAGCAACACCAACGCTCCGATGCCGAGGTAGACGAAGGGGTTGCTGAAGAGGCCGATGCGCAAGGACGAGTCGCGCAGGGAGCGGCAGTTCAGCAGGTAGAAGATCTGGAACATGATGACCGTGGTGACGGCCATGGTCTGCGCCTCGCGGATGGCCACCGAGTGGCCCGAACGAGCCACCTCGAGGTTGTACTCCCAGAGGAAGAGCCCGGTGGCGCCGACGCACATGAGCACGGCCACGAGCAGGGTGCGCGTCACGACGAAGCCGCTGAGCACGGGCGCGTCCGGACGGCGAGGAGGCCGCTTCATCACGTCCGGCTCGCGGGCCTCGAAGGCCAGCGGCAGCGCGAGCGCCACGGTGGCGACCAGGTTGATCCACAGGAGCTGGGTGGGGAGCATGGCGAGCAGGGGCTCGCGCTCGCCGTCGATGTGGAGGATGGGGAAGAAGGCCACGCCGACGATGAGGATGAGGGCCAGCCCCAGGTTGGTGGGCAGCACGAAGGCGAGTGATTTGATCAGGTTGTCGTAGACGCGCCGTCCCTCCTCCACCGCGGCGGCGATGGAGGCGAAGTTGTCGTCCGTGAGGATGATGTCCGCGGCCTCCTTGGACACGGCCGTGCCGGTGATGCCCATGGCCACGCCGATGTTGGCCTGCTTGAGCGCGGGCGCATCGTTCACACCATCACCCGTCATGGCAACCACCTGCCCCTCCTTCTGGAGGGCGCGCACCAGGCGCAGCTTGTGCTCGGGCGCCACGCGGGCGAACACATTCGAGGACACGGCCACCTCGCGCAGCCGCGCGTCATCCATCTCCGCCAGTCGGGCACCCGTCACCACCCTGCCTTCATCGAGGATGCCGAGCTGCTCGCCGATGGCCTCCGCCGTCTTGGCGTGGTCCCCGGTGATCATCTTCACGGTGATGCCCGCTGTGTGGCAGGCCTTCACGGCGCTGATGGCCTCCTCGCGCGGCGGGTCGATCATCCCCTCGAGACCCAACAACCGGAAACCACCGGCCACGTCCTCGACCTGAAGCACGTCATGCGAAGCGGGAACGGATTGGCTCGCCACGGCCAGCACGCGCATGCCGCGTGAGGCCATGCGCTCCACCTCGGCGTGCACCGTGCCGGCATCGACGCCGTCGTGCATGTCACAGCGACGCAGCACCACCTCGGGAGCCCCCTTGAGGAACAGGACGCGGCCGTGCCGCCCGTCCTCGTGGAGCGTGGCCATGAACTGGTTCTCGGACTCGAAGGGGATGGCATCCACGCGGAGGTGACGGGCGCGCAGCTCGTCCTGCGGGAGGCCGGCCTTCTCCGCGGCGGCGATGAGAGCGCCCTCGGTGGGATCTCCCGTCAGCTCCCAGGCGCCGTCCCAATGCCGGACCGAGGCGTCAGTGCAGAGCGCGCCGGCCACGAGCAGTTCGCGGACATCCTCGGGCGGAGAGGCCAGGGGTTGACCATCACGGCGCACCTCACCGTGGGGCGCGTAGCCCACGCCCGAAACAGAATAGGAACCCGAGGGCGTCCACAGCGCCTGCACCGTCATCTCGTTGCGGGTGAGCGTGCCCGTCTTGTCGGAGCAGATGACGGTGGTGCTACCGAGCGTCTCCACGGCGGGCAGCTTGCGGATGATGGCGCGGCGAACGGCCATGTACTGCACGCCGATGGCCAGCGCGATGGTGACGATGGCGGGCAGGCCCTCGGGGATGGCGGCCACGGCCAGGGTGAGGGCGGCCATGAGCGACTCGGCGACGCCGTAGCTGCGCAGCAGGCCCACACCCAGGAGGACGGCGGAGATGACGAGGATGGCGAGGGTGAGGTAGCGGCCGATGGAGGCAAGCGCCTTCGTCAGCGGCGTCTGCAGATCCACCGCCTCGCGCAGCAGTTGGGAGATGCGGCCGAGCTCGGTGGCGCCGCCGGTGGCCACCACCACCGCGGTACCCGTGCCCGAGGTGACGTGGGTGCCACCGAAGGCCATGCTCGTGCGATCGCCCACGCCCACGCCCGGCGCGACGGGGGCCACCCGCTTCTCCGAGGGGACGGACTCGCCCGTGAGCGCCGCCTCCTCTACCTGGAGGTTGCGCTCGGCGAGCAGCCGCACGTCCGCCGGCACCTTGTCCCCCGAGGCGAGCAGCACCACGTCCCCTGGGACGAGCTCGGCGGAGGGCACCGTCACCTTGCGGCCCTCGCGCAGGACGGTGGCGTTCTCCGGCACCATCTGGGTGAGCGCCTCGATGGCCTTGCCCGCGCGAAACTCCTGCACGAAGCCAATGAGGGTGTTGAGCACCACCACGGCGAACACGATGAGCCCATCCGTCCCCTTGCCCAGGGCCACCGCCAGGCCCGCGGCCGCGAGCAGCACCCAGATGAGGGGGTTGTTCACCTGGCGCCACAGCAGCTTCAGCGGACCCTCGCCGGAGACGCGTTGCAGCACGTTGGGGCCGTGGCGTGCGAGCCGGGCACGGGCCTCGGAGTCGGAGAGTCCCTCGGGGCGGCCCTGGATGACCTCGAGCGCCGCCTCCGGTGGCAACGCGTGCCACGGCGGGCCCTGGTTGGGAACCGTCTGAGAGTCGGTCTGGGACGGGTTCATGTGGCGCTCCTCCGACGGTCAATCTGGGGAGTGCCTCACACGTCAGCCCAAAGAGAATCCATCCGCGACGCTTCGAGAAAATCGAAGCACGCGCGGGAAGAACGCCCTGGCCTGGTCATCCTGCCTTCAGGTCGGGCTCGGCGGCCCCGTGGGTCCCCGGGGCGGAAGGCAGGCGCTCACAGCCCGTACAGGTGGTGCTCGCGGGCGTAGGTGAGCACCCGGCCCGGCACCAGGTCGGAGGGCAGCTCGCCCCGGGCCAGCCGCTCACGGATATCCGTGGAGGACACCACGGCCAGCGGCGGCCCCACCGTTCCATCCGCCGGGTAGCCCGCGCGGTAGAGCACCAGCACGTGCGCCAGCCGCTGGATGCGATCGAAGTCCTTCCAGTGCGGCAGATCCTTGAGGATGTCCGAGCCGATGATGAGCGTGAAACGGTGCTCCGGGTAACGGGCGCGGAGGAAGTCCAGCGTGTCCACCGTGCGCCCGTCCTTGCCCACCTCGCTCTCCACCCGCGAGGCCTTCATCCAGCCCGAGGCGTCCTCGCACAGGAGCTCGCACATACGCACGCGGTGCTCGAAGTCCTCGGACACCTTGCCGAAGGGATGGCGGAACGTGGGCATGAACCACACCTCGTCCACGCCCTGGGTGGCGCGCACGTAGTGGGCCGCCAGGAGATGGCCCACGTGGGGTGGATTGAACGAGCCTCCGAGGAGCGCGACCTGCACGAGGGGCCTCACTTGATGGACAGCTTCGACCGGCGGTCCACCGCCAGCGTCTGGGGGTCCAGGACCACCTTCCCATCCAGCCGGTAGGCAGAGAAGCGCAGATCCTTGTCCACACGCTCCAGCAAGGCACACGTCTGCTCCGCGGCACCGGCCAGCCGGCCCGGGGAGAGGAAGTACCGGGGGCCGATCTGCACCAGCTTCGGCTCGGACTCCTTGCCATGGATGAAGATGATCGCGTTGACCAGATCATCCCGGGTCAGGTCGTTCTTGTCGTACACGACGCACACGAGCGTCTCGCCCACCATGTCCAGCACCTTCCGGGGGATGGTCGGGTCTCGGTACTGGATGGAGTCGCGCTCCGGGGTGCGCAGGAAGTGCTCCCGGACGAGCAGCGGATCCTCCTCGAGCTCCTTGAGCACCTCGTCCGGGATGGACAGCGAGCGGGGACGAGGCTTCTGCTCGGTGACGGCCAGCCAGCGAGCCACGTCCTCGATGAAGTCCGCCCCCGAGTACTCACGTCCCCCGCGGCTGCGCTCGCGCCGGTCGAGGATCCACTCGTCCAGGTCGGTGTAGCGGCCCCCCAGGAAGATGAACCGGTTGGCGCCCTTGGCCCGCAACAGCTCGTAGGCCGCATCGAAGGCGGCCAGGTCGCCATGGCTGTCGGACAAGATTCCGATGACGTCTTGGCTCACGACCCTTGAGCGTACAGCAGGTGACGCTCCCTCCGCTTGGCGAAGTCCCGAGCCTGGACCTCGAAGCCATCTAGCAAACGATCCAGCGGCCAGCCGGCCTCAATCCCCTTGCGGACCTGGTCCGTGCCACAGAGCAGGTCGAAGGCGGGCACGTCCTCGACGAACTCATAGGCGTCTTCCCGCCAGGCGAACCGGCCTCCCCTTCCCTGCTCGAAGAGCGCCTGGAAGATGGCGATGCCTGTCCGCAGGGGGAGGAAGGCGTTGCGGTCGGTGACGTGGATGAAGGCCCCGTTGCAGGACTCCCCCTTGTACTTGTCGAAGGTGGGGGTGAAGCCCACGGCGCGGAAGCGGATACCAGGCAGTTTCTCGCGCTCCAGGCGGGCGATCAGCGCATCCGAGTCCACCCAGGGAGCGCCGAACTGCTCGAAGGGACGGCAGGTGCCCCGGCCCTCGGAGACGTTGGTGCCCTCGCCCTGGCACATGCCCGGGTAGACGAGCGCGGTGTCCGGGGTGGGCATGTTGGGCGAGGGAGAGATGAAGGGCAGCCCGGTGTCAGACCAGAAGTACTCGCGGCGCCAACCGTCCATGGGCACGACCGTCAGCTCGCACCCGAAACCCTGCTCGTCATTGAAGAGGCGGGCCAGCTCGCCGGCCGTCATGCCGTGCCGGTTGGGCAGCGAGTACAGCCCCACGAAGGAGCGGTAGCGCTCGCCCACGAGGTTGCCCTCGATGGAGACCCCATTGAGCGGGTTGGGCCGGTCCAGCACGTAGAAGGGCACCTTCGCCTTGCCGGCGGCCTTCATGGCCAGGGCCATGGTGTAGACGTAGGTGTAGTAGCGGCTGCCCACGTCCTGGATGTCGAAGACGAGCGCATCGAGCCCCTCCAACCACTCGGGGCGGGGCGAGAGCGACTCGAAGGAGGAGCCGTAGAGGCTGTGCACGGGGACGCCGGTGCGCCGGTCCTTCGCGTTGTCCACGGCGACCATGTACTGGGCCTCGCCGCGCACACCGTGCTCGGGGCCGAAGAGGGCCGCCAGCTTCACACCGGGCGCGTGCGCCAACAGGTCCGCCAGGTGGCGGAAGTTCGAGTCCACGCTGGTGGGATTGACGATGGCCCCCACCCGCTTGCCCTTCAGCGGCGCGAAGCCCTGCTCCACCCAGACATCCAGTCCCGTCTTCACCCGTCTCATGTCATCCCCCACTGCTTTTCCAGGTGCGGCATTCAGCGTCCGAGCCGATCCAGTGCCCGCTTCGCGGCCTTGCGCGAGTTGCATCCGATGAGCGGCATGCCCGGCTCCTCGCCCGGGCCGCCGTCCTCGGCCAGATCCTCCAGCTCGCCCCGCGCGGACTCCACCTTCAGGTCCCCCAGGGCCTCCGCGGCGTTGGCGCGAACACGGCACTCCGAGTGTTCCAGAAGCTTGATGAGCCGGCGCTTCGCGTGGCCGTTGCCAGCCTTCACCGCGGAGCGGTAGCGGTCCACCGCCGCGTTGGGCGCATCCAGCGCCTCGTCGAGCTGTCCGAAGAGCCAACCCTTTTCGCCCTCGTCCTTCTCCTCGGCGATGAGCCTCCGGGCCTTCTCCACGAGCACCAGCTTTTCCTTGGGAGAGGAGGCATCGGCCACGTCCTCGATGGCATTCTCCGCAGCGCTGTCACTCAGCACGAAGCCAATGCCGAGCACCAGCGCCAGCGCCCCTCCCACCACCAGCATCCGCGGAGCGGGCGGCGTCGGACGCTTCCCCGCCTGCACCGACTGGATGACCGTGCGGGTGCGGTCCACGAGCTGCCCGCCCACTGTGCGGGTGCGCTCCACGAGCTGCCCGCCCACCGTCAGGGTACGCGCCATGACGTGGCCGCCCACGCTGGCCGCGCGGCTGCCCAGTGCGGCCGCGGTGGCGGCGAGATCCGTCCCCGGCACGAGCGAGGACTCGGGGATGCGCGAGAGGGCCAGGTTGCCGAAGGGCGGCTGCTCGTTGGCGATCGCGGACTCGGCGCCAGGCACCATGTGCACCACAGGGGCCGGCGTCTCCACGCGGTAGGGCGCCCGAGGCACGCGGAAGACGCGGATCTTCCCGGGGATGCCCTTGAGCTCGAAGGAGCCCACCTCCAGCGAGGGCACCTCGGCCTTGTTCATGGCCAGATAGACGGCCTCGGTGAAGAACACCTCTCCGGCCTCGGCGAGGGACTCCACACGGGCGGCGATGTTCACGGGCTCGCCGAAGACGTCATGGGATTCCAGCCGCACCTCGCCCACGTTGATGGCCACCCGCACGTCCAGCCGCTCGCTGTCCAGCGCGGTGCGGTTGTAGTGCCAGAGCCGATCCTGGATGGCCATGCCCGCCAGGACGGCCTGGGTGGGCGACTCGAAGGTGACGAGGAAGGCGTCGCCAATGGACTTGATGATGCGCCCGCCGAAGGCCTTGAAGAGCGGGGTGAGAAGATCGTTGTGCGCCTTGAGGAGACGCTGATTCTCCTCGAGGGTCTGCCGGCTGGTTCGCTCGGTGAACCCTTTGATGTCGGTGAAAACGATGGCGAGGTTGGCGGTCTTCAAGGCGGGCGCAGTGTATGCACCGGCGCTTTCCGTGCAATCAGACAGGGGAAGAAAGGTTCCCTACCGGCGTGACGGGCGCAGGGGCCGCATTTTCTTGGAGGGAGCGACTGACTCGAGGCTCGCTCGCAACCTCGCCGCCAGTTGGGGACGGCCCGTGCGCTCATAGAGATCGGCCAGCCGGCGGATGACCAGGGCGTTGCCCGGCTGCTCTCCCTTCAGCTGAAGCAGCTCCTTCTCGGCGTCCGCGGCCCGGCCCTGCTCCTCGATGGCCTGGATGAGCTGGAGGCGCACCTGCACCCACTCGGGGCGGGAACGGCTGAGCAAGCGGTAGTGGTACTCGGCCTTGAGCCAGTCACCCAGGGAGGCACAGATGCTGGCGGCCCGGAAACGGGCATCCTCGTAGGAGGGACGATAGACGAGGGCCTGCTCATAGGAACGGGCCGCGCGCAGAGGCTGGCCGCGCTCCTCCCAGAGGAGACCGCGCAGGTAGTGGACCCGGGGGTTCTCGGGGGCCGCGGCGGCGGCGACATCCAGGTGGGCTTCGGCCTCATCCAGGTTCCCCCCGAGCTTCAGCAGCAGGCGGGCGGCCTCCACCCGAGGGAGGGCCTGCTGGGGCCAGTCCAGGATGACCGCCTGGACGCCCTCCAGGGCCCCGGAGGTGTCACCCGAGGCCTCCCGAGCCAGGGCCGTTGTCAGGGCATCCGGGGTGGGGGCGTCCATGGCCGCCGCGAGCGTGCCCGCTACCAGAAGCCAGAGCATGGCCAGCAGATAGCAGAGCGGCACCGGCCATCACAATCGTACTTCCTCTTGACGGCCGACCGGCCGC
Source organism: Vitiosangium sp. GDMCC 1.1324 (assembly GCF_003044305.1). GTDB lineage: Bacteria > Myxococcota > Myxococcia > Myxococcales > Myxococcaceae > Archangium. The sequence continues at coordinate 192,183 of NZ_PZOX01000001.1, read as the reverse complement.
GCATGAAACCCATGTCCGTGCAGATTGCTCAGAGAACGCTCGAAGACCTTGGATTCGCGGATGTGCTCCGCGCACTGGCCCACCGTTGTCGGACCGAGCCCGGGAGGGAGCGCGCGCTCGCCCGGCCGTTCCTCGACACGGAGGACGAGGTAGGGGAGGCCCTGGAGCTCGTCGCCGAGGCGCGGCGGCTGGCCCAAGAGCAGTTCTCCCTGCCGCTCGGCGGGGTGACGGACCTGCGCGGCGCGCTGGAGCTGGCGTCCAAGGGGGCATGTTGGAGCCCCGGCAGCTCATCGCGTCAGCCCAGTTGCTGTTCGCCTTCGTGCGCACCCGCGAGGCGCTGGAGGAGCGGCAGCACGTGGTGCCCCGGCTGGCGGCCATCTCCCGGCGGCTGCCGCTGCTGGAGCAGCTGGCGGTGCGCATCGACCGGAGCTTCGAGGCGGACGGGGAGATCTCCGACCGGGCGAGTCCGGAGCTGCGCGAGGCGCGCGACAAGGTGCGCGGGCTGCATCGGCGCATCAAGGGCCGGCTGGAGGAGATGCTCCACGACGAGAACTTCCTGCCGAAGCTCCGGGAGAACTACTACACCATCCGCAATGGCCGGTACGTGGTGCCGGTGGTGTCCAACTACCGGGGCGAGGTGCCGGGCATCGTCCACAACGCGAGCCAGACGGGGCAGACGCTGTTCGTGGAGCCCGAGGGACTGGTGGGGATGGGCAACGACCTGGCCATCGCCCAGTCGGTGGTGGCGGAGGAGGAGCGGCGGATCCTCCAGGAGCTGACGAACCAGCTCGGGCGCGAGTCGGCGAAGGTGCTCGAGGGCATCGCGGCGGTGGCGGAGCTGGACGAGGTGGAGGCGGCGGCGGTGCTGGCCGGCGACCTGCGCGCCTACGCACCCGAGTTCACCGGGGTGGAGGATCTGTCGCTGGTGAGGCTGCGCCACCCGCGGCTGGTGCTGAGGGACACCGAGGTGGTGCCCAACGACATGGAGATGAAGGGCCAGGCGCGGGCGCTGGTGGTGTCCGGTCCGAACGCGGGCGGCAAGACGGTGACGCTGACGGCGGTGGGCCTGTGCGCGCTGATGCTGCGGGCGGGCCTGCCGATTCCCGCGGGCGAGGGCTCGCGGATGCCGCTGTACCGCTCGGTGCACTCCACGGTGGGTGACGCGCAGGACCTGTCGCAGGGCCTGTCCACGTTCAGCGCGCACGTGGTGATGCTGCGGGATATCGCGCTGACGGCGGGGAAGAACTCGCTGGTGCTCATCGACGAGATCGCCGCGGACACGGATCCACGCGAGGGCGCGGCCATCGCCATCGCGGTGCTGGAGGAGCTGCTCACCAAGGGGACGGTGGTGTTGGTGACCACGCACCTGGAGGAGCTGAAGGCGCTGGCGCACCTGGATCCGCGCTTCCTCAACGCGCGGGTGGGCTTCGACGCGAAGAAGATGGCGCCCACGTACAAGCTGCAGCTGGGCGCGGCGGGAGCGTCGTCGGCCATCGAGGTGGCGTCGCGGATGGGGCTGCCCGAGCACATCTGCACCCGGGCGAGAGACCTGGCGATGAACGCGGGTGGCGCGCTGGCGAAGGCGCTGGCGGCGGCGGAGGAGGATCGGCGCAAGCTGCAGGACGAGCTGGACCGGGCGAAGGCGGCGGCGGAGGAGGCCGAGCAGCTGCGCAAGACGCTGGAGGAGCAGAAGCAGCAGTTCGAGCGCGAGCGCAAGGCGAGGCTGATGCGCTTCAACGAGGAGGTGGCGGCGGCGAGCGAGCAGGCGGCGTCGGAGGTGCAGGAGTTGCTGAAGATGCTGAGGGCGCAGGCGAACGAGAAGGCGGCGTCGGAGGCGCGTGCGCAACTGCTGCAGCGGATGGAGGAGGCGAACCAGCGGGCGAAAGCGTCTCGGGCGGAGCTGTTCCAGGTGGAGGCGCCGGCGCCCGCGGAGCTTCGGGTGGGGGCGTTGGTGCGGCACTCGGGGTTGAACAAGGACGTGGAGATCCTGGAGCTGCACGGGGATCAGGCGCTGGTGGCGGCGGGCATCATGAAGATGCGCGTGCCGGTGTCGGAGCTGTCGGGCACGAGGACGGGGAAGCCGAAGGAGACGAAGTTCCCGGAGCGCAACAAGCAGGCGCAGCAGTTCCAGAGGGCGAAGGCGGCGGCGCCCGAGGCGGTGGAAGCGACGAACTACCGCTGCGACGTGCGAGGCATGAGGGCCGAGGACGCGCTGGGAGAGGTGGAGTCGTTCCTGGACCGGGGCATGAGGAGCGGCGAGGAGTCGGCGCTGATCATCCACGGGCACGGCACGGGAGCGCTGCGACAGGCGATCCGGGACTACCTGGCGGCCTCGCCGTACATCCGGATGTTCCGTCCGGGAGAGAACCACGAGGGCGGGGACGGCGTGACGGTGGTGGCCCTGCGGGCGTGATCCCGGGGAGCCACCCCCTCCCTTCAAACCCAGCGTCCGAGACGCGAACCCTCAGCGCGTCTCGGGCAGCTGGGTGTAGTCGTGGACGTTGCCGTACAGCTGCTCACCGGGAGCGCCCGCGATGGGGCGCCACGGAAGCGGGAGACCGCCCTCAAGCCGTTGCGACCGACTTGGGCGGGAGCTTCAGCACCTGGCCGACCTTGATGTGGTCTGGGTCCTTGAGCTGGTCTTTGTTGATCTCGAAGATCTTCGGGTAGAGCTTCGCATCGCCGTAGATGTCCTTGGCGAGCTTGCTCAGCGTGTCACCCGACTTGACGGTGTACACACCGTAGGGATCCGCATGGGACACGGTGAGCAGGACCATCACCTCGTTCTGCCACTTCGCGTGCTTCGCCTTGATCTGATCCCAGATGCGATCGCGATCCCAGGCGTACTCCACCGTCCCCTGGATGACGAGCTTGCCGTTCTCCTCGCGGGACTCGACCTTGGCGCCGACGTTCTTCGCCACGTCGAGCACGTCCTTGTAGTCGTTCTGCAGGGCCATGGCTCCTCCTGTCGTGCCACGCGGCGCGCGGATGTACTCTGCCGCGTGGAGCGGCGCACTGTACACACGGCCCTTCACCCCCAGCGGTAACACGGAGCCTCTGTTGATGGACGGTCAACAGACCGCGTGCGGAGAACGGGAGCGAGCCTGAAAGGCCCGCTCCGCCCTGCCCTACCGCTTCTTCGCCTTGCGAGAGGAAGCGGTCTTCTTCGCTTTCGCCCCACCCTTCGCCCCGGCGCCGCCTGCGGAGCGGGCTTTCGCGGCCGAAGCACGGGGCTTCGGAGCCGCAGCACGCTTCGTCGCAGCCGAGGCCCCCTTCTTCGTCGCAGGCGCCTTCTTCGCGGTCGGCGGACGAGTTGCCTTCTTCGCGGCGGCCTTCTTCACAGCCGGAGCCTTCTTCGCGGCGGCCTTCTTCGCGGCAGGAGCGGGAGCCTTCTTCTTCCCACCCGCCGCCTTCTTCGCGGCGGCGCGAGGAGCGGCCTTCTTCCGGGCCCCGGCGGCGGCTCGCTCCGCACGCGCCGGCTTCTCCTCGACCGCGGCAGCGGCCTTCCTCCGCCGCTTGGGAGGCACGACCCGAGCCACCTCGGCCTCCTCGCCCCCTTCGCTCGTCCCCTGAGCAGCCAGGGCGCGGAGACGCTCGAAGCCTGCCGGAGCCGCTGCGGCGGGCGGCTGCTCCACCCCTCCGACAGGCGCGGCCTGCACTTCCACGGGAGGCGGAGCCACTTCCTCCACCGGCTCGGCCGAAGCTACCTCCACAGTCGCGGCCTCCTCGGCCCGCCGCCGAAGCGCCTCCGCCTCGGCCATCGAGAGCTCGTGGGCTCCCACGCCCCGCTCGGGACGGCCCCACCGCTCCTCGCGCGCCCGCTCGCGAGCGATCCGGGCCGCCTTCTTCCGCTCCTCCTTGGTCTGCTGCCTCTGCGTCTCCCGCGCCTGTCTCTCCACGGCCTGCATGGCCTGCACGGTCTTGCCGTCGATCTCCAGGGCCTCGAACTCAATGCGCCGCAGGGCGAGGTTGACGTTGACGAGCCGCACCCGGGCCTTCTGTCCGACACGGACGCGGAAGCCGCCCGGCAACGTGAGGGAGTGCAGGGCCTTGTCGAAGCGAGCCCCGAACCCGAGCGAGTCGGCGCGCACGAGCCCCTCGACGTGCACCTCGTCGAGTTCCACGAAGAAGCCGAAGTCGACGATGCCGGCGACGGTGGCGGTGAACTCCTCGCCGATGCGGTCCTTCATCATCAGGGCCGCGTAGTAGGAGACGACCTCGCGCTCCACCTGCATGGCGGCGCGCTCGCGGTCGGAGCTCTGGGAAGCCATGTCCTCCAGCCGCTGCTCCTCGCGCTCCAGTTCCGCGGCGGGCCGCTGCTGTCCCTTCCGAGCCCAGTGCGCCTTGAGGAGCCGGTGGACGAGCAGGTCCGGGTAGCGGCGGATGGGCGAGGTGAAGTGGAGGTAGTACTCGGCGGCCAGGCCGTAGTGGCCGATGTCGGAGGCCGTGTAGACGGCCTGCATCATCGAGCGCAGCAGGAGCTGGTTGAGGGCCCGCTCCTCGGGATGGCCCTGGAGCTGGGCCATGAAGGCATTGAGGGACTTCGGGGTGACCTCCTCTGCCTGAAGGCGGAAGCCATAGGCCTGGGCGAGCTGGGCGAAGACGGCCAGCTTCTCCTCGTCAGGCTCACCGTGGTAGCGGTAGACGCTGGGCAGGCCCAGGTCGGCGAAGAACTTCGCCACCGCCTCGTTGGCGGCGAGCATGCACTCCTCGATGAGGCGGTGGCTGTCCTTGCGCTCGCGGCGCTCCATGCGGGACGGCAGGCCGTCCTCGCCCATCATCACCTTGTGCTCGGGCAGGTTGAAGTCGATGGCGCCGCGCTCCTTGCGCATCACCATCAGCACGCGGGCCAGCTCCATGAGCCGCTCGAAGTGCAACTTGAAGGCGTTGCGGTGGGGGACATCCTTGCCATCCAGCACGTCCTGCACCTCGTTGTAGGTGCAGCGGGCCTGGCTGCGCATGACGGCCGGGTACAGCTCGCTGGTGAGGAGCCGCCCACGCGGGTCGAGCACCATGTCGGCGACCATGCACAACCGGTCCTCGTCGGGGCGCAGCGAGCAGATGCCGTTGCTGAGCCGCTCGGGGAGCATGGGCAGCACACGGTCCGGCAGGTAGACGGAAGTGGCGCGGTGGAGCGCCTCGGCGTCGAGCGCGGTGCCCTCGCGCACGTAGTGCGTCACGTCGGCGATGGCCACCACGAGCCGCCAGCCCTCGGCAACGGGCTCGACGTAGACGGCGTCGTCGAAGTCGCGGGCATCCTCACCGTCGATGGTGACGAGCGGCAGCGAGCGCAGATCCCTCCGGCCCTCGGCGCGCGCCTCTTCCTCGGAGACGACCGGGCGGATGCGATCCGCCTCGTCCATGACCTCGGGAGGGAACTCGTCGGAGAAGCCCTGGGAGTAGGCGATGGACAGCACCTCGGTGCTCGGATCCCCGGGCTTGCCGAGGGAACCGGCGACCTCGCCATAGAGGCCGTCGCCAAGCTCCAGCAATTCCGCGCCGATGCCCAGGCGCACCTTGACCACGTCTCCCTCGCGCGCCATCTGGGTGGGCGGAACGCGGATGGGGCCCTGGGCCTGCAGGTTCTTGTCGTAGGGAATCACCAGCGCATGGCGCCGGCCTCGCTCCACGTACGTGCCGACGGCGAGCGTCCGCGTACGGCCGACCACATCGAGGAGGCGGCCTTCCATGCGTCCGGGGCGGCCCCAGGCCTCCACGAGCACGCGGTCATTGTCGAGCGCCCGCGCGGCCTCCTGAGGCGGCAGGAAGATGTTGTCCCCCTCGCCCGAGCTGGGGTGGACGAAGCCGTAGCCGTCGCGGTGCACGTGGAGGATGCCCTCCACGGTGAAGGACTCCTGATCCTCGCCTCCGCGGCCACCCTGCCCGCCGCGGCCTCGGGGCTCGAAACGCCCCGCCTGCCGCTGCCGGGCATCGAAACGGCCCCGGGTATCGGGCCGGCCAGCCTGCCGCCGGGCGTCGAAACGGCCCTCCGAGGGCCGCTCCTGCCGCGCGAAACGGCCCCGAGGCTCGGGACCTCGCGCCTCGAAGCGGCCGCGTGAGGCAGGACCCCCGCGCTCCTCGAAACGGCCGCGCGAGGGAGGACCCCCGCGCTCCTCGAAGCGGCCGCGCGACGGAGCTCCGCCCCTCTCCTCGAAGCGACCACGGGGCTCCATGCGGCCCTCGCGAGAGAAGCGTCCCCGAGGCTCTGGACGGTCTTCGCGAGAGAAGCGTCCCCGGGGAGCGAAACGCGCATCGGGCTGGCTCTGGGGCTCCTCGCTCGGGCCCCCGGCACCGGGCCGGGCCTCATCGCGACGCCCCTCGCCCCAACTCCCCGGCGGACGACCTTCCCGCTCGCGGCCTCGCCAGCCACCGGGTCCCTGTTCTTCGCGCCCGCGCCGCATGTGGGGAGGCTGCGCCCTGCCATCACCGATGCCCCCAGAAGGGGCTGGCTGCTCGCGCCGCAGGCTGAAGCGCTTGCCCTCCTTGATCAGCTCGCCTCGCCGGACCATCTCCCGGAGGGTGCGCTTGAGCTGGGTCTGCTGCCCGGGGTGCAGCTGGGTGAGTCGGAGCAGATCCTTGACGCCGAGCGGATGCTTGGACTCCGCCAGGTGTCGCCTTACGTCTTGAAGAAGGTCGGTCACGAGAGTTCCCAGAACGGGGAGCCCGACGGGCCCTGAAAAAAGTAAGCCCGGCAGGTCCCACTGGGGACCCCCGGGCGGAAGACGGCGATGACGTGGCTTCGGAGCGCCAGAAAGGCCCTCAGGGCTTGACGGTCACGTTGAGCTTGAACGAACGCTCCACCTGGCCGGGATTGAAGGCCTTGGCGAGGAAGAACTCGACGTCGGAAGCCCCGGGGTTGCGCGGGGTGAAGAAGAACTCGCGGGTGGCGGGTCCCTCCGAGCCCGGCTCGAAGTTGGCTTCCCGCAGGCCCACGCGCTTGGCCGCCGTGGGCTCGATGGCCCAGGTGAAGCCCGGCTGCTCCTGGAGGCGCACGGTGAAGGCGTGGTTGAGCTTCACCTCGATGCTGGCTGGCTGCTCGCCCTCCACGTGGACGCTCTCCAACCCCTCGCGGGAGATGGGCCGGGTCTCGGAGGGGCGCGGCTCCACGTTCTCCACGTCGATGCGGCCACCCCAGCCGGAGGACTTGTCCACCACGCCGGTGACGGAGAGCGTCTGACCCAGGAACTTGCGCAGCCCCTTGGCGCCCTTGCCCTCGACGATGTAGGACACCTGCTGCCGGGTGCCGCCGTTGGACACCACCAGCACGAACTCTTCGCCGGTCATCTCCAGGTTGCCGCGCAGCGTCGCGAAGCCCTTCATGCCCGCGCCCATGCCGGCCGACACCACCTGGGACACCTCACCGGGGGACAGGTAGCGCAGCCGCGTCTCCACCTCCACGGGCTCCGGCGTGGGCTCCTCCACCTCGGGCTTCTTGGCGGAGAACTTCCGCACGTCCACCGTGCCGCCATAGTTGGTGGTCTTCTTGATGAGACCGCTGACGGACACCTTGTGGTCCACGTACGCCGGCAGCACCTCCTGGTCCGGCCCCTGGAGGATGAAGGTCAGCTCGCGCTTGTCGCGGCCCACCACCACCAGATTCGGCAGACCGTCGATCACCGTCAGACGGCCCTTGAGGCTGCCCTCGCCCACCACACCGCGGCCCGTGCCGGCGGTGAGCAGTTGCTCCATGTCGCGCTTGTTGAGCGGCTCACCCTGGGGAGGCAGCTTGGTGGCGCGGGGCCGCGGCCTTTCGACGGGCGGCGTCACGGCCTCCGCCCGGGCAGCAGCCTCCTTGCCCTTGGAAGCGGGCTCCTTGCCCTTGGCGACCTCCTTCACCTTGGCGGCCGCCTTCGCGGCAACCTTGGTGGCCGCCTCGGCGACCTTCTTCACCTTGGTGGCTGCCTTCTCGACGGTCTTCTTCGCGACGGCAGGCACGGCCTTCTTCGCCTTCGCGGCCTTCTTCTCCGCGGGTGCCTTCTTCTCCGCCTTCGCGCCTCCAGTCGCCTTCGTCACCAGCTTCGCGGCGGCCTTCGCCACGTTCTTGGACGCGGTCTTGAGGACACCCGGTTTCGTCGACTTGACCTTCTTGGCAGCGGAAGTTGCCTTCTTGGCCCCGGACTTGGGCTTGGCCATCGACGCTGTCTCCTTGAATTCCCGTGTCATCTCAACGGGTTGGCGCACCTGCCCCAGACCGGATGCGGGGCTCGCGATCACTGGAGCTTGTAACGGTGATCAGCAGGAGTGTCAAACAAAGTCTTGAATTTCCTAGGGACTTTGATCCCAAAAACACCCCGTGGCTACACACCTGTTTCGCCAGCCCCGGGACAATGCCAATCAGTTCCGGGAGATCACCCCGAGGGAGCCCAACCCATGAAGGAAGATGACGCGCTGCTGCCCGTAGAGGAGGCGCGTGCCCGCACGCTCGCCCTGGTTTCCCCTCTGCCGCCCGAGTGGGTCCGGCTGGAGGAAGCGCTCGGGCGCACCCTGGCCGAGGACGTGCGCGCGCAACGGACCCTGCCCCCCTGGGACAACTCGGCCATGGACGGCTTCGCGGTGCGAAGTGCCGACCTGACGGCGCCCCTGCCCGTCCGCCTCCACATCCAGGAAACCATCTACGCCGGCCAGACGCCGCGAAATGAGGTCCGTCCAGGCACCTGCGCGCGCATCATGACGGGAGCGCCCCTGCCCGCGGGAGCGGACGCGGTGGTGATGCGCGAGCGGACGCGGCTGGCCCCCGAGGGTGACGCAGTGGACATCCTCGAGGCCGTGGAGCCGAGCCACTTCGTGCGGCCGAGGGGCGAGGACGCGAGGCAGGGCGAGGTCCTGCTGCCCCGGGGAACGCCGCTGGGCATTCCGGAGCTGGGACTGGTGGTGGGCCAGGGAATGCTGACAGTGCCGGCGGCGCGCCGCCCGAGGGTGGCCATCCTCTCCACCGGCGACGAGCTATGCCGCGCGGACGCCCCCCTTGAGGGCCGCATCGTGGACGCCAACGCCCCCGCGCTGAGCCTGGCCGTCCTGCGCGCCGGAGGAGTGCCCTCGGTGCTCGGCATCGCCCGGGACACACTGGAGGACGTGTACCAGCACCTCGAGGCAGCCGAGGGGTACGATCTGGTGCTCACCAGCGCCGGCATGTCCGTGGGCGAACACGACTTCGTCCGCGAGGCCCTGGCGAAGCTGGGCGTGGAGCAGGACTTCTGGCGCGTGGCCATCAAACCGGGCAAGCCGCTCGCCGTGGGCCGCAAGGGGCGCACCGTCTACGTCGGGCTCCCGGGCAACCCCACCTCCTCGCTCGTCACCTTCGAGCTCTTCGTGCGCCCGACCCTGCGCCGCATGCTGGGACACGCGGACGTGGAGCCTCCCAGGGTGTCCGGCCGGCTGGCCGGCGAGCTGAAGAAGCCCGAGGGACTCGCCCACTATGTCCGGGTGACCACCGCCTGGCAGGATGGCGAGCTGTGGGCTCGGCCCTTGTCCACCCAGACGTCCGGCGCACTACGCTCGGCGGCCTCGGCGACCCACCTGCTCCATTTTCCACGCTCGTCCAGTAGGTTGACTACTGGCGACAGGGTGGAATTGCTTCCGCTGTCCTGGGGGGCGTGAGTAACGAACTTGCCCGGTTCGCATCCATCTTGTGCCACCGGATGTTGTGCGGGAGAAGGGTTCACCTATGTCCGATTCGCGTACACCACAGGTTCTTCCGACCCGAAAGAGCGCTTCCCTGCTGGAGAAGTTTTCCGAGGCGGATGTTCCCACCGGCCGGGGCGTGCTGCGCACGGTCGTCTTCCGGGAGAAGCGCAATGGGCGGGAGCACGTGGCCCTCGTGGTGGGGGAGGTGCAGGCGTTGGAGGGGGTGCCGGTCCGGGTGCACTCCGAGTGCCTCACCAGTGAGGTGTTCGGCAGCCTGAAGTGCGACTGCCGGGAGCAACTGGACAGGGCGCTGGACTTCATCACCCAGAACGGGACCGGCGTGGTGCTCTACCTGCGCCAGGAGGGCCGTGGCATCGGCCTGGGCAACAAGATCAAGGCCTACGCCCTGCAGGCCCAGGGGCTCGACACGTACGAGGCCAACCGCAAGCTGGGCTTCCCGGACGATCTGCGCAGCTACGACATCGCCGCCGAGATGCTGCGCCTACTGGGAGTGCGATCGGTGGACCTGATCACCAACAATCCGCTGAAAATTGCAGGCTTGGTGGAAGAAGGAATTCCAGTCCGGCGACGCATTCCCTCGCGTACGGGGCACAATCCGCATAACGTCGACTACCTGAGGACGAAGCGCGAGCGGACGGGGCACCTGATTGAGCTCTTCGCCGAGGACGACGACACGGAAGCGAAGGTTGGCTGAGAACGAACAAGCGGGGACGACCGCCGAGGCGAGTGTCCCTTTCCATGTCCGTTTCTGGGGAGTGCGCGGCTCGATCCCGGTACCGGGTCCGAAGACGCAGCGCTATGGCGGCAATACGCCCTGCGTCGAGGTCCGATGCGGGGACGAGCTGCTCATCTTCGACCTGGGGACTGGGGTTCGCGTACTGGGAGAGGAGCTGCTCGCGGGGAGAGGACCCACGCGCGCCACCATCTTCCTCTCGCACTACCACTACGATCACTTGCAGGGGCTGCCGTTCTTCACGCCCATCATGATCCCGAAGTTCGCCTTCACGGTGTACGGGGCGCCTCGGGATGGGAGGTCGGTGAAGGAGGTCCTCGCCGGGCAGATGGTGCAGCCCTATTTCCCGGTGACGGCGGAGCAGGTCTTCAAGGCCCAGCTCACGTACAAGGACCTGGAAGCGGGGCAGCAGCTGGAGCTGGGCCCCGCGAGGATCCGGACCCTGGACCTGAACCACCCGGGCGGCAACCTGGGCTACCGGGTGGAGTGCAACGGCAAGTCGGTGGTGTACGCGACGGACGTGGAGCACGGCTGCGAGAAGGACCGGGATCTCGTGGAGTTCGCACGGGACGCGGACGTGCTCATCATCGACGCGATGTACACGGAAGATGAGTACCGGGGCCGCAAGGGCGCCGCGAAGATTGGCTGGGGCCACTCGACGTGGGAGTCCGCGGTGGAGACGGCCAACGCCTCGAAGGTGAAGAAGCTGGTGCTCTTCCACCACGAGACCACGCGCGACGACGATGCGATGGATCAATTCGTCGAGCGGGTGCGCAAGCACCGCCCGGATGCGATCGCCGCCGTGGAGTCGGAGATCCTGAAGGTCTGATGGGGCGGGGGTGAGGGTCCGCCCCTCACCCCACGCCGCTCACACCGCGAGCGCCTGGATGGCGCGCCGTACGCCCTCGCGCAGCCCCTGGAACGGAAGCCGGGCGAGTGCGGTGGGAACATCCACCCACTCGTGGGCATCGTGCTCGTCTCCGAGACGGACCTCGAAGCCCTCCGTGCACCGGGCGGCGAAACCGTTCTCCTCGACGAGCCGCGGAGGCACCACTCCGCCGACGGCGAAGGCGTGGCGATACTCCAGGTCCACCACCTCCGTGCGCAGCCCGGTCTCCTCGAACAGCTCGCGCGCGGCGGCGGCGCGCGGCAGCTCTCCGGGCTCCATGCGGCCGGTGACGATCTGCCAGAACCCCCCACGCGTGGGACGCCGGCGCAGTAGCAGCACGCGGGCCTCGGGCCCCTTGCCGCGCACCAGCGTGACGCTCACCGTGCGCGTGAGCGGCGCGGGCTCGACGCGCTCGAGCTCGAAGACGTCGGCGAAGTGCCGGGCCATCTTCTCCTCGACCTCGGCCATGGGCACGAGCCGGCCGAGCTCCTTCTGCAACGAGGTAACACCTGCCTCGCGGATGCCGCAGGGGACGATGAGGTTGAAGTGCAGCAGGTGCGTGTTGACGTTGAGCGCGAAGCCGTGCGTGGTGAGCCAGCGGGCGAGGTGCACACCGATGGCGGCAATCTTCCGGGCGTCCGGCGAGTCCTCCCGGCCGATCCACACCCCGGGCCACTTGGGAATGGTGCCAGAGGTGATGCCGTACTCGGCGACGGTGCGGATGATGCACTGCTCGACGTCGCGCACGTAGCGGCGCACATCGTGGCGGTGCTCGGGCAGGAGGAAGATGGGGTAGCCCACGAGCTGTCCGGGCCCGTGGTAGGTGACATCGCCACCGCGATCGGTCTCGAAGATCTCCACGCCCTCGGAGGAGAGGCGCGCGTCGCTGGCGACGATGTTGGCGCGATTGGCGGCGCGGCCCAGGGTGAGCACGGGCGGGTGCTCGAGCAGCAACAGGACGTCTCCGCACAGGCCCTGACGCCGGGCCTCGCCGAAGAGCTTCATGAGCTGGAGACCATCCTCGTACTCAACCCGGCCGAGCCGGTAGACCGTCAACGTGTTCACGACTTTCCCTTCCGCCGACCCCCGCGGGCCGGCTTCGCCTTCCCCTTCTTCTTCACCTCCAGACGCCAGGTGCCCGAAGGCACGCGGGCCAGGAGGGCCTGCAACTCATGCCCCAAACGCGGCGAGCGGGCGGCCTCGGTGGCGAGGGCCTCGAGCACCTCGTCGGAGAGGCGCGAGTCCTCGCGCGAGGCCAGCCGGTGCCGGGCGATCTCCATCAGGTCCTCGACGCCTGGCTTCTGGAGCGGAACCAGGAGCTGCACCTGCTCCAACAAGAGGGCGGACAACGCGCCGCGTACGGCCTCGGAGAGCGAGGCGGTGGTGGGCACGGACAGGCGACCGGAGTCCGAGAGCAGCACGGGCCCCGGAGACGCCGGTTCCCCCCGCGAGGTCATCAGCACGGTGTGCTCGGGGTGACGGGCCAGGAAGGCGCCCAGCGAGGCCTGCTCGGCGGGCGGAAGCCGGTCCACGTCCTCGATGAGGAGCAGGGCGTCCATTGGAGCGCGGTCGAGGGAGTCGGAAGTAACGAGCACTCCCCTCCCCTGCTCCACGAGCGCCTGCATCCAGGTGCTCTTTCCGGAACCTTCGGGCCCGAGCACCAACACGCGGCGCATGCCCATCTCCAGACCCTGCTCGAGACTCTCGCGGGCCGCCTCCTGTCCCACCAGCTCGAGGGAGACGGGCCGATGGGTACTCACAATCCGGCGCGCGGTGGGTGCCCTCGGAGCCACGCCGCCGAGCAGCGCACCCGACTCACCAATGCAGGCCGAGCAGATGAACGCCCCGGCCGGGCCGGCGATGAGTGACCCCACCTCGGAGCGAGGCCGGCAGCAGAAGGAGCACCAGGCATCGAGGGAGGGGTCCGCCCGGGTTGGCCCCCGCTCGATGAAAACCCCCTCTCCCTCCGACGGGCTGGAGCTGGGACGGGGCTCTTCCTTCCGAGCCTCCTGCCCGCTGGACACGTCCACGCTGAGCACGGCGGCGCGCATGACCTCCACGGCGGCGGCCACGGGATTGGTCCGGCGATCCATCGCCAGCTCGGCCTCGCGCAGGGCCTCTTGAAGCGTGGAAGAGGTGTCGTCCTCGAGGGCCCACACACCGGGCTCGGGCTCGTCGTCGGGCTCCGGAGCGGAGGGAGCCGAAAGCGAACCGGCACGGCTCATCGCCTCCAGCCGGCCGAGCTCCTCCTCCAGCTCCTTGCGAGAGGGATCCAACCGGAGGGCATAGCGCAGAAGCTGCTCGGCCCTGGGCATGTTGCCCGAGCGGCGGCAGAGGTCAGCGGCACGCCGGAGCAGCTCGATGGCCCGGGCCTTGTCACCACCAAGCTCCGCGGCCTGGGCTTCACGGATGACGTCGCGAACGTTCTCGGCCATGAGGCAGCGTAACCTCCTCGAAGGCCGGGAGCGCGGTGCGCGAGCGCTCCCGGCGAGGCACGCGCCCCCGGCAGGCGGCCCGGCCGTCAGGCCATGGCCAGGAACAGCATGTCCGGATGCTCCAGGTACTTGATGACCTCGTAGACGAAGTCAGCGGCGACCTGGCCATCGACGACGCGGTGATCCGCGGAGATGGAGACGTTCATCATCTCGCGCACGACCACCTGGTCGTTCTTGTCCACCACGGGACGCTTGCGCATGCGGTGGATGCCCATGATGGCCACCTCGGGGTGGTTGATGATGGGCGTGGCGAAGATGCCACCCGTCTGGCCGAGCGAGGTGATGGTGAAGGTGCCACCCGTGAGCTCGTCCATCTTCAGCTTGCGATCCCTCGCCGCGGTGCTGAGACGGACGATCTCCTCGGCCAGCTCGCGCAGGCTGAGACGGTCCGCGTGCTTGATGACGGGGACGGTGAGACCCTCCTCCGTCGCCACGGCGATGCCGATGTTGAACTCGCCACGCACGACGAGCTCCTGGGCGGCCTCGTCCATGTTGGCGTTGACGTGCGGGTACTTCTTCATCGCCGCGATGACGGCCTTCACGATGAAGGGCAGGAAGGACAGCTTCGTCTTCTCGCCGGCGGCCACCAGCGTCTCGTTGAGGCGCTTGCGCAGGGCGACGAGCTCGGTGCAGTCCACCTCCTCGACGAAGCCGAAGTGGGGCGCGGTGAACTTCGAGCGCACCATCTTCTCGGCGATCCGCTTGCGCAGGCCGCGCAGGGGGATGCGCTCATCACCCCGGCCCGAGACCACTGCCGGCGCGGCCGGACGGGCCTGGGCGGGAGCCGCAGGAGCCTCGGCAGCCACCTCGTTGCGCGCGGAGCGGCCACCCTCGAGCGCCGCCACCACGTCCGCCTTCATCACGCGGCCCTGTGGACCAGAGCCCGGAATCTCCGCGAGGTTCAGCCCGTGCTCGGCCGCCATGCGGCGGGTGAGCGGCGTGGCCAGCACCTTGGAGGCGGACGCGGCCTGCGAAGCGGCCACGGCCGCGGGCTGGGCAGCGGCGGCCGGAGCACCGTGGGCGGCGGGAGCCCCATGACCCGAGGCCTGGGCCGGCACCGCGCCCTCGATCTCCAGCGTCACGAGGAGCTGATGGACCTTGGCCATATCGCCTTCTTTGCCGTGCGTCTGCACGACACGGCCAGCCTTGGGGCTGGGCACGGTCACCGTGGCCTTGTCCGTCATCACCTCGGCGAGCGTCTGGTCCTCCTTGACGCTGTCGCCGGGCTTGACGTGCCACTTGACCAGCTCGCCCTCCTGCACGCCTTCGCCAAGATCGGGCAGCTTGAACTCGAAGATCGCCATTCGCGGGGGTCCGTTTCGGGTGAGGGTTGAGAAGGCGTCAGGTGTTGCCGGCGAGCTCCAGGCGCTCACGCTCCATGAGGCCCTTCATGAAGAACTCGGCGGCGCGGTAGCTGGAGCGCACGAGCGGCCCGGAGGCGACGTACAGGAAGCCGTAGGACTCGGCGAGCTTCTTGTAGTCCTCGAACTGCTGCGGAGTGACGAAGCGCTCCACCCGCAGGTGGTACTGTGAGGGCTGCAGGTACTGGCCGAGCGTCACCACGTCCACGCCCACGGCGCGCAGATCCTTGAAGGTCTGCTCCAGCTCGGCGTCCGTCTCGCCCAGGCCCACCATCACGGAGGTCTTGGTGTAGAGCTTCTCCGGCCGCTGCTTGAGGTACTCGAGCACCTTGAGGGACTGGCGGTAGGTGGCGCGGCGATCACGCACGGTGGGGGTGAGGCGCTCCACCGTCTCCACGTTGTGGGCCACCACGTGCGGACGGGCCTCGGCCACGGTGGTCAGGTCGCGCTCCACGCCCTTGAAGTCGGGGATGAGCACCTCGACGATCGTCTTGGGCGAGTGCTGGCGCAGCTCCCGGATGGCCGAGGCGAAGTGGCTGGCGCCTCCATCCGGCCGGTCATCGCGGTTGACGGACGTCACCACGATGTACTCGAGGTCCATCTCCTTGACCGCCTGGGCCAGGTGGATGGGCTCCATCGGATCCAACGGAGGCGGCGCGCCCACCTTCACGTGGCAGAAGCGGCACGCCCGGGTGCACACCTCACCCATGAGCATGACCGTGGCGGTGCCTCCGCCCCAGCACTCGGCGATGTTGGGGCAGCGGGCCTCCTCGCACACCGTGGCCAGCTTCGTGCGGCGCACGATGGACTTCACCCGCTCGTACCCTTCCCCGTGGGGGAGACGCACCTTCAACCACTCGGGCTTCCGGGTGGACTCGGATACCTGCGGCAAGGGGAAACGGTCAGGAGTTGCCATGGGTCGCGGCCTTCTACGGTTGGGGCGAAAGCAGGGTCAAGAGGGAAGCCCTGACGCGAGGCGTCAGCTCCCCCCGAAGGTTCAGACACTTCACCCGTTGTTAACGTCTCCATCGAGACCAGGCAGCGGATGCACGGACCCCGAGCCACAAAACCATTCCGGACCCCGTAAGCGCAGCTTGGATGAAGGATGAGCGAAGCATGAGCCCCCGCTCGTCCACCAGACGCCGAGCCACCGGGACCGCGAGAGTGCCCATGCTTGGCCCATGCGGGCCATCCACCTGGGGACGAGTGGCTACGTCTACAAACACTGGAAGGGGCTCTTCTATCCGGACGGACTGCCGGCCAGCCGCTGGCTCCCCTACTATGCCCGCGTCTTCTCCACGGTGGAGCTGAACGCGCCCTTCTACCGGCTGCCCACAGCGGACACGGTGGACGGCTGGCGGGAGCAGACGCCCGCGAGCTTCCGGTTCGCGAGCAAGGGCAGCCGCTACCTCACGCACATGAAGCGGCTGACGGACATCGGCGAAGGCCTGGAGCACTACTTCAACGTCATCCTCCGCCTGGGCCCCAAGTTGGGTCCGGTGCTGTGGCAATTGCCGCCGCACATGAAGAAGCCGGATCCGGAGCGGGTGGACCGGTTCCTCGCGGCCCTGCCACGCGGCGTGCACCACGTCTTCGAGTTCCGCAACGTGGCCTGGTACCACGAGGAAGTCCTGGACGTGCTGGACCAATGGGGCGCGGCCGTGTGCGAGCACGATCTCGTGCCGGTGCCTCCGCCGCGCGTCACGGGAGACTTCCGCTACCTGCGATTCCACGGCGCGGGCGCACGCTACGCCGGGCGCTACGGCCGCGAGGCGCTCCGGCCGGTGGCGGTCGACCTGGACCGATGGAGACGCAAGGGCCGCACGGCCTGGGTCTACTTCAACAACGACCTACACGGACACGCGCTGCTGGATGCGTTCGACCTGGCCGAGCTGCTGGGCCACGTGCCGGTGCACCCTCCCCCGGAAATGCGAAGGCCACCCGAGACGGAAGCGTCCCGAACGGCCCGAGTGCCATGAGGAGGCCCCTCGAGAGGACCTCCCCGGCAGCCGCGACTCAGATGTGGATCGGATGACCCAGGGTGGCTTCGGCGCCCTCCTTGACGATCTCGGAGAGCGTCGGGTGGGCGTGCATCGTGTGCGCGAGCTCCTCGGTGGTGATCTCCAGCCGCATGGCAACACAGGCCTCGGCGAGCAGCTCCGTGGCGTGCGGGCCCACCAGGTGGACACCGAGCACCTCGTCATACTTCTTGTCCGACACCACCTTGATCATTCCGAAGGCCTCGTTGGAGATGGAGGCCTTGGTGACGGCGGAGAACGGGAAGATGGCGGCCTTCACGTCGTAACCGCGCTCCTTCGCCTTCTTCTCCGTGAGGCCCACCGACGCCACCTCGGGGTAGCAGTAGGTGGCCGACGGCGTGAGGTCGTAGTTGATGGGCGCCGGGTTCTTGCCCGCGATGTGCTCGACGGCGAGCACGCACTCGGCGCTGGCCACGTGGGCGAGCATCGGCGTGGGGATCACATCACCGATCGCGTACACGTTCGGCTCGGTGGTCCGCATCATGTTGTCCGTCTTGATGAAGCCGCGCTCGGGCTTGATGGACGTGAGCTGCAGCCCGATGTCCTCGGACACGGGCGCGCGGCCCACGGCCGACAGCACGAGCTCCGCCTCGATCGTGCGGGTCTCGTTGCCCACCGTCATGGTCAGCTTCACGCCGTTGGCGGTGTTCTCGACCTTCTCCACCTTGGCGCCCAGGTGCAGATCGATCTTCCGCTTCTTGAAGTGCTTCTCCAGCTCCTTCGAGCAGTCCACGTCCTCGATGGGGAGCAGGTTGGGCATGTACTCCACGATGGAGACCTGGCTGCCCATGTGGTTGAAGACCGAGGCGAACTCGCAGCCCACCGCGCCCGCGCCGATGACGATCAGGCTCTTGGGAATGCGATCCAACTCCAGGATGGAGTCGCTGTTGAGGATGCGCTTGTGGTCCACCGGGACGTTGGGCAGCGACTTGGGCACCGAGCCGGTGGCCACGATGATGTTCTTGGCCTCCAGCGTCTGCTTGCCACCCGCCTCGAGGGTGACCTCGACCTTGCCCTTGCCGGCAATGCGGCCATGGCCCTTGATGACGGTCACCTTGTTCTTCTTCATCAGGTAGTCGATGCCGTTGGCACCCTTGGTGACCACCTTCTGCTTGTGCTCCTGGACCTTGGCCCAGTTGACCACCGGGGCCGGCACCTCGATACCGAAGTCCGCGGCCTCGCGGATGTGGTGCAGGAGCGCGGCGGACCAGAGGAGGGACTTGGTGGGAATGCAGCCACGGTGGAGGCAGGTGCCGCCCAGGCGCTTGTCCTTCTCAATGATGGCCGTCTTCAGCCCAAGCTGCGCGGCCCGGATCGCACCGACATACCCGCCGGGGCCCGAACCGATGATCACCACGTCGAAAGTCTCAGCCACAAACGCCTCCGGAGTGGATGTACCCGAGCGGCGCTGATAACCACCCATCCCGGCCGGAATCAAGGAGTTTGCACCGTGCGACGCTTCCCGCTCCGAACCCTGCTGCTGATGACGCTGGCCCTGGTGGCCTTCGTGCGTCTGTATTTCATCACCCACCGGGCCGGGCGTCAGGCCGAGCGACCCACCTCCGCCAGAACGGAACCGGTGGTCATCGAGACGACGCCCAGGAGCATGGATGCCGGCTCCCCCGCGAGCGCCCAGGCCTGCCGCACCCTGGACCGGACCCTGGAGGGCGCCATTCGAGCCCCCTCGGATGCGTCCGCCTCCTCGAAGGCCCGGCAGCAGCTCGACGCGTGCCCCGAACCGCCGGCGCGCGCCTGTGAGCTGGGCGCGGCCCTGGATGCCCGCTCTCCGCTCGACACCGGAACCACGCCCCTGCGCGAGTTGCTGGACGCACTGTGCCAACGCTGCCCCGCCGGAACCAATCCGTGTGCGGGCTATGTGACACGCGCGGTGATGGGGCTGGGCGTGGGACGTCCGGCCGAGTTCGCCAACGTGCGCTGGCACCTGGAGCATGCCGGACCGGGAACTCCCGCCGCCTGCGCCGAGGTGGTGCACTCCCTGCTGGCACCCGCGGCACTGGCCACGGCCCCGCTAGCGGCCCCACAGAAGGAGCTGCTCGCTCAGCTCGCCCCGGCATGCGCTCGGGCAGGACAGCTCCCCGCCAACATCCTGCACGCGGTCGTGGTGCAGGGCGACGTGCCCGCACTGGCACAGCTCGTCCAGGAGAAGCCCGCCGGAGAGAACGCCGTGCTGAAGCCGAGCCGCACCGTGGGCCCCCAGGACGCGGAGAAGGCCTTCGACGGACAGGAGAGCACGGGTGTGGAGCTCACCCTGGCAACGCCCCCCACGGAGCGCTGGGAGAAGGACGGTGCGCTGAGCGCGGTGTTCGAGCCGCCCGTTCACCAACTCACGGCCCTGAGGGTGCGAGCCAAGGGCCCGGGCACCCTGCGCGCCGCCGTCCGCACCTCGGAAGGGCTGGGGATGAACGACCCGGACTCCCAGACGAGCTTCGTGCTGCCGGTGGCCTGCCGCTTCCGAGGCACCGGACAGTGGGAGACGTGCACGCTCCCCGCTTCGCTGCTGGACGTGGAGGCGCTCAGCGTGTTCCCCGACAAGGGCAAGCTCACGCTGAGCGAGGTGGCGGCGCGCGGAGCTCGGTGAGCCTCAGGCGGAGGGCAGCGAGGCCTGCTCCTGCTGCTGCTCCTTGCCCAGCTTGCCGGCGATGTCCTTGAAGGACAGGTGCCCCATCGACATCAGCAGCACGCCGAAACCGATCTGCTGCACCGTCTGGCACAGCCACAACACGTTCGCGTACGCCAGCCCGCTCCCATTCACCACCGAGGCCGGCACGAACAACGACAGCCCCACCTTCACCGCCGCCTGGAACGTCCCCAGCATGCCGGGCGCCGCGGGAATCATCACGCCCACCACCAGCACCGACATCACCACGTACGCCTGGAACAACGTCATGTTCAGGCCGAACGCCCGCGACAGCACCGCCATCCCCGCGCCGTTCAGCCCCCAGTACACCGCCGTGTAGATGAAGAAGCCCACCATCTGGCGCCGATCCGGCAACTGACGCATCGCCCCCACGAAGGTGTCCACCACGTCCGCCACCTTGTCCGCCACGCCCGGCGCCACCCGACCCACCGTGGAGCGCACCAACTGCACCGCGCGCGCCTGGTGCCGCTGCGCGAACAGCAGGAAGGCCAGTCCGCCACCAAACACCGCGAACATCAGGTTCGCGCCCAGCTTCACGTACCGGACCTCGGGCACCTCCGCCGGCACGAAGAAGAGCAGCACCCGCATCAGCACCGCGATCGACATGCCGTCGGTGATCCGCTCCAGCACCACCGACGTCATCGCCGCGCTCCGGCGGATGGAGCTGCGCTGGGCGATGAGGAAGGGCCGCGCGAATTCGCCCAGCCGGAACGGCAGCACCAGCAGCATCATGAAGCCGATGCCCGACGCCTCGTTCAGCTTGCGGAACGGCACCCGCTCCATCCCCGACAGCAAGCACCCCCATCGAAGCGTCCTCGCCACGTGGATGAGCGTCAGGATGACCAGGTACGGCACCACCCACAGGTAGTTGGCCGACTTCAGGCTCGCCATCTGGGAGGCCCAGTCCGCGTTCCGGAAGGCCCACCACGAGAAGACGGCGGTGACAAGCAGGCTGGCAATCAACTTGACGGCACGGTTCACGGGGGCCCCTATATCGTCACCTCTGCCCGGACTCCAGTGGTTCCCCTGCCAGCAAGCGGGCCGGCGAACTGGACATCAGCCGGGTGAACGCTCGCTCGCCCACCCTCGCGCGCAGCTCCCCCAGCGCCTTCCCCACCCACTCCCGCGCCCCCACCGGCCCGTGGAGATCCGTCGCCCCGATGGCGTACAGCCCCTCCTCCAGGAAGGCCCTCGCCAGCTTCTTCGCCGTCCCTCCGTACCGCCCCGTCAGCGCTCCCACATCCAACTGCAGCAGGGCCCCGGTGCGCACCGCCTCCGCCGCCCGGCCCGGACGTTCAAACTCCAGACACCGCTCCGGGTGTGCCAGCACCGGCGTCACCCCCTTGAGTCGGATGCGGAACAGGATGTCCGTCAGCACCGGCACCGGCGACGTGTAGGGCAGCTCCACCAGCACGTATCGCCCCGCCCCGAGCAGCCTCGCCTCCGGCGTGCCCAGCCCTCGCACGAAGGCCTCGTCCAGGAAGTTCTCCGCGTTCGTCCCCAGTGTCAGCGCCACTCTCTCGCGAGCCAGGGCCTCGCGCAGCTCCGCCAGCTTCGCCTCCACCGTCTCCCGCGAATGCGAGGGGTACTCGGGCCGTGCATGGGGGCTGGGCGCCACCGTGGTGAAGCCCAGGTCCACCAGCGCCCGCGCCATCTCCAGCGCGTCCTCCAGCGTGCGCGCCCCGTCATCCACCCCGGGCACCAGGTGGCAATGCAGGTCGCACAGCCCGCTCACGCGTCGCCGCCGCGCTCGGGGTGCTGATCGGCCGGGAGCTCATCCTCCTGCTCGTCCGACTGCCGATCCGGCACCCGGTACTCCTCCCCCAGCCAGCGCCCCAGGTCCACCATGCGGCAGCGCTTGGAGCAGAACGGAAACGCCGGGTTCTCGGCACGCGGGGCGACCGGTTTCCGGCAGATGGAACACTCTCGGACAGTCGTGGGCACGCCGTACTCATAAGCCTTGCGCCCCGCTCGGGCCAGCGCGTTTACAGTCCCCACGTGGCCCCTTCTCCCGGCGAAGAATATTCGTTGCTGCGCAGTGACAGGCTCTCGCGCGACTTCGTCTCCGTGGGCGCCGAGGACACCGTTGCCCAGGCCCTCGAGAAGATCCGCGGCACCCCCGGCACCAATGAGATCTTCTACTGCTACGCCTGCGACCCGGCCGGCCGCCTGGTGGGCGTGGTGCCCATCCGCAAGCTCATCCGCGCCGCCCCCGACGAGCGCATCTCCTCGCTCATGTTCACCCGCGTGGTGAAGCTGCCCGCGAACGCGCCGGACTCGCTGGTGGAGGACTTCTTCGTCACCTACCGCTTCCTCGCCTTCCCCGTGGTGGACACCGAGGGCCTCATCGTCGGCGTGGTGGAGGTGGGCAACTTCTTCGACACCTTCTCCGACACCCTCTACGACGAGGTGGAGGGACGCGTGCGCGACGAGGTGTTCCGCTTCGTCGGCCTCCCCGAGGACGAGATGAAGGAGACGCGCCCGCTCCACATGGCCCTGCGGCGCTTCCCCTGGCTGCTCGTCAACATCGGCGGGGGCTTCCTCGCCGCTACCGTGTCCCGCCTCTTCGAGCAGACCGTGGAGCGGCTCGTCGTCGTCGCCGCCTTCATCCCCATGGTGCTCGTCCTCTCCGAGAGCCTCGGGGTGCAGACCACCGCCGTGGCCTCGTCCATGCTCGCGGACCAGCGCGTGGACGCGCCCCAGATGCGCCGCGAGGTGCTCGGCACCTGTCTGGCCGGGGTGATGGCCGCCGTGGTGGTGGCCTTCCTCGGACGCATCTACTCCCCCCACCTCGCCTTCCCCTTCGTCCTCTTCGTCGCCATCACCGTCTCCACCTCGCTCGCCGCCAGCCTCGGCGCGGTGCTCCCCTTCCTCTTCCACCGCTTCCGCGTGGACCCCCACCTGGCCTCGGCCCCCCTCGTGCTCGCCATCTCCGACAACGTCACCCTCTTCACCTACTTCACCCTCGTCACGTACCTCGTCGCCTGAGTTTCCCCGGGCTTTGACGCGTGCGCGCGTGAGGCGTACCGTCCTCCTTCCACCCTTGACCGGAGGGCCACGCCATGGCCACTGCGATCCAGGCCCCCGCGGCGCCGAACGCGGGGCGCCCGAACAGGTCCCGGCGCCTCGTGGTCGAGGCACTCGGATGTGGACTGCTGGTGGTGGCCCTCGAGGGGGCACACCATGGCGCCGACCATCTGGGCGTGAGCACCACCGACGGCCGGCTCTTCATGTCCCTGGCGGCCGGCGCCGTCCTGGCGTGCCTCACGCTGGTGCTCCAGCCCCTCTCCGGTGCGCACTTCAACCCGGCCCTCACCTTCGCCGATGCGCTCGAGGACGGCACGCCCTGGCGCGACGTGCCCCGCTATGTGCTCGCCCAGCTCTTCGGAGGACTGGCGGGACGCCTGGTGGCGCACCTCATGTGCGGCGAGCCCCTGCTCATCGCCACGCGCGCTCCCGCGGCCAGCTCGGCGCAGTTCCTCACGGAGCTTGTCTCCACCTTCGGGTTGCTCATCGTGGCGCGCGGCTGCGTGCGCACCCGGCCGTCCGCCACGCCGCTCGCCGTCGCCGGCTATGTGGCCGCCACCGTGTGGTTCACCGACTCGCGCTCCCTGGCCAACCCGGCGCTGATCCTCGCTCGCGCGGTCAGCTCCCGCGTGGGCGCCGTGCATCCGCTCGACGTCGAGTCGCTCCTCGCCGCCCAGTTCCTGGGCGCGGCGCTCGCGGTGTGCCTCTTCCGCTGGCTCCTGGTGCCAGAGTCGAAGCCCCCACGGCCCTGGACGGTCGTCTTCCACTGCGCCCAGGAAGGTGTCGCCGAGCAGGCCGCGGCCCTCTTCAACGGCATGGCGTCCGCCGAGCGGGTCCGGGCGATCGCTCAGCCTCCCCCCTCCGACGAAGCGCGCAGCATGGCGGAGCCCTCCGGGGACGAGGCTCACACCCTCGTGCTGCGACTGGTGCCGGAAGGCGCATCACCCGCCGATGCACTGCTCGGTGAGCTCCTGAGCCTGCCCGCGCACGAGACCCACTCCCCGGAGGGGAAACGCCGGCTCCGAGCCGCACTGAGGGGTCCCCTCCAGCGTTTCCTTCGAGACCGTGGCTGGCTGCGACTGTACGCCGTCGGGGATGCCGTCACCGAGGGACCTCGGGAGACGACCTGAGCGCGGGGCTCACACCGCGATGGACTCGGGCGCGGTGACGGGCTCGGCCGGCTCGTCCAGGACGCGCTCCGGCACCTGCGCGAGCGCATCCCGGAGCACCTCCATCCCCGCTCCGGCCCGGCACGCCCGCTCACTCAGCACCCGCCTCCAGCCTCGCGCTCCCGGCTGACCGGCGAAGAGCCCCAGGATGTGGCGCGTGATGCGCGACAGGTGCATGCCGTGCGACAGCATGTCCTCGACATACGGCAGCAGGGCATCCACCACCTGACGCCGGGTGGGCGCCGGGCGCTCCTCGCCGAATACCCGAGCGTCCGCCAGGGCGAGCATGTAGGGGTTCTGGTACGCCTCGCGGCCGATCATGACGCCGTCAGCCCACTCCAGGTGCGCGAGCGTCTCCCCCAGGGACTTCACACCTCCGTTGAGCACGACGGTCAGGTGGGGATAGTCCGTCTTGAGCTGCCGCACGACCTCGTAGCGCAATGGAGGAATCTCGCGGTTCTCCTTGGGGCTGAGCCCCTGCAGCAAGGCCTTGCGCGCGTGCACGATGAAGGTGTCACAGCCCGCCCCGTGGATCGTCCGCACGAAGTGCGTCAGCAGCTCGTACGAGTCGAGATCGTCGATGCCGAGCCGGTGCTTGACCGTGACGGGCAGGCGGGTCGCGCCGCGCATCGCCTCGACACAGCGGGCCACGAGGTCCGGCTTCGCCATCAGGCACGCGCCGAACATGCCGTTCTGCACCCGATCCGAGGGGCAGCCGACGTTCAGGTTCACCTCGTCATATCCCCACTGCTCCGCGATACGGGCGCACTCGGCGAGCTGCTCCGGATCACTCCCCCCGAGCTGCAGCGCGATCGGGTGCTCCTCCTTGGAGAAGTCGAGGTGCCGGGCCTTGTCCCCGTGCAGGATGGCACCGATGGTGACCATCTCGGTGTAGAGCCGCGTGCGCCTGGAGATGAGGCGCAGGAAGTAGCGGTCGTGGCGATCCGTCCAGTCCATCATGGGCGCGACGGAGAGACGGTGGCTCGGCACGGCGGGGGTAGGCAGGCGGGCAATCATCTGAAGCAATCCATGCCGGGGTTCGGGCGTCCGTGCAAGAAGGCACGAGCCGTCCCGGCCCGGCAGGGTGGAGGGCCGGACACGGACACCCAGGCATTCCTCCTGAAACCCGGGTGCCCACCCACCCCCATCCTGGATCCCGGCAGGCCATCGCCAGGCCGTTCAGCGCACGGGCGTTCGAGCTCCTCCCCGAGGAGCCTCCAACGAGGCGAAGAGGATCGTTGCTTGCCGCGCACGGATCCTTATCCTCCGCCGCCACCATGTCTGCCGCCTTCGACCCCAGCGCCGCCGCGGCCCCCGGCTCCGGCATCTTCGGCCTCCCCCACTCCCCCGACGAGGCCCACGTCGTCCTCATCCCTATCCCCTTCGAGGCCACCACCAGCTACGGCGGTGGCACCTCGGAGGGCCCCTCCGCCATCCTCGAAGCCAGCCGGCAGGTCGACCTCTTCGACGTGGAGACCGGCCGCCCCTACGAGCGCGGCATCTCCATGCTCCCCGAGCCCGAGCAGTGGCGCGCCTGGAACACCCGCGCCAAGGAGCGCGCCGCCCCCATCATCGAGGCCGGCGGTGTCGATCCCTCCAACCCCGAGCTCCAGGCCGCCTCCACCGAGGTCAACCAGCTCTGCGAGCAGCTCCATGACGCCGTCTACCGCACGGCCAAGGAGTGGCTCGACAAGGGCAAGCGCGTGGCCGCCGTCGGCGGCGATCACTCCATCTCCTTCGGCATCATCCGCGCCCATGCCGAGAAGTACCCGGGGCTCGGCGTCCTCCATCTGGATGCCCACGCGGACCTGCGCGTCGCCTACGAGGGCTTCACCTGGTCCCACGCCTCCATCATGTACAACGTGGCCGAGCGCATCCCGGGCGTGAAGTCGCTCGTCCAGGTCGCCATCCGCGACATGAGCGAGGACGAGCACCGCTACATCGAGTCCTCCAACGGCCGCGTCCGCGCCTTCTTCGACTCGGACATCAACCACAAGCGCTTCGACGGCATCCCCTGGAACCGCCAGGTGGATGAGATCGTCAAGGGCCTCCCCCAGCACGTCTACCTGTCCTTCGACATCGACGGGTTGGATCCCGTGCTGTGCCCCCACACGGGCACGCCCGTCCCCGGTGGGCTCTCCTTCCCCGAGGCCGTCGCGCTCATCTCCGGCGTCGTCCGCTCCGGCCGCACCATCGTCGGGTTCGACCTCACCGAGGTGGCGCCGGATCCCGAGGGCGGCGAGTGGGATGGGAACGTGGGCGCCCGGCTGCTCTACAAGATGATCGGCTGGATGCTGAAGTCCGAGCAGCGCAAGTAGCGCCTCAGCCCCGGGGCAGGATCACACTGAACGTCGTGCCCTGCCCCTTCTTCGACTCCACCGACAGCCCGCCGCCATGCAGCCGCGACAGCTCCGACGCGATGTAGAGCCCCAGCGCGCCTCCCGGCCCTCCCGCCCGGAAGGGATCGAAGATGTGCTGCTGCTCCTCGTCCGAGAGGCCCGGCCCCCGATCCTTCACCCGTACCGTCACCATCGAGGGCGTGGACTCCATCTCCACCCGCACCTCGCCTCCGTGCTGCCCCGCCTGGCCCAGCAGCTTGTCCAGCACCCGGTGCATCCGCTCCGGATCCAGCCGCAGCTCCACCGGACCGGCCGGCAGCGCCAGCGTCCACTCCACCTCGGGCAGCCGCTGCTTCCACGTGTCCAGCGCCTGGCGCACGTGTGCCCCCAGGTCCTCCACCCCCAGGCGCAGCGTCACCGCCCGCGCCGCCAGGTGTGCCGCCTCCTGGAAGTCCCGCGTCAGGCCCTCCAGCGTCTTCAGGTGCGCCCCGAGCGACTCCAACATCCCCCGGTCCGCCATCCCCTCCATCCGCAGCCGCACCACCTCGGCGCGCGCCGCCGACAGCGGCCCCTCGAAGCCCCGCGCCACCCAGTCGCCCAGCGCCTCCGCCACCGACGCGCCCTCCAGCGGCTTGGGCCGCGGCGCCGCCGTCAGCGCATTGCGGATCAGCGCCTCGAAGTCGGTGATCTCAAAAGGCTTGTGCAGAAAGGCGTGGGCTTCTGGCGCACCATGTGGGAGCACGGCGCTCAACAGGATGATGGGCACGTGGCCGAGAACCTCATCGCCGCGCAGCCTGCGGCACAGGTCCAGCCCGCTCAGGCGCGGCATCATGTGGTCCGTGACCACCAGGTTCGGCCGGCGAGCCCGCGCGAGATTCCACGCTTCCTCGCCATCACGGGCCTGGATCACATCGTGCCCCAGGTCCTCGACCACCTGACTCAGCACCTCGAGCACTGCGGGCTCATCGTCCGCTACGAGGACGAGACTCATGGGCTTATTCCATTCAACCCGGTACGTGAACGTCCAGTGGCATCCACGGGAATGTCGTGGCTGTTGCGGAGTTCCCGACATTCAAGGCGTCACGCACCCGACATTGCAACTGCGCAAACGGAGGACTTGACGTGAAGACCCAGGCACCCAGGTGGGGATTGATGCTCGCGGCGTTGCTGGCGTTCACCAGCGGCACCAGCGCCCGCGCCGACATGGCCAGGCGGCGCAATGAGATCGTCGAGGTGGTCCAGAAGGTCTCCCCCGCCGTCGTCTTCATCGGCACCGAGCAGGAGGCGGAGTCGCCCTTCCGCGGCCGCCGCTCCATCATGGAGGACTTCTTCGGCACGCCCCCCCAGACCCAACGCACGCAGAGCCTGGGCAGTGGCGTCATCGTCGACCCCAGCGGCGTCATCATCACCAATGATCACGTCATTCGCGGTGCCTCGGCCATCCACATCATCCTGGCCGACGGGCGCGAGCTGGAGGCGGACGTCATCGGCAGCGACGCCAACAACGACGTGGCCGTGCTCAAGGTGAGCTCCAAGCAGCCACTGCCGGCGGCGAAGTTGGGGACCAGCTCGGACCTGATGATCGGCGAGACGGTGGTCGCCATCGGCAGCCCCTTCGGCCTGAGCAAGACGGTGACGTCGGGCGTGGTGAGCGCCACCGGCCGCACCTTCAAGGCGGACGGACGCACCTACAACGACTTCATCCAGACGGACGCGGCCATCAACCCGGGCAACTCGGGTGGGCCGCTGCTCAACGTGGACGGCGACGTCATCGGCATCAACACCGCCATCTTCGCCAGCGCCCAGGGCATCGGCTTCGCCATCCCCGCGGACAAGGTGCGCCGCATCATGGAGGAGCTCACCCGCTTCGGAAAGGTGCGCCCGGCCTGGGTGGGCATCGAGGTGCAGGAGCTGTCGTCTCGGCTCGCCCGGCAGCTCGGGTGGGACCGCACCTACGGCGTCGTCGTCAGCGACGTGGAGCCGGGCAGCCCCGCCGAGCAGGCCGGCGTGCGCCGCGGCGACGTGCTGGCCGAGATGGGCGGCTCGCGCATCTCCGACGCCGAGGACTACGTCACCCGCGCCCGCGGCTACCCCGCCCGCGCCGCCTTCCCGCTCGTCATCTTCCGCGAGGGCGGTCAACGCGCCGTCCAGGTGACGCCCGTCGAGTTCCCACCCCAGCTCGTGGAGGCGCTCCTGTGGAACCGGCTGGGACTGAGGGTCAAGCCGACCCGTGGCGCCATGGCCGTCCAATCGGTGCGCCCCGGGTCCGCGGCCGATGAGGTGGGGCTGGAGCCCGGGGACCTCATCCTGCGCCTCAACAACCAGCCCGTGGCCGAGCCCGCCTCCTTCCAGGAAGCGCTCCTGTCCGCCCGAGGGACACGCAGCGTGTTGCTGCTCGTGCGGCGCGGGCGCTACGGGTACCACGTCACCCTTCCTTTCTAAGAAAGGGGCTCTAGCGGTCGTCGGGCCGGGGCCTCTAGCATGGGGCTCCAATGAGTCAGGTTCGTTACCATCCGCTCGGACCCCTCCTGTCGGGTGAGGGCTCTCGCGCCTTCCTCGGGCTGGCGCTCGAGGCGGGTGCCGCTCCCCGTCCGGTGGTGCTGGTGTGGGCGCCTCCCGAGGTCGCCAGGGACTCGGAGCTCTCTGCCCAGCTCGAGCGCGAGACGCAGCGCGCCGCCGTGCTGGAGCACCCCAACATCCTGCGCGTCCACGGGATGGTGTCCCTGGATGCCGGGCTCGCCCGCGTCACCGAGTTCGCCGATGGGGAGTCGCTGCGCCGCGTGCTGGAGGTCCGCCCGCGCATCCCCCCCGCCTTCGCCGCGCTGATCGTCTCGGACGTGGCCATGGGCGTCCACTACGCGCACATGGCTGGCAACGACGACGGCACCCCGCTCGTCCACGGAGACCTGCGCCCGGAGACGGTGATGGTCTCCTTCAACGGCGTGTGCAAGGTGACGGGCTATGGGGCCCTGAACGTCGCCCCGCGCGAGCGCAATGGCCGGCGCGTGCGCAACCGCCGCAACTACAGCGCCCCCGAGCAGCTCATGGGCGGCCGCGAGGCCGTCACCGCCCGCACCGACGTGTTCCTCCTGGGCCTGCTACTGCATGAGTGCCTCACGGGGCGCATGCCCTTCCAGGATGCGCCGGACTCCGACCAGGCCGTCCTCACCCGGCAGCTCCCGCCCCTGCCCGCCGACATCCCGCGCCCGCTCGCCGAGGTAGTGCGCCGCGCCGCCGCCAAGCGCGCCAACGAGCGCTATGCCACCGTCCTCGAGTTCCGCGAGGCCGTGGTGGCCGCCATCGAGGGGCTCCCCTCCGCCGAAACCTTCTCCGAGTTCCTCGCCCAGCTCTTCCCGGTCGACCGCGACGCCCGCGCCACCCGGCGCCAGATGCTGGAGATCGGCCTGGCGGACATGACCCGCCGCGCCTCGCTCTCAGGACTGCCGGCCGCGCAGCCCACCTCCGCGCCCGTCGCCGAGCCTCCACCTCCCGCCACGCCCACGCGTCCCTCGGGCAGTGTCCGCCCCCTCACCCCGCTCGTGGCGATTGACACCATCGAGGAGGAAGTCGCCTTCAAGGACATCCCCTTCGACGAGGATGATGCGAACGCCGTCGACTCGGTCCTGGAGATCACCGGCCGCCATACCCTCCCCGGTGTGGCCCGCCCCCTGGCCGCTCGAGAGGAGCCCCGCGCACCGTCCCTGAGCGAGGAGCCCGTGACACCGCCGCTCGGACCGGAGGCCCGTCCAGCGCCCGTCCGCGAGGAGCCGCCCCGGAAACGCGCCGAGGTGGACGACGACGAGCCCGTGCCTCCGAAGCGACGCTCGCGCGTCCCGCTCCTCGTCGGAACACTGGCCGTGGCGGCCGCCGCCGGTGGCTTCTTCCTGTGGAAGGGGCGCCAGCAGGCCGACCCGGCCACCGCATCCAACGCGGCTCCTCCCGTCGCGCTCTCGGCTCCGGCGAAGACCCAGGGGCCTGCCCTGGCCGCCCCCGGAGACACGGGTGCCACCTCCCCGGCCTCCGCGCAGCCCGTACAGGGAGAGGCGGGGACCACGGCGACGCTCGCCACCGCGCCGTCCACGCTGGCGGGAGACGCGGGCACACCCTCGGCCCAGGGCGCGGCTCCGGCCGTGGCCGTCGCGGGTGGACCCACTCCGTCCGGGCCAGCAGGCTCGGTGGTGCCCGCCTCGGGCTCGGCCCCCGCGGTCCCTTCCGCCTCCGAGAGCACACAGACGCCCGAGCCCCAGAGCGCCGCGGTGACCACCCGGCTCCAGCTCTTCGTCATGCCACCGGTGGAGGTGTCGCTCGATGGCAAGCGGCTCGGACGTACGCCCCTGGCGGTGCCGCTCGCGCCCGGCCCGTACACGCTGGAGCTGAGAAACCCGGCCAAGGGCGTGCGGACCACCCGCGCCATCACCGTCCGCCCCCAGGGGACGACGAAGCAGCGCATCCTCCTGGGTAAGGGCATCGTCCAGGTACGAGCACCGGCGGGCTCCCGCATCTTCCTCAACGGACGCAAGGCGGGACCGAAGCTCTCTCTGTACGAGGGCGAGCACCAGCTCGTCGTCACCACCGGCAAGGCCCGCTGGGAGAAGTCCTTCCGGCTGGAGGCACGCCAGCGGGTGACGTTCGACGTGGCCTACGAGAATCCGTGAAGCAGGAGGGGGGAGAAGATGCACGCAAGACTCGCGATGGTGTGCCTGGGCGCGCTGCTGGCGGCGACGTCCGCGCGGGCCCAGGAGCCGCAAAGGCCCGCGACGGAGAACCAGGAAGAGTCCGCTGCGCCCCCGGGCAGCCGCCTGCAGGGCCCGGGTGACATCGACGCGCGAGTGATGCTCAACGCGGACGTCATCCTGGCGTTCATCAACGTGGGCGTGGGCGTCGACGTGGGGGTGCTGAAGGCCGGCCCTGGCGTGCTCGCGGTCGGCGGTGAGTTCGAGACCGGTGCCTGTGTCAGCCCGTGCATCGCGCTCAACCTGGCCACCGGGTATGCCTTCAGCCACCTGTTCTATTCACCCAACGCCCGCGTCAGCTACCACCTGCTCCCGGGCAACTCGCCTGGTCTCCAGAAGCTGGACCTGTACGGGCTGGTGCTCGGGGGCGTCACCGTCACCACCACCCGCGTAACCGGCACCGACGCCGGCTCCGGCACGGACTTCGACTACCAGGGCAGCGACGTGGGCCCCTCCCTGGGCCTGGGCGCCGGCGGCAAGTACTTCTTCCGGGACAATCTCTTCGTCGGCGCCGAAGGCCGCCTGCGCTATTCGGCCGGCGAGTACACCTACACCGCCCGGGCTGGC
Organism: Vitiosangium sp. GDMCC 1.1324; assembly: GCF_003044305.1. Lineage (GTDB taxonomy): Bacteria > Myxococcota > Myxococcia > Myxococcales > Myxococcaceae > Archangium. The sequence goes on along the minus strand of NZ_PZOX01000001.1, from coordinate 160,527 downwards.
CGTGTGACGCTCTCCGACAGCCAGTCCACCTGGAGCCTGAGCGGCTTCAACGTGCAGCTCTTCGTCGGCCTGCGCCTGTGAGCGGCCTCGGGCCGCGGCGGCTCACGCTCCCTTGCGGCGCCGGATCATCGCCTCGTACGAGCGGCCCACGCTCTGCGAGAGGATGAGCAGTTCGCCCACGTCAGGCGGGGTGAGCTGGCCGGGCCCGTTGTCCACGTACAGCATGTGCACCAGCTTCCCGCGCACCAGCAGCGGGAGGATGACGGCCGTCGTCGGGTAGTCCCCGCCCAGCAGCTTGTAGAAGAGGCCCGACGCCGCCTCCCGGCGCACCGGCCCCACGTAGTGCGAGCGCGTGTCGCGCACCAGGCGGAAGGTGCTCGGCCCCTGCAGGCCAATGCCGATGCGCTTCACCGCGGACTCGCGGACCCCCTGCCCCATGCCGCGCCAGCCCGTCACCAGGCTGCCCTGCACGCTCAGCAGCAGGGTGCGCTTCCACTTGCTCATCGCGAAGCGCAGCACCGTGGTGGCCACCTGCTCGCGGTCCGAGCTGCGCGACAGCTCGGCCTGCGCCTCGGCGAAGGTGAGCGGAGTGGACAGTGGCTCCGGCGCCACCCGGACCACCGGTACCTGCGGACGAGGACGTACGGGAGCCACCGCGGGAGGTGGCGCCACGGGAGGAATCCGCGGCGGAGGCGCCGGTGGCACGGCGGGCACCTCGGGCTCGAGGATGATGGGGGCCTCCTCCAGGAGCTGTTCCTCGGGCAGGAGCAGCTCGGCGTGGGACACAGGGGGGGGCGCCACGGGAGGCGGAGCCACGGGAGGCACCGGCACCTCGGGCACGTACCCCTCCACGATCGGGGCCGGAACCTCCTCCTCCGCCACCATCTCCACGAGATCCAGCACCGGCTCCGCGCCCACGGGCGTGCCCCCTCCGGTGAGGGCCTGGGCGTAGAGCGATTGGAACTCCTCCTCGCTCATCAGGTCCTCGCCCTTCGTGGCCGCCTTCTCCGCCTCCTGCTGCGCGCGCGTGGGCCGCACGGCGTTCATGTCGATGGCCCGCATCGCCCGGAATGCCTTGGCGTAGCGCCGCTGGAGCTGGTTCATCCGGAACTCGGGGATGACCACCGGCACCACGCGCTTGCCCGTCTTGAAGGCCAGCGCGTCCAGCGTCTGGATGTCCTCGGGGTTGATGACCGCCACGCTCATCCGCGTGGCATCCACGCGCATCGGCAGGAAGTCCTTCTCATCCGCCTGGCTGAGGTCCACCAGCTCCAGCGCGCGTGGGTCCGGAATCATCTCGCCCGAGGCGGAGGCGACGTTGTGCTGCTTGCCCAGCACCCGCGCCAGGTCCTGCTCGGACAGCAGCCCCAGCTCGACGAGGTTCGTCCCGAGCCGCCCGCCATGGACGACCTGCGATTCGAGCGCTTCCTCCAGCGCCTCGGGGGTAATGAGGTTTTCCTGAAGGAGCAGTTCGCCCAGGCGCATGACGGCTGAGGCTTGTAGCCGTCCCCCGCCGCCTTCCGCAAGGCATGCCTGCCCGCCTCAGGACACCGGGTCCTCCGGATGATGACTGAGCGCCACCCGGTTCCCCTCGGGGTCCCGGACATACACCGTCCACTTCGTCTCGTGCTCCAGGGGTACTCCCGCCCGGGCGAAGGTCTCCACCGCCCGGGCCCGCTCGGCCGGGGAGATGCGCAAGGCCAGCAGGAAGAGGCCCGGCCGCTCGTTCCGGAAGGGGCCTGGCTCCGGCTCGCCCGTCACCTCTTCCAGGGCGAGAAAGCCCCCGCCCGGTACCCCGACCCAGACACTGCGGAGCGAGCCGTCGGGCCGGTAGTGCCTTTTGAGCTCAGACAAGCCGAGCACCTCCCGGTAGAAAGCGGTGACCTTCTCAACATCACGAACCTGGATGGCCAAGTGGTGGAAGCCCTGAACGTCCATGATCGGAATGGTATGGTGCCCACCCCCCATGGCGCGACTGCTCATCGTCGAGGACCACCCTGAACTGGCTTCCCTCATGGTCGCCGCGGCGGAGAGCCGCGGCCATGAGGCCACAGCCGTCCACACCGGCGAGGCCGCGCTCGCCCTCCTGCACCCGGCCGCCTTCCACGCCGCGGTGGTGGACCTGCTGTTGCCCGACATGCGGGGCAGCGCCGTGCTCTCCGCGCTCCGGGACCACGCCATCCCCGCCGTCGCCGTCAGCGGTGTCTTCAAGGGAGACCGCTTCGCCCGCGAGGCCACCGAGGTCCACGGCGCACGCGCCTTCTTCGAGAAGCCCTTCGAGCTGCTGCAGCTCCTGGAGGCTGTCGAGCAGCTCTGCGGCCTGACCCGCCCCCTTCCCACGGCCGGCGACGAGGCCGAGGAGGTGGTGGTCTTCGAGGACGCCGCGCTGCTGGACATGGACGACGAGCCCGTCTTCACCTCGGCCGAGGACGAGCCGGGTTTCACCGCCCATGAGGACGAGCCCGTCTTCAACCCGCCTCCGGAAGAGCACACCCCCGTCGTGCAGGGGCTCGCGGTCGTCGAAGAGGTCGAGGACCCGATGGGGGCCGAGCCCCCGCCCCCCGCCGCGACGATGGCCGAGGCCTCCGAGCAAGCGGCGATCCCGGCCACCCAGGCACCCGCCCCGAGCGAACCGGAGCCCATCGAGCTCCCGCCGGACATGGCCCACCTGGCCCCCCAGCCCAGCGTGGACGAGACCGCGACCCTCCCGCAGGACAGCGTCCCGGCCGACCAGGAGATCACCGCCGCCCGCGGGACCCCCGTCACCCTCAAGACGGAGGACCTCGAGGAGCTCGGAGCGTTGGATGAGCTCGAGTCGGCCGAGGAGGAGCCACCTGCACCGGAGGAGGCCCCCTCCGAAGAGCAGGCGATGCAGGAGGCGCTCGGAGCGCTCGAGGAGACCTCGCTCCCCGCAGCACCTTCCGAGGAGCCCGCGACACCCGAGGAGCATGCGGCATCCGAAGAGCACGCGGCGCTGGAAGCGCTCGGGTCGCTCGAGCAGGCACCCGTCCCCGAGGCCTCTTCCGAGGAGCACGCGGCACAGGATGCGCTCGGGGCGGAGCCAGCACGGACCGACTCCGCCACGGACACTCCCGAGACCCCGGAGCCCGAGCCCGGACTCGCCCTGCCCTTCGGCGAGCGCGAGAAGGTGTGGACCAAGCCGGCCCACTCTGGCGCTGGCCGCCGTCCCCCGCCTGAATGGTCGCTCTCGGGAGACCTGAAGAACACCAGCGTTCCCCGGCTGCTCAACGCCTACTACGAGGCGCGCCACAGCGGAGAGCTCAAGCTCCGGCAGGGCTCTGTCCAGAAGGTCGTCTATTTCGAGGCCGGCCGGCCGGTCTACGCGGCCTCCAACCTCGCCCACGAGCGCTTCGTCCGCTTCTGCGTGCGCCGCGGCGTGCTGCCGGAGGCGAGGCTGCAAGAGGTGGCCACACTCGCCCGCGAGCAGAACCTCCGCTCCAGTGAGGCGATGATGCGCCTGGGCATCCTGGACGCGCGGCGGCACCCGCAGCTCATCGAGGAGCAGGTGAAGGAGCTGCTCTGGTCCACCTTCTCGTGGACCGAGGGCGCCTACGGCTTCAGTCCCAAGCGCCCACCGCAGGCGGGCCTGGTGAAGCTGTCGGTGTTCCCCGGGGATCTCATCCTCGAGGGCATCCTCCGCTCCGAGCCGCTGGAGTCCCTGCGCACACGGATGTCCCGCTCGCGCCGGCTCTTTCCCACCGCGGCGCCGCCCTATGCCCTGCACGAGCTGAAGCTGAAGGGGCCGCAAGCGCTGCTGCTGGCCTACACGGACGGCAGCAAGACGGTGGAGGATCTGCTCACCCTCACGGAGCTCCCCGAGCGCGGCGTGCTCGCCACGCTCCGGGGGCTGGAGCTCATCGGCGTGCTGGAGGAGCGGCGCGACGAACCGGCCAGCCGCAGCCGCATCAGCTTCGGCCTGTAGGACGCGGCCGCCCCACCCTCACCGGCGACGGCGGCGCACGGCCGCCACCAACGCACCGAGAGCAAACAGCACCGGACCCGGACTCGAGCTGGTGCAGCCACACCCGGAATCCGGCACCTGGGGCCCGGCATCGTCGCGGATGGAGATGGGCACGTCCCGCAGCCGGGCCTCGCCCTCCATGCGACGCTCGCCCACCAGGTGCGGGCGCGCCACGTAGGTGAGCGTCCCGCCGCCATCACCCTCCAGGGACAGACCGGTCACGGAGAGAGCGCCGTCTGCCCAGGTGGCTGTCACGGGCTGGCCATTGAACTTCGCGCTGCCCTCCACGTACGTGAGCCCCTCCAGACGCTCCACGTAGCTCACATCGCTCACGCCGCACGCGGTGGTGTTGAGCAGGTCCACGGAAACGCCGACGAACCCCGTCTCCGAGGCGGCCGGTACCTCGGCGCGGCGGCGCACCTTCACGAAGGGCTCCACGGTGATGGGCAGCGTATGCTCGAGCGAGGCCACGTCCCCCGCCCCCGCGTCCGCCGTCACCCGGACCACCACGGCTCTGCCCACCAACGCGTCGAGCCCGGTGTCTTGCGTCACCAGAGACACCGTGCCACCGGACAGCGAAGCCTGCTCCAGCGGCGGACCCTCCACCTGCGACCAGGTGACAGCCGAGGTCGGACAGGCGCCCTGTGGGAAGGTCTGGGTCAGCGTGGCACGCGCGCCCTCGCCGCAGCGAGCCACCAGCACCGACTCCTCCGGCAGCGACTCCAACCCCGCGGACAGCCGCGGCAGCACCACGTCCGTCGTCGTCTCGGGGGTGCGCAGGCCCGAGCCTTCCGCCATCGAGGCCTTCAACTGGAAGTGCCCTCCCTGGCAGCCCACTCCCAACGGGAACCGCCACCCGCCGTTCATGTCCACCGTCGCCGACTGCGACGGCCCACCTCCGCCCACGGGCTCGAGCAACAGGTCGGCATGCAGACCCCGCTCCGCACCGCAGTTGAGATTCGAGGTCACCCCCACGTACAGCTCGTCGAGGGGCGGCGGGCGCGCGTCGAGTTCGAGCGAGAGCACCCCCGCGTCGAACGGCTGCATGTCGGTCTGGATCATCACCTGACGCTCCGAGGGCGGGCCGGCGGGCCCACCGGCGGACCCCAGGTGGTTGACGCTGGTGACGCGCAACTGGGTCTCGAGGCAGTGCTGCGTCTCCACCACGAGCCTCGACGCGGGAGCTGGGAAGCTCTCGATGGGCGGCCCGCCAATCCCATCCCGGAACGTGATGCCACCACCGGGCACGCCCCCGTCCACCTGCGACACGTTCCACATGGGCACCACCCCAGGGAAGGAGGGACTGCCCGCGCAGTCGTGGCTCGGAGTGTTGGGCCCGAGCACCAGCGACTGTCCGGCGCTCACGTGCTCCACACCCGTGTCCGGGCTGAAGACCGCGTTCGGCGAGCCCCAGGGCGCCACGCGCACCGTGAAGTCCTTGAAGCTGGAGAGGCCTCCCTCATCTTCCACCAGGAGCCGGACATCGAAGTCCCCGCCACCCGCCTCACAGAAGACACGCGGAGGTGTGATCACCGCGGTGCCACCATCCCCCTGAACCAGCGACGGCACATTCGCGCCCGAGAACCGGGGCTCCCATCGCTTCTGGATGGCGCAGCCCGCGGCCGTCGTGTCTCCACCGAGCACCCGCAGCGTCAAAGCAGAGGTCCCCGCGGGCACCACGCCCACGACCGTGCCGCTGGGAACCACGCCTCCATCGGGGAACACCACCGGGGGCATGGCCGGAGCCAGCGTATGCTTCACGTACACCTGGATGTCCTTGTGGGCATCGTGCTGGGCCAGACCATCCGAGGCCTGGACACGGAAGGAGCCCGCCTTCTCCTGGCTCTGGCAGACGGAGCCTGGAGTGACCGTCACCACCACGGGGTCCCCTGGTCCTCCATCGGCCGCCCCCACCTTCCACAGCGGTGTGTCCGCGCTCAGGGGAGAGGCTGTCACCAGCACCGGATCGTCATCCAGATCGTTCGCCGCGAGGGTGACCATCACGGGCGGACTGCCTTCATTGAGCACCACCGAGGCATCCATCGGCTCATCCACCACGAGCGCCCCCGGAGCGCTCACCGAGATCTCCGGGCCCGCGTCATTGGTGTAGATGAAGATGTTGCCCCCATTGTTGCGAGCCGCGGTGAAGACGCAGTAGCTCGCGCCCGTGCAAGCGACCAGCTTCAGCGGAGCCGTCGCGACTCCCGCCGGAAGAGGCCTGAATTTCCAGAGAGTCCCCGCCTGTGTGTCGGCGAGCATGGGCACCGGGCTCATCACCGCGAGCCCCGTGCCGTCCGGCCTCGACACGATGGCCATGCCGAACCCGGTTCCCGCATCACTCCCGGCCTCCACGTTCATGGACACGCTGTCCACGCCCAGTCCCGCGGGGAGTCTCTGGACCGATTGGATCGGGTTGCTGCTCCCCTGCGAGCCCTGGAGGAATCCATTCTGTGCTCCCACGACAGCGTAGGGAGACGCCGGACTCCCGGCGGCGAACACATCGATCGCCTGCACGATGCCCAGTGCATCGCTCGGGGCCTGTAGTTCGCTCACCCCGCTGCGGACCCAATAGACGCTGGAGGTGTTGAAGTGGGTACCAAGAAGCGCATGGATCGTGCTGCCCACCCGTCCCAACCCCATGGACCCGGTGATGGTGTCCGAAGTCCCCGTCTCCGAGCCGAAAGGGGCAGCATCGTAGATGCTGGTATTCGACAGATAGACATGGGGTCCGGACGAGTCGTTGGCCAGCACCACGGCTCCACCACCGGCCGTGTGCTTCACCCGCACGATGCTCTGGGCATTGACGATCTGGCCAGGACTGCCCCCACACGTGCCTCCATCTGCCCTGGAGGAGAGACGATACCCGGGCCCGTCCTTGTTGACCGAGATGAAGCAGTCGTCCGCCTGTTGGTAATAGGTACCGGCCGACTCGGCCGAGCCGCCCTGGCTGATCCTGCGCGAGAAGCCTCCATCCAGGAACAGGTAGGCCCCGGCCTCGCTCGTCCCGACGAACCCCAGCGAGAAGTTCCCAGGCGCCCAGATGTCCAGGACATCATTGGGCGTCTCCTTGATGGACAGGTCCGTGCGCCAGTCGGCATGAGCCCTGGCGGCGGCCAGCAGCACGAGGCCCGCCACCGCGCACAGGGCGGCGAGCCGCACACGCGCCCCCCACCTAGTACGCGAGCTCCGCCCGAAGATAGAGCCTGTCGGAACCATTCTGTGCCTCCTCCGGCAAGCCCGGTCCGGTGAATCCCAACAGCGTATAGCCCGCGGCCACACGCATCCTTTCGTCCACCCGGTACGCCACCTCGCCCCGTAGCGAACCCAACGATTCGTTCTCGGGTGCCACCGACCGCCCCACCGCCTCCACCGCCACCTCCAGCCCCCCTACTACTCGCACCGACGGGCGCAACGAGCCGGTGAACACCCATATCGCATCGGCGCCCCCGTTGCTCCGGCCCACATGTAACCCCGCCGCCAACGCGAACCGGTCTCCCAGACGCACGGCCGGCAGCAGTGAAATGATCTGCTGGACCCGCTCGCCGAAGACGGAGCGCTCACCGGGAACCAGTTCGCGGGTGAGGCCGTAGCGCGCCACCACCAGGAAGGGCCCCGGCCTCCACGCGAGTGCGGCATACCCCTCGAGGAGCCGGGCTTCCGCCTCCCTGCTCTGACGCTGGTAGGTGCGGCCGTAGTTCATCCGCCCGGAGATCGACAGGTCCTCGCGCAGCACGGCCTCCGCCGCGAGTGTCATCACCGCCTGGAGGCGATCCACCGGCTCCAGCGAGCCCCGCACCGGAGTGCCGCGATCGAAGCGCATCTCCACGCGACCATCGGCCCGGAAGCGCGCCAGGATGAGCTGCCCGGAGAGGCTCGCCACGTCGCGCCGCAGCGTGGTGGGCGCATCGAGCACGCCGCGCACGCCCCGCTCGTAGCGAGCACCCACGTTGAACGAGCCAAAGAGGGTCTGCTGAAAGCCCACCGCCCGCGACAACCGCACGGAGTTGGCGTCGTGCGAGGCGACATCCTCCACGAAGAGGCTCGTCCCATCCGCCAGCGCCGTGCTCGCCCCGCTCACCGCGCGGCTGGCGCCGAAGTCCGGCCCGTCCACGTCCACCGAGTAGCTGCCATAGTAGACGTCCTGCCCCCGGTGCCACGTGCCCTGCAACCAGGCCAGAGGCCCCAGCCGGGGACCCCAGCCGCCTCGTACGCCCACCACGGCGTCGTCATCGACCCTCACGTCCACGCCCGCCGAGGAGAAGGTGTCGTCCACCCGGCCCGGGCCCTCACCGCGCAGCACCAGCGCCTGCCTGTGGCCGGCCGACACACGCAGCCAGTCATTCACCACGTAGTGGCCCTGGAGGCCCGCGGACGTCCGTCCTCCTTCGAGCAGCGGCCCCTCGCCGGGCACCTCGCTGGCGCGCAGGCTGGCGTCACGCAACTCCACGCCCACGCCCCACCGGTCCCGCTCGTAACCGAACCCCAGCCCCAGCGTGCGCGCTTCCAGCGGCTCGTTCGAAAAGGGCAACCGCGGATCCGCCGAGAGCCGATCATCCCCAAGCAGCGTGAGGCGCCAGGGCCCCAACGGCTGCACGACGCGCAGGGACGCCTGGCGGAAGGACAGGGTGTCCACGTGAGTGCCATCGGAGAAGCCCGCCGTGCGCCGGCGGAAGGCCGCATCCACCGACCCCTTGCCGAAGAGGCCCGGCCCGCGCAAGCGCAACCCCAGGGCATCCCCACCGCGTGCGTCCAGCTCCTCGTTCGGCCTGAGGAAGGAGAGGCCCCCATCGTCCGAGACGCCGAACAGCAGCGCCGACGTCACCGCCAGGCCCCGACTCCTGGCCACCTCGGCCATGAGCGTGTAGCCCGCCAGGGTGGTGCGCGCGTGCCCGGAAAAGAGAAGGTAGGGAGCGCCCTGGCGCTGCTCGCGCACGGCGGACACGGACACCCGCCCCTCCTTCCATTCCGCCCACGCCTCGCCTCCAGCGGAGTCGGCCGGGGAAGCCGATTGCAGCACGGCGTACTGCACGGTGAGGACAGGCTCGGGCGCGGCCGTCAGCGGCTCCGTGCGCAGCAACGGCTCGCCAGCGATGAAGGACAGCGGGCGCGCGAGGAGGACACGGCCCGCCGTGTAGTCAATCTCGTAGTCCCGGCCTCGAATGAGATGGCGCTCGGCGAGCGGTAGCCCGGTGACTCCGTCTCGCAGCTCCACACGCAGCAGCTCCGAGCCCTCCGCCACCGGCGCCGAGCCCAGGTAGTAGAGGCTTCCGCCCGTACCACGCAGCTCCTCGTACGCGGGCAGCGCGGAGAGCGTTCGCGTCGGGTCCGCCAGCCCTCCGGCGAAGGCCTTCACGCCCGCACGCACCCGTCCCAGCTCCGCCGCCAACTCCGCGAAGGGGCCGAACAACGGCCGGTGGTAACGGCCCACCTCGCCCTCCGACTGATAGGCCCGGTACGTCCCCAGGCCTACCCGGCCAAGCTGCTCATGGCGCACCTCCAGCCGCAGACGGCCCTCGGCGGGGTTGGGCGTGAGGCCCACGGATTCGTCACCCCACTCGGGGATGGCGAAGTCCGGATCCGGTGCCCGGTCCAACCGCGGAATGCGAGGACGCAGCCAGTCGGCCGCCGGGCGCCCGCGCAGGCTGTCCACGTCGACATCCCGGAGGTCCAACTCGCCGATCAGGGAGAAGGCCCCCAGGCGCGCCTCGCCATGGGCCGCACCGCGCCCTCGCAGCCGGAAATCTCCCGTGAACGGAGAGATCGTGGCCTCCACGTCCAACAACCCCACCGCGAGGGCCCGGGATACCGCCTCCAGCTGCACCGTTACCGTCTGGGCTGGCTCCCTGGGCGGCTGCACCTCCAAGGCCACCACGTTGCGGCCCGGGACGAGGACCAACGGCACCAGCGCGGAGCCCTCGGGTCCCACCGTCACCTCGCCCTGAGGCGAGCGCACGCGCGTGCCCGCGGGGAACTCGGCACTCAAGGACGAGGAACCACTGGCCGGAGGCTCGCCCTTGCTTCCCGGCAGCCGCAGCACGCCGACGGGCTCGGGCTCGCGAGGGATGACGAGCAGACCGCCGTCACGTGACACCACGTCGATGCGCTGGCGGAAGAGGCGCAGGGTGCCCGCGGCTCCGAAGACGACCACGGACAGCACGTTCTCCCCGGGCGCGAGCCGGACACGCGCACGCCAGTCGCCGCGCTCGTCCACCTCCGCCGGGACGGTGCCCACCCGCACCTCATCACCCGGTGAAGCGTGCCCGGCCACGAGGAACTCGACGCCGCCCGGCACCACCGCCGCCGCGGGCGGCGTCTTGTCATACGCGAGCGACAGGGAAGGCAGGGGCTCGGCCCGGGTACGCACCGCGAAGTCCTGGAGCACCACGGCGGCCCACGGCACCTCCACCGTGACGGCCGCGGGGCGGGCCTCGCTGTCGGGCGGCAGCGTGCGCGGATCCAACCGCAGCCGTTGCCGGCCGGGCCGCAGGTGCACTCCGCCCGTCACGTCGGGGCTTCGCGCGTCCACTCCGGCGAAGTGGTAGCGGCCCGAGGCATCCGTGCGCACCTCGCGGCCGGTCGCCAACACCAGGCGGATATCCGCCAGGCCCGGCTCCTCGGGAGCACACCGCCCATCCCCGTCCAGGTCCTGGCACACGCGCCCGGCGATGGCCGCCGCCAGCTCCGGTGACTCCGCCCGCGCCAGCTGCGCCCGCGCGACGCCCGGCAACAGGCAGAGCAACAACGCCCAGGCGGCCCGCCTCAAGGCCGCACCTCGGCGAGCGCTGTCACACCGGTGCGCACGTCCGCCACCGACACGCTCACGGGCCCCTCATGTTTCACGAGGAAGGTGCCATATCCGTCCTTCAGCTCCACGGCACTCCGCTGACCGGCCGACAGCCATACGTGCGCCTCGCGGCCCACCAACACCCGGCCCGACGCGTCCTCCATCCAGAACGTGACGCGCGGGCCCTCCACCTTCAACCGCACGTTCACCGGCACGGAAGGCGCCAACCGCACCGACTGCTCCGCCATGACCGGAGCAAGGGGCTGCTCCCGCGGGAACACCGGCCCGCCCTCGCCCAGCACGTACACCGTCTGACGGAGCCCCGGCCACTGGCCATGCACCACCTCGACCCGGCCCGGGCGAACGGGTCCAAACACCACCGCACCATCCTCGCCCGTCATCCGCTCCTCGCCGCCGACGCGCAGCGGCTGTCCCGGCACCGGCAGCTCAGCCAGGTCCGTGACGCCCGCGTGCAACGTGCCCTGGTCCACCCAGACGCGCAGCCGCGCGGGCTCCGTGCCGGCCGGGCCATACGCGAGCGCTTTCACCACCGTCTCGCCAACAAGCCCCTGGGGCGGCAGCGTCCAGGCACTGGTGAAAACACCCGGAGCCTCCTCACGTGGCGGGCTGAACGTGCCCACCGGAGCGCTCGAAACCACCAGGGCTCCCGGCCTCGGCCTCCCGAAGGCATCCCAGGACTTCACGGTGACGGTCACCGTCGAACCGAGATGCACCATCGGCTCAGGAAGAGACAGGGAGGTGCGCGCGACCGGCCCCTGCACCAGTTGCAGCGACAATTCCTCGCGCGAGCTGGTCCCGCGCTCCGGCCAGGTGGCCACCAACCGCTCCGGTTCCGCGGGCAGGGTGCGCGGCGCAGTGTAGGTCCACTCGAGCAGCCCGCCCTCGGCGCGCGTCGGCCCGCGCAAGGTGCCGTAACGGGCCGAGGCCGTTACCCGCGCGTCATGCACGGGCCGGCCAAAGGGATCGCTGGTGGCGCACAGCATGCGTGCCCGGGACGTGCCATCCACCGGGAGCCGCTGCGGGTGGAGGACGCACGCCAGCCCGTCCGTGGGTGGCAACGCGAGGTCCATCCGGGAGCGCCGCACATTGCCCGCCGCGTCCACCGCACGCGCCTGCCCGACGCTGTGACCGGGAGGGACGATGACCGGCAGCCGGAAGCGTCCGTCCGGCGCCGCCTTCACCGGCCCGAAAGTCGTCCCGGCGATGGTGACGGAGATCTCCGCGTCCGGCTCGGTGCGGCCCGGCAACTCCACCGAGGCGGCGAGCGGCACCAGCACCTTGCCATAGGCGCCGTGGATGGACTGCGGATGGGGCCACGCCGAGAGGGCCACCAGGATCGCCACCTCTGGGTAGCGCGTGTCCGGCAGCACGTACCGGGCCTGCCAGGTGCCAGGCCCGGTGCGCACGAGCCCCTCCACCCGGCCTACGTTGGCCCGCAGCACGGGCGGAGCCCCGGTGTCATCCGGTGTGCCATCCGGCTGGAGCATCCGCACCGTGAGCCGCGCCTCCTTGTCCCGCCCCTTCACCGGCGCGGGCGGATCCAACGTGAGCGACACCTGCGTCGCCGGTGGACCCAACACGTACCGGGCCTCGGCCCGAGACCCCACGCCCTCGGCGGCTACCTTCACCTCGCGTGCTCCCGGCTCCGGGACGACGAGGAACGTCCGCAGAGGGGGCTGCTCGGGACCTGGCTGCAACCGAGCCCCGCTCGCCGACACGGAGAGCCCCTCCGCTGGCACGAGCGCACCCGTGGCGTCCCGCCGCACCAGAGCAATGGAGAAGCCCTCGGGTGGGACGGCCGCGGACGGCCCCAGGATCTCGAGCGTGTCCGCTGAGGCCGCCGAAGCGACGAGCAGCAGCACTGGCAGGAAATGGTTCAGAGTGTCGGTAATTTATCAGCGTCCGTGCCGTGCCCGAAATCCTATCGCCGCGATGCGACACGGCCCCGCGCCCGGGCGTCCCTCTCCCGGAGCAACAACGAGGCGAAGATCCACACCCCGAAGAGGGACACCGAGCCGCCCCCCGCGCTGCAACCCGCGCGAGACTCCTCCGGGGCCGCGTCCGGCACCGCCCCAACCTCCACACCGGACCCCTCCGCCGGCGACTCCACCGTCCCCGGCCCGCCCGTCTCCGAGCCAGCACCAGATGGGAGCTGCCCCTCGTACCCGCTGGGCACGAAGTAGTGCGCGAAGCCACCCTTGTCGGAACCGGTGCTCTGGGGCTCGGCGGGCACGAACTGGCCGTAGCGGACCTCCGTGCCCGGCAACGGCTCTTCCGACTGCCCGCCGCACGAGAGCTCTCCGTAGAGGCGCACCCGGAAGGCGCTGCCGGGCGCGCCTTCCGCCTGGGCGGACAGGTTGCGCCGGCCCTGGAGAGGCACGGCCCGGGCCACGCTCGTGACGTCATGCCCGAGCTCATCCGGCCCCACCTGGAGGCCCGCTCCGAGCCACACCCATCCCGCGGTGGCGGGCGTCCCCTCGAAACCGTTGTCCACGCACAGCACACCGGTGCCCGTGCTCTCGACCTCGGTGGAGACCACATCCGACTCACCAGTGGAACGGCTCACCAGCAGCGTGCCCAACAGCGGCCGCGAGCCGGGCGAGGCGCACACGGCGGCGGGATCCTTGGAGGTGGGCATCGACGAGCAATCATCCGGCAGGCGGAACACGAAGGCGTACACATTGGAACTGCCGTTCTGCCGCGCCGTCCACACCACCCGCACCAGGCCATCCGAGCCCACGCTGATGTCGCTGAGCACCTCACTGCCAGGCGTCTCGGTGAGCCGGTAGTACGTCTGCGTGCGCAGGTCATACAGCATGAGATCGAAGTTGGGCGTCGCGCTGGACGCATCCCACCGCTCGAAGGCGATGAGCGGGCCACTGATATTGGGATTGGTGTCCGCGCCCGGAAGCGTGAGCCGATGGACCTCGCCCCCGCTCACCGGCTGCCAGGCGATGTCCGAGTCCGCCCCGCTCTCGGTGCCCTGGGTCACGTACACCACCACCTCACCGTTGGTGTCGGGCAGGGTTTCCTCACCCTGCGTCCCGGTGAGCTGGGAGACCTGGTAGCCGCCGTCGACGGCGCGGGCCGACCAGATGTCGCACCCTGTGTTGCCAGTGGCGCACTTCGTCCACACCACCGTCTGACCGTCCGCGCTGACCCCGGGAGTCTGATCCAGGCTCGTATCCTCGGACAGCCGGGTGAGCGCGGTCGTGTCCATGCGGTAGGCGAAGATCTCCGGCGGCACCGAGGCAGCGGTGTAACCCTGCTCCTGCCACGCCACCGTCTGCCCTCCGACCGTGGCCGCGTGCCGGTTCGCGCCGGAACGCGGGGCGAGCTCTTCCGCGGCCCCTCCCGCGCGCGCGTTGAAGCGGAAGATGCGGCTGGAGCTCGTGGCGCGGGTGAAGACCACCATGTCGCCGTTGACGTCGGAGACGGAGTCGTATGCCCCCGCGTTGGGGATGGCCTGATCCACACCCGAGACGAGGTCGTGATAGCGAATCTCACTGGTGCTGAGGCTGCTCCGGCTGGTGTAGGCCACCAGCGCCCCGCTCACGTGAGGCTCCGTCTGGTCTCCAGGACCATCGTTGATGACGAGGGACGTGCCTCGCAGGGGAGCACCCGTGTTCTGACCCAGGGCCAGCACAGGCACCAGGCACGCGAGGGTGGTGAGCGTCCGCATCATCGTGGCTGACCTCCGGTTGCACCACAGGCGAAAGACCCGACCCTGTGACAAAGGGCGATCCCGGGCTCAGCCCCCCAAGCGCGAACCAGCGCCAGCTCCCACGGCAACCACGGCCGGCCGTACTTCAGGCCCCACGGCTTTGCGCACCCAGGCTTTCACCCGGGATTGCCCTTGTACTGGGACGACTCTCAGACCTTGAGAGATGCAAATTACAGGCCTGATTAGTAGGCGTCAAGGCGCTCGTCTGTCAGCCTGCCATTATTGGCCCTGCGGACGTGGGTCATCCCATATCCCTGGGTCCACTGTGACCTTTTTCGGAGGAGTGGTGTCCACGGTGAGGGCGCGTTGCTCCTCCTGGCGTAAACCCCCTACGGACAAGGCATGGACCTGGACGGCATTCGCGCCTTCCTTGAGAGGCACGATCTGAGAGAAACGACCCTCCTCGTCGGTGGGGATGATTCGACCCCCCACGTCCACGTGAGCGCCAGGGTCCGTCTGACCGGAGACGACGACCTGACGCCGGGGGCGGGCGGGCCAGTTCACCTTGAGGAGGAGACTGGTGGGGATGGGGGTGGGATCCGAAGGTCCTCGGCCGGGGCGGACGATGGACTGCTGGCCGGCGCGGACGATGACGACCTTGCGCAGACCGCTGAAGGAGGCCTCGCCCGAGAGGGTGGCCAGGGCGACGGTGCCCGCGCCGTTGTTGCTCAAGGTGAAGGTACCGCCCTCGGTGCGGGCCACGGCGTCACTGCCAGCGGCCATCACCTCGAGGGTCTGCCCCGCGTCGGGTTTGACGCGAACCGTCGTCATACCGTTGCCGAGCAGGAGGCGGGAGAGCGAGTCGGTGAGGTCCTCCACGGACACCTCGGTCCCTGCCTCCATGCGGACCTCCACGGCCTCGCCGCCAATGAGAACCGCGTAGGAGCCCTCCAGGGTGCGCACCGCGTCCGAGGGCCGCAGGGACTCGCCGGCACTGGCCGTGCGCCATGCCCCACCTCGGCGTACCTCCACCGTGCCGCGAATCTCCTCCAACTTCAGGTGCACCGGACGCTTGACCGGAGGAGTCGCGGGGGGAGGGGCCTCCACTACCCGGGGCGGCGGAGGCGGAGACGGAGGGACTGGAGGCTGGTGCAGAAAAAGGAAATAGCCCAACGGCAGCGCGGCCAGGATGACGACGAGGCCAAGCAGGAAGGGAGCGCTGCGCCGACGGGAGCGGGGGGCGTCCATACGGCCCCGAAACTACCTCAGCCGGGCCCCGCGCCTCACGCCTTCGGCAACCACACGGTGAAACAGGTGCCCTGCCCCACTTCCGTGCGCAGGTCGATGGTGCCCCCCGCCTCGCTGACCACCCGCCAGGCGACCGACAGGCCCAGGCCCACGTTGGACCAGACGTCCTTGGTGGTGAAGAAGGGCTCGAAGACGCGTGAGCGATGCTCGGGGGCGATACCCTTGCCGGTGTCCTCCACCTCGAGGAAGCCGCGCCCGTCCCGCTCGCCGGTGCGAAGGGTGAGCCGCTTCGCCTGCGTCTTCAGCATCGCGGTGCGCGCATTGGACACCAGGGCCAGCACCACCTGGGACAGGTGACCCGGGTCCCCCCTCACGCGCACGGGCGGGGAGCCCAGCTCGGTGGCGAGCACAATCCCCTCCCCCTTGATTTGATTCTCCGTGAGCGAGAGCGCGTCGCG
The DNA here is from genome assembly GCF_003044305.1 of Vitiosangium sp. GDMCC 1.1324. Lineage (GTDB taxonomy): Bacteria > Myxococcota > Myxococcia > Myxococcales > Myxococcaceae > Archangium. The sequence goes on along the minus strand of NZ_PZOX01000001.1, from coordinate 144,370 downwards.
GATGACGGCGTTGAGGTCCACGGGCCGCAACTCGGGCTTCGCACGCTGCTGGGAGAAGCGCAGCAGGTTCTGGGTGATCTCCTTGCAGCGCTTGGCGCTCAGCTCGATCTTCCGCAGCGTGTCGAAGTCGGGATCCTTCTCGTCGCGCTCGAGCATCAGGAGCTGGGTGTTACCCAGGATGCCGGCCAGGGGGTTGTTGATCTCATGGGCCACGCCGGCACCGAGCTGGCCCACGGCCGCGAGCTTCTGGGCCTCGAGCAGTTGGACCTGAGCGGCCTTCAGCTCGGCGGTAGCCTCCTCCACCCGGGCCTTGAGCTCATCATTCCAGCGCAACATCCGGACGCGGGCGGCCTCGAGTTCGGAGCCCATGCGGTTGAAGGTGGAAGCCAGGTCGCTGAGCTCGTCGTCGCCCTCCACCTTGACGCGCTGGCTCAACTCACCACGGCCAAAGGCCTCGGCACCGGCCACCACCTCGGACAGGCGGCGGTTGAGCCGGCGGGTGTAGAGCGCCCCCAGGCCGAGCAGCACCAGGAAGGCTCCCCCGATGGACACCAACACCGTCCGGCGCATGGCATGCACCGGGGCCAGCGCGACGTCCTCGTCCACGGCCACCACCACCTCGAAGCCAGGCACCTTGGGCACCCGTGCGGCGCTCGCCCGCATGGCCGGAGCATCCACCCGGAAGCTGCGCACCGGCGCGTCATCCGAGGCGAGCCGGGTGGCCAGCGCGGCCCCCACCGGTTGCAGGCGGCGCTCCGGCAGGGAGCTGGCCAGGATGCGTCCGGCCGAGGAATCCACCAGTTCGATGCGTCCCGGGTTGCCCCCGGCGCGCCGCTCCAACAACGCCTGCAGATCAGAGAAGACGACCTCGGCGAGCGCGTAGGGAGCGTCCTCCCCGTCTGCCAGCTTCACCGCCACCGCCACTGCCGCCTGCCCACTGGGAGCGTGTGCGTAGACACGACCCAGAGCGGCCTGCCCCTTGTTGCCCCGACGCAGCGTCTCCACGGGCACAGCCCGGGCGAGCGCTGTCGTCGCGGTGGGATCGAACCCCGGGTGGTCACTCTCTCCCGAGGCCTGGAAGACGGGCGCTCCCCGCGGCTTGCCCTGCGCGTCGAGGTGCAGCACCGCGCTGACGGAGGGAGACTGCCCATAGAGGAGCTGCAGCCCACCCTGGAACTCCTCGGGGGTGATGCTCTCCCAGTTGAAGAGCTCCGCCGAGCGCGCGAGCGCATCCACCGTCTTCATGAGCTCCATGGACACGCTCTCGGCGGTGGCCTCCGCGACGACGCGCTGCTCGGAGACGATGCGCTCGGCCAGCTCCGCCTCGGCGCGCGACAGCAGCAGGAAGCCCACCGCCGCCAGGGGAAGCACCGTTGCGGCAAGCATGAAGAGGATGAGCTGCTGGTAGAGCCTCATCCAGTGGCCGTCCGGATGACCGCGAGCTCGCGGTCACTGCGCAGGTAGACGGAGCCCTGGATGGCCTTGGCGCGCTTCTTCATGTCCGCGGCCCGCCGGGCAAGCTCGGCATGGTCGTTGGACACTCCATCGCTCAGCACCGCCACCACGGACACGCTCATGATGGGGAACTTGCGCTTCTCCCCGTAGCGGTCGTCCGTCTCGATGTAACCCCGCTCCCGGTCCTGCTTGTCGTAGTAGAGTGGGATGATGCGATCGAAGGCCTCGATGGCACGCTGGCAGATGCGGTCCACGCTCTCGGGAGCGGTGACGAAGACGAAGTCATCGCCCGCCACGTGCCCGAGGAAATCGCCGGGCAGCCCTTCCTGGCCGAACACTTCCCTCAGCAGATCACCCGTCTGGCGGATGACGCCATCGGCCTTCGCGAAGCCGTAGTAGTCGTTGTAGGCCTTGAGGTTGTCCAGGTCGAGGTAGCAGAAAGCGAAGGGCCTGCGCTCGACGAGCCGGCGCTGCACCTCGCGCTCGATGGCGCCCGAGCCGGGAAGCTGCGTGGTGGGCGAGGCGCCCAGTTCCTGCTCCTTCCGGCGCAGCACCGTCTCCACGCGAGCGCCCAGCTCCAACGCATCGAAGGGCTTGGTGAGGTAGTCGTCGGCACCGAGCTTGAGGGCACGCACCTTGGCGCTCGTCTCGGAGTGGGCGGAGATGAAGATGACGGAGATGTAGCCGCTGGCGCGCTCGGCTTTGAGCTCCTCGAGGAAGTGGTAGCCGTCACCATCGGGGAGTTGCACGTCCAGCAGCAGCACGTCCGGGCGGCGCTCGCGCAGGGCACGCTGTGCCTCCTCCAGGGTGGAGGACACCTGCACCTCGTAGCCGAGGCTCACCAGCACCTCGCGGCAGATGGCGACCACCTTCTCGTCGTCGTCCACCACCAGCACGCGCCCGTGGTACTGGCCGGCGCGGCCTCGCACCAGGGAGTCCACGGTGGCCAGCAGCCGGTCGGACTGCAGCGGCATGGACAGGAAGGCATCCGCCCCGGCACGGAAGGCCCGTTGGCGCTCGTCGAAGGCGGAGAAGAGGAGCAGCGGCGTCTGGCGCGTCTCCGGATCATGCCGGAGGATCTCCGCCAACCGCAGACCGTCGATGACGGGCAGCCGGGCGTCCACCAGCAGGGCGTCCGGATGGAGGGCACGCGCCTGGGTCAAACCCTCCTCGGCGCTGGGGGCCAGGCGCACCTCGTAGCCACGCGCGCGCAACAGGGCCTTGGTGATGTAGCCAATGTCCGGCTCGGCCTCGACGAGCACCAACGCCCCCCGCCGCTCGGGATTGCGCTTCTGGGTGAAGTCCAGACCGTCCGGCCGCAGGTACTCCGCGGGAGGCTCCACGGGGAGCACCACCACGAAGCGCACGCCATCCTGACAGGGCTCGCACCAGATGTAGCCAGCGTGGGCCTCCACGATGTTGCGGCAGATGGCCAGCCCCAGCCCGGTGCCGCGCACGGTGCGGTTGGCCTTGGTGCGCGCCTGCTCGAAGCGGTCGAAGATGCGCTCCAGGTTCTCCTCGGCGATGGGCTCGCCACTGTTCCAGCACGTGAGCGCCACGTAACCCGGCACCGCCGAGGTGGCCTTGATGTCGAGCCGCACCTCGCCGCCCTCGGGAGTGAACTTGGCGGCGTTGGTGAGCAGGTTGTTGAGCACCTGGGTCAGGCGGTTGGGGTCCGCCAGCGCCCGGAGCCCGTGCTGAGGCAGGCCGGCGGACACCTTGATGCGCCGCTCCATGAAGGCGGGGCCGTACTTCTCCACCGCCCGGCGTACCAACTCGTCCACGTACGCCCACTCGAAGTTCATCCGCAGCCGGCCCTTGGCGAACTTGGCCAGGTCCAGCAGGTCATCCACGATGGCGTTGAGCTTCTCCGTCGAGTCGCGCGCCAGCATCAGGTAGCGGCGCTGCTTCTCGTTCATGTCGCTAGACAGGAAATTGAGCACCAGGTCCAGAGAACCGGAGATGGAGGTGAGCGGCGTGCGCAGCTCATGGCTCACCATGTGGACGAACTCGTCCTTGCGCTCCTCGAGTTGCTTCTGCTCGGTGACGTCGCGCAGCACCACGCACACGCCACGCAGCACCCCGCGCGAGTCGTTCACCGGAGTGACGGTGGTGTGGATGGTGAGCTCATCGAGCTTCAGCTCCTCACGCAAGACCTGGGCGCCGCCGTACTCCCAGCCGCGCACCAGCTCGAAGGGATCGAACCCGAGCTTCTCACGCAGCCGCTTGCTGGCGTCCGGGGTGGTGGGGCCATCTCCTAGCATCAACAGGCGGCGCGCGGCCGGGTTGAGCACGACGATCTCATTCTTCTCGTCGGTGAGGATGACACCATCGGCCATGGACTCGACCATGCGGTCGATGCGCTGGCGCGAGGCTTCCTCGGAAGCGCGCAGGGACTGGATGGCATCCGCCGTCTGGTTGGCGAGCGTGTCCAGCAGCGCGCCATCCTCCTCGGAGTAGACATGAGGGCGCTGGGAGAAGAGCGACAGCAACCCCACCGGGCGGCCTCCGGCGGTGAGGGCGACGGTGAGCTGGCTGGCCCACGTGGCCGGGGCGGCGGCATCCTGGGAGGTGGTACCGGTGACGTGCGTGATGACGCGATCCTCGGGCAGCACCAGCCCCGAGCGCTGGCCCCACGAGACCAGCATGGCCTCCTTCACGCCCAACAGCGACTGCTCCCCGACGACGGTGCCCTGGCAGCGCAGGCGCAGGGTGGCGGTGCGATCCCAACCGACCGCGATGAGCGCCGCGCCACAGTCGTAGGGAAGCACGCGCGATACCGCGGTGAGGACACGGTCGATGATGGCGTCGTAGCCGAGCGGCTCGTTCGCACTGGCCCGGCTCACTTCGTAGAGGACGCCGAGCGCTTCCACCCGCTGATGGAGCTGGCGCAGCAGCCGCTCCTTGTCCCGCCGCAGCTGGGTGTACTCCACCGCGTTCTTCACGGTGATGACGAGGTCGTTCAAATCCCAGGGCTTGGTGATGTAGCGGTACACTTGGCCCTGGTTGATGGCCGCGATGATGTCCTCGGGGTCGGTGTAGCCGGTGAGGAGCAGCGCGGTGACGTCGATGCCTTCGGAGCGCGCGGCTGCCACCAGCTCGATGCCCGTCATCTCCGGCATGCGCTGGTCGGTGATCAACACGTCCACACGGTGCTGCCGCAGAAGCCCCAGTGCCTCTCGGCCGGAGTGGGCCGACAGCACGTGGTAGCGCTTCTGGAACATGCGCACGAGGAGGTCGATGACGTCGGGCTCGTCGTCGACCAACAGGAGGGTGTGTCGGGGCTCGGACAAGGTGTCCGGAAGTCTACGCGCAGACGACGAGGGACCCCAGACCCTGTTCGGAACCCGAGGACCCACACGGATTGTGCGTGCTCAGCCTTGAACGAATTGACTCTATACGTATGTTCAGGGAGCATGACGGTACTGAAAGCCTGTTGCGCCGGTGGACAGCCCACCAGGCGAGGGAGCGAGGCATGGAAGAGCTGACCGAACGCCAGCGGGAAATCCTGGCCTTCATCGTCAAGGAGACGGAGTCGCGGGGCTTCCCACCGACCATCCGGGAGATTGGCGAGGAGATGGATATCCGCTCGACCAACGGGGTGAACGATCACCTCAAGGCACTTGAGCGCAAGGGGTACCTCAACCGGGGCGAGCAGCAGAGCCGCTCCCTGGTGCCGACCAAGCGGGCTCGGCTGCTGCTGGGCCTGGGCGTGAAGAAGGAATCGGGGATGGTGGAGGTTCCGCTGCTGGGCAAGGTGGCGGCGGGCGCTCCCCTGCTCGCGCAGGAGAACGTGGAGGACTCGGTCCGGATCGACAGCTTCCTGCTGGGCGGTCAGGGGCGCGAGGTCTTCGCACTGCGTGTGAAGGGCAACTCGATGATCGAAGATGGCATCTTCGACGGGGACTACCTCTTCGTCCGCAAGACTCCGCAGGCCCAGGCCGGGGACATCGTGGTGGCGCTCATCGAGGACGAGGCCACGGTGAAGCGGTACTACCCCGAGGGGGAGCGCATCCGCTTCCAGCCCGCCAACTCCACCATGCAGCCCATCTTCGTGAGCAAGGCGGAGTTCCGCTCGACGATGATTCTGGGCCAGGTGGTGGGTGTGTACCGCAAGCTGCCAGGTGGAAAGAGCTGACCCCAATCCACTGCGCATCGATGCGCAGTGGATTGCCCCCCATCTGTTTCACTGCGCATCGATGCGCAGTGAATTACCCCCCGCCTGTTTCACTGCGCATCGATGCGCAGTGGATTGCTCCAGACGGCCACACCGCACCATTTCGCCTAGAGCGCACAAATTCGCCAGGGCGGGGTGCGTTCAAGCGGGCTCAAGGGCACTTCTTGAGCTTCACCCCGCTGCTGGCGATCCGCTCACACACCGTGCGCACGGTGGCCTCGTCCTTCAGCTCCCGCGCGAGCGCCGCGGTGCGCAGCTGCAGTGACAGCTCCTTCGACTGGTCCGGCTCGGCGCTGAGGTTGATGAGGATGCGCAAGGCGTCCGGCTTGCGCCCGAACGTGGAGAGCAGATCGGCCAGTTCGGTGAGCTCATGCACGTCGGAGCCGGAGACGGTCTCGAGGGCGTGTCCCAGCTCCTCCTCGGCGGCCTGACGTTCGTTGCGCCCGAAGTGGATGCGAGCCATGGCCACGTGGACGATGGAGCGGTCCTTGATGCGCAGGGACTCGCGGTAGGCCGCGAGGGCATCCGCCGGTTTGTCCAACTTCGTGTAGATCTCCCCGACGAGCTCCCAGAGCGTGGGGTCCTTGGGAGAGTTGCCGGCGGCCTCGCGGTAGGACGTGGCAGCGGGAACAAGCTGACCGGCACGCACCTGCTCGTCGCCGAGCGCTGTGAGCAACTCGGGGGTCCGCACGCCCTTGCCTGTCCAGTCTCCCAGGAGCAGGAGCGCGTCCGCATGGCGTCCGTCACCCGTGAGCACATCGACGGCACGCAGGACGAGAGGGGACTTGCTGGCGTCCGGACAGGCCTCGGCGGCGAGGACGAAGTGCTTCACGGCGGCGTCCTTCTCACCCCGCTTGACGTGAATCTCCGCGAGCTGCTCGAGCGCGTTGAAGTCCTTGGGATTGAGGGCGAGGGCCTTGCGCAAGGCACTCTGGGCCTCATCGAGCCGGCCGAGCTGGGCATGGATGAAGCCCAACCGGCTCCAGTTGGTGGAGCGCTTGGAATCGCGCTTGAGGGCGAGGTCGAATTGGGCCGCGGCATCGTTGAGGCGGCCCATGGACAGATAGACCTCTCCGATGGCCGCGGGCAGGCGGGGGTCATCCGGAGAGAGTTCCTTCATGGTGTTGTAGGAGGCCAGGGCCTCATCGAATTTGCCCGCGAGGTACTCGGTGTTGCCCTTGAGGTAGTACCCCTCTGCCTGCTCCTTGGGGCCAGGCATCGAAGAGCGATCCTCGCAACCAGCGGCGAGGAGGACGAGCAGGGGCAGGACACGCCAGCGCGAGTGCATGTGCGAAAGCTCCGGGCTCAAAAGTGCCAGGCAATGCCGAGGTTGAGGTCGAGGTTGAGACCACTGCCCAAGCCCCCATCGGTGAGACCGAGCATGGCCTGGGCAATGTTGGTGGAGGCCTCGAGTTGCACGCCGAGGTGACCGGCGATGAGGTACTCGAAGCCGATGAAGCCGATGACCGTGGGAAGCGGGCCGGTCTGCCGGAAGATGCCGTATTCGCCGAAGGACAACTGCACGCCGAGGCCCAGTCCCCAGTAGGGGCGAGCGGAGCCTTCGGCATTGTGGTAGTGGCGCAGGCCGAGCACGCTGGGCAGGACGCTGAGGCCGCCTTTTCGCCCCTCCTCCGTGGAGGTGACGTAGGTGAAGCCCACCTGCCCGAAGACGACCCACTCTGGATGGAAGTGGAAGCCGATCTCCACGTCGCCGCCAGGGTTGAACGAGGAGATATTGGAGATGAGGCTGTTGTTGAACCGCAAGCCGACAAGGAACGACCCTACCCCGGGGACGCGCGGAGACCCGGAGCGGGCGCTCGAGACAGCGCGCTTAGAGGGATCCGGAATAAGCGCGGCGAGGAGTTGATCCGCGATCGCCACGGCAGCGCGAGGCAGGGCATCTTCGGCGGCCACCTCGATGCGAGGACGGCCCAGGGCCCGTCCGCTCTCGGCATCCACGAGGTTGGTGGTGAGCAGGTAGCGCGAGCCGAAGCCATCGAGCCGACCGGTGATGATGTAGCGTGCCTTGGAGGAGCCGGGGGTACCGGGAGCCGCCTGGTCGCAGGAGCCGTCCGAACAGGCTCCAGCGACGCGCACGGCCTCATGATCCGAAGCGGTGGACACCGCGAGACGGGGAGACTCGGCGAGCCGGCTCACGATGAGCGCCGTCACACCTGGGGCCTGGTTCTGCGCCTCCTCGTTGGAGTCCAGGGGCAGGAGGGTAATGACCAGAACCGGCTCAGGAGCCTCCGCCGAGGGTGTCGAGGCCTTGGGTGCCTCGGAGGCCCGGGCAACCGGGACGAGCAGGAGGGTGAGGAGTAGCGGCAGAAGACGGCTCACGGGGCCAACACTCTAGTACCAGACGGCCGACCGTGGGGTGTGGAGCGAAGCCACGAGGCGTACACCTGCTCGCATGGCTCGCCACCAGGCGCCCTCTGTGGGGACCCGGGACTCACGAGGACGGCAACGGGCCCAGATAGTCGAGCGGGTCCACGGGCTTGCCATCGACACGCACCTCGAAGTGGAGCTGCGGACCGCTCGTCTTGCCGGATTCACCCACGGTGGCAATCACCTGGCCGCGCCGCACCTTCTGGCCGGTACGCACACGCAGGTCTCGATTGTGCGCGTAGAGCGTGATGAGCCGCTCCGAGTGCTGGATGATGATGATGAGGCCGTAGCCGCGCTGCTCGCCCGCGTACAGCACTTCCCCTTCCTGCGCGGTCTTCACCGGAGTCCCCACCGGCACGGCGAGGTCGATACCGTCATGGGGTTCGCGCCCCTTCTTTCCGAAGCGGGCGTAGAGCACGCCGCGCAGGGGCCAATCCAGCATCCCCTTCGTCTCCGGCACGGGCCGAGAAGGCGCTGGCGGGGTCACGGGCCGAGGCACCGGGCGTGACGGAACCGAGACGACGGCCGGGGGCCGGGAGGAGCCCGGAGTCTTGGGCGGGGGAGGTTTTGTGCCCGGGACCGGCCGTTCCTTCTCCGATTCCGGCGAGAGAGAGGATTCGGTGGCCATGGGCACCGGCTGCTCGAATCCGGGGATGAGCAACTCCTGCCCCACGGAGAGGGTACGCGGGTCATCGATGCCGTTGGCTTCGGACAGCTCTTCAACGGTGATGCCGTAGGTGCGGGCGATCCGGTACATCGTCTCGCCTGGAGCCACCTTGTGCCGGACGGAGACGAGCTCCGGCTCCGGGTGGGGCTCGCGCAACTCTCCGAGCTCCACGGGGGGCACTTCGGAGGCCGGAGCCAGAGCGGAAGGGGGAGCGGACTTCGGCACCAGCGCGCAGCCGGTGGTGCCGAGAAGCGCGAGCAGCACGAACAACGCTGGCCGCGCCTGGCTGGCTCCCGCCACCGCCAACCTCAGTCGCCTCCCCTGCCCACATCGAAACGTGGGAAGCCCTCGAGGTTCCAGCCCATCAGCGCCGTCATGGCGGGGACGTCGGTGAGCTCGAAGTTGAGCGGCGTCACCGAGATGCGGCGCTCCAGATGCACGGTGTTGCAGTCGCTGCCGGGGATGTCCTGGTGCTCGTAGGAGCTACCGCCAATCCAGTAGTACTTGCGGCCGCGCGGATCCTCCTTCTCCACCACGTCGTAGCCATAGGAGTGCCGGCCCAGCCGGGTGACAGCGTAGCCCGTGGGCTCGCCCCTGGGCACGTTGACGCTGAGCAGCATCCGCGGCGGAAGCCGCGGCTGGGCGAGCGCCGCCGATACCAGCGACCGGGCGAAGCGCGAGGCATGCTGGAAGTCGAACGGCGCGCGCGACACCAGGCTGAACGCAATCGACGGGATGCCCAGCAGCGCTGCCTCGCGGGCAGCCGCCACCGTTCCCGAATAGTTGACGTCGTCGGCCAGGTTGGCCCCGTGGTTGATGCCGGACACCATGATGCGTGGGCGATCATCCTTCATGAGGTGGTGGATCGCCAGATACGAGCTGTCCGCCGGGGTGCCGTCCACGGCGAACCAGCGCTCACGCACCTCGGTGATGCGCAGGGGGCGGTGCAGCGAGAGGGCGTGCGAGGCCGCGCTCTGCTCGCGGTCCGGAGCCACCACCCACACCTCCCCCAAAGGGCTCACTGCGTCCACCAGGGCACGCAGTCCCTCGGAGAAGTAGCCGTCGTCGTTGGATACCAGGATGCGGGGTTTCTTGTCGGCCACGTCTCCCTCGTTTCTCATTACTTCGCCTGCAGGAGGCCCTTGATCGCCTTCTTGCCGCCGTAGCGCGCGGCGGAACCCAGTTCCTCCTCGATGCGCAGCAGCTGATTGTACTTGGCGATGCGATCCGAACGCGAGGCCGAGCCCGTCTTGATCTGCCCGCAGTCGAGCGCCACGGCCAGATCCGCGATGGTGGTGTCCTCGGTCTCGCCCGAGCGGTGGCTCATCACCGAGGTGTAGCCGGCCTTGTGGGCCATGCGCACCGCCTCGAACGTCTCCGTGAGGCTGCCGATCTGGTTCACCTTCACCAGGATGGAGTTGGCCACGCCACTCTCGATGCCGCGACCCAGACGCTCCACGTTGGTGACGAAGAGGTCATCACCCACGAGCTGGAGCTTGTTCCCGAGCGCGTCGGTGAGGCGCTTCCAGCCCTCCCAATCGTCCTCGGCCATGCCGTCCTCGATGGAGACGATGGGGTAGCGCGACACGAGCTGCTGGTAGTAGTCCAGCATGCCGGCCGAATCGAACTCCTTGCCCTCGCCCTTGAGGCGGTACTTCTTCGTGCCCTTGTCGAAGAACTCGCTGGCGGCCACGTCCAGCGCGAGGAAGATCTGCTCCCCGGCCTTGTAGCCCGCCGCGGAGACGGCCTCCATGATGAGCTTGAGGGCCTCCTCGTTGGCCGGCAGGTCCGGGGCGTAGCCGCCCTCGTCGCCCACACCGGTGGCCAGCTTGCGGCCCTTGAGGATCTTCTTCAGCGCATGGAAGATCTCCGCGCCCCAGCGCAGGCCCTCAGAGAACGAGGGAGCGCCCGCGGGCACCACCATGAACTCCTGCACGTCCACGCGGGTATCGGCGTGGGCACCACCGTTGAGGATGTTCATCAGCGGCACCGGCAGGGTACGCGCCTGCGCGCCGCCCACGTAGCGGTAGAGGGGCAGGCCGAAGGCATCCGCCGCCGCGCGCGCCGTGGCCATGGAGACAGCGAGGATGGCATTGGCGCCCAGCTTGCTCTTGGTGGGCGTGCCATCCATCTCGATCATCTGCATGTCCACGGCGTACTGGTCCGTCGCGTCCATGCCCACGAGCTCAGGGGCAATCGTCTCCATGATGTTGGTGACGGCCTTGCGCACGCCCTTGCCCAGGTAGCGGTTCTTGTCCCCATCCCGCAGCTCGAGCGCCTCGTGCTCACCGGTGGACGCACCGGATGGCACCGCCGCACGGCCCTTGGCCCCGCCAGCGAGGAACACCTCGGCCTCCACGGTGGGGTTGCCGCGAGAGTCGAGCACTTCACGCGCTACGATTTGAGCGATCTCTGTCATAGGCGCGCGGTTCTAGAAGACCCCTCCGGCCCTCGCAAGCTTGCTCGACAGTGGGACTGCTACACTGTCGACCCCCGAATCCACACCCACCCCTCCATGCCACCGCGCCGCCCCGTCCCCCCTACCCCTGAACTGACCCCTCACCTGCGCGGCCGAGGCGCGCTCCTGGGGCTCTCCGTGGGGGATGCGCTCGGAGTCCCCTTGAAGGCAAGGCCCCTGGTCGCCCCCCCCTTCCCCCAGCTCGCGGACGGGCCCCACCGGAAGCTCAAGGGCGGAGGCCCCTTCGAACTAAGACGGGGCCAGGTAGGCGAGAGCGGGCAGATGGCGAGCTGCCTGGGCGTGGGCCTGCGCGAACTGGGGACGTACGACGCGGATGACATGCTGCGGCGCTACCTCGCCTGGCAGGGGCACGCCGTCGGCATGAGCGAGCACACCCAGGAGGTGCTGACCGAAATGCTCGAGTCCGGCCTCCCCAAGGCGACGGCCGGGCGGCGCGTGTGGATGCGCGGACAGAGGCGCGCGGCCGGTAACGGCAGTCTCGCGCGCACGGCCCCCATCGGCGTCTTCTTCCACGAGGACCCCCAGGCACAGGTGCAGGCCTCGCTCGCGGACTCCGCGCTCACCCACTTCGACCCACGCTGCCAGCTGGCGTGCGCCACCCTCAACAGCACCATCGCGCACGCCCTCAACGGGGGTGATTCGTTGCGAAAGGAGGACCTCCTCACGGCTGCGATGAGCGGGTTGACCGTGGCCAGCGCCACCCTGGGCCGCTCGGCCGCCGACTTCGTCCAGGAGGTCTCAGCCGCCGCCGTCTTCCTCAAGGAAGACCTGGCCGCGGCACGGCAGGACGACCCGATGCTCTACTGGCCGGACCTGCACATGCACCGGAAGCAGGACCATGTGCGGGTGGCCTTCCGGTTGGCCTTCTGGGAACTGCTGCACGCCCCCACCTTCGAGGCCGGGCTGGTGGACGTCATCAACCGGGGCGGGGACGCGGATGTGAACGGGGCCGTCACCGGAGCGCTCCTGGGCGCATTCCACGGTGAGGACGCCATTCCGTCCGAATGGCGGCAGGGGGTGCTGGACTCACCAGGCCCGAGCGCGGGGCTGCTCTGGAGCCGTTACCACCCCCGGCACCTGCTGCTACTGGCACCGGAATGAGGCGCTACTACCTGGCTCGGAAAGCACGAGGCCCGCATGGAGCCGTCCCCTGAAGGGGACGTCCACGGCGGGCCTCAAGGACAGGGAGCGTCCGCTCAGCCGAGCATGTCGATGACGATGACTCCGCGCTGCGGCTTCTCGTCATCTTCGGTGTCCGACCGGCGCCGGGGGCGCTCCTCAGGCATCGGCAGCGGAATCTCCAGTGCGGGGCGCTCCCGCTCTTCCCGGTTCCGCTCCCGGCGCTTGATTTCTTCGATGATGAAGGCGTCGAGCATGGGTTCGGTTTCTCCCTCAGCCTACGTACCCCGATGTACGCCCGCCATCCCGCTCCTGGTTTCCTGCCACCCCATCGGCTTCTGAGTCCATCAGATGCAAAGTAAGGGCCCTGGTTCCTTTCTGAGTACGTGCCAGCAACCTCGCATGCTCGCCCGTCTACCACCCGACAACCAAACCTGGCGGAAATGTCCAGAAGACGAAGTGGTCTCAAAACCCCGGACGCCAAGAACGTTGACTGGATTCTAATCGAGCCAGCGTTCCCCGCAAGCCGTCCAACTCGTAGGAGTCCGCAGTACATCCGGAGTGACGGCTCTGTCAGGACCTTGCCCGGTCTCCCGCCTGCCCCCCGGTCGTACCGGGGGTGCATGCCGCGGAGCGTCGAGGAGCTAGGGGCTCTCGGCGCGGCGCTTGAAGGCCTCCAACATCTTGGGCAGGGACTGGTCCACCAGCCCGTTGATGATGGCCTTGGGGACCAGCGGGCCCAGGGCCATCTCCACGGTGTAGGTGGCCTTGGTGCGGTTGTCGCCCTCGGGCTCGAGCACCCAGCTGCCCTTGTTGTCCTTCATCACCTCGCCCTCGACGAAGGACCATGACATCCGCTTGGGCCGCTCCTCCCTGACGAGGATGGTGTAGCGGATCGTCTTCACCACGTTGACCTCGTAGTGGACCTTGACCTCGTTGCCCTTGCGGTCCGAGGTCCAGACCTTCTTCACCTCGGGGAGGAAATCCCCGTAGCGGTCGTAGTTGATGATGATGTCGAAGACCTTGTCCGGGGGGGCGTTGATGACGATGGAGCGAGTGGCGCCAGCCATGGTGCGTATCTCCGCGGTGGGGGATTTCTAGAAGTTGTAACCCGGCTTCTGGTCGAAACGGTGCCGGGATTGGACAAAACGCACCGTGCCGGTCTTGCTGCGCATCACCACCGAGTGCGTCTCGCAGCCACTGCCGAAGAAGCGCACGCCCCGCAGGAAGTCTCCCGTGGTGACGCCGGTGGCGGCGAACATCACCTCGCCGCCGGCCAGTTCCTCGGCCGTGTAGATCTTCGAGATGTCGGAGATGCCCATGCGGTGGGCGCGCGCGATCTCGTCGTTGTTGCGGGGCACCAGCCGGCCCTGCATGTCACCGCCCACCGAGCGGATGGCCGCGGCGGCAATGACGCCCTCGGGGGCGCCGCCAATGCCCATCAGCACATCCACGCCCGTGTCCTCGAAGCAGGTGGCGATGCCGCCGGCCACGTCACCGTCCTCGATGAGACGGATGCGCGCTCCCGCGGCCCGCACCTCCTTGATGAGGTCCGTGTGCCGCTCACGGTCGAGGATGATCACCGTCAGGTCCGCCACATAGACCTTCATCTTCTCCGCGATGGCGTGGAGGTTCTCGGTGGGGGTACGGCGCAGGTCGATGGCGCCCTTGGCGCGCGGACCCACGGCGATCTTCTCCATGTAGGTGTCCGGCGCGTTGAGCAGCCTGCCCTTACCCGCCATGGCCACCACGGAGATGCCTCCCGGGCGGCCGTAGGCACACAGGTTGGTGCCCTCGAGGGGATCCAACGCGATGTCCACTTCCGGATCCTCCGGATTGCGGCGGCCCACCTTCTCGCCGATGTAGAGCATGGGGGCCTCGTCGCGCTCGCCCTCGCCGATGACCACCGTGCCGTTGATCTGCAGCGCATCGAACGCCTTGCGCATGGCGTCCACGGCGACCTGATCCGACTCGTTCTTGTTGCCGCGGCCCATGAGCCGGGCGGAGGCGATGGCCGCCATCTCAGTGACGCGCACGGCCTCCATTGCCAGGTTGCGATCCATTATCGGTATCTCCTTGGAAAGGAACTGAAGAAGTGAAAACTCAGGGCGCCTCGTGCAACAGGCGCACGACCGCGTCCGGCAGGCGGGTGAGCTTCCCGTCGCGGCCCACACAGGCATGGACGGTGCGCCCTGTACACAGGAGCGTGTCCGGGCTCCCCTCACGGAAGATTTCGTAGGTGAAGGTCAGCGTCACCCGTTTCACCTCGCTCACCTGCGTGCGCACGAGCAGCACGTCCTCATACCGAGCGGGCGACTTGTAGGAGGCGGTTGCCTCCACCACGGGCAGCATGAGTCCCTCGCGCTCCAGCTCGCGGTAGCTGCCGCCACGCGAGCGGAAATACTCGCTGCGGGCGAACTCGAAGTAGCGGAAATAATTGGCGTAATACACGACCCCCATCTGGTCCGTGTCGCCGTAGATCACTCGAAGTCGTGCCTCGACCATGGGCGCGGCGACCGTAACAGGGCAATGTCCGACCGGAAAGCATTGGTGCTAGAGAGTTGGTTGCTTCTGAGCACGAGGCGTGGAGGATCCAGGCCATGTTCCGCCGCCTCCGCGCCCTCCCCCTCCTCGTGCTGGTTACCGCCCTGCCCGCCCTGGCAAAGCCGCCCCGGCTGACGCTCTTCATCACCGTGGACGCGCTGGGCTCGGATCTGCTGCTGCGCAACCGGCCGCGACTCAAAGGAGGGCTGCGGCAACTCATCGACTCGAGTGCCTTCTACCCATACGCGCGGTATGGCTACGCCAAGCCACGCACCGCACCGGGCCATGCCACGCTGGCCACCGGCGCCAATCCCTGGCGCCACGGCATCGTCGACAACCGGATCATCGACCGGGCCACGGGCAAGCCAGAGCGCGTCTTCCCGGACCCGACGCACCCGGTGCTAGAGGCGCCCCTCTCCAACGAGGACGTGAGCCCGGCCAACCTCATGGCGGAGACGGTGGCCGACAAGCTGCGGCTGACCACGCAGGAGCAGGGCAAGGCCATCGCGCTGTCGGGCAAGGCGCGCTCGGCCATTCCGCTGGCCGGCAGGCTCGGACAGGCCTACTGGTTCGATGAGACGGTGGGGAAGTTCGTCACGGGCACCTGGTACACCAAGGAGTTGCCCGGCTGGTTGAAGTCCTTCAACGCGGCCAATCCGCCGGAGGCGTGGTTCGGCAAGGCATGGGAGCCATTGCTGCCACGCACCGAGTACGTGGGCGAGGATGACCGGGCGTACGAGGGCGAGTACTACGGGCTGGGGCGCACCTTCCCGCATCCGCTCACCGGAGGCCTCCCCTCCCCCGGCCCCCAGGCGTACACCGCCTTCGCCATCTCCCCGCTGTCGATGGACCTGGTGGTGAAGGCCGCCAGGGCCGCCATCGAAGGCGAGAGCCTGGGCAAGGACGAAGTGCCGGACATGCTCGCGGTGAGCTTCAGCGCCACGGACCGCGTCTTCCACCAGTACGGCCCCAACTCGTGGGAGATGCAGGACACGCTGTACCGGCTGGACAAGGCGGTAGGCGACCTGGTGGCCCTGGCCGAGCGCGCGGCGGGGGGACGAGCCAACCTCCTCGTGGTGCTCTCGGCGGACCACGGCGGCGCGGCAGTGCCCGAGCACTGGGCCGCCGAGGGAATGGATGCGCAGCGGGTGGACCCGACGGCCCTCTCCAAGGGACTGACCGAGGCGCTGCGAGCGCAGTTCGGCGGGGACATCCTCGCCACCGTCGAGGAGTTGGACGTCTATCTGGGAGGCAAGTCGCTGGAGGGCGGCAAGGTGGACGGGGCGGCGGTGCGACGGGCCGCGGCAGCCTGGCTGTTGAAGCAGCCGGCCATCACCCTGGCGGTGGCGCGTGACGACCTGTACACGATGCCGGACGTGGCGGGGATGGTGATGCCCTTGCGGCGCGGCTACTTCCCAGGGCGCAGCGGCGACGTGCTCTTCGTGGTGAAGCCCTTCCACGTCATCAGCGCCGATCCCGCTGGCACCAACCACGGCACCCCGTACGCGTACGACCAACTGGTGCCCTTCATCCTGGCGGGCAAGGGGGTGAAGCCAGGAACGTACACTCAGGAGATCAGCACCACGGACGTGGCGCCGACCGTGGCGGCGGCGCTGGAGATGAACCTCCCCGCGTCCGCCGAGGGAGAGCCTCGCTATGAGGCCCTCGGCTCCAGCCGCTGAGCAGCCGGGCTACCGCGCCTGGACGATCTCCAGGGACAAATCCATGGCGCGCGCCGAGTGCGTGAGCGCCCCCATGGACACGAAGTCCACGCCGAGCTTCGCCAGGCGTGGCAGGCGCTCCAGGGTGATTCCACCGGAGACCTCGAGCGGGATGCGGCCAGCGGTCAGCTCCACCGCGCGGCGGATCTGCTCGTCGTCCATGTTGTCGAGCATCACCACGTCCGCCCCCTCCTCGAGCGCCTCGGCGAGCTGATCGAGATTTGTGACCTCGATCTCGATCTTCACCAACTGGGGCGCGTTGGCGCGGGCCCGGCGGAGCGCCTCACGGACGGAGCCACCCACGGCCGCGATGTGGTTGTCCTTGATGAGGACACCATCGAAGAGGCCGAAACGGTGGTTGAAGGCGCCACCGGCCTTCACGGCCTGTTTGGACAGCGAGCGCATTCCGGGTGAGGTCTTCCGCGTATCGAGAATTCGCAGCTTCGTGCCGCGCACCGCGGCCATGACCTGCTGCGCCATGGTGGCCATGCCCGAGGTGCGCTGGACGATGTTGAGCGCAGTGCGCTCGGCGGTGAGGAGAGCCCGCATGCGGCCGTGCACCCGAGCCACCAGCGCCTTGGGCTGGATCTCCTGCCCATCGCGCGCGAGGAGCTCGACCTTGGAGGCCGGATCCACGCGCTCGAAGACACGGGCGAAGGCGTCCAGCCCGGCGAGCACGAGCCGCTCCTTGGCGAGCAGCTCGGCGGAGCCCTGAGCGTCCACGGGGACAAGGGCATCGGTGGTGATGTCACCCGCCGCCCCGAGATCTTCCTCGAGGGCAAGCGAGATGAGGCGATCCAGAAAGGCATCCATTCGAGTCGCGTCTCCGATGGGTCAGCGTCGGGCCTTGGCTACACGGGAAGCCGCCGACTTCTTCCGGACGGAGACCTTGCGAGCCGCCGGCTTCACCTTCGCCTTGGCTGGGGCTCGGCCAGGCACTTTGGCCTTCGCCACGGCCTTCTTCACCGCCACCTTCTTCGCTGGAGTCTTCTTGGCCGCGGCCTTCTTCACCGAGGCCTTGCTGACGGAAGCGGCCTTCTTCGCCGGAGTCTTCTTGGTCGCGGCCTTCTTCGCCTGTGCGGCCTTCCTGGCGGGCGCCTTTGCGGGGGCTACCTTCCTGGCCGCGGCCTTCTTCGCCTTCGCCGGTGCCTTGCGGGCGGGAGCAGTCTTCTTGACCGCGGCCTTCTTCGCCGGTGCCTTCTTGCTGGCGGGGGCCGCCTTCCTGACCGCGGCCTTCTTCTCCGGAGCGGCCGTCTTTGCCGGAGCCGTCTTCACCACCGGTGCCTTGGCAGGAGTGGCGTCGACCTCGGGCGCGGCCTTGCTCTTCACCGCCCCCTTGGCTCTGTCACCCTTGCGCTCGGGCTTCGCTCGAGCCTGCTCCTGCTTGATCTCGACAACCTCCGCCTCGACGGGACCTGCCTCGACCTCGACGACTTCCCCTTCAACGGGACCCGCCTCGGCCAGAACGACCTGGCCCTCGGGAGCCCCCGGCTCGGCCTTGACGACTTCACCCTCGGCGTCTGCCTTGGCTTCCTGGGCCTGCGCGTCAGCGGGTGGAGCGGCCTCCGGAGCGAGCCGGGTCAGGCTGTCCTGCAGCTTGGAGATGCGCGCCGCCAGCTCCTCGACGCGAGCGCGGTCCTTCTCCACCACGTCCGGCGGCGCCTTCGCGACGAAGTTGGGGTTGTCGAGCTTGCGCTTGATTCCGCCCAGTTCCTGCTCGGAGCGGGTGATCTCCTTGTGCAGGCGCTCACGCTCGGCATCCACGTCGATGAGACCCGCGAGCGGAACGAAGACCTCCATCTGCGGACCCACGAAGGCCGCGGACTGCGCCGGCTTGGGACCCGGCGCCGAGATGCGTAGCTCGCCCAGTCCGGCCAACGGCACCAGGTAGCTGCGCCACCGTTCGAGCAGCTCGCGCGTGCGCGCGTCCGGGCTCTGCACGTACGCGGTGATGCGGGCCGAGGGCGGCAGGTTGCTCTCGCCTCGAATGTTGCGCAGACCCTCGATGGCCGCGATGACCGGTCCCATCTCCGCCTCGGCGGCGGCGTCCTCGAGTGACGCATCCGGTTCGGGGTACGAGGAGATCATGATGGACTCGACCGGCCGCGACATGGGCAGCTTCTGCCAGATCTCCTCGGTGATGAACGGCATGAACGGGTGGAGCAACCGCAGGATGCGGTCCAGGCTGAAGACGAGCACCGCGCGGGTGTTGTCCCGAGCCCTGGCGTCCTCGCCGTAGAGCGAGCTCTTGGCCAGCTCGATGTACCAGTCGCAGAACTCGGCCCAGAGGAACTGGTAGAGCGTGGAGGCGGCCTCGCCGAAGTTATAGGCCTCCAGCGCGTTCCGGGTCTCCACCGTGGCGCGCTGCAGCCGCGAGAGGATCCACCGGTCCGCCAGGGTGAGCTCGCGCTCCTTGATGGGCCGCTCGTCCAGCTTGAAGTCGCCCATGTTCATCAGGGCGAAGCGGCTGGCGTTCCACAGCTTGTTGGCGAAGGCCTTGTAGCCGGCCACCCGGTCCAGCGAGAGCTTGATGTCACGGCCCTGCTGGGTGAGTGAGGCCAGGGTGAAGCGCAGCGCGTCCGCACCGTGGGCGGGCATGCCCTGGGGGAACTTGTTGCGCAGGTTCTTATTGAGCTGCTCGGCCGGAGCGCCCAGGACGATGTCGAGGGGATCGATCACGTTCCCCTTCGTCTTGGACATCTTCTCGCCCTTCTCGTCACGCACCATCGCGTGCAGGTACACGGTGCGGAAGGGCACATCCTTCATGAAGTGCAGGCCGAACATCATCATCCGGGCGACCCAGAAGAAGAGGATGTCGTGGCCCGTCTCCATGACGGAGTTCGGGTAGAAGGTCTTCAGCTCGGGCATCTGCTCGGGCCAACCCAGGGTGCTGAAAGGCCACAGGCCCGAGGAGAACCACGTGTCGAGCACGTCCGGGTCCTGCTCGAGGTGCGAGCCGCCGCACCGGGGGCACTTCTCCGGAGGCGTGCGCGAGACAATGGGCTCGGCGCGCGAGAAGTCGATGCCCCCCGTCGCTTCCAGGCGCGGGCTGCAGTCCGCGCAGTACCAGGCCGGAATCTGGTGGCCCCACCACAGCTGGCGGCTGATGGTCCAGTCGTGGATGTTGCGCATCCAGTGGAAGTACGTGTTCGTCCACGATTCCGGGATGATCTTCGTGCGGCCCTGCTCCACCGCCTCGATGGCGGGCTTCGCGAGTGGCTCGATCTTCACGAACCACTGCGGAGACAAGCGAGGCTCCACCACGGTGGCGCACCGCTGGCAGCCACCGACGGACAGCTTGTGCGGATCCTCCTTCTCCAGCAAGCCCTGCGCCGAGAGGTCCTCGAGGATCTTCTTGCGCGCGGCGAACCGGTCCATGCCCGCGTACGCACCGCCCTCCTTGTTGATGCGCGCGGACTCGTCCAGCACGTTGAGCATGGGCAGCTGGTGCCGCAGGCCCGTCTGGTAGTCGTTGAAGTCATGGGCCGGCGTCACCTTCACCACGCCGGTACCAAACGCCGGATCCACCAGCTGCGCGTCGGCAATGATGGGGATCTCCCGGCCGGTGAGCGGCAACACCACCGTCTGACCGGCGAGCCCCTTGTAGCGCTCGTCCTCGGGGTGGATGGCCACGGCGGTGTCGCCGAGCATCGTCTCCGGACGGGTGGTAGCGACGGTGAGCTTCCGGTCGCTGCCCTTCACCGGGTACTGGATGTGCCAGAGCGAGCCCTGCTTCTCCTCGTGCTCGACCTCCAGGTCGCTGAGCGCGGTGTGGCACGAGGGGCACCAGTTGATGAGCTTCTGGGCCCGGTAGATGAGGCCCTCCTCGTACAGCCGCACGAAGACCTCGCGCACGGCGGCCGAAACGCCAGGGTCCATGGTGAAGCGCTCGCGGCTCCAGTCCAGGCTGGCGCCGAGCACCTTCTGCTGCTCGTTGATGCGCTGACCGTACTTGTGCTTCCACTCCCAGACGCGCTCGAGGAATTTCTCGCGGCCCAGGTCATGGCGGGACTTCTTCTCCTTCTCCTTGAGCTCGCGCTCCACCACCATCTGCGTGGCGATGCCGGCGTGGTCCGTGCCCGGCACCCACAGGGTGTTGAAGCCGCTCATGCGCTTCCACCGGATGAGGATGTCCTGGATGGTGGCGGTGAGCGCGTGGCCCAGGTGCAGGCTGCCCGTCACGTTGGGCGGAGGCAGCACGATGCTGAAGGCCGGCTTGTCGGAGGTGGGCTCGGCGCGGAAGTAGTTCCGCTCCGTCCAGGATGCATACCAACGGGCCTCGACCTCCTTGGGGTCATAGGCCTTTGGAAGTTCAGTCGTATCGCTCATGGAAAAAGAGAACCGGCCCACGCGGGCCGGTGGAAGGACCGGCCCGACGGGGGCCGGTCGGGTGTGGAAGCCAGTGACGACGATTCGAGCTCAGTGTTTCGTCTCGCGATCCTTGATCAACCGCTCCAGCTCCTCGCGGATGATCGTCTCGGCCAGCTGGGGAACGACCTCCCAGGCGATCTTCTCGATGACCTCGCGCGAAGCCCTCGACAGCGCCTCGCGCAGCTGCGCCTCGCCCCCATCGGCGGCGGGAGCGGGCCGGGCCACCACGGCTGCAGGCGCCGGGGTGGGGACTGGCGTCGGCGCGACAGGCTCGTCGAGTGACAGATCCTCCAGGCCCCCCGGCTCCTCGATGGGAGCCGGCTGCACCGCGGGGGAGGAACCAAGGCCGAATGGATCCTTACCGCGAGCGGAGACCGCGGGCGTCGACCCGGGCAGAGGTGTGGCGCCTGGCGGACGAGGCAGACCACCCGCCGCGCCCGGCGCCGGAGCTGCTCCCGGCCCTGGAGGGATACCCGGACGCGCCATACCCGGAGCACCCGGCCCCGGCGGCATGCCCGGCCCTGGAGGAACGCCCGGCCGCGCCATACCCGGCGGAGGAACACCCCCCGGCCCCGGCGGAGGCAGCCCCCCTGGTCCTGGCATGCCCGGCCGCGCCATACCCGGCGGAGGAACACCGCCCGGCCCTGGAGGGATACCCGGACGCGCCATACCCGGAGCACCCGGCCCCGGCGGCATGCCCGGTCCCGGAGGAACGCCCGGCCGCGCCATGCCCGGCGGAGGAACACCCCCCGGCCCCGGCGGAACACCCGGCCGCGCCATGCCCGGTGCACCCGGCCCCGGCGGAACGCCCGGACGAGCCATGCCCGGCGGAGGAACACCCCCCGGCCCCGGCGGAACACCCGGCCGCGCCATGCCCGGTGCACCCGGCCCCGGCGGGACTCCAGGTCCCGGAGGACGCGGCACGCCAGGACCCGCGGTGGGAGGACGCGGCTGCGCGGGGGCAGCGGCAACGGCCCCGACCGTCACCTGCGTGGCGGCGGAGGCAGGCAGGGTGTTGGACTTCTGCCCCACCAGCGTCTTCACCTTGTCCAGGAGCACCTGGCTCTCGAAGGGCTTGGTGATGTGGTCGTCCGCCCTGGCCGCACGAGCACGGGCCTCGTCGAAGGCCTCGAAGGTACCAGCCAGCAACAGCACGGGGATGTTCTGGGTGGCCGGATCGTTCTTGAGCGCCTCGCAGACCTCGTAGCCGTTCTTGCCCGGCATCATCACATCCGCGAGCACCACGTCCGGCCGCAGCTCGCGCGACCGGTTGATGGCGTCCAGCCCGTTGTCGACCGCGGTGACCTGAAAGTCCTCGGTCGCGAAGATCATCCCGATCACCTTGCGGATGGTGAGCGAGTCATCGGCGACCAGCAGATTCTTGGGCATCGGTTCAGGCCTCGGGGGATCCAACCCCCTAGAATTCGGTGAGAAATCGGGACGCTGAGTCCCACTATCAAGCCGGGCAGCTTACGGTTCGACACCCGGGCCTTCAAGAAAACAAGCGGCAGCTCAAGAAAACATGCGCCGCAGGTCCAGAAAGAGCACGGGGGCCTGCAATCCGGGCGCGGTGAACTCCCCTGGCTCCCCGGCGGGCTCGAAGCGCGGATGGACACCCAGCACGCGCGAGGCGCACAGACCCAGGCCCCGCCCCTCCACCTCGGCGAGCACCAGGAAGGACTCCGCGCAGGCGCTGGCGCCCCCCAGCAGGGCCGGGGCCGAGTAGAGGGGCCAGAGCGCCTGCCCATGGGGCATGACGCCCGCCACCGCCCCACTCTTCCCCGGCAGGGCGCTGAAGGCGGGCCCCCGCATCACCACCTGGGAAATCAGGGTCAGCGGCAGGCCGAACAACCGCCCCTGCGATTCGAAAACGAGCGAGCGTTCGGGCGGGGACCCGGCGAAGTGCACGGGGTGCTCGGGCGGAGGGCTCACGGTGCCCGGCTCGTGAGGCAGCGCCTCGGGGTTGAGCTCCAGGTAGAGCCGGTCCTTGTGCAACACCGCACTGCGGCTGAGCGCAGCCAGTGTGTCTCCCAGTCCCGAGGGCAACAGGAAATGGGGAGCCGAGGCCACGTCCACCACCTCCACAATCGAGCGGACACGCACGGCGAGTGTGGGGCTGACATCGAACACCACGACCATGCCCGGCCCCTGCTCCGGCGAGCCACCGAGCAGCACGGATAGATCCGTCACCTCCAGCACGCCACGCAGGCTGGTCTCGTCGGGTCCTGGCGCGGCGACCTCCATGACGGAGGTGGCCTCGACGGAGAAGCGCGTGTCCCCCGCTTCCATCAGGAGACAGAGCCGGCGTCCGCTTTCGTAGGGAGGCACCGGGGCAGGCTAGCAGCGACGGGGCCTTGGTGCTAAGCCCATTGCGATGGCGCGCCTCCTCCTCGTCGACGACGAAAAGATGGCCCGGACCTTGTACGGGGACTACCTGCGTGGCGTGGGCCACGAGGTCACCGCCGTGGCCACCATCGCGGAGGTCAAGGAGGCGCTGGCCTTCGGCCGCTACGACGTCGTGGTGACGGACCTCATCCTCCCCAAGGGGGACGGCATGGAGGTGCTGCAACACACCAAGGAGCACTACCCGGGCATCGAGGTGGTGGTCATCACCGGCCTGGACAAGGTGGATCCGGCGGTGCGCGCCATCAAGAGCGGGGCCGCCGAGTACCTCGTCAAGCCGGTGGCGCCAGAGGTGCTCCAGCACGCCGTGAACCGGGCGCTCGCCACGCGCGAGTTGCTGCAGGAGAACGCCGCGCTGCGCCGATATGTCTCCCTGTTGGAAACGGGACAGCGCATCTCCACCACGCTCGATCGCAGCCGGCTGGCGGAGACCGCCTGCGCTGCCTTCCTCGCCATGGCGTCGGCCAGCGCGGTGATGCTGTTCCAGGCCGATGGCAGCGGCCGGTCGCGGCTACTGGGCTCTCAGGAGCTGGCCGGCTCCGCCCAGGAGGCCGCCCTCATCGCCTACCTCGCGCCGCGCCTTGGGGGGTCCCGGGAGGCGCGGGTGCTGGAGGGGCTGCCGGGCGCCTGTCCGCGGGCCCTCGTCGTCCCCGCGATGGATGGAGAGGATCTGCTCGGGTACGCCCTGCTCCTCTACCCGGGCTCGCCGCCCGAGGGCATCGCCGAGGCCACGAGCTTCCTCGCCCGTTGCCTGGCGCTCGCCCTGCGCAACCTGGGCCGCATCGCCGAGGTGGAGGATCTGGCCTACCTGGACGACCTCACCCACCTCTTCAACACCCGCTACCTGCACCTGGTGCTGGACAGGGAGGTGAAGAGCGCCCAGCAGACACACGGTGTCTTCAGCCTGCTCTTCCTGGATCTGGACTACTTCAAGAGCGTCAATGACACCCACGGGCACCTGGTGGGCTCTCAGCTGCTGGTGGAGACGGCACGCGTGCTCAAGGGCTGCGTGCGAGACCGCGACGTGGCGATACGCTACGGCGGGGATGAGTACGTGGTGCTGCTGCGAGGCACGGACTCGGGTGGCGCGCTGAAGGTGGCCGAGCGCATCCGCCGTACCGTGGAGAACCACCGCTTCCTGGCGCGAGAGGGACACTCCCTGGCGCTCTCCACCTGCATCGGCGTGGCCAGCTTCCCCGAGCACGCGCAGGACAAGGCCACGCTGCTGGACCTGGCCGACCGGGCCATGTACCGGGGCAAGAAGGGCACCCGGAACGTCGTCTACGTCGCGGCCAAGGACCTGGAGGCCACGCCCCCGGGGCGCCACAGCCAGCCCACCGGGAGCTGAGCCGGGCTCAGCGCCGCAGCGAGCCCACCGTGAGCCGCTTGTCCAGGCCGAGCTCGGGGGACGCGCCGCTCTCGCCTTCGCCCACCGCCTCCACGGCCTCGTGCGAGGCACCCGAGATGATCAGTTGGAACTTCTGCGACATCACCTTGATGTGCTCGGCCTGGGAGGGATCCAACCGGGCGATGAGCTCCCAGAAGAGCGCGGCGTGCTCGCGCTCCTCATCCATGACGTGCCGGAGAATGGCCTTGGCCTCCTCATTGTCCGTGGCATCGATGTGGGCGGCGTAGAGGTTGATGGCGTCCAGCTCCGCCTCCATGTCCAACCGGATGGCACGGGCCAGCTCCGAGTCCGTCAGCTTCCTGGGCACCATCGAGTGGAACGGATTGGTCTGAGGCATGGAGGGCTCTCCAGAGGACGTACGGCCAGTATGAGCGGACCGCGTAGCGGCCAGAAGCATCCGCGTCACGGGGCCCGCGGGTCAACGGAATCCGGCGCCTCGCGTTGCGGCCGGGGCGGTGGCTCGGTCATGCTGATGAACCATGGACATCCCGGTCCCGCTCGCGCACCTGCTCCAGGCCCTGGAGGCGGGTGATCTGCTGGCGGCGAAGGCTGCCGCCGCGGAGCTGCAACGCACCAGCGCGGGCACCACCCAGCTCGCCGCCGAGGTACTCCACGAGTTGCGCCAACCACTGTTGGGCGTGAAGGCCTATACGCAGCTGCTCTCCGAGGAGATCGGCATGCGCGGCCCGCTGAGGCAGATGCTGGCCCAGGTGGAGCGGATGGAGCAGATCATCTCCGACTTCACCCGGCTGGCCAGCGAGCGCCCCGCGCCCCAGCAACCCGTGTCGCTGGTGACACATGTGCAGGCGGCGGCGCGCTCCTTCAGTCTCAACCCGGACTCGTCCCGCGTCACGCTCCAGGTGGAAGCCCCCGAGGACTTCACCCTCCAGGGCAATGGACGGCTGCTGGAGCAGCTCACCCTCAACCTGCTCAACAACGCACGCGACGCGGTGTCGGGGCCGGGCCGGGTGAAGGTGGTGCTGGCACGCGAGGGGACATCCCCGGTGATGTATGTGGCGGACTGGGGCCCGGGCGTCCCCGAGGCCGTGCGTCACCGTCTCTTCGAGCCCTATGTGACGGGCAGCAAGCGCGGCACCGGACTGGGGCTCGCGGTCTGCAGGCGCATCGCTCAGGAGCACCACGCAAAGCTGGAGCTCGTCCCGGCCTCGCTGCTGCCGGATCAACCGCCGCCCACCACCGTCTTCCGCATCCTCTTCCCCGCTCCGGGCCCCCTCCCGGCGGTACCCTCGGCACGCGCCTCCACCCCTTCTGTCCCCGATCCGGCCACGACGCGCCGCCGCCTGCTGGTCGTGGATGACGAAGACATCATCCGCAGCGTCTTCAAGGATCTGATGAGCCGGGAGTGCGAGGTGCTCGAGGCCGCCAACGCCGAGGAGGCGCTCTCGCATCTGAAGCGGGAACCGGTGGACCTCATCGTCACGGACAAGAACCTGCCGGGCCTCTCGGGTCTGGAGCTGGCCCAACAGGCGCGCCGGCTCGATCCCAGCTCGCGCGTCATCCTCATGACGGGTTACCCCTCGCTGGTGACCGCGCAACAGGCGCTCGAACTGGGGCTGCTCGACTACCTGCTCAAGCCCTTCGACGACATCCGCGAGGTGCGCGCGAAGCTGCGCGAGGCCCTCACCAGCGCCGTCCCCGTCCGGCGGGGTCTGCGCCCCGGTAGCCGCCGCGTGGACGTGCTCGATGACAGCCCCGCCTCGGCGAGGCACCTCACCGAGGCACTCGCGTCGCTGGGGCTGGAGGCACGGGTGTTGAGCACCGCTCCCGAGGAGCCCGCGGCGGAGCCACCGGCGGCCGTGGTGGTGAGCTGGGACTTCGGCCCCGCCTATGGGCGCCAGGCGCTGGAGCTGGCGCGGAAGCTGGGCCAGGGGGCGCCGTTCGTCGTGCTCGCCGAGTACCTCTCCCAGGAGACGATGCTGGAGGCGCTGCGCGCCGGCGCTTCCGGATGCCTGCCGCGAGAGCTGCAGGCACGCGAGCTCAGCCATGAGCTGTCGCGCCTCCTGATGCAACCGCCCTCCGCACGTCCCTGAAAACACCACGGCCCCGAGCGCCTCCAAGAGGGAGACACCCGGGGCCGCCGTGCGACCATCAGCCCGCGATGGGGCGGAGGCTCAGTACTCCAGATCGTCGCCGCCGTAGTCCGGGGCGCCGCCGCCGGCCGCACCGGCCTTGGCCTTCTTCTTCGGGCGCTCGGCCACCATGGCCTCGGTGGTCAGCAGCAGCGAGGCGACCGAGGCCGCGTTCTGCAGCGCGGTGCGCTCCACCTTCGTCGGGTCGATGACGCCCGCCTTCTCCAGGTCCTCGAACACCTCGGTGCGGGCGTTGAAGCCGTACGCCCCCTGGCCCTCGCGAACCTTGTTGATGATGACGGGGCCCTCGAGGCCCGCGTTGGAGGCGATCTTCCGCAGCGGCTCCTGCAGGGCCTTCTTGATGATCTCCACACCGAAGTCCTGCTCACCGCCCAGCTTCAGCTTCTCCAGCGCGGCCAGCGTGCGCAGGTAGGCCACGCCGCCGCCCGGGACGATGCCCTCCTCGACGGCCGCGCGCGTGGCGTGCAGCGCGTCCTCGACGCGAGCCTTCTTCTCCTTCATCTCGGTCTCGGTCGCGGCACCCACGTGGATGACCGCCACGCCGCCGACCAGCTTCGCCAGCCGCTCCTGCAGCTTCTCGCGATCGTAGTCGCTGGTGGTCGTCTCGATCTGCGAGCGGATGAGCTTGATGCGGCCCTCGATGGCGTCCTTCTTGCCCGCGCCATCGACGATGGTGGTGTTGTCCTTGTCGATGGTGATGCGCTTGGCGCGGCCCAGGTCGTTGAGGGTGAGGGTCTCGAACTTGTAGCCGAGCTCCTCGCTCACCACGATGCCACCCGTCAGCGTGGCGATGTCCTGCAGCATCTCCTTGCGGCGATCACCGAAGCCCGGCGCCTTCACCGCCGCCACGTTCAGCACGCCGCGGATCTTGTTCACCACCAGGGTGGCCAGGGCTTCGCCCTCCACGTCCTCGGCGATGATCAGCAGCGGCTTGCCAGAGCGCGCCACCTGCTCGAGCAGGGGGATGAGGTCCTGCATCGCCGAGATCTTCTTCTCGGTGATGAGGATGTAGGGGTCGTCGAGGACGGCCTCCATGCGCTCACGGTTGGTGACGAAGTACGGCGACGCGTAGCCACGGTCGAACTGCATGCCCTCGACCACGTCCAGCGTCGTCTCGAGGCCCTTGGCCTCCTCCACCGTGATGACGCCCTCCTTGCCCACCTTCTCCATGGCGTCGGCGATGATGTTGCCGATCGTCTCGTCGCCGTTGGCGGAGATGGTGCCCACCTGGGCAATGGCCTTCTTGTCGGAGGTGGGCTTGGACAGCTTCTTCAGCTCCGCCACCACCGTCTCCACGGCCTTGTCGATGCCGCGCTTGAGATCCATCGGGCTGTGGCCGGCGGCCACCAGCTTCAGGCCCTCCTCATAGATGGCCCGGGCCAGCACGGTGGCGGTGGTGGTGCCGTCACCCGCCTTGTCCGAGGTCTTGGACGCCACTTCCTTCACCATCTGGGCGCCCATGTTCTCGAACTTGTTCTCGAGATCGATCTCCTTGGCGACCGTCACACCGTCCTTGGTCACCGTGGGCGAACCGAACGACTTCTCGATGACCACGTTGCGGCCCTTGGGACCCAGCGTCACCGCCACCGCGTCCGAGAGGATCCGCACACCGCGCAGAATGGCCTCGCGCGCCGACTGGTGGAAGAAGATCTCCTTCGCTGCCATCGTAACCTCCTGAAAAGATTGATGAATATGCTACGCGGGCCGGAGCGCGGGGATTGGCACTCGGCCCAGGCGAGCGCCAAAATAAGAGCCGGACCCGGGTTGTCAACACGGAACGGAGGGCGTGTGGGGGAACGGACGGCCCGGATGCCGGGCGGGCTACTCGGCGAAGCGCACGAGGTTGAGAAGCTGATTGAAGTCCAGGGGCTTCTCCAGCGTCATGGCCACGCCCTTGCGCAGGCCCTTGTCCTGGACGTTGCCGTCGGCGTTGCCCGTCATGAGGATGACGGAGGTGCCGTGGTGGCGCGGGTCGGCCTTGAGCATCTCGGTGAACTGGATGCCGTCCATGTGGGGCATCCGGTAGTCGCTGATGACCAGGCCCACCTCGTGACGCTCGAGGATGTCCAGCGCCTGCAAGGCATCGGCCGCGGAATAGACGGTGTACCCGTGCTTCTCCAGGAACCGAGAGAGCAGCGTGCACAGCTCGACATCATCATCCACGACCAGAATGTTCACGGACCCTTATGAGCGGTGACGGAGGTCGCGGAACGTAACAGCGGTGACGCACGTTGACAACGCGCGGAAGGGGTTCGTATGTGGCCGCACATGGGGAAGCGGACGTCGAAGCGGGCGGCGCCGTCGGACGTGGAGGTTCGACTCGGCGAGGTGGCGGCGGCTTTCGAGGAAGGTGCCTTCCAGGAGGCCCTGGCCGGAGCGGAGACGCTGCTGGCCGAGGCCCCCGGGTTGCCGGAGGCCCTGCACTGGCGGGCGGCGGCCCTCACGGAACTGGAGCGCATCGAGGAGGCCCTGGAGGCCTACGCACGAGCCCTGAAGATGGCCCCGGACGACCTGGAGCTGCTGCTCGGGGCGGCCGAGTGCCTGGTGGGCCGGGCGGGAGACGATCGCGAGGCGGTGGAGGAAGGCCTCACCCTGTGCGCCCGGGGAAGGAAGCTGGCCCAGCGGGCGGACGACGTCGAGCTGCTCTTCGAGTTCCTCCTGCTGGAGGGCACCGGGCTCAATCAGGTGGGCGAGTGTGCGCGGGCGATGGAGAGCCTGGAGGCGGCGCTGGGGCACATGCCGAGATCGGTGGATGCGCGGCTGGAGCGGGCCATCGCGCTGTTCGAGCTGTGCCGTTTCCCAGAGGCCCAGACGGCATTCGAGGAGGTGTTGAAGGACGCGGCGGACGAACCGTGGGCGCACCACTACCTGGGGCTGCTCGCGGAGCGGCGGGGCGAGGGGAAGGAGGCGCGCAAGCGGTTCGTGAAGGCACAAGCGCTGGCGCCCCAGGAGTTTCCCCCACCGGTGGAGCTGGGCGAGGAGGCGTTCGACAAGGCCGTCGAGGACGCGGTGAAGGCGTTGCCCGGACACGTGAAGGAGTACCTGGACAACGTCACCATCGCGGTGGAGGACATCCCCAAGGACGAGGATCTGCTGGGGGAGTCACCGCCGCTGTCGCCGTGCATCCTGGGGGTGTTCCGGGGCTCGCCAGTGGGCGAGCGCCACAGCATCCTGGGGGGATTCGACCCCTACCCCGCCTCCATCGTGCTGTACCAGAGGAACCTGGAGCGCTTCGCGAAGACGCGGGAGGAGCTCATCGAGCAGATCGGCATCACGGTGATGCACGAAGTAGGGCACTTGATGGGGCTCGATGAGGACGACCTGTGGCAGCGCGGTCTGGACTGAAGCGCGACGTTGACGCGGGGCAAGCGGCCCGGCAGTAATCGCGAGTGGTAGGACCTCCGGACCTGGTGGCCGGCCCGGTCTTCAAAACCGGTGGGGGGCATGGAGACATGTCCCTGGGAGGTTCGATTCCTCTGTCCTACCGCCCCGTTTCCCTCTGACGCCGGGCGTTTGCAGCGGGTGAGCCACCCACCCCGGGTGTTCACACGTGTTCGGGGACGCCCGTTCGATGGCGTCCCCTTGACGTCCCTGGTGATTGCGTCACCTGCTCCTCACGGGGTGTAGATCTCGCTCTGAAGGTCGGAGTCACCGCCCCCCGTCATCAGCACCTGGCCCGAGGACAACAACGTGGCCGTGTGGGTGCTACGGGCCGTGGCCATGTCCCCGGTGCTCCACCAGTTGCCCGTCGCCGGGTCGTACAACTCCGCGGAGCCCAGGTTCACCTGGCTCGAGCTCACCACCCTGGAGCCCCCCATCACCAGCACCCTGCCCGAGGGCAACAGAACGGCCTGATGCGACATCCGGCGCAGGTTCATACTGCCCGTGGTCGCCCAGGTGCCGGCCGCGGGGTCGTACAGCTCCGACGAGGCGAGCACGGTGCCTCCCGAATCCTGCCCACCCATCACCAGCACCCGGCCCGAGGGCAACACGATCGCCGAGTGCGCGATGCGCGAGGTCTTCAGGCTGCCGGTGGCCGACCAGGTGCCGGCCGCGGGGTCATACAGCTCCGCCGTGACCACCGGAACGCCACTGCCGTTGGCGCCTCCCACCACCAGGACCTTCCCCGAGGACAGCAGCACGGCGACCTGCTCGCCACGGGGTTTGGACAGGGCGCCGGTCGTCGACCAGGAGCCGGTCGCGGGCTCGTACAGCTCCGCCGTGGAGAGCACGCCGCCATTGTTGTCATAGCCGCCCGCCACCAGCACCTTGCCCGAGGGCAACATTGTAGCGGTGTGCGCATAGCGCGCCGTGCCCAGGCTCCCGGTTGCCGTCCAGGTGCCAGCCGCGGGGTCATACAGCTCCACCGTGGCGACCACGCCCCCACTGCCGTTGTAGCCGCCCACCACCAGCACCTTTCCCGAGGGCAACACGGTGGCGGTGTGGCGCTGGTGGACCCCGGCCAGGCTCCCGGTGGCCGTCCAGGTACCGGCCGCGGGGTCATACAGCTCCACCGTGGCGAGCGCACCCGAGCCATTGGAGCCACCCGCCACCAGCACCTTTCCCGAGGGCAGCCGCGTGGTCGTGTGGTTGTGACGGGCCGCGGCCAGGCTCCCGGTGCGCGACCAGGTCCCCGCGATGGGCTCGAACACCTCCACGCCGGCGGAGGCGTTGCCATCAGCACCGAGGCCGCCCGCCACCAGCACCCGGCCCGAGGGCAGCATGACGGACACGTGGCCCGAGTGAGCCCCGGCGGTGGTGGCGGTGGGCGTCCAGATTCCGGTCCCCGGCTCGTACACCTCCGCGCTGGACAGCGCGCCGGTGCCACTGGAGCCGCCCATCGCCAACACCCGGCCCGAGGGCAGCAGCGTCAGGGTGGAACCCGCACGGGCCTGGGACATGACACCAGTGGCCGACCAGGTGCCGTTCCCCGGGTCATACACTTCCACGCTGGCGGTGGCCTTCCCGGCGCCATCCGTCCCGCCCGCCACCAGGACCCGCGCCGAGGCAATCAGCAGCACGGCGGCATGACCCGAGCGGGACGTGGACATGGAGCCCGTGGCCGCCCAGGTGCGGGTGCTGGGATCGAACACTTCCGCACTGGAGAGACGGCCGTCGGGACCCGAGCCTCCGGCCACCAACACCTTGCCCGAGGGCAGCCCGGTGACGGAGGCGTCCATGCGCGCCGTGGACATGCTCGCGGTGGATGCCCAGGAGTTGGTCGACGGGGTGTACAGCTCCGCGGTGGACGAGGAGCTGGTTGCATTGGAGCCGCCCATCACCAGCACGGCCCCGGTGGACAACAGGATGGCGGAGTGATGCGTACGGGTCTCGGACATGACCCCCGCGGAGCTCCAGGAGCCGGAGGCCGGGTCATACAGCTCCGACAGCGAGAGCACGCCGCCGCTGCTCGTACCGCCCGTCACCAGGACCTTGCCATTGGGCAGCAGGGTGGCGGTGTGGAACTGGCGGGCCGAGGCCATCCGTCCACTCTCCTTCCAGGAGCCGGTGGCCGGATCGTACAGCTCCGAGGAATCCAGAGGAGCGCCCCCCACGCGACCACCCGCCACCAGTACCTTGCCATCGGGCAGCAGGGTGACGGAGTGACCACTCCGCGCCGAGACCATGCTGCCCGTGGCGGACCACTGGGTGCAGCGGATGGTCATCTGGAAGTCCTTGGAGAAGGAACGCCCACGGGTATTGGTCACGACGACGGTGACGGTGGGCACCGGCACGCCCGCGGGCGCGCAGGTGGGCGACGTCCAGGTGACGGCGCTGGAGGCCGCGTCACTCTCCGGCGATCCGAGGTGGCCGGCATTGACCGACCAGGAGAAGCCCAGGACACCGCCCTGGGGATCGCTCGCCGACACGCGGAAGGTGACGGGCTCGCCCACGGTGGACTGGAACGCGGATTGGGAGGCATCCCGGAGCTCCGGCGGGAGCCCTGTCTGCGTGCCCCCATCATCGCCTCCGGGCGTACCGGAATCGGCACAGGCTCCGGGATTCTGCTGACAGGAGTCCGCGGGCCCTTCGCCGGGATCGGGCTTGCCGCAGCCGGACACACAGCCCAACAACAACACCACGACGACGAGATCCTTGAAGAATTTCACGATTCCCCCTCGTGACGAACAGCACTCCGTCTGCCTTTACACCGGGCGCGAGCGCCCCACCTACCCTGCTCGGGACAACTCCTCGCGCAAGAAGAAGCTCATATTCATGGCCGCACCCTTCACCTCGGGCACCGGGTCCACCATGGCCGACTGGAGCAGGGCCCGCAGCTCCGCATCCACTCCCCCGCCAGGGAGGATCCGCGTCGAGGCGGACAGCGCGAGCGCATGGAGCGCCTGCGCCCGGTACTCATCGAACCGGCTGGAACGCAGGGCCAGACGGGCCAGCTCCGGCGGCAGATAGGCGAGCATGGAGCCTGTCCCAATGGCCATTTCCGCGGCATCCGCGCCCGAGAAGTAGAGACAGCCCACGTCCGAGCCCTCGGGAGAGAGGAAGGTCATCCGCCCATCGAGCTCGCGAGCCCGCAGCTCCACCAACCGCGTGTTTCCGTCGCGAATGTCCTGGACCCGCTCACAGAGGGACTCGAGGTGCTCCAGGAGCGCATCGAGCGGTGGGCTGCGCTGCATGAACGGAAGCGCCAGGCGCAACTCGAGCTCGGGGGCGGCTTCCGCGGGCTCCACCGCCTCGGACGCGCCCTCCTGCCGCTCGGCCCGCGCGAGGAAGTCCTCGAGCACCTGGCGCTCCCTTGCATCCGTCTCGGCCTCGAGCAACTCACGGATGTGCCGCCGGGCTCCCGGGAACTTCCCCACCAGTTCGATGAACAGGGCACGCCACCGCAGTTCCCGGTCGGCATCACCCCGGACGAGACGCGAGGTGCGCTCGACGTGGGAGTCACGATAAGCGCCGCCCTCCTCCGCCAGGTAGAGCTGCGAGAGAACCTGGAGCGAGTTCACACGGACCTGCCTGTCCGGGCCCGCACGGGCCCCGAGGTGGAGCAGCCCGGCCGGGATGAACTGGAGGACCGTGACAAGCCGCATCGCCACGTCGATGCGATCTGGCCCCGAGAAGTACGCACATCCCAGATCCGCCAGCTCACGCGAGCGCGTCAGGGTCACCGAACACACGAAGCCCGGGTCGCGCGACTCACACTCGAGGACTTCCAGATCGCCCTGCTCCCGGCGGTTCTCGAGCGTCAGATTCCCCACCCGCAGCCGCTCCTCGAATTCGGGTTCATCCAGCTCGCCCTGGTATGTGAAGGCCAGGCGCAGCGAGGGCCAGAGCTGCTTCTCCATCTCCATCATGTCGTTCCCTTCCTGGAGTGGGAACTCTCGTACATCTCAGCCAGCTTGTCCTCGATGACCTTCACGGCTGTATGAAGCTGAGCAGGTGCCAGGAAGACATGCTTGCCCTTGTCGAGCTGGGACTCCTTCTGGAACTTCACCCCGAGCTCCTCGAAGAGCTTCTTCGCCGCACCATCGAAGAGCGCCGCGCCGTGCTTGCGGTAGGCCTCCATGAAGCCCTCGATGGCATGGGGGTACACGTCGGTCTTGAAGGCGTCGGCGGCTTGTTGGGCATTGGCTGCATTCAAGAACCCGGAGACGCCGAATGCCCAGGCCGCGGCCGCACGCGTCATCTCCACATGGAAGAGCAGCCGAACCTCGGCGACGAGCTGGTTCTGGTCCTTGTAACGCTTCTTCACCCTGCCCGCCTCGTCCTGTTCCTCCGAGAGAAGGAACTCGTTCTCCTTGCGCTCCTTGCTGGGCAACCTCAGCAGCACCTGATTCTGGTGGAGCGCCTGGAGCAGCTCGGCGGCGAAGGAGTCCTTGGCCTTCGCGAGGACCACGCGGATCTCCTCGTAGGTCCCCTGCGCGCTCACGAGCGTGCCGCGGAAGGAGGAAACGAAAGCAGGGGTATACTCCTTCTTCACCGGGGTGCGGGAACGCGTGTTCTTCTCGGTCTCGAAGGGCCCCTGGCTCGCCGAGAAACGCGACGAGCGCTTCGACCTGAACGGACCCTTGTCCTTCTCCGCCTCCGGCTGTTGGGTCACCGAGGCCTGCTGCTGCGCCAGCTTCGCCTCGTGCTCCGCCTTGAGCTCGGCATCTCGCAGTTCGACGGTCGCGGCATCCTTCTCGATCTGATGGCGGATCTCCGTGGAGATGTCGAAGACGGTCTTGCCCTTCCACCCCAGTTTCTCGACCTCGGCCCTCTTCTCGTCCGCCAGCAGGGTGACGGCCCGCTCGACGAGCTCGCCCGCCCCTACGCGTTTGACGCTCGCCACCTGGCCAGCGGCCGCGGCGGCCTCTTGGAGGTGTTGGGTCGTCTCCGAGACCGCCGCTTCCCGGGTGCTCTTGGAGCGGCCCTGCAGATGGCCGCTGAGGGTCTTCTCCGCGGCGTCCGCCTTCTGGCCCAGCACGTCCATCCGGTCTTCCACGCCCTTGGGCGGAGGAAGGATCGTCTGGGCGTCTCCCTGCGCCTCGAACTGCTTCCGCAGGGCGGCCATCTCCTCCGTCACGAGTCCGCGGTTGGCCCCCGGCACGAGCCCGAAGATGGGGCCGCTGCCCATCACATAGGCCGTCTTGCCCTGCGATGAGCGCTCCACCGAGAGCTCGCCCGCGCCCGCCGCTCCGGCATAACGCGCGCGGAGGGTGAACTCGGCATCACCAACGTGCTCACCGAACATCTCGTAGAGCTCGGAGAGGATCGACGCCAGCGAGCGCTCCTCGGCGAGGATCTTCGCCGTTTCCGCGGCACTCGCCTTGTCCATCTTCTCGCGGTGCTCGCGCACGAGCGCGTCCGCGTCTCCGTTCAATCCCGTGCTGAGCGCCCTCGCCTTGCTGAGCAGTTCCCGGGCCCGGTTGCGGGTGTGGTAGTCCGAGAAGTACCCCACACCCTCGCCTCCCGCGTGACTGCCCTCGAGCCTGTGGGCGAAGTCGTCGAGCCGGGTTCCGAGGGGCGTCGGAGTGGACGCGACCAGCAGGACGGCATCGCCGCCCTTGACGACGAAGTACATCCGGTGCGCCTCCCTGCCCCCCGTGAAGGAGACGGGCTCGCCGACGGAGAGCTCGCCCTTCTCGCCGCCAGAGAGCTCCGCGAGCTGCCGCAGCATCCCCACCAGCCTGTGCTCGTCCTTCTTGAGCTGGGCATCGGCCTGCTGGAGCGCCGCCTTGTCCCCCTTGCCCGAGGCCACGCGATCGGCGTGCTGATCGATCGTCGAGGCCAGCGCCCGGGCCTCGCCTCCGAGCCCATGGGCTTTCTGCTGCTCCTGCTTCGGGTGGTTGCCGCCCACCTTGCGCTCCTGGGAGGCAATCCAGGAGGCGGCGCCCTGCTGCGGAGCCGCGATCAGGAGGGTCGCGCTCTTGCCCTTCACCTGAACCCAGAGCCGGTACGACTCGCCCTTCGCGTCGAAGCGGACGGGCTCGCCCACCTGCCCGGGAGCTCCCGTTGCCTCCTCCTTGCCCGGCTTGTCCTTGATCGACTTGTCCTTACCCGCCTTGCCGGGCTTGCCACCGTCGCCCTTGCGATGGGGCTGTCCAGCGCTCGCATCCGTCTTGCCACCCTTCTTGCCACCTGGGCCGGGCGCCTTCGCGGGGGACGCGTCCTTGTTGCCCCCCGGCTTGCCACCGGCCGGAGAGCCCGACGCCCCGCCTTCGTCCCACTTCGCCGGCTTGTGGTCCTCGCCGCCCTTGCTCTTGCCCGGCGCGCTCTGGCTGAGCAGGTCGCTCATGAACCTGCCGCCGTCGAACTCCACCTCCGTGAACTTCACCTCCGGCCACTGCTTGGAGCCCAGCACGTGCTCCACGTCCGCCCCGATTCCGAACTCCCCCGGCAGCGGGTACTCCAGGCTGCCCAGCGGCCACGTCCACTTGTCGTCCGGCAGCGGCGACCACCAGGGGCTGTCCACCTCGACGAACAAGTCTCCCCCCAGCCCCAGGAAGGGCTGCGCCGCCAGCTCCATGTGGCCCTGGATGTAGAACTCTCCCTCCGCGCCCGCCTTCTGCCGGTAGCCGATGGTGGGCGTGGCCTCCACGTAGCCTCTCACTCCCGCCAGTGCCCACACCCCCACCCCCGCCTTGATGTCGTGGCCGAGCAGCTCGACGCCCACGCCGCCCTCGGCCCGCAGCCGCAGGCCCGCGAACGCCGAGATGTTCAATGTCGCCTGCAGGTTCAGCTCCTGATCCACCTGCTTGTCCGTCGAGTACTGCCCCGACAGCTTGATGTTGTAGAGCTTGCCGGGCCCGATGGTGGCCAGCGCCTCCAGCCCGACGTTGGCGAACACGAACACGTTGCCCACCACCGGCAACCCGTAGGCCGCCCGCACCTCCAGCTTCAGCAGGCTCTTCGTCCACTCCTTCTGCTCGAAGAGGATGAGCTCCTGGGGCGGAGCAATCTCTCCCTGGACGGTGGCCTCTCCCTGGCTGTTGACGACCACCTTCGCCTTCCCCGTGAGCCACTCCGTCAGCGAGAAGTCCAGCTCACCCCAGCCGCAGAGGGCCCGAGGCCCGGGCTTCGCCGCGATGGGCGTGGCCTCCGGACCCGCCCCCACCGCCGGCCCTCCCGCGGCACCCGCGCCGTCCTGTCCCGGCAACTCCCCCGCCTGCGGCGGCTTGCGGGTGATCTCCCGCGCCGTTTGCTCGTCCGTGGCCACCAGCGTAATGGAGCCCTTGAGCCGATCGCCCGCGTACCCGGCGGTGCCCTGGATGTCCAACACGCCCCGCCGCAGCCGGGCATCCACGCCTCCCGACACCTTGCCCACCCCCACTTGCAGGTGCGCCTCGCCGGACAGGCCGGTCTCGGGGCTGTAGATGACCTCGAGCTTGCCGGTGGAGGCACCCGGGAGCTTCACCTCGGCGGAGCCACTGAAGGAGACGCGATCGCCCTCCACGCTGAAACTGCCCGAGCCCTCCACGAAGCCGCCGAGCGTGAAGCGCAGTGACTCCGCCCCGAGCTTCAGCGAGCCCCCTTCGAGGGCATTCACCTTGCTGCCCACCGACACCTTCGACAGCCCCGCCCAGCCCAGGGCCTCGGGACTCTTCTCGATGGCGCGGAAGAGGGCCGAGTCCCCCTTGGGCACGGCACGCCCGGGCGATCCCACCGCGGCGCGGCCGGTGATGACGTTGTTCTCGATCCGCACCACCAACACCAGCGAGTCGCCGAGCACGCCCGCCAGCGGGCCCACGGTCAGGGGCAGGGCCGCGCCCTCCCCCCGCGTCTTGTATCCGTCCGCGGTCTCTTCCAGCTCCAGCTCGCCCACCGCGAGCCCGGGCAGGCGCGCCGTCACCTTCCCCTCGGAATCCGGAGCGATCGCCGCCGGATCCACTCGCCCCTTGCTCAGATCGATCTCTCCCGCCGCCTCGCTCCTCAGATAGCGGGGGAGCCGCGACTGCTCGCCCGGGCGCCGCGCCGGACCCGCGCCCACGGAAGCCTTGCTCCGGGCCTTGGTCTCCGAAGACCTGGCCCCAGCCGGTTCAGGTCTATTGACAGCCTTGAAGCTCATCTCCACTCCCTCATGAAGACTCTTGCAATGCTTGTCATTGTCCATTCCCGCCCGTGACCCACGAGCGTACACCCCGGGTCTGACATGGGGGCCCACGAGAGGGGACCGGCGCCCCCAGAAGTCAAACGCCACGCCCAACCCCAGACATGGGTTCTCCAACGCCCGAGGTCTCGAAATCCCAATGACTCCCAAGGTGACAATGATTCCACGTGTTGAAATTCAACAAAGACTCACGTACGGTGCTTTCGCTTTCGCCAGCGGGAGAAGACCCAGAACGGTTGGGTTTGCTCATTCCGTGGCATCGGGTGGCGTCCGCGCTCCGCCGGGGGGACATCATGGCGAATCTCCTTGCAATTCATTCCATAGGCGAATCCCTCGTCTCCTATTTCGCACACGCCTG
This sequence comes from Vitiosangium sp. GDMCC 1.1324, assembly GCF_003044305.1. GTDB lineage: Bacteria > Myxococcota > Myxococcia > Myxococcales > Myxococcaceae > Archangium. The sequence continues at coordinate 105,624 of NZ_PZOX01000001.1, read as the reverse complement.
GCAGGCGCTGCCCCAGGAGCAGAAGGACACGCTGCTCTCCGGCGCGGACCCGGTCTTCTCGCTCGTGTCGAGCCGGGAGCTGGGCGGCGGGCCCACCGCCTCCGAGCCCACCGCCAGCCGTCCGGCGCTGACGCTCTATCTCTATCGTGTGATGATGAATGAGCACCTGCGGAATCAGCCATACACGGGCAGCACCTCGGGTGAGCCCCCACCGCTCGCGCTCGATCTGCACTATCTGCTGACCGTCTGGGCGGACAACGCCCGCGACGAGCACCGCCTGCTCGGCTGGGCCATGCACCAACTCCATACCCATCAGACGCTCAGCGCGTCGGATCTCAACGAGGACGGCGGGTGGAGCTCGGGAGAGATGATCCAACTCATTCCCGCGGAGCTGAGCAACGAGGACCTGATGCGCATCTGGGATGCCTTCCAGCGCCCCTATACCCTCAGCATCTCGTACATCGCGCGAGTCGTCCGGATCGACGTTCCTCCCAGCACCCCGAGCGGCAGGCCGGTGGTGGCGCGGCGGCTCTCCTTTTCCGGCACGGGAAGTGGCGCATGAGCCTGGAACGACTCGACAGCCGGGCCCTGGCCGCCATCCGTTTCCTCGACGGGGAGACCGGTCAGCCCCTCACCGGCCCCCTCCACGTCTCCGGCAATGGCATCCGGGTGGTGCGCAACCCGTCGGGCCTGTATGCCTTGACGGCGGCCCCCGGCTTCGAAGACTACACCGCCCGGTTCGAGGCGCCGCCCGAGCCGGCTCCCGCCCCGGCCACGCTTCCCGTGACCGTCGTGGATCCCAGCGGGCGTCACCTCCCGCGCGGCTTCACCCTCGAGCTGCCGCGTGACGCGTCACTGGAGCCCGAGCACCCCGAGCAATCCGTGTTCGCACCGGTGGACGTGCGGATGTACCTCGCGCCCACGGCCCGGCGCGCGCCGGGCAGCGCCGTGGTGCGACTGTCCCTCAGGGATGGCCAGGACAACCCGCTCGCCCGTGTGGTCATCCGCCTCCGGGTCGCCATCCCGGACAAGCCCGCCGTCGAGGGGCTGGGTCTCTCGGATGAGCGGGGGGAGGTGCTGCTGCTCGTCCCGCGTATCCCCATCATCCGGTGGGGCCAGGAAGAGGGCGACGCGCTGATCCACACCACGTTCCCCGCGACGTTGGAGTCCGCCATCGCTCCGAGTGTCGCGGGTCTGCCGGATCCGGACATGCCGGCTCCGAGCTTCACACCGCTGCCTCAAACCCTCCAGGTCGCCTCCGGCCTGGAGATCCACCGTCGGATCCAGATCCCGACCTCATAGAGGGGGTTCACGTGCCCGAATACCTCGCACCCGCTGTCTACGTCGAAGAGCAGAGTTTCCGCGCCAGGTCCATCGAAGGGGTGAGCACCAGCACCACCGGCTTCGCGGGGCCGACGCTCACCGGTCCACACGGAGCCACGCCGGAGCTCATCACGAGCTTCGCGGACTTCGAGCGCATCTACGGAGGGCTGGACGACCTGGACTTCGGTCCCGGCGGCCGCGCCACCAACTATCTGGCGCACGCGGTCCGGGCCTACTTCAACGAGGGCGGCTCACGTCTCTACGTGTCGCGCGCCGTGCCCCTGGGCGCGGTCAAGGCGGTGGCGGAGATCAACGGCGCGGCGCGCTTCACCGCGCGCTTTCCGGGCAAGGTGGGCAACGGCACCATCACCCTCGAGCCCGTGCTGAGCCCCGCGACCATCCGGGGCATGGACAGCGCCCCGCTCGGCTCGGTGCTGCTCGGGGACGCGGCGCCCGCGCTGCTCCAGGGCAGCGGGGCCGCGCCCTTCAACCTCTCGGCCAGTGACACGCTCCAGCTCACGCTGGGCGAGGCCCCGTCCGACGAGTCCGTCTCCATCAAGCTGGCCGTGGGCAAGGCCGAGGCCACCGTCATCGGCTCCTTCTCGGGAACGGGCTCGAGCCCCACCCAGCTGGAGATCGTCCTCAACGGCATCGCGCAGCCGGCCATCGAGCTGGCCGCCAACCTGTCGGCCCAGCAGGTCGTCGACGCCCTCAACAGCCAGCTTCACGGCGGCTATGCCCGGCTGGACACGGCCGCGCTGATCCTCGGGGCCTATGTGCCCTCGGCGAGCGCACGCGTCTCCGTGGTGGTGAGGAAGAACGAGGCACTGGGAATCGCCGGGACGGTGGGCGCCGCCAACGTCACCAGCCTCTCCTCGGTGACGGTGGAGGAGCTGGACCAGGCGCTCCGCGGCGCGGGCATCCGGGCCACGTCCATCAACGGCAAGGTGGCCCTGCGCACCACGCGCCTGGGCACAACGGCCCGGCTCACGTGGGCTGGCGGGACGGATCCCATGGGCCTGGGCGCTCAACCCGCCATCGGCGCGGGCAGCGCGCGCACCTATCTCAAGACGGCCTCGGGATGGCTCGACGAGAGCCACGGCGCGGCCAGCGGACTGCCGCTCGACAAGAGCGCGCCCGTGGGCAACTTCGTCACGCTGCTGGTGCGCACCCGCGACGGCGCCGGCCGTGAGGCGAGCTACGAGGGCGTGGGGTTGGATCCCCAGCACCCCCGGTGGATCGGCGGCGTGCTCTCCGAGGAGCCGAGCCGTCAGTCCGAGGCGCTCCAGCGGCTGTACGCCATCCACTTCGACGGCACCCCGGCGGACGGACTGGCCATGTATGGCGCCCTGCTGGACCTGGGCAAGTCCCGCACCTTCACCCTCGAGGAGGGCGGCGACGGGAGCGCCCCGACGGCGGCCGAGTACGAGGCCGCGCTCGGCGTGCTGTCCGGCGTCGAGGACATCTCCATCATCGCCGCGCCGGGCTCCTCGGCCTATGGCGACACCACGGCGAGGGGCGTGCGCAACGCGCTCATCTCCCACGCCGAGAAGCGGCGCGCGTACCGCGTGGCGGTGCTGGACACGCCTCCGGAACAGGGTGCCACCCAGGCCCGTGCCTGGCGCGGGGAGATCGACTCGAAGCACGCGGCGCTCTACTACCCGTGGGTGGTGGTGGCCAATCCGCTGGCCCGGCCCGGCGACGAGCTCATCCCCAAGGAGATCGCCCTGCCACCCTCCGGCTTCATCTGCGGCATCTACGCGCGCAATGACGCGGAGCGCGGCGTCTTCAAGGCTCCGGCCAACGAGGTGGTCCGCAGCGCCCTGCGCTTCGAGACGGACATCAACTTCGCGCAGCAGGAGGTGCTCAACCCGCTGGGCGTCAACTGCCTGCGCTTCTTCCCGGGCCGCGGCTACCGCGTCTGGGGCGCGCGCACCGCGAGCTCGGATCCCGAGTGGAAGTACGTGAACGTCCGGCGCTACTTCAACTTCCTGGAGCGCTCCATCGACGTGAGCACGCAGTGGGCCGTCTTCGAGCCCAATGGCGAGCGGCTGTGGTCCAACATCCGGGAGATGGTCGCCAGCTTCCTGGAGACGCAGTGGCGCTCGGGAGCCCTGCTCGGCAGCGACACGAAGCAGGCGTTCTTCGTCCGGTGCGACCGCAGCACCATGACCCAGGACGACCTCGACAACGGCCGCCTCGTCTGCCTGGTGGGCGTGGCCGTGGTGAAGCCCGCCGAGTTCGTCATCTTCCGGATCGGCCAGAAGACGGCTGACGCTCGCAATTAGGGGAAAGGAATACACACATGAGCACGCGTCCCACGCCGTACGGCGCATTCAATTTCGAGATCAGTTTTGGCGGTGACTCCTTCGGCGGCTTCTCCGACGTCTCGGGGTTGAACACCGAGTTCACCATGTCCGAGTACCGGGAGGGCACGGACCCGAAGAACCACGTGCGCAAGGTGCCCGGCATCTACAAGACGGGCGATGTCACGCTCAAGCGGGGTGTCATCAACTCCCAGGTCGTCTGGAGTTGGATCGAAGCCGTGCGCAGCTCGGGCGTGCAGGGCCGCAAGGACTTCGTCCTCATCACGCTCCTGGATGAGACGCGCACCCCGGTGCAGTCGTGGAAGCTGCTCAACGTGACGCCCATGAAGTACACGGGGCCCACGCTGGCGGCCAAGGGTGGCGGTGATGTCGCGCTGGAGGAGCTGGTGCTCTCCGCCGAGGACATCCTGGCCGGTTTCCCGAACGTGGCCTGACCTGGCGCTTCGCACGCACACGAGAGGGAACTGGGATGAACGGCCTCGTCTTCGAAGCCAATGCCCGCGCTCCGGTGAGCGCACCCGAGCGCGCGGATGTCGCCTGTTTCGTGGGCTTCGTCCGCCGCTCCGGCGCGCCCCTTCCGCCGGAGATCCAGCAGTGGCTCCTCGAGCAGGGTTGGGGCAACCCCCTCGCCCTGGACAACGTCCCGGTGCCTATCGAGCGCTGGAGCGACTTCGCGCGGCTCTTCGACTCGGAGGGCACGTACCTGGGCGCCGCCGTCCGCTCCTTCTTCGCGCAGGGCGGACGCAAGTGCTACGTCGTCCGCGCCGCCGACCCCTGGCCCGCGGAGGCCGGCCGTGACCTCCGGGCCGCCTGGCCGGACAAGCTGCTCCCCGGCCTCGGGGAGCTGTTCGAGGCCTCGCCCCAGGAGCGCACCACCTGGAAGGGAGCGGCGCACCTCTTCGGGCTGCCGGACGTGTCGTTCCTCTGCGTGCCGGACCTCGCCGCCGCGCTCGCGGTGGACGCCGAGCCCCTGCCGCCTCCCGTCCAGGTCCCGGCCAGCCCGGAGGTGTTCGTCGACTGCACCGAGCAGCCCTCCGAGCCGCAGGAGGCGCTCACCTCCACGCGGGCCGCGCCCCGCTGCGACGAGGCCGGCTACGAGCGCTGGTCGCGCTTCCTCGCGCGGCTGAAGACACTGCTGAGCCGCCACGTCCGCGAGGTGCAGCTCGTGGCGGCCATCCCCCTGCCCTACCCGGGAACTCGCGCGCGGACCTGGGAGCTCGCGGGAATCTTCGAGGAGACCCCCTACGGCGTCCTGCTCGAGAGGGGCCATCTCCAACGTTTCCAGAGTGCCTTCGTGCAGCTCGTCTACCCGTGGGCCCGGACGCCCGGCTCCGGTGCGTTGCCCGAGGGACTCGAGAGCCCCGAGGGCCTGCTCACGGGCGTGCTCTCCCGCAACGCGCTCCTGCGGGGCACCTTCCGCAGCGCCATGAACCTGGAGCTGGCGGACGTCCAGGAGCTCTTCCCTCTCGTGGCCCGGGGCACGCTCTCCACGCCGCCCCCGGTGGTGCTCACCGGGGGGACCTTGCGCCCCTTGATGGAGCGGGTGTCCATGCTCGGGCCGTCGCCCGGTGGCATTCGCGTCCTCTCCGACGTCACCACGAGCCCGAGCGAGAGCTGGCGGCAGGCCGGAGTGAACCGGCTCCTGTCCGTGCTCCTGCGCGCCGCACGGCGGGTGGGCCAGGACGTGGTGTTCGAGCCCTCCCAGGCACGCACCTGGCTCGCGCTGGTGTACCGGCTCGAGTCCGTGCTCGTCCGGCTCTGGGAGGTGGGCGCCCTGCGCGGCACGAACGCGCGCGAGGCGTTCCAGGTCCGCTGCGACCGGACCACCATGACCCAGGACGATATCGATGCCGGACGGCTGGTGGCGGAAGTGGAGCTCGACGCCGCGGCGGCGATCGAACGCATCCACGTGATCCTCACCGTGGCCGAGGAAGGCGCCATCTCGTTGCGCACGGAGAGCTCACCATGACCCGGCCCGACACCCCGTCGATGGATCCCCTGTTCGCGTTCCGCTTCGAGGTCTCCTTGCAGGAGGCGCCCCTCCCCAAGGGCGTCGGAGGGAAGCTGAATCCTCCGCTCGCGGGCGCCTTCTCCGAGTGCACGGGCCTGGAAGCCACCATGGAGCCCAAGGTCATCAAGGCCGGTGGGCTGAACCTCGGCGCCATCCAACGGGCCGGCCCCGTGACGTTCGCGACGGTGGTGCTCAAGCGCGGCATCTCCCGCGACGGCAGGCTCTTCAAGTGGTTCGAGCGCGTCGCCAGCGGGGACTACGGCCACCGCTGCACGGTGCGCATCCAGCTCAAGGCGCTGCCCGAGCCACCCGGGACGGAGCAGACCGTGGTGCTCGCGTGGAGGTTGGAGCGGGCACTGCCCATCAAGTTCAAGGCGGCGGATTTCAACGCCAGGGCCACCGACGTGGGCATCGAGGAGCTGCACCTGGCCCACGAGGGGCTCTTCCTCGAGACCCGGAACACGAAGGGAGGATGACACGATGACCGCACCCAAGACCGCCGAGTTCCGGATCAAGAGCACGAACAAGATCATCCCGGCGCACTTCAACCCGGCCACGCTCTCGCTCACCCTTTCCACCCGACTCGGAGAGAGCAAGGGCAAGGGCAAGAAGAAGGGGGGCTCGCAGGTCGTCAACGAGGGCTCGGCGAAGCTCTCGGTGGACCTCGTCTTCGACACGACGGACACGCTCGAGAACGTGTGCGACAAGACGGTGGAGATCGCGCGCCTGCTGGGCGAGAAGGACCAGCCGCCCCCGCAGGTCACGTTCGACTGGGGCGCCTTCAGCTTCACCGGCATCGTGGACTCCTACAAGGAGACCCTCGAGTTCTTCTCGGTGGACGGCGTGCCGCTGCGCTCCACGGTGTCGCTCGGCATGACGAAGGACGAGGACATCTTCTCGCGCGGAGAGGCCAACCAGAAGGCCGCCGGCTGGAGTGACACCGGAGACACCCGTGGCCCCGCCGAGGTCAGCGCCCCGCCGCCAGGAGGCTCCACCACCACGACCGCCACGCAGGGAGGAGCCCCCGAGGCCGGGCGCGCCATCGCGGCCCAGAACGGCGAGGAGAGCATGCGCTTTCCACGCTCCCCGACGCTCACCGTCGACGCCCCGGCGGCGCTCGCCCCTCCCGCGGGCTTCGGCTCCACGCCCGGCGGCGGCACCTCCCTGGGCGGCGTCCCCGCGGCCCTCCCCACCTTCGCCGGGTTGAGGACGCAATCCGCCCCCCTCACCCAGCGGCTCGATCCCCGCCGGCTCGCGAACCGCGTGGAGACCAACACGCACGCCACGGATGACGGCGCCCTCTTCGATCTGGGCGGGCGCATGAGGACGCGGGGCTCGCGCCTCGGTGGGAGCACCCCGGCCCGCATCCGGTTCGAGGAGGAATGAGCGATGGCCATCGTCTCGATTGGCGAGGTGGTTGGCAGCGTGCAGGGAGCGCCCGGACAGCCGGAGCGGCCCTCCACGGAACAAGTGCCCACGGAGCAGCAGGCTGCCGAATCGCGGCCCACCCATGCCGAGGACGTGCAGCGGGAGTTGCGGATGAGGGCGTGGCGCCGGACCAGGCTTCACGCGGACTGAGGACGGAATCTCATGCCTGAGAGCTCACTGAGCAGTTCGCGCGTCTACTCCGCCCAACCCACGGTGCGGATCAACGGCCGCGCCTCCGACAAGGTGAAGGAGCTCCTCAACTCCATGCGCCTCACGGAGTCCGAGGGCGGTATGTCCTCGCTCGAGCTGCGCCTGGGGAACACGGCGCGCTTCGAGGATGGCCAGGTGGGTCTGGCCTTCGAGGACGAGGCGATCCTCCGGCTGGGCGCGTCGATCGCCATCTACGCCGGTGACGAGAACGCACCGCGGGAGATCTTCCGCGGGCTCGTCACCGGGCTGGAGGCGAGCTTCGAGGGTACGGAGGGACCCGAGCTGCTCGTGCTGGCGGAGGACGCGCTGCAGCGAGCGCGGCTCGCGCGGCGCACCCAGGTGCACGAGGACGTCAGCATCGACAGTCTGGCCCGGGAGCTGGCCACCCGGCTGGGCATGCGCCCCGTCATCACCGGCTTCTCCGAGCGCATCGGCACCCAGGTGCAGCTCAACGAGAGCGACCTCGCCTTCCTGCGGCGACTGCTCTCCGCCCACGATGGGGACTTGCAGGTCGTGGGAGAGGAGCTCCATGTCTCCCCCCGCAAGGACGTGCGCCGGGGCTCGGTCGAGCTGGAGCTGTACAGCCAGCTGCGGCGCGCGCACGTCACCGTGGACCTGGCCCACCAGGTGACCGAGATCACCGCTTCCGGCTGGGACGCGCGCGCGGGCCGGCGCGTCTCGGGCCAGGGCACCGGAACGAGCCTCGGGCCCGGTGCGGGCCGGCGTGGCGCGGACCTGCTGCGCGAGACGCTCGGGGCGCGCTCGGAGCACCTCGGGAACGTCCCCGCGATGACGGACGAGGAAGCGCGGGCCATCGCCTCCGCGGCCTTCGATCAACGCGCCCGCCGCTTCGTCTGCGTGGAGGGCACCTCCGAGGGCCATCCCTCCCTGCGCGTGGGCACCCACGTCACCCTGCGGGGGTTGGGCCGCCGCTTCGACAACACCTACTACGTCGTCCGCGCCTGCCATCGCTACGACCTGACGCACGGGTACGAAACCGACTTCGAGGCCGAGTGCGCCTTCCTGGGAGCCCCCTGATGCAACCCCTGCCCACTCCTCCCTCGGCGCCGAACCTCGGCGCACTGCACGGCACCTATCTGGGCCGCGTCATCTCGGTGGAAGACCGGGAGGATCTCGCCCGTGTCCAGGTCCGCCTGGTGAGCACACCCGAGGCCGTGGGAGATGCCGACGCCGCCCTCTGGGCCCGCGTCTCCGTCCCCATCGCCGGAGGCGGCCGAGGAGCCTTCCTCCTGCCGGACGTGGGGGACGAGGTCGCCGTCGTCTTCGTCAACGGAGATCCCCGCCAGCCGCTCGTCATCGGCGGGCTCTGGAACGGCACCGACCGTGCTCCCGAGCAGCTCGGCGGAAACAAGCAGCGCGTGGACCGCTATACCCTCACGGGCCGGCGCGGCAGCCGCATCGCCATCGTCGAGGAGACGGACGGGCAGGCCACCGTGACGCTCTCCACACCCGGTGGGCAGAGCGTCACCCTCACGCAGACGAGCGGCGGGAAGCTCACGCTCGAGGCGGCCGGCAACAAGGTCACCCTGGACACGAAGGGCGTCAGCATCGAGACGCCCCTCACGGTCAAGGTCTCCGCCAGCCGCGTCGAGGTGAGCGCCGCCCAGGTCCAGGTGGACGCGGCCATGTCCACCTTCGCCGGCATCGTCAAATGCGACGTCCTCCAGGCCACCACCGTCGTGGCCGCGACCTACACGCCCGGAGCTGGAAACGTATGGTAGGCGATCACCCCATCCTCTTCCGCGGCCTCACCTTCGACGCCGGGAGCGGCCGCCCGATGCCCGCGACGGACCACCGTCCGGTGCTCGTGGAGCGCACCGACGAGGACTTCGTCCAGGCGTTCCTCGAGGAGCTGGGCAGCGACGAGGGCCGCAAGCGGCTGGCCAGGACGGTGCGCAACGCGGGTGAGCGGGCCCAGGGGCTCAAGCTGCACCAGCCCGTCCACCGCTCCTTCCACCTGGCCGTCTTCGAGGCTGCGTGCGACACCTTCGGCGAGCCCCGGTTGGATCCCTCTCGCATCGAGAGCTGCGGACTCGTCGTCCGGCGGCTCGGCGCCAGCGCGGGCCGGAGCGAGTCGTGGATGAAGCGCGGGGGCGAGGTGCGCGGCTGGGTGCCCCTGGCGGATGCACGCGAGCAGGACAGGGATCCCAATCCAGCGCGCCGGGGGGCCGCGTACCCCGCCGGCCATCCCGAACTCGAGGCCTTGCTGGAAAACACGCTCGGCGCCCCCGAGCCGCTAGAGGAGAGCGTCTCCCTGCTCTTCGTGGCGCCCCCGCATGTCTGCGCCGCCGCGCGCCGCACCATCCTCTACGGGCTGGTGCCCGTCTCCAGCTCCGAGGCCGTTTCCGGCGAGGCGGCCCAGGCGACGCGCTACGAGGAGGATGAGCTGCGCGAGATGCTCGCGCCCTATTTCTCGGCCAATACCGGCGTGAGCCTGGAGGGCGTCGCGAACAAGCGCTACTCCATCCGATACGCGGACGAGCTGCGCGCGGATCCGACGCTCTCCGGGGGTGCGCTCTCCCAGGCCGAGCAACGGCTCGAGCAGTTCGCCCTGATGCTGCGCAAGCTGGTGAGCGTCTTCAACGCCTTCGAGCACGCGGGCCTGCGCGCGGCGCTCAACCGCATTCCGTGCGAGCACGGCGCCGCGCCCCAGAAGCGCCCGCTGGGAGACGTGCTCGCGGAGGCCGTCGAGGTCTTCGTCCTCGAGAAGCCAGACAAGACGTTCCTCATGCCCAGGAGCTGGCCGCGCCTGTCGGCCAGCGACGTCTCCACCCTCGTTCGAGCAGCCTCGGACGCCTCCGCCACCCGGCTCGGAAGCCTCCTGCCGCGGCGCAGGCGGTTCGATCCCTCCAGCGACCGCTACGAGGTGCGCGGCTTCATCCGCGTCCGGCGTGACGACGGTTGTCCTCCAGCGCTCGTCTGGAGCGCACCCAGCCAGCCCTTCGAGATCGCCGCCTGGTACGAGAACGGCAAGCTGCCCCCCGTCCAGGTCGCCCTGCCGCCCGTCACCCCGAGCAACGTGAAGAAGTTCCTGCCCAACGTGGCCTTCCAGGTCCCGGGCAACATCTTCAACCTGATCTCGAGCAACAAGCCCAAGGACTTCCTCGAGCAGAAGGCCCGACAAGGCGCGGGGGGGCTGGATTGGATCTGCGGATTCAACATTCCGATCATCACCCTCTGCGCCTTCATCGTGCTGAGCATCTTCCTCGCACTGTTCAACCTCCTCTTCTGGTGGTTGCCCTTCATCAAGATCTGCATCCCCCTGCCGCGCCGAGCCGCGGCACGCCCGCCCTCGTTCCCGTGAGGCTGACTGGAGAAGCACGTGATGACGACCCCTGCACGACCCCCGGTGAGCTTCCCGCTCCTGCCCGTCCCCGACGAGCGCGGGGAGCTCCACTTCCCCTCGCTCGACACGAGCGTGCGCCAGGCCATCGAGGTCATCCTGCGCACCCGCCCCGGTGAGCAGCTCATGCGTCCGGAGTTCGGCGCGGGGCTGGAGGAGCTCGTCGGAGAGCCCAACGTGCTCACCACGCGCCGCCGCATCCGCGATCTGGTGGCGGAATCGCTGGCGCGCTGGGAGCCGCGCATCGACGTGGAGCGCATCGACGTGCTGGAGGTCGATGACACGCCCTCGCATGTCCGTGTCGAGCTCGTCTACCGCCTCCGCCGCAATGGTGCGGTGCAGGCGCTCGGCCTCACCCTGGATCTCGGAGCCTAGGATGCCCATCGTCCCGCCCCGACTCGATGACCGGAGCTTCGAGGATCTCGTCGAGGAGCTCCTCGCCCGTATCCCGGCCCACACGCCCGAGTGGACCCACGCCCGCGTGGGAGACCCGGGCCGCACGATGCTCGAGCTGTTCGCCTGGCTGGCGGACACGCTGCTCTACCGGGCCAACCTCATTCCCGAGCGGCAGCGGCTCGCCTTCTTGCGGCTGCTCGGCATCCAGCTCCGGCCGGCCACCGCCGCCACGGGCGTGGTGAGCGTGTTCCAGGACGGCTCGGCGCCACAGCCCACCCAGGTGTTGTGCGCGTCCGCCGAGCTCAAGGGGCCCGTGCCCTTCGAGACCCGGACCGAGCTCACCGTGCTGAACCTGACGGCCGAGGCCTACTACAAGCGGCCCATCACCAGCGCCGAGCGCAAGCAGATGGGCGAGCTGCTCCCCGGCCTCTCGCGCGTCTACGGGCTCGCCCCCGGCGCCCAGGCCTCGTACTACGTCACCACGGCGCTCTTCCCCCACGACACCACCGAGCCGGCCGGGTTCGATCTCATCGAGCGCACGGTGGACCGCGGCCTGTGGCTCGCCCTGCTCGCGCCGGAGGGGCAGAGCGTGGACGCCCTGCGCACGGAGCTGAAGACGGGCTCCAACGGGGCCCCGCGGATGCTCAGCGTGGGCGTCATGCCCGCCATCGAGGTGCCCGCGCTCGTGGAGGACATCGGCCCGCGTGCGCGCATCCCCCACCAGTGGGAGCTCACCGGCACGCCCGACGCACAGGGCAACCCCACCTACCACCCGCTCTCGGTGGCCTACGACTCGACGCTCGGCCTCACGCGCCGCGGCGTCCTCCATCTCCTCATGCCCGGCAGCGACATCGGCGTGCCCTCCAACGACGTGCGCGGCAACCTGAAGGCGGGCGTCGGAGACCGTCCGCCGCGTCTGGATGACCCGAAGCGCGCGGAGCGGCTCGTCGCGTGGCTGCGGCTGCGGCCGACCGTGAAGCTCTCGCACCTGGCGCTGAGCTGGGTGGGCATCAACGCGGTGGAGCTCGAACAGCGGCGCACGTACACCGCCCTCGTCATCGGCCAGAGCGACGGCGCCGCGGATCAGGAGCTGCGTCTGCCCACGGGCTCCGTCGAGCGCGAGACGATCCAGCTCGAGGTGGAGGAGCCGGGCATGGGCTACCGGCCCTGGGCCACCGTGGACGACCTCGCCCTGGCGGGGCGGGACGAGGCCGTGTTCCAGCTCGACGCGGAGGCGGGCACCGTCCGCTTCGGTGATGGAGTGCGGGGACGGATTCCGTCCGCCGGAATGCGCGTGCGCGTGGCGCGGATGAGGACGGGTGGCGGCGTGGCCGGCAACCTCCCCGCGGGGACCCTCAAGGCCCTCAACGCCACCCTGCTCGATGGGACGGCGCCCGCGGGGACGCTGAAGGTGGTGCAGAGCCTGCCCACGCTGGGCGGGCAGGACGCGGAGACGCTCGCCGAGGCCGAGCGGCGCATCCCGGCCACCCTGCGCCATGGCCAGCGCGCGGTCACCGCCGAGGACTTCCGATGGCTCGCCGCCGCCAGTCCCGGTGCGTCCCCGGGCCGCGTGGAAGTGCTGCCCCGCTTCAAGCCGCACCAGCGCCGCGAGAACGTGCCAGGCGTGGTCAGCGTCATGGTGCTGCCTCCCTCCACCACCTTCCGCGCGCCCAACCCGCGCCCGGATCGTCCCTTCCTGGAGGCCGTGCACGCGAACCTGGACGCGCGCCGTCCGCTGGCCACCGAGCTGTATGTCATTGGCTGCGAGTACGTGCCGCTCGGTCTGGCCACCGGCATCACCGTGCGCGAGGGATTCGGCCGGGAGACGGTGGTGAACGCCGTGCGCGAGGCCCTCTTCCGCTGGCTGTGGCCTCTGCCTCCTGGAGGGCCGCAGGGCGAGGGCTGGCCCCTCGCGAGGGCCGTGCGCGACCGGGAGCTGGAGGTGGCGATCGCACAGGTGCCCGGCGTCGACTCCATCACCGGCGTACACCTGTTCAGCGCCAGCTGGGTGAAGCCCGTCAACCAGACCACGAAGGGGTACGCGGGTGGGCTGACCTCGGCCCGCTTCATGGGGGACGCGGTCTCGTCGGGAGCATCCCAGGGCGCCTCCAGCGCCGCGCTTACCGCCAGCTCCAGTCAGAGCACCCCGGGCTGGCAGCCCTTGCGCGGCCCGGACCCGAGCACGCCCGTCGAGCTCATCCTCCGTCCGTGGCAGCTCCCCGAGCTGCTGGCCGTGGTCGTCGACGCGGACGGTGGCCTGCCGGACACGCTGCGCGGGGCGCCGGATCCGTTCGCGGGCGAGAGCACCTCCGGAGTCGCCGTGCCCGTCGTCCCCGAGGTCTGCTGACATGGACGCGAACCAACAGCGATTCTGGATGATGGCGGATCCCCTCCGCCACTGGGAGCCGCTCCTGGACAAGGACGGGCACTCCAACGTCCACCGGGACTCGAGCCGCCGCACCGTGCGGCTGGCGAGCGCGCCCGGGGACTTCCACTGGGACGAGCCCGCGGATGCCGCGGGCCAGGCCGAGGCCGAGCTGCTCGTCCAGCAGACGCCGGGCACGTTCGACGCCTTCGGCACCTGGGCGTACCTCGACGCGCAGCAGGGCGCCATCATGGCCGCGGGAGCGGACGCCGAGCCCCTCGGGCTGCTCTCCTTCGATCCGGGCAATCCGCTCAGCCTGCCCTCGGACCTGGTGCTCGGGAACGATGACGTCCTGTACGTCGCCGATGGCGGCGGCAAGGTCCTCTTGAAGGACCTGCGCAACCGCTGGGCTCCGGCGACCGTCTCGGTGGAGGACTTCCAGGCGTGGCGGCTCGCCCCCGCTCCGACGGGAGGCGTCTTCGCGATTCCACGGCCCACGTCCTTCTCGCCCGCGAGTCCCGCACGGGTGCGGCTCGCCCGGGTCTCGGGCCTTCCGCTGCACCGGGACGTGTTGCGCGAACGTGCTCCCACGGTCTTCCGGCCGCAGGAAGAGGACACGGATCCCCCGAGGATGTCGCTCGTGCTGGATGCGCCCCCGCTGCCGGGCGAGGTACTGGTGGGGCTCGCGACCAGCCCCGAGGGCCGGCTCGCCCTGCTCAGCTGGGTGTACGACGCCGCCAGTGCCGGCGCTTCCGGGAACGATGCGCGCATCCGCTTCTTCACGGGCAATGGGTTGACGACGCCCATCACCCTCCTGCGCGCCCGCCGGCCCATCAGCTTCGCGTGGCTGTCGGCCGATCGCCTCGTCGTGCTCCTGCGCACGTCCACCCCGTCCATCATCGCCGTGGCCTACGCGCTCGAGGATGTCCCGAGCGCCGCCCCGCTCGGGGACTACTACCCCCTCACCTCGTACGCGGCGGGCCCCCTGCTGCATGGACTGACGGCGCCTCCGCACTACCCCACGCAGGACGGCGCGCCCGCGCCCCTGCACCCCATCTCCCTGCCATCCTTCGCGACGACGGGCAGCATGCGGAACCAGACGGGCGCCGGCACGCCCCTGATCGACGGAGGCAGCGCCCGCGCCATCTGGCACCGGCTCTACCTGGAGGCCTGCATTCCGCCCCGCTGCGGCATCCGCGTCTTCCTCGCCGCGACGAGCACGCCCCAGCGCCCCCTCGACGACGAGCCGTCCGCCTGGCACGAGCACGTCTTCGGCGACGTGGCCCCGGCGAGCACCGCGCTCCATGTGCCTCGAGGCGTATGGCTGCCCACGCCCTCGGAGCTGCCCTTCCACTCCGGACTGATGACCGAAGCGCCCGAGCCGGAGCGCCGGGGGCTCTTCACCGTCCTCGTCCAGCGCGCGGGCCTGCGCGTCCGGACGCTCCAGGGGCGTTACCTATGGGTGCGCGTCCAGCTCGTCGGTGACGGCCGCTCCACTCCCGAGCTCTTCGCGCTCCGGGCCCATGGCCCCCGCTTCTCCTACGCGGAGAACTACCTGCCGGAGCTCTACCGCGAGCAGCTCTTCGGCCCGGACGCCGATGCGAAGGGCACGAGCACCCCCGCTGACTTCCTCGAGCGCTTCCTCGGTCTCGCCGAGGGCATCCTCACACCGCTCGAGGATCGGATCGCGAGCGCCTCGCTCCTCACGGATCCGCGCACGGTGCCAGAGGAGTCACTCGAGTGGCTGGCGGCCTGGCTCGGCGTCTCGTTCGATCCCGCGCTCTCGCGCGAGCAGCGGCGCCAGATGCTGGAGGCGGCCCCGGCGATCCGGCCCTGGCGGGGCACGCTGCGCGGCCTGTCGTTGGCCCTGGATGCGCTCACGGGCGGTGCCGTGTCCCAGGGCGGCCTGGTCATCGTGGAGGAGTTCCGGCTGCGCCGCACCTTCTCCACCATCCTCGGCATCGACCTGTCGGACGACGAGGATCCGCTCCTGCCCGGCCTGCACCAGAGCGGCAACTCGTTCGTGGGAGACACACTCTTCCTGGGTGACGAGCGACGCAAGGAGTTCCTCGCGCTCTTCGGGGAGGACCTTCCCAAGACGGCGGCCGAGGAGGCCGCGGTAGAGGAGTTCTTCAACCAGCAGGCCCACCGCGTCACGGTGCTGGTGCACCAGGACTTCGATGCACAGGAGTTCGGCCTCATCCAGCGCGTGGCCGAGCAGGAAGCCCCCGCGCACGTGAGCCTCGCGGTGAAGCTGGCGAGCCAGCCCCTCATGGTGGGAGTGGCCTCGCTCGTCGGCCTCGACACGTATCTGGGCCCGACGTCCAGGCCACAACCCATGCGCGTGGGGCGGAACGCGCTCGGGAGCAAGAACCTGATCGAGCGCCCGCCCAGCCTCGACCCTCGACTTCACGCAGGAGGTTGACCGATGAGCACGCCCAAGGATCCGCTGCTCGAGAACGAGGCGCCAGACCGCACGTACTACGCGACTGGCGTCCTCCTCGACACCACGGACTTCGTGACGGAACAGACGTACCACCGGGGCCGGCTGGCGCGAGCGCTCGCGACCCTGCATGGGGTGGGCACCGCGTCCGGACTGCGCGTGGCCCATGAAACGAACGCGATGGATCCCATCGAGGAGGGAGAGCTCGCCGTCTACCCGGGCCTGGCGCTCGATCCGCTGGGCCGGCAGGTGGAGGTGTCCTCCAAGTCCTGCATCCGGGTGAAGCGCTGGTTCGATGGGTATGAGCCCGGCAAGCTGCTGCGGCGGCCCAAGGCCGACTTCAACGTCGGGCCGAGCGTCACCGGCCTGCCCGACCTGGGCGTGGTGGCCGATCTCTTCCTGCGCTTCCGCGTGTACGAGCGCGGCTGGACGCCGGCGATGGCCTCGGGCCTCTACGATGCGACGGACGCGGTGTCGCCCGCGCGCCTGCGGGATGGCTACGAGCTGCGGCTCGTGCCTCGCACGGAGCTCCATCCTCCCAACGTCCCCGACAGCCCCTGGCCCCTGCCCACGGGCGGCAAACCCTGGCCGGATCCCTCGACTCCCGGGGACACGGCGGCGCGGCGCGGCGCGCTGAAGAACGCGATCCTCGACTCCTGGCACCCGGGACGCCCGGCGCTGCTGGACCAGCTCTGGGGCAGCGCCTTCCTTCCGGACGAGCTGCGCTTCGACAAGAGCCAGCCGGAGGGCAAGGAGCCGGATCCCGCCTGGGTGTTCCTCGCGCGGGTGGTGATCGGCGTCTCCGGCGGTACCGATAGCGGCAACCGGCCCGTCCGGACGGGGACCGTGAGCGTGGACAACGAGCTGCGTCCTTTCGCCGTCTCGGTGGCGGCGCTGACGCGCTGGCTGGGCATCTAGACATCAAGAAACCAGAGAGGTTGGGTGCGATGTTCGATACGACAAGAGGACCGGCCCGCGAGCAGCTCGAGCCGAACGTGGTCAAGAAGCTCGAAACGGCGGGGACCCTGGTCCATGACGACCGGCGGCTGCGCTCCTTCTTCTTCGATGGCCGTTTCCTGACGGCCAAGGACCTGACACGCGAACAGACCTACTTCCTCACGCGGCAGGCGGACCTCGGCCGCGGAGGAGGGATCGGCGTCGTGGCGGGGCTCCACGTGGAGAACGGACCGGATCCGCGTGCGCTGCGCATCACGGCCGGACATGGCGTCACGCCCTCGGGTGAAGCGGTGGTCATCCCGCGGGACTTGGCGAACGTCCGGCTGGACGACATCCCGGAGATCCAACGGCTCGATGCGGCCTTCGGGCTCGCGCAGATTCCGCGCGAGACGGCGCGCAACCGCTCCGGGCTCTACATCGTGGCGCTGAGGCCGGTGGAGTACACGGCGAACCCGGTGGCCTCCTACCCCAGCTCGGCGGGCGGCACGCGCACCGCGCAGGATGGCGACATCATCGAAGCCACCGCCGTCACCCTCATCCCCTATCCGGACAGCCATGCGGGGGCGGGCTATGAGTCACGGCGCTCGCGGGTGGCCCACGAGACCTTCGTCCGCAACGGAGGGATGCGACCTCCCGTGGACGCGCTGCCCATCGCGATGATCGCGCTCGACCATGGCGTCATCCGATGGATCGACAAGTACCTGGTGCGGCGCGAGGTGGGCTCGGAGCAGACGGACTTCCTCGGCTTCAGCCAGGCGCCTCGCGCGCTGCGGGAGGCCCACCTGCTGCAGTACCAGCAGCACCTGAAGGAGGTGCTCGCGGACCGGAAGAAATCCAACCGCGGCGAGCGCTTCGCGGCGAGCGAGCACTTCTTCACCCTGCCCCCGGCCGGCCCGCTCCCGGTGGCGGCCGTGGACCCGAAGAGTCTCACCGAGGTCTTCTTCCCGCCCGAGGTGGACGTGGAGCTCTCGGTCGTCCCTGAGGATGAGCTGGGCGCGCTGCTGGAGGAGAGCCTCTTCCTCTCCCCCATCGACCTCACGCGGACGGGTGAGGAGCTGTCCTCGACCTCGGTGCTGGTGCTGGTCCCGGTCTCCCGCCAGTCGATGGACCAGGCCCTCTCCACGCTCTTCCCGGCGGAGCGGAGCGCGACGGTGCAGTTGCGCGCTACCGCCTCGGGGCTGGTGGCCAGACGCCAGCCGGGCGAGGCGCTCCGGGCCCTGACGCTGCGGCGGACGGCGCTCGCGGCCGACACCACCTCCTCGACCACCACTTCCACCGGGCCCAGCCTGGCCGACGCTGCCTGGAGCACCCTGCTCTCCAGCGCGACCACACTCTGGTATGCGCGCCGCCGGAACTTCCCCTACAAGCCGGCGGCCATTGGCCAGACCGTGGAGGAGCCGGATGATCTCGAGGACGACTTCACGAAGGTCCTCCGGGAAGCGGAGCTCTACGACGAGTTCGGCTCGCTCCCGAAGCGCGCCACGGCGCTCGCGATCTCCCGGGCCTACACCCTGATGCGCTCCTACGCGGAGGGAAACTACGCCGCGGGCAAGCAGCTCTTCGCGGGCGCGGGCGGAGAGATCCTGCGCCAGAAGTGGATCAACTCCGGAGCGGTGCAGCGCGTGCAACAGCGCTACACCTACGAGTACCGGGGCGTGGGGCTCTCACAGCTGCTCAGCGCCGTGGCCGAGAAATACCAGTACACCATCGCGCTGCCCCACTTCGCGCGAGCCAGCTCCGTGGTCGAGCTGGACAAGTACGCGCTCCTGGCCAGCAAGGACGGCAAGAGCGGGCTCCTCCAGGAGACCGTCTACAAGTCTCTGTTCGAAGGCAAGACGCTGGACGACGCCGTCGCCGCGTTCAGGAAGAACTACGAGCACCCCCCCTACTAGTCCCGGACACGAGGGAAGGCAGCCCATGAACACGAAACCGCTGAAGGAGTCGCTCCCCGACGAGCACATCCTCCAGGTGGAGCCCCGGCCGAGACCGACCGTCGACGCCGGCTGGCGCAGCCGCCCCCATCTCCACACGGGCCGCGCCCTCTCCGCCGAGTCCCTCTCCACCGAACAGCGCGAGCGTTCCGGCCGGCTCGCGCTGCGCGGCCAGCTCGTGGCTCCCGGCGTGGTGGCCGGCCTCGAGGTCCGCCTGGAGACCCGGTACGACGAGCTCGAGAAGCGGAACGTCCACCTCTTCCAGATCGGCGCGGGTCTGGGATTGACCGCCAGTGGCGAGGACGTGCTGCTGCCTCGCATCACCCGCGTCCGCGTGGACCAGGTGCCGGCCTTCTGGCTGGAAGAGGGGCAGGAGCCCTCGAGCTTCGACATCAGCATCCTGTCCAACAGCGATGTGGCCGCCACGCACAAGGGCCTGCGAGCCGCCGTGCTCGTGCTGGTGCCCGTGGTGTCCAGGAAGGACGATCCGTCCGATTCCACCGACCCGGACGCCTACTCCATCGAGGACCAGCGCTGGGTGGACGGCTGCACACCGGTCCTCTTCGCCTGGCCCGGGGGCTGGCCCATGCCCGACCCGGAGGCGCTCGACTGGCGCAACCGCCTGGCCTGGACCCTCTTCGAGGCCGAGCGCCAGCGCCCCCACCAGACGTACGCCCCCTGGGAGGAGGTCGGCGTGCCCCTGGCCCTCATCGGTTTCTCTCCACCCGCCCACATCCTTGACCTCGCCACGCCGCTCTTCGCCGACCGAGCCTCCGTGGTGCGCGCCGGTGGGGCGCCTCGCACCCGCCCTCCGCTCCTCGAGGCACACGGCAATCCCCTGCTCTGGCAGGCCCGCATCCAGCAGTTCTCCGAACACCTCGCCTCCATCCCACCCCAGCAGCTCATCACCTCCGTCCGCTTCTTCGCCCGGCTGCCTCCGGTGGGTGTGCTGCCCAAGCGCGCGGTCGACCTCTTCGAGTGGAAGCACCGCTACTTCCCCGCGTCCTTCATCATCGACGCGGCCCCCGTGCCCTTGGAGCAGCTCGACGCGGTGGCGCTCGCCAGTGCCTCGCTCGCGCCGCTGGACACCGCGGAACAGGAGCGCGTGCGCGTGCTCGTCCCCGTGCCCGAGGTCCACTTCGATCCGAACCTGCTGCGGGGAGAGGCCATCGACCCCGCCTTCTCCGAGACGATCACCTCCGGGCTCAAACGGCTCGGCGAGTGGCTGAGGCGCCGCAAGAACCTGCGCGACAAGGCCACGCTGTTGCTCAACGTGCTCGAGGGCAAGAAGCCGAACCGGTTCCCGGAGCCGGATCCCGCCTCCATCCCGGGCGAGGTCAAGGGCACGGATCCACTCGACGAGACCCAGTACGGCCCGGAGGAGGAGGCCTACGGCACCGAGGGCAATTCCGTCCCCGCGCTCGAAGAGGCCCTGCTGCAATGGGGACAGGGCGGAACCTGGGACGTGCCCGCGCTGCTGGGAATCGAAACCGACGAGGTGGCCACCGCGGATTCGAGGACCGGCCAGTTCGGGCTCGTCTCCCGTCAGGGTGACGCCACGCTGATGCACACCCTCTACAACGAAACCTGGCAGCCCTGGGAGAGCATCCCCAAAGTGCTGCTCGGCGCGGATCAACGCCTCGAGGGGTTCAGGACGGTCTGGAGCGGGGACGGGCTCGTGCTGGTTGCGCTCATCAGCCAGACCATCCCGCCCCCCGTGCCCCTGGGGACTCTCGAGACGACCGGGTCGGACCGCAGCTTCTTCCTGCGCATCTACCATCACCTGAAAGACACGGGCTGGGAGTGGGTGGAGTTGGAGCATGTGATGGCCACACGCGTTCCGCACTTCGCCACCGTGTCCTGGGCAGCGGGGCGGCTCGACACGTTCATGGCCGTGGAGACCACCACGGTGACGGATGCGGGCTCCGTCACGGACTACAAGCTCTTCAAGTGCACCTGGCTCCGTGGCAGGGATGATCAGCCGAGGATGCTCTCCCTCCTGGAGGCTGCGGGCAGGCAGGTGAGTGCCATGGCGGCGCTCCAGCGGAGCAAGGATGGGCGCGTCGAGCTGCTCTTCCTGGGAAACGAGACGGGAGCCACGGGCGAACCCTGGCTCCACCACATCTCCGGCTTCCACATGGAGGGGAGCGAGGACCTGAGCCAGAGCGAAATGGTCGAGACGACCGACGCCACGGGCACCGTCCTGTCGGTCTGCCTCACGGGCCCCTCCCAGCTCGACGCCCTGGTGATGGGTAAAGACGGAATCCGCCACGGGCGGTACGCCACGGACTGGAAGTTCGACACGGAACTGGTGAGCACGACCGCGGGCAACGTGCTCGTGGCCGCGTCACGGCTCGATGGCCGGGTCCACGCCTTCTGGTGGAAGCAGGAGAGCACCACGGGCTCGCCGCTGATGTACGGCTGGTTCGACGGCACCCGCTGGAACACTTCCGTCGTGCTGACGCAAGTGCAGCTCCACGACAGCGCGCAGCCCCTCGGCGTCATTCTCGATGGCACCAGTCAGATCGACCTGTTCCTGGCCTCGGTCCAGGGGCTCCAGCACCTGAAGATGCTGCCCGACAGCGCGCGGGCACTGGTGGAGAAGGAAGGGCTCCGGGGGCTCCTCAACCAGACGGACAGCCTGCTGGGCCGCATGGACGAGTTCATCCGCGCCGGCTCCACCCAGCTGCAGGCGGACACGCAGAACGTGCGCCAGCTCATGATCAGCGGCCACACGGAAGCCAGCCGGCTCGTGGTGTCACCGATCCTCGGCGCCACCATGGTGCAGAGCCCTCTGGCGGCCCGGTCCGACATCGAGAGCTACTTCACGCGCTTCCTCCGCAAGCGCTACGAGCCGGAGTACGAGGATCCCACCAGCGAGCAGGATGCCCGGGAAACGCTGGAGCAGGCGACCGCGACCCGGCGTCAGCTGATGGCCCGCCTCGTCGATCTGGTGAAGGAGCTCGGAATCGACGTGACGGGCATGACGGTGGCCGGGGTCGTGAAGGTGAAGGTCTACGACATGAGCACGCCCATCGAGGCCATCCTCATCCCCAGTACGACCGGCGGGTCGAGCAAGGCCGTCGAGCGGGAGAGCATCCTGCTGGCCGACTTGGTGACCAACGCGAGCACGCTCGAGGCCGTGCTCGAGCGCATCGGGAAAGAGCTGGAGGCCGTCGACCGGGCCCTCCTCAACCACAAGCCCCTCCGTTGGGAGAAGTCCGACTACTTCTCCACCGCGGTGCAACACCTGGAGGACATGCTCGTCCTGCTGCGGGAACTGGAGCGGCGCACGACGCCCCAGGCGAACGCCATGGAGAGCTACAAGGAGGTCCTCGCGCAGCTCGAGGGCTTCTGGTCCCAGCTCGACACGCGTCTGCGCTTCGTGGACAGCGAGGTGGCCGAGAGCCGCCAGGACGTCACCGTGGCCCGCGCCCTGCTCGCCGAGGAGACGGTCCGCATCGACGCCATCAACGAGCGCCGCAGGCAGGTCTTCGCGGACCATGTCCCCTTCCTCGTCTTCCACCGCCCCCGCCAGAGCGAGCTCACCCGCGACACGCCCTCGCGACAGCTGGATCCGGGCCTCGTCGAGAACGTCCTCCCCGAGGTGTTCGCCAGCACCGCCGCCGCGCCTCCCGAGCTGCTGACCTACATCGAGCTCATCCGAGACTCGTCCCTCAAGGGGTTCACCCTCGCGCCCCAGCTGCTGCGCGGGCTGGACCGCACCGAGCTCATCCACCGCACGTTCGAATGGGCACAGGTGCGCGCCACCCAGCGGGTGCCCGTCAAGATGCCCATCATCGCCGGCCGCACCTCGGTGCGCTTCGCGCAGGGACTCTCCAAGCTGATGTCCGTCCGGGAGGAGCTCATCGCCCGCCAGCGCGGCGCCTTCGTCCACTTCGAGCCCGCCATCCTCCATACGCAGACGTGGCTCGAGCTGCAGCAGAGCGCCCACGCGCAGCTCTCCCTGGGCGATCTCATCGACATGGCCCATGGCCGCTCGGACGTGGGCGGGCGCGCGACCACCGAGCTGGAGCAGATCTCCAAGGTGGCCACCGGCCTCTACGAGCGCTTCGGCGAGGTGCTGCCCGCCATCCGCCTGGAATGGGCCGAGCAGCTCAGCCAGTACGACGCTCCCGTGGACCTGCATGACCTCTCACGGCTGCCCCAGTGGCACCAGCTGGAAATCACCCGGCGGAGGGAGCTGCAGACGCTGGTGGACTGGCTCTTCCAGCGCGTGGTCGCCACGGAACCCGAGGCCGTGTCGCTGATGAACGACCTGGTGCGCGTCTGCCTGCTGTTGGCCAGCCATGCTCCGGTCAATGAGTTGCTCTCCGGCCATGTCTCCAAGCCGTCCGTGGCCAAGGTGGGTGGTACCCTCGAGCTCGCCGTGGATCCAGCTCGCGTGCGCATTGGCATGCACGTACTCATCCGCTCCGGCGAGCAGACCGTCCAGGCCGTCGTCGAGGACCTCTCCTCCGGCGTGGTGAAGGCGCGCGTGCTGTCAACCACGGCGCCCTCGGTGAACCTGCCGGTGAAGACCTCCGCGTATTTCTCGGATCCCGCCCGCGGCACGGGCGCCCTCCTTCCCTACGTAGGCCTCAAGCGGTGAACAGGTAGCCCATGAGCACGAAACCACTGAAGGCGCCTCTCCCCGACGAGCACATCCTCCAGGTGGAGCCTCCACCGCGGACCTTTGTCAACGCCGGCTGGCGCGTCCGCCCCCACCTCTACACGGACCGCGCGCTCTCCGCGGAGTCCCTCTCCCTCGAACAGCGAGAGCGCTCGGGCCGGCTCGCGCTGCGCGGCCAGCTCGTGGCCCCCGGCGTGGTGGCCGGCCTCGAGGTCCGCCTGGAGCGCGAGCCCGACGTGGACGGAAAGGAAGACCTTCACGTCTTCGAGATCGGCCCCGGTCTGGGACTGACCGTCAGTGGCGAGGACGTGCTGCAGCCCCGTACCACCCGTGTCCGCGTGGACCACGTGCCGGTCTTCCGGCTGGGGGAGGGCCAGGACACCTCGAGCTTCGACCTCGACGTCCTGGCCAGCGTGAAGGCAACCCAGACACACGAGGGCCTGCGAGCCGCCGTGCTCGTGCTGGTGCCCGTGGTGTCGAAGCGGGACGATCCGCCGGACCCGAACGACCCGGCCGAGCTCGATCCGGAGCGGCATGCGCTCGAGGACCAGCGGCTGGTGGACGGCTGCGCGCTGGTGCTCTTCGCCTGGCCCGGGAGTTGGCCCATGCCCGACCCGGAGGCGCTCGACTGGCGCAACCGCCTGGCCTGGACCCTCTTCGAGGCCGAGCGCCAGCGCCCCCACCAGACGTACGCCCCCTGGGAGGAAGTGGGCGTGCCCCTGGCCCTCATCGGCTTCACGCCGCCCATGCACATGGATGCGCCCGCCACGCCGCTCTTCGCGGACAGCGCCTGCGTGGTGCGCGCGGGTGGAGCGCCCCGGAGCCGCCCTCCGCTCCTCGAGGCGCACGGCAATCCCCTGCTCTGGCAGGCCCGCCTCCAACAGTTCTCCGAGCACCTCGACGCCTTCTCGCCCGAGCAGCTCACCGATGGCACCGCCATCCAGTCCTTCGCCTTCCTGCCTCCGGTGGGCCGCCTGCCCAAGCAGGCCCTCGACTTCCGCCAGTGGACGCACCGCTTCTTCCCCGCGTCCTTCATCATCGACGCGGCCCCCATGCCGCTGGAGCAGCTCGACGCGGTGGCGCTCGCCAGCGCTTCGCTCGCGCCGCTGGACACCTCGGAGCAGGAGCGCGTGCGCGTGCTCGTCCCCGTGCCCGAGGCCCACTTCGAGCCCCGCCTGCTCCAGAGCGAGCTGCTCGACCCCGCCTTCCCCAAGGCGATCACCTCCGGGCTCGAGCGGCTCGGAGAATGGCTGAGGCGCCGCACGGATCTGCGCGGCAAGGCCACGCTGCTGCTCAACGCGCTCGAGGGCGAACGGTCGAACCGCTACCCCTCGGATCCCTCCACCATCCCGGGAGAGTTCCCAGGGACGGGCCCGCTCGACCCGAGCCAGTACGGGCCGGAGGAGGGAGCCTACGGGACCGAGGGCAACACCGTGCCCGTGCTCGAGGAGGCCCTGTGGCTCAATGGCACCTGGGCCCAACCCGAGCAACTGGGATGGGACTCCAGCGCGGTATCCACCGCGGCCTCGCCGACGAAGGGCACCTTCGCGGTGCTCACCCGGTACTACACGTCCTTCTCCAGCTCGTACCTGTCGCTGCGCCGCTTCGCCAAGGACGCACCGGTGGCTCGCGACCTCCTCTACTACCCGGCGGCCTGGCTGGACTTCAAAGCGGTCTGGAGCGGCGACGATCTGGTGGTCGTTGTCCTCGCCTACTCCAGATTCCCCTGGGACAGCGGCTCGGGCCCGGGCTCATACCCCCATGTTGCCTTCATGCGACGCACGCCCACGCGCTGGGTGACGAGCGCTCCGAAGCACCTGGGCGCGGGCATCTCCCCCTCCGATATCCTGCACTTCACCGCCGTATCCTGGGGGCCCGGACGTATCGACGCGTTCGTGGCGACCAAGAGCGGCATCCGGAAGGTCTCCTGCCTCGAATTCAAGGATTCCGCCGGATATCCAACCTTCAACCTGGACATGGAGGTGCTGAACACCAGCGTCAGCAGGACCGTGAACCAGCTCGTGGCGCTCAGCCCACGAGCGGGACAGCTCGAGCTGCTCTACCTGGGCCGCTCCCCAACAGACAGCAGCTCCGAGTATTGGCTCCACCACCTCTCCTGCTTCCACGAAGGCGACGACCCCAAGTTGCGCCAGGTGGATGGAGACGCGACGCTCGACGTGGTCGAGGTGAAGAGCCTCAAGGGATTCCAGCTCGCGGCCTGCGTCTCCAAGGCGGACGCCACGCCCCCTCGGCTCGACGTGCTCGTGCTGAGCAATGGTGCGAGCCAGGGAATCCGGCACGGCTGGTACGACGCCGGGAGCTGGAAGTTCGGCATGCAGATGGTGAGCAAGACGAACGCCGATGCGCTCGAGGTTGTCTCCAAGGGGGACGGGAGGATCCACGCGTTCTGGTGGGATGACCTGGCCTCCACGCCTGGGCCCCTCACGTACCGGCTGTTCGACGAGGGCCGCTGGCAGACCCCCGAGCTGCTGACGCGGCAGTTCCTCTACGCGAGCACCAGCCGCCAGGCGTTCAGCGTCGTGCTCGATGGCACCAATCCCATCGATGTCTTCATGGCTTCCACCAGCGGGCTGTTGCACCTGAAGAAGGTGGCCGACAGCACGAGGGTGACCGTGAGGCAGCAGGGACTCCGTGGGCTCATTGGCAACATCGAGGGCCTCCATCAACAGGCCATCGACTTCGTGCGCACCGGTAGCGCACGAATCCAGGAAGAGTTCCAACACGTCCGCGAGCTGATGCTCACCAGCAGCACGGAGGCCAGCCGGCTCGCCGTGTCCGCCACCTTCGGCAGCACCCTGGTGGGCAGCCCACTGGTGACCCAGAACAGCAACAACGACTTCCTCACGCGCTTCCACCCGCGCGTGGGACTGGCGCGCATCCGCCTGTCGGATGCCATGGAGGCGCTGGAACAGGCCAGTACGGTCCGGAGGGACCTGACCGCGCAGCTCATCGAACTGGTGAAGAAGATCGTCCGGGTGAAGGAGATCGGGCTCGATCTCACGAACATGTCCCTGCTGGGAATTTCCAAGATCGCCTCCGGCAGTTCGCCCCGGAGGGTGAAGCTCCTCTCCGTCACATGGCCGGGCAGAACGGAGATCGACACGAAGACCGTCGTCCGGGAGGACCTGTCGCTCCGCGACCTGGTGAACAACGCGGCGCTGCTCGAGGACGCCCTCCGCCGGCTCGATGAGGAGCCAGAGAACGTGCGGCGGGCACTCGCCCAGGCCCGGTTGAAGTGGACGGAATCCGACTACTTCTCCACGGCGCTGCGCCACCTGGAGAACACGCTCGCCCTGCTGCGGACCCTGGAGCTCCGCATGACGACGCGCGTGAGCTCCGTGAGCAACTACAAGGCGACCCTCGACCAGATCGAGGCCTTCTGGTCCGAGCTCGACAAGCGCATGCGGCTCGTGGACGGAGAGGTGGCCGAGGGCCGCCAGGACGTCACCGTGGCGCGCGCCCTGCTCGCCGAGGAGATGGCCCGCATCGATGCTGTCAATCAGCGCCGAGCGCAGGTCCTCGAGCAGCACGTCCCCTTCCTCGTCTTCCAACGTGCCCGCCACCGCGAGCTCACCCGTGACACGCCCTCGCGGCTGCTGGACCCGGGTCTCGTGAAGGACATCCTCCCCGAGGTGTTCGCCAGCACCGACGCCGCGCCTCCCGAGCTGCTGGCCTATGTCGAGCTCGTCCGCGACTCGTCCCTCAAGTGGTTCTCCCTCGCGCCCCAGTTCCTGCGCGGGCTGGACCGCACCGAGCTCATCCACCGCACCTTCGCCCGGGCGCAGGTGCGCGCCCTCCAGCGGATGCCCGTCTCGCTGCCCATCATCTCCGGACGCACGCCCACGCGCCTCGCACTGGGACTCTCGCGGCTGATGTCGGCCCGGGAGGACTTCATCGCCCGCCAGCGCGGCGCCTTCATCCGCTTCGAGCCCGCCGTCCTCTACACCCAGACCTGGCTCGAGCTGCAGCAGAGCGCCCACGAGCAGCTCTCCCTGGGCGATCTCATCGACATGGCCCATGGCCGCTCGGACGTGGCCCGGAACGCGGCCATCGAGCTGGAGCACATCTCCAAGGTGGCTACCGGTCTCTATCAGCGCTTCGGCGAGGTGCTGCCCGCCATCCGCCTGGAATGGGCCGAGCAGCTCAGCCAGTACGACGCTCCCGTGGACCTGCATGACCTTTCGCGGCTTCCGCAGTGGGATCAACTGGAGGTCACGGAGCGGAGGGAGATGCAGACGCTGGTGGACTGGCTCTTCCAGCGCGTGGTCACCACCGAGGCCGAGGCCGTGTCGTTGATGAACGACCTGGTGCGCATCTGCCTGCTGCTGGCCAGCCACGCGCCCGTCGACGAGCTGCTCTCCGGCCACGTCTCCAAGCCGTCCGTGGCCAAGGTGGGCGGCACCCTCGAGCTCGCCGTGGATCCGGCTCGCGTGCGCATCGGCATGCACGTGCTCATCCGCTCCGGAGAACAGACCGTCCAGGCCGTGGTCGAGGACCTCTCCTCCAGCATCGTCAAGGCGCGCGTGCTGTCGGCTTCGTCGACGACGGTGCACCTGCCGGAGAAGACCTCGGCACGCTTCGCCGATCCCGCCCGCGGAACGGGGGCGCTGCTCCCCTATATGGGCTCCGAGTGGTGAACCGATGCGACGCGTGGACATCCTCCGGCTGTCGGCGAGGAACGAGGCCCTGGTGCGCCGCGGCGCATTGCTGCTCGAGGACGCCCTGCGCACCGCCTCGTTCCCCGACGCGGGCCCCAGCCGGGTCCTCCTCATCCGCTCACTCCCGGTGGGGGTCATCCACGGTCACCTTCCGCCTTCGAGCCTCGCGCTCACCCTGGAGCAGCGGGTGCGCGAGCTGGCCCTGTCCGCGGTCCACGCCGAGGATGCGTCGGCCGCGCACCGGGGTGCCGTCTTCTTCCGGGACGACGCGGAGCCCGCCACGCTGCTCGCGGGGCGGCTGGCGCGCGGAGCCTCCGTGGCCGCCTGGTTCTGGCCGCTCGCCGTGCCAGGATTCCACCCCACCCAGCCGCGCGACGAGGCCCTGCGCCTGACGCTCTCCACCGCACTGAGCACGAGCGCGGGACCGGCCGCCGCGGTGCGGCTCGTCGAGACACTGCATGCCCAGGGAAGCCTCGACGTCCTGCTCCAGTCCCTGCGTTGGCAGGAAGGCCCGGCACTGGTCCGGTCCTTCGGGGGAGCACCATCGGCCCCAGTGCTTCCTCCCGAGGAAATGGCATCGCCCGCGCGAGTGGAAGAACCGCGCTCCCCCGCCCTGCGCGCCGCGGTGACACGATGGGTGGAGACGTGGAGCGCCACGGATGCGCGCTCCATCTGGCTGGTGGCGACGGCCCTCGTCATCGAACGGCGGGGGCGGCTCGCCGACGCCCGGTTGCTCGAACGTGCGGCGCACCTCGCGGCCAGGCTCGTCTCCACACCGGCCCTGGTGAAGCGAAAGGGCGGACACGAAGGAACCGAGCCCTCCGCCACCGCGAACACCGCGACCGCCGAGGCTCTTCCCTCCGGAGAGAACTCCAGCGCGGCGCCGTCCAGCCCCGCGGAGGAACCCACGCTCACGCCCGCGGCCTCGCGGCTCCCTTCCGACAACACCGCGCGCATGACGCCCGGGAGCCCTGCGCCGGAGGCTCCCGCGAAGAACATGGGCTCGGCGGAAGCCGCCAGCCTCGTCGCGCCACTCACGCGCCCTGTCCCGCGCGGGCCTTCCCTCCGACCGGAGCCATCTTCCCTCGAGCATGGTTCGGAACCGCCGGCACCCGCCTCCGCACCGGAGACGGTGTCACGCTCGGAGTGGCCGGAGCACCCTCGCCCCACCGTGGTCGGCGGGCTCCTCTTCCTGGTGCCCGTTCTCGAGCGGATCGGAATTGCCAAACTGCTCGAGCAGCACCCGTCCCTGGCCGAGCTCAACCTGCCCGACCGCCTCCTCGCACTCATCGCCGAGCGGCTCGGCGCACCCGCGACGGATCCCTCGCGCGTGGTTTTCACCGCTCAGGCGACGAGCCCGCTCGCACCGCATGAAGAGCAGGAGCTCGGCCCGAGGCTCCGGGAGTTGCTGACAGCGGCCCGGCGGTGGTGCCGCCTCCATGCACGGCTCGGGCTCCACACACTCATCCGCCGCCCCGCGCGCATCATCGCGACACGCACCCATGTCGACATCCTGTTCGACATCCAGCAGGTGGACATCCGCGTGCGCGGCGCGGGGCTCGATGTCGATCCAGGATGGGTTCCCTGGCTCGGGCGGGTGGTGCGCTTCCATTACCTTTACGGAGAGTCGTGAGGAACGCCCATGGCCTTCGAACCCGTTCGCAAGCCGTCCGCCAGGTCCTCGTCAGCGCCCGAGCTGGAGAAGCGCCGGAAGCAACTCCAGGGGAGTGTGCCCACGACCCGGAGCCGCGAGAGCACCCTTCCGCGCTACCTGCGGGACGAGCTCCAACAGGCGCCCTCGCCCAAGACGAACCCGAAAGCCCAGCCGGGCGAGATCGACTTGAGCAAGGGTGTGCTGGACGCATCCTCTGTGCGGCTCGACGAGGACGGGAGGGCCATGGCCCGGCTCGGGAGCCTCGCGGCGGGTGAGCTCGAGCTCGTCGAGGGCAAGGGCGGTTACAGCACCAGGGGCCAGGGTGCTGCACTGCCCCTCTCCCTGCCCCCGCTCGACGGCGTCCTCGGCGGAAGGCTGGTGTTGGCGGTGCGTATCGAGAACAACGTCATCACCGGCCATGCCGCCCTCGGCAAACCCGGACGCGCGGTGCCCCGGAACGACTCGGCGTTGCTGGGGCTGCTCGGCAAGGAGCCCGAAGCCCTGGGCCTCAAGGGCCTGTCGAAGCTTGGCATCAAGTCGCTCCACAACACGTTGGAGAACGGAGTCCTGAAGCTGGGCGCCGAGTCGGTGGACTTCACCCTGAGCGGCTTCGTCACCGGCAGCGGACAGCTCGGCTTCGAGAACGGCCAGATGCGCTTCGGCGGCCAGGCCGAGGTCAAGCTCCCCGGTGGCTCGGGCGGCAAGCTCCAGGTGGGCTACAGCCCCGAAACGGGCCTGACTGGCGAAACGCACCTGGAGGTATCCATCGGCAAGGTGTCCGGTGGGGCCGACGCGCGGCTGAAGCAGGGGGTGCTCGACATCCAGGGAACGGCCAGCTACGCGGGCGACCGGCTCAAGGGCACCATCACCCTGCTCGCCACGGATGCGGCCACCGCGCGTGACATCACGACGAAGGACCCACAGGCCGGCGGACTTCCCACACCAGGTGGCGAGGGGGCCCCAGGCGCGGGCACGGGAGCCGCGAGCCCGAGCGAGGCTGGAGCGCAGGCGAAACCAGGACCGCGCGCCTTCTGCGGCTGGGGCGAGTTGGACTTCTCGCTGACGGAGTGGCTCACGGGGAAGGCGAAGGTGGTGGTCGGCAGCACGGGTGAGGCCACCGTGCGGGGGGAGCTCGCCCCGCCCAAGGAGATCATCCTCTTCGAGCAGAAGGACTGGACGAAGAGCCTGTTGAAGCTGGAGGCGCGAGCGGCCTACGGGTTGCCGGTGGTGGGCAACGTGTTCGTGTTCGCCAATGTCGGGCTGGAGGCGCTGGCCACCATCGGGCCGGGCAAGCTCTACAACATCAAGCTGTCGGGGCAGTACTCGACAGACAAGCGGGTGGACAAGGAGCTGAACCTGCAGGCAACGCTGAACATCTCGGCGTTCGCGGGCTTGAGGCTGCGGGCCGAGGGCGGCGTGGGCGTCGAGCTGCTCGGCCACGACATCAAGGCGGGGGTGGGGGTGTGGGCGCTGGCGGGAGTGAGAGGCTACGTGGAGGCCACGCCCACCATCGGCTACCGGCAGAACGCAGGAGCGGAGGGAGAGTTCTACATCCAGGGCCACATGGAGCTGGCGGCGCAGCCCTTCCTGGGGCTGGGGGGAGACTTGTTCGTCGAGGTGGACAGCCCCTGGTGGTCGCCGCTGCCGGACGACAAGTGGACGTGGCCGCTGGGCAGCCTGGAGTACCCACTGCCGGGGGAGTTCGGAATCGGGGCGGACGTGGAGCACGTGCTGGGCTCCAAGCAGTGGCCGGAGGTGAAGTTCACGGAGGTGGAGTTCGACGGCGGCAGGTTCATGAGCGACCTGCTCAGCCAGAGCGCGCCGGGCAGGAGCAAGGCAGGCGAGGACCACAAGCCGGCGAAGTGGGACGAAGGCGGGGCGGCAGGAGCTCCGGCCGGTGGAAAGGGAGGTGCGGGAGGCAAGAGCGCCGCGGCCCCCGCGAAGGCGCCCGCCCCAGGAGGGAAGAAGGGGGGCAAGAAGGACGCGAGCACGAAACCGGCGAAGGGCAAGAGCGCTACGGACAAACTTGGCAAGAAGGATGGCGAGGGCAAGCCCGGTAAGGAAAAAGCCGGGAAGGGTCAGGGGCCGGAAAAGACGTCCGACAAGCTCGAGCGCCCCGTGAGCATGGCCGGAGCCAGTCACACCCTCTTCATCACACTCGGCCAGGGGGCCCATGTCGAGATGGCCTCCAAGCGCGAGCTCCTGTCCAACAAGCTCGGGCGCGGAGTGGGGGCACTCCTCCAGCGCAAGCGCGATGCCGAGCGCACCGGAGACGTGGAACTTGCCAGGAAACTGCAGACACAAGCCGATGACCTCAAGGGCATCGGGTCCGTGGCCAAAAGAACCCAGATGGAGGCCATGAAGCTCGGTACCGACCCCAAGAAGGACCTGAACGGGACCGAAAAGGGAGTCCAGCCCGCGATCTTCCAGACCCTGGCCGGTGAGATCACGGCCTATGGTGACTTGTACAAGGTCACGGATCTCGACCAACTGCTCGGAGGAGCGATTGCCGCCGAGGTCCCAAAGACCATCAAGGTGGAAAAAGCATACATCGCCAAGGAGAAGATCAGCCAGACGCTGGTGACAGCTCTCGGCAAGCACAGCGGAGGCATGCTCCACCACGGGAGGAAGCTGGACCCCAAGACGATGGTGCCGACACTGACCTCCAGCTTTGGCGCCACCTACGATAGGGCCAACCAACTGCTCACGTTGAGGTCCCCGAGCGCCGAAGTGTTGGGCCAACAGGAGTCGCTGGCCGGCCTAGGCGCTTCTGCTTCGAAACAGACGGGCGCGTCGATGATCGACCTGGCCAAGAACGGAAAGATGTTCACCGTCAAGGGCGAGTTTGGCCAGACGGTGGACATCGCCTACGGCGAATCGCGCCCGGCACTGGAAGAAGCCGACATCCTGCGGATCGCCAACGAACGGTTGGACGCACTGCTGAAGAAGTGGGAATCGGACGTACTCAACTCGGGCATGACCGACCCCAGCGTCAACCCGGCGATCGAAATCTGGAAGGGCTTCACCTTCAACAGCGACGCCGTGAGGAAACCAGCCCTGGAGTTCGCCAAGACGCACGTTCTGGACGAGCACGTGAGCAGCGTGGTGGAACTCGAGGGCGCTCTGCGGGGAAGGTTGAAGGCCAGCTTCCAAGATGTAGCCGGCGAGGTCGCCGCCGAACAGGCGCGCAACCACGGGATAGCCCAGGCCAGGGACAACGCCCTTCAGGACAAGCTCCGCAACAAGGTCCAGTACGAATCCAATGGACAGCTCGGCAGGATCCTCACCCCCGTCAGCGCTGGCGAGCACCACGAATTCGAGCCGATCAAGATCGACGAGGTCGTCAAGGGCGACATCGTCGAGATCACCTACACGACGAGGAAGGGCCAGCACTTCGTGGTCACGTTCGATGCGAAGCTGGGGCTGACGACCTCCATCGTGGGCACCAACCTCAGCCTCAAGGGACCAGGAGACCCGAAAAACCGAGGCATCACCGAGGACTCGCCCCACTATGTTGCCAACAAGAACCTCAACCGCAGCCACTTGATCGCCGACGAGTTCAAGGGCTCCGGCTACAAGGAGGGGCTCAATCTCATCACGACGAGTGACCATTACAACCAGATCGAAATGCGCCGAGCCGAAAAGCGCATTGGCGACTTCATCATCGACAACAAGGCAATAACGTTCAGTCTGAGGGTCGATGTCACGTGGAATGAAATCCTGGAGCAGACCATCCTCCAGAAGATCGTCAATGCCCACTGGTTCAAGACCAACTACAAGAACGCCACCGATCCATTGGGCCTGGAGCAGGAGCTCAAGGCCAAGCTCGCGGCCTGCCCGAATCTAAAACAGTGTAAGAGAGTCGAGTACACGGCCATCATTACCGATGCCGAAGAGCCCGCTCTGGTGAACCTCGATTTCTTCACGAAGATTGACGAAGATCTCTGGCTTTTGCTCGACAAGAAATGAACCGAGGCCTTGCTCGACAGTGGAGAGCCAGGGCCCTTTCCCCTCATTGAGGTCCCCAAGCATGAACACGAAGGAAGTGGTCGAATGGATGCAGCGGTTCACCCAGCGTGACTACGAGGCCCATCTCGCCTCCTACTCACCCGAGCTCGACGATGAAACCTACACGAGCAGGTTCGTCGAGCTCGATCGGTTGTACGCCCTGGAAGAGGACGTCTACACCGGCATCAGTCGCGGACGGGAAATGAGTGAGCAGGCGAAGGCCAGATGCACAACGATGAGGGAACGGCTGACGCCGCGCGTCCTGTTCCAACTGAAAAAGTACGCGCACCCAGAGATGGGGGAGTTGTACCGCGCCTACGTCAGTGGAGAGTTCAAGCACAACGTAGGCGCCTACAACCTGATCCTTACCCTCGCGCACACGAAACACGGGCTGCAGATCGTTTCGGTCGACAGCCGGTGCATGAACTGCCGGGGAAGTGGCAGGGAGGATGGAGAGGCGTGCCAGGAGTGTGGAGGCAAGGGCTGGGAGCACGAGAGCGGAAGGAAGTTGGGGGAGCTCGGAGCGCCGGTGGAAGTCATCAAGCTCCAAGCCCCAACCAACCCGGAGAGCCGCGCCGACTACGAGTCCACATAGGGGCGTGCAAACAGGAGGGACTCCCATGGGCACCTCAGCACTGACAATCACCACCCTGCGCGACTGCGCCCTGGCGGCCCTGGCGCGGAAGCTCGCTCCCTCGGAGGACAACACCCCGGACGAGCTCCGGGTCCTGCTCCGCGCCCGGCAGGGCGTCGAGGCCTCGCACCCCGACTGGCTCACGGGCGCACGGGCCTGCCTGGTGACTCCCGCTCCCGTGGACGCGCCCCTCGTGCGGCTCGCGCGGGAGTTGAACCTCTCCCTCCTGGAGCTGCTCACCGTGGCACTCGCCGCGGCCGTGGAGGAGGAGCCACTGGTGGGCCGCGCCCTCGCCTTCCTCCAGCACCCCGCCAGCTCCTCCCGTCCCTCGCTGGGCCTCGTCTCCTCGGCCTTCGCCGAGGCGGCGCCCCCGGGACTGTTTCCACTGCATGCCCTCGCCCATGGCACTGCGGTGCGCAGCGGGCTGCTCTCCCGCTCCGGCACCGAGGCCCCCCTCGCCGAGCAGACGCTCGCGATTCCCCTGCCCCTCTATTTCGCGCTCCGCGGCCAGGAGGCCTCGTGGCCCGGAACGACGCTCGGGCTCGGCCCCTACCCCGAGGTCCTCCTCCCCGCCTCCCACCTCGACCAGGTGCGCCGACATGCGGACACCCTGGCCGCCCACCCGCGAAGCGCGCTCCTGCTGCGCGGCGGCTCCACGGCGGAGCTCCGCACCGTGGCGGCCGCGCTGGCCACCACCATGGGCCGGCGTCCCCTCTTCCTCGAGACCGACCGGACCGAGGCCCTCGGCCCCTATCTCCACCTGCGCTCGCTGCTGCCCGTGTTCTGCTTCGACCTCGGCCCTGGAGAGCGCAAGCTCGTGCCCTCCCCGCCCCTCTACGAAGGCCCCGTCCTGCTCACCAGCGGGCCGGAAGGAAACCTCGAGTGGCCTGAGGGAAGCCTGCTCACCTGGACGCTGCCCGTCCCCGGGCAGCAGGAGCGCCGGGCACTCTGGGAGGTCGTGCTGGGAGACGCCCCGCTGGCCGAACACCTCGCGAGCGCCCACCGCCACCGCCCGGGGAGGATCTCCCAATTGAGCCAGCTGGCGCGGCGACACGCCGCCGTGGGTGGCCGCCCTGCACCGGAGGCACGGGACCTGGTGGCCGCGGCGTGGTCGGCCGAGGGCGCCGGGCTGGGCTCGCTGGCGCAGGCGATGCCCGAGCCGATCAGCGACGAGGCGCTGGTGGCCAACCCGCCCCTCGCGGCCGAGCTCCAGGCGCTGCTGCTGCGCTGCCGCTCGCGCGAGGGATTGGCTCAGGGGCTCGGCGCCTCCGCCACCACGCGCTACCGCACGGGCGTGACGGCGCTCCTGGTGGGCCCCTCTGGCACAGGCAAAACGCTGGCGGCGGGGTGGCTCGCTACTCGTCTGGGAATGCCGCTGTACCGGGTGGACCTCGCCAGTGTGTCGAGCAAGTACATTGGAGAGACGGAGAAGAACCTAGCGCAGCTCTTCGCGCGGGCCGAGCACGCCGAGGTGATGCTCCTGTTCGACGAGGCGGACTCGCTCTTCGGCCGGCGTACGGACATCCGCGATTCGAACGACCGCTTCGCCAACGCGCAGACCAACTACCTCCTCCAGCGCATCGAGTCCTTCGATGGAGTGGCCCTCCTGACGAGCAACAGCAAGGGCCGGTTCGATCCGGCTTTCATGCGCCGGCTGGACTCCATCATCGAGTTCCCGATGCCCGGGCCCGAGGAGCGGCGCTCCCTCTGGCTGGCGCACCTCGGGGAGGGGCACCGGGTGGCCCCCAAGGACCTGAACCGGCTGGCCGCAATGGCGGAGCTGAGTGGTGGACACATCCGCAATGCCGTGCTGCTCGCGGCGGTGCTCGCGCGCCAGGAGGCACGGCCCATTGAATACACAGACCTCTTGAGAGGCTTCGCGAGCGAGTACAAGAAACTCGGGCGCCATGTCCCCGCGGAGCTACGCCCGGCTGGAAACTGAAGACTGGAGGCAATGACAATGCCAGACATCTCGAACGAAGCCAGTGGCTCCACTCCGAAGCCGCCCGCCATCCTCATGGACGACGGTTCCAATGCCCATGTGTTGCAGGCCAGTGATGATGGCTCTGCAGGCCCGATCGAGCTGGGATTTCCCATCAACTTCTTCGGAACCTTCTACACCCGGCTCTACGTCAACACGAACGGCAGTGTCACCTTCCAGGCGCCACTCTACAAATACATCCCCTTCGATGTGACGGCAGGAAAGACTCCCATCATCGCCCCGTTCCTGGCGGACGTGGATACGCGGGCGGCGGCCTCCGGACGCGTCAGATACGGCACCGTGAGCTTCGATGGCCACCTGGCCTTGTGCGTGAACTGGATCTCCGTTGGCTACAGCCGGGAGCGCACCGACAAGCTCAACAGCTTCCAACTCCTGCTGGTGGACAGGAACGACTCGGGGCTGGGCAACTTCGACATCGTCATGAATTACGACCGCATCGAGTGGGAGTCCGGAGCCGCCAGCGGAGGGACCGGCGGCCTGGGCGGCCAGTCCGCGGCAGCGGGATTCTCCGCGGGCACGGGCAAACCGGACACCTTCTTCGGCTTTCCCGGCTCCCGGCTTCCCGGTGCGCTGCTCGACGGCAACGCGACGACGGGACTGACGCGAACCAGCCACAACAGCCCGCTCCTGGGCCGGCACATCTTCCGGATGCGAAAGGGATTGCTCAGCGTCCCGAAGCCGGCGGGCCGGAGCCTGAAGGCCAAGGCTCTCATCGTGCGGCTCCAGGATGGCCGGGTGCTTGCACTCGGAGACTGGGTCTCCCTGGTCGACATCTTCGAGCCGCGCACCGATACCTGGGTGCCCACCGGCGATACTGCCGCCAACCGCCGCACCTATACGGCCACATTGCTGCCCGATGGCCGCGTCCTGGTGACGGGTGGCGAGGACAAACCCTCCACCGCAGAGCTGTACGATCCGGCCACCGGCACCTGGAAGGCCACAGCTTTCATGCGCGAGGGCCGAATCAAGCACACGGCCACGCTGCTGCCGGATGGGCGGGTGCTGGTGACCGGGGGCGAGAATGCCTCGGGCACGCGACATGCCTCGGCCGAGGTGTATGACCCGGCCACGAACACCTGGACCGCCACCGGCAACCTGACTACCGCCCGGAGCGCGCACACGGCCACGCTGCTGCCGAATGGGCAGGTGCTGGTGGCCGGAGGCGAGAAGACCTCCACCCTGATGCTTGCCTCGGCCGAGGTGTACGATCCGGTCACCGGTACCTGGCGGACCACTGGCTCCATGGGCATCGTCCGGTACGATCACTCGGCCACGCTGTTGAAGGACGGGCGCGTGCTGGTCGCTGGAGGAACCCGCCTCGAGGACCCCAACGGCACAACTGAGTTGTACGAGCCGGCCACCGGCACCTGGCAGGCCACCGGACGCATGGAACAACCTCGCCGGGACCACACCGCGACCCTGCTGGACACCGGACATGTCCTCGTCACCGGTGGCTTTCACGAGGCCATCGGCATCCTCACGGGGGCCGAGCTGTACGATCCGCTCCTGGCGACATGGAGCCGCGTCGCCTCCTTGCAAGTGGATCGCGAACACCATGACGCGGCCCTGTTGAATGATGGCCGGTTGCTGATCGTGGGAGGCATCAGCAACACCGGCCAGGGGACGTATGAGCTGTACGACCCGCCTCTCTCCCGGAGATAGGCGTGGGGGACTGCCCCATTGCGAAGCCGCCGGAGGCGAGGGTGGCGGGCGGGCTCCGCTCCCTCGTGCGCGTCCTCCTCAACCCTACTCGCGGCCAGCGGGCACTCCGCGTCCCACCGGACTCCCCCCTGAATACCCGGCCTCCGGGCAACCTTGCGTCCGGTGTGGCGAGATGCCGCTGGGACCCTGGCAAAGTGCCAGCCTGGCAGGACGCGGCTCGCCGGTTCCCCCTCGTTGGGTGGGAGGAACCTCCACTGGGAACGACTGGCACTGGATTTGCGTTGCCGTCACACCTTGATGCGCCGCTCCATCCTCCCCCTGCTGCTGCTGCTCTCGGCCCTCGCCAGTGTTGCTGGGGGAGCGGTCTGGTTCATCCAGCGCGACCGGCAGGCGCTCGTCGAGCAGTTCGGGCACGAGCGGCAGGCCCAGCTTCAAGAGGCCACGCGCGGCGTCGCCGAGGCGCTCGAGGACCTGGGAGACGACCTGCGATTCGCGGGTGAGTTGCTCGCCCAGCCGGGCTCCCCCGAGGAGCATCGCCGCGAGCTCCGTGCCCTGTTGGAGGCAGTGGGCCAGTACAGGGCCATTGCCGTCTACGGGCCGGATGGCCGCGAGCAGATGACCCTCGTGGACCGGCGGGCGCAGTTGATGCCTCGCGAGCCGGCACACGCCTCGGCCCTGACGGAAATGGCGCGCCAGGCGCTCGAGCTTCCACAGGACCGCATCGTCCCCTCCCCCCCGGTTGCGGATGCCACCTCGAAATGGATGCGCGTCTTCGCCACCCGGCTTCCCGCCGAGGCGCCCGGCGGTGGAGGCGCCATCGCCATCCTGGTGGACACCGAGACGTTCTTCGCGCCGCTGCGCCTGATGACCGCGGACGAGAACACCCGGCTGCTGCTGCTCGGCTTTCACGGGCGCCCCTCGCCCCTGAGCGCTCCAGAGGTCGCGACCTGGTACCAACGGCTGGGGGAGTCAGCGGGCAACCAGGTGCCCGGACTGCGCGCGCTGGCCGCACGCATGCGCGAGGGGGAGTCCGGAGCGCTCATGCTCGGTGAGGGGGAAGCGAGACGCCTCGGCCTCGGGCCCGCCGATGTGGTGGCCACCTTCATGCCCATCCGCATGCGCGGCGAGGCGTCCTGGTCGGTGGCCATGCTCTCCTCCACGAGCGCGCTGCGCTCCCACGAGCGACTCCTGGTGCTGCGCCTGTCCCTCGCCGCCCTCCTGGTGGCCCTCTTCCTGGTGACCTTCGGGGCCTATGTGGTGCTCGCCAATCGCCGCGCCGTGGCGCTGCGCGAGAGCCGCCGTCACGCCGACCGGCTGGCGCACCTCCACGAGAAGACGCAGAAGATTCTCGACCACATCCCCACGGGCGTCCTCGCGTTGACTGATGGAGGACGCATCAGTGCCGTGAATCAGGCCCTCCGCACACGCCTTCCCCCCAGCGCACTGGGCAGCACGCTCTCCGAGGCCTTCCCCGCCGCGCCCCCTCCCGTGGTGCGGCGTCTCATGGACCTGGTGGCGGCCACGCGTGAGGACGGACGGGTGAGCAGCCTGCATGGCGAGCCGCTCAACCTCTTCGGCGAGAAGGGCCAGTACAACGTCCATGTCGTCCCCCTGGAGCACAGCGACGAGGAGGTGCGCACCCTCGTGGTGCTCGAGGACCTGAGCAACGTGCGCATGCTGGAGGACCAGCTCCTGCGGGCCGAGAAGCTCGCCACGGTGGGGGTCCTCGCCGCCGGCGTGGCTCACGAGATCGGGACGCCCCTGGGCATCATCCGGGGCCGCGCCGAGTACATGCTCGGGAAGCTGGGCGGCGCCGCGCACCCGCAGGGTCGGGGCCTCAGCGCCATCATCGGGCAGATTGATCGGGTGAGCCGGACCATCCGGCAGCTGCTCGACTTCTCGCGCTTCCAGCCCGCGGAAGCTCGGGCCGTCTTCCTGGCCCCCCTGGTGCGCGGCCTGGAGGAGTTGATGCAGGTGGAGGCGGACCGGAGGCGTGTCCAACTCCACATCGAAGTGCCCGAGCACCTGCCCGCACTCGCGGCCGATGCGGACCAGCTTCAGCAGGTGCTCCTCAACCTCGTGCTCAACGCCTGTGATGCGTGCAGCGCGGGAGGCCACGTGCGGTTGAGCGCCTTCCCCGCTCGAGAGGATCCGCCAGGTGCCCAGGGGAGGCTCGAGCTGTGCGTCGAGGACGACGGCAGTGGCATCGCTCCGGAGCACCTGCACCAGGTCTTCGACCCCTTCTTCACCACCAAGAAGCGCGGCCAGGGCACGGGACTGGGCCTGACCATGGTCGCGCAGATCGTCCGCAACCACGGGGGCCAGGTGGAGATCGACAGCGAGCCAGGCCGGGGCACCCGCGTCACGCTGCGCTGGCCGGTGGCCGCGCCCAGCTGGGAGGAACAACGACATGCCGTCTAGCGCTCGAATCCTCGTGGTGGATGACCACGTGGAGATGGGAGAGATGCTCCATGAGCCGCTCACGGACGCCGGCTACCTCGTGGACGTGGCGAGCAGCGGCACGGAGGCCATCGCGCAACTGCGTGCCCGCCTCTATGACGTGGTGCTGTGCGACCTGCGCATGAAGGAGGTCGACGGGCTGGATGTGCTCGCGGCGGCGCTGAAGATAGACCCGGGGCTTCCGGTGCTGATGATGACCGCCTTTGGCGCGGTGGAGAGCGCGGTGGAGGCGATGAAGCGCGGCGCCTACCACTATTTCACCAAGCCCTTCCGCCTCGACGAGGTGCTGCTCTACGTCGGGCGGGCGCTGGAGGAGCGGCGCCTGCGCGCCGAGCACCGGACACTCAAGCGACAGGCGGCCGACCGCAGTGGCCTGGGCTCGCTGCTGGGCCACAGCGCCCCCATGCGGACGCTCTACGAGCTCGTGGAGCGCGTGGCCCATTCCGAGGTGCCGGTGCTGGTGCGTGGCGAGAGCGGCAGTGGGAAGGAGCTGGTGGCCCGGGCGCTCCACTCGGAGGGGCCGCGGCGGCAAGGGCCCTTCGTGGCCGTCAACTGCACCGCGCTGCCCCATGCCCTGCTGGAGAGCGAGCTCTTCGGCCACGTGAAGGGCGCCTTCACGGGCGCCACCACGGCGCGCCGGGGCCTCTTCGTCGAGGCCGACGGAGGCACCCTGTTCCTCGACGAGATAGGGGACATGGCCCCGGAGCTCCAGGCGAAGCTCCTGCGGGTACTCGAGGACGGCGAGGTGCGAGCCGTCGGGGCGGACGGCTCGCGCAGCGTGGATGTGCGCATCATCGCCGCCACCCACCAGGACCTGGAGGCACGGGTGAAGGAGGGGCGCTTCCGGGCGGACCTCTTCTACCGGCTCAACGTCGTCTCGCTACGGATTCCCCCGCTGCGCGAGCGCCGGGAGGACATTCCGATGCTGGTGGAGCACTTCGTGGCCCAGGCGCGAGCGCGCACCCCGCGATCCCCCGTCACCGCGCTGGCTCCCGAGGTGGTGACGGAGCTGGCGCGCATGCCGTGGCCCGGCAACGTGCGCGAGCTGGAGAATCTCCTCGAGCGCCTCGTCATCCTCGGCAGCCAGCCCACCGTGGACCTCTCCACGCTTCGCTTGCATGCCTCCGGGAGCGTGCCGGACACGCCCATGCATCCGCTGGCCATGGCACAGGAGCAGGTAGTGCCGCTCCGTCATCTGGAGAGCGAGTACATCGCCTGGGTGGTTGCCCGGTGCGGGGGCAACAAGACGCGCGCCGCGGAGCTGCTGGGGATTGATGTCTCCACCATCCACCGGCGTGAGCGCGCCGACGGCGGCATTTCGCAACGGTAGAACGAGGCGCTTTGCCAGCCTCGAAGATCCCGGCGAATCCTCTACCGAGAGGGATTGGGAACGGCACAGCCCTTGCTCATGTCTCCGGGCATGAACATCCACCGCACTCTGCCGCCCCTTCTCCTCGCGCTCGGCCTTTCGGGCTGCGCGACCACTCC
The DNA here is from genome assembly GCF_003044305.1 of Vitiosangium sp. GDMCC 1.1324. Classification (GTDB taxonomy): domain Bacteria; phylum Myxococcota; class Myxococcia; order Myxococcales; family Myxococcaceae; genus Archangium. Next base: position 63,649 of record NZ_PZOX01000001.1, on the reverse strand, counting down.
TCGTCAAACGGAAAGCACCACCCGCGTCGAGCGGCCGTCTACGCCCGCTCCGGCCGCCCAGGTGACGGTCCGCGACGAGGGCAACAAGTCCACCTCGGACGAGGCTCTCGCGGCGCTCGCCGCCGCGCCCATCTACTTCACACTCGACTCCGCCAGCCTCACGCCCGAAGCCCAGGACTCGCTGGAGCGGCTCGCGCTGGCGTTGCGCCAGCGCCCCCAGGCCCGGGTGACGGTGTCCGGACATACCTGCGAGCTGGGGACCACCGAGTACAACCTGGCGCTGGGCCAGCGTCGTGCCGACATCGTGCGCACGCACCTCGTGCGTCTGGGTGTCGAGCCCCAGCGCATCCAGGTGCTGTCGTACGGTGAGGAGCATCCGGCGGACGCGCACGCCCTGGAGAAGAACCGCCGAGCGGAGTTCAGCGTCCGCTCGGCCGAGTAACCCAGCCGGTGCGCAGGAGCACCACAGCCGAGCCCCCACTCCCGAGGAGCCCTGATGACCTCCGCCCCTTCCCTCACCCCCAACACTCCTCCTGAGCCGCCCGGTTCCCGGCGCGGGTTCCTGCTGGTCTCCCTCCTCGTGGTCGCGCTTCTTGGGGGAGCTGGCGTGTTCCTGTTTCTCCGCGCACCCGAACAGCCCGTTGCCGAGCGCGTCGAGCACATCCAATCCGTCGGCACCTCAGCCCCAGCGGAGACAAAGCCCGCGGTCCAGATTGCTGGAACCGACTCTCGCGTGCGCGAGCTGCTGAGCGGGCTCTCCAACGACACCGAGTTCCTTCGCTGGCTGTCCGTCGGTGACCTGGCCCGGCGTTTCGTTTCCGCGACGAACGCCGTGGCCGATGGGCAGAGTCCGAGTGTCCAACTGTCCTTCCTGGCGCCCAACGCCGGATTCCAGGTCGCGCGTCGCTCGGGCCGCACGGTGATTGCGCCAGAGAGCTACGCCCGCTTCGACGGCATCGCTCGCGCGATTGCCTCGGTGGATACGCGGGGAGTGCAGCGGGTGTACCAGGAGCTGAAGCCTCTGCTCGAGGCGGCCCATGCGGAGATTGCACCTCCCGGACGACCCTTTGACCAGGTCCTTGCCCAGGCCATAGGCCGAATCACCGCCGTCAGGGTGCCCACCGGGTTGGTCGAAGTCACTCCGAAGGGCGCACTCTACGCCTATGTGGACCCGCGTCTCGAGGCTCTCAGCGGCGCCGAGAAACACCTGCTACGAATGGGGCCGGAGAACATGCGCAAGGTACAGACGAAGCTCTCCGAGATTGCCCTCGTTCTGGGCCTTCCCTCGCCGCAGCAGGCCACTCGACCCTGACGGATGAGGCGCCGGGGCCTCGAATACACTCCGAGGCCTCGGCTCAAGACCGCGCCGTGACCTCCGAGGCGACCGGCCAGCGCGTGGTTGCCCAGAGGTACAGGAGCAACGTCATCGTCTCGAGGCGGGCGTCGGCGGTCTCGGCGGGAGCGATCGCGCGGGCGAGGCCGGCGAGACGGGCAATGCGGGTGAGATCGCGAAGCGTGGCCGCCAGGGTCGGAAGCTCCAACAGCAGGTGGGCGCGCAACGCCAGGGAGAGCACCATCCCGTCGCTCGCCGCGGGCACGGGAGATGGAGCCGGCTCTCGCAGCAGGGCCTCGGCGATCCCCGCGACCCAACGCGCTCCCTTGGGCTGCGGACCGGCGGGGTGGAGGTACGTCTCGAGACGTTCAGCCTCGGACTGCATGCGAGTCTTCAGCTCACCCAGCCACTCGGGCGTGAGCTCGGCACGAGGAATACCCAGACTCTGAACCGCACTGTCCAGGACGCGCACGGGCTCGCCGAGTCCTGGCGCCGCCAGGACATCCGACAGGGCTCGCGCCCACTTCAGGTACGTGGCGCGAGGGAGCCTCCGGCGTTCATCGACGGCCACCTGCTCGGGGATCTCGGGGACGGTCGTCAGACCCCGCAACGGATCGCGCGGCCAGTCCCCGCCGGGCTGTCGCCGCACCGTCCGGGCCGCACACGCGCATTGCGGAAGAATGCTGACCTCGAAGTGGTCGCCACAGTGGATGACCTGCAGGGGGAACTGGCGGCAGGTCCAGGGCTTTGCCTCCGCGCCTCCGAGCTTGTGGATCCGACACCCCTCGCTCGTGAGAAAGCCGCAACCGTCACCGATGAAGATCGGCGTGAGCATGTCGGGCTTGCCAGGAGTCGCCGGGGCGAAGGCTTCCTCCGGCTTGCCAGGCCCCCCGCCGTGGGGATCGAACCGGTGCAGCGTCGAGATGGCGCGCCGACTCTCTTCCATCGTCGCGGGGATGACGGGGTATTGCGAGCAACACGCGCCCGAGAGATTGCAGCCGACCGACAGATCGCCCCCGACGACCGGCAACCCAGGCTGTCCGGCGGCTCCACGCTCATCCGGCTGGAGTTCGTGCTGCAGGAACTGGGGGGTCCGGGGCACGATGTCCCGCTCGGCATCGTACGGAGGGAGCTCCGGCAGATGATGGACATCGTCGATCTCGATCCCCGGGCCGAAGGGCCGGAGGAGCACGAAGCGGCGGATCCGACCGCCCTCTCGTCGATGTAGTAGCTGTGTATACACCATCGAGGGAGAGGTCTAACACGGGCATCAGGCGAAAGCCCAGGATGTCCGCCCGCCCGATCTCTGGGCAAATGGACAGAAGGCCGCCTGCCTTCGAGCGGGACTCCGTGGAGTCGTGTGTTATGGCCATCTTCCTGGAGGACTTATGGCCGCCCCGAACGAACCCACGTTCCAGGAGATCGCCGAGACCATCCGCCGCCTCGAGGAGATGCTGGACCGCGTCCCGGATCCGCTCGCCCGGGACATCCGCCAGAAGATCTCGCACCTGCGTGCCCTGCTGCTCGAACAGCGCTCGCCCAACCTCGTGCTCGTGGGCCGCCGCGGCGCTGGCAAGTCGTCCCTCATCAACGCCTTCTTCGGTGCCCGCGTCGCCGAGGTCGGCCACGTCAAGGCCCAGACCGGCCAGGGCCGCTGGTTCGACGTCCAGGGCGAGCTCGGCACGCTCTCCATTCTCGACACCCGGGGCATCCAGGAAGGCTCCGTCCCCGAGGAGGCCGACGCCGCCGAAACGCCCCTCGACTCCATCCTCGCCGAGGTCCGCCGCAAGGCCCCCGACGCCCTGCTCTTCCTCGTCAAGGCCACCGAGGTCGATGCCGCCATCGACGCGGACCTGGACGTGCTCGAGCAGCTCGTCTCCGCTGTCGAGCAGGCGCACGGTCTGCGCCCTCCCCTGATCGGCATCGCCACGCACTGCGATCTTCTCGAGCCCAAGCGCACCGACCTCCACCGCTCCGCCGAGCAGGATCCCGCCGAGCTCCAGGAGAAGCTGCGCCACGTGGAGGCCGTCGAGCGGCAGTTGCGCGAGAAGCTCCGCTCCCGGGAGGCCCTGCGCGGCGAGCTCGTCACCGTGCTCGGCGTCTCCACCTACCTGTCCTGGCGCCAGGACGGAACGATCCGCTCGGACGAGCGATGGAGGCTGGGCGAGCTCGCCCAGGTGCTGTTTCGCGAGCTCCCGGAACAAGGGCGGCTCGTCCTCGCCCGGGTGACGCGCGTGCGAGCCCTCCAGGAGGAGCTCGCCATCGCGCTCACCCGCGCCGTGGCCTCGGTCTGCATGGGAATCGCCTTCGTGCCCATCCCCGTCGCGGACATCATCCCCATCACCTCCGCCCAGCTCAGCCTCATCACTGGCATCGCGTGGATCTCCGGCCGCCAGCTCGACCTCAAGGCATCTGGCGAGTTCCTCGCTGCCCTGGGCGTCAACGTCGGTGCAGCCGTTGCATTGAGAGAGGCCGCTCGAGGCCTCATCAAGTTTGTCTTTCCAGGCGCTGGCAATGTCATCTCCGGAGCCGTTGCCTTCGCAGGCACGATGGCCATCGGCTCCGCCGCCCGTGCCTACTTCCTCCGCGGCGTCTCCGCCGAGGAGGCCCACAAGCTATACCTGTCCACCCGAGCCTCGGCCGAGACCCACCCCGACCGCGCCCTCTCCGAGGACTGAGCCCGGCTCCACGCGCGCCGATCGAAACAGGCTCCAGGCCCCGCAGCACGTCCGCTACCGGACGACGGATACGCGGTGCCAGTGAGTGCGACTCGTCGCACGGGTAACCTGCCGCAGGAGATCAGGTAAGCAAGGCAGCGCGGCCAAGGGGGACGGCGATGAACCCAGTAGCGCTAACGAGATGGATGGCTGTGCTGACGGCCGTGGCGACGGCCAGCCTCGGATGTGCCCACACGCAACCGCCGGAGCGAAAAGTCTACGTCATCTCCGAGGATGCGAGCGGCGTTGGCTCCAACCTCGAGAGCGGAACTGGCGGCGCGGGTGCCGAGGCCTACTGCAACGAACTTCAAAAACAGTGTTTCACAAAGTGCTGGAGACGCAAGCCCGAGATTTCAACCATCGAGAAACATTCCGGAGACCACTATAAACACTGCAGCGAGAAGTGCCTGAAAGTATTCATGCAATGCGTCAAGGAGCAGGAGGAATTGGAGCGGCAGGAATCACAGAAAAAGGAGCTTCATTTCCCAACCATTGACGCCGCACTCGACTGGCTCAGGGCCCACAAGGCCGAAGTAGCACTTGGAACCGTCGTCATCGTTGGAGGCGTAGCCGCCGCTCCCTATGTCATTGCCCTGCTGGGCGGCGCACTGGTTCTAGCGCCCCTATAAGCAAACAACAACCCTGGTGACAATATGGCACACACTCCAGACTTCGACCTGGGTGAGATGATCGGTGTTTTGAAGTCCGTCATCGAGCAGTACGCGGAGGGCACGAAAGAGAGGGATGCAACCAAACTTGCTCAAGCTGCGTTGCTCTACATGCGCGACAACAAGAAAGAGGACGACTTCGCCAGGTATTACAAGAAGTTCACCGACACCTCCTTCACGATCGAAGTTTCCCATGAGTTCGCGACGCGAGAAGAAGCGGACAAATGGCTTGCCAGCGGAAAAGCCCAGCACGCCGAACATGTCAAAATCGCAGGCAAGGGCTTCCTGGTCGTTCAACTGCCAGGGAGAATGACATTCATCGATAGACCGCTTCCGGAAGAGTTGAAGACGGAAGAGTGGACGTCGGATTCCGAGTAGGCGCTCCAGGTCCGCGGAACATCACGTTGCCGATCGCGACGGTGTGCCCTGTCCCTCGGCGTCTCCCATCTCGACCCCCCCCAGCCGCACGCCCCCATGTCCCTCGCCCAGGGGATGAGGGGTGGGCTCCCTGCTTGTCCCCCAGGGGATGAACCTCGTCCACTTGGTGAGTGAGTGCTCACTTTCTTTTTCCGACGAGGAGGGCTACAGTTCGCGTATGACTGATTCGTCCCCGGGCTCGGAGGCAGGGCCTCGCGTCCGGCGCACCCAGCAGGAACGGCGGGACTCCACCCGCCTCAAGCTGCTCGACGCCACCGTCGAGTGCCTGATGGAGCTCGGCCATGCGCGGACGACCACGCTCGCCATCGCCCAGCGCGCCGGCATCTCCCACGGCGCCCTCTTCAAACACTTCCCCACCAAGGCCGAGCTGCTCGGCGCCGCCGTCGAGCACCTCTTCCCCCGCCTCATCGCCGAGTACCGCGCCGAGCTCGACGCAACGCCCGCCCCCGCTGGAGACCGGGTCGCTCAGGCCATCGAGCGGCTGTGGTCCATCTACCAGCGCCCCGAGCTGCTCGCCGCCATCGAGCTGTACGTGGCCGCGCGCACCGACGCCGAGCTCGCCTCGGCCCTGAGCACCGTGGACCCGCCCCACCGCCGCCACCTGCACCGCGTCGCCCGCGAGCTCTTCCCCGGTGTCGCCTCCACCCACCCCGACTTCGACGCCATCATCGAGCTCATCCTCAACGCCGTGCAGGGCGCCGCCGTCGGCGGTGTGGCGCTGCCCGCCAATCCCGATCACCGGCAGATGCTCGCGCTGCTCGTCCGGCTCGCCCGCGGCGCCTTCTCCTCCCCACCCCAGCCCTAGGGAGTCGCTCCATGGCGGATCTTCCTTCCTTCGATCCCACCCAGTTCGCCACTCCGGCGTTCATCCTCCTGATGGCCGTGGAGGGTCTCTGGCTCGCCCGGCACCGCGAGGAAGGACTCGTGGGCTACGCCGTCAAGGACACCGCGGCCAGCCTCACCATGGGCACCGTCTACTCGCTCATCTACATGCTCTGGAAGGGCGTGGAGTACGCCTTCTACTCCCTGCTCTACGAGCTCACTCCGCTGCGGCTCGGCACCGGCGTGCTCACCTGGGTGATCCTCTTCTTCGCCGAGGACCTCTGCTACTACTGGTTCCACCGCGTCCATCACGAGTCCCGCTTCTTCTGGGCCTCGCACGTGGTGCACCACTCCAGCCAGCACTACAACCTCTCCACCGCCCTGCGCCAGACGTGGACGCCCATGACGCACCTGCTCTTCTGGGCCCCGCTCGCCCTGCTCGGCTTCCACCCCGCGCTCATCCTCACCCAGCACGCCCTCAGCCTGCTCTACCAGTTCTGGATCCACACCGAGGCCATCGGCCGCATGGGTCCGCTCGAGTGGGTGCTCAACACGCCCTCGCACCACCGCGTCCACCACGGCTCCAACCCGCGCTACCTGGATCGCAACTACGCCGGCATCCTCATCATCTGGGATCGGCTCTTCGGCACCTTCCAGCCCGAGGACGAGCGCCCCGTCTACGGACTCACCAAGAACATCCAGACGTACAACCCGCTGCGCATCGCCTTTCACGAATACGCCGCCATCCTCCGCGACGCGCTGCGCCCCAACCCGCTGCGCGTGCGCCTGGGGTACGTGTTCCGCAACCCCGCCTGGAAGCCTCCGGAGGACTCAGTCCCGGCAGCAGGCGATGGCGCCGTCCTGGGAGCGAAAGAAGGCCGTCGTCAGCTCCCGTCCCACCCAGGCGCATAGCACCTCGTACGTCCGCCGCCGCGCGCCACCTACGCGCGCCGGCTCGCGAATGAGCGTCTCCGGGTGCCGGATGAAGACGTTGTAGCCCAGGATGAACCCATCCGAGCGCAGCACCGTAATCCCATCCGTGGCCATCATCCCGCGCAGCAGCTGCGCCGCCGAGCTCACCGCCGCGGCCGCCTCCACGTCCGGGCTCTCGTGGTAGCGCATCACCCGCGCCACCATGTCGATGGGCTCCCCCAGCAGCACCCCGTCCACGAACACCGGCGAGCCCGTGCTCCCCTTGGGCAGCACCGCCACCAGCGTGCCGTGCGAGGCCTGCATCGCCTCGAAGAGCACGCGCCGGTAGAAGTCCCGCGTCAAGCTCCGCGCCGGATCCTTCAGGTCCACCGTCAGCCCCAGCGCCAGCTCGTCCATCGCCACCGTGGGAAGGGTGACTTCCGCTCGCGCACCGGACAGGAAGACGTGCCGATACAGGCCGCCCATGCCGCGCAGCTCGATGACGTTCTCCGCCAGCTGCAGCACGCCCACCATGCGCAGCGAGCGATCCCCGGCCCGCCGCATCCGCTCCAGCGGCGTCTCCACCAGCGGGGAGGGATCCGTCCGGAAGACCCCGTAGGCGAAGCCCTCGGGCACCAGCAGCATGTACAGCGACCACCACCGCCCCTGGCCCAACGGCGCGCACTGCTTGAGCGCCCGCTGGATCGTCTCCCGCGTCCGAGGGCCCACCCCGATGGCGACCGGATCCCTCCCGTCCAACACCCGCAGCATCCCCTCCAGGTCGTCCCCCAGGAACGCCACGGGGAAGAGCGGCTCGCCCTCCTCGCGGTAGCGCGACAGCGTCACCATCAGCTCGCTGAGAGGGTCTCCCACCTGCTCGGAACCCAGCCCGGCTTCATTGAGGAAGGAACAGACTGCGTCCGACAACAGGTGGCGGAAGGACAGGACCGGGGACTCTCCCGGAGCCGAGGTGCTCATGGACACGCACAGTCTCCTTCAATCCCCACGTTCACGCACGCTCCAAGGGGTTTGACTCATTACCGAAACTCAAGAAAAATAGGATCACCAGGGGCGCAACCGGCCGTTCCTCCTGCACAAAACCTCCTCTTACCCCCCAAGAGGTCCCCCCGTGAGCAATCGGAGCGCGATCGCTGTCGCTGTGGAGGGTGGCTCGCCTGGCGCGCTGCCAGCCAAGGCCATTCAAGTGGACGCGGGTGTGGCGCTGCCCGTGGCCTTTGGTGGATTGAGGAAGATCCTCCTGGCCTGCGAGGACGCGGCCCCCGAGGCCGTGCGGCCCCTGGCGAGGCAGCGGCCCGCCGAGTGGAACCGCCTCTTCCCCGGCTCCATCGAGGGCGCGCCGGATCTCACCGATCTGGCCCTCACGCCGTCCGAGCGCCGGCTCCACCGCGAGTCGGAACAGATCTTCTGGATCCTCAACCTGGCGGCGCGCGCCATCGTGGAGACACTGAGGGTGAGTGGCCGGCCGCTCGTCATCCACGGCGCGGGCGAGTGCGATCTCGTCAGCCTGCGAGCGGTGATGCGCGCGGCCGAGTGGGGCCGGCTGGAGCAGCTCGACAGCCGCATCCTGCTCACCGGCTGGAACACGCGCCGGCCGCACGATGCCGCCTTCTTCGAGGAGCGGCGCCGGGCCTTCCTCGACTCCCTGTGCGAGCGGATGCGTACCTCGCACCCTGGTGGCGGCGTGGGCCCGGTCTCCGGCCGGGCGCTCGAGCCGGCAGTGGACCTCGAGGGCCGCTACCTGGGCACCGTGGTGGACGACCAGGCGCCGCTCGAGCACCGCATCGCCGCGGCCGTGCTCGCCATCCGCAGCTGCTTCTTCACCACCAACTACGAGGGCGCCATGCTCGCCGCCGAGCGGGGACTGGCGCTGCTCGACGCGGCGGGTGACGCCCTGTCCCCCGCGCGGGTGGCCGAGGGCTGGGACGCGCTCGACACGGGCTTCAGCACGCCCGCCATCGAGATCGACCGGAGCAGCCTCGGGGACGCGGAGGAGCTGCGCATCCTCTTCGAGCGGGGAATCGGCGTGGTGCACGTCTTCACCGGCCAGCACGACGAGGCGATGGAGGCCTTCGGCCGGGGTCTGGAGCGCCATGCACCACCGGAGCGGCTCGCGCACCTGCACATGTTCCGCGCCCTCACGCGCACCAAGCGCCTGGCGCAGATGCCGGATGCCCGCGCCGAGGTGGAGGCCGGGCTCTCGCTGCTGTCGGGCCGGGAGACGGAGCTGCGCTACCTGCACGAGGCCTGGCTGCGCAACGTGTACGCGCTCACGTACTTCCTGGAGAAGAACCTCCCCGAGGCACTGGTGCAGGAGAAGCTCGCCATGCGCTGCGTGGGAGACCTCCACGACGCGAGCGCCACGCACCTGAAGATCAACCTCATCTCCAACGCCAGCTACCTGCAGGAGACGGCGAGGAACTACGCGGACTCCATCGCCATCTGGCGGCGCTTCGAGAAGATCAGCGCCAACTGGGGTGCCAACTTCGCCAAGCACCACCGCTACCGGCTGGCCGCGCTCCAGATGGCCAACGGCGAGCGCGAGGCGGCCATCGCCAGCTACACCGAGGCGTTCGAGTGCGCCGGGGAGCTGGGAGATCCCCTGCACCAGCAGGTGATCGCCGCGGACCTGGGACTGCACCTGCTGGACAGGCAGCCGGGCACGGCGGCGCGGTGGTTCTCGCGGGCGGCGGAGCAGGCGCGCGTCATCGGAGATCCGCTCCGGGTGGCGCAGAGCCTCGCGGGCCAGGCGCTCGCCGAGGGAAGCCGCGATTGGACGGAGGCCCTGCGCTGCGCCCAGGCGAGCACCACCACGCCGGCGGAGACGGAGCCCCTGGTGAAGGCGCTCACGCACGGAGACGCCGAGGCCCTGCGCAAGGCCATGCCCCGCCCGCGCAGCAAGCTCAACCGCCCCTTCGACTCGGTGAACCTCTACTGAGGTACGACCGAGGGACGCGCCGGCTCACCGCCGCGTGAACCGGACCCGGATCGGCGGAGAGGAGGCCGCGTACGGACGGCCCTCCCGATCGAGGGCGGCGTCGAAGCGCGCGTTGCGAGCACACTCGAGCGCCGCCTGGCCAAAACCATGGCCCGGATCGGACACCAGCTCGGCCGAGGTGACCCGGCCTTCGGCGGTGACGACGACGCGCAACACAACCGCCTGCTCGTCGATGCGCAGCGCGTCCGCTTCCCGAGGCCAGGGACACTCCCAGTTCCGCGCAGGGAGCTGAACGGAGCGGGCCCTGCTCGCACCCGATCCATTGGCATCGCCCGAGGGGCTCGCGACCGCCTCGACCGCCTGCGTGGAAGTCCCGTTGGACGCCGTCACGCCTCCGGCGTAGCTCTGGCCCTGACCGCTCACGATGTCGAAGCCCGTGAAATCGAGGGGAGCTTCCGCCTCGTCCGCGGCGACGACCGCTCCGGCCTGTGCAGGAGCGGGAGCAGGTGGAGCGGAGCTGGCGGGCTTCGCGGTGCTCGGTGGCGTCTGGGCCCGAGCCGAACGCGGCGGGGGCCGTGACGCAGGTGGCGGAGGGGGTGGAGGAAGAGGCTCGGGAGGAGCGGGCGGTTGCAGATCCACCACGTGCTCGATCTGGATCGGCGGCTTCGCCGCGACCACCGAGAGAGCGCGCGAGCTCTCCTGCTGCCACGCCCGCCATGCGAACCCCACCGCGGCTCCATGCAGGGCCACCGTCGCGAGCATCGCCCATGCGAAGCGTCCCGGGGCCTTCGCACGCGCGGGCCCGAAGACGATCGACGCAATGCTCTCGGTCCCCGCCACGTGCCGGGGAACGGACTCAGGGGCTCGCACGTCCATCCTCCGCTGGCGGATGCCCGTCGTCGCCCTGGGCGGCCGGCTCCGGACGAACCGTGCCGAAAGCCACACGGGTGAGCCCTGCTCCCTTCAGTTGGTCGAGCACCGCGATCACCTGCCGATGGGGAACGGCCCCATCCGCCTGGATGACCGCGCGAAGCTCCGGATCTCGAGCGAGCGCCTGACGAGCCTTGTCCTTCAAGGCAGCCTCATCCAGGACCGCTCCATCCACCTGGATCTGGCCACTCGCGGTGATGGAGATGGCGAGAATCGTCTGGACCTCCTCGCTCTGGGACGCCTGGGGCAGATCCAGCGGCACGGCGGGACTGTCGACGAGCTTCGCCGTGACCATGAAGATGATGAGAAGCACCAACGTGATGTCGACGAGCGGCGTGACGTTGATACCCTCGATCAGTCCGCCGCGGGGCTGCGTTCCACCCGCCATGGCTAGACGACCCCCCGTGCCGGCCGGGTCTCGACAGCGCTGCTTTGAGCCAGGAGCACCTCGGGGGCCTCGCCCTTCCCCACCCTCGCGCCCCCGCCCGCGTCCCGCTCCTGGGCGGACACATAGGCCAGCACGAGGTTGGTGAGCGCCTCGGCGTCAGAGAGCATCCGGGCGATCCGCCTCTGGAAATAGTTGTACGCCGCGACCGCGGGGAGCGCGACGCCGATTCCCACGGCGGTGGCCACCAGGGCTTCCGCGATGGCTCCCATCACGGCATTCGACGCGACCTGACCTGTGCGCCCTCCCGCCACGACCGTCGCCCGGCCCAACTCCTCGAAGGCGAGCAACACCCCGATGACGGTGCCAAAGAGCCCGATGAAGGGCGCGTTGTTTCCCAGCGTCCCCAGATAGGCCAGGCGGTTCTCCAGCGTCGCGCGTTCGATGGCGAGCGCGCTCTGCATGCCCTTGTCAGCGGCGGTCAGACCCCGCGGCGCGAGGCGGAGCCCGGCCCGGGCAACCACCGCCCCGAGGGAGTTCCGCTTCTCGAGCTTCGCCAGCGCCCCGGAGAAGTCACCCTTCGCGAGCGTCTCCTCGAGAGAGTCGGCGAGCTCGCGAAGGACGTCCTGCTTGCCACGAAAGACAATCCAACGTTCGACGATGATGCCAACGCTCGCCAGTGAGAGGGCAAACAGGAACCAGAGGATCCAGTTGGCGCCCCACTGGACGAAGACATTCTTGATCAGCTCGACGATGGGCATCATCGCCCTCCTTCATCGGGGGTCGGAACTCCCGTGACCTATCAGTTCAGCGCACCTGCAGGAAGGAGAAGGCCATACCCGTCGAGGTGGCCATCAGCTTTCCATCCTCGCCCGTCATCAGGTGGAGGGTCGTATTCCCATCCTTGAACGAGGTGAAGAGGGTCTGGTTGCCGGCCTCGAAGACGAAGGCGCTGCCACTGGTCGCCGGGAAGCCCGCCACGGGCGTGGCAGTCCGGGCGTCGAAGTTGAACCGGCTCCACCGCCACGCCGCCGCACTCGCCAGGGCCCGGGCACTGGTGCCCGCCGTCACCGGCGAGGCGAGCGTGCTCTCGTCGAGCACGCGCAGGTAGGCCGCACCGTTGGGACCGGGAACCAGCGAGCCCACGGTCTGTCCACCCGCGAGCGTGTTGAGCGACACGTAGAACGAAGAATCGAAGGCGAGCTTCTGGAGGTCGAACCGGATCATGCAGGACTCCGGCGCGGACTCTCCCGTGGTCCGGCGATACGCGGCGCCGTAGGCCTCCGTGGCCATGTAGAGCAGCCCATCGGGGCCGATGACACCATCCCGCGCGTAGCCACACCGATCGTCCTTCACCACCGTCGCCGTGTCGGTCGTCGTATCAATGACGACGACGCCCGCCTGCTTGACGACCTGCGCCGTCGAGGTGCGCCACGCCGGGAGCATGACGAGCTGATTGCCGCGGCGGATCGGGAACGACGAGAAGCTCAGGCCCGCACCATCCACGGTGAGCCCGTTGAGCGGAATGCTCCCCGTGAGCGACATGTCGGAGGGGTTCCAGACGATGGCCTGCTGGGTGCTTCCATCGAAATAGTAGGCCTTGGTGTCCGAGACGAACTGGAAGGCGTTCTGATACTCACCAATCGTCTTCACCGCCTTGGGAGCGAAGCTGACGGTTTCACCCTTCTCCAGCTTTCCATCCGCCGTCAGGTTGTAGCGGGTGACCGTCGGGCCCTCGCTGCCGCCCACGAAGAGGGCGCCCTTCTTCGAAAGGCCGGCGATGAGCGCCCGCCCGGGGATGACGACGGCATTGTCGAAGGAGAGCTGCTCGGTCTGCTCCACCTTGTCCGTCAGGATGATGTAGGTCTGGCTGGAGGAGCCGCTTCCGGAGGACTGCGCCGCGATGGCATAGACGGGAGTGGTCGAGTCTCCGCCGTTGTCGGGCGTCTTGCCATCATTGTCGTCCCCGCAGCCAGCGAGGAGAGAGAGGGCAAGGGCCGTGGTGGCGAAGCGACGAAGCGGTGTCGTGAATGTCATGTGAACTGCCTTTCGCTGGGTGAAAGTTCACTGCGTGAGGGGTTTCGTGCCGGCTCAGAGCTCCGCCGTGAGTTTGGCGAAGATGCTCCGCCCGGGACGTTGGACGCCGTAGAAGTCATACGCGCGCGCATCGGTCAGGTTCTGCACGTCGACCGTCCAGCTCAGCGTGGCGGGCGCACGGCGAATGACATAGGTGAGGGACACCGAGTGCAGGAACTGAGAGGGAATCACCACCGAGGAGTCCGTCACGCCCGTCTCCGCCCAGGCGCGGAAGAACGTGTGGACGTAGCGGGAGTGCCAGGTCAACGAGAGCTCGTCATTGGAGCTCAGCACGTCGCGAAGCAGGAAGCGGGCACTTCCATTGGCCAGCAGATGGGGCTGGTTGGGAATGCGCTGTCCTTCGAACTGGCTGAAGAGGCCCTCGTCGGAGATGTTGCGAAAGTCCTGCCAGGTGATGTTGCCGTCCAGGCTGAGGTACTGCCCGGGTGACGTCCAACCCGCCGCGCCAGCGACCCCCAGGATGCGTGCGGCGAAGACGTTCTGGTAGATGAGATAGGCCTCCTGGCCGAGCAGCACGATGAGCTGGTCCGCGAGGCGTCCAAACCCATTCACATTGGCGCGGAAATCCCCCGCCCGGGTGGACCCGGACTCGAGCGTCAGTCCGACGTTGATGTTGTGGCTGGTCTCGGGTTTCAGCGCGAGGTTCTCGACGATGATGCCGCCATCTCCGAAGAGCTCGTCTGGACGAGGCACGCGGGTGGCCCACTCGTAGGAGGCCTTGGCGTAGAGCTGCCTGGAGATGCGCAAGCGGGCGCTGTCCCCCACCCCCACCCGGTGTGAGTTCTGATCGAGGTCCCAGAACCCACCGTCAGGCAGGGGCTTCTGGGCATGGGCCCGCTGCACATAATCCTTGATGAAGACGATGTTCTCGAGACGCTCGCCGAGGGCGTTGAGCTGGTACTCCAGGCCGCTGACCAGGGAGAGCAGGTTGCGGGCACCCGTGAGCGGATCGAGCATCTGGTGGGCGCTGAGGTACAGATCCTCGCCGACCCGGGTCACGTACGTGGGCGCCAGGGAGAGACGCAGCGTGTGTTGGGGAGCGGCGTTCCATCCCAGGTTGAACCGGCCAAAACCCGTGTGCTGCTCCACGTGCCTGTCGACGGCACTCGAATCCACCTCTCCGGGCTGGGGAAGCACGAAGATGCAGCGGCCGAACCAGTCGTAGGAACAGCGGCCGATATCTGTGAAAGACGACTGGCGCCAGGTGTAGCCGACGATCGTCTCGGCCGAGAGTCCCTGGGAGAAGAGCTGCTCATACCGGAGGGTGGAGCCCACCGACACCTCCCCGGTCTCCACCTCGCCATAGGGCTTCGTCGCGGTGGTGTTGTTCTGGAGCTCCTTGTCGGAAGTATTCGCGAACACGCGAAGGAGCAGACGCCTGGCCCATGGCCGGTCCACGAAACCCGCCTCGACCCCGAGCCCGGCGGCCTGGTAGGCGTCATGGAAGCGATAGACACGCGCGGGCTCGAGCTTGCCCCGCTCGTTCGCGACCTCGACGTCCATGGGGTAGTCATTCCGGGTGCGATCCACGAAGCCATTGGCCCGGATCAGGAACCCGGAGGGCGCATGGAGATGGCGGAGCCGGGCCGAGAAGCGATGGGTGTCGAATGAGCCGAGCTCGTAGGAAGCAGCCGCGCCGGTTCCGCGAACATCCTGGTCGGTGATGAGCTGGACGGCGCCTCCCAGGGCATCAATCCCGAAGCGGATCGGCACCACGCCCTGGTAGAGCTCCACCTGCTGGATGAGGTTCACCGGAACGTTGGCAAGACTCGAGCCGAAGCCCGCCAACTCGAGCGGAACGCCGTCGATGAAGAAGCGGATCTGCTCATCCGTGAGCCCCCCGAGCGAGAAGCGCGTGCGGCTGCCGAGCCCACCGGCCCTGCGCACCCCCACGCTCTCGGTGCGAGCCATGGCCTCTCCCAGATCCGCGGCCTCACGCTTGATGGACTCGGTCTCGACCACCTGCACCGCTTCGGCGGACTGACGCCGACGCTCCGCCGCGGACTCGCCCTGGACGGTGACTTCGATGGGCTCTTCGGCAACCGGTCCCGGACTGACCGCAGCAGGGGCCGCCTCGACAGGCGCCGGCGGCGGAGGCTCCTGGGGCGGCAGACGGAACTCATAGGTGTAATGGATGCGCGAGGGCATCGGCTGCCCGTTGCGCTTCGCCGACTCGAAGCGGAAACGGAGCGCCGCCTCGCGGGCCGCCTCGTCGAAGCCATGTCCGGCGGGCTCGAGCACCTCGGCCTCCGTGACGTTGCCTCGCGCGTCGATCATGAGGCGCAGCGGCACCTTCGCCTCGAGGCGCTCACTGCGCCCGATGTCTGGATAGGACGCCTCGACGAACTCCAACAACTTCGGAGGCTCCAGTACGCGAGCCGGAGCCACCCCGGACTCCTGAGGAGCGGACGCATTCGCCGCGGCGTCCTGCCCCGCATGAGCCAGGGTGGAACCGAGGAGCCACGAGATCGAGATAATGAAAATGGTTCTCATTTTCAAATTCACGTCGCATGTAGTCCCGATCATCGGGCTCCGTCAAGAAGGATCTCCGCGGCTCAGGCGGCCCGGACCTGGGGGGCACGCAACTCGTGGAGCTTCTCGGCCACCAGGAACGCGAGCTGCAGCGCCTGGTCCGCGTTGAGCCGGGGATCGCAGTGGGTGTGGTAGCGGCTGGACAGGTCGTCCTCGGTCACCGCCTGAGCACCCCCCAGACACTCGGTGACGTTCTGCCCGGTCATCTCCAGGTGCAGACCCCCGGGATGGACTCCTTCGGAGGCGGCGACCTGGGTGAAAGTCTTCACCTCCGACAGGATGCGATCGAAGAGCCGGGTCTTGTAGCCATTGCTGGCCTGCAAGGTATTGCCGTGCATCGGGTCGCTCGACCAGACCACGGGGCGGCCGTCGCGCCGGGTCGCGGCCATCAGCCTGGGCAGGCACTCGGCGGTCTTGTCCGCCCCGAAACGGCCAATGAGTGTCAGCCGACCGGGAATGGCCTTCGGGTTCAGGACGTCGATCAACCGCAACAGGGTGTCCGGATCCATGCGCGGCCCACACTTGAGGCCGATGGGATTCTGGATGCCCCGCATGAACTCCACATGGCCGCCGTCGAGCTGGTTCGTCCGCTCGCCAATCCACAGCATGTGCGCGGAGGTGTCGTACCAATCGCCCGACGCGGAGTCGACACGGGTCATCGCCTCCTCGACGTTGAGGAGCAGGGCCTCATGGCTGGTGAACAAGTCGACCGAGCTCACGGAGGACTGCGGCTCGGAGTGCCCGGTCAGGGCGCGCATGAAGCACAGGGATTCGAAGATCTGATCCGCGAGCCTCCGGTAGCGCTCGCCCTGCGGGCTGCCGGCAATGAAGTCGAGCGTCCACCGGTGGATGTTGCAAAGGTCCGAGTAGCCCCCCTGGGCGAAGGCGCGCAGGAGGTTCAGCGTGGCCGAGGACTGGTGATAGGCCTTGAGCAGCCGCTTCGGATCCGGCGTGCGATCGGCGGCGTTGAACTCCATCCCGTTGATGATGTCGCCGCGATAGGCCGGCAGGGTGATGCCGCCAATGGTCTCGACAGGGCTGGAGCGCGGCTTGGCGAACTGGCCGGCGATACGGCCGACCTTCACCACCGGACGGCCGCCCGCGAAGGTCAGCACCACCGCGATCTGGAGGATCAGCCGGAAGGTGTCACGGATGTTGTCGGCCGTGAACTCCTTGAAGCTCTCCGCGCAATCACCGCCCTGCAACAGGAAGGCCTTGCCTTCGGCGACCTGGCCGAGCGCGGCGGTCAGCTTGCGAGTCTCGGACGCGAACACGAGAGGAGGCAGGCGTGACAACTCCTCCTCGACGCGGGCCAGCGCGCGAGGATCCGGATAGTCGTCGGGTATGTGTTTGACGGGCTTTTCCCGCCAGGAATGGGGGGTCCAGGTTCGAGTCATCACAGAAGAGTCATTTCCAAGGTGAAGGCCGGGAGAAGTCATCATGGGCGTGGCAGGAGCGAGTGCTCCACGCAGTAGTCGAGGTAGCGGTACAGCAGTGCGCGGTCGGAGGGAGGACAGGTGATGCCACTGCCCGCCAGGGCCTGTGTCACCCGTTCGCAACGAATGGGTCCCAAGCCGAACGCGGGCTCCGCCGAGCCCGAGCGGAGATCGAAGAACGCCAGCGTGGTGCTGTTGTCCGCGTTGCCCGTGCGTTCCGCCACCCGGGCGCGCCACTCGGGGACCGGGTACAGGTCGACGGGGTAGCCGTAGTCGCGGACCCAGCGGAACACCTCGCTCAGCCGGACCTCCGGCGTGGGCGTGAGGTTGAACACCGCACCGGGCCGAGGCACCAGCGAGAGCCGTACGAGCGCTCGCGCCACGTAGTCCACCGGCGTCCACGTCTCGCCCACGTCCAGTTGAGGCAGCGCGCCCGCGGGAATGCCCGCCAGCAGGATGCGCCAGACCAGGTCCTGCGGATTGACGATGGCGCTGTCGGGTGCACCGACGACCCGGCCCAGCCGGTAGACCGCCACCGGCAGGCCCCGCTCGGCCGCCTGTTGCACCAGCCGCTCCGCCACCCATTTGCTCTGCTGGTAGCCGTCGCGCAGGCCTGGATGTGCCGGCACGAAGTCCTCGGGAACCTCGGGGCTGAGGTTCACCTGGGGGGCCACCGCCAGCGTCGAGACGTAATGCAGGGGCTTGTGACGAACGGCGGCGGCCAGCCGCAGGAGCTCGCGGGTTCCCCGCACGTTGACCGCCTGCAGGCTGCCGTATTCGCGCACGACACTGACCACGGCGGCGTTGTGGTAGACCGCGTCGCACTCGGCGGCCAACCCGTGGAACCGTGCGGCACCGAGCCCCAACCACGGCTGCGTCAGGTCGGCCGGCACGGCCAGCACCCGCTCGGCGAGGCGCGTGGTCGGGAGCCGCCAGGCCGTCATGGCCGCGCGAATCCGCTCCATCGCCTGGGCCTCATCCCGGGCGCGCACCAGGCAGACCACTCGCGCGTCGGTCTGACGCAGGAGCTCATCGAGCAGGTACGCGCCTACGAAGCCGGTGGCGCCCGTCAGCAGGACCTGCCGAAGCGGGGCTTGCGGCTCGAGGCTCGTGGCGCGAGGACTCCGCTCGTCCTGAGCCGGCTCCTCGGCCTTCCGCCACGGAACGATCTCCTCGGGCAACTCGGCATCGGCGAGCATGGCGGCGGTGAGGCCGCTGCTCTCCGCACCGGCTTCCGCACCTCGCTCCAACGCTTGCGCCAGCGCCGCGGCGGTCGGGTAGCGAAACACCGTGGCGACAGACACCTCGCGGCCCAGCTCGACACCGAGCCGGTTGGCCACCTGGATGCTCTGGAGCGACTGCCCACCGAGCTCGAAGAAGTCATCCTGCGCCGACAGGACATTCACGCCCAGCACCTGCTCCCATACGCGCAGCACCACACGCTCGAGCCCCGTGGCGGCGGCCGCAGCCTGGGTGGATTCTTCGGAAGGCTGGGCGCGGCGCAGCTCGGCCCGATCGAGCTTGCCCGTGCTCGTCCGGGGCAACCGCTCGGCGAACACGAAGGCCCCCGGCACCATGGGCGCGGGGAGCTCCGCCAGCAGGAACCGGCGCAGCTCCGCCGCCGACGGAGCGGGCGAAGCCGCCACGATGTGCGCGCACAGCCGCCGCGTGCCTCCGGGCAACACCTGCCCGACCACGGCGGCCTCGCGAACACCCGGGTGGCCGAGCAGCACGGTCTCGACCTCGGCCGGGTCGACCCGGTGGCCGCTGATCTTGAACTCGTCGTCGACACGGCCGACGAACACCAGGTGTCCATCCTCGCGCAGCCGGACCCTGTCACCGGTGCGGTAGGCGCGTGGGCGGTCGGGCAGTTGCTCGAGCGTGGTGAAGCGCGCCGCATCCAGCAACGGACGTCCCAGATAGCCTCGCGCCAGGCCACCGCCCAACAGGTACAGCTCGCTCTCGGCCCCTGGAGCGGCGATCCGCCCGAGCGGATCGATGAGCACCGCGCGAACACCCGGGAGCGGACGGCCGATCGGCACCTCGTCGCTGGCGGGCCCGGCCTCGGTGCCGCCACTGAGCGTGGCGACGGTGGCCACCACGGTGGCCTCGGTGGGGCCGTAGGTGTTGAGCAGTTGCACCTCGGGTCCGACGGCGGAGCGCCATCGTGCGACTCGCTCGGGCAGCGCGGCCTCCCCGCCAATGATCACCGTGCGAAGGGACGAGGGCAGCCGAGCCGCGCCAGTCGAGACGCTGTAGGCCAGTTCGTGCCAGAACGCTGTGGGCAGATCCAACACGGTGATGCCATGCTCTTCGCAGGCGTCGAGCAGCCGCGGCACCGACTGGAGCATCTCATCGGTGCGCAGTACCAGCCTCGCGCCCGCGCACAGGGTCAGGAAGATCTCCTCGACGCTGGCATCGAAGTGAAGCGGCGCGAACTGCAACACCGTGTCGTCACGGCGCAGTCCGTAGCGCTGCGTCGCCCCCGCGACGAAGTGGGCCAGCGCGCCTCGGGAGATCTGCACGCCATTGGGCTGGCCGGTCGAGCCGGAGGTGTAGATGACATACGCCAACCGCTCTTCTCCCGTCCGGGAGGTCTGCGTCATGTGGCTCGAGGCAAGCCCTTCATACCTTCGCACCAGCAGGTGGCCTGGGGCCTTCGGGCCGGCATCGGACGAGGAGTGTTGGGTATCGGTGGTGATGATCAGCTCAGGCGCGGCGTCGTCGAGGATCGCGGAAGTCCTGGACGTTGGCCCGAGAGGGTCGAGCGGCAGATAGCCGGCCCCGGAGAACAGCACGCCCAGGCTCGCGACGATCGCATCGATTCCCCGAGGCACCATCACCGCCACGGGGCTGTCGGGCCTCACGTCCTCGGCGAGGAGCCGGTCCGCCAGCGCACGAGCCGACTCGAGCAGCTCGCGGTAGCTCAACCGCTGCTGGCCGTGCTCCACCGCGACCGCGTCGGGCTGCTCGCGGGCGCGCGCGGAGATCAGCTCCAACACCGGACGAGCCGGTGCAGGGAGCGGCCCTCCGTCGAGCACGGAGGAGGAAGTGGACTCCACGTTGGAACGAGGAGCGATGGCACCACGGTCTGGCGCATCGAGCAGCGACGCCAGAAGCTGGAGGAAGTCGTGCTGATGGGTGTCCAGCTCGTCGGCGCGGTAGCAAACCGGGTTGGCGTCGAAATCGACCCGCAACCCGCCACCGTCGGACCTGGCGTACATGCCGATGGAGAGGTCCTCGACGGGCCCGGCGGAGATGTTGTGCGCGATGGCCGGCATCCCGGCGAAGCGCAGGGCGTAGTCGAACGGCATGATGTTGACCACGGGGCCGAACAGCCGGCGCTGCCCACCGACCAGCCGCAGGTCGCGGCGGAGCTGCTCGTAGCGATAGCGCAGATGGGGCCGGATGGTGCGGAGCTCCGAGGCAACGTCGCGGGCCAGCGTGAACAACGCGGCACCCGGACGTACCGGCACCCGCAGCGGCACGATGTTCATCGCCATGCACGGCACACGCAGCGCGGCGGAGCCGAGCCGCGACATCACCGGAAGGCCGAGCACCACCTCCGAGGCACCCGTCCGCTGGTGCAGCCAGACCACCGTGGTGGCGAGCACGAGGTCTGGCCAGCTCAGGCCCGCCTGGCGCGCGGCCGCCTGCAGCCGCTCCACTTCACTCGTGGGCAGATGGCGCGTCTGCCGAACGAAGCTGGCCGACATGGGCGCGGGTGCGGCCAGGCTCACCGGGGTGGGCCGGTCGGCGAAGCGCTCCATCCAGAAGGCCCGGTCGAGCTCATACTGCGCCCCTGCCCGGAAGGCCGCGTCCTCATCCAGCACGGCACGCAGCGAGCCAAAGCCACCCGTGGAGGGCCGGCCGGCGGCCCGTGCGGTGTAGAGCTCGGCGACCCGGCGCGCCAGCAGCGAGAAGCCAAAGCCATCCATGGCGATGTGGTGGACCCGCTGGAACCAGAAGAAACGATCGGGCGCGGCCTTGAACAGCGCTTCCGCGAACAGGGGCCCGCGGCTGAGGTCGACGGGCCGGGCCAGATCGTCCCTCATCCAGGCCTGCGCCGCCGCCCAGGGATCGGGAGTCCCGCTGAGATCCACCACGTGCAGCGTCCAGTCCGGCTGCGTCCCAAGGAGCTGCCCGGGCCCATCACCATCGGACACGAAGCGCGAGTGCAGTGCCTCGGCTTCTCCGACGGCCTGCCGCAGCGCTGCCTCGAATACCGCCGGGTCGACGGGCCCGCGTATCTCGATGCATTCGCCGGCGTTGTACACCGGGCTCTTGAGGTCGAACTGCTGGCCCAACCAGATTCCGTGCTGGGCCGCCGACAGCGGCCAGCGGGCATGCTGTGAATCGCACATCGCGAGGTACTCCCTGGGAGGATGAGCGCCCGGAGCGTGGGAGGGTCCCCACGCCCCATGGGCTAGGATGGATGGTGGGAATTGGCGCGAGGCGTCGCGGGGACCAGCAGCGCGTACCAATCGGTCAGGGTCGGGCGCTCGGCCAGCTCCACGAAGGTGATCTCCGCGCCGGTGCCCCGCCAACGCTCCACCAGGCTCATGAGCCGGATCGAGTCGAGCCCCCGCTCGAGCAGGTTCTCCCCCTCCCCTATCTCCGACGCCGGCTGGAGCAGCACCTCGGCGACATCCTCACGCATCTGCTGGCGGCTCAGGCTCTGCGCGCCGGACGCGGTCTGGGGCCGCAGCGCATCGATGACCTGCTGCGTGGTGGCGGTGACGGCGCACAGCCTCGCCGCGTAGTTCAGCGCCAGCTGATGCTGCTCCAGCGAGAAGTCGCCCAGCGCATCGGCGACCAGGAACGCCTGCACATCGTGCATGAAGGCATGGCTCGCCGTCTGGAGACAGCCGATGTGGGCGTAGATTCCGCAGATGATCAACTGGTCGCGCCCGCGCTTGTGCAGGATGTCCAGCAGGTCGGTCTTGACGAACGCGCTGTAGCGCCACTTGGTGAGGAAGATGTCGTCGGGGCCCGGAGCGAGCGCATCGACGATCTGCTTCAGGTCCGGGCCGCCGCTGACACCCGGCCCCCACAGGTCCAATTGAAGGCCACGCTGCTCGGGCGTCTGGCCGCCGGGCTGGGCCGAGTACACCACCGGAATGCCCAGGGAAGCGCAGTGCTGACGCAGCGCCCGGATGTTCGCCAGCAATTCCGGCACCGGAGACTGCTGAGCGTTGAAGGCATTCAGGAAATAGCGCTGCATGTCGTGGATCAGCAGCACGGCGCGCTGGGGATCCGGTGTCCACGACACCTTGTTCTTGGGCAGATCAGCTGCGCCAGGCATGGGATACGGGGCGATGGCGGGAAGTGCCATGGAATGACTCCTTCAATTCGAGCGTGTGGGGGTTGCGTTTCGTGAGGAAGATTTCGCGAGCGCCTCGCGCAGCGCCTTCTTGCTGACCTTTCCAACTCCGGTCTGCGGGAAGGTGTCGACGAGCTCGATCCGATCCGGAATCTTGTACGCCGCCAGTCCGCGCTCGCGCAGGAACGCGGTGAGGGTGGCGGCGGTCGGCCTTGTTTCGCGTGGAATGACGAACGCGCAGGTGCGCTCGCCGAGGAACGGGTCGGGCATGGCGACCACCGCCGCGTCATGGACCGCGGGATGGGCCAGCAGGTGGTTCTCCACCTCCTCGGCCGCGACCTTCTCACCGCCGCGGTTGATCTGATCCTTGGCGCGCCCCTCCACCACCAGGTACCCCTCGGGAGTCACCCGCACCAGATCTCCCGTGCAATAGAAGCCATCGGAGGTGAACGCCCGAGCGTTGTGCGTCTCGGCCTTGTAGTAGCCGCGGATGGTGTAGGGGCCGCGCGTCAGGAGTTGGCCCGTCTCCCCTGGAGCGACCTCGCGGCCGTCTTCATCGACCACGCAAATCTCATCGTCGGAGGAGATCGGCCTTCCCTGCGTGGTGACGATGAGTTCCTCGGGATCGTCCAACCGGGTGTAATTGACCAGTCCCTCGGCCATTCCGAAGACCTGCTGCAGGGTGCAGCCGAGCGTGGGACGCACCCGCTGGGCGGCCTCGATGCTGAACTTCGCCCCTCCGACCTGCAGCACTCGCAGGCTCGACAGGTCATGACGTCTGGCCTTGGCGGCCTCCAGCCAGATCATCGCCAGCGGAGGCACCAGCGCGGTGATCGTGACCCGCTCCCGCTCAATCAGCGGAAAGGCCACGTCGGGGCTGGGATGCATCGCCAGCACGGCCGTGCCACCCGCGTACAGGGTGCCGAACACTCCCGGCGAGCTCATCGGGAAGTTGTGCGCGGCGGGCAATGCGCACAGGTACACGCTCGACCCATCGAGCTGGCAGATCTCCGCGCTGGCGCGCACGCTGTAGATGTAGTCGTCGTGGGTGCGCGGAATCAGCTTGGGCACGCCCGTGCTGCCGCCCGACAGTTGGAAGAACGCCACATCGCTGGCACGTGGCCCCTCCCACGTCTCGGCCGGCGAATCCGCGTACAGCCTGCTCAACGCCGTGAACGGGCCCGCGTCGCCAGCGACAATCACATGTCGCAGCGTGGGCACCGTGCCGCGAACCTGCTCGGCCAGCGTGCGGTAGTCGAAGCCGACGTGCCTGTCGGGGATGATGTAGGCGACCGCTTCGGTGAACGCGCAGAAGTAGGTGATCTCCGCGCTCCGGTGCGCGGGAAGCGCGAACACCGGCAGCGCGCCCAACCGGAACAGCGCGAAGCACACCTCATAGAACTCGGCGATGTTGGGCAACTGGACCACCACCCGATCCCGCGGCCGGATGCCCAGGGCCCGGAAACCGGCGGCCAGTTGATCGGCTCGCGCGTCGAGCTCGCGGTAGCTCCAGCGCTCCGTCCCGGCCACCAGCGCGGTCCGCTCACCGTGGCGCTCCGCCCGCTCTCGCAACACCTGCCCGAAGGTCTCGCCGCGCCAGTACCCGGCCTCCCGGTAGCGCCTGGCGAACTCCTCGGGCCACATGGGGCAGCCCTCGAGCACGCCTGCTTCCTGCTGAGGGGGTTGGCTGCTCATGGCTGGACCTCGACGCCCTGCCCCAGCCCCATCGCCTGGAGCATCGTGCGGAACTTCGCCTCGGTCTCGGCCAGCTCGGACTCGGGCTTCGAGCCGACCACGATTCCCGCTCCGGCGAACAGCCGCAGCGTGCTCTCGTCGGCCTCGGCGCAGCGGATGGTCACGGCCCACTGCCCGTCACCGTTGGCATCGCACCAGCCCACCGTGCCCGTGTAGTAGCCGCGCTCAAATGGTTCGATCTTCGTGATCGCCGCGTGGGCCAGCTCGGTCGGGTAGCCACACACCGCCGGAGTCGGGTGCATCGCGACGGCCAACGTCAGCGAGGAGATCGACGGATCCAACAGCTCGCCGCTGATCCGGCTGGACAGGTGCCACATGGTGGCGGTGTTGACGAGCGACGGTTTCGAGGGCACCTCGAGCGTCTTGCAATATGGACGCAGGGCCTCCGCCACGGCGTCGATCACCACGGCGTGCTCGTGGAGGTCCTTGGGCGACGCCAGCAGTGCGGCGGCCCGCGCTTGATCCTCGATCGGATCGGCACTGCGCGGCGCCGATCCCGCCAGGGGGTTGGCCAGCACCTGCAGACCCGAGCGCGAGACCAACAGCTCCGGACTGGCGCCGATCAGCGTGCGCCGCCCCCCTCCCGTCGCGGAGGCCGAACGCGGAGGCAGATCCACCGCGAAGGTGTAGCCCGAGGGGTTGCGCTGGGCCAGGTTGCACAGCAGCTGCCGCAGGTCGATCGGCGTGGCCGCGCTGAGGTGCAGGGAGCGCGACAGCACCACCTTGCGCAGCGGGCCGCTCTGCATCAGCTCCAGGGCCCGCTCCACACCGTGAAGATACGCCGAGGGCTCCGGCACGGGCCGGACCGTGTAGCGCGCCGACGACGGGCGGCTCACGGGAGCGGCCATGTCGAACGCCAGCGGCCCCGCGCGCTGGATGGTCATGGGCACCACCAGCTGTGCCGGGACCGAGCCGTCGAAGGGCACCGCGCCCACCGCCACCGGGATGTCGTGAGCGGCCTCCCGCGCGTCGTTGAGCACCGCCGCCACGCGCTCGGGAAGGCGCGCCAGCGCGTTCGCTCCCCCGGGGTGCGGCACGGTGGCGAACGTGCCTCGCGCCAACAGCGTCCGCTTGGGCGAGGCGAAGAAGAACGACGAGCCCGCCTCGTAACCTTCCAGCAACTGCGCGGCCAGTGTCCGCTGCGCCATGGCACTTTCAGTCATCACAGCTACTCCTGATTTTGAATTTGACAACCATTCTCAACTTCAAGACATACGAAGAGGTGGAGCTCCGGCTCGGACCTAGGCCCCCAGGGTCGCGCCGCCGTCGACGCACAGGTCGTGCAACGTGATGTGGCGAGCCCGGTCGGAGGCCAGGAAGGACACCGCGTGAGCGATGTCGGAGGGCGTGGCAATCCGGCGCAACGGGATGCCCACGCGGAAGGTCTCGGGCGAGCCAGCGATCATCGCCTGCGCGCCGTTCTCGTCGGTCCACAGCGCGCGCTGCATGGCCGTGTCGGTGGAGCCAGGAGACACCACGTTGCAGCGGATGTTGTGCTGGGCCAGCTCCAACCCCAGACATTTGGTGAACATGGTGGAGGCGGCCTTGGAGGCGGCATAGGCGGCCATCTGCATCCGCGGAACCCCGGAGGCATTCGAACCGACGGTGACAATCACCCCGGACTGGCGCGGCACCATGCGCCGGGCCACCGCGCGGGAGACATGGAATACCCCGTGGGTGTTGACCGCGAAGGTGGCCGCCCAGTCCTCGTCGCTGAGCGACACGGCCGGCCCCATCCGCAGCACACCGGCCACGTTGACCAGGATGCCGATGGGCCCCAGCTCGCGCTCGACCCGCTCGACCACCCGCTCCACCGCGGCGCTGTCACTGACATCCACCGGGAAGGCGGCGGCGCGGCACCCTCGCTCGCGCAGCTCCGCCACCAGCGAGGCCAGCCCCTCCTCCCGCATGTCCAGCGCCGCGATCACCGCGCCGTCGGCGAGCTCCCGCGCCACCGCTGCCCCAATGCCCTGCGCGGCGCCCGTCACCAGGGCCACTCTGGCCGTCGCTCCCATCCGCTCCTCCTCTGCTCCAGGGTGATGACCCACTGGGCTGTCCTGACGGCTGGCCTCACACCACCGTCCTAGATGAATCCCGGAAAATGAAAATGGTTATCATTATCATTTTCTCGATAAAGACCTGCCATATTCTTGTAGTGGTTGTCAAGAGATACCTCTGACGCAGTGAGCAATTGTTCTTTCCTGGGCTCACCTGCCTCCCTGGAATAGTTTCCGCCGCAAACAATGCGTGACGCCATTCGCTGGGGCATTCTCGGGACGGGACAGATAGCGGGACTCTTCGCGAAGGGGCTCCGGGAGATTCCCGAGGCCCGGCTGGTCGCGGTGGGCTCGCGCTCGAGCCAGAACGCGGAGCGCTTCGCCCGGCAGTACGGGGTTGCGCGCGCCTACGCGACCTACGAAGAGCTGGTGCGCGACGCGGAAGTGGACGTCGTCTACGTGGCCACGCCCCACACCGCGCACCGGGAGCACTGCGTGCTGGCGCTCGACCACGGCAAGCCGGTGCTGTGCGAGAAGCCCTTCACCGTGAACGCCGCCGAGGCCACCGCCGTGGTCGCCGCGGCCCGGGCTCGCGGGCTCTTCTGCATGGAAGCCATGTGGATGCACTTCGTCCCCGTGATGCGCGAGCTGGAGACGCTGGTGAGCGCGGGGACCATCGGAGACGTGCGCATGCTCACCGCGCACCTCGGCATACCCTTCGAGTTCGCGCCACAGCACCGCCTCTTCGACCCGGCGCTCGGCGGTGGCGCGCTGCTGGACCTGGGCGTCTACCCGCTGTCGCTCGCGCTGCGGCTGATGGGGAAGCCCATACGAATCTCCAGCCAGGCGGTGCTCGGGCGGACGGGAGTGGATGAGCAGTGCACCGTGCTCCTCGAGTTCCCCGAGGGGCGGCAGGCGGCGATCACCACCAGCCTGCGCAACCGCACGCCCGATGACGCGACGCTGATGGGCACGGAGGGGATGATCCACCTCCACGCTCCCATCTACCGCCCGGAGACGCTGTCGCTGGTGCGAACCCCTCGGATTGCACTGGCGAGTGAGACGTCACGGATTCGAGAGTTCGCGGACCGGCTCGGATTGGATCGGCTCACGCACAACCGCTGGGTGCGCGAGGCCGTCGACTTCGTACGCACCGAGCGGGTGACACGCCGGGTCATCGGCAACGGCTACGCGCACGAGGCCCTCGAGGTCATGCGCTGCCTGCGAGAGGGACTGTGGGAGAGCCCGCTCATGCCGCTCGCCGAGTCGGTGGAGTTGATGCGTACGGTGGATGCCATCCGCCTCGAATGGACACGCCAGGGCCGGGAGTAGGCACTGGGAAGGAAGTGAAGTCATGCGGATCGCCATCGTCGGTACCGGCTACGTGGCCGACTACTACCTGAGGACACTGCCCCGGCACCCACAACTTGAACTCGTGGGAGTCATGGACCGGGACGGGCCACGCGCCGAGCGCTTCGCGCGACACCACCGCGTGTCCAAGGTGTACCGCACCTACGAGGAGCTGCTCGCGGATGGCCGCGTGGAGTGCGTGGTGAACCTCACCAATCCGGGCAGCCACTACGCGCTGACGAAGGCTGCGCTGGAGGCGGGCAAGCACGTCTACTCGGAGAAGCCGCTGGCCACGGAGATGGCCCAGGCCGAGGAGCTGGTGGCCATCGCCGAATCCCGCGGGCTGCGGCTCGCGAGCGCTCCGTGCACCGTGCTCGGCGAGACGGCGCAGACGATGTGGAAGGCCCTGCGCGAGGAGCGCATCGGCCGGGTGCGCCTGGTGTACGCCGAGCTGGATGACGGGCCCATCCACCTGATGAAGCCCGAGCGGTGGCGCAGCGAGTCGGGCAGCCCCTGGCCGATGAAGGACGAGTACGAGGTCGGCTGCACGATGCAGCACGCGGGCTATTACATCACCTGGCTCGTGGCCTTCTTCGGCCCGGCCGTGCGCGTCGCGTCCTTCTCCACCGTGCTCACGCCGGACAAGGGCGTGGAAGTGGACCGGCTGACGCCGGACTTCAGCGTGGCGTGTATCGAGTTCCAGTCCGGCACGGTGGCGCGGCTCACGCACAGCATCTACGCGCCGTACAACCACGGGATGAGGCTCATCGGAGACCGGGGCATGCTGAGCACGAATGAGTGCTGGGTCTACGACGCACCCGTGCAACTGGGGCGGCGCGACGGGCTCGGGCTGAAGGCGGAGAAAAACCCGATCAAGGCGCGGCTGGTGGGCCTGGGCCCGGAGACACTGCCCCTGCTGCCCGGTCCCGGTCAGACCCGAGGACAGCGCAACCTGATGGATGTCTCGCGCGGCATCGCCGAGATGGCCGAGGCCGTGGCCCAGGAGCGTCCGTGCCGGCTGTCCCCGCGGTTCGCCCTGCACGTGAATGAAGTCACGCTCGCCATCCAGCACCCGGCGGAGCCCGGCGTTCCGAGGACGATGAAGACGACGTGCGACCCCATCGAGCCCATGCCCTGGGCGCGATAGTCCACTCAGGGCGTGGACCAGCAGCCCGGGCCCGTCCATCCCTCGCGGCCGCTCGTCAGCACCACCTTGCGCCACCCGCCCTCCTCCGCCACCACCTCCAGGTGGCTTCCCGCCGCCAGCCGCTCCAGCACCGGCGCCGCCGTCGTGGCCCTCTCCCGCGCCATGCAGTCCTGGGGCAGTACGTCGGCGGGTTTCTCGGGCTCCACCTGCTCCTGCGCTACCGGCGGTGTTGCCACCTTCGCCGGCTCCGCCACGCCCGTGGCCCGCGTCACCAGCCCCACCAGCCCTCCGAGCACCACCGCCGCAACCAGTCCCAGCACGTAGCGCCGGTCCTCCCACACTCGTGGCTTCAGCGCGGCCTCCATCGCCGCCTGCGCCGCGGGCATCCCCAGCGTGGCCCTCATCTTCATCTGCTGCGCCCCCTCCACCTTCTCCGCCAGCTCCCCCGAGCGCTTCACCATCTCCGCCGACCACGTTCGCAGCGGCGCCACCTCCGCCTCCAGCCTCGAGCGCAGCGAGGCCTTCCGCTGCAGGAAGTGTGAGATCAGCGCCCTCCGCTCCGCCTCGCTCACCGCCAGGCCCGGATCGAACCGGAAGCCCTTCTCCACTTCCTTCGCCCACGCCACCAGCCTCGCCGACCTCACCGCGCCAAAGCCCGGCACCTGCCTCACGTCCTCCTTCAGCACGTCGTACGCGGACTCGATTCCATAGCGCACCAGGTTCGACTTCAGCCCCTGCTTGATACCCTCGATCTCCTGGTCCTCGATGAGCGCGTTGCGCAGGAACTGCTCTCGCTGCAATGCCTCGCGATGCTGCAACTGCCGACGCTGCTCGGCCTCATACTCCGGTTGCAGCTTGCCGTACTCCGCTCGCAGCCCGTGCAGCAGCTGCCGCGCCCGCTCCGCCAGCCGGTTCAGCTCCTCCTTGAAGCGCTCGTACTCGGCCTGCACCGCCGCCAGGCCCGCCTCCGCCTGATGGAGCAGCCCCTGCTGCTCGGCCACCAGCGCCGGAAGCCGGAGCTCCCTTCGGCCCTTCCACCACAGCACCGAGGCACTCGCCAGCAGCGTGCAGCCCGGCACCAGCACCAGCTGCCCCAACCTCGGCGACGCCAGCACCAGCACCCACCAGCCCACCGTCGTCAGCACGCCTCCCACCAGCATGGCCAGGCTCGCCTGCCGCACCCGGTCCACCTCGGTCTGGAGATCCTCCGGCAGCCGCTCCGGCAACGCGGGCATCGGCGCGACCGGCACGGGCGTGGCCAGGTTCGGCGACAGCAGCCGCTGTGCCTCGACCCACAGCGGTTCGATCTCCTGGAAACCACACGTGAAGCCCTGCGGCCCCGGCGCCTGGTTCCGCGGGTGGGTGAAGAAGGCCACCCCGCGCGTCACCATCATCTGGCACCACGGGCAGGCCGCCAGGTGCTGCGGATATTTGTGCGTGGGCTCCTGTGGGCACGTGCGCAGCGAGCGCGCCAGCGTCTGCAGGCCCCGGTACCACGCCGTCGCCCCGGGCCGCCCCGTCCTCGAGGCCTCCGGTGCGAAGGCCTGCTCGAAGAGCGCCGTCAGCTCCACGGGCAGCGTGTCCAGCGGCAGGTGGATGGCCGGCGGCGCCATCTGCAGCGCCCTCGCGTTGCGCCCATAGGCGAAGCGGAACTCCCGGATGGCCCGCTCCGGCGTCATCTCCCCCTGTCCCGTGAAGACGCCCGTGAAGGGATGGCGCCCCAGGAAGAGCAGGTGGAAGAGCAGCACCGCCAGGCTGAAGCCCTCATTCGACGAGGTCCGCTCCAGCCCTCCGAAGGACTGGCCCTGAAGCTCGGGAGGCGTGAAGAGCGGCACGCCCACCTCGCAGCGGTACACCCGGCTCTCCGCACGAATCTGGAACGAGTCGCAGTCGATCAGCCGCACCGTGGCGTCCTTCGGGGACACCAGCAGGTTGCTCTCGTTCACGTCCCCCACCAGATGGCCGACCGCGTGCAGTTCCTCGAAGACGCTCGCGCAGTTGAGCGCCGTCTGCACCAGGAAGGCCCAGTCCGCCGCGGGGAACTCCTTGCGCCGGCTCGCCGTGGAGTACAGCAGGTGGATGGGCTTGTAGCCATTCACCCGGGACATGGTGAAGCCCCGCACCGGACCTCCGGCACGTCCCTCGTGCAGCACCTCGTGCGGCCAGGCCGCCAGCTTCTCCACTCCCGAGGGCGCATGGGCCGCCATCCACAGCAGCTTCTGGCCCTGCTCCACCGGCGGCGCCGTCAGGTACACCTTCGCCACGCGCTGCGGATCCCTCGGCAGCGTGTACACCGCGCCCTCGCCCCCCCGGCCCAGCTCCGGACCCAGGGCGATCCGCTCACCTCGCGCGTTGAAGAGGAGCGTCTGCGACACGGTCTACCCGCGGCATGGCGAGGACGTGCGCCCCGCTCCTGACAGAATGCACTTCGCGCTCATGGCTCCCCCCCGGTGGGTGCTCGACCTTCCCGGATGGCGAGCACGAGCGTCTTGTCATCATCCGTCCGCTCGTTCACCGCGGGCGAGTCCAGGAACGCGCGCAGGGGCACCACCAGGTCCTCCGGGTGCGCGGCGCCGCGCAACGCGGCGAACAGCGGCTCGAAGAAGGGACGGTGCACGGAGCGCGAGGCGAAGTGCAGCGCCAGCATCTGCAGCCCGTCGGTGAACAGCGCCACCTCGTCCACCGGCTCCCCGCTCGTCACCTGCAGCACCTGCTCCAGGTCCGGCGAGGTGACGAACCAAGTGGTGTTGGCGTACTCGCCCACCTGCGGCCAGAAGACGGGCACGTACTCCTCCCCCTGGCGCACGACGATCGCCCCATCTCCCACCTGCGCGAACACGGACGCGTGCTCCCCCACCACCGCCGTCAGCAGCGTGCAGGACAGCTCGCGCATCGGTACCTCGCGCCTCGAGGCCTCCTCCTCCAGGGCCTGCCGCACCTGCCGGTACCAGCCACGAACCACCTCCGGATCGCTCACGGCCCCCGGACCCTCGCGCTCGAGCGCCTCGCAAGCCAACTCGATGAAGCGCCGGCAGGCCAACGCCGAGCCCACCTGGCTCAGCGCCGCGCTGCCCGCACCATCGGAGCAGGCCACCACCAGAAAGGACTCCTGCCCCGGACACGTCGCCGTCCCCGCGCAGTTGTCCTGACAGGGCGTGGCCGAGCGCCGGTGCGAGGTCCCCTCCAGGGACTGCTGGAGCAGCCTCCACATGCGGATGGATCCTGTTCCTAGACGGAGGCCCAGCCGCCGGGCGCCGCCGGGTTGGCCAGCCTCACCTCGTCGGTCGTCTGCGAGCGGGACACGGCCTTCTGGGAGTTGGACAGCCACTGGAACAGGTCCCGGAAGCGCAGGCCGTCCAGCTTCAGCGGCTCACGCACCGACAGCTGCTTCAGCACGTCCAGGTTCGCCCCCTCCACGCCCACGGCGAAGAAGGAGAAGGCCTTGGCGGACTCGCCCTGGCGCACTCGCTCGGCGGCGGACTGCCACGCGTCCGTGGGGCCTCCATCCGTGATGAGGAAGATCCACGGCCGGTAGAAGAGGATGCCGTTCTGCCGGTAGAGGCTCTTGCGCGCCGACAGCATGTCCGTGGCCCGGACGATGGCCTCGCCCATGGGCGTGTTGCCCTCCGCCATCAGCGTGGGGGGAAAGAAGGCCTCGGCGGTGGAGAAGTCGTGCACCGTCTGCACCTGGCCCCCGAAGGTGACCACGGCCACCTCCACCCGCTTGGAGGCCAGACTGTCGGCCGCCAGTTCGTCGCGGTACTGCAACAGCCCCGCGTTGAGCGCCTCGATGGGGCGCCCGTTCATGGAGCCGGAGGTGTCCAGCAGCAGCACGCAGGGGCAGCGCGGCTCCGGGTTCTCTGCGAACGACAAGGCTCCAAACGGTACTTGCTCGGCCACGTGGCTCCCTCTCGGGTGCGCGGGGCGGGTCTCCCCCCCAGGCGGATCCCGGTGGATCTACCAGGGCGGCCCCGGGTTGAACAGGCACAGCAGGAGGGTGGATCAGCCCCAGCGGCGCCAGACGTGCGTTCCACGACGCCGGGCCGCTCACCCTCCGGGCAGGGAGCTGCGGACCCGGGCGGGCTCGGTCTCCGGGTTGTCCTTTCGCGCGGGCCTGCGAAGCAGCTTGAGCCTCAGATTCCCGGCCGGCAGGTACACCACTCCCCGAGCCCCGAAGAACGTGTCATCTGGCGAGAGCTCGTACGCGTAACGGCCGGGAGCAAGCCCGTCCACCGCGAAGCTCCCATCCCTGGCCGTCAGGGCAGTACCCCCTCCCGGGGGGACATCACCGCGCGTTTCCCCCGAAGGAGACGGGCCCCGTGCCGCGCGCGGAGAGAGGAGCACTCGGACACCGCTGATCCCCCGGCCCTCTGGATCCACGATGCGTCCGCGTGCCAGGGCCGCCGGCTGGAGGATGAAGTTGGCCGAGAGCGAGCCTTCCACGGACAGGTCCCCCTTCGTCGGCTCGAGCGGGGAGACATGGCCAGCGGCCCTGACGGCGAGAAGCACCTGACCCCGCTCCACGCACTCGAAGCGGTAGCGTCCGTCCGAAGAGGTGGTAGCGAGGCTCCTCCGCTCGACACCATCGCGGGTGAGCAGCAGTTCCACCGCCGCCCCTGGGATGGGCACCTCCTTGGGACGCAGGACGCGCCCGGTCACCTCGCCACAAGGCTCCAAGGAGAGCTGTACGTCCGAGGGGTCCCCATCGCCGGAGATGCGGACCGTCGCCGTCGCGAGTTCCTGTCCCTCGCGCGCCGACAGTGAGTAGGTGCCCGGTGGAAGTCCCTCGAGCCGGAAGCTCCCGTCCGCCTGGGTCTGCATCTGCCCCTGCAACCCCTGGCCCTCGAGTCGGACGCGAACGCCCGCCACGCCGTCCTTCCCCTGCCGGAGCACGCGGCCCGACAGTCTCCGAGGCATGTACAGGCCGAGCGCGACCTCGTCCCCACGCACCGGGCTCGCGTCCGCGAGGCGCCCGGGAAGCGAGGCGACCACGTGGTACTCGCCCGTGGGCACCCGCGGGAAGATCGTCCTTCCCTCGGCATCCGAGGCCGCCACGAAGGCGTAGCCTCCGGCCCGCGGCAGCAGCGCGACCTGGGTACCGGGAAGGGGCCGCCCCGAGTCGCCGTCCCTCACGACCACCGAGACGCTCCTGCCCGCTTCCAACGGAACCCGGGCCACGGTGGAGCCCGCGGGAATGGCGGCCACGAAGGCCGTCCCCATGGGGCCACTGGCCCAGAGATCGTAGGTGGCAGCCCGGAGGTTGGTGAGCTCGAACCAGCCATCGGCATCGCTCACGGTCTCGCGGAGCGGAGACCTGTAGCCGAGCCAGTCCGCCGTCTGCGCCAGCTCTCCCTTCATGGCGCCGCACTCGGGATCGAGGATCGTCGTCCCGGGTTCGCCATGGGAGCAGGCTCGCGCGGAGAGCGGCACGTCGGCATGGAGCACGGCGCGCACCGTCGCGCCCGCCACCGGCTTGCCCTCCCAGGTGACGACTCCCCGGAGGACGAGCGGACCCGAGGGCAGCGATTCTCGAACGATCGTTCGAGCGGAAGCGGTGGCCTCGGAGCGCGAAGGCTCGGAGGGCGCGTGCGCGCAGCCCGAGACGACGAGCACGAAGACTCCCACCACTGCACCCAGCAGGCGCGACACCCAGAGCTCCCGTACGGTCATGAGATGCGGCGGACTCTACCCTGCTCCACCGCCTCGGAGGCTCACCTCACAGGCCGAAGTCGCGGCGGATGCGCCCGACGGCCTCTAGGAGACCAGCCGATTCCAACTGGGCCGCGGTCCACCTCACCCCCCCGGCCAGGTCGTGGACGGTGACATACGGCGTGGGCAGGGGCCTGATGTGCAGGACGGCGCTCAGCGCCAGCCGGACGAAGGGAGAGGTGATGATGAGCGCACAGCCGAGCAACCGCTCGCGCATGAGTGCCGCGTGCTCCAGCACCCACTCGGCCTGGCGCTGGCGCTGTGCCACCGTGGGCATGACGAGCTGACCCATGTCGAGGACACTGACGTACAGATCGCCTCGCTGGAGATAGGCTGTCCCGCGGGCGAGGTACTCTTCGTACTCTGAATCCGTGGCCGCGCCCCGGAACCGGGAGATGAGCAGTGGCCAGTGCGAATCGTCAAAGGTGATGGATGCGCCCATGCCTCCTCCCGGGTCCAAGCATGCCCGATTCCCTGGTAACGAGAGGACCCGTGCCGGGGCCGCGAGGACACCTCCTCTGGTTGAATGAGAAGGCAGGGAGGAGAATTCCACCCGCCGGGTTGGGGGCCTGTTCCACTCGGAGTGTTGGACCGGGCAGCCTGACCGTGCTACCGAGCGCGTCCACGACTCCGCTCCGGAGGAGAAGGTGAGCCTTTCGGGAACAGTGGTCCATGAGGCCTCTTCGCCCTTCGGGACCGTGTACGTGGTGGACGAGGGCGACCAGCGCACGCTGCGCTTCGACAGCCCCGATGGCACCCTGCAGAGCGCCATCCTCAAGAGCGATCCGCTCGCGGTCCCGACGAGCTACGTGCGCGTGGCCACCGCCGGGCTCGCGCTCACGCGGGGCCGCTCCCGTGTGCTGGTGGTGGGGCTCGGAGGAGGCGCGTTCCCCATGCTGCTGCACCGGCTCCTGCCTGGCCGGGCGCGGGTGGATGTGGTGGAGCTCAACCCCGTGGTGGTGGACGTGGCCCGGCGTTTCTTCGGTGTCCGGGAGGATGCCCGGCTCCGCATCCTGGTGGATGACGGAGCACGCTTCATGGCGCGGCAGGGGACTCACTACGACGTCATCCTCCTCGATGCGTTCTCGGACAGCGGGACACCTGATCACCTGAAGGAATCGCGCTTCTTCGAGGACGTCCAGCGCAGGCTCAAGCCCGGTGGCGTCGCGGTGCTCAACATCGCGCTGGAGAAGCCGAGGAACGTGGCGCCGCGAATCGAGACGTTCGCCCGGGCCTTCGAGGACTGCGCGAAGCTGCGCGGCGCCTCGGAGTACAACAACCTCATCCTCGTGGGCACCCTGGAGCCCCTGCCCTCCGAACCCCTGTTCCGGCAGCAACTCTGGAGGCTCGCTCGCGAGCTGGACTTCCCCGCCCTGACCCAGAGCGTGGCGTCCTTCGAGCGGATCAAGGGCTGAACCCGGACATCCAGAATGACTACGAGTGCTCCGAAGCCGCCGCGAGCACACGCTCGGGCTCGAAGGCGGCGGCGATTTCGCTGTGGCCGTGCTCCATGAGCTCCGACACCGCTCGGCCCGTGAGCGCGCTCGTGAGGATGCCCTGCCCCGCGTGCCCGCTGGCGATCAGCACCACTTTCGTCCCCGGGTAGCGGCCAATGAGCGGCTTGCCCCCCGGCGTCACCGAGCGCAGTCCCGCCCACGCCTTTCCGAAGCGTGCCTCGCGCAGCTTCGGCGCCAGCTTCGCCACCGTCGCTCCCAGGTGCATCAGCCCCGTCGGCGTCACGTGGCACGCGAAACCGGCGTCTTCCTCGGTCGCTCCCACGACGATCTCCCCCATCCGCCACGGCGCCAGGTACGTAGGCCCCGACACCACCCGCGTCAGTCTCACGTCCGGACTGAAGATCGTCAGCATCTGCCCTCGCATCGGCTTCACCGGCAGCCCCGGCAGCCCCGCGATTCCCCCCGACCACGCCCCCGCGCACACCACCAGCCTTCCGGCTCGGAGCGTCTCGTGCTCCGTCCGTACCTCGACTCCGCCCTCCACCTCGGCCACTGCGCGTGCTCCTTCGCCCAGGCGCACCCGCACGCCCCTTCGGTGCAGGTCGTGGAGCAGCGCGTTGAGGTACGCCTCCGTGTCCACCATGAAGCCCTGCTCGGTCAGGAAGGCTCCGAGGATCGGCGTGCCCTCCAGCGCTGGCTCCAGTTCCACCACTCGCGTGGCATCCATCCAGGTGCCCAACCACTCGGGATGGTTCGCCGCCTTCTGTCCGAGCGCGTCCCGGCCCTTCGCGTCCATTGCCACCCGGAGCACGCCCTGTCCCCGGCGCAGGTGCAGGCCGTCACCCAGTGAGGCCAGCTCCTCGGCCAGCGCCCCGTGCGCCGCCCTCGTGAAGGCGAGCATGTCCGGGTCGTCCAACAGCCGCACCGAGGGAATCGCCACTCCCGCCGCCGCTCGCGAGCCCTGCCCTCCCGGGTCCATCGGGTCCAACACCGTCACCCGCGCCCCCAGCATCACCAGCCGGCGCGCCACGGACAGGCCCATCACTCCCGCTCCGAGTACGAGGACGTCCTGCATTGCGCTCATCGGTCAGCCTCCCTCCTCGCTCCAGCGCACCGCCTGCATCCGCATCTCGCAGGTGTAGCGGCCTCGCTCGTCCTTCAGCCACAGCTGCTCCGGTGCCGGATACATCTCCTCCACCGAGAGCTGCTCCGCCGCTCGCGACAGGTACAGCAGCAGTTCCAGCGCGAACGGCGAGGCCGTGTCGATCAGGTACGGCTTGCGCTCCGTGGAGCTGCGCATGAACACGAAGCGTGGCCAGCCGCTCGTGTGGCGCTCGCGCTCCACCGCGAGCAGCAGATCCAGCCCGCTCACCTGCGAGAACGTGGTGGTCGGCAGCTCCCACCGCTCCCGCTGGTACACCGCTCCGCCCACGCTGAGCCTCGGCAAGTGCCGGCCCTGGGTCCGCAGCTTCGCGTGCAGCACCTGCGGGTGCCCCAGCGCCGCGAACGGCGGGTACGTGTTGAAGTCGTCCAGCGGCATGTACAGTGAGAGCCTCTGCCCCTCCCCGTCCACCAGCACCGGCCCCTCGCGCGTGGGCAGCACCTTCACGTCGTGCGTCTTCAGCGCCCCCTGCTCCACGTCCAGCACGTCCGACACCGAGTACACCAGCCGCCGCCCCGGGAAGACGTAGAAGCCCTTGTTGCGCCGGCGGATGGCCAGCCCCACCAGCCCTCGCGCCGCCGGCTCGCGCTGCAACCACTGTCCCGCCACTGACTCGTAGCGCGCGCGATCCGGATAGAAGGCGCTCAGCCAGCTCCACAGCATCAGGTGGTGGTGCACCCGCGCGAGCATCACCTCGTAGCCGCTTCCCGTCGCCGCCAGGCACACGTCCGGTAGTGAGTAGCGGCCTCCAGGAGTGGACGTGCCCAGGAAGTCCTCGGGCAGCGTTCGGGCTCGCGACAGGTCCTCCTCGAGCTGGATGGGCGGCACCGGCGCGAAGCGGCTCCCCGCCACCTGGTCCGGCCTCAGCCGCACCGCGTACTCCAGGAAGTCCAGTGGCCGTTCCTCCGCGCCCAGCGCATCGCGCACCTGCTCGCGGTAGCTGCGCTGCACCCGGTCCCCGTACGCCGCCGAGAGTTCCAGTCCCCCGGACAGCTTCGCCGCCATCTCCTCGCTGAAGCGCCGCCCCAGCTTCAGCCGGAAGGGCGAGGACGCCTCCTCGTAAAGGATGAGCCGGTCCGAATACACCTGCCCCTCGCCTCGCCGCGCGGGCTTGCCCGTGTACTCGGTGAAGCGCGTCTCCAGCGTCTGCATCAGCTCCCGGCGGCGGGCCAGTCCCGCGCTCTCGAACTCGGCGCGCAGGCGCTCCAGCTCGTCCAGCCGCGACAGCCACCGCTCCCGGGCCTCCGATGCGGGCAGCGCCGCCACCGCCTCGCGCAGGCTCGTGAAGGCACCGAAGTCGTTGGCCACGAAGGGCAGCCCCAGCAGCACCAGCGCAGATTTCACCAGCGGCACCACCAGCCGCTCCACTCCCTCCACCGGCAGGCCCAGCGCGCGAGAGGCCGCGTCCAGCGTCGGCGCCGTGGGCAGCACCTCGAGCAACCGCTCCGCCTCCGGCGACAGCGCCACCTCCAGGTTCAACGGCGCGCAGCTCGCACGGCCCGCCTCCACCTTGAAGAGCGGATTGAGGCGCAGCGGCAGATATGGGCGCACCACCCGTTCACGGCCCACCGCCCGGGCCAGCTCCGTCACGGCCCAGAAGGTGAGGAAGGTGCGCCGCCGCGTGCTCCCGCTCGGCACCACGCGCACGTCCGTGCCGTCCTCTCCGTCACACTCGCCGTAGGAGATGGGGCCGAAGAAGCTCGTCGTCTCGTTCTTCGCGCAGAAGCGCTGGAGGTACGTGTAGACCTGTCTCTCCACCCGGCGCGCATCCGAGTTGTCCGGCCGTTGCTCCCCCTCCAGGTAGCGGGACCAGACGTTCTCGTACATGGCAGGGTTGGAGAAGAAGACGGCCTCCTGGATGGCGGGATCCGCGGCCCGCTCGCGCAGGCGCCTCCGCAGTTCCTGCCGCTCCTCCGCGTACCGCGTCGACAGCGCCGCTCGATGCGAGCGGTAGCGCTCCAGCTCCTGTGCGCATGCGGGCCCGTACTTCGGCTTGAGCGAGGGCTCCTTGCCGCGCTCCAACGCCTCGCGCGCTGCCCGGGCCGCGTCCTCGCCCGCGGCGGCTCGCACGGCCTCCACCAGCGCCCGCTCGTCCTCGAGCAGCACCGCCACCTCGGAGCGCAGCCCCTCCGAGAAGCCCAGGCCCTCCAACCAGTCGAACGGGAAACCCGCGTGACGGAGTACGAAGACGTCGCCCAGCGTCCAGCGCTCGCTCATGCGTGTACCCTCTCGAGGATCGCGCGGCCCACCAGCGCCGCTTCCACCTTGCCGCGCTGCGCCTCCGGCAGCGTCGCGAAGAGCTCACCCACCGTCACCGGCTGCTCGGCCCTCGCCACCATCGGCGCGAGCCTCGCGTCCATGGCCAGCACTCCGCCCGTGCGCAGGTTCGCCGCGTACCAGGAGGGTTTCACCACGCCATCCAGCCCCGCCGGCAGTTGCACCAGCGCGCAGTCTCCATCCAGCCTCACCCAGTCACCTCCAGGCGTCACGGGACTCGGGGGATGGAGCGACGCCCAGGCTACCCGGCCCGGGCTGAGCGGCGCGCGTTGCAGCAGTTTTCCCGCGAGCCCGTTGAGCAACTCCGGCAAGCGTGCCTGAGGAACCGTCCCGGGTGCCTCGAAGGGCACGGTGCGCGACAGGTCCCGGTCCTCGGGCGGCGCGAGGAAGCGCACCGGCACTCCCGCGAAGTCCTCGCCGGAGCGCCCGCGTGTCCAGTGGAACTGCCTCACTCCCGAAACCCAATCGAACACGGGCCGCTGTCCGAGCAGCACGAAGGTCCGCTCGTGCGTGGCCTCATCCACTCCCGGAGCCCCCACCCACCACTCCGCCACCACCCGGACTCCGGCCGAGCGCAGACGCTCCACCGAGGCGGCCAGCGAGTCCAACAGTACGCGCGTCCCGTCACTGCCCAACACCGAGCCCTCGTCCACCGAGCAGAAGCCCACCACCGCCGTGCGGCAGCCGCTCGCCACGAGGGCCTCCGGATCGCGCAAGGCACTCAGGGACACATGACCCGCCCAGGGCCCTCCGTCCGCCGGTGGATGCGCGCCCTCGGGCACCCAGGTGAGCGGCTCCGGGCCTTCCGCGTCCAGCGCCGACACCCGCCAACGCAGTGGAGCCACATCCTCGGGGAAGGACGCCCGCTGGAAAGCGGGGAGCGTTGCGAGCACCGCACGGTGGGTGGTGGCGAAGGGGCCCGCCACCTCCAGCGCAACCGAGGCCGGGCATGCCGCCGCGAGCGCCACCGCCGCCGGAAGTTGAAGGTCCTTCTCCAGCCACAACCGCACCCGCTCGGCACCCGGGAAGCGATCGGCCGCGCGAACCAGGTCCTCATTGAAGAGCGCGGGCCGCCCGATGCTCCGCTGCACGTCCGCCGAGCGCTCGGTGGTGCCGCCCTCCAGCTCGATGTCGTCCAGCCTCACGCGCACGCCCGCGGGTGGACCGGAGAGGGCCGTCAGCACCGCGCCCAGGGCCCGCAGGGGCCGGTACGCGTCCGCCCTCCCCCGCTTCCACAGCACGAGCGCGGCGCGCAGGAGCAGCAACTCCCGCATCGACTCGGGCGTGGCGGGCTCTCGCTCCCGCGTCTCCACGGCCCGAGCCAGCGTCTCCGGAACCATCACGCGCTGGCAGAAGGCACGCGCCACATCGAGCACCCGCCAGCCCTCGGGTGCATCCGGCACGCACGTCACGTCTCGGTGGGGAGGCAGCACGAGCAGCTTCATGAAGCGGTACCCCACAGGAAGCAGCAGCGCAGCTCCGCCGTGTGTCTCCCGCCCGCCGTGCCCAGCCACAGCTGTCCGGGTGCGGGAAGCATCTCCGACAGCAGCACCTCGCCCTTCTGCTCGAGCAGGTTGACGAAGACGCGCAGCAGCGCGGGACTGCGCACGTCGATGAGCACCGGCTTGCGCTCGCCCGGGAACTTCGCGAACACGTGCTCCGGCAGCCCCATCCGCGCCCAGATGGCCACCGCCGTCCGGAGCCGGGCCTTGTCGTCCTTGCACGCCAGGAGCGCTTCCCCGTCCGCGGCCTCCAGCCGCCACTGCTCGCGCTGCAACACCGCGCCACCCAGCACCAACCGCGGCGTATGCGCGCCCAGGGACACTCGCAGGGGACGGATGCGCGGCAGGGCGAAGGCCGTCTGCACCACGCTCTCCATCTCGCCGTTGTAGAGGCACACCTCCGAGCCCAATCGCGTGGACACCAGCCGCGCCGTGCGCCCGTCGCTCTCCACCAGGAGATCGTCGAAGGGCAACCGCCACGCCGAAGCCCGGGCGCTCACTCCACCCAACTCGACGACAGGGCCAGGGAACTCGGAGGGCAACAGGCCGGTGCGCCGCGAGGCCAGCACGGTGACGAAGGGCATCGGCCGCCGCAGCGCCCCGAGCGCCCGCACCATCTCGCTCTCCACCCGCCTGCGCTCCTCGTGGAACTGCAGCGCCCAGCCCCACACCAGGGCCGTGTCGTGCACGTCCCCCACCACCAGCTCGTAATCACCGCGGCCCCAGGCCTCCACGTCCGAGGCCCCCACGAGCAGATCGATCGACGTGACGATCGGCAGCTCCACGTCCGTGCGCGGCGTGGGAAGCACCGCCGGATCCAGCTCCACGCGGGAGGCCGCCGGGTCGGTGATGGCCGCCGCGAGCGCCGAGGCCACGGTGGTGTCATAGGGCCGCGGCCGCTCTCCATACGCCGCCACCACCTTCCAGAAAGGCACCGTCCGCGCACCCACCAGCGCCGCCACGGCGGAACGGGCCGCCTCGCGCGTGCGCAGCGCCGCCTCGCCCATCAACCCGAGCGCCGGCTCCAACCTCCGGGTCAGCTCTCGCGCCCGCTCGCCGCCCAGCGTGAGACGCAGGTCTCCGCCGCACTCCTCCCGCATCGGGAGCCGGTCTTGGTAGAAGTTATGGCTGTCGGACGTCGACGCGGGAGCCACGGGCGCCACGTTCCAGCGTTCCCGGGCGTGCTTCGCCATCTCCTCGTTGAGCACCATCTTGGCCGCCGCATCCGCCGCGCCGTAGCGCGCCATCAGCCGCAGCAGCTCCTCCAGCTCACGCAGATGCCCACGCGCCACCGGGCCAGGAACACCGGCGAGCCGCTCGGCCAGGTCCTCCAACGGATGGTGCGAGGCCGCGGGCACCTCGAGCTGGTGGGTGAACAGGTTGCGCTGC
The DNA here is from genome assembly GCF_003044305.1 of Vitiosangium sp. GDMCC 1.1324. GTDB lineage: Bacteria > Myxococcota > Myxococcia > Myxococcales > Myxococcaceae > Archangium. The sequence goes on along the minus strand of NZ_PZOX01000001.1, from coordinate 21,355 downwards.
AAGCCGAAGCGGACGGCCTCGAGCAGCAGCGGCCACTCCACTCCGAGCGCCTCGCGCAGGGCCGACAGGGGCCGGGTTCCATCCACGGCCTCCACCAGTCTCGGGAGCAGTTCCTCCATGCTCGAGGGGCTGGGCGCCGCTCCCTTGCTCGGGGGCAGTGCGGCGAAGGACTTGCGGCGCAGGACGAGCCAGGGCGCCACCTCCGGGTCGGCCGCGATGGCGCGCACCAGGCCCAGCACCAACCACGAGGCGGCGAAGGTGTTACGCCCCACCAGCAACTCCGGGCCGGACCAGCGCACCGTGACACCCGTGGGCGCCTCGGGCTCCACCCGGCCGTAGTTGATGGGGCCGAAGAAGCTCATCGTCTCGTTCTTCGCGCACAGGCGCTGCAGGTAGCTGGCCACCTGCCGCTTCAGCCGCGCCCCGTCCCGGCCGGCGATCAAGTCCCTCGCCACCGGCGGGCTGGAGCTCGCCACCGCCTCCAAAAAGCGGGGCTCGGTGCGCAGCGCCGCGAGCGACTCCTCCACCCGAGCCGACTCCCGGGTGAACGCCGCCTCGAATTCGGACGCGGCCTCCTGCGCGGCGCGAGCGTGGACGTTGTAGGCGGCGAAGAACTCGGGGGACTCCAGGCCTGCCACGTCCACCGGGCGTCCCGCCTTCAACGCCGCCAGCACGGCGGACGGCGGCCGGCGCAGGCGAGGACCGCTGGCCTTCAGCGCCTCCAACTCACGCTGCTCGGCCCACAGCTTCCGAGCGCTCGCCGCCGCCTCGGGACAACCCAGACGCTCCAGCCGCTCGAAGGCAAAACCGGTGGTGCGGACAACGAGGTGAGGAAAGAGATTCCAGCCCTTCATGGGTGACGCACCCCGGCCCTTCGGCCCCTGCGGAGAGAGGGGAACTCCCTACTTCCTTGGCAGCGGCAGGACGTCCACCTCCTGCCCTGGCACCGCCATCACCCACCGGGACCACACCGGCTGGTTGGGGCAGGTGACGATCACCTCGATCTCCTTGCCAGCCTCGATGGGCATCGACACGGGCGTCGCACCGGGAGCCATCTCCGAGCCCACCTTGACGAAGCAACCCGTCTGCCCGCCGACGCTCAGCTTGCCCTTGCTTCCCGGTTCCGGCCGGGCCTCGGGCAGGGTGCGCACGTCGATGACGTCCTTGCGCACGGCGATGCCGAAGCGGCGCAGCTGACCATTCACCGCGGTCGACACGACGCTCTGGCTGGCGCCTTCCAGGTTGAGACCGCTGGGGTCCTCCACCCGGAGGCCGGCGACGTACAACTGCTCGCCCGCCTCGCGGTTGATCACCTCGACGCCGCCGCCCGAGAGCACCTTCGGAACTACCACGGCGGCCCCGCCGATGACCAGGAGCCCGACGACGCCGATGAGGACCCACTTGAGCGGCGAAGACCCGGACGCGGCGGGCTTGACGGCGGGCCTGGCCGCGGACGTGGCCGGAGCCGTGGCGGGCGGAGCCACGGGGGCATGGCTCTTGGAATGAACACCCACGGGAGCGGGCGCGGGCCCCACGTGGGTCGCCGCGCGGCCGGACACCGGGACGGCGGGCTGCAACGCGGGCCCGGAGGGACGAGGAGGCACCGCGGGTGCGGAGGACAGGGACGGACGCGCCGGCGTGGGCGCGGAGGAGAAGGACGGGCGCGCCGGCATGGGCGCCGCCGGAGCCGGTGCGGCGGGATGCACGGGCGCGACACCGGGCGAGGACATGGCCCCTGGACGAGAGGCCACGGTCGGAGGCGGAGGCGCAACGGCCGGAGCCGAGGCCTTCACCGTCGGAGGCTCGGGCGGCAGCGAGTTGGGCGCGATGAGGCCCTGCTGCACAGGCCGGTAGACCTCGGTGCGCTCTTCCCCACCCGTGGGAGCCGGAACGGCCGTCGGCGTCGGAATGGGAGGAGCTGGCGGGCGCACGGCCGCCTGGGACTGCGAAACGGGGCCATACTGCCCGGTGCCGCTCGGAGTTCCAGGCCGGGAGGGGGTTCCCGACTTCCCGGGCACAGGCGTGTCCGAGAACGCCACCTCGCCCGTACTTCCCGGAGCGGGAGCGCGCATGCTGCCCGACGGGGTTCCATGCCCCGCCACGCTCGGGAAGGAGCCGGTGGCTGGGCTGGGGGTGGTGGGCCCGAACTCCGCGAGCCTGTCACCCAGCGTGGCCTTGAAGAACTGGGCCACCGCCGCCGGCGACGAGTTGAGCCGGTGATGGGCCATCACCGCCTCGAGCTCCTCGCGCATGGCCGCGGCGGACGGCGTGCGGCGCGCCGGATCCTTCACCAGGGCGCGCAGGATCAGGTCCGACACGTCCTGGGGGATAGTCGGCTTGAGCTGCGACGGTACGGGCGCTGGCTCGCGGACGATGGCGTTGAGCGTGGCCGCGTCGTGGTCGCGCTTGAAGGGCAGCTGACCGGTGAGCAGCTCGAAGAGCACCACGCCCAGGGCGAACACGTCATTGCGCGCGTCCAGGGGCCGGCCCGCGGCGGCCTCGGGGGAGATATAGGAGATCTTCCCCTTGAGCACGCCCGCCTGGGTGTTCTCCTCACCCTGCACCTTGGCGATGCCGAAGTCGCTCAGCTTGATGGCGCCATCGAGCGAGATGAGGACGTTGTGGGGGCTCACGTCGCGGTGCACCACCGGGTGGGGCACACCGGCCGGGTCCACGTAGCTGTGCGCGTAGTGCAGGCCCGCGGCCGTCTCGGCGACGATGCGCAGCGCGTGCTCGAGCGGCAGGGCGAGCCCCTTGCGCCGCAGCTCGTTCGTCAGCTTCTTGAGGTCCGGGCCACGCACGTACTCCATGAGGATGTACGCCACGCCGTCGTTCATGCCCACGTCGAACGTCTGCACGACGTTGGGGTGCGTGAGGCGCGCGTTGGCCCGCGCCTCGGCGAAGAGCATGTCGACGAACTCCGCATTCTCCGCGAACTGCGGGAGAATCTTCTTCATCACCACGAACTTCTCGAACCCCTTCACGCCCACCTGCTTGGCGAGGAACACCTCGGCCATGCCGCCCTGGCCCAGCCGGCGGATGACCTGAAGCTTGGTGGCGCTGATGGAGTTGCTGATGTCCGAGCCGCTGCCGCCCTTGTTGGCGTTCGGATCCACGTTGGTGGAGCCGAACAGGTACTGGCTGAGGGCCCGGGCCTCGAGCGCCTCGATGTCCTCCAGCGGGTGCTCCACCAGCGACGAGCGGCTGAGCAGGGGCACCAGTTGGGGCATGGAAGGCAGACGCGCGCTCCCGCCGCAGATGGGGCACTGACGCTCGGGGCTGGCGTTGGCACGCTGCTTGGCCAGGTACTCGGAGGCCAGGGCGCGCTGCTGGTGCTCGTGACCGCAGTTGCGGCACTCGCACGGCAGCCACAGCGTGCCGATCTGCGCGGCGAGCGGTTTGGTGAAGCGGGTCAGCGCGTTGAGCACCGGCGGGGGCACCCGGCACAGCACCACCTTGCCGCCCTGCGCCGCCGTGCTCAGCACCTGCTCCAGCTTGGGGACGGCCTCGGGCTCCACCTTGGTGACGTGGGCGAAGTCGAAGGCGACGCGCCCCTCCAGGCCCGAGGCCAGCCGACGTACGTTCAGGTCCCCCTTCAGCTCGCTGGCCAGCGTGATGTACGTGATGTCGTCCTGGACGATCTTCAGGTGCGTGGTGAGCGCGCTGGGAGCGCTGGGCGTGGTGGCGCGCAGGTAGCGCATCACCACCGGATCCACCGTGCCGAACTGCTGACGCTTGGCGTAGTCGAAGAACTCGCTGGGCAGGTCCGCGAACTCCAGCTTGCCGGCGCACACCGGGCAGGAGTGCTCGGGGGCGCGGCCCTCGGCGATGATGGCCGCCTCCGCCTGCAGGTCCACCAGGCGCAGCCGATCCTCGCCACAGGCGCGGCACGTGTAGGGCGCCAGCACCGACAGCACCCGGGCCACGCCGGCGAAGCCCTCCACCATGTTGAGCTGGTCCACCATCACCGGTGGCGCGTTGACCACGTAGAGCGAGATGCCCCCGGGAGGCAGCTTGCTGGCGAACTCGATCCACCGCCGCACGCCGAAGGAGCTGATGCGCTCCACCTGGCCGAGGTCGACGATGATGAGACCGCCCACGTCCGACGAGGTGGACGTCAGCGGGAAGGTCTCGTCGATGACGCCAGCGATGCGGACGTGGTTGATGGTACCCACGCGCACGCGGCTGATAGTGGCATTGGAACCCTGCGTCTCCACCGTCCCACTCCTCATTCCGACTTGAAGTACAGCAACGACTTGGGAAGCGCGGCGCGGCGGCGCGCCTCCCCGAGCCCTACTACGCCCAACATCCGCGTCTCCTTGCCCGGCACGACGCGGACCGCGATCAGATCACACGCTTCCACGATGCGCCGCATTCCCAGCCCCGCCCCGCCGCCCGAGGCATTCACCTGCATCCGCCCCCCCAACGAGGATACCGCCCGCGCGATGGGCCCGGGAGGCAGCCGTCCGAAGAGATCCACCGCCTCCAAAAAGATACCGCCCTCCCCTACACAGAAAGACACCTGGCACACGTGCTCTGGCGCAACGGACTGCACCGATTCGCGCCGATGGGCGTAGAGCGGCGTGCCGTGGGCGTCCACCGGAGCGTCCAGCAGCGCGTTGGCGGCCAGCTCGTGCATCACCTCGGCCGCGAGGTTCGCCGCGCTCCGGCTGCCCCTGGAGGCCTCCACCAGCGCGGCCGCCTCGGAGGAGGCGCCCTTGATGTCCACCACTCGCTCCAGCCACAACTTCGCCACCGCGACCCCGGGAGGCAGGAGCGGCTCGCCGCGCAGGAGCGAGGCCAGCACCCGCACCTCCCACGCGGACGGGGTGCCTCCGGGCTCGCGCGTGGCCAGCAGCAGCGCCGGGGGTTCTCTCTCCAGGAGCGCCGCGTGGGACGGGCCCAGACGGCCGTCAAAGAGGACCAGCTCGCGTGCCGGGACCCTCGCACCCACCCCACCCGACACCAGGGGCAGACCTCCTCGCACGAGCGTGGGCGCGGCCTGCTCCAGCGTGGCGGGAGCCAGGGAGGGATCCGCGATGAGATGGAGGCCGGTGGCGGCCCCCGGATGGTGGGCGACTCTCACGGTGACGGCTCAGTACTGGAATTTGACCTCGCTGAAGAGGCTCAGCGGGGGCGCGGGGAATCCGTGGGACTCCTCGTACTTCGCGTTGAAGAGGTTGGAGCCGAGCACCGACACCGTCAGGCCCTTGGTGACATTGGCTCCCACGCGGGCGGTGGCGGTGAAGTAGCCAGGCAGCTTCACCCGCTCGGGCTGGCCGGTGTCCACGTTCGCCACGTAGCCCGGATCGAAGCGGTCGCCCACATAGAGGGCATACAGCTCGGCGAAGGCGAACTTGCCAAAGTTCGTCCGGCCGCGCACGTACACGCGGTGCTGGGGCGCGTAGTCGAGCTGCTGCTGCGGCCGGCCCTCGAAGGCGAGCGAGCGCGCATCCAGGAACTGGTACGCCACGTCGAACGAGGAGTTGATGGCCGCCAGTTGCGCCGCGGCCTCCAGCTCGAGGCCCGCCACGCGGGCGTCACCGATGTTCTTGAACTGGGACGTGGAGCCGAAGAGGAGCTCCTGGTTGATGAAGTTCTTGGCCAGGTTGTAGAAGCCCGTGCCCGTCATGCGCACCGTGCGGTCGAACGGCCAGAAGTCGACCGAGGCCTCGACGGTGTCCAGCGTCTCGGCGCGCAGGTTGCCGTTGCCCAGCAGGGTGGCCGCATACATCTGCTGGTTGATGGCCAGCTCCGCCAGCGTGGGCGCGCGGAAGGCGCGGCCATAGTTGGCGCGGAAGGTCAGGTCCGGGCGCGCGTGGAACACGACGCTGGCGCGAGGGGAGAGCTGATCCGAGCGGGCCTGCCAGACCTTCTCCGGAATCATGTACTTGTCGTAGCGGGCGCCCGCGCTGACCACGAGCTGGCTGAGCGGCCGGTACTCCGCGTCCACGAAGCCGCCGAGGATCTGCTGCTGGGTGTCGTCCAGCGACAGGCCGGGCAGCACGTTGGGGTTGTTGACCAGGTCGTTCTTGTAGTCACCGCCGAAGGTAACGGTGAGGTCGCCCAGGGTGAGCAGCGCGCGGGCCTCGGCGCCCAGCCGGCGGCGCTTGCCGAGCGGCTCCTGGGGGCTGTCCGAGTTGAAGGCGTTCTCCATCTCCACCTGGCGGCGCTTGAAGAGGGTGTACGCCTGGGCGAACACGCGCACGTTGTCCGTGATCTGCTGGTCGATCTGCGCGCTCGCGTTGAAGTTCTGGACGTGCTCCACGTCGTTGGGCGTGTAGTGGCAACGGCCGCAGTTGCCCACGGTGGAGATCTGCTGGCCACCCGGACGGCCGATGTCGCCGGTGGTGAAGGAGGCATCCAGCGCCACGTTCTTCACGTGCACCTTGCCGCTCACCTGGTGCACCAGCGAGTCCTCGTTGTGGTCCACGCGGCCCAGCTTCGTGTCATTGAAGAGCTGCGGGCCGTCCGAGCCGAAGCCGTAGTAGCTGACGAGCGCCTCCACGGGGCCGCCACGGCCCGCCGCGGTGGCCTGTGCGCGCCAGGTGCGATCCTGGCCCGCCAGCAACCGCGCGTCCGCGCCCCAGTTGCGCCCCTCCTGCATCAGGTCCGACGGCTGGCGCTCGATGATGTTGATGACGCCGCTGAAGGCGTTGGAGCCGTAGAGCGAGGAGCCGGGGCCCCGGATGACTTCAATCTGCTTCAGGTTGTTCAGCGGCGTGGTCTCGTCCGCGTAGAACTGGCCCGTCCAGGGATCCGTCAGCGGCCGGCCGTCCTTGAGCAGCAGGAGCCGGTTGGAGAGGTAGTTGGAGCCCAGGCCGCGAGCGCTCACCGCGGCCTTGCGCATGGCGCCGCGCCGGCACTCCATGCCGGGGAAGTACTGGATGGCCTCGCACAGGGTGAACTGGCCGGTGCCCTCCAGCTCCTCGGCGGGAATCCAGGAGACGGTCATCGGCACGTCCGCGATGCGCTGGTTGCGCTTGGACGCGGTGGACACCACCGCCTCGCTCAGCAACTGCTGGACGGACTCCTCGAGCGAGGAGTCGCTGGAGGTGGCGAGCGGATCCGGAATGTCCACCCCGGCCAGCCCCGAGGGCGGAGGCAGCGGCCGCGAGGTGGAGGGGCCCGTGAAGGGCGCGCGCTGGGGGACGTTGGACGTGGAGGGAGCCGGCAGCGGCAGCTTGCGCGCCTTCGGGGCATCCGACGCCGGGGAGGCCGAAGGCTGGGCAACGGACGCGTTCGCCGCGCTCTTGGAAGCGGGCGGAGAGGATTTCGTCTGGGCCGCCCCACTGCTGGAGGCGAGGCCACACATCAGCCCGACGAGGGCCGGGAGCCAGGCGATTCGAGTCGAGTGCATCGGTGTCTACGTCCCGCGAGTGGAAGGAGAAGCGTTCGAGGACACGTCCTTGGTCGTACTGACCGGCGCGCTCCCCAGGCCGTCATTGCGACGGCTGTCCCCGAACGCCCTGGGTTGTTGAAGTGTAGCAACTCTAACTTTGTAAGGAGGTAAAAGTCGCCCCCCCTGGGTCAGTCATCCGGCTGCTCCGCGGACACCTCCAGGGCGTCGGCGAAGGAAGGCAACACGGGCTGGAGGGCGGAGGGCTCCATGAGGGCCTTGGTCTCCACACGCAGTGCGGGTGCATCCACCAGCACGGGCTGACGGCGGGGAGGACCGCTCTGGAGCAGCTTGCGGAAGTCCTCCAGCTCCTTGCCCTGCACGGCGACGAAGGCGCCGAAGGGGGCCACCGGCTGGAGCTTCTGCAGGTTCTCCGTCAGGTCGTCCGCGTCGCCGCGCATGCCCACGAGGACGGCGCCCGGCACCTTGCTGCTGCGGAAGAGCACCCGAACCCCTTCGGGCACGTGCGACAGGGGCACCAGCGCGGCCTCGGCGCCCTTGGCCTCCAGCATCTTGAGGGCGGACTCCACGTTGGGCACCGTCGTCAGCTTGAAGTGCTTCTTCGCATCCAGGTCGCCGGCCAGCACCACGTTGGTGACGAACTTGGGATCCGCCGCGCCCGCGCCCTTGACGATGGCGAGCCGCTTGCCGGCCAGGTCCTTCACGGAGCCCTTCGCGGTGGAGACGATGGCCCAGCGCTGGGACGTCTCACCGGACAGCGGGGCGAGCGCCACCGGAGTGGCCTTGGCGCCGAGCTGCACCGCGGCCCAGGAGTCCACGACGGCGAAGTCGATGATTCCCTCGGCGACGGCCTTCGAGAAGTCCTCGTAGCGGGCGAAGCTCTTGGCCGCCGTGGCGCGGCCGGTGGCCTCGGTCAGCTTCGCGGCGAGCGCCTCGGCGTACTGGAAGCGCTGTTGGCCGTCGGTGAGGGTGGTGGGCAGGAAGACGCCCAGGGTGGCCTTCTTGGCGGCCGCGCCAGCGGCGGGCACCCACGCGAACAACAGCGCGAGGCCCAGAAGGAGCGAGCGGGGGGCAATCATGGAGTGGTCTCCGAAGCGGTGACGCTGGAGGGCTCGGGGTTGGAGGTCGGAGCGGTGTTGGCCGGATCGGACAGGCCGTAGATCATCTGCAGCCGCTCCTTCCACTCACGCACGGCGGCGGCGCGAGGCCCGCCGGAGGCGAGGTAGCGGCGGTAGGAGTCCACGGCCTCGCCCATCTCGCGACGGCGCTCCTGGGCATCGATGCCGAGATTGAGTGTGGCCTGGGGTACGGCGCCCTCCAGCTTCTTCCAGACGGCCACGGCGTCCGCGGGCTTCTTGCCGCGGTAGGCCACGCAGGCGAGGTTGTGCTGAAGGGCGGCGCTCTCGGGAGCGAGGGCCAGCGCGGACTTGAAGGCCTTCTCCGCGGCCTTCATGTTGCCGGACGCATAGGCGCGCTCGGCCTCGCGGCGGTAGAGGGAACTGGTGAAGGTGGACGTCCACTGCGCCTGCTCGGGGATGGGGCGCTTGGTGGCGGCTGCCAGGGCCTTGCGCGCCTGCGGGAGTTGATCGCGGCGGTAGAGGACGAAGGCGTCGACGAGCTGGCGGGTGTTGGGCCGGGCCCACGCGGGCGTCGGGGTGAGCGAGCGCTTGAAGCCCGCGCTCGCATCCGCGAAGCGGCCCTCCTCCGTCTGGGAGAGCGCCTTGGTGAAGGCGGCCAGACGGCCCAGGTCGGACGAGTTGCCCCCCACGCCCGCGCGCTCGGCGGACTCCACGTCCTGGCGGGCGCCCGCGCCGTCACCGGCCTCGAGCCGGGCGAAGGCGCGGCGCAGGTGGGCACGCGAGAGGTTGGCGCGCGTCACCTCGATGGCGCGCTTGGAGGTGCCGGGCTCGGCCAGCCGCTTGAGGGCGGCATCTACCTGCCCGAGCTCCATCTCCGCGAGGGCCGAGCCGGCGGACACGTCCGCGAGCGAAGCCACATCCGGAGCCATCTGTCCGGCCTTCTCGAAGGAGGCGAGCGCATCCTTGGGAGCGCCCGAGCCCAGCCGCGCGTAGCCGAGCAGCAGATGCTCGCGCCAGGCGGCCTCGGGCATCTGCACGCCCTGCTCCATCACCTTGCGGGCCTCGGCGTAGGAGCCCTGTTGCAGCAGCGCGGCGCCCAGCCGGCGAGCCATGGCGGAGGAGCGCTCCAGGTCGAAGGCGCGGCGCAGGTCGCGCACGGCATCGTCCACGCGCCCGTTGCCGGCCCGGTCCCGGGCGCGGTGGGCCAGCGCGCGGCCCAGCCACTTCTTCGCGTCGGCGTGCTCCGGCTCAATCTTGAGCGCGTTGGTGTAGTCGTCGATGGTCAGGTCCCACTGGCCGGTGGCGAAGTGGTCCGCGCCCAGCAGCACATGGCCGAGCGCCTGCTTGGGGGCCATCTCCACCACGCGGCGGTGCACCTCCACAGCGCGGGCGTAGCGGCCGGCGCGGCGGTTGACGCTGCCGAGCGTGGACCACAGCTCCAGGCTGTCGGCGCCTGACTGCACGGCGCCCTCCAGGAAGGAGATGGCCTCCTCGTTGCGGCCCTGATTCTGCAGCGCCATACCCACGGAGATCTGCGCGGCCACGTCGCCCGGGGCCTGGTCCAGCGCCTTGCGGAACTCGGTCTCCGCCTCGGCGGGCCGGGCCTGGGCCATGCGCACGTCACCGAGCAGCATGTGCGCCGGAGGCGTGCTCCCCAGCTTCACCAGGGCCAGTGCCTGCACCTCGGCACGCGGCAGCTCGTTGGAGGCCAGCAGCAACCGTCCCAGACGCTCCTTGGCCTCGGGCACCTGCGGGAAGCGCACGGTGAGGCCCTCGAGCAGCGCCATGGCCTCGGCAATCTTCCCTTCCATCTCGAGCACCGCGCCCAGGCCCATCTGGATGGAGACGGACTCGGCCCGGCCCACCTGGGCGCGCTCGAAGGACAGGCGCGCGGCGGCGGGGTCGTTCCTCAGCAGGTGGCCGCGGCCGAGCAGCTCGTGAATCTGGTAGTCGTTGGCGGCGATCTTGTCGGGGCGCTGGGCCAGGTAGGCCTGCAGCTCCGCCACGGTCGCCTCGCCGTCCTGGGCGATGAGGGCGTAGTAGCTGCCCAGGTAGTAGTGGACGAGCAGGTGCTCGGGCTGGTTGGCCACGGTCACCTGCTGCAGCACGGGCACCGCCTCCTCGTAGCGCTTGAGCTTGAAGAGCGAGATACCGAGCGGATAGGCCAGATCGAGCGAGTCGTGGTTGGCGGCGTACACCGGGGCCACGCGCTCGGCGACGCGGGCGTAGTCCTGGAGCGCGAGCCCCACGGCGCCGAGGCCCGCGGCGGCCGGCACGGAGGTGGGCTCGGCGGCAAGCGCTTTCTCGAAGAGCTCGAGGGCCTTGCGGTACTTGGCCTCGGCGCGCTTCTTGTCACCGGAGGTGGCGGCGGTGCTCGCGTCCACCTGGGCCGACTCACCTTCCCGGACGAGCCGCTGGGACTCGGACATGGGGGGTGGACGGTACTGGGCGAGCGCGCCTGTACCTGCGAGCGAATGGGCAAGGGCGAGTGCCGCGACGAGGCGGCGGACGGAGGGACGGGGGAGGCGTCTCATGCGACTCATGGGGAGGCGGGGCTGAACTCGGCGACGACCACGGTGATGTCGTCGTGGGCCGGGAGGCCTGCGCTGAAGGCACGCGCATCGGCCAGGATGGCATCGCGCAGGGCCTCGGCGGACAGGTGGGCGTTGGCCGCGAGGGTACTGGCCAGCCGCTGGGTGCCGTACTGCTTCTGGCTGGCGTCACGGGACTCGGTGAGGCCGTCCGTGTACCAGACGATGACGTCGCCGGGCCGCAGTTGCGCCTGACGCGAGGCGTACTGGGAGCTGGCGGAGGCGCCCAGCAGCGCACCGCGCGCCGGCAGCGAGGCCACCTGGCGGGAGAGGCGGTTGTAGACGACGGGGCTGGGGTGGGCACCGCTCGCGTAGTCGATGACACCCGTCTGCAGGTCGATGACGGCCAGCGCGCTCGACATCTGGTGCTCGCCCTTGCCCACGTTGGCCATGGTGACGTTGAGCGAGGAGATGAGGAGCTGGGCGGAGATCTCCGCGGGCGGGCGCATGGTCATGGCGGCGGCGAAGCCGCTGGTGGCACTGGTGGCCACCAGGGCGGTCGCGAGGCCGTGACCGGTGACGTCACCGATGCCGATCACCACGCGCCGCTCGTCCAGGGCGGCGCGCGTCCACCAGTCACCACCGCACGCATCCGCGGTGACGACGAGGCCGGCGATGCGCAGCGGGCCCGCCTGGAAGCCCTCGCGGCCGGGCAGCAGCGTCTCCTGCACGGTGCGCGCGAGCGACACGTCGCGCTCGAGCTGGGCCTTGGCGCGCACGTCCTCGAGGAGCACGTTGATGCGCTCGGCCATGTGGTTGAACACCACCCCGAGCGTGGTCACCTCGCGCCCGGCGCCCCGCACCTCCTCGGTGCGCGCACCCAGGTCTCCGGCGGCCAGTTGCATCACCTTGCCGGTGAGCACGCCGAGCGGCCGGGTGATGCGGCGGCTCTGGATGGCGACCAGGATGCCGGCCACCAAGAGGAAGCCCACGCCCAGGCCCGCCATGGTGGTGGCGTTGCGGCGCAGCGACTCCTGCTTGGAGGCCTCCAACGCGTGGAGCTGCTTCTGCAGGGACTCCAGCGAGTAGCTGATGACGACCACGCCCTTGCCGCTCTGGGAGCCGTAGTCGATGGGCTCCTGGTACTCGATGATGGGTTTGCCCTGGTACAGGGCGCTCACCCAGCGGCGCTCCGGCTTGCGCTCGGTGGGGGTGCCGAGCTTCGCGTCCGGCGACGAGTCCGCCGCGAGCTGGCTGTCCGCGTCATAGATCTGCACGCGGAGGATGTTGGGGTTGTCGGCGATGATGGAGCGCGCCACCTCACTGAGGAAGGCGTAGTTGTTGTCGCGCAGCGAGGTGGCCGAGGTGAGCGACAGGGTGTGGCTGAGCGTCTGGCCCAGCTCCGTGGCCTGCTTCTGGACCTGCTCGGTGAAGCGCCCCGAGGTCTCCTCGAACTGGGCCTTGGTGGACATCCAGGCCACGGAGGCGAGCAGGCCCACGATGATGCCGACCAGCACACCGGTGGTGACGAAGAGGAGCTGATCCAACCGCAGACCGCGGATGGCGGCCACATCGGGGAGCTCCCCGGCCTCCATCGGGGCGACGATGGTGCCCGTCATCTCCGGGTAGAGCGGGGAGATCGCCGTCGAGGTATGGCCCGCCACGCGGGTGGCGGTAAAGGTAGGCTCTTGCTGCTCGAACGACCCGTCAGGCGGGGGTTGGGACGGCAGAGGGGCGTTGGACAAGGCGGGACTCTGTTCGGCGCGTGGGGGGCGCGACGGGTGTTCGGAATATGAGAGGCCGGGACTTTATCTCAGTTTTCCAGTTATGCGAGTACCCCCACCAGGAGGGGGGTCCGTGCATCCATCCGTATTGAATGGGATTTTGCTGACAGTGGAGTCTTCAAGAGGCACTCCTGCGGCCTCCAAACAGGACGGACAGTGACCCTGGACAAGCGTGCACGTTCTTTCGGGCAGTGGCTGGCCCTTGGCTCCGTGGTGGGCGCCGTGTGCGGCGTGGCGTCGGCGGTGTTCCTCTACCTGCTGGATCTGGCGACGCGGTTCCGGATCACCCACGAGGTCCTCGTCTACACCCTGCCCCTGGCGGGCCTCGTCATCGGCGCCCTCTATGGAAGGTGGGGCACCCCCATCCGGGGCGGCAACAACCTCATCATCGATACGGTGCACGAGGGCGACAAGCAGATCCCCCTGCGCATGGCGCCCATGGTGCTGCTGGGGACGGTGCTCACCCATCTCTTCGGAGGCAGCGCCGGGCGCGAGGGCACCGCCGTGCAGATGGGGGCCAGCCTCGCGGATGCCGTGGCGCACCGCTTCCGTGTCTCGCCCGCCACGCGGCGTGAGTTGCTCGCCGCGGGCATCGCCGGGGGCTTCGGCTCCGTCTTCGGCACGCCCATCGCGGGCACCGTCTTCGGGCTCGAGGTCGTCTGTGTGGGGCGCATGGGCTACGAGGCGCTCGCGCCCGCGCTGGTGGCCGCGGTGGTGGGAGACCTCGTCACGCGCTCGCTCGGCATCCACCACACGGTGTACCCCACGCCCGCGGCGCTGCCCCTCACGCCGGGGGTGCTCGGCAAGTGGCTCGTCTTCGGCATCGCGGTGGCGGTGGTGGCCGTGGTGTTCGTGGAGCTGGTCCACTTCCTCAAGAAGCAGTCGGAAAAACGCATCCCGTCCCTCCCCCTGCGCATGGCGCTCGGAGGCGCCGTCATCGTGGTCCTGTGGAAGCTGGTGGGCACGAGCGACTACCTCGGCCTGGGCGTGCCCACCATCGAGCGCGCCTTCGTGGACCCCACCCTTCCGCCCGAGGCCTTCGCCCTCAAGCTGCTCTTCACCGCCGTCACCCTGGGCGCGGGCTTCCTCGGAGGTGAAGTGACGCCGCTCTTCTTCGTGGGAGCGGCGCTCGGCAACGTGCTGGCGCGGGTGCTCGGCCTGCCGTTGGAGCTGGCCGCGGGCGTGGGGCTCGCCGCGCTCTTCGGCGCCGCCGCCAATACACCCCTGGCCTTGTCCATCATGGCCGTGGAGCTGCTCGGAGCGGGCGTCCTGCCCCACGTCGTCATCGTCACCGTCACGGCCTATCTGCTCACGGGCCACCGGGGCATCTATCCGGCACAGCGCATCGCGCGCTTCAAGCACGGAGGACCACTGCTCTCGCGCCTGATTCCCCTGCGGGACGTGGAATCCCAGCCCGGCTCCACTTCGGGGGAGCAAGCCCCCGAGGAACCCCCGGCACCGCGCGAGGGTTCTCGTTAGGAAGACTGCTTGCTGCCAACAGCCTCCGGGGTTCACTTCCAGGGCGGCTCACGCCGAGCGTGAACGCCTCGTGACAGGGTCTCCGCCTACGCCGCAGCGCGGCATGTTCGACGGCGGGTGTACCTCGTGGGGCGCTTGAGATTCTGGGGCACCTTTGCGGTATAGGGGGCCCCGTTCCCTTCCTCTGACTAGAGAGACGCGCGTGCCAAAACCCCGCCTCCTCAACCGCGAAGAAGATGCGCTCCCGCTCGAGCGGGAGCTCCTGGTCCGGATGCACGACCTGATGGTGAAGGCGCGCGTCCTCGAAGAGCGCCTCATCCAGATGTACAAGCAGGGCCACGGCTACTTCTGGATTGGGGGCCCCGGCGAGGAGGCCTTCAACGTCCCGCTCGGCCTGCTGATGAAGAAGGGCCAGGGTCCGGCCTACGACTACCTGCACGCGCACTACCGCCAGTCGGCCACGATGCTGGCGCTGGGCGAGGAGCCCATCGGGGCGCTGCGGCAGATGAAGAACACGGCCACGGATCCGTACTCGGGCGGCCGCAACTTCGCGGGCCACTTCTCCAAGCGTGAGTGGAACATCGCCCCGGTCTCCTCCCCCATCGAGGTGCAGTACGTGATGGCGCCGGGCACGGCGATGGCACAGAAGCGCCACGGCGGAGACGGCATCACCATCGTCACCGGCGGTGACGCGGGCACGGCCGAGGGCGATTTCGCCTCGTGCCTCATCTGGAGCTCGCGCCCGGGCAACGAGCTGCCCGTGCTCATCATCGTCACCAACAACAAGTGGGGCATCTCCACGCCGGCGGAGACGCAGCACGGCGAGACGCACGTGGCGGATCGCGGCAAGGCGTTCAACATCCGCTCCAAGACGATCGACGGCAACGATCCCATCAACGCCTGGCTGGAGCTGAAGGAGGCGATGGAGTACGTGCGCAAGGAGCGCAAGCCGTTCCTGATGGAGGCGAATGTGTCGCGCCTGTACGGGCACTCGTCGGCGTCCGGCGCCAACTTCGTGGGCAACGAGCTGGACTGCCTGGCGCGCTTCGAGGAGCGCCTGGAGAAGAACGGCGTGCTCACGCGCAAGGACATGGACGACCTGCGCAACCGCTACACCGAGGACATGGCCGCCATGGCCCGTCAGGTCCGTGAGGAGCCGCTGCCGGCCCCCGAGACCATCTGGAACCACATCTTCGCGGAGAGGAAGTAACCCATGGCCAACATGGCACAGGCCATTCGCATGGCCCTGCACTACGCCGAGGAGAACCTCGGTGTCACCGACGTCTTCGGCGAGGACGTGGGCGCTCCGCTGGGCGGCGTCTTCACCGCCACCCAGGGCCTCAAGACGGCGTGGAACTCGCCCCTGGACGAGCGCGGCATCATCGGCATGGCCATCGGTCTGGCCATGGCCGGCCAGAAGCCCGTCGCCGAAATCCAGTTCGCCGACTACATCTACAACACGATCGATCTGCTGAAGATCGCCGGCAACACGTGCTGGAGCACCAACGGGGACTGGAACGTGCCCATGGTGGTGCGCACCCCGGTGGGCAGCGGCATCCGCGGGTCCATCTACCACTCGCACTCGTTCGACGCGACGGCGACCCACATCCCGGGCTGGAAGATCGTCATCCCCTCCAACCCGCTGGATGCGTACGGGCTGCTCATCTCCGCCTGCCAGGAGATCAACCCCGTCATGTACCTGGAGCCCAAGGCGCTCTTGCGCATCAAGGGCGAGGATCGCATTCCGGGCGAGCCGGACGACGACAAGCTGCTGTCGAAGATGATCGACGCGCCGCTGGGAGACCGCTCGCAGTGGAAGCCGCAGTGGCCGAAGGAGCTCGAGGCCTACGCGGTGCCCATCGGCAAGGGCAAGGTGGTGCGCCCGGGCTCGCAGCTGACGGTGGTGAGCTACGGGCGCACGCTGCCGCTGTGCAAGAAGGCCGCGGACGACCTGGCCAGCGAGGGCGTGGACGCCGAGGTCATCGACATGCGCAGCCTGTGGCCCTACGACTGGGAGCTCATCAAGGGCTCCGTGGAGAAGACGGGCCGCGTGCTGTACGTGAACGAGGACACCGAGGTGACCAACTTCGGTGAGCACCTGGTGCGCCGCACGGTGGAGGAGCTCTTCTTCAAGCTGGTGGCCCCTCCCCGGCTGCTGGCCGGCAAGTTCCTGCCGGGCATCGGCCTGGCGGACACGCTGGAGATGGCCTCGGTGCCCCAGCTGGGTGACATCACCGCCGCCATCCGCTCGCTGGCGGCCGAGCAGCCCTGATTCTCACACTCCAAGAGCCGATGTAAGCGCGGGGCGGCCCGGATGCGAGTCCGGAGCCGCCCTCTGCCTTTGCGAGGTTGCCCGCCCCATGGGTAGACTGCGTGGGCCGTGCAACCCATACCCACCAGAACCCCAGCCCCGGACGCTCCCCCCTTCCGCATCCGCCGCGCACGCCGCGGTGACGCCGAGAGCCTAGCCGCGCTCCTGCGCGAGATGGGCTACGCCCACGGCTCGGATGCCCAGACGGTCCACTGGGTCATCAGCCATCCGGAGATCGAGATCTTCGTGGCGGCGGACTCGCAGGATCGCCCGGTGGGAATGGTGTCGCTGTCGCACCGGCCACAGTTGAGGCTGCGCGGGCGCATCGCGACCGTGGACGAGCTGGTGGTGACGGAGACCTGGCGGCGCCGCGGCGTGGGCAAGGCCCTCATGCAGCAGGTGCTCGAGCGGTGTGGTGCTCGGGCGCTGAGCGTGAAGCGGCTCGAGGTGAGCGCCTACGCCCTGGAGGAGCTGAAGGGGTTCTACACGTCCTGCGGCTTCGTGCAGGTGGACAACATGGTGATGCGCCACGCCGAGCTGGAGAAGCAGCACGGCCAGTAGCGCATCACCCCGGGCGGGGGGAGCCCCCCGCCTCAACGCTTGAAGCTGGACACCACGCGCTGCAGGCGGCCCTGGTCCGCCTCGCTGACCCCGACGAAGCGCACGCCAATGGCCTCGGCGTCATCCCGTACCCACGAGATGATGCCCTCGAGGTCGAAGTCCTCGCCACTCACCGTCATCTGAAGGCGTACGCGCGAGCCCACGTCATACGAGCGGCGCGTGCGCAGGCACAACCCTCCCGCGGACAGGTTGAGCGAGTACGCACGCAGGGCGCGCGCCGCGTCCTGGGGTTCCTGGAAGCGCACGTCGAACGTCGCCGTCACCCTCTCATGGGCTCTGCGGTTGGCGTGTGCCACCGCCAACGACTCCGCGGCATCGGCAGTCTTCATGCTCATGCGCACTTGATTCCCTCGGGCGTGTTTCGGATGGAAGTCCTACGAGATGAGACACCCGTTTGAGGACTTCGTGACAGATGCAAGTGTCCGCTGTCACCCAGGTGTTGTTCAAGGGGGGCCCGTTTCTCCCCGGACGTCTTATTAGTCCCGTTCGTGACTCCAGAGGGGGCCAGGAATGCGGGCGAATGTACTTCTGTTGAGCAGTGTCCTCGTCGTGGGACTGATGGCCGGGGCGTGCCGCAACGGCAGAGGCCCCGGAACCGGCGCCACCGGGGACGCGGGGAGTGACGCCGGGAAGACCAACAGTGGGGAGGATGGAGGCGGGGGCACACCGGACGCGGATGGGGGTGGGACGGTCTCGGGTTGCGACGTGGCGCGTCAGCGGGGCTGTGACGCGGGCGCGCTCTGCCTGCGGGGCCTGCAGGAAGGGGGTGGGCAGGGCAACCGCTGCTTCCCGGGCGGATGTGATCTGGTGGCGCAGGATTGCCCCTCGGGCAGCAAGTGCACCTACGTGCGCCAGGGGGACGTGACGGCCCGCCGCTGTGTGCCGGACGGGACGGTGGCCGAGGGCGGTGCCTGTGCGAGCACCGCGACGCCGTCGGGCGACTTCTATGACACGTGCAAGGCGGGGCTGTACTGCACGGATCAGAAGGCGCCGGGTGGGGGCACGGTCTTCACGTGCCAGAAGTTCTGCTACGGAAGCGAGCAGTGCACGGCACCGCGCGATTGCATCGAGGTGCTGCGCTTCACGGGCTCGGACGAGCTGCCGAGGGTGTGCGGAGAGGCGGGTCCGAAGTGCGATCCCCTGGCGCAGGGCTGCGCGAGCCCTCGGGGGTGCTACCCCTCGCCGGGGAGCGGACCGGTGTGCGCGACAGCGGGCACGGCGGAGGACGGAGCACCGTGCACGTACTCGAACGACTGCCGGCCGGGGAGCGCGTGCGTGAAAGACGGAGCGGCCCTGACGTGCCGCCGGTTGTGCCGCGCTCCATCGGGAGAGCCCGGTTGCGCGAGCGGACACTGCGAGCCGCTGCTGGGCTCCACGGGAGTGGGTGCCTGCGTGCCCTGAAACCCCTCTCCCTCCGGGAGGGGGACGGGGTGAGGGTGTCGAGCCCCTCGGGTTGAACCCGTCGCACCGGCGGCCCGAGGAGAGCCCTTGTCTCGAGCACTCCATTTCAATGGATAAATCCAGCCAGGATGTTCTTGGACTTCCGGCTAGCGCCTGAAGCAGATGAACTCGGAAATAAGTAACCGTTCACCGCGTCGGGCGGCGGCAAGGCGCACCAGTGATTGCGAGGGCTCTGGCGAAGGGCGGCGCCCCGCGCCGATGCGTGTCCTCAACACGCATCGGCGTTACGGCACTACGCAACCTCCCGGCGCAGAGGCGCCCCTCATGGGAGCCCACGTGCTGCGAACCAGCGCTGAGGCGTTCCAGCACACCGTCCGTCTGCGTCTCAGGGACAGAATCCGCGAGCGCCGCGAGCCCAGTCCGTTCGTCGTGCTGGTACGCCGCTTGCTGATGCCCCGCTACAAACCTACCCAGACCGAGGCGAGCCGGACCGATACCCGTGAACGGCTACGGAAATAAAACGAGTTCTTGACCCAGACGTGCCTTGACAGTGCAAGCACCGCACTGCACTGTCCGCCGCCCCACAGCCAAGGATCTCATAAAGATGCCCGTAACCATTTTCACCAGGTGCGGGCTTCCGGATGGGAATGACGCAGGCCCATCCCGGGTGCCGCGCCGAAGCAGCAGGGCGCACCGCTCCTGTGTGAATCCATTCACAGCGCGCGAGCGAGGCCCTTGGTAGGAACCGCAACACCTTTGACATTGACATGCGTCCATTGAAAGGAAATCACATCATGTGCTCATTACGAGCGCTGGTGCCCTGTCTGGCTTTGTTCCTGATGGCGCTGGCGTGCAATCCTACCGCCTCCCCGGACGACTCGGCGAGCGGCAGGGCCGGCAACGTGCTCACCGAGCGTCAACCCCTGCAAGCCGCGGCGCGCACCAGGCAATTCGGCGAGGACTGTACCCGCGCCGGCCGCTCCGAGTGTCAGACGGGCCTCTGCCTCCACTATCGCCCCGGTTCCCACGAGGGCTACGTCTGCTCCGACTTCTGCTCCGACGCCTCCGAGTGCCCTTCTCGCTGGCAGTGCGTCACCCTCGTCCCCGGCTCCCCCGAGCGCGTCTGCACACCTCCTTCTGACTGGGCTCCCTCGGCTGTGACCAAGCGCGGAAAGGGCGCCGCTCGTCCCCGCCCCACCGAGCTTCCCCAGTCCCTCCCCGGCAACCCTCGCGGCGACGAGCCCTCGCCCTGAGCCCTCTGGTTGATCTGATGCCCATACATTCAATGGCAGACACACCCCGTCCTCACGGGCGGCCGCCCCATGCCCTGAGGTGGATGACCACGCTGTGGCTCCTGCTCCTCGCGCTCCCCGCCTCCGCCGGGGATGCCTGGAGGGAATCGCGGGTGCTGGCATTCGGCGAAGGCCGGGACTGGGTACTGGTCCGCATGCCCGGCCTCCAATCCGAGCGCGTCGTCTTCCCAGCGGGCTTCGAGCCGACAGCGCTCACCGTGACGCGAGACGGAAAAACGATTGTCTTCACCTCGCAAGACGCCCACCACCCATTCGACGCGCTCTTCGCCTGGGATTGGAAGGCCAAGACCGCTCCTCGCTCCATCGGCATGGATACAGGACGTCACGGCGAGCCGGCGCTCAGCCCGGATGGACAATGGGTCTACTTCGCCCACCACCCCGAGTCGGATGGCCCGCCGGGACAGCATACGTCGAAGGCCACCGCGCAAATCACCCGGGTGCGGATCGATGGCCTCAACTATGAGCGGCTCACGGATGCGCCGGGCTGCCATTTCGCCCCCGCTCCCGCCACGTCTGGGAAGGTCATCTTCCTGCACACCCCATGTGACTTCACACGCTCCATCAAGGTGCTCGACACGCGCAGCCGTCAGGTCACCGCGATCCGAACCGCGGGGCTCCGTATGGAGCAACTCTCGCTGTCTCCGGACAGCAAGCGAGGCGTGTACGCCGAGATGCGGAGCGACACCCTTGCGCTCATGGAGGTGGACGTGAGTACCGGCGGAGTGAAGCAACTCCACAAGTTCGACCGCACCGGACCTCTCGCCCGGCCGCAGTACGGCCGGAGCACGAACGAAATCCTCTATCAACATGACGGCGCTGTGTGGCGTTTCGACGGAAAGACCGCCACCCGCCTCTTCCCCTTCCTCTCCCAGGAGAGCCAGCAATGAATCGGCTCACGACCGCCACCGTGCTGCTCCTGCTCGCCGCCCTCTTCGTCCCGGCGAGCATGAGCGCCGCTCCCTACTGCCCCGACACCAACACGTCCCTGGACTGCAAGAAGGACAAGTCCTGCAAGTGTTCCGACATCATGGTCGGAGACCCCATCAACCTCGCCGACGGCAGTTCCTTCCACCGCGCCGAGGACCTTCCCCTCACCGGCATCTCCGCGGACCTGGGTTTCCTGCGCGCCTATGACTCCGAGGATTACGCCTCCAGTCACGCCAACGAGATGACTGGCCTGCCCAAGCCCTTCGGCTCCAGCCCCACCAACGTCAATGCGCTGAAGTGGTACCACAACTTCTTCGCCTTCGTTTTGAAGCCCACCTCCGGCTCCTGGTGGGTGCGTAACCTCGATGCCCAGCGCATGCAGTACACGCCCTGCGCCTCCTTCTGGTGCTACGCCCCCAACGCCTCCGGCAACTCCGCTCGCAAGGACCGTCTGCAGTGGACTCCCGAGGGCTTCACCCTCCACGAGTTCGACGGCCGCAAACTCCTCTTCAACGCCGCCTTTGGCTCCACCCACTACTTCCTCACCGA